>NZ_JAGJEA010000009.1 GCF_018100805.1 Aquimarina sp. MMG016 | reverse complement strand
GCATCTACTATTGATCTTTCTGGTTATTTAGACAATACAGATGCTCAGGATCTGAGCTTATCAAATAATACGTTGAGTTTAACGAATGATGGAACTGATGTAGATTTATCGGGATATTTGGATAATACGGATGCACAAGCATTATCATTAGCAACCAATATATTAAGCATTTCAGGGAATGCTTTTACCGTTGATCTTTCGAGCTATTTAGACAATACCGATGCACAGGATTTGACTTTATCAAATAATACGTTGAGTTTAACGAATGATGGAACTGATGTGGATTTATCGGGATATTTGGATAATACGGATGCACAAGCATTATCATTAGCAACCAATATATTAAGCATTTCAGGGAATGCTTCTACTGTAGATCTTTCAAGCTATTTAGACAATACGGATGCTCAGGATTTGAGCTTATCAAATAATACATTGAGTTTAACGAATGATGGAACTGATGTAGATTTATCGGGATATTTGGATAATACGGATGCACAAGCATTGTCATTAGCAACCAATATATTAAGCATTTCAGGAAATGCATCTACTATCGATCTTTCAGGTTATTTGGACAATACAGATGCTCAGGATCTGAGCTTATCAAATAATACATTGAGTTTAACGAATGATGGAACTGATGTAGATTTATCGGGATATTTGGATAATACAGATGCACAAGCATTGTCATTAGCAACCAATATATTAAGCATTTCAGGAAATGCATCTACTGTAGATCTTTCAAACTATTTAGACAATACAGATAGTCAGCAGTTAAGTTTAAATAATACAGATCTGACAATTTCCGGAGGAAATACGATAGATCTATCCTCATTACAAGATGGAACCGGAACTGATAATCAAACTTTAAATTTAACAAATGCTACCTTAAGTATTAGCAATGGGAATACGGTGGATTTATCTACTCTACAAGATGGAACGGGAACCGATAGCCAGACATTAAACTTATCGAATGCTACCCTAAGTATTAGCAATGGTAATACAGTGGATTTATCTGCTCTACAAGATGGAACAGGTACTGACAGCCAAACTTTGAATTTAACTGATAATACCTTAAGTATTAGTAATGGAAATACGGTGGATTTTTCAGCCTTTGTAAATACAGATGGACAAGATTTAACTTCAGCTAGTTTAAGTGGTACTGATCTTACCATAGAAATTCAAAATGGTGCTTCAGTTACTGTAGATCTATCACCATTATTAACGGATTTAGAAACTAGGTTGAGTAATTTGGAACAAACCTTAGGGATAGGTAATGTAGAAGGAAGAACAAATCAAAAAGCGGTATTGTACCAAAATATTCCTAATCCATTTGATGCTACTTCTTCTATAAAATATTATATCCCCACAAATGTTGGCAAGGCTTCTATAGTATTTAGTAATACGAGTGGGCAAGTTATTTCTACTGTTGATATCACAGAAGTAGGAGAAGGAGAATTACATATTAATAGTGATGGACTTGCTTCTGGAACTTATTTTTATACGTTATTTACCGATAACAAAAAAGTAGCTACTCGAAGAATGGTAATTAATTAGTAAAAAATATTTAAGAAACCTTCATCCCGATACGCATTCCGTATCGGGATTTTTTTTATGAAATTATTGGATGAATTTAGGTCGTTTATGGGTTAAAAAGGTTTCTTAGGGTTGTAAAGAAATATCTTGTATTTTTGAAATGTTAACATAGAAGCATCTCTTAACTATTAAAACCTAATCTTCTTTTGAAAATAAATATTGTTGCTATAATTGTCTTTTTACTATCGCTAATTTCTTATTCGCAATCTCATGATAGTATTGCAACTGTTTTGAAACATAGAATTGAGGAAGCAACTACCGATTCTGCCAGAATAGGTCTTAAAATAGAATTGGTAAAACAGATGCGTCGTTTTGATATAGATACTTCTAGAATTATCATTAAGGATGTTTTGGAGCAACTTGAAAAAGTTGAGAGTACCAAACAATATTATATAAAAAACAAAGCACAAGCCCTTAATTATTTGGGTATACTGGATAGTAAACAAGGCAAAGCAGAAAACGCTTTGACAAATTATTTAAATGCACTTGATATAAGTGAAACCATTCAGGATTCGGTAGGCATAGGTTTAACCTTGCATAACCTGGGGATGTTTTATAGGCGTCAGAAGGATTATACAAAGTCAAAACGATATTTTAAGAAGGCAATTAGAATTAAAGAAAGGTTGGAGGACGTGGAAGAGCTTGCGTTATCACATCATATGTTAGCTACCACATACTATATTAATAAACAAAATGATTCTTCTCTTTTTCATATCTTAAAAGTGAAAGCGTTGCCATGTTCCAAATCTAGAATAGCTAAGGCCAATGGTGGTTTAGCTGCTATTTATTATAGCAAAAAAGAATTTGATAAGTCCATTGCGATTTATAAAGAAAATGTAGGGATTGCAAAAAGTATACGTGATAAAAGTGAATTAAGTACTAGTTACCTAAATGTGGCAGTATTATATAATGCGTTACAAGAGTATAACAAAGCATTGCCGTATCTGGATAGTGCCATTGTGGTAGCTAAAGAATTAAAAAATAAAGGATTGCTACTTAAGCAATACTATAGCAGAAGCAATCTTAATGAGACGCGAAAAGAATATCAGCGAGCGTTAGAGGATTATAAAATCTACAAAGCGTATAATGATTCGATTAATGATACCGAAAAGGTGAAACGAATCACAGCGTTGGAGCTTAATTATACATTTGAAAAAGAAAAGCAAGCAGATGAATTGCAAATCGAAAGCGAAGCTGCAAAAAAACGATTATATCTTATCCTATTTGCCATAGCTATTATTTTGGGAAGCGTTATTTTTTGGCTGACCCGTAAAAATGCAAAGCATCGACTTGCGTTATCTCATACCAAGCTGCAAAAGGAGCAGCTGGATAAAGTAAAAGCAGAACTTGCATTGGTAACTCGTGAGCATGAACTTAAAAAAGTTGTGGTTGAAAACTCGTTGAGAGAGAGTGTGTTAAGTGCAACTATAAATGAAATTAAGGGTATTGTAAAATTAGAGGATGAAAAAGAGCGGAACAAAGCATTGAAATCACTTACAGCTTCCTTACTTTCACAGAAAGCAACAAGAAGAACAACCACAGATTTACAATCATATCTCAACAAAGTAAGTCTGGATTTCAAAATGATTTTGGATAAACACTTTCCGCAATTAAAAGACAAGGAAAAAGAATTACTAAGTTTAATGACTTTAGAACTCACAGCTACAGAGATTAGTAAATTACAAAGTACCACAATTTCTGCGATCAAATCTTCACGATCTCGTATCCGTAAAAAAATAGGAGTAGATTCTAACATGGATATTATTGAATTTATCAAGCAATCGGATATCTAATAATTTTGAATATTCCCTTTATTTAACTGTTTGCTACCCCTTTGCAACCCCTTTTTTCTTGGGTAATCTTAAAGTTATCTTAATTTTGCACTCGATTTTAAGAAAATTTGAATCTTTTTTACCCAAAATTGCCCCTTATGAAATGAGCCATTATACATTGATTCATAGCAATCGATACTGATTATTGGCAAATTACATCTGGCATTAAAAAAAAATAAAAGCAACAGATGAAACACTTTTACATTACACTTTTACTTATTGTTAGTTTTTTTAGTGCTGCATTTGCTCAGAATGAGTTTATCTTTACAGTCCAGACAACTGCGAATAATGAAACCTTTACGATCCCAACCTTCAGTGGAGAAACCTATGCTTATGATGTTGACTGGGTCGAATCAGGTGGATTCTTCATAGGAGCTGATGTTAATATTACTGGAGATTACATTATTACTTTTAACAATCCAGGGATACATCGAGTAGAAATATCTCAAAATAGCGCCAATCCTCTTACATCTTATTTTCCTAGAATATATTTTAATAATTCAGGAGACAAGGATAAAATTATTTCTATTCAACAATGGGGTAGCAATCGATGGACCTCTATGGCAAATGCATTTGATGGTTGTAGTAATCTTGAAATAAATGCCTCAGATACTCCAGATTTAAGTTTGGTGACCGATATGTCATTTATGTTCCAGAACACAACCAATCTGGAAGATCTAAAAGATAACATAGGCAATTGGAATGTAGGTAACATAGAAAACATGACAGGGATGTTCAAGTTTTCGGGTTTTGATGAGAATATCAATAATTGGAATGTTAGTAATGTACGTTTCATGGATTCTACTTTTGAAGAGGCCTTTAATTTTAATCAGCCTTTAAACAATTGGGTTACTGATAAACTCGAATTTGCAAATGCCGCTTTTAAGAGAGCTACTAAATTCAATCAGGATCTAAGCGATTGGAATATGAGTTTAGTACAAGAAATAGGGCAAATGTTTCTCGGTGCTGATGCCTTTGATCAAAGTCTAGGAAATTGGGATATTAGTAGTATGACCAATATGGTGCAATTATTCTTTGATGCGGATATTTCTACAGAAAATTACGATGCCACATTAATTGGTTGGGTTACTTTAGATACTGGTGAAACTAGAATTCCGACAAACATTAATTTACACGTTGGGGCTAGTAAATATTGTAAAGAAGCTTATAGTCGTCGTTTATTAACATTAGATCCATATAATTGGACTATTACAGACGGAGGACTAGCTTGTACTGAAGCAGATAAGTTTATTACCACCTGGCAAACTACTTCGGCTAATGAAAGTATTACCATAAGAACCTCAGGAGGGGGATCTTTTTATGATATAGAATGGGGAGACGGTACCACTTCAACAAATCAGGGAGGGAATTCATCACATACGTATACATCACCAGGAATTTACACAGTAAAGATATCGGGTGCTTTCCCTAGATTGTATACTAATAACTTTACCAGTATTGGTGATAAAATGCTTTCTGTAGAGCAATGGGGTACAGGACAATGGTCTTCTTTTGACAGAGCTTTTGAAGGAGCCAGAAATGTAGTCATTAATGCCACGGATATTCCTGACCTATCAAACGTAACGAATATGTTTGAAGCGTTTAAGGATTGTCGAAAGCTTGTGGATAATGGCGGACAAATGCAAAACTGGGATGTGAGTACTATAGAAAACTTTGCGAGCACATTTCAGGGAGCAAACCTTTTTGATGCATCTTTAGAAAATTGGGACCTAAGTAGTGCTACTACTTTGACCAATATGCTAAATGGCACTAATCTAAGTATCGCTAATTATGATGCTACGCTGAATGGTTGGGCATCTAACTCTATGACTCCTGATAATTTAAATTTGGGCGCCGGAGGTCTTACGTATTGTCTGGGGGAGTCCGCTCGTAATACACTGGATATTGATAAAAATTGGGGGATCAATGATGGAGGTTTGGATTGTCCAGTCACCGACTTTTTTATCACTACCTGGATAACTACCGCTGTTAACCAAAGTATTACCATACCAACTATAGGATCAGGATATGATTATGATATCGATTGGGGAGATGGCAATGTAGAGTTTGGATTAACAGGAAATGCAACGCATGTCTATACTAGTACCGGAAGTCATACTATAAAAATTCTTAGGGATTTTCCTCGGATTTATTTTAATAATACAGGAGATAAGGACAAAATTACTTCTATAAATCAGTGGGGAGCCCAACAATGGACTAGTATGGAACGAGCATTTTATGGCTGTTCAGCTTTAGAACTTAATGTAAGTGATACTCCGAATTTAAGCTTGGTAACTTCTACAGAGCGAATGTTTATGGGGACTTCTAATTTTGTAGATAATGAAGCTTCTATGAATTCTTGGGATACCAGTACCATTACCAATATGGCAAATATGTTTGCCGATTCTATTTTTGATTTTGATATCAGTGGATGGGATGTAGGTAATGTAACAAACTTCTTCAGAATGTTTGATAGCAATACTGCTTTCAATCAAAACATCAGTGGTTGGAATATTGGTGAAAATGTTACGGGTACGATTAATATGAGTTCCATGTTTAAAGACACACAGGATTTCAATCAACCCATAGGGAGCTGGGATGTGAGTAAAGTAACCAGTATGAATGGAATGTTTTTTGGTTCTAAAAAATTCAACCAATCTTTAGCTAACTGGAACGTAAGCAATACCAGAGAGTTTATTGGTATGTTCGAAGCTGCAGAGGCATTTGATCAAAGCTTAGCTTCTTGGGATATTAGTAGTGCTACTAGTATGAATGATATGTTTAAAAGTTCAGGCATATCTACCGACAACTATGATACAACCCTGATACGTTGGGCAATACTCGAAACAGGAGAAACTCAAATCCCCACAGGAATCAATTTCAATGCTGGTACTAGCGCCTATTGTTTAGGGAATGAGGCCAGAAATACCTTAACCAGTACTCCTTATAATTGGACGATTACCGATGGAGGAACTACATGTGCAGCTACAGATTTCTTTATCACTACTTGGAGCATTGCTAGCAATAATGAAGAAATAGCACTTCCTATTGTAGACACCGGACTTGATTTTACAGTAGACTGGGGCGATGGTATCATCACTAATGAAACTGAAGGAGCTTATCATACCTATGCAAACGCTGGTACATATACCATTAGGATTTTGGGTAATTTTAATCATATGCGTTTTAATGGAAATGCGGATAGCCGAAAAATTCAAACGATCGAGCAATGGGGAAGTAATAAATGGACCTCTATGGAAAGTGCCTTTAAGGGATGTGGATCTCTTGAAATAAATGCGACCGATGCTCCTGATCTAGGCGATACAACCTCTATGGAGAGTATGTTTGAAGATGGCTCTTGTGTTGATAATGGTGGAAATATAGGAAATTGGGATGTAAGTAGCATTAGCTCTATGAATAGTATGTTTCGTAATGCGTATATGAATGAAAATATCAATACTTGGAATGTAAGTGGTGTGAAGAGTATTGATTATATGTTTCAGGCTTGTGAAGATTTTAATTATCCTTTGGATCAATGGATCACTACGAATCTAGAATCCGCAATAGAAACTTTTGCAGATGCAAAGTCTTTTGATCAATCATTAGGGAATTGGGATATTAGTAATGTATCAGATTTTACTGATATTTTTACAAATGGTACAGGTATATCTGAAGGGAATTATGATGCTACACTTATTGGTTGGGCTACTTTAGAAAATGGAGAATCTATAACTCTTAACGTTAATTTGGGTACAGGAAACGTCAAATATTGTTTAGCAGAGTCTGCCAGAAATACACTATCATCACCACCTTATAACTGGACAATTACCGATGGAGGATTAGCTTCTGGATGCTCATCAGCAGATTTCTTTATCACTACCTGGCAAACGACTACTGCCAATGAGTCGATTACGATCCCTACCACAGGTACAGGATATAATTATAATATTGATTGGGGCGATGGTACTATAGAAACAGGATTAACAGGAAATGCGACACATGAGTATGCCACAGCTGGAATATATACAGTAAAAATTATTGGAGATTTTCCAAGGTTTTATAATCCCGGATTGGGAGGTTATTTTACCAATGCAGCTAAACTACAATCTATAGAACAGTGGGGTACACAAACCTGGACGAGCATGGAAAGTGCTTTTGATAGTGCTACTAACCTAGTCATTAATGCTACTGATACTCCAGACTTAAGTGATGTTACTAGTATGCTAGGCATGTTCTTTTTAAATTCAAGTCTAGTAGATAATGGAGGAGCTATAGGAACCTGGGATGTAAGCAATGTGCAGGATATGGGATCCTTGTTCAGAAATACTCCGTTTAATGAGGATATCAGTGGTTGGAATACTCAGAATGTGACTAATATGCGTGATATGCTTGCCAACTGCCCTAATTTTGATCAAAACCTGGATGGTTGGGATATAAGTCGTGTGAATAATATGTCTGATATGTTTGTAACTTCAGGACTTTCACAAAATAATTATGATGCTACATTAATTGGTTGGGCAACAGACTCAAGCGGGAATGCTAATGATGGAGTGGATGATGTTCCTTCAAACATTACTTTTAACGCAGGTTCCAGTATGTATTGCTTAGGAGTCGATGCTCACAATACAATAACTAGTGATCCATATAATTGGACAATTACTGATGGAGGTATCAATGCTGCATGTGATTTTACAAATAGTTTTGTGACTACTTGGCAAACAAATGCTTCTAATGAGAATATTACCATACCAACTACAGGTGGTGGATACAACTATGATATAGATTGGGGTGATGGTACCATTGAAAATGGATTTACAGGAAATGCAACTCATGAGTATGCCAATGCAGGAATATACAGAGTGAAGATCAGGGGTGATTTCCCAAGAATTTACTTTAATAATACTGGAGATAAAGATAAAATCCAATCTATTGAGCAATGGGGAACGATTGTTTGGCGAAGTATGGAAGATGCTTTTCTTGGTTGTAAAAACTTACGCTACAATGCTACAGATGCACCGGATTTATCCCAGGTAACAAGGTTAACCAGAATGTTCTCTGATTGTGAAGTCTTTGATGCTACCGATTTATCTAATTGGAATGTGAGTAACATTGAACAGATGGGCTTTATGTTTTCTAACGCAAAGGAATTCAATGGTATTATAAACAATTGGGATGTAAGTAAGGTGATTGGTTTTGTGAATATGTTTGGAGAAGCTGCAAAGTTTAATCAGGATATTTCCAACTGGGTGATTAATACCTCAGAAGTTGTGAGTATGGGAGGAATGTTTGCTTCCGCAGCATCTTTCAACCAACCTATAAACAATTGGAATGTTAGTACGGTAATCAATATGAAAGATATGTTCAGGAATGCTAATAGTTTTAACAGACCATTAGCATCATGGAATATTAGTAGTATCACAGACATGTCCGGTATGTTGGTTAATTCAGGGATGTCATCAACTAATTATGACGCAACATTAATGGGATGGGTACGATTAGATGCTGGGGAAACACAAATACCTTCAGATATTATATTGAATGCTGATGGGATTACCTATTGTGAAGCCGAAAATGCCAGAAATACCTTGACAGATGTAAATACAATGAATTGGACCATTACAGACAATGGATTAGGTTGTGATTCACCGGATGCATTTATTTCTACTTGGGAAACGACTACCCCGAATGAAAGTATTACAATTCCAACAACAGGTGCAGGATATAATTATTTAGTGAATTGGGGAGATGGGACTGTAGAAGTAGGAATCTCAGGAAATACTACCCATACATATGCAAATGCAGGGATGTATACAATCAAAATAACAGGAGATTTTCCAAGGATACATTTTAATAATACAGGAGATAAAGACAAAATTCTTACCGTAGAACAATGGGGAACACAACAATGGGACTCAATGGAAAGTGCTTTTTATGGATGCACTAATATAAAGCTCAATGCCGATGATGTTCCAGATCTATCAAAGGTGACACTATTGAGAAACATGTTTAGGGATTGTACCAATATGGAAGATTTGAAAGACAATATTGGGAATTGGGATGTGAGTACAATAGAATCTATATCTACTATGTTTGATGATTGTGTGCTATTTGACGAAGCTATTGGCGGATGGACTTTTAGTGTGCTTAGACTAGCACAAAAGGCTTTTCGTGGAGCTACAGATTTTAATCAAAATATTTCAAATTGGAATATGAGTACCGTTACAGATATGGATGGTATGTTTGAGGGCGCCACTTCGTTTAATCAACCAATAGGTAATTGGACACTTGGTGACATACGCTATATGGATGCTATGTTTAATGGGGCATCTGCTTTTAATCAGGATTTGAGTAATTGGGATTTTTCTAATGCGATCAATGATATTTCAGTTTCAGATATGTTTAAAAATACTACTGACTTTAATCAAGATTTATCAAGCTGGGATATTAGTGATTTCGATTTTCGTTTAAATGATTTCTTTACAGGTTCGGCAATGTCTCAAGAAAATTATGACAAAACGTTGATAGGCTGGGCAACTTTAGAAGCAGGAGAAACAGCTATTCCCACAGGTGTAATTTTAAATGCGGATGCTTCGTATTGTTTTGGTGTAAATGCCAGGGATACACTAGCATCTTCGCCTTATAACTGGAATATTACAGATGGAGGTTTTAACTGCGATTTCTCGAATGCCTTTATCACTAGCTGGGATATTGATAACACAAGTGAATCTTTAGAAATAACTACACCAGGTAGTGGATATGATTTTATGATTGATTGGGGGGATGGTACTGTCGAAAAAGTTACCAGCAGTAGTAATGCAGAGCATAATTATGGAGTTACAGGAACGTATACGGTAAAACTCATAGGAGCATTTCCAAGATTTGCCATAAATGTGAATAATCGAGAAAATTTACGCTCTGTAGATCAATGGGGAAGTATCGTTTGGGGATCTTTTAATTCTGCTTTTGAAGGTTGTATAAACCTAAAGTTAACAGCAGATGATATACCAGATTTAAGCAATGTGACTGATTTTAAAGATATCTTTAATAGGGCTACCTTTTTTGAAGATACAAAAGATAAAATAGGTACCTGGAATGTAAGTACAGTTGAAAGTTTTGATTCTGCTTTTGCGAATACGACGCTTTTTAATGAAGATCTTTCTTTATGGAATGTGAGTAGTGGTGAAACATTTACGTATATGTTTAGTAATACGGAAGCTTTTAATCAGAATATAGGAGAATGGAACCTACAGTCAGCAAGAAGCCTGGTAAGTATGTTTTTTAATGCACAGGTTTTTAATCAACCCATAGGAGAGTGGAACATATCAAATGTCGAAGAATTTGATGAAATGTTCATGGGTGCTATACAATTTAATCAGCCTTTGAACAATTGGGGGTTTAATACATCAAAAAGCTATACGTTTGCCAGTATGTTTGAAAATGCCGTAGCATTCAATCAGCCATTAAATTTATGGAATGTAAGCACTGTTTATAGTTTTGATAATATGTTTAAAGACGCTAGTAGTTTTAATCAAAATTTATCAGATTGGGATATTAGTGGCAATGACTCTGGGATGCGAGATATGTTTACAAATTCGGGATTATCCTCTGCAAATTATGATGCTATATTGATAGGTTGGGCACGTTTGGATGCTGGAGAAACACTAATTCCTGTTAATTTACGATTAGATGTAGATGCAGATGTTACGTATTGTGTAGGAGAAGATGCCAGAAATATATTGACTAATGCACCCTATAACTGGACGATAAATGATGGTGGTTTTGGATGTGATTTTACAGATGCCTTTATCACTACCTGGCAAACCACTACGGCTAATGAATCTATAACCATACCTACTACGGGTAATGGGTATAACTATGCAGTAGATTGGGGAGATGGTGCTGTCGAGAGGGGACTTACAGCAAATGTTACACATGAGTATGCCACAACAGGAACGTATACCGTGAAAATTACAGGAATTTTCCCAAGAATTTACTTTAATAACTCAGGGGATAAGGATAAAATATTATCTATAGAACAATGGGGCGTGCAACGATGGGAGTCTATGGAATCAGCTTTTAGAGGATGTACAAATTTGGTGTTAAATGCTACTGATACTCCGGATTTAAGTCTTGCAACAACCATAAACTTTATCTTTCAAAATACAACTTCATTTGTAGATAATGGTGGTGCCATAGGCAATTGGGAAGTAGGAACTATTGAGTTCATGGCGTCAGCCTTTAGGAATTCAGCATTTAATGAAAATATCAATAATTGGGATGTAAGTAAGGTAAGAAATTGTGCTTCTATGTTTCAAAATGCCACTTCGTTTAACCAACCATTAGATCAATGGAATTGGTTTTCACCAGGACTTTTAGACAACATGTTTAATGGAGCATTAACATTTGATCAAAATTTAGGAGCTTGGGATATAAGCAATTTTGGTAGTTTTAGAAGGTTATTATCAAACTCAGGGATGTCAACTGAGAATTATGATGCTACTTTGATTGGTTGGGCAACTTTGGAAGCTGGAGAAACTCGAATTCCGACAAATAAACGATTAGATGCCAGTAGTAATTATTGTTTAAGTGAAACCCCTAGAAATACATTAACCAGTGCACCTTACAATTGGACAATTAACGATGCAGGGATAGATTGTAGAGATAGCTTTATTACTACCTGGCAAACCACTACTGCTAATGAATCCATTAGCATACCTACCAGAGATTCAGGATATAATTATACTGTGGATTGGGGAGATGGAACTGTAGAGGCTGGATTTACCGGAGACGCAACTCATGAGTATGCAACTGCAGGAATCTATACCATAAAAATTAATGGTGATTTCCCTAGAATTTATTTTGACAACTCTGGGGACAAAGAAAAGATCCTAACCATAGAACAATGGGGAAGTATAGAATGGTCTAGCTTTGATGAAGCCTTTAGTGGTTGTGAGAACCTAAAGTTAAATGCTGACGACATTCCAGACTTATCACAAGTTATCGAGTTATCTGATATGTTCGAAAGTTGTACGAATTTTGAAGATCTTAAAGATACTATTGGTTCCTGGGATATGTCTACAATAGAATCTATTCAAGGTATATTCTTTGAATGCCCTATTTTTAATGAGGATATTAGTGGTTGGGTATTTATGAATCTTAAAAGAGCAGATTCTGCTTTTGAAGAAGCTTTCGCATTTAATCAGGATATTTCTAATTGGAATATGACTACAGTGACTGATATGGCGTATATGTTTCTTAATGCTACCTCATTTGATCAACCTATTGGTAATTGGACCTTAGGAACTGTAGAATACATGTACGCTATGTTTTTCGGAGCTACGGCGTTTAACCAGGATTTAAGTAATTGGGATTTTAGTCAGGTTCAAGAAATAGAAGAGTTATTTGCTGGAGCATCTTCCTTTGACCAAGATCTATCCAGTTGGGATATTTCGAGTGTGACTGTAATGGATGATATATTTATAGGTGCTGGGATGTCTCAGGAAAACTATGATAACACCTTAATCGGTTGGGCAACCTTAGAAGCTGGAGAAACGCAAATTCCTGCTAATCTAACGTTGGATGCTACTGTAGCGCACTGTTTAAGTGTAGATGCTGTAAATACCTTAACAAGTACACCTTATGATTGGACAATCAACGATTTAGGAAATTCCTGCCCGGGAGATACGTTTATTACCACATGGCAAGTAAATCTAGCTAATGAAGAAATAACTATTCCTGTTGTTGGATCAGGCTATAATTATAATGTAGATTGGGGAGATGGAACTATAGAAAGCGGTTTTACGGGTAATGCTACTCATGAATATGCCACTGCAGGAGTTTATACAATAAAAATATCAGGTGATTTTCCACGTATTTGGTTTGGAAGATTAAGTAATGAAGATAAGGGTAAGTTATTAACCATAGAACAATGGGGGACACAACAATGGACTTCGATGTATAGTGCTTTTGACAAATGCACTAATCTAAAGTTGAATGCAACCGATGTGCCAGATTTGTCGCAAACAACAAATATGTCTAGTATGTTTAGGGATTGTACCAACCTTGAAGATTTGCAAGATAGAATAGGGGATTGGGATGTATCGACAGTTACAAGGATATCATCAATGTTTAGAAATTGTGCCGTCTTTAACGAAGATATTAACGCATGGACATTTACGCAGTTAACATCTAGTTTTAGTACGTTCAATGGAGCGTCAGCTTTTAATCAGAATATTTCTAACTGGAATATGTCTACTGTTGAAGATATGGAAAGCATGTTTAAAGATGCTACCTCATTTAATCAACCTATAGGGAATTGGACATTAGGAGTTGTAGATTATATCAATGATTTTTTTGCAGGAGCTACCTCTTTTAATCAGGATTTAAGCAATTGGGATTTTAGTAATGTCTATGAAGCCTATGATATGTTTAACGGAGCAACATCATTTAATCAGAATTTATCAGCTTGGGATATTAGCAATGTAGAATCCTTAGATAACTTTTTTATTGGTTCTGGGATGTCTCAGGAGAATTATGATAAAACGTTAATCGGTTGGGCAACCCTAGAAGCAGGAGAAACCCAAATTCCCTTAAATTTAACGTTGGATGCCGATGTAGCACACTGTTTAAGTGTAGATGCTGTAAATACCTTAACTAGTACATCTTATAATTGGACAATTAACGATGGAGGACTTGGTTGTATAGCTCCTATAATTACGCTGTTAGGAGATAATCCGCAAATTATTGAAAAAGGTACAACTTATGAGGAGTTAGGAGCAGAGGTAACCTATGGTGCTACGCTGACAATTGATGCTACTGATATTAATATAAATCAAGTGGGAACGTATACCGTTACCTATGATGCAGTTAATTCCATATCTGGTAGTTCTGCAGCCCAAGTGATAAGAACTGTTGAGGTGGTAGATACTACAGCACCAGTAATTACTTTAATCGGAGATAATCCGCAAGTTATAGAGCTTGGAGATGACTATTCAGAATTAGGAGCTACAGTAGATGACGGATCACAATTAGTAATTAATGATTCAGAATTTATGGATGCAGTAGGAAATTATACCATTTATTATAATGCAACCGATGCATCAGGAAATAATGCAGTAGAAATAACCAGAACAGTAAATGTTGTGGATACGACGATACCAGTTATTACATTAACTGGAGATAATCCACAAGTTATAGAATTAGGAGATGGCTATTCAGAATTAGGGGCAATGGTTGATGATGGATCACAATTAGTAATTGATGATTCAGAATTTATGGATGCCGTGGGTAGCTATACGATTTATTATAATGCTATTGATACTTCAGGAAACAATGCAGTAGAGACCACAAGAACGGTTAATGTAATAGATACCATCGATCCAACAGTAGTTTGCCAAAACATAACTGTACAATTGGACGAAACGGGTAATGTACGTATTACATCGGCAATGGTAGATAACGGCTCTACTGATCTTTCGGGTATAGCATCGCTAGCTATAGATATTACAGATTTTGATTGTACTAATATTGGAGATAATGCAATTGTATTAACAGCAATAGATAACAATGGAAACAGTGATTCTTGTATGGCAATAGTTACGGTTGAAGATTCCATAGATCCGGTGTTTGATGTATCCACTTTACCTGAGGATATTGAAGTAGGATTTACTAATAATGATATGTACACCTTAGAAGATTTTACAACGGGTGTGGTAGCAACTGATAATTGTGATACTAGAAGAACAACTACTATAAGCCAAAACCCGGCTCCAGGAACTTTATTGGGTGTAGGAGAATATATCATTACGCTTTCTGTAGAAGATGCGAACACCAATGTAACTACAGCAACATTTACAATTACAGTTAACGATGTATTAAGTGTTGATGAAAATAGTAAACAAAGCTTTGTTATTTATCCAAACCCAACTAAGGATCAATTTCAGATTTCTGGTCTGATAGATAATGCTGAGGTATCAATTTATGATATGAATGGACGAGTGTTAAAAATCATTAAAACAACAAACAATCAGTTTATATCTGTACAAGATCTACCGGTAGGAGTATACTTTGTGAGAATGACTCAAGGAGCAGTACATCAAACAATTAGATTAACAAAAGAGTAAATGAAATTGTAAACTTTCTTTTTGCAAAAGGATTCTACGAAGGTAAGGGGTCGTAGCTATATCAATCTTGCAAAAGTAAACCATCCGTCTACGGCGGATGGTTTTTTGATTATGGATACTAATTGATGTGAGTTTCATATCAACGGTAAGTTATCTAAAGAATTCTAATCGAATGGTTTTATAATAAAATGAAGAAAAAATCCTTATCCAGTATGTCAAGCCTTATCGGTTTCAAAATTAGGCGTATACAAGATTATTATAACAATCCTCTTCGCTTTTGATTGTAGAATAAATCGCGTAGTGTGATGTTTTGTGCTTTAGTTAAGAAATCGATAATCTTTAAAAAAATTATCCCGGTAATATAGGCATCTCCAGAAGCAGTATGTCGGTCGTGCATTTTGATATTAAAAAAATCGCATAATTCATCCAGAGTGTAATGCTTTGTTTTATCACTACATAATCTGGTATTCTTAAATAATATTCCTGTATCTATAACTTTGTTTTTTAGTTTTGGTAGTCCTAATCGAATAAGGCATGTATTAATCATGTTAATGTCAAAATTAGCATGATGCGCCACCAATGTAGCATCTTTAATATAGTATAGAAACTGTATAATAGCATCTTTTTCAGATATCTTATGGATACGACCTTCTTTTAGTATTCCATGTATTTCTACCGTACTGGAATCAAATTTCTCTTGTCTTAGATATACCTCAAAGCTATCAGCTACATCCATTGTATTACCAACCACAGATATAGCACCTATAGATAAAACTCTATCTTTTTTAAAATCAAATCCTGTGGTTTCTGTATCAAATACTACAAAACGATTAGTATGCAAGTAATTATTTTTTCTATCCTTAAAATATTTAGTGTACTGATTCCAGAAATCAGGATACTCTTTATGTTTTAGCCAATTTAACATCATAACATATGTGATAAACTAAATCGTACCTTGATAAGTTCTTGTATATCTTTTATAGGTTTAAAACACCCTTTTAGTTTTAAACGGTCAGCTTTGCTTAACGATTTAAGGTCTATAAACCTTCCTGAAGTATTATTTTTTAACCCTTGTTGTGTTCTAAACCGAAGTAAAACCCTAAATGCATTAATACACGATTCATACAAGTCTTTATTTTGAGGTTCTACTTCTGCTAATTTTTTATAGCGTGCGATAGTACTATTGAATCCTTTTAGGTTATTGGATAAGATTAATAAACGGGCAGCATCTACCAGTGGCATAATTGCTCGGGCTTTGATATCAAACTGATCCTTATGTTCACCGCTATGTTCTACCAGAAATTGTCTAAAAAAACTAAGAGGAGGAGGGTTTTTAAGAGCATTTAATCCCATGAAATTGAGAAAGATTTTATAAGATCCTATAGATCCAAAAATGCTTTCAGACATTTCATCCACTAAATTTTTGTCACCGTATATCATTTCATAATCAAAAAAGATCATAGACAACAGAATTTTATCTTTATCCGGTTTTGTGATCCAGCTATGAAATTGATTTTTCCATTCATCTAGCGAAAGACACCACCTGGGGTTACTTGCCATCATATCTGCTGGACAAAATTCAAACCCTATAGTATTTAGTTTTTGAGTTACTTTTTCTGACAAGGATAAAAAATAAGCTTTGGTAACATCAAATTGTTCTTTAGGCGGATTTTCAAAAACTAATGCATTGTCCTGATCTGTGATCAATAATTGTTCTTTCCGGCCTTGGCTGCCTAAAGCCAACCAACTGAATTTAACAGGTGGTGGCGTATTCATTTCTTCTAAAGAAAGAAGTATAGCTCTCTGGGTTATAGCTTCATTAATTGCAGAGATAACTTTGGAAATATAGGAGATCGGGATATGTTGTTCTACATATCCTTGTAATAATTGTTGGACTTTTTTTCTTATATGTTGTAATGTTTCAGCAGTTTTGGCTCGTTTTACTTCTTTGATTAATGCCGAAGGATTATTACCTCTTATAGCTACGATATCGTGTTCTGATAAAATACCTGTAAGCACAGAGTTTGCGGTACCATCTTTGGTAATACATAAATGAGTGATTTTATGCTGAAGCATAGCAATTTGAGCTTCGGCCACAGAAATATTTTCAGGATAGGTAATTACAGGAGAGGACATAATACTTTCCACCGGATCATCAATAGAAAATCTACCAGTCGCAATATGGAGTCGTAGATCTTTATCAGTAATAATACCAATAGGTTTTTGGTTTTCTGTAATCACTATAGACCCTACGTGTTTAGTGCTCATTATCAGCGCAGCCTGTTGGATAGAAGTTTTTAGTTGACAGGTTATGGGATTTTTTGAATATTGCGCAGATTGAACTTCAGTAAGACTGGATTCATTTTTCTGTAAGCTTTTTACATTAGCGAATAAAGTGCCTTTATTGTCATTGGCATAAGGGTTTCTGGTATTAGTAGCAAAACTAGCAATGAGGAACTTATTCGCTTCGGTATTGGTTTGGATAATTTCTTCTAGTAATAAGGAAGAGATACTGTATACTATACTTTCCTCAATAGCTTTGGCACTAAGTATATAGTTTCCCTTTCGAATCATTGCTCGTAACCCAAAAATATCTCCTTCATCACATTCATCAACTAAAACCTGATCTTCTTTTCTAAATATACCTATTGCACCGTCCTTAACTACATAAAAATGATCATGGATTTCTTCTTCTATTTTAAAAACAAACTTGTCTTTAGGTAGATAGATCACCTTTACATTTCTAGCAATAATAATCAATTGCTCGGCAGTTAATACATCAAAAGGAGGGAAGTCTTTTAGGAAATCAAAAATACGTTCTGCAATGGTATTCTTCATAGTACTAAATTAGCTAAAAATGAAGTATTTGTAATTAGATATGCTATAATTTCTGAGAGATTAGATTTCAAACATCTTTTGATCATTAATTAGTAAGTTTGTATATAATGAAAAACTACGTACCCCTATTCGCCTTTTTTTCCTGTCTAACTGTTTTTTCGCAAGAACTAGACACTACCTTAATCCATTTACATGAAGAGGTAAAGAAAACTGTAATTGATACTGCAAAAGTTAAAGCTTTGCTGGAGTTAGGAGAGTATCAATTAAAACGGGATTTTAATAAAGCAGAAGGTAGTTTTACAGATGCATTAGCACTGATCCAGGATAAATCAGAAGGATATTATGAAAAATTTCGTGCAGCCATTTATGTGCAAATGGGCGTTGTAAATCGTAGAGAAGCAAATTATCCAAAGGCAATAGAATATTACATCAAAGCCTTGCAATATTATGAAGCACAAAAAAATGACTCAAAAATTGGTGATGTATACCATAATATGGCGCTAGTGTACAGATATCAAAAAGAGCATCGAAAGGCTATAGAGAATTATAAAAAAGCAATTGTTTTAAAGGAGAAAGTAAAGGATACGCACGGATTAGGAGCTGGGTATAATATGCTGGGAGTTTCATATCGTCAAAATAAACAACTGGATTCAGCGCTGATCTGTTATCAAAAGGCTAAGGATTTTTTTACCTCGATTAATAGTAAAGAAGACTTACACGGAGTATATGGTAATCTTGCTGTAGTATATGGAGTACAAGGAAAATATGATAAATCGATTGGTTTAAAAAAAGCAAACCTGGCATATTATAAAGAAATAGGAAAACGGCTTTCTATATGTGTAGAATATTTCAATCTTTCTCAAGACTACAAACGATTGAAGGACTGGGATAAATGTTTAAGCTATGCAGATTCTTCGCTTCAGGTGGCTATAGAAGAGGGTTTTAAAGAAAGAGTCTCGAAAGCATATCTCAGAAAAAGTTATGCCAATTCTAAAATGCGTGATTTTGAAAACGCTTATGAAAACTACCGTAAATTTAACAGAACATCAGATGAGATTTTTAATCTAGAAAATGAAAAAAAAATTCAGGCTTTGGAATTGAACTATCAATTTCAGAAAGAAAAACAGGCCGATAGTTTACAATTTGCACAGCAAAAACGAGAGGTAGAATTGCAAGCCGATGCTGAAGCTTCCAAAAAATGGTTATATCTAATTTTACTATTTGTGACTTTAGGAGCAGCAGTTGTAGTAGGTTGGTTACTAAAACGAAATCACCAGCATCGTAGTAAGATGACTCGATTAGAACACGAAAATGAAAAACAAGTATTGCAACAAAAGATCAATGCCAAAGAAGAAGATATTAAAAAGCTGATTGCTGATAACACCATGCGCCTTTCTTTTAAAGAAGAATTATTAGATAAGATAAAGAATGACGTAGTTGATGCCGAACCCGAACAAATTTCGAAATCCCTACAATCTCTTATTTCACAATTAAAAAGGCAAATTACTACCGAACAAAAACTATCAGGTCTACAAGAAAAAATTGATCAGGTCAATAAGGACTTTACAGAAAAGCTGCAAAATTTATATCCCGAATTGACAAAAGGCGAAAGAGAAGTATGTGCCTTGTTACGATTAAATCTATCCATCAAAGAAATTATGACCGTTCGTGATGTTTCTGTAGACTCGGTAAAATCCATGCGTCGTCGTATTCGAAAAAAAATGAATGTTCCCGAAGGGAAAGAATTAGAGCAATTTATTCAAAGACTTGTTTAGTAATAGTTTTCTTAATATCTATCTTTTGCATAAAGCACTTTATTGCTCAAAATGAGCAAGGCAAATTTCCTAACGACTCACTAATCATACCTCACAGCTTTCGTAGAAAGCACCCTCACCACTCAGCCCTCAAAGCGTAGCTTACTACTTTTGACACCTTTTGACACCGTTAAAATTATCTACAAAAGAAAATAGCCTATTATTTTTGCAATAAGATCTATAAACCCCTTATTATGATAAAACAATTACCTTTAGTTTTCGTATTACTTCTCGTATCCTTTAATAGTATAATAGCACAGACAGGAAATCAAACTACGGGATCTGCAATTACCCCAAATCAATCCGGTGACAGTCACACTCCTTTTCCTTATGATGGAACTCAAACATTTACTCCAGGACCATCATTGACTACTGGTGATTGGAACCTTTCTGTAGGCCCTGGTGCTGGAGCTTCGTTGGGAGTGTCGTATAGTAATATTTTGATAGGTGGTATGGCTGGTGCATTATTAAATGAAAGTACAACAGGTGTTGACGCAGAAGATAACATTGTGATCGGAACATTTGCTGCCGATCTAACGCTAAGTGCTTCTGATAATGTATTCATTGGTAATTATGTAGCGAGGAACGCTACTGGAAATGATAATGTGGTTGTCGGACACAGAGCAGGACAACAATTGACTACAGGTGTTGATAATGTGATTATAGGAGAACAAGCAGGAAGAAGTCTTACCGATGGCGATGACAATGTACTTATAGGTGAAGATGCAGGATTTGATTTAACAACAGGTAATGATAATTGCTTTGTAGGAAGCAGGGCAGGAGCAAATACTACTACCGCAAATGGTAATACTTTTGTAGGTGGAGAAAGCAGTAGTTCAATACCGGGATCTCTGGGTAATGGAGTTGATTATGATTTTGTAAATAATGGTAGTGGAGCAGGAGAACGAAATACTACTGGTCAAGCAAATACTTTTATAGGATCGGGAGCTGGTCTAGATAATGTGGATGGTTTTGCGAATACGTTTCTGGGTTATGCTGCAGGTGCTAATAGCCAGCATGCAGATGGTAATACGTTTCTTGGATATGGTGCAGGTTGGGATAATAACCGTAGCAATAACCGTAATGATGCCAACAGAAATACCTATGTTGGGGTATTGACTGGTGGTATCAATAGAGAAGGATCGGATAATGTAGGTATGGGATGGAAAGCAGATTTTATTGGAAATGGATCATTTGGATCTTCTGCTAATAGAAATAATAGAAATATATTTCTAGGAAATTCAGTTAGCGTTTTTGGGGATGATCAAGTCATTATAGGTCACCAAGCTCGATCAACAGGAAATCAAGGATCCATAACTATTGGTTCATTAAGTAGTACTGCCGATTCTTATTCGGCAGCTATAGGATACGATGTTGATGTTACTCAGGCTAATACGATGGCACTTGGAGGAAATACAACTACCAATAGATTTAGTGTAGGTATTGGTACTATAGCAGCCAATCAAAATGCTTCTTTAGAATTGGCTGATACCGACAAAGGATTTTTGATCAATAGAGTGACTACGGTACAACGTACTGATATGGAAACCGCTGCTGCTAATGGAAACCCTTTGGCCACCACAGAAGCTGGAATGATGGTGTATGATACCGATCTTTCTGCTTTATTTATATGGGATGGGACACAATGGATCAATTCTACATTAGATACCGATACGGATACTGATAACCAAACCATTGATGTATTTCAGTTGAATGGTAATGATTTAGAATTATCCTTAGAAGATGATGCAACGGTAACTCAAGTTGTAGATTTATCGTCCTTTTTAGATAATACAGATAGTCAGGAACTTTCCTTGGCTACTAATATCTTAAGTATTTCTGGTGGAACGAATACTATTAATTTGTCTGGTTATTTAGATAATACAGATGCACAAGATTTACAATTGTCCTCAAATATATTGAGTTTAACTAACGATGCTACATCAGTTGATCTTTCAGGGTACTTAGATAATACTGACAATCAGGAATTATCACTTAGCAATGCTATTCTTAGTATTTCGGGAGGAAGTAATACCGTAGATCTTTCAACATTACAGGATGGTACTGGTACAGACAGTCAAACATTAGATTTAACCAATGATGTATTGAGTATCAGTAATGGAAACACAGTAGATTTTTCTGCCTATGTAAATACGGATGGGCAGGATTTAAGTTCAGCAAGTCTTAGTGGAACAGATCTTACCATAGCTATTGAGAACGGAGCATCGGTAACAGTGGATCTTTCACCATTATTAACAGATATCGAAAACAGGTTAGCTCTCTTAGAACAAACGCTGGGAGTACAAGAAAATAATCTTAACAAGGCAAAAACAGCTATTTTATATCAAAACATACCCAACCCGTTTAACGGAACCTCTTCTATTAAATACTACCTACCATCTTCTGTATCCAAAGCAGCTATGGTATTTAGCAATACCAGTGGACAGGTAATCTCTACGGTTACTTTAGACAAAAGAGGAGACGGAACCTTGGCTATTAATAGGGATGGATTAGCATCTGGTACCTATTTCTATTCGTTGTATGTAGAAGGGAGCTTGATCGATACCAAAAAGATGGTGATAGAATAATAAGTATAGCCATATATTTTGGAATACGTAACCCTACGATAAGTCTAAATATATAATATTTCCAAGTCGTATGATCCTAATGATTGTTGAGGTAGACAAGTTCTCTTAAGACCTCTAGGTGATTTTGAAAGCACCTCGGAACTATGTAGGAATATCCTATGTATTAAGTCAAATATACTTAGGAGGTATATCGAAAATAGGTTAGTCCTATTTCAGAGATACTTTGCAGCTGTTTCCCAAATAGGAAATAGTTATTTCTAAGATACATTGGAACTATCTTACTATTTTGACAGCTACCCAGTTTCTAACAGTAAGATACGAGTAGTGGCATTATAAGCAATAAATAAGTGTGCATTAGTTTAAAATAACGAATCACCCTGTACTTTTTAACCCACCAGAAAGTGCATTAACTAGCATTAAGAGATGCAATAGATATGTATCACTTAGTTCTTTATCAGTCTTTTTAATGCTTCTCCATTTGGTCAAATATTCAATTTGTATCTCATGAAGTACTTGTAAAGCATTATTTCTCAACTTGTTATTTTCTAGTTTAGAAATTCTTCTTGCTTCAACAGATTCTCCCATTAGGTTTTCTATCTTTTTCAAACAGGTATGATGATCCGTAAGGATCAAGTCCATGAGTTCCTGTTTGGTTTTAGGTTCTTCTACCAGATTAGCAAAACCTTTCATAATATCAATGTCTGAGTTTAATAGATTGGATTCTATTTGAATAAGTCGATATTTTAAGAAAGGCCATTCCTTGGCTAATTGTTTTAATCGTTCAAAATTATTAGGCTGTTGTTTTTGAAATTCTTCAAAAGCCGTTCCAACTCCGAACCACCCGGTTAAATTGAATCGTGACTGACTCCAGCTAAATACCCAAGGTATTGAACGGAGATCATCCAAAGAGCGTTGCCCTGTTCTACGTGCAGGTCTGGAACCAATTTTACTCTGTTCAAGAACATCAATTGGTGTGGCGCTAGCATAAAAATCAATAAAATTGGGGTGATCCAGTAACTTACGATACGTTTGTCGTGCTAGATTTACTAGTTGATCCATTATTTCATAACGCTGGTCATCTTTGGTTTTGCTCAAAGGTATTAATGCTTGTCTTGCGGTTCCTGCTACAAACATTTCGAGGTTATACGTTGCAGTAAGGAGGTTGGCAAATTGGTTAGCAATGGTTTCGCCTTGTACAGTCATCTTAATATGACCACTCATAGAACCTGGAGGCATACTATCCAAAAATCGATGAATTTTACCACCTCCACGACTAATGGTTCCTCCACGACCGTGAAAAAAGCATAGTTCAACACCTAATTTCTTAGCAGCTTTTGTGAGGTTTTCTTCAGCTTTGTAAATATTCCACCGGCTGGTTAAGATACCACCATCCTTATTACTATCACTATATCCCAGCATTACTTCTTGTATAAACGGTTCAGAAGCCTGTCGCTGTTTTAGCATGATAGGATGCTGCAAAAAAGTAGTTAAAATTTCAGGTCCGGCAATTAGGTCGTCAATGGTTTCTAATAGTGGTACTACAGGAAGATTAGCTTCGTGTAAACCTACTTCTCTTAACAGTAAAAAAACGAGTAACAAATCACTAACACTCCTGGTCATGCTCACAATAATAGAACCTATACCTTCTGTTCCGTATTGGTCGATATAGATTTTAACCTCATGTAGATACCCAAGAACGTTATCAGCTTCTGGTCCACAGGAAGTTCCGGCCACCAAAAATGGACGATTACTCTTAAGTTCTTGATCAAGAAAAGCCAATCGCTTTTCCTCATTCCACGAACCATAATCCGAATCTTCATAACCAGTAGCAATCAAAATTTGACTGATTGCTTTTTCATGATAAGCACTATTTTGTCTGATATCGAGCTTTGCTAAATGAAAGCCAAAACTCTGCACCATCCTTTCTACCGGAAATAACCATTGTTTTGCTATTCTTTCTGCGTTTAAATCGATTAATAGCTGTCTAAGTTTTTTAAGTTCGGTCCATAAATCATTTGAAGATGTAAAAAAGCCGTCTTCTCCTAATACACGATTATCGGTAATAGTATTTTCTAGCCTTAGTAAAAGTAAATTTAGAAATTGCCGTAAAGGTTCAGATGGATTTCGATCTAAGGCTTTTTGCCCTTCTTCTCCAAATAATTTTGCAGTAGATTCAATTTCAACTAAAAAAGTTTCTGGTATAGAAGTTTGATAACCCGAAAAACTCAATTTTGCTGCTAGTCCAACCAGTTGATTTTGTATCATTTTTAAAACGGTCTGGCGATGTAATCGTAGTGTAGAAGCAGTAAAATCAGCAGTCACAAATGGATGACCATCACGGTCACCACCCACCCAGCTACCAAACTGAATCAACGGGAAATGCTCTGGCCATTCTAGCAACTCTTCAGAAAAACCAAGCGTTTTCCAGGCATCACGCAAACGCTGATCTGTTAAGCGTGCTGCTTCAGGAAAAACATTTTCAAAATAGTGCATTAGATTATTTCTTTCATCTTCAAGGTGTGGTTTTTCAAGATAGATTTCTCCTGTTCGCCACCAACGCTCCAATAGACTGGTCATTTCCTCTTTAAGTCTTGATTGTTCTGCTGTAGACCAATTTGGATTTTCTATCTGAACCAACAATAAATATAATTCCCGATGGATATCTAATACTGTTAATCGTTTTGCTTCGGTTGGGTGAGCCGTTAAAACCGGTATAACTTTCAATTGTCGAAGCTTTTGAGCTATTTCTTGCTCATCTATTTTGTCAGTTTTCCATTGGTATAAAGTTTCTCCCCAAGAACCTCGTGTAGATCGAATACCAAATTGTGTTTCTGTTTTTCTTCTGTATTGCGTAGCAGCATTTTCCTCAGCAAGATTGAGTAACTCGAAACAAATCCCAATGGCTTGTGTTAACTTTTGATTGGAAAGATGCTCTCTATTTGGTGATGCTTGATTGTTAAATGGTATTGCTTTTGCCAAATCCTTTTCTCCAATAGATTCCAGCATTTCGGTAAATAACGATACCAAAAACTGAAAATCAACTTTTATTTTCTGAAGTCCCTCTTGCTGAAGCGATTCTTTTGTCATTGTATGTGCTTTAATTTTTTGTAGTTGAAATTTTATATAATCGAATGAGTTTTATGTGTTATTGTGTTTGTATTTTGTCCAATCCTACTTTCTTTCCTATATATTTTGCGATCATTAAAAAAATGAAAGGTGATATAACGCCATAACCTATTACCCCTATATTTCTTACCTGCATATTATTCAAAGGAATTCCTAAAAGTCCTACAAGACATAAAATTCCACATAGTATAATTAATATTTGTATTACTTGCTCAATACCATTTCTTTTAAAAATTGGAGCAAGAAATAAAATGGAGATAGCATAAAACCAATCCCAGGCAAGAATATCCAAGACATACACAACAGAAGGCCATTTAAATGAAAAAACCATATCAAAATCAGGAAGCTCTTGGATTTTGGCCTGATTTCCTAATGCCAAAACTGTAAAATGTACACAAGAACTTATGCCAGCTACCAAAAGCATAAATACTACAGAAATGAAACTAAATATTTTGACTTTCTTTGGGTTGCAATAATGAATTCCGATCAAACTGATAACGGTAAAAAGAACAATTAATAGTATTAAAATTTCCATCATTGTAAAAAACGGATCTGCTATTGGATCTTGAGGTGAATCAAGAGAGATAAAACCTAAAATTGTGGTGATAAGATAACCCATCCCAAGCACGAATGTCACCCAACAAGAAAATCTTGTGATTTTTACTTCGTTTGAATCTGTAAGAAACGTACTCATGTAATCAGCCCACTAAAAATGATAAAATTATATATATGCTCTTATCAAAGGTAATTATATAAGTCATAAATTGATGAAAAGTGATGCTATTAGCTCTTTAAATTATTGTATTATCATTTATGTCTATAAAAATTTGAAATAAATGAATTCTGGTTTATAGTCGAAAAGGTTTTTAGAGTTTTAAAAAGATGTGGGCATCTGTTTCCGTTTTAGTTTTAAAATACCTATAATGTTAAGATCTATCTACATTTTTCATAAGAACTTTATTAGTAAGTTTATATGAAATGAAAAAAATCGCTATCCCAATCATATTTTTATTTTCATTGTTCTTATCATCCCAGGAACAAGATACTATATTGGCTCGTCTGCAAAAAGAAGTGAAACAAGCTATTGTTAATACAAATCAAACAGTAAAAATGATTAAACAATAAGTACAAACAATTGTTTATGAACTATTCGTAAAATGGATGTTATGCATTTAATGGTCGTAGATTTCTCTGTTTGCAAAAGTAACTCATCCTAAGATTTTAGGGTGGGTTTTTATGGTCTCAAAACATTGTGTAAAACCACTCTTTGGTAAACAAATATAGAGACTCAATGAATTGATCATTACTTATGAATTAGATTTCTGCTTAACGCTTACTTTTTAAGTATTTTTGCAGCAAGCAATATTTTTTTAAAAAATGAAGTTGAAAGAACAAGGTTCTCTTTTTTTAAAAATACTTTTAATAGGCATCACTCTTTTTTTATTTAGAAGTTGTCTATCAAAAAAACATAGTATTGTTGAATCTGATGATGCATATGTAACACTTTCTTCCTGGGATACTCAAAAAACAGAGAAGCTTGTTTTAAAAACAAAACTATTGTTCTATTGGAAACAATGGCCCTTAACTGATCAAAATACTTTTGATAAACATATACTTACCAAGCCTGATACCCTAAAGACGACTTCTGCAGTTTGGACGCGTAGAGGACATCCTCCAAAAGGTTTTGGAACCTATCGATTTTTTATTAAACAAGAAAACCCAAAAAGTGAAGCCGTTCTTAATTTATCTAGGGTTTTAGGAGCATGTGAAGTGTGGATTAATGGAAAAAAACTAGTAACTCATGGAAACCTATCTAAAAATCTTGAAGATTCTATGGATGGTATACCGGCTCTTACTGTCGAGCTTCCAAAAGAAGAACTTTTGGATGTGATGCTTTTAGTTTCGAGTTCCAATTCACGTCTTGGAGGTGGTTTTCCACTTCAAAATTCTATTCATGAAAAAGAGAGTTTTTATTTAACTAAAAAAAGAAAATTTGCCTTTGAAGGTTTAATTACCCTTTTAATTCTAATTTTCGGTGGTTACCAAATATTTATTTATGCTAATATTCACCGCGAAAAATATTTCTTATACTTTGGGTTTTTTTGTTTATTGGGCGGAGCCAGGCAGTTGTTCGTTGGTGAAGCTTTTATTCATAACATTTTCCCGGGAATCTCTTTTGAAATTGTTCAGAGATTGCGATATATCTGTTTCTATGCAGGACTTGGATTTATTTTCTTATACCATCATTACTTGTTTCCAAGCTACTTTTCTCGGAAAGTAGTGCTTTTTTTTACGCTTGTACCTAGTTTAGGTGTAGCTTATGTTGTATTAACCCCTGTTTTTTTCGGAACCTACAGCGTACCGGTTTTTCATGTATTTGGTTTTTTGAATGTCATTGCTGGGTTTTGGTTAATTATAAAAGCGATTAATGATAAAAAGCCTTTTGCAAAACTGATATTGCTGAATCTAGTAATTCTATCAGCAACATTTGCCAATGATATTTTGAATGCAATGATGCTAAGGCAAACTGGCTTTGTTGTTAATATGGGTTTACTTGCTTATGTGGTTTTTCAAATGTATTTGAATAGCAAAATTGTTAAACAAAGGGAAAAAATGCTTACTAATATGACTTTAGAGATTGGGGATATGAATCATCAAATACAAATGAATGAAGCCAGGATTTCTAAATTACTCCATGAATCCTATTATCATTTAAAGTCAAAAAGAGAATTAGCTGATAATTTAAAGAAAATTAGTCATGAAGATAACACAGTTTCTATAAATACAATAGTTAAAAATCTAAGGTCTGAATTGCTAGAGGACAATCAGCTTAACACTATCAAAAATGATATTGAAATTCTGAATTATGATTTTATTCAGCGTTTAAAAACCAAAGTTCCACATCTAACGGATACGGATCTAGAAATTTGTTCATACATTTATATGGGACTCAATAGAAAAGAAATTTCTCGCTTACGAAGTACGTCCATAGAAGCTATAAGAAAATCTCGTTACCGTATTCGAAAAAAACTAGAATTAGCTGCAGATGATGACTTAGAAGATTATCTGAAAAGTATTTGATCATAGAATTCACTTTTCGGCAATGTTTATTTAAGTGTATATAAAGAGTATATTTTATCTTTATAAAGAGAGCTTTACCCTTTGTCTACATTGGTTGTCCCCCTAATTGTCCGCACCGTTTCTTTCCAAAAACCACCTCATTAAGATAGTTTTGCAAGTGTTAAAATTTGTTAATGGATACCCATCAAAACATTTCCATTAACCCAACTAATAAGAAACTATAATCCCTTAAATCTACAACCTATGAAAAAGCATACCTACTTGCTTCTATTATTTATTATGAATGGCGTTTTTGGTTCAGCCCAGGAATGTGGTGCTCTAATAACACCACTTTCTATTCAAGAACGTGTTAATGAAGCAACTCATATTATTGAAGGAAAAGTTATCGCTAGTGATGGTTACTGGGATGTTAATAAACATAACATCTATACGGTACATACGGTGACCACATATAAAAGTTTTAAAGGCAAAGGCAACACTACTTTTAAGGTAGTAACCATAGGAGGACAGGTTGATAATCATTTTCAGCTTACTTCTAGTTCAGCATACCTTCAACCAGGAATGGTTGGCACATTTTTCATGAAAAGCTTTAAAGGTCAAATAGCTGTTTCTGAAAGTCTATACGAATTAGTTGGAGCAGTCCAAGGTGTTGTTAAGTATAATAAACTTACAGGCAAAGTATCAGATGTTTTTAATAAATATACATCAAAAGAAAACGATTTATATACGCAGATTCAACAGGCCACGGGATATAATGCACAGATTATTCAGGAGTTTCCTGTATATAATAAAAATACTGCGGCGAGACTTGCTAACCCTATAGTCTATAGTTTTTCTCCATTAACAGCTTCGGCAGGTACTCAAACGGTATTTACCATTACAGGTAATAATTTTGGAACAGAAACAGGAACCGTAAGTTTTGCAAATGCTAATGATGGCGGTGCCACAATGATTGATGCCGTAGATTCGGAAATACTGAGTTGGTCTGATACCCTTATAGAAGTTGAAATACCATACCAGGCAGGTACGGGTACTATTGCAATTACACATTCAGATGGATCTATACATGAAACCACCGTACCATTAACTATTACTTATAGTCATAATAACTTGGACAATTCGGGAACCATTTTATCGATGGCACTTCAGGATATTGATGGAAATGGAGGATATACCTTTGAATATCATACCGATTTTAATACAAGTAACGCCAAATCTTATTTTGAAGAGGCTTTTGGTTTATGGAACTGTGAGTCTAACATCAATTTCTCATTTGGCAGTACAACAACACTAGATGAGTCTGTTTCTGATGGTATAAATGTTGTACGTTTTGATAATGGTAGCGAGTTATCTTCGGGTGTTTTAGGTAGTGTAACTACTCGTTTTACAACGTATTGTGGCACAACTAATAGGGTAAGAGTAGATGAAATGGACATTACATGGAATGACGATACTAACTGGTACTACGGTAGTGGTACACCTTCCGCTACAGAATATGATTTTAAAACTGTAGCGCTACACGAATTAGGGCATGCCCATCAATTAGGTCATGTTATCGATTCAGATGTAATCATGCATTATAGTTTAGGTCCTGGAGAAGAAAAGTACGCATTAGATCAAAACGATATTGATGGTGCACTCTACACCATGGGTGTTTTTACTGAATCTACGGGTTGTGGAAATACAGCGATGAGTGAAAAATTAGATTGTTGTGACGATATTACAATTAACAGTGATCCTCAAGATGCTGAAGGGGGAGAAGGAGACACCCTAGAATTTACACCCAGTGCTTCTGATTACGATACGGTACAATGGTATGTAAGTACTGATGGCGGAAGTAATTTTGCTGTAATTTCAGATGATTCAAATTACTCAGGAACGAATACTGAGACCTTAACCATAAGCAATACACCTTTAAGTTTTGATGGCTACCAATATGCCGCGTACTTTACGAATATTTGCAGTGATACGGTAGCAACAAATGCTGCTACGCTAAGTGTGACTGCATATACAGCTATTCCTGATGCTAATTTTGAAGCTGCTCTGGAAGCTTTGGGTTACGACAATATTTCGGGAGACGGACAAGTACCAACAGAAAATATTAATACTGTGACGAGTTTAAATGTGTCCTATCAATCCATTAGTGATTTAACTGGGATTGAAGATTTTATCGCTTTAGAAACACTGGAAGTCTATGTAAACAATTTGACGAGCATAGATGTTTCAAGTATTTCGTTCTTAGAACATCTAAACGTGAGCGATAACGATCTTACCACCTTAGATGTAAGTAATAATCCTGATTTACGTATTTTGTATGCTGGTTACAATCAATTTGCAGCAATTGATGTTTCTAATAATACAGAATTAACTAAACTATATCTCATAAATAATTCATTAACAGCAATAGATGTTACTAATAATGTACTCTTAGAAGACTTCCAATTTCATAATAACAACCTTACAACAATTGACTTAAGTGCTAATGAAGAATTAGATTTTTTATCGGGTCGAGACAATAATTTAACTGCTTTAGATGTAAGTAACAATCCGTTATTAGAAAAAATTTGGTGTGGAAATAATGCTATTACATCATTTGATATTTCTAACAACCCATTAGTAACAGTAATACAAATGGGAAATAATGATTTAACTTATGCGAATCTTCAAAATGGAAATAACACAAATGTGACCAGTTTTGATTTAAGCACTAATCCTAATCTGGGCTGTATTTTAGTAGACGATGTATCTTATAGTAACACCAATTGGACAAACATTGATGCTCAAACTTTTTTTAGTGATATCGATTGTAACTATACAACGATCCCTGATGCAAATTTTGAAGCAAGATTGGATGAACTAGGTTATGATGATATATCTGGAGACGGAAAGGTACCAACCAGTTATATTAATAGTATCACTACATTAAGTGTAATTTCAAAATCAATTTCTGATTTAACGGGTATTGAAGATTTTACTGCTTTAGAATCATTAGACTGTAAATTAAATAGTGTAACAACCTTAGATCTTTCAAATAATACAGCATTAACATCAGTAGACTGTCGAGACAACAGTATAACATCAATCAATGTTTCGAATAGTTCTAATTTAACAAGCTTAAAAATATCAGGTAATAATTCTCTTGAAAGTTTAGATATAAGTAGTAACCCGCAATTACAAACTTTAGATTGCTATTATACAGATATTTCTACCTTAGATATTTCCAATAATACAGCTCTACGCTATTTAACTGCATTTGGTACCAACCTTTCATCTTTAGACACCTCTAATAATCCAAGTTTACAAAAATTAGAATGTTATAATACCAATATTACTAGTATTGATGTGACGAACAACCCTTTGCTTGCAACTTTACATGTTGGTAGTTTAGGACTTACTGAATTAGATTTGAGTAATAATACACTTTTATCTGAATTAAGACTGAATGGAAATTTGCTTACCTCGTTAGACTTAAGTTCACATACAGCATTAGAAGTTTTAACGGTACAAGACAATGATTTATCTTACCTAAACCTAAGAAATGGGAATAATACAAATATTACTCAGTTTAACATTACTGGTAACTCTAATTTAACATGTATTATTGTAGACGATGCCGATTACAGTACAACAAACTGGACAAATATAGATGCCACTGCTAGTTTTACAGAAACCTCTTATTGCAGATATACTGCTATTCTCGATGCTAACTTCGAAGCTGCACTAGAGGCTCTAGGCTACGATGATATTTCTGGAGACGGCCAAGTGCCAACCGCGTTAATTGAAAATGTAACAAGTTTACAAATAGGCGAAAATACCATAACAGATGCAACTGGTTTAGAAGACTTTGTTTCATTGACAGAATTGGATTTTTATCAAATAGGCTTGTTATCTATCGATCTATCTAGTAATACATTATTAGAAAAAGTAAGCTTAAATAATAATCCTTTAGCGAGCTTAGACTTAAGCGGATTAAACAGCTTAACCGAGTTAGAAGCTACCAACACAGATATTACAAGTATTGATATTTCTGCAAATACACTACTCGTTGCACTGGATGTGTCCAGTAATGACTCACTAAGTGCGCTTAACGTAAGAAATGGAAATAACATCAATTTTACGACGTTTAATACAACCAATACTTCGGCGCTAAACTGTATTTTGGTAGATGATGAAGTGTACAGTACTACAAATTGGTCTGGAAATATTGACAGTCAAACGAGTTTTACAGAAACAGATTATTGCGCATATACAGCCATTCCAGATGCTAATTTTGAAGCCGCTTTAGATGCATTGGGTTACGATGATATTTCTGGCGATGGACGAGTGCCAACAGCGTTGATTGAAGGTGTAAGTTCTTTGAATGTATCTAGTAATTCAATTGCTGATCTTACAGGAATTGAGGCTTTTACTTCCTTAACAGTGCTGTATTGTGAAAATAATTCGCTGACCTCTGTAGATTTGAGTTCTTTAACCAATCTTATCTTTGTAAGTCTTATTCAAAATGAACTAAGCAGTTTAGATGTAAGCGCTTTAACCAACCTACAAATATTAGAATGTGATGGCAATAACCTTACCACGCTCGATTTATCAAATAATACAAACCTTGATACGCTTGGAGCAACCTACAATAACTTAATGAGTCTAAATATTCAAAATGGAAACAACAATCGCATAGGGCTTGAAGATTTTCAAGTACAAAACAATGATAATTTAACCTGTATTTTAGTAGATGATGTTTCTCATTCAAATTCTGCTTGGACAGATATTGATGCACAAATGTTTTTTAGTGATACCTATTGCGATTATACCACTATTCCAGACAGTAACTTTGAAGCGGCGCTAGAAACTTTAGGTTATGATGATATATCTGGAGACGGACAAGTGCCTACAGCTAATATAGAGACCATTACTTATTTATCTGTCAGCGCTAAAGCTATTTCAGATTTAACAGGTATAGAAGATTTTACTTCCTTAACAACTTTACTAGCAAATAGTAACAATTTAATGGAGGTTAATCTTTCAAACAATGTTTTACTCGAGACTGTCTCTTTAAGTGATAATCAACTTTCTGAAGTTGACTTTAGTCACAATACCGAAATAGATTATTTAAATGTAGAAGGAAATCAACTCGAAGCTTTGGATCTTTCTGCTAATGTGAAACTAACGAATTTAGATGCCTACGACAACCAAATAACCAGTTTAGATTTCTCAAATAATCCTTTAATAGTAGATCTTGATATTTATAATAATAACCTGGATTTTCTAAATCTAAAAAATGAAAATAATACAATCATCACTAACATAGATATTATAGGAAACTCAAATTTGTATTGTGTATTAGTTGATGATGCTACCTACAGTACTAACAATTGGACAGATGTTGAAGACATATTGAGTTTTAGTGATATGTATTGCCGTTATACTGCCATTCCGGATACTAATTTTGAAGCTGCACTAGAAGCTTTAGGGTATGATGATATTTCAGGAGATGGACAAGTGCCTACGGAATTAATAGAAGTCATTACTAGCTTAGATGTGCGTAGCTTAAGTATAACAGACCTTACTGGTATTGAAGATTTTGTAGCCTTAGAGCAGCTTTACTTTTCGGATAACAACATTTCAGATGTCGATATATCAATGCTTGTGAATTTACAAACCTTATGGGGACTTGCAAATAACCTGACAACCATTGATATTTCAAACAATTTAGCGCTTTCAGATATCCGAATGGAAGAAAACCAACTTACAACAATTGATCTGAGCGCGCTTACAAACTTAGTCATCTTACAAGTAAACGATAACCAAATCACTTCCTTAGATGTAAGCAACAGTCCGTCAATTACTAGGTTTAGAGTCTATAACAACAAACTTTCTACGCTTGATTTATCAAACAATACTGTATTACAAGAAGTAAGAGTTTCAGGAAATGAATTACTTACGTTCAACCTTCAAAATGGAAATAATACAAACATTAGCACTTTTGGAGCAAATGGTAATTTTTTAAGTTGTATTCTGGTGGATGATGCTACATACAGTTCAACTAACTGGACTGATATTGATGCACATACTTCTTTTAATGATACACTATGCGAAATTTTATATACTGCGATTCCTGACAGCAACTTTGAAGCAGCTTTAGATGCGTTAGGATATGATGATATTTCTAGCGATGGTCAGGTACCAACATTGTATATCGAGGCAGTTACAGATCTTGATATCGGTAATATGAATATTGCTGATTTAACTGGAATTCAAGATTTTGGGGCATTAGTAGATTTAGATGTGAGTTCAAATACATTAACAACATTGGATTTGAGTACAAATTCTCTTTTAGAAACAGTAAATGTAAGTTCAAATGATCTTGCTTCATTGACGTTACCAACCAATGGAAACTTGATCACATTTACGTGTAACTTCAATACAAATTTAACTTCTGTAGATTTTAGCGGAAATATAAATTTGGAAACTATTCAATGTCTTGGTAATGGATTAACGAGTGTAGATGTAAGTGGCTTAAATGTTCTTAACTCATTAGCGTTAAACAGCAACTCACTTAGTGCAATAGACGTATCATCTTCTTCAAATCTAGAAACACTTGTTCTTGAAGATAATGCAATATCTACTTTAGACGTATCTAACAATACAAATCTTACCTATCTAAATGCGGTATCCAACAATTTAAATACTTTAGATATAAGCAATAATACTGCTTTGGAATATTTGTTAGCTTCTAATAACAACCTATCTTCCATTGATGTTTCTAGTCATCCGGCGTTAGTGTGGTTATATACAGATAACAATCAATTGACAACGATTGATATTGCGAACAATTCACTACTTGAAAAATTATGGGTGAACGAAAATCAGCTCACAAATATAGATGTCAGTACTAATGTGGCACTTGTGGAATTTGTCTGTAATAATAATACAATTACAACATTAGATGTTTCTGCAAATACGGCTTTGGAATGGTTTTTAGTGAATGACAACGCTCTTGAAAGTGTAAATCTGCAAAACGGAAATAATACAAATATTTTTACCTATTCAAGTAATAATAACCCTGATCTAAACTGCATACTTGTGGATGATGCTTCGTATAGTACCACCAATTGGACAATTGTAGACGCGCATACAAGTTTTAGCGATACTTTTTGTAATTATACAGCAATTCCTGATGCTAATTTTGAAGCAGCTCTAGATGCCTTGGGTTATGACGACATTACCAATGATGGACAGGTTCCAACTGCTTTAATTGAAGTGGTAACCACTTTGAATGTTCAAGACGCTGGTATTACCGACCTTACAGGAATTGAAGATTTTAGCGCTTTAACAACGTTAACCGTTAGTCAAAATTCTCTAGGTACACTTGCACTGTCAAATAGTAACTTAACTAACCTTACTGCAAGTTATTGCGATTTAACAAGTATAGATATTTCACAGCAAATTAATTTAGAAGTTCTTAGAGCACATACTAATAATTTAACAAGTGTGAATACCGATACCAATATAGTACTAAAACAACTAGATATTTACGGGAATTCTATAACAGCATTAGACGTATCATCAAATCCGCTTATAGAGTATCTTGACATATTTCAAAATGAAATTTCTACACTTGATTTGTCAAATAATTTAAACTTAATTCAACTAGACTGTGAAAACAACAATCTTACAGAACTTGATCTAAGTCTAAATACGGCGCTTACAATCCTTGACTGTAAGAATAATGAATTAACGGTTTTAAATGTCCAAAATGGTAATAATAGTAATATAACTAATTTTAATGCAACAGATAATCCAGATTTAGCCTGTATTTTAGTTGATGATGAAACCTACAGTTCTACTAATTGGACAGATATTGATAGTACTGCAAGTTTTAGCGAAACCATCTGTACCACAGATTATACCTTTAGCATTCAAGTATTTTTACAAGGTGCACTTTTAAATCCGAATACAGGAGAAGAAAACCTAATGCGTGATGACTTACGTACAGCAGGATACATTCCTATTACTAGTCCATACAGTGATGCAGCAACTTGTGATGCAGCAGTATTTGATACTACAGGAAACGACGCTATTGTAGATTGGGTTTTTGTAGAATTACGTGATCCTACAGACAATACAATTGTAGTAACATCACAATCATTTTTATTGCAGCGTGACGGAGATGTGGTGGATATTGATGGTGTTTCTAATTTAACATTTGCATTAGAAAGTGATTCATACTATATCACTGTAAACCATAGAAATCACTTAGGCATCATGACTACCACAGAAGTCAGATTTTCTACAAACTATCTTGTTAATTTGAACTTCACCAATACCAGCAGCGAGATTACCTATGGTACAAACGCACAAACTGATTTTGGAATGCCTGAAGGTGTTATAGCCATGTGGGCTGGTGATGCGAATGCAGATGGTACTATCAATCTGATCGGCGGTGCTAATGATACCAATGAGGTAAGAGATACAGTCTTGAATGATCCAATCAATCAGGTAATTCAGTTTTATGGATTTAATGTAACAGGATATAATGATGCTGATGTCAATCTCACAGGAGGTACCCAGATCATTGGATCCAATAATGATGCTAATTTGGTAAGAGATAACATTCTGAACCATCCAATCAATACATTTATCCAGTTTTATGGATTTAATATTACCGAACAATTACCAGAAGAAGTAAGCACCAAACGAATTGAATTGGATATTGCTTTACTAAAGAAAGTAAACATATTAGAAGCTAAGAATACTAAATAAATCGAACCCCTTTAACAATATAATGATGAAAAAACAACTATTATATATACTATTATTCCTTTTAGGAAGCATGACCATGACTGCTCAAAGCTATCAATATGGTTTGGTACAAGATTTTAATAATACCGGAGAGAATTATGAGTATACGTTCGTGATTGTTCCAGACTTTGCTAATGGAGCTGTAGAAGTAGGTTCTGTAAATATTACGATTTCTATTTCCACTGGAAACACCCTTACGAGTTTCACTCAAATTAATGGATCTAACTGGCAGGAGAACACAGCATTTACAGCTACTGTTTTAAATAGTTTTACAGCAGGAGATGGTACCCGGGATTTATGGACGTTTAGTCGTACTTCAAGTTCACAATTAACAATTGCCTCTCATACTGTAGGAGAGCAGATTCCACTGTTTTCCTTTGTAGTGGATAATATGCCTACCACAGGAGATATTACCTTAACAGAGAATACAGATGCTGTGATAGTAGACTTATCGACCAATACAGGCGGAGCTTTTGATCTGTCTAATTCTTTTGGAGCAGATATTGATGGCGTTCCGATCACGGATACGGATTATTATGGAGGGAATGCAGCAGGATTGATTACCTATGATCTGATGGATCCATTATTAAGTGTGGATGAGGTAGATGCATTAAATAGTATTACGATATCACCTAATCCAGCAATAGATCAGTTTCAGATTTCAGGAATTACAAAAAAGGTAACGGTTTCCATCTATAACATTAATGGTCAACAATTAAAAGAAAGCTCAATACTTGCTAATGAAGTTGTGGATATCACCAACATATCATCCGGAGTTTACTTCGTAAAATTAATACTGGATGACGCTAGTAAAACCTTTAAAATAGTCAAAAGATAAAAATATATAAGATTTCTAATCAACTTGCGAATTGGATCATACGAAGATAAGGGGTCGTAGATTTCTCTCTTTGCAATAGTAAACCATCTTGCCTTAGGTAGGATGGTTTTTTTTATGGATGGTGTTTGTGTTTATAATCAGAAACTAATACTTATTGAAAAGAAATGGTAGGTAACACTCACTTACTCACCTCTAAAACACTCACTAACTAACATTGTACCCCCATTTGTACCCCGCATATTTTTTGAACTAATGCTTCCGTAAAATACCTTGCGGTCACTTTGAAAATAGAAAAGGTATGTTTCAATTTTTAAAATGGTTTTCAAAAAAGGAAGACAAAAACAGTAAGGGAAGTCATAATGACAGAACCCTGAGAGAAATGAAAGCCGAAAAACGACAATTAAAGAATCGATTAGAAGCTTTACAAGAAATTGAAGAAAAATTAAAGGAAGCGATTAAATGATTTTTTGATGCTAACCAAAACACCCCAAATGAAGAAAAAACTGCTTTTTATTCACCAAAAACCAATGATCCCAAAATAATAGAGAAGATCAATAAACTATAAGTATACATAACAACTCTTTAAAACCTTGTCAATGGAATTTTTATTTAATAAATTAGAAAGATATAGAATAGAAATAGTAATGATTTCAATCTATGTTATATTTCTCAATATCATTTTGTATTGGTTGTGAAATAAGTAGTTTTGCACTTTATGACCAAAATAAAATACGCTTTACACATAATTTGTTTTTGTATAGTTTCTGTACTCCAATCTCAGGAAATTCAGGGTGAAAGAGAACTCCCGAAATCTCCTGAAGAACTGGCAATAGAGAAGAGGATCAATGCTACTGGGATATTGATGTACACTAAACCCAAAACAGCTGAATTCGATTTTGAAGCTATTTTAACTGAATTAGATCAAATCATTCGCGAATTGCCTCGAGGTAAACGTAGAAACTTTTTACTTAAAAAAGCTCAGATTCTTGAATATCTCGCCTATTTATATCATCGCGAAAGCAGTTTCAGAAGATCTTTAGGGCATTGTTTTCACAGTATTAAGTTGAAAACAGATATGGGAGATCTTGCTCATTTGGGTACCCCACACGTATTGGCAGGAGTCATACAAAATGATTATAACGAGACCGATGAAGCGTTAGCGAATATCCAAAAGGGACTTCAAATACATAAAAAATCCGGTAATGTAGAAGGTATATCTCAGGCATTGAGTTATCAGGCAAATATTTATGCAAACCCAAAAGTAGCAGAATATGTAAAAGCTCGTGAGCAGTTTAAAAAAGCTTTGTTTTATGCAGATTCAATTCAATACCCAAGAGGAATAGCGATTGCATCCCAATTATATGGTGTCTTTTTAAGAGAACATATAAATGATTCAAAGGCTTCAATCTCATATATACAAAAAGCATTGGATATATACGAAGAGCTTAATAATTCAATAGGGAAGGAAGAGGCACATTCACAATTAGCAAAAAGCTTTGAGGTGTTAGGGGATATTGAGAAAAGTATTGATCATGCCAAGAAGGCTATTACACTAGCGGTAACCATGAAAAGCAGGAAACAAATGTCTCAGGGGTATTTGGCATTAAGCAATATATACCAGAAAAAAGCTGATGATAAGAAAGCTTTACAATTTTATCAATTGCATCAAAAACACGAAGATACGTTACAGAAAAAACTAAATGTGAAGAAAAATATGGCGCACGAACTACGTTTGAAATTTGATATGGAAAAACGTATGGATAGCCTGAAACAAGTACAGGAAAAAGAACGTATTGCAGGGCAATTAGATAAAGAAAAAGCTACAAAAACTAGAAACCTGATGGTATTTGTTGGACTTGGGGTTTTGGCAATTTTAATTGTATTGTATACCAGAAAATCATTACAGCTTACAAGAATACAGAAAAAGGTATTGCAGGAAGAATTGGAGGAAAGTGAAAAAAAGATAGAAACTAAAGAAGAAGAAATTACAAGCTTAATTACAGAATCCATACAACATATCAATACCAAAAAGAAGCTGGTAGAAGACCTGAAAAAGATATCAAAGGAAGAAAACTCAGAGGTGACATTAAAAAGTGTGATTGCAGAGCTAAAAGCAGATCATATTGATGATGCTCGTTTGCTGATGATTCGAACCAATCTTGAAGAAGTAAGTTTTGAGTTTTATAAAAAGTTAAGTGAGTTATATCCTGTGCTGACAAAAACCGATATAGAAGTATGTTCTTATATCAGACTTGGATTGTCTCGTAAGGAAATTGCCAATCTACGTAATACTACGATTAATGCCATCAAAGCCACACGCCGCAGGTTAAAACGAAAATTGGATTTGACCGCAGAGGATTCTTTGGATGACTTCATCAAGTCTATATAAGTATTAACGATATCGAGCTAGATATAAAAAGATTAAAAAGGTACATCGAGATTCTGAAAATTGAATCATATACTATAACTAGAAACCAAGGACCAAAAACTATTAACTAAGCGCCTCCTTCTTTCTTCTTAAACTCATTAGGAGTCATACCCATAACTTCTTTAAATCGAGTATTAAAGGTCGACTTAGAGTTAAAACCAGCTTCTTGCGCAATAGCTTCCAGTGTAAAATGCTTATAATCTGGATTAACAAGTAAGTCACAAGCAAACTTGATACGATACGAATTAATGTATTGGAAAAAATTCATTCCATAATGTTGATTAATGATCAAAGACAATACATGACCTGGAATATCTAAAGAAGTAGCCAAATGACTCAATCTGATTTGTTTGTTTAGGAAAGGGCGATCGGTATGCATTTCGTTTTCCAAAATCGTAACATATTGTTGTAACTGCTCCTCTTCAATTTGTTTTTTAGCTTCAGAGGGAGCTGTTATTGATTTGGTTTCGGTTGTTTTTACAATTGATTCCTGCATTTTAGTATTTGTACTTACAGCATATAAAACAGGTTGTTGTAATCCAAAAAATGCAAATGCCATCAACATCAATAAAAAGGCAAAAGCTTTCATGCCCAGAAGAATAGAAGTGGTATTTTCATTAAAATCGAAAAGGGAACTCATTACAAAAAAAACCGCCATACCAATCACAAAAAAGATGAGTCTTTTAAACCAATTAAGAGTTATGTAAATACTATCTGATGCAAATTGGTTTACATAGTTTTTTTGATGTTTTCTGAGTAAGTTAAAAATCAAAAACAGGTATATCATGATGGTAATTATCAGTGTAATGATGTATACCAACATTAAAACATTACCCGTTTCTTTTGCAATATGAGGAGGTACAGGAGGTTGTATAAAAGTAAATATCAGATAAAAGATTACAAATGGAGCAAAATGTAACCATCTAAACCAAGGTTTGATGGGTATACCAAAAATATCAAGTAAAAAGAAATACAATCCCAGTGGTATCAAAAAGAAAGCTACAGGATTGGTACCAAGAGTAATAAGTATATCCTGCGGGATAGCTTCCGAACTATACATAATAACCCCAAAAGCATACATGGCAATACCAGTAAATACCAAAAGAATCCATTTACTGGTTTTGATTCGCCCTAAAAGAGCAAATAGAATACAAAATATGCAGAGAATAAACGCTCCAGAGAGTACAATAAAAGGAAGGAAAAACTCTTTTGATAACTGCATATAATCAAAGGTATTTGAATTTTTTCATTTAAAGTATAAAAACGTTCGAACTTAGAAAGTTTGAACACTATTTCGCCTTTGAGATACATATAAAACAACAGTTTGCGATAATTTAGCACCTGATTGCTAAGAGGTAAGAGCTTTTAGTTTATTAACCCCAAATCTCTCTTTATGAATCAAAAATATCTGCTTTTTTTATACGTTTGCTTATGTGCTTATAGTGTAAACGCGCAAACACCACCTGGCATAAATTATCAATCTATCGTGCGTAATACCGATGGAGATGTGATGATCAATCAAAATATAAGCTTTCAGTTTAGAATTCTCGAAGATGCTATAAACGGAACGACAGTATATACAGAGACACATAATGTCACAACCAGTGATAATGGGTTGGTTACTTTGATCCTTGGTCAAGGTGTTTCTTCAGATGATTTTTCTGCCATAGATTGGGCGCATCATTCACATTTTTTAGAAGTTTCTATAGACGAAACAGGAGGAACGAATTATTCGGCTCTAGGAACCTCTCAGTTACTATCTGTTCCGTATGCATTAATGACTGCTAATACAGAATCTTTTAAAGACGCGGATGACGATACCAAAATTCAGGTAGAAGAGACTGCTGATGAGGATATTATCCGTTTTGATATAGCAAGTGAAGAACAGCTTCAAATCAGAACAAATACTAACGGAGATTTACTATTGCATACTACATCTGTAAATAAATCCACTTTTTTAGGACATAATGCAGGAAACGTGAATATAGGTAGTAACAATGCCTTTATAGGGTATAAAGCAGGAGAAGTAAATACGGGTAGTCATAATACTTTTGTAGGATCATTAGCAGGAGTGAATTCCACGGCAGGATTCAACACTTTTTTAGGAGCTTATGCAGGCGAAAATAATACTACTGGTGATGAGAATACTTTTGTAGGTCTTGATGCTGGATACAGCAATACTATGGGTAGTGAAAATGTTTTTTTAGGTAGTGAAGCAGCTAATAAGAATATTAATGGAGCCAGAAATGTTGTGTTAGGTGCTTATGCGCATAGTGGTTCTTCTGCAATCACAGGCGATAATAATGTGATGCTTGGTAATCGAAGCGGTTACAACAATGCAGGTAATGGAAATTTATTTTTAGGTTATCATTCTGGCTATAATGAATTGTCGTCTAATAAATTGTATATCGAAAATTCAGATAGTAATTCTCCACTGGTTTACGGAGAGTTTGACAATGATTTATTACGAATTAATGGAACGTTAGATGTCAATAATGCTTATCAATTTCCTCTTACTGATGGGGCTTTAAATCAGGTGTTAGCTACTGATGGTGCTGGAAATATATCGTGGAATACAATTACAACTCCATCGATTATAGAACTTACAGATGCTGATGATGATACCAAAATTCAGGTAGAAGAGACTGCTGATGAAGATATTATCCGTTTTGACATAGCAGGAGAAGAACGTTTTAGAATCAACGGACACAGATTAGAACCAGTGAACAATAGTTTTTCCACATTTTTAGGTGTAGATGCAGGTGTTAATATTGATAATACAGAATTTACAGGTAATGTTGGTGTAGGATTTCAGGCGGCTTATGAACTAACTACTGGTACAGATAATATTGCAATCGGTAGGGCTTCTTTGTACAATAACAAAACAGGAAACGCTAATGTAGGAATAGGATATTCCACTTTATTTAAAACTACAGGAAGTAATAATGTAGGTGTCGGAGATAGAGCATTACAAAAAAACACAACAGGAATCCAAAATGTAGTTATAGGTTCAAGTGCTTCTTCAAAATCTACGACAGGAAGTAATAATGTAATCATTGGATATCATGCAGGAACAAGCGCTACCAATTCTATAATACTTAATAATGGTGATAGAAACATTTTCATTGGCAATGAAGCTGGAAGTCAGGAAACAGGAAGCAATAAACTATATGTAGAAAGCTCAAATTCGACATCACCACTGATTTATGGAGAGTTTGATAACGATATGTTACGTGTTAATGGTGATTTTGAGGTAACAGAAACCGTTGAAGCAGAAAACTATATAATGAATGGAAATGGTGCTTATCTGGGATCAAACCTATATTATGATAGTGGATGGAAGTATAAAAATGATGATTACGGATGGGTTCTCAGGCATAATGCAAATGGAGCAATTCAGTTTGCCACAGCTGCATCCGGAATAGCCGATAATACAGCATCAATTGATACCAGATTACAAATAGAAAATAATGGTAATATAGGAATAGGAGTAACTGGAACATCTTATAAACTTCAGGTAGGATCTTCTGGAGATGGTACTGAGGCAAGAGCTAATTCTTGGAATACCTTTTCAGACCGACGTTGGAAAACAGATTTTAAAGTGATTCAAAATGCTATTCAAAAGATCCAAGCTATAAATGGGTATTACTACAAATGGAAGAACAAACCGGACACTACTACACAAGTAGGAGTTATTGCACAGGAAATAGAAGCAGTTTTATCAGAAGTTGTATCAACAGATGCTCAAGGATATAAATCTGTTGATTATTCAAAATTAACAGCATTACTAATCGAGGGTATAAAATCACAACAAAAAAGTATTCAATCTCAACATCAAAGAATAAAAAACCTGGAAATTGATGGTCAAAATATGAAAAAAGAAGTTGCAGAGATTAAAGCGATGCTAATGGTCAATTCGGATAGAACTAACAATCAATAAAACCGTATTTATGAAACAAGTACTACTAATATTAACAATAATTTGTGGAATAGTTGCGCAGGCTCAATCTCCAGAATTATTCAATTACCAAGCAGTAATAAAAGATAATAATGGTGATGTCATCGCCAATCAAAATGTAAGTTTTCAATTCGAAATTATTAAAAACAGTACAGGTGCTGCAGTTTTTACCGAAACACAAAATGTTACAACTACCGAAAACGGATTGGCAAGTCTAAGAATTGGTAATAGTTTTCAATTAAAAGGGACAGGAGTGTTATCCGGAATTGATTGGTCTGATGGTCCTTATAAATTAGAGATTTCAATAGATGAAACAGGTGGATCTAATTATAGTTTATTAGGTTCAACAATTTTGACTTCAGTTCCATATGCCATGCATGCTGATACGGTTGAAGAAGGAGATAATCTGGGAGATCATATGGTAACCCAAAACATTAATTTAGGGACAACCAATTATATCAGTCCTGATGGTTCTGATGCTGGAATATCATTTAATGCAGGAGGTGATGTATTAATAACAGATACAGATACTTTTTCTAATTTAAGAATACAAAATACCAATGCATCCAGTATTTCTAATATTGAAATAGGAGTACCTACAGCTACCTGGAATATAAGAATACAGGATAATCAATTTGTAATCTCTGAAGATGAAACTGAGAATAACAACATTTATATCGAAGAAGGGTCAGCAGAACGTTTACAGCACGATATCCATATAGACGCAGAAGGTCGTGTTGGGATAGCTACAAGTCAACCCTATCAGGATCCGAATGTAAAACTAGATGTAAATGGAAAAATTAGAATTGGGACTACAGATATTGGTAATGGCAGAGTATTGGTGTCGGATGCAGACGGGATTGGTACCTGGACAGATCCTAATACATTAGGTTTAGGAGGTTCGGGAGCGTTCTCGACTACTTCTGGAGTCACTTCTAATGTTTCGCAGACTGAAGAAACAGATGATTTTGTATTTGGTTCTTCACAATTAGAGGATGACGCAAATACTGATCACGACTACAGAATGTTTTTTGATAAGTCTAAGGGAGCTTTTAGAGTAGGTAGAGTAACAAGTACAGCTTGGGATGATGTAAATAGAGGTGATCAGTCGATAGCACTTGGATATAATACAGTATCTTCAGGTAATTACGCCTTTGCAGTAGGAGATATAAATATAGCTTCTGGAAATGCTTCAACGGTTATAGGTTCGGAAAATGTGGCCTCAGGAGAATTCTCTTTTGCTGGTGGTAGTAATACAAATGCTTCTGGATTTGCTTCATTTGCCTTCGGTACTAATACTGAAGCAAACGCAAATTATTCAAAATCAATTAGCTTTAATGGCAATACCTCTTCTTATGCGGAAACCGTGTTAGGAACATATAATACCAATGCTACAGGACAAACTACCACTTTCTGGGTAGCAACCGATCGTTTATTTACCATTGGTAATGGAGATATGGAGAGCAATAGAAGTGATGCTTTGGTTATTTTGAAAAATGGAAATACAGAGATTAATGGAACATTAACTATTGATGCTAATAATGATGATTCAGGGTATACATTTCCTGCAAATAGCCCTACTCCAGGACAAACGATTGGTGTAAATGGAGCGGGAGCATTGGAGTGGGTTATACCGGAAGCTGGAGCTTCAGACAAAAGATGGAAAGAAAATATAGTTCCTATTAGTGGCGCATTAAGTAAATTGGATCAAATCAATGGGTATTACTATGATTGGAAAGATAAAAGAGACCCTAATCGACAAGTGGGGGTTATTGCGCAAGAAATAGAATCTATATTGCCAGAAGCCGTGTATAGTGATGACAAAGGATATAAATATGTAAATTATCAATTATTAACTGCTCTGTTAATTCAGGTCAATAAGGAACAAGAGACTAAAATAAAAGCATTAGAATTTCAGATGCAGAAAATAGAAGAGTTGACAGTTTTAGTCAATAATGTATTACAAAAGGAAAAAGAGAAACTTTCTTCTAACGGATTTAGTACTAAAGAATAATAAAGTAATATATGAATATGAAATTGACAATCATCGCCTTATTATTAGGAGTCACATTGGTCAAGGCACAAACCATAGAGAGACAAGTTATTGGCGCAGCAGGAACTACTATAACAGATGGATCAGTAATCGTAGACTTTACGGTTGGAGAACAAGCCGTAACTACAATTACTGATGGAAATAGTATCCTGATTCAGGGATTTCATCAGGAGCCTTTTTCTAATCAAATATTAGATGTAGAAGACAATAATATATTGGATGGATTTACATTGTATCCTAACCCGGTATTAGATCAGTTTGTGATATGGGGACTTGTTGATAACGAAACATATAGGTTAGAAATTTTTAATGTTGGAGCTCAGAAAATAAAGACTATTGAAGATTATAGATCAGAACCCGTTTCAGTATTTAACTGGCGGGCAGGATTGTATTTAGTTAAAATTACTTCAGATTCAGCTTCCAAGATTGCTCGCATTATAAAAAGAAGATAAACCAATAACTCCCAAAAAAACTATATTTGTCTGGTAATCCATAAGTAAGACATATATGTCATTTATCGAAGGCTATGTTATAGGATTGGGGATGATCATTTTTATCGGCCCTGTATTCTTTTTATTATTGAATAGTAGTTTTCAATATGGTACTAAAGAAGGTATTGCAGTAGCCTTGGGGATTATAGTGAGTGATATTATTTGTGTACTGCTATGTTATTATGGACTTTCTAAATTTATTACTATAGAACAAAATGAGTTTTGGATAGGCGTCATAGGTAGTGTTATTGTCTTCGGATTAGGGGTTAATTACTTGTTTAAGAAAGCTGTAATTACAGCTAATGTTTCTATGAACACTAGAGGGTTACATGTTTTTTTTATAAAAGGATTTAGTGTCAACTTTTTTAATCCATTTGTTTTTGCGGTATGGATAGGAGTTTTCCAATATGGAAAATCAAAATATTCAGATCAGGGGGTATTGTTTGTTTTTTTAACTTCAGTTTTATTAGGAATCTTAACCACTGATCTACTGAAAGTGTTTCTTTCAAAGAAAGTAAAGAGGTTTATCTCTCCAAAACGACTCAGCACTTTTTTTAAGGTTACCGGAGTTATTCTGATCATCTTCTCTATTAGGTTGTTATACTGGGTTTTGTAAAAACAATTAACATTTTGTTTATATTTGATTAACAACTTTAAAACAAACTGATATGGAATTTAATTTTCTAATTACTGCAGCTGCAGCTCTTATCCCCATGGTGTTAGGGTTTATCTGGTATAACCCAAAAGTTTTTGGAACTGCTTGGATGAATGTTTGCGGCTTTACAGAAGAAGACCTGAAAGGAGGTAATATGCCTTTAATATTTATTCTTAGTTATTTACTTAGTTTTTTCCTGGCGTTTATATTAAACACTTTTGTAATTCACCAATTTGGTTTCTTTTCGTCATTAATGAATGATCCGGATTTGATGAAAGAAGGTACAGAAACATATCAATATGCTCAGGACTTTATGACAAAGTATGGTAATGAATTTAGAACCTTTAAACACGGAATGTTGCATGGATTTATGGTTGGGTTAATGGTAGTGCTGCCTGTAATGGGGACTAATGCAATGTTCGAAAGAAAAGGATTTAAGTATATCGCTATTAATGTTGGATATTGGATCGTTTGCCTTATGTTGATGGGTGGAGTAATTTGTCAATTTGGATAAATAGTAACACTAAATAATATGTATAAAAAGGGTCTAATGTTTTGGATCCTTTTTTATGACTTATTGCCAAGGACTCTGTCAAATAATTTTTTTAAAAGAGGAGAAGCTTCATCCATATTGCGTTCTCTTTCCTTTGCTTTGAGCTCACCTTTTGGATTATAGTATAATTCATAGCTAAATACAAATCGACTAGCTTCTTGCCCCATTCCTAATTGTCCAAATCTAAGATCATTAAAGAAAATCTTATCTTGATTTTTCTCAATAGTATACCAACCTTCAGAAAGTTTAATAAGTCTATGTACTAGAGAATCATTTTTCATTTCACCCAACAAATGGTGGTTTTTAGGAAATTCAGAAAAATCTACTTTATTGTCTTCATCCAGTAGGGAATAATAACCAATCAAAAAAGAATCTTCGGTTTCTATATTAGCAGTCCAGAGAATACTATTTAAGGGTGTCGGACGGGTTTGTATTTCTTTATATTGTAGCTGCTGATCTTCTAGGTTTGTTGTAAAATTTGCCTTGGCGCTTTGCTGGAGTAATAATGTAAGAAGTAAATACCCACTGCTACAATACAGCCCAAGATTGTTAAACTTCCGTCTTTTAGGGTGTGTACGTTTATAAAACATGGCAATAATTACAAATATCAGAAAAGGAACAGTATATAATGGATCAGCTACAAAAATATTATTAATAGCAACTTTATACTCTAATGGCCAGAATAATTGTGTGCCCCAGGTAGTAAAAGCATCAAGGATAGGATGTGTAAAGAGTCCGAGAAACATTAGTTTAGACCAACCTTTCCAATCAGTTTCTCCATTATTATATATTTTGGCAATTAGCCATCCAAATATGGGGGCAGCCATAATACTAAACAGAATCGAATGCGAAAATCCGCGATGTAATTCATTAGCAGTAACATTATCTACAAAAAGCTTGGATATAACATCCAGGTCGGGAATGGTCCCTGCTATTGCACCCCAAAGCATAGCTTTATTACCTACTTTTTTACCGAGCACAGCTTCTCCTACGGCAGCACCTAATACAATCTGGGTTAATGAATCCATATAAAGACCTAATCTAATTGAAGTTTAAAAGGGTTTCTGACCTCATATTCACTTGGTGAAATGAGTTCAACCAAAGGTTTTAAAATGGCATTAGAAATAGAGTTACCGTGGCGCACATATAATTTCATTTCCACCGGTCTAGCTCCTACACAGCTTTTGATGATCTCGGCTGTTCTACCCAATCTAAGTTGTTTAACCTTTTTTAAAATAGCCAAATCAACATAGTCATATAACATTTTTTGATAAATAGCATGTGATTTATTGTATTGATAATCTATTCCTATATGATTAGCATCTACTGCGTTTTCCAGGATAAAGGAGGTGGTGAATCCTATTAATTTTTGATCCAGGAAATACCCTTTGAAAATAAAGTCTTGATGTAGAGATTTTTTTAGGCTCTTAAAGGTAGATGCATTTAATTTACCAATCTTAAAATCTGCCTTTTCAATTACAGATAAATAGAGTCTGTTGATATCCTCCTTATATGTTTCTATATCTTCAGGAGTAAAATCCCTGACCATAATTATTTCAGACTTCTTAAAAACTTTTTTGGCTCTGGTTCTAAATTTAGTTCTCATGCTACCCAGATAATCGTCAAAAGTATTCCAATCAGGATTAAGATGTAACACCATATTAACATCAACTGTAAACTCTCTGAAATCTTGTTGTTTTATATAATCGCTGTGACTAAACGATTCTGGCCAAAACTCTTTGAGCAAAATAAAAGATGGTTTATCAGAATTTTCTGATTTTCTTATTTGACGTAAAGCATTGGATAAGTTTTCAAAAGCCCTTTTGGAACTGATAAGATTAGAATTATACATAAAACCATGTTCACCACAGGAAAAAAGGTTTCCGCACACCAAAACTTTTACATCCAGGTTTCTCATCAATATATTTCTAATAGCATCGCTTATTTTACATGGAAACTCTTGCACTTTTAGCTTAGCCGAATTAAATTTTATGAGTTGGGTAGCGGCAATTGCTACAGGTGTGTTTTTATTATAAAAAATAATATATCTAAAACTCATAGTTTCGGCAAGGGTATCTTCCAGAGTTTTAAGATATGTTATCGAGAGAAATAGATTGTGATTAGAATTTACAACATTCCAATCTTCTTTAGGTATATCAATAGTTGTTTTATAAAACTCATAATGAAGTGATGAGTCTTTCTGTTTATGTTTTATTTTTTCAATCATGAATCCCTTGCAGACAATTAGTAAGATATAAGTCGTCTGGTTTTTATCAAAGTTACATTTATTTTTTAATTAACCTTTATTAAAGGTTGATCAAAGCAAAAATATACGATAATGATTATTTCAGAATTTAATAGAAGCAAAACACATATTAATAGTTGGTTAGTAAACATTTAATCGTTAAAAACTTGATTTTAAACGAAAACTATTTAATTAACTATAGTTTTATTATTACTATTCCAAAAAAGTTTATTTTCTTTAAAGAGTAATTGGAAAAATCATATGAGTAAATTGGTAAATTGCGTCTTATTAATAGATGACGATAAAGCTACAAATTTCTTTAATGAAAGAGTTGTTACCAAACACGAAGGCTTTCAGCAAGTTAATACTGTGCAAAGCGGAATGGCAGCTCTCGAATATCTATCTGCTGTAGAAGATAATACAGCAGCAAAACCCGACCTTATTTTTTTGGACATTAACATGCCGGCTATGAATGGCTGGGAATTCTTAACTGAATTTTCAAAACTAGACCAAGAGGTAACTCAGGGCATTAAAGTAATTCTTTTATCCACATCTTCTAACCCGGACGATGTAAGAGAATCCGCTAAAAATCATTCAGTGGATGATTTTATTAATAAACCCTTATCTTTAGGTTTGTTAGATAATGTGTTGAAAGATCATTTTTGATTGTTTAGATATGGACATAATGGTAATTATTTTTTTATATGAAAGTGAAATCTTACTTTTGCGCGATTAACTTGTAATTGTCTGATATATAACGTGATTAATATTCTGGATAAATGGAGAAATTGAAACATTTCTTGCTGATTGATGATAGTAAGGCTACTAATTTTTTTAATAAAACCATTATTGAAAAAGTAGCATGTGTGGAGAAAGTTGTAATTGCTGAGAACGGAAAAGATGCATTAGATTATATTGAAAAAGGTATGATTCCCGAAGTTATATTTTTAGATATTAATATGCCAGTAATGAATGGTTGGGAATTTATCTCCAATTATCAAAAGTTGGATGATAAGTTTAAAAAATCTATTATTATTTTAATGTTAGGAGCAGAGTTGAATCAAGAAGAAAAAAAACTAGTAGAAAGTATTCCTGAAATACATGGGTTTGAAGAAAAAATGCTTACCAAAAATATTGTTCAGAAAATAGTAAACAATTTTTTTGGAAGCGCTGATACAATTACAAGCTCTACATTAGATAATATGGCCTCCTAATCTTTAAAAGGAGAACATCAAAATGTTTATATCTTGGATAAACTTGTCATACCTTTAAATATGCTTTATAAGCAGAATAAATTAAGGTTTAATACATAAACAAATTACAATCGCTACAAAAAAAATCCCCCTTATTTTGTTTGCTCAGTATAGATCATATCTTACTGTTTTAATATTTCTTTGTTTCGTTTCTTTGGGTTTTTCACAATCTAGAGCAGTAATTTCAGGAAATGTCTCAGATCAATTTGGAAATCTACCGGGAGCTAGAGTGGTTATAGAAGGCAATGATAAGACCACGACAACAGATGTAAATGGTAATTATATTTTTGATGTTGATGAAGGAGAATATGTAGTTACCTCAGGATTTGTAATGTATACATCCGTATCCAAGACTGTATCAGTCAAAGTGGGGGATACTGTTAGAGTAGATTTTGTTTTAAAAACCGGATTTTCGATGGATCAACCTGTTTCATTAGGATCAAGGGCAAAACCAAAATCGCTTCTCAAAAATACAGCTGCAGTAGATATAGTTTCCCCCCAACAGTTAACAAATTCATCTCAGATAGAATTGAGTCATATTCTACATTATATGATTCCATCTTTTCACTCAACAAACCAAACGATTGCAGATGGCACAGATCATATTGATCCCGCTACGCTCAGGGGATTGGGACCAGATCAGGTTTTAGTATTAGTTAATGGTAAAAGAAGGCATAGCAGTTCCTTGCTAAATGTAAATGGTACAGTTGGTAGAGGATCTGTAGGTACCGATTTTAATGCAATACCCATTGCCGCAATAGATCGAATAGAGGTTCTTAGAGATGGAGCTACCTCACAATATGGTTCAGATGCTATAGCGGGAGTGATTAATATTATATTGAAAAAACAGACAGAGATTATCCAGTTAGATAATAGAGTAGGTGTCAATACCGAAGGAGACGGTCTAAACGTATACTCATCTGCTAATTTTGGCCTTAAAATAGGAAAAGAAGGGTATATTAATGTTACTGCAGAATATAGAGAAAGAGATGCAGTTAACAGAGCAGGTAATTATACAGGGTCCATTTATTCTAATGATCCTACGCAGGATCAAATATTAATTGATCAAAATAATTTTTTTGGACAAACAGGTTATTCTGGTAAACGGGTTATGGAAATTGGAAGTGCCGAAACCCAAAACCTTACCTTATCTTTTAATGGAGAAATAAAGATGTCTGACAATGCAACCTTTTATATGCATGGCGGGAGAAATTATAGAGAAGGCAAAGCTAAAGGGTTTTATCGTTTTCCCAAAGACGAAAACAGGGTAGTTTTAGAGTTGTTTCCTAATGGATTTTCTCCAGAAATCTTAACAGATATACAAGATGATGCTGTTGCCGCAGGTATAAAAGGAATTAAAAATGATTGGAATGTCGATTTCAGTCACGCAATAGGTACGAATACATTAGATTATACGGTTAATAATTCTAATAATGCCTCATTAGGAATTGCTTCTCCCAGAACTTTTTATGCAGGTGGTTTTGTTTATAATCAAAATACTACTAATCTGGATATTTCAAGAACCTTTGATTGGCTTAGCGGAGTTAATGTTGCCTTTGGAGCAGAACTAAGAGTTGAGAACTATCAGATTGTTGCAGGAGAAGAAGCTTCTTATATTGATGGCGGAAGTACTTATATCAATGAAATTGGATTGGAATTACCCAGAGTAATTGGATCTCAGGTTTTTCCAGGTTTTCAACCCGAAAATGAGCTTGATCGTTTTAGAACTAATATTTCCGGTTATCTAGATGTGGAAGCTAATCTATCGGATAAATTATTATTGAGAGGGGCAGGAAGGTATGAGTCATACAATGATTTTGGAGGTCAAGCTATCTGGAAATTATCTGGTCGATATCGAATTAAAGAAGAAATAAGCATTAGAGCTGGATTCTCCACCGGGTTCAGAGCTCCGTCTTTACACCAAGTATTCTTTCAAAATATTAGTACACAATTTGTAAATGGAGAAAGTGTACAAGTAGGAACGTTTAATAATGAAAGTGCTATTGCTACAGAAGCTTTTCAGATAGGGAAATTAAAACCAGAATTGTCAAGCCATTTTAGTGCTGGTTTTAGTGGAAAGCTTAATGAAAATATCACATATAGTGTCGATTATTACTTGATAAATATAGAAGATAGAATTGTTCTCTCAGGAAGATTTGCTGAAGGATATGAAACGTTATTAGAACCATTCAATGTAGGAGCAGCTCAATTTTTTACTAATGCAATAGATTCTAAGACATCAGGGGCAGACGCCTCCTTATTCTTTAAAACCGCATTGGGTACCGGAGAATTTAACTCCTCTTTAGGTGTTAATATTACAAGAACCAGAGTAAAAGGACCTATCAAAGTTTCATCAGCCTTAATTGGACAAGAAAACGTGCTTTTTAATAGAGAAGAGGTCGCACGTGTTGAGTATGCTCAACCAAATTATAAAATGAACTCATTACTTTCATATGATTGGAATAAGTTTAGAGTGCAAATGGTAAATACACTTTTTGGAGAAGTAAAGTTCATTCATCCAGATGATGGAAATGCTGCTAATTGGGTATTAAATGACTTTACAGGAAATGTAGAAACTAGAGATCAGACTTTTTCTCCTAAAATAGTAACGGATATGGCTGTTTCCTACCAGTTTAATGATTTTATTAAATGTACATTAGGAGGAAATAATATCTTTGATGTATTTCCTGATAAACATAAACATTCGGCTAATACAGAAGATGGTAATTTCAGGTATAGTAGAAGAGTACAGCAATTTGGTGTTAATGGAGCAAACTATTATTTGCGATTATTGCTTAGGTTATGATCAAGAGATACCAAAATAGATCGATTTTCGGACTGTATTTGAATTCTATACTCCCTTACTTACTTGTAGTTCTATTTTCTTTAAAAATAAATGCTCAGGGTAGTTCTGATGCAGAAGTAAAAAGACTACAGCGAACTATCTTTGTTTTTAACTTCGCACAACAAGTAGGATGGCAGAATCTACAAGAATTAGAAACCTTTAAAATAGGAGTTCTTGGTCCGGATCGCACTATTCTGGATTTGCAAGCAATGTCTCAAAAACGAAAGATACATGGCAAGCCCGTAGAAATAGTAAGATTTCAATTAATAAAAAATGTAAAAAATATTCAGCTGCTATATGTCAATAATAAATACAACTATAGTATTAATTATATTTTAAATAAAATTTCTGATAAAAATATTCTTTTGGTTAGTGAGGATTATAATTTCAATAGCTCAATGATCAATATGGTTAATGTGGAAGATTCTTTTGAGTATGAAATCAATGTTACAAGAATGGAGAAAGAGGGGTTTGCTATTGCACCTTCGCTTAAAAGGTATGCGGTTACCTCATCAGAAAAGTGGAAACGTCTATACCGAAAAACAGAAAGGTCTTTGACTCAAGCACAGCAGGAGAAAAAGAGGCAAGATTCAATACTTAGAAATAAAGAGAAACAAATAAAATCTCAAAAAGATAAGATAACAGATCAACTAGAGAAAATAGATGATCAAGAGAACGAAATTTATACCAGAGAGGAACAAATTACAGAAAGAAATAGAGAAATAGAAAACCTCTATACTCAAAGCGAAATACAGCAAAAAAAATATGAAGAAAAGGTTTTAATAGAAGCAGAACTTGAAAAAAACATTCAGGAACAAATAGCATTTATAAAAACACAGGAGGAAAAAATTATAGCTGGTAATGAGGAAATTACAAAGAGGAATGAGTTCTTAAAACAACAGAGCAAGCAAATCAAAGAACAGGAAGATGTTTTAAAACGACAAAGTTCTGAAATTGATACACAAAAAAAGATTAATCTATTACTTATTACTCTGGTTCTAATTATTCTTGGAGCAAGCTTTTTTATCTATAGAGGATATCTTACTAAAAAGAGGTTTACCAAGGAATTGGAGAAAAAGAACCAGGCAATTTATGCACAATCCTTGGAGTTGGAAACCAAAAATAAGGAGTTGGAACAATTTGCTTATATAGCTAGTCATGACTTACAAGAACCTCTTAATACGATTTCGAGTTTTATAGGTTTGATAGCAGAGGACTATGGAGATAGTTTTGATGATGTTGGTAAAGAAAGTCTAGCCTTTATAAAAGATGCAAGTATTCGTATGAAAAACCTTATTGATGCTTTACTAGAATACTCTAGATTGGGACGAAGTAAAGAGTATGTAAAAGTAAACTGTAACAAGGTCATAGAAGAATTAAAAGATGATCTAAAAAATGTAATAGAAAGAACACAAGCAAAGATTAATATCAAAAACCTCCCAAATGTTAATGGTTCAGAAATAGAGCTTCGGTTGTTGTTCCAAAATCTAATTAGTAATGGGATAAAATTTAGAGATCAGGATACCATTCCACAAATTGATATTTCTTCATCTAAGGTTAATGGTTTTTGGCAGTTCTCAGTAAAAGATAACGGTATTGGCATTCCTAAAGAACATCAGGAACGAATATTTGCTATATTTCAACGACTACATTCTAGAGAACAATATCAGGGAACGGGCATCGGGCTAGCACATTGTAAAAAGATTGTCGAATCCCATGGTGGAGAGATATGGTTAGAATCAAAAGAAGGAGAAGGAAGTACTTTTTATTTTACAATTCCTTTGTAGAATTGTTAAAAACACTTCCTTTTTCTGCTAATTCTAAATAAACTTGACTCTCAACAATCCTTTCCATTTTGGATACTCTTTGGTTATTAGTAAGATATTAACCAAAAGATAGCTTCCTGTTAGCAATAGTTCTCCGATTTCATCAGGTTCTAGGAACAGATGAAATAAAAAAATATGTAAGGTAATAGGCAATAATAATAGTGCACCGATAAACCCAGTACTTTGAAGAATCAGTAGTAAACCAAATAACAATTCACAAATACCTAATACCTGCCAGAAATATCCGGTTTGTTTCATTCCATTGATATACAATACTTTTTGTAACGTGTTTATCTGATTTGGTTCCTGAAACTTTTTGGCTTTTTCAATAACTTCAATTGGAGTAGGGTTAGGATTCTTGAATTTCTGAATTCCACCGTAAATCATTATTCCGCCTAGACTAAGGCGCAGAACGATGAATATAATACTAACTATTTTGATGTTCATTATTACAAGTTTTTATCACCTTCATTAGGGTTATAAACATAATTAAAGGTATAATACCTCGACTCATCAGTAGATCCGTTTGGAGTAGTAGGAGCATCTTTATAATAGCTCGCTATTTGAACTTTGGCGTACCTTCCATCCCGGGTTCTAAAAACTAGTACTGTTCCAGGAATTGGTGATACTACATTTGTCATAAAATTGTAGTTATACCAGCCATTATCGCTCCCTGTAGGAATGGCAAAAGCGCCGTCTGCATCTTGATTAAATGTCAATCCATCAGCACTATTAACACTGGCGAAAGTATTTTCGACAATAGCTGCACCAGCATTTCCATTACGTATAGGTTCATCGGCAGAACCTGTAACAACTCCACCATTTATGGCAATTGCGGTTGCTCTAAAAGCGATATCCCAATCTGTATCACTTGTGGTTACTTCACCAGTTTTAAAGTCAAACTTTGTAAATTCTCCTGATGCATCCTGTCCCGAGCCAGGACCACCGATTTGTGGTGCAAAAATATTAGTAATTTGTTTAGATTCAATTGCAGGAGGTAATACCGGTGCATTGTCATCATCATCACTACAGGAAATGAAAGTTAGTGTAAGTGTGAAAAATAAGAATGATAGTTTTTTCATTGCTTTGATTTTTAGATATTAAGTTAAAATTGATAATTAAATCTGGCGAATAGTTGAAGGCCAGGGTTTACTAGTATTCTTCCGGTTTGCTCATTTGAAAAAGGGCTTGTTCCCTTGTAATCAAATAGGTTATTTGCTCCGACCTGAAATTTATAATGTGTATAAAAAGTTTTACTTAAGGCTAAGTTTACCAAAGCAAAACCTTTAATAAAAGAATTGTCAAATGTATCCAGAAAGCCATTTCCATTGAAATCTGTAAGACCAAATCGACTCCTATATACGAGTCTTAGGTTTGCATTTGCATTCCATTTTGGAATTGTATAAAAAACTTTGAAATTAGCAGTATGCCTTGATCTATTCTCTAATCCAAAGTAGTCGGATTGGCTTAGTCTTATATCTTGCCCAGTTAAAGGATCTCGGGCAAATTTTCCATTTTTAATTTCTTCTTTTACCTCTTTGTCATAAGCATATAGTAATTGATAACCTGCAGAAAGTGAGAGGTTTTGAAATGGCTCGTGTTTTAGATCTACCTCTAATCCTTGAGTATATATTTCATTACGATTGATATATCCAAATACATTTTGTCCATTTGTTTTTGGAGCTAGAATACGAGTGTCAATTAAGCTTTTAAAATCATTTCTAAAGAAATTGATATCTACTTTTGTTTTTCCCTTTTTATATACAAACCCCAGGTTGTATCCAATTGAACTTTCAGCATCCAAAGGTTCTCCTAACTCAGAAATATCTACTCTGAGTTGGCTTTCATTAACTTCGTCATTATCAATCAATCGCTGAATACCGGCAGCTTCTACTTCTTTACCAAATACAGTATACCCACCACCTAAGGCATTTGTGAAATCTAAATAGAGTTGTCTAAAATCCGGAGCTTTAAAACCTGAGCCGACCGATGCCTTTATAGAGATATTAGATGTAAAATCATATTTAAATGAAATTTTTGGACTTAATTGCGAATTGTATACGCTATGATTATCAAATCTAGCTCCCGCAATGATATTAAGTTTTTCAAAGGGCTTGAAGTCATATTGTCCAAAAATGTATTGAGAATCAAAGGTGACATTATCTGCAAATAGAGTGCGCTTTAGGCTTTCAAAATTATAACCTCCTCCAAAAGTTATAGTATTGTTGGTCCTTACATTATAATTAAATCTTATCTCCGGTCTTAATAATCGTTGATTAAAATCATTTTCAAATAGAATTTCATCACTTATAGAATCCAATGTTTGTTCGTCAGTTATATAGTTGGTGTAATACAATTCATATTGTAATGCAATTTTTTTTGTCGGATTATGATCAAATCTTAAATGAGCATTGAGGTCTTTTTCTTCACTGGTATTAGGAGAAACATCAAACTCCTGAAAGAAATAGCGACCCGAAGTAAAAGCTTTAAGCTTTTTAGAAATATCAAAGAAAAACCTTCCGTTAAATGTGTAATTGTAAGAAGGGTTAATGGTTTGTCCTTCTTGTTCGGGGGTTAAGTCATAACCATCGGTACTTAATCTATCTATAAAGAGAGAATATCCAATGTTGTTAATTTTTTGATTGATGCTTACATTAGTGTTTTGCCCATTAAAAGTAGCATAACGATGAGATGCTTGACCACTGATTTTATCTGATTTGGGCTTTTCGGTGATGATATTAATTACACCACCTAGTGCTTCGGAACCAAATAAACTGGATGATGGTCCTTTGACCACTTCAACTTGCTTTATGTTACCAATAGCAAATCGACTTAAGTCAAGGTTGCCCGAACTTCTTCCTATAACAGGAACACCATCGATTAATACAAGAATATAATCAGAGGCGATACCTTGAATTTGTACGCCATCACTAGAACCAATAGTAGCATCAGGAGTCATTATGATTCCGGTTTGTTCATTTAATACTTCGTTTAGTCTAATATTTCCACTTCTTACTATTTGACTTTTAGAAATTAAAGTAACTGGAAGTGGGAGAGAGGAAAGCTGTCTTTCTGTGCGAGTAGCACTGATTACAACTTCTTCTAATTGTTGTGATGACAAAGAGTCTGAAGTTTTTTTAATAAAAACTTCCTGACTATAAAGTGTTGATTTTAAGATTAAAAAAAAGATAACCGTTCTCTTCATGTTATTTAGACTGAATCTTAATAATTAAGTATTGGAACAAATATAAAATGTTATTTTTATTAAATCTAAATAAAATTAATTAATTTTGTCCTTGTATTTTTAACCATATAAATCATCATATAATGAAAATTGAAAAAGTAATTGTAGGGCTATTGGCATTGATTTCATTCAGTACTTCTGCACAAAAAGACAAGAAAAAACAGGATGTAGAAGCCATTAAATCAATGTGTGGATGTTATGAAGTGACATTTAAATATTCGGAAACATTTTCACCTAAAGAAGATTATATCAAATCAAAAGATTACGCTACAGGAGGGTTGGAATGGGCTGAGTTAATTGAAGACAAAGAGGATAAGTTATCTATTCAACATTTATTAATCGTAAGAGATTCTATGATTGTAAAGCATTGGAGGCAAGACTGGCTATATGAGAACACTGATGTACATCACTATCACAAAGACAATGTATGGAAATATACTTCTCTGATGCCTGAAGATGTAAAAGGGCAGTGGACTCAAAAAGTATATCAGGTAGATGATAGTCCTAGATATTCTGGTTCTGCTACTTGGGTACATGTAGATGGTCGTCACTATTGGGAGAATAAAACGGATGCGCCATTACCTCGTAGAGAATATACTAAGCGTAGCGATTATAATGTGATGGTAAGAGGAAATCGCCATGAAATTACTGATTATGGATGGATACACGAACAAGATAATGATAAAGTGATTCGTAAGAATGGAGGTGAAGATATACTACTGGCAAAAGAAAAAGGATATAATATTTATACTAAAGTAGCAGATGAAAAATGCCAACTTGCAAGGATATGGTGGCAGGACAATCAAAAGTTTTGGGCTTCAGTTAGAGAAGAGTGGGATGATATTTATAACCGAAATACAGATCTTTCGCTTAAAAAATCGGTGGATGAAAAACCACTATATAAATTTTTATTCGGGATGGATATAAAAACTAAACAAAAAGATATTTCTGAAGTAGTAGCTAAGTTTATAGAGGAATAGTAATTTTTTATTTATTCCTTTTAAAAAGAAATCCTAGGGGTAATATTATAAAGATAAAAAGATACCATCCGGTCAATAAACCAATTATGGTGATTGCAGCTGCAATCACCATAATCCAAATATTTTTTTGAGACCATTCCATCATAATTCTCTTACCCAAATATTTCTGTATTGTACAGGATTGCTATGATCTTGTAACTTAATAGGACCTTTTCCGTGAGCTTCATTTTTAGGTGAACCAATGTATTCTGTAGAGCCTAAAATTTCTATATGATCTTGCACTAGTACTCCATTATGAATTACCGTAAATGATCCGGATTTCGTTTTATTACCATCCGCATCAAATTCAGGAGCATGAAATATGATATCATAAGTCTGCCACTGATCTGGAGCTTTAGTTGCATTTACTAATGGGATATGTTGTTTGTATATTGAAGTAGCCTGCCCATTAGCATATGTACGATTTTGATAACTGTCTAGAATCTGTACCTCATATTTATTCTGAAAGAAAACACCACTATTTCCTCTTCCTTGTCCTTCTCCTTCAATAACATCTGGAGCACTCCATTCTAGATGCAATTGAATACTTCCAAAGTTTTGCTTAGTCTGGATATCTCCTGTTCCTGGTTTTACAGTCATTGTTTTATCAGGATTGATAGTCCAACCAGCTGTTGCACTAGGGTCTTTTGTAGAAACCCAGGAATCTAAATTAGAACCGTTAAATAATACTATAGCGTCCGATGGAACGTTGTTTTCATTAAAAGAGATTGCTTTTGGTTCAGGTTCCCAAACTTCGGTTTCCTTTGGATCTGTAATTTCTTTTTCCGGTTTAGTATTGTCTTGAACAGGTTTTTCTTTCTGTATTGCAGTTTGATCTGTATGCTCTTTTTCTTGTTTGCAGGAGTAAACTATTAAAGTTAATAGTAGTAAAAAAGATAATTTCTTCATTTTCGGTTTTCGTTTTTAGTTGGCTATAATCCTAATATTTTTTGGAGCTGTTCTTTATCAATATCTGCTCCAGCAAAATCATCAAAAGCTTTTTGTGTAGCTTCAATAATATGACTTTGTATAAATGGAGCACCTTCTCGGGCTCCTTGTTCAGGAGATTTAATACAACATTCCCATTCCATTACTGCCCAGACATCACAACCATATTCTGTAAGTTTAGAGAATATTGTTTTAAAATCTATTTGTCCATCACCAGGAGAACGGTATCGCCCGGCACGATCAATCCAATCACCATACCCGCCGAATACACCTTTTTTTCCTGTAGGGTTAAACTCAGAATCTTTGACGTGAAAAGATTTTATAAACTCGTGATAGTGATCTATATATTCGATATAATCTAGTTGCTGTAAAACGAAATGACTTGGATCATATAAGATATTTACTCGTTTATGATTCCCTGTTGCTTCCAGAAAGCGTTCAAAAGTAACACCATCATGCAGATCTTCTCCAGGGTGGATTTCATAGCATACATCCACGCCTTGTTCATCAAAATGATTCAGAATAGGAAGCCAACGTTTTGCAAGTTCTTCAAAACCCATTTCGACCAATCCGACAGGTCGTTGTGGCCAGGGGTGCATGGTATGCCATAACAAAGCTCCCGAAAATGTAGCATGTACATTGATTCCTAGTCGTTTACTTGCAATTGCAGCATTTTTCACTTGTCTGATAGCCCATTCAGTTCGTTTTTTTGGATTGTTTTTACAATCATCCGGTGCGAAATTATCAAACATAATATCATATGCTGGATGAACAGCTACTAGTTGTCCCTGCAAGTGTGTAGAGAGTTCTGTGATTTCTAATCCATAGTCTGCAATTTTACCTTTTAACTCATCGCAATAAGTTTGACTCTCAGCAGCTTTATCAAGATCGATTAATCTGGTTTCCCAGGTAGGGATTTGAATACCTTTATATCCAAGGTCTGATGCCCATTTGCATAAACCATCTAATGAATTGAATGGAGCCTTTTCATCCATAAATTGCGCAAGAAATATTGCAGGGCCTTTGATTGTTTTCATTTGAATAGTTTTAATCTGTCACATTGAGCGGAGTCGAAATGTAATACATTTTCTTATCTCTCGACTCGGCTCGAGAAGACAGAATTTAGATTTTTATTTACTTATATTAATTTAGTCCATTCTGCATTATTTTTACTACTCTCTACTGCGGCATAAATGAATTTCATTCCTCGCACACCATCTTGTGCAGTTGGAAAATCGGGTAGAGTAGAACCAGACTTACTATCTTTTATTTGATTTAATTCTTTTGCAAAACTTCTGTAAATGGTGGCAAAACCTTCTAAATATCCTTCTGGGTGTCCCGCAGGAATACGAACATATTCTGATGCTTCGGGATAACCGCCATTTCCTCCAGGAGTATATACCTGCTTAGGTTGGTCAAGCCACTTTACTACTAATTCATTTGGATTTTCTTGGTACCATGTTACACTTCCTTTAGTACCATAGATTTTTACTCCCAGATTATTTTCTTCTCCAGTTGCAATTTGTGAAAAGGTCATAACTCCTTTGGCTCCATTATCAAAGCGTAATAATATATTACCATCATCATCCAGCGTTCTGCCTTCACCATAAGCAGAAAGATCAGCAGCTAACTCTTTAATTTGGATTCCGGTAATATATTCTACTAGATTTTCAGCGTGTGTTCCGATATCACCAAGAGCACCTCCGATTCCTGACTTGTTAGGATCTACTCTCCAGGCAGCTTGTTTCTGCCCAGTTTTTTCTACGGCTGTTGCCAACCAGCCTTGAAGATATTGCACATTTACTTTACGAATTGTTCCAAGATCTCCTTTAGCAATCATAGCTTTAGCTTGTTTGACCATAGGGTATCCTGTATAGTTATGTGTAAGCGCAAAAACCTTTCCTGAAGATTGTACAATCTTTTCCAGTTCAACTGCCTCTTCCAAAGTTAACGTCATAGGTTTATCACAAATTACATGAAAACCATGTTCCAAGGCCATTTTTGCAGGAGGGAAATGCATATGATTTGGGGTCACAATAGACACAAAATCCATACGCTCTTCTTCAGGAAGTTTAACTTCTTCAATAATCATCTGTTCAAAACTACCATAAGTTCTATGTTTTGGAATTCCTAGCACTTCCGCGGAAGCAATACTTTTATCTTCACTACTAGAGAATGCACCACATACCAAATCAATCATTCCATCAATACTGGCGGCTTTTCTATGTACATCTCCGATGAAGGAACCAATTCCTCCACCTACCATTCCCATTTTAAGTCGGGTCATTTTTCTTTAATTTTATTTTAATTAAAACTAATACTTAGTATTTAAAACTTATAGAATCATTATATTATTTTGATTGTAGGAAGCAGTTGATAGTATGCAGTATTTTATGGTATAAATAATTACTGCTTACTGTAAACTGGATACTTTTTACTTCATTCCTTATATTCTATTTTTTCGTTTTTGAAAAATACTGCAAAAAGAAGCATTACTACTGTCGCAAATATAGCTGGGAAGATCCAAATGCTTTGCCAATCATGACCATCACCTTTTAGATATGCATTTGCATCGGTAATTTGTCCAGCCACATAAAACCCAATTAACATTCCTAATCCATAAGTAGCTAAGGTAATCAATCCTTGTGCTGCACTTTTGAACTTTTCTCCTGCCTTACTATCCGTATAGATTTGACCGGAGACAAAGAAGAAATCGTAACAAATACCGTGTAGAGCGATCCCAATAATTAACATAAAGGCCAATTCTCCTTCATTATCATAGGCAAATAATATATATCGAACTGCCCAAGCTAACATTCCTACCAATAATGTTTTTTTGAATCCAAATTTCTTAAAGAAAAAGGGAAGAAGTAGCATAAAAACAACTTCTGAAGCTTGACCAATAGTCATTTTACCTGTAGGGTCGGTCACTTTGATTTCACTTAAAAATTGATTCGTATGTTGGTAGTAAAAAGCTAGAGGGATACATATTAATATAGAAGCTAAGAAGAACATCAAAAAGTTTCTATCCTTTAATAGTTTTATAGCATCTAAACCTAAAATTTCTGAGATTGTTACTTTTTGATTTTTACCAACCTTTGGAGGTGTTTTGGGCAACGTAAAACTAAAAACTCCTAAACAAGCTGAAGCTATTGCTGTCATCAGGAATGTATTTTTTAGCATTCCACTAGAAACACCTTCTTCAGAATCCCAATGAAAGGCATAGCTTATTAATAACCCAGCTACAATCCATCCAATAGTACCAAACACTCTAACAAATGAAAACTGTTTAGCAGGATCATTCATCTGATTGAAAGATACAGAATTTACTAATGCTAGTGTTGGCATATAAGCGATCATATACCCTAGAACATAGGGGTAGAAAGCACCAAAATCTGTAGCGTTAGCCATTTGATACATTAAAAAAGCCCCAATGAGATGGAGAATTCCTAAAATTCTTTCGGCATTAAAGAACCGATCTGCAATCAGACCAATAATAAATGGCGCAATAATGGCACCCCAAGATTGGGTTGAGTATGCCATTGCAATTTCTGCGCCACTAGTGTTTAGAGAGTTCGGTAAATAACTCCCTAAGGTTACAAACCATCCTCCCCAGATGAAGAATTCTAAAAACATCATTAGGGAAAGTTGGACTTGAGTTGTAGTCTTCATATATATGTTCGTTATTGTATTTGTTTCGCTGTGTTTAGTAATAAATCACGGGTAGCTTTAATACCTTCTATTTCTCCTAATCTTTCCCCTTCATATTCTACACCAATAAAACCATTGTATTTTGCTTTTTTCACAATTTCTAGCATTTTTTTATAATCAATTTTGGTTTCATTGCCTTCAGCATTAAAATCATAGGATTTCGCACTAACAGCTTTAGCATAAGGCATCATTTCTTCAACACCTTTATATTTGTCATATTCTTTAATACATTTAGCCTCCCATCTTTTACCTCCTTCACGTTCCAAGCAAAAATTTCCAAAATCTGGTAGTGTGCCACAATTAGGCTTATTAACTTTTTTAATCACCTCTATAAGTAATGCTGCATTAGAAGATAAGTATCCATGATTCTCTACAATTACATTAATATTTTTGGTTGCAGCATATGTAGATAATTTACCTAATCCATCCACAGCAACTTCTACCCATTCTTTAGGATTATTGGTACCGAATAGATTGACCCGGATAGAGTGGCAGCCTAAGAACTGAGCAGCATCTACCCATTTTTTATGATTTTGAACAGCTTGATTACGTTCCTTCTCATTAGTAACTGCAAGATCACCTTCACCGTCAACCATAATGATTAGGTTTTGAATTTGATGTTCCTCGCTTTTAGATTTTAAGGTTTCTAACAGTTGTCGCATTCCAATCTCTGGATTGGGGTTTTTCTCTAATTCTTTGGAATAGAGATGATTTACATATTCGACTCCTTCAAAACCTAGTTCTTTAGCTTTTTGTGCAAAATCCAAAGGATTCATTTTACCGGATAGGATTTCTTTATGTAGAGACCATTGCGCTAATGATAATTTAAAGAATGGTTTGTCATTTTTGGTTTCAGCCACAGCTATTTTTTCTTTTTCTTGTTGTGCTTCAGTATTTTCTGAAGCGCTGTTTTTACAGGAACATATTATCAAGGTTATGACAATAGCTTTAGTGATTGTTTTTAGCATGATTTACTGTTTATAGTGACCAGGCTTTTCCACCTGTAAGTTTTTCTATTGATTCGCACCCAATTTGTTCGCCGGGAACTGGCAAGTAAGCAAGAACATTTTCTCCGATCTCTTCGTGAGTTTTATATCCCCAAATAGAAAGATCTCTAACGACAGATAGGTATAGAAATATTTTGGCATCTTTAGAGATATTTTCAAAATCCTCCGGCCCTTTCATTTGTTCCATTTCCTTTTGATATGCTTTCTGTTGCTCTTTGGATGTACGAAGATATTTTGTCAACAGAGCATCATACTCTTCAATCTTTATCTTCTTAACCGGTTTATCTTCGTTAACGTCAAATTCATTGGTAACAATACCCGCTATGTTTTTGAACATCTGTGTTTCTTCATCTTTTATAGCATTATTAATGAATTTTTCTACAAACATGGGTACATTAAGTGATTTTGCTCCTGGAGTATCTGTTTCAGGTATAATAAGATCTACTAATTGATCTAAGATTTTAGCTTCATCTTCAGAAAATAATTCAGGAACCCAGGTTAATTTTATTTCCTTGGTACAGCTTTGTAAGATACTAAGTACTGTGGGGGTAGCAGCAATATATCCTGCTGTTAATCCAATATTTTTTATGGCTTCTCTTCTATTCATTGTGATAGTATTAAGCGTTTTTCTGAATTTGTTTTGCAGCATGTTCAGCTGCTCTGGCGGTAAAAGCCATATAGCTAAGAGATGGATTTACACAACTGGAAGATGTCATAAATGAACCATCGGTAACATATACATTAGGCACTGCATGAATTTGATTGTTTTCATTAAGTACTGATGTTTTAGGGTCTTTTCCCATACGAGCTGTACCCATTTCATGAATTCCCAATCCTGGAGCACCAATATCATCCCAGGGTTCAATGTCTGTAAACCCTGCTTTTTTTAGCATTTCCATTCCTTGGTTTACCATATCCTTACGCATTTCGAGTTCATTTTCTTTAAACTCTGCATCAAAAGTAATGGTGGGTAATCCCCATTCATCAAGTTGATTATAATCTAATGTCATTTTGTTTTCGTGATATGGCAGACATTCCCCAAATCCCATTAATCCTATTCTCCATTTACCAGGTTTTAAGATGGCATCCTTCATTTCGGCACCATACCCTAGTTCTGCGATGGTTTCTCGCCAATCTTCTCGACTGGCACCTCCTTGATATCCATACCCCCGTTTGAAAGTTTTTTGATCAGTTTCACCACCTATGTTCCTGAATCTTGGGATGTATAAACCATTTGGCCTTCTGCCTTTATAATATTTATCTTCAAATCCATTATAGGTTCCAATGGCACCTGCCTTAAAGTGATGATCCATAATATTACAACCTAATTCTCCAGAGTCATTACCCATTCCATTTGGAAATCGTTCTGATGTAGATTGAAGGAGAATACTTGCTGATGCAATTGATGAAGCACATAGAAAAATTACTTTGGCAGTAAATTCGTGTTTTTCTTTGGTGATAGTATCAATTACTTTGACTCCAGTAGCTTTTCTTGTTTTATCATCATAGATCACTTGATGAACAATAGAATTTTCGCGTAATTCCATGTTTCCGGTTCGTTCAGCGGCCGGAAGAGTAGAAGAGTTACTACTAAAATAGGCTCCAAATGGACAACCACGCATACAACGATTACGGTATTGGCAGTTCATTCGTCCATCAAAAGTTTTGGTACCCGTAATATGTGCTGTTCTTCCTATGGTAAGTACTCGGTCAATATAGTTATCAGATATATTAGATTTTAAATGATCCTCAACACAATTTAATTCCATTGGTGGTAAAAATTTACCATCGGGCAATTGTTCTAAGCCTAAGTTTTCACCACTTACACCAATAAACTCTTCAACTTTATCATACCAGGGTGCAATATCTTTGTAACGTACAGGCCAATCAATGGCTATTCCTTCTTTTTTATTGGCTTCAAAATCAATATCACTTAATCTGTAACTTTGACGCCCCCACATTAAAGATCTACCTCCTACGTGATACCCTCTTATCCAATCAAAACGTTTGGTTTCGTTATAAGGATGTTTTAAATCATTAACAAAGAAATGACGATGTGCTTTATCGGTTACATAACCTGTACGGTGTTGTTTTTCTTGCTCTGCAATTTCTTTTTTAGAGGGTTCTCCTTTAAGTTCATAATCCCAGGGATCATCATTCATAGTAGTGTAGTCTTCAATATGTTTTACCATTCGACCTCTTTCTAGGACTAATGTTTTGAGACCTTTTTCACAAAGTTCTTTGGCAGCCCAACCGCCGCTAATACCTGTTCCAACTACAATTGCATCATATTGTGGTTCTTTTTGCATAATAAAAGATGATTTGCTTATAAGTTATTATTTGAGTGTTCTAAACCATTCGGCCATAGCTCTGGCTTCTTCTTCAGGAATATTTTGATTTAGCATTATTGTATTATTATATTCTTTTAACAATGCTTTTGCCACAGGATCTTTCTTCAGCATTTCATCAGGATTCATGATAATATTCATGACCCATTCCGGACTACGTTTTTGATAAATCCCTACCATAGGAGGGCCAATAAATTTTTTATTTGCTTTATGACATGCTACACATTTTGACTTGAAGAGTTGTTCGCCTCTGGTAGCTAAATTTTGATCAATATTATTATCAAAAGTAATTGACTTTATAGGGCCAATACCTTTATTGTCCAACATTATAGGAACTGAAGAAGTTTCTTTTGGTTTAACTGTTTTTTCTTTCTTCTTAGTACCTATGGTAATCGATTCTTTCTCGGATTTTTTTTCCTTGGCACAGCTTATACTAAGTAGTAAGCAAATAATACAGATGTAGGTACTTGATAATTTCATTAGTTACAATTAAATTATATCACAATATGTTTGTAATAATATTTTTACACAAAGGGACTCTCTATCAATGAATTGATATGCCTTGTGAATTGTAACTTTAAGTTTGTAAATAAGCTATCATAAAAATGCTAGCTTTTATAGTAATGAAATCTTGGGCTTTGAATATTGAAGCTAATATAAGAAGTTTATTTAGCTTTTAACAAAACAATTAACGATTCCTTAGATAAATTGTGTTTTGTTTAGTGAAACTATAAACTTAATTTTTCTTTAAAACTATAAGATTGTCTTCTGGAAACCTCGACTTCTATATTATTTTTCATCGTAAGCTTTAGTTTACCATTAAACCAAGGAACAACGTCGTGAATATGTTGTAAATTAATAATTTGTTGTCTGTTTGTCCTAAAGAATTTTTCATCAGGTAATTTTGTTTCGATCTGGTTAAGCGATTTATAAATCAAAGGATTGTTATCTTCAAAATATACCCGAGTATAGTTACCTACAATCTCAAAGAGAGAAATGTCACTAATCTTAACTAACCAGCACTTATCTCCGTCCTTAATAAATATCTGACTGTTCTCGTCGCGTTTTTCATGCTGAAGGTTTACCGATCCATTATCTATAAGTTTGTTTTTTACCTTATCAATTGCTGTAGCAAATCGATTGGGATTTATAGGCTTTAGGAGATAATCCAATGCGTTATATTCAAAAGATTTGATAGCATATTCATCAAAAGCCGTTGTGAAAACTACGATAGGTACATTGTCTAACATCTCCAGTAATTCAAACCCATCTTTTTCCGGCATATTAATATCTAAAAACATAAGATCTGGTTGAACGCTTGTAATGAGCTCATATCCGTTGTCAACATTCTCCGCTTCACCAATAAGTTGGAGTTCTTCATGGTTTTTCATAAGTTCCTTTAGCTCATTGCGAGCTAACCTAGAATCTTCTATAATTACAGTTTTAATGCTTGTCATGTGCTATTGGAATTTTAATATCTGCTACAACTTCACTTTCAATTTCATTTAAAGAAAAAGAAGCTTTATTCCCATATAATAATTGTAATCGCTGTTGGATATTTTGCAAACCTAATCGGGTAGTGTTTTTTGAAATAGATAATATACCGCTATTTATAACTTTGATCAGTAATATGCCCTCTATAAGTTTTGTTTTAACAACTATTTTGCCCCCACTTTTTAGATTAGATATTCCATGTTTGATCCCGTTTTCTACTAATAATTGAATAATCATTGGAGGTATTGGAATCGTAAGTGTTTCAGGATGTATATCTTTTCTGTATTCTAAACGATCTTCAAACTGAATTTTGGATAAATCAATATAGTTATCCACCATTTCTAATTCTTCCTCAAGTGAAATTGCATTGACATCATTTTTGGTCAATGAATATCTAAGCATTTCTGATAATTTAGTAAGCATCTCCCTGGATTTATCCACATCTTCTAACATCAACCCTCTTATATTATTTAGACTGTTAAACATAAAATGTGGGTTGATTTGACTTTTTAAGGTATTAAGCTTAGCTTGTTTTAAAGAGGCATTCAGTTTTGATTTCTCCAGTTGATCTGCACTAAGATTGATAATAATTTTAATCACCATATACAGAATAGACCATCCAAATATGACTATAAAAGAACTGAAAATAATAAAAGCTATGCCTACATCTAGAATTTCAGGAACTTTTACCTGACTATGAGAAGTGTCGGTATATCCCATTATAAACCCTGTTCCAAATGTGATGAAAAAATATAAAAATGAAGCAAGAGTGGCACTGAATACAAATTTTATAAGCTGTTTAAAATCAAATTCACTAAATATGATGACACGTTTTAAATATAGACGTAATAAACCAGTGGTGAATGTACCGGCCACAAATGAGGCTATCATCCCCATAATATTAGTATCACTGTATCGATAGCCATTGGTATTAGGAGTTACTAAAAAACTAAATAATAGTAAGCCACCCCAACCAAGAATTTGTACAGTCCAGAAAATAATGCTCCACTTGTGTTTTGATAAGATAGTATTCATCAGATTTTTTGATAATTTTCAAATATAATTTAATACTGAGAATGATCGATTATGATTTAGAATAATATGTTGATGATAATTGTTACGATTATTTTTGCTAAAGTTACCATGATGTATTTGTTTTTAGTGAAAGAATAATTTTACGATTCCAAATCCTATTGCACCGCCTGATAATAACCCTATAATGATTCCCAAAAGGACCGAAGTGAATAATCGAAGAGTATTTTTTATCCTTTTTATTTTGAAAATGCTTTTAATCTTGATCGGTAACCCGTTTTTATGTATCATAAATCCTACTCCTGATATTTTTTCTAATGTTGGGTAAGGTCTTATGGAATAGTTGTCATTTCCTATTTTGAAATAATGATTACTCCCAAGTAAAGAATATTTTTCTGATACTTTAGTTCCATTTAAAAAGATAGATTCTTTTCCTAATAATGTATTAAATACTTCTACTTTGTTGTTTTCGATAATGTACTCTGCATGTTTCATAATGTTTGTTTTTTTGATTAATGATTTTAGTTTGTAAAGTGATATAAGAATTTTCCAAATGCATACCCAGCTTCAAAAAGAAGAATTGCCCCTATAGAAACCCCAATGATTAGATAGGCTGTTTTTTTTGTGAATTTGATTTTTGCTTTACTTTCCATAATACTACTGTTTTGTTTTCTTTACTGAGGTAAAAGTAGTATGACAATAGCTATTCTGAAATCAAAATATGATCAACGGTAAAATTTATAATGTGAGCGGTAAGAATACTCTCAAGGAAGATATCGAACATATTAATCACTTATTTATAGGCTTTTAGGGAATGTTACTCATAGTGGTTTTGTGATTAATCTAAAAGAAGCCCTAACCAATCTATTAGTATGGCATCAAAAAATCAAATAAAATTGAAGCAACAGAAATACGTGTTAAAAAATTATGATTTACTTAAGTCGGATTGATGTGGTTTATAGAAAAGCTATTGATTATGGGTTTGTTTGATATATGTCTTAAAAGTTTAACAAAAATTTATGTTTACGATTGTTTAGTACGTTTTTGATTAAAAAACACTTAATTAGTTAGATGTAATTCAAAAACAAGTTTTAGTTTATAATTCTGACATTCAGTGGTTTATATGTGTTTTGAAGTTTATTTATTTCTCTGAATTTATACTTTAACAATAAGGTTTTTCTATGGATTTAAAATATGTTCCTTTATTATAATTTTTCTATTTTTAAAGCTAACAGAGGTTAGTCTTGTAACTAAACTTTGTGAATAATAACATATAGATCATAACCCTTATCATAATACATAAGGGGTAAAGTTCATCAGACTTATTTTAATATTCACTCAATCAAAAAAGAGGTTTATGAAACGTAGAGATTTTATTCAATACACAGGACTAGGAGCGGGCGCTTTGATGATGCCATCATTACTCCTGGGAAATGATATTCCCGCAGAAGCACTGCTTAATCCGGGAATGGACATAGCCATTAAGAAAAAGATGGCAGATGTAGCACTCAATACTGCAAAATCCTTAGGAGCAAGCTATGCAGATGCTCGTATAGGAAGATACCTTAATCAATATGTATTCACTAGAGAAGATAAAGTACAAAATGTAGTGAATACAGAATCGTTTGGTATAGGAATTCGCGTAATTGTTAATGGTACATGGGGATTTGCATCTACCAATAGCGTTACTGAAGATGGAATTAAGAAAGCGACTGATCAAGCAGTAGCAATTGCAAAGGCAAATTCTAAAATTCAAAAAGAAGAAGTGAAATTGGCACCAGTAAAATCGCATGGTGAGGTAAGTTGGAAAACTCCTATCACTAAAGATTTTAAAGATGTTCCAGTTTCAGAAAAAGTAGATCTTCTACTTTCTGCCAATGCTGCGGCTTTAAAGAATGGGGCTAATTATGTGAATTCAGCATTATTTATGGTAAATGAGCAAAAATATTTTGCTTCAACAGATGGATCATATATTGATCAAGATGTACATCGTATTTGGCCGACATTCACGGTGACAGCTATAGATAAGGGAACTGGTAAGTTTAAATCACGTCAAGCGATGAGTGCCCCTATGGGAATGGGGTATGAATATATGGACGGTTTAGCTTCAGAAAAACTGAAAGGTCCTGCTGGATTAAATCTATACCGTAATAGTTACGATATTGTTGAAGATGCTACCGTTGCTGCTAAACAAGCTAAAGAAAGATTGACAGCTAAGTCAGTAGAAGCCGGTAAATATGATTTAGTGTTGGAACCGAATCATTTAGGCTTAACAATTCACGAGTCTGTTGGACATCCACTAGAATTAGATCGTGTATTAGGATATGAAGCTAATTATGCTGGAACTAGTTTTGCTACATTAGATAAGTGGAAAACTAAAAACTTCAAATACGGAAGCGAGATTGTAAATCTTGTAGCTGATAAAACCCAGGTAGGATCACTGGGAGCTGTCGGATATGATGACGAAGGAGTAAAAACCAAAAAATGGGATTTGGTTCGTAATGGTATTCTGACCAATTATCAGGCAATACGAGATCAGGTTCATATGATCGATCAAAATGAATCACACGGATGTTGTTATTCTCAGAGTTGGAATGATGTGCAGTTCCAGCGTATGCCTAACGTTTCTTTGGAGCCTGGTAAAGAAAAATATTCTATTGATGATATGATCAAAGATGTAGAAAAAGGAATTTACATTGCAGGAAGAGGTTCGTATTCTATTGATCAACAACGATACAATTTCCAATTTGGAGGAACTGTATTTTATGAAATTAAAAATGGTAAGATTGTAGGTATGCTTGATGATGTGGCGTATCAATCTAATACACAAGAATTCTGGAATTCTTGTGCCAAGATATGTGACAAAGATGATTATCGAATGTTCGGATCATTCTTTGATGGAAAAGGACAGCCTTCGCAAATAAGTGCTGTATCTCACGGAAGTTCTACTACACGTTTTAATGGTGTAAATGTAATCAACACTGGTAGAAAAATCTAATTCACTGTCTTATTCAAATAAAAAAATCATGGCAATATATTCTAAAGAAGAAGCAAAGCAGATTATGGAAAAGGCGTTGAGCTTTTCTACTGCAGATGCTTGCGAAATAAATTTAAGCGGAAGCGAAAGCGGTAACATCCGCTACGCAAGAAATACTGTGTCTACAGCAGGACACCGATCCAATCAAACGTTAGTGGTTCAATCTAATTTTGGAAAGAAATCCGGAACAGCAACTATCGATGAATTTGATGATGAATCTTTAAAGAAAGTAGTGAAAAGAGCAGAGGAATTGGCAAAATTATCTCCGGAAAACCCTGAGTTTATGGCACCTCTAGGTCCACAAAAATATGATGCATCTATTACATATGATGATGCTACGGCAAAAATTACACCTGATTATCGTGCGCAAGTTGCTAATAGTAGTATTGAACCAGCAGCAGCTAAAAAAGTAACAGCAGCAGGCTTTTTTAACGACTCATATGGCTTTAGTGCAATGATGAATTCTAATGGCCTGTTTGCGTATAATAAATCGACAAGCGCTAATTTTACTGTCACTATGCGCAGTAATGATGGTACTGGATCTGGTTGGGTAACCAGAGACTTTAATGATATCAGTAAATTTGATGCAGTAGAAGCTTCTAATGTAGCCATAGAGAAAGCAGTTATGTCTAAAGAAGCTAAAGCAATAGAACCTGGTAAATATACGGTGATCCTGGAACCAGCAGCGTCTGTTGGTCTTTTGGGTAATATGGCCTTTGCATTTAATGCACGTACTGCAGACGAAGGACGGAGCTTTATGTCCAAAGAAGGAGGAGGAACCAAGATGGGTGAGAAGATTGTAGATGAACGTGTAAATATATGGTCAGACCCTTTGAATCCAGAAGTGCCTACTGGTACTTGGAATGGCTCTGGACAACCTTTGAAGAAAACCAGTTGGATAGAAAATGGAGTTGTAAAAAACTTGGCATATAGCCGTTATTGGGCTGAGAAAAAAGGAGTAGACCCTGTTCCATTTCCTAATGGTTTTATTATGCAAGGTGGTGATGCTTCACTAGAAGATCTGATTAAGGGAACTAAAAAAGGAATCCTGGTTACACGGCTTTGGTATATTAGAAGTGTAGATCCTCAAACTTTATTATATACAGGACTTACTAGAGATGGAACATTCTATATAGAGAACGGAAAAATAAAGCATCCGGTGAAGAATTTTAGGTTTAATGAGAGTCCTATTATAATGCTAAATAATCTAGAAACTCTTGGCAAACAAGTACGGATTAACGGTAACTTGGTACCTTATATGAAAATAAGAGACTTTACGTTTACCAGCTTATCTGATGCGGTATAATTATAATATAAAACTGGTTGTTTTGGTATATCATAATGACCAGTTTTTCTTTTTTCAAAAGTCAAAATGATTGTGCATTGGCTAATAAGTTTTTCTTTACAAGGTTACAGTATGAATCTGGAGATTGGGATGTGGATCAAAGAATGCCTTCTAATCTTCTGAATTCTCTTGTGGAATATACTACGCTAAAAGTGGATACGCAGGAAAAAATTATTCCACTAAGTAGTGATGAGATTTTCAAAAGTCCATTTTGTTATTTATCCGGTCATAAGCTTGTGCAGTTCACAAAAAAAGAACGTGAGAACTTTGAGAAGTACGTAAAAAATGGAGGTTTTGTATTTGCTGATGATTGTAATCATGATATAGATGGTTTGTTTTCTAAATCATTTGTTAGGCAGATGGAAGATATTTTTGGTTCAGGTGAGTTAAAGAAAATCCCTAATACCCATGAGATTTATAGTATATTTTTCAAATTTGAAGATGGACCACCTACCACCTCGCAAGAACTAAATGGATGGGGTGATGACATTGTGCATGATTATTTAAAAGCTATTGTGATCAATGGTAGAATAGGAGTGTTGTTTAGCAATAAAGACTATGGGTGTGAGTGGGATTATGATTTTAGAAATAAACGTTGGTATAAAATAGATAATACTCGTTTTGGGGTTAATATAGTGATGTATGCATTGACCTCATAAAAAAAGTATATATGGATAAAGATTTAGCAAGTATTGAGCAAGAGGTACATATACTGACACAAAAATTAATAAATCTAAAGAAAGAGATAGGTAAGGTAATTATTGGTCAGGAAGAAACAGTAGAGCAACTACTAATTACTTTCTTAGCAGGGGGTCACGCTTTACTGGAAGGAGTTCCTGGATTAGCAAAAACATTAATGATTAGAACTTTGGCGCAAGCTGTAGATTTAAAATTTAAAAGAATACAGTTTACTCCCGATTTAATGCCTTCGGATATTATTGGAACAGAAATTTTGGAAGAAGAGCACGGTACGGGAAAGAAGTTCTTTAAATTTAACAAGGGTCCCATCTTTTCTAATATTATACTGGCGGATGAGATCAATCGTACACCGCCTAAAACGCAAGCGGCATTGCTTGAAGCGATGCAAGAGTTTGAAGTGACGTATGCTAATAAGACATATAAATTAGGCAGACCATTCTTTATTCTTGCTACGCAAAATCCAATTGAGCAGTCCGGAACTTTTATACTTCCGGAAGCACAACAAGATCGTTTTCTATTATACATTAAAATTGGATACCCTACCGAATCTGAAGAAATGGCTGTACTAAAAAGTACCACCGGAGTGGCTAAAACTACTTTAAACAAAGTAATTACGGGAGAAGATATTTTACGGTTACAACATTTGGTACGCCAAGTACATATCAGTGATGATCTTATTGCTGCCGTTAGTAAACTAGTTAGAGCTACAAGACCCGAAACAACTACCAATGCTTATGTAAAAGAATGGGTGAATTGGGGAGCAGGACCTAGGGCAGGACAGGCTATGATATTGACGGCAAAAGCCAGAGCTTTAATACAAGGACGCTTATCGGTAATTCCCGAAGATCTAAAACAGGTTGCATTTCCTGTATTACGACATAGAATTATTGTAAACTTCAGAGCAGAATCCGAAGGAATCACCTCTGATGATGTTACTCTTGAGCTCTTAAAGACTATACTGTAGTTACATTTTGACATAACAAAAATGAAACAAGAAGCGTATCATCAATTAGTAAAACCTGAACTAGTTAAAACGGTATCGGGATTAGCACTTGTTGCTCGGGTAATCGTTGATGGGTACCTGTCAGGACTTCAACATAGTAGAAGTGTAGGCTCAGGAATGGAGTTTAGTCAATTTCGGAATTATGAGCAAGGTGATGATTTACGATTGCTGGATTGGAAAATGGTGGCACGATCAGGTAGATATTATATCAAACAGTCAGATATCGAAACCAATATTGCAGTGAAGTTTATTGTGGATGCTAGTACATCTATGCTTCATAAAGAAGATAAATTTTCTAAAATGGAGTACGCTAGAATATTGGTAGCTACGTTAGCTTATCTTTCTCAAAAACAAGGAGATGCTATTGGGCTTTTTGCTTTGAATGATAAAAAGTTGCACAGCGTTTATTCTAAAGTACAAAAACAACATTATAATCGATTATTACAAGGGTTAATTGATATAGAAAATAAAGGAAGATGGCCTGAAAATCCCAATGCTTCTAAAAGTTTACATGACCGTAATCATAAGGAATTAGTGTTTTTTATTACAGATTTATATGAACATCAAGAAGAACTTACTGCTTTTATCAAACGTTTAAAAACCCCCAGAAATGAAGTCGTAGTATTACATTTGATGGGTAAAAATGAATTAGAATTTAATTACAAAGGAACAGTCACTTTTGAGGATTTAGAAACAGGTGCCAAACGAAAGATTGATGCAAAGGAAGCTAAAAAGCAATATCTATCAGCATTGAATGCTGCAATCAAAAAAAATAAAAATACTTTATTGACCCATAATATTGGTTATCACATGTTTCGATTAGATGAGCATATAGGAGAGGCATTACAAGCCTTTTTAAAACAACGAAATAGATTACTGTAATATGTTTTTTCTTAACCCCACATATCTCTGGGCTCTATTAGGACTTCTTGTGCCGATAGCTATACATCTGTGGAGTAAGAAAGAAGGAAAGACTATTAAAATAGGAAGTATTAAACTACTTGAAGAATCCGATTCTAAACAATCAAGGAGTATTCAGTTAAATGAGTTTTTTCTACTAGTAGTGAGAATGCTATTGATTGGTATTTTGGTTTTACTAATGGCCGGTTTTCAGATTAAAAAGAAAGCTGCTATCATACCGGTAACTTATATAGTGGAACCTTCATTATTAGATGATGATAGGATACAAACAATCATCGATATTATAGATGCGGGAGCATCATTAAGACTTTTGGAATTCGGATTTCCGGAATTGGATACCGATCAAATAGATATAGAAAGCAATACAACTCCTAATTATTGGCAATTAGCCAAAGAAATGGAGGCATTACAAACGGATAGTATTGTCGTTTTCACGAACGCATTCATAAGCGGAATCAAAGGTAGAAGACCAAATACGAATAAGAATATAGCTTGGATATCTTTAGATTCAGAAGCGTCGGTTAAAAAAAATCTCAAGGTCTTAAAGAAAGAAGATGCTCTGCAAGTCCTATCAATGATAAGTAATCAGGATCAATTGTTTTTTAATAAAGCATTAATTGCTGCGGATGATAAAAGACTGAAATTTAATAAAGCAAATGACAGTGTGATGCTAATGTTAAACGGAAAGGAGGAAAGTGTATCTCTTACTTCAGAAATGCCAACAAAAGTACTGCTGTTTTATGAAGATAGTTTGGTCAATCAGAAAACATACATAGAAGCATCACTGAAGGCAATATCGAAATACTTGAATAGACAAATAGATATAGAAACGGTTCAGAGTATAGAGGGTTTAGATGCTGATGCTTTTGATCTGGTAGTTTGGTTATCTTCGAATGTGGTTCCAAACACACCAACAAAGATGTTAGTGTATCAACCAGATAACCTTACCAATAACATTATTGAAGCAGGATCTTCGAATAGGATTTTTTATCTTACAGAAGTGCTGAATACACAGAATAGTATTGATAGAAACTTATCCGAACAGTTGCTAAAGCTTTTTGATTTTCATAAAGATGTAAAGAATGAAATTAATGAGTATGATATAAGAACTATTGATATATCAGAACTGCAACCGATAATGGCTAGTCTGGAGGCGGGTAAAAAACAATTTGAGCTTTTTGATATATCAAAATGGTTATGGTTGTTAATGGGAACCTTGTTAGTGATGGAACGTATTATAGCAAAATTCAGGAAACAATAATGAGATCAGGACACGACATGTTGGTTGAGTTTAGAAGGCGATGGCGACTGATGCTCTGGTTAGAGATTGCATTATATGCCTTAGGACCAGCCATCCTTTCGTATCTGATATTTTTTAAGGTGTTTTGGTCATTGGTGATCCTCTTTTTAGTTGCGGGGATGATCCTATTTTTTATAAAACCCTGGAAACATAGTTTAGAAAATGTAGCGAGTTATATAGATCTTCATCTCGAAGCTACAGAATATAGTACCGGTCTTTTGTTATTACCCGAAGAAAAGCTGTCCGGCTTGGCCAGAATTCAACAAAACAGAGTAACAACCAGACTTGTCGAAAAACTAAAAACTGTCAAACCTCCTAATCACTTAGTACGTGGAGCTATTATTCTATGTTCTTTTATTTTGATAGGAGCAGTGATCTATAAGTATGAATTATTATCAAACCTGCAATGGTCACAACAACCAAAAGTAACTCCGGAAACAATTGTTTTTAAACCAACCGATACGACATCAACAACAGTTGAATCACCAAAATTAATACGTCAACAACTAACCATTAACTATCCAAACTATACGCAAGTTCCTTCTGTAGAGACTTCCAAAATGGATATAAAGGCGGTAGAAGGATCAAAGGTTTCCTGGAAGATACGATTTGACCAAGAAATTAAAAGCGTGACCATGGAAAGCATGGGGAATAGTTATCCTATGAAATTAATAGATGAAGCATATACAGGCAAATCAATACTCACTAATGCCGGTTTTTATAATTTTAAATTTACAGACCTTCAAGACAGATCATATGTGTCCGAATTGTACGCTATTGAGGTGATCAAAGACAAGAGTCCGTCCGTAGAAATCAAAGGAATAAAACAGTTTACCTCTTTTGCTTTTAACGAAGATAAAAAGGTATCCTTTACAACTGCCATTGCGGATGATTTTGGGATTGAAGACTCCTATATTATAGCTACCGTTAGTAAAGGTTCAGGAGAGTCTGTTAAGTTCAGAGAAGAAAAACTAAACTTTAATAATAAGATCTCAAAAGGTAAGAGGAACTTGAGTTTGTCCAAAAATATAGATCTGGATCAAATGAAGATGGAACCCGGTGACGAATTATATTTTTATGTAGAAGCATTGGATAGTAAACGTCCGAAACCTAATATATCCAGAAGCGAAACCTTTTTTGCAGTGATTAAGGATACAGTTTCTGATAACTTTGCGGTAGAAGGAACGATGGGAGTCGATCTGATGCCTGATTATTTTAGAAGTCAGCGACAGTTGATTATCGATACAGAGAAATTGCTGAAAGACAAAGCAAAACTATCGACTAAAGACTATAAATCTAAGAGTAATGAATTAGGTTTTGATCAAAAAGTACTACGTCTTAAATATGCTGAATTTATGGGAGATGAGTCAGAATTCGGAGGCACAGCAGAAGGAGATGTAGAATCTCTAGAACATGAGGACGAAGATCATCACGAAGAAGGACATGAAGAAGAAGATCCGTTGGCGAAATATACCCATAAGCACGATAGCGAAAATGAGCACAATCTGGTGGAAGAAGAAAAAAAGAAAGACCCTTTAGAAGAGTACCTGCATAATCACGAAGACCCCGAAGAATCTACGCTGTTTACAAAATCTTTAAAAGGTAAGTTACGACAGGCATTGAATGAAATGTGGGATGCAGAATTATATCTTAGGTTGTACACACCAGAAAAATCATTACCCTATCAATACAGAGCTCTAAAACTGATCCAGGAAATTAAAAACAGTGCGCGTATTTATGTACATCGCATCGGATTTGATCCTCCACCTATTAAAGAAGATAAAAGACTTACGGGAGAAATCGATGAGGTATCAGGTTTTAGAAAAAGTGCTGAACTAGAGCAAGAAGATGCATATCCTTCCATACGTATAATCTTGGCAAGGCTGGAACAATTAATTTTTGAAAAAGGAGCGATTACAGAAGAGGATAAACTACTTTTTGGACAAGCCGGAAATGAGTTAGCAGAAAAAGCTATTGAAAATCCTGGGCAATATCTGGAAACATTACAACGATTAAAATGGATTTCTGAGGATGTAACAGTTCCACAAGAAGCACTAGTAGCCTTGCAAAAAGGATTGTTTTTGACGCTTCCGGAATTGAAACCTAATGCAGTGAAAAAGCAACAACAAACAAGCGAAATCAACGATTTACTATTAAAAGAGCTCGAAATCAATGATTGAGGATATCACTTTTTTACATAGTAATTGGATAACGTATATAAGTATTGGTGCCATAGTGTTATGGTTGGTTTTTGTTTGGAAAGAAGGATCTGATTTTGGGAAACGCCGATTCTGGATCAGAATAACAGTTGCCTTGTTTGCGATAATGTCGATTGCTGTGATTGCATTAAAACCTGCATTACCGATACTTGGCAAAAAAACTAAGGTTGCCATCCTTACCAGTGGTTATGACACCAAGCAATTAGATAGTTTAAAAAAGGTTCATAAACGATTAAAAATGTTTCCGTACAAAGCGAATCAACCAATTTTCGGTAAGGTAAACACATCAGATACGGTTTTTGTATTAGGACAAGGGTTAGAGTCTTTTGATTTTTGGCAGCTAGAAAACTATAAGGTTGATTATGTAAAAAGTGATGTGCCTTCTGGTGTGGTTAGGTTTACATATGATCATAGTAGGGTAGTAGGAGAGCAGTTACAGTTTGAAGGAATGTATAACAATCCAAAAAAAGGAAACCGATTGATTCTGGAAGGACCAGGAGGAAATCGGTTGGATTCTATCGCTTTAGAATCGGGTAAAAAACAATCCTTTCAATTAGCTACACATCTTAAATCAGTAGGTACCTATACTTTTTCATTGGTAGAAAAAGATTCATTGGGCGCGGTTCTTTCACAAGACCCTATTCCTGTTACTGTTAAGAATCGTAAAGGGTTAAGAATCTTAATCGTCAATAGTTTCCCAACTTTTGAAACCAAATATCTTAAGAACTATTTGGCAGAAATGGGGCACGAGGTATTGGTAAAAAGTAGGATCACCAGAGGAAAATATAAGTTCGAATATTTTAATATGGATCGAATACTGATGGGCACTTTTTCTGAAAAGAATGTAGCACCTTTTGATCTGGTGATGTTGGATGTTGCTACCGCAAATAATTTAGGGCGGAGTTCACGAACAGCCCTTACGAACTCCATCAAGCAAAATGGCTTAGGGCTTTTTATTCAACCGGATGATGATTTTTTTCGATTTAGAAAGGATATGGTAGCTTTTGATTTTGTAAAAGAGAAAAGTACCGAAACAAATCTGATGAATTCCCCGAAAATTAAAATAACAAAGTATCCATTTATCTTTAAAGATCAATTTCAGTTACAAGCGATACATAAAAATGATACTGAACATATCGTATCCGCCTATAAACATCTTGGAAAAGGGAAAGTAGGCACTACGGTTTTAGAAAGTACCTATGAGTTATTGTTAAACGGAAAAACAACCGAGTACCAGCAGTTATGGTCAGCAATTATAAGTACTATCAGTAAAAAAGAAAGTGCTGAGGTCAGTTGGGATAAGCATAGTATTCTGGCTATAAAAGATCAATCGTATACCTTTATACTAAGAACAGCTATTTCTGAACCTGAAATAAAAACTGAAGAAGGATATCGGATTGCATTGCGCAGCGATATAGATATATCAAATCTATGGCATGGTACAACATATCCTAAGAAACCAGGCTGGAATCGGTTATCTATGGCACAAGACACCACAGCCGTTTTGGAGTATTTTGTAACGGATACTACCACCTGGAAATCAAAATCAGGGTATGACAACATACAAAGAAATCGCAGACACTTTGATAGAGCTTCTACAAAAAACACAAAACAAATATCACCTTTGGCACCCATAAATCCCATTGGATTTTATATTTTCTTTCTGTTGTGTATGGGATATCTATGGCTAGTTCCTAAAATCGGAAGAGAGTAAAAACCTGTCAATTCGATGAAAGAAAACGGACGTCAGATCGAGTGATCCCGATGATAATCGGGATTGTATCGAGATCCTTTAATACTTTTAGTTTTGATTGCATCTCGATACATTTTTTGTTCCGCTACCGCTACACAAAAAACACTCGATGTGACGGTAGAGGTATCGAGATCCATTTATTGTCAAAACTTCTTTTTAGCCAAATTAGGTAACTTGTCATAAGCTTCATTAATCAAAGCCTCTTTTTTAACCCTTGACCATTTCTTAATTTGTTTTTCAGTATCAATTGCTAATTGTATATCTGTGAATTCACAATTATACACTAATTCCAAAGGTCTCCTGTTATAAGTGTAGCAATCCATATAAAAACCAGACTGGTGCTGGAATAATCGTTGACTAAGATTTGAGGTTACGCCAGTATAATAGGAGTCATCCGTGCATTTCAAAATATAGACGTGAGATAATTTCATATTATAAATATAGACTTTTCGTTTTTTATTGTATCTCGATACATTTTTTGTATCGCTATCGCTACACAAAAAATACTCGATATGACGGAGGAGGTTCAAATCTAATTTTTAATTCGCTCAACTATCGCTAGAGTCTCCGTACAAGGCAAACAAGTATAACCAGCGACGATAGCAACATCATAACATTTACTGGTTAAAATATCTAACCCATACAATGCGGCTAAGCCAAAGGTTAAATAGAGTGCTACATAAGATTTTTCATACTAATTCGTTACTTTTAAGGTCATAACCTAAAGAAACCTGCTGTGAAGATTAAAAAAATCTGGAAACGAATTTTGTTAGGACTAATCTTAGTTCCAATTTTAGTGGTAGGAGGTCTCATACTATATATTCAGAGTAACCAATCTGAAATTATTAAAGAGGAGATTGCAATACTAAACCAAGAGCACAAAGGTCTTATTAGTGTTGGTAAAAGTAAATTATCCCTTTTTGGTAACTTTCCATATATCTCAATCAAAGTGTATGATGTGCAAGTTTTTGAGACCAAAGAAGACAATGCGCCCATCATCATGGATGTAAAAGACATATACATAGGTTTTAACCTATGGGATATGGTGAAAGGAGATTATGATATTCAATCTTTGGTAGTAGAAGAAGGCGTTTTTAATATTGTGATTCATGAAAATAATACTACGAATATTCAAAACTCTTTAACCAGCACTTCTGAAACCGAAACACCCTCTACCAATATTCATCTCAAAAAAATTAAATTTAAAAAACTGGACATCCATACCTTAGACGAGGCTACGAATACAGATGTCGAAAAATTTATGTACGCTGGTAAAGGAGGTTTTAGACAAAAAGATAGTATCATCAGTGGACATATAGACACCCATTTTGAGTTGAATGTAATTAAAGACGGCGATACCACCTTCATCCATAATAAACACCTTGAAGTGCATACAGACCTGGTATTTAATGAATACACGGGCATTCTTGACATTCAACCTTCGGGTATAGTCATGGAAAATGGCGATTTTGAGTTAGAAGGCTCTATAGATACAAAGAATGATGTAGATCTTGATCTTTCTATAAAAGGAACAAAGCCCAATTTTGATATGCTGATTGCTTTTGCTCCAACGGATGTCATACCGGTATTAGAGAAATACAGAAATGCTGGCGAAATCTATTTTAATGCTACTATCCAAGGACCCGCCAATAAAGGAAACAGACCTTTTATCAAAGCCAATTTTGGAGCTGGAAAAGCCTTTTTAGAAAATACTGAAAAAGCGAAAAAGATCGATAATATGGGCTTCAACGGTCATTTTACGAATGGAAAAAATAGAGATGCAAGTACCATGGAGTTTTCGCTAACCGATATGACAGCCTCTTTGGAAAAGGGAGAATTTGCGGGCTCTGTTTTTGTAAAGAATTTTGAATCCCCAGAAGTGGATATGCAAATAAACTCAAATTTTAATCTCGATTTTATTGCAGAGTTTTTTGAACTAGAGCGAGTACAAGAGGCCTCTGGAGAGGTTTCACTGAAAATGAATTTTCATGATATTATAGATATCGACGAGCCCGAAAAGGCATTACAAAAACTCAATCAGGCGTACTTTACAGAATTGATTGTAAAAGACTTGAGTTTAGTCGCCAAAGAACTTCCCGCACCCTTGCACGATCTAAATGTACATTTAGTAATGAATGGCAAGGAAGCAACCCTGAACCAGTTTGAACTGTTGATGGGAAATTCAGATCTATCCATTAGTGGTTTTCTTTCAGACTTACCTGCCATTGTGCATCATACAAACATCCCGGTAGAAGCCCATTTAGATATTACATCTAAGTATTTAGATATTGCCCAATTAACAGGTTTTTCAAAACAGGACACTACCAAAACCGGTTTTGATGAACAAATAAAAGACCTGAGTTTGGGACTTTCTTTTAAAGCTTCTGCGAAAAATTTTACAGAATCTAAATATTTACCAAAAGGCGAATTTTTTATCGATAGTTTATATGCAGACTTGAAGCATTATCCACATAAACTTCATGATTTTCATGCTGATGTGTTAATCGATGATAAGGATTTAGAGATAGTAGATTTTACCGGTTATATAGATGATAGTGATTTTCATTTGGATGGGCTTGTACATGAGTACGCTTTTTGGATGCAACCCCAATTGAACGGAGATGTAGATTTAGATATCAATCTTACTTCTAATAAGTTAAGGCTAGAAGATGTTTTTTCGTATAAGGGAGAAAATTATGTTCCGGAAGAGTACAGACACGAAACTTTTGATGATTTGGCATTGCATTTTGCTTCTAGTATGCACTATAAAGATTCTGCGTTACATTCTATCGATCTCGCTTTAGATAAGTTAGATACAAAAATGAAATTGCATCCGCTTCGGTTTCATGATTTTAGAGGAAACATCCATTATGAAGATCAGCACATCGTTATAAAAGACTTTCATGGCGAAATAGGAACCACCAATTTTAATTTTGATTTAAACTATTATTTAGGAGAAGATCAGCAAATAAAGAAAAGAGATAATTATCTCGGATTAAGGGCGAATTATATTGACTTTGATGCACTTTTTAAGTTCGATGTAAGTCCGCCAAAACCTGCAGCAATTGTTACTTCAAAAGCTAAAGATGTGGCAGCACATGCAGAAGCATTTAATTTATATGAGTTGCCGTTTACGGATATGCGATTTAAGGCAGATATTGCTCAGTTTATATACCATAGGATAGATCTTCAAAATATCAAGGCAGATTTAAGAACAACACCCAACCACTACGTTTATATAGATACCTTACATATGGATGCAGCAGGAGGTAATATTCGATTAAATGGATATTTTAATGGTAGTGATCCAAAGCATATCTATATGCAGCCGGATTTGGTGATGAATAATGTTGATTTAGATAAATTGCTGTTCAAATTTGAAAATTTTGGGCAAGATCATCTCGTTTCAGAAAATTTACAAGGAAAACTCACTTCCAGAATTAAAGGTAAGATTAGAGTATATCCGGATTTGGTGCCGGATCTAGACCAATCTACTATAGAAATGGATGTAAAAGTATTAAATGGAAGATTAAAAAATTACGATCCAATGCTGGCGCTTTCGGATTATATGGGAGATAAAAACTTGCAAAACATTCGGTTTGACACCTTACAAAATAACCTGGATATACAGAAAGGGAAGATTACCATTCCGGCTATGAGGATCGAATCTACTTTGGGCCATATGGAATTGTCAGGTACTCATGATAACAATCAAAATATCGATTATTATATACGTATTCCCTGGAAAACTGTACGAAAAGCTTCCTGGAAAAAATTATTTGGAAGCAAGAGTGATACTACAGCGATTAGTGAGGAGCAAGAAGATGAAATTGTAGAAGTAGATCCTAACAAAAAAGTAAAGTATCTGAATCTAAAGATCAAAGGCAGCATAGATGACTACAAGGTTTCCTTGGGTAAGAAAAAAGAAAATTAACAGCTTATTTTGACCCCACTACAGTTAATCAGTTAATCTCCGCCTCAGGCGGATAAGTGTGACTAGAGGTGATACCTTTAAGCAAATACTAAAAGATGATAGATCATATTTGATATAGTGATTATTAAGTTTTTTACCTAAAGCCGAGTGGGAAACTAGCTACAGCTGTGGTTCAGATTCAATTCCAATACGCCCATCAGATCGAGTGTTTTTCTGTATCTCAAATCCGTCAATTCGAGTGCTTCGACCTTAGGAGGAGTGTATCGAGAATAGGGTTTGAGATGAAAAGCTTCATTTGGGTGAAATAACTAAAGAGATCTTTTTGTAGTAACCAATTAGCTTTTTGTTCTGTATTACATCTCGATATTCTTCAGATGTGGGTATGTAATTCCGGTTATGGTTGGAACCAAAATTATCAAATTGAGTAATATTATACTAAGCAGCAGTATCTTTTAGTTTGGTTATACTTTTAGCCCAATTGATAGCATCAGTAAGAGTATTGAAACTTTGTAGTTTATTTCTCATGAATAATTTTTCTAATACTACATTTAGTAACCCTTTAGGGTGATAACTAACAATACCATAACCTTTTAAGGAGTAACTATACTTAAAAAAATAAATCCAATCACTTGGAACCACAGAGTATGGATTCACTCTGTTGGTAATGTAGACCAAGTCTTTACCGTTTTGATCGTATAAATTAGTTATTTCTTCGACTACCAATTTTGCGTGATCTTCCCAGTTAAAAACAACTTCCTTATTAATCTCTCCAACAATGAAGTTTTCAAATAAATAGAAATTGCCAAAAGGATAATTTATTTCTTGTATAGCATCTTGGTAAAAGATAGAGTCTTTTAAATATTCCATAAGTCAAAAGTACTATGGTTATTGTCTTGAAGTAATATTTTTAGAACAGGTTTTTAAGCATAAATCGATAAAGAGAAAAAAATGGCGCCAAAATGTTTTTTGATTAAATTTAAAAATATAGAATTAACGGCCCTTTAAATAAAAAGACAGTTAATTCTATGAAAACCAAAAAGCTTTTATCCCTTAAATATGATAGATTTCACAATAGTATCTTTACCAGAAGAAATTTTATAATAATAAATACCTGGCTTCAGTTGAAGAGAATATCCGTCTATTTGTAATTGGTGATTTCCTTTTTTGATATAAGAATCTTCAATCGTCTTAATTTCTTTTCCTAATTGATTATATAGTTTTATAGTTATGGCATTGGTATTGGTTAGTGTATAATCAATCGTAGCAGTATTAGAAAAAGGATTAGGATAGCTCGTGATGTTAGATATAGATGGATTAGTGCTCTCTACAAGAAGCTCTTCATCGCATATAGGAGTCCTTCGACTTGCATAAGCTATTTTGGCATTTACTCTCCAGATTACATTTCGACTAAATGTTACCACATACGCTTCTTCAATCATTCCTGGCAGAAAAACAACCGGTTGATCTATAGCGGTATCGATCTGAGAGGGATACAATTTGTTTCTTGAGCTTTCAGGGATATAAACAGGTGTATCATTAAAGTTATTATATCCAAAACTTGCTGTATAAGTCCTGTCATTATTATCAGTTATACAATTTACAAAAGGAATGATATTTCTGAAAAGTGTGGGAGGGGTTATATCTCGTAGTAATAATTTTTCTTCTCCATCATTAGCATTAGAAATTAAAATATCTTCCAGACGATCCCCATTAACATCAGCAATATCGATATCAAAGCTAATTCCAATACCTTCCGGTAAGAAATCTGAAGATGTATCAGTAAAAACACCCGATCCATTATTTATATATAAAGTATTTGGAGCTGGCGCCAATGGATGGCCACCACCAATGGGTCCTGCAGGATTGGGAATAGAATTAGCAAAAATAATGTCAGGATGACCATCATAATTAAAATCAAAAACTTTTACATCACTACTAGTGTCATTTTGTACAGGCAAGGCATTAGTTGTGTTTTCTTCAAAGAAGCCTAGAGCATTATTGATAAAGAGTTGATTCTGTTCCAGGTTACTATTAGATACAACTAAATCAAGATCTTGGTCACCATCTATATCGACCAAAGTAATGGCGCGACTGGTAGTGGTTTGTGATGCAATTCTAGGCTCTGTTTCAGTGGTAAAAAAACCGTTTCCATCATTGATCAATATTTGATTTTGCCCCACATTGGCCACAATCAGGTCATTATCCCCATCACTATCAATATCTCCAAATACGAAACTGGCACTTTGGTTTTTTACATTAGGGAGTCTAAGAAGAGATTCGTCAGTAAAGGTTCCATCTTCATTTTGGATATACAGAAAATTTTGTGACCCTCCAGGACCTATATCCGGTATCGGTGGAATTTCATTAGTGACAAAAATATCCAATCTACCATCTTGATTCACATCTTCAAAAGCTACTTCTGTAGATATATCATCAAAAATATTAGCTGGAGGTGAAGGAAGTAAATTTCTGCTGGCATCCGTAAAGATTCCATTTCCATTATTGAGTAATAATTGTGTAGGTCCCAGATTGGCTACAACAATATCTAGATCCCCATCCTTATCAAAATCAGCAAAGTCTGCACTCAGACTATTAGCCGGTCTTGGGGAAAAAGGTAAGTTGCTTTCTGAAACATCCGTAAATTGGCCACTACCATCATTAAGTAAAAGACGATTGGCACGACCTTCAATACTTGCAGTTCCTTCTGCAATAAAAATATCAAGATCACCATCTCCATCAATATCTACAAGATCAGAATCTACGGTATCCGTTCCGCTAATATTAGATTGAGGAATAAATGAAGAAGCATCTCTAAAAATAGTCTGACTAGTCATTGTTATAGAAATTAACAAAGTCAAACAGGTTAGGAGTAATGTTTTAAAGTAATTATCTGTGTAAAATTTCATGGATATAGGTTTTAAGAGGTTGTTAATTAGTGTATTAAGTTCTGTTTAATATTTGAAAAGTGAAATTAAAATCAATGAAAAAGACTGATTTTAATAAGAGTTTAACAAACTGAAATGTAGTGCTTTATGAATTGAATGCAGTATTGGTTGGATACAAAATCTTTATTGTATATCCCAATGGCTTTTACTCATTTTAAGATTCATATTCTAAGCTTTTATAGAACTTATTACCTTCTTTTAGTTCCTGCAATATATTTACCAACCACTACTGCAGTAACAATAACCAAGTAGAACTGGCCAATTAATCCGATTAAGATAGACGCTTTTTGTGCTAATGATACTGCTGGAGTAATTTCTCCATAACCAATTGTTAATAGGGTTATATAGGCATAATAGAGTAAAGATTCGCTAAGCATTTCGATATTGTTATTGTCTAATAAAGCTCCTTGAAACGCTCCCGGATGGGTTAATTCTATGGATAGCAACAAAAAAAAGGACAAGAACCCTAATGCAATATAACCGCTAATTAATCCCAAAATCACATTTTTGTTTACTTCCGTTGCTCTCCAAACCTGAAGAATTAGATTCCAAGTAACCACAAGATTAAATGCAAAGTAAATAAATAATCTAAGTAAGCGATTAAAATAAGGTTCTTGTTCATAACCAATGGAAATGATAAATATGATTACCAACGTGATGCATAAGCTTATTAAGAATATAGTAAGCTTTTTATGTTTGAGTATCATTAGGATTCCAGCTAGCAGATTAAATAAATACAGTATTGAAAGAATTCGATATTCGAAAACATTGCTTGGGATGATAATAGCTCCGAATAGAATTGCCAGCTGGATGGTTAGAAAAATAGGAAAACGTACTTTATATAGGTTTTCTATCATACATTATTATTCGTTTAATTGATTTGTTTTCTAAAAAGAAGTTTATAAATCACTGGAACAAATATCAGGAGTATGATGGTAGCAAAGAATAAACCAAAAATCACACTGATCGCCATAGGCGACCATAACTCTCCACCACCTGTCCATAACGGTACCATACCACAAGAAGTAGTTAGTGTAGTGAGCAAAATAGGGCTAAAACGATCATTGGATGCTTTGATAATGCTGGCTTCTAATCCATTTCCTGAAACAATTTCAAAATTAATTTTGTCTACCAAAACAATAGCATCATTAATTATAATTCCCGCTAAGGAAATAATACCTAAAAAAGCAGTAAAACTGAAAAAAGCACCTGTTCCTAAAAGACCACCAGTAACTCCTACAATGGCAAGTGGGATGGTAAACAATATAATAGCGGCTTTTCTGAAGGAGTTAAACTGAAGTACCAGTAAAAGAATAATAATAAAAAAAGAAATAGGCAGGTTTTCTGCAATGGCACCCATAGCATCATTACTACTCTCTGCGTCTCCACCCAATTCATAGGTGTATCCACTTTTCCAGGTTGTACTTTGTTCAGATAACCATTCTTTTAATTCCTTGACTATATCTGAAGTTAGATAGCCAGATACAACTTCAGATTCTATAGTAAGGGATCTTTTAAGGTTCCTTCTCAGTATTTTCGAAAATACCCATTGTGGTGATATAGAAGCTACCTGTATCAACGCTACATTTTTTCCGGTGTTTTGAGAATATACACGCAAAGTCTCCAAGTCCGAATAGCTTAGTGTTTCCCTATTTTGATCGGTCATCACAATAGGGATGTTCTCTTTATCTTCTCGATATTCGCCCACGCTATATCCAGATAAGGCAGTATTTAAAGATAGCGCTACATCTTGATTGGTTAATCCTGATCTTGATAATTTGTTTTCGTCAATGTCTACATAAACCTTTTTTATTTTTGGCCCCCAATTGTCGCCAACATTTTTTGTGCCTTGAATTTGTGTTAATTTTACTTTTATCTCATTGGCAATTTTAAATAACTCATCAGGATCTTCTCCAGATAAGCGAACCTCAATAGGTACGCTTGACCCTCCTGCACCGGTTAATCTTTTCACCTTTACATCAGCATCCAGAAGGTTGTTTTTAGTAAAAGCATTTAGTTTTTTTATTACCAAATCGTTTGCTTGATTAGAACTAGTGTTTAGTAGCATATACGCATAGGAAGAGTTCGGTTGGTCTTGGCTGTATCCCAAATCATAAGATTCCGGACCTCTTCCGATATAAGAAGACCAACTAAGAACCCCCGTTTCTCTTCCTTCCTCAATTAACAAATCATCTTTTATAAATTGTTCTATTTTGGTAATGTTTTCTGTGGTTTGCTCAATCGTAGTTCCTAACGGTAAGTTCACTTCAACCGTTATTAATTGGCGATCGCTAGGAGGCATAAAAATGGATGGAACTTTGCTGAAACCATACATAGCCATCATAAATAAGACAGTAATAGATATTATGATATGCCAGGGTTTTGCAAGACTTACTTTTAAAAAGCGATTGTAATGTACATTGATTCTATCAAATAGAGTTTTTTTGTCTTTTTGGTGATGTTTTATTTTTAATAAAGCTGTTCCAAATATGGGGATTACAGTAAAAGCTAGTAACCATGAGGATAGTAATGCCATGGTAATCACCAAAAATATATTTCCCATGATTTCTCCCATAACAGATTGTGCAAGGTAAAAAGACATAAAAGCGGCACAGGTTGTTAAGGATGAAATTAATAATGGGATCATAAATTCTTTACAGGAGTTTACTGCGGCTTCAAATTTTGATTGGCCTGCTTCCAGTTTTTCCAAAAGTGATTCAATCATTACAATCCCATTATCCACTAAGAGACCTAATGCCATGATTAGAGAAGCTAATGTAACTTGATTAAGCCCAACATTAAAAAGGCTCATTACCCAGAAGGTCATAATCATAGTAGTTGGAATTAAACTTGTAATAACAACACCAGCTCTCCAACCTAAGATAAGTAATACTACGAATAGAACTATGATGACACTTTGAATAAGATTACCTACAAAGTCTGAAATTTTGAATTGTACATCTTCGTCCTGAGAAGCAATTCGTAAAGCCTTCATTCCTACAGGTAGTTTTTTATTATACGCTACCAGAACTTCATCTATGCGTTTTCCAAGATGTATGATATTTGCATTTTCTTTTAAGGAAACATATAATGCTAAAGCATCATTTCCGTTGATACGAACCATATTCTTTTTTGGTGTAATGTATCCTCTTCGAACCGTTGTGATTTCTCCAAGAGGAATCATCTCTCCATTTTTTCCCGTTTTGATAAGAAGGTTTTTTAAAGCATCTATAGATTCAAAATTCCCAGAGGATTCGACCGTGATTTTTTCTTCACCTAAGGTCACTTCTCCTGAAGGAATGATAATATTACTTGTGGAGATAATCGTCTGGAGTTTACCAGCAGAAAGCCCTAGTTTTGATAGTTGGGCATCTTCATATTCGATATATATTCTTTCTTCTGTTTCACCACCAATAACAACTTTGGCAGCATCCGATAATGCTATTAGTTCATCTCTTAATTCATCTGCATATTCCTTGATTTCTACATACTCAAAACCATCTGATTCTAATCCTACAAAGATTCCGTAGACGACGCCAATATCTTCGTCGTCAAGATCAGGACCAGAGATTCCGTCTGGTAAATCATTTTTGATTGATTCTATTTTTCTTCGTGCTCGATCCCATAACGGTTGAATATCTTTTTCTTTCACATTATCGTAAAGCGATACCCTGATTACAGATAGACCAGTACGGTTTGTACTTGTTATTGTTTTAACTTCAGGAATTTCCTGAATAATTTTTTCAACCTGCTCGCTAATTAAAGATTCTACTCGTTCTGGATTAGCGCCAGGAAATTTAGTAACAATAGTGGCTGTACGCACTGTAAAACTAGGCATGCTATCTCTAGATAGTTTTCCATACTCTACCAAACCAAGGATTACAATAATGATAAGACACATGATTGTAACCCTGTTATTTTTAAGTGTAAGACCTGTAAGATTCATAGTTGTTAGTTTTCCAGAAGTTTTACATTCATACCATCATATAGGGAGCTTAATCCAGCAACTGCGACAAGTTCATTTTCCGTTATTCCAGAAAGTATTACGAAGCCTTCTTCGGTTAATTGGCCAATTTCAATCACGGTCTTCTGAACCGTATAGATATCCGATTCGGTAGGAACTAGTTTAAATACAAAATTTCCATTGGCATCTTGGCCAATTGCTTTTGTTGGGGATAAAAGTTTTTGTGCATCTGTATCGGATCCAAAGCTAAAAGTAGCTGAAGCAGGCACTCCTGGTCTTATATCGTTTCCGGGATTTGTTAGTTTTATGATAACAGGAAATGTAGAACCAGAAGACGAATAACCAACCTCGGTTACAACTCCAGAAAGTGTTTTATTATTTATGCTTATTTCGACCTTATCGGAAATGGCTACCTTAGAAATATAGGTTTCTGGAACACCAATATTAAGTTCTATATCTCCATCACCGGAATCCATGGTAATAATGGGTGATCCAGCTTGGGCAAATTCATTAATTTCTGCAGTAATTTTGGAAATCACACCGCTAATAGGGGATTTTATTTGCGCGTATGCATATTGTGACCCTTGTAGACTTTGAGACTTTAGATTAGACTCATAACTTGCTCTGGCTCCTGCATAGGCATTTCTGGCATTTTCCAAATCATTTAATGAGGCACTTTGAGATTGATACAATTGTTTTACACGATCTAATTCAGATTTTGCAGTTTCCATTTGTACTTTAGAACTTCCTACTGAAACTTTTACTTGCTGGTAGCTAAGATCAATATCTTTGGTATCCAATTTTGCAAGAAGTTTTCCTTTTTTTACGCGTTCTCCAATTTTAGCATTAATTTCTGTGATAAGACCGCTCATCCTAAAACTTAAATTTGTTTCGGATCCAGATCTAGATTCTCCGGTAAAGGTTTTTTTCTGTAAGCCACCAGATGAGGTTATAGAAGCGTATTTAACGGTCTTTAGTTCTTGTTGTACTTCTTTTTTTTCAGTGTTGTTACAAGAGAATAGCATGAGTTGTACTACGAATACCATAAATACTACTTTTATGTCTTGTAGAATAAATGTTTTTGGTTTCATCATTATAGTAGTTTGTTATTTTTAGTATGAGTGAGATTGAGTTTTGAAATTGTTATTTGGCACGATAGGATTTCAATCTATTTTCAAAATCTGATTTTTCCTGTGGGTTTGCCAAAAGACTAAAATATCCAATGCTATTTTCCAAGGAGACAAAAGCCAAAACATATTGATACACGGAATTGATATAATTCAATTTTGCTTGAAGAGCAGCATTTTGAGCGTCAAATAACTGAACTATAGAGATAGATCCCTGACGATAAAAATCTTGTGTAATCTCGAAATTCTTCCAGGAGTTATTTGCAGATGTTTTTGAAAAATTGATGTTCGTTTTTGCGGTGACCAAGTCGATCATATTTCTCTGAACATTAAGAAACACATCGTTGGATAATGCATTTTTTTGAAGCGACAATTGCTCTTTTTCGATTTTTGTTTTACGGAGCGCAATCGCTCTTCGATTTCCGTCAAAAATTGGATAGGAAAGATTTACTGAAACGCTCCAGTTAGTATCAATAAAATTACTATTGGGTGTAGGTTCTGAAGCAGCTCCTGATCGATTAAGTATCCCAGATTGATTAACTCCTAATGATAAGTTTGGCAAGTAATAGGCTCTTTTATTCATTTTTTGCTGCCGTTCTAATGCCTTTATGGAATAATCCACTTGCTTAATTCCGGGATAATTTTCATTTGCAAAGTCCGTAAGAAATTTTGAAACATTTCTGATGTCTTCCGGAGTCCGAATTTCGTGTGGCAGTAGGTTGTTCTGATAAAAACTGAATAAATTGTCTTCTAAACTTACATCTTCAATATCAAAAGAGGGATCTAATGAATTATTAAGAAACAGATTCAATTGCGACTTAGCGAAGATAAGATCGGTCTGTACCTCGATCACTAACTGAGTGGCATTAGCAACTTCTGACTCCCATCGATACACATCACTTTTATTAGCGGCGCCTATTTGAGATTGAATTTGTGCTAGTTCCAGATTTTTCTTCAGTACTTCCAAGTTTTCCTTTTGGATCGTTAAATTGGATTTTACTAAAAGAATATTTAGGTATGTTCTGTAAGCCTCATAAATTGTGTTGTTGATCTGTAGTTTGGTAGCTTGTTTTTGAGCTTCTTCGATATATTTTTGAATTCTTATATTGGCTATAACAGATTCCGAATAAATGACTTGCTCTAATCCTGCTGCCTGGGTTAATGTTCTTTCTGACTGACCAAATAGTTCATTCGTAGCATCTTCATTAATCTGCTTGCCCTGTAATTGCACATTTGCCGTAGGGAGATAATTTGATGTAGCTTCACGTACATTTTGAGCAGCAATTTCCAGATCTTTCTGACTAATTTGTACAGTAAGGTTTTCTTCAATCGATTTTCTTATAATATCGTTTAAAGTGTATTTTTGCTGATTTTCTAATTCATTTTGACCTATCAGATTAGCGGTAAATAATGTTTGAAATTTAGGAGAAAACCCAATTTTTCTACTAGTTTCCATATTAAAATAAAGCTGTTTTCTGGAACCTAACGTTACCGGTAGATTTTCTGCTTTGGCTCCTCTTCGGATATCATCGACCATGATAGCAAGTTTTCTGAGAATTGATAATGTGCTATTATCAGAAGATAAACCTGATAGAATTCCCAGATCAACATAATCTTTTGAGGGAGAATAGGAGGGAAGTGATTTTGAAATTAGGTAGTCAGAGATTTCTTTAATCTTTTCTTCACCAAATTCGTAGGACAAAGCAACTACAACAGCATCGGTTTCATTTGATATTCCTTGTAGGGAATCTTGAATATCATCCGAAACCAATACTGGTTGAATTTTAGCATTGAATTCTCTGGAAATGAAATCTAATCGTTGTCGCAGATTATTTCCATTCATAGCCGAAGCAGTTTTCTCGTGTACGAGAATTGCCAAGTTTTGAAAGGGAATCATTTCATAAAACTGGGTAAGTTCTTCAACAATATTTCTAGAAGTGAGGATATAGGAGAAGTTTTTTTTGCCAGAAGTTCCTTCTGCTGTAGTTGGAATTTCCTGTAAATCCACGTTAGAAATACCTATTGCTAATGTAGGTTTTCTTAGTGTTGAATTAGCCAAAATGGTCTTTGTAGCCAAAAGCCCTATAACAATAACGATGTCACATCTTTGTGACAGAAGTTTATACGACTCAATAGTTTTCGGGACGCTGGTATCAGTTACTATGAAATCGTTATCATTAATAGAAGCTTTATTTGAAGAACCAATGGTCTTCTTTATTTCGTTGGAAAGATTATCTTTAAAATTGGTTAATAAAGAGTTGTTTTCTTCAAAATCAGAAATGATACCAATTTTTAAATCTTGTGCTGTAATGGTTTTACAAGCGATTAAAGTAAGCAATAGTAAAAGTGCGTAAAAACTTTTAAAGGCAGTATTTGGTTGAGTGTTTGGAACTCTTTTTTGTTTCATTATGTAATGGTTTAGGATAGTGAGGAACCTATATGAACAGAAAGACTAATGCTCTTATCTAATGAGCATTTATTTTTTGATAAGTATTGTTCAGATCATCTGTAATCACATAGGCTTTTCCGTTTGAGTTGAGTTCGGAATTTTCTTCTAGTATTCGAAAATGATAAGACCATCCTTTTGGAAGTTGGAGACGTTCTTGTAACTTTTCTAAGTCCCTAATACTTAAGGTCGGATCAATTTCTTGAGAGTAGGATTGCATTCGATATATCTCTCCATCCGGATTTGTTAATTCATAGACCATATTTCCTTTATGATACATCCAAATTGTTTCTCTGTTTACTTCATTATCCGAGTAATGCTCCTCAAGTGCGGATCCATCCCAAATTTTAAACTCCAAGGTTGCTCTAAGTGTCATTTCAATACCTTCAAAATCAACAGTTTTTCCATTCACGGTTTTCCCACTTCCTCGCATCGAATTTAAAACCCAATATCTTGGCCCGTTTAATCGCACCATTTTAGCTCCATAGCTTTCTGCTAGCTCCTCGGCATTTAGTTTTTCCCATTGTTCTGCCGGAAGTTCGTTTAAACCTATAGTATTGTATACTTCTATATAGATGGTAGTGCTATTTTGAAATATTGGAATCACTTCTCCATATCTATAATCACGCAAGTTTTTAGGAGGCTTAGTAAACTGTGTTTGTTCAACCGCGGGAATATTATTAGAAAAATCCTGGTTTTTGCAAGATGTTATGGCATATAGTAGAGCTACTACAAAAAAGAATGTTAATTTTTTCATGCTATTATAATTATCTGATTCATATGTTAGTATCTCACCCGAACTCGTCTTGTAGAGTATGGACCTCTAAATGTAGTGGTGCGTACATTTACATTCCTGCGTACTGCGGTTCTATACCTTGTAGTAGTATAGGTTGGCCAAGGTCTGTAATAGTTTGGGTAGTATCTATAATAGTAAGGCGACACCCAAAGTCTGTATGCAGGTCCCCAGAACCAGGTTATAATAATTGGAGAAGTTTTGTAGGTAGGGATAATTACATAATCTGGGCCATATAATTTTACATTTCCGGTAATGACCACCTTGGTAGTTCCGGTAGGATCTTTTTCGACATTTATAACAGCTACATCCTGAAAAGTATCCTTGGCTACCGCAGCTTGTACCGTAATCAAATGGGTGTCTTTTTGAGAAGTGTCGACTACTCTTAAATAATCTACCGCACCGTCATTGTTTAGATCCAGGTTAGAAATTTTAGTTTCCGGGCTATTTAGTTTTTTTTCGAAATCTTCGAGGTTTTTTGATTCTCCAAATAATACGGCTACTGCTTCTAAATCTAAATCTTTACCTATTGCTTCAGAGGTTCCTTCTACCAAGGTTTTGTTCTGAGAATATCCGAGAGTCAGGACAGAGGTACATAATAAAAATGATATTATATTTTTTAGATTAATTTTCATAATACAATGATTTAATAGTTTATTTATAGTTTGATTTTAAATGATTTAATGTTTTCTAAATCAATTTTACTTTTTATGTTAAGGTTTATTTTGATCATAAAAAATTGGAAAATAATTGTCAGGAGAAGAAAAAAGAAGAAGAAAAAAAGCTCTGGCAATTCGGTATTTTCATAGATGACTTTCATCATATATGCAACAAACCAAATAGAATTTAGAAGCACATAAAGAAAAAGGCTCCACATGAGTATGTTAAAACTTTTTTTCTTAAAGTTTAAACTACTGGCAACCGATAAAATGATAACTAAGTTGGCAGTAAACCTTAATGGTTCAATGCGATCCGAACTAAGATGCAGTATGGCATCTACCATTTGAGTAATAATAATTATAATGATCATTACCTTTATTTTCTTCATAGCTCTTTTATTGATTATCGTCTGATTTGTAATTACCATCTGGATACAATTGATGATGAGGTTTTGGGATTCCGGTCGCCATTAGGATCGATTACAATATGTTTATCTACCTCTACGGATATCGGAGTACCTTCCTCTTTAATACATAAGTCAATATTATTATCATTGTCGTTAAGATCTGCTATCTGAAAAGGTTTGACTTTAATGGAGTCTTCATCTCTTTTTAGGGTGATGGTAAAGTTTTCTAATTGATCATGTCCGAGTTCTTCGCCATTAGTGGCAACAATTCCTCCTGCCCATACAGTTCGTACGACAGTTGTAGTTCTATCTTTTGGGCAATCGCAACCTGTTTTCTCATTGTTATAAGGATATGCTTCGTCAATAATAAAATGTTCTGCGTAGCTTATAAATGGACCATCAGCCAGCGGAGTTACTGCAATTTTCTGTCCTTGTATCTCTTGCCCATCTCTACTTCGTAGTAGGCCAATAATTTCTATCTGTACAGGTTCATTTTCTGGCGCATTTCCGTATTCGCCAATTAGTAGCACTGTTCTTAGTTCAAATGCTTCCGAAGCAGGCTTTAACGTTACAAAGTCTACTTGCTTTTTTTCTCCGTTTGCAGTGGTAATTAAGAAATCTTGCGGATCTAGTGTATTGGGATCTAGCTCATGGGAGAATACCAACGGCATTCCATCCTGTCCGGGAGCATCACTCCATAGACCGGCAGATATTAGTGGAAGCGAATTATCTAAGCCAAAAAAGGCAGAGATTATTTTAGCTTTCCTTTCTTTAGTAACAGGAGGATTTTGATCGGATAATATGTAATCCGGACCACTGTTGCAACCCATAATCAGGATCATAAGTATTAGTAAACTTATTTTATTCATTTATGTAGGGTGTATTAATAATTCAGTATTACGATACTGTTGATTATAGTGATAAAGGTGAATACGGAAATAACGCCCTGTTTTTGTCGAAAGGAATAACGGAGAGAAATTTCGTTTTCAGGGATGATATATTAAAACTTATATGCCAAAGACAATCCCAAGTTGAATGTGATGATATTAGGTTGATATTCTGAGTATACAATTACTCCTCCAATTCTTGTCGCGCTTTCTATGGTAATAAAACCACCTGTAAATGTAAAAGTGGGCATCAGTGCGAAATGCTTTCCTAAATCTCTTTTTAGACCAATACCGATTTCATATCCAAAACCTGTAACAGCATCACCATCTCTCTGGTAATTAACTGTAGAGGAACCATTTGTTGCGGTTACAAAAATATCAGGACTATTAACAATCATAGGACCTATACCAATACGTGGTGATACAGCAAACTTTTTGGAAATATCAATTTGATAGGCAAGTCCGGCCAATAGATACAATACGTTCCAATTATCGGAATCATTCGTAAAATTAATTCCAGGGTTGTTAATCTCTAGAGAGTTTATTAAATCATTTGTATCTGTAGAATACCTTTGCAATCTGATGGTTCCCGTTAGGATTAGCTTTTCCTGAAATCGATATCCACCGTAGATATCAAATTTAGCTCCGGTTTCGGCGAAACCGGAGTTTGCATTGTTTTCAGATACATCTTTAAAATCCCCTAACGGGAAACTAGATCCAGCTGAGATCCCGATGTAATATTTGGAGTCGTTTTGATCTTGTGCAACCAAAGAAGTTACTATTACTAGTAAGCTTACTAATAAGAAAGAAGTCTTATTAAAATTCATGACGATTGAGTTTAAATGATTTTTGTTTAGTTACAATTGTTTGCTCCAGGTAAGTGTTTTAGAGACAAATCCCTTTTTCACGATAACTTTCAGTTTTTGACCTTCTAAAAGAAGCGTACAGTTTACCTTCTTACCATCTTTGGGTTTAATCAAGGTAGCAGTCCATTGATTATTTTCGAAAGCAATATTTTCTAAAATTACTTTGTTCTTTTTCACAATTGTACCCCGAAAGATTTTTTCTTCTTTATCAATATGTACTATAAAGCCCTCTTCCATTTTCCAGTTTCCTTCGAAATTGTCAGTTGATTTTTGAGCGGTTGCGACTGAATAAACGAATAGGGATATAATTAATAAGATGTTTTTCATTGGTGCTGTTGTTTAATGGATTATGAACCGCTAAGAACTATTTTTAATTAATAACGTAGAAATATTGTCATACCAATAAAGTCCAGATTGAACAATCTGGACTTTATTGGTATTAGACTATTATCTTTTTGCAGAATGTTTTTTATTCCCGATCTTAAAATAAGGATATTGTGACATTCATATTTTAATCAGTTATACTCTTGTAAATCATAAAAATAAGTGATTCTTAAAGATTGGATTTAACAAAATCAGAAGGTGAAATTCCTTTATGTTTTTTGAATATAGAATAGAAAGATGATTTACTATTAAAACCAGCTTCAAAAGCTAAAGTGAGTAAGGTGAATTTACTATTTTCAGGATTTTTGGCTTTCTCGATAAACTCCTCAACCCGATATTGGTTAACGAAATCGTAGAAAGTAGTGTTTAATCCTACTTTAAAAATGGTAGAAAGGTGGTAATACGGAATTTCTGATATGTCTGCCAAAGATCGCAAGGAAAGTTTAGCATTTAGATAAGGTTTCTTGGAAGACATACATTCTAATAGCTGTTGTTTATATTTTAGAATTTGTTTTTCTTCTACTGTACAAGATGTATCATGGTTTGAAGATACTTGTTTTTTATTGGTGTTTTTAGTTTCAGAGATTCCGGCAATTTCAGTAAGAGCGATGTCATTTCTGATACCGTAAATCCCCATATATAAAAGTGATAATGTAAACAGTAAGTAGGGATATATCTGTATTTTATCATATGAGAAACCTGTTTTGATTATAATAAAATAACAAACGATAAGGCAAACCCAAATAATGAATAGGCAGAACAATAAACGTTTCAACCAATTAATACTGATTCCCTCAGAATATGAAAGTTGCATGAATTGTAGTCTTTCGTGACTTTTTATTTTGCGCCATGTTAAGTAGATGTAAAAAGGAATGATAATAAACTGAATAGAAAACCTAATGGTTTTAATCCAAAGCGGCAGTCCGTTTATGGATATATGCTCAAGTACCTCTAGTTTTTTCTGAAAATCTAAAATGGTATAATTATAAAGTACAAGAAAAAGAATGAAAAATGAAGGTAAAAAATGTACGTAATCTTTCCATTCAATTTTTTTTGTTTGTGAGGATACGTATAGATATAATATAGCAAATATTAATGCCCCAATTGGCATGGAAATAAAAAAATGACTGAGATGAGGAATCTTGTAATTAAAGTTCGTAAATATGTTTAACTGAACAATTGTGAATGCTAAAATGAAGAAACAAAATAAGAACCAATCCGGTTGATTTTTTTGTTTCTTTAGAAGTATTAAAAGAGCAAAAAATAAAGATTGATAGGATATAATTGATAATGCATTGACTAAATCCATAAATAGGAATAATAAGTATTATGATTTCTTGTTATGCAAAATATAGAATACTAATGACGGAATTATAAAGAACCTGATAAATAATAGTTATGTGCTAACAATTAATATTGATGAAGTATTTATACAAGTAATAACCAATATTTTTGTTTTTAATTTAGATGAATTTTAATATTAGAATTTCGAAAACTGACAAAAGTCAGGAATAAAGAACTATAAAAATGGTAACATTGAGATGTAATCCTTAGGTATGAAGACCTCAAAAAATATTGCGTTACGCCCCAGATTTTTTCAGGATTTGGACGTCTCATCAGAAGAGGCATTGGAAGCTTTTGAACTGAAAGGTGCAAGCTGTAAAGATTTTAAGATAAGCCGTATCGATCATCACGTATTTATCCGTATTCCCAAAAAAGAACAACATTTTTGGTCTCCGCAATTACATTTAGAGATTTATGACGTAGATGATCAACCAAAACTCAAAGGACTTTTTGGTCCAAGTCCAACGGTTTGGACATTTTTTATGTTTGCACATTTCATTGTGGCCACGTGTTTTATTGGAGCCGGTATCTGGATGTATGTCAATATAAGTTTAGGACATGAGTATATCTATCCTATCTTGGCAATGGTATTGTTGTTTATCACTTGGTTTGTATTGTATTTTGCTGGTCGTTTAGGAAGGGACGCAGGAAAAAAGGAAATGCAAGCATTATATAACTTTATGGAGAATACTATAAAGGCAGTTGATTAAGATATTAATAGGTTGTTTGTTTACTATTTTAGTGAGGTAATTCAATATATAATCCTCATAGAATTCTTTCCTGTTACATCACATCTTTAAAAATAGCATAATTTGATATCAACTCTGAACTTGCTCCAATTCGTCTTTAGTGTCAAAAGATATAATAAATTTGGTTCCGATACCTAATTCACTTTCACAATGAATTTCGCCATTCATAGATTCGATATATTTTTTTACAATTGATAATCCTAGTCCAATTGATGCCTCACCTTCTGTAGGCTGGGCACTAAGTCTTTGAAATCTACCAAATAGTTTCTTTTGATCCTGTTCGCTAATCCCAGGCCCCTGATCTTCAACTACAACATATGTTCTTCCGTCATAAGATTTTACTTGTAATATTACTTTACTTCCTCTTTCAGAAAATTTGATGGCATTAGAAACCAAGTTTTCTAACACTTGGATCATATAATTTTTGTCTATTTCTACAAAGTGATTTCCTGGTTCTGATATAATGGTTATTTCAATCTCTTTATCTTCAGAGGTGAGACGAAAACACTTTACTACATAATTAACCAATTCTACTAAATCAATAATTTGATTTTTTAACTTGACTCTATTTGTCTCCAAAGCGTGTATATCTAAGATACGACCAATCATCTGTGAGAGACGATCCGCAGAGTTGTCAATTTCAGTTAAGTAAGTTTCTTGATCTTCTGTCAAGTCCAAAGATGTCATATCAATTAATTGTATTAATAGTCTTATATGACTCAAAGGGGTTCTAAGATCATGAGCAACTACGTTGACAAGCATATCCTTCTCCTTGTTAAGGTTGATGAGTCTCTCATTTTGGCTTGCTACCTCAGCGGTTCGTTCCTCAACCTTTTTTTCTAGTATTATATTTTGTTCCTGAATTAATCTTTCATTTTCTTTGGCTGCCAATAGGGATTCTAACTGTGCATCTTCTTTTTGTTTTTTATACATATTAATCCGATCACCCATCGCAAAGGAAAGAAGTAATACTTCCAGAGCAGAACCAATTTGCATCGCATTTAAATAGGTCATTACAAAAGTGATATTTAATGACTCGAGGATGGCAAAGAAAATACCTATAATAAGAGCCCCCCAGGCAAATAAGTAATATGTTGCAGGACGGAACCCTTTTAACTTAAATCGAATACCCAGGATAAGAAAGTACGCAGCCATGATTAAGAGACCACCTTGTGCAACCTTGAGACCTTCTATTTTAAAACCAAACAGTACTAATGCACATACCAAAAAGCCCAGTACAAGAAATACCATAGAGCCTTTGTGCAATCGAGAATCAGACTTCTTGGTATTCAAGAATTTTTGGGTAAATAAAGTAGCAGTAATCATGGTTAATCCGGAACTGATCACAACCAGCCCATTAAGAAAGGGAGTATTGGGCCAAAAGTATTCAAAAAAATAACCGAATACCGAAGCCATAAACCAGGTAATACTAAATACATATGCGATATAGTATAGATATATTCCTTCTCTAGTTGAAAAATATAAAAAGAGATTATACAGGAAGATCAGTAGCATAAAACCAAAATAAATTCCTTGTAGAAAGTCTAAATCATGCTCGTATGCTACAAAATTAGGAAGTGTTCCTACTCTAAGAAGAAAAAACAAGGGTTGGTCGCTCTTTACTCTAAGATAAAAGGTCCGTGTGATATCCTTTTCAAAGTCAAGGGCAAATAAATAATTGCCTACTTCAATTTCTCTGGTATTAAAAGGTAAATCATCGCCAGTATGACTGGTAGAAACTAATTCATTTTTGTCATCAAATTCATAAAGAGATATAGAATCAATGTAAGCCGAGCCTATATTCAGATAAAAATTATCAGCTATTTCCTTAGTAACTCTGAATTTTAACCAATAAGCAGAAGCAGTACTCGAAAAATTTATGGTTTCTTGGGTATATTCCTGAAAATCATTCTCTTGTTTGCTATTTATGATTTCTTCAATGGATAATCCAAGAGAGGCATCCTCCAGATAATAGGTTTGCTTTCCAATATCTTGCAATGCTGTCGTATCATCCAAAACAATCACTTTTTGACCGAATGAATTAAAAGTAGACAGTAATAGTATTGATAAGAACCCTAAATAGTATTTGAAACCAGTTGTCATTCTTAATGTTTAATATTTAGAGAAATTATTTTTTACTTAACAAGGGAATTTTTATAAAATTATACTACTTGAATTTACTAAAATATTTATTGTATTTAACAATTTAACTTGTAAGTTTATAAACCTTTTTACTAATATATGAACAAACTTCAAATACTTAAGGAAAAAGCTAAAGGAATTGTATTTAGTGTATCCGATAATCCACAGGGACGCTATCAACTACGTTATGAATTCTACAAAAAATATGGAGATCCTTTCACTAAAAGAAGCGAAGGACTTGGAAATTCTGAATTGGCATTTATTGAGTGGGAAACAAAAAGAGGTACCCTCAATCCCATAAGTGGCTCTCATCCTGGAAGCCCATGGTGGAGAAAAGTCAATAGCCATTTTCTTTATGTAGCTACACTTGCACAATTAATCAAAGAATCCGGAGAAACGTTTCAAGAGTTACCGGTTCCTGTTAGTTTTTGGCTTGATTATATCAATACACCTAATGAATGTTCATGGTATCGCGCTCATAACTCAAGTATCATTTCAGGGTATCAAGTAGCTGATAAATTAGCTTATAAAGAAACTATTTATGAGCAATATTTTATGAATATCGTTCTTTATCGCTTGCTGTTTGCTCAATCGATGGTCGAAGGTGTAAGTTTTGGTTTATTGGGTAAAATATTTGCCAACCCTAGAGGATTTGCAGTTACTATCATTACTGGTATAAAAGCTTTTTATCCAAACCATTATCCAATGTCAAAAAAAGATATTAAGTACGTGACTCATCGTGCACATAATTTTATGGGATTCGTTGAAGATATTTTTGATAAGCTTCTGATCTTACCACATTTGAATACTTTATATGCTGAAGCTGTTACATGGAATAACTCCCCAATGGTTATGAAGTATGTCAAAAATAATAAACCTATTTACCCTATTTCCAAAAACGAGATGAATACAGCTCATTTCGATAATACATTAACAACTTAAAAAATCTATTTCTTAAAACCAACAAATCAATGCAAAACTCAGAAAACAAGAAGAAAATAGCCATACTAGGAAGTGGTATGTCATCGCTTACAGCCGCTTATGAACTTAGTTCTTACGATAACTGGCAAGATCATTATGATATCACTATTTATCAAATGGGTTGGAGGCTAGGAGGTAAAACGGCAACCGGTAGAGGTCCAAACGAAAGGATTCAGGAACATGGTATTCATATTGCTCAAGGGTGGTATGAAAATGCGTTCCGCCTGATACAGGACTCTTATAAAGAATGTGAAAAACATAATTTAATGCCTGATAGTCCTTTTAAATCCTGGGAAGATGCTTTTGATAGAGAAGATACTACGTTACTCACTCACTTTGATCCTAAGACCAATCAATGGATTAAAAAGAATATTGTTTTTCCATCTAATGATTATCTACCTGGTCAAGGTGGTCCATTACCATTTTCTGCTATTATTAAAAAAGCTATTGGTTTAATCGCTGAAATTTTGTTTGGTACAGATCCAAATAAGCACAGTCTAATGAGCATTGCCTCTTATGCTTCAAAAGATATTAAGGCACCAGAGGATCATTCGCTTTGGGACAATTTTAAATCTAAATTTGAAGCATTTGTAAAGGATAAAGTCTTTAAGCATGAGGGTGAAAAATTATTAAATTATGTTGGGGAATTGGTGCATAATCTGACCAACGAGGATCATAATCATAGCAGTAGAAAAGACCATCATTCTATTATCAATGAACTATTGGATCTACTTTCTAAATGGGCAGCTAAACTTATTGACTCTGTAGCCGACCATAACGAATACTTCTATTGGTTAGCTGTATTTGTAGAATTCGGACTGGTTAATATGAAAGGAACATTTGCAGATGTGTATACTCCTGAAACTCATGAACTGGATTATGAACGTATTAATGATTTGGATTATCGTGCATGGCTAAAAAATCACGGTGCCAGTGAGCGATTGTTAAGTTCTGCTATGGTTAGATTTTTGTATACAGGAACATTTCATAACCTAACAGGATCTGATCAGCAAGGTATTTTGGCTGCTGGGGTAGGGCTTCATTTTCTAACAAATTCAGCAGGTTACAAAGGATCTTTCGTTTGGAAATTCAAAGCCGGAACTGCGGATACGATGATCACTCCAATTTATTTGGCACTTAAAAATAGAGGAGTACAATTCAAGTTTTTCCATAAGGTTGAGCAGGTCCACTATTCGGATTCAGGAGACATAGAAACAATATCTATGGCGAAGCAGGTAACCTTAAAAAATGATATCTATAATCCTACTTATAAATTTAAAGGCATTGATGTCTGGCCGGGAGAACCACTGTATGACCAAATAGATGATAAACAAGCCAAAGCACTTAAGGAAGGTGATTATGACTTGGAAGAGGCTTGGTGTGGTTGGAAAAATGTGAGTCAACTTTCTTTAGAGAAAGGCAAAGATTTTGATTATGTGATTTTAGGGATTCCTATTGATGTTTTGGGTGGTGATGAAGGTATTTGCAAGGAGATCATTGATAATAACGAGACATGGCAAAATATGTACAATCACGTTAAAAGTATTCCTACCATGTCTATGCAATTATGGATTAAACCTACGTTAAAAGAATTAGGTATGCATTTACCGGATTGGGGATTCCCAGAAGGGGCCTTACCTAACTTGGTTACCTATGCGGATCCACAGTATTCATTTATAGATATGTCGCAGGTAATGCCATATGAAGATTGGAAAGAAGATCAACCTGGAGTATTGATATACTACACGGGTTCATTCTTGGATCCAGAAGTTGTACCTCCTTACTCAGATCATAAGTATCCTCATGAGCAATTGGAACGTATTATGAGGGTTTCAGAACAATGGCTAAGAGATAAGATGGGATGGTTTTTTCCTAATGCTACTACACTAGAGTATCCTGAAGGAATGAAGTTGGATGTAATCCACGATTTTTCAAAAACTGCCAAAACTGATTATGGTAGGCTGAAAACCCAGTTTTTCCGCGCTAATGTAAACCCAACGGATAGGTATACCTTATCGCTTCCAGGTTCTAACAAATATCGTCTTAAAGCAAATGAATCAGGTTTTGATAACCTTATTCTCACTGGGGATTGGATCAATTTTGGTGTCAATGTAGGATATTATGAAGGAGCTATTGTTTCAGGCCTTCAAGCAGGTCAGGTACTACGTGATAAAATTGGATTGCCATCTGAAACTGAAATTTTTAGTGGAGTGAAGCTAAAGTAGCAGCATATTTTTAGCATAAACTATATAAGAGGGATTTTTTCCCCTCTTATTTATTATAGATCATTTGCCACTTATTTTCCAAAACAATATGTATCAAACTTCTATAAATAAAAGGTAGAGAGGTTTGAGATATACTAATGGTGGAAGCCTTTGCTCGTTTTTAGTAACATAGTAGTCAGTAAAAAGAGGAAGGGACCAAATTTAAACATTCTGTCTATATTTTGTTCGATATTGCTTTGGTGACAGGCCTTTAATACCTGTAAATTTCTTTATGAAATAAGGTACATGGTTATAGCCTACATCATAACAGATTTTAGTTACTGTAAAAGAACTTTCTATCAAAAGTTTTGAAGCATAATCCACTCTAAGTTCATTAAGATATTGGCTAAACGTCTTGCGTGTATACTTTTTAAAATAACGACAAAAAGAAGATTTGTTCATTGACGCAATACTAGCTACTTCTTCTAAGGAGATATCTTCATGATAATTTTGAGAAATAAATTTATTAATCTTTTGTATGCGTTCAGGTTGCTCCAGGTTTTGCGGAGTACTTGAAATTATATCCATGAGCTCAAAATCATTCTCGGAATTAAGATTTTCAAGTAATGCTATAACATCAATTAGCCTATAGATACCATCTTTATGGTATGCAGATCGGATAAGGTTAAAAGCCTCAGAGTTTCTAATATCTGTAAACTTAATACCATGACTCGCCCGATCGAGTAAATGCTTAATATTATTAAATTCTGGAAGAAGAAGTAAATTGTTTTTTAAAAGATCCGTGTGTATTTGTATTACAATAAATTCTGCGTTTAATGTATTATTATAAAATTCCTCATCATTAATAAGTAAGTGGGGCACGTTGGCATCAAACACAAAAAGATCCCCCGGAGAAAATGGTTTTATAGTGTTTCTTACAAATACTTTTCCAGTACTTCTTACCACTAGCACTAATTCTATTTCCGGGTGATGATGATACGGAATATCTAGATTAGGAATTTGATATTTTTTGATCTTCAAAGACTGTGAGACCCCAATATCAATTTGTTCAAACATAGTGTTCATATAAAACTAAATTAGTAAAAAATACTACTATGGCAAATATTGTATAATTAATTGCATATGTAGTATAAACAATCCTTTCTACTTGAACATATATTTGTTTTGAACAAAAGGAAAAAATTATGAGAGATTACATTCTTGTTGTATTACTCTGTATACTATGTAGTTGTAAGCAAAAGGTAGCGACAAATGAAGTAAATACTAAGATTGAAGATGAAGAGATAATATTAAAATCTCCAGAAGAAGAGATCTTTTATCATGTGTTTCAGCGTAGTTTTTATGATAGTAATCATGACCATCACGGTGATCTAAATGGTTTTACAAGCAAATTGGATTATGTACAGGACTTGGGCATAACATCAGTGTTAATGACACCTTTGTACCCTTCTATATATTATCATAATTATTTTCCGGATGATTTCGAGGGAATAGATCTGGAGTATGGAACATTGAATGATTATATCGCAATGGTTAATAATTTGCACCAACGAGATATGAAATTCTATATGGATATGGAAATTCATTATGTAACCAAAAACCATACTTGGTTTAAAGATTCTTTTAAAAACCCTGAATCCGGATATGGAGAATATATAATTTATAATGGAGCAAATAATACAGAACCGGAATCAATTATTTTCAATCTAACGTCTTTAGAAGGGTTTGACGGTAAATCTGTAGAGATTACTACAGCAGATTTGTATAACAAAAAAGTACAAAGTTATTTTGAGGAACTATTTACATTTTGGGTTGACCCCAATCAAGATGGTAATTTTGAGGATGGAGTAGATGGCTTTAGGATTGACCATATGATGGACGACTTGGATTGGAAAGGTATTAGGACAGATTTATTTAAGAAATTTTGGGCTCCTTTATTTAAAAAGTTAAAAGCCATAAACCCAAATATTAAGTTTTTTGGAGAACAGGCAGACTGGAAGGATTATGGTGAGGACTATTTTGAAAAAGGAAAGGTTGATATGATGTTTGGTTTTGGGATAAGAGAAGGAATCGTATCTTTTGATAAAGAGACCTATATTCAAAAAGTGGATTCTACCAATCTGGCTACTCCAGAAGATAAACAGCAACTTGTGTTTCTAGAAAATCATGATATTCCCAGATACGCTTCTCTGGTAGAAAGCGATCCTGGTAAGCTAAAACTAGGAGCATTTTTGATGATGTTTTCCAAGGGAGTTCCCAGTATTTATTATGGCCAAGAACTAGGAATGGAAGGAGTAGGAGGTTTTGGTAAGTACGGAAATACTGATGCAAATGATATTCCAATGCGAGAAGCTTTTGAGTGGTATTCGACTATCGAAGGTCCTGGAATGGCATTATGGTATAAAGATACCGGGCTATGGTGGGAACAGACAAATATCCAAAGTAATGATGGTATTTCTGTAGAAGAGCAAAAGGATAACCCTGAATCACTTTTAAACTTCTATAAAAAGATGATTAATATTAGAAAATCCAATACAGCTTTACAGACTGGAAATTTAAAATTTTTAGAAAACAATCATAAGGATATTGTCAGTTTTTATCGATGGGAACAGGATAAGTTGTTGTTGGTGATTTGTAATGTAGGAAACGACAAGGCTAAGACTATGATCACTAACCTAAGTAATCCATTGGATAGAACATTTTCAAAAGTAAAACCGATGATAAAACATAAATCTAGTAATGTAATTCTCCATAATGAAACTATGGAGGTCGTTTTAGAACCATTTGGTTATGGCGTATGGCAGTTTCAATAACTTTAATCGTTACTTAATTTAATTTTTGTTAATTAATAAATGGAGTTCTTTTATATCTAGTATTATATCATAGACAGGTTGTGTCTTATATTTGTTTGATTTAATAAGGCTTTCGTCGTATACAAATTATAGTATTATATTGCAGAAAGAAATTAGAAATCGCTGATATTTTTTTCTGAAGTCATCTTTTAAAATATAAACCATATAATGAGTAAAGCACCATTTATTAAAGAGTTATCCCTACCTGCTATAGCAGCACCAATGTTTTTAATATCAGGACCTCATTTAGTTATTGAGTGTTGTAAGAATGGAATTGTAGGGACTTTTCCGGCGTTAAATCAACGAACTTCTGAAGGATTTGAAGAATGGCTTATTGAGATAAAAAAAGCACTTTCAGATTTTGAAAAAGAAACAGGTAAAAAAGCTGCTCCTTTTGGTGTCAATCTAATTGTTCATCATTCAAATCCAAGATTAAAAGACGATTTAGCGTTGTGCGTTAAACATGAAGTTCCACTAATTATCACATCGCTGGGTGCTGTATCAGAATTGGTTGATACTGTTCATAATTATGGTGGATTAGTGTTTCATGATGTTATCAAAAAACGTCATGCCGAAAAAGCTAATGAAGCGGGAGTAGATGGGTTAATTCTTGTTGCAGCCGGGGCTGGTGGTCATGCGGGAACCTTAAATCCTATGCCATTTGTTTCAGAAATTAGAAAATTCTTTAAGAAAACCATATTACTTTCTGGTTGTATTAGCACTGGAAAAGATATCGCTTCTGCCATGCAAATGGGTGCAGATTTGGCATATATGGGGACTCGTTTTATTAATACCGAAGAAAGCAAAGCACCAAAAGCATATAGAGATATGATCATAGATTGCGGAGCAAATGATATTGTATATACAGCAGCTATTTCTGGTGTTTCTGCCAACTTTTTAGGTCCAAGTTTAAATGCTATGGGGATAACAGAAGAAATGTTAGCGAGGAAGAAAAAAGTCGATTTTGGAGAAGAATTGACGGTCAATGAAAATGAGGCTAAAGCTTGGGCAACTATTTGGTCTGCAGGTCAAGGTGTGGCAACTATTAGCAATTCGCTTACTGTAAATGATTTAGTTTCGGGTTTGAAAACCGAATTCAAAACTGCTATTGAAGAGCAGTGTAAATTATTAGAGACGTATAAATAATAATCATCCGAGTATTAAATTAGAGTCAAGGCACAAAGTTTTATGTGTCTATAAAGGATGATACTTTTTTAGGATAAAGTAAATCTATTTTCCGATACAGAAATTAGCAAAAATATTACCTAGCAAATCATCAGATGTGATCTCACCAGTGATTTCACCAAAATGATACAACGCCTGTCGGATATCGATAGCCATTAGGTCACCTGATAAACCATTGTCAATACCATACTGTACTTTTTGGATTTCTTCTAGAGCCTTTAACAATGCATCATAATGACGAGAATTCGTTACAATGGTTTCATCATTACGCAAAGCTCCAGTGTTAACAAAATCCAGAAGTTTGTTTTGTAATTCTTCTACACCAACATTTTGCTTGGCAGAAAGCAAATGGATATTCTCAATTTCTGAAGTTAAGGTTGTAATCTGAGATTCATCAAGTTTATCCACTTTGTTAGCTACCACAATTAGTGGTTTTTGGGGATACTTATTTTTTATTTTGCCAATTTCAGTTTTTAATTGTTGCAAACCGTCCAAAGTTAATTCTGAACTATCTACTAAATAAATAACTACTTGGGCTTGATCTATCTTTTCAAAAGTCTTTTTGATTCCAATACTTTCTACTACATCTTTAGTATCTCTAATACCTGCAGTATCAATAAATCTAAATCCTATACCACCAATATTGATTTCATCTTCAATGGTGTCCCGAGTAGTTCCTGCAATGTCAGAAACAATGGCTCGTTCTTCATTCAATAAAGCATTCAGTAGCGTAGATTTACCAACATTAGGTTCACCAACAATTGCAACCGGAATTCCATTTTTGATCACATTTCCTACTGCAAAAGAATCAATCAATCGTTTTAAAACCCTGGTAATTCTTGATATTAAATCCTGAAACTGTGCTCTATTTGCAAATTCTACATCTTCTTCGGCGAAATCAAGTTCTAGTTCAATGAGCGATGCAAAATTGAGAAGTTCATCTCGTAACTTTTTAATTTCATTACTAAATCCACCACGCATTTGCTGCATAGCAATCTGATGAGAAGCTTCAGAATCCGATGCAATAAGATCTGCTACTGCTTCTGCCTGAGATAAATCTAGTTTTCCATTGATAAAAGCGCGTAAGGTGAATTCTCCGGCATTAGCCGCTCTACATCCTTTTCGAAGTAGTAATTGAATGATTTCTTGCTGAATATAGCTGGATCCATGACAAGAAATTTCTACCGTTGGTTCTCCTGTATAAGAATTAGTTCCTTTAAAAATAGAAACGAGTACTTCGTCTAACACACGTTCATCATCCATAATATGTCCCAAATGTATCGTATGGCTTTTCTGTTTATTTAAATCTTTTCCGCTCACTGATCTAAAAAGTGAAGAACAAATATCAATTGATTCTTTTCCGGAAACTCTTATTACAGCAATAGCTCCTGCTCCAGAAGGGGTGGCTAGTGCTACTATGGTATCTTGAGAAATCATATTCGTGTACTGAATGGCAAAAATAGATATTAATCTATTCACTTTAAGTACGCATTCTTAAACTTTTTTTGAGGAGTTGTTTTTCTTTTGTTATCTTGTACGAGGAATGAAGTAAAAATACTTCTTTAAAGTATCTACCCGTTTCCCGTTTTAGGGAAAAAGAATTAAGAGAAAAATTAGATTTCCGATATTAGGTTAATTACTTAATAACGGTTTATTGGGAAACAATTTTGTTGTAATAACAATTACAGCAATTCTAATGTACGAACTAAATTTAATGTCTAACCAATAATTTTAACCTTAATTCTTATGAATTCTAAACACACAAACTCAACTAATTCATGTGGCTTTTATTCCTTTCGGAAATTTAGCTTACTTATTTTAGCAACTTGTATGTTTGTCCCACTTATAAATTGGGCACAAACTGCACCATTAAAAAGCAGATATGAAACACGTAGCCTTGCTTTAAAGTCAAAAGGCAATCAAGCTAAGAATACCACTGAAGTTATTACAGAAACTGTTTCGGAAAAAGGCGCGACATGGTTGCGTTTATTCCTGGAAAATGTTAACCTTGGTAAAAATAGTAGCTTAACCATTACATCAGATTTAGATGGAGCTACACAAACATTAACTTCTGCTACCATTAAAGACTGGAAGAATACAACTGCTTATTTTAATGGAGATAAAATTACTCTTAAGCTTACGGTTGCGGCAGGAGAAAAGTCTATTGGATTTAATATTAAAGAAATAGGAATTGGAGAACTAGATCCTACGATTAAATCTCAATGTGGATCCAGAGACGATAGAGTAGATTCTAATGATGCTGCTATTGGTAGAATTGTACCGATTGGTTGTACCGGATGGATTATAACTAATGGAAAATTGGTAACTGCAGGACATTGTGTAGGTAGCCGTGCACAGATTATAGAGTTTAATGTACCTAAATCAAATCCGGATAGAACTATTGTTCATCCGGGTCCAGAGGATCAGTATCCAATTGGTAACTTTGTATCCCCATATCCAGGTAATGCAAGCCAGGCAAACGACTGGGCGGTTTTTGAAGGTTTTGCCAATTCTCAAACAGGGTTAACACCAATTCAAGGACAAGGAGCATCATACAATGTAGTACGGGATGCCCCAGGAGCAAATATTACAATAACCGGATTTGGTACTGATACAGGAATTGATAACCAAACGCAACAGATTCACACAGGGCCATTATCTTCTTCGAATAATACTTTTGTGAGATATAGAACCGATACTACCGGAGGTAATTCAGGAAGTCCAATTATTGATGCAGCAACGGGTAATGCAGTAGGTGTTCATGCGTATGGAGGTTGTTCAGGATCAGGAGGTTCTAATTCTGGAGAAAGAGCAACGATTCCTGCATTTTGGAATGCAATGGGATTAGGTACTCCACCACCTCCACCACCAAGTGAAGATTGTACGGGTAATGTTTCTTCTTTTCCATATGCCGAAAGTTTTGAATCCAGTCTTGGGGCATGGAAAAATGCTACATCAGGAGATGATATCGATTGGACAAGAGATGCTAATGGTACTCCATCTAACAATACAGGGCCAAGTAGTGGAGCAGATGGTAGTTTCTACCTTTATGTAGAAGCTTCTGGAAATGGAACAGGATATCCTAACAAAAGAGCAATCTTAAACTCTCCTTGTTTGAATTTTAATGGTTTAACGACTCCAACACTTACATTCCAGTATCATATGTTTGGTAGCGCTATTAATTCTTTAACTGTTGAAGCCAGAACTGATAATACTGGGAACTGGACAAGTGTATTCAATAAAAATGGAGCACAAGGTTCTAACTGGAATACTGCTGATGTAGATCTATCAGCTTATGACGGAGAAGCAAGTGTACAATTACGATTTAATGTTGTTACTGGTAGTGGTGGAGATGGCTGGCAAAGTGATATTGCTATAGACGCTGTTAGTATACAAAATGGTAACGGAGGTCCAGGACCAGATCCAGATTGTGCTGCACTGAATCTTAATGATTTCCAAATCAATCCTTTCTCTAATCAAGATAGAGGTGGTACTGCTACTATTGTAAATGGCGGGGCGGGATTATCTATGCAAAACAATACTTGGAAAGAAATTGCTCTTAATTATACAGTAACCGCTAATACAGTTGTAGAATTTGATTTCAGTAGTTCAGCACAAGGAGAAATCCATGCAATTGGATTTGAAGATGATGATGCTTTAACACCTGCTAGATATTTTAAAGTTCACGGTACTCAGAATTATGGAGTAACCAACTATGATAATTATGCTGGAGGTACAACATCATATGTAATCCCAGTTGGTAATTTCTATACTGGTACTATGAATAGATTTGTATTCATTAATGATGATGATGTGGGATCAGGAAATACATCTATATTCTCTAATGTAAAGATTTATGAAGGATCTTGTGCAGGATCATTAACTACGGAAGCTGCAATTGCTCAATTAGGAGGAGCTACTCCAACTTTGGGTACAGAAGGCGAAGATGATTTCTTAGGAGTTGATATATCACCAAACCCTACAAACGGGGCGTTTTCAATCCGTGTTAAAGGTAACTTTAGATCCAATGAAAAGATTAATGCTACAATATATAATATCTTAGGAAGCGTAAAAGCAGAGATTGGATTAAAACAGGGTGTTAATACTTTATCCGCTAGTGAGCTATTGTTGCCAACAGGTATTTACCTAGTTAAGGTAAAAGGTAGTAATATTAATACCACTCAGAAGCTTATCATTAGATAACTCTATATTAAAAAAAACACATTAAATTTAGTTTAAGCACCTCGAAATTCGAGGTGCTTTTTTGTTATATATTATCTTGGATTTATATAACATGTAACTATTCTTTTTGGTTGTTACGAATTCTTTCGTATGTTTGTTACGAAAATATTCGTAGAATGAAATCGTTTACAGATAAAGAATTCGAGATTTTGACTGTTTTATGGGAATTACAGGAAGGTTCTGTTCAGGAAGTTCATGAAAAACTTAATACTACCAGTAGATATACCACTACTCTGAAGAAAATTCAGATCATGTATGATAAAGGACTTTTGGATAGAAGAAAAGAGGGAAAGAAACATATTTACATACCAAAAGTAGATCAAAAGAAAGCTCAAGTTTCTGGAATTAAGAAAATGATTAGTGGGCTTTTTGGGGGATCTACTGTTAGTTTTGCTCAAAGCTTTCTGGGTAATACTAAACCTACTAAAGAAGAATTGGAAGCCATTAAAGAAATGATCAAAAAAATGGAAAAAGATGCTTGAGGTTTTTTATAGTGGATGGTTGGATTTTTTGTTGGACTCTATTTGGGTTGGGGGTGTATTCTGGTTGTTTTTATGGATGTGTTTAAAGATAATTAATGGAAAATATGCTAGAGTACGATATTATATATCCTTATTTGTTTTGGTCGGATTTTTATTAGCACTGTTTGTAATATCATTTGGGTACAATTCTATATACCAATCCTGGTTGAAACCCAAAATAATGATATTAATGGTTGATTATACGCCTGAACATCAACCGATAAGTTTTGATTTTATAGATAAAGTTCAGCTATTCATTGTTACTTACAATTATTATATATGCCTATTCTGGTTTTTGGGAACAATGATATATCTGGTAAAACTTTTTAACCAGTCCAGAGCTATTAAAAGTATTCAGGAAACAGGGATTTCTGATTATGGATTGGATGTTTTAAAAACTGATTTGCTTCACAAGTTAGGGATTCATAGAGAGGTTGTAATTAAGTTTATACGTAATGGGAGTCATCCATTCACTGTAGGATATTTCAAACCAATTGTGTATTTTCCAATACAAGTAATTACAGGCTTTTCTGCAGATGAGTTAGAATTAATTCTTTTTCATGAACTGATACATATCAAGAGGAATGATTATCTGATTAATCTTATACAATTATGGGTGGAAGCTATTTTCTTTTTTAATCCTTTTGTACGACATATTTCTAAAATGGTTAAGAATGAAAGAGAAGCTTCTTGTGACTACAATGTGATTAACGAAGGGTATTCTAAATTAATGTATGCAAAAGCATTAGAACGTTCTTATGAGCTGCATTATGATTTAGCACTGAGTTTTGGTAGTCAAAATGTATTTTCTAGAATTAAAAATCTTACCTGGTTTCAAACTTCAACTCGTAAACAAAATAAGTGTCAAAGTATATTGTTAGGGTTATTTGCAGCAGGTTTTATATTTATGACATTAGGGTTTGGTGTTTTTACTAAAAATGATTTTTTAGAAAAGGTCATAGCTAAAGATGTGATTGTGTATCCCAGATTTTATGTTAATATAGATACTTTAATTTTTCAGATGGATGAGCATAGACATGTACATTTATATTGTGAGACAGAATATTCTTATTATGAAGATGGGATAATGAAAAATGATGAATTATGGTCTAATTTTGAAGTTAAAGAAGTTTACAAAGGCGATTATACTGATATTACATATATAGATAAATTTTCTGGACAAATAATTGCTTCAGCCAGTAAAAGAAAAGATAATTCTGATTGGAATAATTTTCAAAGAGAGTTAAGTGGATATTGTTTGATGGAACCAGATGATGTTATCAGGGGTGTTCAATATGCATTACTGGGAGCTGTTTATTTGTATGATGAAAGGATACCAAACGATTTACAAAAAAAATATAGAACCAAATATCCAAACGCTTTTCCAAAATCTAGATTGACAGCAGCGGATAGTGCTTTTTTAAAGCAAATCGTTTATGAATTACAAAAAGATAAATTAGTAGATCCGGATTACGAAAAAGCACAAGTAGCATTTAATGCAAAGCCTGGAGGAGTCTTATTACTCAACAATGTTAGACTTTCTAAAAAACATGCAGAAAAATACTATATCTATCTCGAACAAACATCCGGAAAGCATTTTTATGAAGGTGCTACCTACCGTATAAAATAGTTTTGTGAAAAGAAATACATTCAATCAATCAAAATTTGAACATTTGATATAACCAATATCTAAAACTCATCAATCATGAAACGAACTTTAGTTTTTATGGCTATGATTAGCCTATGTAACAACTATGCTCAATCAAGTACCGAAATTCTAAACAAAACGATCTTAAAACTTAACTCTTTAAAGACTATTGAGTATAATACATCAGTGAAATTTCTTTATAAAAACGAAGATGAAAATACTACATATAAAGCAAATTGTTATTTTGATTTTACTAGTAAAGACACCTTGATAGGTGCTAAATATCATTTTGTATCCGAGGCAGGAGAACAAGTTTTTAATGGAAAGCAAAAATTCGACTCCAATAATAAAAATCAAAGAGTTCTTTATGAGAATAAACCTCATAAATATCAGGTAAACAGTTCAATATTTTCTTTAAGGTCATTAAACGAAATACGGACTATTTTACCAGTTTTTTTAAAGGACGCTACAATTGTTAGAACACAAAACAAGGATACAATAATTAATAATGTAGTTTGCTACAAGTTTAATTTCGTAATACCAAATAGATATATTTCTGAAGGCGATTTAACAGCGGTTTCGGAAAATATGAAAGGTTATAAGTCTTATTATGAACTTGTAATTTCTAAAGAAGAAAAACTTCCTGTTTTTGTGAAGACGAAAAATTCTATAGGTGATCAAGTAATTACAGTTTCATTGAGTGATTTTAATATATCTGCAACTAGAGATCAATCAATATGGAGTTATAATAGATTTCCGGAAGGATATTTAATCCTGTCAGAAAGAGAATATTTTAAAAGGAAACGAATGAAAACGGAGAATAAAATTGGCCAAAAAGCACCTTATTTTATGTTACCAATGATTGATGGAGATCCGGTTTCTCTTTCTAAATTAAATAATGAACTTATATTGTTAGAATTTTGGTTTCCATATTGCATAGGATGTGTAAAAGCGGTACCTGATATTAATGAAATTCAAGAGAAATATAAAGAAAAAGGATTAGCAGTATACGGTATAGAATTTACAAAATCAGATGACAAAGGATTAGAAAAGTATATTAAAAAACAAAAAGTTAATATACCTACACTATATAAAGGTAAAAAAACTGCCGCTTCATACGGAACCTCTGCAGCTCCAACATTTTACCTTCTCAATAAAGAAAAAGTGATCTTGTACGTAAGCATTGGTTTGAATATAGAGGAGTTGATTAAAGTTATTGAGGGTAATATAAAAGGATAAAATAACGGAATACATTAAAATTTATAAAAAGAATGACTATTATGAAAAAAATATTTTTACTTATCACAGCATTACTTCTTTTAGGATGTAACAAACAACAAAAAGATAAAGTAGAAAAAGGGTTTGTAATCAACGGAAAAGCCACGAATTTTAAAGAAGGTACATTGTTATATCTGGATGATCCTGATACTCAAGCTAGAATTGATAGTGTTACAATTATAAATGGAGAGTTTCAGTTTAAAGGAAAACTTAATAAACCTAAACGACTATTTTTAACGACTAAGTTTGATCCTCAAAACCAAGATACTCATAAATACACATCTTTTTGGGTGGATAATGGGGTGATCAATTTTGAAGGAGATTATAATGATTTCAGGTTTCCTAAAGTTAGTGGTTTGAAACTTCATGACATTAATCGAGAACTTTCTAAATTAACTCAACCTATTAACAGAAGAATGGATAGTTTATCAAAACTATATAATGATGATAACGAAAATAATAGAAGGGTATCTTCTGAGGTTCAAAAAGCGATGCGTATAAATGATAGTATCACTATGCGTTTTGTAAAAGAAAACCCTAATAATTATGTGTCACTATCCAGTACCTTATACTTAACAGATAATCTTTCAAAAGAAGAATTGAGAGCTATTTATAATGCATTGGACCAAGACCTTAAAGAAACTGATGAAGGGAAAGCTATAAAACAATATATGAATATTGATAAAATATTAGAAAAAGGAGATCAATTGGCAGATCTACAAGGAGAGACACTTTCTGGAGAAGTCAAATCCTTAGCAGCAATAGTAAAGCAACATAAATACACGATTCTGGATTTTTGGGCAGCAGGTTGTGGACCTTGTCGTATGCAAAGTAAGCAGTATACTGATCTACATGAAACTTACCAAGAAAAAGGACTGGCAATAGTAAGTTTTTCATTAGATAAGAATAAAGAACATTGGAAGAAAGCTTCAGAAGAGGATAGTATTTCTTGGATTAATATTTCTGACCTTAAAGGTATGGATGGAATTGCTCCAATGACTTATGGAATTAGAGGTATCCCCAATAGTTTTTTAATTAATCAAGAAGGACAGATAGTATCAGAATTTAATGGTTTTAATCCTAATGAAGCTCCTTTTCAGAATGAGTTAGAAGAGTTTTTTGAAAAAGAGACCGAATAATTTTTAAAAATATTTTTAATTGATAAAGGCTATTGAATGAGTTCAATAGCCTTTTGATTTATGAATTAATAAAAAATAAAGATAAACGTTTGATAGGTTGATTGTATTTTGGAGACTACTATCTAGTTGATATGAAATTTGGAATATTTACTGTAACACTTTGATGATATTTTCGTCATATAAGTATAGATTGCTAATTTTATTAGCATTTTTCATCAATAATCAATCAAAAACAAAGAAATCATGAGACAGGACAAATCATTACTCGTTATTACACATTTATCGCAATTATTGGATCTTATAACCGGATTTGGAGGGTTTATAGTGCCATTGATACTATGGTTGACTCAGAGAGAGCAAGTTTTAGCAATGGATGAACACGGTAAATCGATCATGAATTTTCAGATTAGTATGTTTATTTATGCATTAATCTGTATTCCTCTTACACTTTTATTTGGACTAGGTTTATTAGGATTTATTGTGATAGCTATACTGTGTTTTGTATTTCCTATTATAAATGCAATTAAAGCTAATAATGGAGAAAGACCTTCATATCCGTTATCAATGGAAATTATAAAATAATAATATAAAAAAACGGGCGATTATATATCGCCCGTTTCTATAGTTAAACACTATTTAGATTTTAGTGTTGGTTAAGTCTAAAGTCAGGATAAGCATCCATACCATGTTCGTGGCTATCAAGACCATCGATTTCTTCTTTTTCAGAAACTCTGATACCAATTGTCTTCTTAAGTGTGAATATAATTATAAAAGCAGTTACTACACAGAATCCACCTGCTGCTAATACTCCAATTCCTTGAACAAGGAATTGATCAAAACCAGCTTTAGCTCCAAAGATTCCTACTGCTAGCGTTCCCCAGATACCACAGATCAAGTGAACGGCAATAGCACCTACAGGATCATCTAATCTTAATTTGTCAATTAGTGCTACACCAAATACAATAATTGCACCTGCAATAGCTCCAATTAATACTGCATCAGTTGGACTCATTTGATCTGCACCAGCAGTAATACCAACTAACCCTCCTAGTATACCATTAAGAAACATAGTAAGGTCATAGTTTTTATACATCAATGTAGAAACTAAGAATGCAACCACACCACCTGCAGCAGCAGCTAAGGAAGTTGTAACTAGAGTAAGTGAAGTTCCGGCAGCATCGGCAGAAAGCACAGAACCTCCATTAAATCCGAACCATCCTAACCATAGGATTAATACACCCGCAGCAGCTAGAGGTATATTATGACCAGGGATCGCTTGTGGTTTTCCTTCTGAGCTAAATTTACCAATTCTGGATCCTAGCAACCATACAGCTACTAATGCAGCCCATCCTCCTACGGAGTGAACTAATGTAGAACCAGCAAAGTCATAAAACCCTTCAGCTTCACCTATTTGTAAAGAAGATAAGAATCCACCTCCCCATTGCCATGAACCTACTATTGGGTATACTAAACCAACATAGACGATGGTAAAAATCATAAATGCTCCAAGTTTGATGCGTTCTGCAACGGCACCAGATACAATTGTTGCGGCAGTAGCAGCAAACATTCCCTGGAATAAGAAATCTGTCCAGTATGTGTATCCTTCATTATAAGTTAAGTCCAATGACCCATCAACAACAGGAGAAGTTAATCCAAAACCTGCAAAACCAAGAACTCCGCTAGAGCCTTCAGCAAATCCAGGATACATTAAGTTGAAACCTACCAGGCAGTATAATAATAGGCCTACGCAGATAATAAATACATTCTTAAAAAGTATGTTGATTGTGTTTTTTTGACGAGTTAATCCAATTTCTAAAAAAGAAAATCCTAAGTGCATGAAAAATACCAGTGCAGTACACACCATCATCCATACATTGTTTACAGTTAACATTTCCATTATATATATGACTATTTAAATTTATTTTTTGTTTTCAGTTGGTCAATTTTAGTGATCGGAATACTAGTTTAATGTCCCTCCACCTTTTTCTGAAGTACGAATTCTATATGCTTCTTTAACGTCAGAAACAAATATTTTTCCATCTCCTACTTCACCTGTTTTTCCGGCTTCAAGAATAGCCGAGATAGCAGCTTCTTCATAATCGTCATTCACTACTATAGATAAAAAACGTCTTTGAATATCCGTGGTACTATAAGAAATTCCTCTATATACGCTGCCTTTTTGCTCGTGGCCAACACCGGTTACATCCCAGTATGAGAAGAACATTACCCCTTTATCGTGTAAAGCTTCTTTTACAGCACGGTACTTTGATCTTCTGATGATTGCTTCTATTTTCTTCATAAAGACTAAAAAGTTAAAATTAATGTTAAATTCGAACCAAAAATATGTTATTTTATTTCTTACATCCAAAAATCATAGGGTAATCACGTAATTTTTATTGATATTAAATATTTTACCCCTAAAAAATAGGGGGTATATATTTTTTAGGTAAAAAAATGATGATTTCGCACTATGTTACTGCCACTTTTTTACGAAAACGTTTTCATTAGAATTTATTGATAATGAGATAGGTAGATATTCGTGTAAACTCAGGTTATTTCTAGGAAAATCGCATTATCAAATTCGTAATCAATAGTCTTTATTTTGTGATTATTTGATTCAATTACCACTTTTATTGTTGAGCTCTAAAAAGTACCTTGGATTGAACAGTTTTTCTTTCTTCTTCCTTAACGTTTTGTTAATTTCAACATCTTGAAACACTTTTAAGTCGGAAAATAATATGAAGAAACAAGGAATGTATCTACCGGAATTTGAGCACGACGCATGTGGTGCCGGATTTATCTGTAGTTTGGAAGGAAAAAAGTCTAATGATATTATTCATAAAGCTTTAGAAATTCTTGAAAAATTAGAACATCGTGGAGCTGTAAGTGCTGATGGCAAGACAGGAGATGGAGCTGGAATACTTATAGATATTCCTCATGATTTTTTTGTGGAAAATTGTGATTTTGATTTACCAGAAGCTGGAGAATATGCTGTTAGCAACGTTTTCTTACCAAAAAAAGATAATCAGAGACAATTTTGTATAGATACATTCGAACAGAATATAGTTGATCAAGATCTCGTATTACTCGGATGGAGAGATGTTCCTGTAGATCATATACATTTAGGAGAAATAGCTGCCACTACTGAGCCATTTATAAAACAAATATTTATTGGTAAAAAAGATGCAGATCAAAGTTATTTTGACTTTAATCTAAAACTTTTTACAGCTCGTAAGATAACAGAACATACAATTTATAGCTCTAAATTATCTGAAAGTAAGTTTTTCTACTTACCAAGTTTGTCTACTAAGACTTTAATATTTAAAGGACTTTTAATGCCCGAGGATATTAAGTTATACTATACAGATCTTATGGATCCTAAAGTAGTTACGAGATTAGCATTAGTACACCAGCGTTTTTCTACTAATACATTTCCTACCTGGGATTTGGCGCAGCCCTTTAGATATATGTGTCATAATGGAGAGATCAATACTTTAAGAGGTAACGTGACCAGAATGCGTTCGAGAGAAGAATTACTCGAGAGTAACTGGTTCGGAGAAGATATTAAGAAAATACTTCCGGTTGTATTAAAAGGTAAATCGGATTCTGCTTCTATGGATATGGTGGTAGAGTTGTTATTAATGACCGGGAGATCACTTCCTGAAGTAATGATGATGATGGTGCCTGAAGCTTGGGAGAAAAACCCTGAGATGTCTGATGTTAAAAAAGCATTCTACGAGTATAATTCTTGTGCTATGGAGCCATGGGATGGCCCTGCGTCCATTCCTTTTACTGATGGTAATTATATAGGAGCCGTTTTAGATAGAAATGGATTGAGGCCATCTAGATATACAGTAACTAAAGATGGTTATGTAATTATGTCTTCAGAAACAGGAGTGGTTGATATCGCACCAGAGAATATAGAATTTCATGGCCGATTAGAACCTGGTAAGATGTTCCTGGTAGATATGAGTGAAGGTAGAATTGTGAACGATGAAGAGATTAAGGAGAAAATTGCAGCGCAACATCCATATCGCGAATGGCTTAATGACAATTTAGTACATCTTAAAGAAATCCCATATAACGACTGTCCTTTATTTTTAGGCGAAGAAACCGTTTCTAAACGTAAAGAAGTGTTTGGTTATACTCAGGAGGATATAGATACTATTATTTCACCAATGGGACAGTTGGGTAAAGAGCCAATCGGTTCGATGGGATCAGATACACCAATTGCAGTACTTTCTGAAAGACCACAACTGATTTATAATTATTTCAAACAATTATTTGCTCAGGTTACTAACCCTCCATTAGATGGAATTCGTGAAGAATTAATCTGTGATATTAGTTTGACCTTAGGAGCTGATCATAATATATTTGATATTAATGAAAAACACTGTAATAAGTTAAAAATACAGAATCCTGTTATTTCTAAAGAGGATTTAGATAAAATAAAAACGTATTCTGATAAAGGCTTCAAAGCAACTTCTGTACCTATATTATATAATGTTAATAGAGGATTAAATGGTCTTGAGGACGCTTTAGATAAAGTGTTGAAAGATGCTTCAGAAGCCATAGATGGTGGTACAAATATTATCATCCTTTCTGATAGAAATGTAAGTAAACATAGAGCACCAATACCTGCATTGTTAGCTTGTTCATATGTAAATAGTGGTTTGCAAAAACTTGGTAAACGCTCTAAAGTTAGCCTTATTATAGAGTCTGCAGAGCCTAGAGAGGTACATCATTTTGCGTTACTATTTGGATATGGTGCAAGTGCCATTAACCCATATATGGTAAATGAAATTATAGGAGAAGAGATCACTGAAAATAATATTACCGAGCTTACTTTTGAAGATGCAGTCAATAATTATAACAAAGCTGTTGGTAAAGGGGTACTGAAGGTGATGAATAAGATTGGTATCTCTACTTTAAATTCTTATAGAAGCTCTCAGTTATTCGAATGTATTGGTATCAATACGAAAGTTGTAGATCAATATTTTCCTAATACAGCTACCCGTATTGAAGGAATTGGCTTATATGAGATTGAAAAAGAGATCTCCAAAAGACACAAAAGAGCTTACACAGAAAGAGAAGTTGATGCTAATCTTGATTTAGAAATTGGAGGACAATACAGATGGAGACGTAATGGAGAAAAACATCAGTTTAACCCATTGTCTGTAGCAAAATTACAAAAATCTGTAAGAGATAATGATCCAAAGACTTATAAGGAATATGCAGAATTAATCAATGAACAATCTAAATCATTAATGACAATTCGCGGATTATTAGAATTCTCTAATTATGATCCGATTCCGATTGATGAGGTAGAACCATGGACAGAGATTGTGAAAAGGTTCAAAACAGGAGCGATGTCTTATGGATCAATAAGTCAGGAAGCACACGAGAATCTTGCCATAGCAATGAATCGTATCGGAGGAAAAAGTAACTCTGGAGAAGGAGGAGAGAATCCACTACGTTTTTATAAGGATGTAAACGGTGACTGGAAGAATAGTGCAATCAAGCAGGTTGCTTCAGGACGATTTGGAGTTTCTTCAAACTATTTAACTAATGCTGCTGAGATTCAGATAAAAATGGCTCAAGGGGCAAAACCAGGAGAAGGAGGACAGTTACCAGGACCTAAAGTAAATCCTGAAATTGCTAAAACCCGTAATTCTACACCCTATGTAGGATTGATTTCACCACCACCACATCACGATATTTATTCTATTGAAGATTTGTCACAGTTGATTTTTGATTTAAAATCAGCAAATAGAGATGCAAGGATAAATGTAAAATTAGTATCTGAAGTCGGAGTAGGTACTGTAGCTGCTGGGGTAGCAAAAGCTAAAGCCGATGTTGTTTTAGTTTCCGGATTTGATGGAGGAACAGGTGCGTCACCATTGACTTCGTTAAAACACGCAGGATTACCTTGGGAATTAGGTATCGCAGAAGCACAACAAACGCTTGTCGGTAATAATCTTCGTAGTAGAATTGTACTGGAATGTGACGGGCAGTTAAAAACAGGGCGTGATGTCGCAGTAGCTTGCCTTTTAGGAGCAGAAGAGTTTGGTTTTGCGACTGCACCATTAGTAGCATCAGGATGTATTATGATGAGGGTATGTCATCTAAATACTTGTCCGGTTGGTATCGCAACTCAGAACCCTGAACTTCGTAAAAAGTTTAAAGGTAAGCCGGAACATGTAGTTAACTATATGTATTTCATTGCACAAGAATTACGTGAGATTATGGCTCAGCTTGGTTTCCGTACTGTAAATGAAATGGTTGGGCAAGTACAAAAACTAGATCATAAAAAAGCGATTGAACATTATAAAGCTGCCGGTATAGATCTTACACCAATTTTACATCAGGTAGAAGCTCCAGAAGGGGTAGCAGTTTATAATACCGAAAAACAGGATCACGGTTTAGGAAAGTCTATTGATTTCGAAATTATAGAACAAGCACACCCGGCGCTATTCCGTAAGGAGAAGACAACATTGGATTTTGATATTACCAATACGGATAGAGCTGTCGGAGCTATATTAAGTAATGAGATTTCTAAAATATATGGAGCTCAGGGATTACCAGATAGCACCTTAAAATTAAACTTTACCGGAGCAGCTGGACAAAGTTTTGGAGCTTTTGCTACTAAGGGATTAACAATGGTGGTTAATGGTAATACTAACGATTATTTGGGGAAGGGCCTTTCTGGTGCCAAATTGGTAATCAAGGTACCTGATGAAGCAACTATTGTTCCTGAAGAAAATATTATCACTGGTAATGTTACTTTATATGGTGCAACGGCTGGAGAAGTATATATCAATGGTAAAGCAGGTGAGCGATTCTGTGTTCGTAACTCTGGAGCTAAAGCGGTTGTAGAAGGTATCGGAGACCACGGATGTGAATATATGACCGGAGGTGTTGCAGTGATCCTTGGAGAAGTTGGTAGAAACTTTGGAGCAGGAATGTCAGGAGGTATTGCCTATATATATGATGATAAAAAGACCTTTGAAGCACATTGTAACAAAGAAGCGTTGAACCTTGATCCGGTCATAGGACAAAAGGATATTGATGAATTAAAAGAACTGATCGAAAATCATTACAATGCTACTTTGAGTCCTTTGGCACAAAGAATTCTGGAAAACTGGGAAAATGAATTACCAAAATTCATTAAAATCTTCCCAGAAGAGTACAAGCAAGCCTTAAAACGATTAGAAGAAGAAAAATTAGCACAAGCATAAAACGATATTGAACATGGGAAAGATAACTGGATTTTTAGAATTTGAGAGAGAAACGGAACAGTACCAGCCTGTTAAAGATCGTATAAAAGATTATAATGAGTTTACGGTAGAAATGCCGGAGAAAAAACTCAAGAATCAGGGAGCGCGTTGTATGGATTGTGGTATTCCATTTTGTCACAGTGGATGTCCATTAGGTAATTTGATTCCTGATTTTAATGATGCCGTATATCGCGGTAAATGGGAGAAGGCGGCAAGTATCTTGCATTCTACTAATAATTTTCCGGAATTTACCGGTAGATTATGTCCTGCTCCTTGTGAAGAAGCTTGTGTTTTAGGAATTAATGAAGATCCTGTAACGATAGAGAATATTGAGAAAAATATTGTAGAGCAAGCTTTTAAGAATGGTTGGGTAAAAGCTAACCCTCCAGCAAGTAGAACAGGAAAAACTGTTGCAGTAATTGGATCTGGACCTGCTGGATTGGCAACCGCGCAACAATTAAACCGCGCAGGACATCTGGTAACGGTTTTTGAAAGAGATGAAAAAGTTGGTGGATTGTTACGTTATGGAATTCCTGATTTTAAGATGGAAAAACATGTAATCGATCGTCGTGTGGCAGTTTTAGAAGAGGAAGGAATTGTTTTTAAAACAAATACTGCTATAGGAAAAGATATCAAAGCGGATCAGCTTAAAACAGATTTTGATGCTGTAGTATTGTGTACAGGAGCTACTGTTCGTCGTAACTTGCCAGTAAAAGGATCTGATCTTAAGGGCGTGGTACAGGCAATGGATTTTCTACCACAGAACAACCGAAGAGTAGACGGAATTAAGGATTTGGGAGAAGAGATTTTGGCAACTGACAAAGATGTGATTGTAATAGGTGGTGGAGATACAGGATCAGATTGTATTGGTACTTCAGTACGTCATGGTGCTACTTCTGTAACCAATTTCGAAATTATGGGAAAAGGTACTACGGAACGTCCGGCTAACCAGCCTTGGCCATTCTGGCCAATGCGTTTGCGTACCAGTTCTTCTCATCAAGAAGGAGTAAAGCGTAATTGGAGTATTTCTACGAAAGAATTTTTAGGAGACGAAAACGGTAACCTTAGAGGACTGATAACTTCTCAAGTAGAATGGGTAAAAGAAAATGGTCGTTTTACTTTAAAAGAAATCCCAGATACTGAGAAAGAGTGGAAGTGTGAGTTAGCTTTATTAGCACTTGGATTTACGGGTTCAGAACCTACTATTGCAGAACAATTAGGGATCGATATGGATGCCAGAACCAATATCAAAGCTACAGAGGATAATTATGCTACTAATGTAAAAGGTGTTTTTGCAGCAGGAGATACACGAAGAGGACAATCATTAATCGTGTGGGCAATTGCCGAAGGTAGACAAGCAGCTCATCACGTAGATACATATTTAATGGGTAGTTCTAATCTACCACTTAAAGGAGAAGGAGATTTACCAAGAATTTAATTAGTTAATGTGATCTAGTATTTAATATTAGGTGTTAATAAAAGGCCGCTAAAAATGGGAGTTAGCGGCCTTTTTATTTTCTTAATCACATATTCATTAAATAGTAGATTATAGTTTGAAAAATTACCGCTTCAGTATTCTATCATTGACTATTTTTTTCATAATGGATGTTCTATAATTACGACCTAACGGAATGTAATGAGAACCAATGATTATTCCTTCTTTTTCAACGGCTTCAATTTTAGGAATACAAACAATAAATGACTTGTGAACTTGCATAAAAATTTCTGAATCTAGTTGTTTAGCTACTTCCTTAAGCGGAATTAAGGATAGGTGCTTCTTTCCATCGGTAGTGTGAAAACCAACATAGTTTTGCATAGACTTGATAAATAGAATATCATCAAAATATATTTTTTTATACGTATTCTCGCATTTTATAAACACATGATCTGGTTTCGAATTCTCTTGATTTTGAGTAACTCCAGGTTTGTTTTGTATCAAAAGATGCTGTTCTTTTACTTTGCAAACTGCTTTAAAAAAACGTGTAAACGTAATAGGCTTTAACAGATAATCCATAACATCCAAATCAAAACCATCCAAAGCATAGTTCGGAAAAGCAGTGGTAATAACTACCATCGGTTTTGATTTCATAGATTTTAAAAATTCAATACCATTCATTCTAGGCATTTGTATGTCTAAAAAAAGAAGATCTGCCTCATGCGAATTTTTAATTTTTGTAATCTCTAAAGGATTGTTACAAGATCCTTGCAGTTCCAGAAAATCCACTTCTTTGATGTAATTAGAAATACATTCTCTGGCTAAAGGCTCGTCATCAATTACAATACATTTTAAAACCATGATCTTCTTTTTAAGATTGTAATGAGGTTACAGGAACAATAGGTTGTTCGGTTAAAACTGGAATTGCATTTAATTGTAATTCAAGCTTTATTTTGTATATCTCTCTAGTTTTTTCAATGAATAGCTCATACTGATCAGGATATACTAGATCCAACCTTCTTTGTACATTTTTTAAACCTATTCCACTGTCCTTCATAAGATCATCAACATTATTTTCGGTGTGTTTAATTACAGTATTCTCTACTTTGAATACAACTTTTTCTTCAGAAAAACGTAAATGTATAGAAATCCAATTTTTTTGATCTTGATTTTGTGATACGTGTTTAAAAGCATTTTCTACAAAAGGCATCAAAATAAAAGGCGCTATAGAAACATCACCATAGATTTGCTCCTCAATGTTAGTAGTAACTTTGACAGTGTTATCAAGTCTGAGTTTTCCTAGCTCAATAAAGTTTTTTAGGTAATTAATTTCCTTATTCAGAGGAATTTTTGCTTCATTACATTCATATAACTGATAACGCATAAGATCCGAAAAATTGGCAAGAGATTCTGAAGCCATATCCGGGTTTTTATGAATCAATACAAAAATCGAATTGATCGTATTGAATAAAAAGTGAGGATTGAATTGAGATCTCAAAAATTTTAGTTCAGTTTCTACCTTTTCCTTTTCTAATAACTGCTGTCTTTGTTGCGATTTAATCCAGTTTTTGGCCAGTTTGATGCTCATTGCTAGTGTCATACTTGCTAATGTAGATGACAAAGGGCTAGATTTTACCAACTTCATAAAAGTTTGATCACCAAATAATTCGGTAACTGTAGCATTAGCAACGTAAGCCGTAACGAAATATCCGGAAGTAATAATTAATACGGTAATTAATATAGTTAAACCGAAAAAAAACAGATAGGTAAGGTATTTTCTTTTCTCTAAATACTTTGGAATCAAATAATATAAATTGAAATAAACAGCCGCCGCCTGAAAAATAAAATAGAATAGAAATTTAGTAGTATATGGCGAAAAGAAAATATTGATTGCAGCTTCTTTAGCACTACCAATCCCAATGGCCCACCACATATAGTGATACACAAACCAAAATAAGAGGTGATGTGCTTTGTACCGGTAGAGACCGACAAGTATCTTAGAACTTTTGATAGTATCCAATGCTATCTGCATAAAACGTATTACTTAAGACTTAGTAAAATAACAAAATAGTTTTTAAACGGATACGATCCCCTTGATTTATTGACGAACATATTCAAATTATTGACGAACCACTCTAGATCCGACTTTATTCAGAATTATAGCTGTAAGTATTAAAATTTTGCGGATCATCAATTGTAGTCTGAGTTTTATCAATTCTAATCATTAATGTCTTTGTTTTCAGAATATTTTAGTTGAAAAACCACTAAAAATGAACCTATGAGATATATTAGAAACCACTTTCTCCTGCTAACTTTAATTTTCGCGAGTATGCAGAGTGTTGTCGCTCAAACGAAATCAATACCTAATGAAATTGAAGCATACCTTAATAAATTCATTGTTGATTATAATAAAGGAATACAGGATGCAGATCCCCAACTTTTTGTAAAGTATTATGATAAAGATATTCGGTTAATGCCGGCTTTTCAAAAAACACTTTTAGGAAAAGAGAACGCAACCATCTATCATAAAGCATTTTTTGATCGATTTGATATTTTGGAATATAAAAGAGGACAGATAGAAACACTGGATTTGGGCGCTCAGCTTTGTGTCTTAGGAACTTTTAGTATGAAAGTTAGGTTGAAGAATTCAGTACAAATAGAAGAACTCAAAGGGAAATACATCGACATCTGGAAGAAAGAAGGAGAATCACTTTCTTTAATTTCAGAAATATGGAATTATAATCATCATACAGACCTAACCGAACACCTAAAATTCGATAACGTTCCTGGTACTGTTCTGGCGTATCAGGGACATCTACCAGTTGACAATGACATACGTTTTGAACTGGCAGCGTTGAATCAATTCATGGAAGAGTTCATTTCACAAGGTGATCATAAAATATGGTCACAACTATATGCGAATGATGTTATTGCAATGTTTAGTTACAAACCAATATATAGAGATAAAAAATCATTGGATACATTTCTGGAAGCACATGTTGCCGAACTACCAATTTTCGAGAAATTAGATATCAGGAACGACCATATTGATGATTTAGGGACATATGTTGTGAATTATGCCAGTCATATAGCCAATTGGCGCAATGACGAATATTCAGGAATAAGCACAGGAAAAGGTATTAAGATTTGGAGAAGAGAACCCAATGGGTCACTTAAAATCATAAGACAAATCGCTACTTACGATTATAACTATTAACCTAATATTCGATAAAATGAAATACTCCATCAAATATTCAACTTTATTATTCAGAGTATCATTGCTATGTTTTCTTATGATATTCTCTATTACTAATACGTATGCCCAGTATACCATAAAAGGAACAATAATTAGTGACACCATAGAATCCAAAATTTTAGCAAATAATAAAATAGACTTAGATACAAAACGAAACATCAAAATTTATCTTCCTCCAGGTTATTCTCAATCAAAAAATAAGTATCCGGTCGTCTATTATTTACATAGCTTATTTGAAAATCCAAATCACATAGTTTCTGATCATAAAACACCAGAAATTATAGATAAAAGTATTTCTGAAAACCGATCCAAAGAGTTCATTTTTGTAGTTGCAGATTTTACATCTCCCACTATAGGAAGTTTTTTCGAAAACTCTAGCACTAGTGGTCATTGGTTAGATTTTATAAGCAAGGAATTGGTAGCATATATTGATCAAAATTATAGAACAATTCCTGATAAGAGTAGTAGGGCTGTTATAGGCCATTTTATGGGTGGGCGAGGAGCATTAGCAGTAGGAATGCAGTATCCCAATATTTTTAGTGTAGTGTATGCACTGCATCCGGTAGCTACAGGTTCTGGTTATCTGCCAAGAGTTTCGTTAGACATTGATTGGCAGAAGATACACGCTGCCAAGTCTTATGAAGATATAAATGAAAATGTGATGGCAAAAATTTTTACCGGTGTTTGTCAAGCATTTTTACCAAACTCTAATAGACCTCCATTGTATTGCGATTTTTTATTCGAAAAGGATGAAAATGGTACATTAAAACTGAACCCAAAAAATGTTAGAAAGGAACAAAAAGGGTTTCATTTAGATGAAAGACTAGATGAATACGCCGATAATTTAAGAAACCTAAAAGCAATTGCATTTGACTGGGCCAGATTTGATCAAACACAGGCACATGTGATTTCTAATCGCAGATTTAGTAAAAAATTAATGGATATAGGTGTGGAGCACATAGGTGAGGAATTTGTTGGAGATCCCTGGAATAAATATTGGGGAGAAGACGGACGTATTGCCAAAAGAGTCCTGCCATTTTTAAACGAGCACCTGAAGTTTTAACTAGCTATTAAATCACAAGAAAATGAAAGTTAGACATCTCTCTGTAGTTATAACAACTATGTTACTATGCATACAATGTAAAAATCATTTAGAAACCAACAATTATTCTAAAGAACAAGATGAAAAATTAGTGCAGATGGTTTTAGAAGTATTGGATGACGTTACCGTATCAACCGAAGATAAAATGGAGGTTTGGGTTGATGATTTAGTTCATATGGCGCCTAATCATTCTGCAATTACTAATAAAACTGAATTGATAGAACATATCAATAACGAAAAGCAATACGGATGTGTCGATATGAAGCACGAAATAGTTGAAATGCATTCTTTTGAAAAGGTTGTGGTGATGCATGGTAAAGTGACAGGGACCTTTTATCCCATTAATAACAATGCATTCAATAGGTTTGAAACCAAAAATCTATTTGTTTTCAGAAGGATGGAAGATAATTCTTTGAAAATCTGGAAAGTGATTTTTAATATGACTTCTTAAACAAAATTCAGAATTTAAAAATAGTAAAATAATGAAGCAATATATATTCTTAGCGATTGTATTAATAACACTATTAGCTTGCGAAAACTCAAAAAGTAATAAAGTTGATAAAGTTGAACAATCAGAAACAGTAGAAGACCTTTTACTTCAATACAATCAAAAAATAAGTAATGCAGCAAAGACAAGATCGTTTGAAACCATACGTGATCTTTATGATCAAGAATCTTTGTTAATGACAGATTACAATCCGCTAATAGTAAATAATGATAATATTAAAATATACTATGATACCATATTTGCCAGACAGAATATCAAAGAATATCATAGGCAAACCGTAGATATTTTAGAATTTACTGACAAAATTATTGAGATAGGATTGTTTACCAAGGTTTTTGAAAACTCAGAAAAATTAGAAGGTAAATATCTTAATGTTTGGAAAAAGAATGTAACCGGAAAACTAACCATACGTGCAGAAGCATTTGGATATTTAAAGCGTATCGATGATCCTACTTTGCTCTTTGTCTCAGAGGCTAGTATCGCTGAACCTAAAGCTATTACAATTCCAAGAGAATTAGATGCCTACTCAACTTTGGGTAAGAGTAACGTATTTGCAAGAATCCCCGAAAAAACCGCTGATGCATATACAGATGATGCAATGTACTTGCCATTTGCAGATACGATTAAAACAGGAAAGTCTGTTTTGTTAGATCACTATAAAGCATATTATCATAATCCGGCAAAAATAGATGCTCTGGAGTTGATGACCTATGCATATGATAAAGTAGGAGATGGTTACATCAAATATGGTGGATTCTATGTAGAATGGACAGCTTCTGGATTTTCCGGAAATGCTGCAGGAACCGGCATTTCATATTGGCGTAGAGAAAAAGATAATTCACTCAGAATACATCGACAAATAGGGTTGCATAAATAACGAAACAACCTTTTTATTGGTTTATGAATATTTGTGGAGTAATATATTAATAATTTGATTTTATAGTTTAAAAAACACCCATTTCGGGTAGGAAAGGAAGTAATCCTATTCTCTAATTTAGCTGCTCAATATTTAAAACAAAGTTATGATAGATTTAAAGGGAATGAAAAAATTGACAAGAAACGAACTTGTTTCATTAAATGGTGGTGGAAGAAATAGGTGTATAAGGAAGTTTCAAAAACAAATTGTAAAAGCTAATAGTCTGAACATGACTGATGACGCTAGAGAAGGAGTTATAGGTATTATTTTAGATCAGATGCTAGCATGCTAGAATACTGTTTATTAATCAAAAAAACCTGCAACTTTCAAAATTGCAGGTTTTTTTGATTGATGAATATGTATTAATTAGTTTTTAAAAATGAATTTTTATTCTGGTTGCTTGCTCAAGCGATATATCTGGATCCTGATCTTTTAAAGATTTTACAAATTCTGGAGTTACATTATGAATTTTAAGACTCATAGCTTGATCCGCTGTAATATTTTTGTATCCTAAATCTTCAAAAGGCTTCACAAACCCTGGAGTTACATTATGAATTTTAAACGATATAATATCATCTAATGGAAGATTGCCAAACCGAGTCTTCTTAAATTCTTTTATGAATTCTGGTGATACGTTATGAATCTTTAGAGACATTAGATCGTCTATAGTAAGGTTGTTATATCCAATTTTAGTATATGCTGAAGCTGTGTCGGGAGAAACATTATGAATTTTTAAAGACATAGCATCTTCTAAGGAAATGTTCTTATATCCTGCCTTTTTGAAAGTATCAATAAAATCTGGTGTTACATTATGAATTTTTAATCCTACGACATCATCTAAAGGAATGTTTTTGTATCCTGCATTGTGATATCTTTTTATGAATTCTGGTGTTACATTATGAATTTTAAGAGAGATGATATCATCTACTTCAATATTTTCATACCCAAGGGCTTTAAATGCTTTTATGAAATCATTGGGTGTTTGCTGAGTTTCTTGATAGCCTTTTCCTGAGTTACTAGTAGAGCTAGAAGAATAACCAGAAGTTGCTTTAACTTGACCTGGAGTTACATTGTGAATTTTTAACTTAATCGCCTCTTTTAATGAAAGATTAGTTTGTCCGGCATTTTTGTATGATGTAATGAGTTCCGCAGTTACATTATGAATTTTCAGTTTTTTCGCTTCCTGTAGTGTTATGTTTGGGTATCCTATTTTTTTAAAGCTGTTAATGTATCCTGGTGTAACATTATGAATTTTTAATTCTTTGGCTTCTTTAAGTGTAATATTATTATATCCGATACTTTTCCAAGACTGAATGTATTTTGGTGATACATTATGGATTTTTAGATTCTTAGCGTCTTTTACAGAGATATTTGTATATCCTTCTTTCTTAAAAGATGCTATATAATCCGGAGTTACATTATGAATTTTTAGCTTCATATAATCATCCAGGGACATGCTACCATAACCATTGTCTTTGTATGAGTTGATAAACTCTGGAGTGAGATTATGAATTTTGGCTTTGGTGATTTTCTTCAATGATGTTTTGGAACTGTTAACTTTATTGATAAAAGAGATATAAGCAACATCAACATCAAATAGATTAAGCTTTGCAACTTCTTCCATAGTATAACTGTTGTACCCTAACCTGGCTAACTCTTTTCGGTATATTTTTAGTTTATCAAGAGATAATGATTTATGAATAATATCTTCAAAATCATCTTGATTTATGGAAAGGTTTTCTTTTTTTAGATAGGCAAGGTATGTAGTATCAAAATCAGTTAAGAAGCAATGTGCTAAGTCATTGTTATCAGCGTTTAAACCATAGTTTTTCAAAGAAGTGATAAAATTAGTATTAGGAGTAAATGTATATCGCCCGTCACCAATTTTGCCATCAAACTCACCAATGAGTGTCATGGTACCAGCATCTCTGGTGATCTCTAACTTTTGTTTATCTCCTTTTGGGAAATTGGCAAAAAACGAAGGATCATAACATCTTGTCGTAGACCAGAAATTTCTTTTCAGAGGTTCTGCACTTCTAAACATTATACATAATTTTCCGCCACCAACTTCAGCATCCCAAACCCCTCTGGTAAAATCTCCATCGGCTTCAGAAACTATATTTTGTTTTTCAGGGTTTAGGATCATGTTTTCGGGTTCTTTTTCATTAGCTACTACAAGAGAGGTACTTGGTTTAACCGGATTAAAAGAAAATACCGTAAGTGCTAGTAATGGAATAATGATTAGGTATTTCCATCCTGATTTTGCTGTCGATTTTTTAGAATTCATCATAAGTATTCGTTTTTTGAGAAATGATTGATTGTAACTTGTTGCCAAGCCTGTAGGCATATTAGGAGTTGAGACTTTTAAAAGATTCATTTGATAGACCTCTTTATCCTCACCAATAGTAAGCATACTTTCATCGGTCAAATATTCAAGATTGTTATCAATAGCTTTTCGATATAACCAAGCAAAAGGATTGAACCATTGTAACATCACTAAACACTCAACTAAAAGCATATCAATACTGTGTTTTCCTTTGATATGCATTTGTTCATGTTTTAGAATCTGCAAATAAGTGTCTGGGTTATATTGGCTGGGATTCATGAATATTCGATTCCAGAAAGAGTAGGGGGCATGTTTTTTATTGGTTTCGATGATTTTATAGTCATCAACTTCTATAGTTGGATATTTTATGATTCGGTATAATAAAACTCCTAATTGGATTAGAAAATGTACACCGAATACCATAATTCCTAATACATAAATGTATACAAGGATTGTTTTCCAATCTAAATTAGTACTGATATGGCTTGTAGTAATTGATGGTGAATCATTAGTTGATACTTCATCAATAACTGCAGTATTTTGAGGAGTTTCTATAACTGAAACTGGTGGACTCTTTGTTATAACAGTTGATTCCTCAACTACCACACTTTTAAAGGACAAACTTTCTGGGATAGTTATAAACGGTAAAGTAAAGGAGAGCACAATTAAAGATAAAAGAACCCATCTATTTAAATGGTAAAAAGTTTCTTTCGAAAGGAAAAACTTATATACAATATATGATAATCCTATTAAGGCTGAGCTATGAATGATATAATCCATTACTTTTTGTTTTTTATCAATTGAATGATTTCTTCTAATTCTTGTGTATTGATTTTTTCTTCCTTAGCAAAGAACTTTACCAAAGCCATAGGAGAGTTGTCAAAGTAATTATTAACTACTTCTCCTAATACCTCTTTCTGATATTCATCCTTAGAGACTAGTGGGTAATACTGAAAACTATTTCCATAAGCTACGTGACTAATAAAACCTTTTTCTTCTAAGATTTTAACAATAGTGGCAGTTGTATTATAATGTGGTTTTGGTTCTGGGAGTTCTTCAATAATTTCTTTTATGAAAGCTTTGTCGAGCTTCCATAAACTTTGCATGATTTGTTCTTCTCTTTTGGCTAACTTTTGCATTATATCAATTTTACAAAACAAACATACTACTAATATTTTAGTTTTACAACTAATTTATTAGTATTTTAACTAATTGATTAGTTTTAAGGTTTGTAATGTTTATATTGATGGTTAATAATTTAGAAATGACACAAACATTTTTTAAATTGTATGCATATTAACCAACTCTTTACATAATGGTACCTACTCTTGCTCAACAACTGCAGCCCTGTGCAATAAATTTTGAGACTTTACATAAGAATTATCATCCTATGCTTTCATTAGTCAATGAATTGATAGGAGTAATACCTAATGCTGATCCCATCCTTGAAATTTGGCCTACAGGATTCAGAACATATAATATTTTGGTCCCTAATTTGTTGGGTTTACCTAATTCTTTATGGAAAGGAAAATTATTGAAACAATTAATGGGATTAGCAATGTATACAGCTAGTAAAGAAGCAGGCTGTCAATACTGTACAGCACATTGTTGTTCTTTTGCCCTGCGTAGAGGCTTGGATTCAAAAGTTATTTCTGGTGAGCGTGAGTATACAGAATTAGAAGAAGCAGTAGTAAGTCTAGCCAAAGGAATGTCAACAATTCCTTCTCAATTAACTAAAGAAAATTATAGTAAGTTGACTTCTTACTTGACTGGGGAAGAAATAGATAAAATAATATTTTCTATTGGTTTAATGGGGTTCCTGAATAAATTTATGGATGCTGTGGGAATTGAACTTGAAACAGGTTCTATACAAGATGTAGGTAAGCTGCTATTATCGATTGGTTGGGATCCCGGAAAACATAGTGAATCGAATATTGATTTATCTGAGATTAATACAAAACCAATAAAAAAAGATAATTTTCTAACCTACTTGCGTATTCTTAGATATGCTCCCTGGGCTGTTATGATGGAAAAACGTTGGACCAAAGGTGTGCCGGATAATTATGAACAATCAAAGGTATACCTTGAAAAATATACAGGATATACTTTTCCTTTTTTGAAAAACATAAAAAGTAAACGAGTTATTAAGACATTGACCTTTGTATTGAAAAGTAACCTTGATCCGGTAACAACTGAATTAGGTTTAAGGGTTAAATATCTTTCCAGTCTTGTGTACTATTTGACAATTCAAAACAAAGCACTTGCCAAAGAAGCTGAAGTGATTATTTTAAAATTAATCCCGGATATTGGAATAGACACTTTAGAGGGTATAAAAAGAATAGGAAGACAAGCTACTCCAATTGATACATCATCCTGCAAAAAATTGCTTACCAATTTATTTTCTAATACTTGTCTAACCAAAGAAGAAGCTGCAACCATAATGTTAACAAAGGCAATATCCAATAGTCCTGCGGAAATTAATGACTCTATCATTAAAGAAGTTATACCATCTATGAAACCTGATAGTGTGGTAGAATTAGGGGTATGGATATCTATACAACAATTATTACATAGATTGAGCGTATATTTTAACGTGATAAATGGTTGAAGTGTTTTTTTTAAAATGGTAAATTACCCAAATCAACGTTTCCACCAGAGAGAATTATTCCAATTTTTTTATCTTGAAAATGTTCTTTTTCTCTTAATAAAGCAGCAAAAGGAACAGCGCAAGAAGGTTCTATAATAATTTTCATGCGTTCCCAAATCAATCGCATAGCCGATATAATTTCTTTTTCATCTACCCGGATAATTTCTGAGACATATTTTTGTATGATAGGAAAGGTAAGATCACCCAATGGCATTTTCAGTCCATCAGCGGCTGTATTAGTAGTTTCATTAATTTCTAGTTTACCGCTTTGTACTGCTCGATACGCATCATCAACTTCAAAAGGTTCTCCACCAATGACTTTACAGTTGTTGCCAAAAAAGTGTGCTGCCAGTGCCGTACCAGCGATTAAACCGCCTCCACCCACAGGAGCGAATATATATTTCAAATCAGGATAATCTTCTAATAACTCTAAAGCTGCAGTACCTTGTCCTAATATAACATTATGGTCGTTATAAGGATGTAAGAAAGTTGCTCCTTTTTCAGTTTGAATCCTATTTGCTGTTTCTTCGCGATCTTTATGAGTAGGAGGACACTCTATAATATGTCCGCCGTAATCAGCTACCGCATCTTTTTTCACCTGAGGAGCGTTTGATGGCATCACAATGTATGCTTTAACTCCTAAACTCTGAGCGGCAAGTGATAGGGCTTGTGCAAAATTACCCGAAGAGTGTGTAACGACACCTTTAGCTTTTTGCTCATCAGATAATTGAAGAATAGCGTGTGTGGCACCACGCATTTTAAACGCCCCCATTCGCTGAAAGTTTTCACATTTGAAATACAGTTTTGCTCCTGCAATTTCATTGAGAAGTCTGGAGGTTAACACCGGTGTTCTATGAATATAAGATGCTATGGTTTGGGCAGTACCAGTAAGACTTTTTGCGTTCATAAGTACGGTAGTAAAAATCACTCACGAAGATACTATTTTTTTCTTCCGATAAGCAGGGTGTTTGTCCCGTGAACATTATCGTGTAGATGAAATTCTATCTCTTTAGGGTAATTTGCTATGAGAGATTGTAGATCAGAATCGTCATCCAGTTGAATACCTGCATTAAAAAGCACATTCCCTTTTGGTTTCATTAATTTAATAAGTTGATCCCAAAATTCAATTTTGTAGAATTCTTCAGGTACTTTTAGATCAATAAAGAGATCCATGATGATCAGGTCATAAGTGTTTTTACAATTAATTACAAAACGATGTGCATCTTCAGCAATAATCTTTAAGTTTTTATTTTCTGTGATATAGAATTCATCTTTTGCCAATTGAATAATTATCGGATCAATTTCTATGGCAGTAATATGACCCCTGTGGTTATATCTATTTCTTAATGTATCTATAACACTTCCTCCACCCATTCCTAACAAAAGGATGCTTGCTTTACTATCAAAGTATATTTTAGATAATCCATAATCTAAAACCCGCTGTAACGAACCGTAAGAATAATTGGCTGTTTCACTATCCAACACCTTTTTACCATTCATCCAGGTAATTTCCAACGTTCCGTTAATTTTAGACTGAATTTTTTTGGTAAGTGGCCAAATGTAACTAACGATTTTTTTCATATTTCTGGTGTTGCTAGTAGCCATGAATGGGAGTAAAACTACTATTAAAAAACGTGTAGATTATGCTATATAAAATCTTGATAATCCACACGTTTTATATAAAATCGTTACAATGCTGTAGCGCCAGCTTCTGCCACCGCATGATCATTCTCTACAGTACTACCACTTACTCCAATAGCACCGATGATTTCACCGTTTCCATTTTTGATAGGTACCCCACCAGGGAATGTTATTAGACCTCCGTTAGAATGTTCTATATTATATAAAGAGCCTCCAGGTTGAGATAGTTCTCCAATAGTACCAGTATTCATATCAAAGAAACGAGCTGTTTTTGCTTTCTTCAATGATATGTCAGCTGAACCTAACCAAGCTCCATCCATTCTGGCAAAAGCCAAAAGATTAGCTCCTGCATCTACTACAGAGATATTCATTTTAGTGTCTAAAGCAATTGACTTTTTTTTGGCAGCAGCTATAATTTTTTCTGCTTGTTCTAAAGAGATTTTCATGTGTAAATATATTATGTTGGTTTAATTTGTTATTATTTGTTTTCTAAGTCAAAGAAAGGGTTTGTGCAAGGCAATATAATTGTTTTAGATATTTAACAATTTAAGCATAAAAAACAAATCCAACTACTGCAAAGTGGTTGGATTTATATATCATATTTAATGCTTAATATTAGCTATTCAGCATCACAGGCATTACTAGCATTGTTACATTTTCGCCTTCATCTAAACCATCGATTGGAGTCAATATCCCGGCACGGTTTGGTAACGACATTTCTAATTGTACCTCATCCGCACTTAGGTTGTTTAACATCTCGCTTAAGAAACGAGAGTTAAAACCAATTTGCATGTCATCGCCTTGATAATCACAGGTTAATCTTTCTTCTGCTTTGTTAGAATAATCAATATCCTCTGCAGAGATATTTAATTCTGCTCCGGCAACTTTAAGACGGATCTGATGTGTAGTTTTGTTAGAGAAAATAGAAACCCTACGCACTGAGTTTGAAAACTGAGTACGAGCAATGGTTAGTTTATTAGGATTTTCTTTTGGGATTACAGCTTCATAGTTTGGATATTTTCCATCAATTAATCTACAGATTAACTGAGTTTCATCAAAAGTGAATTTAGCGTTAGACTCATTATACTCAATAGTAACTTCACTATCACTTCCAGCTAAAATTCCTTTTAGCAGATTTAGAGGTTTCTTTGGCATAATAAATTCTGCCGCCTGAGAAGCTTTTACATCTTCTCTGGAATATTTCACCAATTTATGAGCATCTGTAGCAACAAAAGTTAAACCCTCTGTAGAGAATTGAAAAAACACACCGCTCATCACAGGTCTTAAATCATCATTACCAGTTGCGAAAATGGTTTTTCCAATTGCTGTAGCCAAAATATCACCAAGTATGTTTGTGGAACTAGGATCTTCTAACTCTACGGCTTTAGGAAATTCTTCTCCATCAGCATATGCCAAAGCATATTTACCGTGATTAGAACTAATCTCTACAGTATTACTATCTCCTGCAACAAAAGTTAAAGGCTGTTCCGGAAAGGTTTTTAGTGTTTCTAATAATAGTTTTGCCGGTACCGCAATTACTCCTTGATCAGAAGATTCTACTTCTAATTTGGCAGACATTGTAGTTTCTAAATCTGATGCAGAAACCATTAATGTGTTATTGTCTAATTCGAATAGGAAGTTATCTAAAATAGGTAAAGTATTACTATTGCTAATAACACCACCTAATACCTGAAGTTGTTTTAGTAAGTAAGAACTAGATACTATAAATTTCATATGTGTGTGACTCGTTTATGTACAGTTTAGGCAAATATAATTGTAATCTATTAGGATTTTGTTATGCCAAAAACGTTAGTTATTAACAAACCATAAGGAGTTATTGACTATATGAATGAATTAAGAAATTAAGATTTATGAGGATCATACATAAGATCGTCTGTATAGTGCGCTTTATGTTTTGGTTGGGCAAATCTTTTTTTGTTATATGTTGCAGATTCTCCTTTAGGAATTGATAAACTTTGCCATTTATTATCCTGAATCATTTTTCCGATAAAGATAATTTGACCTATGTGGTATGGATAATGTGCTAGTTGACGGTTAACAGCATCCTGGATACTATGTTCTACATTTCTAATATAGATCGGTTGATTAAAATTAGTATCGTTAACGCTATCTAAAGCGTCAAACAAACACTGCCATCCTTCGTTCCATTTTTGTAATACTTCTGCTCTGGATTTGATATCATTTTCAAATTCTGCATCACGCTTTCTCCAAGTCTTTTCTCCATCTTCAGTAAGGAAATTTGTCCATCGCGACATCATATTTCCCCAAAGGTGTTTTACAATCATAGCTATGCTATTGCTTGTGTCATTGTATTGCCAGAATATTTGTTCATCAGTTAGTGTGTCAAAAGTTTTTTCAGCAATAGATTTATAATATAAAAACTGCTTTTTTGTACCCTTTATATATTCAGTTGAATTCATTTATAGAAGTTTATAATAAAGATACGACAATCCACTTTATGATACCTGTAGTTTGTACAATAATAAATCTTCGTCATCATCAGGAAAATTTATAACATTTATATACTGAAGCCCTAATTTTTCTATTAATTTTTGAGAAGCTACATTCTCTTTAATCGTAATGGCGCTTATTCACTTTATTCTAAAAATATTAATCCCTACTTCTAATATTTTACTGGCGCTTTCGAAGGCGTAACCTTTTTTCTCATATTGTGGAAGAAAAGCAAATCCAATATCAATCCCATCCAATCCATCTCTATCATATAACCCACAAGTACCTAATTTAACCCCATCAGATTTTCTAATTACAGTATAATTTGAATAGCCAAGCTTTTTTAATTGAGGAGTCATTTTACTTTTAATATATTCAATAGCATCATCTATTGACTTAACATCTCTATCTCCAATGTTTTTTATCCATTTAGGAGTATTAAACAATTCTACTATAAATGAGGCGTCCTCTTCAGAAGTTGGTTTAAGTAGTAGCCTTTCTGTTTCAAATGACTGATACTCTTTCATAAAATTTCTATTTAACTTGTTAAAAATAAAAATTAGACAGAAATGTCATTATTTCTGATATTTTCGCTTTCTTAGAAACGAAAATATAAATCCAAAAATTCCAAGAATTAGTAGGGGGGACAAAATATTTATTACTTGCCAAAAAGTTCTATTATTGACCACCTTTTCGATATTCAAAAATGGAATATTAATTTCTTTACCTCGTACTGCTATCAAACCGGAATCGTCAAGAAGATAATTTATCGTATTGAGTAAGAATTCTTTATTTCCATATTTGATATTGAGATATGGATCAAGTCCTAATTCGATTGGTTTTCCTTTTCGAGTACCATTTTTGATAATATCTCCATCGGCAACAACAACCATTTTGGTGTTTAAGCTATTGTCTTTTTGATTTTCAATAGATAATGGTTTAATGCGATCTTTGTATACAGATTTAAAACTACCTTCCAGTAACACCGCAAGATTTTGTGACCCCTGATTATAACTATTTATATCTGGTTTCTCATGAATTACTCCTAATCGTACAGGTTTTGGAACACCTTCAATCTTAGTTCTTTCAGAACTTGTTAGTAAAATTGTTTTTTTGATATCGTTCTTAAGAGTATCTATTTGATTTGAAAATTCAAACCGTACAGACTCTGTGTTCTTTACAATAGGGTGATTGGTATTATTTTGAGTCAAAGAAGCATAAAACCATTTATACGGAGTGAATTGAGTATTATCACCTCGTCCTGAAGCTAAAACCAAAGGAGCTGAATATAGATCATTTATGAGAACAGGATTAATACGAACACCATAAGAAAATAAAGCATCTCCTAGTCTTAAATCTCTTATAGTGGCCAGAGAAACACCTTCTGGATTAAATAAACTATCAATCTCCATAGCTACAGATTCTACTAACCAGAGAGATTTACCACCATCCATGATAAACTGATCAAGAACGTATTTTTCTTTCTCAGTAAAAGCTTCTGTAGGTTTTGCATTGATGATCATATCAAATTTTTGTAAACCTTCTAGTGTTTTAGAGGGGTTAGTAGCTACAGAATCTAAAGTAAATGCTCCAACAAAGTAATATTCCTGAAGTGTTTTAATAAAGTCAGCAATCTTAACATCTGGTAATTGACCATTACCTTTTAAAACTGCAATTTTATGTTTTTTAGGATGAATTAATTTTTTTAAACCATCGGCAAAAGTATATTCTAATTGTTGAATAGAATTGTTGACCCGCTCTTCTGAAGTAGCACCCATAGTGTTTTTGACTAAAGGAATTTTGACGCTTCTATTCTGATAATTCATAATTGCCCAGGGAACAACGGTTTCAATCTCTGTTTTACCGCTTTCCTGAACGCTAACCTCCATAGGAGTTAAACCAAATTTTTGTAATTCTTGTATGGTTTCTCTTCTGAACTCTTCCTCTTCCAGAGGATTAGTAAAAACATACTGCACATTTGGATTAATGGCATTGAATTCTTCGAGTAATTGTTTAGTTTCAACCTGTAATTTTCTAAATTCTGAAGGAAAATCACCTTCTAATAACACATCGATTGCAATTCGGACTTCAGCTTCGAGGATTAGGTTTTCTGTTGCCTCAGAAAGTGTAAATCTTTTATCATTAGTAAGGTCAAATCGGTCATATACAGAGTTGCCTATCAAATTTATAATAACAACTCCTATAACCACAATACCTAAAGGTCTAAGTTTTTGTTTTGCATTGCCTTTTCTGAGGATTATAACAGTTAATGAAACAAAAAGTGCAATAATGCTCAGAAAATATAAGACATCACGAGTATCTATTACGCCTTGACTTATACGTTCATAATGTAACTTCATTCCTAGTTGTTCTAGAAAATAGTCTGATGACCCAAATAAGGAATAATTAGCTAAACCGCTAAATCCATAATAAACTAAAAAACATAAGAATAGTGCAGTAAGAAAAGCTACAATTTGATTATTAGTTATTGAAGAAGCAAAGATCCCTATAGATACATAGGCTGCGCATAGCAGTAATAGTGAAATATAAGACCCAAAAGTACTTCCAATATCCAGATTACCTTCAGTATTTCCTAATTGATATATAGTGATGATATATAATATTGAAGGTAACAATGCCATTAAAATTAAAAGTAGAGCACCCAAATATTTTCCAAAAATAAGCTGCCAATGTTGTATTGGTTTTGTTAATAACAATTCTAAAGTTCCTTGTTTCTTCTCCTCAGAAATGCTTCGCATCGTTACTGCCGGGATCAAAAACAATAGAATCCACGGTGCAATCTGAAAGAAAGGGGAAAGGTCTGCAAAACCGCTATCCAGAATATTAAATTGCCCTTTGAACACCCACAAAAATAAACCGCTAAGAATTAGAAAAATGGCAATAACCAGATATCCAACAGCTGATGAAAAAAAAGTATTGATCTCTTTTCGTATGATTGCTAACATTCTTTTTTGAAATTATATGGTAAAAATGAATTTATTATTCTGAACCCCAAACTTGTTCTACACTCCAGGCTTCTGGCTTTTGATTAAACTTATTTTTGGTATTTGCCCAAACCCCTTTGAATAACGCAGAGTTTCTGTAGTTATTGAGATGTGCTTCAGATTCCCAATGACTATATGTAAAGAATTGATTAGGGTTATGAATATCTCTTATGAGTTTCAGATGTCTACAACCTTTAAAATTTCGGATCTTGTTTTTGTTTTTTTCAAAGTTCTCTAAGAAAGCATCTATCTCCTCTGGGATAAAGCCCATTTTTACAATTCTAATGATCATTTTTCTAGTTGCTAAGTTTCAAAGAGGCAAAGCTACAAAGTTTTTTTTTGCGTTAAGGATTGAAACGACATCCTTTTTATGTACTCTCGACTTCACTCGAGAGTACATAAAAAGATATAGTTGAAAGCCTGCCCGAACGCCCATTAACCAACTAATTACTCATTAACTCACCTGCTCAAAGACTCTCGAACTATTTCACTCAAAGCTAATACTCACTGTATCTCTGAAATGTAACCCAAATAAACTGGAAGCTCCTCCGACAGTTTTAGGATTACTTTTATAAATGGCTAATTCTAAATATCCTGATGAATTAAAAACAGCCAATTTTTTACCATCTTCTTCGCGTTTACTTTTTTCTATCTCAAAATTAATGGCATCGCTATATCTGTTATAAATATTTTCGAATACTGCATTGCGTGCCGTAATCTTAAACTTTCTTCCTTTTCCTACTTCTTCAAATAGTTTACGAGTAATATTAGTGATTAAATTTCCGTAATTGTCTATATAGATAATACTTCCGACAATTTGTTTGTCTCCCACATTAACAATAGGAGTGATGCCTTTGATCATTTTAATTTCTGGTATCTTTTTACCAATGACTTCTAATGTTCCTCCACGTGCAATATGACAGGCCACTGTTACAAAAACATCTAATACCGGAAAATTAGTGACAATTGCGTCATGAATATTAATTTCTACTACTTTTTCGGGATTAAATTCTGAAGCAATTAATGATATCAAGCCGTTATTAGCGCATATAAAATAATGATCGTCTAGTTTTACTGCAATATGTTTATTTTCAGGGTGTAATTCACTATCAATTCCGACTATATGAATACTTCCTTTGGGAAAACTCTTATAAGCGTTTTGGATAATATAGGCCGCCTCTGTAATATGAAAAGGCGATATTTCATGTGAAATATCAACAACCCTGGCATCTGGTAGTTCTGTATAGATTGCTCCTTTAACAGCAGATACAAAGTGATCTTTGATTCCGAAATCTGTAGTTAATGTTATTATTGGCATCTATAACGAATTGTTAATATCTTTTAATTGTAAGCACTTAAAAATATGTAAATTTGCTTAGAAGTTATTCAAAGTTTTTGTTCTGACAATAAGTTGATGTATAAAACCTAATATTCAGGTATTTTTTTAGTAATAAAAATATATTAAATCTTAAAAAGTATTCCTGGTTGCGTTTTACAATTTGTTTTCCCTCTAAAAACTGCAAAATAACTTCAGCAAACTTAGTCAATCCTAAAAACAAATCATACTAAAATTTCTATAGCTTTTGAACGAACTTATAATTGAACTAACAGAAATTAATCCCAGGGAGTTTTTTGGACTTCAGAATGGTAATATTCAACTACTAAAAAAATATTTCCCTAAGTTAAAAATCGTAGCTAGAGGTAGCAAAATGAAAGTATATGGCGATGAAGAGATGCTAGAAGAGTTTGACACCCGTCTTAATATGCTGTTAGATCATTTTGGTAAGTACAACAAACTGGATGAAAATGTAATTGAACGAGTATTGACCAGTGAAAGTAAGGCTGATTATGAAACTTCTGCCATTAGTGGTGAGACTTTAGTTCATGGTGTAGGGGGGAAGTTGATCAAAGCTCAGACTGCTAATCAGCGTAAATTAGTAGAGTCTTCAAATAAAAACGATATGGTTTTTGCTATTGGTCCTGCAGGAACGGGTAAAACGTATACTGGGGTAGCACTGGCAGTAAAAGCTTTAAAAGAAAAACAGGTACGAAGAATTATTCTTACTCGTCCAGCTGTTGAAGCGGGTGAAAACCTGGGATTTTTACCAGGAGACCTCAAAGAAAAGCTAGATCCATATATGCAGCCTTTGTATGATGCTCTGAGGGATATGATTCCAGCAGAAAAATTAGATAGTTTTATTGAAAAAGGAATTATCCAAATCGCTCCAATGGCATTTATGCGCGGTCGTACACTGGATAATGCTTTTGTAATTTTGGATGAAGCACAGAATACTACTCATGCCCAGATGAAGATGTTCCTGACTCGTATGGGTAAAAATGCTAAATTTATAATAACGGGAGACCCAGGACAGATTGATTTACCACGTAGAGTAACTTCAGGTCTTAAAGAAGCTCTTTTAGTGTTAAAAAATATTCAAGGAATAGGTATGATTTATCTTGATGATAAGGATGTGATACGTCATAAACTAGTCAAAAAAGTAATTGCCGCTTATAAGGAAATTGAAAATAGAAATGGATAAATATCGTATTTGAGTTTTTGAGTATGTTAGTATGTGAGAGGGTTTCGGAGATCATGCAAAACTCAATAAGGGTTAAAAGTTAAATATATTGAGAAGTAAATATCATTTTAAGTTTGAAGATTTGATTATTTATAATAAAGCCATTGAGTTTGGTGAATCGGTTAATGATCAAATAATAAATTTTCCAAAAGAAGAAATATATAGATTGTCTTCTCAATTTATAAGAGCAGCGGATTCTATTGCTTTAAATATAGCAGAGGGTTCAGCGAGTTCAAACGCACAGTTTAATAGATATCTTCAAATGGCTTGGGATAGCGCTCATGAGTGTATTGTTTGTAGTACGAAAGCAAGATTGCGTGGTTTTATATCTGAAGAATTAAATGAGAAAAATAGAGCTGATATTACAGAAATATCTAAGATGATTACTTCATTTAAAAAACATTTAGCATCCAAACATAATAAATAAAACTACTCACTTACTCACCTCTAAAATACTCATAAACTAAAATGAATACCATAACAGATACAAACTACAACTTTCCAGGACAGAAATCAGTTTATAAAGGGAAAGTAAGAGAAGTATATAATATTAATGATGAATTGTTGGTAATGATCGCTACCGATCGTTTGTCAGCATTTGATGTAGTGATGCCAAAAGGAATTCCGTTTAAAGGTCAAATCCTTAATCAGATTGCTACTCAAATGATGAAAGCGACAGAAGACCTTGTGCCAAACTGGTTGATTGCTACTCCTGATCCTAATGTTGCGGTGGGGCATTTATGCGAACCTTTTAAAGTGGAGATGGTAATTAGAGGATACTTATCCGGTCACGCTGCTAGAGAATATAAAGCTGGAAAGCGAAGCTTATGTGGAGTACCTATGCCTGAAGGTATGATTGAAAACGATAAATTTCCTGAACCTATAATTACTCCAGCCACCAAAGCAGAAAAAGGGGATCATGATGAAGACATTTCTAGAGAAGATATTTTGGCAAAAGGAATCGTTTCTGAAGAAGATTATATAATTCTGGAAGATTATACTAGAAAGTTATTTCAAAGAGGAACTGAAATTGCAGCCGAACGTGGTTTGATTTTAGTGGATACTAAATATGAATTTGGTAAAACCAAAGACGGAAAAATAGTATTAATTGATGAGATTCATACTCCGGATTCTTCTCGTTATTTTTATGCTGAGGGTTACGAAGAACGTCAAAATAAAGGAGAAGCACAGAAACAATTATCCAAAGAATTTGTGCGTCAGTGGTTGATCAGTAATGGTTTTCAAGGATTAGAAGGACAACAAGTTCCGGAAATGACGGATGAATATATTACTTCAGTATCTGAACGTTATATTGAACTCTATGAAAATATAACAGGATCTGATTTTGAAAAAGGGGATGTTACCGCTATCGAAAAAAGGATTGAGGAGAATGTAATTGGGTATTTAAGGATGTTATGATTTCTTTTTTGATCTCAGTTCCTGTATGCGCATTGGCATTTGATCAATATGTTTAAAGATTTGCTTTGAACTTAACAATTTGTTTGAACTCATTTTGACACCTCCATCTAATCCCAGCAGTAAAATTATAAAGGGATCTTTTGAAGGATTATAGTTTTTATAAAGTATTTGATTCTTATTGGTTTCATCATCTGTTATTCCAAAACGATATGAAGTAGGAGTGACTTGGTATATTACTAGTTTTCTTTCCTCCAGACTTCTTCTGTTTGAAGATAATTCCTGAAGCTGTTGTTGTACTAATAAATAGTCATACGAATCAGCAATAATTAAAAGTACACGATCTTTCCATAAATGCTTTTCGAGGCTTTGTGAAAGCATTAGAGAAGGGAAAAATATAATTAAGAAAGCTGAAATTTTCATTTTTAGAAAGTACAAAAAAGCGGATGATCTTTAAAGAAAAAAATCACTACATTTTATTCTTATTTGGATATAGCCCTAGCTATCATAATCCCTGTATTGTTTTTAATCTTTTTTAAATAGTCTACTAATGGAAGTTTAGAAACAACAACTTTTCCGGAGGTGGATGCATGGAGTAAGTGTATACGACCATTACTTTCTCTTGTTGCAATACCTGTATGAGTAATATCTAAACCTTTTATGCTTGTAGTTAATGCAATAATATCGCCAGATCGAATTAAATGCTCATTATCCTTAATCCGATCTTGGGGAAGAAAGCATAGTTTTTCTTGATTAAGTTGGGTTTCTGAAATTTTGATTCCTTCAAAATTTTGATCATTATCTTTTAAGAAACGATACAAGTCCCGATGAGTACTCATGAAATTAATTTCTTTATTGATTTCTTGACCACCAATTTCAGAAGTAATATCTCTTAGCAACCCTTTCTTTTCGTTATTAGTAATCCAATCTGAGAAATAGTGTAACCGTGATGAGTACCCGGATAATTTACCATCTCGATATCGTATTTTTTCTAAGAGTTGGGTGTAGCTATCGATATCTTTGGTTTCATTTTTAAGTAATAAGCTAAAAGCTAAAACATTTTCAACGAAGGTCGTACAATCTAGTCCTTGTAAGTTTACCACCAAAGATTCTGTTGTTCCAACTTCGAGGGTGTTGGCAACATAAGGTACATTGAGAAAGCTTTTTCCGACAATGACTATGTTTTTACCGGTTTTATTTTCTGAAGAAGTTAAATGCTTTAGTTCTGCGATTTTGGAATTAAAAATATTTTTATCTTCCGCAGAACAAATAATTTCTTGAGCAGAAACTAAATTCATAATAAAACAAAAAATCAAAAATGCATATGAGTTACTCATAGTATTAAAGCTATTTTGATTCTAAAGTAAACTATTATTTTGTTTTACTATGATGGAAACTTAAAAAAGCAACCAAAATCTTGTTTTTGGTTGCTTTTTCTATAAACAAAAGTTATATATCTTAGATAATCGTAGATTGGCCTACGTGTATATTTTCGAAATTAAGATTTGAATCTTCCGGGTTTAAAATATAATCTGTTATAAAATCTCCAACTTTTTCAGTAGTTAAAGGATTATTATTATTTAGATCAGGAGTAGTAAGATTTAACTCTAAAGCTTTTTCTACAGCTGCTTTTATAGCATTAGCTTCATTAATTAAGTCAAAATGTTCTAATAACATTGCTGCGGATAATATAGCTGCAATAGGATTAGCAATTCCTTTTCCTGTAGCTTGAGGATATGATCCATGAATAGGTTCAAACATACAACATGTGTCTCCAACAGATGCTGATGCTAATAAACCAATAGAACCACCAATTACACTTGCTTCATCAGAAATAATATCTCCAAACATGTTTTCTGTTAGAATCACATCGAACTGGCTAGGATTTAGGATCATTTGCATGGCAGCATTATCCACGAAAAGAAAGTCTATAGTCACATCGTCATATCCTTTGGCTATTTCCGTAACTACTTTCCTCCATAGTCTAGAAGATTCTAAAACATTAGCTTTATCAACTAGAGTCAATTTTTTTCTGCGCTTTTGAGCTGCCTTAAAAGCTAAATGTGCAATACGCTCAATTTCTGCCTGAGAATATTCGCATAAATCTGAGGCAACTGTACCATCATCGCTTAGCTCTTTTTTACCAAAATAAATACCACCTGTAAGTTCTCGGTATATGGAAATATCAGTACCTTCAATAATCTCACGTTTGAGCGGAGATTTATCAATCAGAGTATCATATGCCTTTACAGGACGAATGTTAGCGTATAAACCAAGTTCTTTACGCAATTTTAATAACCCTTGCTCAGGACGAACAGGAGCACTAGGATTGTTATCATATTTTGGATCGCCAATGGCACCAAACAATACAGCATCAGTATTAGCACAAAGCTCTAGCGTTTCATTAGGCAATGGATTTCCGGTTTTGTCAATTGCAATTGCACCTACCAAAGCTTCTTTGAAAATAAAGTTATGATCGAAGCTATGCGCTACAGCTTCTAGTGCCTTGATGGCTTGCGCAGTCACTTCAGGACCGATGCCATCTCCTGATAATACAGCGATGTCTAGTTTCATATTCTTTTTTTTGCGGAGAGAAGAGAAAGAATGTAGGCTGATTTAAAGATCTACTTTCTTTTTTCTATTGTCTGTTTTCCTAAATTTATACTCTTTCGTTTTCAAATGCTTCTATCTCAGTTTTATTACTGATTAAGAAATCTATATCATCGTATCCATTGATCAAACAAGTTTTTTTATAACTATTAATTTCAAAACTTGAAGATGAACCCGTAGATAGGATAGTTATTTTTTGGTTTTCCAAATCAACTTCAATCTGGGTTTTCGGATCTTTTTTTATTTGTGTAAAAAGTTCTTTCAAATATTCTGGAGATACTTGAACTGGTAATACTCCATTATTTAGAGCATTTCCTTTAAAAATATCTGCAAAAAAACTAGATACTACAACTTTAAATCCATAATCATGAATGGCCCATGCAGCATGCTCTCTACTAGATCCGCAGCCAAAATTGTCTCCTGCAACCAGAACACTTCCACTATATGTGGCATTATTCATTACAAAATCTAAATTTGGACTTCCGTCCTTATGATAACGCCAATCTCTGAATAAATTTTCTCCAAAACCATCACGACTAGTAACTTTTAAGAAACGAGCCGGTATAATCTGGTCTGTATCCACATTTTCTATGGATAGCGGTATAGCTGAGGATTTGAGTTTAGTAAACTTATCCATGATTAATTCAATTGTTTAGTAATATCAATAATTTTTCCTTCGATAGCCGTTGCAGCTGCAATGAGAGGACTTGCTAAAATAGTTCTGGCGCCTTGACCTTGTCTTCCTTCAAAATTACGATTGGATGTAGATACACAATACTCGCCTTCAGGGATTTTATCGTCGTTCATTGCTAAGCAAGCGGAACAACCGGGTTGACGTAATTTAAATCCGGCATCCTCAAAAACTTCATTCAAGCCTTCTTCAATGATTTGTTCTGCTACTTTCTGCGATCCCGGGACAAACCAAGCGGTTACATTATCAGCCTTTTTCTTTCCTTTTATAAAGCCAGCCGCCACTCGGAAATCTTCAATTCTACTGTTGGTGCAACTTCCTATAAAAACGTAATTAATCTTTTGGTCAATAAGTGATTGCCCTTTTTCGAAATTCATATAACGTAATGACTTTTCGAAAGAAGCATTATTTTCAGTTGGTATATTTTCATTGATTTTGATTCCCATTCCAGGGTTAGTACCATAGGTAATCATGGGTTCGATATCCTCAGCATCAAAATGATATTCTTTATCAAAAACAGCACCTTCATCTGTAGGTAATGTTTTCCAATAGGTAACTTTTTTGTCAAATTCCTTTCCTTTAGGAGCAAATTCTCTTCCTTTTACATATTCAAAAGTCGTTTCGTCAGGAGCAATCATACCACCACGAGCACCCATCTCGATACTCATATTACAAACAGTCATACGACCTTCCATAGACATTTCTTCGAATACATTACCGGCATACTCACAAAAGTATCCGGTGCCGGCATTGGTTCCTAGTTTAGCAATGATATATAAAATGACATCTTTTGGTAAAACACCAGGTTTTAGTTTTCCGGTGACATTAACTCTAAGACTTTTTGGCTTCTGTAATAAAAGACATTGACTGGCGAATACTTGTGCAACCTGACTGGTTCCTATACCAAAAGCAATGGTTCCAAATGCTCCGTGAGTAGAGGTGTGGCTATCACCACAAACCATTGTCATTCCAGGTTGAGTAATACCTAATTCTGGAGCCATTACATGGACGATACCGTTGTATTTGTGTCCTAAGCCATAAAGAGTGATGTTGTTCTTTTGGCAGTTAATAGTTAGCTGTTGTAGTTGATTTCTAGACAAAGGATCTTTTACTGGTAGGTGTTGATCTATTGTCGGAGTATTGTGATCAGCTGTTGCTACAATTTGATTAGGTCTAAAAACAGGGATTCCACGTTGTTCTAGTTCTCCAAAGGCTTGCGGACTAGTAACTTCGTGGATCAAATGTTTGTCTATATATAAAATTTGTGGACCGTCTTGTATTTTTTTGACGACATGAGCATCCCAAACTTTATCGAATAATGTTTTTTTCATATACAAAAAAACCTACCAGGTTTCATAATGAATATGGTAGGTATGTTTTAATAAATATTAGGCTAATATTGCAGCCTCTACATTAGTATTTTTCATAATTAAATGAATATCTTCATCTACCACTTCTTTTTTGCTATCTGCAAATTTTAAGAATTCTTGATATACATCGTCCAGCTGAAGTTTGGTTAATTCGTACCCAACCTTCTTCGCTCTATATGCTAATGCTGCACGACCGCTTCTGGCTGTGAGAACAATGGCTGATTCTGTTACACCAACCTCAGCTGGATCGATAATTTCATATGTTTCACGATTTTTGATCACTCCATCCTGATGGATTCCAGAACTATGAGCAAATGCATTGGCACCTACAATAGCCTTGTTAGGTTGTACCATCATCCCCATTTTATCAGATACCATTAAACTAGTTTCGTACAATAACTTAGAATTGATATCCGTATTAAGATTAAGATAAGGATGTTGTTTCATGATCATCACTACTTCTTCTAATGATGTATTACCAGCACGTTCTCCAATTCCGTTAATGGTACATTCGATTTGTCGAGCTCCATTGATTGCGCCAGCTATTGAATTAGCTGTTGCTAAGCCTAGATCATTATGGCAGTGACAAGAAATAATAACGTTATCAATACCTTTTACATTTTCTTTAAGGTATTTGATTTTGGCACCATATTCTTCTGGTAGGCAATAACCAGTAGTATCGGGTATATTAAGAACGGTCGCTCCGGCTTTGATCATAGCTTCACAAACTCGTGCTAAGAACTCATTATCGGTGCGACCGGCATCTTCTGCATAAAATTCTACATCTTCAACAAAAGATTTTGCATATTTCACAGCAGCAATACCTCTTTCAATAACTTTGTCTTGTGTAGAGTTGAACTTATATTTTATATGAGATTCAGAAGTACCTATTCCGGTATGAATCCTTGGTTTCTTAGCATATTTTAGAGCTTCGGCAGCAACTTTGATATCATTTTCAACAGCTCTGGTTAGACCACAAACAGTAGCATTCTTTACAATTTTTGCAATTTCATTTACGGAACCAAAATCTCCTGGGCTAGAAACCGGAAAACCTGCTTCAATCACATCTACGCCAAGAAGGTCAAGTTGTTGAGCGATAACCAATTTCTGTTTGGTGTTTAGTTTACATCCAGGGACCTGTTCTCCGTCTCTTAAAGTTGTGTCAAATATTTGGACTTTATTATTGCTCATATAAATTCTTTGAGTTATCAGTTTTTAGCGCTTGTTTTGAAAAACATCTTTTTTAAAATATTCTTAACAAGAAGTTTTCTAAATCTCTTACGAATTTATATTTTGGGAATTCAAAAGGGAAGTGTTTTGTGGTGGTTTTTACAATGCTAAAAAGTTTTGATGAAAACATAACTTTCTTTTAATCAGTTAATTATAATAAGTTTTCTTACAATGACTAATGATCAAAAAGATCCTTTGTTTGTTTTAGTAAAGTCGCTTTCTAAGTCTGAAAAACGACAATTTAAGGTATATGTAGGTCGTTTAGGAGTGAATACCGATTCTAAATTCCTTGCACTTTTTAATCATTTAGATAAAAGTGATGCTTTAGACGAAGATCTTATTGTCAAAAAAGGTATTGTAACCAAATTACAGCTTTCTAACCTCAAGGCGCACCTTTATAAACAAATTTTGATTAGTCTGAGATTAAGTCCTTTGCACCAAAATGTTCGTTCCCAGATACGAGAACAATTGGATTTTGCATCAATTCTGTATCACAAAGGCTTATATAAACAGAGTTTGAAGATATTAGAAAAGGCTAAAGCTCTTGCAAAGGAAAACGAAGAGCATAATATCGCCTATGAGATTGTAGAGCTGGAAAAGATAATTGAAACTCAATATATAACCAGAAGTATAAATAGTAGAGCTGATGAGTTGACCATAGAAGCAAAAATGCTTAGTATGAAAAATGTACTTACTAGCAGGTTGTCAAACTTATCTCTTCAATTATATGGTTTGATGCTTAAAAGTGGGTATGTTAGAAATGATGAAGAGCATAAGGTGATTTCTAATTATTTTCATAGCAAATTGCCAAAATATGAATGGAATTTATTAGGGTTTAGGGAAAAACTATGGCTGTATAAAGCGCATCTTTGGTATAGTTTTATTGTTCAAGATTTTTTGTCTTGTTATAAATATTCAAAGAAATGGGTTGATCTTTTTTACGAAAACCCAAAAATGATTGCATTGAATCCAGTGTTCTTTCTTAGAGGGAATCACTATCTGTTAGAATCTTTGTTTTTAATAAAGGATAAGACACAGTTAAAATCTACTTTAATACAATTTGAAGAAGCTATATCTGATAAAACATTTCCTAAGGATGACAATATTGAGGTACTATCGTTTCAGTTTATTTATAATAATAAATTGAATGTTCACTTTTTGGAAGGTACATTTGATGAAGGGGAATATTTAGTCGATGAAATTCTCAAAGGTATTGCTGAATTCAAAAATCGATTAGATGACCATCATATTATGGTGTTGTATTATAAAATAGGATGTCTATATTTTGGGATGGCTAATCATAAAAAATGTATTGAATATTTAGCTAAGATTATCACAAACAAATCCTTAAAAATGCGAGAAGACCTTATGTGTTTTTCTAGAGTATTAAGCCTAGTTGCACATTATGAAGCTGGAATGGATTACTATCTAGAAACTCAATTAAAGGAAACATATCGATTTTTACTTAAGATGAATGACTTGCATGAAGTTCAAAAAGAAATGATCAAATTCCTGAAGAATCTTGGAGATATTTTTCCTCATCAGATCAAAGATGAGTTTAGGAAGTTACATAAAACACTAAAACAGTATGAAGATCATCCTTATGAAAAGAGAGCGTTTTTATACTTAGATATCCTCTCATGGCTAGAAAGTAATATTGAGGGAAGACCAGTAGCAGATATTATTAAGGAAAAATCTGAAAAATTGGCTCGATAATACTTTTTATATGCAAAAGAACATACACTTGCGCAACATTTTGGAGCTTAATCTTGCTATGCTTTTTATAAGTACTTCTGGTGCTTTAGGAAGATATATTGATATGCCAGTTCCAGTGATTATAGGTTTTAGGGCCATAATGGCTTGTATCTTATTATTCATATACTGTAAATGGAAATGTATTTCTTTTAGTGCAAGCAGTAAGGATCGGCCGACGATTATCTTAAGTGGAGTGTTGATGGGATTGCATTGGATTACTTATTTCTATTCTTTAAAGTTGTCTAATGTAGCGATTGGTATGTTGTCGATATTTACATATCCGGTGATCACAGCTCTTTTAGAACCTATTTTGTTAAAAACCAAATTCCAGAAAGTACATATATTATTGGCGTTTTTGGTTTTGATAGGAATCTATTTTCTCGTTCCTGATTTAGATTTTAGCAATTCTTATACAAAAGCAGTAATCTTAGGAATTATCTCTGCGTTATGTTATTCACTCCGAAATATTATCATGAAAACCAAAGTAGGTAATTATAATGGATCCATACTGATGTGGTATCAATTGGTGGTAATTAGTATTTGTTTACTTCCGTTTTTGTTTATTATGGATAGTTCAGGAATTACTGAACAGTGGTTACCGACGTTGACCTTAGCTTTATTGACAACTGCCATAGGTCATACTATGTTCTTAGGCAGTTTTAAACGTTTTTCAATTACGACGGCTAGCATTATTAGTAGTGTACAGCCAGTGTATGGTATTATTATTGGCGTTATTTTTTTAGGAGAAATTCCAGTGTTCTCCACAATTATTGGAGGAGCATTGATTTTAACATCAGTAGTAATTGAAAGTGTTAGATCCTATAAATAACTTTTATAAACAATCATCCCAAACAGGATCAGATGGAGGAGGAGCAATAATATTTAATTGTTCTTTTTTGACAGGATGTATAAAAGTTAATTTTCTTGCGTGTAAATGAATACTTCCATTTTTATTGCTTCGATCGGCTCCATATTTGAGATCACCTTTGATTACACATCCGATACTTGATAACTGAGAACGTATTTGATGATGACGTCCTGTATGTAGATCAATTTCTAACAGATAATAGTTATCAAGTTTTTTTATCAATGTATAATCTAAAATGGCTTTTTTACTATCAGGGACTTCATTTTTATGAGCGTAAGATTTGTTTTGTTTTGGGTTTCTCTTAAGCCAATGTGTCAGTGTATCCTTTCCTCTTGGAGGTTTGTTTTTTACCACTGCCCAATATGTTTTTTGAGCTTCCTTATTAGCAAATAACTTATTTAGTCTTGGTAAGGCTTTACTTGTACGAGCAAAAACCACAATGCCACTTGTGGGACGATCTAGTCTATGAACTACTCCCAGGTATACTGCTCCCGGTTTGTTATATTTTTCTGCTATATATTCTTTGACTATTTCGCTAAGCGGTTTATCTCTGGTTTTGTCTCCTTGTACAATATCTCCAGGGCGTTTATTGACAATAATGATGTGATTGTCTTCATAAAGAACTTGTAGATTGGATTTATTGGATAGAATTTTTAAAGACAAATTTTTAGAAATAAAATAATTGAATATGCTCAACTAACAACTAAGTACTATTTAATACTGCTCATTTTCGTTAGGAAAATCAACATTTTTTACGTCAGTAACATATTGTTTAAAAGCATTAGTCATTTCTGTATAAAGATCAAGATAACGTCTTAGAAAACGTGGATTAAACTCGTGTGTCATACCTAGCATATCGTGTGTTACCAGTACCTGGCCATCAACCCCATTACCAGCACCAATACCAATAATAGGTATGGTAAGACTTTCTGCTACTTCCTTAGCTAGTTTGGCAGGAACTTTTTCTAATACCACGGCGAAACATCCAGCTTTTTCCAGCATTAAGGCATCTTCTTTTAGTTTTTGAGCTTCTTCTTCTTCTTTAGCACGTACAGTATATGTTCCAAATTTATATATAGATTGAGGTGTTAAACCAAGATGACCCATTACCGGAATTCCCGCATTAAGAGTTCTTTTGATAGATTCTTTAACTTCTTTTCCTCCTTCCATTTTTACAGCATGTGCTCCGGACTCTTTCATAATTCTAATGGCAGATCTCAAAGCCTCTTTAGGGTCACTTTGATAACTTCCAAAAGGTATATCAACAACAATTAATGCACGATCAATAGCTCTTATTACAGAAGATGCATGATAAATCATTTGATCTAATGTAATCGGTAATGTCGTTTCATGACCAGCCATTACGTTAGAAGCAGAATCACCAACAAGAATTACATCTATTCCAGCACCATCAACAATCTTAGCCATAGTATAATCATAGGCTGTTAACATGGATATTTTTTCTCCGTTAGATTTCATCTCTACCAGAGATTTTACAGTAACCCGCTTGTAATCTTTTTTTGCTGTTGACATTTTCAGTTGTTTTTAGAGATGTAAAAGTAATCATTTACCAATATCGTAACAAGTGAATGTTATTTTTGATTAATCATATTTTTTAGCTTTAAAAAATTAATAATATGATTTAATATTTAAAATCTTATTTTTAAACAAATTAAAAAATGAAAAGTATTATGCAAAAGCTATCCATTTTAGTTGTTTTATTTATTTCTTTTAGTGCTTTTTCACAAGAAGATACTTCAAAATCTGAAATGAATACCTATCAAGACGAAGTAAAACAAACTATTGAAGAGTTTTTTGATGGGTTTCATTCTGGAGACACTATCAAAATGAAAAATACTATGGATCATAATATGGTCTTGCTGACCATTACTAAGACAAAATCAGGGGGTAAAAAAGCAATTACGACAGATGTTCAAAAATTTGTGACAGCAATAGGCAGTAGACCTGCAGAACAAAAATGGAACGAAAAATTATTGGATTTTACTATTGTAGCTAATGAAGGCATTGCTCAAGCCTGGACTCCTTATGAATTTTATGTAAATGATAATTTTAGTCATTGTGGTGTAAACACTTTTCAATTATACAATGATGGAGAGTCGTGGAAAATCATATCCATAGCAGATACCAGGAAACGAGAAGGATGTAAGTAGAGGTGAGTTTATGACAAGTTTGGGCTTGATTTCAAGTAAAGATTGCCTCAAAAGCTCACATACTCATATACTCCCAAACTATATTAACAATCACTCAAACTCACTTTAACGGCTAGACCACCTTCACTAGTTTCTTTGTATTTAGTATTCATATCCTGAGCTGTTTCCCACATGGTTTCTATTACTTTATCCAGAGGGACTTTAGCGTTTGAAGCATCTGTATCCAGCGCCATTTCGCAAGCATTGATTGCTTTGACAGCACCCATGGCATTTCGTTCGATACAAGGAACTTGAACCAAACCGGCTATTGGATCACAGGTAAGACCTAGATGATGTTCCATAGCAATTTCGCTGGCCATTAGAACCTGTTCAGGAGTGCCACCCATTAATTCTGTTAAGGCTCCGGCAGCCATAGCTGATGAAACCCCTATTTCTGCCTGACATCCCCCCATGGCAGCAGATATGGTTGCTCCTTTTTTAAAAAGGCTGCCAATTTCTCCGGCGACTAACATAAATTGTTTGACGTCTTCAAAATTCGCATCGTGGTTTTCAATCACCATATAATACATCATAACTGCAGGAATGACTCCTGCACTTCCGTTAGTTGGTGCAGTAACTACTCTTCCTAATGAAGCATTGACTTCATTTACTGACAAAGCAAAACACGATACCCATTTTAATATCTGACGAAATTTCACCTCGGTATCTCTAATTGCTTCTATCCATTCTGTTGGATTATTATAAGAAGCACCACCAATTAGTTTTTTATGAGTGTCATAGGCTCTTCGTCTTACATTTAATCCTCCGGGTAATATACCTTCTGTATGACAACCATCATACATAGAATCTAGCATCACGCGCCATATTTGAGCAATCCGCTCATCAATCTCTTTATCACTAAGTAATGATCGTTCGTTTTCTAGGACTATTTCCGAAACTTTTTTTTGCCGTATTTGGCAATATTCTAATAAATCCGTTGCTTTCTGAATTGGCAACGGAAATCCCTTAAATGCTGATAACTTTTTCTCTTTTCTTTTTCGTTCTTCTTTTATTACAAATCCTCCGCCAATCGAGTAGAATGAGGAAGAGATCTTTTGGTTATCTTTTAATGTAGCTTGAAATGTAATTGCATTGGGATGAAAGTCTTTAAACTCTCTATTAAAAATAATTTGTGTTTTTGGATCAAAAGAAATTGAAAGCTCATGATTAAAAGAAATCTCCTTTTTGTCAGTAATTTTACTAATTATGCTATTAATGGCAGAAGTGTCAATAGTCTGTGGGTCATACCCACAAAGGCCCAATATCACTGCAATGTCAGTAGCATGTCCTTTTCCTGTTAAGGATAATGAGCCATAAAGATCTACCTTAATTGATGTCACGGATTGAAATTGACCATTCTTTTTTAATTCAGCAATCCATCTACGTGCAGCTCTCCAGGGACCTAATGTGTGTGAACTTGATGGTCCAACACCTATTTTTAGCATATCAAAAACACTAATACATTCCATTATTCGTAATTATTGAGATGATTTAGGTGGTAAATATAGGTTTTTGGTAATAAAGAAACCTTCTTTTTGTGAATTAGTTATTTGTGTCATTTATTGTAATTTTTAAGACGAATAAAACCAAAGATGTTAAAGGGTATTGTGACATCATGTCAGTTAAATTGTCGTGGCATAATCATTGACCTAAATGGATTGAATATTTTTTTGAAAACACAATAACAATTTAATATAAATATGAGTAAGATAATAGGTATAGACTTAGGGACAACCAACTCTTGTGTTTCTGTAATGGAAGGTAATGAGCCTGTAGTAATCCCTAATGCCGAAGGTAAAAGAACAACTCCTTCTGTAATTGCTTTTGTAGAAGGTGGAGAAATTAAAGTAGGGGATCCTGCAAAGCGTCAGGCGGTTACGAATCCGACTAAGACTATCTCGTCTATTAAAAGATTTATGGGGAATAAATTCTCTGAATCTGCAAAAGAAGCGGAAAGAGCAGCTTATAAAGTAGTAAAAGGAGATAACGATACGCCACGTGTAGATATTGATGGACGTTTATATACACCACAGGAATTATCTGCTATGACACTTCAGAAAATGAAGAAAACAGCAGAAGATTATCTTGGACAAGACGTTTCTAGAGCTGTAATTACTGTGCCAGCTTATTTTAATGATGCTCAGCGTCAGGCAACTAAAGAAGCTGGAGAAATTGCAGGTCTTAAAGTAGAAAGAATTATCAATGAGCCTACCGCAGCAGCATTGGCTTATGGTTTGGATAAAAAAGGAACTGATCAGAAGATCGTAGTATTTGACTTTGGTGGTGGTACTCATGATGTATCTATCTTAGAACTAGGAGATGGTGTATTCGAAGTATTATCTACAGATGGAGATACACACTTAGGAGGTGACGATGTAGATCAAAAAATTATAGATTGGTTAGCAGAAGAGTTTAAGGCTGATGAGAATATGGACCTTAGACAAGACCCAATGGCATTACAGCGTCTTAAAGAAGCTGCTGAAAAGGCTAAAATAGAATTGTCTTCTTCTTCACAGACAGAAATCAATTTACCTTATGTAACAGCGACTGCTAGTGGACCAAAACACTTAGTAAGATCATTAACAAGATCTAAATTTGATCAATTAATTGATGATTTAGTAAAAAGAACTGTTGAGCCTTGTCGTACTGCTCTTAAAGCAGCAGGGTTATCAACTAGTGATATTGATGAAATTATATTAGTAGGTGGTTCTACACGTATTCCTGCAGTACAGGAGGCAGTAGAAAAATTCTTTGGAAAATCACCAAGTAAAGGTGTAAATCCAGATGAAGTTGTAGCTGTTGGAGCTGCAATCCAAGGAGGTGTATTAACCGGAGATGTAAAAGATGTATTACTATTAGATGTTACACCACTTTCTCTTGGTATTGAGACAATGGGTAATGTAATGACTAAGCTTATCGAAGCTAATACTACTATCCCAACTAAGAAATCACAGATTTTCTCTACAGCAGCAGATAATCAACCATCAGTAGAGATCCACGTGTTGCAAGGAGAGCGTCCTATGGCTGCAGATAATAAGACTATCGGTCGTTTCCACTTAGATGGAATTCCACCAGCACAGAGAGGAACACCACAGATCGAGGTAACTTTTGACATTGATGCCAATGGTATTATTAAGGTATCTGCTACAGATAAAGCTACTAATAAGTCTCAGGATATTCGTATCGAAGCTTCTTCAGGATTGACAGAAGAAGAAATCGAGAAAATGAAGCAAGAAGCTGAAGCAAATGCTGAAGCTGATAAAGCGGCTAAAGAAACTGCAGATAAGTTGAATGAAGCTGACGGAATGATTTTCCAGACTGAAAAGCAACTAAAAGAATTTGGTGATAAGTTATCTGATGATAAGAAAAAACCAATTGAAGAGGCTTTGGAAGAATTGAAGAAGGCTTATGAGTCTAAAGATCTTGCGGTTATCCAACCAGCTCTTGATAAAATCAATGAAGCTTGGAAAGTAGCTAGTGAAGAGATGTACAAAGCTCAAGCAGAAGCACAACAAAACGGACAACCTGGACCAGATGCCGGAGCTGACCAATCAGCTGATGGTGGATCAGAAGGAAGTGATGTAGAAGATGTAGACTTCGAAGAAGTGAAGTAAATCTTAATTATATATTTAAAAATGCGCAGTCAAAAGCTGCGCATTTTTTTATTGGATTCTTTTTAAAGCTTCTCTTTCTGACAAAGGTTTAAGTTTTGTTTTAGATACAAATGACAATATTGCTTCTGGGTTAACTTTAGAATATTCTCTTAGAGCCCAGCCAATTGCTTTTTTTATAAAAAAATCATCAGAAGATTTATGTTTCTCACATAGTGAAAACAATAATTGCGCATCAGTTTTCTCTTTATATCCTAATTGGAATAAAATAGCACTTCGGTTCAACCACATATTTTTTGATGAAGAAAATTTGCTTATCACTTCTTGAATCTGATCGGGATGCTGCAGTAAATAGTTTCCTAAAATATGTTTTGCGATAAAGTCCACAGAATCCCACCAAGAATTAGTTACAATTAGTTTTTCAATGAATTGAATATCATTAACCGTATACTTTTTCCTAAGAAAACGATCCACAATTTCAATAGCGCAATAATGAAGTTCTCGATGAAGGTCTTGATATAATGTATTGGAAACTTTTATAACATTGTCTCGTGTCAACTCCCCTTTAAATTCATTGATCGTTTCTTTTAATAAAATTTTTCTTTTAGGAGCTTTTATTCCATAATAAGTGAAAAGGTCTTTCATATAAGCCTCCATTGCTCTTGCTTCTTCTGCATTAGCATTACGTTCTAATTTGGATTTTAAAACTAAAACAAATTCCATGATTTATTTGTTAATAACCCACAGCAGTATCATCACCACGTTTATCTGCTCCTCCTTCCATTGTTCCGTTAGGATAGACTAAAATACTATTCACCTTACTCGAAATTTTAGATTCCTTTTCACTTATGTTATATCCCTTAGCTTCTAATTCTTTAAAAAGCTTTTGATCAAACTTATTTGGTTCAAAATATATGGAATCCGGTAACCATTGATGATGAAAACGTGGAGCATTTACAGCATCCTGCATAGTCATCCCAAATTCTTTTACATTGAGGATAGTTTGTAAAACGGAAGTGATAATTGTTGAACCTCCTGGTGTACCTATGGACATCCATAATTTATCATCTTTTTCGATAATTGTTGGCGTCATAGAACTTAACATTCTTTTTTCAGGTGCTATTGCATTGGCTTCTGCACCAATTAACCCAAACATATTAGGTTCTCCGGGTTTAGCACTGAAATCATCCATTTCATTATTTAGAAAAAAACCAAGTTCGGGAACATATAGCTTAGAACCATATGCGCCATTAAGTGTTGTGGTCACAGAAATAGCATTGCCATATTCATCAACAATAGAATAGTGTGTGGTTTCATCACTTTCGTACCCAGGTATTATGCCACAATTAATAGTAGAAGAAAGTGTAGCTTGATCTAAGCTAAAACCTTCCATTCTATAGTTTAAATATTCTTTGCTGATTAATGTATCTATAGGAATTTCTACAAAATCCGGATCCCCAAGATAAAAACTACGATCGGCATAAGCTCTGCGTTCTGCTTCGGTTAATATCTGAATTGTTTCGAGTTGATTATGTCCATATTGCTTCAAATCATAGGGTTCGATCATTTTCATGATCTGACCTAAGCATACTCCACCACTAGAAGGTGGAGACATAGATATTATATTTAGATCTTTATACTTAAACTGAACAGGTTCACGCCATTTAGCTTCATACTTTGCGAGATCCTCCATCGTAATTATTCCGCCTCTGGATTGAAGAAAGTTTACAAGTTTTTCTGCGGTTTCACCGCGATAGAACTCATCAACGCCATTTTTAATAATTCTTTCTAGAGTTTCCGCTAGTTTTGGGTTTTTAAGGGTGTCAGAAGCTTTATATCCACTAGTTATTGGAATGGTATCTCCATTCGCTTCAAAGAACAGGTCCTTGTATTTTTCAAAACGTGCTTCCTGTTTTTTAGTAATTATAATACCATTTCTCGCAAGATCCGCCACAGGGGTTAAAAGATCTTCAATAGGTAGAGAGCCAAATTTTTTATAAACTTCAAAGATTCCGGCAATTGTTCCCGGAACTCCAACAGCCATAGCACCTAATTGACTTTTTTTAGATATAACCTCGCCATTTTCATCCAGATACATGTCTTTTGTAGATGCTAAAGGAGCTTTTTCTCTGTAGTCCAGTGCTCCAATTCGCCCATTTGATTCTCGGTATACCATAAAACCACCACCGCCAAGATTTCCTGCATAAGGGTATGAAACGGCAAGAGCCATTTCTGTAGCTACCATAGCATCAAAAGCATTACCTCCATTTTTCATAATATCTGTTCCAATTTTAGAGGCTTCCTGTCTGGCAGAAACTACCATTGCATTTTGAGTAATTAAACCTTTGACAGGTGCAGGTTTTTCATGGGTAGATGTTTTGCAAGAAAAGCTTAGTAGAAGAAGTAAAAAGAAAAGTAATTGCTTCATAATGTTCTCATTTCATTTTTTGTAAATAGCTCTAATTCTTCAAAAAAAGATCGAAACTCGCTATCAAATTCAGCATAATATTGCTCTAATTCGATTACAGCAAAGTTCATCTTAGATCGATTTTTAGTTCTATGATTCATTTGATATAAAATTCTGCCAATTCCAGGAATAGACTCATAACTTAGTAGCCAATTATCTCTTAGCATATAAGGCATAAAGTTCTGAACACGTTTTGGCAAAACATCAAAATTGTCTTGAAGTAAAAGATAAAAATCATTAACATATTGTTCCAAAGGTTCTTTAGAATATTCACTCCAGTTGGCAGCTAGAAAATGATCATATAGTATATCAACAATTACGGTGCTGTAATGACCATACCTGGGAAACAAACGAGATACACTTTTTCTTACGGTTTCGTGACTATCAGTATAATGATCTATTTTGCGATGAAGTGTGATCCCTTGTCGAATGCGATCAGGGTATTCTAGAACTTTTTTTCCTTTAACGGAATCGGCAATAAAATTGCCTATTTTAAGCTCCGGATCGTCTCCGGAAAGGTAGATGTGAGCTAGGAAATTCATTAGGTCAATTTACAATTTTTAGTAATGTTAGTATTGTTTTTATATAAACTTTAATGGTAAAGTTGTCGTAATGGGTTGTAGAATGTACATTTGTCCTCAAAATCATACAATCAATACAATATATGACACTGATCAAATCAATTTCAGGAATTAGAGGAACCATAGGAGGGGGAGTAGGTGATAATCTAACACCTGTTGACGCAGTTAAATTTGCTTCTGCATATGGAAGCTGGTTAAAAAAAGAAACAAATAAAGAACATCCAATAGTAGTTGTAGGCAGAGATGCGAGAATATCAGGTTCTATGATTCAGCAGTTGGTAATGAATAGTTTGATAGGGTTAGGGGTAGAAGTAATAGATTTAGGACTTTCTACAACACCCACAGTAGAAGTTGCCGTTCCATTAGAAAAAGCTGATGGAGGAATTATTTTAACGGCGAGCCATAACCCTAAACAATGGAATGCATTAAAACTATTGAATGGAAAAGGAGAATTTCTTAATGCCGAAAACGGAAAGAAAATCCTTGATATAGCAGAAAGTGATGATTATAGTTTCTCAGAAGTGGATGATTTGGGTAATATTAGGGTAAATGACACTTACATTGATAAACATATTGAAGAAGTATTGAATTTATCTTTGGTTGATTCGGATATTGTAAAAAAAGCTGGTTTTAAAGTAGTTGTTGATGCTGTAAACTCTACAGGAGGAATTGCAATACCAAGATTACTTAAAAAAATGGGAGTAGAAGTTGTGGAGTTGTATTGTGAACCTAATGGTCACTTTCCGCATAATCCAGAACCTCTTAAAGAACATTTAACTGATCTATCAGAACTAGTTGTTAAAGAGAAGGCACATTTAGGTCTTACAGTTGACCCTGATGTGGATCGTTTGGCCTTTATGAGTGAAGATGGAGAAATGTTTGGAGAGGAATATACTTTGGTGGCTTGCGCAGATTTTGTGTTAAGTAAGACTCCAGGTAATACTGTTTCTAATCTATCTTCTAGTAGAGCGCTTAGAGATGTTACTGAAAAACATAATGGTAGTTATGAAGCCAGTGCAGTAGGAGAGGTGAATGTAGTAGAAAAGATGAAAGCCAATAAAGCCGTGATTGGTGGAGAAGGTAATGGAGGAATTATTTACCCGGAATCACATTATGGAAGAGATTCTTTGGTAGGAGTTGCATTATTCCTGACACATTTGGCAGAGAAAAAATGTAGTGTAAGTGAATTGAGAAATAGTTATCCATCTTATTTTATGAGTAAAAACAAAATTCAGTTGACACCTGAGTTGGATGTTGATGCTATTCTGGATGGATTTCATAAGAAACATAAGTCAGAAGAAGTAACTACTATTGATGGTGTAAAAGTTGATTTTGCTGATTGCTGGGTTCATCTGCGTAAGAGTAATACAGAACCAATTATTAGAATTTATACTGAAGCATTGAGTCAAGAGAAAGCTGACCAATTAGCCAAAGATACCATTACTACGCTAAAAGAAATTGCAGGAATTTAATTTTTAAGCACACTTATTTACCAGGTTTTTATAACCTGGTAAGTTTGTGCTAGCTTACAACAGCACCTTTAGGAATCTCTGCATTACGGTGTTTCCAACGTTTATGACTCCATAAATAATTTTCTGGCTTATTGCGTATTTGTTTTTCTAAAAGTTTTATAAATTGTTTGGTAATATCATAGTCTTCAGAATTTTTAGAATCTTCTGAGATAGGTATGAGTGTCGCTTGATAATATCCTCTTTTTACTTTTTCTACATGTAGATAAAATATACTCATATCTAATCGCTTAGCTAATACTTCTCCCCCCATAACAGCAGGGACTTTTATACCCATAAAATCTGTCCAGAACATAGCCTTATTTAATTTTGGAGACTGGTCAGAAATTAATCCATAAATGCTTAATTCTGGATTTTCTTTATTGTGATCTTTAGTCATTTCTCTAAACACCTTGGCGCTAGGTATTAAACGAGCACCAAATCTTCCTCTAATACGATGTGCTAATCTGTCAAAATATTTATTTTTTACGGGCTTATAGATGCCAACACATCTAAATTTTGAAATAATATCTATTGAATTAGTCCATTCATAGCTATTATAATGCCCCATCATTATAATAACACTTTTGTTTTTGATCTCTAGCTCTTTAAGCTTATCCATATTTGTGATTTCAAAACGCTTTGTTATTTCCGTTTCTGTTATAGAGATAGATTTGATCATTTCCAAAAACATATCACACATATGTTTATAAGAACCCTTGGCTATTTTTTTGATTTCTTTTGGAGTTTTTTCAGGAAAAACAAGAGTTAGATTTTCATTTACTGTCTTTTTTCTATACCCTATTATATAATATATAAGGATGTAAACACCAGTAGAAAACATGTAAAATAGTCTCCAGGGTAATTTCGAAATCATCCATAATATAGGATATACTAAACGGTAAACTAGTAATTGCATAACATGATTTTTAAATCAAAAAGTGCTAAAGATACTTCTAAAAACTGTTATTAAGGTTAGATTAACACTGTTTTTATCAATGTGCCGAATTGTTTCGATAAGTTATCATTAATCTATGGTAGCACCTTCAGGAATTTGTGCATTACGATGCTTCCATCGTTTGTGAGTCCAAAGGTAATATTGAGGCTTATTGCGAATCTGATTCTCTATGCATCTTAGATAATCTTTAGTAATAGTATAATCTTCAGCATTCTTAGAATCTTCACTTATAGGTACAAAAGTAGCTTCATAGTAACCTCTTTTGATCTTTTCAACCTTTAGATAATATACATTAAGGTCAAAACGTTTAGCAAGTACTTCACCTCCTAAGAATACAGGTACTTTTATCCCCATAAAATTAGTCCAATACATCGCTTTGTATAATTTGGGAGATTGATCAGCTGCAAGCCCATACATAGATAAGCTGTCATCAGTTTGATCTTCTGTTATTACTCTCATAGCATCTCTGTTCGGAACCACACGTGAGCCAAACCTTGCACGAATTCTGTGTACCAGTCGATCAAAGTAAATGTTACCGATAGGTTTATATATACCAACTGCCTGGAAACCTGTTTGTATATCAATAACATTGGACCATTCATAACTAGCATAATGTGCTATGAATACCATAATGTTTTCTCCTTTTGCTTCTAATTCTCTAATCATATCAAGATTAGTAACAGTAAAACGCTCCATCATCTCTTCATTAGAAATAGAGATAGACCGAATCATTTCCAGAAACATATCACACAGATGTTTATAAAATTCTTTCCTGATCTTTTTAATCTCATCTAATGATTTATCCGGAAAAGCTAATTGAAGATTTTCTGTAACTGCATTTCTTCTATAGCGAATGATATAATAAATCAGAAAGAAAATAGTGGACGAAAATGCATAAAAGAGTTTCCATGGCAATTTAGAAACTATCCATAATAAAGGATAAACAATTCTGTAGATAATTAATTGCATGCAGTATTATTGCTTTTGGGACGAAAATACATGGATTTAATTAAACCTTAATAAAAACTTAACAAAGAATTTAGCAGAGTATAATTGTAGATGAAAATTAAATGTTAACTATGGCTTAGTCAACAATAGCTCCTTTAGGGATTTTAGCATTACGATATTTCCATCTTTTATGTGTCCAGAGATAATGCTCCGGTTTAGTACGGATTTGTGATTCAACAAGTTTTAGATATTCTTTAGTAATATAATAATCATCACATTCTTCAGGATTTTCTGTAATAAGAATAAATTCCGCTTCATAGTAACCTCTCTTTGCTTTATCTACTTTTAGGTATACAACTGGTAAGTTCATTCGTTTTGCAATTTTTTCTCCACCAAGGTAAATAGGTACTTTGATATCCATAAAATTAGTCCAATACATAGAATTTTTTAGCCTGGGAGATTGATCAGTAACAAAACCATAAGCACATAGCTTACCTTGTACTTTATCTCTAGTAATTGCTCTAATAGTGTTGTGTTTAGATATTAATCTAGCATCAAAACGACCTCTTATCTGGTGTATGAGCTTATCAAAATGTTCATTCTTCAGTTTTTTATATACTCCAACTATAGGAAAACCACCAAGAAATTGTACTGCAATCGACCATTCATAACTAGCATAATGAGCAATTAATACTATAATGCTTTTATTTTTAGATTCAATAGTTGTTAAAACCTCGGGGTTAGTGATCTTGAAACGTTTGCTTAGCTCTTTCTCAGAAATAGACATCGTTTTTATCATTTCTAAAAACATATCGCACATATGTCTATAGAAAGCTTTGCGGATTCCATAAATTTCTTGTTTTGATTTTCTAGGAAAAACTAAGGTCAAATTCTCAGTAACTATTTTTTTTCGATATCTAATTATATAATAAGTTACTATGTAGAGACAGGTTGAAAAAACATAAAATATTCTCCATGGTAATTTCGAAATACACCACAGCATCGGATAGATAAGACGGTATACTAATAACTGCATTAACTGAATCAATTAAAGCATACAAAGATAAAAGTATTCGATTTTTTTTGTCTTAAACTTTTACTAATAAGAAAGTCTTAATCAGGTGGTTTTCTGAAATAAAATATATGGTATATTTGATCAAAATTTACTGAATATGATAAATCTGGACATTGTTGTAATAGTAATTATTGCTATTAACGTCATTGTTTCTTTAATGGGGTTTAATGATTTTTCTTTTTTTGAAAAATATAAGTTTAATATAGGAGGAATCCGCAGAGGAGAGCAAATACGAATGTTTTCTTCAGCATTTTTACATGTTGATATGATGCATTTATTTTTCAATATGTTTACCCTCTATTTTTTTGCACCAGTTGTGTTAACTTTTCTTGGAAATATCAAGTTTTTGGTAGTTTATGTAGGAAGTTTACTTATAGGTAACTTATTCTCTGTTTTTTTTCATAAAGACGAGTATCATTACAGTGCTGTTGGCGCCAGTGGCGCAGTTTCTGGCATAATTTATTCAGGTATATTATTTCAGCCAGGGATGAGTTTGTATTTAATGTTTATTCCAATCCCCATACCGGCATATATTTTTGGTATAGTTTATTTATTATACTCTATTTATGGTATGAAAACCAGAACAGGAAATATTGGTCATGATGCTCACTTTGGTGGAGCAGTAGGAGGTTATGTGATCACTTTGATTTTTGCACCGTATTTGTTTGAGCAGAACTTATTGATGATAATACTGTTGGCAATACCTATAATCATACTTTTTATTTTACAAAGACTAGGTAAGCTTTGATATAAGTTTACTAACTTATATTTTCTGAGATTAAGCATCATATTATTGTTTTTCCTTATTTTTATTATACAATCAAAATATAGTTTTGACAATAAATCATACTGTAATTCGATATGTATGTATGAGGATTATATTTTAAAGCTCTTAACCACAAAAAAACCAATACATGAAATTGAATATCATCATAAAGAATATACTATTATTTTTAGTACCGTGTTTAATTTTCTGCCTTAATCTTAATGCCCAGGATCCTGCTAAAGATGGTTATGTTAGGCTAATGCAAGAAGGGTATGAAAAATTGGTAGAAGAGAATAAAGAAAGTGATCTTGAAGGTAAATATTACATAAAATATTATACTGAAGGGAAGTTAACCAAAATTAGCAGGGTAGAATATGACAGAGGAAAAAGACAAGGCGAGTGGTTACATTTTCAATCATTTTCGGAGGGTGATCTTGATTTGGCTACTATAGAAAATTATGATAATGGAGAAAAAGAAGGATATTATTATAATGCTGATAGTAGTACAGATTTTAGTGAAGAAGGATATTATAAGAATGGTGAAAAAACAGGATCTTGGAGTATCACTAAAAACGGAGCGCTTGAGAAAATAGAGTACCGTAATGGTAAAAAACATGGGGAATACTGGAGGAGAGATAAATCCGGAGTTATTGTTAAAGGTGGGTATAAGAATGATGAAAAAACCGATGATTGGACTATAGAAGATCTTTCGGCAATAGCTTCTGAAGGAGCGGAAGAAAACAATGAAAATATAGAAATAGAAGAAAGAACCAAAACCGAAGATATTGGTACAGTAAAGGGTAAGGTATTGAAGCCAGATAATACTTCGATTTCTCTGGTAGCCATTAAATTAACTCTAAATGACTCTGAATGTATATACGCGTATACTAGTTTTGATGGGACATTTAGTATGCAATTAGATAAAAGTAAAATTACAGAAAATAGTCAGTTGGAGATTGTGATTGATGATTATGCCAGGAAAATAATTTCTTTTCAAGAATTTCTTCAGAGTAATGAAATTGTTTTAGATAAAAAAGGAAAGCTAGTAACTTATGAGGAGTATAGAAGCTTTTATGAAACCATTAAAAGCTGTTCAAATTAAGTAAGCTAAGCTTATAAAACAAAAAAACGACCTTTATTAGATCGTTTTTTGTTATACTATATTTTGAGTTTAATCTAAAGCGCTTTTTCTCCTAGTAACTCTGAGATTTTATTTTCTAAAGCTGGGCCTCTTAGGTTTTTTGCAATCACATTACCCTTTTCATCTAATATAAATGTGGCAGGAATGGACCTTACTCCGTATACTTTTGCAATAGGTTCTTGCCAATATTTTAGATTAGATACGTGATTCCAGTTTAAATTATCAGCTGCAATAGCTTTTGTCCAGGACTCTTGTCTTTTATCAAGTGATACTCCAATAATATTAAGTCCTTTATCATGATATTTATTGTAGACTCTTACTACATTAGGGTTTTCCATTCTACAAGGTTTACACCATGACGCCCAAAAATCTATAATAGTAACTTTGCCTAAAGATTCTTTAAGAGATAAAAGTTTACCATCAGGATTGGGAGCTGAAAAATCCGCAGCTTCACTACCAATATCAATTTTTTTCTGTTGTGACTGCACAACTGCATTATTAATCAATAAACTTAGGTTTTTACCTAAACGACTTGTTTTAAGAGAATCATCAATAGTATTATAAATCTCTTGAACTTCTTTAATAGGTAATGCTTTTAAATTGATAAGATCTGTAAGTGCCATTACAGAAACTAAAGACTGAGGGTTGTTTTGAGCATATTCTTTGCGAATAGTTTGTTCCTTACTTTTTAGTTCTTCAGTCTGTGTGCCTATTTTTAATGCTTTCTCAGGTTGATTTAATCTGGTAGCATATTGATATTCATTATTTAGCTTTATTCTTTTCTCATTAAAAGCTTTCATTTTATTGAGATATTTAAAAAATAGCTCATTCTCAGGACCTCCTTTAACAATAGAAGACCTTAAACTATCTTTATAAATAGTCATTTTAATAGGACTATTCTCTCCTAAATACAAAACATTTCCGGGTAAATTTTTAAAAGTCAGATAATTAAAATCTTTAGTCTCTACTGGCGGAAGCACTATTTTAAACTTTCCTTGGTTTATACTTGCAGAATCTATGATACTAGCTCTGTTGGACTGACTTACAGCATTAACGTAAACCATAGTTCCATCTTCAAAACCCTCTGTTTCTGCAGATATGATATATCCTTTTTCTTCTTTTTGACAAGCAACAAGTAAAATAATTGAGGCCAGCATTGCAATTCTTTTCATGGTATTCATATTTAGTAAAGAGGTAAAAATAAAGAATCCAAGGTATAAACTCCAAAAATTAACTTTTTGATATCAATATTTGTTAAAATTTCTTCTGCAGACCAAAGAAAACTGATAGATAGATGTAACAAAATAGTTTGATTTATAGTCTAAGTTAATATACAATGTAATTATTTACTGGTTTCTCTGTCCAATTATAATGGTAGTGATCGTCATGGATATGTGTGAATCATGATTTTTAATTTAATTAATTGTTAATCTTAATACGCAATGCATAGCTTTTGTAGTATTTTTGTTATAACCACGATAAATAAGCTGATATGGAGGTGTTAGAGCAGGATTTTCCACTTGATATATGGATAAGCTTTTCTAAGTTTTTTGATCATTACAGAAAATTTCAGAAAAGTGATAATGAACTATTAAGAGATCGTGCCAATAAGATTTTAAAAATCGCAAAAACATATCCTGAACTTGAAGATGGTATTAAGACAGAAGAAAGAGTTAAGGAATTATTACCACAAATTCATCTGGTATTAGAAGATTCTTTTGCTCAAATTTTACAGCAAAATGAAATAAAAATTGCGACGATACCATTTAATAATACAGTATTACAATCTTCACAACGCTATAAGAATATAGTTAAAAATGCTGGTGTAGATTTTGAACCACAAATCAAAAACTTAGATGAAGATCATTATTTTATAATGGGATGTAGTATTATTCTTAACCAGTACTATGGATATACTATTGATTTTAGAAGACCATTTTTTTATGATATTCCTGATGCAAATGGTATTACAAGGCATTATAGAATTTTGTACAATGGAGATTTTATTGAAATAGAAAAGACTGATAAAGCTAGGGATATTACAGATGAAGACGTTGCTGAATTGTTGGATAATTTTGACAATGTAGAAATTTGGAAAGAAAAATTTCCTCCGAACAGTTGGATATTTAAAGGTGTAGTGATTGCTAATCTTTTTGATGTTACCACAGATGTTTCATTATCGGATTTTAAGACTAGTCTGCTTAGATATGATAAAAAACAAGGAGATTTTGTAGATAGCTTTCAAGATATTTTTAGAGCTATATTTAATCTGAGAGAAATTAAAGTAGGTTTTTCTAATTATAATGAAGAAGATAAGGTGTTCGAGAGAGTACCTTTTAAGGATATAGATAGTTATATTCTTTTTGATCAATTTTCTGATAGTTGCGAAGCTGCACTTTGCAAAGGTACCTACTATTATCTTTTTGAGGAATCAACATATTTTGCAATTTCTGATGTAAAGAGATATCAAAAATCTACTCCGGATGAAAAGATGTACAAAAACCTTATTGCTCAAGGTATCAATAGCGCAATAATAGCTCCCATTGTTAGTGAAGGTAAAATGTTAGGAGTTCTGGAAATTGTATCACCGAATGTTCATGAATTAAATACTATTAATGCTAATAAGCTCCAAGATGTTATGCCATACTTGGTGGATTCTGTTCTTAGATCTAAGGCTAAAGCGGAAAATGAACTAGAATTAATTATTCAACAGGAATGTACTTCTATACATCCAAGTGTTCAATGGAAATTTAGGCAAGAGGCTAAACGTTTTATGCGTGCTATGGTAGATGAAAACCCAGTTTCATTTAGAGAAGTGGTTTTTGAAAATGTATATCCTTTATATGGACAAATAGATATAAAAGGGTCTTCTGATGCACGTAATGAGGCGGTAAAAAAAGATTTAGTTCTACAGCTTAAAGGTATTGCAGATATAATTGATAAACTACTGGAAACAGAACCTTTGCCTATATATGAACAGTTAAAATATAGAACTGATAATTTTATTAATGTTATCAATGAGCGATTGCAAGTAGATAGTGAACAAAAGATTATTAGTTTCATTAAAAAAGAAATCACTCCGCTTTTTAGACATCTACAGAAAAAAAATGATGAATTAGATGTGCTCATCAATCGATATGAGGAAATGCTGGATAGCAATATTAAAACAGTTTATAAGCATCGCAAAGCATATGATGATTCTGTTATGCTTATCAATAAAAAGATGGCTGCATTATTGGATCAGAAACAGGATGAAGCCCAAGGGATGTACCCCCACTATTTCGAACGTTTTAAATCTGATGGAGTAGAGCATAATATGTATATTGGAGAATCCATTACTAAACAAGATAGTTTTAATAAAATATACCTATATAACCTACGATTGTGGCAGTTACAGGTAATGTGTGAGATGGAAAATGCATATTACTTGATGAAGAAAGATCTTCCTGTAGAACTAGATGTTGCATCTATGGTGTTAGTGTTTAATTCATCTTTATCCGTGAGATTTAGAATGGATGAGAAACGTTTTGATGTAGATGGAACCTATAATGCCAGATATGAGGTTGTTAAAAAGAGAGTAGATAAATCAAAAATCAAAGGAACGGATCAACGAATTACTGAAAAAGGGAAGCTGGTAATTGTATATTCTCAAAGTTCTGATGAAAGAGAATACGTTAAGTACATAAACTTTTTACAATCTAAGAAATACTTAGAAGAAGAAATTGAAATTGTTGATATAGAAGATCTCCAGGGAGTTACAGGTCTTAGAGCTATAAGGGTAAACATCTTATATCATAAAGGAGAAGAAGATAAAGAGTATTATACGTATGAAGATTTAATGAAAGAAATTAATTAGCAACTATTGTAACGTATTAAAAGCTACTAAAAAACTAATTGCAGAAGTAATAATCCCTATCATAAATACAGTGTAAGTTATACGTAAAATCTTGTACTTTTTATGTAATACTTTTCCAAGAAAATATAGGTCTTTTATCATGGTGTCATAGATATAATCTTTATCATTCATAAGGTCTTTCATAGCAGATTTATAATCATTAAGAGGCATTTTATGAAAGTTCCCAAAGAAAAGTAAGTTTACTTTTTTCTCCTCAACTTCTTTATGTGTAAATTCACCACTGGTAATATTAGGACGAGTAGCCAATACAGATAAAATAATAGAGGCAATACAGAAGGTCACGAATATTAAGGTAGGATATATCAAGTATTGATTCGAAGGGTTATCTAACTTAGGAATAAGATTAGAAAGTGCTAATGAGATGATTATTGCATTAACCGAAAGTAAGATATTGGCTTTAGTGTCTGCAATATCACTAAGTTTTAGATGGTTTCTTAATGTAACTCTAAATAAAGTTTGGATACCTTTTTCAGGGCTTTCCTCCTTATACATTTGTTTTAGCTTTTCTTTTTCCTTTTTTCTTTGCTTCTTCAACTTAGATTGTTCTTCTAGCATTTTAGCTAAATTATCTTCTTTTTTAGGTTCCCAATTCTCTTTTGCATAGTCGGTATAAAAACGATGCTTATTTTGAAATAAATCAATGTTTGCCTTTAGCCAATCAGCAGTATTCATTTTTTTTACATCATTAAGTTTAAACTCGCGTCTTAGTAACTCACTAGTCTCACCATAATAATCTTTCGCAAAATGTGATGCATCCGCATCCCTAATAATCTCTTCCATAAGATCAGTAGGAGTATGTTCCATTTTGGTGGCTAAAATTTGTTTAGAAACTTTATCTATAACCTCTTGAGAAACCTTCTGATCTGATAAAAAATCTTTTGCAATAGCTACACTATGTTCCTCATGATTTTCTGAGCTTCTAGAATAACCGGTATCGTGTAATAACGCGGTTAATAATAATACTTCTTTATCTTCATCAGAGATTTTGATGTTATCAATAATTTCTTTTGTACTTTTAAATACTCTTTTTGTATGATCGTAATTATGATAAATACAGGTGTTAGGAAGTTCTTTTTCAAAAAGTTCCGAAACAAAACTGTCAGTTTTTTCTAGTAAAGAAGACATATTTATGATTTTTCAAGACTCAAATTAACTAAAAAATAAGAGACTGTATTCCAAACAATGAATAAATATAATAAGATTCTAACTATTTGCACTGTCCTACTATTGAGTTCTTGTGCAACATACTCTCCTAGATATAAAGTCGAAAATTTTGCACAAACATTACCCAAGGGTGAAATAGAAAAAACGTTTTATTTGGTTGGCGATGCTGGTTATGCTAGTAAGGATGAGACTACCGATGGTTTAACGGTACTAAAAAAAGTATTAGATACGGTATCTTCAAAAAATGATTATGTACTTTTTTTAGGAGATAATATTTACCCGAAAGGAATGCCTAAAAAAGAAGCTCCTGAGCGATCCCTGTCAGAGCATAGGATAAATGCGCAAGTAGAATCCGTAAAGGATTTTGATGGGGATGTTATTTTTATTCCCGGAAACCATGACTGGTATAATGATGGAGTACAAGGATTAAAAAGGGAAGAAAAATATGTAAATAAAAAACTTGAAGATAAAGAAGCTTTTTTACCCGCTAAAGGATGCCCTCTGGAAAGTGTAAAAGTTAGTGATAAGATACATTTATTGGTTTTAGATACGCAATGGTATCTTGCTAACTGGAATAAAAACCCTACTATAAATGATGATTGTGAAATTAAGACCCGAGAAAAATTCTTTCTTGAAATAGAAGGAGAATTAAAGAAGCATAGTAAGAAGACCATTATAATTGCGGTACACCATCCAATGTTTACCAATGGTCCTCATGGTGGGAAATTTAGTTTTGATAAACATATTTTCCCTTCAAAAAAGAAGATTCCGTTACCGATTTTAGGATCCATAGCGACTCAAATTCGTTCTCAAGGGGGTGTTACTTCACAAGACCTTTCTAACACACATTATAATAGATTAATGAGAAGGTTGACTACTATGACGAGAAGTTTAGATAAGGTAGTCTTTGTGTCAGGTCATGAACATTCGTTACAATATTTGGATAATGATGGTTTAAAACAAATTGTATCAGGTTCAGGGTCTAAGGTTTCAGCAGCCTCCTTAGGTAAAGATGGGTTGTTCTCTTATCCGGGTCAGGGATTTGCAGTTTTAGATGTTTATAAAGATGGTTCATCCAATGTGCGTTTTTATGGAAGTGAAAAAGGTAACCCTAAGTTGGTATATCAAACCAAAGTTCATCAAAATAAAAAAATATTGGATTATAGTAATCTCTCTAATTCTTTTGATAATGAAGTTTCTGCTTCTATTTATGAAAAGGAAGAGGTTGAAAAATCAAAATTTCATAAATGGCTTTGGGGAGATCACTATCGTAACATTTATGGAAAAAACATAAAAGTCCCAGTAGCAACTTTGGATACACTAATGGGCGGTTTCACAATAGATAGACAAGGAGGAGGACAGGTTACGCGATCTCTACGGCTTATTGATAAGGACGGAAAGCAATATAGTTTAAGAGCAATGCGAAAGAGTGTAACTCAATTTTTACAAAAAGGAGCTTTTAAATTTACTTATCTAGAAGATAGCTTTGATGATACCTTTACTGAAGATGTATTGTCTGATTTTTATACCTCTAGTTATCCTTATGCATTTTTGGCAGTAGGCCCATTAGCAGATGCAATAGGGGTTTACCATGCAAACCCTAAACTATATTATATTCCCAAACATCCTGCCTTGGGGGAGTATAATGAAACCTTTGGAGATGAAATATATTTCTTAGAAGAGCGCCCGAGTAAAGAATATAATGATTTAACTTCTTTTGGTAAACCTGATGATGTAGAAAGTACAGATGATCTCCTGCGCAAAATCAGGAAAGATGAGGACTATCAAATAGATGAAGAGAGTTATATAAGAGCCAGGCTTTTTGATATGATCCTTGGTGATTGGGATCGTCATCCTGATCAGTGGCGATGGGCACGTTTTGATACAGAACAAAAGAAAACATATAGACCAATTCCTAGGGATCGTGATCAGGTATTTTGTAATTACGATGGTGTCATTCTTGGTATCGTAAAATTTGTTGCTCCACTAGCTCGTAAATTTCAGGTGTACGATGATGAACTTAAGAAAACACGATGGATTAATCAATCTGGGACACGTTTAGACAAAGCATTAACACAGAGTTCTGGAAGAGAAGAATGGTTGCAACAAGCAAATTATATTAAAGAAAATCTATCTGATGATGCTATTGAAAATGCGTTTAACCATCTTCCAAAGGAAACTTTGGATGAAACTTCAGAAAAAATAAAAAGCTACCTAAAAACCAGAAGAGATGATATAGTTGATATTGCAGATAGCTATTATGACTATCTTTCTAACCATGTAATTATAAAAGGAACGGATAAAGATGATTTTTTTGAAATTGTAAGAAGAGATAATAAAACAAGCGTAAAAGTTTCAAGAATTAAAAACGAGAAAGTAAAAGATCCTTATTACGAAAGAGTTTTTGATGCTAAAGAAACCAAAGAAATATGGATTTATGGATTAGATGATGATGATAAATTTATAATAAAAGGAAAAGGTAGTAATCCAATTAAAATACGAATTGTTGGGGGACAAAATAATGATGAGTATACCATAGAAAATGGGCGAAAAATCAAAGTTTATGACCATAAGTCAAAACCGAATACAATACATAAAAAAGGAGGGGCAAAATTTATTTTTAGTAATATCTATAATTATAATATATATGATTATAATAAATTCATCGAGAAGACGAATGTTATAACCCCTTTTATTGGCTTCAATCCTGATGATGGTTTGAATATTAATGTTACAGATGTTTTTACTACTAAAGGATTTAAAAATGATCCATATCATAGCAAGCATAGGTTTAGAGGAGCATACTATTTTGCTACTGAAGGATATGAGTTGTCATATGCAGGAGAATTTATGAATGCGATAGGAAATTGGAACATCCTTGTTAACGCTTTGTATACAAGTGAGAATTTTGCACAAAACTTTTTCGGATTAGGAAACAATACTTTGAATTTGGATGATGCACTTGGTTTAGATTTTAATCGTGTAAAAACTGGAATATGGTCTTTTGGATTGGGATTAGCTAAGAAGAACTTCTATGGAAGCGAGTTATCTGTCAATGCCTTGTTTGAAGGAATCGAAGTCCAAGATACACCAGGAAGATTTATTACTTCCGGACTTCAGTTGGTAAATGTAGATCCCGATTTTTTTGATAGAAAATACTTTACAAGTCTTAATGTTCAATATAAGTTCGAGAGTTATGATAATCCTGCTAATCCAACGAGAGGGATGTTATTTAATATACAAACTGGAGCCACAATGAATGTGGAGGATACGGATAGAACTTATGGATATATCAATTCTAAACTTGGTTTTTATAATGCGATTACCAGAAATGGAAAGTTGGTATTAAAAACAGATGTAATAGCAGAAGTCAATATTGGAGATAATTTTGAATTTTATCAAGGAGCCAGTTTAGGTGGAACCAATGGATTAAGAGGATATCGTGAGGAGAGATTTGTTGGTGAGAGTGCTTTAGCATTTAGTGGAGATCTCCGGTATAGTTTTAATAAATTTAAAACAGGTCTGTTACCGTTACAATTAGGAATCTTTGGTGGTTATGATATTGGTAGAGTATGGTATGATGATGACGATTCTGATCGATGGAACGATTCAATAGGAGGAGGTTTTTGGGTAAATGCTGTGGATTCCGTCTCAGGGCAATTAGGGTTATTCAATAGTGATGATGGTGTTCGATTTACTTTTGGTTTAGGAATGAGCTTCTAAAAGAAAAAGTTCCACGTACCGTGATGCTCTGGATACCAGGAACTTTTTGATAGAAAGCAATAAAAATATATGTGTAAAGAAGGGTTTTAAAAAAAGTCTATTGTAGTTCTGGGAACAGAAACTTCAGTAGTCTTTAAAGATAATTCGGATTTTTTTTTGGCTTTTAATGAAAGCTCTTTCTTTTTACCTTTATATGAAATATTTTCTTTTATTTCTTCTTTTAAAAGTAAAGTGTTTTTATTTAAATCTTTTTTAAGGTTTTGAGAATGCTTGTGAACCAATATAGTTGTGTTTTTGGAGTTAGAAGTATAAACTTGTTCTTGACCGTAAAAAGCAAAAGAAGATAATAGAAATGCAATTAACAGAAAGTGTTTTGAGGCTAATTTCATTATAATTTTTTTTGGGGGTTATTTTGAGGGTATTCAATTGAATAACAAATCTAATTTAATGAATAATAAATAGTTATAATTGTGATATTGGTGATAAGATGCTATCAAAATGTTAATAAGTAAGATTTAGATTACAAAAATTATATCTTAATAATTTGATTATGTGTTTTTTATCGATTAAGAGCTTATTTTTAAGTTTAAGTGTGGTTTTGGTTGATAACTTTTTAGTTTGTTTTAAATTTTAAATTGAAAAACTTGATGTTATATACAGATCGATTACAGCTTCGTGTAATTAAAGAAGAGGATTTAAAAAAAATTCATGAATTGCATTCTATCCCGGAAGTAGATAAGTATAATGCATTAGGTATTCCTACTAATATTCAGGTTACAGAGTTTGTTGTTGATGAATGGTTAGAGTCAATTCGTCTTCGAAGAGAATATGTTTATGCTATAGAGAAGGATTCTAGTTTTATAGGCCTTATTGCAATCCGTATTGGTAACTCAAAGTATAAGATAGCTACTGTGTGGTATAAAATTAATCCAGAATTTTGGGGAAAAGGTTATGCAACAGAAGCTTTAATGGGAATATTAAATTTTGGTTTTGAAGAATTGAATTTACATCGTATTGAAGCTGGGTGTGCTGTGAATAATTTAGGTTCAATAAGGGTACTTGAAAAAGTAGGGATGATAAGAGAAGGGAATAAACGAAAAGTATTACCTCTTAAATCTGGTTGGTCTGATAATTATGAGTATGCCATCTTAGATGAAGATTGGTATAAAACAAAAGATTAGTTTAGGGAGTATTCGTATAAGCCAGCTTTTTTATGTTTAGTACCTTCATCCGTTATGTAAAGAATTGAATCATTTTTGAAACAGATTCCTTCTTTTTGAGAGTAATGATGTAGTTTTATCTTTTTAATATCACCACCAAAAAGATTATCTTTTTTAAAATTACTGAGTAAAAAAACCTTGTTGTGAGTCAATAGTGCAATTTTATCTGCGTATGAATTAATTGCAGCTGCTGTAATAAGACAATCTGATTTGTCATCACAAGTTTTAAAAGATCCAATCAATTTTGCAGTATGTTTACCTTGAGTAGCCGGAATTTTATAAAGCTTAGTAGTCGCATCAGCTATAGATCCTCTGTTTTTAGTAAATAGATATAAATTTCCTTTTAGGTAAATGAAAGCTTCTACATCAAAATTGAAATTCTTTTTCTTAGGAGGAAACTTCTTCTGATCTTCAAAAGAGAATTTAATTTTTGTTACCACGATACTGTCAGACAAGATACCAGAAACCTTATAGATTCTTAAATTCTTTCTATCATTACCGTTATTGCCAAAATCACCAATATATATATTGTTTTCCTGATCATATGCCAAATCTTCCCAATCTACATTTTTAGCTTTTGGAACGGTTAATTTGTTTATGATTTCACCTTTTTTATTTAGCCTAAACAGTGTATTATCATTCCCAGAATCATTTATAGCATATATGTGATTGTCTGGCAACATGGTAATTCCAGACACTTCTCGAATAGAGTGGGGGAGAGAATTGATTTTAATTAAATTAGTGTCCTCATTTTTTTGACAACTAATAGTAGTAGTTACCAAAAAAATGAGGAAAGCAATTTTTGATATTTTAGTTTCTTTGATTCCAGGCATTTAGCATCCAACTTGTTTTTTCTAACTCACCAATATATGTACCAGTAATATCCAAAGTACCATCATCTTTAGCGTCATCAGCTTTTTCTGTTACTTTTCTAAGTTGATCTAACAACATTTCGTGATCTTTAAGAACTGCAGAAACCATTTCGTGATCAACTAAGTTAGTGTCAGACTCTTCAATATTCGAAGTATTTATGTATGAACTGAAATTGCTTATAGGTTTTCCTCTAAGAGTCAATATTCTTTCTGCAATTTCGTCAATTTTTAACTTAGCATCTTCATAAAGCTCTTCAAATTTTAAGTGTAACTCAAAAAAATGCGGCCCGGTAATATTCCAATGAAAATTTCTAAGTTTTTGATAATATAGATGATAATCTGATAATAATATATTTAGTGCTTCTATTGTTTTTTTATTAGAATTAACCATAGTTTTTGTTTATTGATTATTATGTTTTAATACAAAATTACTATAATTAAGCTCTGAGATTTGAAGTTACAATAGTTAGTTGTGATAGGGGTATTATGCCAGTCGATTTGTGATTTCTTTAAGAATGAGCTCGAAATATTCAGTATCGTGAGGAACATATTCTTTAGGAATAGCATTTTCTACCCTGTTCTTTAATTCAGAAACTGAAATCAATTTAATATCAGCTACTTCTTCCTCCTGAAGTGTAAGTTTCTCCAAGGGGACTTTTAGCTCTGCTGTATAAATGTGATGAAACTCATTGTCAAAAAGATTGGGTTTAGGAGTTTTTTCGGCTAAATAAACTCCGATGAATTCAAGATCTTCTTGGGTTACTGACACACCTATTTCTTCTTCAATTTCACGAATTGCTGAACCTTCAGGAGATTCTCCTGCACTAATATGTCCAGCGACAGACACATCCCAAAAACCTGGAAAAGTATCTTTATCATCAGCCCTTTTTTGGAATAATATCTTTCCTTCCTTGTTATAAAACCAGATGTGTACACTGGCATGATATAACCCTAATCGATGAGCTTCAGATTTTAATCTAACCTCTCCTGTTAATTTCCCTGATTTATCTAAAATATCTATAAGTTCGTCTGCCATAATCTAAAAATAAAAAATCCCGCCCAAAAGGCAGGATTCATATCATTTTGTTTTATAGATTACTTTCCAAAGTAACTAAAAGTTTCTCCAGATTTAATATTTAGAAGACTTTCATAAATTAATTTGATTACATTTTCTACATCGTTTCTGTGTACCATTTCGACAGTAGTATGCATATATCGCAGAGGTAAAGAAATCAAGGCAGAAGCTACACCGCCATTACTATAAGCAAAGGCGTCTGTATCTGTACCAGTCATTCTGCTAGATGCCATACGCTGAAAAGGTATCTTTTTATCTTCAGCAGTATCAATAAGTAATTCTCTAAGTCTATTTTGTACTGCGGGAGCATATGAGATCACTGGACCGTCACCAATTTTAGTTTCACCCTGAGTTTTCTTTTCGATCATTGGTGTAGTGGTATCATGGCAAACATCAGTCACAATTGCTACATTAGGTTTGATGGTATGTGTAATCATTTCGGCACCCCTTAATCCTATTTCTTCCTGTACAGAGTTGGTAATATACAACCCAAAAGGAAGCTTCTTTTTATTTTCTTTAAGTAAACGAGCAACTTCAGCAATCATAAAACCTCCCATTCGGTTATCAAGAGCTCTACAAACAAACTTGTCTTTATTCAGAATAAAAAACTCATCAGGATATGTGATTACACATCCTACGTGTACTCCAAGTTTAAGGACTTCTTCTTTAGTGGAGCATCCAACATCAATACATATGTTATCTAATTTTGGAGCTTCTTCTTTAGCTTTATTTCGTGTATGAATAGCTGGCCATCCAAAAACACCTTTTACAATTCCTTTCTTAGTATGTATATTAACCCGCTTTGAAGTAGCAATCTGATGATCACTTCCTCCATTTCTTATTACATAGATTAGACCATTATCAGTAATGTAGTTAACATACCACGAAATCTCATCTGCATGCCCTTCTATAACAACCTTATATTTAGCTTTAGGATTAATAACACCCACAGCTGTACCGTATGTGTCAGTAATAAAGTCATCAACATAAGGTTTTAAATAGCTCATCCATATTTTTTGACCTTCCCACTCATATCCTGTGGGAGCAGGGTTATTCAAATATTTTTCGAGAAAAGTCAGAGACTTTTTATTTAGAATGCTTTTTTTTGCCATGTTATATGTCGTTTTATGCGAAAATAATAATATTCACATTCATTTTACAGTTTACAATAGGTTAATTCTTAATTTTGGAACAATTTTAGAGGAGCTTTAATCTATCATGTTTAGACCATTATCATACATATTATTATTGATGTTTACATCTTTTGTTTATGCTCAGAAGGGGGAGCAAAAGATAGATACGTCAAAAGTAGATAGTACACGTTATGTACAATATTATATTATAGAGGGAGATACGATTCCTCATGAGGCAATAGATCTTGATGAGGTTGTTATTTTAGGGAGATTAAAGTTCAAAGATAAACTTGCTCGAAGAAAGTATCTCATCCTAAGACGTAAAACCAGGAAAGTATATCCTTATGCTAAATTAGCAGCCGATCGATTGATCACGCTGAGGGAAAGGTTAGAAAATATTGATTCCAAAAGAGGAAAAAAGAAATATATAAAAATACTCCAGAAATATATGGAGGAAGAGTTCACGGCAGAACTAAAAAAGATGACGCGTACAGAAGGTCAGATATTGGTAAAACTCATTAATCGACAAACTGGTAAAACTATGTTCGAGTTGATTAAAGAATACAGGAGTGGTTGGAAAGCATTTTGGTATAATAGTACAGCTAAACTTTTTGATATATCATTAAAGGAAAAATATGATCCCATTAATGTAGAGGAAGATTACTGGATAGAAGATATACTACAGCGCAGTTTTCAGTCTAATATTCTCGAGGAACAGAAAACAGCTCTGGATTTTAGTTTTTATGATTTAAGAAATAAGTGGTCAGATACTGCAAAAACAACTTCAGTAAAAAAGTAATTTGGGTATTCCCTCGCTAACTCGGTCGGGCTGTCCGCTATATCTTTTACCAATGAATATTGATGATAGTTTATAATAATTATAACTGTCTCCTATAATATAATATTTTTAATAATATTGAGATAGGTAAAAGGATGTCACTACCATCCCTAATACAATTAAAAAACAAGTTTTCGGTAAGAAGTATAGTTTATAAGTTAAAAACAACAAAAAAACCATCTTTGATTTGATTAATTTTTAGTATCTTCGTTTTCTATCTTTTTAAAAATCAAGACGTTTCTTTTTTCTTGAAAAAAAATCTAAAAAAGATATCACGGTTCCTATAATTTCATGTATGTTTGCACCCGCAAAAAGGGGGATTCTTTTTGCAAGTTCATTGAGAAGTTAGGGGTTTTGTTTTTTTAA
>NZ_JAGJEA010000008.1 GCF_018100805.1 Aquimarina sp. MMG016 | reverse complement strand
TAAATAGATATAAATATCAGTTAATGAGTGAGTTGTGATGTTATAAAATGTGTAGTTTTTTGCCTTTTAAGGTGAAAAAATGATGATTTTAAAGAGGTTTTTAGTAGAGCTCTGATCAGGTATATGTAATCATTAAAATAACTGTTTCCAAAAAAAATATAGAACAAGGGGGGTAACATTTTTCTTGGTTAATACATTAAAGGCTCATTTAAGGAAAAATTAAAAAAGTAATGGATATGAAAAATTTAAAAAAGTAATGGATATGAAAAATTTAAAAAACAAACTTTTAGTACTATGTGTAGTAACCTTATCATTGGCTGCTTGCTCTTCTGATGATGATCCGGTGCCGGTAATAGATACTACGATTAAGGTAAGTAAGGAAGACCTGAGTGATAAGTCACTTAATGTTTTAACCCTAACAGAAACAAGAAGAGTTGAAGGAGTTGTAGATCAGGAAGAAACGGTTTCGTTTGTAGATGATCAATCTATCTATGCCTATTTTGATTTTTATGCAGATGGAGAATGCCTTTATCGACGCAGGCATTCTTCTTCTAATGAGAGAGGAGATTATGAGTGGTTGATTGAGGACGGTATTCTTAAACTAAATATGGGAATTGTTGTAGATATTGAAATTCTACGTTTTGAAGATGATTTTTTTGATTTTCAATACAAAAGAACCGGGACTACAGAAGAAGGAAAAGATTATGTGCGTACTTACAAATTTACCACAGCTGTAGGTGATATTGTTCTTACAGAGTAAATACATTAGATATAAAAATTAAAGCAATATGAAACTTAAAAATTTATTTATTCTGGCATTAGTATTGGCCAATACATTGATAAGCTGTAGTGAGGATGATGCTGACTTGATACTACCTCCAGAGACCATAAACAGTTTTACTTATGATGATAAAACAGAAGAGATTAATAGAATGGCGATGATCAAATGTGGTGGAAGTTATGCAGGATTTTATTTGTCTTCTGGTACGCTTGAATATAAAGAGAACCCATCAACGGTTAGCGAACTTTTGAACCCAATATCTGGTGATGGGAGTCGGATTGTTATAGAGTTAGGAGATAATTATTCTTCTGTTAGGAATTTAATTCGCAATGGGGAATACACTTTCTTAGGAGATGAACTAAGTGTGAACTATGTTGACGTTTCAACTTTTGAAGAAGGAAATCCGATTCCTTCAATTTTAGATAACCTTATAAAGGCTACGATAAACATAAAAACTGATGGTGATATTGAAAATGGCGTATACGAACTTTCTTTTGAAGCAGAATTTGAAAGTGGTAAAAAACTGAATGGATATTATAAGGATGAGCTATCAGGAATCAGAAATGGGAATTGTGAGTAAAAATATAAAGGATATGAAACTTAAAAGCCTATGCAGACTAGCGATAGTATTGGCTGCGGTATTAATAAGTTGTAGTAAAGATGATGAGACCGACATAATAGCTAACCCGGGAAAATTCTGTTTGATCTCAGAAAGGATTATGGGTCAATCAAAGATTGTATACGCTTATGATAATCAGGGTAGAATTATCCAAAAAACTGATTATTATAAAGATGAAAAAGGAGGTGAAGAGAGGATCGTTTATGGGGCTGATAAAATCACCATATCCTTTTTTGATAATGAAGGGAATAGACAAAGCAATGATGTAGTTTGGAATATTGAGGGTAATGAAGCCAGCTCAGGAGTTAGAATTATTGATGATTTTATCGATGAGTTTTCTGGGGTAAAAAGAGTATTTGATACTGAAGGGTATTTGATAGAAGAAACCAGAACATTTGAATTAAGAGAATGTGTAGCAGGGTGCTTTGAAAATAATACCGATATCGTTGTAAGTTATAATTATGAGAATGGAAATCTGGTTTCTGAAGATATTGTAGAAACATCTTACGTTGTTGTGTATAACGAAATAGGAGAGCTAGTTGATCAAAGTACCGATATAAAAAAGTATTCAAAAGAATATGAGTATTATGAAGAGTTACTCAATAAACAAAACAACTTAAAACTACTATCAGGAAAGTCCAACAAAAATTTAATTAAGACAATTATTGAGAAGGATGACGCTGGCAATTTGATAAGCTTTAATAATTATTCTTATGAATTGAATGAAGATGGTTATGTTGTTAAAACTGATAATTACATAACACCTATAGCATATAAATATTTGTGTAACTAAATATATAAAGGTTGATAGACCTAAAAAATAATTAGAAATATATAAATGCATTGAATCTCAAAAGAACTAAAATCAAAGATATACTTCCTTAAACTTGATTAAAATCCTAGAGCCTAAGGGTCAAAAGGGATTTTAGAAAAAAGAAATAGGAGATAAGAGCACCAAAAAGTATTTAAAAAAGAATCTTTTTTTGATAAATGCTTTAGCAACTCATACAGGGGTTTCAAAGAGCCGGAGGGGTCTTTGGGAAGATATATTGATTACATATGGTTGAATATTTAGATTTTTATATCTAATAAAACGGTCACAAGAAACCACCCGAATTAGGTAAGGAAATACATTATTTAATGATGTGGTTTTGCAAAAAAATAACTGTAAAATAAAAAATGTGAATCATAAATAGTAAAATTGTTCTAGTATTTATATTATCATTATTAATATTGTCCTGTAGCAACGATGATGATGTAAACCAATTATTAAGTAGTGAAAAGCAGATTACGTCATTTAGTATAGGGGATTCTATAGGGACTATTAATCAAGAGGACAATAATATCATAGTTAATTTACCATATGGTACGGATGTAACTACCCTAAAAGCAGATATTACAATTCCAGAAAAGGCTACGATAAGCCCGGATCCAAACCAACTTAGAGATTATACTAATCCTGTAACTTATACTGTAACCGCGCAGGATGGATCAAAGTTAGTATATACAATTACTGTGATTGTTGCAGAAATTACAGATAGAGACGTTTTAATAGCAATTTATAAAGCTAATACTGATAATACATTGGATTGGGATATTACTCAGGCTGATATTTCTTCTTGGCAGGGGGTAATATTAGAGAATGACAGGGTAGTATCTTTGGTATTAAGTGGAAGTGCTCTTAATATCACTACGCTGGTTCCTGAGATTGGTAACCTGACTTATCTAAAAAAAATGTCAATCACTTTTTCTGAAATCTCTATTATACCTAAAGAAATAGGGAATCTTAAACAGTTAGAAGAACTTACAATTTTTGGTAGTAGGCTTGAAACACTGCCTATCGAAATAGGAAGCTTAAATAATCTTAAGAAAATAAATATGGCTCAAAATTCAATTACGTCTTTACCAGCAGAAATTGGAAATCTGAGTAGTCTTACAGAGCTTTTTATGAGAGTGAATAAAATAGGAGCAATACCTATAGAAATTGATAAACTAAGTAATTTGGAAAGTATAGTCTTGACAGATAATGAGATAACCTCAGTTCCTCCAATCATAGGTAGCCTTTCTAAATTGTATAGAATATTATTAGATGGAAATAATTTAACGTCATTACCGATAGAAATAAGAAACTTGACCAACCTTGATTTGTTGAGAATTCAAAGTAATATGATCACAACTGTTCCAAGAGAAATCTGCGATTTAGCAAATTCTGGTACAGAAATTCAAAAAGATGATACAGCTATTTGTTATTCTTCAAAAGAATATTTGGCTTTAAAAGCTATTTATGAAGTCAATCCTAGTAATATATTAGGGTGGGACATTGCAAATCATGATATTTCTACCTGGAATGGAGTAACGGTTGAAAATGGTTTAGTTTATCAGAAAAATCTCTATCAATACTTCCTAAGGAATTAGGAGATTTGACAAATCTAAGAAGTTTAAACCTACGCAAAAATTCTTTAACAAGTGTTCCATCAGAGTTAGGAAGTCTTAGGAGTCTGGGCTATCTATACCTGGAGGATAATTCCTTAACCAGTGTTCCGGTAGAGTTAGGAAATCTGACAAATTTAACTGTACTACGCTTAAATCATAATTCCTTGAGAAGTATACCTGCAGCGCTAGGAAGGTTAGCAAAATTGATATTCTTAAACTTAAATCATAATTCCTTAACGGATATTCCAGCAGAGCTGGGAAATCTTGTAAAATTAACTACACTAAATTTAAGTAACAATTCCTTAACAAGTATCCCACAAGAAGTATGTAACTTAGAGAATACAGGAACTACTATAGCGAAGGATGCTGAGGTTTCTTGCAATTAATACGAAGTGATCAATCAATTTTCAAAATTAGTGGTATTAAAATCAAAAAAACTAAATAAGATGTAAGGATATATAAAAGCTACAATACCATAAACTGTATTGTGGCTTTTTAAATTCTTAGTAAATAAAGTTTTGCAGTAAAGAAAAACGCTAGCTGTAGTCTCAGATAAAAAGTCTAATTTTGCACAAATTTCAGAAAAGATTGTAATGAGCGGTATTGTAGCAATTGTGGGGAGACCTAATGTAGGGAAGTCTACTTTTTTTAATCGTCTAATAAAAAGAAGAGAAGCTATCGTAGATGCGGTGAGCGGAGTAACCCGAGATCGGCATTATGGTAAGAGTGATTGGAATGGTGTAGAATTCTCTCTGATTGATACCGGAGGTTATGTGGTGGGTAGTGATGATATCTTTGAGGCTGAAATAGATAAGCAGGTAGAATTGGCTATCGATGAAGCAGATGCGATTCTTTTTATGGTAGATGTAGAATCTGGAGTTACAGGAATGGATGAAGAAGTAGCTAATTTGCTTCGCAAAGTAGAAAAACCTGTTTTTCTGGTAGTCAATAAAGTAGATAATGCTCAGCGGGCTACAGATGCCGTAGAGTTCTATTCGTTGGGGCTAGGAGAGTATTATACAGTAGCCAGTATCAATGGTAGTGGAACCGGAGAATTATTAGATGCTTTGGTAGAAGCATTACCAGAAAAAGAAGACGTGGAAGAATCCGAACTACCTCGTTTTGCGGTAGTAGGTAGGCCTAATGCAGGTAAATCTTCTTTTATCAATGCCTTAATTGGTGAAGATCGATATATTGTAACAGACATTGCCGGAACAACACGTGATGCAATTGATACTAAGTATAATCGTTTCGGATTCGAATTTAACTTAGTAGATACTGCCGGGATCAGGCGTAAATCTAAGGTTAAAGAAGATCTGGAGTTTTATTCTGTAATGCGATCGGTTAGAGCCATAGAACATAGTGATGTTTGTTTGATTGTTTTTGATGCTACCAGAGGTTTTGATGGTCAGGTGCAAAATATCTTTTGGTTAGCAGAACGCAACCGAAAAGGGATCGTAATTCTTGTTAATAAATGGGATTTGGTCGAAAACAAGGAAAGTAATACGATGAAGGATTTTGAGAGGCAAATCCGTAAAGAGATCGAACCTTTTACAGATGTGCCAATTGTATTTATTTCTGCAATGACCAAGCAACGTATTTTTAAAGCAATTGAGACGGCTGTCGAAGTGTATAATAATCGTTCTAAAAAGATCAAGACTAGTGTGATGAATGACACAATGTTGCCGATTATAGAGCATAATCCACCACCAGCTTATAAGGGTAAATATGTAAAGATTAAATATTGTATGCAGTTACCCACACCTCAGCCACAGTTTGCGTTCTTTTGTAATTTACCACAATATATTAAAGATCCATACAAGAGATTTATAGAAAACCAACTACGTAAGAACTTTGATTTTCACGGAGTACCGGTTGCTGTGTATTTTAGAAAGAAGTAATAGTTACCCCTGCATTTTAGCAGTTAATTCCTTAAATATCTTATAAGCTACCATTGCGGTTGTATTATTCAGGTCTCTTATTGGATTATATTCTACAATGTCAGCTCCAATAATATGAGAAGGAATCTCTTGAATTATTTGGATCAACTGTCTTGTGGTCATTCCTCCTGGTTCATGATGTGATACTCCAGGGGCAAAAGCAGGATCCAATACATCTAAGTCAACAGAAATGTAAAGTGGAGAAGGTAAGTTTTTAATGAAGTCAAAGTTAAAATCTTTCATTTCTATAACATGTACTCCGAACTTATGAGCTTGCTCTCTTTGATGTGTATTAAAGGTTCTGATACCAACTTGCGTTAACGAATTGATTTTCCCCGTTTCCATTAATCTAGCAAAAGGTGAAGCGTGAGAAAAGGGATTGTTATCAAAATTGTTATACAAATCAGCATGAGCATCCAGGTGTAAAATGTTTAATTCGGAATATTTTTCAGCTAAAGCACTAATGACAGGATAGCTGATAGAATGATCACCACCAAAAGAAATAACTTTACTATTATCACTAACTAAATGTCTGATTTTACTTTGAATCGTATCAAATGCTGTTTTAGGATTTGTATTTTCAAAGTGTATATCTCCACAATCTTTATAGACAATGCCTTCTTTTACATCTAATCCATATTCTGAAAAAGAATTTGAAGAACCTTCTTTATCCATTAATCTAATACGTTGAGGGGCATAGGATGACCCTTTAAGAAAAGATGAATTTGCGTCAAAGGGTATTCCGATTAGTTTTATCATGTATAACTGTTGCTTTTAATCACTAATGCTACCAACTCCCACCAGCACCACCACCGCCAAATCCTCCGCCTCCAAAGCCTCCACCAAATCCTCCGCTGGAACCACCGCCAAAACTTCCGCCTCCTCCAAATCCACCGCGCCCCATATTACTTAGAATAATAACATCAAGTAAACTTCCTGATCCTGATCGATTACCTCTATTTCCCTTTCCGCCATTTTTATGGTTACTTTTTCTAAATGCAGCAATAATGATTACAACAATAAAAAATAATAATACAAAATGTCCTAAAGGAGCATTAGGTTTTTTCTTTCTGGATCCTTTAAAAGTACCGTCTAAAACCTGAAAGATTGCAGTGGTTCCTTTATCTAATCCGCCATAGAAGTTATTTCTTTTAAATTCTGGGGTTATGATATCATCAATAATGGTTTTACTAACAAAATCTGTTAGTTTATCTTCTACACCATAACCGGTGGCGATCCATATTTTTCGATCATTTTTGGCAACAAGTATAAAAACTCCATTATCCTCTTTTTTTTGACCAATTCCCCATTTGTGTGCCCATTCTGCAGCATATAAACCGATGTTTTCGCCTTGTAATGAATTGATGGTAGCAACAACAATTTGAGTTGAAGTTGTGTCGGAATAGCGTATTAATTTCTGCTCTAACTGTTTGCTGTTAGGAAAAAGCATTCTAGCTTCATCATATACAGCGGTCTGTTCTTTTGGTTTAGGAGGAATTTCTCTTTGGGCATAAATTGATGCAGAACATGTTCCTAGGATAAATAAAAAAGGCAGTAGTATTTGTTTTAAAGTCATTATTTACCCTTTTGATATTTCATCCGGAAGTTCGTTAGTATCATAATGATCCCACGGAAAATGTTTTTGTAACTGCTCTCCGGCTAAGATAACTCCATCGATTAGCCCTTGAGTGAAGTTTCCTGTTTTAAAATGCTTCAGAATAACATCTTTAGTGCTTTGCCAGAAATTTTCCGGCACAACTTCATTGATGCCTTGGTCACCATATATAGCAAATGTTCGATCTTCTACAGCAACATAAATTAAGACACCATTTCTTTGGATGGTATTGTCCATCTTTAAATAATGGAAAACTTCTTCAGCTCTTTCTAAAACATCAAGTTCTGTATGTTTTTCCAAATGTACACGGATTTCTCCGGATGTGGTTTGCTCGGTATCTCTAATCGCAGCTACAATTTGCTGTTCCTGATCAGTGGTAAGAAAATCTTCTACTTTAGACATTACTTAAAATCAAAATCTACATCAGGTGCTTTCTCGGTCCCTTCTTCAGCTTCAAATCGAGTCATTTTTTCAAAATTCCCTAGTCTTGTTAAAACGATATTATTAGGAAAAACTCTCAGGTATTTGTTGTAAGTCCCGACAGATTCATTATATCTATTGCGTTCTACATTAATTCTATTTTCAGTACCCTCCAATTGTGTTTGAAGGTTCAGGAAATTTTGATTAGCTTTTAGATCAGGATATCTTTCTACAGTAACTAATAATCGGGATAGGGCTGAGGTTAATCCACTTTGTACCTTTTGAAACTGAGCCATTTGATCTGGAGTAATATTACTGGGGTCAATATTGATAGAGGTAGCCTTAGACCTGGCATCGATCACTTCTTTTAATGTAGTTCTTTCAAAATCAGCAGCACCTTGAACGGTTTTTACCAAATTTCCGATCAGGTCGCTTCGTCTTTGATAGGCACTTTCTACATTAGACCAAGCTGTTATAGCATCTTCTTGATAAGTAACAGCTTGATTGTATTTTCCGCCAGATAACATATAAAACATTCCAATAATTATAACAATGATAACAATTGGGATCAGCAGTTTTTTCATGATGATTGTGTATTGGTTTTGTTTAATGCCCATTATGGGTTTATAGTTGTTCTTTAATCTTAAGTAGTTGTCCTTTGATAGCTTCTAGTTTGCGAATAATATCAAAACTATCCAGGGTTTCTTGTTTTTGTTCTTTGAGATGAATTTTTGCCCCTTCTAAGGTAAAGCCACGCTCTTTTACTAAGTGGTAGATGAGTTCTAGGTTTTTAATATCTTCTGGGGTAAATTTTCGATTGCCTTTGGCATTTTTTTTAGGCTTTAGGATATCGAATTCTTTTTCCCAAAAACGAATTAATGAGGTGTTTACATTAAAAGCATCTGCCACCTCACCGATACCGTAATACATTTTTTTAGGCAAGTCTACATACATAAATTAATCTTTTTGTTGTGTAAAACTTCCATCTTCGTTAAAAATGAGCTTACTCTCAGGAAAATCCTCTTCGGTTAGTTTCTTAATTTCTTTTAAAGCTCCTTTCTTTTCATCTATAAATGGGTATACCTCATCAATTTGTTTAGCAGAGTGAAGTTTGCCTTTTATAAAATTACCTTCGGTATCAATATCAATTTCCGCAATCGGGGCATATGCTTTGACACCTCCTAAACTAAATCTGGAATAAGTGCAAAAGTTTCCTAAGCTGTATGCAATAAATTTATTTTTATATACCTCGAATGCTCTGGAAACGTGAGGCCCATGGCCAATAACTATATCTGCTCCGGTATCTATCATTGTATGCGCAAAGCGATACACATCTCCACGGTCTTCGCCATAAAAACGTTCTGTTTTTCTAGGAACGTGGGTGTGTTTAAAACCTTCTGCACCGCCGTGAAAAGATACGATCACTATATCTGCTTTTTGTTTGAGTTCGGTTACTATTCTTTTTGCATTGGTTAAGTTATGAATTTTTACGCAATCTTTATTTGGGGCAAAAGCACAAAATCCATAAGTGATTCCATCTTTTTCAAAAATAGTAGACTCTTTTGCAAAGATTCCTGCATAGGCAATATCGTGTTTTTCGAGAGTTTTGGCAGTGTTTTTAATACCAATATTACCAAAATCACCGATATGATTATTAGCGATACTCATCACATCAAAACCGGCTTCTTCTAAATATTTTCCAAAATACTCTGGAGATCGAAAAGAATAACATTTGGAAGGATCAGAACACCTTTTTGCATTTTCACCTTCATCGGTCAGTGTGCCTTCTAAGTTCCCGAAAAGAATATCGGCTTCTAATAAAACAGTATGTACATCATCAAAAGGACCTTTACCCTCGGGAGGCATGTAGCTTTCATTAGGGAAATTGGTACCCATCATGATATCACCAACGGCCATGACTTTGATATGTTTAAATTTGGCTAGTTTTTCTTTAACGACCTCAACGATAGTATACATGGAGTCGATCTCTTCTTTTGAATATTTCTGGGCTTGTATTGAGAAACTAAAACCAAAAATAACTACAAACAGAAGGGTTTTACGCATTGACTGATATTTAATCTAGAGTTTCGTTGACTAGGTTAGAGGCTTTAAGCATTTCTGCAAATTCCTCAGGAGTTAAACTTCCGTAATAAAAATTACGTGGATTAATTTTTTCGCCATCTTTGAAAATCTCATAATGTAAATGAGGAGCTACTGATCTACCTGTATTTCCGACATATCCTATGATGTCACCGCGTTTTACCTTTTGCCCTACCTTTACATTATACTTACTTAAATGAGCATATAAACTCATGTAGTTAAAGCCGTGATCTATTCGTATATGCCTTCCGTAGCCTGTAGAATTAGCATCGGCTCTTTTTACAACACCATTTCCGGATGCGTAAATAGGCGTTCCTGTTGGTGCGGAGAAATCCATTCCGTAATGAAATTTTCTAGCTTTGGTAAAAGGATCACTTCTCCATCCATAACCTGATGCCATTCTCTTAAGATCAGAATTCTGAATAGGTTGTATTGCGGGGATAGTAGCAAGTAACTCTTCTTTTTGTTCAGCCAGATCTGCTATGACATCCAGAGATTTAGACTGTACTACAATTTGTTTGGTAAGTTTATCAATACGTTCACTACTGCTAATGATCATTTCAGAATTGTCAAAACCTTCTAAGTTTTTATATCTATTGACACCTCCAAAACCAGCGTTACGTAATTCTTCAGGAATTGGTTTTGCTCCAAAATATAAACGGTAGATATTATCGTCACGTTCTGCAATCTCCTGTAGAATGACTTCATCACGTTTAAGTCTTTTATTCATTAAGTCATATTGAAGCTTCATGTTTTCAAGCTCTCTTCGATATGCCTTTTCTTTAGGAGTCTCTAATTGTGGGATATTTAAATATATAAGAAGCAGCAGGAACCCAGCCAAAAATGCACCGAGAATACTTAATGCTGCTATACCAAATTTACGTCCTTTCTTTTGCTCAATTTTGCGATAAGAAAGAGTATCACTATCGTAGTAATATTTAACCTTTGACATAATTTAAAATATACTATTTTTGCAGGATATTAACCAAATAGCGGTTAATAAAATTGCTACCATCGCAACAAATATAGTAAAATGTTGCAAAGTGCGGAAAAACTGACAAAGATCAATTTTGCATTTAGTAAAACTTGTTAAGATGAAACCTATGTTTTTTCAAGTGTTTTAAGTGTAATTTTGAGATAATATTAGATAACATATAGAATTCATGAAATCCCAAGAAATCAGAAATCAATTTTTAGAGTTTTTTAAATCTAAAAAACATAGTATAGTAGCATCAGCACCAATGGTGATAAAAGACGACCCTACATTGATGTTTACTAATGCCGGGATGAACCAGTTTAAAGAATTCTTTTTAGGTAATGGTGTTCCTAAGAGTAACCGTATTACAGATACCCAAAAATGTTTACGAGTTAGTGGTAAGCATAATGATTTGGAAGAAGTAGGTATGGATACCTATCATCATACCATGTTTGAGATGTTAGGAAATTGGAGTTTTGGGGATTATTTTAAAAAAGAAGCGATTCATTGGGCTTGGGAACTACTTACCGAAGTGTATGGAATTGATAAAGATATATTATATGTTTCTGTTTTTGAAGGAGCAAAGGATGAAAACCTGGAGATGGATCAGGAAGCCTATGATTTGTGGAAGGAAATCGTTCCTGAAGATAGAATCATTATGGGTAATAAGAAAGACAACTTCTGGGAAATGGGAGATCAGGGGCCTTGTGGGCCTTGTTCAGAAATCCATGTAGATATTCGCTCTAATGAGGAAAAAGCTAAAACCCCAGGCCGTGATTTAGTAAATGCCGATCACCCTCAAGTAGTAGAGATTTGGAATCTGGTTTTTATGCAGTATAACAGAAAAGCAGATAGTTCTTTAGAGAAACTTCCAGCTCAGCATGTAGATACCGGGATGGGCTTTGAACGTTTGTGTATGGTCTTGCAAGGAGTAAAGTCTAATTATGACACTGATGTATTCACTCCGTTAATTAGAGAGATCGAAACTATTACTAATTCTGAATACGATAAAGATAGCTTGCCTACGGATGAAGATGGTAAAGTAAGCGTGGCTATTCGTGTAATTGCTGACCACGTTAGGGCAGTAGCATTTTCGATTGCAGATGGACAACTGCCAAGTAACACTGGTGCAGGGTATGTGATCAGAAGGATTTTACGTAGAGCAATTCGATATGGATTTACTTTTTTAAACACAAAAGAGCCATTTATCTATCAATTAGTAGAAACATTGAGTAAGCAGATGGGTAAGGCTTTCCCTGAGTTAAAATCACAGAAAAACCTAATCATTAATGTAATTAAAGAAGAAGAAAATTCATTCTTAAGAACATTAGATCAAGGGTTGTTATTGTTAGATAATGTGATTAAGAATACCAAAGGGAAAGTGGTTTCTGGAGAAAAGGCATTTGAGCTTTATGATACTTATGGTTTTCCTATTGATCTTACAGCTTTGATTCTTAGTGAACAAGGATATGAATTGGATGAGAAGGGTTTTGATGTTGAATTGCAAAAACAAAAAGATAGATCCAGAGCAGCATCTCAGGTTTCTACTGGTGATTGGGAAATTTTACAGAATAATGCTAAAGAAGAATTCATTGGGTATGATCATTTATCTGCGGATGTTAAAGTAACTCGCTATCGCAAAGTAAATAGTAAGAAAGATGGAGAACTATATCAGTTAGTTTTTGACAAAACACCTTTTTATCCTGAAGGAGGAGGGCAAGTTGGTGACAAAGGGTATTTAGAAGTTCCTAACGGAGATGTAGTGTATATTATTGATACGAAAAAGGAAAATAATCTGATTATTCATTTTGCTAAAAATTTACCAAAACATATTAATGAAACACTAACGGCTATAGTAGATGCTAAACAACGCTCCAGAACAGCTGCTAATCATACTGCTACACATTTATTGCATCAAGGATTACGTACTATTTTAGGAACGCACGTAGAGCAAAAAGGTTCAATGGTACATAGTGGGAATTTACGTTTTGATTTTTCGCACTTTTCTAAAGTTACAGCAGAAGAGCTTAAGGAGGTTGAAAATTTTGTGAATGCCAGAATTCGTGAAAACCTTCCTTTAGAAGAAAAACGCAATATTTCATATGATCAAGCTATTGCTGAAGGTGCTATAGCATTATTTGGAGAAAAGTATGGAGACTCGGTAAGAGCAATACGGTTTGGAGAGTCAATGGAGCTATGTGGAGGAATACATGTGGAAAATACGAGTAATATTTGGCATTTTAAAATCACATCCGAAAGCGCAATCGCAGCAGGAGTTCGTAGAATAGAAGCAATTACTTCTGATGCTGCAAAAGAATATTTTACTGCTCAATCTGAAGCGTTTAATGAGGTGAAATCAGTGCTTAAAAACGCTAAAGATCCAGTAAAAGCAATAACATCTCTACAAGAAGAAAATACAAGCCTCAAAAAACAGATTGAAGCATTGTTAAAAGATAAAGCCAAAAACCTAAAGAGTGAGCTTAAATCTGAGTTCGAAGAAATAAATGGTGTTCAGTTCCTGGCTAAAAAAGTAGATCTGGATGCTGCGGGAATTAAAGACCTGGCTTTTGAACTTGGGGGAGAACTTGATAATGTAGTGGCACTCTTTGGGGCAGAACAAAATGGTAAGGCATTACTGTCCTGTTACGTGTCTAAAAATTTAGTTGCTGAAAAAGAATTAAACGCGGGTCAGATTGTACGCGAATTAGGGAAATATATCCAGGGAGGTGGTGGAGGACAACCTTTCTTTGCAACAGCAGGAGGTAAAAACCCGGCAGGAATTGATGAAGCTTTGGAGAATGCTAAAAAGTATTTGAATTAATAGAAAATGATGTAATTGTTTTTATTCGATTTAGTTCTATGAATCTACAAACCAAAATACCATTACAACCACAGCAATATAAAATAGATTATAATGCTGAGGTTGCGTTGTTTGGTTCTTGTTTTGCCGAAAACGTAGGACAGAAATTTGAATATTATAAATTCAAAAATTATATCAATCCTTTCGGAATATTGTTTCATCCGAAAGCTATTGAGACATTTTTGTGGATGGCTACTCAGGGTGAAAGATATACAGAGACAGATCTTTTTTATCATAATGAACAATGGCATTGTTTTGATGCGCATTCTTCTCTTAGTAGTCCTGATCAAGATAAATTGCTTTCTGATCTAAATGAAGCATTGGTGATTACTCAGGATAAAATTCAATCAGCAACTCATGTTTTTATCACTTTAGGAACAGCCTGGGTGTATAGATTGAAGGCTTTGGATATGATAGTAGCAAACTGCCATAAGATTCCGCAAAAAGAATTCAAAAAGGAGTTGCTGTCTGTTGACGAAATTACAGAAAGTCTTCAAAATTGTGTGCATCTTATTCGAAACCTTAATCCTTCTGCAAAAATTATATGTACAGTCTCTCCGGTTCGACATATAAAAGATGGCTTTATAGAGAATAATAGGAGTAAGTCACATCTAATTGCAGCAATGCATCAAGCAATTGAAGCGGATAAAGGCTTGAGTTATTTTCCGTCATACGAAATTATGATGGATGAACTCCGAGATTATAGGTTTTATAATCAGGATATGATTCACCCTACAGAAACCGCTATTGAATATATTTGGGAACGTTTTTCAGAAGTTTGGATTTCGGAACACGCAAAATCCACTATGAAAAAAGTTGAAGAAGTACAAAAAGGATTGCTGCATCGTGTGTTTAATCCAAATAGTAAACAACATATCGCTTTTTTAGAGAATTTGGCTTATAAAAAGTATCAACTTCAGGAACAATACTCTTTTATTAAGTTTTAAACTGTAAACATTTAATTGTTAAAACAAGCTAAATAAAGTTTGTATTACTCCTACAGATACTCCTACTCCAAACGAATTTGTACCTGTTGGATTATCCCAGGATCTTCTTTCCAAAGATTCATATACCATTGGATCAAATAGTGATTCATGGTTAAAAGCGTCTCTTCTAATTGTAGCATAAGGGTTAAATCTAGAGATGCTTAGAGATGGGAATTGAGAATTGTACGGCAGGCTAAAAAACACTGAGTACTCATTACTCGTGTACATAACATCTGATAGGTTATGCTCTTTAAACTTTAGAACAGGTATAGAATCTATGACAAGTGTAGAAGTTTTTTTAAAGTTTAAAGAAGGTTTTGGTGTGAATTGAGAATGTATCGAATTACTGAAGGTAAAAAACACTACAAAAAATAAAATCTTTGAATAGGTCATGGTTTGGATAGTTGAATTTAAAATAGTTTCTGGTTGAATACTATGTTTCTTCATCAAAAAATATGCCGCAAAAAATGATGATTATAATGTTGACCTATGTGTGATTAGTTACACTAATAATAAAATTGGGGGAATTTTATAAAAAACTTTATTGTGAGGTTTTTTAACCTGAGATCGGGTATGAGTTCATTAGGGGCTGTGCCCGATCTCTTTTTAAGATGTGATTTGATCATTAATAGAATTGGCTTTTACAATTTCAACACCACTATCAACCAGATGTTTAATTTCTGGTCTTTTATTGGTTATATCTCTTAGGTGTTTTAGAATACTATCAGCAAATTTTTGATCTCTATCATAAACAAGTTCGTAGATCTCTGTAGGTAACAACCAGTCATCTGAGTGGTCTTTTTTTAGAATAGCAAAAACAGCTTCCAAAGAGAACTTTGTGTTTTCTCCATGTCGCACATTTTTTACAGCCTGATATAGAGAATGTAATTCTTCTTCTTTAGAGGAGTATGTTCTTTTTATCGTATTCATATCCGGATTATGAGTAACCAGATCAAAGGAATAATCATCCGCTGGACCTGAGAATGCGGAAACAATTTCTTTTCCTACTGCAAGGTCAAAAGTTCCCCACTCCGGCTTAAACAGATACTCATCTTTGTATTTGATAGTACATTCTTTAAACTGAATAAGGATAAGTTCTCCTTTAATATTTCGCATTCCGGTAATATTGAGCCCTGCAACGGTAATTCCACTTTCGAATTCAAATTCTATATATTCACCATCATAAAAATGATATGCTTTCAGATCTCTGGGTGACATGTTCTCGATAGCAAGGTTAATACCTTTTAACTTGCCAAGAGGAGATCTGAAGCCGTTAGCATGTGTTTCAATTCCGTGACCTGTTAATTCTTTTTCTCTAAAAGAAAGTGCTGTTGGTCCTTCGGTTTCAAAATAAATAACTTCATTATCTTCATTTTTGATCATTCGGGTAAAAACTCCTGAAATCTGTAATCCGGTACTTAATTCTATAGTTCCAAGATTTTCGGATTCGATCAATTTAGCAAGTCCTCGATGACCACCTTTGCGCAAAGCCATAGTGTTGGCAAATTCCTCCAAAACTTGACAGAGATAGGCAAAATCCGGAGTGACAAATAATTGTGGTTGAGGTTTTGTGATGTCAAAATCTTGATAAGCAGCTTCCGGCGAGTAGGGGAGTTTTTTAACATTGTCTGTCATACACCACTCACTTTCTCCGATTGAAGATAATAATCCTGCACCATATATTTTCGGGTCGTCTACAGTACCAATGAGTCCATATTCTACAGTCCACCAATGTAGATTGCGAATTAGAGCCATTTCAGATGGATCTTCTTTTTGATTTTGTAATTCCTCCACTCTTTGTTCAGCAGCAGTAATATCACTTGGTTTTGTATTTGGAGCTTCTTTTAAAATAGATAAAGTTCGCACTGCATCGTACATATCGTAATCTCGTTTAGAAGAAATAGCTTTGCAACCTATTTTTCCAAAACGCCTTAAATATTCTGCATAATCCGGATTAGCAATAATGGGTGCGTGACCAGCAGCTTCGTGAATGATATCGGGTGCAGGAGTGTATTCTATATTTTCCAGTTGTCTTATATCAGACGCAATCACTAATATATTATATGCCTGAAACTCCATAAAGGCATTAGGAGGGATAAAACCATCTACAGCCACAGCAGCCCAACCGATTTCTTTAAGAATACGGTTCATTCCATACATACTTGGAATTTTATCAATAGAAATACCGGTTTTTTTAAGACCGTTCAAATAAGATGTATGAGCCACCTTACTTAATGAAGCAATGTTTTTTCGCATTACGTATCTCCAAACTGCTTGATTAATTGGAGTGTATTCCTCATAATTCTGCGGTTTTATAAACTGTTTAAGATGAGGAGGTAACTTGTCAATTAATGGATTGGTTTCTATAGGTAGTGACATTATAAGTATAGTTGAGTCTTGATTAAAAAGCTTAGAGATGGGAAATTAATGGATTTATTTAATATTGAACTATAAGTAATTTCCTAAATTTACGTTAAACTAAAAAATGTTTGTTTTGAGATTAAAGTATATAATAATTACTGTTTTAGTATTTGTAACTGGTTTGAATGCTCAAGTTACCAATGAGAAAGAACCTTATAGTTGGAAAGAGATTAATAAAAAAAATCAAAAAGAGTTATCTATTATAGAAATGCCAAAATTTAATATGGCTAAAATAAAATCAGAGGATGCGATAAATGACTTAGATAAATCAAAAGTTTATCGTTTTGGATATGAATTTGATGTAGATTATGGTTTTAAAAACGCGGGAGTTTGGGATCAATTAAGTAGTGGTGATTGGATTTGGAGAATTCGTTTTAAATCTAATGGTGCTAAAACTTTAAACTTTGTTTGTAATGAATATAAACTACCAGAAGGAGCGTCTCTCTATTTATATAGTGAGGACAGGAAAGATTTGTTAGGAGCATATACAGATGCTTTTAATAGAGCTGATGGAATGCTTGGTACTTGGATGGTAGAGGGTGATGATATAATTCTAGAGTATTATGTTCCAGAATCTAAAAAGGGACAAGGTAAATTTAATATATCAAAAGTAGTCCACGGATACAGATCAGTAACCGATTTTGAGATTAGTCAAAAAGGGTTGAATGATTCTGGTGATTGTAATCAAGATGTGGATTGTACCGTGGGAGCAGATTTTGATCCATTAAAAAATGAGTTAAAACGCTCCGTAGCTCTAATGGTAGTGGGTAGCTCAGGGTTTTGTACAGGAACATTGATTAATAATACCGCAGAAAATAAGGCGCCTTACTTTTTAACCGCTAACCATTGTTATGTGAATGAATCGGGGGATCCACTGAGTAATATATCTACTTGGGCGTTTAGATTTAATTGGGCTAGTCCTAATCCTTCTTGCGCTACTACAACTCCAAGTACAAATGGAACTTTTGATCAAACAACAAGTGGAGCAACATTATTAGCTAATAATAGCAAATCTGATATGCTTTTAGTTAATATTGATACTTCTCTTCCTGATTCCTGGAATCTGGAGTGGGCTGGATGGGACAGAACAGGTAATACTCCCAATTTTACAGTCGGGATTCATCATCCTTCCGGAGATATTATGAAGGTATGTCGGGATAATCAGTCTCCTGCACAAACTAATCTAGATTTTAATGGTAACGCTACAACAGAAGTATGGGAAATAGCTGATTGGGATTTAGGTGTTACAGAAAGAGGGTCGTCAGGGTCAGCATTGTTTGATCAAAATGGTCGTATCATTGGGCAATTAGCAGGAGGAACTGCTGCTTGTAATGGAACTACAGATAATAACCAATTCGATGTTTATGGAAGATTTGATATTTCGTGGGATTTTGGTACTACCGATGCAACAAGGCTTTCTAACTGGTTGGATCCGCAAAACACAGGTCAAACAACCTTAGATATGCTTTCAGGGGATGTGGTTGTGCCACCTCCACCTCCATCTCCACCAGGAGAGGATATAGTAGAGTCCATACTTTTTCCGAATCCTACCCAAGGAGAATTTACAATTACCAACAAAGAAGAAAATCTTATAAAATATACGATTTATGATATTTTTGGTAAAAGTATTGATTCAGGTCAATCTGATGAGGAAAATCCAGTAATAGATATTACTTCGCAAAGAGCAGGTATGTACTTTGTTTATGTAGAAGATTTATCTAAAGGGATTTCTTACACTAGAAGAGTAGTGCTGAATCCTCGTTTGTTTTAGGTTTTGTAGTTTTAGTTATATCCTTCTAATATATAATAACAGAGAATCTTTTTTGTTTTGAGCCAAAAAAAGAATTAGTTTGAGTTTTGATTGTAAATTAATTAGCTAAATTTGTTAAGATGCGGTCAGTTTTTATGCTTAAGCTGTTATTGCTATAAATACATTTAGTATATAAATTTTTAGTGCTTATTTTAAAAATACTGGACTGATCTAATATAATCACACAATTATGAAAAAACTTATTTTTTGGGCTTTGATGTTATTTTTTACTAATATCACAATAGGCCAGGTTACTAATGAAGGAAAACCAAAAAGTTGGAAAGAAAGCTTTATAGGAATGAAAAAAGAATCCCTTAAAGTAATAAAAATGCCAACTTTTGATTTACTAAAGCTCAGGATGGAAGATGCTATAAACGATAAAGACAAATCAAAAGTTTATCGTTTTGGATATGAATTTGATGTTGATTTTGGTTTTAAAAATGCGGGAGTTTGGGAACAATTAAGTAGTGGTGATTGGATTTGGAGAATTCGTTTTAAATCTGATGGTGCTAAAACTTTAAATTTTGTTTGTAATGAATATAAACTACCGGAAGGAGCGTCTCTATATTTATATAGTGAGGACAGGAAAGATTTGTTAGGAGCATACACAGATGCTTTTAATAGAACTGATGGAATGCTTGGTACTTGGATGGTAGAGGGTGATGATATAATTCTAGAGTACTATGTTCCGGAATCTAAAAAGGGACAAGGTGAATTTAATATATCAAAAGTAGTACACGGATATCGTTCTGTTACTGATTTTGATATTAAACAAAAGGCACTTAATGATTCTGGAGATTGTAATCAGGATGTAGATTGTCCTGTTGGGAATGATTTTGAAACTTTAAAAAATGAACTAAAAAGTGCTGTTGGACTTATGGTTGTTGGAAGTTCAGGATTTTGTACAGGAACATTGATTAATAATACCGCGAATGATAGTGCTCCTTATTTTCTAACTGCAAATCACTGTTTTGAAAATACTAATGGAACCGGAAATACAGCTATTTGGGCATTTCGATTTAATTGGATCAGCCCTAATCCTTCTTGCGCAACTACAACTCCAAGTACTAATGGAACTTTTGATCAAACCACTAGTGGTTCAACAATATTAGCCAGAAATTCTGAATCTGATTTTTTATTGGTAAACATAGATACCAGCCTCCCGGAGAGTTGGGATTTAGAATGGGCTGGTTGGGATCGAACAGGTGATTCTCCAAGTTTTGTGGTTGGGATACATCATCCCTCCGGTGATATTATGAAACTTTGCCGTGAAAATATTAGCCCTACCAAAGTCGAAGAGGTTGGTATTGGAGGATTGGTAGCAGCTGTTGATTCCTGGCGAGTAGCTGATTGGGATTTAGGGGTTACAGAAAGAGGTTCTTCTGGTTCTGCAATTTTTGACCCCACAGGACGGATAATTGGGCAATTAGCAGGAGGAGCAGCAGCATGTAGTGGTACCGTAGATAATAATGCACAAGATTTTTATGGTAGATTCGATGTTTCGTGGGATTTTGGAACTACAGATGCAACCAGGCTTTCTAATTGGTTGGATCCTGGAAATACGGGTAGAACCACTTTAAACTCACTTACTCAAGAGATTTCACTAAGTGTTGAAGATAATATATTTGAAAACCAGACAGTTATTTATCCTATTCCTTCTAATGGGGTGTTTAATGTATCCAATAAAACAAAAAGTCAATTGGATTATATTGTTTTTAATATAATCGGTCAAAAAATTGATCAAGGAATAATTAATAAGGAAAATGAAACTATAAATATATCATCAAATACTAGTGGTATTTATTTTATAACCTTAACAAATACTACAAACAGCGCTAGTTTTACTAAGAAAATAGCTATCTGGTAATATATTCTAAATTTATGACTAGCTAAAAAAAAATGAAATTTATGGTTTCATTTTTTTTAGTTAAAAGTTATTGCTCTTTCTTGGCAACAATAGCTTCGGTTGTATTGTTAGATAGTTTTAAAAGACTCTTATTCGTGTTTTTAAGTTGTGTTTCGGATAAAGCTTTGAAAAAATCTTTTTCTAACTGATCAGTTTTGGCACAATACATTTTCGAATACATAGGAAGCCCAAATGAGATATTTTCTTTTTCTATTGTGTAGCCGCAAGAATATGTGTTGCAACCCGAAAATCCTGAGATAGTCTTTTTTTCTGAGTCAAATACGATAGTAAGTTTATGTTCAGAAACATCTTCTCCATATAATTTAGTTACCAGGTAAGTTCCATCAGGCTCAGATTGATTAGGAGTTAGAGTTTTATCTTGTTTTGCACTACTTGTGCTATTACAATTGATCAATAAAAGTAAAGCTAAAAATGTAATTGAAAAGCTGTATTTCATAGTGTGATAGGTTTTAGGTGAAATTTCAAAAGATGCTCTGTTAATTTCGTATGCAGCAAATTTATTATATTTTAGTCGTTAATCTTTGATTTGGACTAAATCTAAGGCAAAATCTTTTTTGTAATATAATTAAATCAATCCATGAAACCCGAGAGTAGGAAGCAAGAAATTATAAACGCTGCATCAATTCTTTTTAAGGAAAAAGGTTATAGTGCGGTAACTATGAGGGATTTAGCGAAAGCAATGGGGATCAAAGCGGCAAGTTTGTATAACCATATTCAGTCAAAGCAGGAGATTCTTTCTACTATTATCATTGAGCTTGCTGAAGAATTTACGAATGGGATGAATCAAATTGTAGCTTCAGATATAAGTACGATTCAAAAACTCGAAAATATTATTGCGCTACATATAGATGTCACTTTACGAAATGCTGATGGGTTGGCTTCATTAAATAATGATTGGATGCATTTAGAGGAGGATAATTTGATCTATTTCGAAAAAATGCGTCAAGAGTATGAGGAGAATTTTAGAAAAATTGTCAAAAAAGGTGTTGATAAAGGAGAGATAAAGTCCTTTAATATAGAGATTATGGTTTTTTCTACACTTTCTACACTGAGAACACTTTATTTATGGTATCCAAAACAAAATAATATAGAAGCCAATATTCTAAAACGCGATATGATATCGGTATTACTTAAAGGTGTGGCTTGACCTGGTTTTTTCACTTTTAATAATTAACAAATAATTATTTGTGTATAAAACTAACAATCGTTAGTTTTGTTTTACTATAACGATATAGTTACCCAATTAATTATGACTGATTTTTATCCCATGCAAGTTTCTGATATAAAAAAAGAAACTAAGGATTGCACTTCAATAACGTTTGATATTCCCAATGAATTATGGGATCGTTTTCAGTATAAGCAGGGACAGCACCTTACTATCAAAGCATTAATTAATGGAGAAGATGTCAGACGTTCTTATTCTTTATGCTCAAGTCCTATTGAAAATAAATGGCAAGTAGCTGTAAAAAGAATTAATGGAGGCTTGTTTTCAAATTTTGCTAATAATGACTTAAAAGTTGGAGATCAGCTAGAAGTGATGGCTCCGGTAGGGAACTTTTTTGTGGAAGTAGACCCATCAAAACCTAAAAACTATATTGTTTTTGCCGCTGGTAGTGGTATTACTCCCATTCTTTCAATTATAAAGACCCATTTGGCACTTGAGCCACAAAGTACTTTCAAACTCTTTTACTTGAATCGAAACGCTAAATCCATTATCTTTAAAGAAGAGATTGAAGCACTTAGAAATAAATACTTTGGGAGGTTAGAAATATTTTATTTTTTAACCAAAGAACAACGTGATATTCCATTGCTTAATGGAAGATTTACAGCCGAAAAGATTCAAGAATTGGCTAATAAAATTATCGATATTTCTAATGTGGATGAGTGTTTTGTTTGTGGTCCTGAAGAAATGATTTTTTTAATCAGAGATGAATTAGTGAATGCGGGGTTATCTAAAGATAAGATTCATTATGAACTTTTCTTTTCTGGAGCTACCGAAGAAGATAAAAAGAGAGCTGCTGAAGCTGTAGAACATAAATTCGAAGGAACAGAAGTCACAATTATCGATGGTGGAAAAGAATTCCATTTTGCTATGGACGATGACTACGATAATATTTTAGACGGAGCATTAGGTGCAGGAGCTGATTTACCATTTGCTTGTAAAGGCGGTGTGTGCAGTACCTGTAAGTGCAAAGTTGTTGAAGGTGCAGTAGAGATGAAAATAAACTACGCACTAGAAGATGATGAAGTTGCTAAAGGATTTGTTTTATCCTGTCAGGCAGTTCCAACTACAGAAAAAGTAGTAGTAGATTTTGATGTATAAAATTTTTTGTCATTCCAGCATAGGCTGGAATCCAAAACCATAATAAATGTAATTGTTATGAGTGAAAAAGAAATAAAGAATTTAGAAGAAATCTTTGAGCAAAGAATTGCCAGAGATGAAAAAATTGAACCTAAGGATTGGATGCCGGAGAAATATCGTAAAACGCATATCCGTCAGATTTCTCAACATGCACATTCCGAAATTGTGGGAATGTTACCAGAGGGTAATTGGATCACAAGAGCGCCTTCTCTAAGAAGGAAAGTTGCTCTATTGGCAAAAGTTCAGGATGAAGCAGGACACGGGTTATATCTATATAGTGCGTGTGAGACTTTGGGGATTTCTAGAGATGAATTATATGATCAATTGCATACCGGTAAAGCAAAATATTCAAGTATTTTTAACTATCCGACAATTACCTGGGCAGATATTGGTGCCATCGGTTGGTTAGTAGATGGTGCTGCAATTATCAATCAAGTGCCGCTTTGTAATACTTCGTATGGTCCTTATGCAAGAGCAATGATTCGTGTGTGTAAAGAAGAAAGTTTTCATCAGCGTCAGGGATATGAGATTATAATGACCTTGGCTAAAGGAACTCCAGAGCAAAAAGAGATGGCTCAAGATGCATTAAACCGTTGGTGGTGGCCATCATTGATGATGTTAGGACCTACCGATGCTGAATCGGTGCATACCGCTCAGTCCATGAAGTGGAAGTTAAAACGAAAAACAAATGACGAACTACGTCAGCAATTTATAGATCAAACAGTTCCACAAGCAGATTTAATAGGTCTAACCATTCCAGACCCAGATTTAAAGTGGAATGAAGAAACAGGTCATTATGATTTTGGAGAAATAGATTGGGATGAATTCTGGCAAGTGGTTAAAGGCCATGGTCCTTGTAATAAAGAACGCATGTCTGCAAGAGTAAATGCTTGGGAAGAAGGAGAATGGGTAAGAGATGCTGCCATGGCATATGCAAAAAAACAAGAAGGTAAGAAGCTTAAAAAAGCAATTTAATAATTCAGAATTCAGAATTTAAAATTCATAATTATGAGAAACTGGCCACTTTGGGAAGTATTTGTAAGAAGTAAAAACGGTTTAGAACATCGCCACTTCGGAAGTTTACATGCTGCAGATGCAGAAATGGCATTAGAAAATGCGAGGGATGTATATACTAGAAGAAGTGAAGGAGTAAGTATTTGGGTTGTAGAATCCAAACATATTACTGCCTCTAATCCTGAAAATAGCGGAGAATTGTTTGAACCTGCTCAGGATAAAGTGTATAGACATCCTACATTCTATACCTTACCAGACGAAGTAAAACATATGTGATTATTGTTTTTGCAATAATTACAATTCCCGCGAAGGCGGGAAACTTATAAAGCATACTTTAAGTTGAATAGATAAGAAATCCACTTTGCAGACAGTGATATGAAAAACGAAAATTTAATACAATATATATACGGAATTGCAGATAATGTTCTGATCTTAGGTCAGCGTTTGTCTGAACTCTGTGGTCATGGACCAAATCTTGAAACTGATATTGCCTGTACAAACATAGCTTTAGACCTTCTTGGTCAAACAAGAAGTTATTATCAATATGCTGCTCAATTATCCGGAGAAGGAAAAACAGAGGATGATATTGCTTTTTTAAGAAATGAGAGACAATATAAAAATGTATTACTCGTAGAACAACCGAATAGGCATTTTGGATATGTAATTACCAGACAATTTTTGTTTGATGCATTTCATTTATTATTGTTAGAAGAACTTCAAAATAGTAAGGATGATACCCTGGTAGCAATTGCCAAAAAGGGAATTAAAGAAGTAAGTTATCATCAAAGATTTTCTTCAGATTGGATCAAAAGGCTAGGTGATGGAACACAAGAAAGTCATAAAAAAGTTCAGGAGGCTCTTGATGATCTTTGGAGGTTTACCAATGAATTATTCCTAATGACAGAAGATGATAAAATTGCTTTAGAGAATGGAGTTGGTGTTAACGTATTAACACTACAAGAAAAATATAATCAAAGAATTAAAGAAGTTTTGGATGAAGCAACACTTACAATTCCTGAAACAAAATACTTTCAAAAAGGAGGTAAACAAGGAATTCATAGTGAACATATGGGGTATTTATTATCAGATTTGCAATATATGCAACGTACATACCCTAATATGAAGTGGTAAAATTTCTGCTTAGGCAGGAATCTCAATTTCCATTATGACAATCGAACTAGAGCAACATATAGACCCTAAACTAATTTCGATCCTTGAGAAAGTAAGTGATCCTGAAATTCCAGTACTATCAATTATGGATATGGGTGTTGTACGTTCTGCTGAGATGATAGATAATATTGCTCAAGTCAAAATTACCCCAACATATAGCGGTTGTCCTGCGATGGATGTCATAGGAGATGATATTATTAAAGCTTTTGATAATGCAAATATAAAAGCTGAAGTGTCTTTGGTGTTATCCCCAGCCTGGACTACCGATTGGATCACTCCAAAAGGCAGAAAAGCCCTCGAAGATTATGGTATTGCAGCTCCTTTAGAAGAAGACGCAGATAAAGAAGCACTCCTAGGAAATAAACGTATTGTAAAATGTACTAATTGTGGTTCTAGCAATACCAAATTGGTAAGTCAGTTTGGCTCCACGGCCTGTAAAGCCTTGTTTAAATGTGAAGACTGTTTAGAACCTTTTGATTATTTCAAATGTTTAAAGTAGTGCTATGCTTGGTTTAAGAACAACGATATACAAAGTAAATGATCTCAATAAAGCTAAAGAATGGTATGCAAAAGCTTTTGAGACAAAACAATACTTTGACGAATCCTTTTATGTAGGCTTCAATATTGGAGGATATGAACTTGGATTATTGCCGGAAGAAGGTTCGATAAAAGAAAAAGTAGATAGTGTACTTTCCTACTGGGGTGTAGATGATATTCATAAAACATTTCAAAAACTTATTGAATTGGGAGCTATCGAACACGAAAAGCCTACAAATGTTGGAGGAGAGCTTATGGTAGCTTCTGTAAAAGATCCTTGGAATAATATTATCGGAATTATATATAATCCTGAATTTAAAATACAAAACTAAATATGGCTTCAATAGAATTACATATTGAAAACAATATAGCAAGAATAACACTTAATCGACCAGAAAGCTTTAATAGTTTTAATAGAGAAATGGCTCTGTTATTACAAAAGATATTAGACGATTGTAATACTGATGATGAGGTAAGAACAATTGTCCTTACCGGAAATGGTAAAGCCTTTTGTGCAGGTCAGGATCTTAAAGAGGTGACTTCTCCCGAATTGAATCCTGGTTTTAGAAGAATATTAGAGGAACACTATAACCCAATTGTTCAAAGAATTAGAAATATCGAAAAGCCCATTATAGGTGCGGTTAATGGTGTAGCAGCTGGTGCTGGAGCAAATATTGCTTTAGCTTGTGATATCGTAGTAGCTTCAGAAGCGGCTAGTTTTATTCAGGCATTTAGTAAGATTGGATTAATTCCGGATAGTGCGGGAACATTCTTTTTACCTCGATTGATTGGTTTTCAAAAAGCATCCGCTTTGATGATGCTAGGAGATAAAGTATCTGCCAAAGAAGCCGAGCAGTTAGGAATGGTGTATAGGGTAGTTGAGGTTACAACTTTCGAAGAGGAAGTAACTAAGTTAGCACTAAAAGTTGCTCAAATGCCCACAAAAGCTCTTGGTTTAACCAAAAGGTTATTAAATCAGTCTATGGTCAATAACCTTGAGGAACAATTAGCAATAGAATCTGATTTGCAAATAGAAGCTGCAGAAAGTGAAGATTATGCAGAAGGAGTTCAATCTTTTATCGAAAAAAGAAAACCCATTTTTAAAGGAAAATAATAGTATTAGTAAACTCGTAAATCGTAATTCTTAAATCAAAAATATGATAATAGGAATCATAGGGTCTGGAACCATGGGAAGTGGTATTGCTCAGGTTGCTGCAACTGCAGGTAATACGGTCAAGGTTTTTGATACCAAGCAAGAAGCTTTAGATAGGAGTAAACAATCTTTAGATAAAATTCTTTCACGATTAATCGAAAAAGGGAGAATTGATGAAGCCGAAAAAACTCGAATTCAAGGTAATATTTCTTATATAGATTCTATAAAAAATCTAAAAGATGTTGATTTTACTATTGAAGCTATTGTTGAAAATCTTGATATTAAGAAAAAGGTGTTTTCAGAATTAGAAAGTTATGTTTCAGAAGGTGCTATCATTGCATCTAATACATCTTCATTATCAATTGCGTCGATTGCTTCTTCCTTGAAAAACCCAGAAAGATGTATTGGGATTCATTTCTTTAACCCAGCTCCATTGATGAAGCTGGTAGAAGTAATTCCCGCTATCCAGACATCAAAAGAAGTTACTGATAAAGTGGTAGAGATCATCAAAGACTGGAAGAAAGTAGTAGCCTTGGCCAAAGATACTCCTGGTTTTATAGTCAACCGTGTGGCAAGACCTTTCTATGGAGAATCACTGCGTATTTATGAAGAAGGACTTGCCGATGTGGCTACTATAGATTGGAGTTTGAAAACTCTAGGAGGTTTTAGGATGGGACCTTTTGAATTGATGGATTTTATAGGTAATGATGTGAATTACACGGTTACGGAAACCGTTTTCAAAGCATTTTATTATGACCCACGCTATAAACCTGCATTTACGCAAAAAAGATTATCCGAAGCTGGATATTTGGGTAGAAAATCCGGTAAAGGATATTATGATTATGATGATAATGGCTCAATTATATCTAATAGAGAATCCGCTGATAAAGATCCTGAACTTTCCCAATACATTTTTAATAGAGTATTGGTAATGTTGATCAATGAAGCAGCAGATGCTTTATTTTGGAATATAGCCTCTGCTGAAGACATAGATAATGCTATGACCAAAGGTGTGAATTATCCAAAAGGACTATTAGCTTGGGCAGATGAAAAAGGAATCGATTGGTGTGTTAATAAACTGGATAAATTATATAATGAATATCATGAAGATCGATATCGTTGTAGTCCTTTGCTAAGAAGAATGGAACGAGAAAATAAAAAGTTTTTTAAATGACCTCCAAAACTCACATACTCAAAAACTCACAAACCATACCAGATAAAATGTTATCGCTTGATCCATTCAGTCAATGGCTGGGTATTGAAGTTTTGGAAGTAGAAAAAGGAAGATGCAGAGTAGGAATGACCATTCGAAAAGAAATGCTAAATAGTATGGGTAAAGCTCACGGTGGGATATCATATAGTTTGGCGGATACAGCTTTTGGTTTTTCTGCAAATACACATGGCAAATATGCAGTTTCAATAGAGACATCGATAAATCATATAGAAGCATTAGAAGAAGGAGATTATTTAACTGCAGAGGCTGTTACAGATGTTACCAAAACCAAGATAGGGTTTAACATAGTTGAAGTAAAGCGAGGAGAACAAATTGTAGCTTTGTTCAAAGGAGTTGTCTATAGAACTAATAAAGATTGGGAATAGAACGTATGAAATTGAGAAAACTCAAAGACTCACTTACTAAAACACTCAAAAACTAATATGAAAGAAGCATATATAATAGACGGTATTAGAACTCCAATTGGGAATTATAAAGGAACATTATCTGCAGTTAGAACGGATGATCTGGGAGCTTTAGTAATAAGAGAATTAATAGAAAAGAATCCCAATATTCCTAAAGAATCTTATGATGATGTGATACTGGGCTGCGCAAATCAGGCAGGCGAGGATAATCGTAATGTTGCCAGAATGTGCTCTTTATTGGCAGGGCTTCCTTTTACAGTTCCCGGAGAAACAGTGAATCGCTTATGCAGTTCCGGGCTTTCTGCCATTATTCATGCAAATAGAGCAATAAAAGCAGGAGATGGTGATCTTTTTATATCAGGAGGAGTCGAAAATATGACACGTGGACCATACGTAATTGCAAAACCATCTTCAGCATTTGGAAATGATTCTAAAATGTACGATTCCAGTTTCGGATGGCGATTTGTTAACAAAAAAATGCACGAATTGTACGGTACCGATGGAATGGGGAATACTGCAGAGAATTTAGTGGAGAAATATAATATTTCTAGAGAAGATCAGGATGCTTTTGCGTATTGGAGTCAGATGAAAGCTTCCAAAGCGCAAGAATCTGGTAGATTGGCAAAAGAAATTACAACTGTAGAGATTCCACAACGAAAAAAAGATCCAATCCAATTTTCTGAAGATGAATTCATAAAACCTACTACGAGTAAAGAGGTGTTAGCAAAATTACGCCCTGCATTTAAAAAAGATGGAAGCGTAACTGCAGGAAATTCATCGGGCTTAAACGATGGTGCCGCTGCGACTATTATTGCTTCTTCAGCTGCGGTGCAACAATATAACCTAAAACCTATAGCAAGAATAGTCAGTTCTGCAGTAGTTGGAGTAGAACCAAGAATTATGGGTATTGGTCCTGTTCAAGCTTCTAATAAAGCATTAGAAAAAGCCGGGATCGCTATGGATGATATTGATGTGATTGAATTGAATGAAGCTTTTGCTTCTCAAGCACTGGCGTGTATTAGAGAATGGGGATTAAAAGATGATGATCCTCGTATCAATCCTAATGGAGGATCCATAGCTATTGGACATCCTCTGGGAGTAACCGGAACGAGAATAGCATATTCCGCAGCTCTAGAATTACAAGAACAAAACAAACGATATGCATTAATTACTATGTGTGTCGGTGTTGGGCAAGGGTATGCTGCTGTTATTGAAAATGTGAACATATAAAGAGTATAGTACTTTTTGTCATTCCAGCGTATGCTGGAATCCAAAATAAGAACTAAAAGAAATATTTTAATATGAAAGTTTTAGAAAGCTATATAACCGGGAAATGGGCTGAAGGTTCAGGTGATGGAATCGTAATGAACGACGCGGTTACTGGAGAAGTTATTGGTACATCCACTACAGAAGGCCTTGATATTCCTGAAGTTTTGCAATACGGTAGAACCAAAGGCGGAGAAGTGCTAAGAAAAATGACTTTTCAAGAGCGTGGAAATATGCTTAAGAAACTAGCATTGTACCTTACCAAGAGAAAAGAGCAATTCTATGAGCTAAGTTATAGAACGGGAGCAACACGCGTAGATAGCTGGATTGATATCGAAGGAGGTTTTGGTAATCTTTTTGCTAATGCATCCTTACGTAAGTTATTTCCGAATCAATCGTATCACGTAGAAGGAGATCCTATTGATTTATCAAGAGGAGGAAGATTCATGGCGCATCATATTTTAGTACCTAAACGTGGTGTAGCCGTTCATATTAATGCTTTTAATTTTCCAATTTGGGGAATGTTAGAAAAATGTGCAGTGAACTGGATGGCAGGAATGCCTGCAGTGGTTTTACCGGCGCCGCAAACTGCATATCTTACAGAAGCTGTAGTACGAGTAATTGTGGATTCAGGAATTTTACCAGAAGGATCATTACAGCTTTTAAGCGGGATGACTAAAAATATTCTGGATACAGTAGCATCTCAAGATGTGGTAACATTCACTGGTTCTGCACATACCGGAAGAATATTAAAAGCACATCCAAGATTAATTGAAGAATCTGTACCATTCACTATGGAAGCAGACTCATTAAACGCCTGCATACTTGGAGAGGATGCAGTACCAGGAACACCGGAGTTTGATTTGTTTGTTAAGGAAGTTCGAAAAGAAATGACTGTGAAGACAGGTCAGAAATGTACTGCCATTCGTAGAATCATTGTGCCATCAGGATTAGTTGAAGATGTACAGATAGCTTTAGGCAAACAATTAGATAAAGTCACCATTGGAGATCCAAGGTTGAAAGAAGTACGAATGGGAGCTTTGGCCAGCAAAAAACAGGTAGAAAGCTTTAAAAATAATGTAACAGAAATTGCTAAAACTGCTCAAATTGTATATGGAGATTTGGACAAAATAGAAACAGTTGGTGCGGATGCAAAGAAAGGAGCTTTTGTAAGCCCAATTTTGATGAGACAAGATAACCCGTTTCAGAAAACTGATGTTCACGAGATTGAAGCTTTTGGACCAGTTTCGACTATTATGCCATATGATACATTGGATGATGCCATTACATTATCCCAAATGGGCAAAGGATCTTTGGTATCTTCTATATTTACATATGACGATAACATTGCAAAAGAATATGTTGTGGGAGCAGCGTCGCATCACGGACGTATTTTAGTAGGAAATAGGGAAAACGCTAAACAAAGTACAGGTCACGGTTCCCCGCTGCCAATGCTTACTCACGGAGGTCCGGGAAGAGCAGGAGGTGGAGAAGAAATGGGTGGAATGCGTGGAATTAAACACTACATGCAGCGTTGTGCAATACAAGGAACTCCAACAACGCTAACTGAAGTAACCGGAATCTATCAGGCGAATTCTAAATATAAAGAGTCAGATAAGCATCCTTTTGCCTATCATTGGGAAGATATTGAGCCTGGAATGTCTCTTAAAACGCATAAGAGAACTGTAACGGATACAGATATTATCAATTTTGGTAACTTAACCTGGGACCATTTCTATGCGCATACAGATATTACCTCTCTAGAGGGCAGTATTTTCGAAAAGCGTACTGCTCACGGGTATTTCATTCTTGCTGCTGCCGCTGGATTGTTCGTATACCCAAATAAAGGACCCGTTGCCGCTAATTATGGGTTGGAAGAATGCAGATTCTTGCGCCCTATTTATCATAACGATACAGTGTATGTTAGGTTAACCTGTAAACAAAAAATTGATCGAGATCATCGTGGAAAAGAATTGCCAAGCGGTATTGTAAAATGGTTCGTAGAAGTATTTGATCAGGAAGATGAATTAGCAGCAATAGCGACAATTTTGACAATGGTACAAAAGAAATCACCATTTGTACAAGTGAATCGATCAAATATTGAAGGATATTTAGCAAAGCTAAGCGAGGATGCCAAACCTCAATGGGGTATGATGACAGCTCAACATATGGTGGAGCATGTGGAGAAAACCATCAGAATTGGAGCTGGAGAAATTCAGGATTTTGACATTGCAACGCCAGAAGAGTATCTGGAAAAAGTGCAAGAAATGATTTACAATCATAAACCAATGCCCAAAGGACATAACCATCCTTTAATGAAAGAAGGTGTATTAGAAGAATTGGTTCATGAAGATTTGACAACAGCCAAAATGAAACTGCTAGAAGCAATGGATGCATTAGTAGTGTATTTCAAAGAAAACCCTGAAGCAGTAACAAAGAATGCCGTATTCGGTGAGATGAATAAGTTTGAATGGGATTTGTTGAATATCAAGCATCTAAACCACCACTTTGAACAGTTTGGAATACTTTAACCTTTATCATTTTGTATTTATAATTTAAAAAATTGAACTTGACACAACCATACGTACATATAGACATAGAAAACGGAGTAGGAACAATAGAGTTTTTCCATCCGGCGCACAACTCTTTACCAGGTGATATTCTGGCAAAATTGGCACAAACTATAACCGAAGCAGGAAATAATGATGAGGTAAAAGTTATTGTACTAAAAAGTGGGGGCGATAGAACATTTTGTGCAGGAGCTAGTTTTAAAGAATTGATCAATATTAACGATGCAGAAACTGGCAAAGTATTTTTCTCAGGATTTGCCAATGTAATCAATGCAATGCGTAAATGTCCAAAATTTATAATTGGACGAGTACAGGGAAAAACTGTAGGAGGAGGTGTTGGAGTTGCATCTGCAACAGATTATTGCATGGCTACAAAATTTGCTTCTATTAAGTTAAGCGAGCTGAATGTGGGAATTGGTCCTTTTGTTGTTGGGCCAGCAGTGGAACGCAAAATAGGGCTATCGGCAATGACACAAATAGCTATTGATGCAAACTCTTTTTATGACGCAGAATGGGCAAGAGATAAAGGATTATTTACCAAAGTTTTTGAAGATACAGAAACTCTAGATGCAGAAGTAAAAGTATTTGCAGAACATTTATGTACGTATAACCCTGAAGCAATGAGAGATATGAAGAAAGCTTTTTGGGAAGGAACAGAACACTGGGATACACTTTTAGCTGAGAGAGCAATCATCAGTGGTAGATTAGTGCTAAGTGATTTTACCAAGGAAACATTGAAACGATTTAAGTGAAAAGACTTTTGTTATTCCAGTGTAGGCTGGAATCCAGAAAAATAGATTATTAAAATGATTTACAGTTTTAAAGGATACATACCAGTAGTTCACGAAAGCAGTTTCGTTCATCCGTTAGCGGCAGTAACTGGTAATGTTATTATTGGTAAAAACTGTTATATCGGTCCGGGAGCTGCAATTCGTGGTGATTGGGGTGAAATTATTCTTGAAGATGGAGTGAATGTACAAGAAAATTGTACGGTGCATATGTTCCCGGGTAAATCAATAGTGCTCAAAGAAAGTGCTCATGTAGGTCATGGAGCTGTTATTCACGGAGCTAATTTAGGGCGTAATTGTTTGATAGGAATGAATACAGTAATTATGGATGATGCAGAAATTGGCGATGAATGTATTGTAGGAGCTATGTCGTTTGTAAAAGCAAATACTGTTTTTCCTGAAAGAAGTTTAATTGTTGGTAACCCTGCAAAAGTGATTAAACAAGTTAGTGATGAAATGATTGATTGGAAAACAAAAGGAACCAGGTTATATCAACAATTACCCGCTGATTGTTTTGAATCATTAGAAGAAGTAGAACCGTTAAGAGCGGTTCCGAAAGATAGACCAACACAGGAGGCGTTTTATAAAACATTAGAAGAATTTAAAGATAAATAAATTATAAGGTTTGTCATCCCAGGCTTCCTCCCGTCCGGCGATCTGGGATCCATTAATGTAGCATATAAAGAAGTGGATTCCAGCCTACACTGGAATGACAAAAGGCTCATAAAAAGAACGAATCAAAAAACTAACAAACATTAGTTCGTTGAAAACCTTAGAATTATTATAACAGTTAAACCATAATTCTGAATTCATAATTCGTAATTATAAAAAATGTCAAGAGTAGAATTAAAAATGCCCAAAATGGGCGAAAGCATATCCGAAGCTACCATTCTTAATTGGTTAAAGAATGTTGGTGATACCGTAGAAGAGGATGAAACTATTTTGGAGGTTGCTACGGATAAAGTAGATTCTGAAGTACCTTCTCCGTGTAATGGCACGATTATAGAATTACTTTATCAATCTAATGATATAGTGCAAGTTGGTCAGGTGATTGCTATAATTGATGGTGATGCTGATCAAAGTTCAGTGAGTAATAAAGCGAAAGAGAAAACGCAAGTATCTTCGGAGAAGAATATTCTGGCAAAATCAGATGTGTTAACTCAGACGCAACGTGAAACGTTTAGTAAAACAGATTTTAAGACTCAGAATACAGGTGATAATGATGGCTTTCTTTCACCACTTGTAATTAGTATTGCCCAAAAAGAAAACTTAACCATAGAAGAAGTTCAAAGTATTGCTGGTACTGGTGATGGAGGTAGAATTCGAAAGAGTGATATCATGCTATATCTTAAGAATAGAAAATATCCATTGCCCAGTAGACCACAACCTGTTGCACCTAAGTCATCATATAATCCTCCTCCAATTTCATATGTAGAAGGAAAAGATCGTATTGTAGAAATGGATCGCATGAGAACTATGATTGCTGATCATATGGTGTATTCTAAACATACCTCACCACATGTAACGAGTTATGTAGAGGTAGATGTAACGAATTTAGTGAACTGGAGAAACAAAGTGAAACACGAGTTTTTAGAAAAACATGGTGAGAAACTAACGTTTACCCCAATTTTCGTAGAAGCTGTGGCAAAAGCGATTCAAGAATATCCGATGATTAATGTTTCCGTAGATGGCAAGAAAATCGTAGTTCATAAAGATATTAATGTAGGTATGGCAACAGCATTACCAAGTGGAAACTTAATTGTTCCAGTGGTTAGAAATGCTGATGAAAAGAACTTATTAGGTTTAGCTAAAAATGTAAACCACTTAGCCAATAATGCCAGAAATAATGCTTTAAAACCAGATGAGATTGGTGGAAGCACGTTTACTATTTCTAATGTAGGAACCTTTGGTAGTCTGATGGGAACACCAATTATCAATCAACCAGAAGTTGCGATTCTGGCATTGGGAATTATTAAGAAACGCCCAGAAGTGATCACTACTGACAAAGGAGATGAAATTGCAATAAGGAGTATGATGTATTTGTCATTATCTTTTGATCACCGTGTTGTAGATGGATTTTTAGGAGGTTCTTTCTTACGTAAAATAGGAGACGAACTAGAAGCTTTTGATATAAATAGAGAAATATAAAAAATGCGCAAGGGATAGTAGTGGCATCCTTTTTTACTGCTGTCACCCTGAGCTTGTCGAAGGGCGAGAACCAGTAAAAAAGATATAACGAATAGCCCAATCCCGAGAGGTACGATTCGGGATGCGCCCAAAATAAAATCGGAATGGAACAACGAATCAAAATTACAAGAACTCAAAATTCAAAATTAAAGGATATTGATTTTGATAATATTCCTTTAGGGACAACTTTTACAGATCATATGTTTATCTGTGAATATGAAAATGGTACTTGGAATAATCCAAGAATTGAACCATTAGAGCTTATCCCAACGCATCCCGCAGCAATGGCATTGCACTACGGTCAGGCGATTTTTGAAGGAATGAAAGCTACTGTAGGAAAAGGGAATACTCCATTACTTTTTAGACCTGAAGAAAATGCAAAACGTTTTAATCATAGTGCTGCAAGAATGGGCATGCCGTCTGTTCCGGTAGATCTTTTTGTAGAAGCTGTAAAACAAATCGTAGGAGTAGAACATGGTTGGATTCCTCCTAAGGATGGAAGCGCATTATATCTTAGACCATTTATGTATGCCGATGAGCCTTTTATTGGTATGCGTGCAGCGACAAGTTATAAGTTCATTGTTATCTGTTCTCCTGCTGGACCGTTTTTTACAAAAAAAATCAGATTATATGCAGAAACAGAATACATAAGGGCTGCAGATGGAGGGACTGGTGAAGCAAAAGCTGCTGGGAATTATGCTGCGGCTATTTTACCAACTGAAAAAGCTAAAGCCAAAGGGTATGATCAGGTACTATGGTTAGATGCTAATGAGCATAAATATGTTCAGGAAGTTGGTACTATGAATATCTTTTTTAAAGTAAAAGGCAAGTTTATCACTCCAGCGACTACAGGCTCTATTCTAAAAGGAATTACAAGAGATAGTGTTATTACGCTACTAAAGGATAAAGGGTTTGAAGTAGAAGAACGTGCCATTACTATTGATGAGATAATAGGATATTCTAAAGAAGGAATTTTAGAAGAGGCTTTTGGTACAGGAACAGCTGTAGCCATAGCTATGATAGAAGCTATTGGGTATAAGGATGAGGTTATTACTTTATCTGATGAAAATCCTGTAAGTCAGGATGTGAAAAATACCTTAGACAAAATCAAGACACAAAAAATAGCCGATAAATTTGATTGGATCATACCTGTATTCATAGAAGAAAAGGTAGGATAAAGAATTTTAATAATCTTAATTCGAAAATCATACATCAAAAATTAAATAGAGATGTTAGCTGAAAAAACAATAGCAAAAGAAGTTCTGAAAAAAGCATTTAGTACACTTTGTACTGCTAAAAGTATGACGGAACTATATGAAGAAAATTTTAAAACAGTTTCAAAATATGTTCATGCAACATCTAGAGGGCATGAAGCCATACAGATTGCTGTAGCAATGCAATTGTTACCTCAGGATTATGCGTTTCCGTATTACAGGGATGATTCGATGTTATTAGGTATCGGAATGAGACCTTATGATTTGATGTTACAACTGTTGGCAAAAAAGGATGATCCTTTTTCTGGAGGAAGAACCTATTATTCTCATCCGAGTTTGAAAGATGATGATAAACCAAAAATTCCGCACCAATCCTCTGCAACAGGTATGCAGGCAATTCCATCTACTGGTGTTGCTTTAGGAATGCAATACAAGGAACTTGTTGGGATTTCTCATGACTTAACACATAAGAGTGAAATAACAAAACCATCTCTGATGGAGAGTGAGATAAATAAACAGCCTATGGCTGCACCTCTTGTGGTGTGTTCGTTAGGAGATGCTTCGGTTACAGAAGGAGAAATTGCAGAAGCATTTCAGATGGCAGCATTAAAACAATTACCAATATTATATGTGGTTCAGGATAATGGTTGGGATATTTCGGCAAATGAAGCAGAAACCAGGGCACAAAACGCTTATGAATATGCGGCAGGGTTTCACGGATTAGAAGCAATAAGCATTGATGGTGCTAATTTTACGGAAAGTTATTTGGCTGTACAAGAAGCTATTCGAATTATAAGAGAAGAGAGAAGACCGATTTTAGTTCATGCAAAAGTACCATTACTAAATCATCATACATCAGGAGTACGAATGGAATGGTATCGAGATGATCTGGAAGAAGCTAGGTCGAGAGACCCATATCCGGTATTGAGAGATCAATTATTAGAAGCCGGTTGTACTGAAGAAGAGGTAAATACTATAGAAAAAGAAGCAAAGGAAACAGTAGCTAAAGATCTTCGGGAAGCTATAAAAGCTGAAGATCCAAAACCTGAAGATTTGTTTACACATGATTTTGCTCCAACACCTATCACAGAAGAAAGTGGCGAACGATCTCCAAAGGACAAAGAAGAGGTGGTCATGGTAGATTGTGCTCTTTTTGCGGTTGAAGAATTGATGCAGAAGCATAAAGAATGTTTGTTATATGGTCAGGACGTAGGTGGAAGATTAGGTGGAGTATTTAGAGAAGCAGCAACCTTAGCACAAAAATTTGGTGATGAACGAGTTTTTAATACACCTATTCAAGAAGCATTTATCGTTGGATCTACAGTGGGGATGTCTGCAGTTGGTTTAAAACCAATTGTAGAAGTTCAGTTTGCAGATTATATCTGGCCAGGACTCAATCAATTATTTACAGAGGTAAGTAGATCTTGTTATCTTTCTAATGGTAAGTGGCCTGTCTCCATGATTCTAAGAGTTCCTATTGGAGCTTATGGTAGTGGTGGCCCATATCATTCATCTTCAGTAGAATCTGTGGTTACCAATATCAGAGGAATCAAAATTGCCTATCCAAGTAATGGGGCAGATCTAAAAGGACTAATGAAAGCTGCATATTATGATCCCAATCCGGTGGTGATATTAGAGCACAAAGGATTGTATTGGTCCAAAGTTAAAGGAACCGATGCAGCCAGAACTATCGAACCGTCAGAAGATTATGTATTACCTTTTGGGAAAGCCAATATTGTACAACAAATATGGCCAAAGGATGAAGAAGAAACATTAACCGTAGTAACTTACGGAATGGGTGTACATTGGGCACTAAACGCCACAAAGGATCTGAAAGATACTGTGGAGATTATAGATTTACGTACACTATATCCGTTGGATGAAGATACTATTATAGAGTCGATTAAAAAGACCAAGAAGTGTTTAGTAGTTACCGAAGAACCTACGAATAATTCTTTTGCCAGAGCTTTATCCGGAAAAATTCAGGAAGAGTGTTTTAGATCTTTGGACGCTCCTGTAATTACTATTGGATCTGAGAATATGCCTGCAATACCATTAAATAGTACTCTGGAGCAAACAATGATTCCTTCTACAGAAAAAGTTAGAGCGAAGATAGAAGAGTTGTTGAGGTATTAGAAGTAAATAGAAATCAAAAAAATAGCCTTGTTTGTTATATATAGCAAGTGAGGCTTTATTTTTAATTATAATAAATTTGTAAGAAAAATAATACAAAAAATGTATTTTTGGTTCAACATGTTTAGTTAAAAAGCATTTTTTTTGGGTAAAATACACAAAAAGTTTGGTGGATTGAAAAATAGTTGTATCTTTACACCAGAGTTAATGAGTTAGCGTTTTCATTTTCCCCAAGATGAAAACATTTATAAAAAGTGAGTTTTAATTTTAGAATAAGCCCCTAAATTAAGATGATTTGTGTGAAGAAAAAGAGCGTGGAGACGCTCTTTTTTGTTTTCTAATACTTTGGGTTGATTATTCCCTTTAATTTTATTTTTCCTTCAAATCGATTTTTTATTTTTTCTGAATAATTATGAATCCAATAAAACCATGTATTCTGTTCTGGTAAGGATATTAAATATGTAAGTAAAATACTACAAAATTTGTTGTTTTGGTATTTTTTAAATGTTAAAAAGCATATTTTTTGGATAAAATACACAAAAAGTTTGGTGGATTAGAAAATAGTTGTATCTTTACACCAGAGTTAATGAGTTAGCGCTTTCATTTTCCCCAAGGTGAAAGCATTTATAAAAAGTGAGTTTTAATTTTAGAATAAGCCCCTAAATTAAGATGATTTGTGTGAAGAAAAAGAGCGTGGAGACGCTCTTTTTTGTTTTCAATACTTTGCATTTTATTAGAAGAAAAGATACTATCAAAGTTACTTTATTTTCTTTCTGAAAATCCCGAAAAGTTCACTTCCTTGTCTTTCTGGAATTGAATTATAACATCTTTCAAAAATAACAACCTCCAGATGTTTTTTTAAATATGATAAATACAGTTCTTTATCGCCTCCAAAAGGACGTTTTTCTGTATCAGTCGTTAATGGAATATCAAACCATAAACCGACAAGTTTTCCTTCTAGTTTCAAAAGATTTGCAATTTGAGATACATATTTAGAACGTTTTTCTTTCGTAGGAGTAAAAGAGCAAAAGAAAGTTTGTTCGATGATCAAGTCATATGTTCCCGTATGAGTAAAAAAATCTCCAATAATTAACTGTGATTCTGGAAATTCAGGAACTCTTTCTAAAAGTGTATTTAGTGGTTGTTCAGAAATATCAAGTACAAAAACATTTTTGAATCCCTTTTTGAATAGATATTCTGCTTCATAGGCATTTCCTGCTCCTGGAATCAGTATCTTAATATTCTTATCAGTTAATTGATCAATATATTCCTTTAGCGGAGTTGATACATAACCTACATCCCAACCTGTTCGATTTTCATCATATCGTTGTGTCCAGTATTGTTGTTCCTCAGATTGATTTGTATTCATATTATTTCTTGTGTACTGTTTTTTAAATTATGAATTTATCATTATTCATATGTTTTACCTGTGAAGACAAGGTCGTTATAATTTTATGAAGTTAAAAACTTTTACACCTTTCGATCATGAAACTAAAATACTTCTTTTTTGAATTCATAAAAAACTCTGATGATGGATTTGGTTTTAAATCAACAAATTAAAGTGGGGACAGCTCGAATTATTACAATTCCGAATATATGACAAGTTCATAATTCGAAGCTGAATATTTGCTTAGTTTATATTTTTGTAATAAAAAACTTACAAAATACACGATTTATAGTGTTTATTAATGTTAAAAAACATTTTTTTTAGATAAAATACACAAATTTGTTTGGTGGATTGAAAAATGATTGTATCTTTACACTGTAATAATGAGTTAACGCTTTCATTTTCCCCAAGATGAAAGTTTTTATAAAAAGTGAGTTTTAATTTTAGAATAAGCCCCTAAATTAAGATGATTTGTGTGAAGAAAAAGAGTGCGGAGGCACTCTTTTTTGTTTCAATATATTTTTAGAAACTTCTATGATTTTCAGCAATGAAGTAAAAGATTAGATATGTTAAGTTGAGGCAGTAATCTATTTCTTTATCAATTTCCTAAATGCTTTAGCATCACTTTGAAATAAGTCATAATCAACTTTACCAATACCTTCTAGTTTTTCTCGATCTGTTCGTTGCCAAATTGTCCAACCTTCATTTTTCCATGTTTCAGGTATTTTAGGTGATTTTGCTTTTGTGTATTCTGCAACCCAAAGTTTGTATTTCGCAAATGCAGGATTACTCAGGTATTTATTCCCAAAAGATGGATCTGCATAAATAATTGGGATAACGCCTAGTTTTTCTTCGACTGTTTTTAACCAAAGTAGGGTATTTTTGTGATAGGTTTCTATACTTACTGCTGTTTTAATACCTCCTTCTTCCAGGTCTAAAACAGGTGGTAAATCGCCAGATTCTAACTGTCCTACGGCTTCTAGAAAATTTTGTGCTTGCTTTACCGGATCTTTACCGGTTTCATAAAAATGATAAGGACCGCGATAAATACACTCATTTTTTGCGGAAGCTCGGTTTATTTTAAATTTTGGGTCTTTAAAATGTGTGCTTTGAGAAGCTTTGATATAAACAAAATTAACTCCATCGGCTTTGATCTCATCCCAGTTGATCTCACTCTGAAAATGAGAAATATCCATTCCTAAAATAGAAGGATCTTTTTCTAATCTTTGATTCTCGGAATAGCAAGGGTCATTTTTATCGTTAGCACAAGAGAAGAGTAATAAAGTTGTTATAGTTACAATAAAAAGTTTTTTCATCAGGTTTGGTTGTTAAGAGTTATTATGTGTTTTTAAATCTTCTCCTATTTTTTTAAGATTATTTGTTTCAGAAGCATAGATTTTACTTAATCCTGAAAAATGAAAGAGTTTCTTCAGCACAAAACTCATCAGGTAGAAATATAGCAAGGGTAGGATTAAAAATAGTACGATAAGATTACTGATCATATTGATTATTAATTTCATTAATTCTTTTTTACCTTCTTTTAGTACTTCAAAAGCTTCAGATACCCCTTCTTCGACATCTACACTGATATTTTCGACCTTATCTACAACAGCATCTTCAACTTTTTTAAAGATACCAATACCTTTACGACCTTTTTCTTTAGCTTTTTCTAACTGCTTTTCTTTTCGAGTTTCTTGTTTAGATTTTACCTCTTTTCTTTTTTCTTCATATTTGTTTTTTATAGCGGATAAATGTTCGTGTAAAGCAGAACCAAGATCTAACTCCATAGAGTCAGAAACATAATGTATTCCGTTTACGTATAGAGAAAGTCCAGGATTGATTAGCAATGAAATGATTAATAACTTTAATGCGAGTTGTTTATATTTTTTTAGAAATATACCTCCAAGAAACAATAAGGGGAGAATTTTAAATAATAAAGATTTTCCCATATTGACCAGAATCGTCTGGATTGCAATTACAATATTGGCAAAAGAAAGGTAATCAATCACCCTCGTTAAAATGTCCGAAAATTCTATTGCAATTCCTCCAACCAAAGGAATATTTGAGTGATCTATGCTGGTAGTGATACTTTTTAATTCCAAAGCAAGTCCTAAGCTTAGCATTAAATCGCCGTTTACATCAGATAAGAAATTGAGGGCAGGGGTAACCGAAACATTACTAAAAGCTATTCCAACTAACATAAAAGTCGTAATAATAATCCAAATTTTATCTTTTTTTATGAGATTGGTTATGCCTTTATTGGTATCCATTGTTGGTTTTTGGTTAAGAAGTTATATAGTCTTTAAGAATTTTAAAGATATAACTTTCCCAAAGTAAAAAAATAGGTGTTTTTACTTGATTTAGATTTTAAGATACCTTTAGTTATATAACTTTTTAACGAGTCTTCCGATACTTAATCCTTGAACGATTATTGAAAAGAATACAACGACATAGGTTATATATAATATAATTTCTGAAGAAGGATTATCAGCTAAACTTAGCGCTAATGCCAGAGAAATACCACCTCTTAAACCGCCCCAGGTAAGTATGGTTACTGTTTTCAGAGGACTCATTTCTGAATGTTTTAATAAAGAATAAGGTAGAAACACAGAAATAAATCTGGAAAAAAGTACTATGAAAATTGCAATAATCCCCAACGTTAAATGACTTGCATCGAATTTCAATAAATGAATAGCTAACCCAATCAACACAAACAGAATACCATTAAAAACATCATCCAATACTTCCCAGATATCATTGATCAGTTTTCTTGTCGGTCCTTTATTAGTCGCAACATTTAATCTATTACCAATGATCATTCCCGCAACCACCATAGCCAGTGGTCCGGATACATGGATCAGCGATGCCAATGCATATCCACCCATCACTATGGCCAGACTTATCATTACGGATAATTGCGGATTTTCTTCTACTGATTTAATACTTCGGGATCCTATAAAACCAAGGAGCGCTCCATATAAGATTCCGCCAACTGCTTCCTCCAGAAATAGTTTGCCTATTTCTGCGCTAATAGAACCTTCAGCTTGATGTTCTCCCATTCCCGTAAGGATGAGTATTCCAGAAAATACAACAACTCCAATCCCGTCGTTGAACAAGGATTCCCCCTCAATTTTAATCCCTAAACTTTTTGCAATTTTTGCTTTTTTTAATATTGCCATCACAGCTATTGGATCTGTTGGCGAAATCAATGCGCCAAAAAGTAATGCATGTAAAAAAGGTAGTTCAATACCTATAAGTTGTGCCGCACCAAATGTTAATCCTCCAACGATACATGTAGATATCACAACTCCCAACGTTGCAAATAAAATAATGGCCCATTTCTCTTTTGCCAATTCCTCAATATTTACGTGAAGTGCACCTGCAAACAGAAGGAAACTTAAAATGCCATCTAAAAGCAAGCTCCTGAAATCAGAATTGGTAACAATATCACAAAAGAATTGGTAAAATTGTGGAAAAACCCCTTTGCTTACGGTAATAATTCCAATGGTAACCAAGCTCATCAGCATTAGCGCAATCGTAGTTGGTAATTTTAGCCATTTGTAATTCACAAAACTAAAAAAAGCAGCAATCGAAAAAACAATACTGAAAGACTGTAACATAATTTCTAAGATTTTGCATTGATATTGATGGGATACCAATGCTCCACAGTTTTTATTTTTTATAAGCAGAAAGAGCTTCTTCAAAAAAAGCAACCCCACTATTTTTGTCTACCCCTGAAATTGGTAAAACAGCACCTTTAAAACCTTCATTCTTCCATTCGCCAAGTGATAGCGGTTTAAATTTTGCAGTATCTACACTATCATGACCATGATATGCACTAATATAAAAGTAGTATTCATCATTAGATGAGTCAGGAATTGCCAGACCTAAACCGATGGCAAGATTAGTTTTATCCTCTAATGGCATGAAAGCCCCTGTATCAAAATGATGTGGCCAAACTCTAATATCTGATGATAGTTGTTGATTTTTTATGAACGTTTCTAATATAAGTTGTGCTAAAATTCTGAAAGAGGTAAGTTTTCTCAAACTAGCAACATCAATTAGTTTAAAGATAAAATCTTCTGTAATTGGGGTGTATGGTAGTTCATAATGCAAGTCATACTTGTAAGGCTTCTTAATATTTGCTTCAATCGCGGTTTCTGCTATCCATTTGACAATTTTGGAGTGAGAAGCTCCATCCAGGGGTAATGTTTTTTGCGAATTTTTGAAATTCCAATCTAAAGTAAAATGTTGATAGCTTAAAGAAAGTGTATCATCATCTTCATTGAGAGGATGGGTATACAGCTTAGGGTCTTCAATAGAGAACCCAAGATTCGTATGGCTATCGTCATCTTTTTTATCTACAAAACTAATTCCTGCTGCGGCAAGATATTGTGCCGCCAAATGCATTTGAGTTGTCATATTTTTGTTTTGTGTGCTTGAAGTTTTAATGTTTTTTCTTTTTACTATCGTTTATGTTCAGGGCTATTGAATCCAGCTTTACATCCTGCTTCCCATTCATCTGGCTGATTTCCGTGGGCAGGAATACCGCCGATATCTTTAAGCATTCGTGCAAGGTGCATACAATTCCAAGCAAGAAATGTTGTATTTCTATTTGTAAAATCGTTTTCAGGTCCTCCTGATGCTTCATCTCTATAGGATGGTCCTGGTCCCGCTTCACCCATCCAACCTGCATCAGCCTGAGGAGGGACTGTATATCCAATATGTGATAGAGAAAAAAGGATATTCATTGCACAATGTTTTACACCGTCTTCGTTTCCGGTAATCAATGTTGCCCCTACTTTTCCATAATCTCTATATTGCCCCTTTGTATTAAATTGATGTGTATAGCCATACATTCTTTCCAGTACTCTATTACATACCGAAGATTTTTCTCCTAGCCAAACTGAAGTACATAGAATTAAAATGTCGCAGGCATCCACTTCTTTTTGAAGCATTGGCCAGTCATCTTTTTCCCATTCAGGAGTTTGTGACATATCTAATCCTAATCCTGCGGGGATTACATAATCTACGGGGCGAATTACTTTAGTAGTCACCCCATTGGCTTCAAAAATTTTTTTAGCTAAGTCAATGAGCCCTTCAGTATGTGATAAAACTGGCGTTCTGTTAAGTGTGCAGTTTAAAAACAGTACTTTTAAGTCATCATACTTGGCAGGCGGATTTCCGCAATGTTTTTCTGTAATTTTCTTGAGTTGTTCTGACATTTTTTAATATTTAGAGTATAAAATTTTATATATAAAATGAATATGTAATTTCTTCAGATTAAAAAGCAAATCCTACGGTAAATACAATTCGTCCCCCATCTTCGCTACCATAAAATCCTGCATTGGCTGAAAAAGTATCTAATCCGCTCATCCAAAAAGAACCACCTATAGTTGTATGCCATGTATCGGATTGATCATCTACGATCCATATTCTTCCATGGTCAAATCCTGCGGTAAGGCCATATTTTAATGGGATAAAGCTGGTCTTAAACTTACCTATTTGATAACGAAGATCTATATTTTGGTATACAGAATACTTCCCCGTGAATCGTTCATTTCTAAACCCTCTTAGCCCATTATTTCCTCCTAATTGAGCTCCATGATAGAACTCAAAATTATCTCCAAGAATAGCTTCTCCACCAATTTTTGTAGCAAACACTATGTTTCCATTTTTAGTAAGACTATGATCAATGGAAAAATAGGGTTCGATATAGGCAAAGTTATTTTCGTTATTACTCTTGTCAATACTGGTTTTGTAGCCAGTAGTAATACCTGTATTAAGTGCAAAAGTTGGAAAAGCCAAGTCATTTTTATTCTCGAAATGGTAATGAATTTCAGCTCCAATATAGTTTTGTTTTTCGAAAACATCATTGTTATCCGGTATCGTATTAATGAACCTGCCAGAAGTATTTTCTACCTCAAAAGACTCAAATAGTGGTTTGAAATAAAAATTACCTCCATCACGTCCTCTCCAAATAAGTGAAATAGCTCCACTAAGCTTTTCAATTCGTGTTCTGTTAAAATCGAGATCTACATCATCTCTGTCATATTCTGTGTCATTTCCGAAGCCAAAGAAGTTAATGGCAAATGTTGGACTATTATATTTAGCATCAATACCTAAATTCCAGTTATGAAAAATATTAGAAAATTCTCCGGAATAGGACACGTCAAACCCAGAAGACCCAGTATAACATGAAGCTCCGAAGGAATGTTTACTTGTAAAAGGGTTTCGTTGTAATCCAAATTGAGTGAAATTATTAAGAACTCCTACACGGAGACCATCATCAGGATTAAAAGCAATTAATGGGAGTAATTGATACACATGATATTTTCGTTTTTTGTAATCATAATTATTGATTTCATAAGAGTCTACCAACCACTTTCTGGATTTTTTGTTGATGATGGTGTTCTTTTTTGATTTATAATCATAGAGCTTGATTTTTTTAGGATTCTTGAAGTCATAAGTGTCATTTTTTCGACCTCCCATAGCTCTAATCATAATAGGATGATCACCATCCCCTTCCACTTTAAAAGAGTCATTGCCATCCAGTCCATATAACCAGATTTCTTTGGTTTCTTGATTGGTAAATGTTCTATTGAAAATACCAAGATCTTTTCGATGAATATCCAGTGAGGTCTTACCATTGGGGAGTCGTTTAATTACAAAATCATCATCTTTTTGTGTACCAACCACTACTTCGAATTTATTAATGTATAAATAGTATTCTCGGGCAATACTTTTAAGGTTTTGTCTTCTCCCTCTTAATTTAGCTTTAATTTCATCAATGGTTTCTCCTTTTATTTCATCAGGAAGTTCTTCAAAAGCTTGTTCAATCACTTCGTCGGTTAAGTTAGTCTGAATATATTTTAGTTGTTTTTCCCATACTGTCCAATCGGACTTGTTGATGAAAGTGAGATCTAATGGATAAGGTTCAAAATTAAACCATTTGGTATTCGGTAGTGTTGAATCAAAGGATTGCATCATCCGAATAAATGGTACTGCACAACGCAAGAACGAGAGTATGCTACCATCAAATACCGAAAAAGCTTGATCTCGATCTCTTGGGATGGGTTTACATACTTCTGTGCCGTCCACTTTTTCGAATCGTGCCCAGCGCCACTGATCTTCATGTCGATCCCAATCACCGATAAGCATATCAAATAATCTTGCTCTTATGTAAGAAGGCTCATCAACTATGGATTTACCTGTTTTTCTAATTTCTTGTAATACATCATCAGTGCTTAGGATATCTTTAGGCTTTCCAAAGCTTTCAAGGTCTTTGTGATTGGATGCTACCCGTTCTTCAATCATATATAATTCATCTCCATACTCATCATTAAATACTCCTAGTGCTTCCTGCTTAGGAATATAATATAATGTGGGATTGGTATGGTATACATCTACTGCATCTGCAAGCTGACTAATTGCAAAAGGAGTGTAGGGATGAGCTGTGGTATAGAAATCCAATAAAAAGCGATCTGCAAAACTATCTTGTAGATCCTCTTCAATATATTTATCCTGAAATGCTGTAGCCTGTAGAAATTTGATAGCACTTTTTCTTAGTGCTCGCATTACATATTGCTTACCGTTTTTATCCTCTAATCGTAAGGATTTTGATTGATGTCCGCCACCTCTTCTTATAGGCGTTAACCCTCCCATCAAGGTGTCCAGAAAAACTACAGGGGCTTCTACTTGTGTACTGTAATATTTTCTATAATGATCACCCCATAGTCCACGATAGAGCTTTCCTTTGGTAGTTTCTTCAATGGAGTATACTGAAGATTTTTGAGAAACCCCAAAATTACTTTTGGGTTTAATATTATATGATGTTTTTGAGACTTCTCCAGAGAATATAGTTGTTGAGAAAATTGAAGAATTGCTTTCAATTTCATAATAATTAACGATTACTTTTCCATTGCTATAAATATCCAATTTGGCATATCCGTTTTTTGAAGAACTAAAATCATCTATATCATGATTTCTGGTATTTTTGGTTTTACCAACTGATCCACTCATAACTTGTGGAATTCCATATTTGTTGATATACTGCAAGTTTTTGTCGCTACCGGAAACAAAAATGGTGTTTTCTTGTTGTCGGGTTAGGGTTATAAGGTTATTTCTTAAAATAGTATATTGTTTATTCTGAAAATCCTGAATTGAAGTTCCTCCAGTTCTAGCAATCAATCCGGCTTTAGAATTAGAAAAAATAGGATGATGCATAGCAACTATTTTTATTTTATCTTGGTTTTTCTTTAAAATACTTTCGTACTCTTGAAAAAACTGAGTTCTGTTTTGAATATCACAATCGTCGTTTATGTAAATGTTTTTATCCCAATTTTCCAAAAACCATTGCGAATCAATGGTAATTAAAACAGTATTTTCTGACATGTCTTTTTTCTTGATAGGACATCCGTCATCAGGATAATATTTTGCTTTGCTATTTTCCTGGATAAAATCTTCGATTCTTTTTACATTCTTATAACCCGATGCTTTCCACTCATTATACCCTGGAGTAAAAATAATTTGACCATTAAAATCTGAGATAATATCTAGTTGCATACCTAGGGAAGTTTTTGATGAACTCTTTTGTATACTGTTTGACTCTAGAGTATTACCAACAATTAGTAGCGTATTGTTTTTAGTGTTGGTAGAAGAAGATTGAATTTGCTCCAAAATTTCCAGTCCTCCATTTTCATTTGTGTTAGAGATAATGAAAATTGATTTTTCTATCTGATTTTCTTGGCCGAATAAAACATTTATCCAAAAGGTTAAAAGGAGAAAAATGATTATGTGTGTGCGATTCATAGATTGAATAAGTTTATTTTTCTTATACCATATTTACCGTGTTTTCATATCGTTGGTCATAGAGATAAATTGGGAGTTGTAATCTATAATGTCTTCTTTTCGTAAACTACTCATCACATTACTAACAGTTTGTCTGGATGTATTTGTGAGATTTGAAATGTCTTTATGAGATAATAAGTTTTTAGCTATGACTTTGTCGTTTTCGAATTTCCCAAATTCAGAGATATAGTCCATCACAAATTCTTTAATCCGGGTAGTACTATCTTTATAAAGTAAGTCTTGTAATCTGCGTTCTAACTTTTTAATACGAAGCCCATAGACTTTAAGCACCCCATTTTTTAAGGATTTATGTTTCTCCATTATGCTTTCCATGCGATCAGCTTCTATATAACAGATAATACAATCCTCTAAAGCAATTGCCTGTTCTTCAGCAGCAGCTTGTTCATTATATAAAGATAGTTCTCCAAAGATGTTTCCCCTTTTTACAACATATTTTACCGTGTTATTGGATGAGTCAGTGATTTTAATAGTTCCTTTTTTGAGGAAAAAGATACTTTTTTCGTCTTTATTAACTAATTGAATGGTGGTTCCCTTGTCGATATTCTCCATTTCGAGTATCTCACACATACGCATCATTGTGATTCTTCCTAGTTTATTAAAAAGATTGAAATCTTCTAAAAACCAATATTTAGTATATGTGTTCAAAAAGGGTTGGTTTACAAGTTATTATGTTAAAAATAGTGAATTTTGATATTACTATTTATGAATTAGTTTTATAAACTTACTTTTGGCGACAATTGCTAAGATTTTATTTTTCAGTTTGTTAAGTATGTGAAATACAAAAGCCCTCATCTGAGAGCTTTTGTATAATGATTTATGATAAAAATTGTATTTACTTATTACCTAACATCAATAACTCACTGCATACCACCTCGGTAATATATCTTTTAACACCTTCGTTATCATCATAACTTCTAGAAGTAAGCTTACCTTCTATCGCTACTTCCTGACCCTTGTTTACATATTTTTCAATAATGTCTGCAGTCTTTCCCCAGGCTACAATGTTATGCCATTGTGTATCTGTAATTTTATCACCTGCTTTATTATAATAATAATCATTGGTAGCAATAGAAAATTTTGCCAGTTTTTTTCCTGAATCTAAATTGATGATTTCTGGTTCTTGTCCTAAGTTTCCAATCAACTGTACTTTGTTTTTTAGCGTGTTCATAATTATAGTTTTTCGTTAAACAATTGATACTATCGAGTTCTTATGTTTCGACAGGGCAAACATAGTGTGACCAATAAAAAAGATTCGGTTAGGAAGTATTTATTTTCGTTTGTAATTATTTGTATTCGTTTGTAATTGTTTATGTATCTAATAATCAAGGAATTGTTTTTGAAGCTTCACCAGGGGTAAAAATATTTATTTTTTTTGTTTTAAGGGGTAGGGTATATAAGAAGTGATGCGTTATATAATAAAGAACCAGATGTTTTGTCTGGAAAAATAACAAATTATAAAGTCTGTATATTAATAATTACGTAGAGTTTAGGGGACAAAAGAATTCTACATATACAGATTTTTACATCAAGGTGGGAAGAGCATGTTCTTTCCACCTTTTGTTTTTAGAAGATGATTAGTGTTATATTTTATACCCAGGCATTATCAAAATGATTTGCTAAATATTGTATTGGTTGTACAGGGTGAAACTATAAATTCTTAGATTTGGTAGTACAACTACTTTTGTTTTATGACTGATTCATTACTTTTTATTCCAGATATTTCCGGTTTCACCAAGTTTGTTCAAAACACTGAAATAGAACATAGCCAGCATGTGATTTCAGAATTATTAGAAGTTTTGATAAAGGCTAATACCCAAGATTTAAGATTGGCAGAGGTAGAAGGAGATGCTTTATTTTTCTTTAAGGAAAATGAAATTCCTTCTCAGGAGAAATTATTAGCTCAGATTGAAACCATGTTTACAGCTTTTTATAGTCATCTTAAGCTTTTGGAAAAGAATAGAATCTGTCCATGCAATGCTTGTGCAGCTGCTCCTGATCTTCAGTTAAAAATTATTGCGCATTGTGGAGATTTGCAATTTATTACCGTACAGCAAAAACAAAAGCCTTTTGGAGAATGTGTAATAGAAGCGCATAGATTACTTAAAAACTCTATAGCTAGTGATCAGTATACACTTATAAGTAAGAACCTCTCAGAAATTATAGGTTTGCCGGATGATTATAAAAGTAAGCTTTATGATTTTAAAGGAGGTACAGATGCCTATGATGGCAAAGAGATTGGATATGTGTACTCAGAAATTGATAAGAATAAGTTGAAACTTACATCGTTTGCTACTCCTGAAATGGTAGAGTTTCAATGCCCGCCAAGTGTAGTAATTGAAAAAGAGTTCGATGTTTCTGCTTCTCAATTAATGGAACTTGTTACGAATTATAGTTACCGTCATCATTGGGCAAAAGGGGTTGATAAGTTCGAATACAATCCCGATGAGGTTACCAGATTAGGTACTGAACATGTATGTGTTATAGACGGAAAACGGTTAAATTTCACTACAATTACCAAAAAAGTGGAGCCTGGTCATCTTATTTATGGAGAGCTTACAAAAGATTTACCAATCGATTCGTTATATCAGTTTTTTACCTTTATCCCAGTTTCTGATCAATCGTGTAGGATTCTTGTAGAGATGTACCCTATAGCAAAATCTTTACTAAAGAAGCTTATACTTACTTTATTTATAAAACGAGCGATTAAAAAATCTACAAATACTTCATTAAATACGCTTAAGTCATTTGCTGAAAAAAATTAATACTAGATTAAATCAAGGATTCGTTCTAATTTCATTCCACGGGATCCTTTAATTAAAATTGCCTTGTTGGTTTTGTTAGTGTTCCATTCGTTTTTAAGCTCTTCAAAAGATTTATATTTTTTTACACGGGTATCATCAGAAGTGGTTCTAAAAAAGTTATTACCTAAGAGATAAATATTATCTACTCTGGTATTACAAATCAAATCAGCTATTTTTTGATGTTCGGCTTCAGCTTCTTCTCCTAATTCAAACATGTCTCCAAGAAAGACAGTTTTAGCTTTATAATTCAACTGTTTGAAGTTTTCGATAGCAGCTCTCATACTAGATGGATTAGCATTATAAGCATCTAGAATAATTGTTTGGTTGCCTTTTTCAATGATTTGAGAACGATTGTTGGATGGTGTATAAGATTCAATAGCCTTTTTTATCTGTAAAGAGTCTATCTTAAAATATTTACCTATGGCAATAGCAGCAGCTATATTGGTGAAATTGTAAGTTCCTATTAAATTGCTATGGATATTAATGGAGTCTAAACTAACAGAAACCATTGGGTTAGCTTCTAGTAATTTTACCGTAATATCACTTTCTGAACCCTTAGAAAAAGTAAAAGTTTTAATACCTGAAGCGGCTTTAGAGAGTTTGTCATCTTCAGTATTAAGAAAAACTATCTTCTGATGTTTTTTTAAGTGTCTATACATTTCTGTTTTTCCTTGCAGAACACCTTCGATGCCTCCAAAACCTTCTAGATGGGCTTTACCTATATTAGTAATATATCCATAATCCGGTTGGGCAATTGAACATAAAAAATTAATTTCTTCTAGATGATTAGCTCCCATTTCTACAATACCAATTTCCGTTTCCTTGGTCATAGAAAGTAATGTCAAGGGAACGCCAATATGATTATTTAAGTTTCCGGCAGTAGCTTTAGTCTTATAAGAAGTAGAAAGAACGCAATTAATTAATTCTTTTGTTGTAGTCTTTCCATTACTTCCAGTAAGAGCAATAATTGGTGTTTTTAAATATAAGCGGTGATACGTCGCAAGTTCTTGTAATGTTTTTAAAACGTTGTCAACCAGTATATGTTTGTCGGAAGTATTAAATTCTTCTTCATCAATAATAGCATAAGAAGCTCCTGATTGAATAGCTTGTGAAGCAAAAGCATTACCATTAAAGTTCTCTCCTTTTAGAGCAAAGAAAATGGTGTTTTTCTGAATGTTTCTGGTATCTGTAGAAACACCATCTGACTTTAAAAATAATTTGTGTATTCGATCAATATTCATGTAATATAAAGATATTAAAAAGCCCTGACTTATTAATCAGGGCTTTTCTATAACGAACTTTTATTTTTTAACTATCTAGGTTTTTTATGTCTTGGTGTTTTCTTGTCTTTTGCTTTTTCTCCAACACGAGACATTGCATTTCTAAATCCAATATAATCAGTAGACATGTCCTGAGGGAAGAATCTTCTCTGTGCAGGATCTAACCAATATGCTCTGTCTTTCCAAGAACCACCTTTATAAACACGTACATTATCATCTACGATTGTAGTTCTTGTACTTGTTTCATCATATCTTCTATCTAGTTTTGTACTATCCTCATCACTCACAGTTACACTATGAATCGGTGCATTATACATTCTTCTACTTGGAGAATCCTGATCTTGGAATCCTTCAAAATATCTAGAAGAGCTTTTGTCACCATCTCTATAGTTCCTATTATCACTTTCGGTAAAATTAGTTCTTAGATATGTGTCATCTTCAGTGATAGGAGTTTGTAAAATACCTCCAGGTAATACTCTGGCAACAATTTTACCATTACTTAATGTGTCATAAATAATAGAATCTGTTGTAGCTATTTTTACAGTACCGTCAGGGTTAATCGCATTTTTAGTATATACATTACCTCTATAGTAATTAAAGTCATTATACTCATCATCAACTATTGGTCTGTATACATCCGCAACCCACTCTGCAACATTTCCTGCCATATCATAAAGACCATAGTCATTAGGATCATAAGATGCTACCGGTGCAGTAATGTCAGCACCATCGTCACTCCATCCTGCGATACCACCATAGTCACCATCACCTTGCTTAAAGTTAGCTAATTGGTCACCACGAGTTCTTCTTTTTCCAGAGCGTGTATATTTACCACTCCAAGGATATTTTTTTCTACCTCTATAAATATTATAACTTCTGATCTCTACTAAACCTAAAGCAGCATATTCCCATTCTGCTTCTGTAGGAAGTCTATACTTAGGTAAAAGAAGTCCGTCTTTACGCTGTACATATAAACCTGTAGAATCATTATCTTTTGCATATCTTTCAGAAAGTCTCCCTCCTCTAATAGCTTCATCATTACCACCGTAAGTCTGAGAAGGAGCATTTAGATACGTTTCTGTATCAAATGTACTTTCTGCAGAAACATCTTCGAAAGGAGCATTTTCTTTAATAAACCCTTCTTTTTCTAAAATACCTTCATTAACTCGGTTTGTTCTCCAGTTACTAAATTCAACTGCTTGAATCCAATTTACACCTACAACCGGGTATTGTGCATAAGCTGGGTGACGAAGGTAGTTATTAGTCATCATCTCATTAAATCCAAGACGATTTCTCCAAACCAATGTGTCTGGAAGCGCTCCTAAATATATATTTCGGTATTTAGGTTCAGTAGGAGGATATACACCTTTAATCCAATCCAAGTATTCTAGATACATTACATTGGTTACTTCGGTCTCATCCATATAAAAAGACTGAACATGTTGTTGAGTAGGAGTGTTGTTCCAATCATGCATTACATCATCTTGGACACGTCCCATCGTAAAAGTACCACCTTCGATGAATACTAAACCAGGTCCAGTTTCCTGTTCTTTGTAATTTGTGTTAACTTGAAATCCGCCTTCTTTGGAATTATATTTCCAACCAGTGGCTCTAGAACTGCTTCCGTAGTTGTTTTTTGTATTACAACTGAGAAACAAAACACTAATGGTAAGTGCCATTAGTGACTTAAAAACAAACGCGTTTTTCATAATCTTAAGTTCGTTAAAGTAGAAATTAGGGCTTGCAATATAATAATTAACGTTAAATTTACCCTAATATTTTTAAAATAATATCAAATAGCAAAACTTTTATGTTTTTGCAATGATGTTTGGTTTAACGTAATATTTTTACGTTTATTATTATTTTTGAAGAAAAACTCTGATTTAGAGCAACACTAAATTTATGTTATGCTCGTTTTGAATGCTATGATGAAGAAAATTATTTTTTTGCTAATATTTCTGATTTCAATACCAGTTTTGGCTCAGAATACAAGGCAAGTTACTATAGATTGGAAAGATGTCGAAATTAGTACATCAAGTACTTCAATAACGGTTCCGGGTTTTGATGAATCATATTTTGATTACCAAGATGATATTGGGATTTTTTATTCTTCTGTTTGGGAGGAGTCTGGCGAGATTAATACCAATACCGCTAAAGTGACCAATATTAAGTATCAAAATATATCCAGATCTGCTCTTAAGGATTTAGATATTAACTTAATTCCGAACAAACTTCGGTATACTATTAAAACTGTTAGAGCTAGAAATAAAAAATCTGGTTTTATTCAATTAACTCCGATAATAAAAGATGGGAATGGTTATAAAAGAATTACTTCTTTTGATATAGAATATCAAACCGGTAGAAGTAAATCTTTTGCTAAGAAGTTTCCTATAAGTAATTCTGTTTTGGCCACCGGAGATTGGTATAGGATTTATGTGGATAAAACAGGTGTTTTTAGAATTACTCCAGAGTTTTTGAGTAGTTTAGGTATGAATATAGCTTCAATTGATCCTAGAACAATAAAAATCTATGGTAACGGAGGGCGAATGCTTCCTTTGCTTAATCAGGAAAATACAGAATTTGATTTAAGAGAAAATGCTATTCAGGTTGTTGGAGAAGAAGATGGGGTATTTTCTGGTAGCGACTATATCTTGTTTTATGGCGAAGGAACGACTGGTTATAGTGAAGAAAATGGTACAAATCTTAATCTGTATGCAGATAGGTCTTATTATTTCATTACTGCGGGAGGAGCAAATGGTAAAAGAATATCCAATTATGTAGAACCCTCTGGAGTTGCAACAACACAAATAAATTCATTTACCGATTATCAATTTTATGAAGTAGATACGGAGAATTTAGTGAAAATTGGTAGACGTTGGTTTGGAGATCGTTTTGATATAGAAAGAAATAAAAGTTTTGGGTTTAATTTTCCTAATCTGATTACTACAGAGCCTATTGAGTTAAGAGTTTTAGCTGCTGCTGTGTCAGAGTCAACTTCAAGTATGACGGTTAATTTTAACAATCAGAATGTTGCAACGCTTAACTTTTCTTCAATTACAGGAACTACATTTGCTTCTGGCAGAGAAACTACTCAGTCAGTAACTTCTTCAGCGGATCAGATGACAGTTGGGCTTACATTTAATAACAATGGTAATCCAACAGCAGTTGGGTATTTGGATTTTATTAGTCTAAAAGCCAAAAGGTCTTTAATAAGTACAGGTAATCAGATGTCATTTGCTTACGAGGAAGCGGCTACGATGACGGGAATAGGTGAGTATACTATTGCAAACGCATCAAATATTGCACAAGTATGGGATGTTACAAATCCAAACTCGATTACTACAGTTACTAATAATGGATTGCAATCAAATTTAAGATTCAAAGCTAATTTAGGCGAAATAAGACTATATGTAACCGTTGTGCCAAGTAATTTTTACCAGCCTATAATAGATCAAAATTTTAGAGTTGTCAATCAAGATATAAAAGGTACTATTTTTCAAAATGACCAAGGTCAGTTTCAGGATATTGATTATTTGATAATTACCAATGATAATTTATTGTCTTCAGCAAATAGATTAGCAGAGCATCATAGAAATATCAATAATTATAATGTAAAAGTATTAACTCTTGAGAAAATCTATAATGAGTTTGGTAGTGGTAAACAAGATATTTCAGCAATCCGAAACTTGGTGCGATATGTGTATGATAACGCTTCAGATCCTGCAAATCGATTAAAATATTTATGTCTTTTTGGTGATGGATCAGTTGATTACAAGAATAGATTACAAGGAAATAACAATATCGTCCCCACGTTCGAAAGTGTTTCTAGTTTTTCATTAGTAAGTTCCTTTGCAACAGATGACTTTTTTGGAGCGATGGATCCTGAAGAAGGTAGAATGGTAGGAGGAGATCTCTTAGATATTGCTGTAGGTAGAATCCTTGCGGACACTCGTCAATTGGCAGATGCTCTGGTTAATAAAATTATAAATTATAGTAGTCAGGAATCTTATGGAAGATGGAGAAATTCAATCTTGCTTGTGGCGGATGATGTAGATGCCGACTGGGAAGCAACAATACAAGGAAGTTTAGATGAATTGGGAGATGAGGTTGGTGCAAGAAAACCTTTTTTGAATTTTGTGAAAATATATGCGGATGCTTTTCAGCAAGAATCTTCTTCTTCAGGAAGTAGATATCCAAGGGTTAATAAAGCTATTTCTAGTGCAATTGAATCTGGTGCTATAGCGGTAGATTATTTTGGTCATGGGGGAGAAGACGGGATGGCTAAAGAATTTATTTATAATAAATCTGATATTGTAGGTTTAAGCAATACTAATAAATATCCATTTGTTATTACAGTTACTTGTGAGTTAACAAAGTTTGATAACCCGTTGAGACCTACGGCAGGAGAATTGTTGTATTGGAATAATAATGGTGGAGCGATAGGATTAGTTAGTACCACTAGAGATGTTGTAGTAACTTTTGGGATTTCGGTAAATGAAAGACTTTCAGGTTTTTTATTTCCGGATGGTTCAAGTTATCCTACAGTTGCAGAAGCTGTAAGACAGCTGAAGAATTCATATACTTCTAATAGTAAACGTGTAATATTCTTTTTTGGTGACCCCGCAATGAAGATGGCAATTCCTAAGCCTAATGTGCGACTTACCAGTATTAATGATGTATCTATTTCTGAAGTAATAGATCCGATTGAAGCATTAAGTAGAGTTAAAATTGCCGGAGAAGTAGTAGACGAAGCCGGGAATTTGATTAGCGATTATAATGGAACTTTAAGTACTACTATCTATGATAAGAATATTGATAGAGAAACTTTGGCGAATGATGGAGTGAGCAATAATGCTGGTGAGATTATAAAATTAAATTATAAAACTCTTGGGGAAATTATTTTTAGAGGTAAAGCCTCTGTTACCAATGGGGTGTTTGATTTTGAATTTATAGTCCCAAGGGATATCGCTATACCTGTAGATACTGGTAGAGTTAGTTTTTATGCCTCACGAAACGGGGTGTTGGAAGATCAAACAGGAGCTGATGAAACTATTTTAATAGGAGGATTAAATGAGAATGCTCCTGAAGATAATATTGGTCCTCAGATACAACTCTTCATGAATGATGAAAGTTTTGTTTCTGGTGGAACTACTGATAATTCTCCCGTTCTTATTGCTAAGCTTCAGGATGATAATGGTATTAATACCGCTAGTGGAATTGGTCATGATATCTCAGCAATTTTAGATGGAGATGAAGCAAATCCATTTATCTTAAATGATTTTTATGAGACTGAATTAGATGATTTTACTAGAGGAATAGTGAATTTTAAGTTTAAAGACTTAGAGCCAGGTCTACATACACTTACTTTTAAAGGTTGGGATGTATATAATAATTCTGCAACTCAAGAAATACAATTTATTGTGGCAGACGCATCAGGTTTTGCGCTTAATAATGTATTGAACTATCCTAATCCGTTTGTTAGTCATACAGAATTTTGGTTTGAACATAGTAGTACCGCAAGTGATATTCTAGAAGTTCAGGTTCAGGTATTTACGGTTTCAGGAAAAGTGATTTGGACACAGAATAAAACACTCTCAGGAAAGACTGGATATAGAGAAGATATACAATGGAATGGGCGAGATGACTTTGGGGATAAATTAGGAAAAGGTGTCTATGTATATAAGATATCAGTAAAATCTACGTTAACAAATCAGCGAGTCGAAAAATTTGAGAAGCTCGTTATCCTTTAATAACTAAATAACTATATATTTGTCAAAATCAATTTACACGGTATGAAAAAATCATTAGTACTTGTCCTTGCTTTTTTATCATTATGTAATTTTAAAATGCAAGCTCAAGATAATAGAGACCCAAGGGCCATTACTACGGCGGTTCCTTTTTTACTTATAGCAGCAGATGCAAGAGCGGCTGGATTAGGAGATCAAGGTGTTGTGACATCTGCAGATGCTTTTTCACAACAATGGAATCCGGCAAAATATGTTTTTGCAGAAAAGCAACAAGGTGTAGGAGTTAATTATACACCCTATTTAAGTAATTTAGTTAATGATATTGGATTAGGTAATTTAACGTACTATAATCGATTTGGTGTAGAGGGAAGAAGTGCAATTGGTGCTAGTTTTAAATATTTTAGTTTAGGTGAAATTGAATTTAGAGAAAATGCTAATGATTTGGGATTAATTCAGAAACCAAACGAATTAACTATAGATGTTTCTTATGCGCTACGTCTAAGTCAGAATTTTTCTATGGCAGTTGCAGGACGTTATTTAAGATCAGATCTTAAATTAGATCAGGTTTCAGAGGCTGAAGCGGCAAGTAGTTTTGGTGTGGATGTTGCTGCGTTCTATCAGAGTGAGGAAAAAGCGTATGGCTCTTTTAATGGTAGATGGAGAGCAGGATTAAATATATCAAATATTGGTCCTAAGCTTAAATATGATGATGCAGGACAAGAAAACTTTATTCCAACCAACTTTAGAATAGGAGCAGGTTTTGATTTTATATTAGATGAGTATAATACTATTACTCCTTCATTAGAACTTAATAAATTATTGGTACCAAGTCCACAAGATTTTGATGGAGATGGAATTGTAGGAAATAGTCAAAGAGACATCCAGGAGTATCAAGATATTAGTTCTGTTGGGGCTATATTTTCTTCTTGGGGAGATGCAGAGGATGGATTTAGTGAAGAACTAAAAGAATTTACCTGGTCTCTTGGAGCAGAATATAAGTATCGTGATGTATTTGCATTTAGAGGAGGGTATTTTAATGAAGCAGAAGAAAAAGGTGCTCGTAAGTTTGTTTCCTTAGGAGCAGGGTTTAGATATACTATCGTTAATATTGATATATCATATTTGTTTTCTACATCAGCAGTAAGAAGTCCATTAGAAGGAACACTACGTTTTGGTCTTTCCTTCAATTTCGGGGATGACTATGATGAAAGATAGATAACAATTGTTATACATTTTAAAAAGAAGTATCAAGCTAAAGGTTTGATACTTTTTTTGTTTATTGTACATTGTGAAGCCTTTTCTTAAACAAGGTTGTAATATGAAGGAAATTGAAATAAAATCTGTTTTGGAGATATATGATTCATTCGAAGAATTACCAGAGGATATTCAGCAATTAATGCAGCAATCTTTTGATATCAGGGATAAAGGATATGCTCCATATTCAGAATTTTTGGTCGGAGCAGCTTTATTGTTAGAGAATGGTGAGATAGTTCTTGGTAATAATCAGGAGAATGCTTGTTACCCTTCAGGTTTATGTGCAGAACGTACTGCAATTTATTATGCAGGAGCAAATTTTCCAGGGGTAGCAATTAAAAAAATGGCGCTTTCTGCTAAATCATTAAAACATCAATTAATTACTCCTACACCACCTTGCGGAGCTTGTAGACAAGCAATCGCAGAATATGAAATAAAACAGAATTCTCCGATAGAGATTTTTTTTACAGGAGAAACAGGGAAAGTGGTTAAATCTTATTCATTAGCTAATTTATTACCTCTTATTTTTGATAATTCGTATTTATAACGTTTTCGTTGATTTTATTCTAAAACTACTTTTCCCTTAATTCCGAATATGCTATTTTTGTTTTTCGCTCTTTAAATAAATTAAGAGTAAAAACAGATAATAGTCAGTATTATAGCTGAATTATTTTTGATATATCAGCACAATCAATCGTAAATGAAAAAAGTAACTAAAGAGGTTTACCTGAATTGGTACGAAGAGATGCTTTTCTGGAGAAAGTTTGAAGATAAACTCGCACAGGTCTATATCCAGCAGAAAGTTAGAGGATTTTTACACTTGTATAATGGTCAGGAAGCAATTTTAGCCGGAGCATTACATGCTATGGATCTTACTAAAGATAGAATGATCACTGCTTATCGTAATCATGTTCAGCCAATCGGTATGGGTGTCGATCCCAAAAGAGTAATGGCAGAACTTTTTGGTAAGGGTACAGGAACCTCTCAAGGTTTAGGAGGATCAATGCACATATTTTCTAAAGAACATCGTTTTTATGGAGGACATGGTATCGTAGGAGGTCAGATTCCTCTTGGTGCTGGATTAGCATTTGCAGATAAATATCATAAAAGAGATGCTGTTACTCTTACTTTTATGGGAGATGGTGCAACTCGTCAAGGGTCATTGCACGAAACATTCAACTTAGCTATGCTTTGGAATCTTCCTGTGGTATTTTGTGTTGAAAATAATGGATATGCGATGGGTACTTCTGTAGAAAGAACTGCAAACCATCCTGATATCTGGAAACTAGGATTAGGGTATGAAATGCCTTGTGGTCCAGTGGATGCTATGAATCCAATAAAAGTTGCTGAAGCTATGGATGAAGCTATTACCAGAGCTAGAACAGGAGGAGGCCCAACTTTCTTAGAGTTGAAAACATATCGATATAGAGGTCACTCTATGAGTGATGCGCAAAAGTATCGTACTAAAGAGGAAGTAGCAGAATATCAAAAAATAGACCCTATTACTCAGGTGTTGGATGTAATAAAGGAAAAGAAATATGCTACAGATGAAGAAATTGCTGATATCGATAAGAGAGTAAAATCTAGAGTAGCAGAATGTCAGAAATTTGCAGAAGAATCACCATTCCCAGAGAAGAATGTGATGTATGATGTTGTATACGACCAGGATGATTACCCATTTTTATCACACAAACCACAATAGATTATGGCTACAGTAATTAATATGCCGCGATTGAGCGACACCATGGAAGAAGGAGTTGTTGCGAAGTGGCTTGTTAAAAAAGGAGATAAGATTAGCGAAGGAGATATCCTTGCAGAGATAGAAACCGATAAGGCTACCATGGAGTTTGAGTCTTTTTATGAAGGGACTTTACTTCATATAGGTATTGAAGAAGGAGAAACTGCTCCTGTAGATCAGTTATTAGCTATTATTGGTGATGAAGGTGAAGATATATCAGGTCTTTTAAATGGAAATACCACTCCTCAGAAAGCTGAGGCTGTTAAAGAAGAAAAAACTGAGGTGTCTGCTTCTAGTGCTTCTGAGACAGCTGCAATTCCTGAAGGAGTAGAGATTATCACTATGCCTCGTCTTAGTGATACTATGGAAGAAGGTACAGTGGCTACATGGTTGAAGAAAGTAGGAGATACCGTTGAAGAAGGAGATATTCTGGCGGAGATAGAGACCGATAAAGCTACAATGGAATTTGAGTCATTCTATAATGGTACACTTTTGCATATTGGTATCGAGGAAGGTCAGACAGCTCCCGTAGATGTGTTATTAGCGATTATTGGTCCTGCAGGTACAGATGTTTCAGGGCTTAAAGATGGAGCCGTGGCGGTATCAACTTCTGAAAAAACAGAAACACCTGTTGCTGAAACTAAAACAGAAACCAAAACAGAAGCTACACCTGTAACAAGTACCGGAGGGAGAATTTTTGCATCTCCATTAGCTAAGAAAATAGCAGCTGATAAAGGTATTGATCTTTCTCAGGTAAAAGGAACAGGCGAAAATGGACGTATTGTAAAGAAAGATGTAGAATCATTTACTCCGTCTGCTACAGTTAGTGCATCTGCTCCTACAAAAGAAACAACTTCTACCCCGGCAGTACAAACATTTACTCCTGCCGGAGAAGAAAGTTTTGAAGAAGTTAAGAATTCACAAATGCGTAAGGCTATTGCAAAGGGACTTTCTGCTTCTAAGTTTAATGCTCCTCATTATTATCTTACTATTGAGGTAGACATGGATAATGCAATGGCTTCTCGTAAGAATATTAATGAATTACCAGATACCAAGGTGTCTTTTAATGATATGGTGGTAAAAGCTTGTGCAATGGCATTGCGCAAACATCCTCAGGTTAATACTCAATGGACGGATAATGCTACAAAATACGCAAAACATATCAGTATTGGTGTTGCAGTTGCTGTTCCTGATGGTTTAGTAGTCCCTGTGCTTCCATTTACGGATCAGATGTCTCTTACACAAATAGGGACTAAAGTCAAAGATCTAGCAGTGAAAGCTAGAAATAAAAAATTAACTCCTCAGGAAATGAGTGGCAGTACTTTTACAGTATCTAATTTAGGAATGTTTGGTATACAAGAGTTTACTTCTATTATCAATCAGCCTAATTCTGCAATATTATCTGTAGGTGCTATTGTGAAAAAACCAGTGGTAAAAAATGATCAAGTGGTAGTTGGAAATACTATGAAAGTGACTTTAGCTTGTGATCATAGAACGGTTGATGGAGCCACTGGAGCTCAATTCTTACAGACTTTAAAACAATATCTAGAGAATCCTGTAACTATGTTAGCATAGTAATAATGGAATTATAATAAATAAAATCCCGCTTCTTCAAGTGGGATTTTTTGGTTTTAGATAATTATGTACAAAAGAATAAATAATTTAAGATCCAAGGTCCTTTCTGATGAAACCTTCCTGCTGAAGGAGTATGTCTTTGATTATAAGCATACAGAAAATCATCATAAAGAAAAACATCTTAGAGAAGTATATGATCACGGAGATGGAGCATCAGTTTTGTTGTATAATCTGTCTAAAAAGACCGTGGTATTAACTAGGCAATTTAGATTACCTACATATCTAAATGGTAACACATCTGGTATGACTATAGAAGTTTGTGCAGGTTCACTAGATAACGATACACCAGAGAAGTGTGCAAAAAGAGAGGTTTTAGAAGAAACCGGTTACCGAATTGATAAAATTGAAAAAGCGTTCAATGCTTATGCCTCTCCAGCAGTAATGACGGAAATAGCACATCTATTTATTGCAGAATATACCGATGATATGAAGACTGAAGAAGGAGGTGGGTTAGAAGAGGAACAAGAACATATTGATGTGATGGAACTTGATTTTGAAAAAGCATTCAATATGATAGAATCAGGTGAAATCAGAGATGCCAGAACAATTATGTTATTACAATATTTAAAAATAAAAGATATAATCTAAGTTTAATTATCTTTAGCCCAAATCTGATTCATCTCAAAAAACAAAAGAATATGAAAAACATCCTTCTAATTGTAGTTTCATTATTATTTATCAATTGTAAACAAGTAACTAATGCTCAAGCGCCCACAGCACCTACAACTGCTTCAGAAGTAGGAGAGATTATGAAGTTTTTGGCTAGTGATGATCTTGCTGGTCGCGACACAGGTAGCGAAGGATTGGATAAAGCGGCTACTTTTATTGAAAAAGAGTTTAAAGAAAGTGGGATCCAGCCTTATTTTGAAACTTATAGAGATACTTTTGATGCTAAAGGTATAGCTACTTATAATGTAGTAGGGTTTCTAAAGGGAACTGATGAGAAGTTGGCAAATGAATTTGTAATTATAGGAGCGCATTTTGATCATATAGGCAACGGAAAAGAAGTCAATGGCGATATAATTGCCAATGGAGCTAATGATAATGCTGCCGGTAGTACCGCTGTAATATCGTTAGCAAAGCAGTTTGCGCAACTCAAGGATAATAAGAGAAGCATACTATTTGTGCTTTTTGGAGCAGAAGAAAGAGGTTTGTTAGGATCAGTACACCTGGCAAAAGTGTTAAAAGAAAAGAAACTCGATCTCTATGCTATGGTTAATTTCGAAATGATAGGAGTACCATTAAATGATAAGTCATATAAAGCATATATTACAGGTTTCGAAATATCAAATATGGCTGAAAAAATAAACGAATATGTTGGTTCTGAATTGGTAGGTTATCTAGCAAAAGCAAAAGAATTTCAATTGTTCCGTAGGAGTGATAACTATCCATTCTATGAGCAGTTTAAGGTCCCTTGTCAAACGATCTCAACTTTTGATTTCACCAATTATGATTACTACCATCATGTGGATGATGAAGTTTCAGAAATGAATTTTGAATTTATGGCGGAGCTAATTAATGATTGTGTTCCCGCAATTACTAAAATGGTAAATACAGAAGCAAAAGAGATTAGATTAAAATAATAAATATACTATATTCAGTTGTCAAATTGAGCTTCCTTCAAAGGGGGATAGGTCTCGAAGTTTTTAAAATCTTAAAAACTGAGTAGGCTTTGACAAGCTCAGACCGACATAAAAAGAATACTTTTTTATATCGTTTGATTTTATGAAAAACATCATTATCACAGGAGCTAGTAGAGGAATCGGTTTTGAGATGGCTAAGCTCTTTGCAGATGAGGGGCATCAGGTTTTGGCTTTATCCCGAAATGAGAAACCCATTACATCTTTACATCATAAAAATATCTACACATTTTCTTGTGATATATGTAACTCATCAGATCTAAAACAAGCAATGAACTATATTGAACAAGAATGGAAACAGGTAGATGTTCTGATCAATAATGCAGGAAAGTTGTTAAATAAACCCTTTGCCGAAATTTCTTCCAGAGAATTTGAAGAAGTGTATAAAGTAAATGTTTTTGGTGTAGCGGAGTTAACCAGGTTGGTATTGCCTTATATGCAATCTGGAGGCCATGTGGTAACTATTAGTAGTATGGGTGGTATTCAGGGTAGTGTAAAGTTCCCTGGATTGGCTGCCTACAGTTCTAGTAAAGGGGCGGTAATCACATTAAGCGAGTTATTGGCAGAAGAATATAAGGATAGTGGTATTGCTTTTAATGTATTAGCAATTGGTGCTGTACAAACCGAAATGTTAGAAGAAGCTTTTCCGGGATATCAGGCGCCATTAACAGCTGTAGAAATGGCTTCTTATATCAAAGATTTTTCTCTCACGGGTAATAAGTTTTACAATGGAAAGGTGCTTCAGGTTTCTAGTAGCACTCCTTAAACATAGAATTGAGAATCTGGTTTACAATAAGTATTATTCAGTACTTAAATTTAGATATTGATAGAACTGTGGAACTGTAAGTACTTTCTTTAATTCTTCGTTCTGAAAATATATGATATTACTTAGGCTTTTTGACTTTTCTTTTGCTGATAAATTAGATTGAATGACTTTATTTGCCTGAATAGAATATTTATAGATCGTTTTTTCAACCGCTCTTGCAGCATAGATATTAAGACTTAGCTCTTCTTGTAATTCGATTGTTTTATTTATAGCTAATTTGCGGAATTTTGCATTTTCCTTTTTCTCATCCTCAATTTGAGTTTGAACTGTATCTTGGTTTTGTGTTTGTGTTTGATCTTGGTTTTCCGTTTGCGAAATACCAGTAAAGCATGTAAAAAGAAAAACTAAAATTGTAATTATTTTCATGGGACTAAACTTTTTTACTTTTCTTTAGAAAATGTTAAAATATCAGGACATCAAAAATATTAATATTTGATTAACAACAAGTTAAAATACTAAAATACTCGATAAAAACTTGTATTTTTTCGTTGAAAAACCAGTTTTTAATGGTTTTAAAAGTGTATTATTAAGGTAAAACCGTAAAATTAACATAAAAAAAGTAGAGGCGTTTTTATGTGGATAAAGCATGAATCCTCAATTCTGAAAATAGAATTGAATTTTTAAATCAAAGTCTACAATTGGTCAAAAGCCTTTTTGTGATCACTTTTTTAGAGCTCAAATCAGTAAACCTAAAATCAATATAATAGGTGTATTTTCCTTTTACTTTTGGTATGGTGGGTGTGGCCTTTAACCGAACCCTATATTGATTGTTTTTATAGGTTTCCTTCCAAGTGGTTCCTGGTTTTCTGTTTTTAGATCTGGATTGGATTAACGGAATATGAAATTTCTCTGTGTTTTTACCTAGCTGTATGATTCCTGTGGAGTCACCTTTAAACCGCCCAAAATATAGTTTTTTATAATCCGTATTTGTTGCTTTTACCATAAATAAACAATCGCAAGCATTAATTTCTTCCCAGGTAAAACTGAGGTCTTTTAAAGAAAATTTGTTAACACTTTTGGGGTTTGATGCTTTAGGTTGATTAATAGTTTTGTTTTTTGAAACTTTAATTTTATCAAAACTAATTTGAGTCGCGTTTAAGGACTCTCCATCAATTTCTATGGTAGAAGTTTTGATCCGTGCAACTATGGTATCGCTTATCATGCTGTCGATTTCAGTGCCAAAGACTACTTCAGTTTTTATGGATTTAACCGAATCTGAAATTGTTTCTATAGGTTCGATTAGCTTAACGCTTTTTACTCCAGAGGCTAATTTGTTAAAAAACGATTTATTATCATCGAGGTCAATGTCAAAGTTCGGATGGTTTTTGGTTAGGTTCTTTTTATCAATTTGTTCTTGTAATTTTTCTTTAATCAAAAGCGCATAAGCATCTTCTTTAGAAATAATTTCTTCCTCCTTTTTAATTCCATTGGCTTCAAGGATATTTGTAGTATCCATTTCTTTAGAAGCATTATTAGCGCATCCAAATAGTATACAAAGTATTATGACAGATACAAATTGTTTCATGATTTTACTTTGAATTTAAGTTTTACAATTTGTCCGTTAGATCTTCTCGATTCTATAATTTCAATGTTTTTAAGGCTTTGAGTAGGAGTAGTCAGCGTATTGATGAATTTATGCTTTGTGTATATTTCGATCCCTAACCCGTGGGGTAATACCTGAAAAATGGTAGCTTCATTTGAGATCATTTGTGATAGTTCTTTTCTTCTATTTTTCCAGTCATCTACCTTTCCGTTAGCATAATAATGTAACATCAATGCATAATCATCAGTTTTAATTTGTAAATCCTCCTTAGCATCAGAAGACGCAATACGATAAATGGTGTCAGATTTATGATATGGTGATTGCACTACAAAATGAATGAATTCGTCTTTTGTTTTCCAAGTAAAACATCCGGAGCTATCACTTTTTACATAAAAAGGAGATTCACTATTATTGAGTATAATCACATCTATTGGGATATCGGTAATAGGTTGATTACGGTCCTGATCTATAAAACAAAAGCTAAATGTAGTTTTAGCAGGAATCATAAAATATACCCCGGTAATTACGATACTACCTATAATAAAAAACCAAAACCATTTGGGGATTTGTACTTTTTTTTGACGATGTACTGATGCGGAATGACTGTTTTTAAAATCATTCCAATGGTCATACTCACAGTATTGAGATAAAAGATTCAGAATATCTATCCTTGGTAGTTTTTCTGAAGAGTTTTTAAAGTAGCTATAAAAAGACTTTTCACTAATACTAGCTTTGACTTGTTGCTGTAAGTCTTCCTGAAACAATATTATATCCTTCCCTTTCCATTCAGAAATATCTGAACTCGAAGCAGTATTGCTCTTTAAAAACTGTAATGCTACAGCTTTTTTAAGGAGGTCGAATAATATGTTGTCTTCAGAAGTAATGGTTGTACTATTTTGAAAATGAGTTTTTTATGTTTTGTAAAACAATTTACAAAAGCTTTACAAGTAAGTTACAAAAGATCGTTGAGGTTAGCATTTATGTTTGTTTCAGTTTAACAATTTAAAAAAGTATAAGATGAAAACAAATAATTTAAAATTAATTAAAGGGTTAGGTATAGGATTCTTTATTTTAATAACTTTTTCTTGCTCCAGACCAGAAAGCAAATATGATATCTCTGCAGAACAAATTTCATTACAGGAAACAGGAGAAACCCCTTCGTTAAACAGTTATAAAACTCAAATAAACGAATCAAAACCGAAAAAGATTGGCGAAAGTGTTGATCTGAAAATTATCAGAAATGCAAACTGCAAAATTAAGGTCAGGAATGTAGAAAAAGCTACCTCATTAGCTAAGCGAATAGCATCTACAAATAATGGATATGTCTCTGACGAACGTTTTAGTAATACCAATTATACTAAAGAAAATCGTTTTACCATCAGAATTCCTCAAAATCGGTTTGATACTGTTTTAGATAGTATTTGTGGATTGGCAGAATTTGTCGACCATAAAAATATAACAACAGTAGATGTTACAGAAGAATATCTGGATATTAAGGCTCGTTTAAAAACAAAGTTAGAAGTAAAACAACGCTATGAAACTATTCTTAGAAATCGAGCAAAGACTGTTGAAGATATATTGAAAGCTGAAGAAAAACTAAGTGGACTACAAGAAGAAATAGAATCTGCTCAAGGGAGATTAAACTACTTAGGCAATAGAGTTGCGTATAGTACTATCCAATTGGATATGTATGAATCTGTGATTCCTAAAGAAGAACCATCTATATATGAACCAACATATTTGGATAAAGCAACGAAAGGTTTGACTTTTGGATGGTCATTGGTTGAAAGCGTAAGTTTGATTATGTTTTATATTTGGCCTTTCCTGTTATTAGGCTTTATGATCTATATGTACTTTAGATGGATTAGAAAATATCTTTCTAAATAACCTTTCTGCTATCCTGAGTTTGATAAAAACATAAAACATTCTACAAGCTTAGGATAGCAAAATAATCTTTTAAGAACCACATCTTATTTTGTATTTTGCGCAGGTGAAGGAAATATTAGCGCGATATATACCTGATAGGGCGATTGATCCGGCATTTGATCTGATCGTAAAATGTAATGTACATCTCAAGATTGTGAATGAACGAGTAACTCGTCATGGGGATTATCGCAAAATGCCGGATGGTAGACATCAGATTACTGTAAATGCGTCGCTTAATACATATCGTTTTTTGATCACGTTAATTCATGAGATTGCACACTTGGTAGCATTTGAAAAATATGGACGCTTTATCAAACCCCATGGAATAGAGTGGAAACGAACTTTTCAGCAATTGATGCTGCCGTATATCAATCCCGAAGTTTTTCCTTCTAAATTGTTACCGGTGATTGCCAATCATTTTAAAAACCCAAGAGCAAGTAGTGATACAGATGAAAAACTGGCCTTAGCTTTAAAACAATTTGACCCTGAGAGTGATAAAAATTATATCTTTGAGCTGCCTTTGGGAAGTACCTTTAGATTGTACAACGGTAAGATTTTTAAAAAAGGAAATAAGAAAGTGAAAAGATATGAGTGTGTAGAATTGAGTACGGGGAGAATTTATCTTTTTAATCCTAACGCAGAAGTAGAACTATTAAACTAAAATATGGTTAAAAAAATAAGCTTAATTCTGACTTTAACAGTTTTGTTAGGTTGTAAGAATGATGATGATTCGGGTGTTTTAGATAATGCTGTTGATGGGCAAAATAGTATTACCCTGGTAACAGGAATAGCGCTTAAAGCCTCGGCTTTAGATATGCCCTTAGTGTTTGGTAACCCAAATATTAAGAACAATGGAGTTTTTATTGCCCCTAACCCTACTGGTAGTGACGGAATATTTAGCGTATCATCGGTTACAGGAGGAAGTATAAGTAATCTATGGATTATCCCGGGAAATGCTCAAAAAGTATATCAAGAAGTTAATTTTCTAACCACATTAACCGATGTTAATTATGAGGATGCTGATCTTACAGCTGTTGCAGTAGAAAATATTTCAGGTATTAATGGTACTGATATAACTATTAACTTAGAAAATTTCTCATCAGGATATTATAGGGTATTTATAAAAACGGCTAATGGACTTAGTTGGGAAAACCTTTTTTTAAATAATGATGGAAACACTTCTATACAGGATATAGAAGATTTTTGGAAATAATATATGAACAATAAGAATTATTACGCCATACTAATGGCAGGAGGAGTAGGATCCAGGTTCTGGCCGGTAAGTACAACCGAGTTCCCTAAACAATTTCATGATATGTTGGGAACCGGTGAAACACTGATCCAACGTACATTTTCCAGATTATCGAAGATTATACCAACAGAAAATATATTTATTCTTACTAATGAACGATATAACGATCTGGTATTAGAACAATTACCACAAGCCAAGCAGAGGCAAGTGGTGACTGAACCCGCTATGCGAAATACTGCTCCTTGTATTCTCTATGCTTCACTGAAAATCCAAAAGGAAAATCCTGATGCGGTTATGGTAGTAGCACCAAGTGATCATTGGATAGAAGATGAAGATGCTTTTATCAATAATCTAGAGCAAAGTTTCAATGCCTGTACTGAGAAAGATATATTGATGACCTTGGGAATCAAACCCACATTTGCCAATACAGGATATGGATATATTCAATATAAAAAAGTAGATGAGGATATTAAAGAGGTTTCTCAATTTACCGAAAAACCGAATTATGAAACTGCAAAACAATTCCTGGATGCCGGAAACTATCTCTGGAATGCCGGAATCTTTATCTGGAGTGTAAAAAGTATTGTAGCTGCATTTACTAAGTTTCAAGAAGAGATGACAGCTTTGTTTGAAAAAGGAGTAGCTGTATATAACACAGATCAGGAAGGAGATTTTATACAGTCTCAATATCCTTTAGCAGAGAATATATCCATAGATTATGCTATCTTAGAGAAAGCAGATAATGTGTATGTATTGCCGGCTACTTTTGACTGGAATGATTTAGGAACCTGGGGTTCATTGTATGATAAGCTGGATAAAACCGAAGCTAGAAATGCTGTGGTTAATGCCAGAGTATTATCTGAAGATGCAACCGGTAATATGATCAGAACATCAAAAGATAAGATTGTAGTAGTAGACGGATTAGAAGATTATATTATTGTGGATAAAGAAGAAGTACTATTGATCTATCCTAAAAAGAAAGAGCAGGATATTAAGCAGGTACTTAAAAAAGTAAAAGATACATACGGAGAACAATACGGATAACAATTATTATGGCAGAAAATATTCCAAATTCGGGTGATCAGCATCAGGATCAGAAGGTAGAACAGCAGAAAGAAGCTGTGAAAAAAGATGCTAAAGGATTATTTCAGAGTATATCCACTTTCTTAAAAGAATTACTTGATTTTAGGCACGATACGGATCGGGAAGGTACTATAGAATTGATTAAAGCAGATATTCCTTTTAAGGGAGCTACTGCCTGGATTCTGGTTTGCTCGATATTCATAGCGTCGATAGGTCTTAATGCTAATTCTATACCTGTGGTAATCGGTGCGATGTTAATTTCACCACTAATGGGGCCGATCTTAGGGATGGGGATGTCTATTGCGGTAAATGATATCGATACACTTAGAAAATCATTGATCAATTTTGCGGTGATGGTGGTATTGAGTGTGCTCACTGCTTGGTTATTCTTTTGGTTGTTTCCGTTAAAAGAGGAGTCTTCAGAATTATTAGCCAGAACCAAACCTGATATCAGAGATGTGCTGATCGCATTTTTTGGTGGATTGGCTTTGATTATAGCGAGAACCAAAAAAGGAACCATTGCCAGTGTGATTTTTGGTGTAGCAATAGCCACAGCCTTAATGCCGCCTTTATGTACTGTAGGATTTGGATTGGCTATCGGTAAATATGACTACGCATTAGGTGCAATGTATCTGTTTACTATCAATACTATTTTTATTGGGTTAGCAACTTTTTTAGTTTTGAAATTGCTAAGATTCCCGATGATCAGATATGCCAATTCTGCTAAGCGAAAGCTTACTGCCAGAATCGCTTCAATACTTGCTATCGTGGTTATGGTGCCTGCTATTTATACCTTTTGGATTACGCTTAACGAAAGTCAGGCTGAAGGAGATTATGAAAGCTTTATTGCTAATGAAATTGAAGCCAATGAAAATCTATACCTCAGAAAGCCTATCTATGATTATGATAATAAAACATTGAAGTTGTTTTTTGACGGAGAAATATCAGATGCAACTGCTAGTGATTTACAGAATGAGTTATTGAAATATGATAATATCAGCGATTTTAAATTAACTGTGAGAGGTAATAAAGCTAGAGGTATTGATCAGGTATCTAAAGCCTATGACCGATCTATAGAACAAATAAATCGCTTAGAGAAAGAAAATGAGCAACTTTTAGATCAGATAGAAGATCTAAAAATCCAAATGGCAGCATTAGAACTGCAGTTAAAAGAAGCTCAAAAAGTAGTTCCTGTTGAGGTACTGCCATACTTCGATATATCCAAAGATGCTAAGATTTATTTCCAGGATCTTAAAGAATTAGGATATGCAGAGGTGATAACATCTAACTTTAAAAAGGTAGATACGTTAAAGACAATCTTTCCTGAATGGAAATTCGCTGTGTCTGATAGTCTTAATGATATTAGAAATAACGATTTAAGAATCTGGATGACCAATACACTTAAGGCAGATACCTTGTACGTAAAATGAAACTAGAAGAGGATTTATTAACCTTAATTAAGAAGGAGTTTGATAAAAATCAAATACCAGAAGTCGTATCTCACCTAGAGTCTATTACCTTAACACATGTTATGGCTGAGTCTGAGCATAATTTACGTAACGCCAGATTTTCTGTGGTATATCTTGCAGATGGGGATTTGGAAGAGTTAGTTAGGGTGACTAAAGTTGCTAAATCTGATTTTAGAGATGTGATCTATTGGGCTGGGATAAAGAAAAAGGAGCAAGAAAAATAAAGTGTATTATTACAACCCTTTTAACTGCGCATCACGTACTTTTTTAAAGAGATTCGAAGAATATACGAATTCGGTAACTGCTTGATTATCGGTTTTAAAGATCTGAGTTTTATCACCTTCCCACTCTAAGAAACCATTTTTAAGAAAAACAATTTTTTCACCGATCTCCATCACAGAATTCATATCGTGAGTATTGATCACTGTGGTGATGTCATTTTCTTCAGTAATTTCCTTGATAAGGTTATCAATCACAATGGCAGTTCTGGGATCAAGTCCGGAGTTGGGTTCATCGCAGAATAAGTATTTAGGTTTAGTAACTACAGCTCTGGCTATGGCAACACGCTTCTGCATTCCTCCACTAATTTCTGAAGGGAGTTTGGCATTGGCATTTTCAAGATTTACACGATTTAATACTTCGTTTACCCGATCGAGCATTTCATCCTTTTTGTGCTTACTAAACATCATCAGCGGGAACATCACATTCTCTTCTACTGTCATAGAATCAAATAAAGCACTCCCCTGGAATACCATCCCCATTTGTTCTTTAAGATCGCGTTGCTGAGCTTCATCTAATTCAGAATAGGTAGAACCGTCATAACAAATTGAACCTTTTTCCGGAGTAAAAAGACCTAATAAACATTTTAGAAAAACAGTTTTACCACTACCACTGGTACCGATGATAAGATTCGTCTTTCCGCGGTGAAAAGTAGTAGTAATTCCTTTCAGAATTTTTTCTCCATTAAATCCTTTATGTAAATCTTTAACTTCTATCATTAACTTAGGAGTAACTGGGTTAGTACATAGTTGGATATCACAATAACTACTGTTGTCCATACGAATGCAGAAGTACTGGCTTTACCAACTTCTAATGCTCCTCCTTTCATATAATATCCATGAAAAGAAGGTATGGTAGCCAATAAAAAGGCATATAAAAATGTCTTTATAAATGCATATACAAGATGGTATGGTATAAACTCTTCTCGTAATCCGGTCAGGAAATCACTGCTAGAAAGGAAACCTCCATACACTCCCGCTATGTAGGCTCCAAAAATCCCGGTAAACATGGCTATAGCAATCACAAAGGGATACATAAACATAGCAACCACTTTTGGGAACACGAGATAATTCAGAGAATTAATACCCATGACTTCCAGAGCGTCAATTTGCTCGGTTACTCTCATTGTACCAATACTCGAGGTAATAAAAGAACCTACTTTACCCGCCATAATTACAGAAATGAATGTAGGCGCAAATTCTAAAATTACTGATTGCCTGGAAGCAAAACCTATAAGCTGTTTTGGAATTAAAGGATTGGTAAGATTTAATGCTGTCTGGATAGCAACTACCGCACCAATAAAGAAAGCAAGGAACACAGTAATCCCCAATGATCCTATAATCAGGTCATCGATTTCTTTAAATATCAGATTTCTTAAAACAGATCTCTTAGTCATTCGACTAAAAACACCTTTCAACATTAAAAAATAACGACCGATATCGTCCAGATAAAACATAAACTGTAATTAGAAAGGGCTAAAATAGAAAAAAAAAGATCGCCAGCATTTAACCTTGCATTAAAGTTTTACATTTGCACATATCGTATTTTTGATATCAAAATCAGAAAAGTAATGACAAAGAAAGTATTCCTTATAGCATTGATGGTTTTCTTATCCATTGACTGCAAATCACAGGAAAAAGATAAAATTAACCATTCACCTAAATTGGTTGTCGGTATTGTAGTGGATCAGATGCGTTATGATTATCTCACTCGTTTTTACGATAGATTTGGAGAAGGAGGTTTTAAGCGTATGATTAATGATGGTTATAATTGTAAGAATAATCACTTTAATTATGTTCCCACCTACACCGGACCGGGACATGCCTCAGTGTATACTGGTACCACGCCACAAAACCACGGCATCATTTCTAACAATTGGTATGATAAATTTGCTAAGGAAGAAGTGTATTGCGCCAGTGATCCTGCTGTAAAAGCTGTGGGGTCTGATAGTGAGATGGAGAGAATGTCACCACATCGTATGAAAACAACTACGGTTAGTGATCAAAACAGATTACACACCCAGCTCCGAGGAAAAACTATCGGGATAGCAATAAAAGATCGAGGAGCTATTCTTCCTGCAGGGCATACTGCCAATGGTGCGTATTGGTTTAGAGGTAAGGATGAAGGAAAATGGATCACGAGTACGTATTATAGAAATGAGTTGCCGGATTGGGTGCAAAAATTTAATGCCTCCGGTAAAGCCAAATCTTATTTCAAAGTGTGGAATACTTTATATGATATTAAAACGTATAAAGAAAGCGGTAGTGATGAGAATACATTCGAGAGAGGATATGAAGGAAAGGAAACTGCTACATTTCCTTATGACCTGGCAAAGTTAAAAGATCAAAACAGAGGTTATGATATTATAAAAGAATCTGCTTATGGAAATAGTCTGACTGCTGATTTTGCTATTGCGGCCATAGATGGAGAACAGATGGGATCAGATGAGGTAACTGATTTTCTTACGGTTAGTTTTTCTAGTACGGATTATGTGGGGCATAATTTTGGAGTGAATTCAAAAGAGATTGAAGACACATACCTGAGATTAGATAAGGATCTGGAGCGGTTTTTTAATGCTTTGGACAGTAAAGTAGGTAAGGGGCAGTATACAGTATTCCTAACTGCAGATCACGGAGCGGTTCATGTGCCTTCATATTTAAAATCAGTAAAAATCCCTGCCGGGTATTTTGACTCTAAAAAGATGGCAGAAAAAATACAGGCTTTTGTTAAGGAAAAATTCAAAGCAGAAGACCTGATGGAAAATGCTTCTAATAATCAAATATTCTTTAACTATTCAGCTTTGCAAAAATATAATATTGATGCAGAGGAACTTCAGAAAGCGCTGGCACATTTTATTTTGCAAGAAAAACAAATTGATAAGGTATTTACCAGAAGTCAGTTAGAGAATGGTAATTATACTTCGGGTATTGCTGCATTATTACAAAAAGGATTTAACCAAAAGCGTAGCGGAGATATCATTATCGTATTTGATCCGGCAACGATCATGTATTCCCTTACGGGTTCTACTCACGGAAGTGGATTAACTTATGATACGCACGCTCCATTATTGTTTTATGGTCAGGGGATCAGAAAAGGAAGTACAACCGCAGAAACGCACATCACGGATATTGCACCTACGATTTCTGCTTTGCTGGGAATTGCGTTTCCTAATGGAGCTACCGGTGATGTATTGCCTTTTGTATTAGATTAAAATTAAAAGTGTAAGATTATAAAAAAAGCGCTAGCATATACATTATATACTAGCGCTTTTTACTATTTAAAAGATTTAGACATCACAATCGCAAGCAGGCATTAAAGGGAATGCCTCCAGGTTTTTGCAAACCCAGTCAGGGCATAAATACCCTCCTTTAACTTTTTGTTGTGCTTTTTTGTTAAGTGTTTGTACACCGTCTACTTTTAAAATGTTCTTAAGCATAATACATTAAATTTTAAGATTAATAATTATGTATTTATATCGTAAATAATAGATGTGTTACTGGGGAAATTTCAAAATAAGAAAACTTTAACAATACTTAAAATATTTGAGGAGAATCAAAAGTTGAGATTTAGGATATTACAGTAACTTCTTCCTAATCTTTTCCCAACGAAGTTTACGGATGAACTTCCCTTCTGCTTCAGTAACGAGAAAGGGTTGTTGTTCTCTTTTTGCCTTGAAATACCCTGCGATATAATCTGAGATAAGACGAGGTCTTTTTTTAAGTAATGCCAGTTTAACCGAAGCAATTAGCGTAATCCAGAAACCATATCGTATGCGGTAAAACGCTTCGCCTTGTTTGTACTTGGCTTTTGGATTATAGGTGTTGCCTGTTGGTTTTAGGTGTTTAACGTGCAGGGATTCATCGGTTTTGATCTCCCATTTGTGATATTGTGCCAGTAGCTCATCCACGGTATCCCATCCCATTGCTGGTTTTAAGCCATCTATATCCGAGAAACATTCTTTTCTGTACGCCTTTAACGCACCACGAATATGATCTTTGTTGGTTAGACTTTCCAGAATCCAATCCTTCTCTTTTTCGATATAACAGAAACCACCTGACATCCCGACTTTAGGATGTTGTGTAAAATGATGTGCTATTTTTTCTAAATAATCTGTAGGGAAAATAAGATCCGCATCAAACTTACAGATGATATCATACGCATCATCTAATGTTTTATACCCTTGATGAAAAGCATTAATCACTTTGCTCCCCGGCATATGATCCTCAGAAGAATCTGTGGATAGTAGGGATATAAAATCATAGCTATTGCAGAAATCTTTTACGATACTTTCTGTACGATCTGTAGAATGATCATTGACCACCACCACTTTTTTAGGAAGCAATGTCTGTGCAGCTAAGGAATCGAGCGTTTTAGCAATAAATCGCTCTTCATTATGTGCAGGTATGACGATGTATATTTTCAAGTATGAGTTTCGGGTTTCTTTGTTTCAGGTTTAAAGTTAAAAACTAAAAACAAGAAACTATCAACTATTTCTTCCTTTCCGCATATACAATATAATACCTCGGGGTAAAGAGTCTAAGTAAGGGTCTGAATCCTAGTTTCTTTACCGGATGTGTCCACTTTTCTCGGGCTTTGATTTCCCAACCTGCTTTTTCCAGTAGCCAGTCAAACTGCCAATCTTCGAATTCGTGATAATGACGATCCCAGGGATCTGTTTTACTTCTGTACGCCGGAGAGAACCATAGTTTTAGCGGAATAGAAGCGACCAATTTATCAGCTTTGATATCTCTTAATACATTAAAAGGAGCGATCAAATGCTCAAAAATCTCAAAAGCAGTTACCATTTCGGCATCACTTTGTTGTACACTTTCTGTATTGATATCCAGATCCTCACCAGAGGTGTTAGTTACGATATATCCTTCTTTCTCCATAAATTCTACAAAAGGATTACGAACTCCAAGGTCTAATACAGCAGAAGGAGCAGGAGCGTGGCTTCTAAGGAATTCTAATGTTTTTTGGTATCGCTTATGAGGAAAAGTCCCTTCGTACATAGTAACTAAATCAGTAATTGAAGCTGTAAAAATAGACAATTACTAAGATTACTATTAATCCATACCAGAGAAATTTTTAACGAGGATTAGAATTGGTATAAAAAGGCGTTGATATTCATTCCGGCGCCAACGCTTGCAAACAATAAGAGATCTCCACTCTGGATGGATTGATTTGCTATCTTTCCGTTTAGGATAAGATCATATAATGTAGGGATGGTAGCTACACTACTATTTCCTAGTTTCTGAATGCTCATGGGCATAATACCCTCAGGAACTTCTTGTCCGTATAGCTCATAAAATCGTTTTACGATAGCCTCATCCATTTTTTCATTGGCTTGATGGATAAGAATCTTCTTAATATCAGTAATCCCAAAACCGGTTTTATCCAAGCAGGCTTTCATCGCCATTGGAACTTTGTTTAGTGCGAATTCATATATTTTTCGGCCATACATTTTGATATACTTATTACGATCATCAGAGGTTTGGTTATATGTTTTCCCGAAGAATAGAAAATTACTTTCCTCTAAAGTATAGGATGCACTCACGGTAGAGATGATCCCTCCGGATGCTTTGGTTAGTTCTAGTATAGCTGCTCCGGCGCCATCAGAGTAGATCATAGAATCCCGATCATAATCATCGATAACCCGTGATAATGTTTCTGCACCAATAACCAGGCACTTTTTGGCCATACCACTTTTTATAAAGGACTGCGCTTGTATTAGGCCTTCTATCCATCCCGGACACCCAAAAAGAACATCATAAGCAACACAGTATGGATTCTCTATCCGTAGTTTGTGTTTTACTCTTGTCGCAAGACTAGGTACTGTATCTGCCTGAGATGAGTTTTTATCGACATCTCCAAAATTATGAGCGACTATGATATAATCCAGGGTTTCACGATCAATCTCTGCGTTTTGGATTGCTTTTTCTGCTGCTATATAGGCCAGATCAGATGTGTTTTGTTCATCAGTAGCATATCTACGCTCTTCAATACCCGTAATTTTCCTGAATTTATCGATGACTACCGTAGTAGGATGTGTAATTAGGGTTCCATTGGTATTAAGGAATTGATGATTGCCAAAATCCTCGTTTTTCTGAATTTCGGTAGGAATATAGCTACCCGTACCGGTTATCTTAACACTCATCGGTTCCTAAATTATAGATTAGAGACATAAGGTAGTGATTCAGAAATGAATTTATTATGTATGCATAATAAATTTACGATGTCTAAGCTTTGTTTTGATGTATTTCTGATTAAAGATTTAGCTCTTGACTCTCATTATTTTCATTTTCTTTGCTTGCCCAAAGAAAACGAAACAAAAGAAAAGGCACTTTTTTCAAGGTATTTTTTCCGCCTTAGGCGAAAAAACCAGATTTGTTTTGCTAAAATCTTTCCAAGGCTTCAAGATTTTTTAACGCAAAACAAATCTTATACTGGTGAAAAAAGATTTTCAAAGCTCTGCTTTGGAACGTCAAACCTTCCGCTGGAGTAAAATTTGTCGGATGTTTCGGAAAGCCAGAAAAATAGTTATGAAATCTTTATGCGCATCATTGTGGCAATGGATAATGCCCTGGTTTTGATGAGGTGTGCTTTCTCGCCAGCAAAGTGATCATCAACCGTTTGGTGGAATAAAGACAACCAGGTATCGAAGTGGGTTTTCTCCATAGCTTTCTGATGATGAAGGTCTTGATGTATTTTCATCACATTCTTTGTATAGCCTCCTGTTCTAAACAATTGCTGTTCCCAGAAATCGGTGATGTGTGGAATATGAGCCTCGAGATCTATTTTGGCAATTTTGGTAAAGAAAGCCCCGATGTTAGGATCTTGTAGTGCTTTATTATAAAATGCACGCATCAATACTATGATGTCTTCTCGTGTGGTGATGTCCGGTAATTCCAAATGTGCTATGCTAGTGTTGTATAATTACAAAATTAAGTAATTCTAAGCAGGTACATCCGGTTGATTTCTAAAGCGTGTTTTAGGGTTTGATATATGAAATGGATTCTTTTTGTGTATTGATCCTGAGAGTTTCACTTCGTAAATACCTGTTATTGGGTATGTTACATCGTGATTGGTGTGTTTACATTTGAGTCTATAGGGGAAGCATAGCTTTTATGCTCAGACAATATAGTTAATGATTTAAAATTTTTAATATGAAAAATTATCAAAACTCTTTAAGAAACATCAGCTCTAACGAACCTATTTTTTCGATACCACCTTTTAAAGTAGAACAAGTATATACGGCAAATTCACAAACCATAGATTGGGGAGTAGAATTACTGGGAGTTCCTAATTTTTGGAGATTTACCAAAGGCAAAGGTGTAAAAGTTGCCGTGCTAGATACGGGAGTAACCTATACACATCCTGATCTGAGGGGTGCTATTTGCGAAATGAAAGATTTTACGAATAGTCCTTCTGGCGTAGGAGATGTCAATGGTCACGGAACCCATTGTGCCGGTATCATTGCAGCAAGGGATAATTCTACCGGAGTAATAGGAGTAGCGCCAGAATCTCAATTAATCATCGGCAAGGTGCTGGGAGATGACGGTTCAGGAAGCGAAGATATGGTAGCCAATGGTGTACAATGGGCTGTAGAGAAAGGAGCTCATATTATCTCGATGAGTTTAGGAAGTCCTTACCCATCTGAGAAAATATATAATGCCATCAAAGCAGCGATGGATGACGGAGTTTTTGTCATTTGTGCAGCGGGAAACAATGGGCCTAGTCTGGATAGTGTAGATTATCCCGGGGCTTTTGAAGAAACAATAGCTGTGGGGTCTATTGATAGGAGAAAAAGAATAAGCAAATTTTCATCAAACGGAGTACAGGTTGATATTGTTGCTCCGGGAGATGAGATCTTGTCGACCTATCCTCCAAGAGGATTAGCAAAACTAAGCGGTACATCTATGGCAACACCTTTTGTGGCAGGGATTTCGGCATTAATACTGTCTAAACATAATGAATACCTGGGGCAAACACCTATTAAAAAACAGAAAGATCTAGAAGAACATTTAAGAAAGACCGCAATAGATTTAGGGTTGGTTGGATTTGATATTAAGTATGGCTATGGCTTAATAAATCCCGAACAACTATTTAGCCTGGATTATTCTCAAGATCTGGATCTATTAGCCATTAGAATGAAATAATTAGACATGTATAGAAGCTATGAAAAAAATTAGAGACTTTTTTAGGCAAAATGACGAATTTCTCGCCAGTATTCTGGGGATATTCTCTTCATTAGCCGTCATACTTAATGCGGTGAAGATTAAGACCTTTGAGTATATCGAAAATGTAAACCTGTTTACAGATTATTTGAATCTAATTGTCCTGTTTTTTGGTTTGATTTTTATTAGAAAATCTATTCTAATCATTCGCGAAGTCGAAATAGATGGCATCTGTAAACGATTTAATATTTCTTCTTCTGACCTGTCCAATAAATTACTGCGTACCAATTCATTAATTGGTCAATTATTCTATGCCATCCGTTGGTTTGTTATCATTCTTATTGGGTTTTATGGTTTACAGGTTTTTATGGATTGGAATCTGGATTACGACTTTTTTCAGAGTTCGCTCATCAGAAGTGATGATTTTTTGGACTTATTTAGGGTAACTAGTGAAAGGAATGATAGTGCTGCAAAATTTTTATCTATAGAAGTATTAACCAATGCTACCAATCTCTTTAGCGCGACTTTTTTGTTTACAGCCTTTTTGGTTTTGTTTAGTGTAACCCTGGAAGATGACAATAGGACTTCGAAAATTAAAAACCAAATTCCAATTGCCGTTGCTGTAGGTATTACCGTATTAAGTATAGTGCTTGTCGTTTTTGGGATCCCCGGTCTCAACCTCGAGGAGACTTCTACCATTGTCAGGTTATTAGGAGGATTATACAATGGAGTAGCCATGGCATTACTTTTTAGTAGATTCATTTCTATGGAATACTATTTTCAGCGTTCCACCAGATCCTTTGAACGTGTTTTTTATTTTTATGGGATCACAATATGGTTACCGCTTTATGTTGTGGTGCAACCACTCTATGCGCTGTTTAATCTTTTTGATTTTGCCGAAAGTTCTACCGAAATATTAAAAGCTATCGTATTTCTGATCACATTTTGGGGCAAACTGGTTTTTCTGTTTTTTATTTTCACTATGCTTAATAAGAAATGGATACACTCCTATATTTTACTAACGCTTATCGAAAATGAAAACCTGGAAAAATTATCCATTGAATTAGAAGATGTAGAAAAACTAAAAATAACCAATGGTAATCATGGGAGCTAAAAATCTTAAAATGCACTACAGACAGAGTTAAAATATTTTCCCTATATTTAAAAACCCAAACGGTCTATTATTTCCCCAAAAAAGTAATAGCCTATGATTACCAGAAAGCGATACGCTTTTTGATCAACTTAACAACGACACTGCTATATGACTACATATTCTTGTAGTTATAATCTCATCATTGCATATACGAATTACTACTGCCATTGTGGATTTCCACAAAGGATTGATGTGTGGTTGTGGTAGTTTGGTGGTTTAAATAAAACGAAGAGAACATGGTGACTATATATCTTAAATATGGAAGATATAGTTATCAAAACTAATTATATACATGAGTTGTGCGTAATCTAAAACAAAAATTATAAGAAAATTTAATGAGCAGAGAAGAAATTAAAAACTTAGATAAATTATTTCAATCATATAATTTTAGATTATATTCTAAATCAAATGAGGATATTAGAATTTACACGTTAAGATACGGGATGTATCACGCTGTAGAGATAATAAAAATAAATCCTGATGCTGACACAAAAAAAGTAAGAGAAGAATTTACTGACATAGGTTATGCTACGCAAATTAGAAAATTTGAAGGATTTGATGAAATTGAAGAGTACTTATTCGAAGGTTTTTTTATTAAGACACCTTTAGGAAATGAGTTACAACATAGATATGACGATTTTGTTAAAAAACAACTTGTTAATTTACCTGAGAAGAGCACATATAGGTACATAAATTCAAGTTACAATTTAACTTTCCAAGATGAAAATAGAAATAGTTTAGAAAACAAAACATATAATGGCGTAAATGATATTACAATTCTTGACAAAATTAACCTTTATTTAAGTGAGATAACAGGTGCTATATTTATCATCATTGAAGCACCGGCTGGTTTTGGCAAAACTTGTACAGCAAATGAAATATTAAATACTTTTTCGACTCAAGAATCTAAAAAGCTACCATTTTTTACTGAACTTTCAAGAAATAGAGAAGCAAGAATATTTAAACACATATTACTGAACGAAATTGACTCACAGTTTCCTGATGGGATCAAGCAAAATATTGTTTTAGAGCAAATTACAAAAGGCAGAATACCTTTGATAATTGATGGATTTGATGAATTAATTAGTAAAGAAAGTCAAAAGGAAGATGTTGAAAGTATGCTAACAACTATTGTTGAGTTGTTAAAGGAAGAAGCAAAAATTGTAATTACTTCACGCAAAACGGCAATTTTCAACAGTGAAGAATTCCTAAATTCAATATATGATTCGACCAATAAATTTTCTTTAGCACAATTTGAAATTAAAGAGCCAACAATAGAAAATTGGTTAACAAAAGAGAGAATTCAATTATTGGAGGAATCTCAATTCCCTTTATCAAATGTTGCAAATCCAGTTCTTCTATCTTACATCAGAAATATTCCTTTAGAAAAATTCAAAAGTTATTTATCCATTGAAGAAGAAACAACTTTAATTGATAAATACATTGATTACTTATTAAAAAGAGAACAAGAGAGACAAAACATAAAATTAAAGAATGAAGAACAACTTCATATTTACAGAAAACTAATTAGATTTTTTACGGAGTTTGACATCACTTCTGAAACAAAAGATACGATAAAAGACTTCATTAAAGAATATAATATTACACTTCTAAAGGAAAGTTTGAATGATTATATAGCAGAAGAAAAACCTAGTTTAGATGATTTAGTGGAAACTTTATCAAACCACGCTTTTTTGGATAAAAAAGATAAAGACAATATTGGTTTTGTTAACGATTTTATTTTTGGTTTGTTAGTTGGAGAAAATCTTATACTAAAAAAGTATCAAGAACATTATTCTAATTATAAAGCTCTTCTACCTCAGGATTTTGCAACTAAAGCAGTACAGTCTTTCAAAGTTCAATCTGAAAATAAAGTCAATCGTTTATGGGAGGAGTTTGATGATTCCTTTACGTATTCTTCTGATTTTTTCTTTGATTTAGATTATAGCTTTAAAAAGCCATTTAATAGAGAATACAATAATCTATTTATTTCTGACAAAATAATAATAGATGTAGTATTTAATGGTAGTTGTAAATTTAAAAATGCTGTATTTTCTAATTGTACATTTAAGAATGTTACGTTCAATTTAAGTAGGTTTAAATCTTGCACATTCCAAAATTGTAGTTTTTATAATTGTAGTGGTTCTTTTGACAATTCAGAAACTCGATTTAATGACTTTGCCCTTTTTGCTTGTGTTTCTGACAATTCATTCACTCAAAATGTGATTGAATCATTTGACGAAAAAGAAAACATTGAAGAAAATTCGAAAGAACTATCTGAAAGAGATGTACTTTCATTCTTTTTTCAAAGTGGTCAAAAGAAAGCGAGATATAGAAAATTATCTTATATAAAAAAAGCTTTACCAGGCTATTCAAATAAAGAGATTAGCAAGGTAATAGATTCATTAAAAACAAATAACTTAATTCACTTTAAAGACGATGTTGGTTTCATAACAAGAGAAGCAATATACAAACTTAAACACAATGAATTATGAATCCAAGTTTGAGTATAATCGAAAAATCAATTAGAGAAAGTATAATTTCAGAGCTTGATAAAATTGGATTATTATATAGAGTTTTTAGTCGTTCAAAAGACCAAAATTCAGTTGTTGATAAAATCGATAGAAAAATAAAAGATGGTAAACCCTACTCAGTAAATGGCAAAAAAATGCAAGATGTTATTGGGATAAGGATAGTAACATATTTTAGAGATGATATTGAAATCGCTAAAAAAATCATCAATGACAAACTTGAAATTGTTGATAAAGAAATAGACAATCTTGATTCTACGGTTTTCAAACCAAAAAGAACTAATATAATTTGTCGATTTAATTCCGAAAACACCAATACTTTTGAAGAATTACAAAAAATTGATTCTTCAAATTCTTTTTGGAATCTGATAGATAATACTTTTGAGCTACAGTTAAGAACAATCCTATCAGAAGGTTGGCACGAAATTGACCATAGTCTAAGATATAAATGTAAAGATGATTGGTCAAACTACAATGAAAGCGAAAGAATGTTAAATGGTATTTACGCTAGCCTTGAAACTAACGACATTGCATTAAAAAATTTATTTCAAGAATTAGCTTATCAGCATTTCAAAACTAAAAATTGGGAAGCTCTCATTCGTAACAAATTTCGATTGAAATTCCAACTAAAACCTCTTAAAGAAGATATTAAATTAGCTTTAGACAAAAACCCTGACGTTGGTAAACAGATTTTAAAAATAAACAGAAACGAGGTCTTAAATAAAATTAGTAATCTAGAAAATTCCTTTCCTGTAAACTTAAATAATACGGTTTTCTTAATTAATGAACTATTCATAAAGGATGAAAAAATTGAAAAACTAACACCAGGACTTATAAAAGACTACACACAACAAAGTGCATAAGTAAAGCGGTTTAAGTGATAAAACCCCCGCTGGCGCGGATTTGTAATCCGTGTCCTCCCCAGTTAGCATCGAAAACAGCTGAACTAGATGATTTTATAAAACAAGTTAAAAAAATAAATCACATGAAAAACTTAAAATCTATACTGTGCATCCTGTGTTTAATGCTTGGTTTTCAACATACCATTTTGGCTCAAAAAAGTAAGACTAAAGCGGTGATAGTCAAATATGTCATGCCACCATCAGAACCACTTCCTAAAGACTTAACTAAGTATTTTGTAGCGTTTAGCTGCAAACCTAGCTTTTTTAAGAAAGAAGCTGAGTTGTTCTACCCTAAAGAATCACTAACGATAAGAGGCTTGACAAGAGTAAATTCTGCACCAGAAGCAGATATTCTTATTTCTATGACATTAAACTCTTTAACCGATAAAGTAGAGTTTGTTTCCCGAAAATCGAAATTGAAAAGGAAAGATGGTACTGCATATGATGCTACACTTTATTATGCAGACAAAACGTATGTTTTAAATTCTACTACTTATGTTAAAGACCTTAGAAACAATAAAGTTTTATTTTCAGAGGAAAACCATGAGAGAAAAGAATTTTTATCTACACAAGGATATGCATCCAAACAAGAAGTTCTTGCTGTTTTAGCAACCAAGGATAAGACCGGGGTAGAAATGTATAAGGTAGCCTTTGGTAAACGAATGAATACTTTGAATAAGGGGTTTAAAGATAAATTTGCGTTTCAAAAATTCACAAAGAAATTACCTATCGAAATAGGTAAAGGAAAAAAGTATGATTATTCCAATTTAAAAGAAACTTTTGAACGTTTTAAAGGTGTAACTTCAAAAAAACAATTCATAACTGATGATAACGGTAGACAAGTTCTTCAGGATTGTATACAAACTTGGTTAAAAGAGATCGAACAATATAACGATAAATCCAACAAGGCAAAAATCAATATAAAGAACGTAGGCGGTCTTTATATGAACATTGTTTATGCTTATTTTATGTTAAAGGATTGGGATAATATTTATAAGTATTGCGAAAAAGCAAAAATATTTAAGCGTAATGAGAAAACATCATTAACCTTTTATCAATTCACGAGGTTATTACATAATAGATATATAACAAACAATCAACAGTGATATTTTAAGTAATTAGTAGTATTATGAAATTTTAAAAGTCACGATAGTGCGGATTTGTAATCCGTGCGGTTATGTGTAACCCCGCTCTATCCCGCTCTACGAAGTTTGCAACTTCGTAGCACGTTATCTTCAAGATATTTCCTGTAGCCTACGAGAGCTCCATGTAAGGTATACAAATACTTCCTGCAATCTACGAGAGCTCCATGTAATCTATACAAATGTCTCCTGCAGCTTGCGAGAGCTTCATGTAAGGTATGCAAATACCTCCTGCAGCCTGCAGGAGATCATAATTCTAAAAAAATGAGCTGATATAAGGTTTATGGCAATCCTTTAAAAAAATCCTCTAGCGATATATTATGAATATCCAGGATACGAAGTAAGGTTTCAATAGTAAAGTTTTGTCCCTTCTCGATACGCCAATAGTTTTTTCTTGGCAAGCCATTATCCACAGCAAAAGTTTCATAACTAGTATATCCTGCTTTTAGCCGTAGTTCGCGTATACGTTCTCCAATAATTGATAGACGGTCTTTTTTTGTTTCTGATGCCATATTAACAAAGGTTCACAAACCGTCTTGAAATAATTTACGCCATAAATAACGTGTTTTTATAAAATAAAGTGTAAATTGCCCCGTTTTTTAAATATAAAACAAGGGGAAATATCACACATCATGACTATAGAAGAAGACGAGCGCTACTATAGCTACATCATAGCTGTACTAAAAACACTACATATCCAGAGCGACAGGTTTTTTGCATCCGTAGCCCGTAGAGAACCTTATGAAAGTACAATCTATCAGTGGATTAATCGACTATATCATAAAGGAAAATCTAATGAAGAAACCATACAGCATCTCTATGATGGGACGACAACTTATGATCAAGAGGTAGGAGTTGGGGTTCGGGTCACAGGTATCAGGTTTATGGTTTCAGGTTTTTCTAACACCCGGTCGATCCCTGACTCCCGAAACCTGTGACCCAAAACACAAAAAATAATCTACTACAACTACGGGAACACTCCCTTTAAAAAATAAAATAAAAAAGTGCATTTTTTGGGGTAACAAATTATGGTTTAAAGCCACTATATAAAAACAAAAAGCAATACTATGATACGATCACCATAGAAAAGATTATTATACAAAACGGTGTAGTTCAACAAATATATCACACCTTTTGTCCAAAAGGGGATTTATCCCCTGATAAAAATTATAAACAAAGCTGTATCATTGCAGCTTTTAAAAAATAAACCTAACATAAAGTCAACGATGAAAAATTATTTAAAGCACTATGCTTTACTTACACTAACTGTTATATCTCTGGTATTCTCCGGATGTAAAAAGGATGATATTGTTGAAACAGATAATGTAACAGTTGCGGAAGAAGTACTGAATACCGAAAAAATTAATCGCGTCAATTATGAAGAATTAAAACAGGACCACGTTTTTAACAATTTGATTAATACTTTCAAATTAAAAGACAAATTAGACTCTCAATTTAATGATAATGAGATATTAGGAAACAGAAATCACTTAAAATCAAATGATGATTTTATAATTGACACGAATTATGCGAATAAAGTTATTACCGAGAATTATACTATATACACTTTATCGGTAAAAAGAAAAAAAGAATCCCTTTATAATATTGAGAATTTTGTTTTAAAAATAGAGGGGCAAACTACTAAAGCATATTTAGTTACTTATTACTTCACAAAAGAAACATTACATAAATACCTTACAGACTCTAATCATAATTTAAAAATTGATTATAAGGTTTTGGAGTTATCTAAAGATGGAAAATACACGGATGTAAGTAAATCTTTTGTAGATATTAAAAACCATTCTAAAACTGACAAAAAAATCGAAAACACTGCTAAATCAGGGAATTGTGTTTACGTGGAGGTAGCTATTCCATATTTTTGTACATGTAAAGGAAAACACGCACCTTGGCAAGGTGGTTGTACTTGCCCTGCTGACAAGGGAGGTAGAGCAAGATGGATTTATGACACAGAAAGAGTATGTGGCACCGGAGATTCTGGACTAGACCCAATTTTTACAGTAGGTTATTTTGATGGTAATGGTATCCGTATTGGTAATAGTGGTTCGTTATCAGCATCTAATCCACAAGGAGGAGGAGGTTTAGGAGGGGGAGGAGAACTTCCTACATTATTTGTTACTGGAGACGAACTGGCATTGCATCATCTTAACACGCTAGTAACACTTACAAGTTCTCAAATAAATTGGTTTTTAGAAGGAGATAATATCAATTACGCTCCAACTTTACTTAGAGCAATAAATGAAAATAACTTCTCTAATGAGGCGATCTCTTTTGTAGAAGAAATGATCAACCTTCTGGACACAGGGAATACAAATCAAAAACGTTTTGCCAACGCGGTTTTAAGCAAAAACATTTCACAAGCACTTATTATTGCGATAGAAGGGGCTCAATTTCAACAGTGTTGTGACGAAAATGATGTCTCGGGAAAAATGGCTTGGTTTACTGCTAAGCTGGTTTTCGATTTTCATGATGCCATGTTCAATTTAGTTAAAATGACAGAGGATTTATTCTATACTGATGAGGAAGAAGGCAAATTTGTAAAAATCATTATGGAGAACTCTGGAGTAACAGTCCCAGCAGATGTTAGTGATGAAACCATTGGTAGATTATTTAAGGTTAGATATGACGGATTAGAAATGATAGTAGAACCTACAGGAGAATGGTATACCCCTTTTGTAGATGCCGCAGTAACTTTTCTGGATATAGTTGCAGTATTGGCACCAAGTTCTAATGGCGGAGCTTTTTTAATGGTAAAAGGAGGTGGTAAAATTACTGCACAAACATTATCAGATTATTTAAAAGTTTTAGGAAGAGATGCAAACTTAGCACAAAGGCTAAATGCTTTATCATCAACTAAACTAAATGATTTAATCGATTTAATGAAAAATCAAAAAAAACCTGCGGGTTTTGCTGGAAAGTATAACTTTACGGCAACAAAAACTATTGATGGTAAGCAAGTCAGTGTAAAGTACGATGAAAACGGCTTCCCCGATTTCACGTCTTACGCTTCTAGTCCTGACCATGTATTCAAAGCTGATAATTTAGCAGGTAATGGAACAGATATGACAAGAGCAAATAATTTTATAAGAGGTCAAACTAATGTTGTTACTTTGAGCAATGGCAAAGTTAAGATAAATGGGGTTGAACATACTTGGCATCACCACCAAGATGGTAAATCTATGTTTCCAGTTCCTAGTGGGATACATAACGTTAGATCGGGTGGTTTTGCACATTCTGGTGGGGCAGCTATAATTAGTAGAGGTTTACAAGGTTTATTTAAAGGTCCAAATTTTTAGTGAAACTTATTATGACAAAGGAAGAGATAATTAACAAAGGGGTATATACAAATCATGAATCTGAAAATTTTTCAGAATTTGAATTGAATATATTTATTCCTTTTTTTGAAAAAAAAATACCTATAAAAGTATTTGGTTTATCGAATTTAGATGATAGTTCTGAAATGGATATTTTAGTCGAAAGAGTAAATGAAATTCTAAAATTTTCCATGGAAAATAAGGAATGGCTGCAACAAGAGATATGGAAACATTATGAAATTTGTATTGCCAATACCAGTTATGGCATGGTTGATTACGAAAATTTTAAAAACGAAATTGATGCAAATAAAGTTTATTTTTCCATTTTTAATGCAAATGATGCTTTAGAGCGCGCCATTATTCTTCAGGTACATTTTGATCTTACCTTTAAAGATGAGAATTATTTTAATTTAGAATATGAATGTCCTTGGGAAGATGAACATGGGATCATTATTACTATAAAAGATGGTAATTTTGATAGCATAACCTAAATGACTTATATAACCCCAAAGCCTAAAACTTTGGGGTTTCAATTAAAATTGACCAACATCTTAATAGCTCTGATAAAAAATAACTTGTAATGACAAATCAAAAATTTATTTCATTTTTTTTCTTTTTGTTTTTAACATTTAACTTTTACCCTCAATCCGATTGTCCCACTGATGGAAATTTAGTATTGGTTGGTGAAAAAATGACAATAAATCAAGATTTAATTAATCAGTCCCTTAAAAAACTTGTAGTAAATTTCACTGAGTTTTTTAAAGATTTTATGGTTGAAAAGTATCAAAAAGAAGGTAAAGAAATAGATTCTATAGAAGTGCAAACTCTTCTTAAAGAAAAATTGATACCTGCAATAAAACTTGATCTTGATCCGGGCAGCTACTCAGGAATTCAAATGAAACATGAATATACTTTTAAAGATTCTATAATTGAATATAAGTTTTATGATTCAAGAAACTTAGATTCGGATGAAATTACACGAATAAATAAAAACGATGGTTCTAAAGAAAATTTTTTGTTTAAGGATTCCACTTATGTTAGTTTGAAGAGAGTACAATTTAGTATGACATTACCTAAAGATGAGGAAATAATAAATATTGAAGAGTATCCAGAAGATCGCAAAAATATTAAAGGTTTTGAATGTTTCAGAGTTGTAGTGAAAAAAAAGAAAAACATATTAAAAAATGGAGTTTTTGCTTTCTTTTTTAAAGATTCAAAAGTTATCGATAAACATTCAAAAAAATTTGAAAAAATAATTATGGAGAATTACTATGTTACTAAAGATATAAACTGCCAATATCATCCTATAGTAAAAGACTCGACAATTTTGAGTAAATATTACCCTATTGAAATCACAATTGAAGATAATTCCTTAAAAGGGACCAAGACAATTTACAAAACCCAAAAACATTCGATTAAACCTACTAAACAAAGAGTAATTAAAAACTAAATACTTCTCGAATACTCCCCGGTCAGAAATTATAAATGCAGCTAGAGAAATTTATGCAGATTACCCAGAAATATTATTAGCTTTTGGATTATGATAAAAAAACACCACATATTTGCTAAATGGAGAAAGCAGGACGTTGAGTATTTAAAGAATTTTGGAATTAATATAAGAGATAATTATGACTCTTTTTTAATCCCAGAAAATGAAATTTATTTTAAAATAATCGATCATTTTACTAGCAAATCATTATTTAAAAAGCAGCCTCCTGAGTTTTCATTTATTCATTCTCTTTCTGAATTTTCTAAGGAAGAATTGGATAAAGCAGATAGATATATTCTCAATAATATAGGTAAACCCAAGGGGTATCCACAGCCAAAAAATGGTTATAAGGAAAAGAGTTATTCCAAATTATGTAGTAAGTGTTGTACTTATAACAGTCAAATTAGCCTATTCAGAATAAAAAATGAACCTAAATGGGGGAAAAACCAAGTCCATTTTTCTTTAAACTGGATTTTTGATGAAACTTTTATAAAAAAAGACTTTTTCCAAGAGGTGTTCGCACCTCTTGGACTTAAGTCTAGAGATGTTTTGATACACAATACTGGAAAGCCTGCGGAAACAGTTCTACAATTAGTAATTCCAGAGGCAGAGAGTGATTTACAATTAGATGGTTCTACTTATGATACACAAAAGTTTTGTCCTGTTTGTGGTATTAAAAAATATGATCAACGAAATCTTGATTTTATGCCTCCTTTTAGAAAAGATTTTGATTTTATGATATGCAAAACAAAAGAGTCATTTGGAGAAACAGAAACCCATCAGGCAAATAGAAAAATTATTATTTCCAAAGAGTTTTGTAATCTTCTAGTAAAACATGAAATAATAAAATACAACACCTATGATCTATTACCTGTGAGGTCATCTTAAATATATAATTAAAATGAGAATAGCAATTATTGTACTCTGTTTGTCATTTAATAATTTTTTTGCACAAGATGATGAACTTATAGAGAAACTAAGTTTAGAATGTTTATACAATTCATTTAGTGAATCCGGGTTAGATATTAAACAAGAATTAGAGAGATATGAAGATTTTTTGATTGAGAATGAATTCTTAGAAGATAAATCTGGTGATAGTTATATAAAATTTTATAAAAAAGTCTTTGAAATTAATTATCTACCAGCGACTAGACCAAATTCACTATTTCTTAAAATTATTAATTCTGATTTTCAACATAACTATAATAAAAATTGTTTTACTGCTAAAATGCTTCTCAAAGGAGAGTTCAAATCTTATACCAACTCAAAAGATTCTAAAGTATTCCTATTACTAAATAGTATGACTAATTCAAGTAAAACAGAAAATATGAGTTTTAAAGGATATGCTTCCATAATTTTAGATGTTTTAAATAAAAACGATTTAGAAAAACCTTTTTATAAAACACTTCTGTTACTATCTATAGCATTAGGGTCTAATGAAGAAGGACATGAGCAGTTTACCAAATTACCCCCTCCTAAAGAAAATTAGAAACCCCGCTCTACGAAGTTTGCAACTTCGTAGCCCGTTATCTTCAAGATACTTCCTGCAACTCTAAAATGGATTCAGGCAATTTGGTTTCGTTGTCTATTTTCTTCGGATCGTTATTTTAGGAATCGTAAAGGGTTTCCTTTCACTTTAAGGTACTTTTCTGCTATGGATCTTGTTCCACTTATATTTAAATGACATACATCTCTATAAACGATTTGATCGTTTATCGAATAATCACATTTACCGTCTACACACATAACATCGTTTAAATTAATAATGGTAACTGATGGAAATCTTTTCTTAATTTCGGTTACAATATATTTTTCCGGACGTTTGTAAAACGGAATTAATAAATCTTCCTTCAAAAATTGAGCTCCCATTTTGATTTTATGCAACTTCATTTTATGTACATTAGCTTCAGTTGTCATCCTTAAATGATCAATAATAACTACGGTTTTTTTCAAAGCGATCAGCTCTTTTATAGATGCCAGTATTTGATTGTAATTTTCTGAATCAACCTTTATGGCTTCCCAAAATGATGCAATGCAGATGATATCCATATTTTTAGCATATTCGAGCCTTCTTTTTCCATAGCCATCCCCGTAGTGATCTGGAAAATCCAGATTGCGTAATATGGGATAACCAGGAGCCGCGCTAACATAAAAATACATATTGGCATCTTTGGCTAATACATCCATAAAATAGGCTGAATGACCTCCAAGGGAATCCCCTATTAAAATACCATCTACCTTATTTTTAACCACCCCTATATTACACTCTTCATACTCTCCAATTTTTTGTTTATTGTAACATTGAGGTCTTACATCAGATGGGAAATTTACTTTTTTGTTAAACTCAGTTAGATTAGGAAAACGATCAGGAAAACCATCTTTACCATCAATTACTCCATAAATCAAACCAGCAATCAGTAAACTTGGAAATAAAATATACCTTAATGTTTTAGAAAAGGTATACTTGAAGGTATGCCTAAAAGGCTGTTCTACGAATTTCCAGGAAAAATACGATAATAAAATCGTAGCCATAATAATCGCTAGAACTAAAGTTAGCGTTAGTTCAAAGCCTAAATATTTTATAAACACGATGATTGGCCAATGCCACAGATACATAGAATATGATAGTAAACCTAAAAATACAATACCCCGAAACTCTAATAGGCTATTAACAATACCTTTCGAATCTTTTTCTTTCCCTGACAGAATTAGTAATACAGCTCCCAAACAAGGCCAAAAAGCATTTAAACCAGGAAAAACACTCCATTTCGTCAATACTATAGCTGGTATAAAAACAAGTAAAATTCCTATAATAGAAATCGTATGATTTATTGGCTTGGTAAGCTTTGGAATTCGCTCCCACAATATGGCTAATGTTGCTCCCATCAAAACCTCAAAAAAGCGAGCTGGTAATAAGTAGTATGCCATTGATTTATCCTCTCCTGTCAAATATATGGATAGCAGAATAGCACAAACCAAAAGAGCAATAACAGTATAGACTCTAGTATTTAAACTTAAAAAACGATGAAGGATTAACAGTAAAATGGGCCAGATCAAATAAAATTGCTCTTCAACAGATAAAGACCAGGTATGCAACAATGGCATAAATTGAGTATTCTCGACAAAATAATTATTACTATTAGACCATAAATAAAAGTTATTAGTACTTAACATGGTATGTAAAACTGTTCGAGAATAACTTTCAAAATCACTGGAGAATAAAAATAACCATGCAGGAATAGTGACCACCACTAAAACAAAAATCAAAACAGGAATAATCCTTCGTATTCTTCTTACATAAAATTCTTTAAAAGAAAAAGAATTATTAAGGAGTTGTTTATTTATGGAACTCGTTATTAAATAGCCCGAAATCACAAAGAATACATCGACACCAACAAACCCACCACTAAATAATGAAAGATCGACATGAAATAGAATTACAAGGAATACTGAAATTGCCCTTAAGCCATCAATATCGGGACGATAGGTAATAATTTTACTCACTTACTCTGAAAATATTATATTTTACATTTCATATAGTTCGCCCTTATACCACATACTATAACACCTAATGAAATATCTTTGCTACAATTACGAAATTTTTAATGTGTAAAAATAGTATTTTACTTTCTGATTAAGAATAAATAGATTGTTTCTTATAAAATCCTTGAGGCAAGCCCCAACTCATCTTAGTATGTGTTCCTGTTATGCCTTTGACTAGTAACGTCAAGGATTGACATAACCCGCTGGCGCGGATTTGTAATCCGTGCGGTTATGTGCAACCCGCTCTACGAAGTTTGTAAGGTCATAACATCATTGACAAGCAGGATAACAGAGTACAATGTTTGCAGCAAATAAACGATCAATATGTATAAAAACTCAATCCTGAGGTAACATTTTGCCTTGCTACGGTACAAATATTAAAAGGTTGTAAAACTTTCCACACATAAGAGACTCTATTAATTTCTTTTACTAACGAAACTAAAAAGAATGAAAATTGAATAGGTTTTTAGGAAATTTGACAAGATAGTAGACAGCTGAATATCAATACAATAATTCAAAATTAATCAGAACTAAAAAATGGGAAAAATTAAAATTGAGAGTTCAACCGGAGCAAAGATTTTTATTAACCAGAGAGACTATGGTACCATAAAAAAAGAAGATAAAGAATATGAAATAGAAAATGGGCAACACGAAATTTATGCTAAATCTGCTTGGTGCGGTAGTCAAAAAATAAATGTAACTATTACAGATGATGAGATCACAATATTGACTCTCAGTAGTTTTAAAAATGAAGGTATTGTTAAGGTTACATTTATGTTATTAGCAGGGCTTCTTATATTCACTAAAAACTTAATATTCGGAATAATTGCAGGAATCGTATTTTTATATCCGCTATATTATTTAACAATTGGAAAAGATAAATATTTAGAATTAGTTGAGAAAAAATAAACCTGATAGCTCGGATTTAACTAGTACTGTCAAGTATTCCCCTTTTGTCATAAAAAGCTTATGGCTTTATTTTTCAAAATAATATTTCTTAAGAAGTAAGATAGTTTTAGCTTTGTGACCTCTTTTAAAAATAGATATATAAAACGAACATTAATAAATTTTAAAAATTTCTTTACAAAAGGTAATGTTTAAAATTTTTAATGTGAGAGCGTAGCGGTTATATACGTTCTCAATTTTATAATTAACTTATTTTTAAATAATTACTAAAATTTGAACGTATGAAATACACGATATTTGCATTTGTAATTATACTTTTTGTTTCCTGTAATACTAGTACGGATAATGTGCCATTTGTAGAGAGGGATTATACCGAGGCAAATGAGCAGGAAATCACAAAATATTTAGAAGATAATAATCTAATTGCTGAGAAAAGTGATACAGGATTATATTATATCATTGATGAGCCGGGAACGGGTGCTCAACCCACAGCAGATGATAATGTTACTGTAGCGTATAAAGGATATTTTACCAATGGTACCGTGTTTGATGAAAGCAGTGCCAATGGTGTTTCTTTTGGTTTACGACAGGTTATACAAGGTTGGACAGAAGGGATTCCTTATTTTAAAGAAGGTGGTAGCGGTACACTATTGATACCAGCACACCTGGGATATGGTGGTAGAACGATAGGACCAATTCCTGCAGGTTCTGTATTACTGTTTGATGTGAAATTGATTTCTGTGAATTAAATAAATTCTAAACAGCTTACTATAACTACAATAATTTGAGGTTGGTCAGAGTTTTGAAGCAACTAATCTGCTTTTTTTGCATCATAAAATAAAAACAATGATCAATTCACGCAAATTATTTATAGTAGTATTATCTATCCTTTTTACACTTATCCAGATATCCTGCAATGATGATGATTCCAATTCAGATTGTGAAAATGCAATCTGCACCTTAGTATTGATACGATTTTCGGTATCCATCACAGATCAAAACCAGAATCCTGTGGCTTTAGATTCTTTTGAGGTGATCGATACAGAAAATGGAAATGATCTTACCATTATATTGACTCCGGATCAACTTTTGAATGCACAACAATCCGGAAAGTATCCATTAATACAAGATGGAACTCTGGGAGTAAATCAAGAGCGACAAATTCAATTTAATGGGTTTCTCAATAATCAGGAAGTGATCAGTAGCAATTATACTGTGAGCACTGATTGTTGTCATGTAAATGTGGATTCAGGAAACTTAGAAATTACGCTTTAGGGAGTAAAGGTGAGAGGTGAGTCTTTGAGCATCGAAGTTTCTGAATCATCGAATTATACGGATCTACTGATATTCTCTTCATTTGTATGGATCATGTATCCACCGATTAATTTCAAACAATATAGAATTGCTAAATAAAGACGAAGTTTGCAACTTCATTGCTCATGTATAACCTTAAGTAAAACAAAAAGCCTGAAATTGAATCAATTTCAGGCTTTTATATAAGTGTTATTTAATTTTATACCTCTTCCATATACTCCTCAATAGGAGCACAAGTACAGATCAAGTTTCTATCTCCATAAGCATCGTCTACACGACGTACCGATGGCCAGAATTTATTTTCTGCAATATAAGATAATGGATAAGCAGCTTGTTCTCTTGTGTATGGGAAATCCCAAGAATCTGAAGTGAGCATAGCTAAAGTATGCGGTGCATTCTTCATCACATTGTTAGGATTGTCCGCACTGGCTTCTGCAATTTCCTGACGGATAGAAATCAAAGCATCACAGAAACGATCTAATTCTGCTTTGCTTTCACTCTCTGTAGGTTCTATCATAATCGTTCCTGCTACAGGGAAAGAAACTGTAGGCGCATGGAAACCGTAGTCCATTAATCGTTTTGCAATATCGGTTACTTCGATTCCGTGAGCTTTAAATGGTCGACAATCAATAATCATTTCGTGAGCCGCACGACCGCGTTCACCGGAGTATAAAGTATCATAATGTCCTGCTAATCGTTCTTTGATATAATTAGCATTCAGAATAGCATACTCTGTGGATTCTTTAAGTCCTTTGGTGCCTAGCATCTTGATATATCCATATGATATCAGACAAGCCAGGGCTGATCCCCAAGGTGCTGCGGAAATAGCAGTAATTGCCTGATCTCCTCCGGTTGTAATGATTGGATTACTCGGAAGAAAAGGAACCAGTTGTGATGCTACACAGATCGGTCCAACTCCAGGTCCACCACCACCGTGTGGGATGGCAAAGGTTTTATGAAGGTTGAGGTGACATACATCTGCACCAATGGCTCCGGGATTGGTTAATCCTACCTGGGCATTCATATTGGCACCATCCATATATACCTGACCGCCATGGTCGTGGATAATTGTAGTAATTTCTTTAATAGCAGATTCATACACTCCGTGAGTCGAAGGGTAGGTCACCATCAAAGCGGCTAAATTATCTTTATGCTTTAATGCTTTTTCTCTTAGGTCTTCTACATCAATATTTCCTTCTTCTGTAGCTTTAGTCACTACTACCTTCATACCGGCCATCACCGCCGAAGCTGGATTGGTACCATGAGCAGAAGATGGAATAAGACATATATTACGATGATGATCTCCTCTGGATTCGTGATAAGCACGGATCACCATGAGTCCTGCAAATTCTCCTTGCGCCCCAGAATTAGGTTGTAATGATGTTGCGGCAAAACCGGTAATTTCTGTAAGTTGATCTTCTAGTTTTTTAAGTACTTCCTGGTATCCCTTTGCTTGCTCTATTGGTACAAAAGGGTGAATATTACCCCATTGTGGATCACTAAGTGGTAACATTTCTGAAGCGGCATTAAGCTTCATTGTACAAGATCCCAGCGGAATCATAGAATGATTTAGTGATAAATCTTTTCTTTCCAACTTCTTGATATAACGCATCAATTCTGTTTCAGAATGGTAGGTATTAAATACTTCATTGGTTAAGAATGGTGTATTACGCTTTAGCTGTTGATCAATTACAGTTGCATTGCTTATCTCTTTAATTGCAATAGTTTCTTTTTCAATAGCTTTTGCAAAAATAGTTACAATCGTATTTATATCTTCTAGAGTAGTAGCTTCATTAAGAGCAATAGAAACGGTTTCAGTATTCGGATAATAGAAATTTACTTCGTGAGCTTCTGCTATTTCTTTTACTTTGGCAGCATTTGCCTTAATGCTAATAGTATCAAAATAAGTGCTATTATCTTGTTCGAAACCTAACTGTTGTAGCGTATTACTTAATGTTGATGTAGCACTATGTACTTTGTTTGCAATATATTGCAATCCTTCTGATCCGTGATATACGGCGTACATTCCGGCCATAACAGCTAGTAATACCTGAGCTGTGCAGATATTAGATGTTGCTTTATCACGTTTGATATGTTGTTCTCTGGTCTGCAGAGCCATACGTAACGCACGGTTGCCATTCATATCCTGAGTAACCCCAATAATTCTTCCGGGTATATTTCTTTTGTATTCTTCGCGAGTTGCAAAAAAAGCTGCGTGTGGCCCTCCATATCCTAATGGAATACCAAAACGTTGTGTTGTACCTACAACTACATCTGCGTCAAAGCTTCCAGGTGACTTCAGCGATACCAAGCTTAAGATATCTGCAGCTACGGCTACTTTGATTTCTGCCTGATGCGCATTGGCAACAAAATCTGCATAATCATATACCTGTCCTGATTTTCCTGGATATTGTAAAATAGCTCCATAGAATTCGGTAGAAAAATCAAATTCCCGGTGGTCGCCAATCACCAGTTCAATATCCAGCGGAATTGCTCTGGTTTTTAGTAGTGATAGGGTTTGAGGAAGTATTTCTTCTGAAATGAAGAATTTGCTAACCCCCCTTTTTTTCTGATCTCTGGAACGTACTGCAAATAACATGGTCATAGCTTCTGCTGCAGCGGTACTTTCATCCAATAAGGATGCATTGGCCAGTTCCATACCTGTAAGGTCACAGATCATAGTTTGGTAATTTAGCAAGGCTTCTAATCTACCTTGTGCAATTTCTGCCTGATATGGTGTATAGGCGGTATACCAACCTGGATTTTCTAATATGTTACGTTGTATTACAGCTGGTAAACAAGCTTCGTGGTATCCTAATCCGATATAGGATTTAAAAACTTTGTTCTCGGCAGATAATTTATGCATATGAGCTGCATATTCCTGTTCGCTTAGCGCTTTATCAAGATTTAAAGGCTTTTTTAATAAAATATCATCCGGAACAGTTTCGTAAATAAGTTGATCTACAGAATCAACTTTTATAGTATTGAGCATACTGCCTAGATCCTTTTTTGATGGACCTATATGGCGCAGTTTGAATGAGTCAGTTTGCATAGCAAAAAAGAGTTGAGAATTGAAAGCGCAAAAATACATATTAAATCCCTAAAAATTTCACAATAAATTAACCTAGACCTAGCAAGTTTTTAACCAATTTCGGGTGTTATTAACAGATAACCCTAAATTTAACACGTGAAAACCTTAAAAAGTATCTTTAGATTTTATATCAATAGTAGTATTCATGTGGCTCTAGCCATATGTGCATTGGTGAAAATCACGTTTATTAAGTTTGGGATTCCTGAGGGGTATGCACTATTATGGTTTAGTTTTTTCTGCTCCATCATAGGATATAATTTTGTAAAATATTCAAAAGTTGCGAAGTTATATCACATTAGGCTGACCAGATCGATGAAAAGTATTCGTTTTCTGACCATTGCTTCTGGAGTACTTTTATTATATTTTGGATATCAGCTCTCTTATAAAACACTAATGTATGTCAGTCCTTTTCTTGCACTTACGGTATTATATGCGATCCCTGTTTTTCCGAATAAAAAGAACTTAAGAAGTGTCGCTGGGGTTAAGATTTTTGTAATTGCTTTGGTCTGGGCGGGAACTACAGTACTGGTTCCCATGATATATGCAGAAGCAGATCTAAGTTTTAATTTCTTAATAGAAATTATCCAGCGCTTTATATTTATTGTGGTGTTGATGTTACCGTTTGAAATAAGAGACATGCATCACGACGATATATCTTTAGAAACCCTGCCTCAAAAAATTGGGGTGACCAGAACCAAAGTTTTTGGGAGTATCTTATTAGTTGTTTTTTTGCTACTTACGGCAATCAAACAAGAACTTTCGTCAGTAGAAATTTTAAGTACAATTTCCATTACCACCATATGTTTGTTTTTCTTATGGGGAACCGAAAAAAAACAGTCAGAATACTACTGTTCTTTTTGGGTAGAGAGCGTACCGATAATGTGGTTGTTTATAGTAATATTAATGCAAAACTTATTTGGCTAATTCCTCTTGCAACCTATTTTTCATAGCTTGTTTTTCAGAAACGCTAAAGGTTTGGATATTAGACTTCTTGATCGTTTTGGTAAGTTTTACATTTCTTTTAGAATAGGCTCGGGTAACCTTACAGTACATCAATCTGATGTTAAGTTTTATAATTTCTGTAATCGAAGCTTCGCCATACTGATTTTTATCACAGATGTGTTTCGCTTCTTCGCACGATACTAGTAACTTATTAGTAGTTTTCATTTCAAATTTCTGACAACGTATTATTTGGGGATTATGTAATTATGATGCAGAACTTTCTGTTTATTGCTCTGCCATTTTTTGTTTTAGTCGTTCTTTCATCGCATTCTTTTCAGAAGGATTGATACTCACGACTTTTGGGTCTTTAACTAATTTGGAAAGCTTATTGTTATTGGCAGAATATTTTCTGCACGCTCTACAATAAATTACGTGTATATTAAGCCTTACTTTTTCCCAAAAAGTAGCTTCCTTATATTGATTTTTGTCGCAGAAGTGATTAGCTTCTGAACAACTTACAAATAGTCCTTTTCCTTTACTCATGTTTTCTTAAAACCAATTTTTTTCTAAACACTCAGCCATTGCTGTACGTGCTCTATGGATAATTACCCATAGGTTAGACGCAGTTATATCAAATTCATTACAAATAGCTTCTGTTTCAAACCCTTGTATTGTTTTCATCTTAAAAATTTGAGCTTGTTTCTCTGGTAATTTACCCATACAATTATGTATCGCCAGCCCAAGTTCTGTGTTTTCTATTTCACTTTCTGCATTGCCATCAAACGGATCCGCTACGCGTTCTTCTAACCAATCACCTTCTGTTTCTGAATCACCGGAATAATTTATTCTGACCTCTGCTTTACCTTTATTACTATTAATTTTTCGGTAATGATCAATAATTTTTCTTTTTAGGATAGAAATAAGCCAGGTACGCTCACTAGCTTCGCCTTTAAAGTTTTTCATCGATTTAAGGCCCGCAAAGAACGTTTCCTGAACTAGATCTTGTGCAATTTCTTTATCATCAACTCTAACAATAGTATAGTTAAATAAGTAATCACTGTATTTATCTATCCATGTATTGGGGTCTATGGTGTTTGTTGACATAGTGGTTTCTATTGTAGTACTCACCAAAAATAGGATAAAAAGTTGAATGTTACTATACGTTTTAACTAATGTATAATAAGTAGTGGTTTTCCTTAAAACCTTACTTGATTTGTTTTTAAATTTTCATTTTTTGTTTTCTAAAGATGATTTTATGAAGGAATTGCGATTTTGGAGAAATTGAGTAAGGTGCCTTTTTAACATCATCGTGTCAAAAAAATATCCCCAAAAACCATAAGGAGTTTTATATTCAAGTATATCTATCATCTCTGTTCCTGTTTCAGAGTCTTTAAAGATATGTTGATGTTTAAAGCTTCTAAAATGACCCTTGACCATCTCATCGGTAAAACGATTTGGGTACTCAAAGTCAGTGATCTTGCTTTGATGTGTTAGGTATATCCCGAAGTGTTTTCCTCTCCAGGTTACTGTTTCATGAAGTCCTATGAGCCCTGAGGTTCTTCCTGCAATTGCTTTTTCTTTAGTTTGTTTGGCAGAATTGATATGAAAATCAATATTTCTGGATAAGTCAAAGACTTCTTCTATAGGTGCTTTAATGAGTGTACGGAGTTGAATTAAGGACATATCTTAGAAATTGTTATATGTTCTTCGGGTAACATTTTTTGGGTTAATTATACTAACTAATAAAGTATACTATATGGGATCTTATATCATTTTGTCAATTGCTCTAGTGGTTTTGGTTATCGCTTTGATAGCCAAAGAAAAATTTAATTTAAAAACAAGACGTATCATGTTAATTTGTTCAATTGCTGTAGTTGTTACACAAGTATTGCGATGGATAGATTTTTAATCTAAAACAACTTTTACTTAGAAATCAAGTGTTCTAGTGCTGTGTTCAGATTAGGATAGCTGAATTGAAAACCGTGATCTTGTAGTTTCTTTGGGACTACATTTCTACTTTTGAGTATCAGTTCGGTCTCCGTTTTGATAATGAGGGCACCAAGCTCTAAGAGAGGTTTGGGGAGTGGGATTCCGAAAGGAACACGAACTATTTTTTGTAATGTTTTCATTAATATAGTATTGGTTGTAGGTTTTGGCGCTACAATATTGATGGGCCCATCTAAGTTTGTTGTGTGTATGAGATATTCCAAACTTCTGGCAAAGTCTTTTTCGTGGATCCAACTGAATTTTTGATTTCCGGATCCTTGTCTACCATCAAAACCAATTTTTACCAGATTGAGGATAGGTTGTAAAGCGCCACCTTTTTTGCCCAGCACTATAGAGGTACGCAACGCTACTTTTCTAGTATTTGGCGTAGAGTGGCTAAAGAATTCTTTTTCCCAGGCAGTAGCCACATTTACTGAAAATCCGCTACCGATCTCACCCGTATCTTCATTCATTTCTTTATCTAAAGAATGCCTGTAAATAGTAGCAGTAGAAGAATTAAGCCAGGTTTTTGGAGGATAGTGACATGCTTCAATGGCTTTGCCAAGAATAGCTGTTGATGCTATCCTGGAGGATAAGATCAAATCTTTATTTTTTTGATGATAGCGACAATCTACAGATTTACCAGTCATATTGATAAGTACATCTGCTCCCTCAAGTTCTTTGTTCCAATCTCCATGGGTTTTAGCATCCCAATGGACATATCGTACATTTTCTTTAGAAGTATGTTTTCCGCGGGTTAAAATGACTATGGTTTCGACTTTATCTTTGAAGTGATCAATTAGTACATTTCCTAAAAAACCGGTTCCTGCTGCTATAATTAATTTTTTCATAGTTTGTGAAATTAAAATAATAAAATTGGTAACCAAAGGGCTCTATACAATATCCAGGTTATAGTAAGGTAGGAGGGAAGCGTCAATTTTTTAACTCTTCTGAAATGATCTATGATCATACCAAGAACTATCGCCAAAAACCCTCCAATTCTTATCTTTAAACTAATATCCAGTTGTTGGTGTATTATGAGTAATGGGATTAATAATAATGACCCTAATAAAGAAACTGTAATCATTTGATATAGATATATGATCATCTTTTTCTTGATGCATAACATTAGGATAGTATCTTGCCAAAAGATTTGACCAGAACACATAAAGACTTCTTTGATCATATTATCATTAGGGATCAGTTCTGGTATTGCTTTGGCAAAATAAAACAATACAATACTAGATATGATCGTAGCGATAAGAATATAAACTAGCCTATATGTTCGTGAGTCGGTATTCATTTTTATTTTTCAGCGGTTATTATATAGTACCCAAAATTGTGCATGTGTAAACCCGAAAGCAATGCGAATAATGATCCTTTAAGGTTTTTCCAGCTTTGAGCTTTTAGCGTTTCCTTTCTAAAGAGCTTTTTGAGGATAAATCCTGTAATAGCAAAAGGGACGTGTAATACCGAAGGAGCAACTCTAAAAGATATATCTTCGATAGTTACTTTTCTAAATCCGATCTGTGTTAAAGATGTTTTTACATCTTCTATACTTCCTAATCCTTCTAAGCTCCATCCTTTACATAATTGTTCATAGCAATAATTACTTCCGATACATAATTCGTCAGCATTTTTTTTAAGAAAAGCATCGGTGATCACCAGTCTGGAACCGGGCTTGAGAATTCGGTGGGCCTCGCATAATGATTGTTCACTATGTCCTGAATGACAAAGACTTTCCATCGCATACGCCCCATCAACACTATTGGGCTGAAAAGAAGTATGATTGTAGTTTTCTTCCAGAATCAATCCGTTGATGTCTTGAAGTCTTTTATTACCCTCTCTAACCTGAAAAGAGGATAGTGTAACGCCAATAATATTGGTTAAAGGATATTTTCTTAATCCGTATTTTATGGTTCCGCCCATCCCACAACCCAGGTCAGCTACTAATGAATTTCTTTTTGGCATATCTAAACGATTAAAAACCTGTTGATTCATCTCATTAAGCATAGAATCTCTCTTAAAAAGATTAGTTTTAAAAGGAATGTAATACCCAAAATGCATATTCAAATCCTTGCTCCAAAACTCATAATCTTCTGTAGCCTCATCATAGAATTGGATGATTTTTTCTTTAGTTGTAGATTTTTTTAGCTTTAGTTTATGTAATAGTGATAGTGTACTCATAGCTATATGTTTTTGATTTCTAGGGTATTCGTTATGATTTCTGATATACTAATGAGGTATGTGATGTATACGAAGTAACCTGCAATTGACATAGGGACAACAGTGATGAAGAAAATCAGAAAGTAGGATTTTAGAACGTTTGTTAAGAATAATAGTCCATAAAAAATTACAATACCAACATAAATTGCAAGATGTTGTTTTTGTTTTGTTTGAAAATCTTTCCAATAGTACAATAGGATCAAAACAAGTATGATTTGAACACTACCTAAGAGTATCTGAGCTAACAATCCAAAATAAATCGTTAAGTAAAGTAAAAGGGTGATGATAAAACTCCATTTGTTTATGTTGTGTATCGTTTTCATATTTCTATTATTTTAAAGTTTCAGTAATTTTTGAAATATATTATAAAAAAGAAAAGGAGCTAACTCCTTGGTTCTTCTTGTGTGCGGATTAGTTTACTTCACTATTTTTAGTAAGGTTTTAGTAATCCAGTTATGCTCTTGATTCACCATTTTATTCATCATAGTGTCTGCGGTATCGGCAAGCTCATGTAATGCTTTGGTTTGTTTTATCAACTCTTTTGTCTTAGCCGTATTGTCATCTTCAATACTAGATACGTCTTTTAGAACTTTTATAACAGGTCTGATTTCTCTTCGACTTCTTTCTTTTGCTATCTGTCTTGCTAGTTCCTGTACATCTTTTTCAGAAACAAAATATTCCTTGCGTTCTCCCATTTTATTTTCTTTAAAAACGATGCCCCAATCCATTAATTGACGTAAGTTCATACTGGTGTTTCCTCTGGAGATTTGTAATTCTTCCATAATATCCTCCATAGAAAGTGGTTCTGGAGAGATCCATAATAAAGCATGAATCTGTGCCATAGCTTTATTGATACCCCAGAGCGTTCCAAGAGCTCCCCAGGTAGATATAAACTTTTCTTTTGCTTCTTCGTAATTCATGATGCTGATTAATAATTTTGTTTCTGGTTACAAATATATGAAAAATATCAAACTTTCAAAAAATATTGAAAATTAATTATTTTTAGATTTTTGTTTTACGAAGCGTTTAAGCAGTTCATGTTTTGTGGTTTTGCCGTTTTTCTAACATGTTAATTTTCCGTAGTTTGAGATCTAACACAAACTCAAATAATAATGAAAAAATTAAAATTAATTATTTCAATGGCTTTTCTATGCCTATGCACGATCATAGGCTATTCACAAAAACAATCCGGTATGTTTTATGCTACTATGCAAACAAAAGATGCATTAGGATTGAAAAAAGATCACCCTAAGGAGATTAAAATTCTGGATTCTCAAAATGGTTACAGTGCCGTGATGCTTACCAAAGATGCAGCACATGAGTTACATCATAAAGTATTGGTTCATGGACCCGGATTTATTTATGAGAGCTCTGAAAAGAATGCACTTTCTTCAATACAGAATATCAATAAGAGGTCTGTAAAAAAGCAAAGAGCCACTTTTTCTATTACTCAGGATGTACTGGTGAGACAAAGCCTGGATTTGGTAAATAACTTAAATATCGCCAGACAAATTCAGGAATTAGAAGATTATGGTTCTCGTTATCATACTACTAATAGTGCAAGACAATCGGTTTTGGATCTTAAAACCAAATGGGAAGGTCTGTCTAACGGACGTAGCGATGTGTCCGTAAGAATAGTTAATCATAACAGTACCGATATGCCTTCTGTGGTTATGACCATTACCGGGACAGAAAAACCAGACGAATTCGTAATTATCGGTGGTCATATTGATTCTACGGCAAGAGGTGGTAATAGTAATAATGCACCGGGAGCAGATGATAATGCTTCAGGTATTTCTACCATTACTGAAGCTGCCAGAGTGCTGTTCGAAATGAATTTTAAACCTAAAAGAACAGTAGAGTTTATGGCATTTGCAGCAGAAGAGGTAGGACTCAGAGGTTCTAAAGAGATAGCAGAAGACTATAAAAGACGTAATGTAAACGTGGTGAGTTATATGCAACTGGATATGACGAATTATAAAGGATCAACCAATGATGTGTATATATCTACTGATTCTTATAATGATGATACCTTAAATGATTTCTTAATCGAATTGATGAATTATTATAATGCATCGGGTACACATAGAATTACTTATGGAACTTCTCAGTGTAACTATGGTTGTTCTGATCACTATAGTTGGGCACAGCAGGGGTATGATGTAACTTTTCCTTTTGAAGCGACTTTTAATCAAAGTAACCCCAATATCCATACGACTAGAGATACTTTTGATAGATCTCCGACACCAAATGCTACGCATGCTGCAAAATTTGCAAAGTTGGCTTTGGAGTATTTAATTGAAATTTCTAATGGAGTTACAGGTGGTCCTGGTGGAGATTTTTGTATAGATACGATAAGTAATTTTCCTTATAAATTAGGTTTTGAAGGCTCTATTGGTAGCTGGACTCAATCTACACAAGATGATACAAATTGGACAATCGATGCTAATGGGACACCCTCTAATGGAACAGGGCCAGGAATTGCAGCAGAAGGTTCTTCATATCTTTATGTAGAGGCTTCCGGTAATGGAACAGGATATCCTAATAAAAGAGCAATATTAACTTCGCCTTGTTTTGATCTTAATAGTTTGTCTACAGCTAATTTAGGTTTTAAGTATCATATGCAGGGAGATGCCGTGGGTAGTCTTTTTGTAGATGCCAAAGCTGATGGTGGAATAAGTTGGGTAACAATTTTTGAAAAAACAAGATCACAAGGAAGCGATTGGAATACTGCTAATATTGATATTACTTCTTATATAGGAGAGCGTGTGCAATTTAGATTTAGAGTTGTAACAGGTAATGGTTGGCAAGGAGATATTGCTATCGATGACTTGATGATAGGAGAGTCTACAACCGATCCGGACCCTGATCCGTGTGTGTCATTAAATTTTAATGATTATACAGTTTCTTCTTTTTCTAATCAGGATAATGCCGGTAATTATTCAGTCAACAGTGATGGGTCAGAATTATCATTACAAAATAATACCTGGAAATCGATCGCTCTTAATTATAATGTAACAACATCTACTGTTGTTGCCTTTGACTTTACTAGTAGCGCTCAGGGAGAAATCCATGGTATAGGTTTTGAAAACGATAATACCTTAACCGCAAATAGATATTTTAAAGTTCATGGTAGTCAAAACTATGGTTTGACCAACTATGATAATTATTCTAGTGGTACAAAATCGTATGTTATTCCTTTAGGTAACTTCTATACCGGAAATATGGATCGATTGGTGTTTATTAATGATAATGATGCCGGAAACGGCAATAATTCTACATTCTCTAATGTGAAGGTCTACGAAGGTTCTTGTGGGAGATCAGCATCGACAGTAAATCTGCTATCCGAAATTCCAAAATTAGGAGATGAAGACGAAGGTGTTTTATCTGCAATAACAATTACACCTAACCCTGCAAAGAATAATTTTGAGTTATATGTAAAAGGTGAGAGCACCGAAAATATTAAAGCTACTTTCTTTACAATTTTAGGAAAAAGGGCCTCGGAGATTTTGTTGCAATCAGGAGTCAATACGTTATCTGCTGAGCAACTATCATTAAAAACAGGTATGTACCTCGTGAAGATTGAAACCGAAGGAGAAAAAACCGTAACTCAAAAATTAATAATTCAATAAAAAGTAATTAAAATAACAAAGGCGCTTCAGTTTATATTGAAGCGCCTTTTTATATTGTCTTGGCAATATTATTTTATTAACCCTGCACGCTTTAATAGTGCTTCTGGTTTAGGTTCTTGTCCTCTAAAACGTTTATATAAGGTCATAGGATTTTCGGTTCCTCCTTTAGAAAGTACGTGGTCTTTAAATTTAGCAGCAACTTCTGTATTAAAGATCCCATTTTCTTTAAAATATTCAAAAGCATCTGCATCCAATACTTCTGCCCATTTATAGGAATAGTACCCGGAAGAATATCCTCCTTGAAAAATATGAGAAAATGCCGTACTCATACACGTAGATTCAGTGTCAGGATATAAAGATGTTTCTGCAAAAGTTTTCTTTTCGTGTGCTTTTACATTTTTGATACCGCTAGGGTCTTTTGAATGCCACGACATATCTAATAACCCAAAACTTAATTGTCTCAGCGTTGCCATTCCTTCCATAAAGGTGGATGAATCCTTGATTTTTTGAACTAGTTCCATTGGTATTACTTCTCCGGTCTCATAGTGCTTAGCAAATAATTCCAACGCTTCTTTTTCATAACACCAATTTTCTAATACTTGACTTGGTAGTTCAACAAAATCCCAATATACACTAGTTCCTGATAATCCGGGATAGGTAGTATTAGCTAGCATACCGTGTAAAGCGTGACCAAACTCGTGAAAGAGGGTAGTAACCTCATTAAAAGTTAATAAAGAAGGTTTACTAGGGGTAGGCTTTGTAAAATTGCAAACGATAGATATATGAGGTCTAATATTATCACCATCCTTTTTCATTTGTGATTTATAAGATGTCATCCAGGCCCCATTACGTTTGCCAGGTCTTGGGTGAAAATCAGCATAGAATACAGCGATAAAATTATTCTGTAGATCTGTAACGTTATACGTTTTTACTTCTTCGTGATATGTATCTACTTCATTAGTTTCTTCAAACTGAAGTCCAAATAACTTGGAAGCTACAGTAAAAACACCATCGATTACATTTTCTAGCTTAAAATATGGTTTTAGTTTCTCATCATCAAGGTCAAAAAGCTTCTGCTTTAGCTTTTCAGAATAATAAGCACCATCCCATTTCTGAAGTTGATCGATGCCGTCCAGATCTTTTGCAAATGATTCTAATTGCTTGAATTCTCTTTCTGCAGCAGGTTTGGCTTTTTCCAGAATTTCATTCAGAAAAGAAAATACTTTTGCTGGAGCCTCTGCCATTCTTTCTTCTAATACGTAGTCTGCATGTGAAGCATACCCTAATAATAATGCACGATCATGTCTTAGGTTTGCTATTTTTAAAACAATATCCTGGTTGTCCAGATCATCGCTATGAAAACCCTTTGACCCAAAAGCCAATGCTAGTTTTTTACGTAGCTCACGATTATCAGCATACGTCATAAACGGAATATAACTTGGATAATCCAGCGTAATAAGCCAGCCTTCTTTTTCTTTAGCTGCCGCCATAGCTTTGGCAGCTTCTTTAGCCCCATCCGGGAGTCCAGCCAAGTCAGACTCTTCGGTTAACAACATTTCGAACTTATTGGTCTCCGCCAAAACATTTTCACCGAACTTGAGGCTTAGCTGAGAAAGCTCTTTATCGATTTCTCTAAGTTTTTCTTTTTTATCGTCAGGAAGGTCTGCTCCATTTCTGGAAAAAGACTTATATCTTTTTTCTAATAAGGTGTATTGTTCGGCATTAAGATTTAGTTCATCTCTTTGCTGATAAACTGCTTCAATTCTTTTGAAGAGGTTTATATTCAGCGCAATATCATTTCTGAATTCTGAAAGTAGAGGAGAAGCTTCCTGAGCTATTTTCTGAATTTCTTCATTGGTTTCGGCACTGTTTAGATTAAAAAATACACTAGTTACTCGATCTAATAATTCTCCACTATAATCTAAGGCTTCGATAGTGTTAGAAAATGTAGGTGCTTCTGAATTGTTTACAATAATATCTACTTCTTTTTTAGCGACTGTAATTCCATTCTTTATAGCCGGTAAGAAATGTTCTGATTTTATTTTTGAAAAAGGAGCCAAGTCAAATGACTCTAATAGCGGATTATTCATTTTGATAATAATATTTTAAGTTCTTTATCGAAAAAGAGTGCTTTTAAACGAAAAAACACCCTTTAAATTATCTATGTTTTGATTCAAATCTTTTTAATACTGGTAGATTTGACTAGGTTTATTAGTAATGATTTTGGCTAAAGAATTACTATACTATTGTTATAAGGGGTATGTATATCAATAAAATTCTTTGCCTGGATCAAATATATCGAAAGAGCTACAATTATTGTAGCTCTTTTGTTTTCTATTTTTTATAAAAAAGAAGTCTACTTTTTTTATAGAGAATTGGTTTTATGTATGTTTTTTCATCAAAAAAACAAGTAAAAAAAATTAATTATGTGTATTTCGTCGAAAAACTTTCCTTTTTACCGAAAATGTTGATAAATTTCTTGCTACTTTTCTTGTGTAATTAAAGTAAGGTTTTACCTTTGTGTCAGGTTTTAAGAGTATGGTCTTGCAATAAATTTTTTTTGTGTAATATATTTAAGTTGGTTAATAAATATTGTTATATTCATTGTAAGGCCTAAATTAAAGAGTCACTGAGGAGTGGCTCTTTTTTTGTTTACTATGTTGTTAGATCAAAATGGAGTCGGTGATTCTGAAGAAAAGTTTACTTTTTAATTTGCTTAGCCCCTTCAATAACCTTTTGTTTTAATCCTTCTTTATAAACCAAAACTTTATCCAGAACGCATTTATCAGATGCTCCTATAATCTGAGCAGCTAATATTCCAGCATTTAAAGCACCATCTAAAGCGACAGTTGCTACAGGAACGCCACCAGGCATCTGCAAAATAGATAAAACAGAATCCCATCCATCTATAGAATTCCTGGATTTTACCGGTACACCAATTACAGGAAGTGGTGATAATGAAGCTACCATTCCAGGTAGATGGGCTGCTCCACCAGCTCCAGCTATGATTACATTGATTCCTCTGGTATGAGCATTTTTGCTGTAATCAAATAATTTTTCGGGAGTACGATGAGCAGAAACAATATCTACTTCTACTTCGATATCAAAACCTTGTAATATTTCGATTGCTTTCTCCATGACAGGCATATCACTAGTACTGCCCATGATGATTCCTACTTTACTCATTATATATTTATTATTTCTTATTGTTATTAACTTATTTGTAAATAAAGTTGAGTTTATTTGAGTTAGAAAATAAATAGAATATTTTCTCAAACCTCAAACCTCAAACCTCAAACCTCAAACCTCAAACCTCAAACCTCAAACCTCAAACCTCAAACCTCAAACCTCAAACCTCAAACCTATTTACTAATCACTTTAATGGTGTTTTTTACTTTTTCAGCAATTTTTCTTGCTTCAGTAATATCCTCGTCAACTATAGTTACATGTCCCATCTTTCTAAAAGGCCTGGTTTGTTTTTTACCATAAATATGAGGAGTCACACCTTTCATTTTCATTATGTTTTCTATGTTTTTATAGACAACATCACCAGTATGTCCTTCTTCTCCGACTAGATTCACCATAATTCCATTTACTTTACTTTCGGTTACTCCTAACGGAAGATCTAATATAGCCCTGATATGTTGTTCGAATTGATTAGTATAACTGGCTTCAATACTATAATGACCGCTATTATGAGGTCTTGGCGCTACTTCATTTACCAGAATTGCATCATCTTGGGTATGAAACATTTCTACAGCTAATACTCCTACGTGTTCAAAAGCTTCAGACACCTTTTTAGCAACCTCTATAGCTTTTTGAGCAATTTCATTATCAATTCTAGCAGGGCAAATTACGTATTCTACCTGATTAGCTTCAGGGTGAAATTCCATTTCTACAACAGGGTAGGTTTTGATTTCGCCGCTAGGGTTACGAACAACGATTACCGCCAATTCATTTTTGAAATTGATTAATTCTTCTGCAATACATTCTGTGTCCGGTAATTTTACTAGATCAGTTCCGGATTTTATTACAGAAACACCTTTACCGTCATAACCTCCCTGAGTGCTTTTCCAAACAAAAGGTAGTTTTACTTTATTACTTGTTATTCCTTCCGCCAGGTGAGCTTTGTTGGAAAAACGTATAAAATTGGAAGTCGGAATGTTATGATCTGCATAAAATTGCTTCTGTGTTCCTTTATTTTGGATTTTTTCCAGAGTTTTAGCACTTGGATATACCTTTTTTCCTTCCTTTTCTAGTTTTGCTAACGCTTTGGTATTCACATTTTCAATCTCTATAGTAAGAACATCTACTTTTTTACCAAAATTATAAACGGTATCAAAATCCATTAGATCTCCTTTTTCAAAATAATTGCTAGAGATTCTACTGGGAGCTTCAAAGCTAGGATCTAATACATGAGTAAAGATATCATACTTGCGAGTTTCATATAGCATCATTTTGCCAAGTTGTCCTCCACCAAGGATACCAAGTTTAAAATCTGAAGAGAAATAATTCGTCATATTGGGATAATAAAACAGTATATAAACGCAAAAATAATTTTTTAATAAGTAATTACCACAATAATATAAGGTAAATGCTAAGGTTAAACTTTTATAAGCTTGTTTGTAATCACTATCTTTGCCGCTTTAAAAGTAAAACCTATACCGAACTTAGTTTGTGGTATTATGATTACACTGCACGATTTACAATTTACTCCTTTTATTGCTGAAGATAAGATCACTAAAGCAATAGATGACTTGGCTGATAAACTTAATGAAGATTTGACTGGTCAGAAACCAGTGTTTTTAGGGATTTTGAATGGATCTTTTATGTTTGCCTCAGAGGTTGTAAAACGTTTTAATGATGATTGCGAAGTAAGTTTTGTGAAATTAGCTTCATATTCTGGTACAGAGACTACTAATGAGGTAAAAGAATTAATTGGACTTCAGGAAGATGTAAAAGGTAGAACAATTGTCATTCTCGAAGATATTGTGGATACCGGAAATACTATTGAAGAATTACTGAAAATATTAAAAGATAAAGGCTGTGGTGAAGTAAAAGTTGCTACTTTATTTTTTAAGCCGGAAGCTTATACAAAAGAAAATCATATCGATTATATAGGGATGGAAATTCCTAATAAATTTATTGTAGGATACGGACTGGATTATGATGGATTAGGGCGTAACCTCACAGATGTTTATCAACTAAAATCAAACAACATGACAAATTTGGTGCTATTCGGACCTCCGGGAGCAGGAAAAGGAACACAGGCAGAAGTTTTAAAAGAAAAATACGATCTGGTACATATTTCTACAGGAGATGTATTTAGATACAACATAAAAAATGCTACGGAATTAGGTACATTGGCTAAGTCCTATATAGATAAAGGACAATTAGTACCTGATGAGGTAACAATCGATATGCTAAATGCTGAGGTGGATAAAAATCCGGATGCCAAAGGTTTTATTTTTGACGGTTTCCCAAGAACTGAAGCGCAAGCAGAATCATTAGGAGAGTTATTATCTTCTAAAGGATCAGAAGTAAGTGCTATGGTAGCTTTAGAAGTTGATGATGAAGTATTGGTGCAGCGTTTACTAGAGAGAGGTAAAACATCCGGGCGTGCCGATGATGCAGACGAAAGTGTAATTCGAAATCGAATCAAAGTATATTATGACGAAACAGCCATTCTTAAAAATTACTATCAAAAACAAGATAAGTATTTTGGAGTTGATGGAGTAGGAGGTATTGCTGAGATTACAGATAGATTAAGTACAGTAATTGATAGTTTATAGTTTATGTTTTCAGGTTGTTTGGTTTGAACAACTTGAAATTATGAACGCCAAATTTATAACAATCGAGCGAAGCGAAATATGACAGAAGGGAATTTTGTAGATTATGTAAAGTTACATGTTACTTCCGGAAACGGGGGTAAAGGTTCTGTGCATTTACATAGAGAAAAATATATTACCAAGGGAGGTCCCGATGGTGGTGATGGTGGTCGTGGAGGTCATGTTATTATACGTGCTAATCCTAATATGTGGACACTCTATCATCTTAAGTTTAAGCGTCACTTCCGGGCAGAACATGGAGGTCATGGAAGTAAAAACAGAAGTACGGGAGCTGATGGAGAAGATGTTTATGTAGATGTACCTCTGGGAACGGTGATTAGGGATACGGAGACTCAAGATATTATTAAGGAGATTACTGAAGAAGGACAGGAGTATATTGCTGCAGAAGGAGGAATGGGAGGTCGTGGAAACTGGCATTTTAAAAACTCGGTTAATCAGACTCCAAGATATGCTCAACCTGGAGTAGAGGGACAGCAGTACGATATTACTTTAGAATTAAAAATACTAGCCGATGTTGGTCTGGTTGGATTTCCTAATGCAGGGAAATCTACTTTACTATCTGTGATTACTGCTGCAAAACCAAAAATTGCAGATTATGAGTTTACCACGCTAAAACCTAATCTGGGGATTGTAGAGTACAGAAATTATCAAACCTTTGTAATGGCTGATATTCCTGGAATTATTGAAGGAGCCGCAGAAGGTAAAGGTATTGGACATCGATTTCTACGTCATATAGAGCGAAATTCTACTTTGTTGTTTTTGATTCCGGCAGATGCTCCGGATATTAAAGAACAATACGAAATTCTATTAGATGAACTTCGACGATATAATCCGGACTTGTTGGATAAAGAGAGGCTCATAGCCATCTCTAAAAGCGATATGCTGGATGATGAATTGAAAGGTGAAATGAAAGAAGAGTTGGACAAACAATTCAACGTGCCTTATTTATTTATTTCATCTGTTGCACAACAAGGATTACAAGAATTAAAAGATAAGCTTTGGCAAATGCTCAATGTTTAGACAGAATATCCTTGTTTTAGAATATCTTTTCCAACTTCTGGATGTTTTTTTAGATATGCTGCAACAAAAGGACATAAGGGTACCAATCGGTACCCCTTTTCTTTTATATAATGTAATGTCTTTTTTATTATAGTAGTTCCTAGTCCTTGTCCTTCTAGCAATTGGGGGACTTCTGTATGAGTAAGATATATAGTATCGCCTTTAGCCAGAATATATTCTATGAATACAATTTCATTTTCTACGTGAAGCTCGAATCTTTTTTTAGGACTTTCAGTATTATTTATGAGAGCTAGATTAGACCAGTCTTTCTTTTCCATAATTGCAATAATTAGTTTTATTTCAAAGTTAGAGTATTAGGCTATAGAAATTACTTAACAGAAACATAAATAATTGTGGTTTCTATGTTTATTATTTTTTATTAAGTAGTATATCAATTTCCAGATATTGTTCTTTGATAAAGCTTAACCCAAATGCAGCAGCTGAAGCAGAAAACACAGAATAATCTAAAGGTGCTTTTATACCTAAATTAATGATCATTGCAAATCCAAAAACAAATAAGAGGAGACCACTGAGTTTAGCTGTTATTTAGGTTTTGAACCCAATGAGTAAAAATATAGCAAGAACTATTTCTGCAACTGTAGCAATGATTGCAATACTATTAATAAAACTTTCTGGAACCCATGGATTTAATAATTGTGTATACTCCACAAAACTATTCCAATTACCCCAAGCGGAGCTTTTTTCTGGCCAAAAACCTAATCGATCTGCAACTGCTGATAAAAATCCTATGGAAAGACTTACTCTTAAGAAGAGTTTGATATATGTGATTTTCATTTTTTTTTTGATGTTAATCGTTAGTCTTGTGATGGTATTGGAGTCATTAAGGTCGCTCTACCGATTCGGTTCCATACATTAATACAACAAATCGCCATAATAATATCTGCTACTTTTTCCTTAGTAAATGTTGTGATAGCTTTTTGATATACATCATCTGGTAATCCTTCATCAGCTATGGTTGTGATTTCCTCCGTCATTTCTAGAATTATTTCCTCTTCTTTGGTAAAGAATGGAGATTCTTTCCAAGTGGATAAAGCGTGAATTCGATATTGTTTTTCACCTTTTTCAATGGCTTCAGTAATATGAGATTGAATACAATACGCACAACCATTAATTTGAGAAGCTCTAATTTCTATTAATAAAAACTCTATATCTGTTAACGAACTATTTTTAATATTGTCATATAAGGCAAATAGTGGTTTGTACGCGTTTGGATTTACCTCTTTAATCTTAATTCTATCAGTTTTCATATCTATGTTTTAATTGTTCAAAACAAAAATCTATAGATAAAATGAAGAAAAAATTAATCTAGATTAAGAAGTGAATTAAGGTTTCTTTTTTGCTCTTATTTTACTTAAAAACTCTGGTGTGAAACCAAGGTAAGATGCCAACATATATTGTGGTACTCGTTGTACAAAGCTTGGGTTGTATTCTCTAAATGTGTTGTAAAGCTCTTCTCCTGATAAATTATACATGAATTGAATTCTTCGTTGATCGGCAACCCTAACTTTTTCCAGAATTATTCTGAAATAGCGATTTAATTCTAAGGAGTCCTCCAAAAAGGCATCTAACTTTTCTTTACTAATTTTTAGAACTTTAGAGTTTTCTGCAGCCTGAATATTAAGTAGAGATGGGGTTTGATTAATAAGGCTTTCAAAATCAGATAGCCACCAGTTTTCGATACCAAAATTAACGACCTTTTCGGCTCCTTTATGATTTATAAAAAAACATCTGAAACATCCTTTTAGAATAAAATATTGATGTTTACAATATTGTCCTTCTTTAAGAAGAAACTCTTTGTTTTTTATAGCAAGAAATTCAAAATTATTAAGGAAATCATTGATTTCTTTTTCTGTCGGAGCGGCGAAACTGAGTATATGATTTTTAAGTTGATCCGTTATCATAAATTAAGTAACAAAATGATTATTCCTGTAGCTTTAAAACTAAAAATTCATCATCCATAACATTACCGGTCAATACTAGATTGCCGAATGGAGTTGCCACTGAGGATCCTGACATGGTAGTGCCATCCTCTACATAAATTTGATCAACCGAATAATCATTTTTACCGCGATAACTTATTTTAATAACCTCTGAAGGAGCGGTATCTTTTTTTCCTTTTGCATAGGCTTTAAACCTTAATAGATTAGGATGACCTGCTGTCCATAAATTCCCATCAGAATCGATTTCTATATTGTCTACACCTGTACCACAAGGAATGTCTTCAATAAAATCTAATGAGCCGTCCTCGTTTCTGGAATATACTTTGATCAAAAAACCTCTGGGTGAAGCCACATAAATTAGATTACGCTTTGGATCAAAATTAATTCCATTTGCATATGCTATACCACTTGCTACTTCTGTATAGTTTTTACCATCATAATACATAACGTTAGCCACAGAAAGTCCTAAATATTCTTCCAGAAATTTGCCAATACCTTCGGTATAACCATGATCATTAGTAAAGTAAAACCGATTTTTATCGATCATTACCACGTCATTAGGGCTTTTGAGAGCTGGATCTGTCAATGTTTTTTTATACGTTAAATTCTCATCCTCTAACGTGAAAACTTCTAAAGAATGCCCTTGGTCAGTATGGTTAACTGCCATTATTTTATATACGCTATCTTTTTTAATCATCGATATTCCGTGTGGAGCAAAAGGTTTATTAAACCCAGTAGTAAGATGAGTGAGGGTGAAATCGTTGTCTTTTAGATCCATAAAATATAAACCACCTTTTTCTTCCTTTACGGGAGGATATATTTCTCTGTTTGTGGAAGATATTATAGCAAAACCTTCTGATGGATTTACAGTAATGTCTTCTGCTCCAGGAATAGGTATTTTTTTTATGACTTCTCCATTAAATTCATTTTTTACTGATCTGAAAAATCCTGTAGAGATGAGTGTATGAGAAGCATAAGCAATAATTATAATTAATAATAGTAAGGCGATTCTTTTTATAAGTCGCATAGTTTTTTGGTATTGTTATTTAGTGAATTTTTTTGGTTTTAGTTGGGAGGAGTCATAGAAAAAATGTTCTTCAGCAATCTGTTCACCTTTCCATCGTTGGTGGGTAATTTCTTCAATTTTAGTAGTAGTTCCATTTAGCCAATCAAATTGAAACGACCATCTAATGACTACATAATCTCCATGAATAAAAACTGGTCTTATACATTTAGAATGTAATGTTTTAACTTTTGAAAGAACTTCACGTTCATTTGCAACCAGTACATCCCGTCCAGCTCTTGGTTCTAGTTGGTTTTCCTGCATTGTAGCATCAATGGTATAAAATTCTTCAATGGCACTGTCATGTTTATTTTCTTCTACACGAGCAATAAAACGTTCTACTGTTTCTTCTAATGGCATATGGGTATTTTTAAACCTTGGAATGTATCTAAGATAGTAAATTAATGATTATATGGTTTGTTATAATTCATTGTATAACAAGAGTTTAATTTTAAGATTTTGTTAAGAATTATTTAACCAAAACTTACCAAGGAAAAATGGATTGGTAGCGTTGTTCATGGAAACCAAAAATAAACCAGAAAAAAACGTTTAATAATTAAAACCCTACGGATACTCATTGAGTAGTATTCAATCATTTTAATTAAAATATATTTAACACGTAAACCATCAACTCTTTTAAATTATAAGGAGTAGTCATAACTACTAAAAACAATTTTGAAAATGAAAATTAGACCATTAATCAATCTTTTGACTTTATCTGGATTAATCTTTTTTACATCTTGTACCCAGCCTAAAAAAGTAAAAACTCCTCAAAATGAAAAGCTTATTGCCCAAAATTTAGAAACACCAAAAGAAGAAGTTTTGGTTCCTATTTCGGAGCTTACTTTAGGAGATGAAGGATTTTCTACATTAGCTTCTACGCTTAGTGCTACTGATTTAAAACAGATTCTTAGTGAAAAAGGTACTTACACTATATTTGCTCCGATCAATCAAGCGTTTGAAGACTTTTCTGAAGAAACAATAGATAAATTGTTGTTGCCTGAGAATAAAGAAAAACTCACCAATATTTTGAATTACCATATTATTCCTAATGAAATTAATGAGGCCGATATCATTAAAGCAATTAATGATTATGGAGGTAGTGTAAAACTAAAAACCCTGGGAGGAAAAAGATTAATTGCCAGCAGAAAAAGTGGAACTGTATATCTAATTGATGAAAACGGTAATAAAGGTAGATTAATTACTACAGATATAAAAGCTTCTAATGGACTGATGCATACCATTGATGGTGTGATGATGCCAAAGAAGTAATTCTAAACATAGTCGTCACGTCATAATGAAAATGTGTTTTGTAAACGAGAGTCCATGCTAAGGCTCTCGTTTTTTATTGATGCATATTTAACAACCCAAAATCAAATGGTGTCCATAAACAGGATTTGATATCACTTTGTTTAAAAGCTGTATTCACCCAGCTATTACAGGTTCTGAGACAATTGTAGTTACCATTAGCTTCGTAAAAATCGTCATTTGTATTATATCCTAATCCAGGTAAGAGTGTCATGTCACCTTGTGTATCCAAACTGAAGGTCTTATATATAAAGTCGTTTATTTTTTTAAGCTGATCATCATCTACTTTTATTATTGCCCAGTCTTGACGTGTTTTAGAGTATCTTGTAACATGGATCAATGTAGAACTATTTAAAAACAAGGCTCTAAAGCTGGTTGCTAAAGTAAGATCTGCCCAGGTAGGTGTCTCTACATAGAAGTTTTTATCTCCCCAACCAAATGAAAAATATTCTTCATTAGATATGTATTTAAGCTTATTTAGAATAGTAGTGTCTAAGTTTTTCTTTGGAATGATAATTTCTAAATGAACACCATTTGAGCTTAGGTAAATAGTGTTGTTTTTTTCAGTTTTGGTATCTTGATTATTTACTGGGATATAGGTGAGAATCAATGAAACTAACACATAAGATATGGGCAGAACTAAAACGATCCCGACATATTTCAATATTTTTTTAAGTAACTTCATTATAAATATAAAACCTGGCAGGTATCAAAAACTTGCCAGGTCTAAAATAATTAAAAGAAATTTTATTTACTCAACTTTCACTCTTACTCCTTTAGAATGACTACTAAATTCTGGAGCATACATACTTTGTATAGTTGTAATCCCATTAGAGAAATCTCCTTTATTGTTTACACGTAAGTCGTATTCAAATACGTAAACTCCTTTTGGTAAATAGTCAAAGAAGAAATTGGTTGAAGCGTCTTTAGTACTTTCGTAATATCCTAAACCATCTTGCCATTTATATTGCGATAATACATTGATAGGTTCTAAGCCAGAAGCTCTCATATCTTTCATGTGTATAAACTCCATATCCCTATCGGATCTCAGTTCGATACGCACCCGAACTAAATCCCCAAGTTCTAACTTTGTATCTGAAGTAATGTCAGTGATCTCCTCACCTCTATCTGTGTTTTTCTTTAAGAACAACTTTTTCTTTAATTTCAGAGGTGTTTCTGCAGAAGATATTTTATCTAAATCTTCAAAGTATTGCCAATACATTGCGCCCCAGGCAATACCTTTTCCTTTTTTAGAGATTTTAGCAGTTGCCATATTCGGTTTAATTTCAGTATTATTCCAAGAAGTTTTAAAATATCCTGTTCCAGCTTCGACTTTTACGTCTTCCATTTGGCTAGGATCAATTTTTTGATCCCCTAATACAATGTCTACCATATCCGTTACAGATAACCAATCACTGCCTTGGAGCAATAATGCATACACGGCATTTGAGGTCGATTTGGTAGTTTCCCATCGATTAGTTTGCTTGTTCTTTAATAACCATACCTTTAGATTGTCTACAATCTCAGTTCGCTTTGGTTCAGGCTCAATTTCTGAGAATACTTCTATCATTAAGGACTGTGTTTCTATTGGTGCTTGATACCAATACCAACTAGCTGTATTAGATTTCCAGTACATACCGAGTTCTTCACTAGTAATGCTTTTTTCATCCAGAGATCTAATTACCTTGGTTGCGGTTGCTGATTCATTATTTCGATGTAAAATCAAGGCTAACATTCCCTGTGCATATAGACTTTTTTCTAACCAATATTTTTTAGACTGACCTAAGTAGTAATTCCAAGCTTCGTTTGTGTTTTTAGGTCTTTTGGTTTCTGTAAAAAAGCTACGCATATATAAATAATGCATTTGAGTATAACTCAGATGATCTTTATTGATATCAATTTTATTACGTTTACAATACTCCTTAAGTTTATTGTATTCTTTCACAAATTCTTTATCAAGGTAAGTAAGCGCTTTTCGTAACATGTTTTGTGTATTATCATCAAAATCAGTTACCCCCAGCTTTCTTAAATGCCCAAAACCTGTTGCGATATGTTGTGTGATAAAACGATTTTCATGTCCTCCCTTAAACCAAGGGAATCCACCGGAACCATATTGCATTTGTCTGAGTTTGTTTAAGGCAGATTGCAGCTCATTATTCATTTTGTTAAGATCAAAAAGTAATGCAATTCGTTTCTTCTGCTCAGTTTCACTTTGTGCATCACGTAACCAGGGAGTTTCTTGAATGATCAAAGATTTTAGTTCCTGATTTTTCTCCAGATTACTCAATAAAGCATCTGTATTTTTCCACTGATTAAATACTTCCTGAATTCTAGGGTTAGAATTTGCAATATGACTGGCTAAAGAGTTTGCATAATATCTGGAGAATGTTTGCTCAGAACACTCATATGGATATTCCATCAAGTAGGGTAGTGCCTGTACAGCATACCACGCTGGATTAGAAGTCATCTCTAAAGTGAGCTTATGATGTTTTAGGGTATTGGATGTATTTTCTTTTAATTTGTCTAAAGTAAAGGTCTTGGTCTGATTAGAACGAATCCACATGGGTAAGGTTTCTGTAACCAACATTCGATTAGATAGTACCGGAAGCACATTTTGCTCACCATCTGAGAAATCACCAGCCTTGGCAACGATTTTGTATTGAACGGTTTGTACATTGTCTGGGATTTCTAATTGCCAGGAAACATTAGTGTTTCCAGAAGCTTTTACTGCGAAATCTTGACGAGCATTGCTGTTTTTGAGTTCAATGTCTATGGATGTATTGGTTAATGCATCAATCAATTGTAATTCTACAATTCCACTAAGATCTTTGGCTGCCAAATTAGAAATTTTAGAACTCAACACGATTTTATCACCTTCTCTTAAAAAACGTGGAGGATTCGGTAAAATCATCAATTCCTTCTGTGTTACAGTTTCTAAGGCTGTTGTGGTAGCGTGCATTTCTTTGGTATGCGCCAATAATTGTAATTTCCATTTGGTCAATGCCTCAGGAGCTGTAAAATTAAAACTTACATTACCTTCTGCATCTGTAGTGAGTTGAGGGAAGAAGAATGCTGTTTCTTGAAGATTTTTGCGGATTTTCACTCCTTTTAGAGAAGATTCTTTCAGATCTTCTTTTTCATTACTCTTATTTTCAATGTTGCTTGTAGAATAGGCTTTGCTTTCTTCCTTCACGGCCCCAGCTAGAGCAACTCCTTCCATTTCTGCATCATCTGCTGCCATTTCCATGGATGCCATAGGCATAGGTGCTGCTGCAGATTTTTTCATTCTTGAAACTGCTCCTACTCCTCTTATTCTAATGTTGCCTTGTCCAAAATATAATCCAAACCAGTTTAACTTGTCATAGCCTTGATACTGAAAAGGAGAGTATAGCTGATTAGGACTGTTTAAAGAAAAGTTATTGATTCCAAAACTCTGTCCTGCTTGTCTAGTACTACTAGTGTAATAAGAAGGGCGGTTTATAGGATTAAAATACCACTGATGTGCTTTAAATTGATCCAAAGATGCATCATACATACTTGCTAATAACTCGGCTGTTACCTTATCTCCTTTTGGTCCTTTGACGGTAAAACTCCAGGTTTCTTGTTGTCCGGGTTGTAACTTATCTCTAAAGGTTCTAGTCTCTATACTTAATTCTGTTGGCTCATAAGGTACCGCAATTGGTAGTGATCCTCCCTGATATCCATTATAGTTTACCAGGCTATAGCCTACAGAAAACCCTCCTAAGTCTTCTTTTTTGACCGGGATTTTAATGGTTTTACTGTTGTTAGAAAGTTTGATTAGTTGTGTTTCAATAATTTTATGATTCTTCTCGATATCAACTGTAATTGTAATATCTTCTGAAGCTGAACTAAATTTCAGAATAGCTTCATCGCCTACTTTATAAGTAGTTTTATTCATTGTTACCTCCAATAATTGTTGATCGCTGATTACTTTGTCATTTTGATCAAACACGGTAAAGTATTGAACGTCTTTTACTTCTTGTCCAAAACGATCTTTGGTATTCAATTCTATAACATACTTTCCGGACTCCCACTTTTTGATGACTCCCAGAGAAAATTCTTGGGTTCCTTTACTATTGTTTTTAGTTTCTGTAGTATTAAAGGATTTATCAAAAACGATTTTGCCTTTATCCCAACTACGGTAATTATCTTCATTAGAATAGGCATCGTGGGGGAATAATTTTTTAAATTCATCTTCTTTAAAACCCTTATAATCCGGAGATTTCCAGGGACGAATTCGCATTGGTTTCTCGGGCGCTTTTAGTTTAAAAGCTTTGATTGCTCCTGTAACAGATACAAGTTGATTATTTAAATTTCTAGTCGAGATCGAGAGCTTGTGATCTTTTGATGTTTTATCTAGTTCGCCCTGTATATCAATATTAGCGATTAATGAGTGATATCCAACATTTACTATGGTAGTTGTACTTCTGGTTTCCCCATTAATATCAGTTACATCTGCCGTGACTTCATAACTAAAGATAGGTTGATTTTTTTTATCTGCAGTTAAATCCGGGAGTGCAGCAAAATCAATTGTATATTCTCCTTTGTCATCTGTTTTTGTTTCTCCATGAGTGATTTCCTGAGATTCTGAACCATAGTTAGGAAACCACCAACACCAACGCGGGTACTGAACTTTTCGATGTACTCGATACACTACTTTAGCATCAGTAATGTTACTTCCTGCATAAGCGGTGGCAATCCCGGTAAGTTTTATGGTATCATTAACTTTATACGTTTCGGTAACTGGGTTGAATTTAGTTTCGAATTTTGGGCGTTTATATTCCTCCACAGAAATAGAAGCATACCCATTATTATTCGTCTGAATGTTATATATACCAGTTAAGCCAGAGCTAGGTAATATAAACTCACCGCTGAATGAACCATATTCGTTACTTTTAAAGTTTAAGCTTTTTATTTCTTGACCATTAGCATCGCGCAATGTTACAAAGGCAGATTGACCAGGGTATACCTTAAACTCATCTTTTCCTTTAGCATACATCATAATCCCCTTGAAATATACTGTTTGGCCGGGTCTGTAGATGCTTCTGTCAGTAAACAGAAAGCTTGTGTAATTAACATCCGGACCTTGATTGTTATTACGATAAGATTGATTTAGATAAAGATTATCAAAGTATGCCGTATCATTTTGATAAGTAACTGTTGCGGTGACATTATAATAATATCGATCGATATTTAGAGTTGCCAGGCCTTTTTCGTTAGTAGTTATGGTTTTATTTAATTGGTTTCTATATCCTCGCTGGTCTTCAGTTTTAAGTTGAATTTTGGCATTACCAATTGGACTTCCATCATTACGATCTACTACCTGAAACTTTAATGTAGAAGGAGACTTATTTTCTATAAGAGCTAGATTGCTAATTTGCAGATCTCCATAAGAGAACATGTTTTCAATAGAAAGATTTTTTTGTGGAGCGGCAACAATTAAATAAGAACCTTGAGGTAGTTCTGGTAGCAGAACCTCTGTGTTATGAGTCTGGTAATCTTGTTCATTAGAGATTTCTGATTCCCAGTTTTTTTCTATCGCCAAAGTATTGATTAATTCTATTTGATCTTTGATGTTATAAATCCTTCGTAAACGAACCAGTTGTTTTTTATTGATTTTTAAAGCTTTGAAATATAATTTATCTAGATTTTTGTAGGTAATTAATAACCTTCCTGGAGTTTGTATAGGGACATATTTCTCTGTTTTGATCGAAATTGAAGGGGTTAAAATTTGTTCTTTTAGTACTTTACAATTATTGGCCCCTCTGGATTCCGGAAAGCCCTTGATAGTAGCTTCGCATACTTCCAGAGCATCCTTCAGTTTCCAGCGATGTGTTTCATTTTCCTTCGGAATGTATTCGGAGGCTTGTTGTTGATAGACTTTAGCAATTTCATAACTATATAATGCACAAGCTTCGCGAGTTTTGATGTTTTCTTTTTCAGAAAGTAAAGTTTCTAGCAATACTTTTTGTTTATCATAAAATGTTGCGTTTTCATAAACAAATAATAATCTTTCGATATTGACTTCGGTTAGTGCGTCTGGCTCTTTGTCTCTAGAGTGAAAATTAATCAAGCTTTGATATACTTTCAGAGCGTGAAACTGAAGCGAAAGAGAATCTTTAGTTTCAAGTTTTACCCTTGAAAATATGGTGCTTTCTTTTAAATAATCAGAATTATTAATTTCGAAAGCATATGCCGGACGAGTAATATTGGTTTCTGAAGTTTTATAGAAATCTAAAGCATTATGTGATAAGAAATCGTAGAGCGTAGGTCTATATTTTTTAGAATCCTTTGCTTTTACAAGAAGTTCATCGAATATAGAAAGATCAGTTTGTTGCGCTAGAACACCATTCTGAAGTGATTTTTGATAATACTGATGGATCTCAGCAAATAAAGTTTCCAGATCCCAAGTTCTAAAATCTTCAACATCTACTTTTTCTGTAGTTTTGGTTCTGTTATAAAATTTCCATCGATTCTGCTGAAAATATTGCCAATACATATTAGCGAGTATACTTTCTAAAATGTTTTGCTCCGGAAATTTACTATTCTCAATTTCACTTTTAAATTCTTTTATAATATTGAGTTGAGCGTTTTCTTCAAGAGTAAGAATGTACTTAGCCTTAAAGAGTAAAGCTTTGATGATTTGATTAGCATCCTTCTTCTTTTGGGCTTTTGTGTATATATTTTCTACAACCTCCAAAGCGGATTTGGGTAATCCCTGTTGATCAAAAGATTCAACTTTTTTCCATTCATTTTCATAGTTTTCCTGACTCATTATTGTGCTGATGTTGGTTATACAGATAAGAACAAGTATGATGTATTTTTTCATTACCAATATTTTAGGTTGCTAAACAAATTATTGCAAGTCTTATACCAATTTATGACAGTCAAGACCTATCCTTTGTAAATAACAATATAAAGCTACGGATTTGAAATGAGCCATGTCAGTTTTGTTAGTATAAATTAATTGTAATAGCAAATTCTATTCTTTCGCTAAGTAAAAAATAAAAAGAGACATATAAAATGGTAATTGAGGGAAATGGTCTTTTCATTTAGTATTAGAGTTTATTTATGAAGAGAATCCATTCAGGTTTAATAACATTTTTCGTAACATCATTATTTCATTAGCTCATCGTTAATTGTATCTTTACTGACTAATTTAATAGTAAACTATGCGTGTACATTTTATAGCGATTGGTGGGAGTGCGATGCACAATTTGGCAATTGCACTACATAAAAAGGGATATCAGATTACCGGAAGTGATGATACCATTTTTGAACCTTCAAAATCTAGATTAGATCGTTATGGATTATTACCAAGTGAATTTGGCTGGTTTTCTGATAAGATATCTTCTGACCTAGATGCTATTATTTTAGGAATGCATGCTAAAGAGGATAATCCTGAGCTGTTGAAAGCGCAAGAGTTGGGAGTGAAAATATATTCATACCCAGAGTTCTTATATGAGCAATCTAAGGATAAGACACGTGTAGTTATAGGTGGTTCTCATGGTAAAACAACGATTACATCTATGATTTTACACGTTTTGCATTATCATGAAAAGGAGGTGGATTATATGGTAGGAGCACAGCTAGAAGGTTTTGACACTATGGTTCATCTTACTAAAGAAAATGATTTTATGATATTAGAAGGGGATGAATATTTATCTTCTCCTATAGATAGAAGACCTAAGTTTCACTTATATAAACCCAATATTGCTTTGTTAAGTGGTATTGCTTGGGATCATATTAATGTCTTTCCTACGTATGAAAATTATGTAGAACAGTTTCAGATCTTTGTGGATAGTATTGTAAGAGGTGGAAGTGTTAATTATAATGCTGAAGATGATGAGGTTGTTAGAGTCGTAGAAGGTTCTGAAAATCAAATCCGTAAAATTTCCTATACAACTCCAGAATATAGAGTAGAAAATGGAGAAACCTTATTAGATACTCCGGAGGGAGAAATGCCAATTGAAGTTTTTGGTGCTCATAATCTGAATAATTTGGCTGGTGCTAAATGGATTTGTCAACATTTAGGTATTGATGAAGATGATTTTTATGAAGCGATAGCTTCTTTTAAAGGAGCTTCTAAAAGATTAGAAAAAATTGCTGAAAGTAACTCTGCAGTTGCTTATAAAGACTTTGCACACAGTCCTTCAAAAGTAGCTGCGACCACAACAGCAGTAAAAGAACAATATAAAGATCGAAAGTTAATAGCTTGTCTTGAGCTGCATACTTATAGTAGTCTGAATGCTGAGTTTTTAAAAGAATATGAAGGAGCACTAAATGCTGCTGATGAAGCAGTAGTGTTTTATTCTCCCCACGCCGTTAAGATCAAACAGCTAGAAGAAGTGTCTGCTGATCAGATTGCTGAAGCCTTCAATCGTAATGACTTGATTATTTATACAAATCCAGAAAAATTTCAAGAATATCTGAAGCAAAAAGATTTTGAAAATAATGCTTTACTACTGATGAGTAGCGGTAATTACGGAGGTTTAGATTTTGATGAGGTGAAAGAATGGATTGAGAGCTAAAAATGCTTCTCAAAAATTCGATTTACAAAATCTGCCACACTCTTTTGATTATTCTGAATTAGTTCGCGCTTAGCATTTTTAATATCTGCAGGAATTTTATCCTGACTTAATTTAAATTTTCCTTCCCATTGTTGTACTTCAATTTCAAAACAATGAATGTAAGGAACTAGTCGATCCATTCTCTTGTCATTGATATCTAATGTAAATGCTTGAGAAGTACCTTCTAAATATTCTGTCATAGTAACCATAGACCCTTTTATGGTATCAGGATCTTTAATTTCTTGTACAACACCTTTAGCATGAGAAAAAATATAATTCCAGGTGGGTAATTGTTTCGTGGTATATATTGAGGGAGAAATATAAGTCTGCGGTCCTTGGAACACACAGGTGATAGGGTAATTGTTGTTTAATAAATCTACATGCGGATTATTTGCATCGATATGTCCAACTAACTTATCCCCATGAAAAATCAATGGAGCATGAGTAATAAAAGGAGTATCATCTTTTGCAGATATAATTGTAGCAAAAGGGTAGGTCAGTGCTACTTCTTTAATATTTTCAATATTGTAGTCTTGGTGATGTTTTGGTGGGTACACAGGCAATTATACATTAAATTGTTGAAGATGATGATCGAGATGTTTGTATTGCATTTGCCCCCATTGCTCATTTGTGAATTTTCCAAACATAGGATGAGGCTCCCAATATGGTCTATTTCTTTCGTTAGAAAATGCAGATACCAATTCTAACAGTTGTTGTTTTTCTTGATCAAACTCTTTCTGATCTACAACCTTTAATTTTGGATGGGTAGGAAGGTTTTTCTTCCAGGGTTTGTCATTATATAAAGATTTTTTAAAAAATAACTTTGCAAGTAAACTTGATTTCATTCTAGGATGATTCTTTTTTAAAGCGATTTTTAAAGGAAACTGACAGTGATAAAACATTTGTGCTACATCCATCTTTCCCCATGCTGGAGTACTTGTATTAGATAGCTGTTCAATACGACTTTCTATTTCATTTTTTGTAGTCTCATCAAATAAAGATTTCATCGTGATAAAGATTTGTGATTAATGATGAAGATACTAAAAAATCTTTCATATGTAAGAAGAAGAAACTTATATAAAAAAATAAAGACTGATCAATTAGATCAGTCTTTATTATATATTGTTTTTATGATAAAATAATTCTAGCTTACCTCGTCAAATATTTGTCTTAAAAAATTATCCATATCATCTTTTCCTACAATGTCTGCAGGAGTCGCTATGTTCATCATCAATGGTTGATCTTTGATCTTGCCTTTTAAGAAAAATTGATATGTAGTACCCATCTTAAATTTGTATCCTTTAAGCTCAAATCCAAAAGATGTGAAAGTAATTTCAGATTTAGTACTATTCCCTTCAGTAAAAGCACTAATCGTAGCATCAAAAACAGTAGATAACATGTCATCACTGTAATAGTCCCACTTTACAGAAGTACCATTACAAGCCTGTAACTCGTATTTAGATTGTGCTTCACATCCTCTAGGAACTTGTATGTTATTTCCTACTAGATCTAAGAAAGAAACTCTTTTGTCTTGTCCAAAAAAAGTAATGGTAGTGAATAATAAAACGAGGGTAAAAATATTCTTCATAAATAGGTTATTTTGAGATTTTTAAAAATGATTTTGGGCATAATCGGCGTAAAGATAGTAAAACTTTCATTTTCAAACAAATATATTTGTTGTTCACGTAATAATAATACGGTAAAATTATCAATAATATAATAATTGGATAATAATCTACTGTAATTGAGATAAATAGTTTATACTTAGAATCTGTAAAAAACATGCTACAAATAATGAATGAATTAAGTTCTTCGTTTTCTATCAAGGAATGGAGTGAAAATGATCGACCAAGAGAGAAATTAATCGCCAAAGGGAAAAACACGCTCACAGATGCAGAGCTTATTGCTATTTTAATAGGTTCTGGTAATCGTAATGAAAGTGCGGTTGCACTGAGTAAGCGGATTTTAGCAAGTGCCAATAATCAGATTCATACGTTAGGAAAGCTATCAATAAAACAGCTAATGCAATTTAAAGGTATAGGAGAAGCTAAGGCTATTTCTATCGTTGCGGCATTAGAATTAGGAAGAAGGAGAAAAAACGAAGATGTCCCTGTGATTCCAAAAATGACAAGTAGTAAAGACGTTTTTGACATAATGCACCCTTTGATAGGAGATTTAGAACATGAAGAGTTTTGGGTATTGTATCTAAATAATTCTAATAAAGTATTGCAGAAAAAGCAGATTAGTTTAGGAGGTAAGACAGGAACACTGGTAGATGCTCGAATCGTTTTTAAATATGCTTTAGAGTTTGATGCGACAGCTATAATTTTAGCACATAATCATCCTAGTGGTTCCTTAATACCTAGTCAGTCTGATAAGGATTTAACAAGAAAACTAAAGCTAGCTGGAACTAATTTAGATATTAGATTGTTGGATCACCTTATCGTCACAGAAAAAAAGTATTTTAGCTTTGCAGATGAGTCTATACTTTAACGCTGTTCTATGTTATTAATTTATGTTCAAAAAATAACTCCGAGGGTTTCCTATTCTTTTAAGCAAATTTGTAAAAGAATTTTGGGGTTGGAGATTGATTTCACTTCAAAAATTGAATCTTTTATTGCTCATGATGGTCCCAAATTTTCTTATGGTAAAAAACCATTAGGAAAAGAGCTTTATTTTCAAAGTACTGATTTACTTTTTGAGCATGGATTGAGCGATTTAGAAATTTTGGTTACAGACTGGGAAGAAACGAAATGTTTTTTTCAGGTCAAGCATGAAAAGTCTGCATTGCCTTTTGATATTTTTGCTGCAACCTTTTATTTACTTACCAGATATGAGGAATATATGCCTCATGTAAAAGATGAGCTGGGACGGTTTGTAGCTACAGAAAGTTTGGCATACCTCCATGGTTTTTTGCAAGATCCGGTAGTCGATATTTGGGCATATAAGTTCAAAAAGATTTTAAAAGAAAAATATCCGGATTTATTTTTCAAAAAGAAGAGTTTTTCTATTGTTCCGATTGTAAAAGTATCAAGGACATTGGTGTATAAGCAAAAAGGAATTTTAAGATCTGTTGGAGGTGGTTTTAGAGACTTATGGCAATTGGAGTTTAACCGCGTTGCTGATAGAATTAGGGTATTGCTAGGGTTAAAAAAAGACCCCTATGATACATTTGATTTTATAATTAATCTTCAAAAAAGAAAAAAAAGAAGGGCAATTGTTTTATTTGGACTTGGAGATTTTTCTAATTATGAGAAAAACATAAGCTTCAATGACCCTGAACATAGAAAAATAATAAAACACGTAGCTGATTATATTGATGTGGGACTAAAGGTGTCTTATGATGCAGTTTCTGATTTACCTTTATTAAAAAAAGAAGCGCTTCGAATGGAAGGGATTATAAATAGACATCTAAGATTTGCACTTTGCGCATTTTACAAGATAAAGCTTCCTAAAGCATATCGCAATTTTATAGAACTAGAAATAGAAGAAGACTTCTCTATGGGATATCGCGAATATTCAGGTTTTAGAGCAGGTACTTGTACACCATTTTTGTTTTATGATCTTGATTATGAAGTCCAGACTCCATTAGTGGTAAATTCTTTTTGCTTTGCCAATAGAGGTTTTGAGGATTCAAATGATGCAATTTCTGTAAAGAATGAGATTCTTTCTTATGTCAAAAAGGTCAAAAAGGTAAATGGTACTTTTATACCGGTTTTTAGCAATGCTTTATTTAGTGAACTTAGTGGTAATACATTTTGGAAGTCTATTTTTGAATTCATTTGGGATATAGAAGAATGAAAAATAATATTGAACACATATTTTTTGATTTAGATCATACACTCTGGGATTTTGATAAAAATTCTTCTTTAGCTTTTGAAAAAATGTTTCAGAAATTTGAGATCAATCTTCAGGTTTCAGAATTTCTAAATACATATCAATCGATTAATTTAAAATACTGGAAGTTATATAGAGAAGAAAAAGTAACTAAAACCGAGCTGCGAAGAGGAAGATTTATTGAAGCTTTTAACTCTTTTGCAATGCAATTTCCATTATCAACCATTGATCACCTTTCTGATGACTATATAGCTTTCCTTCCATTAAATAATTACCTTATTTCAGGTACAAAAGAACTGTTAGATTATCTAAAGCCTAAGTATAAACTTCATATTATTACTAATGGTTTTAGAGAGGTCCAAAATCACAAGTTATCAAATTCGGGGATTAAAAATTATTTTACAACCGTTACTAATAGTGAAGATGTCGGGGTCAAAAAACCAAACCCAATTATTTTCGAACATGCCATACAAACTTCTGGTGCGAAAATTGAGAATAGTTTGATGATAGGGGATAACTATGAAGCCGATATTTTGGGTGCTGAAGCTTTGGGAATCAAAACAATATGTTTTAACTATCATAAAGAAAAATTACCTGCTGATTTTATACAGGTTTCAGAATTAAAACACATAAAAATGTATTTATAGTAATAATAATTTGTATATTTTCGTTATTACTTTAATCTACCCCCAAGATGAAGACTATGAAAAGCTATGCATTTATGCTTTTCGCGTGTACAGTATTTTTAACTGTTTCATGTGTAAAAGATGTTGATTTTAATCAACTTGATGATGCGGTTCTTACTCCAGTGTTTGAAGCCGACTTTATTTATTCGCAATTTGATATCGAGGAATTTATTCCTGATGGTTTACCTCCCGATACGGAGTTTACTATTCCTGTAGAACGTTTAAGAGATACGATAAATTATGACCTTACCAGTACAGATTTTGCTATCGAAAATTTAGACAGGGTAGAATTAACTATAGAAGTTCGTAACACTATTGAGAGAGACTTTAGTATTGTATTTCAGTTTCTAACGGCAGATGGAACCGCTATTGGTGAACTTTATAACGTTCCTGTAGCTGCGGGAATGGGAGCAGGGACAGCACCTGTGGTTTCGTTTTCAAATCCAAACCCAATAGTTTTGGATAATCCTACACTTGTTGAATTAGCAAATGCTCGAAGAGTATACACTGAGATTTTAATTCCAGCCCCTCCGTTAAATACAAATTTGAGGGGAGTTATAGATTTAAGATCAAAAGCAACGTATTATATTAATTACGAGTTATGAGAATCTTTATTTACTTATGTATAAGTTTATGGGGATGCTCGATGTATGCTCAGAACAAGGAAGTATTATATGATTTTATAGAACTTCCGCAGTCGTTAATGCTTAACCCGGGAGCCGATGTTGATTTTGAATATCACGTTGGGATACCTGTTTTATCACAGATTCACGTTAATGCTGGATTTAAAGGAGCCTCAGTTTATGATGTTTTTGCAGATGATGGCAGAAGCATAAACGATAAAATAGAAACTACGCTTAATAATCTGGGGAGTAATGATTATGTAACATTAACTCAGCAATTAGAGATTCTTAATTTTGGTTGGAAAAGTAAGAAAAATGAAAAAATATACTACTCAGGGGGATTGTATGAAGAGTTAGATTTGATAAGTTATTTTCCAAAAGATTTTGCAGTACTAGCTTACCAGGGAAATCAAGATTTTATCAATCGCCCTTTTAGGTTTTCAAATATAAGTTTGACAGGAGAACTTCTTACAGTATATCATTTTGGATATAATAAAAAAGTAAGTAAAAAACTAACTTTTGGTGCTAGAGCTAAGCTGTATTCTAGTATTATAAATTTTAGAAGTACTAAAAATAGTGGAACTTTTACAACAATAGAGACTCCTAATGGTAATAATATTTATCAACATATAATAAATAATGCTAATGTAACTGTAAAAACCTCTGGATATGCTTCTTTGCGTGAAATAGAATCCGAAGATACTTCTGATGGAGCGAGACAAGTGAAAAATAAGTTTATTGGAAGAGCTTTGTTAGGTGGTAATCTGGGGTTAGGTGTAGATTTAGGATTTACATATCAATTAGAAGATCAATGGACAATAACGGGTAGTGCTACTGATCTGGGAATGATTTTTTATACCAAAGATGTTGAGACATATCGCGCCAGAGGGAGCTTTGCTTTTGATGGTATACAGACACCAATCACTACCGGAAGTGAAGGTCAAGATGTGCTGGATGAATTAGAAGAAGCGATACCTATAGATACATTGAGTACTGCTTATGCGGCTATGCGCCCACTAAAATTAAACGGATCTATAAAATATTCTTTTAACCGATATGATGATGGTACCTGTAATTATTGCTTCGAAGGAGAGGATCCTCCTTATCTGGATGGAATAGGATTACAAGTATTTACTCAGTTTAGGCCTAAAAGACCTCAATATGCAGCTTCTTTGTTTTATTACAAGCGATGGTTTAGTTTTTTAAGAACTAAGGTTACCTATACCATTGATGACTTTTCCTATAAAAACATAGGATTTTTATTATCTACCCATATTGATAAAATTAATTTCTATATTTCTGGAAATAATCTTTTAGAATACTCTAATTTGGCAAAGGCCAGAGGAGTTTCAGTTCAGTTTGGATTTAATTATATAATGTAATATATGAAGCATATTTTAATTTTAGGGGTTGTTGTTTTTTGTTCGATTAGTTTTTATGGTCAGAAAAGTATTAATGATTATAAATATGTTGTTGTTGCTGAGGAATATGATTTTTTTGAGGGAAAAGATAAATATCAACTAAATTCATTGACTAAATTCTTATTTAATAAATATGGATTTAATGCTTTTTTACAAAATGATGAGAAGCCAAATGATTTAATAAATAATGGATGCTTAGGTTTAAGAGCTGATGTAAAGAAAGGTTCTGGACTTTTTTCAACTAAACTCGTTGTGGAGTTAAGGAACTGTAATGGAGCAATAGTTTTTAGTTCATCTGAAGGTAAGAGTAGGGAAAAGGAATTTAAGAGAGCATATCAAGAAGCGCTTAGAGATGCTTTTAAGAGTATTCAAAAACTCAATTATAAATACTCTGAAGCAGCAAGTGAACTGGAAAATAAGGTAGTTATCGAATCTCCTGTAAAGGTGGATAAAAAAGATGCCAAAGAAGAAAAACCAGCAAAGCCTAGAAAAACAAAAAAGTCAGTTATCTCTGAGGCTCCAGCCTCAAACCCTAACTCTGGTTCTTACATTTTTAATGATGTTAGCTATACTTTTCATAAAAAAGAATATGGATATGAATTGCAAAGGAGAGAAGAAGGTCAATTAGTTAAAATTGGCAAAGCTTATAAGTCAAATCATGGGAATAACTATATAGTTAAAGCTGGTGAGTTAAGCGGGAACGGTTTGTTTGACTCTTATGGTAATTTTATTTTAGAGCGAATAAATCCTGTAACTGAAAAATTAATTACGGATACCTTTGCGAGACAATAAATAGCTAGTAATCATATTTATCTTTCCAACGTGATTTAAGAAATTCTCTTAAAGCATTTTCACGACTATTATTACCGGGCTCATATAACTTTGTATTAGCAATCTCTTCTGGAAGAAATTCTTGTTCTACGAAGTTGTTTTGATGATTATGAGCATACTTATAGTCTTCGCCATAGCCTAACTCTTTCATTAGTTTAGTTGGAGCATTTCTAATATGTAACGGAATGGATAAGTCACCAGTTTGTTTCACCAATTGTTGGGCTTTGTTAATCGCCATATAGGATGCATTACTTTTTGGAGAAGTAGCTAAATATACAGCACATTGACTTAATATAATCCTTGATTCTGGATATCCTATAGTGGTCACAGCCTGAAAAGTATTGTTAGCCATAATAAGAGCAGTAGGATTAGCATTTCCGATATCTTCTGAAGCTAAAATAATCATTCGACGGGCGATAAACTTAAGATCCTCACCTCCTTCAATCATTCGCGCTAACCAATAAACTGCTGCATTAGGATCACTACCTCTCACTGATTTTATAAAAGCAGATATGATATCATAATGCTGCTCACCGGTTTTATCGTATCTAACTGTATTTTGTTGTACTAATTTCGTAACCAAATCATTAGTCAACACTATAGGATCTTGATCTTGACTAGAAACTATTAACTCAAAAATATTAAGCAATTTTCTAGCATCTCCACCACTTAGCCTCAATAAAGATTCAGTTTCTTTAAGTTGAATATCTCTAGACTTTAAATATTCATCCTCTTTCATTGCTCTTTGTAACAAAGCCTCTAATTCTTCTTTTCCAAAGGCATTAAGAACATATACTTGACAACGAGATAATAATGCAGGGATAACTTCAAAACTTGGATTTTCTGTGGTTGCTCCAATGAGTGTTATCCACCCCTTTTCGACAGCTCCTAATAGAGAGTCTTGTTGAGACTTACTAAAACGATGGATTTCATCAATGAATAGTATAGGGTTTTTAGTAGTAAATAAACCTCCACTTTGTTTTGCTTTCTCTATAACGTCTCTAACTTCTTTTACTCCACTATTAATTGCACTTAGAGTATAAAAAGGTCTACCTGATTCATTGGCTATGATATTGGCCAAAGTGGTCTTACCTACTCCAGGAGGTCCCCATAATATTAAAGATGGTATAATTCCTTTCGTAATTTGATGAGTCAGAGAACCGTCATTACCCACTAAATGTTCTTGACTAAGATAAGCTGATAAAGATTTCGGTCGTATTCGCTCTGCAAGTGGTTCATTCATAATTGTAAATTTACAAAGTGGTAAAGGTAATATGTTATAAAGTTTTAATTTTTTTATTGATATTTCTAAGAATACTGACAATCTAACAGCATTTTATTTTTGGAGGGTTTTTTGATTATCATTGGTTATGACAAAAGAGAAGGATTATTTTAGCTTTAATACAGGTGTTGTTGCATACCCTTTATTATTTGTTTTGGCGATATGGATCGTTTTTTGGTTTGAAATTCGTTTTGGTTTTGATTTTAATCATTTCGGAGTGTCTCCTCGAAGTATTGTTGGTTTAAGAGGAATATTGTTTTCTCCTTTTATACATTCAGATATGTCTCATTTGTGGCATAATACTTTGCCGTTACTTATCTTATCCGCCTCACTTTTCTTTTTTTATCAAAATAATGCCTGGAAAGTTTTACTTATTGGAGTGTTTATGACTGGTTTTTTGACTTGGTTAATAGGAAGACCAGCGAATCATATTGGTGCTAGTGGGGTTATTTATATGTTATTTGGATTTTTATTTTTTAAAGGAATATTGGCTAAACATTTTAGATTGATTGCAGTTTCTTTTATTGTGGTTTTTATCTACGGAAGTATGATATGGTATATTGCTCCTATAGATCCAAAAATATCGTGGGAAGGTCATCTTTCTGGCTTGATAACAGGAACTTTGTTAGCGCTTCTGATCAGAAGGGGAGTAGCGAAGCCTAAAAGATATATTTGGGAATCACCTGATTATAATGAAGAAGAAGATGAGTTTTTAAAACATTTTGATGAGAATGGTAATTTTATAGAGCGAATTCCTGAAGAGGATGTTGAAATTGAAGAGGTAAAAGTTATTTATAACTATAAAGAAGACGATACTAAACACGAAGGCTAGTCAACTAATTATAATCTTTGTCTTATCGTTTCGTAAAGAAATACTCCACAAGCGACAGAAACATTAAGAGAAGCTATTTCTCCATACATAGGTAGTTTAGCCTGTTGGTCAACTAGTTTTAGAACAGAGTTGGATATTCCTTTACCTTCACTTCCCATAATTATAGCAGACGGAATCGTTAAATCTAGATCGTATATATTTCCTGAAGCTTTTTCGGTGGCAGCAATGATTTGTATTCCTGATCCTTGAAGATAAAATAAAGCATCTTTGATATGATCCACTTTGCAGATAGGAATTTTAAATATGGCTCCCGCAGAAGTTTTTACAGTATCAGCACTAACCGGTGCCCCACCTTTTTTCTGAATAATGATACCATGAACCCCAGTGCATTCTGCTGTTCTAATAATTGCTCCAAAATTACGGACATCAGATAATTGATCTAGAATTAAGAATAAGGGAGTTTCTCCGGATTCTACTACTTGTAATACTAAATTTTCAAGATCATGAAATTCGATAGGAGATGTTAATGCGACAACACCTTGGTGGTTTTTACGTGTCAGTCTGTTTAGTTTTTCAACAGGAACGTACGAGAAACTAATTCCTTCTTTTTTTATAATTGTACTTAACTCTCTGGCAAGTTCTCCCTGTAATCCTTTTTGGATAAATAGCTTATCCATTGTTTTCCCAGATCGTATTGCTTCGATAACTGCTCTTATTCCAAAAATTTGGTTTTCTCCTTTCATAGTTGGCAAAGATATATATAAAAAGAACAACCCTCTGAAAATTTTCAGAGGGTTGTACAATTATAAGTTAAAAGTAAATAATACTTTTGGTCTTACTTTTCAAAAAACATTGGTGTGATAAATGGAACTAAATCGGGAGCATTCGGATTCGAAGTAAGCTCACTTAGAGGTACTTGGTATCTACGAATGTTATCTGTTAAGACTGTACCGTCAATAGCTTCATAAGCTGGAACTCTATTTCGTCTAATAGTAGTCCAAGATTCCATATGTCTCATAAAATCTGCAACATAATGCTCTTCATGAATTTTTCTTAACGCATCAGCCTGAGAATCTCCACTGATAGAACCTCTTGCTGATGCCATATATGTGTCTTTATCCGCTTGTGGAACTGCATTTGCAAGACCATCATATCGTCCAAGAGATGCTTGTACACCAGCTTGATAAAAAGCATTAGCATCACCGCTAATCCATCCTAATAATGCAGCTTCTGCTAAATAAAAATTAACCTCAGGTGCAGTTATATATCTATCCGGTAACTCAGGACGAATAACATCCAAAGAAACTTGTGAAAACTGATCTCTGTCTAGAAGAAATTCTCCTTGAGGTTGCCCTACATAACCACCAGAAGTTATTTCATCAAAATAAGCAGCTCTTCTAGGGTCATTATTATTATTCATAAGGCTTATAAGAGTTGATCCACCAGAATAAAAATCTTGATCACCTCCAGCAAATTGTACAATTAATGTGTATATAGGGTTTTGATTACCCGCAACATCTAAATAGTCTAATTTAGCCTCGAATGCATTAGTAGTAATTAATGGTTGACTTGCAACTTCTTGTAATTGAGTTTGAACTGAAGCTGGATCAACATTAGCAATAAGCATTAAAGCTTTTAATTTGATAGAATTTCCAAAACGTACCCAACTTTCTCTGTCTCCACCATATATCAAATCTGCAGGAGCCCCAATGATATCAGTATCCGATGATAAAGCAGCAATAGCTTCATCGATTAGATCTGGAATACCTCTTAGGATATCTTCCTGACTATCGAAATTAGGATTCGGGAAGTCATTTACTTGGATTGCTTCACTAAATGGTACAGAACCAAATATCTGAGTAAGATTAAGATATATAAAAGCTTCTAATACCTTTGCTTGTCCAATTATATTAGTAGCTGAAGGGTTGTTTTCTTCAGTAAGAAGTCTCATCTGTTGTAAGTTTCTCAAACCAGTAGTATAGTTACCTACCCAAATATTGTTTGTAGTATTTGGTCCAACAGTACCTCTTTCCGGGTTTACGAATACACCAAATGCTGCAGAAAACGACCAATGCTGCGAATGAGTACTCATTTGAAATTGTTCAACAGTTCTATTTGCTGTTATACCACCTAATAATACTTGCGGCATTAATAGAGCAGGGTCTATATCTAAAGCTGCAAGCGGGTCAGAGTTAATACCTTCTATCGAGCCTTCACACCCAGATAGAAACAGTGTAGAAGCAGCTAAGAAGAATATACCAATCTTATTTATAAGAATATTTTTCATCTTTTTCATTTTAAAAATTTGCTTGTATGTTAAATCCAAAACTTCTAGTAGAAGGTACACCACCTCTTTCTATACCTTGCAAGTTACTTGCAGAACCACCTAAACCAGCTTCTGGATCAATATGTGGAACATCAGTATTAAAGATTGCAAGATTACGTCCTTCTAAAGCAATTTGTAAAGACTTTATAGGAGTGTTTTGAAGAATCTTATCAGAGAATGTATATGCCAAGCTTATTTCTCTCCATTTAATAAAAGTAGCGTCAAAAACATTTCCTTCTACAACACTAGCATTTGAAAAACCTCCCCAGTAATCCTGAACACTAGAAACAGGAGTAGTGTTTGGAACAACTGCACCTGAAGCATCCAACTGGAATGTATTTGGATCAACAAAAACCTCACGATTATTTACTGCTGTTTCTTCAGCTAATCCGGTTCTTCTTAATTGACCAACAGTGTTTGAGAATACCTTACCACCTTCTCTATAATCAAAAGTAGTTGATAGTCTCCATCCTTTATATCTAAAAGTAGAAGTAATACCCATAGTATAATCAGGGAATATGCTTCCTAATTCTGCAGACTGACCTACTTGACGGATACCATTAGCATCTACTAAGATCTGATCTTCTATGTCATTTCCATTAGCATCTGTAGCTCTTAACCAGCGAGGACCGAAAAGTTGTAAATCTTCTCCTTCAACTGCTCTAATTGCAATACCATTAAATCCAGTTGCTAAATTTAGAGCACCACCTGGTAATTCTCCTAAGTCATCGACATTGAATTGATTAGTAGTGAAATTGTAATCAACATCCCAACTAAAATCTTCAGATTTAATAACCTTAGCATTAAGTTGTATCTCAACACCTTTATTACTTATTTGTCCAACATTGGTCAAGAAGTTTCCAAAACCAGAAGTTTGTGGAGTAGGTACTTGTAAAATCTGATCCTCTGTAAAGTTTTCATAATAGGTAGCATCTATTAATAACCTGTTATTAAATAATCCTACTTCTAAACCTATTTCAAAGTTTTCTTGGTTTTCAGGTTTTAGATCCTGATCAGCCAATAGACCATCTGAGTTAAATGCTAAAGCACCTCCAAATGGATATGTTCCACCTTGACCAAACTGCTGGAAAAATCCAGTGTCCGGATTAAAAGTAAAATCAAGAAGGTATGCTCCTGTATCAACTCCTACATTTGCCCAACTTCCTCTTAATTTACCGTAGCTTAGGAAGTCACTTTGAATGTTTAAAGCGTCTGAGAAGACAAAACTTAAAGCAACAGAAGGGTAAAAGAAGCTATTATTGCTCTCAGGTAAAGTAGATGACCAATCATTTCTACCAGTAGCATTTAGTATTAACCAATTTTTATAATCTATAGTTAGATCTCCAAAAGCTCCAAAAATTCTTCTTAAAGCAAAATCTTTAAAAGGGCTGTTTACTTCAGCATTACCTGGATCAAATAATTCTGGAACCGTTAGGTTTTGACCTGTATTTCCAATACGCTCAAAAACACGTTCATTCCATTGTGTACCACCTCTAAGTGTAAGGTTGAAATTTTGACCTAATGCTTTGTCGTAAGTAGCAATAAGATCTAATGTAACCTCTCTATTGTTTATGAAATCATCAGTATAATTACCTCGTAATTGACCAATAGTACCAATACTATTATGAATTAGACGAGTATCTGTATATGTATCATATCCAGCTCTACCTAAGATGTCAAAACTTTCAAAAGGTCTGTACTGTAATGAAGCATTACCAAAGAAACGCTGAACAGTAGTTTCAGTAGCATTTTGACGAGCAATGAAAAGCGGGTTATTCGACTGACCTCCTGGGTCATTTATTTGATTGCCAAATTCATCAACTTCTGGATCGAATAATGAAAAGTCAGTTATTCTCGATAGACCATTAATTATATTGGTTAATACGTTAGGGTCATTTGCTCCCGCGGCAGCAGTACCTCTTGTATTTGTTCTAACATAATTCACACTAAATCTAGAGCTTAATTTATCGTTAAATGCTTTTCCGGCATTAAGACCTAAGTTAGTTCTGTTTAACGCAGAATTAGGAATAATACCCTTTTGATCAGTATAAGCAAGACTTAATCTATAGTCATCTCCATTTTGAGAAGCTCCCGATACAGTTAAACTATTAATAGATGTTGATCCTGTATTATAAAAATCTTCAACACCATCTTCAAAAATTCTAAAAGGAACTTGTTGTCCTCTCAAATTCTCAAAAGTTTGTCCAGCTATTGAAGGATCATTGATAGAAGGTCCCCAACCAGCAGTAGTCTGCTCTCCATTAGGAACGGCAAAATCATAAACACCATCATCACCACTTACAAATTGATTTTGAAAATCAGGTAGTCTTAATGCATTGTCAAATCTAAGACTTGTGTTAAAGCTAATACTAGCTTTTTGACCTTGTTTCCCCTTTTTTGTAGTTATTACAATTACACCACCTGATGCTCTAGATCCATATAAGGCAGCTGCTGATGCACCTTTAAGTACAGAAATACTCTCAATGTCATCAGGGTTAATATCTTGTGCTCTGTTACCAAAGTCAAATCCTCCAGTAATTCTAGATCCAGTTGCAACGTTTTGATTAGAAATCGGCACACCATCAACTACAAATAAAGGCTGTTGATTACCTTGTAAAGTTGATATACCACGAATTAATATTCTAGTAGAACCACCAACGTTACCACTTTGATTTTGAATTACTACACCGGATGTTTTACCCTGTAATGCGCCAAGTAAGTTGGTTTCTCTTACTTCATTAAGATCATCAGATTTAATAGTAGATACAGCATAACCTAAGGATCTTGCAGAACGTTCAATACCTAAAGCTGTTACAACTACCTCTTCAAGTTCCGAAGCATCTGGTACTAATTGTAAACTTACAGTATCATTATCTCCAACTACAATATCTTTAGTAGAAAAACCTACATAACTAAATGATAATACTGCACCTTTGTTTGCTTTGATAGTAAAGTTACCATCAAAATCGGATTGCGTACCTGTTGCTGTGTTTTTCACAACAATGTTTACTCCTGGCAATGGTAACCCTTTGTCATCGGTTACATTACCTGAGATTGTTTTTTCTTGTGCAAAAGTAATCTGCACAACAAACGCTAGAAATAGCGTTAAAATTCCACTAAACTTTGTTCTCATTTTACGATTTATTTGAATTAGCCAGCTCCAAAAATGATAATAATATCTTTATAAAACAACTTTTTGTTATTAAAATTTTAATTATTGTTTTTGAGGTGTTAAAAAAATGTAAAACATCACTACAACGTTATAGTACTGGGTTTTCGAGGTTTTGAATCTGTTTTTCAAATAATATTATTTGATCTTTTTAACTTAAAAAAACAGTTTTACAGATTTAACGAAGCTGTCTTTTTTGTGATGAAATGTTGTTGTAAAAGATGCGGTAAATTATTGGCTTTTAGGATGGTATTCTATGATGATGGATAGATTAGTTTTAAATATAATATAAAGCTATTTAATTTTTTTGATTTTCACATATTCTAATCTTATTTAAAAATATGTAAATACACTGGTATAGATGATCAACAGGCAATTTTCAGTTATTTGTTGAAGAAAACTATTTTGTTTTATAACTATAATCAAATATCTTTTTTAAATCATTTTCATTTTTATAAGAGAGATTGTTTGATTTAATGTATTTGTCTATTGCTTTAGTAGTTATATTTTTTTCAATTAATTTGGTGATAAATTTCTTTTTTAATTTAAAAGGAGTAAACCTAGTGCCCTTCATCATAAAATAAGTTTCCATTTTCATGATTTTGTTTTTGCTACGATTTAGCATGGGGTCAGGAGAACCTTCAATGATTTTTAAAGAATATCTTTTTAGAATTGAAAAATCGTTGTTTTCATAAATTACCTGAAATATTTTATTTGTTCCTTCAGCAGGATCAAAAAAGGACTTAAATTCTTTCCCGTTTACTATAACTTTATCGATAGTTTTAAAATCAAAAATATAAAGAGAATCTCCTTCAATTTGTGACATGAACTCTTCTTTCTTAATATTAAAATTAAAATTGGAGAAGGTGTAGCTTTTCTCATTCAGTTTTATGATGGTTTTATTTTTCCAAGTATCAAATAAGTATACAGAACCATCCGTTAGGCTTGAGTTTCCAGGTGAATTAATAGAAGCAAAGCTTCCGCTAAGAATTGCGGCTTGGGCTCTGAAATTGTTAAACTTTATTGGTCGTCCGGCTGCACCACTATTAAAGTCGGTTGATGTTAGGTTTTGAGCGTGCATACAACCAATTACAAAAAAAAATACTACGGTAATAATAAGTGAGTTTTTCATGACATAATAATTTGTGGTTGTTTTTTTAGATATACTATATATTAAGATTTATAAAGTTAAGGTATTTTAGGTTCTGTTGGTAGTGTATATGATGTAAGTTGAAAGGTTTCGATATCTGCATTGTTCATGCCAACTAGTAAGAATTCTTTATTTTTCTTTGATATTAATTCAACAGATTTTGCATTGCCATCAATATAAAAGCCTGTTTTATCCGGTCCGAGAACATTGTATCCGTTTTTTTTATTTGAAAGCAATACCAATCCAAATGCATTATCAAGACGCGGAGTTTCTACTTCTGTATTATAGATAGTTCCAACAACAATTATATCTTCATAGCCATCTGAATTAAAGTCAAATGGCTCGCTATCCAAAATAGGTATGGTTTGAGCCATTTTTGGCAAGACTATTTTCTCAAAACCATCATTGCCCTTGTTTAAAAGAAGAATGGAGTTAAATTCGTTTGCTTCCCTTTGGTATGCCGTATTAATTTTATTACCATATATTTTTTCTAAATCTGCATTGGCAAACTCTTGATATGTAGGGATTTTTTTTGCTATAAATGGCATTTGTTGTGACGAACATTCACGTCCTCTAGCGGGAACAAAGTTTCCTTTGTATTTATAGCTTAATACTATATCATGAGTTCCATTTGAGTCGAAATCATCTGCATAAACACGCAGAGGCTTTTGCTTGGTTGCCTTAAACTTAAAATTCAAGCCAACGTTTCCAATAATATAATCTTTATTACCATCATTATTCACATCAGTTTCAGTAATAGAAAACCACCAGCCTTTTTCGTTCTCCAAACTACTTTTATTTGAAATATCTGTGAATTTTCCTTGAACATTTTTGAATACTCCTATAGAAGTCCATTCACCCACAGCAATAAAATCTTGCCACCCATCATTATTAAAATCGGTAGCAATTACTTTATTCACAATTCCGAAATTTTCAAAGGAAGGTGCAATTTCTTTTGTCACATTTTTAAAGGTTCCATCGATGTTCTCATATATTATAGAAGATTCTGGGAAAGGGTATTTTTGGGATATGATCCTGTTTCCAAGGATTAAGTCAAGGTCACCATCTTTGTCAAAATCGATTTTCGTTATTGTTTTTCCACTAAAACTCGGATTGTTTTCAGAGAATGGATGTTTTGTGAAATTTGCATTTCCATCATTTATATATAATCTATCTTTTAGGTATTTTGAATTTTCTTTAAATTCATTTCCTCCACTTACCACGTATATGTCATTATCACCATCAGAATCAAAATCGAAGAATAAGGTTTCCATATCCTCGAATTTAGCATCCTTAGTAAATATGTTAATGTTACTTTTTTTAAAACCCTGTGCGGAGTGAATAAACAACTGTCCTGCTTGCCCTGAAGCACCACCAATATATATATCCTCTTTTTTGTCGCCATTTACATCTCCTTTTGCGATATAGGGACCTAATGTGGATTGTTTATAAGGTAATAGTATTTCGTTTTCAAAATCGTCGTAATCGTTTTCTATATGTTTAAAACGTATAGAGGTCTTTGTTTTTTTAAGTGAAATAAGTTGTTTTTTGGGTTCTGATTTTTTTTTGAAAACAGCATTTTTTTCAGATACGTTAATTGTTGTATTTGCTTTGATATTATATAATGTTTCCTGTTTTCCGGATAACCAATTTACTTTTACGCTATCTACAGACGTTATTTTTCCTAATCCAAAATGGATGGTTTTGTCGATGGAAGATAAATAACCTCTTACTCTTTTAGACTCTTTAGTTTTTACTATGTCATCATAATATAGTGTAACCTTTGCAAAATCTTCAGATGTACTTCCCGTGGTATTAATTTTTAAAAAGCTTCCTTGGTTGTTTTCTATACTCATGTTTTTATATAAAAACGATTCTCCATCTATATTGTTTACAACAATTTCTAAGTCACCATCATTATCTAAGTCCGAATACGCTGCGCCGTTAGAAAATGATAATTCATTAAGTTGTGTTGTAGAAGTTATATTCTCAAAATTTAACCCTCCATTGTTTTTAAAAAGGATATTAGATAATTTTTCTGAGGGTAAGCGGTTGTATATTTCTTTTTTTACCTCCAAAGGGACATTTCCTTTATAATATTTTTTTGCCTTATAGATTAATGTCCGGATATCATTGTCAAGGGCATATTTTCTATAACCATTAGTTACATAGATGTCATCATTTTGGTCATTATTAAAATCAAAAACGAGTCCAGCCCAGCTCCAATCTGTTTTAGAAAGCCCTGTATGCTGTGCGATATTATGAAAGTTGTTATTGCCAGTATTCAGTTGTAATGAATTAAACATGTATTGATTGTGTAAATTAAGTTTGTTGATTAATAAATCAAACTTTTTTACATTCATAGAAGCCATTAAGGTTTTTGATCTTACGTGATCACTTGAAGCCATATCTAAAACAAAAATATCCTTTAAATTATCGTTGTTTATATCAGCAATATCGACGCCCATACCATAAAATGATACATGATTGGTATACTCTTTAATTTGATCCGTAAAAGTATTGTTCTTGTTATTGATATATAAAGCATCTGGAACATAATAATCATTGGCTATGTAGATATCTAGCCATCCATCATTATTAATGTCACTGATGCATAGTCCCAATCCAAAACTTGGTTGTAGTAGGCCTGCCTTTTTTGTAATGTTTACAAATCTCCCATTTGTGTTTTGGTATAAATTACTGGAACTTTTATTTCGTTTTGATTCATCTTTTAGAATGTTATAAAAAGTATTAGGATCTAGTCCATAATACTCACTTTCATTCATTACAATACAATCTAAGTCACCATCTTTATCAAAATCAAAAAAAGCAGACTGGGTACTTATGCCAGCATCGTCTAATCCGTATTCAGAAGCTTTTTCTTTAAAAGTTAAATCTTTTTGATTAATAAGGAGCAAGTTATTTCTGGAGTTTTCATCTTTAGGTCCTCCTTGAGAGATGTAGATATCCATCCAACCATCATTATTTACATCTGCAAAGGTGACTCCATTAGACCAATTTTTATTCGTGTTGATATTTGCAGTTGCCGAGATGTCTTCAAAAATAAGATTTCCTTTGTTAATATAGAGTTTGTTGGGTACTTGGTTGCCGCAGAAAAATATATCCTTTAAGCCATCATTATTTATATCTTCAATACCGACTCCGGCACCATTATAAAAGAAATCAAAATCGAATAAATTGGATTTTGTAGAAATGGTATCAAGAATTATATTTTTAAAATGCAAATTACTGGTTGAAGATGGAATTTTTATAAAATGTTGTTGTGAAGACGCATTACTTACTTTTTCTGTTGTAGTTTTTTCTTGTGTCTTTTTTATGTTTGAGTCCTTTTTGCAAGAATAAAATATAAGAAGTATAGATAGGGATATAAAAAATAACTTATTCATATAATTAAATGATTCAATAACTGGTTAAAGATACGAGACCACTTCTCTTTTAGAAATAAAATACAAGACTTTTTTAATCTAAAATATATATTGGTTAGGTTGTTAAAGAAACGAATAAGTGTTTTCAAAAAGTATAAAACACATTTTTTATCGCTGATAAAAATCAATCAAAAAGTGATTTTCGTAAAGGGTGTGAGAAGTGCCTAAATTAAAAAAGGTTTCTACACGTAGAAACCTTTTTTGACTTAATGAGTTTTCGATTATAAGCAAATATTTAAAAATATTTCTCCGGCTGATGGACCAGGGCCATCTGAAGCTGCTTCCAATGGATCGGAGCCATCAAGGGCATCATAATCTATGGTATAAGAATGCTCGTCTTCAAAACTACCTGCGGTATATGTAAACACCAATTGTGTGGTTCCATCAGGGACTGTTACAGTAAACTGGGCTCCCTCGCCATCATCTATAGTATAGTCAGTACTTGTACCATCAATAGTTACCGTAATGAACGCACCATCCCAACCATCTCCAAAACTATCTACTAAGTCTAGAGTATACTCTCCGGCAAAAGGTGTTATTGGAATACATTTTATACCTACATTGTATATGAAAGGAGAAGAGAAAAACGACCCCCCGGAAACTGTACCACCCAGGTTGTTATTAGTAAATACTCTTCCATCAGTCAATTCTAATTCAAAGCGAAAACTAAATGTATCTCCTCCGTTAAATTCTCCAGCACTTAATCCATGAATAGCTAAAGCTTCGGTTAATGTTGATGAAAAATCTAATCGAGGTAGGCCAAAATCTGAAACGGTTAAACCACTTCCTGTTTCGGTTAAGATTAGTACCTCGTCTTGGCTATTATCGGTGCCGTCTTCCAGGTTGTCTGTAAAGCTTTGGTATAGTCTAATTTCGGAGATCAAGCCACCGTTTTGTGCATCTTGTTCTTCGAGAGCTACATCAAATACAAATCGAGTATCGTCTGGATCAAAAAAATTAAATGTATTAGTGGCATTAATAGTTCTTAAAACAGCTCCATTGGTAACACCTTCTATAACACTATCAATCGTCTTATCGTCTGTACCGCAAGATTGCATCATAGAGAATGCAAAAAGCAGAACAAAGAATTTATTTATATATTTTTTCATGAAGAATATTTTTTAATTATTAATTTGCTACTGGAGCATTAGGGTTGTTATCCCAAAATACTGGTTGTGCCTGATCAGGTTTTTGGCTAATATTAGCGTTTGTATTCACCTCATTTGCTGGGTAAAATAAAGATCTAATAAATGTACCTGGATTAGGCTCTAAACTTGGCTGTAGCGTAGTTGGATATCCTGTTCTTCTATAAAAATTGTAAGATTCAATTCCATTACCAAATACTGCGATAAAATATTGTTCACCCAAAACATCCCATTTCCCTGCCATGTCAGCTGCATTAAATTCAGCTTCAACACTTGCAATAAAATCAGTAACATCGGTATTTGTGGGTTCAAAAGAAGTGTCAGCAGAAGTGTCAAGGCTAACAAAACTTTGCACCTTTGCAATAGATTTTGTTAAACCTGCAGATATGAAAGTCCAGGCAGCAGGAGTATCTCCATTTACCATGGCTATTTCTGCTTGCATAAAATCTACCCAAGCAGCTGTTAAAATAGGAGTGATTCCCGCTCCACCACCACCGGCACCTGCAGCAACATTTTTATTATCCGGATCTGTATCAAATCGGTCGTCATCAAAATTCCCGCCAACAGGGTAGACACCAAATGTAGTACGTAGAAAACCGTCTGGTGGAGTACCACCATCATCATGATGATCTCTTCCCCAATAACCATTCTCTAAATAACAAAATGTGAATCCTCCTGATACATAATGTGCAGGGGCACTTTGTAAAGAACAGGCTATTGTTTCTTCATTTGGAGGTACTCCAGGTGCACCAGGAACTGCGCCAATTTGTCTGTAGAAATAATAGCGAATCCTTGGGTCTGAAGAAGTGTTCATTTTATTCATTAGCCAGTTTGACATGTAGTCTCCAGCTCCTGTAGCTGTATAGTTTAATCCATATCTAGGATGTCTGGTATCAGGTTGTGAAGCACTTGTACCTGGCCAATTGAATTGAAAATCATCTACCGTATCAGTAATATAATCACCAGAATCTAATATAGTTTGAATGCTCGTAAGTGCATTAGGGTCAACCAAACGTCTTTGGTTATACAAACGCATTTTAAGCGTATTTGTAGCTTTAACCCATTGGTCGTAGTCATTTCCGTAAAAGAAAATTGTTGGAGGTTCAAGCTCAGCGTTTATATCACTTTCGAAATTGGTAATGGCATTATCTAAAAGAACCAATGCCGCATCATATATAGAGGCTCCACTGTCTAGAACAGGGTTTAGATTGTCTATTCCTCCAATAGCTTCTGTATAAGGTACATCTCCATAAAAATCCACCATAGCGGTCATTACATATGCTTCTATAAATTGTGCAATAGCGATATGTCTGATTTGTCCATTTGCTTCTGCTAATGGGACCATAGCTCTAATGTCTGCCAAGATACCTTGATAAGCATTCACCCATTCATCATCAGAATCACTACCTAAATAATTGGTACTATATTGTTTGCTGGAAGTTGACGCTGTAAGTCTTGTTAATTCAGTTCCGAATAAAGATAGCCCATCTCCATTGGTGTTTCCTCCAGTTTCCCAATTGTCATTAGAATCAAAATCTGCATCACCTTCTATCTGTCTAACAAAATCTTCCTGGAGAGAAGTTAAAAATAAATCTACACTTGCTTGATCAGGAGTTAAGAAATTAGGGTCGTCCTTAAGATCTAATTCAAGTGTTTCGCATGAAAAAACCAGAAAGAGACTTGTTACTATTATTATATATTTATTTATATTTTTCATTTTTTTATAAATTATAAAATTAAAATGTTGCCTTTATGCTAAATCCATACCTTTTAGCACTAGGGCCATTAATGAAATCAAAACCAAATCCATTTCCAACACCTGTTCCAGAAGTATTAGGGTCAAAATTTGCACCATCTGGAGTGTTTACGGCATCATACCAAAGGTTGTTGCCCGACAAAGTCATTGTTAAAGAACCGAAAGGTGTATTGTCTAAGAATTTTTTTGGAAGAGTATAGCCAAGTGAAACTTCTTGTAACCTTATCAATGTTGCATCATATACTTGATTCTCATTAGGCCCGAATAACACATTGCTAAAATAGAAATCAGAATTATTTATTTGTACTGTATTTGGGTTTCCATTAGTATCAACTCCTGGTAAGATAAAAGTATTTTCTCTATCTAAGGTTTCTGTAATTAAACCTCTACCTAGTAAAGTGGAAATAGTACTTGAATAAATATCACCTCCTTTAGTATAATTAATTTGTACTCCTAATGAGAAATTTTTATAAGAAAAAGTGTTTTTAATGTTCATGACATAATCCGGATTAGGATCACCAATAATGCCATCCTCAGGATCTTGAACATAAAACCCATCTGAACCAACTACAAAATTACCATTGTCGTCTCTTAATATTCTAGAACCAAAAAGAACACCAAGTGGTTCTCCTTTTATAGCTGCGTTTCCAAGATTAGAGAAACCTGAGTATACTACTAGGTCCGTATCTAATCCTAAGTCAGTAACTTCGGATCTATAAGTTGTGAAATTCAAGTTTGCATCCCAGTTAAAGCCATCATCCACTGCACTTTGAACTAAGCTAACTCCTAAGTCCAATTCTAGTCCTTTGTTTTCAATCTCACCAATATTTGTTCTTGTGGTGGTGTTACCTGTACTTGGCCCTAATGGTCTATCAATAATTAAATCTTCTGTGATTCTTGAGTATAGTGATAAGTCTACAGAAACTCTGTTTTTCCAAAATTTACCTTCCAAACCAACTTCAAACTCCGTAAGTAATTCTGGTTTTAAGTCTGGGTTTGCTAAAACATCACTTGTAGTATTGGATACAACATTAGTACCTCCATCCTGAAAATCTTGTGTGTCTAAAAACAAGGTGTTGGCAACAGGGAACCCGGGGTCCCCAAAACTTGCGGATGTTCCATATCCTGCTCTTATTTTTATATAATTGATTATGTCTGATTGCATATCTCTAAAAGCCGCGGTTGGTAAGAAAGATACACTAGCACTTGGGTAAAAAATGGATCTGTTATCGCTTTCAAAATTAGATACCCAATCATTCCTTCCTGCTAAGGTTACGAATAAATAGTTATCATAATCAAATTGAGCTTGCCCATACACCCCAACAATATTTCTTTCAAAAAATGATTGTATTTCATTTTGTCTTAAAAAGTTAAAATGTCTTAAAACTCCAAATGATTGTTGACCATCACTAGCTGTACCATTTTGATCAAAAATTAAATTTCTGGTAGTAGCACCTAAACTAAAACTAGTACCAATTTTTTCGCTGAACTGAGCATTTCCAGTTAAGGCAATATTATGATCAAAAATAGAGTTTAGGTTATTCCAAGTTTCATAAAAACCACTGGCCAATCTTACATCACCACTATTACTATTTACCCCACCTTTATTTTGATAGTTTACGTTGCTCTCGTTATAAACGTCAACACCTGCGCGATAAAAAATATTTAAATTATCACTAAAATTATATTGTACAGTAGCATTACCAAAAACACGATTCGTTAATTGCGAAGTTTGTGCATTGTTTAATGTCCATAATGGATGTTGTATACTGTTGTTTTGTCTATAATATACGCTACCACCTGTTACAGGATCTTGAAAGGGGAGGCCTTGGATATCAATACTCCTAGGAGTAAACCATAAATCTCCAAATATGGAGGAACCTGTACCAGTTGCTCCATTACCCTGACTTAAGGCAACTGGAGGTGAAACAAAATTTGTTCTGGCATAATTTAGTGTTCCACTTATAGTAAACTTATTATTAAGTTTTGCATTACCTCCTATACCTATAGAATTACGGCCTAGTTTATTTCCAGGAGTAAAACCTTTATCATCCAGATGACCATAATTTATGTTATATGAAATCTTTCCGTTATCAGAAACCCCTCTTAGGTTTGCAGATACTGAAGCAGCTCCTCCAATTCTAAAGAATTTTTCTACACTATCGTAGGGTCTCCATTCGTAACGTGCTCCTTGAAATTCAGGGAAAGCTGCTTGGATTGCTGGTGTCGAAGTAGAATATGGATGAGGAAGTGTCGCATTTTCATCAATTGCAGAACTGTTTCCATAACCAGAAACTCCACCTTCTCTAAAGCTAGGTCCCCAGTTACTAAAGAACCATCCAAAAGATTGATCGAAACCATTACCATATTCATCTTGATAATCTGGTAAAGATGCTATTTTAGTAAAGAAATAGGAGGAAGCAATAGTTACTTCCATTTTCTTTTTAGCATTCCCAGAGGCTCCGGCTTTAGTGGTAATTAATACAACACCGTTCCTACCATCACTTCCGTATAAGGTCGATGCAGCCAAACCTTTTAGTACACTAACGCTTTCAATACTATTAGGGTCCAAATCTAAAAATCTACTGGATCCATTATTACCATTTACAAAGTCATTTCGTGCTCCTTGTCGTCCTGACGCGTTAGTGTCAGTGCTAAAAGGTACTCCATCTACTATAAATAGTGCTTGGTTACTTGAACTAAACGAGTTTTGTCCTCTAATTACGATATTGGTACCAGATCCAGTAAGACCACTCTGTTGAGTAATCTGTACCCCGGCAGCTTTACCAAATAATACTCTTCCAATATCCCCTTCGGAACGTTGCTCAATTTCTTGACTTTGAATTTCGCTCACGGCATATCCCAGAGATTTCTTCTCTCGTTTTATACCTTGAGCCGTTACAATTACCTCTTCTAGTTCAGAAGTAGATGCTTCTAATTGAACATTGATTACGGTGTTAGATCCTACAGGTATTTCCTTGTTAGAAAAACCTAAATAACTAAAAACAAGAACATTTCCCTCAGAAGTTTCGATAGAATATATTCCATCAAAATCAGACTGAGTTCCGCTGTTGGTGTTTTTAATAATAATGTTTACACCTGGTAAAGGGTTGCCATCAGTATCGGTAATTTTACCAGTTATAGTTTTGTCCTGCGCATAAGAAATATGCACGACTAATGCTAGCAAAAGCATTAGGATTTGCCTTGTCGGTGATTTCATTGTGTGTAATAATTTTAGAATTAGCCTGTTCAAAAATCCATAAAAAAATCTTAAAATACAATTAAATCGTAAATAAAATACGGTTTTTGTTAAGAGTAGATTAAGAATAGGAGGTAAAAACCATAATAAAATAAACTTTTAACCGTAGTGTTGAAAGTTTAAAATCTGGCATTAAGACTGATATGAACTTTAGTGTTAGAAAATCGAAAATTCTGATTACTTGTCTTGCCGTTGGCAAAAATAATTCTAAATAACCCAGTTTGAGTGTTAAGTCCTAAACCAAAACCGAAACTTGTAAGGTTATCTGATATATTATTGCTTTCATCTTCAAAGTATGCATAATCTATTATGGAATGGATCAATAGGTTTTGGGATAAAAGATATCTGTATTCTGTGTTTAATACATTATGTAGTGATGCGTTAATTGTATTTTCTTCAAAACCTCTTATGGAATTAATTCCTCCAAATCGGTTAAGTTCATTGGTGAAAAGGTTGTCTGAAAAAATTATAGCAGCAGTATCTTTTATGAGAATGGAGTTTCTGTTATTTAAGTCAAAAATATGACTTAAATGTATTTCACCTTTTACTTGATTTGTGGTTTCTGTGTCAGTTTTTCTAGAGCCTAATTCGCCTAAAATAGAGTAGTTGCTTTTGGTGGGAAATAAATTACTTTCTTGTCTTTTGATGTAGTTAAAACCAGCCCGCAAAAAAGATGATTTATAATCGTTAATGTTTAAGGATGATTGTGGGATATCTAAAAGGTCATTAGAGTTAATGGCTTTGTAGCCCAAAAAAACATTGCTTTTGTCATTAATAAGATAATTTAGATTTATGTTTTGTTCTGTGATTAAAAAACTAGAATCTCTTTTAAAAATTTCTAAACCTGCCTCTATACCAATTGGAGTCTTTAATATATAAGGAAGGTTTAGATTGGCTTCAAAACGTTGTTGTTCATTTCCATCGCTTTTATAAATAATATTAAGGCGTTCTCCGTAATTTAGATTATTAACTAAATTCAGGTTTATATAACCATTCAGTTCTAGGTTGCCACTTTCTGTGTCACTCGAAAACCCTAAAAAACCATCAAATGAGTTTGCATTTTGTTTTTTTAGATATAAAAAGATGGTGGTGGAATCTTTTCGGAATAATACTTCAGGGGATTTTATGCTGCTTGCAAAAGGTAGATTGTTGATGGATTGAGATTTGGATATGAGTTCGTTCTTATTGAATGATTTCCCTTTTTTGAGTCTGCCATAATATTTAAGGTAGGATTTCGGGAATTTCTTATATCCTTTAATAGTGATCTTGTCAATAGTTCTGGATTGGCTTCTTTTGCTATTTAAGGTAGCTTCAATGGTGTTTTTGTTTCCTTTCTTTTTGATTTTTGTTAAAGATAAATTACTGAATGTATTTCCTTGGTTTACTAAATAATCAGTTAAGTATTGCAGAACTTCTTCGGTTTTGTTTATAGGTATTAAAAAACTTCCATCGGTCAGGTTACTAGAAATGTTTTCTATAATCTTTTCCGGAATAACTTCTTTATCATAAAATATGATAATCGAATTGTATTTTGAGTTTAAATTGAATTTAGCTACTAATAATGAATCTGATTTTTTTTGAAACCCTATAAATTCTAGGTCTAAATATCCAGACTGAAGTAATTTTTTCTGAAGTGTGTCTACTTCTTTTTTTAATTGTAAAAAGTTTTGAAATTGTTTGCTGTATGAAATACTATCTATTTTGGTAGTTTCTATACTATCTTTTCCTTTGATAGAAAGGAAAAGATTAGGGTTTTGTCCATAGCAAGATGAATTTACATATATATATAGGACAAAGAATAAAAAAAGTGGAGTTTTCAAAGTATAGTATAATGATGTCAAAATAACGGAAAATACAGGGATTTCTTACAGTGAAGAAATATCATTTTAAAACTATTTCAAAATTAATGAATTAGGATTTGATTTGCTGGAAAATATTTCTACCTTTGCAGCCCTCATAAAAGAGGTATTGTAAAAAATATTTAAAAAATAGTGTAAAGCAAATTATGCCAACAATTTCACAATTAGTAAGAAAAGGTAGAGCCAAAATAACTAAGAAGAGTAAATCGGCTGCTTTGGATTCGTGCCCGCAACGTCGCGGTGTTTGTACGCGTGTTTATACTACTACACCAAAAAAACCAAATTCAGCTATGCGTAAAGTAGCGCGTGTTAGGTTAACAAATGGTAAAGAAGTAAACGCATACATCGGTGGTGAGGGTCACAATCTACAGGAGCACTCGATAGTATTAGTTAGAGGTGGAAGGGTAAAAGATTTACCAGGAGTTAGGTATCACATTGTTCGTGGAGCTTTAGACACCGCTGGTGTTGAAGGAAGAACGCAACGTAGATCTAAGTATGGTGCAAAACGCCCTAAAAAGTAATTAAAAAACTTTAAGAAGAAGACATGAGAAAAAGAAAGGCTAAAAAAAGACCTATTTTGCCGGATCCACGTTTTAACGATCAATTAGTGACTCGTTTTGTAAACATGATGATGTGGGACGGAAAGAAATCGGTTGCTTTCAAAATTTTCTATGATGCAATTGATATCGTAGAAGAGAAAAAACAAAACGATGAAAAAACTGCGTTAGAGATGTGGAAAGATGCACTATCTAACGTAATGCCTCATGTAGAGGTTAGAAGTCGTCGTGTAGGTGGAGCTACATTCCAAATTCCTAATCCAATCAGACCAGATCGTAAAATATCTACTGCTATGAAGTGGTTAATTAGTTTTGCGCGAAAAAGAAATGAGAAATCTATGGCTCAGAAGCTTGCTGCAGAAATCATAGCTGCAGAAAAAGAAGAAGGAGCTGCTGTTAAGAAGCGAGTAGATACTCATAAAATGGCTGAAGCAAATAAAGCATTCTCACACTTTAGATTTTAATCATTAAGAAATGGCTAGAGATTTAAAATATACTAGAAATATAGGAATTGCTGCGCATATTGACGCAGGGAAAACTACAACCACTGAACGTATTCTTTACTACACAGGGGTAAGTCATAAAATTGGAGAGGTTCATGATGGTGCAGCTACTATGGACTGGATGGAGCAAGAACAGGAGCGTGGTATAACAATTACTTCTGCTGCTACTACTTGTGAGTGGAAATTTCCAACAGAAAATGGTCAGGCGATAGCTGATACCAAAGGATATCACTTTAATATAATTGATACTCCGGGTCACGTTGATTTTACCGTTGAGGTAAACAGATCGCTTCGTGTACTTGATGGGTTGGTGTTTTTGTTTAGTGCTGTTGATGGTGTTGAGCCACAATCAGAGACTAACTGGAGACTTGCTGATAATTATAAAGTACCTCGTATTGGGTTTGTAAATAAAATGGACCGTCAAGGATCTAACTTTATGGCGGTATGCCAGCAGGTTAAGGATATGTTGGGGTCTAATGCGGTTCCAATTGTAATGAATATTGGAGATGAAGCTGATTTTAAAGGGATCGTAGACTTAGTGAAGAATCGTGCTATTGTTTGGCATGACGAAACACAAGGATCTACTTTTGATGTTATAGATATTCCTGAAGAATTGAAAGAAGAGGCTGCAGAATTAAGAGGTAAGCTTATAGAAGAAGTTGCTGCTTATGATGAGGATCTTTTGGAAAAATTTATGGAAGATGAAGATTCGATTACTGAGGATGAAGTGCATGCTGCACTGAGAGCTGCAGTAATGGATATGTCAATTATTCCTATGATTTGTGGTTCTGCATTTAAGAATAAAGGAGTGCAGTTCCTTTTGGATGCTGTTTGTCGTTATTTGCCTTCTCCGACTGATAAGGAAGGTATAGTGGGGATAAACCCAAATACTGATCAAGAAGAATTACGTAAGCCAGATGTTAAAGAGCCTTTTTCTGCTCTTGCATTTAAAATTGCTACGGATCCTTTTGTTGGTCGTTTGGCATTTTTTAGAGCCTATTCAGGTCGTTTAGATGCTGGTTCTTATATATTGAATAACCGTTCTGGTAAAAAAGAACGTATTTCTCGTATTTATCAGATGCACTCTAATAAACAAAATGCTATTGAGTATATCGAAGCGGGTGATATTGGAGCGGCAGTAGGGTTTAAGGATATTAAGACTGGTGATACTATGTCTGATGAGAAAAATCCTATCGTTTTAGAATCTATGGACTTCCCTGATCCAGTAATTGGTATCGCGGTAGAGCCTAAGACTAAAGCTGATGTTGATAAATTGGGTATGTCTTTGGCTAAATTAGCTGAAGAGGATCCTACATTTACTGTAAGAACAGATGAGGCTTCAGGTCAGACTATTATTTCTGGAATGGGTGAGCTTCACTTAGATATTATTGTAGATCGATTAAAGCGTGAGTTTAAAGTAGAAGTTAACCAAGGTCAACCTCAGGTTGAGTACAAGGAGGCTATTACTCAAAGAGCTGAGCATAGAGAGGTTTATAAGAAGCAATCTGGTGGTCGTGGTAAATTTGCAGATATTGTATTTACCCTTGAGCCAGCAGAAGAAGGTCAAGTAGGACTTCAGTTTGAATCTACAATTAAAGGTGGTAATGTTCCTAAGGAATTTGTTCCTTCTGTAGAGAAAGGATTTAAAATGGCAATGGTCAATGGTCCTTTAGCTGGATATGAAGTGGATGCGATGAAAGTAACACTTACTGATGGATCTTATCACGATGTGGATTCGGATCAATTATCATTCGAATTAGCTGCTAAATTAGGTTTTAAAGCTGCTGCTAAAGCTGCTAAAGCTGTAATTATGGAGCCAATTATGAAACTAGAGGTTATTACTCCAGAAGAAAATATGGGTGATATCGTTGGTGACCTTAACCGTCGTAGAGGGCAAGTAAGTGATATGGGAGACCGTGCAGGTGCAAAAACTGTAAAGGCTACTGTTCCACTTTCAGAAATGTTTGGATATGTAACAACATTGAGAACGCTATCTTCGGGTAGAGCAACATCTACAATGGAATTTTCTCACTATGCTGAGACTCCTTCTAATATTTCAGAAGAAGTAATTGCAGCTGCAAAAGGAGTTAACGCTTAATTATTACAGAAATGAGTCAAAAAATTAGAATAAAACTAAAATCTTACGATCACAACTTGGTAGATAAGTCTGCTGAAAAGATTGTAAAGACGGTAAAGAGTACAGGAGCTGTAGTAACTGGGCCAATTCCTTTACCAACACATAAAAAGATTTTTACCGTGCTTCGTTCTCCGCACGTAAATAAAAAGTCAAGAGAGCAATTTCAATTGAGTTCTTATAAAAGACTTTTGGATATTTATAGTTCTTCTTCAAAAACGATTGATGCGTTAATGAAGCTTGAATTGCCAAGTGGAGTAGAAGTAGAGATAAAAGTGTAATTCAAAATTCGGAATTCGTAATTCTGAATTCACATGTCCCAAGCTGCGCGCAAGGGAAAAACGGCAAAAAATACATTCAGGGTTGAAGTATTTTGACCCTGTTTTTTTGCAGATACAAAAAAGAATACTAATTAATAATTAATAAATATGTCTGGGTTAATAGGAAAAAAGATCGGTATGACCAGCATCTTCGACGAAAATGGAAAGAATATTCCATGTACAGTGATCGAAGCTGGGCCATGCGTGGTTACCCAAGTCAGAACTGAAGAGGTTGATGGTTATGAAGCTATTCAGCTAGGTTTCGATGACAAAGCAGACAAAAATGCTACTAAGGCGGCTTTAGGTCACTTTAAGAAAGCAGGAACTGTTGCTAAACGTAAGGTTGTCGAATTTCAAGGTTTTGATGAGGAGTACAAGTTAGGAGATACAGTAACAGTAGAGCATTTTACTGAAGGAGAGTTTGTTGATGTTTCGGCAACTTCTAAAGGTAAAGGTTTTCAGGGTGTGGTTAAAAGACACAACTTCGGTGGTGTTGGACAAGCAACTCATGGTCAGCATAACCGTTTAAGAGCTCCTGGTTCTATCGGTGCTGCATCTTATCCTGCTAGAGTATTCAAAGGAATGCGTATGGCTGGAAGAATGGGTGGTGAAAAAGTAAAAGTTCAAAACTTAAGAGTGTTAAAGGTAGTTGCTGAAAAGAACTTACTTGTTGTTAAAGGATGTGTTCCTGGACACAAAAACGCTTACGTAACGATTCAGAAGTAATGAAAGTAACGGTAATTGATATTAACGGAAAAGAAACAGGAAGAAAGGCAGACCTTTCTGATGCTGTTTTTGGTATAGAGCCAAATGATCATGCGGTGTACTTAGATGTGAAGCAATACTTGGCGAATCAACGTCAGGGTACTCACAAGGCTAAGGAAAGAGCTGAGATTGTAGGTAGTACTAGAAAGATAAAAAAACAAAAAGGAACAGGTACTGCTAGAGCAGGTAGTATTAAGTCTCCTATCTTTAAAGGAGGAGGTAGAATTTTTGGTCCTAGACCACGTAACTACTCTTTTAAATTGAATAAGAATTTAAAAAGATTAGCACGTAAATCTGCATTGAGTATCAAGGCGAATGACAAGGCAATTACAGTTGTTGAGGACTTTACATTTGATACAATAAAAACTAAGAATTTTACTGCTGTTTTAAAGTCCTTGGGACTTGAAAACAAAAAATCTTTATTTGTGTTGGGAGAGTCAAATAAAAATGTATATTTGTCGTCTCGCAATTTGAAAGGTTCAGAAGTTATAACTTCTTCAGAATTAAGTACTTACAAAATACTTAATGCTAATAGTGTTATTCTTTTGGAAGGTTCTTTGAAAGGAATTGAAACGAATTTAAGTAAATAGAAGCCATGAGTATTTTAATAAAACCTATTATTACGGAAAAGGCTACTGCGGATAGTGAATTGTATAATCGCTATGGTTTTGTGGTAGATAAAAGAGCGAATAAGGTAGAGATTAAAAAAGCGGTTGAAGCTGCTTATGGAGTATCTGTTACTAAAGTTCGAACAATAAATGTCCGTCCAGACCGTAAAACCCGTTATACAAAAACAGGTATGGTTACTGGTAAAACAGCTGCTATTAAGAAGGCAATTGTACAGGTGGCGGAAGGTGAAGTAATTGATTTATATAGTAATCTTTAAGACTAGAAAATGTCAGTAAGAAAATTAAAGCCAATTACCCCAGGTCAGCGTTTTAGAGTAGTAAATGGGTTTGACGCCATTACTACTGATAAGCCGGAAAAAAGCCTATTGGCTCCGAAAAAAAGATCTGGAGGTAGAAACAGTCAAGGAAAAATGACTATGCGCTACAAGGGTGGTGGTCATAAAAGAAGGTATCGTATTATTGATTTTAAGCGTGACAAGCAAGGAGTTCCTGCTACTGTTGCAACAATAGAATACGATCCAAACAGAACTGCATTTATTGCGCTTCTTAACTATCAAGATGGTGAGAAGCGTTATGTTATCGCTCAGAATGGATTACAAGTAGGGCAAAATATCGTTTCAGGTAGCAATGTTGCTCCAGAAATTGGTAATGCAATGCCTCTTAGTGATATTCCATTAGGTACAATCATTTCTTGTATAGAGTTACGTCCGGGACAAGGTGCTGTTATGGCGCGTAGTGCTGGTTCCTTTGCTCAACTTATGGCTAGAGATGGTAAGTTTGCAACTGTAAAACTACCTTCTGGAGAAGTAAGGTTGATTTTAGTTAACTGTATGGCTACCGTTGGTGCTGTTTCTAATAGTGATCACCAGTTGATCGTTGGAGGAAAAGCAGGTAGAACAAGATGGTTAGGTCGTCGTCCACGTACTAGACCAGTAGCGATGAACCCTGTTGATCACCCAATGGGTGGTGGAGAAGGGCGTTCTTCCGGTGGTCACCCACGTTCTAGAAAAGGTCTTCCTGCTAAAGGATATAGAACCCGTTCTAAGACGAAAGCGAGTAATAAGTATATTGTAGAACGTAGAAAGAAATAATAAGATATGGCACGTTCATTAAAAAAAGGACCTTACGTTCACTATAAGTTAGAGAAAAAAGTAGCTGCAAATGTAGAAGCTAATAAGAAGTCTGTCATTAAGACTTGGTCAAGAGCATCTATGATTACTCCTGACTTTGTAGGGCAAACAATTGCAGTTCATAATGGTCGCCAATTTGTACCGGTATATGTTACTGAGAATATGGTAGGTCATAAATTAGGAGAATTTTCGCCAACTCGTTCCTTTAGAGGACACGCTGGTGCTAAAAATAAAGGTAAAAAATAATTTAAGTCATGGGAGTTCGTAAAAGAGAAATGGCAGAAAGAATTAAGGAAGAGAAAAAGCAACTTGCTTTTGCTAAGCTTAATAACTGCCCTACGTCACCTCGTAAAATGCGTTTAGTTGCGGATTTAGTTCGTGGTGAGAAAGTTGAGAAAGCGCTTCATATTCTTAGATTTAATCCTAAAGAAGCATCACGTCGTTTAGAAAAGTTATTGCTTTCTGCAATTGCTAACTGGCAGGCGAAAAATGAAGACGCAAGCATCGAGGATGCTGATCTTTTTGTACAAGAGATTCGTGTAGATGGAGGAAGTATGTTAAAAAGACTTCGTCCTGCTCCACAGGGTCGTGCACACAGAATAAGAAAACGCTCTAATCACGTAACAATAGTGGTTGCAGCAAAAAATAATACACAAAGCTAATATAAACTATGGGACAGAAGACAAATCCAATCGGAAATCGCCTTGGTATCATCAGAGGATGGGAATCCAACTGGTATGGAGGTAATGACTACGGTGATAAACTTGCCGAAGACGATAAGATTAGAAAGTATGTACACGCACGTTTATCAAAAGCTAGTGTATCTAGAGTAATTATTGAGCGTACGCTTAAACTTGTAACCGTTACTATCACTACTGCCAGACCTGGTATTATTATCGGTAAAGGTGGTCAAGAGGTAGACAAGTTGAAAGAAGAGCTTAAGAAAATTACTGATAAAGAGGTTCAGATCAATATTTTCGAAATCAAAAGACCGGAACTTGATGCATACTTAGTTGGATCTAGTGTTGCAAGACAAATCGAGAGTCGTATCTCGTATCGTCGTGCAATCAAGATGGCTATTGCGGCTGCAATGAGAATGAATGCTGAAGGTATCAAAATTCAGATTTCAGGACGTTTGAATGGAGCTGAGATGGCTCGTTCAGAGGCTTATAAAGAAGGTCGTATTCCTTTATCAACATTTAGAGCTGACATAGATTATGCTTTAGTAGAAGCACACACTACTTATGGTAGATTGGGTGTGAAAGTATGGATTATGAAAGGCGAGGTATATGGTAAGAGAGAGCTTTCTCCTTTAGTTGGTTTATCCAAAAAACAAGGAAAAGGTGACAGAGGTGGACGAAGTGGTGGAAATAACAAATCACGTCGTAGAAAGTAATTTTTTAAAGTAAATTAACAATGTTACAGCCTAAAAGAACAAAATTCCGTAAGCAACAAAAAGGACGTATGAAAGGTCTTTCTCATAGAGGACATACACTTTCTAACGGAACTTTCGGAATCAAATCATTAGATTCAAGTTTTGTTACTGCTAGACAAATAGAAGCAGCACGTATTTCTGCTACTCGTTATATGAAAAGAGAAGGTTCTCTGTGGATTAAAATTTTCCCGGATAAACCTATTACAAAGAAACCTCTTGAAGTACGTATGGGTAAAGGAAAAGGTGCAGTTGAGTATTGGGCAGCAGTGGTAAAACCAGGAAGAATATTATTTGAGATCAGTGGTGTGCCATATGATGTGGCAAAAGAGGCATTACGTCTTGCTGCTCAGAAGCTTCCTGTGAGAACCAAGTTTATTGTATCAAGAACCTATCAAGGTTAAAATTCAAAAGAGACTATGAAACAATCACAAGTAAAAGAATCGTCTACAGCTGAATTGCAAGAGGAACTTGGTAAATCTCAAAAAGTATATTCAGATTTAAGAATGGCTCACGCTATGCAACCATTAGAAAACCCTTTACAATTACGTAAAGTAAGAAGATCTATTGCGAGAATAGCTACAGAGCTAACAAAAAGAGAATTAAACGGTTAATTCTGCTGAAAGATGGAAAAAAGAAACTTAAGAAAAGAACGTATAGGAGTTGTTACTAGTAACAAAATGCAGAAATCAATTGTGGTTTCTGAAGTTAAAAAAGTAAAACACCCGATGTACGGAAAGTTCGTGTTGAAAACGAAAAAATACGTTGCACACGATGAGACAAATGACTGCAATATTGGTGATACTGTAAAGATCATGGAAACAAGACCTATGAGTAAAACCAAATGCTGGAGATTAGTAGAAGTAATTGAAAGAGCGAAGTAATTATGGTACAACAAGAGTCTAGATTAAAAGTAGCAGATAACACAGGTGGTAAAGAAGTTTTAGTAATCCGTGTTTTAGGTGGTACAAAGAGAAGATACGCCTCTGTAGGAGACAAGATCGTTGTCAGTGTAAAAGAAGCAACTCCTAATGGAAACATTAAAAAAGGAGCAGTTTCTACTGCAGTTGTAGTTCGTACCAAAAAAGAAGTGCGCAGACCAGATGGTTCTTATATCCGTTTCGACGATAATGCATGTGTTCTTTTGAACCCTGCAGGAGAGATGAGAGGAACTCGAGTTTTTGGTCCTGTCGCAAGAGAACTTCGTGATAAGCAATTCATGAAGATTGTATCACTAGCGCCAGAAGTGCTTTAAAACATTTGTGAAAGATGACAAAGCTAAAAATTAAATCAGGAGATACAGTACGAGTTATCGCCGGAGACAATAAAGGTCAAGAAGGTACAGTACAGAAAGTATTGAAAGATAAAAACAAGGCGATTGTAGAAGGTGTTAATTTAGTATCTAAACACCAGAAGCCTAGTGCAACTAATCCACAAGGTGGAATTGTAAAGCAAGAAGCACCTATTCATATTTCTAACTTATCATTGTTAACCTCTAAAGGAGAAACTACAAGAGTTGGATATAGAGTAGAAGGAGATAAGAAAGTGAGATTTGCTAAAAAATCTAATGAAGTAATATAGTTATGGCTTATATCCCAAGATTAAAACAAGAGTATAAAGACAAAGTAGTGTCTGCTCTTACAGAAGAATTCAGCTATGATAATGTAATGCAAGTACCAAAACTTAAAAAAATTGTTTTAAGTAGAGGTGTTGGAGCAGCAGTAGCTGATAAGAAGTTAATTGACCATGCAGTGGACGAATTAACTACAATCACAGGTCAAAAAGCTGTGCCTACGATTTCTAAAAAAGATGTTGCAACTTTTAAGTTACGTAAAGGAATGCCTATTGGTGCTAAGGTTACGTTAAGAGGAGAAAAGATGTATGAATTTTTAGATCGTTTGATTACTTCAGCTTTACCACGTGTAAGAGATTTTAGCGGAATTAAGGCAACAGGTTTTGATGGTAGAGGTAATTATTCTTTAGGGATTTTAGAACAAATTATCTTCCCGGAAATTGATATCGATAAGGTAAATAAGATTTCAGGAATGAATATTACTTTCGAAACTTCAGCTAAGACTGACAAAGAAGCAAAATCATTGTTAACCGAACTAGGATTACCTTTTAAAAAGAATTAATTATGGCTAAAGAATCAATGAAAGCCCGTGAGGTGAAGAGAGCTAAAACTGTAGCTAAGTATGCTGAGAAACGTAAAGCTTTGAAAGAAGCTGGAGATTACGAAGCATTACAGAAGTTGCCAAAAAATGCCTCTCCAATCCGTAAACATAATCGTTGTAAATTAACAGGGAGACCAAAAGGATATATGCGTCAGTTTGGAATTTCTCGTGTTACATTTAGAGAGATGGCTAATAAAGGATTAATTCCAGGAGTAACTAAAGCTAGTTGGTAATATAAAATAAATTAATTGGTTTCAGGTTCGGTGTGATTATCGAAAACCAAAACCGTAAATTATATATAATGAATACAGATCCTATAGCAGATTATTTAACCAGAATACGTAATGCAAATAGTGCTCAGCATAGAGTTGTTGAAATCCCTGCATCTAAGGTTAAAAAAGAGATCACCAAAATATTATTCGATCAAGGATATATTTTAAGTTATAAGTTTGAAGATAACACGGTACAAGGTACTATCAAGATCGCTCTTAAATACGATAAGTTTACAAAAGAACCTGTGATTAAAGAATTACAAAGAATCAGTAAGCCTGGTTTGCGTAAGTATGCAGGGTCTAATGAGATTCCTAGAATTCTTAACGGATTGGGTGTGGCGATAGTTTCTACTTCTCATGGTGTAATGACCGGTAAACAGGCAAGACAAGAGAATGTAGGTGGAGAAGTACTTTGTTACGTATATTAACAGTATAAAAGACAAAAGAAATGTCAAGAATAGGAAAAAATCCAGTAACTATTCCGTCTGGTGTCACTGTAGAGGTGACAGGTAATGTTGTTACTGTTAAAGGAAAATTAGGAGAGCTTTCTCAAGAAATCGATAGTATCGATGTGAAAGTTGAAGAAGGCCAGGTGGTTCTAGAAAGACCTACTGAAGCTAAAGACCATAAAGCAAAGCATGGATTGTACAGAGCTTTGATTAATAATATGGTGCAAGGTGTTTCAGAAGGTTGGACAAAAGAGCTAGAATTGGTTGGAGTTGGTTATAGAGCTTCTAATCAAGGTCAGAAATTAGATTTAGCACTTGGTTTCTCTCACAATATCGTTTTGGACATTGCGCCAGAAGTTAAGGTAGAAACTATTTCTGAAAAAGGTAAAAACCCTATCGTAAAATTAACTTCTTTTGATAAGCAGTTGGTCGGACAGGTAGCAGCTAAAATTAGAGGCTTCCGTAAACCAGAACCTTATAAAGGAAAAGGAGTTAAATTCGTAGGAGAACAATTAAGAAGAAAAGCAGGTAAATCTGCATAATAACTAACGTTATGGCATTCTCAAAAGATTTAAGAAGATTAAAGATAAGAAAGCGAATCCGTGGAACAGTAAGCGGAACAGAACAACGTCCTAGATTATCTGTTTTTAGAAGTAATAAAGAAATCTATGCTCAGATCATAGATGATGTAACTGGTAAAACTATCAGTGCAGCTTCTTCAAGAGATAAAGACATTGCTTCAGCATCAGGAAACAAAGTTGAAAAAGCAAACTTGGTTGGTAAAGCCCTTGCTGAAAAAGCTAAGAAAGCTGGTGTTGAAACAGTATCCTTTGATAGAGGAGGATATTTATATCACGGTAGAGTAAAATCATTAGCAGAAGGTGCTAGAGAAGCAGGACTTAAATTCTAAGAAATTATGTATCAGAAATATAAAAACGCAGAATTAGTAAAACCAAGTGGACTAGAACTTAAAGATCGTTTAGTTGGTGTACAACGTGTTACCAAAGTAACTAAAGGTGGTAGAGCATTCGGTTTCTCTGCAATTGTGGTTGTAGGTGACGAAAACGGTGTTGTAGGTCACGGTTTAGGTAAGTCTAAAGAGGTGGCAGAAGCTATCGCTAAGGCAGTAGAAGATGCAAAAAAGAATTTGGTTCGTATTCCATTGCATAAAGGTACTTTACCTCATGAACAAAAAGGTAAATACGGTGGAGCTAGAGTGTTATTAATGCCGGCTGCAACAGGTACCGGGGTTATTGCTGGTGGTGCTATCCGTGCTGTACTAGAATCAGTAGGAGTGCACGATGTACTTTCTAAGAACCAAGGATCGTCTAACCCACACAATGTGGTGAAAGCAACGTTTGATGCTTTGTTACAATTGCGTAGTGCGCAGCAAGTAGCAGCTCAGCGAGGTGTTTCACTTGAAAAAGTGTTTAAAGGATAAATAACGAACGATGGCAAAGATTAAAATTACTAAAGTAAAAAGTGCGATTAATCGTACTCAGAGACAAAAGAGAACCTTAGAGGCTCTAGGTCTTAAAAAGATCGGCCAGGTTGTGGAGCATGATGATACTCCTAATATCCTTGGGATGGTAAATAAAGTTAAACATTTAGTTTCTGTAGAAACAAAATAATAAAAGCACATGGATTTAAGTAACTTAAAACCTGCTGCAGGTTCAGTAAAAAATAACAATAAGCGAGTTGGTCGCGGACAAGGTTCTGGTAAAGGTGGAACTTCTGCGCGTGGTCACAAAGGAGCAAAATCTCGTTCTGGATATTCAAGAAAGATCGGTTTTGAAGGAGGTCAAATGCCACTTCAAAGACGTGTACCAAAGTTTGGTTTCAAGAATATTAACAGAAAAGAATATCAAGGTATCAACTTAGACACGCTACAAAAATTAGTAGATGATGGTAAGATAACCGATACCGTTGATTTAGATGTAGTTTTAGCTACTCGTCTTGCTGGAAAAAATGATTTAATTAAGATACTGGGAAGAGGTGAATTGAAGGCAAAATTAAAAGTCTCAGCTCACAAATTTACAGCCACTGCAAAAGCAGCTATTGAAGCAGCAGGTGGTGAAGCAGTAACCTTATAATAAACAGTTCATGAAATTTATTGATACAATAAAAAACATTTGGAAAATCGAAGAACTAAAAAATAGAATCTTAGTTACCCTAGGACTACTTTTAGTATATCGTTTTGGAGCGCAAGTTGTACTTCCTGGTGTAGATGCTAGTGAATTAGCAAATCTAGGTACTCAGACCCAAGATGGTCTGTTAGGTTTGCTTAATGCATTTACTGGAGGAGCTTTTGCTAATGCTTCTGTATTTGCACTTGGTATTATGCCTTATATCTCTGCTTCTATTGTTGTTCAGTTGATGGGTATTGCGATACCATATCTTCAGAAATTACAAAAAGAAGGAGAAAGTGGTAGGAAGAAAATTAACCAAATTACACGTTGGTTAACTATAGCTATAACATTGGTTCAAGGACCTGGTTATATCTATAATTTGTATGCAACACTTCCAGGTAGTGCCTTCGTACTTCCTAATCAGACTGTTTTTGTTGTGTCTTCTGTAATTATACTTACCACAGGTTGTATTTTTGCAATGTGGTTAGGAGAAAAAATTACTGATAAAGGTATTGGTAATGGTATTTCCTTACTAATTATGGTTGGTATTATTGCTACTTTACCAATTTCATTTGTTCAAAACTTTGATTCTAGAACACAAGGTGATGGTGGTGGACTGATTATGATATTAATAGAATTGGTAATTTGGTTTGTCATTATTCTAGCTTCAGTTTTATTAGTAATGGCTGTACGTCAGATTCCTGTTCAATATGCCAGAAGAACCGCTGGAGGTGGGTATGAGAAAAATGTTTTCGGATCACGCCAGTATATCCCTTTAAAGCTAAATGCTTCAGGAGTGATGCCGATAATATTTGCGCAAGCAATTATGTTTATTCCGGCTGCGGTTGCAGGTCTATCAGACTCTGAAACTTCTCAGGGAGTAGCAGCAGCATTTAGTGATATTTTTGGGTTCTGGTACAATGTTGTATTTGCATTACTAATTATTGTATTTACATATTTTTATACTGCAATAACAGTTCCTACTAATAAAATGGCTGATGATCTTAAGCGTAGTGGAGGTTTTATTCCTGGTATTAGACCGGGTAGTGAAACGGCTGAGTATTTGGATAAAATTATGTCTCAAATAACTTTGCCTGGATCAATATTCTTAGCATTAATAGCGGTATTTCCTGCAATTGCGGTTAAGCTATTAAATGTGCAACAAGGTTGGGCACTGTTTTTTGGAGGAACATCACTTCTTATTATGGTAGGTGTTGCTATAGATACAATGCAACAAGTTAATTCTTACTTGTTGAACAGACATTATGATGGATTGATGAAAACAGGTAAAAATCGTAAAGCAGTAGCATAATGGCAAAGCAACCGGCAATAGAACAAGACGGAAGTATTATCGAAGCATTATCTAATGCAATGTTTCGTGTAGAACTAGAAAATGGTCACGTAGTGACCGCTCATATCTCGGGTAAGATGCGTATGCATTATATTAAATTATTACCAGGAGATAAGGTAAAGTTGGAAATGAGTCCTTATGATTTGACCAAGGCTCGTATAACATATAGATACTAATAAGATAAGAATATTGTTAATTAAGATTTTTTATGTACTTTTGCAGGCTGAAAAATCTTTTTAATGATATCTTCTGAAAATGCTTTAGTAAAGTACATTCAGAAATTAAACACTAAGAGATGAAAGTAAGAGCATCAATAAAAAAGAGAAGTGCCGAGTGCAAGATTGTGCGTAGAAAAGGCCGACTTTACGTAATTAACAAAAAGAATCCTAGATTTAAACAAAGACAAGGGTAATTATGGCAAGAATTGCAGGGGTAGATATACCTAAACAAAAGCGAGGAGTTATAGCATTAACCTATATCTTCGGAATCGGTAGAAGTAGAGCTAAAGAAATTTTAGATACTGCTAAAGTAGACGAAAGTATAAAAGTTTCTGACTGGGATGATGATCAAATTGGTCGTATCCGTGAAGCTGTAGGAGCCTATACCATAGAAGGAGAACTTCGTTCTGAAGTGCAACTGAATATTAAACGTCTTATGGATATAGGATGTTACAGAGGTATTCGTCACAGAGCTGGTTTACCACTTAGAGGTCAGCGCACTAAGAACAACTCTAGAACACGTAAAGGAAGAAGAAAAACAGTTGCTAACAAGAAAAAAGCAACTAAATAATAAGTAGTATGGCAAAGTCAACTTCAAAAAAACGTAAAGTAATTGTTGAGTCAGTAGGAGAGGCACACGTAACAGCTTCTTTCAACAACATTATTGTTTCGTTAACAAATAAAAAAGGAGACGTTATTTCTTGGTCTTCTGCTGGTAAAATGGGATTCAGAGGTTCTAAAAAGAATACTCCTTATGCTGCTCAGTTAGCTGCAGAAGATGCTGCTAAAGTAGCTATCGAGGCTGGACTTAAGAAAGTGAAAGTTTATGTAAAAGGTCCAGGTAACGGTAGAGAATCTGCAATACGTTCTATCCATAATTCAGGAATCGAGGTTTCGGAAATCATAGATGTTACCCCAATGCCGCATAATGGATGTCGTCCTCCTAAAAGACGTAGAGTATAATTTTTATCCCGAACAATGTTCGGGATCTCTTTATATTAAAATAAACAATAAGTAAATCGAAATGAGGAAATAATGATTATCGAAGGACAGAGACCTTAATTCATAATCACCTCAATAACTAAATTTTTAATAATGGCAAGATATACTGGTCCAAAAACTAAAATCGCTCGTAAATTTGGAGAAGCGATCTTCGGAGACGATAAGTCATTCGAAAAAAGAAATTACCCTCCAGGACAACATGGGAACAATAGACGAAGAGGTAAGAAAAGTGAATATGCAATCCAGTTAATGGAAAAGCAAAAAGCTAAATATACTTACGGTATTTTGGAACGTCAGTTCCGTAATATGTTCGAAAAAGCAACACGTGCTCAAGGTATTACTGGTGAGGTTTTACTTCAGCTATGTGAGTCTCGTTTGGATAACGTAGTATTTAGAATGGGATTAGCAAATTCTCGTAGAGGTGCTAGGCAATTAGTTTCTCACAGACATATAACTGTAAATGGACAGCAAGTTAATATTCCATCTTATCAGTTAAAAGCAGGAGATGTTGTAGGTGTAAGAGAAAAATCAAAGTCTCTAGAAGTAATTCAAAATGCTTTAGCAAATAATAGCAAAGTATATGAGTGGATTACTTTTAATAATGATACTAAACAAGGTACTTTTGTATCTGTTCCGGCTAGAATTCAGATTCCGGAAAACATTAATGAACAATTCATCGTCGAATTATATTCTAAGTAATAACGCTAAAGAAGAAACAATAACATGGCAATATTAAATTTTCAGAAGCCCGATAAAGTTATCATGATCGACTCTACTGAGTTCGATGGTAAATTTGAATTTAGACCATTAGAACCAGGGTATGGATTAACAGTTGGTAACGCTTTGCGAAGAGTTTTGCTATCTTCTTTAGAGGGATTCGCTATAACTTCTCTTAGAATAGAAGGTGTAGATCACGAGTTCTCAACTATTTCTGGAGTAGTAGAAGATGTTACAGAAATTATTTTGAATCTAAAACAAGTACGTTTCAAGCGTCAGATAGAGGATATTGATAATGAGTCTGTTACTATTTCTATTTCAGGTCAGGAGCAGTTAACAGCTGGTGATTTTCAGAAATTTATTTCTGGATTCCAGGTGCTAAACCCTGAGTTGGTGATCTGTAATATGGATAAAAAAGTAGCACTTAACCTAGAGATTACTATCGAAAAAGGTAGAGGTTATGTTCCTGCTGAGGAGAATAAGAAAGCTAATGCTCCTATCGGAACCATTTTTACAGATTCTATTTACACTCCAATTAAAAATGTTAAGTATAGCATTGAGAACTATCGTGTAGAGCAAAAAACAGATTACGAAAAATTAGTTTTCGAAATTGTTACAGATGGATCTATTCATCCTAAAGATGCATTAACTGAAGCTGCAAAAATATTAATCCATCACTTTATGTTATTCTCTGATGAGCGTATTACATTAGAAGCTGATGAGATTGCGCAAACAGAAACTTATGATGAAGAGTCACTTCATATGAGACAGTTGCTTAAAACTAAATTGATCGATATGGATCTTTCTGTTAGAGCATTGAACTGTTTAAAAGCTGCAGAAGTTGATACTTTAGGAGACTTAGTATCTTATAATAAAAATGATTTGATGAAGTTCCGTAACTTTGGTAAGAAATCTTTAACTGAGCTAGAAGAGCTTGTAAATGTTAAAGGACTTAACTTCGGTATGGATCTTTCTAAATATAAATTAGATAAAGACTAAATTCATCATAATTTGCTCTTCGCACGAGGCGAATTGAGCAAGATGATGATTAAATTAAAATGTCATGAGGCACGGAAAAAAAATAAATCACTTAGGAAGAAAAACGGCACATCGTAAAGCAATGCTTGCAAATATGGCTTGTTCCCTAATTGAACACAAAAGAATCAATACTACAGTTGCTAAAGCAAAAGCACTTAAGCAATTCGTAGAGCCGTTGGTAACTAAGTCTAAAGAAGATACTACGCACAACCGTCGTATTGTATTCAGTAAATTGCGTAATAAATATGCAGTAACTGAATTGTTTAGAGAAGTAGCTACTAAAGTAGGAGACAGACCAGGAGGATACACAAGGATAATCAAGCTTGGTAACCGTCTTGGGGATAATGCTGATATGGCAATGATTGAATTGGTAGATTACAATGAGCTTTATAATGCTGGTAAACCTGCTAAGAAGAAAACAACTCGTAGAGGAAGAAGTAAGAAAACTGGAACTGCCCCAGCTGCTCCAGCTCCAGAAACGGCAACTTCTGAAGAAGAATAAATGATAGATGTGAATAACACATAATAATAAAAGGATAAACGTTCGGCGTTTATCCTTTTTTTTTGAATAATTTTGAAACGTTTTTATAAATAGAAATATATACATGAAATATCAATCTCGAAAAAAAGCAGTTCTTTTATTAGCAGACGGCACAATCTTTCACGGCAAAGCAGTAGGAAGAGAAGGTAGTGCTTTCGGTGAAGTATGTTTCAATACTGGTATGACCGGATACCAGGAGATTTTTACAGATCCGTCTTATTATGGACAATTAATGGTAGCTACCAATGCACATATTGGTAATTATGGAACTAATGATGAAGAAGTAGAATCTGATTCTATTAAGATCGCTGGACTTATTGTTAAGAATTTTAGCTATGAGTATTCTCGTGTTAATGCTGATAGGTCATTGCAAGAGTTTTTGGAAAAACATAATCTTTTGGCTATTTCCGATGTTGATACTAGAGCTTTAGTAAGTTATATTAGAGATCATGGAGCTATGAATGCTGTGATATCTACAGAGGTGGATGATATTGATAAGCTAAAGAAGGAGTTAGCAGAGGTGCCTAATATGAATGGATTGGAGCTGGCTTCAAAAGTTTCTACTGAAGAACCTTATTTCTTTGGAGATCCAAATGCTACGTATAAAATATCTGCTTTGGATATTGGTATTAAGAAAAACATACTTAGAAACCTTGCACAAAGAGATGCGTATATAAAAGTATTTCCTTACAATGCATCATTTGCAGAAATGAGTGAGTGGAATCCCGATGGATATTTTCTGTCCAATGGCCCAGGAGATCCTGAGCCATTAACTGAGGCTATTGCTACAGCAAAAGAGATTCTAGAAAGAGATTTACCTTTATTCGGTATATGTTTAGGACATCAGGTTATTGCACTGGCTAATGGAATCAGTACTTATAAGATGCATAATGGACATAGGGGAATCAACCATCCTGTAAAGAATTTGGTTACAGGGAAAGGTGAAATTACTTCTCAGAATCATGGTTTTGCAATAAATAGAGAAGAAACAGAAGCACATGCTGATGTAGAGATTACTCACGTTCACCTTAATGATAATACAGTTGCAGGAATCAAAATGAAAGATAAAAATTGTTTCTCAGTACAATATCATCCTGAGGCGAGTCCTGGACCAAATGATTCGGTTTATCTATTTGATCAGTTTATAGAAAATATAAAGAATGCAAAAGTAACCGTATAAAATGATTGTTAATTGTTTCTAATCCTTAGGATTTTAACAATGAAATAATTTATAACGTTATAGTTGATAACTTGGCTATAATATTGCGATTTCAGCAGTAAATTAAGAAGATATTCGATGTATTAAAATTTACTGGTTTCGTATATTGCGACGAATTAAAATTATCCAACAAAATTAATAAAAAATGAGTGTAATTATTAATATTCACGCTAGACAGATCTTAGATTCACGTGGTAATCCAACTGTAGAAGTAGACGTGATTACAGAAAATGGTGTTTTAGGAAGAGCAGCTGTTCCTTCAGGAGCTTCTACTGGTGAACACGAAGCAGTAGAATTACGAGATGGTGGTAAAAACTACATGGGTAAAGGAGTTCTTAAAGCTGTCGAAAATGTAAATACAATAATTGCTGAAGAATTATTGGGGTATTCTGTATTTGATCAAAATTTATTGGATCAAACGATGATCGAATTAGATGGTACACCTAATAAATCTAAATTAGGAGCTAATGCAATTTTGGGAGTTTCTTTAGCTGCTGCAAAAGCTGCCGCTAATGAGTTAAATATGCCATTATATAGATATGTAGGTGGAGTAAGTGCAAATACACTTCCTGTTCCTATGATGAATATTATCAATGGAGGTTCTCATAGTGACGCACCAATAGCATTTCAAGAGTTTATGGTGATGCCGGTTAAAGCAAAAAACTTTACGGAGGCTATGCAAATGGGAACTGAAATTTTTCATAATCTTAAGAAAGTATTGCATGATCGTGGATTAAGTACTGCTGTAGGTGATGAAGGAGGGTTTGCGCCAACTCTTGATGGAACTGAAGATGCTTTGGATTCTATTGCTAAAGCTGTTGAGAATGCAGGATACAAGTTTGGTGACGAAGTAATGGTTGCTTTGGATTGTGCTGCGGCAGAATTCTATGTTGATGGTAAATATGACTATACTAAATTTGAAGGAGATAAAGGAGTGGTTCGTACTAGCGAGCAACAAGCGGATTATCTTGCAGAGCTAGCTGCTAAATATCCAATTATTTCTATAGAAGATGGTATGGATGAAAATGATTGGGAAGGTTGGAAATATCTTACAGATAAAATTGGTAACAAAGTACAATTGGTAGGTGATGATTTATTTGTAACTAATGTTGAAAGACTTTCAAGAGGAATCGAAAATAACATTGCGAATTCCATCTTGATTAAAGTAAATCAAATAGGAACATTGACAGAAACTATTGCTGCGGTAAATATGGCACACAATGCTGGATATACCTCAGTAATGTCGCACCGTTCTGGAGAAACCGAAGATAATACAATTGCAGATCTAGCGGTAGCTTTAAATACTGGACAGATTAAAACTGGATCAGCTTCACGTAGCGATAGAATGGCTAAGTACAATCAATTACTTCGTATAGAAGAAGAATTAGGAAGTATTGCTTATTATCCTAAGGAAAAAGCTTTTAAAATAAAGTAAAATATTCTTTTATAAATACTATAAAAAGAGGCTTTCTGAAAGGATTGCCTCTTTTTTTGTGAATAATTTCTGAAATAGCTTGTAAGGCTAAAAATGATGTAACGATTAATAACTTATTAACACTATATTTCGTAATTTAGCAACCCTTAATAAACAGAAAAATTCTATATAATCACATGTCAAAAAAAGCTACGTTAGAAATCGACGGTAATAAATATGAGTTCCCTATTATAGAAGGAACTGAAAAAGAATTAGGAATAGATATAAAAGCACTTAGAGGAGCAACAGGAGGAGTGACCACCATTGATCCTGGGTATAAGAATACTGGAAGTTGTGAGAGTGCAATTACTTTTCTTGATGGAGAGAAAGGAATTCTTAGATATCGTGGATATTCAATCGAAGAATTAGCTGAAAAGGCTGACTTTTTGGAAGTAGCTTACCTTTTGATTTTTGGAGAACTGCCAACTGCAGAACAGTTAGATAAGTTTGATAAAGATATCAAAGAAGAGTCTCAGGTGGATGAGGATATGAAGAAAATCTTGGATGGGTTTCCTAAAAGTGCTCACCCAATGGGAGTATTATCTTCATTAACAAGTGCTCTTATAGCATTTAATCCTGGATCTGTGGATGTAGATTCAGAAGAAGAAATGTATGGCGCTATAGTAAAAATCTTAGCTAAGTTTCCAGTTCTTGCAGCTTGGACAATGAGAAAGCGTAAAAGTCTTCCGCTAGATTATGGAGATAATTCTTTAGGATATGTAGAGAATTTGCATAAAATGATGTTTGCTAAGCCTAATCAAGCTTATGAAGCTAATAAAATTGTAAACGATGCATTGGATAAGTTGCTGATTCTTCATGCGGATCACGAGCAGAACTGTTCTACTTCGACTGTAAGAATTGTAGGTTCTTCTCATGCTGGATTATTTGCATCGTTATCTGCTGGTATTTCTGCATTATGGGGGCCACTGCACGGAGGTGCTAACCAAGCTGTTATCGAAATGCTTGAGGCTATCAAAGAAGATGGTGGAGATACAGCTAAATATATAGCTAAAGCTAAAGATAAAAATGATCCTTTCCGTTTAATGGGATTTGGGCATAGAGTATATAAAAACTTTGATCCTAGGGCTAAAATTATCAAGGTTTCTGCAGAAGAGGTTTTGGGTGATTTAGGAATTGAAGATCCGGTGCTTGATATTGCTAAAGGTCTTGCCAAAGTAGCTTTGGAAGATGAATATTTTGTAAAAAGAAAGTTATATCCTAATGTAGATTTCTATTCAGGAATTATATATAGAGCGTTAGGTATACCAACAGAAATGTTTACAGTAATGTTTGCTTTAGGAAGGTTACCAGGATGGATCGCACAGTGGAGAGAAATGAGACTTCGTAAAGAACCAATCGGTAGACCAAGACAGATTTATATTGGTGAAAACCATAGACCATTCAAAACTGTTTCTGAACGTTAGGACAGATTGAATTTTAAAGTAAAAGGCGTTGGATGTGTTTCAACGCCTTTTTTTTGTTGAATTCTTAGAATAGTGGCCTAAATCAAACTAATTTTAAAAGTTTGACAAAAAGTATGTCATTTTTTTAAAGAAAGTCATGTGTTAAAAATGTCTCTTTCATATATTTGCGTAACTACTCAAACTAACGTTTTAAAACTCAATTTTTTGAACTTAAATATACAAAACGAAACATCCAGACTTAGAGCTGTTGTATTAGGAACTGCAACCAGTAATGGTCCGATTCCTGAAATAGAAGATGCTTACGATCCAAAATCTGTCGAACACATTAAGGCTGGCACTTATCCTGTAGAAGCGGACATGACTTTAGAAATGGAAGCTGTTGCCAATGTTTTTAAGAAATATGAAGTCAAGGTATATCGACCAGAAATTATTAAAGATTATAACCAGATTTTTGCCAGGGATATTGCTTTAGTGATAGATGATAAATTTATTAAATCTAACATCCTTCCTGATCGTGAGAAAGAGATTAAAGCGATACAATATGTAATTGATCAAATAGATCCAGATAAGGTATGCAAAGCTCCATCAGAGGATATTCATTTTGAAGGAGGGGATATTATGATTCATAATGATCATATTTTTATAGGGACTTATAAAGGAGAAGATTATCCCGATTGTATCGTTGCACGTACAAATATGAAAGGAGTCGAATATATAAAGTCACTCTTTCCTAATAAAATTGTAAAAGAGTTTGACCTCAATAAGTCTATGCAAGACCCCAGAGATAATGCACTGCACTTAGATTGTTGTTTTCAACCTGTAGGCGAGAATAAAGCTATAATACATAAAGAAGGTTTTAGAGATCCGTTGGATTATGAATATTTGGTAGATTTCTTCGGGATGGAAAATCTTTTTCACATTGATAAAAATGAAATGTATCATATGAATTCGAATATTTTTTCGATTGCAGAGGATGTAGTGATTTCTGAGAGAAACTTCACTAGATTAAATACTTGGCTTCGTAGCCTAAATATTAAAGTTGAAGAAGTACCTTATGCAGAAATTGCAAAACAAGAAGGCTTATTACGTTGTTCTACCATGCCATTAATAAGAGATTAAAGATGAAGCAAGTAACCAATACGATAGTAATGATTCGTCCGGTAAGATTTAGGATGAATGAGCAGACTGCAGTAAATAATTATTATCAGGAAGATACAGGCATACCGCAAGAAGATGCTAATACAAAAGCACAGAATGAATTTGATGCTTTTGTAAAAGTGCTAAAGAATGTGGGGGTTAATGTTATAGTGATCAATGATGATCCTAGTAATGATACACCAGATTCTATTTTTCCTAACAATTGGGTCTCTTTCCATGAAAATGGAGATGTGGGATTGTATCCAATGTTTGCAGTAAATAGAAGAAGGGAACGTAGACCTGAAGTTTTAGAATTAATAGAATCTTCAGGCTTTGAAATAAAAAATATAGTTGATTACACTGAAGCTGAAGCTGAAGAAGTATTCTTGGAAGGTACAGGAAGTTTAGTTTTGGATCGGGTAAACAGAAAAGCATATTGTGCGCTATCACCAAGAGCTGATGAGGAACTATTAATTGAGTTTTGTGAAGATTTTGAATATTCACCTGTAATTTTTACCGCTTATCAAACGGTGAATAAAGAAAGGTTAGCGATATATCACACGAATGTAATGATGGGAGTTGGAGAGACTTTTGCTGTAGTGTGCTTAGATTGTATAGATGATAAAAAGGAAAGAAAAAACCTGGTAAATCATCTGAAATCTGATGGAAAAGAAGTCATCGCAATTACAGAAGATCAGGTAAATAGCTTTGCAGGTAATATGCTTCAAGTTGCAGGTTCGGGAGATAAGCGTTATCTTGTAATGTCATCAGCTGCATTTCGGAGCCTGACCGAAGACCAAATTACCAAAATAGAAAAACATTGTGCAATTCTTCATAGTGACTTGGATACTATTGAAACTTTGGGGGGAGGAAGTGCTCGATGCATGATGGCAGAAGTTTTTCTTCCAAAAGGTTTATAATTAAAACTTTTTATGTAGTTGTTGCAAGGATTATATATCCTAAAACAAATTAATATGCTTTCAAAAAAGACAAAATACGGACTTAAAGCACTTACATATATTGCCAGGAAGAAATGTGATCATCCTGTGCTAATATCCGAAATTGCTACAAGTGAAAATATATCTCAAAAGTTTTTAGAAAGTATTTTGCTAACACTAAGAAAGAATGGTTTTCTGGGTTCAAAAAAAGGAAAAGGAGGAGGGTATTACTTAATAAAGGATCCTAAAGATATAACGATGGCTTCTATAATTAGGGTTTTAGAAGGGCCAATAGCTATGTTACCTTGTGTAAGCCTTAATTTTTATGAAAAATGTGATGATTGCCCGGATGAAGATGCCTGTGCAGTGCACTCATTGATGATAGAAGTAAGAGATAATACGCTACGTGTTCTCGAAAACAAAACACTGGAAGACTTTATGAATTAGGATTTCTTTTATTTCTCTTGAATCCTTTTATACTTATAAGGGCCTTGAATTTTACCCCAAACTTGTTTCCCATCTACATCATAACCTTTATCCCAGACAGATAATTGATCCCTGCTTAAGACAATATTACTTTTTGTGTAAGCAATGTTTTTTAAGGTGCTTAAGCAAGATACGTTATTTGTTTTACCAACATATATTGATGAAGTTTTCTTTTTATAATAAATATCACACCCTTCTCTTTTTTGTAAACTATCCAGTGCTATTTCATTAAATAAGTTAGGATCTTTCCATCCGTGGGCGTATTTTTTTTGATCAGGAATAGTATAGGCTGTACTTATAAAAGTTACACTATCCATTCTTTGGATGTTTAAAATTCTTTGAATATAAATTAGTGATGGATTTTTGGCGTTATGAATTTCAGAGTATAACCAATAGTTTTTAGAGTCTTCCCATATGGGTGTGTTAATCAAATTAGAATCGGCATAACCAACTTCTTTTTCTGATTGTTCTTTAGAAGAAAATGAACCAGATAACAAGTCTACAAAATGGTGTAATTCAGGATCATTGTTTTGTTTAGGGTTACAACTGAGAAATAATAAAATTACAAGTAAATAAAGCAAGAGTTGGTTCATGCACTTTTTTATTAAAAATAATGAATTTTTAGTAAATAAAGGTAATTTGTCGGTAAAATCATACACTTAATCTTGGTGTGATTACTTCTTTCCGGCAATATTTTTAATCATCCCACCAAAGATGAAGTAGTGAAAAGGAACCATCAGATACCAATAAAATCGACCCCAAATTCCCCGTGGTCTAAATGTTGCTGTTTGGTGTAAAACATTCTCATTATCAATGTCAAATTCTAACCAAGCTTCACCTGGAACTTTCATTTCTGCAAATAATAATAAACGTCTATTACTTTTATCTGCAACCAAAACTCTCCAAAAGTCTAAAGCATCTCCCGAGAAAATTTCATCAGGATGTGTTCTTCCTCTTCTTAATCCAACACCACCAAAAAATTTATCCACATGTCCTCTGATTTTCCACATCCAGTTCCCATAATACCACCCGGTTTTACCTCCAATAGCCCAAATACGTTCTATAACCTTATCAGGATGGGCTACTTTGATTTTTTTTCTATCGGTTAAACATCCTCGCCTAGGAACGGTAACATATCGTTGAATGTCATTCTGAAAACGACCACTTATCATAGAATCTTTCCAACTCGAGACCACTTGATTTTGTTCTATTTTGATAAATGCTAATTCCAGTGCTTTCGTATAAGGCATTGTAGAAAAATCCAATAGCTCCTGTAGCCGGTTATCATTAGCGATTACTGGTATTTTCATACTATCAACTAGATTTAAAGCTAATTTGTATGATGTGGAAGTGACAAAGTATAGCCAGTAAGATGATAACTTAGGGGTCATTACTGGAACAGTAAAAATAAATATCTTAATTCCTCTTACTTTGGCATACAACTTTAGCATTTGTTTATAGCTTATGATGTCTGGACCACTAATGTCGTATGATTCATTATAACATTTAGAATTCCCAAGAACACCCGTCATAAAGCTCAACACATCTCTTATAGCGATAGGTTGTGTTTTGGTATTTACCCATTTTGGAGTGATCATAACAGGTAACTTTTCGCATAAATCTCTTATGATTTCAAAGGAGGAACTACCAGAGCCTACAATAATTCCTGATCTCAGAACAGTAAGGCTATAATTACCTTTATAAAGAGTTTCTTCTACATTTTTTCGTGACCATAAATGTTTAGAAAGATTTTTTTCGTTTACAATTCCACTTAAATAGATTACTTGCTTCACATTGGTGTGTTCCAGATATGTATTGAAATTTTTGGCTGAGATTTCTTCTTTTTCATCAAAATCACTTGTAGAAGAGCTCATAGAATGAATTAAATAATATGCAGCATCAATATTTTTAGGAAGTATATCAGGATTAGGTTCTTGAAGAAAATCAATTTCTATTATAGAGACCCGCGCTCTGACATCAGGATCCACAGATAATCGGTTTTTATCTCTGACACAACAAATAACTTCATGGTTTGAGTCTATCAAAAGAGGCAATAACCTCATTCCTATATAACCATTGGCCCCAGTAAGAAGAATACGCATTTTTACTGTTAAGATACGAAGAAATTAGTTGTCTGTAAATATTTCTATTGCTGGTAAAGCATTATGGTCAAAATCAAAAAGGCATTGGTTTTCCCACGAAGAACCTTTGGTCGAAGTAGTTTCATTACCAGAAAATGCTACCCAATCCGGTGCCCAGTAACAAAATCCAATACCTTTATTATCAGGAATTTCTTTTAGCACCTTGATGACCCATTCTAAAAATCTTTTTTGACCATTTGGAGTGGAAGGAAATTCTGTTAGAATTTGACTTTCATCTCCGATAAAATTATTTGCATTATCATTCCAGTCCAAAGTAAACGGATATGAAACTTCTGTTAATAATATATCCTTATTAAATGTGGATGCTAATAGATTAATATTATTTTGAATTTCAATTAAATTCTTCCCGTGAAATTGAGGATAATACGAAAGTCCAATAATATCATAGTTTCCATTATTTTCTTCAACTTTTTCGAAAAAGATTTTTGTATCAGTAACTCCTGCAATATGAATCATAGTTTTTATATTGTTGTCAACCTCTTTTATAGCCTTATAGCATTCGTTAGAAAGTTCAACATAAAACGGCCAGTTGTTGTTAAATTCATTCCATACTTTTCCAAAATTCCATAAAAATCCGGAGTTCGTCTCATTACCAATTTGAACAATAGCGGGAGTAGTTCCTTGATCTTTTAATTCTTTGACTACTTGTTTTGTATATCTATACAAAACATTTTTAATTTCAGTGCTACTCATGCCTTTCCAATCATTGGGAGGTTCTTGATTACCAGGGTCTGCCCAGGTATCAGAATAATGGATATCAAGAAGAAAATCAGCTCCGCTTGCCTTTATTTTTAACGCATAAAGTTTTACTTTTTCTAGGGAATTATGTCCATTTTCCGGAGTGTGCCATAAACGCAAGCGTATTAAGTTGGTTCCTTTAGAGGTTACATAGTCTAATAAGTTAATAGAATTGCCATTTTGATCCTTATAATCCAGATTATATGATTCTAATTCGGATTGAAATGACAAATCCATTCCTTTGTAAAATAATTTTTCAGGAGTATTATTCGTTACAGTGTTATCATTCGTACAGCTGGAAACTACTGAACATATCAATACAAGAATTACTTTTCTAATCATAAGTCTTCAATATTTGTAGGTAGATGATCTGTTTTATAATTCAATAATTTTTTTACAAATTTATGTATAGATATGTCATTTTTCTTTGCACTGAATTTTATAAAATAATGATCTTTATAAATCGAATATTCTTCTGCTTTTCCTTTATATAAGTTTAGTTTATAAAACGGAATGATCAAAAGATAGGTCTCTAGTCGAACCTGAAAACCTACTAAAATCCCTTTTGGGCGTAATTCTATGTTGCAGGTTTTAGTGGAGTTATCTATGATAAGCAAATTATGTATTTCTATACTACTGGATGTAATACGAAGTTTAGGAGAGCCAATACCTCCTAATTTTATTCTTTCCATTAGGGTAAAAGGCTTGCCTACTTCACCATCTATTTTTTGAGTTAACTCAGGATCTTTATAAGAGTTGTTGACTAGCACTTTTTTTATTACAAGATAGCGAAATCAAAAAGAAACGGATGGTGAAACACTATTATTTCTATTATCTTTGCTGCTTAATTAAGTAAAACCAATTTTTGAGAATTTGAATTAATCAAAAATTGTAAGTTGGACTTATCCCGCTGTAGAGCGGGATCTTATTTTAATGACCTTTTTAATTATAAAGATGAGTTTACATCAGATTATAACGGATAATGTAAAGAAAGCGATACAAGAACTGTATGAAGCAACTTTAGAATCTGTAGAATTACAAGCGACCAGAAAAGAATTTGAAGGAGATATTACAGTAGTAGTTTTTCCAATGCTTCGTGTGGTAAAGGGTAATCCGGTACAGATAGGAGAAGCGGTTGGGAAATATCTTGTGGAGAATGTAATAGAAATAGAAGGGTATAATGTGGTAAAAGGTTTTTTAAACTTAGTAATTTCTGATTCATATTATCTTAACTTTTTTGCAGAAATCAAGGGTGTTAAACAATATGGTTTTGTAGCTCCAGCTGAAGATGGCAAGGCAGTAATGGTAGAGTATTCTTCACCAAATACTAATAAACCTTTACATCTTGGGCATATCAGAAATAATCTATTGGGATATGCTGTTGCAGAAATTATCAAGGCTAGCGGTAAGAAGGTATACAAAACTCAGATTATAAATGATAGAGGGATACATATTTGTAAAAGTATGATTGCTTGGCAAAAGTTCGGGAATGGAGAAACTCCGGAATCCACGGGTTTGAAGGGAGATAAGCTTGTAGGGAATTATTATGTAAAGTTTGATAAAATATATAAAGAAGAGATTACAAAGCTTATTGATGAAGGTAAAACCGAAGAAGAAGCTAAAAAAGAAGCTCCAATTTTGATTGAGGCTCAGGAAATGCTTCGTAAGTGGGAGGCTGGAGACGCTAAGGTAGTGGAGCTTTGGAAAATGATGAATGGATGGGTTTATGAAGGGTTTGATCAAACATATAATACTTTAGGAGTAGATTTTGATAGTTATTATTATGAAAGTAATACATATTTACTAGGGAAAGATAATATCGAAGAAGGGCTTGTTAGTGGTGTTTTCTTTAAAAAAGAAGATGGATCAGTTTGGTGTGACCTGACTGATGAAGGTCTTGATGAAAAGTTAGTGCTTAGAAGTGATGGTACAGCGGTGTATATGACACAGGATATAGGTACGGCAATTCAGCGTGTTAAAGATAATCCTGATGTAGGAGGGATGATCTATACTGTTGGAAATGAGCAGGATTACCATTTTAAAGTACTTTTTCTAATTCTCAAAAAATTAGGATATGACTGGGCAGAAAACTTACATCATTTAAGCTATGGTATGGTCGATTTACCTAGTGGTAAGATGAAAAGTAGAGAAGGTACTGTAGTGGATGCAGATGATTTGATCGTCGAAATGGCAAAAACTGCTGAAGATATATCTAAGGATTTAGGTAAGTTAGATGGGTATTCTGATATAGAAAAAGCTGAAGTCTATAAGACTATAGGTTTAGGAGCTTTAAAATATTATATATTAAAGGTAGATCCTAAAAAGAGAATCCTTTTTAACCCTGAAGAGTCAGTAGATTTTCAGGGAAACACAGGGCCTTTTATACAATATACCTATGCAAGAATTCAGGCAATTCTGCGCAAAGCAGATTTTGATTGGAAAACTTCAGCGGTAACTAATATTAGTTTGCACGGCAAAGAGAAAGAACTGATCAAACAAATAGAGCTCTTTCCTGAAGTGATTCAGAATGCTGCTACAGAATTGAGCCCGGCGATTATTGCTAATTACAGCTATGATTTAGTTAAAGCATATAATTCCTTCTTCCAAAACGTTTCTATTTTTGGTGCAGACACCGAAGAGCAAAAACTATTTAGAGTTCAGCTTTCCGGAGTGGTTGGAGATGTTATAAAACATGCGTTTGAACTTCTGGGAATCAATGTTCCAGAAAGAATGTAATTAAGATGCTTTGGGAAGAGTTATACAGAAAGTACTTCCTTCTCCTAAAGTACTATTTACAGAAATTTCTCCTTGATTAAGTTGAATAAGTTCTTTACAGATTTTTAACCCTAGTCCTGTTCCTGTTTCCTGTTGAGTTCCATTTGTAGTAAAAGTATCTTCCGCAAAAAGCCTATGTAAGTTTTCTGTCGCAATACCAACACCTGTATCTTCAAAACAGATTTCATAATGTTCTTCTTTTTCTTTAGATACCAAACTAATAGAGTCTCCTGGGTTGCAAAACTTAATAGCATTGGCAATTAAATTCTGAGATACTATAGAAAACATATCCTTATCCGCATAAATCATAGTAGAATCTAATTCATTTTTGAGCTTAATATCTTTCGATTCTGCTTTTGGCTTAAAGAAAATGAATTTACTATTAATAACTTCATTGATATCAAAGGCAATGGGTTTTGCATTAAGTTCTTTCATCTGAGATTTTGACCAATTCAATAAGTTGTTCAATAAAATCGAAGTATGATGTGTTCTATTTGCTAGAAGAGGTACGATTTCCTTAAATTCTTGTGTAGAAATTTCATTATCCATTAATAAATTTAGAGTTCCGTCCAGACCATGAATTTCGTTCTTCAGGTCGTGAGAAATAATAGAGAATAATTTATTTTTCACTTCATTAGATTCGTTAAGCTGGTTGATATATTGTTTACGCTCTTTTCGCGTTTTAGCAATATGAACTAAAAACATGCATATAATTATAGAAATACCTAAACTGCTATATGTGAATATTCTATACTTGAACAATTCTTTTTCGTTTTCTTGTTCCTTTTTTTCTTGTTGATCAATAAGTTTAAGTTGCTCCATTTCTGAATTAAAACGGGCTTCTGCTAGTTCGATTTTTTCGGCAGTCTCATTCGATGAGGTCTGATCAGCTAATTGTTGATATTTTTTTTGCCATCCAAAGGCACTTAAAAAATTCCCTCTGGCAGAGTCTAATGTAGCAGAGTGTTGATAATTAGAAAGTAGTAGTGGGTTTACCTTTAGCTTTTTTAGTTCAATACGGGCTTCTGTTAATAGTTTCTCGGCTTTTTTAAAGTCTTTGGTTTTAATTGCAATAAGCCCTAATTGTTGTTTTGCAATCGCCGCTATTTTTTTATTCTGAGCTTTGGCGGCAACAACATATGAGGAGTCATAATATTTTCTTGATTTCTGATAGTCTTTATTTTTAGATGCAATATTTCCTAGTCTGTTGTAAGTTAGGGCTATGCTATGAGAGTTTTTATTTTTTTTATTAATCTCTAAAGACTCAAATAATAAAGCCTTAGCATTATCTAACTTATTTTGATCAATATATAATAAAGCAAGATTATTTAGCGAAGAACCTAGTCTTTTTGATTTGGTCTTTCTCTTAAGAGCTATAGATTTCTTATAATACTCTTCAGCAAGTACATCGTTATCCAAGTCTGAATATATATTGCCAAGATTATTATAAGTACTTGATAAAATTAAACTATCATTCATTCTTTCGAAATGCAGGTTAGCTTCTAATAAATAATTTATGGCTAGTTCTAGGTTTCCTTTTTTTTGTTCAATCGTAGATTTATTATTGTTTATTATAGCGATACCTCTTGATTCGTTAGATATTTTATAATAAATATTAGCTTTATCATAGTAGTGGTGAGCCTTAAGGAATTTATCAGTTAGATTATAAATATTCCCAATCTGATTATATACATCTCCCGTCCCTTTGTTATAATTTATACGTTTAGAAAGTGCTAACAACTGATCTTCATAAGATAATGCTGTTTCATAATCTTCTTGCACCCACATTTTTTTAAGTTTAACCATAGCTTTATCAAAAGCTATGGAGTCTTTAGGAGCCTTGATTGTAGATATGATACTATCCAAAGATTTTTGTTGTGAAAAACAAAAAGAGCTCAGCAGCATAACTATGTATAATATATAGTAGTTCTTTTTCATATATTTTGTTTTTCTAAATTATAGATAAAATGCAATTTAGAGCCGCAAAATACAATTAATTGCAATATTAACTATTATTTTGTAGTATTATTCGTTCAATAATATTGATTTTTTTATGGTTTTACCGTAATAAGTATGAGTTTTGATAACCTTTTAGCATATGAATTAATCATATTGTTGACTATAAGACTGTTGTTATATCCATAAAATTGTGTAGATGCAAACAGTCTTCAAAAGAGAAACAAATAGGCTGTGATTTTTTTAAATATTTTTTCGTAATTTACATTAATGATTATCTGAAGAGTTTTATGGAAATTATATTCACTTTTTGATATTTCGTTTTTTACGTAAATCCTGATTTTTAATTCAATGAGTTTTCAAATTACAAGGGCTAAGGATAGTGATCTATCGTTAATGCAACGTTTTTTTTATCAAACGGTGACTACATATGGCTCTAAAATTTTTACTAAATCAGAAATTAAAATATATTCCAGGTTAGCTACTAATAAAATCTATTGGCAAAAAAAGTTTAAAGAATATTTTATTTATAATGCGAAATGGAATGGTGAAATAGTTGGATCTTTCTCTATGGATAAAACCGGAAGTATTGAGTTTATTTTTGTTCATATGGAATATCACGGAAAAGGCATTGCAAATCAATTATATGATAAGCTGGAAGAAATTGCCAGAGAGAATAATATAAAAATTCTCACTACTCCGATCAATTTGTTAACTAAGAGTTTTTTTGAAAAACAGGATTTTGAAATTATAAAGAATTCGGTTAATGTAGTTGGAGGAGAAGAAGTGGTAACCTATAGTGGTGTCAAAAAGCTTAAAAGTTAACCCGAAAAACTACATTTGGAGTAAATTTTAGGCCAAATTCTTTTACTTCCTCTACATTTTCAGAACTACTATTTATTCTGTAAAAATTGTTTACTGTATTCTCTTGATTAAAAATATTCCATATAGATACTCCGGCTAAAGCTTTTATTTTTTTTGTAATCCTAAAGTTATATGTTGCAGATGTATCTAATCTTAAATAATCTTTTATTGTATCACTGTTAGGATCCTGATAATTAATATCGTTACCTTCTGTTTCATTTCCTGGGATTGGTCTGGTTATAGGTTTACCACTATGCCAGTTTAAGCCACTAGAGAATTTGAAGTTTTCAAGGGTATAGGCCAGAGCTATATTTATATTATGTCTGATGTCTAAATTATTTGGGAATTCTTTTTCACTTAATGCATTAAACCTATAATTATTTTCTGCATAAGAGTAACTTAACCAAACACTAAAATTTTTGAATTGTCTGTTTAATAAAAAATCCGCTCCAACCACATTGTATTCGCCCTGGTCCTTTTTGCCCTCAAAATCATCCTGAAAACCTTGGCTTCTGGCAATGATTCCCTCTATATCCTTATAATAAATTTCAGTACTGATTAACCAATTGTTGTGATTATAGTTTATACCTACAGAAGCTTGTTTGCTTTTTACAATAGGAATATCAATTTCGTTAGAAAGAATCCATTTTCTATTTTCTAACCCTAAAAAATCATTTTGAGACTCAATAATTTGTGAAGTAACCTGGCTTTTGAATTCACCCAGCATTTCTATTGTAAAACGATTGTTTAGTTTATGATTGAAACTTAATCGAGGTTCTAAAAGATAAGAATTGAATTTATCATAGTGATTAAGTCGTAACCCAAAAGTAAGATAAGTGTTATAGTTTTTGGAGCGATATTGCATTTCAGAAAAAAGACTGTTAGTGCGTACTACTTCTTTTGTTCGATCCCTAAAAGTAGGATTATTAAGATCTCTGAGATCAGAAATACCGGTTTCGTTAAATTGATAGCCAGTGTTTATATTAAAACTGGACCCAAGTTTTAATAAAGTATTTAGTTTAATGCCACTTTCCAAGACCTCATTTTCTTGTAATAATCTTTGATTGTTAATGATGTCGGCATTTATAGCTTCTAGACGGTAATTGGTGCCATAAAAAAGAAGTTCACTTTGGAAATCATTACTCCAGTTTCTTTGATAAAGTATACCTCCAGCAAAATTATTTTGTTTAGCACTACTTTCTCTGGAAACATCTATTTGATTTATTTTGGTATTTTCCTGAAAAACTAAGTTATTTCCTGTGATCAATGCGTTAACTTTAATAAGGTCTTTTGGGGTTATTTGATAAAGCAATCGTGCACTAGTGTCAAAAAAAGAAAACTCTTCATCCGTGCCGGTAACTACTTCAGATTCTTGAAAAGCTTTGTCTTTATATTGATCATAAGTTGGTGTTTCAGCAATTTCGCTTATAGATTTTCTTACAGCCAATTGAAGCGAAGTTTTTTCCCCGATAGGAGTATCAATATATCCGTCGACACTAAGCATATTTAATCCAATACTAGCATCAAATTTTTGATTGATATTGTTTTCTGTACTCATGGCAATTACACTCGAGACTCCATCACCATACTTGGCACTTGAGCCATTTTTGGTAATACGTATGTTTTTGGTCAGATAAGGATTAAAAGCCGAAATTAACCCAAAAAAATGACTGGACTGATACATTTTTATACCATCCCATAAGATTAAGTTTTGATCATTGGTTCCTCCTCTTACGTTAATATTAGATACGGTTTCATCCACACTAAGAATACCAGGTAATGCTTGAATCGTTTGGAGTAAGTCAGGCTCAATTAATCCAGGTAAAATCCCAAAATCAGTATAATCAATAGTGACTGAACCATCAGAATTTTTGCTTATTCCTTTAGTAAGATAATCCCTGATTACTACTTCTTTTAGATATTGAACTTCAGGTATTAATCTAATTTCTTTACATTCTGATGATGTAAAATCTTTAACTTTTATCTTTATTGATTTATACCCTAAACAAGTAATGTTGATGATTTCATCAGGGTCATTGACCTCTAGTTTGAAACCTCCTTGAGTATCACTTATTGTAGAAACTGTTTCTGTATTAATGAGGGCATCAGAAATAATTTTATTACTTTCTAAAGAAAATAGTTTTCCACAGATTTGTTGAATATCGTCAACAAATCTTATCGCTATGTTTTTATCGTTTATGAAAGTATATTTAAAACGAGTATTTGTCTCCAGATATAAGATAACTTGTTTTAAAGTAAGTGTGTTTGCAGGAGGAAGTAATTCTATTTCCTTTAGTTCTTGGTCAACATAAGAAAAATTACAGTCAAATTTCTCTTGTATTTGATTTAATATTACAATAAGAGGTAATGCTTCTTCAGTTTGCGCCCTGGCTTGAAAAAGAGTGGTTAAAAGAAGAGTAAGTAAAACTAGAATTTTGGTTTTGGTCACTCCTTGGTTAAGGTTATATTATTGTCTTTAATTTCAAATTTCAATCGCATAGGTATGGTTATTGCCTGTAATGCAGTTTGAATATCTGAATGTACAAAATTACCAGTAAAAAGAGTAGTTTGATCTATATTTTTTGCAATAATATTTATATCATATTGCCTTTCGAATTCATTAAGAACATATAAATAAGGAGTACTTGTAAAACGGCTTTGGTTTTCGGTCCAATCTGGTTTTGTAGAAGAAATCTTCAATAGGTCAGATATTTCATCATTAATGACTTTGTATCCTGTTCCTGCAGGTAATTTTATCGTTTCATTGTTATATGTAACGCTAACTAAACCTTCATAGCAATAGACTTCAAAATAGTTTTGCCTTTGTTTTACATTAAACTGAGTTCCTAGTACACTTACTATTCCAGAGGATGTATGTACATCAAATTTTTGTCCTTTTGCCACTTTAAAATATGCTTCGCCATCAAGATTAATAGCCCGGTTTTCTTCCCAATCTTTTGCATTATAGTCAACAGATGTTAGCGAATTAAGAATAACAGTAGATTGATCCGGAAGTTCTACTGTGGTTTTTTCTCCGGCCAAAGTGCTTATAACAGTAGAGCTATTATTAAAAAATGTGAAATATGTTCCAATACTTAAAACAAATATCGCAGCAATTTTAAGTATAATACTAGTATATGAAACTTTAGGGGCTAAAGGCTTATGATTAGATAATACTTTATTAAGATCTTGTAAATTGTTTTCGATATTGTATTCTGGAGCTCTGAATTTCTTGGCGGTTTCAGAGATTTTCATGTAAGAATCATAGGCGCTTAATTTCTCAAACGCCTCTGATTCTAGCTTAGTGAGTTGTTCGTTATCCAACCACTTCTTTACGAGATCCTTCTTTTTCATAGCAAGATTTCTATTTATATAACAATTCAATGTGAAAAACTCCTACCTTAGTTATTAATAAATTTTTAGTAAATATTTAAATACCATCAATTTCTGTTCTTAATTTCTCTAAAGCACCATAGATTCTTTTTTCTACAGCTTTGCTAGATATACCCAGCATTTCTGCGATTTCTTTATGTTTTTTTCCCTCAATTCGATTTAATAAAAAGGCAACTCTTTGTGATTCGGTGAGCTTAGCAAGTGCATTGTTGTATTTTTTGAGGTATTCTTTTTCTTCCAAAATAAATTCCGGACTTTCATTAGTTCGATCACTAATTTCTGTCTGTTGATATTTTAGTTTTATTTTTTCGTGTTTTATTTGGTTCAGGGCTAAGTTGTTAGCAACTGTAAAAAGAAAACTTTTAGTTTTTTTAATGGAAACCTTACTACAATTATCCCAAAGTTTTATAAATGCTTCCTGAACTTTATCCTTCGGATTAATGTGTTCACCGTATTTATAATAAATAAAGTTATGCAAGTCTTGAGAATACTTTTTGAAGAGATTGGAGAACAGTTTTTCTTCACATATATTTTCAAAAAGATCTTTAGACATTATTAAAATTTTTTCTAAAAGTATAAAAATTAACAAATTTAAAGTAGGGATTTTGCTTCATAAGTTGTTATATTTCAAATAAGACGTATAAAAAGTTTAATATGAGGAAGAAAGTAAGGAAGGTTTATTGGCTGATACTCTTCAGCTTAATTATAATTTATTCATGTCAAGAAGAAGAAAGAGAATTTTTTATCGAAGATAATATACCAACGGATTCTGAATTAGCAAAGGTGATGCAAAAGGTGGTTACACACGATGGATCTTTTGATGATATAGTTGATGGAGGTAATTGCTATAGTATCAATCTTCCATATACTTTGTTACGCAACGGCAATGAGCTTGTTATCGACGAAATATTGGACTATCAACAGCTATTACCAAGTGATGATATTCAAATACAATTTCCGGTTATGATCACTTTGCATAATCACGAAGAAAAGCTTGTCGTTGATAATAGCGCTTTAGAGTTTTTGGCCAATACTTGTTTGTCTAATGATGCTGATATTGAGTGTATTGATTTTGTATATCCTTTTAAGTTGTCATTATTTAATACTAATACGAATAGTATAAGTACAATAGAGATGGGGCACGATTCTCAATTATATAAATTTATGTTGGAAATTGATGATGATATTTTGGTTAGCATAAATTATCCTATAGGTTTGACCTTGCATAATGGAGAAAATACTAGTGCGACGCATAATATAGAATTATTAAACACAATTATGGGTGTTGCCAATGCCTGTGAAGAAAATGATTAATATTTAGGATGAATGTAATAGAAAAAGGCTGTCAGGTATGACGGTCTTTTTTTTTGTTTATTCTTTTAACAATAAGATTAAACAAAAAGTTAAAATAATATTAAAGTCATTTTTAGGGGTTCGACTTTTTTGTTTTGAGTTGTTTAATCAACAAACAATAAATCAAAAACCATGAAAATTAAAGACCTTTTTAAAACAATTTTTGCATTATTATTAGTTATCACAGCTACCTCTTGTGGTGATGATGACGATCCAATTATTGTACCTCCAGTACAGAGTATAGCTGAGATAGTTTCAGGAAATGAAAATTATAGTTCATTATTAGCTGCATTAGAAAAGGCAGAGCTTGATGATGAATTAGCTGGGTCAGGTACTTTTACAGTATTTGCACCTGATAACGATGCTTTTGATGAATTTCTTACTTCGTTAAATCTTACTTTAGAGACAGTACCAGCTGACGTATTGGAACAAGTTTTACTTAATCACGTATTAGGTACTACGGTTACTTCTTCTCAATTATCAACTGGTTACCAAAACAATCTGGCAACAGAATCCACAAGTGGAGAAAACCTTAGTATGTATTTTGATACCACTGATGGGGTTCAGATTAATGGTGACGCTAAAGTTACTGAGGCTGATGTTCCTGCTAACAATGGTGTAATTCATTTTGTAGATAAAGTAATTCCTCTGCCAACTGTAACTACGTTTGCAGTAGCTGATCCTGCTTTTTCTACTTTAGTAACAGCATTAACTACATTAACTCCAGATACTGATTATGCAGCGACGTTAAGTGGAACTACTAGTGCTCCATTTACTGTGTTCGCTCCTAATAATGCTGCTTTTGACGATCTTTTAGCAAGATTTGGATTAACTGATTTTTCTCCATTAACAGCAGCACAGATAGAAATAGTTCTGGGATATCACGTGTTGGCAGAAGCAAACGTAAGAGCAGAAAATCTTTCTGATATTGTTGATGGAATAATACCTGCCACGCTTCAGGGAGAAACTTTACTACTAAATTTAGAGGGTGGAGCCTTTTTAAGGGATAAATCAGGTGTAGATTCTGAAATCATCGCTACTAATGTGCAAGCATCTAATGGAGTGATTCATGCTATTGATAAGGTGTTATTACCAGCTGCAGCATTAGACGCACTTGGAAGAAGCTTTACAGCGGTAGCATACAACAATGGTGAAGATAGTGATTTCTCATCATTATATGCAGCACTTAGAAAAACAGGGCTTAATGATGCTTTGGATAATGCTATGATGCGTACAGTTTTTGCTCCCACTAATGATTCTTTTGCAGACTTTTTAGATGGTACTCCGTTAGCTGATGTTCCTAATGATGTATTGACTCAAGTATTATTAAATCATGTAGTTTCTGGAAAACTAATGTCAGGAGACCTATCAAATTCATATGGTAATACTTTAGCAACTTATGGTGATACAGATAATAATTTAAGTATATATATTAATACAGATAGTGGTGTAGTTTTAAATGGTGTAGCTAGCGTTGCTACCCCTGATGTAGAAACAAGAAATGGTGTGATACATGTAGTGGATGCTGTTATTGGTTTGCCAGACATTACAACTTTTGCCACAGCAGATCCTAATTTTTCTACATTGGTAACAGCACTTACTACGCTAACTCCATCAACAGATTTTGTTAGTGTTTTAAGCACAGCAAATGGAACTGCTCCTGCACCTTTTACAGTATTCGCTCCGATTAATAGTGCTTTTGAAGCTATTACTGTTCCTGCAGACGAAAATGAAGTAGCTGGAATATTAAATTATCATGTAGTGGCAGAAGCTAATGTGCGTTCTACCGACTTAGTAGATGGTACGGTAAACACTCTTGGAGGTCCAGTAACTATTGATGCATCAGCTCCTAGTGTTACTGGTGCTGGCAATGGTGGAGATGCAAGTAATATTATTGCTGTAGATGTACAAGCTACTAATGGTGTAATTCATGCTATTGATAGAGTTTTATTACCACTTTCTCCAAATTAATAATCTAAAGTAGCCCCAAATAACACATGATCAAGGGCATTTAGTAATGAGTTAACTAAATTCTAAATGCCCTTTTTTTCTCTTATTATCAAATCTTAATCACATAAATCTTTAAATCAAATCAAAATGAAAACGCTAATCAAAAGATTGACGGTACCTTTTTTGTGCCTTTTTGTAATGAACTTTTTTCTTGCTTGTCAGAATGATGATGGTATTGAACCTCAGATAGAGCAGATAGAATTCCTGGAATCCAAGATCATTAGTTTTGATGAAATCGAAAAAATGACCCAAGATATCTTAGAAGGCGAATTGGCTGAACCAGAAGATAAATCGAAATCGTTTTTTAGTAGAGAAAGAAGAGTTTTTGATTTTTCGGCAATAGTAAATACTGGAACTGGAGCTGGAAATCAAATAGAAGGGGAGCTTAGATTAAACTATACCTTGTATCATGCTAGTTTTACTATCGTAAGAGGATATTTAGAACTGCCTGATGGAACAAAAGCAAGAACAAGAGGTGCTATTATTAGTGATGGAATTGTGTATTTAATTATTAACCCACCAGGAAGAGATATAATTTTTGGAATAGGAAGAGTAAAAGATAATGGAGATCTGGAGGGGCGTTTCACATTATTTGGTTCAGGTATAGGAAGAGGAGAATGGACAGCAGAGTTAACAGAAACTACCTTTCCTAATAAAACAATAGTAGAACTTATTGTTGAAGATGGTAGGTTTACCACTTTAGTAGGTGCTCTACAAGCAACAGATTTAGTTGAACCTTTATCAGGAGAAGGTCCATTTACTGTATTTGCACCAACTGATGAGGCTTTTGGAGCTTTAGATGAAATTCCTAGTGGTGATACACTTAAAGAAATACTTCTTTATCATGTAGCTAGTGGGAGATTAAATACATCAGAACTATTGGCTCAGGAGCTTACCACAACCCTACAAGGAGAAGATGTTAAGATAAGTCTTAATGAGAATAATGAAATAATAATAAATGATAAAGTAAAACTTCTTTCTGCCAATATTGGAGGATCAAATGGTGTGATTCAAATCATTGATGCAGTATTGATACCGCCATCTTTCCAACCTTTACCTAGTATTGTCGAGATTGCAGTTGCTACACCAGAACTTTCTACGTTGGTTGAAGCCTTGCAAGCTGCAGATTTGGTAGATGCTCTTAA
>NZ_JAGJEA010000007.1 GCF_018100805.1 Aquimarina sp. MMG016 | reverse complement strand
CATTAAGTAGCATCCCGAATGGATAGTAATCATTAAATGCAAGAACGTCTGGTGTAAAAGTACCACTATTATCAGTAGATAACAACTTACGATCGGTTACTACACTCAGTACATTACCTAAGTGATTGCTTAGCTCATAACGTTTATCTCCCACCTGGTTAGCAAAAGTATCTGTATTAGCATTACCATCAGCAATCCTGATATTCTTCTCTTCAAGCCCTAAACGGCTACTACCATAGATATGGTGCTCAGTTACGAACACACCTTCCGGGTTTTGATTATATCCTGATACCTCTCCAATCTCTACTACTGCATCTGTTCCAGCTTTTAGATGGGTTTCAGGACCAAGCGTGATTTCATCCCCTGCGGTAAAGGAAACAACACTTCCATTTTCTACTACTACAGGGTCATTAATATCACCTACTGTAATGTTAGAAACAGCTTTAGTCTCTTGAGTACCTGTAATTGTTTCTCCGGTAATGGCTAGATCAAATGGATTTGTTTCTGGATTAACCACTCCATCAGTAAACGTATCATATACTGCTAGTACATTACCTTGTGCATCCCGAGTGTATACAGTAGTTTTATTCTCAGGGGTCACGGTTTTTGATACTCGGTTTCCTAATCCATCGTAGCTAAAGCTAATCGTAGTACCATCATTTTTACTCACACTTTTTACCTTCCCATCTACACGCCATTGGATATCGGTAATCCCCTCGGCTTCATCCTTGGTTAATTGACCTATCTCATCATAAGTATAATTATCCAAAGATTGCCCACTATCAATATCCGTATCAAAATTACCATTCAAACTTGGGTCATCATATACCGATCTCAGTCTATTCGATATCTTATTACCTTCTGCATCCTCATTATAGTTATAGGTAAAATCATCCATCGCTACTACAGCACCAGCATTATTGACCGCCGATCGTTTTAAGGTTTCCAGGTTACCGTTATTATCAAAGGTATAACTAGCGTTATAACTAGGTGTAGGAACTCCTCCACTCATATTGTTACCTTGCATCTTTTTGATACGGTTCAATTGATCATACTCGTACTGATTCAATTGAGCACCAAGCATGGACTCATCGTTATCAAGTAAGCTGGTAACCATCTGCTTGATATTACCGTTATACAGATTTCTACCTACTGTTGGTGCATTGGCACTATATCCAAAAGCAGTATTGGTAGCTGTTCCTACAGGTTTGTAATCTCCCTCATAATACTTCAAAGAATATCCCATGGCATCCTTAGCAGTTGAAGAACCTATCGCTCCATCACCTCCCATATCAGTTGTAGCGGTTAAATTCTCAGAATTTACACCTTTTAACCACCCTTGTAAGGTATAGGCATAATCCATACCCTGTACTTTCTTATCTCCCAGTTCAGTTCTGGCCAATGGTCCATGGGCAAAATACTTATAGCTAGCATCCTGTTCCCAGATCATACCATCTGTAGAGGTGTTGACACTAACAATTCTATTGTCTGCATCATATTGATACCAATGGATAAACTGATCTTGTGCTCCGTCTTGATATGTTACTTTATTGACATTACCACTGATTAAATCATATTCGTAATGAACACGCTTCATCCCGGAATTAAAATCAGTATTGGATTGTGATAGCTGTTTATTGTGTTGTGATAATTCTTTTACGTTTCCGTGGATATCATAGGCGTAATAAATAGCATTGTTATACTGTCGTTCTCTTGTTCCATTCGTACTACCGCTATATTGATCATAGTAAAAAATGGCTGATACACGGTTACGGGTATTGGCTTTGTAACGCTTAGTACTTGATACTGTTTTAAAGATTGCCAACGGATCAGAAAGCAAGTCGTTATAACGGGTACGGGTTACCTCTACTCTATTAGCCGCTACATTAGTAGGGAAGTTATCCTCTACTCTAGCCGGTACTTCTGTGTTATTAGAAGTATATACTAACTTTCCTTTGGTATCATTAATGGTAATACCCACATCAGGAATCATCTCTCCTGCTTCTACAATTCGACCTAATCCGTCATAGGTTGTATAGCTAAATCGGTTATTGTTTAGCTGTTTGGCGTTTTGCGAGGCAATGATCCTACCTAGATCATCATAAGCAAAGCGTGTAATACCACCATCCGGAGTTTTCTGCCAAACAAGCTGGTTAAGGGAGTTGTATCGATACTCTGTTTTTAAACTATGACCAGGTAATAAATTGATATTCTCACCAATGATATTATTCGCTCTATGCAAGTTGATTTCATAATTCAAAGATCCTCTACCGCCTGGTCCTGTACCTTCTAATTCTGCATCGCTAAAACGATCTACTCCTTCAGGTGGAACCGTCTGTACCAGGTTACCAGACTGATCATAGTAGTATAACGTATATTGATATTCTTTATCAAAATACTTCATATCAAAGGTCTCCACCGCATTATCCATGGCATTATCGATATACGCTTTTACAAACTCCTCACGTTTGATAGCTAAGAAGCTCTCATAAGTATCACGAGTATAGGCTTCTCGTACGCTAGCGGTAAACTGCTCACAATTAGTCTGATCTGGAACAGGTACCGTAATATCTCCAAAGTCCACCGGGAATGGTCTTGGAGGGCAGATCCCCGGGTTATTATTGAGATAATCACTAGTAAACAGTGCCCAGGTCTTTGCTTCTCCCTCCGGGCTGTTACTCACATGTGTATAATATGCATTGATCACGCTCACCATATCTGAATATCCATAATTCAGCTCTGTGGCTCCAAAACGCATAATGGTCATATAATTAAGATCCAAAGTAGAGGTAATCTGGAACTTTCTGATATATTCATCATAATCCGAGACCAAATATTGCAAAGAGCTCTTACAAAAATCTTCTTCAGTTGGAATATCCCCTGTCTCTGTATTCGCAATCCCACCCATCAAAGTTGTAAACGCAGTATACTCTATGGTACAACTTTTAGGCGCTATCGGCTCCGGGATACAGACTTGCTGGTCGCAGTTGAAGGATTGTTCGGATTTTGCCGCGATAGATGCACTTGATTTATTAACAGTATTATGAATATCAACTACTTCACTATCGCCACGAATTATACGAACATTAGTGTCAAGATCATTTAAAAGGGATACTTCCCTTTTAGAAACTAATCTGGATCTGGATGTACTAGAAGAACTAAGTAAATATTTACATAAGTTTCCATTGACTAATAGTTTATCCTCATTATAAACATTTTGCGAAGGATCTGTAGCCAAGATATCAAAATAATTGTTCTCGCTGGTAATTACTTGATTTTGTTCATTTCGGTATACTAATTTAAGAATCTGTCCTTTTTTTATTTCCAATTCCAAAATCTCTTTTGGTATATGGTTTCGGAAGTAGAAGGACATATAAGTAAATGGAGCACTTGTATTGTTAAAGGGTAAACCATTTTGATCCAATTCACCAGTAAAATTGAGATTAAGTAAATTATAGTCATAGATATAATCAAAATGTCTATAGTACTTGTATGTTGTATTAACTGTGAAATTTTCAATATATGATTGACCAAATCGACCATTATCAATTAAATTTTGAAGTCTAGATTCATAATTTACAGATGAAAAAGCAGTATTAATTTGCTCATCATCCACAAATTGATAGGGACTTTGAGGGTACGCATTGTTTAACAGTTGGTTTAGAGATATTCTTAAACTCTCTTCAAATCTTGATTTGTCATCTCCTGAGGAACTATCACAAAGTGTTGGCTCCTGATCAGCTTGATCAATAGGTGCTAAAAACTGACAATTAAACACTCCTCCTATTCCAGAACTCCTTTGATCTGAGCTTGCTTTATACCTTACAGGGGTGTACGCTATATTGTGATTCTCAGTAACAATTTGATTTGAAGTGTTTCTATAAGTAATAGTAAAATTACTTAATGCTTGAAAATCTACTTTTAGAATTTCCTGTATTGCGTCAATATCTGGTAATTTAAACCTAAGTCCATTAAAAATAGGAATAACATCTAAAAAAGCTTGATTTACTTCTCTCTCTACACCGGAGAAAGTTGTTAAATCGGTTGCCCCATTAAAATACCCTATATTTAAATAGTCGACTCCACTTATTTTTTGAAAACGATATACAGATGTTTGGAATTCTTTTACATAAAAAGAACCTGAAAACTTCCTATTCAATCTTCTTCTCAAATCATCACCATTCTTTAAGGCTTCCATTTCTGCATTAGCCAATACCCTATAATTCCTAGCAGGATCATCTTGCTGCCTATCTCTAAACACTGAATTGAAAGCATTTAGAATTAAGGATTCATATAATTCTTCTTCTTGAACATTATCTCTACACGCTATTACACTTGGTGGTAGAGTTACATCAGGTTCTTCAAGAAAATCACAATTCCCAAAAGAATAATAAGAATTACTTGCCCCTGGTGCTAATCCATTTATACTAAAAAAGATCTCCGGAATTTTTACTGTTTGTCCTGAAGTATTCAAATAACTTAAACTAGCCTTAAAACTACTACTAGTTGGATTAGTTATGACTTCATAAAAATCTAAGGATACTAACTTATCAATATCACTAAGATCTAAAGGAGTATCTCTAAGTCCTAAACTTAATCTATATGGAGAAAGTAAGAAGCTAGATCCAGTAGGTACTTTTGTTCCAAGATTTATAAAATATGTACCGTACTGAGATGTAACTAATGATTCATATTCGGCAAATCCAAGATCTAATTCTCTAGGGCTACCTTGATAAGATCCCCAGTCTTTAAAATAGTTGTGATATGCATTTTCCGCTCTTTGCTTGAAAGGAAAAGCACCAGCAACTAGATTTTGAAAAGAGTTAAAGTTTTGAACTTCAAACCTTGCCTGATCAGGATTTAATTTTGAATAGGAAAAGGCTTCATTATACAAATCCAATACCAAACTCTCTAACAATTTTTCAGTATCTGGTTGATTTGGACAGGCTATAACTTCAGGATTGTCAAAAAACTCACAATCACTTGTAAAACTGTTAGTTACACCATTTTCTCTAGTTTGAATTCTAAACGTACCAATACTTCCTGTTCCAGATCTAAACGTACTTGATCCACCTGATGTATTAATTACATATTGACCATTATTTAATCTATCCAAACAAGAAGCATTAGGTATCCCATAAAAACCTTCACTATTTCCATTAACAACCTCATTACTTCCACCCGTATTACCAAAGAATATTACATTCGTTCCTTCCCAATAATCATTAGAAGTTCTAGGTTTACCAAAAATCAGTCTAAAATCTAAAAAATCTTGATCACTCACTCTGGCTATTACCTGATCTGTTTCTACAGTAAATGGGTTTGTACCTTTACTGTTAATTTCTGCTTGAAGACGATCTTTGATATTAAATTCATTAAGTAATGCTTGTACAGAAGGCTGATTGGTCACATCGATCTCCCCAAAGAAATTATTTACATTACTAAACGAATACTTCATAATTTCTAGAAGTAGTTCCTCGAAACGTTTTTCATCAGCTTCTTTTCCTATACAACTATCTACTTTTACACACTCCACGGGATCTTCTGCTCCTACTAGGTCATTGATATCACCACAACATAAGAAATTGATAATACGACAAGTGGATAAGGATGGCCCTGATAAATTGCTGCTCTTAGCAAAAGCAGCAGTTGCTGTAAGAATAGGGCCTCCGCCACCATCTCCTCCGGTTCCTGAACCTGAATAATCACAGTTTTCTGATAATAATCCCGGGATCGTTTTAAACCCTAAATCATCATCAAAATAAGATACTCTCACATTCTGAGAAGTGATTAACCCTTCCTGATTATAAGTGTAATTCACATTAAACCCGGTAATGTTGGAAATTCTTGATGGATTTAGATTCTCCTCCAAATACATGGCAAACTTATTACCTGAACCTCCATTATTATCTCTAAAGGCAATATAGTAGACTCCAGAACCTGCTTCTTCCTGAAACCAAGTGGCTTCGCCCGGTCCAAAGAACGTTGCCAAATAGCTATCTCTATACTCTGGTAAATTATTAAGCACTACGCTAGCATTAATACGATTATCTTTCTGCAATCTGTTCATCAATAATGTCATTGCAGCTTCAAATCTTTTTTGCCTATTACATTCCTGATCACCTATAGTACCATCATTTGGTATATATTCTCCGATACCATTAGCTTCGGTAATACTACAGTCTGAAATTCTTGCAGAAGTAGTACCTGTTAGGATAATTTCTTCATAAGTTTCTGCAGTACTACTTGTTCTTACTTCTACTAATATCTGATAACTGAATACTTCTGCTAATGGATTATAGCTAGGGTAAATATTTTTGGCCTTAGTAATTACCCATGTATTTTCTTTATAACCACTCCAGGTATATCCTGATCCAGAAGGTAATGTAATGGTTAAAGCATTTTCCTTAAGTACGGTTCCATTTTGAGCAAATTGTACCTGCAGGGTATTATCACTAATAGCACTTTGTACCGTAATATCAATATCTGTAGGATGTTCTCCTCCCATATCTTCGAAGAGTGATGGGCTTAAATACGTTCCATCATATGTCCTAGAAGCAACTATTCCGCTAGAATAATCCTTAAAATAATATTCCAGGTACAATTCTAAATCCCTACCTAACGGACAGATACCGGTTTCAAGGTAATACTCATAGTTGGTCTGCTCCCTGATATCCTCATAAATATCCTGGTTACTATCCCCCGAATTAAATAATACATCAGATGGCTTAAAACGTTTCTCTTTGGTTGCATACGCATTTTTGTTAGGGTCATTACAAATATCATTTGCATTGGTAATCAGATTATTGATCTGATTTCTTATCGTTCCGCTATAATCTGAAATTACGGTTAATAAAGTCGTTGGTGCTTCATCCGGACCAATACACCCATTATAGCAACCTTCTCCTTCTGCATAAATATTAGCAAATAGTGATTGCACGGTTTGCTTCATCGTAAGATAATTAGCTTTGTAGGTATTCCAGAACTGATCTTCTTTTATAACATCATTAAGGCTATTGACTGCAGATGTAATGCCCGCAGCGTTAGCAAAATTAGTAGTACAACTACTAATACTATTACACGCTATAGTAGAATATGTAAATTCCATCAGGTTTTGATCGCCACCGCTATACTTGTCATTCAGTGCCTCAGTTACTAATGCTTTTCTTGCATTTTGAGCACCGCTTTTTTCAACAGAAATACTGGTATTGAAGTACGGATCTTGATCCGCTAGTGTTGTAAAACTTCCTAAGAAACCTTTGCTTACTGCATCCTGATAGGTTTGTATAGAACTTAGATAGGCATCAAAACCATCAGAGTTCATGGTGACATTTCCTGCTAACGATACTGATCTTGTAGGTATACAAGCAGCTTTAGCATATACCAAATAACAGTATTCCGGGTGATATACTACCAAGGATTCTGACCATTGTACTTGCCAAATATCATCAGACACAAAATCAGTAGGGTTAGCTAAATATTGTGGCTCTACATATACATATCCAGGTTCATCGATGATTTCAATAACTTCTGTACCATCCTTTAATGGTGGGTTATAGGTATATATTGTTTCTTCTTCGCCATCATCATTAGTCTCGGTAGTCACAATCTGACTCACTTTAATATATGCAATAGTACCATCATCATTATAATAATGTCCTTGCGTATACAACTCATTAGTACTAGATGGTAACGGGTCATAATCCGGATGTCTTGGGTTTCTCCAACTGTTATATAAGTCATTAGATGCTTTAGCACTAAACAATTGATTAGCATCATTAAAAATACTTAACAACGTTTCTCCTTCTTCTACTGCCTGCCCATTAACAAAGGTGATATCTTTGTTTCCATATTGCCCTAACGGTTTCATATCATTCAATAAGGCATCTTTAGCAATATTACATCCAATAGAATTATCAATAATATCATCATCGCTTATATTATCATCTACGATCACATCTACAGTACCATCAACACAAGGCGCATTACACGCTTTTACTAAGCCATCCCATTGTAACTTGAAAAAATCTTCCAAACGAGCCTCTTCAATGATAATTTCTTCTGGAGTGAGGTATGGTAATTTTGACGCCACATCATAGTTTTCTACCTGTATTTTTGCATATACATCTCTGCTGGTATCCGCTCCTGATGGAGGGTAATCTAATTCTAAAGCTTGTACACACTGCTCACAGGTTACAAAACACCCTTCAAAACTTAACGGTGGTAAATCTGAAACCTCATCCGGGCTAATATAACAAACATCTGTAGGGTCTTGTAATCGTCTGATATAGTCTGCTGCATATGATTCTAATGCCGCACTATTGATGACCAGGCTTTTTGTAATATTATAACTACCTCTGGATACATTAACATTAAATTCTGGTAACACAAATGATCCCCCTGCCGTATCCATATTGATCGTTTGATCAATAGATGATGTTAGTAAAGAATTAGCATCTCCGTCTAATACATTGATTGATAAATCATAAATTAACGGATACTGTACAGTATTGTTTTGATCATCACAATCATAAGTAAATACTCTTGAGTTTTGTAAGGAATAATTGAAGGTACGACCTTCATCAAAAGGAGATATTTTAGTCCCTGCATATTCTAAGGCATCAAGCTGAGCTCCATAATTCTGAGTTGCTGTACGTATATTATTATCAAAATTCGTGTCCACAGCATCCCTGGAAAGTTTTCCTAAAAGGTCAACATTAAGTTCTGCGTGCAATCCGCTATTATCATCTTCATCTGGTAATCCATCTAAATTTACTGGCGTATATCCTGATAATGCCGTAGCGATAGTTCTTCCCTGAGGGTCGATATAACTTACACTAGCCTGACCGTTGGGGTCAATTACCAAATTCTTTTTATAGTGCGCAAAATTACCAACACTATACCCAAACAATCGATTTAATTCTTTTTGCTCTGGAGTACCATAATAGTATTCCATTTCCTGACCGCTTCCTAACTGGTGTGTAATCCCTACTCCACTTTTTCTTCTAATACGTCCTGTATTATCAGGCATGTATTCAATCTGAGAAAATGGATGGCCTTCAGCATCAGGTACTCGTCCTTTAAATTCGTCATTGATATCATTATTAACAGAGTAATATTTACTAGCTCCATTAACTGTACTCATTATTTTAGCACTAGTAGTCTGGTCAAGAATATTTTGAGTATTCAAATCAAAATCCTGGTAGCTAAATATCTCACCTGAAGCATTTTGATTAAAATCCGGGTAATATCCTATACTCTCGCTATTAGTTGGCACCGGAAGTACCTCAACTGCAGGACGGCCTTGTGCATCATATATCACTTCTCCTACGATAATATTATCGTCTGAATTGATTTTAGTCACAGTTTGACGATTGCGTAAGGTTCCATCAAAGTAACTTACCACTTCTTTTTTCTTACCATCTTCTGCATAGCTGGCTTGGAATTGCCAGTTTTTTGTATTTTCATGATCTTGATCAATCAAATATTTATGAGGCCAGTCTGCAACCGAACGTTTTGCGGTTGATCCACTACTCCATTTTCCATACCTATACTTATTACTATTATCAGCTAAGAAACGGCCTACTGCTCTTACACGATATATAATATATCCTTTAGCATAAATTAGTGGAATATTATAACTAGTTCCTTTAGTTTCTACGCGCGTACTATTTAGTTTAAAATCTTTATCGTTAAAAAGAATACCATTGGGAACTTGTGATGTATCAAAACTGTTTCCATAATTATCGAGCCATGTCCACTCTAGTTGATAACTTACTGCCCCTGAAACCTCAGACCAATTGATTGGTAATTCATTATTTACTGCTGTTCCGTTTGAAATTGATGGTTCGATAAGGGAAAGTTCAGTATACTTTTCATCGTCATAACCTAAAGTAAAAATTACATTTTCAGGAGTGTATCCATTAGTTTCTGAAGTAGTCGCACCTACATCTTCATATGTACCTTCCAGAATACGAACTCTTGCACCTGAAATATTCTTTAATACATGAGTATTTATATCTACTCCACCATTACCTGCCCCTTGCAGCATATTATGTTCTACAGACAATGTTGTCTCATAAGCATCCTCAGTATTAAAAGTTCCGGATACATACATAGGTATTACTTCAAGTTTAAGAGAGTATTTATACCAATTTGTAGGCGGTTGATCAGTGAGTACCTTTAGAGATAAATAGGTATTAGAATCAATTATACTTCCTTGAGTTCCTAAATTAGGGTCGATATATTCTAATGTACTTGATGAACTTATCGCACCACTTATCTGAGAAGCATTATATTCTACTTCGGTTTGACTATACCCCATAAAGGATATCACAAACGTAACAATGAATACCGTGAGTTTATTGATTGAATTGCTCATATGATTTGAATGTGTATACTTTTTAATTGACCTGATTAATCAGTTTATATTGTTGAAATTTTTCTGTTACTTCTACCTTGTTATTATTGGAGAAATGAACATAATCTTGCATATTGAATGTATTGCTAATTGCCTTTTTATGTTTTAATTCTACAACCAATCGACCGTAATCCATTTTAGTAGTATTACCCTCCTTAAAGGGTATCAGCGTAGAAAAATAGAAAACCTGTTTTTTTACTTGAGAAGTGGCCTTATCAATGTATAATGCTATTTTACCATAAGGCATTTGCTGATTGCGTTTGCTACTTATCAATTCGCATACCAGTACTCCACCTTCTTCCGACACTTTGGAAGCTTCAAAAAAGTCAAGGAATTTACTTATATCTAAAGGTGAACTATTAATCCCTGGGTTGTCCTGATTTGCATATACCATAGTTTTACTATCATGATCCAAAGTCAATCGAAACTTTGAAGACTGAATAACTTCAGAATTCAATACACTAAAACGATTATAATCACCTTGTTTAGTCATTACTCCGGTATAGGTTTCAGTACTATTATTTCCTGTTAATCCACGAAGCATTTTATAGGTCGCCTCTATCTGATAAGAAGGAGTGTTCTTATAAAATTTCATTACTTTATTCAGTACCTCTTTGGTATCAATTTGGCAAAAACCTTGTGAAGCTGCTCCAAATATGAATAGTAATGTTATGATGTATAACTTTTTCATCTGTTTATTTTATTATTTTCATAGCCCTATGGAATCTTTGACCATCAAAACAATCATTTCAGTGTGTATTTAATGATTGTTTTGATCGTCTAGATCTCATTATCGTCCTGAATTATTTAATTTAGAATTTCCTGATCTAGTTTCTTGTATGGTATAAATTCCTCTTTCTGTTTCTTTTTTGACTCTAATCAATCCACCTTCCTGATCATATTCATAGTAAGTTGCATAGTTGTTTTCGTCTAATTCGGCTTGTAATCGTTGAGTAACAGGATCGTACACAAATGTTTTCATATTACCATCGAATGGATGCATTCTGATATCATCAAAATATACGTTAAGGTTAGACGCTGCTCCATTGGTTAATCTACTTTCTAATGATATCACCATATTCACGGCTTCAAAAGGAATTCTAAAATCTACCGAAACCTGTTGCCATCCATCAATAATAGCTCCCATCGGACGGAATTCGATATCCTCAACTGCCATTGGAATGTCATTCCCTTCACTATTTCTGTAGGTCAACTTCAATAGTGAATTCGCATAATCCATTACCTCATAATCTGGGTCAGGTATATAGTCAAACTTGTCATAAGAGGGTAATAAAATTGAGCTACTAGGTCTATCGACTATACCCCCATTTGGTTGGTATGTATATGCTCCTCCTTCGATACTAAATGAAGATTCTAAACGGAAACTTGAATTATTGATAGTAATATCCGTGAATATTAACTCTAAAGAGGGCTGATTTAATAATGGATAGTGATAACTTAATGATATTAATCTTCCTCTTTGTGTTCTATACCTTACATTAGGAGTAATATATTTAAATATTGGTGCATTTGTACTTGGATCTAACCTAAATGAAAAACCAATTGTTCTTTCCGGTCCTTGTCCGTATTGTCTTTCCTTTACAGGTTTAAAATCATATACTGTAAAGTTTTTACTTCCTTCAGACAGTTTGTTAATAAAAGGAACTAATACATCATATTTTCTACTTTCTGCTTCTGGTAAATATTCCATAGGCAGATTCCTCTCATCAGGGTCATCTGATATTAATTTGTCTTTTAAGTGATTTAATAATTCTACGAATAAACTGCTAGCCTCGCTATTATTAAAATACTGTGTTACAGGATTTACAGCCAGTACCCCATCTTCTCTTACCCATCCATTGATGACATATCGTGCTCCTGGTTGAGGTCTAAACAATTCACAACCAACCAATGAAGGAGGTTCTTCTTCTAAAATAGATACCGTAACTTCGATTCTGTCTGTACTCGTACAACAGATATTATCAGCTGCATCACAATTTGTATCTGACTGAGCTGCATAATAGGTTTGTCCATGTACTAAAACTTCATTTGACCCATATGCTGTTCCTTCATAAGGATCATCAAACCATTGAACATTATTTCCTATAGCTCTTAAATCTGATATATAGACGGGATCACTTGAATAAAATGTCTGTTGCAATTCTGTGACAGTAGGGGGAGGAACATTATATATATTTATTTTAATAGCTTTCCTTCTACTTTCGTTTCCTAAGTTATCACGTTGAGCTACATAATAGGTTTTATTATCTTCTAAAGGCTCTTCAATGGTATATTGATCAGTCCCGGTAGGGTTTTTATACCAAATAATTGTATTTTCTATATGTGTTTTTTCAACTTCAATATCAGATATCTTAGGGTATGAAGAAGAACAGAAAGACTGCCATTCATCTCCTGAAGGATCAAACACTCCTATTTCTACCGTTACTGCAAATCGACAAGCATTATTACCCTGCTGAGCATAGTATATTCCTCCATCTACTAAGCTATCAGTCAGGTTATATTGTACACCACCACCAGGGCTATTGTACCAAGTAATTGTATCTCCAGTAATCTGCAAGTCTCCTACTGTAGCAGACTGCACAATTGTAAACTGCTGATAATCCTCTTCTGGTAATCCGGGTGCTCCGGGACTTATATTTACCCTTAGTGGAACTCTTGGCTCGTTAACATTAGATTCTGCCCAATAGGTTAATGATTCTTCTATTAAAAAAGCTGATGATAATAAAGGTAAACCTCCAGTTTCTGTAGTATACCAGGTAACATTAGTCACTCCAGGTATTGGCGAAATCAAATCAGAAACCATAGGCGCTCCCTGAGATAAACAAAAGGATTGTGTACTTGTACCAGGGTTATCAGGATTTGTATCTGGAAGTTGTAAGTATATTCTATTACGTTCTAAAGTTAATTCCTCAATAGTACTATTGGTCGCCAAGAAATAGTACCCTCCTAAATCTGCTTCAGTAATGTTATTTACAGTAATCTCTCGTAAAGTAGTCTCCTTTACTAATGTTCCATCTTCTCTGTACCAACGATAGGTATTATTAGGACTGGTTAATGCTTCCGTAAATAACGTGGCTGTTCCTCCTAGCTCTACATTAATATATTCGGTCCTGTCTACACGTGCCTGTGGTGAGTACACATAAGTAGTCAAGTTATCTCTATATAAAGGATGTTCTGGTTCAAAATCACTAAACACAAAAGCATTATTATGAATCTGAATATCAGTTTGTGGTAAATTTAAATTCTGAATTAATTTCGCTAAATCTCCTCTAAAAGAGTTATTATTTAATCGAATACTATATAGGCTAAAGATCTCTGCAATACTCTGTGGGAATTCTCCTGAAAAACTATTTTCAGACAACCACAATACCTGTAAATTTTGAAGATTGGAAATTGCTTCAGAAATTCTACCTCGTAATGTATTGTCTTGTAACCTGACCTCTCGTAATGGGGATATGGTCCATAAACCTTCTGGTAGTTCTCCTTCTAGTTTATTAACACTCACATCAAAGTACTCCATACTTATGAGGTTACCTATTGATTCAGGTATCTTACAACATAAACGGTTTATTCCCAGGTCAAGAATTTTAAGCTTGCTTAAATCTCCTATTTCAGATGGAATAGCTCCGGTTAACACATTTTCTCTCAGATTAACTACCTCTAAATTAGTCAGGTAACCTATCCATCCAGGGATAGCTCCTACCATACTGTTCTTAGACAAATCCAAGTTTTTTAAGGCTTTTAATTTTTCTAAAGCGATAGGTAATTCCCCTCTAATATTATTATTTGGCAATTGGATTCCAATTACTTTAGCATCCTCACTTACCGTAACACCGTACCAATTACATACTGAGGAATTAGGATCATCGATCGTCCACGCCTGATTATTCGCAACTGTATTGGTCCAGCTTGCTCCCCCTGTCGACAAATAGAAGTCAATTAAGGCTAAACGTTCTTCATCAGAAACTTCGCAATTTGCAATATTTATAATCGACAATGTTATTGGGTTACGCTCTAATGTCAATCCGGTAACGATTTCATTGGTAACTCTTACCGTATAAATTCCAGCATCAGCTTCGCTTGCAGTATCAATAATGTACTCTTTATTAGTAGCCCCTGGAATAGAGTTTCCATCTTTATACCATTGGTATTTATTGTTTTGGCTTATCAAACTTGTAGTTAATGTTACCGATTGTCCTGAAACTACATCACGATTTTCAACCTGATCAATCTGAGCCTGTGGACTGTATCCGAAATTTGTCCCTAGTTTAGCTTGAAGATCATAAAACATGGATTCAAAATCAGAAAAAATAAAGTTGTTTCTTTCTAAAAAGAAATACTTAAAGTTATTAAAGCTTGCTATTTCAGAAGGAATAGTTCCAGAAAGTTCATTTGCTTTAATATCCAACGTTTCTAATGAAGTTAGTTTTTTAAATTCATCTGGAATACTCCCCGTTAATTGATTATCACTTAACCTAAGGATGATTAGTCCTGTCAAATTCCCTAGTTCTACAGGGATAGGACCTGACAGATTATTTTTATTAAGTGTTAACACTTTTAGGTCATTTAACAGTCCTAATTCTGAAGGGATACTACCTGTAAACTGATTATCTGACAAATACATAGACCCTAATCTCTTTAGCTCAGAAAGTTCGGAAGGAATATTTCCTGTGAAATTATTATATTGAAGATAAAGGAATCTTATATTAGGTAGTTGTTCCCAATTTCGAGGCAGTTCACCTGTAAAATTGTTGAAATTAAGGCGTAAATCTGAGAGCTTATTCAAATTGAATACTACTTCCGGAAAACTTCCACTTAATTGGTTACCGCCTAAATGTAATACAACCAAGTTTTTAAGCTCTGACATTCGATTAGGAAGCGTCCCTTCAATCGCATTGCTGTTAAAATTAATTAGGCTTAGATGTTTCAGGTCTCCGATAGACTCTGGTAAAACACCTGATAAATTATTTCTAGAGAAACTTAAATTAGCTACTTTTCCATTATCCACAGTAACTCCATACCAATCGCAAACAGGTGCGTCGGTTAACCAATTGGCATTATTTGTCCAATTAGCTCCATTAGTACTATTATATAGGTCTATCAAAGCTTGTTTCTCTGCTTCTGACACTCTACATGTATCATCTACAGCTGTAATTTCTACTTTAATACTATTCCGCTTAATTGTGAGTCCTGAGACATTGGTATTACTCGCTTCTAAATAATATTCTCCAGCGTCTGTTATTGTGGTTGTAGGTATAGTATATATCAATGAGGTAGCCCCATTAATTAATACTCCATCCTTAAACCATTGATATGTATTATTAAGACTTGTAAAAACATTGGTTTCTAGTGTTACCGAAGACCCAACAGCAATCACTTTGGTATCTGGAGCTTCTACCTCAGCTTGCGGGCTATAGATAAAATTAACTCCTAATTGAGTTTGGTACGTATTAAAATCATTTTCTAAGTCTGCAAAAAGATAGTTGTTATGGTCTATATTTAATGTTGTTAAACTTGCTAATCCAGTTATTGAAGAAGGTAAAGTACCTCTTATAGCATTATTATTAACCTGAATAGTAGTTAAGGATGGAAGATTAGCGAATACATCTGGTAGCGTACCCATAAGATTGTTATTAAACAAATTTAATCCTACGACTGTGTCATTTTCAACAATAACACCGTGCCAATCACAGATTGAAGATTGAGGATCATTAATCAACCAAACCTGATCTCCAATACTAGTATTCGTCCAGTTAGCTCCATTAGTAGCATTGTAAATGTCGATTAATGCTTGTCGCTCACCATCTGAAACATTACAAGTCGTTTTAACTTCTACTGTAATTGGGTTACGCTCTAAGGTCAACCCAGTAACCACAGTATTAGTTACACTTACGTAATACGTACCGGCATCATTTAAAGAAGCTGCTTCTATAACAAACTCTCTATCCGTTGCTTCCGTAATAGGTTGATCATTTTTGAACCATTGATAGTTATTACTATTACTTGACATTACTGTTGATAAAGTAATACTGTTACCAACACTTACATTCTTAATCTCAACATTATCTGTCTTATTCTGTGGAAGATATGTATAACCTACATTAAGGTAATTAACATAATCAGGATGTTTACTTTCGAAATTTGAGAATATGAATTGATTATTCTGGAAGTAAAACTCTTCGAGTTTTGAGGTTTCAAAAAGCGTAATCGGAATTGCACCTGATAATTGGTTATCATTAATAGCCAGATACTCCAGGTTACTAAGACTCGCAATTCTGGAGTGTACTGTTCCTTCAAACTCATTGTGGCTAAGATCTAAACGCCTTAACTGAGTTAACAATCCTAGTTGGCTAACTAGAACTTCTGATAATTGGTTGAATGATAAATCTAATACTTGTAAGTTTCTGAGGTTACAAATTGCAATAGGGATACTACCTATTAAATTATTGTTTCCTAATTCTAAAGTCACCAAATTTGATAAACTTCCTAATGTTGGTGGGATATTACCTATAAAATTATTATTATCTAATGATACCGAAGTTAGTTCTAGTAATGCCCCTATAGATGGTGTGATTACTCCTGAAAGGCTATTGTTACCTAAATCTAAACTAGTTAGATATTCTAAATTGATCATAGAATCGGGTAATGTACCCTCTAGAGCATTGTTATCGAGGTTTAAAACGGTTACACGGCCATCCACCACAGTTACACCATACCAATCACATACCGGGATATTAATATCCCAAGGCTGATTATTTGCCAAGGTATTAGTCCAGCTATCGCCATTTGAGGCATTATAAAGATCTAATAATGCATCTCTCTGTACATCAGAAACACCGCAGGTATCGGGAACTACCGTTATAGTAATAGGATTGCGTTCTATAGCAAGGTCTGTAACAATACTATTAGTCGCTGTAAAGTGATATACTCCAGCTACGGCATTAGTTGCATTAGTAATGATATACTCTTTACTGGTTGCCCCAGAAATAGCCACCCCATCTTTATACCATTGGTAGGTATTATTAGGGCTGGTTAAGGCTGTACTGGTTAATGTAATTCCAAAACCTTCTATTACTGCACGAGTTTCTGTTTGATCTACTTTGGCCTGGGGAGAGTATTCATAAAAACCTGTCATATTATTTAGAAACGTATTATGTTCTAATTCGAAATCAGAGAAAACAAAATTATTACTCTGGAAACGTAAAAAATTAAGGTTTTGCAATTCAGCGATTTCAGCAGGAATTGTGCCAGAAAGTTGATTATTATTTAAATAAAACTGTGTTAAATTGGCTAACTGCTTTATTTCTAAAGGAATGTCACCTGTTAGTTGATTATAACTTAACCATAAGGTTTCTAATAAAGTTAATTGTCCCAATGAAGATGGAATAGTTCCATCAAATTGGTTATTTGACAATAGAAGTTGTTTAAGAGATATAAGGTTTCCTAACCAATCAGGAATATTTCCAGACAAATTATTACTAGTTAACCAAATAGTATCTAAACTTGATAATTGTGCAAGAGAAACAGGTAATTCCCCTGTTAAACCATTCTGATTCAACAATAATTTTTTAAGAGAAACTAAATCACCAAGTTCTGAAGGTATATTACCTTGTAAATTATTTTTATGCAACCAAAGTGTTTCTAAATTTAATAGATTACCTATACTAGCTGGAATAACTCCTGAAAGCATATTATCCTGTAAAGTCAGTTCGACAATTTTACCATCAACCACAGTAACTCCAAACCAATCACTAACTGGAGAGCTAGGGTCATTAATTAACCAAGGTTGGTTACCTGCTACAGTATTAGTCCAGTTATCCCCATCCGTAGCATTATACAGATCAATTAATGCTTGTCGCTCTGCAGGAGGCACTTGCGCAACAGCAGATACACTACTACATATGAATATCAGCATCAATAAGCCCTGTATTATAAACCTCGATGTTATGTGTGTTAGATTTTTCATAAATTATTTATCTAATTTTGTATGCTTTCTTGTCAATTGATTTTATTGGTTAATCAATAATATTATTGAATAGTCCAACCTCTAAATGATGATGCACCAGGACTCCATTGATTACTATTACCACCATGACAATCTTTATATTTAGATTGCCACCCTAAGGCAACCAATTGATACATATTTACGTTGCTGTTATACAGTTTTGTACCATTTTTTCTATTAATAATCTCAAAACTGATTACAGCTAAGTTATCCCTCTTTCCACTTCTTCTATTACGAAGCCCCAGATCAAAATATACTGTAGCTTTCCCCGTAATATCTAATGTTATATGCGTCTCTTCTGTAGATTCATATTCTCTAGGCAGCCCTGTTCCTACTACAAGGTTTCCATTTACAAAACCTCCAAATCCTCGATCCTCATAATGCGGAACCCCTACTCTATAGGCTATTTTTTCATTTGGATTTCCGTGAATTACGAAGCGTGCTCTCCTACCATTACAGTATTCAAATATTCCATTACTGTCATTGATTCCATTATTTCTATGGTCAACTCTATATATTCCTAAAAGCCCTTCTGCTCTTAAGATTTGTGGTACAGGATCATCATCACAAGCATCTCCTATACCATCACCATCATAATCATATTGATTATTAGGTGTATATGGACAATTGTCTTCATCATCTATTTCTCCATCATTATCAAAGTCTGTGTCTTCAGGTAATTCTCCAATTAGGTTACGCTCGAATTGAGCTTCGTCATTAGCAGGAATTAAAACACTGTTTCTCCCGCTATGCGCGTAGGTGTCAGAAATTTTTATCCCCTCAACTCCATCACTATCTGTAGATTTTTTGAAATTAAAATGTGCTTCATCCACACGAGCATATGAATAATCTTCAAAACCATCCATTGCCATATCTCTATACCTACTATTAGAACTTACAGCAGTTGGAAGCGTATAATTATATCCGTACTGTGCAGCTGAATATCTGTTTAAAGCATCTTTATTCTCTAATTCGGCTCCAAAAGGACTATATTGTGTTACTTCACTAGCAAAGGTCCAGGCATCATCTGCATTAGTAGATTTTTGCCATTTTCCATTTAATAAAGCGTAATATGGGGTAAACTCTTTAAAGTAACCTTCTCTTCTAGTGTCCACTTGAGAAACCACTCCTTCGTTTACCTGATCTCGCTCTGTAAGGTATGCGTATGAACGTTTTGCTCTCCACTCTCCTTTGGCATTATATAAATATGGATTAAATGGGTCTTCAAAAGGATAATCTGACTGGATAATATCTCTTAAATCTGCTCCTCCTAATTCTTGTGGTGCAAAAGGAAGTTGACTTTCACACTGACAATTCCAGAAGTCATCATATTCTACTGCACTGGCATTGACAATTCGCTGGTTATTAGTTACAGTTGTATTTGGTTGTAATGTAAAAGTGCCTGTATCAATTTTTCCTAAATAATTTCCAGCTGCATCCTTATCTGGAATTGGGCTTTTCATCATGGTAATGGCTCCCATATTCGCTACCTGCTGATTTCTATATCCAGAGCGGACAATCTTAAAGTTAATATCACCTGGTATACTTGGTCCCTGTCCCTTATTAATTATGCTTCCATTTTTATTCATCAGTAAGACTCCATTACCTGAAGTATTGAATCCTACTACCCATAGACGCATAAATTCGCTACTGATCCCATCTTTATATCTCGCCATAATTTCATCTCCAAACGTAAAATATTTCTTCGCATTACTAATCGTGAAATATTGACCTGATCGTTTTAAAACGCCTGTGATTCCAATATTTCTAGATGCTTGCGACATATTATCATATCCCCAATATGCCGGGAAGTTGAAATTATAATACTCATCATCAAATTCATTGATAGTACGTGTTAATAGTACCTGACCTGTCTCTGCATCCCAAGCTTCATTAATGGTTGATACTTTAGATCCCAAATCCATAGCCACTTTCTCATTCATTACTGCGGTCGTATGAACAACTTTTGTAGTAATAGTAGTATGTGCTACATTTTCCAAGGTGGTTGAAGATGGTACTATTAGCGGTATCGGAAGCGGGAATACCCCTATTATTAATACAACAAGGTTTCCTTTATATCCTTTGGTTTGTGATCTAGAATAACTCTCCCTAAAATCTGTTACCACGTCATAATCTACACCCACTTGCCTGTCTTCTATCTTGCCATCTTTGAAGATAACCGGCAACGTATTGTTTAATTTTGCAACATTGTTTTCTTGTGTACTGTATTTATATTCTACAGATGACAAAGGCTTATCCTGTCCTTCGGCAAATACTTTTTGCATACGCATTTTACCATTCATATCATTGGTATGTACTACGAACCCCTGTGATAATGCATATTCATTTTTGGTTCTTACCGGCGCTCCAACCAGTCCTTTTAGTAAATTAGCCAAGAATTGATTTTGATTCGTTGCAAAATTATCCGGACTATCGATATCTGTATAATCTACTTTGGTAGGATAATCTTTAGAGGTAAAGTACTCTGTGACTACTTTACCTGTAGCATGTTTAGTAATGCCTTCTCTAGCTAGATTACTTACCGTAATTCGACTATAGGTTACTGTCGCTCCAGGGAAGAATGACTCTCCGAATGGTTTTTCTACATAGCTCACTTCTCTAGGAGCTACCAGTCTTTCTCCATCATTATAGAAAGGTTCTACAAATGGGTTTTCCTTACTCATATTAGGCTCATAGGTTGCTACACCACTAGTTGAGCCATCTTCTAACGTATAGTCATACGTTTGACCATATTCTTTAGCATATCGTTGATTATTCTCTGAAATTGAAGGGTCTACCATTTTATTCCACTGATCCTTCATTACTAGTTTTTTAACTCTGGTTCCTCCTCCCAGCTTATAATTTTTAGGAGTTGATAACCTAATCCATGATTTCTCTGGCACAAAACGTTGTGCACATAGATATTCATTACTACGAAGTTTTCCATTAGGTCCTGAGAAAATATCTTTTATGGCTGCAAAACTACTTACCACTTTTTTAGCAATAGATTCTACACTCTCATTACGCATATCCATGTTTATACCATAGACCCAACCATTAAGATATTTGCGCCCAAAGTACCATCCTGCCTTAGAAATAGGGTTTACGGACTTATTGCCACTAAAACCACCTTCCATATCTGTAAACTTCATAGGAATAGCTGCATATATTGAGCTATTCGCACTAAAAACATTTACATCTCCTTCTTTTTCAAAATATCCAGTCACGTAATCAAAATTGTTGTTCCCGGTTGATAACGCACCCGCCTTGGTCATATTCATTAAAAATCTGAAGTAGATAGGTTTGTTTGCTTCACCTTTTAAGTATTTGGCCTTAAATGCAGAAGAAGAAAGAATATTAGTCTCATCAGGAAGTTTAACATATAAATACCGAGCATCATTGTCTCCACTATACTTATATAACTTCTGATTGGCCTCCGGAGTAGTGGTTTGATTACTTGTTCCTGCACCAACCACTTTAAACATTTGCATAGTATCTCGATCCTGAACATATTGATAGTCATCACTTTCATAAGTCAAGTCGATCTTACCTCCTGATGGTAAGTTAATTGAAGTCAACGCCCAGGCAGAAGCATACTGATCCTGCAATTCACGATCTAGTTGTTGCACAAAAGGAAACTCAGGAGCGGTAATAGGGTCTTGGGTATTACATCCTCCATCGATATTAGGCTTATAATTCCCCCAAACATCATAAGATTTTAGGTTATAATCAGGATTAAATCCATCATAATCAAACTGGTAAGGCGTATACTTACCCATTTTAGAATTACGATAGGTAAAATACACTTCTTTTAGGGTAAGCTTACCACCTTCATTTCTTAATTCGTTGGTGTTTAGGTTTCCTCCTAGGTTATTATCAACACCCTTACACTGAGAATAGTCATATACAAAGTGTGCGACTTTTATAGGAGAAACCACACTAGGACTAGGGTCATTATTAGGATTATTATCTTCTAATACCGTTTCATACTTTTTATATTCTGGTTTAGAGTACAATCGAATTTTATCAATCTTATACATCGAAGGTCCTGAAGCTGATCCACCACCATTTTTACTGTTAACTCCTTTTCCATCTTTACGCTTTGATAAATCAAAAATCGCAATATGAGTTTTAGTCTCGATCTTGTCTATATATTTCAGTTCTTTCTCTCCATAGATATAACTCCCTTTTTGATCTGATGGATCCGTATTTAATCCTGCATTGTATGAAGCTGTATTAGCTGCATACGGCACTCTCCATTTATAATCGTTAAAAGTTTTATAGCTGAATTTTGTATACGCTCCTAAATCATCATCTGTAGGTCCGTCTCCTTCTACATCTTCATAATCAGAAGAAAATACAGAAGATAATAAGTAAGTATGAGCGTAAGGTGGTGTGTTTGTGGCATTAAAAAAGTTATCAATACCACTTTTATTGTTCACACTATCTTCATTACCGTTATAGGTAACGACACCCGTAGCACAGTTATAGTTTCTACTATCTGTAGTAAAAGTCACCTCTCTTTTTAATGTATTGTACGCTGTCTCTCCAAAAACATAAGTAGATCCATCAGCATTCTGTACTCTTACCTCTGCAGTATGATGTGGTTTCGCGTTGGTATTGATCCTGGTCTTTGAATAGCTTTCTTTGTAAAAATGCTTTAATTCTTCTGCGCTTATTTTTTGAACATTCTGATTTCTTACATCCCTATTTGATCTTTTGAACTTTTTACTAAATGAAGGAAGATCTTGATAATCCGGGCTACCATTAGGTTTGTATTTTTTTACCCTAAACTGATTACTCGCATATTTATCAAAGCTCTTTTTGCTGCCTCCTATTTTTAGTGCTATAGGAGAATATCCACCTAGGTCATCAAATAATTTTTGATCCTGATCTACTCTAGGCTCTCCAACATATTTGAAATAGACTGGTTCATAATCCAGCTTTTCATTATCTTCTCTTTTATCTTCTCGAGTTTGTTTAAAATGTTGTAATGCTCTGGTATCCCATATACCTGTATAACTTTTTGATGGGGCATCGGTAAAGTTCACCCCAGTATGAAATCCTGATCCCGGTTCTATCTCTACTCCAAGTTTGAAACTAGCACTTTCATCCAGTACAAATTCGTCATTTATTTGTCCAACCTGACTACGAAATGGCCTAAACATACCTCCGGTCCCTTGACCCTGAACCGTATACGTATCATACGAATAACTTGCTGTAGGTAATACTAGTGTTGTTTTACTAATTGCTTGATCCTTCTCTCTATTATAATCTAAGACATCATTAGGTGTTGCAAATCCAGTAAATTCATATCCATAGGCCTTTTCAGGTTTTATCTTATCTTTTATTTGTTGTACTGCCCCTGTGGCAGAAACTTCTAGCTCTCCATCTAGTCCCCACACATCGGCTCCAATAGATACTGATACAGTACCATTAATATCTCTAAATGCTGTACGTTTTCTAGGTGTTAATGTATTATTGATAAATGATAATCTACCGCTACCTGATGCCAAAGACATCGGACCTGCCTTACTTTCACTGCTTGTATAACCAGTAAATTCCCCATCATTCACCCTTTCAAAGTCTCTTTTTTTCATGGATACTCCACCTGATAAACTAAAATCGGATAATCCTTTATTGGAATTATACGATACTCCAGCGTTTAAAGCACCTGTGATTGCCTGATCTGCATAACTACCGATACCAGCTTTTAAGCTTACATTAGGGGATATTGTTGCACCATCTGTAGCAGAGGTTTCTACATTCATTCCTACGGTTACATTATCGGACAATTCAAATGACAACCCATATGATGGAGAAAATGAAATTCCGCTGTAATTATTATATTTTAGATTAACACCCACAGATATATTTACTTCATCAGAGGTTTCTACTCCAAATATCTGGGGATCTAATCCTGCATATACACCTACGGTAACATTATCCTTCATGTTATTCTCATATATGATTTCGTCTCCCTTAAAATCATCAGGTATACCTCGCACCTGCCTATTAATCTGACCTACATTAAGGTTCCAGCCTAACCCTACCCATGAAGCTTCTTGGTCCATAGTAACACTAGAATCATATGCAAGATTCAATGGATATCCTCCTACATCCATAATTGGAATATTGTAATTAAAATTACCAGAAGATAAGTTCACCATATCTGATGTTCCTATAGGGGTAAAAGCATTAAACTCAGGTTGACTTGGACCACTCGTTAATGCCCATAATTGCATAGGTTGTGTCATCTGCACAATCATCTGTATTGCCAAATAACTTGCAATAATTTTTGTGACCCTGCTTTTTCGAATCGTATTGATCATATCGCTACGGTGTTATATTTGTTTGGAATTTTTGGACTTAGCATCTTAATGATTTACTATACAGCAATTGAGATCTTTCTTGATATATGGACATACATAGGAAAGGACTTAAGCTTAAAGTCTAAAAATTGAATATGAAAATGGTTTGACTATTTTTAGTTCTCGGACTGATTGTTTAAAGATTTTTCAATCTTTTCCAGACGACGCTCTAAAAACTTGATTTTATCCTCCTGATCTAAAGTATACAAGGTAAGTTCCTCTATTTTTTCAAGAAGTTTAAGGTTCATTATTTTTAAATTCAATCCTTTTTGTTCCATCTCTTTGGCAGATGGTATGTTAGGTAAATGCCCTTCTCTTTTGATATAATCTCTTACTTCCTGAAGTGTTTTTAAATTATAGTTTTCCAGAAAAACGTAATCTGGCGCAATTACTCCTTTAAGATCTACTTTTACCTCTTGAGTATGAATTTTACCTTTAACGGTTAGTGCATATCCTGGATCTTCTGCAGTAGTACCGATAGCAATTCTTCCTGTAGAGAACAAATCTCCACTAATTTGAGCATTTCCAGCAACATCTAATTTTTGAGTTGGTGTTGTTGTTCCTATACCTACATTACCATCTGTTCTTATGAGAAATTTATTTTGCCCATTAATATCAAAATTTAAACTTTCTGTACCTGGTTCTGCATACATTTCATACAACGTTGCAGAATCAAGATCATCAAACTTGATTGTCAGATATTCTTTACTATCTCCTTGTAACTTAAGGTTTCCGAAAGAAAGATGTAATTTTTCATCTGGAGAATTAGTTCCTATACCAACATTACCGGTATCATTATAAATTACGTTCCCCTGGATTAGACTCCAGCCTTGATTAGCTTCAGCAGTACCTCCAGAATTTCCTCCAGCAGCTAAATCGGCTATAGAAGGCTCAGTTCCATCTATTGCCTCAATTCGAGGGTCATAAAAATACTCACGATCAGTAAGAGTGTTATTACTACCTTGGAATGCTCTCATCGATAAATTTACCGATGTAGTAGAAAATTTAAAATCATTTCCTATATCCATCACTTTAACACCATTGGTATTGTAGACACCTCCGATATTAACTGTACTATTATAATCACTCATATGAATAAAACCTACTAATAAATACCATTCATCCAAAGATGGTAAATCCCCTATCCTAAAATATGGGTTATTATTTAAGGTTCCATTCAAGTATAATGAACTATGGTTATCACTACCGTCTTTTGAAAACAATCCAAAATATGTTGTACCATCTTGAGTTCCTGTCTTTTTTACCCAAACAGATACACGATAGGTTTTTGTATGATCTATCGAAACGTAATTTGTATTAAACCCTCCATCTAAACTATTAACATCTGTTGGAGTCGCTGTCCATAAAACTACTTCCTGACCCTGTGGCCCTATACCTAATTCCCTTGTATTTACACCACTAATAAAGCCATAATTACCAAATCCCGCTGGAGTTGAAGTAGAGCCAGCAATCCAGGAAGAACTATCAACAAGGTTTTGTGAAAGGACTATTAAACTATTAAGCCCCATTAAAAGTAAAAAAAAGTGTGATTTTTTCATTGATTTGTATATTAATTTCCTTCGTATTTTATATTTGCGTATTCTAATATTCTATCTGTAACATCAATACCTTCAATGGCATACATAACATTACCACTACCTTGAGTGCCTAAAACAATCTTATATTGATTGGTCTCTCCATATTCTTTTATGTATTGATTTAACCTATTCCAAACCTTTTGACTCAGGTCTTTAGAAAAATATTCATTCATTTTTCTCAATTCCTCATCCTCAGACCGAAGTTGATTCTCTAATTCTTGAGTTTTTTCAGTATTCTTCTGTTCGCTTAAGATCCTATAGATAGCATACAAACTATCTAGCTTTTTCTTTTGTTTAGTGATTTTTTCATTATTAACCTTTCCTAAGTCTTTGGACATATTAAACCCATTGAACAATTGGACATTATCCACATAAACAACTTCAGATCTAGAAGAATTGGATATATAAAATGAAAGTAGAATAATCAATGCTATTGCTAATATCCCATTGATTAATAAAAGTGAAATTGTGTGTTTTTTCAAGATTATCAATTTTAGTTTAAAGCCCATTATATTGGTTAATGTCCCTTATTACATTTTGTTACCTCGAAAAATGAAAAAAAAAGTATTTTTTTTACGATAAAATCACAAAAAACTGATTTATAAATAATTACACTTAAAAAAATTCAAAAATAAATCAAAATATTATACTTAAATGTGTAATTACACAACAACTGGAGTAATGTTGTTTCTAGAAATTGTAAACATTGTGGAAAATAGAAACAATAGAAGTACCCCAAATAATTAGACTATAGTAATTATTTAAAATTAGGAAGATAGTGTAGGTTTTACTTGTTGAAGGATTATTCTTTAAATTATTCAGGAAGTTCTGAATTTAAATTTACAGCAACTTTTTTATAGACACCATCATACTGGATAATTTTAGCAAGAATATTTTTAGCTTTTTTAGTATTACTAAGTTTAATATAGGTAAGTGCCAGATACCATTGAGCATCTTCAAAATATCTGCTATTGGAAGTTATTTTTTCGAATTCTTGTATGGCTTGCTTTTCCTTATTAACATTTAAAAAGCAATTGCCTAAATAAATTATGTATTGTTCATCTACAGAAAATTCAATCAGTTTTTTGAACTCTGGTATGGCCTTGCTATATTCTTTTCTTGAATACATATCCGTGATCACTCTTGATTCATTTACAACTTCTCCTCTAGTTACATCTTCAACCGGATATGGTTCATAATATGCAAGGTATAAATCTTCTGCCTTATTACCTCCCATAAAATTATTCCATAATAGGGTTCCTAAACCAAGAATTACAATAATCGAAGCCGCTATTTTAAAATATGTAGAAAAAATATTAATGACTGGAGTAGTTTTTTCTTTCTTTATTTCATCTCCAATTCTCTTAACCTTTTCTTTAAAAACCAAAGTTTCCTTATCACTCAATACCCGATGTAAGCTCCTATGTTTTTCAACTTCTTTTTGTAATTCTACATTAATCAACAATTCTTTTTCGAAGTTTTCTAACTCTTCTCCAGACAAAGTTTTATTAAGATACTCCTCTATTTTTTCAAATATTTCTTGAGTCCTATTCATGTTTTTTTTCTTTTTCAGGATTTATAACTAACTCCTGATATAATGAATCCTTTTCGATCATTTCTATTAAGGATCTTTTACAATTAAATTTCTTCTTTCTGGTATATCCTTCTGAGTATCCCGTAATCGTAGAAATTTTTTTCATACTATTACCTTCAAAAACTAAATTAAGTATTTCTTTACACGCTGAATCAAGCATTAAAAAATATTTACGATAAAGATGTTCTCTTTCTTTGTTATTTATTGAATCTATAATTTCATTGTCTATAGGCTCTGATGCTTCAATTACCTCTTCGTCTAATAAAATTTTACTATTTTTTCTTAATCGATTTCTCCAAATATTCTTACATATAGCATAAAAGTATGTTCTTAGAGAAGCACTCATATTTACAGATTCATATTTAAACTTTTGGTACAAAACGACCAATGCATCCTGAAAAACATCCTCTACATCTTCTTCATTACCTGAGTTTTTAATAACGTAACTCCTTATATATTGAAGGTTATTTTTATAAAAGGCTTTAATAATAACTTCATCTCCTTTCACTATTCCTTCTATAATTTTATGATCCTCAGTGCTATTCATATATTAATGTTATGTAACCGTAAAATGTTACCTTAATAAATACATTAAACTAAATGTAAAAGTAACATTTTTACATTCTTTGCAATTAATAATATACAGATAATAGTCAAAAGTCTGTATGTTGAATAATAAAATACTCTTCAGACCTATTAAGCTAGCTACCTTCAACTTCCTGATTAGAACAATATGTTTTGTAATTATATTGTTAAACTTCTACAAAACAAATGCTCAAAATATTAAAAATACTATTGTAGTTTCAAAATATTCTCAAAAAGCAGATTCTTTACTTAATAACTGTAAACTTAATAGCTCTATTACATATTTTAGAAAACTATTCCATTTATCAAAGAAAATTAGTGGAAGCGAGCAGTCAACTATTATAATAAGCTGTCAAAAATACAATGAGATACAAGTCATATTTCACAAAAAACAAAAATACTATAGAAGATAATCTCCAGTAAGGTCTCGAATTATTTGTTTTAGAGATTCTTACAGAATTTGCAGTGCTTAGTATCTGTAATACTGGAGTTAGTAAAAGTGTAAAATGTAAAGAAATTATGAATTTAGGCGATGCTTTGCAATATGTCGGAACCAAAAGTTTATTATTAAATAGCTGGGAAGTATCCGACAAAGTAACTCCTGAATTAATGAAATATTTTTATGATAACATCAAGAAAGCTTAATTAAGCCCAAAGCATTACAACAAGTAAAGTTACAATGTTTTAACACCTATGATACAAATCGAACTTACCCTTTTTATTGAGGAGGATTTTATTTGGTTGGGAATGCAACTCCAACAATTTTCACTGATAACAAATACATGTATTAGATAATTGCTTTCTAGTTTTAGTAATCATTGCTGTAATTACTCTGATTTTTAAAAGAAAAGCTCGTACTAGTTAATTTTATCAAAATCTTTAACTTCTCGCTGGAATACTACAGAAATATAGTTTTCATTAATAATTTTTACGCTAACATCTCCAACTTGAGAACCATTACGAACTCTTTTTAACACTCCATTAATTCTCAATAATCCAAGTCTAGATGTGCTTTTTGATGATTTTACAAATCCAAGATACTCAATCCTTGGCCAATTTTTGATCTGAGAAACCTTAGGTCTTGATACTTTTCTTGGTTTAGAAGAAGCAACAACTTTTTTCTTGACTCCCGTGGATTTTCCTAAAAAAGGATCTCGCTTAGGAATACTTAGATTAAAAGTATCTTTTTTATGCATAAATGCTTTGGCAGGTTTTACCAATACATCGGCTGTAATAACAGTATCAGCTGATGTAAAATATGGCGAAATAAATTTAAAAAGCACTACCGCCCATATCAAAGCTACTGCAATTATCAAGATGGTATTTATCTTCTTCTTTTGCATTAATTGATTATAATTTGACTAGCATCACTAAAATCTCCCGTATTTCCAGCATCATCTATTCCTCTAACTCTCCAAAAATATGTTCCTGCAGTCGTAAAAGTAAACGTATACTCATCTATCGCAAGAGGATTCGAGTTAGTTTCTATCACATCATTAAAAGTTTGATCTGTAGCAATTTGTATAGTACTGGTTATACCAGACTGAATTACTCCTGTATCAGCAAATGTCCATTTAAAACTAATTTCTTCATCCACAGAAGCTGTTTGTCCGGTGGTTGGCTCTGTTAAAGTTGGCGTTGGTGGAGCTTGGGTATCAAGAGAAAAAGTTCTTGGAAAAAACTCACTAGTACTAGAATCATTTCCTGCCTGAATCTCCCATTTGTACTCCCCATCTTCTGATATTACAGAATTACCAATAGTAATTGATGTACCAATAATATTATTGCCATCATTATCAAAAACAAGAGTTTCTGTTGATCCATCAATTTTAGAAATCTTTATTTTATAAAAAGTAGCTGTAGATATAGGATCCCAAGTAAAGGTTAGTGCAGAATTATTAGTAAATATACCATTTGCCGGACTTGTTAAAGTAACAGTTTGATTAGAAAGATCTGTAGAAGCTGCAACTGTAAATCTAGAATCAAAAGTATAAGCAGTTACATAAGCAAAATTCTCTCCCCTTACTCTCCACTGATAGGACCCAGGATTCATTGCATAATCAAAAACAGATTTAATTACCAAAGAATCCAAAATAATTGCATTTGTCTCCTGATTATTAATCTGGATACGATACTCATCAGCTCCTTCAATACCATTCCATCTGAACTGCACTGTATTACCCTCTATTTCTGCCATATCAAGCGGTGCAACAGCAGTAACTAAATCATTGGTTATATCATCCTCAATAACATCATCACATCCCTGAAAGCATATAGTGGACATGAGTAACAATAGTATATAACTAGCGTATTTTTTCATAATTCTGAAATATAATTTGTTCAAATAATCTTTTTCTTCTTGTTCTGGGCTCTTTTTCTATATAAAACTGTAAGCTTACTACTCTTGAAAAATCAAACTCTTTTTCATAGTTATACGTAGTTTTAAGCAGGTCGCCAAAATTACCTGTAAGTATTAATCTATTGGTATAAACATTAAAATATTCATCACTGGATTTATGCACTTCCTCTAATTTCACTAATGGCGTATTAGTATTAATCTCTGTGAAAGTGTTTAGTATTTCTTGCTGAACTATATCAGGATTAGCTACTTCCTTTCCTATGAGTTTATCGAGATATTCGACCTCAGATTTAAGGCTGGTAATATGTTGCTGAGAATTATTTACTTTAGCCAGTTTTTGCTTTGATTCTTCTAAAAGTTTTGCAGCATCTATTGCCATACTATATGATCTTTTATATGCAGTAAAAGCCAGTATGACCATCAAAATTAATAGTGCAATGAATTTTTTCTTATATGATATATTTTCAAACATCGAACTTCAGTACTAATTTAATTTTGAATGAATTGGTTCTATTTTCCCTTTGGATATCTACAATTTCCAAATTCCCTACCCAAGGTTGTTTTTTTAACTCTTTTACCCAAGAAGTTAATGCAGCATAAGATGAAACCGTGCCTTCCATCTCAATAAGGTTATTAATAAAATTTATTCTTTGTTCTGCTTTAATCTTTGTTGTAGTCGGAAAAACATTAAGTACAGAAAGATTAATCTCTGTAGGAACTTCTTTGGTTATTTCTGATATATAAAAACTAAGAAATTTACTATCATTAAGCCCGGATTCTTTAAGAATTGCTTCTTTATTTTCTTTATCTTTTTCTAAAGAAACCAGTTTAGAGTACGCTATGTTTTGTTGACCTAACTCTACTTGAACTCTTTGATTTGCATCGGTATAATAATTTAACAACATATAGCTTCCTAATAAGGTCACTAAGAAAAATGATAACATCATAACCCCTAATACATTAAAAGCTTTCTTAAAAACAAATTCTTCTTTATCTACAGAAAGAAAACTTTTATCTGCTACTATTTCATTACCGGGATACAGATAATTCAATACCGCGGCAAAACTTGTTATATTTTCGCTAGATATATTTTCATCTCCAATAACATATTCTTCAATACTATTTTGGTTTCTCTTACTAAAATCGGTGATTTGATCATTTTCAAAAAGAATATCAAAATCTTTAGTCTGTAGAGTATTCGACTTAATCAAAGGTTTAATAGCAGTCACAACCAAAGGTCCAATACTTATGTCTACTACCGAAAACTGTTCTTTTTTAAACAATTCAATTTCCTCGGTTATAACCTCTTTTCTGGCAACAGAAGCATAAATATGCTTTTCTTGCTGAAACTCATACCAATGAAAATCATCCGGATTGGCATTAAACAAAAGCTTTGACCGATAGTTAGGAACATTATCCAGCTTTTTAGAAATAATACCTTGGCCTGAAAATGATAACAGAATAGGTCTATTTTTTGACAGCTTTTCTACTAATTCTTCAAAATTATTAGTAGCATAACGATCAATAATTGAAAGATCATTTTTCTTTTTATGAACCTCTAACACGGAGAATTCCTTCTGATCATTGTCAAAATGGACCTGAACAGCCTGGAACTTATTACCTATAAGGATGTTATTTAAAAAATTATTGATCATTAATATATCACACTTGGTTTAATGAATACGTGTAATTTAGACTTATCTTTTGCTTTTCTTCTACTGCTAAAAAACCATTTTATAATTGGTATTCTGGATAAAACAGGTGTTCCGCTACCAGAGTTTTCTCTCTCCAGTTCGTCCAAACCTCCTAATAGAATCATCTCATCATTCTTAACTCGGATTAGAGACTCAAATTTCTGAGTAGACTTACTTGGTGGAGCATTCTCTCCTGCTCTACCGATAAATGCACTTTTCTCTACAGAAATTTCTAAGGTTACGTGCTCATCCAGAGATACAAAAGGTTTTATATTAACACTTAGATTAGCTTCAGTAGGTTTCCATTGACCGGATTGTAATATATTATCATTTACACCAGAGTTAATTAATCTATTGGTTTGCTCGAAATAATAATCTGTCTCACCAATAGAAACATTGGCTTCATGACCACTTAATGTAGCTATTTTAGGCGTTGATTTAAGATTTACAATAGAATTCGTTTCCAAAGCACTTAAATTGGCATAGAAATCCTTAGTCACTTTTCCGATATTAATAATCCCCAGTCCATTAAAAGCATCAATCAATTGATTAATTGAGGAAGAATTTACCGTAACATCAGTACCTGGAAAAATTCTTCCGTTAGTTTTAACATCTTCAGAACCATCTCCCAATATTGCTTGAATACCAGTCTGAATATCATAAGATTTTTGATATTGAACAATTAATACTTCAATTTGAACTAATGGAACAACCTTGTCTAATTTTCTAATCACATGTTTTAATTCCGCGATTACGGGTTTGGATCCGGAAACTAAAATACCATTAAGCTCCACAAATTCCTGGATTTCTACATCTTGTGTTAAAGATTTAGGTAAAGTAGCTAATACAGATTCAATAGTTCTATTCTCTAACTGTACTAATTCTGACATTCTGAGACCAGCTGTAGTTTCTTTTCCAATTAGGTAAAAATCATCATTGTTATTTACAGTATATTTTTTTCCTCTAAACACGTGATCTAACAATGTATCAAAATCCATCTCACTAGATGAAATAGTAGCTATAACATCATCCGGTTTATCATACATTGCATATCCAATATCCAGTAAATCAGCTGCTTTGGTAATTATCTCTGTAGCGCTGGCATCAAAAGCTTTTACATTAAGGTAGCCATTATCATTTAGCTTCATCTCTAAATCTCCGGAAACGTTTTGAGAACCATTTCGTGATGATGTTCTTCTTCTATTAGTTCTACCGCTCCCATTTCCTGGTTGTTGAGAAATATCTACATCTTTAGACAAAAAATAGAACCCATTTTCATCTTGCTCAGAAATCAATTGATTAGACTTGGCTATCATATCAATTACCTGATCAAAAGGTCTATTGATTATATAAGATGAAACCATCATTGTTTTAACATCTGGTGCTAAAACTATATTCTTATTAGATAACTCTGTAATCTTAGATGCTACTGCTGGTAAAGAATCATTTTTAAGTTTAACCGACAAGAAATCATTTTGTTGATTATACTTGATATCTAGCTCTCTTTTAGGTTCTGGCTTTGGTGGTTCAGGAATGATCTCTCTTTTCTTAAACGCAATAATGTTATTCATAAACTGAACGTCTAAGTCATATTTTCTAATAAGGAAAACAAATACATCTTTTACCTTAACATCAATAAAATTACTAACCACCATTTGGTTAAGTGTAGGATCGACATCCACATTTATCTTATGCTCTTCTGCAAGTGTTGTTATAATCTCAAACAATGTCAATCCTGTAACATCAAGTTGTGTGGTTTCTTCTAACCCTTCTTTGGTTTTAGCTATTTCTTCTAGTTTTTCCTCAATGGTTCTGATGTCAGTCTGAGCATAGACAACATTGAGTAATAGCAAACAGCTAAATAATAACAATCTTTGTATCATTCCCTTATCCTTCTATTATAATTGAATACACTTCTTCTATAGAAGTGATTCCATTTTTTACTAATTGTATCGCTTTACTTGACAAACTAGAATCGCCATAATCAGATATAGCTTCTTCTAAGTTTGTTGAATTCTTTTTTATTTCTTGCGCCAATACTCCATCTATAGGTATAGTTTCGTATATGGCTGTTCTCCCCTTATAACCAGTATAATAACAATCATCACATCCTTTTGGTAAACAATGACTTGTTATAGCATCAAAAGCTTCATTATTATATTCTCCTTCTTGCAATTCTGTTTCCACCTTACAAGAATTACAAAGCTTACGCACTAATCTTTGCGCCACAGAAATTTTTAAAGTTTCCGCAATAAGAAATGGTGGCACTCCCATATCAATTAATCTAGAAATCGTTCCTAGAGCAGAATTTGTATGTATTGTAGACAATACTAAATGTCCAGTAAGACTTGCTCTAATCGCCATTTCTGCAGTTGCTCCATCTCTAATCTCCCCTAACATAATAATATCAGGATCCTGTCTTAAAAAGGTTCTTAGTGCACTGGTAAACGTTAATCCAATATCTTCTCTAAGCTGAACTTGATTAATTCCTTTAAGCGTATATTCAATAGGATCTTCTACCGTAACAATATTACTAGTGACTTTATTTAGTTGTTTTAGACTGGCATACAGCGTAGTTGTTTTACCAGAACCAGTAGGACCACTAATCAAGATGATTCCTTTGGTAGCTTTTAAGGCTTCGAGATAAAGTTGTTTTTCTTTATCTTCCATACCTAATTTATCCATACTTAAATGAGCTGTATCCCTTCCAAGAATACGCATCACAATCTTTTCACCATGCAATGTTGGCAAAATAGAAACCCTTATATCGAATTCATCATAATTGATACGACCATCCTGTGGTAATCTTTTTTCGGTAATATCAAGATTAGATTTGATCTTGATTTTATTAACCAATTCCAGGTAATTTTCCTTCTCTATCTTATACTTTTCGATAAGCTTACCATCAATCCTGTAACGTATTCTTGCATCCTCTTTAAAAACTTCAAAATGAATATCACTACTTCCAATACCTTTTGCTTCGAAAATTAATTCCTCTAGAAAGTCTTGAGAAGAAGATCTAAAACTCTCAGTTTTACTAGACTTATCAGCATCATTATTACTAATTCTGTAATAAGAAACTAAAGCCTTATTTATGATCTCTGAAGAAACAGGAACTAACTCTACATTTTTACCTATGATTAATTCTAACTCATCGGTTATAGATGCATCAAAAGTATTCTCATCCACAAAAAATATAATACTATTACCCGAATCTTCTTTTGGAATAATATTATAGTTATGAGCCAAATCAGCATTAATAATCTGTTGCTCTTCTGTGGTTAATATGATTTCTTTTATTGTATCCAAACTTTATAGAATTTTACCAAAGAATAAATCGAATCCAGTTGTATAACTTATAAACTTAAGTACAACAATATATAATCCTAAAAGCCCTGCAAGTGGAACCAGTTCTGTTTTTGTAGTAAGTCTAATCACCAAAAAACCTACTATAGAAAACAACATTCCTGTTATGAAAAACAGAATGTAATTATATGTTGAAAACAACGGGACCACTGCTACAAAAAACAAAAGATCTCCTAACCCCATATTCTTTTTAAAAGGGTTAGTAAAGCTTTTATTTTTAACTAAAAGGTATAGATAAAGTCCGGCAAATGTTATCATCAAAAACAATACACTATATACTAGGACCATTGGTTTATATCCTAGCCTTACAAACGATACAACCCCCGTAACCAATAGTAAAATCGGTAACAGTATATGTATAGCTCTAAACTTTAGATCTTGGATAAAAACCAACATCAGCAATACAATAACAAGTATTTGAAGAAAAATATCCAACCAGCTTAGTCTTTTACAGTTTCCTTTAATACCTTTTTCTGATCGATCTCCCAGGTATTATAATTACCATCATCATCAAAATCTGATAATGATGTCGCTGTAGCTTTAAACGAATTGGTTGAAGCCTCAATGATTTCAATTCTATACACTGCCTGACCGCCTTGATCAATTGTTAAAGCAGGTTCAAAACCAAGTTCATCAAAATCAGCCGTATAGCGAGAGTGTCTATAAAAATGATTTTTCTCTAGTCCATACAAATGATTAAGCATACTCTGAGCCTCAATTGACTTAGCTTGTGTTATTACAGAGGTTTGACTAGGTAATACCATCAGTAATAGTATCCCAATGATACAAAGCACAATTAATATCTCTGTCATAGAGTATGCATCTGCATACCAATTACTTTTTTGTTTCTTCATATGTGGTGAAAATATTCTTAATGAATTCATTAGGGGTATTTTAAAGGGTTGCAAAACTACACAAAATGTTAATAAAATCTAAAAATTTAACTTCCATTAATTATTTTACTTAAATCAAACATCGGCGCATACATCGCTACCATTATTAATCCTACTATACCTCCAATAATAATTATAATCAATGGTTCTAATACTACTCCTATCATTTTGGTCTTATGTTCTACTTCTTCATCATATTCATCCGCCAATCGAGAGAACATTGTGTCTAGTTCATTAATCTCTTCGGCTACTTCTACCATAGAGATTAATTTGTATTCATAAATTTTATGTTTCTTCATTGCCGCAGCAAAGGGAACTCCTTTTATAATATCATTTCTGATACCATCAATAGAAGATTCAATAGGGTAAAAACCGATCATCTTTTTTACCATATCCAGAGACTCTGTTAGTGATGTTTTAGAAGTCAGTAGTAAATCTAAAAACTGACAGTATCTTGCCAGATAAACCATTTTTACTAGTTTCCCGAAAAATGGTAGTTTTAGAATAAACCTCGATTTATAACTTCTAAATGTATCATTCTGTCCATATAGTTTAACCAAAAACACAATGGTAACTATAGAAATCGCCACTACTAAAAATATAGTTGGAAACTTTTCTGACAACACGATAATATTTTTTGTCAATGCTGGTAGATCACTATCAAACTGGTTAAAAACAGACTTAAACATCGGAACTACATAGGTTAACATAAAATACAACACTCCAACAGTAAGTATCAATACAAATGAAGGGTATGTAATTACCGAAATAATCTGCTTTCTTAATTTTATCTGACGCTTAAAGTATTTATGTAACTCTAATAAAACTGTATCCAGTTTCTTAGTTTCTTCACCAATCTTAATACTGAAATATTCATAAGGAGAAAACTTACCGGTTTCTTCTAATGCTTCATAAAAACTCTTTCCTTTTACGACCTGTGCCTTAATCTCCAAAATTAAGTTTCTTAGATGTTCTTTCTTTTGTTGATTAGCTAGTATATCTAATGCTGTTTTAAAATCTACTCCTGCATTGAGGAGTGTAGATAAATCTTTATATAACGCCTCCTTTTCCTTGGCTCCTACTTTTTTAGAAAAGTTGATCTCCTTATTAAAAAAACCAGAAGTTGAGGATGAAGTTTTTTCAACCTTGACGCTTTTATTTATGTTACTAACATCAATTCCCATTACAGATTTAATTTTAGATTAGGAGCATAATCTTTGGTTATAGTAAACTCTACTGGTTCATCAAACAATGTAGTTTTTACAGCTATTTCGGTAATCAAATCTTCTTTAGTAATTACATTCAATTCTGATGAAAGCTTAACATCATCTATAAATAAGGTATCTAACATCTGAATTTGTTTTCTAACTAAATATTTATCGGTTATTTTATACGATACTTCTTTTCCGTTGTATGATACTATTTTAAAACTCTTAAAGGATTTTATAACTTTTTCGGCATTAAAGAAATCAGTTTTTAATTGTACATAACTTCTATTCAATTCGTTTTCTTCATCAATAGAATTCTGGTAGCTAATCACTTGTTGTACAAATGATGAATAGGCAAAATATATCATTCCCATTATGATAGACATAATGGTTAGATTAACTAACATCTCTAATATGGTAAATGCTTTTACCTTCATTGATTATTCTTTTTGCTTACCAGATAATTGTAATGTATTGTATCTGATACTGTTTGTACAGCAAATTTTATTCTTTTTAAATCTTTATCACCTTCATAATCACTCACAGTTTTCTTTATGGCATATGTTTTAAATTCAAATAATTCATCATCAAAATTCTGAGAGCTTTTGGTATCATTCACTAATTGATTCAACTTAAACTTAATCCTGTATGAGTTTATAGAACTACTACTATTCAACACAGAAACATATATTCTAATAGCAATCAATAAACAAGTCGCAATGATGGTAACTGCAATCACAGATTCTATCAACGAACTAGCTTGGATATAATTCTTATATTTTTTTGATTCGCTCAAGCTTTTTTTCTTCAGGGTTAACAAACAAAGGTAACTTCACATATCCTTCAGGAATATTTTCAGTATCAATAAGTCCATTAAGAATTACATCTGCATATTTAGAACTTCTAGTTTCTAATTGTAATTTATGAGCATAAACTGAGCCTATTACACTTCCTTTTAATTCCAAAATCCCGTTACAGTATACATCTCCGACGATCATCGAATTTTCTTCAACCGTTACAAAATTATTTTGACGTTCTCTAAAACTATTACCATCAATAACAATTCCGCCATAAATCTCTACATCTTCTGCTATCTCAATTTTCTTATCATAATCTCTAGTAGAATCATCTATCACGATACAAGAAGGGTATCTAAGCTTTACATAAGATTCTATGACAACTTCTTTATCAGCATATATTTGTATACTACCCTCAAAATCCTCCTCGATAACCACTTTTGGAGCCTGAATAATTACATCCTCGATTTTTGATGTATCATCTATTTTAATGGTATCGTTAGATTTTATAATAAAATTTCCTTTGATTCGCATTCTATCCAGATTCTCTCCTTTATCCAGGTAAATCAACATGGTTTCCTGATCAAAACCTCTATATATCAATTCATTTTTCTTAAATGATGACAAAGAAGTTTCCTTTATATTATGGGGATATGTAAGTTGAGGTGGAATTATCTTGGGTAAATTCTGCGATGAAACACCTATATTTCCAATTACTTTAGGATTATTAGCCTGTTGATTCCCTAAAATATTAACTACTTTATATCTTTTTTTAGGCAGTTTCATATCACCTTTGATTTCAGTAATCCCAGAAATCTTAAGCTCTTCTCCAAAATCGCATAAATACAATGCCAATGGCCTTTTTTGCTTTCTTTGACCTACAATAAAACTATTCTCTACAGTATCTTTTCTAAAATATGCCTTCCCCTGTAACTTGGCATACATTCCCCATCTTTCTTTCTTGAACTCACATATCAAACCATCATCAAAAAGATCGATTTTTTGCAAAGCTTTTTTTTCAAAACCATCAGGATTAGAAAGATAATAGTCAAAACAAGATTCACATCTATCTACAAGTTGTGCTTTTACCTCATAACGAGACGCCAATGACTTATTTATAGTAAATATATAAATCAGCCCACCGCTCAATATTGCTATAATGAGACAAACATAGATTGCGTATAATAGAGATCCCGCTTTTAACATAAACATCTCTACTGTTTTTTTGAGGTTTTATTTTTTTGTAATTCCTTCTGTTTTTTAGCAAGTTCTTTTCGTTTCTTATCCAATTCCTTCTGCTTTTTCTTTGCTTCCTTCTCTTGCTTAATCTTTTGTTTTTCCTCTGGTGTTTTCTTTTTGAATAAGTTTTTAAAGAAATCTTTTGTTTTTACACCAAAGCTTTTCTTATTCTTCTTATTAGCCTTCTCAGCTTTTTCTTCTTCCGGCATTTCTTCTTTTACGACCTGTTGCCCTTTCTTGAAGTATAATGTATCTTTTGATTTATAATTAATCCACCTGCCGTGTTTCTTACTGTTTTTAAATTTCCCTCTAATAAGTAGCTCCCCATTTTCTGTGAATTCTCTGTAAATGCCTGTGGCAATTCCTTTTTGCCAATTGGTAATTTTTTCAATTTTACCATTCTCATACCAACTTTTCCAGATATTATCTTTGAGTCCATAATGAAACTCTCCTTGTTCGGCTATACCATTTTCTCTGTAGGTCTTTTTATACTCCCCATGCAGTAATTGTCCATTAACGCCTCCATAAGAAGAATGTATCTTCCCGGTTTTAAACCAGAAATACTCTTTATAATCTTTGGGATCAGATTTATCTTTGGTAGAAACGTAAAATGTATAGTTATAGGTGTCATCAGAAATTATCTTTCTGCTTATATCATTACCTAAATATTGTGAAGATCCTAAAACAAAGATCAACGTAAAAAATAATTTCATTTTGGGTACAATTTTAAAAGTTGCAAATTAACCGCTTTGTATCGAGAAAAAGAACAAAAAATTACAATTTTTTGATTATCAATACAATACAAATAGACTGCGATATTCTGTCCCGAAGAAATATCACAGCTATTCATATCTTGTTTATATAACTACTCAAACATAAAACACTCGTTTTTTAAACTGTCCTAATATACTTTAGTGTCATAAGTAACAGTTTTGTTACCCTAATTTTTGAAATTTATTTCGAAAATATAGCCTAAATGCAAAAATTCAATATTTATTTTTGAATTTGGTCTTTCATTTTTTAAACTACAGATACGAGCTTCTAAAAAGGCTATATCGCCTTTTGAAGCTTCATAAATATCAACCAATAAAATATGGGCAATTAAAAAATAGTATTAAGCCACTTCAGCTCCTGTGGAAGCCTCCCAAATCATAAACCATTCTTCATCTGTGATTTGAATATTTGTAGCATCCACAGCAGATTGAATTCGATTGATTTTAGTTGAGCCTATAATTGGCAAAATACCGGAAGGGTGTCTTAATATCCATGAAATAAGAATTTGATCAGAAGTAGCATTATATTTTTCTGTTAATTGATTTACAACCTTATTAATTCTAATTACGTTGTTTTCAGGTTCTTTAGAAAAGAATTTACCACCAGCTAATGTAGAATACCCCATTGGAGATATTTTATGCTTAATACATTGATCTAAAGAGCCGTCTATAAACGGATCTAAATGCAGTGGTGATATTTCTATCTGATTGGTAGTTAGAGGTATAAAATCATTCAACATCTCGAATTGTGATGTCGTAAAATTAGACACACCAAAATGCAACACTTTTCCGTCATTCTTAAGCTTGGTAAAGGCTTCTGCGATTTCATGAGGATTCATTAGCGGACTAGGTCTATGAATTAGTAGTAAATCTATAAAATCCGTATGCAAATTAGTTAATGATTGTTCCACTGATTGCAGAATATACTCTTTATCCAAAGCATAAGATTTAATTTTGTTATTTGGCCGATGAGGTGTCACTAATTTTATGCCGCACTTGGTTATCAACTGTATTTGTTCGCGTAGCGAAGAATTTCCTTTTATAGCATTACCAAATAACTCTTCGGTCGTATAATGACCATAAATATCTGCGTGATCGAATGCAGTAACGTCAATAGCCAAACAATCTTCGATTAATTTCTGAGCTTCATCAGTTGATAAATTTGCTCCCCACTCACCCCAATTCATGCATCCGGAGATAATTCTTGAAAGCTTTGGACCTTGTTCTGATATTTCAACTTGCATAGTTATATGTAAATAATAATATTTTTAATAATCAATAGCCTCGTAAATCACTCTTTGAATTTCAGACCGAATATCATTGGCTATAAGCTTACGATTGGCTGAATTTGGATATGTACGGTTGCTTAAAAATACATATACAATTTCTTCTTCGGGATCAGCCCAGGCAAAAGTTCCAGTGAAACCACTATGTCCAAAACTGTTCATAGAAATACAACCACACGTAGGTCCTACATCTCCCAATTGAGGCTTATCAAACCCTACTCCACGCCTTACATCTTTTTCACAATAATAACACGTATTGAATTCATCAAGTGTCTGTGCACTGATATACTGCTTACCACCATAATGACCACGATTTAAATACATCTGCATGATTTTAGCTACATCATTAGCATTAGCGAATAATCCAGCATGACCGCTAACCCCCCCAAACATTGCTGCTCCTTGATCATGAACATAACCATGGATAATCTGCTTCCTAAAAGCTTGATCGTTTTCGGTAGGAACAATTCTTTTTTTATCAAATCGATTCAATGGTAAATACCCTGTATTACTAGCCCCCATAGATCTATAAAAATGCTGCTGTATCAATGCATCCATAGTATTGCCATAATGTTCTTCTATAAAAGCTTTTATGAAATAATAAGGGAGATCACTATACTTATAACTTAACCTTCTGCGTAGTTCACTATCTTTAATTCTAAGCATCAAAGAGTCCTTCATATCACTACGTAAGTATAAACTATTAGTCACCTCTATATTGAATTCATCAGACATTTTATTTCTATAATACACCTTACTAGGTTTAGAGGTAACCGAATCCAAAGTTTTGAGATAAAACGGAATCCAGGCCCTCAATCGCGCATAATGAGAAAGCATAGAACGAATTGTCATATCTTTCTTATTAGAGTCTTTAAAATATGGCAATATATCGCCTATCCTGGAATCTAAAGAGATAATACCATCATCTTTTAATTCCATAGTTAAAGGCAAAGTTGCCAATATCTTTGTTAATGATGCCAAATCATAAATATCCGAGCCTTTTACCTTTCGCTGCTTATTATATGTATGGTAACCATAGTTTTTATTAAAAATTACTTTACCTTTTCTGGCAACGATAAGTTGTAACCCGGGAGCCATCTTTTCTCTCAATGTGTAATCTACTATAGAATCTATTCTATTAAGTTTATACGAATTCATTCCCACCGTTTCAGGTAAACCATATGAAAGTCTATTCATAAACCTCGTTTTTAAACCTGTTCCCACGGGGAAATCATCTCCTAGACTTACCGGTAGTTTTCCTTTAGCTTCAATTGCACCAAAAAGTAATTGTGCTGTCTTCTCTTGTGAAATCTTACTATTTTGATATGCCATTACCATACCTTCAAAGTTAGTCGTGGTAGACATGTCTAACATTGCATAAGGTCGGGAGAACATACTCAAAACAGTATTATTCAATCTAGCTATTTCATACAACCAAACTAATTCTTTGTCCTTGAATTTATAATCCTTCCACGGGGATTCATTAGATTTATGAAATCCAACAACAACCATATTATAATTACGAAGTTGCTCTAATAAGTCGGGTAATTGATTACCTTTTACCCAATCTACTTGAGCATACTTATTTAATTCTTCAAAAAACACTTGCCCAGAATCATCTCCAAGAGATACATAAGCTATCTTTTTTAGGTCCAAATTCTTTATTGGCAGTATAGCTCGGTCATTTTTAATCAATGTCAAAGAGTGCTCAACAAGTTTATGATGCAAAACATCATTATTTACACTATTTAACTCCGTCGAAAGAAATGCTGTTTCTACAGGCTTGTACTTATTTAACCCAACTTTATACTTCGCCATAAGTATTTTACGTACAGAATACGATAATCGTTCTTCATCAAGCATTCCTGAATAATATGCAGAAATAATTTTTTGAGAAGCTAATGCTACATTTTCAGACATCAATAGCACATCATTACCAGCTAAAAAAGCTGCGAGATCGATTTCTCCAGGTTCCTTAAAATTAGATGCGCCTTTCATATTTAAAGCATCTGTAAATATCAAACCCTCGAAATTAAGACTATCTTTAAGTATTTTGGTTACAACATTCTCCGAAATCGAAGATGGTAAATCTGATCGTGGCTCTAAACTAGGAATATTTAGATGAGCGACCATCACACTAGATAACCCCTCATTAATCATGGATTTATAGGGATACAATTCTATACTATCAATTCTTTTAGCATCAAAATTAATTGTTGGAAGTGTTTTGTGCGAATCGCTATCTGTATCTCCGTGCCCGGGAAAGTGTTTTGCGCTAGCCAAAACCCCTTCTTTTTGCATTCCTGTCATAAAAGCCAAAGCTTTTTGAGTAACATTTTCTTTGTCTTCGCCAAAGGAGCGGTTTCCTATAATAGGGTTTTTGGGATTGGTATTGATATCCACCACGGGAGCAAAATTAATATGTACTCCTAATCTTTTACAATGTTTAGCAATCTGTCTTCCGGTATCTTCAATCAATTGATTATCCCGAATGGCGCCAAGCGTCATATTCCATGGAAAAGCATATGTGGAATCTAAGCGCATAGACAAACCCCATTCAGCATCCATACCGATCAATAAAGGGACTTTAGACAATTCCTGAAATTCATTATTCAGTCTAGCTTGCCGATAAGGCCCTCCTCTGGAAAAGATAACTCCACCAATATGATATTCTTCTATAAGTTGCTTTATTTTATCTGTCTCTTTCCTGGTCTTAGAAGAAAATATATCAACCATAAAGAGCTGACCCACTTTTTCCTTAAGGGTCATGCGGTTATATATACTATCAACCCAACGTTTTTGTTCTTCATAATCCTTGACCACTAATGGGCCTTGATCCTGAGCATAAATACTAAAAGTTAAAAGAAAAATTATTAAAGTAAAATATTCCCTACTTATTTTTGTCACACGAAAATTCTAATTTAAAAAACGGTTATGCCAACTATCTTTTGCCGGTACTTCCCAATCGGTACGATATTCAGCAATATTATTAACCAAATTATTAAAAACAATAGTATTCGGAGATACTGATCTGTTTTTAGCCATTTTCCTGAAATCTGCCAACGTTTTATACGCCACAAATTCTCCTTGTTTAAAGGACACGTTCATTTTATCCATTAAATCTACATTATAGGCTTTCTCCAGTTCCTGAATAAAATGTACTGAAGCATCTATAGAACAACCACTAGCAGCATTTAGATTTTGATCTAATGCTATAGTAATAAATCTTTTATATTTGATGTCATAACCTGCCTTAAGATCAGCTCCATGAGCTGTCCACTGAGCAATAAATTGATCTAATTTTGATGTAATCTCTTCCAATTCTTCGGGAGAAAATGATCTATTAGCTTGATATATCCATACCCGTGATGTTTCGGGTAATTCATTAAAGTCTACCAGCATAAGCTATTTTTTTACTAAAATAACAAAATCTACTTCTAATCAATGTTATAAAAAAGAGTTAATATGAACAAACATATTAACTCTCATAAAATTGTCTAAATTATCTAGAAAATTCTACAAATCCTGCGCGTTAGCAATAAGTTCTGCTACGTCTAGCACTTGGACACTGTCTTCTTTTTCTTTATTCTTAATACCATCGGTCATCATTGTATTACAGAATGGGCATCCTGCAGCAATAATGTCCGGTTTAGTTTCCAAGGCGTCTTCGGTTCTTTCGATATTTACATCCTTGTTTCCTGGTTCTGGTTCTTTAAACATCTGAGCTCCACCAGCACCACAGCATAAACCGTTGCGCTTGCATCGCTTCATTTCTATTAGTTCTCCTTCAAGCTTTTTGATCAAATCTCGTGGAGCTTCATACACATTATTGGCTCTACCCAAATAACAAGGATCATGGAAGGTAATTCGTTTTCCTTTAAACTTACCTCCTTCAATAGTTAATCGGCCTTCATCCAACAAAGATTTTAGAAACTGCGTATGATGCATTACTTCATAATCTCCTCCTAGAGAAGGATACTCATTCTTTAACGTATTAAAACAGTGAGGACAAGCTGTTACTACTTTTTTAATCTCGTATGCGTTCATAACCTCTATATTGGTTACCGCCTGCATCTGAAATAAAAATTCATTACCTGCTCTTTTAGCAGGATCTCCCGTACAGCTTTCTTCAGTACCTAATACAGCAAAATCTACATTAGCTTTATTTAATAGTTTTACAAAAGCCTTTGTGATTTTTTTTGCTCTATCATCAAAACTACCTGCACAACCTACCCAAAATAAAACTTCGGGTTGTTTTCCTTCAGCCATATATTCTGCCATTGTAGGCACTTTTACTGTCTCGCTCATTTTTATGTATATTTAAAGTTTATGTAGTATAGTTTTATACGTAAAACTATACTACATAATTAATCGTGTTTTCCGTCATCAAAAACTTCAATAGTAACTACTCGCTCTACCAATTCTGTAAACTTACCGGTATAACGTGTAGCTTTTACTAAGTGATTATCTATCCAGTGATAATTCCCTCCTCTTGGTTTACCCATTAATAAACTATGATATTTGAAGCCGTGTTTTTTTAACCAAGTTTCTGTAACTTCTCTATGATCTTCTGTTCTGGAAGTGAAGAAACATATAATATGTCCTTGATCAAACCATTTATTTAATGTAGCCAGCGCATCCGGAAATGGTGCACAAGTAGCCATACGCTCCGGTTCCTCATTTGGCACATCATCTGTGATTGTTCCATCAATATCAATAAGATAATTCTTAATACCTTCTGGTAATACAGGACTTATATGCTCTCCTGCTTCTACTTTGTCATGCAATAATTTCTCTACTTCTTCCTTCTTCATAACTTCTGTTTTCTCTTAATTTAAGGTTTAATTGGGTTAATAGTTTGGTTAATTATTATTTCGTATTCCTTATTGTTATTATTTATTTTATTAAAAGTCAAAAACATAAAGTATTTCTCACTAAAAACTCAAATAATTAATTTTAATAAAGAATAAACAATTCATTATTATTCGTTACTCCAGTTTAATCGATCCATTTGATTAAATGGCCACGGAGCACCATTATTTTCTATATTAGACATCATATTATTGAGATCGGTAGGCGCAGCACTTTGCTCCATTACCAAATATCGTCTCATATCTATTATTATTGACAGCGGACTAATGCCAATCGGGCAAGCTTCTACGCAAGCATTACAACTTGTACACGCCCATAACTCCTCTGTTGTGATATAGTCATTTAATAATTGCTTACCGTCATCTACAAAGCTACCTCCATTCTTATCAATATTATCTCCAACTTCCTGAAGACGGTCCCTGGTATCCATCATAATCTTACGTGGAGACAATTTTTTACCAGTTTGATTAGCTGGACATTCACTAGTACAACGACCACACTCAGTACAAGTATAGGAGTTAAGTAATTGCACCCAATTAAGGTCAACAACATCAGAAGCTCCAAATTTCTCTGGCTCTCCTTCTGACTCATCCCCTGCTGGTGCAGCAAAAGGATCCGCACTAGGGTCCATCATCAACTTTACTTCATTAGTTACTGCTTCTAGATTATCGAACTCTCCTTGAGGTTTTAGATCAGCATAATATGTGTTCGGAAAAGCTAAAAGAATATGTAAATGCTTAGAGAAATATAAATAATTCAAAAACACTAATATTCCTAAAATATGTAACCACCAAGCCCCTCTTTCAATAAGAAATATGCTTCCTTCAGACATTCCATTAAATAATGGTGATATATATTGACTTACTGGATAAGCTCCAGCTTTTACATAATGATCTGCACCCAGATTCTGAAGCTGTAAATCAGCTGCATTCATAGTTAAGAATAATGTCATTAAAACGACTTCAAAATATAAAATAATATTTCCATCATTTTTTGGCCAACCTTTTAATGTTTTAAAGCGTTTGATGTTAATCACATTTCTTCTCATCCAAAAAAGAAAAACACTCACTAACACCAAAAGTGCTAAAATCTCAAAAGATCCAATTAAGAAGTCATAAAAACCTCCTAGGAATGCAAATATTCTATGGGTACCTAAAATACCGTCAATGATGATTTCTAATACTTCGATATTAATAATAATAAACCCAAGGTATACTATAACATGTAATATTCCTGCGATAGGACGTCTTACCATTTTGGATTGTCCTAAAGCCACCATTGCCATATTTTTAAATCGTTCACCCTTATTATCGGAACGATCTACATCTTTACCTAAACGAATATTACGGATTACTTTGCGGATATTTTTTGTGAAATATCCTACGCCTGCTACTAAAGCAATTACAAATAAGATGTTAGGTATATATTGCATAATCTGGTAGTTAGTTTATCGAGTCTGCCGGTTTTACGTATGGTTTATTCTTTTTCCCAAAAACTGATACGTTTACATATCGAGTTGGGTTTAATCTTAAATCTTGAAGCAATAATTCTAATTCTTTACTGGTTCTTTCCAGGTTATCATAAAGTTTATCATCACTCAATAGTTTTCCTGCTGTTCCTTTCCCCACTTTAAGGTCTTTAGAAATCTGGTCAAAATTAGTTAAAACTCCGTCTAAATCTTTAACTAACTTACCTACATTTACTTGTGACAAAGAATCTGAAAACTTAGTCAGATTGGTAGACATCTTACTCAGATTACCTAATGTATTATTTAACTTCTGACCTGAAAGAATTTGATTTAAAGAAATTGATGCTCCTTTAAACCCTTTAACTGTGACAGCTAAATCCCTAATAATTGAATTCAAATTATTCGTATTATCATCATTTAGAACACTATTCACAGATGTTAAAAGTGTATCTGCATCAGTTATTGCTGATTCTAGTTTTTCTTGCAATGGTGTCAACTTTTCATTAACCAACTCTAACAATCCAGCTTCTATTCTGCCAGGTAGTGTATCTTTATCTTTAGCTTCTAATCCTGCTTCATATACAGGAATAATAGCTAGTGATTTTCCTCCTATCAAACCTCCGCCATATACTTTTGCCTGACTATTTTTAGAAAAAGAAAAATCTGTACCTACATTAAACTCTACTACAAGATTGCCTTCTGTATCTGCAAAATCGATCGAAGTAACTTGACCAACTACCATTCCATTAATGGTTACCGGAGAAGAAGGTATCAAACCTTCTACATTATCGTATACTGCATAAAGTGTACGATCATTTTCTAAAAGGTTTTTTCCTTTTAAAAAGCTATATCCAAAAATCATAAGTGCTATAGCACATAATGCTAAGATTCCTGTTTTGACTTCTCTAGTAAATTTCAAAATAGAATATGTTTAGGACACAAATTTAGAATAAAAATATATTTCTTGGGCTTATTACCAAATGAATTATTAAGTATTTATTCAAATTAATTGGATGGGTTATTGAGTTTCAGAGCCTCAGCTAGCGGAATTGACTCTTCATTTTTAAAAGCTACCACAAAGCTGGAAGGAAACCCTTTATCCACAGCAATATCCTTAAGTTCCTGAATTAAAGTGTAATTAGAAGTTTTTCCGAAATAATATTTATATAAATCTCCTGTATGTGTTTTAGAAAGTTGATCCAAACCATTAAAGTTAAATGGCTTTAATTCTATATCTGTTGAACCTGCAGCAATCTGAACTCTAAAGTTAACCCCTTCATAAACTTTATCGCCTTCCATTTCTGCTTTGATTTCTACTGTTTCAGGAATTTCGGGTTTAGGCACATAATAAATAGCATCCAGGCTTTCTTTATAATCTACAATTGATTTTGTAATCGATGCTGCCATTTCCTGCTGCCCTTTTGCAGAATTCAGATATTTTCCTTCCTTATGATTTGTCAAAAAACCTAATTCTACCAATACACTGGGCATATAGGTTTGATGCAAAACAACAAATCCTGCTTGTTTTACACCTCTACTTTTCTTTTTTAATGACTTTTTAAACCTATTTTGTACAAAACTTGCCAAAGTAAGGCTTTGTTCTAAATATTCTTCTTGCATTAACGTAAGGCCAATAATAGATTCTGGAGAATTAGGGTCAAATCCATCATAATTAGCCTCATAATTATCCTCAAGAAGAATTACCGAGTTTTCATTTTTTGCTACATTAAAATTTTCATCATTTGCATGTAACCCTAGTACAAAAGTCTCTGTCCCATATGCCTGAGAGCGATGAGAGTTACAATGTACTGATACAAAAAGATCTGCCTTAGCTTTATTTGCTATACTTCCTCTTTCGTGTAATTCTATAAATTTATCTGTCTTTCTAGTATAAACAACTTTAAAACGATTATCTTTTTCTAGAGTAGCTCCTATCTTTAAAACTACATTAAGTGAAATTTCCTTTTCCTTGTAACCATTTCCTCTATTACCTGGATCATCTCCTCCATGACCTGCGTCTAATACGACAACAAATTGATCATTTTCCTGGGCTATAGCCTTCTGACTACATCCAAAAGCACAAAAAATCACTAACGAAATACAAACGGTATGTATAATCTTCTTTTTCATTAAATCTTTAAATAAAATATATCCAATTTGAAACATTCCCTTTATGTTTCAGTATTTAGTATAATAATTTCAAAATCCAAAGGTTATGAGTTTTGAAATTGATCATTAACTTTTACTATTATATAACTCACGAAGATGCATATTTGATATAATTTTTTATTTTTTTCTCAATTACAATCTTCACATAAAAAATATATGTAATTTTGGCACTTCAAAAACTAAGCCATAGTTTTACAAAAATAGGATTTAAACCATTGCAAACAAGGGTACGTCACATACTTTATTCACTAAGTTTTTCACTGCTTTGTATTTATCAAATTACAGCGCAAGAAACTAACAAGACTACCGAATTACCTATTCAGGCGGAAAAAGATTCTGTTACTAAAACACAATTAACCGTTAAAGACTCTCTGAATATCAACCCAGAACAACTTCTTGGTGAAAAATTACAGGATACCACAAAAAAAGATAGCGTAGATACGCAATCTAGTTTTCTTACTGATAATGTAAAGTACAAGTCAACAGATTATATGCGGCTGAGTCGCAAAGAGAATAAAATGTATCTCTACGATGAAGCTGAAGTTATCTATGGAGATATTCAGCTTAATGCAGGTTTAATTATTTTGGACAACAATAAAAATGAAGTCTACGCATACGGTATAAAGGATTCGTTAGGAGAATATACTCAGACACCTGTCTTTAAACAGGCACAGAATGTGGTCGAACCTGATTCTATTCGTTTTAATTTTGATACGGAAAAGGCATTAATCTACAACTCCAGAACTGAACAAAGCGGTTTTAAAATCAAAAATGAAGTTTCTAAAAGGGTTAATGATTCGGTAATTTTCATGAAAAATGTAAGGTTTACTACTTCAGAAAATGTCGATGATCCTGAATATTATTTCTATGCCAGACGGATCAAATTTGTACCCAAGAAGAAAATTGTTACCGGACTAGTTAATATGTACATCGCAGATGTACCTACTCCACTGGGATTACCTTTTGGATATTTTCCTATGACTGAAGATAGAACCTCTGGGTTTATTATCCCTAGTTATGGTGATGAACGTCAACGAGGATATTTTCTACAGAATGGTGGGTACTATTTTGCTATAAGCGATTATGTTGATTTAACAGTTCTGGGAGATTACTACACTAATGGTAGTTACGTTTTATCACTAGAATCAGCTTATGCACTAAGGTATCGATATAGAGGTAATCTACGATTTAGGTTTGAAAATAACTTGACTAGTGAACGAGGTTTTCCAGATTTTGCAAGAACTACAACGTACAACATCCAGTGGACTCATAATCAAGATGCAAAAGCTAATCCTAATTCACGATTTTCGGCTTCTGTAAACTTTGGTAGTAGTAATTTCTTTAGAGAGTCTACAAACCAACAAAATACAGGTAATTTCCTGAACAACCAGATTAGTTCATCTATATCATATTCAAAAACTTTTCCCGGAGATCCTCAGGTGAACTTCAGTGCAGCTGCTAATCACGACTCTAATGTCAATACGGGAGTAGTCAATATGACATTACCAAATGTTAACGCTAGCGTTTCCAGAATTTTTCCTTTTGCTCCAAAAGTAGGTGTTAAAAAAGGTATTATTCAGAATATTAATACCCAGTATAATGTTACAGGTAGAAATAGTATCGTAACAAATGATGACGATCTTTTTACCGGAGATATGTTTAATGACTCTAGAATTGGTATACAACATAGTATTCCTGTGAGCACTAATTTTAAAATCTTTAAATACTTAAGTGCTACTATGGGTACTAACTATCAAGAAAATTGGGTTTTCGAAACTGTGAAACAAAGTTATGACGAAACTCTTAATGATGGTGCCGGTGGAGTACGAAGAGATACGATAGCAGGTTTTGATTCTTTTAGAACATATAATTTTTCCACTAGTTTGGGAACAACAGTATATGGAACTTTTAACTTTAAGAAAGATGGTAAAATCCAAGCTATCAGACATACGATGCGCCCATCTATAAATTATAGTATAAACCCCGCGTTTGATCAATTTTATGATACTTATACAATACCTGATGATCCTAATACTACTGACATCAATGAAGAGGAAGTTGTAGAATACACAAGATTTCAAGGTAGTTTAGTTGGACAACCGGGTAATACTTTTTCTAGTAGTATAGGTTTCTCATTAAGTAATAATCTTGAAGCCAAGGTAAAAAGCAGAGATACCACAGCCACAGAACCCAAGAAAATTACATTATTAAATAATTTCTCGCTCTCCACAGCTTATAATCTTGCCGGAGATTCTCTAAAATTAAGTCCAGTTTCGGTTCGGGGAAATATTCCTATTGTAGAAGGTAAATTGGATATTAACTTTTCGGCTCAATTAGACCCCTATGCCTTAGATAACAATAACCGAAAAATTGATGTTTGGAATATTGATAATGGAGGGAGTTTGTTTCGTTTAACACAAGCCGGAGCCAACTTTGGATACTCTTTCTCTAGTAAAGACTTTGAAAAAGGAGAAGTCAACGAAGACCCTTTGGATAATCAAAATTTCAGGAACGAAGGAAGACCTGATAACCTATTTGGAGGAGATACAGATTTTGGTAACGCCAGGTCCTTTGTAGATAAAGACAAGGGCAAGGAGAAAAAGGATGTAAAAAATTATAATTACAAAATTCCTTGGTCACTACGATTAGCTTATAATGTACGATACAGCAATAGTGCAAGACAGAATGAGATCTCTGCACATTCGGTTAATTTTAGTGGTGATATAGAATTGGCGCCCAAATGGACAGTTGGAGTTTCATCAGGGTATGATTTTAAGAATAAAGGCTTTTCTGCTACTAATTTTAGGTTTCAGAGAGACTTAGATAGTTGGCGAATGAGCTTTTTCTGGATACCTTTTGGAACGAGGACTTCCTGGAATTTCTTTATCGGTATCAAATCATCCGTACTTAGCGATATCAAGTATGATAAGAGACGCCAACCTGATAGACAGCTATAATGGGTTTGAGGTTTAAGGTTTGACCCTTCGACATGCTCAGGGTATAGGTTTGAGGAATCTAATAATTAGTTCACAAAATAAACAATAACACTTTACACATCATGAAAAAAATAATCACTACCAAAAATGCCCCTGCTCCTATTGGACCGTATAGCCAAGCAATTCTAAATGGTAATACTTTGTATACATCAGGGCAAATTGCTATTAACCCTGAGAATGGAGAGCTGGTATTAGATGATATCAAAACCGAATCCGAACAGGTGATGAAAAACCTAAAAGGTATTCTAGACGAAGTAGAAATGACTTTTGAAAATGTAATCAAAACCACTATTTTTCTTAGTGATATGAATAATTTTTCTCAGGTAAACGAAGTTTATGGAAGCTATTTTAATGAAGAAACGGCTCCTGCCCGAGAAACTGTTGCTGTCGCTGCTCTTCCAAAATTTGTGAACGTAGAAATATCAGTAATAGCGGTAAAGTAAATCTAGGAATAAACAAAAATTAGAACCCTACAGATATTTCTTATAAAACTAATCCTGTTTTATAAGAGATCTTTTATATTTAATATACTTTTATTCGACCTTACAAAACCACATGTCATGATTTACAGAACAAACCTTAAGCTATTATGGCTTTTGTTGGCTACTATTCATTTTATGAGTTGTCAACAAAAAGAAACTAATATTCAAACTACAGTTTATTCTCCATCAAAAAATATTTCAGTTGATTTTTCTTTATTGGAAGATGGATCTCCATATTATGTTGTGAAACATAAAACAACCAAAGTAATAGACACATCAAAAATTGGTTTTACACTTAAAAACGAAGCACCTTTAGAAAAAGGTTTTAAAATTATTGGCTCAACTTTAGTAACCGAAGATGAAAACTGGGAAATGCCATGGGGAGAGCAACGATCTGTTAGAAACCATTATAATGAAGTTACTATCCAGCTTCAGGAAGAGCAAGCACCTAACCGTTTGTTAACGCTATATTTCAGAGCATATAATGACGGGGTAGCATATCGATATGAATTTCCGGAACAGAAAAATCTAAACGAAGTAATCATACTTGACGAAAATAGTCAATTCAACCTTACTGGAGATCATAAAACTTGGTGGATACCCGGGGATTGGGATATTTACGAACATCTGTATACCGAATCGAATTTTACCGAAATCGATGCTCTTGCCAAAAGAGGTCATAAAGCGCTAGCACAAACCAGCATTCCTGAAAACGCTGTAAATACTCCAGTTACGATGCGAACTGCTGATGGTTTGCATCTAAGTTTTCACGAGGCAAACCTAACCGATTATTCAGGAATGACATTAAAAATTGATAAGAATAAGCTAATGATGACTAGTGAATTAGTCGGTTCTGATCGATCAGGGTACAAAGTAAAACGTGAATTACCGTTCAAAACTCCATGGAGAACAATTCAGATTAGTAATGATGCTGCAGGATTGATCGAATCTAATCTTATCGTCAACCTTAATGAGCCTAATAAACTAGGTGATACATCTTGGTTTACTCCTATGAAATATGTAGGTATTTGGTGGGAAATGCACTTAGATAAATCCAGTTGGGATCTAAAAAGTGGTAAACATGGAGCAACAACAGAAAACACCAAGGCACATATTGATTTTGCTGCCGAAAATAATATCGGAGGAGTACTCGTAGAAGGTTGGAATACTGGATGGGAACATTGGATCGGTTTTGAAGACCGTGAAGGTGTATTTGATTTTGTAACCCCATACCCTGACTACAACCTACAAGAAGTAGCTCAATATGCAAAGGATAAAAATGTACAGATCATTATGCATCACGAGACTTCTGCAGCACCAAGAACCTATGATAAACGAATGGATACTGCGTATGCTTTGATGAATAAACTGGACATACGCTCTGTAAAGACCGGATATGTTGGTAAGATTATTCCAAAAGGTGAATATCACCACGGGCAGTGGATGGTAAACCACTATCGCAGGGCATTGGAAACAGCAGCAAAGTATAATGTAGCGATTAATGCACACGAACCAATAAAACCTACAGGAATTCGTCGTACCTATCCCAATGCAATTTCGCGAGAAGGTTTGAGAGGACAGGAGTTTAATGCTTGGGCACCAGACGGTGGTAACCCACCTGATCATCTTCCTACAGTTGCTTTTACCAGAATGCTGGCAGGACCGATTGATTTTACACCGGGAGTGTTTAACATCAAACTAAAACCCTATAAGCCTGATAATCAAATCAACACCACTCTAGCCCATCAGTTAGGATTGTATGTTGTTATCTATAGTCCTATACAGATGGCTTGCGATTTATTAGAGCATTATAATGAGCAACCTGCTTTCCAATTTATAAAAGATGTAGGGGTTGATTGGGAACAAACCAAAGTACTAAATGGAGAAGTTGGTGATTTTGTTACTATTGCTCGACAAGAACGTAAAACGGGAAATTGGTTTGTAGGAGCAATAACCGATGAAAACCAAAGAGATATTAAGCTCAATTTTGATTTCCTGGAACCGGAAAAAGAATATGAAGCTAAAATTTATAAAGATGGTTCTAATGCACATTGGAATGATAATCCAACTAGTATTGATATTGAAACTAAAGTAATAAACAGCACATCAAAAGAAACCATTATGCTCGCTCCAGGAGGTGGTTTGGCAATAAGTCTTATACCAAAAAAATAATTTCTATTTTCTATAAATTAAAAACGTAAGTTTCTATATCCAACTGGAGCTTGCGTTTTTTTGTTTCCAATCTCAATTACACAACAACCTCAACCTTCGATCTTATAGTAAAATCAATACTTCACAAAGATTTTTAATTTTTGGCACAGCAATTGTTTATATACTAAACAAGAAATAGAATATTAATTTAAAACTTATAGATATGAAAACTTTTACATTTACATTCAGGTTAGATTTTACATCGATTAAGAACTTTTTAAAAGAATTACCATCATCTTCTGCTTACGCAATTCACAGGTAGAAAGATGAGTAGTAATTCATATAGTAATCGGAAATAAAAAGCGAGGTTGTTGGATCTCGCTTTTTTTATGCTCTATACTTAACTAAACATTATCAAATAATTTCTCAGGATCATTTTTCCAAAATCAACCAACATTAAAAAACATCAATAAAAACAACACTTTACAAAGGTTTTTATTTTTTGGCACGGCAATTGATTATATACTAAGCAAGAAATAAATAAAAACTTAAAATCACACAGATATGAAAACTTTTACATTTACATTTAGACTAAACGTTATAGGAATAATGAACTTTATAAAAGAATTGCCAGCATCTTCTGCCTATGCGATCCATAGATAAGCAATGATGAGCAATTGTGGTTGGGGTAAAAGCGAGACTTGATGGTCTCGCTTTTTTATATATAAACACGATTCATTATGATATGATCATTTTATTCTATAGTTATGTCTTTTTCTTTAGGGAATCTTCCGGTAACCAACCATCCTCCAAAATCTTCTGAAACGGCTAATAGCAAAGTATTTTTTCCTTTTTTCAGATCCAGATATATTGCATCAAATAATCCTATAGTTCCTAAATACCGATAATCTCTCGAACGCCATCTATTATTTCCTTTATAAATTGCTTTGTTATTAAAAATAGCTACTACCCGATCACTATATCCAAACTCAAAAAGTTGTAACTGATCCTTATCTGACATAATAGTAATTTTTGCAAAAACCGTGTTTCCAGGAGTATTATCTCTTAACACTACTTGTCTAGCTATATTTGCTGCTATGCCTTCTTCTATTTTAATTCTCTTTTCCCATTTTCTAGAATTGATTAATGATTTTAACAGTTCTTGATCATCTAATAATTTTTCTTCGAACTTATCAGAAACTTCCCATTCTGAAATCAAACCTTCTATTGGTTTTCTCTCTGTAAGTTTAAAGTCTATAATTTCATATGAATTTTTATCGATTTTAAAATTTGCATAATGCATCGCTGATGCTCCACCGCCACCAATGGCAATTTCTCCTTCTTGTGGATCATGAACCAAATCCCAAGACAAATTAGGTTTATCAGCATAATCTAGATATATCTGTGCTTTGCGACCATTGACAACCAATTTTATATGAGTCCAACCTTTATAATTGTAGTCATAAGGAAAAGAGTATCTCGGACCAAAATACAACTGCCACGGAGTGATACCATTAATTACCGGAGCAGCTTGATTACTATCTGGTTTATTAGGTAAATGTGCTCGGATATAAAAAGATTCCATATTATTCCTATCGACTGCTCTAAACCGAACTCCAGGAAACCCTTGTCTTTCAGTAAGGTACACATCAAATTCTATAGTACCATTTTTGAACTTAGTATCCTTAAGAAATGCCAAACCACGCTGAATATAAATAGCATCCTTCCCTTTATAATTTTCTATCATATATGACTGAGCATTTATCTCCCAATGCAAAGTATCCAGCGGAATGATATTTTGGGCATTTATTTTTTGAAAACAAAATATGCTTAAAAGTATATAACTGACTAGTCGGATCATAATATTCGTTTTTTGATTTCACTCAAAGTTCTATTATATTATGTATTAACACAAAACAAGTTGGTTCAATTCGATTCAATGTTGTTCAAGTCGTAATTTTTGATGAATTTTGTTCTTAGTTATGAATACATATCCGGAACATAAATTAGTACAACAATGTATACTCGAAATTGAAGTAAAACTTGATTGGGGAGATGCCAAACTATGGCATAATGATGTGTTTATAGAGTTAAGCCAAATTATACAACAACAAACTCAGGTATTATTAAGCCCTACTACCTTAAAACGTGTCTGGGGTAGGGTAACCTATAACAATACTCCAAGTATTAGTACGCTAAATACGCTCTCTCAATTTGCTGGATATGATAACTGGAGAGACTTTAAAAACAAAAATGAAGTAAAAAAACCTTCCTGGATAGAAAAAAGAGTATTACAACATACAGGGATTATCATCACAGCTGCAGCTTTTATGACACTTGTGTTTATTTCTTTTTACTCAATGATTGGATCTGGAAAAAACAAAATTGAAGCGATTGATTTATCCAAAGTAACTTTTAATAGTCGCCCTATTACCGATGGCTTGCCAAATTCTGTAATTTTTGATTTTGATTTAAAAGGCATACAATCAGATAGTACATACATCCAACAGTATTGGGATATTACCAAAACAATTAAGATAAAACCTTCTCAAAAGCAAGCTACAGGTATTTATTATTTTCCTGGTTATTTTGGCGCAAAACTTTTGGTAGATGGAAAAGTTATAAAAGAACATGATTTGTTCATTACCTCTAATGATTGGATAGGAACTGTAGATTACCAACCTGTTCCAAAATATGTGCAGAGTAGAGATATACAGACTGGCAATTTATCTATGCCCTCTGCAATACTGGAAGAGATTACTTCTCTTTCAGATCCGGTTGTATCTACTTTTCATTTGGTTAAAGATTTTAACGAAGTAGCTGGTGATCACATTTCGATAAAAACAACTTTACGCAATGTATACAGAGATAAATGGGCGGTCTGTCAGAAATTAAAAATTGTAGTTTTAGGTACAGAGGGTGTATTAGTAGTACCTTTTTCTATTCCTGGATGCGTTTCTGACATCAATCTGATGCTTAACGACAGGTATTATAGAGGTAAAGAACATGATCTTTCTGCCTTTGGGGTGGACCTTTCTGAATTTAAAACTGTCGATATACGTGTCAACAAAAAGATTGTAACTATTTTTATAAATGATCAGGAAATATATTCTGGCAGCTATAATAGATCTATAGGAAATTTGGTCGGAATACGGTATAAGTTTCTTGGTGCTGGGGAGGTGAAATATCTAAATATTAAAAATGAATCTAACGAAAATATAATTCTACAAGAGGATTTTAACATAAATAATAATCTCTAGCATTAATAATCATCCAATTATAATGCTTTTAATAACAGCTCAGCTGTAGCTGGATTAGTAGCTAAGGGAACATTATGTACATCGCATAATCTCATTAGCATAGAAATATCAGGTTCGTGCGGATGTTTAGCCATTGGATCTCTAAAGAAAATAACCATATCTACTTTTTTCTCTGCAACATCAGAAGCAATCTGTGCATCCCCTCCCAAAGGGCCAGATAAATATGGAGAAACTTCGAACCCTGCTCTTTTAGCTTTTTCTCCAGTAGTTCCTGTGGATACAAGTCGAATACTTTTAGAATGTAATACTTTTGAGTTTTCGTTCAGAAATTGAACCATTTCTGCTTTTTTCCCATCGTGGGCAATAATTGCTATTGTCATATTAATTTATGGTTTATTACCTCTTAGGTTTATGGTTAACAAAACTGTTAATTCATGATTTGTCCTTAACCTATGTAGAAAGAATATCCGAAATACGTAGCAATTCTTTATTAATACTATGATCGTCTTTTAAACCCACCTCAAAACTAGTGGCGGTCACTTTATTATTAATGAGTCCAACCATAACATTTTTTTCTCCATCTAATAATAATTCAACTGCCTTGACACAAAGCCTACTAGCCAACGTTCTATCAAAACAAGAAGGAGTTCCTCCTCTCTGCATATGTCCTAATACTGTCACCTTTACTTCATAGTCAGGAAGGTTTTTGGTTACATAATCTGCTAATTCATATACATTTTTACCTGTTTTATCGCCTTCACTAACAACCACGATACTGGAAGATTTTCCTGAACGTTTACTACGTTTTAATGATTCTAACAGGCGTTCTAATCCCAAATCTTCTTCTGGAATCAGAATTTCTTCTGCTCCGGCACCCACTCCACTATTCAGTGCAATAAACCCAGCATCACGCCCCATAACCTCAATAAAAAATAAACGATCATGAGAACTTGCTGTATCACGAATCTTATCTATCGCATCAATAACAGTATTTAATGCGGTGTCATAACCAATAGTATAATTAGTTCCTGCAATATCATTATCAATGGTCCCCGGAACACCAATTACCGGAATACCATGTTCTTCATAAAAAAGTTTACCTCCTCTAAATGTTCCATCACCACCGATCAGAATCATTGCATCTACTCCAACTTCTTTAAGATGTTCTGCTGCTTTTTGACGACCTTCTATTGTTCTAAACTCATCTGATCTTGCAGATTTTAGGATCGTTCCACCTCTGCTAATAATATTCCTTACACTTCTGGCGTTCATTACACAATAATCCCCTTCAATCATCCCCTGATAGCCTCTATAAAATCCAATACATTTTACATTATAGTACGCACAAGCACGTGCCACAGCGCGAATAGCTGCATTCATACCTGGAGAGTCTCCTCCTGAAGTCATTACACCAATCGTAGTAATTTCCTTTGCCATAGAATTTCTTTTATTATAACTTCTATAATGTAACTTATAGAATTATATTAGGTTTTCTTGTTGTTAAAAGCAAAACTATATTGAAAATAAATCCAAAAATTTCAGCTACTTATTCTTTTCTGTAAAGTTAATAAAATCAGGTGTCTCCATTTGAAGAGTATCTTTAAGTTTTACTATAGAATCCTGCTCTTTTTTCTTTTTCTTAAAAATCTTTGTCCACAACTCATTAAAATTATCAAAATCAACAGAATAAGACAGTCCTAATCCCTGAGTATACCCTAGGTTTTCTCCACCAATAATCTGAATATCATTTTCGCGATTAAATATTTTTCCTCTTAAGGAGCCATCCTCGTTAAATAAATACTCTATCTCTACATCTCCAACTATAACAGATTCACTAACCCCTCCTACTGGCACACCAACACGTCCATTAATCAAAATTCGATTATTAATTTGGGTAGATACTGTAACCCCAAACCGATCTGCAGCTTCTTCATCTAATGCTCTATCACCTTGCACATAATTTAATCCCACTTGAAATTTATCATCACTATCCGAAAAAATACTACTTACCAAATTTGAAGCTCGCTCAGCTACCAAACTACCCGTAATATTATTAATATTATTAGCATTTAGGTTACCACTATAAAATTGTCCCTGAGATAATAAGGAGAGTGCTTGTAATTCTTTTGCTGTCTGATCATCAAGTTGATATTCTATTTCACTCTTCACTACAGAGCTCAGGTTAGGAAACTCTACATTAAAATTAACATCCGGTTGTACTAACTCTCCCTGAAGATCAACTACTACTTCTACAGGAACTTTTCGATTGATACTTGGGTTTTCTAAAAGAACAGCTGGATTAGCCTCTGTTTTATATACTGCACTAAGATCTAATACTGCTCTGGTTGGACTGCCATCCCAGACAATTGTTCCTCCTTCTCGAACACTAAATAACTTTTCTACAAAAGCACCATACCGAAAATTATATGTTCCTTCATATGCTACAAAGTCACCCCACATATTAAATTTCCCATTGGTATTGATTTCAATCAACAAATTTCCTGCACCTCTTCCTTTAAGGGAACTACCAGTTTTTTTATCAACTACTATTTCTACCTCTGCATTATTATTTACATCCAAATCGAAATTAAGTTCTAAACCTTTAATATCATCCAGTATAATTTCTTTTCCATCAAGACGTGCTTGTTTTTCTTCGGGACTAAGAAAATGGATGTAAGAATTATCACCAATAGATTCTGTCTCATTTAGTGGAATCTTAAATGTAGTACCTTTTTCTGTGACTGCATTTACATCTATAACCAATTCATCAGTTGGGCCTTTTATTGTAGCTTCTCCACTAATAAATCCTGTACCATAATATAAAGACTCTTCATCTTCCTCAGTATCCAAAACCAATAAACGATCGGGTGCCAAAAGCTCTAATCCTAACTCCCATTTAGAAAATCGTCTATGTGCAATATACCCTCCTAATTTACCCTTAGTCTTATACTTAGTGTCAATGATATTAAAGTAATCAAAGTTAAAACGTTGCTTTTCGAGAATAACTTTTGCATTTTCTTCAAAATCCATGTCAACATTAAGATATGGAATATTAAGCCCCGCTCGATTTAACCTCATCACTCCATCCATAGATGGATTTTTATAGCTTCCGCTAACTTTTGCTTCACCAGAAACCATTCCTCTCAGGTCTGAAATTACTATTCCTCCTAGAGGACTAAATGCTGACATATCCAATTTATCCAAATTGACATCGACATCAATCTTTGAACTAGTTTCTGAGACGTCAATAGTACCTATCGCAGAAAGTGTTTTTTGATCTTTATTATTAACCAACCTAGTATTTACACTATACTGTGTAAGGGATTCATTTCCGGCAGCATTAAGCCTTAATTCTCCCATTGTCAAATCATTAATTGATAAATCATTAATAACTATTGTAGAACTGGGAAAATATCTACCCTCATCCTGAAAAACAGCTAGATCCCCTTCTACTCTTCCTCCTAAAAGTAGACTATCTATACTTGGTGTTATTTTGTTGAGATCTACATCCTTAAACGTTGCTTTTATATCTTTATAATCACTCCCTCGGGTTATTCCGCTAATACTTATTTCTTCTCCTTCGTGATTAAGGATAATGGATTTTATATCTATACTTTGAAATTTATTATCGAAGATAATTTTATTCTTATCCTTACTTTTTTCCTTATTAGCAAACCATTGATAACCTTTAAAAGTAAAATCTGATTTTCGTAACCCTATCACTGAATTATTATCCTCATTAATGGTGTGATATAGTTCTAGGTTAAAATCATCAACATTATTCTTTCCTCCTTTAAACTCTGACCTCATAAACAATGTATCCTTAAGTGTTACATTGATTAAACTAAATTCTGAAACGTCATAGTATTTAGAATCTATACTATCAATTGCTACATACGTATTAAAAAGTGGATTTTTATTATCAACTTGTATATCTACATCTTGCATTCTATTATCAAATGCTTTGATCAAAGGTGATTTAAATGTCAGTTTAAACTCAGAATCATTACTTTCTACTTTTCCTTTTATAAAGGTATTAGGTGCAAACTGAACATCAGGAAAGAAAACATCAACAATCTTATTATAGATATTGAAATTAAATTCCATGAATTCATTGTCCGTAATTTCCAAGGGTTCAAAATTAGCATATAGACTTCCTATTGAGTTACGGAAAAGGTCATACACGTTTTCAAATCTAAAAACCCCTTTTACATTACCTTCAATAATATCAGGACTATTTATGGTAATTGTGCGCACATTATCTTCATCAAAACTAGAAACGATGTCAAAATCTTCAAAATAGTAACCGGCGTTTTGATTGGTATACAGTGTTTTCTTGAAGGAAATGGTACCAAAGGCATCATTAAGCCCAGTACCTTTCATTTTCATTAACACATCACCATTAAATACTGATACACTATCTCTTGTAAAAATATTGAGCTTATTTAAATCTATATGATCTACATTAGCAGTAAAATCATAATTATTGATTTCCTCAGATAAATCAGCTACTCCATTAAAAACAAATTTTACATTAGGATCATAAGAAGTTAGTTTTCCATCGAAAACATTATCTCTTAGATTACCAACCGCCTTCAGTCCAGAATAAGAATAGTTATTAAACTCTAAAGAATTAATATCTCCTTCGATCTGTGTATCCAAACTTGCTAAGGTAAAACCACTACCATCTACATGAATATCAAATGCAGAAGTTCCTAATGACTTTTTGCCCAACAGTTGCCCAATATTAAAACTGCTGGAGATTATATTTCCATTATATGTAGAAGCCCCAATATCATTTAATTTATCTAATAGTACAAAAGCATTAATCTTACCTAATTGAGAATATAGATCTACATCCAGATCTACCGTCTGGGTCGTTACAATAGCATTACCAACTGTTTTTACATTCCCGAATTGATATAGTTGTTTTGGCAACGTATTTCCTAAAACTCTTGGTAACAAATTAATGAGATCATAATAATTGCTCGTTAGGTTTGTAAAATCTCCTTCGAGTTTAAACTTAGAGGCATCTGAAACTACATTCTGAATACGCATATCTCCTCTAACAAATGATCTATCTAACCCCTTGATATCTGCATTGATAACCTTAAAATCATTAAGAGTACCTTTCACCATTGTGTTTTTTAACTTTAGGTCCAGATTATGGCCAAACTCTTTATAAAATGGAATTAAATCATTTGTAGAAACGGTTGCATTGGTAAAATCCGCCGAAATATTAACTTTATTTTCAAAATCAGATAAGCCTCCACGATCAAAAGTAAATATGATTTCGCCCTCGATATCAGAATCAGGAGTAGTAATCTCCAGCTCCTGAAAAAGCATTTCTTCCGGCTTAATTGAAAAACAAGTTTTGAGTTTAGAAATATTTAATCCCCTATCACTATTAAAGGATAAAGCATCTATATTGATGTAAATATCTTCACCATCAACCATGAGGCTTTCTGCTTCCAATGCCACATTTCTGTAGATAATTACGTTAGGATTGTTTAAATTTTCATCGATATAACTATACTTACTATTTTTCATAGTAATAAACTCTGTAGTAAGTATAAATTTTTGGTTAGAAGAAGAAGTATTATTTGAATTAAACTTTCGTATAAAAATCATTAGGTTGTCACTACTTTCACCTTTATACATTTTCATGTCAAAGGTGAGATCTTCTATCGATACATTTCCTAATTCAGGACGACCTTTAGAAATTTCTCTTATATTATGTAAAGATGTTGCTATACTTGAAGCATATAATAGTGTATCTTGGTGATGATCTTTTACAAAAACTTCTTTGAGATTTACATCTCCAGAATATGTCAATCCAATCTTACCTATTATAATATCTGTACCGTATTTTTCGTTAAGGTGATTTGTAGCTTTTTTACCCACAAAAGTTTGGATACCGGGAATAGAAAACAATATCACCAAGAATATAAATAGTGATATTAGGACAAGTATTGTCCTAAACAATATTTTCCTAAGTTTTCTGATACGTTTTATTGTTTTAACTTTGTTGACAATATTAACAATTTCTATGCCCTTTTCCTCATAATGGAGAAACAAAATATATATATCTTAGGCATTGAGTCTTCCTGCGATGACACATCTGCTGCTATATTATGCAACGGTAAAGTTTTATCAAATGTTGTAGCCTCTCAAAAAATACACGAATTATATGGTGGAGTAGTTCCGGAACTTGCTTCCAGAGCGCACCAACAAAACATTGTTCCCGTAATTGATCAAGCCATTAAACAAGCTGGAATTACTAAGGAAGATCTAAGCGGTATTGCTTTTACCAGAGGTCCCGGATTGATGGGTTCTCTGCTTGTAGGAACATCATTTGCTAAATCATTAGCTCTAGCGCTTGATATTCCTTTAATTGAAGTAAATCATATGCAAGCTCACATCTTAGCTCATTTTATTGAGGAAGAAGAATACGCTATACCAGAATTTCCTTTCCTGGCAATGACTATTAGTGGCGGGCATACTCAAATCGTACAGGTGAATGATTATTTTGATATGGAAATCATTGGCGAAACGATTGATGATGCTGTAGGCGAAGCTTTTGATAAAAGTGCTAAAATTCTGGGTCTGCCTTATCCGGGAGGTCCGCTTATTGATAAACATGCGCAATTAGGTAACCCTAAGGCTTTTCCTTTTCCTAAACCCAAAGTTGGAGAACTTAATTTTAGCTTTAGCGGACTGAAAACCGCTGTATTATATTTTGTTCAGAAACAAGTAAAAGAGAATCCAAATTTTGTAGCAGAAAACTTAAACGATATTTGTGCCTCGTTACAATATACTATCATTAATATTCTCATTGATAAGCTAAAAAAAGCCTCTAAAAAAACTGGAATCAAAAGTATTGCAATTGGTGGAGGGGTTTCTGCTAATTCAGGTATTCGTAAAGCATTGAAGGATGGTGAACAAAAATACGGTTGGAAAACTTTTGTACCTAAATTCGAATACACCACGGATAATGCTGCAATGATCGGTATTGTTGGGTATCTGAAATATCTGAAAAAAGATTTTACTGATATGAGTATTACCGCTAAAGCCCGAATTAAATTCTAATGCAACTTTTTTATAACAATACACTTACTGAAAATAGTAACGAAATAAAATTTTCTCGAGAAGAAAGTAAGCATATCGCTAAGGTTCTTCGTAAAAAAGAAGGAGACAAACTATACATCACCAATGGTTTAGGATTCTTATTTCATGCCAATATTACTTTTTCTAACCCCACACAGTGTATTGCCCAAATTAATCACATAGAAAAACAACAACCTAAAACATATCGATTACATCTGGCTGTAGCACCAACCAAAATGAATGACCGTTATGAATGGTTTCTTGAAAAAGCTACAGAAATAGGTATCGATGAAATCACACCAATTATTTGTGAACATAGTGAGCGAAAAGTAATAAAACAAGAACGTTTTGAACGTATTCTACAGAGTGCTATGAAACAATCGCTTCAGTGTTATTTACCAAAATTCAACCCTGCTATTGACCTTTCTGATTTTATAAAGCAAAAAAATGAAGGACAATTACTTATTGCTCATTGCGAAGAGACTCATAAACAATCTCTTAAAGATATTCTAAAACTACAGTCCAATACGATCATTCTAATCGGTCCGGAAGGTGATTTTTCTTCTAAAGAAATTGAACTGGCATTATCGAATCATTATACGCCTGTAACGTTAGGTGAAACCAGATTACGCACAGAAACCGCAGCAATTGTTGCTGTGCATAGTGTTGCTTTTATGAATTCTTAAAGTATTGATACTACTTAAATCAATACCTTTACAACAATACCATTAAAACATATTATGATGTTAAAGACTATTTTTAGCTTTATTTCTATAGTATTGTTGCTTTCTAACTGTTCCTGCAATAATAACAACAATAATACTCCTACTCCAATAATAGATCAGAATACGATTAGTACAATTCAATTTATTGACGAATTTGTGATCCCGGACCAGGAGATCGACAATGTACTAATTGGAGGGTTATCAGGGGTTGATTATAAAAATGGAAAATGGTATTTAATATGTGACACTTCTACTCCTCCAATACGATATTATGAAGCTAATATTACTTATACCAAAGATGGTTTTCAGAATGTAGAAATTAACAAAATGATCGAGATCAAAGATAACTCCGGGATTTCGTTAGTTCAAGGCATAGTAGATCCTGAATCGATTAGATATGATTCTGATACAGGAAATATTTTATATACGAGCGAAGGCTCTATTAATAATGGTGTAGATCCTGCTTTAATTGAAATCTCTGCTCAGGGGAACCAAATTAAAAGTTTTACATTACCAGATTACTTCAAAGCCAATACTACTGATGATTTATCCGGCCCAAGACATAATGGAGTTTTTGAAGGACTATCTCTAAGTTCAGACAATAACGGATATTGGATTTCGACAGAATTACCTCTGATTGAGGATGGACCAGAACCAACACTTACTGATACTGAATCACCTGTTAGAGTTACATTGATCAACAAAGCATCTGGTATTGCAGAACGACAATTTGCATATGAATTAGACCCAGTGGCTCGCGAACCTGCTTTGGGAACCGATTTTTCAGTAAATGGTTTGGTAGAGATATTAGCATACGATACTAATAAATTCTTAGCTGTTGAACGTTCTTTTTCGTCAGGATATATTGATGGAGGAAATACAGTGAAGATTTATAAGGTTGATGCAACAAACGCCACCAACACATTATCATTAACATCTCTTTCTAATGCTACATATATCAAAGCTACAAAGACTTTACTATTTAATTTTGAAACTATTCGAAGTCAATTAACTAATAATACTGTTGATAACATTGAAGGAATTACCTTTGGACCCAAACTACAAGATGGGAGTCGCACACTTGTTATGATATCAGATAATAACTTTAATTCTTTCTTTCCACAATACAATCAATTGATTGCTCTTAAAGTTATTCCTTAATAACAAAACCTATTCTAAAGTGGTCAATACTGATTTTAGATCTACATAATGTATATCTCCAGGAGGACGAATACCTTCCTCCTGTTCCGGAACAATTCCAGGCCGTTCTGATGTAAAAAACAATATCTTATCATCTTTACTTAGTGCCGGAGCAAAATCTGCATAAGATGAGTTAACCTTTGACCCTAGATTGATAAGTTCTGACCATTGACCTTTTTGATTCCACGATACAAATAAATCAGGAGCACCATTACCTTCAGGATCACGAGCGGCAACAATAAGAAATTTTTCATCAGAAGAAATACAAGGATTACTAGCGTAGATAGGTTTTCCATTTAACTTAAGTACCACTTTTTCTACAGTTTGATACTCTCCGTTTTTGAATTTGCTAACCACTATCCCTCTTTCTCCATCCCTTTCAGACACAAAGTATGCATTCTTACTTTTCGAAATCGTTACAAAAATATCTGTAGAGTCAGAATTGAATGGAGCTCCAGGGTTCACCGGATCTGACCATTTCCCTTTAACTTTATCTACATACCAGGTATTAAAGACTCTTTTATCATTATTATTACCCAGTGGCCTGTTGGAACTAAAGTATAATCTTTTATTATCTAGGGTTAAGAAAGGATCCACATCTCGATATTCTCCAGTTGAAAACGGAAGTGTTTTAGCTTCTGACCAGACATCATCCTGATTTTCAGAATACATAATCTTCATACTGGAACGGTCTTTAGAAGTACGATTAAAGTAGGCTTTGGTCTGATCCGTGTTAAATGTTATTGCAAACTCCGGTGCTTCTGTAGAAACTTTTCCTTTACCCCAAAGTTCTGCTCTAATCGGTGCGTTTGATTTTTCTTTACAAGAAATAATAAATAAAAGGACAACCGGAAAAATATTAATTCTCATTTTAAATTATATTAGATAGTTATACAATCTCGTATACATAGTTACAAAACGTATGAATATCTAAAATTAGCCTGAAACTACTTCTTAAGAAAATCACAAGATTACACTATACAACAAATCTCGATATGAATCATCTTTTAACTGTTTTTAATGTAACTACTTAAACCATCTGTACAATACATAAGTAAAGTGGCATCCCTAATGTGATATTAAATGGAAAAGTGATTGCTAACGCCATCGGAAGGTAAAGACTGGGGTTTGCTTTTGGAGCTGCTAACCGCATTGCAGCAGGTACTGCAATATAGGATGCACTGGCAGCCAAAATTGCTAACAAAAATCGATTACCCATACTATCAGTAAAAGTAGAACTAATAGCTGCTACCAAACATCCATTAATAACAGGTATTATAATTGAGAACAAGAATGCAAACCATCCTTTTTTAAGAAAAGCAGATAGCTTCTTACCACTGGTAATACCCATATCTAATAAAAACACTGCCAAAAATCCTTTAAAAATATCAGTCGTAAATGGTTTTATACCCTGAGCTTGTTGTTCACTAGCTAAAAAACCTACTACTAGACTACCTAATATTAGCAGAACACTACCATTGGTTACAGAATGTTTTAGGACCTTGCCCATAGCACTTTTATTATTTTTTTCTTTACTATAGATAGACATCAGTAATACACCAATAATAATAGAAGGAGCCTCCATTAATGCCATAGTTGCCACCATATGTCCTCCAAAAGGAATTTGTTCCATTTCTAAAAAAGAAATAGCAGTTACAAAAGTTACTGCACTTACAGAGCCATAAGCAGCCGCAATGGCACCCGAGTTAGGAATACTAAACTTTCTTCTTAATAAATAATAAGTATATAACGGAATTATGATAGCAAGAAAAATACCAAATAACAATGTCCAAACAATCTCTATATTCAAATCACTATGAGATAGCTCTTGCCCTCCTTTGAAACCAATGGAGAGCAAGAGATATAAAGAAATAAATTTTGAAGAATTTGGAGGAATCTCTAAGTCGCTTTTTAGCTGAACGGCTATTATACCAAGAAAGAAAAATAAAAGCGCGGGGTTTGTTAGGTTATCTACCAACAAGTGTAAATCCATAAAGTGGTCGTTGAATTAAATATACTAGTGATGTTCTTATTTTTATCTTTCAAAAGTTATCTCCAGTATTCCATTAATTCTCACGTTAAAACCTTCTTCTCTGGCATTGGTTATGAACTCCTTTGCTATTCTCTTTTCAACATATAATTCTTTTATCCTACTATCGTCATAGGTGGTATTAATACCTTCTTCTCCCTCACATAAACTTAACCGTTGTAGTTTATGAAAATTCACTTTTTCCTCAATTAATGCAGATACTATATCCTGCGCTTCTGATGGTGTAAATTTACCTTCTACCAATTGAATCTTTTGCTTAACTTCAGTTGTAATCATTATTATAGTTTTTAAGTTATTATATATTAGAAATTACTTCGAAAAATAATCCGGAGACTTTATATCATTATTCATCTTTATAATTATAAGACATGAGATGATGAAAGATGAAATCAAAATCTCAGTCATAAAAAGGCTATTATTTAAAAAGGATAATGTGATAAGTGAAATGAGGAACAGAAAACCAAAAACAGGATATACTATTAATTTGATACTTTTCTTTTTCTTATTTCTGATTTTTGAAAGTTCACTTTTTTCATTCTCAGAAATAAACACCTCTTGTTCTACTCTTATTTGTGCTTCTGCGACGTTTGACATAATTGTTCTTTTTATGTTTACTCAGCAAAATTGAAACATTTAAATCATTAATTTTTATTTATATTTATTATGAAATACATAAAAACAAATAATACATCATGTTCTTTAGTTAAAAACAAAACCCCTTAAACAACTCTTAAACAGATGTTTAATCATTATAAATTAAGAGGTTTTTAATTCATATTTAGACTAAAATAAGTTCAATAAAAAGGTAGATTTTTGATTTTAGAAGAGGTATAATATTAAATATTGATATCTGATTTGAAGATTCAAAACCCAGAAATTACTATTTATAATCTATATCGAGAAGCTCCTGTAGTTTTTAAATCTGTATCCTGAGTATAGGTAATAATTGAGAGTTGATCTGAATCTTCAATCCAGTCAGGAATTTTAATAGACACTTCTCCATAATCTTGTTGAGTTACAATTCGGTTTGCTACTATATTTGTATTCTTCAGCATTCTGTTTCTGTTTTCACCTCTGGATATATCAGTAATACGTTCAGAAACTACCAAAGCCAATGTAATTCTATCAAAATCTCCTCCTTGTACCTTATAATCCAACTGAATCATTACATTCGTTTTCTTTATATTTTGTAACAAAATTGTATTTGAGGGTTTTGATTGCGAATATTGCTCCAACGCAGCAGTAACTTTATACTCATTAGATCCTGTAAAATGTTCTCTACCGTTTACTACCAATTGAGGAGTATAAATGGATCTACTATTGAATTGCTGGGCATATTCTCTTTGATAGTCACTAAACATCGAATTGCTAAAAGGATCTCTCCAACCTAAACGATTCCAATAATCTACGTGGTATGACAAAACATATACATCTTGATTCTCATTATTATATTTAATGCGGTCTAGTAGTTCATCTGCCGGAGGACAACTACTACAACCTTGAGAAGTAAACAATTCTAACACTATAATTGAATTGTCCCCTTGCTGTGCGCTGAGGTTTGCCGAAATTAATAGCGTTAATAGTATTAAAAGCTTATCCACCATCTGTTTTATTTTAGTACATTTAGACTTTATTTTAGACGTTTATTATGAATAAACTTACGTACCTGACGCTCTTTTTATCCATATCTATATATGCTCAGGATATTGCTATCTTACAATATAAAGGAGGTGGAGACTGGTATAGTAATCCAACCGCATTACCAAATTTGATTAAATTTTGTAATCAAAACATTAATACAGCTATCAACAGGAAACCGGTAACCGTAACACCGCAAAGTGTGGATATATTTCAGTATCCATATGTTCATATGACGGGTCACGGTAATGTTTTTTTTACAGAAGAGGATGCTGAGAACCTTAGAAACTATTTATTAAGCGGTGGGTTTATTCACATCGATGATAATTATGGAATGGAACCCTACGTTAGAAAAGAACTTGTTAAAGTATTTCCTGATAAAAAATTAGAGGAATTAACCAGTTCTCATCCTATTTTTTCTTCGAAATATAATTTCCCGCAAGGGTTACCAAAAATTCACGAACACGATGGTAAACGCCCTCAGGCTTTAGGAATTTCTCATGAAGGAAGGTTGATACTACTGTTTACCTTTGAAAGCGACCTTGGAGATGGTTGGGAAAACCCTGAAGTTCATAACGATCCTGAAGAAGTTCGCTTAAAAGCTTTAAAAATGGGTGCTAATATTATCAAATACGCTTTTGAAAATTAATGAGTGAGCAGCTTCATCATCATAATACAACCTTTATTAAAAAACAATTTCCAATTACGCTGATATGTGACAACGTAAGTTCACCTGCCAATATTGGTAGTATTTTCAGAATTGCTGATACTTTCGGAATTGAAGAAATTATTTTTTGTGGAGAAGATATTACCGTAGTTAGTAAACGAATGCAACGTACCGCGAGAGCAACTCACGAAATAGTTCCTTATCAACAGATAGATGATATTTTAGTGACTGTACAAGAGTATATTAAAAAAGGGTATACAATGCTGGCATTGGAAATAACAGGAAACAGCATTCCTATTTCAGGATATTTACAAAAATCTGAAGAAAAAATCGCTTTAATCATAGGTGAAGAGAATTTAGGAGTTTCTAAAGAAGTTCTGAAACTGGTAAAACAATCATTACACATCAATATGTATGGAACTAATAGCAGTATGAATGTTGCTACCGCTACCGGAATTGCTTTATATGAAATCACTAAGCAATGGCTAGATGCCAGTCAAAATAGTTCTTTGTAACTTTGAGTCTTTGTTTCTTTGAAACTTTTAAATTATGAGTTCTAAAACAATCGCATATGGTATTCTGAGAGCAGTAGCCGTTATTATAGGTGTTCTTGGATTACTATGGTTTTTATACAAAATACAATCTGTACTTATCTACATCGCTTTTGCAAGTATAATTTCTTTAATGGGAAGACCTTTGGTATCATTTCTGAAAAGAAAGCTAAAGTTCGGAAATACCCTAGCAGTAATGTTTGCACTGGTCATTGTGATTGGTTTATTTATGAGCATATTTATGCTGTTTGTACCTATCATTAGCGAACAAGGACAACTAATTGGAGAAATTGACATTAATCAGGTTGGGGATGATTTTGATCGATTAAACCAGGAGGTTAGTGATTATTTTAATGTAGAGAAACTCAATTTTGTAGAGCTCATTAAACAAACAGATCTCATGCAATTTTTTGATTTAAAAGCAATTCCGAATGCTATTAATTCTTTTTTAAGTGGTTTTGGGGCAGTCTTGATTGGGCTTTTTTCAGTGTTATTTATTTCTTTCTTTTTACTAAAGGATAGTCAACTTCTGGAAAACAGTATGTTAGTTTTTGCAAAAAAAGAGGATGAAAACAAGTTCATGAGAGCCTTCTCCAAAATCAAAGACTTATTATCTCGTTATTTTGTGGGACTCTTATTGCAGATAACTATCTTATTTGTCTTATACACTATTCTATTATTGATTTTTGGTGTTCATAACGCTATCGCTGTTGCATTAATCGCTGCGATTTTAAATTTGATTCCTTATATCGGACCTTTATTTGGTGGTCTTTTTGTACTGATACTGACCTTAACCAGTAATCTAGGTTTTGATTTTCAATCGGTTATTTTGCCAAAAATGACCTATGTTTTAATTGGGTATCTAATAATTCAATTAATTGATAATTTTTTAAATCAACCTCTGATTTTTGGAAATAGTGTAAAGTCTCATCCTTTAGAAATCTTTCTTGCCATTCTTATTTTTGGATTACTATTTGGTATTGGGGGATTAATCGTTGCAGTACCTTTTTATACAGCAATTAAGGTGATTGCACAGGAGTTTTTATCAGAGTACAAGATCGTAAAGAAACTGACCAAAGATTTGTAACTCTAAAGAGTTATTATATTTATCAAACCAAAATAGATTCCAGCCTACACTGGAGTGATAAAAAAATTGAATACTAAAATTTTAAATAGAGAAGTACAAGACTATATTATCTCTACATCTGATCGCAATATAGACTTGAGTACACTTATTTTAAAAGGAAGCCCTTTTCAGGGAATAACCATTCAGGAATTAGCACAACAGGTTCAAGGCAGGCTTAAGGCTAAACAAAAGCTACCTTCTTGGTATAATACACAAGGGATTTACTATCCTCCAACCCTCAACCTGGAACAGACTTCTTCTGAAGCAACTGCGCAATATAAAAGTAATTTGGTTTCGGGAGAAACTTTGATTGACATTACAGGAGGTTTAGGAATTGATGATTATTATTTTTCAAAAAAAATAATAATTGTTTACCATTGTGAACTTAATGAAGAACTAAGTCAAATCGCTTCTCATAACTTTATTATTCTTAAAACAGACAATATAAAAATCTATACCGGAGATGGTTTAGAAATATTAAAAAATCAAAATACAGTAGATTGGATTTATATCGACCCTTCTCGAAGACATAATAGTAAAGGAAAAGTCTTCTTTCTTGAAGATTGCCTTCCTGATGTTCCTTCTAATTTAGATTTTCTTTTCTCTAGAAGTAAAAATATCCTCATTAAGACTTCTCCTTTACTGGATATTCAAATAGGCATATCTTCTCTGAAAAAAGTCAAAGAAATTCACGTAGTTGCGGTTAATAATGAAGTTAAAGAACTGCTATGGGTTCTTGACTCCACTTTTAATGGAGATATTATCATAAAGACTGTTAATCTAACAAAAACTGGTAACAAAGAGTTTTCTTTTTTACTAAAAGACGAAACTAATATTTCTGTTCCTATTAGTCTGCCTAAAACCTATCTCTATGAACCTAATGCAGCTATTCTAAAAAGTGGTGGTTTTTCAAGTATTGGAAAGAAATTAGGTTTGTATAAACTTCATATCAATTCTCACTTGTATACTTCTGACCAATTAATCAATTTTCCAGGAAGGAGGTTCCAGATTATTAACATTTATCCTTATCAGAAAAAAGTATTGGCTAAAGCAGGAATCACTAAAGCCAATATTACTACTCGTAATTTTCCGGAATCTGTTAGTGTAATCAGAAAAAAACTCAAAATTAAAGATGGTGGTCAGGAATATTTATTCTTTACCACAAATTCAGAAAACAAAAAGGTCATCCTGCATTGTCAGAAAGCTTAACATCTCACTAATCCTCGACAACAAGGAAATCTAAACAGCCTAAAAAATCACAATTGCTGGTTTCGAACAAAAATTTGATTCTCAATAGCGTGGATTACCAAACCCGCAATGTTTTTAGAACCTGTCTTTAGCAATAAATGATTACGGTGTCCTTCTACCGTACGAGGACTAATAAACAACTGTTCTGCAATTTCTACTGTAGTTTTTTGCTCACAGATTAGCTTGAGTACTTCTCGCTCTCTTCGTGTCAGGTATTCTTCATCATATTTACTTTTCTTAATCGTTTTTAGTTTGGTATCTTCTAAGATATCAAGTACATTTTCATCATAGTAAAAACCTTTTTGAGCTACTTGATTTATGGTATAAATCACCTGAGTTGGTGAGCTATTCTTAGCAAGATACGCAACAGCTCCTTGATCTATCATGTTAACTATAAACGGTTTAGAATAATAACTGGTAAGCGCTATAATTTTAATTTCTGGAAATTGCTTTCTTACAATCTTAGTGGCTTCAACTCCATTAAGATCTGGCATCTTTAAATCCATTAGTATAATCTCAGGTAAATCTCTTCTAGCCTTTAATTGATTAATGAGATCATTACCATCTTCCGCTTGTAATATAATATCTATATTATTTTCTTTAGAAAGGATAAAAGAAATTCCTTGTCTAAATAGGGTCTCATCATCTGCTATTGCTAATTTTATTACATCATTTTTCATGAGCTAGGGGTTTTAAGAATTATAATATTGAATGTAGCTCCATTACCGATCTCACTCTCATAAGAAAGTTCCCCGCCGAGTATTTCTACTCTACTTTCTATGTTTTTAAGACCAATTCCCTTCTTTTTTTCTATAGATTTTAGATCAAAACCTTTGCCATTGTCTATATAATCCAGGGCGAATTGCCCGCTGTCATCAATAGAAAGGTTTACTTTACTTGCCTCACCATGTCGCACAGAATTATTTAACAATTCTTGAGTAATTCTAAAGAGGTGTAGTTCATTGCTTTTGGATAATGACTGATTATAATTAATATGATGTTCTATTGCTAACTTTTTACTACTGATAAATTCATCACATAATTCTTCAATTGCCGCTTGCAAACCAAAATTTTCTAAAATTGGAGGCAATAAATTATGTGCTAACCTACGCGAGCTTTCTAATGTATTGGTAGTAACTGATAGAATATGTTGCAATGTTTGTTCTTCTTCTTTCTTATCCAGGTTACCATCAATTAATACATTAGTGCTAAGACTTACTACATTAAGTTTAGCGCTTATGGCATCGTGTAAATCCTGCGCAATACGTTTACGTTCTTCTTCCTGAGTTTCTATAGTAGCATGTAATAGGTCTCTTTGGTATGAGATCGCTAAATCTTTTTTTTCTAATTCTTTTTGAATAATCTTTTTATTAGAAAAATAAAAAAACAATAATAATGAAGTAGCCATCAATAGCAAAATCCCTATTCCGACTATCAAAAAAACAATTACTGAATTTTCTTCTTGTAAAACGACTTCCTCCATTCAACGAAAATTAAAATCTGGTATACCACAAACAAAATTGAATTAATAATCCAAATCGATTTGTTTAAAATTGAATCGGACGCAACTATATAATTTCCTGCAACAAAAAGCAGTGTACTTCCACTTAAGTATAATAAAACACCTGAGTTTATATATACATATTCCTTTTTCTTTCCTAATATATTATAGAAGTGAATGATGGAATACATAATTAACGGAACTGAGGTTAACACTATTTCAGACAAGTTAAATTTATTAAACAATCCTGGTGTAAAAATGTATTGAATTATAATTATTGAGATTATTGTAATCATAACAGCATTAATAACTCTTTTTTGATTTTTTCCTTTGAACAATTCTCTATAAAAAAATGATAACAGCACAAATTGTATAATAAAGTAGAAATGAGAAAGAAAAATGTTGTTGATTTTAAACAACCAAAATAAAAACAAAACTATTTGAAATAAAAAAATATAGCCAATGTAAAAGAAGAAAATCCTAAAGGTCTTTCTACTATAAAAACTAGACAAACCTTTAGAATAAACTATAACATTAACGGACAAAATTATTTTACTTAACCAAGAAAATATTTGGTTATAATCCATTATCCATTTAATGGGCTACTATTATCACAAGTATTAGGACAAGGATCCGTAAAATCATATAAATATCCAAACTCAATTTCATCATTAGTGGTAGCAGATTTATTAGATATTGGACCAATAACATCTTTACCATCTGCATCTACGCCAACAATGATTAATTTTTCTATTCCATCGTCATCGATTCCCATATAAGCTCTTACATTAACAACATGTTTTTCCTGTAAAACTTCTATTAAATCAATTTTAGGAATTAGAAACGCTCTACAATTGTCTGGACATTCTTGACGCCATTTTGTTGTCCATTGGATACCGGTTTCTAGAGTAATTGTGTTTTCAATTGGTGGCATTTTGTTTAGGTTTTAAATTAGTATTGCCTAAAGTTAGAATAAATACCGCTGAAATAGTTAGACAATTGTAAATTTTTTAACGTTTAAAACCAATGATTTTCTTTTTCATTGAAAATAAAATAGTTATATAATAATTTTGATGTAAACCTAAAGAAGAAAATACCTTTTAGGTCCCATAATACAAGGAATTCACAGTTTAAAGCCAGGAAAAACTTATAATAAAGGAAGTTTTACAATGTTTCCCTAGAATCAATAAACGAAATCGGCTTACGGCTCATTTCAGGAAATTTCTTGGCTTTTAATTCTTCTTTAGTGTTGAGCACTAAATCTGGAACTACTCGCAGATTAGCTCTAAGATGTTCTTTCAATTCCTTCTGTTGTAAAGCAGTTAACACATCAGAAATATGAATCAATAACTTATCTGTTCCTAATTCTCCAATAATTACTTCGATAACATACATTCCAAGACCCTCAAAACTTGTAAGCACCTCAATCACGCTTTGCGGATACAATGTAGTCCCTTTATATTTTATCATATGCTTTTTCCGACCTAGAACAGGGCTTAATCGCATTGTAGAGCGACCACAAATACAAGGTTCGTGATGTGCTCGCATCATATCACCGGTAGTATATCTTAATAAAGGCATTCCTTCTATACCTAATGTAGTAAAAGCCAACTCTCCTACCTCTCCATTGTTGACCAAGTTTCCGTTTTCATCAAGAATCTCAGTAATAATTAATTCTGGAATATGATGCCCCCCCTGGTGTGCGCTACATTCTGTAAATGCTGTACTCATCTCAGTAGAAGCATAGGTAGAATATAAATCAATATCCCACTTTTCTTTAATCTTACTTCCTAGAGTATTTAGATTAAAATCTTGATCTCGTAAAGGTTCTCCTATACAAATAGCGGCTTTTACAGAAGAATTCTGATAATCAATACCGTTAGCTTCTGCATAAGAAATTAGCTTTAATAGAAATGACGGCACTACTACCAAATATGTCGTTTGAAAACGATGAATAGAATCCCATTGCAATTCCGGGATACCAGACCCTACACGAACCATCGCTGCACCTAACTTTCGGGTTCCTAAAAAATAAGCTAACCCTGCCATAAATCTACGATCTAAAGTGGTAGTTAATTGAACAACATCATCTTTGGTAACTCCAGCTGTAGCAAAAGATGTAGCTTCATTATAAGCTAATCGTTCTAAATCTTTATCCGTAAGTCCAAAAGTAACAGGTTTACCCAAAGTACCTGAAGTAGTTACATAATCAACAATTTCGGATTTTGGGACACACAGAAAATCATTATTATATTCCTGAAAATCATCTTTGGTCGTAATTGGAAGTTTCTGTAAATCTTCAACAGTTTTTATAGCATTACTATTTATATTATTTTCTAAAAATAACCTTTTATAATATGGAGAGTGCTTTGCAACATATGCAATCGCTTCTTGTAATTTGGTATTCTGAAGATTAGATATCTCCATAGGTGATGCTTTTTCTATCTCGGGAATCATACTTATATCTTCCTTTTACACTTTTTTATGTACTTCTTTATTTGTTTTACGTCAGGAACAGTCGTTACTTCTTGCTTTGACGCTTTTTTGAAGAAAATCAACGCTTTTTTATACTCTTTCTGAACATAATGATATTTTCCTAACACATAGTAGGTCGCCCAATAATTAGGGTTCAAGCTTTCGAATTGTAGGCGATCTGCTTCTTTTACGGTATTCTCCTTTTCTGTAGCCTTTTCAATCTTTCGACTTAAAATTCTATATGCTTCATAATTCCTATATTGTTGTGTTTCAATAAAAGGATCAGCAGTTATATTAAGTTTATCCGAAGCGATTATTACTTCTTCTTTTCGGGCTATAAATTTATCAAAAACTTCATCCAAATCATATGCTACAAACTCTCCCATCTGATATGGATTACTACTTACCCATACTTTTTTCTCTTCCGATTTAAAGATGATCCCATGGTGAGCTAGCATCTGATTTAAAGCTTTCTCATTACCATAACCAATCAACTTATCTTTTAACCCTTCTCTGTTTCTAAGGATTTTTGCTGCTTCTTCCGGATTCAGTTTCTCTTGCTGAGATAACAACTCAGTCATACGCTGATATCGATAAAAAGAGTGACTCTCTTTAATCGCTTTTTTATTTCGTTTGTCTTTTGAGTAAGCTTCACTTTGAAAGTGATTAGAGCAAATCAACTGATTCGTATTCAGAACTTCATATACTCCAAAATTCTTTGGAGATACTTCTATCAAAACTGCTTTTTTGTCCTTGGCACTACCCACCATAATAGATTCTGACACAAAAACCTTTCTTTTTTTGGCAATCTCAATAGCTTCTTCTATAGTAGATGCATATTGTAGAATCTCCCTGGTAAGAATAGAAATGGGAGTTTTGGCAACTAGCGGTATTTTTGATTTTCCTGCGTTAATGGTCACAGTAAGTCCTTCAATATTCATTCCAGAAACAGCTCCCATCATACCTGCCCAACCATACATCATAAATTTATGTCCTTCAGAAGGATTCATAAATGTAACTAGCTTTTCTTTTGCAAATTCATCGCCTGCATAGAAGTCAAAATTACGCCCAATTAATAATTGTCCGTCATCCGTCTTTTTGCCCCAAGCTGCAAAAGAAGTACATCCTACCAACATTAAGTCTTGTAATGCATGACCAATGTCATGAGCTCCGTGAGCATACAGCATTCTTACATAGGGTTCTGCAAAATTATTATAATCATCAGAAGCATAACGAGATACTCCATAAATTTCGGTTTTATATTCTTCAGGAACATTAAGATGAAGCTTTCTATTATACCAGGCTACAATTTTACTGAGAAAATTTAAATATCCTTCTGAAGGAACAAGTTCAGTAACTTTTCCAATAAAAGCATCTTCTTGTATTTTTATCAATTCGCGTCCTAAGCTACCCGCAGCAATTCCTCGCTCAAGGGGTTTACCTTCAATATATAACTCCCATAACCCTTGTGAATTTTTTCGAAGTAGATTATTATTTAGGGTGTAAAAAGTATTACTATGTTTTACTCTCGCTGTGTCAATCGTTTCTATACCAGAGATATCAGGTCTGGCAGCTAAAGATTTTTTTACTCCGCAGGATGAAGCAATCCATACAAGAAATAGAAATACTATTTTAAATATACAATTCTTCATTATGAATTAACCTTTGCTTTTTCTGCCAAAGCATCCTTGATACGTTGTAGTAAATATTCCTTGCCTAATAATTCGCCACAAGTAACTACTGCACTTATGGTAACTCCCAGCACACCGTGCATATTAAGTCCTTGTCCAGTAAATAATAAGTTAGGAATCTTAGTTCTGGGAGATAAAAAAGACTTCATCGGGTTATCAGCATCTTTAGCAAAACCATACATAGAACCTTCATAACAACCAATATAATCTCTGTATGACAAAGGTGTAGAAGTATGTACAGATTTTATACATGATCTAATATTAGGAAACTTTTTCTCTATCTCGCTAAGATAAGCTTCTATTTTACGTTCTTTAAATTGCTCGTAATCTTCTCCTCTATCATTCTTAACTGCAACTGTATTAAAGGTATGAGACCAGGGTTCTGTTTCCTCAAATCTCATATATGTTATCGATGTAAGGTTATCTGCATACCCAGGGTTCTTACGATCTTCATTCATGGAAATCAAATAAGCCTCTGGCCAGTTATCTTCTTCATAATTCTGGGTAGTCCATACCTTTTCTACTGCATTGGTATGGTAATAATTCTTATTTAGATAAGGAAACGTACCCGGTTTAAAAACTATATACAAACTAAATGAAGATATAATACTCTCTGTATTCTGTATTCTTTTATAATATAGGTTTCTAAAATGTTCCTTACCTATAATCTGCAACGTTAGTTTTGGGTCTACATTAGAAATAAAATTATCCGCAAAAAAAGTATCTCCCTTCTTTGTTGATACCGAAATCAATTGCTTCTCTTCGAAATTAAATTTATTAACCTCTTGATACTTATATATCTTTCCTCCCAAACTCCTGAAACGCTTCACCAATTGTTTAGCTATCTGACTCCCTCCCATAATGCATCTCCAGGCACTCTCGATATATGAATTAACCGATAAAGCATGCACATAAAAGGGGGTTTTCTCGGGATCTCCTGCATACAATAGATTTGATCCAGCTAATACTGCTCTTAGCTTAGGGTTTTCAGTTATACTATCAATATAATCTTTAGCCTTAAGAGTTAATAAATCCTCTCCATAATAGCGATCTCCAGGTTCTAAATTATACAAAGGAAACTTATAACAAGTATCACGTACTTTTTTTATATATTCTCGTATTCCTTCTTCTTCTTCAGGAAAATATTGCACCAATTGTTTTACAAAATTATCATAACCCTGTGCGTGTGGATATTCTATTTCGTCGTTATCAAAGGTGATCACATCATAAGCATCAATATCCATACGCTGAAGCTTAAGGTCATCCATAATATCCAAATATGAAAAATACTGATGTAAATTCTGGCCTTTTTCTAGCCCTCCGATATAGTGAATACCGGTATCGAATATACTTTTATCTCTTACAAAAGTTTGCAGGTTTCCTCCGAACTGATTGTTTTTTTCCAGCACGCAAACCTTCTTACCTTCTTTAGCAAGGATATTTGCAGAAACTAATCCTCCAAGTCCGCTACCTACAATAACTACGTCAAATTTATCTTCCATTTATGATATCCTGTTCAAAACTGTTAACCCAAACTCTTGACTATCAATATTAAAAGCAGCGCTTACCTTTTCAGGTAGTTGGATCGTATCAGAGAACACTATAATTTTCTTTATATTCTCAGCAACTAATTCTTCTAAATGTTGTGGTTGTATTGGTGTAGTCGTATGTAACAAAAGTACATCAAATTTTGTCGCGGTCAAATCTTCAGTTGATACAAAATTGATTTTACTTCTTATAGTGGTATAACACTCTCTAGCAATCTCTAACTTGTTTTCCTCAGCTATAATACCTTTTAGTTTAGTATATGGTTTTTTAAAACTTAGATAAATAAGGAACTGCCCAAAATCATCACTGTATTGTAAAACGTTATCTTTCTGTTGGATATAAGATGCAGCCTTATAATACTTTTCCTTGTTTATTTCAAAATCTTTTTTGACTTCTGTAAAACACGTTTTATATCTATAGTTACTTAATAAGGGCTTCTTATAGTAGTTCACTCCTTCAACTTCATCTTGAAGTGTAGCAAATTCCGATCTGAAATAACTGCTTATCTTTTTTGTTCGTTCTGCATATCCATTACCAAAACTAGTATCATCATAAGGGATTCTTGGAAGCATTTTTAACCTAATAGCTCCATCATGTATTACAAAATCTCCTTTGGGTGATACCTGAGCATTACCATGTATTACTACTGGAAGAATATCCAACTTCAGTTCTTGTGCCAGATAAAAAGACCCTTTGTGGAATCTACTCATCTTAGCAGTATCCGTTCTGGAACCTTCAGGAAATGCGATAAGGGAATATCCTTGTTTTACTTTTTCCTGAAGATGCTCTACTCCTCCTTCAATACCAGAAGAAACCGGATAAAAGCCAGCCAGCTTCACAGCTTTGCCAAAAACAGGATTGTTATATACCCAATCCTTAACCAGATATATTAATTTAGGATGTAACATCCCTAAACAAAGGATGTCTAAAAACGAAGAATGGTTAGCAATAATAATACACTGCTTACCAAAGTTTTCTTGATTAAAATTATAAACCTTCTTTTTTACAAAAGGATTAGAGTATAATACCGAACCCATCATTTTGGATACTGTTCCATGAAAAACAGCCATTTTCTTTCTTTTACTTGCCGGAAACCAAGGAATAATCAGACTACTTAACAACGAAATTATAAAACCACCAATAATAAAATATCCAAAACTAAATATAGACCACAATGTCTGACGAACTCTAAGTGGTGATAGACCTTTTTTTCCTCGATTAATAATAAATGCCCTGTACAACATTGGTTGAATCGTAAAAGCGACTAAAACTGCAGATAAAATTCCTATAAGAGATACTACAGAAATTGAATATAAAGCAGGGTGTTTAGCAAAAATCAATACTCCAATACCTAAAATTGTAGTAATAACTGATAATAGTATTGAAGTTTTATATGTTGATAACTCCTTACGCCCATAAGTATATTCTTTAATCAAACCGTTAGTAATAAAAATACTATAGTCCACTCCTAATCCAAATATAAAAGTAGAAATAATGACATTGAATATATTAAAATCAATACTCAACATTTTCATAATACCCAGGGTAATTATCCAGGTAATCGCAATAGGAACTGCCGTAAGAAAAGTAAGCATCGGATCTCTATAGAAAACCATCAACAATAAGACTACAGCAATAAGCGAGTATCCTATCAAGGTATTGAAATCATTTTTTAAGTTTCCTAGCAATGTTTCATTAAGTTGTTTACGGTCAATTACTACCGTATTTTTTTCCTTACTTAATGCTCCATTGATTATATCTGTATCTTCGTGCGCAACTTTTATCGCAGAAACCACAGTAGAAAAATCATCCTCCTGAGTAACAAACTCATCTAAATACAACTCTTTAATATTATTATATTCTGAATAGCTGATGATCTTAAAATCAGAATTCAAAGTATTATAAAAAGTAGTAAATGTCTCCGGTTTAAAACTTTTTAATGCTCCTTTTTCTTTTAATAATTTAGTAAGAGTATCTTTTTTTTGACTAGTCCAGAAATCTTTCCATTGCTTAATTTTTTCTTCCTGAACTTCTTGTGAAAGTACTACTCCTCCTACTGAACTAAAATTAATAATTTCATTATCGGATTTCTTTTGATTAAGAATTGAGTATAACTTATTATTCGCATTCAAAGCCTCGTTAAGAGTCTTACCGTAAGAAACCAGATAGATCGATTTGGCTTTATTATTATTAATTCTGTCTAAATCTGATTCTGCTGCCAAGAGTTCTTCAGGCTGATAGTTCATCGTATTCAGATCTGTATTAAATCCTACTCTATGAAATAAAAACAACCCAATAATGAAAACTATAGTGATTAGCGAAACCAGAACTTTGCTTTTATGAAAATCAATATTTGATATTTTATCAATAATTGTCTTTCGCTGTGCTTTCTTGCTATCAGAAAAACGATATACTTGTGGGATAAATACCAATGCAAATACAGAGGCCCCCACAACGCTAACAGCAGCAAAAATTCCTAAATCATTTAATGCTTCAGATTTTACAAACACCAAACACAAAAATGCTACTGCAGTGGTCAAACTGCTCATTAAAACAGGAAGAGAAACATCTTTGTAGAGTTCTTTGACATCACGATTATTTCTAAAATGCGTAAGAATATGCAATGAATAATCTAAGGTTATCCCTAATAAAACCGAACCTATACCTAAGGAAATGGCAGATATTTTTCCTTTTACCAAATACAAAATAGCTATTGCTAGTAATGCTCCAAATACTGTTGGTGTAAAAATAATTAGTGGTACAGTGACCTTTCGATAAAAAAATATCAAAATCAACAATAGAATTGACATTGCAATAGTAACAGTAAGCTGAATATCTCTTTTAATCTGCTTGGCATTGGCCACAGCATATAATGTAGCACCAAATAATGTAGCTTTGGTATCTTGATTATATTTTGAGTTTAACTCAGATGTTATTTGTTTTAATCCCTCAACAAACAAAGTATTTTTTCCAGTTTCATTAGTTGCCAAAGCGGGAGTAAGAAAAAGTAATAGATTCTTTCTGTCCTTTGTAACTAAAAAGCCATTATATAGATCATAATTATCACCAAGTTGTAACTGTGCCAATTTCTGAAGCCCCACAGGTGTAAGTGATAAAGGGTCTTTAACGATATATTTCTTGGTAATGATTCCGGCTGGAGAAATAAGGGTTTTATAATTGTTCTCAATGACCTCGGTAATAGAGTCCGGATTAATTTTTTTCGCTATATTTTGGTAATCAGATTCATCAAGAAATAACGGTAAATGATTATATACAAAATCATATAACTGTAATACATTATCATCTTCTACCTTACCTTGAATCTTTTTTACATAATTACCAAGATGTGTTTGGATTGAGTCAATATATTCCTGGGCATATGTTGTCAGCTTATCAGGATCACCAGTAGTTGCTTCAATATTGACAACTATTTTATCCGAAAAAGAAACAGTTTTTAGAACTTTTTGAATGATCTCTCCTTTTTCGCTATTTGGGATCAATCTGGTGATATCTTCTTCAAAACCAATACGACTAGCAACAAAACCAACAATTACTATGAGCAAAGTAATAATTGGCCATGCCAACATTCTATTCTGCCTTATGCTGTGATATAGTGAAAGAAAGAAATTATGCATTTATAGCATTACTTTTGGATTTGCGAATGCTAAAATACAAATATGCCAGTATTCCTGAAATCAAAGACACTACAATTGCCAAAGCAAAGCTTCCGATCACATATTGACCTAATCCCTTAAAAACATCTTTACCAGATCTAATATCTTCTATATTAAGAGTTAGGTCCATTTCTTTTCCCATGACTATAGCACCTAATTGATAACTAGCATATATAATAAATGGAATTATTGGTGGAATACTAACATTAGAAAACAAAAAGGCAATTGGTTTATTAAGTTTAAAAATAGTTGCTAAAGCAAATACCAGCAATGTTTGAAAACCCCAAAAAGGAGATATGCCTATAAATAATCCCAAAGCAATGGCACTAGCTTTTTTTAAAGGAGGATCGTTGCTTCTTAAAACATTTTCTCTCCAGAATTTCTTAAACCCTTTTTTTTTTACTTTATCAAACAATCTTCTAGGGAGATAGAAGAACAATGTCAATGTTACTAACCAAGTGTTCAGAATACTGATTCGTGTAAAGTCTTTAAAAGGCCTAAAATGTGATACCCGTTCTTGCTCATCATACAATACACGAATAGGAATATTACGAACTTCTACTCTTCTCCATGCTAGTTTTACAATTACCTCTATTTCTAATTCAAACTTGGTGGTAAAAAGTTTTAGTTTATTTATTTCTTTGATAGGATATAAACGATAACCTGATTGTGTATCCTGAAGTTTGATTCCTGTTTCCACCAGATACCAAAAGTTGGAGAATTTATTACCAAAACTGCTCTTTCCTGGTACAGTAGGATCATCCATATTTCTAGAACCAATCAACAATAATGATTGATCGGGATCTTGTTTTTCTAATTCCTGTAGAAAAACAGGTAAATCACTTGGAAAATGCTGCCCATCACTATCTACGGTAATAAGATACTCATAACCTAGTTCATCTGCTTTTTTAAAACCTTCACGAAGTGCTACTCCTTTACCTTTGTTTTTAGGAAACGTAATAATTGTTAATTTGTTCTGGTATGGTAAAAGGATGTTTGATGTATCATCTGTAGCACCATCATTAACAACAATAATCCTATCTGTATATTCCAAAACTCCCTGAACAACCCTATTCAAAGTTTTCTGATTATTATAAGTAGGAATCAAAACACCACATTTAAGTGTTTCAAAAAGATGGTTTTGTAATGGTTTTGTGTTCAAAGCATTCTTTTATGAGCACAAAAATAGTATAATTTGTATTGGTAGCGAATTTAATTTAATTTTCAAACCGGACAGATTTTCAAAACCTATAAAGCCATATCCGAAGCAAATTAATCTGCAAAAGCTTCAGATGTAGACATAAAACCTTTAATAAACTCTTTTAGTTTAGGAGAAGGAACTTTATTAACGTTATCCTGAAGAAATTTTTTATCTGACTCGATGTTTTTATAATAGCGAGTAATTCTAGGGGCACTGGTTTGTACACTAAGCCTTATCATTCTAAGTTCAATATTATCAGGCTCAGAAGTTATAGCTGCTTCAATGATTTTTTTCCCTTGTTTGAAAAAAGATATTTTATCTCCTCTTTTATCTGCAAAAGAAGCTTTTAAGGTTAATGCACATCCATAATATGCTGATAAAACATTATCTGTTTTATAATTTGTCTTTTGAATTATCTGATAAAACTTTTCCGTATTCTCAGCAGATTTTTTAGCATATCGATAAGAATTACGTACTTCTGTAATATCCATCAAGTTTGGTGAAAAAATCAATAAACTAATCAATAAAGCAAAAAGTTTCATACATTCAGATTTATAGTTTTACAAAAGTAACTACTACTTTTAGTGCTACTGTATCATCATATTTAATTATATTCTTTACTTTGATTTCTTCATCGCCATCTGTAAAACTATTTTCAATAACCAAATCAGGTGTTTTCTCCGGATTAATTACTGCCATAAATTTTACATTAGATGCTTTTTTCATAAATAAAGAACATCCCAATCTTCTTTCTGTAAGCTCTTTGATAATTTGTAACATACAAACACCAGGAGTTACAGGGTTACCCGGAAAATGACCTTTAAAAATATCACTATCAGGATTTAAAGTAATAGACGTAGTTTGTACACCATCCCTTACAATATCTTCATTAATTTTATATAAATCAGCTATTAGCATATTATTTCTTAAGTAAATTAAGTTCTATATTCAATTTTATATTCTTGTGATTTATTTTAATAGATTCCGCTACATGATTTTCAGAAACCTTATCATAAATAATCTCAAATTTTTCTTTTGACTTAGTTGTCTGCACTATTTTTGACAGCACTGCATCAGGTAAGGTGTAAAAGTAATAATTACTTCTCTTATCGGATTTGGCTTTTAACACATTATAATTTTTGTTATGATATCTTCCTGTGACTGTATCATTCTCTTTTAATAATAATGAAAAATCCCTGATCAATGTATTTAGAATGATCTTTCTATTAAGCTCATCTATAATAGTATTGATTTTATATCCTTCTGCATTAAACTCGATATCAAAAAACGTACTCCCAAATTGAGAAGTAAATACCATTCTATGCGTATCTTGTTCGATCTTTTTTACGATAAGAATACCGCTAAATTCATTCCCATAAACAGCAACTTCCATCTTATACACATAATCCAGTTCTGAATTACTAAAATAAGGATTATGAATTGATGAAATCCAGGTATCAGATTCTGTAAAATCATCTACTAAAGATAACTTGCAACCTGAAGATAAAATCAATACAATACTAATGAATAAATACCGCATCCTGAATCGGTTGGTTTACAGACTTGTTTTCGAATTTAATTAAAGTATAATCATCAGAGGGTTCTATCAATTTTACACTGGAAACCAAAAAATCATTCTTATTAAAACGAAGTACAATCTGCTTAAACATTGTACTCAACGTTTTGTCTTTTGGGGTTAATTTAGCTATATATACATTATCTTTTTTATAAAACTCTATTGTAAACTGACTATCATCCAACATATCTCCGCTTACACTTCTGGCAATAAGATCGTTTAGTTTTTTAAACACTTTATTTGATGCTAGATTCACATCACTTTTCTTCCCAGCATCATTGATGTATAACTTTTTATCTTTAAAAATTACACTATACTCATAAGGATCTGTATATGACCACTTAATAACATCCGGTGCTTTGAAATATAAATCTCCTTTACTTTCTATATCATTAGACAAGAAATCAATATGTTTCAATTGTGTAAAAGTATTAACAATCGTTTTAGAGTTGAGTGCGCTGGCACTCACTCCATTTTTTACCATATCAATCTCTGAAGGCGCTAGTTTGGTCTCCTGAGCTTGGATATATCCTAATACTAACAAAAAAAGGATAAATGTATATCTACGCATATGCCGGTATTGAAAATAACTCATCTATTGTAACAGTTGTAAAATTATTCTTCTGCAAAAATAGCAACAATTGTTCCAATACTGATATTGTGATGTTTTTTGTATCATGAAGTAATATCACATCTCCTTTTTTTAGACCTTTTGTTACTCTTTTTAGAATTGCTTTTTCTGATGGAATTGTAGTATCAAAAGAACGTTTATTCCATCCTATTACTTTATGTCCTGTTACTTTTACAGCTTTCGCTATATTTGGGTTAGTGACTCCATAAGGCGGACGAAACAGAAGTGAAGTTTTTCCTATAACATCTCTCAATACTTTGTCTGTATCTGTAATTTCTTTAGTAAACTTTTTGGTACCATAAATATCAATCAACTGTGCATGAGTATAAGTATGATTTCCTATTATATGACCTTTTTCCACTATTTGTTTTGCAATTTCCGGAAAGGTTTCTATCTGTTTTCCGATACAGAAAAAAGTGGCTTTAACTTCATATTTATCCAAAACTTCTAAAACTTTTAATGTATTCTCATCAGGACCATCATCAAAAGTAATAGCAACGGTATTGAATTGTACATTTGGATTATAAGAGTAGCTTTTTAGAAAAAATCCGGATCTGATATTCGTAACACCATAAGCAGTTATTAAAAACCAAGCTAAACCTACTAGAAGCATACTCCACCAGGGAAGGTAGTTATATACTACTCCAATAATTATTAGACTACCAATAATGGTAAATGTAATATTAACTGTTTTACGGGTTAGCATCTTTGCAATAATGCAATACTATGGTTTTTTCCAAGATATTGATTATACAAAAGTATTGTATTATATCCTTTAGCACTAATATCATTCACCTTTAGAACAGAAGGGACTTTATTTGTATCAAAAATCCTAGTACCCAACCAAAAACCAAAACTTGAAGCCACAGGATAATCCCCAGTAAGATGTTTATAGCAAAGTTGTTCTGTATTCGAAAAAATAGAAGATTGTAAGCTTTTGTAGTAATGATCATGTTCCACATCTCCGTTATTTCCTAGAATAACAGCATCAATATCTTGTATAGACAATCCTTGACGAGCAACAAACTTTTCTATATCAGTTTTTATTTCATTCGGTGTAGCAGAACTTCTTGTTTCTACATCAATAATCTTGGCAAGAGTTTTATCTGTTTTCTCAGCTCCTAAAACCATAAATATAGCTCCTTCACTAGTTACAGTTCCAGATGTTTTAGAATCCAACAGTTTAATCACATCTATATCATCTTCCTTAATCTGACCATCTAACTTATGTAGCAAAGTAGAATTCTTAGCCACCTCATCGATACCTCCCACTAAAATGTTTTTCTCAGGGCTTTCTGAAAGCATTAATTGTGCATCTTTTATAGAAACCTCAAAAGAAGCTGCTCCTTGAACATAGGTTACATTATAAGCTTTACAACCAAGTCCTAAAGCTACCTGACCACCGACAGTATTATGAGTGGATTGAATAAAAAGTGTAGGTGTTAAAAACTGCTCATCATTATGTAAAATGTTTTCAAGAAACTTTTCAGAATCTTGCTTACATCCCATTCCGGTTCCTGTGATGATGGCATCCGGCATTTCTATACCTGAATTGTTCAAAGCCATAGTGGCAGTCGTTACTCCCATCTTTACGGATTTAGACATACGTCTCATTGCCGCTGGTTTGATAAATTCTTTATAATTAGGATCGTGTGATCTAAAAATAGATTCCTTATGATGAATTACTTCATCTAAAAAAGTATCAGGATCTGTTGTTGGCTGAGCAGAAATACTGGCTATACCATTAATATAACAATTGCTCATTATTTTGTAAAAATTAGAGTGGAACAATTACCTCCAAAACCAAAGGAATTGGATAGTATTGTATTCATACCTTTAGAAATCAGTTCAGTTTGTGGAACCAAAGAAAATTCTTTCATCTGAGTTTTGAAATTCAGATTAGGAAAAATTAGGTCATCACGAAGTGACAACAATGAATACACAGCTTCTACTGAACCTGCAGCAGCCAATGTATGACCGGTAAATGCCTTTGTAGAGCTAAAAACAGGCATGTTATCTTCTCCAAAGATTCTAGTCATAGCTACACCTTCGGATAAATCATTATTAGGAGTTGCAGTACCGTGTGCATTAACATAGTCAATGTCCTCTGCAGATATATTAGCTACTTTTAAAGCTTCTTTCATAGCCAAATAAGCTCCTTCTCCATTTGATGAAGATGCAGTTTGGTGATATGCATCATTAGCATTAGCCCATCCGGTAACTCTTCCTAAGATTTTCTTACTAGATTTTTCAACTACTTCATCACTTTCCAACACCAAATATGCGGCAGCTTCACCTAGATTAAGCCCCTTCCTGTTATCATCAAAAGGAGTACATTCTTCATCTGATAAAATCATCAATGTACCAAAACCGTTTATCGTAAATTTTGATAGCGCATCTGTTCCTCCAACTATTACTCTATCTAATTGTCCCGCACGAATCATTCTTGCCCCTAACATAATAGCATTAGCGGCAGATGAACAGGCAGTACTAATTGTCGAAACATAACCGTTGATTCCTAAATAATCAGAAATTGATTGCGTAGTAAACCCAGCGTGTTGTGCTTCAATGAATCTTCGATACTTCGGAGTTTCGGGATACCCAAGATAATGACGTTCAGTAGTATCCATACCACCAACACTAGTACCAGAAATAAAACCTGTCCTGTAATCATTAACATCAGAAACATCAGCATTCTGAAGAGCTTCTTTAGCAGCTATTGCACCAATCATAGCAGTTCTGGAAAAACAATGAGACGGTTCTAAACCTAATTGCTCTATAAGATCTTGATTAGATTTTTTAATCTCACCAACCATAATCTCATCCTTATGACGTGTTTCTAACATTTCTATTCTAGAAATACCGTGTGAAACAGATTTTAGAGCATTAAAATTTTCTTCTACAGTATTACCTATAGAAGAAATGATTCCCATACCAGTTATGGCAATACCTTTGCTCATACTATTTTGTGCGGTTTTTAGAAATATAATCTGCCATTACATTAATGGATTCGAATATAGCTTTACCTTCTTTTGGATCTTTTAATTTGATCCCATAATCCTTTTCTAATAATACAATAAGCTCTAGAGCATCAATAGAGTCCAACCCAAGACCATCACCAAAAAGTGGGTCGTCATTACCTATTTCACTTACCTCCACATCTTCTAAACTTAATTGCTCAATGATTTTCTCTTTTAGCTCTTCTTGTAATTCCGCCATAATCAACTTTTGTAAAAATTATTTAATTGTTCTTTTGATAGCAATTTTTCTCCATTTCTGGAAATAAATGCCAAAAATACGTCATATTTATCATTATCCAAATCTACCCAACCACAAATCACGTTACTTGCTTTATTTGTGTCTAAAAGTACTCTGGAATAAGTGGTCAAAAACTTTGCATCGAAAGCTTTCTTAACAAAAAAAGCGTTCTCACTTTTTAGTTGATGACGAATACTGATTTCACCCATCATTATATTAGGTAGAGTATACACAAAAACTGCTGGAGAAGGAAAATAATTTTCTCTATCTTTTATTGTATCCTGATGTTTCCTATCTGTATCTAAACTAGATGCACGATTGGCGAGTACTAAAGCTGTGTCCTCCGAAACTTCTAACTGGTCTGACAACAAAACTTCTGAAGCCAAAAAACTAAGCTTACATAGCTCATCCATCTTATGAAATTTGGGATACTTTAGTTCCAAAAACTTATAAATCCCTTTCGCAAAATCTTTTATAGAATCAGAGTTATCATCAGAATATAATAATTCTCCATTCTTAGAGATTTTATTATTCTTAATAGAACAAAAACTTGTTATGTAATACTGTTGCTCCATTATAGCGATACTTTTTCTATAACTAATGCCACATTACACCCTCCGAAACCTGAAGCTGTTTTCAAAACCCTTCGTAATGATTTTGATTCATTCTTTTTTATAATATTAATAGGCTGTGAAACTCCTAATTCTTCAAACCCCAAAGAAGCAAATATTTCATCGTTCATTAAACAATGTCTAGCGATAATACTTTCTATAAGAGCTGAAGCCCCTAGGGTATGGCCATAATAACCCTTAAGGCTATTAACTGGCACATTTTGAAGCCCAGCTCTATTAAAGGCAATAGCCTCCATCTCATCATTAAATGGTGTTGCTGTACCGTGAGCCGTTATAAAATCAATTTGAGTATTATTGATTCCTGCTTCTTTCAACGCTTTAGAAATACTGATAAATAAACCTTCACCAGTTCTGGATGGTCCCGAAATATGATTAGCATCATTAGCTGAAGCATCCCCTGTAATTTGAATAGCTTTTCCTTTTACATTTTTGGGATTAGAACTTAACCAAGCTACTGCTGCTGCCTCTCCAAGACTTATACCTGTCCTATTTTTACAAAATGGCTTACAAGGCGCAGGACTAACAGCTTGAAAAGAAAAAAATCCTGATAACGTAAATTCTGAAAGTAAATCTCCACCAACTACAATCATATCTTCATATTCTCCAGTCTGAATCATTCTTTTGGCAATAGCCAAAGCCAAACCACCTGATATACAAGCATTAGACAATACAATAGGTTCCGAATCCAAATCAAAATAGTCTTTAATAGTTTCGGCAATACTTCCTAGATAAGCTTTAGTTTCAGAATTACTACATAAAGCATTAATATTTCCTTTAGTAGTAGAAATAATTATTCCACTTTTTTTTATGTCCAAAGAAGGGTTTTCTGAAAGTAATTTTGAAATTGACAACAACATCATCTTTTCCAGCTTACTATATTCTACGTTATTTGAAACAATTTCCAAAGAAGATGAAAGTAAATCGTTATTAATTACTGCACCATAAAACGGTTCTTCGTATATAGTTTTATTATCCACTCTATTGATCCCTGTGTTATTCGCACGAAGGTTTTCTAGATTTGCTTCAGTAGAAAATCCTAACGGAGAAATAATATTATCTGCAACTAAGTAGGCCTTTTTCATAATAACCCTACTTTTCGTTTCCAATCCAAAAAGAATTCAGGAATAGATAAGGACATATTTCCTTCCATATCCAAAAAGACTTGTGTCGTCTCACCAACACAAACTAGTTCTTTATTTTGATTATAAACATTGTATCTAAAAATCATTTTGGCTGCTTGACTATCCACATAGATTGTCTCTACTGTTGCCACATCACCATATTTAAGAGGTAACTTATGATCGCAATTGGAATTTACGATTGGAGTAACATAATCATTATCTTTTACGTGCAGGTACGAAATACCGTGAGTACGGCCAAAAGCTTCTCTTCCCTCTTCAAAATAGGTAATGTAAATTCCGTGCCATACAATACTCAAAGGATCACAATCATTAAACCTTACCCGAACTTCGTGGGTATACTTAATATCCGTTTCAATCTCTTTAGACCGCTTTTTTCTTTTCATAGTAAATAATAGCAATTACGATAGTACTAATAAAAAATCCAATAAGCAAACCAATTTCAGGAAGAATATCAATAAAACTTCCTTTCCTAAGAAAGCAATCATAAAAACCTTCTAAACCCCAATTGAGAGGTGAAATTTTAGCTACAATTTGCATGGTCTTTGGCATTACAAAAACCGGAACCCATACCCCACCAATAGCAGCTAATATTATAATCAAAACTGCACAAAATGGAGCCGTCTGTTCATGTGTATTAAAAAGTGTTCCTAACAAGACCCCAAGCCCAACAGCAGCAAGACCAGCAGACAATGCTACCAAGTATAATAATCCTATATATCCACTTATTTCTAAATTTGGCAACCCTAGTTTAGGAAATAAATATACCCCAATTAACAATATTAGTGTAAACTGAACTAAACTAACAAATAGAAACACAAAGCCTTTTCCTCCAATAATGGTCAAATAATTTACCGGAGTGGTCTGTAACCGCATAAACGTACCTTGCCCTTTCTCGTGTACTAAATTTAGTGATAAAGGAATGATCATAAAGAAAATTGCAAATAATGTCCATGCCGGGATATTGTGCTGTACAGAATTAGGTAAATTATCTTCACCAGATAATGAAGGGTTAATTTGTTCGTATTTCACAAATTGGTCTCTATTGAAAGACTGTAAACTTTCTGACTCCCCTAGTTCTTTTTCAAATGCCTGATAAATAGATTTGGTTTCGATACTAGCTATAAGCTTATCTACTGAAAAGATCACAGAACTCCTGAATGTCTCTTGAGTAATAGGATCAAAATAAAGTTTTACCACTTTATGAGAAAGTTTTTCCTGCACAGCTTCAACCTTAGCAGTATCTTCAGTTCCTTCAAACTCCTCTAAAATCTTATTTATATTTTTTTCTATCTGCGTATCAAGATCACTTGTTAAACCTTCTGGAATAACCACGGCCAACTGATACTTACCCGAAGCTACCAAACGACTTGCTTCTTTTTCTGTTATCCTAACATCTTTAATCTTAGAAACAGGGTTTAGAAAACTTATTTCATTAAAATTCTTTTGAATCTCTGCGGAAAGCCTTCCTTTATCATTATCTACCAATAAAATATCAATTGTATTACCAGAAACTGATTTAAACGTGCTATCCTGAATCAGAGTGATAGTGACTACCAATATTACTGGCATTAGAAATAAAATAATCAGCCCTCCTGGATCTCTCAGAAGCTGTAATGATTCTTTTTTTATAGAAGCCAAGAATTTATGCATAATCTCGTAACTCCTTTCCTGTTAGTTCGATAAATACGTCCTCAAGATTTCTAGCGTTTTCTGTTGAAGAAATAAGACTAGTAGGTGTATCTTTTGCTATAATCCTTCCTGAATCTATAATTCCAACACGAGTACATAATTCTTGTGCTTCTCGTAAATGATGAGAAGTATAAATTATAGTAGTACCATCTTTATTAAGTTGTTTTAACTTTTCAGTAATAGCTTGTTTAGACTGTACATCTACACCAACCGTTGGCTCATCAAGAAAAAGTAATTCTGGTTTATGCAGAATTCCTGCAATGAGATTCACTCTTCTTTTCATTCCACCAGAAAATGTCTTTATTTTTTTATCAGCGAAGGGCAATAATCCTAGCTGATCTAAATGCAGTGAAACCAAAGGTCGAAGTTCTGATTTTGGCAATCCAAACATACTTCCGAAATACAATAAATTTTCTTTGGCTGTAAGTCTTGGATATAAGGCGTATTCCTGAGGAACTACACCTATTATCTTTTTTATTGACTTATGATCTTGATGAAAAGTTTTATCGCCAATATGAACTTCTCCAGAAGTTGGTTTTATTAATCCACAAAGAATAGAGATTAATGTAGTTTTTCCGGCTCCATTAGGTCCCAATAAACCGAACACTTCTCCCTTATGAATAGACAGATCAACATTATCTAAGGATTTAAAATCTGCTCCCTGATATTGTTTAGAAAGGTTATTTATTTGAATAATAGGAGCTCCCACAGAATATTATTTGATGGCTTTCTTTAATTGTAAAAAGAATGCTCTTTCTGCTAATGCAATGGCATCTAGTTTATCGGCAATTTTATTATAAGCGTCAGTCTCACGACTTCTATTTTTATATAATCGTGATGCATCAATTGCAAAATCTCTCCATTGATCACCAATTACAGTCATTTCTTTTGATAGTTCAGAAAGTTTTGGATTCTCAAGTATCTCAGAAGCTTCTTGTAAAAAAGCTGCAAAAATAAAACGAAAACCACCTCCTCCTGTACCAATTTCTTCTTGCATACGAACCAATTGCCCCAGGTAATGGTTTGTTTTTTTAACCCCGATCTTATCCGGCCATTTACGAATTCTTTTAGCCACATACCTAATTCCTCTAAATCCTACAATAGGAACAGGAGCTAACATATGACGGTATGCTTGTTTTATACCTTTTAGAATTGCTTTTTTAAGATCTACATCTTGTGGTAATTGCGTAGGATAATAGATGTGTCCATTTGGCGCAAAAGGACCTTTAGCAAAACGAACTTTTTCTAACTCATTATGTGATAAAGTAGTAACCTCGGGCATTACCGGATCACTAATTAGATATTCTCCATTTTCTTTGCCATACACGACTAGATTATGTGCATTAAAATGAAAACGATATTCATCAGGGAAATAAGTTAAGTTATATACTCCAACTTGTAACCCCACAGGATTATTTTTTGTCAATTCAGCATCCAAGGTTTGTTGTGCCTTGGCTTTAGACTTAAACTTATGTCTTTTAATTTTAAAACCAAGTCTTTTACTTACTCTGGAAAAGATAAACCCTGGAACTGGTCTAAAACTAAACATTGGAGCATAGTTCACCTTAATAAAAGGTATAAATATAAAAAAGACTCCAGAACCTATCCCGAATACCATAGGTTCACTAACGTTAAGGCCGTTATATTTTAATAAATTAGAAACCACCCCATTTTCACAATGAGCTGATTGGTTATGTTCGAAGTTTATTTTCAAATCTTTGGATTTTTTAATTCAGACAAGGTTATCTCAAATGCATCTGCATATTTCTGGAGTGTTCTTTCTCTCAACCTATTAAAAACTTTGGCTTTCAGGTGTCTTTTTACTCTCCACTGCCACATACCTACATAACCCGAAAGTACTACAGGGTCCATTCGCTGAACCTCCATATAATAAGCAATTGGACTCAATTCTCCTTGTTTTATTTTCTGGACAGTCTCTAAAACTTTCTCTTCTATAAGTTCTAAAGATTCGTTTAAAGCCATAGTTTTAGCTTCCCAACCGGAACTTAATGCTTTGCCATACTTACCTTCTTTATCCACTGCATATACCACTTCTTTCATATTTGTATGAGAAAAACTACTTTGATCTTGAGGTACTTCTTCTTTCTTCATAAAGTTTAGTATTTAAACATAAAAGAATTATAATTAAAGCTACTGAGGGTCTACAATAATGGTTTTCATTTCAGAAGAAGCTAAAAGATTACCTTTCATATCTTTTACTTCGATCTTAACCAATGAAACCATCATTATTTCTGCGACAATCTCTACAGTAGTTTCTATGTCCGTTCCGATTTCTGGAAGGCTATTAATAGTAGCGTGTTTTATAGAACCTATAAAGCCTGTTTTAGGTTTTCCGTCACCGCCTCGATTAATATAACCTCTGTATCCTCTATGCAATGCTATACTCTGAGCCATATTTTCAATAAGCCCTCCTTCTGTAAAATGAGTACCATTGGTTAAAACGTTATCAGAGGTTACAGTAAGACCCGAAACCACTTTATCAGTATCAAAAAACAATAGTTTGTCGATCATTACAAATGGATCTTTCTGAGGAATCAATTTCTTGACAAAATCAAGATCGGTTATTTTATCTTCTAAAAGATTAGGCATTAGCAAACAGTTAGCAAAATATGAAAGTATGAAAAGCGTCCACTCTCAGGAACTAATACTAATATTTTATTTCCTTTTTTCAATCTACCTGATTTTCTTAATTCATCGATCATAAGATAAATTGAAGCAGAACCTACATTACCTACTTTTTCAAGATTTGTAAACCATTTTTCTTTTGGAATACTTAAACCTTGTTTAACCATTTCGTCATTTAACTTTCCTTCAAAATAAAATGATGACATATGAGGCAAAAAGAAATCTACTTCGGAAACATTCAAGTTATTTTTAGTAACAGCATCTTTCATACTAACAATAGCTTTCTGTACTACATGCTCATCCAATACTTTAACATCCTGTTTTAAAGAAAATATAGAATCATTAAGCCATTCTTTTGGAGTATAGTCTGTCCAAGGTTTCAAGGTTCCATCTTCTTGTTTCTCTCCTCCTGCATACATACAAGCTTCTAATTCATAAGCATAGGAATAAGCTTCCATCCAATCAATTCTTAAAGAAGCGTCACCATTTGGTTCGCTTTCTAATAAAAATGCTCCAGCTCCATCTGATAACATCCAGCGAAGAAAATCTTTTTTAAATCCTATAACCGGTGTTTCTTCTAAACTCTTAAGGTTATCTATTTCTTCATTATATTTCTGAGACTGCATCCAACTAGAAGATCTTTCTGACCCAGTACATACTGCATTAGTAGTAGCACCAGCCCTTATAGATAGATATCCATACTTAAGAGCACTCATACCTGAACAACATACTCCAGAAGCAGAATTTAACTCAATACTTTCTGCATCTAAAAGCCCATGAACCATAGATGCATGAGAAGGCAACAAGTTATCAGGCCCTGTTGTACCACAGGAAAGTAGCTCTATATCTTTTTCTGAAAAATCAGTATCACACAAACCCTTGATTGCTTCTTTGGTCAATTGAGCGTTATTATGTGTTACTTTACCTTCTGAATCTATAGCGTAATACCTCTCCTTAATACCATTGTTTCTTAAAACAATCCTTCTTGCCCTAGATGGCTGATCATCAATCATACCTAGTCTCTTTTCCATTTCATCATTAGAAACCGGTTGATTTGGTAAAAAATGAGCTGTTTTAGTTATATATACGTTCTTCATAAATTATTAGACACCTACCTGAGTCTTACTGATTGATAATATTTAATATCTTTTTTTATGCGTGCATAAAAAGGCAAATAAGTCAACAAAAATATAACAAAAACTATTGGTACGAAAACCCAAATAGCAAATTGTAAATAATACTGGAAAAAGTTTAACCATTTTGCCCTTTTTTCTGATGATTTTAGACCTACCTTATAAATATGGGCTGACCACTTACTAAATATATGATTACCAGATTTATCTGACCTTATTAAAAAAGGTTTTATCATCACTCCTCCAGACTTCACAAGGTCTTCTTGGAGGTGGGCAAAATTTTCTTTAAAAAGATATTTTTTTATAATAGATCCAAACTTACCCGCTTCATTTATATCTTTTTCTGAAACTCCCGGTTTAGGAAAAAAGCCTAAGTATTTAGTTTTTTTTCCTCCCATCAACCAGTGAACTATAGTGATAACACTAATATGATTCCAATGACGATCAACAAATGCTAAATTACCGACTAATTTTGCTTTGTTATCTACAAGAAGTCTTTTTACTTTTTCCTGTGTCAAAATCCACATATTCCTAGAACCATTTACCGTAATGACAGGAGTATCTTTTAATAGTAACTTTGCTTCTTCACTTTTTAGAAATGAATTGATTGGAATCGATGGTGAAAGATACCAAACTGTATAACCTAAAATAATAAGATCATATTTCTTATTAAGAACTTCATCAGGGATAGGTTTGTTTGGTTTAGGAATTTGTAAATACGACTCAGGAAACACTTCTAAAAAATCCTTTTTATTCCAAGGAAAAGCATATTCATTTTCTGGCTGGATTAAATATGTTGTTACCTTGCAATTGTCATCCTTTACAATTGGACTTACCAAATTAGTCAAAATATCCCCTAACTGACCACTTTGACTATAGTATAGTACTAATACGTTTTTCATGAATCGGATTTAAGATCTTCCCAATAATCATAATAATTAAACCATTGCAAAGGGTATTTTTTGATCATAATTTCCATATTTCTAACGTATTCTTTTAATACATGGCTTGGTTTTATAGAATCCGCAGTAAACTCTGGTTCTTTTGCATATAAATGATATTGCTTATTCTTCCCTTTCATTATATACATAAAGAGCATTGGCTTTTTCTTCCTTGCTGCCAATTTATAAGGCCCTGAAGGAAACTTAACAGATTTTCCAAGAAATTCTTGTTCTATATATTGTATTCCTTCTACATAACGATCCGAGGCAAAAACAATAACCTCACCCCTTCCTAAAGCATCATTCATTTCAAAAATATGAGACATATCATCTTTTATCACGATAAATCTCATATTAGTATCATAAGAAACAGCTCCAACAAATTCTTTAATTTGTTCATTTTCTTGATCAGTAACCATTAAATTAACAGCAGTATCTGTCATATCAAACTCATCAAAAAAATATCTGGCAATATTAAAACTTCCTATGTGACCACTAAATACAAAACCTCCGGTCTTCTTATCTAACAATGCCTGAACCTTCTCCTTACCATCATAAGTGAATGAAAACTTATCCTTTAATCCAAAAGAAATAGCCGTTCTGTCAATAAGTGTCTGACCAAAAACAAAATAGTTTTTATAAATACTAATAATTGATTCAAGAAAAGATTGTTCTAATCTTTTTCTAAAATAGAAATAACTCGTCCTGGTAGTCGAGAAGGAAAAAACGACATAATACGCAGCTACGAATACTAATATAGAGTACGCAGCATTTAATCCCAGATGCTTGATAAAAAAAATAAATATTTTATATCCTAAAGGTGTCCCTTTAGCCTTACCTTCCCATTGGGCCATTATATTTTTTTAAATATTTACTTTTCGTTCTATTAAATCATAAAAATCCTGAAAACTTTCAACACCTACAAAATCATCTCCCACAAGTTTTACCCCAAAAGTAGCTTCTATTGCCACTACTAGGTCTACATAATCTAAACTATCAAGATCTAAAGTATCCTTAAGATTTGCTTCAGGAGATATCTCCTCTGCTTCCACTTCGAATTCTTCAATTAAGAAATCATCAACTTTTTCTACAATTACACTTGTTTCCATCATCTTCTTCGTAATTTTTTTCTATTTCTAAACTTTTTTTATGACGATTGCTGAATTCGTTCCCCCAAATCCAAAAGAATTCGACAAAAATACATCAAATTTTTTATCTACTGTTTCTTTCACCAGATTTAACTTTGACGAGTCTTCATCTGGTGTTTTTAAGTTAATATTAGGCGCAATAAATGAGTTATTCAACATTATCAGTGAATATACAATCTCACTAGCTCCAGCCATCCAACACTCATGACCTGTCATCGATTTTGTAGAGCTTACATAGGGTTTAGTCTTCCCAAAAACTTCATCAATAGCTTTGGCTTCATTAGCATCTCCTATTGGTGTAGAAGTTGCATGAGCATTAACATACCCTATTTCCTCTGGTTTTAGATCTGCTTGCTCCACGGCTCGTTTCATAGCTCGAGCAGGACCTTCTTGATTAGGAGTTGAGATATGCGCTCCATTAGAAGAAAAGCCATACCCCACTACTTCTCCTAAAATAGTCGCTCCGCGGGCTATCGCGCTTTCATAACTCTCCAAAAACAATGCAGCTCCACCTCCACTAGGCACTAAACCATCTCTACTACTATCAAAAGGCCTAGAAGCTGCTGTAGGATTATCTTCATTAACCGAAAACACTCCTAATCCATCAAAACTTCCAAATGCATAATCATTAATCTCTTGAGCTCCTCCACATAAAACATAATCTTGTAAACCTTGTTTTATCAAAAGGTATCCCATTCCTACAGAATGTGAACCACTAGCACAAGCTGCACTAATTGTAAAATTTACTCCCTTTAGCTTAAAAACTGTAGATAAATTCATAGTTACTGTAGAGTTCATAGATTTAAAAACTCCACCAGACCCTACCAGAGTAGTATCTTTTTTGACTCTAATTTTATCTATCGCTTCCATAACAGACTCTGCGGTACTGTCATTACCAAATAGAATGCCAATTTCTTTGGTATCCAAAAATTCCTGGTCTACACCTGCTTGATCAAAAGCTTGCTTTGTAGCTATATATGCATATTCAGATTCTGAACCAAAACTTATTCTCTGCCTTCTACTCAGCTCTTTTTTTAGATTAGGTTTAGGGACAATTCCTGTAAGTGCCGACCTGTATCCAAATTCTTTTCTAGAAGGTTCATAAACTATTCCAGACTTACCTCTGTATAAAGACTCCTTTACCTCTTCAACATTAGTGCCAATACACGAATAAATACCCATTCCTGTGATAACTACTCTACGCATAAATCTTTAAGAATATATTCCACCGTTAATATTTACAACTTCTCCAGTAATATATGATGCTTTTTTGGAGGCTAAAAAAGACACTAGATCAGCTACTTCTTCTGCCTCACCAAAACGATTAACCGGAATCATACGTTTTAATTCTTTCTCATCCATCTCAGCCGTCATATCCGTCTTAATAAATCCAGGGGCAACTGCATTTACCGTAATTTTTCGTTTCGCCACTTCCTGAGCCAAAGCTTTTGTAGCACCTACTAACGCACCTTTTGCAGCCGAATAATTAGCCTGACCTGCTGTTCCTTTAACACCAGAAACAGAGACCATATTTATAATTCTACCATAACGGTTAGTAAGCATCTTCTGAATCAAATGATTAGTAACATTATAGAATCCATTAAGACTGATATTAAGAACATCATTCCAATCTTCGGGTTTCATCCACATGAACAATCCGTCTCTGGTAATACCTGCATTATTAACGATTACTTCTATTATAGCATCAGGGTTTTGTTCAATCCATTTATCCAAAGTAGATTTTGTAGATTCTGCATCAGCCACATTAAATTTTAATAATGTACAGCTCCCTCCTTCCTCTTCAATCATCTTTTTTGTTTCTTCGGCTGCATCATCATTAGACTGATAATTAACTAAAACTGGATAATCTAAATCTTTAGCTAATTTTATAGCCACTTCTCTTCCTATTCCTCTGGATCCACCTGTAACAAGGGCGTATTTCATTTATTTAAATTTGGTTTTAAGAATAGATAACTATACTGATATCTATTATACAAATTAAGATTTTATTAACAACTAAAAAAAAATACCAACAACTTTAACAATCGTCTAAGGTTGCCTGTTTTGATATTTTTTAAAAAAACTATTTAACTTTTACAAAAGGCTCTGCATTTTCAAACCATTTATCAGCAAGAACCTTGCCATCCGGTTTTAAAAATCCCCACTTTTTATTGTATTTAACTCTTGCTAAGCCTTCAACAAAACCTTTCTCCTGAACTTTTCCTGATAAAAAACCAAAACTAGAAACGGTTATTCCATATTTAGCTTCAATGACCATTTCGCCTTTAGTATTTATAAATCCCCAATCATCATTCTTAACAGGAGCTAACCCTTCTGGACTAAAATAATCTACGTCATCAAATTTATAATCTATAACTACTTTACCATTAATATCAACAAACCCCCATTTGTTACCATTATAAACACCTGCATAACCATTTTTAAATGCTTTCGCCTTAACAAATTGCGGTTCTATAACCCAATTACCCTTAGTATCAATAAATCCTATTTGCTCACCTTTCTTAGCAATAGTATATTTTCCTCCTGCTTTAAAATCCCATATTCTAGAAGCTCCTTCAACTTTAACAAATCCATCTGAGGTGACCAAACCTAGATTACCTTCTCCTTTTTCTGCACGAACTACTCCATTAACATAGTTACCAATTCCTGTATATTCTAGAGCAATAACTATTTTTCCTTTATTATCTATAATCCCCCATTTATCATTTAGAGCACACTTGGCATAACCATCTCTGAAACCCTTAATAATCTGAAATTTTGGTTCGGCTATTACTTCTCCTTTACCATTCATCAACCCTACACTTTTACCTTTTTTAATAAAAGCAACTCCATCTTTAAATGCATATTTTTTATCAGAAGAGGCTAGTTTAAGTTCTTTTCCTGTTTTATCAATATAAATCCAATCTTTACCACTTATTACCATTGCCACTCCTGCACTAAAGTCTTTAGCCTTCTTAAACTGAGGTTCTATAGCCCAACTTCCATCAGCATTGATATACCCCCATTTTTTTCCATCCAAAACCAATGCTAGTCCATCAGAAAAATTGTTTGCTTTTTTGTAAGCTGGAGCAATAACGAACTCCCCTTGTTTATCAATATAACCTACTTTACCATTCTCTCTAACCGCTGCTAGTTCCTGAGAAATAGTGATCTGAAATCCTAACACTATCAAAAGTGATGCTAAAAATATTTTTTTCATCTTTTTTAAATTTATAGTTTATTGTTAGTTCTAAAGTTTATATCATGGTAAACATTAATTCCTGATCAAGGATTATACAACTCTCTAATATGCATTATTATCTTTTAGATAATCTTTTACTTTCTGAACAAATGGATATGTTATATAATCTTTTGTAAATGGAGGTACAATCTCTTTAATTTCCTTAACCAAACTCTGAGTTCTAGAAGATAGTTTATCGCCAAAATCCAAATATTCTAACGCCTGAACTATAGTCATCAACTCAATAGCCAAAACTTCAAAAGTATTTTCAATAACAGTTTTAGTCATATTTGCTGCGTTGGTCCCCATACTAACAATATCCTGATTGTCATTATTATTAGGTATACTATGTACATACATAGAATTAGATAATGTTTGATTTTCTGCTGTGGTTGACACCGCTGTAAACTGGATTCCCTGCATACCAAAATTGAAACCTAATTTACCAAGATTAGCAAACGGAGGCAGTATATCGTTTAGTTTAGAATTTAAAAGATAGTTTAGCTGTCTTTCTGCAAGCATGGATAATTTAGTAACTACCAATTTTAACTTATCCATTTCTAAAGACACATAATCTCCGTGAAAGTTTCCTCCGTGATATACATGTTTTGTTTCTACATCAATAATAGGATTATCATTAGCAGAGTTCAACTCTTCTATTAATATTCTACCTACATGTTTTATTGTGTCACATACGGGGCCCAGAATCTGAGGCACACAACGTAGTGAATAATATTCCTGAACTTTTTCTTTAAAATAAGTATCTCCGTTTTGACCGGAGTATAAGTGTTCATTTCTGTCACGGGTAAGCTTACTATCTGACAAATGCTCACGCATTTTTTTAGCCACATCTTGTTGGCCTAAATGCATCTTACTATGATTTAGCTCTTTTGACAGATGATCATCATACGCTTCTACAATCTCATTAATTGCAGAAGAACAACATATCGACCAGTCCAAAAGCTTTTGTGCATTGATAACATTAACAATACCAATGCCTGTCATCGCAGATGTACCATTCATTAATGCTAAACCTTCTCTTATCTTTATTTCTATTGGCTTGATCCCTAGTTCTGAAAAAACATCAACTGTATTTCTTCTATCCCCCTTATAAAACACTTCACCTTCTCCAATAAGGACTAATGCCAGATGCGCCAACTGCACTAAATCACCACTTGCTCCTACACCGCCGTGTTCAAAAATTAATGGAGTGATATCATGATTTATTAATTCTTTCAGACCATTTATCACAGTAGTATTCACGCCTGACCTTCCTAACGAAAGTGTATTTAGCCTAGCAAGCATTAATGCCTTTACATACTCTGGCTCCATTGGCTTACCAACACCAGAAGAGTGACTTCTAATTAAATTAAATTGAAGCTCAATCCTATCTGCATCATCAATCTTATACTGTGCCATCGGACCAAAACCTGTATTGACACCATATATAATTTTATTCTCGGAGAATTCCTCTAAGAATTTATGACTCTTATCTACTCTACTGACTATAGAATCATCTATAGAAAGCTCCTCATTGTTAAAAATAACCTTGATAAAATCACTTATTTCTAACTTATTTTTTAATACCAGCATTCGCGAATTAGTAAGTTTTTCCAATAAAATGTAAAAAAATTAAAGTTTAGTCTTTATTTTTACAAACCGCAAATGTAATGTATTTAAAGTACCTTTAAAAATTATGAAAAAAGAAAATGTTGATGTACTGGTGATTGGTGCTGGTCCCTCAGGTAGTGTTAGCGCTGCATACCTGAACAAACATGGTATCAAAGTCAAAGTAGTCGAGAAGACTAAATTCCCTCGTTTTCAGGTTGGTGAAAGCCTAATTCCCAGATGTATGGATAACTTTGAGGAAGCAGGTCTTTTGGATTGCTTAATGAAACAAGGCTACGAAAAAAAATATGGGGCACGATTTATCAAAGATGGTGTTCATGGAACTTTTGATTTTAGTAAAAAATATGGTGAAGGTTGGGACTGGACCTGGCAAGTACCAAGAGATCATTTTGACAAAACCTTAATTGATGAAGCTATAAAACAAGGGGTTGAGGTTGATTTTGAAACTGAAGTAACTAATGTCGAATTTGATGGAACTGATTCTCTTACTACAGTAAAACATAAAGATGGTTCTGAAAGTCAGATTGAAGCTAAATTTATTATAGACTCTAGTGGTTTTGGACGAGTAGTAGCAAGACAATTAGGTCTTGAAGCTCCTTCAAAACTTGCAGAACACGGTTCTATTTTCACACAGGTTAAGGATGTAAATCGCCCGGAAGGCGTAGAGGGTACAACTATTACTTTTGAAATTATTGAAACTGAAGTATGGTTTTGGTATATTCCTTTCTCTAACGGAAATACAAGTATTGGATTTGTGGGTCCAATGGATTGGATCAATAAATTTAAAGGAAATAAAACAGAAGTTTTGCAGGAAATGATGAAAACTTCTCCTTATTATTATGAGCAATTTAAAGATGTACCCTATCTATTCGAACCTTATAAGGTAGAGAACATTGCTAAAAATGTTACTAAATTATATGGCGATGGTTTTGTACTTACTGGTAATAGTGCAGAGTTTTTAGACCCTGTATTCTCATCTGGAGTATCATTTGCCACCGAGACAGGTTTATTATCTGCTAAATTAGCTATCAAGCAGCTTAACAATGAAGAAGTTGATTGGCAAACTGAGTTTGTAGATTATATGAGACAAGGGGTTGATGTATTTACAACCTACGTGAAAGAGTGGTATACCGGAAACTTACAAAAGATTATTTTTCACGATAAACCCAATGAAGAATTTAGAGAGCAAATCTGCGCGGTACTAGCCGGATATGTTTGGGATAAAACCAATCCATTTGTTAAAAAGCACAATCACATCGTTAGAAGTGTAGCAAAGCTTGTGGAGATGGAAGAAAATATGTCAGAATAGTTCTCTCTGAGAATATTTATAAAACGAACAAAAGGAGGCAAATAGCCTCCTTTTTATTGTCTACACTCTAGTTAATTTTTAGCAGACTTTTCTATTACCTCACTTAAATGTTTTAAATGTTTAGGTTTCAAACTACGTGCTAAACCAGTCGCATAATTTCTATATATTACTTTTCCTGTCTTAGAATTTACAACTTCAATAAACTTTTGTGAATTCACTCTAACATATCGTAAATAATAGAATTCTTCTCCAGAAAGAATTCTATTATTTAAATCACTATTACTTATAGACTTACTAATAAATTTATAATTTGAAAAAGGATCATTTTCATCCAAATCCTTATCATCATTCTTTTTTTTACTAAAAACCTTAATTTTAGGATAATATCCCATCGTAATGTATTCTGGAAAAAAAAGAGGCTTGTCTGTTAGTTTTTTCAATTCAGGGTCATAATCGTCTTTATACATCCAATAAATTTCTTCCTTCTTAAGTAAATCATTAATTTTTTGAAAATAATTTCTTAAAATACCTGGTTGATAATTATAAAAAACATCTTCTGTAAATAAAGATTCAGTAATCTTTTCAAGATTAGATCTTTTAGCTAAATCAACAAAATTAGATTTTGGAAATAATTCAAATCTAGCAAAACTATATTTATATTTGTTTATTACTTTATTAATTTTTTTTAGTCTTTTCCCCTTATACTTGTTAAGATTCTCAAGAAGTTTTTCATTATCAAACATGGAAAATTCAAAATACATATAAAGATAATCTACCCAAGAATTAGATTTTCTCATTTTAGTAACTTTATTAAACCCAAGGCTTCCAATAGAATACCCTTCTTTTAAATAGTTTTTTAGATCAAAATCTTCCGCAGAAACTATTTCGTATGGAGTAACATCCCAGGATTCTTTAAGGACATCTTCATATACACTTCTCTCGAAAAGAGTGGAAAAAACAAAAATAGTCTTTGATTCTTTAAATTTTTCGAGCTGCTCTTTATCAAATTTACCTGGTTTCCCAACATGTTTTGGCCCAACGGAAACTTGACAGGTTACTGAAAAAGATATCAAAAAGACAATAAATAGTAAAAAATTATTTTTCATAGCTAGATTTTGGGTTAATTAAATTATTGTGCCAAATTTATGACAAGTATTTATAAAGCACTGCATTTCAGGGAGTTTTTAGTAAAATCCGTAGTATAAAGCAAAAGGTAATCTATAACCTCTAAATTCTTAGAATATGAAGTGTATAAAAACACCTTGTTCTTCCCTATATTCCAAATAAAAAAGGAGACAAATTGCCTCCTTTTGTTCGTTTTATCACAAGAAATCTTTCTTTATTCAGCAACAGAAACCTTTAACAAAAGATTATTCTTCTTACCATCATACACTTCAAAAAACATATCCATATTAGGTAAAGTCGCTACTTTGCTAAGCCCCATAACATCTAATCGGGAGTTTCTGACATCACTACCAGTTAGGATAGGTTCTTTTGTAACTTCTCCAGTAGCATCGTCAAGTACATAGGCAGTCATATAGATAAATTCTTTTTTACCATCAAAATACTTGGTAGGTGACTCATCAAACGATCTTTTTAGGTTCGTAAAATCATCTATATAGAACAGATAATGCTTTCCTTTATTTCTAAAATTAATATATGACATGCTTCTCTTACCTCTAGTTCCCATTTGATATTTTGGCAATCTATGCATCCAATCTATTTTACCTTCGGAATTTAATTTAAAGGTGAATATATCTCTATAATAGTATTTATATGTTGTTCTAGAGCCGGAAGAACTTGATGTTGTAAAAGATTCTACATAGCGTTGTTCCCCTAAAACAATCGTGCTTCCATCTTCATTAAACATAATATTATTTACCCTAAGGTTTTCAAGGTCTTTTTTATCTTTTTCATCTTGTGTTCCTTCATTAATACGAGCTTCTCTTTTCAAAGCTAAATCCTGAAGTGTTTCTTCAGGGATATCACTTTTTATTATATTAGCAGTTTTACCAGACTCATCCAGAACTACAGAAAAAACACCTGAAATTTCAGCTTTATTTGCATCAGGGGCATAAAACCCTGTAACTCTAGCCTTGCCTGAAGTATCTAGATTAATAACAGCGTCTGTAATAGATCTACCGGGAATCTTAATCACACTCTTAATAATATCCTTAGGAGTTTCCTTTATTTTAAAAACTTCTGTTCTATATGTAGATTCTAATTTATCTTTTTTGGATTCTGAATCATTAAAAATTGAAGCTGTCATATAAAAGCTCCCTTCATTATCAATAGCAAAGTCCTCATTCTGTATTTTATCAGATGCATAAGGCATTTGTACTTTTCTTCTCCACAACAAATTAATAGCAGAATCATATACCAATATTCCAACCTTATCGGCTTTATCTCCAGCAGTCTCAATTCTATATAAGACCAATAGCTTATTACCATCAGGTGATTTCTTAAAAGCAAATTTATTTATCCTTCCTCCTGCATCAAATCCATAAGTACTCTTAAACCCAAAATCTCTATCAATATTTTCTTTATCATTGGCTACTTGAATAGGCTTCTCTGCTACAATACCTGTTAACGAAATTTTTTGTGCAAAAGCTTTATCTTTTACTGTATAAAAAACCACAGCCTTTCCTCCTAGCTTCAATACAGTTTGAAAATCACCTTTGTCTTCGATTACTTGACGTTTTTTAGGTTCTTCTTTTAGATCTTTCAACGAAAAACGCTGAATAGTCATATTATTTCTTCCCTTTTTTATAGAAACTAATCGATCACCTGAAGCCACTTGATAAGTACTCAAGCTTTTAATACGTTTATACTTTTCGCTAGCCTTAAAAGTAAAATCTTCTAATAAAACCGGTTTTTGAGCATAAACGAATCCAGTGATTAGAAACAGAAATAAAAAAGTAATCTTGGTAGTATTATTACCGAAATTTTGAATAGTATTCATAACTATAATATTAGGTCAAGTATACACAAATATAAAATTCTTATTCTAAATAGAATCATAGACTGAATTTTGAGTTAATTTTTATTGTTTTGATAATATTTTTAATCAAAGAAAAAACTGATTTTCAAGTTTTTAAAACTACATCACATTTTAACTAAAAATAATGATGAAAAAATGTTGCATTGTACTCTCATAAAAGTTACATTTGCATCCGCATTTGAAATATTAATGCGGAGTTCTTATAACAAATTATTTAGGAGAGGTGCCAGAGTGGTAATGGAGCAGATTGCTAATCTGTCGACGCGCAAGTGTCGCCCGAGTTCGAGTCTCGGTCTCTCCGCTTTTGTTTCGGGGTGTAGCGTAGCCCGGTTATCGCGCCGCGTTTGGGACGCGGAGGTCGCAGGTTCGAATCCTGCCACCCCGACAATAAAATAATTACTGGTCGCGTAGCTCAGCTGGATAGAGCATCTGCCTTCTAAGCAGACGGTCACAGGTTCGAATCCTGTCGCGATCACAAAAAGCCTTACTAGAAATAGTGAGGCTTTTTTGTTTTTTAACTTTTTACTTGTTTAAAAAAAATAGTGATCTCATAAATTACTCTCACTAATTAACATTAAAGAAAGTAAATAGACTTTCAGGAAAGATTAGGTAACTAAATAATAGAACTGTAATTCCAAAATTTAAATTTCGTTTTACAACGTCTTAAAGTAAGTAGAAAGCCATACTTCTATTTCTTCATTACCAAGTCTTATGATATTATTTTCAACTTTAAGAGCAGTCTTTAAATTTGCAGGTTGCCAATGACTCCCCAATGTCCCTCCATTAACACCTCTTACTTGTGTTCCTCCTACACCAATAGAAGAATGAAAGAATTTATTCCTGCGATACGATCCTTCTTGAACACTTTTGAATCCAATTGCAGTACCTCGAGGAATCTGCTCCATCCCATTCCACCTTCGTCCTATTGGAAACCCTAACCTATTTACCCATTGATAACCAGATAATCTTTGTAGTTTACCGTAGGAGATTCGGTCTTCGTTTAGCAAAGCGACTACAAAACCAACACAATCATAACAAATTGATCTTCCATCAACGAAATCGTTAATATCTTTTGAACCATTTATTAGACTTTCTGCAACAGATCTTTTATTGTCTTCGGTTTTAAAAATATTAAAACGTTTCTTCTTATATAACTTTTGCCCTTTTTCGGTTAATTGCATAATAATTAAATTTAAATGATGGTTAAATAAAAGTGTTTTAAATTTAATAAATCTTATAGATATTATTATCTTTTTATCATTATTAAATGAATATTCTTTTTTTGTTTTTTTATATCTAATCTGATATACCAAATCCTAACCCTATCCTAACCCTATCCTAACCAGAAAATCGCAATTCATGGCTTAATTATTGTTTAGACAGATTATATATCTAATTCTTTAATACACAACTCGTGTAATTTTTAAAAAAGAAATATATTTGACGCTATTAATTAAAAAACCTAATTATGAAAAAACTACTAGTACTTACACTACTTATGGCAACCACAGCTTCTTTTGGTCAAAAGAAACTAGAAGGAAGTATTAAAAATCTAAAAGGAATTGCAGAATATAATCTTGTATTCGATTATGAAAATTTAAAAGTTCATAAGTTCGACACTGAGGAAGAGTTCCTAAAGGATAAAATGGACAAAAGGGAAGAAAAGCACCCTGGAGAGGGAAGAGGAGAAAAATTTAAAAAATCCTGGTTTGCTGATCGTGAAAACCTATATGAACCTAAATACATTGAATCTTTCAACAAACGTTTTAAAAAACAAGAAGTAAAAGTAGATAAAGGGCTGGAAAGTGCTAAATATACTATGCTTGTTAAGACCACTTGGATCTACCCAGGATATAATGTTGGTGTAATGAAACAGCCTTCTAAAGTAAATGCTACCATTACAGTATATGAAACTGCTAACCCGGATAATGTTCTTTGTTCAGTAGCGTATAAAAATATGCCAGGAGCTACTTTTGGTGGTGGTGACTATAACTCTGGAATAAGAATTGCTGAGAGCTACGCTAAACTAGCTAAGGAAATGGCTAAATATATTATTAAAAAAGCTAAGTAACATTTCTTATAGTAATTTATCATAAAAAAAAGGGTTGCTCATCGCAACCCTTTTTTATTTAGTTATATTATTTGCTTTTTGTTTTAAATATAAACGTTCTTGATAATTACGCAAATCTAAAACAGATTTAAATCTATATAATATTATAAGCTTCTTTATTATAAACAAGTCCATAAATTCTACTTACCATCGCATCCAGGTTTAGCATCAATATCTGATTCTAAACGAATATTACTAAGCCCAATATCCACACCTTCTCCTGCGGTAATCATTAATGCAGAGCTTATCTTAGACATATCTACACCAAGATTATCAAAACAACTTAAACTTATTCGATATTCTTGCCAATGATCATCAGCAATACTGATATTAAGGGTTTTATCACAAAAAGAGTCTTTACTACACATCCCAATTTGGACAACTGCGTCTTTTGCCTTAAATGATTTAGCAGAGAAAGCTAGTTCCATTGCACCATTTGCCTGACGAGACATATCGCTTGGTGAAGCCGTACTAACTCGCATTTGATCATGATCTGATTTAGTCCATTTTATTCTCAACGCATCTTCTTGTGCCTCATGATCAGTTTTACTAATTATTAACCCACCAACAGATGTGGGAAAACTTGCAATTTGTTTAACTAACTCTCCAGAGCTTAACCATAACCCCCAAGGTGCAATAGGAGAACCTTTACTAAAAAACTCACCTGTAGACACTACCATACTATTTTCTAAGCCTGAATTTTCAGAAAGCTGATTCACCGTTACATCACTATCATAAGAAAGACCATAACCTAACTTAAACAATGGTTCATTATCTTCTGATACTACAGCATTTGTAGGCCAGGAAAATGACAGACGACCTGTAAAATCAAAGGATGGATCGCTTTGAAACAATAAATCCGAAATACCCCCTCCTTCACTACCAGGCAACCAGGCAGCGATAAAAGCATCAGACTGATTTATTTCAGGATTACACCATAGTGGACGACCAGATAGAAATACGGATACAACAGGAATATCTTTGCTTTGAAATTCTGCTAATTTATTTACATCAAAACCATTGGGAATAAAGTCAAGATTTTCTCTGTCACCTTGAAACTCTGCATATGGATCTTCTCCATATATAGCAATTACAACATCGGCTGCTATACCTGTATCTCCAGTGGCTGAATAAATTACTTTACCACCGGCTGAGTCTACCGCTTTCTTAATACCATCAAGAATAGAATCACCATTAGGAAACTCATCATTAGTATGGCCTTTTCCCTGCCAGGACAATGTCCAACCACCACACGACTTAGAAATACTATCAGCTCCATCACCAATTACCAAAATAGTTTTCTTAGGATCAATAGGTAAAGTACGATTGTTGTTTTTCAGCAAAACCATTGACTCACGAACAGCTTGTCGAGCGATATCTCTATTTTCAGGTAGTCCTAAAAGACTTGCATCTCCAGCATTTTTTCGTGTACTAGGTGCACCTTTCGTAAAAATACCCGAAGCAATTTTCACTCTTAGGATACGTCGTACTGCATCATTCAAACGTGACATTGGAATCGTTCCATTCTTTACATGTTTCAACGTACTTTCATACAAACCCTTCCAACTGTCAGGTGCCATATACATATCTACACCAGCATTGAGAGATTGAGGACAATCTGTATTTGTACATCCCAGAACCTGGCCGTGACCATTCCAATCACCTACCACAAAACCGTTGAAACCAAGCCGTCCTTTTAAAACATCAGTCAACAGCTCTTTATCACCATGTAATTTTCTGTTCTGCCAGCTTGAAAAAGAAGCCATTATGGTTTGTACACCTGCAGGGATAGCACTATAATATCCTGCAGCATGTACATCACGTAATTCTTCTATACTAATAAGGGCATTACCTTGATCTACACCATTTTCAGTAGCACCATCACCAAGAAAGTGTTTCGCAGAAGATATAACCCGGCTATCTCCCATAAAATCAGCATCACCTCTACGCCCCTGCAGTCCATAAACGATACGGTCTGCATATGACTTTACAATATCTTCATGTTCAGAAAACCCTTCATAGCTCCTGCCCCATCGTACATCTGTAGGTATGGCTAAAGTAGGGGCAAAAGTCCAATCATGACCAGACACAGTAAGCTCATGAGCAGTGACTGATGCAATTTTCTCCATTAAGTCAGGATTGTTCATTGCACCAAGACCAATATTATGCGGAAAAACTATTGCTCCACTTAGATTTGCATGACCATGTACCGCATCGATACCCCATATACACGGTATAGCAACCTCAACACCCTCTGGATCAATAGATGCGTTATAATATTCATCAGCCTTGGCCAACCACGTTTTTGTATTTGCATACGGTAATGATCCAGGCGCTGAGTTTCCGCCACTTAATACAGAACCCAAACGGTATTTTTTAACCTCTTCCGGGGTGATAGATTCGCTATCCGCCTGAATAACCTGACCTACTTTTTGCTCTACCGTTAGCTTTGGTAGTAATTCATCTATTTTCGCTTCAATCTCTGGATCTAATGGTAACGGTTTGATGCTAGGCCAATCTTGGGGATTTTCAAGTTTTGAAGATTTTTCTCCATCTCTAGTATCTTTTTCTTGAGCACAACCTAAAACCAATATAGACATAATACACAGTAAGGATACAAATACGTTAAAAGGCCTGATAGTATACATATTGAAAATAATATTATTTGTGATTTATATTAAACTTGAATGAGCAATTAAGAATAGTTTAAAATTTGTTTTTTTTTATAAAGTGATATCTATAAAATAATGATATTAAAAATCAAAAAAGCATCAATAACATAACTAAGTGTACTTAAGATGCTCAACAAAATTATCAAAGCAACACTTTTGAATTTATCTTGATAAACTTTAAAAAGTCATTATTCTTAGCTACTAGTATATAAGTCTTTCCTTTTACAGTTATAGTGGACATATCTTTTACATCTCCATCTATAAAAAGTCCGGTCTCCTTAGAAGATAGTGCTTCAAACTTATTGTCATTAGTGCCTTTTAAAAAAGTTCCATGACCTGCATCAGCTCTTGGTGTTTCTACTTCTGAAGCATAAAGATTACCCCCTAAAATCATATCTTTTATACCATCTGAATCCAAATCGGCAATTAGAATTTGATTTGTAGGTGCTATTTGCGCTCTTAGAGGCAAATCTTTTCTTATAAATTTTCCTTTTTCATTAAGAAAAACAGCACTTTTAAAAGAAGATATCTTGTAGTGAATACCACTCTCTAATTTTTTTTCTCCATAAATATCCAATAAGGTAGCCTTAGAAAACGCATCGTAATTCTTAAATTTCTTTTTGATTGAAGGGATCTGTTGTGAACTACATTCTCTTCCTCTTACGGGAAACTGCTCTCCTTCATTATAATAACTTAAGACAATATCATTTGTCTTATTTCCATCAAAATCATTTAAGAAGACATCAAAAGTTTCATTACCATTGGCCTTATACTTATAATTCTCTCCCAGATTACCGGCAATTAGATCTATATCACCGTCATTATCAATGTCGTCTGCTTTTAGACTAAACCACCAGCCTGTGGTATTTGCCAAATCGAGTTCATTGGTTACTTCTTTGAAGGTTTCTCCAGCTATATTCTTAAAAACTTTTAACTTCATCCATTCTCCAGTAACCGCCAAATCTTTCCATCCATCATTATCAAAATCTAACCATTGAGCAGCTGTTACTAAACCAAGCTTATTGAATGTTGGAACAACTTTTTGAGTAATATTAACAAATTTAGCTATCCCCAATTCACTTCTGTTTTCCAGGATATAACTTTTAGCAGGATAAGGATAATTTCCAGGAACCAATCTCCCTCCAACGAATAAATCTTGATCTCCATCTTTATCATAATCACAGGCATAGACCCTACTACCACTCTCATAAATTATTGGTAAGGCATCTTTACTTTTTACAAAATTTCCTTTTCCTTGATTGATATAAAGTCTATCTTGAAGTATTGAAGAATTTGGTTCAAATTCATTACCTCCACTAACGATGTATAGATCGTTGTCACCATCGTTGTCAGCATCAAAGATTAGAGAACCTATATCTTCATGCATTCTATCCTGTAATAAGATCTTTAGTTTTTGTTGTTCGAAGCTACCATCGCTTTTTTGGAAAAACATACCTCCAGGATATTTTGATGCAGCTCCAATATAAAAATCTTCCAAGCCATCACCATTTAAATCACCAACCGCTAAACCCGGACCAAATTGGGAAGTTTTATGTGGCAAAAGAATTTCATTTTTAAAATCATCATAGGTATTTTCTTTATGCTTATAAAGAGCCAAAGCATCTGTATAGCTTTCAAATAAGGTATTAGCAACACCTTGTTTTTGAATATTCTCCTTTGCAGATTCAAAATTAAGTTCTATGCTAGAATTTTTGGCAACCTTTACTAATTTTTGCTTCTTTTGATTTGGCCATATCACAATAAGACTATCTACCACTTCATCTTTACCAAGTCCAAAATGAATTTTAGGTGCCACAGAAGACTGAAATCCTCGACTTAGGGAAACTTCCTGAACTTGAAGAGAATTGTTATGATATATGTGAACCTTGGTTCCTATACCATATTTATTCTTTGAACTTCCTTTAAACGTTAGCGTAAGGTGATTATTGATCTCGGCACTAAGATTCTCAAAAACAGAAACTTTTTGGTCTATATTATTGGTGATCAGTTCTAAATCACCATCATTATCCAAATCTACATAAACTGCACCATTAGAAAAGCCTTTGTCTTCTATTCCCCATTCCGAATTATTTTTTGAAAATGTGAGATCCCCATTATTTTTGAAAATAAAGTTATCTATAGGTTCAGAGGGGATACGAAGACTCTTGATTAATAGACTATCTTTATGTTTTTTTTCTCCAGCTAAGCTTTCGAAATAATCCTTGTTATTGATTTCTCTGCGTGTACCATTGGTAATAAACAAATCTTTAAAGCCATCGTTATCAAAATCTGCCATTAATGGAGCCCAACTCCAATCCGTAGATGAAATACCGGCCAAACGTGAAATATCTTTAAGTTTTGGGACACCCTGGTGGTTGAACCCTGTATTTAACTGAAGCGTATTCTGCATACATTGATATTGAAATCCTACACGTTCAATATTTGCAAATAGTTCAGGGTTCATACTGGCCATATTAGCTTTGGATCTTCGATTAGAAGCCGCGTCCATATCCATTTGAACAATATCAAGCAATCCATCATTATTAAAATCTGCAATATCTACTCCCATTCCATAAAAGGAAGTATGAGCCGTTGCATTCTTGATTTCATTCTTGAAAGTGCCATCTTTTTGGTTGATATATAAACAGTCAGGAGTACCAAAATCATTGGAAACATAAAGATCTGTCCACCCATCCTGATTCAGATCAGATGCTGTAACACTTAAAGAAAGACTATACAGTTTCACTCCAGAAGGTTCCGTAATTTTTGTAAAATATCCATTATCGTTTCTGTATAAATTATCCGTTTCCAAATCGGTGACTCTATCCATTCGCATTTGATAATGATAACTGTTGTATTCGAAAGGAGTGATCGGATAGTTAGCTACAAATACATCTAAATCACCATCATTATCAAAATCAAAGAAAGTAGCATCAACACTATTTCCTGCGTCATTCAACCCAAAATCTTTTGCTTTTTCAGTAAAGGTATTATCCCCATTATTAATAAAAAGTTGATTTTGTTTGTTTCCTGACTGCCCTGCTACCAGACAGTAAATATCCAATAATCCGTCTCCATTAATATCGGCCATGGTTGTTCCAGTATACCATCGTTTATCTCCTTTTATACCAGATTTCAGAGTAATATCTTTGAATGTAAGATTTCCTGTATTTACATAGAGTTTATTATCAACCATGTTTCCCGTAAAAAAAAGATCGGTCAAACCATCGTTATTTATATCGCCAGCAGAAACCCCACCTCCCATGTAAATATATGGGTAAGTAAAGTAGTTAAGGGTATCGTTTTCGGTAAGTCGGTTTTCAAAGTTTATTCCTGTGGATTTGGCAGAAAGTTTACTAAAAATCTTATTGCTCGATTTCTTACTTTGATCTGTTTTGTCACCATTGGTATTCTTACCGCAACCAAAAAACAAAATCACGCTTAGCAATACTACAAAAACTCTCGACATACGTTATTCCTTTTACCTATTCTGTCTAAAAATACTTTGTTTATAGACTATTAGTAAAGAAAGTGGGTGAAAATGTAATTTTCACCTACCAACTTCTATAAATCTAATTGATTAACCATATACTGTTAATACCCAGGATTCTGGTCTCCTGGTCCAATTTGCGAATTACTATCTATTTCGTTTTGGGGTATAGGCATTATTCTATGAACATTTGGATCATAGTTCCTTATAGTTCGAAGGTTAGGATCAGGGTTATTGAAATTCTCATCAGGGAAAATCGAAAGTTCTTGATCATCTAGATCCCACCTTACTAAATCATCAAAACGTTGTTGTTCGCCACAAAGTTCTACAAATCTTTCATGAACAATAGCATTGAATATTTGTTCAGGAGTATTTACCGGAAAACCTCGTCCATCCATAATAGCAGTACCGTATCTAGGCATACCTGCACGATCTCGAATCTGGTTTAAAAAGTCTACGGCAGCTGTAATATTACCCAAGTTCATTTCTACCTCGGCTTGCATCAAAACAACATCTGCATATCGCATAATCCTAACATTTACTCCACTGTTTTCTGAGACATCTTGATCATCGTATAGTTGTGAAAACTTATACCATACTGGACCACCTACACATCCAGGACAAGGAAATTGAAAGGTATCTCCCGTACCATAAGTATTCGTATCATCTTGAAGTATGGCTAAGTCTAATCTTGGATCATCGTCTTCAAATTCTGCAATTACCTTAGCCGATGGTCTTGCATTAGCCCATCCTGTATAGTCTTGAGAACGAAAAGTTACCTCAGAAGTCCCTATACCTGTTTGCGCCCAACGTTCCTGTTCGGTTCCTACTTCACCATTGTATCCCACTTCAAACATAGATTCATCATTGTGCTCTCCAGATTCGCTGAAGTTATCACGATACTGTTCCAATGGCAGTAAGCTATGATTGGTGACATTATTAAATGCTTGTTGTGCTTCTGTATACATTTCACGATGCAAATAGATTTTACCTAAAAATGCATATGCTGCTTCTTGCGTAACCCTACCGACCTCTGTAGTTCCTTTAGGAAAAGTAAGTTGAGCAGACAATTTCAAATCTGCTATCATTTGATCATAAACTTGATCAGAAGTAGCACGTGGTTCATCATCAAGTGCATTGGCTAAATTTACTTTTAGTGGTACCCCCCCAAAACGTTTTACCAAATGATAATAATATAATGCTCTTAAAAAATAAGCTTGACCTAATGCATCATCCACATCATTCTCTGTAAAATCACTTGTGGCTGAGTTAGTTCTCATTCTCCCTTCATTACCAATAACAAAATTACAGGCTCCAATACCATTAAAACAAGCCGTCCAATATAGTGCGATATTACCAAGGGTTGGATTAAATTCGAACCTATTAAAAGGCGCAAAATTTGGATCACCACTAGACACCACCTCATCTGACATTGTATCAGGAAAAATATAACCAACGCGTTGATAAAGATTCTGAAACTGATTGTAACTAGCATTAACCGCTGCTTCAATCTGAGATGCTGATTCAAAGAAGATTTCGGGATTTAATGCATTTGTGTTTTCTACAGGCACATCTTCATCGCAAGCTGCAAATAAAATTATGCAAAGTAATGCAGTGCTTTTCAACAAATAATTACTAATTTTTTTCATCTTTCTCAAATTTATTTTTAAAATTCTATTTGAATTCCACTCAACACCGTAATCGGTCGAGGTTGAGCACTTCTATCAATACCCAAACCATCGACTAGGCCTTGAGCATTATAAAAAGGAGCTATTTCTGGATCTAGTCCTGTATAGTTTGTAAATGTATATAAGTTCTGACCTTGCACATACAATCTTATCTTTTTAATAAATCCTTTAGCTAACTTACCTAGCAAGTCATTTTGTAAACTATATCCGATCGTTACATTTCTTACTCTAAGATACGAACCATCTTCTATATATCGAGTAGAAATTGAATTATTGATATTATCGCCAAATCTAAATCTCGGGACGTCCGTTATATCCCCAGGATTCTGCCATCTTCGTAGTATCTGAGTTCCATAATTCAATCCATTATCCAAGCCTTCTAGATAATAGATATTACTATTAAGAATATCTACTCCCTCTACACCATTAAAAAGCACATCAAAATCCCACCCTTTATATTCTGCTCTAAGATTAATTGCGTACGTAAAATCAGGATTTGGATTTCCAATAACATCCTGATCTTCTAAACTAATTAACCCATCTCCATTTAGATCCAGGAACCGCACATCTCCCGGTTGAACAGGAACTGCTGCACTAGCATTATTGGGTAATTCTGCATCTATTTGCTCTTGAGTAGAGAATACACCATCTGCAACCAAACCATAAAAGTGGAATGGAGCTTCATTTACCGCTAATCTATTTAATCGTTGAGCAAATGGAGGGTTTAAAATTGCTCTTTCAATAGGCTCTGCAGATGTACCAAGACTTTCGACTATACTTTCAGACTTTGTAACATTAGCCCAAAGATTCCATTTAAAATCACCTTTATAATCATTATATCCTAAGGTAAACTCAATACCTTTTACATCAACCACACCAATATTTCTAATCACTGTGGAGCCTGTTTGTGGATTCCCAGGAATTCCTGCGGAAGATGGTAATTCTACTGGGATCAATAAATCTTCACTTCTATTCTTAAAATAATCTACTCCAAATTGAATCTGGTCATACAAAAAAGCTGTACTCACCCCATAGTTTTGTTTAATTTGGGTCTCCCAACGCAGATCGGGATTTGCGGCATTATTAGGGCTAATACCAGGTGAGGTTTCATCTCCTATCGAGGAGGGAAGATTTAGACCTAAGGTCGGTAAAAATTGATTTACAGCATTACCCGTTCTATTATTTCCAGTTTCACCATAACTTGCTCTAAGCTTGAAACTGTTAACTGCTTTCATGTTGAACCATGGCTCATTTGAGACATCCCATCCCAAAGCTCCTGAAAAGAACCACTGAGATGCATTTTCCGGAGAAAATCTTGAAGAAACATCTCGTCTTGCTGAACCACTTAAAGAATATCTACCATCAAATTCATAGCCTCCTAAGAAAAGTACAGAATTTAAATTTTCGGGAACCGAAAAAGATGTTGCTCTTGCATTTGGAGAGAAAACTTCCGGAATTTCTGAAGATACTTCATTATTATCAGATACTGACACCGATTCTAATCTTATTCGTGTTTGCTCTAGTACTGCTGAGGCGTTTACGGAATGTTTATCAAAATCTCTATCAAAAGCCAAAGTATTGGTAAATACGGTTTGTGATAAAGTTTGTCTGGTTTTATTAATAAAATTGATTGGATTTGAGAATCTGCCCCCATCTTCTTCAAATGCTCTTCTTTGGGCATCTTGTAGTAATAAATTTGCGTTTATACCAAATTGCGATCTAAAAGTAAGCCCGTTTGCGATCTTAATATTAACAAACAAACTACCAAGAGCAGATGAAAATCTAGTTAAATTATCTTGAGAATTTTGCACTCTAACTTGATTTCTAGAATCATTGAGATCATCAGAGTTAGTGCCTCCAAAAAGGCCATTTTCTGTAATTACTGGAATATAAGGTGCCTGACCTATAATATTTTGAAAAGGGTCTCTACCTCCAGCCCGCTCGGGTGATATTGTTCTATTATAGGATAAAGCTAGAGTTTGTCCAATATCTAACCAATCAGCAATATTAGCATCAGTATTGAGGTTAAGTGTTGTCCTATTAAAACCGGTATCTATAAAAACCCCATCTTGATCCAATCGAGAAAAACCTAAATTAAATTTTGCTTTTTCGCTACCTCCATTTACATTAAAATTTATATTATACATAGGTGCTGATTGAAAATAGGCTTCTTGCCAATCCGTATCCACTCCATTTCCATTAAATGATGGATCGTTATTAACTCTTCCTATCGGAAAGTCTGGTCCTCCATTTTGCCCTACCAATGCATTAATCTCACGAAGAAACTGGATATACTGCTCGGTATTCAATACATCATATCTCCTATTAAATTCTTGAATACCGGAAGATGCCTCTAATTTAAAAGATGCTTTCCCCACTTTACCTTTTTTAGTAGTTATGAGAACTACACCATTGGTTCCTCTTGATCCATATACTGCCAGAGAAGCAGCATCTTTCAATATATCTACCTTTGCTATACTGGCTAGATCAAGATTATTAATACTGTTAGTAAAAACCCCATCTACTACAAAAAGTGGTGTACCATCTCCAAATGTATTAATACCACGTATTTGCACCAAGGTTTGTGATCCCGGAGAGCCTCCATTTGTTATGGTAACACCTGCTGCTCTACCCTGTAGAGCTTGACCAAGATCTGTAGCAGGAAACTCGCTTAATGCTTCTGAACTAACAACCGAAACCGGAGTATTCCTTTGTTTACCATAATTCACAATAACTACTTCATCAAGACTTACTAAGTCTTCAATTAATACAACATTTATTTCTTTTTGGCCTGTATAGGAAACTTCCTTGGTTTGTAAACCAATAGAAGAAAACACCAAAACATCATTATTGTTCAGTTGATTAATCGCATATTTGCCATCAAAGTCTGTAATAGCGCCTTGCGATTTACCTTTTACAACAACGTTCACTCCCGGGATAGGGCGACCATCATCAAAGGAGACTGTTCCAGTTACACTTTGCCCCATAACCTGATTTGTTATAATCAAAAAGAAAACAACACATAAGTACTTTAATTTCATTTTTCCAATTAATATAGATTTCATTTCAGATTGAATTTTAATCGTTCCCAAAGTGATATTTAGACAATGTGAAGATTAGTTTAACCGCAAGTTAAATTTACGTGAAGGTTTAAAGTAATTTATATGATGCAATAAATATTGCATATGTTGTATTTGAAGTTGCTTTTCTTATACTACAGCATTATAGAGTGAAAATATCATTTGTATACACACAGTTATTTAGAAAAGGTTAAACCATAATCATTAGCTTATCCTCTAGTTTTTGGAAGTTCACCGTATTGCTTTTTATAACAAACTGTAAAATAGGAAGCAGACAAAAAACCTACTTTGTGAGCTACTTCACTAACGTTAATGTTCTTATTGTTTTGAAAAAGTGTTCTGGATTTTTCCAAACGCACTCTCCTTATAAACTCAACTGGTGATAAACCGGTAAGATTTTTTGTTTTTCGATAAACCTGACTACGACTCAGGCAAAGGTGTGACGACAATTTTTCAACATTCAAAGAAGGGTCTTCAATATTTTCTTGAATAAAACTAACCGCTTTTTGTATAAAGTCATTATCTAGATCCTTTTCTTTTTTTTCATTGTTATTAAGAGGTGCATTTGCATACTGTTCCAATAAATGCTCTTTTTTTAAAAGCAACTGTTCTAAAACCACTTTAAGCTCTTTTTTATCAAAAGGCTTGACAAGATATGCTTCAGCTCCTGCTTCCATACCCTTGATTCTATCTTTTGTCAAATCTTTAGCTGTAAGTATCACAATCGGTATTTGATTCAAGTCTGGATTGTTTTTTACTTTCTTACTAAACTCCACACCATCCATAAGAGGCATAATAATATCGGTTATAATGATATCAGGACGATGTTCCATGGTTTTAAACCAACCTTCTTGACCATCAGATGCTAAAAGCAATTCATAATCTTGTTCTAGGATAGAGATAAGATAATCTTGAAGGTCTATATTATCCTCTACAATTAGTAATTTCTTTTTTAGCTCCTTTTTAGATAAGATTTCTTCAATTTTATAGATTTCTGGTTTTGATTCAGGTTCTAATTCGTCTAATTCAATTTGTTTATCTTTTTTTACGGAAGGATCTTCGGTACTTCCAAAAAATTCTTTTCCATACGGAATAAATATTTTAAAAATAGATCCTTTTCCTAATTCGCTTTCAACTTCTATCACCCCCTTGTGAAGTTCAATAAAACTTTTTACCATTTCTAGACCAACACCTGTGCTTCCGTAGTATGACTTATTCAATTCACTAATTTGGTAAAATCTTTTGAATATTTTTTTATAGTCTTTTTGATCTATTCCCGGACCATTGTCTTTTATATAGATTTCTATAACAGGAATAGGTGTTTCTTTACTAACTAATGGTAAGATTTTTTTATTCCCGGAAAAGATACTTAACTGTATTCGTCCTTGGTTTGGTGTAACTTTAAAAGCATTGGATAATAAGTTAAAGAAAACTTTATCTAACATTCCGCTATCGGCCCATACATCTAGATTTGTGTTTTCATATTTTAAATCCAATCGTATCGATCTTCTTTTTGACTCTTCATTAAAAAAACTAAGTATCCTTTTAGCTTGGTCTATAAGATTAAACTGATTAGTTCTTAATCGAAGTTTATTGGATTGTAACTTTCTAAAGTCCATCAGTTCATTAATCAATCTTGATAGTCGCTCAGCATTTTTATGAATAATAAGATGCTTTTTACGCACTGTTTTTGAAAAATGTGCTTCGTCTAATTCTATTAACTCTTTTATAGGATTGATAATTAAGGTAAGGGGTGTTCTAAATTCATGAGAAATATTTGTAAAAAACTGTAGCTTTTGTTTTTGTAATTCTTCCTTCTGTTTTCTACGTTCTCTTTCAAGCCTAAAGATATTTCTTTCATTGACTCGTTTTCTGTATAAATGCATGGTCAAGAACACTAAAAGCGACAATAGAAGAAGAAAAACTAAATAAGCCCAGATGGTTTTCCACCAAGGAGGTAACACTTTAATCTTTAAAATAGCCGAAGCCTCATCCCATTTATTGTCATTATTTGATGCTTTAAGTTTAAAGGTATAATCACCAGAATCTAGATTTGTATAAGTTACACTAGTTTTTGAGCCTACATAGTTCCATGTATTTTCAAAACCTTCTAAAAAATAAGCATATTTGTTTTTTTCAGGCCTGGTATAACTTATTGCTGCATAATCAATAGTTAATATTGTTTGATTAGGCTGTAGTGTTACAACATTAGTTTCTTTAGTTGCATCAAAATAAGCGCATTTTTCTTTTTGATTTGTTTTTTTATTGAATATCCTAACATCTTTTAGGTACGGCTTTACCAAATAAGGGTTATACCTGATATCATTGGGTTCGATAACATTTACTCCATTTTTAGTACCTAAATAAAACCTATCGTTATCATCCATAATCACCCCACGATCAATCAGAAAATTTTCGAGTAATCCATCATCGCTAGTAAACTGCACAACTTCATTTGTATCACGCTTTATTTTTAATATTCCCATTTTGCTACTTACCCAAAGTTCGCTTTTTACAGGTTCAAATATGGCATTTACATAAGTAAGATTGTAGTCTGGTAACTCTAAACGCTCAAAATCTTGTTTTTCTCTATTTAAGTAAAATAATCCTCCATTAGTCCCATACCATATAGTTCCATCCTGAGTTTCATAAATATCTAATATTCGTTGAGAGCTTGGGTGATCTCCAAACTTGGAAGAAAGAGCATTGCTATGCCAAATAACGATATATCCTTTTTCTTTTTTATTTTCTATACTGTAAAGCCCCGAAGAAGTTCCTACCCATATTGCTCCAAAACTGTCATGAAAAATTACTTTGATATCCTTTTTGATAATCTTAGAGTTTTCAACAGAATCTACTATAGGTATTTCTATTTTTTCTTTTTTCGAATTAAAATAATATACCCCTCCCAAATGAGAACCAATCCAAACATTTCCGAGTTCATCTTCTGTAAAACATCTGATCTTATCCGTTAAAAGCACGCCAGCGGTATTTTCCATTGTAAAATTCTGAAAAGTCTTGCCTCCCTTTTTTAGTAAAAAAATACCATGACCCCATGTTGCTATCCAAGTGTTTCCTTTACTATCAACAAAAATACCTTCGATATAAATTTCTTTTTTAAGACCTCTGTACTCTGTTGTAGATTTTCCATAAACATTGACAATATCACCGGATTTTGTGTTTAAAATATCAATTTTGTTATTTTGAGCTATCCAAATTTTACCATCATCTGTTTTTGCAAATGCTTTTATATTATTGATTTGAAATCCATTACTAATATCTTGTCGTTGTATGGATTTAAATTTGTTATGATATTTATCAAAAAAACCTAAACCATTTTCATAATATCCAAGCCAAAGCCTATTTTCATTATCTAATAATAATGACCAAGCTGAATCAGATGCAATGCTACTGCTATCTTGTGGATCATAACGATAATGTTTCACTTCTTTCCCGTTCATATCCAAAATGACTAAACCTTCATTTTCAATAGAAATAAAAACGTGATCCATACCACTAGCAATGTCCATAATTCTTTGCGGTGCTATATCTAAGGTATCAAATGATATCCGAGTTTTTTTTAAATCGCTTTTAAAAACACCACTTTTCAAAGTACCAACCCAAAGGTTTTCTCGTTGATCTAAATGTAATTTTGTAATATTTTCTAAAGTGCCACTATTAGGTAAAGGAATACTTTCAAATTTCCCTTTATCATGAATAAATTCTAATTTCAACCCTTCTTCTGTAGCTACATAGAGATCTCCTTTTGTTGAAAATTTTAAATCATTTACAGATACCCCCTTTAAACCATAACTTTTTATCAATCCGTTTTCAACATCTATCTCTTTTATACCTCCATTAATGGTTCCTACCAGGAATTTATCTTTGTATTGAGCAAAACATAAAATATTGGGGTAGCTATCATCTGTCTCAGTTTCTACTTTGATTTCAAATCTCTTAAAAGAATTTTTTTGATTATTATAAGCACACAAACCAGCATTAGTTCCTATCCATAATTGCCCAGAAGCATCAATAAACAGTGAACTTATAGAATTACTGTTAATACTATTGGAATCTTTTAAATCGTGCCCATAATATGTATAAGAAAATCCATTAAACTTGTATAATCCAGCACCATCGGTTCCTATCCACATAAAACCGTAACTATCTATTACCATACTGGTTATTGGACGTTGAAATATATTTTCCTTAACTAAATTAAACTTAAGAGACTCAAAATTAATCTGGGATTGAATTGTTATTGTATTTATATAAAAAATAAATAGAAGCACCAGTTTTAAGAGCTTAGAAAAATTCTTTTTAAATTTCATCATATGTATGTTGAATTTAAAACCTAAGAAAAAAGATTTTAACCTTAGATAAAATAAAATTTGTAGCATTTTAAGCTTCAAATGTTGCAAACAAGCTCTAAACAAGTGTCTATCTATTTATTCATAGAAGTAATGAACTATATTGTATCAACTAAATTATTAAAAATTATTGCTTATGCGACGTTTTATTTTAGGAATGATACTTATTTCTTTAATTTCTTGTGATAGAGAAAATGATTTTGATGCTGTGTTAGTAGAAGGACCTGCTCCTACTGATGTTCAAGCGAACCTTATATTCAATAATATGACACCACCCTTTTCGGTTACTATAAGTCCTACTGCAAAAGGAGCAACAGCATTTGAGGTGTTATCCGGGCTTCCTGCTGAACCTGCAACATTAATTGGAATACAAGAATCACTCACCTTTATTTACCCAGAATCAGACGAAACATTTTTTGTTACAATAAGGGCTATCGCTCCTAATGATAAGATCACAGAAGAGCAGTTTGAATTGGTACCCCCAGCAGACCCTTGCGTGCCAATTTTTAGCACACCAGTTACCTGGGATGATGGTGGCGGAAGCTCATTCCAATTTGGATTTAATGGAGCTGAAGTAGAAGTTGTGGAAAATCCAGACCCTTCTGGAGCAAACCCAGAAGTCTCAAACGTATTGCAAATAATACAAGATGGTGGAGGAAATTTTGATGGAGTTGGAATTCAAATGTTAAGTACTGCAAATTTCAGCAATGACGATAAAGTCGTTAGGCTAAATTTTTGGTCAAACATAGAAGTCCCAGTGAAATTTGCCGTTCAACAAGACCCTAATAATGAAACTGAACGGGAAGCCGAAGTTACAGTCATTCATAGTGGTACTGGATGGGAGGAGCTTCGTGTGGATTTTGCAACTGCAACAGCTGGATTTACCGGTAATGCTGATGGTGCCTTAGGGATACCAGATTTTGCACCATTTACGCCTTCAGGAGAATACATTCGTTTTGCTTTGCAGATAAGCTCAGGGGATGATGTTGCAGGTACCTTTTACTTAGATAATATTGGAGTATGTCCATAATAGGCATTTGCATGAGATAGATGTTATTTTAAAATATAGATTAGCCATATTATAACGCCATGAACAAGCAAGAGTATTATTGCTTAGCTTCATGGCTTTTTTTCTGATACAAGTAAAACAAAAAAATACCCTATCCAAGATCGTTAGGGACTAGTGATAATTATAACCTTAGTAAAAAAAGAAAACTTTGGTAATGCATCAAAATTTATAATTATTGCTACAAACCAATTTTGTGGTCAAGTTCCCTCAGAATACCTTTGAATTAAGATAATATATAATCCGTAAACATAAATTATGGTCACAGGTAATTATTGTATAGTAGATTGATGTTACAATTAAAAGTGAAATCAAATTTTCAACGATTAACAAAATATAACTGTGTTTCTAAAATCACAGTCTAAAACAAAATCAAAATGAATGTAAAAAATACAATTTGGGTACTCTTACTAAGTTTATTAATACTATCTGGATGTTCTGAGCATAGTTCAAACAATGTTCAAATTCAAGAAAATAACCAGGAAGCCATTGATTTTGAGCAAAAAGCAAAAGAACTTGTTGCAGCCATGACTCTTGAAGAAAAAGTATCTCAAATGAGTTACCAATCCCCAGCGATTGACCATTTGGGTATTCCTGAGTATAACTGGTGGAACGAATGTCTTCATGGGGTGGGTAGAGCTGGAAGAGCAACTGTATTTCCTCAAGCCATAGGTTTGGCTGCCACATTTGACAAAGATCAAATGTCAAAAATATCCGAAATAATTTCTGATGAAGCTCGTGCAAAACATCACGAATTCGCATCAAGAGGCAAAAGAGGCATTTACCAAGGTCTAACATATTGGACACCTAATATCAATATTTTCCGAGATCCAAGATGGGGACGCGGTATGGAAACTTATGGTGAAGACCCTTATTTGGCTGGAGAAATGGCAGTTCGTTTTATTAAAGGTTTACAAGGGGATGATCCCAATTATTTAAAACTTGTTGCTACCGCAAAACACTTTGCCGTACATAGTGGACCCGAAGCTGATCGACACCAATTTAATGCAGTACCAAGTCCGCAGGATTTTTTAAATACTTACAGCCCGCATTTTGAGAAAGTAGTCAAAGAAGCTAAAGTATATTCCATAATGTGTGCTTATAATGCTTATAAAGGAGAACCCTGCTGCGGGAATCAAGAATTAAGTAGTTTATTGCGAAATGATTGGGGGTTTGATGGGTATATCGTTTCGGATTGCTGGGCCATTAAAGATTTTTACGAAAAAAACGCTCACAAAATAAGTGCTGATGCTAAAGAAGCTTCTGCTATGGCAGTAAAGGCTGGAACCGATTTGAATTGTGGTGATTCTTATCCTGCATTGGTAGAGGCAGTAAGAGATGGTTTGATTACCGAAGCGGAATTAGATGTATCGCTAGAAAGATTAATGGTTGCTCGATTAAAATTAGGTCTAATGGCACCTGAAGGTGCAGTTAAATATGAAAATATACCCTACGAAGTAGTAGATTCTAAAAAGCATCGACTTGCTGCCCTGGAAACTGCACGAAAATCGATGGTACTTCTTAAAAACGAAAACAATACACTTCCTTTAGATAAAAATAAAATAAACAAAATAGCAGTTATTGGCTCTAATGCAAACGACTTAGAGGTTTTACTGGGGAATTACAATGGATACCCGACCCAACCTATAACACCGCTAGAAGGTATCAAACAAAAATTACCTAATGCCGAAGTATCCTATGCTGTAGGCTGTAAATTGGCTGAAGGGCTTCCTGTTTTTGAGGTGATGCCAGATACTGTATTATTTACAGACAACTCCTTACAAGTAAAGGGACTAAAAGGCGAATACTTTGATAATATTTCATTTCAGGGTACTCCAAAACACACCCGCATTGATAAAACTATAGATTTCACCTTTAAAACAACGCCCCCTTTTGATGATATGAATTATGATTCCTACTCAGTACGATGGTCAGGAATACTTTCTGTTGATAAGACTGGTAATTACGCACTTGGAGGCGAAGCTTTTTCTTCTATGAAACTATTTTTGGATGATACATTATTAATGCAAAGACAGGATGTGCATCATCCAAAGAAAATTTATGAATATGTAAAATTGGAGGCGGGTAAGCAATATAATATTCGTTTTGAATGTATTCAAGATAATACCGAGCACGCTATTATGCGTTTGTTATGGGAATCACCAAAAGATCACCTCGAAAAAGAAGCTATTGCTATTGCCCAGGATGCAGATGCGATAATTATGTGTATGGGTATTAGCCCCTTATTAGAAGGTGAGGAAATGAAGGTGAAAGTAGATGGTTTTTCTGGTGGAGATCGTGTACATACTAAATTACCCAAAACCCAAACAGCGTTAATCAAAAAGATCAAAGCTTTGGGAAAACCAACAATTTTGGTGTTACTTAATGGCAGTGCGTTATCTATTAATTGGGAGAATGAAAATATTCCAGCAATTATTGAGGCATGGTACCCAGGTCAAGCTGGGGGAACAGCTATTGCCGATGTTATTTTTGGTGATTATAACCCATCTGGAAGATTACCTGTTACATTTTACAAAGATATAAACGACATCCCTGAATTTAGTAATTACGATATGAGAGGTAAGACTTACCGCTATTTCAAAAAGAAATCTTTATACGAATTTGGGTATGGTCTTAGTTATACTACATTCGAATATAGCAATTTTGTGATTCCTGAACATATGGAAGCGGGTAATAATTTTACAGTAAAGGTTGATATTCAAAATACAGGGAATTTGGCTGGTGAAGAAGTCATACAGCTTTATATTGAAAATCCCAATGCAGATGAATTTAATCCGCATAAAACGTTGGCCGCATTTGAAAGAGTATCTTTTAACCCAAGAGAAAAGAAAACATTGACATTTAAGGTCAATAAGGAACAATTAAGTATTGTAAACGATAAAGGTAGAAAACTAATACAGCCTGGGGAATACCAAATCTCCGTTGGTGGAGCTCAACCCTCAAATAATAGAATTGAAAAAGGTTCTGTAGTTGTAAAAAAAATAACCATAAAAGGAAAAACTACTGAAATCTAAAGATATTTAAATTGTGACCAAGTTAAGTTTCAAATCTTTAGAACTAAACAATAAATAACTCAAAAAAAAGTATTCCTTCCTAAATCTACTATAGATTGAGTTTAGGGTTTCTCGTGTTATTTTATAATAATTCTATATTGCCGGTGGTTTATCATAGCTGCTAGAATAGTTTTATAAGTTTTAACATATTTTTATTTTTCTATTCTATTTGTTAATTATTTCTTTCCTCTTTTTATAATGTATAGAATATCGCCAATACGAAAAAGCGCCTAGGATGATAACAAAACCAATAGAATAAAACACAAAATTTGGTGTAATCACCTTATCCCCACTTGCATAGGAATGTAATCCTTTTAGATAAAAATTAACTCCAAAATATGTCATTATTATTGAAGCTACTGCAACAACTGACATCAGGTTAAAAAACCATCTTCCTCTAAGCCCAGGAACCAATCGCATATGAATCACAAACGCATATACCATAATACTTACCAGAGCCCAGGTTTCTTTTGGATCCCAACCCCAATATCTTCCCCAGCTTTCATTTGCCCACATTCCTCCTAAAAAATTACCTATGGTTAGCATTACCAATCCTATAGTTAATGCCATCTCATTGATAATTGTAAGCTCTTTGATCGTAAGATCCATTCGCTTCTTATTGGATTGTGTAGTCAATATCATAAGTAGCAGAGCTAATATTCCTAAAATAGCACCCACAAAGAACGGCCCATAACTACCCACAATGATAGATACATGGATTAGCACCCAATATGAATCTAAAACGGGTTGTAAATTAGCAATGGCAGGATCTGTCCAGTTTTGATGCGCAAAAAACAATATAATCGATGCTACAAATATTGTGGCTGCGATTGTTAAATTACTCTTACGACCAAAAGCCAATCCTAATGCTACCGTAGCCCAGGCTACGTAGATCATAGATTCATAAGCATCACTCCAAGGAGCGTGTCCTGACACATACCATCGAATAATTAAACCAGAAGTATGAATAATAAATAAAAAGATAGCTATTCCGATTCCGCTATTGATTAAAACTCGTAAAGGTTTGGATACACCTATAAGAATTTCTAAAATAATCACTATGATAAGATACAGCCCTATAAATAGATAATATCGATATAAGGTTTTAAAAATATCATATTTATTGAGTAATATCTCTGCTTTAACTTTTTTATCAGTTGGTAATACTTCACTACCAAACTTTTTCTGAAAATCCTTAATACTTTTTACATACGTATCAGGTTTACTATAATCCCCTGATTTCCTTGCCTCTTGAAGAGATTGCCTGTAGATGGGTATAATTTGCCTTGTATATACCGAATCCATTCCTGTGAACTTCACTTCGTTCAATTGTGGAACAGAAACCCACTTATTCCCTTCATCATTAGGAACAGGAAATATTCTAAGTATTCCACCTCCTAAAGCCTGATTTAGCAAATAAAACTTTTCGTGGGTTTTTAGAAAATCCTTCTCAAAACTACTTGGCGTATTTGTACTACTCGCTTTTTCTAAATATGGATCTAACTTATATGAACCATCAGGCTCTACAAGGTCAATTAAAGATACTCTTCTTTCAGTTTTAGGAACTCCCAGAATTTTTCGGATGCTATCATTTTCCTTTTGGATTTCTATAATCGGAACGCTGTACCAAATAAATGGATTCTCCACCATAGATACAAATACCTGATCTGCTGTCAACCCCTCATAAGTATCTTTTTTACTAAGTTTACGAAGTAATTCTGATGAAAATGTATTCACAGGTTTCATTCTGCCTCGTTCATCCTGGATTACAATACTCCCAAAATTAGCAGCATGTTCTTTACTTACAACATTGGCTTTAATAACAGAATCTAGCCGTTTTTTACTTGGTAACGTTTGTATATGATCTGTGGTATGGTTGGGTAATTCTTGTGCAAATGAAAAAGTAGAAACCACCAATGCCAACAAGACTGTCAATTCTTTTTTCTTAATTTTGACTTTATTCAGCATTTGTTCTAAGTCTTTAAAACGAGAACCTCTGGTAAATAAAATCAGCATCAACCCTAAATACAATAACATATACCCTGCATAAGTAATCAAGGTTCCCCAGCGATCATGGTTTACTGATAATACCGTTCCTTTTTCATCAGGGTCAAAAGAAGCCTGAAAAAATCGATACCCTTTATGATCGAGTACGTGATTCATATAAATATCATAAGGACGTGGAGTAGTATTTTCTTCCACAATATCAACTTTACTCATAAAAGATTTGTAAACCTTCTCTGTTCCAGGTTGTTTCTCGGCAATAAAATCATTTAACTTCAGAGCAAATGGTAATTCTAATCGTTTAGAGCCATAAGCAAAATACATGTCCAAGCCTCCTAATTCGATTTTGGTCATGTTATTATCATATCCCTTACCTCCCAGCAGTTTCACTTCTTTAGTTTCTCCATTGGTGGTTACGTCAAAAATCAAAGCATCTTGCTGTCCTTTATCCTTAACTTCGATAGGAACTACATCATATTTTCCTGTCATCACAGGATCTGGTATCACAAATTGCATTCCGGCTGTTTGATATAAAGACCTAAGCATTAGTGTCTGAATACTGTCTTTAACCAATTGTCCTTGAAACTGATCAGCCATTCGCATAAATGAACCATCAAAAGGTGATTCTATGAAGTATTCATCATTTTTATATGTAATATTTATTGCCCCCTTAGTTGACTCATTAAAAGCAAATAGTACATTATGAATATTAGAAATCTCACCTTCTTCCAGAAAATGATCGTGTCTATTACCATCTCCGGCTTCAACAATCTTAAGATAGTTTTTTCCTGACTCGTTTTCCACCAAACCCATTTCGGCTCCCATAATATAATCTTTATACTGAATAGTAATAGGTTGTTGATTATAGTCTGTATTTATGGTAAAGCTATTATTAGTAGCTTCGGCAAGTTCTAAATCTTCCGAGATAATTCTTCTGCGTGGTTCTCCATCAATCTCTCCATCTAAAAATATAGTGATATAAGTTTTTTCTGAAAGAAACGTTGATGTAGTCTCCCCTTCCCTAATTGGCATTACTCCCTCATAACTAATGTATCTGGTAATAAAAGCACCAAGAATAATTAAGATGAACGACAAATGAAGTAAAAGTGTAGCCCACTTTTCTTTTTTATATAATTGGTACCTGAATATATTTCCACAGAAATTAATAGCAAAAAAAACCATAATTGCTTCAAACCACCAGGTATTATAAATCCATATTCTGGCTGCTGTTGTTCCATAAGCATCTTCCAGAAAAGTCCCAACCCCCATGGATGCGGCAAAAACAATAAATAAAATAGCCATTAATCGTGTGGAGAACAAAATACTTGCAAGCTTTTTTTGCATAACAATCATTACTTTTTTTAGCTCGGCAAATTTAGTGTTTTTAGTAGGATTTTACCTTAATATTGGGGTTTGATTTAATGTATTTAACAGAAGTATAGATATTGTTCATTTTTTAGTTGTTTCTTCCTTATTTTAGCCGAATGATTAGCGTTATAATTCTTGGTTCTGGCAATGTAGCAAAACATATGTACACTGCTTTGGGTGCTCAAAAATCCATTGAAGTTGTACAATGTTATAATCGAAAAGGAATATTACTTAACCCTGAACAGGACTCTAAAATTATTACTCAGGACCTTAATGATCTTGTTAAAGTTGATGTTTACATTTTAGCAGTAAGTGATGACGCCATTGAGGAAATTTCTTCAAAATTACCATTTAATGACTGTTTAGTTGTACATACCTCGGGTAGTGTTCCTTTGAAAACTATAAAAAATAATAATCGAAGAGGTGTTTTTTATCCTTTACAAACTTTTAGTAAAGACAAAGTGGTCGATTTTAGCAAAATCCCATTTTGTTTGGAAGCCGAAGAAGAAAAGGACTTAGTTTTACTAAACAAACTCGCTTCTTCTCTATCTGAAAAGATATATCAAATATCATCAGAGCAGAGAAATATACTGCACATTTCTGCTGTTTTTGTAAACAATTTCACTAATTATCTATTTTCTGTTGGTAATGATATTTGTGAAGAGCATAAAGTCCCTTTTGAAATTTTACATCCTTTAATTCAGGAAACTGCAAAAAAAATAACCAATATAAATCCTGATCAAGCTCAAACCGGCCCAGCGATTCGAAACGATATCACTACTATTGATAGGCATTTACATATTTTAAATAATACTCAACAAAAAGAATTATATCAAACCCTTACAAAAGCGATACAATCTAAACATGGAAAAAAGTTATAAAGAATACCTGCAACATATCACTACATTTATTTTTGATGTTGACGGAGTATTAACAGATGGCACCGTAATTATTAATACCAATGGTGAATTACTAAGAACTATGAATATAAAAGATGGATATGCTTTAAAAACTGCTGTTCAACAAGGTTTTAATGTTTGTATCATTTCTGGAGGTAAAAATGAAGGTGTTCGTAAACGATTAAAAGGGTTAGGCATAACTGATATTTACCTGGGCGCACACCACAAGGTAGAACAACTTGATGAGTATCTGGATATTTATAATATCAAAACTGAAAATGTATTATACATGGGAGATGATATTCCTGATCTTCCAGTAATGGAAATGGTAGGTTTACCAACTTGTCCACAAGATGCTGCTGCTGAAGTAAAAGAGATCTCTAAATACGTTTCCTTTAAAAAAGGCGGAAAAGGGTGTGTAAGAGATGTAATTGAACAAGTATTAAAAGTTCAAGGAAAATGGATCTCTGATTTTGATGCTGAAGCATAATTAAATCCAATTAATCACAATGATAAAACTTGTTTTTGCTACTAACAACCTTAATAAACTAAAAGAAGTTCAGGTGTTGATGCCTTCTCATATTCAATTACTAAGTCTTTCGGATATTAATTGTACAGAAGATATCCCAGAGACTTCTGATACTATTGAAGGAAATGCGATCCAAAAAGCACAATACATCAAAGAAAAATATGGTTATGAATGCTTTGCTGATGACACAGGTTTAGAAGTTGAAGCAATCAACGGGGATCCCGGAGTATATTCTGCCAGATATGCAGGTCCAGAAAAAGACGCAGATAATAATATGAACAAGTTACTCCAAGAGTTAAAGGGACAAGTAAATCGTGATGCACAATTTAAAACAGTTATCGCTTTAGAATTAAATAACGAGTTAAAAACATTTACAGGAATTTGTAAAGGCACAATTACCCAAGACAAACAAGGTGACGGAGGTTTTGGCTATGATCCTATTTTTCTTCCAAAGGGATATACAAAAACATTTGCCGAACTTTCTTTAGCAGAAAAAAATAGAATAGGCCATCGGGGCAAAGCTGTCCAGCAATTAATTAAGTTTCTAAACAATTAATCTACTCCCGGAAAAGCTAGCATCTCTCCCATCCCAACAGTAAATAACCAATTACCATAAATCGCATGTTCGATTGAAACCAATGTTGTTGATTTGGTCTTACTAAAAGTATATGCAAATAGCAACCCGCCAACAAATGTTAATAATTGCACTAGAAAGCTTTTTAGAAAAAGGTGTGCCAAAGAAAAAAGAACAGCGTTGATAAAAATAAACAACCACTTATTTTTGATGAGCTTCTCATATCGGTCATAAAAAAAAGTTCTATAAATGATTTCCTGAGGCCATACCGATAGAAAAGTATAGATAAATAAAATAATTAACCACAGTTCTGGTTTTTTAAGCAAAACAGAGAACAACTTGTCTGGTGCAATAAAAAAAACGTACAAACCAGTTACTACCATCACGATAGCTAACTTAATAATTGTTTCCTGCCAAAAAGGTTTCCAATAAGTTTTATCAGGTAAGCGCAACTTAAGCAAACCTTGACGTTTAAGAAGAACTAAAATATAAATAAACCCAATGACAATCAAAATTACTTTGATCAGTATCGGATAATCTATCAAAAAACTTATAGGGAGTAAAACAAATAAAAGAAATAACTCCGTACTTCTATATAAAACTGAATACATTAAATTTAGTTTTTGACTAATTTCAGAATAAAATTCGAGTAGTTTAATTTTTTTAACAAAAGAAAAGCCTCTTGGGGAGAGGCTCATCAATTAATGGGGTAATAGATTTGGGGCAAAAAAAATAATTTATTTCTGGGGGCTAACTCAGTATGATAAGAACAATCAATTTTTTTTCTTTACCGGTTCAAAAGTAAGACTGAAAAACAAACATCCTACAAAACAACAATTCAAAAATATTAATTTTATCGATTAAAAACAAATAAAATCGATAAAAAACACAAAATCACTAATTTTTTATCAAAACACCTTACCAAACTTATTTAAAAACTATACTGATGAAATCATGAAATATAAAAAAGCCTCCTGGGGTAAGAGGCCTTTATGTGATTGGGGTGAACTTAATTATAGAAAAACTAAGTTCTACTTGAGGGGCAAAAAAAACTTAAACAACAATTCCAATTTTCTCCTTACTCTTTTTGTTCATATCAAAAGTACTTCTTACTGGCATCTTTTATCAATTTACTCTTAAAACAAAAACGCATATAATCGATTAAATGCATTTTTAATCGATTAAATGATGTTTGTGAATGATTTCGTAGTTTTTGAGAAGATTAAAACTTCATAAGACGTTGCATAGATTTTATTAATATCGTAACATTACATCCATAAATCTTTAATTTAATAATGAAAAGTCAAAACATCACTCCTTCTACCCCAGAAAACGAAGAAATTATTGAAAACAAGGAATTAAACATTTGGGAAGCACTCTTACCTGTTATCATATTGGTAGGAATGCTATTTTATAATGTTTCTTTCGCCTTTGGTGATGATGCTTTGAGTGGTAGTAATCAGTTTATTTTACTTTTAGGTGCAGCGGTAGCAGCAATTGTAGGATTTTATAATAAAGTTTCCTATAAACAAATGATGGAAGAAGTAGCAAAGAATGTTAAGTCTACTACTGGTGCTTTACTTATATTATTGATGGTAGGATCACTTGCAGGAACCTGGCTAATCAGCGGTATTATTCCAACAATGATTTACTATGGATTACAAATCCTTAACCCCACCATATTTTTAGCAGCTTGTATAATCATTTGTGCAATTATTTCTATAGCAACCGGTAGTTCTTGGACGACTTCTGCAACAGTTGGTATTGCTCTTATTGGAATTGGTGACACATTAGGTATTTCATTGGGAATGACTGCTGGAGCTGTAATTTCTGGAGCATACTTTGGAGATAAAATGTCTCCTTTATCAGATACTACTAATTTAGCACCTGCTATGGCAGGCGGAGAACTATTCGCACATATAAAATACATGACATATACTACGGTACCAACCATAATTATTACACTAATTATATTTATAATAATTGGATTTACAATTGATACTTCAGGAACTCCAGAGATTAGCGAACAACTAAATGCTATTAATAATGCTTTTAATATTACTCCTTGGTTATTTATTGTTCCCATCTTAGTTATTGTCTTAATTATTAAAAAAACACCCCCATTAATTGCTCTATTAGCAGGTACACTTTTAGGAGCTATAGCAGCGATTATTGCTCAGCCGGAAATTGTTACTAATATTGCTGGCAGCACAGAACTGACTTTTAATTCAGCATATATTGGTGTTATGAAGGCAATGACTGTCGATACTTCCGTAGAAACTACCAATGCACAACTTAACGACCTGTTTTCTGCTGGAGGAATGTCAGGAATGCTAGGTACTATTTGGTTGATTGTATGTGCTATGGTATTTGGAGGTGTTATGGATGCCATTGGTGCCTTGTCTAGAATTAGTAAAGCTTTATTAAATTTATTTGATACTGTTTTCGGTCTATTTGCAAGTACAGTAGTAAGCTGTTTGGCATTAAATGTCACTGCATCGGATCAATACCTTGCTATCGTGGTACCTGGTAGAATGTATGCTAATGCATTTAAAGAAAAGGGGCTTGCACCAGAAAATCTTAGTCGAACGCTTGAAGATTCAGGAACTGTGACTTCAGTTTTAGTTCCCTGGAATACTTGTGGAGCGTACCAAAGTGGTGTTTTAGGAGTACCCGTTGTAGATTATTTCTTTTTTGCAATTTTTAATTGGATGAGTCCGTTTATGACACTAATATTTGCAGCTTTTAGAATAAAAATAAAGCAACTAACCAGTAACTAATCTAGACAATTGGTATTGGGCTTTTATTGTTATCGATTGCAACAAATTTAAAATGACCTGAAACTGCTATTTCTCGATCGTAGCTATACATATCTTCTTTATAGATATCAACCTTAACTAGGCAACTGGTTCTACCAACTTTAGTAACTTTGGCTACTAATTCAATGATAGTGCCTTCGGGAATTGGTTTTTCAAAATCTATTTTGTCTGTAGAAATGGTAACAACCTTTTTTCGGCTAAAACGAGTTGCACAGATAAAAGAAACCTCATCCATTAATTGTAATGCAGTTCCTCCAAACAATGTTTCATAATGATTTGTAGTATTTGGAAATACAGCTTTAAAAATTCGAGTTTCTGATTTCTTGATCAATTCATCTATATGTTTCATACAATCGTGATATAGTTTTTTCTTATCAATTTACTACTCAAAGGTAAATCTTATCGTAGTATCTTTGTAGTATAACAAAAAAAACTTTGAATGAATATTATAGAAAGTTTACGTTGGCGATATGCTACCAAGAAATTTGATAATACAAAAATTCTTCCTCAGGAAAAAATAGATACACTTACAGAAGCTTTTAATCTTACAGCTACTTCTTATGGCTTACAACCCTTAAAACTAATAGTTCTTAAGGATAAAAATATACAACAAGAGCTTGTTGAACATTCTTGGAATCAACAACAAGTGGCAGATGCATCACATCTATTAATATTTTGCATCGAAAATGTTATTGGAGAAGAATATATTGTTAAGCATTTTAATAATGTAAAAGCTACAAGAAATACTTCTGAAGAAATCCTAAAACCCTTTAGAGAGCAATTAGTCGATTCTTTTAAGAATAAACCTGAAGAAGAAATATCTAATTGGGCTGCTAAACAAGCTTACTTGGCTTTAGGAAATTTGCTCACCGTATGTGCCACGGAAAAAATAGATGCATGTCCTATGGAAGGGTTCATTCCTGCTAAGTATGACAAAATTCTTAAACTCGATAAACTCGGACTAACATCTGTATTAGTACTTCCTGTTGGGTTTAGAGCAAAAGACGACATGTTTGCAGAATTAAAAAAAGTAAGGCGCCCTATTAGTGACACGGTAATTGAATTGTCTTAAGTGCTTATAAAACTTAAATAACCCTTAAATACAATACGGTATTATCAATTTTATATTAATTAAATTGACTATTCCCTAATTTTAAACTTGTAAATTACAGCTAAACTAAGAATTTAGTAATTTTTACATATTTTTGCATTACCCGAAATAATATGTGAAATGAAAAAATTGATAGTACCACTATTGATAATATTGTCTTATAACTGCTACGCACAGCAAAACGAATTGAGCTGGTTTACGGATTTTGATGTTGCTAAAAGAGTATCCAAGGATCGAAACAAACCTATTTTATTATATTTCACAGGAAGAGATTGGAGTGTGGCGTGTAGAGATTTTAGAACGGAAGTAATCGAGACTATAAAATTTGAACAGTTTACAGATAAATTTATTTTGCAAAAGGTTGATATACCAAAAAACGAAGATCTGATCAGTAAAAAATTACTGAAGGCCAACAAAAAATTATTAAAAAAATATAATAAGGAAAAAACTTTCCCTTTTATGGTCGTGGTGAATCATGAAGGTAACATTGTTGCTGAAGAAGGTGGTTATAGAGCTTCACTAAGAGACCCTGAAAGATTTTTTAGTTTACTAGAAACAACCTCTAACAATTACTAGAAAAAGATAAAATATAGATATCTAATTCAGAACTCTTTTCGGTACATTTGCCGGAAAGAGTTTTTTAATTTAATCACACAGATATGCCGGGATTTGAATTATTTGGAGCCGAAGAAAAAAAAGAAGTTCAGGATGTATTAGACAATGGAGTTTTAATGCGTTATGGTTTTGATGGTAATCGAAATGGTCATCATAAAGCTTTAGAGCTCGAAAAGGACCTTGCTACCAGAATGCAAACCAAATATGCCCAGGTAGTATCTAGTGGTACCTCTGCACTTACGGTTGCTTTAGCTTCTGCTGGTATTGGTGCTGGTGACGAAGTGATTATGCCAACCTTTACTTTTGTAGCCAGTTTTGAAGCAATTTTATCTGTTGGAGCAGTTCCTATTCTTTGTGATATCGATGACACACTCACTTTGGATCCAAAAGCCGTTGAAGCAGCAATCACCAAAAAAACTAAAGTGGTGATGCCTGTACACATGTGTGGCTCGATGGCTGATCTTGATGCACTTAAGACTATTTGTAATAAACACAACCTCATCCTATTAGAAGATGCTTGTCAGGCTATCGGTGGAACTTATAGTGGTAAACCCCTGGGAAGTTATGGGGATCTGGGCTGTTTCTCTTTTGACTATGTAAAAACTGTAACTTGTGGAGAAGGTGGTGGATTGATCACTAATTCTGAAACATATGCTGATCGCGCTCATAAATATCAAGATCATGGTCATGATCATATTGGTAATGACCGTGGGGCAGAAACTCATCCATTTCTAGGATATAATTTTAGAATTTCTGAATTAAACGCCGCTGTAGGTATTGCACAACTAAGAAAACTAGATCATACCCTATTAATACAGGAAAAGAATTATACAATACTTCGTGAAGCTCTGACATCAATTCCTGAAGTTACTTTCAGAAGAGTCCCTGAAAAAGGAGTCGAAAGTTATGCTTTTCTAAACATATTTTTACCCAATGAAGAGCTAGCAAAAAAGGCACATCAAGCCTTAGGAAAACAAGGTGTAGACGCTTGTTTTTATTGGTACGACAATAATTGGCATTATTATAAAAAGTGGAAACATCTACTGGAAGTTAAATCCTTATCCAAATTCTCTGAAGAAATACAATCTGGATTACGTAAAAACAATAGATCTTTTCCAGATAGTGATGCGTGGATGAGTAGAACTATTTCTTGCTTAATCAAAGTAGGTTGGACTGAAGACGAGGTCAAAAAAAGAGCCTCAAACATGGTTGAGGCTATTAAAAGTATTTTATAAGCACATAGAATTAGTATTCTACATACTCAACTATTTCGAGACCATATCCTATCATTCCAACACGTTTTTGTTGAACTGAATTAGAAACTAAACGAAGTTTATGAATATTAAGGTCGTGTAGAATCTGTGCTCCTATACCAAAATCTTTAGTATCCATAACTATTTTAGGAGCTTTGATTACATCTTTACCATTCTGAATTTCTTTTAAACCAGCCAATCGACCTAACAGGTTTAAAGATTGACTCTCTTGATTAATAAAAAGAATAGCTCCTTTACCTTCTGTATTAATTCTCTGAAACATTGCATCTAATCGCTTATCTGCATTATTTGTTAAGGTTCCTAGAATATCATTATTAAATAATGTAGAATTAACCCTTGTTAGAACCGGTTCATTCTCTGTCCAATTCCCTTTTGTTAATGCTATATGAATCTGATTATTGGTCGTTTGTTTATAAGCTCTTAACCTATAGTTTCCGAAGCGAGTAACAATATCAAAATCTTCTTTCTTTTCAATCAAAGAATCATGCTGCATACGATATGCTACCAAATCTTCAATAGAAACTAATTTTAAATCAAATTTCTTTGCAACCTCAACTAATTGAGGAAGACGAGCCATTGTACCATCTTCATTCATGATTTCTACAATAACTCCAGCAGGTTGTAGTCCTGCCAATCTTGCAAAATCAATAGCTGCTTCTGTATGACCTGTTCTTCTCAGCACTCCACCTTCTTTAGCTTTAAGAGGAAAAATATGTCCCGGTCTCGCCAATTCAAAAGATTTAGTTTCGTGATCTGTTAATGCCAAAACTGTTTTTGCACGGTCACTAGCAGATATACCTGTGGTAACACCATTACCTTTTAAATCTACAGAAATAGTAAAAGCTGTTTCCATAGGATCGGTATTATTACCTACCATCATATTAAGCTTTAGATCCTCGCAGCGCTGTTCTGTTAGTGGTGTACAAATCAATCCACGACCATGAGTAGCCATAAAGTTGATCATCTCCGGAGTGACTTTTTCTGCAGCAGCTACAAAATCACCTTCATTTTCTCGATCCTCATCATCTACAACGATGATTACCTTACCTTGCCTGATATCATCAATTGCTTCCTGAATGGTATCTAACTTAATCTTGTTTTTGGTTTCGGTAACCTGTGACATAATAAAATAATTGTGAATTTGAGTGCAAAGGTAATTTATATAATTCTTTTGGAGAACAATAATAGTAGATTATCTGATCTTAGCTATATCTTCTTTCATTGATTTTTTGTAAAAGAAATAGCTAACAAAATAAAGTGGTAAGCCAAACAAAAGAAATACAATACCATTTGATTTTTTATCCTCTTTAGTGATTTTCTGAAATCTTAACCAAATTCTGAAAGAGATAAAGAAAAATATTAAAAAGGAGACTACAGAAATTATATTAAAGATCATTAGCATTATTTGACTATCATTTGATTCTGCGGAAATAATCGAAATCACAATATTAATTACTATCAGAAAACTAAATATAACAATTGCTAAAATTGAGTTTTCATTAAAATCAGAATAGAGCTTTTTGATTCCAACGACTTCAGCTTCTGTAAACTCTCTAATTTTTATCTCTTCTTCAATAGTCTTATCTATAGTTTTCTTAGCTTTCTTCTTTTCAAAGAAATCTCTAATTGGCTGTACAAAATTATCAAGACTAAAGAATCCTTGATCTGTAGTGGCTCTATAGGTAAGGAAAATACTTAATGGAAAAATAATGAAAGTAGATAACCACGAACCTACATAAGGCGGCACCCCTCCTTCTTCTGCTCCATTTTTAGCAAAAATTCCTATAAAATGATAAGTTAAAAACAATAACACCCCAACTACGATAGGTAATCCTAGCCCTCCTTTTCTGATAATTGCTCCAAGAGGAGCTCCGACAAAGAATAAAAGTACGCAAGCAATACCCAAAGCATATTTGTCATGTAATGACATCTCATATTTATTCAGAGCTCTTCTGGTATCCCTTTCTCTTTTTATATTTGTTTCTATTTTTCTTAAAATTCCATCTGTATTAGAAAATGCCAGGCTGTAGATTTGCAACTTCTGTTTGGTATTAAAAGTCTCAATAAAATCTAAACTATCGTTAACTTTAACAGGCACAGAGTCAATTTTTAAGTTTCGGTTTAATTCATTAAAACCACTCCGTTTATTTACATCATCCCTTAAATTCCTGATCTCACTATTAAGTTTTGAAGAAAAAGTATCTATCTGACTTTGCAGATCAGATATATTAAGCATATTATATCCTTTTTTACTATTCTGAGCATCCATATCTACATTATCCAATGCAGACAAATCCATATTAAGAACATACTGCTTAAAATGCGCTTTGGCAAATGGTAGCTTTTTTCTTCTTTTAGGTGACTTCTGCTGGATTTCATCATAATAATTACCATCATTAAGTATTAAAGTCACAAGATCAGAATCTATACTACCTTTTAATTCTCCATCTACTGCTTTGATCACCGTATAATTACCGGCTCTTGGTGATTTCTTATGTATTATTATGTCTTTGAGATACTGACCATTATCTCCATATTTTTCTCCAACTTTAATATTTATATCACCCAAATCATTAAACTGATTAGGAGTAATAACCATTGCTGGTTTGACTTGAAAAATATTCTTTCTTAGATTTATAAACCTCCGTTCTGATGATGGCATAACAGTATTAGCAAACAAAAAAGCACCTATGCCAACAAAAAACATAAAAATAGCTAAAGTTCTCATAGCTCTTTGCAATGAAATTCCTGAGGATTTCATCGCTGCAAACTCATAATTCTCAGCAAAATTTCCGAAAATCATTATTGATGTCAACAAAATGGTAAGAGGAAGTACCATGGGTATTAACCTTGGCAAGGCGAAAGTCAAAAATTTAAGAATTACAGAAAAATCTAAATCTTTACCTGCTAATTCAGATATAAATAACCATATCGTCTGCAGCAAAAGAATAAACATGATGATAACAAAGAGCGGAAAAAATGTCTTTAAAAATGAAGTTAATATATATCTGTCAAGTATTTTCAAATCTTTACTTATAAATAAGTCCCGAGATTATTCGGGACAGTAATTAAATTATATAATTGTTCAAATATAAATTTAATCTAAACGATTGATATAATAATTTTCATATTTTGATTCATTAAATACAAATAATGTTTCAGATAATTGTTGATTTGTTTTAAAACTATTTATCGTTATCGTAACATTAGTCCCATTATTCTGTATTAAAATCATTTTATAGATATGTTTGGTTTGTTTGTCAATACCAAGAAGAATTTCTTTTAATTCACTTTTAGTATCAATCGGTGTCAATTTTACAAACTGAATTTTTCTTCCTTTTACATCCTGAACAATATCCATCTTATAAGAATATCCTTCTTCATAAAAAGTAAGCATCTTTGCTGGAGTAACACTGTTATCATCTTCTGTTAAAGATGAAATATTAATTTCCTCATCTTCAGGAATGATAACATGTAATTTCTTTCCATCAAAGATCTGCTGAGTGCCCATTAAATTTAACAGATACTTATTTCCTTTTAGGGTAACATCTCCTCTGGTTTCCTGAGAAACATTCTCAGCAGGATTGTTTAAAGCATATTTAAAACCAATAACAATATTATCGTAGCTTTTTACTTTTTTAGAAACCTCATCCAAAAGTTCCTTAGCACTCTGGGCCTGAGTACTCGTAATACAAAATGCAAATATTAGTAGGGCAATTTTTTTCATTCGTTTATTTTAAATTCTTTACTATTAATTTTTATTTAAACAGAAATATTATTTTTCATCAGCTAATAACTGTTGAAGTGCTACCAAATCCGTAACCAAGACTTGACGAGCCTTACTTCCTTCAAAAGGACCAACTATACCTGCAGCTTCTAACTGATCAATTAACCTACCGGCTCGGTTATAACCAAGTTTCAGTTTTCGTTGTAACAAAGACGCTGAACCTTGTTGCGCTGTTACAATTACTTCTGCAGCCTCATTAAATAATTTATCTCGGTCGCTTATATTTATATCAAGACTTGTGCCACTTTCTTCACCTGAATACTCTGGTAACAAATGCGCATCTGGATATGCTTTTTGGCTTCCTATATATTCTGTAATTCTTTCTACTTCGGGAGTGTCCACAAAAGCACATTGAATTCTGATTAAATCATTACCTTGTGTATACAACATATCTCCACGACCAATTAATTGATCTGCTCCTCCTGTATCTAAAATAGTTCGCGAATCAATTTTAGAAGTTACTCTAAAAGCGATCCTGGCCGGGAAATTAGCCTTGATCATACCTGTTATCACATTAACTGATGGTCGTTGCGTAGCAATAATCAAATGAATACCGATAGCACGAGCAAGCTGTGCTAATCTGGCAATAGGAGTTTCTATCTCCTTTCCAGCAGTCATAATCAAATCTGCAAACTCATCAATAACAAGTACAATATATGGTAAAAACCGATGTCCATTTTCGGGATTTAATTTTCTGGCCTTGAATTTAGTATTATACTCTTTAATATTACGAACCATTGCATTTTTCAGTAAATCATATCGGGCATCCATCTCAATACATAATGAATTTACTGTATTAATAACCTTGGTATTATCTGTAATAATAGCTTCTTCAGTGTCTGGAAGTTTAGCCAAATAATGACGTTCTATTTTATTAAATAATGTAAGTTCGACTTTCTTAGGATCTACTAAAACAAATTTAACTTCTGCAGGATGTTTCTTGTATAATAAAGAAGTCAAAATAGCATTCAGACCTACAGATTTACCCTGCCCCGTAGCACCAGCCATCAACAAGTGGGGCATTTTTGCCAAATCAACTACAAAAGTTTCATTAGAAATTGTTTTACCCAAGGACAGTGGTAACTCCATTTCCGCATTCTGAAATTTGGAAGATGAAATTGCTGATCTCATGGAAACAATCGTTGATTTCTTATTTGGTACTTCAATACCAATTGTCCCTTTACCTGGTATTGGAGCAATAATTCTAATTCCAAGCGCTGCTAATGAAAGAGCTATATCATCTTCTAGATTTTTAATTTTAGAAATACGAATTCCCGCTTCAGGTACTATTTCGTATAAAGTAACTGTTGGCCCAACCGTAGCTTTAATCTGAGCAATCTCAATCTTGTAATTTTTCAGAGTCTCTACAATTCGATTTTTATTTTCTTCTAGCTCTCCCTGATCAATAGTAATCCCTCCTACTTGGCCTGTGTAATCTTTAAGTAAATCAATTGTTGGAAACTTATATCTACCTAATTCTAACTTTGGATCAAACTCACCAAAATCTTTAACCAATTTATTACTTATTTTTTTAACTACCTCTTCTTCTTTGGTAGTTTCAACTTCCATCGCAATATCCTCAGGATTATCCTCTGACTTGATAATCAACTTCTCAGGAATATCATTAGACCTGTTAATTGGATCACCATAAAAATCATTGATTGTAGGCTGTACATCTAATGTCTGTGTGTTAGAAGTAGGTGTTTTTTCCGGTTCTTTTGTTTTAGAAAGCTCAATTGTGGTATTAGTTTTAACCGGTGTTGTTTTTTCTCTTTTGGCGTCAGAAGTTACAGTTTTTCCATTTTTGGAGCCATTAATTTTTGTCGCAGATTCGTAATCTTTTACGATAGCTTTCTGCGTATTTTTTAGAGAATCTGAAATTTTTTCGGGAGTATATCTTAATCTTACTACTATATATACAATTGCAAAAAATGTCAATACCAAAACTGTACCTATAAAACCAATATAATCTCTCAGAAAGTCATTAGTTTCATATCCAATTACTCCTGCCAGCAAACCTCCTTCTTTTTCAACAAAACCAAGTACTACAGAAATCCAGGTCATCACTAAAATCCCCCAGAACCAAAACCCTGCAAGTTTTTTTCTGCTTAAATCAAAGAAAAGATAAATACCGGTCAGCGAAGTCAGAACAGGAATAATCAATGAAGCAATACCAAAACCTTTATAAATAAAGAAATGACTAACTGAAGCACCAAATTTACTCAACCAATTCTTTACAGAAATTGTTCTATTATAAAACTGGGAAACCTCACTTTGATCCACTTTCCAATTATAAAAAAATGAAATAAAAGCAAAGAATAAACCTATTCCCAAAAAAAACAGAAAACTACCCAAAACAACTTTTTGCTGTCTTGATAAGTTAAACTTTTCTTTTAAAGAAGTTTTGGTCTTTGTATTGGTTTTCCTTTTAGTTGTTGCCTTTTTTTTAGCCATATTTATATGTCTTATCGCAAAAATACGAATATCTATATTGGAACGTAGAAATGACTAAAAAATTTTCTTTTCATCTATTATTAAAATTAAAAACAAGACTGAATATTATAACAGTTTTAGAAGTGATTTTAATAAGTAATTAACTTTTTAATAAGCTGAAAATTATTAACTTATAACCAACAAAAAAGTAATTTACTCTTTAGTTTCGCCAACTTACCATTCAAAAAAATAACGTTCACCAATTAACAGTTCTATTTTACAATCAGAACCTGTTAACTACATCATATACACATAAATCTAATTACACAAAAACAAAAATGTTATGAAAAATTTACTTTTATCTTTTACGCTGATCCTATCATCCATTACGTGGTCTCAAGATGTTAACGATGTTATCACTTTAAAAAACGGAAGTGTTATCATAGGTAAGATTACAGAATTTAATTACAATCAAAACTTATCGATACAAACAAAAGATGGTTACAATTTTGTTTTTAGGGCAGAAGACCTAAAAAGTGTTAAGAAGCAACAGGCAGAAAGTTTTCAAGGTAATGCTAATAGTAGAACTCAAAATTTTAGAAACAGTAATCAGGGATATAGAGCTCCTCAAGTATCAACTCAGCCCAACTATCAACAGGTAACTCCTAATAATAATTTTACCTCTGGAACTGCTGTTACCCCACAACAAGGGAACCTTGGCAAATCAAATAATTTCCAAAATATGCAAGCCAATAACGCAAATCGGCAATTTGCAAATACGCCTAACCACACCAATGGCAACCCTAATATTTCTAACTATCAGCCATCGGTAACATACGGAAACGCTCAACAAATGCATCAAGCGAACCAAAATGCTCCAATACCAAATCAATATAATAGACAAGCAACCAATCCAAACACCTATCAATACAATGCTAACACTGCTGATAGATATCGGCAAAATCCTGTAGAGAATTCTTATAATGCAAATTCAAATCAGCTACGTGATTACAATCAAAATTATGATCCAAATTATAATCGAAACTATAGTCCAAATCAACTTCAATCTACATCAACAGGCAATCCTGCGCAATCAAATTTAAGACAACCAATGCAAACTCAGAATCCAGATATATTTACTAATATTGATAATTATGGAAGCATTAACAACAACAGGGAGTTTGACTGCTCAAAAGGATTTGGAAATTATGGCTTCATTAATAAAACAGGTAAGGACATTGTTGTAAGTCTTCAGAGAAAACAAAAAGATGGAGTTTATGGAGATTATAGAGAAATATCTATTATAGCAGGATCTAAAGGATATTTTAATAACATCAAATCACAAAATTATCCTTTCTTTATAAAAGTCAAAAATTCTATAGGAAATAACAGAAACGATTTCCTGATATTAGGTAGAGGAAAGATACAGGTAGAACCATGTAAAACGACTTTTATAGAAATTAAATAGTTTAATATTTAAATATCATATTAAAAGCTATCTAAAAAATTAGATAGCTTTTTTATAAGAAGTATGGTACGTAAATAATTAATCCAATAATTACGGCTGTAATTGCTGCAATAAACACTGCTCCTGCTGCGACATCTTTTATAAACCCAATTTTATCGTGAAAATCAGGATGAACAAAATCTGCAATCGCTTCAATTGCCGTATTAACGCCTTCTACACTCATAATCAATCCGATAGCAAAAATTTGCAGCATCCATTCTGTTTTGGTAATATTCAAATAAAATCCTGCCACAGTCATTACAATGGTAATGCCAACCTGAACCTGAATACTAGGTTCTGTTCTGATGAGCAACAATGCTCCTTTAATAGCGTAGCCACAGCCCCGGAGTCTGCCAATAATAAATTTAGAGACCTTACTCATTATGTCCTATGACAATACTTTTAATGCTTCTGCATAATTAGGTTCCTGAACAATTTCTGGTATTTGTTCGGTATAAGTAACAGTTCCTTCTTCATCCAGAACAATCACAGCTCTGGAATGTAATCCTTGCATTGGTCCGTCTACTATCTCTAAACCATAATCTTTACCAAATTTTCCATCTTTAAAATCGGAATGATTTATGACATCGTTTAGCCCTTCTGCCCCACAAAATCTTGCTTGAGCAAATGGTAAATCCCGAGATATACATAAAACCTTTGTATTAGAAAGCCCACTAGCCTCTTTATTAAATTGTCTTACAGATGCTGCACATATTCCGGTATCTAAAGAAGGAAAAACATTTAGCACTACTCTAGATCCCTTATAATCTGATAATTTCGAAGTTGACAAATCTGTATTTACTAATTCAAAGTCAGGTGCTTTTTGTCCAATTTCTGGTAAATTACCATTAGTATGAATTGTATTTCCTTTTAGAGTTATTGAAGCCATTTTAAGTGATTTTTGTATTGATTAAATAAAATTATATTTAGTTCTTCAAGTTTACATATAAGTGGAGAAATAAAAAAATATTTAAGGTTGAATAATTATAAAAACGCTAGCCCAAAAAGTTAGAAACTAAAAAAGCGGTCATTCTTTTAAAAATAACCGCTTTTTAAATATTATCAAGGAATCTTAAGAACTAAGTATCAATAGACCCTAAAACACGTTGCATAAAATTATTAAGAGCTTCTTTTTTAGAAGTTCCGGCCTTCACCATTTTATCTACTTCTAATGCACCGTACATATTAGAAATCAACTCTCCGATTACATCAAGTTCTTCATCTTTTAGAGAAGGTATTTCTGTTAAAGCTTCTAAAGTTTCTATAGTTTCAACCACAAAATCTTCATCATTCTCTTCGATGAAATTGGTAAGATGTTTAATTACTGGTAACTTCATTTACTAATTCTTTTAAAACATCAAATTTATTAGTCTGCACTTGTCCTACAAAAGAACCATTTTTAAAGGTAGCAAAAGTAGGGAGGTTATCTACGGTTGCCATTTTTCTGGATTCTGGATATTTTTCAGCATCTACGACAACAAATGTTGTGGAATCGTTTTCTGAAGCCAATTTTTTGAATTTTGGTTTCATAATCCGACAATTACCGCACCACGATGCTGAATATTGTACTACAACCGTATCATTACTTTCCACTAATTGAGAAAGGTTATCTTCTGCTAATTCTTGAATCATAATTATTTTGAGTTAAAATCTTAGATAAGAATTTCTCCGATAGTAATACATATCGGAGAAACTTAAATTATTTTGAATATTAGTTAGATGCCAGATAAGATGCTACTCCTTCTCTATTAGCATTCATAGCCTCTTTTCCTTCTTCCCAGTTAGCCGGACAAACTTCACCATTCTTCTGAACGTGAGCATAAGCATCTATTAATCTCAAAAATTCTGCTACATTTCTTCCTACTGGCATATGGTTGATTCCTTCATGAAAAACAGTCCCTTCTTCATCAATCAAATATGTCGCTCTGTATGTTACGTTATCACCTTCAACTGTTACAACACCTGTTTCTTCATTATATGTCTCATTAGTAATATCAAGAATTCCTAATGTGTTAGAAAGGTTACGGTTAGAATCCGCAAGAATTGGATATGTTACTCCTTCAATACCTCCATTATCCTTAGAAGTATTTAACCAAGCAAAATGAACTTCTGGAGTATCACAAGAAGCTCCTATAACAATTGTATTTCTCTTCTCGAATTCAGCTAAAGCTTCCTGAAAAGCATGTAATTCTGTCGGACAAACAAAAGTAAAGTCTTTTGGATACCAGAAAAGTAATACTTTTTTATTTTTATTTTTAGCCTCTTCCAAAACGTTAAGCTTGAATGTATCGCCCATATCGTTCATTGCGTCAACATCAAGATTTGGGAATTTTTTACCTACAAATGCCATTTTTTTCTTTTTAAAATTTAAACATTATTATTTTTAACAGCGCAAATATACATTTCCAGATTGTACTAATAGACCTTATTAATTTTAATTACTTATACGCTAATAGTTTTTTCTAATGTTGCACAAACACCTACATTTTAATCAATATTCTTACAAATAGGAAAAATACCTTACAATAATTACGGATAAATTACACTTTTTACAGGATGATTTACATTTTGTTAAATCTATTTTCGTATTTTCGTCCATGGATTTAGTCTAAAAAACAGCATAGATTGAGAAATCTTTTATACTACATAACTATTTTATTTCTAGTGTATTTAGCCCCAAATACACAAGCACAATCTTCGCTTTCTTCGGATAGTATACAAGTATATATTGAAAAAGCAGAAAGTTTATTAAAGCAATATAAATACGAAGAGTCTATAGAAATTGCAAAAGTAGCATTACAAAATGCTGTATTTAATGATGATGGTAGAAGCCAAGGATATATCTTTAATATAATTGCCAAAATTTATGAGATCAATGAAGATGATGGTAAAGCATTAGATAATTATCTAAAAGCATTAACACATTCTCAGATCTCTAAAAGCAAAGAATTAGAGACCGATCTTCATAATAAAATTGCCAACTTATATATAAAACGTAATGATTATAGAGTTAAAGGTTTAGAATTCTACGACAAATCTTATAAGTCTGCAATTAAACTGAAAGACACTTCAAGAATGATAAAACCTTTATTAAATCTTGGAGAATACTATATTTCTATAAATGATTATGAAACTGCATACCAAAATCTCTCTCCGGCAGAAGATTTAATAACTAATAAATCTACCAGTTTACATAAAACAAAACTTAATAGGTTATTAGGAAAATACTATGTTCGGAACGAGCAATATCAAGAAGCCACGGAATCTTTAAAAAAAGCTATAGAATTTGCAACCAGAGAGACAACAAACAAGAATAATGATAATGAGTTGATATCCACATTTCATGAGGAGTTATCAAAAGCGTACAAAACCAAGTCCGAGCTTGATTATCAACAACAAAAATACAAAGAAGCTTATGTTGATAATGAAGAATACATAAAAAACTTACTTATTGCCAAGGAGATAAAAAAAGAAATTGTACTACAGAAAGCAAGTGTGAAATTTGATGTAGAACTTAAGGATGAACAGATAAAACAAGCCAAAGAAGAAAAAGCGGAAAGAGATTCAGAATTCATCAAGTGGCAAATTAGTATCATTCTTGGAGTAGTACTTATATTAATTTCTTTAGCATTTTTGATAAGTTCTTATAAAAATAACATACAAAAGAAAAATCTTAATAGTGTTCTTATTGAAAAGAATAAAGAACTTGTAAATGCAAAAGAAACAGCAGAGCAGGTATCTACTTTAAAATCGCAATTCATATCTACCGTTAGTCACGAACTTAGAACTCCTTTATATGGCGTAATAGGACTTACTTCCCTCTTAATGGAAAACCCTGAAGAAAAGAAAAAGGCAGAGTATCTGGAATCCCTAAAATTTTCAGGAGATTATTTGTTAGCACTAATTAACGACGTATTACAACTTAGTAAAATAGAGACTAAAGAGGTTAAGCTAGAAAAAGTATCGTTTGATATTAGATCCTTAATCGAAGGAATTGTTAATTCTTTGCACTCAAAACAAAAAAACAACAACAATACCGTACACATTAATATTGACAAACAAATAAAAACTACGTTAATAGGAGATTCTGTTCGATTGTCTCAAATATTGATTAATTTAATTGGTAATGCGCTTAAATTCACCAATAATGGAAACATTTGGATAAAAGTGAAATGCCTGGAATATTTAGATAATACATATAAGTTACGTTTTATCATTAAAGATGATGGAATAGGAATCCCTAAAACCAAACAAAAAACAATCTTTGATAATTTTGCCCAGGTAAAAAATCAAAACCTAGAATATGAAGGCACAGGTTTAGGTTTGGCCATAGTAAAGAAACTAATACACTTACATAATAGCGAGATATATATTAAAAGTGAAGAGGGTGTTGGCTCAGAATTTTATTTCGATCTATCTTACGAAAAAGCAATCAAGGATGAGGAAATAGCTTCAAACAAAGGAGAAAACATAAGCATAGGAACCACCAATTTTAATGTTCTTATAGTTGATGACAATAGAATAAATCAGATTGTGACCCAGAACATCCTTAAGAAAAAAGGATACACCTGTGACGTTGCTAGCAATGGATCGGACGCTATTGATATGCTAAAAAAAGGAAATTTCGATCTAGTTTTAATGGATATTAATATGCCGGAAATGAATGGACTAGACGCCACAAAAGTAATTAGGACTTTTAATATACATATCCCAATCATTGCTCTAACTGCTGTAGAAGAAGGTGAAATAAGAGAGCAAGCACTTTCTGTTGGTATGAATGACGTTATCATAAAACCTTATGATACCCAACAATTTTTTCAGACTATAATGAGAAATATCGCCAGAGTAAAACTAATTTAGATCTGTTAAAATTTCTACAAATAAGAATAGCTAAGAAACATTTAACCCGGCAAACTAAAGCCGAATTCTTTGGAATACCTTAATTTAGAGGTCTAATTATAGATCATCTTACTAATTATGAATTCAAAGAAAATAGGTTTCAATACGATATGTACACATGTAGGAGAAATTGACGACAAACAATTTAAAGGAGCTATTTCTCCTATTTATCTATCCACTTCTTATGCGTTCGAGAACGTTGATATCAAACGCTATCCGCGCTATTTTAATACTCCTAATCAAGAAGCATTATGTAAAAAGATTGCTGCATTAGAAAAGGGAGAAGCATCCTTAATTTTTGGCAGCGGTATGGCAGCAATTAGTACTGCTCTTTTTGCTTTTTTAGCAAAAGGAGATCATATCGTATTACAAAGAACACTTTATGGAGGTACGGCAAATTTGGTTAATGAGGAATTCGAGAAACACGGTATTGAATATTCTTATGTTGATTCTCAGGCAGTAGATGGTTTTGAACAAAAAATAAAACCAAATACTAAAATTATTTACATAGAAACCCCTTCGAATCCATTATTAACAATAACTGATATTAAAGCTATTGCCGATTTAGCTAAACAGAAAAATATTATCACTATGATTGATAATACATTTGCTTCTCCTGTTAATCAAAATCCAATCGAATTAGGAATTGACATTGTTATTCATTCTGCTACAAAATATTTAGGCGGTCATAGTGATATACTTGCTGGAGCAGTTATTTCTTCAGAAGAACTTATAAAACGAATTTTTCAAGTAGCTAAAAACTTCGGAGGCAGCTTAAGTGATTTTACGGTCTGGATGCTGGAAAGAAGTATAAAAACATTAGGTATTAGAGTAAAACGGCAAAATAAGAATGCGATGAAACTTGCAAAATGGCTTCATAAAAACGATGATATTGCCGCCGTTTACTATCCGGGGTTAAAATCACATCCTGATCACGAATTGGCTAAAAAACAAATGAAAGGTTTTGGTGGAATGCTATCCTTTGAGCTAAAAAAAGGACTAGACGCCAGTAAATTTCAAAAAGAATTAAAGTTAATTAAAAGCTCTATGAGCTTGGCAGGAGTAGAAAGTACTATCCTATCTCCCACCCTTACTTCTCACGCTTTATTAAGCGAAGAAGAAAGAGATTTACAAGGCATAAAAAATGGATTACTTAGATTTAGTGTTGGGATTGAGGAAACTAGTGATCTAAAAAGCGATATCCGACAAGCATTAGAAAAAATTAAAGTTTTACAATTAGAGCATTAAAAATATGAAATTGGATATTCTTGCCGTAGGAGCTCATCCTGATGATGTTGAGTTGAGCTGTTCCGGAACTATTGCTAAAGAAGTTCATAGAGGCAAAAAAGTTGGAATTCTGGATCTTACCAGAGGTGAACTAGGAACCAGAGGGACTCCTGAAATTAGAGATCAAGAAGCTAATAAAGCAGCAGAAATACTTGGAGTTTCAGTTAGAGAAAATTTAGGATTCAAAGATGGTTTCTTTGTTAACGATGAAAAGCATCAATTAGAGATCATTAAAATCATCAGAAAATACAAACCAGAAATAGTTTTATGCAATGCCATTACTGATCGCCATATAGATCATGGAAAGGGAAGTAAATTGACAAGCGATGCTTGTTTTTTATCAGGACTCAGAAAGATTGAAACTTTTGTCAATGGAAAAGCACAAGAAGCCTGGAGACCTAAATATGTTTATCACTATATACAATGGAAAAACATTGAACCAGATGTCGTAATTGATATTAGCGGATTCATCGAAAAAAAGGTAGAAAGTGTAATGGCATACGCTTCACAATTTTATGACTCCAGCAACCAAGAACCTTCTACTCCAATATCAAGTAAAAATTTTCTGGATAGTATTAAATATCGTGCAGCAGATTTAGGAAGAATTATCAATGTAGAACACGCTGAAGGCTATACTGTAGAACGCTATGTAGCAGTGGATTCCATTTTTGATTTAATTTAATATAAAAAAATGTTTGTAGAAACATATAAATACCTTATTTTTGCAGCCGAAATTAAATGGTGGTTGTAGCTCAGCTGGTTAGAGCATTGGTTTGTGGTACCAAGGGTCGCGGGTTCGAATCCCGTCTTCCACCCTTAAAATAGAAAAGACCTTGATATACAAGGTCTTTTTTTTATACAATACATTTCATTCTTTAAAACTACTCTCCGTCTTCCTCCACCCCATCAACGATTAATCTATCCTCTTTATTAGCTATCTCCCAAGCGGTATAAAAAACTAATTGTGCTCTTTTAGCCATTAAATCATATTCTATTTTATCAGGAGTATCTGTAACCTGATGATAATCTTCATGAACCCCGTTAAAATAAAATATGATAGGAATATTATGCTTAGCAAAGTTGTAGTGATCACTTCTAAAATAAAAACGATTAGGGTCATTCTTTGCATTATAAGTATAATCTAAATCTAATTTAGTGTATTTAGCATTGACCTCCTCACTTATGACATGAAGTTCTGTACTTAGTCGATCACTTCCAATTAGGTATACATAATTATTCATTTCTTCTCCTTCATGCTTCTCATCTATTCTACCAATCATATCAATATTAAGATCCGTTACAGTATTCTCTAAAGGAAAAATAGGGTTTTCTGTATAAAATCTAGATCCGTACAATCCTTTTTCCTCACCAGTAACATGCAAAAACAAAATCGACCTCTTAGGCCCCACTCCATCCTTCTTAGCTTTAACAAAAGCTTCTGCTATTTCTAATAAGCTTACCGTTCCAGAACCATCATCATCTGCACCATTATAAACATTACCCTTTGCATCTACACCCACGTGGTCATAATGAGCTGATAAAACAACAATTTCCTCTGGTTTTTCTGTTCCTTTAATATACGCCAATACATTTTCTGAAGCTTTAATCCCTCCTCTAAAATAACTCTCCGGAATCTCTTGAAAATAATTATCATCACCTAATGGAGAAGGGATACCTAATTTTTTGTATTGCTTTTTTAAGTATTCTGCTGCTTTTTTCTGACCTGGCTCTCCAGTATCTCTACCTTCAAAATCATCACCAGCAAAAACATATAAATAATCTTTCAATTCTTTAGAAGTAATACTTTTTCCATACTTGGTTAGATCAGACTTGCTAATTTTCACTTTTGATACAGAAATTTTGTCTTCAGATTTTTTATCAGAACTTGAGGTTTTATATGAACCACCACACGAATAAACCGCTATAAAACCAAAAATCAATAAAAAATTTTTCATACTTTAAATATTAAAAACGCTCTACAATATACTCATTTAGACCAACATGGTTTAATGATTTTTTTCTTTGCTGAAATATTACAAAATTATTTTAAAATAATTCTTTTTAGAATTAAAAAAGGTTTTATATTTGCACCCGCATTCAGGGAATACCTGATGAGACCAAACACTGGAGAAATGGCAGAGTGGTCGAATGCACCGGTCTTGAAAACCGGCGAGGGTCACACCTCCGGGGGTTCGAATCCCTCTTTCTCCGCAAAAAGAAACCCGAAATAAAAATTTCGGGTTTTTATTTTGTGCCGATTCAAGCTTTTTTAGTTTAAAATCCTAGGCCATATAAAAGCTATAATAAAATACAACAATCTATTTAGTACAAGCTACACATATTCCATTGAAATTCATTAAGTCTCCACCAATGGAAATAGTATCCTAAATTACATTTTACCCCAACCATTATTAAGATCACTATCTGAAAAACACTTTAGTATTGATATAAAAAGTAAGAAAACAAATAAACCTATTCAAGACAACACTACAACCATATGACTTACAGTATATTAAACTAACAAACTATAAACTTTTCGCCTAAAAAAAAACCTTCGATATTTATAGTTTTAATATTTACCTGCCTCACAACAACCTATTAGATCTATAATTTATCTATTAATTTTACTCGCAACATTTGCGTTATTAAGAGTTTGTTGTATTTTTGACTTCTCTAAGATCTTGGCATTGATTTTGATCTTAGTGATGCCCCAAAGAAATACTAAGAACTTTCCTTATTTAAGAATTTCAACTATAATAAATAAATTATAGCCGATAGATTTATAAAAATAGATATACATGAAATCATTACAAATTATCTTTTTACTCCTATTAACTCATATTGGGTTTAGCCAAGTCAGAAATGAATATGAAATCTCTTTTCAGAATGCAGTGCATCATGAAGCAGAAGTAAAAGCAGTTTTCACTAATTTAGACGGTGGTACCATTTCATTAAGAATGAGTAGAACATCACCTGGCCGCTACGCTTTACATGAATTTGCAAAAAATGTATATAATGTAACGATTACTGATAGTAAAGGAAAAGACGTTACTGTTACAAGACCTAATCCCCATCAATGGGATGTATCTGGTCATGACGGAACTTTAAACGTTTCATATACCCTATTTGCTAATCGAGGAGATGGAACATACGCACAAATAGATGAAACTCACGCACTTCTTAATATTCCTGCTACGTTCATGTACATCCCAACATTAAAGGAACGTCCTGTACAAGTAACATTTACTACTAGGGAGGATCTAAATTGGAAAGTTTCTACACAGTTAATTCCTTTAGGTGGAAATAAATTTTTAGCTCCAAATCTACAGTATTTTATGGATAGTCCGGTAGCAATCAGCGATCACACTATCAAAGAGTTTAAAGTAGATTCTCGTGGCACCGAACACACTATTCGCTTAGCAATTAGACACTTAGGAACAGAGGAAGAAACTGATCAATATTTTGAACAAATAAAAGCTATAGTAGCACAAGAAAAAGCTGTGTTTGGAGATTATCCAAATTTTGATTATGGTGAATACACCTTCCTTGCTTGTTACATGCCACAGGTTTCAAGAGATGGCATGGAGCATCGTAATTCTACGGTTCTTACCTCTCCAAAAAGCCTAGACGAAGGAGGAATGAAAGGTAATATTGGTACTGTTGCTCACGAGTTTTTTCATGCTTGGAATGTTGAACGTATTCGCCCAATTTCTTTGGAACCTTTTGATTTCGAAGAGGCAAATATGTCTGGAGAATTATGGTTTGCAGAAGGTTTCACAAGTTATTACACAAATTTGATTCTTTGTAGAGCAGGCATTATATCTCAAGACGAATACATAGAAAAACTTACCGGAACCTATAACTATGTCTGGAATTCTCCAGCACTACAATATTTTAACCCTATAGAAATGAGCTATCAGGCTCCCTTTGTGGATGCCGCCAAATCGGTTGATCCAGTAAACAGAAGAAACACTTTTGTTTCTTATTATTCTTACGGCAGTATGCTAGGATTAGCATTAGATCTTTCTCTTAGAGATTATAAAGACGAACTAAATCTTGATGACTACATGAAATTGGTTTGGAATAAATATGGTAAAAATGAAATACCATACACTATCGAAAATCTATTTTTTACATTAAGAGAGTATGCCGGAGAGTCTTTTGCTGATGATTTCTTTGAAAATTACATTTTTGATAGTCAGATTCCGGATTTCAAAAAATTATTTTCATCTGTAGCTATTAATTTAAAGAGCAATGCCAAAAAAGCTTATTTAGGAGTAGATATTAAGTTTAATGAAGATGGTAGAGCTGAAGTATCAAAATATGTCTTAAAGGGAACACCAGCTTACGAAGCAGGTATAGAAAAAGGAGATATTATTGTCGCTATAGACAATCAATCTTTTTCTGATAAAAACCAGTTTAATCAAGCCATTGCAAAATATAAACCTGGTAAAAAAGCCACCATTATATATGAAAGATTAGGGGTAGAATTAAAAACTATAGTTAAACTAGGTGCAGATCCTTCAGTAGAAGTTACCCAATTTGAAAAGCCCAATAAAAAAGCGCTATTAAAGCGAGAAGAATGGCTAAAAGCTAGATAAAAACAAAAGACAATCAATAAAAAAAGTGTATGAAATAATTTCATACACTTTTTTTATATATCAAAATTTAAAAAAGAAATTAACGTCTTACTGCATCCAAATAGCGATTAGCTTCGTTTAATTCTTTTCTTGTTTTCTCAAGCTCTTCTTTATACTCCTCTATTCTTTCATCCACATCATCAAACTCTCTTAACTTAGTTTTTAAGTCATGAATATTAACATAAGAATCTATAATATTAGTATACATATCATATCGATACGTGGAGTCCTCCTTAGGAATTGTTTTTTGTAAATCAACTATTTTAGAACTAATCACTTGATTTAAATATTGTAAGTTTTGACCAGGAACATCTAAAGAGTCTATAAGAGATCTTACCTCTTTCATACCTTTAGAAAACTTTTTCTGATACTCCATTTCTTTTTCGATCAAAGCAGAGCGTTCTCTCCAAACGGCATTTTCCTTAAAAGGTACCCTGTCAAAATCAAAATAAAATGCTGTAACGATTAATGCTGTAGTAAAAAGAAACAATAAGGAAAATTTCAATATACTATTCCTTCTTTCTTTACTATTCTTTGGCTTCATAAATATAATTTAGTTTGTGTGTATAATAATTAGTCTAACAAGAAACTTCGTCTATTTTTGACATCTTGTTTTGCGATTACTTCTTCTTTGACAAATATATTAGAATCTGATTTCTTACCAATATAATCTAACTCATTTAATTTCTTAAAAAGAGAAAGCATTAATTTAGTAAAACCAGAAACATGGTGTAATGATTTATTAATATCGGTATGCTGATATTCTATTTCTATCATCTCAACCAATACATTTTCAAATGCGCCTTGATTAAGATCACACCAATCGGATAGATAATTTAACAGTTCTTCTTTTCCAGTACCCACATAAATATCCATACTATTTTTCATAACCCTAGCTAAAGCCATTAGCTTGGTTATCATAATTATCGGAGGTTGATGACGGTCATACAATCTATAATCAGGCAACATACCACCCAAATGCTGAAGAGTATTCTGGGCTAAAGTCAGAACCATAGTAGCTAACTCATTAGTTTGCTTCTTCTGATATATTTTCTGAATAATATTCATTGAATACTTTTCTATTGCACTAAAAAAAGTATGAATCTCCGTATAAATATATTTTAAATCCTGATGACTCTGTATTGATGAACACGGAGGAATAAAATCTTCTGCTAAAGCTGGAACTCCTTCATTAAATATAATTTTACCTACAGTAATGTGATGTTTCCCAAATTCATTTTCATTAGCTTCGGCAGCCGTTAAGACAGCTAAACCATACTCAGGTAATACATTAGGATGTCTAGGAGGCTCTTCATCAGGATCGGCATCACCTATAGGAACTCTCTCATAAGGATTAACAGTAAGGACTATATAACACTCATCATCATCTTCATTAGGCTTATATTCGGTTTTAATAATATTCCCTTTTTGCTCCAAAAAGGAGGAAACTTCAGGTGTTATATTAATGATACTTCCACCAGGAGTGACTGCTTTACACCTATTAAGTTGAACTTTTATCGTGTCCTGACCATCTATAGAAAATACCATATCTACCGCCTCTTCTGATTCGGTATTGGGTAACAAACCATAATTAACCGAATTAATATCTTTAGAAGCAATCAGCTGGGACACATTAACAAGGGCATTCTCAGATTCAATAAAATGATTTTTATTGATCTTCATCCCATCAATCCAATTCACACTATAATGACTCTTATTATTAGAACTCATATTATTCTTTCTTATTTATAACCTCTTATAATTTTAACTTAGAATATCTTATCACTATATTCTTTATACAATTATTCTCCGCTCTTACTATTTCCAGCTCTTTTACCTTCGCTCCTTTTCTTTTAATTCTTTCACAAAGTTCTAAAAATGTAGTGCGTTTTTTATTTGCCAAAACAGACAGATCAAGATTACCACACAGATAAGGACTAAAGTCATTAGCCGTAGCTGTTTTTTTATACACCTCTAAAAGTTTAGCTTCAAACGCTTTTTTACTTATAAATGGTGCTTTGAATTCTTTTGGTTTATTTTCTTCAACACCAATAGAAGGTTTAAGTTTCAATCCAGATTTTGATTCTTTTGGTCTGATAATAGGCCTTACTACTTTTTCTTTTTTCTTCTCTTTAGCAAGAACAGTTATTTTCTTCTGTGTTTTGTAACGCACATCACCATTAACAACCAATGTAATAGTCTTCAAGCCTGGTTCATTATAAATATATACAGGGTTTTTCTTCTTAGAATTTATTTCTGCAGTTTCACCAAACCTCCATTCCCAAGATCTTGCGTTTAATGTTTTATCTTTTAATTTAAGTACTTCACCTACTTTAACAGATTTTGGGACATCAAATTTTGCTAATTTGGTAGAATCCAGAATAAATACCTTTTCTTTAATAGTAACAATTCTTGTGCTATTACATTTCCCATTAATTACCAAGTTCACTTCATATTCCCCTGGTTTTTCATAGGTATGAAACGGTGCAACTCTAGCATCCGCTTTTGAACTATCACCAAAATGCCACTCTCTGGTTATTGCTCCTTTTGTATTGTCTTTAAAACGAATAATCTCTCCTACTCTATAATTTCTAGCATTAATATCAAATTCAATAATCTCACAAGGCGTGTAATTGGCATATCTAAACCCAAACACTGTTGCCGAAATTAATAATGTTATCACAAAAAACAGAACTACACTTCTGTCTATATGATAATTCTTCATGTTGTCTGATCCTTTCATCTCGTAACTATTTTCTAAATCTAAATTACTATTAATTTATTACTCTAACAGTATATGGAAAAACATTTATAGATTGCTGCTCTAAAATAGATAAAATATTACTTTTTAAAGCCTCCCATTCTTCATCCAAAGTTTTTACTTTTTTATTTGGGTATATAACCACCTCAATACAGGGAACCAACCCCTTGTTAACCTCAATATCTGTTTTAAAACCTTTTCTAACTTTTATATCTTCTACCCTATCACTACATAGCTCATAACATAGTGCTTTAACATCCTCTCTAGTTACAATCCTGTTTCTGGACAATAATGCTCTGCGATAAGCATATAATCTTTCATCCATACTCAGATTGTTCTTACCTTGTAAGGTAGTCGTCAAAAACACACTTCCTTTTTGTTTTAAATCACTACCCTGATAAACACTTAATGTATTACCCGGTTTTATCTGATTAGCCTCTACTCCATTAGTTATCCAATATTCTACAAGTAACGTATCTCTTTTCTTAAAAGGCTTAACCGATATATAATTAGTATCTGCAGATGCTTTATTGATATCAGAAATCTTCTTTTCAAGAAGAGAAATATTTTGATTCAATTCATTAATATTTGATTGAAGAAAATCATTTCCAAAAAAGGAAAAAGAAGCACTTTCGTCTTTTAACAATTCTACCAAATGAACCAAATATTCTCTAGCCTTTCTAGAATCTAGCTTACTAATATTATCCCTTCGAACAACAAATGTACCTTTATGATCCTGAGAAGAGTCATTTTCTCTCAATTTATAAACCTTACCTGAGGTACTTGAAATCTTCTTTACATCAAGAAAAAGTTCTTGTGTACTAACAGGTACAATATCTATATAGTCTTTTAACTGATACGAAATACTCTCCCACTTTCTATTCAAGACCGGAAAAGCATTAAAAGTTGCATAAACACTATCCAAAATTGAATTATCAATAATCCTTGGGAACTCTATTTTAATCCAATTAAGTTCTTTTAACTCTTCGTGTTGATCTATATCTATAAATTTAGAAAAATCTTCTGGAATTTTAGCCTTAGTTTTTAGGGAAATCTTTGATTTAACGGAAATAAAATGCTTTTTATAAAACTTTTTAACCTGATCTTCAATATTTCTAGTTTTATTAGGCTTATAATCAAATATTGATTCCAAATGTATTCTGTCAGAAGTATTACTATTAAAATACCCTGACAACATATCAATTGGTTTATCTTCAAAATAAAACTCTGCATTTTTTAAATGATGATAAAACAATTCATTTTCTTGCACATCCAGAAGTTCAAAATAAAAAGACGCATCATTTAATTTGACATTATCTTCTTCAGTTTTTATACCTAAATAAAGAACTGAAGCGGGTGCTAATGACCCATTTTTTTGTGATATTACACTACTAGTCTTTCTTTTTCCTTCTAACTCATATAATTGGTTGCCACATATCATATGTGTTACCGCAGCATCAACCAAAACCCCTTCCTGAACAGGTGAAAAATAGATGTTTTTCAATTCCTGCCCGGCGTTTTGAGTTCTCGTTTTCTTTTTGTGATATAAAAGATGGTTAGGAGTAATAGTAATTCTTTTCTCCACAGGTTCTGTATACACTATTGCATGTGCAGGTCTCGCTCCATAAAGAGTCTCGGGTGTCATTAATTGAATAAGTCGCTCCGTTACTCTAGTTTGAGAACTATTAATTTCTCCGGAAATTTTTTCTATCTCAGAAGCACACGCTCCAATCAGTAGAGATACTACAGGATCAAAAGAACTTTCTATCTCATTTGGAGGGACTCCCCAAATAGAAGCAGCTTTTTTAATCATTCTATTTTTGATCTGTATCTTAGTTTCAGAACTCATAAAATATTTTTAAAATGAAAGTGGGGCTATATAAAACCTTTCTACACAAGAAAAAGGTTCATTAGTTTGGCTTACTACACCCACCACTTTTATATCCACACGTTTTTTAATTCTATTTAATTTCCCTCTATTTTGAAACTCCTCCTGTTCTATCATAACTTCCACATTCACTTTTTTTAATCTTTTTTCCTGATAAATAATGCTTTCCACCAACGATTCACTTATCGTATTTCTAAGCTTATTAGTACTGGTAAGATTATCAAAATCCACATTCCAAATAGAACATCCGAAAGATTCATCAAATGTACATTCTCCAAAATAAGACGTAGTAATAAGATGAATAAAGCCGACTATAGATTGCATAATACTACACTTGTCTAACTCTTTGTTACTCGTGATTTTAGATGTTTCTAAAGGAAGTTTATAATATGATATATTCATTAAACGTATTTTTCAGAATGATGATCTCAAAGAAAATTGCAATTTAATAAAGATTTTATTTAAAAAAGTAGCTTTCTTAAATAAACTATGGGATAAATTGAATATATAATTTTTATTATAATAATTATATGTTATCATTGAATTGAACTATTGATTTCTCCCTAAGTTTTTTATCTTTGTTCAAATTTATTATCACAAATGAATACAATATTAAAAACTTTTGTTCTATTTATTGCTTTTATTGGGATTATGAGCTGTGGTGGCTCTAAAAAAGCAGAACAAGAAGCATTAGCACAAGCAAGAAGAGATTCTATTGCACAAGCACAGAAAAACGCCATTTTACCTATTCAGAAGAAATATGGTACCATACTAAGTGTTTCTCCAAAAGAAATTCAACCCGTATCTTTATATGAGTTCATTGATAAATGGATGGACACTCCTTATAGAATGGGAGGCGAAACAAAAGAAGGTATAGACTGTTCTTTTTTCTCTCAATATCTTTATCATGATGTTTTTGATCAACTTATAGAAAGAACAGCAGAAAAACAATATGATGCACCAGATACGGATAAATTTATTGGTCAAGAATTTTTAAAGTTAGGTGACCTTTTGTTTTTTAATGAAAAAGGTAATGAGCATTTTAAGATCACTCACGTAGGTGTTTATCTTGGTAATGATAAATTTGTACATTCTACTGCTAGAAAAGGAACTTCTGGTAAAAATGGAGTACAGATAAGTAATCTCAAAAAACGTCATTGGCAAAAAATGTTTGTAGCTGCTGGGAGAAAACCTGGTATTACTGAAGCGTTAAGTAATCTGACTAATCAATAATTATTCTTTACCTTTCTGCAACGAATGAAAAACAAAGAGGTACAGAAAATATACGATGAGCTAATTGATACGTATCAGAATCTTAAAGCAGAAGTTTTTGTTACGGAGATTATAGAAAATTCAGATCTGGATCTCACAGATATTGACATTCTTAATCAAAGTACTTTTTCTCGTTCATACCGCAGAGATGTAATTAATTTTAAACTAGACACACACTCTAGCAAAACAGATAAACTTCAATTTAGCTTAGCAAGAAATGGGATTTATGATACATTACCAGAAGGATTGTTTCATGCTCCTGTAAAATCCAAAAGCAGTATAACGTATAAAGAATTACGACAAAAGCATAAAACAGAAGAAAAAGATGCTCGTAATTTTTTTACTCCAATAGAGAATGAGTTTTTTACCCAAAAGGTTAATATTGAACAAAACGAAAGAAACCTAATAAACAAGTTTTCAGATTTTAAAAACAACTTTTTATTAGAATTCTGGGATTTACAGAAAGATATTCCTAATGAATATAGCATAAGATTAATGCAACTATTACCATATACGCATAGAATTTCTGGCGATATGGAATTAACTGCCTTAAGTCTTGAGAAAATAATTGGGGAAAAAGTTACTATTAAAGAAACAAAAAAACACTTAAAAGACATCAAAAAACAGGATAATGATTTACAACAATTATTAGGTGTTGATCTTGTTTTAGACCTTAGGGAAACAAATATATATTACCCCGGTATTGAGATCATCATAGGCCCTGTTACAAAAGAAAACATAGATAAGTATGTTGAAGGAGGAGTTACTAAAAAATTTATTAGTATCTTTTGTGACTTTTTTGTCCCTATGGAAATAGAAACAGAAATTAATGTGGCATATTCAGACAAAGAGCGTACTTTTGTGTTAAATGAAGTGAGCAGTCCTAGAATGGGTCTAACAACTATAATATGAATTTAATTTTACTTTCTGCGGTGAGCATGGATTCTTTAAAATTAGGTATAGTAATGATAGCTATTAGCGCATTACTAATGGGTTTTGTTGCTGGTTTAAAAAAACTATTTACCAAAAACAAAAAGAAATTCTTTTTATACATATTAGTTACTTTACTACTTTTTGCGGCTACCGCGTTATTAAGTAATGAAAAAGTACTTAATGACATCCCTCTTAATAGCTTTATTGGGTTTCAGGTTATATTCTTACTTTTAGGATGTTTGCACGTATTTGCACTAAGAAAATTTTTCCCTGATTTATCAGAAAGCATTACCGATTTTTGGTCAGAATTCCTATATACTATAGTCACTACCTTACTTGGGCTGTTCGCCTTTATAATGGTAGTAGAACTATACAAACCAGAATATAAGTATATTTTCTTAGCATCTGCAATATTCTTTATTACACCATTTATGGTGGTAAAACTTTATGAATATGCTATTTCTGTCCCTATGCCAATATATAAGAAATGGTTCTACCCTATTGACAAGAAAATGAAAGATCCAAAAGCGGAAGAGCTTACAAACCCATTGGTAATTTCATTTGAGTTTAACAAAGGTGAAAATCATGAAGAGTTAAGTAACTTTAGGCTTAAAGCTCCTGAAAAAATGGAATTTGGTAAATTATTCTACTTCTTTATTAATGATTATAATGATAGACATCCAGAAGGAGAAATAAAATTCCTTGATGATAAAAATAATCCCTATGGATGGGTTTTCTACACTAAACCAAAATGGTTTAAAGCACAAAACCATATTGATTTTACCCGAACTGTAGAAGGTAATAACATAAAAGAAGATGATGTAATTATATGCAAAAGAGCTTAGTTTTGGTGTAATTTCCCATAAAAAAAATAAAAAATAAGATTTTAACATTTTCGTTAAAATCTTATTTTTTTTAGTCAAACATCACTTGATTGAAAACAAATAAGTTATTTATTGTAATATTTTTCTTTCAAAAATACTTTTCTAATATTTTAAAAATTCACTCAACCTTTTAATTTCCAATTTTTTATTTATATTTACATCGTGCAAGTCACGTTTATTATTATATAATTATTATTAATTTTTAAATTTTATTATTATGTCTTTTAAAGCAAAATTAAAAGTTGGAGGATCTGAGTTTAATGTATTAAGTAGTAGCTATGGTCTACATCAAGAAACTGACGCTACTGGTCGTCCATCTTCAATCACTCGTGGAGGTAAACTTACAGTAACAGTGGAATCAACATCAGAAACTATATTATCTGATTTAGCTTTCAACAATTTTCAAATGACAGATGGAGAAGTTATTTTTATGAAGAGAGACACAGAAGCTACATCTAAGTCTCTTTCTTTCAAAAATGCTTATTTGGTTAAGTATGTTGAAAATTTTGATTCTACAGGAAAGAATCCTATGACGGAAACAGTTACATTTTCTGCAAGAGAAATTGGTATTGGTACCGCTTCTCACGTTAATGAGTGGGTATAAGACAGTAAAAACATTCTTATCTTTACAGATTTCATAAAAAAAGGGAGTGTTTTTCACTCCCTTTTTTAATCTATACAATAAGTTGATTGATCAATAGTAAAGTTTGTGAATACAAAAATTGACAATATGTATTTTTGGTCAAATCAGTAAAACATAATTATAAAAACATATAGCTATGTCTTTTTTAGCAACATTAGAGCTTGATGGAGAAACTTCTAACATATTAGATTGTTCTTTCTCTTTCAGACAAGATACAGATTACACAGGACGTCCTTGCGCAACACCAACAGGTGGGCAAATCACATTACTTATCGAGTCTACAGCAAAGACAGATTACTTAGAATGGATGATCTCTCCAACAATTACCAAGAAAGGAAAAATCACCTTTTTTCGAAGAGACAATATATCTAGTTTAAAAAATGTAGAATTCACAGATGCATATTGCATTGAGTACACCGAACATTTTAATGCAGAAAGTGCACAACCTTTACAAATACATTTAGTATTATCTGCAAAAGAAATTAAAATCAAAGGCACTACTTTCAAAAATAATTGGCCATCTAAAGTAAGTGCTTAGCACAACTTTTAAGATAACAAAAAACTAAAGCTTCTTTACTTAAAAGAAGCTTTACCTATGACATTGTTGGATTTATTTTATGATTTATTGTATTCATAATTTTAATTAAAGCTGATCATACTCGAGGTTGTGTTAAATTGTAATAACAAAAATGTAAACTTATTAAAATAAAAATACACTTATAAAATTTAAGTGTAATCCTTTTTGATTGACTTCCTCCATAGTTTTTGATCAGAATGCACTTCTTAAATTATTCATATTAAGAAGTCGAGCATATCAAATAAATCAGATAACTTAACATCACAAATAAATTATAAATTTATATAGATGTAATAATTTCTATATTAAAAAGTTTTTAATCTTGTGATGTCAAAAAATAAAGTTTGTAAAAAACTTTATTTCATTACCATCTATACTGTGAACATTAAAAAGTGTTTTCGTTACCAATTGATAATCTATTATAGATGTTAACAATTGCGAAATACGTAAAATAAAAAAAGATTACTATCTTGTATAAGCTATCAAATGCTTAAGCATCTCACTAAAGAAAATAAATTTATAATTTATTCAGAAAAACAGTTATTCTAAAAAAAGCACAAAACTATGGCATTACAATCTAAAACTCAAATTTTCATTGGAGGCACCAAAATAACTGCTTATAAAAAATTAATGTTACATCAAGAAATTGATGCTCATCATACATTAGAATTAGTATGTCGAATGGATGTTCTCGAAGATCTATTACAAGATATAGCTTCAGAAAGCAAAAATTATCTTGGACAAATTATTACAGTACAGGTTTCATCTTTAGGAGGATTCTCTGGTTATAAAGAACTAGAATTTAAAGGTATCGTCACCTCTGTAAATAGTACAAAAGGATTTCATCAACAAAACGGTGATCTAATTACCATCCAAGCCCATAGTTGTAGTATTATTGCAGATGATGGACCTAATCATGCTTCTCATATAGATGAAGATTTAGGATCTATTCTTAGTAAAACATTTCAAGGTTATGATCAATCTAAGCTAGAAACCGTATTTAACCCTTCAAATTCAGATACGTTACATTATAGTGTGCAACATAATGAAAGTGCTTATGAGTATTCAAGTAGATTGGCTGCACAGTATAGCGAATGGTTTTATTATGATGGCAAAGCTCTGATTTTTGGAAAACCAGAAGATGAAGGAGAAGTTACGCTGACTTATGGTCATGACTTACAGGAATTTTCTATTAACCTGAATCCCGTATCGAATAAATATAAATACTTTACTAATGACTATCTTACCAATGGTCAACACAATAAATCTACATCTCAGGTAAGTTCAGGAACAAATGGATATAATGGTTTTACGAGCAATAAGAGTGACGAAATTTTCTCTAAAGAAACTGCGATATATCTAAACTCCTATGATGATCCTCAACTTAAACCAAGACTAGATCATCTTGTAGAACAACAGAAAAAAGCTAATGAAATTAAACAAGTAGTTGCCAAAGGAATTAGTGATAACCCTGGTGTAAACTTAGGAAAAGTTATTAAAATTAAAGGAGACTCTGACTACGGTACTTTCAGAATTACCCGTATCTCTCACACCAGTACTGAAAATGGAAAGTACCAAAATAAATTCGAAGGTGTAACAGCTGATATAAATGCTTACCCTAACACTGATATTAAAGCTTTTCCTAAAAGTGATACACAGGTTGCTATTGTAAGAGAAAATAGTGATCCAGATGGGTTAAGTAGAATTCGAGTAGAATTTCCTTGGCAAAAGGAAGCAGGAGAATTGACTCCTTGGCTTCGTGTTGTAACTCCACATGCCGGTGGAGATAAAGGATTTCATTTTATCCCAGAGGTAGACGAAGAAGTTTTAATCGGTTTCGAAGGCGCTAATGCCGAAAGACCTTATGTGATTGGAACATTATATAATGGTGGTGCTAATCCTTCTAGTTGGCAAACGCAATCTAATGATGTAAAAGCCATAAGAACTAGAAGTGGTCATACTATAGAACTAAATGATGCTAAAGGAGGGGAATTTATTACGATTTCTGACAAGAACGGTAATACCGTGGAAATTGATACTGTAAAAAACAATATAAGTGTTACTGCTGGTGAAACTATGACTTTTAATGCTAAAAATATTAAAATTAGTGCTGAAGAAAATATAGAAATGACAGCAGGAAAAGATTTTACAAAAAGTATTTCTGACAATTACAATGTGATGACCAAAAACAATACTGTTATTATAGAAGAAAATTTATCAATAGATTCTAAAAAGCAGGTAAACGTTTCTGATGAAATAACATTAAGTAGTAACAAACAAAACTTAACACTTACATCAGGAAAAACAGTAGATGTTCAGAGTAAGGAAAAAGTAAAACTTTTTTAAAAAGTATAAAATCATTTCCTAATCATAAAAATGGAGTAACAAAAAGGTGAGTGTAAATAACGTTTTTAATGATTATTATCTTAAAGTTAATCCTCAAGAATTTAATGGTAAGTATGGCTGTTCTGTACTTTTTGATAATGGCACATCCAAAAATGAACTAAAATATAAACTTACTATACAATTTACTGGTGATATAGAAAGTTTTATATACTCATATAGAATAGAAAGAGAAGAGAAGATTTTTATTAATAACACAGAACCAAATAATTTTATGGATGAATTGGCTTTTGAAGTTAGTAAGGTTTTATACCCTATGGATATAAGCACTTCTAGTCAAGGAAAACTTCAAAAAGTTTTAAACCATATTGAAATTTTAGATCGTTGGAATAAGAAAAAAGAAAAAATAAAAGAGTTCTTCAAGGGCGATATTGTGGATAAATACATAAATCAAACAGAAAAAATAATCAAAAACGAGGAAGCTCTTTTTTCTAAAATACAAAAAGATTGGTTTTTAAATATATACTTTGATTCACTTTATAAATTTTATTCGGAAGATTTATTTATAGATGAAAGCAAATATTATTATGTAGCAAATACATCTCCAAGTCCAATAAAATATAAAGCAAAGAGTAAGATAGAAATAAACGAAAAAGATATTAGGATAAAAACAAAAGGAATTATTCATGATGAACGTTGTGCTCGAGATATAGAACATGGATTTGATTCTCCTTATTATAAAAAACATAATAAAAAAGAAAAAGCTCTTAAAGGAAGTTGTAATTTGGTTTACTTATTAGAAAAAGACACAGCTATTATTGAAGGAATTGAAGCTGAATTTGAAACTAAATTCAAGCAACCTAAAAAGGTGTTGATAAAAATGTTTTTACTAGAAAAATTAACTACCAAACGAAATTCTATGTTGGTTGAAAAAGAGGAAAAAACATCACAAACAGGTTTTTGGGGAAAATTATTTAAAAAATAAAAGTAAAACTTATGAGTCAGAAATATGTTGTTATACAAAGTGCAATGTGCAAATGTCAGTTTGGAGACTTTCCTGATAAACTTAAAGTTTTATCACATCAAAAGTATTATGCTAATGATCCCCAAGGATCTAACAAATTAATTGCAACGACAATGGAGTTAGGAGGGGCCACTTTTGAGAAAAACACTTTTGGACAATGTAAATTACAGCCTACAGGTAGTAGTTTTAAACCTTGTCAAATTGTTATTACTAAATGGGATGGTTTTTATGAAAACGTAGAGTTCAGTAATGGAGGCAAAATCCTTCTTGAGGACAGTAAAGCTACTTGTCCAATATCAGGAAGCCCATGTATTAGTATTATCAATCATGGACAAACCGCAGCAGGTAGCTCAAGTGATTCAGGTAATGCAGATACTGATACTCAACAGCAAATAAATCCGATAGTGAATATCAATAGTATCAATCAAGAACAGCCTAACGAAGAAGAAATCATTATTACTTAAAAAATACTGATATGCCAATAGGAATTGAAAAAGTAGTATATATAGATGATCAGGGGCAAGAACAATCTCCTCAGAATTTTGCAGTAAGAGCTAATGAGGCCATAGAATTACATGCTAAATATTATCCTGAGACTCCAGAGGCATTAACAGGGCATGCAAAGTGGATCATAAAAGCCGATAATAACACCCCGTTTTCCATTGCAGATCAACAAGGTTTGATTGGTGATATAAGGGAAATCTCTATCAAGCCAAAATATTGTGGACCTCAGGAGTATGTTATTGAAGCATTTACAACAGAACCAACCAATACATATCCGGCTCAAATAAAACTAAATGGCATTGCAGACCCAAAAATAATTAGTACTACTTGGAGTACTTCTAAAGGAGGAAGTGATATAAGAAACTCTCCTATTAAATATGGAGATGATGTATGGTTAAATGTACAAACTGAAGGCTTAAACGGTTCTATTCTCGTAGTAGAAATATACAACCGCCAATTGGGAGATGACGAAAAAGTGCACACAATTACTAATGTACAATGTATTAATGGAGAGGTTAATTTAAACATAGACAATACCTATACTTGGAGAGCAGGAACTGGATGGAACACAAGCAATAATGAAGAGTTTTACATAAAAATTAAAATTGCCGGGAGGAGTAAAACTATAGTAGACAATAGAGGTCAGGACATACATGCCCGTTATTTACGTTTTAAAGATGAAATTTCAACAAGATCTGTTGGAAACCATATGAATGCAAAGCCTCTTACTGTTGGAGAAAACCCAGTAAATGTAGAACGCTATGAACTCTGTAAATTTGTAAAAATTGGTATAGACGATGATGGTACTGGTGAAATACCAGTTTTTAATGAAGGAGATGCTTTAGAAGGTAATAAAACAGAGTCTCTATTTTCTCAGTCTGTTCATTTTGATTTAGATAAAGCGGATATAAGATCAGATGCTGCATCCATTCTGGATGGTATTGCTAACATTTTATTAGATGACCCCTATACCAGAGTAAACCTAGGAGCACACTGCGATATTAGATATACTCATGAACATAATGATGCTTTATCCCAAAGACGTGCAAATGCAGCTGTTGAATACCTAGTCAACAAAGGTGTTAATAAAGAAAATATAAATGCAATAGGTTACGGAAAGAGGAGATTATTAATTCCAGGAGAGAATTTAACCGAAGAGCAACATCAGCAAAACAGGAGGGTCACTGTAGAGTTTAAAGTGCTTAATGGAAGTTTTAGCACTATAAATTTTGACACTATTGCTCCTAGTAAGGATAAAAATCATACCATAACCATAAATATTGATAGTTACAACACCGATAAATGTCTTAGGGAAGATACCAATCTAGGACATGATACTATGGTAAGAATCAAGGAACTAACTATGGATAGAAATGGAACTGGTGTCATCGAAAAAAGTGGAACGGCCCCTATTCAACAAGTTGTCTATTCAACCTTTGCTCCTAATGGAAAACAAGCACTTACATACCTTGAAGCCTTTAATTACTTCTGGCCTATTAATGCTAATACTAATAATTATAAATATTATATCAATAGCTGCCGCTATTATGCAGATAAAAATAACCCAACTTTAATAATAAAAGCATACCCAGATATAAAGTGGGAATTGGCTATTGAAATTGCAATGGAAGTCTCTAATAGACGTTCAACCAATATGGAAAGAGCCGGAGGAAGTTTTGCTCAACACTTTGAAAAAAACCGACAAGATGGTTATGCAAGATACCTAATAGGTAAGCAAGGTAGACTCCCTATTGGTATCGCTGTAAAATTAGGTGTAGAATGGAATGGTGGTCAGCATAAAAAAAGTTTTTCTAATGAGTTTAAAGGAAAAATAGAGCCATTTGCTAAATCTGTATCAACTGCGGCTAATCTTATTCAAAATGCTGTAAACCTCGCTATCGGTGTTGCTAAAAGAACCGCAATTCCAATATCACTCAATATACTATATCCAAAATTTGTAGGTGCAATTGTCTGGTATTTAAAAAGAGAAGAAAAAACCAAAAAAATAGCAGTTACTGGAGAGCTAAGTTTATCATTTAAACCACTAATTGGAGCTAGAGCAGAAATTGATTTAATAGCAGTAGCTATTCTGGTAGGTTCTGCAGGAAACCCTGCTGTAGCCAATCTTGCTTCTAAGGTTAGAGGAGGATTAGCTGAACTAGGCACTGGATTAACTTTTACATTAGCCATTATCGGTAGATTAAACTTTTCTGTTGAAGCCATAAAATTCGATACTATTAATGGAGCGGATTTTAGTGGTAAAACCACAATAGGAGGAGAATTAGGAGCAGAAATTGAATTTATATTACAGGTAGGTTTTGGATCATCAAGTGTAGCTCAAGCCAAACCTATAATAAATTTTACCGCAGCAATAAAAGGTGAAGGCTATTTTGGTGGGGAATTAGAGTTTGATAGCGATGATAACGGTGTATTTGTTAAGCCCACTTTAAAATTTTCTGGAGTTAAAATAACTGGCTATATCAAAGCTGAAGTTGGATGGTGGCTTTCCCCTTCAATAGAAATGGAACATCAAGTCACACCACCAGAAGAAATGCCTTTCTCTAAAAAATATCTAACTTAATTATTATCAAATAATGCAAGACTTTAAAAAACCATATTATTCAATATACCAACGTATGGGTTGCGCAGGTGAGATCTATGTGAATGATGTCCCAGTATTTTCCAATTTTGGCAAAAGTTCTGAAGGACCTGGAGGAGTAACAGGAGATATACCTATTAACCATGCTCTTTTGAAAAGTGGAACGCATAAAATTGTAGGGAAAATTATGCCAAGACATAACAAGCAAAGTATTACTGAAGAAGAATATATGTCGTTGGATTTTTATCATGCAGAAGGAGAATTAGATAGATGGAAAGAAACTCGTGCTAAATTTCATCCAAGGTTAAAACAACCTTGGAATGGTCTGAGTGAAAATGTAAATTATCCCTCTTTTGAAATTACAACAGAAATTGAGGTAAATCTGCCCTTTGAACTAGATGGATGGCAAAACTCTATAGACCTCTTAAAAATGGATGAAAAAGACTTGCTTCAACAAGTAATTTCTTATTATACACAAATACACGCTGTATTACGTTCACACAATGCTTCTAAATTTTTAGAATTATCTCAAGAAAAAATGAAACTTCAAGAACAAGCTTTCTACTTTTCTGAAGAACGTAAGAAAAGTTTTAGGGATGGCGCTTTTAGCCTTTTTAATCAAAAATTAGAGGTACTTCCTCTAAATCCTGCTGAACTAAAATTAGATATAATAGGATATGGAAAACTTGTTAGATTATTGCGATTAGATGGAGGAATGGCTTTACAATATAAGAGCTCAAATCCTGAACAGCAAGAAAATATAGAATTTGACATTAAATTACATATGCGCACCAAAGAAAAGGGCTTTAGCATAATTTAAAAATGAATCGTAGGACTTTTATAAACAACACCCTTTTGACTTCTGTGGGGTTGATCTTTTCTAATACATTGATCAGTTGTTCCAATACTGGTATTTCTTTAGAAAAATGTATTGGACAATCAGAAGATTTGCTTTCATCTTTCCCAAAGGAAGGAGATCATAATTTTGCATATTACACATTAAATGAATCAGATTTTATCCACCCTTTAATTTTTGGAGAAACAACCTATGTGTTTTCTCAAGAAGGAAAAATAGTTGGGTATACAATTAAAATGAGTGGAATAAGTGAAATAACAAAATACAGCAACAAATTAAATGAGTTATATGGTCCATCAATAAAAATATTCGAGAATGATTATGGAGAGGAACATAAATGGACGACACCTGATCGTAATATGATATTAAATTACACAAAACAATATAAAAATATTCCACAAAACACTTTCTATAGTGAAGCATTGAAGGGTAATAAACTTATTGTTTTTTAATTATTTTAAGATTATAAGCGTAAAAATTCATTTTTGAAAATTCACAAAAAAACCAATTACCTTACATTTGACCTCAGAAGATTTTTCCTTTTTATTTGATCCAGTAGCATGGCCTTTAGTATTTTTTCTAGCGTTTTTTTGTGCTTGTATTGCCATTTTTTACACAGTGCTAATTTCTGTATTAGATATTAAATACAGACCTAAATGGTTGTTCTTTGCCTTATTACCAGCTATCATTATTATAGTAGCAGGTATTTCAAGATCTTATGTACTTACCACATTTTTATGTATTTTCCTTTTCACCTTTGTGTTAGGGATTTCGAGTATGATCAATAGAGGTATCAAAGGCACTATATCCGATTTAAAAAATTCAAAAAGTAAGAGACCACTTTGGCAAAGGATTCTAATCATACCTGCTGTAATATTGTTTGGTATCTTATTTATGGCATCTGGACCATATGCATTTTTTCTTATCATAGTATATGCAGTTATCAACAGAATGTTTTTTCCTAATGAAACAGACAAATTTCTAAGACTACAAGCTACTCTTCCTACATCCAAAATTAGATCTATGGCTATGGGATTAGTAGAAGTTGAAGGAAAAACGATAATGACAGAACCCTTAATCTCAAGAATTAAGAAAAAAGAATGTATTGGGTATACCTATAGAATAGAATCTATATCAAAAAATAGCGACGGAAAGAATACCTATTCTACGATTCATTATGAGACTGTCTGCAACTCTTTTATACTTAAAGATGACACTGGGTCTGTAGAAATTAATGCTGAAGAAATTGAACTTATCAATTTACCTGAAAAAGATTATTATACCAGTAATGGCAAAAGATATACACAACATATATTAACTCAGGACATTGACGTACTTTTAATAGGAAAAGCTAATAATCAGCACCAAAAAGTAATTATTGAAAAAGAACCTATCAAGGATATATTCACCTTATCCCCTATTGATACTATAAATATCTGGAATAAATTTAATCCTTTAAGAAAATCATTTATTACCTATCTAGTAACTATTGTAGCCTTAATTGCGATGATATTAATGCTAAAGGTTGATTATGATGATAATATAATAACACTTAGCTTTGAGTCAATGGAAGGCATTTTTAATCTGAAAAAAAATTGAATTAAGACTATGGAAAAATTAATTGGAATAATAATTATCGTTTTAGTCGTAGTTGGCTTTTTTAGCGTATTGATTCGTATTTATAACAAGTTAGTAATGCTAAAATTTAATATCGATAAGGCATTTGCCAATATAGATATATTACTAAAACAACGTGCTGAAGAAATACCAAATCTGATTAGTACCGTTAAAGAATATATGAGTTTTGAAAAAGAAACTTTGAATGAGCTTACCAAGCTACGAACTAATTATCTAAATACTACAGATCAGGAAAAAAAAGTAAAAGCTTATAATGAGTTATCTAAAGGTATTTCCAGAATCATGGTACTCTCAGAAAATTATCCAGATCTAAAAGCAAATAATTCCTTTATCAATCTGCAAGAAAGAGTGTCACAAATCGAAGATCATATCTCAGATCGAAGAGAGTTATTTAATGAAAGTGTAAATATGTATAATATAGGGATTCATGAATTTCCTAATATCATAATCTCTAAACTACTTGGTTATAAAAATCGATCCCTTTTGGCAATTTCCGAAGAAGAAAAAAAATACGATGGAGTTCAGTTTTAGGTTCTATGAAATTTTCAAGACTGTAGAAGCCAATCCAATGCTTATGGTGATGTGGGCTGCTTTTGGTGTGCCCTTAGTTATGTTAGTATTTGCTTTTGTCTCTAGATTATATAGAAAATTGAGCTTTCAAAAAAAACTGAATACCATAATCTTTTTATCATTAGGAGTTAGTTGGATATTGGGATTCATTATAATGATCACACTTTTTTTTGCAGAAGTATCAGGAATTAAACTATTAATCATTTGGTTGGTTATATATTTTTCTCTTTTACTTTTTTGTATTATTCATTCAACAGAATTATCTAAACTGACCACGCACTTGTTAAAAGAAAAAAGTAATAAGCAAAAGAAATAATTTCCCCAATTTTCAGATATTAATTTAATTCTTAGAATTACTACTCCTTTATTTCCAAATCATTTTGTAACTTTAAGTTAGACTAACAATGATTTATGCCTCTTTCCCTTGAACAGCTCGGTGTATTAGCTGAAAAGACCTTACTATTCCTTCTTGTTTTCAAAAGAGACGGGAAAGTTATCTCTTATAACCGTAGATGTGAAATTCTTTTTCCTCTTCAGAATGATAAGCAAAAGCGAAAAAATATAGTAGATTTTATTATTGATGAAGATGTGCCCATCTTCAAAAAAACTGTTTCTAATTTATCAGACAATAATACTATTCTAAGTGAAAGCTTTAGTTTTTCTACAGAAAAAAATGGTGTTTTAGCATTAAAGTTTGATCTAACCTATCATAATAATTTAATCTATGCAGCGGGTATTGATACCACAGAAGAATACAAAGAACATCGAGCACTTATTACTATTTCAAAATTAACCAAAACCGGAGCCTGGTATTTTAATCCAAAAACTAAGGAAATGTATTGGTCAAAAGGATGTTACCTCATCAAAGAATTAGATCCTAATACTCCTCTAACACGTGATAAAGGTGCTAGTTATTATCCTAAAGAGAATAGAGCACGGGTAGAAAATTACCTTAGTACTTTGATCAAGAGCAAAAAACCGTATGAGTATACAGAAAAAATAATAACCGAAAAAGGAAATGAAAAGTGGGTAAAAGTTGTTGCTCATCCCGTAATACATAAAGGTGAGGTAGTTTTTGTAAATGGTACAATCGCGGATGTTACTGATCGTCATCATTATATAGAGAAACTTAAACAGAATGAAGAAACTAAAAATTTAGCTTTGAAAGGTATAAAGTCCGGACTATTTGATCATATGATAAAAGACAACGTAGTTTTTTACAGTGTGGATTTTAGAAAAATGCTAGGTTTACCATTAGAGCAAGATTTTGTTCCAGAAGAGACTTTTAGAGGGATGATACACCCTGATGATGTGGATAAAGCCTTAAAAAGACATCTAGATAATCTTGATAAAAAAGGGTCACATTATTTTAATTATTATCGATTAAAACACCTGAGTGGCGAATACAGACATTATGAAATCTATGGTTTTAGAAAAAAGAACAAAGCCGGTAAGACTACTCGAATGATAGGAAATTTGATTGATGTTCATCAAAAGAAGCTCGATAAAAAGATAATATCAGAGAGTAAAAACAGATTACAAGCCATGGTAAATAATGGTTTTGTATACACTATTCTATTAGATAAAGAAGGTAGGATACTTATGACAGACAAAAAGTCCTCAAAAATTATTAAAAGAGATTTTAATATCGACCCAAATGAGACACCTTGCATGTTTATCGATGTTATGCCTCTAAATTTCAAAAATGTATTCGCTAATTCATTTAATGAAGTACTTAAAGGAAATACTATAAAAGCAGAAGTGGAACGTGTTACAAATCAAGGCGCTACACAATGGCTCGAAACAAAGTACGCTCCAATATTCGACAATGACTATAAAGTAAATTCAATTCTGGTTAGTTTCCACGATATTACAGAACAAAAGTTAGCAGAATTAGCGATTCAGGATGCTCACATCAAAGAGCAAGAGTTGAGTACTTTAAAATCAAACATATTATCCAATTTTAGTCATGAAATTAGAACTCCTCTTAATGGTATAATGACTATAAGTCAACTTTTACTTCGAGAAACGGATAAAAAGGAACATAATAAACTATTAAATTATCTGGAAGAGAGTAAAAATAGATTATTAGAGACCATGGATAATTTATCTAATTTTAGTGAAATAGAAGCTTTACAACAAAATATGTCTTTTGAAGAAATTGACATGAATTATACTGTAGAAACTTCATATAGAAACTATAAACATATGGCTGATGCTAAAGACCTTAGTTATTCATTAATGTTAGATGAAAGTTGCCCGATTGCTAGCATTGATGAAAACCTATTCAGGCCAGCATTAAATAATATTATTAATAATGCCATTAAGTATACTGAAAAAGGGGAAATTATTATTAAAGTTAGTACCAAACAATCTAAAAATAATATTTATATTTCGGTAAAAGATACCGGAATTGGCATAAAAAAAGAAAATATCGATAAAATCTTTACTCCTTTTATGCAAGAAAGTATAGGTTTAAGTCGTAAATATGAAGGTACCGGTGTTGGATTAAGTTTATCAAAACGATATATTGAAATACTTGGAGGGAAAATAAAAGTAAAAAGTGAATTAGGGAAGGGAACTGAATTTATTATTATAATACCCAAAAGTTTATGAATATACTATACGTAGAAGATAACAAAATAAATGCAATAGTAATGGATAAGATGCTTTCTAAAAATGCGTCTACCGTATTCATTGCTAATACACCAGTACAAGCTTTAAAGATTGTAAACGACGTTCATTTAGATCTTATTCTTGTAGATATCAATCTGGGATTAAATCAGATGGATGGTTGTGAATTATTACAAAGATTTCGCAAAATGGATATTCTACAAGGAATACCGGTTTATGCTGTTACGGCCTATGCAATGCCGGGAGATGAACAAAGATTCATTAATGTAGGTTTTGACAAATATTTCCCAAAACCTGTAAATTTCCAGAAACTATTGAACGCAATTTCTAGTATTAATACTAGTATTTCATAAAGCAAAAAAGAGCGTTTAATAACGCTCTTTCCAATATTATACAGTAAGAATTAACTTATTGTTGTTCATAATCAGAATCCCAATCCGTTCCATCATCTCCTTTTTGACCATCCATTTTGATCATAAAGTTTTTAGCCGGGAAATATGGTTTCATGTGTATATCAAGAAATACTCTATCCTTTTGATTTGGATCTTGCTCAAAACGTTTAATTGAGAAATCCTCTATTAACTGATCCGGACCAGTAACACTATCCAAGAACTTAACAATTTGTCCCATTAGTTCTTTACGAGTTCTTGCATTAAAGTTTTCAAAAGCTCTACGGTTTAAGAAATCCATTAAGACTTTGGTTATATAATCAAATACACGAACTACAGAATATGTTTGCAACCCTAAGTTATCTCCATTAAATAAAGTTTTAGCTGAGAATGCCATTACCTTACCATATTCATTAACCATAGGCACTAATCCTAATTTCTCTAGCTGAGCAATCTCACTTTTCTTTAGATCAAAACGAACTCCATCCACTTCATTCATACCACCATGCTTTTTACCCGCAGTAACCTGAGACATCAGAGTTCTATATACCTTACCTGCTAAAGCACTAGATGGAGGAACATATAGGTCGTCTTCTTCTCCTACTTCATCATGCTTACCTCTACCAACTAACCAATTACAGGCCATAATAACATTAGATCTGTACTTATCGCCACCAGTTAAATTAGCCGCTTCAAACATTTCCATTACATCATCTGGCTCATCTAAATGTTCAAAATCTGTAACCATCATTACTTTATTCTCATGGGCAATTTTCGCCCATTTCTCTACAACTTTATTAGAACCTAAATACCCTGGAATAACTAATAAACCGTAATTATCTCTAAGATCCAACCTGTCATACCCTTGTACCAATTCTTCCTGAATAGCATCAATAAACCTGGTATTATCCAAATCTTTAAGTTGCTCTAATTCAGCATTCATGATATTGATATTTTTAACTTTGGAAGACTCTGTATTTTTATAGAATAACGCTACAGACCTATAAGATTGCTCTAGCTCTCTTGTTTGCTCCAAAGCGGCTCCCAAATTTTTCTCCAATGATTTACCAGCAATCTCAGATCTTTTTTCAGACTCTTCTACCATAGCTGGAATGTCATCAGAAGAGGACAATATATTATTCCAGATTTCTAAAGTTTTTAGAAGTCTATCTCTTTCTAGTTTTTTTGAAGATTCAGTAAGAAAGATTTTTTTACGCGCTTTACGATCTGGATTCATGTTCTGCACATCGTCAATGCACGCTTCTAACAAATCAAAACCACCATATCTAGCTAATTTCTCTTCATTAATTCTTAATTCCTTTTCAGGATTTTCTATCTTGATACTCTCTTGAGCTTGTTTACCTGCTGCCATCTAAAATATATTTCTTTTTTAACCTTTTTGTTGCAATTCTGCCATTAATGATTGAATGGATCTTAACAATGCTTCTTTAGCATCAGGATCAGCTAATGCAGTTTTTAAAATCTTATTAGACTTAAGCTGTTTTACAACTTTAAGGTATTGATCCTTTTCGGTATCTAAATCATTCAAATATTTACTTTGATTGATAATTCCCTTTTTACCAAAATCACCTAAATTATTAAACTTCAACGACTCTTTACTTTCTACACCATCTGAATCTTCAAATTCCACATCAACCTGTGGTTTATAATTTTCGAATACACTTTCTACAGAAGTTAAGCCATTAACTATTACCGGTTTGATTGGCTGATCTTGTGTTAGTTTTTGAACAAGAAGTGTTTTATTTTGTCCAATCTCCAAAATTGCTTCACTCGCATCCGTTTTTACTTCTGTTCCTCCTAAACCATAACTACTATCGCTCATATTACTATACTAAATTGATTTGTTTATGATAAATATACTAAATTTTATTTCAGTTCATAACTTTTATTGGTATGACCACTGCATTTTTTCTTCCTTTACATCTAAATGTACTTTAGATCCTTTTCCTATTTCTCCTGTAATTAACTTCTTAGACAACGGAGCTCTAAGATCTGTTCTGATAACACCTCTTAATGGTCTCGCTCCATATTTTGGTGTAAAGCCTTTATACGCAAGGAATTCCTGAGCTGCTTCAGTAAGTTCTAAAGTAACTTCTTGCTTAGCTAATGCTTTATGTAAGTCTTTTAATTGAATATTAAATATTTTGACCACATTTTCTTTTGTAATCGGTGCAAAAGGGATAATTTCTGTTAAACGCCCTAAAAATTCTGGTCTAAAATGTGCTGACATCAACTCTAAAAGATCAGAAGACTTAGGGATAATTCCGTCTGTAAATGATTTCACTACGTGATCACTCCCTATATTAGAAGTAAATAAAATGACTGCATTGGAGAAATCTCCTGTTTTTCCGAGACGATCATTTAATTTACCTTCATCCAAAATCTGCAAAAATATGTCAAATACCGATGGATGAGCCTTTTCTATTTCGTCAAAAAGAACAATAGAATAAGGTCTTTGTCTTATTTTATTTACTAATAAACCTCCTTCTTCATAACCTACATATCCCGGAGGAGCTCCATAAAGTAATGCCGCGGAATGTTCTTCTTTGAACTCAGACATATCAAACCGAATAATCGCTTCTTCAGTTTGAAATAAAAATTCAGCTAAAGATTTAGCCAATTCTGTTTTTCCTGTTCCTGTTGGACCTGTAAAAAAGAAAGACCCTGTTGGTAACCCTGGCTTACTTAACCCCGATCTAGATTCCTGAACAGCCTCTGTAATCGTTTTAATAGCATGATCCTGACCTATCACTCTCTTTTTAATATGATCTTCCATATTTAGGAGACGCTCTTTTTCATCTGCTTGCAGTTTCCCTACAGGAATTCCTGTTTTATTAGCGATGGTAGCAGATACATCATTTTTATCTATCTCAGTTTTATCTTCTGAAGACTTCTTCAGAAAACGTTCTAAAATACTTGCTATTTTTTCTAAGCCTTTTTCCCAACTTTCAGATCCAGATAAGGTATCTTCTTCGCCAAGCTCAGTAAATAAAAGGTAACTAAATTTATTTTTTAGGTTATCATAAAGCCATTGAACATCCTCATTCTTCTCATCATCATCAATTCCTTCCTTATCTTTTACAACTTTTATGTCTTCTAACAATCCCTTAATCTGATCGCCAGTAGTTTCAATCATATATCTAGAGGCAGACATAGTTCGGTCTATCAAATCTATAGCAGCATCTGGCAAGCTTCTATCTTTATTATATCTTTTAGAAAGTCTAATCGCCTCAGAAATAGTATCATCATCAATAGCAAGACTGTGATGTTCTTTATACTTATCGATAGTATTAGATATCATCTTTAGTGTATCTTTTTCTGAAGGTTCCTCTAGGGCAACTTGCTCAAATCTTCTAGATAATCCTTCATCTGTTTCGATATGTTTTCTAAATGCATCATTAGTTGCTGTGGCAATGAAAGTAACTTCGCCTTTTGCAAGTTCAGATTTTAGTATGTTAACCAATCCTTGGTTCCCACTATCTTTATTGGTAAGGTTATTAAGTTCATCAATCAACAAAATTGGCCTTTCGAACTCTTTTACTGCTGCTATTATTTTTTTGAACCTATCCTCTACTTCACTTTTATAACTAGCTCCAGATACAAGATTTATAAAATCCAATTCATATATCTGAGCATTTGTCAAAGATGCGGGTACATTGCCATTAGTTACTGCTTCAGCAAAACTGTCTAATAAAACTGTTTTTCCTACTCCCGGTTCACCTACAATTAAAACATTAGGCTTAGAATGTCTTCCTAATATTTCTGTAATCATTTTTACTTCTGCATCACGACCGAAAACATCTTCTAGCTGATTATTTTTTGCAGCAAACGTTTTATCAATACAATATTGATCTAAAATTCCGGAATCTACACTTTTTATTCCTCCAGAGCTTGATGCTTTTTTTGCTCCACTTCCTGATGAAGCTGGTTTTCCTTGGTTGGCAGCTATCAGAAGTTCGTCTGCTTTGAGCGGTAATGTTTTTAATTGTTCATATGAAAATCCTACTCCTGGTGTACATAATGAAACTAATATAGCTTTAGTGGTGATTTCATCTTCTCCTAATTTCAGTTTTACCGTATCTGCTTCATTAAAAACTGCTTCAATAGATTTATCTCCTTGAATATCATCCGGTATGTTAACACCTCTAGGTAGTGCCTCAATCCTAACCTCTGACCACTCTTCATAATAATAGATATCGCCATCAATTTGACTAAAAAAATCTCTTAACCCTGCATCTTTATGGAGTAAAGCTTTAAGTAAATGCGCCGCATTATACTTATCATTATGGTATTCTTTTGCTATAGATTGCGCTATATGAATCGCACTATAAACGGTTGGTGATAATGTGTAATCTAAGATTTGCATGAAGTTAATTTTTCGTAAAACATAAAGTAAACAAATAACAAACTAATTAGCAAAAATAATAAGGTAAACTAACGCAGAATTGCAGTTTTTTTGATTTTATCCATATTAGACGAATAATTCCTCTATCTAATCTGACTAAATCTAATACCTAATTGTTTCTCAAGATCTCTGATAATTGAGAGCTCTTGTTTAACAATTAATGCTAATGACACTCCTGTTTTTCCAGCCCTGGCGGTCCTACCACTTCTATGCGTATAATACTCAATCTGATCTGGTAATTGATAATGAACCACAAAAGCTAAATTAGCCACATCAATTCCTCTTGCAGCTACATCAGTAGAAACCAATAATTGTAAATCCTTTTTCTTAAAAGCTCTCATCACTTTGTCTCGTTCCTTTTGAGTCATTTCACCCTCAAGCAAACCTACTTCATAATTCTTTGCTATTAACTGCTTAGATAATGTTCTGGCTGCCACTTTAGTTTTGGTAAAAATAATACCTCTACCGTTTTTTTGAGATTTCAAGAAGTAAGTTAAGGTATCTAATTTGTTGACATCATCACCTATCACAAAATGGTGATCAATCAATTTATTAACTGCATCATTCCTGTCAATAGTAACTCTAATAGCTTCTCGACTGACATAGGTATTAATGATCTCATTTAATGAAGATGGCATTGTTGCAGAAAAAAGCCAGATATTCCTATATCCCTTAGTTTTACTTAAGATAGTAGTAAGGTCTTTCTTAAATCCCATGCTTAACATTTCATCAGCCTCATCCATTACAATGGTTTTGATCTTAGAAATATCAACCGCTTTTCGTTCTATCAAATCTATTAATCTTCCGGGAGTAGCAACTACAATATGGGTTGGACGATTAAGCCTGGAGATCTGTTTTTCAATTTTTTCTCCTCCATATACAGATTCTGTAAAAATCTTTTCTGTGTATTTGGTGAATTTAAAAAGTTGTTTTGCTATTTGTTGGCCTAGCTCTCTGGTAGGAGCAAGGATTAAAGCTTGAACCTCTTTTTTAGCTGGGTCTATATGAGAAAGTAATGGTACACCAAAGGCTGCAGTTTTTCCTGTACCAGTCTGTGCCTGACCAATAAAATCTATTTGATTATTAATAAGTACAGGTATTGCCTGCTCCTGAATCTTGGTAGGAGTATTAATTCCTAAAGCAGAAAGGCCTTTATTTAAATCTTTTGATACCCCAAGTTCTAAAAAAGTCATCGTCTAATTGATTTTGTACAAAAGTAACTGAATACATTCATACATAATCAAATAAAACGTAAGATTCTTAGCAAGCGATACTCATAAAATATCCAAAAAGTTGCTTCTTTGGTGTTAATCCTCTTTTATGATAATGAGATTTATTCATACAAAAACCACCAGAACAATTAAAATCAAATCCTTCATCAGATGAAATGATATCCATCTCAGTTAGTTTATGAGCGTGTTCCTGGTCATCATGAAGTAGAAAGTGGGTGTTTGTTACATTAAAAAAATTGTAAGAAAAAACTTTCTTGTGAGAAACATGATGTTCTTTGTGATCAATATGTAAATCTAAAGAATAGGAAGTGTTATTTTCATCAGACACAGAGTTACTCTGCGAATATAACACAGTAGATCCAAAAAACATTAAAAGTAGTGAGGTGTAGTGTAGAAGTTTAGTCATATTCTAGGGGATTATGGTTATGCTTTTAATTTTAGTTTCTCAAAGAAACCTTTTCTTATTAAGCTCATAAAGCTTTTATAAGGTTGTATTTTAAAAACATCGACAAGATACATAAAACATCGTTAAAAAACCAAATAAAATTGTTTTTTTAACATTTAAATCACTAATTCTACTTCAATAATCTTTTATCTCGATTTAAAAAAGCTCCAGACCACTATACCCATGGTTAGGAAGAGTAAGCGATATATTCAGCTCTTTATTCAATTTTTCAATAAAATATTTTGAAAGTAATGGAGATTCTTTCTCAATGTTTTGATGTACAAAAAAATGAATATGATTGATTCCGTGTTTTTTCCACTCTCCTAACCTTTTTACCCAATCATCTAATCTAGAATAATCAGATTCATGATTGGCACCAACATATCGTACAAAAGCCTCATCATTGGTTAACCGCATATGTAATAAGTCTCTTCTTCCGGCTGAATCTGTAATGATATTAGCAACTCTATTATACTCTAATAAATCATAAAGTTCATTAGCCACCGTTTCATCATTAAACCAATCTGTATGCCTGAACTCAATTGCCAATCTGATCTCCTTTGGCCAATGTTCTACAAATTTAATGACTCTATCAAAATTCTTTGGTGCAAAATTGCTGTGCATCTGTAAAAAAATAGTCCCCAGTTTTTCTTTTAAATGAATAACATTAGATAAATATTCATCCACATAAGGTTGCACATCATCATTTAACCTTTTAAGGTGTGAAATATTTTGCACCAGTTTAGGGAAAAACTTAAAACCATCTGGCGTTTTATCATACCATTTTTTAAATTGATCTTCCGAAAAAATTCTGTAAAAAGTTGCATTGAGTTCTATACTATTGAACTGTCTTGAATAATACTCTAATTCATCTTTGGTGCCTCTAGGATAAAAACCTTTAAGATCTTGCTTATTCCATTTAGCACAACCTACATATACCGAAAAATTCTTTGTATTAGTTTTTTTCAAAACTTGTTCCGTATCGGGGTGATCAATAGGTAATACAAAATCTACTAATTCAGGATGGTCTACTTTGCCAAATTTCATATACGATAATGTTTACATAAATATAATATATTATAAGGTAAACAAAACGAAGACCAGGCTATAATCCATCAGTAAAGATTACAAATCTCCTTTATCTTAATAATATGATATATACTTACCTTAATAATATAATAACAAAAGAATAGTACTTTAGATAAAATAGAATGAAATATATACATAGACACAATGAACTTTCTTGTTCATAAATAGTTAAAAACTATATGGAGGTTATAAATTTTGGATCAAACAATTAAGTAATTTTAGTAAACACTCTTTATTATGGAAAACAGGGAATCAAGTTTATTGGCATTACGTCCACAGATTTTAAGTGCCCGGGTTTCTGAAAACATGTCTTCTGATGAACAGTTTCAGAATAAAACCATCAGGCCAATTGTGAAATTACAAAATGATTTACTAATTGAAGTGTTTAGAAATTACATCAAAAAAAGAAAAAACACTTTTTACGACCTTACTCTGGAAAAACAAATGTTTTTTATTGAGAATGCTATCCAAAAAGATATGAAGTTTAGAAATAGCTTAAAAGGAATGATCATTGGTCAATTTACCGTAGAAGAATATTCGATTTATATCATAAATTCTTCTGATCTAAACAAAAGAATGATGAATATTGTTAAGGAGAGACTTCAAAGTAACATACAACTGCTACAAAGAGAATTAGCTTTTTAAATTCATCACAAAACAATAAAAAACCGGAAACAATAGATGTTTCCGGTTTTCTTATATATTTATTAGGAAAGGTCTTTAGTTACCTCCTTCTAAAGCTTTTAGTTTACTTTTCATTTCATCAGCTTTAGGGTCATCTAACTGATAAAAAATCTGCATTAGTGTACGAACTGCCTCTACATTATCCGGAGTAGTTTTTAACGCTCCTTCTAGATAAGGAACAGCTTGTTTATACAATTCCTGCTTTTGTTTTTTCAACTCATCAAATCTCTTATAATCAGCATTTGACGTACCTAGGCTATTCATTTCTTCGTTAAGTGCAGTTTCACCACTTAGAATAATAGCAGCTATATTGATTTGTGCAGATGCATAGTCCGGCTTAAGCTCTAAAGCTTTTTTGTAATAACCAATAGCTTGATCATTATCTCCAAGACGTGATGCACTTACACCTAAATTATATAATAAATCTGGGTTTTCAGGATCGTTAGCAACAATCTGTTCCATAATTTCTTTATACTTAGCAATATTGCCAAGTTTGTAGAACATATCTGCTTCTGATTGCAATAAAGAAGAATCATTAGGATTTTCTTTCTTAGCAGCTTCCATAGCTTTCATCGCTTCTTCATCCTTACCTTGGGTAATATAGATCAAGGCAATATTTTTTGCCACTTCCGCTTTTTTAGATTCAGAATTTTTAGTTTCGGGTTTGATATGAGTTTTTGCCTTAATGGAAAGGTCTCTTAACTGCTTTGAATCAAATTTCTCAACTTCTCCATTTTCTTTGTTAGTAGCAAAATATTGCTCCTCGACACCAGTAAAGTTAATATCCATTAATTCATTATAATACTTAAGTGCAGTATCATAATCCTTACCATTTACAGCATTACCTGCTGCATAATAAAGATATACAGTATCCTGTTTGTTAGTTTTGTAACCTAAATATAATTTTTCAGAAGCTCCTTTATAATTCTGAGCATTTTGATCAGCTATTGCATTTTCTACAAGAGACTGACGAAGTACTTGTAGTTTTTGAGTAGCATCCGGAGTATATTTAGAACTTCCACCGCCAATTTCTATTGCTTTTGCATAAGAAGTAGCTGCAACTTCTAGTTTTTCTAGAGACTTATCAGAAGAAGCTGACACCACTTGTCCTTTCAGGTAATAATATTGCGCTTTCATCTTTTTATCAGATGCTTCTAATTGTCCTTCTGCAGCTTTTAAAGCATCTCCTGCAACAGCAAGATCACCTGATTTTAAAGCCTTAGAGGCAGCTTTTAATGCCTTCTTAGCATCTTTTTGAGCATCTTGAGAAAATCCGATAGCACTAACCGCAAGGAATAATGCTATGATCATTTTAGTCTTCATCATTTGAGTATTTATGGGATTTAATTTATTCATTCGTGTCTTTATCAACAACCGTGCCATCTGACGCATTGTCAGCGTCTGTCACAGAATCATTCATGTTTTCTTCATTTTCCAGATCGCCTTCTACATCATCTTCATCATGCATTACTTTGGCAACTGCCGCAATAGCGTCTTTTCCTTTAAGATTAATAAGTCGTACACCTTGTGTTGCACGCCCCATAACTCTTAAGTCCTCTACTGACAATCTAATTGCCACACCAGATTTATTAATAATCATTAGATCATCAGCATCAGTTACATTTTTAATGGCAACAAGGTTTCCAGTTTTACTAGTAACTGAAATGGTTTTTACACCTTTACCTCCTCGATTAGTAATTCTATAATCTTCTAGTTTAGAACGTTTTCCAAAACCATTCTCCGAAACCACTAAGATATTACTTTCCATATCATTTACAGCAACCATACCAATAACTTCGTCATTATCATCTGCTAAGCGGATACCTCTAACACCAGATGCCCCCCGACCCATTGGTCTTGTTTTTTCTTCTTCGAAACGAATTGCCTTACCAGATTTAACTGCCAACATAACCTGACTCTTTCCGTCGGTTAATTTAGCTTCGAGCAATTCATCACCATCTTTGATAGTAATTGCATTAATACCATTGGTTCTAGGTCTAGAATACTGCTCCAAAGAAGTCTTTTTGACCTGACCCTTTTTGGTTGCCATAATGACATAATGATCATTTATATATTCTTCATCCTTTAGATCCTGAGTACAGATAAATGCTTTTACCTTATCATCATTCTCTATATTGATAAGATTTTGTATCGCTCTACCTTTTGAAGACTTGCTACCTTCAGGAATTTCATAAACTCTCATCCAGAAACATTTTCCTTTTTGGGTAAAGAATAACATATATTGGTGGTTGGTACCTACAAATAAATGCTCCAAAAAGTCTTCATTACGTGTGGTACTAGCTTTCTGCCCTACTCCTCCTCTATTTTGTTTCTTGTATTCATTAAGAGGAGTTCTTTTTATATAGCCAGCGTGAGAAATAGTAATTACTACTTTTTCATTAGGGATCATATCCTCTATACTTAGATCTCCACCAGCATACTCTATCTGAGAACGACGTGCATCACCATACTTCTCTTTAACCTCAATAAGCTCTTCTTTGATGATATCCATACGACGCTCTTTTTTATCAAGAATGTCTTTTAAATCTTCTATGGTTTTCATCAATTCTTCATACTCGGCACGTAATTTATCCTGCTCTAAGCCCGTTAGCTGACGCAAACGCATCTCTACGATTGCTTTTGCCTGAATTTCACTAAGCTTGAAACGTTCTATTAATTTCTGACGTGCTTCATCAGCATTAGCAGATGCCCGTATCAGTGCAATAACTTCATCTATATTATCAGAAGCAATGATTAGCCCTTCTAGAATGTGTGCTCTTTCTTCTGCTTTTTTAAGTTCAAATTTAGTACGTCTAACAACTACTTCATGTCTATGCTCCACAAAATAATGGATCATCTCTTTTACATTAAGTAATTGTGGTCTTCCGTTAACAAGCGCAATATTATTAACACTAAAAGAAGATTGAAGTGCAGTATACTTATAAAGAAGATTAAGAACTATATTTGGGATTGCATCCCTTTTTAGAACATAAACAATACGCATCCCTTTTCTATCAGACTCATCTCTAATAGTAGAAATACCATCAATCTTTTTATCATTAACCAGGTCAGCAGTCTTTTTAATCATATCTGCTTTATTCACCTGATAAGGAATTTCCGTAACAATTATACACTCTCTACCATTAACTTCTTCAAAAGAAGCCTTACCGCGCATCACAATTCTACCACGTCCGGTTTTGAAAGCTTCCCTTACACCATCATAACCATAAATAATACCACCTGTAGGGAAATCAGGAGCTTTAATATGCTCCATCAAACCATCTATTTCAATATCATTATCATTAATGTAAGCTATAGTACCATCTACTACTTCACTAAGATTATGAGGAGGCATATTAGTCGCCATACCAACTGCAATACCAGAAGCACCATTGATCAATAACCCAGGTACTCTAGTAGGCAAGACAGTAGGTTCCTGTAATGTATCATCAAAATTAAGGGTATGATCAACAGTATCTTTATCGATATCAGCTAACATATCCTCAGATATTTTACGCATTCTAGCCTCTGTATAACGCATTGCTGCAGGGCTATCTCCATCTACAGACCCAAAGTTACCTTGACCATCTACCAACATGTAACGAAGACTCCATTCCTGAGCCATACGCACCATGGTATCATATACAGAAGTATCACCATGAGGGTGATATTTACCAAGAACTTCCCCAACAATTCTTGCAGACTTTTTATGAGCACTACTAGCTCTTACGCCTAACTCATACATACCATATAGAACACGTCTGTGTACTGGCTTAAGACCATCTCTTACATCCGGTAAGGCACGTGACACAATGACTGACATCGAATAATCGATGTACGCAGACTTCATCTCATCTTCTATATTAATAGGTATTAGCTTTTCTCCTTCAGCCATAAACAATTATTTAATTCAAAATTTGATTTAATAAACGCGCTAATTTACGTAAATTAAGACGGTTTTAACAACCAAATACTATTGTAATATACGTAATTTATTAACAACTTAAGGCGGTGATATAGTTAATAAGTCTGCTGACTTCCATTTTGATTATTAAACCTTTTTTTGTCTATTTACTCGGAAAACAATTGTATTCTTAAATCTCCTCTACAACCTTATGATACAAAAATTATGTCAGATATAATGTTCGAAGTATGACAAAAAGGGTTAAACACCTTATTTTATTGTTAATGATGGTTAAAAGGAATAGTTTTTGCAAATGTAATTTCAAAAATTACTATTTTAGTTAAAAAGAAAAAGAAAGAAGCTAATTTATGGATGATAATTTTTCACCAAGAGTAAAAGATGTAATTGCCTACAGTAAAGAAGAAGCTCTCAGATTAGGTCATGACTTTATCGGTACGGAGCATCTTATGCTTGGTTTATTGCGAGATGGAAGTGGAAAAGCAATTAGTATCCTTGATGCCTTAGATATAGATCTAACGAACTTAAGAAGAAAAGTTGAAATTCTTAGCCCCGCAAACCCTAATGTTGCAATTGCTTCTAACGAAAAAAAGAACTTACATTTAACTAGGCAAGCAGAAAGAGCCCTGAAAACTACATTTCTGGAAGCAAAATTGTTTCAAAGCTCTTCTATAAATACTGCTCACTTATTATTATGTATTTTAAGAAACGAAAACGACCCAACTACTAAACTTTTAAATAAATTAAAAGTGGATTACGATAACGTTAAGGACCAATTTAAGTTTATGATAGCTAACGAAGAAGAATATATAGAAAGCCCAAAAGCCGAATCATTTTCTGAAGATGATGATGATTTGAGCGGAGATGCTTCAAAGGAAAATCCTTTTAATTCTCCTACAGGAGGAAGTAAGGCAAATAAGAAATCTAAAACTCCTGTTTTAGATAATTTCGGAAGAGATCTTACCGCAATGGCTGAAGAAGGGAAACTTGACCCTGTTGTAGGTAGATCAAAAGAAATAGAACGTGTTTCTCAGATTCTAAGTAGAAGAAAGAAAAACAACCCTCTTCTAATAGGAGAACCAGGAGTCGGTAAATCTGCTATAGCAGAAGGCCTTGCACTAAGAATCGTGAAAAGAAAAGTATCTAGAATACTTTTTGATAAGCGTGTTGTAACATTAGATCTAGCAAGTTTGGTTGCTGGGACAAAATACCGAGGACAGTTTGAAGAGCGGATGAAAGCCGTCATGAATGAGCTAGAAAAAAACGATGACATTATTCTTTTCATTGATGAAATTCATACTATTGTAGGAGCTGGTGGAGCAACAGGAAGCTTAGATGCTTCTAACATGTTCAAACCTGCTTTAGCAAGAGGAGAAATACAATGTATTGGTGCCACCACGCTTGATGAATATAGACAATACATTGAAAAAGATGGAGCCTTAGAAAGACGTTTTCAGAAAGTAATAGTAGAACCTACAAACATTGAGGAAACTATAGAAATTCTTAACAACATTAAGGAAAAATATGAAGAGCATCATAATGTAAGTTACACTGACGAGGCTATTAAGGCTTGTGTAAAATTAACTAATAGATACATGACCGATCGCTTCTTACCGGACAAGGCTATAGATGCATTAGATGAAGCTGGCTCAAGAGTTCATATTACTAACATTGATGTTCCTAAAAAGATTCTAGACCTAGAGAAAAAACTAGAAGAAGTAAGAGAACTTAAGAATAGTGTAGTTAAAAAACAAAAGTATGAAGAAGCAGCAAAGCTTAGAGATGATGAAAAAAATCTTGAAAAAGAATTAAGCGTTGCTCAAGAACAATGGGAAAAAGAGTCCAAACTTCATAAAGAAATTGTTGACGAAGAAAATGTAGCAGATGTAGTTTCAATGATGACCGGTATACCTGTTAATCGTATTGCCCAAACAGAAAGTAATAAACTAGCAGAATTACCTAACCTTATTAAAGGTAAAGTTATTGGTCAGGATGAAGCTGTTGGTAAAGTTGTAAAAGCTATTCAACGAAATAGAGCAGGATTAAAAGATCCTAACAAACCCATTGGGTCATTTATATTTCTTGGACAAACTGGTGTTGGAAAAACTCAGCTGGCTAAGGTACTGGCCAGAGAACTTTTTGACAGTGAAGATACTCTTATCAGAATTGATATGAGTGAATATATGGAAAAGTTTGCGGTTTCAAGATTAATTGGTGCACCTCCGGGATATGTAGGATATGAAGAAGGTGGTCAACTTACAGAAAAAGTAAGAAGAAAACCATATGCGGTTATTCTACTTGATGAAATTGAAAAAGCACATCCAGATGTGTTTAACATGATGTTACAGGTATTAGATGATGGATATTTAACAGATAGTCTAGGTCGTAAAATTGATTTCAGAAATGCAATCATAATTATGACATCTAATATTGGTGCTCGCAAACTCAAAGATTTTGGACAAGGAGTTGGATTCGGAACATCTGCTAAAAAAACTCAAGCAGAGGATTACGCAAAAGGTGTTATAGAAAACGCTCTAAAGAAAGCTTTTGCTCCGGAATTCTTGAATAGAGTTGATGATGTAGTTGTATTTAATGCTCTAGAAAGAGAAGATATCCATAAAATTATTGATATCGAATTAGATAAATTATATGGTCGTATTAAAGGTCTTGGATACGATTTATCATTAAGCGAAAAAGCTAAAGATTACATTACCGAAAAAGGTTTTGACAAACAATATGGTGCTAGGCCTTTAAAAAGAGCTATTCAGAAATATATTGAAGATGCTTTAGCCGAAGAAATTATCAATGCACAGCTTCAGGAAGGAGATAGTATTTACATGGATATAGATGATGATGCCGAAGAACTGACTATCAATATCAAAAAAGCTGAAGAATCTACAGAATCTTAAATTTTACCACATATTATAAAAAAAAGACCGCTATCTATAAGATAGCGGTCTTTTTTAGTTAAAATTCGAAAACCTATTAGAAAAGACTCAATTGTTTTGTATATTATACAAGTATTATCTATTAATTCATACATAATACTTTATGATTACCTCTTTTAACCTAAGTTTTTGCAAAGCCGAAATCCACGAAGATTATGTATTAACAGTTATGTCTGAAGGAATAACTGTTATCCCTCAATACAAGAACCTTTTATCACTCGCAGTAGAAAAATATTATAAAGACAAACCGTTTTTCTATATTTCAAACAGAGTAAACTCGTATTCGGTAAACCCTGCGGTACATCATGAAATAGCAAAAATCCCAAACCTCGTTGGAGTTGCTGTCATATCCAAAAACCCTCTTCAAGAAATTCAAATACAGCTTGAAAAATCGTTCTTCAAAAAAGAATTTAAACTCTTTTCTACACTTAAATCAGCATTAGAATGGAAAAATGAAATCATTAAGAGATACACCTATTAAATCATTACCACGCAATTCATTAGTATTTAAGTAGTCAAGTATAAATACAAAAAAAATACTCCTGAAAATAAATGTAATACTTAATTATCAACAAATTAATTACCCCAATTACATTAAATACATCTAAACAAAACAAACAGCTTTTTTTAACATTTTTTTTATATGTTAAATATTTGTAAATTAGAAAAACAAACCTAACCCCTTAATTATATAATATATTGTAAAAAAGTACTTAATGATTACCTCATACAATTTTGATTACTGTACTGCAGAAATATATGAAGATTACATAGTGGTTATAATAAATGAAGGAATAACGGTCGTTCCTGAACATATTTCAGAATTGAATTTTGTAGCACAAAAACATTTCGAAAATAAATTCTTTGTATATATTACTCATCGTATTAATTCTTATGCGATAGACCCTATGACATATTTTGAAAGTAATAAGATCCCCAATTTATTAGGATTTGCAATTGTATCCTCAAACAATAGACAAAAAAAGCAATCAAAAATCGAAAAAGTATTTACAAATAAAGCATTACAACATTTTGATACAATGGAAGATGCTTTAACATGGAAAAATAAAGTACTAAAAAAACATACTGTTTAATAAACCTTCTTTTATAGGGTTCAAAAAGCTTACAAAACGCCTCTAATAATCTTCTAATTTAGATCTTACTTTTTCTATATATTCAAAACCATAGATGTATTTAGATATAGTAATTAAATATAAAAATGAATAAACACTATGACTTGGGTTTTGCCAAAGTTGAAATCCATGATGATTACCTCATCAATACAATTTCTGAAGGCTTCGTAGTTATGCCAGAACACAATAAAATATTACTAGATTTTGTTGAGGAGCACTTTGGTGATAAACATTTTATTTATATATCACACAGGATTAACTCTTATTCGGTAAACCCCACTGTATACCACGAAACTACTAAAATCAAAAACCTTATAGGAATGGCTATCGTATCAAAAAACCAAAAACAGAAATCATTGTGTGAAATAGAAAGTTCTTTTTATGGTAAAGATTTAAAACATTTCACATTAATAGAAGATGCCTTAACCTGGAAAGATTTTTTATTATCAAGACATAAAAAAAAGGAAGAATAATAAATCCTCCCTTTTCATTATTTTTAATAAACATCTATTTATTTAGCAATATTTACAGCTCGTGTTTCTCTAATAACAGTGACTTTTACCTGACCCGGATACGTCATATCGGTTTGTATTTTTTGAGAAATTTCAAAAGAAAGACTTGCAGCTCTATCATCGTTTACTTTTTCACTTTCTACAATAACACGGAGTTCTCTTCCTGCCTGTATGGCATAAGCTTTCTTAACCCCATTAAATCCAAATGCAATATCTTCCAGGTCTTTTAATCTTTGAATATAAGAATCTAACACCTGACGACGTGCACCTGGTCTAGCACCACTAATAGCATCACACACCTGAACAATTGGAGAAATTAAAGAAGTCATTTCTACCTCATCATGGTGAGCCCCAATAGCGTTACACACTTCAGGCTTTTCACCATATTTTTCTGCCCATTGCATTCCTAAGATAGCATGTGGCACTTCTGTTTCAGTATCTGGCACTTTTCCGATATCATGAAGTAACCCTGCTCTTTTAGCTAATTTTGGATTTAACCCTAATTCTGAAGCCATTACACCACATAATTTAGCGACTTCTCTGGAGTGCTGAAGCAAGTTCTGACCATAAGAAGAACGATACTTCATCCTACCAACCGTTTTAATCAATTCCGGATGCAATCCATGAATCCCTAAATCAATTACAGTACGTTTACCAACCTCTATGATTTCTTCATTAATTTGTTTTCTGGTTTTCTTTACAATTTCTTCGATACGAGCTGGGTGAATTCGCCCATCTGTAACTAATTTATGTAATGACAAACGTGCAACTTCTCTTCTAACGGAATCAAAACAAGATAAAATAATAGCCTCCGGAGTATCGTCGACTATAATTTCAACACCAGTAGCTGCCTCTATTGCTCTAATATTTCTTCCTTCTCTACCAATTATTCGACCCTTTACATCATCGCTTTCAATATTAAAAACTGAAACACAATTTTCTACTGCTTCCTCAGTTCCTATTCTCTGAATTGTATTAATGATTACTTTCTTAGCTTCTTGCTGAGCAGTCAATTTAGCTTCTTCTATGGTATCTTGTATCAACGCCATAGAATCAGTTTTGGCCTGCTCTTTTAAAGACTCTACTAATTGTTCTTTAGCTTCTTCTGCTGATAAACCTGAAATTACCTCCAACTGCTGAACTTGACTTTTATGTAATTTCTTAAGTTCTGTTTGCTTCTTTTCAAGATATTCCTGACGATGGTTAGTCTCTTTAATTTTTTCTTCTAATTCTGTATTCAGCTTTTTATTCTTAGACAACTCATTAGAAACCTGCGATTCTTTATCTCGGGTTCTTTTCTCAGCCTCTGCCATCTTCTTATCACGAGATAAAATTACTTTTTCGTGCTCAGATTTAAGTTCAATAAACTTTTCTTTAGCCTGAAGTATTTTATCCTTCTTAATAGTTTCTCCTTCACTTTTAGCATCTCTAATGATACTCGATGAAGTTTTTTTAGCATTCTTGATCATTTCTGAAGCTTTATTACGCTCTAGAATCTTAGCTATGATAAACCCTATCACTAGCCCCCCCACTGCTGCAACAATCAAAAATATAATATTATTATCCATAATCCCTAGTTAGTATTTGTATATAAAAAAAGCCTGCACTAGTATCAAGGTTCTGTATAAACTCTGTAAAAACAGGTTTAGGGCTAACAAATTGCTCAAGAATCCGCTCAAGGCGGCGCGCTTTTACAACTTAAACTCACCCTTTTTAATTAATTCTTGTTGAGTTTATCAAAATAACAACTAGTGCAGGCAGTAACCTTATTTATTTTAAAGAACGCTATGACATATGATCTTGTAACAAATCGCTTAACGCAGTAAGCCTGCTTGCTACAGTTACCATATCATCATTTTTATCTATAACCGTTTGTTCTACTTGTGCAGCAAACTGTAAAGCACACATTGCCAATACATCTTGCTTATCTCTAACGGCATAACTTTGCTCAAACTGTTTTATCATGGCATCTATCTTTTTTGCTGCTTTTCGCAAACCTTCTTCCTGATCCGGATTAATGGTCAATGGATATACACGATCCGCAACTGATAATTTAATTTTAAGCTTATCTGCCATATTCCACTTATTCAGAGAGCTGTGCGATGCACATATCTATTTCCCTTATTAAAGCATTTATTTTGAGCTTGGTTTCCCTTTTGTATTCGTCACTGCCGAGCATTGCATTTGCATTTTTGAGCGCACTGAATTTTTCTTCCCAATGCTTTAATTGATTAGACTGAAGCTCTGAATTCGATTCTAATTCCTGAATCTTTTCCTTAAGAACTGCATTTTGATGTTTCACTTTTTCATATTTGTGAAGCAACTTGCTTATCCTATTTTCAAGAGAATCAACAATTTCAATTAAATCACCCATTATAAATTTTACACAATACTTCGTTACACAAAGTTAACATACCAATCGAAAAAACCCAATAGTTTTTAAACTAATTTTAAACTACCAAAAACTTACCAACCAAGTAATTAATTTATAGGCATTTACTTTTTAAAGAATCATCACTTTATTTTTATGTGTTAAATATTTACATTTACGATCTATGCGAATAATTACAATATTTTTAGTGTTTAGTTTTACTTTTGGATATAGCCAAAAAAGCATCCCAAAAGATTATTTTATTCACCCCTTAGATATTCCGCTGGTAGCCTCGGGAACTTTTGGCGAATTGCGATCTAATCATTTTCACTCTGGACTGGATATAAAAACTAAAGGACAAGAAGGTCTAAATGTTTATGCATCCGCTTCCGGAATCGTTAGCAGAATTAAAATTTCGCATTTTGGATATGGAAAAGCAATTTATATAAAACATCCTAATGGATATAGTTCGGTATATGCTCATCTACAAAAATTTTCTCCAGAAATTGAAGCCTATGTTAAGAAAAGACAATATGCCAAAGAATCTTATGAGATAGAACTTTTTCCTAAGACCGGGACCTTAACTGTAAACCAAGGAGACATCATTGGATATAGTGGTAACTCTGGAGGTAGTGGCGGTCCTCATTTACATTTTGAAATAAGAGATACCAGAGCGAGACCTATGAACCCTATGGCTTTTGGGATGCAGGTAGCGGATACCCGAAAACCAACAATTAACAGTGCTTGGATTTATACTTTAGATAAAGACACTCACGTAAACGGAAGTCAATCCAAAACCAAACTCAGACTTATCCCACAAGAAGATGGTAATTTTAAAACAGAGAAAATCGAAGCTTATGGAAAAATAGGTGTCGGTATATCTACTATAGATCGACAAAATTTAGCCGAAAACAAAAATGGTATCTATAAAATACTCACAGAGATTAATAGTAATAGAAACCTTGAAGTAGAAATGAATCGTTTTTCTTTTTCAGAAACACGTTACATCAATCGACTTATTGATTATTCATATTACAAAACTAATAAAAGTAGAATTACCAAACTTTTTGTGGAAAAAAACAACCCTTTATCCATTTTTAAAAACACTATTGATAATGGTATTTTTACCATAGAAGACAGCCTTTCTTATAGCATAAAAGTCTTCGTCAAAGACATTAAAGATAATACCACAACTATTACCATTCCGGTCCAAGGAAAATATGTAGAAGAATTTTCTAAACCTAAAACCTTAACAACTCAAAATCTGGCCAAATACAATGAAAACAACATATACAATTATGGAATATTTGATATCTTAATTCCAAAAGGAAGCCTTTATGAAGATACTTTTCTTAACATTGAAGTGACCGGAGACACTATAAAGCTTCATAAAGATGAGGTTCCTCTGCATAAAAATCTTACACTATCTTTTGACGTATCTAATTATAGTGAAGAGGATAAAAGAAAATTATATATAGGAAGGATTAACTACAAAAAAGAACCTTATTATTCTAGAACCTACAAAAAAGGAAACCGTTTTTCTACCAGAACCAGAACCTTCGGTACATATTCTTTATTTAGTGATACAAACAAGCCAGCTGTTATCCCTGTAAATTTTTCGGATAAAAAATGGATATCTAAAGCCACCCATCTAAAGGTAAAAATCAATGACTCAGAGTCAGGTATTGATTCTTATCGAGCTACTATAAATGGAAAGTTTATCCTAATGGAGTATGATTATAAGACGGGAATGTTAGTTTATGACTTTGAAGATAAAATTATAACAGACTCAGAAAATAAATTTAAGCTTATCGTGTTAGATAAAGTAGGAAATAATACTACTTTTGAAACAACATTCTTTAGAAAACCTTAAAACAGTATCTTTTTTGAAAAATAACCTAGCTTTCCTGTTCCTTTGTTCATTCTTAATTAGTTTTTCTGCTTTAGCCCAAAACGCCATTATAAAAGGTGTGGTTTTAGACGAGGCTAAAATCCCAGTTTCAGATGCATATGTGTCTTATGAAAATTCAGGAACTCAAACTGACAAAAATGGTGTTTATGAGCTTTCTATTCCTGCCAATAGAGAAGTAAGTATTAAAATATCTCACGTAGGGTTGAAGGATGTAATATTTACTATCAAGCTAGATGAAAATCAGGAGTATGAATTTAACCCTGTTCTAAATACTAACATTGAGCAAATTAGTGAGGTAGTTATCACAGGTCGTGAACGAAAAATCGTAGAAGGAATCACTACATTGGATCCGGAAACAATAAGAACAACTCCTTCCGCTAATCCTGGAGTAGAAGGATTATTAAAAAGTTTACCTGGTGTTAGTTCTAATAATGAATTGAGTACCCAATATTCAGTTAGAGGAGGTAATTATGACGAAAATTTAGTATACGTAAATGAAATTGAAGTATACCGGCCTTTTCTAATCAGGTCTGGTCAGCAAGAAGGATTAAGTTTTGTAAATACAGATTTAGTAAGAAACGTAGATTTTTCTGCTGGTGGTTTTCAAGCTAAATATGGAGATAAATTATCTTCAGTTTTAGACATTACCTATAGAAGACCTACCCGATTTGGAGCCACGGCAGATCTGAGCTTACTTGGCGGAAGTGTTTCTGCAAGCGGTATCACTAAGGACAAAAAACTATCGGGAATTATCGGTGTTCGATATAGAGACAATAGCCTCCTTGTCAATGCAAAAGAAACAGAAACCAATTTTAGACCTAGATTTACTGATGTACAAACGTATATCTCTTACAATTTTTCCAAAAAATTCGAATTAGGTTTTTTAGGTAACATAGCAATTAACAATTATGATTATGAGCCACTGACTCGTCGAACAAACTTTGGTACTTTCACAAATCCTATTGCATTGACCATATTTTATGAAGGTCAGGAAGTAGACAAATATGAAACATACTTCGGAGCGTTAAAGGGAACTTATCAAGCTAATGAAAACCTTACCCTAAAATTCATCGCCTCTGGATACCATACTCAGGAACAGGAACATTTTGATATTCTTGCAGAGTATTTTTTAGGGACGGTAAACACAGATATTGGTAGCGGAGATTTAGGTGATGTAGAATTTAACCGAGGAGTAGGTTCTCAACTTACCCACGCCAGGAATGACCTTGATGCTCTTATATTTAATGCAGAACATAAAGGAACCTATATTGAAGACAAGCACCAATTGGATTGGGGTATTAAGTATACCTCAGAAGATATTAGAGATCGTATACAAGAGTATGAGATTCTAGACTCTGTAGGTTTTTCTATTCGTCCATTAAGAGATGAATTTGTAAACGAGCAACCATACGCTCCCTTTGCCAGTCCAATTGTTCCATTTAATAGTGTCAGAGCAAGAAATAATGTAAAAATTGATAGAATCTCAGGATATGCTCAGTATAGTTTCCGTTCTAATTATAATGAAAACGAAATCTGGGCAAATGTAGGTATTAGGTCTCAGAACTGGACTGTATCCGGAGACGGGCTCCAAAGCCAATCAAACATAGTTTTTAGCCCCAGAGCTCAATTTGCTATTAAGCCTAATTGGAACTCAGATATGATATTCCGTCTTTCGGGTGGATTTTATCACCAACCACCTTTTTATAGAGAATTAAGAGATCTAAATGGTGTAGTTAGACCTGAAGTAAAAGCTCAACAATCCATACATGCTGTGTTGGGTAATGATTATAGTTTTGATTTATGGGAAAGACCCTTTAGTCTCACCACAGAATTATATTATAAAAAGCTCACAGATGTAAATACATATACAGTAGAAAATGTTAGGATAAGATATCGAGCTAATAATAATGCAGAAGCCTATGCTACAGGATTAGATATGAGGCTTAATGGAGAGTTTGTTCCCGGTACGGAAAGTTGGGTTAGCCTAGGTATTCTACAAACTAAAGAAAATCTTGACAACCGTGGTTATATTGCGCGACCTACAGATCAACGTCTTAAGATTGGAGTATTATTTCAGGATTATGTGCCTACAATGCCTAATCTAAAAATGTATCTTAACATGTTATACCAAACCGGTGTGCCGGGTGGAACTCCTAGTTCTGCGGATCCATATCTACAGGATAGTAGAGGAGATAACTTTAGGGATCGACGTCTTAGAGATTACCGTAGAGCAGATTTAGGGGTATCATATATTGTGGTAGATCAAAACAAACGAATGCGAGAAGGGCATTTCTTAAATAATTTTAGAGAACTAAATTTAGGGTTTGAAATTTTCAATGTTTTTGACAACAGAAACTCTATCACTAATACTTTTGTGAGAGATGCTGCCAGTCAGTTACAGTTTGCCATCCCTAACTTATTGACACCTAGAATTTTTAATGTGAGGGTCGGAATGAAGTTTTAATCAACCTTCAATGAACTTCTTCAGAACGTCAATTACATAATCAATCTCTTCTTTGGTATTAAACTTAGAAAAAGAAAATCTTATCGAAGGTTTAGCTAGATCCTCTTCTGGTAAAATTTCTGTAAGCACATGAGAACCTTTACTACTACCACTCTGGCAAGCACTACCTTTAGAACAGGCAATTCCATTAATATCAAGATGAAATAATAAGATTCCAGCTTTATCTTCTGATATTGGTAAACAAGCGTTGATTAGTGTATAAGTGCTATGTCCAATCTCACAGCAATTGGCGTTAAATTTTACACCTTCGATTTTTTCTTTCAGTTGATCTACAAAATAAAGCTTAAGGTCAGAAACATATGCTTTTTCTTGTTCCAGATTTTCATACGCCAATCGTAGCGCCTCATCCATACCGACTATATTATGCACAGCTTCTGTTCCGGCACGATATCCCCTCTCCTGTTCTCCTCCAAAAATTAAAGGTTTCAGTCCCGAGTTTTTACGGATATATGCAAAACCTACTCCCTTAGGCCCATGAAACTTATGAGCACTTACTGCAGTAAAGTCTACATTTAATTCATTAAGATTCACATCATAGTGTCCCACAGATTGTACCATATCGCTATGAAAAAGAGCATTATGTTCTTTGCATAAATCACCTACTCGTTGAATATCTAAGATCGTTCCCACCTCATTATTAATATGCATCAGGCTTACTAAAGCCTTTTCATCAGAATCACCTAATAAAGAGGCAAGATGCTCATAATCTATAGAACCTTTGTTGTCTATATCTACATAACTCACCCTAATTTTATGATGTGTTTCAATTTCCTGAACAGTGTGTAAAACAGCATGATGTTCAATACGCGAAGTAATAATATGTTTCACTTTTAAATCCCTAACAGCACTATTAATCACTAAATTATCCGCTTCAGTACCCCCAGAAGTAAAAATAATCTCCGAGGCTTTTACACCTAAATATTTAGCTATATTCTTACGGGTTTGTTCTATATGATTCTTTGCAGAACGCCCAAATCCGTGAGTTGAAGAAGGGTTTCCATAGTCCTCTGCCAAAACTAAGGCCATTTTTTCTATAACTTCAGGTCGTAACTGTGTAGTAGCTGCACTATCAAAATATACCTTTTGCATAAAATCAAAATAATTTGTGATAAATATGAGTAAAACGAATATTTCTGCAAAAATAAGCTTTAATATTTGCTATATCTTCATTTTTTGCATTCGCAAAGCTAGTTCAAATAAAATTATTTTCCACACGTTACTCTATAATCTTTCAATTGCTGTACTTTTGTCTGAAATTCTTTAAAATTAAGTGTAAAAATGAACATTTGTATTTTTGTTTCGTCTTTAGAATTAAAACGAATCAAAATCTTAAAAAAACCAGGATTTGAAATCATTTAAAATATTATTATTCTTTCTCATTATATCATTATCCTCTTGTGATGATGGAGATATCATTGTTACTAGTTTTGAATTTGACGATGCTACCTTACAACTTTGTGAAGGATCTAAAGAAAATGAATTTGTATTCTTTAAAATTAATACCAGTAACAATGAGGCTATTTCATTTAATTTTATCGATGATACTTTTTCTGAAACAAAAGAGACAGCTAGTCCTATAATAATTCAGTTAGACGATAACAATAAACTTATATACAGACAGTTTAACGTTGCTATTGATAATAATTATTTTTGTAATAGTATACCACCAAGCAATATCATTGTTACCGAAGAATTTGTTAGCGTACAAGGTAACGCTGAGATAATTGTACAAATTATAGAAGAAGATGATAATGATGGTGTAGATCCAATAGTAGAATCGGGTGGCATTGATCCTACAGCAGACCCTGATGGAGATGGAGTTCCTAATTATCTGGATGATGATCGAAATAATGCCTCCACAGGAAACGTAAATGGTCTTATAGAAGCTGGGTTTGACACCGACAATGATGGAATTCCTAATTTCAAAGATCAGGATGATGATAATGATAATATTCTTACTAGTATAGAGTTTCCTGATGATGATCCCGATACCGACAACCCCAGGGATACTGATGGAGATAATATTCCAGATTACTTAGATAATGACGACGATGGAGACAAAGTTCTAACTATTAATGAAGATATTGATGAAAATGGAAACCCAAGAGATGATGACTATGATGGAGACGGAATATTTAACTACTTGGATAATGATGATGATGATGATGGGGTTCTAACTATTAATGAAGATAGCAATGGTGATAATGATCCAAGAAATGATGATAATGATATGGATATGATTCCTGATTATTTAGACACAGACCCAAATCCTAATGATGAAAATATTCCATTTGTTGATTTAAATCCAAGCTTAAGCAATACAGTCATAACTACTTTTAGATCTACGGTAAGCTTTACTGACTTAATGTTTAATGCCAATAATAGCAATCTGCAGAACAATATATTTTCATTTGGTAATAAAGAAGTTACTATTTCTATAACAGATGAGGAGAATTAAATTTTAAGGTTAAACATGATTAAACTATATAGTTATATTATATTATTGATGCTTATTCTAAGTTGTAGCGAGGGAGATGTTATTCAGGATAATATTGATTTTCTGGCAGACCTAGAAAGCTGCTCAAATGGTAATAATTTTGTGTTTTACAAAATTGATGATGATATTAATCGATCTTTATCAGTAAATTTTACAAGCACTTCCTTTGATATTACTCCTCAAACTGATGATATTTCGGTGGACGAACCTACTATATTCACATTAAGCAGTTCTAATCAATTAATTTATAGACAATTTAATTCTCCTATTAATGGACAAGACTACTTTTGTAGCAGTATTCCACCAAGTAATATTAGTGTGACCGAAGAACTAATAAGTACGAATGGATCTTTGGAAATAAGTTATACAGCATTACCGCCCTCTACAGATGGTCAAGATAGATTTACCAGGACCGTAACATTAAAGAATGTAACATTTGTAGGCGAAAGAGGAATTATCAGAAAGGAAAATTTATTATTAGGTAGCGAGGAAATAATTATTACAAATTAATTACTTAGGATTCTGTATAATATAAATTTCCATAGCGCCTAAACCGTATTTTTTATAATCTGCATCAGAGATCCTGACATTATCGTATCTACCAAATAAGTATTTGAGTTCTTCTTTTAGAACACCTTGCCCTACTCCATGAATGAAAACTACTTTTGGAATTCGTTTGTGGATTGCAAAATCCAATTGTCGTTTAGCTGTATCCAGTTGTAAAGTAACCATCTCATGATTGGTCATCCCTTTGGTTGATTTTACTAATTTATGGATATGTAAATCTACCTCCATAGGTGGTAAATTTCTTTCCTTTGGTCTTGGAACCGGTCTCTTAGGTTTCTTTTTAAAAACCTCTTTCTCCTGAAGGTTCTTATGAACCTCTTCATAAGAAGGTAATATCATCTCACCAGACTGTATTTTTACTACTTCGCGTATAAGAAATTGCATATCAAAACCATCCTCAGTCTCAATAGTTACTCCATCATTTTCAACAGAAATTACCTTACCTGTTATTGGCTCATCTAATACTGAAACCGTGTCACCAACTTTAATCATTCTTCTTCTTCAATATATGTTTTACTCTCTATTCTTGATCTAGATGCCAATGTGGTATTTACCCAAAACAATCCTAACATTAAACAAATTATTCCGACACTCTGTATATAATAATTTTTTGTCTGAGTTCCTATTTCTGTCACTAGAGCTATAGCTCCAATACAAATCAATAGTATGCCGATAACTTTTTTTATTCTTCCTTGTTTCATGCTGTAAAAGTAATAAATCAGATTTTTTAATTCGAAATGTTATAAATAACTTAATTATGTATATTGCGTAATATAATCAGAAAACAATCTCTCTTTGGAAAAATATATGCTTCCTTGTTTAAACAAAAAACTATTTGGTGTAGATTGCCTGGGTTGTGGCATGCAGCGTTCTGCGGCGCTAATATTAAAGGGAGAGTTTGTAGCAGCTTTTTATATGTATCCTGCTATTTATCCTCTATTATTTTTATTGATATTTATAGGGTTTAATTTCTTTGTGTCATTTAAACATGATTGGACAATTAAACTAGCATTGATGATTATTACTGTGCTTACTATAATTATAAGCTATTTTATTAAAATGAAAATATTTTTTTAACTAATCAATTTTTATTATGGAAAAACAAACGTTACCCAATTCAACCCTTATTTTAGTATTTGGTATTTTATCTCTTGTAGGATGCTGTTGCTCAGGTTTTATAGGATTAATTTTCGCAATTATTGCCTTAGTATTAGCAAAAAAAGCGACTACCTTATATACAGAAAACCCTGAATTATATGATGGATACAATAATGTTAAAACTGGAAAGATATTAGCCATCATAGGTTTAATACTTAGTAGTATTGCAACTATTTACTCAATATGGGTTCTTGCTACCGTGGGTACAGAAGGATACCAACAAATGATTGAAGAGTTTTCTAGAGGATTCAATGAAGGAGTGTCTGGTAACTAAATATATATTTAAGCAAAATATAACTGTCTGAAATACTATTTTCAGGCAGTTTTTGTTTACATCACTTCTAAAAATTGGAAAGTTTTATTGATTTTATTGAATCCAACCTTATGCAATGCCCCTCAAAACAAATGTTGGGTATGAATTGTCTTGGTTGCGGATTACAACGAAGTTTTGTTTTACTTCTCAAAGGAAATTTAGCAGAATCCTTCTTGATGTATCCAGCTCTTATCCCTATGCTATTTATGATGAGCTTTTTAATTGCTCATCTTATTTTCAAATTCAAGAATGGAGCGAAAACTCTACAATATTTTTATATCCTGAATATTATACTTATTATTACCAACTTTATTATTAAAATCTAATACACCTTTATGGAAACTAAAGAACAACTACCCAATGCTACTTTAATACTTGTATTTGGGATTTTATCCATTGTCTCATGCTTTTGTTATGGAATCTTTGGGCTTATTTTTGGAATCATAGCCTTAGTATTATCTAAAAATGCTACCACATTATATAATGCTAATCCTGAAATGTATACAGGATACGAAAATGTGAAGGCAGGAAAAATATGTGCAATAATTGGTGTAGTACTTAGTGCGTTATTATTTTTACTAATGATTATCTACTTTATATTCATTGGGGCTATGTTACCTTGGTCAGAAATTATGGAGGGAGGATATTAATAAAAACAACTTGCCATAAATATTTTTAATAGAAACATAAATTACACTAAGAATACTAAAGTTTTAAGAAATTTTATAAAAGAAGTAAATTTCTCCAAGGTAAGCCGACTGTCATTTTATAGGAACACGATTTCAAACTTTTAATATTCGCTAGCAAATCAAGATTTTGGGTATTTACTCAGTAGAGAATAAAAAAAGGAGGCTTAGAAGACCTCCTTTTTATTAACTAAATTAAACTAAGATATAGCTCCTTCTGACTTTGAAGATGCATTTACTGCTAAGTTATATACAACTAATCCAAAACCAATTTTGTTTACAGCATCACCTATATTATAGATGACATCCATAGCTAAACCGCCAAATATACTTTCATACCATCCAGGTGTTCCTGCCATATATCCAATTGGATAAATCGCCCAACCAACAAGTACAAACCAACATAATGTCTTATGTGCTTGGAGAACCGGTCCTCCAGCTTCTTCGGCTAGTTTTTTTGCACGACCCAACCAAATATCATACACTATAACAAAATAAGCAATTCCAGAAATTAGCCCCCATAACCAAGCTTGATCTCTGTATACTGCTTCTCCAAAGTATCCGGTTACTAACATAATTACAGATAAAATAATTAGTCGCCACATTAGTGATTTTTTAGCACCAGCAATTTTAAGAATAAGATAAAACTCCACGCACATAAGAGGCACTGTTAATATCCAGTCTACATAACGGAAAAACGTAGGTGATGATCCATGATCATACCAATAATCACGCATATACCAATAATGTACAGCTGCAATAAAAGTAATTAATCCTGAAATCAGAATTGAAGTTCTCCATTTTCTATCATAACTATTCATAGAAAAAAAGAAAAAAACCGATGCGGCCATCATAGCCATGCAACCAACAAAAAAGGTAAAACCTACGTAATCATCCGTTGCAATTTCGGGGATCAAAGGGATTGACATAAATATACTTTTCATAACAATTATAATTTTGTTTAATCAAATTTAATAAACATTAAACAAAAATTGTTTAACTTTAGGATAACTTTATTAAACATTATGAAAAAAAACGTCCTTTTTTTTACGAATTTGAAAAGTTTTATGTTAATAGCTACTTTTTTTTCTCTGTGGTTTGCCGTCTACTTTCAAGATAATATCGAAGATATTTTTGCATATATTTTAATCCTATCCCTAGGAATTTTACACGGTACCAATGATATTAAGCTCATTCAAAAAGCTTCAGAGCTTTCTAATAGTTCTCAAAAAACCAAACTTTATAAAATTTTAATTAGTTATTCTTCTATAGTAACTTTAAGTATACTTAGCTTTTATTTTGTACCAGTTTTTGCGTTATTCCTATTTATATTTTTTAGTGCATATCATTTTGGAGAACAGCATTGGAGTTCTAAAATATATAATAAGAGCTTTACCAGTAGGATTATGTATACTACTTATGGTCTTATAATTCTTTTTATGCTCTTTTTCAATAATAGTCAAGAAGTTACCATTATTATCAATAATATTACTGGTATTTCTTTTACAAAGAATCTTTATTTATATATTCTTATATTTTCTAGCATATGTTTTTTGATAATAAGCATTAAAGAAAACATATATGCTAAGATAAAGTCTAATCCATTAGAAGAAGTGTTTTATCTATTTCTGTTTTTTATAGTATTTCATACAGCATCACTACTGTGGGCTTTCGCTATTTACTTTATCTTTTGGCATAGTATACCTTCTTTAGCAGACCAGGTCTACTATCTATATGGTGACTACAAAAAGAAAAATTTCTATAAATATTTAAAATCCTCCTTCCCATATTGGTTAATATCAATAATTGGGCTGTCTATTTTGTATTTCGTTTTTGATGATCAAAATCATCTGTTTTTATCAATATTTTTTATTTTAATAGCCGCTATTACCTTTCCGCACGTACTGGTAATGGCTAAATTCAAAAAACAGTAAACATCAAAAAAACCTTCGAAGCTAGCTTCGAAGGTTCTATCTATATTTTAACTATCAACCTGTTTTAGATCAACTGATTGACAATGTTAATTCATGAACATCTCATTACTCAAAACCTTTCAAAGTCTTAGTAATAATATCTACACAATCTAATAATTGCTCTCTATTCATAACCAGAGGTGGAGCAAAACGAATGATATTTCCATGAGTTGGTTTAGCCAAAAGACCATTTTCTTTTAAGGCTACACAAATATTCCAAGCAGTTTCACTTTCCTCATCATCATTGATTACTATAGCATTCAGTAGTCCTTTTCCTCTTACAAGCTTAACAATTTTTGAGCTTTCGATATACTTGTTCAATTCTGATCTAAACAATTCTCCTAGTTCATAAGCATTTTCGGCTAGTTTTTCATCTCTTACAACTTCAAGAGCGGCAACTGCCACTGCCGCGGCAACTGGGTTTCCTCCAAAAGTACTTCCATGATTTCCTGGTTTGATTACTTCCATAATATGATCATCGGCTAATACTGCAGAAACGGGATACGCTCCACCACTTAATGCTTTACCTAATATCAAAACATCTGGTTTAACATCAGGTGTATCTGAACAATTTTTATCCGAACAAGAACAATTTCCACAAGTAGCTAATAATCTACCTGTTCTGGCAACACCTGTTTGTACTTCATCAGCAATAAAGAGTACGTTATGCTTTTCGCAAAGCGCTTTAGCTTTAGCTAAATAACCATCAGAAGGAACATAAACTCCTGCTTCTCCCTGAATTGGCTCTACTAAGAAACCTGCAACATTTTTACCGTTTTCTAAAGCATCTTCAAGAGCCTGTAGATTATCATATTCGATTTTGATAAATCCTGCTGTATATGGGCCAAAGTTTTTTCTGGCAACAGGATCATTAGAGAAAGATATAATAGTGGTCGTTCTTCCGTGAAAGTTATTCTCACATACTATAATCTCTGCTTCGTTTTCTGAAATACCCTTCTTTTCATATGCCCATTTTCTGCAAAGTTTCAACGCTGTTTCTACAGCCTCTGCTCCTGTATTCATGGGAAGGAGTTTGTCAAACCCAAAATACTCTGTGGCAAACTTTTCGTATTCTCCTAACTTATCATTATAAAATGCACGAGAAGTTAAGGTCAATGTTTGTGCTTGCTCCATCATTGCTCCTACTATTTTAGGATGACAATGTCCTTGGTTAACTGCAGAATATGCGCTTAAAAAATCATAATATTTCTTTCCTTCTACATCCCACACATATACACCTTCTCCTTTATTTAAAACTACAGGTAAAGGATGATAGTTATGAGCTCCATACTTGTTTTCTAGATCGATTGCTTGTTGAGAAGTTAATTTTTCTAAAACAGCCATTTTTAATAATTTAAATTGATAAAATAACCATTCCTTCTGTACCTTTATCCTTTCGAAAAGACTCGAAAATTCAGCGTGGGAGAGAAATCATCCCTAAGAGAGTCACAAAATTACTAAATCTTTATTGATTATTTAATTTTCGAGTCTTTAAACGATTCTATTTTTAATTATTCAAAATAATAGGTGCATTTTACTAAGGTTTAAGAATTTTGAAAAACAAATTCTCAAATCATTTATCATATTTTTCCAGCTATTGATGAAATCTGTAATTCTAGCCTTTTTATTTCTCTCAATAGTGCATTCTTATCTATTTGTAACCAAGAGTACAACTTTAGCATTGATGCTGTCATTATAGATAAAAAACCTGCTCCACTCCATTTTATGAGCTCATTCGTATTATCAGTATTAAGAAATTGTACCACACAATAAATAAAAAATCCAAACGAAATAACATTTACTATGTTCATCATAATGATAATCCATCTGTTTTTTGTTTTATAAAGTCCTCCTATCATCTCTAAGATGTTTTGCTCATCCAATTCGTCATAAAACTTTGCTTCTTCTTGGGTTAGTGTTTCTTTTATTAATCGATCAATATCTTCTATTTTATTATTCATGATTTTTAGTTTTTAAAATTAACTTCAGTTTTTCTCTAGCGGTAAACAAACGAGATTTCACAGTCCCTGTAGAAATACTTGTTATCTCAGCTATTTGTTTAATGTTATATTCTTCGACATAAAAAAGATGAAGCACCATTTGCTGGTCACCCGGTAGTTTTTCAATAGACTTCTTTAATAAGACCCTTTTATGCTCAGATTCATCATAAACTTCATTCTTAACCAAGTTCTGATTGAGTTCTTTGCGATAAGAATTTAAATTATCTCGCTCTTTTTTATTTTTTCGTAACCAATCAATTGATTTTCTAGTAACAATAGCCAAAGCCCAACTCCCAAAACTGTTACTATCTTTTAGGTTATTAATTTTTTGCAAAATTGTACTCCAACTATCTTGCGCAATATCCTTAGAAATCTCTTTATCCTTAATATACCAATTTGCTTGTGTGCATAATTTTTCATGCCATCTTTTAACAAGAATTGCAGCAGCCTTCTTATCACCGGATTGGCATTGTAATACCAACAAAGAATCAAATGTTTTATTGGTGCTTGTCATGGTAACCTTTATAATATAGACGTAGAAATATTAATTAGGTTCATTTTTTTTATTTCTTTTTTATAAGATATGCTGAATAATTAATAAGTATATGCTTTCTATTCTTATTTTTGCGCTATGGCAAGAAAAAATCGAAGACAAATCTTTGAAAAAATTGAAGTTATAGATGCAGGTGCAAAGGGAAAGAGTATTGCCAAAGCTCCTGATGGAAAAGTTATTTTAATAAACAATGCAGTTCCTGGTGACATAGCAGATATACAAACTACAAAAAAACGCAAGGCCTATTACGAAGGCTCTGCTACTATTTTTCATAAGTATTCTGAAAAACGAGTAGATCCTGTATGTAAACATTTTGGAACTTGTGGAGGTTGTAAATGGCAATTTATGGACTATAAACACCAACTAGCCTATAAACAACAAGAAGTAGTTAATAACCTTACCCGACTTGGTAAAATTGAATTACCGGATGTACACCCTATAGTAGGATCTGAAGATCAATTTTTCTATAGAAACAAAATGGAATTTTCTTTTAGTGATAGTAGATGGTTAACACCTGAAGAAATTAAAAGTGATGCTGATATTGACAATAGAAATGCTTTAGGCTTCCATATTCCGGGAATGTGGGATAAAATTCTGGACATTGATAAATGCCATCTTCAGGAAGATCCCAGTAATGCTATCAGAAATAAAGTAAAGGAATTTGCTACTGTAAATAATCTTTCATTTTATAATGCGAGAAACCAAGATGGTTTTCTTCGAACATTGATGATACGAATTTCTTCTACTGGAGAAATTATGGTTCTTGTACAGTTCTTCTATGAGGATGTAGAACAAAGAACTTTATTATTAGATTTTATAGGCTCAGAATTTCCTGAAATTACTTCACTTCAGTATGTAGTTAACCCAAAAGGTAATGATACTATTTATGATCAAGAAGTAATCTGTTATATAGGAAAGGACTATATTGAAGAGGAAATGGAAGGTTTACGTTTTAGAATAAATGCAAAATCATTTTACCAAACCAATTCTAAACAAGCATACGAATTATATAAAGTAACGCGTGATTTTGCGAACCTTACTGGAAACGAATTAGTTTATGACCTTTATACAGGTACAGGGACGATTGCTCAATTTGTTGCTAAAAAAGCAAAAAAAGTTATAGGTGTAGAAGCAGTTCCTGAAGCTATTGAAGATGCTAAGAAAAATGCAAAAAACAATACAATTGACAATGTAGAATTCTATGTTGGTGATATGAAAAAGGTCTTTACCAAAGATTTTATTGCAAAACACGGCCAGCCAGAAGTAATCATTACTGACCCTCCAAGGGATGGAATGCATAAAGATGTAGTAGGACAATTATTAAATATTTTGCCTAATAGAATTGTATATGTTAGTTGTAATAGTGCAACACAAGCTCGTGATTTAGCGTTATTAGATGAGAAGTATAAGGTAACCAAAGTGCAACCTGTGGACATGTTTCCGCAGACTTATCATGTTGAGAACGTGGTGCTATTAGAAAAAAGGTAATGTATGAAAGTAACTAAAAGTTTATTATTTTTTGCCGCTACACTAATTATGTTACATGCTATATCCAGCTGTGAACGTGATGATATCTGTGCAGAAAACACACCTACCACTCCATTATTGATCATACGGTTTATTGATAATAACGATGGAATAACTTTTAAAAGTCCAACCGATCTAAGAGTTAAATCAACAGACAGTGACATTACCGAAAATTTTCTGGATGCCATAACTCAAGACTCTATTGCAATTCCTTTAAAAACTACAGAATCGATAACCGAATTCGAGTTTACTATAAATGCCAATAGTGAAGACCCTGATATTATCGCCAATACAGATACAGTTAGTTTTCAATATACAATATCAGAAGAATATGTAAGTACCGCCTGTGGCTTTAGGGTTATTTACAATACGTTAACCAGGACGTTAACAAATGAAGATGGAGAGGGTAACTGGATAAAAGATATAAGAATTCAACAACTAGAAGTAAACAATGAGAATGCCGCGCACGTATATATTTTTCATTAGTATTTTATTTTCCTGTTTTATTAATGGACAGGAAAATGCAAAGGTAAATGCAATAGATACCCTACCTCCATCAGAAAAATATGGAATTCGTTTGGGTGTCGATCTTGCAAGGTTTGTACGAACTGCTGTCAATGATGATTATTCTGGTTTTGAAGTAGTTGCGGATTATAGAATATATAAAAAGTTTTTTATTGCAGCAGAGTTAGGCAACGAATCGCTTATAAGAAAAGAGCCAAATATTAATGTAAAAGGTTCTGGTAGCTATATAAGGCTTGGTTTTGATTATAATGCCTATCAAAACTGGTACGGAATGCAAAATAGTATCTATGCGGGCTTACGTTATGGATTCTCTACTTTTGATCAGACTTTAAATAGTTATAGAGTTTTTACTTCTACCGATTATTTTCCAACTAATGAAATAACAGACTCTAAAAAGTCTAAAGATTTAACAGCCGGCTGGGTAGAACTAGTATTTGGTTTAAAAGTAGAACTGATCAAAAATCTATACCTTGGTGCTAGTGTTTCTATAAGAAATATGACAAATGAAGAAAAACCAGATGGATTCGATAACTTATTCATTCCAGGTTTTGGAAGAAACAACGATTTTAGTGAATTTGGAATCGGTTATAATTATTCAATAAGTTACTTGATTCCTTTTTATAAAAAGAAAAGGTGATAACACAGTACCACCTTTCCTAATTTTTAAAATATCTGATATTTTAACCCTATTATTTTAAAAACGTATCTGCAAGCATTTTTTGCAGTTCCGCCCAAGATTTTTCATCTGCTTCTTTTTGATAAGCAAGAGGAAGGTTGAATTTTTTACCAATAGAATCTGCTATTTTACTGGTAAAAGAATGTGTTGCTCCCTCGTAGGCTATATACTTATAATCAGCTTTGACACTATCCATTGCCTTTTTATAAGCTTCAACGGATGCTGCAGGAATAAACGGATCCACAGCACCATTACATACTAATATCTTTGCTTTGATATCCTTAGTTGGCATTACAGGCAATTGTACTCCGCTATGAAAAGCAGCCACTGCATCCAGATCTAATCCTTTATTTGCCATGGTTAGTGCAACACTTCCTCCAAAACAATATCCCATAGCAGCAATTTTATCGGCATCTACAGAGGTTTGTGATTTTAGCAATGTCATTGCTGCATTAAAACGTGCCGTGGCACTATCAATATTACCCATAACGCTCATAGCAAATTTACCTGCATCATCAGGATGTACTGCTAATTTACCATCTCCATACATATCTATGGCCAAAGCTACATACCCAAGTTCTGCCAACATATCCGCTCGCTGACGTACATACTCATTATGTCCCCACCACTCATGAATTACAATAATTCCAGGGCTTTTGTCAGTGGCATTTTCGTTATAAGCCAAATATCCTTTCATAGATATGGTATCCGCCTTATACGTGACTTCTTCTGTTTTAAGTCGAAAAGGTTTTTCTACGATTTCTTCTACTTCTTCTGTTACTTCTTTAGTTTTATCGGACTTATTTTCTTTACAACCAATCAAAAGTAAAAGAGAAAAAGCCATTAGGATGTGATGTGTGTGAGTTTTCATAAAAGTTAGTTTTAAGTTTAGGATTTTCAGATTTACTACATTAAAGGTAATCAAAAGCTATGCTAACTAAACCTCTTTGATCAAGAAATAGTTGATTTATCGTTTTGGGATTGTACCTCTTGACTTTTAAATTTATAAGTAAAGAGTAACATCCAGAGGAAGGATCTCAATTGATAAACTCTCTTCCTCAATTTTCTTTTTTAAAGCATCAGCTTTGCTGAGATTTCGCATAGTTGCATATACCTTGAAATTGTTTTTGGCAAAAAGAATGGCACTTTCAAAACCTACACCGGTTGAAGTTCCTGTAATTAATATATTTCTGATCATAAGAGTATAATTTTTAGAATAAACAATTAGTCCTCTACATAAGGAGCACCCGCTTCATTAAGAGCTTTTATAAGCGTATTTATTTCATTTTGTATCCCATTAAACTTAGTGTTGGTTGTTGCTAACTGAGAATTTATAATATCCATAGTTTGTACATGAGTATCTGTAGGGCCATATGTAGAGCGTTGTACTCCTCTGTAAATTGCAAACATTCGATCGCTAATAGTAGGTTTGGTTTTCTCTCCTACCTGCTGTTTGGAACGATTGCCATAAAATTCCGTACTCAGTGCATCCATGCGTTTTTTAATATTATTTAGCCTAACATCCATATCTCCCGGGCTAATCTGAGCATTTGCCAGCGCCCGTTTCATAGCTTTAATTTTTTTACCGGCTTTGTTCATTCTCAAATCCAATTCGGACACTTTACCAACAGCAGCTTCATAATCTCTCCAGAATTCAACTACCCTATCAGGAGTAACTCCAGGCAATGCTCCTTTACGCATCTGCTTTACCTGAAAAGTAATTGGCTCTGATAATGGAGTTATTTTTCCGTCCATCAATTTGGATAATGTAGCCTTATAGGTTCCGGGGGAAGCCATAAAACCTTCAGGTGAGCCAAAAGAGTTTTCATTTTTTTCTAAGGTAATGGCATCAGGTGCTGGATATTTAAGATCCCAGGCAACTCGGTGAAATCCGGATTGTATAGGTCCACTGATTCTTCTTATAGTCTTACCATTACTATTTGTAATTGCAATAATAATTTGCGGTTTGACCTCGGTTCGCTCATTTTCTACTTTATCCCAACCCGGAAAAGCAATGTCTTTTCCTTTGTTTTTCTCCTCAGCCTTTTTTCGTTCTTCCATATTTGTCTTCAGGCCGTCCTTAAGATAATAGGTAAATACGGCTCCAAAATCTGGATTAGGTGCTACATAATGTGATGCTCCTAAACTCCCTTTTTGATCATCAAAATCGATATCAGGTCTTGGGATATACCACCAGGCATCTCGGGTAGGAAATAGCACTGCCTCTTCTTTTAACTTGGCTTCAGTTACACTCCTTAAGGCACTATAATCATCTAACACAAAGAATCCACGGCCAAAAGAAGCTGCCACCAAATCATTTTCCCTTCGTTGAATTGTCAAATCCCTAAAAGAGATAGTTGGCACATCACCTTTTAGTTTTATCCATTTATCACCCCCATTAGTAGAGAAATAAATACCAAATTCGGTAGCAACGAATAATAAATTAGGTTGAACGTGATCCTGAACCAGTCGCCACACTAAACTTCTGTTTGGTAAGTTACCCTTAATGGATTTCCAAGTCCTTCCTTTATCAGTACTCTTTAATAAATAAGGATTAAAATCTCCATATTTATGATTATCCAGAGCCACATATACTGTATTAGCATCAAAAAGATCTGCTTTGATATCATTTATAAACGCAGTGGCAGGTACATTAGGCAGTGTCCCTACATCAATTCTAAACCAATTGGCGCCTCCATCTTCTGTTCTTTGGATAATTCCATCATCAGTTCCTACATATAGCACACCATCTTGTTTGGGAGATTCTGCAATTGAGGTAATCGTATTATAATTAGACATTGCCAGGAAGTCCCATGGTGCATCCCAGGACTGTTTATTACCCATAATAGGTAGTTCTATTCGCTCCTGATTTTTGGTTAGATCTCCAGAGATAGCAGTCCATTTATCACCTCTGTTATCAGATCGCCAAAGACGCTGTGAAGCAAAATAGATACGTTTTGGATCATGAACACTTACCAAAATTGGCGCATCCCAATTAAAGCGTTCAAAATCTTCATCAACTCCTGGCTGTGGTTGAATATCAATTACTTCTCCTGTTGTTAAGTCTATTCTAGATAAGTTTCCTTCTTGTCTTTCGGCATACATAATATCTGGATTACCAGGTTCGGTTGCTGGTTGATGACCATCCCAGTTAAGGACTATTTTCCAGTCCGAATTTTGGATTCCGTGTACATTATCTGTCCGAGAAGGTCCTCCTTGTGTACTGTTATCTTGTGTTCCTCCATAGATATTATAAAAAGGTTCGGTATCATCCACGGCAAGTTTATAGAATTGCGTTACAGGTAGATTGTCAATAAATCTCCAATTCTGAGTTAGGTCAAAGGTTTCATATAACCCACCATCTGTACCTACCAACAAATAATTAGGATCATTTTTCTTAAAAGCAATAGCGTGATTATCCGAATGTTTATGCTCCTCTTTCATTCGCTTAAAGGTTTTACCTCCATCCTCAGAAATTTGCATGCGTACATCTACCAAATACAAACGTTCAAAATGGTGTGGAGAAGCATAGAGTTCCTGATAATAATGAGGCCCAGTTGCCCCAGAAACTGCATCAGACTGTTTTTTCCAGGTAGTTCCTCGATCAGCAGATCTGTATACGGCTCCTGTTCTTCGATCTAACTCGATTGCTGCATATAGAATATCAGGTTGTTGTGGAGAAATGGCTAACCCAATCTTTCCCATCCAAGATTTTGGCAGACCGTTTTTTAACAGTTCCCAGGTTTCTCCTCCATCTGTACTACGATGCAGTCCTGATCCGGGACCACCACCCATATATGCTGCTACAGTACGATGTCGTTGCCAGGTAGCTGCGTATAATCTATTAGGATCCCTGGGATCAATTTGAAGATCAGTAACTCCTACCCATTGATCATCTCCCAAAGTTTTTTTCCAAGTTTTTCTTCCATCAACGGATTTGTACAATCCTCTTTCTCCGCCTTTTTTCCATAGAGGCCCTTGTACCGCCACCCAAATAACGTTAGAGTTTTCCGGATGAATTATAATTTTAGAAATATGTTCAGATTTTTTTAGCCCCATATTTTCCCAGGTACCACCTCCATCCTTACTTCTATATATACCATCACCATATCCTACGTGCCGACCTCCAACATTTTCACCGGTTCCTACCCAAATAGTATTCCTGTTATTCGGGTCAATCGTCACACAACCTATAGAATATGAAGTTTGATCATCAAAAATGGAGTTCCAAGTGGTTCCGGCGTTTGTAGTTTTCCAAACTCCTCCCGATCCTATAGCAACATACCAGATACTTTCATTTTCCGGGTCAATTGCAATATCGGCTATTCGTCCAGACATAAATGCAGGTCCTATATTACGAAGTTTTAGCCCTGTGAAAACGGAATCTGAAAGTACCGACTTCACTTCCTGTTTTGATTTGGATCTCTGCCCAAAAGCAGGATACATACATATTAATAAAATTGTTATGAAAAAGATTTGTGTGTGTTTGGTTTTCATGTTGATGTAGTTGATTAGTAATTTTAAATACAAGTAAAAAATATAGAAATAACTGTACTTTTACTCTTAAGAAAACTATAAACTATGAGCGTTCTTTTCTTAACTTGTAAACTACAAACTTTACTGGAGAGATTATTTATTGGTTTCCCTTATTTTAGGAAATTCTAGATGAAAAAAGTACTTGTATTAGTTACTTCTGAAACCGGAACAATTCCAGAATGAAATAAAAATACGGCAGGGTCGAATAGATTATACTATAATACAAACCATAGTCAATTGTGTAAAGCCTTCACAAATTAACTTTCTTTTTTACTTTGAAACTTCGCCTTTTTACTTCCTTCATACATCTCGTATTTAACTAATCTTGATTCTAATTTACCGTTAAATACTTTTATTTTTCTGGAAGGTCGAAGTCCAACATATTTCAACCCTTCGAGATTAGAAGTAATAAACCAGGCATTGGTTCCAGGATAGCTTTGTTTTAAGGTATCTCCAATTTGTGAATAAAACTCTTCTACGTCCAACTGAAGCCGTTCGCCATATGGAGGATTAAATACCATATGGAGTTTCTCTTCTGTTTCTTTTGTACTTTCAAAGAAATTACCTTCTTTAATTTTTACAAAATCAATAAGGTTTGCATTCTCTACATTCTTCAATGCTTTACGAACTGCAGAAGGTGCTTTATCCATTCCGATAATCGAATGATGAAAATCTCTGGTTTTATTTAAACTGGCTTCTTCTATTTTTTCAAACAAATCCATGTCCCAATCTAACCATTTCTCGAAAGCAAACTCTTTACGATTAAGATTAGCAGGTATGTTGCATGCAATCATAGCAGCTTCAATAGCTATAGTCCCACTACCACACATAGGGTCTAAAAAATCACATTGCCCATCCCACCCCGAAAGCATTACCAAACCAGCTGCTAATACCTCATTAATTGGAGCAATGTTTGTTGCAGTTCGATATCCTCGGTGATGTAATGAACCACCAGAACTATCTAAAGATACTGTGCACAAATCCTGCTGAATATGAATATTAATAGTTAAATCCGGATACTCGGTATCTACATTTGGTCGTCGTCCTAGTTCTTTTCTGAATTTATCTACAATAGCATCTTTAGCTTTTAGTGAAACAAATCTGGAGTGATTAAAAATAGTAGAGTTTACGGTTGCATAAATTGCAAAAGTATCATCTGCATCTAAATAATCTTTCCATCTAATGCCCTGAATGAAGTCGTACAAATCCTTTTCGTTTCTAATCTTTTTAGAAGTAATAGGCTTCAGAATTTTCAGAGCAGTTCTAAGACATAGATTAGCTTTATACATAAAACCAGTATCGCCATAAAAACTGACCATACGATTACCTACACTTACCCTCTCTGCGCCTAAGTTTCTTAGTTCCTTTGCCAGGATTTCTTCAAAACCAAAAAAGGTTTTGGCCACCATTTTAAATGAATTACTCACTATTCTAAAAATTCTAAATTAATTAACTACTCAAAAAACTAAGATATTTTACCATCTTGAGAAAGTTATCTATTTTTTTGAGACAAACCCTCTGGAATTAATCTCATCGTTTGGGATTAAACCGCAAAAATACATTAATTTTGCGCCCTATGCTAAAAGATTCAACAATGTGGTATGCATCGTGGTTCGATACTCCATATTATCATATACTATACAAAGATAGAGACCATACTGAGGCGAAAAATTTCATGGACAACCTTACTAGTTATCTTAGTCTCCAAACACATGAAAAAATATTAGATTTAGCATGTGGAAAAGGCAGACATAGTATATACCTAAACTCTTTAGGTTATGATGTGACTGGTGTAGATCTGTCAAAAAACAGCATTGACTATGCTTCTCAATTTGAAAACGAAACATTAAGGTTTAAAGTTCATGATATGTGTAAACCATATTCTGAGAAGTTTTCTGCGGTTTTTAATCTGTTTACTAGCTTTGGCTACTTTGATAAAGAAGAAGATAACCTGAGCACTATAAAAGCTATAAAAGCTAACCTTAATGAACAAGGTTTTGGTGTGATTGACTTTATGAATGTTGATTACGTCATAGATAACTTAATTCCTGAAGAAGTTAAAGAAGTTGGTGGGATTACATTTTTTATAAAGAGATACGTGGAAGATGGTTATATTCTAAAAGAAATTAAATTTAAAGATGATAACGAAGATTTCTTTTTTACTGAACGAGTTAAAGCCATAACGCTCTCAGATTTTGAAAATTATTTTAAAAAAGCTGAAGTAAATCTTCTAGACATTTTTGGAAACTATCAATTACAAAAATTCAATAAAAAAACTTCACCAAGACTGATATTAATTTTTAAATAGTGCATAATTATATTCTATCTATATCGGCTGTTTGCATTGGAGCTTTGGTTGTTTTCATTTTCAACCCTTCTAACCAAAAAAACTTAAAACTATTATTAGCATTTAGTGGTGCCTTTCTGCTTGCTATAACAATTTTTGATCTTTTACCAGAAGTATTTGAAGATAATCTTTTTGCCAGACGAACTGGAGTATGGATTATGATTGGTATTTTGCTACAAAAAGTATTGGAATACTTCTCTAAAGGAGCTGAACACGGCCATATCCATTTAGACAAAGAAACTAGCCAAATCCCAACTCTACTTTTTATAAGTTTAGGTTTACACGCAGTTTTAGAAGGTTTTCCTATACATCACACCGATGGGATACTATTAGGGATTATTATACATAAAATCCCAGTAGCTATGATTTTAACTACTTTTTTGTTAAATACCAAAATCAAAAGACGGTTCATAGTTCTTTTACTAATAGTATTTGCTCTAATGACTCCATTAGGTACTTTTATTTCCGAAAATTTTACAGCTGTTCAAGAATACTACAAAGAAATAACTGCTCTAGTTATAGGTATTTTCCTTCACGTTTCCACAACGATCTTATTCGAAAGTAATGAAGGGCATAAATTTAATATTTCTAAACTACTTGTCATTCTAGCAGCTACTGCGATAGCTTATGTAATCTAAAAGATGTTTAGTAAAGAAGAGTCAAAAAAAATACGTCAAGAGTTTTGGACCAGTTTTGGAAAAGATTATCCAAGAAAATGGTTGCTTTACAATACTAAAATTAAAGATGTCACCCTTAAATTTACTTTTACCACCAAAAAAGCTCAGGTTTCTATAGACATAGAACCTAATGACGAAGTGATAAAAGGGTATTACTTCGACAAGTTTGTTAGCCTAAAAACCATTCTTACTACAGAATATTTACAAGAGGTAATATACGATCAATATTATGAGCTAGAAAATGGCAAAATCATATCCAGGCTTTACACAGAATTAGAAGGAGTAAGTATTCATAACAAAAATACCTGGCAAGAAACAATGGATTTTTTATATGAACAGATGGATAAACTAGAATTATTTTTTTTAGAATACAAAGACTATATTGATGACTAAAATAAAAGTCATTTATCAAATTATATATTTAAAAATAAATATATAATGAAAAATGCTTCCTGCTAATACAAAAATATGCCAAATCACATGATGAAATCTAAGCTTGTGAAAAGCATAAAATATAATCCCAAAAGTATATGCCGCACCTCCTAACATTAAATAAGTGATTCCTTCATAACTTACCACATCAGTTAATCTATTGATATCTAATACAATTAACCACCCCATAACTAAATAAAGAATAACTGATAATATCTCAAATTTGCCTGTAAAAAAAAGTTTAAGAACTGTACCAAAAGCTGCTATAGACCATACTGTAAAGAATAGTACCCAACCTTTACTATGTAGTAAACCTATTAGTGTAACAGGACTGTATGTTCCTGCTATCAATAAATAGATACAGACATGGTCAAGAATTCTAAATTTCTTTTTAAGATTAAGATTATTACTATAATGATATGCAGAAGAAGCAAAATATAATATAATTAATGAAACTGAGTATAACACTATCCCAAAAGTACTATAAGGTGTTTTATTTGAATCATAAGCTAGTAGCAAAAAAAGTCCTAAAACAGAAAGGATAAGTCCAAATCCATGACTCAACCAATTCCAGCGTTCTTCTGTTGGTGTTTGTATTTTCATATGTTACAAAAATAGGAAAGGATATGTAAAAAGAAATATCCCTGGTATTCGAGTACTTAAGAATTATAAAAAGTCGTTTCAA
>NZ_JAGJEA010000006.1 GCF_018100805.1 Aquimarina sp. MMG016 | reverse complement strand
ATTCAATAACTTCTAAGGGAGAATTTGCCTCAGCATATCTGGGATCTGGTATATAATCTTGTTTTACAATTTTTATTACTTCAATGCTTAAAAAACTAAACTCTTCTACTACTTTACCATACATTCGATAGACACCTTTGTGTTTAAGCTTATATTTTTCTTGTACTTTAGGAAACAAAACAGTATCAAAAATATCTCCGAATTGATCTAGGAATGTTCCAAATGCCATACGTTTTCCGTTAGAAGTAGTAGTATTCTTCATTGCAATTAAATATCCGTATATGTCAATGTTTTTGTTGAGATATCGTCGCAGCTGAGAAGCTCTGTTTTTATTCGTAGGTTTTGTAGCTAATATTTGATAATAACCACATAATGGAAATCCGAAAGATTCAATTTGTTCAAAAGCAACTTCTAATAACGATACTTTTAATTGAGGAAGTTTGTATTCTGTACGTTTTTGCTGGAATAAAAGAGGCTGGTTATACTCATTAGAAGGAATGCTATTTAGTTTAAAATGCGCTTCCCATAATAATTCGTGTTTGTTTTTTTTAGTGAATCTAAATGCATCTATTTTTATTAAGATACTTATTTGTTCAGTACTTATAGACACTCTGTCTATAAAATGATCTAAGGATGAATACAATCCATTTTTATCACGATCTGATAAAATAATTTGAATGGTTTTATGATCTAAATTCCTTAATGCCATAAATCCGAGAAATATAGTTCTTCCTTGTAGGATGTGTTCATATTCGCTGGTGTTAATGCATGGTGATAAGATTTTTGCTCCAAGGAGTTTTGCTTCGTGTAGATATATTTCAGGACGATAAAAACCACCACCATTATTTAATGTTGCGACTAGGTATTCTAGAGGGAAATAAGCTTTAAGAAATAAACTTTGATAGCTTTCTACAGCATAGGATGCAGAGTGTCCTTTTGGAAAAGCATAACCTGCAAAACTTGCTACTTGGTTCCATATTTCTAAAATCAAATTTTCTTTATATCCTTCGGCTCTACAGTTATCAATAAATTTGTTTTGAACTTCTTTAAACTCTTTTCTAGATCTAAATTTACCACTCATTCCTCTTCGTAACACATCTGCTTCATCCAGGGTAAGTTTTGCAAAAAAGTGAGCTACCTTAATGACGTCTTCTTGATATACCATAATTCCATAGGTTTCATTCATAAGATCAAGCATAATTGGATGTGAATTTTTTCTTCTCTCTACATCGTGTTCTCTTAGAATATATTCACGCATCATTCCACTTTTAGCTACTCCTGGTCGTATAATAGAACTTGCTGCTACTAATCCTATGTAATTACTGGTCTTAAGTTTGCTTAATAGCATACGCATAGCAGGGGATTCTACATAAAAACAGGCTAGACATTTTGCATCACGAATCAAACCATTGACTTTTGGATCTTCTTTAAATCTTTTGATATTATGAATATCAAAATCTGAATTATTTGGTTGATTGTATTCAATGATTTTGATAGCATCTTTGATTTTGGCTAACCCTCGTTGCCCTAAAATATCATATTTGTATAACCCTAAATCTTCTGCAATAATCATATCAAATTGAACAGTAGGAAAACCTTTTGGTGGTAGATCTGTAGCAGAGTAATAGTGCAAAGGTTTTTCACTCACTAATATTCCGCTGGCATGAATACTGATATAGTTTGGGATACCCTGAATAAGCTTACTATAAGTGATCACTAGTTTGTGAATATGATCTAAAGAATTATAGTCATAATCTCCTTCACTTAATTTGTCAATTTCAAATTTAGGTAGCCCAAATACTTTGCCTAGCTCTCTTACAGCACCTTTATAATGGAAAGTAACATATGCTCCGAGTAGTGCTACATTGCCAAATTCCTCAAAGATAAAGCGAGTAATGTCTTGTCGATCTTTCCAGGAAAAATCAATATCAAAATCAGGAGGGCTGGTGCGATGTGAGTTAATAAATCGTTCAAAATATAGGTCTAACTCGATTGGATCTACGTCTGTGATGCGTAATAAATAAGCTACAATACTATTGGCGCCACTACCGCGACCTACATAATAGTATCCTTTATTTTGAGCATAAGAGATAATTCTCCAATTGATCAAAAAATAAGAGACAAAATTCATTTTTGTAATTAGAGATAGCTCTTTTTCTAATCTATCTAACACCTTTTGGTTGGGATTTGGGTAGCGATAGGGTAATCCTTCTTTACATAATTTTCTGAGTAACTTATTGTCTTTTTTTATACTACCTGTATACGTTTTTTGATTGAGTGAAGGTTTGTTCTTAGAAAAGTTAAAATTAATAGTACATTCCTTTATAATATGTTCTGTGTTTTTAATTATAAAATCAAACTCAGAGAATTGTTTTCTAATTTCATAATCTGTAATCATTTGTTCTGAAAAACAAGCTTGCTGCTCTTCTGGAAGGCGGCTTAATAGTGTATTGTTATCAATAGCTCTGAGTAGTCGATGTGCATTAAAATCTTTCTTATTTCTGAAGGTTACAGGTTGTAGTATAACAAGCTTATCTTCTAATTTTTTATACTCTGAAAACCTAAGCTTTGAAATTTCTTTTAATGAAATACCTATAAATTCGTTTGATGTGAAATTAGTTTTTTGTAATTCTAGAACTTGTGTAAAAGGATAAATAACATAGGCGTTTTCAAATGTTGGCGCGATAGTGGGAAGGTTTTTTTTATTATGAAGATGGAGAGACAAAAAATCATTGAGTTCTTTGTATCCATAATTGTTTTTTGCTAAACCTACATATAGCGGTTGATGGTTATTTCTAAAGTCAATACCAACTATAGGCTTGATCCTATGATCTTTTGCTTTTCTAATAAAATTCAGGCAAGCAGATGTATTATTGATATCTGTTAATGCTAGACAGCTTATATTATTTTGTTTTGCAAGCTCTAACAAGTCTATTTCAGAAAATGTTCCGAAACGCAAACTATAATATGAATGACAATTTAAGTACATCTTTTAAGGAATGCAGGTTTATGAATTATAGCTTTAGAATTAGATAGTCTATTTTAGCTATTTAGTGTTTTTTGAATTTTTATTTTCACTTTTCTAATTTTAAAAAGCATCAGGGATAGCAGTGGAAATCCCACAGTCCCGATGATAATCGGGACGAGGAATTGAAACGTATAGCCCGCTCGGATGCCCAGGTTATTATTGTTGATTTTTAGTTACTGTTTTCTGTGAGCCAATACGATGGGAGGTTGTCCGTTAAAAGGGTTTTGCATCCTGCCAATCGTTTTGGCTCCCATAGCGGCTGCCCTAATTACACTTCGATCCCCATATCGAATTCTAATATTATCTAATGCTTGGTATAAATTGAGTTGTTTTTCATCATCGTCAAACAGATTGATCTGATAATTACCATTAACCAAGTGACTAAATCGAATACCAATCAATCGTACTAATAATCGTTTTTGATACAGTTTATCAAAGAGTTCCTGAATTTTTGGTATAAGAGTATGATCTGCGCTTGTGTATGGTATTTTAAGTTGTTTTGTGTAAGTATTAAAGTCTGAATATCTAACTTTTACAGCAATACAGGCGGTAAGCTTATTTCCTCTACGCAACTGATATGATAGGTTTTCTGTCATGGCGATCAGGATGTTACGAAGTTTATAGATATCTATAGTATCTCTATCAAATGTTCTTTCTGTAGAGATTGATTTACGTTCAGAAAAGGATATCACAGGAGTATTATCTATACCATTGGCTCTTTTCCAGATCGTGCGACCATTAACACCTAATACTCTTTGTATGACTTCTACAGGCATTTCTTGTATAGTATTTACATAACGCACTCCCAGATTTCTAAGGGTGTAGTAGGTTTTTTCTCCTACCATAGGAATTTTTTTAATAGATAAAGGGGCCAGAAAAGGTTTTTCTGTGCCAAAGTCTATTTTCATCTGATTATTGGGTTTTGCCTCATTAGTAGCTACTTTAGATACTACTTTATTCTGTGAAAGTCCAAAGGATATAGGAAGTCCAGTTTCTGACATGATTTTTTGGCGTAATTCTGAGGCATATGTGTAAGCTCCAAAAAATTTATCCATTCCTGAGAGATCTGCATAAAACTCATCGATACTAGATTTTTCGAAAACAGGTACATTTTCTTTAATAATCTCTGTTACTACATCAGAATGTTTACTGTAAGTTCCTGCATTGCCTTTTATGACTACGGCTTCAGGACAGAGTTCTTTGGCAATCTTCATTGACATTCCAGAGTGTATTCCATATGTTCTGGTTTCGTAACTACACGCTGCTACTACACCGCGATCACTGGTTCCTCCTACTAATAGGGGTTTGTCTTGTAGTGAGCTATTAATGAGTCGTTCTACAGATACGTAGAATGTATCCAAGTCCATATGTAATATTGTTCTCAAAATTTATTTTTTTTGGAATATTTCCAAATATATGGAATTATTCCATATATTAGATTTTTACAAATAACATTTTATTAACAACAAGGAATAAAAAAAACGGTACTTGATTTCAAGTACCGTTTCTAAAAATTTTATTTTGGGGCTACAAAATAAAATTAAATTTTAACTAGTCTTCGTAACTAGCAAATTGTTGCATAGCAGTTCTGGTAAGCTCCTTGGCTCTGTTTACATAAAAATTCTTTGTATCATCTAGTGATTCGTTCTGTAGGTCATTTTCGCTTCTCACATAATCATTTTGAGCTTCAAAAGAAGGCTCTTCATCATTATTAAGTACTACACTTAATTCTTGTAAAGCATTTTCTAATTTTTGTAAGGCAAGTTCAGCTTTATCTTTTATTACTGCTTGTGCTTTTAACTCAGCAGCACGCTCAGCTTCAAATTGGGCTTGTCTTTGCTTTTGCTCAGCTATTTGTTGAGCTAATCTTTTTTGTTCGATTTCTAATTGACGTCTTTTTTGTTCTAATTCTAGTTGTTTATTAGCTACTTCTTCTGTTGCGCTTGCGATAGCATCATCTTCTTCAGCACTGGCAACATCACCAATATAAGTATCTCCAGCATTAGCTTGACATTGGGTTAGTTGTTCTAAAATTTTAGACCCTAAATCCTTAGCACGTTTAGCATAATATCTACTACGCTCATAGGTATCTTGTTGTAGAGAACTTTCCATGTCAGATTTAGCTTCGTATGCAGTTTCATTTGCTTCACTACAATTACATTGATCTGCAAGATCTTCTACTTTTTGAAATGATTCTATAGCCTTATCAGCATATTCTTGTGTATGAAACACATTGTTAGCTCCGTAAGCCTTCTTACTATGAGCATATGCATAACTTGCTGCAGTTAAGGCATCATCATAAATATCCTGAGCATTGATTTGAAAAATTGAACAAAATAAAATTAGGATCAGGGGAAACTTTTTCATGATTAATGGGGGCTTTAATTTTATAGGGCAAGTATACAATAATTTTTACATATCATCCAAGAAAAAATGTCATTAATCGATGAAATACGCACTTTATCTTACTAATTTATGGTTTAACCTCAATAAAAGTGATAAATATCCTACTGAATTTAATGTTAATTCGATAGTTGAGATATATTAAAAACGGTTATAATTGTTTTATATTTTGAAGAATAAGTAAAATTTCAATTTTAGTAGATAAAAGGATTTATTGTGTAAGTAAATTATGTATCTTACGTCTATAAAATTTATGAAACAACTAATTATATCCTCAATTAATAGCAACCTCAATAATGCTATTTCTTTATTAGACGCAATAGATTCAAAAACCTATCAAGACAATTCTATTGGACCATATTATTCCAGTATAGGTTCTCATATTCGGCATACATTAGATTTTTTTGATTGTATTATAAGTGGTTTGGATACTAATGATATTGACTTAACAGCTCGTAAAAGAGATGAGATTCTGTCTATGAATAAAGAAGCTGCCAAAAACCATATCTATAAACTTCAGGAGGTTTTGGTTTCTTTTGTAGATGTTAATACAGATTATTTAGTGCATGTTACAGATAACTTAGGGCAGGGTAAAGTAACAGTTAATTATACTTTAGAAAGTATTTTGGCTCATGCTAATAGTCATGCAATTCATCATTATGCTACTATTGGTTATATTTTGAATCAGTTGGGAGTAGAGCTTAAAATCCCGGGATTTGGTTATAACCCTACTACTCCTGTTAACAAGCGAGAGGGTATTTAATTTAGTATATGTTTTTATAAAAGAAAAAACCGCGAAGAATTACTTACACGGTTTTGGTCTATTTCAATAATAGCATCCTCTCATACGATACTATTGTATTACTACTAGTTCTCCTTGAAAGCTTCCTTTGGTTATAGCATCGTTGGATTGAGCAGCAGTATCACTATCAAGAATTAAGTCGTATTCAATTTTGGTTTCTTGACCTACTGCAGACACAGTGACTGTTCCGGCTTCTATAGAAAAACTTTCTCCATCGGTAGATTCAACATCTCCGTCAAATTTTAGTGGACCCCTAGTTTCAGTGTAATCTTCATAGGTGTATGTACCTTCTGCTAGTGTGCTAGTAGAAGAATGAAAGTCAAGGATCAGTATAGTACCTGTACCTTCAAATTCATCAGTGGTAGTATTATAAGTTATGCCACTAGAAGCTAAACTTACATCTACATCAAATGCGTTTATATCTTGTCCAAGAGTTTCTGTAAATCCTTTTGATATTGTAAGAGGAATGTCTCTAACAGTCGGAGGAACTGGTCCATTATCATCATCACTACTACAAGATGTAAATGCTAATGTAAGAATGATCAATATTAATGATTGTACTAACTTGAATTTTTTCATATTTTTTTTGTTAAGTAATTAATGAGTTAAAAAGTTATTTTGTTCGGAGTAAATGTATTCTGTTTAATACATAGCGAAGTTATTGAGAGGAGTTTTAGCATAGTTATGTGGAGGAATGTATAAATAAAGAGGATAAATGCTTTGGTTAGATGTTTTTAATTCGGATAAATTTATCCGAATTAAAAATAATATCTATATTTGATTGTGGTTTTTAAAGTTAAGTATGTTTTCTAAAGCTTGTGAATATGGTATTAAAGCTTCAATTTATGTTGCTCAGCAGTCCTTGCAGGGTAATTGTGTTAATCTAAAAACTGTAGCTAAAGAAATTAATTCTCCAGAGGCTTTTACTGCCAAAATACTTCAGCAATTAGTGAAAAATAAAATTTTAGATTCTATTAAAGGTGCCAAAGGAGGGTTCTTAATTGAAGAAAAAAGAATTAATCAGATCCAACTTGGAGATATAGTGTATGCAATTGATGGAGACTCTATATATACGGGATGTGGACTTGGGTTAAAGGAGTGTAATGCTCGCAAACCTTGCCCAGTACACCATAAAATTTTGATTGTTAGAAAAGAATTGAAAAATATGCTAAAAAATACGAGTTTGTTTGAATTAGCGAATGGTTTGGAGATAGGTTTAACGTATTTAAATAGATAGAGGATGAAATTGTAGTATAATCAACAAAACACAAATCAACTAATTAAAATATATATGAAAGCAATAACAACAATCATAATAGTACTTTTTTTTATGCCTCTGAGCTATGCTCAGAAGGAAAAAGATTTATGTGCTAGTTGGCAAGAGCAAGCTGATGATATTGCAGATTTAGACAAAAGAATGAATCATAACACATCATATATATATAAGGTATCTGATAAATGTAAAGTAAAAGTTTATGTTGATTTAGGAATTGTTTATTTAAATAAGCTAAAGGTTGATTCTTCTCTTTATTATATAGATAAAGCTATAGCATTAGGACAAAATATAAATGCAGAAGAGGAACTAGTGTTAGCTTATACTGAAAAGTGTAATATTCTTATTTCAAAAAATGAACATACACAGGTAGAGGATTTACTAAAAAAGTCAAGAAAGCTATTGAAGAATTATCCAAACAGCTCAGCTTGGATTCATTACTATGATAAGAAAGGATATGTAGAGTATGGTAAATCAGAATATTATAATGCATTAGAGTACATGGATTCTACTATCATTGCTGCTAAACGAAGTAATTCTTTTAAAGAAATCAATCAAACATATGAGCATAAGGGTGTTTTGTATATGAGATTGAATGAATATGAAAAAGCTGCAGAGAATTTTATTTTGTCAATAGAATCAAAAGAAGAACATGGTATATTTCGTGATTTGAGCGGTACATATAGATATTTAGGGTCTTGTTTTTTTGAATTAAAACAATATGATACTGCAAAAAAGTATATTCTGAAAGCTATTGAATTTGGAGAGACTAATAATAACGATTTTGCATTATTGATTGGTTATGCTCGTTTGGCAACTTATAATAGGTACATGAATCTTAATGATGAATCAGAAATAGCTGTAAACAAAGCTATAGAATTAGCCAAAAAAACAAAAACAGACAAACATATTTCTGTAGCACTAGAAGAAAAAGGGTTTCTTTATTTCTATAATTATAAAGATTATGATCAAGCAGAAAAATATTTTGAAGAAGCATATCAAGCTGCGAAAAGAACTGAACAATTACGTCCTGTATATAAAACACTTCAATCATTAATAGCTTTATACATTGAAAAAAAGGATGCTACTAAACTCAGAATGTATCTTGATGAATTAGAGCAGATTGTTAAAGAGACTCCTAAACCAAATTATAAAGTTCATCTGCAAAAAGTTTATAGCAATTATTATGAAATTATTAATCAGCCTAAAAAAGCATTATTTTATTTAAAATCATATTATAGCCTTCAAGATTCTATATCAAACAAGGAAGTGTTTACCAAAGTTGCTGCTTTAGAGAAACAATATGATACTAAAAAGAAAGAGCTAGAGATTGTAAACCTTAACCAAGAAAAGAAAGAACAAGAACAAATTGTACAGCAAGCCACTTTAAGACAGCGGTTGTACTTGCTGGCTTCTATATTTTTATTGTTTTTATTAGTTGTTGGTACCTGGACTTTTATTAAACTTCGTAAACAAAAGACTGAACTTGTTAATACTAATCAAGTTAAGAATCGTCTTTTCTCTATCATAGCACACGATCTAAGAGGAATGATCATCCCTTTTCAAAGATCAGGCAAAATCTTAAAACATCACATCGATAAAGGAAATCATGAAAGAACTATTGAGCTTTCTAATGAAATAGAAAAAAATTCAGAGAGCCTTTCTAATATGTTAGATAATTTATTGAACTGGTCTTTAGAACAAATGAATGGCTATAAGATGAACCCTGAAAAGATTTTGATAAAAACACAACTTAAAGAAATCATCAAAGGATATGAACAGGAAGCAGCTTATAAAAATACTAAGATCAATTTAAAATATGAAGAAGATATAGCAGTTAAGTTAGATAAAGGAGCATTTCATGTGATTTTTAGAAACTTAATTGGTAATGCATTAAAGTATACAGAAGATGGAAATATTCGAGTTGAGTTTAAAAAAGATTTTAATACACTATTATGTTCAGTAATTGATACCGGAGTAGGAATGTCTGAGAAGCAGCTTGAACATCTTTTTACTATAGAAGAAGAAAAAAGTACTGTTGGGACACGTGGAGAAAAAGGTACAGGTCTCGGATTGAATTTGGTATATCGATTTGTAAAAATGAATAACGGTATCATTAAAGTATCATCAGATAAAAGGATTGGTACTCGTTTTGATTTAAGTTTCCCTATTTCAGAAATATTTACAATAGAACAAGAAGACGATTTAGAATCTAAGTCAGCTTAATTAAGAACTAAAAAATGTATATGGGAGTACAGAGAATTGTTTATTTTGTTTTTATTATTTCTAGTATTTTTAATATTCATGCCCAGAATCAAAGCCCAGAAGAGCTTTGTGATGAATTGAGTAAACAATTAGATACAATCCATAACCTAGATGTACGATTAAGGCTTTGTAAACAAATGGATCATAAAGTTGATGTAGTTTGCAGAGTCAATCTTTATATAGAACAAGGAAATATATATAGAGCAAAACAACAAGTAGATTCTTCTAAATACTATACCGAGAAAGCAATAAAATTAGGAGAAAGCAGTGAAAAGGCAGAAGAAATTTTGACTTGGGCCTATGCCAAAAAAGCAGAAGTGTTATTTTCAAATGGTGAAGAAGATAAAGCTATAATATTACTAAAAAAGGTTAGAAACTTGCTTACTAAGTATCCTAATAGTGAGCATTGGGTTTCTTATTATCGCTCATTTCAAGAATTTTCAGCCAAAAAGATAAACTATAAAAAGGCTATACAATATGCCGATTCTATAATTATTGCAGCAAAAAGAAGTAATGATAGTATCGAAATACCAAATGCTTATCATAATAAAGGTTTCTATTTTGTGAAATTGGGAGAGTATGAAAAAGCTGCTGAGAATTTGATAAAAGCAACAGAGTTAAAAGAAAGGATGAAAGATTTAAGTGATATAGCTGCTACATATTATGTTTTGGGCGCCAGTTATGTTAGGTGGGAAAAATATGAGGTAGCTAATAAATATTTCAAAAAGAGTATTGCTATATCAAAAGAATTTAATGATGATTATATTCTAATGATTAGTTATTTAAGATTGGCCAAATCCAAACGTAAATTAAAGGATTTTGAAGAATCTCTTAAAATTATTGACTCTGCATTGTCAATTGCTAAAAATCTTAATAGTCAATCTCAACTTGCAGAAGGTTATATGGAACAAGGATTTATATATTTTGAAAATTTCAAAGATTATGATAAAGCAGAATCTTTTTTTATCAAAGCATTTGAGAAGGCTAAACAATCTAATAATGATTTAATCATATATTCAACTATTGAGTCTTTAGTAAAAATTCACTTGCATAATAAAGATTATAATGAAGTAAAGGTATTATTGGAAACATTGAAAGAGGTAACACAAAAAATAAATACTAAAGATCATACTTTAAGATTACATAAAAGATATAGTGATTATTATGAACAAATAGGCAGATCAAATCTGGCATTGTTGCATCTTAAAAAATATTATTTAATAAAAGACTCTATAGCTAATACAGAAATAAAGACTAAAGTAGCTGATCTTGAAAAAAAATACGATACTAAAAAGAAAGAGCTAGAAATTGTAAACCTCAATCAAGAAAAGAAGGCGCAAGAACAAGTAGTGCAATTGGCAACTTCAAAACAACAATTGTACTTGTTAACTTCTTTATTTTTACTGTTTTTATTAGTTGTTGGTACTTGGACTTTTATTAAACTACGTAAGCAAAAAAATGAACTTACAGCTACAAATCAAGTTAAGAATCGTCTTTTCTCTATTATAGCACACGATCTAAGAGGAATGATCATCCCTTTTCAGAGATCAGGCAAAATCTTAAAACATCACATCGATAAAGGAAATCATGAAAGAACTATTGAGCTTTCTAATGAAATAGAAAAAAACTCAGAAAGCCTTTCTAATATGTTGGACAATTTATTGAATTGGTCTTTAGAACAGATGAATGGCTATAAAATGAATCCAGAACAAATTTCAATAAAAGCAGAACTGAAAGAAATCATTGAAGGCTATGAGCAGGAAGCAGCATTTAAAAATTCTAAGATCAGTTTAAAATACGAAGAAGATATTGCCGCTATGTTTGACAAAGGAGCATTTCACGTAATTTTTAGAAACTTAATCGGTAATGCGTTAAAGTATACAGAAGATGGAAATATAAGAGTTGAGTTTACAAAAGATTTTAATACGCTATTATGTTCAGTAATTGATACCGGAGTAGGAATGTCTGAAAAGCAACTCCAAGATATTTTTACTTTAGGAGAAGAAAAAATTACCATTGGTACACAAGGTGAAAAAGGCACTGGTCTGGGGCTTAACCTCGTAAATAGGTTCGTAAAAATGCATAATGGAAGCATTAAAGTTTCTTCAGAAAAAAGAATTGGCACGCGTTTTGACTTAACCTTTCCCAAATTAGAACCATTAACTACAGATCAATCGGATAATTTAGAATCCATGTCTGCATAAACTTAAAGCCATGAGTGTATACATAGTAGAAGATAATTTAGAAGATTTAAAAAAACTTCAGGTTACCATAGAAGAACTTGGGCATAAATGCATAGGTAGTTCGGATGATTCTTTTGAAGCACAAGAACAGATAGGAATGTTAAAACCAGATGTTGTGCTGATGGAGGTTGATCTAAACGGTAAACAATCTGGAATTACATTAGCCAGAAGAATTAAATCATTATATAAAGTGCCTATTTTATTTATATCATCAAATACAAATAGTGATATTGTGTCTAAAGCGGCAGATATTAACCCTATAGGTTATTTAACCAAGCCTATTAATAAAAATGATCTCAAGGCAGCAATGATTCTTGCACAAAACCATGTTCCTAAACAAATGGGTAAAAAGAAAGAATTATCTAATATTTTTATTAAGAGTGGTAATAAGTTGATAAAAGTTGTTATTGATAGTATACTTTTTGCATATACAGATTCAAAAAATTATTGTTCCATTATAACTTCAGATAAGAAAAAACTATCTGTGAGACATTCAGTAATGGGATTACATAAGCAACTGGATAACACAACTTTTATTCAGACACATCGATCCTATATTATTAACTGGCAGAAGGTAGATTTCTTTTATGAATCTGATCAGACTATAGAAATAGAAGGACACCATATTCCCGTTGGACGAACTTTTAAGGAAGAAGTATATAAGAGACTAAAGGTGATTTAGGTTTACGAAGTTTCTATTTCATGGATCAACATTTTTCCTCTGATGCCTGTAACTAATCCACAAAATTAAGTCACTACTCCACAATTAAATATTTTCCTGGATTATGATATCTATATTAACCACAGTTTATAAAAACTAACTAAAAACACAAATAATGAAATCACACAATTTCCAAAGAGCTTTACTAAAAATAATAACTCTACTGTTATTTCTTATCATAACTTCATGTAGTAGCAAAAAGTCATTACGTACAGAAGTTATAAAACCACCAATAGTTTCATTGGATTCCTCGATTAAAAAGGTTGGGGTTCTTAATAGAAGTATTCCTTCAGAAGAAAATAAAGGGTTGGATCAACTCGATAAAATCTTATCTGTAGAAGGAGCTAATTTGGATAAAGAGGGGGCAAACCAAGCAGTTTTGGCATTAAAAAATGAACTTACCAAGAATCCTAGATTTATAGAATCTAAAGTTATAGAAAGCAATGCTTTATCTAATCCAGGAGGTGGTGTTTTTCCATCAGCTTTATCTTGGGATGTTATTGACCAACTTTGTAAAGAAAATAATGTAGATGCTATTTTTGTTTTAGCTATATATGATACAGATGCTAAAGCAACTTATGATACAGCTGCCAAAGATATCAAAGGTCCATTAGGGGTTAAGATTCCCGGTTTAGAGCATATTGTAAAAATAGAAACAAAAATTTATACAGGATGGAGAGTTTATGATCCGGTTAAAAGGAGAATAAGTGATGAGCTTTCTGTTAATGAAAAAACATTATCCAAAGGTAAAGGAGTTAATCCTGTTAAGGCAATTGAAGCTGCTAAGAATAGAAAAGAATCGGTATTACAAATCAGTCGTAAAATAGGAGAGAATTACGCTTTGAGATTACTTCCTTATAAGGCTAGAGTATATAGAGATTATTATGTGAGTGCAACACCCAATTTTGAAATAGCGAAGCGTAAAGTAGAAACAGGGCAGTGGGAAGGTGCTTCAGAATTATGGTTAAAAGAAACATCTAATCCAAATCCTAAAATTGCCGGTCAAGCATGTTTTAATATGGCTTTTTATAATGAAATAAAAGGAGATTATCCTAAAGCGATAGAATGGGCTACAAAATCGTATACTGATTACGAAAATAAAAATGCACTAGACTATATAGATGATCTTAAAGAAAGAATAGATAATCAGAAAATATTAAGCAAAAGTTGATAGGGAACTATAAATGGGAAGAAATAATATATCTCATATTATTTCTTCCCAAACATAGAATCCATAATAGTCTTTAATCCTCTAAAGGCCATAAATATTGCAAATCCAGCACCTATTAGCCCTAGAATAAGGACTGGTATATATAACGGATGATCTTGATTTTTAAAAGCTTGATGTATAACTACCGGGCTGATAAACATAAAAATCAAAGCAATTGCCATTCGTTGCACGCCTTTACCCAATAGTTCTTTGTCAGTTCTTTTAGGCTCCATAATTGTTTATAGCATTACGAACATTTCCATGTTGTTTAAGTAATTCTGCAGCTTTCTCGCGGTTTATATTAAGTTCTTCCATAACCATACGAGTTCCGCGATCTACCAGTTTATTGTTGCTCAGTTGCATATCCACCATCTTGTTACCTTTCACTCTTCCAAGTTGAATCATTGTGGTAGTAGATATCATATTTAAGACTAGTTTCTGAGCAGTTCCTGCTTTCATACGAGAACTTCCGGTTACGAATTCCGGACCTACGGTAACTACTATAGGAAATTGTGCAGTTTCCGCCAAGGGGCTTCCTTCATTACAGGTAATGCATCCAGTGATAATATTGTTTTCATTGCATTTCTGTAACGCCCCAATTACATAAGGTGTTGTTCCTGAAGCTGCAATACCTACCACTACATCATTTTCAGAAATATGATATGTTTCGAGGTCTTTCCACCCTTGATCTGTACTGTCTTCTGCAAATTCTACAGCTTTTCTGATAGCGTTGTCTCCTCCTGCTATTAATCCTATGACCAGATCATGAGAAACCCCAAAAGTAGGAGGGCATTCACTAGCATCAACAATTCCCAGTCTTCCACTAGTCCCGGCACCAAGGTAGAATAACCTACCTCCATTTTTTAGTTTTGGAACAGTTTGCTCTACTAAAGCTTCGATTTGTGGAATTGATTTCTCAACAGCATCCGGTACAGTTTTATCTTCATTATTGATGTTAGTCAATAATTCATTGACCGTCATTTTTTCAAGATGATTGTACTTAGAAGCCTTTTCTGTGATTCTTGTAAACTCCATAGTTTCAAAAATACTGATTTTTAGAATGAAGATACCGGCTAATTATTCAAGATTTTAAAAAAAAACTATTCTTCAATCGTAAATGGAAAACGGTCTGCTTCAGATAAATTAAAATATCCAAAAGCAAAATTATCTCTGTTTGTTGTGTTAATTATATTACCCCGTAATGATGCTGGAGGAACCTGAAAAGGACCACCACTATCTGGATCGCTTTGTTCTATAATGATATTCATATAATTAAAGAACTGCTCATCAACTCCTAATAATTTAACAGTCAAATCTTGACCTGCAATCATATCTTCATAGAAATATGAAAAGGTACCGTCATTTTCGACAAAACGATCTTCAATAGTACCATATAAGTTGAAATCAAAATCTAGAAGATAAAAATCATCCCGAGTACTATCATCTGTAAAAGTGATTAGTATTTCAGTTTCATCTCCGTCGATTAAAACTCTATCTCCTTGCTTTATATCATCAATTGGCACAGTTGGAATTAACTGAGTTGTGGCTTTATAAGTTTCGTTATTATGGATCACTGTTAGCTCATAATCAATATTAGTTTCTGGTAATTCGAAAGTAGTGGTTGTTGGGATATAAACCCCTGCTTCTGAGGATTCTTCAAAATTTAATACTGTATTATCGTTAAGATTGGTAATAAAAACAGTGGCATCACTCACAGGAGGCACACTATTAGAAAAGAAAGGAGAAGTTAGGGTTAGTTTTATACGGCCTTCAACGGTAACCGGGTCTTCAAACACGTATTTTTCAAAAAATGCATCGATGACTAATCTGGGTTCTCCGTTGGGAATATCAACCTCAATTACATCTTCACATCCTGTACATATTATAAAAGCGAATATTATATAGATTAGTTTTTTCATGTTTTTAAAATTTAAAATTATAGGTAACCGCCGGTATTATGCCAAAAATTGAAGTTCGTACAGCTTCATTGACAAATGTCTCATCATTTTGACTAAATGATATAGAAGCTGCATTTCTCCTGTTATACAAATTGTAAATACTAAATACCCATTCCCCTTGCCATTTTCTATTTTTATTTTTTCTAGGAGTTAGTGTTGCTGAAACATCAATTCGATGATAAGCAGGCAATCTAAAATTATTACGTGCTCCCTCTTCAAAGACAGGGACTACCAATCCATCTAAATACTGAAACTGACCTATTGGATAATTGGTGGGTTGCCCCGTTTGAAATACAAAGTTAGCTCCAAATTTCCACTTCTCATTCAGTTCATAGCTTCCATTAAAAGATATGTCGTGTGTTTTATCAAAAGGTGTATTATACCAATCTCCACTATTGATCCCTGTTTCTTCTGGAGTTCTTCCTTGAGTCCTTTGTTCTGATTTGGATAAGGTATATGCTAACCAACCCTTAAACTTACCTTCATTTTTCCGAAGTAAAAGTTCTAGACCGTATGCTCTGGCTTCTCCATTAAGGATATCTTGTTCAATAGCATCATTAGCGATAAGGTCAGCTCCATCAATGTAGTCAATACGGTTTTCTATATCTTTATAAAAAGCTTCAGTTTCTATAGAGTATTCTCCATCTTTGATACTTTTAAAATACCCTATGGCATATTGATTCAATAATTGAGGTTTAATATATTTTCCACTTGGTGTCCATACATCCAAAGGAGTAGGGGAGTTTGTATTAGACAATAAATGAAGATATTGCGCCATTCTATTATAGCTGGCTTTGATTGAAGTGTTGTCATTAAAAGCATAAGCTAAAGCAATTCGAGGCTCTAAATTAGTAAATGTTTCAATTTGATCACTTCTACTAAAACTTTCTGTGCCTATCGGATCAGCCGCCTCATATATCTGGCGATCTTCGTCAAAATTTAACGGATTATCATTCTCGTAGATGTTCAATTCATCTTGACCTAATCGGATAAAATTACTAAGCCTTAATCCATATTGTAGGGATAGCTTATCACTTATTTTATGTTCTGCATCAACATAAACACCAAATTCATTAGCATATTTATCGATAAGTTTATCCGGAGGAATACCAGAATCAGGCCTATTAGGTTCAATCTCACCAGGATTAAACTTAAAATAGATATTATTGATACCGTAGTTGATTTGTAGATTATTGCTTAAATAATGTTTAAAGTCATATTTTATATTGAAATTACGAATACCAGAATTCCATTTAAAACCTACAAAATCTAACTCAAGGCCATAGAAATAATCAGAATATATTATGGAAAGATTAGAGAATAGTTTATCAGAAAAAAGATGATTCCATCTTAGATTTACTACAGTGTTACCATAGATATTTTCAAAGCTTTCTGAAATGCTGAAGACATCTCGGCCAAAATATCCCGAAAGAAAAATATTATTATTATCGTTGATTTTATAATTCAATTTGGAGTTTACATCATAGAAATAAGCTACATTTTTATTGTCCTCATCAAAAATTGGAAGAAAAAGATGTGCATATGATGCACGACCTCCGACTAAGAAAGCTCCTTTGTCTTTTACAATAGGGCCTTCAGCTAATAATCTACTGGCAACAGCTCCAATTCCTCCATTGAGTTTATAGTTCTTACTGTTTCCTTCTTTTTGATAAATGTCTAAAACCGAAGAAACCCTTCCACCATAACGAGCAGGGATTCCTCCTTTATATAATTTGATATCTTTTATAGCATCAGGATTGAATACTGAGAAAAATCCAAATAGGTGAGAAGAATTAAAAATCGTAGCTTCATCCAGAAGAATAAGGTTTTGGTCCGCAGCACCACCTCTTACATTAAAACCAGAAGCTCCTTCACCACCACTGGTAACACCTGGTAATAATAAGATAGATTTAATAACATCCGCTTCACCAAGAACAACCGGAATTTGCTTAATAGTTCCGGCAGAAAGCTTGTTCATACTCATCTGGGGTTTTTTGATATTTATTCTTTCTGATTTTTCAGTGATCACAACTTCATCCAGCATTTCTGAAGATTCTGACAACTGAAAATTTAATTTAGTATCTTGGTTCAGATCAATTTCTTGAATGATATCTTTAAAACCTATATAGCTTACTTGTAATTTATATGTTCCTTGCGGAAGTGTTATAGAATAAAAACCATATTCATTAGTAACGGCTCCTTTTCCTATTTCCGGAAAAATAACATTTACACCAATTAGGGTTTCATTACTCGATTGTTCAGAGACTGTTCCACTTAATGTGAACTTTTCTTGACTATACAATGAACACTGTGTGATAAGTATAAACAGGAAACTAATTAAGATATATTTTTTCAAAGGATATATGTTTTAAAGTATATGTTGAATAAAATCAAAGAATATGATTGTAGTTTAAAATTACGGTAAAGTTGTTTTTTATAGAAAAGTGATATACAAACCATTAATATCTGTCTACCAATCTTTTTGAATACTCTATAAAGAGTAAATCATAAAAAGTAATATTGTAAAGGAAAATATATGACACGAGTTTTACAATTACACAAGAGTTAATTTTGAGTTATATTATTTGTCAGATTGTTATCAATGTTTCCATTGAAAACTGATTGGTGACCATTCATTATTAATATTTGAAGTACTATTGATAGGTGAATTATAGTTTTGATTTTTAATAAATACTTGATTGTTTTTTGAAAATACATATAAAGTATCAAGTTTTTTCTTGTGAACTTGTTTTGACTTATTCATTATTTGGGATATTTTTTTTATATCGATTTCTACCTAAATTGAATACACCAACTTTTATGCCTAACCCTGCAGAAAATCCATTAATTCTATCAACTCCATTAGGAACTAAGTCAAATTTACTAGAGAATCGATATTTAACACCAGTTTCTAATTGTACATATCTAGAAATGTTAAAAAGTAAACTTACACCTGGTTCTACCACAAAAATAGCGTCCCACTCATATTCGTCTTCATTAAATTCATCATCGTTATCAAAATCTCCATCCACATAACCTGTAGCTCCTGCACCTACTAATAATGGGAAAGATAAATTTAGCCTAGATTTACTAAAGAAAATTGGTTCTAAATGAATTCCTCCATATCCACCGGCAAGATCTTCGTTATTAGAAATGAATGTACCTCTTAGATTTTGTTGTGAATAAAAGCCTTTCATTGAAAACCCCACTTCAAACTGGCGATTCGCTACATAAGCTACTTTAAGTCCAAATATTCCAGTGTCTTTACCATCAATCTCTCCATAGCTAGTATTGATCCCCAGATATACTCCGTGTACAATATTCTTTCGATCATTAAACTCTATATAATCTTTTTCTTTTGATTCTTCCTGTGCGTTGATATGAAATATGCTAAGAATTAATAAAATAAGTGCAGCTCTTGATTGTCTCATGATTGTTGATTTGTTTTATTATTACTATTGACAGTTTAGTATGGAAATGGTTGCTTTTTGATTGGTTTTTGTGAAAACTTTAAGGTTATGGTGTCTATAATTGACTAATTATCTTTCTTTTAAAATGATTACTCCTTTTTTACCTGTAATGTTAAATTCACCTTTTTTACCCAAACCATATGAAGCGGTAATATTTCTCAGTTTTTTCTTACTATCTACCACGTCAGTTTTAATATCGACGAATGATTTAGGTATTCGTAACAAACCTTGTTCAAGAGAAGCATTAAAATCAAAACTCAGATTAGAAATATTTATATTTAATTCTGAAGATTTTTGTTTTATGGTAATATGGGCATCATTTTTAAGTATTTCATTAATCCAAAGATCTGCTACATCTAGAGTAAGGTCAATATTTTCTTTAATTTCTTCAAGTCTTATATTCGAAAACCTAAGTTCTCCCTGAATTTTCTCTAATTTTCTTATAGTTGCTTTATCCTTACTGGAATACATTTCCAGGTTTTTTACACTATCTATGTTTATGGTGGATCCACTGCTAGTTATCCGAAGGTCTTCTGATGTATCAAGATCAAGTTCACTGTTTTTTAATTCAATATTTCCGTAGGTAATTGATTTAGCCTGTAGTTTACCAAATTTCGTTTCTATATTAGCATTGGTCAGATCATTATTAATCCATATATCTCCGTGTTGTAAATTAACCTTTAATCTTCCTTTCCAATCACTGATAATAATATCTCCAAATTTATTTGTTAGCTGAACTTCTGCATTAATGGGTAAATTAATTTTATAATCAATCTGAATATTTCCTTTATCAAAATCAAATGGATTAGCACGATTTAGAATACGTGAGAAAAAACTGTTACTTTTTTCCTCGATATTAGAAAATATGTTTATAAAATCACCTGAAATTGTAAAGAACGGTTTTATTCTTGCCAAAAGTTCCTGAGCATCTTCTTTTTCCTTTTTACTAACCTTAATATCTGCAATGATTTGTACTTCATTTTGGTCCCAACCATTAATTATGATATTTCCATATTTGTTTTCTAGCTGTAATTCTCCAGCATTAGTAAACTCGTATGACTTTTCAATAGTTTTAGATACTTCTTCCTGAGCTCTGATATTCTGTCCTGAGCAAAGTATACAGACTATTAATATCTTATAAAATATATCCTTCATTATCTTCGGATTTTTTTGAGTCATTAATTTGTTCTAATAGATTTTCTATTAATTCTATCCTCTTCTTGTAATTGTTTACGATAGCCTCTAGTATATATTCATTGTTGAGGTTTGTACCCATTTCTTCTTTTAGGAGAAGATATTCTTCATCCAATTCATCTATAAAAGACAAAAACTCTTCTTTATCTTCAGGTAGTAGTTTCGTATTGTTCTTTACCAATTGAACCTGAAAAGAAACCAAGCCTTTATAATAATTATCAATGTCTTTTAACTCCTGATTTACAATGTCATTTGATGGATTTATACCGATTTCCGAGGTGAGAAATAGGCCAGCAGAAGAAAATATACCTATGATAATAACAATACTGGCTGCAATTTTAAGAAGTGGAGACCGCCATAATCTAATGGTTTTAGGTTTACGAGGTCTTACTTCATCAGTTTGGAGTTCGGAATCAATATATTGCCAAAGCTTAGCTTTATCCCCTTTATATTCGTCAAACTGATGTTTGTTTTCTTTTATATATTTTTCAAAGTCATCCATTATGTTATAATGTGTTTATCGTCTGAATTAGTTTTTTCTTAGCTCTATGATATTGAGATTTAGAAGTAGAAACGCTAATTTTTAGTATTTCTGAAATCTCAATATGGTCATAACCTTCAATTAGATAAAGATTGATAATTTGTCTATATCCATCTGGGAGTTGGGCTATACCTTTTTTTATTTTATCGATATTAATTTTTTTAACCGGTTCACTAATCTTCTCTTCACTTATATGATACTCGTGATTATCAAGTGGAGTAATCGGTATTTTTTTTAGTTTTAAGTGATTTATACTTTTATTAATAACTATTCTTTTTAACCATGAGCCAAAAGTGCTTTCGTATCTAAAAGATTTCAGATTCCTGAAAGCTTCTACAAAACTATCTTGTATAATATCCTCGGCATCTTCTTTAATACCTATCATACGCATACTCACATTATACATAGCGTCTACATAAAGCTCGTATAGTTGATACTGCGAATTCCTATCACCAGACTTGCTTTTTTCTACAAGATCTTTATGTGTATGCAGGATATTGGTTTCCAATTAATTGTGCTGGATTGTAAGTTTCTTTAAAGTTACTTTTCTTTTCTAGTTATTACTATTGACAACTGAAAAAATGGAAGGTTGCATATTACTATATAAATTTGATGAATACCAATAAAAAAGGGTTACAAACTTTAATTTGTAACCCTTTTTATGTCTAATATTTCTAAGATTTTTTAAATATATTTTACTCCAATGCTGATTTGGCAATCTGAGTAATGTATTTTACAAACTCACCTTTTCCAATTCTATAATTAACTCTATGGTTATGAAATTTTTGAGCAAGTTCATATTTCAGAGAGGCATAATCTTTAGCAATATCAGGATGCTGTCTTAAATAATCTCTAAAATAGATTCTATCCCAGAGGTCTTCATGATCCACAGTAGTCATATGTATAAAGAATTGTTGTTCTTTTTTATGATCTAAACTGAATCCTTTGGCGAATATCATATAATCTTGCCCAAAACCTTCTTGTTTAAAAAAATCATACCCTATACTTTTCATTTTTTCTACAATCGAATTACTGAAAAGCTTTTCTTTTGGGATTGCGATTAAAATATCAATACTATCTTTTGAAGGTAAGTTGGGAATAGATGTGCTACCAAAATGCTCTATTCTAAGAATAATTTTACTAGATATTATATTCTTTATTTTCTCTTTTTCAAGCAGAAAAGTGTTGGGCCACTCTGGTTTGTAGTCGCTAATTTCTATTGGGAATAATTTACCCCATTCTTCAGGAGTTAGATCTTGAAGTGTCTTTTTCATGATGTATTGATTGATGATTGTATTGCATAAAAAACCTGTGTAGGAAACTACACAGGTTTATAAATATAAATTTTGTTTTTTGTTAACTATTGATAATAGAATTTAGTGTGTCACTTGGCCTCATAGCATCAGCTACTTTCTCAGTATTTGGCCAGTAGTAACCACCCATATCTACAGCACTACCTTGAGCTTCGATTAGCTCATTAATGATTGTAGCTTCATTATCTGCTAATTGTTTTGCAATATCAGCAAACTCTGTTTGTAGCTCTGCATCTTGATTTTGCTCCGCTAGTGCTTGTGCCCAATATAAGGCTAGATAAAAATGACTCCCTCTGTTATCCAATTCATTAACTTTACGAGAAGGAGATTTTTTATTATCTAAAAATTTCACAGTAGCATCATCCAAGGCATCACCAATAATTTTAGCTTTTGGATTGTTGTTTGTTTCTCCTAAATGCTCCAAAGAAACAGCCAGTGCCAAAAACTCTCCAAGAGAATCCCATCTTAGGTGTCCTTCTTTATTGAATTGTTGTACGTGTTTAGGAGCAGATCCTCCTGCACCGGTTTCGAATAAACCACCGCCATTCATCAAGGGAACAATGGATAACATTTTTGCACTTGTTCCTAACTCTAGAATAGGGAATAGGTCTGTGTTATAATCACGTAATACATTTCCTGTCACAGAGATAGTATCTTTTCCGTCTTTAATTCTTTCTAAAGAAAAACGGGTAGCTTCTACAGGGGACATAATTCTTATATCTAATCCGGTAGTATCGTGTTCTGGTAAATAAGTGTTTACTTTTTTAATAAGCTCAGCATCGTGGGCTCTATTTTTATCTAACCAGAAGATTGCTGGAGTACTAGTGGCTCGAGCTCTGCTTACAGCTAGCTTTACCCAGTCTTTTACTGGTGCATCTTTAGTTTGGCACATACGCCAGATATCACCTTGCTCTACAGCGTGTTCGATCAATACCTTACCTGAATCATCCACTACACGAACAGATCCATTTCCTTGGATTTCGAAAGTTTTATCGTGCGAACCATACTCTTCAGCCTTTTTGGCCATCAATCCTACATTAGGAACTGTACCCATAGTAGTTGGGTCAAAAGCTCCATGTTTCTTGCAGAAATCAATAGTTTCCTGGTAAATACCTGCGTAACTGCTATCCGGTATTACAGCCTTAGCATCCTGTTGTTTTCCTTCTGCATCCCACATTTGTCCCGATGTGCGAATCATAGCCGGCATAGAAGCATCAATAATAATATCACTAGGAACATGTAAGTTTGTAATACCCTCATCAGAATTTACCATGGCTAATTTTGGACCTTTTTCATAACAAGCCTGGATATCGGCTTTTACTTCAGCTCTTTTAGCATCAGGTAATCTTTTTAATTTATTGATAAGATCTCCAAAACCGTTATTCACTTCTACACCAATTTCTTCTAATACAGCTGCATGTTTTTCAAAAACATCTTTGAAAAATACTTCTACAGCATGACCAAATATGATAGGATCAGAAACCTTCATCATGGTTGCTTTCATATGTAGTGAAAACAATACATCTTTTTCTTTAGCATCAGCTACCTGCTCTTCAAGAAAAGAAATCAAGGCTTTTTTGCTCATCGCAGTAGCATCTATAACTTCTCCTTTTAGCAATGCAGTTTTTTCTTTTAAAACAGTAGTGTGTCCATTATTATCTACGAATTCAATTTTTACATTTCCCGCTTCAGAGACTGTAACTGATTTTTCATTAGATCTAAAATCTCCACTGGACATTGTTGCTACGTGAGTTTTAGAATCTGCACTCCATGCCCCCATAGAGTGAGGATTTTTTCTTGCGTATTGTTTTACAGGTTTTGGCGCTCTACGGTCAGAGTTTCCTTCTCTTAATACCGGATTTACTGCACTACCTTTTATTTTATCATATTTAGATTTGATTTCCTTCTCTTCTTCAGTTTCTGGTTCTTCCGGGTAATTAGGTAAAGTGAACCCTTGAAGTTGTAATTCTGCAATTGCAGCTTTTAGCTGTGGGATAGAAGCACTAATGTTAGGAAGCTTGATAATGTTGGCTTCAGGTTTTTGTGCAAGTTCTCCTAGTTCTGCTAAAGCATCAGATTGTTTTTGCTTATCTGTGAGCTGCTCAGGAAAATTAGCCAAAATTCTTGCCGCAAGAGAAATGTCTTTAGTTTCTATAACTATATCTGCGGGTTTTGTGAATTTTTTGACTATCGGTAAAAAAGAGTAAGTAGCTAGAGCCGGAGCTTCATCAGTTTTGGTATAAACAATCTTTGCACTATCAATTGCCATATATTTTATTTTTTTGTAAGGCATCTTTTGTTTAGAAAAGTAATGATTGCAGATACCTTTAATTAAAACACGTTACGGAAAATTAATCACATAATTTTTCCGTGCGCGAAGATACGAATATAGCGATGTAAATACAACCAGAATGCTGTTAGTTTTGAGTTAAAGAGTTTGAATCAGAATTTCTTAAAAAGAATCAATTAAAAATATGGAGTAAGAGTTTTTTTGGTTAAAAAAATGAGGTATTCTTTATAAAATAAAAAAGCCATATCAAGAATATGAATATTTTGATATGGCTTCATCGGAAATAAAATAATATTATGTTAGCTGTTTTACCCGCTATGAAATAAAAACTTTCGTTACTTTATACCATAAAAATTTACTTCCTATTTTGAGTAGTTATAAATTTATCAAACAATAATTCGTTTAATTTATAGCTACTCGTACGACTAACAAGTATTTGTCACTTAAATTAATTTCCTAATTTTTGATATATTACTTGAATAGTCTAATGCCTCTTGAATTCAAAAAGGTGTCAAAACTTAATTTTTTCCTTTGAATTTCATTTTGAAATGATTTTAAAGTAAGGCCCTTAAAGTTATTTCAAGGATGTACTCAAAAAAATAACTTTCGTTTCATATTTATTTCAAAATCAAGATAGGCTTTTATATGTTCAATGAACGTATGATATGATATATAACCAGGAATCCTTGTGTCATCTCATATGTTATATTATCTTGAATTAAAGATAGTAAAAATCAATTATTCTATCAATATTTTGTATAGTATTAGTTATCAACTGGTTATAAACTAAACTTATTAACTTTTGTTCATAAAAAAAGGCTGCCGTTTGGCAACCTTTTTAAAGTAAAAGCTATAATGATTAGCTTCTTTTTTCTTTGATACGTGCTTTCTTACCAGTAAGTCCTCTAAAGTAGAAGATACGTGCTCTACGCACCTTACCTCTTTTGTTAACTTCAATTTTCTGAAGTGCAGGAAGGTTAACCGGGAAAATACGCTCTACCCCAACAGTTCCAGACATTTTTCTGATTGTAAAAGTCTCAGTAGATCCAGAACCTCTTCTTTGGATTACAACTCCTCTAAAGAACTGTGTACGTGTTTTGTTTCCTTCTTTAATTTCGTAATATACTGTGATTGTATCACCTGCAGCAAACTCAGGTAATTCTTTTTTTGTAACAAATTCGTTTTGTACAAATTTTACTAAATCTTCCATTTTGATATAGATTACATAGGGTTTTGTTAAAGCAACATTCACGATTTTCGCCAGAGGTTGTTTCAATCAGGGTGCAAAAATAATTATTATTTAGTGATTTGCAACTATTTTTAATTCTTTTATTACTGAATTACAGACTATTCTTCTAATAAATCTGGTCTACGTTCTTTGGTTCTTTGGTATGCTTGTTCTTCTCTCCAGGCTTCGATTTTAGGAAAATTGCCTGATGTTAGTACTTCGGGTACTTTCCAGCCTTTATATTCAGCGGGTCTAGTGTAAATTGGAGGGGCTAGCAAATCATCCTGAAAAGAGTCGGTTAGCGCTGAGGTTTCGTTGCCTAATACACCAGGGATTAAGCGGAATATGGCATCGCACAGAATCAAGGCTCCTAATTCTCCTCCAGAGAGTACATAATCTCCTATGGATATTTCTTTGGTAACAAAATGATCTCTTACGCGTTGGTCTACACCTTTATAATGCCCACATAGAATAATTAGATTACCTTTTAATGATAATTGGTTGGCGATACCTTGATTTAAAGTTTCACCATCAGGGGTCATATAGATTACTTCGTCATAAGTTCTTTCGGATTTTAATTTAGAGATACATTTATCAATGGGTTCTATCATCATAACCATCCCAGCACCTCCACCAAATTGATAATCGTCAACGGTTTTGTAATTATCTGTGGTATAATCTCTTAGGTTGTGTAAATGTACTTCTACTAGTCCTTTTTCTATAGATCGCTTCATTATGGAAGCTTCGAAAGGACTTTTTAGAATGTCTGGAACTACAGTTATAATATCAACGCGCATCTTTATTCTTTAAGGTTGCAAAGATGCAAAAGAATATAGTAAAAATCTATAAATTTGGATTACTTTGCTCCGGTCTTACGCTGTTTATTAATTTCATCCTGAAGTTTACGCATTACTTTTTGTTCACGTTCTAAAGCTCTGCGTCTATGATCTTCAAATTCGGCTTCAGTCTCTGCTAATGCTTTCTTAGCTTGCACGGTAACTGCATTGCTGTTTTTGAATTTAAAAATAAAGAAACCTAATAATGCTAAAAGAGCTCCAATAATAGACCACATTATGGTTTTATAACCCGATTTTGCCACAGACGCTCCAAAGAAACTCATGCTATCTTTTTCATTGGTGATGTTAGCAAGGTTTTCATTTGTTTTGGCTAAAGACTCTTGTAGCCCGGTAATGGTAGACTTTTGCTCTGCAATCTCTAAATTGGTAGTTTTTAATTTAGATTCTAAGGTTTTTATGGTGTCAATAGTGTTGGATTTTAGCTTGTTAATCCACACTTGTTTGATGACTTTATATTCTTGGTATCTGCTTGATTTTTTTATGACTATATCAAACTGTTTTTCAATGTTTCCTTCTTTTAAAGCTTGCTCAGGTGTAAGTACAGGTTCTTCTTGTGCCTGAATGGTTTGAAAAAGAGGTAATGATAGTAGTAAAATGAGTAGATATTTAGGTAATTTCATTATGTTTAACGTTAGTCATTTAATTTCTTCTGTAAACGTTAATAAATGTACGATATTGTAGAGAATAGGCAAGATTTTTTGAATATAGTTTTGCTATCTAATATCAACGTTATGTTATTTATTTGATAAAAAACAGATTAAATATTCTGAAGCATAAATTTTAAGTTAAAAAAAGTCGCTATTTACATTAAATAGCGACTTTTAATATTCTGTATAAGAATTTTGCTTCTAGTAATATGTAAAGCGTCTTACTTTAGCAATATATTTTGATAATCTAATTACTTGGTGGCTGTAACCGTATTCATTGTCATACCAAACATATAAGATGGCATTTTGACCTTTAGTATCTACTATAGTCGCGTTACTATCGTATATCGAAGGAGCTGATGAGCCTACGATGTCGCTAGACACCAATTCGTTGTCTAGAGAATATTTGATTTGTTCTACCAAGTTGCCTTCTAAAGCATATTTTTTAATGATAGCATTCATACTTTCTTTAGAAGCTTTTTTCTCTAAATTAAGATTAAGTATAGCTAATGAACCATTAGGTACAGGAACTCGTATTGCGTTAGAAGTCAATTTTCCTTCCAGGCTCGGTAAAGCTTTGGATACTGCTTTACCTGCTCCAGTTTCAGTGATAACCATGTTTAGTGCTGCTGCACGGCCTCGTCGATATTTACTGTGCATATTATCTACTAAATTCTGATCATTAGTATATGCGTGTATGGTTTCCAGATGTCCATTTACAACTCCAAAACTTTCTTCTACTGCTTGAAGAATTGGAGTGATTGCATTAGTTGTACAAGAGGCAGCAGAAAAAATATTTACCTTATCAGGGTCGTGCTCTTTGTGGTTTACTCCATGTACAATATTAGGAACACCTTTCCCCGGTGCTGTTAGTAATACTTTGTCGATTCCTTTGGCTGCTAAATGTCTGCTTAAGGCTTCTTTGTCTCTAAAAGCTCCGGTATTATCAATTAATAATGCATTGTCAATACCATAAGAATTATAATCTATGTCTTCAGGATTATTAGCACTAATTATTTTAACCGTAGTTCCATTAACTATTAAAGCGTTATTAGCAATATCGGTTTCGACTGTACCTGCAAATTCTCCATGTACAGAATCATTTCTAAGCAAAGAAGCTCTTTTTTCTAGTATTTCTTCTGTAATAGCTCCTCTGGTTACGATTGCTCGTAATCTTAATTGATTTCCTTTTCCAGTAATGGTCATTAATTCTCGTGCTACCAAACGACCAATTCTTCCAAATCCATATAATACTACATCTTTAGGAGATATAGCTTTGAATTTTTTAGCATCTTTTAGCTTATCTTGTACAAAACGATTTACAGATCCAAATTCATCTCCTGCCAAATGGTATTCATAAGTAAGTTTACCAATGTCTAGTTTTGCAGGGGGTAAATCCATCAATTTGATAGCTTGTGCAATTTCTGCAGAATCAAAAATCGAAATAGGTTTCTGTACAAATTCACCTGCATATTCGTGTAGGTTAATAATCTGACTAACATTTTTGTCGATCAATTGATTTCTAAAAAGTACTAATTCGACAGCATTATCATACCATAGATCGCTTACAGTTTTAATAAAAGCAACGGTAGCACGACGTCTGTCTGCCTGAAAGGCTAATTCTTTTTCATAAACTTCATTAGAGCTCATAATGTGTTGTGTTTTTTACAGTCTTGAAATTTCGTGCAAAAGTATATATTTCAAACGTTTTCGTGCAACCTTTTTTAATAAAAAATTCCCATTGAATTTTTAAAACAATGGGAAGTGCTATTTTATAAGGGTTTTATGTATAACTTATTGAAAAACAAACTCTCTTTTATCACCGTTTCGATCTATTAAGCTAATGGTGATATCTTCATCCGGATATTTGCTTTCTATAATTTGTTTTACTTCTACAACGTTTTTAACTTTCTTACCATCAATTTCACTAATAATTAAACCTTTTAGATTATAACGTTGCATTCTAGCGCTTAATTCCTGGCTAATAACTACTCCATGATCTATTTTAAAGTTCTTAAGATATCCTTTTGGAGGGTTGGTAACTTCTACACCAACATCTTTTATAATATATTGCTGTATAATAAACTTAGTAAGTGTAACGGGTAAAGTTAATTCTTTACTATTTCTTAGAATTTTGACACTAATAATATCATTAGGGCTTTTGCTATTTACATAACCGGTTAAATCCGAGAATTTTTTAATTTTTAATCCGTCAATTTCTTTAATAACATCACCTTCTTGTATTCCTGCTTTTTTAGCACCACTATTATCAGCTACAGTAGCGACAATAACACCTTGTGCGGTATTAATGTTATAATCTTTCATTGCTTTTGCATTAATGCTCTGTCCGGTTATTCCAATAATAGCACGTTGTACATCTCCAAACTCTAATATGTCTTCAACAATTTTACGTGTGTTATTAGATGGCACGGCAAAAGCATAACCAACATAACTACCGGTTTGTGATGTAATTGCTGTATTAATACCAATTAATTCTCCTTTAGTATTCACAAGAGCTCCACCACTGTTTCCGGGATTGATAGCTGCGTCTGTTTGTATAAAAGACTGAACATTATTGTCAGTCTCGTCCAGATCTCTTGATTTAGCACTTATAATTCCTGCTGTTACCGTAGAGGTTAAATTAAATGGATTACCAACGGCCAGAACCCATTCTCCGATTTTAGCAGAGTTTGAGTCTCCAAAAGGAATATATGATAGCTTTTCTTCAGAATCAATTTTAATTAGCGCGATGTCGTTTTGAGGAGAAGTTCCTATTACTTTAGCTTTATAAGACTTGTTGTTGTTTAAAGTAACTTCTAGATCAGAAGCTCCATCAATTACGTGGTTGTTTGTTACAATATATCCATCTTCGGTAATAATAACTCCAGACCCTGCTCCTTGAATTCTTCTTTCTTTAGGGCCTCCGTTTCTAAAAAATTCCATTAAATTTCTCGGTGTTCTGGTAACTCCATATTGTTTAACGTGTACAACTGCATTAACCGTTTTTTCTGCTGCTAGGGTGAAATCTACATTTGTATTCGTAAGATTATCTGTATTGTTAGCAGTATATGTGGTTGGAATTAAATTAGGTTGAGTATTGGTTTGTGTAATTACGATTGGTTCAGGTTCTAAAAACAGTTTATATGCGCCTAATGTTAGGACTCCTGCTAAGATGGCTATAACCAATAAACTAAAAAATCTTTTCATCTTCTTTCTTTTTTGTTTGATTTAACTAGTGCTATTGAGATAGACTATATATAACTTTTAAAGTTACAATTCTAGTGCGTTTTTTTTGTTATTTAACTCACAATTAACAACATATTTTTGTAATCATTCTTTGTACCTTTGCTTTTGTAATTTAAGAAATAATGATCCTTACTTTTTATAAATATCAGGGTACCGGAAATGATTTTGTTATCATTGATAATCGTAATAAAATTCTTTCCAAAAATAATACCAAATTATTTGCAAGACTTTGTGACAGGAAATTTGGGATCGGAGCAGATGGTTTGATGTTGTTAGAACTTCCTGAAAATGAAGAAGATGATTTTACTATGGTGTATTTTAATGCCGATGGTAACGAGAGTTCTATGTGTGGTAATGGAGGAAGATGTTTGGTGGCTTTTGCAGCCTTCCTAGGTGTTATTGATAATAAAGCAACTTTTACGGCTATAGATGGAAAACATCATGCAGAGATTAAAGATGGGTTAGTATACCTGCAAATGCAAGATGTTTTAGAAATAGAAACATACGACTCGCATCTATTTTTGGACACCGGATCACCACATCACGTGGCTATGGTGGAAAATTTATCTGATTATGATGTGGCCAAAGAAGGTAGAGCTATCAGAAATGGAGCTCCATATTTTGAAGCTGGAAGTAATGTGAATTTCGTGGAAAAGAAAAACGGGAACGTGTTCGCAGTTAGAACTTATGAAAGAGGGGTAGAAGATGAAACATTATCTTGTGGAACTGGTGTTACAGCAGTTGCATTATCTATGCATGCTACTAAGTTGACCAACGATGAAGAAGTTAGTGTTCAGACTCAGGGTGGAGAATTAAAAGTTACTTTTAGAAAAGAAGAAGATGGTTATAAGAATGTCTTTTTGATTGGACCTGCAAAGCAGGTTTTTAAAGGAGAAATAGAATGCTAACACTCAAAGGAGAAAATATCTATTTACGAGCTTTAGAACCAGAAGATCTAGATTTTGTTCTTGAGGTTGAAAATGATGAACAAATCTGGGAAATGAGTTCTACACAAACACCTTATTCTAAATTTGTGATCAAACAATATCTGGAAAATGCTCACAAAGATATTTATGAGGTAAAGCAATTGCGATTAGTTATTTGTACTAATGATAATCATACTTTGGGTCTTATTGATGTGTTTGATTTTGACCCTACTCATAATAGGGCAGGAGTTGGAATTGTAATTGCTGAGGCAGAAGATAGAGGTAAAGGTTATGGAGCTGAAGCTTTGGAATTGCTTATGGATTATTGCTCAACCCACTTACATTTACATCAACTATATGCTAATATTTCTGAAGACAATTATAATAGTATCAAGTTATTCGAAAATAAAGGTTTCCGTAAGGTTGGTGTTAAAAAAGAATGGAATTTAGTCGGAAACAGGTACAAAGACGAACTTTTATATCAATTATTATATGTACATTAAAAAGATTTTAGTGGTTATTGCCCTAATTGGATTAATAGTAGGTGGGGCTTTTGCATACTATGTGTATCAAGCTGTTTTTTCTCCTAATACAAAATTTGAGACCGAAACTGCGCTTGTTTATATTCCAACAAATACTAATTATGACGATCTTAAAAAGATTATAACTCCTTTTATTGAAGATATATATAGTTTTGATCGTATTGCAAAACGAAAAGGATACATTGATAATATCAAAGCGGGACGATTTATTCTTAAGAAAGGTCTTAATAATAATGATATTGTTAATGTTCTACGAAGTAAAAATACACCTGTATACGTGACTTTTAACAATCAAGAAAGACTCGAAAACCTTGCTGGTAGGGTCGCTTATCAGATCGAAGCCGATAGTGTTTCTTTGATAGAGGCTTTTAAAGAAGAAGCTTTTTTAGAAAAAAATAATTTCTCTTTAGAAACGGCACTTTCTATGTATGTTCCTAATAAGTATGAATTCTTTTGGAATACATCGGCAACACAGTTTAGGGATAGGATGCTAAAGGAGTATAATCGTTTCTGGAATGATAAGCGTAAATCTAAAGCTAAGACCATTGGATTGACACCTATAGAGGTTTCTACTATGGCTGCTATCGTGCAAAAGGAAACTGCTAAAGTTGATGAACGCCCTAGAGTTGCTGGAGTTTACATGAATCGTCATAATAACGGCTGGAAATTGGATGCAGATCCTACTGTAATCTATGCGCTTAAAAAACATAAAAATGATTGGGATACGGTTATAAAGAGAGTGCTGTATAAGGATTTAAAATTGGATAGCCCTTATAATACTTATATGTATAGTACATTGCCACCGGGTCCAATTGCAATGCCCGATATTACTTCAATTGACGCTGTGCTTAATTATGAAAAGCACGAATATTACTTTTTTGTTGCTAATGTAGAGAATATGGGATACCATAAATTTGCGAAAACTATGGCGCAACATAATCGTAACAAAAAACAGTATATAAATTGGATTAATAAACAGGGTATAAATCGATAAAATCATAGTGTAATTTTGTAGGAAAAAAATATGCTTTTTTGATTTTCATGGATTTTTCTGACTCAATTTATTAACAAAAACATAAATTTTATTGTGAATTACTTGGAATAGTGGTAGTTCAGTTTATGTCGATGAAACTACATGGTTTGACGTTTAAGTGTTGTTTTTAAGTCTTTTTTTAGCTATTTCAGTTGTTTTTTTATCTTGTTTTTGATGTAAATAGCTGTTTTTCAGTATTATAATTATTTTAACACTCAGTCCTTTGTCTAAAGAAAAATATGTGTATCTTTGCACGGCAAAAATTTAAGTAGTGGGGAACACTTTTTTAGTGACTACTTAGAAATTTTTCATATGATAAAAAGACTAGTAGGCTTATCATTATTACTTACAATTGGGGGAATACTATTGTTAAGTTTTAAGACCACAAAAAGTCCAAATTTAGACAAATACAGTACAGCTGGTTTAGATTTGTACTATATCGCTCCGAACTTTGACGAAATCGAAGACGGCATGTCTGATTCGTATATGTCACCAAAATTGGGTAAATCTTATGTCGGATTCAAAGAAGCGGTCGCTTTTAAAGAGTCTAGAGGTGATTATGGAGTAGTAAATCAATTTGGTTACCTTGGTAAATATCAATTTGGTAAAGGTACACTAGCTATGATAGGGATTTATAACAAAAATAAATTTCTGAATAGCCCAGAACTTCAAGAGAAAGCTTTTTACGCCAATTCATCAAGAAACAAGTGGATTTTAAGAAGAGATATCAAATGGTTTGTAGGTAGACGAATGAATGGTGTTGAGGTAACAGAATCTGGAATTCTTGCTGCTGCACATCTTGCAGGACCCGGTGCTGTCAAGAAATATTTGCGTAGTGGAGGAGTAGAAGGCTTTGCAGATGCATTTGGAACTACAATACGTTACTATATGAAACGCTTTAAGGGTTATGATACTTCTTTTGTGGTGCCAAATAGAAAAGCAAAAGCGATAAGCTTAATTGATAAATAATTAATGATCTCTTTGGATAATGAAGATAGAGGGTTTTTTATGAAGCTCTATTTCTTCTTTTTTCCATTCTTCTATTGTTTTAGTGGCTATAAGTTCAGAGGTAAGGGTGATGTCGCATGCGATACATAAACGAGTGTTATTGTGTAATATAGATTTTAAATCTGAAAACATTTTATCATTCCTGTAGGGGGTTTCTATAAAAATTTGAGCTTGATTTTTATCCAGAGATGTTTTTTCCAGATATTTGATAGTAGATTTTCTTTCGTTTTTATCAATGGGTAGATAGCCGTTAAATGTAAAATTTTGACCATTCATGCCACTGCTCATCATGGCTAATAAAATTGAGGAAGGACCAACAAGAGGAGTAACCTGAATTCCTTTTTCGTGAGCAATTCTTACTACTTCTGCTCCGGGATCTGCAACTCCTGGGCAGCCAGCATCAGACATCAATCCCATAGATAAGCCATTAAGACAAGGTTCTAGGTATCCGGGTATCTCGGAAGTATCTGTGTATTTATTTACAGAGTGTATAATCAAAGATTTTTGAGATTTGCTTGGGCTTACCTTTTTAATGAATCTTCTTGCAGGTTTTTCGTTTTCTACGATATAATGATTAACCTGCTCTAATACTTTCTTAATAGATATCGGAAGTACCTCTAACGGTACATCATCTCCAAGTCTTGTGGGGATCAAATATAATTTTCCTTTTGGATCTAGGGCTTTAAATTCCATAGGTAATATAAACGACTAGTTATGGTTAATATTTTTCAATATACAAAACTTTGCTTTTCTAAAAAGTTAAGAAAGCTTTTCTAGCTTGGCAGCAATTTTTTCTGAAGCCTGATTTAGCATTTGAAATACATCCTCAAACCCCTGATCACCACCATAATATGGGTCTGGAACATCTATTGAATTATTTGGATATAATTCATCCATAATTAAAGACACTTTGTTTGTGTCTTTTGGATTTCGAGATAGTTTAATTACATTTTGATAGTTAGAACTATCCATAGTGTAGATAAAATCGTAATTATCAAAGTCTTTTGTGGTGAATTGAGCTGCTCTTTGCTGAGTAATATCGATTCCAAACTTTTTAGCAACTTCAATGGATCGTCTGTCTGGTTTTCCTCCAATATGGTAGTTGCTAGTTCCGCAAGAGGCTACAGTATATTTTTCAGGATCAAGTTTAGATTGTAGTATTCCTTCTGCTAACGGTGATCTGCAAATGTTACCAAGACATACCATTAGTATTTTGATTTTCATGTCAAAAGAAAGGAATTTGGTTAAAGAGTGAGCTTTTTACCTAAATCTTCAACGTATTTTCTAAACTGCTTGTCTGTAGAAGATAAGTTGTCTACAGTTTTGCAAGCATGAAGTACGGTTGCGTGATCTCTTTTGCCAATTTGTGTACCAATACTGGCTAAAGAGGCTTTGGTTAATTTTTTTGCAAAAAACATAGCTAATTGGCGAGCCTGAACTATATGTCTCTTTCTTGTTTTAGATTGAAGTGTCTCAACATCCATCTGGAAGTAATCACTTACCACTTTTTGGATATAATCTATTGAAACCTCACGTTTTGTGTTTTTTACATAATTGTCTACAATAGCTTTAGCTAAATCAATAGTAATATCTTTTTTGTTGAATGAAGAGTGAGCGATTAATGAGATAATAGCTCCTTCAAGTTCTCGGATATTGGTTTTGATGTTATTTGCTAAAAACTCTATAATATCTTCAGGCATTTCTACACCATCGCGATATAGTTTGTTCTTGATGATAGAAATTCTTGTTTCAAAATCTGGGTGATGTAACTCTGCAGATAACCCCCATTTAAAACGGGATAACAGTCTTTGCTCAATATCTTGCATGTCAACAGGGGCTTTATCACTTGTTAAGATAACCTGTTTGCCATTTTGATGCAAATGATTGAAAATATGAAAGAATACATCTTGTGTACCTGCTTTACCAGATAGTAATTGTATGTCATCTACGATAAGTACGTCGATAATCTGATAAAAGTGAATAAAGTCATTTCTGTTATTCTTTTTTACAGACTCAATGTATTGCTGAGTAAATTTTTCAGCAGAAATATATAAAACTGTTTTTTCTGGATAATTATCCTTTATGTTTACTCCGATAGCGTGAGCTAAATGAGTCTTTCCTAATCCAACTCCTCCAAAAATCAAAAGAGGGTTAAATGAAGTTCCGCCTGGTTTATTGGCTACTGCCATACCTGCAGATCTTGCTAATCGGTTAGAATCACCTTCTAAGAAATTTTCAAAATTGTAGCTTGGATTAAGCTGAGATTCAATTTTAACATTTCTTATACCGGGAATCACAAAAGGATTCTTTAGTTCTGGGTTTTTACTTTTAATCGGCACGTCAACTTCTTGAGAACCTACTGCAGTACGATTAGAACTTGGAATTTTTTCTGTAAATGGCTTTTTGTTACCATATGTATTTTCCATTTTGATTATATAAACCAACTTAGCTGTTTCTCCTAACTCACGAGTTAAAGAAACTTTCAGAAGATTAACATAATGTTCTTCTAGCCATTCGTAAAAGAATTTACTAGGTACTTGAATACTTAAAGCACTATCTGTAAGTTTAACAGCTTTGATTGGCTCAAACCAAGTTTTAAAAGCTTGTGGTGTGATATTGTCTTCAATAAAAGACAGACAATTATCCCAAACTGATTGCGCAGTTAAATTCATTCTTTAGATTAAATTTCTGTTTACTTAGGTTATTAACGGAAAATTGTTGAAAAAGTTCCTTCTTTTTTTGTTTGACAAATATGTGAACAAAAAATGTAAAAAAAAAACGATTTCTGGGTTGAATATTAATTATTTTTTTCGCATACTTTAATTACTTCAATAATCATAACAATATATCACTTTTTAATAAAAAATATGCCTCTTACATCAAAAACATTGTTAAAAGTTAGATACTCAGAAACAGATCAGATGGGAATTGTCCACCACGGTAATTACGCACAGTATCTGGAGTTAGCAAGAATAGACTGGTTGTCCCGCTTAGGGATTTCCTATAAATCAATGGAAGAAAGCGGTATTATGCTTCCTGTTTTTACTTTGGATTTCAAATTTAAGAAATCTGCTTTTTTCGATGATGAATTAACCATTACAACTAAGTTAAGGAAAATTCCTACAGTTCGAATCGAATTTGACTATGAAATCTACAATCAGGATCAAGAGTTATTAACAACAGCAGCTACAACCCTTGTGTTTGTTGATAGTGTTACACGCAAACCAATTTTATGTCCTTCTTATTTAATCGAAAAAATAAAAAATCATTGATTCTCTAATTCTTTAATTGTTACCTCATACAACGCGGAGAAAAAGCTATTTATTTTATCAGCAACAGTTTTTCTTACAGAAATATATATATTGCAATTTAGCTCGAGTTCTTGTCTGGTGATTTTTAGCTGATGTTCTTTGATAATACGCATCACTTTATTCATATCCTTGTACTCAAATATGATGAGAAAGTCAACATCAATGGTCTTTTCGATAATATCAGAAGTTTCCAGAGCTAGTTGTGCAGCTCTTTTATAAGCATTTATTAAACCACCTACACCAAGTTTTACTCCTCCAAAATATCGAACAACAACTACAAGTACATTTGTAAGCTCAAAAGATTGGACCTGACCATAGATAGGTTGCCCAGCTGAGTTAGAAGGTTCTCCATCATCGTTAGCTCTAAATCTTATTTTTTTGACTCCAATTTGCCATGCATAACACCAATGTCTTGCAGAATGATGCTGTTTCTTTAATCTTTCTAGATGTTGCTTTGCTTCTTCTTCAGATGAAATCGGGAAAGCATATCCAAAGAATTTACTGTTTTTATCTTTAAACAAAACTTCTTCGGTTGCTGTGCTAATCGTTTTATAGGTGTCCTTTATATCCAAATTTGGTTTATTAAATTGAGAAAGCGACTAATAAAATACTGATTATAGCTAGTATAATTCCGATCCAGTTTTTCAAAATTAGCTTTTCTTTAAAAAGCATGATTCCTGCAATTGTAGATACTAATAATATGGCTACATTATTAATAGTAAAGACCGAAGAACTATCCATACCGTCATATCTTAATGCTTTTATTAAAAAATAAATAGAAAAATAGTTTGGTACTCCCAGGCAGATTCCTGCTATAATATTTTTAATAGATATATTTAATGTTCCCTTCAGTGCTTTATATATAATAATGGTTACACCAACAATAGCGGCAAACCCAAAAATACTTGCAGAAAAGATAGGGACATCAGTTTTAGCTATATAATGTGTTTCTAGAAATTTAAGGCTGGTGTCAATAATTCCACTTCCTATAAATACCAACAATGGATAAATTAGATTTTCTTTTTTGATAGAAATACTTCCTGCATTTTTCATTGAGGTCATATAGACGGCTAAAAGAGCTATGATAATCCCAATAATTTTAAGTGCTCCGGTACTTTCTTTATAAACTATAATTCCAAAAACAATAGGTATCGCTACACTCATTTTGGTGGCTACTGCTGCTACAGATAGCCCATTTTTCTGTGTAGTAATTGCCATTAAATTAAATACCGAAATAAATATAATCCCTAAAATCATTGTACCATAAAACCAACCTTGATTAGTAATAGAAACAAAGTCTATGGGCTCTGAATAAGCTACTAGTCCAGAGATACATGCAACTAAATAGTTAACGATAATCGCTTGTAGTGTATCTACTTGATACTTTGCAAAAAGCTTAAAAATGACAAATATTAAACTAGAGGCTAAAACACTTAGGATTAAATAGATCAAAATAATTCAGATTTAATGGTAAATAGATTGGTTACATCTTCTGTACTGGGATTGTTATTCCAGATATGGATTCCCAGACTTGAAGCTGTGTCAGTATTTGCTTTAGTGTCGTCAATAAAAAGAGTTTCTGAAGGCGTGATGTTGTTTTGGTTTAGAACAAATTCAAAAATATCCCTGTTAGGTTTTCTAAATCCTATTTCTTGCGAAAGATAGAATGTGTTAAAGCTATTTTTGAATTCAGGATAGAACGCAATATTCTTTTTTATCCAATCGATATGTAATTCATTAGTGTTGCTAAGTAAAATCAGCTTATACTTTTTTTCTGAAGCCAATTGTTGGATAAAATCTAATCGATGTTTAGGGAAATCTAATAGTATTGCATTCCATGCGCTAATAAGTTGCTCCTCTGTGGCTTCTGGAAGTAAAACTTTATAATGATTTATGAATTCGGAAGTAGAGATACCTCCAGTTTCATAAAGCTCATTGATAGCTTGTTCTTTTTTAGTGAATCGAAAGCTTTTGAATTTTGAAAACTCTCTTAAAGTAGCAGGTTTATCAATATTGATAAAAACATCACCAAAATCAAAAATTATAGTTTTAATCATTGTAGTAAATTCTTAATGTGTCATCCATAATTTTGTCTTCAGAAATAAGATCCCGTTTTAAAATAGGGGCTTTTATACCGGATCCGAAAGAGGTTTTGCCAATAAAAACCCTTGCTTCGTCCCAAACGTTTTGATTAATAAAAGCTTGTAGTGTTTTAGCTCCACCTTCTATAATTACAGATTGAATATCATGTTTGTATAAAATTGCACAAACTTCTTCTATCAAATTATTATCAGAATTTACATTTTCGTAAATCAGTTGATTGCTACTTTCTTTTTTGTGTTTTGAAGAAGTAATGATAATGGTTTTTACAGTTTGATCTAATATTGCAGAATCTTCAGGAATCTGATCAGACCTGTCAATTACAATTCTAATAGGGTGTTGGCCAGCCCAGTCTCTAATGGTAAGTTTGGGATTATCTTTTATGACTGTTTTGCTGCCCACTACTATAGCCTGTTCTTCTGCTCGCCATTTATGAACCAATTGTCTGCTATATAAATTAGTAATCCAAATGGGTTTTCTTTCTGGCATTGATTCTGGAGCAATAAAACCATTAAGGGTTTCAGCCCATTTAAGGATAATATATGGTCTTTTTTTAGTATGAAATGTAAAAAAACGTTTGTTGAGTTCTTGGCATTCTTTTTCAAGCACTCCAACAACTACATCACAGCCCGCATTCATAAGTTTTTGAATTCCTGCACCGCAAACTTTAGCAAAAGGATCAATTGTCCCAATGACCACTTTTTTTATACCTTTTTCAATAATAAGATCACTGCAGGGAGGTGTTTTTCCATAATGACTACACGGTTCTAGGCTTACATAGATAGTTGCGTCTTTTAGTATAGATTCATCAGATACGGAGTTGATGGCGTTTACCTCTGCGTGGGGTTTGCCAGCTTGATAGTGCCATCCTTCACCTATAATCTTATTGTTGTGAACAATTACACTTCCTACCAATGGATTTGGGTACGTTGTGCCAAAGCCATTTTTAGCCAGTTGAACACATCGTTTTATGTATTTTTCATGTATAGACACTACTTTAAGCTTACTTTTTGTTCTTTATTAATCTGGTATGGATAAGAAAAAGTTCCTAAATGATATCGGATAGCACCTTTGTATTGAATTTTTAATGAGTCTGTCTGAATTACATTTAGAATACTCCCTAGAATTCCATTTTTATTTTTCTCATATATCTTAGAAAGAGAAAAAGTTCCTTCAAGTGGTATAGTAAACTCACTTTTGGCAGGAACATCGAACTCTTGTGATGAAATGGTGCCTACATCTATATTATCAACAAAAATATGTAAGTCTTCTATTGATAATTTACCTTTTAGGTTATTTGGATTGTTAAAAACAGCATCTGTAGTAAGCGTTATGTTTCGCATACTTACTTTTTTAACCTGGATTTTATCTACATACTTGAATTCCGGTTTTTTGGATACAGAACAGGCTGATAAAAGGATAAATATTGTTGATAATAATAAAAACTTCTTCATTGACTACTGATTAGATTTGATGTATATTTCCGAATAATAAATAATCATTTATAGACATCATTTTTTAAGTTACACAAAAGTAGTATTTAAAAATAATAATGAGCACAATAAAAATTCGTCCAATTGAACATAAGGATAATGAGCAAATAGCTCTGGTTATTAGGGAGGTTTTAATAGAAATGGGAGTTCCTAAGGTTGGAACTGCTTATGAAGATAAAGCTTTGGATATGATGTATGAAACCTATGATAAGCCCAGAAGTTCATTTTATGTAGTAGAAGAGAATAGTGTGGTGATTGGAGGTGGTGGAATAGCTCCTTTAGAAAATACAAAAGATAACATTTGTGAACTTCAGAAAATGTATTTTTTGCCTATAGCCAGAGGAAAAGGTATAGGAATGAAAATGATTAAAACCTGTTTGGATTTTGCCAAAGAGCAAGGATTTGAAAAATGTTATTTAGAGACAATGCCTTACATGAAAGCTGCTCGCAAGTTATATGCAAAAGTTGGTTTCACAGATTTACAGGGGCCGGTAGGGGATACCGGACATTATAGTTGTCAAGCCTGGATGATGAAAGATTTGTAGTTTTAAAAACCGGCAGAGTTGAAATTAAAAAACCTTAGAGAAGATTTTGTAAGAGCTTTATCAAGATTGTATGATGCTGATGAAGTGATGTCCTTTTTTTATATCCTAACTGAAGAGGTTTTAGGATTTAGAAGAGTGGATGTGGCTTTGAATTTAGAAAAAAAGCTTTCGGATAACGAAGTGTTGAAATTTTCTAATATTCAACAACGATTGGAAAATCAAGAGCCTATTCAGTATATACTTGGTGAAGCTGAATTCTATGGTTTGAGGTTTAAAGTAGATTCTAATGTTTTGATTCCAAGACCGGAAACTGAAGAGCTAGTAGATTGGATCATCAAAGATTATAGAACGGTTAAGGATAAAATAAAAATCTTGGATATAGGTACAGGTAGTGGTTGTATTGCGGTTACGTTGGCTAAAAAAATACCTAATGCAGAAGTATATGCAATAGATATATCTCAAAAAGCTATTGAAGTAGCTCGCAACAATGCTAAGTTTCACAATGTGGAAATAAAGTTTATACATAAAGATATTTTAGCAGAAAATGATTTAGCTGAAAAGTTTTCTGTTATTGTTTCTAATCCACCTTATGTTAGAGAATTGGAAAAACAAGAGATGAGGCCCAATGTATTAGACCATGAACCGTATCAAGCTTTATTTGTTTCAGATGAAAAGCCTTTGGTGTTTTACAAAAAGATCACAGAATTGGCATTACAAAGTCTAAAAGCTGAGGGGGTATTATATTTTGAGATTAATCAATATTTATCTGAGTTAACCAAGAAAATGATGAAAGAGACAGGATTCAATTCGTTAGAGCTACGTAAAGATATCCGGGGTAATGATCGTATGATAAAAGCAAATAGAAATTAAAAATTAAAGAATCATGAATAATCTGGATTCAATTTGTGTGTTTTGTGGTAGTAGTGAAGGAAATGATATGAATGTTATTTCTGAGGCATTTCTATTGGGAGAAAAAATGGCTCAACAGAATATTGCTTTGGTTTACGGAGCTGCAAAGATCGGTATAATGGGCAAAGTTGCAGAAGGAGCATTGCAGCAAAAAGGAAAAGTCATCGGGGTTATTCCTGAGTTTTTGAAACTTAAAGAAGTTGTTCATCAAGGTTTAACAGAATTGGTTACCACAACTAACATGCATGAACGAAAAATGAAAATGCATGATATTAGTAATGGATTTATAACGTTACCAGGGGGTTTTGGTACATTAGAAGAGCTATTTGAGATTATTACCTGGTCTCAGTTGGGATTACATCAAAAGCCTATTGGCTTGCTTAATATTGGTGGTTTTTATGACCATCTATTGTTTATGCTGGAGAATATGGTGAGGAGAGGCTTTCTTAAGATGGAAAACTATGAATTACTGATTGTAGATAGTGATATTGATCAATTATTAGAAAAAATGCGCAATTTTAAACCTATGCAGGTGCCTAAATGGTTAAAATCGGATAGAACATAATGAGTATAGAAATACAAATCAATCAATTAAGAGAAGAATTACGTCAACATAATCATAACTACTATGTGTTGGATGCGGCAACAATAAGTGATTATGAATTTGATATGAAACTAAAAGAGCTTCAGGAGTTAGAAGCACAACATCCTGAATTTTATGATCCAAATTCTCCTACGCTAAGGGTAGGTGGAGGTATCACTAAGAATTTTGAAACCGTAGTTCATGAACATAGAATGTATTCTCTGGATAATTCATATTCTAAAGAAGATTTATTGGATTGGGAGAAGCGTATCAAAAAACTGGTAGATGGAGAGGTTAACTATACTTGTGAGCTTAAATATGATGGGGCATCTATAAGTTTGACTTATGAAGAAGGAGAATTAGTAAGAGCTGTAACGAGAGGCGATGGAATACAGGGTGATAATGTAACTACAAACATAAAAACAATAAAGTCAGTTCCGCTAAAGCTAACAGGAGACTATCCCCCAAAATTTGATATACGCGGAGAGATTATCTTACCTTTTGAGGGGTTTGCAAAAATGAATCAAGAGCGCATAGAGGCAGGAGAAGAACCGTATATGAATCCCCGAAATACCGCTTCCGGAAGTTTAAAGCTTCAGGACAGTACAGAGATTGCAAAACGTCCTTTAGATTGTTTGCTATACAATATTACCGGAGATAGATTAAAAATTGATTCTCAATATCAAAGCTTGGAAAAGGCGAGAGCTTGGGGTTTTAAAGTTCCAGCAGAATCAAAATTAGTGAATTCTATAGATGAGGTGTTGGAGTTTGTATCCTATTGGGATACGCATAGACATAATCTGCCATACGAGACAGATGGAGTAGTGATTAAGGTAAATAACCTTCAGCAGCAGGAAGAATTAGGATTTACTGCAAAAGCTCCTAGGTGGGCTATGGCTTATAAGTTCAAGGCGGAGCAAGTTTCAACTGTTTTAAAAGAAATCACTTATCAAGTTGGTAGGACAGGAGCAATTACTCCAGTGGCTAACTTAGATCCGGTGTTATTAGCTGGAACTACCGTAAAAAGAGCATCGTTACATAACGCAGATCAAATCGCTAAACTTGATATAAGAGAAGGGGACACTGTTTATGTAGAAAAAGGAGGTGAGATTATACCGAAGATCGTTGCAGTGGATTTTTCAAAAAGAAATAAGGACTCTCAGCCAACACAATATATTACTGAGTGTCCGGAATGTGGTACAGAACTAATTAGAAAAGAAGGTGAAGCACAACACTATTGTCCTAATGATCAAGGATGTTCTCCACAGATTGTAGGTCGTATACAGCATTATATTTCTCGTAAAGCGATGGATATAGAAGGGTTAGGAGGAGAGACTGTTGCATTATTAGTAAAAGAAGGATTAATAGTGAATTATGCAGATTTGTACGAGCTTAAAAAAGAACAGGTGATTCCTTTGGAAAGAATGGCAGAGAAAAGTGCAGAAAATCTAATTGCTGGAATCAAAAAGTCTAAAGAGATTCCTTTCGAACGAGTTTTGTTTGCATTAGGGATTAGATATGTTGGAGAGACAGTAGCTAAAAAACTGGCAAAACATTATAAAAATATAGATGCAATTATTACTGCTACAGAAGAAGATTTGGTAAATGTAGATGAGATCGGCATTAAGATTGCACAAAGTGTAAAGGAGTTTTTTGGTATAGAGGAAAATGTTACTTTAATCAAAAGATTACAAGATTATGAGGTTCAATTAAAGGTGTCTGCAGAAAAATTAGCTAATCAAACAGATACGTTACAAGGTAAAACTTTTGTAGTTTCAGGGGTTTTTGAGAAAGTATCTCGTAATGAGCTTAAAAAGTTAATAGAAGATAATGGAGGTAAAATATCTAGTTCAATCTCATCAAAGACCTCTTTTGTTGTGGCTGGTGAAAATATGGGGCCTAGTAAGCTGGAGAAAGCTAATAAACTTGAAATTGCTATAATCAGTGAAGATGATTTTCTAAATATGTTAGCATAATAAGTTGATAATTATATAGTTACTTACTAAAGATAGCTAATTATACTATAAGATTGAAAATACGTACACTTATACAGATATTGTTAATACTAGCCGGAGGGTTATGTGTGTTAAGTACTATAATGCAGTGGCCCGAGTTGGAGCTTTATACCAAACCAACTACGGTACCACTTTTTTTTATGTTATATTGGTTTAATGTCAGAAAGTTTGATAATTTATTCCTTATCATTTTGTCACTATGCTTTCTTGGTGATATTTTTCTTTTAACCAGAATCGAAAATGGTTTTATGTATGTGCTTCTTAGCTATACTACGTGTTACTTGATATTGTTCTATTATTTGTATAAAAATCATCAGCCACTAGATTATGACAAGTATGATGTTATATACATAATATTATTTGTTCTTTGCTGGACTTATATTGCTTATGAGATTTATAGAGCTACAGAAGGAAATATGGGTGACATAAAACCTTACGGTACTGCTTATATCATAATTTTGTATTTACTTTTTATTGGAGCTGTTTTTCAGTATATAAATATTCGATCACCAAAATCTCTTTGGTTTTTGATTGCGATACTTAACTTTGTAATATCTGATACTTGTTTTGCATTAAATAAATTCTATATCCCTTTGTTGGAGCTGGAAATTATTAATTCAATTTATCAATTATTAGCAGTGTTCTTCTTGGTTAAATTCAAAATTGCCAGTCCTGTTGCTTTGAAACTAAAAAATTCATAATTGATATTTTTTTAATATTATATCCTATTTCGCTAAAAATTAGTATATTGGGTATTCGGGAAAAATTGTATAACATACGTGTGTAAAATTCAGTAATTGGAGTTTTTTACACACTAATTAAAGTTAATGAATGGGGAAAGGTTACTAAAATTTCTTATTTCTTTATTTATCGTATTACAAGTTCTGGGTTTTGTATTTCAGATACCATTCTTGAATGCATATTGTAATCCGATTCTTTTTGCTTTGGTAATAGTATTTTATCTCATAAGTAGTAAAAGAACAAATGCTTTACATATAATAATTTTATTGATATTCTTTTCTGGAGAATTGATAAGATTTCAGGATGTTTTAAATACGATAAAGTTTGAGATCATGGTACATACTATTGTGTATATACTATTATTCTATTTTTTGTACTACAACCATAAGTCTTTTAAGTATAATAATAGAGATGTATTTACACTAGTATTAGGTAGTTCTCTTTATACTGTAATTTTTTTTCTCGCCTATAGTATATTAAGAGAACCTATGGGAGAGTTAAGTATTTTGGGGTTTCTTCATCTTTTGTTGTTATACATTTTGTTGATTGTTGGAGCTATGCATTATATTAATATTAGATCAGAAAAATCGTTGTGGTTTTTCTTGTCTATGTTAAATTTTGCTTTTAGTGATTTTATGTTGTTGATTGATAGGTTTTATCTTCAATCCAATGAGTTAAAGGTGTTGATGCTGATTTGTCAACCATTAGCATTGGTTTTTTTGGTTAATTATATGATTTCAAAATCTGTACATCTAAAATCTGATGAGTTTGAAGGTTTTTGATGTATTGTAAATAAAAAAAAATATTGAATCTGGAAAAAATTACATATCAATTATTTTTTATAACCGGAGGGTTAGCCTTTTTAGCATCTATATTTATTAATGGCTTAATGATTTACCTGAGGCCATTAGTTATTATGTCCTTATGTTTTTTGTATATTAAGAAAGCTGAAAAGTTGAATTATTTAGTTTTGTTTTCCTTATTGATGTTAATGATTTGTGAGACATTATATTTTCATGATTATTTAGGAAATTTTGAAGCCCTACATATTTTGTTGTCCTCATATTATTTGTTAAATGTAGTTTTGTTGTGGAAGAGTTTGCAGTTGGTGAAAATTCAGTTTCGTAAAATTTTTACAATACAGCTAATTATATCTATGACCTTGATTACTTATGTTTTAGTCACTGTTGCAAATTTAATTTCGCCAGCGGTTAATGAACATAGTCTGGTTCTCAATATATTGGTAGTTTTCTTTGCTATATTTATAGGGGTTTGTTATTATATTTATCTTAATAGTAAGACCGTTACAAGCTATTCTTTAATGGTAGCGGCATCTTGTTTTTTGATTGTTAATATTGTTACTGCGCTTCATAGGTTGTATGTTCCCTTAGATGTATTTCCTGTGATTACTAATCTATTACAAATCTCAGGGCAATTTTTTCTTGTCAAGTTTTTTATAGAACAACATAATTTGGTTCCATCCGGAAAAGATTATTTCTAATAGTGATTAAGTTTTTATGGATGATATTTGTATTTTGTAAACTCAAAGTTACTTTGTTTCCCGTTAAACTTGAAAAAAATACCACTTACATACTTACCATTTTTTATTGCTGCATTGGTAGTGTTTGTAACTACAATATTTTTTGAAAAAGGTTCTCTCGTTTATGTAAAGCCGCTAGTTTTTTTAGCCTTAATTTATGTCTATGTAAGGAAAGCAAATAAGTACAAGTTAGTATATATACTCAGTATGTTAATTCTTTTTGTTAATGATACTTTAGTCTATAGTGATTTTATGAGATATTTTGATGCTATAGCAATAGTTATAGCCTTGTATTATGTATTTTCGATGTTTTTATTGAAGGTTTTTTTTACATTAAAAGGTGTTAATCTGAATACAATATTTTCTTTTCCGGTGATTATTAGCCTTGTGTTGATTTCATATCTTACATATTCCATTACGGACTTAGTTTTACCTCATATTTTGGATTCTCTGTTGTTTTTTGGGATTATTATGATATCAATGATTTCTTTTGTTAGTATGTGTTTTTATGTATATATAACTGATAAATATTCTGGTAATTTTAGACTCTTTATTGTTGCTTGTTGTTGCTTATTTGTAAACGCTTTATTACCCATAAACGAAATATTATATTATAACAGGGTGTTTACTATAGTGGTTAATGTTGCAGAAATGGCTGGTCTTTATTTTTTCATGGAGTTTTTGATTAAAGCTAAACCTCAGGATTTAATAAGAAAAGAGCAGAGTTATTTTTAGATTTTTGAAACATTTATTAAAGCCTGTCTCTATAAATTTTATAAACTTTAAATTTGGATATCACATCACTTGTTAAATATTTTTCTGATTGTTACAAGGCTGACAATAGGGAGTTTAGTATAGATAATTTTTTCTCAGCTAAATTTGAGAATCAATTCCTTCAGGATTTGGATGAGGAACTTATTAATGGAAAGTATAAACAGCAATATATCCCAGATGATGTTGGAGAGATTGTTTCTAAAAACCTTCAGTTATATAAAAGAGATAAGCAACTATTTTATTGTTCACTATTTTTATTAGGTAAACGAAGATTGTTCAACAAAAGAACAAGTCGTATTTGTGCTCCCATCTTTTTCTATCCTTCAAAAATTATTCAAGTAGATGAAGACTATTTTATTGAGATTTATCTTGAAGAACGACAAGTTAATTATGGATTTCTAAGAACATTAGATTTTAATTCATCTTTTGAGAGTTTTCAGGAAGAATTCAATGAATTATTAAGTAGAGAAATAATAGATTATCCATTCATTGCAGAGTTGCAAAGATTGTTTGATAAACATATGTCTAATGTTACTTTTTCTGAAGAGGTACATATGTTTCCAAAGTTAATTCCACCAAAAACAGTTAAGAGATATTTTAATTCGGTTAACGAAGAAAAGTTTGACCAATTTCAATTGTTACCAGCATCCGGAGCAATGGTGTCAAGTAAAGCAACCAATGTGCAGAATGTTGTAAATGAATTAGAGCAGTTGACGGGTATTACAGATTATTCCTCAGCTATTCAATCATATTTAGGCGATTCTAATCGTATAAGAACTAAAAAATATATTCCTAAGATAAAACCTTTTATACTGAATACGGCTCAAGAAAATAGTATTAAAGCAGCTAACGAAAGGGTTAAGTCAGTAATTATTGGTCCTCCGGGAACAGGTAAGTCATATATGGTAGCAGCAATTGCGATGGATTATATAAGTCAAGGGAAAAGTGTTTTGATTGCGACAAGAACAGACGAGGCATTGCAGGTGATCTCTAATAAATTAGAGTCTTTTTCTGTAGGAAGATATAGGATGAAGGCAGGAGGAGCTAGATATAAACTGTCATTAATAGCTAGTTTAGAGAAGTTTTTATTTAGGTTTAATCAGCTGCCTTATAGAAATGAAATTAATAAGGATTGGTCTTATTTAGGGGAACTTCAAAAGAGATTAAAAAAAATTGAATCAGAATTCTCTAAAATTGATTCTAAAAGTATTGAACTTACCGAAACAATTCTTGAAGAACCAGGAATTATTAGAAATATAAAAATACATTGGTTAAAGCTGTTTAAATTATGGCAGCAACAAGAATGGAAGTTGATAGATGAATACATGTCTTGTCTTAGAGAAAGTATTAAAGAATCTAACCGAAAATTGATGGGGCAGTTACTAGGAAATGTGCAGAATCGATTAAATTTCAATAGACAGGAACTTCAGGGGTTAGTGAATTCATTAAGAAACGATGACCTTTCATTAAAATCTGAAGAACTAAATTCCATAAATTTTAAGGTCATTCTGGGAGCTTTACCTATTTGGCTAGTAAAAATTGATAAAGCGGCTGAGGTACTTCCTTTAAAAAAGGAAATGTTTGACCTTTTGATCATAGACGAATCTACTCAATGTGATATGGCTGGTGTTTTACCTTTAATGCAAAGAGCTAAGAAAATGGTTATTACCGGAGATCCTAAGCAGTTAAGACATATGAGTTTTTTGTCTAAGCAACAAATGTTTAGCATCAGTAAGAAATATAACATTCCCTGGAGTGAAAAAATTAACTACCGAAGTAAAAGCCTTCTTGATTTTGTTTTAGAAGGTATTCAGTCTTCTGCTCAATTGAATCTTCTGAATGAACATTATAGGTCTTTACCTGATATCATTAAGTTTAGTAATGAAAAATTTTATGATGAGTCGTTATTGATAATGAATGATTTGCCTAAATATAAAACTCAAAAATCTGTTTTCATTCGTGAACTAAAAGGGAAACGAAATAGTAAAGGGGTTAATGAAGTGGAGGCTGTATCTATAATAAAACTTGTAAAAAAGTTGATCTTTCAAGAAGATAATGTGCAAAAAAAACAAGCAACATCAATTGGAATAATTTCCCCTTTTAAGGATCAAGTTACTTATATTGGTAAAGCAATAAGAAAAGAAATTACTCTAAAACAGTTACATAAACATAATATACGATTAGGAACTCCGTATTCTTTTCAGGGAGATGAAAGAGATATTATTCTAATCTCTATGGCTGTTGATAATGATTCTCATCATAGTGCTCTAAACTATTTAAACCGTTCAGACGTTTTTAATGTAATGATTACACGAGCAAGAAATATTCAAGAAGTATTTTTGTCTGTATCGATAAAAGAATTGAAATTCGATTCTTTGCTTCGGGATTATATAGAACGATCTATGATTAATAAGCAAGTCGTTCGAAAAGAGGATTCATATTTAGATGAATTTGTTAGAGAAGTACGTGTATTTTTGGATGCTAAGCATTTAGGTATAAATTATCATATTGGTTATCAACTTTCGGGGCTAGTGATAGATATTTTAATTGAGAAAGATGGTAAATATTTAGGAATTGATTTGATAGGTTATCCTGGTGATTTTCAGCCTTCGTTTTCGATAGAACGATATAAGGTTTTGTATAGGGTTGGTATCCAGGTGATTCCACTAAGTTATATGACTTGGTATTTTGACGAAAAAATAAAAGAAAAATTATCAGATATTATAAAGAAATTAGGTTAATTCTATTTTCTGTCATTCTTGCGAGTGATGAGATGATTTTAAAACCTAAAATAGCTACATTTGTGACTTAATCTTTTTTATGAATGATTTTAAAAGGTCTTAAAAGAAACGCGCTAAAAAAAAGCATTGAATCCCATCTAAAAAAAAGAAGCACTGAACAAAAGGATGTTACTACCCTTAAAACTCTTGCTGTTCTTCTTGATGCTTCTAAAGCAATTAATATTTTGTCGGTGGTAAAGCTTGCCAATGAACTTGGGGTTAAGTCTGATAAACTTAAGGTAGTGGGGTATAAGGAAGATCAAAAAGAACTAGAGGATGATAAGGATGCTGCCTATTATAATGATAAAAGTTTTGGTATGAATGGCGCGGTTAAGAGTGGTTCTTTAAATGAATTTATAAATGAAGATTTTGATGTTTTGATTAATTTTTATGATGAAGATAAATTAGAACTCAATTACGTAGCTGTTGCATCTAAAGCTAAGCTAAAGGTCGGTTTTGCTGAAGTTGATAATCGGATCAACGATCTGATTATAGGATCTACAACTAATGATACCAACCTGTTTATTGCAGAATTAAAGAAATATTTAAAAATTTTACAGATTATATAATATGAGTGGTTTTCTCAGAGGAACTGGTGTGGCATTGGCAACACCTTTTAATAGTGATGGTTCAATAGATTACGATGGAGTTACAAAGTTGGTTGATTTTTGTGTAGGAGGGGGTGTAGAATATTTAGTAGCCTTAGGAACAACTGCGGAATCCGTTACACTATCCAAAGAAGAGAAGAAAAGTTTAATACAACATATTGTACAGGTAAATGATAAAAGACTTCCATTAGTTATTGGTATAGGAGGAAATAATACAGCTGCAATCCTTCAGGAGATTAAGGATACAAATTTATCAGATTTTGATGCTATACTTTCAGTAGTTCCTATGTATAACAGACCTAATCAAGAAGGAGTTTATCAACATTATAAAGCAATAAATGATAATACTCCTCTTCCGGTATTGTTATATAATGTTCCTTCTCGGACCGGAACAAATATGACTGCTGAGACAACGCTTCGTTTAGCACAATTAGATAACATAGTTGGAATAAAAGAAGCTGTTGGAGATTTTACACAAGTGCTAAAGGTTTTAAAAGACCGACCTAAGGATTTTCTTGTGATTTCAGGAGACGATGCGCTGGCTTTACCGGCTGTAGCTGCTGGAGGAGATGGTGTGATTAGTGTGGTAGGACAAGGTTTTCCTAAAGAATTTTCAGAAATGATACGACTAGGGTTAGCTGGAGAAACGAGTAAAGCGTTTCAAATCCTATATAAATTATTACCAGTAATGGATTATGCTTTTGCGGAAGGTAATCCTGCTGGGATTAAGAATGTTTTAAAAGCGAAAGGTATCTGTAATGATAATCTTCGCTTGCCTCTAGTGCCTGTTTCAGATGAATTGGCTAAAAAGATTAAAGATTTTATTAAAAAGAAATAAGGTCTACAAAAATGGCTAAAAAGATTAAAGATCCGGGAATAGGAAGATCTTCAAAAAAACATGCGAAGCGATTTATTAATCCTGATGGGTCTTTTAATGTTAAACATGTTAATAGAAGTAACTCTTGGACCGGGAATTATGATTACTTGATTAGTATTAGCTGGATCAGGTTTTTTTTCTGGGTGGTCTTGGGGTATGTTATTGTCAATTCGTTTTTTGCACTGATTTATACTGTTTTGGGCATTTCTGAAATAGTAGAGCCCTCAGGTAATATTTTTGAGGACTTTTTAAATGCATTTTTCTTTTCAGCCCAAACTATAACTACAGTCGGTTATGGCGCAATGGCGCCAAAAGGATTGTTGTTCGGTATTATTTCATCTTTTGAAGCACTCATAGGTCTACTTAGTTTTTCATTTATTACGGGTTTGCTTTATGGAAGGTTCTCTAAACCTAGAGCTAATATTAGATTTAGTAGTAGTGTGGTTTTGCGTAAGCATAATGATGAAGATTGTATAATGTTCAGATTAATGAGTAGAAGCAAAAATGTAATGATACACCCTAAGATCGAAGCAACATTAGCTTTGTCCCAAAAAAATGATGAAGGAAAATATACAAATAGCTTTTATAACCTTAAACTGGAACGGAATTCAATTACATATTTGCCTACCACCTGGACGATTGTACATGCTATTAATGAGTCTAGTCCCTTGAAAGAGTTTAATGTTAAAGAATTGCCAGAATTAAACGGAGAGATTTTAATAATGGTAAGTTATTATGATGAGTCATTTGCACAAGAGGTACATCAGGCTCATTCGTATGTTCTTAATAACCTAAAACAAGATCATAGATTTGTTCCTGCATTTTACTACGATGATAACGGTTATACTATTTTGGATCATAACCTTTTGGATGAAACTACTGCTAATTCGCCCAAATAAATTGTGTAAGATTTTCTAATGAATTCGATATATATTATTTTTTGCAACAAGCCTTTATATTTGGGGTTATTTAATAGATGAATTAAAGTTTTTGTAATACGGTAGAAATATCTATTTTTGCCAGATGTTTTTTAAGCTATGAAGAGATTATTGTATTTACTTATTATTTTGTTAGCCTTAGGGTCTTGTAGTGAATATCAGACGGTATTTAAAGGAGAAGAAGTAGGTCCTAAATATAAGTTGGCAGAAAAGTTGTACAAAGCAGGCAAGTACAAAAAAGCATTACGCCTTTTTGAGCAGATAGTGCCACAATATAGGGGTAAACCTCAGGCTGAACGAGTGATGTATTATTATGCTGATACGTATTATCAATTAGAGGATTTTTACTTAGCAGGATACCAATTCGAGAGATTTGCAAAATCTTACCCTAAAAGCGAAAAGAGAGAAGAGGCTTTTTATAAAAGTGCTAAGAGTTATTATGAGCTATCACCAAGATATAGTTTAGATCAAACAGAAACTACTAAAGCTATAGAGAAACTTCAGGAATATATAGATGCATATCCTGAAAGTGAAAATTTGTCAGAAGCCAATAAGTTGGTTGCAGAATTAAGAGAGAAGAAAGAAAGAAAGGCGTACGAAATTGCTAAACTCTATCACCATAGAGAGAATTATAAAGTTGCAATATCTAGTTTTGATAATTATTTAGTGGATTATCCAGGTTCGCCATTCAGAGAAAAAGTACTATATTACAAGTTAGAATCTGAGTATTTACTGGCGATTGGTAGTTATGAGAGCTTGGTAGAAGATCGACTTAATACAGCTCAGACATACTACAATAACTATAAGAAATATTACAAGTCAGGAGAATATACTCAGAAAGCTGATGAAATAGCTGAGGATATAAAATCAAGATTAGAACAATATAAATAGAAAACTTAGGAGAAGATGGATTTGAAAAAAAGCAATGCACCGGTAAATACTACTACAATTGATAAAAATTTAGTAGATCAGCCTACAGATAATATTTACGAAGCAATTTCGATTATTTCTAAAAGAGCTAATCAGATCAATACAGATATTAAGAAAGAACTTCTTGAGAAACTGGATGAGTTTGCTACTTATAATGATAGTTTAGAAGAGATTTTTGAAAACAAAGAACAGATTGAGGTTTCTAAGTTTTATGAAAGACTACCTAAACCACACGCTTTGGCGGTTCAGGAGTGGTTAGAAGGTAAGATTTACCACAGAAACACTAAGGCAGACTCAGAATCATTATAAGTCTATGTCGATTTTAAGCGGTAAAAAGATTTTAATTGGTATCACCGCTGGTATAGCTGCATATAAAACTGCATCCTTAGTACGTTTGTTTATAAAAGCAGGTGCTGAAGTAAAGGTTGTAATGACTCCCGCAGCAAAAGATTTCGTAACTCCGCTTACATTATCTACATTATCCAAGAACCCTGTTTTTTCCTCTTTTTTTGATGAAGAAGATGAAAACGCAGAATGGAATAATCATGTAGAGTTAGGATTATGGGCAGATTTTATGATTATTGCTCCAGCTACTGCTAATACATTGTCTAAGATGTCAACAGGTAGTAGCGACAATTTACTTTTGGCAACGTACCTTTCTGCTAAATGCCCTGTATATTTTGCTCCGGCGATGGATTTGGACATGTATCAGCACCCTTCTACAGGTGCTACTTTTAAAAAACTACAAGAATTTGGTAATATCATGATACCAGCTGAGTCAGGTGAATTGGCTAGTGGTTTGATAGGGCAAGGTAGAATGGCTGAGCCGGAACATATTATAGATTTTATAGAGAAAGATATTTTAGATCAACTCCCTTTAAAAGATCAAAAAGTTTTAATAACCGCTGGTCCTACCTATGAGGCAATAGACCCTGTGCGGTTTATTGGTAATCATTCTAGTGGAAGAATGGGAATTGAATTGGCTAAAGCAGCTGCAAATCTTGGAGCGCAAGTGACTTTGGTGTTAGGGCCTTCTGCGCTGAAGGTTGATCATAGTTTAATTAATATAGTCAAGGTTGTTAGTGCAGCATCCATGTATGAAGCTGTGGTGAAGGAATATAGTGATTGTGATATTGCCATTGCGTCTGCTGCAGTTGCTGATTATAGACCTAAGAATATATCAAATCAAAAGATCAAGAAAGCCGATGCCGAATTTGCAATAGAATTAGAGAGAACGACTGATATCCTGAAATGGATGGGAGCTGAAAAGAAAAACCAGTTCTTAGTAGGGTTTGCATTAGAGACTGAAAATGAAGAAGAAAATGCAAAAAATAAACTAAAGAAAAAGAATTTGGATTTAATTGTATTAAATTCACTTAATGATAAAGGAGCCGGTTTTAAGGGGCAAACCAATAAAGTTAGTTTGATTAATCATAAATTGGAGATTAAAGCGTTTGAACTTAAAACTAAAGCGGAAGTCGCTGTAGATATATTTGAAGAAATTAATCAGCTAAAAAATGCATAAACTACTTTTTTTTGTACTTTTTGTACTTGGTTTTAATCTTAATGCCCAGGAGTTTAATGCTACAGTTGGAGTAAATGCTGAGCAAACGGGTAATCCTAATTTACAAGTTTTTAGAACTCTAGAGCGCTCTTTAACTGAATTTATAAATAATACAAAGTGGACTGAAGTTGATTATCGAACAGAGGAGCGTATCAACTGTAGTTTCTTTATTAATATATCTAGTTTTACTAATGATGCTTTTGCAGCTACTTTACAGGTTCAGGCATCAAGACCAGTTTACGGTTCTAATTATAATACAACGATTTTTAATATTAATGATAAGCAGTTTAATTTTAGTTATTTAGAGTTTCAGCCGTTAAATTATAACCCCAATAATTTTGAGTCAAATTTGATATCAGTTGTTGCATTTTATTTATATACTATACTTGGGGTAGATGCAGATACATTTGAGCTTAATAGTGGCACCGGTTATTTTCAGGAAGCCAAGAATATTGTAGGTAATGCTCAAGGGAGTAATACACTTGGATGGAATGCGCAGGATGGTAATCAAACTAGGTTCAAGCTTAATGATGATTTGCTTTCTGGGACTTATGATGGATATAGAACAGCTATGTACAGATATCATCGAGAAGGATTAGATATTATGCATAATAATCTTAAAAAAGGTAAAGAGATGATTATCGAGGCTTTAGAACCGCTTAAACAAATGAATAATACAAGGCCTAATTCTTACATGATGAGAGTGTTTTTTGATGCTAAAGCTGATGAAATCTCAAGTATTCTTTCCGGAGGACCTTCTGTTAATATTGCAGATTCGGTTGCTTTATTGGATAGAATTGCACCCACATATTCAGAAAACTGGAAAAAAATAAAGTTTTAGTATAGTATTTGTTTGCAATTTTTTTTAAAACTGTAGTATCTTTACTTACTTATAAATAACCTAATTTTTCTATCCTTTGCTTAGAGGACTTTCAATAAAAAACTTTGCTTTAATAGAACAATTACAGGTCTCATTTGATTCAGGTTTGATTACTATTACTGGAGAAACTGGGGCTGGTAAGTCATTGTTACTTGGAGCTCTGGGATTATTGCTTGGTAAAAGAGCAGATCTTAGTAGTGTTAAAGATAGTAGTGCTAAGTGTTTTATAGAAGGTGTTTTTGATATTGCTAAATATGATCTTCAACCTTTTTTTGAGGAAGAAGAATTGGATTATGAAGAAGAAACAATCATAAGACGTGAGATTTTGCCTTCAGGTAAATCCAGAGCGTTCATTAATGATACTCCTGTTACCTTACAATCGCTTTCTGGTTTGGGAGAAAAATTAATCGATATCCATAGTCAGCATCAAACTTTAGAAGTTACTTCTAGTGATTTTCAGTTTAAAGTATTAGATGCTCTTGCAGGAGCGGATCGCGAAATTGAGTCTTATAAACGTGGTCTTAGATTACTTAAGCAGAAAGAAAAAGAAGTTAAAGTTTTAATTGAGAGTCAAGAAGAGTTCAATAAAGAATATGATTATAATACTTTTCTTTTAAAAGAATTAGAAGAAGGAAAGTTAAAACCTGGAGAATTACCTGAGTTAGAAGAACGATATGAGCAGTTAAATAATATCGAGGAGATTCAGGAGTATTTGTCTCAATCAGTTTCTTTGGTTAATGCTGAAGAAATAGGTTTGTCTGATCAATTAAATGCAATCAAGGCTAATTTGTCTAAAATAGAAACGTATTCCGGAACGTTAAAAGAACTTTCTGATCGAATCCAAAGCATCTACATAGAATTAGATGATGTAAACACCTCGTTGCAGGATGAGATGGAAAAACTTGAAGCTGACCCTGAACAATTGGAAGAATTGAGTCAACGATTGCAATTAATTCATAATCTTCAGGTAAAACATGCTGTTTCTACTATAGAAGAACTTATAGTAATCAAAGATGAGCTTCATGAAAAAGTATCTAAGACAGAATCACTTTCTGATGATATAGATAAGTTGAAAAAAGAAATAACTACTATACAATCTCAGTTAGATGAAGTCGCGGTAAAAATTCATGATAAAAGAAACAAGGCATTACCTAAGTTAACGAATGAGTTAGAAGATATTCTAAAAGCTTTAGGGATGCCTAATGCTTCTTTTAATGCTTCTTTAGAGTTGCAAGAAAAATATTTATCTAATGGAAAAGAAAGTCTTGAATTTTTGTTTTCGGCGAATAAAGGAGGGTCTTTTGGTGAGTTAAAAAAAGTAGCTTCTGGAGGAGAGCTATCCAGAATTATGATAGCGATCAAGTCTATTTTGTCTAGATATGCACAGTTGCCAACCATTATTTTTGATGAAATTGATACAGGGGTTTCTGGTGAAGTAGCCCATAAAATGGCAGATCTGATGATGGATATGAGTAAGAATTTGCAGGTTTTTAGTATTACACATTTGCCGCAAATTGCTGCTAATGGTCAAAGCCATTATAAAGTCTTTAAAGAAGATATTAACGATGCAACAGTTACTCAGCTTAAATTATTAAATGAGGAGGAAAGAATAAAAGAAATCGCAGAAATGATTGGTGGTAAGGATATTTCTGATTCAGCATTGACGCATGCAAGGTCATTGTTATTTAATTAAAATAAAATATAGTAGCGTTTTAGGTCGTTTTGTTATCTTTACCGCTTCGTATACAACCATACTTTAATTTATAGTTAAATGTCACACAATTTATTAAAAGGCAAAAGAGGAATTATCTTTGGGGCGTTGGATGAAAGTTCAATAGCCTGGAAAACAGCAGAACGTGTTTTTGAAGAAGGAGGAAGTTTCGTCCTAACTAATGCTCCGGTAGCAATGCGTATGGGAGCTATTAAAACTCTTGCCGAAAAGACCAATTCTGAGGTAATACCTGCAGATGCGACTTCTTTAGAAGATTTAGAGAATTTAGTAGAAAAAGCAATGGAGATCTTAGGAGGTAAACTAGATTTTGTTTTGCACTCTATTGGGATGTCTGTAAACGTAAGAAAGGGGCGTCATTATACAGATCTTAATTATGATTGGAGTGAAAAAGGATGGGATGTATCTGCACTTTCTTTTCATAAAACAATGCAGACACTATACAAAAAAGAAGCAATGAATGATTGGGGGAGTATTGTAGGGTTGACTTATATGGCTGCTCAGCGTGTATTTCCTGATTATAATGATATGGCTGATAATAAGGCGTATTTAGAATCAATTGCTCGCAGTTTTGGATATTTCTTTGGTAGAGATAAAAAAGTGCGTGTAAATACGATTTCTCAATCTCCAACACCGACTACTGCTGGTAAAGGTGTAAAAGGTTTTGATGGTTTTATAGAGTATGCAGATAAAATGTCTCCTCTAGGTAATGCCACTGCAGATGATTGTGCAGATTATACAGTAACATTGTTTTCTGACTTAACTAAAAAAGTAACACTTCAGAATTTATATCACGATGGCGGTTTTTCTAATATGGGAGTTAGCCAATTGGTGATGGATAAGTTTATAGATGAAGAATAAACTATATATACTTTTTATATAAAATTAAGCCTCAATCCTTAGATTGGGGTTTTTACTTTTTTAATGTATTTATAAAACTTTCTTTGTAGGTTCTTCCTATAGGAATGACATCATTCTCAATAAAAATCTGATTTCTGGAAATTTTTTCTACTCTATCCAAATTTACAATATAAGAACGATGAGTGCGAATAAAATTAAGTTTAGATAGTTTTTCTTCCCAGTTCTGTAAACTATCCAAAATAAGAATCTGTTTATCAGTTGTCACCACTTTTACATAATCTACTTCTGCTTTTAGAAATAAAATATCTTCAGCATTAGTTTTATAGATGGTTTTATCGGCATAAAGGAATAGCTGTTTGTTTTTATTCTTTTCAATAGGAAGTAACTGCCCTCTAACACGACTGACAGACTTATAGAAGCGCTCATAAGAAAATGGTTTTACTAAATAATCTGTTACAGCTTCTTCAAAGGCTTCAATAGCATATCCTGGATAGGCGGAGGTGACGATTACCTTTGGAGGGTGATGTAATGTTTTTAAGAAGGACAACCCATTTAGCTCAGGTAGTTGGATATCCAAAAATAAAAGATCTGTTTGCCGTAATTGTTCCAGAGGTATGTCCAAACCACTTTCATAAGCTCCTAAACAATCTATAAAGGGGGTCTTGTCTACATAATTTTGTAATACCTCAATTGCAGAAGCTTCATCCTCTAAAATTAAACAATGTATCATAGCTGAATTTCCAATTTTACTTTAAAACGATCTTTATCTTTTTCAATTTCCAATTGATGCCTTTCTGGATATAGCAGCTCCAACCGCTTCTTAGTATTTTTTATTCCAATACCGCTTTCTTTCCATTCTTTATCAATATTTTGCTTAGCGCTTTCTTTAAAAGAGTTCTCACAAAGAAAAAAAAGTGTATTTTTTTTTACTAGGACCCTAATTTCAATTACATGGTTTTTACCTTTTATAATACTAGAATACTTAAAGGCGTTCTCCACAAATGCTATGAGTAATAGAGGGGATATTTGTTGTTTTTCGTTATCTATATCTTGAGAAAAATTAACTACTATTTTGTTAGATAATCTTTCTTGTTGTAAAATGATATAATCTTTGAGATGCTGTAATTCCTGGTTTAGCATAACATATTCTTTTTGACCCTCATGTAATACATATCGAAACCCATCAGAAAGTTTTAATATCAAATCTGGAGTTTTATCGTCTTTTCTTAGTGCATTTGCATAAATCGTATTTAATGTGTTAAATAAGAAATGAGGGTTGACTTTTGCCTTTAGCACTTTTATTTCAGCTTGTTGTTTTTCTTGTGTCAATCTGTCAATTTCTACTTGTTTTCTATATACATTCTTTAAAGAGTAGATTGTGAAAAAAACAACTCCAAAGCTTACATAAGTCAAAGAATTGGCAGCAAAGTGTTTCCAGAAATGAGTATCTCCCTCATGAAAGAAGCGATCAAAATATTCATAACAACATGCGTTTATAAAATATGCAAGAATAACAATTAGGAGATATTTCTTTTTATTTTTCTTTGGAAAGAACCATAGGTATAAAAAATAAGAAATAGTCATTTTAAACAGTAAAGAATTTAATTCGTGTGTAAAAGACATCATGTACCCACCGTCTCTTTTTAAATACTTTATATATGGATAAAATAACACCATACACCAGAGCAAAACATGAAAATATGGTTCTGCTTTTACAAATTTTTGATATATATTTCTATTTTCCATTAATAGGAGTAAGTTACATTTTATTGATAAGAAATTACAATGTTCTTTATTGCTGCTTTGGCTAAAATTGTTTTGTCTCCAGTAGTTCCACTAATTCTAAAGATAAGGTGACCATCGTTAAGCGGATTGCAATCTTCTACATTAAAAACAATATTGTTATTAAGTTTGAACCATAAATGTGTTCCTTTTTTTCCAATTTCTACATCATACCATTTTCCAACTTCTGTAATGTTATCAGGTAAAGTTTGATAAAAACCTCTGGAATGAGGAGACATATTCTTAAAAAAAAATGGTTTATATCCGTGGGACTTATTGTTAAATGTAAGGTTATAATGTTTCATATTACTTCGCCATTGCCAGAACTCTTCTGGAGACGCATCGTTTTCGGGAAGAATTAATTCATCTGTATCGTTTTTTTGCGAAGCAGAGAATAAAGTAATTAATACCGAGGACTCTGACATAGCTTTTACTTTATAGTTGATGATGAAATCTCCTTTATAGGTTTTTGGACTGATTAGAAAATAGCCATTAGAACCTTTAGTTTCTTCAATGATCAATTCATCATTTTTGACAGTGCTTTTACCTTTATCTAGTGTTTTCCATTTAGAGAGTTCCTGCGCTGTAATTTCCTCTTGTTGTAATGCTCTTTGTTTACAGCTTATAAGTAATATAAATGATATAGTAAGAAGTATACTGTTTATTCTTATCTTCATGTTTTTTGATTTTTATTTTCTTTAATCTGTGGTACCATTGTGTTGATAATCTCGTTCTTTTCTGTTCCTTATTTTTCCTTCATTCTGAAATAGTTTATAGTTCACACTGAACAATACTCCAAAGGTTTGTGATTGGAAGCGCCAAACCTCGTTTTGTATTATATCTTGTGTTATTGTATTTCTGTACATTAGATTATTATCAAAAACATCAATAATTCTAAAACTAGCCGTTAATTTGTTGTCTAGTAATTTTAATCTAACTGCCCAGTCAAAACGATTTCGAGGTTCTCTGTAGTTAAATGCTCTTTGGTCTTTGGGAGTATGTCGATATGTGATATCTGTGCTGATATTTTTATTGATTTTAAAAGTATTCTTTAGAATAATGCTTGAAGAATACAATTGATTCCAGGTAAGATAAATGTCCTGGTCGATGTTTGTGAGGTAGTAATTACCTGATAGCTGTGCATTCCAATGCTGAGTTATTTTGTAACGTATATCTGTCTCAATACCATAAGAATGCTTTTTGCCAATATTGTCGAAACTTATGGACTGTACACCATCCTCATTGATATCGCTTAACCATTCGATTACATCTGTGCGATAACGATAAAATGTGGAAACAGATGCATTAAATTTGTTATTGTTATATTGATAATTGATTTCAAAATTATCACTAAACTCAGGCTTTAGGTTTGGGTTAGCTACCCACTGAAAAAATTGATTTCCCATTTGAAAAGGGTTGATATGATGAAAATTAGGGCGAGAAACTCTTTTACTATAACCAATATTCAAACTATTCGTTTCATCAACCTCATAAGAAGCATGAATCGAAGGGAACAGATCTGAAAATTTTTGATTAGTAGCCTGGCCATTTAGAGTATTATCTGAGTCAGAAATGAAATGTTCATAACGTAATCCTGTTTGCCAGCTCAGTTTTCCTGTATTGAATTTTGCCAAGGCATATATTCCTAATAAGTTTTCATTGTAGTTAAAAACATCAGTGCTTGCTGTTTCCTGAATTGGATTAAAATAATTATAGCTTCTGAGTTTTCTACCATTCCAGGAAAATCCTGTTTCTATTTGAGTTTTTTCTCCAATTGGCAAAGTATAGTCTAATGCTAATGCATGAAGTGTATTATTATTCTTTTGTTCTTCATTGAAAAGTAAAACCCTATCTTCAAAATCTATAGCTGGAAGGATATTTTTGTTTTTAGTAAGGTTATAATCAAATTCAATATAGTGCCCTTGTTTGTTGAAGTTTGTTCTGTGATTGATGTTAAAATTAGTGGTCTTATGAGTGTGCGAAGAGTTTCTTGTATAAATATAATCTTCTCTTCCTGTTACGTTGGTATAAAAGGTGTTGTTGTAAAAAGTGTGGTAATCGTTTGTGTGATTAAAATCAAAAGAAAGCTCGTTTTTGTCATTGATGAAGAAATCGATTCCAGAAGCTATCGTCCTAATTAGGCCATTATAGTCATGTGGAGTAAAAAAATCTCGCGTATTTCCATTAAGGTACTGTTGATTGATGGTTTGTTTACTATCCATTTCTCTTCCCGATTGCGAAGCATTCCATCTAAAGTTTATAGGCGAAAAATTATAGTTGCCATCGATACCATAGTTGTATCGTTTTGTACCTACTCCTGTATTTAAAGTCAGATTCAATCCTTGAGCAGAGTTCTTTTTAAGAATAATATTGATGATTCCTGAAAGACCATCTGCCTGATTTTTTGCAGAGGGTGATGTAATAATCTCTACTTTTTGTATAGATGAAGAAGGGATTTGTTCTAATAACTCTGTAGCGTTTAGAGCAGAGGGCTTACCATTGATCAATAAACGTACATTGCCGCTACCGCGTAAAGAAAGGGTTCCTGATCCTAAGTCGGTTTGGATTTCAGATATTTGATCAAAGGCTTCTAAGGCTGTTGTTCCTGACTGCTGCAGATCAGCCCCTAGATTGATGATTTTTCTGTCGATTTTTAATTGTGTGGTAGTCTGTTCAGCTTTTACAAATACTTCATCCAATTCATTTATAGGAGTTTTCAAAAAGATGATGATATTTTTTGGATCAGTAATTTCAGAATAGGCTAGAATGGATGTTTCTCTTCCTATAAAACTGATTTTAAAATGGGTAATCTCCTTTTTTGTTTTTAGTTGAAATTGTCCAATATCACTCGTAGAAGTGCCATCGATTAATTTGTCATTTTTATAGATGGCTACTGTAGCAAACGGGATAGTTTCTTGTGAATTGTGATCTTTTACAATACCCTTATAGATTTTGTTTTTTTGAGAAAATCCGGTGATGATTCCAATAAAAAAATAGAATGTAAAAAGTGTCGTTCGCATCTTTATGTAGTATAACACAATCAAATGTGATGCGATTTTTTAGTATTAGAAATTTTATTCTGTTAGTGTTGGTATTTGATCTGTAAATGAAGGTCGATTAAAAAGATAGAAAGAGGTAGAGATATGCTTAAATTAAAGCAGATAACCAGATACTCAGAAAAACAATAATAAAAGATTAGTATTAGCTACCTTTGCCGGATGCAGATTAGTTTTTCTTTTATCGTACCGGTATATAATAGACCTAATGAAATTCTAGAATTGCTCCAAAGTATGGTGGCCATGGAGTATAAAAAGGAATACGAAATTGTAATTGTAGAGGATGGTTCATCAGAAACCTCAGAAGAGGTGATTACCTCTTTTCAGGATAAATTGCATATCAGTTATTATCAAAAACATAATACAGGTCCTGGGGATTCTCGTAACTATGGTATGCAGAAGGCTAAAGGAAATTATTTTATTATTCTTGATAGCGATGTAATTTTACCAGAAAATTATTTATCAAAGGTTGATGTTTTTTTAGAAAAAAACTTTGTACACTGTTTCGGAGGGCCCGATGATGCGCATCCAAGTTTTTCAAACCTTCAGAAAGCCATAAGTTTTAGTATGACTTCTTATCTTACAACCGGAGGGATAAGAGGACGAAAAAATACAATGGGTAAGTTTCAACCCAGAAGTTTTAATATGGGGCTTTCTAGAGAAGCGTTTGAAGCTTCTGGAGGTTTTGGAGATATTCATCCAGGAGAAGACCCCGATCTCACTATCAGATTATGGAAACTTGATTATGACACAGCGCTGATCCCAGATGCTACCGTTTTTCATAAACGAAGAATCTCATGGAAGAAGTTTTATCAACAGGTAACTAAGTTTGGGTTAGTAAGGCCAATCTTAAACAAATGGCATCCGGATACAGCTAAATTTACATATTGGTTTCCCTCATTATTTATCTTGGGTACTGTATTTTCATTAATTGCTGCCGGATTTGGTTATTGGTATTTTATATCACTTCTAGGGGGGTATTTGTTTATGATATTATTGGGGGCAACTTTTAAGTATGGTAATGTTTCTATTGGAATCCAGTCAGTTATAGCAGTTCTTATTCAATTTTATGGTTATGGCAAAGGATTCTTAAGATCTTATTATTATATTCATATGCTAAAACGAGTTCCTGAAGAGCAATTTAAGAAGTTGTTTTTCTCAAAGTAATTCATATGTCAGGTAGAATTAAAAAAAGATTTTCCTTTAAAAGAAGTAATGTCAAAACATTCTTCTTCTTTCTGGTTTTTACATCCTTTTTATGGTTGTTTACTCAATTTTCTAAGAATTATACTAAAGAAGTAGAGGTGTCTATTTTGTATAAAAACCTCCCTGAAGATAAAATCCTTAATAAAAATAGTGATCAAACATTAAAATTAATACTAAACGGAAATGGTTTTAGGTTGATGAATCATTATTGGAGTAAACCAGAATTGGAGTTTGATGTAGCTAACGCATCTGCGTTTAAAGATGATGAATATCATTTTTATGTAGATAAGCAAGCAGCTTCTCTAAAACGTGAATTAGATTTTAATGGAAGAGTTTTATCCGTGCAAAAAGATACGTTAAAACTTAAGTTAGATATCAATTTAGAAAAAAAAGTACCGGTTAAGGTAAATGCTAAGGTTCAATATACCACAGGTTATGGAAGTGATAAAGGAGTAGTATCTTTGCCTGATTCTATAGTAATTAGTGGACCGGAAAAAGTAGTGGATACAATTCAATATGTAAGTACGGATCTATTGGAACTGGAAGGGTTAAATTCTGATTATAAAACAACATTGTCGATAGATGTAGAAGAACTGCCATCTAGAGTTAGTCTTGATAAAAAGGAGATTGAGGCAAGTATTCAAGTAAGTAAGTTTACAGAAGGAAATCAGATAGTCCCAATTACATTACAAAATGTTCCTGAAGGAGAGAAGGTTACTATCTTCCCAAAAGAAGCTACTGTGGTGTATAGAGTAGGTTTAGATAGATATAATGAAATTACGGCAATGAACTTTAAAGTAATTGCGGATTACAATAAAGCGTTAGAAGATAATTCTTTTTTAATCTTAGAATTGATAGAAATTCCAGAATCTATTCATGATGTTCGTCTTCAGGAAAAACAAGTTCAATATGTGATTCTAAAATAATATGGTGATAGTCGGATTAACCGGGGGGATTGGTAGTGGGAAATCTACAATTGCAAAAATGTTTAAGCAGTTAGGAGTTTCGGTTTACATAGCGGATAAAGAAGCAAAAAAATTGATGAATGATGATGAATCTATAAAGAAACAGATTAAAGCGTTATTAGGAAAAGAAGCATATAGTAAAGAGGAATTAAACCGGGCATATATTGCCAGTAAAGTTTTTAATGATAAATCTCTTTTAGAGAAGTTGAATTCGATTGTTCATCCTGCTGTTGAAAAACATTTTAGAAACTGGGTAAGTCTTCAACAAGGAGAATATGTAATTAAAGAAGCTGCCATACTTTTTGAAAATGATGGTTATAAACATTGTGATTATACAATTCTAGTTACGGCTCCCGAGGAAATTAGAATTGATCGAGTTCTAAAAAGAGATCATACTACACGTGAAGAAGTGCTTTCCAGAATCAAAAATCAATGGGATGATATGCAGAAAATTCCGTTAGCTGATTTTGTAATTCATAACAATAATTTAGAAGAAACTGAAAATCAGGTAGGAAAAATTCATAGAAAAATTTCCTGTTGAGCCCTTTGTAATCCTAATCTTTCATTTTGTTAACATTTGGTTAAACCATAAAGTCCCTAAATGTTAAAGTCTTACTTTTGACCTATGAATAAAAGGTTATTCGTGTTACTGATAATCCTAATGAGTTTATCATTGATTGGGATTATTTTCGTTCAGGGATATTGGATTAACAACACGGTAGAGAACAATGAAGAGCAGTTTTCTTATAATGCGAAACAAATTCTAATTTCTGTATCTAATAAAATTCAGTACAGGGAGTTTGAAGAAATGTATGCTCCGTTAAGGGAAATTTTGGATAGTATTGATGATCTGGACAGTAAAACATTACGACAATCTTTAAATATTAGTATTGATAATACCGCTAGGACTTTTGCATATGCTAATGGTATTTTAGAAGAAGACTATAAGCTGTTTTCGTCTTTTATCAATTTTAATATAGATACGGTAAAACTAAAAAACATATTAAATCGTAATGCCGATATCTCAGCAGAAGAGAATAATAGTGTTAGTCACCAAAAATCTAAAACCAAATTAGATAGAATAAAAGAACTAACAGATCTTCAGCGAAAAGATTATGAGATTGTAATTGGAGAGATTGCCAGTTTGATTCCTATTCATAGGAGGGTGCAGAAAAAGGAGATAGAATACCTGCTCAGAAAAGAACTGGAAGAAAGAGATATAAAGGTTGACTATGAGTATGCTATATATAGTAATGCTCTAGCCACTAGAGTACGTTCTGATGATTTTAGTTGGGATTATCCTACAACATATGCAGTTCCTCTCTTTTTAAATGAGGAAGGAGCAAGTAAGTATCAGTTGTATGTTAATTTTACGGGTAAGAAAAGGTATGTTTTGTCTACGATTAAGAGTATGGCAATTTTATCAATCATTTTTACTCTAATTATTGTTATAGCATATTCCAGTGCTTTATCACAGTTGATGCAACAACGGCAGATATCGCAGATAAAGACGGATTTTATAAATAATATGACTCATGAGTTAAAAACGCCTATTGCAACGATTAATCTAGCTCTTGATTCAATTAAGAATCCTAAAATATCAGGAGATCCAGAAAAAGTGCAGCGTTATATGAATATGATCAGAGAAGAGAATAAACGTATGCATGCTCAGGTAGAAAACGTGCTTAGGATTTCTCAGCTAGAAAAGAATGAGTTAAATATAAAGAAAGAGAGACAGGATTTACATGATATTATTGAAGATGCCGTAACGCATGTTTCTTTGATTGTAGAAAATAGAGAGGGATATATTAAACCTCATTTAGGAGCTCTGAAATCTATGATTTTGGCTAATGATAGTCATATGACCAATGTAGTAGTGAATATGTTAGATAATGCAGTAAAATATTCTGAAGGGTCACCTAAAATAGATATTTATACTGAAAATGTAAAAAATAGTATCGTTCTTAAGATTCGCGATCAAGGTGTAGGAATGAGTAAGATAGCTCAGAAAAAGATTTTCGAAAAATTCTTTAGAGAGCATACAGGAGATCTACATAATGTAAAAGGACACGGATTGGGATTGACATATGTAAAAAGAATCATAGATGATCATCATGGTCAGATATGGGTGGAGAGCGAACGGGGAAAAGGCTCCACATTTATAATTAAATTACCGTTAATATCTTAAAATATGGAAACAGAAAACAAAAAGATTTTGCTTGTAGAAGATGATCCAAACTTCGGAACAGTGTTGAAGGATTATCTCGTAATGAATGATTATGATGTAGTACATGCTAAAAATGGTATGGAAGGTTTCGAAAAGTTTAAAAAGGATGACTACGATATGTGTATCCTGGATGTAATGATGCCTTATAAGGACGGATTTACGTTAGCAAAAGAAATTAGAGATAAAAATGAAGAAGTACCAATCATTTTTCTAACTGCAAAAGCAATGAAGGAAGATGTGTTGAAAGGGTATAAGGTTGGAGCAGATGATTATCTTAATAAACCTTTTGATAGTGAAGTATTATTAATGAAGATACAAGCTATCATGCAACGTAAGAATACCGAATCTGTAGCAGATAGCAAACAATTTGAATTTAAAATAGGAGGTTTCCACCTGAATTCAAAACTTAGGTTCTTAACCTATAAAGAAGAAGAAGCTATTAAGCTTTCGCCTAAGGAGAATGAGCTACTGCGTTTATTAGCGTTACATCTTAATGATTTGATGCCTAGGGAATTGGCGTTGACTAAAATATGGAGAGATGATAATTATTTCACTTCTCGAAGTATGGATGTATATATAGCAAAACTTAGAAAATATCTGAAAAAAGATGAAAATGTAGAGATTCTTAATATCCACGGAGAAGGATTCAGATTAGTGGTTAGAAGCGAAGAATCTTAAAAAAGTAATAACGGTAACCGACTAAAAAATTCACTATGATCAAAATCATAGTGAATTTTTTTTAATATAAGTGATAAAAGATTCTAAATCACTTTGATAATCAAACCATTCAATTTCGGTGTCTTTTCTAAACCAGGTCAGCTGTCTTTTAGCAAATCGACGTGTATTTTTTTTGATTTCAGAAATAGAAAAATCTAAATCCCATTCCTTATTTAGATACTTAAATATTTCTTTATACCCAACAGTATTTAATGCATTTAAGGATTGATATTCCTGAAGACTTTTAACTTCGTCTATTAATCCAGCTTTAATCATAAGATCTACTCTTAGATTTATTCGATCATATATAATTTGTCTGTCTGCAGTAATTCCAGTTTTAATACTTTTAAAAGGGCGATTTTTTTTCGACTTAGTAAGAAAAGAAGAGTAAGGTTCGCCAGTGCCCATACAAATTTCTAAAGCTCTAATCACTCGTTGAGGATTATGTATATCAACATTACTATAATGGATAGGGTCTAATTCCTTTAATTGCTCTTGTAATACATCTATACCTTTAGTTTCTAGTGTATCATTGAGCTGTTGTCTGATTTTGGGATCTACCTCAGGAAAATGATCTAACCCTTTGGTCACAGCATCAACATATAATCCGGAACCACCTATCAAAATTGCATAGTCGTTTTTACTAAATAATTTGTCTAGAATTTCTAGAGCTTCTTTTTCAAAATCTCCAACGGTATATATCTCTTTAACACTCTTATGTTGGATACAATGATGTTTAGCCTGGCTTAATTCTTCTGCTGTAGGTGCTGCTGTGCCTATGCTCATTTCTTTATAAAATTGTCTGCTGTCTGCAGAAACAATCTCACAATTAAAATATTTAGCAAGTTGTATGCTTAAGCTGGTTTTACCGATAGCAGTTGGTCCGGTAATTACAATTAGATTTTTAGTCATTGTGCAAATCTTCTCCACATTTATGACAGAATTGAGCACCATCATAATGATTAGACGTATTACAATTAGAACATACTTGCGTATTTAGGTTTACTTTTTTGGACTTACGTCCTGAAGCGTATTCTGCGGATACAATACCTGTCGGAACAGCAATAATACCATAACCTACAATCATAATAAGAGCAGCAATTAATTGCCCAAATGGGGTAGAAGGAGCGATATCTCCATATCCTACTGTGGTCATAGTTACAATACACCAATATACACTAATAGGTATATTTTTAAAACCACCTTCTTCGCCTTCGATTAGATACATCACGGTACCCATAATGATGCATAATACTAATACTGCAAATAAAAAGACTAATATTTTTGCCCCGCTATCACGTATTGCTTTAGCCAATCTATTAGACTCACCTATATAACGTGAGATTTTTAGAATTCTAAATACTCTAAGTAGTCTTAATGCTCTTACAGTAAGTAAGGCGCTGGTACCGGTGAAAAAGAAGGTTAGATATAGCGGTAATGTTGAAAGCAAGTCAATAATGCCATAAAAGCTAAAAATATATGATGAAGATTTTTTTACAGTAATTATCCTCGCCATATATTCAAAAGTAAAGAAAATGGTTATTACCCATTCTCCATAATACAATATATCATAAATCACAGCCGGAAAACCCTTTACGCTTTCTAGCATTACGAAAATAATACTTAGGATAATAAGTATCATTAATATTACATCAAAAAGCCTTCCTATTGGGGTGTCAGCCTCATATATGATTTCGTGTAATCGGTCTTTCCAGTTTTTTATTTGTGAGGATGTTTTGTTCAAGTTTTTGATTTTGATTAAAAATACTAAAAAAACTAACTTGTTTTCTTAACAGTGATTAGAGTGTCGTTTTCTATTTGTACAATAAGGTTAAAGAATTCTTTTAATATAGAATAATATTCTGATGGATAATATGAAGAATTAAATGCGATTCTATGATTTAACATCAACTTGTTTCCATTTCTTTGAAAACCAATTTTAACTGTTCCCAGTTTATTTGGGATTGTATAGCCTATATTTTTAGGAATATCGATAAAATCATAACCTTCAGGGATTTCTATAGATATCAAATAGGTATACGAGTTTTGATATCCAAAATCCACCGGGTATGTTCTTTCATTTAGCCTGAATGGGTTTTCTTTAAAAAAAGGTCTTGTGAATGGTTTGATATAAATTTCATTATCTATTTCCTCAATATTTCTTCTAAATGTAAATTCTTCTTCAAATGGTTTTTCAGTATCCTTTTCATTTTTAATACTAAAATCTGTAATGGCAACACTCTCGTTCTGTTTTTTTATATTGGTAATAAAACTCTCTTTATTAATTTGGTCGAACTTTTTTCTTTTATCGTAGCTGTGATAACCAGTGGAGATATGTTTAGCTTTACCTTTTAGGACTAAATTGTTATCAAGTATTAATTCTTCTCTGAAAAAGTATGAAGAATTGCGTTGAGGTTTTATATCAACCCATGAACTACCATTTTTAAAATCCAATAATCTACCATATTGATTTAAGCATCTGAAAGGAAGCTGCCCAAATTCTAAAGTGTTTTCGGTTGCATCTAATAGATATGTTTTATCATCTAAGGACAATTGAACAACCAGGTAGTTAAAATCCGAAATGACCGGATGAAGCTTTGTGGGATATCCATTGGTTCTAGTTGATAATAATACTGAATTTACTTTAAAACCTTGTTCCTTTAGTGTATTGTGCAGTAAGATATTGATTCCTGAAACATTACCGGTTTTGTTTTCGATTACCTTTTTTACTAGGCTACTCTCATTGTTTCTAAATATTTGATATTTTTCATTCCATTTATAATTGTCTGCGATATAATTATAGATGCTTTTTGCTTTAGTTAGATCATTTGGTTTTGATTGGATATTATCAGGAAGGATGTCCTTGGTAATATTAATTTTTTTAAGTTGAAGTCCTATAGTTTGCTCTTTTTTAAGCTCATTATCTACATTTTTCCATGTTTCAGTGTATTTCTTATTTTTTCCATCAAAACCTTTGAATTCCTTTAACTCATATTCAATTCTGGAAAAATAATTCTTCTTTGCCGTCATATGTTCTTCTTCTTCGAAAGCTGGGATATTCTCCATAGTATATACGTTATGCGAACAATCAGCTGTTCCAGTTCTAACATCTAGGCATTCACGAATTATTTTGGATTCATTAGTTTTTAATTTTAAGGGTCCAATTAATCTTATATTATAAATATAATTACCAGGCAAATCAGCTGTGAATTCACTATACATCTTTGGAATATCATCCTGAAAATCCCAACCATTAAAATTGTACATAAAAGGAGATTCTGTTTGATATTTGTAGGTCAATACAGAACCGGGTTTTAGATTGGGAAATGTGAATTTTACAACAGTATAACGTTCATTATACTTTTCTCTAAATATTTGTTTTTTGTCTACTTTAGTTTTTACAATTTTATTATTTTCTAGATTATGTGTATAGGCAACAATGTCTCTTATTTTTTCTTTATTGTTTTTGTTTTGATATAGGTAGACCTCAACAGTGGCTTTTTTAAAACCTTGTTCATTTAATATTTTTATTTTTGCTTCATAATTGGTTAAAAGATTGTATCTACCTCCATTTTCTACTCTACTATATCCTTTTTCATAAATATAAAATGCATTAGCAGTGCTGTCTTTAGTATAAATATTGTTTTTTAGATCAGCCATGCTTACAACAGCATTTTTAGTGTTGTAGGCTTGTTGGGCTGTTGTAAGAAATGAAAAAGTAATTAAGAATAGTAAGAGTATGGGTTTACTCATTTTTAATAAGTTTAATAATTTTTAATTTTTTATGCTTTCGGGTGTAACTTTGGATGATATGTTGTGCATCTCTATCGTGTTTCATTGGAGTAATAATAGAACGTAAAATATCAATATTATCAATTTGATAATTCAGATTAAAGAACCCTATTCCTTTAAATCTACCTTCTTCAATTAATACGACACTTTTTTCATCAACATCACGTCCTTGATCAATAATCACCATGTCCTGGTTATCAAAAGAGTTGTTTTCGATAAGTTGCAAGGCTCTTATGTTATATTCCTCTGGAGTTTCTTCTGTAATGCAGGCCCCAAAACATGCTTTTATTGTGTAGCCAAAACAGTTACCATTATTATTATCAATCCCCGTGAGTTTTTGACATAAATGATACTCCTCAGTCCAGCGATGTATAAAAGTTTTAGCCTGTTGTCTGTTGGTAAAAGTGGTAATGCTTTTTTTTCGATAATCGCTCTTACCAATTTTAAGATTTATATAACCGTTGTCATCTATAAATTGATAAAGTGCCTGATCAAATTTTGACCGTCGTAATGCTCGATTATATTTCGGTTTGTTAATCTTAATCTCTTCACTTTCTTTTAGAAGTGCTAACAGTTCACTACCAGTAATTTCATATGTAATACTGGTGACTTCTGTCTGAATTCTCCTTGATTTACTCTGGTCGCTTGTAAAATGCTGATTCAGTCTTTTTTTGATATTTTTACTTTTACCAATGTATATGATTTTTCCATCTTCTCTATGCATGTAATATACTCCTGTGGCAGTTGGTGCTTGTTCCATAAGCCTTAAAAGCTTATCATCAATCTGACGTTTAGGGTCAGCGCGAACCGTTTCGGTAATGATGGTTTTTTCAGAATCTTTGGATAGTAATAGCTTAAATAGCTTTACAGTGGCTAAAGCATCTCCATTAGCCCGGTGTCTATCAGATAGAGGTATGCCGAGTCCTCGAACCAATTTTCCTAAACTATAAGATTTTTGATCCGGAATCAGTTTTTTGGATAGTTCTACGGTGCATAAAGATTCTCTTTCATAATCAAAACCTAATCTAGAAAACTCTGTTTGTAATATCCGGTAATCAAAACTGGCATTATGGGCTACAATAACACAATCTGTAGTGATCTCTACAATTCTTTTAGCAACTTCATAAAACTTTGGAGCATTACGAAGCATCTGATTATTAATTCCCGTAAGATTAGCAACAAATGGTTGAATAGGTCTTTCGGGATTTACAAGGCTAATAAATTGATCTACAACATCGTGTCCGTTATATTTATATATAGCAATTTCGGTGATTCCCTCTTCATTGTATTTTCCTCCGGTAGTTTCTATATCTAGAATTGCGTACATATATTGGTTTATAATTGGTTGTTTTTAGGGGTTGTGAAATGTAATTAACCATAATTTCTAGCACCAAATATAGAACTTCCTATTCTAACCATGGTACTTCCGTAATTCATAGCAGTTTTGTAATCTCCACTCATTCCGATGGATAAGATTTTTAATTCAGGATATTTTGATTTTGACTGATCAAAAAAGTCTTTGATTTTTTTAAACTCACTCTGTATTTGCTCTTGATTTTCAGTAAAAGTAGCCATTCCCATAAAACCTAGAATACGAATATTAGATAGGCTTTTTACTTCTTCTGAAGCAAGTAAATTAGAAACGTGCTCTTCGCTTAACCCAAATTTACTTTCTTCCTGTGCTATTTTTACCTGAAGTAGACAATTTATGGTTCTATTATGCTTTTTTGCTTGTTTATTAATTTCTTTAAGTAGCTTAAAGCTATCAACAGCATGAATTAAATCTACAAAAGGAGCCATGTATTTTACTTTATTAGTCTGTACATGTCCAATCATATGCCAACTGATATCTTTAGGCATCATTTTCCACTTTTCTGCCATTTCCTGAATTTTGTTTTCACCAAAAATTCGTTGACCAGCTTCATAGGCTTGCATTAAGTCAGAAACAGGTTTGGTTTTGGATACAGCCACTAGTGTAACTTCTTCTGGTATAGAGGTCTTTATGTCTAAAAGATTTTTTTTGATATTATTCATAGTTTGCAAAGATATCTAAAAAGCTCCCTAACCCCAAAGGCGGTTAAAACTCATAGATAGTAACCCCACTTCTCAGCTTTGGTTCTATATAAGTACTTTTAGGAGGCATTTTTAATCCTTGATCGGCAATTTTTTTCATTTGTTCAACTGATGCGGGAAATAATCCAAAGCCTACTTGGTACTCTTTACTATCTATTTTACTTTTTACAAAAACAATATCGTTTTTACCATGAGAATATTCGATTCTTGTATCAGTTCGCACATTATTAATGTTCAGGATAGGTTTTAATACTGTCTTATAAAGAATTTGAGCATCTAATTCTTCTAATGCATCTGTAAATTCATATATTGTTTTTCTGAGATAAAGCGAATAGAATTCTCCATCAAGATACATGCTAAAATGATGAGGTTTAGAAGGTTTATATACTTCAATCCCTCTATTTTCAATACGAAACCATTCATCTAACCGTATTAAAAACTCTTCTTTAGTTAATCCATTAAGATCTTTTATAAGTCTATTGAATTCATAAATTCTAAGGTCAGATTCAGGAATCAGGTAACTCATAAAGAAATTGTAAGCTTCGGTTCCTTTATGATCAGGATTGTTTTTTTGTAAATCTTTAGTTAATAAATAAGATGATGATGAACGGTGATGACCATCGGCTATATATATGGTTTCTATATTCGAAAACTCCTTTTGAATCTGATCAATCACTTTTTGATCTTTTACTTTCCAGAGATAATGAGTATCACGATATGTGGTGGTGAATTCGTACTCTGACCTTTCTTCTGTAATTTCAGCAATAATTTCAGTTAAGTTTTTATTATCTGGATAGGTTAGGAGTACTGGTTCTGCATTAAAGCCAACAGTTTTGAGGTATTCTTTAAATGTGGTTTCGCGATGTTGTAAAGTGTCCTCATGTTTTTTGATAATATCATTCTCATAATCTTCTGCACTAGCAGCTGCAATGATTCCACAAAAAGATTCTTGTTCTCGGTTCACAATTTTATACACATAATAACACGCAGTTTCATCTTGTTTGAAGATTTCATCTTCCTTGAATTCCAAATATCGATTACGAACCAATTTATATCGATCTTCTCCCGAAATTTCTTTTTGGTATTTGTATCCTGGATTAACAATATGTAAAAAAGAATAAGGGTTATAATCCATTCGAGAATCACGTTCTGCGGGTGTATAACTTTGATAAGAACGAGATGCTACCAAACTAACTTTATCTCTGGTAGGACGAACTGCTTTAAATGGATGGATTTTTGCCAAGGTAATATGAATTGATTAATACAAACATAAAGTATTTTATAGAAATTTTGTTTTATAAAACATTACTATGAGTAGAAACAAAAGTTTTTATCCTCAAAAATGTAGTTTTTCGTCCACAAAATATTGAAGTTGGTCACTTTATGATTTTTAAGGATGTTTTCCTTGATATTATTGTAGTATTAAAAATCAAAAAGCAATAATGATGAAAACACAAATTATTTCAAAACTCAAAGTATGTATTCTATTATTTTCTATGGTATTGGCATTTAGTTCTTGCTCTGACGATGACAAGGCAGTCGTGGAGCTTCCGATATTTGTAGAATTACCTGCGAGTACCTTGGGTTGGTATAATGGACTACTAACTCTGAATGGAATATTGGTTAATTCGGATGGTACTGCATGGGTTACAGCATCAGGTTCTAAAACCTATACAATTAGTTTTAGTGATGATGTATCATCAATTACAGGTGCAACATTTATAACGAATAATGATAGTACTATTTTTACATATATAAATGCTAATGCCACAACAACAGTGACTATTAATGTTAATGGTGATCTTACAGTTGCGAAAAGTGATGTTCCGATTATTGCTTTCGACGGAAGTAACTAGAAGATATTTATCTCTGGAATACAAAAAAAGCGCTTTAACACATATGTTGTAAAGCGCTTTTAATTATTTTATTTAATTATTCTTTATAAACTTTGTAGGGTCCAGGTACCCTGTAGGATCTTCGGCATAACCACCTCCAATATCCATAAAGATATTATCTCTAATTTCCAGATGTAAATGTGCATAATATAAACCACCTGCATTACCAATGGTTCCTACCATAGCACCTTTTTTAATTAAATCCCCTTTCTGGACATTAATAGTATTACAATGTGCATAAACAGATTCATAATATTTTCCTTGATATTGATGAATAATCCTGATCACGTTACCCCAGCCACCGCCTATGTTTTCTGCAAAAGAAACATATCCGTGACCAATACTGTAAATAGGGTCTCCAAGGTCTGTATTTCCGCCTCCAACACCATTCCAGTCATCTCCTAAGTGATTATTATTTCTAAACTTTTGAGCATTATAATACCCTTTTGCATTTGGTTTTCCTACTGGAAAATCAAAGCTTTTCGAAATAAATTCAGGATTGTTTTTAAATATCGAATCGTATTTGTGATATTTATTCTGAGTTATTATAAAACCCCTATTGTTAGTATTAAGATCACTAGCAAAATACGTTTCTGATTCATTTTTATATAAAAAACAAACCAGAATTATATTTGATATTAATAAAAGTCTATACAAATTGTTTAGCTACTTTTTCTGCTTTCCTGCTTTCTGAATAATCATAGAAACCTTCTCCGCTTTTTACTCCAAGTTTACCAGCCATTACCATATTAACTAATAACGGGCAAGGAGCATATTTAGGATTCTTAAACCCATCATACATTACATTTAAAATAGAAAGGCATACATCAAGGCCTATGAAATCTGCTAATTGCAGCGGTCCCATTGGGTGTGCCATTCCTAATTTCATAACTGTATCGATTTCTGATACTCCTGCAACTCCGTTATATAAAGTTTCAATAGATTCGTTGATCATAGGCATTAAAATACGATTGGCGACGAATCCTGGGTAATCATTTACTTCTACAGGAACTTTGCCAACCGTTTTGGACATTTCCATAATAGTATTGGTTACTTCATCAGAGGTGTTGTATCCTCTGATAATCTCCACCAATTTCATGATTGGTACTGGATTCATAAAATGCATACCAATTACCATATCCGGTCTATCTGTTGCGGCAGCAATTTGTGTAATCGAAATAGATGAAGTATTGGTCGCTAGAATAGTATCTTCAGGGCAAGCTTCGTTTAATTCTTTGAATATTTTAAGCTTTAAGTCTACATTTTCTGTAGCAGCTTCTATAACCAAACCGGCATATTCAACTCCTTCTTTGATATTAGTATACGTCGAAATATTTCCTAAAGTCTCCTCTTTATCAGCTTCAGTGATCTTTTCTTTGGCAATCATTCTATCCAAATTTTTGGTAATAGTTGCTAGTCCTTTATCCAAAGCTGGTTGAGAAATATCGATAAGTTGAACTTTAAAACCTTTTTGAGCAAAAGTATGTGCAATACCATTACCCATGGTTCCTGCACCGATAACTGCTATGTTTTTCATGTTGTATATTTAGTATGTGTATGTGATATGTGTATAATCTATACTAGTGTTTGAAGCATTCAATAACTTTAAGTGCTACTTCCAATGCTTTTTTACCATGCTCTAATGATACAATTGGAGTAGTGTCGTTATTAATGGCTTCAGCAAAAGTATCTAACTCATCCAGAATTGCATTATTAGAAGGTACATTGGGGTTGTCAAAATAGATTTGTTTTTTGACTCCTTCAGCATTCTGAAGAATCATCGCAAAATCATCTGGATTTTCCGGAGCATCTTTCATTTTTACAACTTCGCATTTTTTCTCAAAGAAATCTACAGAGATATATGCATCACGTTGAAAAAACCTGGATTTCCTCATATTCTTTAAAGAAATACGACTTGCCGTAAGATTGGCCACACAACCATTTTCGAATTCGATTCTGGCATTGGCAATATCAGGGGTTTCACTAATTACAGAAACACCACTGGCACTAATATGTTTAACTTTAGAATGAACGACACTTAATATAGCATCGATATCGTGAATCATTAAATCCAAAACTACAGGTACATCGGTACCACGAGGGTTAAACTCAGCCAGTCTGTGAGCTTCAATAAACATGGGATTATCAATTTTATCCGCTACAGCTGTATATGCAGGATTAAAACGTTCTACATGTCCCACTTGCCCTTTTACCTTATACGTATTAGCTAGTTCGATCAATTGCTCAGCTTCTTCAACGGTATTCGTTATTGGTTTTTCTATAAAAACATGTCTCCCAGCTTTTATAGCTTGCTTGGCTACATCAAAATGTGCGAAGGTTGGTGTCACAATATCTACAACATCAACTGCATTGATTAATTCTTCTGCAGAATTAAATAATTGATAACCAAACTCTTCTGCAATAGCTTTAGCTTGTGCCTCACTAGCGTCATAGAACCCTACTAGTTCGTAATTTTCAGATTGTTCGAGAAGTCGTAAATGGATTTTGCCTAGGTGTCCCGCACCGAGTACTCCAGCTTTGAGCATAATTCATGATTTTACACAAAAATAGTATTATTTATAAATTTTAAATCCTAATTATATGTAAAATGCAAAATATTCAGGTTAGTAGTGAAATAGTTTAGAAATCTTTAAAATCTTTATGTAATTTTAGCCAGCTAAACAACCTTAATATAGTGAAAGATACCCTTAGACATGCTGGTAAAAGAAAGCAATTAGTAGAAGTATTGATTAAAAAAGGAATCAAAGATGAAGGTGTTTTGTCTGCTATCAACAAGATACCTAGGCATTTATTTATGGATTCAAGTTTTGAGGATCATGCGTATCAGGACAAAGCTTTCCCAATAGCTGCCGATCAAACTATTTCTCAGCCATACACAGTTGCTTTTCAGAGTGAATTGTTACAGGTTGAAAAGGGAGATCAGGTATTAGAGATTGGTACAGGATCCGGGTACCAAACTGCAGTACTATGCGAGTTAGGAGCCAAAGTATATAGTATAGAAAGGCAGCAGGAATTATTTAAAAAAACGAAGCTGTTTTTGTCTAAGCTTGGCTATCGTCCTAAAAGACTTACGTTTGGTGATGGGTATAAAGGAATGGAAGAGTTTGCTCCTTATGATTCTATTATTGTAACTGCGGGAGCTCCGTTTGTGCCAAAACCACTTTTGAGTCAGCTTAAAATAGGGGGTAGACTAGTTATCCCGGTGGGTAAGAAAAATCAAATCATGACTTTGTTTATTCGTAAAAGTGAAAATGAATTTGAAAAACGAGAGCTTGGAGAGTTTAGATTCGTACCGTTATTGGAGGATAAGAATTAGAGTATATATTTGTTATGAAGAGAGTTGAAATTGTATTAATAAGCATAGCAGTTTTAGCGATATTTTGGAAAGCGTTGGATTATCCTTTTGGAAATATGGTTACTATGTTGTCACTTTTAGGTCTTTCTTGTCTATATTTCTATTTTAGTTTTGTGCTACTAAATAGTGTGCCATTACGTAAAATGTTTAAAAAAGATGCTTACGCTGAAGCTTCTTCAATAAGGATTATAGGGACAATTTGTACAGGTGTTCTTCTTTCTATTACTGTATTGGGAATATTATTTCAGGTAATGTCTTGGCCTTTTTCAAAAACCAATTTGTTACTAGGTTTTTTGGGCTTACTAATTATTTCGGTTATTAGAATTATTAAATATTTTAAGCAGAAAGAAGGCTTTTATAAAAAGATACTTTTACGCAGTATAATTTACTGTACTATAGCTCTTGTTCTTTTATATATTATTCCTCCATATACTTTTCTGAAAATAAAGTATAAAGATCACCCGGATTATATTGAAGTTCTAAAACAATTGGATAAAGATCCTAACAATCAAGAATTACAGAAGCAAGAACAGGAATTATATAATAAAATAACAACACACGATAGAACAGGAAAAAGGTAGCGATATTAATTATAGTTTTTCTTAATCCTATCCAACGCTCTTTTATTATCTCTATCCTTGATAGTTTCTCTTTTATCATACATTTTCTTACCACGTGCCAGAACAATATCTAACTTAGCTAAGCCCTTTTCATTAATAAATAAACGGGTTGGAATAATAGTAAGACCTGAATTTTTAACTTCTTTTTCGAGCTTACGCAACTCTTTTTTATTAAGTAATAGCTTACGTTCACTCTTTGGACTATGATTAAAGTAGGTTGCGTGAGAATACTCTTCGATGTGCATATTGATCACAAAAAGCTCTCCGTTATTGAACTCACAGAAACTTTCTGCAATACCTGCTTTACCTTCACGAATGGCTTTGATCTCTGTACCAGCTAATTTGATTCCGGCTGTATATTTATCCAGAAATTCGTATTCGAATTTAGCTTTTCGATTTAGTATGTTAATTTTATTCGGATTCATTTTTAACGTCAATGCGTACAAAGATGATAAAAATAAAGCTTTCTCGAAAGAAAGCTTTATAATATTGATAATTGTGTGTTATTCTTATGGTTCCTGAAATTGAATAGTAGCTATTTTACCAATTTCAGTAAGTTTTAATTCCATTACCAAGCTTATTTTTTCGAACGCAGCAGTATAACTATTGACTCCTTCTGTAGTTTCGATAAAAGTTAAGCTTTTTAAGCTTCCAAACTGCTCAAAGCAACCTTTTACAAAACGAGTTACTCCTTCTTTGGTCATTTCTTCTTGCATTTCTACTGTATACATATCAAAAACAGCATCTACATTTTGTGCATTAAAGTTTTCCTGAAAAGCTTTGGTAGTGTTTTCATACACCCCGGCATCTTGGGCAAGAAGAGGGTGAATGCTCATACAAACTAAAAGTAGTATTATATATTTCATAATGGTATTTGATTTAGGTATTGCAAAATAAATATCTTTTTGAAATTTTGAAAAATAATTTCAAAAATACTGGAGTACATTTATAATGAAAAGCAAGTCAATATAATAAGTATAGGGATACAAATATGTCTAGAAGTTTAAAAGTCAGTTTAACATAATTCTTGCAATAATTACTGGTATAAAAAGTATTTTTAGTTTTTAAATGAAATAATTATGAAAAGGTTTTTGATACTAATATCAGTGCTAATTTTAACATCCTTTACTATAGATACTATACAATTCTCTGCACAAGAAATTGTAGATAAAACAATTGAGAAAGCAGGTGGAAGTTTATATAATAATGCAATTATTCAATTTACCTTTAGAGGAAAGCAATATAGAAGTAAGCGTAATGAAGGATTTTATGAATTAGAACGATTTGTTGCAGGAAAAGATGGGTTAGTAATTCATGATGTAATTAGTAACAAAGGATTAGAAAGGACTATAGAAAACTGTCCGATTACCGTTGCAGATTCGTTAGTAACCCGAATTAGTGATGGTGTAAACTCGGTACATTATTTTGCTAATCTACCTTATGGGCTTAATGCTCCGGCCGTAAATAAGCAATTGGTAGGAGAGTCTAAAGTTAATGGAGAATCATATTATAGAATCAAAGTAACTTTTGATCAAGAAGGAGGAGGGACTGATTTTGACGACGAATTCTTGTATTGGATACATAAAGATAATTATACCGTGGATTATTTAGCTTATAAATATGCTGTTAATGGAGGTGGAATACGTTTTAGAGAAGCATATAACCCCAGGATAATAAATGGGATACGATTTGTAGATTATAATAATTATAAAACAAGCGATTTATCTACTCCACTTACAAAACTTGATGAGTTGTTTGAAAAAGAAAAGTTGAAACTGCTTTCTAAAATTGAGCTAGAAGATATCTATGTTTATATCGAAAGAGATTGTTGTTAATTGTAGTTAAGTACAATATCGGATATGTTTTCTCCTGTTACGGTTACAATGAATACTTTGCCATAGTCTTTTTCACTTAGAGAAGAATATTTTTCTTGCCCTAATATTGTATTGACAAAAGCTGGTGTCGTATTGCTATGTCCAACAATTACAGAAGTTTTTCCTTTTGTTTTTTGTTTAAATTCAGGATCATTTAGATGACGTGGATTGTATATAATTATCTCCAGATTTTTGCTTTTTGCAATAGGGTCTGCTGTTTGCTTTGTTCTTATATAATCTGTGCTGAATACCATATCTACTTTGATGTCAGCAAGCATATTTGCCCAGTTTTGGGCTCTAGATTTTCCTTCTTCTGTTAGATTAGGGTTTCTATTATTGGGATCACTAAGATCTTTTTCGGTATGGCGTATGAAGAAATAAGTAGTTGTATCCAATGTTTCTACCTTTTCCTGCGAATAGCATGAAGTTATTGATAGAAAAAGAGAAAAAAAGATTAAAATTGATTTATTCATAATATATGGATTCTTTAATAATTGCAAAAAAATAGGTTATTTCCAGTCAAACTAATCCAACATCCCAGTTTGCCAGATAACAATGATCATGGATAAAATGGCAATAATAAAAAATCCAATATAAATATATGAGCTCTTCTTTCTATTAGAAGAGCCTAAACCTCCAGAAGATTTCATAATAGTTAGGTTTTAAGTGATTGATGTTCTAGATAAGACTGTGAAAAATAACAAATGTTACACTTTTTGTGGTTTTAATTGCGAAATTCTTTCCTCAAAACTTTTAGCATCTATAGGATTCAAAATGTTTTTAAATAATTTAGATAGTTTTTCATCGTGATTCCAGCGTTTCTGTTGTAGTAAATTAAAATGCACAAAAGTGCTCCACATTACAGCTTTGATCTCAGATTTATCTTCATTCCACATGCGGATTTCTACGTGCAATTGATTGTCCGTAAAATGGAATAGTTGCGAATCAATAATTACATCTTCCATTAATAGTGCAGGCTTAAGGTAGGCTATCTGATTGGAGCCAACTACCCAACTTATACCTTGGGTTTTTGCCAGAGTAAAAATATCCAATTCATAATGTTGATCAATTTGATCCTCTCTAGCGTTAATCATGTAATTAATATATGCCGCATTGTTAAGGTGGTTGAAAGGATCACAATCCTGAAATCTAATCTTTGCTTTACTTTCTAAAACTTTTGGTAATGTTGTCATATCTCTTTGTTTTATACCGATTGGTATATTTTATGTTAAAAAAATAATTTTATCGTTTTAATTCATTGTGAATCATCTTGTCAATTTGATCCATGGTTTCCATAAGATAGCTGTTGTCATCCATGGTGTGTGTCATAAAAATCGCCCCTGTAATCATGCTATACAACCTTTTGGCATATAACATGGAGTTTATCTGGGTATTAATCTCTCCAAGTTTTTTTCCTGAATCAATAAGCTTGGCTACGTTACTTTGAATCTTCCCGATGGTAAATTGTACGTGCTGAAATAAAGCAGGAATTTGATGTTTGGCGTCTACTCCCATATTGAGCACAGGACATCCACCAATCTCTTGAGTGTAATTATAATAGTTTCTGTAAAAATCAGTAACCAAAAATAGTTTTTCTATAGGTGAATCACTAAGGGATTGATGATCCGTAATTCGTCTAAGCATATTTTTTTCTGTCATTGTGAAAGCAGCAATGGCAAGCTCTTCTTTGTTCTTGAAATTGCCATAGATAGCTCCTTTAGTTAGTCCGGTTGCTTTAGTAATATCGCTAAGACTAGTTGCAGCATACCCATTCATATTAAAAATGGGAGCCACAGTCTGAATAATAAATTCTGCTGTTTGTTCAGCTTTTGTAAGCACTTTTATTGACATAACTTCACAAATATAATAAAAATATACCAATTGGTATATTTTTAAATAATGACATTTGTATTGATCTAATTTTAATACTATCATAACACAACTAGAGCTTCATTAACCTTATATTGTTATGTTGTAATTACTATAACTATGAAAAAATCTTTTATACTATGTATTCTTTCCCTGTTTTGTGGCTTGTCTTATGGACAAGTTGTGATTAATGAATTGGATTCTGATACTCCAAGTACAGATGATTTAGAGATTGTAGAACTAAAATCAGATAGCCCTGGTTTTTCTATGGATGGATATGTTTTGGTTTTCTTTAATGGATCTACCAGTGGAGGGGATGCTAGTTATTTTGCTTTGGATTTAGATGGCTTATCCACTGATGTTAATGGTATTCTTTTAATAGGAAGTAATGCTGTATCTCCTGTGCCAGAATTTATCCTTTTTGATAGTACTATTCAGAATGGTGCGGATGCGGTAGCGCTATATTTAGGAAATGATACAGATTTTCCGGATGGGACCTTGGCTACTACGACAAATTTAGTGGATGCTTTGGTGTATGATACCAGTGACGCAGATGATACTGGATTATTAACACTTCTTGGTGAAACAGAACAAATTAATGAAAATGAAAATAATAATAAAGATGCAGAGTCTATACAGCGCAACAATGATGGCTCTTATACCGTAACTACACCAACTCCTGGAGTTCCTAATGATGGAAGTGGAGTACAGTTTAATGGTATTTCTTTTACTGTAGCAGCTAATCAGTATAATGAAGGAGATAGTTTTGATATCATTTTTACTACTCAAAATAATGTCACCAGTGATTTAAATTTTGATTTCACTATAAACAACGGAAACTTTGATACATCAGATTATTCCGGAAGTACTTCTGTAACAATTCCTACAGGTATGAATACGGCAACAAATACTATTCAGATTATTGATGATATTGATGATGAAGGCGATGAGGAACTAAAGATTACCTTTGGTATGATTCCATCAGGTTTTAATCGTCTTAATGATAATAAAGAAATAAGAGTTATAGATAATGATTTTACCATGGCTGCTTGGGGGACACCTCTAAACCCAACTTTTGGGAACGTAGTAAATACTGCTCCAATTGGGTATTATAATTCTTTGGAGGGTTTAGCTAATGCTCCACTTGTGCAAGCTATTGAGGATATCATTGCAGATCCGGCTACTGTTAGAGCACATACCTATGCGGATATTGTGGAAATTCTAAATTCGGCAGATCAAAGCCCTGAAAATAGTAATCAGGTTTGGTTAGTATATAGTGAAGAGAGTCGTCCTAAACTGGATTTTGATGGATTTGATAATGGGGGAGATGAGTGGAATCGAGAACATACGTATCCAAGATCCAGAGGAGGCTTTAATGATAATGAAGCTGATAGAATCGCGGATGGAATTAATGTGTTTGTAACCACTAAGGTTGATTCTTTAAGACATGCTAATTCTGATGCTCATGGATTGCGAGCAGCTGATAGAGGTGAGAATAGTTCTAGAGGAAATCGGGATTATGGAGAGTATTCAGGTCCGATAGGAACTTTAGGGAGTTGGCAGGGTGATGTAGCACGTGGAATCTTCTTTCTAACAATCAGGTATGATGGGTTGGAAGTGGTGAATGGTGATCCAGATAACTCTACAGTTGGTCAACTGGGCGATTTAGCAACATTGTTAACTTGGCATCGTAATGACCCTCCTGATGATTTTGAAATGAATAGAAACAATATAATTTATGAATGGCAGCGTAATCGTAACCCTTTTATAGATCAACCTGATTTAGTAGAATATATTTGGGGTAATAATGTTGGGGATACCTGGTCTAATACTTTATCCGTAATCGATAATAGTATTAGCCAGTTTAGAATTTATCCTAATCCAGCTAAAGATTATATTAATATTTCTATTGATGGAAATAAGGGAGAGATTGAGATGTTTAGCACATTGGGAACTTTGGTGATGAAGACATCTTTTAAAGGAGCAAATTCGATATTACCTATAACCGGTATATCTCCCGGACTATATATCGCAAAAATTAGGGTTGAGGAGAATACTATTGTCAAGCGTATTGTTATACGCTAGTTTTTGTGATTTATACCAAGATTACTATATATAACATCATCAGATAAGATTTTAGAAATACTTCTTGGTAGAAGGCAGTTGTTTGTTAGGTTTAGTTCTTGATTTTGTAATAAAGTATTAAATTTTAGCATTACTTTATCTGCTTGATCACAACTAACAGTTTGATTTCTGACATAATTGGTTTTCGGATTCTTACGATTACTACTTCTTGTTTCGAAGTCCTTAAACTGACACTTTATAATTTCATTATTATGAAAGTAAAATCTTTCTTCTAAGTTTAGTGTCACCTTAATTTGTGTTAACTTACCGTACTTATTTCTTTTGTAATCTTTGTATTTAACCTTATGTGTAGCAAACTGAAAGAATAATTGATCATCCCATATGTAATACTCATCCTTATAGATTACATGACCCAAAGTATAAATATGAAGAATATGTTTTAACTCTGAGCTGTTATAATAAAAAGTAAGCGATCCATTGTCTGATGATTCTTCGCAAACATAATTTGTATGATGCTGTCTTAAAGCGTCAGAATCTAATAATTCTCTTATAACTTGGTATTTATTACTTATATCAATAAGGATTTCTTTTTTACTTTGACTTAAGCAAAAAGTATAGCAAAATAGCAATGGAAGTAATAATCTAGAGGTTGGTTTCATTGCGCTGCAATTTACTTAAAACTTCAGCGCGGACTGGATTAAGTTATTAACTAATGTAGGAATAAAGATGTTAATATCTACGGTAAAACCGTAAAAACCGTTAATTTATAAAGGATTAATAGTTGTTGATTTTTTATCTCAAAATATAAACAGCAATAGACCTGTTAATGCGTCTATTGCTGTTTTATCTGATTTGCTTGAAAATTAGCCTTATTGAACTAAGTTTTCCTGATTCCTAAACACTAAGTTGTCGTCAAATTCATCAAGCAGAATGACACTTTGGGTAGAAACTTTTCCTGCAAGAATTTCTTTTGATAATAAATTTAAAACTTCTTTCTGAATAGTTCTTTTTACTGGACGGGCTCCAAACTCCGGCTGAAAACCTTTTTTAGCAAGAAATGCTATAGCTTCATCTGTTGCATCAAGTTTAATATTTTGTTGCGATAGCATTCTGCCAACATTCTTAAGCTGAAGCTTTACAATTTCGGTAATATTAGCTTGTGTCAAAGGAGAAAACATAATAATGTCATCAATTCTATTTAAAAATTCAGGACGTACTGCTTGTTTTAATAACCCTAACACTTCTACTTTGGCAGCTTCCATAGCGGTATCCATATCTTTGATAGCTTCAAATTTGTCCTGGATAATATGGCTACCCATATTACTGGTCATAATGATTATTGTGTTCCTAAAGTCAGCTGTTCTACCTTTGTTATCAGTTAACCGACCTTCATCCAAAACTTGCAATAGAATATTAAAGGTATCAGGATGCGCTTTTTCTATTTCATCCAATAATATTACAGAATATGGTTTTCTTCTTACTGCTTCGGTAAGTTGGCCGCCTTCATCATATCCAACATATCCTGGAGGGGCTCCTACCAATCTACTTACTGCATGTCTTTCTTGATATTCACTCATATCAATGCGTGTCATTGCACTTTCGTCATCAAACAAATACTCAGCTAATGCTTTTGCCAATTCTGTTTTACCGACTCCTGTTGTTCCTAGGAACAGGAAAGATCCTATTGGTTTTTTTTGATCTTGCAATCCAGCTCGACTTCTACGTACGGCATCACTTACGGCTTCAATAGCTTCAACTTGACCTACAACTCTTTTCTGAAGTTCTTTTTCTAAAACTAATAGCTTTTCGCGTTCACTTTGTAACATTTTGGTTACCGGGATTCCAGTCCATTTCGCTACAACTTCTGCAATATCATCATTGGTTACTTCTTCCTTGATTAAAGAAGAAGCACTTTGTTGTTTGTCTAATTGTTGTTGTAGGCTTTCTAATCTTTCTTGTGCATCTTTGATCTTACCATAACGAAGCTCCGCTACCTTGCCATAATCTCCATTACGTTCAGCACGCTCGGCTTCGAGTTTGTATTCTTCAATATCAGTTTTAGCGTTTTGGATTGCGTCTACGACTTCTTTTTCACTTTGCCATTTAGAAAAAATCTCATTTCGTTCCTCTTTGAGATTACCAAGTTCAGCATTTAGTGCTTTCAGTTTTATTTCGTCATTTTCGCGTTTGATAGCTTCAATTTCTATTTCTAATTGCATGATCTTTCTATCCAAAACATCTAATTCTTCTGGCTTAGAGTTGATTTCCATACGAAGTTTAGAAGCAGCCTCATCCATTAAATCAATTGCTTTATCTGGTAGAAATCTATTGGTGATATAACGTTGTGATAATTCTACAGCCGCAATAATAGCTTCATCTTTGATTCTAACTTTGTGATGTGTTTCGTATTTCTCTTTAATACCTCGAAGTATAGAAATAGCACTTTCTGTATCTGGTTCATCAACTACTACTTTCTGAAAACGTCGTTCTAGCGCTTTATCTTTTTCAAAATATTTTTGATATTCATCCAAAGTTGTTGCCCCAATAGCTCTTAATTCTCCACGTGCCAAGGCAGGTTTTAAAATATTAGCAGCATCCATTGCTCCTTGTCCACCACCGGCACCTACAAGAGTGTGGATTTCATCAATGAATAAAACAATATCTCCATCGCTTGTAGTTACTTCTTTTACTACAGCCTTAAGACGTTCTTCGAATTCGCCCTTAAATTTAGCTCCGGCAATCAAAGCCCCCATATCCAAAGAAAAAATTTGCTTGTCCCTTAGGTTCTCAGGAATATCACCTGCGATAATTCTATGTGCTAAACCTTCTGCAATAGCCGTTTTACCTACACCAGGTTCTCCAACTAACATAGGATTGTTTTTGGTCCGGCGTGAAAGGATTTGTAATACTCTGCGTATTTCTTCATCTCGTCCAATCACTGGATCTAATTTACCGTTTTCTGCTAATTCGTTTAAGTTTTTTGCATACTTACTTAACGCTTGATAGGTCTCCTCGGCACTCTGTGAAGTAACACGTTCACCTTTTCTAATTTCTTTAATAGCTTCTGTTAGATGTTTTTCAGTTACACCTTGATCTTTCAGGATTTGTGCAATTTTACTTTTAGACTTAAAAATAGCGATCACTATATGTTCAATAGAAACATACTCATCATTCATTTTTTTGGCAATGATACTGGCCTCATTCAATGCTGTTCCTGCATCACGCGATAATTGTAATTCACCACCCGTTACTTTTGGAAAGCTTTCTAAAGTACTATCTAAAACTTGCTGTAAAAGTTGAATATTAACATTAAGTTTTTTTAATAGAAATGGAAGCACGTTTTCATCTACAGTAAAAATACCTTTAAAGATATGTTCATTTTCTATTTGTTGATGCCCGAAACCTTGAGCAAGTTGTTGAGCTTGCTGTATGGCTTCCTGTGATTTTATAGTGAAATTATTAAAATTCATTTTTGTTTATTTTGAGTTTCAATAGTACCGATCAAATAATATTCCGATCTAATTTTAATGTCAAAATGTCTTGTCTATGTTATATTTTACTGACTTTTTGACTTATTGTAAAGTTACACAATAAGTCACGACGAATATATGATGAAGGTCAATTATAAAAAATCATTTGATTAAGTTTGTAATTGAAAAGAGAAAAAGAAAAACATGGGAATATTTGGAAAATTATTTGGATCAGAGGGAAAAGAGCCAAAAGAAGAAAAGAAACCACTGCCATGGCAGGTGATTACTTCAATAGACCAATTAAATACAATTGAGAAAAGATCAAAAACTAAGACACAAGCTATTTTTAAACATTCAACTCGTTGTGGTATTAGTAGAATGGTGATGAGAAATTTTGAAAGTAGTTTTGATTTGGCTGAGGATCAAGTAGATTTATATTATTTGGATTTATTAAGTCATAGAGATGTTTCTTCAGAAATTGCATCGAGGTTTCAAGTATTTCATGAGTCTCCACAATTTATAGTGGTTCGCAATGGTACAACTGTGCATCATGCGTCACATAGTGCGATTACACCGGAGGTATTACATCAGTTTGTATAAAATTTAGGATTTTCTGTTTTCGAAAATCTTCATAAATAACATAGTACCTATATTTCTAGCACGGTTTTTTGCAATAGAAGCTAACTCCCCTTTATAGAGTTCATCTAAAGTATTTATCCAGAGACGTAGCCATATCCCAAAGTGTTCATTAGTAATGCTATTGTTTACTGCTACATCCGCTTCTTGGTGCTTTTTAATAGGGTTACCTTTAAATTTGGCAACAAAGAACAAGTTTGTTTCCCAGAAATCAGTGAGTCTATTAATATGCTCATCCCAATTAGTTATCATTTTATTAAAAATAGGGGCTAGTTGTTTTTCACTTCTAACTTTTTTATAAAATAAAGATACTAGCGTATGAATATCTTCTCTATTCTGAATATCAACAAGATTTTTATTTTTCATAATCATTGGAATTATGTCAGGTAATACCCAAAGTTTATTATTACTAAAAGGGAGTTAATAATGATACTAATTATCAATAGATTGAATACGAATTTCGCTTTCATTTGAGCCAGAATAGAGGCGTTAAATGCCATACATATCATCACACATATCGATAATTCGAATATCTGAATTATGGAGCGTTCTTGCATTAGGATATACATGGCTGCAACTGATCCCAGACAACTGGATAGTATAATCATTAATGGGATATAAGCCATATACATTTCTCTGAAATCGTTTAGCAACTTTGAATACATAACAATAGATTTTTTATTTATGATTCAAAGGTATTTCAGGAAGGAGGTATAAGTTTATGACCTCAATCATAAAACTATACAATCAGATGTTTATCGATATACTTTTCGATCTTTAATCAATAATTCTCCTTTTTGTTCAAGTTTTTTTATTGCTCGTATCACGGTCTCTACCCGAAGACCGGTTAGATCCGCTAATTGCTGCCTGGTGAGGTCGATTTTATAGTGTTTAGTTTCAGAAATAGCTTTGTCGTTATTCTTTTTAAAATAATCCAAAATTCTAAGAATACGATGCTCAGGCTCTTGAGTTGATATTTCTGAAACCACTATAGCTTTGTAATATAGACGCAAAGCTAGTGTACTAGTAAATTTATAATGAATAGAAGGGTTTTCTTCCAGAAGTTTTAGGAACTGTTTTTTTGGTAATTGCCATACCTCCGTATCCACAATTGCCTCTGCATTTGCGGGATATTTAAAATCTGCAAATAATGGTGGTTCTCCAAAGCTTTTACCAGCATCAAAAATACCTTGTATATATTCTTTACCATCATCATTAAAGTTATTCATCTTCACCTGTCCGGATTGAATTTGATAATAATGATGAGCAATCGATCCTTCTTTAAAAAGTAATTCTCCTTTTGAGTACTTTTTAAGAATAGCTCCTGCATTAGATAGAACATTTTGATCTATCATTTTTTTATTAGTTAAATCTATATTGAGTAATAATACTTTTTAGCTTGTTTTTTAAATCTTCTCCAGAGTCATAAACCATTTGTTCATTGCTGGGAAATGGTATAGATTGTAATCCTAAAAAACGAACTAAATCATCTCCCAAAGCTCGCTTATCACCACTGTAATTAGCATATACGTGTTCAAAAACGTATTCACTACTCAATGGAAAAGCATCCAAAAGCTGTTTTGTTCTTAGGTCTTTATATTGAACATTACCCACTACATTAGCAGCTTTGAACTGGGTGAATTCGTAATATTCACATCTTACTGTGACCATTTTATCAACTTTGATTTTCTTACCTTCTTCATCTAGCACATACTCATCATTTTCATCTAATAAATATTCCCAGCCATCTTTAATAAGTCTTTCTTTTTCTAATTGTCGTTCTCTGATTTGCTCAGGTGAAATGTTAATTTCACGTAAAGCAACTTCCATTGTATAATCGTAAGTTACTGATCGTTGAGGTTTACTATGATACACTGTCCATAAATCATTTAACCCATAAGTACTGAAGTTTAACAAATCTGTTTCCAGTCTTTTAGGAATTACCATATTGGTTTTATTCTTCATGGTTACTTTTACAAAGTCAGTACCTTTTAAATGAGCTTCTTCAATCAATTCTCGGGTATTGTTAAAGCCTGGATTGATTTTATCAAGATATACCAAATCATCATACACATCTCGATAGTCTTTTTTTCTTTTAGCAGAAGCTAATAAACTTTTAGCGCTATTATATAAATATTTAGATAATTTATCTTTGGTATCAACTATTTTCTGATCATAATTTTTCATTAAGAAATTAGCATTGCGACCTTGCTCAACTAAATAAAGTGGTAATAGAGGCTTGATACGTTCTTGCCTATTTTTTAAGCCCAGGTAGGTATTGTATATACGTTCCAGGTTAGCAGGATTACCATCTTTTTGCATATAATCAATTGCATTGATGTCACGCTCATTTGATTTGGCATAAGCCTCTTCCAACATGGCGATGTAAGGTTGTTTCCCTTTTTTGGCTTTATTAGTTCTCAGTTTTTTTAGTGCAATATTGATGGCATCATCATATTGACCTGTATTAAGATAACCTTCCGTCTTTTTTACACTACTGCACGAAGAGGTAAATACTATAATCGAGAATATAAGTAAAAGTCGTTTCATAATCGTATGGTTTTGGGGATATGAATTCAATTTTAATGCCAAAAGGTAATAAAAAACCCCAAATATTATCTATTTGAGGTTATGCTATTGATTTTTAATTATCTATTTTTTAAATACCGGAAGTAGTTTTGTAGATACCTCACCAAATCCAATTCTAACTCCATCTTTTTCACAATATCCTCTCATAATTACTGTGTCATTATCTTCAATAAATTTACGGCTACCTCCTTCTTTAAGTTGTACTGGTTTTTCACCTCTCCAGCTTAATTCTAACATAGAACCATAAGAATCTGGAGTAGGACCAGAAATAGTTCCACTACCCATCATATCTCCGGAGTTAACGGGGCAACCATTTACAGTGTGATGTGCTAGTTGCTGAGACATGTTCCAATACATATATTTAAAATTGGTTTTACCTACCACGGTCTCTTCACATTTTTCCGGTTGTATGGCTACTTCTAGATTAATGTCAAAACTTTTCTTTCCTTTATATTGTAAATATGGAAATTGTTTTTTCTGAGGTTTGGGGCTTTCTACTCTGTAAGGCTCCAGGGCATCTAAAGTTACTATCCAGGGAGAAACAGAAGAACCAAAGTTTTTGCCCAAGAATGGTCCAAGAGGCACATATTCCCATTTCTGTAAATCACGTGCGCTCCAATCGTTAAATAATACCAATCCAAAAATATAATCTTCTGCTTCTTCAATAGGGATAGGTTCTCCTAATGGATTGGCATCAGTTGTGATAAAAGCCATTTCCAATTCAAAATCTACCAACCTTGAAGGGCCAAAGATAGGTTCTGTAGCACCATTAGTCAGTTTCTGACCTTGAGGGCGATGAATTGGTATGTTTGAAGGAATTATAGAGCTACTTCTACCATGGTATCCGATTGGCATATGAAGCCAGTTAGGTAATAATGCATTTTCCGGATCTCTAAACATCTTACCAACATTTGTAGCATGCTCTATACTGCTATAAAAATCGGTGTAATCTCCAACATTAACAGGGAGCTGCATTTCGATTTCATCTAGCGTAAATAATACAATTTTACGATGCTCTTCATTATTCTTTAAGCTGTCATTTTCGGCATCAAATATTTCTGCAATTTTATTGCGGACTAATCTCCAGGTTTTTTTTCCATCAGAGATAAAATCATTCAACGAATCCTGTAAAAAGATATCATCTGTAAGTGGGATACCATCAAAATAACCTAATTGATGTAATGCTCCTAAGTCGATAGCAGTATCCCCAATTCGAGTACCAATGGTAATAATATCATCTCTGGTTAAGAAAACTCCAAAAGGAATATTCTGAATAGGGAAATCTGTATAAGGAGAGGTTTTAATCCACGTTTTTCTATCGGGGTTATTTGCTGTAATCGGCATCGCTATTTTTTTAATATGTTGTTGGTAATTCTATAATCAAATATATAATATTCGTATGGTTAACGGTTTGTATTTTTTAGAAATTTATGGAAAAAAAATATATGTATTTCTTTTTCTTACTTTAAGTTTCAAGTTAGCAATTTTAAGCTTTCAAATCATAAACTTAAAACCAATAATAACAAACTCTAAAAATGTGTATAAGTTGTTCATATTTATTAGCATTTGTTTACGTTAATTTAAGGAATGTATTTGTTACTTTTGCTGTTTTATTAACAAACCGGGAATACATGCAACGCGACGAACAAATTTTTGACTTAATTCAGGACGAAAGAGAACGCCAAATCAATGGATTAGAACTTATTGCTTCAGAGAACTTTGTTAGTGAACAAGTTATGGAAGCAGCAGGATCAGTATTAACAAATAAATATGCCGAGGGTTACCCCGGTAAAAGATATTATGGCGGTTGTGCTGTCGTAGATGTTGTAGAACAAATTGCTATTGATCGTGCCAAAGAATTATTTGGTGCTGAATATGCTAATGTACAGCCTCATTCAGGATCTCAAGCTAATACCGCAGTGTATCACGCTTGTTTAAAACCGGGAGATAAAATCCTTGGTTTTGATCTTTCTCATGGAGGGCACCTTACCCACGGATCACCTGTTAACTTTTCAGGTAAATTGTATAATCCTGTTTTTTATGGAGTAGAGAAGGAGACAGGAAGATTGAATTATGATAAAATACAAGAGATTGCTGAAGCTGAAAAACCACAATTAATTATTGCTGGTGCTTCTGCATATTCCAGAGAGATTGATTATAAAAGATTCAGAGAGATAGCTGATAGTGTAGGGGCAATTCTGTTGGCAGATATTGCGCACCCTGCGGGATTAATTGCCAAAGGTGTAATCTCTGACCCTGTGCCTCATTGTCATGTGGTGACTACCACTACTCATAAGACTTTACGTGGCCCAAGAGGAGGATTGATCATAATGGGTAAAGATTTTGAAAACCCATTCGGAATTACCTTGAAGAGTGGAAAAAAACGCATGATGTCTTCACTACTAGATAGTGCGGTGTTTCCAGGGAATCAAGGAGGGCCATTAGAACATATTATTGCAGCAAAAGCAATCGCTTTTGGAGAAGCATTAACCGATGAGTTCTTACATTATATTGTACAAGTCAAGAAAAATGCTGCTGCAATGGCAGAAGCCTTGGTAGAAAAAGGATATGAAGTAATTTCTGGAGGTACGGATAATCACATGATGCTAATCGATCTGCGTAATAAAAACGTTACTGGTAAACAAGCAGAGGAAGCTCTTGGAGTTGCAGAAATCACTGTAAACAAAAATATGGTGCCATTTGATGATAAATCTCCTTTTGTAACCTCAGGGATTCGTATTGGTACAGCAGCAGTGACTACCCGTGGGTTAGTAGAAAAAGATATGTTGCAGATTGTAGAACTAATAGACAGAGTTATCAATAATGTTGAAGATGAAGAAGTGTTACATAAAATAGCAGATGATGTAAATGCTATGATGGCAGATAAACCATTGTTCGTAGGGTAAATTCAGACAGTACAATTATACTAACAGACGCATACAGTTTACTTGAATTGTATGCGTTTCTTTTTATACTATTTTACAGTTGTTTTTATCAAAAAAACTTAATGTTACTGACATAGGACTGTCATTCTCACCATTACTTTTGTTTTGTATTCGTATTAAGAATGATTCCAATTTTCTGCATCATCACTATCATTAGGAGAAAGTCCTATGATGTCACCTTCAGTATTTACTCCTAAGCCAACTACAGTTCTGTTAACATAGTTGAAATAGCTAACCACTTGATTGATTTCCAAAATTTCACCATCAGATAATTCTTGCTTTCTAAGGTTTTGGATATCAGACTCTGAAATGTTATAGTGTGATAATGTAAGTTTTTTTGCATATAATAATCCTTCTAAATATTGATACCGGAAATGATGATGTAACTCATCAGTTTTGATACAATCTATGATTTTCTGAAATTTGGTATCATCATTTAGCAAACGTCTTAATCCTGCTGTATGATGATCTACACAATAACTGCATTGGTTTAAGTAGCTTACATATACACCAAGAGTTTCGAGATACCATTTTGGCAATGTGTTATTAGTATTGTGTAATACATTTTTATATAAACTCATATGTCCAACTAATGTGTGAGGTCTTAAACTATGAACTGATAATACATTATCAATGGTGTTATTAGGCCCTTTGATGCGATTATAAATTTTCTTTAACTGTCCAGTGGCATTGGAATATGAAATCTCTTGTATCCAACTCATAATTATTGAAGATTTTCTTTAAAAAAAGATCCTTTTTGGCCGAAAATTGCACTAATAAGAACTAAAATAGAACCGAACATGATCGATACGTCTGCCAGGTTAAAGATTTCTGTTCTCAGAATACCCAAATCTAAAATCAAGAAATCAGTCACCGAACCATACATAATTCGGTCAAAGAGATTACCAATACCTCCACCAATAATAAAAGCAAATCCAATAATGGTTTCTCGAGAGTAATTGGTTTTGATTAATAGTTGTCTTAATAAAAATAATAATACTACTATGGGGAGAGCTTGTAAGAATATTGTTTTTAGCACAGGGCTCAAATCTGAGCCAAGACTGTATGCTGCTCCTGTATTCTCTACTTTGGTTAACACAAGGTTGTCTTTAATAATATGTATTCGCTGATCTTTTTGTATTGTATTTCTCACAATATTTTTGGAGATCTGATCGCAACTAATATTGACTAATACTAAAGAAAGTATAAGTATGATTCTTAATTTTTTGGTAATTCGCATTTTTTGATTAATGATGATGAACTACCAAAAATAATAGAAACTAATCAGTATTACTTATGTTTCCAGTATTTTTTATATTCTGAAAGAGAAAAGGCAGCATCATAACTAGTTTTGTTAATGGTTTTGTTTTCATCAGAATCATAATCCATTACTATTTTCCAATTACCGTCTTCAAGTTTTAATATTACATGAAACTTACCATAAGAATATTTGGTTTCATTCTGATCATTGGTATATGTTACTCTATAAATACCTCTATCTGAAGCTAATGAATCTGATGTTACTCTTTCTAATAGTCTAAAATCTATAGGAGCTGGTTTACGAGATGAATCACTCCAGCGTTTTTGATATCCTTCTAAATATAATTTTGCATTTTTGATCTCACCACCATTTCCAGAAATGCGTATCATTTCTTTACTATGTATGGAAGCAAATATTTTATAATCTAAAGTTTCAAAGGCTTTGGAGAAGTTCTCATACATGTCCTTGTTTATCTTTTGATGTAATGCATTCTCTTGTGCAGAAATTTGAGTTACAAAGACTATGAAAAATATTTTAATTATTAAGTTTTGCATCATTTTATTTTGCTTTTTATATATAAGACACAATTTACTAATCTTTTGTCATTCAATAGTTTTGGGTGCTCAAAGGTTTTCGAATAATTCATACCAATCTTTTTCATTACCGAAATAGATTTAATATTAATTTCAGGAGCTACAGCATAAATATCATTCAATCCAATAGTATTAAAACCAAAATCAAGACAAGCTATAGCTCCTTCGGTTGCATATCCTTTATGCCAAACGCTTTTTTTAAGTCTCCAACCTATATCTACAAAAGATCCAAACTCATCGAGATATGTTTGTTCACATAACCCAATAAAACCTATAAATTCATTAGTTTCTAAAATGTCTACAGCAAAATAACAGAAACCTTTTTCCTCAAACATTTTTTGCATACGAAGAATAAGAGCTTTAGTATCTTTTTTAGAAGGTTTAAAGGGAAAGAACTCCATAACATCATCATCATTATTCATTTCTGAAAATGTATCAAGGTCATCAAGTGACCAGTTTCTAAAACCGAGTCTTTGAGATGTAAATAAATATGTTTTCAAAACTTTATGTTAATTCTGAATATCAAAAGATACACTTTCGTAAGCACCTATATCGGGAGCTGTTAGATCTCTAGGAGTTCCTAGTATATCACTTCCAGAGGTTGGAGTAGAAGCTTGTCCATTAGCGGCAGAAGTTTCGCCGATATTTAGTTTATTGTCGAAAGGAGCTTTAAATTCAGGCTCTTCATTAAGAATTATATTTTCAAATATGTTGTTATCAGTGAAATCGTATAAAGCATCGTCATCAAATACTCCATTAACATCATTAAATCGTATTAATGAATTTTTAAAATTATAATTAAAAGTGGCGTTATCAACTTTGCGTAATGTAAGTTCTAGGTTTTCATTACCATAAATAATACAGTCTGTAAAGTTGGCGGTAAGGTCAGCTGCTAATGCTTGACCATTTTCAATTTCTAAAAAGTTTTCTACAAATACTGTAGGGCTATCTCTAAAACTATTATTCCAATAGTTGGTGAATGTACAGTGATTAAAATTGTATGTACCACCTAAAGACAACCTAACCGAAGATATCCCTGAATTATTAATAACTAAATTTTCTCCTGTGATGTTACCTGTAAGCGACACTAAGCCAAATAAAGAACTATTATAGATCTGAGTATTTGTAATCGTTAGCGTTGGATCGGTTCCCCCATCGTTGGCATCCATTCTAATACCTTGAACAGCATTTTTAATGGTAGCGTGATTAATAATATGTCCTGTACTTCCAGCAGTAAGCCATATACCATTCCATTGACCCGGGATTTCACTAAATCCGGGTTCTAAGCGATCTCCTTCAAAAATAACTTCATTTTCCATCGCTACAGGGTCAGTACTTAGTGCTCCATTAACTAATAGTGTAGCATTATTGGCAGCAATAATTCCTGATTCTGCGTGAAAATGTATTCTTGCTCCAGCTTCTATGGTTAATGTTCTGTCTGGTGGAATAGCAGCATACCCATATATGACATAAGGTTTTTCTGCGGTGAATGTAAGTTCAGTATCATCTAGAAAAAATCCTTCTAATGGTGTTTCAATTCCTTCTATAGGCAGCGTTTCAATCTCACCAGTCATCTCATCTCTATCCGGAAATAAGAATACAGCATCTTTTACTAAGGTCACCAAATCAACATCTTGTTGGATTCCTGTAGGGTCAAAAAGAACACGATCTGTATATAAAAATTCTAGATCTCCCGTTTGTTGTGTGATATCTGTAGTAGTTTCTACAAATACGAAAATACTATCTTTAGCAAGAATCTGAATGTTTTGAAAAGATTTTCCAGGTATGCCATCTACATTTAATCTATAATTAGAGCTTTCGCCTCTTTCTAATGCAATACTAGGAATCGTAAAATCATCATCCGTACGATTATATACTTTAAATCGATAAGTACTAGAACCAATGTTGGTAAAAACAGTATCCAGGAACAATGTATCGGTAGAGAATTGCAAGTTTCCAGTGCTGGGTCCAGATTCAAAATCATTACGGCAAGAACTCCATAAAACAACGATTAACAATAATACTAGAGTAGATAAATAACGCATTTACGATTGTTTTGATTTACCATTATAGGTATTGTAAAAGTATAACATTTTTGTTAGTGATAATATTGTATTTTTTAATAAAAATTTGAGATGCATAGGGCTACGGTAAGAAGCAAAACATTTGTACATTTGTGTTTATTTTTAATACGTCAACATAATAATCTCTTATGAGTACATATGATGTAGCCGTAATCGGCTCTGGACCTGGAGGATACGTGGCAGCTATTCGTTGCGCACAGCTAGGTATGAAAACTGCAATAATTGAAAAATATTCAACACTTGGTGGAACATGTCTTAATGTAGGATGTATTCCCAGTAAGGCACTCTTAGATTCTTCTCATCATTACGAACATGCAGTTAAGCATTTTGAAGATCACGGGATTGAAATTCCTGGTGATGTTAAGATCAATCTCGAAAAAATGATTGCTCGTAAGCAAACAGTAGTTGATCAAACTTGCGATGGTGTAAGTTTTTTAATGAAAAAGAATAAGATAGAGGTTTTTGAAGGGGTTGGCTCTTTTAAGGATGCAACACATATAAATGTAACCAAAGCAGATAATTCTGTAGAAACTATAGAAGCGAAGAATACGATCATAGCTACAGGCTCTAAACCATCTACTTTACCTTTTATTAAATTAGATAAGAAACGAGTGATTACTTCTACAGAAGCATTAAAGCTAAAAGAAGTACCTAAACATATGGTTATTATAGGCGGTGGTGTTATCGGATTAGAATTAGGTCAAGTATATCGTCGACTTGGTGCTGAAGTTTCTGTAGTAGAGTATATGGATAGAATTATTCCAGGAATGGATAAAGGTTTATCCAGAGAATTGCAGAAAGTAATGAAGAAACAAGGTGTAAAATTCTATACTTCTCATAAGGTAACTGAAGTAAAAACTACAGCAAAGCAAGTAACAATCACTGCAGATGATAAAAAAGGAAACCCTGTAGAGTTCAAGGGAGATTATTGTTTAGTTTCTGTAGGTCGTCGTCCATATACAGATGGATTAAATGCAGAAGCTGCAGGGGTAAAAATAAATGATAGAGGACAGGTTGAGGTAAATGATCATTTACAGACTTCTGCTTCTAATATCTATGCAATTGGAGATGTTATAAAAGGTGCTATGCTTGCTCATAAAGCTGAAGAAGAAGGAGTTTTTGTAGCAGAAATATTAGCTGGACAAAAACCACATATTGATTATAACCTAATTCCTGGAGTAGTATATACTTGGCCTGAAGTTGCAGCAGTTGGTAAAACTGAAGAAGAACTTAAGGAAGCAGGAGTGACCTATAAATCCGGACAGTTTCCGTTCAGAGCTTTAGGAAGATCTAGAGCTAGTGCGGATTTAGATGGTTTTGTGAAAATATTGGCTGACGCTAAAACGGATGAGGTTTTAGGGGTACATATGATTGGTGCTCGTTGTGCAGACCTTATTGCAGAAGCGGTAACAGCAATGGAGTTCAGAGCTTCAGCAGAAGATATTTCTAGAATGTCTCACGCACATCCAACATTTACAGAAGCTATAAAAGAAGCTGCATTAGCGGCTACTGATAATAGAGCTTTGCATGTGTAGAGTTTCTTAAAGACTTAAATAAAAAGGTGAACTATAATAATATAGTTCACTTTTTTTATTATTGAACATTAATTCCAATATTACCTTGAGCTACTATTGTGGCTAGTTCTGTTGGGCTTAGATGTACATTGATATATCCATCATATGTTATCAGACCTTCATAATTGATATCGGCCCCTGCTACATCTCCTTCATCATCTAATTTGGTAACTGTAGTGGTACTGGTTCCGGTACCTCCATTTACATTAGTTAATGTAATAGCAATTCCTCCTCCTGTTGCTGCATCGTTCTTATGTATATGCATTGGGTGATCACCATCTGCAGGAGTTCCTGTAAGTTGTACATCTATTCTGGTTGTAGTTGAATTTATTTTAACAAATTTAGCAGTGCCTGATACTCCGGAGTCTCCTACGGCATTAAGTGTATAAGTTGTAGACACTTCTACAATAGCGTCATCATCGTCACTACAATTCATTAATAAAAATGGTACAATTAATAAAACTAAGATTGATTTTTTCATAATGTGAGGTTTTGAGTTTTGTACTTTTAATAAGATGTGATTAACAGAATTTGGTTGCTTGAGAAAACAATTAAATTTTTGTTAATTACCTGAAAAACAGTTGTTAACTATGCTTAAAGTCTTTCTAAACAGCGCAAAACCTCTTCTTTATAACTCCTGCTAATCGGAATAGATTTATTGTTCAGTTCTATTTCTTCATTAGAGAAAGAATCTATTTTAGAAATCGAAATGATATATGACCGATGTGTTCTTAAAAATTGTTGTTGGGGAAGTTTAGATTCAATATTACTAATTGTTTCTCTAGTAACAATTATCTCTGTAGTGCAATGAACTTTTATATAATCACTATAGCTTTCAATATAATGTATATCAGAAAAGTTAATTTTTTTCATTCTCCGGTCAGAACGTACAAAAATGAAGTCATTAATAATAGTTTCAGAAGTTTTTACTGTCTCAGTTTTGTGATATACATCAAAGTAATTATTGATAGCTTTCAATAATCGTTCAAAAGAAATGGGTTTTAGCAAATAGTCTACGGCTTGTAAATCAAAACCATCTATAGCATATTCTCGATATGCCGTAGTGAAAATAATTTTAATATCCTTATTGATTGATTTGGCAAAAGAAATACCTGATATCTCAGGCATATTGATATCCAAAAAGATAAGATCAATATCTTGTTTATTGATTACATTAAATGCTTCTAATGAGCTACTGCATTTAGCTACAATATCTATACGATCAATTTTAGAAAGATGATCTTCTATGATATCTCTGGCAGTGGGTTCGTCATCTACTATAATGCAAGAGACTTTATGATTCATCAATTATTGTTTTTAAGGTAAGTTTTACTGTATACCAACCTTTATTATTTATAATCTTTAAATGGTGTTTGCCGGGGTACAATAAATCTAATCTTTTTTTAATGTTGACCAGTCCAATACCTTGATTATTGTTTTCTGAGTAGTTAAGTACTGAATTTTTTATACAGAAATGTATTTCATTTTCGACATATTTCAAGTCCATTATGATGGATAGTTTTTGATTTTTGATTTGCCCATGTTTGAAGCTGTTTTCTACGAAAGGAATCAATAGCATCGGAGCTACCTGGATAGTATTACTAATATTTTCAAAATTCATTTTCACATCCAGTGTATCACTAAAACGCATTTGTTCCAAAACTACGTAATCTTTAATATGATCAACCTCATCCTGAAGGGAAACTAAAGGTTTATCAACTTGATATAGTAGATAATCAAGGAGATTGGATAATCTTAAAATCATCTCTGGAGTTTCTTCAGATTTTTTTAATGCAAAACCATATATGGTATTTAGCGTATTAAATAAGAAATGAGGATGAATCTGCATTTTGAGATATTGTAATTCTTGTTCTTTGAGTTTTAGTTGTGCTTCTAGAATTTTAGTTTTCAATTTCTGATTAGCCGAAGTAGATTTATAATTATGTTGAGCTAAACTAAGAGCACTGGCAATAAAAACTACAAAATATACTGCGATGAATAGAAAAAAAGGGCTTCGGGTCATAGGGGCCATCTCTCCAATTTTTATTTCCGTTAAGAAAATCAAACCGTAAAAAAAGGAAATAACAATAAAAAATGCTGAAATTATAACAGTATAAATACAATAAAGTATAAATAACAGATACCTTTCTTTAATTAAATATTTTGGGATTAAAATATCAATTACGGTATAAGTTGTGCCTATCGTCACTGGCATTAAAAAAAGAGAGAAAGAAAATACATAATTAATATTCTCTGTGTTGTAGCCAAAGAAATATGTATAACCAAACAGGACTACTACCCAAAAGATTGTGTGAAGCAGCAGTTTTGCAATTTTCTTAAGTATAAATTCTCTGGAGATCATACAAGAGCACAATATCTGTAATTTTTATTTTTTAGATACTTTTTTGAGATGAATAACGGTTTTAATACTAAGTATAGCAAAATAAATATATTTTTATCTGAAGATAGCTTCAATCGTGCATTAACTAGAATTAATCTGGTAATTAGACGCAAAAAAATAATTGGAGGATCATTAAGAAATAGTTTTGGATATGTTTAATCCTAAAATGTATATTAATTATGATTTCATTAATAGTAAATTTTGCTCACAATTCATTACTCTTTATTCAATTGTTTGATCGAATGAAAGAAGGAGGAATGTTTTTTATGTTTCCCATTTTTATTATGTTATTACTAGTACTTTTTTTAGTTGTAAAAAGCATCTTAGGAATACTTAAAGGACATTCAGGGTTACAAAAGAATATTCAGCTCATCAATTCAATTGGCTTGTTAACATTAGTATGGGGCATGTTAGGACAATTAATAGGTATTATAGGAATGTTTGATAGCGTAGAGAAGATCGGTGAGATTTCTACTCATATTTTTGCAGGTGGGTTAAAAGTATCTGCACTGCCACCGGTATTCGGTTTTTTTGTTTTTATAATTTCAAGGATAGCTACTATAATTTTTACTTGGATTCAGAAAGAAAATGTAACGCACCCATAAACTATGTATATAACTAAAAACCCTATTTAATTTAACTAAATAGGGTTTTTATTTAATTCTTATGTGACCCATCACAGTATGGAGGGTTACTTGTTTGTTTACAAGTACATAAATAAGCTTCTTTGGCTTCTTCTACACTAAAAATAACAGGATTCGTTCCTCCTTCTTTCTTGTGATTACCATTGCAAAAAGGTTGATCTGCGCTATGACCACAACTGCACCAGGCATAATTTTTATCGGCTTCTAATTGGCATGCTATGGGAGCATCACCACCTCTTATATTATTTTCCATAGATTTGATTTTTATTTCTTTAAAATTATCAAATCCTAGGTTAAGAATTATTCTAAATTCTCGCCTGATAGGTATACAAATCAAAATAACGTCCTTCTGCTTCAATTAACTCATCGTGCGTGCCTCTTTCTGCTATATTTCCTGATTCAATCACTAAAATCTGATTGGCTTTTTTAATCGTACTTAGTCTATGAGCAATAACAAATGTAGTTCTACCTTTCATCAGTTCTCCAAGACTTTTTTGAATCAAAGCTTCGCTTTCTGTATCCAGGTTGGAGGTAGCTTCATCCAGAATGATAATTTTAGGATCTGCAAGAATGGCTCTGGCTATTGCAATCCGTTGTCTTTGACCACCTGATAATTTTACACCACGCTCACCAATCAATGTATCCAGACCATTATCAAAACGATCTGTAAATTCATTAACATAGGCAGCTTTTACGGCTTGTTGGACTTGCTCATCAGTGGCATCCGGTCGTGGGAAAAGAATATTTTCTCTGATTGTCCCTTCAAATAAGAATTCATCTTGTAGCACAACCCCTAGGTTTCTTCGATAACTGCTAAGATTTACCTTAGATAGATCTTGTTGATCAATAGTGATTTGACCAGATTCAGGATTGAGAAATGTAGCTGCCAATCCTGCTATAGTAGATTTTCCGGATCCTGAACTTCCAACCAAAGCTGTTACGGTTCCAGAATTAGCTTTAAAACTAATATCGTGTAGTACTTCTTTACCTTTTTCGTAAGAAAAAGAAACATTATCAAATACGATATCACCCGTAATACCATTTAGATGAATGGTTCTGTTGGTAACATCTTCCTCTGGATCCATATTCATCAGTTCTTCGGTGCGATCTAATCCTGCTAACGCCTCGGTTAATTGACTACCTATATTACTCATCTGTACGATAGGAGCGATCATAAACCCAAGCACTAAAGTGAAAAATAGAAAATCACCAGTTGTCATAGGATCCACATCCTGCATCATATAATATCCACCAATACCCATAATACCTGTAGAGGCAATTCCTGCTAAAAGAAATGTAGAAGAGCTAGTCATCAAAGCAGTTGCAGTAAGACTTTTTTTTACATTTTGAAATAAACGATTAACCCCTTTTTCAAAGATTTTATGTTCTTGTTCTTCTGCACCAAAACCTTTAATGACTCTAACTCCAGCTAGTGTTTCGGTAAGCCTTCCTTTTACTTCGGCATTAATCTCTCCTCTAACTCTAAAAATTGGGCGAATATATTTGAACGCTTTAAGCGCTACAATTCCGAATAGACTTACGGGAACTAGCACAAAAAGCGTCATCCATGGATTTATATAAATAAGTATAATTAATGAAACGATAGCTGTAAATGTTCCACCTACCATTTGCACTAAACCTGTACCAATAAGGTTTCTTACTCCTTCTACATCGCTCATAATTCTGGAAACCAACGCTCCCGATTTGGTGTTGTCAAAAAAACTAATCGGTAGTGATAATACTTTTTTCTGTACCTGAGCCCTAAGTTCAGATATCAAATATTGAGCCTGGACACTTAGAATTCTTGTTAATAAAAAGGAAGTAGTTGCTTGAACAAGTATAGCTAGCCCAACAAAAATGAGTAAATCATACAATTGTCCCATATCCTTACTGGGAATTACATCATCTAACAGAGTTTTACTTTTCCACGGTAGGACAAGTCCAGCCATTCTATTAAAAATAATCAAAATTAAGCCAATAAATACTAAGTTCCTTCGAGGCCAGATAATAGTCTTAAAGGCTTTAGCCATGGTGACTTTTGGCTTTTTCTTTTGAGTGTTTTTATCTTTTAATTCTTTCATTGTCTTATCTATTTTTTAAATAAAGAAATAGTGTAATCTAATAACTTTCTATTTCCGTAATCTCCGTGTCCGGGAATCACAACTTCAATATTAGGATATGCTTTTTTGATCTTGGTCACTGTTTTTGACCATTCATTAATATTCGCATCGGCTAGATTTCCTTTTGAAGCGTGTATACTTTTTATCATGCATCCTCCAAATATAACTTCTTCGTCAGGAAAATAGGATATGATATTATCAGATGTGTGTGCTTCACCAAAATATCTATTGATAATTTTTTTATCACCTAATTTTAGGTCTAAATAATCCTGAAACATTTGGTCAGGGAGATCGTACCCCTCTAATTTCATATACATAGCTGTATTTTTTGAAGCAATACAAGGGATATTATTTTTTTGGAAAACGTCCATACCTTCTATGCAATCCCTATGAAAGTGATTGAACACTACACCTTTTATGATAACTTTTTTATCATTTTTAAGCCAATTGATTAATTCTACTGTTGCCTGATCATTGGCAGGCGTATCAAAAATATAGGCTTCGTTATTGTTAATGTACACAAAACCATTACAAGGAAATTTACCTCCATTCTCCAAAGTGATTTTTGAAATATGAATATAACTATGTTCATTAACTTTGGTAATTTTAAGGTTTTCAGAAATGGTAATCTTCTCCTGGGCAATACTGCTATAAGGTAAAGTAAAAAGAAGAAAAGTAAGCGATATGAGTAAAACAAGAGTTTTTTTATTCAACACTTTTAGATTGGATTTTATATTTTTTGACATAATGTGTCACTAAAATATAAATAGTTCCTGGAATTCCGACCCAGATTAATTCACTTAACAAAACCTTAATTCCCCAAATGCTAAAAAACTTACTAGCGCCAATTGGTGAAACCTGAATAGGTCGCCAGGGTAAAAAATATCTAACGTTGTCAAAAGGAGAAAAGAAAGCAATACCCAATCCACCAGTAGTCATCGCATCCAGAATACCGTGCGAGGCAGTACAAATTGTGAAATATGCAATGAGAGCAATACTGTTTTTGGTAAAAAGCTTTTTGTTATAAAAAATAGTAGTTACTAAAACACCTAATAATAAAGCAAATACAAAAGAATGTGTAAATCCACGATGTCCCCAGAAATCTTCGTATTTAACTCCAAATGCAAAACTAATAACATCTGCATCCGGTAATACCGAACAAAAGATGCCTAGAATCCAAAACTTCTTAGTAGTAATTTCTTTGGAAAAACTTTTCCCAAAAGCATATGCAGCAAATCCGTGTGCAAAGATGGAGGCCATTATATTTTGTAAATCTTTTTAGGTCGTTCAATAATTACTTTTTCTTGGCTGATCTTCTTTGACTTGGCTTCTGCTGTCTTTTATTTCTAACATAAATAAGTTTAGACCTACCTTTGGATGTTTCTCGTTGTTCTATTTCAAAGTTTTTAATAGATTTGATTAAAGGTGTTAACTTCTGAAAACCGTAATTTCTTGAGTCAAAGTTAGGTTGCTTTTTTTGAAGTAAACTACCAACATCTCCAAGAAATGCCCACCCATCATCATCTGCTATATCTGAAATTGTAGTAGAAATCAGCTTAATTTCTTTTTGAGTGATTTTGTCAGCATCCTTTCTAGGCTTTGGTTCTTCTGTGTTAGATTCTGTTTCTTCTTCAGATTCATATTTAAGGATTTCCAGATAAATAAATTTATCACAAGCTACTATAAATGGATTAGGTGTTTTTTTCTCTCCAATACCAAAAACTTTCATTCCAGCTTCTCTGAGTCTCGTTGCTAAACGAGTAAAATCACTGTCGCTGGATACTAAACAAAAACCATTGACTTTGCCCGAATAAAGAATATCCATGGCGTCTATAATCATAGCAGAATCTGTAGCGTTTTTTCCTCGGGTATATCCATATTGCTGGATTGGAGTAATTGCATTTTCTAAAAGGATTTTCTTCCATTTTAATAGACCGGGATTAGTCCAATCACCATAAATTCTCTTTATGGTGGGGTTGCCATATTTGGCAATCTCTTCCATCATTTCTTTGATGTATGAAGAAGGAATATTATCTCCATCAATTAATACTGCAAGGTTTAAATCCATAAAAATTATTTTCTTTTACTGTAAATGTCAGTCCACATTTTTCGCCATATTTTCCAAGAAGAATCTTCTTGCTTACGATATATAGTAGTATTTATTCCATTTTGAATCATTCCAAATTGGATGGTGTCTTTTTTGTACGTCCAATCTAATAATGTAGTATGTGTCGTTATAGCCAACGAATCTTTGATATCTAGATTAAGTAGCTCCGTTTTAAAAGTATTAATGATTGTAATAGAACTATCTTTTGGAAACCAAAAGCTTCTTATATTTTCTTTACCTTCAATAGGTTTTAATGAATTTGGTTGTATGCGTGCATTATCTTCAAAAAGAGACATTATCTGTTCTTCATTCATATTTTTCCAACCCGCTACATAGTTCATATTAATAGCTAGTATGGCATTTTCATTTTTATCAAGAATATCTGTAGCGTCTTTGTTAGTGTTTGGATCTTGTTTACATCCGATTATCGATATAAACAACAATGCCAGCTTTAATTTTTTCATGATGAATCATTTTTTCTTACGTTTCTTATGTTTTAGATTAAAAGTTTTATCACCTTTAGTTTTAGGTTTTTTGTACTTCTTTTTGATCTCTCGTTTATATTTTCCGCCAAGATTTACTTTTCTGTTTTTTTCTTTCTTTTCGTGAAAAGCAGGGCCAACATCTTCATCAAGCTTATTTGGGTTGTATATCTCTTTGATATTTGGTTGTTCTTCTGGAGTAAGTTCTTCAGAGATTTCGACAGCAGAAGGAAAATCAATTACTGAGACTTTCATTTCCATTAAATCTTCAATAGCTTCCAAAAACTCTTGTTCTTTTTCTGTTGTCAGAACTATAGCAATTCCTTCTTTTTGTGCACGTCCGGTTCTACCAATTCGATGCATATAATTCTCAGGATATTCTGGAGTATCTACATTGATAACGTGGCTGATATCATCAATATCTAATCCTCGTGCCATAACATCAGTAGCAATTAAGATTCGGTTTTCACCATTTTCGAATTGTTCTATACTTCGTAACCTGTAGTTTTGAGTTTTATTAGAATGAATCACAGCACATTGATCAGGGAAAGTTTTTTCAAACCTTTCGAATAGTCGATCAGCCATTCTTTTGTTGCTAACAAATACTAAAACCTTTTCAAACTCCTCGGAATTCTCCAGTAAATATTCCAGAAGATTTACTTTGGTATAAAAATTAGCTACATGATAGCCATATTGTTTTATGTTTTCTAGCGGTGTTCCACTTTTGGCAATTGATATTTTTTGTGGATTTATAAATATTTCTGAAATTAGTTCATCTACTTCATCAGTCATCGTAGCAGAAAACATAATGTTTTGTCTCTGTCTAGGAAGAATATCAAAAATATTCATCAATTGATGCCTGAAACCAAGATCCATCATTACATCTACTTCATCAATAACTAGTTTTTGAATAGATTTTAATTGCAAAGCTCTACTTACCGCCAAATCATATAAACGTCCCGGGGTAGCGACAATGATATCCAACCCCTGAGAAACCGCTTGTTTTTGTGTATTTATATTCGTTCCGCCATAAACACCGGTAATACGAACATTAATATAGGTGGATAGTTTTTCAATCTCATCCACAACCTGAACTACTAATTCTCTGGTAGGCACTAAAACTAAGACTCTGGGATTTTGTTGAACAGAATATTTTAGCATTCGCAAAATGGGAAGCATGTATGCATAAGTCTTACCAGTACCGGTTTGCGCAATACCTACAACATCTTTTCCAGACATTACCGGAGAAAATGCCTGCTCTTGTATAGGTGTAGGGGTGTCAAACCCTAAATCATCGAGGGCATTAATAAGTTGGTTGCTTAAGTTTAAATCTCTGAAAGTCACGTAGGTTTGATTTTATGCGAAAGTAATTGTATTTGCTCAGAAAATATAAAAATAAGGTAAACAAAATAAATGTTTATGACTAAAAATTATTTCATAATACGCAACCTTGATACTTTTTTTGAATCTATAGAGTACATCTAAAATCTATAAGGAATGAAAAAAATGGGGCTTATACTCTTTGGGATATTGAGTATTATAAGTTGTAATAATGATGATGATAGACAGATTAATCCTATGGATCAAAATAGGGTCTTACTGCTCAAGATTGATTTCGAAGCAAATACTTTTGAAGAAGGTAGAGAATTTGTTTTTAGTACCAATAAGGATTTTGATATTTCATCGGAATATGTTTCGCCTGGAGATTTTGGAAGTATTGACTTGTTATATAAAGGAACTCAGCAGAAATTGTTTTCAGGAACTATAGTGTGGAGCGGTTTGGGTAAAATTGATTTTCCTGAAAAGTTTATTCAGCCTGAGGATTTCAACCGATTGAATGAACCTTTACCGATGCCGGATGTATCTGAGTTTAAAAAAGTAATGTATGACGAACACGCTTTTTATCCGGAGAATATCGAGTATCAAAAAATATGGGAGTCTATAGCTGATCTAAAATTAGTTAAAGAATATAGAAGAAATAATCCTGAAACTAAAATTAATATACTGTTATATACCCCGGCAGTTGGAATAATGGATCCTGCTGAAGCAGATTGGATTATGGTCATTAAAAACTAAAAATATTTGGGAGGCTCTATACAAATAGAGCTTTAAGAGCGCCTAACAGGATTAATATGTTAGGCGTTTTTTATGAGTCAATATTTTAATTACTTTTGAGTATAAACTCATATCTAATGAAAAATATTTTAGCATTTGCTGGTTCCAATAGCAGTACCTCAATTAATCAAAAACTAGTTGAGTTTGTAGCTTCAGAAATAAAAATTCACAATACAACAGTGATTGAACTTACTAATTATCCAATACCTATGTATAGTGAAGATGAAGAAAAAAAGGGGTTTCCTGAAATGGTATCGAAGCTAAAAGAAGAAATTGCTAAATCAGATGCACTGATTATCTCTGTGAATGAACATAATGGTAGTTTGGGGGCTTTTTTTAAGAATATTATAGATTGGCTTTCTAGATTGGATCGTAATTTTTTAGAAGGAAAGAAAATACTACTAATGAGCACTTCACCAGGTAAAAGAGGTGGATTAGGTTCATTAGACTTCGCAAAAAGTATATTTCCTAGATTTGGGGCAGAAATTGTAGAGAGTTTTAGTTTTCCATCTTTTTATGATAATTTTTCTTCTGATGAAAATCAAGTTATAAACGAAACACTTTCATTGGGATTAAACGAAGTTCTCAGTACTTTTGCGCAGCAAATCACATAATCTAGTGCGTACTACCCAAAAATATTCCATAAAAAACCCTTCTAAGTTTAAAACCAAATTATTACAGTGGTCACAACAATTTGATGATGTAGTTTGGCTGGATTCTAATGATTATTCGCAGCAATATTCTAGTTATGATGCTGTTTTGGCAGTAGATGCTTTTACAGCTATCCTTACAGACCACTATAATGCTTTTGAAAAGCTTAAAGAATATCAGGAACAAGCGGCAGATTGGATTTTTGGATATCTTTCTTATGATTTAAAAAATGATACAGAAGATCTAGTTTCCGAAAATCAGGATGGATTAGGCTTCCCGGATTTGTATTTCTTCCAGCCTAAAAAACTTTTTTTACTTAAGAATGATCAATTAGAAATCAAGTACCTGAGAATGGTTGATGATGAAATAGAAGATGATTTTCAACAGATTTCTGCTTTTTCTTCTGACATTCATCATTCCTCTAATGATGAATCTTCTTGCGGAAAGGTTAAAATAAGTCTTAGTATAACTAAAGATGTATATAAAGAAAGGGTGAATTTGATGTTAGACCATATTCATCGAGGAGATATTTACGAAGCTAATTTTTGCCAGGAGTTTTTTGCTAAAGATAGTTGTATAGATCCTTTACAAACATATTATCATCTTAATGCAATTTCAAAACCACCATTTGCAACATTTTTTAAGATGAATCATCAATATTTGCTTTCAGCTTCTCCAGAACGTTATCTTAGAAAAGAAAGACAGAAGATTATTTCGCAACCCATCAAAGGCACTGCAAAGCGATCTGAAGATGAAGTAGCTGATAATAAACTGATAGAAGATCTTAAAAATGACCCCAAAGAGCGATCAGAAAACGTAATGATTGTAGATTTGGTACGAAATGATTTATCCAGAACGGCAATCAAAGGTTCTGTTAAGGTAGAAGAACTGTGCGAAGTATATTCGTTTAAACAGGTCCATCAGATGATTTCTACTGTGATTTCAGAAATTAATACAGAGACTTCTCCTGTTGATGTTATTAAATCAACTTTCCCTATGGGAAGTATGACTGGTGCTCCAAAGATTTCGGCAATGCAAATTATTGAAGACTTGGAAGCATCCAAAAGAGGCTTGTACAGCGGTGCAGTTGGTTATTTTACGCCGGAAGGGGATTTTGATTTCAATGTGGTAATTCGAAGTATTTTATATAATGAAGCAGAACGATATATCTCATATACAGTGGGGGGCGCAATTACTGCCAAATCTGATCCTGATAAGGAGTATGAAGAATGTTTGCTTAAGGCCAAAGCCATGCGAGAAGTTTTGGAAGGGATGAGAGGTGAGAGCGCTTCGCTGTGAGAGGTGAGAACTTATTGTATCTTAAAAGATAATTCTCAAACCTAATACCTACTACCTAAGATCTAAATCAGGTTTCTCCTAAAACTTTTTCTTACGTCAATAATAGTCTCTTTAACCTCTTGAGCAGTTATATCTTTAATAGAAGCGATTTCTTCAAAATTCAATTTTCCAAAAACAAAAAGGTCAATAATCTTAGAGGTTTCCATAGGTAACCAACTATAAAATTTACCTAACAATTTTTGCTTTCTGGAGTCAGAAGAAGTCTCAGAGTCTATTATTTTAAGGATTTCAGAATCTGTGTCATCATAAATAAAATTTTGTTTCCCATCAGGGTTTTGATGATAACAGATGTCATCAAGATCTTCTTTCATAATCAAATCATTATCAGCTTCTGCAGTAAAACTTTCTTCCAGTTTTTCAAGCTCTATTTTTAAAAAATGATTTGTACTTATGTTTCTTTGATGCCAACCTTCTTTATTATATAGTTCATCTATGAGCTCATCGGCAATTTTAAAAAGTTTTAATTCTAATGATAATGTATCGATTTCAAAATCTAAATCATCATAGTATAGCTTTAGTATTGCATCATCAATGATACCATTGGAGCAATACATGTTTTGGGGCAAAATGCCGACACTTTCTGCAATGTATAACCTATGTTTTACGTATGGATGTAAATGTGGAACTATGGATAATAATTTTTTACTGAATTCTCTTTGATCATCAGCTCCATAAAATTTTTGTAATTCGTGTGTGTTATTCATTTGTGAGCGATTTAAGAGTTTTTTAAAAATAACGAAAAGAAACTATTTTTTGTGTTAAAAACTTGAAAATCAGCTTATAAATATACTTTTGTTGTGAAATAATGTAGCCATACAAAATTGTATATTTGGCTTTAATATTATGACTAAACATAAATCATTGTTAAAAGCGTTTAAAGAACACATTAGTGCAAACCTTTCCTTTCTGTCAGAAAGTAAAGTGCTAGTTGCCTGTAGCGGAGGATTGGACAGTGTGGTACTAGCACGTTTATGCAAAGAATTAGGGTTAGAATTTGGTATTGCGCATTGTAATTTTAAATTACGCGGAGAAGAAAGTGACGGAGACGAAGCTTTTGTTAAAAATCTTGCAGGTCAATGGAGTGTACCGTATTATATTGAACATTATAATACAGAAGAATACGCTGATAAAAATAATATATCAATACAAGTTGCAGCCAGGAATATACGTTATAGTTGGTTTATAGTACTGTCTGATCAATACGAGTATGATTATGTTTTGACAGCTCATCATGCTGATGATAATCTGGAAACATTTTTAATTAATCTTTCTAGAGGAACCGGAATAGATGGATTAACCGGGATTCCTGAAGTCAATGATATTTTTATTCGCCCTTTACTCCCTTTTTCTAGAGATCGGATTTTAGAATATGCTAATCAAAATAATGTGAAGTGGAGAGAAGATAGCAGTAATAAAACTACAAAATACCTGAGGAATAATTTTAGACATACAGTAGTACCAGAGCTTAAATCTGTGAACCCTCAATTTCTAAAGAATTTTCAAACAACTTTAGAGTATCTAAAAGAAAGTAAATCTTTTATCAAAAGTCAAGTAGCTATACTAAAAAATGAACTCTTTGAGTTTTCAGAATCAGATACTGTGAAGATATCTATCCATAAGCTTCAGAAATTTGGTAATCCCAAAGCCTATGTGTACTTTCTGCTAAAAGATTATGGTTTCACGGCTTGGGAAGATATTGTTCAGATACTTAGTGCCCAGCCGGGCAAACAGATCTTTTCGGTTACTCATCGATTAGTCAAGGATAGAGAGTTTTTATTATTAAATCCAATCGAGAATAAAGTAACGGATCGTTCTTATAAGATTCCTGAGGAAGAAAATATGATTATGATTCCTTCAGGAACACTAAAATTTAGGTTAGTTGATGAAATTGGCAATATAGATCTTAAGACGATCTATGTAGATAAAGAAAAGTTAAAGTACCCTTTGGTTGTAAGAAAATGGAAAGAAGGCGACTATTTTTATCCATTGGGGATGAAAGGCAAAAAGAAGTTGAGTAAATATTTTAAAGATGAAAAACTATCTTTGCTAGCAAAAGAAAGGGTATTGTTATTGTGTTCTGGAGACGAAATTGTTTGGATTATCAATTATAGAGCAGATAACAGATTTAAGATTACCCCCCAAACTAAACAAATATTAAAAATTAAGATAACCTAATGCGGTACTTCATTTTATTACTATCTACAGTATTATTTTCTACTACAATTTTTTCTCAGACTTTGGACCCTATTAAATGGAAAGCCAATGTAGAAAAAGAAGCTGATGACACTTATATTCTGTATTTTGAGGCTAAACTCGATAAAGGATGGCATTTATATTCTCAGAAAGAGGCAGAAACAGATGAGATAGCACCAACTCCTACTGAGTTTAGTTATAATAATACTCCGGAGACCTATGAACTTGTTGGAGAAACTTTTGAGCCTGCTGGTATTGAAAAGTTTGACAATATATTTGAGATGGATGTAAAGTATTTTGAAGGGAAAGTTACTTTTTCTCAAAAAATTAAACTCATTGATAAAAATTTAAAAGCGGTAAAAGCTGAAGTGTTTTTCTCTGTTTGTGATGACGAAAAGTGCTTGGCGCCGGATATTGTTGAATTTGATTTGAACCTAGCAGGAAAAGCTTCAGAAAACAAAGGAGATGCCACAAGTATTACTGAAGAAGATCGGAATAAATCAGAAGGGCTTAATATAGGAGTAAAGGGTTGGGATAAATTCCCAAGAGAAGATGTAAAAGATAAAAGTTACCTTACAATTTTTGTACTAGGGTTTTTAGGAGGATTGATAGCATTATTGACGCCTTGTGTTTTTCCTATGATTCCTCTTACGGTTTCTTTTTTTACTAAAAGTGCCAAGGACAAGAAAAAGGGAACATTTAATGCAATTCTGTACGGATTTTTCATCTTTGCGATCTATGTATTGTTAAGTCTTCCTTTTCATTTGTTAGATTCCTTAGACCCGGAGATATTGAATAATATTTCTACCAATGTTACATTGAATATCATCTTTTTTGTGATCTTTATTGTTTTTGCGATTTCATTTTTTGGGTATTTTGAAATTACCTTACCGGCATCCTGGAGTAATAGTCTGGATAGTAAAGCAAATAGTATCGGTGGAGTAGTGGGAGTGTTTTTTATGGCACTGACTTTAGCTTTGGTATCATTTTCTTGTACAGGGCCAATTTTAGGGTCACTTTTAGGAGGTTCTTTATCAAGTGATGGAGGAGCTATGCAATTAAGTTTCGGTATGGGAGGGTTTGGTTTAGCTCTGGCATTACCATTTGGATTGTTTGCATTATTTCCTAATTGGCTGAATTCTTTACCAAAAAGTGGAGGATGGTTAAATGCTGTAAAAGTAGTATTAGGATTCATAGAATTGGCATTAGCATTTAAATTCTTGTCCAATGCTGATTTGGTAGAACATTGGGGGATCCTTAAAAGAGAAATATTTATCGGAATTTGGATTATTATAGGGATCGGAATGGTATTGTACCTTTTCGGAAAAATTCGTTTTCCGCATGATAGCCCTATACAAAAGCTCAGCATGGGTAGAAAAACCTTGGGAACCTTGACGTTGGCATTTGTAATTTATTTGCTTCCTGGTTTAACAAATACGGCATATGCTAATCTTAAGTTGCTTAGTGGTTTTCCACCACCATTATTTTATAGTATTTATGAAAAAGAGGCGCATGGACCTTTAGGTCTAAATGCATATACCGATTTTGAAGCAGGTGTAAAAGCTGCAAAAGCTCAGAACAAACCTATTATGATCGATTTTACAGGTTGGGCTTGTGTGAACTGCCGTAAGATGGAAGAACAAGTATGGAGTTATCCCGAAATTATAGATATTCTGAAAAATAAGTACATCCTAATATCTCTATATGTTGACGACCGTAAAACACTTGAAGAACAAGATCAGTTCAAATTTCTAAAACCTGACGGTAGAGTCAAAAGTATAAAAACGATAGGAGATAAGTGGGCAACTTTTCAAACTTTGAATTTTGAGAATAACTCACAACCATTTTATGTATTACTTGATTCAGAGATGAATTTGTTAAATACTACAACTGCATATACTCCAGATACTAATGAGTACTTAAATTGGTTAAAAGAGGGATTAAAGAACTATACAAAACCATAAGAACTTATAGCACTATAGTTTTTTATTATAAAGCTGCTGTAAGTACAAGATAATTTTTCGACTTTATTATTACTAACTCAAATAAGTTGAAAAATGACAATCGACAGTATTGAACTTTCTAAGTGCTTTCCGTTTATAGAAAAAGAATTAAAGGATGATTTCTTGTTGTTTGGAGAACTTAAGAATATCCCAAAAGGTCAGTATGTAGTAAAACAAGGAAGTTATCTTAGTTTTTTGCCAATTATTTTGGATGGATTAATTAAAATGTATGCAGAAGAAGATGAGTTAGAATTCTTACTATATTATATACATCCTAATCAATGTTGTATTCTTAGTTTTAATCATTTGTTTGATCAGGAAGCAGTTCGATTCTCGGCTAAAACGGAGAAGGATACTACCGTTTTATGTTTACCAGTTAACAAAGTCAAAGAGTGGTTTGTAAAATACCCTTCATTTTCTAAGATAGTCTTAAAAGATTTTCAGCGTAATTATGAAGATCTATTAAATACAACAAAGCAAATTGTTTGTTATAAAATAGAGGATAGATTAAAAGAATATCTTTTGCAGAAGGCAAAGTTGACAAGCAAAAACCAAATAGAAGTATCGCATAAACAAATAGCTTCTGATTTAGGAACTTCTAGAGAAGTAATTACTAGAATAATCAAAAAGCTTCAGAAATCAGGAATGCTAATTCAGCATAAAAGACATATTCAGCTTAGTGTAGCTTAACAAAAATAGTCAACTTTACCAGTATAACTCGAGTGCTTGATTTGTGCTCGGGTTTGTTGTGTTTTATTTAATTAAAATACTGAAAATCAATTATTTAAATAACATTTATTTAACGTTTTTTGGTGACAAAAGTCACCGTTTATTGGATAGATCACGTGATACATTTGTGTCAAATAAGATGAACAAATAAAAGTATGTATCATGAAAAAAATTAACATTTATCTAATTATTAGTTTATTGGTTTTTGCCGCGTGTAGCGACGATGACGATTTAGTAATCCTACCTAATGGACCAGATCCGGTGGTGAACAATGTAGTCTTTAATGAAATTAAATTTCAAGGAACTGATCTCATAGAGATTTTTAATCGAGGAAATCAAGAAGCTGATTTAAGCGATTATTGGTTATGCTTGGGTCCGGGAACATATCAAAGAATAGGTGATCTAACACCCGAAAGCGGAAATATAGTTATTCCAGGTGGGGAATACCTTGTATTGTCCTATAATCTTCCAGATACCGAAGGTGGCTTAGGATTATACTCCAGTAATGCATTTACAGACGCTAATGCTATTGTAGATTTTTTGCAATACGGTTCGGGAGCCAGCGCCCGAGAAGATGTGGCCGTCACCGCAGGATTATGGACAGCAGGTGATTTTATACCAGTGGTGAGTAGTGCGGATAATAGTATCATATTTGATGGAGAAGGTAATGGAGTAGAAAACTGGTCAGAAACAACCACTGTGACCTTTGGTGCAGAAAATATCCTTACTATGCCTAATAATGATGTACGTTCCATAGTAATTAATGAAGTAAATTATGGTGAAGATAAGCTAATCGAATTATGGAATAATGGAACCGTTGCTGTCGATATAGCTTCTTATTGGTTATGTTTAGGGCCTGGTCAATATGTTCAGATCCAGAATGCTACTATTATCAATGGAGATACTAATTTAGATCCAGGAGAATTTGTTGTATTCAACTGGGATCAATTAAGTGATAGCGAAGGATTAGGATTATATACTAACAATTCTTTTACCAGTGCAGATGCTATCATGGATTTCGTACAATGGGGAGCTGGAGGAAGTGCACGTGAAAATGTAGCTGTAGCAGCTGGTATATGGAGCTCTGGAGATTTTGTTCCTGGAGTAAGATTAGCTAGCTATAGTATCGCATATGATGGTGAGGGTGATGCTTCTTCAGATTGGACAGAGGCTATTAACCCTACTTTCGGGATAGGTAACGCAACAACAATTAACACTACCACCTTTTCTGTTACAATTACAAATACAGTAAACTATTTGAATGTACATACATTTACAACTCCCGTAGGAGCATCAAGCCCAGGACCTTTAGGTGTAAATGGAGCACAATATCAATTATCATTTAAAGCTGTTCCTGGAACTAAATTTACACCCGTTACTATGATGGGGAATAGTAATGATTGGTTTTTGGCTCCAACCAATCTAAGCGGAATAGATTTATTTCCAAACGGACAGGCATTAAATGGTGTTGATATTGCAGATCAACTTTCTCTGTACGATTTGGGAACAGAAGCTGACGGAGACCCTAGTACTTTTCCCCCTGCAGGAACTGATGTTGGTCCCGCAGATCCAAACTCATCCGTTCGTTTAGTACCTGGTCGCGGTACTGGAGATATTTATATTACAGCAATACTTAATTATACAAATGGAGACGGTAATTCTGCAGGTACATTTACCTTAACTATTACAGCAATCAATGCGCCGGATTCGGGAATAGCACCTAGTCAGGATAATGGGTTTGTAGTCACCCCTGGAATAGTAGTATTACACGCTCAACCTGAGCCTTTATTTACCCTTGGAGACGAAGATAGAGGGGTAGGGCTAGAAAGAATAGCAGAAGACGGTATGCCAGGTGTATTGTATGAATGGTTTACAGAAACGGGTTCTCAAGGAACACCACTTAGATTATCTTCCTCATTAACACCTTTTTCACCTGCATTAATCTACGCTTTTAATACAGAAAGAGACCCTTGGTTTACACAAGGTGATACAGCTAAAACCTCTAGTGGGTTAGAAGAGATAGCTGAAGATGGAAATAGAATGGTGGCTTATAATTACTTAAAAGATTTTGGTATTCCTGTTGCACTTCCAGCAGAGGATGGACCTATTGGACCGGGAGGATCATTTACATTTATTATTGAAGTACCACAAGGGCAAGATTATAAATTAGGTTTTGGAACCATGTTTGTCAAATCTAATGATTGGTTCATTAGTAACAATAATGTTGGTTTGACATTGTTTAATGCAGATGGAACTCCATTCTCAGGAGTTGGAACTAGTTCCAATACGTATCTATATGATGCAGGAACAGAAGAAGATCAACCAGTAGGATTTGGACCTGATCAGGTGATGAATCAAAGCGGTCCTAACTCAGGCGTAGCAGATGCAAATACTACTATTAGACGAGTAGGAGCTCTAGATGATGTACAATTCGGAAAGGGAGTAATCAATAGTACTCCGGGAGTCACTTGGTTTGGAGATCCAAGAGGAGGGTATAATCTAATAGAAGTTGATATTCAACCAAGATAATACCTAACTTAATAGCTATTTTTCTATAATGATATAGATTTTATAAGTGATAGATGTAAGCCTTTGACCACAGGTCAAGGGCTTTTTTGTTATTTATAAATGATATTTATAAGTTTATAGTGAATAAATATTCATTTATTCTTAATTGAATAAAAATTCACTTATGTTTGTATGGAATTTTAGAATAATGCCAAAATTAAAAGATCAAAATAAAGTAGAAGCTATTCATAAAGCTACCATAGAACTAATTACCAAAACTGGTTTTTCTGGTTTAAAAATGGCTGAGGTAGCTAAGAAATCTGGTGTTGCAACAGGTACATTGTACGTATACTATAAAAGTAAAGAAGAATTGATCAATGACGTATACGTGAATACTAAAAAAGAGATTTCGCGAGCTATTATCAACCCTGAATACCTCAAAGATACTTTCTACGATACCTTTAAAGCAATGTGGTATGGGTATTTTGGATATTGTTTGAAACATCCGGAAAAGATGATGTTTGTGGAGCAATTTATCTATAGCGGATTTATTTCTGAAGTTAATATTTCTGTTACGGAATCTTATTTTGAAGCATTGAATCAGTTTCTTATTGATGGACAAAAACAAGGAGTAATAAAGGATGTAGATATGGAGATTCTTAAGGCATACTTACAAGGTTCAATTCATGAAATTGTAAAAATGGTTGTAAAGGGAGCTATAGAACTTCAGAAAAATGATATGCATACTTGCTTTACCATGGCATGGAATAGTATTAGGAAATAATTTTTTTTAACTTTTAAATGAATAAAAATTCACTAAAATAATTTTGAAATGAGAAAAACAGCATTAATTACAGGAGCGTCTAGTGGTATTGGACTAGAATTAGCTAAAGTACACGCTGCCAAAGGTGATAACCTGGTTTTGGTAGCCAGGAATCAAGTTAAGCTTGAAGAATTGAAGGTAGAATTAGAAAGCAAGCATAACATAAATGTGTTGGTAATAGCTAAAGATCTTTCATTACCCAACGCTGCTCAGGAAGTTTTTGATGAAACGATTCATAAAGCAATACCGGTTGATTATTTGATTAATAATGCCGGTTTTGGAGACTTCGGAATGTTCTCCGAGACCAATTGGGAGAAGGAACATAAAATGATTGAGCTTAATATTACTGCTCTTACACAATTCACCAAACTATACCTAAAAGAAATGGTTAAACGTAATAGTGGTAGGATAATGAACGTAGCTTCTACTGCAGCTTTTCAACCTGGACCGACGATGGCAGTATACTATGCAACCAAAGCTTTTGTATTACATTTTTCTGAGGCCATAGCCAATGAGGTAAAAGGCAAAGGAATTACGGTTACAGCATTATGCCCGGGAGCTACTGAAAGTGGTTTTCAATCTGTTGCTGAGATGGAGGAGAGTAAACTGGTAAAAGGGAAAAAACTGCCGCCATCAGCAGAAGTAGCACAATACGGTTATAAAGCCATGATGAAAGGAAAAACTGTTGCCATTCATGGAGTTATGAATAGGATATTAGCAAACTCTGTTCGTTTTATGCCAAGAAATATGGTTACTAAGATTACCAGAAGTGTTCAGGATAAGGCTAATTAATTAGATTTGTTTTTTGATTTTGTAGAAAACCTGTCGGTTATAAAGAACCGGACAGGTTTCTTTTTACCTATGTTTTGAGTTGTTAAAATCTCCTTAAAACTATAATACTCGAGAATCCAATTTTTTATCTTCAGCACAAACTAAATTCAAACCAATGCGATCAATCAGAATACTATTGTTGTCTTTTTCATTCCTTACTCTTTTTGTTTTTTCTTGTACAAAAAAAACTACTGAACTAGAAACTAAAAAAGAAACAAAAGAAACTATTGTAGAAGATTCTTATGATGTAAAAGAATATTATAATAAACAAGAAGTAGATATTGTAATGCGGGATGGAACAAAGCTTCATACTACTATCTATTCACCAAAAGATACTTCAAAGAAATATCCCATATTAATGAATCGTACCCCTTATAGTTCAAGACCCTATGGAGTAAATCAGTTTCGATCAAAAATTGGTCCGAATGAATTTTTAATGAAAGAAGGTAATATTATAGTTTATCAAGATGTTCGTGGTCGATGGATGAGTGAAGGTGTATATGATAATATGAGAGCTTATATTCCTAATAAGACAGAAAAACAATTTGATGAAGCTAGTGATACCTATGATACTATTGATTGGTTAGTTAAAAATGTGGAGAATAATAATGGAAATGTTGGAGTGTGGGGGATTTCATATCCTGGTTTTTATGCTACATATTCACTATTGGATTCACATCCGGCGTTAAAAGCAGTTTCGCCACAAGCTTGTATTGGAGATTTCTTTTTTGATGATTTTCATCATAACGGAGCATATTTGTTAAGTTATTGGAGAGCAACAGCCGTTTTTGGTTATGAAAAGACAGAACCCGTTTCTGAAAGTTGGTATACTTTTCCTGAATTGGGGAGTAAGGATCAATACCAATTCTTTTTGGATGTGGGGCCTTTAAGTAATTTGGACCAATATTATAAAGAGGATAATGTGTTCTGGACGCAGCTTAAGGAGCACCCTAATTATGATGAATTTTGGCAGAGTAGAGGAATTATTCAACATCTAAAAGATATCAAACCCGCCGTGATGACTGTCGGAGGGTTGTTTGATGCAGAGGATTTATATGGCCCATTCGAAACGTATGAAAATATAGAAAATAAAAGCAATAATTATAATATTATGGTTTTTGGCCCCTGGAGTCATGGAGATTGGGCACGTACTAAGAAGCGTCAAGCAATTGGAAATGTATATTTTGGAGATGATATTTCTTTGAACTTTCAGAAGAACGTAGAAACCAAATTTTTTAATCATTTCTTAAAAGGAGAAGGAGACGAAACTGGATTACCAGAAATTCAGATTTTTGATACGGGTAAAAAAGAGTGGAATTCTTATGAAAATTGGCCTCCAAAGAATATTCAGAAAAAAACATTCTATTTATCTGCTAATGAAGAATTATCTGAAAAAGCAGGAACCGGAACTTCAGAATTTATTAGTGACCCTAAAAAACCGGTTCCGTACTCAGAAGATATCAAAATGGTATTCACTCCAAGAAAATATATGACAGATGATCAGCGATTTGCTGCCCGTCGCCCTGATGTTTTGGTTTTTGAAACTCCGGTATTAACCGAAGATGTTACATTATCCGGAGAAATATTGGCAAAACTAAAAGTTGCTACCACAGGAACGGATGCTGATTGGGCGGTTAAACTAATAGATGTGTATCCTAATGATATTGAAGACACAGAAGAGACTCAGAAATACCTTAAAATGGCTAATTATCATATGATGGTACGCAGTGAGGTGATGAGAGGGCGTTTTAGAAATAGTTTCAGTAACCCAGAGCCTTTTATAGCTAACCAAAAAACGGATGTGAATATAAAACTTCAAGATGTTCATCATACCTTTAAGAAAGGACATAAAATTCATATTCAGGTACAGAGTACTTGGTTTCCTTTGATAGACTTAAATCCACAGACTTATGTGCCTAATATTTTTAAGGCTGAGGCTTCTGATTTTACGAAACAGACACATAAAGTATATCATGATTCTGCAATAGAAGTTTCTGTACTAAAATAACTAACCCTAATATAATCACCATGAACAAATCAAAAATCAGTGTGTTATTTCTTTCTTCGTTTTTTGTGTTAAATAGTTGTAAGCAAGAAAGTAAAGAACCGGAAAAAAACGATGTTGCTTCTGTAGAAGAAGTGATTGAGGAACATTCCAAAAAACTAAATGATTGGTTTGAGGCACAATTTCAGGAAGAAGTGTCTGAATCACCAATGATGCAAACCTATTTGGGTGTTAAAACAAAAGATTATGGTAAGTGGGATGATATATCTTCTAAAAAAGAAGCAGAAGACTTAGAGAAAGCTAAAAAACGTTTAGGATATCTAAAAGATTCCGTTGATGTCTCAAAGCTAAATGAAGCTACAGTATTGAGTTATAAATTAATGAAACAAGATCTGGAAAATGAAATAGAAGATTTTCAATATCGATTCTACAACTATCCAGTAAATCAAATGCACGGATTACAAGCGGAAATCCCCGCTTTTTTGATCAATATGCATAGAATAGAGGATAAAAGCGATGCAGAAGCTTATATCTCTAGATTAGACGGTATGGATGAAATGTTTGCTCAGGCCATTGATAATATGAAGATGAGAGAAAAGAATGGAATCCTTCCTCCTAAGTTTGTTTTTGCAAAAGTTCTTGACGATAGCCGTAATATTATAAAAGGAAGGCCTTATGAAAGATCTAATGAAGTAAGTACTTTGTTGGCTGATTTTAAGGGAAAACTAGAGAAAATTCAACTCTCTGAAGAAGAAAAAGACCAATTAATTCTTGATGCAGAAAAGGCTATGGTGCTAGGGGTAAAACCTGCTTTTGAAAATTTGATATCCTTGTTGGAAGATCAACAACAAAGAGCTACTACAGATGATGGTGCATGGAAGTTTCCAAAGGGAGAAGCTTTTTACAATAATGCACTTAAACGAACTACTACAACTGATATGACTGCAGATCAGATTCATGAGCTTGGTTTAAAAGAAGTAGAGCGCATACATAAGGAAATGAGGGATATCATGAAACAAGTGAAGTACGAAGGAACTTTACAAGATTTCTTTAAGTATATGAAAGAAGATAAGCAATTCTATTTCGCTAATAATGAAGCCGGTAAAAAAGCATATCTGGAACAAGCCGTAGGGTTAATTAATACTATGAAATCCAGAATGGATGAGTTATTTATTACTAAACCAAAAGCTGATATTGATGTAAAAGCTGTAGAGGCTTTTAGAGAAAAAAGTGCAGGAAAAGCTTTTTATCAAAGAGGTACTCCTGACGGATCAAGACCAGGAACATATTATGCTAACTTATATGATATGGAAGCTATGCCAAAGTATCAAATGGAGGCTTTGGCATATCATGAAGGTATACCAGGGCATCATATGCAGATTTCTATTGCTCAGGAGTTACAGGATATTCCAAAATTCAGAAAATTTGGCGGTTATACTGCCTATGTAGAAGGATGGGGTTTGTATAATGAATTATTACCAAAAGAAATTGGAATGTATAGTGACCCGTATTCTGACTTTGGTAGGTTAGCTATGGAATTATGGAGAGCTTGTAGATTAGTAGTAGATACAGGAATTCATGCTAAAAAATGGACTAGAGAAGAAGGTATCAAATATTATACAGACAATACCCCAAACGCAGAAAGTGATGCAGTGAAAATGGTAGAACGACATATTGTAATGCCAAGTCAGGCAACTGCTTATAAGATCGGGATGAATAAAATTTTGGAATTACGAGAAAATGCCAGGAAAAAGCTCGGCGATAAATTTGATATTAGAGAATTTCATGACGTAGTATTAACTAATGGAGCTGTACCGCTTAATGTCTTAGAAGAATTAGTTGATGCTTGGGTAACTTCTAAATAAAATCAAAACTTACAATATACATCATAAACCTTAATAACTTTAAGGTTAACTTCTTAGTATGAAAACCTCTTCAAAAATCAATTTGAAGAGGTTTTTACTTGTATTAACATGTTTTTACGGTAAAACCGTAAAATATTTGTAAGAATAATATTACTAAATTTGTTTAAATTTAAAAAAAATAAGTATTTTGAGGATTAAATTAGTTTTTTGACTGATTAACGCCCCAAAAACAAAGAGTATGAAATGGAATTTTTTGACAGTATTGGTATTGATGTTTTCCGGTTTCCTGGTTTTCTCACAAGATAATTTTTCTGATAATTATTTTCTACATAACAGTACCATAAAAGATACTTTGACTTTTAACAAAGCTATAAATCATTTACAAGAATTAGTTGTAGAAAATCAATACGATAGAGCAGAAAAATTGGTAAACAATCTTATTGAGTCAGGCGATAAGTTGAATTATCAAAGAGGGCTGGGTGATGTTTATTTACAAAAGGGTAGAATACTCAATCGTACTAATAGAATTGTTGAAGCAGAAAAAAATTATGAAATAGCAGAAAAGTATTATAAAGACATAAATGAGCTTAGAGGTTTAGCAATGTTGAACAATGATCGATTTATTATTGAAGAAAGCAAAGGAAATTTAGAAAAAAGTGCTGATCATCTTTTAGAGGCTAAAATGTACTATGAAAGATTAAATGACAGCTTAGCAGTGTCTGGTATGTACAATAATTTAGCAATGATTTATGCAGGGTTGAATAAAATAGAATCTGCAGAGGAATATTACCAAAAATCTATAACACTTAAAAAACAATTAGGAGCCACAGGAACAGGAGTTACTATGAATAATTTGGCTTTATTATATATTGAAAACAACAAATCTAAAAAAGCACATGATTTATTATTAGAATCTATAGAAATAAACAGAAAAGAGAATAACCTTAGAAATACTGCTCAATCCTATAGCATTATGGCCAAGGTTGCTTTGTATAATAAGAATTACGAAAAAGCTAAGAAATACTATGACACCACTTTATGTGTGGCGAGTCAAACTAATTTCGAAATCTTATCTGTTAATGCTAAACAACAGCTAGGACTAATTGCTATTGAATCAAAAAATTATAAAAAAGCAGAAGAATTACTAAAAATTACAAGAGAAAAGTTTTCTAGCTTGCAAGCGACACCTTTATTATTAAAAAATTATCAATTTTCTTTTAAATTAGACTCTGCTCGTGGAAATCTTCTAGGTGCTTTAACCTGGCAAAAGGAATACCAAAAACTTTCTGACCAAAGAAAATCGGAAGCATCTGCAAAAAAGATTGAAAGAGCAGAAGCACGATATAAAGCAGAATTGGAGCACTTGAGGTTAATAGATGAACAAGAAAAGAGAGAACAAGAAACAGAAGCTAAACTGCTTAGATATCGAGTTATTACCTATACAGCACTAGGAGTTATTCTGGTGATATTGACTTTTTTAGTTTTAATCATAAGAACAAGAAATGAGCGTAAAAGACTAATAAAACAATTGAACGAATCCAACCAAATCAAAAACAAGCTGTTTTCAATTATTTCGCACGACTTAAAAAATGAGATTCATGGATTGGATAGTAGTCTTAATCTCCTTAAAGAGAATGCATTGTCTGAAGAAGAATTTAGAGAGATTATTCCGTTATTAGCAAACAGAACACATCAGACGTCTATTTTATTAAATAACCTATTAAATTGGTCAAAATCTCAATTAAAAGAACTGAATGCAAAACCTACAAGTTTTGATATTAATGAAGTGATTTCTGATAAATTCACCTTTTTTGAAACCAAGGCAATTCAAAAAAACATACGATTAATTAATGAATTGAATCCAACTAATATTTATGCAGACAAAGCAATGTTTGGTATCGTTGCACAGAATTTAATTGCCAATGCAATAAAATTTTGTAATCCTGGTGATAGTATTGCGCTGGAATCTAATGAAAGAGATGATGGTTACGAAATATGTTTTAGAGATACAGGCGTTGGGATCGATCCTAACCACTTGGATAAACTTTTTGCAGAAGAAACCTTTACAACTGATGGTACACAAAATGAAACAGGAACCGGTCTAGGTCTTAGGATATGTAAGGAATTAGTGGAACTAAATAAAGGTAAAATACAAGTAGAAAGCAAGCCTGGAGAAGGAAGTACATTTTGTGTTTTCTTGCCCAAGGCTGCATGAGTTCTTAAAAAAAGTCTAAACAGTAGCTTTCTTATTTGTCCATTAGTGTTCTAAACTGATAGAAGAAGCGTTCTATAAGACGAAGGTCTTCAGTAATAATTTCTACCATACCTCTCATTTCTTGCTTAAAAGGGATTTCTTTGTTGTAAGAGGTAATTAACTTTTCAGGTAAAGCGACATCAATTAAATATAATCCATCTTTATCCGGAAAAAGGGAAATGTGTTTTACAACACCTTTTAATGTTCCGAACTCATTATCCGGAAAATTCTCTAGTTTTATGTTAGCTGTTTGACCAATTTTAATTTTTCCTGAGTTTTGAGAAGGAGCCTTGATTCTAGCAATATAAGAAGACTCTTCTACAGGTATGATTACAAAAACTACGTCACCTGCAGTTACTGATTGGTTTTTGGTTCTATAGTTCAAAAAAGAAACGCGACCTTCCATATCGGATTTCAGCACGTATTGTAGCTCCCAATCTTTGATGCTTTTCTTAAGCTGATCAAATGACTGAAGTACTCTTTTGCGAAGATTTATATCTTCTTTTTGTTTATTGATTTCAGTTCCTCTAGATGTTTTTGTTGCATTACTAATGTTTTCTTTTATCTGAGAAAGGGTAACATTATTATTTTCATAACTACTTTTGGCCTGTAAATACTCTAGTTCTTTGTTGTCAAATTCTTGCTGAGAAATACTTCCTTTTTCATAAAGTATCTTATGACGCTCAAAATCTTTCTTTTTGATCTTTAGTTCTGTACTTCTTAGGTTCTTTTGTGCCTTTGCGGTTTGATATCTGCGATTTAATTCAGAAATAGATACTTCATTGGCAATAGCTTCATTAAAAAAAGGTTTTAACTCTTTATTTAAGAGATACTCTGAATAACTATTTTCGAATAAGGCATAATCGGTCTCAATATCTCCTAAAAATAATAAAGGAATCTTTTCAATAGGAAAACTAAAAGACTTGCTATTTACAGGAATAGTATCTATAATTGATTTAAGAGAAAAAACATCAAGATAGTTAGCATTGTTTTCTAATATAGCCAGAGGTGTTGCTTTGGATACTATTTGTCCATCTTCAACAAGTATAGACTCTATTTTTCCGCTAACTCTGGCATACTCTTTTTGAGGAGGGATTTGTGTAGTGATCATAGCTTCTGCGGGGATAACATCCGGATACTTGACTAACCAGGAAAGAAATAGCAACATTAATACTAAAACTAATATTAGCACATTCCCCCAGCGAATCATCCAGTGTGGTACACGAGTTAATATTTCTTGGACCTCTTCACTTCTTAATTGTATATCGTCTAAATTATCCGGCATATTTTTATTACGAATTGAGATTTTTGATTTACGATATTCTATTATCAATAAAATCCTTAGATCGTACTTCTAAAATCGTATTTTGTTATTACTTTCCTAATTCAAGTTGGTTTTTAACTAAGTTAAAATAGTTTCCTTTCTTTTCAACTAATTCTTGATGATTTCCAACTTCTACAATTTCTCCTTGATCTAATACTACAATTTGATGAGCATTTTTTACTGTACTTAGTCGATGAGCTATAACCATTACCGTTTTATCCTTAAAGAACATGTCCAGATTCTCCATGATCTTCTTTTCATTATTAGCATCCAAGGCAGAAGTGGCTTCATCAAAGAATAAGAACTTAGGGTTTTTATACACAGCCCTAGCGATAAACAAGCGTTGTTTCTGTCCTGTGCTTAGTCCTACACCTTCCATACCAATTTTTGTATTATAGGATAGTGGTAAAGACTCAATAAATTCTTTAATATTTGCAACTTCAACAGCGTGAGCTAGTTTATTCTTGTCTACATAATCTTCTCCTACGGCAATATTATTGGCTATAGTATCATTGAATATATATCCTTCCTGCATCACTACCCCAAATTGATCTCTCCACGCTTTTTGGGATACATTTTGTAAATCATGTGTACCAATAAATATCTGCCCATTTTCAGGTTCATAAAATTTCAGTAAGAGTTTCATTAACGTAGTTTTTCCACTACCACTCACTCCAACTACTGCTGTAATTTTATTTGCAGGGATGTTAAGATCCAAATTTTCTAAAACCGGTTTGTCGGATCCTACATATCTAAAATTAAGCCCTTTTATCATAAAACCTGAGTTTTCAGGAATTTCTCTAATCTTTTCATCACCAGGATGTTCTTCATCTTCTTTATTATGAATCTCACCTAAACGTTCTAGTGAAATCTGTGCATCTTGTAACTCTCTTAAGAAATTAATAAGCTGTGTGATTGGAGCATTCAATTGACCAACAATAGCTGTAATTGCTAGCATCATACCTAAGGTAATATCGCCATCGATAACCAGTTTGGCGGATAATACGGTGATAAGAATATTTTTTAATTCATTAATGAATGAAGATCCTACACTTTGATATTGTTCAAGAGCCAGATTTTCAATTGATATTTTGAAAAGCTTGGCCTGAACAAATTCCCAATTCCATCGCTTTCTTTTTTCGGCATTATGGAGTTTTATTTCCTGCATGCCATTTACCAATTCAATTACTTTACTTTGCTCCTCGCTAATCTGAGAAAACCTTTTGTAATCTAGTTTCTTTCTCTTTTTGAAAAAGACAAGTATCCACGCAAAGTAGAAAACACTTCCTATGGCAAAAATTGTAAAAATTGGAACACTATAATATATTAGAACAAAGCTATAGACTATTAAATTAACCATAGAAAATAGCGTGTTCAATGAAGACATTGTTAATATCTGTTCTATACGTTTATGGTCATTAATACGTTGTAATAAATCTCCTGTCATTTTCACATCAAAGTAGGAGATAGGTAAATTCATTAATTTGATGAAAAAGTCAGAAATAAGCGAAATATTAATTCTAGTACTGAGATGAAGTAATATCCAACTTCTTAAAACATCAATCAGTGTTCGACCAATAAATAGTGAAAGCATAGCGATCAATACCAGATATACAAAGTCAATATCTTGATTCTCGATCCCTACATCTACAATGCTCTGTGTTAAGAAAGGAGTAATAAGTTGTAATAAACTACCTGCTGCAAGACCAAGGATTAATTGAAAAAGAAATGCTTTGTATTTAAAAACATATTTTGAAATAAACTTAAAGCCAAACTTTTCATCCTCTTCATCTAGATTATCACTGTAAAACTTTGGAGTAGGTTCTAGTAATAAGGCAACACCTTCTTCTGTATGTTCATCTGCATTGTTTCCAATCCAAGCTTTAATAAATTCATCTTTATTGTATGTTATTAACCCATGTGCAGGATCCGATACATAAATGGTCATATCTCCTTTTCGGGAGGTCTTTATCTTATATACAACCACATAGTGAACTTTATTCCAGTGAACAATACAGGGTAGGGGTACTTCTTGTAGTTTATTGAGAGAGAGTTTAACTCCCAGAGACCTGAATCCTATTTCTTCTACAGCATCACTAAGTCCTAACAGTGAGCTTCCCTCTCGGGTGGTTTCACTCAATGATCTTAGCTTTTGGGTATTTAAAATTTTTCCATAGTGCTTAGCTATAATCTTGATACAGGTAGGTCCACAATCTTTAGATTCAGCTTGTTTATAAAAAGGAAATTTTGGCATTCAGAGTTTTAATTTTGTGTAATAAGATCTTCTACAAAGAAAAGTAATTCTTTTCGATTATACTATACCTTAGATTTTGGTATAAAGAAACAAAAAAAGAGTGTTTTTTAAAAAACACTCTTTTGATAAAACTGTAGTCGAATTATTTGGGTTTCATCCCAAATTTTGGCTAACTCCTACTGAGCAATAGACCAGATTGTAAAACTTTTACCTGGTGCATAGATAGTAGTGTTTCCACTTCCATCGGTAACTGGAGTAGCTTTAGAATTATTAGCATAATCAGCCAGTCTTCTATTGTTCCAGTTTGTACTTACCTCATATTGCTTAGTATTACTACTTATATTCATATAAAGAATCAGACCTGGGTTACTGCCAGTACCATTTCTTCTCATGATATATTCATTTTCATTAGCAACTAAAACCTCTACATCTCCTGTAGCAATAGTATTATAGATAAGAATTAAATCCTTTAATTTTCCTTTAAAAGAATCATTTTCATAATCACTATAGAAAATAGTTGGATATCCGTCGTGTGTAAGGATATAAGAATAAGCTAATAACTTGTTAGCATAGCTAATTCTATTATCAGGATTCGGATCTTTTTCTGTATCATGATTAGCTGTAAAAGTAACTGCATTGTCAGGGTCTAACTTTCTTAGCATATTTCCAGCATCGCCTAGTGCTGTTAGATCTTTAGCTCTATCTAGTGTTTCATCTAACCTGTAGAAACATGCAAAATCGAAAGCCGGAGATCCCGAAGCATCTACCCAATCTTTAAGAACTTGCTCATTACCATCAAAATTTTCACCTACAGAGAAACCTCCAACTTTGTCATTCCAAGCTGTTACCCATTTAGGAGCAAAACTCTTTACATAATCAAAACGCCATCCATCAAAACCTAAAGATTTATAAAACTCTGCTACAGAATCATCACGTCCCCATAACCAATCTTGAACATATTGTTGATCATGGCATAAATCTGTTTTTTCAAAAAACAAGGCCTGCTCATCATTGTCATGGATATCATTTGGGTGGAAATGTTCATAAGAGCGGTTAAATTTACCAGAAGCATTACCATTATCTTCATTAAATAAAGAATAAACTTCAGTATCTCCTGGTCTGAAAGGATTCTCTTGAAGACCACCACCAGAATTATGACCCATTACAATATCAGCTACTACCTCAATATTTTTGCTATGAGATTTTTGAATCAAGCTTTCTAGTTCAGCTCTCGAGCCGAAACGAGTTTCAACACTTCCTTGTTGATCAAACTCGCCTACATCAAAATAATCTGAAGGGTCATATCCCATAGAAAAGCCTCCTGATTGACCTTTTCCTGGTGCTGGAAGCCATATTCTATTGACACCCGAAGCAGCCCAATCATCAATTTTACTACTTACTTCGTCATACCATGCACCACGAGGTTCTACATCCCAATAAAAGGCCTGCATCATTACACCAGCATCAGCTTTTCTAAACTGATTTAGGTCTAATTTTACATTTTGTATTACAACATCAACTCCTGTATTTGTAGTAGAATCATCATCTTCTACACAAGAGTATAAACCGAGAGCTAACCCTCCTAGGAGGATAGCTCTGGTTGATATATTTTTTATATTTTTCATCTCTATTTTTTAGTATTTACACTTGGTTATTTAACAATAAAAATGTAACGTCCATCTAAATCATTGAACCAGATGTCATAAGTACCAGCACTTACTGGGATTGCTGGTGGATCTCCGGCAGTTGTCGTTTCACCACTAATTGCAGTCGTTCCTCCCCAGTTACCTGGCCAGTCATTACTATGTCTAAACTTAAGAACACCATCAAATAAAGTAACATCCTGGATATACCATAAATGCTCGTCAAATGATGATTTTGTCATATCAGTATCATCACCACCCCATCCAGTATCATCTCCTGTTCTAGAAGAACCAATAATAGCAATAGTAGCATACGTTGGAGCAGAACTAGCATCAAAAGCAACAATAGAAAATGTATTATCTTCAATGTTAGCAGTAATTTCATAATAACCATCTGTTCCTACACTAAATGGATTAGGATCAGAGCCTGAACCATCATTTACTGATAAGGTACTACCATCATTAGTACCCCATTGTGGTTGCCATTGACCAATAACCTCTAAAAATTTAAAAGCATTACTTCCTCCAAGTAATCTACCGGTATACTTAAACTCATTAACGTTATTTGGATCTCTAACAAGAGGAGGGTTAGGGTGTGTACTAGCTGCAACACCATCATTTTCCCATCCTGGAGCAGTAGCATTACCCACCAAGAAAAGATCTTTTTGCGGTATTACAGCTGGATAAGGAGTTACTGTTAAAACCACAGCATTAGACTCAAAAGAAGACCCACCGTTAGTTCCAATAGAAGAAACCACACGAAGTTCTAAAGTACCTTCCGTATTATCCGCAAGACCGGTAGAAATTGCTAGACTATTTAACTCTTCAATGGTCCAGGAAAAAGAACGAGAACTAGTTTGAGCAGCAACGTTTGGTGTTGCAAATCCAGTACCGCCAACTCCAGCTTCTATAGTATATGTTATTGGAGTAAGAATATTATAAGAAGCATCATCCCATACCAAAGTATACGCAGGGAAATCTTTTAAATCTCTATCTAATGTTACTGCTGCATTTGCAGTTGTAATTGCCGGTCCTGTAGATTGAGTAGGCTCAATCATAAATGTAGGTTCATCGTCTTCTACACAAGCATTAAAGCTAATTACAGCTATAAATGCTAAAATTAAGTTTGATATCTTTTTCATGACTTATATAAATTAAATTTTAAATAATTTTTAGTATCCAGGGTTTTGCCCTAGGTTTTGGTTTGTTGATAAACTTTGTGTCGGAACAGGGAAAAGTTTAAAGTTATCTGAGATCGCAGTACCATTTTGTGGTCCTCCTTTATATGTCCAGTTATATGTTCCTCCGGTATATCGATCAAAACGAATAAGGTCTTGTCTTCTATGACTCTCCCAGTGTAGTTCTCTAGATCTTTCGTCAATTAAGAAATCAAGAGTTAAGTCACCTTCAGCAATGTTTGCAGAAGTATTACCAAATGCTCTTTCTCTAAGTTGATTTACATATCCTGTAGCTGTTGTAATATCTCCACCACCACCTCTTAGATGTGATTCTGCATACATTAAGTATACATCGGCTAATCTAAATAATGGGAAATCTGTATCTGTAAATAATGTATTAGATCCTGCGTCTCCAGTAGAGGTACGGTTCGTATATTTTGCGATTAAATACCCTTGAGAGTTGTCACCAATATTATCAATATCTATTGGTCTGTCAACTGGTGCATCAACACCATTACTATCTTGGGTTACCACAGTATTTCTACCATCATTTGCAAAAAGAGGGTCAGCAGTAAATAACTCTGCAAACTCTTTTCTTAATCTGTACAGACCACCAAATCCACCATCTTGAACACCTAAAGTTGCTCCAGTAGGTTCGAAATCGGTATTACCATTTACGGTACCTTGGATAAGAATGGTTGTTCCTCCAAAATTTTGAGTATTAACTCCGTCATTAACAATTGGGAATATAATTTCATTCTGTGCACCATTAGAATTATTATCTGCCATAAAATTGTACAAATAATTAGGAGCAAGAGAATAACCACCATTAATCAATTCACTACACACGCTTAGACAATCAGCATACCTTCCTTGTCCGGTACCTAAATATACTTCTGCATTAAGGTAGATCTTTGCTAAAATCATTTTAGCCACTCCTTTATCTACTCTAGCATATTCTGAAGCAGAACCTGCATTAATATCTATAAGTGCAGCGTCTACAGCTAGTAATTCACTTTCAATAAAAGCAAACATCTCAGGTCTTAACATTTCAGGCCCTTGTATAAATCCAACAGGATCATTTTCTGTCAATTTTGGTGCTCTACCGAACATGTCCATTAAATGATAATATGCTAGAGCTCTTAATACTCTAGCTTCTGCTCTGAAAGTGGCTATCTCAGCTCTTAAATCAGGACTTACACCTCTTTCATTTAACTTGTCATCGGTGGTTTGACGTAAGAATTCATTGGCTAATGCTACTTGGAAAGTTGCTCTAGCAAAAACTCCTAAAATCAAAACATTATTAGCACCCCAAGAATTTCTTTGCATTCCACGAAGTCCGGGGTCATTTTCAAAAGTCCATATTACTTCATCAGTAGATAAATTCTGTAAGTTAAAAAGTCCTCTCATATATTGACCTGTACCTGCGTCAAGTCCAGAAATATTTGAGGTTCCGGCACCATTTAGTCCTACTAAAGATAAATTTGCATAAACTCCTGCAATCGCACGTTTATAAGCATCAGGACCACTAAATAGATCATCTGATGTGGTTATATCATCGTCTTCCAGCTCTACATCTAAATCTCCTTCACAAGAGGTAAATATACCTATGAACAGAAATGCGTATAAAAATATTTTATTTAGTTTCATTTCTTATGTTTTTAATATTTATAATTTATTCCAAATAACAAAGTACGTCCTCTTGGGAATATTGTGTTGTCTATACCATTATTGGCAATTTCAGGATCTAGACCTGAGTAGTCAGTGATTACAAAAGCATTTTGAACACCACCCCATAGTCTTAGACTAGATACACCCTTCATAACATCTCTTAGCGTATATCCTAGAGTAATATTATCCATTCTTAAGAAAGAAGCGTCCTCTACATAAAAATCAGAAAGAATTACGTCTGGAGTATTTACAAAATTAGTTTCTAAAGCAGATGTCGGGATGTTATTTAATACTGTTCTAAAAACATTCCCTGATTGTGCATTAGAAGAAGCAACATTATTATAAATCTCGTTTCCTAAACTGGCTCTAAGACTAAAGCTAAAGTCAAAATTTTTGTAATTCAAATTTGATTGAAGTCCCATAGTGATATCTGCAGTTCCATTACCAGAGATATATCTGTCATTAGCATTAATTACTCCATCACCATTAAGATCTGCGTATGCTCCTTCTATTGGGTTACCATTAGCATCATAAATCTGAGCACGAGTAAAGAATGAATTAGGTGCTTCTCCTTCTCTTTGAACCTGGATATTGTTACCGGTTCCACCACTAATACCTCCAGTTAAAATATCTTGTCCAAAAGCAAGTGTTTCAATTTCTCTATCAATAAATGTTGTATTATAACTTAAATTCCAGTTTGCATCATCAGTATTGATAATATCAGCGCTAATAGAAAACTCTATTCCTTCTGTTACAAATTTACCAATATTTTGGAAACCTGAGTTAGAGAAGTTAGCACCATCTGCAATAGGTGCCTGTGATAAAAGATCATCAGATTCTTTTCTAAACACATCTACAGCTCCAGTAATACGATCATTAAAGAAACCGTAATCTAAACCAACATTGTATTCAGAAATTTTTTCCCACTCTATACCTTCATTTCTAAATTGAGGCTGTGCAATATTTATTACTTCTCCACCAAGGATATACTGTGAATTAGAATTACCTGTACCATATCTAGCTATGTAATCGAAAGCTGCAGAAATATCTTGCTGACCTGTGATACCATATCCTAATCTAAGTTTTAAATTACTCAATGTAGATGAATTCTTTAAGAACCCTTCCTCACTTATTTGCCATCCAAAAGATACAGCTGGAAAATAACCCCATCTATTGTCTGGTCCAAATCTTGAAGAACCATCTCGACGTATAGAACCTGATAGGAAATATCTGTCATTAAGTTTAAAATTGGTTCTTAAGAAATAAGCCAATAATACTGCGTCTCCAGCAATAGTTTCATCTGGTTCATTATCGGTTGGATTTCTTTGATCAAATGTTTCAAATTTTTCTAGTTCCAGTTTCTGATAAGAATAACCACCAGTAGCTTCAATATCAAAAGAACCTAATGTTTTGTTATATACTAAATAAGCATCCAAAAGTTTATTAGAAACCTCTAAGTCAGTATCTGATTTGGAACCGTTAAATTCTCCTTCAGAAGCATTAAATCCAGTTGCACTATTAATGTCTGTTTCTGAAGTTCGCTTGGTTAATGAGTTATCAACACCTAAGTTCAGCACTGCTCTTAGATCAGGAAAGAAATGTAATTTATAATCAAACTTTATATTACCATAGTATCTTCTTACGTTAGCAATATCTCTGGTTTGTTGTAATTGAGCAACTGGGTTTCTCTGTACGTTGTTCTGTGCAAATCCATTAGCATTTAAATACTCAAAATAACCTCCATAAGGAGAAGAAGGATCAAATACAGGTTGAGTAGGGTTAAATGTTAATGCAGCTCCTTCAACACCAGGTGCAAATCTATTTTTTTCAAAATTCAAGTTACCATTTAAGTCAATCTTAAGATGACCATTAAAAAGTCTTGGGTTTAAAGAAAGTGAAGTAGATGTTCTCTCGAATTTAGAAGTTAATCTTAATCCTTCTTGATCAGATCTTCCAATCGCTAAACGAGCAGGTAAAACATCACCTAATAAAGATCCGCTAATGGATAAGTTATGATCTGCGGAAAATGCATCTCTATATATTTCATCCTGCCAATCTGTACTAGCATTTCCTAACAAATCTACTCTGTCCGGGAAATTGGTAGTTATATAATCACGGTAGTCATCTGCAGAAAAAACATCAATAGTTTGAGGTAATCTGTTTACAGTTGTTTTAGAATCAAGTGATATTTGTAGTTTCTTCCTACCTTTTTTAGTTGTAATAATAATTACCCCATTTGCACCACGGTTACCATAAATAGCGGCAGAAGATGCATCCTTAAGAATAGAAAATGATTCAATATCATTTGGGTTAATAGCAGAAAGAACAGATCTTGAACCATTTGATAGATCACGTGGATCATACAATGGTAACCCATCCACTACAATTAAAGGGTCGTTAGATGCATTTAATGATGCACCACCTCTAATTCTAATTTCAGAGTTTGCAGCAGGACCACCACCAGTATTAATATTAACACCTGCAACTCGACCAGTAACTAGGTTTTCTGCGGTAACATTATTACCTGTGTTAAAATTGTCTGATGTTACTAGTGCTACAGATCCTGTTAAATCTTTTTTACGAGAAGTACCATATCCAATTAGTACCACTTGCTCTAATTGAGCCGTGTCTTCTTCTAAGACTACATTTAATGAGGATTGACCTGAATAAGTGAATTCTTGTGCAATAAATCCAACATAGGAGAATACAAGTATATCTCCATTGTTTACATTATTCACAGAATAAATTCCATCAAAATCCGTTGTAGTTCCGTTTGTTGTTCCCTTAACAATGATATTTACACCGGGAATCGGTTGTCCGTTTCCAGCATCAGTCACTGTACCAGTTACAGTGGACTGCGCAAAAAAGCTCATTGGTATCAACCACAACAAAAACAATGCGCTTTTAGTAAATGTTTTCATATAAAATTTATTAGTTTTTAATTGTTTTTAGCCTTATATTTTCACTTTCTGGATACCAATGTATGTAAATTCTATGTTAAATTTGAAATACGGTGTAGCCGTAACCTTACGAAAACGTTTGCGTGTGAATAACTTTTAAAATTTCGTTAAAATTTTAGGTATAAATATAGGTTTATGACATATTTTCGCCGCGGAATTTAGTTAGTTGGCAAAAAAATCAAAAAAACACCATATTCGAAGAATACTGATTATATTGCGATTGCAGAAGTTTTTTAAGATAAATTTCATAAAAAAAATCAAAAAATTAATAAGAAATAAATGAGACAAAAAGTTACGTTAAAACAAATAGCTAAAGAACTGGATGTTTCTATTTCTACAGTGTCAAAAGCATTAAAGGATAGTGTAGAGATAAGTTTGGATACTCGACAAAAAGTAAAAGCTTTCGCTAAACTGTATAATTACAAGCCTAATAATATTGCTTTAAGTCTTAAGAATAAAAAAACTAAAACTATAGGGGTAATTATTCCTGAAATTGTTCATCATTTTTTTACTACTGTAATAGGTGGAGTAGAGAAAGTGGCTAATGAAAAGGGTTATAATGTGATCATTTGCTCATCTAATAACTCTTTTGATAAGGAGGTGATTAACCTGGAAATGCTGGCCAGCGGAAGTGCGGATGGATTTATTTTATCAGTTGCAAAAGAGACTCAACTTAAAAAAGACTATCACCATATAGAGGAAACTATGAGTCAAGGGATGCCAGTGGTCCTTTTTGATAGGATTATAGATGAAATTGTTTGTGATAAAGTAATTATTGATGATGCTAAAGGGGCACAAACAGCAACGAACCATCTTCTTACATTGGGTTGTAAAAAAATTGCGATTCTTACTACAGTCGATTACATCAGTGTTGGTAAACTTAGGACAAATGGTTACTTAAGAGCTTTGAGGGCGTATGATGTACCTGAGAATGAAGGCTATATCCTTAAAATCGAAGATATAGATAATTGTGAGTCTGAAATATCAGAATTTCTAAAAGATAAAGACGTGGATGCTGTTTTTGCAGTAAATGAATTATTTGCAGTTACCGCTACCAAAGTTTTAAAAGAACACGGTAAAATTGTACCGGATGATGTTTCTGTAATAGGTTTTACAGATGGAATTCTTTCTAAACACTTCATTCCTTCATTAACTACCATAAGTCAACATGGTGAGGAAATGGGTGTTAGAGCTGCAAAACTGCTTATAGATAAGTTAGAAGGGGATGATAGTGTAACAGAAGAATATAAGACAGTTATTATAGATACAAGCCTAATTCAGAGACAATCTACCAAAAAAAAGGAAGTTTAGTTTAAACTATTTAAAAAATATATAATATATTTGACGCCTATCAGAACTTATATTTTCACTTTCTACTAAAATAAGTTTTGATAAGTTTAAACGCTTATCACGTAATAAAACACAAATATTTACTTGATGAACAAGCGTAAATTAGGTTTCTGGGAAATCTGGAATATGAGTTTCGGTTTCTTAGGAATACAATTTGGATTTGCCTTACAGGGTGGATTCATGTCTAGAATATTTCAAACTTTAGGTGCAGATAAAGATGCTATTCCATTGCTGTGGATAGCTGCTCCTCTAACGGGGTTATTGGTTCAACCTATTATAGGTTATCTAAGTGACAGGACTTGGAGCCCTAAGTGGGGTCGTAGAAGACCATACTTTTTAATTGGAGCAGTTTTAAGTTCAATTGCTTTATTTTTGGTGCCTCATTCACCTGTACTATGGGTAGCTGCTGGGTTTTTATGGATTCTAGATGCTTCTATCAATATTTCTATGGAGCCTTTTAGGGCTTTGGTTGCAGATAAGTTGCCTGAGTCTCAGCGTTCTTACGGTTTTGTTACTCAGACACTTATTATTGGTATTGGAACGTGGGTAGCTAGTAATTTACCTTGGATGGTTTCACAAATGGGTGTTAGTGATTCTGCTCCTACAGGAGTTGTTCCAATGTCAGTAAAGATAGCCTTTGGAATTGGTGCAATAGTTTTTCTTGGAAGTATTCTTTATACAGTTTTTACAACATCTGAATATCCTCCAGAGGATATGGAGGAGTTCGAAAGAGAAAAAAAGAAGAAAAACCAATTCATTTCTGATATTGTGAATAATATTGGGAGTATGCCGTTAACGATGAAAAAATTGGGATTAATCCAGTTTTTTTCATGGTTTGCATTTTTTACTATGTGGAGTTTAGCTAACCCTGCACTTACAGAGCATGTTTTTAATACACCGGTACCTGTTGAATCTTCATTTGATATGAATGTTCCAGAGTCTGCCGCAGCATTTAAAGAAGCAAGTACCGCTTTTCAGAAATCATCTAATGATGTTGGTAGATATATGGGTACATATGGTTTATCATCGATGGCGTTTGCATTAATTTTAACTTTTTACACTTCCAGAAAAAGAATAAATAGAAAATTAGTACATCTTGGATCACTTGTTTTAGGAGGGATTGGTTTTATATCCATGTATTTTATTCCTTCGCCGGAATGGTTAATCCTTTCATTTACATTGGTTGGTTTTGCTTGGGGTAGTATATTATCTATGCCATATGCGATGTTATCTAGTTCTGTAGATCCTAAGAAAATGGGAGTTATAATGGGTATATTCAATATGTTTATTGTTATACCTCAGATTATTGCAGCAGTTGGAGGTGTTAATTTTGCCTATAAGCTAATTGGCGAAGAAACTATTAATGCGATGATCATAGCCGGAATAAGTTTAATCATAGCAGGTCTTTGTAATTTATGGATTACTAATAAAGACGCAATAACCTATAATCCAAAAGAAAATTAGATAGATGAAGAAAGGATTTATATTTGATCTTGACGGTGTAATTGTTGATACAGCAAAATATCACTTTTTAGCTTGGCAAAATTTAGCCAATAGCTTAGGTATTTCTTTTTCTGAAGAACAAAATGAACAACTAAAAGGAGTTAGCCGAGTACGATCTTTAGAAAAAATTTTAGAATGGGGTAACAAAACCATTTCAGAAGAAGAGTTTACCAGATTGATGACGGAAAAGAATGTTGAGTATCTACAGTATATTGATAAAATGGATACTACAGAAATTCTCCCAGATGTTCCAAGAGTGTTGGAGTATTTGATTGACAATCAACAATTGATAGCTTTAGGGTCTGCAAGTAAGAATGCAAGAGTGATTCTTGAAAAAGTTAAACTTAGTAAGAAATTTCATACTATAGTAGATGGTAATGACGTTTCTAAAGCAAAGCCGGATCCAGAGGTATTCCTAATAGGAGCGGAAAAATTAGATTTAGCCCCCGGAAATTGTATAGTTTTTGAAGACTCTGTTGCAGGGGTTCAAGCGGCAAATATTGCGAATATGGTGAGTATTGGTATAGGTGATGCTCAAGTGTTACATGAGGCAGATTATGTGTTTGATGATTTCACACAGATCACAGAAGAATTTATAAGTAATTTAATTAAGGCTTAACTATTAAAATGGATGAGCTATGTTTTAATCAATAGCTCAAAATGAAAGTTTAATGGCTCTCTGAAAAAAATCAGAACCATTTGTATTGATAACTAAAATGTATAAAAAAGAAACAGATAGATGAACCAGGATTATATTAAACCAGATAACTGGTCGATTATTGAAGAAGGATTTGATGCAGAAAGGGTTAAATCCTCAGAAAGCTTATTTAGTATTGGTAATGGAGCGATGGGACAGCGTGCTAACTTTGAAGAGGCGTATACTGGACCTACATTCCAAGGAAGCTATATAGCAGGAGTTTATTATCCCGATAAGACCAGAGTAGGTTGGTGGAAAAACGGATATCCTGAATATTTTGCAAAAGTACTAAATGCTCCTAATTGGATTGGTATTAATGTAGAAGTGAATGGAGAAAAATTAGACCTTAACCGATGTAGATCTGTGTCCGATTTTAGAAGAGAGTTAAACATGAAAGAAGGTTGGTATCAACGTTCTTTTAAAGCTGTTTTGATTAATAAAACTGAAGTATCAGTTAAATCGACTCGCTTCTTAAGTCTGGATTTAGACGAGGTGGGAGCAATTAAATATGAAGTTACTCCGTTAAGCGAAGATGCTGTAATTAAGTTTACACCATATCTCGATGCTGGTATTACTAATGAAGATAGTAACTGGGATGATAAGTTCTGGGATACTTATGAGGTGGCTCATAAAGGTAATTCAGCTCATATTTCTTCAAAAACAATGAAGACAGAATTCCATGCGTGTACAGGAATGCTGAACCAGATTTTCTTAGATGAAAAATTACAAGATACTTATCCAGAAGTAGAGACAAATAAAACTTTTGTAGGGTTAACGTATCAAATAGATGTTCCAAAAGGAAAAGTCGCAAGTGTTATTAAATATGGTGGATATACTGTTTCTTTAAATCATAAAGAAGAAGATTTAGCATCCGCAAGTGCAGCTGTACTAAAGCAAGCTTCAGAATCTGGTTTTGACGCTTTGCTTGATTTACAGAAGCAAGCTTGGTCAAAGATATGGGAGATGGCTGACATTATTATTGATGGTGATGTAAAAGCACAACAAGGTATTCGTTTTAATATTTTCCAATTAAACCAAACTTATTTAGGGAAAGATGCCAGGTTGAATATAGGTCCTAAAGGGTTTACAGGAGAAAAGTATGGAGGAAGTACATACTGGGATACCGAAGCCTATTGTATTCCATTCTATATGGCTACCAAGGATCAATTGGTTGCTCGTAATTTATTGACTTATCGTTATCATCACTTAGAGAGAGCTATTGAGAATGCAGAAAAGCTTGGTTTCACTAACGGAGCAGCATTATACCCAATGGTAACCATGAATGGTGAAGAATGTCATAATGAGTGGGAAATTACTTTTGAAGAGATTCACCGTAATGGAGCCATGACTTTTGCTATTTATAACTATGTTAGATATACTGGAGATTACAGTTACGTACCTGAAAAGGGACTAGAAGTAATGATTGCTATTGCTCGTTTCTGGCATCAGAGAGCTACATTCTCTACTGACAAAGATAAATATGTGATCCTGGGTGTTACAGGTCCTAATGAATATGAAAACAATATCAATAATAACTGGTATACTAACTATTTAGCTAAATGGTGTATAGAATATTGTGTTGAAAATATTAATAAAGTAAAAGCTGAATACCAGACTGATTATAGCAGAATAATTGAAAAAACTGATCTTGGTCAGGCTGAAATTGACGCTATGATGAAAGTTGCAGAAAAAATGTATTTCCCTTATTCAGAAAAACATCAAGTATACTTACAACAAGATGGTTTCTTAGATAAGGAATTGATTACTGTAGCTGATTTGGATAAATCTCAAAGACCAATTAATCAAAAATGGAGTTGGGATAGAATTTTAAGATCGCCATATATTAAGCAGGCAGATACACTTCAAGGGTTTTATATGTTTGAAGATCAGTTTTCTAAAGAAGAGTTGAAGCGTCATTTTGATTTTTATGAGCCGTTTACGGTTCATGAGTCGTCTCTTTCTCCTTGTGTTCATAGTATCCAGGCAGCGGCATTGGATCAAATGGATCAGGCATATACATTCTATCTTAGGACTTCCAGGCTGGATCTTGATGATTATAATAAGGAAGTAGAAGAAGGCTTACATATTACAAGCATGGCTGGAACCTGGATGAGTATTGTAGAAGGTTTTGGAGGATTAAGGATTAAGAATGATAAGTTATCATTTACACCTAAGATTCCAAAGGAATGGAAAGGTTATACTTTTAATGTGAATTTTAGAAACCAGATACTTAAAGTGAAAGTTTCTCAAGAAGGGACATCATTTAATCTAGAAGGAGATCAGGAATTAGTCATCTATGTTGATGGTAAAGAGTTTACAATTTCTCCAAATAGTTTAATCAATATTTAAAAATTGTATTGATGAAAATAAAAATACCCCAAAGGCTTTGTTTTTGGGGTATTTGTTTCTATAACAATCACACAAACTTTGTTTTGAAATTAAAAACTTACAAGATGAAAAACAGATTAGCCATTCTATTTTTACTATGCGTTGTTTCAACAATTCAGGCACAGGTAGAAAAAATAGAACCTCCTTTTTGGTGGAGTGGCATGAAAGGCGAAACACTTCAGTTGATGTGTTACGGAAAAAATATCTCTAAATATAATGTTGATATTGAAGGTGTTACTATTACTGATATCACCAAGACTGAAAATTCTAATTACTTATTTGTAACTATTGAAGCTAAAGATATTTCTGTAGGAAAGGTTTCTATAGATTTTAAGGAAAGCGATAAGGTAGTGTTTTCACAGGCATACGAGTTCAAAGCTAGAAGAGAAAATTCAGCGGAACGCAAAGGTTTTGATAGTAGCGATGTAATGTATTTGATTATGCCAGATCGATTTGCCAATGGGAATCCTAAAAATGATTCAAATTCGGATACTGTGGAGAAAGCAGACCGTTCTAATCCTGGAGGGCGCCATGGCGGAGATCTGCAAGGAGTGATTGATCATTTGGATTACTTAAAAGATTTAGGAGCTACAGCACTATGGAGCACACCTTTACTAGAAGATAATGAACCGGTATATTCATACCATACCTATGCGCAGAGTGATTTGTATAAGATTGATCCACGTTATGGAACTAATGAAGATTATAAACGTTTGGCTTCAGAAATGCATAAGTTGGATATGAAATTAATTATGGATTATGTTACCAACCATTGGGGTTCAAAGCATTGGATGATTAAGGATTTACCAACTACAGATTGGATTCACCAATGGCCTGAAGGTTTCAGACGTAGTAATTATCGTATGACCACGCAATTCGACAGTAATGCTTCTAAGATTGATGCTAAAGGATGTATGGATGGATGGTTCGATACTACTATGCCAGATATGAACCAAAGCAATCCTTTGCTATTAAATTATATTACACAAAATGCAATCTGGTGGATAGAATATGCTGATTTGGATGGTTTTAGAGTAGATACCTATTCTTATAATGATAAAGAAGGAATAGCAAAATGGACTAAAGCTATTATGAATGAATATCCTAACTTTAATATTGTAGGGGAAGTTTGGATGCACGATCAGGCGCAGATGGCTTATTGGCAAAAGGATAGTAAAATAGGAGCTTTAGATAATTATAATTCCGGTTTACCATCCGTTATGGATTTCACACTTCATGATGCTATTATGATCATGTTTAATGAGGATGAAAATGCCTGGGACAAGGGTATGATTAGGGCATACGAGAATTTTACAAATGATTTCTTATATCCTGACATCAATAATATTCTGTTGTTTGCAGGTAATCACGATACTAATCGAATCAATGAGATTTATCAAAGCGATATTAATAAGTATAAAATGGCAATGACATTAATCTTCACAACTCGTGGTATCCCTCAGATATATTATGGTGATGAAATAGGTATGTTAGGTAATCGTGATAAAAAAGGTGATGGTGATATACGTAGAGACTTTCCTGGTGGATGGTCGGGAGATGTTCAAAGTGCCTTTGTGTCATCAAAAGAAAAGAAAGGAAGAACTAATGATCAAGAGGCATATCATGCTTTTACTAAAAAAGTGCTAAACTGGAGAAAAGACGCAGAAGTTATTCATAAAGGCAAACTAATGCAGTTTATTCCGTTTGATAATGTATATGTATACTTTAGGTATAATGAAGAAAAAACTGTGATGGTAATCATCAATAACAGTTCAAAAAATCAAGAAATAGATATCACTCGTTTTAAAGAAGGTTTGAAAGATTTTAAAATGGGTACAGATATCATAACAGATTCTAATATTGATGTTACCGAAAACTTTAAAGTTCAGGCTAAAACACCAATGATAATAGAACTGAAATAATATACAACCACAGATAATTTTAACAAATGAAAAAAGTAATTTTAAGTTTAGTAACTATAGGTGTCTTATTTTCCTGCGGAAAAGTAAAAAGAGAAGAAACTGTTGCAAAAGTTGATACCACTCAGGAAGAAGTACCTGAAACATTAGCTCCTGTTAACGATGAAATGATGGAAAATGCTGTTATCTATGAGGCAAACATCCGTCAATATTCTGAAGAGGGTTCTTTTGATGCTTTTACTAAAGATATCCCTGAATTAAAAAAACTTGGAGTAAAAGTACTTTGGGTAATGCCAATTTATCCAATTTCTACTACCAAAAGTAAAGGTTCTTTAGGAAGTTACTACGCAATCTCTGATTATACTAAAGTAAATCCTGAGTTTGGAACTATTGAAGATTTTAGAGAGTTGGTAAAAGCTGCTCATGATAATGGAATCTATGTAATTTTGGATTGGGTGGCTAATCATACTGGCTGGGATCACGTTTGGTTAAAGGACCATCCTGAGTATTATACTAAAAATGATAAAGGAGAAATTACGCATACAGTAGGAACGGATTGGACAGATGTAGCCGATCTTAATTATGATAATAAAGAGATGCGCTCAGATATGCTTGCGGCAATGAAGTATTGGCTTCAGGAAGAGGGAGTTGATGGTTTCCGTTGTGATGTTGCAGGAATGGTGCCTGTAGATTTCTGGGATAATACTGTTGCGGAGCTAAAAAAAATCAAACCAGTATTTATGCTAGCTGAAGGATGGGAGCCTGAATTGATGGAGAATGCCTTTGATATGGGGTATGGTTGGGATACGCATCATAAGATGAATGATATTGCTCAGGGAAAAGCAGATGCAAAAGAATGGGATAAAAGAATGGTTCAGATAGATACTATGTATGCTGCTGATGATATTCTAATGAATTTTACTTCTAATCATGATGAAAATTCATGGAACGGAACTGTTGAAGAGCGTATGGGGGATGCTAAGGAAATGTTCGCAGCATTATCATATGTTGCACCCGGTATGCCTTTAATCTATTCTGGTCAGGAATATGATATGGATAAACGCCTATTGTTCTTCGAGAAAGACACCATTATCAAAAAGAAAGGAAAATTCTTTCCACTGTACGAAAAACTGGGTAAGCTTAAAAATGAAAATCCTGCTTTGCACGGAGGAAAAAAAGCTGCCTCTTATGAACGTATTAAAACTTCTGAAGATAATAAGGTGTTAGTTTTTAAAAGAGAAAAAGATGGTAGTAAAGTATTGTTTGTGGCAAATATGACTAATGAGACTGTAGAATTTACTGCAGAATACTCAGGTAAGTTTACTGATTATCTTTCTGGAACAAAATATGAAGGAAGCCCTGAGCAAAAATATGGATTGGATCCGTGGCAATACTTGATCCTGATTCAGGAATAATCAAAATACTATATTATATATTGAATAAACGACCTGTGTAAACGGGTCGTTTTTGTTTTTAAAACAATTTTTGAGATGATAAAACCTTTAGAAAATGTGATTTGAGGTATTACCTTTTTCTTAACGCAATCATTGAAAATGTGTTAAAATAATGTCTTTTTTGTCGGTAAATACTGAATTTATCAACCGAAAACGTTTTAGTTTTTTAGCAAATTAGGTTATTAAACTCTTTAACGATAGATTTGGCTTCAATGACAAAAAAGGTTAAAAATATAGCTGTGCTGACTTCTGGAGGAGATGCTCCCGGAATGAATGCTGCAATTCGCGCTGTTGTTCGTGCTTGTAGTTATTATAAGGTACAATGTTTTGGAGTTTATAAAGGATATGAAGGTCTTATTCATAATGAGATCGAAGAATTAAATGCACGTTCTGTTCGTAATATTATTAATAAAGGAGGAACCTTTCTTAAGTCTGCACGATCAAAAGACTTTAGAACTGTAGAAGGAAGGCAGAAGGCCCATGAGAATTTGATTAAAAATAATATTGATGCTCTTGTAGTAATCGGAGGTGATGGAAGCTTTACCGGAGCATTAAAATTATCAGAAGAATTTAATTTTCCAGTAGTAGGAATTCCAGGCACTATTGATAATGATATTAATGGTACCGATTATACGATTGGCTATGATACAGCATTAAATACAGTTGTAGAAGCAATTGATAAAATCCGTGATACGGCAAGCTCTCATAATAGACTGTTCCTTATTGAGGTGATGGGTAGAGATGCTGGGGATATTGCTCTTAATGCAGGTATTGGAGCAGGAGCAGAAGAGATTTTAATTCCCGAAGAAGACATGGGGGCTGATAGATTATTAGAATCCCTTAAAAAAAGTAAAAAAACAGGAAAAACCTCTAGTATCATTGTAGTTGCTGAAGGTGATAAGTCGGGTAAAAATATTTTTGAATTAGGCGAATATGTTGAAGAGAACCTTAATGACTATGAAGTAAGAGTTTCAGTCTTAGGTCATATTCAAAGAGGAGGAGCACCGAGTTGCTATGACAGAGTTTTGGCAAGTAAACTTGGAGTAGGAGCGGTAGAAACTTTATTAGAGGGGCAAAGTGAAGTAATGATAGGTATTGTTCATAAGAAGGTAACAATAGTCCCGCTTAAGAAAGCTTTAGAAAAGAGAGCGCACAAACACGATGGATTAATAAAAGTAGCCGATATCACTTCGGTATAATATTTAACCACATTTTTTTAAATCAAAAACAACTAAATTATTAAATATGAGTACGTTAAAAATTGGAATTAACGGTTTTGGTAGAATTGGAAGAATTGCATTTAGAATTGCTTCTAAGCGCAATAATGTAGAGATTGTAGCTATCAATGATTTGTTGGATGTAGAGCATTTAGCTTATTTATTAGAATATGATTCTGTACACGGAAGATTTGATGGATCTATTGAGGTGAAAAACGGAAATCTTGTAGTTAACGGAAAAGAAATTCGTGTAACTGCAGAACGTAACCCTGAAGATCTTAAATGGGATGCTGTAGGTGTAGATGTTGTAATGGATTGTACAGGTATTTTTACAACTTTAGATACTGCTGATGCTCATCTTAAAGCTGGTGCAAAGAAAGTTGTTATTTCTGCTCCTTCTAAAGATGCTCCGATGTTTGTAATGGGAGTGAATCATAATGATGTTAAGGCAACAGATAATATTGTTTCTAATGCTTCTTGTACTACAAACTGTTTAGCTCCTTTGGCTAAAGTAATTGATGATAATTTTGGTATTGAAGAAGGTTTGATGACTACAGTACATGCTGGAACTGCTACTCAAGCTGTAGTAGATACTCCATCTAGAAAGAATTACAGATTAGGTCGTAGTGCTTTGAATAACATTATTCCATCTACAACAGGTGCTGCAGTAGCAGTTACTAAGGTTATACCTGCACTTAAGGGTAAATTAACAGGTATGGCGTTTAGAGTACCTACAGCTGATGTTTCTGTAGTGGATCTTACTGTAAAAACTAAAAAATCAGTATCTTATGATGATCTTAAAGCTGTCGTAAAGAAAGCTTCAGAAAATGAACTAAAAGGGATTCTTGGATATACAGAAGAAGACGTGGTATCTCAAGACTTCGTTGGAGAATCTCAAACTTCTGTTTTTGATGCTAATGCCGGGATTGCACTTAATGATAACTTCTTCAAGTTAGTGTCTTGGTATGATAATGAATTTGGATATTCTACTAAGTTAGTTGACTTGTCAACTCACGTAGGTAATCTATAATATATAAACACTAAGTGTAGCTGTCACCTTGAGCGTAGTCAAAATATAATTAATTCTTTTGACTACGCTTGACAAGACAGATGGATTAGGGTGTTATTTTTCTCTTTGCTAACAACAAATAAATTTTCAAATGATTTTATTAGCTGATGGTGGTTCTACTAAATGCGATTGGATTCTTCTTGATGATTCAGGAGAAATCGTTTTTAAAACCCGTACAGAAGGTTTAAATCCTGCTGTATTTGAGAAAGCTCTTTTGGAAGAAAGAATTAGAGCTAATAAAGAGCTTTCTTCTTATAAAGAAAGGGTAGAGGTCATTAATTTTTATGGAGCAGGATGTGGTACTCCTAGACCCGCTGCTATGCTTACAAAAGTTTTTGAAGAGTTTTTTATCAATGCAGAGGTTGTTGTAAAAGAAGATATGGTTGCCGCAGTCTATGCAGCAACTACTGAGCCAGGTATTGTTTGTATTTTGGGTACTGGTTCTAACAGTTGCTACTATGATGGAGATGATATTCACATGGCGGTAGATTCTTTAGGATATATTCTGATGGATGAAGCCAGTGGAAATTATTTTGGAAAGAGATTAATACGAGATTATTATTATAAAAGAATGCCTCCTGAGGTAGCTGCTGAATTTGAAAAACGATTTGACCTTTCTTCTGATGCTATAAAAGAAAATTTATACAAAAAAGACAATCCAAATACGTATTTGGCTTCTTTTGCAGAATTTATTTTTACTAGCGAGCGTAATGGGTATTTCTATAAAATTGTAACCGAAGGTATTCAGGAATTTGTAGAAAATCGCGTGTTGTGTTTTCCTGAAGCTCAGAATGTGCCTATTCATTTTATAGGATCCATTGCTCATTTTAGTGAAGATATTATTAGAGCTGCTGTTTGGCCATATCATCTTACAGTAGGAAATATTGTAAGAAGACCAATTGATGGGATTATTGATTATTACCGTAATGAAGTGATAAAAAAAAAGACTGATAAGGTCTAATCACGAATGTATTCATCAATGATAATGCTCTAGAATGATAAGGTTATCTCCTTGTTTCATCTTCCATAGACTTGCAACAAAAAAATAACCTCCTTTAAAATCTTCATATTCGCATCCGACAAAGTAATCATCATCATCTTTGATAATTTGTTCGCAAATATGGTTTTGGATTTTATCGTTCCATAAACCTATATTTTTCTCTTTTTCTAACCAATCTATAATATCTCGTTCTGAAATAATTCCTAGTTGAGTGTCCTCCTCTTTAATGAGTTTATGAACTTCTTTTTCATTAAGATACTTGACAAACTTTTTACTAATAATTTCCTCTCTCCTTATTTTTTTTGCACTCCAGTTTACGACATATTTTATGTCTTCCTTTTTTACTTTCAATCTGAATTAGTTTTAGGGTATTGTGCAAATAAAATACATTTACATCAAGTATGCTAGAGGATATTATAATTAAGTGTTACTCTCGTTCCTTTTCCCGGAGTAGAGTTTATAAATATCCTACCGTTGATATAGTTCATGCGTTCTTTCATAAAGAATAGACCCATTCCTCCTTCTGCTTTATTGGTTGGTTTTGAAGGTATTTTGTTTATGTCAAATCCTTTTCCATTATCATCAATAGTAATGCTCAATATAGTATCAGAATGATTGACTGTGATCATTATATAGTCAGATTTAGCATATTTAATGGCATTATTTACTGCTTCTTGAGTCACTCGATATAAATTGGTTTCTACAAGTGTATCATAACGGTGGTTAAAATCAGATTTGTTTTCAAAAAGGATGTTTTTACCAGTCAATTTAGATAACTCTTTGGCCATTTTTTGAAGCGCAATAGAGATTCCGTAATCTTTAAGCTCCGGAGGAGTAAGATTAAATGTAGCCATTCGGATTCCTTGAATTAGATCTTTGGATAATTGCTTTAAACCTTCAATTTTGCTAGCCGCTTTTTCTGTATTATCAAGATTAATTGATTCTATATTAAATTTTAATGCGGTAAGCATTTGACCAATACTATCATGAATTTCTTTTGCAATACGTTCACGTTCTTCCTCCTGTGCTTCAACAATCTGACTGGCATTTGATTTTTGAATTTCTTCCTTTTCTTTATACCTCGAAGCATTCAATCTATCAACTTCCTGTTGAGCTTCTTTACGTTTAGAAATGTCTGAACAAAGTACTAGTCTTTCGGGTTTACCAGACTCCCTAAAAACAGTAAGTATGGATACGTCTAACCAAAGCTTTTGCCCGGAAACTGTTGCGAACTCAAACTCTTCATTAAATATATCGCCATTATTTTGTGAAATAAGTTGAAGCAATCTATTTTTCTGAACTTCTCCTAACTCCATAATGTCAGCTAAGTTTTTTTGTTCATAATTGTGTTCGGTACTTAGTAATTTTGCAAATCTATCACCTAAACTTTGAATCACACCATTTTCATTTACTCTCGCATATAACAGGGTCTGATCAATTGCTTTGGTAAGTGCAACTAATTCCTGAACGTTTTTTTCTTGAGCTTTCCTTAGGTTTTCTGTTCTAGAAGCCATTTCCTCAGTTTTTTGTTGAGAGGTTAACAAGTTGGATATCGTTTTTTTTATACTTAAAGCTACAGGTCTGAACAGTAGAAAAAACTCGAAAATTAGAATTAATATAATTACTGAGAATAATAAATACTCAACTTGTTTTAGATAAGATACTTTTTCTTTGGCTTCTTTATCATATTGGGATACAATCGCATCCATTTGCTTTAAAAAAAGAGCTTCGTTTTTGATAATTGCATCAAGACTTATTTTTAGTTCTGCAGTATCAACAGAATCTTGCTTAAATTGATTTAGAGCCTTTTTACTATTACTATAAATAGTTTGAAAGTATGGTTCTAAAACCACAAACATTTTTTGTATCTCAATACTATCATTACTTTCCAGTTGTATTGATTTATTGTATTGTAGAAGTGCCTGATGTGATCCTTTCCATAAATCAATCGTGGACTCCAGATCTTTAATATGATTTTCTTTTAAAGTTTTATTTTTTAGATCAGTGAGTAATAGAATTTCTTTAGTTAGCTTTTGACTTAGCATACGTTGTCTTCCGGAAAGGTTAATTATCCTGGAATCGTCTATTTGAGAATTTAAATATCTCTGGATAAAAAATTGTCCACCAATAGTGAATAGTGCGATTGCGCCTAAAGCAATAATGTAGATCTTGCTAAGGCGACTAAAAGTTTGGTGGTCTAAAGATTCTCGTTTACTCAATGTAGAACTATAATAAAGCTTGTTTTACCAAATCTAAAGCTTTTTCTGAATATGAAAGTTGTAAAGCTGCCTGATGACCTTTTTCAGACATTTTTCTCCAGGTTTTTTGTAGAATGTCGATAACCTTTTCTTTGGTGTGTTTTTCTAAAAAAGGTTCATAGTAGAAGTTTAAAAATACCAGACAAATTACATCTTCAAGAGTTTGTGTTTCTTCATCTTTTTTTAACTTCTTCTTTTGGAGCAAGAATGAAACTCGTTCAATAGTCTCAGCATTATAACCAACCTTTTCTAATATGTTTGAAGCTTTTGCTGCATGAAATTTCTTTAGCTCTTCTCTCCATTTTAAATAACCTACACGATCCATTGGATAACTATCACGAGGGATTTCCCAACGACAAATATGTTGTGATCTTGCTGCTAGTTTTAATGCTTCTGAAGCTTCAGGGTCAAATGATTCTAGAGTTTGGCTCATTCGTTGACCGTATATCAATTCTTTGGCAATTGATTGTCCGTTAACGATTTCTTTGTTGGGGTCGTCTGCATTTACTCTGTCAAAGAGAGAAAATGCTTCGTTTAGTTTTGTGGTTGGCATAAAAGTAATGATGTTAAAAAGCCTGCTAATTTAATGTTTTTAGCATTAAAAAGCATTACTCTTCAAACCCAATGAACACGATTCCATCCTCTATTTTAACAGGATAGGTAGCAATGGGAGCCAGGTCTCCATTTAGATTTTCACCACTTTCTAATGAAAAAGTTTTCTTATGAAGAGGACAGGCAACCTTAGGTATTCCATTTTGATCACCAATCATTCCTCTGCTTAATACCATTTCCATTTTATGTGGACATACATTCTGGCATGCATACCACGCATTCTTTCGCTCAAAATTGAAGACCGCAATTTGCTTTTCCTTGTATTTCACGCAAGCTCCTCCATTTTTAGGAAAGTCACTCACTTTTGCAGCCTCAAACCATACTTTTACATTTTCTGTAGCTATAGTTTTATATATTTCTAAAATTTCTTCCATAGTCTTCTTGTGTTTAGTTTCATCTAATTTTGATGTACCATGGTATAAGATTATTATTTCCAAGGTTCTGGCATTTTTTGTTCTCTCATAGGAACAAAAGCAATATTGTCATCCTCTTCATCACTATTAACAAAATGATTAAAACGTTTCATCATTTCAGGGTCATTGATGGCTTGGGTCCACTCACATTCAAACTTGTTAACTAATGTTTTCATTTCTTTTTCCAAATCTTCGGCGATACCTAGTTTATCATCAATAATAACCTCTTTTAGATACTCTAACCCACCTTCTAAACGTTCTTGCCAGGCAGCTGTTCTTTGTAATGGTTTTGCTGTACGCATATAGAACATTAAGTAGCGATCTAAGTATTTTATTACAGTTTCATTATCAATTTGTTCGGCAAATAGTTCTGCATGTCGTGGTGTTGCACCACCGTTTCCACCAACATATAGGTTCCATCCTCCTTCTACTGCAATTAAACCAAAATCTTTGCCACGCGCTTCAGCACATTCTCGTATACATCCTGAAACTCCTCCTTTAATTTTATGTGGAGCACGAATTCCTCTGTATCGATTTTCGAGCTCAATACCAAAACTGACACTTTCATCCATTCCGTAGCGACACCAAGTAGAGCCCACACACGTTTTTACCGTACGTAAAGATTTACCATACGCGTGGCCACTTTCAAAACCGTTATCAATTAGATCTTTCCATATTAAAGGTAATTGATTCAAAGTGGCACCAAATAAATCAATACGAACACCACCGGTTACTTTGGTATATAAGTCATACTTTTTAGCAATTTCTCCTAGCGCAATAAGTTTTTCTGGAGTAATTTCTCCTCCAGGAACTCTAGGAACCACAGAATATGTTCCGTTACGCTGAATATTAGCTAAGAAACGATCATTAGAATCTTGAATAGCATATTCTTTATTAGCCGTATCAGCGTGAATGGTTGCCATTAACGAAGCAATAAGTGGTTTGCATAATTCACATCCGTGACCTCCATTTCCATGATTATCTAATACTTCATCAAATTTGGTGTATCCTTTTACTTGAATAATTTTATATAAATCTTGTCTACTTAGTTCAAAGTGTTCACAAACTCCATCCTTAATTTCAATACCTAAAGATTTTAGAGCTGCATTTGTTAGGTCGGTAACCATTGGTTTACATCCACCACAACCAGTTCCTGCTTTTGTACAACTAATTACTCCAGCAACATCTGTAGCTTCTCCGCTTTCAATAGCACCACAAATTTGCCCTTTGGTTACGCTTTCGCAAGAACAAATTTGAGCTCCATCTGGTAAATCCATTACATCACCTAATAAGCCTCTATCATCGCCTCCACGGCTACCCAGGATAAGATCTTCGGGTTCTTCCGGAAGTTTCATTCCATTGATATATATTTGGAAAAGAGAATTATAGTCTGAAGAGTCACCTACAAGAATTCCTCCTAAAAGTTTTGTACCGTCTTTAGAAACGTTTATTTTTTTGTAAACTCCTTTACGTCTATTTTCATAGGTAATTTCATCAATATCCTTTTTGGCATCGTTTAACGCATCTCCAAAACTTGCTACTTCAGTACCAATGAGTTTTAGTTGCGTTGACATATCGATATACTCAGGCATTGCACTTGTACCTCCAGTAATTTGATTTACGGCAACTTCGGCCATATCATATCCCGGAGCAACTAAACCATATATCATACTATTTAGGAGTGCACATTCTCCGATAGCATAGATATTCTGATCAGAGGTTTGCATTTGTTGATTCACTACAATACCGCCTCTGGTACCTACTTCTAGTCCTGCTTCTCTGGCAACTTCATCGCGAGGACGTATCCCTGCAGAAACAACAAGCATATCTACTTTTAATTCGGTGCCATCGATATATTGTAAACCTTCAATGGCTTTATCTCCTTGGATGAATTGAGTTTGTTTCGAAAGGTGAACTTGTAAACCTAAACTTTCGATCTTGGCTTGTAACATATCGCTGGCGCCCTTATCTAGTTGTCTAGGCATGAGTCTTGGCGCGAATTCTATAACATGTGCGTTTAGTCCTAAGTTTTTAACTGCATTTGCAGCTTCTAGGCCTAGTAATCCTCCTCCAAGTACTGCGGCTTCTGTTTTTCCGGCTGCTTTTAATTTTTTAGCATATGCTTCGGTAGCTTCTAAGTCTTCAATGGTTCGATACACAAAAACTCCTTCTTTATCAACTCCCTGAATAGGAGGAACAAATGCTGATGATCCTGTTGCTAATACTAAATAATCATATGAGTACGTATCACCACGATGGTTAGCTACTGTTTTGTCTTCTCTATTAATCTCAGTAATCATTTCTGAAATATGAAGATCAATATTGTTTTCTGTATACCAACTAGCGGTCGACATGCTTAAATCTTCTGCAGTTTTACCATCATAAAACTCACTCAGATGTACTCTATCATATGCACGTCTTGGTTCTTCTCCAAATACTATAAGTTTATATTCGGTAAATTTTTCTGATGATACAAACTTCTCACAGAACTTATAACCTACCATTCCGTTACCTATTACTACAACCTTCTTCATAAATTACGTATTAATAGTTCAAAATTAAGTATTAATACGTATTTTAATAGTAAGAATTACGTAATTATATGGGTGTCAAATTAAGAATGCTTAAATAATAAAAGCAAAAACCTGCAAAATTATTTGCAGGCTTTTCGTTGTATATTTTTGTAGTTGGTTTATTCTGAAGGCTTAGGGCTCCATTTTAAGAAGTTTGGCTTTACAACAAGCATTGCCCATCCCCAGTTTTGTAATCCAGAAGGATCAGGTTGGTTCTTCAAGAATTCCATATTCTCACTAGCAAACATCTGAGAATATCCTACTTTTAAAGTAGCATATGGTAATAGTTTTTGTGTAAATACAATATCAACCTCTGTTCCCAGGTAAGAATCTGCTTCCGACCCATCATTATCATTAATGAGTGTAGCTGCAGCTCCAAAATAATGTGCTTTAACCAAAAGACTTGATTTTTTACCTGTTTTGAAGATTGCTTTTCCGTATATATCCGTTAACCCTACACTATTAGCGTGGTTGCCAACATAGAAATAATCCATATACCCATTAAACTTGTGATTGGTGCCATAAAGTGGGAAGAAAGATTTGTTTTTATCATCAGTACTATTTTGGTCGGTACCACTTTGTATCTCAAATCCAAGCCCTATTTTGGTAGCCCCAGCTTTATAGATTCCCTCTGCAGACAGTAAGTATGCACTGAGGTCTGTGTTTTGATTAGCTTTTCCGGCTTGATAATACGCGCTAGTTGCTAGTCCAACACCTCCTAATTTAAATTTTCCATATGCACCAAATGTGTGTCTATGAAAAAAACCTTCTACAGCAATACCATTTTCTATATTCTGAAAAGTATTATTCATTGCTAAAATACTAAGGCTATTATTTTCTGTAAAAGCGATATTATAATGAGCAAATTCTAATGCTTTGTAGGTAAAAAAGCCAGTAACATCAAATACGTTACCAAATTCATTTGCAGGATTTGCTGAACCGGAGTTTTGACTAAAAGAAAACCCTACATCAAGTTTTGATTTTCCTTTTGCATATTTAATTAGTGCAGCATCATGAAAACGCCCTTGCATAGCCCAGTCAAGACCTCCTAAAATTCTTTGATCGTCATACGATAGGGTTTGTCGTCCTACTTTTGTGGCCCAGGATTCGCTAAGTTTTAATTGAACCCAAGCTTCTGCTATTTGAAAACTATCATTACTATCCGTTGGTAAAATTTGTCTTGTATCTCCCCATACACTGACATCCTGAAAACTTAAATGTGCTTTAAATTTTTCTGAAGTATATCCAAATTTGAGTCTCGCTCTCTGCTCGACTAAAGAAGCTGGTTCTACACCTTGTGGAACCAAATTGTGAAATCCGTGTCGATAATCATATCTGGCTCTATAATCAGCATCAATACTTAATTCTTGTGCTTTTCCCTTAAATGCTAAAACTAAAAATATTAATATAGTAAAATTTAATGTATTCTTCATATGAACGTTTTTTTGCTTAAAATACAAGTGCGATAACCTGTGTTGATTACATTTCTTAATAATGTTCTATTAGTTTGATAATTATTGAAAGCAAATCTAAGTATAAATACTTATTTTTATTGTGTTTATTACTTAAAAATACGTAGTTAAAATTTTGATATACTTAAATAATGACAAGTGTTTTTGAAATATTCATATCTTTGAGTGACTATATATATTAAGGATATGATAAGCATAGTATTGGTAGATGATCATTTTTTGGTAAGAGACGGTATTCGAGCGCTCTTAGAAGATGAAGATCAATATAAAATCATCGGAGAAGCCTCGGATGGGAGAGAGGCAATTGCATTAGTGCAGTCACTTAAGCCGGATATTGTTATTTGTGATATTCGAATGCCTGAAATGTCGGGTATAGAAACTGTTAGAGAACTAGTAAGTCAAGGTGTAAGCTCTAAAACGATTATGTTATCGATGCACGACTCTGATGAATATATTCTTCAATCTATTAATGCCGGAGCAGATGGATATCTTTTAAAAGATGCAGGAAAACAGGAGTTTCTAAAGGCTTTATCTACTATAAGTAAAGGGGAGAAATATTTTAGTGGTGATGTTTCTTCTATTTTGGTAAAGAAAATTCGATCTGAGGATCAGGTCAATTCTAAAGATTTTGAAGACCAAAGTGATATAGTTGCTAAGGAATCTAAAAGCATTGTTGGTAACCCGTTTGATCTAACTAAAAGGGAAAGTCAAATACTTCAACTAGCTATCTCGGGGATGACTAATAAAGATATAGCGACAGAATTGAATATAAGTAGACGTACGACAGAAGTGCATAGGTTTAATCTAATGAAAAAAATGGGAGTAAAAAATATTCTAGAGCTTAGTAATAAGGCTAGAGAACATGGTATGATCTCCAGCCTTTAGAAGGCTTATTTTTTTGATATTCCTTCATAAATTCCGGTTATTTTATTAAAGCTTTTTGTAAGGGTATTGGTGATTTTAAATACTTCTTCCAAAGGAAATTTTCCGTTCATGAATCCTCTTCTATCTGATTGAAATTTTTCCCATATAGACATGATGTTTCCTAATTCTTCTTCGATATCAGTTGTGTTATAGCTACTTATTAACAGATTACCAATTGCAGTATCAAATTCGTCATAAACTATGCTTAGTATTTTGCCATATTCCGAATTTTCATTCTGAAATAAAGTGTTAGCTATATAGTATAAACACATTCTTTGGGCCAGCATACGTTGTTTTCCTGATACATTTATTGTGGAAATTAAATCTTGATTTTCATTTTTAAAAAATCGATTGTTGTAATTAGAACTTTGTTCTATGCTTGTTACAAGGTCATCACAAGCTGCTAAAAGCTTTGTGTTTAGCTTCATTATTCTGTAAGAGTTTTCGAGATTAGGGGTAGAGCTGATTATGCTTTTAAACTGAATCCATAATTTCTGTACATTTTTAATAGATAGTTTAATCGTTGTGGATGTGGCGTTCTTAGATAGTATTTCTAATTGTTTTTTGAATACAAACTTGCTGGAGTTTAGTTCTTTTTGGATTTCGGAGTTGTTGATCCTATTGCTAATCAATAAGAAAGCCTTTGACATTTTTTGAGACAGCATACGCTGTTTTCCGGATACATTTATTGCTTTACTATAGCTGATGGCTCCATAATTCTGTGATTGACCAGATAAGTTAGTTATTGATATTAGTATAAAAACTGTCAAAATGGATAAAAATTTTAGCTTCATGGGTAAAAAAGTTTGGTTAGTAATGTGTTTTGAAAAAAGCATTTTTATAAGTAAATATACTTATTTTTAAAATCTATACAAGATGTTTTTTCCTTTATTTCTTTCTATATAGATAATTCCAGTTTAAATGATTAAAATTCTTTTAGTTACAATGTTTAAATATTTTAAAATTATTTAATTCATTATTTATCAGTAGTTTACAGATGTTTTTGTTTTATGAATTTATTATTCTTTAAAAAAATATATTCTTAATTCATAAATATTCATTTTATGAGAATTAAAATTTAGGAATATGTAATAATGATATAAATACGTACTTTTTTATACGTAGCATGATTATTTATTAAGTAATAATACTTAGTTTTGAAATGTTCTATTAGCTAAATATTCAAAAACAGAGGATTATGAAAAAAATACATCTTAAAATTGTAATGATCTTTACAGCAATGATATTAGTGTCATGTGGTGGAGAAAAAAAGAAAGAAATAGCATCCAGTGAAGCTTCTGCTAAGGATGACCCTAAATTACTTATAGAGAAACCGCAATTAACTTTCGGTTTTATAAAGTTAACGGATATGGCTCCTTTAGCAATAGCAAAGGAAAAAGGCTTCTTCGAAGATGAAGGGTTGTTTGTTTCTGTAGAGGCGCAGTCTAACTGGAAAAATGTTTTGGATCGTGTTATCGACGGACAATTAGATGGTTCGCATATGTTAGCCGGTCAACCAATAGCTGCAGGAGCTGGTTTTGGTAGACAAGCAGAGTTGGTAACTCCATTCTCGATGGATTTAAATGGTAATGGTATTACGGTATCAAACGATGTTTGGTCTAAAATGAAACCAAATGTTCCTAAAGGAGAAGATGGTAAACCTATTCATCCAATTTCGGCAGACGCACTTAAGCCTGTAATAGAATCTTATAAGAATGATGGAAAAGCGTTTAAGATGGGGATGGTATTTCCTGTTTCGACACATAATTACGAAATAAGATATTGGTTAGCTGCGGCTGGAATTAATCCGGGAATGTACTCTAAAGATAATATTCAAGGTCAAATTGATGCAGATGTTTTATTATCAGTTACTCCGCCACCACAAATGCCAGCAACACTTGAAGCAGGTACAATATATGGATACTGTGTAGGTGAGCCGTGGAATCAACAAGCAGTTTTTAAAGGTATTGGTGTGCCGGTTACTACGAATTATGATATCTGGAAGAATAACCCTGAGAAAGTTTTCGTAATGACCAAGAAATTTGTTGAGCAATATCCTAATACTGCAACTGCAGTTACTAAAGCTTTGATAAGAGCAGGAAAATGGTTAGACACCCCTGGAAATCGTAAAGAAGCAGTGAAAATTTTATCTATGCCGGAATATGTAGGTGCGGATGAAGTTGTCTTGGCAAATTCTATGACAGGTACTTTTGAGTTTGAAAAAGGAGATAAAAGAGAGATGCCGGACTTTAACGTGTTTTATCGTTATGATGCTACCTATCCTTTTTACTCAGACGGAATTTGGTTCTTAACCCAAATGAGAAGATGGGGACAAATTCCAGAAAGTAAGCCAGCGGAATGGTATGACAAAACCATAAAGGATATCTATCGTCCTGATATTTGGACAAAAGCTGCTAATTTGTTAGTGAAAGAAGGTCATCTAGAAGCTTCAGAATTACCTAAAACAGATGGGTATAAACCTGCAACTACTGATTTTATTGATGGTAATAAATATGATGCTAAAGATCCGATTGGATATATTAATAGTTTTGGTATCGGGAACAAAGAAAATGTGGAAGGTGTTTCAAGCATTGAGAAATAAAAAGGGATTCCCCTTTTTATTTCTCTTCCATACAAAAGAATTAAATGAACTCTAATGCAGAATATGCTATAGCATTAGTGAAATAATGAAAGAGAAGTAAGTTTTAAATAAAATAAAATGAAAGACAGGTCTATACATATTCTCAATTTTGTAGGGTTAGGTTTTTTTGAACCAGCTATTAGATTGGCAACCGGAGAAGAAATAAAGAAAAATTTAATTGCTTTATTTAAAAAAGTATTATTGCCAATATTATCCGTAGGGTTATTTTTGATACTATGGTATACAGGAGCAACATATCTTTATAATGTTGAAAAAGATGCTAGAATCGAAAAAGCTATGACTGATCAAGGAGAGGCAGCAGCTTTAGAAATGCGTACCTGTATAGATTCGGGAGATATTAGTTGTCAACCTAATACCTTGCCATCGCCAGCTCAGGTTTGGACGGCTTATAAGTCATTATTGGCGGATCACGCAGTTATTTCAGATAAGAAAGCTGCCTTTTCAGACAAAGTAGCAGCTACCAATGCTCAAAGAGAAGCACAAGGTTTGGCGCCAATAACATATACAGGGAGACCGTCATTTGTAGACCAAATATTTACAAGTCTTAAAACGGTGTTTGCTGGGTTTTTGTTGGCACTGTTTATAGCAGTCCCTATTGGTATTATGCTAGGATTAAGTAAAACACTAAGATCATCAGTAAACTGGTTGATCCAGATTTTTAAACCTGTTTCTCCCGTTGTGTGGCTGTTATTGGTGTTTATGATTGTAAAAACTTTAACACGTGGCTCAGATTCTGATAGTTCCTTTATTATTTCTTTTATAAGTGTTGGGCTATGTTCGATGTGGGCAACATTGGTCAATACTAGTATGGGGGTTTCTTCTGTAGATAAAGATTATATAAATGTGGCTAAGGTGCTTCAGTTAAGTGTAGGGCAAAAAGTGTTCAAGATCATTTTGCCATCTTCATTTCCATTAATTTTTACGGGACTAAGAATCACATTATCCGTAGCTTGGATGGTGTTAATTGCTATAGAGTTATTAGCACAAAGTCCGGGACTTGGTTCTTTTGTTTGGGAAGAATTTCAGAACGGAGCTAATGATTCTAATTCCAAAATTATTGTAGCGATGTTTGTTATTGGAATTATAGGATTTTTGCTTGATAGAATAATGTTAACTATACAGAAGTTTGTAACGTTTACTGAGGAAACAGCTTAATATCAATAGTATGGCGTATATAGAATTAAGAAATGTATCAAAATCTTTTGGTACCGGAAAAGATCGTACTCAGGTATTGTCAAATATCAATTTAGAGATTGAAGAAGGGGAGTTTGTGGCGATCGTTGGGTTTACCGGTAGCGGAAAAACTACATTGATAAACCTAATATCCGGATTAATGATGCCTGATGAAGGACAGGTTTTGTTTAAAGGAGAACCTGTTACGGGGCCTAGTCACGAACGTGGTGTGATTTTTCAGAATTATTCATTATTACCTTGGTTAAACGTCAGGAATAATGTAGGTATGGCGGTTAAAGAAGCGTTTAAAAAAATGTCTAAAAAAGATAGAAATAAGCGTGTAGAAGATTATGTGGAGATGGTAAATCTTTCGCCCGCTATAGGTAAACTTCCTAAAGAACTTTCTGGAGGGATGCGTCAGAGGGTTTCTGTTACCAGGGCATTATCTATGAGTCCTGATGTGATTTTAATGGATGAACCTTTGAGTGCGTTAGATGCGTTAACCAGAGGAAATTTACAGCAGGAAATCCTTAAAATCTGGAATAAAGATAAAAAAACGGCGCTGTTGATTACCAATGATGTAGATGAAGGGATTTTAATGGCAGATCGTATTATTCCATTAAAACCTGGTCCAAAAGCCACTCTTGGACCAGAATATAAGATCAACTTGGATCGTCCAAGAGATAAAACCGCGTTGAACCATAATGAGGAGTATAAAAAACTACGTAATGGTATTATGGAATATCTCATTCAGATAGGAGAACAAAGGGCTTCTAAAAAAGAAAATAATCACGTTTTGCCAGATATTAAGCCAAGGATTAAACCAGCACCATTTAGAAGATTAAGTTTTAGTTAAAAGACAGTACTATGGAAACATTAGAAGAATCAGAAGTGAAGAGATCCGATAACGGATTGTTTGAAGATAAATACATGCTGGATATTTCTCAATTGACTAAAATTTATCCAACTCCCAAAGGAGATTATGTGGTTTTAGACGACCTTGATTTGAAAGTGAAACATGAAGAGTTTATCTCAATAATTGGTCATTCCGGTTGTGGTAAGTCTACGTTGCTTACTATGATAGCAGGTCTTAATCCTATTTCTAGAGGAACAATTGTAGCTAACAATCAAACAATTAAAGGTCCTGGGCCAGATCGAGGAGTTATATTTCAATCACCCAGTTTGTTGCCTTGGATGACAGCATATGATAATGTATTGTTGGGTGTTAAACAGGTATTTAGTCACGGAACTAAAAAGGATCGAGATGATATCGTTAAGTATTATTTATCCAAAGTGGGGTTGGAAGATGCAATGCATAAGAAAGCTAAAGAATTGTCTCAAGGAATGCAGCAACGAGTTGGGATAGCCAGGGCATTCGCTTTGAAACCAAAAGTATTACTACTGGATGAGCCATTTGGGATGCTGGATTCTCTGACCAGAGGAGAGTTACAAGATGTGCTTATTGAGGTTTGGAATCAAGAGAAAATTACCGCGATTATGATTACTCATGATGTAGATGAATCCATTTTTCTGGCAGATCGAGTAATTATGATGACAAGTGGTCCTAGAGCTAAGGTTGGTGACATTTTAGAAATTGATTTTGAACGCCCTCGTTTAAGAAAAGATGTTTTAGAACATCCGGATTATTATAAGTATAGAGAACATTTGATTAACTTTTTAGAACATTAAGTATTTTAAGAGTAATATTTTATTACTAAAAAACTCCTTATTTTTCATCTCATAATATTTTGACTGAAAAATAGGGAGTTATTTTTTTTGTGTTTTTAGCAGTTTTTTTACATAATAATTAGAAACTTAGTTCATTTATTCAGGTGTTTCAATAAATTGAAGTATAATAAAAGGGCTCTAGTTGTTGTTTCAGATGTTTTTGATTATAAATCGTTTATAACCTGTTTTTGTTGATAGATAGTGTTTTGTTTTTGAATAATGGGATAATTGCAATTATACAAACTATTGGAGTTATAATATAGATCCATTTAGGGATGGGAAAAGGATCTCCTTTTGCATAAGAATGCAATCCGGATAAGTAGTAGTTTACACCGAAAAAAGTCATAATAAGACTTCCTAAAGCAAATAGACTACAAACATTATAAATATATATATAATTTTTTGGGATTATAATTCTGATATGAAGTACAAATGAATAAATAATAATGCTAATTAAAGCCCAGGTTTCTTTTGGGTCCCAACCCCAATATCTTCCCCAGGATTCATTAGCCCAGATACCTCCTAAGAAGGTTCCGATTGTAAGCATATATAAACCGATAGTGCTGGTAAGTTGATTGATGTTGGTAATAGTTAGAACTGTATTCTCTGTTTCTGGTTTATTGTTAAATGTATTGATGCACATAAGAATTAGCGCAATCAAAGAAAGTAAAGACCCTAAGGCCAGAAAGCCATAACTTCCTGTTATAATGGCTACATGAATTAAGAGCCAATAGGATTTTAGTACAGGGACTAGATTTGTAATTTCCGGATTCATTAAGCTTCCATGTGCTATTCCAAGGAGACAAATAGCTAATATCGAAGCAGCAGCCGGTGCAAATGAACTGTTTTTAGAAAAAACAAAACCGGCTAGCATTCCTATCCAGGCTATAAAAATACTAGCTTCATATCCATTGCTCCAAGGAGCATGACCAGATATGTACCATCGCATACCAATTCCTAGGGCATGCACAATAAACATACCTATTAATAAAATGGTAATTCCTTTAATGATTTTGTCAATTGTTCTTTTACGTTTTTTAAATATCCTAATAAAGCTGAATAACATTAAAACAATACCAAAGCAAGTATATCCAATCAAACACCATAAAAAGATGTGATTATTATTGAGCCAGATTTCTAAATTAACTTTTTTATTAGTTAATATAATTGCTGATCCGTTTTTGAGCTGAAAACTTTTTATTAATTCAATAACTTCATTTGCTTTTTGCCAATTTCCGGCTTCAATTCCAGTAGTAAGATGAGTAAAATAGGTAGGAATTATTTTGCTAAAAAAAAGTTTATCATCTTTGTTGAATTCAGTTTCCTTAGCTATAGGGGAATACCAAGTTAGATCAGGATCATTTATTTTTGGAAATATTTTAAGAAACTGACCATTAAAAATGCTCCAAACAATATTAATACGCTCATCTATTTTAATAATATCTTTATCAAATACAGATCTTTTTCCTGGAGCTTTAGTGTAGGCAGAGGCGACTAATGATTTGAGCTTGTAATTTCCTTGAAAATCAAAAAATTGTGAAGCGCTTGCGTATCCCAACTGATTTATTTTTATTAAATCTTTTAGTTGCGAGATTGCTTTTTTATCAATTTTAATAAATTCTAATAGCTGCCAAGAATCAGGTTTGTATTGCATTCCAATAAATACCTGTGTAGGTGTTAATTGCTTTTTTTGATACTCTTTATCGATGTAGCTAAAACTACTTTTTCCATGTATTTTTCTTAATAATTCTAGTGATAAGGTGCTAATGGGTTTGATTCTACCTTGAAAATCCTGAACTTGAATAGTAGCAAATTTTTCAGCATGATTGACATCAATAAGTTGTCTGTGAATAAGTTCATAAGGTTTTAGGTTGTGTAATTGTTGTGCTTTTACGGTATTTAGCAAAGCTAAAATCAAACTTATAATACTATGTAGGATCGCTTTTTTCACCTTAATAGTTTTAGTATTAATCCAAAATGAGAGTTTTTCCAGAATAGGCTTAATAACATACCAAGAAATAATAAACCATATCCTATATACGTAATTAGCGTTCCCCAATAATCACGGTTTACTGAAAGGATAGTACCGCTTTCATCTGGTAAATAAGCGGATTGAAAAAAACGATAGCCTTGATGATTTAATACGTTATTCATGAATATAGTGTAATTGAATACTCTATTTTTTTCCTGAATCTCAAGATCGCTATAAAATGCTGATGGGCTATCTGATCCTGGATAGCGTTCCAGAATAAAATCTTTTAAAAAAATAGAAAAAGGCAGTTGAATTGGTTTGGCACCATATCTTAGCTTTACATGCAAATCATTAATAAATAGAGTGTTGAAAGGGTTCATGTAACCAGGACCGCCAAATAATGTAATTTCTTTATTTTCAGCTCCGGATTGTATGAAAAGTGTAACCGCAGCTTCGGGATTCTTTATTTCCGGGTTTTTTTCGACAGAAACAAGTTTTCGAACTTTGTTTTGAACTATTTCATTGAATACTATTGGGATGTCATTTATTTGGCTTAGAGCTTTAAATTTAAGAGGTACAATGCTGTCTTTTGGATATGAACCGGCCTTATTCAATAGCATAGAAAAATAATCTGTTACTTCAGGAAAGGATGCTTGCCAGGTTTGGTTCTGTTTGGTGATAAAAATATCTGTTTTGAGTTTGTTTTGTGTATTGAAAGCGATTGGTATTCCATATATGATTTCTCTAGTTCCTTCCTGGATATAAAAATCTTTCCTGTTTTCATTTTCAGCAATCACCATGTGTAGATACGTATTTCCAGAGATAGTATCTTTCAATTCATATTTCGCTCTGGGAACATATTTTTTTAACCGGATTTGAATATTTTTCTCCTCAAAATTAAAACTCTCATTTATATCATTAAATCCTAATTCACTCATTAGAATAGGTTCGCTGATGTGGTTTTTGTTTATGGAACCATTGCTTGTAATCACCTGGAGATAATTATCTATAGAAATCATTTTATCATTGGATTCACCTTCATTGATGGTTATTAAGGCTTCATAACCTCTATAGCGAGTAATTCCGGCTCCCAAAATGGTGATAATAAAAGCGACATGAAAAAGGAGTATGGGGGCTTTTTTTATACTGAATAGGTTGTATTTAACAATATTGCCAATAAAATTGATAACTAATAATAGTAAAAGTATTTCGAACCATTTGGCGTTGTAGATTATAGCTTTTGCCGTTTCTGTGTTGTAATCGTTTTCGATAAAAGTAGCCGTCCCCATTGATATTGCAAAAATGAGAAGCAATAAACCACTAAAGCGATTGGAGAAAAGTATATTTGTTATGTGTATCAATTAGAAGTTGCTAGTAGTTAATTTTTCATTCCAGTTTTCACCCATTTTTTTATTAGTTCTATATTACAACTGTCTATTTTGATTCCTTTTTTATAAGGCATTGCAATGAAACCTGTACTGTGGGTAATGGATCCAACCAGTACTCCAGACTCTGCGTGCTTTTTTAGATTTTCATAGTCAAATATCTTGTTTCTGGAAGCTTTAGTTTTATAGACATCAGGAGCATGACATAAAAAACAATCCGTTTCTATGATAGTTTTAATCTGATTAGAATAGGTAACTTCTTCAGGGATTGGGCATGGTTCTTGGTTTTTACAAGAATGTAAGTATGATATTGCTAAAAAGAGATAAAATGAGATGGCTTTTTTGGAAGTCATAGATGTATGTTTTTAGTTCTAGTTGGCATATTTCTGTTTCATTTTTAACCATTCTTCTTCACTAAGCGGAAGATGCTTTTTTTTGGAAGAAAAAGGATCCATTCCTCCTTTTAGATATTCCTGTATTTGTTGTAGAGGTATTGTATCTTTTATTTTATCTGCTACCTTATAAATGTGATTACCATGGAAATCATGACATTGCAGGCAGGTATTCCACTGTTTATTCTCAATTAGAGTAGCGTGCGGAACGTCTATTGGATCATTTTTAACTTCTAAGTCATAATGACAGTTCACACAAAAATTAGCGTTTGCAAGAACAATTCTAGTGTCATTATGCTCTCTGTGACAGGTTTCGCATTGTGTAGCATCAATATTGGCAATTGCATCTTTGAATCGTGGTTCCAAAAATCGATGTGTTGGGTGACGGTCATTAGGTCTGTCATGACATGCTAAGCATTTTTTATTATCAACATTTTGTGTTCCAAAGTCAGCTTTTGTTTTTCTAGCACCAAATGTGTATGCTATATTCGATTGTATTTGCTGGATCAAACTTCCTTTAGCATCAGTATGACAGGCGCTACATGATAAGCCTTCATGTCCTGTATTAAGAGGTCCTAAGCTTAGAAAATCTTCTGATTGCTTTAAAGGGAGAATGATATACGCAACAATTGTTACAGCAATTCCAATTAGTGTACCTTTATATTGTCTTTTTCGTAGCGGATTTTTATTAAGCATGTGCTTATTTAATCATTTATAAAACTTATGCTCACATTGTCAGAAGTAGGAAAACTTATACAAGTGAGTATATGTCCTTCGGCTACTTCTTCTTCAGACAGTAGATGACCATCTATCATTTTTACAGTGCCAGATATACATTTGGCTTTACAACTACTACACATTCCTGACCTACAAGAATATGGTAGCATTATATTATTAGCCATGGCTGCTTGTAAAATAGTTTTGTCTCCTCCTATATCTAGTGTGTGTTTTTGGTTGTCGTGATATATGATTACTGAGCTTTTTAATTTTTTGGCATCGCTAGATGTTATGAAATTAGCACTGAAAGCTTCTAATTTAATTTTGTCTCTGGTAATCCCTCTTTCCGCAAGAATTTCTTTGGCTTTATCCATAAATCCCTGAGGGCCACACATCATATATTTGCCATCTTCATAGGCCGTATTATGCTTTTTTAAGATATCATCAATCAGTTCTTTATTCAATAAATCCTGATGGTAATTAGGTTTGTCAGATTTCTTTTTTTCTAGGATATGCTCTACAGCAAAGGAATTCGGGTAATTTTCTTCTAAGTTTTCAATTGCTTTTTTGAAAATGGTAGATTCCTCATTTCTATTCGCATAAATTAGAATTATTTTGGATAAAGGTTCTTTTTCTAAAACCGTTTTAATGATAGAAAATATTGGAGTTATTCCGCTTCCACCGGCAAATAATATGTACTTAAATTGAATATTTTTGTTTGGTACGATAAAAAAGCTACCGGCAGGTTTTTCAACCTCTATTTTTTGACCGGGCTTTAGAGTGTTACATATGTAATTGGAGACTAAGCCTTTCTCAACTTTTTTTACAGTAATTTTCAGAAAGTTATCTATTACAGGGCTGCTACTAAAAGAATATGCTCTTTTTTCAACTTTGTTATTAATAAGGATTTTGACGGTAAGAAATTGACCGGCTTTGTATTTAATTTTGTTAAAAAAAAAGTTGTTTTTTAATATTACGCTAACAGCATCATCTGTTTCTGGGATTATTTCTTTAACGGTTAATAGCATAAGATTCAATTTTTTATTCGTAATAAAAGACGACTCCAATATGAAAAAGGACTAAAAATGTAATGACAAAAGAAAGTGCTACATGGGTAATCATCCAAGATTGAAAAATCCAGTTTTTTGTACTCTTTATGATATCCAGATTTATAGTTCCCAGTATCATATTGATGAAAAATATATAGGATAATAGCGCTAAGTATCCATATCCAAACTTCATAGCATGTAGATAGAAAAAAACTGGAGATAATATGCCTATCCACTTATGGATATATGTGAATTGTAAAGCATATTTCCTCAACTTTTTTGATATTCTGATTATAGTGAGTGCCCATTGAAATATTATAAAAGCGCTAACAAATACTCCTGACCATCGTTTATAATTTTCATCAAGTTGTAAGTCGTATAATGTATTCCATCTAATATTAAGGATATATTGTAAAATATATGCCAAGAATAGTATACTACCAACTAGGACGAAGCTTACTGATTTTTTCACCTTTGATTTAATCATTAATTAGTTAGAGGCTATATCATTATTTTTCTGCTTGTCAGAGCCTGCTAATAATTTTTCTAAACTTTTATAAGAAGTTAATTTTCTAACGCTATCTATAAACACTTCTGCAGTTGGAAGATAAAAACCTTTAGATGGCCATTTATCTCCAATAGATGGTTTTGTGCTGTCTATTTTAAAGGCTGCTATCTCATTAAGATATGCATTATATATTGCTTTTGTGCCATTTCGATATGCTTTGATTACATCTATAGCTTCCTTATATGAGAGCGAGTCTGATGGGTATTGCCAGGTAGTTGCCCCCATAACGTCTCCAAGTTTCCAATCGGTTTTTGTAGTGTTTTTATGTTCATTATGACAATTCACACAAGGAGCAGCAACTGCTAAATCTGCAAACATAGAGGTGTATAATTTTTGATCTTCTTCAAAAAAGTGTTGAGGCTCTTTGTTAGTTTTTATTTTTTCAAAAAGTTCAGCTTGCTTTCCCTGGAATTTATTTGAAGCATTAATTGGAAAATCTGACCCTAGATAAAGACCTAAAGGAACCGGGCTTTTTCTAATATCGGATGATATTCCTCTTAGAAATAAAGCTGGAAGAGGGCCAGCTTCTATTTCATCATCTTGCCAATCTTCGTCGAATTTAAGTCCTTGTTTTTTTCCGGCTCCAACTATTCCTTTGGTATATAGCGTTCTAGTAATGTCATTTTCCTTAGCAACCAAGGTGAGTATATCCGCAACTGCAAATACTTTATCTGAAGTTCCGTCAGATGAAGTTTCTTCCGGAACTCCTCCACAAGATTGGATAATAATTGTAATAAATAATAGTGATAAGAAAAATATTCCCTTTGACCTTAGATGATTCATTTATATGTGTTTTAAGTTAATAATATCTACCATAGTTATTAAGCTACTTCTCCATATGCTGCAGTTTTCATAACAGATGCCATTACACCATATGTATCAGACCATGCTGTTTCTATTTCTGGAGTGAAATCGTCTCCAAGCCCTACAGATAATGTGCTAAGTAATGCTGCGCCAACTGTGTCATAATGAGAAGATTCTACTTTGTAATCCACATGTCTTTTTCCTAAATCTTGTAAAATAGGTATGAGCTTATCAAGATTGCTAAGGCCTGCTACTGCGGAGGAAAGCATAGTCATTAATTTATTTCCTTGACCTTTCATTGCTTCTGGATCATCTGCTGGAAATATCTTTTTTAATTCAGGGTCTAATTCAAAAAGTTTATCATAGAAAATTTTTGCAGCAGTTTCTGCAATTGGAGCGACTTTTTCAAAAGAAGACTGTACTAATTCAATTGTTATTTTTTCCATATTTAGGTTTTTGGTTAAAAAAATATACTTAAGTATTAATACTTAATTTTTGATCAAATATACCTGAACAAAATATAAATCACAAATACGAAATTGTCAATAAAACTTATGTTTAGATTGTTTTTGATTTTGTGTTTGTTTGTTTTTTGACTAAATAATTTATTTTTTAACAAAAAACTTGATAATAATGTAAAATAGAGTGTTTTAATTTTTGATGATCATAAAAATGAGACTTTTGATAGTTTTGTAATATTCTTAAAATCATTCACTTGAAACGTGTTTTTTGATAAATTATGCAGTTGATAAAGCATAATTTATTTTTCTAAGTGAGATATGTGTAATGTAATGTCTACCTATCGTTTTGCTTATGATCTCTATTTTATATTTATGATTTTGAATGCGTTTTTATTTTTAATTTTTCTTTTTGCAAGACTTCTTTTGTCAATTTCATAATTAATTTGTCTTTAATCTATTTCCTAGTTGTCTGAAGCTATTTTTTACGTAATAATACTTAATTTTGGTTTTTAGTTAAAAACTTGATAAAACTCTTTATGTCGGCATTTAAATCATATAAAACAACATGTTCATATTGTGGCGTGGGCTGTGGAATTATTGCTAAGAAGGATTCTAAAGGAACAATTACGGTAGAAGGAGATCCAAATCATCCGGTAAATCGAGGAATGCTTTGCTCTAAAGGAATGAATCTTCATCACGTGGTACAGGATAAGAGCGATCGAATTCTATATCCTGAAATGCGCTGGAGTAAAGGACATCAAAGACAACGTGTTTCCTGGGATCAAGCTTTTGATAGAGCTGCTGCTGTTTTTAATACGATTATTAAGAAATACGGGCCAAATAGTGTTGGATTTTATGTTTCCGGACAATGTTTGACAGAAGAATATTATTTGGTGAATAAATTGACTAAAGGTTTTATAGGAACCAATAATATTGATACTAATTCTAGATTATGCATGAGTTCTGCTGTTGTTGGGTATAAACAAGCTTTGGGTGAAGATAGCGTTCCTATTGCTTATGAAGATATTGAGCTTGCTGATTGCTTTATGATAGCGGGTGCAAATCCAGCCTGGTGTCACCCTATCTTGTTCAGAAGGATTGAAGCACATAAAGAGAAAAACCCTAATACTAAAATTATAGTTGTAGATCCTCGCAGAACACAATCTTGTGATATTGCAGATTTGCATCTGCAAATTATTCCCGGGACAGATGTGATATTATATAATGCGATTGCAAAAAGACTAATTGATCGAAAGAAAATAGATAAGAGTTTTATTGCTAAACATACTGATAATTTTGAATCACTTAAAGAATCATTGAAGTCTACTTCTATAACTGATGCGGCTAAGATTTGTGGAGTTACAGTTGCTGAGATAAAAAAAGCAGCATCATATATAGCAGATGCCAAAGGGTTTATTACACTTTGGGCAATGGGGTTAAATCAAAGCTCTATCGGTGTTAATAAGAATAATGCTTTACTAAACCTTTCATTACTTACAGGGCATATTGGTAAGCCAGGGTCTGGACCATTTTCCTTAACAGGGCAGCCTAATGCTATGGGAGGTAGAGAAGTAGGAGGTATGGCTAATCTTTTAGCAGTACATAAAGATTTATCGAATGATGAACATAGAAGAGAAGTTGCAAATTTTTGGGGAGGAAAAGAGATTTCTCCAAAACCCGGCCTTACGGCTACGGAGATGTTCGATGCACTGGAAAGTGGGAAACTAAAAGCCGTTTGGATTATATGTACCAACCCATTGGTTAGTCTACCTAATGCTAATAAAGTTGAGAAAGCATTGCAAAATGCCAAGTTTGTGGTAGTTCAGGATATATCACATAATTCCGAGACCACAGAATATGCAGATTTATTGTTGCCAGCAGCAGGATGGGCAGAAAAAGAAGGTACGATGACTAATAGTGAACGTCGTATAACATATCTAAATAAAGTGATTGATCCTCCTGGAGAAGCTTTGCCGGATGCAGAGATTCTATGGACATTTGCAAGAAAAATGGGCTATAGGGGGTTTGATTATAACGACACCGAAGAAGTTTATAAAGAACATTGCAGACTAACTAAAGGAACCAGTATAGATATTTCCGGACTCAGTTATGATCGCCTCAAAGAAGAAGGAAGTTTTCAATGGCCGGTTCCAGAGAATAATCACATTGGGACTCCTCGCTTATTCGAGGATAAAAAATTCTATACAGATACCGGAAACGCCAAATTTGTAGTACCAAGGTTTACTAAACCAACTTCAGAATTGATTACAGAGCAACATCCTTTTATTTTAACCACAGGTAGAGTTCGTGATCAATGGCATACAAGAACAAAAACGGGTAAAGTGAATAGATTGCTAACGCATATTCCTCATCCCTTTTTAGAAATAAATCAAGTAGATGCCTATTTACGTAAGTTGAAGGATGGAGATGTTGCGGTGGTAAAAAGTAAGCGAGGTAAAGTTCAGGTAAAAATAAAGGTTAGCGACACTATAGGAAAAGGAGTGGTTTTTTTACCTATGCACTGGGGAAAAGTATTAGGTAATGATTATGGAAGGGCTAATAACCTAACCACAAGTATCGTTGATCCAATATCAAAAGAACCGGATTTTAAGTTTTCTGCAGTACAGGTTTCTAAGTTTGTAAAGCCAAAACAAAAGATTTGTATCATTGGGGCTGGAACCGCTGCTTATCGTTTTATACAAACGTATCGTGAGTATAATCAAGAGGATGAGATAGTAGTATTTTCAAAAGAGCCATATCCGTTTTATAATCGAGTGTTATTACCAGAATATGTAAGTGAAGAATTAAAATGGGAACAGTTGCAGAAGATGCGTGAGGGTAGTATGGAATCTCTAAATGTTACATTGTCTACAAGTAACCCTATTGTAGAAATTGATAGAGAGGACCAATTAATAATTGATAGCAAAGGAGAAAAGCATACTTATGATGTGATATTAATGGCTACCGGAAGTCGTGCTTTTGTACCAAAAGAAGTTCCTGTTCACCTTCCAGGGAGGTTTACTATGCGTGACAGAGGAGATGCAGATAAGCTAAAAACGTACTTAGATGAAACAGGGTTACCAGAAAATGAACAACACGTAACTATAGTAGGAGGAGGGTTATTAGGACTTGAATTAGCTGCTGCACTTCGTAAAAAAGGAGTAAAAATTACTATTGTTCAACGTGGCAATAGACTAATGGAACGACAGCTTGATATTATAGCGAGCCGTTTATTAGCTGAAGATGTTCAGGAAAAAGGAATCCAGATTCATTTTGATAATGAGGTAGATACTGTGTTTAATCAAGAATCAGGAGATTTATTGGTTAATCTGAAATCAGGAAAATCGTTTAATTGTAATGCAGTAGTATATTCCATTGGGACTATTCCTAATATAGATTTGGCTAAAAAAAATGAATTAGATTGTCGTCGTGGAATTCTAGTGAATCAATATCTGCAATCCAGCGACCCTAAGATTTTTGCAGTAGGAGAAATTGCAGAATTCGAAGGTAGTTTGTATGGTATTACTGCAGCTGCAGAACAACAGGCAGATATCGTTGCAAAATATTTGTTAGGAGACTACAGTGCAATATATAAAGGGTCTGTTTTTATGAATATTCTTAAGTTTGAGGATTTAGATCTTTGTAGTGTGGGTAATATTGATATCCCTAAAAATGATTCTTCTTTTGAGGAAGTAATATTCATGGATGTTAGAAAGCGCTTTTATAAGAAGTGTATTGTAAAAGATGATCGATTAGTTGGAGCAATTCTGATGGGCGACAAGAATGAATTTGCGGATTTTAAGCGGCTGATTGAAGAAAAAATTGAATTATCAGATAAGAGAGAGGAGCTTCTTAGGTCATCTCAACCAGATGAACCAATTATCGGAAAATTAATTTGTTCGTGTAGTCAGGTTGGCGAAGGAAACCTGGAAAAAGCTATTAAGTCCGGATGCGAAGATTTCTCAGATCTTTGTACTAAAACAGGGGCTGGTTTAGGCTGTGGTAGCTGTAAACCTGAAGTAAAAGAAGTACTGAATAACATGTTACAATTAGCTTAAATGATGAACGAAGAGCAGTTTTTACACAGAATTGATGTCAAAGGAGGTATATTATCACCTGTTGAACTACAGCGGATTATTGAATATGCTCAGGAGTTAGGACTAGAGTATTTTCATTTTGGATCAAGACAAGATATTGTTTTTCCAATTAAAAATAATCAAGGTGGTTTACTTACTGAATTGGACGCTTTTGATTCCTCCTTTTTTACTTCTGAAAAGCAACAAAACATTAGTTGTTCCTACGTTTCAATAGATATCTTTGATTCTACGGTGTGGCTAAGAGGAACGACATACTTATATATTCTTGAAGAATTTAGATATCAGCCTAAACTAAAGATTAATATTACTGACCCAAAACAGCAGATAGTTCCTTTGTTTTCAGGTGATCTAAATTTTATTGCCTCTTCTCATGAGGACTATTGGTATTTGTTTTTAAAGCTACCAGGATGGAGTGAGGTTTATTATCCTGTGTTAATTCATACTTGGGATATTGCTAAAGTCGCTGAAGCTATAGAGGGTATTTATGAAAAGGTACTTGATGTAGAGGAGCTTTTTCAATTTTTGAATGAAAAAATAGATACTAACAATAGAACGATAGAAAAACCTTTAAGAGTATCTTTTAAGCCATTTCCTTATTACGAAGGAATGAATAAAATGGGAGGTAACCAATATTGGTTAGGTTTGTATTGGAGAAATAACCAGTATGATCTTAGTTTTCTTAAAGTACTATGTGAATTCTGTATAGAACATCGTATTGGTAAAATATGTTTAACCGCATGGAAATCGTTTATCATAAAAGGGATTCCTAAAGAAAGCAAATTAGCTTTAGAAAAATTATTAGGCCAATTTGGTATTAACGTTCGCCATTCTGCTTTAGAGTTAAACTGGCATTTGCCGGTCAATAATAAACGAGCGTTAGATCTTAAGAAGTTTTTGGTAATGAACTTTGATCAGAATGATATCAGTACCTATGGTCTTACATTCGGAATTACCTCAAGTCGAAACCTAAAAAGATATTTCACTTCGATTGTAATAGAAGAAAATCAAACTCCTAAAGCTATAGAGGATTTTGTAGTAAGACCTACATATAATATTTTACATGCTAATAATTTTAATCCTAGTTCGCGAAATTATATAGTGTATGCACAAGATGTTGATCAAATGGACTTACCTGGTTTGTTGTTAGAATTAACAAAAACATACTTTCTGAACTTGGGGAAAGAAGAAGACTACTCTTCCAGTTTTAAAGCTAAAAAAGAAGTCATAGAGATCGAGGTATATCAGTGTAATGATTGTCAGACTGTTTATGATCCTTCTGTTGGAGATGTGGTCTCTAATATTCCTTTTGGTACTGAGTTTAGAGAATTACCTGAAGACTACAACTGTTCTTTATGTGAAGCTCCTAAAAGTAATTTCGAAAAAATTGTCCTGGAGATAATTTAAACACTTCAAAAGACGTGTTATTCATGGTTTATTCTTCTATTAAATCTTGATTAAGTTTTAATTCTAAAAATAACATTGGCAATTTTGGTAAAAGATTTGAATACTAAAGTACCATTCATAGAAATGCTGTAGACAGGAGTATTATCATCCTCGTCTTTTTTAATATCTTCAAGTAACATATCTAATGGTTGACAATAGTATCAAAAATTACCTTCGCCAAATTTACTTCCTTCTTTAACAAAAGAAAGATAAAGCATTTGTTATAGTTGCTATGTTAGGTTTTTCAAATAATGATTATTATGAAGGCAATTAATACATATTGTAATTAACTACTTATTCTGTGAGTATTGAAGGAATAAATACTATAAAATTTTAATATATGACCTTATTCTTATTAAGGTTTACTGGAGTTGTATTTGGTATTATCTCAGATTCCTCGTTTTAAAAAAGTAGATTATTTAGCATTGAATTATTAAATAATCAATTTAAGGAATCATTTTTTTTGGGAATTATAAATATTCGTTGTTACTATGGTTTTTTTAGGGGTGTAAAGTACTTTTTTAATATTTTTGAAATTCAAACACTATATTTTATAGGGTATAATTTTTTTAATTGTGTTATTTTTTGATTTTAACCCTATTTTTTTGACGGTGTATTTTATATTAAGGAAAATTGTAACCAAAAACTTATGCGTATGAATTTAGAAGAGATTATTATGGCCTCAATTGCAGAATTTCTGGATGTAGAAGTACATAGAGATACTGAAAGCTTAGATCTTGGATCTAAGGTAGAGATTGTTCAAAAAAGGATAACTGATAAACTTAAAAATGGTAGAAATCGGTCTCATAATAGTTTGGGAGATTATGAGTATGAAATGTTTTTTAGTAGTAATCCTAATGATATGATCAAGATTGATGGATGGGTACCTATACAAACTGATAAAATAGGTACAATGGATAAAATATCTGAATATATTGAGATTGGACTATTAAGAAAAATAGAGCCAGTTTATAGCTAACAAACATTAGTTCTTAAATTTTTGCTAAAAAAAATATTCTTTATACCGGAAGGTATAAAGAATATTGGTATATTTATTTAGTAAACTTTTTGGGGCTTATCTACAATCTATAAAACCTACTAGAATCTACTAGTAATTATTTTTTTTGGTTTTAAAATAATAGAATCATTCCCCATACGTTTATTAATTTCTTAAAAGAGGTTTTTAATAATTAGTTATTAGTTCTAATTGTTAGAATTTATATACAATTTAGTGTTGAAACCTTAAAGAACTAAAGTAGCTTTAAGTGTTTCTTGTGTTGCCGGTTACAACTTGTTGTAACCGGTTTTTTTATGTCTTTACCAATGAAAATCTCTGTCTTTAACTTCTATATCCTCGGATACATAGGTGTCCACGATAGTAGTTTTTGTATTATTAAACTGTTTATGTCTAAACTGTAGTTTTAGAGTATCTTTATTTAATTGAAGTATTTTAAGGTATTTATAGTTTCGATCCATATTCATAAGTTCTGGAATTTGATCACTTATAATTTTAATGTAAGAGTTCATTTCTTTGTCCTTTATAATTTCCCAACTCCCAATCATTGAAACTCCACAGTTTTCATATTCTCCATTATTATCTCTGAATTTGGTATCAGGATTATAAGTGATTCTGTAGGATAAGAAACAATCTCCCATATTCATTCTCGTGCCATTATTATATCTTTTGGCAATTTTCCAGGTTTTTCCTGTTATACCTGATATAAGTTCTTTTGAGTTTTCTGGTATGCGATATTGATCTTTATCGGCTTTTGTGCAAGAAATATTGCTTATTAGTATAAAAACCAATAGAATGTGTAGAGCTTGTTGTTTCATAATTTTCTAGTTGAGCGTATTTATCATCAAAAAATATACCTTAAAATGTTTCATGAAATTGTTAATACTTCTGTGAAAAAGTATTAGGTTTTTCATATTATTGAATAGGTTTAATCATCTATTTTTACTTTGAAATTTATTAGAGCTTTTGATTTGTAAAAGCTTAAATATCTCTATTATATGACTGAAACTGAATATGTGCTTTTAACGGACGATCAGAACTACTTTGTGGAATATCTTATTGGTGAGCTAGTATTATCTAATAGTATTAGCGAAGCAATGAAGTTTAATGATGAAACTTTAGCTTTGAGGTTTAAGCAAATGTTGCACAATTCTTGCCAACTCATTACCAGTGTAAACACTTATATAGGTTAGTTTCTCATATACTTCTAAATAAATTATATGTTTAAAAAAGTTGATAAAGTCCTAGCTGCTTTAGGTAATATTAAGGCAATGGAACGGCTGCATGTAGATACATTCACCGAAAATAAAATTAGTGATATAGATGGAGATAAAATAGCTGAATCCAAGGAAGGTCAACTTTATGTAGTTGTGGAAGAATTAAATGGGTATCTATTTTTAGAAACTGTTATTCTAAGCAGAATTAATATTAAAACTTTTAAAGGGACCACCTTGACTTTTTATGGAGTTGAAGATGATTTTATTCTCAATTCTGATACTAAAGAAATTGAATCCGATTACTCAAATGTTTCGAATAGATTTATGACAAGAATAACTTTTGACATAACTAAAGAAGAGATTGATCGAATTAAGAATAGAGATTATAAACAAGTTCGGTTTAGTTTTAAGAAAAAGTCGTTAACCTTAAATAAAGTGTCATAAATAAAATGAGGAAATCAATTAATTGATTCTATCGTATTTGTTTTGTTCCAATTCTAAGCGAATAAATTTATTTCCTGCTTATTAATCTTAAAACATAATCCAGTTGCGGATCTTTGCCTTCAATTAAGTCCTTTTGGGATAGTACAATATGTTTATCCGGAGGTATACCTGACCCTTTTGGGATTGATTTTTCTTTTACATAATGTGTGACTTTTACCATGGACATTACCATTTGAGTCTTAGAATTTGGAAATTCATAGTATACCGGGAATTCTCCAGTATGAAAATAGTAGCCACCACCAGTATCTTCACCTATAATAGTTATATCAGGATCATTTTTTGCATTTAATACAAACGTGGCACCGGCAGAAAAAGTAGTACCTCCTGCCAAAATATATACACTGCCATTATATCTGTTTTGATCCGGAACCATTAAGGGTTCCTGATCATCAAAAGGTAGTCTCCAGCCATCAAATACAGCATGGTTTTTGAATTTATCTTTTAGGAACTCTTTTTCGCTTAAAAACGTTTGAGTTTTATATTTTCGTTCCAGAACTGAAAGTGAAATAACAAATTCATTGACCGTTTGTTTAAAAGCTTTTTTGGTTATAAAAGAGTATAGATTTACAGCATTTGATCTAAAACCACCATCATTATTGCGTACATCGATTATAAGGTGTGCTATCTTTTTCTTATTAATTTCTTTAAAAATTTTTGTCAGGTTAGACTTAAAAATCCTAATATCTCCTGCAAAAGAATTAATCACTAAGACGGCGGCATTTAATTCTTCTTTATAATAAACAAAAGGTTCTCTGTTACTGATGTATTTGTCAAAGAAGTTGGGATTATTTTTTTGGTAATGATATTTTGAAAAGTAAGAGCTTCTTTTGGTATTTCTCAGTTTTACCTTTACAAAAGATTCCGCAGGTAAAGAAATGGTCTTTTCTAATCCATCGGGTTCTATGTATTCTATAGTATATTGCTTAACTATTCCGTATTCATAAGCAAAGAACAAACCGAATTTCAGTTCAATGTCCCTATATTTACGGGTTAGATTATAACCATCCGTAGGAGAGTACTTTTTTAATTTTTCTAAGACTCTAGGCATTCTTTCTCCATTGATGCTATTAATTTTTGACCCGATTGGAATCCCAAAATCATCGGTATCAGTATAAAATTCGGTATTAATTATTTTTAGAATTAAAGGAAAATAATATTGGTCAGTTTTAATTGTATTTGGAGCAAATAATAAGAGATGCCCATCTTTAATTGCATCGGTAATTTTTAGCATGTTTTTGTATAACTCTATATCAGTAAGTCCATCTCTAGAAGATGCTTCTATATTATCAAAAAGATAATCCAAAGAATCCTTTGAGATATATTCATAAAGACTAGGGTGTCCTTGTTGAAGAATATTTTTAAAAATCTTTAAATCCTCTATTAAGCCAACTGAATCTATGTCTTTTTGTGCAGAAAGGCTATATGTAAAAATGCAAAAAACAACAATGAATAATTTATAATTCATTCTATAATCATATATTTTTTTCAAAAATGAGGTTTGATACTAGTAAGACATATATTGATTGCTTAATGTTACAATCTTTTTGTTTTCTAATCAGGTAAAAATAATCAAATTGAGTTTTGAATAATAATGAAACCCAAAATTTTATGAATAAAAAAAGAGTACATTGCTTATGTACTCTTTTATAAAATGACTTTACATCTTTAATTTAACTTTCGTAGTTGTTTTTGTATTTTTTTAATTGCAGATTCTATCGATTTTTCGGGTTCAATTACGTTGTATTCACCCCAGAATTTAGGGTCTGAAAACCCAGATGCTTCATCACTAATTACAACTGAGGATTTTAATCGGTCTCTAAATTTTATAGACTCGTTATCAATATTTTTTCTCCAATCGGTAACAGCCATTTCTACATTAAGTTTGTATTTAGAGTTAAATAGCTTTCTCTTCCAATTGACTTTTACCTCAAGATCAATTCTTCCATAACTGTAATACCATCTTCCATCCTTTTGTCTGTAGTCAATATCATAACTAGCTTCATTGATATGTACTTTTGCATTGCCAGGTTTTTTTCTTACAAACATTTTGCTCACTTTGTTTTTATCCTCGACATTAAGGCTAAAAACAGCTTTATTTAGAGCTAGTGTTTTAGCATCAATATAAAGCTTACCATGATATAAAGGATCTAAAACTGAAGGCTTTTGCTTAAAATTTAATACATATATATATCTGTCACCAATTTTGGTAGATTTATCAAAACTAAAGTTATAGAATTCTAACATTTCTTGTGTTAAAATATTATCCGGGTTTTTCATTAAGTCGATATACAAAGTACTGGTCGGACCACCTTGGAGTTTAACGGCTACAGTGTCCAGTTTTTTATAATCGGCACTTTTTCTTGCTTTATAAAGTTTTATAATATCTGCCTTGTTCGATAGGTATGGGTTTTTATATACATCCACTACAGCTTCAGAAAGAGAAACATAAGATCTTCGTTTTTTAATAGTTTCTCTGTAAAATGCAGTCATTATAGTGTGATCATTTAGATAATTATCACCTTTTTTCTTCATAACTGCTCTAATTAGAGCTTCCGGATCCCTGGGATCTATATTCACTTCTGATAATTCGGTAACAGATAGAGTAAGTCCTATTTTTAATTCATCATTATCAAATTCCGAAAGATTAAGAGTTTTGTCCTTATAACCTAAATAGGTAACGGTTATTCTACCATCAGACATAGTCTTAGGAACTTTAAGTAAAAACTCTCCTTCATCATTAGTAACTGTGGAAATATTTGTTCCGTTTACAGAAATTGAAGAAGATACAAGAGGTTTATTGTTTTCACTATTAACAATTTTCCCTTTGTATTCGTTATAACTAGTGTCGTCTTGCGCCTGCGAATTGATTGAATATCCAATAATCAAAAAAAACAGCAGTAATGAGGTCAGGTGGTTTTTGTAAAAGAATATACTTTTTTTGTCCATGGCTCAAATTTTTTAGTTTTATTCTCAAAAATAACAGAGAAATCACATTATACAAGATAGTAAATTTTACTGAAGTAAATAATTATGAATTCGTTAAAACATTAGTGTTTCCGGGTATATTTATCAATAAACAAGAAGTTAATGATACCCAAGATGATCTCCAAACCAGTTTTTTAGCTTAATATTTAGAATTTCTGTGGTAAATGGTTTGGTTATATAATCGTCAAGTCCTTTGGCGATGAATCGTTCTGCATCTCCCGGTAGTGCATTAGAAGTTAGTGCGATGACCGGAGGGACTTTTTTATTGTTTTTACGAATCAGGTCACAAGTTTGTACTCCATCCAGCTCTGGTAAATTGATATCCATCAAAATTAAATCGTATCGATCTTCTTCAAACATATCCAAAGCTTTTCTACCATTTTTTGCCACATCTGCAGTACATCCTAGATATTTTAGAATTTGCTTTGATACTAAAATATTGGTTTCGGAATCTTCTACTAATAATACGTGTAGGTTATATTTGTGATCTTTAGTATTAGTGGTTTTAACTTTTTGAACAGTAGTAACATTAGAGGTTTTTGCTTCAAATGTAAACCAAAAATTACTACCTTTTCCTACCTCGCTTTTTACTCCAAATTTTCCATCCATAAGATTTACGAGTTTTTTGCAAATGGTAAGTCCTAATCCGCTCCCTTCTCCAGCCATAATACTTTCATCATGAAATTGACTAAACCGGTTGAATAATTCTTCCTGATCTTTTTTGCTAATACCTATTCCCGAATCGATTACCTCAATTTTTATGGATAACAAATCTTTTTTTTGTGAAACCAACGAAGTTTTTAAAGTAATTATTCCTTGATTAGTAAACTTGATGGCATTAGCAATAAGATTAGAAATAATCTGAGTAAGACGATGACCATCGGCAATTATGTTTTCTGCTAAAGCTTCATCATATTCTGATTGAATTTGGATACCCTTAGATTTTGCAATGGCTAAGAATAAATCGGTATTTTGATTTATAAGCTCTTTTATATTAATATCTGTAGGAGATAATTCAAATTTTCCTGCCTCTATTTTAGATAAATCCAAAATTTGATTTAGAATGTCTAGTAAATTATATGAAGATTGGTGAATGGTAGAGACATACTCTTTTTGTAAGTCGTCGAGTTTTGTATTCTTAAAAAGTAAATCTATCATTCCTATAACTCCAACCATAGGGGTTCTGATTTCATGACTCATATTTGCCAAAAAATCATGCTTAAACTTAGAGGCTTTAAGAATTTGTTTGTTCTTTTCCCTAAGTTTATCTAGGTTACGGCCACCGAAGAATGCAAATAACCCCAAAAAAAACGGAGCTGTATCTATAATATAGTGGATTGGATAATTTTTTTGTACAAATCGAATGGACTCCCATGAATATTCCAGCCCTAGTTTATTTATATCCATACTAGTTGCCAAAATAGGAAAGATACATCCGAACAAAACTCCGTACGTAGCGTATTTTGCAGCTTCAGTTCTAAACCATGATATTTTACTCATAGTTAAGGTTTTTCATTGATAAATTGTAATCTGTGCACAGATTTCTAGGGGTATATTGGGAATATTTTTATTAAATATAAGGTTTTTTTGGAAATGAAAAAATGTATAAAGCTGTTGAAACTAACCACCAATAGTAATCATGCTTCGATTTTGTGAATGTAATTCGGGGTTTTCTAATTTTTCTGAAGTGTCCATTCCACCTCTAGTTGCAAATTTGTTTTTCATTGCTTTTTCTACCATAGGAAGTATGGATTGATTTGTTCTAAGAGGTTGTAATAAGGAAACTTCATCCTGAGAAAATAAACAATTTTTTAGTTTACCATCTGCTGTAAGACGAATACGATTACAAGTGTCGCAAAACGGATTGGTTACTGAGCTTATGATAGCAAAACTACCTTTATAACCTTTAATAGCATAGTTTCTGGCCGTATCATTAGGAGCATCCTTTAATCGCTTAAGTTGCAAAGGGAAAGTATAGTGTACCTGGTCAATAATTTCCTGATGACATACAAGTTTGTCTTTATTCCATTGATTACCATCAAAAGGCATGAATTCAATAAATCTAATAATCAGGTTTTGACTTTTGGTCAAATTAATGAAATCAATAATTTCATTATCATTAAAACCCTTGATCAAAACTATGTTCAGTTTTACTTTAATTCCTTCCGAAATCAATAATTGAATAGTTTTCCATACTTTTTCATATTCATCACGACGTGTTATCTTATGGAATTTTTCTTTTTCTAAAGAATCTAGACTTATTGTGATAACTTTTATACCATGTTTTTTTAGTAAAGGTAGAAAGCGTTTAACCAAAACTCCGTTGGTGGTTATAGAAATTTCTACGGGAAGACTAGCTAGTTTTTCTAGTATTATCGGGAAATCTTTTCTGACTAAAGGTTCTCCACCAGTTAATCTGATTTTAGTAACTCCTAATCGAACAAATTCACTGGCAATTACAAATATCTCATCTGCCGTCATCAGGTGTTCTTTTGGACTCAAAGAGATTCCGTCTGCCGGCATACAATATGTACAACGAAGATTACACCTTTCGGTTAAGGAAATCCGAAGATAGGTATGTTTACGTCCAAAGGTGTCAGTCAATATATTATGGTTATTCTTCAAAATACTAGTTTGGTTTTAATTACCATCGTGTTTTGCTCCTTTTAGAATCCTAAAAACGTGCAATACTGAAGGGAAAATAGCTTCCATAGATTCCTTAGCACCATTTGTTGATCCAGGTAATGCTAATACAACAGATTCACCAATTACTCCTGCAATGCTTCTGGATAACATAGCGTATGGCATACGATCTTGCCCATAACTTCTAATAGCTTCTTCAATCCCAGGAATTTGTCTGTCTAAAAGTGGCTTTAATGCCTCTGGGGTAACATCTCTGGGTGATAAACCAGTTCCGCCTGTAAAAATAATAAGATCACTGCCTGCTTGCTGAGCTTGTTTTACCTGTTCTTGAATTTGATCTTTTTCATCAGGGATAATTATATAGTTATCTACATTTACCTTACATTCTTCTAGTTTAGTAATGATTGCTTTACCTGCTCTATCTTCTTTATGTCCGGCAGAAATAGAATCGGAGCATACAATAACAGTTGCAGAATATAATTTTCCATTATCTCTGTAGCTTGATTTTCCGCCTTTTTTATTGAGAAGTTTAATGTTATTGATTTCTATATTTTTATCAACTGGCTTTAGCATATCATACATAGTCAATGCTACAACAGAAACTCCATGCATTGCTTCAACTTCTACACCCGTTTTATAAATTGTTTTCACTGTCATTTCGATAGTAATATCCAGATTATTGATCTTATAATCCACAGCAGTATATTCAATTGGAAGAGGATGACAATCCGGAATCATATCACTTGTTCGTTTAACAGCAAATAGCCCGGCAGTTTTAGCCATCTCAAAAACATCACCTTTTGGAATTTTTTTTGCAATAATAGCTTCTATAGTTTCTATAGTTCCCAGTTTTACCACGGCCTGAGCAGTAGCAGTACGAAGCGTGTTGTTTTTATGTGTAATATCAACCATTTATTGTAAGTATAATTGTTTTTTTGTTTAATCGTGTATTTAGTCTTTTAATTGAAAGTTTCTTAATGCATTTAACATGTTTGAAAGTTTTTCAATTTGTTTTCTTATTTCTAAGTATTTAGCTTTATCAATAAAATCTAATTCTTTAGCAATTATGACTTGATTTAAAACTTCCATTAATGATGAATAGGCAATAGTTGTAAAATGGGCTTTATCTTTGTTTGTTGACCTTGAAGTTCCTTCGGCAAGATTAGAAGAAATAGAAATTGAAGCCCTTCTTAATTGACTTACCAAACCAAACTTCTCTTCTGAAGGAAAATCATCACTAACCTTATATATTAACTTTACCAACATTATTGATTCTTTACAACTATTGAGTTTTTCAAATGAGAATAGGTGCATTTTTTATTTTTCGATTTAACAACTTAAACAAATCACCTTTTAAACAACTCAAGGTTGGTTTACTTTCCACTGATGAGTTTGATTATCAAATATTTCTTTGCCAAAAACCGGAGCATCTTTTTTTATTCTTTCTACAAGATATTCTAATGCTTCAAAAGTTACTCTACGATGTGGAGCAGAAACAAAAACAAACAAACAGATTTCTCCGGATTTAACCGTTCCTATGCTATGATAGATATGCATACAGGTAAGGTCAAACTTACTAAATGTCTCCTCTCTTATCTGATGAAAAGTGTTTTCTGCCATCTCCTCATAAGCAGAATATTCTATAGCGCTAACAATTTTTCCATCAATCTGATCAGCTCTGACTTGTCCTAAAAAGATGTCATGAGCTCCTATACTTGTTTTGGTCTGATGTTTTTCTATAGAATTAGCTATAAACGAAGGACTAATAGGGCCTTCTACAAAAACTGTTTTTTTCTTTTTTGTCATTTTAATTTTATTTTATTCACCCACCCGAAAAAGGAGGTAATAATGCAATTTCGTTATCTTGTTTTAGTTTGATGTTTGTATCGGCAATGATTTGATTAATAGCTATTTTAAATGAGATATCTTTTAATCGTCGGTACTTTTCCTCCAATAAAGCTTCAAGTTGAGTAGTATTACAATCTTTAAACACAGAAATCACTTCTTCACTGCAATTAGTTATTTCTGCAATCATCCCAAAATATAAAATTTTTAACTCCATTGTATAGCTTCTTTATATTGTTGGTGCGTATTAATATTTTGAATAAAAGGCATCAGATGTGTTTCGATTGGAATATGCTTTACCTTTAATAATGAAAGCGTTTTTCTTAGGCTCAATCTTTTTTCCTCTATACTGTTAAGGAATTGTTTTATAACAGATCTGTGATACATAGTCACTAAAGGAGTAGATTCGTAAGTTGTAACATCATAATTAGCATCGTATTGATTAATTAGATTCACTAATACTTCAGCTGTAATAAAAGGAATATCACAGCTCAAAACTATATTGTTTTTGGTTTCAGAATGTGATAATCCAGTATAAATACCACCAACGGGGCCTTGATCAGGTATGATATCAGAAAAGCAAGGGTAACCAAATTTTTGATACTCCTTTTGACTAGTCACAATCAAGATGTTTTTCGTGATTGAGCTAAGTGCATCGATGATATGTTGCATAAAAGGCTTGTTTTGATGAAGTTTTAACCCTTTATCTTGTCCCATTCTACTGCTTTTTCCTCCTGCAAGTATAATTCCCGTGATATGTTTATTTTTTGAGATATTCATAAACCTATTGCACTATTATAATTGATGTTCTTTTAGCTGTTGATCAAGAAAATTCCAACAATTCTTATTGATTTCTTCAAACTTTAGAATCATTTCTTTACCATAAGGTGTAATAATGGCACCACCACCACCGCTACCTCCGGTATTAGTAATAACAATAGGTTCTGAAGCATTTTTATTAATAGAATCAATTAGGTTCCAGGCTTTTTTATATGACATGCCCAGGAATTTAGCTGCTTTGGATAATGAACCTTCTTTTATGATAGCTTTGAGGATTTTGATCCTTCCTTCACCGAGAAAAACACCATCCTCACCTTCAATCCAAATTCTACTTTTTATTGCATACATTTTTTCGTTATTTCCTGAAAGATATAACGAAAAAATGAAAAGAGAATTAAACGAAGTGTTTTTTATGATTTATTTAGAATATATAGGCGTTAGAATTTTAAAATGATAATTGAAAGCCGTTTTATTGAGATTCTTCTATATTAAACTGGGAGTAAAATAGTTTCCACAGTATTACCTTTCGAAATTTCATTTTGATCTTCTGAAAGATAAACTAAAGCATTTGCAATAGCAAAAGTATGTAACATTGCGGAACTCTGTCCTTCTAGAATTTCAACTTGTTCTCCGTCAATTTTTGCTTTAAGGAATTGAGCTCGATTTCCTTTTTTATTAAAATTCGAAGAACACTTTTTTTGAGTCCTGATTAAACCGGAATTAGCTATACCCATCATTTTCTGAATGATCGGTAAGACGTAAATATAAAAACAGGTTAGGGAAGAGGCAGGGTTACCTGGTAAAGCAAAAACTAAAGTCTGATCATTTTTGCCATAGAATAGTGGTTTTCCTGGTTTTTGTTTAATCTTATAAAATAATTCTTCAGTTTTAAGTTCAGATAATGCTTCTTTTACAAAATCATAATCCCCAACTGATATTCCACCACTAATAAGAACCAAATCATTATTTTGCAAAGCATTAGCAATTGTATTGAGAGTATTTTGATATTCATCTTCAACAACATATTTTGTAATCTCTTTTACTCCTTGTTGATTCAATACTGCTTCTAACTGTATGGAGTTACTTTCATAAATTTTTCCTTCGGTCAATTTTTTTCCGGGTTGCACTAATTCGTTTCCGGTAACTATGATTCCAACTTTTGGGGTTGAATATACATCTACACGATCGATTCCTAAACCTGCCAGAAAACCAATTGCCGCCGGAGTAAGTTTTGTGCCTTTTTTTAGAGCAATATCTCCTTTTTTTATTTGCTCACCAGCGAGTCGGATATTTTGTCCTTTTTGTACAGTAGTTTCTATGGTAATGTTATTATTAATTCTGGTCACATTTTCTTGGATAATAATGGTGTCTGCAAAATCTGGTACTCTAGCGCCAGTAAAAATTCGGATAGCTTGCCCTGGTTTTAATCGATAATCATCGGAATCACCAGCTTTTACCTCTCCAATCACTTTATAATTTAGATCTTTATGAGTTAATAATGCATAACCATCCATAGCAGACTGCCTGAAAGGAGGCATGTGAATTGAAGAAACAACATCTGAAGCCAATGTTAACTCATAAGCATTTTGTAATGCTACTGTTTTGGAAAGTGGAGTGTAAGATGTATTGTTAATTATTGATAAAGCATCGGATACCGAAATCATATGATAGATATTTTCTTTCAAAAATAAACAAAAAAATCCGCGGTAAACGAATACCGCGGACTACTAAATGACCTTACTTTTTAGTATTTAATTAATTTTTAAAAACTATTTTCTTTAATTTGTATCCATCTACTTTTATCAAATATGTTTTTGGATCCATATAGTTGTGAATATAGTCATCTACTTGTCCTTTATCCAGAAGTCTTCCTTGTAAGGTATACAGGCTGTAATTAAGACCTTTAGGAACTTCTCTTATGTGTTTAAATATTTTTTGATCTGTATTTTGCTGGCAAGTTGCATCTGCAAGGAATCTATTAGGAAAAGTTATTCTTCCTGATTCTTCACCTTCCAAAGTAATAGTAGCTGATTCATCTATATCGAGAATACCATTTCCTGTTAGGTCTCCAAGGATAATTAAACAGGCGTTCCTTATCTTTATTCGTACACCATTTTCTATATGTAGGCTTTCTGTAATGAAAATAACACCTTCTTCAGTATTTTCATCTAAACCATCAACAACAGTATTTTCTGTAACAGACATTAATTTACTGGAAATGTCAATTTTTACATTAGCAAACGCCATACTTGTAAAAATTAATAATAGTAGGGGTAGAAATTTTTTCATAAGCTCAGATTTAGGGTTAAACCGTAATTAAAAAAGTAAGAAATAACTTACTTAAAATGAGTTTTTATCGTTGTAAAACACATATATAACGACAAGATACATAAAAATTATCAAAAAACCATATTTATATAAAGTGAAATACTGATTTTACATTTAGTTTTATTAATAAATACTTGGCTTTGCCTTTTATTACTAGGCTTTTCAGAAATGTTAAAATTTATAATTTCATTAACAAAAAAAGATTAATTTATTGATTTATAGTGTTCAAGGGATAAATCGATAGTAATAGGAGGGGGTAGATTCTTTATTTTCCTTAATTTATTATAATTTCAACATTTAAAACCTATTAATTTGACTAAGAATGTTTAAAATCTTGTTGTTTTTTCAGCGATTTAGTGTTTGGTTTAAAGTTCTACTTAGAGAATTGTTTAATAATGTTATTAGTCTTTTTTTTATTCTAGCTTTATATCTTTCGTTGTGGCATTTTCCTCAGACCATAGACCTTTTATTGATTCTTAACCAGGCAGATGCATTTTTATTAGAGGTTCCTTTATATTTTAGTCTTCTTGTAGCCTCTGCTTTCTTAATATGGAATATCCCCAAGTATTTTTATTATCATAACTATAAAGATATCACTCTCTCTAATTTTATTGGTTTTGAACCCAATCAACATTATAAATTCCAGAAGAAGAAAGAGGATGTGGCATATGTTTATTTGGCACAGATTCATATGCGTAAAACTGTTCCGAGAATGTTGGCTACTTTGATACTTATGATTTCGGCGCTGGGAATTCTTAATGCCATGGAGTTATTTGAGTTAAGTAACATATATACAGATTGGCTAGATCCTGATAATACTCTGATTGCTTGTATTATTTTTTTATTGTTATTATGTGAGCCAAAGTTATATGGAACTTTACAACTTGTGTTTTATAGAACTCCTAAAATCAGAGCTTTGGTTTTATTAGTGTCTATAGGGTTAATCATATTTATTATTTCTCTGGGAACATTAAACACCCAGACTGAGAAAGATCTTGGAAATCTTTTTCTAGCCAATTGTGCTTTAGGGTTATTATTTCTCACATTGGCATTTAATAGTTATAGCTTTTTGAAGAAGGTTTCCAGAAAATGGTTTTATGGCACTATATTGATATCCGGTTTTACAATTTTAGTTTCATTTTTGATTCTCAATTTGGCCCCAAAATTATCAAGTAAGATCAATCCGCTTTCAATATTAGTTTTGTCATTGCTTAGCCTTTTTATGATAAGTTTTATACTTATTCTTCTAGGTAAAAAAATTAAACTACCCTTATTTTCTATTTTTTTTATAATTGGTTTTTTTTCTACCCGGTTTTTTTCTGTGAATTCAGAGCATTATCATCTAGATTTAAAAAATACTGAAGTATCCAGGTTAACAATGGATAGTTATTTATACAATTGGATAAAAAACAGAGAATCTCTTATAGAAAATAGACAAAGTACTTTTCCTGTGATATTAGTATCGGCAGAAGGAGGTGGTTCTAGGGCAGGATTATGGTCGTTCTTGGTTCATAGTTATTTATATGAAAAATCTGAAGGAAGGTATTTTGAAGAAAATTTATTATCTCTCACAGGTGCATCTGGTGGTAGTGTTGGAAATGCAATGTTTTTTGCAGAGGTTCAGGATGCTTTTATAAAAAGCCGAAAAACAGATTTTAAACTGGGATCATATTCTAAATTTCAAGGTTTAAAATACAAAGCCAGTGCAATATATAAAGAGAATTATCTATCTGAAGCTATATTATCATTATTAGGGCGTGATCTATTTAAAGACATAACGAATTTATTTGATTTTAAAAATAGAGGTCAATTGCTAGAAGAACAGTGGAGTAGTGCTCATAAAAGGTATTTCTCTAAAAGAGAAGAAGAAAATCTTCTTGGTAGAGAATTTTTGTCATTCTATAAAAATGTTTCTAATATGCCGAGTATTACGGATGATAGTTTTGTTCCTCCTTTATTATTAATAAATACTACACATACTCAAACCGGACATTATAATATTATTAGTCCCGTAAGTTATGCTAATGTGTCAGAATTGGATGGTATAGATGATTTCTTAGGAGGTTTACGATCTCGTCATCCTGATAAATCGATAGCTTTATCAACCGCTATGAGAATCAATGCTAGTTTTCCATATATCACACCAGTTGGAGAGATAAAAAACATTGATAATTCAGGAGAAATAAGATCAGATCAATATGCAGATGCGGGGTATTATGATAATATAGGAGGAAGGGTGTCCAAAGGTGTGGAAGAAGAATTCTTAAGAGTATTAAAAAAACATTTTCCATCATTAGTGGATAAAGTGACTATAAGGCATTTGATTATTGCAAATGCCAAAGAACAGGAGATTTCTAAAACCCAAACTCAACTAGCAGCACCTTTGGCTACATTGCAGAACGTGCGGTATGGTCATACTCAAGAAATTGTCGAAAAATTGGGAGAACAATATGCTGTTAAATTGAAGCCTACCGCAATTAATCCACCATCTTCTTCGTTATCTTCTAAGAAGTCTGACAAAGAATTACTTATTAAACCTATTTTGCCATTAGGTAGATACCTTTCTACTGTGGCGATTATGTCTACAGAGGCAAGATTAGAAGAAATAAGTGTTAAATTGGATTTAATTTTAAAATAGGGTAAGACAATTGTCGTTATTTTTTGTATTTTTGTCGTATTAAATAGTCAGTGTTATGAGTGCAGTATCTCCGTTAGATTTTGATGGGTTAGAAAACAAAGGATTGTTACGATACCTAAATATAGATATTCCATTGAGGAATATGTATGATTTTATTGAGCTTTCGCGAAATGGAATAAATAAAAAAGCGTTATTACATCTTGCTAAAACTATAGATTTCGATCTTAAAGAATTAGCACATGTGCTTCACATGTCAGAGCGTACGATACAACGATACAATTTAAATAAAAAACTAGGAGTCGAACCAAGTGCTAAGGCATTGCAATTAGCTAAATTATATGCAAAAGGGGAAAATATTTTTGGTGATCTTACTCGTTTTAAACGGTGGATGGAACATCCTAATGTTGCATTAGCTATGAAAAAGCCTAAAGAACTTTTGGACACTACTTTTGGTTTTCAATTACTTAATGAAGAGTTAATTCGTATAGAGCACGGAGTTTTTGCATGATACAAGTATATAGAATAGCCAAACAAAAATATATTGAAGATCTTACAGGCATTGGGGCCAAAACCGTTGGTGGTAGATGGAATCCAAAAGGAGTAGCAGTATTATATACAAGCACTAGTGCAGCCCTCTCCGCACTAGAGGTATTGGCTCATTTACCAGCTGCATATTTTCCTGATGATATGTCAATTGCTACGATCGAACTCCCAGAAGAACCTGTCTCAGAAATCCCTTTTGATAAACTACCAGATAACTGGAATAAAACACCACCACCCAATGATATTCAAAATTTTGCAATGCGTTGGATATCAGAAAATAAATATCTAGGACTTAAAGTTCCAAGCATTATAATACCTAAAGAAAGAAATTTACTAATAAACCCGTTACATCCAGAGTTTGATAGTGTGAAGTTGGTAAATGTAGAACCCTTTAGTTTTGATACCAGATTATTTAAATAAACAATTTTTATTTTTTTTGAAAAACTTTGATTGTCAAAAAAAGTGTAAATTACTTTTTTGGTAAAGTGTAATAAAGTCTTATACTTTTGTTAAATTATTATAAAATCTAAGACAGATACACCTTTTTATATAAATTACTTCGCTTATATGAGTAACGAATTCATAATTTTTACGTCATATTTCAAATAACTAATCTTAACATTTTAATAAAATGAATAAAAAAGTGAGAAATGTGTATTTTTTAGCTGCACTCACCATCGCTTTTGTAAGTTGTAAAAACGATACAAAAAAAGACAGTGGTGAAGATGCAGTAGCACAGGTTAAAAAGATCCCCGGAATTGTATTGGAAAACATGGATACTACTATCAGCCCCAAGGAGGATTTTTATAATTATGTAAATGGTAGTTGGATGAAGAATACTGAAATCCCTGAAGATAGGACAACTTGGGGAGGTTTTGGAGTACTTCGTAAGTCTACAGATAATGATGTACTGGAGATTCTTGCAAAAGCAAAAGAAAGTGGTAAGTATAGTGCTGATACAGATCAGGCAAAAGCACTGGCTATTTTTGACACTAAGTTAGACACAGTGACTAGAAACAAGGCAGGTATTGAACCATTAAAACCTGCTCTTGATGATATTGCATCCATCAAAAATTTAGCAGATTTACAAACAGTACTTGCTAAGAACCCTTCGGTTTCATCTCCATTTATAGGAATTGGTGTACAAGCAGATTTGAGCAATAGTGCTATGAATGCAGTGTATTTAGGTCAAAACGGATTAGGTTTACCTGAACGTGATTATTATTTAGAGCAAGATGCTAAATCAAAGGAAATTCGCGAAGAGTATAAAAAGTATATTGTAAAAATGTTACAAATGCTTGGCGATTCTGAAGACGATGCAACTACAGCAGCAAATAAAATATTAGAACTAGAAACTCAACTTGCAGAACCTAGGCTTAATAAAGTTGAAAGAAGAGATGCTCGTAACTATAATAATCCAAGAACGATAAGTGAGGCTGATGAAATGTTAGCTTCAGTTGATTTAAGAAAAATGATTTCCGATCTTGGAGTAACTAAAGAATTTGATACTATTATAGTAGCTCATTTACGTTATACTGAGAAGTTAAGTAGCTTTCTCCAGAACACCTCAATAGATGATCTTAAAACATTGGTTAGATGGGATACTTTTAATAATGCTACAGGTAGATTGACTACAGATACAGAAAGAGCTAGCTGGGAGTTTTATAGCAAGTATTTAAGAGGTCAAAAAGAACAACGTCCAGCTGATGAAAGGGCTCTTGCTACTGTCAATGGAACAGTAGGAGAAGCTTTAGGACAATTATATGTGGATGAAAAATTTCCTCCTGAAGCTAAGGAAAAGGCTGAAAAAATGATTGCTAATGTGATCAGTGCGTATAAAAAGCGTATCCAAAACTTAGATTGGATGAGTGATGAAACAAAAAATAAAGCTATTGAGAAATTAGATAAATTTACCGTTAAAATTGGTTATCCTGATAAATGGGAAGATTATTCAAAAATGGAGGTATCCGCAGATAAAACTTATTTTGAAAATATGGCAGCGGTAGATAAATGGGCTAGAGATAAGAATTATGAAGATATAGGAGAACCTGTAGATAAAACCAAATGGGGTATGTCACCACAAACGGTTAATGCATATTTCAACCCTCTTAATAATGAGATCGTATTTCCAGCGGCTATTTTACAACCACCTTTTTACAATTATACAGCTGATGAAGCAGTGAATTATGGAGGAATTGGAGCAGTAATAGGTCACGAGATCTCACACGCTTTTGATGACTCCGGAGCTCGTTTTGATGCTGATGGTAATCTGAACAACTGGTGGACAGATGAGGACCTTAAACAATTTACAGCCAGAGGAGAGGCTTTAGCAGAACAGTATAGTGCTATTGAGGTCTTAGATAGTGTGTTTATTAATGGAAAATTTACTTTAGGAGAAAATATAGGAGACTTAGGAGGTGTATTAGGCGCTTATGATGGTTTACAAATGCATTTAGCAGAAAATGGAAGACCTGAGGATATAGATGGATTTAATCCAGAGCAAAGATTTTTTATGTCTTGGGCTACCGTATGGAGAACAAAATCGCGTGAAGATGCATTGAGAACTCAGATTAAGACTGATCCTCATTCGCCTGGACAAACTAGAGCGATCCAACCTTTATTAAATGTAGATGCTTTTTATGATGCTTTTGATATCAAACAAGGAGATCAAATGTATTTAGAACCAGAAAAGAGAGTTAAAATTTGGTAGAAGAAACATAACACTTGAATACTTAGAAACCCTGTTTGTTTATTGAACAGGGTTTTTTTATTATCTCGAAGCAATTTGTCTATTGTTAATGTTAAAATTTTAAGGAATTTATAAAAATTGATTCATAAGTATTTTTTTTGATGCGCTAAGAAAAAAAACCAGTAGTTTTGTTACGCCTTACCCCTATAAAAATAATCATAATAATCATTTAGCTGAAATTCATTTTTTTGATAGTCTAGTAAATAATTCAATTTACGTGGATAAATCAATTGCAATGGATTTTGTCAATTAACATTTTATTGGTTTTAAACCAACAATATCTTATTTATGGGAAAAATTACTACTATTAAGTTTTTTTTATTATTATTTTGTTTACCTATTATTACAATGGGGCAATCAGTTTGGTGGAGTTCTGAGTCTTATGACGCTTCAGTCTCATTATATCAAAAAAAGGAAACGTCTGATTTTTCGTTTTCTATAAATTCTACGAAATTGTATGAAGAATTGCAAAGAATTCCTTCACGTTTCAAAAATGAACAGTCTGTTCTTTTAAGGTTTCCATCTCAAAATGGAGGCGTTAATTATTATAAAATTTACAAGGCAGAAGTTTTACATCCGGAGCTTCAAAAAAAATATCCCAAATTACAAAGTTTTGTTGGGCAATCAACTTATAATCCTTTAGAAAAAATTAGGTTTACATATCATCCGTTATATGGTTTAAATGGAATATTGACAACCAAGGATTCAGAAGTTTTACATATTAAAAGAATAAATAAGTCTTCAAGTAAAATAATTGCTTCTAAAAGTGAAGAGTTTTCCAATTTTGATTGTGAAACAGACGCTTTAATAAAAAAGTTAAAACCAACAAGCAAGTCTTTTTCTAAGAATGCAAATGATGGTAATTTAAGAAGATATCGACTAGCATTAGCTGCGAGTGGTCAATACTCCCAGTTTTTTCTGGATGGAACCGAAGTTGACGATACTGAGAGAAAAGTAAAAGTACTGGCCGCAATGGTATCTTCAATTAATAGAGTTAATGGTATTTTTGAAAGAGATTTTTCTGTTACTATGCAAATCATACCAGATAATGATAGTTTAATTTATTTAGATGGTAATACAGATCCTTTTTCTACAAATTTAAATAGTGAGTTACAAAACGCTATTGATTCTAATTCTCTCATTGGTAGCTCTGGATATGATGTGGGACATCTTTTTCATGTTGAAGGATCGATATATGGTAATGCTGGTTGTATAGCCTGTGTATGTACAGACGGTTCAAAAGGAAGTGCATTTACTGTACATAATGATCCTTCTTCAGACAACTTTAATTTAATTGTAGCACATGAATTTGGCCATCAATTTGGGGGATATCACGTGCAAAGTAGCAGTAATTGCAGAAGTGGCTTTAACAGTGAAGTAGAACCAGGAAGTGGGAGTACTATTATGGGGTATGCAGGTATTTGCTCTCCTGATGTACAGGAGGGGCCTGATGATTACTTTAATTATGTAGATATCCGTGATGTAGCTGTATGGACTATTAGTAATAGTAATTGTGCAGAAATAATCGATATTTCTAATACAGCTCCTATGGTAAATGCTGGGTCAGACCATACTATTCCTAGATCAACACCATTTGTATTAGAAGGAGATGCATCGGATATTAATAATGGAGATTTGTTAACTTACTGTTGGGAACAAAACAATCCCGAAGACCCTTTCTCATCAAATACTCCTCAATCAAATTGGGTAAATGGACCTTTATTCAGATCTTGGCTTCCTAGTGAGTCAAATAAAAGATATTTTCCCAGATTGGATGATCTGATATCGGGAAACCTTTCTCCAACATGGGAGGTATTGCCGTCTGTTGCTCGTACAATGCGTTTTGAATTGACAGTGAGAGATAATGTATTAGGTGGAGGTCAAACCAATACAGATGGATTAACTCTAACAGTTGATGATACTTCTGGTCCCTTTCTGGTGACATCTCAATCTATTGCAGAAACTTGGAATGTTGGAGATCAGGTTACCATAACCTGGGATGTTGCTAATACTAATATTCAGCCGGTTAATGCGGCAAACGTTGATATTTATTTATCTGTCGATGGAGGTAATACATACCCTTATTTATTACAAAATAATATAGCTAATGATGGTTCTGAAACTTTTATTTTGCCAAATGTTGAGAGTACTTCTCAAGCAAGAGTTATGGTAAAAGCTTCAGAAAATGTGTTTTTTGCAATTAATAATACTGACATTACTGTTCAAGCCTCTGAATTTATAGTTACCTCAGATAATAATTCAGTTTCAATCTGCCAATCAGAAAATGCAGTTTTCGATTTTCAATATCGTACTTTTCTAGATTTTGATGAAGAAACCACTTTTTCTACAGAAAATTTGCCTTTAGGTATTACTTCAAATTTTACACCCTTAATGATTTCAGGGCAACAGGTTAATGGTGCGTTTATAGGTCTTACCATTTCAAATACAGCAACAACCCCTGTTGGATCTTATCCTTTTAACATAATTGGTACTAGTACTTCTGGGATAGTAAAAACTTTAGAAGCGACCCTGAATATTTATGAGACGGGAATTGCCCCGGTTAATCTCTTGAGCCCTGAAAATAATTCTGTTGCTGTAAATATTGAAAATGATTTTGAATGGGATGGAAATGAAAATATAGAGGAATATGAGTTACAAATTGCTACGGATGATCAATTTCTTTCTATTATAGAAACAACAAATACTTCAGAAGTAATATATCGCCCTCAATCGTTATCCTATGATAATACATATTATTGGCGAGTTATTTCTAGAAATCCTTGTGGAGATGATGTGTCTTCTTCTGTTAATACTTTTACCACCCAATGTGCTAATCCTGAAAATTTTACCTATAATGGTGTAGGAGCAACTTATGTGAATTTAATATGGGAAGATTTAAATTCTACTAATTGGGACGTACAATATGGTACCTCAGGTTTTATAATAGAAAACGGGACTATTGTAAATTCTGATGTTAATTCTATTGAAATAAATAATTTAGAATCATTAACATCCTACGACTTTTATTTGCGTTCTACTTGTTCTGTTGGTGGATTAGCTCCTTGGATAGGACCAATAACAATAAGTACTACAGCTAATTATTGTGCGGGAGATCGTTTTTATGATTCTGGAGGGCCTAATGGCACATACCAAAATGGAGAGTTTGAAACAACTGTAATTTCTCCTGAATCTAACAATGATCGTGTAAGAGTAAAATTTGATGCTTTTGAATTAGAAAGTTGCTGTGATTTTTTAACAATTTACGATGGTCCTAATACATCAGCTTCGTTAATTGGTTCTTATAGTGGAATTAGTTCTCCAGGGGTATTGATTTCCAGCCATGAGACTGGCTCATTAACATTTGTGTTCTCATCAGATGGAAGTGTAACCGCCTCTGGTTGGGATGTAGAGGTAATTTGCGAACCTAAACCTAACTGTAGTCAACCTACCAACTTTACTATTGATTCAGTTACTGCTAAGAATGCTACACTAGTTTGGGAGACAGATGGCAATTCATCATCGTGGGATGTAGAATATGGATTTTCAGGATTTCAAGAAGGTACAGGTACGATTATAAATACTTCGCAAACAACATATGTTTTAGATGGACTAGATCCTATCACTCAGTATGATGTTTATATAAGAGGAAATTGTTCGGTAGGAGGAGTAAGTGATGTCGTCGGGCCCATTTCTTTTGAAACATTATGTGATGTTGTTAGTGCACCATTTGTAGAAAGTTTTGAGTTATTTAATTTACCTCAATGCTGGAATCAATTTGGGTCAGAAACCTGGATGTTTAATAGAAATGCAAGTTATGATGCTGCTAACGCCGGCGATAGAAATACTTCAGGAAATACGAACTATGCCTGGGTAGATGGTTCTTCTCCTAGTGGGAGTAATCAAATTTCAACAATGACGTTGCCTTTAGTAGATATTTCAGGTTTATTAATACCTTCAATTCAATTTTCGGTTTTTAGTAAAAACACTATAGATAACACTTATAATACATTTCGAGCAGAGTTTTATGATGGATCGGTCTGGAATGATATCATAGAACTTCAGGAAAATACGAATGGTTGGAGAGATGTTGCTTTTGATTTAAGCTCATATACTATAACTGGGCCAATTCAATTAAGATTTACAGTTATTAAAAATAGTCCGGGTAACTCAGAGTATAATGATATATTGGTAGATGAGATCAAAATTGATGAATTGCCAAGTTGTTTAAACCCTCACAGCTTGTTAGTTTCAAATCAGAGGTCTAGATCCGTTGATGTTTCTTGGTCAACGTCAGGATTAGAATCTAATTGGGAATTGTTATACGGGCCAAGAGGCTTTTCTCCATCTAATGCAACAAATCAGGTGGTTAATACCAATCCTTATGAAATTACTACGCTAGAACCTCAAACAGAATATGAGCTTTATATAAGGTCCATATGTGCTATAGGAGATACTAGTGAATACATTGGGCCGATCTTTTTTACAACTCCATGTGATGCATATAGTGCTCCATTTGAGGAAGTATTTGCTAACTACAGCAGACCGTCTTGTTGGAGTGAAGAGGGTAATAGTAATTGGTCCTTTGGTAGATACTACGACTCCCAATTGGGAAGAGAAGTTGAAGATAGAACCGAAGGTAACCAGACAAACTATACCTGGAAGAATAACAATTCTTCTGATCCTACAGTTCCTTCTTATCTAATTACACCCTTTATAGATGTTTCATCTTTAGTTACACCATCAGTTGAGTTTTCTATTAATAGCAACGAGATATTTAATAATGAGTATAATACATTGACGGTTGAGTTTTATGATGGTGCTAGTTGGAATACTCTTCAAAATGTTCAAGGTTCTACTAATGGTTGGAGAGATTTTTATCTGGATTTATCATCTTATAATATAACCGATGATGTCCAAATTAGATTTAGTATCATTCAGAATACAAACTCTTCAGAATACAATTATATATTAATAGATGATGTTCGAATAGGAGAGCTCCCTTCTTGTTTTAATCCATATTCACTAGATGTGTCCTCTGTATCGTTTAACTCTGCTACAGTTAACTGGGTAGATGATACAAATACAAATTGGCAGATTGAATACGGGGTAAGCGGCTTTGCATTAGGAACAGGGGCAGTAATAGATGCTAATACAAACGAGGGTGTTATTGAGAATCTTACTAGTGGTACAGATCATCAGTTTTATATACGTGCTAATTGTGGTGCAGGAGATTTTAGTGAATGGATTGGACCAGCTGATTTTAAAACTCTTTCAAATTTTTGTCAAGGGGATCGTTTTTATGATTCTGGAGGCCCTACCGGTAATTACCAAAATGGAGAATTAGAAACAACCCATATTGCTCCTGAGTCTAGTGATGACCGTGTTAGAGTAAGTTTTGATGCTTTTCTGTTAGAAGGATGTTGTGATTATTTAAGAATTTATGACGGTCCTGATACATCGGCTCCTTTAATAGGATCTTATAACGGATCTAATTCGCCAGGAGAAATTGTGTCTAGTCATGATACAGGATCGTTAACATTTGTGTTCGCATCAGATGGAAGTGTAACTTATTTGGGTTGGGATGCAGAAGTAATTTGTGAACCAAAACCTAATTGTAGTATTCCATCTAATTTTATGTTGGTAGATGCACTCGCTCATGAAGCTTTACTTTCTTGGGATAGTTCTACAGAAAGTAATAGTTGGGAAATTGAATATGGATTAAATGGTTTTATACTTGGCAATGGGACTATAGTTACCGCAGATACAAATTCAATTCTTATTACTGAACTTTCTGCAAATACTTCATATGAGGTTTATTTAAAAGCTTCTTGTGTAGCAGGAGGTTTTAGTGATTCTACCAAAATTTCGTTTACAACAGAAGTAGGATGCCCTGATCCATCAGGAGTTATTTTATCAAATGCACAGTCAAATAGTTTATCATTAAACTGGGATATCAATAGTGGAAATGAGCAAACTTGGGATTTAGAATATGGTGAGTCTGGTTTTTTATTAGGTTCAGGTATTTCGGAACAAACTAATACTAATAATATTGAACTTAATAGTTTGATTGCTAATACATTTTATGATGTTTATTTACGAGCAAATTGTAATAACAACGATCAAAGCGCTTGGTCTGGACCTTACACGTTTAGAACTAGTTGTGAATCTGCCCCTAATAACCCTAATGAATTTATTAGCAATGGTAGTTTTGAGTGTGGAGACTTTGGTTCCTGGAGATCTTTTGGTCCAGGAAGTAGTTCCGGATGTAGAATGAACTTTACCGTTTTAGAAAATTCACTAAATGTTTGTGTAATTGTACCAGAGATCTATCCAGTGGATGGGCAATTCGCAGCTTTTACTTCATTTGATGGAGAGGCAGGAGATACCTATGTACTAGAACAAACAATATCTTTGCCTAATGATCTTACTTCTGCTTCAACAGCTATATTATCTTATAATTTTTTAGCAGAGTATGATGTTAGCTATGCTACTCCATCAGGAGAAAGAAGATTGACCGTATCTTTTCATGATCAAAATAATAATTTGATTTTTGATGTAAATCAAATAACTTTTGGAGTAAATCCATTAACCGGAAGTATAGATAGAACGATGGAGGAGCAAGTTCTAGATCAATTGGTTGCATATGAAGGTCAGAATGTTATACTTAGATTTAGTGCATATATTCCTGATTCTAATTCAGGTCCGGCAAAAGCTATGATTGATGATGTTTCTTTACAAATTGAGTCACCTCTTTCGGTTGAAGAAGAGGTAGCTGAAGACAATTTATTACGATTATTACCTAACCCCTCAAATGGAATCTTTAATATTTATTATTCTGGAATAAACATTTTGGAACAAATACAAGTATTCAATCTAGTAGGTAAGTTGATTTATGACCAAAAAATCAATAATTTTAAAGTTAACAAAGAAATACAATTACCAATTGTGGAATCAGGAGTTTATTTAGTTAGGATAGTCTCAAATAAAACTACAATAACAAAAAGAATAGTAGTCAAAAAGTAATTAGGTTTTTTTATATTTTATAACCCAGCTTTATATTAAAAAGCTGGGTTATTTTATTACCCATCCTTTATTTCGTTTAAAAGTAAAAAAGCATCATTTACAAATTCCTTTTCTAAAAATAGAGTAAAGTAGTTAGAGGTAGATATAATTTCGAAAATAGGAATTCCTTCATATGCTAATAACTTAAAAATATAAAAATATAAACCTATGGTCTTGGAGCTATCATCTGGTAAAGCTATAGACATTGAAGAAAGGTTATCGGTAACCGATATGCATGTTTCATTCTTGAAATGTAATTCTACGACCTCTTTTAAAGAAGAAGAAACTAATATATTACTTTCTTGAAAATTACTTGAATATGTAAAATAAGTTTTGCTTTTATCTTTTACACTATTAAGTAAGTTTGATTGACTGGTAAGAATAGAATTAGAATTTAAAAAAGCATATTCTGTTATTCCAGATCGCACAACAATATCTCCTAAACTACGTAGATTATCTGTATGTTTTATTCGTTTGGGATTATACCTTCTTAAGGCCATTATAATTGAACCTGGCTTTATAGGTTTTCTCATTATTTTTTCTACCTGCGGCCTCATATCGAGAGCCAAAGAACTAAAGTTTATGATATCTCTTGATAACGCATCTTCCAGAAATGGTTGATGCCTTAGTATATCGTGTACACAATCTGTTATGGTTTTCATTGTTATATATTTAACATATTGTACAAATATATATAATTTATATCAAAATATTTATTTTTTGTGCTAGGTTAATTAATTATGCATTATAAAATGTATGAATAGATGAAAGTTTTAAAGTTTGGAGGTACTTCTGTAGGATCAGTCGAAAATTTACAAAAAGTAAAAAATATACTTATTAGTGATGATGAGCAAAAGATTGTTGTGTGTTCAGCTATGTCAGGAGTTACTGATCAATTGGTTCGTTTGGTAGAAAATATTAGATTCGGGGATACAGAAGCTATTACAAGGAATTTACATAGATTAGAGACTAAGCATTGCGATGTAATTGATCAACTGATTGAGGATAAAGAATTAAGAAGCGAATTGAAAGATAGTATTTCATTCTTAATTACTGAGATGTTTGAGTTGACGAGTCAAAAATATTCAGAAGCTATCAACTCTAAAGTTATTACCTATGGTGAAACATTACTAACATTTATATTCTCCAAGTTTTTAAACTCTATAGGTGTTAACAATGTTTTGCTGGATGCTAAGGATTTCATGTTCGTGGATTCAGTAGAAAACCCAAATATAGATAAGGTTTCTAAAAAACTTCATAAAGTATTAGAAGCAGAAATTAAATCACAGATATATATTACTCAAGGTTTTGTCTGTAAAGATGAAAACGGAGAGATAAATCACTTAAAAAGAGGCGGAAGTGATTATACCGCTACTATAATTGGAGCAGCATTGCAAGCCAATGAGGTACAGATATGGACTGATATTGATGGCTTGCATAATAATGATCCACGATATGTAGAAGAAACACATCCTATTTCACATCTAACCTATAATGAAGCTGCTGAGTTAGCTTATTTTGGAGCTAAAATTTTACATCCTCAAACGGTTTCACCAGTGGTGGATAAGGATATTCCGGTTTTATTAAAAAACACTTTTGATCCTCAGGCGGCTGGTACTATTATCTCTAATAGAACCTATAAAAAAGGATTGAAGGCTATCTCTGCAAAAGATGATATTACAGCGATTAAGATTAAGTCTAACCGAATGCTTATGGCACATGGGTACTTAAGAAGAATTTTTGAAGTTTTTGATAACTTTCATACTTCGATTGATATGATAACAACTTCTGAGATTGCAATTTCTCTTACTATTGATGATACAAGTAACCTTGATGAAATTGTAAAGGAAATCGAAAATTACGCAGAAGTTACAATTGAACAAAATCATAGTATTATATGTATTGTTGGAGAATCAGTTATTAATGACAGAAATTCATACAAACTTTTTGAGGTTTTAAATTATATTCCTGTAAGGATGATTTCTTATGGGGGAAGTAATAATAACATTTCGATTTTAGTAGACACCAAGGATAAAATACCAACTTTGAGATTCTTAAATGAGAAACTATTTAATACTCATCATGAAGCATTAGTATAAGCCAATTTGTTATGTTGTTAAGATGAGCAGAAAGTAGGGTTGTATTTAATTGATCTTTATAGATTAACCACCACTTAAGTACAAACCCTACTTTTGATGTTATGGGTTTTACAGCCTAACAAAACTGGGGTAGATTTATTTTTGAATTCTAAAAATGACCTACTTTTCTTCACCTATTCTCAGACCATTGAAAAAGTTAAGTTTATGTTATTTAACAATAGAATGTTTCATGGTTGTTTTTAAAAAGGTCTATATTTAAAATGTCTGTAGAGTAACACAGTCAAGGGAAACACTAATTTCATTTTCATTCTTAAACGATTTTTGATTCTTTTTACGAGGGTCAAACTATAAATATTGAAGGAATATTATAATAATTTTATGGTTATAAATTACAAAAAGGTATTGTTTGTATTCTTACCCTTTTTGCTATCTAAATTCTTCTTAAATGCTCAGATAGGAAAAAGTGATCAATCTAGTATATATTATAATTGGTTTGATAGTTCTGTGAATTTTGAAAATACAAGTTTGTTTAATGGTGTCTTTTTTAATGATAGATATTTAACAATTAATGAAAAACATAGGTTTTTTGAGGTTCCTGATTTTTTGAGAGGTTCAATAGATTATGATGGACAAGAATATTTTGATTTATCAATGAAATATGATGTGCATGGTGACGAAGTTTTGGTAAAATTAAAAAGAGGATATGGAGAAATTACTTTACAACTTATAAAAAGTAATGTTCATTCTTTTACTATTGATAATCATAGGTTTATTAATATAAATAAAAAGGATGATAATAATACCAGTAGTATACATGGATTTCACGAATCACTACTTGAGACTTCCATTTTTATACTTCTAAAGAAACATAAGAAGAATGTTAAAAGAAGAGAAAGAAATAAAGTAGTGTACTATGAGTTTTTAAGCAAAAATGAATATGTACTTTATTATAATGATTCGTATCATTATGTAAACAATAAAAGTGATTTTATAAAGGTGTTTCCTAAATTCAAAAAAGATATTGATTCTTATTATAATGCTTCAAGAGCATTAAAAAGATCAAATAAAGATTTATTCAATCAAACATTATTAAGACGAATATTTACACTGCTTTCTAAAGAAGATAATTGATTTTATATGCGGAAAATTTTAATAATTAGTTTTTTGTTCAATATCAGTTTAATGGTTTCTCAGGATGATAAATCTAAAATATCCATAACATTTGATGATTTTAATATTCAGGAAGCTATAAATAGTATTGAAAAGATTACGGATTATCATTTTTACTATAATCAAAATTGGTTTACAGATAAGATAATTTCTAAGTCATATCAAAATGTAGATTTGGAAATAATATTAGATGATATTTTTAAAGATACTGTAATCAATTATTATCTTCTTAATGAAAATGAAGTTGTTCTCATACAAAACAATATTATTTACGATAATCTTCCTAAAGGTTTTTTTGGAAAGAAAAATGAAACGAATACAGAAAAATTAAAAAACAAAGGAACCGAGGTAAAACCAATTTTTTATAGAAATAATAAGCCTTCTAAAAAAAGTGAAATTATTCGAATAGGAAAAGAAAGTAAAGGCAATCCAGAGAAAAATGTTGTACTTAGTGGTTATGCTATAAACATTAGAACAGGAGAACCAATTGCCAATTTAGCTATTAAAATAAAGGAAAATGATATCACTATACAGAGTGATCAAAACGGGTATTATCAAGTAGAGTTGCCTATAGGTAAGTATACTATTGAAACCAGGTCTTTAGGTATAGAAGACTCAAGGAAAATAGTAGTTTTATATAATAGTGGAGAATTAAATTTTAATTTAAACGAAAGTCTAGAGTTATTAGATGAAGTAATTTTAGAAGCTGAGATAGATAAAAATGTAACAGAAACTATTACAGGTACTGAACAGATAGATGTAGAAGAATCAAAAAACATACCTTTAGTTTTGGGAGAAAGAGATGTTCTTAAAGTAGCTACTACATTACCAGGTATTACTACTGCTGGTGAAGGATCTGCAGGGTTTAATGTCAGAGGAGGTAAATCTGATCAGAATTTAATACTTCTGGATGATGGGGTTGTATATAACCCACAGCATTTTTTTGGTATTTTTTCAGCATTAAATCCATTTGCTTTGGGTGAGGTAAATATTTATAAAGGAACTATACCTGCAGAATATGGAGGAAGATTGTCCTCAGTATTCGATCTAAAAACAAAAGAAGGAAATGTATCAAAATTTGGAGGTGAAGCTTCAATTGGACCTGTAACCGGTAATTTGGTTTTAGAAACGCCAATTGTAAAAGAAAAGTCATCACTTTTGGTCGGAGGAAGAGGGGCTTATGCAAATTGGATATTAAGATCTTTGGATGATGAATCTTTAAATAATAGTGAAGCATCATTCTATGATGTAATAGGAAATTATAGTCATAAGATTAATGAAAATAATAATATAAAAACTACCGCATATCTTAGCAGAGATGATTTTAGTATAACTTCTGATTCCCTTTATATCTATAGTAATAGGTTATTATCTTTAAAATGGGACCATAGATTTGATGATAAAAATAATGGAAGTTTACTATTAGCTAATAGCCAATATAAATTTAATATTGAATTTGATGGAGATTCTAGTAATGACTTTGACTTAGGTTATAGTATTGAAGAAACAGAAGTGAAATTAAAAATGAACTATTTATATAGTCAAAAATATAAATTTAGTTATGGCATTAATAGTAAATTATACACAGTAAGGCCAGGTAGTATAGAACCCTTAGAATCTGGTTCTATAATTAAACCACTCAGAATACCTAAAGAAAGAGGTTTAGAATCTGCTGCATTCATATCAGGAAAATTAGATTTAACAGAAAAGTTTTCGATAAACGCCGGATTAAGATACTCCATATATAATGCTTTGGGGGAAAGAACACAAAGAATATTTGAAAATGGTCGACCTAGAAACGAAACAACAGTGATAGATACATTGAGCTTTGGTAAAAATGAGGTTATAAAAAAGTATGGAGGTCCTGAAGTTCGAGTGTCGGCTAGGTATTTGTTGGGTGATGATTTTTCTATAAAAGGAAGTTATAATAATACGTTTCAATACATTCATAGATTATCTAATAATACCACAGTATCTCCTGTGGATATATGGAAGCTTTCAGATTTAAATATTGAACCACAAAGAGCAAATCAATATTCATTAGGGCTTTATAAGAATTTAAAAAATAACTCTTATGAGATTAGCTTAGAAGGTTTTTATAAAAGGTCAAAGAATATATTGGATTTCAAAACAGGAGCTCAAATATTACTTAATGAAAGTATTGAAACAGAAGTTTTGCAAGGAGAAGGTAAAGCTTATGGTATTGAGTTTTTGTTAAGAAAGAATAAAGGTAAATTCAATGGTTGGTTAGGATATACATATTCTCGTTCGTTAATAAAATTAGATAGTGATTTTCCTGAAGAAAGAGTAAATAACGGAGATTTTTTTCCTTCAAATTTTGATAAACCACATGATATAAGTTTGGTTACTAATTATAAGTTAACTAATCGTTTTAGTCTTTCAACTAATTTTGTTTATCAAACAGGAAGACCAGTGACCTTCCCTGTTGGTAGGTTTAATTTTAATGGTTCTGATTTTGTTGTATTTAGTGATCGTAATAAATTTAGAATTCCGGATTTTTATAGGTTGGATATTGGTTTTAATATTGAAGGAAATCATAAAATCAAAAAATTTGCGCATAGTTTTTGGACGATATCGATATATAATGTCTTAGGACGTAATAATCCTTTTTCAGTGTTTTTTGTTACAGATAATGGAGAGATAAAAGCTTTAAAAAGTTCAATTTTTTCAGTTCCAATCCCTTCAATTACATATAATTTTAGATTTTAATTTAATATAACATGTTTAGATTTTAAAAGTATGGCATTTAGGAAACCATATATGATCTTTTTGTACGTTATTATCAATTTTTGTACAATTGGTTGTACAGAACCATTTGATATAGGTACTGAGACTTTTGAAGATATTTTAGTAATAGAAGCTGTTTTAACCGATGAATTAAAACAACACGAAATTCAATTATCAAGAACATTTCGTTTAGAAGAAGAAAGTTTTTTTGGAGAAAGTAATGCAGATGTTAGGGTGATTGATAATTTACAAAATGAATATGTTTTTGAGGAAGCTGATATGGGTAAATATGTTTCTGTTTCTCCTTTTATGATACAATCAGATAGAAATTATCAACTTACAATTAGAACTGAAAATGGAGAAACATATGTTTCTGAATCTGTTACATTACCTCAAAAAACACAAATAGATGATTTATATGCAGAGAAAACTGTAAATGAATCGGGAGATGAAGGTATTGCAGTTTTTGTTGATAGTTTTGATGCCACTGGAAATGCAATATTTTATCGTTATGAATATGAGGAGACATATCAAATAATAGCTCCTTTTTGGTCAGAGTTTGAGGTAGAGATTTTGTCAAGAAACCCTCCTTCATTTTCTGTTGTTCCCAGAACAACAGAAGAAAGAATATGTTATAAGACTGATTTATCTAATACTATAAATATTACGAATACTGTTAATTTAAGTGAAAATAGAATTACTAAATTTCCGGTTTTGTTTATCGATAAGAATAACACAGTATTAAGAAATCGATATAGTATTTTGGTTCGTCAATTTATTCAATCCAGAAAGGCTCAAACATTTTATGAAACACTTAAAGAGTTTTCTGATCCTGAAAGTTTGTTTTCACAAGTACAACCGGGGTTTATAAATGGTAATATCTCTTCAATAAGTAATGATCAAGAAAAAGTATTAGGCTTTTTTGATGTGTCTTCAGTATCTTCAAGAAGAATATTTTTTGAGTTTAAGGACTTTTTCCCAAATGAAACTCGACCACCTTTTTTTATTGACTGTGAAGTATTAGATTTTTCTCCGTCTACTCCTCAAGGAGCATCTAATTTATTAAATTTCATAAGTATAGGTTATGATAATTTATCTGGTTATGATTCATTTACTGATACATATTTTATGACTTTGACAGGTTGTGGTGATTGTAATGAGTTTGGTAGTAATGTAACTCCTGATTTTTGGGAAAACTAATTATATGGTTATGAATACAAAGATCTATTTAGCTATTATTAATTTTCTTCTTTTAGGTGGAATTCATAATCAATCTTTTAGTCAAACCAATAATAGTATTGTAAACAAAGTAGGAGTTGAGATCCCTTCTGAAAGTGTTTTTGTACATTATAATACATCATTACTATTTTCAGGAGAATATCTATACTATAAAATATACTGCATTAATGATGAGAATGAAAATTTAAGCGAATTAAGTAAGATAGCTTATTTAGAGTTAGTAGGAGAAGATAAAAAGACCATTGCCAAACAAAAGATAAAACTAGAAGAAGGACAAGGACAGGGAGACTTTTTTGTTTCAGTTTCATTACCCTCTGGTAATTATAAGATAATAGCATATACACAATGGATGAAGAATAAAGGGAGTGATAATTTTTTTCAAGGTGATCTTGCAATAATTAATCCATATCAAGGGAATCAAACAAAGCTTTTAGAAAAATCAAATGGGGACAATAATAATTTCGGTGTAAAGGAGCAAACTCAGATGTCCAAAAGTGGTGGAGTTAAACTGAGTAATGCAAAAAATATTTCTCTGCTTTTAAATAAAGATAATTTCAAAAAAAGGGATGAGGTTTCTCTTAAAATAAAAAGCTCATTAGAATCTTATAGACAAGGAGATTATTCCATTTCTGTTAGAAAAATAGACACCATAGATATTCCTTTAAAGGAGACAGCTATTAAATTTAAATCTTTAAATAAAAAGAACATATCTAAAAAAATAAATTCGATTGAAGAATTGGCAGTACTTCCTGAGTTTAGAGGAGAATTAGTATCTGGGAAATTAATTTCTAATTCTTCAGACATAGATCTTCTAAATAAAAAAGTAGCTCTTTCTATTCCAGGAAAAGAATATGAAGTAAAAATTGCTACAACAGATAAAAATGGTGATTTCTACTTTAATTTGGATAAAGAATATCAAGAAGATAATGCTTATTTACAAGTTCTAGGTTATAAGGACAGGTTTAAAATTGAACTACAGGAAAAAACCTCATTGAGTTATAAAAGCTTGTTATTCAATCAATTTGAAATAACACAAGAAATGGAAAAAATGATTCTAGATAGAAGTGTCTATAATCAGATAAGGAATGGATATTTTAGTTTAAAGCCTGATACATTAGTTTCAGCTGATAGGATAAAACCTTTTTATGGAGATCAAGTTGAGATTTATGATTTAGATAATTACACAAGATTCTCGACGGTAAAAGAAACGTTAGTAGAGGTCATTGACAATGCTTGGATTAAGAAAACACAAAATGGAAGCTCTGTTTTTCAGGTTAGGTATAAACATCCACCATATAATGAACCTGATTACTTGCCTCTTGTTATTGTTGATGGACTTATTATTCAAGATCACGATGATTTAGTTGAGTATGATTCAAGAAAAATCAAAAGAATAACCCTGTCAAGAGATAAACATTATCTGGGATCACATGTTTTTCAAGGAATTTTAGATATAGAAACTAAGGAAGGTGATTATTATTCTACAATAAATAAGAATTATATTAATAAGGTTGAATTATTAAAGCCGGTACCTCATAAAAAATATTTTCATCAATCCTATAATGGTAATGGTAATAAAAATCGAATTCCGGATTTTCGTAATCAATTGTTATGGAACCCAAACATTAAAATAGAAAAAGAGGAAATTCAAATAAGCTTTTTCACTTCTGATAATATCGGGAGTTATGAGATTTGTTTGGAGGGGTTTGCAAAGAACGGAGCGCCAGTTTCTTTAAGAAAAATTATAACTGTAGAATAAACACTTCTTTAACTTTGCTATAAGTTACAGTATGACTAATACTTTTTCTTCAATATTAGATTCCAATTTTAACATATTTTTTTACATTTAGGGAAAATATAGAATATGCTCATTAAAGTCTTCGGAAGCGCCGTTTTTGGTGTTGAGGCTACTACCATCACTGTAGAGGTTAATATTGATAAAGGAATAGGGTATCATTTAGTTGGATTACCAGATAATGCTATAAAAGAAAGTAGTTTTCGTATAGCTGCAGCATTACAGAATAATGGGTATAAATTACCAGGGAAAAAGATCACTATCAACATGGCTCCTGCAGATCTTAGAAAAGAGGGGTCTGCATATGATCTAACCTTAGCTTTAGGGATATTAGCGGCAAGTTCCCAGATAAAAGGAGAGAATATAGGTGATTATTTAATTATGGGTGAGCTTTCACTTGATGGGAGTTTACAACCTATAAAAGGAGCTTTGCCAATTGCTATCAAAGCTAGGGAGGAAGGCTTTAAAGGTTTTATTCTACCTAAACAAAATGCCAAAGAAGCGGCAATTGTAGATAATCTCGAAGTTTATGGAGTAGAAAACATTAAGGAAGTTATCGATTTCTTTGATGGAAAAGGAGACTTAGAAAGAACAATTGTAAATACCAGAGAGGAGTTCTATAAGGAATTAGATAATCCTGAGTTTGATTTCGCAGATGTAAAAGGTCAGGAGAGTATCAAAAGGTGTATGGAGATAGCTGCAGCTGGTGGTCACAATATTATACTAGTAGGTCCTCCAGGAAGTGGTAAAACGATGTTGAGTAAAAGATTACCAAGTATTCTTCCTCCAATGTCTTTACAAGAAGCTTTAGAAACTACAAAAATTCATAGCGTAGTAGGGCGTATAAAAGAAAATGTTGGATTAATGGCTCAACGGCCATTTCGAAGTCCACATCATACTATATCAGATGTGGCATTAGTAGGAGGAGGAGCATATCCGCAACCAGGTGAAATCTCATTGTCTCATAATGGAGTGTTGTTTTTAGATGAGCTTCCGGAGTTTAAAAGAAGTGTTCTGGAAGTCATGCGGCAGCCATTAGAGGATAGAGAGGTAACAATTTCCAGAGCAAAATTCACTGTAACTTACCCTTCTAGTTTTATGTTGGTTGCAAGTATGAACCCAAGTCCTGGTGGATATTTTAATGATCCCGATGCACCGGTAACTTCTTCTCCGGCAGAAATGCAGCGATATCTTAGTAAGATTTCGGGACCTTTATTGGATCGTATTGATATTCATATAGAAGTAACTCCTGTTCCATTTGATAAATTAAGTGAGGAAAGAAGAGGAGAATCAAGTGTGGATATCAGAAATCGTGTTATTAAAGCAAGAGACATACAAACTAAAAGATTTTCAGAATTACAAAACATCCATTATAATGCTCAAATGGGTGTAAAACAAATTCGTGAATATTGCCAATTAGATGATGCTTCAAAAGAATTGCTAAAAACGGCAATGGAGCGGTTAAATTTGTCTGCCAGAGCATATGACAGAATTTTGAAGGTTTCAAGAACGATTGCGGATCTTGAAGGATCAGAACACATTCAAGGCAATCACATTTCTGAAGCGATACAATATCGCAGTTTAGATCGTGATGGGTGGTTGGGGTAATGAAGTGTTGATAAACTTATTTTACATTCCAAACTGCATTTTTATATTCTTTTTTTCTTGATGCAGTTTCCCTGTTTTTTACTATAAGATGGGTTTTGTCAATTTGTTTACTTCTATAACCTATCAAATGAAAGAACTGTTTTGTGAAAAACCTTGCAACTTTTAGGTTTACTCTTAAAGCATCTTTTTTATTTGAAATCCATCGTATACCTGGGAATATTGGAAGAATATGATCGAATCGGATTTTTCGTAATAAAGAAGATAAGTGCAGGAATAACGGTAGAACTTCCTTTATAACAAAAAATCCATCATCTCCTTGATTTTGATATAGAGGCATGAATACCCTTCCGGATTTAGGAGCAAAAATTGTTTGAGCGTTGTGCGTTGCTAATTTCTGATTCTTATTCACCTTTTGAAAATTAATAAAGCCAGGTTCCATGCTGAAGTTTTCTTCGGATTGGACATTATGTCTGTAAAAGATCTCGAAGATTTGATTGGGGTTTTCGCAGGAATTGGCCAGTTGTTTATAATAATAATGGTAGTTAATCTGACTTTTATCAATACATCCGGTAAAAATCATAGAGAGATAGATAAAAGCTACGTGATTTTTAATAGATAAAGGATCATTGTGTTGTCCACCCTCAAAACCAAAAGAAATGTATCCCAACTCATTGATATAACTAAGTAGAGGACCATTCAAATATTCTTCGATACCTAGTATCATAGGAACGGGATATTGCATAGTAAACTTTCTGTTTAGTAAACTATCATTTACAGTAAGAAAGGGAGTCGTTTTACTCGAAGTAGTATGAAGGTCAAAAAAATAAAAAGGACCCTTTTCTGTTTCAAGAATTTTAATAATGGTTTTGTAAATACCAATCTGTTCATAAACGTCCTCATTAATAGCCTGTATAGTTCCAGAGCATAATCCATTCATTCGATCCGAAGTCCACACTCGATTCAAGTCCTCTTTATAATAACGTTTTCCGCTCTCCAGCGCTTGGAGATTGCCACTTATAGCATAAATATTTCCAATACATGATAATTCTTGTTTTTCTAATTCTTTAAGCACTTGATCTAATGCAAAGACTCCAGCTGGTTCATTTCCATGAATACCACCTATAAAAATAAGAGTAGGCCCTTGTATACTTCCTTTAAAACTCCCAATTATACGATCGATCTTTATAGATTCTTTTAGCGCCTTACTATACACTTTTACCATTATCAAATTCAATTACATCTTTAATTGTTATGATTCCTACCAAGTCATCACTTTGAGTCACAGGAAGACAACCTATTTCATGTTTTTTCATAATGCTTATGGCAGCTTTTATTGTAGTTCCTGGTTGAACAGTGATTACCTCTTTTACCATAATATCCGCTACAATTTTTTCGTTACCGTTATGTGATAGTTTTTGTTGCCTTTCTACATGTGTCCAAGTCAACAATCCACATAGCTCTCCCGAATTATTCTCCACAGGTACGTGATGTATATTTTTCCATTTCATAATACTTGTAGCAAGATTGGCAATATCATTTTTGTTTACGGTAAATAACCTAGTAGACATTATGTGACCTACTAGGTGCGAAGCTTCATTAATTTCAGGTTTTGTTTTTAAGTCTGGCCATTCAGGTATAGTGAACTCATTTTGCTGATTTTGATACATGGCTTTTGTTAACGCTCGTAGAGCATCATCTTGCTTCATAGTGTTACGAAGCCATCGATAATTTTTTATTTGCCATTGGGAACCCGAAGTGCCTTTAGTCCTATTTTCTATAATTTTTAGTAGACGCTCTATATCTTCTTTGTCAATTTGCATTCTTTTTAATCCAGAATAAGCTATAGGTAATAGTTCTTTAATTATCAAATCCTGAACAGAAATATGGTTACCCATCCAGCTTAAGATAGTATCCTTTCCCATTCGTGCGGTCTTAACAAAATTGGATTTGGCATCCTTAAAATCCATACAAATTGATAAGTCGTCATATTTTGAAGGGCGTCCCATCATTATTCCTGCCCATAATGCAAAGTTGGCTATTTCGTCTTGTATAGTGGGTCCTGAAGGTATGTATCGGTTTTCTATTCTAATGTGTGGTTTTCCTCCTCCAACTCCATAACACGGACGATTCCATCTATATATAGTTCCATTATGAAGAGCAAGTGCAGAAAGTTTTGGAATAACTCCTTCTTTTAGTTCGTCTAATGAGTTGGCTTTAATGTCCTTGGCAATGATTATTTTATGATTTACTATATCATTTTTATAAACATCTACTATAGACTCAGAGGACCAATTATCCCCAAAAGATACCCTTGCCTGTTGATCTTTTAGCGCATAGGAAGAACTTCGTGTATCCAAACTTTGACGAAATAATGCAATACGGGTTTCATTCCAAAGTTCTCTACCGAGAAGTAATGGAGAATTTGTACTAATTCCTAAAATGGGTGCAGAAATAGCTTGCGCCCAGTTATAGCTGGAAATAAAATCTTTCGGGGGGACCTGCAGATGCATTTGAAAACTGGTGTTACATCCTTCAAAAAGTACGGAGTCATGATATATGGTTAGTTCGTCAACTCCTCGAAGATGAAGTTTGAAATCAGTACCTCTAATTTCTTTGAGTTTTTCATTAAGTGCCCAATATCTTGGACTTGGAGTCATGTACTCAAAACTCAATTCATTCTTGGTAATGGTTGGTAGAATGCCTGTTAGTAATACTTTGGTATCATATTTATCCGCTGTAATTGCAGCTTTTTTAAGCAAAGTTTTTAATTGGGATTCAACTTCCGTAAAACAGTTACCTTCTAATTTTAAAGGATCCAGGTTAATCTCTAAATTATATTTGGCTAGTTCTGTGGTGAAATGTGGATCATTAATAGCATTAAGGATTTTCTCTGCATTTTTGGCAGGGCGCCAACTATCCGTAATCAGACAAAACTCTTGCTCAGCACCAATCCTAATGATATCATCTTCGATTAAATTTTGTTTAAGCATAAGCTCTAGCGCTTTTACATCGTCTAGTAAATGCTTAATAAATTCAGCTCTATTTTCCTTATTATTAATTTTTTTAACTAAGTGTTCGCCCATTTTTTCGAAATAAGAATTATTCGAAGTTCGGTAAATATGAAGAGATAAAAAGTGATTTTTATCAGCTCTACCTTTATATTTCTTACACTTTTGTTTGAGTAAGTGATAATTATTTCCTTAATTAAGTGGTGTTTGTGAGGAAATCCTAATGATTTTAACGTTTTTTTAGTAATCTTTCAATCTACATACTCAATAGCTTGTCATATTTTTAGGCTTTTAATCAAAAAAACAAAATATGAAAACTCGAGTTTCCCGGATGCTAGTGATTATGGTATCCTTTTTATTTTTAGGGTTTGTTTCTTGCAAAAAGGAGGCGGCTTCCGATTCACAGACTGAAGAGGTCGGAAAACTATCTATAGATTTCGAAAAGTACGAATTAGAAAATGGCCTTGAAGTAGTATTACATCAGGATAAATCAGACCCTATAGTTTCTTTAGCGATTCAGTATGGGGTAGGTTCTAATAGAGAAAAAACAGGAAGAACAGGATTTGCTCACCTATTTGAACACATGTTGTTTCAAGAATCCGAAAATGTAGGACAAGATCAGTTTTTCAAGAAGATTCAGGATGCTGGAGGTACATTAAATGGTGGAACCTGGCAAGATGGAACAATTTACTACGAAGTAGTTCCTAAAAATGCTATGGAAACTGTTATGTGGTTAGAGTCTGATAGAATGGGGTTCTTAATTAATACAGTTACCAAAAGTGCTTTTAAAAATCAACAGGAAGTTGTTCAGAATGAAAAAAGACAACGTGTAGATAATAATCCTTACGGACATACAAATTGGGTAATAGATAAAAATATCTTTCCTGAAGGGCATCCTTATAATTGGCAAGTGATTGGAGAACTAGTGGACCTTCAGAATGCAACTGTAGAGGATGTAAAAGAGTTTTATGATAAGTTCTATGGTCCAAATAATGCAACATTAGTTTTAGCAGGAGATTTTGAAACAAATGAGGCTAAAGCAATGATTGAAAAATACTTTGGAGAAATAAAAAAGCGTCAGGAAGTAGAAAAAATGCCAATTCAAAATGTAACTTTATCAGAAACCAAAAGGTTTTTTCATGAAGATAACTTTGCTACAACAGCTCAGTTAAATATGGTTTGGCCAACAGTAGAACAATACACCAAAGACGCTTATGCTTTAGATTTTTTAGCAGAATTGCTTTCCGAAGGAAAAAAAGCACCACTATATAAGGTATTGGTAAAGGATAAAGAGCTTACTTCTGATACTAATGCTTGGAATCGATCTATGGAGTTGGCAGGTAAATTTAGAATTAATATTACTGCGAATGATGGGAAGAGCTTAGCCGATATTGAAGCCGCAGTTTTTGAAGCATTCAAGAAATTTGAAGAAGAAGGAATTACAGATACTGACATCGAACGTATCAAAGCTGGTCTAGAGACTAATTTTTACAATGGAATTAGTAGTGTGTTAGGAAAATCATTTCAGCTTGCACAATACAATGTGTTTGCAGGCGATCCAGGATTTATTACTCAGGATATAGAGAATATTAAAGCAGTAACCAAGGACGATGTGCTTAGAGTGTACAATACGTATGTTAAAGATAAGCCATATGTAATTACTAGTTTTGTTCCAAAGGGTAAAGTAGATTTAGTTGCTAAAGATTCACAGTTAGCAGCAGTTGTAGAAGAAGAGATTAAAGAAAATGTTGAGTCAGCGGTTGCCGATGCAGGAGAGGAAATTGAGAAAACACCTTCTGCTTTTGATCGTTCTATTGAACCTGCTCAAGGAGAATCCCCTAAGTTAAATATTCCAAAATCTTGGAATGCTACACTTGCTAATGGTATCAAAGTATATGGTATTCAGCAAAGTGAACTTCCATTGGTAAACTTTAGTTTAGTGATTTCTGGAGGTCATCTGTTAGATTCTTTTGATAAAGTAGGAGTAGCTAACCTAATGACAGATATTATGATGGAAGGTACAGCAACTAAAACTCCAGAACAGTTAGAAGAAGAAATAGAACTATTAGGAGCTAATATTAATATGTTTACCACGAGAGAATCAATTATTATTCGCGGTAACACTCTAGTCCGTAATTTTGACAAGACAATGGATATTGTAGAAGAAATTCTTATGGAGCCTCGTTGGGATGAAGAAGAGTTTGGTAGAATTAAGACTAAAACTATCAATGATATCAAAAGATCTAATGCAAATCCCAATGTAGTAGCCAGAAATGTGTATAATAAAGTTTTGTATGGTGAAAACCATATGTTCGCTTACCCAACTTCAGGAACTGTAGCATCGGTAGAGTCAATAACGATTGATGATTTAAAGAAGTTTTATCAAGATAATTTTTCACCTTCAGTGAGTAAATTCCAAATCGTAGGCGATATTGATCAAAGTAAAACTATTGAGGTTTTAAGTGATTTAGAAAGTAAATGGGCTGGTAAAGAAGTTACTATTCCAGAATATGAAATTGTGAATAATAGGGATAAGTCTTCATTGTATTTTGTAGATATTCCTAATGCTAAACAATCGGTGATTAATATTGGTTACCTTTCTATGGCTCGTACTGATGAAGATTATTATCCAGCAACAGTTATGAATTATAAACTTGGAGGTTCTTTTTCTGGTAATGTGAATTTAATTCTAAGAGAGGAAAAAGGATATACCTATGGGGCAAGGTCAAGATTTAGTGGTAGTAAAATACCTGGTACTTTTACCGCCTCATCCAGTGTGCGTACCAATACTACTTTTGAATCAGTAAAAATCTTCAAGGATGAAATTACAAAGTATAAAGAAGGTGTATTAGAAGAAGATTTGGCGTTTACTAAGAATGCAATGATAAAGTCGAATGCTCGTAGATTCGAAACGCAAAGAGCGCTGCTGGGTATGTTACAGGAAATAGGCAGATATGACTTAGAACCGGATTATATTGCAAAAGAGGAAGATGTAATCCGTAACATGACTTTGGAGCAACATAAAGAATTAGCTAATAAATATCTTGATGAGACCAAAATGGCTTATTTGGTAGTTGGTGATGCAGCAACGCAGTTTAAGCAATTCAGAAATGCAGGTTTTGATGAAGTACTTTTATTGGATAAAGAAGCAAAAGAGGTTAAGCTTTCTGAAGTAAAACCATAAAAAAATAAATTTAGTTTTTAAGGGATATGGCTTGTTCATATCCCTTTTTTTATGCCTATGCGAAAAAAACCTATACTAATAAAGGGTTTTTACCTATTTGAAAATCAGTTTAATAAAGGTACATTGAAGATGTCAAAATTAAACACTAAATCATGAAAAAAACAGCTTATCAAAAAGAACTCACAATAAAAGCGATTCAAAAGAAAAAAGGGAGTTCTAATAACCGAAAAAATGTAATGAAAATTCAATCCTGGTTGTCATTATTTTCTATTTGGAATCCTAGTAGTGGTACGGCTACAAGTATAGATGGAGATTTTGGTTCAGCAACAGAAAGGGCAGTGAAGAACTTTCAAAGAATTAATGGGATGACTGAAAATGGAACTGTCGACCAAAATGTTTTTGATAAACTTTGTAAAAACCTAAAAGACGCTTTCGAGGGGCCTCTACATAGCAGTAACTTAAGAGATTTAGTGGTTGAAGTTGCCGAAAATCACCTCAAGAATCATCCTTTTGAGTTAGATATCAAAGGACAATCAAATAGCGGCCCGTGGGTCCGTAGTTATATGGATGGAAATGACGGATCACCTTGGTTTTGGTGCATGGGTTTTGTGCAAGCTATCCTTGATCAGGCTGCCAGTCAAATGGGTGAAAACTTTAAAACCTTAATGCCTCTTTCGTATAGCTGCGATACGATAGGTAATAAGGGGTTAGAAAAAGGATTACTGATCAGAAATCAAAAGATAAGGACAGATCCTTCTTTAGTAAAGCTAGGAGATGTATTTCTTATCAGAAAATCTACCTTTGATTGGACACATACGGGTATTATAACTGCAATTTCAGGTAATGTTATAGAAACTATAGAAGGCAATACTAATTTTCAAGGTTCCAGAAATGGTATTGCAGTTATGAAGAGAACTCGAAACTTAAGAAAATCCAAGATAGATGTCTTCTCCATAGCACCATTAGTATAATTGATTGGAAAATTTGTATTTCAAGAGTTTATGAACTTTTGAGATGTGTTATTAACAATCTCATGGATATCCATGCTGAATTCAATATTTTTAAAAGTATTGAATTCAACTTATGAAAAAATGGTTATCTAACATCGGTCCAGGAACCTTAGTAACAGCTGCTTTTATTGGCCCGGGAACGGTTACTGTCTGTACATTGGCAGGAGTGAAGTTCGGATATACGCTGTTATGGGCTTTGGTACTGTCTATCATTGCATGTGTTGTTCTGCAAGAAATGGCAGCAAGATTAGGGGTTGTCACTCAAAATGGTCTTAGTGAAGTATTAAAATCTCAGTTTGAAAATAGATTTGTTAAATGGATGTTGATTATCATTATCCTATCCGCTATCTTCATAGGAAATGCTGCTTACGAGGCTGGGAACATAAGTGGAGGAGTACTTGGGTTGGCTACAATAGTTGGATCTCCAAATATTGAAATCAATGATATTTCCATAAATTATATTAGCATCCTGATTGGGGTTATAGCATTCATACTTCTATATATAGGTAATTATAAGGTGTTGGAACGTAGTTTAATCGCTTTAGTACTTTTTATGAGCTTATCCTTTATACTAGCTGCTATAGTCACCAAACCAGACATTTCATTGCTGTTTAAAGGCTTCGTGCCAAATGTTAATTCAGAGAAATTACTAACTATTATTGGATTGATTGGGACTACAGTGGTTCCTTATAATTTGTTTCTTCATGCTTCTTTGGTAAAGGAAAAATGGAAATCTCCGGAGGAACTACCATTAGTGCGAAAAGATACAATAATAGCTATTGTACTTGGTGGATTAGTATCCATGGCTATTGTTATTGCAGGAGCGTCTATTCGAGGTACAGAGGTTAGCAATGCCGCAGACCTAGCAAAGAGTTTAGAACCTGTTTTTGGTATTTCTGCAAAATATGTGTTGTCATTAGGTCTTTTTGCAGCGGGAATTACTTCAGCAATTACTGCGCCTTTAGCAGCTGCATATGTAGTAAAAGGTTGCTTAGGGTGGGATAGTGATTTAAAAAGTAGAAGGTTCAGAGCAGTATGGATATTCATTTTGGGACTAGGGGTTCTGTTTTCTTCAATAGGATTAAAGTCAATCGAGATCATACAATTTGCCCAAGTGGCTAACGGGATATTATTACCTATTATAGCAGGCTTTTTATTATGGGTGATGAATAGGGGAATTTTACTAGGAAAATATACCAATTCAAGAAAGCAAAACATAATTGGTTTTCTCATTCTTGGAGTTACTGTTTTTCTTGGGTTAAGAAGTGCTTGGAAAGTGCTATCTAATTTGTAGGTAAAAATTATACATTTTGTAAGAAAATGAAACGAATTATTTTAAATGCAGATGTTGGAGAAGAGATAGGTTTTGATGCTGAAATCATGCCATTTATCTCATGGTGTAATATTGCTTGTGGGAGCCATGCTGGTAATGAAGAAGTAATTCAGAAAACTATCAACCTGGCAATCGAAAACAATGTAAAAATCGGAGCACACCCTTCGTATCCGGATAGAGAGAATTTTGGTAGAAAGGTTATGTCTATAAGTTATGAAGATTTGGTTCAAAGTATTACAGGGCAGATTCGACTAGTAAAGTTTTATGTAGAACAAAAAGGAGAAACGTTACATCATGTAAAACCTCATGGAGCATTATATAACCACGCTGTTAAAAACAGGGAGGTAGCAAAAGCAATAATTGAATCTGTAAAAAATATCGATAAAGATTTGTATCTTATTACTCCAAAAGATTCAGAAATATCGTATCTTTCAAAAGGTGTTTTGAATATTAAATTTGAAGCTTTTGCAGATCGAAATTATAATGAAGATTTAACTCTGGTTTCTCGCTCAGAAAATGAATCAGTAATAACTGATCCAGAGCATGTTTTTGATCATGTGTTTAAGATGGTTTCTCAAGGTAAAATTAAAACTAAAAGAGGAGAGGAGCTTCCGATTTTTTTCGATACAATTTGTATACATGGAGATACTCAAAACGTGGTTGAAATTTTAAAGTTTTTACGTGCTGAATTTACTAATAGAAATTTTATGATTTGATTAGTATGAGGTATGATTTACAATATAAAAGATATGCTGAGAATGCAATTTTAATCGAGTGGCCTTCAGAAATTGACGAGATTCTACTTCAGGATTTGCTTTTTTACAAAAAATCGATTGAAAAATATTGTGATGAAGTAATTCTTGAGGTAATTTCATCATATAACTCATTATTAATTTTATATGTATCTACTATAGAGGATTTCTATGGTGAGGTTTTTATGCTAAAATCGTTATATGTTACCAACAACTCTAAAGAGAATAAAAATAAGCTTTGGAGGTTACCTGTTTGTTACGACAAAAAATTTGCTCCGGACTTAGAAGATTTTGCTATGAGTAAATCTCTTTCTGTTGAGGATGTGATTGTTTTGCATACCTCTCCTATTTATACAGTTTATTTTATAGGTTTTTTACCGGGATTTTTATACTTAGGCGGATTGAATGATAAGTTGATTTTACCTCGTAAATCTACACCTGCAAGAATGGTTAAAAGAGGATCCGTTGCTTTAGGTGGAAATCAAACCGGAGTATATCCTATGGATAGCCCTGGCGGTTGGCATGTTATTGGTAATTGCCCTTTGAGTTTTTTCGATATTAAAAGCGCGGTACCTTGTTTTGTGTCACCAGGTGATAAAATTCAGTTTATATCGATAGAAGAAAAAGAATATAACGAGATAAGTACTTCAGTTTCAAAAGGATTTTTTCTTCCAGATAGCATTGCAATATGATAGGGAATGTGAAAGTTATACATCCAGGTTTGTTTACTACTATTCAAGATAAGGGGAGGGTAGGTTTTTCTAAGTTTGGAATTTCTCAAAGTGGAGCTATGGATCAAAAATCATTTAAATTAGCAAATGCTCTTTTAGGAAACGAAGAAAATTGTGCTGTTATAGAATGGGTGTTGCAACCTCCCAAATTGCAATTTACTGAACCAGCAATTATTTGTTTAACAGGAGCAAATATTGATGCATGTATTAATGAGAAATCTGTTAGGTTAAATCATCAAATTCAAGTTTGTAAAGGAGATATTTTAAGTTTTAATATTTGTAAGAATAAGGTTTATGGGTATGTAGGAATAAAGAATGGGTTTTTATCTGAAGTTGTTTTCAAAAGTAGATCTTTTTTTAAGGGAATAACTAAAAGGGAATGTTTTCATAAAGATGATCTAATTCTATATAAAAGTTATACTAATTTTGAAGATCATTTTTCGTCAATTTCTAAAACAGTTTTGAATACAAATTATGACGTATTACATGTATTTCTTGGACCTGAATTTGAAAGGTTATCTTTATCTCAAAAAGAATTATTATTAGGTTCAGAATTTACAGTTTCTAACATAAGAAGTAGGATGGCAATCCAATTAGAAGAAAATTTGAATAATGATTTACCTTCTATGTTAACTTCACCTGTTCTGCCGGGAACGATTCAATTGACACCATCAGGAAAACTTATGGTGTTAATGAGAGATTGTCAAGTTACTGGTGGATATCCAAGAGTATTGCAATTAAGATTGGAAGATATTGATATTTTAGCCCAGATGCGAACTGGAGCTAAGTTAAGATTTCACTTTTTGCAGTTTACTTAGAACAATTGGTGATTGAACTTTTTATTGGTTTTATTAGCTATTTATATTTTTTATAGGCTTTCTCTAGTTTTTCATCATATTTATTCTGTTTATACCCTGGGCCATTATATCCCTTGGCAAAAGCCGCCCAGTTTTTAGATTTCAAATGTCTGATAAGATTATTTTTTTCTAGAAATAGTCCGAATGCTTCCAAGTGTTTTCCTTCGTTTTCATACATTTTGGATACGAATGAATCGATGGAGGAGTATCCCAGGTTTTTAAAGTGATATCCCATAATCTGAAATGCTCCCCAGGATGCAGATGAATAAGCTGCATCGTGTACTCCTTGCAGATCGCTCATACCTGCAGCCTTTTCTAGTCTGGAATACTCCCCAGAACCTCCACTGTAGTGTTTCTTGGTCCATTTCTTATATAACACATTATCGGTAAAATCATTTACAAAGTCTACTGGATTAATCTTTCTTTTTTCTAATTCTCTCCAAAAGACATGTCCTTCAAACAAAATTCTTGGCCTTCCATCAATAAGAAACCCTTTTCCATTACTTTCTACCTCATTTACTGCTTTGACTACTGCCAATTCCAAGTCATATTGTTTAGCAAAGTCTACAAGATCTTTTTCAGAAAGTAGTTTGTCTAGATAATCTAAAGTCGCTTTTTCGGCATTAATTAGTTTTGTCCAGGTTTTGAGACCAACAACTCCATCAACTACTAAGTTGTTTTTTCTTTGGAAATCTTTGACGGCCAGATCTGTATCTTTGCCAAAGAAGTTAGATACAAATACATTGTAACCTAGTTTGTTTAATATTTGTTCCAGGAAATTAACTTCTTCTCCTCTTGATCGATATCGTATTGTTTTCATATGTTATTAAGTTGGTCTTATAAATGTACAAATAAAAAGATGTACCTAAAAAGTGTGTGTGGATATTATTTTCGGGGTGATTCACCCATAGGTTGTAGGGGGAAAACACCCTAAGACTAAAAAATTATAGTTTTTTTATGATTATTTAATATTCTGTAAATCAGCTATTTATGTTTACGGTTTTGCCGTAAAAAAGATGTGAAAAGGGAGGGAGTTCTTGTGAAATAAGATGTTTTTCAGGTATATTAGCATAAGTTTAACCTAAAAGAGTATTTGTGTTATGGGAAAGAAAAAACCTAAAAAATGTATTAGTATTGAAGAAGCTAAAGAGTTACAAAAATCATGGTGTGATACCAGAACTCCGGAAATTGATAAATGTATAGGGTTTGAAGATACTAGGGAATTCTGGTGGAGTGTAGAAGATTTACAAGATTATCTTAAATATGTAAAGAAGATGTCTAGAAAACAAGGGATAGAAAATCCTGGGATTAGAATGTATTATGGAGCGTATCCTAAAGAAAAATGCAAAATGAATAGAGGGTATGCAACACTATTTTTGGCACCTACGGGAGCACCGGTTGGAGGAGTTGGTAAAGATGGAATTGATGATGCTCCAAATAACTATGATATTGAACCCTTAAATTTTGGAACTAGTGGGCGACCACCAAGAAACTATTGATAATTTGGATTATAGCATATTACTTGATTATTCAGAAATTATCTTTTTGTTTGAGTTTTTAGCAGCTTTAACAGGAATATTATCATTAAAAAAATGCCGAGAAAAACCTACTCGGTATTTTGTGTTTTTTTTATGTTTAATTTTTGCAGTAGAATTAGTTGGGCATTATAGTCTATTTTTAGATCACCAAGCTTTTGCTTTTTTGAAAGAAACACGTTTTGTTAAAAATCATTGGTTGTTTAACCCTTATATAATTATCAATTTCTTTTTTTACACCTTGTTTTTTGTCTTTTATATTAGATCAAAAAGAATAAAAAAGTTAATTAAAAGTTTGCTGATATTTTATTTGGTTTCATCTATTGCTAATATCTTTATTGCAGATATTCTTTTTAGTAAGTTGTCAACTTACTCTTTTGTTTCAGGGTCTATTTTGTTGTTGTTTACTGTGTTGTATTACTTCTATGAGATTATTCAGGACGATCAAATCTTAACATTTAAAACATCATTTACTTTTTATGTGGCAATAGGAGCGTTAGTTTTTCATCTCTGTGTTACTCCCCTTTTTATTTATAGTATTTATTTTGATGAGAAACATAATCCTCTATTTGTAAAGATTTATTTGACTACGTTGACCTTGACCAATATTTTTATGTATACTTGCTATATATTTGGTTTTATAGTATGCTTGAAAAAGAACAAATCTTACTCATAATATACTTCACCGTTATTATTTTATTCTTTATAATATTTGGTATTATCTTTTTTGTAGCTTTTCAACGTCGAAAAAATAAGTTACTTTTTGAAAAATTAAAAGCACAGCAACGGTTTGATGAAGAGTTGCAAAACTCTAAAATAGAAATTCAGGAACAAACCCTTAAACATGTAAGTTGGGAGCTTCACGATAATATAGGTCAGCTACTTTCAACAGCTGTGATGCAGATTAATATTCTTAGTACATCAATAGATGATAAAACATCAGAATCTTTACAAGATGTAAGGAGTTTGGTTGGAGATAGTCTTCAAGAGATTAGAAACCTTTCTAAGACTTTAAATCACGAAGTAATTGAAAACATTGGATTAGAGAAATCTATTAATGTAGAATTAACTAGATTTGAAAAATTAAATTTCCTAAAAACTAAACTAGAAGTTACTGGAGAGACGGTTTATATTAACCCCAAAGATGAAATTATTATCTATAGAATTATTCAAGAATTTTTTTCCAATACCATAAAACATGCTGAGGCTTCAAATCTTTTTGTAAATTTAGACTATAAAGATCAGTATCTAAATATTGTGATTAAAGACGATGGACTGGGGTATGATATGGATTCTGTTCAGGCAAATTCCGGATTGTTAAATATGAAAAGTAGAGCAGCTCTGGTTAATGCAACTTTAGATGTAGAAACAGCTCCCGGGAAAGGGGTTTTGCTTAAATTACAATACCCTTTTAAAAATGATAGTGAATAAAGAAACAAGTTTTTAATATGAAGAAAAAAACTGTTGTTATTGTCGATGATCATTTGCTCTTTGCGCAATCTCTAGAGAGTTTGATAACCAAACTAGAGGGGTATGAAGTGTTGGCAATATTAAAGAACGGAAAAGAACTTACCCAGTATTACCTTCATAAAAGAAAAAAACCTGAGCTCGTATTATTGGATGTAAAGATGCCTGTAATGGATGGTGTGCAAACTATGGAATGGCTTAAGGATAATAGGCCTGAGCAAAAGGTGTTAGCATTAACCATGGAAGATGATGAAGAAACCATTATTAAAATGCTTAGGGCAGGTGCAAGAGGATATTTGCTTAAGGATATTCATCCGGAAAATTTCGAATTCGCAATGAAGATGGTTATTGAACAAGGTTTTTATTACTCTTCTAAAATAGAAAATGCCCTTAAAAACTCCGGACAAGTTGAGTTTGAAGATGCTAGTAGTCTAGTGGATAAATTGACCGATAGAGAGTGGGCTTTTCTTAAGCATGCATGCTCAGAATTGACTTATAAGGATATTGCTCAGGAAATGGAACTGAGCCCTAAGACTATTGAAAACTATAGAGAGTCTGTTTTTAAAAAATTGCAAGTAAAAACTAGAGTAGGTGTAGTAATCTATTGTATGAAAAATAATCTTTTTAAGGTTGAGTAGTTTGATTTTAATCAAATAATTCTTTTATTTAATCATTGAAATGCGAAATAAAGATATCAATATTAACAGTGTCATTATAGTCAATGTAATTATTTCACCTTGATAAAGGGATGCTTATTTGATATATTAAAATATTTTAAAGATCCCTTTGCGCAAGTAGAGGGATCTTTTTTAATTAAAAATATTATTTTGGAAATTTAAGAGTGATTAAAGTATAAGTAAAATTAATCTTGTTGTGAATTAGGATATTAACCAGGTAAATTTGCATAAAATGAAAAAAATTAACAATATAATTGTCAATATTTTTATTATTAAGGTGATCTGTTCACCTTAGTGAGGGATATTGATTTGATAAATAAATGATATAATCCCTTCAAGTTTTTGAAGGGATTTTTTTATAAAAAATAATGTTTAATAAAAATTAACACATAGTGATTGTAAATAAAATGTTTGTAAGTATCTGTAAATCAATAATTAGCATTGTTTTAGCCTCTCTTGGATGTTGTAAGGGAGATGAATAAAGTATAATGGTTTAAGCTCAACAAAATAATTTTATACCGTAGATTATTTATGTTGTATTGATGTCTCAAAAATTTTGTTAAAATTTTATATAATTCTTAAAAAGTAACATTCAGAAAGAATGAGTTTGAATAAATATAGTAAACAAGTTACCCAAGATGACACACAACCAGCTGCACAGGCTATGCTTCATGCAATTGGTTTAACTGATGAAGATTTTAATAAACCATTGGTTGGTATAGCAAGTACAGGTTATGAAGGTAACCCTTGTAATATGCACCTTAATGATCTGGCCAAGTTGGTAAAAGAAGGAACACAGCAAGAAGATGTGGTCGGGTTAATATTTAATACAATTGGGGTAAGTGATGGAATTTCTATGGGTACTCCGGGAATGCGTTTTTCACTACCATCCAGAGATGTTATAGCAGATTCTATGGAAACTGTTGTGCAGGCTATGTCCTATGATGGAATGGTAACTGTAGTTGGGTGTGATAAAAATATGCCCGGTGCTTTGATGGCGATGCTTCGATTAAATCGCCCTTCAATTTTGGTATATGGAGGAACAATTGCTTCTGGATATCATGCAGGAAAAAAGTTGGATGTAGTTTCGGCTTTTGAGGCTTGGGGAGAAAAAGTAGCCGGTACTATTAATCAAACTGAGTACAAAAGTGTTATTGAAAAAGCTTGCCCGGGAGCTGGAGCTTGTGGTGGAATGTATACCGCAAATACTATGGCTTCTGCAATTGAAGCTTTAGGTATGTCTCTACCTTATAATTCTTCTAACCCTGCAATAAGTAATAATAAGGAAGAGGAAAGTATTGCAGCAGGTCGTGCGATGCGTTTACTTCTAGAAAAAGATATTAAACCTAAAGATATAGTTACCAAAAAATCTTTAGAAAATGCAATACGTTTAGTTACTGTGCTTGGTGGTTCTACCAATGCAGTGCTGCACTTCTTAGCAATTGCAAGAGCAGCAGATGTAGAATTTACTTTAGCAGATTTTCAAAGAATTAGTGATGAAACCCCATTCTTGGCGGATCTTAAGCCAAGTGGGAAATACCTCATGGAAGATGTACATGAGGTGGGTGGAATTCCTGCTGTATTAAAGTATTTGCTTAAGAAAGGGTTGCTACATGGAGATTGCTTAACTGTAACAGGGAGAACACTAGCAGAGAACTTATTAGATATTCCTGATCTATCAGAAGGTCAAGATGTAATTAAACCTTTAGAAAATCCAATTAAGCAAACTGGACATTTGAGAATCATGTTTGGTAACCTGTCAGAAGAAGGTTGTGTAGCTAAGATAACTGGTAAAGAAGGATTACGCTTTCGCGGAAAAGCAAAAGTTTTTGATAGCGAATATGATGCTAATGATGGAATCCGAGATGGAAAAGTAGAAAAAGGAGATGTGGTCGTCATTAGGTATGAAGGTCCAAAAGGAGGTCCTGGAATGCCTGAAATGCTAAAACCAACTGCTGCTATAATGGGAGCGGGATTAGGTAAGGATGTTGCTTTAATTACAGATGGAAGATTTTCTGGAGGAACACACGGGTTTGTTGTCGGACATATCACTCCTGAAGCTCAGGAAGGTGGTACGATTGCATTGGTCGAGGACGGTGATATTATCACCATTGATGCAGAGACCAATTCGATCACTGTGGATATTGATAAAGCCGAGCTCGAAAAAAGAAAAGCATCCTGGGTACAACCCCCTTTAAAATTCGAGAAAGGAGTATTGTATAAGTATGCACATACAGTATCATCGGCATCCCAAGGATGTGTAACGGATGAATTTTAACAGAATACTAATGCTAATAGCATTGGTTTGAATTGAATAGTCATTCCTATGAAGATAGGAGTCCAAATAAGATAGCGTATGGAAATACAAACGCAAACCATAAAAAAAGAAACTAAAGTGGCAACAAAACGTATGACCGGAGCTGAAGCCGTAATTAGATGCTTATTAGCTGAAGGTGTAGACTTGATCTATGGATATCCAGGAGGAGCGATTATGCCGGTTTATGATGAGTTATATAAGTTTCAGGATCAATTACATCATGTATTGACTCGTCATGAACAAGGAGCAACTCATGCAGCTCAGGGGTATGCCCGAGCTAGCGGAAAAGTAGGGGTTGCAGTAGCAACATCGGGTCCTGGAGCAACAAATTTTGTCACAGGGATTGCGGATGCACAGATCGATTCCACTCCAATGGTATGCATAACAGGTCAAGTAGGATCTCATCTATTGGGATCTGATGCTTTTCAGGAAACAGATATCATAGGTATTTCGACTCCAATTACAAAATGGAATCATCAAGTTACTAAAGCAGAGGATATTCCAACCGTTTTGGCAAAAGCGTTTTATATTGCCAAATCTGGTCGTCCGGGACCGGTATTAATTGATATCACCAAAGATGCTCAGTTTGGCGAATTGGATTTTGCTTATGAAAAGTGTAAAGGAATAAGAAGTTACTTACCAGTACCGGAAACAAATCCAGAAAGCATAAAAGAAGCTGCTGAGCTAATTAATAATGCAAAAAAACCTATGATCGTTTTTGGTCAAGGTGTAATACTTGGTGAGGCGGAAGAAGAGTTAAAAAGCTTTATTGAAAAGTCAGGAATTCCTTCGGCCTGGACAATTTTAGGACTTTCAGCATTACCAACAGCGCATCCTTTAAACGTGGGGATGGTGGGGATGCATGGTAATTATGGTCCAAACAAATTAACTAATGAATGTGACGTACTTCTTGCGATAGGAATGCGTTTTGATGATCGTGTTACCGGTAACCTTGAAACCTATGCAAAACAGGCAAAGGTGGTTCATTTTGAGATTGACCCTGCAGAAGTCGATAAAAATGTAAAAGCTGATGTAGCTGTAATGGGTAATGTGAAAAATACACTTGCTCAGATGCTTCCTTTGATTCAACCAAATTCATATGATGCTTGGTTACAAGAGTTCAAAGATTATGACAAAATCGAATTCGAAAAGGTAATCAAGGAAGAATTGTATCCTTCTAAAGAGGGACTTTCTATGGGGGAAGTACTCAGAGGAATTAATGAAGAGACTAAGGGTGATGCTATCATTGTATCTGATGTAGGGCAGCACCAAATGATTGCTTGCCGATATGCGGAGTTTAACAAAACTAAAAGTAATGTGACTTCTGGTGGATTAGGGACTATGGGATTTGCTTTACCAGCTGCGATTGGAGCCAAAATGGGAGCTCCTGAAAGAGAAGTTGTCACAATTATTGGTGATGGTGGATATCAAATGACCATACAGGAATTAGGGACTATTTTTCAAACCAGAGTACCGGTTAAGATTGTTGTGCTGAATAATGATTTCTTAGGAATGGTGCGTCAATGGCAACAGTTGTTTTTTGATAAAAGATATGCTTCTACAGAAATGGTGAATCCTGATTTTATAACTATTGCAAAAGGATATCATATTAAAGCTAAAAGAGTAACTAAAAGAGAGGATTTACAAGAGGCTATTTCAGAAATGATTGCTAGTGATCAGCCATACTTTTTAGAAGTATGTGTAGAAAAGGAGAATAATGTATTTCCAATGATCCCTACGGGAGCTTCGGTTTCAGATATCAGACTTGAATAATATGATTTTGTGATTCCTGAGAGAGTTGGAATCTACATAATAATATAATTATGGAAAAAGAAAATTTTACAATATCGGTATATACCGAAAATAATATAGGATTGCTGAATAGAATATCGGCTATCTTCCTGAAGCGTCATATCAATTTAGATAGTATGACAGCTTCTCAATCTGAGATTAAAGATGTATTTCGGTTTACAATTGCTGTAAAGGTTACTGAAGAACAAGTAAAAAAGATTGTTGGGCAAATAGAGAAGCAAATCGAGGTAATTAAAGCGTTTTACCATAAGGAAGAAGATATTATTTATCAAGAAACAGCTTTGTTCAAAGTGGATTCAAAATTGTTATTCGAAGAACGTCAAATTCAAAATGTTATCAAGAATAGTAATGCTAATATTGTTACTGTTACTCCAGAATTTTTTGTAATTGAGAAAACAGGAAGAAGAAGAGAAGTAGAGGCATTATATTGTAAGTTAGAACCTTATGGGTTGATGCAATTTGTACGTTCTGGAAGAATTGCAGTTACCAAAGATAAAATGGATATATCTAAAATATTAGAAAGTTTTGGAGAAGAAGCTGTGTAAGGGATAGTAGCGATATACTTTTTGGCAGCCATCTTCAATTGTTACATTGAGCTTGTCGAAGTGTTATGAAAGGAGGCAGATCAAAAAGTATATCGCGAATAGCCCGGTTTCGAATTTATTTCGGGATACACCCCAAGAAAATAAAACAACTATAATTAAAATTAAATCAATATTCCGAAAGGAAAAGACAACAAATTAATAAGGAAATGGCAAATTATTTCAATACGCTATCATTAAGAGATCAATTAACACAATTAGGGAAATGTAGATTTATGGATGCCTCTGAATTTTCAGAAGGTGTTGATGCATTAAAGGGAAAAAAAATTGTGATTATAGGTTGTGGTGCCCAGGGATTGAACCAAGGGTTAAATATGAGAGATTCAGGCTTGGATATCTCATACGCACTTCGTGAAGCTGCAATCAAAGAGAAAAGACAATCTTTTTATAATGCTTCTGATAATGGGTTCAATGTTGGGACATATGAAGAGTTAATACCTAACGCTGACGTAGTAATTAACCTTACACCAGATAAACAGCATACCCAAGTTGTTAATACTGTAATGCCCTTGATGAAAAAAGGAGCTACGCTTTCTTATTCTCATGGTTTTAATATCGTAGAAGAAGGCATGCAGATTCGTAAAGACCTTACTGTAATTATGGTAGCACCAAAATGTCCGGGATCGGAGGTTAGAGAAGAGTATAAGAGAGGGTTTGGTGTACCTACATTAATAGCAGTACACCCTGAGAATGATCCTCAAGGTCATGGATTGGCGCAAGCTAAAGCTTATGCAGTAGGAACTGGTGGAGATAGAGCAGGTGTTCTAGAGTCGTCTTTTGTGGCAGAAGTAAAATCAGACCTTATGGGAGAGCAAACCATACTTTGTGGATTGCTACAGACAGGATCTATCTTGTGTTTTGATAAAATGATTGAGAAAGGGATTGATGCTGGATACGCTTCTAAATTAATCCAATATGGATGGGAGACCATTACTGAAGGGATGAAGTATGGTGGAATTACCAATATGATGGATAGACTGTCTAATGTATCTAAAATCAAAGCTTTTGAATTATCAGAGGAATTAAAAGATATCATGCGTCCATTATTCCAAAAACATATGGACGACATTATGACTGGTCATTTTTCTAAAACGATGATGGAAGATTGGGCAAATGATGATAAAAACCTATTGTCCTGGAGAGCAACAACTGGTGAAACAGCTTTTGAAAAAACACCTGCAGGAAGTGATGAAATATCCGAACAAGAATTTTATGATCACGGAGTGCTCATGGTTGCTATGGTGAGAGCTGGTGTTGAATTAGCATTCGAAGCAATGACAGAATCTGGTATTATTGAGGAATCAGCTTACTATGAATCATTACATGAGACACCACTTATAGCAAATACTATTGCTCGTAAGAAGTTGTTCGAAATGAACCGAGTGATTTCTGATACTGCAGAGTATGGATGTTATTTATTTGATCATGCTTGTAAGCCTTTGCTAACAGATTTTATGAAAGGAATTGATACGAATGTGATTGGTAAAGAATACCTGAATGGTAGTACCGGAGTTGATAATGCAAAACTAATTGAGGTAAATGCAGCGATAAGAAATCATCCTATAGAAACTGTTGGGGCTAGATTAAGAGCATCAATGACTGCTATGAAGCCAATAGTGTAAAATATTTTGTTTAGCCTGGTCCGTTGAAGTTTTTGAGATGTGTATTGTGTAATCTTTGGCGGACTTAGGTTGACAAATTGTGAGAATTAGTATTTATGGATCTAGTAACCACGACATATTTTCCAGAATTAGAGGATATCCAAAAAGCAGCTTCTATAATCAAAGAAGTTTCAATGGTTACTCCTTTGATGAATAGTATTCGCTATTCTAGAAAGTATGATGCTAATATCTTGCTAAAACGAGAAGATCTTCAGCGTGTTCGTTCTTATAAGATTAGGGGTGCATTTAACAAAATTAGTTCTCTTACCGAAGAAGAACTTAAACGAGGAGTGGTTTGTGCCAGTGCAGGTAATCATGCACAAGGTGTAGCCTTTGCATGTGATCATTTAGGCATAGAAGGAACAATCTATATGCCTTCTGTAACGCCAAAGCAAAAAGTAGAACAAACACAAATGTTTGGAGGAGATCATGTGAAAATTATTCTCGAAGGGGATACATTTGATGACTCGTCAAAAGCAGCAATGCAAGCCTGTAGATCTGAAGGAAAAACTTTTGTACATCCTTTTGAAGATCCTAAAACAATTGAAGGTCAAGGTACTATTGGTCTTGAGATATTCAAGCAAGCTGATGTGCCTATTGATTATATTTTTGTAGCGATTGGTGGCGGAGGCTTAGCTTCAGGATTATGTGGGGCAATGAAAGCCTTATCTCCTAAAACTAAGATTATTGGAATTGAACCAAAAGGAGCTCCTTCTATGTTAACTTCAATTCAGAATAATAAGAATACTGAGATTTTTAATATTGATAAATTTATTGACGGAGCTGCGGTGCAAAAAGTTGGAGATATAAACTTTAATATTTGTAAGGAATATCTTTCTGATATTTATACAGTACCTGAAGGATTGGTGTGCCAAACGATTTTAGATCTATATAATAGAGATGCTATTGTGGTAGAACCTGCAGGAGCTTTAACTTTGGCTGCTTTAGAAGCATATAAGGATAAAATCAAAGATAAGAATGTGGTTTGTATTGTTAGCGGAAGTAATAATGATATTACACGTACTGCTGAAATAAAAGAAAGAGCGTTGCTTTATGCAGATCTAAAACATTATTTTATTGTTCGATTTCCACAGAGAGCAGGGGCCTTGAAACAATTTGTGGGCGAAGTTCTAGGGCCTAACGATGATATTACCCATTTTGAATATTCTAAAAAATCAAGTAGAGAAAATGGCCCTGCTGTTGTCGGAATTGAGCTAAAAGATCAAAATGATTTACAACCTTTGATTGGTAGAATGAAACGACTTAACTTCTTTGGAGATTACTTAAATAATAAACCTGATTTGTTTCAGTTTTTGGTTTAATATACTTTTTACTTATCGATTTTCACTACTTTTTTTGTGACTAATTTATTTGATTGAGTGGTGTTAAAAGTGAATAGGTATAATCCATTGGGTAATTCTGAAATATCAATGTTTTTAGTTGAAGTTTGGATGTTTTTGATCACTTTACCTAATCTGTCTTGAATTCTTAGATTATAATGTTTGTGGCTATTAGGAAAATCAATTCGAATAGTTCCTCTTGAAGGATTAGGATATACATTTACTTCTGCTTCGTTAATTGTTCGCGAAAGTATTGATAATGTAGAGTTTTCCGTAATAGAAAAATCAGCGAATAAGACCTCTTCATCTCTTAATTGAGATGAATTATTGAGACTTCGATATATTCCCCATTTTGGTCTGATAAAATCAGCTTGAGTTTTCCACATTCTGATATTATTGTCGCTATAGTTAAGTATTTGATTTCCTGTATTGACATTGTTTATAATGATTTGATATTTTCCATTTTCACCGTAGGTTACAGTCTCGATAACCTCTACCCAGTTTCCTTTTAATAAAGATAGTTCTATGGTGGTTAGTGTAGTCTGAGAAGTGCTTTCTGCATATCTTAGTTCTAATCGATCTGGAGAAGCTTTTCTGGCTGTAAGTGTAATAAGAGGCATACTATCTTCAGTTCCGCCTACCGCTTTTAATTGATGAAGATGAGTGAAACTAGTTGAAGACTGAAAATTATTATCAATTTTAAATTTCCATTTATATTCAACTATTTCATCAGTAACTCCTAGAAGATTGTCTGGCGATTGATCATAGGTTTTTATTTCGTTTCGTTGTCTATCAAAATTTTTACATCGATCATTATCATTTGATATGTGTATACTAAACTTGAATACATTATCATTAAGATCTGCATCAAAAACTTCAGAAATATGCTCCCCAAAGGATGAATGATTATCACAACTACCATCAACTTCTCCAGGAGATTCAATAGGATTATGTCCGGGCGCTAAAACTGAAGTGATAAGTTCATACGTTTGACCGGGTCCATCTGCTTTTAAAGTAACTTGTCCCTGAAGTCCAAAACTTACCATAAGTATGAAAAGAATAGTATTTGATTTCATAGAGTTAGATAGGGTATTTTATCCTTTCAAATTAATATTGTTGTTCAAATTATGAGAAGAATAACTGAATAACAGAAAACAAGAAGGAGTAAAAAAGTAAAAGTGTAATAGTCAGTCTATTTTTTGCAATTTGCTTTTTCATTTTTAAGTTTTATTAATGAAACTTTATTGTAGGAACTACTGTTTATTTGATCAAAGTGTTTAGTGTTGTGAATGGTTAAAACTTTGTTATCGTCAATAATGTTTAGTTTTTTACCCGCATTGCATATACCAAAAGAAAAATATGTTATATAAAACAGGGTCTAAAAAGTAACTTTACAATGTCAAATTGAGCCTGTCGAAGTTGTTAACTTATTAACTTTAAAAATGTCTTCGACAAGCTCTGACTGACAATTTTAGGTTTTAAAGACTTTTTAGACATCCTCTTTAGTATTATAATTTTATAAACTTTACGGTTTCGGTTATGTTATCAACTAATTCGACTTGAAGAATATATATACCATTAGTCAAACCGGCGATATCAACATCATTTACTTTTGAATAAAGTGATAATTGTCCGGCAATATTGAAAATATTAATATTTTTTAATGCAAAATCATTTGTTCGAACAGAAAGTGAATTACCAGACTGATAGATATTAATTTTGGTATTTTTACCTGAAGTAAAATTAGAAACACTTAAAATATTAACGTTGTTTGCCACACCTGGACTACCTTTTTGATTTGTATCAGTTTCGTATTCAGTTATAGAATAGCTCCAGTTAGCTGCTATGTCGTTATCAGTTGCGGTAAGTTCAGTAGGTGACAATATAAAACTAGTTCTAGAACTGCCACCCTGAGGTGGAAAATCATGATCTGTGTCCTGAGCTTCTACACAGGTAGATATATTGTATCCGTAATCATACTCTACTGTGTCTACTAGAGTAGTTCCATCTGCCTTAAAGATTGAAACACCATCCGGACAAGCTGAATCACCAACATCACTATAACTTGACTCATTATTAAAGCTTGGTTTTTTATAATCATATACATAATCCGGAATAATTCCTCCGTGCGCATCTGGAATATAAAATCCAGTAAACATTGCATACTCACCAGCTCCTAAGGTAAAAGATCCTATTACTGTAGATGCACTACTTGAAGATTCATCTTGTATAACCCAACCGGTCATATCTATACTAGAAGCGGTAGTATTATATATTTCAAACCATTCTGTGTGCCCCTCATTTGGAGTCATATCACCGGAGAAACCTGCGTTTTCCGGAAGTAGTAATGCAGCATCTAGTTGCATTTGAGAAGGTTTTTGAGGTCTATTGTGTATTTCTGTTATGATAACTTCACCTGTGCCCTGAGCAAAGATCGAACAACTAGCTAATAGACTAATTGAAAGTAGTAATTTTTTCATAATTAGTTTTTAGATTTCTATATTTTAAAATTTTGGTCAACCAAATTGGTTAACCAAATATAATAAATTATTTCTATAAAACATAAATTGTTTTTAATCAGATGATTGCTTGCTAAAAAGATGTTTTAGAGAAGTATAAGGTTATTAGATATTTAGTTTTTATACAGTAGGGTCGCAGTAAAAGAGAAGCCCTCATATTTGTTTAAGACAAGGGTTTCATCATTTCTAATTCAAAACTAAATAAACAATAATATGATTTCTTTATGTAACGTTGGTATTATTTATTTTTCTTGTTTTTTCTTTAAAAATTATCATTGTCATAGGGTAACATTTTTGTGGTATAAGACATTAAGAGTATTAAATTAGAAACTATAGAAACCAAAAAGATAAGCTACATAAGTTATGAAGAAAATATTGTTAGTAATCACCCTTAGTGTTTTTTCCGTTTTGGGTATTCATTCACAAGAAACATCAAACTCAATTAAAGTTAATCCTGCGGCATTATGGGATGGCTCTGATTTATTATCTTATGAAAGGGCAATTACAAAACATTCTTCATTATTATTAGGTGCCGGAATAGGTGGATTTAAAATTGGTGGTTTAAAATATAAATCCAAAGGAGCCTCTTTACAATATCGATACTACTTTACAAAGTCTATGAATAAATTCTATTTTGGAGGACTAATCCATTATCAAAACGGAATAGTTGAAACGGGAGAGGCGGAAGTTATCAATTTTTTTTTAACACTCTTACCCATCAATCAAGACATTAACTTTGATTCGCTAGGTACCGGTCTTAAAACAGGTTATCAACTAGTAAATAAAGATGGTTTAACATTAGATCTCAATTTAGGAATTAGTTATATGTCCTTCGATTACAAGGAAAAGTCAGGATTGTATACTGTAGAATTACAAGAAAATGGTATCATCCCAACCTTTGGATTAGGTATTGGGTATTTATGGTAATCGTTAATGAAATGTGTTTTTAATCAGATTATTACTTGTTGAAAAGTGTTTAGAGAAACATAAGGTTATTATGAATATTTAGTTTTGATACCAGTATAATCGTAGTAAAAGAGAAGCCCTCATATTTATTTTATACAAGGGCTTCATCATTTCTAATTCAAAACTAAATAAACAATAATATGATTTCTTTATATTGGCTTTATGTATTGTTGGTATTATCTATTTTCTTTTTTGTACTCTTAAGTTTTTTACAATTGTGATTGATTTTTGGGTAAGTTTAGTAATGCTATTATGATCAAAATTACCTTCCTTATTTTTAACAATGAGTTTAGACCCCATACCAACACAGTATGCACCTGCTTTAAACCAGGTACTTAAGTTTTCTTCTTCCGGACTGACACCTCCACTCGGCATAATACTAGACCAGGGACAGGGAGCTTTAATACTTTTAATAAAATTAGGGCCACCAACTTCAGCTGCCGGAAAAATTTTCACAATTTCTGCTCCTAATTCTTCGGCATAGCTAATTTCGGATAGTGTTCCACAACCAGGCAGCCAAGCTATTTTTCTACGATTACAGACTTTAGCAATATCTGGATTGAGAACTGGGGAGACAATAAAATTAGCTCCGTTCTGAATATATAGAGAAGCTGTTCCTGCATCTACAATAGAACCTACTCCTAAAATCATTCCAGGTAATTCAGTAATAATCCATTTAGAAAGCTCTGAAAAAATGTCCTGAGCATGGTCACCTCTGTTGGTAAATTCGAACACTCTTGCGCCACCATCATAACATGATTTTATAACTTTCTTTACAATATTCAAATCTTGATGATAGAACAAAGGAACTATTCCTGTGGATCCCATGACTTGTGCGACTTCAATTCTGGTATATTGTGCCATATTATCTTACAATTCTTCCGGTTAAGTTTCCTTGAATAATTTGTAGTACCTCTTTTTCGGTAACAAGATTTGCATCTCCTTCTATAGTATGTTTAATTGCGCATGCAGCATTAGCAAACTCGAGCGCCATAATATCATCGTAGTGCAGTAAACCATGTATTAACCCTGCAGCATAAGCATCACCTGTGCCAATTCTATCGATCACATGGGTGATTTCTAATTCGTCAGTTTCTGCATATTCATTACCGTTCCACATTCGGGCTCTTATTTTATGCCAATTTGCATTAAGAGATGTTCTGGTTTTATCAAATACTTTTTTGATGTTTTGATGTTCATTGATTAATAATTTACTACCAGCAACAAAGCCTTCTTTAGTATGAGAAAATGTGGTAGTGAATAATTCATTAATTTCATTTGGTCCTCCAATAAAAATAGTAGACATACCAACAAGCTCATTAAGGGTATCAATTGCATTTTTTTCGTAATTCCATAAATTACTTCTATATGCAGGATCTGCTGAAATGGTTATTCCTTTGTCATTAGCTACCTTAAGACCATCTTTAAGTGCTTGATATGCATTATAAGATAGGGCAGGAGTGATACCTGTCCAATGAAACCAATTACAATCTTCAAGAATTGTATGCCAGTCTATCTGTTTTGGATCAATATTGCTAAATGCTGTATTAGACCTATTATAAGATATAGTACTAGACCTCATTACAGCTCCGACTTCTAGAAAATATAATCCCAAGGGATGATTTGAATCAATAATTGCACTAATGTCTACACCAAATTTTTGGAGAAAGCTTTTTACAGCGTCCCCTACAAAATCATTAGATACAGCAGTTATATGCTGCGTTTTATTACCTAATTGTGAAAGTGAAATAGCCACATTAGCCTCTGTCCCGCCAAAGTAGTACTCTAGTTGATTAGATTGTTTTAATTTTTTATTTCCCAGTGGAGCTATTCTCATTAAAACTTCTCCAAAGGTTACTACTTTACTCATTTTAGTTTTAATTTATGGTCATTAAGAATGAAACATTAGCTAATAAGTTCATCTTTCATTTATACTAGCATCGGTTCTTATTAATGAAGAGGATGAAATACTAGTTTGATAAGCCATTACTTAAATATATGTATAATTCTTTATTTTTACTTAAATACCCAAAGCTTGTCCTCCACCAATTTGAATAGTTTCTGCTGTTATAAAAGCAGCGTCATTGCTTGCTAAGAAAGAAACAACAGAAGCTACATCTTCTGGTTGACCTAATCTTCCTAATAGAATATTATTTTTCCAGGAAGCAAAAACTTCTGGCTTTGTTGATTTAATTTGGGCATGGAATGGAGTATCAATCGTACCAGGTGATACTGCATTTACTCTAATACCGTATTCTGCCAGGTCTTTAGCTAATGCTCTGGTTATTGCATTAACAGCTGCTTTAGAAGTTCCATATATTCCTGCTCCAGGTCCTCCTGCAGTCCATCCGGCATTAGATGTATAATTAATAATAGAAGCATTTTCTCCTTTTTTAAGAAATGGAATAGCAGCTCTTGAGGCAAAAAATGTTGAGTCTAAGTTTAACGCCATTACAGATCTGTAAAATTCTGTAGTCATTTCTTCAAATCTGGATCTTCCACCTAATCCTCCGGCATTATTCACCAGTACATCAATTTTGCCATACTTTTCTCCAATTGCATTTATGTTAGAAGTTACAGCTTCTTCATTTGTAACGTCAAATCCATAATACTCAGCAGTTATTCCTTGGGCAGTAAGTTCTTCAACTCTTTGGGCTCCTTTATCATCTTCTATACCGTTTAAAATTACAATATATCCATCGTTGCCTAATCTTTTTGCAACTTCAAAACCAATACCACCGGTAGCTCCAGTTACAATGGCAACTTTTCCTTTTACATTCATTTTTTAAATAATTATTAAGTTAGTTTTTTAATTTTTCTCTTTTAATGGTTGAATATTACGGCATAAAATCCATACGCTCGCCAAAACTATTAAAGTCAAAACGGCTCCAACTATAAATGCCGGGGTGTAATTCCCTCCAGCTGTTAAAGTGGATACTAATGCGGTAAGACCTACCCCGGCAAATTTTGCCGACATTCCAGATAAACCAGATAGAGTTCCAACTGTCTTTTTGCCAAATAAATCACTTGGTAATGTTTGTATATTGCCAATAGCCGTTTGGAATCCGAAAAGAATAACTGCCATAATTAATACGGCATTGACTGGGCTTCCGGGATCGGACAATAAGTAAAAACACGGTAACATAATTAAACAACCTAAGGTGATAACAGACTTTCTGGTTTTATTGATATTCCAACCTGATTTAATACGATTTTGAGCCAACAATCCTCCAAACCATGCGCCAATCATTGCTCCAACGTATGGGACCCAGCCATAGATTCCAACTGCTTTAACATCCATACCATATACTTCTGATAGATAGATAGGAATCCAGAATACAAACAGCCACCAAATAGGATCGATTGCTGCTGATGCAAAAATTACACCCCAACTTTCTTTATGGGATAACATTTTTCCGGTTTCTGGATTATATTCATCAGGTTGATTATTATCTTCAACTTGGCCTATATTTTTTGATTTGTCAAGAATATAATTCCGTTCTTTTTCTGTAAGCCAAGGGTGTTTTCCTGGTGGGGCTTTCATTATTAGCATCCAAGGAATTAACCATAGTAATCCCATAAGTCCTATGATTACAAATATCATTTGCCAGCTAAAATGAATGGTCATAAAAGCGATTGCAGGAATTGATATAATACCTCCAATAGCGGCACCCGAGTTGAAAATTCCTTGGGCAAAAGCACGTTCTTTGGATGGAAACCACTCTGCATTTCCTTTTGCAGCACCTGGCCAATTTCCAGCTTCAGCAACACCAAGAATAGACCTAAAGATTGAAAAGCTTAGAAAACCTTTTGCTAATGCGTGTAGTGCGGTAGCTAGGGACCAAAAACCTATTGACAGTGCAAAACCTAAACGGGTTCCTATTTTATCAAAAATCTTTCCGAAAATTGCTTGACCAAAAGCATAGGAGAATAAGAAAATTGAGGAGATCCAACCGTAGATATCTTTTCTTTCGTCTGTGGACTTGTCAGGGTATAAATCTTCAGCAATATCTGGCCACAAAACACTAAGTGATTGCCTGTCAATGTAGTTTATAATGGTTGCTAACGCTATTAAACCAATAATCCACCATCTTAATCCTTTTATTTTCATATATTTTTTTATTGAGAATGTTTTTTGAAAAAGTGCTAAGAACTTTTACTCAAAATAGTAGCAAAGCTCATCAACTCCTATTTTATTTTATGATTCTATTTAACCTTTCGGGCGTTTTAAATACGAATTATTAACTTGAAGATTAAAATGATTAGAATTTGAATTTTGTTTACAATGTTTCTTTTTTAACTTTTTTGGTTATAGCAATATTGATATAATATCTTGAAGTGTTTTTTCATTTTCTCCTTGGCTAATTTTGGATCTTGATTTTTAATTGCTTCATAAATGTCATTATGTTCTTGAATGCCTAAAAAAGCTTGATTATTATTACATACATGGTATTTTTCGAAGTTGGTTATGATCTCCGGAGTGATGATTAACATAAAAGTATTCATGGTGCTGTTTCCACTTGCTTTTGCAATAGCTAAATGAAATAATAAATCTTCTTGTACTGCGTCCTGTCCGGCTACAACCTTATTAGAATATGCATCAAGTGCCTCTTTCATAAGCCGTAGATCGTCTTCTGTTCTTCTTAAAGCAGCTAGTCGAGCGGTTTTCAATTCTAATAGTATACGAGTTTCTACTAAAGATTTAAAATCAGGATCATCCAATCTGAGAATATCTTCTATCATACCATTCATAGCGGTTACACCAATATTAGCTACAAAAGTTCCGCTTTGTGGCATTGACTTTAGTAAACCATAAAACTCTAATTTTTGAATTGCATCTCTGATGTTACTTCTGCTAACCCCAAACTTTTCTGATAAAGTTCTTTCCGAAGGAAGTTTGTCACCAGGTTCTAAATTTTTATAATTAATCAAATCTCTTATTTCAGAAATGATTTTTTTTTGAATTTCCTGATTCTCAGTTTTCGTAAGGATTTCTAATTTCATAGCTGAAATATATGTTAATAAAAATTGGTTAACCAGATTGGTATACCAAATTTATAAAATTATTATCTATAATAAAAATATTAAGTGGGCTATATGAATTAATTTATAGCCAATTGTAATTATTAATTAATGTGATACCTCAAGTTGATAGTATTTGACTTTTGCATAAGCTCCTTTATCTTTAGTTCCTAGGTAGTTACCCGCTTTAAAGTAATTTTCAAAAACTCCCCATCTTTTAATGTTAAAATCTTTATACACAGCAAATTCATTATCATTTAACGAAACCACCATTTTTCCCTTGGATACTTTTACTTCTAAAATGAACTTTTTAAATCCTACTTTTTCCTTAAAAGTATATCCTTCATCATCTGTCCAGGCATCGGTTTTTAAAATCTCTGTTGGCGAAGCACTTGGGTTTTTTAATACTTTCGTTTTAACTCTAATTTTGCCATCTTTCCAATAAATTTTTAATATCGGAGGAGCATTATTATCCTTTTGTCCTATCAAATCACGTTGTTCATTGGTTAATCTACCATGGATTTGCATTATAATAGTTTTGTGATATTTTCCTTTTTTGTCTTTAGATATATCTCCCATTCTGAGTTTTCCCCTCATTTTTCCACCTTGCTCAAAAGTCCAGTTTACGTTATTATCTCCAGGAACCATTTGTTCTCTAAGTTCGGACCGGGAATATTTGGTATTCGCAGTTTTGGAGCTGGGAAAGGCGTAAAATACAAGTGATCCATCAGTAGAATCATTATACATGTATTTCTTAAGCGATTCATTATTAGCATAATCCAAAATTTCTGGAGGTTCTACTTCATCTGGTTTCCCAATCGGTAAGGTTACTTTCCAATGACTCAAGTCTATTTTAGGTAAACGGTATTTCTTTTTCTTTTTTCTTTTTTCCTTTTTAACATTCGAATCTGTAACGCTACTTGTCTGGGCATGACAAGTAGTGTTAACAGATAGAAATACTATTACTAAAAATGGTAATATATTTTTTTGAATGTTTTTCATTTGATACTTATTCATTAATAGCTGTAATGGTTATAGAATCTGCACGTATTTCTTCATCTCCACTGTTATAACCAAAGTCACCACCGCCACCACCAGTAGCTGGGCCTCCGATACCTCTTATGAAGAGAGCAACACTATCATTAGCTCCTGCATTAAATATATAGGTGTAAGTAATATAGCTATCATCGCTTGGATTAGCTTGTGTCTCAACTAAAAGATTATTTGCAGGATCTTCGACTTGTGAAATTGAAGCATAACCAAAACCATCTTGAGGAAAAGCGGCAGTATCAGTATAATAGGTTGGAGTATAACCGCTCGTATAGCCTGAGCCTGCTAAAACTCTTAATTCTAGCATACTTGGAAACGAACCACCTTCTGGACTTTTAAAAGATGTCACTATTTGTATTGTATAATCCGCGTTAGGTACAACTTCAAATTCTTGATAAATATGATCAGGTTCATTATTGTCAAATTTAAGAACATTATCAGAACCTCCATTGCCTGAACTAGATTCTCCTTGATCCCCAATACTCTTATTAATCCATCCTGAACAAGTACAATCAGAACCTGAAGATTTAGGAAGTTTGTCAAAATCAGCGTTAACTAAAATAGGGTCAGGAACATCTGGTTCTTCCGGCTCTATAACCTCAATATCTAGTGAGAATGTGCTTGTCACACCCAGAGCATCTGATGCTGTTAGTGTTACTGTATATGTGCCTTCTGCTGGATACATATTTACCCCGTCCTTTTCTGTAGAAGTATTTCCATCACCAAAATCCCATGCAAATGTCGTTGCACTAGTAGAAAGGTTGGCGAAATCATATCTTAGAAAATCCAAAGCGCTTTGGGTTGCCGTAAAATTAGCAGCAGGAGGGGTTTCATCCGGAATTGAACCTGCTTCGGGTAAATCAAATTCATAATCACACGATGTCATAAAAGTGGATGTGACAACAGCTAAAATCAACAATACTGCTGTATTGAATGATTTTCTTAATATTTTAGAATTAATCATAATGACTGTTTTTTAATTTTTAATAACCAGGATTTTGACGTAATGCACCGTTACTTAATCCTATTTCTCTTTGAGGAATAGGAAGTAATAAATCAGTTGAACTATACCCGTGTCCATTAGCTGCAGAAAAAGCAGATAATACATCTTGAGCCATATTGAAACGGATTAAGTCAAATAAACGATGATTTTCGAATGCTAATTCTACACGTCTTTCATCTAATAATTCTTCTTTACTAATACTTGTTACTATATCTGTTAACCCAGCTCGGTTGCGAACTAATTGAAAAGAATCTAATGCAGCCTGAACAGAGGTTGAATTTCCTCCAGCCATAATAGCTTCAACGTGCATTAGCAATACATCTGCATATCGTAAGACTATCCAATCGTTTCCTGCTTGTGTTCTATTACTTGAATCTGGATCACCATTAGGGAAATATTTAGCTACTTGATATTGAGTGGGTTGTTCAGGATCTTGTCTGTAAGAAAATGCAGTTCTATTGCCTCCTAAAGCATCTAGGGCTGCTCTACCTTCTGTAGTTACATAATTGACACCACTGGTTCTACCTACAGCATTTAACCACTCCGCAGAAAAGTTTTGGCTATCATCAGCAGTACCTGGAAAGTATCCGATAGCGAAAATAATCTCATTATTTCCTTCGGAATAAAAAACATCATTAAAATTTGCCTCTAAAGAAAATCCACCTTCATTTATAACACTTTCTAGAAGCTGCTGAGCTTCAACATAGTTAGTATTTTGTGTAAGGTATACTTTTGCCAATAAGGCTTGTGCAGCAGCTTTGGAAGCTCTATTTTTATAGGTGTTATCTAAACCTGCCACAGCTGTTTGAAGGTCAGCAATTATTAGGTCATAGATAGTAGCAGAAGAAACTCTGGTAAATTGAATATCTCTATCAGATGGTTTGATTAAGCGGTCTACTAGCGGAATATCACCAAATAAGCGTACTAAATTGAAATATGCATAGGCTCTTACAAATTTAGCTTCACCCTCTATCTGGGCTCTGTTCTCATTTGAAGCAACCCCTAAGTTCTCCAGTACTACGTTAGCTCGGAATATGATATTGTAAAAACTTCTGTAATAGTCATCTACAATACCATTGTTTGACTCTATAGTGAAACTCTCAAATTGAGCAGCTTCTCCTTCACTACTTTTTGTTCGGGTATTATCACTACGCATTTCAGTTACATAAAATTCAACTTGAATTGCATGATTCGAATCTGATCTAGTGTCGTTTACACCTTGTATACCATCATACATGTTAAGTACACCGGATAAAAGTTCTTCTTCGTTTGAATAGAAAGTAGGTTCACTAATTGCTGCTGTTGGAACAGGCTCTAGAAAATCTCCTTCGCAAGAAGAAATGCCAGTTACCAAAATCAGTAATATTATATATTTTAGTCGTTTCATAATACTGTTTATTTTTTACCAATTAAAATTCTAAATTCACTCCCAGTGTCATGGTTCTAAATATTGGCGAACCAGCTCTTTGATATCCATAAGTCAATGCGGCAGGCCTTGTGTTTTCTACAAATTCTGGGTTGAAACCAGTATAACCATCTGCTGTAAAATATAATAGATTCTGCGCAGTACCATAAATCCTTACTCTGGTGAAAAGATTTATTTTTTCTAGTAAATCTTTTGATATTGTATAACCAATATTTACGTTACGCAATGCTATATAGGAAGCATCTTGGATAATATCATTTGTGAATATTTTTTGTTTGATGAATCCCTGATTGGGTGTATCAGCAGTAAAATCCTGAGAACTATTGAATTGATTAAATAAATATTGGTCTCCCATATTTCTTACTTCTGCTCCGTGACTACCTTGAAACTGAAAACTCAGGTCGACATTACCGTATTGGAATTCGTTAGAGATACTCCAAATTATATCTGGATAAGGATTTCCTAAAATAGTTTTATCATCATCATCAATTAGTCCATCACCATTAAGATCTTTTACATATACATCTTGTGCTTCTCCTCCTACTGGATGGTATGGATCATTAATGAACTCTAAAGGAATATCACGATCAACCACCCAACCATAAAAAGATGATATAGGATTACCTTCTAAGTTGATCCATTCTGCAGCTCTTTTACTATCGACATTTAATATTTGACCATTAGAATCAGCAAAATTAACTAGCTCATTTTCATTTCTTGAAGCTATAAAAGTTGTAGACCATTTAAATTTTTCTGTAGATATATTTCTTGTTCGTAATTCTGCTTCGAAACCTTTGTTTTCAACTTCTCCTATATTTACTAACGCTTTTGTAAAACCTGTAGTTGATGAAATAGGATTATCTAATAACAGTTGATCACTTGTTCTGGTATAATAATCTACGGATCCCGTAATTCTATTATTAAAGAAGCCAAAATCTATACCATAGTTAATTTCTTGGGATCTTTCCCATTTCAATTCAGGGTTTGCAATATTTAATGCGTTAACTGCAGATATAACTTCGTTGTTTACTACTGCGGTGCTTGACCCCAATAATGATATTGATGGGTAATTATCAATGATTACATCACCTGTATCCAATCTGTTATTACCTGTAAAACCGTAACTAAACCTCAATTTTAGATTGTTTAGAAAATCACTGTTTTCTAAAAATTTTTCATTGGTCACTATCCATCCAGCTGACACTGCAGGGAAATCCCCGAACTTATTATCTTTTCCAAAAATTGAACTCCCATCTCGTCTATAACTAAATGAAAATAAATACTTGTCATCAAATGCATAGTTTAAACGACCGAAAAAAGACATGAAACTGTTTTCTATTTCAAAAGAATCTGCATCTGCAATGGTTGGCGCTGCAGCTATAGTTCTTATAAGGTCTGATTCATAATCTATACCTAATACGCTCTCGTTTGCTGTATCAAATTTTTCAGCTGAAAAACCTGCAACAGCATTTATATTATGTCTCTCTAGTATCTTGTTGTAAGTTAGATAGTTGTCAGTTACTAAATGTATTCTGTTTTGATTAGAAATTTCTAAAGAAGCATCTCCATTTCTATTAGATTTTTTTCCTTGCCATCTGGAACGGTTTGTATTCTGATAATCACCGGATAATGCTGTTCTAAAATTAAGATCTTCTGTAATATCATATGCTGCATAAACACTACCTAGAATTTTAAATCTACGTTCTTTTCGATCTTTTTCCAGTACTTTTGCAGCTGGATTTGTATTAGAAGTATTACTAATATCAGTTCCACCAGATGCAATGGGTAGACCCGTTGCTAAATCGAAATCATCAAAATGACGCTGAGTGGCATAATCTCCTATTTGTACATCAGGAAATTTAAAACTGTTAACAAAACGAATTGTATTGGCATCGTGATATACAGGTAGCCAAGGTGTTTGTCTTAATATATCGTGTACGGATCCGTCAAACCTTCTTCTGTTAGTATAGGAAGGGGTAAAGCTTGCTCCAAATTTAAATTTATCATTAGCTTTGGTGTCAACTTTTACTTTGAACGAATATCTTTTAAAATCATCTGTTAGTAATACACCCTCGTCATGCAGGTAGTTAAAGGCAGTGCTAAACTTTGTTTTTTTGCTTCCACCTCTAGCGCCAAAAGAATGGCTGCTTATAGTACCTCCATCAAATATAATATCTTGCCAGTCTCGATCAATTCCAATTAACTGCTTATATCTTGTGCGATCTGAGAGTGCTCCTGTTGCAGCTAACTCTGCTTGAGCAGTTTCTGCTACAGAAAAGTAGTAATCGTCACTTTGGCGAGCTTCTTTTAATCCGGTATAAGTACTATATGTAAATTTAGTTTTTCCTTCTTTTCCCTGTTTAGTAGTTATTATAATTACACCGTTACCACCTCGAGAACCATAAATAGCAGCTGATGCTGCATCTTTTAAGACACTAAAAGATTCCACATCGTTCATGTCTAATGATCCTAAAAAATCATTATCAACAATGAGCCCATCAACGACAATAGTGGGATTAGAATCACCTGTTATAGATCCAGTACCACGAATACGAATGGTTGGGGCAGAACCTGCTTCTCCTTCTGTAGCTTGTATGTTAACACCGGACACCTGTCCTACCAGAGCGTCATCAACCCTGGATACTGGAAGTTGTTCGAGGTCTTCATTTACTATTTTAGAAATAGCACCAGTTAGACTTGATTTTCTTTGTGTACCATATCCAATTACTACAATTTCATCTAGTGTATTTGCATCTTCTTTAAATGTAATGTTTAAGGTTTGTTGATTAGTAATTATTACTGTTTGCGTAACGTATCCTACATATGAAAATTGAAGTACATCTTTAGGTTTTACCTGAATCTGAAATAATCCATCAAAGTCAGTAGAAGTACCATTAGTTGTGTTGGTGACTATTACGTTTACTCCTGGAATAGGCATGGTTTTTTCATCTGTGACCTTACCCGTAAGTAAATAGCTATCCTGTGCCAACAAAGTGGTTTGAAATAAAATCAGGATAGTAAAAAATAATTTATAGCTAAAATTCATTTTAATAATGTTATGTTCCTACAATTAATTTGATATTGTATAAAGTTTAGTGTTAAGAAAGTAAGAAGAGCAACTCCTCGATTCTTTCGTTTTAACTAATTACATAACCGCTTTTGTTAACAAAAATCCGTATTTTTGCAAAGCATGTAATTAATAAAGGTTCATGCATATTTGATGTTACTTCGATCCGAAAAGAAGTAATTTTAAAAAAGGATAGGCGCACACCTGTCCTTTTTTTTATTCCCTAATTATTAAGTAATTCCATTTTTTGTTTTTTAAATTATTTGAGTGACTGATTTTTCTGGTAAACCAAATTGGATAACCAAATTGGTTTACCAAATATATGTTATTTTATTGTTAAACAAAAAAATATAACAACTTTAAATGTTAAAATTTTAAAGAATGGATCTCGTTTCTAATAAAAATTGAGAAATTCTCTTAATAAATTATGGTATTGTGAAGTTGCAAAGAAAATTTATTCCATAAAATCTTCTCGAATTGGACTGAATGTGTCTATCAAAAAACCGGATTCTAAACACACTGCTCCGTGCATTACATTAGGTGGGATATAAAATGAATCTCCACCTTTTAAAATTTTTGTTTCATCACCTATAGTAACTTTAAACTCTCCACTCACGACGTAAGTTACTTGAGAATGATAGTGCTTATGCATTACTCCAATTCCTCCTTTGTCAAATTCTACATTTACTAGCATTAGCTTATCATCATATCCCATAATTTGACGTTTCACTCCTTCGCCTACAGTTTCCCATTGGATTTCATCTCCTTTTATAAATTCTTTGCTTGATCCAAAACTTTTCATATGATTCTGATTAAAAATTAAAATTTGTTTGTTTTATTGTGGTAAAAAGGGCCAGACCATTGGTAGTTTTTCCCTTGTAAATTGATTATGTGCTTTTTTGAATCCTGTGTTGTAGATACGCAAAGGATGAATGTGTGCAATTTGTTTTTTTTGGTTGTGATTGACCAGGCCAAATAGTTTTTGTTATTATTAGGAATTTTTTTGATTTCCTGAATATTGCTGTAAGTATTATTTGCAATTTCTGTAACTGCATTATATGAGCCGTGTGTTTCAATTGCGCTTATGAATGCTCCATTCTCAACCTTTGGTTTTCTGAGAATAAATGCCGGGTCTCTTCTTAAGTTAAATTTCGGGTCATTAGCGCCAATTCGAGCGAACAAAAATTCATCTTGATTTTTGGTCAGAGTTGATAGTGTATGAAATATATTATTTGACAACCAGGTAGATTGAATGGTTTTGTCATTTTGTATGACTTTTTTTCCTTCTAACCAAAGGTGTTGATAACCGTTTTTGGTACCAAGTTTAGCCAGGTTGTCATAGTTATCATATTTAATATTGGTATTTATAATTTGTCCGTGGTAGTAAAATGGCAAGTCGAACTGATGAATACTATCAGAATTAAAATGCATAACATCAATCAATAATGGATTTTCAAAACCTTCATCATCAAGAATAAGCATTGTTCTATGAAGCTTTGTGCCTGGGTATGCATTATTTTCCTTCGCGCTTACTATTTGTAATTTAGGGTTTGACGTATCAAAAAGGTATTTTTCTGAGTGATGTTTGCTACCTATTTCATACTTCCCATTAAAATGAGAGGCTTCATCCTGAACAATAGTATTATGTGCTATAGTTTGTTTAGCCCACGTCTTATTTTCTTTGAGATAACCACCACCATTTTTTTGCTCAATGTTCACGAACCTTGCCAAACCGTAATCTTGAAATATTTCGGTTCCATTATGATAGTAGGAAAAGGATAATTTATCATAATGACCATGACTTAAACCTTGGGCAGAATATTTCATGACCAATCCAAACTCTTGATCTACTGATCGTAAAATGCCTATTGCACCTTCGGAACCATCAGCTCCATCTCTTAGTTCAACTGATTTTTTTATAAAAGGAGTTGTTTTTTGTTGTTGTATTCCCAAAGCAATGGCTAAGCCGGAATCATCTAATTGCACTCTGTTTTGCAGTTTGGCAATACTTAATAAAGAGGTGTCATTTCCACCAAAATGATAAGCTATATCTACAGCAGATACCAACTCTCTGGAGTAGTATGACATTCCTTTTTGTCCATCATTAAGCGGAAAGAATTCACCATCATTATCCGTCAGATTTAATAGCGCATATACTGATTTAATTAAGACTCCTTCTTTGTGCTCAAAGATTTTTAATTCTGGTTTTGTGTTTTGTAATGCTTCTGCGAAAATCATAAAAGGATACATTGCGTATCGTTGATAATAAGGCCCTTCGGTATAATATCCATCTGGGGAAAATGGTTCGTTTAGATTTGCCAAAAAACCTGTGCTTTGTCCTTTTGACTTAATAAAACCACCATCATTATCTTTTAGATTCAAATCTATATTGTCATTTTTTAACCCGTATAATGCTTTATTTATTAATTTTTTATTATTCATTACCAAACCAATCATACCTACTGCTACATTACCCCAGGTACTATGATTGTGAATGCGATTAAAGAATTGAGGACTTTCTTCAGAAAGAAATTTCGCGTATGGAATGAATAGGTTTTCTTCTAGATGATTTCGTTCTTCTTTAGACAAATATTCATAGATACAATCATAGGCCTGACTTACATATACTAACCAATTTGCATCGTTTAAACATTGCCAGAATATTTTTCCTCTTGCGTAAGATCTGGTTTGAGGATGTAACGCGAGTTTTGGATACATTTCTGCGTATTCCTTAAGGACATTATGTACATAATTTGCATACTTTTCATCCTCCAAAAGTTGATATAGTACCCCAGCTTTTTGGAGTGTGAACCAGTTTTTTTTATGCCTATCGTGAGTATACCCTCCAGCCATGTCTTTAGGGGTAGGTACGTGAATTCCGGTCTTGATTTCTATGTCAACTTCTTTTTTTACCTCAGCCAGAGTTTCATCAAAAATAGGAATAGTTCCCAAGTGCTTTCGAATGTTTTCTACTCCTTTTTTTGTCAAAACCAGACTAGGGTGTTCCTGAGCAGAAAGATGAAAGCAAAAGATAATCAAAGAAATAATGAAAATGTTTTGCTTAATATTTAGTAGCTGCACTTGTAATTTTGATTTTAGCATGACTATTTATTGATTATACCTAAAGCTAAACCATCATCTCCTTTGGCAAGTAGATCAGATTTTTTTCCAAGTTGGTAGGTGATAGGGCTTTTAAACCCAGGTTCTAAAGACCATTGTTTATAGATTTCATATTTTTGATCACCGGTAACTGTTACCTCTTCAGAGTTAAAAAAGTTATTATGATGTATTTTTGCAATTGGCCCGCCAACTACTAAATGCATTTGTATACCCTTACTGTTCCTAAAAATACTATTCTTAATTATTGCATTTTGAACTCCAATTAAAGAAATTGATTTTTTACTTTTATTCCTTTTGCCATGTCCTACATTGTCTACCACGTTATGATCAAATGTTAAGAATGGACCAAATGTACTTTCATCGCGACCATCTCTTACCAGATTAAGTATAGTTCCATCGATATCTGAAAAAATATTGTTTCTAAGAGTTACGAATTCTGCGTTGAAAATTCCGTTTTCACCAATCTCTTTATCCAGTGAAAGTATGTTTCCTGTTATATTTCTAAAGGATGAATTAGTAATACTAATCTTATCCGCCATAGTATTTTTGAATACCTTTATTACATCATATGAATGATTAATATCTAAATTTTTAAAATCACAATGGTCGATGAGTAGCTGGTAATTTTTATTCATGGAATACTTACTCGTCCTAATAACTGCATTACCTGAGTAATCAGGAGCTTCTTTTCCATCAAATACTAATCCGTTTAGTTGTAGGCTACCTCCATTTTGAATATCAAAAAGTGATTTTTTTTCAAATGTAATTGTTGATTTATCTATAAAAGATTTAATGGTTATTGGGTGGTTTATGTCTATTGTTTTTGTAATTAAATATCCGCTAGCAGAAGTTAGTTCGATAATATCCCCTGGAGCAGAATTTTTTACCGCATCAAATAGTGTATTGATCCCAGGTGTTACTTGAATATTCTTACCAGAATTGAACATCACAATTTTTTCTGTCTTAGGGTACCATGAAGCTCCTGAAGTGCCTTTAGTCGGAATTTCTCCTTTGATTATAGCACCTGCGTTAAGATTTATATCGGTAGGAAGTAATAACCCATTACTATTCTTTTTAAAGTTTAAATTTTTAGCAATAAATCCTTCATCTTTTATGGATTTTGTATTAGGGCTTATGATGTTATTATTAAAGTTTATTCCAGTAATGTCGTCATATACGGTAAATGAATTATCTTTTCTTCCATTATAAAAAATGTTATTTTCCATTACAGAGTTTATGGGAGTTGCGCTTCTTTCTGCATCACTGCCAGCACATAATTGGATATAATCACAATCTATAAATGTGTTATTTCTAATTTTTGCATCTGAAACTTGAAAATATCTATTTAGAGGAGAGTTAGGCACACCATTCATGACTACCAAAGCTCCGCCAAACCTATATCCTGTAAGTCCGATCGCATAGTTATTTTCTACGGTTTGTTTTCCGTTAATTACACGAATACCACCCGTACTAGGCACTCCATTGCCAATAAATATATTATTGTTTACATTGGTTTCGTTGCCGTGACGCATTGTCAGGGTACCTCGACATTCATAAAACACATTATTGCGAAATGTATTTTGACATGATTTATTTGAAATAATTTCTAGTTCTCCACCACAGCGATCAAAATAATTGTATTCTACAATCGTATTAGAATTACTCAATGAATGATGGCTTGTACCTATTCTTAATGTTTCTCCACCATTAGAGCCTAAAGTCTGTCTGGGGCCAAAATAGTTGTGATCAATTCTATGATGGTTTTCTATGAACTCTTCTGAGTTTAATCTTACAGCCATAGTAACTCCTAGATTGCTTTTTCCTTCAATATGATTATGATCAATGCGGTTATTTTTGCCATAAATACCAATCCAATAATCTTGTTCTCTGCGCTCAGGGTTACTATAATTATCAATTACACATTCAGTAAGGCGGCAATTGGATGCAAAATTGGCTTTGTCCTTTTTAAAGGAAATTACTTCAGAAGTAGGAGTGAAGCCGTTTTTAAATACCAAACCACTTATAACTAAATGCTCACCTGCAATGCGAAGGTATGAGGAACCTTCAAGAGTAGTTGCTCCTTTTTCTTCTACTGTTAATGTGATAGGTTTGTTTTCGGTTCCTTTTGCTTCGAATAATAGTTCAGCATCTCTCCAAACTCCTTTTGCTAATATTAGAGAATCTCCTGGTTGCACAATTTTAAGAGCTTCGTTGAAAGCATCAACTGAGTTAATGATGTTATTTGTTTTTTTCTCCTGATTAGAAATATTACAAGAGAACAATAATAGGGTTGTTAATGAGTAATATAAAAGTGTATTTTTCATAAAAACAAATCTGGTTTACCAATTTGGTTAACCAAAAATAAGCATATAAATCAATATTCAAAGAAAGTGAAGCTGTTTTTTTAATATTTATATAAAAAAACAGTCAGTTTCTTGATAAAACTTGAATGAAAATTTAATATGATTTTTAAATAGATAAAAAATCCTAGCGAATTTAATCTCACTACCCTTCACAATATTTATATAATTCTCTAAAATGATTTTTTAGATGATGAGCGGCTTTATCAGGATCTTTTTCTTTAACGGCGTCTATAATTGCCTGATGTTCTTTAATTAATAGGTAATTCTCTTCCTTATTACAGACTTTGTTTTTTATGAAATGGGTGATGATTTCGGGTGTAATAATTAACATTAAAGAGTTTACAACACTATTGTTGCTGGCCTCTGCTAATTTGATATGGAACATCAAATCCTCTTCTACAGCCTCAATCCCCATTATTGCTTTTTCGCTATAAGCGTCGTGTGCTTTTTGTATTTCGTTAATCTGATCTTCTGTTCTTCTAGTTGCTGCTAATCTTACAGCATTGGTTTCTAGTATTATACGAGTTTCTACTAAAGATTTAAAATCTGGCTTTTGTAATTGTAAAATGTCCGACATCATTCCATTTAAAGCAGTTACACCGATATTGGAAATTCGAGTACCACTTTGAGGGTATTTTTTTACCAATCCATAAAATTCTAATCGTTGAATTGCTTGTCGTAGCTGATTGCGACTTACACCAAATTTTTGGGCAAGATCTCTCTCAGCAGGAAGACGATCACCGGGTTCAAGGTGCTTGGAGACAATTAATTCTTTAATTTTTGAAATAATAGTTTCTTCAATGTTTTTATTGCTTTTAGGACTTTTTTCAATTTTTTCCATAGAAATCAATTTCGTATCAATATTAATTGGTTAACCATCTAAATTAATTAAAAAAAACATAATTAGGCTCAATTGGAAGAATATTTATGTTTAAAAACTAAGGAGAAAGAAAAACTTTTGGGTAAAAACTTTTCAATAGTATTCTTCTGCTTTTAAAACGGAGATAATTCTTACAAATGCAATAGATACTGGTGGCTTAAAGATTTTTTTGTATAAAACTTGATATTGTGAACTTTTCATTTTTTGAGTTAATAATTTGATTATGTGATGGTTATTTTTTGATTTTTTTACGAAATCGTTTGAGTTGTGTTATAAAATTGTTATTATTGTGTAAAATTGGTCAACCAATTTAACGTCATTTATTAAAACAGCACAAACTTTTATTAACATTCTAAATGTATATGACATGAAAAACTATTTGATAAATCGAGAAAGAATATCTTTTTCTCGTTTGCACAAACTATGCTTGTTTTCAGTTTTTTTCATAACTCTATCTTGCGAAAATGAAGGGTTCAATACTGAAATTACAGAGCTAACCGAAGAAAGTATTGGTCTCAAGGCTATAATTACACCTGCTAGCGTTTCGGCAAATGGTGATGATGGTAATGTACCTGCGAATACTTTGGATGGTAATTTAAATACTAGATGGTCTTCAAAAGGGTATTCCGGAAAGTATATTACTTATGATTTAGGGTCTCCAAAAACTATATCTAGTCTCAAAATTGCCTGGTATAAAGGAAATCAGCGTAAAGCATATTTTAAGATTAGAGTTGGTAATTCTACTTCTAGTTTGAGTACAGTTTTTGACGCTAAAAGAACAGGTAGCAGCGGGAACACTACAAATCTTGAAACTTATAGTTTTAATGAAATCAGTGCCAGATATGTAAGAATATCTTGTTTTGGTAATTCTAGTGGTGCCTGGAACAGTATTACAGAAACACAAATACACTCATCCGGAAGCACACCTCCACCACCTCCGCCACCAGGAGGAAACTCTCCCGGTGATATTTTAGGGCTTACTTCCAATACTTGGAAATTAAATTGTTTTACAGGTAGTCCTGGTTCATCAGCAACCTATCGTGATGATGTTCTGGATGCTACAGGTGAAACATTTAGTACTTATGAAGATCCTAATTATTTCTATACAGATGGAGAATGGACATATTTTAAATGTTATAGAGGATTAGGAGGTTCTGCAAATTCCCAAAACCCAAGAGTCGAATTAAGAGAGCTGAAAAATGGTAATCTTGCTAGCTGGGATGCAAAAAATGGTAATAATACTATGACTTGGACGGTTAGAGTAGATCAATTACCTAAAAGTAAAAGTGGAAAAGATGGTGTACTATGTTTTGGGCAAATACATGGTCCAGGGAATACTGTGGATGATGTTATTAGAGTTCAGTTTATTGGATCTCCAGATCAGTCTTCTGGAAATGTAAGAATCAAAATTAGTGGGTATATTACTGAAGAAGTCCTTGGAGGAAGTAGAATCTTAAGTGGTACATATAAGTTAGATACAAGTTACACTTTTAAACTAGTATATAATGATGGTTTGGTAGAACTTTTTGAAGGTGGTAATCGAATATTTAGTCAAGAAATGGACACGAGTACCGAAGGAAACTATTTTAAAGTTGGTAATTACTTACAATCCGTAAAAGGAGCTTCTTATACAGGTTCTCACGGAATAGTTAGAGTGAAAAACCTAAGTATTACTCACTAAAAAGGAATATTTGAGTATTCCTCTACATAGATATTTGAAAAACGGAAGATTGTAATCTTCCGTTTTTCTTGTTTTTGGTTACATATATCATAAATTGGAGACTACTATTTTGTGAAAATCACATTTTTTTTAAAAAAATATATGTGGTCTTGTCGTTGGTATATAGTTTTTATGTAATATTGTACCATCTAGTTAACGAAAGGGGCTACGGCCGACGATTTAGAGTTACTATTATGAAAACGGCAAAAATTATTTATTCGGAAGTTAAAGTTCAAATCATGAACAAATTAGGTAATACTGTAATACCTGTACGCCGCTTTCGTCGCCCCTTGGGGGTCTAATTTTATTCGAAGTAGGTGCGTCCTGCTTCCCCGAGAGACAATTCCATATTTTTGATTTAGTAGAATATATTTTATAACATATTGATGTATGTGTTAATAGTTATTCTTACTATTTCTGAATCCTTTCTTGGAATCCAATCCTAAATTTAAACTTAAAAAAAGCTTTTGTAAACGGAAAAACGTTTATGGATAAGGTAGAAATATATATAGCAGACAAAAGTCATTTTCATTACGCACGAGAGATTTGTGAAGTAATATCAGACTCTGCCAAAGTCAGAGGAACTGGTATTGCCAGACGTACTCCAGAGTATATAAAAACCAAAATTAGAAATGGTAATGCCATTATAGCTTTATCTGGTGATCAATTTGCAGGTTTTTGTTATATCGAGGTATGGGGACACGAAAAATATGTGGCACATTCTGGACTTATAGTGCATCCTGATTTCAGAAATCAAGGTTTAGCTAAAAAAATCAAAGAATTTACATTCAATCATTCCCTAAAAAAATATCCTACTTCTAAGGTATTTGGTATTACCACAGGATTAGCGGTTATGAAAATTAATTCTGATTTAGGATATAAACCAGTTACATTCTCAGAACTTACTGATGACCCAAAGTTTTGGGCAGGTTGTCAGACTTGTACAAATTATGACATTTTAAGTGCTAAAGAACATAAAATGTGTCTATGTACTGGAATGTTATATGATCCTGCAAAGAAGGAGAAGAAAAAAGAAAAGTGGTATAATAAAAAGGTATTAAAAAGATTAAAAAAAATAAAGCAGACAATGCTTACAACTAATACACAATTGTTGTTATGGAAAAAGTAGTGGTAGCATATAGTGGAGGTTTAGATACTTCCTATTGCGTTAAGTATCTGATTCACGAAAAAAACCTCGAGGTACATACCATATTGGTAAACACAGGAGGATTTTCTGAAGAAGAGTTAAAACAAACTGAAAAAAGGGCTTATGAGTTGGGAAGTACTTCTCACGTAAATAAAACAATATTAAATGAGTTTTATCAAAAAGCAATAAAGTATTTAATTTTTGGTAATGTTCTTAAGAATAATACATATCCTTTATCTGTAAGCGCTGAGCGAATATTTCAGGCTATTGAGGTAATCAATTATGCTAAAAAAGTAGGAGCAAAATATATTGCACACGGTAGTACTGGAGCAGGAAATGATCAAATTCGATTTGATGTGATATTCCAAACGTTGGCTCCCGAGATTGAAATTATTACTCCTATTAGAGATTTAAAGCTTTCCCGTCAAGCGGAAGTAGAGTTTCTAGAAAAGCATGGTGTGTCCTATAGCTGGGAGAAAGCACAGTATTCTATTAATAAAGGAATTTGGGGAACCAGTGTAGGAGGTAAAGAAACGTTGACTTCACATAGCGCTTTACCTGAAGATGCTTATCCAAGTCAGCTTCAAAAACAGAAAGAAGAAACAATTACCTTAAATTTTGAAAAAGGAGAGTTAGTTGGGTTGGATGGAATTAAAGATACCCCGGTAAAGAATATTCAAAAACTAGAAGAATTGGCAAGTGCTTTTGCTATAGGAAGAGATATTCATGTAGGAGATACTATTATTGGTATTAAAGGAAGAGTAGGATTTGAAGCCGCAGCACCAATGGTAATTATTAAAGCACATCATTTACTGGAAAAGCATGTATTGACCAAGTGGCAACAATATTGGAAAGAACAATTAGCAAACTGGTACGGAATGCTATTACATGAAGGTAATTACCTTGATCCTGTAATGAGAAATATTGAAGTTTTTATGGAAGATTCTCAAAAGTCGGTTACTGGTGATGTTATAGTAAAATTGAAACCATATCATTTCACTTTAGAAGGTATCGAATCAGAGTTTGATATGATGAAATCTGATTTTGGTCAGTATGGAGAAATGAACAACTCCTGGACATCTGATGATGCCAAAGGGTTTATTAAGATTTATGGTAATGCTAATAAAATATATCATAATGTAAACCCTAGTGAGTCATGATAAAAGTTGGAATTATAGGAGGGTCAGGATATACAGCAGGAGAGCTGTTAAGGTTATTAGTACATCACCCAGAAGTACAATTAGATTTTGTATTTAGTACTACCAATGCAGGTTCAGCAATTTCTAAACAGCATCAGGATTTAATCGGAGAAACTGAATTGAATTTTACTGATACTGTTAATTCAGACGTTGATGTATTATTTCTCTGTTTAGGACATGGAAGGTCAAGATCTTTCTTAGAAAACAATATATTTTCTGCAAAAACAAAAGTCATTGATTTAGGAAATGATTTTAGGCTGAATAATGATCAGAGTTTCTTAGGAAGAGATTTTATATATGGTTTACCTGAGTTACAAAAGGCAAAGATCAAATCTGCTCAGAATATTGCTAATCCTGGGTGTTTTGCAACTGCGATCCAATTAGCATTACTTCCATTGGCTTCTCAAGGAAAGATTACTGATTCTGTACATATTAATGCAACAACAGGAAGTACTGGAGCCGGCGTAATGCCAGGAAGTACCACCCATTTTAGCTGGAGAGATAATAATTTCTCTAGTTACAAAGTCTTTACTCATCAACATTTGGGAGAAATAGAAGAAAGCCTAGTACAGTTACAAAGTGACTTTCAAGCTCCACTGTTTTTTATTCCGAATAGAGGGAACTTTAGTAAAGGAATCTATGCGACGCTGTATACCAAATATGAAGGGTCAGAAGAAGAAGCAATCCAGTTGTATAAAGATTTTTATAAGGATGCAGAATTTACCATGATTTCAGATACAGAGATTCATCTGAAGCAAGTAGTAAATACGAATAAATGTATTCTTCATATTTCTAAAAAAGATGGAATGTTATTAATCACCTCAGTGATTGACAATTTGATTAAAGGGGCTTCCGGACAAGCAATTCATAATATGAATTTGATGTTTGGATTAAAAGAAAAAACAGGATTAGAATTAAAAGCAAGTGCATTTTAAGATGAATAAAATAACAATCATAGGAGGAGGAAACTTAGGTAAATCCATAATATCAGGATTAGCCAATAGTGATCTTTTTAAGGTAAAGGATATTACGGTAGTAGATAAATCAAAATATAACTTAAAAGAAGTTGAAGAAAAACTTGGTGTATCTACTTCTCAAGATATAATAAATTCAATTAAAGATGTAAAGTGGGTGATCCTTTGTGTACAGCCAAGGCAATTGGATGTTGTATTACAAGAAATCAAAGATGTGTTGACAAGTGATCAGATATTAATATCTACGGTTACAGGAACATCCATAGCAGAGATTAATGAAGTAGTTCCAAACAATAAGGTGGTACGCGTAATGCCTAATACAGGAGCAGCTAAAAAACTGTCAATGACGTGTATTTCGGCCAATGAAGATGTAAAAGAAGAATTAGCAACTGTAGAAAAAATGTTTGATACTATAGGAGAAACCTTAGTGATTGAAGAACGCTTAATGCAAGCTGCAACTGTTTTAGGAGCCAGCGGAATTGCTTTCTTTTTAAGATTTCTTAGAGCTATGATTCAAGGTGGGATCCAGATGGGGTTTCATCCTCACGAAGCACAGATCATTGCAGTACAGACAGCAATTGGTGCAGCAACATTAGTTGCTGAAAATGGAACTCATCCTGAGCGAGAAATCGACAAAGTGACTACCCCTCAAGGATGTACAATTGAAGGGCTAAATGAGATGGAACATCAGGGACTAAGTTCCTCGGTTATAAAAGGAGTAATGGCTTCTTATGAAAAGATAAATACTATAAAATAGTTAGTAGTTTTTGTTTGTCAGTGTGAGATAATTTTTTGACAACGAGTAACAATTAACCAACAATAAACATTATGAAATTATTTGATGTATACCCGTTATATGATGTTGAGCCCGTAAAGGCATATGATAGTACTGTGATTGATAAAAATGGAATTGAATACCTGGATCTCTATGGTGGTCATGCGGTGATTTCAATCGGTCATTCACATCCTCATTATGTCAAAAGATTAAAAGAACAAGTTGAGAAACTTGGTTTTTATTCTAATGCTGTTCAGAACAGTTTACAATCTAAGTTAGCAGAGAAGCTTGGTGAATTATCTGGATACGATGATTATCAATTGTTTTTGTGTAATTCTGGAGCCGAGGCTAATGAAAATGCATTGAAATTGGCTTCTTTTCAGACAGGGAAGTCCAGAGTGATAGCCTTTGATAATGGATTTCATGGTAGAACTTCAGCAGCTGTTGCAGCGACGGATAATAAGAAGATTAATTCACCTTTAAATAAGCAACAAGATGTTACTTTTTTGCCATTAAATAAACTTGAGTTAGTTCAGGCCGAATTGGTAAAAGGAGATGTTTGTTCGGTAATTGTAGAACCTATACAGGGAGTAGGCGGGTTAGATGAAGGCACAACTGAATTTTTTAAGGGTTTAGAGGTATTATGTCAAGAGTTTGGAGTAGTTCTCATTTTAGACGAAGTACAGTCAGGTTATGGTAGAACAGGTAAATTCTTTGCTCATCAATATCATGGCATCACTCCTGATATTATCTCAATTGCAAAAGGTATGGGTAATGGATTTCCAATAGGAGGAATTTTAATCGCACCTCATATCAAGCCAAGTTATGGTTTGTTAGGAACCACCTTTGGTGGAAATCATCTGGCTTGTGCAGCTGCTTTAGCAGTTCTAGAAGTAATTGAAGCAGAACATCTGATAGATAATGCTAAGTTAACAGGCGATTACTTTTTATCCAAGGCGACCCAAATCCCCGGTGTACAGAAAGTAAAAGGAAGAGGATTGATGTTAGGAGTAGAATTTGATTTTGAAGTAGGAGAACTAAGAAAGAAATTAATCTATGATCAACACATTTTTACTGGAGGAGCAATGAATAAAAAATTGTTAAGAATACTTCCTCCATTGACAATAGGTAAAAAGGAAATAGATCAATTTGTAGAAGCATTACAAAGCGTATTGGTAGCAGAAAAAGTATAATAATGAGTTTAGTACTAAACATATCACAAAGAAATTCGGTATTAGAAAAGATGGCAGCTCTGGTCGATCAGCATAGAGATGCTTTAATCAATGCCAACAAAATAGATGTAGAAAAGTATTCAGGAGATGATAAAGCAATGTATGATCGATTGAAGGTTGATCAATCTAAAATTAAAGGAATGATTGATTCGCTAAATCAGTTGGCAGCGCAAGATGATCCTGTTGGAGTTGAGAGATTTCGATTCACTCATGAAAATGGAATGCAGGTATATAATAAAACGGCATCTTTTGGTAGCGTATTAATCATTTACGAATCAAGGCCTGATGTTACTATAGAAGCAGCAGGAATTGCTTTTAAATCTGGTAATAAAATATTATTAAAAGGAGGAAAGGAATCTCTAAATTCTAATCTCGAAATCGTAAAACTTTGGCATCAAGCTTTAACAGAAAACAATATATCGACTGATTGGGTAGAGTATCTGAATTATAATAGAACCGAAACTCAAGCATTTTTAGAAAAACCAACGCAGCAAGTGGATTTAATTGTTCCCAGAGGAGGTGAGAGGTTGATTGATTTTGTAAAAACGCATGCTACTTGCCCGGTTATTGTAAGTGGTAGGGGGAATAACTTTGTATATGTGCACCGTGAGGCAGATCGAGCTTTGGCATTGGATAATATTATTAATGGTAAAACCGATAAAATTTCAGCCTGTAATGCGGTGGATAAAGTATTAATCGATAAAAACCTTCCTAATAAGGAGGACTTTGTTCGAAATCTGATTACGACCCTTAAGAACTTTAATGTTGAAATTTTAGGAGATACCTCCCTTTCAAAATATGAGGAAGTAGAATCATTAACAAATGATGATGTTTGGTCTGAAGAATTTTTGGATTATAAAATAGTCATCGGAGAAGTAGAAGACTCAAAAGAAGCAATTTCCAAAATCAACCAATATAGTGGAGGGCATTCTGCGGCAATTATATCACGAAACCAAATAGAAGCAGAAAGTTTTATGGCTTCGGTAGATTGTGCTGCGGTGTATCATAATGCATCTACCAGATTTACAGATGGGTTTCAGCTAGGACTAGGAGGAGAATTAGCAATAAGTACAGATAAATTACACCAAAGAGGTCCAATTGGACTACAACATTTGGTAACGAATAAATGGTATATACATGGCGAGGGACAAATTAGATAAGAAGAGAATTATACTTAAGATAGGTTCGAATACCTTGACCAAAGAGACTAATCAGATCTCTCGTGGTAAGATCGAAGATATCGGACGGCAAATATTGGCTTTACAAGACCAGTACGAGTTTGTAATTGTAAGCTCAGGCGCTATTGCAGTAGCAAAACAGTTTGTCCATCTGGAAACCAATGGAAAGGAAATTACAGTAAAGCAAGCATTAGCTTCAATCGGGCAACCACACTTGATGAGAATTTTTCAGGAAAGTTTCAGAGATTTGGGGTTGTTGACCTCTCAATGTCTGTTGTCATACTCAGATTTTGAAAGAACCCAATCTAAAAAGAATATTGTCAATACAATTAATGTATTGGTAGCCAATAATTACATTCCCATAATTAATGAAAATGATACTGTGGCAACAGATGAGATTCAATTTGGGGACAATGATAAGTTAGCAGCTTTAACAGCTTCTTTGCTGGAAGCTGATTTATTAGTGATAGCAACAAATACCAATGGGATATGTACGGCAGAATCAGTTAATAATCAAACCTTTGAAACGATTGTCGAAGTAGATGATATTGAACAATTAGAAAGTGAAATTGTGACTTCAATATCTACTCACGGTACTGGCGGAATGAGATCTAAAATCGAAGCAGCTCGAATTGCACAGAAATCTGGTATTGAAACGTGGATTATTAATGGATTGAAAGATGATTTTCTAGTAGATGCAATACAGGATAAGAACATATTTACAAAAATAAAGAATCAAGTTCCCTCTTCTTTGGAGGAGGGTTAAGGTGAGGGGAAATATTTCTCTCGTATTAAAATAGACAATAATGAAAAATTATTTTTCCATAAAAGACATAGATTCACTTGATAATTGGGTTAAAGAAGCTATTGAGTTAAAGAAAAATCCCTTGAGGGATGTATCCTTAGGAACGAATAAAACAATTGGTATGTTATTTTTTAATCCAAGCCTTCGTACCCGTTTAAGTACTCAGAAAGCAGCTTTGAATCTGGGGATGAATGTGATGGTAATGAATTTTACAGGAGAAGGTTGGTCATTGGAGTATGGAGATGGAACTGTAATGGATCAGGGAACTTCAGAGCACGTAAAAGAAGCTGCGCAGGTGGTTTCGCAATACTGTGATGTATTGGCTATTAGAGCCTTTGCTAAATTAGAGGACAGAGAAGAGGATTATGAAGAAAAAGTATTAAAAAGCTTTATTGAATACGCTTCCATTCCGATTGTTAATATGGAGAGTTCTGTGGGACATCCATTGCAGGCATTAACAGATGCTATTACGATAACAGAACATAAAAAAACAAATAAACCAAAGGTTGTACTATCATGGGCACCGCATCCAAAAGCCTTACCACAGGCAGTCGCAAATTCTTTCGTAGAAATGATGCAGCGTATGGACGCAGATTTTGTAATTACCCACCCTGTGGGATTTGAGTTAGCCAGTCAGATTACTAATGAGGTGCCCATTGATTACAACCAACAAAATGCATTTAAAGATGCAGACTTTGTATATGTCAAAAATTGGAGTGCATATCATGATTATGGAAAAACGTCTAAAGATAGCAGTTGGATGATCACTCAGGAAAAAATGAAGCTTACCAATAATGCAAAGTTCATGCATTGTTTACCGGTAAGAAGAAATGTTGTGGTTGAGGATACTGTTTTGGATAGTGAAAATTCAATTGTAATCGAACAAGCAAATAATAGAACCTTTGCTGCTCAATTAGTATTGAAAAAAATATTAAAAAATATATAATCCCACTGTGGTGTGGGTTAGGGGGATGTATTTTCTTTCTAAAATAATTCTAAAATGAAACAGGAAAAACTTTTAGTAGCAAAAATAGGTGGCAACATCATAGAAGATGAAAAAGCTTTATCGTCCTTTTTAGAAGATTTCTCAAAAATAGAAGGTCCTAAGGTTTTGGTACATGGTGGAGGAAAATCAGCTACCAATTTAGCTTCAAAACTAGGAGTGAAGACAGAAATGATTGATGGTAGAAGGATAACGTCTGCTAAGAATTTGGATATAGTTGTAAAAACTTATGCAGGATTATTAAATAAGAAAATAGTAGCAGGGTTGCAGAGAAACAATTGTAATGCACTTGGGTTAACAGGAGCTGATGCTAATGTAATTCAAGCAGAGAAAAGACCCGTACAGTTTATTGATTATGGATATGTGGGAGATGTTACCAAAGTAAATTCAGAAATGATCAAAGGATTTATTGAACTAGGGATTACTCCTATATTTTGTGCGGTCACTCACGATGGTAATGGGCAGTTATTTAATACTAATGCAGATACAATTGCTTCAGAAATTGCTTCAGCAATGGGATCTTTTTATGATGTGTCTTTATTTTATTGTTTTGAATTAAAAGGAGTTTTAGAAAATATTGAAGATAAAGATTCGGTAATTGAACATATTGATTTAGAAAAATATTCAGCGTTAAGAGATGCAGAGGTTATTGCAGACGGAATGTTACCAAAGCTTCAGAATTGTTTTGACGCCTTACAAAAGAACGTAAGTAAAGTGCATATCGCCAATGCAGAATTTATTAAAGATAATAATGTGAAACATACTACTTTAAGCCTTTAAGCAAGAAGTAATGTGATAGTATTCAAAAAGATAAAAGAATGAGTGATAATTTACATACTCAGAAACTCAAATACTCAAATATTGCTGAGTTAACAGATCAAGCAATTGAGCTTTTACGTCAGTTAATTGAAACCCAATCTTTTTCTTCAGAAGAAGAAGGGACGGCTCTATTGATTGAAAACTGGTTTAAGCAAAACCATATTCCTTTTGAAAGGGAGAATAATAATATTTGGGCGTACAATAAATATTTTGATGAATCCAAGCCTACGATTTTATTAAACTCTCATCATGATACGGTAAAACCAAATGGTAATTATACCAATGATCCTTTTAAAGCCTTTGTTGAAGATGGAAAGTTATATGGTCTTGGTAGTAATGATGCTGGGGGATGTTTAGTTTCATTGATGGCAACTTTTACCTATTTCTATGACAGAAAAGACCTGAATTACAATTTTGTCATTGTCGCTTCTGCGGAAGAAGAAAGTAGCGGTCCACTTGGACTTAAAAGTGTACTGAAGTATCTCAAAAATGTGGAGTTTGCCGTTGTAGGAGAACCTACATTAATGCAGCTAGCTATTGCAGAAAAAGGGTTATTAGTATTAGATGTCTCAGTTAAAGGAACAGCCAGTCATGCTGCGCATCCTAATGATGATAATTCAATTTATAACGCTTTAGAAGTGATTCAGTGGTTTAAGAATTATGAGTTTGAAAAAGAATCAGAAACACTCGGGAAGGTTAAATTAACAGTTACTCAGATCAATGCCGGAAATCAACATAATGTGGTGCCATCGCATTGTGATTTGGTAGTTGATATTAGGGTAAATGATAAATACCAAAACGAAGAAATTATGGAAATCGTGAAGCAGTCCCTGCCTAATAATGTTGAGGTAAAACCAAGATCATTGCATTTGGGATCATCTTCAATACCAAAAGATCATCCAATAGTAAAATCTGGGATTAGTTTAGGAAGAACTACCTATGGTTCACCAACCTTATCGGATCAATCTGTATTGAGTTGTCCGTCCTTAAAACTGGGTCCAGGAGACTCGACCAGATCACATTCTGCTGATGAATTTATTTATGTAGACGAAATTAAGGAAGGGGTAGCGTTGTATGTTAAAATTTTAGAAGGAATAGTGTAATTATTTGTCGCACAGAGCTTGTCGAAGTATAGGTTCAGAATAGTTCAGGCTGATAATAATAAACGATATAAATTAAGAAAATGAAACTCTGGGATAAAGGATTACCAACAGATCAGAAGATAGATATGTTTACCGTAGGTAATGATAGGCAGTTGGATTTGGTAATTGCCAAATATGATGTACAAGCTACTATGGCTCATGCTAAAATGTTACATAAAATAGGCTTGCTTTCTGAGGAAGATATTTCTGGGATAGAAAAAGAATTAAATGATCTCGCTAAAGAAGTTGAAGCAGGAACTTTCGTTATCGAAGACCAATTTGAAGATGTACATTCTAAAATTGAGTTTGAATTAACCAAGCGTATAGGTGATGCTGGAAAACGAATTCACACAGCCAGATCCAGAAATGATCAGGTGTTGGTAGCAATGCATCTGTATTTAAAAGATGAATTACTACAGATCAAATCTCAAATTAAAGAATTATCTCAATTGCTTTTAGTTTCGGCAGAAAAATATAAGGAAATCTTATTGCCTGGATATACACATTTACAGATTGCCATGCCCTCATCTTTTGGATTATGGTTTTCGGCCTATGCTGAGAGTTTTGTTGACGATCTTTATTTTGTGAATGCTGCTTTAAAAGTAGTAGATCAGAACCCCTTAGGAAGCGCAGCGGGATACGGAAGTTCATTCCCCATTGATAGAGAATTCACAACTAAAGAACTAGGTTTTGAAACCTTAAAATTTAATGTGGTAGCTGCTCAGATGAGCAGAGGTAAGTCCGAAAAATCTGCAGCTTTTGCTATGAGCAGTGTGGCAGGGACTTTGTCCAAACTTGCAATGGATGTTTGTTTGTATATGAGTCAGAATTTTGACTTTATGAGTATTCCTTCTGAGTTAACTACAGGGTCAAGCATTATGCCTCATAAAAAGAACCCTGACGTTTTCGAATTAATTAGAGGTAAGTGTAATAAGATTCAAGCTTTACCTTATGAATTAAGTTTGTTGACTAATAATTTGCCAAGTGGATATCATAGAGATTTACAATTGCTTAAAGAAGGAATTGTACCAGCAATTCAGGACTTAAAAGCGTCATTGGAAATGGCTATCTATGCCTTAAAAAGTGTAAAGGTTAATGATAACATTCTAGAAGATTCTAAATATGATTACCTGTTTAGTGTTGATACATTAAACGAATTGGTAATGCAGGGAATGTCATTTAGAGATGCGTATGTAAAGATTGGTCAGGATATCGAAAACGGAAATTATAAACCTGAAAAAAACACAAAACATAGTCATATAGGTAGTATTAATAATCTATGCCTTAAAAATATAGAAGAGAAGTTGAAGCATGTTTAATTGAGTGTAAGTTGAGTTAGTTTAATTTTTTAGCTTCAACCTAGACCCCCAGAGGAGTAGTTAACCGCTGGGGGTTGTTTTTATTAAGACTTTTTCTACTATGTATGTGCAAAAGTATAAAAGGCAAAGAAACAAATTGAACTAACCCTGCCATAGTGAAGTTTCCAAATAATAAAATATCTACTTAAAATAACTTATTTTTAGGATATAATATCAAGTCCATGAAAATCACTTGTTTCGGAGAAGTCCTTTGGGATATTTTTCCAAACCATAAAAAGATAGGAGGAGCTCCTTTAAATGTTGCATTACGACTACATACTATGGGAATAGAATCTTCCATCATTACCAGAATAGGTGATGATGATCTCGGTAATGAGATTATTTCTTATATAAAAGAACAAGAGGTGCCTTCTGAAACTGTACAAAAAGATAAAAACTATCCAACTGGAGAAGTTTTGGTTACTCTTGATAAAGAAGGGACAGCTACTTATGAGATAAGCCGTCCGGTGGCTTGGGACTTTATAGAAATTAGTGATGTTGACATCGAAGAGGTGCATCGGTCCGATGCTATTATCTTTGGAAGTTTGGCGTGTAGAAATGCAACGTCAAGAAATACATTGTTTAAGTTATTGGATCAAGCTAAATTTAAAATTCTAGATGTTAACCTTCGACCACCACATTATAGCACTGAGTTGCTTTTAGAATTAATGAATAAAGCCAATTTTATTAAGCTCAATGATGAAGAATTGAATGAAATCAGTATTTATTTTAAAATAAAAGAGACAACATTAGAAGACCAGTTAAGAGCAGTGGCCAAGTATACAAATACCGATCAAATCTGCATTACTAAAGGAGGAAAAGGCGCTACACTATTTTATAAAGGTTCCTTTTTTCATAATTCGGGTTACAAAGTAAAAGTGATTGATACCGTAGGTGCGGGAGACTCTTTTCTCGCTACTTTAATTTCTAAGTTACTTCAGGAAAGCAACCCGCAAACTGCTATAGATTATGCTTGCGCTATCGGGGCAATGGTAGCCGGTAGCGAAGGAGCAAACCCTGTTTTTTCTGAAGATGAGATCAAAACTTTTATATCTGAGCAATTATAAGTTAGGAATCAAAGCTTTTAGATCGTTAATAACACTGAGGTTATGCCTTAAATGTGCATAAAGGATAAAAAGAATAATGATAGCAATTGTAAAACCTAATCGGATGCTGTTTCTATTTCCTGTTATTTTTTTAGATGTTTTGATATATGCCGAAGAAATCTTTTTTGTGTATTTGTTTACTAAAGCAAATGCTGGTGCAAAAATTAAAACTATAATTAACATGTCTACTAATACAAGAAGGTAACCTTGCATCTCAACATGTTTTTTTACGTACTTACCAATAAATTCATTTATCAAAGCTGCACAAAGTACTGCAACTGTATAGATCGCATATTTAGTTGTTCGTCGACTGCTCATAGGGGTTAAAACTAGTATTTTTTTTCAAAAATGTGAAATGGGTTAATTATTATGTTTTTCTTAATTAAAAGTAACGTTTGCTAACGCAGTATTATTTTAAGAGGTTGTTTGTTAATTGCTTATTGAATTAAGTACGTTTTTAGAATTTTGTTGCTAAATTAGTATATTTATGCTAAAATAATATATATGAAGATTAATGCTTGTCCCAATTGTGGTTCCGACGAATATATAAAAAGCGGAATTGTGAATGATAGGCAACGATATAAGTGTAAATCCTGTAATTATTTCTTTTCGGTAAATAAGATAGGAAAGAAGATTGATGATTATTATGTGAACAAGGCACTTCAGTTATATTTAGAAGGATTAACCTATAGAGAGATTGAACGAATTTTAGGGATTTCGCACGTAAGTATTATGAATTGGGTGAAGAAATACAATGTGAAACGACCGTACAATTCTAATTACCATCCTACCTATAAAATCTTAAATGCATCTGAGTTATCTACTTATTTTCAAAATGTTAACAATTTGTCAGGAGCCGGAGTTGTAGTTACTGAACTGGGAGATAAGTTTATGCTCATAAAATGGGAGCGTTTTAGAGATTAACTATTTTAAATTACCATAAAAGTATATTAGTTTTTTATTAACCTATAGTTTTTAAGAGCTTCGTAGAGCACACAAAATCAATTTAGTAGTAATCTAATTATTGTAAACTCTATGAAAAAACAATTAATTTTACTGTTTGGTTTATGTATTTTTATCTTACAGTATTCTTACTCACAAGGATCTCCAGATTATACAGGAGGACTGAAAGTAAAACTCAACGAAGACGGATCTAAATACTTTAGGATAATTTCGTGGGCACAGTTCTGGGCACGATATCAGGATGATGTTCCAGATGAAGAAAGCAAAACTAGTCTTAGTATAAGAAGAGCACGAATCTTAATGTATGCTCAGATCAATAAAGACTTTTTGATCCTTACGCATTTTGGCTTAAACAGCCTTAATGCTAACAACCAGAGCCCTTTGGGAACGGGAGAAAGTTCTCAATTATTCTTTCACGGGGTTTGGGGACAATATAATCTGGGTAAAAATCATGCAATCGGTGGTGGTTTACATTACTGGAATGGAATTTCTCGATTAAATAATCAGAGTACGCTTAACATCATGACCTTAGATAACAATAGGCAGTCTTGGTCAACTATTGGATTGTCTGATCAGTTTGCACGTCATATAGGTATTTATGCTAAAGGCTCTTTTGGGAAATTACAGTATCGAGTTTCGATTAATGAATCCATAACTAATAACCTTCAGGATACTGCGGTTCCCGTAGCGAATGGTCCCGCCATATATGCAGGGCGACGATTATTGGGTTCTAAAGACGCAGGTAAGAATTTTGCTGGATACTTTGATTATAATTTTATGGACCAGGAGTCTAATTTTCTGCCTTACAAAGTAGGTTCGTACATCGGAGGTAAAAAAGTATTTAACGTAGGCGCAGGATTCTTTTACCATCCTGATGGTAGTGTAAGAGAAAATACAGTAGGTGATCTGGAAGGAGAAGATGTGGCGATATTTGCTATAGATGCTTTTTATGATGCTCCTTTGGGAGATAATGGTTCGGCAATCACGGCCTATGCGACATATCAGAATAATGATTATGGAGAAAATTATACTTTAGGTCAAACTTATGAAACTGGTTCTATGATTTATAGTCACGTAGGATATGTAATTCCTAATGATAATAAAAAGACCAAATTTCAGCCGTATGCTTCTTTTAACTTACGATCCATTGATGCTATTGATGATAACGCAACAACTTTTGGCGTAGGAGCAAATGCTTATTTCAGTGGACATCATTCTAAATTAACACTAGAATATTTAAATACAAAATATGGAGATAATGATGCGCAAAGCTTTATTACTCTACAGGCAATGATTTATTTATAAAATTCGGAAAATTATGACAGACAAACAGAAAGCAGTAGCATATTGGAAAGAAAACTTAAAATACCTGGTCATTCTCTTGACGATATGGTTTTTGGTTTCCTATGGTGCAGGAATAATATTTAAAGACGCATTAAATTCTATTCGATTAGGAGGTTTCAAGCTAGGGTTCTGGTTTGCACAGCAAGGTTCTATATATGTTTTTGTAATACTCATTTTCGTATATGTTCGATTGATGAATAAACTAGATAAAAAATATGGTTACGATGAGTAATCTTAATACTAACCGAAAAAATAATATAATATGAGCGTTCAAGTATGGACATGGATTTTAGTAGGGATTACTTTTTCCTTGTATTTTGGGATTGCGATATGGGCCAGAGCAGGTTCAACAAAAGAATTTTATGTTGCAGGCGGAGGTGTTTCTCCGTTAGCTAATGGTATGGCTACTGCAGCAGATTGGATGAGTGCAGCGTCATTTATTTCTATGGCGGGGTTAATCTCATTTATGGGATATGATGGATCAGTATTCTTAATGGGATGGACTGGAGGATATGTATTGTTAGCTTTACTGTTAGCACCATACCTTAGAAAATTTGGAAAGTTTACAGTTCCGGATTTTATTGGAGATCGGTACTATTCTAATACAGCAAGGACCGTAGCAGTAATCTGTGCCTTGATCGTATCGTTTACATATGTAGCAGGACAAATGCGGGGGGTAGGTATTGTGTTTTCTCAATTCCTGCAAGTAGATATTAATATTGGAGTTATTATTGGTATGGCGGTAGTATTGGTATTTGCTTTTTTAGGTGGAATGAAAGGAATCACCTATACACAGGTGGCTCAATATTGTGTGCTCATTTTTGCCTTTATGGTTCCCGCATTTTTTATTTCCATGCAAATGACAGGAAACATTATTCCACAAATTGGCATGGGAAGTACCGTAGAAGACGGAACCTACTTGTTAGAAAAATTAGATACATTGCATACTCAGCTTGGTTTTAATGAATATACTGATGGTTCTAAATCTACCTGGGATGTATTTGCCATTACATTGGCTTTGATGGTTGGTACGGCAGGATTACCTCATGTGATCGTACGTTTCTTTACAGTACCTAAGGTAAAAGATGCACGTAAATCAGCCGGATTGGCTTTACTTTTTATAGCTATTTTATACACTACTGCTCCCGCAATAGCAGTTTTTGCAAGAACTAATTTAATTGAAACAGTTAGTAATACAGAATATAAGGCAGTACCTGAATGGTTTAAAAACTGGGAGAATACAGGTTTGATTGCATGGTCAGATAAAAATGGTGATGGTAAAATCCAATACGTAAACGGTAATGCAATGAATGGGAAACCTGCTTACACCAATCAAAGAGGTGAATATGGAGAGAGACTAGTATCCAATGCCAATGATACAGCAAATGAATTGTATGTAGATAGAGATATTATGGTATTGGCGAATCCTGAAATTGCCAAATTACCAAATTGGGTAATAGCTTTAGTAGCGGCAGGTGGATTAGCAGCTGCATTATCTACTGCAGCGGGATTATTATTAGTGATTTCTACATCTATTTCTCACGATTTAATAAAGAAGCAAATCAAACCTAATATCTCAGAAAAAGGAGAATTGTGGGCAGCCCGTATCAGTATTTTATTTGCAATTATCGTTGCAGGATTATTTGGTATTTATCCGCCTGGATTTGTAGCCGCAGTCGTCGCGCTGGCTTTTGGGTTAGCCGCTGCATCGTTCTTTCCAGCGATTATCTTGGGTATTTTTGATAAACGCATGAATAGGCAAGGAGCAGTATCAGGAATGATAGTAGGAATTACTCTAATGCTCGTTTATATGGTCGTGTATAAAACAGGTTTGATTGGTGTAATGGAACCAAGACCTAAGGAAGAATGGTGGTTTGGTACTTCTCCAGAAGGCTTCGGAACTATTGCAATGATCGTTAATGTTATAGTTTCTGTGATAATATCGAGAATGACTGCAGCTCCACCAGAAGATGTACAAGAAATAGTAGAGCATATAAGAATCCCTAGTGGAGCAGGAGAGGCTTCACACCATTAATTTAGTGAAACTTAATTTTGACAACCCTATTTTCAAGGGTTGTCAAAATATAGAGTTGAACTTATTCTGCTGTAGAGATGGATCTTTAGTGGATTCTAGGAACATAAGCTTAGCGGTAATAAATAGCACCGTTTTTTCTAACTTTATAAAATGAACTCTGGAGGAATGAAAAAAAGACATCAGCAAAAGTTAATCGTGGTATCCTTACTGCTGTTTTTACTATGGAATGTTCCCTTTATACTGATTTTTGATCATTCTGGCGAAGTTTTTGGTTTCCCAATGATCTATTTCTTTATTTTCATCATTTGGATTATTGCAGTTGTAGTGTCATTCATCATTTTGCAAAGGCATCATGAATAATTATCTTCTGATATCGATTATAATCGTTTACCTGGCTTTTTTGTTTTTGGTTGCCTTTTGGGCAGAAAAAAACTCAAAAAGCAAGTGGGTAAATAATCCATATATCTATGTGCTTTCTCTGGCAGTATATTGCTCTGCCTGGACGTATTATGGAAGTGTAGGAATTGCTTCACGATCTGGGATCAATTTCTTGACCACTTATTTGGGGCCAGTGATTTCTTTACCTTTATGGATACTGGTAATGCGAAAAATTATTAGAGTATCTAAACAGCATAAGATTTCTAGTATTGCAGACTTTATATCACTGCGATACGGTAATAACCGTTTTTTAGGAGCCTTGGTCGCAATTATTTGTGTATTTGCTATAGTGCCATACATCTCTTTACAGCTCAAAGCTATTTCAGAAACCTTTGAGATTATCACAGATGAAACCAGTTATGTATCAACAACTATACTTGATGATTCTACATTTTATATAGCTGTACTTCTGGCAATTTTTGTAGCCTTTTTTGGAACTCAGGCTACAGATGCCTCGCAACGTCGAAAAGGTATTATGACAACTGTGGCGGTAGAATCTATTTTGAAACTTACTTTTTTTTTAGTAGTTGGGATATATGTTACTTTTTATTTGTTTGATGGCACTACTGATATTTATAGAAGAGCATCTCAACTAGATAATTTTAAGGAAATAACTTCTTTTAATGGGCTTGAAGCTGGTTTTAACTGGATGTTTATGATTATGCTTTCCTTTTTTGCCATTTTTCTTTTACCAAGACAATTTCATGTGGCAGTGGTAGAAAATGATAGAGAACGATACTTGAAAAAAGCAATATGGTTGTTTCCATTATATCTTTTATTATTTAATGTATTTGTGATTTTTATCGCCTGGGGAGGAAACTTATCAATGACAGGAAATGTAAATCACGACTATTATACATTGCTCTTACCACTTCAGAATAACAATTTGATACTAGCCATGTTAGTTTTTTTAGGAGGGTTTTCAGCTGTGATTTCTATGGTAGTGGTTTCTACTTTAGCATTATCAACAATGGTTAGTAATAACTTGGTAATTCCGTATGGGTTTTTAGATAAGTTTATAAAAGGAAACCCAGAGAAAAATGCTAACTATATTAAGAATATTCGTAGAATATCCATCTTTTCATTGATCATTATTGCTTACTTCTTTTATGTGAAATTTTCTTATGAACTATCACTATTTTCTATTGGTCTAATTTCTTTTGTAGTCATTGCACAGTTAGCTCCATCTTTTTTTATTGGGCTTTTCTGGAATCGTGGTTCTGCTAAAGCTGCTAAAACAGGAATGATTATAGGAGTACTCGTAGTTGTTTATACATTAATATTACCTTTTATAGTCAATGGATTAATAGGAGATTCATCATTTGTTGATGAAGGATTATTAGGGGTTGAAATGCTAAAACCTTATGCACTTTTTGGGATTGATTTCTTGAGTCTTGAAGCACACGCATTTTTCTGGAGTATGTTTCTAAATACATTTAGTTTTTTAATAGTTTCACTGCTGTCTAAAGGAAATTATAGAGAACGTAATTATGCAGAAATGTTTGTGAATAGTAGTAATTATGCAAACCTACAAGAAGGAGCCTTTGTCTGGAAAGGAGAAGCTTATGTGTCAGATATTCGTAACGTACTGACTCGTTTTTTAGGCGAAGAACGAACTGAAAGAGCACTAAATCTATTCAATATAAAATATGGAGTATCTAAAGAAGAAGAAATGGCAGATGCTAGATTGATTAATTTTTCAGAAAAATTGCTTACAGGAAGTATAGGAGGAGCTTCTGCAAAGATTTTGATTAGTAGTGTGGCAAAAGAACAACCTGTAAGTTTGATTGAAGTATTGAAGATTTTAGAAGAGTCCAAAGAAACCATAGCGGTTAATAAGGCACTTAAGGAAAAGTCTGATGAATTAACATTACTCACTGATCAGTTAAGAGAAGCTAATGAGGAATTGCTATTACAAGATCGCTTAAAAGATGAGTTTCTGGATACTGTAGCCCATGAGTTAAAAACACCAATTACCTCTATAAAAGCAGCATCAGAGGTACTAACAACAGATGGAGATGATATGCCTGATGAATTAAGAGACAGGTTTTTGGATAATATCGTTATTGATGCAGATCGTCTTACTAGATTAATACATAACATTTTAGACCTGGAAAAACTTTCTAGTGGTCGAGAACAGTTAGAAATACAACTAAATCAAATAGATAAAACCATAAAAAAATCAATAAGCGGCATACAGCAATTAGCATCTAAGAAAGGAGTCAAAGTTGTTCATCAAAACGAATCAGAGTTTAACGCTAAATATGACGAAGACCGTATGCTTCAGGTATTGACTAATCTACTTTCTAATGCTCTGAAATTTACCGAACCGGAAAAAGGAATGATTACTGTCGCTGCCGAAGAACAAGAACACTTAATTTTGGTAGTAGTCCAAGATAATGGAAAAGGCATTCCTAAGGAGGATATGAACCATATTTTTGATAAATTTTACCAATCAAAGCACCAAAATATCAAAAAACCTGTGGGAAGTGGGTTAGGGTTGGCTATTAGTAAAAAGATTATAGAAAGTCATCGAGGAGAGATTTGGGTGGATAAGAAATATAAAAAAGGAGCACGTTTTGTGTTTACAATACCTAAGAATTAGCCTCAATATCAATGAATAAAGAGTAACCATATGAAGAAGATACTGATTGTAGATGATGAACCTAACATTGTCATGTCGTTAGAATATACTTTTAAGAAAAAGAATTATGATGTGTTTATAGCTAGAGACGGAGGAGAAGCCTTGGAAATAGCAGAAGAAAATGTTCCGGATGTAGTGTTGTTAGATATTATGATGCCCAATGTAGATGGATATGAAACATTAAGGCAAATAAAACAAAATGATAAATTAAAGCATACCAAGGTAGTATTTTTATCTGCCAAGAATAAAGCTACAGATATTGAAAAAGGCTTGGAAATGGGGGCTGATAAATATCTGACTAAACCTTTTTCTGTCAAGAAACTTGTCGAAGAGATTAATGAACTTTTGGAATAACGAAAAATATTAATGTAATACATTAAAATAATAAAGATGTAAAATAGATAGAATATGAAATTAAGATTAAACCCTTTAGCATCTGATATAGTGATCGCCATATATGTGGTAGTCACTTTATATTTTCGTTTTAAATTCGAGAATGAAGCCTCTGTAGGAGTAATACATTCTGTGGTGATGGGAGCTTGCTTTATAATTATCCTTTTGGTCCTAATTAAATTAAAAGTCTTAAACCCTAATTGGTTTGGGTTGTTTAGTACTAAAAACAAATCATCATAATTATTTGAAATACTCTAGTATTAGGAACACAATATCAATAAATAATATAAAATTCTAAAACCAACAATAATGAGTAATTATCACATAAAACATCTTGAAGAATATTTTCAGGTATATCGTAAATCGGTAAGAGATCCTGAAACTTTTTGGTCCGAAGTAGCAGAGGAGCATTTCATGTGGCGAAAGAAATGGGATAATGTATTGAGCTGGGATTTTACCAAACCCGAAATTAAGTGGTTTGAAGGAGCTCAACTTAACATCACAGAAAACTGTATTGATAGACATTTAAGGAATCGCGGACATAAAACAGCTATTCTTTTTGAGCCTAACAATCCTAATGAAGATGCACAACATATTACATACAAACAATTACATGAGCGCGTATGTAAGTTTGCAAATGTTTTAAAAGAGCAAGGCATCCAAAAAGGAGATCGAGTTTGTATATATCTTCCTATGATTCCTGAATTAGCTGTCTCAGTATTGGCTTGTGCCAGGATAGGAGCAGTACATTCTGTAGTTTTTGCAGGGTTTTCAGCGACTGCTTTGTCTACTAGAGTTAATGATTGTGACGCAAAAATGGTGATTACCTCGGATGGATCATACAGAGGAGCCAAAACAATAGATTTAAAAGGTATTGTTGATGAGGCTTTAGAGAGTTGTCCTGGTGTGAAATCAGTATTGGTCGCCAAGCGTATTAATTCTGAAATTAATATGAAAAGCGGTAGAGATCATTGGTTACAACCTTTGCTTGATGATGCATATAAAGATTGTGTACCTGAAATTATGGATGCAGAAGATCCGCTGTTTATACTATATACTTCAGGATCTACTGGTATGCCTAAAGGAATGTTGCATACCACTGCAGGATATATGGTATATACCGCATATACGTTTAAAAATGTATTTCAGTATAAGGAAGATGATATTTATTGGTGTACGGCAGATATTGGTTGGATAACCGGTCACTCCTATATTGTGTATGGGCCATTAGCCAACGGAGCAACCACAGTAATGTTTGAAGGAGTACCTTCATACCCTGATTTTGGTCGTTTCTGGGATATTGTAGAGAAACATAAGATTACACAGTTTTATACTGCTCCGACGGCTATTAGAGCATTAGCTAAAGAAAATTTGGATCATGTAACTAATAGAGATTTATCAAGTTTAAAGGTTTTGGGAACAGTAGGAGAACCTATTAATGAAGAAGCCTGGCATTGGTATAATGACCATGTAGGTGAAAAGAAATGTCCGATTGTAGATACCTGGTGGCAAACCGAAACCGGAGGTGTAATGATTTCGCCGATTCCATTTTCGACTCCAACTAAGCCAACGTATGCAACATTACCTATGCCCGGAATTCAACCTGCGCTAATGGATGAGAATGGTCAAGAAATAAAAGGAAATCAGGTAGATGGCCGATTGTGTGTCAAATTTCCTTGGCCATCTATGGCTAGAACTATTTGGGGAAATCACCAACGGTTTAAAGAAACATATTTCTCAGCTTTCGAAAACAAGTATTTTACTGGGGATGGAGCCTTACGTGATGAGGTAGGGTATTATCGAATTACCGGTAGGGTAGATGATGTGATTATTGTATCAGGTCATAACCTAGGTACTGCGCCTATTGAAGATGCAATCAATGAACATCCTGCGGTTGCTGAATCCGCTATTGTAGGTTTTCCTCACGATATTAAAGGGAATGCATTATATGGGTTTGTTATTTTAAAGGAAACTGGTGAATATCGCGACCGTAATAACTTAAGTAAAGAGGTGAATCAACAGATTACGGAGCGTATTGGACCAATTGCTAAATTGGATAAAATACAATTTGTGCCGGGTCTTCCTAAAACACGAAGTGGTAAAATTATGAGACGAATTTTACGTAAAATAGCTTCTAAAGACACTAGTAATCTTGGAGATATAAGTACATTACTTAATCCTGAAGTTGTAGAAAAGATTATGGATGAGGCATTATAGCTATATTTAGATAGCGAATTCAGAAAGTTAAACCCCAAGGAATTAAAATCTTTGGGGTTTATAACAAATTACAAAGGAATATTACCGTGTTTTCTATATGGTCTTTCTACTACTTTATTTTCAAGCATACTGAAGGCTTTGATTAGTTTTCTTCTCGTATTTTTTGGTAAGATCACTTCATCAATAAAACCTCGTTGCGCTGCTCGATAGGGATTTGCAAACTTATCAGCATATTCTGCTTCTTTTTCGGCTAATTTGGCTTCTGGATTGTCAGCTTCTTTAATTTCTTTTCTAAAGATAATCTCGCTGGCTCCTTTGGCACCCATTACCGCAATTTCGGCCGTAGGCCAGGCAAAATTCATGTCAGCTCCAATGTGCTTAGAGTTCATTACATCATAAGCTCCTCCATAAGCTTTACGGGTAATCACGGTTACTCGCGGTACTGTTGCTTCACTCAACGCGTACAACAGTTTGGCTCCGTGTACAATAATCCCATTCCATTCTTGATCAGTACCAGGTAAAAATCCAGGTACATCTACCAATACCAACAAAGGGATATTAAAGCAATCACAAAAACGTGTAAAACGTGCTGCTTTTTTAGAACTGTTTACATCCAATACTCCTGCTAAAAACATGGGTTGATTAGCTACAATACCAATGCTGCGTCCACCGATTCTGGCAAACCCAACAATGATATTTTCTGCGTAATCTTTATGTATTTCGAAAAAAGAATCTTCATCAATAATACCACTAATTACCTCATGCATATCATAAGGTTTATTAGGGTTGTCTGGTACAATATCGGATAGCGATGCTCTTACCTCGTCTGTTAACCTATATTCCAGATTTCTAGTAGTCTCAGTATTGTTTTGTGGTAAGTAACTTAATAGTTTTTTTACATCCTCCAAACATTCAATGTCGTTCGAAGAGGTTACATGGGCAACTCCCGATTTGGTCGAGTGTGTGCTAGCTCCACCCAGTTCTTCAGAAGTTACTTCTTCGTTGGTTACGGTTTTTACTACGTTAGGTCCTGTTACAAACATATAGCTGGTGTCTTCAACCATCATCGTAAAATCGGTCATCGCAGGAGAGTATACTGCTCCTCCCGCACAAGGACCCATAATCGCAGAGATTTGCGGGATCACTCCGGATGCTTGTACGTTTCTATAAAAAATATCTGCGTAGCCTCCTAGTGATCGTACTCCTTCTTGTATACGTGCACCTCCCGAATCATTTAACCCAATAATCGGAGCCCCCATTTTAACCGCCATATCCATAATCTTACAGATCTTTTCGGCATGGGTTTCTGATAAAGAACCTCCAAATACTGTAAAATCCTGGGCATATACATAAACGAGTCTGCCGTTTACAGTACCATAGCCAGTTACCACACCATCTCCATAAATAACCTGCTTATCCATACCAAAATCGGTAGTTCGATGAGTTACCAAAATACCAATCTCTTCAAAAGACCCTTCATCCATTAGGTATTCAATACGTTCACGAGCGGTTAACTTTTTTTTGTTATGTTGCGCTTCGATACGTTTTTCGCCTCCGCCCAACTTGGCTTGTTGTACTTTATCTTGTAATGTTTTTATTTTGGAATCCATTCTTTTCTAGATTTTAGGTAATAAGTTTAAGATCTTAGGAATATCTATTTCAATTCCCTCATACCTCACTTCATCCCTAATTTAACGGTAGTCTTACTATTTTTTGATCTTCAAAGTATTGTTTCATCGCAATCATTGCTGCTACTTTGGCTTCTTCTGTGGTAGCAGCTTCAATCTTTTCGGCTGCGTAATATTTTTTTACAAAATGTGTGTTAAAATTACCAGACCTGAACGCCTCGTGCTCACATACGAACTTTCCGAAAGGAAGGGTAGTAGCAACTCCTTTTACTTCGTAATCACCAATAGCTTTGATCATCAATTCGATAGCTTCTTCGCGTGTATTACCATAAGTAATCAATTTGGCCAGCATAGGATCGTAGTAAATAGGAATATCCATACCTTCTTCAAAACCGTTGTCAACACGGATACCTTCACCAACCGGTAATTGGTATGTTTCTAAGTTTCCTACACTTGGTAAGAAATCATTTAGAGGATCTTCGGCATATACACGGAGTTCCAACGCATGTCCTTTAATCGTTAGGTCATCCTGAGTAATAGGAAGTTTTTCACCTCTGGCTACTTTGATCTGTAACTCAACAAGATCAATACCTGTGATTAATTCAGTTACAGGATGTTCTACCTGTAAACGTGTATTCATTTCAAGGAAGTAAAAGTTATGATTTTCATCTAATAGAAACTCTACAGTTCCTGCACCCAGGTAGTCACAAGCTTTCGCTACTCGTACTGCAGCTTCTCCCATATTTTTTCTAATTTCAGGAGTAAGAACGGATGATGGAGCTTCTTCTACTACCTTTTGGTGTCTGCGCTGTACGCTACATTCTCTTTCGAATAAGTGAACCACATTTCCATGACTATCCGCCATGACTTGTATCTCAATATGGCGTGGCGAGCCTACATACTTTTCAATAAAAACAGATCCATCTCCAAAGGCAGAGGTAGCTTCGCTAATAGCTCGTTGCATTTGTGATTCGAGATCTTCTTCTTTCTCTACGACACGCATTCCTTTTCCACCACCACCAGCAGAGGCTTTGATAAGGATGGGAAACCCTATTTCGTTACCAATTTCTTTGGCTTTATTTACATCGGTAATGGCTTTGTCAATACCTGCCACCATTGGGATGTCGTATGCTTTTACAGCTTCTTTGGCGGCCAATTTACTCCCCATAACTTTGATAGCTTTGGATTTAGGGCCGATAAATATGAGTCCGTTCTTTTCGACGGCTTCAGCAAAATCTGCATTTTCACTTAAAAACCCATATCCGGGATGTATGCCGTCTGCGTTCAATTGTTTGGCAACTTCAATGATTTTGGAACCTAACAAATAGGATTGGTTAGAAGGCGCTTCCCCAATACAAACGGCTTCATCTGCAAACTGCACATGTGGAGCATTTCTATCAATCGTAGAATATACAGCTACCGTTTTAATACCCATTTTTTTGGCTGTTGTCATCACTCGGATAGCAATCTCACCTCTATTGGCTACTAATATCTTTTTCATTGTAAATTTTATTCGAATTCTATTAACAATTGACCTTTATCTACTGCATCGCCTTTAGAGGCGCCAATGGATTTGATAATGCCATCTCTTGGGGAGAGAATAACATTTTCCATTTTCATAGCTTCCAGGATTAATAAAGGTTCATCCTCTTTGACTTCTTGATTGACAGCAACGTGAATATCCAATAGCAAACCTGGCATTGGTGCTTTTACAGAATTTACATTTTTTGAAGATCCTAAAGAGAATCCCATGGCAGCAATCTGTTGATCTAAAGTATCCGCAATAGTAACTTCGTAAGCTGTATTATTAACCGAAACGGTATATTTTTTAGCATTAAAATCAGAAGAGGTTACTTCGGTGTGATAAGAAGTACTGTCTTGAAGTATGTGATATTTTGAAGGATTTGTACTTTGTACGGCATTTATTGCTGAAATATCATCTTTGGTAAATTCAAACTCCAGGGTTTCGTTTACCCGAACTTTGTAAGTTCCCATATAGTCTGTATTGTGTTAATTAAGATGTGATAAATATAGGTATTTATATTTACCATCAGTATTTCTTGTGAAATTTTTAAAAAATGTTTCATAAATGGAGTTTTCCTGAGAAAATGAAAAAAAACGGAGGTGCAAAATGTTTTAGAAAAGGGAGATTAAAAGGGTCTTATTATAACATTGTATTAAAGTTTTATAATAAGATCTTTTATTTCATTGGTCATTTACCTCTTTTTTGAAAATTATAATTATTAGTTTGATTATTTTTCATTTTGATTTTATCCTTGATCTCCAGACATCATCTCAAAAAAATAATGGTTGAAACCCTTTTGCAACCCCCTTTTATTCGATTTTCCTTAACTACTATTGTACTTTTGTTGCCTTAATTGAAAAAGCCCCTTATATGAAAAAACAACTACTTTATTTAGCAATTATTTTTTTAATATCACTTACCAAATCACAAGCACAATCGTATAACCAAATCACAGGCTCGAGTATTTTGGGTTTAAATGAAGATGGAGCTGCTACTGGTACACCAGCGCCTTACAATGGTGATAATTATGAGCCTGGTGCTAATCTTAATACAGGAGATTGGAATCTTGTTTTAGGACCAGGAGCAGGATCTTCAATAACACGTTCTAGGTATAATATATTTATTGGTGGTATGGCAGGTACTCAGATTACTTCAGGTTCTTACAATACTATTTTAGGAGCTTTTGCAGGAGATCAAACTATAAGTAATACAACTGATAATGTTTATATAGGTAGTTTTGTGGCACGTTTTAATGAAGGAGGTGATAATGTCGTTATCGGAAAAGAAGCGGGCAAAAGTTTGACAGGTGGTAATGATAATACGATTATAGGAGAGGAAGCGGGAGAAGAATTAACCACAGGAGATCGTAATGTATTTGTAGGAGAAGATACAGGAAAAAATACCACTACGGGATCTGATAATGTATTTATAGGAAGGTCTGCAGGTATTGATAATACTACAGCTAGAGGAAATACTTTTATAGGGGGATCGTCTGCTTTAAGTGTGCATACTGCACTCCAAAGTATCGATGCTTCTTATGACATTTCTTCTCAAGGAGAGGCTAGTGGATCTGATAATACTACAGGATTAGGAAATACATTTCTTGGAGCAGGTTCTGGACAAGATAATACTATTGGTGGAGCAAATACTTTTTTGGGGTACGATGCAGGAGCTAATAGTACAAATTCTACTGGGAATACGTTTGTAGGTTATGGTGCAGGTTATGGTAATAATATATCTAGAGGCACCAACGATTCCAACAGGAATACATATCTGGGTGCTACTGCGGGTGGATCCAATCGATTTGGTTCAGACAATGTAGGCATAGGTTGGAATGCAGATTTTGTGGAAGTTGGGTCATCGGGAAGTATAAGAAATGAACGGAATGTGTTTATGGGGAGTGCTGTTAAGATACAAGGGACTGAAAAAGTAGTTATCGGGCATAATGCAGAAGCAAGAGGAAGAAATATAGGTGCCATAGTTATAGGGGCATTGAGTAAAGTAAACCAACCCTATTCTATAGCATTAGGGCATAATGTTAACATCACAACTCCAAATACAATGGCCCTGGGTGGTAATACCACAACCAATAGGGTAAGTGTAGGTATTGGTACGGTTGCAGCAAATCAAAATGCATCTTTGGAGTTAGCAGATACGGATAAAGGGTTTTTAATGAACAGACTTACTACCGCTCAACGTACTGCTATGGTAACAACAGCAGCTAGCGGAAATGCATTGACCACTACAGATGCGGGATTATTGGTATATGATACAGACGTAAGCTCACTTTTTGTTTGGAACGGAACGGCTTGGGTGAATACGGTTGCTGTAAATACTGATAATCAGGATCTAACGCTAACAGATAATACATTGGGTTTAACGAATGATGGAACTGATGTAGATTTATCGGGATATTTGGACAACACGGATGCACAAGAACTGTCATTAGCAACTAATACCTTAAGTATTTCAGGGAAT
>NZ_JAGJEA010000005.1 GCF_018100805.1 Aquimarina sp. MMG016 | reverse complement strand
TTGCATATTGCATATGCCACCTTCGGCAGGCAAACGCAACATACAAGGAACGTTAGGTGTAATTTAAAAACTTGAATGTTAGGAATTGAAAAATATGAATTGAATTATCTAAATAGTTGTGATGATGTAATTAAACTTCACAAACAGACTTTTAATGCGCTAATTGGAAAATCAATTGACTCTTATTTCGTTCAATGGGAAAAGAATGAAAACAAATGGAATGAGGACGGACCCATTATTATATTGATTGATGGAAAACAATATGAATTCACGGCTTATCAACTAGAATATAGCCTAACTATCAATAAAATTGATTTATCTGATCCATTAGATTGGTACGGATCCGGAGATGAAATGCCTTTAGAGTGGAAAAAGAACACTTTTAAAAGCATTAACTCAATACTAAATAAACCGATAACCAAAATTTACGGACTTGAATACGGACAAGAACCAAATTCCCACTTTGTCGGATTTGAACTTGAATTTGATGGAATTAATGATTGTTTGCATATTTCGAATGGACTCGATTGTAATACGATGAAACTTCACCGAACTATTGCTGACGATAGAAATAAACGAATTGAAATAAAAAAATGATAATACAGTGTATGGTTTCGTAGCACCCTTCAGGATGCTACGAAACCATACACAAAACGTTGTGATACAATTGAATGAATCAACTCAACGAAATAATAAAAGAAGTATTAAAGAAAGAGAAACGAAACAAATTCACTTTCTTGACTGGTGCAGGAATTTCTGCTGATAGTGGAATTCCGACTTATCGTGGTTCAGACGGAATCTGGTTGAAGGGAACTAAGTATCACAAACCAGAAGAATTTGGAACATATAGATACTTTATTGGGCATCAAGAAGAAGTTTGGCAATATACATTGTTTAGAAAAAAAACGATTGAAAATGCTAAGCCAAATGAAAGTCATAAAATACTTGCTGACCTTGAAAAAATATTAGGTGATAAATTTCATTTGATAACGCAGAATATTGACAATCTACATAGAAGAGCTGGAAATGAAAACATTTATGAAGTTCACGGAAATTATAGAGAAGTTAAATGCTCAATAGATTGTAAGGAGATATTACCTATTCCAAACAATTTGACTGGAAAAGATATAAAAGAAGAACTTAGAACAGACGAAATTGATTCTCTAAAATGCCCTGAGTGCGGAAATTGGTTAAGACCAAATATTTTATGGTTTGACGAATATTATGATGAAAAAACAAATAAGAAATTTAGCTCTTTGAAAGTGGCAAAGAATAGTGGAATCTTATTTATAGTTGGTACATCAGGAGCAACAAATTTGCCAATAGAAATTGCTCGTACAACTTTAAAGTTTGGAGGATATGTAGTTGATATGAATATTGATGACAATCATTTTACTGAACTTTTAAAGGATAAGAAAAGAGCTATAATAGTTAGAGAAAGAAGTAGTGATATACTTCCAATAATAAAAAAACAAATAGAAAAAAGCATAGAACAAGGTGTATAGTTCATAACTATCCCGAAGGGTAGTTATGAACTATATACGTAACGTTAGGTAGTAAAAAAATAACTGTCGTAAATACAAATAAAATGAGTTCATTATGAAAACAATACGATTCGCAATTATTATTTTATTTTTTAGCAATTTTATGGTAATAAATGCGCAAAACGGTTCAATAATTAAGGACTCAATTCTAAAAAAAGGTATTTACAAAAATTATGATGAATTTAAAACCAATACTCCTTCTATTCCTTTTAGTTATGAAATCAATTCTAAAAAAAGATCTAGAATTCGTCTTGGAAGCATCGAAAAGACAACTTATTATCGGATAAAGATTGATAGAAAAAAGTCAAAGAAAATCGGCTCTGTTTTTGGTTTTTGTGATGGTAAAAACATATACATAAAATATCTTCATCCATTCAGCGCCAATCCAACAAAATTCTTGGCTAAACTATCATCTAAAACAGAATTTAGAAAAATTGAAAGAATAGGAAAATATGCATATTTTGAGAATATAAGTATTGACAACAGTACTGGAATTGTTGCTGGACCAAATTTCAATACTTTCGAACGTAAACTTTTAGACATAGAAGATGGAGAAATAATTCGATTAGCAAAACAGAATGTTAAAAGAATAATTGCAGATGACAAAGAATTATTAGAAAGTTTCAAAAATGAATCGAACAAAAAGAAAAAAATAAAAGAATATATAAAAAAATATATCCAAAGAAACGGTTCTATAGAAAACCTAAATGACTATGAATATTATAACTAAAAACACTGTCTAACACTTTGTATAGTTTATTTGCTCCCTTCGGCAAGCAAACGCACCATGCAAGAGACGTTAACTACAATTACAAAATGAATGGAATAACCTATATAGAGAACTTTATTAATAATCCTTTTGAATTATTTAATTCTTTGAGAAATAATGTTGCTTGGGATGAAAGAATGTCTGCTCGTAAAACTGCAAGTTTTGGTAAAGCATACAACTACTCTCAAATAAGTTATCCATATCAAGAGTTTACTTCTGATTTGAAACCTATTGTTGACTCGATTAGCAAGACTTTAAATTTTGAACCAAACAATTGTCTAATAAATTACTATTTGGACGGAAAATCTAAGATGGGATTTCATTCTGACCAAACTGATATTTTGTTTGAAGGAACGGGGGTAGCTATAGTGTCGATTGGAGAAACTCGTACTCTAAGATTTAGAAAAATTGAAAATAAAGAATTGATAAGAGACTATGCTTTACCTTCTGGCTCCTTAATTTATATGAAGAATGAAATTCAGGATGTATGGCAACACGCAATACCTAAATCAGACACAGAAAAGGGACGAATGAGTTTGACCTTTAGAAAAATAAAATAATGAGAGACCCGAACAGAATAACTGAAACATTGAAACATCTTGAGAGAATCTGGAAAGAAAATCCGGATTATAGATTAGGTCAATTAATTGTTATAGCTACAAAACCTAAAGAACCTTGTCCTGCCGTATTTTATAAGGAAGATGATGAAATGTTGGATGGACTCCTGAATTTTGAAAAAAGAATAAAAGAAAAGTAGTTAACACTGTATAAAAATGCATTAAAACGCATTTTACACAGAACGTAGCTCATTTAATACAGCATCAAAAATTAAAATCAATAATGAAACAATTAATTATCCTTACAATATCTGTTTTTTTTCTTTTTACTTTTTCTGTTCAGGGGCAAACTCAAAAAGATTCTCTGGACATTAAACAAGTTGCGTTGGATTATATCGAGTCTCAGCATAATGTGAAGCCTGAACAATTTGAACGTGCTGCTCACCCTAGAATGGTTAAAAGAACTTTTTGGACAAACAAAAAAACTGGAAAGGAATATTTGAGAGAAACATTTACCGATGCTATGATCCTACTTGCCGAAACTTATAACCAAGATGGAGACAAGTTTCCGGAGAATCCAAAAAAAGAAGTTATCATACTGGATATTTATGATAAAACTGCTTCGGTAAAACTCATAGCGGATGATTGGATTGATTATATGCATATAGTAAAACTGAATGGAAAATGGCAACTAGTGAATGTATTGTGGCAATTTAACGATTCTGGGAATCATTAAAGAATGCACTACAACATTATGTAAAAAACATTAAAACGCACCATACAAGAGATGTAATGATCATTATCACTGAATACAATAAATGAAGATACATATAGAAACAGAACGATTAATTATAAGAGATCTAGAAAAATATGACACAAAGGGAATTTTTGAGCTAGATTCGGACCCTGATGTTCACGAGTATTTAGGAAAAAAACCTATAAAAACAATGGAAGAAGCTAAACAAGTGATTGATTTTATAAGAAATCAATATGTTGAGAATGGAATTGGACGTTGGGCTATTATAGATAAAAAAACAGAAGATTTCATTGGCTGGGCAGGATTAAAATATGAGCAAGTGCTAAGAAAAGATTTCAGTTACTATGACTTAGGTTACAGGCTCAGAAAAAAATATTGGGGAAACGGAATTGCTACCGAAACGGCAATTGAATCCCTTAAATATGGATTTGAGAAACTTGATTTAAAAGAAATTGGTGCAGCTGCAGATGTGAATCATTTAGCTTCAAATAAAATCCTAAAGAAAATCGGTCTAAAATTTATTGAAACATTTGATTTTGAAGGTGTAACTCATAATTGGTACAATATTAGAAAATCTGAATGGTCAGAATTAAAACGAACCTCTAACACGTTGTAGCCAGTTTTGAAATACATTTTACATTAGTCGTTATTATATAAACCCTTCTAGATCAATTTTGGCTATCAATATACTACGACTATTAAATTTATCCTTATCTTAAAAAACCAAAACAACGTTCTCTAGAACCATTAAAAATGAAACGTAAATATATTTTTTTAGTGCTCGCGATAATAGGGGTGTGCTATACCTGGTATTTTAATATTCAGTTTTATATCACAGAAGAAAATACCTCTATTCTAAACTATATTGCACAGACCAAAACTACTTTTCCCGCACAATCTTACGGTGCTGATTTACTGGTTGTGGTCGCTGTATTTTTTGTGTGGTATATCCCTGATGCCATTAGGCTAAAGATAAGATATTGGTGGATATTAATCCCTTTGACTTTTCTGGTAGCGATTGCATTTACGTTTCCGATGTATTTGTATATGAGACAGCATAAAATGGATCAGTTGAATGCTCAAAAAACCTCCTAAAATGTGTTTTGCTTAGCTGAAATATTTCCATTAAATTAAGGGATGGAAACAAAAACATTAGTACAACAATGGTTTGCTGTCTGGAAAACAGGTGGCTACCTTCAACTACCGGTTAGCAATACATTTACCCATACTAGTCCATTTGGAACCATAAATGGTAAAAAGGCATATCTAGATCTGGTAGAAGCTAATAAAGACAAATTCCTGGGTTATGATTTCGAGATTCATGATGCACTTTATGAAGAGCATAAAGCCTGCGTGCGGTATACAGCTATCCAGGGTGATGATTTTAGGTTAGATGTAAGCGAATGGTATTATATCAAAGATAATCTCATTCAAGAAATTGTAGCGTATTATCATATAGGTGAGATACAAGAAGATAGAAAACTTACAGAGGCTAAATAAATTAATTTCATCTTAGCAAGTTTTGGGTTTTATAGTTTTTAAAAAGAACAGACCTTTGGATCTATAAATATACATCTTATGAATATCCTAAATTGTAGCATTGATGATACTGATGACATCTTAGCCTTATACGAAGAGGCAAGGAGACTACAAATTCTGAAAAACATGGTTGTATGGCCAGTGTTTGAAAAGTCTCTTGTAGAAAAGGAAATAGCAGCACAAAGACAATGGAAGATAATAGTTGATGATGTTATTGCTTGTAATTGGGCAGTTGCCTTTGAAGATAAGGAAATTTGGGGGGATAGGGATAAGCAAGATGCTATTTATATTCATAGAATTTGTACCAATCCTGATTTAAGAGGGAATAGATATATCAACACCATTGTGGAGTGGGCAAAGAACTACGCCATACAAAATGGGAAACACTTTATTCGCTTAGATACGTTGGGAAATAATACAAAGTTGATTGCACATTATACCTCTGCAGGATTTAGGTTTCTGGGCATACATAGACTTACAGAGACAGATAACCTACCAGAACATTATCAACGCGAACCGGATTGCTGTCTTTTTGAGCTAGAGATTACCCAGGGCTAATATGTTATCAAATCGCTATAGGTATCCCTTTAATGCCAAGTAATTCAGGTTAACACCTATGTCGATAATAAGAAGTAACCATTTGGCTAGTACCTATCAGGTATTTTGCTAATAGACAGGAGGTATGTTATGGTATATCTTAGTACTATGTCGCTAATAACCCATAAGTATCTTTCTAATACCTTTGATGTATTTCGTTAATGGGTAGGAGCTATCTCAGAGATACCTGGTAACTATGTTCACGAGGACTTGTGCCCCCTCATCAAGATGCCAGTTTGGTATGACAACAAGGGGCGTATTGTATGTCAACAACCTGACATAGGCCTCTCTAAGATAGTGCTAACCCCTCTCGGAGATGAGTAGTAACAATTAGCGAGACACCTCTTTACCCTTAGCAACATAGTTGTTTGCCCTCTCAGACATACTTATGAGGTATGTGATGACATAGTTGTTACCCCTTCCAAAACCTTCATTAAAGAGTTAAAAACAAGTAAGGTTACCGTTTTGACATAATTGTCGTTTAATTGAAATGTATTGATTATAAAATATTTATGATTAAAAACATATGCGCCATACGTTAAAATAGTAGTTTTCTTACACTTTGGCATAATACACGGTTTAATTGTTTACGTATACCGGGTAAGAAAATTTTAAAGAATACTAAAAATGAAAAAAGTGTTACGAAATCATACACATGTTGTATCAAAACCGAACACTACTCAGTAATGAGTAAATGTATAACAATCTGTTTTTCAAATATTTAATATTGTGGCACGGTCTTGACAAGTAACATAGTAAAATGATATAACAATTATGAGAACTTTAGACAACAATCAAATCACAAACAAAGTAAAAGAGACGAATGGTTATATCTGGAATTCTAAAAGAAGATTCAGATAGTACCAAAGAAAAATTTTTATCATCAACAGATCCTTACTATTCGGGATCAAAAAAATTAATCATTATGAGAACTTTAGACAACAATCAAATTACAAACAAAGTAAAAGAGACAAATAGTTATATCTGGAATTCTAAAAGAAGATACAGATAATACTAAGGACAAATCATCATCAACCTATCCCGATCATTCGGGATCAAAAAAACTAATTATTATGAGGACTTTTCAAAATATCAGAAAACGGTTAAAAGGCTCTTCTCAGCGACAAAATTTTTTTTCAAATCTGACAGTGAACGGCTTTCGCAATGAGGAGGGACAAATGATAGAAAATATGCGCTTAGCCAATTAATGATCAAAGAGGATGGATCACTGTATTCATCCTCATTTATTGTTGATAAGCAGGTCACGGTACTTTAACTTCTGTATTTCAGTTTACCGGTCTCAATCTTAATGGCAGTTTTTGCCAAAATTGTAAATATAAAAGCTCCTAAAGCCCATATACCCAAAGTCACCCCCATCTCAATGCCCGTTGGTGTATATTCCGCAATTTTGCCATAAGGTCCAGGGATGAAACCAGGAACGATAAGCCCAAATCCTTTTTCTATCCAAATCGCTACAAAAAGTATAAAACAACAGAAATACAATACCTTCAAATTGTTCCGCAGTTTACCAAACGTAAGCAACACTGTCGCTAGTACATTTAGCGGAATTGCCGTCCATATCCAAGGTAACAACGCTGTTTTTCCGTGTAATCCAAAGAATAAATAATACGCACTCTCACTATGATGGGTAGGTGCATAAAATTCCTTAAATAATTCAGAGACTAGCATAATCAAATTGATTTGTGCTGCTACGGCAACAATCATTCCGATCTTTTTAATGGTTTTATCTTCAATCCTAAATTCTGTAAAGTTTCGGATAATTGCCAATACCAAAATAATCAAAGCCGGTCCGGCAGCAAATGCGGAAGCTAAAAACCGAGGCCCTAACAAAGCGTTATTCCAAAATGGCCTTGCCTGTAATCCTTGATATAAGAAAGCAGTTACCAAATGAATTGCCACTGCCCAGAATACCGATAGAATTGCTCCGGGAACATAAATTTTGGGATTAGGGACTTTACCCTGATAACGTCTGAAAAGAATATAAAAAGGGATACTAATATTTAAAAACAAATATCCATTTAGCACAATCACATCCCAGGTTAACATCGAAGCTGGAAAATTAAACACTCCAATTCCCGGTAGCATATGCCATAAAACCGATGGTCCACCCATATCCGCAACCACAAACGCCAGACACATAATCAACGCAGCTACAGCTAACCCTTCTCCAATAAGCACAGCTTGTTTAAAATCAATATCTTTTAACACATAGGTTGGCATCACCAACATTACCGCTGCTGCTGCAACCCCAACCAAAAATGTAAAATTAGAAATATATAGTCCCCAACTCACTCTATCTGTCATTCCGGTAGCACTCAGTCCAAATTCTAACTGCACCGAATAACAATACATACCAACCAGCATGACAAAGGTCAAAAATGCCATCCAAATATGGTATTTTTTTGATCCTTGAGTAGTCGTATCCAGACTATCTCTAACTAAACTTTTAAAAACTTTGAGTCTTCTCATTGTTATTTATTTTGTGCTTTATTCACTTTTTTAGGAACCGTAACTCTGATTCCGTCTCATCGAGTGATTTTATCATTAGCGATAGCTATAGATAAAATTGTATCGAGATGTTTTCTTAATTCCTTATGTTATAGATGAACCTTAAATAGGTTTCGATACAATTTTTCTACATTAACATTTCGAAAAATCACTCAACCAGACGATGGATTATCTAGATAAACTATGTATAACATCCCTTGGGTCGATTCATTATTAATCAATCCATAAAGTACCAGAACTTAGGTTCGGTACCCAGATCTTCTTTTAGTCTAAATACTTTTTTGTTTTCTAACACCCATCGAATCGTACTATCAGGATCTAATAAATTTCCAAAAATTCGGGCACCCGTGGGACAGGCTTCTACACAGGCTGGATTTTTACCAGCTCTGGATCGTTGCACACAAAAGGTGCACTTTTCCATCACCCCTTTTTTACGCATTCGGTTGCCTAAATAATGTTGATTTTTATTGATTTCTGCTTCAGGGACCTTAGGTGTACTCCAGTTAAAACGTCTTCCGTCATAAGGGCATGCAGCCATACAATATCTGCAACCCACACACCAGTCATAATCTATTACTACCAATCCATCATCTTCTCTCCAGGTTGCTTGTACGGGACAAACATCTACACAAGGTGGATTATCACAATGAAAACATTGTGTTCCCATATAAAAGTGTCCCTCAGCCGGTACTTCATGATAATAGTTATCATCAGCTTCATTAAAATTGAAGCCTTTTCCGTCTTTCATTTCGTGTATGCGGATGTATTGCATTTCAGAATTTCTGTCCTGATTGTTTTCTTCTACACACGCACTTACGCAATCCATATATCCCTGGCATTTAGAAATGTTGAATGCATAACCAAATAATACATCTTTCTCGGCATCTTTAGAAGACATATTGAGCGTCTTTCCTTTCCTAATTTGATAAGAACGCACCAATCGATCAACAGTAGCTTTCTTCTCATCATCATTCATTAACTTATAGTTTCCTTTGAACTGTTCTTCCCAATCGATTTGAGCTTTTTCCTTAGCTTCATCATCAGCTACAACACTACAAGAAGAACTTACAGCTCCTGCTCCGATAAGTAAACTAGCTGTTAGTTTCCTAAATGCAGTGCGACGATCCATTTGTACATCAAACACCTGGTCAAAACCGTCTTTTTTTCGCTCATCTCCAATAGCAGCATCCACGGCAGTATCAAAATCATGATCACTCATTTGATGATCCGAATGAGAACCACATCCTCCAGAGGATTTGCCGCAACCGCAAGTGCTTGTGGATGCTGTTTTCGAATTACTGAGGTTCAATGAAAACCATTTTTTGTTACTACTCATAAATTAAGATTTATTAAGTTGAATGTTCTATTATATAGAGCATAGCCGAGATATATTTCGACTTGATTTAGTGTGACAAGGGTGATATGTTGTATAATTACGGTCATGTATTATTCTCTCTCTTTTACTTTTTGAGTATTAAAAACCGAAGGCCATCTACTTTCAAAAGCAGGTTGATGCGGGTTATGGCAATTTACGCAGGTCATAGAGGCTCTTGGCGGAGCCCATCCTGCAACTTTTTTACCATGTGCGCCTCCTTTCCAATCTTCAAATTGATTGGTATGACATTGACTGCATAGTTTATAACTTCTATTAAAATTTATAGTATTGCCGGTTAAACTTTTTAGGTTGTCCATATTATCACCATCATGACATGAGATACAATTCATAGTATTGAGATCTGCATGAGCCAACTTGATATCCCAATGTGCTTTTTTTGCCCCGTCATTACTTTGCATTTCTTGTAAAGGCTTACTGTGACATTCTGTGCAAGCATATTGTTTTATTTGACTTTTACGTTCTGGTATCAAAAAAGTATGTTCACCTTCTGTTATCTTTATAGTTTTGATCCCTTCAATAAGGGGTTCAGAAGAAATAGTAACACCATGGTAATTTTTACTTTTGGCCTCTATTTTATCAGTGATACTATGATATTCTTCTTCACCATGCTTACAAGATGAAAGCGCAAACAAGAAGAGAAAAATACAGCCTAGTGTATGTAGTATATGTCTATTCATCATAATTATTATTATCTCTGATAAAAGTTGCAGTATCTATTCCATTGGTATTATTTGGTACGTGACATTGCATACAGTTAATACGTTCCGGATGGGTGACTCTAATTTCTTTTGGAGCTGCCGGTCCTGCATGACAGGCCAGGCAATTCTCTCGCATCCGAATGGGATGAGGGATCATAGGAGGACTACCAGGAAGTGCATTGTTAACCCCCACTTTAGGAGCTTGCTCTTTAGTAAATGCAGTTTGAGCAAATAATGTTTCTGCAGTCTCTGCGACATGGCATTGTCTGCAATTGATCATTTCCGGGTGTGGGGTCACGGGAGCATAAGCATCAAATTTTGCCACAAAACCGCCGCTTTGATGACATTGTAAACAGGTGTTTCCACCCATGCTTCTTTCTTCTTTTACCGGATGAGGTATAAATGGTGGTGCACCATAGTACGCTCTGTTATTATAGTACGTTTCTAATGTTCTTTGATGGGTTTCATCAATAGGCATATTTGCATACTCTAATGCCAGTTCAGAGTTTTTAAACACCCCATTTTCTGATAGAAAAACCCCATTCGAATCTCCATTTTCTATTATTGGAATATATGCATCTTTTAACCCCGTTTGATAGCTATAGTTCCAAATTATAATAAAACCTACAAACAATATGATAAATAATGATATGATACCTAGTCTCTTTCTCATAGCTTAGGCTTTTTCAACTTTTACAGCACATTTCTTATAATCAGGTTCTTTGGATATAGGACAAAAAGAATCCAATGTAATATCATTGATCAGTAAATTTTCATCAAAGAAAGGTACAAACACCTGCATCGGTGCAGGGACACCTCTTTGATCTATAGAAGCCGGTAATATGATTTCTCCACGACGGGTAGTCAATTTTACCTTGTCACCCGTTTTGATCTGTAATCGTTTTGCATCATTAGGATGTAATTCTACGTATGCATGAGGCATGGCTTTATGTAGTACAGGAATTCTTCTGGTCATAGATCCGGTATGCCAGTGCTCCACAACACGACCAGTATTTAACCAGTACGGATATTCTTCATCTGGTTCTTCTGCTGCAGGTTCGTAGGGTCGTTGCCATATGATCGCTTTACCATCAGGTTTTCCATAGAAATGAAAATCTTCACCGTTAGAACAAGCAGGGTCATATTTGGCATTAAATCTCCATTGTGTAGATTTTCCGTCTACGTAGGGCCACATAGCTCCTGGTTGAGATTTTAGCACCTCTAACGGGGCCATATTATGTTTTTTATTATCGTGATGCTTGCGATACTCGGTATAAATTTCTTCGATATGTGTTTCTTCTTTATAGTAGAATTGTTTTTCATATCCCATACGCTTTGCTACTTCCACCAATTGCCAGGTATCACTCATCGCCTCTCCGGGAGGATCAACCATTTGATCAAAGTGTTGTGTTCTACGCTCAGAATTACCAAAAAGCCCTTCTCGTTCGATCCACATAGCGGATGGTAAGATGACATCGGCAATATCGGTGGTAGGTGTTGGATAAATATCAGAAACTACGATGAATCGTCCTTCTTTTTTGGCGCCATCTCTATAACGCTTTAGCTTTGGCATTGTTACCATTGGATTAGTTACCTGTATCCACATAAATCGGATATCACCTCTATCTAATGCTCGAAACATTTCAACAGTATGATAGGTTGGTTTAGGATCTATGTTTTCCACTGGAACATCCCATATTTTAGCCGCAAATTCTCGATGTTTTTTATTCATTACTACACCGTGTGGTAGTTTATGAGTTAATGTTCCTACTTCTCTTACGGTCCCACAGGCACTCGGTTGTCCGGTTAGTGAAAATGGGCTATTTCCTGGCGTAGAAATTTTTCCGGTAAGTAGGTGAATATTATACACTAAATTATTGATCCAGGTACCTCGAGAATGTTGGTTCATTCCCATACACCATAGTGACATTACCTTTTTGTTAGGATCTCCATATAGAGCAGCCATATATTTGATATCCTTAACTGAGACTCCGGATATTTTGGATACTTTTTCCGGGGTGTAATCTTCAAGAAATTTTTTATAGGCCTCAAAATTAATTTTCTCAGGTTTATCCTTAAACTTGTAGTTATCTTCAAGCCCATATCCCATATTCGTAAGGCCTTTATTAAAGTTGCAGTGCTTATCTACAAAAGATTTGTTAACCCAACCGTTATTAATAATTTCATAGCAGATCGCATTGGCTACAGCCAGGTCTGTTTGTGGTTGAAACAAAATAGATGAATCTGCTGCTTTACTGGTTCTGGTAGTTCTAGTCGCAAAATCTATAATTTTCACACCTCTTTTTAAACGTTGATCTAATAACCTGGAGAAAAGTACTGGGTGCATTTCTGCCATATTGTTTCCCCAAAGGAAAAACACATCGGCATAATCAATATCTTCATAGCACCCCATTGGTTCATCGATTCCAAAAGAGGTCAGGAAACCTGTAACCGCACTAGCCATGCATAATCGAGCGTTAGCTTCTACATTGTTAGTTCCTATACAACCTTTAAAGAGCTTAGAAGCCGCATACCCGTCTGGAATAGTCCATTGACCGGATCCGTAGATCGATACTGCATCTTTACCGTGGTTTTTTATAGTGTCCTGCATTTTAGAAGCCACCAGGTCAAGGGCTTCCTTCATAGAAGTTTCGACATATTGACCGTTCTTTTTTACCAGAGGTTTGGTCAATCGGTCTTTACCATATAAAGCCATAATCGAGTGATACCCTTTTACACAACATAACCCTTTATTGACAGGAGATTTTGGATCTCCTTTTACCGCTATGGCTTTACCATTTTCTGTGCCTACCAGCACACCGCAACCTACACCACAGAAACGGCAAGGGGCTTTTTTCCAATCCAGGTTAGCACTGTTAGGAATACCTTTTTCTTGTTCCTCGGCAAATAATATTCCCGGAAACATTGTGGCTGCTGCCGTCATAGCAGACAATACAGCCATCTTTTTTATGAATTCTCTTCTATTGGTTATGGAAGTATACATAGGATTAGTTGTTTTGTGGAGTGTTAAACCCGGAAACCATAGCCAGTAATTTTAGGCTATCAATAGTGTCCAGCTTTTCTTTTAGGGTAGCTTCTTCAGTTTTATTTTCTGTTTCAGTGACCAAAATGAGCACATCTTGATTCTGAGCAGGCATAACTTCGCATTGCTGTATTAATGATAAAGCCTTAATGAGCTCATCTTTTTTTCCTGTATGTGGATGGGCGAGATAACTTTTTATAGGCATGTTTTTATTGCTTTAGATACTATAGTAATTACTTCAATACATCTATCCATTACAAAAACTCCCTATCTGTCTATAAGATAGGTGTTTTTATTGAATATCCTTTTTAAAATCTGTAGTAAAAAGATTGGGATTAATAATCAATTGAGCCCAACCCCAATTATTAGTATTATCATTTGGTCTTCCACCTTTAATCAAACTCATACTTTCTGAGGCGAACATATGAGAGTACCCTAGATTAAGTTTTACGTTCTTTATGATTTTCTGTGTAAATACAACATCTACTTCTGTACCCAGATACTTATCTTCATCTGCAGTTAGATCTGCATTAGCCATGAAGTAATGTCCTTTAAGAAGCAACTTTGACTTCTCTCCGGTTGTAAAAACTAGTTTTGCATATAAATCGTTAAGCCCAACATTATTGGCGTGGTTACCTACATAGAAATAATCCATATACCCATTAAACTTATGGTTAGTGCCATATAAAGGAAAAAACGATTTATTCTTACGGTCTCCATCTTGATCCGTACCGCTTAATACTTCTACACCTAATCCATATAATATTTTTCCGGGCTTGTAAGTAGCTTCCAGAGAAACTTGATAAGCACTTAGATCTGTAGTTGCATCCGCTTTTCCGAATTGATAATAAGCACTACCTACAAGATTGACTTTGCTTATAGGAAATGTAAAATAGGAGCCTGTGGTTTGTCTATAGAAGGTTCCATCGGGCACATCGTTATTTACTCCTGTAAATTTTTGGAATCCTGTATTGAGGAATAGAAAACTGGCTGAGCTTTTTTTCCAATGATGTTTTAGGTATGCATACTGCATGGCTTTATAGGTAAAGAATCCCTGAATATCGAACCCGGTACCTTCATTAGGTTGTCCCTCCTGACTAAAAGCGGCTCCGATATCAGCTTTGAATTTTTCGCTTTCGTATTTGATTAACGCAGCGTCATGAAAACGACCTTGCATCGCCCAATCCAATTCTCCAAAAATACGTTGATCATCATAAGAGATGACTTGTCGCCCAGCTTTGAGAGACCATTTAGGGTTAAGGTAAATTTGTCCCCAAGCCTGGAATAATGAAAAGGAATCATTGCCGTCACTAATCAATATCTGACGTGTGTCTCCCCAGGTACTGACGTCCTGAACTGCAAGAAATATTTTAAGCTTTTCTTGCTTATAACCGATATTAAGCCGAGAACGCTGAGTTACAAAGGCTGCGGGATCTGCATCGTCAGGAAACAAGTTGTTAAACCCATGTCGATACTCAAAACGTGCTCTGAGATCAGCGTCGATTGTCAGTTGAGAAAATATATGAGTGGTAAAGAAAATTAAAAACAGAACGAGTAAAGGTTTTGCTATTTTCATAAAATATTGTGGTATTTATTGGTATATCACAAATGTTGTTTTATAATTTTTGTTAAAATATGATTTTTATCATATGTTAAAGATTTACTAACTTATAAGGTGTTCTTTGGTAATTTTATTTCAGCTTAAACTGATATTGTAGTATAAACATCCATTTACGATCTTCAGTTTTTGGTCTCTTTCCTCGATCAAAATAGATAGGCCGATTTTGGGCATTGAAACTTATTTTTGATGAGTGTCCTTTTAGAAACCAATTTATTCCTAGATCAAATGCTGTCAAGGGGTTTTCTAATCGTTCAAAATCAGAATATTGCATTCTTAGATAGGGTTGTAACTGTCCTGTGTTTAGATTTTTTCCCATTTTAGGAAATAAATATCCTATTTGATAAAGTATCGAAGTTCCTGTTCCTATGACCGGATAAGAATTTCCTTTTCCGTTAAATGAAGCGCTTACGGGATCCAATCCATCTGTTGGATTATTTGCCCCTATAGATCGTATATAATTGGGTCCAAAATCATACTCAAAGAATCCTAAATATGCACTCAGTGCCGTTCCTTTATTTTTGTTAATTGGGACATCAAGAAATGCATCAGCTGCAAATAAACTCAAGTCATGAAATTTCTCTATTCCCTGATCTAATGAACATAAAGCATCTGATTGATATTTAAATCCGGTTCCAATGCTCAGGATATTTTTTTCTCCTACATATGTTCCGCTATGAGTTGCGTATTTATTGTTTTCTGGTTGCAAAAACTCATATTTTATGTATCCAGCATATTGCATATCAGTATGAGTATTTGCAAATTCTGCAATTCCTTCTCCCGGATCAATTTCAGATTGTATAGGAAATGGTTTAGACATTATGAATCGATAATCAATTTTGTGTAGCTTACCTTTTACAAACACACCTAAATTTCGCAATAGATCATCAGTGGTATTTAAGGTCGGAAGTGCTAGAAACGGAACATCAATTATCATTAACTTTGACGTACTTGGCGAAGAAAAACGCGATAATCCATTCCATATTGATTTCCCTGCACCAATATTAAATTTTTCTGAAAAACTATATTCGACATAGGCATCTAATAGTTTTATAGAAGTTTTCCTGTTCGTCAGATAATTAAGATTATTAGTTCCAAACTGAGTATATATAAATAGCTTTTCAGAAACCTGACTTTTGATACCAATTCGAAACCTTCGTATGGAAAGATCTGTTGTTGTTTGTTGTGCCTTTTCAGAAACAATACTGCCGGGATTATTATCATTTGCCCTCGCCCAAAACTGAGCGTAGGTATGAAAACCTATCCATCTGGTTTTCTGTTCATTGAGATACCATTGTAAAGGTTTATTATTATCTTGGACGTTGGTGTCCGGTTGTTGTGCAATACTATTTACAGTCCAAAAATGGGTCATTAGCCCTATTAAAATAGGAAGTATGTTTTTGTAAATCATGAAATAAACTAATACCTGGTTAGGGTAGTGGTGGTTTGTTGGTGAATAAATGTATGCCTATACCATCATTAGGAGTGCCCTGAACTTTATGCAGGGCACCCTTCTGACAGTAAAAATTAGTATTTGAATGTTAACAAATTAATTATACGTGTTCTTCTAAGTGGTGATGTTCATCAATTAGTGGTCCACCTTCAATAATTTGCTGAGAAGCTTGATTTGCAAACTTTTCAAAATTAAGGTGAAAAGAATGCGCTAATTGTATAGACTTACTTATATAGGCTCCTTTTTGTTTCCAGGTATTCATAGGATCCAGAATTTCTGAAGGTACACCCGGACAATATTCTGGCATAAATAGTCCAAAAATAGGATGCTGTTCATAATTTACTTTGTTTAATTTTCCTTCTAGAATAGCAGAGATCATAGCTCTTGTATGTCTTAGCCTAATGCGAGATCCAACTCCATATGCCCCTCCACTCCAGCCGGTGTTAATTAACCAAACATTTACATTTGCTTCCTTCATTTTTTTACTCAACATCTCAGCATAAACCGTTGGGTGTAATGGCATAAAAGGTTCTCCAAAACAAGCAGAGAATGATGGTACAGGTTCCGTAATTCCAGCTTCAGTACCAGCTACTTTAGCAGTATATCCTGAGATAAAGTGATATGCAGCTTGTCCCGGAGTTAATTTAGATACTGGTGGTAACACTCCAAATGCATCACAGGTAAGGAAGAAAATATTTTTAGGATTCTTAGCATATGATGGTTGTTGTATATTATCGATATGATAGATAGGATAACTTACACGTGTATTCTGGGTAATAGAACTATCTTCGAAATCTACTTCACCATTTTCTTTAAAAACTACGTTCTCTAGAATAGCACCAGGTTTAATAGCTCTAAAAATATCTGGTTCTCTATCTTCTGTTAGGTCGATTACTTTTGCGTAGCAACCTCCTTCAAAATTAAAGATAGTGTTTTCTGCAGTCCACCCGTGTTCATCATCTCCTATTAATTTGCGATCAGGATCAGCAGACAAGGTCGTTTTTCCGGTTCCTGATAACCCAAAGAAAATAGCAGTATCTCCTAGTTCTCCAACATTTGCAGAACAGTGCATGGGCAAGACATTCTTTTCAATAGGAAGGATCATATTTAAGGCAGAGAAAATTCCTTTTTTCATCTCTCCGGTATATGCAGATCCTCCAACTAATGCAATCTTTTTAGTAAAGTTAAGAATAGAGAAGTTTCCTTGTCTAATTCCATAAGCTGCAGGGTCTTTTGCTTCATATCCTGGAGCACATAGTACTAACCATTCTTCCTGAAAATTCTCCAGCTCAGATTCCTCACAACGTAAGAACATATTATAAATAAACATATTTGACCAAGGATATTCTGTGATCGTACGCACATTCATTTTATACTCAGGATCTGCACATACATAAGCATCTCTTACGTATAATTCTTTTCCTGACATATAATTGATAATTTCATGTTGTAACAGATCAAACTTATCCGGGTCAATAGGTTTATTAGTTTTACCCCACCAAACTTTATCTTTGGTATATTCGTCTTTTACCAAGAAACGGTCTTTTGGAGATCTTCCTGTAAACTTACCAGTATTAATGGCTAGTGTACCATTAGAAGTTTCTCTTCCCATTCCTTTTTCAATAGTAATTTCCTGAAGTTTCTCTGGAGAAAGGTTGTAATGGACAGTAGTTTCTTTTAGTCCATATTTCTCAAGATTGACTTTTGCTTTTAATACATTTTCCATTTTCTAAATAATTTAAAGTTGTAATACGTTGTTGGTTAAAAGGGCCATATCATTGGCACCAGTAAAAGGGTCATAACAAAAAATAATAGTAGTAGAGGTGCACCTACTTTTATGTAATCTAAAAACTTATAACCTCCAGCTGACATTACCATAGCATTGGTGGTCGTGCCAACTGGAGTAAGAAATGCTGTTGAAGCGCTAATCGCCACAGTGATCATAATCGGTTTTGGTGATATTCCCAGGTTGGAGGCAGCCAAAATTGCTATGGGTGCCATTAATACCGCCGTAGCCGAATTATTGATCGTCTGGCTAAATGCAGTAGTTAACAGGAATATACCGCCTAACAAAGCCAAAGGATGAATAACACCTAAATATTTTACTAAACCATCTGCAGCCATTTGTGCGATTCCGGTTTTCTGTAGTGCAATTCCCATTGGAATCATTGCAGCAATCATAATCACACTGGTCCAGCTAATACCTTTATAAGCCTTGGTGATAGGAACACAACCTGTGATCAAAATAATACCCGCACAAATCAATGCAGCTATAGCTCCAGGAACGATTTTAAAAACCAGCAGAACAATCATTAGTAATAATGTTCCTAAGGCTATATATGATTTTGGGGTTAATACTTCTACATTTCTTGCCATACCCTCGGGGCTACCACAGATAACAAGATTCTCAAACATTTCCTGAAGCTCTCCAATATTTTTCCATGAACCTCTAATGAGAAAGGCATCTCCGGCTTTTACCTTTATTTCTTTATCCTGAAGAGGCTCATTGTTTCTGGAAGCTCCTAAAAGTTGGATCTGAAATCGCTCGAAGTAATCCCCTATCTTAATTTTTCTGCCTACGAATAGGGATTTTGGTGTTACGATCACTTCTGCCATTCCTACTTCCTGATTAATAAGGTTGTTTTTTAGTTCTTCCTGTATAGGATCCAATCTCCATAATCCTAATCTGAAATCGATCATGATTTTGTTAATGGCTTCAGTCTCACCTTTTACCGTAATGATATCGTGATACATAAATTCTGTATCTTCATTAGGGAATTCGATAAAAGAAGGTGTTCCCTGGAACCGATTAGGATGTCTTCTTTTTAATCGAATAATAGAAACCTGATACTTTTCCTCAAAATTCCAATCCTTTATTCTAGTTCCTAGTAAAGGAGAAATTGATCTTACTCGTAGTCTAAAGTAATTTTGGTCCACACGATATGCTTCAATCCATTTATGAAGTTCTGAATCAATATTCACAGGTCTGTTTCTTGTTTGATAACTAGGTAGCAGTTTATAACCGAAATACCTGAAGTAAATAATCGCAGCGATCAATAATGGCAATCCAATCAAACCAAATTCAAAGAACGAAAAACCAGTAAATCCATGTTCTACTAATGCGTTACTGGCAATAATATTAGGTGGTGTCCCGGTTAAGGTGAGTAATCCACCTGTGTTTGAGCCAAATGCTACTGGCATCAATAGTTTTGAAGGCAGTGTCCCAATATTCCAGGCAGCTGAAATTGTAACCGGAAGTAATGTAGCTACTGTACCAGTATTGCTTACAAAACCCGATAATACACCTCCACCTAGTGTAATTATTACAAGCAGTTTCGGAACACTTTTGCCTGCCCATTGAATAAATTTGTTACCAGCTAGGGCGGTCCAACCTGTTTGTGCTAACCCCTCACCGATAATAAATAGCGCAGCAATCATAATTACTGTTGTATTACTAAAACCGCTGAAGGTTTCTGACACATCCAGAATTCCTGTTAGATATAAACTTAGCATCGATAGTAGGGCTACTACATCTGGCGGATATTTACCCCAAATAAACAAACCGATGGTGATTATAAATATGATTAACATGATATACATTTGATACCTCTTTTAGAAGTTGATTTTTTAGTGATTAAAAGGGAGGCCTTTTATCTTATTTTCAGAAATTTTATTTCTGGAAAAGTTAATCAATCGTCAAAAGTGGTACTGATGTATGAAGTGTCAATAATTGTGTTAATCTACCTTCAGAGGGTTTAGTTTTTTTAGAATGATTTCTAGGTAAAATAGCTAGTAAATCAATTTCTTTGTCATTGATATAATCAAAAATTCCTTTCTCTATATCAGTGTTTTCCTGAAATGTATGATGTGAATAGAAATTTTCTAGATAATATTCTAGAGTAGTTTCATTCTTCTCATCAATAGCGGAATAACCATAGGTTCCGTCTTCATTACATATCGTTAATACGTGTACTTCGGCATGAAACCTTCTGGCAATATTTAATAGGATTTCGAGAACTGTAGCGTCTTCAATTTCGTTTTTTCCTAAAACCAATGCAATTTTCTTAAGCTCAAATTCTTTAGTACCTTCTGGAATAGCAATTACTGGACAATCAGCTTCTAGTACCAACTTAGATGTATTTGTTACTGCTTGATCGCTTTCAGCACCTTTGGTACCCATAATAATCAGATCTGCCAAATATTCTTTTTGGGTTTCAAGGATATTTTGGACTATATCTCCAGTTGTAATTACCCAGCGTATTGAACCTTTGAAATAAGGATATTCTTTTTTGATATATTCTACTTTGTCTTTTACCTTCTTTTCATATGAAGCTTCATCGGATGCATCTGATGTATGGATTAATAAAATCTCAATACTTTCATCCAGATTTACAAAGTTAGCGGCATAGTGTAGTGCACTATCTGTTGTGGTGGTTAGATCAAATGGAACAAGAATTTTAGTGATGTCTTTCATAGTTCAAGTTTTTAGTTTTCAGACAATGTGGCTATGTCTTTAGTTGGTTTTAATACTACAAAGGTTGGTTTATTAAAGCTTCCATAAAATGACAATTATCATCTTTTAGGTTGTATTTGTTTTTCAAATTTGTAAAGATTTAATATCCTGTATTTTAATTTATTTGGAAATGAAAAAGAACTTAGGAAAAATAGATAGTGTTATCAGAATCCTTATTGGAATTGTATTGGCGTATTTATTCTATGAAAATTATGTATCGGGGACTTTAGGTATTGTATTATTATCTGTTTCTGGAGTATTAGTCATTACCGGCTTTATGGGCTGGTGTCCTTTATATCGATTATTTGGGATTAAGACATGCCAGGTTAAGAATGGATTTCGAGAATGATTACAGTTGACCTAGACAATACTATACTTAATGTCTTTTGACCAATTATAATCCGATTGCATCTTATATATAATGATTTTGTTTACTCCAAGGAGCGCATCATATTTAGTGAATTCTATCACTTCAGGCTTGATGATGTACCCACCCCAATATTCTGGTTTAGGAATGTCTCTGTCCTTAAATTTTGATTGATAATGCTTAAGTTGATCTTCCAGGTTTTTTCTTGAAGTTACAATATCACTTTGTTTAGAAGCCCAAGCACCTAATTTACTTCCTTCCGGTCTAGATTCAAAATAACCTTCTGATAGGTTTTCGGGAATTTTTTCTGCACTGCCAGAGATGAGAACTTTACGGTGAGATACTGACCAATTAAACAATATAGAGACATTGTTATTAGAAGCAATGGCTTTTCCTTTTTCACTTTCATAATTTGTAAAGAAGATAAAACCTTCCCAGGTAAACTGTTTTAATAAGACGATTCTGCTTTTGGGATATCCATCTAAACCAATGGTTGATAGTAGCATGGCATTGGCTTCTATTTCCGGATATTTTTGATGAATTTCATGAAACCATTTCTGAAAGTACTCTATAGGGTTGTGATCGGCAGGGCTCATTTTTTTAAGATTTTAATTTATGACCATACCAATTGGTAAACATAGTTACATATACTACAATCGAAATTGAACTCAATGGCATCAATATAGCAGCAATGATAGGCGATAATTGCCCTGTCACGGCAAAATATAAACCAATGATATTATACAAGAATGATAATATAAAACTGGATTTGATAATACCAATAGTACTTTTTGAAGCTTTTAGATAATCATAAATTCTGTCAAATTTTGAAGCATCCAGAATAGCATCACAGGCCGGTGAAAATACATTGACATTTTCTGAAATTGCAATACCAATATTACTTTGTGCCAAAGCCCCGGCATCATTTAGCCCGTCACCAATCATGATAACATTGTTTTCTTCTTGCTGCAATGACTTTATGAAGTTTAGTTTATCGTCTGGATTTTGATTAAAGTAAAGGGAGGTGTTTTCAGGAAGCATTTGACGGAGGTATTCTTTTTCTCCTTCATTATCTCCTGATAGGATAGATAGTGTATAGGTTTTGGATAATTTTTCAAATTCTTGTTTTACACCTTCACGATATTGGTTATGAAATGTGTATTGCCCTTTGTATTGATCATTAACATTGATATGTACATTGGTTTTTAAGGTATCAGTATCACCACTATCACCAACAAAAGTTGAAGAGCCAATTTTAATGGTATTGTGAGCAGACTTACCTTCAATTCCTTTTCCTAAGTGTTCCTGATATTCATCCAGGGTTAGGATATCCTGTTCAGCAAGCATTTCATATAGTGTTCTACTTAATGGATGATTTGAAGCGCGTAATGTATTTTTGAGCAATAATTCTTCTTCTAAAGTTAATTCCAGTCCATGGTACTCAATGCTTTTTTTTTGATTAGTAGTAATAGTACCGGTTTTATCAAAAATAATAGTATCTGCCATTGCCAATTGTTCGATCACGTCTGCATTTTTGAGATAAAATTTGCTTTTTCCAAAAACACGCAACATATTTCCTAAAGCAAAAGGGCGAGCTAATGCTAAAGCACAGGGACATGCGATAATCAGTACTGCAGTAAAGACATTAATTGCTTTAGAAGCATCAGTGAATATCCAAAATGTGGTAGCGAGAAATGCAACGCAAAGAATGATTATTGTAAAATACCTACTTATCGTGTCAGTTAGATTTACAAAGGATGCGGTTTTATCTTTAGCAAACACATCATTACTCCATAATTGGGTTAGATAACTTTGCTCCATAGATTTAAGAGTTTCAATTTCAATAGCACCACATAATTGTCTACCACCAGCGAAAATTTTATCTCCGGATTGTTTAGTGACGGATTCACTTTCACCGGTTACAAAACTATAGTCAATCTGTGCATTTCCTTTAATTAGAATGCCATCCACGGGGATCAACTCTCCATTTCGAATTAGTAATCGATCTCCTTGCTTAATGTCATATACCTGTATGTTTTCCTCTTTTTGTGTTTTGGATGATATTCTGGTTACTGCAATAGGGAAATAGGATTTATAATCTCTTTCGAAGGATAAAAACGAATATGTTTTTTGTTGAAAGAACTTTCCTAACAGTAAGAAGAATACTAATCCCGTAAGGCTATCAAAAAAACCAGTACCCCAATCAAAAATGATTTCGGTGGTGCTACGAACAAAAAGTACTAATATGCCCAAAGCTATAGGTACATCAATGTTTAATAGTTTGGATCGTAGTCCCTTATAGGCGGATATAAAATAATCCTGTGCAGCATAAAAAACCACCGGTAATGAGAAGGCAAACATCAACCAACGAAACACAAGTTTATATTTTTCCAACCAAAATTCTGATACTTCAAAATATTCAGGGAATGATAAGAACATTACATTACCAAAAGCGAATCCGGCTATTCCAAGTTTATATATCAGATTTCTGTTGACCTGCTTTTCTCCAGAAGTATAATCATCAAGACTGATATAGGGTTCGTATCCTATAGAACTGAGTAATGATACTACTTTTTTTAACGTACTATGTCCTGGATTAAAAGTAATACGAACTGTTTTCTTAGGAAAGTTTACCTGAGACGTACTTATACCGGGTTGAAGTTTATGTAAATTTTCTAAAATCCAAATACAAGAACTACAATGAATGTGAGGAATATATAAAGTAACAATTTCAGTGGTGTTGTCGCTAAATTCTATTAGTTTTTCAGCAATAGTAGGATTGTCGAGATAATCGTACTTTCCTTCAATTTCCTCAGGAATGGCTCCAGGAGCTGATTGTAGATCATAATAACAGGATAGATCATTACTCGAAAAAATATCATATACAGTTTTACAACCATTACAGCAGAAGTCTTTTTTATCATAAGTAATTATTGTTTTACCACAATCATTTCCACAGTGGTAACACAGGGGCGTTATCATAATAGATATTTATTTATTGCAAAAATGAAAAAGACTATTCTGATATAATATGATAAAAATCATAGTTATACCCTTGGTAACAGATTAGTTTTGAGACCATGTAATACAACACGTTATGAAAAGAATACTGTTACCCACAGATTTTTCAGAAAATTCCTGGAATGCTATTGAATATGCTGTGTCTCTCTTTAAGGATTCTGCTTGTACTTTTTATCTGTTACATACGTATCATAAGATTATTTATGAGACGGTGCATCTTTCTGATGTTCCCGCAGAGCGTAACATAGAAAATATTGTAAAAACCAATGCTATTAATAATCTGGAGCGCATAAAAACTACATTGTTAGAAGTATATCCTGATACAGAACATCAATTTGAGATCGTGACAGCTTTAGGAGCTGTGGTTGATATGATAGAAGATGTTGTGAAAAAAGAAAAGATTGATCTCATCATTATGGGGACAAAAGGAGCAACAGGTGGCAAAGAAGTGTTTATGGGCAGTAATACAGTGCGAGTTATTAATACTATTAAAAGTTGTCCTGTAATTGCCGTTCCTGAAAGTTTCAGTTTTATATCTAAGCCTAAAGAAATTACATTTGCTACTGATTTTAACCACTTTTATAGTAAGCAAGAATTACAACCTCTTGTGGATATGGCAAAATCTTTTAAAGCAGTGGTGAGAATTGTTTACATACAACAAGAGGATGGTGTATTAACTGAGGAACAACAGTTTAATTTAGGAATGTTACAGAAATATCTTGAAGAGGTTGAATACTATCAGCATACTATAACCAAAGGAGATTCTATATCAAAATCACTTCAGGTTTTTATTGATGAACTAGGGGTTTATTTATTGGCAATGCTTAATTATCAGCATAGTTTTGTAGAAAAACTAACTCGTGAACCAATTATCAAAAATGTTGCATTCCATACCCAAATACCGTTTTTAGTAATCCCAGAATTAGGAATGAGTTCTTCATTTTCCAAAACGGTTAAAAAGAAATCCAAACTAGAAGGAATGCGGTAAAATAATGATATGTTCTATTGATCTTTAGGGATAGGATGATCCTCATAAAAATCTTTAAAGGTTTTGTCAGTCGTATACTTGTCTTTTAAAACTTTATATACCATTATAATAATCATAAGTTGACCAATACAAGTAAGATAAAACACCCAACTGAATGAAAAGTTCATGACTGCCAATATAGTTACTAATAATAGCATCACAGAGGTAATAATTACCATTAAAATTGCAGAAATTTTCATTGCTAATTTTTAAGTTAATATAAAAAAATTAAAGCGTAACAGGTCTTAAAGATTAGCTAAAAATCGAATGACTTAACTGACAAAAATCATAGTTTCTAAGCTCGTTCTTAGCTAGTTTTGAGATAAACACATCAAAACATCTGATGATGAGAAAAATAGTGATTCCAACAGATTTTTCAGAAAATGCAATGAATGCGATTCGTTACGCTATGGAGCTTTTTAAGTATGAGCGAAGTGAATTTTTGATTTTTCATGCATATGCTGATGAGGTATATGATCATAATACATTAGTTTCTCGAAAGATTTTTGATGAACTAAAAGACAGTGTTCATAAAAATTCAGAGCAACAATTATCAGAAATAATTAAGATCATCAAACAAGTTTCTCCAAACCCCAGACATACGTATACTACTCTTTCTACTTTTGGTACTTTAATAGATGAGGCAAATGATATAGTCGATAAGGAAAATACCGATATCCTAATTATGGGTACAAGAGGCAAAACCAATGATCGAAAGTTAACTTTTGGGAGTAATACATTACAAGTACTTAAATATGTAAAATGTCCTGTTTTAGCTATTCCCAGTAACTGTTCTTATCATCAGCCTAAAAACATATTGTTTCCTACTGATTATTTAATGCCTTATAAGCGAAGAGAATTAAAATTATTATATACGCTAACCAAAAGCTTTAGATCAAAAACTAACTTCTTACATATCGCTAGCTATGATCATCTGTCTATGAGGCAGGAAGATAACAAAGCTTTCCTGGAAAACTCATTACAAGGAACTGAACTTGAGTTTCATAGAGAAGAGTCGGAGAATCTTACAGCTGCAATTAACGAGTTTATTATAAAAAACAAAATAGATTTTTTGGTTATGGTCAACTCTAGACATTCTTATTTAGAGAATATTTTATATCAATCCACAATTGATAAAATAGGATTACATATCAAAATCCCTTTTTTAGTAATGCAGAATTTAGAACGATATTAAAACTATACAGTGATGAAAAGAATATTATTACCCACAGATTTTTCGGATAACGCATGGAATGCGATCAGATATGCTATACAATTTTTTAAAGACGAAGAAACCACCTTCTACTTGCTAAACACATTTACTCCTGTATCATACCATGCGGGATATCTTATTGAGAACCCTACACTTTATGGAATGGAAGATGTAGGTATGATAAACTCTAAACGCGAGATAGAAAGAATTGAAGAAAAAATTAAGAGCGAGTTTAAAAACGCAAAACACAGTTTTGTTAGAATATCTGCATTTAATACATTAATCGGAGAGATTAAAGAAGCCACCGAAAAGTATAATATTGACCTCATTGTTATGGGTACTAAAGGAGCTACTGGTGCTAAAGAAATCTTTATCGGGACGCATACGATGTATACAATCAAAAAAGTGAAGTGTCCAGTTATTGCAGTTCCATCAGGATTTGAATATGAAGAACCTAAGGATATACTGTTCCCCACAGATTATAATCTTAGTGTTAATAATAAATACTTATCCTTGGTAAAAAACATATGTGATAAACATGTAAGCAGGCTTAATATCCTTAATGCATATTACGGAGTCCCATTGGATGATGAACAGGAAGAAGTGAAGGATTTTCTGGATGAATACTTTAAGAATAATGCTCATATTTTCCATATTGCTGATGGTATGGATGTATTAGAAGCTGTAGAAGATTTTCAGAAAAAACACAAAATTAATCTCTTAGTAATGATTCATAATAAGCATTCATTTTTTGAAAACTTATTATTTACCCCTGTAATTAACCAGATAGCATATCATACCAATATTCCATTTCTTGTGATTCCGTCAGAAGATAGAATTGGAAAAAGTAATGTACAAAAAACGCTTAAAAATGAAGAAGATACTTATTCCAACTGATTTTTCTGATAATGCGTGGAATACTATTTTATATGCAATGGAATTGTATGCTAATATTCCATGTGATTTTTATATCCTAAACACATATGATATAACTCCTGTAAAACTTGTTACTACAGTTAGTTCTCAACGAGTAGGACATCTTTATGAAACTGTTAAAATTGAGTCTGAGCAGGGATTAAAAATGATCCTTGATGATATAAGCAATTCTAATACTTCTTTAGATCATAGCTTTAAAACTATTTCTAAATCAGGTTCTCTGTCAAAGGTTTTAAGAAAAATGACCAAGAAAGACCATTATGATAGTATAGTCATAGGAACCAAAGGAGCAACAGGAGCCAAGGAGATTTTTTTAGGGAGTAACACCCATAGAGTGATTAAGGAAATGCCTAATTGTCCGGTTCTTATCATACCAGAAGAATCTTATTTTGAAGAAATTTCGAATGTAGCATTTGCTACAGATTTCGCAAGAATATACCATAGGGCAGAAATTCAGCCTATTGTGAACCTTGCAAAAAGTCAAGATGCAACTGTACGTATGATTCATGTATATGATGAACCAAAGCTAAATATAGTTCAGCATTATAATTCGAACTCGTTAGAAGAGTATTTTAAAAAATTAAAATATGATTTTCATGTAATTCCTGATTTCTCGACTGTAGAAAAAGCGATACAGGCATTTATTGAAGAATTAGAAATAGATGTGTTGGCTATGATCAATTATCCACATAGTTTTATTGAACGATTATTTAGAGAAAAAGTTATTAAAAAAATTACTTTCCATACCACAATCCCATTTTTGGTTATACCTGCTGATAACTGAGATTTGTCATAGTATTCGGGGTTTTTTAGAGATAATTTTACAATATCACTTATAAAATCAAACGATATGAAACGAATACTTGTTCCAACGGACTTTTCTATCAATGCGTACAATGCTCTTTACTATGCGACACGCTTGTTTAAAAATGAGCCGTGTAAATTCTATATACTGAATACTTTTGATGCAGAAACTCATATTCTAACTAGTAGAATTGATAATCATAAAGATAGCTCAGAATATCAAAAATCACTTGATAATTGTAAGGAGAAATTGACAGAAGTAATGCATTCTATTGTAAGAGATACTGAAGATTTTGATCATAGTTTTGAGACAATTTCAAGTTCTAAGGAGCTATTAGAATCCCTAAAGGAAACTATAAAAAATAAAGATATAAATATCATTGTGATGGGTACCAAAGGAGCTACTGGTGCCAAAGGCTTTTTTATAGGAAGTAATACTGCCAATGTAATTCAAAAAATAAAAAAATGTCCTGTCTTGGCTGTTCCTGATGGGTTCGACGTAGAAAACTCTTTTGAATCCACTTTCTCAGAAAAAGAGCATTTATATTAAGGATATGACAACCCATAAAACCTAAAAAAGATGAAACGTATACTTGTTCCAACCGATTTTTCGAATAATGCATATAGTGCGCTTTTCTATGCTACACGGTTATTTCAAAATCAACCTTGTCAGTTTTATATTCTAAATACATTTGATGTAAACACCCCCATTTTAACCAGTAGAATAGATACTAGTAAAGGAGATATTTTATATCAACAACTTGCCAGGGAGTCTAAAGATAAGTTAACAGAAACTTTTCATGCCATAGTTAGGGATACAGATGAGCTGGACCATACTTTTGAAACCATTTCAGTGTCCAAAAAACTTCCTGAAACTATTAATAAAACAATTAAAATTAAAGAGATAGATCTTGTGGTTATGGGAACCAAAGGTGCTAGTGGTGCCAAAGAAATTTTTATGGGTAGTAATACGGTAAAAGTGATCCAAAAGATCAAAGGTTGTCCTGTTCTTATGGTTCCTGATGAATTCGACTTTGAAAAACCTGTAGAAATTGCATTCCCTACAGATTTTAGACGATTTTATATAGAAGAAGAATTAAAACCATTGATAGAGATAGCATCTTTATTCAATGCTCATATTAGAATCTTTCATATACACGAAGAAGAAAAATTAGACGAAATACAGGAACATAATTATGCAGCACTTAAAAAATATCTAAAAGACTTTAAACATAGTATGCATTGGGTATTCAAACTATCAAAAAAGACAGAGCTCATTAATACTTTTATTCAGCAGTTTAGTGTCAATATGCTGGTGATGGTTAACTATAAACATAGTTTTATGGAAGGTATTACACATGAACCTGTAATTAAAAAAATAGGCTTTCATCCAATAGTTCCCTTTTTAGTAATACCGGACATGAGTTGATAATTATCATAGTTTTCGATCTGTTCAGATTATATTTTTATACTACATAAACATAAAACCTTTACACATGAAAAAGAAGATCTTATTACCTACCGATTTCTCAAAAAATGCTTGGAATGCTATCGTTTATGCCATAGAGCTCTATAAAAATCAGGAATGTGACTTTTATGTCCTTAATACTTTTAATGCTACTGGATACGCTCTGGAAAGTATGATGGTTCCTGAACCAGGAGAAAAGATTTTTGATGAAGCCAAAGCTAAGTCAGAAGAGGGTTTAGGTAAGATTTTAGAAAGACTATCATTTAGAGACGAATATCCTGGTCATAAGTTTTTTATGATATCTCAATTCAATAGTATTTTGGAGGCGATTAAAGATGTTGTAGAAAAACAAGATATAGACATGATCATTATGGGTACCAAAGGAGCAACCAATGCTTCTGATATAATTTATGGAAGCAATACGGTTTTAGTTATGGAAAAATCCAGAGGCTGTCCTGTAATGGCTGTCCCTGCGGGAGCTGATCACAAAACTTTAAAAGAAATCGTTTTCCCGACAGATTTCAATATGAATTTTAAACGAAGAGAACTACAGGATTTAATAGAGGTTGTACAAATCAGTAATGCAGAATTAAAGGTATTGTATATTACTAATGGAGAACCTTTGACCGCAGAACAAGAAAGCAATAAAAAATTATTAGAGGAGAGTTTTGAGAATTTAAAGTATTCTTTTCATACCCTTAATAATATTGATGTTAAGTCTGGTGTACGGTGTTTTGTAGAGAGTAGAGAGAGTGATATGATTACTTTTTTTAATAGAAAACACAGTTTCTTTGGCAGTATATTTTCGCGACCTATGGTCAAAGACTTAGGATATAAATCTACAGTACCGGTATTGGCTCTACATGATTTAAGAAGTTAAAAAAACAATACTAAACATGTTTTCCGTTTCAGGAGGGCATATATAACAATTAAACACAAAAAAAATGAAAACTATAGGAATCTGGATGGACAAAGAAAAAGCTTACATTATTGAAGTCAAGGAGGTTGGAGAAAAGATGATTACTATACCATCAGAGATTGAGGATTTTCGTATACACGGGGGTTCGGGTACTCGATTAAAAGGTGGTCCGCAAGATGTAGTTCAGGATAGTAAATATTTAGAACGAGAAAAGAATCAATTCAAGGCTTATTTTAAAGAAATCATCCCTTTTATAAAAGATGCGGATAAACTGGTCATTTTTGGACCGGCAGAGGCGGGAGAAAAATTTGTAAAAGAACTGAATGAAAATTATAAAGAAATCCACCAAAAGTTAGATGGTCTTTTTAAAGCAGATAGCATGACTGAAAATCAAACAAGAGCTTTGGTTAGGGATTATTTTAAGAAACCAAAAAAAAGTACCGTTTGATAACGTTGCTGTATTGATAGATATTTCTAGTTGTTTATAGAACACGCAAATAGCTTCTATTGACCAAAGGTGAACTATTTGCGTGTTTGCTTAAAAAAGCTGATAAGGGATAGAGGTGTGAAAAATCAAGATTTTGATATCATAAAATCTTCTGGAGAAAAGGTTAAATTTTCACTTCATAAACTTCGGAACTCACTAAAACGTAGTGGAGCTGATGAAAAGGTCGTTGAGCAAATCATAGATAAAGTACTAGATGAATTGTATCAAGGGATTACTACTAAAGAGATTTATAACCGTGCGTATGCATTGCTGAAAAAGAAGAAATCCTTTTTTGCATCAAAGTATAAACTAAAAAAAGCAATCTATGAGTTAGGGCCAACGGGTTTTCCTTTTGAACGTTTTATTGCTGCAATATTACAATATTCGGGATATGAAGTCAAAGTTGGTCAAATCATTAAGGGGAAATGCGTTTCTCATGAGGTAGATGTAATTGCCAGAAAAAATGGCAAGTATATTTTAATAGAGTGTAAATTCCACAGCGAAGAAGGACGTAATTGTAACGTAAAAGTTCCACTATATATTCATTCCAGATTTCAGGATGTCATTGCACTTCATCAGAATCAGGATTTTGTCAATATGATTCCTGATGAAGGCTGGGTAGTAACCAATACTCGTTTTACAAAAGATGCAACTCAATATGGTGAATGTTCAGGTTTATATCTATTAAGCTGGGATTACCCAAAAGAGAATAGTCTTAAAGATAGAGTAGATCGATTAGGGTTGTACCCAATAACAGTTTCCACCTTGCTTACCAATAGAGAAAAGCAGTTTTTGCTTAGCAGAGATGTCGTATTGTGTAAACAACTTATTGGAGATGTCTTTTATCTCGACCATTTAGGTATTTCTGAACAACGAAAACAAAAAATTCTAAAAGAAATTACAATGCTGCGTAACCTGTAAATAAATGTTTATGTCATCGATTAAGATTCATTTTCTTGGAGCTGCAAGAACGGTCACAGGTTCAAAGTTTTATATTGAAACACCGCAGAAAAACATCTTAATTGATTGTGGGATGTTTCAGGGTGTAAAGGAGTTGAGGAAATTAAACTGGGAACCTCTGCCAATTCTTGTTTCCGAAATTGATATTGTTTTGTTAACCCATGGACATCTTGATCATACAGGGTATTTGCCGCGATTGGTAAAAGAAGGATTTACTGGAAACATAGTTGGGACCTCACCAACACTGGCAATTACAGAAATTATCCTTAGAGATAGTGCTAAGATACATGAGGAAGAGGCAGAAAAAGCAAATAAAGAAGGATATTCTAAACATGATCCGGCATTACCTTTTTATACTGAAAAAGATGCGGAACAAACAATTAGGTGTTTTCGACATAAGGAGGAAGATCGTTGGATCTCTTTATCCCAAGACATTCGATATAGATTTCATTATAATGGGCATATCATAGGATCTACTTTTATAGAATTAGAAATATATGGAAAGATTCTCGTGTTTTCAGGAGACTTGGGAAGAAAGCACGATGTATTATTGAGAAATCCTAAAAAGCCTAAATGGGCAGATTTTCTTTTTGTCGAAAGTACTTATGGAAATAAATTACATCCCACAGATGATATCGAGGAAAAACTGATCGAACTGATTCAGGATACATTATATAAAAAAGGTACATTGATTATTCCATCTTTTGCAGTTGAACGATTACAGGTATTGATGTACATATTATGGAAATTATACCAAAAAAACAGAATTCCTAATATTCCAATTTATGTAGATAGCCCAATGGGTAACAATGTACTTTCTGTTTTCGAAAGTTTTCCTGATTGGCATAAACTACCCCTGAATGAATACCGTGCTATTTGTAACCATATTAATATTGTCACCTCATATAGAGAAACTTGGGAAATTATAGATAATCCTCGTCCCAAAATTGTTATTGCCGGTAGCGGTATGGTTACTGGAGGAAGAGTACTTACGTATTTGCAACAGCTCATAGATTTAGAAACAACATCAGTTCTGCTAGTAGGTTTTCAAGCTGAGGGTACACGTGGTAGATTACTTCAAGAAGGTACTCATGAAGTCAAAATATATGGTAAATATTATTCGGTAAAGGCAAAAATATATTCTATAGAAAGCTTATCGGCGCATGCAGATCAGCAAGAATTAATGGATTGGATGAGTAGTATTAAGAATGTTCCTGAAAAAGTGTTTCTTATCCATGGAGAAGCTACAGCCTTAGATACTTTGAGAGTAAAAATACAAGATGCTTATCGATGGAAAGTGCAAATTCCTAAGCTTTATGACGTTTTAGAAATTCTTACCTAAAGCTATGTTAATGTTACTTCTAAACTGATAATTGTCATTTTTTTAAGCTTATGGTTTTGGTAGCTTCCTATGCCATGTTTAGTTCACCTTAAAACCATATCCGATGACAACTATATCCAAAACATCTGAAAAAGAACTTAAAGAGATCCATTTGGATGCTCTAGCCTGGAAATCTAGCCTTCAGTTTATAGAAGGAGAAGTTTCATTTATAAAACAGCTACTCAATTCTTATGTGTTTGAGCCTACTACTCCTAACCTTTTTGAGAGGCTTCAAGAGTTTAGAGAAAAAATAACAAAGGTTGAAGAAGAAATAGATACTATTTATCAAGCCATAAGAAAACACGAAAGTGAATTAGGAGGAATACTTGATTGTGATACAGTTTCTTATGATCACTATCATTATCAGAACCATCAGCTATTAGGGGATACATATATTAATTTCCATAATGATTTTCAGGAGTTAAAATCTGATGTATTCAGATATGCTGGTGGAATTCTGAAAAAGAAAAAGAAATGAATTCAAAATACTGGCAAACTGACAATTATCATTTCATAGGCTTTATGATCAACCTAATTTTAGCATAAAACAAACAATAATTAATAACTCTAAAAAACCTTAACGTTATGTCATTAATTAAATTTAACAAGAACAGGTTTCCGTGGTTTAATGATCGGATAGCAACCTGGATGGACACAGATGACTTTTTTGCAGATGATTTTTTTGTAAGAGATAGAAATTTACCCGCAATGAATGTCAAGGAAAATGAAGATAACTTCGAAATCGAACTTGCAGTTCCTGGTTTTTCAAAAAAAGATATAGAAGTAACTATGGAAAATGACACTTTGCACATTTGTGCCAAGCAGAGCAAGGAAGAAGTAGAAGAGGAAGAAAACTATACCCGTAGGGAGTTTAATTATAGCTCATTTGATAGAAAATTACAATTACCTACCAGTGTGGATCAAAATAAAAAGGTAAAAGCTGTTTACAAAAATGGTGTTCTGAAACTTGATCTTTTGAAAAAAGAAGAGGCCAAAGAGCCACCAAAAAGAGTAATTGATATAGCTTAACTATAAAAAAGGCAGAAATGAGGTTTGTTATTTCTGCCTTTTTTAAATAGATGGATTATGAAAGCAAAAACACCAAATACAAAATACATAGAATGGAAAAGTCCGGAGGAGTTACATGAAGCTTCTTTGAATTGGGTTTCAGAACTTAAGTTTATTAAAGATGAACAACACTTCTTGGATGAACTTATCGAAAATTACACCTTACAGCTGATATCGGGAAACATTTTTGAGAAAAGTAAGAAGGTCGTAAACGAATTGTCTAAAAAACAAAATGAGATTAATCCGTTACTAAAAAAGGTGATTAATCATTGTAATGAACTTACCATATTAGTGGATGGTATGGATCAGCCTGAAGAAGAGAAAGAATACAAAGAAAAACATCGAGTATTACTTATCGAGGTAGATACATATCAACAGGAGTATAAAGAGGTGAAAAGAAAAATTTTTGACCTGATCAAAATGATAATGAAACAAAGCAAACAAAAACGTTTATTGAGCTAGTCTATTGAAAATAATTAAAAAAATAGTAATCATCATTTTAATTCTGTTTGCAGGATTCTGGATTTGGTATGAGTATACCTATTCTATGGATACCGTAATTCCTTTTGAGGTAAATGATCCGGATCTAAAAACCAAAGTATTAATAGCTTCTCAGGGGAGTCCATTTAAGGATTCATTGGTTCATGGGATACTAAAATATTATCAAAAGGATTCTATTTATTTTAAAGTAATTGATGTATATACGCTATTTACGGTGCCTATTAATAAATGGGACGCCCTAATTGTTATTAACTCTTGGGAATATGGTAGTCCTCCCCGCAATCTAAAAAGGTACATCAAAGAATACCCAAATGAGTTAGATAAACTAATTATCCTTTCTACAGTAGGAAGCAGTAATATTGCTCTGGAAGATATAGATGTAATTTCAGGAGAGTCCATTATAGAAAAAGTTCCGGATTATACCAATATTGTGGTAAACCGTCTAAATAAAATCATCCAAAAAGGAAAACCTAATCCATAAAAAAATGAAGAATATATATGTATATCTAGTCAGTACCATTCTATTCATCGGATGTTCATCCAGCGAATTGGTAGAAAACTGGAAAAACCCGGATATCGATACTTTCGAAGCTCAAAAAGTGCTAGTAATAGGAATTACAGCAGAATTAGATAATCGAAAGGTTTTTGAACGCAAGCTAGCTTCAACACTAAATAAAAATGGTGTTAATGTGGTTAAAAGTCTGGACTTTTTTGAAAAGTTCTATACGGATTCCCCTAAAACCGAAGATGAACTTTTGGGGCTTGAGTCCCAACTTTTAGAAGAAGGTTTTGATGCCATATTATTATCTAAAGTTGTTGGAGTATCTGATAAAGTTACGGTAGTTTCTGCCACAAGAAACCTGGATAAAACATTTAGTAATTTCAGGGAGGATTATTATGATAGTCAGGAGATCTATCACGATCAGGATTATTATGAAGAATATCAAATTTTTCATGCGGAATCATCTTTGTATTGCATTTGCCCGGATAAAGAACGTGAACTGATCTGGAAAGGTTCTATTGATGTTACTGAGCCCGAAAATGTAAAAAAAGCAGTCAATGACTATGTAAAAGTATTGGTATGGGCATTAAAAGAGCAACAATTACTAATCTTAGATGAAGAAGCGAATGAAGATCTTGATATATAGCGCTAAGGATTTTGAGATTCCTTTTCTGGAAAAGGCTAATAATGATATTCATCAGCTTAAGTATATCCCAGAGAGACTTACCGCAGAAACTGCTCGATTGGCTATAGGTTTTGATGCTATCTCTATTTTTTCGGCTGATGATGCATCTTCTGTAGTTCTAGAAAAACTAAAAGACTTCGGGATAAAATACATTGCTTTACGTTCTACAGGATATGATAATGTAAACCTTAAAACTGCAAAAAAAATAGGAATCCAGGTAGCTAATGCAGCTGGATACTCTCCTGAAGCTATTGCAGAACATGCAGTAGCCTTATTACTGGCTCTGAACCGTAAATTAATACTCGCAAATCAACAGGTAAGCAGTTATAATTTTTCACTAAGTAATCTTGTTGGGTTCGATATTAATAAAAAAACAGTTGGAATTATTGGTACAGGTAGAATTGGTAAAGTAATTGCCAGGATCCTGCACGGATTTAACTGTAGAATTATTGCTAATGATATTTATGAAGATAAAAAGTTAATAGAGGAGTATGATACAAAATATACCGATCTGGAAAATTTATGTCAACAATCTGATATTATCTTCTTAAGTACCCCTCTTAATAGTGAAACACACCATTTAATAGATGCTGACCTTCTTCAATATGTAAAAAAGGATGTGATCATTATCAATATTGCCAGAGGAGGGATAGTAAATACTAAAGATATCATACAAGCTCTGGAACTAAAAAGGATTGCTGCTTATGGTACAGATGTTTATGACAACGAAAGTGAGGTCTTTTTCTATGATCGATCAACAAATAAACCCAAAGACCTGCAGCTACAAAAATTAATTGAATTACCCAATGTATTACTTACTCCGCATCAGGCATTTGCCACAAAAGAAGCACTTACTAATATAGCAGACACTACTTTTTATAATATCAATTGTTGGCAGAAAAAAGTACCTTCTAAAAATGAGTTAACTTTAGAATTAGTGGGGTAATTTATCTTTTATAACTCCATACAGAAAGGTGCCTAATATTGCTGAAATGATTACTATAAAAATAGGTAGATAACCTGCTCCCAAAAGTACAAACATAGGTCCTGGGCAAGCACCTGCAAGTGCCCATCCTAATCCAAAAATAATTCCACCAAACATATACCTGCTAAAACTTCTTTCTTTTGGTGGAATATGGATTTCTTCATTGTAAAAAGACTTTATATTCTTTCTTTTGATGAATTGAATGATAATAATTCCAAGCCCTACAGCAGAACCTATAATCCCATACATATGAAAAGATCCAAACTGAAACATTTCATAGATTCTAAACCAAGAAGCAGCTTCAGATTTGAATAAAACAATTCCGAAGAAAACACCAATCACTAAATATATAATAGAACGCATATGTTTAAAAAATTAAAGGGAAAATAAAATGTATCATTACTAAACCGCCTATAAAAAAACTAATTACAGCAATAAGTGAAGGAATTTGCAAATCACTAAGTCCTGAGATGGCGTGTCCTGAGGTACATCCACCGGCATATCGAGCTCCAAAACCTACTAAAATACCTCCAAGAACCAATAATAGTAATCCTTTTGGATCGTTAAAAACGTCATTAGAAAATAATAGATCTGGCATATATGCATCACCTGCACTTTTAAAACCTATGGATTGAAGATCAGCTATAATTTTAGGATTGATATCCACAGAAGTATCTGTAGATAAAAAATTAGTAGCAATAAATCCTCCAATGATTACGCCAAGTACTACAATCAGGTTCCATCGTTGTGCTTTCCAGTTAAACTTAAAAAAATCTGAAGCTTTTCCGGCACCACAAATAGTACACATCGTTCTTAGATTAGAAGACATTCCGAATCTTTTCCCAATCATTAGTAATACAAACATTACCAATGCTATTAATGGTCCTGAAAGATACCAGGGCCAAGGTTCATATATCCAATTCATTTTTATTTTATTTTGGGGTAAAGAAACTAAACTTTAAAAAGTAGTTCAGTAACCTATGTTACATACTTATATCTTTTTAAATCCGCTGAAAACAAAATTTTGAACGGTGTTAAAAGGTGTTTTGTGGTCTACATATATAGACTTTACGTTTTTAAAAGAATCTTTCATTAGATTATTTAAGGAATCCTGGGAATAGTTTGTAATATCAATTCTGCTACATTTTTTTGGGCCATCTTCTGAAAAGGTGCCGATAATGAGAATTCCTTCTATTGTTATGCCTTGTTTCGTAGCATCAATGTAATTCTGAATTTCCTTCTTTTCAGTCAGGAAGTGAAATGCTGCTCGGTCATGCCAAACATCATATTTCTGGGATGACTTAAAATTAGCTATATCTGCAATTATCCATTTAACCTTTTTCGCAAGATTTCCTAATCTTTCTTTCGCTTTATCTATAGCCACCTCAGAAATGTCAAGCACGGTTATATCCTCATATCCTAAAGCAAGTAAGTGATCTACTAAAAAGCTATCTCCACCCCCAACATCAATTATTTTTGCTGCTTTAGGGACTTTAAAATACTCAATAAAATCCAAAGATGTCTTTGGAGAATCCTGATACCAGCTTACATCTTTGAACTCATTGGTTTTATAGATGTTTTCTCAATGTTTTTTCTTTTCAAAACTTGTCATTCGTTGTATCGGTAGTTTTACTTTAAGGTAGAAGGACAAACATAATCAGTAGTTTCAATCCCTACTTCTTTAATATCTTTAAAACCACCTGCAACATCAATAAGGTTATGAATACCTCTGCTTTTTAGAATTGATGCAGCAATTACAGAGCGATATCCTCCGGCACAATGCACATAGAATGTCTTATTGTCCGGAAAGTCTGAAAGATAATCATTAATAAAACTTAATGGAGTATTAATGGCGTTGTCAACATGTTCTGCTACAAACTCACTTTCTTTACGTACATCAAAAACCGGAACCTCTTCTTTGTTTAACACTGTTTTAAATTCTGAAGCAGTAATTGATGTGATAGTGTCATAGTCTTTACCAGCTTTTTTCCAAGCATCAAATCCACCCTCTAGGTATCCAAGCGTATTGTCAAAACCTACACGAGATAATCTTGTAATCACTTCTTCTACTTTTTCTTCTGGAGCAACTAATAATATAGGTTGTTGTACATCGGCTATTAATGCTCCAACCCAAGGTGCAAAATCTCCACCAATCCCAATAAATGTAGATCTTGGAATATGTCCTTTTACAAATTCACGTTGGTGTCTTACATCCAGAACCACTGCTCCCGTTTCGTTAACCAAAGCTTCAAAATCTTTTGGGGATAAAGGATTTACACCTCGATTAAGTATTTTATCAATATCCTCGTACCCTTCTTTATTCATTTTTACGTTTAACGGAAAATATAAAGGAGGAGGTAATAACCCTTCTGTAACTTCTTTTACGAACTCTTCTTTGGTCATATCAGCACGTAGTGCATAATTCATTTTCTTTTGATTACCCAAAGTATCTACAGTCTCTTTCATCATATTTTTACCACAGGCAGAACCAGCTCCGTGGGCAGGGTATACAATCACATCATCAGCCAGAGGCATAATTTTGTTGCGTAAGCTATCGTATAAAGTTTCTGCTAATTCTTCCTGAGTCATATGAGCAGCTTTTTGAGCTAGGTCAGGACGCCCAACATCTCCTAAGAACAATGTATCCCCACTAAAGATAGCATGATCTTTACCACTTGCATCCCTAAGTAGATAGGTTGTACTTTCCATAGTATGTCCAGGAGTGTGTAATACGATAATTGTGATATCACCAAGTTTAAATTCTTGTCCATCTTCTGCTATAATAGCTTCAAAAGAAGGATTTGCCATAGGGCCATAAATAATATCAGCTCCAGTTTCTTTGGCAAGCGTGATATGACCACTTACGAAATCCGCATGAAAATGTGTTTCAAAAATGTATTTGATATTAGCATTATTATTCTCTGCTCTTTCTATATATGGCTTTACTTCACGTAATGGATCTATAATTGCAACTTCTCCATTACTTTCTATATAATAAGCTCCTTGAGCTAAGCATCCTGTATATATTTGTTCTATTTGCATCATCATTTATTTTATATATTCTTCAATTATAGTATGAAGTATAGTTTGTTTATTATTTATTTTTCAAAAATACAGCAATTATTACTTCAATTCAGTAACAATTGTTACAAAGCTTTGTTTAGGTAAGTTCTTTGATAAGTATATAAATACCCATAAGCAAAACGAACCATCCAAAACCTTTTTCCAGTTTTTTACCTTCAATAAAATTTGACATATACATTCCGATAAAAATTCCTATAACAGAGATTGCTGTAAACATGAGTAAAAAGTTCCAGTGTATTTCCATATTTTCTACATCCCCGATAAAACCTATTAAAGATTTTATAGCAATGATTAGTAAAGAAGTGGCTACCGCTTTTTTCATAGGAAGCTTTGCTAATAATACTAATGCTGGAATAATCAAAAATCCACCACCAGCACCTACAAGTCCTGTTAATACTCCTACTGCGGCACCTTCAACAAGAATAAGAGGATAGTTATATGCTACTTTTGCCTTAGGATTAACATTCTTTTTATTATTCTTGATCATAGATAGAGATGCTAGTAACATAATAATGGCAAAGAATATCATAATCCCAATATCCTTGGTAATCATAAATTCATCTATATTGAAGAGTTGATCCGGAATTGCAGGAACAAGGTATTTTCTGGTAGAATACACCGCTATAAAAGCAGGAATAGCAAAAACAATGGCTGTACGCAAACTTACAAGCCCTTTTCTAAAATTATTAATTGCGCCTACCAGTGCTGATATCCCAACAACAAAAAGTGAATAAGCCGTGGCTGTCACTGGATTAATATGCATAAGATATACAAATAAAGGAACGGTAAGAATAGATCCCCCTCCACCAATTAAACCTAATACAATTCCTATAATCAGTGCTCCTGAGTATCCTAAAATTTCTGTGATCTCCATCAATTATTGTTTTGAACAAAAATAATTTTAGGAGATAGGGTTTGCAGTAACAATTGTTACAGAAGATCAAATATGTATTACTTCGATAGAATTTCTATGCAGTTTTACATTGCCTTCGTTTTCTAGTTTTTTAAGAAGCCTGGAGATTACTACACGAGAAGTATGAAGGTCATAAGCGATTTGCTGATGAGTATTATTAATGATATTGTTTTTATTAATTTTGATTTTGTCTTTAAGATATTTTAGTAATCGATCATCCATATTCATAAATGCAATACTATCTATAGTTTCAAAAGCTTCTATTAATCTATGATGATAACTGTCAAAAACAAAGTTTCTCCATGACTTATATTTTGCAGTCCATTCCTCCATTTTTTCTATCGGGATCATTACCAATTTAGCATCGGTTTCAGCAATAGCTTTGATTTCGCTTTTTTGATGCCCAAGACAACAAGATAACGTCATAGCACAAGTGTCTCCTCGTTCTAAAAAATACAATAGTAGTTCATCTCCATCTTGATCTTCTCTAAGGATTTTTATTGCTCCATTGATAATTAATGGCATAGATTTAATGTAGCTGCCTGGTTTTATAAGTTCTATGCCAGCAGAAACTTCTTTAAAAGTCCCTACACTGTTGATTTCTTCCAGGAGTTTTTCTTCAAAAAATTTGCCATAGTTATCCCTTAATTCTTGAATCATAATTTTTGTTGTTTTAGAAAAATTTCTAATTGTTTTTTAGCTTCCTGATACCCTAAATCATATACTTTATCTAATCCACTATTACTAAAAATACCATGATTCACTAGTTTTTTTGGTTGGATAATAATATCACAGAGATTAAATTTAGCTTCAGAATTTGGCATTGCTCTAAGATAATATGCTCTCTGCATTACGCTAAACGAATTTTTAAAATCTGTAACCTTAGGTTTTTTAATAGGACTCACGTCTATTCCAATGATAAGATCGCAGTGTTTTTGGAGAGGAGTAACCAGAAAATTATCCAAAATCCCTCCATCCGCATATAGTTCTCCATCAATAAGTATCGGTGTAAAAACTCCCGGAAATGCAGCTGAAGCTAATAAGGGTTTAATTAATGGACCAGTACTGAATACTTTTGTTGTACCTTCTACTAAGTTTGTAGCATTAACAAAAAGTTTTTTTTGCAATGCTTCAAAAGAGTTCTCTGGTAAGAAGGTAATGAGGTCATCATAGAATTTTTCAGAATCCAGGAAACCGGCTTTCTTTCGCGTAAAGCGATTAAACTTAAATAAAGGTGTTTTTTTAAAGAAATCTTTGATTTCATGGGGTGTATACCCTCCTGCATATAAGGATCCTACCAGAGCTCCAGCACTAGTTCCAGAAACATATTGTGGAACAATTCCTGTCTCCTCCAGTGCCTGTATAGCTCCGATATGGGCTACACCTTTAAATCCACCACCAGAAAGTACCACTCCTATCTTTTTTGGATCTTTCATATAATCTGTTATTTATAAAACCGGGCTAAAGATTTTAGCAATACCTTCTTTTAATTTATGTATCCATGGTCTGTGTACAAAGGTATTATAGTTAAGCGAAACACTTTTATAACAATTTTCTAAAAAATCATTTTTTAGTGCTACGGCAAATTCATCGTCATAAATTACTGCATTGACTTCATAATTTTGTTCGAAGCTACGAATATCCAGATTGGTAGTACCTACAGAAGAAATAGTATTATCTGCTACAATAGTTTTACTATGCATAAAACCTTCTGGGAACAAACAAATTTTTACTCCGGCTTGTAGTAAACGTTCAAAATATGATCGTACACACCAACGTACAATAATATTATCGGATTTTTCGGAAAGTAGTAACCTCACATCGACGCCACTCATAGCAGCTATTTTTAATGCGTCCAGGATGGATTCTCCCGGGATGATATATGGATTAGTAATATAAACATACTTTTTAGCCTCGCTAATTATAGAAAAATACATTTGTTGCGTAGAGGAGAAATCATCATCAGGGCCGCTATGTACAATCTGGACTGATGACACCCCTTTTTTAGTATGATCAACAAAGGTAGAAGTATTTAGTATGGTTTTATCATTACTTACCAGATACCAATCCAAAACAAAAATAGCTTTAAGACTATTTACAGCAGGGCCTTTAATCTGTAGATGTGTATCATACCACATACCGAGTGTAGGATCACCTTTTAGGTATTTATCAGCAACATTGATGCCTCCGGTAAAAGCAATTTTACCATCAACAACAATAATTTTTCTGTGATTTCTATAATTGATAGAGGATAAAAACTTACCAAATCGAATAGGTAAAAATTTATGAATCTCCACCCCAATATTTCGTAGTTTTTTAACATACATTTTGCTTAGTGATAAACTTCCAATACCATCATAGAGTATTTTAATAGAGACTCCTTGATTCACCTTTTCCTGAAAAAGTTCTAAAAGTTCATCAGTTAGTTCTCCTTCTTCAAAAATGTAATATTCCAGATAAATAAAGTGTTCTGCATTGCGCAGTGCTTCAAAAATAGCTTTAAAAGTGGTTACTCCATTTTTAAGAAGTTTCACCTGATTACCTGTGCTTGGAGCAAAATGAGAATTTCGGGTAATGAGCGAAATGATTTTATGATGCTCTGTAAATTCTTCTTGTGTAATAGGTGAACATTCTTGTAATGCTCTTTTTGTAAAAGCACTTACTTCTGGTGTACGCTTGAGTCTAAAAAGCTTATTCTTTCTTCGATTTCTACCGAGCATAAGGTATAAGAAGATACCTCCAATAGGAATCGTAAAAATGGTAAGCAACCAGGCTAAGGTTTTGGTAGGTCTCATTCCATTAAGAAGTAACCTAACGATAATAAAGGTTCCGATGAGGATATATAAAGCAATTGCGATATAATATATCATAGGATGCTGTTGGTGTTTGATCAACTATGCATAATCAATAGTGGTACTCGGGTTCCATAACTAATTTTGGAGGTTTCGGATCCTTTAAAAAATCGTTCTAAAAATGTTTCTCTTTTGATAAACATAGCAGTCATGTCTACATTCATAATTTGCACAAAACTATTAATGGCCAAGGCTGTTGGGACATTGATTATAGAGTGAAAGGTATGATTTATATCTTTAAAAAACGCTTTCATATGTTTTTTGTCATCAAACTCAGCAACGGTAACTGTTTCATCTTCTTTGATCTTTAGAATACGTAATGAAGATTTATACTTTACCAGGACATCCATAAGAGGTTCTATACCTTCAGTAATAAAATGATCTCCATTATCTATGGTAAACAATACTTTTTTAAGGGGTTTGAATATGAATCCTTGTGGGATAGCAATAATAGGACAATCTACCTTTCGAATTACATTTAGAGTGTTACTACCAAAAACAACTTCTGCTGCACCTGTTGCTCCATTGGTACCCATAATAATCAGATCAATATCCTTAGCTTGTACTGCTTGTCTAATAGCATCTGTAAATACATCATAGTCAGTAAGTGAATGAAAGGTATAATTTTCTTGAGAATAAGCAGTTTTTAACTCTTCTACAATGATATCCAATTTCTTTTTGGCATCACTAATTACAGACTGATGAATAGTCGTGTTTGCAGGAGCAACCATCAGGTCATCAGTAGTATAGCTTGATGCTTTCTGAACATTGAGTATGTAAAACGTACAGAGTTCATTTTTAAAAAACTCCATGGCGTAGTTGATCGCATTTCTGGCATTGTCAGAAAAATCGGTTGGAAGCAGAATATTTTTCATGGTCACTCATTTTTATATCCTAAAAATAGACCAGATAGGGTAGAGCAACTATGATATTTGTCAGCTTGGTTAGGAAGGAATGTGTAATTATTTCTAAACTTCTGTTTTCAAACCAATAATGAGAGATTTTCCGTTATTTTTGGATTTTACAATTATTGATTTAAATACTTAATATAATTTTCATCGGTAGTATAATGAATAATATATTACTACGTTGTAATAAATTTTCTCTCTACTGTTTTTAGATGAACACCTATAACTCAATCATACCGGAAATATTTAAAGACACTTCTTTTTCTTTAGAAGAAATAAATCTTATAGAAAACACATTCGAAAAACTTAGCCTAAATAAAGGGACTACCATTTTAAAGTCTGATGACATCGTTATGGATCAATATTTTGTTTATGAAGGGTGTTTAAGAGCCTATTTTCTTGATAGTTCAGCTAAAGAGCATACCATACAGTTTGCCATAAAAGACTGGTGGATTAGTGATTACACTGCTTTTTTTACAAATAGTAAAGCTATTATGACTATCGAGTGTATTCAGGATGCTATATTATATAGAATATCTAAAAAAGATATGGAAAATTTATATGATAAAGTCCCACAATTAGAAACATTCTTTAGAAAGAAAATGGAAAAAGCTTTTGCTAGTTTTCAAAAAAGAATTCTTGCTAATTTAGCACAATCTGCAAAAGAAAGATACCTTTCTTTTATACATAGTTATCCCAACATTGAAAGGAACGTAAAAAACTATCATATAGCTTCTTATCTAGGGATTACTACAGAAAGTTTGAGTAGAATTAGAAAAGAAATTGCTCAAGAATAGTTTCTTATCATACATCAATTTTTTTCAGAAATCATTAGTGTAATTTTGTAGTTATACAACTTAGCAACCAGAACTACTACACAAAAAAATAACTCATAAAACATATAATGATGAAAAAAGTATTATTTGTATTGACAAGTCATGAAGATTTAGGAGATACCGGACACAAAACAGGGTTTTGGATTGAAGAATTTGCTGCTCCTTATTATGTATTGAAGGATAATGGAGTTGATATCACTATTGCTTCGCCAAAAGGAGGACAACCACCTATGGATCCTACTAGTGCTACTTCAGATTTTGAAACACCTGCTACGATAAGATTTAATGGTGACAAAGAGACTCAAGAAAGTTTATCAAAAACATTGGTGTTAGAGACGGTAAACCAATCTGACTATGATGCTGTATTTTATCCTGGAGGGCATGGGCCATTATGGGATCTGGCAGAGGATAAAAACTCAATTTCGCTAATCGAAGATTTTTATAGTAACAATAAACCTGTTAGTGCGGTTTGTCATGCTCCGGCTGTATTTAAAAATGCTAAAAGTGGTGATGGCACACCTTTAGTTAAAGGAAAAAAGGTTACCGGATTTGCTAATACCGAAGAAGATGCGGTACAGTTGACATCTATCGTTCCTTTTCTCGTAGAGGATATGCTAAAAGAGAATGGAGGGATTTATTCTAAAAGTGATGACTGGGCTCCATATGCATTAGAGGATGGTTTATTGATTACAGGGCAAAATCCAGCTTCTTCAGAATTAGTTGCTGAATTATTATTAAAAAGGCTGCAATAGTATTTTCTTACATACATCAACTCAACTAAGTGATAGCGACTTGAATTTTAATTTAAGTCGCTATTTAATTTATATAGAAAAATCTTTATATCATTTTGTAATACCATTAGCTATCTTTTTCTTTTATCTTTGTGATATGAAAGTTTTTACTGTCATATTATCAATTTACCTTCTAGGGCTCAACTTTGTGTTTTGTGAGGATAATTGCACAGATGTAGATGATGTTCATATAGAACTTTCTCAGGATATGGATACAGATCATAAACATAGCGATAGCGAAACAGATATATGCTCATCCTTTTGTTATTGTTACTGCTGCCATATACATGTGATTAATTTTGATTTGTATCAGTCGACACTTCCAATCTTAGAAATCCCGGCTGAGATTTTTTCTCATAATGAGGGTTTTATAAAAGATGTAACGCTCACCATTCTTCAACCTCCTCAATTGATTACTTAATATGTTCGGAGGCAATATAGCCTCAATCAATTTTTTATTTAATCAATAATATATTTTAATGTATACAAGAATTATGAGCCTTTGGCTCACTATATTGGTTTGCGTTTTTGCAACCTTTCAGATTTCAGCGCAAGACGATGTGCAATCAAGCACGGTAAAAATAAAAGTTCTGACAGAGAAGGAAAAAGAACCATTATTAGGTGCATCAGTTTTGATCAAAACATTAGAAAAAGGTGGGATCACAGCTTTTGATGGAATAGCGACTATCAGTAATATACCTTATGGTACATATGAGATAGAGGTTTCGTTTATTGGTTTTGAATCTATAGAAGCCATTATACAAATACCTAGTAATCAAGAACCTTTTATTTTTTATCTTAAAGAAAGTGCAAATGCCTTGGATGAGGTAGTGTTACAATCCACACGAAGTACAAGAACTATTAAAAGAATACCTACGCGTATAGAATTTATTGGCGGAGAAGAATTAGGAGAAAAAGTAGCAATGAACGCTACCAATATTTCAATGGTACTTCGTGAAAGTACAGGTATACAAATGCAGCAAACTTCTTTGAGCAGTGGTAATGCTAATATCAGGATACAGGGATTAGACGGAAGATACACACAATTACTAAGAGATGGATTCCCGTTATACGGTGGTTTTTCCAGTGGATTGAGCATTATGCAAATCCCACCGGTTGACTTAAAACAATTCGAAATTATCAAAGGGAGTTCTTCTACGTTATATGGAGGTGGAGCTATTGCAGGTTTGGTAAATATGGTTTCTAAAACACCTGAAATAGAACCTCAATTAGATATCATGGTGACGCAAACACAGGCATTAGGTAGTACAGCAAATGTATTTTATGGTAAGCGCAACAACAAATGGGGAACAACAATTTTTGGTTCAGGAAATTATCAGAAAGCATATGATCCCGAAGACGATGGTTTTAGTAATTTACCACAAACTTATTCGATAGTACTTAATCCTAAACTATTTTATTATCCCTCTGAAAGAACTAAAATATGGTTTGGTCTTAACGGTACATATGATGATAGAAAAGGTGGTGATATCGTTAAAATTGAAGAAGGGCGAGATGGAATCCATCAATATACTGAAGAAAACCTTTCAAAGCGGATTAGTAGTCAAGCGGTTTATGAAACACAGCTAGATTCACTAAGTTCAATAAAGGTGAAAAATAGTATTGCTTTTTTTGATCGGGATTTAGTAATTCCTGATATCACATTTAAAGGAAAGCAATGGAATACTTTTACTGAGGCTACATATCACAAACAAGGAATAAAAGCAGATTGGGTATTAGGAGCGAATTTATATTCTACTGATTTTGATGAAGATTCACAGACTATAGAAAGAAATCAAAGCGATGTGACCTTTGGGTTATTTGCTAATAATACTTATGATTTCTCTGATCAGTGGATTCTGGAAACAGGATTAAGAACAGATTATGCAAAAGATTGGGGATTTTTTGTTTTACCCAAAGTTTCATTATTGTTTAAGGCAGGAACCTCATTTTCTAGTAGAATAGGAGGTGGTTTAGGATATAAAGTGCCGGACATTTTTACTGAGGAGGCAGAATTTGTAAATTTTGAAAATGTACTCCCTATTAACAAAGATGTGCTCAAAGCAGAACATTCCTATGGTGTAAACCTGGATTTTAATTATCAAGCTGGGTTAACTGATGAGATTGGCTTTTCTATAAATCAGTTATTCTATGTAACCGCTATAGAAAATGGATTGTTATTAAACAGTACGAATAACGGTTTCTTTCAATTCGAAAATGCAGAGGACGTTATTTTAAGCAAAGGTGCGGAGACTAATATTAAATTCAGTTATAAGGACTTCAGATGGTTTTTAAACTATGCTTTTATAGATACTAGATTAAATTACTTACCGGGGAACCCTCAGAAACCTCTAACGGCCAGACATAATGCAGGTAGCGTTATTATGTACGAATCTCCAAAATGGCGTATTGGTTTTGAAACCTATTATACGGGTAAGCAATTCCTTTCTAATGGTACAGAAACGACAGATTTTATAACTATGGGGTTATTAGCCATGCGCAACTTTACCTGGGGGAGCACTTTTGTGAATTTTGAAAACTTTACGGATCGACGACAGAGCAGATTCTCACCTTTGGTATTACCACCTCACGATAATCCGACGTTTCCGGAAATCTATGCACCCACTGATGGATTTATTTTTAGTGTAGGGATTATTTTAAAACCTTTTGGCAATGAATTAGAGCACCATTCGGATTAAAAAAAGTATGGTGTATACTAAGTTTTAAATTGAAGATATATAATAAATAGTTTGATAAAGTCTTTACAGTTAGGGAATTGTATGTTGTACCCCTAATTGTACCCCTTGTATATTAGGTATAAATCGTATCCTGTGATATATTTGATTTCCAAATCTATTAAACCCAAAATATGAAAGTAAGAAATCTATGGATGGCGTTCATCGCATTAATTATTGTGGGATGTTCTAATGAAGAAAATGAATATATTCCAATTGTGACTGAAGAAGAGGATCCAATTATTACCTCTTCAGTATTTCAGGAAACTTTTGGTCAGAATTTAGATTTAAACAATTTAGCTAATTATGCCAATCAAACGATTCCGACATATATTACCAGAGATAATACCGACGGTAATGCTATTACAGATGCTAAAGCTACATTAGGAAGAGTTTTGTTTTATGATAAAAATCTATCTACTAATAACACTATTTCTTGTTCGAGTTGCCATAAACAAGCCTTTGCTTTTGGAGATAATGATGATGTAAGTACTGGAGTTAATGGGGTGACAGGGAGACATAGTATGAGATTGGTCAATGCGAGATTTTCTGATGAAACCCGATTCTTCTGGGATGAGCGAGCAAATACATTAGAAGCACAAACAACTCAACCAATACAGGATCATGCCGAAATGGGCTTTAGCGGACAGGATGGAGATTCAGGGTTGGCCGATTTACTTACTAAATTGAGCGAGATTGAATATTATGACGATCTCTTTCAGTTTGCTTATGGAAATACAACGATTACTGAGGAAAGATTACAAGAGTGTTTAGCACAATTTATACGTAGTATTCAATCTTTTGATGCCAAATATGATGCCGGAAGGGCAGTTATACCAAATGACAATCAGGATTTTCCAAATTTTACTGCACAGGAAAACTTAGGAAAGAGAATTTTTGTAAATCCTCCTAATCAAAATGGAGCGGGTTGTATTACCTGTCATAGAGCACCTGATTTTTCCATAGACCCTCAAAGCCTCAATAATGGAGTTACTGGAGTTTTTGGAGATGCAGGAGCTTCTGATTTTGATGTTACGAGATCTCCTTCTCTAAGAGATATTGTAAATAATGCAGGTGTACTTAACGGAGCGTTAATGCACGATGCTAGTATGGGATCTATTGCAGAAGTGATTAATCATTATGATAATATTGACCCTACTGGAAACCCAAGTCTGGATAATCGTTTGCTTGGTGGTCCGGGAGGAAATGGTCAAAACCTAAATCTTACTAATGATGAGATAGCTGCTTTAGAAGCTTTTTTAAAGACATTGTCAGGAACCAACATATATACTGATGAAAAATGGAGTAATCCTTTTATAAATTAAATCATAATATATTTGGTTAATATCGCAAGGGGGAATATTAACCAGGATTAAGGAGCCGTTCTATAATAGGACGGTTTTTTGTTTTTTAATATATAACGGATTGATCTAAAACTATGTTATGGTTTTATCACGGTAATTTTGTTTTCACCTTCAAAATCTTCAATATTTTGCTCGATTTCATTATAAGTTACTGCATTTAGTTTTCTGAAATCAGGTAAACAAAGGTCACCTGGTTCAATGCTGAGGTTTAATATTAGAGTATCGGTTTCAGTATCATTTAAGTTAATTAAAAAAATATTATCTCCTTCCTGTCCAAAAATGTTCATGATAATAAAATACTGAATAGATTGAACTTGTTGGAAAACAACACCTGTAATTATAGAATTATTATAACTTATAGAGATGTCATTTGCACTATATGTACCGTTTTCGATAAGATTGTTTCCTTCAGTGTCAACTAACTCTATGAATAAATTTTGTAAACCTATATCGGTAGATGTATCTAATACGCCTACAGAGCAAGGGTCAGTATCATCATTACTGCAGGAAACCATAAAAAATAGGGATAGTAGAAAAAATATTTGCTTCATATGTTTTAGTTGTGTGGTTATCTTATGGATGCAAAAACTGGAAATAGGTTGCTTCTAGAGGACTGTTTTTCAGGATGAGGCAATCATAAAAAAAACTTATAAGCGCTGCTCTATCAGATTATTGATTTTTTTTAGAATAAGTATCAAAGTCAAAGAAAGTATCAAACTTTAAAACTTTTATGACTAATTTTCTTCATTACAAAAGACTGCCCGAAAAACAAGTTCCAGGCAGCCATCGTCGCTGATTTTCTAATGATTTTTTCCTTATATAAAGCCCCTTAACTCTTTAATACAAGAAACATGATCAGCATATAGATTATCTAATCAAGCAAAAGATAATCGTACAATCGTATAAAACACAGATGCATAAAACAATGTTAATGTTATTGACAATCTATGTTTTAGTATAAATTCTTTCATCATCATTAATCTTTAATAATCCGTTTTACCGTAGTACCCTTTGGCGTTTGTATTTGAACAAAGTATATGCCTGTTTCAAAAGAAGAAAGATCTACTTTGTTTTCTACGGTTTCTAATACTTTTTGACCAGTAGGACTATACATAATTACATTTTCTACTGGTAATGTAATAGTGAGGATATCGGTTACTGGATTAGGATATATTGCTAAACCATCAATTTCGTTGTCTTCTATGCCAAGTAGGGGAGACACTGTTACCGTTCTAGTAATTTGTACGGCTGCATTCCCCGCTGCATCCATAACATTATAGGTTATGGTATAGGTTCCATCTACAGAAGTGTCCACTGGATTTACCACCACAATATCTCCTGTAATATCACCATCAAAAGAGTCACTTGCTGTTGCACCTGCATCTGTATAGGTGGTTCCTTGTGCGATCTCTATTGGATCATCTCCTAGCAAGGTAATTACTGGTATGGTAGTATCCGAAACGGTTACTTCTCTGGTAACTTCTACGGCATCATTCCCTGCTGCATCGCTTACATTATAAGTTACTGTATACACTCCTGGCACAGCTGTATTTACTGGATTTACGATAGCAATATCCGCAGTGATATCACCATCAAAAGAATCGGAAGCGGTAGCACCTGCATCGGTATAGGTAGTTCCTGCTTCTACAGTTACTGCTGCATCGCCTGATAATGTAATTACAGGTATGGTAGTATCAGAAACAGTAACTTCTCGAGTCACTTCTACAGCATCATTTCCTTCTGCATCACTTACATTATAGGTAACAGTATATACTCCAGGCACAGAAGTGTCTACTGGGTTTACTACAATAATACTTGTTGTAAGATCTCCATCTACAATATCACTAGCAGTAGCTCCAGAATCTGTATAGGTACTTCCAGCCTCAGCAGTTTCGTTAGCGGAACCATTTAGTACAATTGTGGGAGCAGTAGTATCGACAACAGTAACTTCTCGAGTCACTTCTACAGCATCATTTCCTTCTGCATCACTTACATTATAGGTAACAGTATATACTCCAGGCACAGAAGTGTCTACTGGGTTTACCGTAACTATGTCTGCGGTGATATCACCATCTAATGAATCACTGGCTGTGGCTCCTGCATCTGAATAGGTAGAACCAGCTTCCACAGTTACCGCTGCATCTCCTGTTAAACTAATGACAGGAACGGTTGTATCAGAAACGGTAACTTCTCTGGTTACTTCTGTAGCATCGTTTCCAGCAGCATCACTTACATTGTAGGTAACAGTATATACTCCAGTAACAGAAGTGTCTACTGGGTTTACCGTAACAATGTCTGCTGTAATATCTCCATCTTTATTATCTAGTGCAGTAGCTCCTGCATCAGTATATGTGCTTCCTGCTTCAACAGTCTCAGCAGCATTACCTAGTAAAGTAATTACCGGAGGTGCGATATCAATTTCTGCTCCAGAAGAATCAAAAGTATCATTGATAAGTTGCACCCCTGGATTGTTTGTGCAATCCGGAAAACCAAAGGTTGCAGGACCACAAGCTGTAAAGAATTGATCTAAGAATACAGAACCAGTTTCGAAAGCAACTGTTGGATCTTCATTGATATCTTCATATTTGATTTTAATACTAAATAAATGTTTTGGAGTACTCGTTACATTATTTGCTGTAATGGTACCACTACTTAATCCTTGTTGAAAAGATGTAGAAACTCTAGCACTAGTATTATCATTGGTAATAAAAGACTGATAAGCAGGAAAACTACTATAGGTCTCTGCCAAGATAGAACCATCTGGCTGTAGGTAATCAAAATTACCACTGCCATCGATATTTACGCCAAAAGCGGCAGTATTGTAGGTAAAATAGATTTGTCCTGATCCTAGTTTAAAATCTTCTGAAGATGCTATATAAATATCTGCTTCATAAAAGTCGTCTACTCCATCATTGGTGTTTCTGGCATTTTGAAACGTAAACGTGACGTCTTGTGCATTCACATATGTCGAGAGACATATCAGCAAGGTAAATAGTATTATTTTTTTCATGAATTTACTTTTTATTAGGTTTATTGAGGTGTTTCTGATTTTATTTTCTCTTACGTTTTAGGCAAGGGAATCCCTGTTAGCTCTATTATGAGGTGTCTCTTGGAGCTACTTAAAAGAATGCTACTTTGCCTGTTATTTGTTTCTTATATTTCTGCTATTCCTTGATTAGTTTGTAGCTTTTTTGGGAGTTTTGACTACCTATTTGAATGAAATATACACCTGTTTGCAATTGCGATATGTTTATAGTGTTGTCTAATGAATGACCTGAAAGGTTTTTTACCAGTTTCCCATTGATATCGGTAATACGAATATCAGTAGTAATATTTCCTAATCCTTGAATTCTAAAATAATCTTTAACAGGATTTGGATATAAGCTGATGGTATCTGGATTTTGATCTTCTACATTTAAGACTTGTAAAGAGGCTCCGCTAGAATCGTAGGTGTCATTTACTAATTGTTTACCTGGTAAGTTGGCACAATCAGGGAATCCAGCTTTGACTCCACTTTTGAGCATACTACCACAAGCAGTAAAAAACTGATCTTGAAAAACTTCTCCTTCTTCAAAAGCAATCATTGGATCTTGGGTAGCATCTGCATATTTTAATTTGATATGAAACAAAGGTTTAGCAATAGTGGTTACATTCTCTTTAGTCATAGATTCTGCACTTACACCTTGTTGAAAAGCAAAAGATACGCGATTCGCGGTATTGTCATTCTGCATAAAACTTTTGTAGGCTGGTAATGTATAGTTCTCGCCTAAAATATAGCCAGATTCATACTCATATTGGATACTATTATTTTTTGAAACATCTTCACCAAATGCCTCTGGATTATAGGTTAGATACACCTGACCTGATCCCAATTTGAAATCCTCTGAAGCTTCAATCATCACATCGGCTTCATAATAGTAATTTCCATTTTCAATGGTTTTTTGGACATTGGCAAAGGTAAAATGGATTTCCTGAGCCTGGATCGTCATACTCATAAACAATAGGCAAATCAAAAGCCTTAAGGTGTTCCGGTTCGTATTGTACATAAATTTCATATTTTTCATAAGTAAGGGGTATTTGTTTTTTAAAATTGTTCTCCTTTTCCTACATTAGGATTTAAAATATTATTAATATCAGAATTCTGAATCTGACCATTCATATCCAGATCTGCATTACTATATCCAGAATTACCTAAGAAGGAAATTACAGCATTAATATCAGAATTCTGGATCTGACCATTCTCGTCATAGTCTCCTGCCAATATCGCAAACGAACTACTTCCCAGGTCAACGACCGCATTAGCTCCTCCTTCAATAAGCGATGTATCGTTTGTAAAATCAATAGTTGTACCTGTGGATGATAATGTAACAGTACTGGCAGAACGAATCCCAAGGTGATTGCGGTGTGTGATCATTACATAGTAGGCGTCTGATGAGGCTGAAAACTCAAGACTCGATGTACCATCTACCGCGACAACATCACCATCTCTTTGCAGTAATCCGGATCGTCCTTCTATAATTATGGTGGGATCATTTTTATCTCTCAACTCTATCCACACCCAATCTACGATAGCATCACTACCTGTGCTCAAAAACACGGAGGCATCGCAGGTAAGTGCATCGGTATATGGGCTAGTCGTCGGAATAAAATCTGACGTTCTTAAGTCATCACGCATCCAGTTTTCTTCTCCGGCAATTGGATTGGTCTTTGCTCCTTGTAAAAATACTTTGGGAGCAACTGTTATTGCATAACCACAGTCTTCACTAAAACTCGTTGTATTGTCAATATTAGTCCAATTTGTAGTGGCGTAGGTAGCATCATCTACTTGAATACAGGTTAAATTTAGATTGTTGGTAGCATCAAAATAAGTGATGTTTTCATTATTCCCATTTTTAAGATTTATAGCAGTTACTTCACAATTACTAAAATCTACCTCAACAAGGTCTTCTAAATTACTAAGGTCTAAATACCCTTCAATTGGATTATCATAAATATAAAGGTCTTTTAGTAACAAATTGTTGCTTACATCAATACTCGTTAAGTCATTTTCTCCAATGTAAACATAAGTTAACAAGGGATTCTTTGAGAGATCTACACTAGATAATGAGCAACTACCAACGGATAAATTAATTAAAGTAGTATTGTTAGATAAATCTATTGCTGTAAGGTTAGCGTTATTATCTAATGTTAAATCGGTTAATAATACATTTTGAGAAAGATCTATTTCGGACAAATTATTCCCCCTGAGGCTTATATTTTCTAGTAATGTATTTTGGGTGAGATTGATGGATGTTATATTATTATTTGCTATAGTTACACTTGTAAGGTTACGATTATTAGAAAAATCTAAATTTGTTATAGTACCAGATGTTATATAACTAAAACGCTCTAAACTCACAAAAGCCTCTATCCCTGTAAAATCTGATATTAGCTCATTATTCCTAAAGCTTAAGTTTACTAGACCTCCAATAGCGGCTGAAGGTACTTGACCATCACCCAGAATATCATCAAGAAAAGCTAATGCAGCTTCAAACTCTGCATCCGGTATTTGTGTATATCCGCAATCTGTTACCGTAAACGTTACATTGCTATCAACATTCGTAAAGTTGGTATTTGCATAAACTACATTATCAACCAGAACACATGCCAATTCACTATTATTTGTGATATTTAAATCGGTAAGAATGGTATTGTTTCCATTTTTTAAGTTGATATCTGTTAATGCATTATTTTGGCAATAAAGCGTTTCTAAATTTACATTTGTTGAAACATCTAAACTAGTAATGCCTGTATTTTGACATTGTATATCTGTTAAAGCAGTATTGGTTGAAAGATCCAACGAAGTTAACCCTCCTGAACCGTAACAATGCAACTTAGTTAATGCCGTATTTGTTGAAACATCTAGCGATGAAATTAGTGTTTGATACACATATAACTCTTTAAGTGCTGTGGCTCCATTGATGTTGATTGAAGATAAAGCAGAGCTATTTGCATTCACTATTTCTAAAGCCGTATTTGTACTCAAATCTAAACTCGAGATTTGTGATGTATTGAGTTGTAACTCTTTTAAACTTATAGCCCCCGTAGTATTTAAGTTTGTTAAAGAACTACTATAACTGGTTATTTTTTCTAATGCTGTATTGGTACTTACATCTAAACTGGTAAGATTTACTGTATTATAAATACTTAATTCCTTTAAACTTGTAGCTCCTGTAAGTGTTAAGGTAGTTAAAGAATTTGCACTATTACAGTGTACTATTTCTAAAGCTGTCATATTACTTACATTGATAGTATCAGCATTTGACGGCTCTGCGTAGATTTCTTTAATTACCGTATTTCCACTTAAATCTAAATTTATAATCGCATTTGAAGAAACATTTAAAATTTCTAAAGATGTAAAATACTTAATACCAGTTACATCTGATATTGCTGAGCTACTTAAATCTAAGTTTGTAACTGATTGGATTAATGCTGTAGGAACCTGACCATCACCGCTAATATCATCATAACCTAAATCGTATAAACGCGTTTCAAAAGCTGAATCCGGAATTAAAGTGTAATTAATTATACAAGCATCAGTAGTAAATACACTTGAATCGTCAATATCCGTCCAATTTGTGGTTGCATACGTAACATCATCAACAGACACGCAGTTTAAGCTAGTATTACCATCAAGATATATGTCCACGACATTGGTATTCCCTCCGTTCTTTAAATTAATACTGATAAAATCCCCGTTTATTAACGATACTTCTTCTAGCAACGGATTGCTACTTACATCCAGGGATAACAATATCATATCCTCTGCAGTTAAAACAGTTAAAGCTGTATTATTAGAAAGATCAATTGTTCTTATTGAAGTGCTGGAAACATTAATATTATTCAACAATGTGTTCTGTGACACCTCTAAACTTGTCAATGGGTTATGATCACATATTAGGGTTTCAAGCAATGTATTCGAAGTAACATCTAACGATGTGATTTGGTTGTTTTGACATCTCAGATGTTTGAGTTGAGTATTTGAACTTATATCAATACTTGTTAAATTATTACTGTAAATATTTAACTCTTCTAAAGCAACGAATGCTTCGATTCCAGTAGCATCTGCAATATTTTTACTCACTAGATTTAACGAGGTTAATCCGCTAATTAAATCAGTTGGTACTTGGCCATCTCCCGAGACATCATCATAACCTAAATCGAACAAGGCTGACTCAAAATTTGAATCTGGTATGCTTATATAATCACAGTTAACTGTATTGAAAACCACTCCAGCATCAATACCAGTAAAGTTTGCCTGAGCAAACGATACATCATCCACCAAAATACATTTTAAATTTGTATTTCCTGTAGCTCCAAATCCTGTAATATTTGTATTATTTCCATTTTTAATATTTAAGGACGATAAATTATTATTCTTGACATCAAGTCGTTTTAAAGCAGGATTATTTGAAAGATCTAATGCTGTTAATACGTTATTATCAATAAATACTTTTTGAAGTGCTATATTTTGCGAAAGATCTATGCTGGCTAATGAATTTCCAAAAAAGTCTAATTCGATTAGATTTACATTTTTGCTCAAATCAATAGATATAATTTGATTTTCAAACAAAATCAATTCTTCTAACGCTGTTAAATCGCTTACATCAACTGTAGTTAATAAATTACCATTAGCTATTAATTGGGTTAATGAGGTAAAATATTCAATTCCTGATAAACTACTGATATTGCTATTAGCTATATTTAAAGAAGTTAAATTTTGAATATTTGCGATAGGAACTTGACCATCCGCAGCAATATCGTCATAAGCACTAAGGGCGGCTTCAAAATTGGCATCAGGAATAGAAATGTGATCACAACTTGTGATCTTGAAACTCACTCCACTATCGATATTAGTAAAGTTTGATTCTGCATAAGAAATATCATCAACAACTATACAACTTAAATTTACATTTCCAGTAGCTCCAAAACTTTTTATACCAGTGTTATTCCCATTCTTAATATTTAATGAAGACAAATTATTATTGCTAACGTCAAGTCGTTCTAAAAATGTATTTTCTGTTGCATCTAAACTTGTAATTGAATTACTATCGGCAAAAACATTTACGATTGAAGTATTTTGTGAGATATCTAAACTTGATAATCGATTATTATATACATCAATTTCAATTAAATTCAAATTATTGGATAAATCAATTGAACTAATCTGATTATCATATACTATCAACTCCTCTAAGTCTGTAAGATTACTTACCTCTATACTAGTTAATGAGTTTCCGTTAGCCGTTAATTGCTTTAACGAATCAAAATCTTCGATACCTGATAAACTACTAATGTTTTTATTGGCAACATTTAATGAAGTTATGCTATTAATATTCCCTGTTGGAATTCTTCCGTCTTCAGGTATATCATCTAAGGATACCAATGCGGCTTCAAAATTAGCATCAGGAATACTGGTATACTGAGCATAGCTAGTAGTAATGCTAATAAAAAACAGGATTCGTAAAAAGTATTTTTTATTCATATTTAAGGGGCTTTTATAACGTATTTTTTGTAACATATTAGTTACTGCCAATACTAATGCAATAGTATATATTGTTGTTTTACTAATCAATAAAAAAAGGAGACAATTGGGAGACAATTTTATATCTCTTTGTTTTATCAATGGTTTTACTAAAATTGTTCTCCTTTTCCTACGTTGGGGTTCATGAGGTTATTAATATCTGTATTTTGTACCTGACCATTCATATCCATATCGGCATCACTATATCCGGATCCACCAAGTAAGGTGATTACTGTATTGATATCTGTATTCTGGATTTGCCCATTAGCATCTCCATCTCCGGCAAGCATAGCATAAGTGCCATTTCTGATCTCGGTAACTGCATTGGTACCTCCAAGAATGAGCGAAGTATCTGTGGTAAGATCAAGGATCGCGGTGGTAGCAGATAACGAAACCGTATTTGCTGAGCGTATCCCCAAATGATTACGATGTGTTATCAAAACATAATAATCATCAGCTTCAATCGAAAATGCTACCTCAGAAACTCCGTCTGCTGCAACGATATCTCCATCACGCTGTAATAAGGCGGATTGTCCTGCAATGACTATGGTAGCATCATTTTGATCTCTCAATTCTACCCAAACCCAATCGACAATAGCATCTGCACCTGTAGCAGTAAATACCGAAGCATCACAAGTTAAGCCGTCTGTATATGGGCTTGTGGTTGGGATTAGTCCAGCGACACGTAAGTCATCACGCAGTAAGCTTTCTTCGCCTTCATTTGGATTCAAGGCTGCGCCTTGTACAAACGCTTTTATAGCTAGTGCATAATCTGTAGTACAACTGGTTTCACTAAAACTTGTATTATCGCCTATGTCTGTCCAATTGGTCGTACTGTAACTCGCATCATCTACTAACACGCAGGTGAGATTATTTGACCCATCTGTATCAAATCGCGTCATATTGGTGTTATTACCGTTCTGTATGTTTAGACTTGTGAGTGCATTATTACTACTCGCCACCAGATCAACTAGATTTACATTTTGACTTAGGTCTAAAGATGTTATTGGAGTTGTATTTACCCATAAGGTTTCTAGTAAGGTATTGTTGCTCACATCTAAACTACTCAAACTACTATACCCGCATTCTAGATAGGTTAAGTTAAGATTGTTACTGACATCTAATGAAGTAAATCCGTTATATGAAATGATCAGGTCTTCAATGGCTATAAAATCCTCTATACCCGTTAAATCGCTAATATTTGCAAATTGTATGGTTAGGATTGTCACGTTTTCAATAAGTACGGTTGGCACTTGTCCGTCACCAGAAATATCATCATAACCTAAAGTTTCTAAAGCTGCTTCAAAATTAGCATCTGGTATGGCCGTATAACGACAATAGGTATCACTAAAACTGGTTTGAGCGTCGATACTTGTCCAGTTGGCAGTACTGTAGGCGGCATCATCCACTAAAATACAGGTTAGATTTGGATTTGAAGTTGCCGTAAAACTTGTGATATTGGTATTGTTGCCATTTTTTATATTCAAGCTCATCACATCATTATTTCTTACATCAACTTCGATGAGTGCCGTATTATTTGATAGGTCTAGTGTTGTTAGACTATTTCCTCTAAGATTTATTTCTTGTAATCCTGTAGTATTTGAAACATCTAAACTTGTCAACAAATTACCAAACATATCAAGTTCGGTCAATGCTGTCATATCACTTACATCAATACTGGACAATTGATTCGACCACAAGTATAAAACTTCAAGGAGATTCAATCCCGTACCGTTGAAACTATTAATTGTATTTTGGCTAGCATTCACAAAGGTTAAGGCTGTATTGTTAGATATATCTAAAGCCGTCAATTGGTTCTGATTACACCACAAAAACGTAAGGTTTGTTAAGGCAGAAAGATCCAAAGTTGTAATGGAGTTATTGGTACATCGTAAAGTTCCTAAGGCTGTAAAGTCTTCAATTCCATCTAAACTGTTAATACTATTATTTGCAATGTTTAAGGTAGTTACCGTGGCTATATTTTCTGTCGGTACCTGTCCATCATTAGCGATATCATCATAGGCAGATAGTGCTGCCTCAAAATTAGCATCCGGGATAGCAGTATACCTACAAAATCCATCAGTATAAATATCCGTGGATTGTGCATTTACCCAATTTGTTTGGCTATATGTAAGATTATCTACAGCAACGCACAGGTCTGGATCTCCATAAATCGCATGATTCGTTATATTTTCATTATTACCATTTTTTATATTTATGAATTTTGTTGCACTAGAAGAAATTACTACTACTTCGAGTAACGTATTATTCCTTAGATCATAATACTCAACGTTATTGGAAGTAGCGATAAATGATGTTAAACCTATATTTGTGGTTACATCTAAGGCATTAAGATCAGTATTTACAAGGGTTAATTCTTTAAGATTCGTTAAAGCACTTAGATCAAGTTCTGTAAGTGGTGTATTTGAAAGATCTAATATTTCTAAAGCAGAATTATTACTTAGATCAATTGTTGTGAACATATTTTCATAAGCAATTAATTCTTCTAAAGCTACAAAACCTTCAATCCCTGTTAAATCAGAGATATTTTGACTAGAAATATCCAATGTAATAATAGTATTAATATTATTGGTAGGCACTTGTCCATCACCTGAAATATCATCATAACCCAAAGCGTCTAAAGCCGCTTCAAAATTAGCATCAGGAATACTGGTATACTGAGCATAGCTAGTAGTAATACTAATAAAAAACAGGATTCGTAAAAAGTATTTATTTTTCATTTCTTAAGGGGTTTTTTCAAAGTCTTTGTACAAAATGTTGTTGATCTACATATTTCTGCAATAGTATACGTTGTTCTTTAACTAACCAATAAAACAAGGGGTACACGTGGGGGTACTAGGGCGGTATCTGCTTGTTTTATTGGCGTTTGACTTCATATCTCTATCGTGGTTTATATCAATAGGATCATTAAAATTGTTCTCCTTTTCCTACATTGGGGTTCATGAGGTTATTAATATCTGTATTTTGTACCTGACCATTCATATCCATATCGGCATCACTATATCCGGATCCACCAAGTAAGGTGATTACTGTATTGATATCTGTATTCTGGATTTGCCCATTAGCATCTCCATCTCCGGCGAGCATAGCATAAGTGCCATTTCTGATCTCGGTAACTGCATTGGTACCTCCAAGAATGAGCGAAGTATCTGTTGTAAGATCAAGGATCGCGGTGGTAGCAGATAATGAAACCGTATTCGCCGAGCGTATCCCCAAATGATTACGATGTGTTATCAAGACATAATAATCATCAGCTTCGATCGAAAATGCTACATCAGAAACTCCGTCTACTGCAACGATATCTCCATCACGTTGTAATAAGGCGGATTGTCCTGCGATCACTACAGTAACATCATTTTGATCTCTCAATTCTACCCAAACCCAATCGACAATAGCATCATTTCCAGTGCTATCAAATACTGTTGCATCACAGGTTAACGCATCTGTATACGGACTTGTGGTTGGTATTAATCCGGCGACACGTAAGTCATCACGCAGTAAGCTTTCTTCGCCTTCATTCGGATTCAAAGCTGCGCCTTGTACATACGCTTTTATAGCTACTGCATAATCTGTAATACAAGAAGTTTCACTAAAAGTTGTTTGTACATCAATATTAGTCCAGTTTGTGGTACTGTACGCCGCATCATCTACAATGACACAGGTTAAGTTCGGATTACCTAAAATATCAAAGGTTACCATATCTGTGTTGTTCCCATTCTGAACATTGAGACTTGACAAATCGCAATTTGAACATTGAAATGTCTGTAGAGCCGTACTAGCACTCAAGTCTAATACAGTGATCGGATTATTGTTTAATTGTAAAGACGATAATACAGAAAGATTGCTGGCATCAAATGCTGTAAGATTATTGTTACTCAATACGATGGCTTCGTAATTGGTATTGGTTCCTAAGTTGAATGTACTAATGTTATTATCTGCTGCACTTAAGAGACCTAATGAGGTATTATTGGAAAGGTCTAGCGCAGTTAGATTATTTCCAGTTAAAACCAGTTCTCCTAAGGCTACAAAAGCTTCAATTCCTGTGAGGTCGGCAATATTAGCATTACTTACACTTAGAAAACCTACGGTTTCTATTAAAGCTGTAGGCACTTGTCCGTCACCTGATATATCATCATAACCTAAAGCTTCTAGAGCTGCTTCAAAATTTGCATCTGGTATTGTCGTGTAACGACAGTAAGTATCACTAAAACTGGTTTGTGCATCAATATTCGTCCAGTAAGTTGTACTATAAGTAGCATCATCGACTAAAATGCATTCTAATTCTGAATTGTTAGTTGCATTAAAAGCTTTTATATTGGTATTATCACCATTTTTAAAGTTTAAAAAAGCTAATTCATTATTGTCTACATATAGATCTTCTAAACTTGTATTTACAGTAAAATCCAGGGTAGTTAATTGGTTATTAGATAGACCTACTAGTGATAATAATTTGTTGTTAGACAAATCTATACTGGAAAGGCCACAGGTATTAAGTAATAAAATTTCTAAGTAAGTATTTGTACTTACATCAATATTTCCCAAAGCGTTTCCGCTAGCAACAAGTGTTTCAAGTAATACATTAGCAGTTACATCCAAGGCTGTAAGACTATTATTTTCACAGTTTAGAACTTCTAAATTTGTATTTGTACTTACATCTAGGGACGTTAGGTTATTATTTGTAAGATTAAGCAATTCTAGTGCTCTAAAATCTTCAATACCTGTTAAATCCGCTATATTACTGTTGAACAAATTTAAACTAGTAACTACTTCAATAAGAGCTGTAGGCACTTGCCCATCTGACGAAATATCATCATAACCTAAAGCATCCAAAGCGGCTTCAAAATTAGCATCTGGGATTTGTGTATAAAGACAATAGGTTTCGCTAAAACTGGTTTGCGCGTCAATATTTGTCCAATTAGCAGTACTGTATGCAACATCATCCACCAGCACGCATGTTAAGTTTGGATTATTTCGGACTTTAAAAGTGCTAATATGAAGGTAATTACCATTTTGAATATTTAGGCTTGATAAGTCACAACCAGAGCACTCAAAGTTTCCTAATTCAATATTAGCGCTCAAATCCATACTCGTAATCGGATTATTGTTGAGTTCTAGTAATGCTAGTCCGGTAAAATTACTCGCATCAAATGAGGTCAGATTATTATTACTTAAATCTATTAATTGATAGTTGGTATTAGTACCCAGATTAAGTGTACTAATATTGTTGTTTTTAGCTCCCAAGTTACTTATTAAAGGATTGTTGGAAAGGTCTAGCGTAGTCAGATTATTACGAGAAACAAAAAACTGGCGTAAAGCCGTAAAATCTTCAATTCCTGTAAGATCACTGATATTAGCACTACTTACGCTTAAGGAAGCTACCGTTTTTATTAGCTCTGTTGGTACTTGTCCATCACCAGAAATATCATCATATCCTAAATTTGCTAGAGCCGTTTCAAAATTAGCATCTGGAATTGCTGTGTATTCACAATATGCTGTTTCTGAAAAGTTGGTTTGCGCATCTACATTGGTCCAATTAGTGGTACTGTACGTGACATCATCTACCTGGATACAATCTAAATTAGGATTGTTAGTAGCATTAAAGTTGGTGACATTGGTGTTATTTCCGTTTCTTACGTTAAGTGTCGTTAATGCATTATTACTACAATCTAAATCGGTAAGTATCGTATTGTTACTTACATCAAGCGCTGTTAAGTCATTACTGTCACAGTATAATTTTGTGAGGCTAGTGTTAGTAGAAAAATCTAATGTTGTATAGTCATTAGAACCACCGTCAAACTCCTCTAAAGCTGTTAAACCATTCAGGTTGATTGAATCCATGGAATTAGAGCCACATTCAATTTTAATAAGGTTGGTATTAGCGCTCAGGTCAAGATCAGAAAGAAAATTTGTATCAACATTCAATTCTTCCAAAGCCGTAAAATCTTCAATTCCGGTAAGGTCAGATATCTCCATATTGATAACGGATAAGGTTGTAACCCCTTCAATCAATGCTGTGGGTACTTGCCCATCACCGGAAATATCATCATAGCCCAAATATCCTAAAGTAGCTTCAAAATTTGCATCAGGAATTGCGGTGTATTCACAATACTGTGTTTCTGAAAAGTTGGTTTGCGCATCTACATTGATCCAGTTGGCTGTACTGTATGCTGCATCATCTACCTGAACACAGCTTAAGTCAGGATTGGAACGGATGTCGAACGAGGTAATAGTGGTATTGTTCCCATTTTGTAAGTTCAATTCAGTTAGATTATTGTCTCTCAAATCGATGGAACTTACTGCCGGTGTTGTGGATAGGTCTAAGCTCGTCAATTGGTTAACCTCTACTAACAAAAAGTTAAGATTTGTCAATCCTGTAACATTTAAGGTTTGTATATTACAATCTACTGCCGTAAGCGTCTCTAATTGTGAATTATTGCTGAGGTCTACAGTACTTATATTATTACCTGAAATCTGAAGCCTTGTAAGTGAATCAAAGTCTGCTATTCCTGTTAAATCTGTTACTGTAGCTCCCAAAAGATTTAAATCGGTAACTCCAGAAATCAATGCAGTTGGCACCTGTCCGTCACCAGAAATATCATCATAGCCAAAATTTTCTAGAGCCGTTTCAAAATTACTATCAGGTACGGAAGTATATTGACAATAACTGGTTTCTGAAAAACTTACATGGGCATCTACAGACGTCCAATTGGTAGTAGCATATGAAGCGTCATCTACGGAAATACAAGATAAAGAAGGTGTATTAGATACTTCAAATTTGTCAATGTTACCATTGTTATTATTTTTCAAATTAAAAGAAGAAATATTATTCCCAGAAAAAACAACTTCTTCCAAACTAGGCAACATTGTTAAATCAACATCAATGACATTAGTACTTTTAGCAGTAATCGAAATCAGTGCCCAATTGTTTATAAAGTCTAATGATGTTATTGGGTTATTGCTAATTAGAATATCTTCTAGCGCAGGACTATCTAAGAGGTTTAAAGTACTTAAATTGTTATCCTCGCAATTTAATGAAGTTAAAACGGTATTGAAACCAAGTTCTAAATCTGTTAAACTATTTCTATTACAATACAGTCTTTCTAATGCTGTGTTACTACTTATATCTAGGCTTGTTAGCGTGTTATCACTACATTGTAAATATTCTAAAGCTGTAAAATCTTCAATACCCGTTAGGTCACTAATATCCATACCGGCAATAGATAGCGTTGTTATACCCTTTATGAGTGCTGTTGGCACTCGTCCATCACCAGGAATATCATCATAACCAAGAAATTCTAGAGTCCCTTCAAAACTTGCACCTGGGATTGCTGTATACTCACAATATGCTGTTTCTGAAAAGTTGGTTTGCGCATCCACATCGGTCCAGTTAGTAGTACTGTAGGCGGCATCATCTACCTGTACACAGGTTAGACTGGAATTGTTTGCTAATTCAAAGGCTGTAATATTCGCATTGTTTCCATTTTGGATGTTGAAACTGGATAAGTTATTCGTATGTAAGCTTACAATTCTCATAGCTGGACTGTTACTTAAATCAACCTCTGTTATAGAGTTGCCTGCAGCATAGAGTTGTTGTAGTGCTATATTTTTCGTTAAATCTAAACTTGTCAAATTACTGTTACTGATGCCAATAGCCCGTAATAGTGGGTTATTAGTAACATCAAACGAATTAAAGTTGTTATTTTGAGCCCAAATTCTCGTAAGTTGTGTGTTTTTTGAAAGATCCAAACTAGTTAAACTGTTATTTTCCAATAACAATAAATCCATATCAGTACAAGTGCTAATATCTAAGGAAGTCAATCCATTATTCCTTGCATTAAGTATCTTTATTTTTGTATTACTGCCTAAATTGATACTGGAAATGGTATTGTCATTTACTATTAAAGATTCTAAATCCACAAAAGCTTCAATTCCTGTAAGGTTAGCAATACTGGCGTTACTTACATCTAGAGAGGTTAGGGTTTCTATTGTCGTTGTTGGTATTTGTCCATCCCCAGAAATATCATCATAGCCTAAGTTACCTAAAGCAGTTTCAAAATTAGCATCAGGTATGGCTATATAGCTTATAGCAGCGCACTCCACATCATTAAATACAGTTTGTACATCGACACTTGTCCAGTTAGCCGTACTGTAGGCGGCATCATCTACTAAAACGCAAGTAAGATTAGGATTAAGCCCAATATCAAAGTTTGAAATATTTGTATTGTTACCATTTTTCATATTTAGGCTAAACAGATTACAACCCTCACATTGCAATTGTGCTAAGTCCAAATTACTGCTTACATCTAATGCAGTTATGGGGTTATTCTTCAAGTCCAGCCACTCTAAACTTGTAAAACCTGTGACGTCAATTTCCGAAAGATTATTTTCTCTTATAAAAATGGTTTCGTAGCTTGTATTGGTTCCTAAATCAAGACTGCTGATATTATTGTCGGGCGCTGATAAAAAGGTCAATGCTAAATTGTTAGACAGATCTAGCGTGGTCAGATTATTCTGGAAGGCCGCTAGAGTTTCCAGAGCTGTAAAATCTTCGATCCCAGTTAGATCAGAAATGTTAGCATTACCTACAAATAGAGAGGTTACCGTTTCTATCAAGGCTGTGGGAACTTGTCCATCACCCGAAATGTCGTCATAGCCCAAATTCTCTAAAGCAGTTTCAAAATTGGCATCTGGTATTGCCGTATACGTACAGTATTGAGAAAGGTTGGTTTGGCTGTCCGTATAAATACTAGCTGTGTTCACAATATTTACGTCATCAACTAAGATACATTCTAAGTTATCATTAGAACGCGCATCAAGGTCGGTAATGATACTGTTATTTCCATTTTGCAGATTTACATACGTCAATTCATTAAGGCTTATATTCATAGAACGTATTGCTGTATTGGTAGATAAGTCCAGACTGGTTATGACATTAAATTGCAATGATATCTGATACAAATTGGTCAACCCATCAAGGTTTAAGTTTTGGATGTTAGCGTCTTTCGCCACTAACACTTGCAGTTGCTTATTATTGCTAAGATCTACGGTGTTGATATTATTATCATCAATATCAAGGTTTACGAGTGATGTAAAGTCTGCTATACCTGTTAAATCTGTGATACCAGTGTTGTCTACATCCAAAGTTGTGACTCCAGCAATTAAGGCCGTTGGTACCTGCCCATCCCCTAAAATGTCATCATAGCCTAAATTGTGTAGAGCAGTTTCAAAATTAGCATCTGAGATTGTCGTATAGCAATTGGTGTCACTAAAGCTGGTTTGAGCATCGATATTTGTAAAGTTCGCTTCCGCGAAAGCGACATCATCTACAGCAATACAGAATAAATTTGGATTGTTAAGTGTCACAAAATTTGTAATAATGGTATTGTTACCATTAGTGACATTCAAACTGGTAAGTTGACAGTTAGGTACATTTAGAATTACTAATGATGTAGCTGCTGAAAAATCCAAAGTCGTTACATTCGTAAAACCTAAATCGACAGAGGTTAGATTAGGCAAATTACCAAGCGTAATGGAAGCTAAGCCTGATTGGCTGGCGCTTAAAATTTCTAATGACGTATTTGTGCTGAGATTCAAAGTTGTAAGCGCAGTACAATCTTCTAAAGAAATTTCTCTTAGTGCTGTATTACCAGATAGATCTACACTGGTTAAATTAAAATTGGCGTCGGCTTCAAAAACTTCAAGATTCGTAAGTGTACTTAAAGATACCGTTGTGAGATTATTTTCGGAAATATCCAAAGCTGTTAGTTGTACAAAATCTTCAAGCCCAGTAAGGTCTGAAATGTTAGCATCACTCACATTTAAATTGGTCAACATTTCGATATTGGCAGTTGGCACTTGTCCATCGCCAGGAATATCATCATAGGCACTTAAAGCTGCTTCAAAATTTGCATCTGGAATAGCTGTATATTCAAGAACGTTTAGTGTCGCAATGTTTGTCGGTGTCTCCGTACCACATTCATTTTGTAATACTGCTCGAAATCTATAGCCATCATAACTCAATGGTACATTTTGCAGGGATAAGGTTGCGGTATTAGAGCCAGAAAACAAGGCATTATCAGATACCGTAGAAAATAAACTACTTCCTGACACACTTACTAACCAGTTTACTTGCGTGAAATTAGAAGCGTCAACGACAAATTGTGCGTCACCATCAACTTCTGTACTACTATCTGTTGGTTGAGAATTAATAACGATATCGTCACAACAATTGATTTGTTCAGTCATGGGGATTGAACTACAGCCAACAGATTCTGTAAATAAGCCCATGGTATATGTGGCGCCATCAATATCGTTCTGGTTTAAGGCATAGCTAACATCGCCACTTCCCAGAGAATAATGCATCACTAAACCAGGGTCAATCACGTGTCCTAATTGATGCGCATGCCCTAATTCATGTAAGGCTACGCTTTTAAAATCATATTGCGTAGCACTTGGCGTACCACTACCGTAATACCAGTTAATATCATCGTTCCAAGTGACATCTAATTCCTTTACGACCATTCGGTTTGTTGTTGGGCAACTACCTAAGAAACGTGTGGTGACACGTCCTAAAACGTTAATGGGTAATTCTGAGCCGTTGTCGAATCGTACTATATTGACACCGTCATCTACAGAGACATCTGTTGTTGTCGTGCTACCAAATACAAAGTTGATATTAGATTCACAGTTCCATAATGCAAAGGCTTCTTCAAAATAAGATTTTGCGCTACTGGTATCAAAATCAGTATGATACTGAAAAGTAAAACCACCATTACCATCATCATCCTGTAATGCTGTTGGAAAAGCTTCTGCACTAAATGTTGCATTAAGATGACTATAGGTTACAGTAAGATTAGCATTACTTGTTCCTGTTTCGGCAGTACTATTGGTCACCTGAATAGCACCTGTACCTGCCAACGAAGGGACCTGTACCTGGATCTGTGTATCCGACCAACTAATAATCTCAGAACTTAAGGCATCTGTATAGGAGAGACCGCCCGCATTGGCATTTGGAAAACTTACAGTACCAGCGACAGTTCCAAAATTAGAACCGTTAATGGTTAAAACGGTTTGCGTACCTGCACTAGCAGAAGTTGGCGAGAAATTAGAAATAGCGGGTGTTGCCAGTAATGCTTTTGCATTGGTAGTAGTTCTATCCGCAACGGTAGGGCGTTTTTGTAGGGTTCTAAACCTTTTGGCAGTGACTCTTTGGATTTTGGGGTATAATTCTTTTGTAATAGATTGATATTTGTTAAAAACATCAGATGCACTGTCGCTACGCTTACTATATTTTATGACTCCTTGTGCGGCTCCTACAAGCTCATACATAGTGCTTTTGCCGCTAAGTTTTACTGCACTTTCTTTTAAGAAAAAGGTAGCTATAACTCCAACTTCTAACGAAGCTTCACTAGAAGTTATTTGCATAGCATCGCCTACCTGCCCGCCCATCGTTACAAATTGTACGGATGAAGCACTATTACCAAGCATATCTGCGTATACACTTACAGTATGCAAGGTATAGATATTATGTTTTGATATATCCCAATAACTCTGGCTACTGGTAATAACACCTTCTACAATTTGGGTAGATTCATTTACACGATCTTCAATAGATATTGGAACCATTAAAGCTCCACACGATTGGCCAAAAGACCAAATCGGGATTAAAAGAATGAATAGGTTAAGTAAATTTCTTTTCATAAAGGGGTAGTATTAAAAGTTCTATGTAAAAGTTTTTATTTATTTTCTTAGTAATTGTTGCTTTACTTTTGGCAAAAAAGATCCTATGTCACTTTGCACAGTACAAAGTGATTGCAGTATGAAATGCTACCTTTTATTGGAAAAATTCCTTGTAAAGTATGATCATAACAAGAAGTTAATAACTTCTCTATTCATTTCTTTCTAAGGAAAAAAGTGTATGATGTTCATAGTATAGAGATTTTAGGCTTTTAAAAGTTCAGTGGTATACTAACTAGCTCTGATTTGGGTTAATTATTATATTATTCACTTACTTTATTTTATGGTTCAAAATTACCATCCGCTTTTGTTAAAAAAAACTAAAAAGGGAGACTTATGGGAGACATTGTCTTTAATTATCATATTTAACATTTAACTTTTAGACTTCTATCGTAAATATAAACTGTCGTAACGATTCTTGAGGTTGTAGTCCCAGCTTTACACGTAATCGTTGTATCGCTTTTTTAACTCCGGCAATTGATATTCCCATAAAAAATGATATTTCAGAATTATTAAAATTCATCTTTAGAAAAGCTGCGAGTTTGAGATCATTATTCGATAAATCTTCATTGATCGCCAGTAACTTTTTATAAAACAACGGATGCACCTCTTCAAAATGTGCTTTAAACAGTTGATAGTGATCTCCTTTTTTTAAGTTATCGGCAATTAAATCATCTATCTTCAGGAGTTCTTTTTTGATTTCTGGTGTAATTATAGTGTGAAGCTGATTGAGTTGTTGTTGTACTTTTTCTAAACATTCATTTTTGGCATCCAGGATCAAATAGTTGGTTGATAAAATTCTGTTCAATTGATTTGTCTTAAGTAAAACGCTATTTAATCTTTTCCAATATTTCACTGTTGCCATAACCGCTCGAAGAATTGACTTCGAATTTTCTCGCTGTACAAACAAAAATTCTTTGTTCCAGTTAGAAAAGACATCTTCGATCTGCACTTCATCATTGTTTAATACAATAACTGGTATATCTTTATAAGCACTGATTTTTCTGATACTATCTAATTTACTTTCCCAATCTTTATCGATCTTATTGTCCAAAATAATAGTATCCGGGCTTACTTCCCAGGATTCTATATCCGTAGGAATCGCATCCATCAAGTGAACCTTTACATTACGCTCTTTCAACAGCTCCATAAATTCCAATTCTTTATCAGTTGTAACTACTGATATGATAGCTTCATTATAATCACTTGTAGATTCAGTATCAATATTAATCATTCGTTACATATTTAATAGCAGCTTCTTTGTCCGTAAAAAACTTGATCTTACTACCTGTATAACTGATATATATTTTCATTAATAATGACACAATCCCTACAGATCCCACCAATGCGGACTTTTTAAGCTTGGGTTGTACTAGTTTGCCTAATTTTTTAATAGTCCGCATGGCCTTCGGACTTGTTTTCATTCCTTTAGTGTACACCAATGCCCGAACTGATTTATCTGGTCGCTGAAGTCCCATTTCAGCTGCATCTGACACGCATTGAATAATATCTTCTTCTTCATACAATCCTGTAAAATCGATTTCTATATATTCTACATTCATATGATGCTTCCAGGTTGGAGGAGTATACAGAGGAGAAGTGTTTTCTGTCATTATATACATATTTAAGGGGTCCATATCTAGTTACTTTTTTTTACTTGTCTTAGTTCTTCTTCTATCTTTTGCAAATTATTTAGGATATCTTCTAGCTTTTTTTTCTTCATTTCCATATCCTGAATTTTCTCAAATTGACTATTTGATTTTTCAGCGATAAATATCTTTTTCAAAAAAGGTATCATAATAGTTAATTAATCATACTGCTAAGTAACTGATAAAATTCATTTTTCTATAAAAAATAGAGGGTACACCTAGGGGTACAAGCCCTAAATCCCTATAAAAACAAGGAGTTTCAGTTTTTTAAACTACTCTATTAAACAAAGATTTTTCTGCTTTTACATCAGCTGATCCAATAAAAACTAAATAGATTTTATATACTCCTCCAAGTTTACATCTGTAGAAAGATTCATTCTCTTACGTAAACGACTTCGAGATTTTTTTACAGCTTCTATCGAAGTAAAACGAAGTCTGGCAATTTCTTTTCTTCCTAAAGACATTCGCAGGTAGGTACATATCTCCAGATCGGTATCGGTCAAATTGGGATGGATTTCTTTAATGCGTCGTGTAAATTCGTAATTCAATGTTTCGATGTCGTTTTTGATCAAAGTTAATTGTGAATCTTCTAATAGTTCTGATTTAAGATCTGCAATTAAGTTTTGGATGGAAATCGACTCATCATGAGAAGCAACTTTTTTCAGATTTTCTACCAGTTTTTCTTTAGACTTCAATTGTTGAAAGGTTTCATTTCGTAGTTCTGATATTTCTTCTTCTTTCTTGCTGATTCGCTCGGTCATATTTTCGATATCGGTAGATAATTTGACCAGCTGCTTTTCGGTTTGTAATTGTATTCGGTTATTCAGGATAATTTGAAAGCAGACATAAAACAAAAAGCCATATGTAATTATATATTGTGTTTGTATGATCAACATTGCATTCAAAAGATCATTTGCAAGCATTGCACAGGTAATTCCCATACTGATCAGCATTCCTTTGGCATATGGTTTTTTATCTCGTACTGCCATAATCATTTGATAAAAACCTAACAGGATCACAAACAGTCCAAATACCTGAAAGAATAGAGCACTGTAGGTGCTATAAAAAACAGGTGTAACAATGACATACAAAACCCCAAGAATAGGAATTAAAACTAAAAGTCGTACAAACTTTAGGGAAACGTATCCTGGAAATAATAAAGCATGATACATAAATACAGATGACAGCCCGCCGTAATAACCAATATATCGCATTTTTTGAACGCTTTCAAATGAGATTTCGGGAAAGAAATAATAAATCAAGCCCTCTCCGACGAACAATTGTCGTGATACTCCTAATAAGCAAAACAACCCAAAATACAGAAAATAGGAATACTTTGGGAAGCTGAAAAAATGTAAAATCTGATACCCCCCAAAAAGTAAAATAAGAAACGTAACCACTCCTTCAATTAATGGTATTGCTTTATTATCGTTGATAAAATGGGTTGCTTCCTGAATCTTGGTTCTTAAAGCAAAACCGCCTCCTAATCGATGCTTATGGTTGGAAACCAATAACATTACATCCAAATTAGGTTCATTGGGTAGTTCAAATCGCAAAGGGCGCCCATCGATCTTTTCCAGATCAGCGGTTTTTGAGATCTGTCCATGATCGAGGATTTTTTTTCCATTAATCCATACTTGCGCAGCAGCAAGGCATCGGGAAATATTTAACATCAAAGACTTTTGAAGCTTTTTTCTTTGGATAAAAAACCGAAATGTTCCGTAGCCTTGACCTTCATCTATTTTTTGAGACCATATTGCGCCTGGCCAGGAAATCGTATCAGCTGATTGTAATAAAGCGGGAGTAAAGTTATTACTTTCATTAAGTGGCCATTGTTTCCAGTAAAACAGGCCTTTTCCTTCAATCGAAACTTCAGGATTTGTACCAAAATCCCAATCAGAAAGATCTAATGTCCCTTTTTCCATAGTAGGAACATCTTGATTTTTGCCCCCACAACCCGTAAAAAGTATCATCAACATACCTATAACACCTATGTATAATTGAGGCTCTATAAATAAAAATAAAGAGGTTAACGATTTTTTCATCTCAAGAAGGGCAACTATGACTTGATCAAAGATAATTTAAAATAGGTTGAAGAATCCGATTTTAGGGTACATTTAATATTTTGAAGATGTTGTTTATTTTAGCTTGATCCATCCAAAGTGTTACCCCAAACAAAAAACCCAGATCAACTGATCTGGGTTTTTCTTTGCTGTGCGGGCGGAGAGACTCGAACTCTCACACCTCGCGGCACTAGATCCTAAGTCTAGCGTGTCTACCAATTCCACCACGCCCGCATTATTTATTTTTGTACCACTTAGGACTCAGTACAAAATCACTTACTTTTATTAGTAAGCGGGTGCAAATATAAGGAATAGTTTTAAAATAAAAACAACCTTCCAAAAAAATATAAACTTTTAGTACTTTAGGCAAAAATTAACTCATCTCATGCAAAATATTCAATCCTATGTTCAGGAACATAAAGATCGTTTTATAAACGAGCTTCTAGAACTATTAAAAATGCCCTCAATTAGTGCTGATTCGGCTTATGAAAAAGATGTCATCAAAACTGCGGGTGCTATTAAAGAAAGTTTAGAAACGGCTGGCTGCGATAAAGTAGAAATCTGTGAAACTCCAGGATATCCTATTGTTTATGGAGAAAAAATAATTAGCCCCGACTTACCAACAGTTTTAGTATATGGTCACTATGATGTGCAACCACCGGATCCTATGGAATTGTGGGACAGCCCACCATTTGAACCCGTGATTAAGAAAACAGAGATACATCCTGAAGGAGCAATTTTTGCAAGAGGTTCTTGTGATGATAAAGGGCAAATGTATATGCATGTCAAAGCGCTGGAACTGATGACCAAAACCAACCAGTTACCTTGTAATGTCAAATTCATGATCGAAGGAGAAGAAGAAGTAGGGAGTAAAAGTCTTGGGTGGTTTGTAGAACGCAATCAGGAAAAATTGGCTAATGATGTGATTCTGATCAGTGATACAGGAATGATCGCTAAAGATGTACCCTCTATTACTACTGGATTGAGAGGTCTAAGTTATGTAGAGGTCGAAGTTACTGGTCCTAATAGAGATTTACATAGTGGTTTGTATGGAGGAGCTGTGGCTAATCCAATCAATGTATTGACCAAAATGATTGCCTCACTTCATGATGAGAACAATCATATTACCATCCCTGGTTTTTATGATAAGGTAGAAGAATTATCCGCGGAAGAACGTGCGGAAATGGCCAAAGCACCATTTTCTTTAGAAGCATATAAAAACTCATTAGATATCAAAGATATATATGGTGAAGATGGATACTCTACAAATGAACGAAATTCAATTCGCCCAACACTGGATGTTAACGGAATTTGGGGAGGATATACAGGAGAAGGCGCAAAGACAGTGATTGCCAGTAAAGCATTTGCAAAAATTTCTATGCGTTTAGTGCCTAATCAGGATTGGGAGGAGATTACTGAACTATTCCAAAAACATTTTGAAAATATTGCTCCCGAAGCAGTAACCGTAAAAGTAACTCCGCATCATGGGGGACAAGGGTATGTAACACCCATTGATAGTATTGGATATCAAGCAGCAAGTAAAGCTTATACTGATACCTTTGGAAAAACACCTATTCCACAACGGAGTGGAGGAAGTATACCCATAGTTTCTTTATTCGAAAAAGAACTAAGGAGTAAAACTATCTTAATGGGATTTGGGTTGGATAGTGATGCTATTCATTCACCTAACGAGCATTTCGGGATTTGGAATTACCTAAAAGGAATAGAAACTATACCATTATTTTATAAGTATTTTACAGAACTGAGCAAGGATTAAGGCGTTACCCCGATTTGGATCGGGGTCGGGCTTTCTCTACTCGCTCTTACCTAATTAACTGTTAAAATCAAGGTTAACTTCTCTCAGGTTTATGGGTCATAGGCATGAGCAAAGTGTAAAATAAAATAGGTAAGGAGCTCAGACAAAACCGTTCAATCCCTAACGCAAATAGACCTGCAAAGTTTTGGAGAAACTACTTTTGCAGGTCTATTCATATATGCATCAATCGCTTATTTCTTTTCGTCCGAATCTTCAGATTGATTCTTTTGTTTTAGTCGTTTAGCATCTTTTAAGGACTTATTAATCATCCATTCTAGCTGTCCGTTAACACTTCTGAATTCATCATCAGCCCATTTTTCAATTGACTTGAATGTTTCAGGATCAATCCTCAGGACAAATGACTTTTTCTTACTCATGAATTACTAATTTAAGCTACCTGCATTGATGACAGGTATAGCCTCCTTATCTCCACACAAAACTACCATTAAATTACTCACCATGGATGCTTTTTTGTCATCATCAAAATCAATTATATCATCTTCAGATAATTTTGCCAAAGCATCTTCTACCATTCCCACTGCTCCTTCCACAATTTTCTTACGAGCAGCTACGATAGCAACAGCTTGTTGTCTTTTTAGCATAGCGCTTGCTATTTCGGGAGCATATGCCAAATATCCTATTCTAGCTTCCAACACTTTGATACCTGCCATTGCTAGACGTTCTGTAATTTCATTCTCTAAAGCCTCATTTACCTCATCCATTCCAGATCTTAATGTTAACTCAGTTCGTGCATCATCAAAGTTATCGTATGGATACGATCCCGCAAGTTTTCTCACTGCAGCATCGGTTTGTACACGAACGAATTCCTGATAGTGATCCACTTCAAAGGCAGCTTTATAGGTATTATTCACTTTCCAAACCAAAATCACATTGATCATAATCGGATTCCCAACCTTATCATTCACCTTTACGCGTTCACTATCAAAATTCCTTGCTCGCAAGGAGATTTTTTCTTTCGTATAAAAAGGATTTGCCCAAAAGAAACCATTTTCTATCACTGTTCCTTTATATGCTCCAAACAGTACCATTACTTTAGAATTATTTGGGTTCACAATAAAAAAACCTTTAATGATCAGTAATATTACAGGAAGTAATATGAAAAACCAGCGATTTTCTGTAGTTGTTATTCCAGTGATAAGGGACACAATTAAAACTATCAATACTCCAAAGACCAAGTAACCGTTGCCTGCTTTTATAATTTTTTCTTTCTTCATAATAGTATTATTTTGATATCACAATGATACTAATAAATTTTGAATTATTAAAATTATTGGAAAGAAGTATATTAAGTAGTTTATGGGATATATTGAAAAACGTGCTACGCGATAAATAAAGATATATTAATAAATACCTACCTGTGCGCCTTATACTTCTCTTAGTTGTATGAAATATGATTGAAATTATAAGAGATCGAGTGCAGGTCTTATATTTTTTGAAGGCAAATATTTGGAAATACAATTTTTTATTCTACATTTGTAGAGTTAATTCTAATTAAGTAGAGCAATGCAGCTATCCAAAGCCGAAGAACAGTTAATGAAATATCTCTGGAAATTAGAGAAAGCCTTTATGAAAGATCTTTTGGATGCATATCCTGATCCTAAGCCTGCAACTACTACAGTAGCTACTTTACTTAAAAGAATGCAGGATAAAAACTTTGTAGATTATACTTTATATGGTAAATCCAGAGAGTATTATCCACTTGTAAAAAAGACAGATTATTTCTCTAAGCACGTAAATGGTCTAATCAAGAATTTCTTTAATAATTCTGCTTCTCAGTTTGCATCTTTCTTTACTTCAGAAACGAATCTTTCGACTTCAGAATTAGAAGAATTAAAGAAGATTGTAGATCAACAAATCAAAAAACAAAAGTTATGATAGCTTATCTAATCAAATCCTCACTTTGCTTATTGGTGTTAGGAACATTTTATAAGCTCTTTTTAGAAAAAGAAAAGATCCATAACCTTAAGCGATATTATCTGATATTCAGTATGATGTTTGCCTATACAATTCCATTGATGACATTTACCTATGAAAAGGAAGTATACATTAATCCTGAAGAAATATTGGTTGCACCTGTAGAAGTAACCACTAATCCTGGGTATACTACAAAAGTGTATCAAGTTGTAGAAAAACCTACAAACTACCTTTCTATATTGTTGTGGACTATATATGGAATAGGAGTCATAGTCTTTACATTTAGATTTATTAGAAATATATATAACCTTACCCAAAAAGTAAGAAGTAACGAAAAACTAAGAGAACAATCACATACAAATGTATTATTAGGAGGATCTGTAATCCCACATACCTTTTTGAAATACATTTTTGTGTCAAAAACCGAATTTTTACAAAAAGCTATTCCTGAAGAAGTATTATTTCATGAAAAAGCTCACGTAAATCAAAGACATACCTTAGATATACTGTTTGTAGAGGTATTGCAAGTTATATTTTGGTTTAATCCATTACTGTTCTGGATTAAAAAATCCATTAAGTTAAATCATGAGTTCCTTGCAGACCAAACCGTATTGAAACATCAATTTTCGATACAGCATTATGTAAACTTGCTTGTAAGTTACCCCAGTAGTTCTAATCAAACTGCACTTACAAGTACTATTAATTATTCATTAACCAAAAAACGATTACAAATGATGACTAAAGAATTTTCTAAAAAAAGAGTAGCACTAAAATTGCTAGCTGTATTACCTGTTTTATTACTATGTGTGTTATTTTTTAATAATGAAATAGTAGCACAGGAAAAAAATAATTGGAGTTACTCTAAAACGACGAGTACTCAGGACAAGGACATAGAAATTAGAGTCAAAAATGAGCAGATAAGAGTAAATGGTATTTCTGTTACTTTGGATAAATTGGCTAATACGATCGATGATCTCACCAAGACATGGGAAGATGATGAATTAGCGGGATTTAATTTTAATGTAAAATTACAGAACGTTAATGACGAATTTTTGGATAAGGTAAATAATGCTTACCGATCTACGCGATTATATAAGGCAAATCCTGATCACGATTTAATTCCGCCAGCACCTCCAGTTCCGCCATCTCTGAGAGTTAGAAAAGGAGAAGTAAGTGACCTACCTTCTCCAGCCAGAGCTCCAAAATCACCTAAGGCAGTGGGAAAATTCGAAAAAGGTATTGCTCCAACACCTCCGACTCCTCCTTTAGCACCAACATCGGAAGAGATGGAAGATCAAGTAGAACAAGCAGAATTAGCCAGAGAATATGCTGAGGTGGCTGAAATGGAAGCAGAACAAGAAGCAGCTATAGCAATGGTAGAGGCAGAAGAAGCGTTAGCTGAAGCAGAAATGATTGAGGGTGAATCCAGAGAAAATACAAGGGCAGATGTAAGGAAAGCAGAACGAGTGCAAGAGCTGGCAAGACGTAAGGCAGCAATTGCAGCAAAAAAGGCTGAGAGAAGTAGAAGTAGGGCGATGCAAGCAAGAGAAAGAAATTATGTGAGAGCGCAAGAAAGTCAGGTGAGAGCTAGAGAAGCGGCGGAAAAAGCTAGAGCGATGGCTATGGAGCAGTCAAAAAAATCCAGAGAACAGGCAGAAAAAGTAAGAGCAATGGCCAGAATGGAAGCTCAAGTCGCTCGTGAAGAAGCCCAGATAGCGATGAAGTTAGAAAGAGAAAGAGCTCGTTCTGAAGCAGCCTTGGCACGAGAAGAAGCTCAATTAGCAATGAAAATGGAGAGATCTCGTATGAGAATGCAAAGAGAAAATCTTGGAAATGAAGAAGAACTAAAAAAACTCGAAAAAGAAATGCGAAAGTTGGAGAAGGAAACCAAAAAGAAAATCGAAAAAGCTAGAAAAAAGCAATTAGAAGCTACTAAAAAACTTAAAGAGACGCAGCAAAAGGCTCAAGAAAAAAGAATGAAAGCTTTAAAGAAGCACAAAGAATCATTAGACAATAATTAGTTAATGATCCACTTTTCTGATGTTTAAACTCCCACTAGGGAGTTTTTTTGTGCAACATTTTGCTGTAAATCAACGTTCTGTATATTAGTTTCAATCAAAAACCCTTAGATTATGTTAAAACGTTTTTTTATTCTCTGCTCGGGAGCTGATGCAAATATTTTATCGGATTGTTCCAATGGGGAACAAAATAAATATGCAGGTATTGGCGCTACGGTTTTCTTTACAGCTGTTATGGCTTTTATTGCTGCCAGTTATGCATTATATACTGTATTTGATAATTATTTTACTGCAGTTTTCTTTGGAGTAGTTTGGGGATTATTAATTTTCAACCTAGACCGGTTTATAGTCTCAACGATTAAGAAAAAGGAAAATTTTATGGATGAACTACTGCAGGCTTCTCCAAGAATTGTTTTAGCAGTAATTATTGCAGTTGTAATATCTAAACCTTTGGAATTAAAAATATTCGAAAAGGAAATTGATCGTGTTTTGTTAGAACAGAAAAATGATTTTACCCTGGCAAATAAAGAGCAAATAGCAACTCAATATACTCCTGTTATTACAGGGATCGATTCAGAAATAACAAGCTTAAAGGAAGAAATAATTTCTAAAGAAACAGAGGTAAATACTCTGTATGATACTTATATAGCAGAAGCTGAAGGTCGGGAAGGGACTAAACTATTAGGTAAAGGCCCTGTATACAAAGAGAAAAGAGAAAAACACGATGCTGCTTTGGCAGAACTGGCGGAATTAAAGAAAACAAATACTGAAAAAATTACAGGATTAGAAGTTCAAAAAGCAGAGTTGTCTGCTGAGTATGAAGATCAAGTAGTTAATTCTCAACCTATCATTGATAACTTTGATGGGTTAATGGCAAGAGTTAATGCTTTAAATGAACTCCCCTGGCTACCTAGTTTCTTTATCTTTTTATTGTTTCTGGCAATAGAAACTTCGCCGATTTTTGCAAAACTGTTATCTCCAAAAGGCGAATACGATTTTAAATTAGAGGATATAGAAGGAGAAGTGAAAACCTGGGTTGCTCAGAAAGAAGGACAACGCAGAGTAGTACTAGATACAGATCATACTATTAATGATAGAGTATATGGTGACCTTACTGAAGAAGAAGAATTATATGCTTATAAAAAGAAAATTGCTCGTGAAATGATGAAAAAACAACAGGATGCCTTTTATAAAAGACAGACTGGGATTTTGTAACTTCTTGAAGATTTTCCCTCTGTCACCTTCAGCGGAGTCAAGAGATTCCTGATGTGTATACTTCGACCTTGTTTTGGTTGACAGAATTAATGTAAATAGCTTTAGAAAAACTTAAAACTTTCTGTCTGGATGATAAACATCGAGATCTAAAGAAGTTTTCTTGTCAGAAATTATTTCTGAAACTAATTTTCCAGTTGCAGGCCCCATGCTCCAACCCATCATAGCATGACCTGTAGCAATAGTTAGATTTTTGCATTTGTAGGACTTTCCTATATAAGCCATTCCGTCAGGTGATACGGGTCTTAGACCGCAAGCTGCATTATCTTTTTCAGATGTAGAAAGTTCGATTTTTGGGTAATATCTTTTTGTAGCATTTGCAATAGCTTCAACTCGTACTTGATTGATATTATGATTTATCCCTGCAATTTCCATAGTTCCTGCAAATCTGGTAAAACCCTGCATTGGAGTGATCGCTACTTTTGCTTCAGCTAATATAGTGGGGATTGTAATCCCCAGATCTCTTGCTGCATTAATTCGGTATCCTTTTCCGGCTTCTAATAATAGTTGAATTCCTAATTTTTTACTCAATATATTTGACCAAGAACCAGCTGCTAATATGAACTCATCTGCTTGATAAGTACTGTTTTCGGTGTATATAGTATTTATTTTTTCACCTTTAACTGTAATATCAATTACTTTTTCATTTTTAAGAAAGACGACTCCAGACGTTTTTAAATATGCTTTCATCTCATCCATAAATACGTGAGGAGTAGTATGACCATCACATTCATACCATACAGCTCCTTTGGCATTGAACTGTGCATTGGGTTCCATTTGCTTTAATTCGTCCAGCGAAAGATCTTTTACTGTTAACCCTTCTTTTTTAGCAACTTCGGCAACTTGGATTTCTTCTTCAAGCATTTTATCTGTTTGACAAAGCATAAGTAACCCCTTTCGTTCTAACTGAAATTTAAATTTCTCTTGTTGTTTAATTTCAGCATATAGATCTCGCCCCAACAAGTTAATATCCTTAATAGCAGTGATACTACGTTCTACATTTTTTATAGAGCAAGATTTATTAAAAGCCCAAGCCCATCTTAGTAGATTTTGATTTAAACGAGGTTTAATAAACAATGGACTGGCTGGATTAAACATCCATTTCAACCCTTTTTTCATAACACCAGGAGCTGCTAAAGGAATAATATGACTAGGAGTCAAATACCCGGCATTAACATAAGACGCTCCAAAATCCATAGAAGATTGATCAATTACAGTGACTTGATGCCCTTCTTTACTCAAATAATATGCTGAGCATAGTCCTATGATTCCACCCCCAATGATTATTACTTCTTTTGTCATATTATATTACTTGAAATCCGTGAGCATACGGGTCATCTTCACTATCAATAATGATATGATTATACCCATATACTTTTGCCCATCCTTGGATACTCGGTATAATAGCTTTTTTGCCATCTAATTTGGTTTCTTTTTCGATTCGCCCAATAAAAGTGCTGCCAATAAAACTTTCATGAATGAATTCATCACCTTGTTGTAATTTGCCTTTAGCATACAACTGCGCCATTCTTGCAGAAGTCCCAGTTCCACAAGGAGACCTGTCAATGGCCTTATCTCCATAAAAAACTGCATTTCTTCCTGATGAAGCTGGATTAATTGGATCTCCTGTCCATAGGATATGACTTACATCTCTTATGGTTTCGTTTTCAGGATGAATAAAGTGATCCGGATATTTTTTGTTTATACGTTTCCGTATGATTTGAGAGTATTGAATAAGTTTACTTGCTGTGAAATTTTGTACCCCATTAAAGTTTTCTTGTGTATCAATAATAGCATAAAAATTTCCGCCGTAGGCAACATCAAAAATCAAACCTCCTAATTCAGGACAATCTGTTGTTAAATTTTCTGCTGCGAGGTAAGACTTTACATTTTTAAGCTTTACCCACTCTACTTTTTTTCCGGTTTTTTGATATTGGATTTCTACTAATCCTGCTGGAGCTTCCATTCGTATTTTTCCAGGAGTTTTAGGATGAATTAAACCTTCTTCAATTGCGATAGTAATTGTTCCAATAGTTCCGTGTCCACACATAGGTAAACACCCTGAAGTTTCTATAAACAGAATCGCAAAATCATTCTGCGGATCATGTGGTTCGAACAAAAAACTGCCACTCATCATATCGTGTCCACGAGGTTCAAACATTAGTCCTGTTCGGATCCAATCAAATTCTTTTAAGAAATGCTGCCGCTTTTCGCTCATTGATTTACCTTTTAAAGGGGGATGCCCAGTAGTAACTACTCGAACCGGATTACCACAGGTATGTGCATCAATACATTTAAAAGTTGTTTTCGACATTTTAGATCGATTCATTAGTTTGGATACCGTTTACAAGTCTAGAAATATGGAGTGGATTTTCATTTTTAAGCTCATCAGGCAACAAATCATTCGGCCAACTCTGGTAACTAAATGGTCTCACCCATCTTTTAATAGAGTGAATACCCACAGCGGTAAATCTGCTATCTGTTGAAGCAGGATAAGGTCCCCCGTGTAACATCGCCGGGCATACTTCTACACCAGTTGGCACTCCATTAAAAATAATTCTTCCAACTCTGTTTTGGAGTGCTTCAATCACTGAATTATATGTTGAAGCTTCCTCATTTTCTGCGATGATAGTTCCTGTTAGTTGTCCTTCTAGATTAGATATTATGGTTTCTAATTCTTCTGCGCTCTCACATTGTACTACTAAAGAAAAAGGTCCAAATATTTCTTGGTGTAAGGTTGTGTTTTCTAAAAATGTTTTTCCTTCTACAGTAGTAATCGTTTGTCTAGCATGATTTATCGCAATATCTTGATCATACTCTGCGGTAACCGATAACCCATCTTGTTGTAATGCATTAGCTTTATTTCTTTCGTAGTTGCCAATGATATTAGGATGTAACATGCAAGAAGGTTCAATTTTTATAATTTCATTAGACAGTATTTGAATAAAACTATCCAAAGCTTCTCCTTTAATTCCTATAATCAACCCTGGATTAGTACAAAATTGTCCTGTTCCTAAAGTAATAGACTTAGCATATGTTTTAGCAAGATTTTCTCCTCTGGATTTGGTTGCTTTCGGCAGTAAGATAACGGGATTTATACTTCCCATTTCTGCAAAAACCGGTATCGGTTCTGGTCGTTGTGATGCTAGATCAAACAATGCTCTACCCCCACGAATACTCCCTGTAAAACCTACTGCTTTTACATTTGGATGTTTTACGAGTTGAACTCCGACTTCAATCCCTGAACTGTTCAGGTTAGAAAAAACGCCATTAGGCATTCCGGTTTTTTGAGCTGCTTTGATGATTGCAGAAGCAACTAACTCACCAGTTCCGGCATGCATAGGATGCGATTTTACAATTACCGGGCATCCAGCTGCAAATGCAGCGGCAGTATCTCCACCAGCTGTAGAGTACGCTAACGGAAAATTACTAGCTCCAAAAACAACCACAGGCCCTAAAGGGATAAGCATTTTACGAATATCCTGCTTTGGTATTGGTTTTCTGTCCAAATCAGCAGTGTCAATAGTAGCTTCTACCCAAGAGCCATTTGTTACAAGGTCTGCAAACATTCTTAATTGACCTATGGTTCTTCCTCGTTCACCTTTTGCTCTTCCTTCTGGTAAGCCTGTTTCGGACATATAAGTATTAATTAATATAGTATCTAAAGCCAGGATTTCATCTGCAATAGCATTGAGGAATTCAGCTTTTTTGAATCTTGATACCTTTTTAAAAGTTTCAAAAGCTTTTGAGGCTAGTGATACTGCCATATTTATTTCTTCCTCTGAAGCTTCAAAAAAAGTATGCTCGTTTTCAATATTCAGCTTGGGATTCAACGTTTTGTAGGTTTTGTTACCTTCTGATAAAAGTTGATTTCCTATATAATTTTTTCCTGTTATCATATTCAAAGAGGTGAATTAATGATTTAGTTTGATAGTGAATGGTTTAATGTTTTGTAATCAGGTAATTTAGGTCTGGTTTTTATGCCTTTTTCTATAATCTGTAATACTCTGTTACGTTCTTCTCCAAAAAGTGGTAATCGCGGAGCTCGCACGTTTTCAGTGCCAATTCCGGTTGCTACCTCTGCTAGTTTAATGTTTTGTACTAATTTAGGGTTTATATCTAACTCTAACAATGGTAAAAACCATCGGTAGATATCGATAGCTTCTTTAACTCTGCCTGCTTTTTGAAGTTCGTAAATAGCCACGGTTTCTGCTGGAAATGCATCTACTAATCCTGCGACCCAACCATCAGCTCCCATCAATAGACTTTCTAATGCCAATGTATCAACACCACTTAATATCTTTAAACGATCTCCAAATCTATTTTTGATACGTGTTACATTAGAAATATCCCGAGTGGATTCTTTTACAGCTTGAATATTATCAAATTGTAATAATTCTTCAAACATATCTAAGGTTACTTCAATTTTATAGTCTATGGGGTTGTTGTATACCATAATAGGTAAATCTGTATTTCTGGCAACTTCAGAAAAGTAAGTTACAGTTTCTTTATCCCCTGCTTTATATCTCATAGGAGGTAACATCATTAAAGCACTTGCACCATCTTCTTTTGCTTTCCTTGCAGCTTCAATAGCACCTTTTGTAGTTTGCTCTGCAATATTAATAATTACAGGAACCTTAGCTGAGACAATATCTACTGTAGTTCTAACCAGAATTCTTTTTTCCTCATCACTTAAGGTACTGGCTTCTCCTAAAGTCCCTCCTAGTATAATTCCATGTACTCCTGCTTCGAGTTGAGCTAAAACATTTACTTTAAACATTTTTAGGTCTAAAGTATCTTCATCAGTAAATTTTGTTGTTACTGCAGGCATTACACCTTCCCATTGTATTGACATAATATGTGAATTTTGATCAAAGATATTATGATTGATATGTGTAGTATGTTATGAAATTAGCCATTTATGATACTATATTACCTTATATAATGATTAATATCAATTAAATGATTAATATTGATTTAGTTATATGAAGGCATTACCATTTAAAATACCTAAAACTACCGCTACAACTCTCATCATTCAAGAGGATAGAGGTGATTTTTTTTATGATAAACTTCATCAACACGAGGAGATTCAGATTTCTCTTATCGTATCCGGGGAAGGTAGTTTGATTGTCGGCGATTCTATTACAAACTACAAAGCTGATGATATTCTGATTTTTGGTAGCCATGTACCTCATGTATTAAAAAGTAACTACTCTTCTTCAGAATCATATATGATTTCTATGTTTTTCACTGAACAATCTTTTGGGGAAGAGTTTTTTGACCTTTCGGAATTTGAGGATTTAACAAATTTCTTCAGAAATATATCTTATGGTGTAAAAGTGATAAGCCAAAAAGATGAATTAAAAGAACAAATATTAGCTATTAAAGAAGAGGAGCATAAGTTGGATCGTTTTATTACTTTTTTGAAAATTTTAAAGCTTTTTTGTCAAATAGATGTAAAGACGATATCAGAATCAGTTCCAAAGAAAAATTATACTGACAATGAAGGGAAACGAATGGCAAATGTTTTTCAATTAGTGATAAATGATTTTCATAGAGATATTACATTAAACGAAGCTTCTAGTATTGCTAATATGACTCCAAATGCTTTTTGCAGGTATTTTAAACAAAGGACAAATAAGACTTTTTTTCAGTTTTTAACCGAAGTAAGAATAGAAAACTCATGTCAGATGATATCCAAAGAGCTAGATATATCTATTAGTGAAGCTTCTTTTTCTAGTGGGTTTAGAAATCTTTCTAATTTCAATAGGAAGTTTAAAATGATAAAAGGTATAACTCCATCAGAATTTAAAAAGAGGTTACACAATCCCCATCTTCTTCAATAAAAAAGAGGCATTCATATTTTGACAAACACCATCCTTGAATTTGTAATCAAAATAAAGTTCATCATTTACAATCTGAGCATCAAAAAAACGGTTTTCTACTTGTGGCAATTCTGAAGTGATCTCACATAAACTTAAGTCGTGAGTGGCAATAATACCAGAAGCATTGGCTCCAACTAATTTTTCTACAAATTTTCTCGACCCTGCTGCTTTATCTTTACTATTGGTTCCTTTTAGGATTTCATCTAAAATGATAAAGTACTCATCTTCTTCGAGTTTGTCGACAATCTTTTTTAGTTGAGTTAGTTCAGAAAAGAAATAGGAAGCATCATCACTTAATGAATCTGAAGTTCGCATACTGGAAATCAGTTTGATAGGATTGTATTCACAAGATTTTGCACAAACTGGTAATCCAATATTGGACATCACTATTTGCAAAGCTACTGTGCGCAGAAAGGTACTCTTTCCGGCCATATTGGCTCCTGTGATAATAAAAAACTGTTCACGGTTAATCTCAATATCATTATCAATTCTTTTTAGCGTATTTAGCATGGGATGACCAAGCTCTTTTGCCTTAAGAATGATATTATCAGATACAATTCTAGGGTATACATACTTTGGATGATTGAATGCAAAATTACCTAATGAGTTATAGGCATCAAAGAAGGCTATTACCTCAAACCATTGGGTTACTTTATCATGATTTTTGGTAATCCACTGTTCAATACGATAGCTTTGTATGATATCCCACAATGCTAAACCATTCGCAAAAACACCAAACATCATATTATTACGTTGATCAAATGCGCTAAGAATACTTGCAAATTGTTTTAGGGTTTGAGAGGCTTTTTCATTATTACTAATCACTAGTTGCTGTTTTTCTTTTAATAAAGCTGAAGAAAATTCTTCTTTTTCGATAAGAGCAACTAATTTATAATACTGTTCAAAAGTATCTTTTACTTTACTAGCATCATTATATAAAGCATTTACTTTTTTTAGTTGAGTTCCAGCGATCGCAAGCCCAATAAAAAACCAAAATAAAAACACTTGGAATGTGATAATATCTAAAAATAATAAGACTAACATCAATATGGAAATTGCGGATACCATACCTGGAAGAATCTTCATAACTTTTGGTACGAAAGGAGTATAGTTCTGTAACCATTTTTGAATAACAGAAATAGGTGCAGTTACATCAACTAAAGAAGCAATAGCACTGAATTCTTGTCTCCACTTTGGCAGCCCTGTCAGGTTTTTAATGGCTTGCTGTTTTCTTTCGATATCATCAATTGAATTCTCAGTGAGTATAGAGGCCAAAGTATCTTTACCTGCCAGCGTAGTTGTACGATTACCATATTGAAAAAAAGAACGGACACCAAAAAGATCTATATCGTGACTATAGAGGTGAGTAGTATCAATATATTCCTTTCCTGGAGAAAGTTTACTAATATCATCGTTAAAGACATCTAGTTCTAATTGATTAATATCTATAAGTTTTTGAAGCTTATCTCTGGTGTAGCTAAGATCTGTATGCCGATTGACTAAAAAGATAAATATTGTGATCCCAATAGCAATACTTCCTATAATAATCTGAGTATTAGGATATCCAAAATAGATTACCGAAATAATAGCCAGGAAAACCACTAATCGGGTTGTACTCGAAATCGCTAATTGTTGTTTTACTTTCTTTAGAGATTGAGTATGTAGGGATATTTGCTGTTTGTAAAATTCGTGTGGGTTGTTCATATTGTTAATCAGAAAAATAGAGAAATAACATAGAAAATAGAAGTAGTCTATATTCTTTTAATTTTCTTCTATATTCTCAATTTTTATAGATTTTCTAATTCTTGTTTTAGTTTTTTAGTAAGGCTGTTTACAACCAAATCATAAGAATGATCTATTAATTCAAATAATAGATCGGTTGGGAGACCGCCTGTAAAGTCTATTGTATTCCAATGTGTTTTACTCATATGATAGCCTGGTGTAATTTCGGGATGATATTCTCTAAGTTCTATAGCCCGATCAGGATTACATTTTAGGTTAACACTAAAAGGTATTCTGTTTAGTCCCGTAAGTGCAAACATTTTTCCCATTACCTTAAAAACTAGTGTATTTTCATCAAAAGGAAATTCTTCTGTTACTCCCTTTTTTGCTAAGCAATAGTCTCTAAATATTTCTACATTCATCTTTTAACGTTCTATAAGTTTACCCATAATCAATGAAGGATCAGGAAGTGGCTTGAACCCAAATTGTTGATATAAACCGTGAGCATCTTTAGTAGCTAACATCCATCTTTTTACATTTTGTAAATTCGGGTGTTCTACAATAGCTTGCATCAATTGTTTTGAATATCCTTTACCTCTATACTCTTCAACGATAAATACATCCATCAAGTATGCAAAAACTGTATAATCAGTTAAGATTCGGGCAAATCCAATTTGTTTGTTTTTATAATAAACCCCAAAACTCAAACAGTTATTAATACTAATTACGACCTCTTCACGAGTTCTCCCTTTTGCCCAATATGCATTGGTAAGAAATTGATGTATGAAGTCAATATCTAACCTTTTATGATCAGTTGAAATTTCTAAACTCATTATTCCTCTAGCTGTTTTGCGTTATCCTTATTATCTAATTCTAATGCAGAATAATCTAGTTCCCAGCCTATAGCTTGTGCAAGGGTTTCCATTAGAGAGATAGCTGTTAACGCTTCTCTCCTTGCAGATTCCATTAAACCGCTTTGCGGAATTTTATCTTTGATAAACTGTTTAGCTTCTTTGTTTAATTCTGTTAAGTCACCAGAGGTAAATGGATTTAACCAACCTTCTTTTTTATCATAGTATTTAAAATCGGTTTCTATGGTAAGTAATTTTGGTTGCGGAAAATGCGTAAGAATAATACGCTTGTTTTTGGTGTCACTTTCCAGTTTGACCTGGGATAAATCAAAACCGACATAAGCTTTAGCATCGATTACAATTAGTGCTTTTTTAGTTCCTGATAATAGTTTAAAAAATTTTTCTTTTACACTCTCGTAGTGATAAATTTCTGCAAAATCACCTTCAACAGTAATCAGTTTGCATACATTTTTTATTTTTTCCATCAACACTGTAGACTGTGAGCGTACAGTTGATCGATTTTTGGCAATACTGAATCTGGCAAAAATAAAATACGCTACGATAGCACCACCTAATAACCCTACAAATAATAATTCCATGCTAATTCTTTTTCCCTATTTCACCTAGGTGTGTAAATTTAAAACCTTTTTCGTACTTCAGACCATATCCTAGTATTCTATCAAAAGAAGCATGGCCAAAGAGAATAATGCCGGAAAACTGAAGTAATTCATTAGATACATAAACTCCTAGACCATATATTAATATTGCTAATCCTTTATGATGAAATAGATTGTAACAAAATGCACCTGCTTTATTATGTATAGCATATCCAATCATCCCAATATCCGGAGTGAGAAATAAAACTAAAAATAACCACCAAGGATAGGATAGTAAACTGAATAGATAAATACTTAATCCCAACATGGCAATCTCTTCAAGTTTTAATGTCGTTTTCATTATTATAATATTTTATATAGTACCGGTTTACTTGGGGAAGCGTCATTTTCGAATGAGGCAATCTGAAGATTTAATATATATTGTCCATCTCTGATATCATTGGCTACGTAAATCATCTCTGTTATAGTAGCTTGATATCTGGTTGATTCAGGATAATTCCAAAATGCTTTATGTGCCAATAACTTACCATTATCCTTTTCTTTATCGATGGAGGGTAAGTCGATCAGTAAATGCTCTATATCTAAATCTCTAATGTAAGAAGCAGCTTCTTCTGTAAGGTACGGCCAATTGGTATGAGAATATTGCTTATTAAGCTTATCTTCTTTATTAGGAAGTGTTCTTATGATTAGTGCTTTGGAGTTTTTTGAAGTAATTACAGTTTTGATTTGTTCTTTGGTAATTATGTAGTCTTCTTTTAGTTTTTTCGGTTTAACCGAAATAACTTCTGCTAAAAAGAAAAACTGTTTTAATGTTTGATTAATGCTGTGGAATTCAGGAGTGATATGACCTACACATTCGGTATGTGTTCCGTGTCCGTGTGGATTAAAAGAGATGTTATTAAAGTTTGTAGATGCTCCTTCAGATACTTTGCCAACCCAATCTCCATCTTTAACGGGTTCAATTTTAGGAGCTGATATATACCAGGCATTTATATTTTCTTCTGAAGCTCTAATAGGAATAGAAATATCAAGAGGTTTTGATAAATCGACAGTGTAGAATTGTTTGTTATACGTAATTCTTGTAATCATAAATTGTTTTTAGATTTTTTGATAACCATAAAAAGATAATCTCCATCTGTATTTTCATATTTTTTAATAATACGTTGTATGTTTCCTGAAACAATGTCTTGCTTCAAAATTTTTAGCCCTTTTTCAACTTCTTCAGTGTTAGCAAGGGACGAGAAAGAAGAAATTCCTTGCTGTACCTTAGGGTCAAAATATAGCTTAGGATTGTGCTTTCCAGAATAAAGAAATAGATCGCGCAAATCTGGTTGGATAAAATATTTTTCAGTGATTTCAATTTCCAGGTTATTGATCTTAAGTGTATCTTCAATTACTTCGTAAGAAGGCATCTGATTTTTTGAATCTTCTAGCATTTTCGGAAAATAATGATTCAGCCAATATCCATTCATTTGAGAGGGAGTAGCCGTAAAAACTACAATTTTGCCATTAGGTTTTAAAATTCTATTGAGCTCAGAAAAACCCTGTTTTAAATCCGTCCAATGATGTAATGTTAAACTGGCAATAATCCCATTAATACTTTCGTTGGGTAAATCAATTTTTTCGGCTTTGCCTATTTTCCATGTTATAGTATCATTTTTGGCCTTTGCCTTTTCCAGCATTTTGTATGAAGGGTCAATACCTATAAATTGATAACCTTTTTTGGCGAATTCATTAGTATAATTACCAGTACCACATCCAATATCCAGATAGGTTTCTTTTGAATTAGGATCGAGGTGAAAAAGTAATCGACTGAAGAGATAAGGATCTGCTTTTCTTGTTGTATTGTAATCAATCCCTATGATATCGTACTTTTCTTTCACAGCCCATATTTTGCTACCCTAAATTTACTAAGAAAAGATCACTTGCAATACCGTCACTAAGAAACTTTCCTTTTTTGGTAACTAATAGTTTGTCTTTGTCCAAAAACAATAAATGTTCATCGAGATGTTTCTTAGCTTGTAGCAGAAGATGTTCTTTATGTTTATTACCAAATTCTTTTTCTACTTTGTCTAAAGAAACTCCCCAAATTGTCCTTAAACCAGTCATCACGTATTCGTTATACCGATCTATAGTTGTTAAGTCTTCTGTCTCATTAGGAAGCTCGTTTTGCTGTAGAGCTTTGATGTATTTTATGTTGTTTTTGATATTCCAACTTCGTTGTTTACCACTGTATGAATGCGCAGAAGGGCCAATACCCAAATACTTTTTGCCTTGCCAATACGCAGTGTTATTCTTACTAAAGAAACCAGATTTTCCAAAATTGGAGAGTTCATAATGTTCAAAATCGTTATTTTCTAAGGTTTCTACTAAAACCTCAAAATGTTGTTGAGCGAGATGATCATCAACAGGTGGGATTTCTCCTTTTTCGATCAATTTAGGTAATGCAGTATTAGGTTCTACCGTTAAAGCATAACAAGAAATATGCGGTACTCCAGAATCCAAAGCCTGTTGAATATTCTGTTTCCAACGTTCCGTAGACATATTAGGAACACCATAAATTAGATCTATCGAAATATTCTCAAACTCGCGAGTCGCTAGGGACAAGCAATGCAGAGCTTCTTGAGCATTATGAGCACGGTTCATAATTTTCAGGTCTTCATCAAAGAAGGACTGAATCCCAATACTTAGTCTATTGACTTGAGTTTTTGCTAATGCTTTGATATTTTCTTCGGTAAGATCATCTGGGTTAGCTTCTATAGTAATTTCGGCATCATCGGCTACTAGGTAGTTTTCATAAATAGTGTCAATAATAAACCGAAGAGCACTAACTGATAATACTGTCGGTGTTCCTCCACCAAAGTAAATGGTTTGAATCTCTTCGTAATCATCAATTTCTGGTCTTCGAAGCTTAATTTCATTACAAATAGCAAATACCATCTGATCTTTCTTTTCCAACGAAGTTGAAAAATGAAAATCACAATAATGACATGCTTGTTTGCAAAATGGGATATGGATGTAGATACCGCTGATAATTTTAGATTTTAGAGTGTGATTTATGAAATTTATATAATCTGAAATCAAATATCGTAATTCGTAACTACTTTTTTACTCTTTTCTCATTCTGTTTTACAAAAGCTGCCCAGCCCGTATAACTTTTACCCACAATATCTGCTCTACCCATATTATAAAAGTGGCAAACTGCAGCAGCTAATCCATCAGTAGAATCCAGATTTTTTGGTAAAGTTTTGAGTTGTAAAAGGCTTTGTAGCATTTTGGCAACTTGTTCTTTACTGGCGTTACCATTTCCTGTAATGGCCATTTTTATTTTTTTTGGAGAATACTCTGTAATTGGTACTTCACGGCTTAATCCTGCAGCCATAGCTACTCCTTGAGCACGACCTAATTTAAGCATAGATTGCACGTTTTTACCAAAGAAAGGAGCTTCAATAGCGATTTCATCAGGATGATAAGTATCTATGAGTTCTACTGTTCTCTCAAAAATAAGCTTTAGTTTTAGGTAATGATCATCATATTTACTCAGTTGCAATTCGTTCAATTGCAGAAAAGACATTTTTTTATTGACAACTTTTATGAGCCCAAAACCCATTATTGTAGTTCCCGGATCAATACCTAATATGATTTTTTCTTTAGTCAAAAGGAAATTTTACATTGTGTTTTACAAAACTACATAATTCAAACTAAGCAAAACTATTAATCAATATCTATTACCAAAGGAAGTTTATAGCGTGCTGAGGTTGGAGTCCCTCTTGTATGTGCAGGTTCAGCTTCTGGAAGGGAACTAATACTGGCTTCTAAAACAGTCTTAAAATCAGGAACTTGATTCTGAATGATGTCTGGCAGTAAAAATTCTTCTAGAATAATCTCTCCGTCTTTTGTAATTAGTAATGGAACCCAAACCGTATCATTGATAGCTTCTTGCACCTTAAAAGTATGATCTATCAGGTGATCCTGAATATGTTTGGTAATCGTATTTTGGAAACACCGTTCGAGTTCTTTTTCTGTTTTGTATTGACAAGTTTTGAATAGAGGAGGTTGATCCACTTCATTTTTATCTACCTCACTCCACTTTTTTTGAATGATATCTTTGCGATTATCTTTTTTAAAAACAAAGTTATCACATGAAGTGGATGTGAGCACAATTAAATAAATATACCAATATCTCTTACTCATTATTTGTTATGCAATTTAGCAAATAGCAAACTACATAATTTTTTTGATAGTATGAAGATCTTATGGGGCGGTTATTTTTTAATAGCTTTTATTTTCCATATACTTTTAGAATATACATATCTCCATAGTATCTTTTATCCAGATTATTTAATAGTTTCTTTTTTGCTTCTTCTAGTGTGTCGTATCTTCCAAGATAGACGTAAGAGTACCCATCTTTTGGGTTTTTAAACATTTTTGCAGGAAGCCCTAATTCATTGAATTTTTTAAGCATTTTATCAAGATAATTTTTATGCTTAAAAATATTAGTGATCAAATAATATCCTGATTTAATATCATGATCCAGATGCTCAGTTAAGTTTTCTGAGATTATATTACCTTCTGTAATCACAGGTTTTTTTTGAATTTTGTTTTCTTCCGTCTTAGCAGAATTAAAGAACACGATAGGTAAGGTGTATAAAACAGAAACTTTTTGTCCTTTATGTTCTCCAGGAATCATCTGTGGCAGTAACTTAATTACTCGAGTAGCTTCTTTTTGCATTTCTGGTGCTGGACCACGAGCTTGTATATCTGCTATGTTTCCTAGCGTGTCAATTTTGAAACGTACATAGATTCTATTCATATCCGGTTGCGCATATTTACGCATTTCCGCTATGTTGAAGTTTTCGTTTACGAATTTTTTGATTTCATCAGATACACATTTTTTGCGCTCGGTATTATCGGCAATATCTTTGCAAGATTCTGTAGTTGGTGTTTTTTCAACCTCATCAAAAGGAAAATCTAATTTTTGAGGAATTACAGTGTGTTTAGTATTTCTAGTTTTGTTATTAATTTCTTCTGAAAGCTTATTTTCAAGCTCTTTTTTCTCAGTGTCATTAATAGATATAGGAGCTTCCGTATTTTTGGTGCTTTTCGGATCTATATTTGTACCAGTAGTGTTGTTTTTTTGAAGGTTGTTATAATGGATTTTATTTGTTTCACTTTGTAACTTATCTGTCGTCTGTTTATTCATTGGTGGAATTAAACTTTCTTGATCTTTAACAAAAGAACTTAGTACAATCATTAGAGTAAGAATAGGTAATATTACCAAGTATTTATATTTTACGATAGCTTTGGATTTAGATTTTTGCAACATTAATATTCGTTTTTTGAGTAAAGAGTGATTATAAAATTGATTAATGAACTTTATATCTTCGGTATCAAAGACAGTATTTAATAATTGTTCATAGTATTTTCTTTTTCCAAGAACTCCAACACTTTTTGCATCAGCAATAAATTCGTGTAATGTATTTATATTGGATTGATAAACATATACCAAAGGGTTAAACCAGAAGATGATTTTTAGCATTTCGAACCATAATAGATCTAATGAATGTTTTTGTTCCAGGTGTACAATCTCATGGGCGATAATCCGTTCTTTTTCTAATTGAGGTATTCTGTCTCCGAGATAAATTGTGTTCCAAAAAGAGAATGCATCTTTGCTTTTAGGTAAAGTAAGTAGTTTGTAATTCCCGATTTTGGTATGAGTAGAATGAGTTCTAAGTTTTCTGAGTTTTACACTTTTTGAAATTAGATGCAAAAGCATTAGAATTACACCGCTAACATAAATTACAATCCACCAGTTTATATTATCGAAGATATAAGAGGTGTTTTGTATAGTAGTTACTGTCTCTGCAGCTAGAATATTTTCTGGCTGTTGACCTATAAAAATAGTTGGTAGATTAACTGCATATTCTTCAGGGATATTTTCTTGAATGCTTTTGATTTTTATAAAAGGCAATACAAATGATAGTACAGATGTAATAAGTAAATAAGCTCTGTTTAAAGAGAAAAAAGTATCCTTTTTATGAAATACATCATAAATGATGAGGAATAATAGCTGAAACAGTAGGGTTTGTAAGATATAGTAGAGCATGATAATTATTTTTCTTCTTCTTTATCTATTTCAGTTAGAATTTTTTCCAGATCCTTGATATCCATGTCATTCTTTTTTACAAAAAAGGAAACCATATTTCTAAAAGAACCATTAAAGTAGTTGTTCATCAACTTGTTTAATGATTGATTGCTGTACTCTTCTTTTTTAACTACAGGGAAATAGATATACCCTTTTCCTTCCTTACGATGAGATACAAAAGCTTTGTTTTCCAAAATTCTAATAATAGTGGAAATTGTGTTGTATGCGGGTTTAGGGTCTGACATCTGGCCAATTATAGAAGCTACATTAGCTTCTTCTAACCGCCATAACAATTGCATTACTTCTTCCTCTGCTTTGGTAAGTTGCTTCATGATTTTTAACTAAAAAATTAGTTGAATGAGACAAATATAGGAAATATTTTGTTTCAACTAATTTTTTAGTTAAAAAAACAAACCAGTGTTGTTTTGCAATATTTAGTTTAAATAAACTGAAGATGAGTTATCAATTTCCTGTTAACCGTTCTCCCAGAATCTTTATATCACTTTCTTTAATATTAAATAAAATTGGTAAGGTGTGATATTTTTTTGAGCTATATTTTTATTGAAACTTAACTTTTGGATGAAACTTAAGTAACAAATCTGTGACATTTTCGTCACATAGACAATTGTATAGATTATGGATATAGTTTTAGTAGTAGTAGGTTTTCTTTTTTGTGTTTTGGGAATAGTAGGTAGTTTTCTTCCTGTATTACCGGGGCCGTTTACTTCGTGGATTGGCTTATTAATACTTCATTTTACCAAGGCGATACCTCAAAATTGGACTTTTTTAGGAATTACACTTGGTGTCTCGATTTTGGTATGGGTGTTGGATTATATTGTGCCAGCCCTGGGGACTAAGAAATTTGGCGGAACTAAATATGGAATGATAGGTAGTTCTCTTGGTCTTATTATTGGTCTGCTATTTCTTGGGCCGTTTGGGATTATTATTGGGCCTTTTGCGGGGGCGTTTATTGGTGAGATTATTAAAAACAGCGAAGATTCTTCAAAAGCACTAAAAGCTGCATTTGGATCTTTTATAGGTTTTTTGGCGGGAACATTATTAAAGTTTATCGTTTCTGTATGGTTTGCCGTGCTTTATTTTCAAAAAGTATGGGAATATAAAGAAGGGTTATTTTGAAAAGATCATAAATTAAAAAAAGCCTCTCCAAATTTATATGGAAAAGCTTCTCATTGGTTTACTACTAAACCGCTCACGCTAGGCGTGAGACAACACAACATTTTCTTGCTAAAAAAAGCTTCAATTATAATTGAAGCTTTAGCAATTTTGCGGTCTGGACGGGACTCGAACCCGCGACCCCCTGCGTGACAGGCAGGTATTCTAACCAACTGAACTACCAGACCAAGGCCTTATTGCGGATGCAAATATACACCTCATTTTATTACCCGCAAATGTTTTTTTTGTTTTTTTTATATTTTATATTTTGTAATCACGCAAACTTCTGTCTTTCAACTAAATATGTTGTGAGAATTTTATCAAAATCTTTTGTGGTGTCTGCAGCTACATACTTTATTCCGTATTGAGCACATTTCATTTTTAGATCATAAAAATAATCAGCAACTTCTTTTCGGTAATTATCCTTGATATTATCGGCGTATAGGTTAATAAATTCTCCAGTTTCAACATCTACGTATCGAGTGGGGCGATTACTAAAATCAAAATTCAATTCTTTTTCGCTATCAAAAGTGTGGAACAAAATAACTTCGTGTTTATTATATTTTAAATGTCTAAGTGCTTCAAATAATTTATCAGGGCTAGAGGTTGCTTGTAGCATATCTGTAAATAAAAAAATCAGAGATCTGCGATGTATTTTTTCAGCAATTAAATGCAAAAAACTGTAAGTATCTGTTTTTTTAGACTCAGTTGTATGGATTAGTGTATTGTTAAGAGTGTTTAATAACATTTGGTGATGTCTTTCACTTCCTTTTTCAGGAGCGTAATAATCATATTGGTCACTATAAATACTGAGCCCTATAGCGTCTCGTTGTTTTTTTAAGATATTCATTAAACAAGCAGTTGCTAATACAGCAAAACTAATCTTATTCAAAGATCCTAAATGATGTTCCTTTACTTTTGGAAAATGCATTGAAGAGGAATTGTCAATAATGATGTGACACCTTAGATTAGTCTCTTCTTCATATCTTTTAGTAAAAAGTTTATCGGTTTTAGCATATAATTTCCAATCAATATGCTTAGTACTTTCGCCGTTGTTATATACTTTATGCTCTGCAAATTCTGCAGAAAAACCATGGAATGGGCTTTTATGCATTCCTGAAATAAAACCTTCGACTACTTGTTTAGCTAATAGCTCTAGATTAGTAAAACCTCCGGTTTTGTTTATTTCTTTTTGAATATCCATGGAATAAAATAGAAGCTTTTGTTTATTTAATGATTACTGCAAACAATATACGTATAACTACTATATAATGCACAAAAAAAGGTTTGACACTTTGCCAAACCTTTTTTGATTTAATAATATGTACTTTTTTATAAAAGAGAGTCTAATGCCTCTGCATATACGTTTTTAGGAGATACTCCAACCTGACGTCCTACAACTTCACCATTTTGGAAAACCAAAACAGTTGGGATGTTTCTTACTCCATATTTTGCAGCAAATTCTTGATTCGCATCAACATCTACTTTTCCTACAACAGCTTTCCCGTCATATTCGTCACTAATTTGCTCGATAATTGGACCTACCATTCTACAAGGGCCACACCATGCTGCCCAAAAGTCAACAAGTACAGGTTTATCACTTTTAAGTACTACTTCATCAAAAGTAGCATCTGTTATTTCTAGTGCCATAGTTATCTATTTTGTTTAAAAATTTTATTTATTTTAAATATTCACAAAATTAGTCAATAATTCTGCGAAAGCTTACAACCCTGATATTTGTTTTAGCTATAGGGTTATTTAATTTACTGATACCTAAAGTATAGTTGAGTTCTATTCTTTAGCTAATACCTTATGTAAAGCAATAATAGGGATTAAATTTCAAAATAAGAAGGAGAGGGTGTTCAAAATAAAATTAACATTATATTTGTATGTATGATTTATAGATGATGAAAGAAACCCAATTATCTTACTGTGACTTAATTTTTAAAGAATCTCATGCAATTTTAGTGATGCGTGAAGGCTCTGCCATTACTATTGAGACGGCAAGTGAAATTACCTCTTATCTAGAAGAATACTATAAAGGTAGAAATTTTATATTCATAACTCATAGAAAATACCCCCATGACATAGACCTTAATGTCTATAAAGGTAGAATTCTAAAGAATATGATTGGATTTGCTATTGTTTCTGAAAATCCTGAAGAAGTAAAAAGAGCGATGCAAGAACAGCCGCTTTGGAATGAGGCCTTTACTTTTTTTAAAGATCTTGAAGAAGCCGAAAACTGGGCAAGAAGTTTTTTTGATTAAAAATTAGTCTGAAGTTTTATTATATATCCCTATAAAATGTGTTCTTACCTGAACTGAGACTTCATCTTTTTCTGAGACTTGTATTTTCATAATTTTACTGTTGACCAATGGCATATGACATTGCACACAATTATTCCCCATTTTCTTGATTTCATTTTTGTTCCCCGAACAGTTTATAGGTTTTTTCTGTGTAGTGTGACAATCTATACATTTTTGGTTGAATACAGCGATATTACCTCTTTCCTTTTTATGTGGATTATGACAAGTTGTACAATCGAGAGTAGCACTTTTTTTAAAACATTGACTTGCTTTTAATAAATCATATTGATTTCCATGAACATCTAAGTCTTCAAGATTGGTTTCATTGTAATCAGAAGAAGAGAAGTTAGCTAAGGTGTCTCCGATCATAAATGTAAAAGCACGTTCTGTGGCCTTGGTTCTTAAACCAGAATGACAAAGCGCACAGGCATCTAATCTTTGTTGACGTGTGAGAGAACTGTATTTGAGAATATGTTTTGCAGTTTTTTCTTTTGGATGCTGTTTGTGAAATTTTACGTGTTTAATTACCGAGCCATGACAACGTTGACAATCTATGCCGTAGACTATGTTTGTTTTATGGAACTGATTTCCATTTTTGTTTCCTGATGTATTTTGAGCATAAGTGGTATGGCATTCTAGACATCTTTCTATAACAGGCCTTGCTGGTGTTAACTTATCTGGTGCTCCAGGGCTGTTGATCCAACTATTGGTTGGTGTAAAGTAAGAAGCCTGCAATTGAAATAAATTGTTTTTATTCCACATCAAGTATGATTGCCCTTTTGTACCTGATCCTATAACAAGATCCATCTTAGCAGCATAAAAAGGAGTGCTTTGTTTCTTGATAATTGGTTCCTGATAAAACCCTGAACTTCGTTTTATCATATTAAAAATTACATTTTCATTAAGTCTGAAGCTATTATGTTCTTTTTTAAAACTGCCTTTTATAGTTTCGTCATTTGCAACTTTTAGAGAATTATAATGTGCTGTTTTATAATGATCCTCTACAATCTGTTGATGACATTCTATGCAAGTAGAGGAATCTATAAATTCCATTCCGTTATCATGGGTTGCAATAGGGGTGATGTCTACATATACGTTTTTTGTATGCTTGTATAGGGTTAAAAAAAAGATAAGGCAACAGATTATAATTGCTAGTGTAGTGATGATGAATATCTTTTTTTGCATAGGTGATAGTGAATAAACCTATTACAATATAAAGGTATTTTTACAGATAACTGAGCAAATCTATAATGTGTTTATAAAATCAACAAAACTTTTTCTCCATACAATTTAATGCATTGAGTAAAATGTTGTTGATAAATAATATTCGAATATCAAATGATACATTGTTTCTAATTCAATTTATAGTAAACAGAATCATTTTCCAATGCTGTGAGTAATTCTGGAGATATGTTTACCTTTTGTTTTCGACTTGGCATATGTAATTTTAGTTTTTCAGCCATTTCGAAAATTACAAAATTCAGCGTATGATTTCCAGAATGTTCTGTCAGTAATTCTTTTAAATTATCAATTCTTGAGTCCGACAAATCATTAATGTCTAGCTGGATAGTTAATTTCTTTGCGTAGCTTTCCATGACATCGTGTAATAGTTGGAAACTATTAAACTGAATTCTTGGATCACCTTTTTTACCTGTATCACGATTAACCCAGCCTTCTTTGATAAAAGCTTTGACATAAACAAAGGTACTTTGAACCAAAAATGGACGATGTTTTAGATAATCTTCGCCAAAAACTCTAAACTCGTGAGCTGTATTATAGTCTTCTATTGTAAAAGTTGCCCAACCTTTACCATTTTTTGAAGTACGGTGTTCTACACCAGTAATTACTCCACCGAATGAGATTTCACGATTCAGATTGTTTTCTAGATCTGCAAAATTGAGTAAAGTGCCATTGCAGAAGTATTTCATTTCGTATTTAAAATCATCTAGCGGGTGCCCTGAGAGATAAATACCTACAACCTCTTTTTCTCTGGCAAGTTTTTCCATGGTTCCCCATTCTTCGCATGGAGGGACTATCGGCTCCGGGATTTGAACATCGCTAGATTCTCCAAACAAGCTTACCTGAGATGAGTTTTCATTTTCCTGATATTTAGCCCCATATTTCATGGCTTTTTCGAGAAAAGTAATACTATCCCCATCCTGATGGAAATATTGTCCTCGATGAGTATTTGCAAAAGAATCAAATCCTCCTGCTAGCGCTAAACTTTCAAAGGCCTTTTTATTGGCAGCCCTGAGGTCAATACGTTTGGCCATATCAAAAATGGATTTATAATGTCCATCTTTTCTGTTTTCTACTATAGTAGCAACTGCACCAGTACCTACTCCTTTAATAGCTCCCATCCCAAATCGTACCGCACCGTCTTTGTTTACTGAAAACTTTCGATAAGATTCATTAACATCAGGTCCTAAAACATCTAACTTCATTCGCTTACATTCTTCCATAAAGAAAGTAACTTGTTTGATGTCGTTCATGTTATTGGATAACACTGCAGCCATATATTCTGCAGGGTAATGAGCTTTGAGATATGCAGTTTGATAAGCAATCCAAGCATAACAAGTAGAGTGGGACTTGTTAAAAGCATATGCAGCAAAGGCTTCCCAATCTTTCCATATTTTCTCTAGTTTATCTTCTGCATGTCCTTTGGCAGATGCCTGAGAGATAAACTTAGGTTTCATCTTATCCAGTACTGCTTTTTGTTTTTTACCCATTGCTTTACGCAATACATCAGCTTCACCTTTGGTGAAATCAGCTAGCTTTTGCGAAAGTAACATTACCTGCTCTTGGTATACTGTGATTCCGTAGGTTTCTTTCAGGTATTCTTCGCAAGCTTCTAAGTCATAAATAATCTCTTCGGTACCATGTTTTCTGTTAATGAAACTAGGGATGTATTCTAAAGGACCTGGACGATACAATGCATTCATAGCAATGAGATCTGCAAAAACTGTAGGTTTCAGTTCCTTCATATATTTTTGCATCCCAGGAGATTCATATTGGAATATTCCTACAGTTTCCCCGCGTTGGAAGAGTGCATAAGTCTCTTCATCGTCTAGCGGAAAGTTTTCCGGATCGAGTTCTATACCATGCTTTGCTTTGACAATCTTCACGGTATCCTTAATAAGGGTTAAGGTTTTCAGTCCCAGGAAATCCATTTTTAGTAACCCTGCATTTTCTACTACAGAGTTATCAAACTGGGTGCAGTACATGTCAGAATCCTTTGCTAATGCCACAGGAACGAATTTGGTAATGTCATCAGGTGTAATGATTACCCCACAGGCGTGAATTCCAGTATTTCTTACTGAACCTTCTAATACACGTGCTTGATTCAGTGTTTCAGCCTCTAGGTCTGAACCTTCAGCAATATTTAGGAGCTCATTGACTTTTTCGAGTTCATCACTTCTAAATTTTTTCTTTAAGGTAGCTTCGTCTACTCCAAAAATCTTTCCAAGTTTAGACATATTCGGAATTAACTTGGCAATACGATCCGCATCTCCTAAAGGAAGATCTAGTACACGTGCAGTATCTCTAATAGAAGATTTTGCTGCCATAGTACCGTAGGTAATGATTTGTGCTACTTGATTTGCCCCATATTTTTCAATTACATAATCCATGACACGACCTCGTCCTTCATCATCAAAATCAATATCAATATCAGGCATACTTACACGATCCGGATTCAAGAATCTCTCAAAAAGTAAATCATACTTAATTGGATCAAGATTGGTAATCCATAAGCAATAAGCTACTGCAGAACCGGCAGCTGATCCACGTCCTGGGCCTACCGAAACCCCCATATCACGGGCGGCTCGAATAAAGTCTTCTACAATTAAGAAGTATCCTGGATACCCTGTTTTTTCGATTACTTTTAGTTCAAAATCTAATCGCTCATCAATTTCTGGAGTGATTTCTTCATAGCGAATCTTTGCACCTTCATATGTAATATGTCTTAAATATGCATTTTCACCTCTTTTCCCACCATCTACTTTATCTTCTTCAAACTGAAACTTTTCCGGAATATCAAAAGCAGGTAATAATACGTCTCTAGCTAATACAAAAGGTTCTATCTTATCCACGATTTCCTGGATATTGATAACGGCTTCAGGAAGATCTTTAAATAAAGTTTTCATTTCCTCTGAAGACTTGAAATAATATTCCTGATTAGGTAATCCGTAACGATAACCTCTTCCACGTCCAATTGGTGTTGCCTGCTTTTCGCCATCTTTTACACATAGTAAAATGTCATGGGCGTTCGCATCCTCTTTCTCGCAATAATATGTGTTATTGGTAGCAACTATCTTGATATCATGCTTTTTACCAAAATTGATCAATACTTGGTTTACCCTTTTTTCATCTTCCTGGTTATGACGCATAATCTCAATATATAGATCATCACCAAACTCTTCTTTCCACCATAACAAGGCTTCTTCAGCTTGTTTTTCTCCAATGTTTAATACTTTACTAGGAACCTCTCCGTAAAGGTTTCCTGTAAGTACAATGATGTCTTCTTTATATTGTTTGATTACTTCTTTATCAATTCTTGGCAAATAGTAAAACCCATCTACAAATCCAATGGAAGACATTTTTGCTAGGTTATGATATCCGTTTTTGTTTTTGGCAAGCATCACAATTTGATACCCATTATCTTTTCTGGATTTATCTGTATGATTTTCGCAGACAAAAAACTCACAACCTACAATAGGTTTGATTTCTATACCTGTGGGTGCTGAACCATTTTCAATTGCTTCTTCATTAGCTGCCTTTACTGCTTTGTTATGATTTGTTACTGCAGAAACAAAATGAAACGCTCCCATCATATTGGCGTGATCAGTCATTGCGACAGCATTCATTTTATGCTTTGCCGTTACTTTTACTAAGCCTGGAATACTTGTGGTGGATTGTAATACTGAAAACTGAGTGTGATTATGTAAGTGAGTAAAATTTATTTCGTCAAGTGCGGCTAGGTTATCGTCAATCTCCTGCTGCGACAGATCAGATCCAACTTGTTTTTCCAGGGCTTCTCGTATTTTTTGAGAAGCTTTTTTTAGATTAATATGTTTTAAACCTATGATTTGTATAGGTTCAGGATTAGCTTCTGCAAAATTTTGAAAATAATCCGGTTGAACATCAAGTTCTTCTTGGGTGAATATTTGTTTACGGATTAACTCCAGAAAACAGCGCGTAGTAGCTTCTACATCGGCTGTTGCATTATGCGCTTCTCCAAACGCAGTGCCAAAAAGATGTTGGTGTAATTCTGTTAATGTAGGCAACTTGTATTTTCCTCCACGTCCTCCGGGAATCTGACATAGTTCTGCTGTAGTTTCTGTACAGGTGTCAAGCACCGGGAGTTCCTGAAGCTGATTATCAACTCCTAAGCGATAAAACTCGGCTCCCATGATATTGACATCAAAACCAACATTTTGTCCTACAATAAATTTGGTTTTGGATAAAACTGTATTGAATTTTTCTAAAACCTCCTCAAGAGTAATACCATCCTGAGCGGCCAACTCCGTTGATATGCCATGAATTTTCTCAGCATCATAAGGGATGTTAAAACCTTCTGGTTGTACTAAATAGTCCTGGTGTTCGATACAATTGCCCATAGCATCATGCAACTGCCATGCAATTTGTATACATCTTGGCCAGTTATCAGAATCGCTAATAGGAGCATCCCATCGTTTAGGTAATCCGGTGGTTTCGGTATCAAAGACTAAGTACATAAAATATGTTTGGAGAAAGTTATAACCTTACAATTAACCTTCAAAAATAATTAAAATTAAGAGGTGGTCTTCAGAAAAGTTATTCAGAATTATTAACTAATACTATTTATGATAAAACTATAATGTGTTAAAAAATGAAAAGCGCCCATTTTTAAAAAAATGAACGCCTCTCGCCCTATAATTGAGTTAATGTTTAGTAACCGAATTCAAAAAAACCTTCAGAAACAGCAATATCGTTTATTGTTTTAAACTCAAAGTTGCCAGCAATACATTTAGTATAAATGTTGTAATCTTTAATTATTAGTTTTCCTGAAAGGGAGGAATAAGTTTTGTTATTAGTTTGATAAGAGGCACTATACTTTCCTTTTTTGGATAATTTGTATACTCCGGGTGAGGTGTTTATAGGAAACTTAAGTGTTGTGCTCTTTGTTTCATTATTTGCTTTTAATGTTATGATCTGATTCTTAGCATCTACAGTAGCCGTATGATCATCTGTAATCATTTTGGAATCATTTATTATTGCCGTTAGGGATGCGTCCAAAAGACAAGGGTTAATTATTTCTGAAGTATTATATGCACTATGTTTAGTAAATTTTTGAACTTTAAAAGTTTGAGCAAGGTTAACATCTGTATCTTTAATACAAGATATTATAGCAAAAGGAATACATAAGAATAACAGTGTAGTTTTTCTATTCATAGGCTTGGGGCGTTGAATGCTTTTTACAAAAAACTGTAAAAAAGTATGGAAACAAACATATTATAAAAATCCTGGTTACACAATTTTTTGACGACAAAAGAATGTTTTTATCGATGAAATACACAAAATCAATAATTTTTGATTTAAAAATGAAGATTTAAAATTTTTCCTTTAACTAGTTATACGTTTTTTTAGAATAGTATACTAAAGAAGTACGACTAAGCATTTGTCTTATAAGAGAATAAACTTTGAATTTAGTAACTTCTTTTATTTAAAAAATACTTACCTTTGCGCCCTTAATTATGAACAGGGTCGTGTACCCAAAAATTAATTTTTATGCCTGTTAAAATTAGATTACAGAGACACGGTAAAAAAGGGAAGCCTTTTTACTGGATCGTAGCAGCAGATGCTAGATCAAAAAGAGATGGTAGATTTCTTGAAAAGTTAGGTACTTACAACCCTAATGTAAACCCAGCAAGTATTGACTTAGATGTTGATGGAGCTGTAAAGTGGTTACAGAATGGTGCGCAACCTACCGATACTGCAAGAGCTATATTATCTTACAAAGGAGTAATGCTAAAAAATCACCTTGCTGGTGGAGTTAGAAAAGGTGCTCTTACTGAAGAACAAGCTGAAGAAAAGTTCCAAGCATGGTTATCAGAGAAAGAAGGATCTGTTAATGCTAAGAAAGATGCAGTAGCAAAAGCTGAAGCTGATGCAAAAGCTAAAGCTCTTGAAGCTGAGAAAGAAGTAAATGCTAAGCGAGAAGCAGAAGCTGCAAAAGCAGAAGCTGAGGCAAATGCAGAAGAAGCGGCTGAAGCAGAAGTAGCTACAGAAGAAACTGTAGATGCACCTGCAGCAGAAGTAACTGAAGAAGCTAGCAACGAGGAAGAATAGTTGCATTATTGACGATGAAGAAAGAAGAATGCTTCTATCTAGGTAAAATCGTAAGTAAATTTAGTTTTAAGGGTGAGGTCCTAATTAAATTAGATACCGATGAACCCGAAAGTTATGTAAAAATGGAATCAGTGTTTATCAATTATAATGATAATCTGGTTCCATTTTTTATTGAAAAATGTTCATTACACAAAAGTGACCTACTTCGCGTAAAATTCGAAGATGTAGATACAGAGGAAGATGCTGATGATTTAATGAAAGCCGAATTGTACCTGCCACTTAGTCTACTTCCTAAATTAGAAGGGGATCAATTTTATTTTCATGAAGTAATAGGTTTTACTATTATAGATAATTCCTTTGGAGAAGTTGGGATTATAAAATCGATTAACGATTCTACTGCTCAAGCTTTATTCGAAATTGATAGGGAAGGTACGGAGGTTCTTATACCGATGGATGATGAATTCATTGATAAAATAGATAGAGACTCTAAAGAAATATATGTCAATACTCCTGAAGGGCTTATTGATCTTTACCTATAAATTAAGCTAATATTTTTGTTCTCTTGATGCAGATTGGAATTTCTTCTGCCGGTTTTAAGATAACTATGAATAAACCTTTTGAATTTAAACAATTTACCGTTCATCAAGATCGTTGTGCTATGAAAATAGGCACTGATGGGGTGTTGTTAGGTGCTTGGGCACCGATAGATAATAATATTGGATCAATTTTGGATGTTGGTACAGGAACTGGAGTTGTTGCTTTGATGATGGCACAACGCTCTGATGCAGAAATTATAGACGCTTTAGAGATTGACTCAGATGCTTATGAACAGGCAGTTGAGAATTTTGAAGCTTCGTCTTGGGGAGATCGATTATTCTGCTACCACGCATCTTTTCAGGAGTTTGTTGAAGAGATTGAAGATGAGTATGATCTTTTGATTAGTAACCCTCCTTTTTATACAGAAGATTATAAAACTACAGATACTAAAAGAGATGTGGCAAGATTTGAAGATGCACTTCCTTTAGAACATATTTTGATGGGTGGTGTTTCATTATTATCAAATCAAGGCAAATTAGCTATAGTTTTACCATATAAAGAAGAGCAAAGAGCAATTGACATTGCCGAAAAAGTAAAATTGTTTCCTCAGAAAATCACTAGGGTAAAAGGTACTCCAGATTCAGAAATTAAAAGAAGTCTTTTGTTATTAGGTTTTGATCAAATATCGGTAGACATTAATGAATTGATCATAGAACACTCACGCCATAATTATACTAGTGATTATATAGATTTAACAAAGGAATTTTATTTAAAAATGTAATATTATTGTAAAAGGAAAAGGAGAACCATAACGATCCTCCCTTTCTGAAAATTCAATCACTCTATTGTTAGTCAGCTATAAAATAATATGGATAACTCACTTAATTTTGGTTAGTTATTACTATTTGGTGGTTTAGTTACTTGGTGATCCAATTTCCTTCAGCGTCACAGTATACTTCAACTGTTTCCCCATCTTCTTTGGCTAGTTCTAGTTTAAATTCTGAAGCATCTTCTTTCGCAGCAGCTTTGCTAATAGTAGATCCTTTAAAATCTCGAGCAACAGCATCTAGCACAGATTGTGGCAAATTCTCGACAGCAAGATCAATATATTTCTCTTGAGCTACTGTAATCTCATCCTGATCGTTAGATGCTGTTTCCTGAGCATAGCTATTTTGAGTTCCTAATAATAATACTAATGCTAAGATTGGTAATACAAATAAATTTTTCATGGTTATTTCCTTTAAGATTTTAAAATTTTGTTACGCTTAGTTAGTATAGAATAATTATGCCACAGCAATTAGGGATATGTAGAACAGGACGTTAATACTCTGAAAAACAATTATTTAAGAATTGAAAAGGTTAGATTGAAGATGTTTTAATGCCTTAAATAAGTGTAGAAAAAAGTTGTAAACTGCGGAATTTATACACGGATTTCTTCGCTAATGCAAAGGATAAAGGTATTAAAGAAGTGTTAACTGATGATATGTATAATTATTAATCTTTTTCTAGTTTTTTTAAAAATGTCAAAAAAATTGGTTGCTCTTTTTCCATTAATTACATTTGTTGACGGTTTAACGATCTTGATTTTGATAATACTATAAAATAATTTTAAATGAAACCAGACCTTTTTGAAGCTCCTGACTATTATAACCTTGATGAATTATTGAGTGATGAACATAAATTGGTTCGTGATGCAGCCCGCAGTTGGGTAAAACGCGAAGTATCGCCTATTATTGAAGAATATGCGCAACGTGCAGAATTTCCGAATCAAATTATCAAAGGTTTGGCAGAAATTGGGGCTTTTGGGCCTTATATCCCTGAGGAATATGGCGGAGCTGGTTTGGATCAAATCAGTTATGGTCTGATTATGCAGGAGATCGAAAGAGGAGACTCTGGAGTACGATCTACATCTTCTGTGCAATCGTCATTAGTAATGTATCCAATCTGGAAATATGGTTCAGAAGAACAGCGTAAAAAATACCTTCCTAAATTAGCATCAGGAGAATTTATGGGATGTTTCGGTCTTACGGAGCCTGATCATGGATCTAATCCTGGGGGGATGACAACTAATTTTAAAGATAAAGGAGATCATTATCTATTAAATGGAGCTAAACTATGGATATCTAATGCTCCTTTTGCTGATATTGCAGTAGTTTGGGCAAAAAATGAAGAAGGAAGAATTCACGGATTAGTAGTGGAACGAGGAATGGAAGGTTTTTCTACTCCTGAGACTCATAATAAATGGTCGCTAAGAGCTTCTGCAACCGGAGAATTGATTTTTGATAATGTAAAAGTGCCTAAAGAAAATCTTTTACCTGGTAAAAGTGGATTAGGAGCTCCATTAGGATGTCTAGATTCGGCACGTTTTGGGATCGCTTGGGGTGCTATTGGCGCAGCAATGGATTGTTATGATACGGCTTTGCGTTATTCTAAAGAACGTATACAGTTTGATAAACCTATAGGAGGAACACAATTACAACAAAAGAAACTGGCAGAAATGATTACCGAAATCACCAAAGCGCAGCTATTAGCATGGAGATTAGGAGTATTACGAAATGAAGGTAAAGCCACTTCTGCTCAGATTTCTATGGCTAAACGTAATAATGTAGATATGGCAATCAAAATTGCCAGAGAAGCACGACAAATCCTCGGTGGAATGGGTATTACAGGAGAATATAGTATTATGCGTCATATGATGAATTTAGAAAGTGTAATTACTTATGAAGGAACTCATGACATTCATTTGTTAATCACAGGTATGGATATAACAGGAATTTCTGCTTTTAAATAAATAAGAAGTGAAAATATTTGGTCATCGTGGGGCAGCGGGACTAGTTGCCGAAAACACGTTAGAATCTATTACAGAAGCACTGAAACAAGGTGTAGATGGAATCGAAATTGATGTTCATAGGTGTAAATCAAGTGAGTTGGTCGTTATACATGATCATACATTAGAAAGGACTACCAATGGCAAAGGAAAAGTATCAGAGTTTACCTGGTCAGAGTTAAAAAGATTTAGAACTCCTGAAGGTTATAGAATTCCAAAATTAGATCAGGTACTAGATCTGATAGATGGAAAATGTGTTCTAAACATAGAATTAAAAGGAATAGGAACGGCTATACCTACCATAGAACTTTTAGAAAAGTATATTAAAAATTATAGTTGGGACTACAATCATTTCATTTTATCAAGTTTTGATCATTCGCAGTTATTTCAGATAAAAAGAATAACTTCTAAATATAAGCTAGGTGTTTTAACAGAAGATGATATTTTTAGTGTGGTGTCCATTGCAGAAGCTTTGGATACATTCTCGATACATCCGCCTGTTTATTCGCTCACTAAAAAAGAAGTTGATTTGGCTAAATCAAAAGGGTTCCAAGTATATGTTTGGACTGTAAATGATAAATTGAAAATGCAACAATCAAAAGACTGGAAGGTAGATGGAATCATAACTGATTTTCCTAATTTTGCATAATGCAATATGATCTCATCATAGTTGGTGGCGGAGCTGCCGGTTTTTTTACTGCAATTAATGTAGCTGAAAATAATCCAAAGCTCAAAATCGCTATTCTAGAACGCGGAAAAGAAGTCTTATCCAAGGTTAGGGTTTCTGGTGGGGGTCGATGTAATGTGACCCATGCCGAATTTATCCCTAATGAATTGACAAAGAATTACCCTAGAGGAGAAAAAGAACTGAAAGGGCCTTTTCATACTTTTATGACTGGTGATACGATGGAGTGGTTTGATAATCGTGGAGTAGCGTTAAAAATTGAAGAAGACGGAAGAATATTTCCGGTTTCTGATTCTTCACAGACAATTATTGATTGTTTTCTGAAAGAAGCGAAACGATTGCAGATAGAAATTCTAAAGAGTCATGCCGTAAAGAATTTTAGCAAAGAGGAGGATTCCTGGATATTAAAAACAAATCAAGGTGATTTTAGCACCAAAAAATTGATGATTGCTACTGGTAGTAATCCTAAAATATGGAATTTACTAGAAAATCTTAATCATACTATTGTAGAAGCCGTACCCTCTTTATTTACTTTTAATATCAAAGACTCCAGAATTAAGGATTTACCGGGAGTAGCTACCAATGCTTCAGTTAAGGTTAGAAATTCTAAATTATCGAGTGAAGGGCCTTTGCTTATTACGCATTGGGGAATGAGCGGCCCGGCAATTTTAAAGCTTTCTGCTTGGGGAGCCATAGAACTTAATGCTTTTGACTATAATTTTGAGATAGAAGTCAATTGGCTTCAGTTTTATAAAGCTCAGGAAATAGTTTCAGAATTAAAAGAGCTTAAGGATGCTAATGCTAAGCAACAGGTACATAAATATGCCCAATTTGAATTGCCTAAAAGATTGTGGCAAAGCCTGGTTGCTGCTTCAGGAATCAATAATGACACAAGATGGGCAGATGTTAATAAATTTCAACTTAAAACATTATCAGAGCAATTGACTCAAAGCATTTTTCAGGTAAAAGGGAAAAGTACTTTTAAAGAGGAATTCGTAACTGCTGGTGGGGTTGATTTAAAAGAAGTGAATTTTAAAACTTTCGAAAGTAAAAAATATCAAAATTTGTACTTTGCAGGAGAGGTGTTGAATATTGATGCCATCACAGGAGGATTTAATTTTCAGAATGCTTGGACAGGAGCCTATATTGCAGCTCAAGCTATAACTTCTAAATAATATGAAAACATATATCGCTTTGCTACGTGGGATTAATGTCAGTGGTCAGAAAAAGATCAAAATGATTGATCTTAAGACTATGTTTGAGAATCTAGGTTTTACTTCTGTAATAACCTATATCCAAAGTGGTAATGTTGTTTTTCAAAGCGCTTCTCAGACAACAGGTTCGCTAAGTATTTTAATTCATAAGGGTATTGAAGATCGTTTTGGTTTTGACGTTCCTGTTTTAGTCTTGACGCGAGATACTTTAGCAAAAATTCATCAAAATAATCCTTATAGAGAAAGACTTGACAGCGGAGAAATTGAAGACAAAAAAATGTATTTCACCCTGCTTTCCGGAGAGTCTGATGCTTCAGCTGTAGAAGAGCTTACCTCTACTTCTTATGAGCCAGAAGAATATGTAATCACCAAAAATGCAGTCTATTTCTTTGCTGCTAACGGCTATGGAAGAACAAAATTAAACAACAATTTTTTCGAAAAGAAACTACAATGCACAGCTACTACAAGGAACTTAAAAACAGTATCTAAATTACTGGAATTAAGTAATTTATAACATAAAATTATAAAGCCTTTGATTAGTTGTTCTGAGTAATTTTTTGTACCTTATTAAGGTTTAACTAATTCCTTATGAAAGATGAAAAAAATTACTTTTACTCTTGTTGTTTTGTTTTTGTTTAGTGGTTTACACCAAAGCTATGCCACAGTCAATGAAGAACCTATAAAAAAATTGTTAATGGATTACATTAACAAGATCAATGCTCTAAATCAGGGGACCAAAAAAAATGATGTTTTAGGGTTGTTTGACGAGAAGTATAGTGGAAATACCGTATATGTTAATCTTTCTGGAGCTTTAGTCAGGAAAACGTATGAGAAAAAAGATATTTCCTCACAATTAGATGATATTATTGATGATGACAATTATGATTTTAAAATGACGTTAGATAAAATCGTTTTTCAGACTCAAAAAGAAAGAGCGGGTATTATTTCTGCTGTTATAAATTTTGAATCTAGTATAGATAAGAGGCTTGCAGAAAAGGGAACAATGTTAATGGATATTGTTGGAGTAAGAATAAATGGGGGGTGGAAAATTGTACAAAATAATATGGTTAGGGTTTCTGAAGCAAAAGATATTGGAGAATGTGTTTGCTATGTGTATGAAAAAGGCTCCACAAAATTTGTAACAGAAGTATATTTTCCTTCAGGATTAGAGTATAGTCAGGAGTTTGATGCTTTTCAGGTAACAAGCAAAGATAATAAGCGAATTATTAAGTCTAATAGTAATGAGTTTTATTGGAATCGATCAACCGGAAAACTCACTTTTAAAGGAGGCTCACTAGGAAAAGCTCAGAGCGCCAGAAAAGCTATTGAATTTGTCTTAAAAGATTTATATAAAGACGCATGTGTAAAGATTGCATTCAATTAGGGTTAAAAATCATAAATATTATAAATAAAGCAGCTTTCTAGCTGCTTTATTTATGCAACCGCCAAATTATATTTTTCTTGCCTATTCATAAGTTTAATAATTTCATCCCTATTTGTTACTTGTAATTTTTCATAAATATTGCGCACATGCATTTTAATGGTATTGATACTGACATATAGTTCTTCTGCAATTTTAGAATAGCTTTTTCCTTGAGAAAGTATAAAAAGGACTTCATTTTCTCTATTGGTCAATTGGTCAAACTTTTTTTGCTGGAAAGATTCTACTACCAATCTCGAAATGGTGTCACTTAATGGTGCACCTCCATTAGATAATTTTATGAGTGCTTCTGTAATTTGTTGTTTGATATAGGTTTTGGTAATAAAACCGGTTGCTCCGGCGCGCAAGGTTTCAAAAACGTATTTTGTATTTTCAGCCATTGTGACAACTAATATTTTTGATTTAGGAACCATTTCTTTGATATACTCTATTCCTTGAATCCCAGATACAGCAATGTCAGTTATGATAATATCTGGATTTAGATATTCAAGTTCTGTAACTGCAGATTTGTGATTTCTAAATTCTCCAATTACTTTGTGTGCAGAAGAATTATTAATAACTTCTCTATAGGTTTTTAAAACGCCAATTTGTTCCTCAATAATTACAATACGCATCATACCTGCTTTTTTCAATTAACAGCTTTAATGTATTGAAGTAGAAAAATGTTACCTTTTTTAATTAAATAAAGATTATAAAGCTATTGCTTATCATACCCTCTTTCTACCACCGAGCTTACCATTTTGGTAAACCAAGAAAGGGGAATAAGTTTACGAAGCATTAAAAAAAGGCCGGCTGATGGCCCTACGGGATATCTCAATTTAAAACTTTTGCTATTCGCTGCTTTATAAACAGTCTTAGCTACGATTTCTGGACCCGGAGCATCTTTACCAGCTTTTTGAGTATTAGCAAAGGTTATTTTTTCATAGTCATCATAATCTGCGATTTCCGGATTCTGAAACAATTCCTGAGAGCGATCATAGAAATCAGTTTTGATAGCTCCCGGTTCTACATTCTTGACTTTGATATTAAATGGCTTTAATTCAAATTGTAATGCTTCTGCAAATCCTTCTACAGCCCATTTCGTGCCGTGATATACAGAATATAGAGGAAAAGTAATTCTACCACCTACAGAAGTGATGTTAATGATAGTGCCGTTGTGGTTTTTTCTGAAATGTGGTAAAATATATCTCGTTACATTCATTAATCCAAAAACGTTGACATCAAACTGTTTTTGAATATCTTTATGTTCAGATTTCTCAAAAATACCTACAGCACCATATCCCGCATTGTTGACTACAACATCAATTTTATCAAAATCTTTTATGATATCATTTATGGCGGTTTGGATACTGTTTTGATCAACAACATCCAAGGGATAGAGTTTTATGTTTTTTAGATGTTGAAGCTCTGTTTCTTTATCAGGTTTACGCATAGTAGCGGCAACATTCCAGTTTCTTTCAGAAAAGTAAGTAGCTATAGCACGACCAATTCCGCTACTGGTTCCTGTAATGAGTATAGTTTTTATCACTTATTGAGGTTTAGAGATGTGTGTGTTTACCTATCTGATGATTGTATTATCCTTTAAAAAACCTCTCCATGAAATCTCAATAGCCTGATTGATGTGTTTTTCCTGAAGCTTTACCGTTTCATTTTCGTGAATTTTTACAAGAGAGACCACGTTTCCGAAAAACAATTCTTCCATTACCAAAGTGTTGTACGACTTAAATATTTTTTGACGGATACCTTCTTTAAAATAACTCTCAATGTCAGCATAGTATTCTCGAGCTTTGTCTTTTAGCGATTGCGGAATCTCAGGAGAACGTGCTATCTGTTCAGAGAAAACAAAAGCAAGTGGGTTATTGACAAAATAATAAAACAGGTTGAGCCACATTATCGTGAATTGTTTTTTGATATCATCTTTTGGGATGTTACGCATCACAACAGTACCAAAATCCTGAGTCAACATTAAATACAATTCGGTTATAATTTCTTCTTTATTTTTAAAATGATGATATACAGTTCCATTGGCTACCCCGGATTCTTTGATAATTTGTGAAAGAGACGTAGCACGGATACCTTGCTTGGTAATTAATTCTAAAGTAGTCTGTAAGACTATAGCTTTTTTACTCATAAAAAATCTTATTCCTTATTTCTTGGTTTAGTTAAGTTGCCATATTCCATAATTCAATGCAGTCGCAAAAGCAACCCATGTGGCATAAGGTATAAGTAGGTAGGCGGCAGTGGTATTTACTACTTGAAACCATCTAATCGTAAACAATAATAGGATAAAAAGGGCTATAATATCCAATAATGCGATTAGCGGGTTTTGTAATCCAAAGAAAAAAATGGACCATGCAGCATTGAGTAACAATTGAAATCCAAAATGATATAACGCAACTTTTACCCATTTATGATAAAAACCTTTGCTCCAAACAATTCCGGCAGCGACACCCATCATAATATATAGGATCAACCATACCGGAGCAAAAATCCAATTGGGCGGAGTAAACGATGGTTTACGTAATGTGGCATACCAAGTATCAATAGAGGTTTGAGTAGCGACACTGCTCAAAAAACCAATCAATAAACAGATAAATACCGCAATTCCAATACGAAAAAGCTTCTTTTTCATCTAAATGCGTTAGTGTTGTACTAAAATAGCAATTTATTTTTAGTACTAATATGCTGTAAATATACTACAGCGCTTATATTTGCTAAAATTTATTTTGAACTATGATTAATTATCCTGAGTTCGTCTTATCATTAGGATCAGGTTTCCCTGAAAATGGAATAGTCACTTGTACTTCTCCTAGTAATATTGCTTTGGTTAAGTATTGGGGTAAAAGACCAGTGCAGCTGCCAGAAAATGCTTCAATCAGTTTTACATTAGATAGTTGTAAAACTATAACTATTTTAAAATATCAGAAATTAGATACAGTTTCTGAAGGTTTTAATTTTGAACTATTTTTTGAAGGGAAACCTAAGCCAGATTTTAAACCAAAAATTAATAGTTTTTTCGAAAGAATTTCTGGATACCTCCCTTTTTTAAAGCATTATAAATTTACCATAGAGACCAGTAACACTTTTCCGCATAGTAGCGGGATTGCTTCTTCTGCAAGTGGGATGAGTGCTTTAGCATTTTGTTTGATGCAAATAGAACGAGAAATTAATCCGGGGATTACAGATGAAACTTTTATAAAGAAAACTTCATTTCTAGCTCGATTAGGTTCAGGGAGTGCTTGTAGAAGTCTCGAGGGACCAATTACAGTTTGGGGAGATCATCAACACATTGAGGGCAGTAGTGATGCCTATGCTATACAGTTTCCACATAAGATTCATTCTAATTTTAATAATTATCAGGATACAATCTTATTAGTAGATAAAGGAGAAAAACAGGTTAGTAGTACCGTTGGGCATGATTTAATGCACGGCCACCCATTTGCTAATAAACGTTTTGAACAAGCTTCTGATAATATTATAAAGCTAAAAGAAGTATTAATTTCAGGTAATTTGGATGCTTTTGTCGAGATTGTAGAAAGTGAAGCGCTAACGCTCCATGCGATGATGATGACCTCATTGCCTTATTTTATTTTGATGAAACCTAATACTTTATCGGTAATTAATAAGGTTTGGCAATATCGTAAGGATATAGGTTCTAAACTTTGTTTTACACTCGATGCAGGTGCAAATGTACATTTATTGTATCCTGAGGCTGAAAAAAATGAGGTTTTAGACTTTATTAATAATGAGCTAGTTGTGTATTGTCAGAATGGGCAGTATATTTGCGACAAAATAGGATTAGGCGCCAAAATATTGTAACTTTATAGGCGTTAGGGATACAAATAAGATAAATCATCAGAATTCATGAAAGGACCGCTATTTTATTCAAAAATATTGTTGTTTGGAGAGTATGGTATTATTAAAGATTCCAAAGGCCTTTCTATACCTTATAATTTTTTTAAAGGGGCATTAAAAGTTTCTGAAACACCAGACGAAGAAGCTATAAAGTCTAATGAAAATCTAAAGAAATTTACAGAGTATCTTGAGAACATTCAGGATGAGGGCGTTGTTAAGTTTGATTTAGAAAAACTTCAGGAAGACATTACTTCAGGAATGTATTTTGATAGTAGTATTCCTCAGGGATATGGAGTAGGAAGTAGTGGTGCTTTGGTAGCTGCTATTTATGATAAATATGCAGAAGATAAAATCACAGTGTTAGAAAACTTAACCAGAGATAAATTATTAAAGCTTAAAGAGATTTTTGGATTAATGGAGTCTTTCTTCCACGGAAATAGTTCTGGCCTTGATCCTCTTAATAGCTATCTTAGTTTACCTATTCTTATCCATTCTAAAGATAATATTGAACCTGCAGGAATCCCTTCTCAAAGTATTGATAATAAAAAAGGTGCTGTTTTCTTATTAGATAGTGGTATCGTTGGAGAGACTGCTCCTATGGTTAGTATTTTTATGGAAAACATGAAGCAAGAAGGATTTCGTAATATGCTAAAAGAACAGTTCGTAAAACATACAGATGCTTGTGTAGAAGATTTCCTGAAAGGAGATGTTAAGTCTCTATTCTCTAATATCAAACAATTATCACACGTTGTGTTAGATAATTTTAAACCAATGATCCCTAAACAGTTTCACACTTTGTGGAAAAAAGGTATAGAGACTAATGATTACTACCTTAAATTGTGTGGATCTGGTGGAGGAGGTTATATTCTCGGTTTTACCCAGGATTTTGAAAAAGCACAATCTGCACTTAAGGGCCACAAACTAGAAGTGGTTTATAACTTCTAATAAGCATTTTTGTATGCTTACCAGAAAAAATAAACTTTTTCTTCTAAAACTATTGAGTTTATTTTCTGTTGTAAGAGGATATAATATTCTAATTATTGTATTAGCTCAATACTTTACTTCGATATTTATCCTAGCCCCTCACATTAGGTTACGAAATGTGATTCTGGATCCTAATCTATTCGTAATTGTATTAGCTTCTTCAGGAGTAATTGCAGCAGGATATATCATTAATAACTTCTATGATCGGGAAAAAGATCTAATCAATAGACCACAGAAAACAATGCTGGATCGTTTGGTAAGTCAGCAAACCAAATTAACAGGGTATTTTATACTAAATTTTCTTTCAGTAGTACTGGCAAGTTATGTTTCCTTTAGAGCAGTATTGTTCTTTTCATTTTATGTATTTGCAATTTGGTTCTATTCACATAAACTAAAGAAGTTTCCTGTAATTGGTAACATAGTGGCTTCAATTTTGGCGATTACACCATTCTTTGCAGTATTTATTTATTACAAAAATTTTGATGAGGTTATATTCGTTCATGCTACCTTTTTATTTTTAATGTTAATGATGAGAGAAATGATTAAGGACCTGGGGAATCTAAGTGGCGATATGGCTCAGAATTATAAAACAATTCCAGTTGTGTATGGTGAACCTGCCTCTAAAAAAATATTGAGTACTCTGATTTTTGCAGCTGGTATCCCAATTTATTTATTATTAACAAAATACGAAATAGGATATATGTTCCTGTATTTCTATGTTTGTATAGCGCTTTTGGGAATTTTTCTAATAGGTATATGGGGTTCAAAAGGGAAGACACACTATGTATGGCTTCATAATATCTTAAAGCTGATTATAGTCTCAGGAGCTTTTAGCATTATATTAATTGATGTCAACATGATTTTGGATAGAATTCTTTGGTAAAAAGAAAACAGCTATACAAATTAATGTATAACTGTTTTTTTAGGTTTCGTGATTACCTTTTTTAAGCCTCTTGTGGCTTTTGAATTTTCAAAGTAATATTGAATACTCTGTTTCCAGTTGACAATACTTCTGGATCTACTTTTTTATAATTCAATCTAGATTTTACAAAATCTTCTACTATATAGTTTTTAGACTCTACATTTAGCACCACAATTTCTCTTTTATTGTTTAGAGTAAATTGGATATTAGCTTTTAGTTCAGTTTCCACTTCGATTTGTGGAGCTTCTAATAACGCAGCGATGGTGTTTCTTAGTTTTTGTACTTGATTTTTGTTCGGGTTGTTATCAGAAGCAAATACTTGACTTGATCCTAATACGGCTACTACTAATAATACAGCTAACTTTTTCATTTTTTACGTGTTTTAAGATTTGAGTTTTTTAAACATTGTTTGTAAATCATTTACAGTACAAATTTATGTCCCCGCATTAGATTATTCTGATTTTAGCTTTTATTAGAACGTGCCTTAATGGTTACTATTAAGTTAAAAACGATGTGTTTTAACGTAAATTAAACTTTGAGTGATATATAGTTTTTATATGTTTACTGCGTATAGATCAATATAGAAATGTTTTTTTAGTTGAATAATCTATACTATTTAAAAGGAAACATTATCATTTTTTGGATTTTAGACACTTGTCTAATGTTACCAGAATGTTATTTGAATAGTTTCTTGTAGTGTAATTTTACTTATTTAAGTATTTGGTAATCAATTTGTTGAAAGTTAATTGTTTGTTAATAAAACATTGTGAATTTCCCAAAAAAAAGAACTACTATATATGAAAAATCAATTACTTAAAGTTGCCTTGGCACAGATTTCCCCAGTCTGGTTGGATAAAGCTGCTACGATACATAAAATCGAAAACTCGATTCTTGAAGCCGTATCCCAAAAAGTCGAACTTATCGTTTTTGGAGAATCACTGTTGCCGGGATATCCATTTTGGGTCTCACTTACTAATGGGGCACAGTTTGATAATGCAATTCAAAAAGAAATTCATGCACACTATGCACAGAATGCTGTGGTTATTGAGAATGGAGATTTAGATTCAATCTGTAATATTGCTAGAGAACACGAAATAGCGATATATCTCGGTATTATCGAACGTCCATTGGATCGTGGTGGTCATAGCTTATATGCTTCTTTGGTGTATATTAATGAAAATGGAGAAATAAGGTCAGTGCATCGTAAGCTGCAACCTACTTATGAAGAAAGATTAACATGGTCTCCCGGAGATGGTAATGGTTTGAGGGTACATCCATTAAAGGAATTTATGGTCGGAGGATTAAATTGTTGGGAAAACTGGATGCCATTGCCGCGTGCTGCATTATATGCACAAGGCGAAAATTTGCATATTTCTGTATGGCCGGGTAGTGATTATAATACCAAAGATATTACACGGTTTATTGCTAGAGAATCTCGTTCGTATGTAATTTCTGTTTCTAGTTTAATGAAGAAAGAAGATTTTCCTTCTCACACTCCGCATCTTGATAAAATATTAAAAAATGCACCTGATATTTTGGGTAATGGGGGATCGTGCATCGCAGGTCCTGATGGAGAATGGGTTCTGGAACCGGTATTACATAAGGAAGGATTGTTGATCGAAACTATAGATTTTAATAGAGTTTTGCAGGAACGTCAAAATTTTGATCCTGTTGGTCATTATTCACGCCCAGATGTTACCCAATTAAGTGTTAATCGAGAACGACAAAGCACCATTTGGTTTGATGAAGAATAGTTATACAATCTAAAGACTAAACAGCTATCTTTGCACAAAATGTAAGATATGAGTCGTGGAGATCATTCCCGTAAAGGAAATAGTAGTGGAAAAAGAGTTGGAAAATCAGCTGGGAAACAATATGGAAAAGGAAGTGCACCTGTAAGAAAGACTGCCAATTCACCCAAAAAGATTTCCGATCCTGATGAAATACGATTAAATAAGTTTGTGGCGAACTCTGGGGTTTGTTCCAGAAGAGAAGCCGATTTATATATTCAGACAGGTAGTGTTTGGGTAAACGGAAAACCGGTTACAGAAATGGGTTATAAGGTAAAACTAACCGATGAGGTAAAATTTGACGGTAGACTAATTACTCCTGAGAAAAAAGAATATATTCTTCTGAATAAACCTAAAGGTTTTGTAACTACTACCAGTCCTGAAAAAACCAGAACAGTGATGGAATTGGTTGCTAATGCTTCCAGAGCTAGATTAAAACCAGTAGGAAGATTAGAGCGTAATACTACAGGATTACTATTATTTACTAATGATGTGGATCTTGAAAAGAAACTCACTCATCATAAAAGCGGTGTACGCAAGATATTTCATGTAGAGTTAGGTCGTAACCTTAAATTTGAAGATCTTCAGAAAATTGAAAATGGTATTAAGTTAAAAGAAGGTTTTATTCAGGTTGATGAAATCTCTTATATAGAAGGTGCTTCAAAAAATGAAATAGGAATCCAATTGCAATCGGCTAAGAATAATATCATTCATAAACTTTTCGAACATCTTAATTATGATGTAATTAAATTAGATCGTGTAATTTTTGGAGGATTGACCAAAAAAGACTTGCCGCGTGGTCATTGGAGAGTATTAACTGAGCAAGAAGTGATTAACCTAAAGATGATGTAGTTAGTATCTATTCAACAACTCTTTTAATTCATCATAATATTGTTTGGTAAGATAAATACCATTATGTCCTGCACCCTTGATCATGGTGTGCTTAATTTTATTAGGGTATAAAGCTTCCAGCCTTTTTGAATTTTCTTCTGGTTTGATTAGAAAGTCTCTAGATCCATGATAAACCTGAATGGGACATTTGACTTCTTTTAAAAATTTATATGAAGGAATTTCATAATTGATAAGAGATTCCGGAACGGGAGCCATACTGGCTATAAATTCATTCCATGCATAATAAGGAGCTTCGAGTATTAACAGTTTTGGATTGTTCTTTGCTGCTGTATATGAAGCAAAGCCTGTGCCTAATGAAAAACCAAGTACAATAATATCCTTTTCATTATAGCGAGTTTTAACATAGTCATATATCTTTTGTGCATCGTTATACAATTGTGACTCTTTAGAATAAAAACTATCACTTTTACCATAGCCTCTATAATCCACAAAAAGAATATCATAGTTGTTTTCAGTATATAAAGGTGCGCGTTCACCCCACTCATGGATTGCTCCTGCATTGCCGTGAAAGTATAAAATAACACCTTTGCTTATAGAATCTGTCTTGAAAAGTAAGGCGTTTAAAGATATATCTTTGTCAACATCTATATTGATTTCTTCGAATGGTTGGTCAAAAGAATATTGATAATTTTTATCTAATGTTTTTGGGTTGAAAAAAAACCGTTCTTGTTTGACATATAAGAAGATATAACCGCAAAAAATTAAAACTGCAATTACGGCTATAACTCTTAGGAGCCGTCTTCCTATTTTTTTAAAATTAATCTTCAATGTATATTGATTTTACTGAAGTAAAAGTAGTGTTCTTATAAATCTCAAAAATAAAAATACCAAATACAGTGAGATATTCTAGAGAGACAAACCATAAATTTTCTTTAAAATTCGGGTTAAGATATGCCGTATAACTAAGAATGATTACAAATGACCACGCGATCGGAAATTTATAATTTGTAAAAATACAAAGTGCTAGAGGTACTGAAATATACCAGGGATGAATGGTAGTAGAAAGAAAATAGTAACTACAAATACCTATAACCATTACAGTAATTAACTGAATGGTAGTTTTGTTGTTTCTAAAGAAGGTTAACCCTAAAAGAATAGTAATCGTAACCAAAGGCAAAACTTTACCAGCAGTCTCAATAACATTCCACCCTACAATCTGATAGCCAATCCATCTGATGATATAAAATATACTGGCATTAAACTCAAAATTCTGAAACCAAAGGCTAATGGTTTGACTAAAGTTATTAATAAACTGCTCCGAAAGAAAGGGAGAAAATGTTAATAATACTGTTATAATGAGAAGACTATAAAACCCTATTAGTTTAACTAACCCTTTTGTTAGATCTGGACGATCCAGGTTTTTTTGTCTATTTAGAATGAATTTCTGAAAAAACAGCGGTAAAAATAGCAAAGGGATCAATTTTACAGAAACCGAAAGTGCTAAAATAATTGCCGCCCAATACCAATACCCTTTTTGTAAGAGATATAAGGACCAAATGATAAAAAACACCATTACAGCTTCAAAATGAAGGTTTCCGGTCAATTCTATGATGATAAAAGGGTTCAGAGTGTACCAAAAAATGTTGTTTACCGGAAGATTAAGAGATTTCAACAATTTCTTCCCGAAGAAAAAAGTACCTACATCAGCCAAGATGATCAATACTCTAAAAACCATAGCTGAACCTAAAATGCTTTTACCGGCGAAAAGCGCCGCGATAACATAACAAAATTGGCTTATGGGAGGGTAATTTGTATAATGATGGCCGTTAAGTTGCCCCATACCGTTATATAATTCCTGAGCTTGTGCAATTGGAGCATTACCATCAGCAATCCAAACTTCTGGTAAGGATAAGTAAGGATTATATCCTTCTAGTAACATTCGCCCATCCCAGATGAATCGATAAAAATCCTGTGATAAATTAGGTATAGCAATTAGAAATATGATTCGGAATAATAAAGCTGTTATGGCCAGTAGCTTCCAGTTATTAGGGTTAAGCCGGATAAGTTGATAAGAAATGATAAACAACCCAGTCCAAAGTGTTATCATTTTTACAACATCGGTTCGAACAAGTTGATAAGCAAAACTCCAATAAAAAAGAATGCCAAGAACAATAAAAAGTATGGAAAGCTTATGATATTTCCATACTTCTTTTATCATTATAGTTTAGAAGTAACCGATTTAAAGAATACAAATCCAAATCCAAGAAATAACATAATATGAAATAGGAATAAACCAAAATCCTGAAGTTTGAAGGCGCTATACAATGCAAAACCAAAATATCCCATCAATAAAGCTTCGATAATAGTATTGCCAGAGATATTTTTGTTAATGTATTTGTTATCCTTCCAGGAATCTTTCAATGAATTAATATTAAACTTCGGTGTACGTACAAATTCGCTTTTCTTTCCAAAATGACCTTCTAAAACTGCCATAGAATTATGTACAGAGAATCCCATTGCAATAGAAAAGAAAGTAAAAAACATTTTGATGTATTCTATAAAATTCCAGAATCCTTTACCGTGTATCTTTTTAAAGGTATGCCAGTAGCAGAAAAAGAATATGACTGTACTCAATGCAAAGAAAGCGATGACGTTAAAATACCAGCTAAACATTGGGTTACTATTCTTTACATACATTACGGGAACACTTAGTACAGCTACCAATAACACTAATAAGAACATACTGCTATTTAATAGGTGGAAGAAACTATGAAATTTAGTTTTAAAAGGAACTGTTTTATCTCTAAGGAGTTTCCAGTATAATTTCTGAAAATTTTCTGCAGCACCTTTATTCCATCTAAACTGTTGTGAGCGAGCAGCACTAATTACTACTGGTAATTCTGCAGGTGTTTCTACTTCTTCCAGGTACTTGAATTTCCATTTTTTAAGCTGAGCTCTATAACTTAGATCTAAATCTTCAGTTAAGGTGTCACCCTGCCAGTTTCCTGCATCTTCAATACAGGTTTTTCTCCAAACACCAGCGGTACCATTGAAGTTGATAAAGTGATCTTTATAATTACGGCCAACCTGCTCCATTGTAAAATGAAAATCCAAAGCAAATGCCTGAATTTTAGTTAGCATAGAATAATCTCTATTAATATGTCCCCAGCGGGTTTGAACTACACCAATATTTTCATCTTTGAAATAAGGGATAGTCTGTAGCAGCCATTTTTTTCCTGGGAGAAAATCAGCATCAAAAATAGCGACGTAATCACCTTTGGCAATTTTTAAACCTTCTTTTAAAGCTCCTGCTTTAAATCCAGATCTATCTTCACGTCGTATATGCTTGATGTCTAAACCAGACTGTTGTAATTTTTCAATATGAGCAGCTGTTGTAACCACTGATTCATCTGTAGAATCATCTAATACCTGAATTTCTAACTTATCTTTAGGGTATTCTAACTCTGCAATGTTATCCAGCAAACGCTCCATAACATATAATTCATTGAATACTGGTAATTGTACAGTTACATTAGGAATCTCCTCCTCTTTAGAAAAATCAAAAGTAGGAGAGTTGTCAGGTTCTTTTCTAGACTTTAGATAGTTAACGAGCAGATTCAGTTGTGCCAGACTATACATAAAAATGATTAGTAGGGCAAGGGTGTAGGTTATGATGATAGCAATATCCATGGTTACGTAAAGCTATATTTAAAAATCCAACTTAATATCTTAACGCCTGCAAATATAGCACCTTTTATGGTTCCTGAAACTTTTGAGACACCAATTCTCTTTTTGTAATGCACGGGTACCTCTGTATAATTATAACGTTTCTTTAACACTTTTAGTTGCATTTCTACCGTCCAACCGTAGGTTTTATCCTGCATGCCCAAGGATAGTAGTTTGTCATATTTGATCGCTCTAAAGGGACCTAAATCTGTGAATTTTGCACCAAAAAAAAGTTTCATTAAACTGGTTGCAAGCCAATTTCCGAAGATTTGAGGAGTGGTCATAGAGCCAGATTCGCGCAATTTTTTGACTCTAGCTCCTATTACTAAGTCCATATTATGTTCTATAATAGGCTCCACAATATGAGTTAGCTCTGCTGGATAATCGCTATAATCTCCATCAAGAAATACGATAATATCTGGTTTAATATCTTGGGATGAGACATATTCTATTCCTTTTAGACAAGCATAACCATATCCTTTTCTGCTTTCTTTTAAAACTGTTGCTCCTGCGTTTTTGGCAACACTTTCCGTAGTGTCTGTAGAATTATTACTCACCACTACCACTTCAGAGACGATCTCAGGTATCTCCTTTATGACATGAGCAATAGAATCTTCTTCGTTAAAAGCAGGTATGATAACTTTTATGATTGGAGGCATTATAATGAAGCGTTGGGGTTGTCTCGTTTAAAACTAAATACATCTGTCCATTCTCCTGTTTTTATATCATTGATATAACGTTCGGCTTTAAATAGCTTATTACTTCTATACAGTAGACTATATCCCTCTTTTTTATTGTTTTTATATTGATATTTTCTGATAATTCCGGACGCAATATCGTAAATAATCCACCATTTCTCGGCTTTATCGTTTATAAAATGTCCTTCCTTAACTAATTTGTTATTTGTATTGTAAAAATACCAATATCCAATCTTTTTATCATCTCTAAAATGGCCTTCTATGGCTACTTTACCATTTTTATTGTAAAAATACCAGAATCCCGTTTTCTTATTATTCTTAAAATGTCCCTCGCTGGAAACTTTGCCGTTAGGATAATAAAAGTGCCAGAAATCTACTTTTGTATTCCCTGATTTCCAACCTTCGGATTTTACTATTCCATTAGTGTAATATTCATAATGATATTCTTTTGCCTGTGATGTTTGTGCAGTTGAAAAGTGAATAAAGCATATGAAAATTAATAGTCTAAGAATCATTATTAATTAGTTTATATATGCTTTAGACGAAAATAAAAATAAATACCTACAAAGTAGATGGAAAATACTTTGTATTCATCTAAAAGTGTAAACGATTTATTTGAATTTGAAAAGAATAATTCAAAATTTTCTGTCTTTAGGATAAAATAATTTATACTAATTTTCTTACTTTTTATAAGTATTTATGAAAATAAAAATCGATTAAAACACATTTAATGACGATAAAATACATATTTAATTTTTTTATTTGTTAAAGAAATACTACATTAGGCTAGAATTTCACCAGTAAATTATTGTATTCGAATTCTTGGGCTTAGCTATAATAAATTTATATCACTATGAATTTTTTACCTCAGAAGATTGTAAGCCTTTTTAAGTTTGATAAAGTATTATTTACCATACTCTTTATAGTATTACCAGGGGTAATTCTTGACGGTTTAGTAGAATATAATCAGGGAGGAACCAATCTTTTCTTCATTCGATCAGTGGTCACATTTGCAATCACCATTATTGGGTTAATATGTTATAGGTTTTCTCTTGTTCGTAAATCTTTTGTGTTAACTATTCTTGTATATACTATAGTAATAAGTATGATGATTTCACTTATGATTGGTTTGCAGGATCCAGAGTTTGCTTTTACAGAACATTTTCTAAAAACTGAAGTTATTGTTGCCTTACTGATATTTGCTGCAGGAATGTTGGTGCACTTTAGGCATATCATAATACTTTTAATTGTTAATATTCTATTTATAGCAAGTTGTTCTGTCGTTTATAGTTCTTTTCCGTTAGAGAAATTTATGTTCTATACTATTATTGTGAGTGGAGGAGGGTTAATGGCTTATTTTTCTCAACGTCTTTTAGTAAAACTTTCTAGAAAAGTAAAAGAAGCTAATACTTTAATAAGAATAAAGAATGAAGAGCTTAGAGAAATGAATGAATCTAAAGACGAACTTTTTAGAATTATTGGACATGATTTAAGAACACCTTTTCATCAACTTAAGCTGTTGGTGGAACTAATTGATCAGGCAAAAGATCAGGAGGAAAAAGATGAAATAAAATCTTTGCTAAAACAGTCTGCAAATAAAGGGAATAAATTACTTGAGGATTTATTAAAGTGGGGAAAAACCTATCAGCAACAATCGGAGGTTGTTCTGGAAAAGAGAAATTTATCCTTAATAGTAAATCGTGTTTTTGAGTTTTCAGATTTTAAAAGGAAGAGGAAAGAAATAAGTTTAGTAAATATGCTTCCTGAAAACCTTGAAATAGCTATTAACGCTACAATGATGGAAACTGTTTTGAGAAATCTTATTGCGAACGCTATTAAATTTTCTCATCGAGGCTCTAATATTGTTATTAGATCTCAAAAAGAAAATCGTCAGTTACGAATTGAGATCGTCGATAATGGAATAGGGATGTCAGATGAACGTATAGGAAGGTTATTTCAGGAGGATAAAAATATATCTACGCTTGGAACCGATAACGAAAAAGGAACAGGTTACGGTTTGAGTATCGCTAAACGTTTGGTAGAGAAGCAGAATGGAATCATGGAAATAAAAAGCGAATATAGAAAAGGAACTACAATTAATCTTATTTTCCCGTTAGGACTAACAGCTTAGTTCTGTATGATTTCTGTTATGATAAAAAACAAAGTAGCATTCTAAATATTTAGAATGCTACTTTGTTTTTCTAATAACTTATATAAATTATAAACTATTTTTTATTTACATAATCCATTAAGTTTACGTCATTACCTAATAAGATTTCATTAGAATTGATACGTCCATCAAGCTTATCATTTTCTAATTTAAGAACACCTCTGGGACATACTGCAGAACAAATTCCGCATCCTACACAGCTCGATCGTACAATATTTTCACCTTTTTGTGCATAAGATCTTACATCAATACCCATTTCACAATAGGTAGAGCAGTTACCACAAGAAATGCATTGTCCTCCATTAGTTGTTATTCTAAACTTAGAGAATAATCGTTGTTGGAAACCAAGAATAGCAGCCATAGGACATCCAAAACGACACCATGCTCTGTTTCCCAGGATTGGATAAAACCCGGTACCAATCACTCCTGAGAATATGGAACCGATTGCAAATCCGTATGATGATCGTAAAGTTTCAGCTTTTATAAAGAATATTTTACCACCATCACCAAAATAGTGCATACCAATAAGTAGAGCGATTACTGCAAAATATCCAATAGCTCCATAACGAGCATCTTTACCAAGTTCCTTTCTTTTGAAAATCATTACTCCCGCAAATACCAGTGTCAAAAACCCAGCGACACTAATAAGGAAAACATCTTTAGTTAACCAGTATTTATTGGGGTCATAACCTAAGTAAGTATATACAACGGCAGTTGTCATAACTACTGCAAAAACTAGTACGGTATGAATTAACCAACGCTCCAATTTCCATGCACTAAGTTTTTTACTGGACAATTGTCTAAAGGAATCTCCTGCAGTTTCAGCCAATCCACCACAACCACAAACCCATGAACAGTACCATCGTTTTCCGAATTTGTAGGTTAGAATCGGTGTGATAATAAAGATTGAAGCAACTCCAAATATCAATAAGGCTAAACCAATATTACCAGCATTGATGAATTCATCTATTCTATATTGTTCAAAATTATAATAGTTTAATGGCCAAACATTTTTTAGATCATAATATGGGAGTTTAAAAGAATCTGAATTCAGCCTTGCCATAAACTCTGGAATTAAGAATGCAAATCCTAACTGAAAAAACATTACCGAAACTGTACGGATCTGTTGATAGCGATTATGTCGATACTTAAGAATAAATTTATACCCAAAAGCAATGATAGCTATAGTATATAACGTTCCATATACAAACCATTGACTAGCAGGATTGCCACTTAATAACCTACTTAACGGATCAAATAACGATACTAACCCTGTATTAGCTTGGCCATTAGTTCCTAATCCTAGTAATTCAGCATAGAAGTAGAGTACAATATAAAATGCAGTTAACCCAACTCCTGTAAGCCATCCCAGTACACCTCGAGAAGATATGGATTTAAACCATACACCATCATTTTTAATTCCTTCTAATTTGGTGAGGTAGGCATCATTGGCAAATAATATAGTTCCTACTGTAATTAACCCTAAAGCTACAGTAAGAAACACCCCTTGATTAGGAAGATTAATATTTGCTAGTGCTAACACCAGAACAAAAAGTCCAATTAGCCCGGTTGCTAAAGCTATCTTTTGTTTTGTAGAAATCCCTTTAGCGTCAGGGCTTGCTAAAGACATACTATGATCTAATTTATTACTCATTGTGTTTATGTTTTTCCAGACCTTGTAGGTCTAAATAGATTATTTTTTATGCAGTTTGTAGTTGTGTTTTTTTAAAAGCTGAGAGAATCTCAGATTCATATAAAGTGTAGAATTCCGGATCAAAATTAGCTTCAGAGAGATGTTGCATTACATAATTAACATCTCGCTTTTCGGTTAACCAACGATCAAAAACTTCATGACGCATCCGTATTCCAAAGGTGTTAATACCTAAAAATTCCTGAGTTTCTTTATGATAGGATACTGTAATACATTTGGTATCATCTTCATGAATCCAATGAAATTGCGCTTCATATTCCTTAGGTTGCCCAAATACCCAACCATAGGTTTGATATTCGATATCTAAGAACTTAGCACTGTTAAACCAGTGTCCGGGTTTATATTCAATTCGATTTCCACAGATTGTTTGTGCGACAGTTTCCCCCATCATCCTACCAGTATACCATACCGCTTCGATAGGTCTTCTTAATCCTATGGCTTCATGTTGCTCTGCACAGTCACCAATAGCATAAATATTGGGAATATTGGTTTCCAAAAAGCGATTAACCTTTACGCCACGACCTAATTCGATCCCTGATTCTTTAAGGAAATCCACATTAGGAGATACCCCAGGAGTTAATCCTACTACATCACAATCAATAACTTCTCCTGTTTCTTGTACAACAACAGCTTTGGCTTTACCATGTTCATCTGAGATGATTTCTTTGAGATTAGATCCCAGACGAAGATCAATATGATGATTTTTAATATGTCTATTGATCATACCACTTTCGCCGGCAGGCAGTACACCATTCCAGAAGCTATCTTCTCGCACCAAAAAAGTAACAGGAATATCCCGAGAATGAAGCATCTCTGCTAATTCGATTCCGATCAATCCGCCACCAACAATAACAGCTCGTTTACATACTTTATTGTTAGGAGCGTGTTTTTCCAAGTTCTCCAGATCTTGTTTGTGATACATACCCATCACACCATCGAGATCCTGACCAGGCCAACCAAATTTATTAGGTTTAGAGCCTACAGCTATGACTAGTTTATCATATTTCATGGTTTCTCCACTAGCAAAAACTAATTCATTTGCTTGGTGATTCACTTTTGATACAAAACCATTTTTAAGCTCGATTCGGTTTTTTTTCCAGAACCAGTTTTCATAGGGTTGCGTATGTTCGAATTTCATATGCCCCATGTATATGTACATAAGTGCAGTGCGTGAAAAGAAATAATCTGTTTCGGCAGAAATAATGGTAATCCTTTTGTCAGACATTTTACGAATATGTCTGGCAGCAGTAACTCCTGAAATTCCATTTCCGATAATTACAATATGTTCCATAAAGATGATTGTTGATTGTCAATTTTATCTATAGAAGTGAACACTTCGGTGAATAAGTCGATTATAAATATAAGAACTTATGTTGCTTGATTAATTTAGAATCAGTCTAAAAATCAATTGTTTCTGTAAGGAAAAGCATTTTATATCGAACGTGAAATTTGCCTATAGAATTTCAAAAAACTTTGTAAGCAGCTGAAATAACCTTCGACTGACTGCTCGTTACCCAAGTGAATTTTAACATTTTTAAAACTCAAATTATATTTCCTAATAGGAAAACTAGTAAAAATTAAAATCATGAAAAAGATAACCTTACTACTATTAATGATTCTGTCGGCTCAAGTAACTTTTTCTCAGGATGTGGAGGCGTTTTTTACTAAAGCGGATGCTTTTTTTAAAGTAAATGTATCTAATGGAAGAGTAAATTATAAGGCAATTAAAAAAGATCCGTCGTCATTGAATCTACTAATAGAAATGGCTGCCGAAATCAATGTTTCGAAAAGTAATCCTAAAACTTACCAGGCATTTTATATAAACGCTTATAATCTGGCAGTGATTAAAGGAATAGTGGACAAATACCCTACCAAATCACCTTTGGATATTAAAGGTTTCTTTGATAAGACGACTTATAATCTTGGAGGAAAAACTACTACACTTAATGACTTAGAGAATAAGATTCTTCGTAAAAACTTTCCTGGAGAGGCACGTTTTCATTTTGTTCTGGTGTGTGCCGGTCTAGGATGTCCTCCAATTATTACTGAAGCTTATAAGCCTTCTGTTTTAGAGAAACAGTTACAACGCCAAACGGTTAAAGCTCTAAATGATCCTAACTTTATTAAGGTAAAAGGGAAGAAAGTGCAAATCTCACAAATATTCGAGTGGTATAAAGAGGATTTTGTTCAAAATGGTTCTGAGATTGATTATATCAATACATTTAGAAAAGAACCATTACCTGCCAAATCAAAGGTGTCATATTACCCATATAACTGGAGTTTAAACCAGACTAAATAATAAATCTCAAACTTTTATAAATCGAAATAAATGTTCTTAGAAGGTATATACATATGCCTTAGAGGAAAATTTACATTAAAAATCTTAAAAATGAAAAGCAAACAACTAGTAACTGTATTATGCCTTTTTGTTCTAACTATGGGGTTTGCCCAGGATCAAGAAGTATCAAATATTCAAGAGTTCACTCCTTCAAAACTATTGAGAAAAGGACAATGGGATATCAAGTTTTTTAATAGTATTTATACGCAGACAGAACAAACAGATGAAGGGTCTGAATCAAGAACAATAGACAGACAAACCTTCTTTACGAATACTACTGAAATATTTACGGGGGTTAGTAAGAATTCAAGAGTAAATGTTGGAGCAGTTTTTCAATTTAGATCTAATACATTAGGAGGTCAAGGAGCTTTAGATGTTTTTTCTTTTGAAGATAATGGAAACGATAGACGGTCAGGCTTAACAACCATAGCACCTGCAATTAGAGTGCAACCTTTTAGAAGTTTATCTACTTTTTCTTTTACTACATCTTTTATCATTCCGGTATTCGAAGATAAACCGGACTCAGTTGAGGATGATGTTTTTTCATTCTTAGATCAGAGAAGTTTTGCCTGGGAGACAAAATTCTTCTATGATCATACATTTGGAGGAAATAAATGGCAGATTTTTACCGAAGTAGATTTTAAGTATAATTTTGGAGAAAAATCCAGTGATGCAGATGGATCACAAGAGAATTTAAGTGAGCGTTTTGCAAATAATAGTTTGTTTTTACCCCTAAGTGCATTTCTAAGTTATTTTCCTACATCAAAATCTACAGTCTTTGTAAATGCTCAACAAGCCTTTCTTATTGATTTAGGAAATGATTTTGCTCAAAATGGAACTCAATTAGGCTTTGGAGGTAAATATCAATTGACTAAAATACTGAATATAGAAGCTTCTTTTGGCAAATTTGTTAGAGGAGATAATTTTCAAGGATTAGGACAAACTTTTAGTTTAGGTTTAAGAGCATTGTTCTAGGATATGACATAAAAATTGTATTTTCAGCGGTATAAAAATAGATATGAGAAAGTTTTTTATACTGCTGATTACGATTACGTTCTGTAATTGTTCTGGGCAAGAGCCAAAAATTAACGGAGTTAGTTTTGTAGGTTCTCCAAAAGAGATTAATAATACACATGTAGATCCGGTTGTAAAAGTAAATGCTAATTGGGCCGCGGTTATGCCTTTTGGGTTTGTAAGAAATCTAGAGTCTCCTAAGGTTACTTTTAATATCCAAAGACAATGGTGGGGAGAACGAAGAGATGGAGCCAAAAGAACTATTGAGCTGTTAAACGCCAGAGGAATCCAGGTGATGCTAAAACCTCAGATTTGGGTATGGAGAGGAGAGTTTACGGGTAATATCAGTATGAACTCTGAAGAAAACTGGAAGGTTTTTGAAACATCGTATGAAGCATTCATTTTGCAGTATGCAGAATTAGCCGAAGAAATGAAAGTTCCTATATTATGTATTGGTACTGAGTTGCACACTTTTGTTCAAAAAAGATCAGGGTATTGGAACGAGCTGATTAAAAAGATCAGGTCTATTTATAAAGGTAAACTTACGTATGCCGAAAACTGGGATCAGTTTGATCGTGCACCATTTTGGAACCAACTGGATTATATAGGAATTGACGCTTATTTTCCGGTTTCAGAAAGTAAAACGCCTTCTATAGAAGAAATGAAACTAGGTTGGCAAAAACACAAAGAAAAAATGAAGGTATTGCAAGCTAAAATACAGAAACCTGTTTTGTTTACAGAATATGGGTATCGTAGTGTACATTATACCGGAAAAGAACCCTGGGATTCCGGAAAAACTAATGGCAATGTCGATTTACAAGCGCAAAGCAATGCTCTAACAGCTTTATATGAAGAGTTCTGGAACGAACCCTGGTTTGCGGGTGGATTTCTTTGGAAATGGTTTCATAATCACTCTGAAGTCGGCGGAAAAAATAATAATAGGTTTACGATACAGAATAAACCTTCAGAAAAATTAATAAAAGAGTTTTACTCAACAAGCAAATGAAACGAGCCATAACAAAGCTTTTGATACACATCGAAAATATTTATTTGGGGAGTTCTGTGTGATATCCAAAACAATATTATAAACACATGAAATCTAAACTTACATTTTTTTTCCTTTTAATAAACTATCTAAGTTTTAGCCAGGATAGAGTTATCTCTGAGATTATTATTCAAGGCAATAAAAAAACGAAAACCTCCGCAATTGCTAAGTTAACTTCTATTAAAGAAGGAATGGTTTTGGACTCTTTGATTATTGAAAAAGATATTAAAAGGCTAAAACGATTACCATCAATTGCCCATGCGTATTATCAGGTACACGAGAAAGAACAAGGTTATGAGGTGGTATATGGTGTCGAAGAGAACTTTACAATTATTCCGGGAATTAATGTATATACCACTAATGATGATGAATTTGCTTTTAGGGCAACATTGTCTGAGTTTAATCTTTTTGGACAGAATATTACGCTAGGAGGGTATTACCAAAATGATATCTACAATTCTTTTGGAGCACAGCTTAGAGCACCTTTTTTATTCAATAAAAGATTTGGATTAGCAGTAAACTATCAAAACCTCACCACTCAGGAGCCAGTATTTCTCGATAATGGTACCGCAGATTATAAATATAACAATACATCCTATGAATTAAGTGGATTGTATCAAATCAATCTACAAAACCGTGTAGAATTAGGAATCAATTATTTTAATGAAGATTATACCTATAAAACCGGTGCTACCAGTCCTGATGTGCCTCAGGATTTTGATGTTAATAAACTACTCTACAAGTTTATATATGAGTATAACAACCTAAATTTTGATTATCAGTATGTGTCTGGATTTCGTAGTATTTTGAACACTCAATATGTAATTAGCACAGAAGATGTATTGCCTGATTTCTTTATATGGTGGAATGACTTCTTTTATTACCAAAGGATTGGTAAACGAGGTAACTGGGCAAATCGATTACGAGTAGGCCTGGCAACTAATGACGATACTCCTTTTGCTCCTTTTGCGGTAGATAATAACCTTAATATTAGGGGAGTTGGTAATATCATTGATCGAGGTACTGGAGTTATTGTACTCAATACAGAATATCGACATACTTTGTATGAGAAGGATTGGTTTGTATTACAAAGCAATGTATTTGTAGATGGTGGTAGCTGGCGAAATCCAGGTGGTGATTTTGGTGATTTTGGTGATACTCAAAACTTCAGAGTATACCCAGGTGTGGGCTTACGTTTTATGCACAAGCGTATTTTTAATGCCATTTTTAGAATTGATTACGGATATGGAGTTACCGAAGACTCTACCAATGGATTTGTGTTTGGGATAGGGCAGTATTTTTAGTTGTGTCACTTTCTTATTATTAGATAAATGTTCTGGATAAAGAAAAACTACTCTTTTTATCATCGAAGTAACATCTTTTGTTAAGTAAACTTCTTTCTTAGAACACAGAAATCAAAATCAAAGAATGTAAATGTTAAAATCTCATTTTTTTTAGCATTAAAAAACTTTTTCTGTGTAGTTTATCTCCACTACTTCTCTTCTTAACGAATTGTTAAACACAAAGGGGAAAAACACCCCCTTATTTCTATTGTTCAGTATTACTTTTTCATGTATTTTCGCCGCTTGTTTTAAAAAAAGTTTTGGGGAAAACTTCTTTTTTTCAAAAAAGTAGGGTAACACTTTTGCCATAAATGGCACTACCTATATATAAACCATATTAATCAGTCAGTATATTATGAAAAAATCATTGCTTCTTTTGTGTCTTTTAGTCTCTAGTGTTAGTATTATTGGGCAGACCACAACATTTGACAACCTAAATGCTAATTACTCCACCAATAAATCCATTACTTGGTATACATCAAATTATGGATCTGGATTTGGGCATAGAATTATTAACTCTGATCCAGGTGGTAAGACTTTACTAAACTTTCAAGGAAGACATAATAGTACTAGTTGGATAAATATAATGTCCTTGACTTCTGATGGAAAAATGGGAATTGGAACAACGAGTCCTGCAGTTAAACTTCATGTTTTAGGGAATACATTAATTTCCAGCTCTAATCCTACTATTCATATCGAAGGAACGGGTACAGGTAGCTATCAAGGAGCTACCTTGATTATGTCAGCCAAAGGGGTAACCACTGGTAATAGTCATGTCTCAACTTGGTTTATGACCCATAGAGGTACAGATGGTACTGCAGCTATAACGTTGCAAAGACGTGGCCTTAATGGAGAGTTTAACGGATCATTACTAAGTTATAAAGATGGTGATGGGTGGAAATTTGCGGTAGCAGCTAATAAAACATCTGGATTATCCAATGCAATGAATATAATGAATGATGGTAAAATAGGAATAGGCACTACTACACCAGATAGTAAATTAACGGTTGTGGGACATGTTAATATTGGAGGTAATGGTAATTATCATCTTAAAACGAGACACATAGATGGTAAACATTTCTCTAATAGCAATATAGATGATCTATATCTAAATTACAATACTGGAGAACACGTATTGGTAGGATTTGGAGGCCAAGATTCAAACCTACACGTAAGCGGTAATATTGGCATCGGTACTACTAGTCCAGATAGAAAGTTAGATGTTATAGGAGGGGATACTTGGCAACTTAAACTATCAAATGCCACTGAAGATAAAAGAATGTTCATAGGATGGTATAAGTCCAGAAATGCTATGGAAATAGGAACTTGGGGTAATGGAAACTGGCAAGATGTACCATTGAGAATCCTTCCAAAAATAACAACATTTGATGGCAACGTAGGCATCGGCACCACCACCCCAGACGCCAAACTCACGGTAAAAGGAAACATCCATGCAGAAGAAGTAAAAATTGATCTATCGGTTCCTGCACCGGATTATGTGTTTACCAAGGACTACGATCTCCTTACTATCGAAGAAGTACAACAACATATCGCAGTACAAGGACACTTGCCTAATATTCCATCCGCTAAAGAAATGGAAACCAATGGTGTAGAATTGGGTCTTATGAATATGAAACTTCTGGAAAAAATCGAGGAGCTGACGTTGTATACGATTGCGCAGGAGAAGCAATTGAAGGAGCAGAAAAGCATAAACAACAAATTAGATAAAGAGTTAGAAAATCAAAAATCTAAGCTTTATCAGTTAGAAGAAAAATTGAACCAACTAATAGAAAACAAATAACATGAAAAAGATCTTATCACTTATTATATTTTTAAGCTTTCATCTAATCCATTCGCAAAATTCTATAAATCAGAATGGAATTCAAACCTCTGTAACTAATGAGTTTTCTGCCAATAGTGCCCAAGCTAGGAGGTATGAAATTGCTAAGGTAGGGTTCAATTCTCATCATTGGCAGAGAGGTAGTTATATGGTCGTGGAATTATTTCAAACGTACTTTTCATCAGGATATGAAAAGTATATCATCCAAATAGGTTACGAAGAGGGAGCGCAAAATACTAGTCCAAATATTTATTTGGTAGAAGCTAGAGGTCTAAGAAGAAATGCAAAAATCTCATTAGGCAATATCACAGATTTATCAACCTCCAGAGGTGGTTATATTAATAAGACAATATCCATTTATGCAGATGTAAGATATTATACAAGATACAAAGCGCGAATAACATACATGAGGAATAAAGTTGATATTGTTTCTGAAGACAATCAGATACAAATTAACGAGACTCCAATAGGGATTGATATACCTGACTTTATAGTGCCTGATGTTCCTAATACAAGTATATCTTCTGATAGTAATCTAGAAGTAACCGGAACTGGTAATCATTATTTTCAAAATGGAAATGTAGGTATTGGCACTACCAGTCCAACGGAAAAACTAGAAATTAATGGTCTTATAAAAATTAAACCTGCCAGTACAGAAGATAATAACTCACCAGGGATTACCATGGCTAGCAACGATGATTTCCTATATAATGATGAGTATATCAATCAATACGGGTTTGGTTTTCACGGGTATCAGGATGGCACTACATCCTTTGCTAACCCTCAAAATGCATATATGTCTGGTCATTTTGGTTTGGATTTTTTTACTGGAAGTCAAAGCAGAATGCGAATTAGTCGATTAGGAGAAGTTTCGATTGGTACTCCAACAAGACAAGCTGGTTTTAGACTTGCTGTAAATGGTAGTATAAGAGCTAAAGAAATCAAAGTAGACACGGGTTGGGCGGATTTTGTATTCGAAGATGAATATGAACTACCTACATTAGAAGAAGTAGAAAATTATATCAATGCAGAGGGGCATTTACAAGATATTCCCTCGGCAGCAGAGGTAGCCCAAAATGGAATCTTCCTAGGTGAAATGAACTCTAAACTCCTTCAAAAAATCGAAGAACTGACGTTGTATACCATTGCCCAGGAGAAAAAGATCACAAATCAAGAAATCAGAAATCAGAAATTGGAAGAGGCACTTCAGAAACAAGAAACCATCAATAAACAACTAAAAACCAATAACCAAAACCTGGAAGTTAGATTAGCTAAGATTGAGGCTTTGTTGGGTGAGGAGTAATGATACTTCTCTTATCTCTAGGAAAACAGCTTCAATACTTAAACATTAAATATTTTCTTTAATATTTTAAAAATGAAACATACATATTTACAACTAATATTAATTATATCTTGCTTTTTTGCTTTTCAAGCAGAATTATTTGCCCAAGATAACAGTCACGATTTCCAGCCATATAAACTTGCTGAAAGCATTTCTTCAAGCCCGGAAGTATCTGGATTAGGGAATTATGGATCAATCAATGGTAACAAGTATAACGGTACAATAGATCTATCCATTCCTATTTATACTATAGATTTTGAAGGTATTACACTACCTATACAATTGTCTTATAACTCTGGAGGTGTAAGAGCCAATCAAGATGCAAGTTGGGTGGGGTTAAACTGGAATTTATCTTCTTACATAGCTATAAACAGAACTGTCAATGGTTCAGATGATTTTAGAGGTGAGGCTCCAAGAAGAGGATTTATCTATAATAATTATAATGTACAAGAATCTCAAGGAGCGGATCCTTATATAGAATATGAAGACATAAAAGATTTGCACGCCAGTTTTAGTAATTCCCCGATTATCCCTATAGATATGGAGCCCGATTTATTTGAGCTAAATCTATTTGGTAAAGCCTACAAATTTCGACTGAAGAAAAAAGGGACTGGTAATATTATTGAAACCGTAGTTTTCAACAATAATAATGTGATTATAACTTTTGATTTTGCAGATAAATCTTTTACGATTATTGATGAAAAAGGATTTAAGTATACCTTTTCTACTAAAGAAATAAATACTTCATTTAGTACTATTCCGGGAGGTGGCAATGGAGCAACTCGACCTTCAAATGATTCCCAGGCACTTATTCATATACTAGCTGATGAAAACAGAAGTAATGAGAGTGTTATCACCAGTTGGCTTTTAGATTCTATAGAATCACCATATGGTAGAACATTAAATTTTGAATATCAAGAAGGGTTACATTTTACCTATCCCAGTTATTCCGAATATATGGAGGTCTATGATAGTACAAATAAAATTTTTCCAAATGGAGGAGGTATTACCAATAGTATCAATTATGTTCATGCAACTACGGTAGTTATTGAAAACCAATATTTAAAACGTATTTCAGGAGATTTTGGAGAAATTGAATTTAATTTAGATACTCGCCTCGATTTAGTTACTCCCATAGCTTTATCTAAAATGATGAATAATACAAACTTTGCTATCGTTACCTCTTTAGGTACTATAAGAAGTCATCCAGCAGTACCCTCCACAAAAGTTCCATTACTATTGGATAATATTAAAATCAAAAACATTAAAAACAAGGAAATAAATCACATTGATTTTGTCTATAGTTATTTCAATAATGGTCAAATCGATCATACAAGTAAAGAAAAATTTATAAGACTAAAATTAGATTCGTTACTTATTAATGATAAGAAATATACATTCGAATATGAACAACAGGATGAACTTCCTATTAAGAGTACTAAAGATGTAGATTTTTGGGGGTTCTATAATAATGCTAATAATACACAAAGAATACCAAGTATTGGGCGTTTTGTTACAGCTGCATATTTGGGAGGTGAAATTCCGGGGCAAGCATATGTTGATTATACTTTAGCTAATCGTTCTGCTGATGTTAATTATGGGAAAATAGGAACTCTTAATAAGATTACATACCCCACTGGTGGATATACTCAGTTTGAATATGAGGGTCATACCGCTCTGGTGGAGGTTACAGAACCTTATAAAGTTACCGAGTACTTGGCTGATGGTAGAATACGATGGACAAGTTTAATTGATGAAAAAAAATATAATTTTACTTATCAATATCTAAAAAAAGCAAAAGATCCAACATATAAATTATTAGATCAGGTAGAAGGAGGAACTAATAATACAGAATTCGAAGAAATTAACATTCCTAGTAGAGAGTTCGTTGTTACAGAGCCTACTGTTTTCAAAGCTTCGAGTAAGATATTATGTTATCATAATTGTGCTAATATTGGGTTCTATTATAGTGATCCTATACGAAGTATTGTTAATGTTTCTACTGGAGAAACCCAAACGTTATTTAAATGTGGTGATGCAGGCTCTACAGTTACAGTTCAAAAAAACCTCTCTCCGGGAACATATAGGGTTATCAACAATAGTCTACCATTTTCTCCTGGCGATCCTGGATGGCCATCAACAGGTGTTGAAAATGAGCAAAACTCTGTTGGAGCATATAAAATTTATGTGCGAAGAAATGGGAGCAACAATAATATTCCTCAATTATTTGAACCTTTTGAAATAGGAGGGCTAAGAGTAAAAAGCATCACCAATTATTCTGATCAAGATGTAATAAGTGGCAGAAAAATATATGAATATGAACACTTAAATGCCTTTGGTACAAAAGAAACAAGTGGTGTTTTAATGGATGAGCTAATTTATTTTTCTAAACCATATGGCTTTACTTCTTATGATCCAAGATTTTGGGGAGGTTCTCCACTTAAACTAGATTCAGAATCTTCATTAAGAAAATTACCATCTGCAATGGGTAGTCATATCGGATATTCTATGGTTACCGAAAAAAATATAGACGCATTTGGTAAGTCTAATGGGTTTACAAAAACAAAATACATTAATCTACCGAATCAGTATCACGAATTAAGTTTTTGTAGACGTGTATATGAATCCGGAACTATTCCGGGACATTACCCCGAAGATGTATGTATAGAAAACACTTATGTATTAGGGATTGCTCCTAAAAACAGCTTTGGATATATTAATGGCAAAGTATCAGAGGAGATAATCCATAATCGATCCGGAGACACATTAGTTCATACCAAGAATAAGCATAAAACACTTTATGGAATCTCCGGCGATAGAAACTTTGCCAGGGTAATGCCTATCTATTTATTTACTCCTGTTTTTGATTTTGGTAGAGATCATACTACTTATTATACTTTTGAATTTCCTCGGCATTACGCATTTGAATCAGTGCTAGAAGAAAGTATTACTACAAAACATCTAGAGAACCTAATCAGTAATACCGAGCTCAATGTATTTAATACTGCGACTCATCACGTTAGTCTTTCTAAGTTTATAGGAGCCGAAAATCAGGAAATTGAAACAAAGTACTATTATCCCTATGATACAGAAGTGTATAATTTACCCAATATGGATAAGCTAAGAAATACAAATCGTATCAGTACTCCGATCAAAAAGGAAATCTATAGGAACAACAATCTATTGAGCACTCAGGTAATTAAATTTGGGAATAACCTAAATACAAGCAACAAAACCTTACGAACAGCTGTAGAAACTGCAAAGGGGATAATCACTACAGAAAATCCTCTGGAGACTAAAGTAGAGTTTGATAAATACGATGATCACGGAAATATTCTTCAGTATAAAAAGAAGGACGGAATGGTTGTCACCTATGTATGGGGTTATAATAAGACACATCCTATTGCTAAAATAGAGAATGCTTCTTTTACTGATGTGTATACAGCTTTGGGAATTACAGAAAATGAACTAAAAAATTATAGTGAATATAATATCTCTAGGCTGGATGCTCTTAGGTCACATCCTGATATGGTTAACGTTATGATTACCACCTTTGTTTATGAATCGCTAATAGGGCTAAAAAGCATGAAAGATCCAAGAGGTTATACTTCATACTATACATATGATGAAGCTAATAGACTTAAAGAGGTAAAAGATGCAGAAGGGAATATACTTTCTAAAAACAAGTATAACTACAGATCACAACACTAAAAAAAGCAACATCATGAAAAAAATAATATATATTCTAGCCTTTTGCATTTATAATGCCGTTGTTTTTGGACAGACTCAAACTGAGAATTATGTAGAAACAACTGTATACCAAAGGGAAATCAAAGTTTCACCAGATGACTATCAGGATTTCTCGATAAACTCAGGGATATCTGACTTCTTATATGATGGAAGTGGAGGTGGAGGGTACTCCATCAGTATGACAAACAATGTTTTGCAAGTAAGCTTTAGTGGTGGTTGGAGCACAGGGAAATTAAAAACAGGGGTTGTCAAAACCTTACCTATTTCTCCTCCTCTTCAAAGCGACCTGGAATTGGGAGAAATCATCACTAATGGTCAACCTAGTGGTTTTAAATTAAAAATTAGAAGAGACAAGCTTATCGTATATTCTAAATATTTTGTAGGCGGTATTGCTACTCATAATCAAAGAACGATACCAGGAAATCAATCCTATGGATCAAACTATATTTCGCTTAATGGCCTGGTTGGTATTTGCCCTGGAGGTAGTAGATTTGGGGAAGGTTATCTGCAAATAAATGGTAGTACTATAACATTACACGTTGGCTTTAATTATAATTTTAGCACCAGAAGTGATTGTAAGCCCTATTCAGGATTTATTACCTCGTTAAGTGGATCTTCTATTCCCGATATGGAATTAGGAAATTTAAGAAGTGCAGCAGGAGAAGAAACAGTGTATAAAGCAAGAATTTGGAATAATATTTTAGAGTTTTATACTGATGAAACCATACCCACATACCCGACTTCAGGAGGGATATCTTATACGAATGATTTTAATATTGATGAAAAGGACGAAATCAGTACTATAGCATATTATGATGGTTTAGGAAGACCAAAACAGAGCATAGCCATAAGAGCTGGTGGTCAGAGTCAAGACATTATATCACATACCGAGTATGATGCGTATGGTAGACAAAACAAGGAGTTTTTACCTTATGCTAAACCGACGACCCAAGGTGATATTGTTCCTAATCCATTGGCAGAACTTACCAGTTTTTATAAAACCCTTAAATATGAAGATACAGATAATCCATATAGCGAAAGTATATATGAACCTTCTCCTCTAAATAGGGTGACAGAACAAGGTGCTCCGGGGAATGATTGGAAAGCGGATAGTTTGGTAGATAATGATCATACAATCAAGTTTGACTGGAGAACAAATACCGATACGGATGAGGTTGTAGGTTTTAAAGTGAATTATGTTAATGGCGATACAGAAAAACCATCATTAATCAAAAACGATTTTTACACTACCGGACAACTATATGTTACTATCACCAAAGATGAAAACTGGTCTCCGAATCAGCAAAACCTTAATGATCGTACCACCAAAGAATTTAAAGATTCTGAAGGACAAGTTATTTTAAAAAGAGCGTATAGTAACAATGAAGCCCACGATACTTATTATGTATATGACGATTTTGGAAATCTTACTTATGTGATTCCTCCAAAGGTAATATTAAGTGCCACCGATGGAGTATCACCAGAAGAGCTAGCAGAACTATGTTATCAATATAAATATGATTACCGTAATCGATTGGTTGAGAAGAAAATACCGGGTAAAGGTTGGGAACACATCATATATAACAAACTAGACCAACCCGTAATGACTCAGGATTCTGTACAACGATCCAAATCTCCTGTAAAAGAATTGTTGGTTACTAAATATGATGCATTTGGTAGGGTAGCGTATACCGGTTTAGTAAAGAATAATAGTACAAGAACACAACTTCAGGCCAGTGCTGATACTGGGGCATATACACAATATGTGACCAAAGAAAAAGATCCCTCTATGATTGGCGGGACTACCATATACTATTCTAATGATGCCATCCCAACAGGAATTAATGATATATATACTATTAATTATTATGACAATTATACCTTTGATCATAACGTGACCAATCCGGGTACTGTTTTAGGACAAACGGTTACTGATAATGTTCAAGGACTAGTTACAGGATCCAAAGTACGTGTATTAGAAACCAGTGATTGGATCACTACAGTAACGTATTATGACCAAAAAGCAAGACCTATCTATATTCATAGTACGAATGAATATCTTAATACTACAGATATAGTAGAGACTCAATACAATTTTGTAGGGAATGTACTAAAAACCCGATCCAGTCATCAAAAAGGAAGTAATCCTGAGATAGTGACCATAGATAATTATACCTACGATCATATGAATCGACTACTTGCTCATAGACAATGTGTAGGAGATAGTAGTTTATCTGTAGATTGTGGAGGAGTCAATACTAGTATTGAAGATGCATTAGAATTTCCGGCACCAGTTACAGAAACCACAGCAGCCATTGCTAATAAAACCATTTTTCTAAGAGAAGGCTTTCATTTTAATGCCACACCCGGTGCTGTTTTCTCTGCTAATATCAATGAACCTGATGGAGAACTGATTGTAACCAATACCTATGATGAATTAGGACAACTAGTATCCAAAGAAACTGGTGGAGGATTACAAACAATAGATTACTCTTATAATATAAGAGGATGGTTAACACAAATAAATGATCCTGGTAATTTAGGGAATGACCTATTTGCTTTTGGCATTAATTACAATAATCCAACACATGGAGCTACAGCGCTGTTTAATGGTAACATCTCTGAAACCGAATGGAAAACGGTTAATGATAACCAACAACGTTGGTATAAGTATTCTTATGATGCATTGAATCGAATAACAGATGCGGTCAGTAACAATAGGCGTTACGATCTTTTTGATGTTAGTTACGATAAAAATGGTAATCTTTTATTTTTAGGAAGAGATGGATATCAAGGGAATAATTTATACAGTGGAATGGATGGATTACACTATTTCTATGATACTGGTAATAAACTATTGCAAGTTGCAGATCAAGGCAATCCTGACTATGGTTTTATAGATGGCACCAATACCAATGATGACTATGTCTATGATGCTAATGGTAATATGACTATAGATCGTAATAAAGGCATCACTGGTATAAGCTATAATTACCTTAATCTTCCTACTAGCGTATCGGTAAATAATACCGCACCAGCCAACGATGCTAACGGAAATATTCAGTACATTTACGATGCCACTGGAGCAAAACTAAAGAAGATTGCTACAGAAGGAAGTTCTTTAACAACCACAGAGTATGCTGGTAATTACGTATATAAAAATGGACAACTACAGTTTTTTAATACACCTGAAGGCTATGTAGAACCCGATGGTAATACCTGGAAATATGTATACCAATATAAAGACCACCTGGGTAATATCAGATTATCCTATGCAGATAATGATAATGATGGCAAGATAGATGTTGTACGAAATGCAACTGATGTTGACGGGGATGGTGATAATGCAATGGAGATCAGGGAAGAGAAAAACTATTATCCCTTTGGACTTACTCATAAAGGGTATAACGATACTCAAAGAGGAACTCCACATAACTATGGATATAATGGTAAGGAAGAACAGAATGAACTAAGACTTGATTGGATAGATTATGGTGCTAGAAACTATGATCCTACACTTGGTCGTTGGATGAACATAGATCCATTAGCTGAAAAATATTCTACTTTTTCTTCATATGTTTATGTTGCCAATAGCCCAGTATTAGCTTTAGATCCTGATGGTAGAGAAATTAGATGGGCTTCCTATAAGGAGGTCAAAAATGACAAAGAACTTAGCAAACAGTTTTCTTCTAGAAAAGAATACAGACAGGCTAGGAGGGCTTTAAAAAAAGAGTTTAGAAAACTTAGAAAATCTTCGAATACAGCTAAACAAGTACTAATTGATTTGGACGCAGATAGTGATGTTCATACAATATTTGCAACTAAAGGTTCTTCTGGAACTACAAAGGAAAATACTGAAGGAGGTACAACTATCAAAATAGGTGTGGGACTTGATGGAGGAAATGATTTTCAAGAAGGAGCAAGCTCAAGAGAAGCGAACACTTTAGCTACGTCAGCGCATGAATTGGGTCATGCTTGGAGATTTATGAATGAATTTGATAAAACTATTACTGAAGAATTAGATGTACTCAAGGAGAATGTACCATTAATGAATATGATAAATAATGAAAAAGAAAAAAGTGAAAGAGGAGCTTCACATATAGAAAATATCATTAGAGGTGAGTTAATATCAAATGGAGTTCAAAATTTAAATATAAGATCAATTTATTCAGGAATTAGGTTTACCAAAAAACCGCCTGGAAGCTTTATCAAACATTCTCTTGGTTCAGCGCATTACAGTTTACTAGGAGATAAATATAATAAAGAAGGTTATCTCAATAATTCATACAACTTAAAAAACATAAAAAAATGAAGATTTTAATAAAGGTTTTTTTGATTTTTCTATTTTGTTCCTTTTGTAAATCTCAGAATATAGATGCTAAAAAACAATGTAATTTAATAGAGATCAGTCTGGATGATTTTTATAGTGAGTTAAGTAGTTTAGATTCTGAAAAGCAATTTAAAAATGAAGTAGACAAAATTACAGATGGAATTATTTTGTATAGAAAAATGGAAGGTATGGAGAAAGCACAGATTTCAAAATTTATTATTGAAAATGATTCTGTTCATGCTAATAAAAGTTCTAAAGAAAGCTCTATAAACATTTTTATCAACGAAAAAGAAGGAATGTTTATTAAAAGAAATATTCAACAGATTAAATCTGTTGAAAATTATTATGCTTCTTGTAGTATAAAATCATTTCACAATGAGATCTTTGCATTTATTATCAAAAAGAATAATATAGTACAAACAAGTTTTTTTTCAGGGAAAGGAACTCCTTTTGGGATTGAAAACAAATCAAATAGTTACAATTGGAAATTTAGTTTGGATTTAGTTGAATTTGCTTATCAAAAGATAATGTCTGCTGATAGGTAATGTTCTCCGCTCTCCGAAGAGTGATGCTCTACAAATGTCTCTGACTTCGTAGCGGTACGAGTAAGAAATAAGACCAGTTATAGAAATGTAGCTGGTTTTTTTATGCATAGGTATTACGAGCCCCCGCTCCGCAAAGAGTGATTAAAAATAAAAGTTAGAATGCTGCGCAAAGTCTCCTGACTTTGAGCGATACGTATGCCAAAACAATAAATAGGAAAAGGTAGTCACATTTATATATAATGTGGATATTTTTCGTTTTACAATACAATATAATGTATAACAAAGCTTACAAATTTTTGTAACTTCATCACTTGTATACAAAAAGCAGATAATCCAGTAATTGATGTTTTAAAAACTTCTTCAATTACAAATAGTATATGTAGGTAACACATACCTCAAAGTCAGGAGACTTTGCGGAGCTAGGCAGCGAGGGTGCCACATATTTTAGAACTAAGTCATATTGGGTCAGGTTGAGCACTTAGACTTCGCTCAGCACGGGCTAAGTCTAGACCTTCATTTATGCTAAATAGTTCTCGACTGCGCTCGAACAGACAAAATAAACAAGAAGGTGTCTAAAAAACAACTTTATAATGTCAAACTGAGCCTGTAGAAGTTTTTAACTTCTTGATTTTCAAAATGTTTTCGACAGACTCAGACTGACAATTTTAGGTTTTATAGACTTTTTAGATACCTTCTCTATTTTGGTAAAATGAGTAGGAAATCGTGCTATCGAGGCAAAGAGTGATTAAAAGTTAAAAACGAAATGCCGAACAGAGGGATAACATGTGTATAGTCAAACACTTGTTTGCAAAGAAAAATCCACAAAAGTAACTGACACAATGACAATTTTGCATGTTTTTAACATATGTATTGAATTTTATGTAGGGGTCAGAGCTATCTCAGAGATACCTCAGAGGTATGTCGCTAATGGTAAAGAGCTATCTCGCTAAGGGTAACTAGGTATGTGGTTAATGGGTTCCTACCCATCTCAGAGAGGGGTCAGACCCATCACTACGAGGGGTCTGTCAGGTGGTTGTCATCCATATGACCCCCTATCTGTCATACGATGTATGCGTCTTGTCGAGGGGTAGACACCCCTCAGCAACATAGCTCCTACCCATCTGCAAGATAGCTCGGAGGTATCTTATAGATACCTATTAGGTGTCTCTGAGATCGTTGATTGCCTATTAGTAAATGGAGGTGAGGGTGCTGTAGTATGCGAGTATCCCTTTTATGATCTCCTACTTATATCCAACCCACATTAAAATAGTCTGATATCATTTCTGAGGTTTTAAAAACTCATATACTGCAGTAAAGTCCTGCTCACCAAACCCTTGTTGCCTGGCCTGAGCAAAAACTTCTTTGGTAGTGTTAAGATTGGGGGTTGCGACTCCATTTTCATAGGCAGAGATACTGGATAGATGAAGATCTTTTTGTATCCATTGCAGTGGGAAGTTTACTTCATAATTACCGTGCTCCAGTTTAGGGCGAACAGCGGCCATCACCGGAGCCACTACCGGAGTATTCAACAATACATTAAATAGTGTTTCTTTCTCTATCCCCATAGCTTCGCCCATCACCATTGCTTCTGCAAAAGCAACCATAGATTGACCCAATAGTTGATTGATCAACATTTTCATAGCTGATCCTTTTCCTACTTCACCCAGGTGCAGTGTTTTCTTACCCATAATCTCTAAAAGCGGTGTCGCTTCTTCGACTGAAGCTTTTTCTCCACCTACCAGGAATAGCAATTCTCCAACTTCTGCAGGGTCTTTGGTGCCGGCAACCGGTGCATCAAGGTATTGTATTCCATGTTGTTTAGCTGTAATTTCCATGTCTTTGGTAAAAGATGGATTTACGGTACTACAGTTGATCCAAAGGCTATTTTCTTTCGCCCCTTGTAGTAATCCGTATTCACCTAATGCAATTGTTTTTACCACTTCTGGAGTAGAAAGCATAGTGATAATGATATCCGAATTTTGAGCAACTTCCTTGGCAGTATTTGCCCATATTGCACCATTCTTTATTAAATCATCAGCTTTTTCTTTGGTTCTGTTATGTACTATGAGATCATAACCAGCTTTCTGAAGGTTAGCAGCCATACGGCTACCCATAATTCCTAATCCTATAAATCCTATGTTGCGCATTTGTATATGGTTTTAATTCCATACAAATGTCATGTAAAGGAGTACCACTAAACTTTCTAAAAATCAAAAAGTGGTGTTTTTCGGTCAAAAGATCAGATGATGATATTTTTTCTATGGTTGATTTGGAATTGCTTGGGAGAAATGTCAAATTCTTTATGAAAAGCTTTAATAAAGTGTGAGGTGTTTTCATATCCTACTTGTAGTGCAATATTAGTTACAGAATCGTGCTTTTCTTTAAGCAATACGTAGGCTTTTGCTAAGCGTTTCTTAATCAGCCATTTTTTTGGGGAGATTCCAAATTTAGATTTAAAATCTCTTCTGAAAGTGGAGATGCTTCTACCGGTTAAATAGGCATAATCTTCTATATCCAGAGGTTTGTCATAGTTTTCATCCATAAACTTTTTGATATTACTTCGTTCTCTATTCTTAATGGATTGAAGCCTGGTTATAAACTCGTTTCCCTTGCTGGAAATACTGATCAGATGCAACAACTCTAGTAGTTTTGGTTTGGTAAACTGATACTGATGTTTACTTCTATAGAGCATCATCAACGAATCTACAAATAACCTTAGGTTTTGATCATAGTCTATAATCAATGTATCAGAAATAAGATCCGTTGAGGTTTTTTCAAAATTCATTAAAAATTCATCAGTGAGTTCTTCATCAAAAAAGAAAACGATGGCATCAAAAGATTCATTTTTTGGGATAATATCAGAGATCATATACAATCCCTTAGGCAAAAGGATTATTTGATTTTTGTTTACGATGGTAATATCACCTTCAGGATTTTCAACTTGCAATGCTCCATTCAAAACCAGGGTTAATGCATGAGCAGCAAGATAGCGTTCATTTTGTAAATCTGCCTGTTGTACACTTTTTAGGATAACACAAGAAAGCCCGTCTACCAGGACTTTCTCTATGTTGGGGTGTTTGTAAAATACCTGTGGTACTACTTTCATAACTTACAAAGTTCCATAGAAATTGCTATACAAATTATTGTTTTTTATTAAAAGTAGTGATTTTCGGTCAAAAGGGCTATGGATTAAAAACTAGTTTTCCTTTTAAGATAAAATCATCAGCTATGGCGTTTTCTTTTAATCGCTTGAATATACTAGGGGAATTATGGTTAATACCGTATTTGGTACGGTCAATACTGTATTCAAAGGTTATGATCACCTCTGATTTACTTTGTTGAATAGTAACCGGAATTTTTTCATTATTTGTTTTGTTTTTTATGGTTAGCATTCCGGATAGCGTTGTTGTATTATTCGCAGGTATACTAGAATCTTGAATTAAAAATTCAGATGTTGGATAGGTTTTTACTTCAAAAAAATCTTTACTTCTTAGATGTTTTTTTAAATCCTTGTTTTCGTGATCCAGACTTTTCATATCAATCATTATTTTTAAATCTGAAATAACATTCTCATCGATAGAAAGTGTGCCTTTTTCTGATTGGATAGTGCCTGTGAGTGAATAGCTGTTAAAAGCTGCTTTACCAGTCCAGGTTAGCAATGATTTTTTAGGATTCAATGTATAATCCTGACTATACAACGCTTGTAGACCAATAAGAATACTAAAGGCAATGAATATGGTTTTTATATTTTTCACAAGTTTAATTTTTTTTAGTTCAAAAGCTTATCTGTAGTTTCAATTTTTTGATATCCACATATTTTTTCTCCGTCTTTGGTCACACCGATAAAGTACCACATAGCCCATCCGGCATATAGATTGGTGTCAACTCTCCAGTTATTAACCCAGGTATAAGGTTGTGCTTGTTTAATGACTTGTTTTTTGGTGCCAAAACTTTTATTAAACTCTTTCAGAGGGTAGGATTTTCTTAAATTCCATTGGTCGTTATAAAACAGGTACGCGCCATACTCGATAATTTGGATTTCACTTTCTTTACATAGAATTGCGGTATTGTGTTTCCAGTAGTATGTATCTTTTATTTGTACAGGATCTATTTGTTTCGGAAAATTGGTAACCTCAATTGCTATGCGCAGTTCCTTTAGCTTCTGTGGTAGTTCATCGTTTACCGGTGTCCCAAAATCTCGTTGTGCGTGGATTACCATTGAGCACATCATACATGTGAATAAAACAAACTTCTTCATTTTTATTTTGTTTTTTCTGCGATCCAAACGGCCAAAAACCCTCTGTCTACGGCGTGGGTTGATCCATATAATTTTCCTTCTTGATAATAAAACGAGGTATTATAGCTGCCACTATTATCACCAGACATCAAAGCCACATAAATTCTATCCAGTTGTGTATTCACCCTTCCTTCTTTTATTTTGACACCTTCTCTATAAAAGGTGCCTTGCACCGATTTGTCGTCAATTTTATCAATACGCATCATTGCAAAATTGTTATCTGTTTTATCCTGAGGGCTCATATCGAGTTGCCATTCACCAACTAATGCTTGCAAGTTTTTGTTTTCGGTTTGTGCGTTACAAGAAGAAAAATAAAATGTGGTTATAAGAAGAAATAACTGTACTAAAATCTTTGATTGATTCATTTTTATTTTGATTTAAAAGTTTGCGAATACAAATATGGATCAAATAGAAATCAGAATCGTTTCAATTTGATAAATGAGACAAATTTTGAAGTATATAGAAGGCTTAATTATTGAATTGAAACCTTTATTTTACCAGTTTTAGGGCGCTGGGAGGATTTCCTGTAATTTTCTTTACAGCTCGGTTAAATGAAGCTTTAGAGTTAAACCCGGCTTCATATGCTAATGCCAAAAGGGTAAGATGTTCATTTTTGGGATCGTTGACTAACCTTTTTACTTCTTCGATCCTGAACTCATTTATATAGTCATTGAACTTTTTTTGATAAATAGTATTTAGGCATTTAGTAACCAAATAAGATTTAACCGAAAGTTGTTTTGATAAAGAAACCAAAGTAAGTTCAGGATCTTTAAAGAGTCTTTCCTCTTGCATTTTTGTTTCCAGAACTTTGGCAATATTTTGTAGTTGTTCTTTTTCTTTATCAGAGAGCGTAGCTACTTGTTTAAAAGCATTTTCTTTTCTTCTAGAAAACCCCTCTAGCCCCAACCAATAAGTGATAATAGCCATTCCGACGAATACTGGATGTCCATAAAAGAAGTTACTGGCAAAATTAAAGAAGAAAAAATCAATGAGTATCCCAATAACATATAGGATGGAGAATATTTTCATCACCAGGATCACTCTTTTGATCCAGATCAGTTTTTCTTTGATTACTTGAAAACCTTCTACCTCAATATCATTGCTGAGTATTTTTTCAGCTTTAATACAGTAAAAGATGATAAGCACTCCTGAAACGACAAACATAGTAGGATAGTGCATCCATACCACATATCCCCAATATCCTAACCAAGTAAGACTCTCTCGGGTGCCATCCCAAAAAAAGTTTTGAGCTTTGATAAAAAAACTCCAGATAAACTCTATGATAACTGGGAGAAAGTGAATCCAATCTTTTCTGATAAGTTTGAACTTGGGATGAACATAACTTTTTACAAAAAAGTAGATTAGTGCACCATAAATCCAGTTATATTCTAGTAGTATGTGATACCATAGATCATATCTTCCAAGTCCAAATATATTAAGCGTTTCTACAATGAGGCGATACGAGAAAAAGAACAATATAGAAGCAAGAAATCTATTTGCTATGTAGTGAATGCCTTGTTTTTGCCATAAAATAATGCCAAAGATGATTCCTTGTATGGCGCCAATACATAATAGTACGACTAAAAGTATATCTATCGTTTCCACTTCTTTAAAGATAAAGAAGAACTTTTAAGAAACAACTTTTTCTTTATAGTATCGATACAAATCTTCTGATGAAGCTCCCATCCATCTGCGCATATGGATATTGAGAAAGTGATATTGTAGTCGCCAGACTCCGATTTCGCGATAGCGTCGGGCTGAAGTGATTACATATCTTGGAATAATTACAAATTGATCAATGGCAAACAATCGATCTACGAGATCATTATCCTCATAAACGATAAAATCTTCGTCATACCCATCTATTTGGTCAAATAGTTTTCTAGTAATAAATTGACTTTGGTCTCCGCCACGGCAACGCTTACTTTCGAATTGTGTTAACCATCCTAAAAAGCGTAACCACCAGTGATTAGAATCAAATTTCATCCTGAAACAACCTGCCTCATTACCTTTTTTTACTTCTTCAATTATAGATTGATCATAGTCTTGAGGAGGAAAAGAATCTGCATGCAGGAAATAAAGAATGTCGCCTTTGGCACTTGCAGCTCCTGTATTTAATTGTAAGGCTCGACCTTTTTCTGAAGGAATAAGTTTGACTTTATGATTGGTTTCGTAGACTATTTTTTCAACAACTTCTTGAGACCTATCTATGCTGCCTCCATCTACTACCAGGATCTCTGCTATGTTCTCTTTTTCTTTAGAAGAATTAATCAAATACCAAAGCAGCTTACTTATTGTAGCTGCTTCATTTAGTATAGGGATGATAATAGATATTTTCAATGTAGAGTTATTATAGTTCGGCTATAAATTTACTCATTTAGGTTTCAATTCAATTTTTTGAACTTCTTTTTATAAAGAACTAGTCTAATACAAAAGCTCGAGACGGTTCTGTTTGTTCATTTAAACTCCAGTCGTATTTTTTATATCCCTTATTGGGTTGATTTGTAATTTTTACCGCAGCATATCTATTAATAAAATCTTTAACATCGCCACCATTTACCTTAAAATCTCTTTTATACCAAGAGAATATTTTTGATACCGAAACTACATTTTTTGTAATAGTATTTCTAGTAGGATCATTAATGAACTTTTCTGTTTGTGAATCTAATGCTTCGTGTAAATTATCTCCAGTATACGCTCTATTCCAAACAACAGGACAAGAAAATGAAGCACAATTAATAGCAAAGTGAATTCTAGGGTCACCAAACTTTCTTAAGATTTTATGTTCTAAATCATTAAGGCTATACCACTCTCCATCAATCTTAAAGAATTTTTTACCCCAAGGGTCTTTTAGATCTTTAATACTTTTTAAAGGATAACTATCTATTACTAATTTTATCGTGTATGCATTATAAGCATTGATCCAATAGGCTAGTTTCTCTTCTCTAGACCAGCTCTCTGTGGGCTTATTTTCTGAGAGTTGTCTAAAATATGCGTACAACTGAGAACTATCTCTCATAAAGCCATCATAATCTACTTTGCCATCTTCGGATACATTGATTAATAGAGCCTGATCCCAAACGGAGTGATCAAAACGATTCTGTGATTGTGCTGAGGTAAGGAACAATAGTCCTGCAATTACTAATATGATTCTAGGGATTGTCATTTTCTTAATTTTTAAAGGTTAATTATTTTTTCAATAATTGTCAATTTCTACTTCATATACATAAAAAATTAGAAATTGGTTTCCCGGGTTGGATTTTTAGTAGGTATAGGGTCGTATACCTTACAGACGAGTAAAAGGTTTTTTTGAGAGATTAAGTAAAAAATGCTTCTTGCCAGAAGTAAAATAGAAAAACAGATTTCTAGTATGCTTGTATATTAAATAACTGTTAATCAGGTTATTAATGCAGTATGAGTTGCTTATAAAAAAGTGATTGCCGTTAAGTATATATATATGGTTTTTAGGATAATTTTAACCTTAATTCGTTGTGCTAAAAGGACTTAATTTTAATTGGGACAATAATAAAAACCATTAGTAATATTATTCATTAAGTGTCCAATTATATTTTTTATAGCTTTTTTGTGCATTTTGGTTGACAGTAACTTTAGCATATTTGTTTAAGAAATCGATAAGGGAACCTTCAGTTTTAAAATCTTTGCTAAACCAGGAGAATATTTTAGAAAGTTGAACTTTATCGGTAGTTAATGTGTTACGTTTAGGATCATTAATAAAGGTAATAGCCAATTTCTCAAGTTCTTGATCCACATTTTCTGCAGTAAACGCTTTGTTTAATAGTGGAGGACAGGAAAATGAAGCACAATTGATTCCAAAATGAATTCTGGGATCTTCCATTTTTCTTAGTATTCTATGTTCTATATCATTAAGTGTATACCATTTGCTGCCTATTTTAAAGAATCGCAGGTCCCAGGGATCCTTTATATTTTTAATGCTTTTTACTGGGTAGTTGTTTATGATCAATTTTATGGTAAAGGCATTATAGACATTCATCCAATAGGCCAGCTTATCTTCCTTACTCCAGGTTTCTGCCGGTGTGGTGTTTTCTAGTGATTTAAGATAAGTTCTGAGCAAAGCTTTATCCTTTATAAAGCCTTTATAGCTTACATTACCTTCTGGTGTTACGTGTTTTTGTAACAACACATCCCAGGATTGGTGGTTAAAAGCTTCTGTTACTGTTATCGGTTTTTCTTCAATTACCTCTGGTTGTTGAGGTGTTTCCTTTACGACTTCCTCTTTGGTCTCTTCTATTAACGGCTCTTTTTCTTCTGAAACTGTAGTATTTTGGGTGTTAGGTTTTGTGGTGTTTTGGACTATTTTTTTACTTCCGCCGCAGGCTATAAGCAAGCAAGCTGATAGTATGAAAAGGATGTTCTTCATATTAAAATTTCTTTTTTAATGTAAAGGGATATATTTTCTGCCGAGTGAAATCCAAAGGATAGTTACCTCCGTTGAATCCAAGTTCAATATTCCTATTATTAGTAGGAATATGATCAGTTTTAAACATGTAATCCCAATTACTTAGAGTAAGTCCAAAATTCACGCCATACTTTACAAGATAGGATGATTTTTTGGTTTAACGTTGCATAGGTAATTAATATTGCTAAAAAATAGAAATAAGATGAGATACGTGTTTTTAAATTTTTAGATTGTACAAAACATTAAGATTGTGTATCATTGTAATCGAACTATTTTGATATGATTAGTACAGAAATAACACTTCCTTGCGGTGCGGTTATGAAAAACAGATTAGTGAAGTCGGCTATGACTGAACGTATAAGTAATAAAAACTTTGAACCTACTAAAGGTCATGAGAAGTTATATAAGGATTGGTCAGATACCGGAGCTGGATTATTGATTACGGGTAATGTAGTCATTGATAGAAAACACTTAGAATCTGCAGGTAATGTTTGTTTTGATGATAGTAATATGTTGTCCAAGCTACGATCGTGGGCTATATCGGCAAAATCAGGTGGTAACCAGGTATGGATACAGGTTTCTCATTCTGGCCGACAGGCGAATAAATTTAGTACTAGTCGTCCTCTGGCACCATCAGAAGTACAGTTAAGAAAAATGGGACTTTTTGGGAAACCTAAGGCAATGATAGCTCATGATATCCAAGAAGTGATCGCTGGTTTTGTAAAGGCAGCTAAACTGTCTAAAGAAGCTGGTTTTGATGGTGTTCAGATTCACGCAGCTCATGGGTATTTATTGAGTCAGTTTTTATCCCCAAGTACCAATGTTAGAACAGATCAATGGGGAGGAAGCATAGAGAACCGTAGTCGTTTGTTGCTAACCATCATTCGAGAAGTCAGAAAAGAAGTAGGAGATCATTTTCCTATTGCAGTGAAGTTGAACTCTGCCGATTTTCAAAGAGGTGGGTTTACTGAGGAAGAATCTCTTGAAGTTGTAAAAATGTTGGATGCTGAAAAAATTGATTTATTAGAAATCTCTGGCGGAACATACGAGAAGTTGGCTTTTTTTATAATGAATGAGGAAGGGTCGGAATTAAAAGAAAGTACAAAAAGGAGAGAAGCTTATTTTATAGATTTTGCAAAGAAAGTAAGAGCGATTAGTAAGTTGCCATTAATGATTACCGGTGGTTTTCGATCATATGAATTTTGCAATGAAGTATTAAAAAATGGTGAAGTTGATTTGATTGGTATGGGGCGCCCTTTTATAACTAATAGAGATGAAATTTCCGGTTTCCTTAAAGGAGAGATCCCTAACCTTAAAAATATGGTGCTTAGGACAGGATTTAAACAATTTGAAGATTCTGCAGAAGGTGGTTTCTATGCCAGGCAATTGATCAGGTTTTCTAAAGGAAAAAAGTTTAAACCTAATATGAGTCCCCTATGGTGTTCTATGTTCTTGGTCCTTTATGAGTTTAGAAAAGCAATGGCTAAGAAGTTTGCATAAATAAAAAAGAGAGGTAAATCCTCTCTTTTTTATTGAAATTAATTAGCAGCATCCACCACCATCATAGTGGTATGTAGATTCACTAATAAATATATCATCTCTTCCAAGGTCAGCAAGAGCACCTGCAGTTTTATCACATACTGCTATAGGCTGATTTTTTAGTAAGACGTGTCCTTTTTTATCATCAAAATAATCTTCATCTCCAAAATAAATTGCAGCTTTACCTGTAAAGACGCAAGGACCATCTGCTGGCATTGGGTCTTTAATAGCTGCAACTTCGATCGACTCGATATAGATCAACTCATCTGTATCATAGTTTTTAGGATCAAGAATACGGTATGGTTTACGAGCTCTGATCTCAATCGTTCCAAAACCAACATCAGTTAATGCTTTTACATATTCTGCAATAGGTAAACTTCCACTAAGACATAATGCTCTTAAACGTTCGTCATTACGAAGGTTCTCATTCATAGGTTGCTCACAAGTTGGATCACTCATCACCAGTCTTCCATGAGGTTTTAACACTCGATACATTTCTTCAATTGCCTTTTTTAGATCTTCTTCCTTAAAAATGTTAAAAAGACAATTCTGAGCAGCAACATCAATACTGTTATCTTCTACAGGAAGATTAAGCGCGTCACCAAATCTAAGATCTACAAATTCACTTTTGAACCAATCATTTTGAGCTTCGGCTTCCTTAAAGTTTTTACGAGAAGCATCCAACATCTCCTGCACAACATCAACACCTATAACACCACTTTTTTGACGTGAGAAATAAGAGAATTGTAATAGCTCCATTCCACCACCAACTCCTACATAAAGGGTTTTAGGATTATTAGTCAAATCACGAGCGTGCACTGTGCTTCCGCATCCATAATTCATTTCTTGCATGATTCTGGGGATCTTAAGTCCAGGAAGTTCCCAAATAGGATTAGTAGTACAGCATAATCCAACATCTGGTGTTAAGGCTGCTTCTTTATATACATCGTGAGTAGTTTCTAAGTAGCTCATAAATTGTTTTTATTTTCTTTTTCCAAAAAGGAATATAGTTTATTTTGGGTTATAAATTTTTTTTAGTCGAAAAGTTAACATAGAACTTTCAGATAGATTAAAGAGATTTTATTAATTCTTTGAATAAAAGTATCATATTGGGTTCTGCTTTTCCAGCCATGGCAATAATCTCATCAATATTTACAGGTTGAAGATTATCCGGATCACATTCATCAGTCAATACAGAAACCGCTGCAACAGAAAGATCAAGATGATTAGCAACAATTACTTCTGGTACTGTACTCATTCCTACAGCATCTGCACCAATAACTTTTAGATAACGATACTCTGCTCTGGTTTCTAGTTGGGGACCAACCACTGAAGCATATACTCCTTTATGAAGTTTGATATTATTGTCTTTTGCAATAGCTTCTAATTTAGTATTGATCTTAGTATTATATGGAGCACTCATATCGGTAAAACGACTTCCTAGCTGTTCTACTCCTTTAAAAGCTAACGGAGATCCACCTTGTAGATTAATGTGATCATCAATAAGCATTAATTCTCCTTTTTTGAAATCTAGATTAATTGCTCCTGAGGCATTTGAAACTAGTAAGGTTTTAATTCCTAGTGTATGCATAATGCGTACAGGATACGTTACATCCTGTAATGAATATCCTTCATAAAGATGAAAACGCCCTTGCATTACGATTACATTTTTACCGGCTAATTTTCCATAAATTAATTTTCCTTTATGGAATTCTACAGTAGCTGTAGGAAAGTTAGGAATGTGATTATAACTAACTTCTTTAAGGATTTCAATTTCATTGATTAATTGTCCTAATCCTGTTCCAAGTATAATTCCTATTTCAGGGTTTTCAAAACCTTTCTGAATAAGGTAGTCTGTGGTTTCTTCTATTTGTTTGATCATTGTTTTGTTAGCTTAAAAAATTTTTGAAAAACGTCTATGTCTTTGATGTCTTCATAATAATCAACATCATTGCGTTCTTCGAGTAATTTTACATTTTCTGTTTTTAAGTCTTCCAGGGTATCCTTAAGCACTGTTTCTTTTCCCCAGATTTTGTTCTTAAAAACTTGTGAATTTAAGGATTTCATTCCAAATAAATAATATCCTCCATCTTCAGCGGGCCCTAAAACATAATCGTGAGATGTTAATTGATGGAAAGCATTTTCCAGGTCATTTTGACTCAAATCATACATATCACTACCAATGATAATTATATTTTGGTAACCATTAGCAAACCCTTCCGCGGAAGCGTACTCCATACGTTTACCAAGGTCTTCACCGGTTTGTTGTTTTTTGCTGTAAACTTCTGAATCCCAAACATCATTTTCGCGAACTTCTACAGAGTAATGAACCTCTTTAGTTACATTAAGTTTACTGGTAATCTTAACTGTATGTTCTAAAAGAAATGTATAGATTTCTAGTGCCGCCTGATCTCCAATGGTTGCTGCCAATCGTGTTTTACATTTACCCAATTCCGGATTTCGGGTAAAGATGATGAGTAGATTTTTTTTCTTCAATTCGAATATACTTTTTTTCCTTTGAGTAACCATTTGGCCCATTCTTTAGAGCAAGCATGAACTTCATCAGTAATCTCATCTTCGGAGTTTACCACTGGTAAGTCCCTATTTTTCCATTCAAAAATACCTCCATAGAGGTTAAAGACATTCTCATAGCCAGCTTTTTTTAGTTTTTCAGAGATATCTTCAGAACGAACACCAAGACTACAATACACTACAATGGTTTTATCTTTTGGGATGTTTTGCGAAGCAAGTGAATCTATAGAAAACAGATTATATCCTACATGAATAGCTTTTTTTATATGACTAACATCGTATTCTACTTGTTCCCGAGCATCAAGTAATATTACATCATTCTGCAGGGTTTTTAAATCATCAACATTGATATAAGGAATTGTTTCATTGTTATAATTGTCCAATAATTCGTGTAACGAATCTTGGGCAACAGTGACCTGAAAAATGATTAGAAATATGTAAAGGGGCGTGATTTTCATGTTTATGCTACTGTTCCCTGACAACTACTTCCTGCACCTGCAGTACAGCCATAACAATGTTGAGAAATTATAATATTTCTATTCTGAAGTAATTCTTCATTATATTCGCTAATATGTTTTACTTTACTAGCTACTTTTAGGTCTAACATTTGATTAAAATCACAATCATATAACCAACCGTCCCAGCTCACCGAAATGGTATTAGTACACATCACATTAGCTACTGCTGCTGGGTTGTAAGCTTCTACTAAAGCATACATGTAATCTTCGTAGTTGTCTGAAGCAATTAAGTAGTCCAAAAATCTACTGATAGGAAGATTTGTTATCGAAAAAAGGTTATGAAATTGAATACCAAAATCCTCTAACAATGCTTTTTTGAAATCTTTTTCCATTGAGGCCTGATCTCCGGGTAAAAATGCTCCTGATGGGTTATAAACTAAATCTAGTCTCAGGTTGCTATCCGGCATACCGTATCCTCTTTCATTTAGTTCTTGTAATGCTTTGATAGATTTATCAAAAACACCATCTCCTCGTTGTTTGTCAGTTTTTCCTCTAGTCCAGTGAGGCATAGAAGAAACGACATGTACATTGTGCTTCTTGAAAAAATCTGGAAGGTCATAATACTTTTTATTAGCTCTAATGATAGTCAGATTACTACGAACGATAAAATCTTTAATTCCTGCTTTGCTAGCTTCTTCTACAAACCATCTGAAGTTAGGATTCATCTCTGGAGCTCCTCCAGTTAGATCCAGTGTATGTGCCCCAGTTTTTTTAATGACTTCCAGACATTCTTGCATGGTTTCTTTAGTCATAATCTCTTTACGGTCAGGGCCCGCGTCTACGTGACAATGTTCGCATACCTGATTGCACATATATCCTACATTGATTTGTAGAATCTCCAATTTATTAGGGCGTAATGGGTTATGACCAATTTCTGCAATTTTTTCGGCGAATTTTGGTAGCTCACCGTTAGCAAAAATTCCATTGTTTAGAATTTCTAATTGCCTATGCGCATCTGCTAGCTGGTCATTACGTTTATGTAAAGATTGCTTTTTTTTAACTTCTGACATCTTCCTTTGTTAGATTATTCTTTGATTTGGGTAGTATTTTATTTGGATTCCAGCTGAAACTGAGATAGTAGTATGTACTGTGTTTTACTATAAAACCTACACCTTGGTCACATTTCTAATTTATTAACCTTATTCATCATCATTACTCCATGTACCAGAGTAGCTCCACTTTTAATAGCAGCTCCGACGTGTATTGCTTCCATCATTTCTTCTTTGGTAACCCCTCTTTGCAAGGTGTCTTTACTATAAGCATCAATACAATAAGGGCATTGTTCTGTGTGTGCTACCGCTAAAGCAATTAATGCTTTCTCTCTTGCAGTCAGAGCTCCTTCTTCGAAAACTTTGCCATAATATTCAAAAAACTTGTTTCCTAATTCTTCACTCCATTCTGTAATGTTTCCGAATTTTCTCAGATCTGCGGGATCATAATATGTTTTAGACATGCTGTTTATTTTAGTTACAGACATAAATTATATATGTCGAGAATCATGTGTGTAAGCTTACAATAAAAGTAATTTTTTTTAAATTGAAGAACATTATGATTGTTAAAAGTTAGGTAAGATAAAAACCTAAATTGATAAATCATTAAAGAATTTAACTCAAAAAGGTTGAATGTCTGCACAAAGTATCAAAAACATTAATAATACGTTAAGAAAAAACCTTATTTTAGGCTCGAAATTCTGGTTTATTCAAAATAATTCCAAAATTGACAGTCATGAGGAAAAAAGTTACACTAAAACAACTTGCAAGAGAGTTAAATTTATCAATTTCTACTGTTTCTAAATCATTAAAGAATGATCCGGAGATTAGTGAAAAAACGATTAATAGAGTTCACGAATTGGCAAGTTTTTATAATTACAAGCCTAATGCGTTGGCAGTTAGTTTAAAAAGTAATAAGACCAAAACTATTGGAATTGTTTTACCTGAAATCCTTAATCACTTTTTTGCTAAAGCACTTTTTGGTATCGAGCAAGAAGCTTCAAAAAGCGGATACAAGATTGTGACTTGTATCACTAATGAATCTTATGAGAAAGAGGTAGAATATGTAGAGATGTTAAATTATAGTAGTGTTGATGGTTTTATCGTGGCATTGAGTCAGGAAACACAAGTACTTAATAAGTTGGACCATTATCAATCTATACAAAGAGATAATGTGCCAATAGTGATGTTTGATCGGGTGAGTAATGAGATTGATTGTGATAAAGTGATTGTTGATGATAAAGTTGCATCCAAAAATGCAATTCAATATTTAATAGATACCAATTGTAAAAAAATTGCTTTGATTACCACAATTGGAGGCCTAAGCGTGGCAAAGTTACGTTTAGAAGGAGCTAGAGAAGTTGTTGATAAAAATGATGATATAACATTGATAGAACTGGAACTAAAAGACTCAAACAATGTAGAAGCCGAAATAGAGAAATTTTTGAAAAATAATGATATAGATGCGGTACTTGGGTTAGATGAAACTGCAGCTGCTATTACGATAAATATGTCACATAAATTAGGATATAAAATACCCGATGATATTTCGGTAATTGGTTTTACAGACGGATTATTGTCCAAGCACTCCTATCCTAAACTAACTACTGTTTCTCAACATGCCGAAGATTTAGGAGCTAGAGCTGCTCAAATTCTTGTAAATCATCTAGATAACAATGAAGAAAAATATAAATCTAAAACTGAAATTGTAAAAACATCTTTAATTATTAGAGATTCAACTAATTAAAATTACTCTATTACATATGTTTTTTTGTTTGGTCCAACACCTGTAATGGTTAGCTTTTTCCACTGTTTGGGTAAAATTGGATTCTTTTGAATGATTCCATTTTCACTTAAATGAAGCCCTCCAAAGCCAAAAATTACAGTTTGTAACATTCCACCTGCACCAGTTGCAAAATATGGGTTATTACTTGTAGCAGCTTCGGCTAATGCTCCAAAAGGAGGTCTTTTATTAGGTTCATAACTTCTTTTGAAAAGCCTAAAGGCATTTTCAGCATCACCCAATCTTGCATAAATAACAGCAAAAATGCTTTGTGCCATAGCAGGTCCTTCTTCTGCTAGTTTTGGTTCATAATATTTTAAATCCTTAAGAATAGTTTCTTTGTCATTAATAATATCTAATGGATAGGCTAGTAAATTAACATCAGCCTGTTTTATACGATCACCGGTATATGTGCTATGTTCCATAGTAGTGCCATCATCGAATTTGTGAATTTTGAGGTTGTCAGCTACTGCATTCCAATTTTTGTTAGCACTTAATCCTAATGCTGTAGCAGCTAATGTAGTATATCGTAAACAAGTGATCGCAGAACCGTTAGTAAAAGCGTTGTCATCAATATTTGAAGCAAACTCATTAGCTCCGACCACATTTTTGATGGAATAAGAACCGTCTTTGTTTTTTGTAGATCGACTTACCCAATAATCAGCCACCTCTTTTAATAATGGATAACCTCGCTCTAATAGCCACTTTTTGTCTTTGGTTACTCGATAGTAATTCCAGAAAGCAATGCCAACATCAGCAGTAATATGATGTTCAAAGGTTCCGGTAAGCGCCCAGGCTGGTGTAGCTTCTTCTCCGGTGTCATCACTTTCCCAGGGGAACATTGCTCCTTTATACCCGAAGTTAATAGCTTTTTTCTTTGCGATTTCCAGTCGGTCAGACCTATAATTAACAAGTGATCGAGCAATATCTTGGTTTAATACTAATAGAGGTGGGTACATCCATAATTCTGTATCCCAGAAAATATGTCCGTTGTAGCCTTGAGAACTTAAGCCCATAGGTGCAATACTTAGATTAGAATCTGCTCTGGAAAAAGCATATAAGTGATAAAGAGCTAGACGCACGTCTAATTGAGATTGCAGATCGCCTTCTATAATAATATCTCCTTTCCAAAGCTCTTTCCAAAGTTCTTTGTGTTGCAATAAGAGATCATTTCTAGGAGTAAGTAAATTAAAAATAACAAAACGTTCACTTTCGGTTTGTGGGTCATAAAAATCTTGTGTAGAGCATTGTGCTGCTGTCCACGCAAATTTGTAATTCTCGTCTTTCATTACTCTTTTTCTAAATGAAAGCTGATTGTTATAATCAGAAACTTTTTTATGGTTTAATTCAGGCCTTTGACCTTCTTTGGTTGAATTGATATCGTGCCATATGAATGTTGCAGACGTGGCTACAGTATGTCTACCGAATTGACTTTTGGCTACGGTTTGTAGAATGGGCATCGTAGTTTCTGCATCTTTTAATATTCTAAAAGTACTTATAGGGTCATTGTATTCTTTTGAAGCCTGAATTTTTCCAATAACTTCTAGATCTATATTTTCAGATGTTTTTATTTCAAAATCAATATAAGCGGTATATTGAACATTTCTTAGAGCGTAAATACTGTATGAGATTTCTGCTAAATTTTTGTAATTAAAAGAAGTAGTAAATCTTGCTTCTTTCATATGAATAGTTTGTTTCCAATTGCGGATTTTGGTATTGTCTAATTGTTCTCCATTGATGAAGATATCTAGGTTACCAAAGTTCATTCCTAAAAGCACTCTGCTAACTCCCAAAGGAGATTCCTTATCATATACATTGTTAAGTATTATTTTATCAGTTTGCAATATTTGGGAAGAGGGTAGAATTCCAATTCTTCCATTCGCAGCAACAACTCCGGTATACTTTTCATAATCTTTTACTGAGATTTCCCAACTTTTTTGCTGAGCAATACTTGGAGAAGCGGTAAAGGTTAGGAGGGAAACAAAAAGAAAAATTACTTTTAAGGATTTTGTAAACATGGCTAAAAAGATGATTTGTAATATGAATGCAATAACTGTCTCAATAACAAAGGTTTTGAGTAGTATTAAATATAATCATTTTTTAGAATGCAAGAAATGGCAAGGTCAGATATGAAAGTTAACTTTTTTAAATCTAGTACTATCTCTATGAACAAGATGGGTTTTAAGCTTAATAACTTTTTTAGGAAGAGTCTCTTCCTCAGATTTATTAAGTTGATCAATAAGTAACTCTGCTGCTTTTTTTCCCATCTCAAAACTAGGCTGAGCGACACAGCTCAATGATGGTACAAACACATCTCCTAAACCTAGATCACCAAAACCTATGATAGCAATGTCTTCAGGAATTTTATATCCCATTTTGATAAGTGTTTTCATTGCAAGTAGCCCATAATTATCGGTACACGTAAAAACAGCGTCAGGTTTTTTAGATAATTTTTTAAGAAAACCACTAATCTCATCATCTTCGAATTCACGATCAATAGAGTTACAATGAAATATCATTTCTTTATCAATAGGGATATTGTGTTTTTTTAAAGCCTCTAAGTATCCTTTATATCGATCTTGAAATACTTTTTTCTCTTTGATCCCTCCTATAAATGCAATATTTTTTCTTCCGTTTTTTATAAAGAATTCTACAGCAGAGAATGAAGCTTTATCATCATTGATCAAAACATGATCCGCTCCTTTTACCATTTCTCTAATATTATCAAATAACACTACTGGGATTTCTTTGTCAATTATACTTCTGATATGCGCAAAGGTTTCGGTATCGTGCGACGGGCATAAAATTATGCCGTCTACTAATCCTCTCTCAAAAGAAATTAGATTCTCTCTTTCAAAATCAAAAGAATTTCTAGATGAACTGATTAGAATTTTATAATTATGACTTCTTGCATAGTGATCAATACCACGGCATGCCTCAATAAAGAAAGGCTCGTCATATCTAGGTATAATTACCCCAATGATATTAGTTTTTCCAGAACTAAGACTCTTGGCAATTTGATTGGGCATATAACCCATTGCCTGTGCCATTTTTAAAACCTTTTCTCTAGTAGCGAGTTTTACTCTTGGGTTTTTATCCAATGCTCTAGAAACTGTTGCAATAGAGATATTTAGTTTTCTGGCTATATCCTCAAGTTTTACCCTTCTTTTTTTCAAACTTTTTTATTATTTCGTTAAAAAATTGTCATTAAAACATCAATTTCACTAAAAATATAATAATACAAACGTTTGTATTATTTTAAATCAAAGGTTTGTTTTTCAGTTTTCTAAATTGTTTAGTAATTTGTAATAGTCGTAATTGATAATTGAACATTTGACAAAAATACCTACATAAAAGAATCAAACTTTCAGTACCCCAATTCATATCCTTCGTTCAAGATTAGTACGGCTCTTCAATTTTAGGATAAACAATGTTTAATAAATATAGTAAACATTGTTTAAAATGCAGAAGGATTAAATTTTTTGTGATTATTTAATTTTAAAAACCTGAATTGCATGGAGCTATCATGGTTCAAAAAAGGAACTATTTATCAGATATATCCAAGAAGTTTTAATGATAGTAATGGTGATGGAATAGGAGACTTAAGAGGAATTATAGAGAAACTGGATTATTTACAAAGTTTACATGTTGATATACTGTGGTTGAGCCCAATTTTTAGCTCACCAAATGACGATAATGGTTATGATATAAGTGATTATTGTGCTATAATGCCAGAATTTGGTACTATGAAAGATTTTGATGAGTTGCTAAAAAAAACTCATGAAAGAGGTATGCGATTAATTCTTGATTTAGTAGCAAATCATTGTTCTGATGAACATATCTGGTTTAAAGAAGCAAAAAAATCAAAAGATAATCCTTACAGAGATTATTTTCATTGGAGAAAACCATCCTCAAATGGAGGTCCACCAAATAATTGGAAATCTTTTTTTGGAGGCAGTGCCTGGGAATATGATGAAACATCTGGAGAGTATTATTTACATCTTTTTACAAAAAAACAACCAGATCTTAATTGGGAAAATCCAAAAGTCAGAGAAGAGATGTACGATGCAATGCGGTTTTGGTTGGATAAGGGGGTAGATGGTTTTAGAATGGATGTAATTCCTTTAATATCTAAAAGAGAAGGTTACCCTGACGCACCAGGTTTTGGTTTTAGAAAAGTTATTGAAGAAGTGTATGCTAATGGACCAAGAGTTCATGAGTATCTTAAGGAAATGACAGAAAAAGTTGTTAGTCAATATGATGCATTTTCACTTGCAGAAGGAGTGGGAATTAATCACGAAAATGCAGGATTATATATTGATAATGATCGAAAGGAATTAAATATGCTCTACCATTTTGATATTCTTGAATGTACTATTGTTAATGGAAAATTTGAAGAAGTATCGCCTTTTGATTTAGTAAATATGAAAGGAATTTTTAAGAAATGGAGAGATGCAGTGCATAAAAAAGGATGGATAGCTAATGCTATGGGAAATCATGACTTTGCACGAATGGTATCTAGGTTTGGAGAAGATAAAGAACATTGGGCAGCATCGGCCAAGATGTTATTTATTATGCAGGCTACCCAGAATGGGACTTTGAATATTTATCAAGGTGATGAAATAGGTATGACTAATATAGAATTAGAATCTATTGATGAAGTTAGAGATATACAATCACTTAATTTTTATAATGAAAATTTGAAGACTAAAAGGTATTCCAAAGAATTAGCATTGAAAATGATTAATAATGAAGGGAGAGACAATGCCAGAACTCCTATTCAATGGAACGATGAGATAAATGGGGGGTTTACTACAATAAAAAAAGAACCTTGGATTAAGGTGAATCCAAATTATAATACCATTAATGTAAAAAAACAGGATGATGATCCGGTTTCTATATTGAATTTTTATAGAAACCTGCTAAAAACGAGAAAACAACACGATGTTTTCGTTTATGGTGATTTTGAAGAATTAGAGTTTAATAATCCTGAAATCTATGCATATAAAAAGAAATTTAAGGAAGAAGAAATCATAGTTATTTTAAATTTTAAAAATGTTACGCTTGATTTCAAAATCCCTTATAATTTAAGTGATGTTGAGCCTTTACTAAATAATTATGAGGTTTTAGAGATGAACAATAATGTCATGAACCTGAAACCATATCAAGGAGTAATTTTTAAGATATAATTAGATAACAATAAAATATTAGCCAGTTAGAAAGTGAAAATTAGTTTTTGTTTGTTAGCAAAGGAGTTTTATAGATAGTAGAACTCCTTTACAATGGTAACATATGGGGGCATCCATTAAAGTAACTTTTTGTTTTAAAATATTGGTTTATAGTTACAAATCAGTCAATTGGGCTTGAATGATAAGGATGCACCCATAGTTACTTATGTTTAACATGAATGTAAAAATAGCTTTAAATAAGTAAACAACTAAAATAATTCAAATTTTAAATCAAACTCTATATTATGAAAAGTATGATACTTAAAAAACTCATATTCCTGCTGGTATTCCTATCCGGAAGTATGATGTTTGCACAGATCACAGTTACCGGGGTGGCTTCCGATGCTAATGGTCCCGTTCCGGGGATAAATGTTATTGTCAAGGGTACAACTAATGGGGCAAGTACTGATTTTGATGGACAATACACTATTGATAATGTTGCAGAAGATGCTATATTAGTCTTTAGTTATGTTGGTTTTCAAACTCAGGAAGTAGCTGTTAATGGTCGTACCACAATAAATGTAACCATGGTTGAAGATGCGGCAGAACTTGAAGCTGTTGTAGTAATCGGGTACGGAACACAATCAGTAAAAGATGCAACAGGGGCAGTTGCAGTTGTGAGTACTGAAGATTTTAATCAGGGTGTTATAGCATCGCCAGAACAATTGATTCAAGGTAAAACGGCTGGGGTTCAGATAACACAAACAAGTGGTGAACCTGGTGCAGGGATTAACTTAAGAATTCGAGGAACAAGCTCAGTTCGATCTAATAACAATCCGCTGTTTGTAGTTGATGGAATTCCTTTAGCAGGAGATGAAACAGGGTCTAGTGGAAGTAATATCGGTGTAGGATCTAGTGCATCCAGGAATCCATTAAATTTTATTAGTCCTAATGATATAGAGAGTGTAAGTATATTAAAAGATGCTTCAGCTACTGCAATTTATGGTTCTAGAGGAGCAAATGGAGTAGTAATAATTACTACAAAAAGTGGAAGAGGATCAGCAAAGCCAAAATTTGAGTTCTCTTCTAATCTTAGTATTGCTTCACCGGCTGAAGAATTTGATCTATTAGACAGGGATCAGTATTTGTCGGCAATTCAATCCTTTGGAGGAGATGTAGCAGCACAGGATTTTGGAAATAATACGGACTGGCAAGATGTAATTACAAGAAAAACAGCTTCACAAAATCAGAATTTATCATACTCTCAAAGTTACAAGAATGGTAATATACGCGCATCCTTTGGGTATGGTAAGCAATTTGGGGTAGTAGAAAAAAGTTCCTTAGAAAGAATAACAGGCCGAATTAATGCTGCGCATCGTTTTTTTAATGAGAAACTTAAGGTAAATGTTCAAGGTACTATTTCAAGAGTAAATGATGAAGCTCCACCAATTGGTGCTGATGCAGGTTTTCAGGGAGATTTATTGGGTACGGCTTATATAGCAAATCCAACTTGGCCTGCAGATCCTGGTTTTGATCCGGGGGGCTCTTTTGTAAATCCCCTGAACTTATTAAGAAATAGCCAAAGTGAAACAAAAACAAATAGAATACTATTAAATGGATCTATTGAGTATGAGATCATAGAGGGGTTATCTGCAAAACTTAATTTAGGATATGATGATTCAGAATCTACTAGAGGAAGTGCAATTTCCGGTGATGTTATAGGGCTTCAAAATGGAACACCTGGTAATGGTAGGGCTACAGTAAACGATATAGATGTAACTAATAGATTATTAGAATTTACTATAAATTATGAAAAGCAATTTGAGAATTCTACATTTTCTATACTTGGGGGGTATTCCTTCCAAGACTTTGAGAGATCAGGAAGAAATATTGGAGGGTTTGGCTTTAATACCACAAGTTTAGATGGTATGATTGATGGCCTGGAAGCCTCTGCCAATGCTATAGAAAATAATATACAAGGACCATATCAGCAATATATAGTATCAGATAAGATAAGGGATGGTGATGGTACTATTGCCGGAGCTTTTATTAACAGAATTGTACCTGTCGTTGAAGGACGTGTACCTTTTACAGCTCCTGGAGGTTTAATAGCAAGCACAATTACGGCAGATACATTTGATAATAAAGATGAGTTACAATCTTATTTTGTTAGAGCTAATTATACTATAGCTGATAAATATATTTTTACTGCAACAATGCGTGCAGATGGTTCCTCAAGGTTTGGAGAGAATAATAAATATGGATATTTCCCCTCTGGTGCGGTTGCCTGGAAAATTGACCAAGAAGATTTCTCTCCCGATGCTTTTTCTACGCTCAAGTTGAGGTTAGGATATGGTATAACTGGTAATCAGGATGGCTTAGGTTTTGGTAATTTTGTTCGTAGAGAACGGTTTGTTGCTCCTGTAAATTGGATAGAAAATGGAGGAGAGGTTGTTGTTCCTGGAACAAGTGATGTATCTTTTGAGAATCCTGATTTAAAATGGGAAGAAACTAGTCAATTGAATGTTGGTATTGACTTTGGGTTTATGAATGACCGTTTACAAGGTACTATTGATGTGTATAGAAAAGACACTAAAGATTTATTATTACGAGTTCGTTCAGCACAACCTGCGGCACAACCTTTTACATTTTCAAATGTGGATGGTAATGTAATCAACCAGGGTGTTGAATTTGCAATTGATTATGATATTATTCAGCAAGAAGACTTGAATTGGAATTTTGGTTTTAATATAGCTTATAACAAAAATGAGTTACAAGATTTCGAAGGTCAATTTGAAGCAGGTACTATATTTGGACAAGGACTTACGGGGGCATTTTCTCAGATTTTAACAGAAGGAGAGCCATTATTTTCGTATTTTTTAAGGGAGTTTCAGGGTTTTGATGAAAATGGACAATCAATTACTGCAAATAACGATTTACAGGTTTTAGTAGGAAAAAGTGCATTACCGGATTTTAATGTAGGTATTTCTACAAGTTTTGATTACAAGAACTGGGATGCATCGGTCTTTTTTGCGGGGCAATTTGGACATTATATATATAATAATACTCAAAATGCATTCTTTACAGCAGGAAGTATACAAGGTGGGCGTAATGTAACAACAGATGTTATAGGAAATGGTGAAGCAGGCACAAATGCTGCAGATGTTTCTACCCGTTTCTTAGAAAAAGGAGATTTTTTAAGACTTCAAAATGCAACTATTGGATATAATGTACCTCTTAAAGGAGATGGAGTATTCAAGACATTAAGGTTATTTGCCACTGGTCAAAATTTATTTGTAATTACGGATTATAGTGGTTTAGATCCTGAGGTTAGTACCACTCCAACAGATGATAGTAACAACTTGTTAAACAACCTTCCTACTGCTGGAATTGATTATACAGCCTTTCCAAGGCCAAGAACTTATACATTTGGATTAAATGCTACATTTTAAAAAAATATAATTATGAAAAAAGAACGTTTAACATCAAGAATATTGATAGCATTGTCGGTACTACTTGTAGTATCATGTACGGATCTGGAGATTGAAGAAAGTGATTCTTTGATTGCGGATTCTGAGACTGAATTTACAGGGATAGAGAACCCTGAACCTTTTATAGAAAATCTTTATACTGGGGATTTAAAAGGAATTATAGAAAATCAACAAGATCTATACGCATTAAATGAAGTTACCACAGATGAATTATTGGTACCAACGAGAGGTACTGATTGGGGGGATAATGGAATATGGAGGAAATTACATGAACATACGTGGGATGCTCAACACCCCTATGTTTTAAATAACTGGAACAATCTAAATCAGTTAGTATTTAGAGCATCTCAAATCATTGATCCCAGAACTGTTAATGCAGAAGACACAGAAAGAGCTAGTGCAAGGTTCATTAGAGCATATGCTATGTTTTGGGTAATGGATATGTATGGTATAGCGCCATTCAGAAACCCTGGTGATGGACCAAGTATCACTCCTATGGTAATGACACGTCCAGAAGCTTTTGATTTTATTTTAGAAGATTTGAATACTGCATTGCCTGATTTGCCAACTAGAGGGCCGAGTGTAGATAATTTGAGGCCAACAAAAGCAGCGGCGAATTTTCTATTGGCAAAACTATATCTGAATAAACATATTTATCTGGGATCAGGAACTCCCGCAGCATCAGATATGACCAAAGTTGTAGAGCTGGTAGATGCGATTGCAGCAGACGGATATGCGCTGCAATCTGGTTATTTTGATATTTTTAAATCTGATGTGGATACTGAAACAATCTTCTTCAGTATATCAAGTGTAGGGAATAGAATGTGGAATGGATTACATTATAACCAGAATGGACCTGGTAATAGTGGAGGTGGATGGAATGGCTGGTCTACACTAGCGGAGTTTTATGATTTGTTTGAAGGAGACCCTAACACAAATGTAATGGGTAGTGGTCAAGAGGAGAGAAGAGGATTTGTTAGAACAACAGGTGTACCCCTACCAGTAGGATTAGATCCTGACGATTTTGATAATAATAGAGATGGCTTTTTGGATGGTTCAAGCATTGGTTTTGGGTTTTTAATTGGACAGCAATATGACGAAGCTGGGAACCCTCTTACTGATCGTACAGGAAACCCATTAATTTTTGAAAAACAATTCCCTGCTTTGTCAGGTAATACAGAGCGAACAGGTATTCGTACCATAAAATATCATCCTGAAAATGGTGCATTTGAAGGTCATCAAATCTTATTTAGATATGCAGACGCACATCTAATGAAAGCAGAAGCTATTTTTAGAGGAGGTACAGGTTCGGGTGACCCATTGACTATGATAAATGACTTAAGAGGTATCCGTAATGCAGGAAATCTTGGGGCACTAATTGAACAGGATATACTTGATGAAAGAGGAAGAGAATTATATAAAGAATTCTGGAGGCGTAATGACTTAATTCGATTTGGCAAGTTTGCAGAACCATGGGAGCTTAAAATTAATAATGATGATTTTAGGGTATTATTCCCAATACCAGCTTCAGCATTGTTAACAAATTCAAACTTAGTACAAAACCCTGGATATTAGAGATTTAATTTGAATAAGTGTTTTTTGGTAGAGCCCTTCAGTATTGAGGGGCTCTACTAATTAATTTACTAGATTTAATTATTTATTTAAAAGATTAGATTGAATACCCCTTTTAAAAATATCAGTATAATAATAGTCTTTTGTTTTACGCTCCTGATATCGTGTAAAAGAGAAAAGAAAACATATCTTTTTAACCTCTTATCAGAATCTGAAACAGGTATATCTTTTGTTAATGAGTTAAAAGATACCCCGGAACTTAATATTCTTACCTATTTATATTATTATAATGGCTCAGGTATAGCAGCAGGGGATTTTAATGGTGATGGTTGGCAGGACCTTTATTTTGTGTCCAACCAAAATGAAAATCAGTTATACATAAATCAAAAGAATTTTCGATTCAAAGAGGTAACTCCGGAAATATTAAAAGATAATAACGGTTGGTCTACTGGTGTTACTACCGTTGATATCAATAATGATGGTTTACTGGATATTTATGTTTGTAAAGTAGGTAATTATAGAGGTATAAAAGGTAAAAACAAGTTGTTTGTAAATCAAGGAATTGATAACGATGGTCTTCCAGTTTTTAAAGAAGAAGCATTAAAATATAATTTAGATATTATTAGTTTTTCAACTCAAGCTGTTTTTTTTGATTATGATAAAGATGGAGATTTGGATATGTATTTGTTAAATCATTCTGTTCATCCTAATCGGACTTATGGAAGAGGAGCTAAACGAAAACAAATAGATTCACTTTCTGGAGATCGGCTATATGAAAATGATAACGGATTATATAAAGATATTTCTGTAGAATCAGGAATATTTCAAGGCGCTATAGGATATGGACTGGGTATAGCAATCAGTGATATTAATAATGATACATATCCTGATATATATGTAGGGAATGACTTTTTTGAAAATGATTATTTATATATCAACCAAAAAGACGGCACATTTAAAGAACTAATTAGCAATACCCTACAGAATATACAACACACCTCTCATTATACCATGGGAGTAGATATTGCGGATATAAATAATGATGGATTTAGTGATATTCTATCCTTGGATATGCTACCGGAAGACTTGTCAACCTATAAATCGTCTGGTACTGAGTATACCTATTCAATTTATAATCAGTATCTAAAAAATGGATATCAACCACAATATATGCAAAATGCATTACAGTTGAATAGGGGTAACTCCACTTTTAGTGAAATTGCATTGTTTTCAGGTATAGCAGCTACAGAATGGAGCTGGACTCCATTAATGGCAGATTATGATAACGATGGGTTCAAGGATATTTTTATTTCTAACGGAATTAAGGGGGCAACTAATGATATGGATTTTATAAGCTTTATAGCCAATGATAATATCCAAAAGCGAATAAATCAAGGAATGACCAATGAAGATATGGCATTGATTAATGAACTACCTAGTAAAAAGACAAGTAACTATTTTTATAGGAACCAAGGGGATTTAACTTTTAAGAATATGTTTGGTAATTGGTCAGAAGAGATACCATCTTATAGCAATGGTGCTGTGTATTCAGATTTAGATAATGATGGAGATTTAGACCTTGTTGTTAATAATATTAATGAGAGAGCATTCATATATGAAAACGAATCCGACAAACGAATAGGAAATAGTAATTATATAAAAATAAAATTAAAAGGAACCAAAAATAACCTTAACGCAATAGGAGCGAAAGCAACTGTTTATACAAAAAAGGGTCTTCAAGTTTCAGAAATGTATACTACCCGAGGATATTTATCATCAGTTCCCCCAATTTTACATTTCGGATTGAATAATACTGCTGTTGTAGATTCGATAGTAATAGATTGGCCAGGTGGTGATATATCTATACATAAAGACATCCAGATAAACTCTACTATTTCCCTGAGTAAGGATATAGGTTCACTTTATGCTGGTTCAGTTGAGGAATCTCTTACTTTTTTAAGAAACGATTCGCTAACTATTAAATTCAAACACCAAGATTATGAAACTAAAGATTTTAGTGTAGAACCTTTAGCTCCATACGCCAGTTCAAATGAAGGGCCTCATCTCTCGGTGGAAGATATAAATAATGATGGATTTGAAGATGTATATATCCCAGGAGGGAGGTTTAAAACTCCAAGAATGTTTTTACAACAACCTTCTGGTGATTTTATAAAGAGTGATCAACCAAATTTTGAATCAAATAAACGTTATGAAGATGTAGATCAATGTTTCTTTGATACAGATGGAGATGGGGATTTGGATGTTCTTATTGGTTATGGAGGTAACGAAAACTATTCTGGATATCAAACTTCTCCCAAACTATTCATAAATGACGATGGGATATTTACTAAAAAAGAAAAAGCTTTTCCAGATATAGAAATAAATGCTTCAGTAGTTATTGCATCAGATATAGATAACGATGGTGATCAAGATGTTTTTATAGGTAGTAATAGTGTGCCTGGAAAATATGGGGTAACACCAAAAAACTATCTTTATAATAATGACGGTAATGGTAATTTTAGAGAGGTTACCTCTGATACCGCACCTGATTTATCTTTAATTGGACAAGTATACGACGCTAAATTTGTAGATGTTAATAATGATAATTACCAGGACCTAATATTAGCAGGACATTATATGCCAATCACAATACTAATCAATAATGGTAATAGTAATTTTAAGAAAGATGATAATCTATCGTTACAGAACACCAATGGTTGGTGGAATTGTATCGAAATTAAAGATATGGATAATGATGGAGACCTAGATATTATTGCCGGTAATTGGGGATTGAATAGCCGCCTATCGGCATCAATAGAAAAGCCTATACAGTTGTATCTAAATGATTTTGATGATAATGGGAGAGTTGATCCTATTGTAACTTATTTTTATGAGGGAAAAGAAACTCCTATTGCTACCAAAGATGAATTGTCTAAACAAATACCAGCACTTAACAAACAGTTTCTTTCCTATAATGCTTTTGCGAAAGCAGATTTCAATGATTATTTTCTCAAATCAAAAATAGATAATGCACGTAAAAAAGAGGTTTTCACCTTACAAACGACATATTTCGAAAACAAAGGCGATCTCAATTTTGTTGCTCACACACTCCCTTGGGATGCTCAGCTATCATCGGTACATAGTATTTTGATTAATGATGTAAATAATGATGGACATCAGGATATTCTTCTTGGAGGTAATACTTATGAGATTAATACACAATTAAGTAGATTGGATGCCTCTTACGGCACATTATTGATAAATGATCAAAAAGGAAATTTCAAAAGTAATATTAATAGCGGGTTTAGTGTTCAGGGAGCCGTTAGGACAATAAAAAAGATAAAAGTTAATGAACAAGAATATTTTTTATTTGGAGTGAATAATGATAGCCTTCAAGTGGTAAAAAAAATCAAAGAATAAAATGAACAAATTAATATATGGTTGTTTCATACTATTACTTCTAATCTCTTGTGATAAGAAAAATAATGAGGTAGAAGTTATTGTAGATAAAGAAACTTTATTCACAAAGTTATCTCCTGAAACTACAGGAGTTAATTTTACAAATACGGTACATAACGAGAGGGATTTTAATATATTCAAATATAGGAACTTCTATAATGGTGGTGGGGTTGCAATTGGAGATATCAATAATGATGGGTTACCGGATGTATATCTAACGGCTAATAGAGGAGATAACAAGTTATATCTGAATAAAGGAAATTTCATATTCGAAGATATATCTTCCGGCTCTGGAACCCTAGGCAAGAATTCTTGGTCAACAGGAGTGGTAATGGTTGATATTAACGCAGATGGTTTTTTGGATATCTATGTGTGCAATGCTGGTAATGCAGAAGGAGATGATCAAAAAAACGAATTATTCATTAATAATGGAGATTTAACCTTTACTGAAAAAGCAACTGATTTTAATTTAGCGGATAGTGGGTTTACCACGCATGCTGCCTTTTTTGATTATGATCTCGATGGCGATCTAGACGTATATATTCTCAACAATAGTTTTATACCAGTGAGTAGTCTTGGATTTGTGAACAAACGTAATCTGAGAGCAGAGGACTGGGATATTCCCGATATCCTTAAAGGAGGTGGAGATAAATTGCTTAGAAATGATAATGGAGTATTTACAGATGTTAGTGTAGAAGCAGGTATATATGGTAGTCTTATTGGATTCGGATTAGGAGTTACCATTGGAGATGTTAATAAAGATTTACTTCCGGATATATATGTGTCTAATGATTTCTATGAAAGAGATTACCTATACATCAACAAAGGAGACGGAACTTTTGATGAAGAAATAAAAGACTGGGTAAAACATTTGAGTATTTCATCTATGGGGGCTGATATGGCAGATATTAATAATGATGGATATCCTGAGATTTTTGTAACCGACATGCTTCCGGAAGATGATCAACGACTAAAAGAGACTACAGCTTTCGAAACCTATGATGTGTATCAATTAAAAAAAAGCAGAGATTTCTATAATCAGTATATGCAAAACTCTTTGCAATTTAATAATGGAGATAATACCTTTTCAGAAATAGCACTGTATAGTGGTGTGGCAAAAACAGATTGGAGCTGGGGAGCCCTACTTTTTGATATGGATAATGATGGATATAGAGATATTTATGTGAGTAATGGTATTTATCATGACTTAACCAATCAAGATTTTATGAATTTTTTTGCTAACGATATCATACAGAAAATGACATTAACAGGTAAAAAAGAGGAAGTGGATTCAATTATTAATAAGATGCCATCTACGCCAATTCCTAACTATGCATTTAGGAATAATGGAGACCTTACTTTCAATAATACCACAAGTGACTGGGGTTTTGATGAACCCACATTTTCTAATGGATCAGCGTATGGAGATTTAGACAATGACGGCGACCTTGATTTGATTATCAATAATTTTAATATGCCTGTTTCCATTTATAAAAATAATAGCGAAGGCAAAGAGAATAATTACCTTAAGATAAAGGTAAAAGGGAAAGGCAAAAATACTTTTGGGATAGGAAGTGTTGTGGAAGTGTATTCTGAAGAAGAAATCTTAAGGCAAGAATTAATACCTACCAGAGGCTTTCAGTCTTCAGTAGAATATACAATGACCATTGGTTTAGGTAAAACTAAAAAAACAGATTCTTTACGAATAATATATCCAACTGGTAAAACTCAAGTGTTGACTGATATTTCTTTAAATACCTTAATCGAGTTGAATGAAAAAGATGCAATAGAGGTTTATAAAAATAATCCTAAGTCTAAAACTGCTTATTTTGAAACAGTAACACATTCCATAGAATCGCATAAAGAAGATCCATATGTTGATTTTGATTATGAAGGGTTAATTTATAAAATGCAATCCAGAGAAGGACCAGCCCTGGCAATAGGAGATGTTAATAATGATGGTAATGATGATGTTTTTATAGGAGGGGCATTTAAACAAAAAGGGAAGCTATATCTACAAAACACTTCTGGTAAACTAATACCGGGAACATTCGAAACCGAGGAAGCTTTTGAAGATACAGTAGCAGTATTAGAAGACGTTGATGGAGATAAAGACTTGGATCTCATTATAGGATCTGGCGGTAATTATAAAGGAGCTAGAACAGGAGTTAGATATTATGTTAATGATGGTAAAGGAAATTTTTCCAGAGGGGGAATCATCAAGGCCACAAATACAAATATATCTACCATGGCAGCTTATGATTATGATCAGGATGGAGATATAGATTTATTTATTGGTAGTCAGAGTGTTGTTGGGATGTATGGAACTTCTCCTCAGAATTATTTAATAGAAAATGATGGGAAAGGAAATTTTAGGGACATAACTGCTATAAAAGCTCCAGGTTTAAAAGAAGTTGGTATGGTAACGGATGCTGTTTGGGAGGATGTTAATGAAGATCGTAAAAAAGACCTGCTTCTGGTAGGAGATTGGATGGCTCCAAAAATATTTACCAATGATGGAAATACATTAACTCAGCTGAGTACCAATATGGAGAGTATTTCCGGATGGTTTAATACCATAGAAGCCAAAGATCTTGATAATGACGGGGATATTGACCTGGTGTTGGGCAATAGAGGGTTAAATGCGATTTATCAGGTAGATGAATCCAGACCATCAAAAATGTATATTAGTGATTTCGACAATAACGGAACTATGGAGCAAATAGTTACCCAGACCATAAATGGTAGAGATGTTCCTATACATCTTAAAAACGAAATCACAGGACAAATTAACTCACTAAAAAAGCAAAACCTGAAATATTCGGAATATGCTACAAAAGCTATTGATGAATTATTCTCTAAAGAAACTTTAGATAAAGCCACAGTAAGAACAGTGAACAATTTTTCGAGTATGGTTGCTTACAATAATGGGGAAGGAAATTTTAGGATTAAACAATTACCAAAAGAAGTACAATTATCCTGTGTGTGCGATATCGAAACCATAGATCTTAACAACGATGGATTTATAGATCTCATTTTAGGAGGAAATAACTACAATTTTAAACCTCAGTTTTCCAGATTGGATGCTAGCAGAGGTAATGTATTACTTAACGATGGAAAGGGTGGGTTTATAGATCAAAAATCTTCAGGATTTCAGGTAGAAGGGGAAGTAAAAGCCATGCGATGGATGACAAATAAGTCTGGCGATAGATATCTGGTGACTGTTATTAATAATCAAGAACCAAAGATCTTTAAACTTAATGAGTAGGGTTGTAAAAATAGTATACGATTGCTGGGTAAGAGTGCAGAATCTATTAGGTATCCGTAGAGTAATTTTTTTTATAATCACTCTGTTAATAGTTTCTTGTTCCAAACAAAAATTACAGCAAGGAGCCTTGTTTGAAAAAATGCCTTCAGCAATAACTAAGGTAACCTTTCAGAATGAACTTAATCCTACAGAAGAATTAAATATTCTGGACTATCTGTATTTTTATAATGGTGCTGGTGTAGCGGTAGGAGATATTAATAATGACGATCTGGTAGATGTGTTTTTTACTTCCAATCAAGGTGAAAACAAGCTATATCTCAATAAAGGAGATTTTCAATTTGAAGATATTACCAAAAAAGCTGGAGTAGCAGGAAAATCAGATTGGAATACGGGAACAACTATGGCTGACGTAAATGGAGATGGGTATCTCGATATTTATGTTTGTGCCGTAACCGGAATTCAGGGCCTGCAAGGGCAAAATGAGTTGTTTATCAATAATGGTAATGGAACATTTACTGAGAAAGCATCAGTCTACGAATTAGATTTTCAGAATTATTCTACTTCAGCCAGTTTTTTTGATTATGATAATGATGGAGACCTTGATATGTATCTCTTAAATCACGCAATACATACACAAAATTCATTTGGTAAAGCAGCAATTAGAAACAACCGCCATAAAAAAAGCGGAGATAAGTTACTTCGTAATGATGGAAATAAGTATACTGATGTAAGCGAAGAAGCAGGCATTTATGGAGGGGTAAATGGATATGGATTAGGGGTTGCTACAGCAGATTTTAATAATGATGGATATACGGATATTTACGTAAGTAATGATTTTCATGAAGATGATTATTACTATATAAACAATGGAGATGGCACATTCAGAGAAGCACTCAAAGAAAAATTTGGGCATACCAGTCGATTTTCTATGGGTAGTGATGTTACAGATATCAATCACGATGGATATACAGATATATTAACCCTGGATATGACTCCCGAAGATGAAAAAGTGCTTAAGGCATCTGCAGGGGATGAAACGATTGATATGCTGAATATGAGAGTCAACAGATTGGGATATCATTACCAGTATGCTCGTAATATGATTCAGATAAACCAAAAAGGCCAATACTTTACAGAAACAGCATTGATGAGTGATATAGCTTCCACAGATTGGAGTTGGTCAGTGTTATTTGCAGATTACGATCAAGATGGTGAGCAAGATATATTTATATCTAACGGAATACCAAAGCGGCCAAATGATTTAGATTATATCAAATACATTTCAAACGATAAGATTAAAGAAAAACTTAATACTACCAAACTAGTAGATAACGAAGCACTTAATATTATGCCATCAGGATCTGTGCAGAATTATATATTTAAAGGCAATAGAAGTATAGTTTTTGAAGATAAAACTGCAAATTGGTTACCAAATGAAAAAGTGATTTCTACTGGTAGCGCTTATGCTGATTTTGATAATGATGGAGATCTGGATATTGTGACTAATAATATCAATACTCCGGTTGCTTTTTATAAAAACAAAACTAATGAAAAAGCAAGGTTTTTAAAACTGAAGTTAAGTTTTAAAGCATCTAATAAATTTGGCATAGGAGCCAAGGTTATATCTTATCATCAGGGAGTTGCTCAATGTAAACAATTATATACCTCTAAGGGGTTTCAGTCCTCTTCAGAGCCAGTTATTCATTTTGGTTATGGAGATGTTGAGGTAATAGATTCATTAAAAATTATTTGGCCTGATAGTACTATTCAGATAGCAGAAAACATAAAAACCAATCAAACCCTGAATATCAAATTACTACATAAAAGAAAATCAGTGGATTATGATGATATATTTCCAAATTCTAAAGGATGGTTTAGAAAAGTCGATAACATTCCCGGATTACAATATGTCCATAAAGAAAATAGCTATATAGATTTTAACCGACAGAAATTGATACCCTATAAAATCTCGGATAAAGGTCCTGCAACAGCTGTCGGAGATTTGAATGGAGATGGAAAAGATGATATTTTTTTCGGAAGTTCAAAAAACAAATCTTCTATACTATTTTTTCAAAATGCAAATGGTTTTGAATCACAACAGATTGATGTGCTTGAAGCCGACAAACAAAGCGAAGATATAGTTGCTTTGATCAAAGATTTTAATAGGGATGGTAAAAAGGATCTTATTGTAGCATCGGCTGGAGGAGAAATCTCGGGTTCGTCCAAAACATTATTAGATCGGTTATACATTAACTCAGGTTCAGTATTGATAAAAAGTGATTTTCCGGAAATTTATGAACATACTTCTACTATAAAAGCAAATGATATAGATGGTGACGGAGATCTAGATTTATTTGTAGGTAGTTATGCGGTAGCTGATGATTTTGGTAATATTCCTGAATCTTATGTGTTGATAAATGAGCAAGGAAGGTTTAGAATAAAAGAAAACAAAGAACTTCAACAAATTGGAATGGTAACTAATGCCACTTGGAGTGATTTTGATAATGATGGAATTAAAGATCTAATAGTTATCGGAGAATGGATGTCTCCACATTTTTTTAAAAATGACAAAGGAGAATTAGTAGATGTGACTGAAACTATTGCTTCAAAGAGACTCAATGGATTATGGCAGTCCATACAAGAGTTCGATATCGATAATGATGGTGATCAGGATTATTTATTAGGTAATTTTGGATTGAATACTAAATTTAATGCATCATCAGATTATCCAATGCGATTATATTATTCTGATTTTGATAATAATAAAAAAACAGAAACTATTTTGGCACTTCCTAAAGATGGAAAATATTATACAGCTTTGGGATTAGATGAATTATCTGGTCAGTTAAATTATTTACGCAAAAAATTTACAACCTATAAAGATTTTGCCGGGAAAACGGTAGAAGAAGTTTTCGGTAATGATATTTTGAAAGAAGCTACTATTTTAGAAGTACATGAATTAGCATCGGGATATTTAGAAAACCAAAATGGTAAATTTTCTTTTATTCCTTTTGTAAATGAGCTTCAGGTTTCTCCTATTACATCAATGCTAAAACACGATTTTGATAAAGACGGTAAACAAGAAGTATTCTTGGCAGGAAACTATTTTGGAGTAATCCCATATCACGGAAGATTTGATGGTTTTGGAGGAGCAATATTAAAAGATAGAAATAGTATAATTGAGGCTCCGGAACTGAATGTTAATCTATCTCAAAAATTAATTAGAGGTTTAAATATTATTAATTTTGATAGTAAGGACTATTTATTAATTACAGTACACAATGAAAAAGCAGAGATATATGAATTTTCTAAATAAATTATGCACTATTTCCTCTTTGAAGGTGGTAAGAAAGGTGTTTTCATTAGCTTTACTAATAGTAGTTTTGACTTCCTGTCAAAAGGAACCCCAGGAAATCATAATCACAGCAGATGATTATCACGCAGCGGTGGATAAGATCACAGAAGTAATGGTTCATGACATTTTTTCGCCACCGGTGGCTAGTAGAATATATAACTATTCCAATATTGCAGCCTACGAAATAATTCGTCAAGAAGAAGATAAATATATTTCATTAGTTAATCAGTTACATGATTTAAAATCTATACCTATTGCAAATGCAGAAAAAAAGATAAACTATAAAGTAGCGGCATTAGTAGCATATCTCGAAGTAGGGAAAAACCTTATTTTCTCTGAAGATCGAGTAGTAGTCTACCAAGATAGTTTATACAACTCCTGGAAAGATATAGATAAAACTACCTTTAATAATTCTAAGGCGTACGGAGATGAAGTTGCCGAACATATAAAAAACTGGTATGCCTCTGATAATTATGCTCAGACTCGAACAATGCCAAAGTTTTCAGTAAATACAGAAGATCCTTCTCGCTGGCAACCTACACCTCCGGATTATATGGATGGGATTGAACCTCATTGGTCTAAAATAAGGCCGTCAATCATAGATTCTGCAGCACAGTTTAAACCTGCCAGATATCCAGATTTTTCTATGGAAAAAGATAGTCCTTTTTATAAAGAAGTAATGGAGACCTATGAAGTTGGTGAAACAATTAAAAAAGAAGGAGAGACTTCTGAAAAACTCGAAATTGCCCAGTTCTGGGATTGTAACCCCTATGTTTCAACGCATAAAGGGCATCTGATGTTTGCTACCAAAAAAATAACCCCGGGAGCACATTGGATCGGAATATGCAAGATTGCTAGTAAAAAAACCAATGCTGATTTTGCAAAAACCATTTATGCATACACAAAAACTTCTATTGCTATTGCTGATGCGTTTATTAGCTGTTGGGATGAGAAATACAGAAGTAATTTGATCCGCCCGGAAACGTTGATCAATCAGCATATCGATGAGAACTGGGTGCCGGTTTTACAAACACCACCTTTCCCGGAGTACACTAGCGGACACTCTGTAGTATCTGGAGCAGCTTCTACAGTTTTGACAAAGATATTTGGAGATAACTTTGCATTTAATGATAATACAGAGGTGCAATATGGGTTGCCAATACGTTCTTTTAACTCATTTAATCAGGCTGCAGATGAAGCGGCCATAAGTAGATTATACGGAGGAATACATTATAGAGCTGCTATAGATTTAGGGTTAGAACAAGGACGGTCGTTGGGAAGTTTTGTGAATAAAAAATTGAAAATGAACAAAGAAGCTTCTGTAGTTACGAAGTAAAACTGTATTAAAGTATAAAAGAGTGAAGAGAACAAAAGTTTTTTCAATCACCACAATTTTGTTTTTGGGGATAACAATTTGGTATTTGTTTATTAAAACATATGATTATCAGATTACTTTTAGAGCAAAAGGTGCTCCTGGAAGTATATATCATCAAATATTGAGTTGGGAATCTTGGGGGAATGATTCAAAATCGTTGAACATCAATACTTTGAATGCTAGTCTGTTCGAAACAGTACGGCAGCAGGTTAAACTAAAAGATACTACACTTAATCTATACTGGAGTTTACAAAGCGTTAATGATTCTGTTACAGAAATTAAAGTTGGAATTACTTCAAAAGAACATTCTATTATCAATAGACTAGGGGTGTTGTCCGGAGAAACAAAATTCATTAGATCGGTTAAAAAAGAGCTAACTGGTTTTGGTAAAGGGGTCAATAATTTTTCACATAATTTTAGAATAAAAATAGAAGGAGAATCCGAAATTCCTGAAGTTGAATATTTGTATTTATCCTCAAAAACTAAACGTTTTATGAAGGCAGGTGCGATGTTAAGAGCTAATGCGGATTTATATCCTAAAATAATTGAGAATAAAATTGAGCAAAACGGGTATCCATTTGTGAAAATTAGAGAATGGGATATAAGAACTGATGATATCTGGTTTGATTTTGGTTTTCCAATAGAATATAAGGATTCGCTCCCTACAAGTTCTAAAATAAAATATAATAAACGTCCTTCTCGTAAAGCACTAAAGGCTATTTTCTATGGTAATTATAGGAATAGTGATCAGGCCTGGTTTGCATTATTAGAATATGCTAAACGAAGAAGTATTTTAGTAGAAAAAAAACCATTAGAGATTTTCTACAATAACCCTATGCAAGATGATAATGCATCCAGCTGGAAAGCAGAAATTTTCTTGCCGATTAAAGACAAGTAGTTTTCTTTAAAGAAAATATAATACAAACGATTACATTTTTTTTATACTTAGATTCTCTTTTCTATTGGTCAAAAAGATACTATTTTACATAGTGATTTCAATTACAAAGTAATGTGAAAGATTGTTTAATGGTTATTTTGAAATAAGGATATTCAATATAACACTTCAAATAAAATTCTGATATGGTCAAGAAATATGTAATCGCATTTGATCAGGGTACTACCAGCACACGTGCAATTATTTTTAATAACCTTGGGGAGATTTGTGGAATTGCGCAACAAGAACTCACTCAGCAGTATCCAAAACCTGGATGGGTTGAGCATGATCCTTTAGAAATTTTTAGACACCAACAAGAAGTATTTATAGAAGTAATTGAAAAATCAAATATATCTATCGAAGATGTGGCCGCTGTTGGAATCACAAATCAACGTGAAACGACAGTGGTTTGGGATAAAAATACCGGATTACCTGTTTATAATGCCATTGTTTGGTTAGATAAAAGAACTACAAAGATTTGTGAATATTTAAAAGCCGAAGGATTAAGCGATTATGTATCAAAGAATACCGGGTTGATCATTGATTCTTATTTTTCTGGAACTAAATTAAAGTGGATTTTAGATAATGTAGATGGAGCAAGAGAAAAAGCTGAGAAAGGAGAACTATTATTTGGAACTATAGATACTTGGCTGATTTGGAAATTCACCAACGGAACAAGTCATGTCACGGATCATTCTAATGCTTCCAGAACAATGTTGTATAATATCATTAATCTGGATTGGGATGAAAAACTATTATCTGCTATGAGTATTCCTAAGACGGTACTTCCTAAAGTTCAATATTCCTCTTCTGATTTTGGAAACATTGATTATGATGGTCACAACATCCCTATTTATGGTGTAGCCGGTGATCAACAGGCTTCTTTGTTTGGGCAAGGAGGGTATAAATCCGGAATTGCCAAAAATACCTATGGGACGGGTTGTTTTATGTTACTCAATACAGGAAAGAAACCTTATAAATCTCAGAATGGATTATTAACTACATTGTGCTGTAGTATACCCGAAGACAATATAAAATATGCGTTAGAAGGAAGTGTTTTTGTGGCAGGAGCTTCTATACAATGGCTCAGAGATAAACTCCAGGTAATTGAAAAAGCTTCTGAAACCGAAGAAATTTGTAAAACAACCAAATCTTCAGAAGATTTATATGTTGTTCCGGCATTTGCAGGACTTGGAGCTCCGCATTGGGATATGAATGCCAAAGGAGCGATTTATGGACTTACATTGGATTCTGGTAAAAATGAGATTGTAAAAGGCACTGTAGAAGCGTTAGCTTATCAAACCCGGGATGTACTGGAGGCCATGATAGAAGATAGTGGTAAACAAATGGCATCACTAAAAGTTGATGGAGGAGCATCTGCAAACAATTATCTAATGCAATTTCAGTCAGATATTCTTAATGTAGAAGTGGATCGCCCTAAGATGTTAGAAGTTACTGCATTGGGTGCAGCTTTTCTTGCAGGAATTAAAGCAGGAATTTGGACTAAAAAAGATATCACCAAGATCAGAGCTGTCGATACCATATTTAAACCAAAAATTACAGAACACGAGCGAAGCCGAAAATATATCGGGTGGCAAGAAGCAGTATCTAGAACACTAACAGTAAACAAAAATATGTTGGCTGTAAAGGAAGAAGGGCCAATACGGTTTTCGGTACTAGATCGTCAAACACAACTCCAAAGGGCTAAAAACACAAAATATGACCTTACTATTATAGGCGGAGGAGTTACAGGGGCAGGAATTGCTTTAGATGCAGCCTCCAGAGGGTTAAGAGTGTGTCTGATTGAAAAAAATGATTTTGCTTCGGGGACTAGTAATAAATCCACCAAACTTATCCACGGAGGATTACGATATCTAAAGCAATTAGAAATTGGATTAGTTGCAGAATCAGGAAGTGAAAGAGCTACCGTACATAAAATAGCTCCTCATTTGGTGGTTCCGGAGAAAATGTTGCTTCCTCTTATTGAAGGCGGTACCTATGGTAAAGTTATGGCTTCAATTGGATTAAAAGTTTATGATTTTTTGGCTAATGTAGAAGGAGATGATAAACGCAAGATGCTTAGCGCAAAGGAAACTATGAACAAAGAACCTTTATTAAACAAAGAAGGCCTTACCGGAGGAGGGTATTATGCAGAATATAGAACTGATGATGCAAGGCTTACAATTGAATTACTTAAAAAAGCAGCTTCCTATGGCTCAAATAGTATTAATTATTGTGAAATGACTTCTTTTAATTATGATGACGAAGGTAAAATTAAAAGCTTACAATGTTTGGATCATAATACCAAAGAAGTATTTACAATTAAATCTAGGAGTTATGTTTCTGCAGCTGGCCCGTGGGTAGATCTTTTAAGAGAAAAAGACGACTCCTTGAATAATAAGTATCTCCATCTTACTAAAGGTGTACATTTGGTTTTTTCCAGAGAACGTTTTCCGCTTACACAATCTATCTATTTTGATGTACCTGATGGAAGAATGATTTTTGCCATTCCAAGAGGAAGAGCCACTTATGTAGGAACCACGGATACAAATTATAATGCTAATTTAAATCGGGTCGTAGCTACGCAAGATGATGCTTCATATCTTCTTAAAGCGGTAAATAATATGTTTCCTAGTGAGGCATTAACAGTAGAAGATATAGAATCTAACTGGGCAGGACTGCGACCATTAATTCATGAGGAAGGAAAAGATCCGTCTGAATTATCCAGAAAAGATGAGATTTTTATATCCGAAACAGGATTGATCTCTATTGCCGGAGGAAAACTAACAGGGTATCGTAAAATGGCGCAGCGGGTTATCGACGAGGTTCTTAAAACCATGGGGAGTAAAAGAAGAGAGCGATTTTCTAAATCCCATACTAAACAAATACCGTTAACCAGTGATCCTCTTAAAAATAGTAAGGAAGTAGATGCTTATTTAGATCAGATTGCTCAGCAACTGATTGATTTGAAGGTTGAAGATTTGCATTATGGATGGTATTTGGTTTCTACCTATGGTAAACAAGCAGATATTATTATTGATAAAGTGAATTATTTTCTGAATGATGAAGTAGAAGAAAGATTAATACGGTCAGAGTTATGGTATTGTGTGCATCATGAGATGGTGAATAGTTTAGTAGATTTCTTTGTTAGAAGAACTGGAAGGTTATATTTTGATATTAATAGCGTACATAGATATAGATCAATTATAGAGGAAGATTTAATAAAATATCTTAATTGGAATGAAAACCGTCTTAAAAACGAAAATAAATATTTGGATATGCTGCTACAGGATGCCGCTACGTATTATGAGAAAGAATTTGAATAAATTTTAAAATGTACCAACAACTCCTAGTTGCCCTGCTCCTAGCTTAAGATCCCATTTGATTTTAAACTTTTTAGGGTTATATACATACCTTTTATTATTATTTAAAAAATTGTCAATTCCGTCAACAATAGCTATACTGAGGGCTATGCTCAAAGCGGTATCACTTAACCAATGTGCGCCTTCCCATAAACGGGATACAGGTGATAATAGACCTAATGCAATTATTCCACCTTTTACATAAGGGTTTTCAAACTGCTTAGCAATTGCATAAGCGGTGGTAAACGAAAGAATGGCATGTCCGGAAGGAAATGAATGATAAGCCGCCTCGTTTGACCAAAGTTGAAAGCTAAGATTACCTTCATTTGTTGTAGGTCTTGCACGACCAGCCAGGGTTTTACTAAAGGTCTGAATAATCCCTCCTGCTGTTGCAGAAGCAATCAGTAAAACACCTGTTTTTCTCACTTTTTCGTTTTTGGTGAATAAACCAAAAGCATAAACTCCGGTAGTAAGCCCATAATTGACCAAAGGTTTACCAAAGCGAAAACCTGTTTCTCTTATAATATGAGGAATTCCTTCTCTTTGATTGGTGAAATAATCATTAACGGGTTCGTCAACAGCCAATAAAATTGCACTACCGGCAATAACACTTCCAAAAGTTATCCAATCTTTTCCTTTCCATCGTGCAGGTTGTGTGTAAGCGTGTTTTACACCGCCAAAAACAGATGCGCCATCGTATTTTAGCATTTGCCAGGTAGTCAATTCTTTTTTTAAACCTAATGAATCAATAGGTTCTTGTAAATTTTGAGAATGTAACTGAAATGTAGAAAATATGAATATGGAAAGTACAAGTAAATATTTGGGTGTGTTCATATCAAAATTTTGCTTTACAAAAATAGTAACTTATGATGAATAGTAATAGTTGAGGTAAATCTGTTTTTTATATATTTTCAAATTTCTGTTTAATGACTGTATCCTTCTCACTTTCCAGATATTTTAAAAAAGCATCGGCAACCAATGAGAATTTTTTGTTTTTCAACCAGATTAGATGCCAGTTTGATTTAATAGGAAAACCTTTTACAGGTATGATCTGCAAACGGCCAGTTTTTAACTCATTTCTGATGCCAATCAAAGGCATAATAGAATATCCTAACCCTGCAAGTACAGCTTGTTTTACAGCCTCATTAGAGGTGAGTTCCATGTTTTTTCTAACTTTCAGATCATTTTTCTGAATAAACCTTTCCATAGTATGTCGGGTTCCGGAGCCTTGTTCTCTATATATGAGAGGAAGTTCGGCCAGGATGGAAGTACTGTACATTTTTTTATCAAATTTTTGCTCTGTATTGCCTACTAGATATAATTGATTTTCCATCAATTGAATCTTATCTATTTGAAGATGATCAGGAAGTACGGAAACCAGTGAAAAATCAACAGTATTTCGTTTAAGGCTTTCTATAACTTGTGCCTTATTGGTTACATCTAATACGAGATCGATACCTTCATGTTGATTAATAAAGTCTGAAAGAAAATATGGCATCACATATTTACCCGTTGATACAATCGAAATTTTTAACTTACCTGTAAGTTGACCACTATAAGACATTGTTTTATAATTGATCTCCTCTACTTCTTCTAATATTTTTTCTGCTGCTGCCGCTATTTCTTTTCCAAAATCAGTTATATATAGTTTTCTGCCAATCACTTCTGTAAGCGGAATAGGAAATTGATCTTGAAACTTCTTCAATTGTATAGAAACTGCAGGTTGGGTTAGATATAATTCTTCAGAAGCTTTTGTAATACTTTCTTTTTCAGTGATTTTTAAGAAAATCTGTAATTGATGAAGTGTATAATGCATAATTAGTATTTATGTAAATCATAATAAATATAAATAAAAATATATGGAAGTAATTCAGTAAATTTGAATAATTAATAAAAAATTAACAATAATGATTAAATAATATTATCAAAATGAAAAAAACATCATACATAATTGCATTTTTCTTATTCAGTAGCTTTTCTTTTTTTGGAAATGGAAGTTTTATGGACAAAGATGTTTTTATGTCTGATAGATGTGTAGATAAATTGAGCTGGTTTTGCCTTTATGGTGATACTAATTATTCAGTTTCGGGGAGTGTTTTGGAAGCCCCAAATAGTTTAAAAAATAAAATGATGGTTAATAATGAAACCTTGTTCCTTAATACCGAAAGATTAGCTCCTTTATCACTACTGTATTTGCACTCAGAAAATTATTCTGATATCAAAACAAAATCATTAGAATCCAAAATAAGAAACACTAATGGCGAGCATCGTTCTAGAGGTTTATTGCCTAAAGTGAATCCATCAATAATATTTCAAGAATATATCTTTAATACGAATCTCCGGTCTGTTGATATAAATTCTAATCAACATCCATTTTATGAGCTGAGACTTGAAGGTTTTGGAATTAGATTACGGATTTAAGTAGAGCATAATATATGCTATGATAAAATGAACCTTAGGTGTGATATTATTTTAATAATGAATGTTGAACAAAAAAAGTAAGCGTGTATGAAAACTAATTTTTTTCTTTTGATGGGAGTACTTATTGTATTTTCCAGTTGTGCGGTAATTAGGCCTGGAGAGGCTGGTGTAAAACAAACTTTGGGGAAGTTTTCTAATAAAGTTTCTACTCAGGGGACTGTATTTTATAATCCACTGGTAAGTAAAATAGTAAAAGAATCTACTCAGACTAGTAATATAAAATTGATTTTAAGTCTACCTAGTAAAGAGGGATTGAGTGTCAATTCAGAAATTTCGATTTTATATCGGTTAGAACAAAATAAAATTCCTGACGTATTAGAAAATTTAGGAGAAGGATATGAGTCTATTATTACTAGTGTGTTTAGATCAGCTTCTTCTGATGTATGTGCACAATTTTTTGCCAAGGATATGCATTCCGGTATGCGAGCCAAAATAGAGGATGAGATTATGATGAAGATGAAAGTAAATCTCGAAAAACAGGCTGATGGTATAGAATTAATAGCCGTATTGATGAAAAGTATTCAATTACCAAGAGGGTTGGCAAATTCAATAGAACAAAAATTGCAAGCAGAACAAGATGCGATGAGAATGGAATTTGTGATTCAGCAAGCTAAGTTAGAAGCAGATAGAAAAATAATTGATGCACAAGGAGAACGTGATGCACAAAAAATATTAGCTGAAGGGTTAACTAAGGAGATTATTAAAATACGAAGTATAGAGGCTTTTAATAAATTATCTCAGTCTCCTAACAGTAAGATCATTGTCACCGATGGAAAGACACCTTTATTAATAGAAGCAGATGATTAATAAAAAATAGTAGTAATAATTATTGTTAAATAAATTTTTAAAAACTTGATTATGGAGTTAGTGGAAAAAGCATTGGAATTCGAAAAAAGAAAAATGGCTCATATGACTTTTAGTGATAGGATTTCTGCATCAAGAGAAGCAAAAATATTAGTTCTGAAAATTAATGAGATTTATAAAAAGACCAAAGATCCTAAACTAATGGAAGTAATGAAATTGGTGACTGTTAAGAAACGAAAAATTGAAAAACGTCTAAAAGGAATTGTAAGAAGTAGTATTTAGTTTTTTAAATAACCTAATTGATTCTTTAAATGAATTGCCTAACGAATGAATGTAAATGAAAACAATCTTTGAATACGTGAATGTTAAAGCTAGCGACTCTTTGGAGTCATATGTAAATAAGAAAATGGACAAGCTTTATAATCAATATCCTTTTGTGATCAGAGGAGATGTGTTCTTTAAAAGAGAAAGCAAAAATGATGATTCAGGTCATATATGCGGAATTCGATTAAGCGCTCCTGGACCGAGAATTTATGCATCTTCTGATGAAAGAAGTTTTGGTAATGCTATTAATGAAACCATAGATGATCTCAAAGATCAGTTAAAGAAACGAAAAGAAAAACTATATCAATAATATAATTTTTGCAAAAATAAATTTGACTTGTTTTCTCATGATTACCCTGATTTTGATTTCGATCTATATTTAGGAAACCAGCATCTTCGTAATAAAACGATGTATAGGTCGAATTTCATTAAAAAAACCCGAACAATTTGTTCGGGTTTTTAAGGTGGTGCCTCCAGGAATCGAACCAGGGACACAAGGATTTTCAGTCCTTTGCTCTACCAACTGAGCTAAGGCACCTTGTTGTAAGCGGATGCAAATATAGAACGCTTTTTTTAATCATCAAAAGAAAAAATTAAAAAAATCGTTTTGTACTTTTGCGACTTACGAATAATCACATGAAATAAGCTATAATTTAGGTTAATAGCAACCAAAACGATTATGGATTAATTTCATCTGACTTCTAAAGAAATAAACGCAAACAGATGAATCTTGTTATAGATGTTGGTAATACTTATATAAAAATAGGGGTTTTTGATACATCTTCTATGGTATATAAAGAGACCATTGAACCACAAGGTTTTTCTGGTTTTATAGATAAGGTCAAGGAAGACTATCCTGCAATCAAGAATGCTATATTATCTTCTGTGTCTAACATTAGTAAAGAAGATGTAAATAAAATTAGTAGTTTTTTTAACACCTTAATTCTTGATCATACCTTAAAAATACCTTTTGAAAATTTATATACTACTCCGACCACTTTAGGAGTGGATAGAATTGCATTAGTTGCAGCAGCAGTAGATCAATATCCTAAGAAGAATACTTTGATAATTGATGCAGGAACTTGTATTACGTACGATTTTAAAAATAACAAGGAACAATATTTAGGAGGAGCTATTGCTCCAGGAATTCGATTGCGATATGCCAGTCTAAATAATTATACCGCAAATTTGCCCTTATTGGAAACAAAAATACCTGAAAATTATATTGGTGATAGTACAGAAAAGTCTATTCATTCTGGAGTAGTAAATGGAATTTTATGCGAAATAGATGGAGTAATTGCTCAATATTGCAACACTTATAATGATTTAACAGTTATTTTAACCGGTGGGGATGCTCATTTTTTGTCTAATAGATTAAAAAATAGCATATTTGCCACCTCTAATTTTTTATTGGAGGGACTAAATTACATTTTAGCTTTTAATAATAGTCAATGATAAAGAAGATTTTAGTAGTCATTCTGGTAATAGTTACCAGCATATCTTATGCTCAGGAAGGAACAACTTCGCCTTATTCTTTTTATGGAATCGGATTGCAGAAGTTTAAAGGAACGATAGAAAACAGATCGATGGGAGGGCTGAGTATTTTATCAGATAGTATTCATCTAAATCTTCAAAACCCATCTGCTTACGGAGAATTAAGACTTACCACGTATACTGTTGGTGTAAGTTATAGTAGTATTGCCATAAATAATGAAGCATCTAAATCATATACGGATAATGCTACATTAGATTATTTAGCCATAGGAATCCCGGCAGGAAAATTTGGTTTTGGCTTTGGGGTTATTCCTTTTACCTCTGTAGGGTATGATTTAAATTCCTTTGATGAAAATGGTGCTGAAAGAAGGTTCTCTGGTAATGGAGGGCTGAATAAAGTTTTCGTAGCTGCAGGCTTTAAAGTTAACGAGAATTTTAGTGTTGGTCTGGATTTTAATTATAACTTTGGTAATATTGAAAACAAAGCAATTTTTAGAGATCCAAATTCACAATTTGATACTAGAGAGATAACGGACTCTAATTTATCAGGGGTGAGCATGTCATTTGGATTGAATTATAAAAAAATGCTTAATAACAAGTTGGAGCTGATTGCCTCTCTTGTATCTACTCCATCTTTTAACTTGTCGTCAGCTAATTCTAGAGAATTAGCCACTATAACGATTGGGTCTAATGGTCAGGAAGCTGTTATTGATCGACAAGAAATAGAAATTGCGGATCGTAACCTTGATTTGCCTGCAGAACTTAAATTTGGTAGTGGAATCGGTGATCCAAAAAAATGGTTTGTTGGAGCAGAATATGTGTATAAGGATAATGGGGATTTTACAAATAGGTCGTTTACCAATGATAATGTATCTTATAAAAACGCATCAGAATTTAAATTAGGGGGATATTATTTACCTAAATATAATTCACTAACCAGTTATTTTAAAAGAGTGGTATATCGAGCAGGTTTTCGATATGAAGAAACAGGTTTAAACATCAACGGACAGTCTATTGATGAGTTTGGCATATCTTTTGGAGTAGGCTTACCGGTCGGCAACTTGTTTTCTAATGCCAATCTAGGTTTTGAATACGGACAACGAGGAAAAACAGATTTTGGATTAGTAAGAGAAGATTTTTTCAATTTTTCAATAAGTTTGTCTTTAAATGACCAATGGTTTAGAAAAATAAAATTTAATTAACTACAATTTAATACAGCTATGAATACTAAAGTTTTATATACGATAGCGGCGGGATTGGTTTTAAGTACAGCAACTATTACTGCTCAGGCTACTGACTGTGCAACTACTGCATCTATAGCCTATGAACATGCAAAAGTAAAGAACTATGAAGCGGCGGAAGCGCCTTTATGGAAAGTAAGAAAAGAATGTCCTACGTATAGTGTGGCAACTTTTCAGTTTGGTCAAAAATTATTAGCTGCTAAATATAAAAAAGCAGAAGCTGGTCAGAAAAATGCTTTAGCAAATGATATGATCGCACTTTGGAAAGAACGTAAGCAATATTTTCCTGCAAAAACTAAGATTGGTGATATGCACGCAAGTATTGGTCAGTTGATGCATGATAATAAGATCGGTACAAAAGAGACTCAGTATGCTGAGTTTCATAAAGCCTGGACAGAAGATAAAGCTAATGTAAGTAACCCAAAAAATGTTTATACATATTTCTCTTTATTAGTAGATCTTCACGGCGAGGGTAAAAAGGGAATTCAGGATGTTTTTGACCTTTATGATGATGTTATCGAAAAAATCGAAAACGAAGAAAGTGAAAAAGCAAAAACTATTTCTGAATTAACTGAAAAAGAAGAATCAGGGACTCAATTAAGCAACAAAGAAAAAAAGAAACTTAAAAGATCTGGTATAATTTTATCTAACTATAGTAAAGTAAAAGCTGGGGTTAATCAGAAGCTAGGAGAATTGGCAGACTGTAAAAACTTGATTCCTTTGTATAATACTCAGTTCGATGCTAAGAAAAGTGATATCAATTGGGTAAAAAGTGCCTCTAGAAGAATGTATTCAAAAGAATGTACTGACGATCCATTATTCTTTAAGTTAGTAGAGTCTCAGCATAATCTAGAGCCTTCAGCTAAAACTGCATACTATCTTGGGATATTAGCATTAAAGGATAAAAAGACTTCTGTAGCTTTAAAATATTTTAACCAGTCTGCTGAGTTAGAAACTAAAGCTAGTGATAAAGCTAAAGTATACTTTAAGATTGGAGAGGTAATGAAGAAGCAAGGAAGCAAAGGAAAAGCAAGATCATACTATAGAAAAGCATTGAAACAAAAGCCTTCTATGGGTGTTTGTTACCTTAGAATCGCAAGTATGATTGCCAGTAGTGCTAATAGTTGTGGAGATGATGTATTTAGCAAAAGAGCAGTGTATTGGTTAGCTGAGAACTATGCAAGAAGAGCAGGAAAAGTGGATCCAAGTTTAAAATCTACTGCTTCTAAAACGGCAGCTAATTATAAAGCTAAGGCTCCTTCTAAGACAGATATCTTTAATAATCCGGAAATAAAAACTGTAAAAATCGGATGTTGGATAGGAGAAACTGTAAGAGTTCCTAAACTATAATGCGAAACAACAGGTTGAATATCATATTAAACTTTGTCACAGTGCTTGCTGTGACATTGTTTTTTTCATGTCAATCGAAAGAGAAAAAAACTAAAAAGAACCTGATTTCTGAAGATGCGCCTATTGCTGAAGGTTTTGAAATTAACCTGAAGTATACGGACTCAGGAAGATTAACAGCAATTCTTAAAGCTCCAAGGATTTTAGATTTTACCAATAGCGATTTTGGGTATTGGGAGTTTCCTGATGGAATTGTCTTGGATATGATTGATAAAGATGGTGGAGTAAGTGTAGTGACTTCAGACTATGCTGTTTCTTATGAAAAAACGGGACTTATTGATATGCGTGGCAATGTAGATATTAAAACTGCAGATAGTACGCATCTACAAGCTCAACAACTATATTGGGATCAAAATATTAATTGGGTTTTTACCGATCTCCCTTATAAAAGTAGATTGCCGGATGGCGCTACAAATGAAGCAGATGGTTTTGATGCTAATCAAGATTTTACTATCTTGAATTCGCGCATCAATGAAGGAGTGATGTTTATAGAGGAATAAAAAATAATATGAAAAAAGTATCTAGATTTTTTGAATTTGCATATCTGGCGGTAATGGTGTTATTTCTTTACCAGGCATATGCAGAATGGGGTCAAGAAGGTGGTAGAAGCATATTATACCTTTGTTTTGCAGGAGTAGCAATATTTATGTATTTCTTCAAAAGAAGCTTTCGTAAACGATTCGAAGCAAACAACAAAGACCGATAATGGAACTGCAGATTACGGTCATTATTCTTTCCCTTATTCTTTCTGCTTTTTTTTCAGGGATGGAAATAGCTTATGTTTCTTCTAATAAAATCCATATTGAGATTGAAAAAAAACAAGGTGGTTTTCTTGCTGGTATACTCAAACGATTAACTAAAAAGCCTTCTAAATTTATTGCGACAATGTTAGTGGGTAATAATATTGCTCTAGTCGTATATGGGTATTATATGGGTGAATTATTAATGAATTCGTTTCAGTCTTTAATGCCAACAGGCCTTTGGGTTTTAGACTATTTATTCGCAGACCTTAGCCTGTTAACACAAACAGTAATATCTACAGTTATTATACTGCTAACAGCAGAATTTTTGCCTAAAGTCTTCTTCCAAATATATTCTAATACCTTATTAAAGGTATTTTCTTTTCCAGCCTATATCTTTTATTGGCTTTTTTCTCCGATATCATCGTTTGTGATTTGGATTTCGGATTTTGTATTGAGAAAATTTCTAAAAACTAATGGAGATGAAGTTCAGCTTGCATTTAGTAAAACAGAATTAGGGGATTATATTACGGAGCAGATGGAAACCGTAGAAGAGCATGATGAAATTGATAGTGAAATTCAAATTTTTCAGAATGCCTTGGAGTTTTCAGATGTAAAATCCAGAGAGGTTATGATACCCCGTACAGAGATTGTGGCTATTGATAAATCACAGTCCATAGAAGAGGCTAGTAAACTTTTTATTGACACAGGGTTGTCAAAAATATTGGTGTTTGATGTTACAGTCGATGATATTATAGGATATGTACATTCATTTGAGTTATTTAAGAAGCCAAAATCATTAAGGTCAATCTTAATACCAGTAGTTTTTGTGCCTGAAACAATGTATGTAAAAGACGTTCTTAATCTTCTGACTAAGAAACATAAAAGTATGGCAGTGGTTATCGATGAGTATGGTGGTACCAGTGGTATTATCACTGTAGAAGATATTGTCGAAGAGCTTTTTGGCGAAATTGAAGATGAACATGATTCGATAGCACTGATTGAGGAACAGTTAGCGGAAAATCATTATCGTTTTTCTGCAAGAATGGAAGTGGACTATATCAATGAAGCTTATAAATTGAATTTACCCGAGAGTGAAAACTATGAAACCTTAGGAGGTATGATTGTTAATCATACTGAAGAAATTCCTGAAAAAGGAGATAGAGTTAATATAAATTCCTTTAATATTAATATTGTCGAGACTTCTAATACTAAAATTGAAATAGTAGAATTAAAAGTAATTCCAGAAGATTGACCTTCTTCATAATTGCGACTCAGTGTTTTGTAATCCTTTGCTAGTTTAATTTCTTTAATTGTTTAAAAGGTTTTTTTGATAAAAAAGTATTCATTTTTTTGATAAAATGTCCTTTTAGGATTGATGCTTAAAACTATCTAATTTATAAAGCAAAAAAACTTCAAAAGACTTTCATATTTTTAATTGGTATTATTCTAATAAAATGGTATTTTCGCCCACTATATTTGAATAAATTAACTTACAATGGCAGTTTTAAATAAAATCAGACAACGTTCCGTTTTTCTAATCGTGATTATCGCATTAGCTTTATTCTCATTTGTATTAGCAGACGTGATTCGTAATGGAGGATTTATTTCTCAGAAGGCTCAAAACACGATTGCAACAATCAATGGTGATGATATTGATAGAACAGAATTTGCAAAAGAGGTAGAGGCAGCTTCTGCTAATTACAGAGGAGGGTCTACAATCCAAGTAGTAAATAGTGTGTGGAATCAGTTTGTGAAAAAAGCAGTGTATGCAGAACAGTTCGAAGAGCTGGGGATTACTGTAGGAAAAGATCAGTTAAACGAAGCTTTAGAAGAAGCGCTGGCTAACAATCCTACATTCCAAAATGATGCAGGAGTTTTTGATAAAGGTAAAATGAGTGAATATGTAGCAAGCGTTAAGGGAACCGCTGGGTATCAACAATGGTTGAATTATGAAAATACGCTTGGAGAGTCAGCAAAAGAGCAGACATATCTTACTATGATTAAAGCAGGAGTTGGGGCTACACTAAAAGAGGGTGAGATAGCTTATAAAATGGAGAATGATAATGTAGATATTAAATATGTTCAGCTTCCGTTTTCAAGTATTCCTGATGCAGATGTAAAAGTTTCTGATGCAGAGATCGAAGCTTATATAGCTAAAAACCCAGATAGCTATGAAGCTGAAGCAACTAGAAGTATTCGTTACGTGTTTTTTAAAGAAGAAGCTAGTAAAGAGGATGAAGATGCGATTATGACTGAAGTGACGAAGTTGTTAGATGATAGGATTGATTTTAATTCTGCTACGAATTCTAATGATTCTATTTTAGGGTTTAAAAACACAAAAGATGTTGAAGGGTACGTAAGTCAAAATTCTGCATTACAGTATGATGATCGTTTTGTGTTTAAAAAAGATTTACCAGCTACTGTAGCGGATACATTATATAATATTCCGGTAGGAGAGGTTTTCGGACCATATAAGGATGGTGAATTTATTAAAGTATCAAGAATTGTTGCGCACAAGCAAATGCCAGATTCTGTAAAAGCAAGTCATGTTCTTGTTTCTTGGGAAGGGCTTAGTACTGCTGGAGAAACAAAAAGAACTAAAGAAGAAGCAAAAACCCTAGCAGATAGTATAGCTAGCGTTATAAAATTAGATGGTAGTAAATTTGAAGCTCTAGCAAGTCAGTTTTCTGCAGATAACTCTAATAAAGATAAGGGAGGGGATTTAGGATATTTCACTCCGGGAAGAATGGTTCCTGCATTTAATGATTTTTGTTTTGATAATAAGACAGGAGATCAAGGTGTAGTAGAAACTGCATTTGGATTTCATGTTATCAAAATTAATGATCAAAAGAACGAGCAAAAAGCTGTAAAGGTTGCTACCATTGCCCGAAAAATTGAACCAAGCGAAAAAACTATTAACGATATATTCGTTAAAACAACTAAATTTCAAATGGCAACAAAAGAGGGTGACTATGCAGAGGTTGCTAAAACTGAAGAAAGAGATGTTCGCCCTGTAAATAAAATAAAGGAATTGGATGAAAATATTCCAGGATTAGGCGCTCAAAGATCTATAGTGCAATGGGCTTTTAATGAAGAATCTAAAATAGGAGAAGTAAAACGTTTTGATGTTACTGATGGTTATGCTGTTGTACAATTGACGGCTAAAGCTGCAAAAGGGCTTATGAAAGCTGAGGATGCTAGTCCAACAGTAAAACCAATCTTAATCAAAGAGAAGAAAGCAGAAATTCTAAAAAATAAAGTGTCTGGAACTTCTTTAGATGCTATTGCAAGTGCTAATTCACAAACTGTAAAAACTGCTTCTGCTCTAAATATGAAAACTCCTACAATAAGCGGAGCTGGAACAGAACCAAAAGTTGTAGGTGCAGCTTTTGCACTAGAAGAAGGTAAAGTTTCTGAGCCGATTATTGGTAATAATGGAGTGTATGTTGTCGAGGTAACCAAGAAGACTCCTGCTGCAGGTTTGGATACATACTTAAGCTATGCATCACAAACGACAACAACACAAGTTGGTGCAGTTAGTTATAGAGTGTTTAATGCGCTTAAAGAAGCTGCAGAAATAGAAGATAAAAGAGCTAAGTTTTACTAGACTTTTATTAAATATAAGTTCATAAAAAATCCTGAAGAAGCTCTTCAGGATTTTTTTATTGTTAGATAATGTGTTTTTTGTCTAGCTTCTCACCTTTTGTTCCCACTTCCACGCAGAAGCAAGCGCTTCATCAAGACTGCTTTTTGCTTTCCAACCTAATTCTTGATTAGCTTTTGTTGTGTCAGCATAGGCAGCTGTTATATCACCTTCTCTTCGCCCTACAATTTTATAATTTAAACGTTGGTTAGAAACTTTTTCAAAAGAATGTATAATTTCTAGAACAGAACTTCCAGTTCCTGTTCCAACATTAAATACCTCATAATTACTCTTGTTTTTGTTTTCTAATAACCTCTGTAATGCTACTACGTGAGCTTTTGCTAAGTCAACAACATGTATGTAGTCCCTAACTGCAGTTCCGTCATTTGTGGGGTAGTCATCACCAAATACGGATAATTGTTCACGTAATCCAATTGCGGTTTGCGTAATGAATGGTACTAAATTCTGTGGCACGCCAATAGGTAACTCACCAATTTCTGCAGTTGGGTGTGCGCCTATTGGGTTAAAATATCGTAAAGCAATAGCTTTCAGGTTCGGTTTTACTTTGCAAGTATCTCTAATGATTTCTTCCCCCATTTGTTTGGTGTTTCCATAAGGAGATTCTGCAGCTTTTACTGGAGCAGTTTCTGTAATAGGAAGTTCGTCTGCTTGGCCATATACAGTACAAGAAGAGCTAAATATAAAACTACTGTCTTTCTTTTTTTGTAATTCTTGTAATAAGTATACCAGTGTGGAAATATTGTTTTCGTAATATAGTAAGGGTTTTTCAACACTTTCACCAACAGCTTTTGATGCTGCAAAATGAATGATACCTTCAATATCCTGGTGTCTTTTAAAGAATTCCTGAACTTCACCTTTTTCCCGTAAATCGAATTCTTCAAAAATAGGTTGTTTTCCAGTAATCGAAGTAATACCTTTTAAAACATCTTTAGATGAATTAGAGCAATTGTCAATAATGACTACCTCAAAACCTTCGTTTTGTAACTCAACTACAGTGTGCGAACCTATAAACCCCAATCCTCCAGTGACTAAGATCTTCATGTGATTATTATTATGTAATTAATAAACCACTAAGGAACAACAATTAGAGGATTTTAGCAACCTCTTGGTTTACAAACTCCAAGAAACGTTCGTCTTTTTCTGTAAATGGGTCAGGAGTGTCAGAATCAATATCGATCTGACCAATGTTTTCTCCATCTTTAAATAAAGGAACTACAATTTCAGATTTTACATTAATACTACAAGCGATATAATTATCCTGTGCCTGTACATCAGGGACAACAAAATTTTCGTTAGAGATTGCAACCTGACCACAAATCCCTTTTCCAAAGGGGATGACCTCATGATCGGTCTTAGCTCCAACATAAGTTCGTAATATTAATTCTTCTTTATCCCCATTCCTAAAATAAAAACCAACCCAGTCATAATGATCAATATTGTCTTTAAGCAGTTGACAAATCATTTTTAGTTTATCTGTAACCGGTTGATTTTCTTTTTTAAGTATATCGGTAACTTTTAGCTTTAAGTTTTCGAATGGCATTCTTACAATTTTTTCCGGCAAAAGTATTCAAAATATTTAGAACGGTTGATTATTTGTTATGGTATAGTTTTGTTAAAAATAATAGCAGTAATAACCTAAAATCTAAAGATTTCTTTAATATTGTGTAACTTTGTAATGCAAATGAACAAAAGTTTTCAGAAAATATCCTCTTTTATACTAGCTGGTTTGGTATTACTCTCTACGGTATCGTTTACTGTAGAAAAACATTATTGCGGAAGAATTTTGGTAGATATAGCTATTTTTTCTGAAGCCAAAGGTTGCGGGATGGAGACAATGGATCATAATTCTGATCAAAATGAAATGATAAAAAAATCTTGCTGTAAAGATGAAATTATAGTAGTCGAAGGGCAAGATGATCTTAAAATTTCACTAGACAAGATAGATGTCCCTCAACAGGTATTTCTTGTTGCCTTTGTTAGTTCTTATTTTGACTTTTTTAATCTTCCGGATAAAAATAATGTAATTTTTAAAAAATACTCACCACCTGATCTGGTTGTTGATTTCCATGTCCTTCATGAAGTCTTTTTAATTTGATTTTTAGTTGATGAATATACTTTGATCTTTAAGATCATAGTTGTAACCTTTTTGTCAATATTTAGATAACTGACTTTTCTGTCAAAAGCTAAAAATCAATACAATGCTCCATAAAAGCATCAAATTTTTAATAGAGAATAAATTAGTTGCAGTACTAATGGTCACCCTTTTTGTGTGTTGGGGTGTTGTAAATGCACCGTTTGACTGGACTACACATTTTTTTCCAAATGATCCTGTGGCAGTGGATGCTATTCCTGATATAGGTGAAAACCAACAAATAGTTTTTACCAAATGGGAAGGACGATCACCAAAGGATATAGAAGATCAGATCACTTATCCACTTACAGCCTCATTGTTAGGAATACCTGGAGTCAAAACTATTCGTAGTTCTTCAATGTTTGGTGTATCAAATATCTATATCATTTTTGAAGAAGATATTGAATTCTATTGGTCACGAAGTCGAATTTTAGAAAAACTTAATTCATTACCGGTTGGTTTATTGCCGAATAATGTTAATCCTTCCTTGGGGCCGGATGCAACTGGTTTAGGTCAAATTTTTTGGTACACTCTCGAAGGTCGTGATGAAGAAGGTAATGTGACTGGAGGTTGGGATTTACAGGAATTGCGAAGCATTCAGGATTACTATGTGAAACATGCGCTTTCATCTGCTAGTGGAGTTTCTGAAGTAGCTTCTATAGGAGGTTATGTGAAAGAATATCAGGTAAATGTAAATCCTGAATTAATGCGACAATATGACATTGGTTTGCAAGATGTTGTAAAAGCTGTTAAAGAGAGTAATCAGGATATAGGAGCTCAAACACTCGAAATTAATCGAGCTGAGTATTTAGTTCGTGGTTTAGGGTATATAAAATCTATAGATGATATTGAAAATGCGGTCGTTACTTCAGAAGGTTTTACATCTTTACGTATAAAAGATATTGCAAAAGTTCATCTGGGGCCACAAACTCGTAGAGGGATTTTGGACAAAGAAGGAGCAGAGGTAGTTGGTGGTGTGATTGCTTCCAGGTATGGAGCTAATCCGTTAGAGGTTATCAATAATGTAAAAGAAAAAATTAAAAAACTAAGTACAGGATTGCCCTCAAAGGTTCTTTCTGATGGTAGAGTTTCTCAATTGACTATAGTTCCATTTTATGATCGTACAGAGCTTATTCACGAAACATTAGAAACTTTAAATGAAGCACTGATGCTAGAGGTGCTCATTACCATTTTGGTGATTATTGTTATGGTGTTTAATATAAGGGCATCTATATTAATTTCGGGATTATTACCTGTCGCCGTCTTAATGGTTTTTATTGGGATGAAAGCTTTTAGTGTAGATGCTAATATTGTCGCGCTTTCTGGTATTGCTATTGCTATTGGTACTATGGTGGATGTTGGAGTAATACTTTCAGAGAACATTATAAGGCATTTAGATGAGAACCAAAGTAATTTACCTGTTAATTTAGTAGTTTATAATGCCACATCAGAAGTTTCAGGAGCTATTTTGACTGCAGTGCTAACTACGATTATTAGCTTTATTCCTGTTTTTTTGATGATCGGAGCAGAGGGTAAATTGTTCCGTCCTTTAGCATTTACTAAGACAATGGCACTTATAGCTTCAATTATTATTGCTTTGTTTTTAATACCTCCTTTTGCAGCCTTTTTGTTCCGTAAGAAAAATTTAAAAAAATCTTTTAAATATATTCTGAATCTATCTTTAATTATAACCGGAATCATCGCTGTTGTTTATGGCTTATGGTTAGGGTTGATTTTGATAGGGTTTGGAACAACCTCATTAATAACTCTATATGGGGTGTTTTCGCGAAAGCGCAAAAATTTAATTGATTTAGCAATTTCATCATTAGTAATAGTATTTCTATTAGCAGAACATTGGCGCCCTTTAGGTTTTGATCGAAGTATTGGAATAAACTTGATATTTGTAAGTGTTATTTGTTTTGGTTTATTAGGCGCTCTTTGGATATTTCGTTATTATTATACACGTTTATTAAGATGGGCGTTACACAATAAAATTCTTTTTCTTTCTATTCCGGCTACTATTATAATATTTGGTGTATTAATTATGCGAAATACAGGTAAAGAGTTTATGCCATCACTTAATGAAGGGTCTTTTCTATTGATGCCCACTTCACTACCACATGCAGGAGCTGAAGAAAATAAGAGAGTGTTACAACAGTTAGATATGGCAGTAGCAGGTATTCCTGAAATTGAAACTGTAGTTGGCAAGGCAGGTCGAGCGGAGTCTGCATTAGATCCGGCACCACTCTCGATGTATGAGAATATGATTTTGTATAAATCTGAATATATGCGGAATGAGGATGGAGAACGACAAAAATATGAGGTTGATGAACAGGGGTTGTTCAAATTAAAGAATGGGACATCTATCACAAATCCAAATAATCAGGAAGATAACGTTGATCCATATAAAACCTTAGAATTGGCGGTTAGTGTGACTAATAATGACTTGATTCCGGATGATAATGGAGAGTATTATAGAAACTGGCGACCAAAAATTAAATCACCCGACGATATTTGGAAAGAAATAGTGAAAGTTACTAAATTACCAGGAGTGACTTCTGCGCCTAAACTTCAACCTATCGAAACACGATTGGTAATGCTTCAAACGGGTATGCGCGCTCCAATGGGGATTAAGATCAAGGGACAGGATTTAAAGAAGATTGAATCCTTTGGGTTAAAACTTGAGGATATTTTAAAGCGTGCCAAAGGGGTGAAAGCACAAGCAGTTTTTGCAGATCGTATCGTAGGTAAGCCTTATTTACTTATTGATATCAAAAGAGAACAGCTTGCTCGCTATGGAATCTCTATAGCAGATGTGCAAGAAACTCTACAAGTAGCAGTTGGAGGTAAACAACTTACACAAACTGTTGAAGGACGCGAACGATATGGAGTACGAGTTCGTTATCCTCGAGAGCTGCGTGATAGCCCTGAAGATCTTAAAGAGATTTATATCCCGGTAGATAAAAACAATCCTGTACCATTAAGTGAATTAGTTGAAATCAGATATGAAAAAGGTCCTCAGGTGATTAAAGGTGAAGATACTTTCTTAATAGGTTATGTGCTTTTTGATAAGCTAGATGGTTATGCAGAAGTGGATGTGGTGAAGAGCGCTCAACAGCTTATTAAAGATCATATCGATGCCGGAGATTTAGTTATTCCTACTGGAGTCAGTTATCAGTTTACAGGAACCTACGAAAATCAACTAAGAGCAGAAAAGACATTGTCAATTATAGTTCCATTAGTTTTGATAATTATCTTCTTGATTCTCTATTTTCAGTTTCGTTCTGTGGCAACGTCATTAATAATTTTTACAGGGATTTCGGTGGCTTTTGCAGGTGGTTTTTTGATGATTTGGTTATATGGGCAAGATTGGTTTTTAAACTTTAACTTCTTGAGTGAAAATGTAAGAGACTTATTCCAGATGCACACGATTAATTTAAGTGTTGCAGTTTGGGTAGGGTTTATTGCTCTTTTTGGAATTGCTACAGATGATGGAGTTGTTATGGCTACTTATCTGACCCAAACGTTTGATCGTAATGTTCCTAAAACCAAAGAAGAAATTGTAGCATCTGTTATAGAAGCTGGTGAAAAAAGGATAAGGCCTTGTTTAATGACCACTGCAACTACAATACTGGCATTGTTACCCATATTAACATCTACAGGTCGAGGAAGCGATATTATGATACCCATGGCGATTCCAAGTTTTGGAGGAATGTTAATTGCATTAATCACTTTATTTGTGGTACCTGTATTGTATAGTTGGAAAGAAGAAATGAGAGTGAAAAATTAAAAGTAAAAAGATAAAAGTGTAAAATTTATAATATTAAGAACTATAGTGATTATGGTCAAGTTGAAATATAATGAGGAAAGAAATTATAGAAAAGAAAATAGAATAGTCTTTCTTCTATTTTCTTTGTTCTTTTATTTTTCCGGTAACAGTCAAACACTTCAGGATTATATTAGAGAAGCAGAGCAAAATAATCCCCAACTTAAGGCAATGCAGTATACTTATGAAGCAGCTTTAGAAAAAGTAAACGAAGCGGGAAGTTTACCTAATACTTCTATTGGAGCCGGGTATTTTGTAAGTGAACCAGAAACCAGAACAGGAGCACAGAAAGCAAAATTTACAGCAAAACAATCTTTGCCGTGGTTTGGGACCTTAAAAGCTAAAAAGAACAAAGAGACTTCTACCAGTGAAGTGTTTAAAAATGATGTAGAGATCTTACGACGTAAAATTGGACTAGATGTAAAGCGGCGTTATTATGAGTTGTATAGCTGGAAGGCAAAAGAGAAAATATTAAAACAACAAAAGGAGTTGTTATCCGATTATAAAGAAATTACGATCTCTGAAGTTGCTAATAATAAAGCTTCGGCAGTAGATGTGCTTAAGATTAATATTGCTCAAAATGAATTAGACAATAAGATCGAGATTATAAAAGGAAATATTCTGAACGCAGAAACCAGTTTTAATAAAATATTAGATCGTGATGGTTTTGAAGATTTAATTGTCCCGGATAATCTCATCATTCCTGATGAAGAACCTACAATGTCTATTGATGATGTTACATATCATCCAGAGTTACTGAAATATGATAATCTCAGTGATATGGTTATTGCACAACAAAAAGTAAATGATAAAGAACGTTTACCAGGACTAAGTGTGGGACTGGATTATGTTGTTGTAGAAGAACGCCCTGATCAAACCTTTAGTGATAATGGAAAGGATATCGTAATGCCTATGTTGTCACTTTCGATTCCATTGTTTTCTAAAAAATTCAAATCTAAAGACAAACAATTCGAGCTAAAGCAAGAAGGATATTCACAGCAACGAGAAGCAGAGCAAAATAAATTGGAAGAAATTTTAGAAAAAGCAATTAATAACAGAATTACTGCGAGGATCAATTATACAACTCAGGTCAAAAATATAGAACAAGCTAATCAGGCAGAGCAAGTTGCATTATCAATGTATCAAACAAATCAATTAGACTTTAATGAGCTTCTGGAGATTCAGGAGATGATATTGGGTTTTGAACTAAAAAAGATTACATCCATTAAGGATTATTTTATACAAACAGCAATTATTAATTATTTAGAATAAAAGAATATAAAAGATGAAAAAAGTAATAATAAAAACGATAATACTAACTGTGATATCAACTGTTGTTTTTTCCTGCGGAAAAGATAAAAAAACACCAGAAGTGGTTAGTGACGATAATGAGGTTGAAGAGGTATCAAAAGTAGATCTTAATCATACAGATTCTAGAAGTGATGTGGTTTTTGCTGATACGTCAGTAACTAAAATATATCATCAATACCTGAACATAAAAAAAGCTTTAGTCAATGCAAATAACGAGATGGCGCGTACAGCAGCAAAATCATTAGCAGAAAGTATTTCTGAAGAGGAAAGTAATAAACAACTAAAAGCTACTGCCAAACTGGTATCACTTACCAAGGATCTAAAAAAGCAAAGAGATTTTCTAGTAACACTAACTAGCGAAGTAGAAAAACTCATAACCAATGCTGAAATAACCTCTGGCGAAGTACATAAACAATTTTGCCCTATGGCATTTGAAGGAGAAGGAGGGTATTGGTTATCAGACTCTAAAGAAGTTCGTAATCCATATTTTGGGAATAAAATGCTGAAATGTGGTAGCGTGAAAGCAACAATACAATGAAACATACCTATCACATACAAGGGATGACTTGTAATGGCTGTCGAAGCAAAGTAGAACAATTGCTGACAGAAGTTGAAAGAGTCACATCTGTAGCTGTAGATTTAGAAAAAGCTCAGGCAGTTGTAGAGACTAGTGAGCCGGTTAATATAAAAACATTTCAGGAGGTGTTACCTGCTAAATATTCTATTACAGAAGTGACTCAGAAAAACATATCTAATACTGTAGAAGAACAAAAAAGCGAATGGAGACAATTAACTCCATTATTTCTAATATTTGGATATATCACGGTAGCTTCGGTTTTGCTGAATCAAGATTCTTGGCAAGGTTTTATGCTCGACTTTATGGGATTGTTCTATGTGGTATTTAGTTTTTTCAAAATGCTAGACCTAAAGGGTTTTCCACAATCGTTCAGGATGTATGATCCTTTAGCAAAGGCAATTCCAGTTTATGGATGGATATATCCGTTTATAGAAACTGTGTTGGCACTACTATTTTTAATGCGTTTTGAAATAGAAATAGCTTTAATAGTCACCATAGTCATTTTAGGAATCACAACCATTGGTGTTACCAGGGTGCTTTTGAGTAAAAAAAGTATTCAATGTGCTTGCTTGGGTACAGCTTTAAAGCTCCCAATGACTAAAGCTACCTTTATAGAAAATACTATTATGCTGGTGATGGCTATAATCATGTTAATCAATAATATGGGATTATGAAAAAGTATAGTATATATATTGGGTTTTTAGCTTTAGGATTACTACTGGGCTATTTTTTCTTCGGAAAAACCACGAGGGTAGAAAAAGACCACGATCACACCTTAGAAACCGGTCAAATGTGGACCTGTTCTATGGATCCTCAAGTAATGTTACCTGAACCTGGAGATTGCCCAATTTGTGGTATGGATCTTATACCTGCTGTACAGAAAGAAAGTGAGCTTACTCCTAATCAATTTCAAATGACAAAAAATGCAATTGCATTGGCAGATATACAAACAGTTATCGTAGGTAAAACATCATTAAGAGAAAATACAGTGATGTTGTCAGGAAAGATTACAGAAAACGAAGAATCAAGATCTATACAGACTTCGCATTTTTCGGGTAGAATAGAAAAATTATATGTTAATTACACAGGAGAAAAGGTGAACAAAGGACAGCTTTTGGCTTTAGTATATTCACCAGAACTTGTTGCAGCACAGCAAGAGCTAATAACAGCGTCCAAGCTTAAAAAATCCCAACCAGATTTATATGAAGCTGTAAAGAAAAAACTCTTGCAATGGAAACTTTCAGAGAATCAAATTAAAGAGATAGAGTCATCACGAAAGATAAGGGCTAATTTTCCGGTGTATGCAAATGTGTCGGGTGTGGTAATTGAGAAAATGGTTGAAGTCGGGAATCATCTTCGTGAAGGGCAGCCAATGTTTAAGATTGCCAATTTGAATTCTGTTTGGGCATCTTTTGATGTTTATGAAAACATGATTTCTACTCTCAGAAAAGGTCAGAATATAACTATTACGGCTAAAGCATTTCCAGGTAAAAAGTTTAAAGCAACTATTTCTATTATTGACCCCGTAATGAATGAAAAAACGAGAACAATAGATGTTAAGGCGGTTTTGAGGAATAATGAAGGGTTTAAACCTGGAATGTTTATAAGTGGAGAGTTAGGTATTCCTATAATTTCCAAAAATAAAACTATTAAGATACCTAAAAGTGCTGTACTATGGACAGGAAAACGATCTATAGTATATGTTAAACCGGACTCTACTCTTTCTGTATTTGAGATGCGAGATATTCTACTCGGAAAAACTTTTGGAGATTATTATGAAATACTTGAAGGTCTAAAATTTGGAGATGAAGTCGTTATAAATGGTACTTTTACTGTGGATGCTTCAGCCCAGTTACAAGGTAAAAAGTCTATGATGAATAAAGATATAAATTAATTTTTACAACTATTTAATTTTTAGAGGCTTAACAATTTTGGGAAAAATATATAAAAAGAAGCTATCTTTGTATTTGGGAAATATTTTGGAATATAAATTTTGTTAATTATCTTTTGTAGACAAATAGCTCTTTTAAAAGCAGTATTTGTGTTTTTTTTAGGCTTTATTAAGATACTAGAGATTGCCCTAAACAAACTAAAACCGGGGATATTATGGTAAAAAAACTACTCTTATTAGTAGTTCTTACAAGTACTTTTTCTTGTATTGAAACTACTACGATTACTCCTAACGAAAAAACTTTAGCTCTTTTAGAAAGGTCTAAGGCTATACAGTTGAGAGCCAAAAAAGTAGAGCAAAACATGCTCAACAGACAAGAAGAACTGAGTGCGGTTTTGGATAGGCAAGAAGTTATTAATTCTATACAAGATAACGAGTTTATAAACATCGAAGAACTATCTAATTATTTTGTTTTGGACATGAAATACGCTACTTCAGATAATTTTCTGAAGGAAGCGGTGTATTCTTGTGCAAAATGCTATGTGCGAGGGGCTGTTGCTAAAGCTTTAATGAGTGCAAACAAGGATTTTATGAAGCAAGGATATCGAATCAAGTTATTCGATTGTTATCGCCCACATAGTGTTCAGAAAAAAATGTGGAAATTAGTCCCTGATCCTGGATACGTTGCAAACCCCAAAGGAGGATCTGTACATAACAGAGGGGCGGCACTAGATATTACCTTAACGGATTTAAAAGGAAATGAATTGGATATGGGTACTGCATTTGATCATTTTGGAAAAGAAGCAGCTCACGCTTATGCAGACTTATCTGATGAAGTAAAAACGAATCGTAAACTACTAAGAGGTACTATGGAGAAACATGGTTTCTCAACCATTAGAACAGAATGGTGGCATTATAACTTCGAAGGTGGTAAAAAGTTTAAGATATCAGACTTCAAATGGAAGTGTGATTAGATCTGGTATTAATATGGCTTTGCTATAAAGACAAAGCCATATTAATATTATCGATTAAATGGATATTCATTGATCCAATTAAATCCTCTGTTTATTAATAAAAACTCTTCTCGCTCTTTCTTTTTGGCTTTAATTTTTAAGGTATCACCTTTGTAAATACTTTCAAAAAAATATAAACTATCTTTTAATTTGTAAGAAAGACTTTGCACGTCTGTACTATCCCTATATGATATAAGTCGTAATGTGCTGGAAATAGTGTCAGTTTCTTCTTTTCTATATTGAATTTTTTCATTCATCGTTTGAATCCCACTATATCTTTTTTCAATAATTAAACGTTTCCATCGAATAGTGTCTGTGGTTAATGGGGATAGAGTATCATTATTTTTGATAAAATTCTCAATTTCATAAATTCCATACAAAGCAGATTTAGGAGCCTTTTTTCCCCATTTCTTTTCCCCTTCAATAACCCTATCGATATTAGTATAAAATAAAAAAAGAACAACTAATACCTTTAAAACAATTGTAGTGATCTTTAGTTTATGTTTCTTGAAATAAGAGGTAAGTTCTTTAGGTTCTACAGGTTTGTTTAGGATGAGAAAATTCAAAGTGCGCTTCAGGTCTGGAGCAAGAAGAAATAATCCCATTATGGTTAACAATCCGCTATATAGTTTGACAGGAATATCATAACTCATATTCATCATAAATACATTAAACATAACTGCTACGACCATTAAAGCACCAAATACAGTAGTTTTTCTAAAAAGTAACAATATTCCTGCTATGATTTCTGCGTATCCCGAGAACCGAGTGTATGTGTCGCTATATTCCATAAAGTTCCACATTAACCCCATGGGAGATTGATTTCCGAAAGTTTTAATTAAATCAAAATTACTTAACTCAGAAAATTGTAGAGTAAAAGCCTTAGAAAAACCATAAGAAAACATTGTGGCTATAACATAATACCTTACTACGGTTCTTGAATAGAGGAATAATGTACCATAATTTTTTCTTCTAAAATCCAAAGCACTCCAAACTACTGTTGCTATTATAGCTACGGTTATAGTAATAAATTGAAAGATGTAGTCAGCAGTGGTGTCACCACTTCCATTAGGACCTATTCGTATTTCGTATTCAATTCTGAGTATATTTTTTCCTACCCATACCGAAAGTTGTTGCATCCAGTCCGTGTAAAAAGAAAATAAGTCATCTATCCCGAGAATAGTGCCTATGTAGTATAAAGGAAAAGGAAAAATATTAAGAAAGAGATAGGCAAAAAAGAACCTGAAAGTTAAAAGTGTTGGTAGATTCCAGCTGTTGTTTTTAGAAATGTCTTGAAGTACGGTCATACTGATAAATTAGATAAATAATGATATACGAAATTCTTTATAAGTTTTTGTATTATGGTATATAAACTGTTGAAACAACTGACTTGCTTTCTGAAACTGTTGTTTATGTTGCTAAATTCGTATAAATAAGCCAAGGTACAGGTGTTTTTCTTTAATTGATTTGTTATGATGTTAATGTATTGAGATTGGAATTTGTTACCATGTTTATGACTTTGTATTTATCAGAAAAGAAAAGATTGATACTATTTTTATAACAAGAAACAGCACTCACAATTGTGAGTGCCGTTAAGAGCACAATAATAAAATCGGAAAAAATTAAAATTGTTTAACTTCTGTACTACCTTTCATTATTATAGTAGATGATTTAACAATAATGATCCTTACTATATTTTGTAAAGTATTGATGTAGGTAGTTACTTAGAATTCTTGGTGCTTTATGGCACAGAATCCAAACTCTTTTTCTTTTAATTAAGAATAGCTATTATAAATATTTATATGCTTTAGTGGTAAGGAATTCTTCAAATTCCCCTGCTGTTACCAGTTCATAAAAGATCTGGATAGCATTTTGATAATTTTTACTTTCAAATAATGACTTTCCTGCCTGATTTTCAATAGTTTTTAATTCATCTTCAAAAAGTATGTGAAACATGGAGGCGTTTAATTGTAATCCATTTTCAAGTTTAACTTCATTCTTTAACCATTGCCATATCTGAGTTCGGCTAATTTCTGCCGTAGCAGCATCTTCCATAAGGTTGTATAATGCCACAGCTCCGTTTCCACCTAACCAGGTAGCGATATAATGGATTCCAACATTAATATTCTCTCGGATTCCTTTTTCGGTAATAGTTCCTTGTGGGATTGCTAAAAGATCTTCTTCAGTAATCTTGATATCATTTCTTTTAACATGCATTTGGTTAGGAGTTGACATCTCTTTATCAAATACCTGTAATGCTAATTTTACCAGACCAGGATGTGCTACCCAAGTACCATCGTGACCATTTTGCACTTCACGCTCTTTATCGGCTTTTACTTTTGCAAAAGCGATAGCATTACGTTCTTCATCTTCCTTGATAGGAACCTGAGCCGCCATACCACCAATTGCAAGAATATTTCTTTTGTGGCATCTCTGGATTACAAGTTTGCTATATGCATCCATAAAAGGACTGGTCATTGTTACCTGAGCACGATCGGGTACTACAAAATCTTTATGGTTTCTTAACTTTTTGATGTAGCTAAAGATATAATCCCATCTTCCACAATTTAATCCAACGATATGGTCTTTTAAAGCATAAATGATTTCATCAAGTTGAAAACTCGCTGTTATTGTTTCTACAAGAACAGTTACTTTTACACTTCCTTGTTCCATTCCTAAGTACTCTTCAGAAAAATCAATTACATCATTCCACCAGATAGCTTCTGTAAAGTGTTCCAGTTTTGGTAGGTAATAGTAGGCTCCTGAACCATTTTCTTTTAATTGTTCATTATTATGGAAAAGATATAATGCGAAGTCAAATAGAGAAGCGCTCATTTCCTCATCTTTAATCAAAAGGTGTTTTTCATTAAGATGTAACCCTCTGGGACGTACAATTAGTGTAGCGATTTTCTCTTTTAACTGATAGGTTTTCTCTTTTTTTGGATTATAGAACGAAATAGTTTTATTGACGGCATCCATAAGATTCTTTTGCCCTTGTAAACAGTTTTCCCATAGAGGAGCATTACTGTCTTCAAAATCTGCCATAAAAGTTTTGGCTCCAGAGTTTAATGCATTAATGACCATCTTTCTGTCAACCGGACCGGTGATTTCAACTCTACGGTCCTGTAGGTCTTCCGGAATCGGAGCAGCAGACCATTCGCTATTACGAATTTCTTTAGTGTTTTCTGGAAAAGAAGGATACGTTCCCAGATCAAACAACTGCTGTTGGCACTCACGATTTCTTAAAAGGACTGATCGTCTTTCGTTAAAACGATCTTGCAAAGCTTCTAAAAAGGTCAATGCACCATCGGTTAAAATTTCAGGATGGTAGTTTTTAACTTCTTTCGTGAAGCTAATTTTTTGACTAAGGTTTGTCTGTGTTTCCATAACTATATCGTTTTGAGTGAACAATATTAAAAAAAAGTTTTTTATAAAACAAGCGAACGTTCGCTAAATGTGAATATTTTATTTTTTGAGCAATTACGCAAAAATGGTTACTTTTGATTCTATGGCAATAGCAGAAGAATATATTAGATTGATTTTCGGGTTGAAAATCAAACAGATACGTACAGAAAAGGATTTATCCCTTTTTGGGTTATCCAAGTTAAGCGGACTCTCCAAATCCTATCTTAATGAAATAGAAAAAGGAAAAAAATATCCAAAAACAGATAAAATCATTAAGCTGGCAGAGACACTAGAGGTGCCTTATGATCAGTTGGTGTCTTTAAAATTAGATAAAAACCTAGCACCAATTGGTGAAATTCTACAGTCTGGAATATTGGATGAGATTCCATTAGAACTTTTCGGGATTCAACAAAGTGATCTTATAGATATCATAGCCAATGCTCCTTCTAAGGTCAATGCTTTTATAAGTACAATTATAGAAATCGCTCAGCACTATAATATGAGTCGAGAAGGTTTTTATCTAGCTTCTTTACGATCTTATCAAGAAGCGCACAATAACTTTTTTAAGGATTTAGAAGATAAAGCGATAAAATTTGCGAACTCATATCAACTGGACCTGACAGGAAAAATAACTTCAGCCGAATTAGAAGAAATTCTAAAAGAGGAATATGGGTATACTATAAATTCATCAGGTATTCCTGAAGAAGAAGAATTAGATAACCTGAGATCGGTTTTCGTGCCTTCTACAAAGACTTTGTTGTTATCAGATAGGGTTGATGAGCCGCAAAAAACATTTATTTATGCCAAGGAATTAGGATATCAATATCTGGAAATTAAAGAACGGCCTTATACTTTTTCTTGGATACGTTATGATAATTTTGAAGAAGTACTGCATAATTTTTATGCTTCATATTTTGCAGGAGCATTAATTATTCCTAAAAACCATCTTAGGGATCATCTCAAAGAACTATTCGATATGAAACGTTTTTCTGAGAAGGCTTTTCATAAAATCATGAAATTATATAATGCTTCTCCAGAATCATTTTATCAGCGGTTAACCAATGTTTTACCAAAGGATTTTGGGATGCAAAATGTATTTTTCCTAAGGTTTACACATAAGTTAGGCGTTGAGAAATTTAATTTGGTGAAAGAGTTACATATTACCCATCAGCAGCAACCACATGCAAATGAGGTTAACGAACACTATTGTAGACGTTGGATGGCTATAAAAACGTTACAACGAACCGCTAGTGAAGATCTGAATTATGCATTTGATATTCAGATTTCGGATTATGCGGATACCAATCAGCAATATTTAGTATTTACTTCTGCAACAAAAGACCCTTTTAGAAAAGATTACTATCGTAGTATCGGAATTGGGTTTTTAATTTCTTCTGCTTTGGAGAAAAAGATCAGTTTTGTTAATGATTCTAAAATTCCTAAGGTTAAAGTAGGTGTAACTTGTGAAACTTGTTCTTTAACTGATTGTGAGGTAAGAATGGCTCCTCCAAAACGATTGATTGCAAAAGAAAAGTACAAGAAAACTTCAAAGTTAGTTGAAGATATTGTTAAGCAGTATTCTTAATTGATTTATTGAAATTCATGGTAGAAAATCAAAACCCGTTTTGAAATTTTCAAAACGGGTTTTTTATAATTTTAGCAATATTTGATATTCACAAACTTGCTGAAATTTTATCTATGGCGATTCGCCATTACATCATTCCTGGCATACCTCCGCCCATTGGTGGCATTCCACCTCCAGCTGCTGGAGCATCTTCTTTAATGTCAGTTAATGCACACTCGGTAGTTAGGATCATTCCTGATACAGAAGCAGCATTTTCTAAAGCGATACGAGTCACTTTTTTAGGATCGATAATCCCTGCTTTAAGCATATCTGCATATTCTTCAGACTTGGCGTCATACCCAAAGTTATCTTTTCCTTCAAGAACTTTAGCGATAACTACAGATCCTTCTCCGCCTGCATTTTCAACGATAGTTCTTAATGGAGATTCAATAGCACGATTTACAATCTGTACACCTGTAGCCTCATCAGCATTTTCGGTTTTTACTTTATCTAATACAGCTTTAGCTCTCACAAGTGCAACGCCACCGCCGGCAACGATACCTTCTTCTACAGCTGCACGAGTTGCGTGAAGTGCGTCGTCTACACGGTCTTTCTTTTCTTTCATCTCCACTTCAGAAGCAGCACCTACATATAATACGGCAACACCACCAGCTAATTTAGCTAAACGTTCCTGTAATTTCTCACGGTCATAATCAGAAGTAGTAGTCTCGATCTGTGCTTTGATTTGATTTACTCTATTCTTGATTAAATCTTCTCCTCCTGCACCATTAACTACAGTAGTGTTATCTTTATCGATAGCAACTTTTTCTGCAGTACCTAAGTGTTCAATAGTTGTGTTTTCTAAAGTGAAACCTCTTTCTTCAGAAATTACTGTTCCTCCCGTAAGTATGGCAATATCTTCTAACATTGCTTTACGTCTGTCTCCAAAACCAGGAGCTTTAACCGCAGCAATTTTTAATGCTCCACGTAGTTTGTTTACTACAAGAGTTGCTAGTGCTTCTCCATCTACATCTTCTGCAATGATTAAAAGAGGTTTTCCCGTTTGAGCTACAGGCTCTAAAATTGGAAGAAGGTCTTTCATTGCCGAAATTTTCTTGTCGAATAACAAAATATAAGGATTCTCCAGGTCAGCAGTCATTTTTTCGCTGTTGGTAACAAAATACGGAGAAAGGTATCCTCTGTCAAACTGCATTCCTTCAACGATATCTACGTGTGTGTCTGTTCCTTTAGCTTCTTCAACAGTAATTACACCTTCTTTCCCAACTTTTTCAAAAGCTTGAGCAATAAGATCACCAATAGTCTCGTCATTGTTAGCAGAGATAGCAGCTACTTGTTTGATTTTATCAGAAGAGTCACCTACTTCCTTAGTCTGCTTCGCTAGATCTTCAGTGATTGCTTTTACTGCTTTGTCAATACCACGCTTAAGATCCATTGGGTTAGCACCTGCAGCAACGTTTTTAAGCCCTTCTTTTACAATAGCTTGAGCTAAAACTGTTGCAGTAGTTGTACCGTCACCAGCTAAATCGTTAGTTTTTGAAGCTACTTCTTTTACCATTTGAGCTCCCATATTCTCAAGAGCATCTTCTAACTCAACTTCTTTAGCTACAGAAACACCATCTTTGGTTACCGTTGGTGCTCCGAATGATTTACTAATAATTACATTACGACCTTTAGGTCCTAGAGTTACTTTTACAGCATTGGCTAATGCATCCACACCACGTTTGATTCCGTCACGTGCTTCTATGTCAAATTTTATATCTTTTGCCATGATAACATTTTATTTTGTTGCTTTCGCGAAAGCGAAAATCTTTTGGATTAGTGTTTAAATTGATTTATTTTTTGAAGTTGAATTAAGCTTAAACTATAGCTAGAATTGTTTCTTCACGCATAATCAGATAATCTTTGCCATCTATTCTAAGTTCGTCAGGGCCGTATTTTGCATAAAGAACGGTGTCACCAACTTTAACAGTCATTTCGTGATCTTTTTTACCGCTACCAACAGCAACTACTTTACCTTTTTGTTGTTTTTCCTGAGCAGAGTCAGGAATGAATAGTCCTGATGCAGTTTGTGTCTCTGCTGGAAGTGGTTCTACAACCACACGATCTGAAAGAGGTTTGATATTTACTCCCATTATGATTATTTTTTATATTTAAAATTAAAAATGAAATGTTCTAAAGCGTTATTTCAGAAATTATGCCAGTACTGTGATACTGACAAATTGAAACAAAAAATGTCGACTGTATGACAAGTCGACATTTTATTATTGTTTTTCAGAAGATGTTATTCTGGATTAGTGTCATCTGTAGTGGTCGCTGGGACATCTACAGGAACTTCTTGTGTGTCAACTTGTGATTCTTGGGTAGTACCTTCATTCATTAATCCAACATTAGATAATAAAATAAGAACTAACAATAAAGTGGCTAATGCCCATGTACTTTTGTCTAAAAAGTCTGTAGTCTTCTTTACTCCGCCTAACTGTTGTGTTCCACCGCCACCAAAAGAAGACGATAATCCGCCACCTTTAGGATTCTGAACCATAATTACTACAACTAGTAAAAATGACACCAAAATGATTAAACCTAAAAAAATTGAAAAAGTTGTCATTATATTGTATTATTTATTTTCTTGTAAATTCTTGATTGCCCGAATTTGGTCTGCAAAGAAACCACTTTTTTCGGGATTTTTCAAAATTAATATTTTATAAGCCTGAATTGCTTTTTTATAGTTTTTTTGGGCTAAGTAAACTCTTGCCAAAGTTTCTGTCATTAATTCATCCGGAGTCGTTTGATTTTCCTTTGCAAGATTACGAGAAGGTGCATTTTTAGACGCTGGTTTAATTTTTGGATTGTTGGCAATAAATTGATCAATCAAATCAAATTTATGTTTTTGAGGGAAGGATTTTTCTTCTGATGTATTTGTTTTGGTTTCAGAGTCTGAACTATCTTCTCGATCAATAGGTTTTAACGAAGTTAGTTTCATCCATTCTGTAAAAGAATGTGACTCTTTTTTGTTAAAAACCAGAGGTTTATCGATTTGTAAATTTTCTTCAGTGGATTCTTCTGGATTGGTTTTTTCTTCTTCAGTTTGTCGTGATAAAGATTCTGAAACACTAACCTGTCTGTGTATATTTTCTTCTTCTCTGGTTGAGAATAGTGAAGGATCAAGAACGTCTTCTGCTTCTTCCATTTTCATGGTTACGGCATCGTCCATTGACATTCTAGGTAAAGTTTTTATTTCTTTAGCATCAACTACCTCAATATCAATTTTCTTTTTCTTTTTGACCTCTTTTTGATCAAAATCTTTAAGGAAAAGAGGTGATGTTATAAAATCGAATAAAACACTTCTGTCGGTTGTGTATGCTGCAGTTGTTTTAAGTTCTTGATTATAACGAAAGCTTTCCTGGTCCTTTAAACCTTTTAGAGCCAATGATCTTGCAGATTGAAAATAAGGGAACTCTCGTACCAATTTTTCAATAGTATGGGTGTGTTCCTTTTTTAATTCCGAAGGATTTTGAAGTAAATATGTAAGCTCTTTAATGTTCAAATTTATTGTTTTACCATTTAGCTAAAGTGGCATTAAGGATATCCTGGGTAATCCGCTCAAAAATCTCTTGTACAGCAGCATCTCTTGCTACTGTTTCTGATTGCGCCGCAGAAAAGTCTGAGAAAAATGAAAATCTTTGTTCTAAATCCTGATTAGGGTCTTTGGTGTCATAAAACCTTAAATTAACTGCAATTGTAAGGCGGTTTTGTGCAGCAGTATTATCAGCAGTTGCATTATTTGGCGCAACATAATCCTGGACAATTTCACCTTCGTATATAACATCTGCATTAGAAGTTACCAGGTCAAGGTTGGTCTGGTTAAGGATTAAATCTTGTAATTGATTGGTGAAATCCTGATCTATTCCCGGGTTAACTCTTGAAGCTTGGTTTTGAAAAAAATTAACTTGGAATGTTGTGGCTGAAGTGTTTATTCCGCTAAAAGAATATGCTCCGCAACCTTGTAGAATAAAAACTCCTGCTAATGCAGCTATGATATATTTTAATTTTCTCATCAACTTTTATAAATCGTATTGTTTAATTTTTCTATACAGAGTTCGTTCGCTTATTCCTAGTTCTTCTGCTGCAGCTTTACGTTTACCACGGTGTCGCTCCAGAGATTTTTTGATTAATTCTAATTCTTTGTCGTGTAACGATAAAGTTTCTTCTTCTTCGATCTCTTCAGCGAAATGATATTTATCTTCTTCTTTTTGCTCTAAAGCAGGCTGAGGAGAAGGTATTTGGATTAACTCCGTTGTTGTTGGTTGAACTGGTTCTTCAAAATTAACTTCAGGTGGTGTTTCTTCATCACCATATATCTTCCTGATTAAACCTTCATTTTCTTTTTGTACTTGTGAAGAGTTTCCGCTTTGCATCAACTCCATGGTTAATTTTTTGAGATCATTTAGATCACTTTTCATGTCAAAAAGAACTTTATACAGGATCTCACGTTCATTACTGAAGTCACTTTCTTTTTTGTTAGATGAAATCACAGCTGGTAAATTGCTTCCCATGTCTGGGAGGTAACTACGAAGCGTTTCTGGATTTATCGCCCTGTTTTGTTCAAGGACTGAAATTTGTTCTGCAATGTTGCGTAGTTGCCTAATATTACCACTCCAATGATATTTTTCGAGTAGACTAACTGCATCTTCATCTAATCTAATGGTTGGCATTTGGTATTTGTTGGCAAAATCTGAAGCAAATTTTCTAAATAATAAGTGAATATCACTTTCTCGATCTCTTAAAGGTGGTAGAAAAATTTCTACGGTACTTAATCGATAATATAGGTCTTCTCTGAATTTTTCTTTTTTGATCGCCTCAAACATATTGACATTGGTAGCTGCAACGATACGGACGTCAGTTTTTTGAACTTTAGAGGAGCCTACTTTAATAAATTCACCGTTCTCCAAAACTCTAAGCAATCGTACCTGAGTGGTTAACGGAAGCTCTCCAACTTCATCCAAAAATATGGTTCCTCCATTAGCAACTTCGAAATAGCCATTACGCGTTTGAGTTGCTCCCGTAAATGCTCCTTTTTCGTGTCCAAAAAGTTCACTATCTATAGTTCCTTCTGGAATTGCACCACAGTTAACAGCAATGTATTTACCATGTTTGCGATGCGATAAAGAGTGTATGATTTTAGGAATACTTTCTTTACCTACACCACTCTCTCCGGTAACTAAAACTGAGATGTCAGTCGGTGCAACCTGGATTGCTTTCTCGACGGCTCGATTTAGTTTAGGATCATTTCCTATGATTCCGAATCGTTGTTTTGTAGCTTGAACTGATTCCATTATGATGAGCTATTGTTTTTTTTACTTATTTAATTGTTTTCAGAATATCCAACAGCTTCACCAATTAGCGTAGCACTGGTACAATCATCAATACGTACCATTACAAAATCTCCAACCTTATAGTTTTCTTTTGGGAAAACAGCAACAGAGTTTTGTGTAGTTCTTCCGCTCCAGTGCTCGTCAGATTTTTTAGAAGCTTTTTCGATCAATATTTCTACAGTTTTGCCTACAAGAGCATCTAATCTGTATTTGCTATGACTTCTCTGCAATTCATTGATTTCAGAAAGCCTTCGTTTTTTAACCTCTTCAGGAACATCATCTTCCATTTTGCGCTCAGCAAGTGTTCCCGGTCTTTCTGAATATGCAAACATAAATCCATAATCATATTTTACATACTCCATCAATGATAGAGTATCTTGGTGATCCTCTTCGGTTTCTGTTGGAAAACCTGATATAATATCCTGAGAAATTGCACACTCTGGAATAATTCGTTTGATATTGTCTATAAGTTCAAAGTATTGCTGGCGAGTATGCAGACGATTCATTTCCTTAAGAATACGATCACTTCCGCTTTGGATAGGTAAGTGAATGTATTTGCAGATATTTTTATGTTTAGCCATAACTTCGATTACATCCAGGGTCATGTCCTGAGGATTAGATGTTGTAAATCTTAGTCTTAGCTTAGGATGCTTTTCTGCAACCATATCTAATAGCTTTGCAAAATTAACTGCTGTTGCTTTTTGGAAATCACTAGCTTTATCAAAATCTTTTTTCAGGCCACCACCATACCATAAAAAGCTATCCACGTTTTGGCCTAACAAAGTAACTTCTTTGAAATTTTTAGCAGCTAAATCATCAATTTCTTCTAATATACTCTGGGGATCACGACTACGTTCTCTTCCTCTGGTAAAAGGAACCACACAGAATGTACACATATTATCACAACCTCTTGTAATAGATACAAAGGCAGATACACCATTGCTTTGTAGACGAACTGGAGAGATGTCTCCATAGGTTTCTTCTTTTGATAAAATTACATTTACTGCATTACGACCGGCATCTACTTCCTCGATAAGGTTAGGAAGATCTTTATATGCATCAGGGCCTACAACAAGGTCAACTATTTTTTCTTCTTCCAGAAATTTACTTTTCAGTCGTTCTGCCATACAACCCAGAACACCAACCTTCATTCCCGGATTGATTTTTTTTACAGCATTATATTTCTCAAGACGTTTTCTAACGGTTTGTTCAGCTTTTTCTCTAATAGAACAAGTGTTTACCAAAACCAAATCTGCATCTTCTAGATTTTGAGTAGTATTAAAACCTTCTTTAGCAAGAATTGATGCTACAATTTCACTATCACTAAAATTCATTTGGCAACCATAACTTTCTATAAAAAGCTTACGTTGGTTTTCTTTCTTTTGGTCAAGAACAAGAGGTTGTCCTTGTACACTTTCATCAATAATCTTCTCCATAAAAATAATTACTTATCAATTCGGGACAAATAGTGTGCAAAGATACTTTTTAAAACGATTTATGACAAAGTGTCAGGATTTTATTTTTTAAAAAATATATATTTGAGGCAAATAAATCAACTAAATCAACCTTTGCTATGAATTCTAATCAACTTTTTGAAAAAATAGAAAATTCGAAAAAACCAGATTTTGGTGATGTTTTATCCAAAAGTTTTGAGATGTACAAAAAAACATTTTCGATTGGTTTGGTCCATGTATTGATAAGCTTGGCTTTGGCCATTCCTTTTATCTTAATTATTTACATCCCTCTTTTACCTTTTTATATAGATATGATTCAGAATTCGGGAGATCCATATTACCAACCTGAATTTTTAGAAGGCTTTTCTGTTATTATGATTATTGTATGGATATTATTGGTGTTTGTATTGTCTTTTGTGTTGCAAGTATTTAATATTTCTATTTATGGTCACTTTCTTAAAGTTTTAAAGAACGAAGATTTAGGACTAACAGAAGAAACAGGCGGTTACTTTACTATTGCCAAAAATCATTTCGGTAAAATTATACTAATTTCTTTAGCTAATATGGGGATAGCCTTGGTGGCAGCCTTGGCTTGTTATTTTCCTGTTTTCTATGTGATGGTTCCACTTCAATTAGTAATTCCAATTTTTATTTTTAATCAAGAAATGAGTGTTGGGGATATTATTAAAGCAGCTTTTAAATTAGGGAATAAATATTGGTTGGTCTTTTTTGGGCTAATATTAGTTTCTAGTATATTTTCGGCTCTTGGTTTAATCGTTTGTTATATAGGAATAATTGCTACAATGTTTTTTTCTTATATCGTTATATATTATATGTATAAGGATACAGTAGGGTTTGATGAGGAAGAATCTCAGGAAGAAGATACGTTATTAGTAAACTAAAATCTTTATAAACCTGCTATTCAGCAGGTTTTTTTTAAACTAATTTTTTGATAAAGAATCTCGATATCAAAAAATTGATATACTTTTGTTGTCACAAAAAAAATGGATTATGGCTAAGAATTTAGTGATTGTGGAGTCGCCGGCAAAGGCCAAAACAATAGAGAAATTTCTTGGAAAAGATTATACAGTAGCATCTAGTTTTGGGCATATTGCAGATTTACCTGCAAAAGAACTTGGAGTCGATGTAGAAGGAGATTTTAAACCTAAATATATCGTTTCTAAAGACAAGAAGGATGTGGTTAAAAAACTTAAAGATCTTTCTAAGAAAGCAGAAATGGTATGGTTGGCAAGTGATGAAGATCGAGAGGGAGAAGCAATTGCGTGGCATCTTGCAGAAACACTTAAGTTGGATAAGACAAGAACTCGTAGGATTGTTTTTCATGAAATAACTAAAAATGCTATTCTTAAGGCAATAGAAAATCCGCGTAGTATAGATTATAACCTTGTTAATGCGCAACAAGCCCGACGTGTATTGGATCGTTTGGTAGGTTATGAGTTATCTCCGGTATTATGGAGAAAGGTTAAAGGAGGATTGTCAGCTGGTCGGGTGCAGTCTGTGTCTGTAAGGTTGATAGTTGAACGTGAACGTGATATTATTGGTTTTAAACCTGAGGCATCTTATAGAATTGATGCAGAATTCTCTAATGAGTCTGGAAAATCATTTAAAGCAAAACTTCCTAAAAACTTTAAAACTAAAGAGGAAGCAGAAGCATTTTTGAAAAAAAATATAGGAGCTTCTTTTAATGTCGCAGACCTTACTACCAAACCAGCTAAAAAGTCGCCTGCACCACCATTTACAACTTCTACATTGCAGCAGGAAGCTTCTAGAAAATTATATTTTTCTGTAAGTAAGACTATGACTATGGCGCAGCGATTGTACGAAGCAGGGTTGATTACATATATGAGAACTGATAGTGTGAATTTATCAGTTGAAGCTCAAAATAGCGCAAAAGCAGAAATTATTTCTGCATATGGTAAGGATTATAGTAATCCAAGGCAGTATAAAGGTAAGTCAAAAGGAGCTCAAGAAGCTCACGAAGCAATACGTCCTACAGATTTTTCAAGGCATAGTGTAAATGTGGATTACGATCAGCAGCGATTATACGAATTGATTTGGAAACGAGCTATCGCCTCACAAATGAGTGACGCTAGGTTAGAAAGAACAAACGTTAGAATTGAAGCTAATCAACACAAAGAGCAGTTTACTGCTAACGGAGAAGTAATCAAATTTGAAGGTTTCTTAAAAGTATATCTTGAAGGCAACGATGATGAAGATGAGGAGCAAGAAGGAATTCTTCCTGCAATGAAGGTAAACGAAACCTTATTTAATAAATACATCTCTGCCACAGAACGATTTACCAGACCGCCAAGTAGATTTTCTGAAGCTGCTTTAGTTAAAAAACTAGAAGAGTTAGGTATAGGGCGTCCGTCCACTTATGCTCCAACTATTTCTACTATTCAGAATAGAAAATATATTGAGAAAGGCGCTAAAGAAGGGGAGCTTCGTTCATATGTTCAGATGACACTTAGTGGCGATGATATAAGTCAAAAGAACCTGTCTGAAAAAGTAGGTAGTGATAAAGGGAAATTAATCCCTACTGATGTTGGGATGGTAGTAAATGACTTTTTGGTGAATCATTTTTCTTCAATCCTTGATTATAATTTTACCGCAAAGGTAGAGCAGGATTTTGATGAGATAGCAGAAGGTCAGGAAGACTGGACTCACGTCATGAAAGAGTTTTATGATGAATTCCATCCGCGAGTAGAAGATGTAGCTCAGAATGCTGATCGAGAAGTCGGGGAGAGAATACTAGGAGAAGATCCTGCAACAGGAAAGCCTGTAAGTGTGCGTTTAGGTAAATTTGGTCCAATGGTTCAGATTGGTACTGCAGAGGATGAGGATAAACCTAGGTTTGCAAGTTTACCTCCTGGTCAGACATTAAGCAGTATTACCTTTGAAGAAGCAATGGATTTATTTCAGTTACCAAAGGAGATCGGAACATATAAAGGAGAAACTCTTGTGGTTAATAATGGTCGTTTTGGCCCCTATGTGCGTTTTGGCGAAAAATTTGTTTCGCTAGATAAAGGAGAAGATCCATTAAATACTTCTTTAGAAAGAGCAATTGAATTGATCGATGCTAAAGAAAAAGCAGATGCTCCAATATATACGTATGAGAATCTTCCTGTGCAAAAAGGTAAAGGTCGATTTGGTCCATTTATTAAATGGAACGGGATGTTTATCAATGTAAATAAAAAATACGATTTTGATAACCTTTCTGATGAGGATATTGTACAATTGATCGAGGAAAAGAAACAAAAGGAGATTGATAAGGTAATCCATAATTGGGAGGAAGAAGGTATTCGTGTAGAAAAAGCCAGATGGGGCAGAAGTAATATTATAAAAGGTAAAATTAAAATCGAGTTACCTAAAACTGTAGATGCTTCTAAATTAACTTTAGAAAAAGTAAAAGACCTAATCGAGAAAAACGCTCCTAAGAAGAAAACAACCAAAAAGAAAACTACTAAAAAGACTTCTGCAAAAAAGAAATAAAATATGTCTTTCGAATTTTTGTCACCTGTTAGTGATTTAGTAGCCGCACATACCGCATTAGTTTCGGATTATGCTTTAGGAAAACATATCAAAATTCATACTGCCGAGTCTGGGGTTCCGGATCTAGATGAGGTTGATATTGCTATTATAGGAGTGCAGGAGAATAGAAATGATGAAAATTATCTTGGAGAGCAATTGAATTTTGATACTATTCGTAAATCATTTTATGATCTTTTTCCAGGTAATTGGGATGCTAAAATCGTGGATTTAGGGGATATTGCTCCAGGAAATGAAGTTAGTGACACCTATTACTTGGTTCAGGAAGTATTATCTTCTTTATTAAAAAAAGATATCTTACCGATAATATTAGGAGGGAGTCAGGATTTAGTATATGCTCAATATAGATCTTTTGATGTCTTAGAGCGAATGGTAAATCTGGCTAATGTAGATAGTCGATTCGATCTGGGTAACTCTTCTCAGCCGATAACCAATAAATCTTTTATAGGTAAAATTATTGTAGAGCAACCATATAACCTATTTAATTATAGTAATATAGGGTATCAAACGTATTTTAATGCTCAGGAGGAGATTGATCTTATAGAGAAACTTTATTTTGATGCGTATCGTTTAGGAGAGGTAATCTCAGATGTAACCGTTGTTGAGCCTATTATGCGGGATGCTGATATAGTAACAGTAGATATGGGGGCAATGAATGCTAATTGTATTAATAATATGTATGCTTCACCCAATGGATTTGATGGCAGAGAGATTTGTGCGATATCCAGGTATGCAGGAATTAGTGATAAGGTAAAAAGTTTTGGGATATATGAATTCAAAAATTTTAAACAAGAAGAAACACCAGCGTTATTAATAGCTCAGATTATTTGGTATTTTATTGAAGGATTCAATTACAGGTCTGATGAATTGAATATCAAAAATGCTAAAGGCACACTTCATTATAATGTTCCTGTTGAAGATGAGATTTTATCCTTTTATAAGAGTGTGAAAACACAAAGATGGTGGATAGAAATACCTTTTATTGCTTCAGGGAATAATAAATTGAAAAGACACACGTTATTACCTTGCACATACAACGATTATGAGCGCGCTTGTAATCAAGAAATACCTGAAAGATGGTATAAGGCAAAACGAAAAAACGAAGTTTAACATTTTTATTAGGCTGATTTAAGGTTTTTTTTGGAAAAAAATTGTTTTTCTGGAAATAAATAAATAGGTTTACGACCTTAAATCTAGAAGATCTTAACCTAAAACACGTTATGAAGAAATTTGTATCACTCTTTGCTATTTTGGCAATGCTCTATAGTTGTGGTGGTGGAAACCGCGGAGAACTAATCGGAGCACAAGGTAAAAAATGGCATCCACAAAAACCTTATGGAATGGCCCTCATCCCCGGAGGATCGTTTATCATGGGTAAATCGGATGACGACAAGGCAGCATTATCTAATGCGCCTACAAAAACGGTAACCGTCCGTTCTTTCTACATGGATGAAACCGAAGTCACTAATAGTGAATATAGACAGTTTGTTCAATGGGTTCGTGATTCTACAATTCGTATGAGACTAGCTATTATGGCTGATGAATTAGGAAAAACCCCAGGAGATGATGGTATTGGCGAATATGCATTTTTAGACGCCGATACTGAAAATATGTCTGTATACGAGAAGTATATGTACGATAATTATAGTGGTACTGGTGAAACCGGATATGAAGGTAGAAAACTTAATAAAGATATAGATATTGAGTGGGATGCAGAAGATTATCCTGATGAGTTTTATGCTGAAGTAATGGATACTATGTATATACCATTAGAAGAGTCATATAATGGTAGACGTACTCTTGATGTAAGTAAATTCGAGTTTAGATTTACTTGGATGGATATTCAAGCAGCTGCACGCGCTAAACAAGGAAGAAGAAAAGACTTCGTAAAAGAAGAAGTGATTGAGGTGTATCCTGATACAACGGTTTGGATCAAAGATTTTAATTATTCATATAATGAGCCTATGCATAATGATTATTTCTGGCATAGTGCATATGACGACTATCCTGTAGTTGGCGTTTCGTGGGAGCAAGCAAAAGCTTTCTGCCGTTGGAGAACTATAGAGAAAAATACATTCCAAAAGAAACGTAATAAAGAACTTGTGAACTATTTCAGACTTCCTACGGAAGCTGAGTGGGAGTACGCTGCAAGAGGTGGTTTAGAATCAGCTACTTTTCCTTGGGGTGGACCCTACGCTTTGAACGACAGAGGTTGTTTTCTAGCTAATTTTAAACCTTTAAGAGGAAACTATGCTGCGGATAACTTTTTATATACTGTAGAGGCAGACGCATTTGAGCCAAACGATTATAATCTTTATAATATGGCAGGTAATGTGGCAGAGTGGGTGCAATCATCCTACGACCCATCAGCATATGAATATGTATCATCAATGAACCCAAATGTCAATGATGATGAGAACAAACGTAAAGTAGTGCGTGGAGGATCTTGGAAAGATGTTGCTTATTTCCTACAGGTAAGCACCCGAGATTATGAGTACGCCGACTCTGCGAGAAGTTATATTGGATTCAGAACTGTTCAGGACTATATGGGTACTGACATTACTGGAGAAGATAATACTCGAAACGAGAAATAAGTCCCAAAATTTTCTATCAACTTAATTACTAACCTTTTTTAATTATTAAATTTTTTAAAAAAACTAAACACATTTATTATTATGGCAAATTCAAAATCAAGCAAGAAGTTAATGAATATGGTATACGGTCTAGGAGCGGCTGTAGTAATCCTTGGAGCATTATTTAAAATTATGCACTGGCCATTTGGTAACGAAATGCTTATCATAGGTCTTATTACAGAAGCATTAGTATTTACTGTTTCTGCATTCGAACCTGTTGATGATGATGTAGATTGGTCTCTAGTATATCCAGAATTAGCTGGAGGTAGCAAAAGAGATAAAAAAGAAAAAGAAACTCCAGAAGGTTTATTGTCTAAAAAATTAGATGATATGCTTAAAGAAGCTAGATTAGATACTAATTTAATGAATAGCCTTGGAGAAAGTATCCGTAACTTCGAAGGTGCTGCAAAAGGAATTGCTCCTAGTGTAGATGCTATTCAGGGAACTAAAAAATATAGTGAAGAAATGGCTACTGCTGCTGGTCACTTAGAATCTTTAAATAGCCTTTATAAAGTACAGTTGGAATCTTCTGCAAAACAAGCTGAAGCTAACGCTGCAATTGCGGATAATGCTAAAGCATTGGAAGAGCAAATGAAGAGCTTGTCTAGTAACCTGTCTTCTCTTAATGGGGTTTATGGTGGTATGTTAACTGCAATGAACAGAAGTTAACATTTATTTAGAAAGAAAATATATAACTACCAAAATCTAAAAAGAATATGGCAGCAGGAAAATTATCACCAAGGCAGAAGATGATTAATCTTATGTACTTGGTATTTATAGCGATGATGGCATTAAATATGTCGAAAGAAGTACTATCAGCTTTCGGTTTAATGAATGAGAAGTTGACTAGCTCTAACGCTATCTCTACTGAACGTAATACTGCTTTTATGGCAGGTTTGGCTGAAAAAGTTTCAGAGCAACCAGAAAAATATACCCCTCTTAAAGAAAAAGCAGATCAAATTAGTGTGCTATCTAATGAGTTTAATGCTTATATAGATCAATTAAAAGCTGAAATTTTAGAAGGAGCTGACGATCCTACAGATTATGAAACAATGGATAAATCTGCTGCTCTTGATCAAAAGTTTTTTGAAGGAGGTAACCTGACGGCAGCAGCTAAGGAGTTTGTAGAAAAAATTAACACGTATAGAGATGGTGTTTCTTCAACTATTAGAACTGTAAAAGAAGTTGATGCTCAAGTTGCAGATGATGTTGATAAAACATTTGCTACTGGAGAAGTAAGAAATAGAGATAACAGACCTGTAGATTGGTTAAAATATAACTTTGAAGGTTTTCCAATGGTAGCATCTATTACTAAGCTTACTCAGATGCAAACTGATGTGAAAACTACAGAGAGTAAAGTGTTATCTGCTTTATTGGCTGGTCAGCAAGCTTCAGAACTTTCGTTTAGTAACTATGAAGCAATTGTGGTTCCGGATAAGACAGCTTTCTTTAGTGGAGAGAGTTTTAAAGGAAGAATCGTTCTTGGACGTTTTGATGCTACTTTGAAGCCAACTAAAGTAATGGTTAATGGTAAAGAGCAGAATGAAGTTCAGAATGGTCAGATCATGCTTGATTTCCCAGCAGGAAATGTTGGAGAAAGAGAAGTAAAAGGAGAACTTGAATTTAAAGAAGGAGATTCTATAGTAAAAATTCCAATCCAGAGTTCTTATGCAGTAATACCGAAACCAAATTCTGCAGTAATCTCTGCTGATAAAATGAATGTGGTATATCGTGGAGTAAATAACCCAATGACTATTTCTATCCCTGGTGTACCGGCTGTTAATGCTTCAGCACCTGGTTTAAGAAAATTAGGTGGTGCGGGTAAATATATGATGAACGTAACTACAGTAAAAGCTCGTGAGGTTAGAATTAAGGTTAGTGGTAAATTGCCAAACGGTTCTACTGTAAGTGATAGTAAGAAATTTAGAATTAAAGATATTCCTAGACCTGTTGGAACTGTTCGTGGTGAAGATGGAGCTGTAAAGATGTCTAAGAAAGCTCTTGAAATTGCTTCTATAGGAGCTATTTTACCGGACTTTGATTTTGATATTAAACTAAATGTTACTGGATTTAAGTTTAAAGTAGAAGGTCAACCGACTGTTAGTGTTAATGGTAAAAGATTAAATACGAAGGCTAAATCAGCTTTACGTAAAGCTAAGAGAGGGTCTTCTGTGCAAATCATAGATGTAAAAGCTAAGTTAACTACTAACAAGTCATATAGATTAAAGAAAATATCTCCGGTTATTGTTGAGTTAACAAACTAAAAAGATTAATAATTATGAATTTGAGAAATTTTTTAGCGACCGTTTTTGGTCTTTTCTTAACTTTCTTTTCATACGGTCAGGCAAATGTACTAAACGCAGATACTCCTGATGAAATAGGAAAGAAGACTCAAGAACAGATCAAGTATGATAATGACCATCCGTTAGAGTATGGATATGTCGATGAGCGTGACGTATTATGGGCTAAAACTACATGGGAAACCATTGATCTTGATGAAAGAATCAATTTTCCTTTGTATTATCCTATTGATACATTTAATATAGGTGCTCACCGTCGTTCTTTATATGACGTTTTGATCGCTAATGTTAAAAATGGTAAGATTAAGAATTTATATTCGGATTCATATTTTACTGAGACTCGTACTTTTGAGGATCTTAAGACTACACTATCCAGAGTTGATACTACTGACCTTGGGTTCGAGCAGTTCAATGCAGGAGAAGAAGTTGAACAGCAATATATTAATCAAAGAGATATTACTGCGGCTGATATCGCAGAATATAAGATTAGAGGATACTGGTATTTTGATAAGCGTCAGGGAGAATTAAGATATAGATTGCTAGGTATAGCACCTGTGGCTCCAGATGTTAACTTTATTGATGATGATGAGCCTGATATGGTACCTTTATTTTGGGTGTGGTATCCGGATGTGAGGGAAATTCTTCATAATGCAAAAGCATTCAACAGAAGAAATACCTCATTCCCTTTTAATTATGATCATATCCTTAATGCACGAAGGTTTAACTCCATTATCTATAGAGAAGATAATGAACAGGGTGACCGGGAGATTAAGGATTATATCGTTGATAATGCTTTGATGCAGTTACTGGAAAGTGAACGTATCAAAGAAAGTATCAGAAACTTCGAAATGGATATGTGGGCATATTAAGCTTGATTATGTCTAAATAAATATAGAAACGCTCAACTAATAGTTGGGCGTTTTTTATTTTTGAACTATGGTTGATTACATCATTGTTGGTTTTGGATTAGCAGGATTGTCCTTTGCAGAACAACTGGAAAATAATAGTAACTCATATATAGTTATTGAAGATAATTCTCAGAAATCTTCAAGAGTAGCAGGAGGATTGTGTAATCCGGTTATATTAAAACGTTTTACAGCTGCTTGGAATGCTTCTGATCAGCTTAAAACTGCGGTTACTTTTTATAAAAACATAGAGGATAAATTAGGTGAGTCTTTTGTTGTTGACCTTCCGATATTTCGAAGATTTAATTCTATAGAGGAACAAAACACTTGGTTTGAAGCTTGTGATAAACCTGTTTTAGCTGAATTTCTTTCTTCTGAGTTGGTTAAAAATGAGAATTCATCTTTGGATGTACCTTATTATTACGGACAGGTACATAAAACTAGAAGAATTGACATTAAAAAAATGTTATCCATCTATGTAGATTATCTAAAAGAAGGTAAACGTTATATAGAGGAATCCTTCGAGTATGATAGGTTAACCATAAAAGAAGATAGTGTTGAATATAAAGGAGTTAAAGCAAAAAATATTATTTTTTGTGAAGGCTTTGGAGTTAAAAAGAACCCATTTTTCAATTATCTGCCTTTGGTGGGAAACAAAGGAGAGTATCTTATTATTAAATCTACAGAACTTCAGTTAAAAGAAGCTGTAAAATCATCAATATTTATCATTCCGTTAGGAGAAAATTTGTATAAAGTTGGAGCAACCTATAATAATCAGGATAAATCTTCTGATACTACACGTGTAGCAAAGGAGGAGTTGCAAGAAAAATTAGCAAAGTTTCTAAAAGCTGATTATAAAATTGTCGACCAGGTAGCGGGAATCAGGCCAACTGTAAAAGATCGTAGACCTTTAATAGGCACACATCCTGAACAAGAAAAAATCCATATTCTTAATGGTTTTGGTAGTAGAGGGATAATGATAGGACCTTCTGTTGCGAAAATGCTATATGATTATATAGAAAAAGGTATTGATATGGATCCTGAAATAGATATCAAACGTTTTGACGGTTTACGATAGGCTTTTTTCTTTTTTATAATGCATAAAAAGATTAATCCAGATATTCCTAGATAACCTAAGAATTACAGGAAGAAATACAATCAACGTTCCTGCAATCGAAAAGAAAGTGCTAAGTAATCCAAGTTTAAGAATAAGATTAGAAATAACAAAAGCAGCTACAGCAAAAGCGATACCTACTCCATAGCTTACATACATAGCGCCGTAGAAAAATGATGGCTCTATCTTATATTTGGTATTACAATGACTACAGCGTTCTTGCATTTTTAAGGTTTGGTTTAGCTTGTAGGGGTTCGAAGTTTTATACATGCTTTCTTCCTGACAAACAGGACAACTGCCTGTAAGAATGCTATAAATTTTGGTTCCTTTTAAGAAGTTCATAAGCGACTTTTATGCTAACACAAAATTAATCATCTTTGCACAAAATATTCAAAAGCTGATGTTAAACATACATAACTTATCGATTTCGTTTGGAGGAGAGTATCTTTTTGAAGAAATAAGCTTCAGGTTACAGGCAGGAGATCGTGTCGGATTAATTGGTAAGAATGGAGCAGGAAAGTCGACAATGCTGAAAATTTTATCCAAAGAGCAGGAGCCAGATTCCGGACAACTTGCGATGGATAAAGAAGTGAAAATTGGTTTCCTAAAACAAGACATAGATTTTATCGAGGGCAGAACAGTACTTGATGAAGCATATGAGGCTTTTACAGAAATTAAAAAAGCAGAACGAGAAATAGATAAAATTAATGCTCAGTTAGCAGAACGTACAGATTATGAAAGTAAAAGTTATAATCAACTAATTACCGAGCTTAGTGACTTAACTCATCATTATGAGATTCTTGGTGGATACAATTATCAAGGAGAAACAGAAAGAGTTTTACAGGGATTAGGGTTTGTAAGAGAAGATTTTGATCGATTGACCGATACATTTTCTGGTGGATGGCGTATGCGTATAGAGCTAGCAAAGCTTTTACTTCAGAGCAACGATATTTTATTATTGGATGAGCCTACTAATCATTTGGATATAGAATCTATAATTTGGTTAGAAAGTTTCCTAAAGAATTATTCAGGCGTTGTGGTGATTGTGTCACACGATAAAATGTTTTTGGACAATGTTACCAATCGTACTATTGAAATTTCTTTGGGTAGGATTTATGATTATAATAAACCGTATTCTAAATATTTAGTGCTTCGTGATGAAATGCGCGAACAGCAGTTAGCAGCTCAGAAAAATCAATCCAAACAAATTGAACATACTGAAAAATTGATTGAGAAATTTAGAGCAAAGGCAACCAAAGCTTCTATGGCGCAATCACTGATCAAGAAGTTGGATAAAATCGAGCGTATTGAGGTTGATGAAGATGATAATGCTGTAATGAATGTGACTTTTCCTGTAAGCGTACAACCTGGAAAGGTGGTCATTGAAGCAGATGGTGTTGGAAAATCTTATGGTGAAAAAGAAATTCTTAGTGATATTGACCTTTTGGTAGAGCGAGGCTCCAAAATAGCTTTTGTAGGGCAGAACGGACAAGGTAAAACTACATTGGCAAAGATCATTATTGATGAAATCTCATATCAGGGAATGCTGAAATTAGGTCACAATGTTCAGATAGGGTATTTTGCCCAGAATCAATCAGAATATCTTGATGGAGAGATTACGATCCATGAAACTATGGTAAATGCCGCTAATGAGAAAAATCGCACTAAGGTTAGAGATATGCTTGGAGCTTTTTTATTTAGGGGTGATGAAGTAGATAAAAAGGTAAAGGTGCTGTCTGGAGGAGAGCGTAATCGATTGGCATTGTGTAAAATGCTTCTGGAGCCATTCAATGTGCTAGTGATGGATGAGCCTACTAACCATTTAGATATAAAGTCCAAGAATGTGTTAAAAGAAGCTTTAAAAAGTTTTGAAGGTACCTTGATCTTGGTATCGCACGATAGAGATTTTTTACAAGGGTTAACTAATACGGTATATGAGTTTAAGAATAAGCAAATCAAGGAATATCTGGGTGATATAGATTTCTATCTGGAACAACGAAGAGTGGATGACCTGAGAGATATTGAAAAGAAAGATAAGCAACAGCCCAAAGATGTTTCTGATACCAAAGAAACTGCAAAAAAGTCCTATCAGGATCAAAAGAAGCTAAAATCATTAAATAATAAACTAAGTAATGTCGAAGCCAAAATCAATAAACTTGAAAAAGAAATTAAGGAAATCGATGTAGAATTGGCTATTAATTATGATCAAACCATAGCTCAACCTGATTTTTTTGATCATTACCAAGCAAAAAAAGACCAATTATCGACACTAATGGAAGATTGGGAGGTGCTACAGGAGGAAATAGATTCCTTATCTAATTAGGGTAATTTTTAAGGAATTATAAGTATTGCTTAGGTTACTTTGACATATTTTCAATAGTTTCTTCTATTTTTGAAAATGCTTAAAAACAATCTATGTTAAGTTAATGTTATGTGAAAATCAATAGGTTACTTTTGTGATATTTTTATCGCCAGTAGAGGGTACAACTAGATTTTTATAGATATTTTTGTAGCTTAAAATTTAACAGCATAAATGTATGAATAGTACAAAAGCTATAGATTTAAACGCTCACGCACTTTCTTGGATAGGAAAGATTCATTATGATTTTGGTTTTTTGGTTCAAAAAGCTTTTACTGAGAATGGATTAGATCTTTCTAAAGAACAATGGAGTGTGTTAAAGCGTTTACGAGTAAATGATGGGCAACCACAGAATGATTTGGCCTTTATTACGCATCGCGATAAAACATCAATGACCAGATTGGTGAATACGATGGAAAGCAAAGATCTGGTAGTTCGTAGAAGTGACGAGAATGATAGAAGGGTCAATCGTATTTTTTTAACAGATCACGGTAAAGAAGTCATAGAGAAAGTAACCCCTATTATGTATGATTTGATTCCAGCAGTTCAGGAAAGCCTAACTCACGAAGAAATAGAAACCTTGATTGCAACACTTAAGAAGATAAAAACTAAAATTGCTGATATAGCAGAATAATAATTTCACATATTTTTTATCCTAAAAAACATCTATTCTGTAGATGTTTTTTTTGTTTCGGTAGATTAGTAAAAAAAGCAAGCGAACTTTTATGAGTTCTTTAACGGCAAGCTAGCTTTGTTGTCGATAGTTTTGTGTAACTTTTTAAGGCTTAAGATTAAACAAATTGTTTATGAGAAATGTTATACTTTCTATACTTGGACTATTGCTGATTGTGGGTGCAATATTTGGTGCCAAAATGATCATCGATAGTAACACAAAGCAAAAGCCTAAACCGGTAAAGGAGGTTAAAACTGTTTTTGTAGATACTATAAAAAATGCAACCATACCTATTAGTATTGCCGCCAATGGTAATCTTACTGCCAAAAGAAGGTTAGAATTATATGCTGAAGTTCAGGGTATTTTTAGGGGTGGAAGTAAACTATTCAAAACCGGTCAAAAATATAAAAAAGGACAACCCTTGATTCGTATAGATGCTTCAGAGTATTATGCCTCAGTGCAGTCGGCCAAAAGTAATCTGTATAACTTAGTGACTTCTATCATGCCGGATCTTCGATTGGATTATCCGGAGATTTATGATAAGTGGCAGCAGTATCTTAGTAGTTTTGATATGAATAAGGCTACTCCTAAGTTGCCAGAAATTACTTCAGAAAAAGAGAAGTATTTCATTACAGGAAGAAATATATACGCTACTTATTACAATGTGAAGAACCTAGAGCAACGATTAGCAAAATATACTATTTCTGCTCCTTTTGATGGAGTGTTAACCGAAGCATTGGTCACTGAAGGAACTCTGATTCGTCAAGGTCAAAAGCTGGGAGAATATATCGATACTAGTGTATATGAGATGGAAGTTGCTATAGGAAAAGAATACGGCGATCTATTGCGTGAGGGGAAATCTGTAAAGCTTTCTAATCTGAATAAAACTAAAACCTTTTCAGGTGTTGTAACCCGAATCAATAGCAGAGTAGATCAAGCTACGCAAACCATAACCGCATTTATTGAGGTCAAAGACCCTGCGCTCAGAGAAGGGATATATCTCGAAGCTAACCTGGATGCGAAAAAAGAGGAAAATGCTATAGAGATTGATAGAAACCTACTTCAGGAAGGAAGTAGAATTTTTGTAGTCAGAGATAGTATTTTAGATATGATCGATGTGCAACCAGTATATTTTACTGATAAAAAAGTAGTGCTTAAAGGAGTTCCTGATGGAAATATCATACTTAACAAACCTGTTCCCGGAGCCTACGCTGGGATGTTGGTTAAGGTATATAAAGAGAAAGGACAAAAATCTTCTACCCCTGATAGTAATGTGATTAGTAATAACTTAACACAGTAGCCATGCGCAAGATTATTTCCTATTTTATTAGATATCATGTGGCCGTAGACGTTATTGTAATTGCTTTTATTGCCTTTGGAGTTTTTGGAGCACTTTCGCTTAAATCTTCTTTTTTCCCACTTACAGATTCTAAAAACGTTAGTATTAATGTTGTATATCCTGGTGCCTCTCCATTAGAAGTAGAAGAAGGTATTATACTGAAAATAGAAGATAATCTTAAGGGATTAGAAGGAGTGGAACGAGTAACATCGACTTCCAGAGAAAATAGTGGAAGTATCAATGTCGAAATCGAGAAAGGTAAGGATATTGATTTTATGTTACTCGAGGTTAAGAATGCTGTAGATAGGGTTCCTACATTTCCAACCGGAATGGAGCCAATAGTAGTTGCTAAACAAGAGGCTATTAGACCTACTATCAATTTTGCAGTAAGTGGTGATAATATACCCTTGGTTACCTTAAAACAGATCGGACGTCAGATAGAAAATGATCTTAGAGGAATCGAAGGTATTTCTCAGATTACAATTAGTGGTTATCCTGATGAAGAAATTGAGATAGCCGTAAATGAAAATAACTTACTTGCATATAGGCTTAGTTTTAATGAAGTTGCTCAGGCAGTAAATCGAGCCAATATTTTAACCACAGGTGGAACAATTAAAACAAGTGCTGAGGAATATCTTATTCGTGCAAATAATAGATCCTATTATGGCAGTGAATTATCTAACTTAGTGATACGGGCAGATGCTTCGGGTCGTACCATTAGGCTTAAGGATGTTGCCGATATTAGGGATCGCTTTTCAGAATCACCCAATGCCTCTTATTTTAATGGAGAGCTGTCGGTTAATGTGCAAATTACCAGTACGAATACTGAAGATTTGATTTCTTCTGCAGAAAAAACTAAAGAATACATTGAAAGCTTTAATGAGAAGTATAATAATGTACAACTTAATGTTATTAGTGATCGCTCTATTACCTTGGTGCAGCGTACAAAACTCCTAACAGAAAATGCTGTTATTGGAATGCTTTTGGTACTTACCTTTTTGTCTTTGTTTCTTAATACAAGATTAGCGTTTTGGGTAGCTTTTGGATTACCTATAGCCTTCCTGGGGATGTTTATTTTTGCTGGGTATTTTAATGTAACGATTAATGTATTGTCGTTGTTTGGGATGATCATTGTTATAGGGATATTGGTAGATGATGGTATTGTGATAGCTGAGAATATCTATCAGCATTATGAAAGGGGTAAAAGTCCAGTTCAGGCAGCGATTGATGGAGTAATGGAGGTAATTCCACCTATTGTTTCTGCAATATTAACCACTATCATAGCTTTTGGTATATTTTTATTTTTAGATGGTCGTATAGGGGACTTTTTTGGCGAAGTGTCTGTTATAGTAATTCTTACACTTTCGATCTCATTGGTAGAAGCGTTAATTATTCTTCCTGCCCACTTAGCGCATTCTAAGGCATTAAAAGCAGATGATGGAAAGCCTAAAAAAGGGATAGCAAAGCTGTTTTCTAAGCTTCGTTATATCAATACTTTTGGAGATAAGATCATGCGATGGTTACGAGATAACATGTATAGTCCTACCCTTCGTTTTGCTTTACAACACAAGTTTTTTACCTTTTCTATTTTCATAGTGATATTCATATTTACTATAGGAGGTATTGGTGGTGGTATCGTAAGAACTTCTTTTTTTCCACGTATTGCTAGTGATGTGATATCGGTTGATTTAGGGATGCCTAATGGAACTAATGAAAAAATCACAGATTCCATTATTTCTATGATCGAAGAAAAAGCCTGGATAGTTAATGAAGAATTAAGTGAAGAATTTTTACAGGGTGAAGAGTATAGCGGCAAAGAGTTATTCGAGAATATCATCAGAAGTGTCAATTCTTCTTCCAATGCTTCTTTACGAATTAATATGTTACCTGGTGAGGAGCGGCCTAATGCTGTGAACTCTGGACTAGTGGCAAACCGCTTACGCGAAAAGGTAGGTCCGGTATTTGGTAATGAGCGATTAATCTTTGGGTCTGGTGGGAATTTTGGCGGAAGCCCAGTTTCAGTTTCTTTACTAGGAAATAATATTAGAGAATTAAAGGCAGCTAAAGAAGAGTTTAAAAAAGTTTTGGAAAATGATGCCAGGTTAAAGGATGTGGCTGATAATGATCCTGCAGGAATTAAAGAAATCAGATTAGAACTAAAAGAAAATGCGTATGCTCTTGGCCTCAATTTAAGGGATGTGATGGCCCAAGTACGTTCTGGATTTTTTGGAGTGCAAGCACAGCGATTCCAGAGGGGACAGGATGAAATTAGAGTTTGGGTACGTTATGATCGTGAGAATCGCTCCTCTATCCTAGATCTGGATAATATGAGGATTGTCACGACATCAGGTGAACGAGTACCTCTAAACGAAATTGCAGATTATAGTATCGAGCGAGGTGATGTAGCTGTAAATCATCTGGATAGTAGACGCGAAATTCAAATTTCTGCGGATATAAAAGATCCTGAAACTACAAGTTCGACAGATGTTTTGGAAGAAATTCGAACAGTAATTATGCCCGAAATCATTTCTAAATATCCTACAGTAACTCCTTCTTATGAGGGGCAGAACCGAGAAGCAGGTAAGTTTTTAGGATCTTTGGGACCAGTAGGGCTTACAGCATTGGCTTTAATATATATTACTATCGCATTTACTTTTAGAAGTTATAGTCAACCGTTGTTACTTCTATTACTTATACCACTAAGTCTTCCTGCTGTTGCTTTTGGTCATTGGGTTCACGGTTTTCCGATCAACATATTATCATTATTAGGTATTATTGCACTTATTGGGATTATGGTAAATGATGGATTGGTGCTCATCGGTAAGTTTAATAGTAACCTAAGATCCGGGATGACTTTTGATGATGCTATATATGAAGCAGGAAAATCTCGTTTTCGAGCAATTTTTCTTACCTCATTAACTACTATTGCAGGATTAGCTCCTTTGATTTTTGAAAAAAGCAGACAAGCACAATTTCTAAAACCAATGGCAATTTCTATTGCTTATGGGATTGGTTTTGCTACGGTACTTACATTATTATTGCTGCCATTATATTTATCTTTTAGTAATTATGTAAAAGTGAATACAAAATGGTTGGCTACAGGAAATAATATCACTAAAGAAGAGGTGGAACGCGCTATAAAAGAACAAAAAGAAATACATGAAGAACATCAGGAATTGCAAGAAGTATAGGTATATACTACAACTTGTTTTCTTTCTGTTTTTTGCTTTAGGGAATTTGAATGCCCAAAAGTTAACAAAACAGGAAGCCCTAAGATTGGCTTTAGAAAATAATTTTGGGATACTGATTGCTACCAATAATATAGAGATTGCAAAGAATAATAAAAACATCCTAAATTCGGGATATCTACCATCTCTGGCTTTAAGTGCAGGGGCGAATTACCAATCTACTTCATCAAATACTTCTTTTCCAGGGGTGCTACAAGAATTTGTTCCAGAAGGTACTACAGATACTATTATCAGGCCTCGTCCGGATATAGAAATCCTCGGTGCAGAAACCCAACGTTATAATGCCGGATTAAACCTTAATTACACTTTATTTGATGGTTTGGGGAGATTTTATAATTATAAAAGACTAAAAGAACAGTATAATCTAACCGAATTACAAGCTAGGGAAACTATAGAAAATACTGTTTTACAACTATTTTCAGTATATTACGAGATTGCCAGGTTATCAGAAAATGTAGATATTCTGGAGCAAACACTTCGTATTTCTAAAGAAAGAGTGTCTAGGGCAAATTATCAATTCGAGTATGGTCAGAATACTAAACTTAATGTTTTGAATGCAGAAGTTGATGTAGCTAATGATAGTATTAATTTGTTAAATACCAGACAACAACTAATCAATACCAAACGCGATCTGAATATACTGCTGGTTAATGAATTAGAAGATCAGTTTTCTGTGGATACGACAGTCAGTTTTATTTCTAAGCTTGAAGTTGATGGATTTCTGGAAACATCAGTTGAGAATAATGTAACATTATTGCAAAACAAAACGAATATTCGAATTAGTGATTACGATATTAAGGTAAGTAAATCAGGGTATTTGCCTACAATAGGGCTAACAGGTTCCTATGGGTGGAATGAAAACCGAAATCCTCCTTCTGCATTTTTTCCAGGAAATATAGCAGACACATACACCTTAGCGGCCGGAGTAACCTTAAGCTGGAATCTATTTGATGGTGGCGGTACAATTACCAGAGTTAAAAATGCAAAGATTGCCTTAGATAATCAGGAACTTGTGCAAGCTCAGGTAGAGCAACAAGTTAAACGGGATATAGCCAATGCATTGGGTAATTATGAGAATCGATTAAGTATATATGATATCCAACAACAAAATGTGCTAACAAATCAAAATAACTTTGATCGTTCCCGAGAACGTTTTAAGCTAGGGCAGATCACCTCTATAGAATTCAGACAGGCACAGATTAATTTGATTAATGCCCAAACCAATAAGAATCTGGCTAAATATGATGCTAAGCTGGCAGAATTACAATTATTACAGCTTACAGGGCAGTTATTAAATGTAGAGTTTTAAGTAAGATATTAAAATATAACATTATAAGTTTGTATAAGGTACCTTTTAAGTTACTGGTGGAGGTATTAGAGGTGTTCCAGGAGGACGAACCTGTTGTCTCAATGTTTTGCTAGGTGCTACGGATCTCTAAGATTAAGTTCACTGAGTTCAGAACCTTTATATACCTGATCTAAATACTCTCATCACCTACCTTTTGTGGTAGGTTTTTGAAGTTTTGATACGGTTTTTAATAGTTTTTGTTAAGAAAAATATATAGCTTGTAATTAGGATAATTACGAATGTTTGAACACTTTTTTCAATGTCCCTATTGCTGGGAAGAAATTTCGATGCTTTTAGATCCATCCATTACATATCAAGTATATGTCGAGGATTGCGAAGTATGCTGTAACCCCATTGAATTACACCCTCGATTTGAAGATCAGGAATTAATGGCTTTTGAAGCCCTAAGTATTGAGCAGTAATAAATTTATACCTTACAGGTCTCTGAAACTTGTAAGGTTTGTTCTTTCTAAATGGGTTTATCAAAAAAAGGCAAATCAGTTTATATTTACCACAAAACAAAAAACTCTTGTAATATCTCAGAATATTTATAGTTATTAGTGTGATGTATTGTATTGGAGGATTAAACATTTATACTCCAATGATGTATGCTTCTCATTGAATTTTATATCATTAATTTCTTCAACGATTGAATATAACTATATTAGACTTCACGATTATTGCCAGTGGAATTATGGGATATTTTATAAGTATCTCATTAGTCACTTCTTCTTTTTATAAGAATCGTGCAAATAAATACCTTGCTATATCACTATTCTTGCTGACAAGTTTAACCTTTCTAGGTTGGTATGATATAGAACATTTTGTCTTGTTGTTTTTAGACAATATCATGTTAGAAACGCTGTTTGCGGTTACCTTTTTTACTTATTTTTTAATTCAGATCCAGCATAAGTACCTTACAAAAAGGTGGTATAAATTGCTTTATGCTCCTTTTATTATTTCTGTAGTTTTTGAAATTTCCATTACTTTTTTTCATGCTGTTTTTGATCTTTATGATCCAGATTTTGATGATCTTATATTGGATATTAAGGATCATGGGTCATTTATCTATAATGTGTTTTTAATCTTTTGGGGAAGGTATTTAGTTAAAAAATCCAATACAATTTCTAAAGAGAAAAGGCGTTGGTTGTTGCGATTAAATCTTTTTATGATATGTCTTATTATCGTTTGGCTTTTATCTAATATAGAACTCTATATATACGATTCAGAATATGCTACAAGCTTTCTATGGATGTCACTCTCATTTTTATTCTGGTGGATTTTGTATTATGGGATATTCAAGTTGCAGATAATAGCTCAAAAAGATGAAATACACCAGTATCTGGTTTCGAAAAAGGTAAATACTTCACTACCAAAGAAAAAAATAAATGAAACTACCGTTTCTAAAATTGTCACTGGGTTATACAGAATAATGGATGAAGAAGAGTTATATAAAAACCCTCTTTTAAGCCGATTAGATCTGGCAACTCGATTAGGAACAAGCGAAGGATATCTATCGCAGATCATAAATCAGGAAATCAATAAAAGCATCATTCAGTTCGTAAATGAATATAGAATTGAAGCTGCTAAAAATCTATTACACGATCCGGTATTTAATAAATACTCTATCGAAGCCATTGGCTTAGAAGCTGGTTTTAAGTCCAAGAGTGCTTTTTATAATGCTTTTAATACCGGTTTAGGAATGTCTCCGGGAGCCTATAGAAAACTTCAGAAAAAGTCCTAATTCGTATGATTCTATTGTTTTAGTACGTCTACAATCTCAAAACTGCCCTTTTATTTTTTTGATACAGATACTTTTATATCGGTACATCAAAAAAACGTAAAATGGAAAAACACTGTGTAATATTTGGTAATAATATTTTTTCAAAATCAATCTCCAGTATAGAAAAAGTAATTCTGGTCTCACTATTCTTCTTTGGTTCTTATGTTGGATTTTCACAAAAAGCAGTAGAGGCATCCGTAGAAAAATCCGTTTTTGGAGTTCAAGTTGGTCCTATTGGTGTTTGGGCTCATAATGAATTGAAATTATCTAATCAAATTGCCTTGCGGAGCGAAATAGGTTGGGGAGGTGTTAGTTCGGCCCACATAGAACCTTTGATAGCATTAGAACCTCGTTGGTATTACAATTTAAATAGACGAGCTAATAAAGGTAGAAGAATAGATGGTAATAGTGGGAATTACATATCGTTCAGAGCAAACTATCGTTTCTTTGATATTTCAGAAGCCGAAAACAATAATCAAGACTATCTAATACTTGCTACCTCCTGGGGGATAAGAAGAAATATTGGCAATCATTTTAATTATGAAGCGGGACTTGGTGTAGGGCTTGGAATTCGTGATGAAGAAGGAAAAGAAATAGGGTATACAACCATTTTTAATCTCAAAATTGGATATCGATTTTAATAAGGAACAGCCTTTATCTTAAATATATCTTCAAGGAGTATATAGTAAACGTCAAGAAACGTCCTGATTCGTAAAATTCTATTGTTTTAGTACTTCTTCAATCTCAAAATCGTCCTTTTATTTTTTTGATACGGATACTTTTACATCGGGACATTAAAAAAATAAAAAATGGAAAACTACTACTTAGTATTAATCGATAATACCTTTTCAAAATTAATAGTTAGTATGAAAAAAGTAATTTTTATCTCATTATTCCTCCTTAGTTCTTATGTTGGAATTTCACAAAATATAGAAGATGCATCGGTAGAAAAATCAATTTTTGGAATTCAAATTGGGGTTATGGGCGTATGGGTGCATAACGAATTAAAAATATCTAATCAAATCGCTTTACGAAGTGAAGCAGGAATATCTATTGTAGGTATGTGGACAGAAGGTAATGACACCTTGATTGGTACTGGTTATTCATTACCTATAGTAGCCTTAGAACCTCGTTGGTACTATAACTTAAGTAAACGAGCAAGTCAAGGCAAGAGAATAGATGGTAACAGCGGTAACTATATAGCGCTACGAGGGAGTTACTATTTTTATGACAATGCGGATAGTGGTACTGATAGAAATTTGTCAAGTCATCCATTTACAGCAGTAAGCTGGGGAATTAGAAGGAATATTGGTAATCATTTTAATTATGAAGTTGGAGTTGGTGCAGGACTTGGTTTTGGAAATGATACAGGCAGAGAAATTGGTCTTACACCTTATTTTAATCTCAAAATTGGATATCGATTTTAACATGATACAACAAGGAACCTAGTTAGAGCATAAACATAATCAGGTTCTATTTTCTTAACTCTTAACATTACAAAAAACTAAAACTATGATGCTACAAGTAATCAAAAAAGAAATGCCTTATATAATTATGAAAAAATGGTTTGTATGTTTCTTATTATTCTTTATTTCTTCTTGTCAATCTGACGATGATACTACACTTCCACCAACAGAAGATTCGATCAATGGTTTTTGGCTCTCAGAAGAACTAGGATACATTTTGGAGTTTACAGACGGAAAGGATGTAGTTTATAATATCAATAGTGCAGGATGCGCAATTGCAGATGATGATTTTGAACTAGAAGATTTTGTTCCAAATCTGGTAAGTGGAAATGAACTGATATTAACTACAGACTTAAATGAATCTGATTTTGAATTTACTCGATTATCAAATCAAAACCCAACGTGTCTTCCTGATCAGATTGCAGATACAGATGATCCAAAGGTGAATTTTGATCATTTCTGGAATATCTTTAACGATTATTATGCTTTTTTTGAAGCTAGAAACGTGGACTGGTCTCAGTACGAAAGTTTGAGAGATCAAGTGACCACGGACAACTTCTATGATATTTTAGAGGAGCTTGTAGTTTTATTAGAAGATGGTCATGTAAGTATCATTGATGATGAGAATGGTATTGAAATTGATTCAGGATTACCAAAATTATTAGAAAAATTCAACGAGAACTTAAGTGGGGATTTAATTGTGGAAAATGGAGACGATGTAGGAGAACTTTTTAATCAAAAAGCCACAACCATAGTAACAGAATATTTAGGAGGAGATTTTGAAATAGATGAAAGAAGAAATATCGTATGGGGATTGATCAATGATACCGTAGGATACGTTAATATCTTAACGATGGCAGGATATGGAAGTGATTTTAGTAATGAGATGTCAACATTAAATCTCATATTAGACACAATGATGAACGATATTTCTGCATCAGGAGTTTCTAAACTGATTATCGATATACGATTAAATGGAGGAGGACATGATACGGCAGCTTTGGATATAGTATCTCGTTTTATGGATCAAGAGCGATTTTTATATACTAAAAAATTTAGATTAGGGGATAGTTTTACAGAAAAAAGAGCAGTCTCTGTAGGTCCTAAAGGAGATTTTCAGTTTACTGGAGATATCGTATTACTTACCAGTCCAGCATCCATAAGTGCCGCTGATCTTTTTGCTTTGTGTATGAAAGACTTACCGTATGTTACTATTGTAGGAGAGAACACCGCTGGTGCTTTGTCCAATGTTCTTAGTCACACGTTACCAAATGGTGCAGAAATAGGTTTATCTAATGAAGTATATGAAGATCCGCAAGGAGTCATTTTTGAAGTGGTAGGAATCGGGCCTGAAAATCAAGAAAATCAAATACCATTTTTATCGACACTAGATTTTCAAGAAAAAAAGGATAGTGGGATAGAACGCGCTATTGAAATACTTCAGCAATAGGCAATTTGTCAAGTTTTAATAATCGATATGGATTATTAGAGTATTATGTTTGTTAAAGCTAAACAATGCTGTATTTGTTTAGCTTTTTTATATGGATATTCCCAAGTTAGGTAGAAAGATTATAGAATGAAAGATAATTATTTGAGGTGCTTTGTGATTTTTGAACTCATTGGACTTGTGGTCGAAAAATAATAATCCATGAGTTCACCGTGTTCATCAATCAGGTATTTCTGAAAATTCCATTTTACACTTGAATTTTTCTTACCATTTTTTTGTTTACTAGTTAACCAATCATATAGCGGGTGTTGATTACTTCCTTTCACATCAATCTTTTCAGTTATTATAAAGTTTACCCCATAATTACGTTCACAAAATGATTGAATTTCAGAAGCACTTCCTGGTTCTTGCTTACCAAATTGATTACAAGGAACCCCTATAATCATCAACCTATCTTCATATGTGTTATATAGTTTTTGTAAATCTTTATATTGGCTTGTAAAACCACATTTAGATGCTACATTGACAAATAATATCTTTTTTCCTTTAAAATCTGTAAGGTTAATAATCTTACCTTCTAAACTATTTATTTTGATATTGTAAATAGGTTCAGCAAATTTTGAAATTGTATGGCTTGATTTTTTAGGAGCAGTCTTAATTTTATTAATGATTTTCATAGTTTAACGTTTGAGGTAGTTCACCATAATTTATATCAAATACAATATATTAGGGCTAATAAGGGTATTCCACATAATTTCTTGGAGTTTCGTATAGCTTTATTTTAAGTTCTAGCTCTTTATTTAAATGCTCTCTTAATATGTTATAAGTCACAATTGCAATGTTTTCGGCAGTAGGATTTAAATTTTTAAATTCTGCGACATCCAAATTCAAGTTTTTATGATCAAAACGGTCAGTTATTTTTTCTTTAATAAGGTCTGATAATATCTTAGTGTCAATAACATATCCGGTTTCTGGTTGGACGTAACCAATAACTTTAACTTCCAGTTCATAATTATGACCGTGATAGTTGGGATTATTACATTTACCAAAAATCTTTTTGTTTTTTTCTTCGTTCCAATTAGGATTATGTAGTCTATGAGCTGCATTAAAATGTTCTCTTCTAATGATGGCGATTTTTCTTTCAGAAAAGTTTTCTACTTTATCAATCATTTGTAATGAAAATTTTTAGAGATAATGACACCTGTTAATGCAAAGTCTTTTGGGTTATTTTTTAATATATTTTGGTAAAGTTAAAGTATATTGTATATTTGTTTAATGTTTTTAACAATAGTTTAAACAAAACTACAAACATAAGAGCGTATACTTTAAAATGATCCCGAGATGATTGAACCAAAGTAAAATTTAATTCACTATCTTGAACATGATTAAAAACTTTATAAAAAAAGTGGGTATGATGAACATCATCATGCTATTAACTGTTATAGGAGTTATTTGTTTATCACACTATTCATTCAGCAGTGGCAGACATCTTGAAGCTATTTTTATTGGTCTATGGGCTCCTACAATTTTAGGTTTTCTTAATTATTTTAAAAGCAACTAGTAATGGATCCAGTTATTTTATATTCTATAGTAGTTACCACTATTTTTCTGGCCTGGATTGTTTTTGTAATAAGGTCTTACAATAAGAATTATAATCAAAAAAATGATTAGCCTTGGATAGATATTTTTATTTGGTTGATGATGATGTCAATTAACTTCTATTATCATTAAGAAACAAAGATGTAATAAGATAAAAGCTTGAAAACTAAATAAATTAAATCTAAAAAATCCCCAAAGGCACAGTCATAAATTCCGGACTATAAGACTGACTTGCCATAACAATTTTGTTTATTTATTGATTACAGTCATTCTCTGAGGATTATAATATGAAAAACAACTCGTAAAGCCCATTAAGAATGTGCTCATAAAGTTCTTAATTGTATCTAATAAATTTCACGTAAGTTATAAAATTTATAGCCGTATAAGGCATTTAACTTGGTTTTTGTGAATCGTTTGATACCTCAGTTTTTAGACTAAACAAAAATTAATAAAGTACTATTATTAGCAACTTGGAATACTTTTTATCATTTGAAATTGTGAGGTAAACCAAATTTTTATATACATATCAAAATACATGATGTATGAAAAAAGAAGCATATAAAATTCATATTGTTGGCGCCGGTATTAGTGGTTTAATTGCAGCTCAAATATTAGAAAATCATGGATATTCGCCTGTGATTATAGAAGCTACTGATCGTGCAGGTGGTCGTGTAAAAACCGATATCATAGATGGATATCAATTAGATCATGGTTTTCAGGTTTTATTAACGGCATATCCGGCAGCTCAGAAATATCTGGATTTCGATAAGTTATCGCTACAAAAGTTTTTATCCGGAGCGTCGATTTTTACCAAGGGAAAGCTAAAAACCGTTGGTGATCCGCTTCGCAATCCATCTCTTCTGATTCCGACATTGTTTTCTAATATTGGGAATTTTTCTGACAAAGTAAGGGTGCTACGACTCAATACTATGTTGAAGAAAAAATCAATAGCTGATATCTTCAATAAAAATGAAACCACAACATTAAAGTATTTACAGAATTATAGTTTTTCTGAAGAAATGATTCATGATTTTTTTAGACCTTTCTTTAGTGGTATTTTTTTAGAGCCAAATCTAGAAACATCCAGTCGTATGTTTCAGTTTGTGTATAAAATGTTTGGTGAAGGCTATGCTGCACTTCCAAAAGATGGTATCGAGAAGATTGTACATCAATTAGTTTCAAAATTAGGGAAAACAAAATTTCTATTTAATTCTCCGGTAAAACAAGTGATCGATGGAAGTGTATTCCTAGATAATGGCGAAGAGCTAAAAAGTGATTTTACTATCGTCACTTCACAGGCACATCAGTTGATTGCTAATCTCAATAATCAGGAGATGGAATGGAAATCTTGTGATACTTTGTATTTTGAGGTTGATCATAGAGTAATTGATAAACCGTTAATTGGTCTTATTGCTAATGAAGAAGCTTTGATAAATAATATTTTTTATCACACCAGTTTAACAACTTCATCTACTCCTAAGAAAGAGCTTCTTTCGGTAACTGTAGTTAAAGATCATCAATTCAGCGAAAAAGAGTTGATAGAAAAGGTTGTCGAAGAATTAGGTAAATATTGTGGGATTAATGGATGTAGGTTTATAAAGCATTATTATATCAAACAGGCGTTGCCAAAATTACAAAACCTACAATACGAGCTTTCAGAAACAGAAACAAAGCTAACCAGTAGAATTTTTCTAGCAGGAGATCAATTGCTTAATGGATCTTTAAACGCAGCGATGATATCGGGTGAGCGAGCTGCTCTGGGTATTATTAAAACGTTAGAAGATGGCTTGATTGTAGAAGAATTCACGTCAGAATTTAATTAGAAACGGATTCCTTATAGTGTTGTGTGTTTATATTCCAGTAAGGTTTCAATATCAGTATATTCTAAAGTTTTTCGATGACAACTTTCTAGTATAATGAGCGGTGCTTTTCCAGCTTTTTTGGCTTGCAGCCACCTTGAAATACATAAACACCATTTGTCGCCTGGTTTTAATCCAGGAAAATTCCAATAAGGCATTGGTGTAGACAGATCATTCCCTTTAGATTTGGTGTATGCTAAAAACGCTGAGGTCACTACTGCACAAACAGTATGTGTACCAGTATCCTCTGCAGTAGTTCTACAAAACCCGTCTCTAAAATATCCTGTCATTGGTTCATAACAACAAGGCTGTAGTTGGCTTCCTAATACATTCAGTTCTGTAGCCATATATACTTTGATTTAAATTGAAGAATGTTAAATAGAGTCCACATGTGGGAACCTTTGATCATATTCCGTTTTTAATCGTGTTAACTTCTTAAAAAAAGGAGCATTTTCTTGATGCGTACGATTATTTCTAAAATGAACAAATTTACCTTGTGCGTGAATACTAATCCCGTTTGTTTTATAAAGATAAAATTGGTAGTAGGGGATTACCCAAGTGAAGTTTTGTAACCCTTTATTAATCGCTATCAAAATTCCACCAGGTCTTAACTCTATACTGCCATAGTTTACATCTGAAACGGTATTCAGATATTTTTTCAAATTAGGACTCACATCCTCTATGATCATGCGCTTAGAACCAACACCTTTAAGTTTCATAGAACTCAATAAGGAAAAGGGCTTTCCAACCAGATCATTGATAAGCTCTTTGTTTTTCTTATTACTATACGTAGTTTCTAATAACATTTTGGAGAATTCTTAATTATTATTGTTAGTCTATACGGTAGGAACTCCTTTAAGACGTTTCTCTATTTTTCTTTTTTTTGCAGTGAGCGATTTCATAACATCCATCAATTTTGAGTCTTTTGTTTTCTTGTAGACTTCGTTAATCGCTAAAACAAGTGCCTTAGCTTCTCTTGAAGCCGCTACCCTATCACTGGTGGTCATATTGCTCATCTTTCTACTTTCGAACTCTAAAGCTTTGTCAATAAGTTCCATATCTCTTTTTTCATAAAGATACAAAATGTTTAATATTATTTTAAAATGTTTAAACAAAATTAACTATTACAAATAGAGCAATAATAAATAGGGACAAGAAGGCCTGATTTTATTGGAAATTATGTTCAGGATATCTCAGTTATTAGAATTGAAGCTAGATAATAAGGGTACTCCATACTTCCCTAATTGTTAAATTGCTTTGAAGAGAGAAAGATGTTTCTACACTAATCAGTTATTTTAGTATTTGTTATCTGTTTTATTCTCTTCGATATTAAAATACATCAGTTGAGAATCCTATAATTTCATTTACTTCTTGAATGAACTTTTTATTGTCACGTGTTATGCCATGAATAGTGTATATATTTTTTCCATTGGCATTGTGGAGTCTTAAAACCCGAAGCATGCCGTGGTATTTTGTTTTTTTTATTTCTGACCAAGAATAACTAGAAGTATTCCCTCTTTTAAGGATGATAAAACCATTTTTATGATAGGTAACCTGAGCGGTTCGATACCTTAGCACTAGCAAGCCCACATAGGAAGCATATCCTGCAAAAAAGGTAATAACAGGAATACCCCCAACAGCTACTAATCCTTCTGTTTTTATTAATGTAACCATCCAAATGCAAGAGAGTATAGTGATACAACAAAAACTTAAGACAGTGATGTAGGTAATAATTTGATGCGACAATGGATTAGGTATGGCGTATGCTCTGCCTCCTTTTTTATGAATTCTTTTTTCATAGTTCTCTCTTTCCATGACAATTGTTTACTCCTATTCTAAATTGATTCTCCGAAAGTTAACAAATTATTGTCTGGGTCAAGAATAGAAAATTCCTTTTGTCCCCAAGGTTTTATCTCCAGGTTTCCATTAGGATGGATACTTGTTCTGTTATCCAACAATACTTGGTAAAACTTTTCAATATCATCCACACGTATATAAACCTGCCCGTAATTTTCTTTTGGATCAAGTGCTTTGAATTCAAAAAAGTGGAGCTCAATAGAGTCCTTTTTTAGCATCAGGTAGCCATCATAATCCACATTTCCTAATTCTTGAAAATTTAATCTGTTTATATAGAATTCCTTGGTAATTCTTTTGTTACGCATTGGTAATTTTGGGTGGATATCTTTTAGCATCTTAATTGGTGTATTCGAATTTTAACTCATCATTTCTTACAGAAAGCGTTTCTGTGTTATTTGGTTCTAGGGTATAACATCAGGAAGATACAAAATTCTCTTTACGTGCTATTTTATAGATTTTTTACTAGAAAGATTAATGTCAATTTATGTTGGTTTAACTATAGATAGAAGGGGAAACTCTAGTAATTCAAAAGCCCAAAGAAACAATGTCCTTTGGGCTTGATATACAATATATATATTATACTTCCTAAATGTTGGCTACCAACCAGTCACCAACTTCACTGGTTTTGTATGATTTTTGTTCTCCAGACAGGTCTTCGGTTACAATACCTTGATCTAAAGATTTGTCTACAACATTTCTGATGGCTTTTGCTTCTTCTGTTAATCCAAAAGCAGTTTCAAACATCATCGCAGCAGAAAGCACAGTTGCTAGTGGATTAGCAATATCTTTTCCAGCTGCCTGGGGGTAGGATCCGTGAATAGGTTCAAACAAAGAAGTTTTCTCTCCCAAAGATGCAGAAGGCATTAATCCCATAGATCCTGAGATTACCGAGGCTTCATCTGTTAGGATATCTCCGAATAAGTTTTCTGTGATCAACACATCATAGGAGTTAGGCCATTGTACCAATCGCATTGCTACAGCATCTACGAATTCATAGCTCACCTCAACTTCGGGATAATCTTTTTCCATGGCTTGTACGGTTTCTCTCCATAAGCGAGAAGATTCTAATACATTAGCTTTGTCTACACAACATAGCTTTTTACTTCGTGCCATAGCGGTTTCAAATCCTTTTTTGGCAAGGCGTTGAACTTCTGCACGAGTATATGTACACGTATCATAGGCAGTATCACCATTGTCTTCTCTGCCTCGTTTTCCAAAGTAGATACCGCTAGTTAACTCGCGAAGGAATACTAGATCAGTTCCTTCTATTCGTTCTTGTTTTAGTGGAGATTTATCAATCAATGAAGGAAAAGTAAAGGTTGGTCGTACATTGGCAAATAAGCCTAGTTTCTGACGCATTTTTAGCAACCCTTGTTCAGGACGTATCTTGGCAGAAGGGTCATTATCAAACTTAGGATCACCAATCGCTCCAAATAATACAGCATCTGCATTAACACATATGTCGTGAGTTTCATCAGGATAAGGTTCTCCCACAGCATCAATAGCAGCAGCACCGGTTAGAGCAGTGGTCCATTTGATGTTATGATTATATTTTTTGGCAACGGCATCACAAACTTTTACAGCTTGGTCGATGACTTCTGGTCCGATTCCGTCTCCGGGTAGTAAGGCTATGTTTAATTCCATTCTTTTATTCTAAAAAATTATTCTTTTTTGTCAAACTGAGTACCCAATCAAGTTGAGCACAAGCCTGTCGAAGTTTTTAGTAATCATATTCCAAATTGCCTTCGACAGGCTCAGGCTGACAATTTGGTTTATATTCTCTGATTTGCTATTATATTTAGCAAAGTCAAAATGTACTAGTGTTGTTTTTTTATAATTCAATAATATTCAGCATTTTTTCTGTGGCTTTGATGGCCGAAACGGTCTGATCCGAGTCTAATCCTCTGGTCACAAATTCTTTTGCTTCAGTTTTCCAGGTGATCACGGTTTCACAGAGTGCATCTGAGTTACTTCCCGGAGGAATGCGTACAGCATAATCAATAAGCATAGGTAATTCCTTATTTTTTTGATCATACACCTTTTTCAGTGCATTGATAAATGCATCATATTGTCCGTCTCCTTGTGCGTGCTGTTCTATAGTTTCATCATCTATTTTTATGGCTACCGTAGCAGAAGGTTTTAATCCTTTGGCGTGATTGAGCACATAGGACTTAATTTTTACGTGATCCTGATAGAGCTTGCTATCTAATACATCTGATATAATATATGGAAGATCATCCTGGGTAACGACTTCTTTCTTATCTCCCAGTTTAATAATCTTTTGAGTGACTTTTTTGATATCCTCAGGACTTAGTTTTAGTCCTAATTCCTGAAGGTTTTTTTCGATATTGGCTTTTCCTGAAGTTTTTCCGAGAGCGTATTTCCGTTTTCGTCCAAAACGCTCAGGCATCAGGTCATTAAAATAGAGGTTATGTTTATTGTCCCCATCTGCGTGGATTCCGGCAGTCTGGGTAAATACATTGGCACCTACCACAGGTTTATTGGCAGGGATTTTAAATCCGGAAAAAGTTTCCACCAACTTGCTTACTTTGTAAAGTGCAGCTTCTTTTATATTGATTGTTACCTCCGGAATGTAGTCATTGATAACGGCAACTACACTGGCCAATGGTGCATTACCTGCACGTTCACCCATTCCGTTCATCGTAAGGTGTAAACCATTGACCCCGGCTTTTACACCCTCAATAGCATTGGCTACACCCAAATCATAATCGTTATGTGCGTGAAAGTCAAAATGCAGTTCTGGATATTTACTTCTTAAGGATGATAGGTATTGATATGCTTCAGAAGGAATAAGTACTCCCAGTGTATCAGGTAATAATATACGTTTTACTGGTTGTGAGGTTAGGAAGTCAAGGAAATGATATACATATTCCGGTGAGTTGCGCATACCATTACTCCAGTCCTCGAGATAAATGTTGTTGGTGATTCCTTCTTTTTGCGCAAGATCAAAAGTTTCTGCAATAGCCGAAAAATGCTGTTCAGGAGTTTTTTTGAGTTGATAGGTGAGGTGGTTAAGAGATCCTTTAGTCAGTAGATTCTGTACCTTGGCTCCAGTATCTTTCATCCATTGTATGGATTGACCACCATCTACAAAAGTTAAGATTTCTACCTGATCTATATATCCGTTTTCATTTGACCAATCAATAATATTCTTTACAGCTTCAAACTCTCCTTCGGATACTCTGGCAGATGCTACTTCGATACGATCCACTCCTAACTCTTCGATCAGCAGTTGAGCGATCGTTAGTTTTTCTGAAGCAGAAAAGGATATCCCTGATGTTTGTTCGCCATCGCGTAGGGTAGTATCCATGATTTCTATTGATCGTTTGGTCATACTATTGTTTTTTGCGTTAAGGATAGTAGCGACATCCTTTTCTGACTGGTAGGGCAGAAAAGATATAGCGGATAGCCTGGCCGCCTTAGCGGAAACGCCCAAATTATATATTTAGAAAGGACGTTCTGCTGCGAATTCCTGAATCTCTGATTTCATTTTGGTTAGGTAATCGATATCATCATAACCATTCAGCATATTTTCTTTTTTGTAACTATTGATCTCAAAGGATTCCGATTCCCCTGAAGCTTTTAGCGTAATCGTTTGTTCCGGAAGATTGACTTCGATTTCTGTATTGGGATCAGCATCTATAACACTGAATATTTTTTCTAAAAACTCAGGACTTACCTGAACAGGTAATACGCCAATGTTTAGACAATTCCCTCTGAAGATATCAGCAAAGAAACTAGAAACCACACATCTGAATCCGTAATCGTATACTGCCCAGGCAGCGTGTTCACGTGAAGATCCAGATCCAAAGTTTTTACCTCCCACCAGGATTTTACCGCTATAGGTTGGGTTGTTTAGTACAAAATCTTCTTTTGGAGTATCATCACTATTATATCTCCAATCTCTGAATAGATTATCTCCAAACCCCTTACGTTCTGTGGCCTTAAGAAAACGAGCAGGAATGATCTGATCTGTATCTACATTTTCTATGGGTAGTGGTACTGCTGTACTGGTTAGTATATTAAATTTATCGTATGCCATGTTTTAATTACGAATTAATGAATTAAGAATTACGAATTCAGCGTTTTATTAGTATTCGTTTTAGATTCTGAATTTCGTATTTTCAATTCTAAGTTATTTTTATGCTAATGCTTCTTCTTTTAAAAGCGTTCTAGGATCGGTTACTACACCGGTTACTGCGGTAGCTGCTGCTACTAGAGGACTGGCTAATAAGGTTCGTGATCCTGGTCCTTGTCTTCCTTCGAAGTTTCTGTTAGAGGTACTTACTGCTAGTTTTCCTGCAGGAATTTTATCGGCATTCATTGCTAGACAGGCAGAACATCCAGGTTCTCTTAACGTAAATCCTGCTTCGGTAATAATCTCCAGTAGCCCTTCTTCTTTAATCTTATCTTCTACAATATGGGAACCGGGAACCAGCCAGGCAGTAATGTTTTCTGCTTTCTTTTTTCCTTTTACGATAGAAGCAAATGCTCTGAAATCTTCGATTCGACCATTGGTACAACTCCCTAAGAATACATAATCTACTTTTTTACCGATCATAGCCTCTCCTTCATTAAAGTCCATATAGCCTAGTGACTTTTTATAAGTTGCTACTCCACCTTCTACCATTTCGGCATCAGGGATATTATTGGTAATACCGATTCCCATTCCAGGATTGGTCCCATAGGTAATCATGGGTTCAATATCAGAACCATTAAAGGTAAGCTCTTTATCAAAAACAGCATCTTCATCAGTACTTAGGGTTTTCCAATATTCCATAGCAGTATCCCAGGCTTCTCCTTTTGGAGTATGCAGTCGGTCTTTGATATACTCATAGGTTTTTTCATCTGGGGCAATCATTCCTCCACGTGCTCCCATTTCGATACTTAGGTTACAAACGGTCATACGGCCTTCCATAGTCATATTGCGAAATACTTCACCGGCATACTCTACAAAGTATCCTGTAGCACCTGAGGTAGTTAGTTGGGAGATGATATATAATGCAACATCTTTAGGAGTAACACCAAAACCAAGTGCTCCATCAACATTGATTCGCATTTTCTTAGGTTTAGGCTGCATAATACATTGAGAAGAAAGTACCATTTCTACTTCAGAGGTACCAATACCAAAGGCAATTGCTCCAAAAGCTCCGTGCGTAGAGGTATGCGAATCCCCACATACGATGGTGGCTCCAGGAAGTGTAATTCCGTTTTCCGGTCCAACTACGTGTACAATTCCATTTTTCTGATGTCCTAATCCCCAGTGTGAGATACCCCATGCTGCGGCATTTTCTTCTAGCGCTTTTAGTTGGTTAGCAGATAATGGATCCTCAACAGGTAAGTGTTGATTGATTGTCGGGGTATTATGATCTGCTGTTGCAAATGTACGTTCCGGGTATAACACCGTATTCCCTCTGCTTTTTAATCCCAGAAAGGCTACCGGACTAGTTACCTCGTGGATAAAATGTCGATCAATAAAAAATACATCAGGTCCATTTTCTATCTTACGTACTACGTGCGAATCCCACACTTTGTCAAATAATGTCTTACTCATTTTATGATCTTTAACTACTATAGTGATGATGCTTTTCGCATCTTGTTATTAAAATGTTAAAAAGGAAACAAATTTACGAGATACTATAGATAAGAGCTAATAAAAACGCAAAGAGGGTAGTAGTTTTAAGTATATTTCAGTTTTAGGAGGAATTTTAGATAATTTGATAAAAAAAGGTCGATTTTACAGAATAATAATATTTTTTGTTCTGGTATATGATTTAAAATCAGCAGCTAAGCGAAAGTAATGCAAAAAGAATATTAAATTTTATGAATTATGCTTTGCAAAGCTAAAAAAGGTTGTATATTTGCCGTCCAATAGCGCGGGATAGAGCAGTAGGCAGCTCGTCGGGCTCATAACCCGAAGGTCACAGGTTCGAGTCCTGTTCCCGCTACGAAGAGAAAGTTTCACAGAAATGTGAGGCTTTTTTGTTGTTATAATGTTTATTACTCGGGATTTTTGAAAGGATTAAGACCTATTTTGGATCAATGCTAAATGTATAGGTTCTATTCCTATTTAGATAACCACTTTTTAAACTTGCCAAGCTTTTCAATAGCAACAGATATTTGTTGGTCTTCTGCTACTGGTTCTAGATGCAGCATGATTTTGGATTTTGAAGAATAGTACATTTTTGATATAGCAGATATATGAATGATATATTTTCTATTAATACGGTAGAACTCTTTGGGATCGAGGATTTCTTCAAGCCTTTTTAGAGAATGATCTATTGGTAATTTCTTGTCATTCTTAAGCTTAATAAATGTAATTTTATCTTCTGAATAAAAATAAGCTATTTCCTTTACCTCAACGGTTTTAAGATTGTTATTGATCTTTACCAAAAACCGTTTTTTATAAGTATCCCCAGGATTAAATAAAACTTTGTTATAATCTGGATTCGGATGGCTGTCGTACTTTCTTAATTTCTCCAAACTGCGTTGTAGTGCTTCCTTTGGAATTGGTTTCAATAAATAATCTATACTGTTTTGCTCAAATGCTTTGATGGCATATTCAGAATAAGCGGTTGTAAAAATTATTTTTGAAGTAATATTATCGACCAGATTAAAAATTTCAAACGAGTTATCATCAGATAAATTAATATCAAGAAATATTAAATCCGGAGTATTTTCATTTAGATATGCAACGGATTCTTTTACTGAAGACAAGATACGAGCAATATGAATTTCAGAATCTAGCTCTTGTATCATCTTTTGCAACTTTATGGCTGCGATATCTTCATCTTCTATTATTATTGCGTTAATCATATGTCGGGTGTTATTAGGGGTATACGCGCTATATAGGTGTTATTTTCAATGGTAAATGTAGGCACTACGGTGTGCATAAGTTCATATTGTTTTTTTAAATTTTTAAGACCTATCCCAAAGGATGCCTCTTTATTAACTGCTGTTCCCCTGGGTTGGTAATTGTTCTCTACAATGATATAATCCCCTTTGGTAAATACATTAATATACAAGGGGTTCGTCTTTTCTATAATGTTGTGCTTAATGGCATTCTCCACCAATAACTCCAAAGTCATTGGGGGTAGGAGGTAGTTGCTTTTTGATTCATCAATCTGATAAGTAATCTGTATGCTTTCACGAAAGCGAATATGTTGCATTACCATATAAGACTTAATTAGTTTTACTTCATTATCCAGAGAAACAACAAGGTCTTCACTATGATCCAAATTATATCGGTATATATTGGATAACTGTTGTAAAAAATCATCAGCTTTATGAGTATCGATGCCTATTAAGGCGGACAAGCTATTAAAACTATTAAACAAGAAATGTGGGTTTAATTGATTTTTAAGGGCTTGATATTTTGCCAGGGTACGTTCGTTTTCTATCTCATTTAGTTTCATAGCAAATTCTTGTTTCTCCGCTTCAGATTCTAAAAATGCTTCCATTACATATACAAAAAGTATTATACAAAATACAGCTGTAAAGTTTCCCCAAAAGAATAAACTTGTAATTGAAGTGTTATAATAACCTGGGAAAAATAATTCTGACAATCCCATAGCGATTATAGCAAATAGTACAGACTTAGTTGTGATTAATAATAACCAGTATCCCCATTTTATACTTCGCTTATTTTTAGGTATAATTTTATTCACCCCGGGAAGCTCTAAAATATAGGATCGCAGGTAATACATACCGATCGTAAACGTCAAAATGGTAGGAAAAACATAAGGGACATATTTTAAAGCTTCTATTACAGATTCATCTTGTAAATCCCTTAAGAAATTGACTACATTTACTAGTGTACATAGTAAAAAGTAAAATAAAAATCTATTAATATTCAATGTGCTACGATTTTAATTATTGGGTTATTATGATCGAATTCTCTATCACATCGGCAGCATAGAAAAACCCTACTGCTCTGTTACTAGGTGTCGTGGTATTGATCACATTACTTCTAATTGTAGCAGGTGGAGGATTACCCCCGAAAGAGATTCCTGTATTGCCGGTTTGAGTAAATAATTCAAAAAGATAATCAAAATATTCTTTAGATATACCAAGTTGCTGACCAGTTGCAGTTTCACCAATTTCAAAACTAATCTCTCCATTTACATCTACATTAACGCGCTGCTGACCATCGAAGAACTCATCTGAGGTAATTAGATTCTGAGCATTACCAGGATCTGGAGATATGACAAATTCACCATTTTTGAATAGTCTATTGTAATAATAATTTTCAATATTAACCGGGTCGGTACTGTCAAACTTCAAAAAATAACCACCAGGTGAAAAAATAGTTTCTTCTTCAAATTCAGCGAAAAAATTATCAAATCCGGCAACTTCATTTAGAGTATCAGAACCCTGGTAGGTTTCCCCGTTCCATAAGATAGTTATGGTATACGTCTTGCCAAGTTCTGGAACTAGTGCTGTATTCGTATAAAAACCATCTCCTTGGTGATCATAGGACCAGATATTAGTTCCATCAGTAACTGATACATCAGCATCTGCTACAATTGGATTGGGTTCGTTGGATAGAAAATTATTGGTTGTGGTCAATCTTAATTGTTGAGCAGTTAAGGGACTTACGGTGTTTCGTTCTATACCTCCATTGATGACTAGTTTTGCTGGAAAGGTCGCTAAATTGATATCATCGCTAACATCTGTCTCACAAGAAAAAAATAATACGATGATGCTAATACGTATGACCCGTTTGATTGTTGTTATGATCGTTTTCATAGGTTTTATAATTAAAATTTAAACTGATAAGTTATTGAGGGTACTATTCCCAAAAATGAGAATTTACTGGCTTCCGTTTGACCGGTTGGAATATTGACATTGTTTATTTCATCTACTCTTTCTCTAAAAAAAATAGTTGCTGCATTTTGTCTGTTATATACGTTTCCGATACTAAAAATCCAGGTGCCATTGCCACCTTCTTTTGGGTTTAAGGTCGCAGAAAGATCTAATCGGTGAAATGCAGGTAATCTGTTTCCGTTTCTGCCCTCATAATCTGCTACTACAAGCCCGTTTTGTTCAAATTTACCGGTTGGATACGTAACAGGTTTTCCTGAACCGTAGACAAAATTTGCGCCAAAATCCCACCTGTCATTAAGCTTATATAATCCAACTATACTAAGCTCGTGTGTCTGGTCATTGTTTGAAGGGTAGTACTCGTTATTATTAATTCCTAGAACCTGCCTTTCAGATTTTGCAAGTGTATAACTTAGCCATCCTGTAAGTTTACCGGAATTTTTGTTTAGTTGAAATTCTATCCCGTAAGCTCTTCCTTTGCCTTGTACAACTTGGGTTTCTATGTTTTCTTGGAAAAGAAGATCAGCACCATCTACAAAATCTGTTACGTCTCTTAGGTCTTTATAATACGCTTCTATACTAAAATCATATGTGTTATTTTTTAAAGTCTTAAAATACCCTATGGCAAATTGATCTGAGTATTGTGGCTTTAGGTAGGAGCCGCTAGGTGTCCAAATATCTAATGGTGTGGCAGAGGTTGAATTTGAAATTAGATGTAAATACTGATAATTTCTATTATAACTAGCTTTTATAGAAGTGGTTTTGTTCCATAAATATCGGGCAGAAGCACGAGGTTCTATATTGTTGAAAGTCTTAATGGCATCTCCAGAGTCAAAACTAGTTGTTCCTACTACTTCATTTTCTTCAAACAAATCTAGTGTTGGGTTGTATGTCAATGGGCTTCCGTTTGCATACTGTGAAACGGTTTCTTTTCCTATACGTTGAAAATTGGACCATCGTACTCCATATTGCAAACTCAGTTTGTCAGATAATTTATGTTCAAAATCTATATAAGGAGCTATTTCTAAAGCATATTTATCCTGAAAGTCCTGGGGTGTTGTGGAAGAGTTGTTGAGTGCCGATATCTCTCCGGGATTGAAGTTGTAATATGTAAAGTCAGCGCCAGTTCTAAGTGTATTTCCTGAACTTATAAACCAGCTAAACCTAGGTTTAAAATTATAGTTCACAATATTTGATTTCCAACGAAATTCTGATCCTGAGGTTAAAACATCCACCTCATATTCATAATCACTATATATAGCAGAAGCTTGAAAGAACAATTTGTCACTTAACTCACTAGTCCATCGTAAGGTGGCAGAACCATTTCCGTAGGTGTTTCCGAATACATTATCAATGGCAAATCTATCTCTTCCGAAGTATCCGGAAAGAAAAAGACGGTTTTTATCATTTAAATTATAATTCACTTTTAGATTCACATCATAGAAGAATAGTTTTGTGTCTTTAAAATCATCTATGAGAGGGGCAAATAAATCTATATAAGAACGTCTTCCCGCCAATAGATAACTTCCTTTTCCTTCTCCATTATCATCTTTATTTATAGGTCCTTGGACTAATGCTCTACTTGAAATAAGGCCAAGGCCAAGTTCTCCATTGAATTCCTTAGTATTACCTTCTCTTTGCTTGATATCCAAAACTGAGGACAGTCGACCGCCAAAAGTTGCGGGTATTGCTCCTTTATGAAGTTTCACATCCTTTACAGCATCGGCATTAAATACGGAGAAAAAACCTAAAAGATGAGAAGCGTTATAAATGGTAGCTTCATCTAATAATACAAGGTTTTGATCCGCGGAACCTCCTCTTACATTAAAACCGGAAGAGCCTTCGCTAACGCTAGAAACTCCGGGGAGTAGTTGTATAGATTTTACTAAATCTACCTCACCAAGACCTGTTGGTAATTTTTTCATAGTAGTTGCTTTAATAGTTGCAACACTCATTTCAGTAGATTTAATATTTCTACTTGCTTTGGATGACGTTACCACCACTTCGTCTAATGCCGCTGCATCTTCTTCCATTTCGAAGTTCAGTTTCATATCTCCATCAATTACGATTTCTTTGATAATGGTTTTGAATCCAATAAAAGAAAATTCAACGGTGTAGGTCCCTTTTTCTAACGTGATGGAATAGAACCCGTAATCATTTGTGATAGTACCCTGATTTGGCCCAACAATAATATTTATTCCCCAAAGACTTTCTCCAGAGGTAATATCTTTTCCGTAACCGCTCAAGGTATATTTCTCCTGCGCTTGTGTTGTTAAAAAAAACAGTCCAAACAAAATACTAGCATAAAACTTCATTAGCTTTTTGATTTTAAATTACAGGACAAAACTATTTAGGAGTCAAAAGGGTTTAATATGAAAAAAGATGAGACTGGATTTTTTCCGATAAACCGGTCAAAAGAGTTGAAAAAGGTCTTTAACCAAAAAAAGAGAATCCAGTTTTTAAGAATTCTAAGAACAATTACCTTCGATCGAAACAGTTCTCAGTTTCATCAACAAAAATCCAGTCTTATCATATTTTTTCTTGATATGGACCTATCTAAGGATAAGTTTGTATGGATAAACAGCACACATTTCTGTGTGGATTAAATACTTAATTATATGGAGAGGTTGGTTAAATTATTGTTTTATGCTCCTTTTATAATGCTTGTTATTACGTATGCTAAACAGTCTATTCAAGCATTTATTGGTACAAAATATATGTATGATATATCGAATGCCCTGGAAATGGACACCTTTGGTACATTGATATTATTTCTATTCGTAGGATTTCATGATACGATGGTAGTGGTATTATTACTTTTTAAAGAAAAATTATTACCGAAACTTCCAACTATTTATCTGTATACATGGGTTGGAATTTGGCCTATAATCCCTCGATTTGTTTTATGGATTGGTGGTGCTTCATTCGTTTGGAGTGAAGCTATTATTTTCTTCCTGCTATCAGCCATATCTTATTATTTATTAAAAAGAAGAGCAACCCCATTATTATTAAATTTTTAAACATCATGATTATGACAACATCACAATTTACGCAATGGCGAAGTATCGCCTGGAAATCTTCAGCTGCAGCAGCTGCAAGTATTTTTTTAACTAGTATTTATTTTGCAATTATATTACCTCTTTTTGGATTTACTTTTGAAATGCTGGATGACCATGTTGCAGCCATTAATTGGTATGTAAAAGCAAAAGCCTCCGGTGTTTTTCAAGGATTAATGATATGCTATTTTATATCGCAATTAGTACTACTTCCTGTTCCCTTTGCACTACATAACCTTGTGTCAAAAACGCATAATTCTGTTTACTCCTTTTACTTTGCTTTATTAGGAACTGCTGGTGTTATTATAGCGATGGCTGGTCCTATATTTATTTTTGCCAATATTCCAGAACTGGCAAATGCTGCAGTAAAAGGAATGGTGCCAGTAGATATATTAGTAATGACAGGTAATATGTTTGCAGATTTGACAAAAGATTTTAGATTGTTTTCAGAAATCCTTTTAGGTATTTGGCTAATGGGTTTTGGATTTATGATAAGTAAGAGTACCGCTCATAAAGTAAAATCACTTATCATAGGTGTGTTTGGGATTACTGTCTTTGTTATACCGGCAATTAAATTAGCAGATCCTTATATGCATAGTGAAGATTATATTGGATTAGTATTAGCTGGATGTTTTATTTTATTATCAATTGTAGCTTATAAATCAAAACCTGAAGAAATTATAGGTTAAAATTTCATGGTATTGAAGTGTAAGTATGGTTGGTGTTGGAGTATGTAGGAATGGTAAAAGAAGGTGTCTAAAAAGTATTAAATTTCCTATTCTGTCACATTGATTGGAGTCGAAATATATTGAAAATCATAAAGTAATATTTCTCGACACTGTTAGAAATGACAGAGGAAGGATTTTTTAGACACCTTCTTTTTAATTTTGGTAAGGGTAATGTTTGGACCTACTTTTGTTGAATTAAGGCTGTAGAGCTTTATTTTTTTTAAAACACCTGATACCAACGTATACTTAATTACTGCAATTCTATCCCAAATGCTTTATTAAAACCTTGGATCACAAAATCATTAATAGTTGTATCATGATCTCCAGGTCCAACTATTATATTTACATTTTTAGATTGCAAGAATTCAATTTCAGAAGTTGTCAGTCTACCAACAGCTTGATCGGTTTCTCCATACACATAGGTGATGTTAGATAAGTCCGAAAAGGTATTAAGAAGTTGCGTATATCTCTGCATTCCTAATCCAGCTGTTAGTTTGTCCAAGTTTCTATCAGTTATATCTGTGCCAACTTCTTGCTCTACGATAGGCGTAATTCCGTTTTCAAAATATGCGAACCTTCCTTCAGAAAGAGCTTGCCAGATAATATCATGTATATCTAATCTACCTACCATTAGTAAATAGTTGTCGGCCACATCTATTCCTTTTTTTGCAATAAGTTCTTGCGTCATAAATGCACCAAATGAAATTCCCAACACATACACTGTTCTTCCTTGATCTTTAAAATATTTGACAACCTTGTAGAGTATTTCTACACTTTCTGCATTATAGTTAATAGCTTCATCAAATGTGATATCATCACCTTCCAATAGACTTGGATCTAAGGTTTGTGATTGGTGCACGTTTACAGCTAAAAGGTCTGTTGTATCAAAAGATTGAAAAATTTCGTCAACTTCACCTGTACTAAGTTCTGTATCGGGACCACTTTGCACATTGATTAGAACTGTAGAAGCATCTTCATCTCCTTTGAAATAAATTAAGTCTTTAATTTCTTCCGATATTCCAATAGTGTTGTCATCGGGTGATATTCCAATAGTGTCATCAGATCCGCAGCTGATAACAAAGAATGATAAAATAAGTGCTGTTGTGTACTTGAAATAATGTTTCATAATAACTTGTTTTCAAATTGTTTGTAATGATTTAATTAAATAAGTTGTCAGACTGAGCCTGTCGAAGACTAACAAGACTCTGATTTTTTAAATGCACTTCGACAGGCTCAGTGTGACAAAAAGATGGTTATGTCCTCTGACTTAAAAACATTGATAATCCGGATTAAAACGTAATAATTGATTAAAATCAAAGCATGAGATCGGGATAGTTTTTATGCCGACTTGGTTATAAAAAGTATATATGATAATAGTCTAGAAATCCATGGTCATAGTACTAAACCCTGCTACACCAAAATTGCCAAGTGCCAGTTTGTTTGTCGTGGTATTGGTAATATTGCCTACAATATTTATGGGCGAAAATAATGATGATATGTCCAGGTTATCTCGGTCTTCACCTAATATGTTACTATAGAACTGAAAGGTATTAAAGTTGATGGTGTAGGCACTTACTCTAACTGTGTCACCATCATTTACAATACTAATTTCAAGAGATTCTTCTAAATCGTCTGTTATAATAGTATCATTAAATACCAATAATTCATTTGTTAATAATGTTCCGTTTCTCAGGATCTCTATACGACCTAAATAGAAATTTTGTTCCCCTAATTGATCTCTAAAAGTTATCCTTACGGTATTATCGATTTTTACCAGGTCCAGAATAGGTATAGGAGGTTTTAAAATTTCTTCTTCTGATCTATACATAGTTTGGTCTTGTAACATTACCTCGATCCAGTAGGTGTTTCCTGTAACAGGAGTGATTACCTCTGTGGTGGTATATATTCCATCGGTAACCGCAAAAGAATCCGAAACCAATGAGACCGTGTTGGATGCATCTCTGGTATACAATGATATTTGTGCATCATTTACAATGCTTACTGTGGTGTCTGTTACCGGGACGGTTTTTTGAATCTGAACAGAAACAAAATCTTCTTTATCGGTCATTAATCCCGAAATGAATACTTGCTCTTCAAATTCAAAATCAGGAGTAATTTCATCAACACAACTTATAAAGCTGGATAGAGAGATAACAATTAAATATATATGTAGTTTTTTCATGATGCTAAAATTTAAAATTATAAGAGATGAATGGAATTGGAGCTCCAATCAAAGAAAATTGACCGGTTTCTACTTTGTTATCTTCAAAAATAGTATTGATCGAAAACGCGTTTTTACGACCATAGACATTATATACGCCAAAACTCCAGCTTCCTGCCCAGTTGGTTTTAGGATTTCCGGTAGGGGTATAGGTAAATGATATGTCTGCTCGATGGGTGTTCGGAATTCTAAAAGCATTTCTGTCAGCATAGGTAAGAAACGAAACTCCTTCAAAACGTATTCTACCATTTGGCTGAGTATTAGGTCTTCCGGTTTGATAGGTGAAAAAAGCTCCTGCTTCCCACTTTTTGGATAATTTGTAATTGGCCGTAATATTGAATATATGTGGTCGATCAAAGTTTGAAGGAAAATAATTGTTGTTATTAATTTGTTCTGAAGAGAAATCACTTTTCGTTTTTCGTTTGGATACAGAATAGGTGTAATTTACATTTCCTGTCAATTTTCCTTTATTCTTATAAGCGGCTAATTCCAATCCATAAGAAAAGCCTTCGGCTGAGACTAGTTCGGTTTCTATGTTTTCATTTAATCCTGGGTCGATTAACCCAATGTTTGCTCCGTTTTTATATTCTACGATATTATCGAAGTGTTTATAATATCCTTCGGCCGAAAAGTTATAATTCTGGTCTTTGGTGTCATAGGCATATCCTGCAGACCATTGATTCACTTCTAAAGGTTCAATATGTACCCCGAAAGGTTTCCATAGATCGTTTGGTAAAGCCACTGTTTGATTGGATATTAAATGGATATATTGAAACATTCTGTTGTATCCTATTTTTAAAGCTTTGCAATCATTTACATCATATTTTAATGCTAGCCGGGGTTCTAACCCCAAAAAGCTTTTGGAAACTTCATTTTTTTTAACATTTCTAAAACCAGTTATTGTGCTTGGAGTTTGTGGAAAGTTAGGATCATAGATTGCTACACGCTCTGGCCCAAAATTTCCAAACCAAGAAGCTCGAAGCCCGGCTTGTAATGATAATTTATCCCATTGTTTGTGAATGCTATAATAGGCTGCTAGTTCTAAAGCTTTTTCTTTATCAATTGATTGCTGTATGGCATTACCGCTTAGTTTAGGGATAAATTGATACAAATTACCATAAAGACCGAATCTCATTTTTGTAGTAGGACTCGAATAATAGGTGAAATCTGGTTTAAAGATCCAGTTTTCAATAGATCGATTTAAAATTCCTTCAATATCTTCTTCTACGGCTTCTTCTCTTGCACCTAATGAATACTTGTATCTGCTATAGATACCTGTAATATTTGTGAACAATTTATTAGAAAAAATATGATTCCAACGTAAGGTCGCTGTAGTATTGGTCCAGCCCAAATCTGCTGTGATATTTTGATCATCGACATCATCTTGTTTGAATTGGATAACATCTGCACCAAAAAATCCTGAGGCATATATCTTATTATTTTTATTAACATCCCAGGACACTTTGGTATTCAAATCATAGAAGTGAAATTTTGTAAAACGAATATCTTTAAATAAAGGAAAAAATAAATCAAAATAAGACCTTCTTCCTGATGCTAAAAAACTCAATTTATCTTTTTTAATAGGGGCTTCTATAGTAAACTTAGAAAATAGTAATCCTAATCCACCTTCACCTTTAAGCCTTTTTGAGTTTCCGTTTTTTTGTCGAATATCAAGTAGAGAAGAGGCTCTACCCCCAAACTGGGCTGGGATTTCGCCTTTATATAGCGTAGAAGTTTTAATAGCATCAGCATTAAAAATAGAAAACAATCCAAATAAGTGTGAGGTATTGTAAAGTGGAGCTTCGTCTATCAATACTAAATTTTGATCCACATTACCACCTCGTACATTAAAACCGCTAGTTCCTTCTCCCACACTGCTAATACCTGGTTGCGTAAGTATGGCTCTGTTAATATCAGGTTCGCCCAGTAACGCAGGCGTTTTCTTTATTTCTGAAGCTGTCAAACTGGTAGTACCTCCCAAAACTCGGGTTACCTGACTTTTAGAATTTTGATTGGACTGTATTACAATTTCATCTAATTCACTGGAAGAAGGGATGAGTGCTATTTTTAAGCTTAGATTGCGCTGCAGTTGTACTTTAATTTCTTTGGTAGCATAGCCTAGATGTGTAACTTCAAAAATATAATCTCCTTTGGGCAAGGTTATGGAATAAAATCCATAAGTATTAGTAAATACTCCTTTGGTAGTGTTTTTTATGATTATACTAGCACCTAACAGTATTTCACCAGTACTAGCGTCTGTAACAATCCCACTAATAGTAAAATGGTCGTCTTTTCTTTTAGCTTTAGAAAGAATAATATGCTTTTTTTTGATTTTGTAAGAAATGGTAGCGTTCTTAAAAAGCTGTTCAAGAGTTTCTGTTACATCCTTTTTTATAACTGTTATGCTAAATTTTTGATCCACATCGATCACATCGTTATTTAGAATAAAACTGTAAGATGTCTGTTCTTCAATTTTATGTATAATCGATTTTAATGAACTATTTTGTTCTTCTAGAGTTACGTTTTTTTGAGAAAACCCATTGAATGCCAGGAGTTGAAAACAGAAAAGCAAATAAAAAAAGAAGGATAATTTCATTAAAAAAATGGTTTTTCCATAGCTATTTTTTGGCCAAGGTATGACCCCAAAATGGTATATTTTCATACATTTGAATATTGTTAATTAATACTGATTTCGCGATTAGAATTTTTAACGTTTAGTGAGGAAATGGCAGTTTCCTCACTTTTTTTATTTTATCATCCACTCATTCGTTTTTGTGTTTAATTGATATGTAAAGTCTTTGGAGATTTTAAGAACCTCAAAAATCTCATCTATAGGAGTTGTATTGTCAAAAGAGCCTGTAAATTTAGTAGTCGCGATGTCTTCATTTTTAAAAAGGATTTGTTGACCAAACTGAGCTTCTAAATCGACTGCTATTTCCCTGAAACTTATGTTTTCGAATTGTATTTTTCCTTCTCTCCAGGCAATGATGGACTCATTATGATTCATTTTGGATTTCACCACTTCTTGGGTATGCTTATAAAAAGTTACTTTTTCATCAGGAACGAGGATTATACGTTCTTTAAACTGTATGTTAGAAGTAACTTCGACCTTGCCGGTAAGCAATTTTGTTTCTGTGGTGGGACTATCTTGATACGATTTTACATTAAAACTTGTTCCCAGTGCTTTTACTGTGATATGATTGGGTGTGGTCACGGTAAATGGGTTCAATGAATCTTTGGCAACCTCAAAAAATGCTTCTCCTTCCAGATATAAAGTTCTTGGAGTTTCTGAATTATAGGTTAGGCTACTTGAAGCATTTATCCATACTTTGGAACCATCTGATAATTCAATACTTTTTTGTTCTCCATAAGTAGTTTGTACTACTATTTGATTCTTATTGGAGGATACGGAATTGTAGAAATACGTTCCGGAAATAATAACGATCAATATAGCTGCGTACTTTAGTACCTCTTTCCAAACTGTTGTTTTTGGTTTCGATTTGACAGTAGTAAAAAAACGTTTTTTCGCTTGTTCAACAGATGGGTGTTCTCTAGAAGTATGCTTATAAATGGTAGTTATTTTGTTAAATAAATCTTCGTCATAATCCGTAGAACCCATCCATTTTTCTACTTTCTGAATGGTTATATCATCAGCAGTTTTGGAAATATATTCCCAAATTTCAGTTTCTGTAATTTTAAAATGATCCATACCTTAAAGGTGTTAACTACCTATAAGACGTATGCCAAACAAGACTACCCTATCGGAGATGTGTTTTTTTTTCTTAAAAATAATCTTTTAACCCTTTCTTAAATGCTGTTAAAGCCTTTGAAATATGAAGTTCTACGGTTTTTACAGAAACACCTTTTCTTTTGGAAATTTCTTTGTAGGTCAAACCTTTATCTCTTGATAACTTGAAAATATCTGTTGTTTTTTGTTCTAACGTAGTGTAAATATCTTCAATGCGCTGTGTTAATTCCCATTGCTGATCAATCTGAGTTTCGATACTTGTATTTAGCGTATACAAATTAGTATGCTTTTCTCTGGTTTGTTTTTTTCTATAGTCATCTATAATTTTATTTTTGAGTGCTGTGATTAAAAATGATGTTATAGAGCGTTCTGATTCTTTGATGTTCTCAAAGTTTTCCCAAAGCTTAATAAATGTTTCCTGCACTAACTCCTCAGAAAGGTCAGTTTCTTTTAAAACTTTGAAAGCATAATTGTACAATCTGCTATAGTGTCTGTCAAACAAATTGGAGAATTTTGCCTCTTTAATGGAATTCGATGTAATTTTTTTATTCAAATAATTTGAGTAACGGTAGATTGCTAAATTATATAAAAAACGCTCAAATTTCTTTTCTGTTACATTTTATACCATTTATCCTTTTCCTAATTTTAAAACTATAAAAAAAGGTGACCCGAGATCGGATCACCTTTATGAATAAACTTCAAGACAAGTTTTTATTTATCTGCCAGTACTGGTTCTTTAGTACTTGCTTTAACTTCAAATTGATTACTTGTGTTTTTCTCACCGCCAGCTTTTAAAGCTTTTTCACCAGCAAAGAAGGTTTTGTGATCATCTCCTAAGTCTGAACCTGCCATACGTTGATGTTTTACACAGGATACTCCTTTTCGTATTTCCTGACGTTGAACAGAATCAACATATTGTAACATACCTCTGTCTCCAAAATACCCTTCTACCAAATCATTCATATGTAATGCCGTGGTGTGATACGTTGGTAGTGTAATTAAGTGATGGAATACACCAGCATCACGAGACGCTTCTGCCTGGAACAAACGGATCATTTCGTCTGCTCGATTTGATAATTCAGTACCATCATATTTAGCATCCATTAGCTCTGCACGGTTATAAGCAGAAGTGTCTTCACCTTGTTCTACCATAAGATCATATGCCTGTTGGCGGAAATTGATCGTCCAATTAAATGATGGAGAATTATTATATACTAATTTGGCATTTAGCACCTTTTCTTTTACTCTATTTACCATATGTGCAATTTGTTTCACATTTGGAGTTGGCGTCTCAATCCATAATAAATCCGCACCATTTTCCAGACTGGTAATACAATCCAATACAACACGATCGATATTAGAACCTTCTTTAAATTTATACAAACCATTTGGCAATCTCACCGGACGCACTAATTTACCATCACGTTTGAATAATACATCATTTTCGTTAACCTCTTCTACTAAAACTTCTTCTGCTTCAACAAAATCCATATACTGTGATGCCAGATCCCCTTCTTCCATAGATACTGGTAGTTTTTGAGTTAAACCAGCTCCTTCAGAATCTGTTCGAGCAACGATAATACCTTCGTCTACACCTAATTCTAAGAATGCATATCTGAGTGCATTTAGCTTAGCGATAAAATCTTCGTGTGGTACCGTTACTTTACCATCCTGATGGCCACATTGCTTAGCGTCAGATACCTGGTTTTCGATCTGAAGTGCACAAGCACCAGCCTCGATCATTTTTTTAGCTAAAAGGTAGGTTGCTTCTTCGTTACCAAAACCTGCGTCAATATCAGCAATAATAGGTACCACGTGGGTTTCGAAATTATCAATCTTTGCTTGCACATCTTCTCCAGCATCCAGACGACGAAAAAGATCATTTAACTCTACTGCATCCGCCTGACGTAAGAAAGTATATATCTCCTCGATTAATTTAGGAACTGAAGTCTTTTCGTGCATGGACTGATCTGGTAAAGGTCCTAATTCAGAACGTAATGCTGCCACCATCCAGCCGGAAAGATATAAATATGTTTTTTCAGTTGTACCTTTATGTTTTTTTACTGCGATCATTTTTTGCTGAGCCACAAAACCATGCCAGCAACCTAGTGATTGAGTATAGTTTACACTGTTAGCATCGTATTCTGCCATATCTTTACGCATGATAGACGCTGTGTATCTAGCAATATCTAATCCTGTTTTAAACCTGTTTTGTACAGCAATACGCGCAGCGTTTTCCGGCTTTATGGTTGCCCACGTATTTCCGTGTTTTGCTTTTAATGTGCGTACAGTATCAAGTGCCGAATTATAAGTAGTCATAATATAATTTTTTAGATTTTATTTTAGGTTAATGTCTTTAAATGTTAATTATTGGTTTTTTCCACATTGTAATCAATCGTATTATTAATAGCCCAATTGGTAACCAATGTTTTAGTTTTTGCTTTTGATTTCATCCCTTTAGATTTTGTTATTTATTAATAATTCTAATTGCTACTTAGTAGCGTCTGCCAGATTCTTTTTTTTTTGTAATGTGTTTTACTAAGCGTCCTTGTAAATTAATTACAGGGCAATATTATAAAAAAGTTTTTGATAAAAAAAGCGAACGTTCGCTAAATGTTTAAAAAATGTAAAATAATAGATGTACGCGACAGCTGTTTTGTTTAGTTGAAAATCATGAAGAAAGAACCCAATTTCTTATGTTTTAACCTGAAAATCAAATATATATGAATGGTTGTGTATTGGGTAAGCTGTAGTTTTTTGACGTGTTAAAATCAGGTTTTAATTAAATTGATAAAAAGAAGAATATTCAGAAAGCTGATCACTTTCTTCCTTTTTTTTTAGGAATTAGATGTGTTGTCTGATCATTTCGAGCGGTGGAACTCGATAAAATTTGGAGTTCATTACCGTTTCAATAAATAGTAGATGAAAAAAATCAAGGAGTCTTTTACGAAAAAGAATGAGTATTCAGGAAGAAGTAGATTTGGTAGATTATATTAAATCTATTTAGTAGTATTTTTTGATCATAAATTGACCTTCTACATCAAAATAGTTAAGTCTAAATATACTAGTATATATCCGTTATGGTAACAGAAGTCGTTATATTTTTTTGAGCAAAACATGATATATCATAACTGGATTCTGGATAGATTCGATTGGTTTTCTCTTTTTTGAGGATCCCAGCTTTTGCATATTATCACCATCGATACTTCCTTCTAATTCTAAGAACTTGGTTTTAAGAGATGAGAAATGAGGCTTTAAATCTTGATGATTCGTACATTTAAAATTCAAGGTAATTATTTGATAATCAGTTGCTTGTTTGAAGTCTTTTTACGAAAAGTTTTCGTAAAAAATGATGCGCATTCAACTGAATTATGAAATACTTATTATTTACATCTTAATTTTGTGGGTATAACTAATTTTTAACACAAACTCAATCATATTGACATAAAAATTATTTGTTCGTCAAATAAATAATATGAGATATGATTTTTTGAATTATTCTAATGTAAAACTATCTAATTATGAAAAAAAATCTAATTTTTATGACTACAGCTTTATTGCTGTTTATTAGTTGTTCAGACGATTTTGAGAATGATAACTTTTCTCAAAATACAGACATAGAACAAAAATCGATCGATTCAAATGGATACATCAGCGATAATAGAACTGATGGGTATAACAATGGCTATTTTTGGACTATTTATAAAGAGGGAGGATGGGGAAGATTGAGATTCCCTTATGCTAATCAGTATAGTGGTAATTTTGAAATTGAATATAAAGACAACCAGGATATTGTAGGAGGGAAAGGTTGGAGAACAGGCAGTGGCAGAACTGTTAATTACAATATTGGCCTTTTGCAAGGGTCATATAATTTTGTAGGTGTTTATGGTTGGACCAGATCCCCACTTATAGAATATTATATTGTAGAAAGAGGAAATATCCAGGGTCAAAATCAGAACAAGAATTTTAACGCTAATGGAAAAAACTATCAGTTTAAAAAGCAAAAACGATCTAACGCTCCTTCAATTCTGGGTACCCGAACTTTTTATCAGTATATAAGTCAACATGGTAATGCCGCATTAGGAAGTAATCAAAAAGTAAACATGCAGGCACATATTAATCACTGGAATAAACATGGAGGACACAATGGTAATCTCAAAAATTTTGATTACCAAGTTTTTGGAATTGAATCCTATAGCGGTGGTTGGGGAAAAATTAACGCAACCGTGTGGTAAAAAAGTATAACGTGTAAAATGAGGTGGTTAATTGTATTAACTGCCTCATTTTTTGTACACCTGTTTGTGTACACCTTTCTTATATAAGTAATTGTAAATTCATGAAAAAAATATCTTGGCTTATAGTTTTTGGAAGTTTGATTCTTTATTGCTGCAAAAAAGAGAAACAAGATGAGGTTTTGCAGGATAATTTACTTTTAATAAAAGGAGGAGTTTTTATAAATAAAAAATCAAATTTGTATAAAAAAAATGTGTTTGTAGGCGACTTTTATATAGGTAGGTTTGAAGTTACCCAAAAAGAGTGGATTGAAATTATGGGAAACAACCCTTCTGAATTCAAAGCTGATAATCTTCCGGTTGAGATGGTTAGCTGGTATGATTGCATAACATATTGCATTAAAAAAAGTAAAAAAGACGGACTGAAGCCTTATTATAAAATTTATAAGGATTCTATAGATTCCTTTAATAAATCAGAGTTTGATACCATTAAATGGTTGGTAAAAATAAACCCCAAAGCAAATGGTTATCGCTTACCTACAGAAATAGAATGGGAATATGCAGCAGGGGGAGGACAGCTTAGTAGACACTATACCTATAGCGGAAGTAATATGGTAGAAGATGTAGCTTGGTATTGGAGAAATTGTGGAGATACTTTGTTGACTCAGCATTGGGATTATAAGATTATAGAAAAAAATAATTGTAAAACTCATCCTGTTGGGGATAAAGCACCTAATGAACTTGGTTTGTACGATATGACAGGCAATGTAAGAGAGTGGTGCACAGACTGGTATGAGAATAATAAGATGCCTGGAGGACATTTTCGATCCCAGCGAGGAGGAGGTTGGATAGGCGTTGAGTTATATAGCGAAAATAGTGATAGAGGGTATTTTGAAGCCAGTGGAGTCGGACCAGATCAAGGCTTTCGAATTTGTAGAAACAAGTCTTAAAAACTTTCTAATAATCTCTTTGTACTTTCTCTTTCAATCAAATTAGTTTTGATGACTTTAGTAGTATAGGTGGGTTTAGTATCCATAAGCTCAATTCTATCAATAAGTATTCTAGTAGCGATTTCGCCTAAATAGATACTATGTTGACTTATGGTTGTGATCGATGGTGTCACATAGCGTGGTAATACTCCATTTGTAAAACCAATTATAGAGATATCTTCAGGGACTTTATATCCCTTGGATTTTACAAGTTTCAACGTGCTCACCGCAGCATCCTCTTCAAGACATAAAATGGCATCGACTTTTTTGGAGTCCAGCAAAATCTTTAATAACGTATCTATATCATTAAATTCATCAACATTCAGAATTAGAGCATCATCTATCATCAGGTTTGCTTCCAAAAGAGCCTGTTTATATCCTTCTAGTCTAAGTTTACCAACACTGAGGCGATGAATGTTAGATACAATAGCAATATTCTTACAACCAGTTTGGATAAAATGATTGGTAGCATTATACGCCCCTTCTTTGTCATTTACAATTACCTTATCGCTTGCTATTTTGTCTGTAACACGATCTATCATCATAATAGGAATACCTTGGTCGATCGTATTCTGAAAATGTCTAAAATCTTGTTTTACCTCTGTTTCCTCTGCAATTGATAAAATAATACCATCTAAGTGCGAATTTTTTAGAAGCTCTATGGCTTCAGCCTCTTTTTTAAATGACTCATTAGAAATACAGGTTATGACATTATAACCTTTTTCGGCAGCTATTTTTTCAACACCCACAAAAACCTTGGTAAAAAAATGATTTAACATATTGGGGATAATTACTCCAATAGTTTTGGTGTTTTGCCTGGTATCTTCTTGTAGGACAATATTACTGGATTTATAGTTATGCACTTTGGCATATTCCTGAATTTTTGTCTTTGTCCCAACGCTAATTTCGTAGCTGTCATTAAGTGCTTTGGATACGGTGGCAATAGATACATGAAACTCTTTTGCAATATCTTTTAGCGTTATTCTCTTTTTTTTCATACCGGATAAATTTCTAATATGAGTATAAATGATTACAAAAATGGTAAGGGGATGGTAAGTTTTATAACCTGATGTGATTCATAAGAAACTGAATTTAAGTTATTTTTTAATTACTTGACTGATTAATTCGTTGTCAAAATTTAAAATGCAACATGGTTTATATGATTTGCTTCAATTTTTTTATTTATAGGGTTGTTATTTATAAACATGTACTATGCAATTGGGACAAGATAAAGTCATTTAGCATTAAATGTTTTTTAAAAATAGATGTAAATACGACTTATAATGTGGTAGTTGTATAAGTCTATTTTTATACATGATATACAAGATTTACTTCAAATCTTTTATCTAATTGGAATGTCAAGCAATAGGTATATTTTTTTGTGAAGTTTTAAGTAAAAAAAGAGAACGTTCTAAAGGTTTAAAAAATTAAAATAAACAAAATAAGTAATGGCTGTTTTATTGAGTTGAATGTTATGAGGAAAGTATCTAAATATTTTATTTTACGATGATGATCAAATACATAAGTGTTTTTATGTATTGAAACCTGGTTTTAGATAGGGGTATCTTATGATCATTTAGAGCCGTAAAACTTGATAATTACCGTTTCAATAAAAATTAGCTTAACTGATTCATAAAGGTTTAAATCTATGGTGTATCGTAGAGAGCAGTTGCTCTTTCTAGTTTCTTTAGAATTCTTTTTCTGAGTTTTTCGGGTTTTAGGACTTCAATTGAATCTCCAAAACCTAAAAGCATACGTTCCAGTTCAAAGTTGATCTGAACAAGAATATTAAAAATGACTCCGTTTTCATCTTCCTTTATAATTCGTTGTGAGCTATGAAAAGGTTTGGTAATTACATAAGGGGCATTTTGCTTATCAACCCAAAATTGAATGCGCTGAGCTCTAGAATTAGCAACCGTTACACCGATAATATCCTTGTAATATGCATCTCCATCAAATTTCTCATCCAAGTAAGGAATGCTAGTATCAAAATCAATGTCGATAATCCTATCTAATGCTAAATTTACAATAGGTTTCTTAGCTGAAGACTTACCAACCAAAAACCATCTGTTATTGAACTCTTTTAGGATAAAAGGATGAAAGACAAATTCTGAAGCTTGTTGTGCTTTGAAAGACTGATATTTTATCTTTAAAACAAGTTTCTTTAGAATGGCTTGGTATAAAATATCAAGATGCTCTAATCCTTTTAGCTTTTCGTTTTTATCCAGATGAATTACAGAAGCTTGTTGTGTCTTTTCGGTATATACTTTGTCCTCTAATCTTTGGATAATGCCACCAAGTTCAGAAAATAGGGAAAAGTCCTTGAACTGTTTCAGCATTTCTACAGTTTCTGATAGTACATTCATATCATTTTCGGTTAGTGGGATATCAGTAATCGAATAATCCTCATCAGCATACTTGTAATACTTTTTATCATAAACTTCTATAGGAGCATTATATCCCAATTTATCACTGCGCATCATTTGGATATCTAGCTGCACAGTACGCTTACTTACATTTATATCTCTTCCTTCATATTCATACAATGCATCGGAACAAGCTTCGATAAGATTATCTAATGTCCATGAACGGTTATTGTTTTGCAAGCATTTATCAATGGTTTTATAACGGATTAATGCATTTTTATTTTGAGCCATAATTGATTTATATAAGAGCTAGAATTATAATACATTGTAAAAAGTATAATTCCTATTATATTTGCAATATAAAATTAGTTCATTATTTTTTTGTTACTAGTCAGTAGTCTTTGAATTTATGTTTAATTTAAATACTATGAAAATGAATTGGAAAATTCAAAAGCTACTGAATGGAGAAACCATTATTTCAAAAGAACCGGGTAATTCGATGTTACCGATTTTAAGATCTAAACAACCTGTGGTACTAAACCCTGTCAATTGGGAAGATTGTAAGAAAGGGGATATTGTTTATTGTAAAGTTAGAGGTAATTGTTTTACTCATTTAGTAAAAGGAAAAGATCCAAAGAGAGGACTATTGATTGGAAATAATCATGGTCGTATCAATGGATGGACTAAAAACGTTTATGGTAAAGTCGTTAAAATTTTACCTTGTAAGTAGCGCATAATAGCGCTTTTTTTGTTTAAACACTTTTCTATTTACCACCTAATCTTCACTTTTTTTTCTACGTAAAATAATTGCGCGCAATGATTAAATCTTTGTATTGTAATTGAAAAAGACATTTGGTGCAGAAAACATAATCCAAAAACCGAACAAAAAAAAGCATTATAAATAAAACAAAGGATTGTTGGATTTATTTCTTTTGTTCTTTCTCTAATAATTACTTATCATTATATCACTAAAACTAAACAACCATGAAAAAGACATTGCTCATATTAGCATCTATACTTTTAATTATTTCTTGTAAAGACGATCAAAAATCTAAAGATGCAGAAAATAAAACCTCTGATAAAAATGAAGTTGTTTCTGATACTGAGACAAGTTCAACTCCCCAAAAAACTTCCAGCCCCACAAATGCTTCCAAAACTTTGGACCTTGAGCAAGAAGTACAAAACTTTATCACCTGTAAAAAGGCAGCAACCGAGCGTAATGATTGTAGAAATAGTATCACCAAAATTATTTCTGAAGGATTTGATTTAACTGAATTTAATGACCCTAAATTAGGCTATGTCGTTTATGATAGTATTCGCCCCATTGCCGAATCATCCAGAAACTGGATACAGCTAGGAACCATCAATCAGGAAACTATAGATCAGGCACTGGAACATACTAACAGAGGAGGTTTGGCACTTATAATCGACACATCAGAAACCTATGGGCATGTAGTGATGATTGTTCCTGGAGAAAGTAAAAAATCAGGTTCTTGGGGTATGAAATTACCCAACGTACTATCACTAACAAATTATAAACCAGAAAAATCATTTAGCGACAAATCACTTTCTTATGCAATGAAAAAAAGCGATGATCTAAAAATATTTCTCAGACAATAAGTAATAGCTTCAATTATAGAATAATCCTCAAGTGATAGATTTTCATTTGAGGATTTTTTTTGAATTATATTTTGCTACGCGGAATAATTGCGTACTTCAATGTAATATTTGTACCGGAATCATAAACAAGCTATGAAACATTGGCTTTAAGGTAACGCTCCGTCGAACGGGGAGTCGGCGGAGCTTCAAAAAAGAAGTTATGAAATTAAAGGGAAGTTTTTCAGCAGATATTTATTTAGAATTAAATAAAGAGTTCTGGCGAGATTTGGAGATTCATTGTGTAGCAGAATGTTGCGGAGTTGATGCTTTTGATTTTTCGAAAGAAGAGATACAAAAGACTATTACATGTTATGATAAAGAGGAAATCATTAATAATTTAGATTTTCTATTAGGGAAGATTGAATTATCTGATTATAAATATGTTTCAAGTGGTTTGTTCGATGAATATTCGAAGAAAAAAGTATTTGTAGAACGTATTAAAAGAATTAAAGAAAATATTTTAAAATGAAGATGATAACAGGAAAAACATTAATCGAATTAGGATTCAGATCCGGAAAATGGTTTCCGGAAGCAATCGATCATATCAATACAAATCAATTAGAAGGAGAAGCAATGCATACCTATTTGGAGCAGTTCCAATCTCCACCGATAGTAGATTTACATTCAGAAGCAGCTCCATTTGCTATCAATATAAAAGCCGAAAACGAGTTGGAAGAAACCAATGTAAACTCAGTGGTAGAATCTATGAACACCTTGATGAAAACCCCAACATTGGTGAACGGAGCCATCATGCCAGATGCTTGTCCTACGGGACCTAACGGAACTATTCCAGTTGGCGGTGTAGCAGTTGCTAAAAACGCTATACATCCCGGGATGCATAGTGCAGATATCTGCTGTTCTGTGATGCTTACTGATTTTGGTAAGATGGATCCTAAAAAAGTATTAGATGCTGCGCATCAAAATACTCATTTTGGACCAGGCGGAAGAGATCGAAATACTCAATATAGATTTCCTGATGAGTTATTGAAGGATTTTGAAGGTAATTATATGCTGAATAACGAAAAGATGATTCAGGCAGCAAGATCACATTTGGGAACTCAAGGAGATGGAAATCACTTCTTGTTTATTGGTACATCCAGAAAGACAGGTAATACCATTATGATTACCCACCATGGATCTAGAGGCCCGGGGGCTAATTTGTATACTAAGGGGATGAAAATTGCTGAACGTTTTAGAAAGGAATTGTCTCCAGAAACCTTAAAGCAAAATGCTTGGATTCCTTTTGATACAGAAGAAGGGCAACAGTATTGGGAAGCCCTTCAAATCATAAGAAAGTGGACAAAAACGAATCATGAAGTCCTTCATAACGCTACTTTACAAGCCTTAAACATAGATGGATGCGATCGTTATTGGAACGAACATAACTTCGTCTTTAAAGATGAAGATCTATTTTATCACGCTAAAGGAGCCACTCCATTAGACCCTAAGTTTATGCCTGATATTACAGGACCAAGATTGATTCCTTTGAATATGTCAGAACCTGTATTGATTGTAAATGGCGAAACCACCACTACCAATCTTGGATTTGCACCACACGGAGCGGGACGTAATGTGAGTAGAACCCAGCATAGAAGAAGTAAAGAAGGGAAAACCGTTAACGAAGTTTTTGCTGAAGAAACCCAAGGATTAGATGTTCGGTTTTTCTCTAAGGAGATTGATGTTACAGAATTACCGAGTGCATACAAGAATGCAGAAACTGTTAGAGACCAAATGGATGAATTTGGGCTGGGTAACGTGATTGATGAAGTCCTTCCTTACGGATGTATTATGGCAGGAGACTGGCAAAAGAATGCACCTTGGAAAAAAAGGAAAAGAAGAAGAAAGTAATTTGTTTTTAATAGTGGTTTAAGTTTTTTAGCCAAACTTTCGTAAGCCTAGACTTTCTTGACTACCTGTGGTGAGCAGGCAGGTTTGTTTCTTTTTTTGGCAATGAAAAAAAGAAAAGAAAGATTATTTAGGACAAGATTAATTCGAAATAAAAGATAGCTTCCTTTTTTGAAAGTAAATTTGTATATTATATAATAAATGACAAATATTTGTACAACGAAATGAAACAAAATAGAGTACATATCGAACCAAAAGTAATGTTTAATCCCGGGGATAACCTTTGGATTTATGGAGTACCCATGTCAAACAGGATGCTATGTGACTATTTTAATCATTTTTTGAAGTGATATAAATTAAAAACTAAAATAGAAGTAAGCGTCCAGGAAACTGGGCGCTTTTTTTATGGAGACTTTTTGAACAAAAACGAAGTGAATGCTTTAAATCTAGTCTAATTCACCTCTGTTTTAGAGAAGGAGTTTTATTAATAATAATTTTGTCATTCCTGCGTAGGCAGGAATCCATTGATTAACCCTTGTTACATTATCTGGATTCCGGCTCAAGGCCGGAATGACAAAAAGCAAACAGAATATGAGCCATAAATTAAAAAAAGTAAAATTTTTTTTTACCAATATGAATAGCATATAATCAGACATAAGAAATAGTAGTTGGAAAGTAAGCATCAGATATACAGAAGATTGCCAAAACATCCAAAATCCGTCGTAAAACGGACAGGAATTCTTATGCTTAATTTTTGTATTTAACTATCTGATTACCAATAAAATAAATCAACTTTTCTTTGCAGATTTAAAAAAAAATATAATCTTTGCAATGTAATTGAAACACAATATAAATCGTTTCATACCAAATGATTTTAATGTAATTAAGAAGGCTAATATTAATAGTTTTTTTGTCAAACTGAACCTCCTCCAAAGACGGACAGGTGTAGAAGTATAATAAAAAGAATAGTTTATTTAGTCTTCGACAAGCTCAGACTGACAATTCAGATTCTTAATAAAACAGAGAAATCAAATTAGTACCATTAACAAAATAAATTAAAAGATAGAACAATGAAGTATAATCAATTTAATAACAAGGAGCAGGAGATCAGCAATGACCTGTTTACCGATGCGTTCGGAAGCATCCTTGGAGTTAGTGGATATACTTCGGTTGTCAATCCACTTCTCATAAAGATGCCTGAATCAAAAGGCAATAACAGACCAGAATCCACCTTTTTATGGATGTCAGATGATATTCATGCAATACGCAATCTAGTTGCAGGTGTTTCTGACAAAGCATTTATTTCGTAAGCGTCGGTCTGATATCCTAAATAGTTTGATTGTAGTAAGTGATGAAGCTTTTTTGTCACACTGTCCCAAAATCTCGGGAGTTGAAGTGTGATTGAAGGACTAATATTCACCACTATTTTCGATCAACATTTATAGATATCCGCTATCAAGCTTGCCGGTTTATCCAAGATTTCTGTAGAAATGTCAAGACTTGTATTGATGCCACACTGTTCCGAAACCTCGGGAAGCGAAGTGTAAACAACATCAATTAATAGGCCTTCGACAGGCTCAGGCTGACATTGTAACACAATACAGTCTAAGTTACTATGATAATCACAATGAAACTGTCATTCCGGCCTCCGAGCCGGAATCCATAATCACATCCACCCTACAGTTGCGCGATCCCATAAGGGGAAAGTAGGGATACGCAACTGTACAGGATGTCACTTTCCCAATAACTAATCGATCATTTCCCATAGGTGCTGTACACGAGTTGTACAATCTGGGGTTCAAACCTATGGGCGTACCCCAAACTGTGGAATACAAAAAACAATTAATATCATGAAAACTTTACAATACATACTATTAGCTATTCTTTTAGGAATCAACCTTGTTTCTTGTGAGACTCCTGCTATCAGTGAGGAAGTTGGAGTTGAGGAAGTGAATTCTTTTGATTCTGAGGAAGACTCGGGCGATGTTGAAATTGTTGAAGAAGAGAATAAAGAAAGGTCTTAGTACAAATCAAATTATTCTATCTTTAGGGGGCTTTATTTATTTTCAATAAAGCCCTTTTGAAACATATATTATTAGTGTGTTAGATATGAAATACTTTTTTCTTTCTTGTGTAAGTTTTATAATTTTTTATAGTTGTACTATTAAAGAAAGTCAAATAATAGACCATAATGGGAGTGAATTGTTAGAAACTTATATTTCTAATGCGAAGAATAAAGAAAAAGGTATTCATTTTAGATTGGAGAATGCTAACAAAGCTTATGCTTTAGTTAAAGATATGGATGATAATATTCAGAAAAGAAAGAAATTAAACAGTCTATCTTTAGCATATCTGAATCTGAACAGAAAAGACAAATATATTGAGATTATAGAGGAATCGATAATTCTATCAAAAAAGATTTTTGACTCAGCTGGAATCGCATTTAATTATAATAACTATGCAATTCTTTATAAAGGATTGAATAGACTAGATAGTGCTTATGCCTTTCATAAAAGAGCTGAAGAAATTTATTCTAATTTAAATATTAAAAAACATTACGAACATGGAAAAGCACTATTAGGGATAGCTATAATTCATAGACAAATAAAGGATTATCCTAATAGTATTTCCTCAACCATTGAAGCAATAAAATATTTTGAATTAGATGGTAAAGCAAATAATTATTTAACAATATCATATAGCAATTTAGGAATAGTTTGTAATCGTTTGGAAGAGTTTGATGAGTCAATTAATTATCATAAAAAGTCTATTGAATACGCCAAAGCCCTTAAAAATAGAATTGAAAGAGAAGTACTAGCATATAACAATATAGGTATAGTTTTCAAAAATCAAAAAAGATACAAAGAAGCAATTAGTTATTTTAAAAAAGCATTACTTTATAAGGATTATCTTAATAAAAACCCAAAAAACCGTGCTAGGTTACTAGATAATATAGGATATATAAAATTTTTATCTAATAAAAATGATACAACTGCTTTAGACCTATTTAATAAAGCATACAAAATAAGAGATAGTATAAATGATGTCCAAAATATTTCAACAAGTAATTTGCACTATGCTGAATACTATAAGGTTCTAGGGAATGATAGCCTTGCTATATCTTACGCATTAAAAGTTGAAGATGCTTCATCAATAGCCAATGATAATGATGAATTATTGCGATCGTATCAGATTTTATCTAAAGTTTTGGATAGTAAGAAGGGGTTAGTGTATGCTCAAAAATACATCAAACTAAATGATAGTTTAACAAGACAAGAACGTCTACACAGAGACAAATTCGCCCGCATCCGCTTCGAAACCGATCAAAAAGAGCAACATATCATCGAGGTTCAAAACAAAAACACCATCTATCTACTCGGTATACTATTACTTTTAACCATCATTAGTTTTGCCTTCTTCTTCTTTCGGCAACGCACTAAATACCTGGCACAACAAAACAAAATCATACAGTTTCAGGCTAGTTATGATACAGAAACCCGTATCTCTAAACGCTTACATGATGAGTTGGGTAATGATATCTTTCAGATGATGCTACAATATCAGCATAATCCACAAGATCCAACCATACCAGAAAAACTAAATACAACTTATCATAAAGCCAGGGATATCTCACGAGAAAACAGTGAATTCGATACCGATGCTTCCTATCCACAAGAACTCACTAATATGCTACAAAACTACACCCAAAACGAGGTGCAATTTATCCTGAGAGGACTAGATAAAATGGAGTGGAATAACATTGGTAGAAATATCAAAATTACGGTCTATAGAGTACTACAAGAACTGATGACCAATATGCAAAAACATAGTCAGGCGACTTTAGTAGCTTTAGTTTTTAATTATACTGAGAACCAACTGACTATAAAGTATTCAGACAATGGGGTAGGAATGAACCAAATTGATCAAAAATCCAGTAACGGACTCCGTAATACGGAAAAGCGTATTCAAGCCATAAATGGAACCCTTATCTTTACCACAGAAAAAGACAAAGGCTTTAAAGCCGAGATGCGAATCCCCTGTTAACTATGAATGCTTTGTCTATAATAATAAGAATCATATTTCTTTGTATAGGTTGCATTTTCCTTGGTGTAAGCTGTACTACTGATAAGCAAAATGAGAACGAAGAATACGCTTTGATCAATTCTTATATTGCTAAAGCAGAAGATATAGCAATAACTTCAGATCAGAGGAAAGATATTTTAAAAAATGTCTTTGAAGAGGTTAAAAAACTTCCTAATGATTCTTCCAAAGTTAATAGAATTCACGAGCTCTCTTATATATATTTTAATTATGAAAACGATCATAAAACTTACAAAAACTTAAATGACATAGCTCTAAAAATCTCTTTAGAAATATTAGATTCATTGACTATAGCGAAATCATATAAAAATATAGGAATTTATTATAGATATAAGCAGTTGGATAGTGCTTATAGAAATTTTTATAAAGCAGATAAAATATATCTTTCATTTGATAAAAATGGCTCAATAAATCGCAAAAAATATGCTTTTGATCATGGTGCAGTATTAATTGATTTAGCAAAATTATTAAGGAGAGTTAAAGACTATAGCGAAAGTGAAGATTTAACTATACGCTCCATTAAGAAATTTGAATTTTCTGGAAATCTAGAATATATATCATTATGTTATATCACTTTAGGAATAATCGCAAAATATTTGGAACGTTATGAAGATGCAATTAAGTATAATTATGAATCAATTAAATTTGCAAAGAATACTCCAAAAGATACTTTTTATACAACATCAGCCTATAATAATATAGGAACAATTTATAAGTCTAAAAAAGAATATAAAAAAGCTGAAGAATATTATTTAAAAGCTCTTTCATACAAAAGTTTTTTAAAGAGAATACCAAAAAATCATGCTCAGTTACTGGATAATTTAGGATATGTGAGGTTTTTATCCAATAAGGATGATAAAAGCGCTTTAGACTTATTTGACAAAGCATATAAAATTCGAGACAGTACAAATGATATTCATAATATTTCAACAAGTAATTTACATTATACTGAATACTATATGACTTGGGGGAAAGATAGTATTGCCAGAGATTATGCATTAAAAATAGAAGAGATTTCGTCTATTGTGAATGATAATGATGAGTTATTACAAGCATATCAATTATTATCAAAGCTCTCAAATAACAATAAAGGATTGCAATATGCTCAAAAATACATAAAGCTAAACGATAGCCTAATCAAAGAAGAACGCCTTTATAGAGACAAATTCGCCCGCATCCGCTTCGAAACTGATGAAAAAGAACAACAAATCATTGAGGTACAAAACAAAAATACCATCTATCTACTTGGTATGTTATTACTTTTAACTATCATTAGTTTTACATTCTTTTTCTTTAGACAACGCACCAAATATCTAGCTCAGCAAAATAAAATTGTACAGTTTCAGGCTAGTTATGATACAGAAACCCGTATCTCTAAACGCTTACATGATGAGTTGGGTAATGACATCTTTCAGGTGATGCTGCAATATCAGCATAATCCACAAGATCCAACCATACCAGAAAAACTAAATACAACTTATCATAAAGCCAGGGATATCTCACGAGAAAACAGTGAATTCGATACTGGAGGCACCTATCCAAAGGAATTAACTAATATGCTACAAAACTACACCCAAAACGAGGTTCAATTAATCCTGAGAGGATTAGATAAAATGGAGTGGGATAACATTGGTAGAAATATCAAAATTACGGTCTATAGAGTACTACAAGAACTGATGACCAATATGCAAAAACATAGTCAGGCAACTTTAGTAGCTTTAGTTTTTAATAATACTGAGAACCAACTGACTATAAAGTATTCAGACAATGGGGTAGGAATGAATCAAATTGATCAAAAATCCAGTAACGGACTCCGCAATACGGAAAAGCGTATTCAAGCCATCAATGGAACCATTATCTTTGACTCAGAAAAAGACAAAGGCTTTAAAGCCGAGATACAAATCCCTAATTAAAAAGTGAGTAGATGTTTACTAAGGTATTGGTGGCAGAGGACTATGAAATTGCCAACCACGGTATTATAAAAGTTTTACAGGATAGCGTTGGCATCCAGAATATCCAGGAAGCCAAATATTGTGATGATGCCTATCTAAAATTCCGTAAGGCACATAATGATCATAATGAATTCGATCTATTGATTACAGATCTTTCTTTTAAAGAAGACCATAAGATCCAAACCAGAGCTTCTGGGATAGAACTGATACAAGATATCAGAAAAATTCAACCGGATCTTAAAGTGATTGTATATTCTCAGGAAAGCAGACCCGATAGAATAAAGATGTTGTTTGATAAACTAAACATCAACGGGTATGTTTGTAAAGGTCAGCATGCGGTAAAAGAATTAATAACTTGTGTCAATAATGTGTATCAAGGTGATACCGTGTTACCTCCAGAATTGACTAATGCTTCTAATAGCAATGCCATGATTCAGTTGGATGATTTCGATATGATATTGTTAGAAGAATTATCACAAGGACTCACTAAAAAAGAAATCGTAAGCAAGCTTAAAAAACAAAATATATCTCCTAATAGTGAAAGTACGATTGACAAAAGAGTCAGTAAACTTTTTGATGATTTCAAAGCCAAGAATACTACGCATTTGGTTGCCATCGTAAAGGATTTAGGGTTGTTGTAAAAAGACTCTTTTGTCATTCCGCACTTGACCCGATTTGTATCATTTTTTGTCATTCCGCACCTGATGCGGAATCCAAAGCAGTGTTGCAATGATCAATCAATGGATTCCTGCCTACGCAGGAATGACAAGTAAGGTTGAAAAGTAATGTGCTTCTATAAAAATGAAGCGCATTAAATTGTAATTCCGGGCTTGACCCGGAATCCAAAGTAGTGTTAGAATGAAATAATTATACTGTGCTAAAACCAAACCACCAATATGCTGTTTATATCCTTACCAATAAAAAGAACGGCACATTATACATCGGCATGACTAATAATTTAGAACGAAGGGTTTTTGAGCATAAAAACAAATTGACAGAAGGGTTTACTAAAAAATATGGATTAGATAGACTGGTTTATTTTGAAATATATCAATATGTCAATGACGCTATTAAAAGGGAAAAGCAATTAAAAAAGTGGAAACGGCAATGGAAAATTGACCTGATAGAAGAAGAAAATAAAGATTGGAATGATTTAGCAAAAGATTGGTGCGATTGATGAATTCCTATTGGAGTTTACCTTGAGCTGTAGTCGAACGGAAGGAATGACAAAGAAGAAGAAATAACAAAAGTAGTACCTTGTCATTCCGCACCTGATGCGGAATCCACAACATTGTAATAAGGATTAGTCGATGGATTCCTGCCTACGCAGGAATGACAAGTAAGGTTGAAAAGTAATGTGATTCTATAAAAATAAAGCGCATTAAATTGTCATTCCGCACCTGATGCGGAATCCAAAGCAGTGTTGTTCTGATCAATCAATGGATTCCTGCCTACGCAGGAATGACATCATAAGGTTTTGTCATTCCGCACTTGATCCGGAATCCATAATACGAATGAATGAGCCCTCCTAATGTTAAAATCTCCCTGCATTACGGAAATCTGTAAGGACATATCCCGTAGCTGATATATGTTTGTGTCGTAAAAGAATTAAAGTGATGGGGATTACTTTAAACCTACAAGCATAAAAAACTATACAAATGGATCGGGATAAAATAATTATTGCAGGGATTATTAATGGAGACCAAAGAGTACTGAAAGGTTTTTATAACGATAATATAAGATATATTAAGGCCTACATTCTTAAAAATTATGGTACTACACAAGATGTTGAAGACGTTTTTCAGGATGCTTTTATGATTCTATATCAGAAATTAAAGTCAGGGATTTTAGAAGTAACAATATCTCTGAAAAGCTATTTCTTGGGGATTTGTAAAAACATCTGGAGAAATCAATTACGCAAAAACCAAAAGTTTATTATTAATAACGAGTTAATAAATAAAAAAGAGGCTAATAATCCTTACACAACTGATAACGAAAGTAAGGAAAGAGAACATTTGTATAGAAAATATTTTCAGAAACTAAGTGTTAAAAATAAGTATCTATTACTGCTCTCCTTCGAAGGGAATTCTGCAAAAGAAATTGCAACTATAATGGGGTATAGCGAAGGATATACACGTAAAAAGAAATTCGAAGTTAAAAAACAATTATTTGATATGATCGAAAAAGATCCTCTGTATAGAGAATTAAAAACAATCTAATTTCACAAATAAATTTGGAAGCAATGGGATAATTACTTCATATTTGCACTATTAATAAGAACAAAAAAACAAGTTTAATTATCTATGAATTTATTCTGTATACATAAAAAAGGACGCTGTAAAGCTATTTTTACATCGAAAGCATAGGTAAAAAAACTAGAAAACGATATAAATCTAAAAGGCGTCCAAAAAAATTGGGCGCTTTTTTTTATATCTTTTCTTAGAAACTATGAACATCCAATACAATGTTGTTTGAGCGATACTCATAAGAGCTACAGTTAGTTACCAAATAGATCACTATCCGTTAGTAAACGGACAGGATTTTTCTTGCTTAAAAATAAGTTTAACCATTTGATAATCAGCAAAATAAATACAAAATAAATTTGCATACTTAGAAAATAGATTTCATATTTGCACCGCAAAACAATTAAGTTTTGATAAGAAAAGTGTTTTATCTTGTGTAAGAGACTAAGCGTTTAAAAGCAGAGCTTTTCAAACCTTTTTCCACCAGTATAAGATTTGTTTTGCGTTAAAAAATCTTGAAGCCTTGGAAAGATTTTAGCAAAACAAATCTGGTTTTCAGTTTTACTGAAAAATACCTTGGAAAAAGTGCCCTTTCTTTTGGTTCGTTTTCTTTGGGCAAACAAAGAAAATGAACAAGAGACCTAATCAATGGATAATTTTTATTCTAAATTGATTAGTATTTAATGTAATAATAAATTTAATCTTTAATAACCGAAGTACTATGACCTTTACAAACATATACACAGATACTTTAAGAGAACCAGGTTCTTTTCTAGGTATGCTTCGGGACTTCTATAATTCATAAACTGAAAATGATCAGTTAGATAACAAGTCCGAAGCCAGAAAAAAGTTTCGGACTTGTTATTTTCAATAGCTTCAAAATATACTGAGCCGTCACACTGAGCCTCCTCCAAAGGCAGACAGGTGTCAAAGTGTTGTCGAAGTATTCCGAAACACATAAGCAAACAATCAAAATATAATGCGTTAGGGATAGAGCGGTTACCCCACAGATTGTCATACTGAGCCTGTCGAAGTATAGATAATCGAGGAGTATGAGCGAAAGCCCGACCCCGAAAAGTATGCATCGGGGAACGCCCAAATTCCAAAATCATGGGAAAGAAATTAAGCGGAAAAGACTTAATCAAATTAGGCTTTCCAAAAAACAATAGTATTAATGTGACTTTAGGTCAGATTAATCGATATCAAAAAAGAGTAAAAAAAGAACACATATTAATAGAAGCCAAAAAAGTATTATTAAATCCAGAAGCCTATCAAGGAGATGGTATCTGGGGCAAAATTGCGGAAAGTTTACTAAAACCTGTAGCCATAAAAAAGCACGCTTTAAAGACCATAAGATCACCGTTTCAGATCTATGGCGAAAACGAAATCGATGAGCACGCAAAATACCAATTGTATGATGCACTTAAGTTACCGGTTTCAGTCGCAGGAGCTTTGATGCCAGACGCACATAGCGGATATGGTTTGCCAATCGGAGGAGTACTGGCAACAAAAAATGCAGTGATTCCTTATGGCGTAGGAGTAGATATCGGATGTAGAATGTGTTTAACCATTTATCCAATTGCGATCTCTTATCTGAAAGGAAAAAAGCATCAGTTGGAGAATATATTATCCGAACATACAAAATTCGGGATGTATGAAACCCATAAAGTGAAGCATGATCATGAAATCTTTGAGCGTGATGAATTTAAAAACATTCCGCTGGTAAAAAGATTAAAAGATAAAGCTTATAAACAATTAGGAACCTCTGGTGGTGGTAATCATTTTGTAGAATTTGGAGTAGTGGATATTACAGATACCGAGAATGAATGGGGATTGGATGTAGGATCATACATAGGTGTTTTATCACATAGTGGTTCTCGTGGATTGGGAGCTAATATTGCAAAGCATTATACCTATTTGGCAACCAAACAATGCCCATTACCAAAGCATGTACAACAACTGGCATGGTTGGATCTAAACACTCACGATGGCCAGGAATATTGGTTGGCTATTAATCTTGCCGGAGATTATGCACAAGCATGTCACGACGATATTCACGCCAGAATCGGAAAGCTATTAGGATCGAGGCCCGTTGCCAAAATTGAAAACCATCACAATTTTGCCTGGAAACAAGAAGTGAATGGTGAGGAATGTATTGTTCATAGAAAAGGAGCAACTCCTGCTGCCAAAGGCGAATTAGGAATCATTCCAGGATCAATGACAGCGCCAGGATTTATAGTGAGGGGATTAGGAAACCCGGAAAGTTTGCAATCCGCATCACACGGAGCTGGAAGATTACATTCCAGGAGAAAGTGTAAAGAGAAATTTACTAAGAGTGATATCAAAAAACAATTAAAAGCAAATGATGTCACACTGATCGGTGGAGGAATTGATGAAGCACCGATGGCTTATAAAGATATCAATAAAGTCATGGCAAATCAGCAAGAACTGGTAGAGGTAGTTGGAACATTCACACCAAAAATCGTGCGAATGGATAAATAATGTGATTTGGGCGTTTCCCCGATACATACTTTTCGGGGTCGGGCTTTCGGCTGTATCTTTTCTGTCATACTTCTCGACTCCGCTCGAAGTGACAGAAAAGGATGCCGCCTCAATCCCTAACGCAAAAAAAGAATATAAAAATGGAACAAAATAGATTTAGATCCACAGTAAAATGGCTAGGTGCATTCAGTGATAAAATTATTGTTCATTGTCCTAATTGTAATTCAAAAGCCCAGCTACTAAGAAGATGGGCTGAATATCGAAAGTATAATGACCCTTATGATTTTCAATGTAATCATTGCCATACAGAAGTAAGAGAATTAGAAAAACATATATATAGCATTAACAGAAACTGCCCTTTTTGTGCAGAAATAATGACGTATAAATCAGCTCCTACTACAAAAATTAAAAAGGAGATTGAGGTAAGCTGCGATCAATGTCAAAAAAAACTTTGCTATCCTCCAAAGATTGAAATAATCAAAGAATGGATATCTAAAGGTAAGACGGTAGAATTACACTATTGGTACGAAACAAAATATAAAGGAGAATGGTTTTGGGCATTAAACGAGGAACATCTAGAATATCTAGAACAGTTTATAGCTTCAAAACTAAGAGAACGAAGTTTATATCGATCAGGAATGATGCTAGTAGACAAATTACCTCAGTTCATCAAAGACAAAAAGAATAGAGATTCATTATTAAAAACAATCTCTAAACTAAAAGAAAAATAAATGAAAACTAAAATAATTCAAATAACCGCCGGAAGAGGACCCGCAGAATGCTGTTGGGTAGTAGCACAAGTACTGAAGTTATTTTTAGAAGAAATTAAAAGTTGTGGATATGCCTACCAAATCCTTCAGAGAGATAAAGGCTTTGAAAATGGAACCATACAATCCGCAACCATACAACTAAAAGGAAAAGTAATAGAAGCTTTTCTAGCAAGTTGGCTTGGAACTATCCAATGGATTGGCACATCTAAATTTCGAAAATACCATAAACGGAAAAACTGGTTTATCGGAATGTATGAAGTCAAACAAGTTCAGCTAACGTCTCTAAAGGAAAAAGATATTTCCTTTCAGGCAATGCGAAGTTCTGGTCCTGGCGGTCAAAATGTAAACAAAGTAAACTCTGCCGTTCGCGCCACCTACAATCCAACAGGAGATCAGGTAGTCGTAATGGATAGCAGATCACAACATCAAAACAAAAAAATCGCCATAGAACGATTAAAAGAAAAAGTGAATCAAAGTCAGCTCACCAAATTACAAAAGTCGTTAAGCGACCAATGGGAGAATCATTTGCAGGTGCAACGTGGTAATCCTATCAGGGCATTTAAAGGAACTGATTTTAAAAAGCATTATAAAAAACAATCGTATGCGTCCAATCGACAACAATTAAAAAAGGATTTGCGCAACGAATTAAAAAATTAGAATTATGTCAAATTTATTAGATAAATATCTATTTCAGGCATTGGATGCGTATCCGTATAACCTTGAAGAAGCTGTAGAATCCTTGAATTATGCATTGTCATATGATGATAAAAATCCAATAGCGCTTTGTTTAATGGGACAGATCTATGCAGAAAATCTAAGAAATTATGAAACTGCAAAGGAATACTATCAGCAAGCATTAGCAGAAGATATGTATGCTTTAGATGTGTACCCAAAGTATATCAATGTACTTCTTTGGAATGAAGATTATGAAGAGGCAGAAAAATTGATTGATTTTGCTTTGACCTTAAAAGGAACCGACAAAGCAGTTTTGTATTTAAAAAAAGGAATTTTTTTTGAACAAAAAAGAGCATATAAAAAAGCACTCAAAGCTTTGAAAAAGGCCAAAGAACATACTTATAACAATTATTTTATAAGTGATATCGAAGGCGACGAAAAAAGAATAAAAGATAAAATGCCTAAAAAGAAGAAAAGAAAGAACAAGAAAAAGGATAATAAAACTAAAGATTCTTCTAAAAAATCAAAAAGGAAGAATAAGTAATTAAGTATAAAATTTGTCATTCCGGGCTTGACCCGGAATCCATATAGGGAATTATCTTATCAAACAACAATGGATCACAGTCTGCATTGGGATGACAAAAAAAATAAAGAATTATGGGAACCATACATAATAAAAAAAGATACGGAGAGGTCTGGCCATCATATAGGATCGACTATGCTTTAAAAGAGCTATATCAATTACAGAAACTAATAGTGTTATCAGGAGGATGGGCGTGGCATTTTTTGTCACCAGATGGGCATATTGAGTATAAGCACGCACATGATCATAAAGATATAGATATATTCGTACACCCAAGAAATGTTGCGGAGGTAATGTGTATTTTATTGAAGAATGGTTTTAAAAAGACCTGGACTCGGTATGATAAATTACCTAGCGAAGAGAATTTCAGGAGATACGAAAAGCTAATGGTTATTGATGAAGATAAATCATTTAGAATCACAATTGATTTCTTTGTCAGAGAAGTGCCTTATAGAAAAGTGAAGGGATGGAATATTGTGAAGCCCATATTTCTGTTAGGCTTATATAGCAACATCCATTCTAGTGACAAGTGCTGGGCTGTACAGGCCACATTAAAACTCTTGGATAGACAGATAGATCCACTAGATAGAGAAGAATTAATAACAATTCCATCTCGAATGGAAAACGAAAACTTACAACAATGAAAACAATAAATACAATTATAATCATTGACCTCGAGGCTACTTGCTGGAACGGACCGGTTCCGGCAGGCCAGGTCAGTGAAATCATAGAAATAGGCATCTGCTTGTTAGATACTGAAACAGGCGCTATTTCTAAGAATCAAGGCATCTTAGTGAAACCCGAAAGATCAGAAGTAAGCCCTTTTTGCACTGAGCTTACCACGATAACTCAGGAGTTATTGGACAAAGAAGGAGTTTCTTTTGAAACCGCTTGCGAAATGCTAAGAACAGAATATAGAGGTTACGAATATACCTGGGCAAGCTACGGACAATATGATCTGAATATGATGAAGAAACAATGTTCGTTTAGAGGAATAGAGTATCCATTATCCAAAAATCATATTAACGTAAAAGAACTTTTTGCCAAGACTAAAGGGTTACGAAAAAAAGTGGGAATGAAAGGCGCTTTAGGCATATTAGATATTCCTTTAGAAGGTACCCATCATAGAGGAGTGGATGATGCAAAGAATATTGCCAAAATTCTGGATTGGTGTCTGAAAAAATAGAAGCAAAAACAATTGAAGTCAAAAGCGTTCAGGAAACTGAATGCTTTTTTTATGGCCACTTGTCTTTATTAGAATGCTTATAAATTAATTAGTAATTCAAAAATAATTTGGATATGAACTAAAAAACTAATGATATTTGTAACACAAAATGACAAGAAATAACATACATACCGCACCGAAATCACTGTTTAGTCAGTGTGATTATCGATGGATTAATGAATTATCCATTCGAAACAGGACGTTATGTAACTATTTTTAAGCATTTTTATGAAGTGATTTAAAACAAAAACTAGATATAACTATGAGCGTCCAAGAAATTGGGCGCTTTTTTTATGAATTTTTTTTAGCAATAATGCATAAAAGTTAATTAGTACATAAAGATTAGTGTTTGGAAAGTAAGCATCAGGGAGACAGGCTATTGCGTCAACTATCCAAAATCTGTTGAAAAACGGACAGGGATTCTTATATCTAATACTTAACATAACTAATTGATAATCAGTAAAATAAATCAAAAAAATATTTGCAGATTAAAAAAAAGTCTTCATCTTTGCATCGCAATCCAAACAAGAAATAATCGTCAAGGTTGCATTCATAGAAAATAATTTAAAACGTATAAAAATGATACCGAATAGTTCGCAACATATTTTAAATCGCTTCTTTACTAAGCAAGGAGAATATTGTTCTGATGTGAACATAAAGGGTGTCTGTTTTATAGAAAAGATGATAATAAGAGTATAGCTTATATAAACATCAAGATATAATAAGAAGACGCCCGAACAAGGCGTCTTTTTTTATGAATATCGTTCATTGACATTTTGAAAACCAAACCTAAAAATAATTCTGAATTCAAAAATCTGAATTTAGAATTAGAAATGACAAGGTGGCTGAAGAGTGAAGGCAACGGTTTGCAAAACCGTTTTTTGCAGGTTCAAATCCTGTCCTTGTCTCAAAACTATGGAAGTATTGAGCAATTGGTTGGCTCACCGGACTGTAAATCCGGTCTCTTCGGAGCTTGTAGGTTCGAGTCCTACTACTTCCACTATTTAGTACCGTAGCACAATGGCTAGTGCACCCGACTGTCTCTCGTGTGTTCGTCCCGCCTTGGCGGGATCGGTACTGTAATACTTATCTGGGGGTATAACAATGGTAGTTTACCCGCCTTGGACGGGGGAGGTTATAGGTTCCCTGCCCGCCACAGCTTTTTAGAAATAGGATGACAGGCGGGGAGCCCTGCTCTCTAGACAAATGTTCCGTTGGTCAAATGGTTAAGACGCCACACTTTCTATGTGGAATTAGGGGTTCGATTCCCCTACGGAATACAATTAATACAGGAATGACGGAACTGGTATACGTACTTGATTTAGAATCAAGATTTTGAGAGTTTGAAATGCTTAGCATTCGTGAAGTCATATTTATCAAATGTCAATCACTTGAACAATCTCTCTCCTGTACAATGCTCCACTAGCCCAATTGGAAGAGGCATCGGGTTTAAGCCCCGTGCAGTCTTGGTTCGAATCCAAGGTGGAGTACGACTATGGGCTCATGGTGTAACGGAAGCACCCAAGGCTACGAACCTTGGAGTATAGGTTCAAATCCTATTGAGCTTACAAATTGACCTGTAATGTAATGGTAACATACAAGACTTTGACTCTTGAATTGGGGGTTCGAATCCCCCCGGGTTGTCAATATGGTGTCTCTAGCTTATCTGGTAAAGCGTCCCACTGTGAACGGGAAGAATAGGGTTCGAGCCCCGGATTACACCCAAAAGGAACAGTAGAAAAGTTGGTCAATGCGCCGGATTGAAGATCCGAGGATATAGGTTCGAATCCTATCTGTTCCACTGATTTTTTAAAAACAATGTTTAACCAATTCATCTAAGTATTATGAAAACTCATTTTACTATTACTAAAGGAAAAAAGAAAGGTTTGAAGCTTTTACTTACAAAAGTGTTATCAAAGTGGGCTTCAAATTATATTAGATCGATGAGTAAAGCTCTATTTCCTCCTGGCTCAGAAGAGGTGCAGCCTAAAAATGACAAACATCGAATATTACATAAATGATTTAATTTATCTACGTAGAAATATTGCGTAGTATAATTTCATCTTTGTCGTGTCATTAAAGCAAACCCTCATGTTAAATGGGGTATAATGAGGGTTTGAAGTAGTGCCCTGCTACAATATAGGGTAAGTAGCAGGGCTTTGATAAAGAACCTCTTTAGCTTAAAACTCAGCGCTGGTGGTAAAAGAAAGCGTTACAAAGTAAGATTCTGGCCTATGCTGGAACAAAAATATCAAGTGAGTCTTGTTAAGTGTTTCTGTATAACACCATTGTATGAGGTATTACAAAGTTTGTATGATCACTTCATATACAACTTGACTTGAAGGTTTGACTATCACCAAAAATAGTCACCACTCTATGTGTCACGGGTTCGATTCCCGTCTTTAGCTTGAAGTACATCTTTATTGGCTATTGTAGCTCAGTAGGTTAGAGCAATAGATTGTTTCTTGTGGGTTCGAGTCCCACTCCCGATAATTTGGGATGGCGGAATTGGTAAACGCACTAGACTGAAAATCTAGCGAAACGGGCACTTTTATGCCTCTTTTATTTGCACAGGTTCGAATCCTGTCGAGACCACCATTTTAGGTTTCGTAGCTCAGTTCGGTGAGAGCACTACACTCATAATGTAGGTTACAAAGCTCGGCTATCTTTTAAAACTGGCCCCAGCATGTCACGCTGTTAAATATGACAAGAACTGTGATGGCAGATCGGTTGTTATAGTACTCTTACTATACCAACAGTCTAGAATGTACTTTGAAATATTGGTATTGCTATGATTAGAAATAACTACTTTTTTGGATTCAGGTTTTAGAACTATATGATCTTTTCTAAGGTTCTATATTCTTTTCTCTCTATGCTTAAAACTGGTTGTAGACAATATAACAAACTAATATTTCCGTATAGGAAAGATGATTTGCTGTCATCAGTTTTTTACCTCTCTGTCCTGCGGACATCTCTCCTTAAAAGGGAGAGAAATTTTAATTGAGGTTTTTAGAAAAAGCTAATAAAAGTTGCGTGAGGGATAGTAGCCCTTCGACAGGCTCAGGACAGGCTTTATGCTTTTTAAACTTTGTAGACTGAGGTTCTCGAAGGCTACAGAGTTTAAAAAGATATAGCGAATAGCCCGACCGAAGCATAGCGAAGGACACGCCCAATGTATACACCGTAGCTTTTGCGAAGGTGCAAAATATAATTTGAGAAAGAACCATACCCGTAGTTCTGGATTAAATTAGACAAGTTCTCCGTTACAGAAATTGTCATCTAATGAATGTTTAACCCGCCTGTCAGATGGACAGGTTTAAAAAGTAAAAAATGAAATGAGCCAAAGAAACGGGTAGTTATTTATCTCTAATAAAATTTGGCGAATTCCATTTGACCATTGAATAACAAATAAATATAAACAAATGAAAAGAGTAAGAATTAATGCGGGCAAAGTAGGTTTGGTTTTCAAAAAAGGAGATTACCATCGAGTAATTACCAAAGGAATTCATTGGTTAGGATTTAATGAAAGGGTAATACAGTATGATCTTACCAAGCCTTTTGCTGCACCAGTAGCACTGGAACTCTTACTACAAGACAAGGAGTTGGAGGCGATGTTACAGGTAATTGAAGTAAAAGATAATGAGATCGTACTAATGTACGAGAACGGTAACTTTAAAAACATACTAGCCGCGGGCCGTTATGTATACTGGAAAGGATTGGCTAATTATGAGTTTATCACGGCAGACTTGAGTAAGATTTATATTACTGAAAAGATAGATAAAGCATTGTTCAGTCATTATGCGTTGACAAAATATATCAGAGCTTTTGAAGTAGCTGCTTATGAAAAAGCGGTCTTGATTGTAGATGATGTGTATACTAAAACATTGGAAAGTGGGACATATCGTTTCTGGAGAAATGATACCTCCATCAAGATTGTCAAAGCAGATTTACGTCAATTGCAATTAGAAATTGCAGGTCAGGAACTGTTGACCAAAGATAAAGCAGCCGTTCGTATCAACTTTTATACACAGTATAAAGTGATTGATATTGAAAAAGCTTTATTGGATAACAAAGATTATGAAAAGCAATTGTATATCGCAATGCAATTAGTCTTAAGAGCTTTTGTAGGAAACTATACGCTAGATGAACTTTTGGAACGTAAAGAAAGTATTGCGCAAGCAGTACTTGAAAACATAAAAGACCAAGTTGTAAAACTAGGTGTACGAGTATTGAATTGTGGTATCCGGGATATCATCTTACCAGGTGATATGAAAGAAATCATGAACCAGGTATTGGTAGCACAAAAGAAAGCTCAGGCTAATAGTATCACTCGTCGTGAAGAGACAGCTTCTACCCGTAGTTTGCTAAATACAGCAAAGCTTATGGAAGAGAATGAAATGCTCTACAAACTTAAAGAAATGGAATATGTAGAGAAAATAGCCGATAAGATCGGTGAGATCAGTGTCTCAGGAGATGGTGGTATGGTAAAGCAATTGAAGGACATATTCTCTGTGAATAGGTAGGTGTACCTAAAAAAGCATCGGTATCTATATGCCGGTGCTTTTTTTTATGGGTTCCTGTAACCCGTACATCAGGAAAAAAACATCCACATTGTCGAACCTTCAAACATCAGGGGTAGTCTTTTGTCAGATTAGTATATAAGATTGTTTTAGGATGTTTCACAGAGTTACAGTTTTATTTGCGATATGATCGAGTCCTAATAGTTTATACTGTACTGTCTGGACCAAATAACACATATTGGCCTTCCCTTTACCATACAAAACAAAATATTCCGTATTACTTTATAGATTATAAGATCACCGGGTGCTGATATAGGTCATTGCATAGTATAGAAATACGCATTGTGATTACACCAAAAATCGAAAAAGCACATGGTTTCAAGGTAAATAAAGTATATTTATGCCGTACATAAAATGAGTTCAATAATACAACGCTTATGTTATCAAAATTTTACGATCTTAAAAATTTAAAAGGAGATTTTACAGGAGGACTAGTTGCCGGAGTAGTGGCGCTGCCCCTTGCCCTGGCCTTTGGAGTACAATCAGGTATGGGTGCCACTGCTGGTTTATATGGTGCCATAGTGGTAGGCATTTTTGCCGCCTTATTTGGGGGTACAGAAACCCAGGCCAGCGGACCTACAGGGCCCATGACGGTTGTTTCTGCCACGCTGGTAGCCACAGCTATAGAGATGAATGGTTCTCTGGATGATGCGATGAGCATCATCGTACTCACTTTTTTATTAGGCGGTCTTTTTCAAATTTTATTTGGATTTTTAAATATTGCCAGTTATGTAAAATACTTTCCCTATCCCGTAGTCTCCGGATTTATGAGTGGAGTGGGTTTAATCATAGTAATTTTGCAGTTGTTCCCGTTCGCAGGCTTGGATTCGGCTAAATCGACCCTTACTGTAATCCAGAATATACCCAGGCTTTTTTCTGAAACCAATCTTTATGCATTGTTATTAGGGGGAATTACTGTTATCGTCTATTATCTGTTTCCTAAAATAACCAAAGCTATACCTAGTGCTTTGGTGGCCTTGATCACGGCTTCGTTAGTAGCTTATTTTACTAAAATAGAGGTGCCTCTAATTGGCGAAATCCCTTCAGGATTACCATCGCTTCAATTAGGGGGTATCCTGGAAGTAGATTCCAGTGCCTATGGAGTGATTTTAGAATATGCTATTGTGCTTGCCGTACTAGGAAGTATCGATTCATTATTGACCTCTGTGATTGCAGACAATATGACCAAAACTAAGCACAATAGTAATCGGGAGCTTATAGGCCAGGGTATAGGTAATATGATTGCGGCTGCAATTGGGGGCATCCCGGGTGCAGGAGCGACCAAAGGGACCGTAGTGAATATCAATGCCGGCGGGAAGACCCGATTATCTGGGATTTTACACGGAATCTTTTTGTTGACCGTATTATTAGGTTTAGGGCAGTTGGCAGCACATATTCCACTGTGTGTTTTAGCCGGATTACTTATCCCTATTGGTTTTAAAATCGTAGACTTTAAGGGGTTAAAACACCTTTTAAAAGTACCCAAAGCAGATGCGGCTATATTGATATTAGTATTGTTAATTACCACATTTGGTAGTTTGATACAAGCTGTAGGGATCGGAGTTGCACTGGCTTGTTTACTATTTATGAAAAAAGCAGGTGACTTAAGCGAAAAAGGAATGGAAGTAGGTGACGTATCCGATTTTGACGGATCAAAACCGTGGCAGGATGAAATGAAGTTCTACGACACGTATAAAGAAAAAATTATTATAAAGCACTTATATGGACCGCTGTTCTTTGGTTTTACGTCTTATTTTAAGGATCAGATCAAGATCTTGCCTCAAGGGATTAAAGCTGTAATTTTAAGAATGGATCGGGTTCCCTACATAGACCAATCAGGTATTTACGCACTAGAGGATGTTATTTTTGACTTACGAAAACAAGGTGTCGAAGTAGTCCTTATAGGGCTTGACAAACAACCCAAAGATATGCTAACAGCCGTGGATATCATTCCTGATTTGGTACCCGAGAAAGATCTTTTTGAAGATATTGATGCTGGTTTTGATTATTTAAGACAAAAGCTAAAACAACAAAAGATAGCAGGATGAGCAACCTCAGATAACTAGGGAGGTGGTATTTATACTACCCTATCGATGTATCTTTGCTAGCTGTAAACCTCTATAGAACTATCTACAAAAAAACACCCCCGGTGTCATGCGTCCATACATCGAGGGTAGTCTTTTTTATCACATATACTGTGATCTATTCAGGATGTTACTCTCGTTATAGCAGCTTCGTCTGCGATGGTATGGGTGCTTTTAACCTATCACTTTATATCTTATACCATTAGTAGGGTCAGAAAGATTAAGGTTTTGGTGGCCTAGATTAAATTTTTAAAGATAAGCATCAAACGATTACCTATACAAACTGAGTTTTTTGGATTTGGGTTCTTGATACGATTACAAGTCATTTCTAATAGTCTACCCTGATAATTTTAAGAGGAATAGAGGGAAAATTACTAAAACTGTATAAGTTTTACTATCTTAGAAGTAACGTAAAGCCTATAAATTACCCCATATCCGGATTTTGTTTCGGGAATGGGGTAATTTGTTTATAAATTAAATAAAAGCTAAATATTAAAATCAGAATTAATTTGATTTTAATATTGGTTATATTAATAATTAGCTGTTCTGATAATGGGAGCAAAGAACCTAAAATATTCGAATAAAAATGGAATTGATGGTTGTATCAAACTATGGAACTGAAGAGAAAATAGTATCTGATAGCACAAGTATTATACAAATTAAGGAGACGATGAATGGAATTAATTGGAATGAATTTCATCAAGTAATTCTGTCAACTGATGACCATAACTGGATCGAAGTTGGAGGAAGTTTAATTGAAGATGGATTATCATCAGTATATGAAGAAAATGGACAATCATTTATAATTAATAAACCACCATCATCAATCGATCATATGACGGGAATACTGATTTCATACTTTAATGGAGACGGAAAATTTAAGCAGGAAAATAAGTATAAATAAACCTCTCTTCTGTACATATATTTGTCCAATAGTATAGAAAATATTTCTGCTTGGAATAGTAAGAGTTATGGGTTTAGAAAGATAGTTACAGATTACAAAACCGCGATACGAGCAAAGCATTGATGGATGGCATTACAAAATCATAATCATTTCTACTAAAGAATGATACCTCTAAAAACATTGAAAGTAATAATGTAATCTAGGATATTTGATAAAATAAGTAGTGTGAGAACTCAAAAAATTAAAACTTAATTATAACCTATTAATCCTAAAAATAAGCCAATTATGGAGACAAAATTTGGATTTAAGTTACTAACGGTTTCTGAATTTGAAACGTGGATAAAAGATCAGAATATTGCTAGAACGATATTATTTATTCAAGAGCACCATACATTTTTACCAAATTACAAACATTTTAATGGAGGCAATCATTTTGACTTGCAAAAAGGAATGAAAAATCATCACGTACATACTAATGGGTGGAGTGATATAGGGCAACATTTTACTATTTTTCCGGACGGTAAAATTATGACCGGTAGGGGCTTGGAACGATCTCCGGCTTGTATTTTTGGTAATAATAGAGATGCGGTTTGTATAGAAAACCTTGGTTTTTTTGATCATGTAGAAGATCAAATGACTAATGCTCAGAAGGAAAGTATCGTTAAGATAACAGCATTACTTTGTAAACGTTTTAATATACCTGTTACCACCGACAGAATAGTATATCATCATTGGTTTGATCTGAGCACCGGTGCAAGAACAAATGGTAGTGGTGTTACCAAGAGTTGCCCGGGGACTAATTTCTTTGACGGGAATACTATTGAGGCTTGTAAACAGCATTTTTTGCCCCTAGTCGCTAATGCTGCAGGTCAAGCCATATCAGGTTCGATGGCTTCATCCTTACAAAAATATGGGTACGTAACTACCAATAGGTTGAACATACGCAATGGAGCAAGTTCTGCATTTAATAGAATAGGACAGACAGAATTGGGAGCTATATTACGTATCTACGAAGAAAAAAATAACTGGTACAGAATATCCCAAAATAAGGAAGAATGGGTATATAGTAATTTTGTTAAGGATGTAAAACGGGCTACGGTGAATGCTAATATCCTAAACGTACGAAGTGGCCCTTCTACACAATTTAATGTGGTTGGATCCGCGTTAAAAAACCAAGAAGTTTTTGTTTATAAAGAAGAAAACAATTGGTCACAAATAAGTATGGATGAGCAATGGGTATCCAATACTTTTTTAGATTTTGTTTCTTAAACAAGAACAATAAATGTTCTATAGCTCATCATAAACACTCAGGCAATTTTGTATCTTCCTGACTTTAGGTATCAGGTTCAATAGAGATCTGATTGGATATAAATATACAAGAGAAATAAGGAATATATGTCGTTTATTTCATTATTGCCAGTAATTAGACCAAACAATGAACGAAGAAACAATAAGTCAATCCATACATAGAATTGAACATTTGAAAAAAGGCCACTTATTTCTTCAAGTTGGCAAACCTTGTATAGAGATTGGGATGTTAGAAAAGGGAATTATGCAAGGTTTTGTTTATGACAATGACGGAAACGAAATTACAACGCATTTTTACCAAGAAAAAGATATGGTAATTGGCAGTTACATTCCAAAGACCAATGCTGCAATGTCAGTAGAAGCATTAGAAGATTGCGAAATTTCTGTTGCCGATTATTCGCAAGTAATGGAAAACGTGAATAAAGACAAAGAAATCACAGAAATTATCACCAAGCAATTTCAAAAACTAAACAATCAACTTCAAGCAAGACTGGTTTCTTTACTCAATCTAAATTCAGTAGAAAAATACGAACTCTTTCTTAAAGAATATCCGAGCTTGCTAAACCGAATTCCACACTACTACATTGCAAATTACCTCGGTATAACACCAACTCAATTAAGTCGAGCGCGAAAGCAATTTATCGACAAATGTAAATGAGATTAAAAATGCTGCGTCGTTACTTTGCAGTATGAAAAATACATTTATACTTATTACTACAATGCTTTTGGTTACAGGATGTAACGGACAGCATCATAATGAAAAGGGACATAACTCTCATAATTCAGAACAAGAAAAGATTAAAAATCTTGAATCTGAAACAGTAGAAAGCTTCCCTACTGTTGGATTCAAAGCGGTTTATAAGGATACAATTGGATATCCCATTAAAGATGTATTTCCATTGTTTGAACCTCAAGGTCGTAATTTACTCTATGAGAATTAGAATCCAACTGAATTAAAAAAAGGAGAAAACGGAACCGTAAAAGGGTAAGTCTTATTCTCAAAGTATGATGAACTTGACGTTATGCTATCTGTTACAGATTACAATCCAGAAAATGGACATATACAATACCTTGTTGTTTGGGATGACTTTGAGATTCAACGTATTGATATTTATTGTACAAAAGGAAAAGCGGAAAATTCAACAGCAATTACTTGGTTGGAATACAATGCTGGATTATACAAAAAAAGCACACCATTAGTTAGCAAATTTGTGGAAGAAGGTTATCTGTTTAAGGCTGTAAAACGTTACATAACTAACATTGAAAATCAATTAAAAAATGGAGAATAATCTAAATCATAATCAATTAACAGATTCTAATTTCATTGAACAATTCAAGAATGGCTCATTAAACCCTCAAATATTTAATCACGAAGCTCATTTACGTTTAGCTTGGTTATACATAGATAAGTTTGGAATTAAACAAGCCGAAAAACATATACAAAAACAACTTCAGAATTTTGTTGAGATTGTTGGAGGAAAAGATAAATATCATAAGACGTTAACGATAGTCGCTATCAGAATTGTGAACCACTTTATACGAAAATCCGAATCAGATAATTTTAATGATTTCATTGATGAGTTTCCCCAATTAAAATCTGAATTTAAAGAATTAGTAAATACTCATTACAGTTTCAATATTTTCAGTTCTGATAAAGCACGAACGGAATTCTTAAAACCCGACTTGCTGAATTTTGAATGAAAATAACTGTTGCCAACAAGGTGTCCTATGAAAAGCTCTAGTCCAGTTCTCTAAATATAATTAATACAGGTTTTGATGCTTAGTCGGAAGTTTGGAAAAATATACATTCTAAATAAAAACTTAGCAAATAACCATAAAGTTGTTAAAACTGAATATAAAAAGGTCACCTACTAACATTAGATATAAAATCAGAGTAAAATATAGTGCTGGATCAAGAAATTATTTCCTTTTTGTAATGGCATTAAATTTTTATAAATTGAATAAGAAATAAAAATACATAGATAAATCGATGGGCTAAGGTGTGTTTTCCTCGCTGTGATTCATATGTTTAGCGTTATCTTACAGCAGATAACTAATAATTGAAAACGAAAATTATCAGAGTTATGAAATACTTAAAATATATTCTTGGATTTATAACCATCTTGGTTATTGGTTTTTTTTTAATTGGGATTATCAAACCTGAATTAGCTTATGACTGTGAAATAATAGTTGAAAAGCCAGCTGCTGAATCTTGGGCTGTAGTCCAAGATGAAGAGAAGATGTCGGAATGGTTACCTGGATTTCAAAAAATTGAACATCTTAGCGGTACTCCTGGTACTGTTGGTGCAGTTTCACTTGTGTATTTTGATAATGATGGGCAGCAAATGAGTATACGAGAGACCATTACGGATATCGTTCCTAACAAGTCTATATCTATGACTTTTGAGGACGATTTTATGAATATGGATTATAAAATGTCCCTGACTTCTATTGATGGAAAAACAAAAATCAATTCAAGCACCACTACAGTGGGAAATGGAATGATTTCAAAATCCATAATGGCATTAATAGGAGGCTCAATTAAAACACAAGAGGAAGCAAATCTTGTTAATCTCAAGAAAGCGATTGAGCAAAACACAAAAGACTATTTCCAAGCTGATAAAGAAATTATTGAAATCAACGAAGAATAAATTAAGGGGGAATAACAATGTATATGAAATCGCAATACCTTTTCGGGATGCAATGCTAGATATACTAACCCTTACCATCGATCAAAAAAATGACAGTAAAAAATCTATCCAACACATCTTTTGATGAATTATTAGATTGCTTTTTATTGGCATTCGAAAATTACTTTGTTAAAATGCCCACGGATAGAAATTACTATTCAGAAAGATGGAAAGCTTCTAAAGTTGACTTCAGTTTTTCATATGGAATGTTTGATAACGAAAAATTAGTTGGATTCATAATTCATTCTATTGATAAAAGGAATGGAGTACTTACGGCATATAATTCGGGAACAGGGGTTATTCCAAAATATAGGGGGAATAGAATAGTTGAATCGATTTATCAATATGCTCTCCAGGTATTAGAGAAAAATAATATTGAAAAAAGTACACTGGAAGTGATTACGAATAATACAAGAGCAATACGTTCTTATAAGAAGATAGGGTTTAAAAAAATTAAAACCTATAAATGTTTTAGTGGGAACATAAAAATAGATCACCCCACGTCTTTTAAGCTAGAAGAAGTTAATATTGAAAACATTAATTGGACTGGACTACCAAATCAGCATTTCTATTCTTGGGATAATCAAAAAGAATCAATCCTAGTAGGGAAGTATACTCACTTTCTAGTTGAAAATAATGGAGAACCTGAATCGTTTTTTGTAATTAAACCAGAAAGCGGTTATGTAGCTCAGTTTGATATTTTAAAACCCAATAACAAATGCTGGAATAGACTTTTTTGCGCAATTAAGAGTATTTCACCAACGATTAAAATCAACAATGTGGATGAACGATTAACAGAAAAGATAGATACCCTAAGACAGATTGGACTAGAAAACTTAATCGATCAATATGAAATGGAATTAACAATAAAAGGAGGTAACAATATATAACAATTATGGCACCTAATGGCAGGTAAAGTTCTTTATACTTGTGGTTGTGCCCATTTTCTGAAATAAAGAAACTCTTTTAATTTTTCTACTAACTGGTTTAATTTTTATGTAGGGATTTTATAGTGAATTTAACCGTGAGTCAGATGCGAAATAACAACAATCAATGAAAATAAATCAGTTTTGGATTAGAGTTTTTGGACTATTCGGAATAATTGGTGGGTTAACTCTGTTTGCTGGAGACATGCTTTTTTATTATGATCACAGTAATACCAATTTTAGGGAGAACATGGGTAGAGCATCAGACTTTAGGATTATTGCAAGTGCTATTACTGCTCTTTTAGCTGCTTGGTTTTATATGCTTGGAGTGATACAGGTATATCATGCGTTTAAACCAAGTAAACCAGTGGTAAGGAATACTCTATTATTTTGTTTTGGAGCTATCGTAATAGCTTATGGGGTTATTCATGGTGCATATGTTTCTATTGCAACCTCGGCGAAATTAGCTACCCAATATAATCTTGATATCAATGAGGCCGTCTCGCTTGCCGCAGAGACTAGTAATGTTTTAAGGTTATTTGTTTATCCCATTTTTGGAGTTTTATCTATTTTGTTCATCGTCCAGGTTTGGAAAAGAAAAACTTTATATCCGAGATGGATTATTCTTTTTTTTCCGCTTATTCCTTTTTTAATTCAGGACTTCATTTGTAATAATTTGTCAGGCAAGATTTGGATTATAGTATGTGGAGGATACTTAAATCTTATCTTAATCGTCTTTTTTATGGCATCTACAATTGCATTGTGGAATATTAATAGAATTTCAAATAATGAATAAAGCATGGTATACAACAATTTATAACCGAAATTACGGTGTATTCAACTATATTATCCTCTACTTAGAATTGTTAATGCTTGTGCTTAACCAAAAATTAGTAACTTAAAACTCATAACTGACGGCTATATGGTAGTTTTGAATACGCTGCAAAAATGGAATTGACAATAGAAATAAAAGAATATATTGATAAAAGCGTTTTGTGCTGGGTTGCGACTGTATCACCTGACGGAATTCCAAATGTTTCACCAAAAGAAATATTCAACTATTACGGAACGGACAAGATAATTGTTGCGAATATTGCTTCACCACAAACGGTTAAGAATATCAAGCAAAACGAAAATGTTTGTGTAAGTTTTATTGATATTTTGGTGCAGAAGGGATTTCAAGTAAAAGGAAAAGCAAGAATTATTAAAAAAACTGATTCTGAATTCTCGGAGATGGAAAATTTATTAACTCAAATGACGGGCGGAAATTTTCCTTTTGCAACTATAACAGAAATTACTCCGGAACGGGTTAAACCAATTATTGCACCTAAATATATTCTTTATCCCGAAACAACTGAAAGAGAACAGGTTCAAAATGCAAAAAAGGCATATGGATTTTAAAAATCAAAATCAAAACCCATAACTGACAGTTATATATGAGACATTACCTTTCATTATACAAAATGGAAAGAGAAATTTAAAAATCTAAATTGTATCTAACGATTTAACACTTGTTACGAGGTCGTTTAAGAAAATGATAAGTAGTTTTATAGCAAATTGAAAAAAACTTAAAAAACCACTTTTACCTGTAACCATAATTTTTCATGATTTTTTTTAAAGTTTCTTTATGTCAATCACAAAGATATCTATATATAAAAAAAATAATCACCTGTATCATTATAGGAATTCTTTTCTCACTTAATTTTGCATATGCAGTAGATAAAACTCAGAAAATTGATAGTTTACTGCAGCAATTGAATACACATAAAGAAGATGATTTTATAAAGGTAGATCTTCTTAATGCCATTGGTTTTGAATATTGGATTATAGATACTGATAAGTCTATTAGTTTTGGTAAAGAAGCATTTCGATTATCAAGAATATTGGGCTATCCAAATGGTTTGGCAAAAGCAAATCGTGTCATCGGAGTTGCTTATTGGGCACAGGGCAATCAAAACAAGGCGTTAGAATACCTAAACACTTCCCATAAATTTTATAAAAAGATTCAGGATAAAACAGGACTTGCTAATACCAGACTTAATATTGGTATGGTGTATGCCGATCTTAAAGAGTATGAAAAAGCGCTACATTATTATGAGCAGGCTATTAATGAATTTACTGCATTGGGATTAAAAGGTAGGATAGCGACTACTTTTACCAAAATAGGAACGCTTCTCATAGAGCAACATAAGGATACTGAGGCACTACAATATTTAACATATGCACTACAAATGCATACTACCAATAATTTCACCTATGGAATAGCCGAGGCACATAATAGACTAGGCATATTGTACCTTCATAGAAATGAAATTGAGCAAGCCTCTTACCATATTAAGAGGTCGATGGTATTAGGCAGTACTGTTAATGATATCGACGGATTGACCAATAATCTTATTATCTACGGAAAAATTCTAAGACTTTCTAATCGTCTTAATGAAGCGTTGATTAAATTAGATAAAGGCCTGAAACTTGCTAAAGAAAATAACTTAAAGAAGTATGAGTTATTTGCGTACGAAGAATTGAAAGAATTAAAAAAACAGCAATATAAACCCGAAGAAGCTTTTATATTTTATGAAAAGTATATAGCCTTAAAAGATTCTCTTTTTAATTCAGAAAAATCAAAGCAAATAGCCTATTTGGAGTTTGAGAACGAGTTAAGAAAGAAAAATAAAGAACTACAAGTACTTAAAGCAAAAGAAAAAACAGATAATTTTATAAAACTCATTTTGATTCTGGGAGTTACGATTATATCCATCTGTGGATATGTGATTTATGTTATATCCAGACAGCGCGCTAAAAAGAGTAAACAACTATCTGACAAAACCCAGGAACTTCTGGAATCAGTATATGCCCTTGCCCAGAAAGATTTAGAAAACTCTGAACTAAAACAACAGGAATTAAAACAACAATTAGATTTCAAGAATAAAGAACTTACGTCATATGCACTTAATTTTATAAAAAAAAATGAAGTTGTCCAACAATTACAGAAGACCATAAAGGGCATCAAAAAATCTTCTACCATTGAAAAAGATAAGTTGATTATTGATCTCAATAAAATAATACGAAAGAACCTTAGTATTGATAGGGACTGGGAAGATTTTAGTAGATTTTTTGAAGATGCTCATCAGGGATTCTATTCTAAGTTAAAATCTAAACACGCAGATTTGAGTACAAATGATCTAAAAATTTGCTCATTAATCCGACTGAATCTTAATACCAAGGAAACAGCCAGTATACTTGGAATATCGCCAGAGAGTGTAAAAACGGCACGTTACCGTCTTCGTAAAAAACTGGAATTGGATTCCAAGCAAGAAATTCTATCCTATTTAATACAATTGGGACAAGAATAAATAAGGTGATAGTATCTTGATGTCATAAAAAATATAAATAATAAATAACTGATTATCAATTATTTATTTATTACTTGTCTACGCTTTGTACCCTTATTTTTAACAATTTACCTTATCCGGTCTACCTATTGTATACGTTGGTTTTAGTGGGAAATATCCAACCTTTTTTATTTTTGATATTGACTAGGTTTTATATTAAAAGGTAATGAATAGTATTTCTGAAAAGGACTGTAGACCGAGCTATATGTAAAAGTTTTTTAGCAATTGTTCACACGACTTACTTCTTTGTCTACAACGTTTTTTAAAAACCGTTATGGTTTATTCACTGACAAGAGATATTATCAAAAAAATGAATTATGAAGGAGCAGAGAGAATTTTTGGTTCCACCAATACAATATACAAAAAGTGGAAATATCAATATAGCTTATCAAGTTTTTGGATCAGGTCCAATAGACTTAGTGTATATTCCGGGGTGGGTTTCGAATATTGATTGGATGTGGGCTTGTCCTGAATTAGTAGATTTTTTCCAGGAGCTTGGTAAAATGGCAAGGGTTATTCTCTTCGATAAACGAGGAACAGGACTTTCTGATCGAGTAGTGGAACTCTCCACTCTAGAGGAACGGATGGAGGATATTAGTGCGGTTATGGATGCTGTAGATTCAGAAAAAGCGGTTCTTTTTGGTCATTCCGAAGGGGGAAGTGTATCCGCCCTGTTTAGCGCTACATATCCTAATCGTGTAATTTCATTAATTACTTTTGGGATTTTTGCGAAGCGTAGATATTCATCAGACTATCCTTGGGCACCTACTGATGATGAACGACAAAAGTTGTATGATATGATCGAAAACAACTGGTGTGGTGGCAAAATGCATTTGGAATCATTAGCCCCCTCCAAGGCTCAGGATACGCAATTTATGAACTGGTTGGCGAGCTATTTTAGATCTGGAGCTAGTCCCAGAGCGGCTTTAAAACTTACCAAAATGAATACAGCAGTAAATATTATTGATATTCTAAAATATATAAAAGTACCTACTTTAATTATGCAACGTACTAATGATATAGATGTGAAAATTGAAGAAGGGAAGTTTATTGCTCAACATATCAAGGATTCTAAATTTGTAGAGTTTGAAGGAGCAGATCATCTTTTTTGGGTTGGAAATACAAAAGAAATTTTGGGTGAGATGAAAACTTTTATCAAAAAAACTAAATTGGATGTTAATTATAGAAACGGTCTGTTTACAGTATTATTTGGACAAATCGTATCATCTCTAAAGTCAAGCCTTAGATTAGAGATAGTTAGCGAATTTGTGAAGAAATATGGCGGTAAAATAATTCATCCTGATAAAAAATGCTTTGTAGCAGTTTTCGAAGCTCCTGGTAGAGCAATCCAATGCAGTATAGATTTACAGGATACTTTGCAAAATTCAAAAACATCAATATCTATGGGGATTTATATGAAAGAAGGAGCACGTGATAGTTCTAAATTTCTTGATGATCGGGATGATTATATGATCACCGCTATGCGTTCTCAGATAAACCCCAATCAGATTCTGGCAACTCAGACCATAAAGCATTTATTATCAGGAGCAGAGTTTAGTTTTATAGAGGATACTTCAATACTTGATACCACATCTCATGATTTATGTAAACTATACTCTGTAACGAAAAATTCTAAATCAAAAGATCAAAATGAAATTGTAAAATCAGGTAGTTTTTGCCACTACGATTCTTTTTTAGAAGATGTATTGCAGGTTATTGATCAACATCTGGAAAATGATGCTTTCGGAGTAGAGATGTTGAGTAGGAAGATAGGAATGAGTGAAAGACAATTACAGCGTAAGATCAAAGCTACAACCAATAAATCACCAAATCAACTTATTACCTCTACACGGTTAAATAAAGCTAAACAGGCTTTGATGTCATATAATTATACTGTGGCAGAAGTAGCTTTTCAATATGGTTTTTCTAGTCCATCTTACTTCTCTAAGTGTTTTAAAAGAGAGTTTGGTATTCGCCCGACTTCATTAGCACAAAAATTTAATAGCAATATAGAAGATCTTCATTTTGCTATGTCGTAATTGTCACAGGATTCGTCGGAATTGTTACAGTTGAACGGGGAAATTACGGATAAATTTGAACTCGTAAGATATCCGGTTTTGGATACTGTTTCAACAAAAGTCAATTACAATGATCGATATAACCTTAAGTGTTTTAAAAGAAAAATTGAACGAATATTTCAAATTAAAAACTGATGGAGATAGTGACCGTGTAAAGTTTATTGATAGTAACAATAATGACCCGATTACATTTACTAATAATGCGGTGACACCTTTTCTGATCAATATTTCAGAAGATCGTAAATTCAGAAATTCGGATCAATATGCCGGAGTAATTCGGGATGGGGTGAGAACTCAAATAAACCCTGAAATTAGAGTTGAATTATTAATACTATTTGTTTCAAAATTTAATGATTATAAACAGTCTCTTAAATTTCTTTCTTATGTAATTAAGTTTTTTCAGGCCAACAGAATTTTTACCCCTAAAAATTCACCCGAATTGTCTGATGAAAATATAGAAAAATTAATTGTAGAACTTATATCACTTCCCCTCGAAGAGCAAAATCAAGTATGGCATTCTTTGAATACCTCTTATTTGCCTTCAGTTCTATATAAAGTGCGCCTATTGTCCTTTGTTGATGAACAAAGTATAGAATTTGTAGGAGCACCGGCTTTGGATTTACAACTCAATCTTACCGAAAAGTCAAGATAAGTTTTATAGAAGTATAAATAAAGAATACAAATACAGATGAAATACGGGGAATTCTTTCAAATAGAAATTGTGCATCACTATTTTTTGGATGAAATAGCAGACTTGATCCTGTTACCTGAGGCGCAAACAAGAAGGCTTTTAGAAAAGCAGCATTTTCTTATAAAAAGAACGGGAAAAGGGATTAAGGTTTTAATACCTGAGAAAGAAAAAAATACTATTCTATCTGGCATAGAGTCCAATGATGTATTTGTTTTCCATGTATTCCCAACATCAGATAGCGTTCTGGAGTTCACGGATACTTCAGGGTTTGAAAACGATAAAATGATGCTTTTTACCAATGAAAGATTAGGTGTTGATAATGTTGAGCTAGTAAGATCTGAAACGGTTCAAGAAGGCAAGTTTAAAGGTTTTTCTGCAATGGCAAGAGTAGAAATAAAAGCAAGTGAAGTTATCACAGACATCAATGTTACTTCTCCTGTGTATCAGGTAGTTTTTAACTCAAAATCTATAAAATGGAAATACTATTTCCTTGCAAACCCTGATGACTCTAATATAGTTATCGACGCTAAAGATGAACAACTACAATTTAAGGAGTTGGAAATTAAAGAAGATGATACTTCCGACCAAATAATAACATCCCTAAGACTGAATTTTCCGGATACGAAAATATTAGTTTTCGAGTCAAACACCTCTATCCCAAGCAGCAATAAACCGATAAAGGATATTAAGCTAATACAAAAAGACTCGGTGATCCAAGCAGATTCAACCCTCATTAAACATTTGCCTAACCCCAAATCAAGTGATCAAGGTATTCAAATTATTAAAATCAAGTAAATAAATAGCATTTTTTAAAATACAGCTTTCATAGCAATAGTGAGTTTTAAGAAATGCCCAAAATTGTAATCATTTAAAATTAATAGAATATGTCTAATTTTTTAACACCTGGTGTATATACAGAAGAGGTGCCACTATTACCGCAATCAGTAGCAGCCGTATCTACAGCCGTACCTGCATTTATTGGTTATACAGAAAAAGCGATAAAAGAAGGTAAAAATGTGGCTAATATGGCCGTGAGAATTTCTACGTTTTTAGAGTTCAAAGAAATATTTGGAAAAGCACAATCCACTTCGTTTTCGGTAGAAATTAACGAAGATGAAACTGTAAAGAGTGTGACTGCAGAGGCTCCAAAAAGTACTTTGTACTATGCAATAGATCATTATTTTAAAAATGGTGGAGGCGATTGCTATATCGTATCTGTTGGATCGTACACGGATACTGCAAGCAAAGATGGATTTTTAGCAGGTCTTGATATCTTAAGAAAAGAAGATGAACCTACCCTTATCATGCTTGGAGAAGCTGCTAAATTAGCAAGTGATGATTACTACGAGATTTGTCAACAAGCATTAGCTCAGTGTGAAGACTTAAAAGATAGGTTTTGCATTTTTGATATTAAGAGGGACGATAAAGATGCTGAAGGATTCAGAAATGGGATAGGTACCAATAACTTAAAATACGGTGCTGCCTATACACCCTATTTACAAACTTCTCTTAACTACATTTATAAGGATAGTGATGTAAGTATTTCAAAATTCTCTTCTACACAAGAAAGCGGTGTATTCCAAGTAGTATATCAAGATATCAAAATTTCTTTTGAAGGAAGTGAATCTGATATTCCAAAATTTAGAGTAAATGGCGGTAGTGGAGCTGATATAGACTTTACGATATCAGACAATAATTTGTTGACTATTTTCAATGTTCCTGAAGCGGGTATTTCTGCTAGTGATATTATAACCGCCTGGGAAGGAGTTAATGATAAAAAGGGTTTTGAAATCGTTGCTATAGAAGAAAATGGTATTATCAAAAGAACAGAGGGAACAGGAGGTCAGGATTTTGGAAGTACGGCAATCACAGAAGGATCCTTTACACTGGATACTAAAAAAGGAACAGCACTTTACAGCAAAATTGTAAGTGAACTAACAAAAGAGAAAATCATTTTACCTCCAAGTGCAGCTATCGCAGGAGTATACGCTACCATTGATAGGCAAAGAGGTGTATGGAAAGCTCCGGCTAATTTGAGTTTAAACTCAGTAATTGGACCTGTAGAAAAAATTTCTTCAGCGAATCAAGAACGTCTTAATGTAGATACCACTGCAGGAAAATCAGTCAATGCTATTCGCAGTTTTGTGGGTAAAGGCACTATGGTTTGGGGAGCACGCACACTGGCTGGTAACGATAATGAATGGAGATATGTTCCAGTACGTAGATTATTCAATATGATCGAAGAGTCTACTAAAAAAGCATCTCACTTTGCTGTTTTTGAGTCTAATGATGTAGCAACATGGTTAAAAGTAAAAGCAATGATTGAGAGTTTTCTGTATGGCATCTGGCAGCAAGGTGGCTTAGCAGGATCCACAGAAGAGCAGGCCTATTTTGTAAATATTGGGCTCGGTAAAACAATGACACAGCAAGATATTCTAGAAGGAAAAATGATTGTAGAAATTGGTATCGCGGCTGCGAGACCTGCTGAGTTTATTGTATTAAAATTCTCTCATAAACTACAAGAAGTTTAGTGTTTTGAACATAAATAAAAATAATATGATGATACTAGTTTCTGTAAAAAAAGAGCTAATACATCATACAGTAGTAAACTATTAAAAAAAGTAAAAGATGGCGTTAACAAAAGAACAAATCGCAACGGATTACCCATTACCGATTTATAATTATAGAGTAGATATAGATGGTGTATCCTTTAGTTTCTCCAAAGTGTCCGGATTAGATCTGGGATTTGAGGCTATTACCTACAAAGAGAGTCATGCAGCTAGTGGTAAAGTAGGTCCTAATATTATGTATATGCCAGGACAGATCCAAGCAGTCAATATTAGCTTAGAAAAAGGATATGTAAAAGGAAAAAGCATTGCAGTATTCTATGAGTGGATTAATAGTATAGAGCTCAATCGTGTGGATAAAAAAGATATTATCGTCCACCTTTTAGACGAAACTGGAGGTACCGTAGTAAGCTGGAAAGTGATCGATGCTTTTCCTACGAAACTCACAGGTCCTTCTTTTGATGCCAGCTCGAGCGAAGTAGCCATAGAATCTATGGAGCTTATGGCGTCTCGAGTAACCATGGAAGAAGCTTAATTTATACCAGTTCTTTGAGAATCCAATAGTTAAAAAAACTTTTATGGCAACAGATAAACAAACAATTGTAGAAAGTTATCCTTTACCGGTGTATAACTATAGGGTAATTATTGATGGTATAGCAGAAGATATGTCCTTTTCTGATGTCTCAGGACTAGAAATAGAGCACGATCATGTTCTGTATAAGCACGGATTCAGTTGGGCGATGGGATACCATCTGATCCGTGCTCAACAGAAACCTATCAATATTAGTCTGAAAAGGGGAATTCTAAAAAATAGAAGCTTTTTATATGATTGGTTGCGATCAGGAGAAAAGAAAGATATCAGGATAGAACTATGTGACGAAAATAGTCTGGCATTAGTGAGCTGGGATGTGCATAGAGCACTACCTTTTAAACTAGATGCTCCTTCATTTAGTGCAGGTACTAATGATATTGCTATTGAAAGCCTGGATTTGATAGCTCATGATTTAAAAATTACACATCACGAATAATTTATAGTATGGAAGCATTAGAAACATTTAAGAATATAGCAGATCCTAATCCTGCATTGTCACATAGATTTGGAGTCTTCTTTTTTGCAGGAGGTTTTATTCCGAATCCAATAGATTTTCGATTTCAGCGGGTAAGTGGGCTTAGTGCCGATATACAGACGGAAACAATTAATGAAGGAGGACAAAATTTACACGCTCACCGATTACCGGGTAGGATAAACTATAATAATTTGGTGTTAGAACGAGGGTATAGCACAAGTGTTATTCCATCTCCTTTAGGTATAGAGTTTAATGTGGCTTTTTCTAGATTTAAGTTTCAACCCTCTAATGTATTGGTCACTTTATTTGAAGAAGTAGGCGGTATTATAGATACTCCAGTGCCTATAGCGTCTTGGCTTTTTATGAAAGCATATCCTGTAAAATGGTCAGTTTCAGATTTTGATGCACAGGCGAATTCAGTAGTTATAGATACGCTGGAAATGGCATATACCAGAATTCAAACTATAAGTATATAACGATGCCGGTAGAAATAAAAGAAATTGTAATCCGAGCAATACTAGCAGAAGATAGCACATCGGATAACTCATTGAAAGCCCACCAGCCTGGAAAAGAGGAGTTAATACAGGAATGTGTCACTCAGGTATTGAAAGTAATTAAAAAGCAAAATCGAAGATAATTATGTTGTCTAATTTTTTTAAACTAGAAAAACTTACCATCGTAGGGCATACTAACGCAAAACGGACAGATATTTCTACTCCGAAAAATACATTTGAGGCGATGTTTAATCCGGAGACGTACTCCTTGACCTATCAAAATGTATATGATCCAAAACAAGGTATTAATACCAGTGGTCGCAAAGCTAAGTATGCGCTGACAAAACCGGAAAAGTTGAGCATAAAACTTATTTTGGATGGTAGTGGTGTAAGCACTTCCAATAGCATCAATCTGATTGGCAAAGGGTATAAAGATGTTTATAAACGCGTGCAAGATTTCTTAGAAATTACGGGTAAGATGGATGGAGAAATCCACGAACCTAAATATCTCACCCTAAAATGGGGAGATCTATTATTTAAGTGTCGGTTAGCATCAGTACAGGTAAACTATTCTTTGTTTAATAGACACGGCATTCCTATACGTGCAGAGCTAAATACAGAGTTTTTTGGAGACTTAGAAACATCAGAACGGTTAAAAGACGAAAATAAAAGCTCTCCGGATCTAACACATTACAGAATAGTAGGAGCCCATGATAGACTGCCTATGATGTGCGAAAAAATCTATGGATCCGCACAGTATTATACGTTGGTAGCAAAAGCTAATAACCTAGACGATTTTAGAAACCTTAAACCAGGACAGGAAATTTATTTCCCACCTATAGCACAATAAGCCATGGCAGTAGTTACAGCAGAAATTAAAAACTTAGATGATGACCAGATGATGAATTCAGATTTTGATTTGTTATCTATTGATGTCAGTAAAGAATTTAATAAGGTACCTACAGCGGAGCTAAAATTGATAGATGGCGATGTGACCAAAAAGAAGTTTAAGATCTTGGATAGCAAGTTTTTTGAACCTGGTAAAAAAATTGAGATCACCCTTAAATATGAAGGAAAGCCTAAAGACAAAGCAACCATTTTTGTGGGGATTGTAGTCAATCAGTCACTAGAATTAAATAGTGTAGGACCAACCTTAACCTTAGAACTGTGTGATGAGACTATTAAAATGACCAAGGTTCGTAAAAATGCTGTGTATAGCAATAAAGAGGAAAATATAACAGATAAAACGATCATTGAAGATATCATAAAAAACCAATATAAACTGAAACATACTGTTGATCAGACGAGTGTAAAGCACACACAAATGATTCAGTATTATGCCACAGATTGGGATTTTATAGTGTCAAGAGCAGAAGCTAACGGACAATTGGTTCGTGTAAGTGATGGTACAATATCGGTTATCCAACCCAATATGGATGCCTCTGTGGTGGAACTAGAATTGGGGAAACACGAAATTTATGATTTTGATTTACAAATAAATGGATATAACCAATATGCCGAAGTTTCGGCTATTGCTTGGGATGTGAATTCACAAAAAGTAACCAAAACGATAATAGGCGAAGATCATATTTTATTTAATGCAAATGAAAAAAAGCAGATAGATGAAATAACCAAAGCAGTAGGAACAGAAACAAATACATTAGTTCAGGCAACACCAATGGATATTGATGAGCTTCAATCATGGTCAGATGCAAAGCTATTGAAATCGAGATTATCAATGGTAAGAGGCTGGATTAAAATACCAGGCACAATAGATTTTGAAGTTGGAAAAACAATTGAAATTAAAGAAGTAGGAACAAATTTTACAGGAAGAAATATTATATCAGGAGTTCGGCATGAAGTAACAAATGAAGGTTGGGTAACGCATCTGCAGATCGGTATGGATGCCAATTGGTTTACTTCAAAACCTGATATTATAGATACTCCGGCAGCAGGATTATTACCAGGAATCAATGGATTACAGATTGGTAAAGTAAAAGAACTAAAAACCGATACCAACCAGTTTCGTATCAAAGTATGTATTCCAGCATTTGGGACGAAAAAAAACACAGTTTGGGCACGTCTGGCAACAATGGACGCGGGTAAAAAACATGGAACTTTTTTTACACCACAGTTAGAAGACGAGGTAGTGGTTGGATTTTTAAATGACGACCCCAGACACGCTATTATCTTAGGTTCTTTATATAACCCAAAAAATCAACCTCCTTTATCTTTTGATGAGAACAATAAATCAAAAGGAATTTTTACTGAATCCGGATATAAATTACTTTTTGATGAGGATGAAAAAATAATCACGCTAGCTACCTCTGATAATAACCGTATTTGTATTGATGAAAAGCAAAAAAGTATACATCTCGAAGATCCCAACGGAAATCAGATTGAATTAAGTAAAAATGGGATGGTAATTAATAGTGCAGGTGATCTTGAAATTAAAACCAAAGGAGACTTGAACATTGATGCAAAGGGTGCTGTAAAGATCAAAGGAAAGAAAGTAGATATGATATAATATTTTATAAACATGGGACACATAAAATTAGAGGTAACAGTAGACGAGACCAATGTAATTCTCAATGCTCTAGGACAACTATCGTATATAAAAGTAGTTGACCTGATCCAAAAAATTCAACAACAAGGAGCATTCCAGTTGAAGAATATAGACAAAGGAGATACAATTGAAGAAGAAAAAGATATAGAAGAAACAATACAACAATAAGATGGAAAATAAATTTTTAGGGGTTGGATGGGCTTTTCCTCCAGAGTTTTTTGAAGGAGGAGCAGAAGTAAAAAAAGTTTCAGGAGAAGAAGATATTAAGCAAAGCCTTCAGATACTTTTGTCTACCACATTTAACGAACGATTGATGAATGCAGGGTTTGGTTGTGATCTGAATCAGTTTTTATTTGAACAGATCGATCAAGGATTTAGTAGCAATATAAAAAATGTAGTTTCTGATGCCATCCTGAATCACGAACCAAGAATAAAACTTGATGAAGTAATAGTTGATAATGCTGATGCAGAGAATGGTTTGATAACACTCTCTATAGCGTATACAGTTCGTATGACCAATAATCGATTCAATTTAGTGTATCCATTTTATGTTAATGAAGCTTCAGCAATAGCTTTCGAAATTTAAAAATAAAACAAAATAGTAAATGGCATTAGATAGTATTATTACAGACGGTGACGAGGTTAAATTTATTCCTGTATTTGGTAGTGCTATTGTTAGTGTACAACCAGGTAGAATAGCAGCTTCGGGTAAAACAACCATTAAGGGTAAAAAAGTATGTATTGAAGGAGATGAGAAAAAAGTAGAGGTTGCCAATTGTTCTTATATCATGCCGCCCTTTGTAATACCTGGATCTGGTACATTAAAAATAAAACAATTAGCTCCCGATCAATTAACACAAAAAACGAAAAGCGGGAATAAAAATATCATCCTAAAAGGAAAATTCTTCATTGCCGTTTTTGAAGTTAAATCTCCTGCCAAGCAACCACCTCCAGCGAACACTCCAGATCCTATGCCTATGTATATAGGTCAAGGAATGTTAATGCCAAGTAATACGAAAATAAAAGGGACGTAATTAAAATATAGCAGCAGTAAAGATGATCAATACTCAAAAAACTCACGAACTTCTTCTTAGAGACGGAAGCAGTCAGCAAGATAGATATCAGCGGGCATTAAATCCCGATTATGTAAAGGTAGAAAACCGAAGCATAGAAGAACTGATTGCAGAATCACAACGCTTGGCCAAAGAGCTTCAATTCTTTAATGAAGATAATGAAACCACCACTACCTGGGAATCATTTTTAATTGATGACCCCGTAATTTATGGGCAAAATTCACCCGTAGCACGACAAATACAACAAAAGCAGTGGGCTCGTCAATTGGCAAACTATATAGAAAATCCAAATCATTTTATAAATGATTCCAAAAAAAGTGCCAAGCTATCCAATCCACATTCAGTGCTTTTTCTTTCGTTTTTAAAATTATTGAATCATCTAAAGGCACAAATAAATGGCTTAACCGAAAGACATCTCGACTTTTATTTTCGCGAACGTTTAGGCCTAACTCCAAAAGCTGCTGTCCCCGATGTAGTGAATGTATTATTAGAACTAGCGGAAAATATAGATCAAATAGAAATCAAAAAAGGTACCGTGTTACTTGCAGGAGAAGATGAAGAAGGAAACGAATTACACTACACGGTTGATAAAGACGCTACGATCAGTAAAGCGAGTATATCTCAACTTAAAAATGTTTTTGTTGAGAAGGAAATAGCGACGATAAAGCATATACATCGCAAAAAGATTGCAATCCCGGATGAAGCGCTTACGCATATGATGCAACTAGCATTAGGAAATCCAAATCCTGGTGATCAGCTTCCTGTATTCCCCAATAATGAGATAAAAGATATTTTTGAATTACGTGATGAGGTGCAAAAAGGGAACGAATCTGCCGTTCGCTATGTAACGAAAAAGTTATTTCTTAGAGAAGAAGACTTCAACCTAATCTTTCGGAAGAATCAAGAGCAAAAAGATGGAGTTGCTACGGATTGGCAAGATGTATATGATATATTGGATCAGGCTTTTAAAGAAAAACTTAAAAACGAACGACAACAAGAACTAAAAAAACTTCACGAAAGTAAAGGGTTTGATCTGTTACTACAGCATGTGTATGGTAGTCCATCACCCGGAGATAACTTACCCATTTATAGAGGTAGTGAAGCTTCTTTTTCTCTAATCTTTGATGATCTTCAGAGTGGCGATACAAATAAAAATAAAGAAGCCTCTGATTATATTGAAGAAGAACTTAAAGTCTCTAAACAAGATTTTATTCACATCGTTCAAACGAGTAAGGATCAAAGTACTCCAGAAGTGGGTTCGGAAGCAGCAGCATTACAAAAAGAAAACAGGAAAAAAGCATACAAAATTTTAGAATTAGCAGATCGTCAAGTACGAAGAGTACTACTCCCCTCTCCTGTTAGCGAAGAAATATCAGATATTTATGCAGCTACAGATGCTAAGGCGAATACATTTAGCCAGTATGGAGACGAAGAAGAAAGTGAGCGTTTTAAGACTTTTGGGAGTAGACCACCTTTAGTAAACAAACCTTTACAGCCGGCAAATATAGGTTTTGGTATTAGCTCACCGACACTGTTACTTAATGAAGGTAAAAGGCAGATTACGGTGTTGATTGATTTGGGAGCAATCGATAGTGATACAGAAGTATTGAATTCACTTTTTGATCAAGATATTTCAAAACCCTTTTTAACTCATCTAAGTAGTGAAGAGGGATGGTTACAACCTAAAGATGTTTCGTATACCATTGGGGATTACCTTGGATTAGAAACCGAAGGTACATACGGTATACCTGGTAATAATGAAGATACAACATCCTTAAATCTAGGCGATGAGCAAGTAATTACAATTAGTGAAGGAGAAGATTTTAATCTTTTAGACATAGGTAAATATTTGGTGTACCCTAATGGTGATATCTGTAAGATTATAAAAATGATATCACCTACAGAGGTAACAGTAGTGAATGTAGGTAGTACCGATGAACGTTTTGATGGTGTTAGAAAATTTATAACTGATCAAGTGTATCTCAATTCGCTGAAAGTAAACATTCGATTAACTGAAAATGATGCACCAATTACTCCATTAGGCGTAGCCGATACTTTAGGATATGTTCAATCAGAGTTTCCATCAGTTGTATTTTCATTGAACCATATTGAATCAGAGCTTGATCAAAACAGCTACCAAAGCAGTTATCAAAAGCTGATGCAACTAGTGATGAATAAAGTGCATCTAGAAGTAAAGGTTGGAGGATTGTCTGCAAGAGATACAGGTATTCAGAAGCTTACTTTACAAAATGACCAAAATAGTATAGACAGTAAGAAACCTTTCGAGCCTTTTGGTTTCGAACCAGAGGTAGGAAGTAACTTTTATTTTGCCAACGAAGAAATATCCCAAAAAAAGCTACATCATTTAGATATTGATTTACAGTGGTTAAAATCTCCCGAAGATTTCAAAGAATATTATGAAAATTATTGGCGTATTCAGACGGATAAAAAAGAAGAAGATTTTTTGGATAGTGATTATGTGATTAAAAGTAATGATGATTTTAAATCCAGATTATTTTTTCACGACCGTAATGCGGAAATTCCAGTGACCAACATAAAATTGTTTAGCGATGAAGAGAAAGTTCGTGTAGATGCACTCTCTAATCATATGCAACAAGAAGCTCCCGAATACCAATATACTCAAGATGTAAGAGGAGCAGTAGGAGAAGATGAAGTACTGGATTGGGATCGATATTTTAGGTTAGAATTAGATCCTGTGGATTTTCAAAATTCAGTACACAATACGCTATTTACCAGACAAGCATTATCCACTAATGATGAAATTAAAAAATTGATAATAAATCCTCCGTATCAACCGAAACTAAAAAGTTTCAGAATTGGATATACTGCCTATTCAGACATGAATATAGTAACATCTAAAGCAACGGATCAGGATACGATGTATCATATCAATCCTTTTGGATATAAAGAACTACGTAGAGACAAAATACCTAGCCTGTTACCTATCTATAATGATGAGGGCACACTTTTCATAGGTATTTCTCAATGTATAGCGCCACAGATACTTTCGGTTTTATTTCAAATGGCTGAAGGTAGTGCCAACCCTGATGTAGAAAAACCCGTATTAGAATGGTGTTATCTTAGAGATAATGAATGGATTTCTTTAAAAACTTCTGCAATTCTATCGGATACGACAAATGGTCTATTAAATACAGGGATTATAAAGATCGCAATTCCGGGAGATGCTACTACTGGTGATACTTTAATGTCTGGTGAATCATTGCATTGGCTTAGGGTAAACGCAGCAAATAATATATCGGGGATTTCAGATACTATCGATATTAGAGCGCAAGTGGTTAGTGCTACTTTTAGCAGTGATGTCGTAGCTCCTTCGCATTTTGAGAAGTTACTCCCGGCAAACTCAATCACAGAGACATTAGTTTCTTTCTCAGAAATAAATACGATTACACAACCCTTCACTTCTTCCAAAGGAAAACCAGCAGAGCAAGGTGGAAGTTTATATAAGCGCCTTAGTGAGCGATTGCGACATAAAAACAGAGGATTGACCATGTGGGATTATGAGCACATGATATTAGATCGTTTCCCGCAGGTGTATAAGGCAAAATGTCTTCCTTCTACAGAAGAATTAGGTAAGGTCAACATTATCGTAGTACCTGACATAAAAGGACGTCTTCCTTTTAATCCGTTTGCACCAAAAGTAGCTGCCGATACGCTTTTTCAGATTCAGGAGTATTTGGACTATCATACACCGGCATATGCAGAGATTGCCGTATCCAATCCTTTTTACTTACAAGTATCTACTCGATGCGTAGTGAAGTTCCACGAAGGATTTGATGAGAATTTTTACAAAGCAAAATTAATTGAAGAAATCAAACGCTTTATGTCTCCTTGGGCATATGGTGATGATAGCGATATCAAAATAGGGGGAACCCTTCACGCCAGTGTGGTAATAAATTTCATTGCAGAAAGACCCTATATCGATTATGTAGCAAATCTAAAATTGTTTCAAAGCGAAGATGGAGAAGTTTTTACAGATGTTCGCAGAATTAATGATGGAAAATCGATGGTAATTCCGTCACGACCGGATATGATCATGGTTTCTGCGCAATTGCACGATATAGATGTAGTAGACGAGAATGGCTATGACGAAGAAAACTTCGAAGGGATTAACTATATGATTATTGGAAAAGACTTCATCATCCCTCAAAACCTTGTGTAAAAGTGAACTGCCTTAAGGGTAAGCTCGTGAAGCATTAGATTGAAAATTAGTTGAGATTTCAAAACAAACCTCAGAATAACTTGCCTGACAGCAGTCAGGTTTAAATCTCGATTATCGAGTTAAAAAGAATTTTTAAAAGATTTAGAAGCAAAAGGAAAAGGTATGGATATCAATAAAAGAAATAGGACAGAACTAAAACAGTTTTTTGAACAAGGAGATCAGCCTACAGAGCAGCAGTTTGCAGAATTCATCGATGCTGGGATTAATCAGTCAGAAGATGGAATTGCCAAGGTGCAAGGAGCTCCTTTATCTATACAATCTGAAGGAGATAGTGCAGGATTGCAAGAGGTGCTGGACCTATTTTCAAAATTTACTGATGATAAACCAAAATGGTCACTAAACCTGAATCCTACGGTGAATCCGCAAGAACCTGATAGCAATCAAGAAGGTTTAAATATAAAAGATGCTACAGGACAAAGCCGATTGTTTATTAAATCAGGAAAAGGGGATGTGGGTATTGGAACCATCGAGCCGACATCTAAATTAACGATACAAGGCAAAAATGAGACCTCCTTATTATCCGTAATTGATACTACGCAACAGCACGCTAAAGTTTTTGAAGTGACACAAAACCAAGGCAATGGAATAGTATCCTTAAGAAGTGGGGAAAATGAAGAAATAGTCAGATTGCAGGGGAAGCAAGATGCAACAAGTTTTCTTTTAGGTAAGGTTGGTGTGGGTACAAACACACCAAAAGCGCCATTGTCAATTCTAGGTACAGGGAATACTACTAAGCCAGACCAATCAATGCATATTACCAATAGTAGTATACTATTTGGAGGAAGCAATGCTGGAGGAAGCGCACAGTCTGGAAAAATAATAGTAGATGAAACGTCACTTAAAATTTTTGGAAAAACTTCTGGAACCAATGGAGCTACTAAGAAAATAGATATTTTTTCAGAAGGTGGTATGAGCGTAAAAGGAAATATAAACGCTCTAAATAAATTAAATGTTGAGGGTGCGCTCACGGCAAAAACGGATATGCAAGTGCAACAAAATTTAACCATTAATGGAAATATTATTGCAAAAAACCAATTACAGATCGAAGGTGTGCTAACTGCGAAAACAGATTTGGAGGTGCAAAAAAAATTGACGGTAAAGGGAAGCACTACTGTAGAAGCTAATATGACTGTAAAAGGTAATACAACTGTAGAAAAACCCATTAAAATCCCAGTTAACCAGATTGTAGCCTTTTCTGTAGCATTAAGTGTTAATATGAAAGGTGCCAAGAACCCTCTTCAGTTTGGACAAGTGAATTATGATATGGGAGGACATTTTAAAAACAACACCCATTTTATTGCACCCATAAAAGGGATGTACCTATTTACGATGTGTATGCGTCATAATACTGGTGATGGTGATGTAGGTTGGAAGTTACGATTAAATGATACAGATTTTGTAAATGGGACAGCTGGGGATGAAAAGCAAGAACGTTCTTGGCTTATCGCGAAAACTGCAGGACATATGAACTCCCGAACTGTGATCACTTTTTTGCAAGCAGGGGATAAAGTACATGTGGAACAATTTGGGAGTGGTGGAAACGATAATTATTCATCAGGTTTTGAAGGGATTTTGTTACAGGCGCTAACATAAAACAATTTAAAAGATAAAGAAATGGACATAAATAAAAGAAACCGAACAGAACTAAAACAGTTTTTTGAGCAAGGAGATCAGCCTACCGAACAGCAATTTGGAGAATTAATTGATGCGGGAATGAACCAGGCAGAAGATGGGATCGCCAAAATACAGGGCAATCCGCTGGCAATACAAGCAGAGGGAGAGAGTATTGGTACTCAAGAAGTATTAGATCTATTTACCAGCTTTAATGACGATAATCCCCAATGGTCATTGAATCTGAATCCTAGAGTGGATATACAAGAACCTAGTAGTAGTCAATCCGGATTAAATATCAAAGACGCTACTGGTCAGAGTCGATTGTTCATCAGATCAGGACAAGGAAATGTAGGAATCGGTACACTGGATCCAGTATCCAAAGTAACAATCGAGGGTAAAAATAACCCTTCATTATTATCGGTTATTGATACGAGTCAAGAACGTACCAAAATTTTAGAAGTTACCAAAAAAGAAGGAGTAACTATAAAAGGGGCTTTACAAGTGGATGGGGATTTTATGGCCAACAATATTTCTAGTAATGTTACTCTTGGTAGTGAAGGTGCCAGTGATACTAGAATTGCTACACAAAAAGCAGTAAAAACTTATATCGATACGCGTTTACCTAAGGGATTAATCTCTATGTGGTCCGGAAAAGATATTCCATCAGGATGGGCATTATGCAATGGTAAAGATAATACACCGGATCTATCAGGAAAATTTATTGTTGGATTTGATAAAGATACTAACGACTATAATGAGATCGGAAAAACAGGTGGATTAGAAGAGGTACGGTTAACTGAAGCGGAGTTACCTCCCCATACACACACAGATAAGGGACACGTGCATAGCATTACAGACCCTGGTCATAATCATATTAATAGTTCATTTAATCGTTTAGTAAGACAAACAGGAAATGATACACATAAAGGAACGGATGGTAGGAATGATCCAGGTAAAGAATTTGATTTAAGAAATTCTGCAGAAATTAAGGAAAGTAAAACCGGTATTAAAATAATATCAGGGAAATCCAATCTGGAAAAAACAGGTGGAGATCAGCCACACGAAAATCGACCACCCTACTATGTATTGGCATATATCATGAAACTTTAAAAATGAAATCATACCTGCATTAATACCACAGTTAACACAAATTTTAAAACACACGTTTACAATGACAGATCCTATCACCATACCGAAAGAAATACCTCAAGATACCGCATTAAGTTATGACTTTCTCCGTAAGGAAGGAATCGAACTAATACAAAAAATGGCAGGAAATACCTGGACAGATCATAACATCCACGATCCTGGTATTACTATCCTGGAACAACTGTGTTATGCTATTACGGATTTGGCATATCGTATGGATTATGATATCAAAGATGTAATAGGGAGTGATGGTAGCAGTTCCTACAAAGATCTGTATAGTGCCGCTACTATATTAACGGTAAATCCAGTTACCTTATTAGATCTGCGGAAAGTCGTGATAGATGTAGAAGGAGTGAAAAATGCATGGGTAGAGAAAGTATCACAAAACAATTCGATCAATACAGGAAATAACGGGCAAGATAACATATCGTCCAAAGGATTGTATCGTGTATTTATTGAAAGAGATGAATTGGTTCATATTACTGGATCCAATATTCTGGCAGAAGTAAAATCCAGGTTACAATCGTGTCGCGGAGTTTGCGAAGATTTTGAAGAGATACGAATGTTAGATACGCAGCCTATCCGTCTTCAGGGAACCATAGAGATTACTCATACTGTAGATAATATTAATCAGATGGTTGCTAATATATTACATAGAGTAAATACACATTTTTCTCCTCGTATTTACTTTTACACACTACAGCAATTAGTAGCACAAGGCAAAAGAACAGATGAAATTTTTGATGGCCCAAGGCTTAGACATGGTTTTATTAATGATGAAGAGTTATTACAGCGTGAACGAAAAAAAGAAATTCAGACGTCTGATATTATTCGGGAAATTATGGATGAAACGGGAATTTTGGCCATTGATGAGCTTTCAGTTGCTACAGGTGCGAATACGATTAAAAGCTGGTTATTACCATTAGATCTTACCAAAACCCCTTCTCTGGATGTGGATGGAACATTACAAGAACTCACTTTTACTTCGCAAGGGCTTATAGTTAACGTTGATAAAGCACTAGTAAAAACTTTATACAACCAAAAACGAACAGAAGGATTACAAAGTATAGTACCATTAGAGGAACGTGACATTAATATTCCTGAAACTGTAGACAGGAATATAGAAAACTATTATTCTATCCAAAATCAGTTCCCAGCTAATTATGGTATAGGAAATACAGGATTGCCAAATTCTGTATCCGAAACAAGAAAAGCACAAGGAAAACAGCTCACCTCTTATCTGGTGTTTTTTGAGCAGCTTCTGGCCAACTATTTTTCGCAGACGGCTAATTTCAAAAAACTGATGAGTTTTGATGGAGAGGACACTAAAACGTATTTTAATCAGTCATTATTGGATGCGATACCTGGATTGGAAGATGTATTAGTGAGCAAAGAAAGTTATCAGGAGTACTTAGATGAAATAAATGTAGATACCACCGCAAGTTTACAACGAAAAAATAAATTTCTAAATCATTTGCTAGCTAGATTTAGTGAGCAGTTTACTGGATATGGAATGCTACTTCAGAATGATGTTACGGATACTGAAAATGATGATGCATATGCGATATCAAAAAAATTAATACTAGACAAAGCTAAGTTTTTACAAGAATATCCATCGATAAGTGCAGCACGTGGCAATGCATATAATTACACACAATCGTTTTGGGACACTGCTAATATTTCTAGCTTAGAAAAGCGCATAGCTCTTAAATTAGGAATAGAAGATTATACCCGTAGAAATCTCGGAGAAGCAGATAAAGAAGGGTTTCATATGGTAGAACATATCTTATTACGTCCACGTACCGCATATCCGTTTCCGTTAGAAGGTCGTTATAGTACAAATGCAATCAGCAGCTTTGAAGCCATAGAGAATACAGAAAACACCAAATGTATTTCCAACGGACATGACCTGAAAAAAGGAGAGCAGATTCGGATTCAAGGAACTGAAAAGTATGACGGGGAGCATACGATACTTTCCGTGAGTGAAGATGGTTTTGAGATAGCAATACCTTTCGACGAATCATCTGCCGGAGCTACTTGGCAACGTGTATTTGATATTCGATACTATGTTAGAACGTCGAGTGTTTACAATTTTACAGAAGTAGCTAACGAAGCAGGTCATACTTTTTGTAAGGCGGATGTTAAAAAGCTTAAAGTTGGAGATCAGGTAGAAATAATAGGAGCACAATCGTATGATGGAGTTCATGAAGTAGTAGCAGTACACGAAGATGGTTTTGAAATTCCTGTTCCCTTTGTAGCGCAGGAACCCGAGACAATAGGTACAGGTCGATGGATGCAGGTTGCTACGCCCACTGATTCATATTCTTTTCAGCTCACTTTTATGCTTCCTGCATGGCTACAACGTTATCAGGATGCATCTTTTAAAAAGTTTGTAGAGCAGACAATACAAGAAGAAACTCCAGTACACCTTAGGCCAAGTATTAAGTGGCTTCAAAAAGAGGAGATGCTGCAATTTGATCAAGCATTTCACGCATTTCTATCACAAATCAATTAACGGTAAGCTATAAAAGAAATGAGATCGCAACGACATATCATTAACAAGCAAATTATTGAGATACAGTTATCACAAAAGGGAGATACTTTTGCCATGCAGCAAAAGCTAAGCAAGCTCTATCAGGATCAGTTAGTGCCTGTTCTTGATGCTCAGTTAGATACGTATTGCGAGTATGATCAGGAAAAACACTATCAGATGGATCGCCTAACGATCGATTTGGGCAAAGTCAACCTGGAAGATATGTCAAAGCTATTTAATGAAAAATTAAAGGAGGTTTTATCCGGGATGGATGCAGGAAATGATTTGCATAGTAATGAATTGGAAGAATTTAAAGAAGGAAAATTACCGAAAAAAACACCGTTAAAAGCAGTCTCATATTATTTGCAAACCGGCAGATTACCTTGGTGGGCAGATCAACATACAAAATCATATGTGCTCGAGCAACTAGATCAATTGCTGGCACATCCGGATCCTACTTTCAAAAAATTGCTGTCCGAACTTACCTCAAACAGTGTCTATATAGATCGGTTTATAGGCATATGTACTTCGACACAGCTAGAACAGTCATTACAGATATTGGCGAACTATTCCGTAAAGGATGTATTAAAAACTAAAGAAGAACTGATCGCTAAAATCAATCAGACTTCACATCAAAATAAGTTAAGAAGCAACAATGCCAAGATCACAAAAACTTTTTGGATAACTGCCTTTGAACAAGTGTCTAGGGTAGAAAATTATCAAAGTCTGAAAGAGCATTGTATACAGAAAATAGTAGCAACATTAGATATTCATACAAACAATACCAAGAACACAAACAATGACGTATCGGTTATTCGAACGTTAACCACAGGATATAAAAAACAATATCCAACAGATAAGACTTGGCAATATGTTTTTGAAAAGTTATCAGGAGTGGTGAATCATGCTGCTTTTTATCAGCTAAGCAATGCTATTCATAAAGAGCTGAGACAACTATTAGAAATAGTAAAAGGGGGCGACAAAACAAAAAATCAAGCATACCTCAATCGTTTAGAAGTTGTATTGAAACAACTACAATCAACTACACGGTCAACAGTAATCGAAAAGCAGCAATCTCAATTTGAAGACACTGATTTTATATCCATAGAAAATGCTGGATTACTATTATTGTGGCCTTTTTTACCACGGTTTTTTGAAAACCTTGGATTGATGGAGGACAAGACTTTTATAGATGAAAATGCAAAACATAAAGCCGCCTTCGCGCTACAGTATCTTTGCGATGCTGATGAGTTTGAGCTTTTTGAAGGAGTATTACCACTTAATAAAGTGTTATGCGGTGTTTCTATAGAAGAACCATTAAATCTCACATTACTTTCTGAAGAAGAAAAAGAAATTGCCAACGGCTTACTACTTGCTGTGATCAAACAAGGCCCTCATTGGAAGAATTTATCTGTAGAAGGGTTAAGAGCCTCTTATCTATGTAGAAAAGGATCACTAAGAATACAAGACAGCCATTGGCTACTACAAGTGCAAAAAGAAACCCATGATATCACCTTACAAAAACTTCCGTGGAGTTGTAGTACGATCAAACTCCCCTGGATGAAACGACCGATGATGGTAGAATGGTTATAAAAATAATAGATGATGATACAAACAGAAACAATAGCTCAACAAAAGATGCCAAAACAAGTTTTACGACCTAAACTACAACAAAATGCTGCGATATTAGAAGCAGAACTTTTATGGCTTTATGAAGTGATAACAACACGTATTGCGTTATATTTTGAGCACGAATGCTCCTATACATCCATACACGATATCCCCTTACCGGATATCGAAGAGTATCATACACCTTATGCTTCTTTTGTAAAAAGCAATGCGCTCAGTTTTGAAGAAAGATTGGTATTGATTTTAGCACTGGTTCCTCATATAAAACCTGAGTTGTTAGACATTTTATCCAGCAAAAACAAGGATTATGATCGCCGATTCAGTGAGTTTGGAGGATTGTTTTTAGAAGGGCATACAGGATTGATTCCTACGGCAGCAACCGCTATGTTTTTATTGGCTGGAGATAGTTTAGCAAAAAGATTACAATATCATCATCTCTTTACCAATGATTTTATGATCATTCGTAGAGGAATTATTGCCATAAATACAGTTAAAAATAATACGCCATTGTTAAGTAGTATTTGGATGGTTGCTCCGGAATACGTAGAGTTATTATTGAATGGAAAATCATATCAAGCAGCCTATAGCCCTGACTTTCCTGCGCAACAAATTCAAACGAAGCTATCGTGGGAGGATCTTATCGTCTCTAGATCCACAGCCCATAGTTTGCAGGAAATCAGGGATTGGGTTACGCACGGACAAACTGTTTTAGAAGCATTAGACCTGAATAAACGACTAAAGCCAGGGTATAAAAGTCTGTTTTATGGCCCTCCGGGAACTGGAAAAAGTATGGCGGCAGCTTTGCTGGGAAAAAGTACAGGAAAACCAGTGTACCGAATAGATCTAAGTATGACAGTCTCTAAGTATATCGGCGAAACCGAAAAAAACTTAGCCAAAGTGTTTGATCAGGCAGAGCACCATGATTGGATCTTGTTTTTTGATGAGGCCGATTCGCTTTTTGGACAACGTACCCAGGTAAGCAGTGCCAATGATCGTTACGGAAATCAAGAAATTGGGTATCTATTACAGCGAATTGAAGATTTCCCGGGCATAGTGATTTTAGCATCAAATTTAAAAGACAATATAGACGAAGCCTTTACCAGACGTTTTCAGTCCATGGTAGAGTTTACAATGCCGGGAGTAGAACAACGGTATACACTCTGGGACCAATCGTTTTCTGATAAATTACCATTAGATCCGAGTATAGATCTATGGCATATTGCAGAAAAATATGAGCTATCTGGTGGCTTGATGATGAATGTAGTACGTAAATGTACGCTACAAGCTGTGACAAATACTCAGCCTACAATATCTAGACAATGTTTCGAAACTGCTATACAACAAGAATTGCAGAAAGAGGGGATTATTTTAAGTTGAAAAAATATAGTAGTTATGAAAACACAAGCAGATAAAACTCAAGAATCTCAAAACTCGATTACCCCGAGAGTTGCTAGTGAAGCTAGTAACGGAGGTACGGCTCAATTAAAGGATCACCGTACCTCTACTATCGCTCAACGAAAACTACAACAATCGATGGATAGCTCTAGTACAAAACCTATCCAACGGAAAAACAATACAGGACTCCCCGATAACCTAAAATCTGGGATCGAAAACCTATCCGGTTATAGTATGGATGATGTGAAGGTACATTACAATTCTAGCAAACCAGCTCAACTACAAGCCCACGCCTATGCACAAGGAACGGATATCCACCTCGCACCCGGCCAAGAAAAACATTTACCCCATGAAGCCTGGCACGTAGTACAGCAAAAACAAGGGAGAGTACAACCTACAAGACAACTAAAGAGCAAAGTGAATATTAATGATGATGTGGGATTAGAGAAAGAGGCAGATGTGATGGGAGCAAGAGCTTTGCAAGAAAAAAAAGATCTAAATAAAATAAAATCATTAAGAAATAATAATGTTCGGAATGTGATGCAAAGAAAAATAAATCCAATTGAGATAAATGAAATTTGTGATAAGATAGGAATTGATAAAAAAGAAACTGTCAAAATAGCTATGGTAAAAAAGGGGAGGGCGATAAAATATAATACTCCGCTATCGGCTTATGGAGAAGGTTATACTTATGGACTTAAACATAATGATTTAGGTAGATCTTATGCGTCTATAAATCAACTTAATAAAGAATCATACGATAAATTCGCAGAAGATGGAATAGCGGCTTCTGGTGGCGGTGCATATGATTATGTAAGTGGAATTTTAATGGTGAATGAAAAGAAAGGTAAATTTCCAGTGAACCAAGTGATTTTGCATGAGTTAGGGCATCATAAGCAGTCTATTAATGATGATTTTCATCGCGATAATACAGATAATGTATTACTAGAATTTCATAATGTTATGTTTAATGAAAACTCCGATACAACTAAAATGATTGAAAAAAGAGTGTTTTATGGAAATTATAATCTTACTGATTCATGGTTTGTTCAATGGGGTTCTTTCAAAAATGACAGGATTAAAAAAGAAAAATTCCTTGAGAAAAAATTAAAATTTATATCTGATAAAATGATGTATGCTAATGTTATTAATTCAAAAGAGGAGGGCTTTTTTGCCAATACTGACAGAGAAGGAAGCAAAGAGAAGGATTTAGTTGTGTTTAGTGAAATTTTCTATAATGCTATGAGCCTTGTGAAAGATGACCCAGAAACAGAGGAAGATTTAGATGGAATTTTTTATGCTTTAGCGCTATTACACAATCTTTGTGGCGGCTTAGGTATACTTAGCTATAAAAAGACTCGCTAGTTTGTAACTAGTGGCGTCAACAGTGAGAAGAAAAGAGTTCGAGTTCGACAGCTTTACTGTAATATGTAATACGTGTAAAATTAAAACAAAAATGAGTTAAGTACAATGAAAGCATCACTAGAAAACACCCAAGAACCACAGCGACACACCTTACAACGCGTACAACAAGAATCTAGTACCGATGGTAAAGCTACAATTAACGATAACCGAACAGCTACAGTAACACAACGCAAGTTAAGAGCTAGTATGGACAACACAGATTCTAATAAACTGCCCGTACAAAGAAGGAACAATACTGGCTTACCTGATAATCTAAAATCCGGTATCGAAAACCTATCCGGTTACAGTATGGATGATGTAAAAGTACATTACAATTCTAGTAAACCAGCACAATTACAAGCCCACGCCTACGCACAAGGAACCGATATCCATTTGGCACCCGGACAAGAAAAACACTTACCGCACGAAGCGTGGCACGTAGTACAGCAAAAACAAGGGCGTGTACAACCTACGAGGCAATTAAAAAGTAAGATAAACGTAAATGATGATGTTGGGTTAGAGAAGGAGGCGGATGTAATGGGAAATAAGGCACTTAACAATAGAAGAGGTAAAGGATCAAAATTAACCGTGAAAAGTTCTAATACAAAGGGAGTAATTCAAATGCAAATGAAGGATTATTTGGTATCGATGGATAATGAAGGGAAAATAGGGAGTATATACGTAAACCAGCATGACCGCATAAGATTAGTGCACTCAAATGGTCCTAGTAAGATAGTATATAAAGGAAAATATGATGTTATACATAGATATAGCATTGATTTGACAGCATTTATGAAAGGTAAGGATTTTAGTAATGATGATTCTGGAAAGGATTCAGCAAAATGGGAAGCTTCGGGAATATTGGAAAAAATTGTAAAGAATGATCAAGTAATTCCCGAATGGGCTAAAAAGGTAGAGTCTACAGAAGAAGCATTAACTGTTGGAGATGTGATTCCTTATGATAATGATTATTTCTTAGTAGAACTAAAACAAAAAGAAGATAAAATAGTAAGTACGCCGCACGTATCGAGGGGTAAATTAGTGAAATTAAGTTTAGATGACGAATTCGTTATAAAACTAGAGAAAAAAATTATTGAAATTGAAAATAAAGAAGATGCTCGTAAAAAACTGGACACTGCATATTATTATTACAGAGAACATCTGAAAAAAAATAATAAACGAGCTAAAAAATATAAAACTGAAGTAGATAGAATTGCGGGGAAAATGAATAAAGAATTATTAGAATTCATCGGCAAAGAGAAATTTTCATTGCTATATGCGATTCACGATTCTAAAGAAACTATTGAAGAATTAAAAAATAAATAGAGAATATTTTCGGAAGTTTTCCAGCTCTTCAAATTTCGTATCCATTTCCTCCGCTCCCGCTAGTTTGTAACTATTGGCGTCAAGTGAGAAGAAAAGAGTTCGAGCTCTAAAGATAGCCCTGCGAAGTTTGCAACTTCGTAGTGTTAAGATTGAAATGCTGTTTGTCTATATAAGCAGACAAAATATAGTAAGTAAAATGAAAGCACAACAAGAAAACACCCAAGAACCACAAAAAGAAATTGTACAACGTGTACAACAAGAATCTAGTACCGGTGGTGAAGCTACGATTGTAGATAATCGTTCTGCTATAGCTGTACAACGTAAGTTAAGGGCTAGTATGGGTAACACAGATTCTAATAAACAGTCCATACAAAGAAAAAACAACACAGGCTTACCCGACAACTTAAAATCTGGTATCGAAAACCTATCCGGTTATAGTATGGATGATGTGAGGGTACATTACAACTCCAGCAAACCAGCACAATTACAAGCCCATGCTTATGCCCAGGGAACCGATATCCATCTGGCACCAGGACAAGAAAAACACTTACCTCACGAAGCCTGGCATGTAGTACAACAAAAACAAGGAAGAGTAAAACCTACTATTCAGTTAAAGAGTAAAGTGAATATTAATGATGATGCCGGATTAGAAAAAGAGGCCGATGTCATGGGAGCGAAAGCAACCAAAGTGAATGGTGATCAAGGATTGAATGATTTGAAGAAAAAGTCGTTAAATCTAAGTGAAAATTCAGTTCAAGGATACTTTTATGAAGGGAATTTCCAACATGATAATAAACGGAATTTTATCAGATCTGTACTCCGCTATTTCGATAAGTTAGATGAAAATCGCTTTGATGCGAGGGGAGTCGAATTAGGCTTTACCGAAGATAATTTAGCCAGAGACACTGAGGTGGAATTACTAGCGGAACTGCTCTGGGCTGAATACGGAGAAACTGAAAATCGTCATATGGAAATGGAAGTAATCGAGTTAGCCTATCAAAGTTCCATGAGAAATGATAGGGCTTTTGAAGGTTTACCTTTTTTCGAATTAATCAAACGATTTAATAAGGCAAGGATCAATTTTCCATGGTCAGTAGACGATACGCTTAAGCTGGATAGGAGTGTTATGCCTAATAGAAGGATGGCACTAGGGTTTGCATGGAAAAATAAAAAGGAAAACCCTGATGGGTTCAAGAGAATGAAAGCAAACGCGGAAAACCCTCACCAAAACGCGCTTGCACCAATTGTTCCTCAAAATCAAGGAGTACCAGCTGCGCAAGTGAACATACCTCTCGGTAATTTATTTATGAGTAGAGGAGCATCAGTATTTAATACAGATTCGGATAAGTTGGTCCTTGGAAGATACAGGCCATCATTTGGCAACGATGCGAACCCAATTTGGGAAGTACCTGGAAATGACTCTTACGTAGCAATTGCAAAAGAGCTTGGAGGGGCGTACTTTAATATGGGTGCTGATTGGGCTCGACTCAAAGCAGCGCATAACATTCAATCTGATTTGGATATGTTTATTCAATTGAATATACCTGTACTTTGGAGTGCAATCCATTCGAATAAAACAATAGTATTTACTCATCATCCTGAGGCTGATAATAATTCAATGTTATTTGGAGAATGGCAATTCCTTCAGGTTAATGGTGGATTTACAGGTTTAAGGGAAACTGAATATGGCTATTGGGAGGCAACATAAGTTTATCTCTTAGGAGAACTAGTTTGGTCTATTTAATGACTTAGGTTTCTGTCCTAGGCAGTTGGGTGTAACTTCAGAAGCGTTCTAATGACCATGTATGACAGTACCCAATATTTTGTGTAAAAGAATCAGTAAAAGTTATAGATTTTTCGTCTTGGAATTGTCCGATATTTCATAGGATTTGACGGTTTTGTGCTACTGCTTGGTATTTCTCCTCTATATTTTTGTCTCTCAATTATCCTATAACAGTTATATAAAGAAAACAATGATAAAAAAAATACTTCTAGTAGTGAGCGCTGTGTGTGCTTTATATAGTCAGGTATCAGCTCAATGTGAATCCAATTGCACTGGCTCTAATGCTTTTTTTGGGCGAGGAGCGGGCCTGAACAATACCAGCAGCTTTAATTCATTTTTTGGAGCTAATGCAGGGAAAGATAATAAAGGATTTCAAAATTCTTTTTTCGGTAAAAATTCTGGCAGTAATACTACAGGGAATATCAATTCTTTTTTTGGGCAATTATCAGGATTTTCACATACAATAGGTGATGAAAATTGTTTTTTTGGGGATGGTACAGGACAAAACCATATCCAGGGATCTCAAAACTCCTTTTTTGGAAGAAATGCGGGGAAAAATAATACCAATGGAAATCGAAATGTTTTTTTGGGATACAAAGCTGGATTTAACGAGAAAGGTTCGGATAAACTATATATCGCTAATAGTGATACTGAAAACCCTCTTATTTTTGGAGATTTTTCGAGCAAGTTCGTTCGAATCAACGGAACCTTAGAAATCGGTCAAGGGGTTGAAAACACCTTTGTTGGTACAGGAGCTGGGACTGCTATCAGTAGTGGAACCAGGAACTCCTTTTTTGGAGCATTTGCCGGAACGAGTAATACCTCGGGAGGAAGTAATTCATTTTTCGGAAGAAATGCAGGTAAAGACAATACCACCGGCGGCGAAAACTCTTTTTTCGGTATAGCCGCAGGTGCGAATAATACCGAAGGTGATGACAACTCCTTTTTTGGTGGCGCTTCAGGTGTTGCAAATACGACCGGTAGTAACAATTCTTTCTTTGGTGTTGGCTCTGGTTTTAGAAATATTTCAGGAAACTTAAATTCTTTCTTTGGTCGAGATACGGGGAGAGAGAACACCACAGGTAGCCGCAACTCCTTTTTCGGACAAGCCGCAGGATCAGGTAATACCACCGGTGAATTGAATACATACGTTGGACACAGGGCAGGATTTGGTAATGCCACCGGAAGTCGTAATGTATTCATAGGAAATGAAGCAGGTGCTAATGAATCGGGTTCTAACAAACTCTACATCGCGAATAGTAATACAGAAAATCCACTGATTTTTGGAGATTTTGCTGAAAACCTAGTACGTATTAATGGTAAGCTAGAAGTGAGTGAGGGCATCGATGGCATTGTTTTAGACGAAACCATTAGCAATACATTTATAGGTCAAGGTGCTGGATCATCTGATACTACTGGTGGACAAAATACTTTTGTTGGAAGTGAAGCAGGCCGTTCGAACACTACAGGTTCTGTAAATTCCTTTTTCGGGCGTCTTTCCGGAGCTACAAATACTTCTGGTGTTGCCAATTCTTTCTTCGGGACCTTTGCAGGATTTGATAATACGACAGGTTCGCGAAATGCTTTTTTCGGACGAGGTGCCGGTAGCAATAATACAGTTGGTGATGGGAATGCCTTTTATGGACATAATGTTGGATTCAATAATGTTTCCGGTAAGAACAATGCCTTTTTTGGGGCAGCTGCAGGAACCAGAAATACTAACGGTTCTGACAACACCTATGTGGGATCCTTTGCTGGATTTGAAAATGCTGCAGGTTCGGGAAATGTCTTTTTAGGAAATCAAGCAGGTTTTAATGAGACTGGTTCTAATAAACTCTACATCGCGAATGATGATACAGAGAGTCCTTTGATTTTTGGAGATTTTACAGATAAGATTGTCCGTATCAATGGTAAGCTAGAAGTGAGTGAGGGCATCGATGGCATTGTTTTAGACGATGTCACTAGAAATACCTTTATAGGTCAAGGTACCGGATTATCAAATACTACAGGTGGACAAAATACTTTTGTCGGAGATGAGGCAGGTCGTTCGAACACTACAGGTTCTGTCAATTCCTTTTTCGGGTGTCTTTCCGGAGCCTCTAACACCTCTGGTATTGCCAATTCTTTCTTTGGGACCTTCGCAGGATTTAATAATACGACAGGTTCACAAAATGCTTTTTTCGGACGAGGTGCCGGTAGCAATAATACGGTTGGTGATGGGAATGCCTTTTATGGACATAATGTTGGATTCAATAATGTTTCCGGTAAGAACAATGCCTTTTTTGGGGTAGCTTCAGGAACCGGAAATACTAACGGTTCTGACAACACCTATGTGGGATCCTTTGCTGGATTTGAAAATGCTGCAGGTTCGGGAAATGTTTTTTTAGGAAATCAAGCAGGTTTTAATGAGACTGGTTCTAACAAATTGTATATTGCTAATAATAATACTGTGTCACCTTTGATTTATGGTGAATTTGATAAAAAAGTAGTCAATATCAACGGAAAAGTGGGAATAGGTATTGATACACCTGAACATCCTCTGCACTTAAGATCGAGTAATGCTGTTTTCCGTATTGATGGAGATAGTCAGGATCCTGGCCTTGCTCTGGTACGATACAATAATGGATTTGGAAAAGTTTTAAAGAGTTTTTATTTCTTTAATCATGCCACGGGTGTTAATAAAGGTAAATTTGTGATTGCTGATAGGGGGACCAAAGTAAACGGAGAGAGTAAAGCTCGATTGATTATCGATAATCAAGGAAATGTAGGTATAGGAAATCGTTTTCAAAATTTAAAAAATAATGCAACAGCCCGCTTACACGTTGATGGTACCGTACGTTTTCAGAATTTACCAACAGGAGAAGGACAACCTTTGGTAATTGATAAACACGGAAAAATCTTAAGAGCAAGTAATAGTACTAACACTCGTACCAGTAATCTTGATCAGGAAAATGAAGAATTAAAGACGCGGGTAGAAAAATTGGAAGAGGAACTTGAACAACTCAAATTAATTTTGGGACAGATTCAGGTTGGTAATCAGGCTAAGAGCAGTGCACAACTATATCAAAACCACCCTAATCCTTTTGATCAAACAACTACCATCAATATGTTTATCCCAAATGATGTACAGCAAGCTACATTGTATATCCATACTTTGCAAGGTAAAACGATGAAGCAAATCACGATTAACCAAAGAGGAGAGGTTTCAGTTCAAATTGATAGAAATACTCTTGGGTCTGGGGTATTCCTTTATACCTTAATTGTAGATAACAAGAAGGTTGATGTTAAAAAAATGGTACTTGAGTAAATGCCTGATAGAGTTCACGATAAGATCTTCACTTGAATTGAGATAACTCAAATCATAAATGAAAGTAGGACTAAAAACACTATAAATACGCTGTCGTAAATTTTATCTGATTTGACGGTTTTGTAATAGCTAAAACAGCAGTTTCAAGATACTTTTGACCTATATAAGATCATCTAATGTAAGTACTATATGAAAGCCACGAGCATTACTAAACACGAGAAAACCTTTTTTGATACTGGAAGAGATACTGCAGGTAAGGAATTTACCCTAGCGTCAAGCAAGGTTCCTATCAAAGGAGGTAACGAGAAGATGCCCTATATAAGATGCCGTACAAAAAATGGAGATACCTCGTTCTATATAAAAGAAAAGCATACCAAAACACAGATTGTATTGCATTACACTGCAGGATACCTAAAAGGAGATGTAGCGGCATTATCCAGACCTAATCATCGCGTGTCTGTTCCTTTTATCATTGCCAGAAATGGTACGATTCTTAATCTGTGGTCCTCCGCTTATTGGGCCTATCACCTTGGTTCCAGAGCGGTGGGAGGAAATACTAATGGGGGTAAGAGAACCATAGCGGTCGAAATGTCGAACATTGGATTTTTAAAAAGAATAGGTGACAATCTAGTCACTGTATACAGTGATAACGATGTCTATTGTCATATCAGTGAAACACAGTTCTACACAAAGCTAGATACACCTTTTAGAGGAGAACAATATTTTGCGACATATACTGCAAAGCAATATAAAAGTTTGATACTACTACTAAAGTATTTAACTGCTGAGTATAACATCCCTGCTTCGTTTTTATCAAAAGATAAACGATATGGAATTGTAGCAGAAGATGAGTTGGTTAATTTTAGAGGCATCACCTCGCATGTAAATTACAGATCTTCAGGAAAGTGGGATATAGGTCCAGCTTTTAATTGGGAGAAGGTGATTAATGACCTTGCCTAAATGTTAGAACTTTTATAATGTCGGAAAATTACTCTTATTTGTCGCGTTCTTGATAGTAAAATACCACCCTCTAAAGTTAACTTTGTTAATAAGATAAAACATATTAAAATTTACTGATAAATATTGCATATGGAAAATTTGTACAAACAAGCGCTTGCAGTTTTTATACTGATTTTTATATCTGGTTGTGCCAGTTATGGTCCAAAAGATAATAAGCTTTCTGTTATTTTATCAGGAACCCAACAAGCAGTAACCAATTTAGCAGAAAAGATAACTATAACAGAAGATCAGGATCTTATAGCAAAATACTATAATCTAGAAAAAAAGTATGAGGAGTTGTTTCCGGTACTTATAAAATGTAATGAGAAATATGCACTTACCACAACGTATATGTCAACTCTAGAAGAAGCACAGAAGTCATTACAACGTTTGTATAAAAATTTTGATGATATTACTGATAAATCTTATATGTTAGAATCCATTTATCTGGATTATGATGCCAAACTACAATCTATTAATAGTAGTGCCAAAAGTGATGCTAATACCACAATAAAAGTGACTATTAATTCTAGTGAAGATGAAGGTTTTTTTGTTTTCGGAAAATTGTCATATGAACAAAATCTGAATATCAAAAGGTTTAGGTTTAATAAACCCACTCAGAATGCTTCTCAGGATTTTGTGCCTGGTTATTATTTGTTTTGGCTAGAAAAAGAAGATCGGGTAGGGGAACCAGAATTACACCTTATTATGAGCAATGGAAAAGAAGAAGAGAAACAATTGGTTTTAAAAACCCCTAAATAAAGGTACAATGCTAGTAAACCGATTAAAAGAAGTTTGGAAAGAGATTACTCTGCTCAGTACCTGGATTGCTTCGGTAGCGGGAGCCTTTATTATACCTTTACCTTCCTGGCATGCGTCTGATGAGAACACTGCTTTTTTAATGAAGTTCGGGGTATTTATTGCTACAGTACTTGCGGGGTTCCTGATTTTATTTTCTCTAAAAAACAAATCTATTATAAAGTGGACACGTTTATCGATAGAATTTATAGTTCTTTTTATAGGAGTTTATGCAGCCTATCATTTAGCAAGGGAAGCCAAAACACTTCCCTACCTGGAAAAAGATATTGTAATTGGTAATGAAATGGTAGATAATGATCCATTTGAAGTGTTTAAAGCATCACATGGTTTTTTGCCAGCTCGAAACGAACAGATGATGATCTTATTGGGTGATCCCGAAAAAGCCTGGACCAAACAGAGTATACTATTTAATAGAGTACAGCTGATGACACTTTTATTTTTGTGTTATCTGTTTTCTGCAGGATTTATGATCTCTTTTTGTAACCTGATCATTTTGTATAAAGAAAAATATACAATCAAAATTGAAAAGAAATAGTTATACGTCATTTTCTGCAACCTTAAAGTTTAGTAACTACTCACTATTTCAATAAGAATAACACGAAACAAAAAGTTAAACTAACTGTTGTCTCGACAGGGAGGAGCACAATTTTCAATTCATATATGAAAGTAATGTATTGAGATTATAACGATTTGTATGGATTCACGAGCATGTGTTTTTCATAAAAGGTATCTTTGCTTTTGAAAAAGAATTTGATGCTTCCATTTCAAAACATACATAAGATATTTCTACTGATTTGGGTATCGATAAGCATTATATCCTGCAGTAGCCCTAAGGAGGTTCCTAACGTAAAAGATGGTTTTATTGATGTATCTGAGGTAGACTTTAATACCGTAAAAAAAGTACCACTTAATGGTGAATGGCATTTTTATTGGCAACAGTTTCCTTATAAAGAAAGCCAATTCTCTACACAAATATTAAAAACTCCTTCTTTAATTGAATTACCGGGAAACTGGATTGGTAATTACTTCGCTGGCAACAAGTATCCCGCTAAAGGATATGCTACCTATCGTTTAAAGATTCGTCTTGGAGAATCTTTAGTACCACTATCATTAAAAATCCCTCGGAGTTATACTGCCGCTGAAATTTGGATCAATGGGCAAAAAATCGAACAATTAGGAGATATTGGAGTTCAAAGCGATGCTGCAACTCCAAGTGGAAGACCTTTGTTGGTTGATTTGCCAAAGGCTTCGGAAATCGATCTTCTGATTCCAATATCTAATTATGAGTATCGAGCAGGTGGCGGTTTTATTCAGGGTATAACTATAGGAAATCGTAAGTTTCTTAGGGCAGAGAGAGAACGACAATTATTGATTGAGTCGTTAAGTGTAGCTGCTGTCTTGGTAGTTGCAGTTTTTTCAATCTTATTTTACTATGTAGAAAGCAGGAGAATAGTATTTCTATACTTTGGGATATTTGTTATTTGTGGCGCCCTAAGACAAATAGTGGTAGGCGAATCTATATTGCTAAGTATGTTCCCGGAGACTCCATTTTGGTTGATTCATCGATTGCGGTTGGTACCTTTTTACTTTGGGATGGGGATTGCAGGGTTATATTTTTATACACTTTTCCCAAAGGAATTTTCAAAACATATAGTCAAATTGTATTTCTGGATTTCTATGGCGTTTGCGATCTATTTAGTGCTGGCGCCCACATATATATCTAGTTATGCTTTTATTCCGTATCAATTCATTGCCTTCTTTGGGATTGGATATGCTGTTTTGTCCATTACCAAAGCAGCTTTTCGTAAACGATCAGAAGCAAAATTTGTACTGTTTGCTATGGGAGTTATGGGATTAGTGATGGTTAACGATCTTTTAGTAGTACAACAATTTATTGATAGTATCTTTTTAATGAATTATGGCTTTGTAGCGTTTATTGGTATGCAGGTAATAGTGCTCTTTAGAACTTATAAATCTTACACCGAACAGATTGACCAACTTTCTGAAGATCTTTCGACCGCAGGAGAGCAAATTCAGTATCAAAAGGATGATATCGACATCTTGGCGACCGATAATGCCATGCGTTTGCAATACAAAAAACAAGTGTTGCAACAACTCAAAGACATTCAAAAACTGGATCATACTCAAATAGGATCTTCCGTAAGGAAATTATCACAAGAAATTCGTTCCCAAATACAGGTAGAAGAGAAGTTGTCTTTTCAACAAGAACATATTGACCTACTCAATACCAAGTTCAATAAAAGATTGTTAGAAAAATATCCGAACCTCTCTAAAACTGAACAAGAAATCTGTGGACTGATTCGGCTAAAATTATCCACCAAAGAGATTGCAGCCTATCGCAATACGTCGGATGGAGCCATACGAGTGGCAAAGAATAGGATTCGAAAAAAAATAAATATTATCGATCAGGATGATCTGGAAAACCTAATGTTAAATATCTAATTTTCACTTTAGATAGTATATGGACAAATTCGTAATTTTGTGTTGATGAAACAGACGATACTTGTTCTATTTTTAGGATTATCTCTTTTTTCTTTTTCACAAGAGCAGGATACTACATTAGTTCGTCTTATAAACAATGTGCAAAAGGCAACTACCGATTCCTTAAAAATTGAGGCATATCTGACCTTAAATTCTCAGTTATTACTTAGAGATTTTACAAAGGTTGAATACAATATTGATAGTATTGTTACACTACTTGCAAAAAATCACGGATACGACAAACGCTTACAACAAGCAATAGTATATCAGCAACTTGGGGTGCTTAACCGTAAAATGGATCGGTATACTTTATCATTGGATAATTATCTAAAAGCAAAAGAAATTTTCGAAAGTATTCCGGATTCCTCTCACCTCTCTACGAACTATCATAATATAGCACAGGTATATCGATTCGAAAAAGAATATGAGAAGGCTATAGAGTATTTTAGGAAATCTATTGTCTTAAAAAAGAAACTAGGTAGAATCCGAAGTCTGGGAACTACCTATAATATATTAGGAGTTGTTTATACAAAGCGCAGACAAAGGGACTCTGCATTTTATTATTATGACAAAGCAGAAGAAATATTCTTAAAACTCGGATATAAAGAAGGTCACTATCAGGTTGTAGGAAATAAAGCATTTGAATATGTGATTGCTAAACAATATAAAAAAGCACTTCCGTTTCAGTTAGAAAACCTTGCTTTTGCCGATAGTATCAAGAAATATGAGTCGGTTGTTACCATCCACTATAGCCTGGCGGATATTTATCGAAATCTGAAACAATATGATAATGCATTATATCATATAGAAACGTCCTTACAACTTTCGAAAGAGAAAAAAATGGGTAACCGAATCGCTCTTAACTATAAAAAAAGAAGCCATATCTATCATGATCAAAAGGATTTCGAAAAAGCGTTGCGTGACTATCGAAGATTTTTCAAAGTGTACGATACTGTTTTTAATCTGCAAAAAGCTAAGGAAATTCGTGAACTGGAACTCAGGAATCAATTCAGACAAGAAAAGTTAACAGATAGTTTAGCATTTGCAAAACAAAAAGCTCTGATCGCTAAAGAGCTGGAAAAAGAAAAAGCCACAACCATAAGAAACTTTATTATTATTGGAATCTTACTCATTCTAGGGGTGTCGCTTTATATGTATAATAGAAAGCGTTTACAGCTCGAAAAAATTCAAAGAGAACATTTAGAAGAGGAATTAGAGGAAACCGAAAAAAAGGTGGAAACCCGAGAGGAAGAAATATCTACACTGATCACCGAATCTATACAGCAGATACAAACTAAGAAAAGACTGGTAGAGGATCTTAAGAAGATTTCTGATAAAGAAAACTCTGATATTACCCTAAAAAGTGTTATTGCGGAATTAAAAGCAGATGATCTTGAAGATTCTAAGTTATTAATGATTCGCAGTAATTTGGAAGCACTTAATTTTGAATTTTATAAGCAGGTAAAGTCCATACACCCAAACCTGACTCCCACGGATCTGGAAATTTGCTCTTATGTAAAATTAGACTTGAGCGGTAAAGAAATTGCCAAGCTCAGAAACACTTCTATAGATGCAGTAAAAAAAGCTAGACATCGACTAAAAAAGAAATTAGAACTTTCCGAAAATGAAGATTTAGACACCTATATTTTAAGTTTAAAACGTTAGTTTCTGATTTTTTTATACAATTCATAGGAATAAACCGAAACTAAACAATACGTCATTCAGGTATGGTTAAAGTAATTTTTAGGCAGAATAAACTTTATGAAACCCCTGAAAAACAAAAAAATGTCAATCTGAGTGATTTTCGACATAAAATTGCATCCAAGATGAGCTCATTTTCTTACCCTTTTACAATTCTTGTATGAAACTATAAACTTTAATTACTCCTTTCTTTATAGTAGGTTTGGGAATTGTCCACCAAATTGTCCACCACGTTTTTTTTCGAATATCCAGTACGAGGCATATACTTGCATCAGAATTTTGAGAGCACAATGATCCGATTCAGTTTAGCAAAATATTATAGGATTATTTCAGGTAAAAAAAAGCACGATAAAAAAATCGTTGCTATTCAAGAATTGCAAGAAAGAAACATTGCCTTGCAGGCGAAACTGAACACATTAGATGATATAGAAGCAAAACTGAAAGAAGCTATGATTGAATATGAAAACAATGAGAATATAAATTAAATCACTTTTTTTCAATGATTTAAGACGTTGTTTTTTTTTAAATATGCTAGGGTGTAACGTTTTGTAACGCTCAATTTTTGGAAAGAATTAGGTAAGCAATGTACTATTGTAAACTCAAATCGAGAATAAATTTTTAACCCCTTATACTATGAAAAAACGACTACTTTTTTGGGTGGCGATTGTTGCCTTTTTACAAACCTCATTTACTGTTAGTGCCCAATGTGGAGCAGGAGAAGATACCACTCCACCAACAGCTATTTGTAAAAATATCACAATCCAATTAGACGAAACCGGAAATGCTAATATTATCGTTTCAGATATTGACGATGGTTCCACAGATAATTGCAGTATCTTAAGAAGTAGAGTAGTCCCAAGCAGTTTTGATTGCACTAATTTAGGAGATAATGAAGTTACCTTAATTATACAGGACGAAGAACTAAATACAGGTCAATGTACCGCAATAGTCACGGTTCAAGACACTATCGATCCCAGTCCTCTTTGTGAAAATATAACAGTCGAGTTAGACGAAAATGGGGAAGCAATGATCACTGCCCAAGATGTGGCGGGAAGCTCTGTCGACAATTGTGAAATCACCGTATTTAGAACCCGTACTACAACTTTTGATTGTAATGACCTTGGGGATAATGATGTAAGTATTAATATGCTGGATGCATCATTTAATAGTGCTAATTGTACTGGAGTTGTAACTATCGTGGATAATATACCACCAACTGTAGTTTGCAAAGATATTACAGTACAGTTAGATGAAACAGGAGAAGCCACAATTACTACTGCTGATATTGATGATGGTTCGAGTGATAATTGTACAATCGTAGATCTTAGTTTATCAAAAACAGAATTTACTTGTGCTGATATTGGAACTAATACTGTTACGCTAACAGCACTAGACTTATCCAACAATCAAGAGAGTTGTGAAGCTATAGTTACTGTGGTTGCTGCAACACCAACAGCTATTTGTAATACTGTTATTCTGGAGCTCGATGCCTCTGGAAATGCCACTTTAACAGCAGCTGATTTGAATGGAGGAAGTGATGATCCCTGCTCTTCTCTTAGCTTTAGTGCAAGTCAAACAACTTTTGATTGTACAAACCTTGGAAATAATACAGTCGTGCTTACTGTAACTAATCAAAATGGATTACAGGATACTTGTAATGCGATAGTTACTGTAGAAGATGTTACAGATCCTAATGCTGTTTGCCAAAATATAACAATACAGTTTGATGCGGCTGGGAATGATATAATAATAACCCCAAATGATATTGATAATGGATCTTCAGATAATTGTGGAGATATTGATCTTTTTATAGATCCGGGTGATGCTACATTCACGACAGTAGATGTTGGTACAACGAGAATTGTAGAATTGATTGTGGATGACCCAAGCAGTTTTTTAGATACCTGCAATGCACAGGTAAGCGTTGTGGCTTACGCATCTCCGACGATAAGTTGCCCTGCAGATATTACGGTAAGTAATGATGCAGGAGCCTGCGAGGGGGCAGTAACTTTAGCTACCCCTACCTTTACAGGTACAGTGGATCAAACGTTGATTCCCACAAGCCCAAGAACCGATCTTTTAGGAGGTGGAAACCCAATATCTCCAACATTAATAGATACTCAGGTAGTGCTGTCTAATGTGATCACAGCAACAGAAGATGTTATCTTAGAAATAGAATTAAGAGGAGATTTTGATACAGTAGGTGAATGTTTTGTGTTAGCAGGGCCTGATGGTTCTGAAGTATACAACGAATGTATGATTTCTGGGTCACTTAATGGAGTTACAGAAACCGCTACTATTACCCAAGCCACCTGGAATAACTGGGTAACTACCTATGGTAGTGATTTAACATTTACCCTTCAGGAAGATGCTGATGTAGGAGTTAACAATTCATACTACCAATTAAAAGCTGCCAATCTGGGTAACCTGCTTTTGGTAAATGATTTTAATAGAGGTTCTGATGCTTCAGATACGTATCCAGTTGGACAAACCACGATAAATTGGACAGTAACCGATCGAGACGGAGGTTCTGATACGTGTGCACAGTTAGTTACTGTAAATGATACAGAGTTGCCAGTAGTTTCTTGCCAAAATATAACAGTACAGCTGGATGCTTTGGGAAATGCCACTATTGTAGCCTCAGATATTGATAATGGAAGTACAGATAATTGTGGGATCGCTTCTTTAAGTATTGATATAGATACGTTTACTTGTGGTGATTTAGGAGATAACCAGGTTACATTAACAGTTACCGATAGCAATACAAATGTAAATAGACGTATGGCAACCGTAACGGTAACCGAAACAATCGATCCGGTTTTATCCTATACAGGTGTTCAGGGATTGGGTACCCAGGATAATCCATTTACAAGTCTTACCTCTCCTGATTTATTAGCAGCTCCAAGCGGCGTGTATTATTTCAATTTTAGCGGGAGTACTTTTCAAGGACAAGTCGATAACGATACCGATGGTGGTGGTTGGTTAATGGTGCTAAACTATGTCCACCAGGCTGGTACCAACCCTGATCTTCAGATTAGAAACACAGACTTGCCACTGCTAGGTTCTTCTACATTAGGAACAGATGAATCAACTACTGCTTTTTGGGGACACTTCGGAAATACATTGGCAGCGGATATTGATTTTTCAGAAGTACGTTTTTATGGAGAAAGTAGTAGCCATTCTAATATTCTGAATTTCAAAACCACTCAGCAAGATGCACTTGACTATATCAAAACAGGAACAGGTTCTTTTGATATGATGCTTTCAAATCAAGATTTCACCCTATTGGCTGGTCATACCACTACAATTCCTGAAAATGGAGATGATTACAATAGCGATGCTGGAGATTTAGCATTGACTGAAAGCCCAATAATCAATACAGAAGATGATCAAAGTTGGTCGATAAGAGCAAATAACGAAGTTTGGGCTATGGATGATGCACCGGTGAGTTTTGAAAATAACACCTTACATCGGATATGGGTACGAGGAGATTTATCACCGGTGAATAGCACAGTAGTTCCCGAAATTACTTTTCAGTTAGATGCTGTGGGTACCATAACGATAAATCCAGCAGATATACCTATTACAGCTACTGATAACTGTGGAACACCAGCATTAAGTTTAAGTCAAACAGATTTTGACATGAGCGATGTAGGGTTGAATGTCATCCAGTTTACAGCTACCGACAGTTCTGGAAACCAGGCCGTAGTCGATGTAAATGTGACTATTGAAGCTCCTACCTTAGGTATAGAAGGCCAGGTGTTTACTAATACTACCCTATATCCGGTTCCTGCAAGGGATTATATAAAGATTAATGGCTTACGCGAAAACGTAAACCTGACGATATATGATATCACTGGTAAAAAAGTCTACCAACAAAAAGAAGTAACCAATCATCAAGAAATTCCGATATCACAACTTTTTTCTGGAACCTACTTGGTAAAACTAGAAACTGATAAAAATACTCTTGTAAAGAGAATTGTCATCCAGTAATTAACAGAAAATACAATAATAAAACCCCTTATAAAGATGAAAATGAGAAAGCAAATACTAATGTTGTTGGCGTTACTGGTAAGTACGCTAGCTCTAGCTCAAAGTCCGCAAGGATTTAATTATCAAACGGTAGTCAGAGATTCAAATGGAAATTTATTAGCCAATCAAACAGTGTCGTTTCAAATTGAAATTTTAGAAGATAGTGTTACAGGAACAGTGGCATATCTGGAAACGCATAATACAATTACCACCAATGCACAAGGTGTAATAACTTTGGTAATTGGTTCAGGAACGACTTCTGATACTTTTGCAAATATCAATTGGGGCAATAATACGTATTTCCTGGAGATTAGTATTGATACCTCAGGAGGAACAAACTATGCAACGATTGGTACTTCAGAATTAGTCTCTGTTCCGTATGCGTTAAATGCTTCTAAAGTTGAGCAATTAAATGGAGGAAGCAATGGGCAAATCTTATCGACTGATGGTTCTGGAACAGTAAGCTGGATCGATAGTGTTGACAGTCTTAACAGTACCTTCTCTCAGTTATCATCAGGGCTTTCCACTTTTAATCTTGAAGTTATAGGAGATACAGGAGACATTTTTACCCGATTGACTTTGATTGATGTCCTGGATGAGTATGTCTATGGCTATAATGATGATACCGATGATTTTTTAGTCATCAATGTTAGTGACCCTTATAATCCGCAAGTAGAGGCCCAACTTGCCACAGGGATCACCATTGGGTTTTCATCTGCAAAATCTGCAGGAGTAATTGTAGGTAATTATTGCTATTTATATAGTCAAGATGGTTTTTTAGCGATTGTTAATATTACCGACCCTAGCCAACCTGCGTTAGTATCCAATACAACAGCTATCGACGCTGATGTAGAAGCCATTGCCAGTGATGGTAATTACCTTTATCTAGTAGATGATAGTGTGGATAAAGCGTTTACAGTGGTTGATATCAGTAGTCCTGAAAGTCCAGTGATATTACCAAATACGGTTTCCGGTTTAAATATGGATAGCAACAATGCTTCTATGGTAATTAATAATGGGTATGCCTATGTAATGAGCAATGAAACCGATAATATTGATATCATCGATGTTACAGATCCATTAAACCCCTCTTTAGTACTGAGCAGTAATCTTTTTGGGTATTACCTTACCGATATCATTGCCGAAGGTGATTATCTATATGTATTGGATGAGGATGAAAGTCTCTTGAAAATTTTCAATATCTCGAATCCTGTATCGCCCGCTTCGATAGGAACACTTTCGATTGGAGGGACTCCTCAGTCTCTGGTCAAATCAGGAGATTACGTATATATTGTGGATAGCGAATCAGATGATCTAAAAGTGGTGGATGTGTCTGATCCTTCAACCCCTTCTTTAGCTTCAGATATTGGATTTCAAAGGGGTGCTTTTGGAGTTAGAGTACAAGGAAGCTATGCTTATGCCCAGAATCAGGTGAGATCAGATAATTCATTAAAGGTGGTGAATTTGTTTAATTCAACTACGCTGGGAGTAGCATACGACGGTACGTTACAAACGGTACAAGATCGAGATGAGCAAAATTTAACAGGTGCCAGTCTGTCTGGTACAGTACTTACTATTGAGATTGAAAATGGTGATGCAACTACCGTAAATCTATCCAGTCTTGCAGATGATATGGGAAATCATACGGCTACGCAAAATATACAAACCAATAGTAACTGGATCAGCAATGATGGCGATGGTGAAGGTGTTTTTGTGGACGCCTCTGGCAATGTAGGTGTTAATACCGCTACTCCCGGAGTGAGTTTTCAGGTTGGTGAGAATGGTGACGGTACAGAATCTCGTGCCAATGCGTGGAATACCTTTTCAGACAGACGTTGGAAAACCGATTTTCAAGTCATTGAAAATGCTGTTGAAAAGATACAAGCTGTAAACGGATACTACTATAAATGGAAAGATAAACCAGATACCTCTACACAAGTAGGAGTGATTGCTCAAGAAATTGAAGCGGTATTGCCAGAAGTGGTTTCTACGGATAGTAAAGGGTACAAATCTGTAGACTATTCAAAGTTAACGGCCCTGTTAATTGAAGGAATGAAGGAACAACAACAACAAATACAGGCACTACAAACTAAAAATTCCGATTTAGAAACGAAGAACGATCAAATAGAATCACGATTATCCAAAATAGAGAGGCATTTGGAGATAACCGTAAAGCTATCCTCTGTAACTAAAAACTAATCATTATGAAAAAACTATTACTAGTAATATGCGGTTTACTGGCTGGAAATATGCTTCTTGCTCAAAGCCCTCAAGGATTTAACTACCAAACGGTGGTGCGGGATACCAATGGTGACGTGCTCGCCGATCAATCGATTGGTTTCGAAATGCAACTTCTGGAAGACAGCACAACCGGTACTACGATATATACCGAAACACATATGGTAACTACCAATGCACAAGGTGTTGCTACTATGATAATAGGACAAGGAACCACTACAGATGATTTTACAACAGTTGATTGGAGTAATCATATCTATTATTTGCAAGTGGCGGTGGATGCAAGCGGTGGCAGTAACTATAGCGTTGTAGGTCTTTCACAATTGGTATCAGTCCCTTATGCTTTACATGCCAAAACCTCAGAAGATTCAACGTTTACAACGGTAACCAATGTGACTTCTAATAGTAAAGGTGATTATACAAATGACGACATTGTTTTTGGATCTCCAAGTCTGGATAATGATGGGGATACCACTCATGATAATCGAATGTTTTTTGATAAATCAAAAGCTGCTTTTAGAGCTGGATCAGGAACAGGAACCGATTGGGATACTGCCAATATTGGAGATTATTCGATAGCATTTGGCAGAAGTACCATAGCTTCGGGGAGTCATGCTGTGGCTTCCGGTTGGGATACTGAAGCATCAGGATACGCTTCTACAGCCATGGGAATAAGAACGGAAGCAACTGATGATGCAGCCGTAGCTTGGGGAAATGGGACAAACGCAACACACCGTAATGCTACTGCCTGGGGATTAAACAATACAGCATCCGGATATGCCTCTACTGCTTTTGGTGCTGCAAATAATGCAACTCTTGACAGAGCTACTGCCTTTGGGGTAGGAAATACAGCTTCAGGGCAGGGAGCTACAGTTTGGGGACTTTCTAATACCGCATCGTCATATTATGAAACCGTTTTGGGAGCTTATAGTAACGAGGTAACAGGAGAAGCTAATTCCTGGACTAGTACAGATCGATTATTTGCGATAGGAAATGGTACAAGTGATACAAATCGTTCAAATGCCTTAACCATATACAAAGACGGAACAATAAATATTAACGATTCGTATAACCTGCCTTTGGTAGATGGTTCCTCAGGCCAGGTAATTACTACTAATGGAAACGGCACTTTAAGTTGGGTTGATGATGCTACTGATAATCTCGGAAATCACACGGCTACAGAAAATATTCAGTTAAGCGATAAATGGCTTTCTAATGATGGAGAAAACAAAGGAATTCGAATTGACGCCGATGGAAATGTAGGGATTGGAACAGTTCCATTAACCGGTTTTGCACTCGATATGGCAGGGGCAAGTGGATCGGATGTTATACACAGAGTACGTACAAATGATAGAGGTGGTATTGGACAGGTATATGTGAGTGGATTTAGTCGATATCTGAAATTAGCTGCAAATGATAGTGGAAGTTCTTTTGAAGGCATTCCTGATGGAGAAACGGGATTAGCTTCCAACACCCCCATTGTACTTTCATCTAACGGAAACCCAAATGTATCACTTGAGGATAATGGTACTGTCGGGATTGGGAAACTAAATCCTAGTGGTTCATTCGCCTTAGATGTTGGTGGAGATGTCAATGTTGATGGCGACATTAATGTGAACTCTTTTACAACTACAAAGATGGTTGCCGATACCCTTGGAATTGCTAATTCCAATCCAGAATATAAATTGGATATTGGAGGTGGTTTTGGAGAAAATGCCATTCAACGTATCTCAACTGGTAACAACGGTGTAAGTGAGTTATGGCTTAGAAGTGCTGCCGTTAGAAATACGAGATTAATTAGTAATAGTTTAAGTTCTAGCTATGAAGGTATTCCTTCCGGAGGTACAGGGATTGCTTCAGATCAACCATTTTATATTTCAATAAATGAAGGAATTAATTTCTCAATAAACTCTTCTGGAAATGTGGGCATTGGCACAAATGGTGCTCAAAATGGTTATAAATTAGATGTTAATGGAAGTGCTATTGTTTCAGATGAATTGCAAGCAAGTATAGGTATATTAGATACCCTTGGTATTGGAACGGATAATCCAGGGTTTGCTTTGGATATGACTGGAGCCGATGGCGAAGATGTCATTCATCGCGTTCGAACAAGCTTTAGAGGAGGAGTAGGGCAAGTATATGTAAGCGGCTTTAGCCGTTACATTAAATTAGCGGCTAATGATAGTGGAACTGCTTTTGAAGGTATTCCTGATGGAGAAACGGGATTGGTTTCAAATAGAGATATGGTTTTCTCATCAAATGAAAATATTAATTTATCTCTTGAAGATGATGGAAGCGTTGGGATTGGTACTACAGTGCCTGCTTTAGGCTACAAATTAGATATTAATGGAAACACCAGCATTACCGGAAGCTTAAGAATGATAGATGGGAATCAGCAAGATGGATATATCATGGTTTCTGACGCTACTGGATTAGCTAGCTGGCAAGATACGAATGGTTTTGATAACCAAACGCTTTCTTTAGCAACCAATACTTTGTCCATTTCTAATGGTAATTCTGTAGATCTTAGTCCTTATTTAGATGATACCGATACAGACGACCAGTTTATTGATGTTTTTCAACTTAACGGAAACAGTTTAGAACTTTCTCTAGATAATGATGGTATTGGTACTCAATCTGTTGATCTTTCTTCTGTAGTCAGTGCATCTAACGGGCTATCAGCTTCTGCAGGTAATGTTACTTTAGGTGGGGCTTTGAGTCAGGATACTAACATTGATTTGGGAAGTCAAGATATGATTTATAACACAACTTCAGGAGGTGAATTTTTATTACAAAAAGATGGAGTTAACAAGTTTGAGATGAACCTAAATGGAGGAATCCTTTTTGGAACAGATCTTTCTTTTAGAGATGGATCTACTTCGGGGACTCAATTATTTTCTATGATAGATGATACTAATAGCGGTAGATTTAGAATATTTAGAAGTGGAGTGGCATCTGTTGATCTAAATGCAGATAAGGGATATACTTTTAATGAAAATAGTGCGGATTTGGATTTTAGGATAGAGTCAGATAACGATGAAAATATGTTTGTGATTGATGCATCGGCTAATGCGATAGGTATAGGGACTAATTCACCAGCAGCCAACATCGATATTGAAGGTAATGGAGATGGAGAAGCCTTATTACGCTTTAGTACAGACCGTTCATGGCAGTTTGAAAATGAAAATACGGGTAGTAATGCAGAGTTGACACTTCGTTCATTGGTGGACAACAAGTTTTTCAACATTAAAAATTCAGATGGAGCCGTAGTGGCTAACTTCAATGCACAGGCATCACCTCGAGTATACCTAGCTCCAAATGGAGGACGAGTAGGTATAGGGACAACTACACCCTTATATGAACTACAGGTTGGAGAGAATGGAGATGGTACAGAAGCTCGTGCCAATGCCTGGAATACGTTCTCAGATAGACGTTGGAAAAAAGATTTTAAAGTCATTCAAAATGCTTTAGAAAAAATTCAAGCTATAAACGGGTATTACTATAAGTGGAAAGATAAGCCAGATACCTCTACACAAGTAGGAGTTATTGCCCAGGAAATCGAGGTGGTTTTGCCAGAAGTAGTGGCTACAGATGATAACGGTTATAAATCCGTAGACTATTCAAAATTAACGGCATTGTTAATTGAAGGGATGAAAGAACAAGAAACACGTATACAGGCTTTAGAAACCCAAGTAAATAAAATAGATCGACTAGAAGCATTGGTTTCTGAATTACTAAATAAAAGCAATAATACCCCTGTAAAAGCAGAGTAGTTGTTACTCGATTTGACGGTACGATCACATTACGGAGATAAGGGGCTGTAATGATCTGAGTGCCAAATTAGAGCCCGCTTCTCAATTGGGCGGGCTTTTCATAAAATTTTAAAATATAAAAGATGAAAATATACACTATACTAATGGCTCTTGTTTTTGGAATTACCACTATAGAGGCGCAAACCATAGAAAGACAAGTTATTGGGTCTTCAGGAACTACCATAAGCGATGGTTCCGTTACTTTGGATTTTACTGTTGGTGAACTAGCAGTGACTACAATCACTGATGGAGCCACTATACTTACACAAGGGTTTCATCAGGAAAACGTACAAGTATCTATTAAGGTAAATCCTATTGTGTTTTTACAGGGAGCAGCAATTAATCCAAATACAGGAGAAGAGAGTTTAATGCGTGATGATTTAAGAGTATCGGGAGTCATTCCTACTACCTCGCCTTATACAGATGCAGCTACTGCTTCTTCAACAGTTTTTGATGCTACTGGAGCAGGAGCTATTGTTGATTGGGTCTGGATAGAGTTACGCGATAAAAATGATGTTACTCAAGTACTTGCCAGTCAGTCTGCTTTATTACAACGTAATGGAGATATTGTAGCCACCGATGGTGTGTCTGATCTTGAATTTGATCTGGCAACCGATAGTTATTATGTAATGGTATCTCATCGTAATCACTTAGCGATTCTATCAACAAATGCCATTGCACTTTCCTCTACTGTTACGACCCTTGATTTCAGTGCTTCTGATACTATGGTGCAAGGAGGTGCTAATGCTATAGCAAATTTAGGAAACGGTGTGTTTGCCATGCTTGGTGGAGACTTTGATGAGAATGGACAAGTGCAAAATTCTGATATCAATGCGGTAATCGTACTACTAGGAGGTTCAGGGTATTCGCTGGCCGATATGGATATGAATGGACAGATCCAGAATACCGATATTAATAATGTAATGAATAGTAACCTTGGAAAAGGAGAACAATTTTAAAAAAGTATAAAAATATATAACCCCAATAATCACAAAGAAAATGAAACATAATTATAGCAATATACAAAGAAACCTGACAGTCCTGGTGTTATTCATATGCTGTATTTTGAGTGCAGAAGCCCAGGATGTTCACTTTACATTTAGTAATGCCCAGATTACCAATGATGGTTTGGATGATTACTATGATGTAGATGTGATGATCGAGAGTTCCGTGGATTTTAAACTTGGCTCTGGCCAATTGTATCTTACATACAATACAGCTGCTTTTGGAGCGAATGTTTCTACTAGCAATAACCTTACGTATTCTCAACCTGCTGGATCTGTTTTGGCAGAAGTATATGGTTTTCCGGCTTATAAAGACTTTATCCAGAATGATAATACTACTTCTAGAGTTTCATTGGCTTTTCAGCAAGGAGTGAGTTCTGGAGCAATTACAGCTAATAATGTAACAGCAACACCCAAAGTATTATTCCATGTACGTATCAAGTTTGAGGATGTGAATGAAGATCCTATGATTGCTTTTGAAACCGGAGCTGTGTATTTGGATCAGTTTTATACGGCTTGCGGTTCTTCAACCAGTGCTGGGCTTGCCGATTGCTCAGGAGAACCGGGAGTGCAATTATTAAACGATACCTTTGACTCTTCAAACGCAGCAGATACGACTGCACCGGTGATTACTCTTGCAGGGGCGAACCCACAGGAAATCGTTTTAGGTTCTGGTTATAGCGAATTAGGAGCTATTACAGATGATGAATCTCAAATAACCATTGATGATTCAGAATTTATAGATGCAGTTGGTACGTATACTATCTATTATGATGCTACCGATATTGTTGGCAATGCAGCAACGCAAGTAACCAGAACAGTAAATGTAGTACCAGTATTAAGTATTGGTGAAAATGAGTGGGAAAATGTAAGTATCTATCCTAACCCATCAGAACGCAAATTTTTGATTTCAGGGCTAACTGATAAAGTAGACTTAGAGATCTTCAATATAGAATGGAAGCGTATTCAATACATTCAAGGGTATCAATCAGAACAGTTGGATATCAGTTCCATAGAATCAGGAGTATATTTCGTAAAACTTATCTCCGGGACTGCTATCAAAACCATTAGAATGATTAAAATATAAACCTATGAAGCTATGGATACATAAATATCGTCTGACCCTGACATTGATATGTCTTTATGCCTGTATATTATATACAATTGTTATATATAAGTAAATAATGACGCTTATGAAATGATAAGAGCTTACTAACTCAAAAAGTACTGTACGTCGATAACCTGATTGTAATTTGTAATATATCTTCTACATTCTAAAAGTTTAGTTTCTGTAGTTGCAAATAATATCCTTGTTATATGACTTATGTTTTCTCTATAAAAATAAGTTTGTATTGATATCGAATATGAAATCAAAACTGGTCTGTCTGAGGTACTGCTGAAAAATTGTTAATATTAACGATATAATAATAGTAAATATTAGTCAAAAATTTTGTTGTTTTTATCATAATAACCCCAAGAAATTATGAAGTTTAGTTTTGTTTATTACTTTTGTGGTCTAATAATACCATAATCATGGTTGGAGAATTGAATTCAGAAAGTAATAAATTGTGCTTATTATAAATGAATTCAGAGATAATAAAATGACTATTAGTAAGGGATACAAAGTAGTTAATTTTTGTTTAAAAGCTCTATTATTAGTTAAACAAATTATATCTTTAAGAATAAAGTATTAAGTAGTTATGGAATTGATTAAAAAAGCTCTGGAATTTGAAAGTAGAAAAATGAGTAATATGACCACTAGTGATAGAGTGTCTGCCTCAAGAGAAGCTAAATCTCTTATTTTAAGCTTAAATGAAATTTATAAAGAGACAAAAGATCCTGAAATTATGGATGTAATGAAGCTTCTTACAGCAAAAAAGCAAAAGATAGAGAAACGCTTAAAAGGAAACCCTACAGTATAACTGTAGTAAATTTATAAAAGATTTTATTTTACCTGTGCATCTGATCCAGAATTTCTATTATTTCTGGTTTTTTCCGAACAGAGACAGGAATATTTTCTCCATTTTTTAACATTAAATACCCGCCATCAGTTTTGATAAAAGCACTTATGCATTGCAAATTTATCAAATGACTCTGATGTACTCTAAGGAATTGATAATTCTGGAGCATATCTGAAAAATATTTCAGGGTTTTGGTTACGAATATTTTTTGCCCATTCTCTAGATAAAAAATGGTATTGTTACTATCGGACTCACAGCGAACGATGTCATCAAGTGCTACAATTATGATTTTGTCAAGCGTATGAAGAGATATTTTATCTGGCTTTTGTTCTGGTGCAGATAAAGTGTCTTTTAGGATGCTCAATCGTTCCGTGTTAGGTTGTATTTGCTCTTTGGCCTTAGCTATTGCTTGCGCTAATTCTTCATTAGAGTAAGGCTTTAGCACATAGTCTATTGCAGCAAATTTAAAGGCTCTTATGGCAAATTCATCACTTGCTGTGACAAATATAATTTTAGATTTGAGGTCAGGAAATATTTCCAAAACGTCAAAACCGGTACCATCACCTAACATAATGTCTAAAAATAGAATATCTGGTTGATGATTACGAAGAGATTTTGCTGCTTCTACCACGCTTTGAGCTGTGTCAATAATCTTAATTTCCGGATGATTGGTCTCCAGATCACTTTTTAAAAGTTTTAAGGCATCTGCCATGTCTTCTACAATAATAGCTGTAAGCATAATTTTTTGATCAATAGTCGGTTAGTAATGGTATTTTAAATGCTATTCGTGTTCCTGCAACTGCATTGCCGTTATTTGTAATCTCTTTTATACTTAGCGCATCTTTGCCTGAGATGGATTCTAATCTTTCTCGAGTAACAGTCAAAGCCATAGATTGATGATCGGTTTTCACTTTAGCTTTCTGAGATTGAAATATGCCTTGTCCATTATCAATCACCTTACAATGTAAGAAATCTTCTGTGGTATGAAACTCAACTTTGAGTTCTCCATCTCTTTCACCTTTTAAAATACCGTGTCTTACAGCATTTTCTACAAAAGGTTGAATAAGCATTGGTGGAATTAACACTTCCTCTGGATCTAAATCGGAGTCAATAGAAATGTTATAAGTAAAGCATTTGCTAGCCATCAATTTCTCAATTTCTACATAATGTTTTAATGTTTTTATTTCCTGATCAAGAGTAATAACATCTTTTCTGGAGTTATAAAGTGTTTCTCTTAATAAAGTCGCAAAAGTATTGATTGTATTATTCATTCGTTCCGGATTTCCGGTTCCCATTGCTTTTATGCCGTTTAAGGCATTAAAAATAAAATGTGGATTCATCTGTAATCTAAGGGCCTTTTGCTCTAGAGAAAGTAGATGGTTTTGCATTTGCAATTTTTCCTGTTCTTCTTTGTTTTTTAGTTTTACTCTTCTGATGTATGAATAAGCATAACCCCCTATTATTAGTATAACTGCTAATAATACAGCCCACTGAAACCAGGTTTTTTCATAAATAGGACTATCTATAAAAAACTTAAAGGTTACAGGATCGCTTTCCTGCCATCTATAATTTCTGGATTGTGCAGTAAATGAGTGTGCTCCATATGCTAAACCGGCTAAGTTTTGCTTGTAATCTGATGACCATGGACTCCATTCAGAATTGTTTAATCTCCAACGGTATTTTACATCATTAGGATGATCTAGGTCAACGGTTTTAAAATTAAAAGATAACTCCGTTTGATTAGGAGTAAGTCGTAAGATATTGCCGTTATTTACCCAACCATTAAGATTAATAGAATCTACACTCTGGTATGCTACTTCTACATCTTCAAAGAATAACCTGGGCTTAACAGTCGTTTTGGTGCTACCACCTGTAGGTTGATACTTGGTCAAGCCATAAATGGCTCCGAACCAAAGGTTACCCTTATCATCTTTGGTGATTGCATTCTGGCAGGTCTCAATACCTAAAAACCCGTCATTTCTACCAAAATGGTATATATCTACAATATCATTGGATTGATTAAGTATTATCTTATCTACTCCTCTTTCGCTTCCTGCCCATAAGTTATCCTGATCATCAAAAATCATTTGATAAATATTGCCAGAATATAATTTCTTACTTCCTTTTAGTTTTTTAAAATTAAGATTTCCGATAAGGTCAGACCACCAAATTCCTCTACCTGCAGTTCCTATATAGATAGTGTTTTTATGAAAAAGAAGGTTTTTTATAGCTGTTTTTTGATTTAATACATTACCAAGATGTTTAACACGATTTTTCCAGATATATCCTAGATGACCATTTTGAGTAGCATACCAGATTTTTCCCAAAGAATCCTTTTTCATATGACTAATCTGTAGGTCTTTAATCCCATTTTTAGAAGTGAATTTTTTTACATTAACTAGTCGTTTTTTTTCTGAATCGTATGAAAATCGTATAATACCTGAAGAATAAGTAGCTGCCCACACGGTATTGTCTTCTACCAATAGGGTTCCAACCCAATTGGATAATAATCCTTTATCTTTATCAATAATATGGTTTTTGAATACCCTCTTAACTATAGTATCTGTTTTGATAACTATGGAGTCCTTTTTAAACCCTTGGACATCAATTGTGTCAGCTACAATACTATCTGTTAATTTAAGCTCTTTAAACAAAATCCCTTTTCCATCAGTACCTGTCCAGATATTTCCGAATGAGTCTCCCGTGATGGTTTTAATTTTCACCTCAGATACACGTTCATCCTGCGGGATATGTTGAATTCCCGAAGAATCAATTTTAATAAGCCCGGCTTCAGAATTAGATGCCCATATGTCATTTTTTGAAGAATGAACAGCATATACTCGATTACCTTTTAACCCACTATTTTTATCAAAATGGGTAAAATTGTTTTGAAAGTATTTATAAAAACCTCCACCTGAGGTAGCAATCCATATATTTGATTGACGATCTAGTATACTCTTTCTGACGTGAGAAACTGCTAAACCATTTTTTCGGTTAATATTTTTCTTTTTGATACGTTTTTTTGAATCAAATACAGTTATTCCTTTATTGTTGGTAGAAACCCATAGTTCTTTTTCATTATAAACTGAAATATTATTAATCCTAGATGATTCCTGAATCCAATAGTTTCCATAGCTTTTGGCATTAGTATTAAGGATTAAAATTCCTTGATTAAGAGCCGCGGCAAATACTTGGTCTTTATAATAGACTGCAGCAGTAAAATCATAAGCACTATGTCGTTCTATGATTTTGGCTTTGTGTTTTATATCGCTTAGTTTCCAGAGGCCTTTACTGGTTGCGATCCAAAATAACTTACCATCATATACAATATCAGTAATGATGCTGGTATTGATTTTGGTATTAAGATTTACTTTAGTTAGTCCTTGTTTTTTTTGATATGAATAGATTCCAATATTGGTAGCTAGGTATGTTTTGCTATTAAGATGAAATATCTTATTAATCCTGGGGCCTTCCAGGTTAGTAAACTTGTTTTTGGTTTTTATAGAAAGGCCACCTTTTGTGCCTATAAATAGAGTATCATTTATAGAGGCAAGTGAATGAATATAATTGGATTGTAGCCCATCATTTTCATTCCAGGTCTTAAACTCTTCACCGTTGAATCTACTTAATCCACCACCTTGTGTTCCTAGCCATAAGTATCCAATTTCATCTTGTATGATATCATAAACCTGAGACTGAGGTAAACCATCCTCCAGAGTGTAAACTCTGAGTTGGTTATTCTGTGCAACTAATGTGCTAAAAGAACAGCACATAAGAAGTAAAAGAATGCTATTGATAAAACAACGCAAGTTCATATAGGTTAAATCTGGTGGATAACAAATATAATCAAACTGATCTTTTAGAACAGAAAAATGATGCTTATAAACAAAAAAACCGACACCGCGGTTAGGCGGGTCGGCATAATAAACAAAAGTTTCCCCCTTTTTGTTTATCAAAATTGAGTTTGTGTTAAATAAGTTATTAAAAAATCTTTAGATATTTATTTTACTTAGCGCATCTTCATTTAAGATTGTAAAAAGACAAAGTAAACTAGCACAGTATAATAAAATAATAAAAGAATAAATTTTTATCTTTTGCTTAGGATCACTAATACGAAGTGATTGCGGTAGTTTTTGAAGGCCTATAGTTGTTATCATTCCAGGTAAAACTTTGTTTTAAATTAACGTATTTGATATCAGAAGCTTCGGTATAAAAAGTTTGAGTTTGTAAAATATTGCTTTCTATTCCATATTCTTGGTTAGGGAAAATATATTGGTAATCTGTATCAGAATTCTCACAGTATACATTGTTTAATTGTGGTAGAGCAGTGACAGTATTATCATCCGCTACTAGAAAATAGTATGCTTCTACATGAGCACAACAAGCCAAATACTCTACTTCCATCTTTATCACCTCAGAGATTCCGTCTAGTCCCGGGCTCTCTAAGGTGGTAACAAAGATGTCCTCAAAAAGTTCTGTGTCTTCGATTATGAGCTCAGATAATTTCTCAGAGACCTCCCCAGAACGAACCAGATTAACCACATACTCCGGATGTTCCTGTCCTTGATCTTTAATTTCAGTACTTACTAAATATTTTTTAGTTTCCTGAAAATCCTGTGCGCTCATAAACTGAAAACCTAGGAGCAAAATAAAGATTATGGCAACTTTTTTCATAGCATAGTATTTTGAGGTTGGCTATTTGAAGTAAATGTACCTACTAAATGTCTTTCAAAACTTAACGAATTAGAATTCGTAATGATCTAACTAGAATTCGTTTTTATTCTGTTAAAAAGAACTATGCTTATGATATGCGATATCTAAAGAATCAATTTGTTCATCCAACTGTTTCCTGTCTTTTAAAAGTTTTTTGTTTAAATTATCTTCCTCATAAGGATTGGTGACAATAGTTTCATGTATTTCAGAATCACAGCTTGTAAATAATATGCAGACAATTCCTACTACCAATAAAATTACCTTTTTCATGGTCTGCGGTTTTAAGATTATGAAAACAAGTTATGTGTTATAAGTTTATGAAGTAAGAGGAAAACCCCTAATTTAGGATAGGTGTATGCCCTTGTTTTTCAGGTTGTTTTTACGGTATTCAAGAAGCTGCGTGATGCAATCTTTTTGATTTAATATTCTTGTGTTATGTGTTAGATTGTACTTATAAATATATCAACCTCAGCATTGGTGAGATCTTTAGATCTTTCATCATATACTTCAAAATCGGCTGTGTATTTTCTGTCTAGATTCTGTTGCCAGATTTCTAACCAAGTATTATAAACGGAACCTTTAGTTATATCTCCTTTGGATACAAACTTACTATAAGTACCACCATCAAAAGCATATCCGGTCAGGCCTTCAGGAATATGATCTAATGAACTTACTTTACAACCTACAATAGTGTCATAAGGCATGGTATGATCTCCTTCATAATTAGTATACACTGCTAATACAGTTTCATCTAGTTTGTTAGGGATTTCGGCAGCAATATTTTCTTTTACAAAAGTATCCCAGAGTTGTCCAATATCTCGAGCAGCCTGATTATTCTGGTTGGTAGTACTTACTGAAATTCCGATAAAGTCGAAAGGCTTGATAGTTTCTTTTTGCATGATATTATATAATTTGTTTAATGCAAAAATATGTATAGCCATTGTCAACCCTATGTCAGTAGTGTTATACTTAATATAATCTTTTGGGATTAATAAACAGGTAGCATTACTTTACAAAGACACTATAATATCGGGATATGAAATTTGGTAAGATGTATTGGATTTAATGTTTTTCAGAGAATAAATTTCGCCATTACTCCATCGGATTTCAATATTTGTTTTGGTATCCTTACCTAATCCAAAGTGCTGTACTTTAGGATGAACAGATAAATATCCTGTGGCACTATGAATTTCGCGCCAGATGTTTTTATGATTTTTGCTGTTTAGTATAAGTGTAGAACCGATTGCATCCCGATTTATTTTTGCCTTCGGGCTACCGATAAGTTTTATTTTAATCCAGTTATTGGTATTTGGAGTTTTGTTTTCCAACATATCAGCCTTATCGTGATAGTTATTGATAATGATATCCAGATCTCCATCATTATCATAATCAAAATATGCAGCGCTCCTTGCATTACTATTTATATCTACACCTAACTCTGACGCCTTATTAAGTAGCTTGCCACTTTCATTTACAAAAAAGACATTCTTTTCACGACTACTCTTAGCATAGGTAATAGATTTTGACTGTTCTTTTCTCTCAAAATAAAACGGATTCTCGCTGGAATACACACTAAAATCGTTCATTCCATTAAGACAATATAGATCTTCATCTCCATCATTGTCATAGTCAAAGAAGTCCGCATCCCAGGACCAACCTGTGGCTGAATACCCTCTTCCTACATTGTTAGAGAGTTGATAGGTTTTTAAAACTTTATTTTCGACATTGGATAGGAACAGATCATTAGCCTCAACTGTTCTGATATTAGCCATTTTTTTTGGATCAAATTTCATTTCAGTATCTGCATTGGGATTTACATATTTTTCATCCTTTTGCATAACCACAATGTTAGAAATATACAGATCAGGATACAGATCGCGGTTAAGATCTGTAATACCAACGTTCATAGTATATGAAGGTTTATCTGTACCTAATTGTTTACTAGCCTCTATAAAAATTCCTTTTTCAGTATTAAGATAATATTTATTAACCCCAAAATCATTCCCAACTATGATATCCTGCAATCCATCCTGATTGATATCGGTATGTCCAAGCGCCTGAGTCCATCCAGAATTAGAAGCAATATCTTCTGTAAAGGTTACTTCTTCAAAAACGAAATTTCCCAGGTTCCTAAATAGTTTATTAGGCATTCCATTTTGATTATCTCTACTGAGCGTAGGTAAGGTACCTTTGATATAATTACCAAAATACCCTATAAAAATATCTAATAATCCATCATTATCATAGTCTAGCGCAGTTGCTGGACCTGCTACTGCATTTTTACCGCCAAGATTAGTTATTGTACTCACATCCTCAAATTGTGCATCGCCGATATTTTTATAAAGTTTATGATGATCATTTACATAGGTAATAAAGATATCCTGCGTTCCGTCATTGTTAAAATCAGCAATGATAGGTTGTCTGGGTTCTCCATAAGAGTTGAGATCATCATTCCAATTATTAATATTACTAGCTTCAGTAATATCTTTAAAGAAATTTCCTTTTTTAGAATTTAAAAATAATTTGTTTCCAAAACCACCTAATAGGAGTATGTCAATTAAACCATCATTATTAATGTCTTCACATGCGACTCCAGATCCGCCAAAAGCTGGTGGGATAGAAAGTCTAATTACTTTTTCTTCATGAGAAGTAGTATAACTCCTGATTAAGCGATTTAACCAATCCGAAGATTTATGTTCGAAATGAATGGCCGTTTTAGTATTCACTTTTTCGAACCCCGAATGTATACCAGAATGAGAAGTTGAAACAATGGATGTATTAGAAGTAAAAGGAGTGTATTCAGAATAGGAATCGATCAGCATCTGAATTTTTTTGAATCCCTGGGTAATATCTTCAACATCCAGTTTCTTTTTTTGAGCAGCATGTGAATGTTCTCCAGCCAATCTTAATACGAGTACTCCAATCTGAGCGATACCTTCTACCGCTAATTCTGCAGCGTTAGGATCTAAGGTTTTAAAAGATTGTTTCTCAATATCTGCCAATGAGTATCCTAAAATATTCCAATGAAACCCACTATCCCGAAACGAGTCCAGATCATATGATTCTATGGTTACTTTTTCGTCAGGGTTATTTGGGAAAAAGGTAACATCTTCAAAGGTATTGGTGTACACGGGTAGAAAATCATTCAATGCCGACTGTAGATCCTCAACCCTAATGACAACATTATTGTTTTTTCCAGCATTGGAGTGCCCTTGCTGCCATAAAGAATTAGAAAACTGAACTAGTGATTCCAGGTAGTAGTTTTTTAGAACTTTAGAAGCAACTGAATCTGTTGGCCATTTTTGTCGCGCAAAATATACCTGTACATTTCTCAGAAAAACACTAGCATTGACTTGATTGTATTTTTGATAAGAAGCTAATTTTTGTTGGATAATAGCTTTTAGGATGTCATTTTTATTATCATCATTAGAAGGAGTTACATACTCGGGCTTAGAATTTTTTGTAGAAGTGAGTTCTTTCAGACCATTGGATTGCTGTAATACCAATAGCCAGCTATCCCGAATTAACTCTTTGGATATGGTTTGCATATTCTTATTACGAGCTATATTGTCTGCAATTTTAAGGGTTGCCAAAGTAACTAAATTGACATAGTCGTTTATCAGAGTTATTGCTTCCTGATCAAATGATAACAGATTGGAGCTGGAGAAAAATAGCACATCTTGTTCTACGGATAACAGCGACCTATATACATAGGAGACAGATGAATATTGATCAAAATCTTTTTTTAGGATCTCAATAAGCTTACCATCAAATTTATATAAAAAGTTACCTGTCTTACTTTTACCAATAGAGAATAATGAATTTATGATAGGAGTTAAGTGTGATACAGCAATCTTTTGAGACTGATCAGCACGTGCTAGTTCTGATCCTTTTTTCTTAAAATATAAAATGAGCTCTTTCTGAATTTCAATCTTAAAATTTCGAGCAGTCTCATCTAATGGTGTTCCGTACATAAAATCTTCGAGACGATTTGCAGTAGCGTAACATTTTGGATCTTTATCTTTTTCCAGGTCCTTTATTTTTTGGATGATTTCTGCAAAACTTGAAGTCTCCTGTGCAGAAATTACAGATAGGAAACAGAAGAGTAAAAAAGTAGAAAATATGTCTTTAAATTGATACTGCATATGATTAGACTATTCTTTATTAGAAAAGGAGATAAAGATACTGTAAATATAAGGATGGATTTTTAGAATGTACATGCTAAACGCTTAAGGTATTTACGGAAAAACAATATTAGGTGTAATTACGTATAGACTGAAATGATATTAATGCTTATTTTTACAAAATTCATCCTAACCCCTTAAAAAATGAAAACAAAATTACTTCTATTGTTAGTAGTGATTACAGTTACTACAATTTCTGCACAGAGTGACCAGGATATCCAAAGCAAACAATTAATTACTGAAGATTTATTTGTTCAGGGGTCTTTAGGAATAGGTCTTAATATAGTTAATAACCAGGCTTTTGGTTCTGATACTTTCATTATGAAAGAAGATAACCTAAGAATGTTTTTTGATGATAATTCTAGTTCAGGATCTTTTCCATCTAATGATTGGCGTTTTACTTTTAATTCCAATGAAAATGGAGGAGATAATTATTTTTCGATAGATGATGCTACTGCAGGTACGGTTCCTTTTAGGATTGATGCAGGAGCAGGTAACAATGCAATGCGTATTGAATCTGGAGGTAATGTAGGGATTGGCATTGCCGACCCAGTTGTAGAACTTCATGTAAATGATGGTGATACTCCAACGGTTAGGATTCAACAGGATGGTTCGAATGGATTTACTCCTCAGATTTGGGATTTGGCAGGTAATGAAACCAATTTCTTTATCAGAGACGTAACCAATGGTAGTAAACTTCCTTTTAAGATTCAACCCAATAGTCCTACAAACGCACTTACTGTAAGGGCTAGTGGTACAGTGGGGATTGGTACTTTTGGACCAAATACAAATGCATCATTGCATATGACATCAACAACTCAAGGTCTTTTGATCAATAGGATGACAACTGCTCAGCGAACCACATTTGCAGCAAGTTTAGGAACTGGAGAGAATGGAATGATGGTTTTTGATAACGAGGAGAATAAATTATATGTTTGGGATAGCACACAATGGGTTACTAATACTGATGATCAGGCACTTTCTTTATCAACGAATACTTTGACTCTAGAAGATGGGGGTACAGTTGATTTAGCTCCTTATTTGGATAATACAGATAATCAAGAACTTTCCCTGGCAACTAATACACTTAGTATTTCTGGAGGTACAAACACCATTGATCTTTCATCATATGTAAATACGGATAATCAGGAATTGACTTCAGCTACACTTTCTAATAATCAATTAACGATTGCTATAGAAAACGGTAATTCGGTACAGGTGGATTTGTCCTCTATAATTTCTCCTCTTGAGACAGAGAATTTGGCCCAACAAGCACAAATTGATGATTTAATTACACGTATGGAAGCTTTAGAAGATTGTGCCTGTCAACCGTTAAATGTTGATGAAAATGGAGATCCGGATGCTAAGGCAGACAAAGCTATTTTATATCAAAACATTCCAAATCCATTTAATGGTACATCATCTATAAAGTATTTTGTACCACAAAAAGCAGATAGAGCAGCTATAGTTTTTAGTAATAACAGTGGACAGATAATGTCTAATGTGAAATTAGAAAAGCTTGGTGATGGAGAATTAAATATCAATAGTGACGGTCTTTCTTCTGGGATATATTATTATACGCTTTATGTAAACGGACAAAAAGCGACCAGCACAAGAAAAATGGTGATAGAATAGGTTTTTTTAAATACCTCTTCCTGAAATTATACAGAGCCACTCAAGCAATTGGGTGGTTTTTTATCGTTAAAATATAAAGATTACTTCGTTCTTTTCTATTTTTACGGTATGATAGATAACTTCGAAAACGAATTTTTTGGTATTGGGATTCAGAATGGTAAAACTCCGGAGAATCTTGGTGTACTCTGGCGTTCTGCTCAGAATATGGGAGCTAGTTTTATCTTTACCATTGGTAACCGATATGCTAAACAAGCTAGCGATACACATAATGCGGTAAAAGCTATGCCATATTTTCATTATGATACCTTTGAAGATTTCTTTAAGCACCTGCCCAAAGGAGCGATGTTGGTAGGAGTAGAGAAAACTGAAGATGCAGAACCTCTGGAGACTTTTAAGCATCCAAAACGCTGTGTATATTTATTAGGAGCCGAAGATCACGGACTCTCAAAAAAAGCGATAGACAAATCACACTTTTTAGTACAGTTCAGCTCAGAGTTGAGTATTAATGTAGCTGTAGCCGGAAGTATTATTATGTATGATCGTGGTATCGATAAACCCAGGTTTATTAGGGCAGAATAGTAGGGTTACTAAAACAACCCAGTAATATTACCCTTATTATCGATATTAATTTGTTCTGAAGCCGGGTGAGCCGGTAATCCTGGCATACGCATAATATTACCTGTAATGGGTACCAAAAAGCCTGCGCCAGCAGCGATTTCAATCTCTCGCACGGTGATAATGAAATCTTTGGGCCGCCCCAATAATACGGGATTGTCAGATAATGATTTCTGAGTTTTGGCAATACATACGGGTAAATGATCTAACCCCAGAGCAGAAATGGTTTTTAAATCCTTTTTAGCTTTGGCAGTGTAGTCCACATGTTTGGCGCCATATATTTCTTTTGCAATAGTTTCGATTTTGGCAGGAACCTCATTGTTCCAATCATACATAGGAGTAAAAGGTTGGTTACAAGCTTCTACTACTTCTATTACTTTTTTAGCCAAATCAAGAGCTCCTGCACCTCCTTTAGCCCAAACTTCTGCTATAGCTACTCGTACTCCAACTGATGCAGCAAAATCCAGAATCATACTAATTTCTTCGTCAGTGTCTGTCAAAAATTTATTGATTGCAATTACCGGGCTTACATTAAATTTATGAATGTTTTCCAGATGTTTTTCAAGGTTCGGGATTCCTTTTCTAAGTGCTTCTGTATTTGGCGTAGTGAGTGCATCAAGTTTTGCGCCTCCGTGATATTTCAATGCTCTAATGGTAGTAGTAAGTACCACGGCTTTTGGAGATAATCCTGCACTCTGACATTTAATATCAAAAAACTTCTCAGCGCCCAGGTCAAAACCAAACCCTGCTTCTGTTACTGTATAATCAGAAAAACTCATACCCATCCTGGTAGCAATCACAGAATTAGTTCCTTGTGCAATATTGGCAAAAGGTCCACCATGAATAATAGCAGGGTTGCCTTCGATCGTTTGCACCAGGTTTGGTTTGATAGCATCTTTGAGCAATACAGCCATAGCGCCTTCAGCCCTTAGGTCACAAGTGTACACCGGTTTTTTATCAAAAGTATATCCTATAAAGATATTCCCTAATCGTTTTTTTAGATCTGTCAGATCTTCTGCCAAACAAAGAATAGCCATGATTTCTGAAGCTGCTGTGATATCAAATCCGGTTTCTCGAGGAATACCGTATGTAGTTCCTCCTAACCCTACAATCACCCTGCGCAGTGCACGGTCATTAAGATCCATTACTCGTTTCCAAATAACTGTTCGTGGATCTAAACCTAGGGTATTTGCTTTACTTTGAATATTGTTATCGATGATGGCAGCTAAAAGATTATGCGCTTTTTCGATAGCCGCAAAATCTCCTGTAAAATGAAGATTGATATCCTCCATAGGGAGTACTTGCGAGTATCCTCCTCCTGTAGCCCCACCTTTAATCCCAAAAACAGGCCCTAATGAAGGTTCACGTAGTACCACAGTAGTTTTTTTGCCTAGCTGGTTAAGTCCTTCAGAAAGTCCGATAGACATAGTAGTTTTTCCTTCTCCAGCAGGAGTTGGTGAAATAGCGGACACGAGAATCAGATTACTATTAGCTGCATTCTTTTTATCAATATTAGATAATGGCAGTTTAGCTTTGTATTTGCCATAGTGTTCAATCTCCCTTGGATCAACTCCGAATTTTGTGGTAATAGTATCAATATGTTTTAAAGTTACTTTTTTGGCAATTTCCAGATCAGTCATAGAATCTAAATTAAGTGAAGTGTTAAGTAATACTTGAGTGGCTTGAAAATACACTTTTTATAAAGAAAAAACAATGATTTCAAGGATTTGAAGATGCCGAGGAACAAAATATCAATAACCTTTATTTGTTAGCTATTTTATTAGAGAATTATTTTACTTTTATAGTATCACCAAAATGATATTATGTTCAAAACACTTGAAGGTCTTGTTGCAGATTTCAGTAAATGGGTTTGGGATTGGCCTCTTCTAGTATTACTAATTGGTGGTGGTCTTTTCTTTTTGATCTATTCGCGATTTACACCTTTCCTATATTTTAGACATGCGATAGATATACTTAGAGGTAAATATGATGATGAAAATGACCCCGGGCAATTAAGTCATTTTCAGGCATTATCATCTGCGATAGCAGCTACTGTGGGTATGGGTAATATTAGTGGAGTGGCTGTGGCGATTGCCACAGGAGGCCCCGGAGCAGTATTCTGGATGTGGATCAGTGCTGTGATTGGTATGGCAACCAAATTTTATACCTGTTCATTATCAGTGATGTATCGTTCTGAAGAAAAAGATGGAAGCTTGCTTGGAGGGCCAATGTATGTGATCACTAAAGGTTTAGGGAGGCATTGGAAGCCTCTTGCTATCTTTTTTGCACTGGCCGGATTAGTAGGTACACTACCTGCATTTACAGCCAATCAAATGACACAAACAGTAGTAGATGTAATGAATTTGCAAGAAGCCGATAAGTTATATATAGGTATTACCTTGGCAATTTTAGCTTCTTTAGTTGTGTTAGGAGGAATAAAAAGAATTGGTTTGGTAGCGAGTAGACTAGTTCCTTTTATGGTGATATTATATTTTATTACTGTGATTACCATTCTTATATTACAAATTGAAGAAGTACCTGAAATGTTTGTATTGATATTTTCTGATGCTTTTTCTGGAAAAGCAGTTGCAGGAGGTGCTTTAGGGTATTTAATCAAAACGGGCATAAAGAGAGGTTCTTTTTCTAATGAAGCCGGTGTAGGAACAGCACCAATGATGCACGGTACTGCAAAAACCAAAGAACCTATACGAGAAGGATTAGTAGCAATGATCGGTCCTGCAATTGATACGTTATTGGTTTGTACTCTTACAGCTTTAGCAATCCTATCTACCGGAGTTTGGAAAAACTCAGAAAGTAACGGGATTTCACTTACATTACAAGCATTTAATTCCGTTTTACCATATGGGTTAGGAGATATTGTAGTAATTGTTATGGTTTTGGTGTTTGCACTTTCTACATTATTCTCTTATTCATATTATGGAACAACCTGCCTGGGATTTTTAACAAAACCTAAATACGGAAAGTATTATAACTACATCTATATAGCTTCTATTGTGGTGGCCGCAGTGGTCAAAATTGATTTTGCTATTAACTTAATTGATAGTGCTTTTGCGTTAATGGCAATTCCGACCGTGCTATCAGGATTAATATTAGCACCAAAAGTGAATGCAATGGCTAAAGTTTATTTTGAAAAACTCAAAGCTTAATATTACTGTAAGCCAATAGAATGCCCTACTTTTGCAGTATAAAATAATTTCTATGTCTCATAAAGCTGGTTTTGTTAATATTATTGGTAACCCTAATGTGGGTAAATCTACTTTGATGAATGCTTTTATAGGAGAAAAGCTATCAATCATTACTTCTAAAGCGCAAACCACCAGACACCGAATTCTGGGGATTGTGAATGGTGATGACTTTCAGATGATTTTATCTGATACTCCTGGGATTATCAAACCTGCTTATGAGTTGCAAGAATCCATGATGGGTTTTGTGAAATCTGCTTTTGAAGATGCAGACATACTAATTTATATGGTAGAGATTGGTGAAAAAGAGTTAAAGGATGAAGCTTTTTTTAATAAGATTACAAATGCGAAAATTCCGGTATTTCTATTGCTTAATAAAATTGACCAATCTAACCAGGAGCAATTAGAAGAGCAAGTGCAACTTTGGAAAGAAAAAGTACCAAATGCTGAGATGTATCCAATTTCGGCTTTGGAGAATTTTAATGTCAAGGAAGTATTCGAGCGTATTGTAGAATTATTACCTTCTTCACCGCCGTTTTATTCTAAAGACCAGTTAACTGATAAGCCTGAACGCTTTTTTGTAAACGAAGCCATTCGTGAAAAAATATTATTGTACTACAAAAAGGAAATACCATATTCTGTAGAAGTTGAAACTGAAGAGTTTTTTGAGGATGATGATATCATCAGAATTCGTTCTGTAATTATGGTAGAAAGAGACTCCCAAAAAGGAATTATTATCGGACATAAAGGATCTGCCCTTAAAAAAGTTGGAACAGAAGCACGTAAAGAGTTAGAAAAGTTCTTCGGGAAAAAGATACATATAGAGCTATATGTCAAAGTAAATAAAAATTGGAGAAGTAATGAACGACAATTAAAGCGTTTTGGATATAATAAATAATCATTGTTATGTTTCTACTTGTCAGTGTTTTATGAAAATACCATGCATATTACTGAGATATTTTTCTTACACGTAATATTGAAAATGTGTTTTTTAAAGAATAAATAGTCCGTTTCAACGGTTTTTATAACTTTTCTTGCTTATGTTCAACGGTTTATGTTTACATTAGTTCACTAACTAAAATCTAAAAGCCCCTGATCATGATTGTACAAAAAATTCTTTCGCGAACATTTTAATTAAATTTTGAGGACATATATTACAAATAGATAAATACCTATTTGCAATAACTAACTGTACAGTGTTATCACTGTTTACATGGAATAAATTAACCATAATTAAATTAAAAAATAATACGATGTCAAAAATTACTTTTAAGCTTAATGCGATAACCAAAATGATTTCTTTACTGATCATTTTTGTTTTTATTACCGGTTTTAATGTTATAGGAAATCCTTGTGATTTACAGGTAAATGCGGGCACTGATCAAAATACCTGCCCAGGAGAAGAAGTAACGCTTACAGCTTCTATTTCCGGAGAATCCACATGCGGGGATTGTTTGGTTTATGGGATTGAGAACACATACCGTTGCGAAAAGGATCTATACTATGTACTTTGGCTAAAAGATGATGCTAATAACATAGTACGAAGGTTTTCTAATGTGGATTTAGAATGGGCAGAACTTGCTGATGGTACTGCTACTCTAAAAGGAACAGTTGTAGATAATAATGATGATCAACTATTTTTAGAAGTTGATGTTGTATATTCCGGAAGAACTTCTGAAGTTCCTGCTGGCAGCCCAAAAGAACATTTTTGTAATCAAGAAAATGCAGATGGATGGATATATTATACAGATGTATCGGGTTCAATTGGTTTGGCAGATGGTTCCTGGTCTTTTAATATTACTCGAAAAGGCCCTTCATTTCAATTAGGTAATGGGGCAAATACTACAGAGGATGAAATAGGTAAATATGGTGGATCTGGTTGGTTTGATACTACAGACAGTGATTATAATAGAGGAGATTTTAATATAAATATTGGAGAGTGTATCTCTTCAGAACCTAGTGAAGTTTCATATTTATGGTCTACAGGAGAAACAACACCAACCATTACAGTATCTCCTGATAATACTACAACGTATACAGTGACTGTTAAAGATTGTAAAGATTGCGAAGCAACCGATGAGGTTGTTGTCAACATTGCAGAAATAGAAGTAAGTGCAGGAAGAGATCAGACTTTTTGCGTAGGTTCTGGAGTAGGAGCTAAACTCACTGCATCGCTTGGAGATTCTTATTTATGGTCTACGGGTGAGACAACCAGAAGCATTACCGTGTTTCCTAAAAGTACCACAGCATATGATGTTACGGTTACAATAGGTGATTGTAGTGACTCTGATGAAGTTACAGTTTTTGTTGATAATAGTGATTGTGATTCTACTGAGTCTATAATGGTGTTTCCTACTATTGTTAGACCAGGAGGAAAACTATCAATAGATCTTAATTCTAAAAAAGATCAAAATGTTATCATTTCATTACATAACCTTTCTGGAAGAAATATTGGATCTCTAGTAAATAACCAATTAACTGCTGGAGCAAATACTTTAGACTATGATATGAGTAATATGGGAGAAATGTCAGAAGGGATTTATCTACTTAGGATTATTGAAGAAGATAAGACTATGATGAAAAAAATAGTTATACAGAAATAATCATAAGATAAAATATTAATAAAGAAGAAGGCTTGCAGTACTGCAAGCCTTCTTTAGTTAGATAATCTTAACTTAAATAGGGGAGGCAGTGCTTTTATTTATTCCTAAAGTAACACTTAGGATACATTCTTTGCTAACATTTTGAGGTTTTAATCATATAAAACTTCATCAACAATGAAAACTCATAACAAAACGATTCTTTTTACTTTTTCTATTTTAGGCGTTTTTAACTCTTTTGACCTAAATGATTATGATGAGATTTATATCTATGGAGGAAGATCTTTTACCATATGGTCTACATAGGGTGCTAAAATTTATGATAGCGGTGATGAGATAGATAAAACCATTTTCGAATTAGATCCAGGGGCTTTTAATAATAATGAAGGAGGAAATGCAGACAAAAGATCAGATGATAAAGGAGCAGAGCCTGAAGCTGTAGAAACGTTAAAGGTAGGACGTAATACACTTTTGTTTGTAGGTTTAGAAAGAACAGGTGGTGTTATGGTGTATGATATTTCTAACCCATTTCATCCGGTATTTTTAGAGTGGCTTAGAGATGGAGCGGATATTTCGCCAGAAGGCTTGATAGTAGTAGAGGTAGAGGACAGTCCGACAGGGAATGATCTTATTATTGTTACTCATGAAGTATCAAATACAGTAGCTGTTTACGAAATAAAAGCAGGTAAATAGAACCGTCCATAAAAAGTTTGCTGTTTTACAGTAACCAAGTTAGAAGAAATAGTTGTTATCTTTGAATAAGTAATTATTTCACTGACTGACTATCAATTATGAAAAAGTTCAATAGGTCGTTTCCAGACCTTTGGACTTTTTCCTTTTTTATATTATTTCTCTTGTAAATCTTTGAGTAAGGAAGTTGCAGTTTTTTTATAAATACTATTGTAAGTAACCAATTCTTTTAATAAAGGAATTGTTTTATCGGATTTTTCCATTTTGAGGTAAGTCAGGGATAAAAACCACAGAGCATCATTATAATACTCACTATTTTCAGAAAAATTTGCAAATAAAGACTCTGCTTTTATAAACTGATTGGTGTTTAAGTAACTATTGCCTAAACATAGTTTTAGAGCCTCATCCTTAGGGTTTTGATCTACTAGGTTTTCTAAAGGGGCTATAACTTTTTGATATTCTTTAGCTTTATATTGTAAAACAATTGTTTTGAAATCTTGATTAGTATTGGTTTCAGAACCTCTTTTAATATCACCAATTGGATAAGATACATAATAGGTAGCAAATAAATCTTGTTCGTAGCTTTTGTTATTGTTCAACCAAAGAAATGTAGATAATCCAACTAAGACTGCGATTGATGCTGCTATTTTCCAAAATGAAAAACTATTTGATTTTTTACTCTCTTCTTTCTTTTTTAACTCTTGGCTTACATTAATTAGCTTTTTCCTAAAATCAATAGACTTTTGATCTTTTAAATTAACTTTTAGCTCCTTATGTATTTTAATTTGTTCTTTAAGTTCTGGATTTGATTTTATTTCATTTTCAAAATTAACTAATTCTTTGTCCAACAAAGTACCATCAATATATGCTTCTATCCGTTCAAATAATTCTTGTGTCCTTTCCATATTTCAAAGCTATTCTATATTAGTTCTAAGTTCATCAAAAGCCGGATCAGTCATTACCATCTTCACAAGTTTGTTTTTACATTCAAATTTTTTCTTTCTCGCATAAGCTTCAGAATATACTTTTTTAGCAGCAATTTCTTTCATAGTCATTCCCTGAAAAAAAAGAGAAAGAATTTCTTGACAACTGGTTCCTAATTTCAAAAAATATTTTTGATAGATATATTTCCTTTCTTTCTCACTAATAGCATCAATAATATCTGCATCATCAGCCGATGATACTGATAATATACCTTCGTGATTTATCATTTTTTTATTTCTTCTAAGTTTATTCATCCACATATTTTTACAGACAGAATATACATAGGTGCCTAATGCAGAGGAGACCTGCAAAGAATTATTTTCCAGTTTTTCATACATAAAAACCATAGCGTCCTGGAAAATATCTTCTGCGTCATCCTCGCTACCAGAGTTTTTTAGGATATAGCTTTTTACCTGAGGCAAATGTGTTTCATAAAACGCTTTGATAATTGTTTGATCTCCTGTAACAATTCCACGAATAATACTGTCTTGTTTATGGTTATTCATTGATTAATGTAATATAAAGATGATTTGTTACGTTTTTTGAGAAAAAAAATTAAAGTATAAAAGTAACATATTTATTTTTTTGACTACTTATGTAGTTATAATAAGCTATCTAATAGAAATCTAGAATATAGATTAATATGACTAAACAACGTAGTTTACCCCATCAAATTTTATTCCTAATATTGATTTGTTCTGTTTTTTGGTTAAATGCCCAGACTAAAAAAGATACTTTACAGGCTTATAAATATTTTACAGAAGGAGATACATTACTAAAACAGCGAGAGTATAAAAAATCTATTGTTCTATTTGAAAAAGCTGCGATGGTGTATGCGGATCAACGAGTTTGGAAAAAACAAGCTCAAAGTCTTAATAAAGTAGCCCGCAGTTATTATATGCTAAAAGATTTTGATAATACAATTTTGTTTTCTAATCGGGTGCTGGATATAGGAGAAGAAAAATTAAGTTCAGAAACCTTAGAAAAAGCGTATGCTTTAATTAGGATGGGTGAGGCTTATGGTGAAAAAAACCAATATAAAGAAGCTTTGAAAAACTATACAAAGGCTTTACCCATTATTAAAAAAATTAAGGGTAAAGATAATATACAGACAGCCGTTTTGTATAACTATATCGCCATGGATTATGATAATATTGACCTGGTAGATAAAGCAGAGTTATATTATGATTTGGCGATTGAGATTAATCAAAAATTATACGATAAAGGTGAAAACAATGAACTTAGTACACCTTACTTAAACTTAGCTATTTTATATAGTAGAAGTGGTTTGTTTAAGCACGCAATTCCATACTACAAAAAAACAATACAACTTGATATCGAAACCTTTGGAGAAAAACACCCTTATGTTGCAGATAGCTATTACAATTTTGGAAACAACTATAGTTATATAGGTGAAGATGATTTGGCCTTACAATATTACCAAAAGGCTCTTAATATTTTCAATGAAGCTTTAGAAGAAGGAGATGAAAGTTTTGCTTTAGTTTATGATGGGATCGGCACTCAGTATACAAAATTGGGTAAAACTGATCAGGCTTTGAAAAATTATACTAAAGCATTAAAGATTTATCAAAATATTTATGGTGATGAAAACTTGTATACTGCAAATGTAATTGCAAATATTGGAGGCACATACAGAACTCAAAAACAATATAACATATCCTTTAGTTATTTAACAAAAGCTCATAAACTAATTAGGAAAATTGTGGGTGAGTACAGTAGAGAGATGTTGTTTCCTAATGATGAATTAGGTCAGCTTTTTGAGCGTAAAGGTGAGTATCAAAAGGCAAACGAATTTTACCAAAAAAATCTGGATATTGCCCTGAAAAATTTTGGATTAAAAAACCAGAGAACTGCTGAATGTTATATTAATAAAGCAAGAATTTACTTAGCAAACCAAAAGTATTCTGATGCGATACAAGAATATCATAATGCAATTGTTTCCGGGACTGAAAAATTCAAAGACGTTTCTCTGGATGCCTTTCCCGAGCCTACGGATTATTTTAATAGTAGTACATTGTTAACCGCTATATATGGGAAGGCAAAATCTTTAAAAATCAAAGGAGAAAAACTTAATAATACTCCAGATCTTTTGCTATCCCGGAAAAACTTAGCTCTATGTGATTCTTTAATTGATCAAACTAGAAACTCATATGTGTCAATAAAAGATAAAACATCCTTGGAAAAAATTGCAGCAGATGTGTATAATGATGCTATTTCATTATCTATAATGTTGTATAACCAGTTAGACGATAAAGAGTATTTAAATGATGCATTTTATTTTTCAGAGAAAAATAAAGCTCGCCTATTAGATGAACAACTGAGAAAAACAAAAGCAGAAAGATTTGCAGATATTCCTGAGGAAAAACTTAAAACATTATACGATACTCGGTCTAAACTAGCATTGTATTCATCAAAGTTGCAAGAATATAATATCAGCAAGGAAGCCGAAGATTCTGCTAAGTTGAGTCCGTATTTTGATTTGGTTTTTTCTTACTCCAGAAAAAAAGACTCTTTATTAAAAGAAATTGAAAAAGAATACCCCAAATATCACCTGCTTAAATATGATAATTCTATAATTTTAGTAACAAAAATTCAGAATAAAATATCAGAAAACACTTCTTTGGTAGAGTATTTTATTACAGATACTAAGATGTATGTTTTTAGTATTTCAAAAAATAGTTTTTCTGTTGAAGAAATTAAAATAGATAAACTAGACGAAAAGATCATTAAATTTAGAGAGGCTATCGTAGTCAAGGATATAGAGACATACAAAAAGCTTGGGTATGAATTATATACTGCATTAATTAACCCTATTACTGTTCCGGGAAATAATGAAAACTTAATTATAGTACCAGATGGTGCGCTGTGGCATCTTAATTTTGATTTGTTATTAACGGCACAAAGTTCACAGGATGTTTCTTCCGGGGATTTGCCTTATTTTCTAAGAAAAAAAGTGATTAGCTATGCTAATTCTGCAGATTTGTATTTTAGGGATAATATAAATAATGATAACATTTTAAATGAATGTTTAGCATTTTCGTTTTCAGATGTTGATGCTGTTTCAGAAAACAAGGAGATAACACTAAATACATTAAGGAGCTCTAAATCTGATCTTCCGGGAGCAAGAGAAGAAATTAAAGCAATTTCCAGCATTGTAGAAGGAACATATTTTTATGGTGATACTGCAATAGAATCTAATTTCAAAAAAAATGCTAATCGTTATACATTTCTGCATTTGGCGGTACACGGTGAATTAGATGACAAGAACCCTGAAAATTCAAAATTATATTTTACCCAAGTGCAGGATTCGATTCAGGATAATTATCTCTATAATCAGGAAATATATAATTTAAGTATTCCTGCGGAATTAGCTGTGCTTAGTGCTTGTAACACTGGAGCAGGAAAAATATCCAAAGGAGAAGGAGTTATGAGTTTAGGTAGAGCGTTTCAATATGCAGGGACCAAAAGTTTGGTGTTGACCAACTGGGAGGTTTCTGATGAAACTACTCCTCAGCTAATGAAAAATTTCTATACCAATCTAAAAAAGGGAATGAATAAAGCTAAGGCGCTACAACAAGCCAAATTAGATTTCCTGGCTAAAGCAAATGTATATCAGACAGATCCATTTTATTGGGGTGGATTTTATCTAATTGGAGATACAGGTACATTGGACTTGGATCAAAATGATTGGAATTGGTACATGGTTTTAATATTCATATCAGGGATTGTGTTCTTCGGATTCTTATATTATCGTTTTAAAGGATATAAAAGGTAACATTTATACCCTTTAATACATTAAGCTTGTATTATTAATAATATCAATTTTTTAAAGTATCATAAAATTGAACGATAAAACATGTTTATAAAGGGAAAAAGTAGCCGTGTTTAATTGGTTTATTATTAAGTATATATAATTAGTTATTAGTATTACACCCAGTAAATAGGGCCATATGTCGAAAAATAAGTTTTTGACAAGTCGGGTATTATTTAATTTATTTTTTTTGCAAACGGAAAAATAATATGAGAAGTGATTATACTTTTCATATGGAATACAATAGGCCCCAAATAAATTTGAAAACAAAAAAGTAATGAAGAAGTTATTTTTAGCAATTATCATGCTAATAAGCAGTAATGTTTTATTAGCTCAGAAAGTTCACTCTGGAAACCTAACCCTTACATCACAAGAAAAAATAAATGATTTCAGTTACACTGAGATTACTGGAGATTTAATTATTCAGGAAGGTGTAGCAGGCAGTATAACTGATCTTTCTCCATTAGAAACCTTACAAAAACTTGGCGGAGGTTTATATATTAATAGTAATAAAAAGCTTGAGAGTCTATATGGACTCTCCGGAGTTGTTACAATTAATGGATCATTAGAAATTATGGGTAATGCTGATCTGAATGATATTTCAGGATTATCTAATGTACAAAGAGTTATAGGAAACCTAAGAATCCATAATAATCATAAGATTACTTCACTTAAAGCCTTCAATAAGCTGAAAACATTGCACGGAGGATTAAGTATCCACTGGAATACAGGACTTAAAAGTTTAGACGGTTTTACAAACCTAGAAAGAACTGGAGAGTATCTTTCGGTTACAGCGAACCTTAATATGACCAATCTGAATGGTCTTAGTAAGCTAACGTATGTAGGAGGTCATTTAAGAATAATCAATAATAGGTTATATAACCTAAGACCTCTTGCAGGAGTAACGAGTGTTCGTAGTTTAGTAATTAGAAAAACCTACCTAAATAATCTAGATGATTTATCGGGATTAACAGAGATTAGAGGTGGATTATATATCCAAAAAAATAATTACCTTAATAATGTAAAAGGAATATCTGCTGCGCTCAGTGGTAACTTTGTAACGTTAGATTTTGTGGATAATCCTTATTTAGAAAATATTGAAGGATTAGAGAATATAACAAGTATTAATGTGAGTGTTAGATTTATAAATAATCAAAGGCTTAAAAACTTGGATCCTTTATCTAATATAAATAGCGTAATTGATAATCTGGAAATAAAAAATAACTCAAACTTAGAAAGTGCATGTGGGATTATTCAATTGTTAGAAGACCCAAATGCCATTATAAAAGGATTTATTGCAATTGAGGATAATTCTGAAAACACAAGCACTGTTGAGAAGATTATCGATACTTGTAATAATTGTAGAATTCTTAATAGTAATTTAACGCTTAGCACTCAGTCTGATATTGATAATTTTAACTACTGTAAAATTAATGGTAATCTTACGATTGAGGAATCATCGACAGGTGAGATCAAAAACCTAAATGGCTTATCAAATCTTACGACGGTGACCGGAAACCTATCTGTACTTAACAATTCAGCTTTAACTGATTTAGGAGGGTTATCTAATCTAAGTGCTTTGAGAAAAAGGCTTGTCATACAGAATAATAGTAATCTTATCGGTATAGGTAATTTAGAAAACCTAACAGCAATTGGTAGTAGACTTACCATAGTAGACAATCCTTCTTTAGTAAGTTTGGAAGGTTTTTCAGCTCTTAAGGTCATTAGTGGGCATCTATATATTAGCAATAATCAAAGCCTAGTTAATCTGGATGGTTTAAATTCTATTGGCCTCGATCTTTTTAGGTATTGTGATATTCATATTAATAATAACCAAAACCTTATTAATATCGATGCACTTTCGGGGATAGGCTTGGTTCCTGGGAATGTAATCATTACGGCTAACCCTTCCTTAAAAACGTTGGATGGACTCTCTGGCATACAAGCAATCCAGGATGGGTTTAGAATTAAAGATAATACCGGATTAGAAAATGCCTGTGGAATATCAAAACTTATAGAACCCAGTTATATTGGTGGATTAACATTTCCTATAAGCTTAGATCGAATTTCTAATAACGGTCCTTTATTTCCTTCTGCAAAAGAGATGGTTGATTCTTGTAATATTATTGAGAATAACGATGTAATTCTTAAGTCACAAGAAGAAGTTGATGCTTTTAATTACAATATTATTAATGGTAGACTGATTATAAAAGAAGAAATACCTGGTGATATAACCAATCTAGATGCATTAAAAACTTTAAAACAAGTAGAAAGCGTTCATATTATGAACAATACAGCTTTAGAATATCTAGGAGGACTTACACATAATCTAAAAAAAGTAACTAATTATGAAGATGGATTTGTGTTAGATGGAAACCCTTTATTATTTAAAGTAGGAGATAGAAATTATGATTATTTCATACTTCATTACTTAATATGTAAAGGGGTTATAAACCAGGCTAAAACAAGACCAAATTCAGATGACAGGTATACGGTAATCAGAGATTCGGGAGGTGTTAGATGTCGTGAGACCAATCAGAGTAGATTTAAGCAAAGAAAAAGAGAAAGTAGTAGTACGTTAAAATCAGGAATTGGTTCTAATACAGATATCAATATAGAGTCTCAAAACAATATCATTTTATACCCAACAGTTTCTAATGGTAATCAGATAAACCTTTCCGGAATACAGAATAGTTTTTCTTATACAGTATACGATGTTACAGGTAAATTAATTAGGGAATCTAGCATATCTAATGTATCCCAAAATCATCTTATACAGTTTGATAAACCATTGAAATCAGGAATGTATTTGATCATGATACAAGAAATTAGAAAAGAACCAATAACTTTAAAATTTATGGTCAGATAAAATTTTAAAAGAATAATTATCAAAAAGCCTGAATTCTTTGATAAGAATTTAGGCTTTTTGTTTTATATAATTCCCTCTTTTACAACTACTTTTACCCCTTTCGGTAGGGGCTTTAACTATTTCAGGACAAGACAAACCCTTATGGTAACCCCTATAGGTACTTCGGTAATACCTCTAGCCACTTCTTGAAGGTGTCAATCCCATACTAGTATGGGCTGCATGCTTTGAAATAGCAAGGGTACAGATATGCAAAATAACTTTTTTTAATTTTTTTCGAAAAAAGGGGTAACATTTTTCTTCGCTGATACATTAAGTGCACTCATAAATCAAAAAAACGTAAAGCGAAGCAATGAATCAAAGTATTCGAACTAGTGAATTATCGAAGGTGATAGCTTGTTATTTAGCTATTCAACTTATTATTCAAACCTTACAACCATTACAGTTGTATGCATTAACTAGCGGGCCATCACAACCTGAATTTAACTCTTTTACTCCAGTTGGCACATCTGATATGATAAATCTGTCATCAGGTAATTTTAACTATAACATTCCTATTATGGATGTTGGGGGATATCCATTAAACCTAGCGTATGATTCTGGGATTACCATGGATCAGGAAGCTTCTTGGGTAGGATTAGGATGGAACCTTAATGTTGGACAAATTAACCGACAGGTTCGTGGTATCCCAGATGATTTCAAAGGAGATGAGATGATCTATGAAAATAAATTGCGAAACAATGTTACGGTTGGGCTAAAAGCAGAATTGGATCCGCAAATATTTGGTATTGAAAAACCTGATGGTTTAGGTGAAGGTACTTCTAAAGACTCAGGAAGTAGTTCTGGTGGTGATTCAGATGGTAATGGATTGAAGTTTAAGCTAGGAGTAAACTTGAGATACAATAATTATAGCGGATTGTCTTTTACACCATCTGCCGGGTTGACATTTAGTTTAGGGGATGCGGTTAAAGCCGGGGTAAGTGTGGAGAATTCAGTTACTGACGGAGTAAGTGTCAACCCTAATGTTTCGGCAGGAGGTAAATTAGGAGAAATAGAAGGAATAGCGATAAACGGAAATATAGAAGCCGGGATCTCTTATAATTCGAATCGAGGGCTAATGGACTTTAATATGTCGAGTAGTTTAAAATCCAGTGAATTTAAGATAGGAGAACAGCAAACTGCTATGGGAAGCCTAAATGTTAATTCATATTTTGGATTAGGAGGTTATGGATCCGTGTCTTTTCAAAAACCAACCTTAACCCCCAGAAAGAGAAACTCTCTATCTAATTACTCAGGTACCGTATCCTTGTCTTTAGGGCCTTCAGTTTGGGGATTAGATGGAGAGATTGAGATATCTGCTATGGGGGCAGTTCAAAAACTAAAAGACCCATATAAGGTAGAAAAGGCTTATGGATATGAATTTACCGGACACGCGGGAACTAATGACGTATTGGATTACAATCGTGAAAACGATCAGGAAATCAGTAAATCTCTTTTAGCACTACCTACAACAAGCTATACATATGATTTATACTCCGTAAATGGGCAGGGAATTGCCGGAATGTTTCGTCCCTATAGAAGTCAGGTAGGACAGATTAATGACCCACTGGTTCAAGACGAAAGTAAGAGTTTTTCACTAGGTGTAGAAGTAGAAGCAGCTTCTTCGTTTCATGCCGGAGTAAATTTTACAAAGGCGCCTACAGAGACCAGAACCGGAGTATGGGATACCAAAGCACTTAACTATTTTAAACAAGAAAGAGAAGATATACAAGAAGCGGGCAAATCAATTGACTATGAACCTGTGTTTTTTAAATACATAGGAGAACCTGGGGTAGATCAGGATCAAGAGTTATTTGATGATTTAGGGGGGTATGCACCGATAACACTTGGAATAAGTGGCAGTGACAAAAGTTTTAATAAATCGGCTGAAAATGCTTTTGTAAAAAAACAATATGTTAATGGCGAGGTAAATTACTCTAGATTAGATTTTAATAGTAAGTTTCAAAGAACACATCGAAAGCGTCGTAACCAAACAGTACAAAAAATAAGTGCAGAAGATCTTAAGCATTTTTACAAAAAAGATTACTATGAACAAAGAATAAATTCTAAAGCAAAACCTCATCATACTGGAGAAATCAGAGTACTTAAATCGGATGGGGCTACATATGTTTTTGGTGAGACCGCTTATAATCTGGATAAACAAGAAGTAACATTTGCTACAAATAGTACAGATTTCGATTGTGCAACAGGTATTGTAACCTATAATTCGGGAGAGAATACCTCTTCTAATGAAAGCGGAATAGATCATTTTTATAATAAGGTGAAGACTCCCGAGTACGCACATACCTACCTGTTATCTTCTGTTTTATCGACAGATTATGAGGATCTTACGGGGGATGGTCCTACAGACGATGATTTAGGTGGGTATACCGAATTTGACTATACCAAAATTGAAGATATTTATAAATGGAGAGTTCCCTTTGGCGAAAATGAAGCTTCTTATAATGTAGGTTTTAATTCCTTGCCAAACGATCAGAAAGGGAGTTATGTTTACGGAGAAAAAGAAATCAAATATCTTAAAAAAATTACTACAAAGACTCATGTTGCTTTGTTTTATTTATCCGATAGAAAAGATGGAAGAGGTGTGGCTGGAGAAAACGGAGGTGGTGATATTACATCTTCGGGTAAGATGAAAAAAATAGATAGTATTGCCCTTTATTCTAAGCCGGAATATGTAAAATATCAAGAGGTTTTAGAGGATGATGATTTGTCAAATGATCCTACTCAACAAGAACTTACAGCTATTAAAACGGTGCATTTTGACTATAATTATAAGCTATGTAAAGGCATCAAAAATAATCTGGCACGTGTAGATGAAAATAATGAAGGAGGTAAATTAACCTTAGCGTCAGTTTATTTTACATATAGAGGGTCTAAAATGGGGAAATATACTCCCTATAAATTTAATTATGAAGGGTTCAATCCAGATTATAATTTAAAATCCTATGATATCTGGGGCAATTACAAACCTAATACTGGAGGGTGTAATACATTAGACCCTATTACAGCTCCAGAGTTTCCATATGTACAACAACGAGATCGGAATACTCAGGATGAATATGCTACAGCTTGGTCTTTAACCTCTATTGATATGCCATCAGGTGGGCGTATGGAAATTACACAAGAAAGTGATGATTATCAATATGTACAGGATAAGTCTGCTATGCAAATGTTTAAAGTAGTAGGAGTAGGAAAAGGAGAAGGTTTGGGTTCAGGCAATGGTCCGGAAGATTTATTTAATACTTCTTTATATCAACCTTTTGTCCTGAACAAAGATCCTAAGTATTTATATGTCAAACTACCAGCTGAAACAGATGGTAATTTTTATTTTAATAAAAAATATTTAAAAGAACAGACCGATAAACCAATATACTTTCGTTTTCTATTGAACATGACCAAAGAAGGTGCAGTAAGTACTTCCAGTAATGAATATGATTATGTAACCGGTTATTTTGAAAGGGATGGAAATGTAAAAGTATTTAAGGCTAATCAAGAGATGTATGCTGCTATTCCTATGAAGATGACCGATGTGGAAGGAGGAGCTTTAGGAAGAATAGAGAAAACAAACCCTATCACAAAGGCTGGATTATACTTTGGAAGGAAATACATGAATGGAAAAGTATATGGTCTGAATACAGATTACAAAACTGAGAATATAGAATCCATTGCAAAAAAAGTAATAGGAAGTTTTAATGCCGTTAAAGATATTTTTAAAGGGCCTAATTTAAAATTAAGAGGTTATGAATACCTATGTTCACAGCGATTCATACCGGAAAAATCATGGATTCGTTTATCAAATCCTACCGCTAGTAAGCTTGGTGGAGGTGCAAGGGTAAATAAGCTTGTATTGAAAGACCAATGGAACCAAATGCTCAACAAAGAGGAAGCAGAATATACCAAAGCCTATGGTCAGACCTATGACTATACATTAAAAGACGGAAGTTCTAGTGGAGTAGCAACCTATGAGCCCAATCAAAGTAAGGAAAATCCATTGGTACAACCTTTTTATAACAAAGGAGAACGATTAATCGCCCCAAGAGAAGTAAGCTATATTGAAAAACCATTTGGGGCTGAGTTTTTCCCTTCTGCAACAGTGACCTATAGCCAAGTTACTGTCAAGAACTTAGATCGGGATAATATCACGAAACATGCTACAGGAAAAGTAGTTCATCAATTCTTTACTTCCAAAGATTTTCCAACAAAAGTAGACTATACAAAGCTCAACGATAATAATTTTGCTTCTGATCAGAATCAGTTTTTGAAAAATATGCTAAAAGGACTGATAGGACTAAAAGTTAAAGTAAGAAATGAGTTTGCTTTATCCCAAGGGTTTGTTATTCATACGAATGATATGAATGGAAAATCCCGTTCTCAAGAGGTATTTTCTGAAGGCGCTACAGAACCTATTTCTTCGGTTACCTATAAGTACAGTACTGCAAGTGATGATGAAACGGTATTAAACAATAGAGTATCTGTAATTTATCCGGATGGAACCGTAAAAAATGATAGGCAAATAGGAGTGGATTATGATGTAGTAACAGATTTTAGAGAAAGTTATAACAAAGCGAATACTACAGGATATAAAGGAAATGTTGTTGCTTTTTTTCTAGGGTTTATTCCTGTTATTGTCCCTAATTCCTTTCCTTCGAGATCTCAAGTAGAAAATGTTGCACATTCTGCGATTACCACTAAAGTAATTCATACAACAGCGTTATTAAAAGAAAAGATAGCAATTGATGTTGGTTCACAAGTAAGTACGATTAACGAAGCTTGGGATGCACAAACTGGAGAAATACTATTAACTCGTACGATCAACGAGTATGATGATGAGTACTTCAATTTTAATTTCCCAGCTTATTGGTCCTATGATAATATGGCACAAGCATCTAAGAACTTGGGAGTTCAAGGTAAGCTTAGCAAATCTGGACAATACTATACGATGACTAATGCTAATCGATACCTAACTCTTGGAGATGAATTATTTGTGACTGATGGAGATACTGCTAAACGAGTATGGGTTGTCGGATTCAATAGCTCAGGTAATGGGGTACAATTCATGGATATTGAAGGCAAAATGAAAACTGACTTAGGGTTAGGTAATACAGTTTCTTTTAAGATTATACGATCAGGATATCGAAACCAGCAGTTGGCAAGTATGGCATCGGTTACTTTAATGAAAAACCCTATAAAAGATGATCAAAACAACTATATAAATAAACTTAATTCCAGTACGTTTAGTCAACCTGCTACTATTGCTGCAACAAATGGACTGCGTATGATTAATGCCAGTGCTGTGACCTATGATGATTTCTGGAATTGTCAATGTGATAGTGAATTACCATTTTTACCGCGTAGTGTGACATCTTCTGCTGATTTGAGAGATACTCCAATCGAAAATTATTTCTTTAATCCATATGTATATAATGTCAAGGGTGAATGGAGAGCGAATAATTCGTATGCGTATCTAACGGAACGAGTTCCAGTTACATTGAATACAGCGACAGTCAAGACCAATATACGTCGCGAGGGGTATTTTAAAGACTTCACTCCATTTTATAATTTAACTGCCGAAAAATGGGAACCAGCGATTGATCCAGAAGATACTTCTAATAAATGGACATTTGCTAGTCAGGTGACTCAATATAGTCCTTACGGGGTTGAGTTAGAAAATAGAGATGCATTAAATAGATATTCATCAGCTCAGTTTGGCTACAATTATACACTTCCTACAGCAGTAGCATCTAATAGTCAATATGTGGATATGGGAGCGGATAACTTTGAGGATTATGATGCCCTTACTACCAATGAAGGACATTTCAATTTTAAAATACCAGTGGATGGGGATGGACCCGATCAGAACAAAGGTGTTAGAGTTTCTGATGCTCGTTCTCATACGGGTAGAAATAGTCTATTGATTGACGCTGCGAATGAAGCAGTAATCACACGACAGCTATTAGGCGAATATCCCGAAGATAATGATTCGGATAATGATGGTATACCAGATTTTGGTGATGGAGTAAGTACTTTCGATGATAACTGTAGATACACTTATAACCCAGCCCAGTTGGATTATGATGATGATGGTGTTGGTGACGTTTGTGATGACGATACTGTACCCAGAATTACCAACGCAAGAGTTACCCAAAATGACGAAACCGGGTTTGATTATCGAGGAACACCGGGAATAAACCATGGACATACAGAATATTGTCAGGGAGTTCAATCCACGTTCATCATACAAGGTAAACCTAATACCAAAGTAAAATATAGGGTCACATTAGGCCATAATGAGGACAGAGGTAGAGATTGGGCCATATTAGTTAACAAAAATGCAGTACTTACCAAGCGGGATAAAGATCAAGGAATTTGGAGGGCATACGGAGGCATCGAGTTAGATGTTACCGGTAGAGCTTTTGTGAAATTTGATATTGGTGCTCGAAATAAAAAGAGAAAGAAACATGACCCTCATTATGTTGGTGGTTATTTTGAACTCTTAGATCAGAAAGGAATGCCTATTAAAGAAGGAGAAACACCTTTACTATTTATAGATGTTTACGTGCATTCAAGAGAATGTAGATATACGCCTAATGAAGGTCGATTCATAAATTACAAAAACTATATCCCTCAAAACAAACGATAAATAAACCACTTATTTTTTCTAAAGAATGAAAAATATAAAATCACATAAATCAGTTGTATTAACGCTTCTGATTGCCATTTTCAGTTTAGGTATATCAAAGGCTCAGGTATCTCAAGCAGAACGTCAAGCTTTGATTGATCTGTATAATGCCACCTATGGAGATCAATGGAAAAATACAGTAGCGAATAATAAAACCTGGCAAGTACAAGATCCTACCAGCGATGTAAGCTCTTGGTATGGTATTACAGTTGCCAATGGTACGGTAACCGCTATAAAATTGGCAAACAATGGATTGTCAGGGGCGTTACCAAACAGTATAGGGAATCTGTCAGGTTTAAAATCACTGTATCTGGAACAAAATACAATTAGTGGAACTATTCCAGAAAGTATAGGTAGTCTATCTAACTTAATGTTTGTGGTGATGCGTAATAACCAATTATCAGGAGCTATTCCTCCATCGATTTGGAACCTTTCTAATCTGGTAACTGTAGCTTTACAAAATAATCAGTTATCAGGGGGCTTGCCAGATATCATGTTGCCTTTAACGGGTTTAAAGTTCTTGAATCTATCTAATAATAATCTTACAGGAACTATTCCATCAGTGATCGGAAATTTTTCCTCTCTGATTAATTTTAATATGGCCGGTAATCGATTTTCTGGGGTACTACCAGAGAGTTTATCAAATTTAGGCAATATAGCTACCATCTCCTTAAACTCTAATCAGTTTATAGGTCAGTTACCCGATTTCACTTCGATAACATCACTTAAAAACTTATATATACAACAGAACCATTTTGTCTTTGCAGATTTTGAAACACAATTTGCAGCCTATCAGAATAATTTAACTGCTTTTCAGTATGGACCGCAGAAAAAAGCGGATACTCCAATTGACCAAACAGTTAGTAGAGGAGGAAGTATTACGCTTACCTCTAGCCTAAACAGTACAAATAACAACTATCAATGGTATAAAAACGGAATAGCAATTAATGACGCTAACAATAAAGATCTGGCTCTTTCTAATGCGGATAATAACAGTGCGGGCACATATAAGGTAAGAGCAACCAATAATGCAATACCTAACCTTACCATAGAAAGAAATAACATTGCACTTACAGTTACAGAAAATAATAATACTAATGAAGTATCACAAGCAGAACGTGAGGCATTAATTGATTTATACAATGCTACCAACGGATCTAACTGGAAAAATACCCTAGCAGGAGATCAAGTTTGGCAAATTAATGACCCCGATAGTGATGTAAGTACCTGGTTTGGGGTTACAGTAGTAGATGGAAAAGTTACGGGTATATCCCTTCAGAATAATAGTTTGCAAGGAGAAATTCCAAGCTCAATTGATCGATTTTCGGTATTGAGAGTTTTTAATGTGTCTAATAATCAGTTAGAAGGGGATTTGCCTTACTTTACTATAGATAATGTTAATCCATTTAGCTCATTTTCAGAGTTATATATAGCTAATAATAAGTATTCATTTTCAGACCTAGACTCAAATTTCGGATATTTTCAGGGTAATCTTGTGGTATTTGAATATATACCCCAAGCCAAAGTTGACCAAGAAGAAACCCTTTCTGTTACAACAGGAGGTTCTATTACGTTAACTAGTAGTCAATTAGTAAGCTCCAATAACACCTATCAATGGTTTAAAGATGGTGTTGCTATAGCAGGTGCTACATCAAAAGACCTTATCATTTCGGATGCTAAAAGTACAGATGCTGGGGTTTACACTTTTAACGCGAATAATAGTGTAATAAATGATTTGACCTTAGAGCGTAATACCATAACGCTTACTGTAACTCCTGGTAATGTTTGCGCTGTTTCGACTCAAGAACGACAAGCGCTTGTCGATTTCTATAATGCTACCAATGGAGATCAATGGAAAAATACTACTGAAGACAATAACCCATGGTTAGTTAATGATCCTAATTCTTCAGTTTGTGATTGGTTTGGAGTTAAAGTTGAAAATGACGTAATAGTCAGTTTAGAACTACCTGATAATAACTTAACCGGAACGCTACCTGTTGCATTATTTCAGTTAAAACAGTTACGAGCAATTGTATTGCAGAACAATAATCTTTCTGGAAAAATACCAACTGCTATCGGGGAATTAACCGCTTTAGTAACTATATTTTTAGCGAATAATAATTTAAATGGTGAAATACCTAAGGAAATAGGATCACTTAATAGCTTAACTATTTTATGGCTAAGTAACAATAGTTTTGAAGGAGAAATACCTAAAGAGCTTGGTAATTTGCCTGTTTTGACTATTATTGCATTGGCTAATAATAGGTTGGAAGGTACGATACCGGTTGGATTAAGTGAAAGTAATAGTTTACATATTTTACTTATAAATAACAATCAACTTTCAGGACCTTTACCAATATTTAATAGGATACTCGCCTTAGGAACTACTCCAAGTTCAAATATATTTGGAGAAGGCTATTTAAATATTAAGAATAATAAATTTATTTATTCAAATTTTGAAAATGAATTTAATACCTATAAGAATGCAATAGGGACTAATTTTATATATACACCTCAAGCTAAAGTAGACCAAGAAGAAACCTCTTCAATTGCAACAGGAGGAACTATTACGTTAACTAGTAATCAATTAATAAGTCCTAATAATAGTTATCAATGGTTTAAAGATGGAGTTGCCATAACTGGTGCTACATCAAAAGACTATGTCATTTCTGATGCTAAAGCCACGGATGCTGGAGTATATACATTTGAAGCGGGTAATGGTATCATAAAAAATCCTGATCTTATACTAGAGCGTAATCCAATTACACTTACCATTGATACAGCAAACCCTTGTAATATTTCACCATCAGAACGTCAGGCCCTCATAGATTTTTATAATGCTACTAACGGAGATCAATGGAAAAATACAGTAGAAGGAAATCAACCTTGGTTAATAAATGATCCTAATTCTTCGGTTTGCGATTGGTTTGGAGTTATTATAGATACTGATGGAATAATGGGATTGTTGTTGTCGGATAATAATTTACAAGGATATTTACCTGCTTCAATGTCGGTTTTAAATTTAGGATCATTGATTTTAGATAATAACAAAATTAGTGGATCTATTCCTCAAGAATGGGCTTCAATAAACTCTTTAAGAGGACTTTTATTATCTCATAATGAGCTAGAAGGAAGAATTGCTCAGGGGTTTAAGCAGAAATTAACGTTTTTATGGATAGATAATAACAAATTTATCTTTTCAGATTTCGAATCAGAATTTGATTATTACCAGGGATTAGGTGCTCCAAATTTTATCTATAGTAATCAGGCTAAAGTAGATCAGCAAGAAACAATTTCTGTAACTCAGGGAGAATCAATAACTCTTACTACTAATAAATTGGTAAGTCTAAATAATACTTATCAATGGTTTAAAGATGGGGTTGCTATTACAGGTGCTACCTCAAAAGATTATACAATTTTGGAAGCTACAGCTACAGATGAAGGTGTATATACTTTTGAGGCTACTAATACTATTATTGATAATTTAACACTAGAACGCAATCCTATTACACTTAGCATTGGTGCCGGAAATCCTTGTGATATTTCACCATCAGAACGAGAAGTATTAATTGATTTCTATAATGCTACTAATGGTAGCAAATGGAAAAATACGGTTGAAGGCAATAAACCCTGGTTAGTTAATGATCCGGATTCTTCGGTTTGTGATTGGCATGGGGTTACGGTGGAAAATGGAAAAGTAATAAAATTAGACTTAAATAGTAATGAAGTAGCTGGAGAGTTGCCAGGATCATTAGGCAGTTTATCTAATTTGACTGATTTATTATTGGGCAATAATAATTTAACCGGTTCAATTCCTGTGGAGCTAGGTCAAATGAGCTCTTTAGAAACCCTTTATTTAAGCAGTAATCAACTTAGTGAAAGTATTCCTTCGGCTTTGGGGAACCTTTCTTCATTAATTTTTTTAGGCCTGGAATCTAATGAACTTTCAGGAAGTATTCCTGTTGAGCTTACTACAATTCCTGCCTTAAGCCATGTAATACTAAGAGATAATAGATTATCAGGAAAGGTTCCAAATTTTTCTCATCTACCTTCTAATCAAGGTTCGATAACGGGCTTTCCTATTTTGACAATTGATCAAAATGAATTTGTTTTCTCAGATTTTGAAACAGAATTTAATACATATCTTAACAAATGGGGTAATCTTTTTCAATATAAAAATCAGGCAAAAGTGGATGAACCATTGTCGCCTTCGGTGGTTGAGAAAGAATCAATTACATTAACCTCTATTGAGCTTAGTAGCCCCAATAACCGATACCAATGGTATAAAGACGGAATCATAATACCGGGTGCTACAAATAAAAACCTGGTAATTACAGATGCAAAAGATACAGATGGAGGTGTATATATTTTTAAAGCCACTAATAGTGTAGTCACTGGTCTTACTCTTGAACGACATCCTATAACTCTCTTCATTGCTCCAGAGAACCCTTGTGATATTTCAGAGGCTCAACGTAGTGCGTTGATTGATTTTTATAATGCGACTAATGGAGACCAGTGGAAGAACACAATTGCAGGCAATCAACCTTGGTTAATTAATGACCGGAATTCTTCAGTTTGTGATTGGTATGGAATTGAAATTTTTGGTGGGAAGGTAACAAAGATTGATTTAAATAATAATGGTTTAACAGGTTCAATACCAGCTAGTATTAATAACCTACCATATCTAAAAACATTATATCTATTCCAAAACAGTATTAGTGAAAGCATTCCTGAAACCATAGGTGAGCTACCTGAACTACTGTTTTTTATGGCTTACGGAAATCAATTGACAGGAAACATTCCTAATTCTATTCAGAATTTAAAGAATCTAAGAACACTCTCACTTCAAAGTAATCAGTTGCAAGGTACTATTCCGGATGTAATTTGGGACTTAGAAAGTTTGGTTTCTCTTGCTCTGCAAAACAATCAATTTACAGGGGGGATACCTAAGATGAATCAACCACTGCAAAATTTAAAATTTCTAAACCTTTCTAAAAACGCACTAACAGGAGAAATTCCGGATAAGCTGGCTTTTTGTCCTGCCTTAGTTTTTATCAATTTAGGTGAAAATCAATTATCAGGAGAAATTCCTGTCGAAATTGGAAATCTACAGAATCTAAAAACACTGTCTTTACATGATAATGAATTTACAGGAAGTATTCCTGATGGGTTTGAAAATTTACCTAACCTAATTGGCTTAAATGTTCTTGGCAATAATTTATCGGGTAAAATACCTGACTTTACTACAAATGTTACATTGCAAAATTTATATGTACAAAAAAATGGTTTCATTTTTTCAGACTTTGAAACAGAATTTGTCAATTATCAAATGCAACTGAATGATTTTTTCTATAGCCCTCAAAGCAAGGTTGATCAAGAAGAAACGATCTCAGTTATTCCAGGTCAAGAAATAACACTTACCACGAACCAGTTGACAAGCTCTAATAATATATATAAATGGTGTAAAGATGGAGTTGAAATAGCAGGAGAAACAAGTAAAAATTTAGTAATTTCTAACCTGTCTAGTGCAGATGCAGGGGTGTATACATTTAAAGCAACTAACAGTATTGTAGGTAATCTAGAATTAGAGCGTAACCCAATTACCCTTGTTTTTGACACTTGTGCTGTTTCGCAAAAAGAACGTCAGGCTTTGGTTGATCTTTATAATGCTACCAATGGCCTTAATTGGACAAATAATAACAATTGGAATACAGATACTCCAGTCTGTTCTTGGTATGGGGTAACCGTTAGAGAGGGAAAAGTGGTCAAATTAGAACTGGCTAATAATAATGTATCAGGTACGATTCCGGCTTCTATTGGTAATTTAACTGCTTTAGAAGAATTACACCTATTTATTAATCAATTAAGTGGTACTGTTCCTATTGAAATTGGGCAGCTAAAAGAACTTCAAATTTTAGCTTTGAGTAATAATCAATTAGAAGGTACTATTCCTGTAGGCATTGGTCAGTTCTTAGAGCTTCAGTTTTTAGTATTAGGAGGTAATCGTTTTTCGGGGACGATACCTATGGCATTTGAAAACTTACAAAAACTTCAATATGCTGATTTTGCAAACAATAATTTACACGGTAGAATACCTCCTGGCTTGGCTGCCATTGAAACTTGGAATGGCGGGCTAGGTATTAGTAATAACAAATTTATTTTCTCAGATTTTGAAGATGAATTTGATACCTATAAGAGTAAATTAGGGAGTAGCTTTTTCTATAGTCCCCAAGCTAAGGTAGACCAAGAAGAGTCAATTGCAATAGATGTTGGTAGCACGATCACACTTACTTCTAATGTATTAACGAGCCCTAATAATACCTATCAGTGGTTCAAAGATGGAGTAGAAATTCCTGATGCTATAAATAAAGATTTGATAATTTCTAATATAACTAATGAGGATGCCGGAATTTACACATTGGAGGCTAAAAATACAGTAGTCAAAGATCTTACCTTAATACGTAACCCAATTACACTAACTATTGGAACAGGGAATCCTTGTGATGTATCACAACAAGAACGACAAGCATTGATTGAACTATATAATGCTACTAACGGAGATAACTGGGAAAATACGGTAGCAGGTAATAAACCTTGGATGATTAATGATCCTAATTCATCGGTATGTGATTGGTATGGAGTTAAAGTCGTTAATGGATCGGTTGATGAATTACAATTAGAACAAAATAACCTTGAAGGGACATTACCTCCGACCCTGGATGAACTTCGAAAAATTGAAAATTTATATTTAAATGAGAATAAAATTAGCGGAAGTATTCCAGAGCTAGGCAGACTTCTCCAATTACGAGAATTGTATCTACATAATAACCAATTAACTGGTACAATTCCTCAGTCTCTTGCTCAGCTAGAATACCTTGATGCACTATTGTTAGATCATAATCGACTTTCTGGTAGGGTACCTAATTTTACAATAATTAATGATTTTACTGATTTTTACATCTCTAATAATGAGTTCATCTTTTCGGATTTTGAATCTGAATTTGAGGAGTATAAAAACAAGTTAGCACTTGGTTTTCAATATATACCTCAAGCCAAAGTTGATACAGAAGAAACAATAACCGTTTTTTTAGGAGGTAATATCACACTAACATCAAACCAGCTAACAAGTTTTAATAACACCTATCAATGGTATAAAGACGGTGTAGCGATTCCTGATGCTACAGATAAAGATTTGATAATTTCTAATGTTTCTGATAATGATGCTGGTGTATATCATTTCCTGGCTACTAACAGCATTATCAAAGATCCAGACCTTATATTAGAGCGTAACCCTATCACATTAACGATAGGAACTCCAGGAGGAGATTGTACGAATCTTCTAGAAACTATTGGAGTGGATACTTCTTTTGAGTCTGCGCTTCCAGTGGTTGCTAATGGAAGAAATGAAACCTTAGGAGCGACGGGTTGGGAAGTAGGTCAAGGTACACCAGATACATTTTTAGCACCTTTGACTAATACAGGAGATGAATTATTATTATATGGGTTTCAGAATTCTCCTAATGGAGGCGTATGTGCCGGGGCTCTTAGAGCTGGTGATGCTACAGAATCCTTTTATGCTGATATTGCGGGATTATATACCGGAGTTACTTATATAGTTGAATTTTATCAGGCCAATACGACAAATCTTTTAATTCCTGAGTTTTTTGATGAAGCATATGGATATTGGAACGTAAGTTTTGGCAATGAATCTCAAAACTCCGATGAACTACAACCCGTTCCATCTCAAGCGATATGGCAACGAACACGGTTAGAATTTACACCTATAAGTGCTAGCCAGCGTATTGAATTTTCAGCAGGCTCTCGAGCTTCAGATGAAAGCAATGCATACCCAGTGTATATGTTAATTGATGGAATCCGTATTTACCAAAAACCTTTGGTAACAGACAATACTTCTTGCTTTGAGATTAGTACACAATTGTTTTGTAGTATTGATATAGAAGAACCTACTATAGCCGATTTAACTTCGCCATTGACAGGTACTACATCGTGGTATAGTGAACAAGTGGGAGGAACACTATATGCTACTAATACTGATTTAACCGATTTACCTTCTTATTTTGTATGGGCTGATAACGGTTCTGATCCAAGAGTTCCGGTAGAAATTATCTTTGATTGGGGAGCACCAAAAGGAGATGATAATCAGTATTTTGATATTTACGATAATCCAACAATTGAGAATCTGAAGACCGAAGAAGATGTTTCTGCCAATATATCCTGGTATAGTACGGCAAGAGGTACCACACCACTTGATAAAACTACGCCATTGGTAAATGGAACGACATACTATGCAGCAAAAGGAAATAATTCGTGTAGACTTGAGGTATTAGCTTTGGTACAGGTGCCGCAACCTGATGGCGATGGTTTCCAGGAGTTTTGTAGTACTGAGGATCCTACTATTGCAGATTTGTATTTTGAAGTTACTAATCCTAATTATACGCTGAAATGGTATGTTGATGCTACAGGCACTCAAACCTACCCAATCACAACTCCATTAGAGGACAATAAAACATATTATGTAGTGCAGACCAATGGGACCGTAGAAACACCAGAACGTTTTCCGGTAAATGTAGGTATAATTGATGTTGCTGGGTTAGGAAGAACCTATACAGCATCTGTATTACTTCCATTAGAGTCAAAAGTATCTGCTCTTAGCGATTTTTATTTCAACACTAATAAGTTATGGTATGCACAAGCCATAGGGGGTGTTGCTATCAATCCGGAAACTAGATTAGAGGAAGGAACCTATTATACCCGACTTGGAGGGCAACCCTGTGATGCTTCAGAAGTGTTAGCAGTTACGGTAAGGTTAGGAGAAGTAGGACAACCGGAACGAATTACTTGTATTAAGTACCTTCCTAGACCAGGAGATGAATATGTAATAAGTGGTTGGGTTCGTGAAGAAAAGTTAAAGACTGTTGATTCTGAAACAGTAGCCTATAGTACAGTAAGTGATCAATTCGTGAATTTATTAACCCACTTAAAAGATAAAGTTATTAATAAAGAACCAATTCCCAGCCAGTATGTACTAAAGGATGATAAGGATTTTAAGTATGACGTTGACGGATTACTTCCATTTATTAAAGGTAGTAAGGACAGAAATGTTACCGTATATGATTTCAAACTAATAAAAGAAAATATTGATAATATAAAGCGAACCATAGGTTTTTCATTTTCGCTAGATGAAAACAACAAGTATAAGTTTACTTATATCACGCCAAGAGTTAGATTTCAAGCACTTGGATATACTTTCCGCAGAGGATTTCATTTTCCACTATTATATGGAAAAAAGGACAACCCAGCACAGGATAATGTAGGAATAACCATTACTTTCAAAAAAGCAGAACCTGTAGGGAATAGTTTCCAGATCACTTCGGATTTTAAAATTATAAAAGGCGGTAGTCCTTTTTATCAGCAAGCATTTACAAATCACGTAAGCGAAAGATCAACAACATCTGGGATATCATCAGAGGTAGATTTCTTTACCTATGAAGAGGATCCAACATATCAGGTGACTCATCTTGAGAATACATCAATAGAATTGCTGTATAAGGATATTGATCAGGCAGTAATACCTCCGCAGGACGTTAATGATATCGTTTTTACACCTAAGGGTTCCGTTATCGATGGATGGCAACGTATCAGCGCAAGCTTCAAAATTCCTGAAAATGCGGCAAATCTTACTATTACGCTTAAAAATAAAGGAACCGATATCAACGCGTATTTCGATGATGTTCGTGTGCACCCTTTTGACAGTAGTATGAAAACCTTTGTCTATGATCCATTGACTCAGCGATTACAAGCAGAGTTAGATGACAATAACTATGCAACTTTCTATGAATATGACGCAGAAGGAGGACTAGTACGTGTCAAGAAAGAAACAGAAAGAGGAGTGTATACCATCCAGGAGACAAGATCTAATAGTGCCATACTTAATGACTAGAAAAATGATGAAACAGAAGATATTACAGATAAAAATATTGCTAATTCTTTTTTTAGGAATTCAGTTTACTATAAAAGCTCAGGATCTGGAGGTAAAGGAGGTTTTGAGTAAAACTGAAGAGTTTTATGAAAATCAGGAGAGCTATGACGTTTCTGTTACCTACAATATGTTTAGAGGGTTAACCGGTACTAATATCACAGAATCTTATCAAGGTAGTTTTGCAAAAGACAAGGATAAGTATTTGATGAAGGTTTTGGGATCTGAAATTTTACAGTTTAATAAGGGAAAATTGATCATTAATCATAAAGAGAAGACGATAAGGTATGAAAAAGGGGCTTCGGATAATGTGTCAATGACCTCTTTATTCAACATTGATGAATTCTTAACATATTATGATAAAACTAAAGCCCAGACCAAAGGAAATGCAATTGTATGCGAATTAGTTTCGACTAAAAAGAACTTTCAATTGCCCTATGGTAAGGTGGTGCTTTATCTTAATAAAAGTGACTATAGTATCACCAAACAAGTGCTTTACTTTTCTAGTCTGATACCTTTTGCAGAAGATAATAAACAAGTTCAGGATTATGGAAGATTAGAACTTGAAATGACCTATCAGAACCAGCAAAAAAGTACATTTTCTTGGGAAGAGTACATTAATATATCATCAGATAATAAGGCAACTCTACAAGAGAAGTATAAGGCTTACGCACTACTACATCAATCAAATCAACAATAAACGAACAAACAAAATACATAAGGCATATGTATACCAATAGAAAAAACTTTGCACGCATTTTTGTATTCTCACTTTTTCTAATCGCGACCAATTGGGTAAGAGGTCAAGAAGGAAAGGAATTTTTAACTCAGGAAATCCAAAATGCTATAGATAATAATACAGTTACTTTAGAGTACACTGTTACAGACATGAATACTCCGGGAGTAGAATATGTAAACCCTACTGCTTATGTAGACTTGTACGTTAAAGATAACACCCCTCCGTATATCCGGTATTCATACAGTATCAAGATGTTGGTGACTCCTCTACTAAAGCCAGGAGCTTTTGATGATGCTAATGCTTATGAAAAAATTATATCTGTAGAGAGTAGTATTACAAAAGAAGCTACCGGTAATGCAGTAGACCATGTTCGACATATAATTAGAGAGCGATATGGTGTAAAAGTAGCTGTGATAGAAGCAACCTATAAAAACCTGGAGGATGATAGTGCTGAGGTAATTAATGGTGCAGTACCTGGCAATATTGGTTTAAAATTGGGACTTGATGGCAAAAGGTATCAACAACTTTCTGAAGAGATTCCCGATCCTAAAGCAGTATCAAATACGGCTAATGAACTTGCCATAAGCTGGACAAATATACCTGGTGCTGTGGCCTATGATGTAGAATGGACCTGGATTGATGGATATGGTAAAAATGCAACTGCTTTGCGATTGGCTACGGATATCCCTTTAAGCAAGCGTGATTTTGAGCTAAATAGCACACGTATTCAAACAAAAAGCCTTTCCTATAATATTCCTCTTATCTATGGTAAAGGATATATTATATATAGAGTACGAGCAGTAGGAAAAGAGATTGGTAATACTTCGAAATATTGGTACGGATCATGGAGTAAAGGAAATGATGACGAAGTGACTATTGCGGATTGGATTGACGCTAACGGTGATAATGTATATATAATTAATAGTACTCACGAGGGTAACAAAAACTGGCAATTCCAAGCATCTTATGCAGAAGAAGGAAAGAAAAAGGAGGTTGTCAGTTATTTTGATGGATCCCTGAGAAACCGTCAAACAGTAACTAAAATTAATACTGATAATAACATTATTGTTGGCGAGACTATTTATGATGCACAAGGCCGTCCGGCAATAGAACCTTTACCGGTACCTACAGTTGGTAAAGTGATGGGGTATTACTTCAATTTTAATCAAAATAAAGCCAACCAACCATATAACTACCAGGATTTTGACCTGGATTCACAAAACGAAGACGATCAAATTGTAGGGGTCAATTCTATGAGTACTGTTAATGGGGCCAGTAAGTATTATTCTTCAGAAAACCAGTCCGGAGGAACTTATAAAGATCGTATTCCTGATGCAGAAAAATACCCTTTTTCTCAGATAGAATATACTGCCGATAATACTGGAAGAGTGCGTCGTAAAAGTGGTATTGGGGTACAACATCAATTAGGAAGTACACACGAAATGCAATACTACTATGGGACTCCAGAACAAATAGAATTAAACAGATTATTTGGATATAGTGTAGGATATAAATCACATTACAAGAAAAACATGGTGGTGGATCCAAATGACCAGGTTAGTGTAAGTTATATAGATCCAAAAGGAAGAACTATTGCCACAGCATTAGCAGGTATTGGTCCTAAAAACCAAGACTCATTAAAAGATGAAAATGCTGATGCTACAGTTGATGAAAATGATCCACAAAGTGAAAAACTACACACCAATATAACTATAGATTTATTAGGAAAGGTGCATATTGGTGATACAGATACAGAAAAAGACAACAATACTAAAACGTATACCGGTAGTTTTGGAGCACAATCGGATGCATTGGTGTACAATGCAGAAAAAGTGACTCCTTTTGATGATAAGCTAATATTTACATATAAAGCGGGTATTGAACCGTTTGAATTTGCTTGTACCGAAGGATTTTCCCAGGAGTACCCATTGCATTACACGTTGTCTATAGACGTATTAGATAAAAATGGGGGAACAGTGGTAATAGATCCAATACAGGAGAAATTTGTGTTAACTAATGCTAATTTTGAAGTTCCGGAATTTGAAGTTACAGTACCCAAAGGATCTTATTCCATAGTTAAAAGATTAACAATAGACCCAACAGCTGTAGAGGAAGTAGCGGATAGTTTTATGGCTAAGTATACTACCGAAGGAGGGGAGTGTTTTATAGGAACTTCTCCGGACGAGCTAGAAACACTTCCGGAAGCAATATTGGAAGGCTGTTTTATGACTTGCGAAGATTGTGAACAAGAACTGGTAAATGAGTATACTGATAAAGCAGGTTTTGTAGCAGCTAAGATAGAAGATTATCAACTGTCTAATCCTGATAATATATCCCAAATAGAGTTAAATAGATTAGAAATTGCTTTTGGCAAGCAATGGGATCAACTGATCCGTGCTTGTTATGACCCTTGTTCGGATGGAACGGAAGCAGGAGATACAACGGTGGCAGAGTCTTCGTCATGCGCAATTGCCAGAAATAATTTGCGTGCGGATATGATGCCTTCAGGACAATATGGGACATCGGCAGTAAAAGAACTTAATATTTTTAATGATCAGAATAAATTATATAGTACAGCTTCAGCAGGAGGTAAATATAACAGCTGGCGTAACCCAGCCCATTATGAGTATGATACTCCGGAACGTGGAATTTATAACGAAGGAGGGCATTATTATAACGAAAATGGAAGCATTAGCTATATCAAGGTAAATAAAATTAAAGAAGCCATAAGTGCTGATGAACCAGCGGTATTTGATCCTCCGATTCTAACGGATGTTGAGGTAGAATTGATTGCCACAAATGATGCTAATACCACAGAATATTTTGTAGAACCACAATATTTAGCTAGCGTATCAGATTTTTTAAGTGAAGGTGTCTGGAAAGATGAGTGGGCAGCATCACTGCTTATTTACCATCCTGAATATGAATATCTGAGATATACAGAAGCAATTTGTGCAGTTACAGATGCCACGACTGGCAAGGTATTAAATTCTGACACCTATGATCAGTACATCCAGGTAACTACTACTTTCGAGGATGCAAATCGTAAAGGATTCTTTACACTAGAATCCTCATTAGCAGATAAAGATCCTTATTTCCTGAGAGACATGGCAGCACCTTATGCTAATGGAACTCTTTTTACACTTAGAAAAGATATAGTAAATGAAGCATTAGTTACCAATTATAATGGTTCTGGCCTCAATCTATTGCAATTTGCGTATGCAACTGTAGTATGTAACAGTATTAGTAGTTGTACAGAAGCCAATACTTTTACTGCAAGTGATTTAACCACTCTTAATTCATGGACTTCACGGACGGATGCGCAAAAGGATGAGTTTTGGAATATTTATAAGGCAAATTATCTGAATATTAAGCAAAAGATTTCCTCTTTGTTTAGTAATATCCATGCCAAAACAAATAATTATTATAATGGATGTATAGGAGATCAGGATCCGCCGGCAACCTTACTATCAGTAATAGCAGAGTCAAGTACCGACCTAAAGACAAGAGTAAGAGAAGCATTAAATGGAGCTACAAATGGTTTGTGTAATGATACCTATACAAAAGAATATGCAAGCAAGGAAAAACGTTTTCAGCCGTCAGATAATTTATACAATTCTGGAGATGATCCCGGCGATGTTATAGAAGATCTTAAAGGGTACACAGATTACGAATATTATGTGCAGACAGGTGTATGTCCATTGGCCAGGGACCTGGAAATATATTTAGAGTATTTCTTTAAAGAGTACTATGGAGGTAGTATCGATGATACTACAAGACCCTATACCGGTAAATATTTGAGTCCGGAATTATATAAAGAACTCGGTGGGATTCATCCATCGGATCAGCAAATCAATGTTAAAAATACGGTAGCAAATGATGATAAACAGCTCGATATACTTTTAGGAACAGCCGGATCATCAATTACCGTAGGTTTAGAACAGTCTGATAAATTATGGAGTAACTATGGAGATGGCAATTGGGTGATTACCAAAGTATACAATATCAATACTTTTTATGACGAAGGTAATGAGCTGTTTACATACCAGGCGGTAGCAAGGGTACAAACCAATGTTACTGATACCACTTATAAAGAAATAATCATTACCGGAACTACAAAAGCCCGTATCTCTAATTGTAGTATTACTGAAGCTGATGGTGTAGGACAATACCTGGGTGGAGGGAATTATGGAGGCAATCTGGGAGACTGTAACAAAGAAAGCCGTTTTTCGCAAAGTATGGTCAGCGTACTTAATGGATTAATAGAACAGGGTAAAATTAATGATAATACGGGGCTAGATCGAAAGGAATATTTTAATAATAGCTATGCTCAGGAATTCTTAAGAGCAATTGGTCCTGATACCGAAAATGATAACATACGTTGGAATCCTTTACCAGGTAACGTCTATACCATGCAAGTAGGTGGGGTTACTCGTTTTACCCTCTCATTAGATACTGCATTACCAACATCAGGAACGATTACAGGTATTAACTTTAGTTATGTGTATAATAATACTGGTAGAATCATACGACAAGATGCTAAAATTACCTATCTCGATGCCGGTTTAAATAGAACTACCATTACAGGAACACTAATTGAAGATGGCAACCGACTAATCAACTTCTTATGTTGTGGGGATATTAATAATTTGCTAGGAGATCCGGATTCTCCACCTTGTGAAACTGAAGATTTTGAGTTAGCAAATCGTTTTGGTGAAGAATTTAAAACGTTATTTAATAAATTAATTGATAATGGAGCCCTAGCTGATATTGGTTCTATAGTTCCTTTAAAAAATTATCCTGAGTTCACTCCTTTTCTACAGCAAACACTTACATATCAAAGTGCAGCCCATTCGACACATCCTCAAAACAGATTTAATGAACCAGCAGTAGATTATAGTAATTTAGATCACATATATGCCACATTTGGTTATTTCGCTGGGAGTAGGACATTAAGTCTTAGTATATGGTATGATGATATTTTTCAAATTGGAATAGGAATTAAAACCGGAGGTGCAGATATTAAAGAACTTACAAGATTAAATAGCATTGCTTATTTAGGTAGAAATAGGTTCGATATTTCATTTAATATTAATAATGAACGCTTCAGCGAGAGTTACTATGGGTTTCAGATCTATTTTAATTTGCTTAATTTTCCCAATAATTATGACTTGAATTTTGACTGTGATTTTTCTACATCGTATATAGATTATCCACTACAACCAGATCCTGATACAATCGATAATTTTGATATAGATTCCTGTGAAAGTTCTCACGAAGATGAGAATGAATTTGAACGATTATTAACCGAAGTATTAACCGAAGTATTTGAATCGGAAAATCAAAACAGACCTATTTCAGAAGACATTTTACATAATCTTTTCTATGGGAATTTTGATTTGAATTATAGAATTGAAACGATATCAAATATCCCACCAAGAAAATTTAAAAATTATAGTGTGTATAGTAGAGAAGCATTCCCCGAAAGAAGTTCTTTAGATGAAAGCAAGTTCTATCATATCGTACAATTTTTTGAAAATAATTCTGGTAATCATATTCAATTTTATGTGGAAGAAGATTTTCAAAATGTTAAAGAAGTTTTAGACGTTAAAATACTGAGAAGTTCTACTTCAGTTAATAACAGAAAACGTTTTTATTGTACCATTAATTATATAGATAATAATGGAAATGAAAAGGTTGGTAAAAATATTCCTTTCATTACTGATAAACACTTGTGTGAAATACTTTCTGTTCAGCCAATACAAGAATTAATTGCTCAAAGAGATGCATTACAACAAAATAGTTTACAAGCCAATATACCTGTTTTTGTTACCCAAACAACAACAACCGAGTTAGATATAATTGACAAGGAATCTAGTATTAAAACCAATAACAACCCTTCTTCGGTTGCTGCTCGAGAACAATGTGGATCAGAAATCTGTATTTCACCAGTGGTTGCACCGGTAAGTTGTACCGATAAATATGGCGTATACATCGATTTAATGAGCTCCTTAGGGATGCCGGAGACGGATATCGTTACAGAAGAAGATTTTTGTGACAATTACCTACAATATCTTGTGGACGACTATCAGTATTTTATCAATACCTTCGGGATAACCGATGTATTAGACCTGGAGTTTATGTCTATTGTCCGCTTTGGCGCTACAGAGTTTAATTATGGATATGATAATATGAGGAAAAAAGATCCGCAGAGTTCAAATCCATCTATCATAGATTTGTATAAAGAACACGTAGATGCTACACGACAAGATCAAGCAGTGAGTACGCAAACTTGGTCAGAGTTTACATCTCAGTACTTATCAGCAAATCCTGCTATTTGTGTGCCTAGACCTTTTCCGGTTACTTTTAAGGGAGTAACTATAGATATGCCGGAGGAATCAGATTGTGAGCAATTCAAAGCGAGTGTGTTTCAGGCATATTATAGGGATACTCAAGAAAGCAGGTTGGCGATTTCCAGAGAAGAATTTATCAAGGCCTATGTAAAACATGGGATAGAGCAAGTAGTAGAAAACTTTGATATGAATCGAGCCGATAGAGAGTATCAATATACTTTGTATTACTATGATCAGTCCGGTAACTTAATTGAAACTGTACCACCGGAAGGAGTAGATCGATTTACCAATAAAGAGCTTATAGAAAATGGCATCCATCAGCAGATCAATCAGCATAGGGATAGTGATGCTATCGAAAATCAAAGCCTGCTCCCAGATCATGGATTGATTACCGAATATCGCTATAATTCATTGAATCAATTGGTATGGCAACGTACTCCGGATGGAGGTGAAACGCGATTTGCCTATGATCAATTAGGAAGAATCATTGCTTCACAAAACGCAAAACAAAAAGAAAACAATCGTTTTAGTTATTCTAAATATGATTACCTAGGTAGAATTGTAGAAGCGGGAGAGTTTGCGCCAAAAGTAGAAATAGCGATTAATGATACCGAAGGTAAACTGGTATACACGACTGATAATAGTTATGTGCCTAATAATGAAGGATACCCACAAAACATCTCTAATCATCAGTATGAAGTTACGAATACGGTATATAGCAGACCGGTATCATTTGCTTCAGAGATTTTTGATACGGTAGATGCTGGTGATAATAGTGTACAAAACGCTAGAAATAGAGTAACAACGATCTATTATTATGATACTAAGGATCCAAATACGTTAGTATCACAATATAACCATGCTTCTTTTTATAACTATGATATCCATGGTAATGTAAAGGAGCTAGTACAGTATAATAAGCAGTTAGTGAAAGATCCTACTAATCCTAACTCTGGGATGAAAAAGATCCAGTACGAGTATGATTTGATTAGTGGTAACGTACACCAGGTAATCTATCAAAAAGGAGAAGCGGATCAGTTTATCCATCGCTATACTTATGATGCAGACAATAGAATTACTGCCGTAGAAACTTCTAACGATGGCATGCTTTGGGAAACCGATGCCAAATACGAATACTTTGCTCACGGTCCTATAGCACGTACGGTATTAGGTGATAAAGAAGTGCAAGGAATGGACTACGCCTATACCTTGCAAGGATGGTTAAAAGGAGTTAACTCCGAGAGTTTAACCGCTGCTGCAGATATGAATAGAGACGGTACTGCCGGTTCTAATATCGCCGCAGATGCTATTGGGTATTCTTTAAGTTATTTTAACCAGGATTATAAAGCCATTGGAGCAAATGTTAATACCGCTTTTGGTTATAGCAACAATGCCGATTTAGCTTCTACAGAAAACCTATATAATGGTAACATCAAGCAAATGGTAACCACCATGCGCGATACAGATGAAAATACGTTGAACCCGCAATTGAACCACTATACCTATGATCAGCTAAACCGTATCAAAGCGATGCAAGGATTTGGCATTGCTGCAGGCATTGGAACAGTCAATTATAGTAGTAGTTATACCTATGATCGTAATGGAAACTTGGAGAGCTTACAACGATCTGCTGTAAATGCCAGTGGGCAGGTGGTACAAATGGATAACCTAACCTACAATTACAATAAGGATACGGATGGAAATAAGATCAATAATCAATTAAGGTCTGTATATGATGATTTAGGCTTAGATGCCAACTTTGATACTGATCTAGATAGTGGCCAGAAGTTAGATAATTATGAGTATGATGCGATTGGCCAATTAACCAAAGACGAAGCCGAAGGCATTACCAATATCGAATGGAGAGTAGATGGTAAGGTAAAAGCTGTAAATAAAAATGTAGAAGGAGTACAAACAACAATAGCTTTTGAGTATGATGGTTTAGGAAATCGCATTGCTAAAACGGTATTGCCAGAAGGTAAAACTACGGTTTACGTAAGAGATGCACAAGGCAATGTATTGAGCACCTATAAAAAAGAAGAGAATACCGCTACTAATACCAAATCCCTGGAGCTTACCGAGCAGCATATTTATGGTAGTAGCCGTATAGGGTTGCAGGAAAATAGTATAGACTTATTAGCCGATACCGCTAACCCGACACCCGATACCCATAACCGTACGGTTGGAGATAAACGTTTTGAGCTAAGTAACCATTTAGGAAATGTACTAAATGTAGTAACCGATCGTAAGCTGTTAAGCGATGATCAGAATAGCTTTACTGCCGATGTAGTAGCGTATAATG
>NZ_JAGJEA010000004.1 GCF_018100805.1 Aquimarina sp. MMG016 | reverse complement strand
TGTTAGTTTTTGGGTTGTCGTTTGCAGGAGCTTTTTTTTCTGCCGGTTCCTCTGTAACCGCTTGTTTTACTTGGCTTGGATTTGCTGCCTGGTGATCTAAAATTTGATACACTAAGTCAAGCTTTTTCATAGTGCGAAACTTAGGCACATTTAAGGCTTTTGCAATTTCCTGCAATTCAGGAAGCTTTTTCGCTTTTAATTCAGAAATCTCTAACATTTAAATTTGTTGTATAATTTACGTTTAGGTATAAATTTTCGAAAGAAGAAATCTAGGAAAATTTTATTTTGAAGGTAAGTAATCTAATTTTGAATAGATTACGTATTTTGTGGTGCAAGTATACGATTTTATTTTTGTTTTTTAAACATATTTATGAAAAGAAACTCTTATTTTTGCTATCCGTTAAGAAAAAGTTGTAATGTTACAGAGAATTCAAACCGTATATTTACTATTAACTGCAGGGATTGCAGGTGTGCTCTGGATATATTTACCTTATGGAACTGGTGTTGATAAAGAAGCTCTTTATATGATTACAAAGCCTTTTCTTATGGGGATGTTTATTGGATCTGCTATTTTAGCGTTAATTTCCATTTTTTTATTTAAGAATAGAAAGCTTCAATTTGTATTGGGGCGTATCAATATAATATTAAACTTTATTTTACTAGGAGTATTTGTTTATTGGTCTCCAACGGTATCTGGAGAGACTTATGTTTCTGAGAAAGGTATTGGGATGATCATTCCTATTATTTCTATCGTTTTATTAGTGATGGCCAATAGGGCTATTAAAAAGGATGAGAATCTTGTAAAATCGGTTGACCGATTACGATAAACCTAACATCTTAGTAGTATTAGTGCGTTAAAACCCGGAGTATGCCAACTCCGGGTTTTATATTAATAATATTTTAGTTTTTAAAATACTACCGTATTGAAATCTGATGGTTGAATTGATATCTTAGTAAAGTAGGATCTATTTAATGGTTTTTTGAAAAAAAATACTAGAAATCATTTTGTCTCATCTACTTTTTTCCTAGTTCAATAACTTCTAGGTTTTCAATTTTACCTGAATCTAAAGTAAATCTAAGCATTGTTCTTACTTTATGAAACCCATGTTTTCCTGCAGCGCCTGGATTCATATGTAACAATCCATTTTTGTTGTCAGGAATTACTTTTAAGATGTGTGAGTGTCCGCAAATAAATAATTTAGGAGGGTTAGATTTGATCTCATCTCTGGTATTGATGTTATATTTAGGTGGGTATCCACCAATATGCGTAATCCATACTGTAACGCCTTCACAAGTAAATCTTTGATCTAGTGGATACGCAACTCTCACTTTATCATCATCAATATTGCCATATACCGCCCGTAGGGGCTTAAGTTTTTCAATAGCATCTGTAACTTTTAGATCCCCAATATCGCCGGCGTGCCATACTTCATCCGCTTCATTTACATAATGTAAAATGCGATCATCAATATAGCTATGTGTATCGCTAAGCAGTAATATTTTTTTCATATATATTCTATAAAAATCATTTATCACATAATAAGAAAACAGAAACCATATTGTAACAGGTATCTTTATTTTAAAAACTATATTTGTTTTCAGTTTTGTGCAAAAATATAATACTTTGAGGTACTTTTTAGAACTTTCTTATGATGGAACTCCGTATCACGGATGGCAGAGACAACCTAATGCGATTACGATCCAAGAAGTTCTGGAAGATTCATTGTCAACTTTACTGCGAGAAAAAGTTGAAATCGTTGGTGCCGGACGAACAGATACAGGTGTTCATGCTAAACAAATTATGGCGCATTTTGATTATAAAAAAGATATTGAAACGGATCAATTAAAATACAAACTCAATTCTATTTTGCCTCCTGAGATTGCCATACAAAAGGTTTATGATGTAAAAGATGATGCACATGCTAGATTTGATGCGCTGAGTAGGTCTTATGAATATTATGTTACTTTATCTAAAGATCCTTTTGTTATAAATAAGGCATACTATTTTAAAAAAACATTAGATTTGGATGTAATGAATGATGCTGCTAAATTACTGTTAAACTATACTAATTTTAAATGTTTTAGCAAGTCCAAAACCGATGTAAAAACGTATAATTGCACTATTACAGAGGCTATTTGGGAAAGACAAGGAAATCAATTAGTTTTTAAAATTTCGGCTAATCGATTTTTAAGAAATATGGTAAGAGCCATAGTAGGGACATTAATAGAGATAGGAGAAGGTAAACTAATCAGGGAAGATTTGGTAGCTATAATTAGAAGTGAAGATCGTAGTCAAGCCGGGTATTCAGTTCCTGCTTGTGGACTTTATTTAACTTCGGTAACATATCCAAAAACAATAATTAGATAGATGGCAGAAAAGAATAATAAGGGTAAAGCTTTTGATTTTAAATTATTCAGGCGATTGATTACGTTTACTAATCCTTATCGTTTGACTTTTTATCTGATAGGGTTTTCAGCCGTATTGTTATCTGTGTTCGCAATCCTTAGGCCTTATCTTCTTAGGCAAACCATCGACAGGACTATTGTTCCTCAGGATCAAGAATTGTTGGTGTATTTTATATCTCTCATGTTGGGGGTGTTATTAGTTGATGTAATTCTACAATTCTTATTTATTTATTTTGCTAATTGGCTTGGTCAGGGAGTGATACGAGATATCAGAGTTAAATTGTTCAAGCATATGCTTGGTTTTAAAAAGCAATATTATGATCAATCTGCAGTCGGAAGACTAGTAACCAGAGCCGTTAGCGATATAGAAACAATTGCTAGTATTTTTAGTCAAGGACTGTTTATGATTTTTAGTGATTTGCTAAAAATGATGGTGGTTTTGGGGTATATGTTATATCAGAGTTGGCAACTTACTCTTTTGGTTCTTGTAGTTTTGCCAGTTATAGTATATGCAACTCGAATTTTTCAAAAGAAAATGAAAGCAGCTTTTGAAGAAGTAAGAACCCAGGTTTCTAATTTAAATTCTTTTGTACAAGAGCGAATTACAGGCATGAAAATTGTTCAGCTTTTTGCTAGGGAAGAAACTGAATACGCAAATTTTAAAGAAATTAATGAGAAGCATAAAAAAGGCTGGATAAAGACGGTTTGGTATAACTCAATTTTCTTTCCTATAGCAGAGATGTCTAGTTCTGTGGCTATAGGTCTTATTGTCTGGTTTGGAGGATTAAGAGCGGCAGAGTTAGATGGTATTACCCTTGGTCTTGTTATTGAGTTTATTCAATTATCTCAGATTTTGTTTAGACCATTACGCCAAATAGCAGATAAGTTTAACACACTACAGATGGGTATGGTAGCTGCTAATAGAGTCTTTAAAATTTTGGATACTGATGCTAAAATCGAAAATAATGGAGAGCTATTGCTGGAAAATGTTAATGGTAGGATAACTTTTGATAAAGTAAGATTTAGTTATGTCGAAGAAGAAGAGGTTTTAAAAGGGATTTCTTTTCATGTTAATGTCGGAGAAACTGTAGCTATAGTTGGTGCAACAGGAGCTGGTAAATCAACGATTATAAATTTATTAAGTAGGTTTTATGAAATTGATAGTGGTGTTATTTCTATAGATGATACAGATATCAAAAAAGTTGATTTAGAATCTTTACGAAGTCATATAGCTGTAGTATTACAGGATGTATTTTTGTTTGCTGATACAATTTTGAATAATATCACACTTAATAATCCTGAAATAACTGAGGAGCAGGTTCAAGAAGCTGCCAAAGAGATCGGAATACATGAATTTATTATGAGTCTTCCGGAAGGCTACCATTATAATGTAAAGGAGAGAGGTGTAATGCTTTCATCAGGGCAGAGACAGCTAATTTCTTTTTTGAGAGCTTATGTTACTAACCCAGAGGTCTTAGTATTGGATGAAGCTACATCTTCAGTAGATTCTCATAGTGAAGAGTTGATACAGGATGCTACTGATAAAATTACTAAAGGCAGAACCTCAATAGTTATTGCGCATCGATTGGCTACCATCAAAAATGCAGATAAGATCATTGTGATGGATCAAGGTGAAATTATGGAGCAAGGCAATCATAGAGAGCTTCTGGAAATCGAAAATGGATATTACCGCAATCTTTATGAGGTGCAATTTGCAGAAGTGAGGGAGGTTTAGTTTATAAAACCATTTCCTTCGAGAATTTTCTTAGTAACAACAGCAATAAGTATAATTCCAAAAACGATTATAAAAACTAATAGCCATCCGACTAGCCCTTTAATAATAACTTTTTTATAACTAATTTGATATAAATTCTTAAATAAAAAAGCTGCATATATTAATTGAATTAAGGTGAAAATAAAACTACTTTCTTCTGTATAATCTCCAAGACTAAACGTTATAATATATGGTATAAAAGTTAGTATTGTAAGATGTGAAGTAAGGTAAGAGTTGATAACAATGTGTTCTGTGAAATTATATTTCTTATACTTTCTAAATATAAATCGTGATATCACTGAATAGAAAGGAATTAATATAAAATAGCCTAATGTTGGAAACTTCTCTGTTATTTCAATAAAAACCTGAGCAAATCTTGATGATTCTTCTAGTTTTTCTGCTTCCGATGGAATATTGAACCCTTTTTCTTTTATAAAAGTCAAAATAGCTGCTAACGTTACAGATAATAAGAAATATGATCCTACGTTTAAATGCTTTTTCCTTATTCCATGAATATAACCATCAATAACTTCGTGCGGTCTTATAGTTAAGTCTTTAATTGTTTTAAAAAAAGTATTATCAACATTAAAATAGACTTCACTAACTTCAGCAGCTAGGTTTTTAAATGTAATTCTTTTACTAATTTTTTTTGCTCCGCAGTTGGGACAGAAATTATAAGTCTCAATCTGATGGTCACAATTTTTACAATTACTGATAGGTAATAATTCACTCATTAAACCAAGTGTTTTTTAATTTTCTCAATTAGTTCTTCCTTTGTTTTATACATAATAAACTCCCCATTTTTTATGTATGATATTTGCCCGGTTTCCTCACTTACTACTAGTGCTAATGCATCAGTTTTTTCGGTGATACCGGCTGCAGCCCTGTGGCGTAATCCAAACCGAAGAGGCATATCTCTTTCATTGGTTACTGGCAGGATAACACGTGTAGCAAGAATTCTATTGTCTTCTATAATCATGGCTCCATCGTGTAGTGGGCTGTTTTTATAAAAAATGCTTTCTATAATCGGTGTATTTACCACAATGTCCATGCTGTCACCTGAGGTTTTTACAAAATCTAAAGATGTATTTCTTTTGATTACTATTAAAGCTCCAGTATGAGTTTTACCCATATGCTCACAAGCATTAATAATTGCTTCTATATCGGTTAGGGTTTCTTCAGTAGTATCTCTAATAATTTTTAATTGCCTTAAGAAATTACGTCGCTTTCCAATATTTGTAGAGCCAATCATTAGTAAAAATCTTCGTATCTCTTGCTGAAAAACAACAATAAGAACAAACATTCCTACCGCAATAAATTCGCCTAAAACACCACTTAACATCTCCATAGCCAGAAACTGAGTGAGTTTCCATACCAGATAGATCATTACTATACCGATAAAGATGTTTATTGCTGCGGTTCCCTTAACCAACTTATAGATATAGTAAAGAAGTAAAGCCACTAATACAATATCTAATATGTCGAGTATTCTAAGATTTATTAAATCCAAATGCTGGGTTTTTTGTAAAAATATAAAAATTAGCGAAACCCTGTTTTTTAAAACTCACTAAAAACAGAAGTAGTATAAGAGGTCTTTTTGATAAAAAAACGAATTACTTCTGGTATGTCCTAACTAGTTTAATGCATTCTACAGCTTCTTTTACATCATGGACACGTAATATAGAAGCTCCATTTAATAATGCTATAGTGTTTAAACTTGTAGTTCCATTAAGTGATTCTGAAGGAGTGTTGTTTAGGGTTTTGTAAATCATTGACTTTCTAGAAACTCCCGCTAAAATAGGTAAGTCCTGAAATTTTAAAAGATAAAGCTTTTGTAGTAGCTCAAAATTTTGAGTTATATTTTTGGCAAAACCAAATCCAGGATCAATTATGATGTCGCTAATGCCAGCTTTTCTAGCCTCAGCTACTTTTGCTGAAAAATATAATTGTATTTCCTTAATCAGGTCATCATAGTGATCCATTGATTTCATAGTCTGTGGATTACCTTTCATATGCATCATGATATATGGAACCTTAAGTTTACCAACTGTAGGAATCATTTTTGGATCCAAGTTTCCTGCCGAAATATCATTAACAATAGCAGCTCCAGCTTCAATACAGGGTTTTGCAATATCACTTCTAAAGGTGTCAATCGAGAGTAATATGTTAGGAAATTTTTTCATCAATAATTCTACGACTGGTAATATTCGGGTAAGCTCTTCACTTTTAGTAATATCCTGTGCTCCAGGCCTTGAAGAATACCCGCCAAGATCAATAAAAGTAGCTTCTTCAGACAACATTCTTTCGACTTTATCGAGAATCTGTTTTTCATCTTTATACTTTCCGCCATCATAAAATGAATCTGGAGTTAAGTTTAGAATCCCCATAACTCTAGGAGTTGATAGGTCAATTAATGAGCCTTTGCAGTTAATGGTCATTTGTAGGAATACAGTTTTTTAGCTTTTATTTGGTATAATTGCCATATTAAAGCGAAATTTACGCAAAATTCAACAGTTTTATGCAAGATACGTCTACACAATATGACGCCGTGATTAGTAAATGCCGCGATCTTTATATCAAAAAAATGAAAGATTATGGTAGTGCCTGGAGAATTCTTAGGTTACCTTCTTTAACAGATCAGATTTTTATCAAAGCACAACGAATTAGAAGCCTTCAGGAAAATGAAGTTCGAAAAGTTGATGAAGGAGAAGTGCCTGAGTTTATTGGGATTATTAATTACAGTATCATGGCATTGATACAGATTGAAAAAGGAATTGCAGAACAGCCGGATTTATCTCCCGATGAGGCAGCCGATTTGTATAATAAGCATATCAATATTACGAAAACGCTGATGATGAATAAAAACCATGATTATGGAGAAGCATGGAGAGATATGCGAGTGAGTTCTTTGACTGATTTAATTATTCAGAAATTGCTTCGTGTAAAACAGATTGAAGATAATAAAGGTAAAACTATCGTTAGCGAGGGAATTGATGCTAATTACCAGGATATGATTAATTATGCAGTATTTGCAATGATTCATTTAGGAGAAGCAATTGATGTGTAGAAGTTTAAAATACTGTTAAATTAAAAGTACTAAAATCCAAAGCCCCTTATATTGCTTTAATTTTTTTGTGATATCTAAAACAACAATTATATATAGATGAAAATACTTGTTCATTTTTCGAGAATATTTGTAGCAGCACTTTTTTTGTTTTCAGGATTTGTTAAGCTTAATGATCCGTTAGGTTTTTCATATAAGTTACAAGAATATTTCAGCGAAGGTGTTTTGAATATGGAGTTTCTCATCCCGGTAGCTTTATTACTGGCGGTATTTTTAGTTATTTTTGAAGTGATTTTAGGAATAACTTTAATTTTAGGATATCTGCCTAAATTTACAGTTTGGTCATTGCTACTAATGATTGTATTTTTTACGTTTCTTACGTTTTATTCAGCATATTTTAATAAAGTAACAGACTGTGGGTGTTTTGGAGATGCATTGCCGCTCACTCCTTGGGAGTCATTTACCAAAGACATTATTCTTCTTGTTTTGATTTTGGTTCTATTCTTTGGAAGAAAGCATATCACGCCAATTCTGCCAGCTGCATCTCATAAATGGATTGTTTTTATGAGTTTTACAGCCTGTCTGGCGTTTGCTTATCACGTATTGATGCATCTACCAACATTTGATTTCAGAGCTTATAAGATCGGAACTAATATTCAGAAGGGTATGGAAGTTCCCGAAGACGCTCCAAAAGCTGTGTTTGATTATCATTGGAAATTTAATGTTAATGGTGAAGAAAAAATTATTACTACTAACGGAGAATATCCTACTGTAGAAGGAGGAACTTATATCGACGTAGAGACTGAAGTTGTAGAAGAAGGTTATGCACCACCAATTCACGATTTTTCTATAGAAAAGAATGGAAATGATTACACCACAGAGTATCTCGAAAAAGAAAATGTGATAGCAATTATAATGTATAATCTGTCCAAAAGTGAAGCCGAAGGACTAAGCAGGATTAAAGAATTTACTGATAATGCCATGGCTCAGGGTTATGATGTGATTGGACTTACCGCTTCAACTCCAATAACAATATCACAAATTAAACAGCAGTATAGTCTAGATTTCGATTTCTATACTACAGATGAAACAGCTTTGAAAACCATTCTTCGTTCCAATCCAGGTATTATACAATTAAAGAAAGGAACTATAGTAGATAAACTACATTGGAATGATGCCGATGATCTTACGCTAGAAAAGGTAGAGCCTTCTAAACCAAGGATTAATTTAAAATTAAAAGCACAGCTAGATAGCATTATGAAATTGGATCAAGCGGGTAGAGATGCTGGTGATATTTCTTGGGAAGAACAAGTAGTGATAGATAGTACGAATACTATTTTTATTGAAAAGGTTTTTGAAAAATATGGATATCCGGGTAAATCTTTGGTAGGAGGTGCAACTAATGCAGTTGCTTGGTCGGTGATTTATCATTCTGATAAAATAGGAAAACATTTTCCCCTTTTTAAGAAAGCTGGAGAAAAAGGGGAGCTAGAGCAAGTACTTGTTGCAATTATGGAAGATCGATATTTGATGGAACAAGGTAAAGAACAAATATATGGTACTCAAAACATAACATTAAATGCCGAAAGCAAAAATCCAATTCCGATAATATGGCCTATAAGAGATCCTGAATTCGTTAATGAGAGAAGACAGCAGATAGGATTACAAGAAACTATAGAACAATCCTGTAAACATTTACTGGGAGTGGATTATAAAGTATATACTATTGAAGAAATCAAAAAGCTCGATAAAAACGTTCAATAACTTATGTTCAGCTACCTCATTACCAAACTAAGCTATGCATTACTTACTTTATTAGGTGTAGTAACAGTGATCTTTTTGCTTTTTACTCTACTTCCTGGTGATCCTGCACAGATGATGTTAGGTCAAAATGAGAGCGAAGAACAGTTGAAAAATGTTAGAAAAAAATATGGTTTTGATCAACCTATTACTACGCAATACAGACACTATCTAAATGATTTATCACCGATTTCCTTTCATAGTTTAGACGAAGAAGATTTTTCATACTTTACTACTAAAAAGTACTCTGCAATAAAATTATTTACAATAGGAAATACTGTTGGGGTAATTAAGTTTCCTTATATGCGAGAATCTTTTCAGAAGAATGGAAAAAAAGTTAGTGAAGTCATTAGCGAAACGCTCCCCAATACAGCAGTACTTGCTGTTTCGGCTATCTTTATTGCAATATGTCTGGGTATTGTTTTAGGTGTAATAAGCGCTTTAACCAAAGATCAATGGACTGATAAGTTGATTCAGTTGTTAAGTACATTAGGAATGAGTCTTCCTTCTTTTTTTAGCGCGATTATTTTTGCGTGGCTTTTTGGTTATGTGTTGCACGAGTATACAAATCTAAATATGACAGGCAGTTTGTATGAAGTAGATGATTTTGGATCAGGAAGTTATATACAATGGAAAAACCTGATATTACCAGCAATTGTATTAGGAATTAGACCATTAGCAGTAATTACTCAGCTCATGCGTAATTCTCTATTAGAAGTAATGACTCAGGATTATATCCGCACGGCAAAAGCAAAAGGGCTTTCGATGTTTCAAATTATTAGAAGACATGCTTTAAAAAACTCTTTAAACCCTGTCGTAACAGCAATTTCCGGATGGTTTGCTTCACTACTTGCTGGTGCAGTTTTTGTGGAATACATCTTTGGATGGAATGGATTAGGTAAAGAGATCGTAGATGCATTAAATACTTTAGACTTACCTATAATTATGGGTTCTGTTATTGTAATAGCTACTATGTTCATTGTTATCAATATATTTGTCGATATTATTTATGGATGGTTGGATCCAAGAATTAGGGTCTGAAGCTTTCTTTACATAATGAGTTAACCATACTTTAAACCAAAACATAAAATTTTAGATTAATGAGAAAAAAAATTGTAGCCGGAAACTGGAAAATGAATAAAAACCTGTCTGATACTAAGGTTTTGCTTTCGGAATTAAAAGCTCAACTGGCCGGAGTATCTGAAGCAGAAATTGTTGTAGCACCTACATATGTGAATTTATATTCAGCTTCAGAAGCATTAAAAGGTTCAGGTGTAAAAGTTGCTGCGCAAAATATGCATCAAGCAGAAAACGGAGCGTACACAGGTGAAATATCTGCTGATATGCTAAAGGATATAGGAGTAAAAACTGTGATTTTAGGACATAGTGAACGTAGAGCTTATTTTGGAGAAACAGATGCATTATTGGTAGAAAAAGTAAATACTGCGTTAAAACATGGTATCAAAGTGATTTTTTGCTTTGGAGAAGAGTTGGATGACCGCAAGAGTGATAATCATTTTAATGTTGTAGAAAGTCAGCTGAAAAACGGTCTTTTTCATATTGATGCTGCCAATTGGAAAAACATAGTTCTAGCATATGAACCAGTTTGGGCTATAGGTACCGGAGAGACGGCAAGTCCAGAACAGGCTCAAGAGATGCACGCTTTTATTCGTAGTACGATTGAAAAAGCATTTGATGCTACAGTAGCTGATGAGGTTTCTATTTTGTATGGAGGAAGTGTAAAACCAAATAATGCTGTTGAAATCTTTGCTAAGCCAGATGTAGATGGAGGTTTGATTGGAGGAGCTTCTTTAGATGCAGAAAGCTTTGCAGCTATTGCAAAGGCGATTTAAGGAAGAATAGAATAAATAAAGAATATATAAGAAAGCATCCTAAAATCAGGATGCTTTTTTGATTAGTAAAATAGTACATTTGTACTATAAAAACAACCTTATGTCAAACACTAAATATCTGGGATATTATTTTAAAGTTAATCCACTTCAGCCTACATCAGAAATCTTGATTGCAGAATTAGGATACGCAGGATTCGAAAGCTTTGTAGAGACTGAAGAAGGAGTCAATGCTTTTATTCGAGAAGAAGACTGGAATGAGGCGATCTTAAATGATATTCATGTGTTGACCTCTGGTGAGTTTAGTATTGATTACTCCTTTGAGGAAATCGAACAGATCAATTGGAATACCGAGTGGGAAAAGAATTTCAACCCGATTGTGGTGGATGATATATGTACCGTTAGAGCACCATTTCATGAAAAACCGGATACGCAGTTTGATATTGTTATTGAGCCCAAGATGTCTTTTGGTACCGGACATCACGAAACAACTCATATGATGATTCAGCATTTGCTTAAAGCTGATTTAAAGGATAAAAAGGTTTTGGATATGGGGTGCGGAACAGGTGTTTTGGCTATTTTGTCAGAAATGAGAGGAGCAGGTTCCATAGAAGCTATTGATATTGATAATTGGTGTTATCTAAATACAATGGAAAATGTAGAGCGTAATAATTGTAATAATATTAAAGCGTTTGAAGGTGATGCTTCACTGCTTCAACGAAAAAAATATGATGTAGTTATTGCTAATATTAATCGTAATGTATTGCTAAACGATATTTCGGTATATGCAAGTTGTCTAAACCCAAATGGGGAGCTGTTTTTAAGTGGTTTTTATAGCGAAGATCTAAATATGATTACAGAAGAATGTAAAAAACATAATTTGCAGTTTATAAACTATATAAATAGAAATAACTGGATAGCAGCTTCTTATGAGTTAAAATAATGCCTTTAGATCGTTATTATTGTACTAAACTGTTATATTTGTAATGTAAAAAGTAATGAGCCATGAGTACTCAGGAAAAAATTCAGGAAGAAGTTTTAGAGAAAACAGTAGATCAAAGTAATAATGAGATTGTATTATATAATGATGATGTAAATACATTTGATCACGTTATAGAGACATTAATTTATACTTGTGAACACACACCTATACAGGCAGAGCAATGTGCTTTGTTGGTACATTATAAAGGAAAATGTACCGTTAAATCAGGAGTTTACGAAGAATTAGTTCCTAGATGCTCTAAACTACTTCAGGCAGGCTTAAGTGCAGAAATCGTTTAAAGAAATTATATGTATATAGAAAAAAACTCAACTTTTGTTGAGTTTTTTTGTTTTATGCTCGTTTCGTTGTTCTCTAAATAAATCACGATGAAGAACCTAAAAATGTTTTTTTAGTAATACCTATTGGTCATTTTTATATAGCTTTTGAATGGTTTTTTTTGTAAAAATCGGTTTTATATATGTTATTTATTTAACAATTATAAAAAATATGTGAATTATATCATATTTCAGGGAGTATAATTTATATTTTTTGAATTGTAAGAAAAATCTTCAAATCTTGTTTTTTATACAATATACTTTAAGATTTATCTTACAAGTAGATTATTAGGATATTTTGAAAGATATTACCTTCTAGTTTATAAAATTACTTGTGTATTTTATCGGTTTTTTTGATAAATTTAAAGTGCATACTTTTTTGTGTTTAGTCTTTTTCTTTGAATTAATCTTATGATTTTGTCTTTTATGGAAAGAATAGTTTAAAAAATTAACTGATATTTAGAAAAAAATATCATATCTTCAGCGTTCAATTTTTTTAAGTTCAAAGCTTTAATATAATTGAATCCAAAGTAAACCTTGTGTTTATTTTGGTTTGTAACTACACAAACTCAACTTGTTAAAAATGAAAAAAATCAAATTATTGGCGCTTTGCGCTATCGCGGCAGGAGTAGTAACTTCTTGCCAAAATGATGAAATTACTAATGATGCACAACCAGAAGTAGCTATTGAACAACTTTCTAAAACACATATCGATGCAATGTGGGCTGCAGGTGTAAGTCCTATTGATGCGAGATATGGAGATTTGAAGCGTTTAGATGGTTCGGTAGAAAGAGCTATTTTTTCTGGTGATGTAGCAATAGCTATTGCACAATTAGAACAAGGAATGCATTCATTAGTAAAAGATAATGCTAAACAATACAGAACGAATAACTTGATTAGTAGCAGTAACAGAACTATTGATATTCTAGGGTTTACAAGAAGCGATTTTGCTTTAACTAGTACAATGAGAACTGGTTTACAATGGGCTGTTAATAACTATAACAGAATAAATACTACTCTTAATTTTAGACTTACTTTTGGAGAAAACTTCCAGGCTGCGGATATGGTAGTGTACAATAATAACCAAGGTGGAGCTGGTGGACAAGCTGAATTCCCTAGTGGAGGAAGACCAGGGAAATTCATTCAGATTAATGCTGGTACAGGTTCTTTTGGAGGTAGTAATGTAAACAATGTTAATGAGCACGTAATCGGACATGAGATAGGTCATGCTGTTGGTTTCAGACATACAGACTATGCAAGAAGAAGATGTGGTGGAGCTAACGAAGGTAGTGGTGGTGTAGGAGCTATCAATGTTCCTGGTACTCCTTCTGAAAACCGTTGGGGAGCTAGCGGTCTTGATTCTGACTCTTTAATGATTTCTTGTTTCGATGGAAGCGAGGATGGAGAGTTTAGTAGCTTCGATGTCGTAGCTTTAGAATTCCTTTATTAAAAAATAAATCATATAAATAAAATCAAAGCTTTGAACTTTTGTAAAGCCATCTACCTAAGGTAGATGGCTTTTTTTTACTTAATTTCAATTTCTTACAAGATAATTTCTTTATTATCTAATGCAGATTTCAAATCAGCCTTTACTGTAGTGAGGGTCCCAAAAAACCTGGCCCCGTCTTTTCTCTTAATTGTTACAATTGTCTTACCATCCTTTGATGTTTCGATTTTAGTAACCACTACACTTTTTCCTTTAAGGTTTTTGTAATTTGCAACTCCGCCTCTTTTGATGATAAAATTCGTTTTAGGAAAATGAATGTAATGATATTGTTGTGCCGATGGCTTTCCAATAGTTAGTATATCTCCAATACTAACATCCTGTTGATTATCAATATCGTTTTGATACAGATGTAATGACGATAATGATAATAATGCAAAAAATATGAGCTTTTTCATATCGTAATTGGTTTATTGTTAATGATTCGTTGTTGTAATTACAAATTTATTATAAAACATTTATAAGGAAAAAACAAAACGGTTAAATAAAAGTTAATCTATTATCGTTTAATAGTAATACTTTTATATTTGTGATATAAATTGTTAATAACATGAAATATCTACTCCAAAATTTGAAGGTTACGATTAATGATAAAATTTATGTAAAAGATCCCGAGTCTTCTGCACTTGGTAAGCGAATTATAGAGAATAGTATTCTTATGATTGATGAGATCGGGTTTGAAAGCTTTACATTTAAAAAACTGGGAGAAAAGATTGGATCTAATGAAAGTTCCGTATATCGCTATTTTGAGAATAAACATAAACTGCTGCTGTATTTAACATCCTGGTATTGGGGTTGGCTAGAATACCAATTGGTTTTTACGACTAATAGCATTGCAGATCCAAAAGAAAAACTGAGAAAAGCGATAGAGATTATCACAAGAACCATTGTTCAGGATTCTTCATTTTCGCATATAAATGAAGTCCTATTGAGTAAAATTGTAGTTAACGAAAATTCTAAGTCATATTTGACCAAAGAAGTCGATAAAGAAAATAAGGAAGGTTATTTTTCTATTTATAAAAGATTGGTAACTCGACTTAAAGATATGATAGTAGGATTAGATAGCAGCTATATGTACCCTTCTAGTCTGGCAAGTACGGTTATAGAAGGTGCACTGCATCAGCATTTTTTAAAGGATCATTTTTCTTCATTAACAGATTGTGATAAAGAACATACTCCTACGCTTTATTTTACTGAATTGGTTTTTAATGCACTAAAGAATACATCTAATGTCTAAAACTGTATTGACTGCTTGGCAGAGGTTTGTTGGACTTTTGCAATTAGATAAAAGAGACATTCTACAGACATTTTACTACGCTATATTTGCGGGTTTAGTAAACCTTTCTTTACCATTGGGTATACAAGCGATTATCAACCTTATTCAGGGAGCTCAGATTAGTACTTCTTGGGTTGTATTAGTAATCCTTGTTACACTAGGCGTATTATTTGTTGGGATTTTACAGCTGATGCAAATTCGTATTATAGAAAATGTACAGCAAAAAATCTTTACTAGAGCTTCGTTTGAGTTTTCATATCGGTTTCCGAAAATCAAGATGAGCGAATTGCGTAATTTCTATCCACCTGAACTGGCAAATCGTTTTTTTGATACCTTAAACACCCAGAAAGGATTAGCAAAAATATTAGTAGATATACCCGCAGCAATATTGCAGATTATTTTTGGGTTGATGCTATTATCCTTCTATCACCCATTCTTTATTATTTATGGAATTCTATTGTTGCTCTTGGTGTATGTAGTTTTTAAATATACTGCAAAAAAGGGTTTAGAAACTAGCCTTAAGGAATCTAAAAGTAAATATAAAGTAGCACATTGGATTCAGGAGATTGCCAGGTCTGTTGTCAGTTTTAAATTGTCAGGCAAAACTAATCTGGCCCTAAATAAAAATGATGCTTTGGTAACAGAATACCTAGCAGCTAGAGAAAGTCATTTTAAGGTTTTGGTGTTGCAGTTTATACAAATGATCGGTTTTAAGGTCCTTGTAACAGCTGGATTATTATTGATAGGAGGAATTCTTGTACTAAATCAAGAAATGAATATAGGTCAGTTTGTAGCAGCAGAAATAATAATAGTATTGGTAATAGCCTCTGTAGAAAAGTTGATCACAGGCTTAGAGTCTTTTTATGATGTACTTACTTCTTTAGAAAAATTAGGACAAGTTGTAGATAAAGAATTAGAGCCACAAGACGGAGAAATGCCTTTTAAACAAAATGAAGGGTTTACTGTCGAGTTAGATCAAGTTTCCTATACCACTGCTGAAGCTAAAAGAAAAATCTTAGATGATATTTCATTAACTATAAGTGAGGATTGTACCATTTTGATTCAAGGACCCAATAGTTCAGGAAAATCTACATTACTAAGACTGATTGCCGGATTGATCGAACCAGATAATGGAAGTGTGTATGTAAATAATGTGTTGTTAAGTGGAATCAATCTTAATTATTATAGAGCTCATTTAGGTCAATCCTTAACAGAAGAATCACCGTTTGAAGGTACAATTCTGGAAAACATCACTTTTGGAGATTCTAATATATCTATGGAAGATGTGTATTGGGCGTTAGAAAAAGTAGGGCTGACTCAATATGTAAAAGAGCAGCCAAAGGGATTAAAAACTATCATTTATCCTGAAGGAAAGCAGATGGCATATACTGTTACTAAAAAGATAGTGTTAGCTCGAAGTATAGTAAGAAAACCTAAGCTTTTGATTTTAAAAGATCCTTTAGATCAGTTTGATGAACAAGAAGTAACTCGGATTATGAATTTTCTAACAGAACCTTCAAAACCTTGGGCATTGGTTGTAGTAAGCCAAAACCCTAAATGGATAAAGCATTGTGGTAGAATTATCAATATAGAAAAAGGAAAAATTGTAAGTGAAAAATAAGAAACTATGTTGAACATCACACATAATAAATTAAATAGGAAAGTTGATCTTTCTGAATATACTGCTGTTCAGAAAGTATTTCATAAAAGGCATTACAAGTATTTTAATCGCTTTTTAATTGGGTTTACCATAGTATCTTTTGTAGTGTTATTTCTTCCTTGGACACAGAATATTTCTGGGACCGGAAATGTAACAACCTTAAAACCTGATCAAAGACCACAAACAATTCAATCACCTATACCAGGTAGGATAGAGAAATGGTACGTTCAGGAAGGTGATTTTGTAAAAAAAGGAGATACAATATTACACATTTCAGAAATCAAGAATGAATATTTTGATCCAAATTTAGTCCAAAGAACTGGCCAGCAGATAAAAGCAAAATCAATGGCTGTAACCTCTTATCAAGGTAAAGTCAAGGCATTAGAAACTCAGGCCGATGCATTACGTAGTGAACGTGTCTTAAAGCTGGAACAAGCAAATAATAAACTCCTTCAATCCAGGTTAAAAGTAAAAAGTGATAGTATTGATTTTGAAGCAGCAAAGACTAATATCGCTATTGCTGAACGGCAATATGATCGAATAGTTCAGTTAGAAAGTGAAGGATTAAAGGCATTGACTGATGTAGAAGAGAAACGTTTAAAACTACAGGAAACACAGGCAAAACTTATTTCGCAAGAAAATAAGTTATTAGCTAGTAAAAATGAAGTAATAAATGCAAAAGTAGAAATCAATCGTATTCAGGCGGAGTATACCGATAAGATATCTAAATCTCAAAGCGATAAGTTTACGGCACAATCTAATCAGTTTGATGCAGAAGCACAGGTGACAAAACTAGAAAATGAATATACTAACTATGAGATTCGCAACGATATGTATTACATCAAGGCTCCACAAAGCGGATTTATCAACAAAGCATTGCGTTCTGGTGTAGGTGAAACATTTAAAGAAGGTGATCAGCTGGTTGGTATTATGCCTTCGGATTATGATCTGGCAGTAGAAACTTTTGTGAAACCTATTGATTTGCCTTTAATGCATATTGATGAAAAAGTAAGAATTCAGTTCGATGGTTGGCCGGCTATTATATTTAGTGGTTGGCCCAATGTATCTTATGGAACCTATGGAGGTAAAGTTGTAGCTATCGAAACCTTTATAAGCGATAACGGTAAATATAGAGTACTCATAGCACCAGATCCTGATGATTATAAATGGCCAAAAGATATACGTGTAGGTTCTGGAGCTAATTCTATGGCATTACTAGAAGATGTGCCTATTTGGTTCGAGTTATGGCGAAAACTAAATGGTTTCCCACCAAATTATTATCAACCTTCCAAAAAACCGGCAATTTCCCAAAAGAAATAAGATGAAAAACTACCTGTTGTACACGCTGCTGTTTTTTACAGTATCATTTTCTGCGCAAGAAAAAGATACCGTTGCCCTTAATTTCAAAGAATATTTGGGGTATGTAAAAAAGTTTCATCCTATTGCTAAGCAAGCCGAATTAAATATTGATATAGGACAAGCCAATTTAATGAAGGCTAGGGGAGGCTTCGATCCTAAGATTGAAGTTGATTATGATCGAAAAAAGTTTAAAGAGAGTGAATATTATGATCTGTTAAATGCTACTTTCAAAATTCCGACTTGGTACGGCATAGAAATCAAAGGTGGTTTTGAACAAAATGATGGAGATTTTCTAAACCCTCAGAATTTTCTACCTGATGAAGGGTTATTCAATGCAGGAATTTCTGTTCCGATTGCACAAGGTCTGTTGATCAATGAGCGAATGGCTACATTGCGCAAAGCAAAGTTTTTTAGAGAACAAACCAAGGCAGATCGTGATTTGCTAGTAAACCAGATTCTCCATGATGCTTCATTGGCTTATTTTGATTGGCTGAAAGTGTATCAGGAAAAAGAAATCTATGATAACTTTTTGGAAAATGCCAAAATTCGATTTGAAGGAATAAAGCAAAGTGCACTAGCAGGTGATAGAGCGACAATAGATACCGTAGAAGCCAAAATCACAGTTCAGAATCGTGCCTTGAGTTTAGAGCAAGCCAAGGTAAAATTGATGAAGTCCTCTTTAGAATTATCCAATTTCCTCTGGTTAGATGGCAATATCCCTGTGGAGTTACAATCTAATGTAATACCAGATAGTGATGTAGGGGGAGTAATAGATAGTACTTTAGAAATACAAGGCAATCCTTTGGATAGTTTTACTTTAGAAAATCATCCAAAATTAAAATCATTAAATTATAAAATTCAAGGTTTAGAAATTGATCAAAAGCTGAAGGCTAATAAACTTCTTCCTAGAATTGATCTACAATATAATTTTTTAACTGAGACACCCGAGATAGGTAATTCTTTTAATACACAAGAGTATAAGGGAGGGGTCACGTTTCGGTTTCCGCTTTTTCTCAGAAAAGAACGCGGTGATTTAAAGTTGGCTAAATATAAAGTTCAGGATGCAGAATTTGAACGAGAAACAACACAGCTTCAAATCAAAAATAAGGTTATGGCAATTTATGTAGAGCTTGAATCTTTTGAAACTCAAAATGAATTAATCAGAGCTATAGTTGGAGATTATGATAAGTTACTTACAGCCGAAGAACGTAAATTTAGCTTTGGAGAGAGTTCCTTGTTTTTGATCAATTCCAGAGAACGGAGTCTGATAGATGCTAAATTGAAGGAGATCGATGTACAGAATAAGTTTTTTACAACCAAGGCAAAACTCTTTAATAGCTTGGCTATAAACCCTGAGGATATATAGAATTTTAATAAATCAAAGGGTTTTGTATATGTTTCCTAAGACATAAATCCTTTTAAAGACTTCGTTTGTCCACATAATCAAGGAACTGATCCACAAAGTATGATTTGGTGCGTTTTAATTTGTGATTTTAGATGTACTAAAAATTACTAAAAATGAAAAATTCGCACATCAGAATTATAGGCTTATATCTATGTATTTATACTTTGTTTTCTTGTACTAAAGAAATTGATGATTCTATTACGGTTTCTGCTTCTAGACTAAATATCAACTCTGTATTGGTGAAAATATTGGAGGACAATCCCGATAATACGTTGAATTGGGATGGAGGTTATAACATGAATTTTTGGGACGGTGTTGTCATTGAAAATGATAAACTGATAGGTTTAGATATAGAGCATAAAGGATTAACTTCTTTGCCATCAAGTATTAATCAATTGACAGACCTAAAAACACTTAAATTATCGGGGAACTTATTGTCTAAAGTTCCTTTAGAATTATTTGATCTCAAAAATTTAGAAGAACTTTCTCTATCTGGAGAAGATGCTGAAATATTGGAAGAAGATTTTCTAAATGGTTTATATACGTTAACGAATCTAAAAAAGCTGTCACTAAGTGGTATTATGATAACTAATATGGATGGAATATCTGTTTTAGAAAAGCTAGAAAAACTAACCATAGAGAATAGTTTATTAGGCAATATTTCTGATGAAATAGCTCAATTTGCAGTATTAACTGATTTAAATTTAAGAAATAATAAAATCGAAAGTATTAGTGCAAAAATAGGAGAGTTACAAAATATCAAAACTTTGGATATAAGCTCTAATCAATTTCCAAAATTACCAATAGAAATAGGTGCATTAACGACTTTAGAGTCTTTAGATATAAGACAAAACCTCAATTTAGGTCAAATTCCGAGAGAGATATGTGATTTGGCTGTTTCTGGTACAACAATCTTTGTAGAAGGAGAATGTAATGATCTTAGGGTTAATGCAGAATATAGAAATGCACCTTCAGGAGTACCAGCAGGTTTTCCATTAACCATCGATATCTGGGTTAATGCAATTATAGAACCCCGTTTTATTGGTGTTGATGGGCCATTTGATTTAGATTTTGGAGAAATAGGTTTTGAAATTCATGAAATCAATATAGATAATGTGTTTGATATGAATGATGTTCCCAATCAGGTTCTTGTCATACAAAGTGCGACAAAACAATTTATTGATGGTACCAGGGATATGAGTTTTGATGTAGTCGCACCATCAACTCCAACTGATGATTTGCCCGAAGGAAGGACATATAGAGTACGATTATTTAATACAGAAGTGGGAACAGTGAAAACTTATCTTGCAACTTACGAATTAGTAGTATTTAAGTTGTTACTGTAAACAAAAACAATGGAGGATTGAAAAAAGGGAGATGTCAAACCAGACAACTCCCTTTTAATATTGATCCCAATACAATTTTTAATTTTTCTTCCCATCAAAGGAAACTATAAGAACCTTGCCATCTATTTCCAGATCGTTAAATGATAAATCTACTTCTATTGCTGATGAATATTCACCTTCTATAACTACAGAAGTGTATTCGTCAAAATCATTCTTTCTGCCAAACTGTACGCCGTGTATAGAAGGAACCCCATTACTAAAGTCCAAACGGTAAGTTTTACAACCTGTTTCTACAATAGTACATATTCCTTTTCTGGTGTCTACGCCTCGTGTTTCTAATTTACCTCTATAGATCCCAACCATTCTCCGTGGTAAATGACTTATTTCTGAAGAATTGCAATCAATCAAACCACCAATACAGTGTTCCTGTTCAATGATAAAAATTTCGGAATGAGTACTACTACCAGAATTTACAGATACTCCCGAGTTTCCGGTTCCAAGAGTGATATTACCATTTTCTATCTGAATACCGCTATCTCCTGTACCAATGGAGATGTTACCATTATTCATATGGATACCGGCATCTTCAGTTCCTATGCTCGTTTGATTTCCATCCATATGGATTCCCGTACTTCCTGTACCTAAATGGATACCGGAACCTCCTGTTGTAACAGTAGTATTTTCTGATGCGTCATCATCATTCCATCTACCATCTTCTATACTTCCTGAGAAGGCAATGGCTCCTACACCCGTCGCCCCGATAGATAAATCCCCTTCTTCGTCAACAGTAATAGCTAGTGTTTTTCCTTTATAGATCACCGTAGAAGTATAGGTGTCGTCATCTTTGATAAATTTTATACCTGAAATAGGAGGAATATCATCACTAAAATAAAAAGCATAGGTTCTATATCCTTTGGTTTTTATGGTACAAGTACCATTTGTATTTACTCTGGTTCGACTGCCCGCTCCGGTTAATACACCTTCGTATTTGGTAATTAAAAAGTCCGGTAATTTGGCATTGGATTGTGCAGATATCGCATTGGTTTGAAATCCAAATAAAAGGATTAAGGCAAATATAAAACCTTTAAATGTTCTTACAATTTGTGTGTTTTCCATGATTTATTATTTTTTGAAGTACTAAACTATGGAATAGGGTAGTGTGAAAGTTTTGGTTGTGGAGTTTCGTAATAATTATGTGTACGAATGAAAGAATAATGGGTTTCTGTGTATTAATAATATACAAACTAAAAGCGGGACATGCCCGCTTTACTTAATTGTTTTTAATCACATCGTTCAGAAGGACAGAAAAATGGCATATCTGTTATTTGGCAATCACATCCATCATAACCACCATTTACAGTTTTCTGAGCTTCTTTGTTTAGAATTTTTACTCCTTCTAGGTTTAAAATGTCTTTTTTCATTGTGTACATAATTAAGTTATTAAAGTATTAATGTACCTAATTATTTGATACAGAATGCCTGTCAGTGGCTGTTTGGCTTGATATTGTGGACGAGTGTAGCTTTTATTAGTTTAGCCGCTATATTTTAAGATTAAATACTAAAGAAACTACTATCATCGGAAGGTTTTTGAATGTCTTTTTTGGTTGTTTTTGTAGTAGGTTTTGTTTTGTTTGTAGTAGATTTTTTGTCCTTTGATAATTGAGTATCTAATTGGTGTAATGTCTTTCTTTTAGTGGTTTTTGGTTTTGTGGACGGATTCTTTTCTGGTGTCTTGGGGTTCGTTTTTTTAGTTATTGCTTGTTTGGGGTTAGCCTTTTTTATAGTGGCTTTAGAAGCTGTTGCATCTTTTGTTGATGTTTTCCTTTCAGCTTTTTTAGCTAATGACTGTAAAGGTTTGGTTTTTTTTCCAGTAGTTTTAGAAGTTGTTTCCAGTATTGTTGTATCTACTTTTTTAGGTTTAGCGGTTTCACCCAAGCTTAGCAGACTAGTATTACTAGTTTTATTCTGGATTGGTTTAAGTTTATTTACTTTTTTGGTAACTGGTTTTACAGAGGTTTTGGCTATACTAAGCTGTTTTTTCTCTTTTTTTAGTTGTTTTGCAGATTCTTTGAACTGTTTAAGGGGTGAAGTAGTAGTTTTTGGCTTTTTTTTGTCAGTAACTCTAGGGGTTAATTTGGTTCTAGGTTGTTCTTTTGGAACAGAGATATCGCCTAGGATGATGGAAGTTTTTTTCTTCTTTTTAGGTTTTAACTCTATGCTTTTAGCAGGAGTAACTTTTTTTACAGGAGGTTCTTCTTCTCTTAATAGATACTCGTCTTCTTCTTTAAATTCTAGGATTTCATCTAGGGTAAATTCTTGTACCGGTACATCTTCGAAGCCCTCAAAATTAGAAATATCATGCTCTTGATATACTTTTTCTATAAATACCAAACATTCTTCACTACTGGCATAGCATTGCCTATGCAATATGCCAGGTACAGTGGGATGATCTATTAGCCATTTGTTGTGAGCTAACCATTTAAAGATAATCACTTCATCATATACATCTATAAAACCTATATAGGACTCCTTATGATCTGAAAGCGCAGAAAAATAATCATCAGCATCTGATAAACCTATCGACTTATTTTCGAAAGTTACTTTTCTGGGAGTGTCGTTGTAATAGGTTTTCATTGTTGTTTAATATATTTAACCCTTTTTTGTTACTTAATTTTGCTTGTCATTAGTTACAAATTGGTAGTAATCAAGATTTGTGAAATGAGGCATTTCAGCCACCATTATTATTGGGCTTAGGCAAAATTTGCATTGGAGGACCTTCACCGGTAGGATTTGCATGAGTATTAACTTTATCTTGTTCCCATTTAAAAGCACTAGGTCTATCAGGTATACTATCTTCAATTACTTGACCACCAACTATTGGGTCATTTTCATATTTCTGTTTTAGTTTTTGAGTAATTCTAGGAGATTCTCCTCTCGCAATTTCATTAGGCGTTCTTACTTGCCCACTTATACCGTATTCCAAAATTTCGCCAGTCTCCTTATCATATACTACATAACCATGATGTTCTCTTTCATTAAGAGGGATAGCTTCTTGACCTTCACTTAAACCAAAAACATCCACCCAAGTATTACTATCATGAGTATACGCATAAATATTAGGATTATTCCCTTTTAATCGTATAGGATCTTGAGAAATATAAACACCATCTTCAGCATTATAATATCTAAAACGGTTATAATAGAGTCCGGTTTCTTGATCTTCATACTGTCCTTGATACCTGAATGGGCAATCATTCAATGAACCTATTACAAGGTTACGAACTTTTCCATAGATATCATATATTGCTTGCCAGATTTTTTCACCTGAACTATCATACATTTCTATTGGAGTGCCTAAGTAATCCATAATAATTGAGTAGGTATCTTCTTTTGTAATCTTAGCCGCAGGTTTAAAGGTTCCTTGATCAAAGACCCAGGTTGTTAAATCTTGTATAGGTTCTTTTTTGTCTTTTGAGATGTTTCCTGATGAGTCTACTATCGTTTTTGGACGGTTTTTAAGCTCATATTGCCATTCGTGTAAGGGTACGTTGCCGTCCCAGATAAAGCGGGTGATTGAACCCTTCTGTCCTTCGGACATTTCCCCTTGAGAAGGGGAGAAACCATTATTACTTTGAACTATCTTTGCGGTTCGACGACCAAGAGCATCATATTCAAAAGATATGTTGGTTTTATCTGGTTTGGTAACACTTTGTAGCATGCCACCAGCTTCCCAGATATATTCCCAGATACCTTCTGGACTATCTTTTTTGATTAGATTTCCTTCATTATCATACTTGTAAGTCGTTGCACCAGATCGTAATAATCTACCACTTTTTCCATACTCTTTGTCATTCTTACCTTTGGTACGATATAAGTTTCCAACTTCATCCGGGAGTTTATAATCATAACTCCCATCTTCGTATTGTGCAGATGCCAGGTTGTTAAAATCATCATAACTAAATTGAACAATTCCTCTGGTTAAGTTATCTGTAATCTTTTTTAATTTATTATTGACATCCCAGTTATACGAACGATTTCTTTGTTCTCCTCCTTGGCTTCTTACTTTTTGTTGTAATGGTCTGCCGGCTCTATCATAACTCCAGCTATTAGTTATACCGCCGGTCAAAACACGCTCAGTTTCCATGCCCAGACTATTATACTTGTAATTGGCTTCCCACGGTTTGTTTTGCCCTACTTTAGCTATAGTACTTGTGCCTTCACCTATGGCAGAGTGTTCAAAATTGATATCCGCACCAAGACTACTTATTATGCCAGTACGTATACCTAGTTCACCATATTCGCTCGTTACGATATGTCCACCTTGATTTTCGGATACAATCCTTCCAGCTTCGTCTCGCTTTAATTGTACATGACTGTTAGGATTAATGGCTTCTACTAATAATCCGTCTTTATTATAATTGTATGTTGCCCAGGTACCATCGTGATGTTCGATTCTTGAGATTCGTCCGCCTTTATTATATTCATAAATACTATGTTTATCGTCAGGGCGGTCTACTTTATATACTTTACCAGCCTTATCTCTCTGGAAATGACGTGTAATATCATCATAACCTTGTTCTCTGATGATATTACCTTTGGGATCTCTCGTAAAATTATAAGATTCTCCTTTTCGATTGATAACTCCTAATAATTGGTCTTCATTATCATACCTAAAGTATATTTTCTTACCATTTTCTTCTCTTGTTTTTAAACTTCCAACGCGAGTATATTCAAATTTTACAGTACGATGCTTATCAATTGCTTCTACAACTTGTTCATAGCCATTGTATTTCAATTGTATTTTATTATTGTCAGGTAGTTGTACATTGGTTACCCTGCCTAATATATCATAATGAAACTGTTGTTTGTGTTTCTCTGGATTTATGACGGAGATACATTGTCCCCATTCATCATATTCCCATAAAGAAATAGCACCATTAGGGAGAATGATTTTAGACAGATTATGATCTTCATCATAATACAGAAGCGTCTCATTATCCTGATTGTCATAAACTTTAGAGATTAATCCTTTTTCATTATAATCAAAGGTGGTCATCATGCCATCCGGAGAAATAACACAATCTAAACGATCATTTTTATATGATTTGATGAGATTACCGCCTTCTGGCCTGGTTAGTAGTTGTAACCTTCCCTTATTATCATATGCATAATTGGTGCTTACACTATCAGGATAGGTAGTCGTTATAAGGTTACCAAATTCATCATAGTCATATGATATTGCTACTCCTTCTTCGTCAATAAATTTTATTAATTTCTGATCTTCATCATATTCTTTTATAATTTCACCTCCCAAAGGATCTACTATTTTAGTGGTCAAGTTTCCACCTTGATGATAAAACAAGGATGTATGTCCTAGTGAATTGGTAACTGTATTGTATTCTTTACCATAAGTTATGGTGTAATCAAGAACGCCTCCATCTCCCCAGGTATGAATACATTTAGCTCCCGTCTTAAATCCATCATATTCCCAATAATAGATTTGTCCGTTACGATCCGTTTTAGCAATCATTAGATGATTCTTATAAACAGCACGTGTAGATTGTCCAAGAGGGTCAGTCATAGTAATCATATCACCAGCATCATTATAATCATAACTCACCAGCGTTTTTTCTTTTAATTTATTATGTAGGGTAATTTTTGTAATACGATCGTTTTTGTCTGAATGGATTTTTATAATTCTTCCTGCAGTATCTATTATTCTGTGTAATCGCGAATTGATATATTGAAAGTGAACCGCAATTCCATTAGTGTTGCATAGTTTGGTTACTCGATAAACGTCCGATCTGTATTCCAGTATATAGGTTAATTGTTTTTTATGATCAAATAGCTCATAATTTTTGTTCTCTAGTAGAGTGAGGGTGAGTTTTTCGACACGATTATAAGTAGTTGCATTTTCCGTTGTCAGGATTTTAAAAAATGCAGCTCGACCATCAGGTAAAGTCATGAACAAATCATGAGTTCGCTGTTTTAATTGAATGTCATAGCTATGATGGCAACCATAACCTAATGGACCTTTATATTTAGAATCTGAATACCAATTTCGTTTCCATTGTATCGGAATAATACCTGGAATTTCAAAATCTACATAGTTATTAATTACAGTGCCAGTTACTACATCAACAGGATCTCCTTTTTCTTGATCAGTTGTATCCGATGCTTGGCCTGTTGCTTCATTCGGTTTTTGCGAATCTGATTCATCACCTTGCTGTTGACTTGTTCCATCCGAATCTTGATTTTCCTTATTTTGGGTATTGTTTCTATCATTTTCATTGTTTCTGGAACTAGTATCGGTTATATTACTGCTTACATTAACACTTCCTCCCCCCTTATTTTTGACTGCATCAGCCAATCCTTTAGCTCTCATTACAGCTGCTTTACCAATATTTACCTTATCCACAGCATACACTACAGCTGGTGCAGCACCATCTATCATACCCGTCGTTCTTTCTTCTTGAGATAATGATGTATCATTAAATGTCTCAATACCATCGGTTAACCCCAGCCTAACATCATAATATTCCTGTTTTAATGGATCGATTACATAGCCTACACGATCTTGATTAAACTTTTCTATTTCCTGGCCAAAATGTTCTATGTTATTGTTTATTTGTTGTAAATTTTCGTTGCCTATTTCTTGACCAATCTCTAATACAGTTCCAATCCGATCATCTGAGGTTTCAATTCGTTCTCCATATGCTACTACTTCCTGAGTCTGATCATAAAGATTACTAGCACTCTCGTCAACAGAATCAATTACAAAATTAACAGCTTTCGCTCCATAATGATTTGCCTGATACACCAAATTATTGGCAACATCAATACCAAATTGGAATCCATTTTCTACTCCCCATTCTGCTCCTTTTTTTAGTATTGCATCTTGAGCATCTCCCGCCATTTCAGATGCTCCTTTGAACAGTCCTAGTGCTTTTTTTCCAAACCAAGAATTACCAACAGATTTTGCAAGACTTCTTGCTGGAGCTTTGAGGGTAGATTCCATGTTATTTAAACCATTTTCTATTGATCCAAAAAAAGTATCCTCGTCTGGAGTAGGAGGTGTTGGAGGTTTTATTTTAATAGAAATCACTCCAGCGCCAGATGTACAAAATAGTTTACTGTGTCCTGTTAATAATTTTTTCTTATTTGACCTAACTTTAGGGTCGGATAGGTTCTTCCAAGATTCAACATTAGGTTTACAAGTCTGCCCAGTGGTCATACATGTTCCAAAACCAGCAAATTTCTTATCCGTTTCAAGCCCTAATGGTTGAGATTTTATGTTTACCTTTAAATCTTCAATAATTAACGGGCAAGTGACTCCTTTAGGTCCAGCAGAGCATTCTAAATGTGTTTTGCTCGGGATACATTTATGTCTTGGCATAGCACTTATTTTAATTTAGTAATGTTGCATTAGAAAATTGGTTGAAACTATAAACTTCACCGATAGAGATATCCAAAAGTTGGTACCCACTGTCAATATTGTTTTCTTGGTTTAAATATAACATATCTGAATAGTTACAATTAATATCGGCATTCATAGAAGGAGATTTGTACATTTCTCTATACATTAATTGCACTGCAGTTTTTTCAAAAAGGGAATTATCAATAAATCCAGATCGACCAATAGCTAATAGATTAGTATCAGAATTCTTTTTTAAATGCTTTGTTAGTAATTTAAAGGGAGCTGAAAACATACCAAATAAATAAGGGATCACCTTATATTGGAATACTTGATTATCAGGTAACTCTAATCCATCAATATAAATGGGTGGGAATAATAAAGCACTAATTTCGGATTTATGATATAGCGTTAAAAAGTTATCATTTTTGGACATGATTAAAGACATTTTTTCCATAACCTGATCAATATCTTTGTCTTTTTTGAATTTTTTTCTAAAGCCATTTTTAATATCTTCCCAAGTTTCAACAATCTCTCCAAAGTTTGCAATAGAAATAATTTGACCAATCTTATTCGTATATAAAATGACTTTTTCTTGAAGTTTAAATAAGTAGTCATCAATCTCTTGATTACAATTTTCAGTGTTTCTTTCTCTTTTGTTTACCAAAACTTCAAATAAATACCCAACGTGATCTTTTTTTATAAATCTTTTTGAAACTTCATAAGTAATTAAGCTTTCCTGACTATTTCCCATAGAAATAATAGTTTGTTTTGTATCTATTTTATAATTTAAACTATTAGTATCTGTAGATTGAACTAATTTTTGATTTTGGGTATTGATTAGATTCATTTTAATAGTAATTTATTCGTTGAGATCTATTTGTCCACCGTTTAATTTCAATACTTTACCAAAGAATTTGGCCATACCTACTGCAGCTATAGCAATACCGGTTGCTCCAAGGGATAAAGCCACACCTGCCTGAATATTAGCTATAACAGAAGCAGTAATGGAAATTCGTTTTCCAGAAATAGAAGTAGTTTTTCCTTTTATTGAAGCTTTTGATCCTCCACTAGCACTAAAATTACTGCCTCCATTTAAGCTCATATTACTGGATGCACTAGCACTAAAATTACTACTAGCACTGGCAGCTATATTATTTCCTGCATTAACACTAAAATTATTACTGGCCTCAATCGCTACATCTGTAGAAGAGAAAGTAATTTTATTAGGTGCATTGATCGTGATTTCACCGTTGCCACCCATGACTATGGTATTACCACTAGGATCAGCGATAGTAACACTACCATCTGCATCATTAAGTGTTACCTGATTACCACTTCTGGTTTTGATCGCTTTTAGATGATTATTACCACTTTTAAAACTCTCGGGAACCGAAGAAGCATTTGTTACACTTCCCTTTACGATAGGAGATTCTGCATTACCACCTTCGTGATCCACAATAACTTCATCTCCTTTTTCCGGTACAAAATACATACCTTGTCCTGGTCCTCCTGCAAGACTGGCTTGTCTAATCCAGGGAGAAGTCTCTCCTGATTCTTTTTGCCATGCATATTGTATTTTTACTCGCCCCATTCCTTCTGGGTCTACATTGTCCACAACAACTGCTGTCTGAGACTTACCTTTTGGAAATGCTTTAATAGAAGTTTTAGGATATACATCAGTTTCTGCAGTAATACCTTCAAAAGTGTTTTCGTATCGTCCATTTTCGCTACAGGTATGGGTTATTTTAGTAATTCTATACCCACCATAGGATGAGGATTCTCCCTCTATATCAACTAAACTTCCTATTGCAATAGCAGGATTGCTACTTTTTCCATTAATTTTTACCTGGTTAACTTCATTGGCTTGCTTTTGTAATGCAGCTTGCTCATCGATCCTTGACTTCATTCGTGGATCATCATGCGCACTAACAAAAACCTGTGTTTCTTTCTGGTAAATCTGATCACTCTTTTTACTCACTATAGAGCTGAAACCATTGGCATTAGATCCTATTTCTTTTGTTTTTACCTCATGAAAAGAATCATTTAAATAGTCATTTGTAAAATATTTAAACCTATTGGGAATGGTTTCTAAGTTTACTGATAATTTAAGGAGGTCATATCCATATCGTAATGTTATAGGAGTTTTATCTTCTGGTTTGCCAAAAACTAATTGTGTTCCATTATAATAAAACCATTCTCCATATTGTGCTGCCAACCTACTAGCATATTGAAAAGAACTTTCTTCTTGTTGCACACTATAATGAATGGGCTTTGTCATTTTTGGCAAAAACCTAAACTGCAATGTACCTTTGTCATAACCGGTAAATGTTTTTTCTAATATTTCAGTAATCCCAATCTCTTTGTGGGAGGTGTAGTGAGGTCCGTCATCGGCAATGATACTACAGCTTTTACCCTTGATATGTATTAAGTCACCTGTGTTTTGATAAAAACCTTTTTCTGTATTGATATTGGTAACAATACCTTTAAATTTTAATTCTTCCTCATCAGAAAAACCATCTAGAGATTGGATTTTAAGCAGAAAAATTTCTCCTAAAAAATTAATGCTTTCTCCAAAAATGTCTTCTGACATTCCTTCCAGAACATCTTTTCTGCAAATGAGTTCAAAACTATGGTGCTCATCTATTTCCTGATGTAAGGATAAACTTCTATAAGCTGGAATATGTTCTCCGCCAATAAAAATTTGGATTTGTGTGTTTGTGGCCATAAACTAATGAATTGTGCGATTTATACAAGTAGTTAGATGATTTATAATGATTAATATATATACTAGTTACAAAAACTATATGTATGCCAATTAAATTACTATAATAAAAACAGTATTTTTTGAAAAAGTGGATGAACTACAAAAATTTGTGGACTAATGTAGTATATGCAGTGGCTTTTTATTGGAATTAACCTTTTTTGAATTAAAGAATACAGTACAAATATCTTTAAATGCTAAAAAAGCTATCCTCATCAGAGGATTTTTCAACATTTTTCTTAGTTGTTTTTTTTGAAGTAGGTTTAGCTTTACTTGAAGTACTTTTTTTGTTTTCTGTAATTGGTTCTCCTAAGGCGTGTAATGTTTTTCCTTTATTTTTTTTAGGTTTTGTTACAGGTTGTTGTTCTGGTGTTTTTGGAGTAGCTTTTTTTGCCGTTGTTAGTTGAGGTTTGAATTTTTTTTCAACAGTTTTGGAAACTGTTGTGGTTTTTGTAGCCTTTTCAGTCCCTTTTAGATTTAGAAGACTAGTGCTATTAGTGTTAGATTTTGTTGGTGTAGATAGACTAGTTTTTTTAGAGGCCGTTGACTTTGCTGGAATCTTAGCCGTTTTAGGTTGTTCTTTTTCTTTTTTTAATTGTTTTGCAGACTCTTTAAATTGTTTAAGAGGTGAGGTAGGAGTTTTTGGCTTTTTTCTGGCAGTAACTCTAGGGGTTGATTTGATCTTGGGTTCTTCTTTAGGGACTGTTATATCTCCAAGTATTATAGAAGATTTAGTGATTTTTTTCTGTGCTGTATCGCTTTTTGATTTTTCTAGTTTCTCTTTTGGAGAAGGAGTAGGTTTTAGTAGATCGGGATCTTGACCTCCGAGCATCATATCATCCTCACGTTTAAACTCTAGCATATCATCTAGAGTAAAATGTTGTATGGGAACGTCTATTAAGTCGTTAGAGTCTTCAATATTTCCCCCTTCATATAATTTCTGAACGAGATGAATACACGTTACTCTTTTAAGGTATTGTTGTTTGTGAATTTTATTTTGTTCTAATGGGTAATCGACTTTCCATTTGTTATCTTCTATTCTTTGAAGTGCCATTACGTAGTTTTCAGAATCAAATTTAAATAATTCAATTATTGAATGCGCATCAGGTGAGAGTGTATTTATAACATCTGTAATCTCTTGGATATTCATATTGACCTTATGAATAGTAAGATCATTTAATTCATCGTTTACAAATACCTTTAACATACAGTTTTCATTTTAGTAATAGTTTTATTTATTGAAATATAGAGTTCGGTATAAAATTCTGAATGATCAAAATTTACTAACTATTATACATGATAAATTTACAGTGTGTTTTTTTCTAAATATTTTGACATATTTTTTTTCTCTACTTTATAGATATACTTAGGTGCATCATCTTTCCGTCTGTATGCTTTTACGGGATTAAATAAATTAAAAAAGAGCTTAGAGTGTTGTTTGTCGTAAAAAGGTTCACCATCAATAGCATTTTGGCTAAGCTTTACTAGAACCACTCCTTCTATTGCATCTTTTGCGTATTGTGCCAATACTTCTCTTTCACTAGAAAAGTATGTATTTCCTTTAATTCCATACGAAGGGTCATAATACTTAATTTTTGATCCTTTTCTAAAAACAGTATAGACATGATCCCAAAAGAAATGTAAAGGGAAAGAATTACCCTGTGCTTTGTTGCCAGAAGTAGAAATTTCTTTTGGCGCTTTTGGATCATTTGTTTTCCAACCTTTTACAAGAAACACCGTCGGAAAGAATGTTTTCGGAATATTATTATCTAGATTTTCATTATAACTTGGCCATTGATTTGGATTTAAGCTTGTAAATTGAGATGTTTTGAATGCATAGGGACTAACAGATGTTATCCCTTGTGCTAACATTATTGCTGTAAGAAGAAGACTAAATTCTCCACATCTTCCCTCACCATCTCTTAGAAGCTCTCCTAAACCTCTACCTCTTGGCAATGGCATAATTAATGGATACTTAGGTTTAGTACCGATAAAAGAAGTTCGATTTCTCCAATATCCTAATCCTTTAGTATTTAAATTTGTTCTTAAATAGCTCGTTCCTTCTCTTGCTCTAAGTACTTTTTTGGTCTCAAATAATTTAAAAACCTCATCTAGAATTAATTCTTCATCATCAAGCCCTTTTGCTTGCTTACAGCCCCACCAAAGTAAAGATTCTGTAATGATTGGTATACTTCTTTTATTTTTAGCATCCGTAAATTGAAAATCTGGTAATGCTTTTGAATATTCGGGGTTTTTCAAAGTAATATATAATCTATTTACAGATTGCCCAAGATTAATCCAATTTACACCATCTTCAGAATATTCAAAAACGAGTTCAAAATCCTTAAAATATTCTACAGTTCCAGCATAAGGTACATTTGTACTAGAAACAATTATGGCAAACTTTGAATTAGTTGCCCCTTTAACAATATTAAATAGATAAGCACCACTTTTATCTATAACTCTAATATCTGGAGTTTTTGCTAATGGGTCGCTAGGGTCCTCTAGTTCTATGGTTGCCGTAAAGCTTATTATATCCCTACTGCTAAACATTATAGGAATATTTTTGGGCTTTTTAGTGATGGCATTATCTGGGATGCTTCTATCTAGCATATAATGATAATAACCATCTTCATCCTCAAGTACATATATATCATCGAAATTTTCGGCATCATCACTGCAAACATCATATTTTGTATCGAAAGTAATTTTGGTTAACTTTAATTTACTAGTCTCACTGCTAGACGATGATGATGAGGGACCTTCAACCAAAGAAAGTGCTGCACCAGTTCCATTTCCTACCCCTTCTTTATCACCCTTTTTCTTTTTAGGCTTGGCTTTGGTTACTACTAATCCAGCTGGTAAGCCACCTGCAATAAATTTAGCACCATTAAGACCTGTTGCTGCTGTGCTTAAATTAGCATTAGCGGTCTTTAGTTTTTCTTGTGCTTCTACCAATCTTGGATCTACTTCACTATTAAATTTAGCAATAATTTGGTCAGAAAATCCTGTGACAAAGTCATTATATTCATTGCCTAATCCAGATAATAACGTAGACGCTCTGTCCATATCGGTTTGTAATTCGGCAGATTCTTTTTCAGCTTTCTTAATTCGTCTATCTAGTTCGTCGTCTATTTTTTGTTGTAAATAATTGTTTAAGCTATATCTTTCTATTAATGCCTCTAAATCAGCGATTTCGGAACTTAATTCATCTCTTATTTCTTGGGTTTGAGCGCTGAGTTGATTTGTTAAACCATCAATTCTGTCCGAGAGGCTTGTAGTTTGGTGAGGCGCTCTGGTTGTTACTGAATGAGTGTCGAATATACTTGAATCAGAGTTAGCGTTTACTTGGAAGGGAGCATTTTCAGGATTTTCAGTTAAAACAGTACCAGCATCCCTAATTCCAGATAATATATCTAATAAAGGATTGGATTGAGGATTAGTTCCTGCTACATTAATTCCATTTCGTATTTCATCTAAATTTTGATTTATTGCGTCTTCAACATTGTTTAATAAATCATCTAATTCTTGTTGAAGACCATCAGTAACATCATACACTAAATCTGTTGCTATAGCTTCTCTGCCACCCACTTCTTGTTCGATATATTCGCTAAGAGTTTCGGTACTATCACCAGCTGTTTCTATATGTTCATCGACTGTGTTTTTTAGTTCTTGTGCTTTAGCAAGATATTCTTGTCCTGTTTGCAATGCACTTTGTACTGCTTCGTTATTAATTACAGCTGTAACTGGAGCAGCAATATCTCCTACTGTTGTGGCAATGGAACCCGCTACTCCAGCTTGTATGGCTTCTACTTTCTTAACAACTGTTTTAAACGTACCATTCAGAGATTCTTTTAGTTTATCAAATGTATTAGGTGGATCTACCATATCACCTACACATTGCATTACTAATGAAATCTTTCCACCTTTATCACATGTTAATGTACTGTCATCGGCCAATAACTTTTTACCTTTACTTAAAATTTTGTCAGAAGCTGGAGTTTCCCATTCCCCTTTAATAATAGCGCAAGGCACTTTACATTTACTAGAACAGGAAGGAAATGGTTTGAAATTAGCATTTGGTACATTGTCGTTAGTTGTTAACCAGTTTTCTCCATAAATAGTAATTGTAGAGTTTGTTGCCGTTATTTCTGTTGTTTCTCCTGAAGCAATGCTACAGGTAATCAAGGTTCCACTAGGTACAAACTGTCTAGACATGCGCTATTTTTTTTAATTTGGAAATTTGTCTGTAACGATATAAACTATCGATTTCTACACCCATCATTTGAGTGGCAGCATAGATGTCATTATTCTTATCTAAATCTAAGGTTTCAAGGTATGCTACATCAATATCTATGGCTAAGTCTTGTGCATTATACAATTTTCTAAAAAACCGTTTTATTTCAGCAGATTTAAATTGATTATTATCAATACTACCTAATCTAATGATTTGATTGTTTACAGCTTCTTTATTATCTAAAAGTGTTGTTTTTATAGATAGAGGAAGCTCATAATCATCAAAAAAAAGCGGAAATATTTTATGTTGTTTAAGCTGTTTTTTTCTTGAAAGTTTTTGATCATAAATAGGTGGTAGTAATAAGGTTATTATTTCAGATTTGCATATTAATTCTATAAAAGCGTTTTCATCGTCTAATAAAGCTTCTGCACCATCTAAAATTAAATCTATGTTATCTATAGTTTTCTTATGCCTTTTTTTTACTTCTTTTTTATGAAAATACCAATCTTCTTTAATCTGTTGTCTATTCACTACTGTAGTAATTTCACCATGATTATTACAATATAAAACCAATTTTTGTTGTAGCCAGGCCAATTCATTTTCTAATGTTGCATTGCCTTCAAGATTAGATTGCTTTCTATTTTTAGTTTCTACAGAAAAAAGAGTTCCGGAATTATCTTTTTTAATGAATGTTTTGGTAACATCTGCTGTTATCGTATTATTTGTTTGGTTACTGTCAGACACTAAAAGTGTAGATGTTTCCAAATGGTAATTCAATGGTTTGGTAACATGGTGATATATGATATCCCTATTTTTTAACGGTAGAGTTGTTTGCATGGTTTAATCATTGATTTCTACTCGTTTCCCTAGAATAGTAACTTTGGCACCGTTAAGTAAATTTTTGGCGGCTCCAGTTAGATTTAGAACTCCCATAGTCATTACAGTGAGTATAGCACCACTTTGTATATTGGTCATAATCATTCCTGTTATGGATACTCTTTTGCCAAAAACGGTAACACTTTTATCTCCTTTAAGAGAAGCTTTAGATCCTGCCTTAGCTGCCAGATTGCTCCCTGCATCCATTTTTAAGTTTGCTCCAGCTGATGAACTAATGTCAGTGGCCGCAGTAGAGCTAATATTATTTCCGGCGTTTACGGTTAAATCATTACTAGCATCCATAACAATATCAGTAGAGGAGAAAGTAATTTTATTAGGTGCATTGATTGTGATTTCGCCATTACCACCCATAACAATGGTATTGCCACTAGGGTCAGCGATGGTTACACTACCATCAGCATCATTAAGGGTTACTTGATTACCACTTCTGGTTTTTATGGCTTTTAAGTGGTTATTACCACTCTTAAAACTCTCGGGTACTGAGGAGGAATTGGTTACGCTTCCTTTTACAATAGGAGATTCTGCATTACCACCTTCGTGATCAACAATAACTTCATCTCCTTTTTCAGGCACAAAATACATTCCTTGACCTGGTCCTCCAGCCAGACTGGCTTGTCTAATCCAGGGAGAGGTCTCTCCTGATTCTTTTTGCCATGCATATTGTATTTTTACCCGTCCCATTCCTTCTGGGTCTACATTGTCTACCACAACTGCTGTTTGAGACTTACCTTTTGGAAATGCTTTAATAGATGTTTTTGGATAAGTATTGATATCCGAAGTAACCCCCTCAAACGTATTTTCATATCGCCCATTTTCACTACAGGTATGAGTTACTTTGGTAATTCTATATCCACCATAAGAAGAGTTTTCTCCCTCTATTTGGACTAACCCTCCTATGGCAATGGCAGGGTTACTACTTTTTCCGTTAATTTTTACCTGGTTAGCTTCGTTGGCTTGCTTTTGTAATCTAGCTTGCTCATCTATCCTTGATTTCATTTGTGGATTATCATGCGCACTAACAAAAACCTGCGTTTCTTTTTGATAAATCTGATTACTTTTTCTGCTTACAATAGAATTGAATCCATTGGCATTTGATCCTATTTCTTTTGTTTTTACTTCGTGAAATGTATCATTTAAATAATCATTAGTAAAGTATTTAAAACTATTAGGAATGGTTTCTAAATTCATAGATAGTTCCAAAAGGTCATATCCATATCGCAAGGTTATAGGGTCTTTTTTTTCTGGTTTGCCAAACACTAATTGAGTACCATTGTAATAAAACCATTCGCCATATTGTGATGCTAGTCTACTAGTGTATTCGAAAGAACTTTCTTCTTGTTGTACACTGTAGTGAATAGGAGAGGTTTTTTTGGGTGAAAAAGAAAATTGCAATGCTCCTTTGTCGTATCCTTTGAAAGTTTTTTCTAAAATTTCAGAAAGCCCAACCTCTTGGTGAGATGCATAATGAGGGCCATCGTCAGCTATAATACTACAGCTTTTTCCTAGTATATGTACCAAATCTCCTTTACGCTGGTAAAAACCTTTTACAGTCTTAATAGAGGTAACAACACCTTTAAATTCTAATGTTTCTTCATCAGAAAAACCATCAAGAGACTGTATTTTTAGTAAAAAAATTTCTCCCAAAAAGTTAATGCTTTCTGCTGAAAACTCTGATGTTTTGGTCTCCAGGACATCTTTTCTACAAATGAGTTCAAAATTGTGATGCGCATCTATTTCCTGATGTAGAGTAAGGGCTTGAAAAGCTGGAATAGATTCATTGCCAATAAAAATCTGAATTTGTGTGTTTGTTGCCATAAGTTTGTTAGATTTTCTATGAGGTAGCTTGTATAACCTATTTCATACAATATATCTCTATAAAGTAATGAAATATCATATAACTAAATATCTAGAAGTGGATAAATGATTAAAATTTGTGGATGAATGTATGAATTGTAGTGGTTTATGTAATTCGCCCTAATTAAACTGTTCGATTTTACTAGTTAATATGGTTGTTATACCTAAAGTATCTTTAATCGTTTATAGACTTCATTCTTAAAAGTTCGTCCCAAAGGAATATGATGCCCTTGAATCTCGATGGTTTGGTCAGATTCGTGAAAAGAATCTATTTTATGCCAATTGATGATATATGATCGATGTGTTTGGATAAAATTGTTTTTATCTAATGATTCGTATAAATTAAGAATAGAACTTCTTATAGATAGTTTCTTATGATCCGTGGTCACTAATGAGCAATAATTTTTGGAATCCGTATGCGCAAAAAGAATACTATCGACATCTATTTTTACCAACTTATTACCATTTTTGACAAACAAATGTGATACTTGTTCAGTTTTTGTTTCAGTATGTGGTGTATGTTTTTGAGCTAATATAAGAGCAGCCTGTAAATCTTTGATGTGTATTGGTTTGGTTAGGTAAGCAACAGGGTCGATATCTGCAGCTTCTGATATAACTTCAAAATTACTATCGGCAGACGTGAATAATACGGGAAGATGGAATAGGGATTTGATTCTTTTGGCTAATGCAATTCCGGCTTGTTTGCCACGTAGGTGTATGTCTACCAACACAGCATCTGGCATTAATTTCCCAATTTCTTCTTGTGCCTCAAATGGATCATCAGAAGTCCCACAACAGGTATGTCCCAATTCTTCTAGTGAGATTTTAAGATCTTCTATATGAAATATATTATCTTCTACGATATAGATATTCATGCCCCTTTTAGTTTATGCAGACATAGGTTTCACGCCTTCAGTCTGTTTGTTTAATGATGTTGTGATAGGAAGGCTTATGTCAAAACGTGTGCCAATTCTTTTTTCTGAAGATACTTTGATAATACCATTATGCATTTTTACAAAGCGATAAACCAGGTTAAGTCCTAGTCCGGTACCTTTTTCTCCATGTGTACCTATAGTAGTTTTGTTGTCTTCTAAAGTAAAAATATCTTGAAGTTGTTCTTCAGTCATTCCGACACCGGTATCGGTAACTGAGCATACTAATGTATTGAAATCTTTTCGGAACTCAATTCTAATATTCCCTTTTTCGGTATACTTTAGTGCGTTGCCAATTAGATTTCTAAAAATAACATGAAAAGCTCCTTTATCAAATTCGATAGTCACATCTGTTTTGTATTTTACATCTATTTTTGTGTTTTTATAAGCAGCCTGTTGCTCAAAACCTTGAACAATTTCTTGAAGCTGGTTGGCTACAGAAAGTTGTTCTGGATGTAATCGATATCCATTCATCTGTTCCAGGGACCAACTCAATAAATTATCCAGCATAGTTGATAAGCTTTCTGAGTTTTTCTCAAGTTCTTGAGATAATTCTATGGTTCGCTCATGGTTTCCTTTATCTATGTGATACTTTAGGATCTTCCCTGATCTTTGAAAAGGGAGTAACATTCCTCTTAGATCGTGAGCGATGATTGAAAAAAGGCGATTCTTTACCTGATTTATTTCCGTTAGATTTTGATGAGCTTCTCCTAGTTGTTGTTGTTGTTTTCTAAGTTTTAAAAATACCCAAGTTCCAAAAGCTAATAGTACCACTAACAAGATAGAAAAACCAAGGAAAAGATTTTGTTTGAGGTTTGCTCTAGCTGTCAGTTTTTCCTGTTTTTCTTTTTCTTGGCCTAATTTTACAATTTGTAACTCTTTTTTTTCGGTGTCATATTTTTTCTCTAGATCTGCTATTTTAGTTTGTACTTTCTCATTTGATATAGAATCTCTTATCTGTATATATGATTTATAATGAAATAAGGCTTTTTCAGGCTTTTTAGTTTTTTCATAATATTGAGTCAGTATTTTTTCCAAGTAGGCTTTAAAATCAATTTGGGGATCTTTGGAAATCAATACCTTTAATTCGTTTTTAAGCTTTAGAAATTCAGCATAATCTTCCTCATAAAGTGATAAGTCGGCTAGCGATTTTAATGAATCAAATATTAAGGGGTTTACCTTTGTGTCTTTTGCAATTTGATATCCTTTTTGAAAGAAAAGCCTTGCATTTTTATTGTCTTTAAAGCCTTTTAGGAGAATTTCTCCTTTTTCTATATAAGTATATGTTAGGTTGCGTTTGCTATTCATTTGATTAGCAAGAAATATTGCTGAATCAATTGCTTTATTTGCTTCCTCGAACAAATTTAGATGTCTATTAGAAAAAGCTATTGCGGCGTAATTGGAAAATAAAGTATGATCATTATTGTTCAATCTTCCTACTTTTATTCCTTTTTCAAAATAGTTTTTAGCTTTTTCATATTGCCCTAATTCATTATAGCAACTGCCTAAATATCTATATGTTTCCCCGATACTTCTAAGTGCATTTAATTGCTCTTTAATTTTTACAGATTTTATAAAATATTCAATTGCTTTTTCAAATGCGCTCAATCTTTTATATACTACCCCTAGATTCTCATAGTAATTATGAATATCACTAGTATCTTTGCTTTTTTTTGAAGCTAAAACAGTAGAATCCATGAATTTTATTGCTTTTTGATAGTCGCCTTTGATATAGGAATAATACCCTTGTTTATCATAATAGTTGGTCCAGCTTGTACTATTAGGAAAATCCTTAAGTAAGGATTTTGCTTTGATTAACATGTTTTTTCCGTCATCGTATTTTGCCGTTCCTATTAATATCTCTGCTTTTCTTGAGTATGCATAAGATAATTCTTCTTTTGCTTCAAGGTCTTTTGCTAGCTTTATTCCTTTATCAATATAGAAAAAAGAGGAATCTATCTGGTATTTATATGCGTAACGCATACCTATTTCTACATAAGCTTTTATTCTACAAGTAGAAGATAATTTTGGAATGGAAGACTTACCATATTGTATTCCACGCTCTAAGTTAGAAATTGTATCTATTTTTTTACGCCATTCTTTGCAGTGATCTTTTTCATTTTGACTTTGAACTAAAAAAGAAATGAAAATTAAAAAAAAAGTAATATTTTTTATGGTTGGCATTAATAAGGGTTTAAGAAAGCATTAAAATACAAAAATCAAGGGGTTATACATTAAATACGTTTAGTTTTTTTTAACATACTGATATTAGAGCTTTTAGATTTATACAAGGAGTAATACTTAAAAAAATGAAAATTAAATCCTTTTTGATATTAGTTCTCTTTATATTAATAAAAGGTTAGTGGAAAGACTTCTCGAATAAAATAATTAACTATTCGATTATTTTAATTTTTGTGATATCTGGAAACTTCTTTAATATCAAACCAATCATATTTTCTTTGATTAATAACAGAACTAAACTGAAGAGAATGATTATTTTTATCTTATGATTAACCAACCACTCACTATATTAGTATTTCTAATATCTATATATTCTCTGACACAATGAAAAAGAAAATTCCATTACTATTCATCATTGTTTTTTTTTCTACGTTTTTTGTAGGAACAGGACAACAAGGATCAGAAAATTTAGATACTCAAGATAGTATAAGAGTTGAGGAATTATATGCTCTTGCTAAAGAAAAATCAGACCGTCAACCCAGCGAAGCTAAAAAATATCTCTATCAAATTGTACAGTATATTGATAGTTTAGTAACCTCTCGAAAGTCAAAAAATAATTATTTTAATAAAAGAAAAGCAGATGCTTATCATTTCCTTAGTTATTATGAACGTAGAGAACATAACTTTGATGAAGCCGCAATATTAGCTCAAAAAAGTATCGATATAAAGCTTGCACATGGATTAGATTCTTTATTAGCTACATCCTATCATCAAAAGGCCAAAGCATGGATTTCTGTACTAAATTCCATGGAAGATGGTATTAAGCAACTTAAAAAAGCTGAACAAGTAGCTAAAAAATATAAGCAAACAGGACAATTGTTAGAAATTTATAGTTCGTTAGGCTCTGCTTATGGGGTAACAAATGACACTGTTAACTCCATGAAGTACTACAATAAATCTATCCATTTTGTTGATTCTATAGGAACAGATTATCAAAAAGCCGCAATGTATGCAAATTATGCAGCTATACTAAGGCGTTATAAGGACTACAAAAGTAGTTTAGGGTATTTGCAGAAGGCCATAGTGCTCCATAAGAAAAGTAATAACAAAATAGGTTTAGAATCTGGTTTATATGCGTTAGGGGTTCACTATTCTGATGTAGGTCAACCTGAAAAGGGAATAACATATTTAAAACAAGCTATAGATTTATGTGTAGAGCTTAAAAGTGAAGCCGTAATACCTTTTAGATATCTTAAATTAAGTAGGAGTTATGAAGCTATAGGGAACTACAAAGAGAGTCTTGAGGCATATTTAAAATATCATAAATTATTAGAAGAACGCAATGATGTTGAAGAAGCAAAAAAGTTAGCAAAGCTTGAGACCGTCTTTGCTTATGAAAAACAAAAAGTACGAGATAGTTTAGGGTTTGCAAAAGAAAAAAGTGAGCTAAAGCTAATAACTGAAGCCGAAAGTGCCAAAAAGAGATTATATTTCATACTGTTTATTATTACAGTATTAGCAGGGATAACAATAGGTTACCTTATTAGAAGAATTTATAAGAACAGAGTTCTTAAGGCAAAAGAAGAACTAGAAAAAAACAAAAAAGAGCTAGAAGATTTTACCGCTCAGCTGGTTGCAAAAAGTAAAGAGCAGGAAGCTTTACATAAAGAACTTGAACAGTTAAAGACTGAAGTAGGTGAAAAAGAATCTATACAAAACTTACAACATCTTGCAACAAGTAAAATCTTAACCAAAGATGATTGGTATACATTTAAAGAAAAATTTATAATAGCATACCCTTCTTTTTTTAGTAATATAAAGAATAAAGGGTATGAGCTTACCCAATCAGAAGAACGCCTGGTTGCCATGGAGAAATTGAATTTAGATACAGGGCAAATAGCCAATATGCTTGCAATTTCTCAGGATAGCGTAATGATGAACAGGTATCGTCTACGTAAAAAGATTAATGCTCCCAAAGGAGCCCCAATCCTGGAATATCTTGAAGTTTAAAAAGAAATTCTAAATACAGCATTAGGTGTAAAGCCTAGAGAAAATCGTTGAATTACTTGTTCTAAAATTACCTCAAGTTCCTCAGGAGTAGATCCCGTAGTACCAGGGATTGCTATCCCTCCATCATCTAATGGTTTACGTTCTGCTTTATATATTAAATTTAACGGTTTTACCCTGTCATATATATTTAGGAATGATAATCCTAATTGCGCGTTTAGTTTTTTGCTACCCGATTTTATATTAAAATCATACAAAACCGAAGCATCTAGACGATGAAAATCTGGTAACTTGTCACTATTCACAGAACCAAAATTTACTACTCCAGCATTTTCGCCATCAGCATCAATTTGAATTTCATAACTGTTTACTGGAGTAATAGGTTTTCCAGTTCTAAACTGCCATCCCAGAGAAAACTGCCAGTTTTTGAATTGTAAAGTGTTGGAAATCCTGAAGGAATGTGTAATATCATTGTTCCCTGGAAACTTAAAAGGAGTGTCTTTAAGATTAGGAAATTGAAACGTAATGTCGTTATAGGTATAACCTGCCCATATTTTGTAGTTATCCCATCTATATTTTAGCAAAATATCTAACCCTTTTATTGTGCTTTCACCTTCTTCTAAGTTCTCCAAAGGATTACTAAATCCATTAGTAAATGTAGTTAACCCTTCTAGCTCTTTATAATACGCATCAATATCAATATTAAAACGTTTATAATGATATAATAATCCACCAGAAATTTGATTACTGCTTAACAAGGGAAATTGTCCATCGTCTGATAAACGCCATAATTCATTCTCTAGACGTAACTCGGTATGATTAAACTCTACTAATTGAGAAATAGGTTGATTCCTTCTTTCAATAGCAGTTTTAAATCGGAAACGATCACTCAGGGGGTATTCAAAATTAATACGCGGTTCTATTAAAAATTCATCTAAAGAGCTATAATGCACAAGTCGAAGTCCGGTATTAATAAATCCTTTGTTTTTTAGATTAAAGGTGTATTCACCAAATAGTGCATTTTTAAGATTGCTATCGTTCTGACCGGAGTTTTCTATTTCAGCATCAATAGGATTTTCTTTACTGATAAGAACATTTAAATCTGTATATGAAAGATCATATCCTAATGTAAGCTGTTGTGTTTCGTTAATAGTAGAAATAGAGGTAAATTTTATTCCTAAATCGGTAATGTCGTTTTTACGAATATTAATCTCTGCCAGGTCCAAAATACCATCATCGGTTTCATCTTTTATTTCATCATTTTGATAAAAAGAGTTGTATTCAGAAAAATAGGCTGCAAGTTTCGTTTGTTGTTTTTCGCTAGCTTTATATTGCCAATTTACACTTACCCCTTTGTTTTGTGTAATTAATGAATCTACAACAAATTCTTCACCATCTCCTGTAAAGTCAAAATCTAAACGATTTCTGGTATATAACCCACTAACAGAAATACTATGCTTTTTATTTGGTTTTAAGATAAGTTTTGTGCCAATATCAGCAAATGAAAAATCAGTACTACTGGTTTGCGGACTAAAATCATCATCTGTTTCGAGCTCTAGTACATTTCCGTTAATATCTCTAGCTACTCCAAAATTTGTGAATATTTTATCTTCATAACTAGTATACGTTGGTGTTTCCAAAACATCAGCATAGGATCTTCTGGCAAAAACATATACGGCAGTTTTCTCTGATAAAGGAGCTTTTATATAACCATTTGCAGATAAACCGTCAATTTCAAGTCCTCCTTCTGTTTTTTTGGGAATAACATCTCCACTAGAAATATCGATGATTCCAGAAATACGATCCCCATAAGAAGAACTGGTCCCAGATCTATAAACAGTTGCTTTTTGTGTTGCGAAAGGATTAAACAGAGAGAACATACCATAAAAATACCCGGTATTGAATAACTTGATATCATCATACAATACCAAATTCTGATCAGGAGATCCTCCACGAATCTGAATACCTGTCGCTGACTCATCAAGGGTCGAAATACCTGGAATGAGTTGAATACTTTGCGATATATCAGGACTTACTAATCCTGGTAAAATTCCTAATTTTTCTGAATCCAGAGATAGTGAACCATCCTTGTTCCTATCAATACCAGTCGTGATATATCCCAATACTACCACCTCGTCTAGTGCAGATGATATAGGGTCTAACTCAATAGTTGTACAGGGCTCACCAATAGAAATACGGAGTTCTTTATCATCATACCCTATAAAACTTAAACGTACATTTTCTGAGTTTTGATCTATATTCTCAAAACTAAAATATCCATTATCATCGGTCGTAGTGTTACGATCAGAATCAATAATTACGGTAACATAAGGGAGAGATTGCTTTGAGTCTGAATCATAAACATAACCACAGATCACCCTTTTTTGTGATATGATTACTTGTTGTGCAGATACTTTTTCAAAAATAAGACCTGTTTGTGCCGCCAATAAAGGCAAAAGGCTATCAAAGGTTATCTCTTGCTGGGATAGTGTTATGGTTTTAGAAGCTATAACCTCCTGTCCATAAGAAAACAGCACAGAAGTTTTTGATTCAATATCAGTAAGTACCTCCTTTAAAGGAGTCTCTGAATAGGAAACGTTTAATTTTTCTTGACCAAAGCATACCATAGTGAAAAGCAATGCCAAAGCAAATAATAAGGGGGTTTTCATGTAATCGAGTTGGTTAATCTAAACTAAGTGCAAAGTTAAGGTAAATATATAATAGTTTTATCTTCAGAAAGAGTATATGAGATTCCCATAGGTGTTAGCGTAGATTTTAACGCTTTCTCTATATCATCGTGTAAAAAACTTCCAGTAAATAGCTTGGATAAATCAGTGTCATTGACTTGGAATGTAACATTATACTGAATACGAATTTCATCAATAACCTCGTGTAATGGTTTTTCTTTAAAAACGCTAATGCCTTTCATCCAATTCGGATGCGTTTCCTCAGTTTTTTCGTTATTAATTTGATCGTTGTAAAGCGTAATTCTATCATTTTTTTTCAGGATACGATACTCATCTGTATCAAGTTTGTCAAATCTAACTGCTCCTTCAAAACAATTTACTTCCAAAGCTTTACCTCTTGTTTTAATATTAAATTTGGTTCCTAACACGGATATCGAACCTTGTGACGTTTTTACCACAAAATCACCACCTTTTTCTACCTCAAAATACGCCTCTCCTTTTAGGTTAACATCACGATTATTGATCCAAAAGAAACGTTTATGAGTTAATTCAGAATCTGCATTGAGCTGAATTTTGGACCCATCAGGTAATGTGACAGCCAATTGTTCTCCATAAGCTGTTTGGTAACTTTTGGAAGAATTGAGAATACCGAAGGTACCAATCACAATAGCAATGGAAGCAGCAATAGCATACCAGGCATTTGATGTTTTTCTCTTTTTACCAAAGGTAATTTGCTCTTTGGTTCTGATTAGAGCCTGTCTTTTATCAATTGGAGGTGCCTGAAATTGTTGAGCCTCTTCGTTAATACGATCAAACACCTTATAAGCATCTGACTTCTCAAACTCAGATAGTTCCTCTTCGTTTAATTCACCAGCTACCCAACGAGCTATAAATGTTTCATCTGATTCATACTTTTCCATAATTCTAAAAGTTTAGGCTTTTAAACAGCTAAAAACCTTCCTTATACCTAATACAGCTAATTACTGGATTACCCTACTTTTTTAAATTTTAATTTCGTCTCCCAGTAATTTTCTGAGAATAATAAAGGCATTGCTCATTCTTCTTTCTACAGCTTTTACTGAGATATTAGTGATTTCCGAAATCTCTTTATATGTTTTTTTATCAATCCTACTCAATAAAAACACTTCTCTCTCTTTAGGTGAAAGTTTTGAAATGCACCATTCCAGTTTTTCTCTAAACTCTTCTGTTTCCATAATAAAATCAGGACTTTCGTGATTTTTATCAGTACGTGGAGTATTCTCATACCGCAATACAACTTTTTTATGAGCAAATTCATTCAAAAGTGCATTGTTACATATTTTAAAAATCAAGGATTTTGCAGTCTCATAGATAATATCAGCGCATTGTTTCCATAATTTCACAAAAGCATCTTGTACAATATCTTCTGCCTGCTGAAGATCCCCACATTTATAATATAGGTAGTTTCTCGCTGATTCATAGTGAGTATTGAAAAGGGTGTCAAAATTCTTTTCTTCGCAAACCGATTGCTTTTTATCAGGCATAAGGGGAATTAGATAAACTAAATAGTCAAAATTATTAAATAAAAACAGTAAGCCAAAAAGTTTATTGACTATTCATAAAACCACTATTGTTAAACTGTTTATTTACAGCGGTCTTCAAAAATTTTGTAGGGGTATTTGTAGGGGGCAAAAAAGAATATTATTGTTTAAAACTATAACTCAGGTTCTTTTATTTAAAATTTTAAATGCCACAAACCATATCAATAATAATTTTTAAAAAACTACAAACTTCTTTTTTTTTAAAATATGAATAAATAAAATAGGGTTTATACTCAGTTGCCTGTATTCTTAGTAGCGAATAATAAAATTATAAATACAATAATTTCTAGAATATGAAAAAAATTACCCCATTGATCCTGATGATGCTATGTGGTCTGTTTGGATTCTCTCAATCCTTCAATTACCAGGCAGTAGTACGAAATGCTGCTGGAGATATTGTTTCTAATCAATCTATCGGTGTACAAGTTAAACTGCTAGAAGGTAGTGCTATAGGAACAACTTTATATACCGAAACGCATACGGTAAACTCAAACACACAAGGAGTTATCTCACTGACAATTGGTACAGGAACGAGTTCGGATGATTTCAGCACTATCGATTGGAGTACTCAAAACCATTGGTTAGAGATCTCGGTTGATATTACAGGAGGAACTACCTATACTACAATTGGTAGCTCGCAATTACTGAGTGTTCCTTACGCTTTCACCGCAAATACCGTAGCTCAGGGAGATAACTTAGGAAATCATACTGCTATTCAAAATCTTGACCTTAATAACAATGACATCATTGGAGCAGGAATGATTACAACTAATACCCTAGTTGCTAATAATGGTATTGCGGTTAACAATACATCACTTAATGGTAACGAAGGGATTATAATGCCAGGAGGCACTTCGGATTATATCGTAAGTGTACAAGATGGAAACGGAAGAATACAACATAAATGGAATGCCAGTTATGGAGTTAATGAAACCTATATAAAGGGTAATGAAGATGCCGCTTTTATAGATATCAACGCTTTTGCAGGCACTGATGATGATGCCTGGATAGAATTTAAGCATGCAGATGGAGCATCCGCAATTGCTGGAGACCCAATCTCCTGGAATACACAAATGATTATTAATCAAGGAGGAGAAGTTGGAATTAATGAAACCAGCCCTGATGATAAACTACATATTACAGATGCTGGAAATGGAACTCGTGTACGATTAGAAAACACGAGTAATGGTTGGGCTGGTATGGTTGCTAAAAATACACAGAGAGAAATATTTATGGGAATACAAGGTGCTTTTGACGCTAACCCAGGAGAATTTCATATCTACGATAATACCGCTGGAGCTAGAAGATTAGTTATTGATGCTGCCGGAGAGATAGGAATTGGCAGAAATAATCCTTCTGTAAAGCTAGATGTAAATGGGTCAGTGAATTGTACCGGAGGAACTTGCAGTTCGGATCTAAGATGGAAAAAGAACATTGTGGCACTTCCCAATGTTATCGAAAATATCAAACAAATGAGAGGGGTTTCATATTATTGGAAAACAGAAGATTTTCCTGATCAAAACTTTACAACAGACAAGCAAATTGGATTGATCGCTCAAGAAGTAGAAAAAGTATATCCCGAATTGGTAAAAACTAATAATGAAGGCTTCAAGTCCATGGATTATATGTCCCTTACAGCCGTTTTGCTAGAGGCTGTAAAAGCACAACAAGCTCAAATAGATGAGTTAAAAAATAAAGTGGACGAAATTGATCAGTTAAAAGAAATAATAACGGTTATGCAAAAGCAAGAGGATAAAGTTGATAGTTCAAATATCGGAAAGTAATTTTTTTAATGCGTATGTAGCTTTTATTGAGATGTTGGTTGGGTTCGAAGTTCTAATACATTGATGTTAGGTCTAATCAATTCCTTATGTCAATACATGAACAAAAGAAATGATCTTAACAGATAATCTTGGATGATAATTGGTATAACATTCTTCTGATAAAACTTTTCAATATTAGACATTGGTATGTAATGAAACCGTTTTTAGATGGAAATCTACACATGCGATAAAGCAGTAGTTTTTTTATAACATTAATTGGATTGAATCCATCAAAAAAATAAAAATAGGGTAAATAGAGACTTAACTGTATTACCTATGAATACATAAAAAAAAGAACCCCAGAATAACACCCCTTTTACTATGAAAAAACTACTACTATTCTCAGTATTATTAATCAGCTGTTATGCTTATACACAAACCTTCGCCGAATTAGCCACAGCAAACTTAACAGGAGTTGCCCAAAGTTCTGTAGCTTGGGGTGATTATGATAACGATGGAGACTTAGATGTATTATTGACCGGTTGGGCAGCAGGAAGCATGCGGGTGTCAAAAATATATACGAATACAGCAGGGACTTTTACCGAGCTAGCTACTGCAAACTTAACAGGCGTAAATGATAGTGCTGTAGCTTGGGGCGATTATGATAATGATGGGGATTTAGATATATTATTAACTGGTTGGGCAGGAAGCATGCGAGTGTCAAAAATATATACGAATACAGCAGGGACTTTTACCGAACTAGCTACTGCAAACTTAACAGGCGTAAATATTAGTGCTGTAGCATGGGGTGATTATGATAATGATGGAGATTTAGATGTATTATTAACTGGTTGGACAGGAAGCATTCGGGTGTCAAAAATATATACGAATACAGCAGGGACTTTTACCGAACTCACCACAGCGAATTTAACAGGAGTAACAGATGGTGCTGTAGCCTGGGGCGATTATGACAATGATGGAGATTTAGATATATTATTAACAGGAAGCATAGGAAGTACAAAGGTTTCAAAAATATACACCAATACAGCAGGCACTTTTACCGAACTAGCTACTGCGAGTTTAGCACAAGTATCTTTTAGTTCTGTAGCCTGGGGCGATTATGATAATGATGGCGATGCAGATATACTGTTAACTGGTAAAGAAGGAAGTACAAGTATTTCAAAAATATATACCAATACGGCAGGTACTTTTACAGAACTCGCCACAGCCAATTTAACAGGTGTTAATGTTGGTGCTGCACTTTGGGGAGATTACGATAATGATGGAGATTTGGATATCTTGTTAAATGGCTGGACACCAAGTGGAAATATTTCAAAAATATATACCAACACCGCAGGAGTTTTTAGCGAACTAGCTACAGCGAATTTATCAGGAGCAACCTTTGGAGATTCAGCTTGGGGAGATTATGATAATGATGGGGATTTAGATATTCTATTAACAGGAGAATTTCCTGTAACTTCAAAAATTTTCACTAATAATACAGTTACACCTAACACAGCTCCTGCAGCACCTACGAACCCTACAGCAGTTGTAAATGGTGATGAAGTAACCTTAAGCTGGACTGCCAGTACCGATAATGAAACACCAAGTAGTGGATTAAGTTATAATGTATATATCAAAGATGTTTCGGCAAGCTCAGCATACGAAGTTAGTCCCATGGCGCAAGAAAATGATGGTTGGCGTAAACTACCGGCCTTGGGTAATGCACAGCAAAACACCTCGTATACTTATAAACGCCCTTTAGGGGGTTGCAATACCAATACCAATTTTACCTTTAAAGTACAAGCGATAGATCATAGTTTTACTGGGTCGGTTTTTTCTACCGAAGGAAGTTTTAGTATTGGAGATACGACAAAACCAACGATAATCACACAAGATATCACGGTACAATTAGATGCTTCGGGAACTATAACTATTACTCCAGCACAAATCGATAATGGTTCCTCAGATAATTGTGGTATTCAATCAATGAGTTTAGATACAACTACATTTAATAGTACAAATATAGGAACCAATACAGTTACGCTAACCGTAACCGATGTTAATGGTAATTCAGACTCTAAAACAGCGACGGTAACGGTACAAAATATATTTACAGAAGACACCACTATCAATATGCCAGGTGCTTATAATGGAGATGTAACCTGGGGAGATTATGATAATGATGGCGATTTAGATCTATTACTAACAGGTAAAAAAAGTATTTCTGGAGTTCCAGATCCTATCACAAAACTCTATACAAATAATGGAGGTGTTTTTACAGAGGTAACTTCTGCTAATCTAACTCCTGTCCAATGGGCAGCAGTAGATTGGGGCGACTATGATAATGATGGAGATTTAGACCTTCTCCTAACTGGTTTAACCTTTGGGAATATAAATGTAACAAAAATCTATACGAATGACAATGGTACATTTACAGAGTTAACTACGGCCAATCTTCCAGGAATATCTTATGGAGATGCAGCGTGGGGCGACTATGATAATGATGGAGATTTAGATATTGCTTTAACTGGATCAGGAATTTCAAAAATATACACCAATACTAACGGGGCATTTAAAGAGCTTTCTACTGCAAATCTATCTGGTGTAAGTGCTAGTGCTTTAGCCTGGGGTGATTATGACAATGATGGAGATTTGGATTTGTTGCTAACAGGCTCATTAGGCGGAACTACCCCAGTATCAAAAATATATACCAATACAGAAGGAAGTTTTACAGAACTTACTTCTGCAGGTTTGGTAGGAGTATATAATAGCGCAGTTGCTTGGGGTGATTATGACAATGACGGGGATTTAGATATTGTATTATCTGGATTAATGGGCAGTTTCTCAATATCTAAAATATATACCAATACAGGAGGTAATTTTGCAGAACTAACAGACTTACCTAGAACACAAGAAGGTTCTCTAGCTTGGGGCGATTATGATAGTGATGGAGATTTAGATATTTTAATAAGCGGAAGTTTAAGAACTGAAATATATGTTAATACTGCAGGTGTTTTTACACAGCTACTAGTAAAAAACTTACCTCAAATAGCAGGTAGTGATGCCACCTGGGGTGATTATGATAATGATGGCGATTTAGATATTGCATTAACTGGTTTTGCCACTACTTCATTAGTTTCAAAAATATTTACAAACAATAGTAGCATCGCTAATACGGCTCCAACGGCACCTACAAATCCTACAGCAGTAGTAAACGGGAACGAAGTAACCTTGAGTTGGACAGCTAGTACCGATACAGAAACACCAAACAACGGATTAAGTTATAATGTATATATAAAAGATGCTTCGGCAAGCTCTGCATACGAAGTTACCCCAATGGCACAAGAAAATGATGGATGGCGTAAACTTCCAGCTATAGGTAATTCAGGACAAGGTACTAATTACACCTATAAATTTCCGGCTGCCTGTGTGGCAAATTATATGTTTAAAGTACAGGCTATAGATCATAATTTTGCAGGATCCGCTTTTTCTGCAGAAGGAAGTTTTAGTACGGTAGATACCACCAACCCAACGGTAGTTACCCAAAACATCACTGTACAATTAGATGCTATAGGAACTATAACTATTACTCCAGCACAAATTGATAATGGTTCTTCAGATAATTGTGGGATTCAATCGATGAGCTTAGATGCTACTATTACTGCTACTACTATTACTTTTGATTGTACTCATATTGGAACAAATACAGTAACCTTGACGGTAACTGATGTGAATGGAAATTCAGACAGTCAAACCGCTATAGTTACTGTTGAAGATAATGCACCTCCTGTTTTTCCGTATACAGCAGGTGAAGGAACAATGGCGAAACCATTTGTTAGTTTAGCTCCTGAAGAAATAGGAGGAGTGCCAAGCGGTGTATATTATTTTGCATTCGATGGAATTACTTTTAGAGGTGCACTAGATGTTGATAGTGCCGGGAGAAGTTGGTTGATGATATTAAATTATGTGCACCAGGGAGGAGTCAATACTGATTTAGATGTAAAAAACACAGACGTTCCTCTGCTAGGTTCTTCAACTTTAGGAGATCATGAAGGAGGAACTGTAAATTGGGGACATATAGGGAATACATTAGCGGCAACTCTTGATTTTTCTGAAATGCGGTTTTACGGAGAAACTTCGGGGCATTCTCGTATCTTAAGTTTTACTACAGACTACATCTCTGCCTTGAACCATGTAAAAACAGGAATGGGGACTTTTGATGGTATTGAAAATAATTTTACTGCATTAGCTAACCATACGGCAAATCACCCAGGTGATGCCGTCAATGATTTTCCGAATTTAGGAGATTATGCACTTACCGAATATCCATTTTATAGAAGCGGATCAGCTGGATGGGGAATTCGAGGAAGAGGATTTCGATGGGAGATGGATGATTTTACCAATCATGGAGATAATAATACCATACATAGAGTATGGGCACGAGGAGATTTATCCCCTTCAGAAACTATAGAAAGTACTTTTGTAACCGTAATATTAGATGCGACTAATCAAGCTACAGTAGCCCCAGGAGATTTTGGATTGACCATACAAGAATCATGTTTAAATTCATTAACTCTAAGCAAAACCGATTTTAATTGTAATGATATTGGTTATAATACGGTACAACTAACAGCTACCGATATTAGCAATAATAACACTACCATAGATGTAACCGTTATTGTTAAAGAATTTGTACCTCCAGTAGCTAATTGTGTAGCTCCTTTTACTGTTCAATTAGATGCTACTGGAAAGGCTACTATCTCTGCTTCTGATATTAATAATGGTAGTACAGACAATTGTCAAATTGCATCTACTAGTATTGATATCACTGATTTTAATTGTACCCACGTTGGAGCAAACACCGTGACGTTAACGGTTACAGATACTAGTGGTAATATCAATACGTGTACTACAGTTGTCACTGTAGAAGATACTATTGCTCCTACTATAATTTGTCAAAACATTACAGTAGCATTAGATATTACAGGAAATGCAACAATTACCCCGGATCAAATTGATAACGGTTCTATCGATAATTGCGGAATAGCTACAATAACGCTTAGCAAGGATACTTTTGATTGTACAAATGTTGGAACAAATACCGTAAGCCTAATAGTAACCGATGTAAATGGAAATAGTAACTCTTGTGATAGCACAGTTACTATAGTAGATACTATACCTCCATTATTTCCTAGTGCTTGGGGAACAGGTACTCAAACAGACCCTTTTACAACAATCTCTCAGGATGTATTAAAAAACGTTCCTAGTGGAAGATATTACTTTAACTTCAATAACAGCACATTTTTAGCAGAACTCGATAATGACACTGATGGAGGTGGTTGGTTATTAGTGCTTAATTATGTGCGTGCCGCTGGCGAAAACCCAGATGTAGAAATACGAAATTTAAGCCTACCGTTGATTAATTCTTCTACATTAGGAGATAATGAAGTTGGTACTGCTAATTGGGGGCATATAGGAAACACATTGGCTTCTGCCATAAATTTTAATGAATTACGTTTTTATGCCAAAACAACCGGACACAATAGAGAAATCCATTTTAAAACCGAATACACAAATGCAATAAACTATGTAAAAACAGGTACAGGTAATTTTCATGGAATGAATAATGGAAACTTTACCGCACTTGCAGGACATACTTCTAATCTTCCACAAAGTATGAATGGAGGTTATAGTGATCAGGCAGACTTAGCTTTAACTAGCTTCCCGTTTTTTAGAGGAAATGCGTATCACTGGGGAATTAAAGGAGCAGGAAGACGTTGGGAGGTTGATGATTTTTCAATAAATGCAGAAAGTACCATTCATAGCGTATGGATACGCAGCAATGAAACACTTTCGTTCACTGCTCCTGTTGTAACAATTGGGTTGGATGCTACCGGAAATGTTACACTTACTCCTTCGGATTACAATTTAACTCCAATAGAAAATTGCGGAGGGACAATTATCCAAACCCTTAGCAAAGAAAACTTTGATTGTACAGAAATAGGAGAACATATTCTACAGTTAACTGCTACAGACGCAAGTGGAAACTCAAGTACTATTGACGTCAAAGTAATTATAGAAGACAAACTTGCACCAACAGTAATCACCCAAGATATCACTGTACAATTAGATGCTTCAGGAACTGTGAGTATTACAGCTGCTCAAATCGATAATGGTTCCTCAGATAACTGCGGAATTCAATCAATGAGTTCAGATACAACTTCTTTTGATTGCACCAATGTTGGAGCTAATACGGTAACCTTAACAATTACCGATGTCAATGGAAATTCAGCTTCAAATACGGCAACAGTAACTGTAGAAGATAAAGTTTCTCCAACAGTAATCACTCAAGATATCACAGTACAATTAGATGCTACAGGAAACGTAAATATAACTCCAGCGCAAATAGATAATAGTTCTTCAGATAACTGCGGAATTCAATCGATGAGTTTAGATATCACTTCATTTGATTGCAGCAATATTGGAACAAGCACCGTAACCTTAACGGTAACTGATGTCAATGGAAATGCAGATAGTCAAACTGCTACCGTAACGGTTGAGGATAAAATCAATCCAACTGTTATTACTCAAAACATCACCGTACAATTAGATGCTACAGGAAACTTAAATATCACACCTGCTCAAATCGATAATGGTTCTTCAGATAACTGCGGAATTCAATCCATGAGTTTAGATATCACTTCATTTGATTGCACAAATGTTGGAGCAAACACCGTAACCTTAACGGTAACTGATGTCAATGGAAATTCAGACAGTCAAACTGCTACAGTAACGGTTGAAGATAAAATCAATCCAACAGTTGTAGCTCAAGATATAACGGTACAATTAGATGCTACAGGAAACGTAAATATCACACCTGCTCAAATCGATAATGGTTCTTCAGATAATTGTGGCATTCAATCCATGAGTCTAGATATCACTTCTTTTGATTGTAACGATGTTGGAACAAATACAGTGAGTTTAACAGTTACTGATGTCAATGGAAATTCAGATACTAAGACCGCTACAATAACTGTTGAAGATAAAGTTGTGCCAACTGTTATTACTCAAAACATTACTATACAATTAGATGCTACAGGAAACGTAAGTATAACTAATACTCAAATAGATAACGGTTCCTCAGATAATTGTGGAATTCAATCCATGAGTTTAGATACAGCTTCATTCGATTGTACCAATGTTGGAGCAAACACGGTAACCTTAACGGTAACTGATATCAATGGAAATTCAGATACTAAAACTGCTACAGTAACTGTTGAAGATAAAGTTGTGCCAACTGTTATTACTCAAAACATCACCGTACAATTAGATGCTACAGGAAACGTAAGTATAACTAATACTCAAATAGATAACGGTTCCTCAGATAATTGTGGCATTCAATCCATGAGTATAGATACCGCTTCATTCGATTGTACCAATGTTGGTGTAAATACCGTAACCTTAACGGTAACTGATGTCAATGGTAATTCAGATAGTCAAACTGCTATAGTAACAGTGGAGGATATAATAGTTCCAACTGTTATTACTCAAAACATCACCGTACAATTAGATGCTTCTGGAAATATAAGTATCATACCTGCTCAAATCGATAATGGTTCTTCAGATAACTGTGGAATCCAATCCATGAGTTTAGATATCACTTCATTTGACTGTACCAATGTAGGTTTAAATACAGTAAACTTTACAGTAACTGATGTCAATGGTAATTCAGATACTAAAACCGCTACGGTAACAGTAGAAGATACTGTTGTACCAATAGTTGTCACACAGGATATCACCGTGCAATTAGATGCAGCAGGAAATGCGAGTATCACCCTAGCACAAATAAATAATGGTTCTTCAGACAATTGTGCTATTCAATCCATGAGTTTAGATACAACTTCATTTGATTGTACCAATGTCGGAGTTAATACAGTAATCCTAACGGTAACTGATGTCAATGGAAATTCAGCTTCAAATACAGCAATGGTTACTGTTGAAGATAAGGTTACTCCAACTGTGGTAACGCAAAACATAACAGTACAATTAGATGCTTCAGGAAATGCAAGTATTACTCCAGCACAGATAGATAATGGTTCCTTAGATAACTGTGGAATCGAATTAATGAGTTTAGATATCACTTCTTTTGATTGCACCAATATTGGAACCAATACCGTGATGTTAACGGTAACCGATGTCAATGGTAATTCAGATACTAAAACAGCAACGGTTACTGTTCAAGATATTATACAACCTGTTGTAGTTTGTCAGGACATAACGATTCAATTAGATGCTACCGGAAATGCAACCATTGCACCTGCTGATATTGATAATGGTTCTAGTGATGCCTGTGGAGTTGTTTTGACCTTAAGTAGAACTCAGTTTTCATTAGTAGATGTAGGAGTACAAACGGTAACCCTGATAGGAACCGATCCTTCCGGAAATACTAACCGTTGTACTGCATTGGTTACAGTCGAAGATAATATCCCACCTATTATTACGCTAATAGGTGATGATCCTCAAACTATTGTAAAGGGCTCCGGTTACGTTGAGTTGGGAGCAATTACTGACGATGGATCTGAAGTAATAATTGATAGCTCTGATTTTATAGATGCTACCGGTACCTATTACATCACATATAATGCTACGGATAGAAATGGTAACAACGCGGAGGAAATTGTTAGAACTGTAATAGTGACTAACCCTAATCCTATTTTGGAAGTATTTCCTAACCCTGCTTCTGACTATATAAGAGTTTTAAATTTTGAAAGTCTTGAAGGCATAGAGATGTACGATATGACCGGAAAGAAAATTCATCGATTTAATCAACAACAATTACAAGAAGATATAAAAGTCGACCATTTACCAAACGGAATATATTGGTTAAAAGGATATTTTTTTTCTAATGGATCTGTATATAAAAAGATAATGATTAAGCACTAACATATAAGACAGTAAGGTAAATAGATATTTATGATTTTATTAGGCTATCCATTTGCCGAACTAAAAACCTATTACATAAAACTTTTCAACTCACAAAAAATAAATAGGGTATATCTACACTTAGCTGTATTCCTAATAACGAACAATAAAATTTCAAAATAAATACTATAAAAATGAAAAAAATTACCCCTTTGATCCTTATGATGCTATCCGGTCTTTTTGGATTTTCACAATCTTTTAATTATCAAGCAGTAGTAAGAGATGCTGCTGGTGATCCTGTAAGTAATCAATCAATTGGTGTACAAGTACAAATATTAGAAGGTGCGGCACCGGATACCGTAGTATATACCGAAACCCATACGGTAACTTCTACAGCGCAAGGAGTGATTTCTTTGTCTGTTGGAGCCGGAACAACTTCAGATATGTTTAACGCAATCAATTGGAGTCAGCAAAACCAGTGGATTGGAATTGCGGTTGATGTAACAGGAGGAACTACTTATGCAAGCATAGGTGCTTCTAAGTTACAGCAAGTGCCCTATGCATTGTATGCTGCCTCATCTGGGGATCAAGCTTTGAGCACAACTAATAATGTGACTAGTAATGCCCCCGGTGAAACCACAACTGACGATTTTGTTTTTGGTAGTTCACAATTAGATAATAATACCAATACGTTTGATGATGATTATAGATTCTTTTTTGATAAAGGACAAGGTGCTTTTAGAGCGGGAACGGCTCGTGGAGATCAATGGGATGCTAGTAAAGTTGGATTTGCGTCTATCGCATTAGGATTTGATAATGAAGCGTCAGGAGGTCGATCTATCGCATTAGGATCCAATAATGTGGATAGTGGAATTGGAAGTATAACCATAGGAAATGATTTGATCAACGCACAGTCAAACCAGATTACTATTGGGTCTGGAAATACCATAGATCCTTCCGCTTCTGCTGGTATAGGAGCAACTAGCAGAATTTTTGTTATTGGAAATGGAAATGATATTAGTAGGAGCGATGCCTTGGTAATGCTAAAAAATGGAAGTACTACTCTTAATGGTCAATTGACGATTGATGGAGATAATGTAGGAGTGGGAGCAGCATATACATTACCAGCACAAGATGGAACAGCCAATCAGGTGATGAGTACAGATGGATCAGGAAATGTGTCCTGGATTAACCAACCTGCAATACCTACTACAGCATTTTCTACGTCTGCTAATGTGACTAGTAATGCTCCGGGAACCATTGCAACTGATGATTTTGTATTTGGAAGTACCCAATTAGATGATATCGAAAATAATGTAAGTGATGATGTTAGAATGTATTTTGATAAAAGCAAAGGAGCCTTTAGAGCAGGAAGTGCAGTAGCTTCAGATGGATTTTCGGGAGATTGGAATACTGGAAATACCGGATCATTTTCTGTTGCAATGGGTCGAGGAAATCTTGTACAAGGTACTGCTGCGACTGCTTTCGGTAGTTACAATAATGCTGGAGGAGAAAACGCCTTTTCTATAGGATTTAATAATTTAGCTTCTCGTCCTTCTACGGTTGCACTAGGTGCTAATAATAGTGTTTCTGGATTTTATGCGGTAGGTATAGGTCGAGGAACACAATCGACTACTTATGGACAACATACCATTGGATTATTTAGTGAATTTGTAAATGGAAGCGATGCTGCCTATGTAGCTACAGATCCACTATTCATTATAGGAAATGGAATTGACGATAGTAATAGAACCAATGCATTAGTAATGCGTAAAAATGGTAACACCACTTTAAACGGTCAATTAACCATTGATGGAGATAATCAAGGAGCGGGTACTTCATATACGCTACCAGCTCAAGATGGAACAGCAAGTCAGGTAATGAGTACCGATGGATCAGGAAATGTGTCCTGGACTACAGTAAACTCAGGAACTACACTACCAGCAGGAGGTAACAATGGAGATAAATTAACTACGGATGGCGCTGGAAATTATAGCTGGACAACGGATGCTGTAAATGATGCCGATGCAGACCCGAATAATGAAATCGAATTACCTACTGGCGGAACTAATGGACAAATCTTACGTACCGATGGTAGCGGTGGTTATAGTTGGGTAAACGATGCAGTGAATGATGCCGATAATGACCCCACCAATGAGATCGAACTACCAGCAGGGGGAACCAGTGGACAAGTATTAATTAGTAATGGTACCGGAGGATCACAATGGACATCTAATGTATCTGCTGCTACAGTCACTACTCCTGCATTAACTGTAACGGGGCTACCAAGTTTCTGTGCAGATCTAAGCGGAACACTGGTATTATCAGGAGCAGGTGGTTTTGTAAAAGTTCCTACGTGGACTACAAGCAATCCCTCAATAACCAACTTACACGATAATGGGAATCACTTTAATGAGGCTACAGGAGCTTTTACTGCACCTGTAAATGGATTATATTTCTTTTCTGCACAGATACGTTTTGATGGAGTTAATTCTGGTTTTTTTAGACTGCTCGTAGGAGTCGAAGGTGCATTAAGTTTAGATAATGGAATGCATGCTATTTCTGAAGGAGACGCTTCCACAAATTTTCATACCCTAAGTGTTAGCGGAGTATTGAAGTTATCTGCAGGAGAAAAAGTACACGTTAATGTTATTTCTAGCACTGACACTTCCTGGAGCTTGCAATCCGAAAGTGGATTTAGTGGATACTTGATCAGTAGACTATAGCTATAGAAATTGCTATAATTTCTAACATTTCTAACCACTCTTTTTATAAATTATAGAAGAGTGGTTTTTCTTTTTATTTCAATATACTCATCGTAACAGAATTTATTCATTTCACCTATAAGACTTATAAAAGATAAGACTTACGGAATTGTATGTATACATATTCCTTAAAGGTAATAAAACTCCAATATTTTTGGAATACCTAAATTTTAAACCTATGAACTCCTTAGTTTTTATCGCCTTTAGAAATACTTGTTTCATCTTTTTCAAAGCACCTCCAATTAATATTGAAAAAAAATAAAAATAGGGTAGTCGAATACTTAACTGTACTAGTAGTAAGATTACTAAACGCCTCTAACTAATAAACCTACTTATGAAACAAAATTACTTTGCTACCCCAGGTAAATTATTGTTCCCTTATGTGATTTTGATGCTTATGACTAACGTCCTTTGCGGCCAGGTAGTCCACTATCCTCTAGATGGTAATCTAGATGACACCTCCAATGGTGTAAGCGGAACGTTTATAGAATGGGTAAATGAGACCCCAACATCTTCAACACCTTCCTATGTTGCTACTCCTTCAGGAGGACAAGGAATTGATTTGGTAACGAACCAATATATGTTAATGGATGATTCCTTTCAATCTTTAATAGCAAGTGATGATTCCTTTGAATTAGACATTAATTTTCGATATACGTATACAAGTACTGGTAATGGACGTAAACCTATTTATGGCTCCAAACGCACAGGTAACGCTAGTGCTGGATTAGTACTAAATGCAGTTAGAAATAGTGCTACTACATTCAATATCTTTTTAGGGTTTTCAGACGGTAATTTTGATACTGCTGCTTTTTTTAGAGTGAATACCTCTCCTCTCAATACAAATGAGGAAATTAATCTAAGCTTAAAGATAGATTTTGAGGCAAGATCGTGGTTTTTTAAAGCCAATGATACCTATAATTTTGATTTTTTCGCTGAAGGTTTTGATATGAATCTGTTTAAGAATACCCTTCAAACTCTTCCAGCCTATATAGGTTGGCAAGAAGGTCATGGTTGGGATATGGATTTTCATAATTTTGATGGAACTATGATCATTGATCATTTTAAGTTGCACGTTCCAGCAAGACCTGCAGATATTGTTGCTTATAAGACAGCTTTGCAAGAAATGACGGATGATATTATGGGGAATATTACTTTAACTCAGGCAGAAAAAGATACCCATACCACTACAATTATTGTTAACTATCAAAATAGTTATAGTAACGCACAAACAGAGATAGATACTTATTTAGCCGCCTTTGAAGCTAATTTCGATGCATTATTTACTAACCGTGCCGCAACACCTAGTTTGTCAGGTTTATCGAATGAAGAGCGTATAGCTTACTTCTTAATGCAAGATATCTTTGATAATGAATTTGTAGCAGGAAATATGGCAAATATGGCTGGTATGAGTTTTAGGGAAGGAAATGTTTATCCTGGCCCAGTGAGTAGTACAGCACCTCGTGTAAATAACGCTCAGGTAGCAATAAATAGCACCTATAGTAAAGATCCAGGAATACAATTGGTAGATGGTCATCTAGGTGTAATAAGACCAACAGGGTATTATGCTGCACCAGGCGAATTAATAACCGTTACTGTTCCTGCAACTTTGGTGAATAGGGGAATAAAAATTATTGCCGGAGCGCATACAGATCAATCTTCTCTTGAAGGAATGCAACGTTTTCAGCGTATTTCTAAAGTCATTGAAATTACATCTACAACAACACAAATAGCGAATCCTTTTGGAGGCGCTTTATATTTAAAAATTCCTCAAGAGCTAAATGAAGGTTGGCAAACAGTAACCATAGATGGTGCTGTAAAATCGCCATATTTTAGAATGCTATCTGGGCAACCTCAAAATATAAACGAATGGATTACCGATATAAATAATGGGTATGTAAAATGGGTAGATATAGAGTCCGATAAAATGATGTTTACATTACCAACAAGTATGATTGGTGTTACAGACCTTACCGACATCATGTTAAAATGGGGTGAAATGATAGATTTAATTAATACCGTTGCAGGTAGGCCATTACATCCTGTTCGTGCAGAATATGTTCTAGCAGATTGTATAGGAGGAGTAGGTAGTGCTGGCTATCCTAAACTGATGCATGAAAATACGTATGATCAAGCATTACCATCTACATATTGGAGCCCACTACGTATTTTAGAAGAAGACTTTGTAGAAACCAACCAAGGATTTATTTTTCATGAGTTGGGACATAATATGTTATTCCCAATTCCAAACGGACACGCAGAAACCGTAGTACAAATGTTCTCGGTACCAAGCTATTTTGTATTAACCAATGATCTTGAAAAGTCAATTAGTTATGTAGAGGATGAAACCTATGGAAGAGATACTGGAGCTATTGCTTGGATGATTACGCCAGAATTTAGGAATAATATGCGTATGCAGGACGAACATGCAAAATATCAAGTTAGAGGTGGTGCAAAATGGTTTGATATCGTAGACCTGTTTAGTTGGGGAGATCTAGGAAAACTTAATAAATTCTTTTATGATAAATGGACAGTTGAAGGAGGCTCTCCACTCGGAGACACCTATGTGTTAGATTCAGACTATTTGCAAGCTGCAACAGAGCGAATAGGATTTAATATGACCCCTTTATTAAACTTTTGGGGTATGATTCCTTCAGCAGGAGAAATTGATACCTATGCAGCCTACTCTCAAAGTTGCGAAATTTATGATCGTTTGGTCTATTATCGTAATCTGGTTCCACAAACACAAAGCGATTTTTTACCTTGGAAAGACTTTTTGTTAGCAGAAGTTGATCCTTATCATCATGCAGAAATTAATGATATATATACAAATTATGATGCCCAAAATATAGGTGCTCAAATTATCGCTCAAATCGACTCCTTACTAGCAACGTATTATCCTAATGGAGCTTGCCAAACATTTCAAAATGATGTCAGTTTACGCGCCATTAATAGTCCAAACGCTTCAAAAACAATTTGTGGTGATATTTCAACACAATTACTAATAAGAAATAATGGAATAAATGATATAAGTGAGATTACAATTATGTATGGTGTTATTGGAGGTGAAACCCATAATCATACTTGGGATGGGATGCTACAATCTGATGAAGAAATAATTGTAAATCTATCTTCAATTTCAGTGGGAACCGGAAATTTTACATTAAATGTTGAAGTATCTATACCCAATGACGAGAATAATACCAATGATAACCTTTCACAAAACTTTAGTGCAAATGCATCAGGGGATTTTAATGTGATAAATTCTTTTGAAAATGTTGAGGATGAATTAATTGTTCAAAATGGTGTTTGGGAACGAGGTGTTCCAACGGGTTCTCTCTTAAATAATGCAGCAACAGGAACTCAGGTTTACGGTACTAATCTATCTGGTAATTATCCTGCAGATGCAAATGCAAGTTTGCAGTCATATTGTTACGATTTTACACAGATTGTTAATCCAGTACTTAAATTTCAAATGGCTTATGACCTTGAGGAAAATTGGGATTGGGCAAATGTTCAGTATTCGATAGATAGTGGGGTAACATGGGAAAATTTAGGAACTATAGATAGTCAGCCAAATTGGTATAATAGTAATAATGATGGCAGTGGGTTTGGTTGTCTAGATTGTCCAGGAGCGCAATGGACTGGAACAAATACAACGATGACATCGTACGGATATGATTTTACAGAAAACGCTGGCTTGGGAGAAACTGATCTTACTAATGAAGATAATATTATGTTTAGAATGACATTACACTCTGACAATATCTTTCATGAAGAAGGTATTGTTTTGGATGATTTTGTAGTTGAAGGCTTTCCAGTAAAGATTATATTGAGCCCTAAAGTATTCTTACAAGGCGCGGCAATGAATCCAAATGCAGGAGAAGAGTCTTTGATGCGTGATGATCTTAGAGTTGCAAACAGTATCCCAACGACAAGTCCTTATGGAGATGGAGCAACTTGTAATTCATCTATTTTCAATACAACAGGAGCGAATGCTATTGTAGACTGGGTATGGATAGAACTTCGGGATGCAACAGATAGTACCATTGTTATTGATAGTCAATCTGGTTTATTAGCACGTAATGGTAGTGTTGTGGGGGTAGATGGTATTTCAAATTTAGAATTTAACATCCCTAGTAAAGATTATTATATAGCTATTAAGCACCGTAATCACTTGAGTGTACTTTCGGCTACAACCTACTCTCTGTCATCCACTTCTATAATGGTAGATCTTTCTGCATCAACTAGTGTATTACAAGGCGGATCAAATGCAGTGATCGATATGGGTAACGGCATTTTTGCGATTCCTGTAGGAGATTATGATGGTAATGGTCAGGTACAAAATTCGGATATCAATCAGGTAATTCAATTGTTAGGAGGCTCTGGCTATAACAATGCAGATATGGATATGAACGGACAGATACAAAATACTGATATTAATAATTCTTTAAATCCAAATGTAGGTAGAGGAGAACAATTCTAAGCACCTGTCTATAAAGTGTTTAATTATTTTGTAGGGGTATTTGTAGGGGTAGTTTTTTAGCATATAGAACAACAATAAAATACTTTTACACCACCCAAATTTTAAAACCTTATAACCTATGGACTTCTTATTTCATTACTCTTTTTTTACTGCTATGAGATTCTTTATAGCGCCTCGTGTCGAAAAATTGCAACTAAAAATAGGGTATACTGAAAGTTACCTGTATTAGATACGAAACAACAATTAAACAATTAAATTTTATAAACCCCTTAATTATGAAAAAACTACTACTATTGTTATTGACATCTTTATGTTTTGTCTATAACGTACAAGCACAATGTGGTCCTGGAGAGGATGCACAAGCACCAGTATTTGGAAACGCTGGAGATGGAACCATGGCAAATCCGTTTAAAAACTTATTACAATCAACAGTAGGTAGTGTGCCTAGTGGTACCTACTATTTTAGTTTTAACGGGAGCACTTTTCAAGGAGCACTAGATAACGACACCGATGGCGGTGGTTGGCTAATGATATTAAATTATGTGCATTTGGCAGGAGATAATACGGATCTTACAATTAGAAATACAGACCTTCCGTTATTAGGTTCTTCGACTGTTGGAGACAACGAAGCAGGAACAGCTAATTGGGGACATATGGGAAACACATTAGCGGCAGCCATCGATTTTGAAGAAGTACGTTTTTATGGAGAAACCACAGGACATAACCGTGTGATAAACTTTAAAACGTCTTACACTAATGTGTTAACATATCTCAAAACGGGTTTAGGCAACTTTGCTAGCATTATGAATCCATCAAATTTTACTGCGCTTTCTGGACATACAGCTAATATACCAGCACAAGCTATAAATGCATTCTCAAGTCAAGGAGATAAAGCTTTAACAGAGTTTCCGTTTTTTCGTACTGGGCAATTTCATTGGGGAATTCGTGGAACAGGAAACCGCTGGGAAGTTGATGATAGTGCATTAAATAGCCAAAGTACAATTCACCGCGTTTGGGTTCGTGGCGATCTTTCACCAACAGCTACGACAACATTAACAACGGCTTTAGATGCTACAGGAAATATAACTATAAGTCCAACTGACTTTGGATTTACTATTACAGATAACTGTAGTGCTGAAGCCAATATTAACTTAAGTCTAAGTCAAACAGATTTTACCTGTGCAGATTTAGGAGATAATGTGATACAATTAACAGCTACAGACGATCAAAGTAATAGTGTAACAATAGATGTCACAGTAACTATTGTAGAATCACCTCCAATAATAACGTTACCTCCAACATTTCCGTTTTTTGAGGTAGCATTAGATAGTAATGGAGAAGTAACATTAGATTTAACAATATTAAACACAACCGTTACAGACGATTGTGGTATCGCAAGCACGACTATTAGTCAAACAGACTTTAATTGTGATAATATAGGATTTAATTCGGTAGCCATTTCGGCAACAGATGTACATGGAAATGTAACAAATGACAACTTGTTTTTTGTTCTTACAGATCCAGTACCACCAGTGATACAATGTGTAGCGCCTTTCTCTGTCGAGTTAGATGCCACAGGAAGTGTAACATTAGATCCAAATAGCTTATTAGCGAGTTTTACAGATAACTGCGGATTAGGAAATGTTACTTTAGACAAATCGGTATTTACGTGTGCAGATATTGGAGATAATTTGGTAACAGTAACGGCAAGTGATCAAGGTGGTAATGAAGCGACATGCACTGTAACAGTTACGGTAACTATTCCTTCTTGCCCTGGCAACTTAACACTAGAACCAGGTTTAGATTCATGTGGAGTTGTATATGATTACCCTTGTGCTTCAAATAGTACTTCTGGTCCCGTAAGTGGAACCTTATTAGCAGAAGGAACAACAACTACGTTTACCTATGATATCCCGAATAATACAGGTGGTATCGATAGCTGTAATTATACGGTTACCATTGATGATACGCAAGGACCAACATTTCTGGCTCAGAATCAAACGTTGATTTTGGATGCAGCAGGAACCGCTTCATTAACAGCAAACGATCTTGTAGGACCAGATCCTTTAGCTGCTGATTATACGGTGGATCAAACAGGAACCTTTAACAGAGAAGATATTTCAGCTACAGGTACAGAAATCATACTTGGTGATGATGAGGTTTCGGATGCATTACCTATTGGTTTTGAATTTGCATTTTATGGTAACCTTTATAATAATTTTTATATTTCTTCTAACGGATTTATCACATTTACAGACAATAGTGATGATGGTTGTTGTGAAGGGCAGGTACTTCCTGATACTTCTGTGCCAAACAATTTAATTGCTTTCGATTGGGATGATTATGATCCTACAGAAGGAGGAACTGTTCGTTACGAAACTATTGGTATGGCACCAAATCGTATTCTCATTATGGAGTTTGATAATATAGCACATATTGATGATATTACGCAAGGAAGTACCACACAAGTAAAACTCTTTGAAACAACCAATCGTATTGAAATTCATACAACTAATATTCCAGATGTAAGTAATATCAAAACACAAGGTCTTGAAAATATAGATGGTACAGCAGCAATTACAGTAACTGGGCGTAATGGAGATACATGGTCTGCTACAAATGATGTAGTTGCTTTTGTACCTGTTTCTGGAATTCTAGATGGTTGCGGTGTCGATACATTAATAGCTTCTCAAACAGATTTTGATTGTACAGATTTAGGAGCAAATATGGTAACACTTACCGCTACCGATCTTAATGGTAATGTTTCGCAGCAAGTGGCAACTGTTACTGTGACCACTACAGATACAACGGCACCAGTGATTACGCTAACAGGAGATAATCCCCAAGAAATCGAGCGGGGCGATATGTATGCAGAATTAGGGGCTAGCGCAGATGACGGATCCATGGTAATGATTGATGCATCTTCCGTAGATACAAATGAGGTAGGAATTTACAACGTAACTTACAATGCAAGAGATTTGTCTTGTAATGATGCCGTAGAGGTAATCAGAACTGTAAATGTGGTAGATACAACAGCACCTGTAATTACATTAACAGGAGCAAATCCACAAGTAATAGAATTAGGTGATGGATATGCAGAACTAGGAGCAACAGCGGATGATGGATCAGCAGTAGTAATCGATGCAAGTACATTTGTAGATGCAGTAGGAAGCTACGCTGTAACTTATAATGCTACAGATGCGTCAGGTAACAATGCAGTAGAAGTAATCAGAACGGTAAATGTAGTAGATACAACAGCACCTGTAATTACATTAACAGGAGCAAATCCACAAGTAATAGAATTAGGAACTGGATATAGTGAACTAGGAGCAACTACTAATGATGGTACAGCAGTAGTCATTGATGCAAGTGCATTTGTAGATGCAGTAGGAAATTATACAATTACATATGATGCTACAGATGCATCAGGAAATATAGCTGCCCAAGTAACTAGAACGGTGAATGTAGTAGATACAACAGCACCAATAATTACATTAACAGGAGCAAATCCACAAGTATTAGAATTAGGTGATGGGTATACAGAATTAGGAGCTGCTACAGATGATGGATCAGCAGTAGTTATTGATGTAAGTGCATTTGTAGATGCAGTAGGAAGCTACGCTGTAACTTATAACGCTACTGATGCTTCAGGTAACAATGCAGTAGAAGTAATCAGAACGGTAAATGTGGTAGACACAACAGTACCGGTAATTACATTAACCGGAGCAAATCCACAGACAATAGAATTAGGAGCTGGATATAGTGAACTAGGAGCAACTACTAATGATGGTACAGCTGTTGTGATTGATGCTTCTGCTTTTGTAGATGCAGTAGGTAACTATACGATAACTTATAATGCTACTGATGCATCTGGTAATACTGCTGTAGAAGTAACGAGAACTGTAAATGTGGTAGACACTACCGCTCCAATAATTACCTTGCTAGGAGATAATCCTCAGGTGATTGAATTAGGAGCAGGGTACACAGAATTAGGCGCAACAACAGATGATGGGTCTATAGTAGTAATTGATAATTCTGATTTTGCAGATGCTGTAGGCAACTATACGATAACTTATAATGCTATTGATGCATCAGGTAATACTGCTGTAGAAGTAACGAGAACTGTAAATGTGGTAGACACTACCGCTCCAATAATTACCTTGTTAGGTAGTAATCCTCAGGTGATTGAATTAGGATCTGGATATACAGAATTAGGCGCAACTGCGGATGATGGATCGGCTGTAGTAATTGATAATTCTGATTTTGTAGATGCTGTAGGCAACTATACGATAACTTATAATGCTATTGATGCATCAGGTAATACTGCTGTAGAAGTAACGAGAACCGTTACAGTAGTAGATACCACTGCTCCAGTAATCACGTTATTAGGAGATAATCCACAAACCATAGGAATAGGTGAAGGATACATAGAACTAGGAGCAGTTACAGATGACGGTTCAGCAATAGTAATTGACACATCAACTTTTGTAGATGCTTTAGGGAGCTATAGTATCACTTATAATGCAACAGATGCATCAGGAAATAATGCTGCAGAGGTTATCCGAATAGTCAATGTCATTGAAAGATGTCCTTTAGAAAATCTACCATTTGATAATTTCCAGGTACAAGCTTTAAGTGAAACCTGTACAGACAAAAATAATGGGATTATTACGATTGATACTATGGAATCCCAAAACTATATCGCGACGATTAATAACGAAATTTATGCGTTCACATCAAATCTTACAGTTAATGATCTTCCTCCGGGAACATACCCTGTATGTATTGCAATTGATGGGTTTTCTGATTGTGAACAATGTTTTGAATTAGTAATTGAAGAAGCTTCTATATTAAACGGTAGAACCAGTATAGATAACAATGACAGAGCTAGTCAGATTTTTGTGCAAATTGATTCAGGAACGGCTCCTTATACAGTAACGGTTAACAAAGAAGTGATCGGAGAATATGACACTAACAGTTTTGCGATACCGGTTCAAAATGGAGATGTAGTTGAGGTTGTATCCAGTCTCGCCTGTGAAGGAAAGCTGTCCAAAACGATAGAAGGATTTAAAGAAATCTCATTGTATCCTAATCCAACCAAAGCAAATGTAACAGTTACCATACCTGGTACAGGTAGTGATGCGATTGCCATTAATATTCATAATACATTAGGTGTGATGGTATCTTCAAAAATATATCCTATATCAGGAGGTAAAGTAGTATTGCCAATGGAGGATTTAGCTGTCGGAGTCTACTTTGTTAGTATTAATGATGCAACTTCTAAAGTATATAGAATCATAAAAGAGTAGCTATTATATAGCTAATTTGATTACATAATTTAAAATAATGAAACAGATGAAATACATATATATCCTAATATTCAGTTCGATACTTTTTATCTCTTGCAGTAATGAAGAGTTTCCTGAAAATGTTATCCAGATTCCTGATACAGAAAATAATATCCCTTCGATTCCAGGTTTGATATTTCCAACTAATAATTTAGAATGTACTAATTTTAATTTAGTATTTGAATGGAGTAGAATAATAGATATCGATGGAGATGCAATTGCTTATAAGATTGATTTGGCATATGATAATACATTTTCGAATATATTATTTTCGATAACAACCTCAGAGCCTACCTGGACTTTTAATCTTGAAAAAGGGACGACTTATTTCTGGAGAGTAAAGGCTATTGACAGCGAGCAAAATGAAAGTCAATACTCAGAGGTTCAATCTTTTTTTACAGAGCCTGATGCTGGGGTGAATACTATACCTTATGGCCCAGAAATCATATCTCCGGCTCTAAGAGCAACCGTGTCAGGGAGTACAGCAACTTTAGATTGGAATGCAATAGATATTGATCAAGATCCATTGTTGTTTGATGTATATTTTGGAGAAACCAATCCACCTTCGCTAGTAGCAGAAAATATAGAAGTATCTACTTTTGATGTTGCAGTCTCTGCTAACAAAACTTATTATTGGCGAGTTGTGGTTAAAGATGATCAACAAGGAGTTGCTATAGGCAGAGTGTGGGATTTTAGAACAAATTAATATCGCTTTGGCGAGCCATGTGTGTGAAGTAAAAACTACTCTTTCTATACTGTTGAAAGAGTAGTTTTTTGGATATTTCTATATAGCCAAACATCTATTTCAGATATACTTTTTACCTATTCATATAATAGCTCATAACCATTTCTGAGATGGTTTAGTCCTATGTCGCTAATAGGTAGGAACTATTACAGAGTTACCTCTGAGCTATGTTTAAGATAGTTCATAACTATTTCTGAGTTACCTCAGAGCTATGTTTCTAGTGGGTAGGAGCTATTTCCGAAATAGCCTTGACCCCTCAACAAGACTCTTTAATAGTATGACAGCAAGGGTTGATGGATATGACAAAGATCTGACAGAACCCTTTATAAGATGGCTTTGACCCCTCCTGGGTATGGGTATGAACCCTAATCAATATACCTCCTTATCATCAGAAAAATGGTAGTTTACCATTACGAACATACTTCTGAGGTATTTCTAACATAATGGCAACCCCTGCGTGAATATCATTATAATTGTTAAAATAATGAAGAATTGTCAATTTGTAAGGGTTGTTATAATGGTTTTGTTGTGTATGTAAATATTTGGTTGTGATATCGTTAAGGCTGAAATATGTTTTCAGTTTTTTTTGAAAATTCAAATAGTTGAAATTTTGGAACAACTCTTGACCAATATATGGCAGTAAAGTTGATATCACATTCAGCGATATTGATTGTTAGTATCCATTGTCTGGACGCATTCGATAGATACCAGGGGTTGTATTAAAGAAAGTGATGGTAGACTTTACAAAGTGAAATCAATTATTAATTAAAAACTTTTAAAGTATGTCATTAAAAAATTTAATCAACGTAAGTTTTACTGAGGAAGAAGTAACTGCGTTAACAGGACATTTAACAGGGATTGAGCAAATTCTTGAAGGAAAAACAGTGAATCTTACAGCAGAAGAGCGTACTAAGTATGGCCGTATTGCCAATCAGAATAAGCTGTTAGTGGATAAAGCAAAGAACTATATGAAACAACATCCTGATTGGATTCCGAGCTTTTTGGATAAAGACAGGTTTGATAGAGATTATGTAACTCGGGGGCAAGTAGAGGAGATGATTCAGTTATTAGAGAATTATACTCAGCAGCTGGTAGATACCAAAACATTATTAGATCACGATAATTATTCTAATGCGTTAAGTTTTCATAGAAAGATAAGATTTTTAGCAGAAGAAGATGAACCAGGATCTAAAACGGTTTATAATGATATGAAACTATTATTTAGGAGCCGTAGAGGGAATACTACCATATCCGCAGATGAAGGAGATACCACTTCAGAAGAAGAGGTTGCTTAATATTAATAATTCATGGAGTAAGAAGCCGCATTATGCGGCTTTTTTTATGCCTGTAATCTACTGATATAGCTAGAAAATAAGCTTTGTAGGGGTATTTGTAGGGGTAGTTTTTTAGCGTATAGAACAACAATAAAATACTTTTACACCACCCAAATCTAAAAACCTTATAACCTATGGACTTCTTATTTTATTACTCTTTTTTTACCACTATGAGATCCTTTATAGTGCCTCTTATCGAAAAATTGCAACTAAAAATAGGGTATATCAAAATTGAACTGTACTACCTATAATGAGATGATCTAGAATCACTTCATCACAAGAATAAAATTGAAATAATCATAAACTAATGCCCCTAGTATCATGAAAAAAATTACTCCTTTAGTATTTGTAACAATCTTTAATGAGTTCTTCAACAAGTTTCTGTTGATGCATAGCACTATATTTTCAAATAACAGATACCAATTAATTAAGCATTGATTACCGTAGAATATTAAGACCTACATATAAACCTCAAATTTAATCCCCTTTTTTATTATGAAACAATTTTATCAACAAGTAGTTGCCTTTAGAAAAGCATATTATATGATGCTGCTTCTATTAGCAGGAACCTTCAGTACTTTTGCGCAAATTATTTCTGAAGTCGAGCCAAATAATACTGTTACTAATGCTGTTGCAAGTTTACAATCTCGCATTTACCAACCATCTATCATTTCCGGAACCATATCTTCAGGTGATGATGACTACTGGTTAATTGGGTATGATTTTTCTATGAATTTTGGTGGAGACAATCGATGGTGGGTGTTTTTTGATGGAGACATCCCTGCTGGAATAACTGTAGAAAGAGGAGTCATTGGTAACCCTACAGGAGTGTATGCTGGAACAGAATCTACTTTTTTTGCGCCTCCTTTTTCCGAATGCGCTGCTTTTGAGTACACATCTTCTTTTACTGGTGCCTATACATATTTAAGAATACGATCAACGAATCCAACACCAACAGTTTATTCTATAGGAATTACAGAAAGACCACCAGCTGCTGATGCTTGTGGATTTCCAGGTGAACCCCGAGAAAATGTTATAGTGCCTTGTAATGCACCAACAATATCCGCACTTTCGGGTACTACACGGACAAGTGCTACCAGTCTACAATTAAATAGCTTTCCGGCTGTAAGTGATGCCGATGGTTATATTGTTCAAATTTCTGATAACAATACGTTTGTTCATCTATTTGATCAATACGATGAAGCCTATACAGGTACACCAAATACTGTATTTGGGGGTTCAGGAAATCAGGTAGTAGCAAACCTTACTTCTCCTGGCATAGTTAATGTGTCTGGCTTAAGTCAAGGTACGAATTATACGTTCAAAGTAACGCCGTATACAAACTGTTTGAGTTTACATAAAATGGGTACTGGTACCACAACTACTCCGTCTCAGACTTGTGGTGTCACTCCTTCCGCTCCAACAAGCGTTACAGCTATTTCACCATCATCAACCTCAATTACCTTACAATCGATTGGAGCAGCTTCTAGTGGAGCAACAGGTTATATAACCTACCTTAATGATACCAATACATTTATAGCACCAACTGCTATACCTACTACTAGCACTACTTATAATGGAACTGGGCAGCAAGCCATTTATGCAGGAAACACTACTGCTCCTAATACAACGATTAGCGGAACAGGGATTATATCAGGAAACACGTATTATATCAAAAGTTATTCATATGAAACGTGCGGTGGTATTAACTATATAGAAACAACAGGAGTAAGCACTTCACTAACTATCTGTGCAGGTGCTCCAACTTCTCCCACAGCACTTTCGCTAACAAATGCAAGTCATAGTTCTATAAACCTATCTTCAGTTTCTAATGTAGTCGATGCTGATGGATATATTGTACTAATGAATACAACTAATAGTTTTACAAATCCTGCTGATGGAGTATTGCCAAGTGCAAATACAGTGTATGCAGGAAGTGGTGAACAGGTAGTCTATGTGGGAACTTCTTCAACTATTAATACTTTAATCACCAACCTTGATAATAGTAATGGAGGAGTAACCTATTACTTCAAAGCATTTGCATACAGGAATTGTGCAGGAAGCGGTAATTTTGAGTCAACGGGTGTAGAAGCCAATGCAACAACACTGGGCGCGGTACAGACCATAGCAAGCGACGCTATCTTCTTTGAAGTTGGAGATACATTTATGGACTTCAAGTCTTTTACAAGTGCAGCTGGAGCAACGGGACATATAATCAAAATGAATACAACTAATTCTTTCACTACTCCAGTAGATGGAAGCGGATCTCTACCTGGCACTAGTACAACTTATGGTGGAGGTGAACAAGTTATTTATGCCGGAACATCGGTACTACCAAATATTCGAATTTCTGGATTATCGGCATCCACTACGTACTACTTCACGATTTACACGTATTCAACAATAGATGGTGCAATATTTTATAATACTGCAGCTTATGCATTTTCACAACAAAATATAAAGCCTAGCCCGACACTAACTTTTGATGACATCATAAAAACATACGGAGATGCAGCTTTTAATGCAAATGCTTCTACAAATTCAGCAGGAGATCTTACATATTCTTTAGTAAGTCAAACCAACGGAGGAAGTGCTGTATCTACTAACGGTACAGTTACTGTAGGTAATTCAGGGACTGTAACTATTCAGGTAGATCAAGCTGCAAATGCTAATTACAATCCTGGCACGGCGCAAGCTACCATGACCATTAATAAAGCGGACCCAATTATCCAGTTTGATCCTGTTTCTGTTTCTTTAGGTGCTCCAGATCAGATACTTTCAGCTACAGCTCAAATTGTGGGGTCAGGAGCAAGTGCTTCTACAGGTACCATTAGTTATACGATACAAGGAAGTGCACCAAATGGTAATACGTTATCTGGGGCAAATAATTCAATATGGACAGTAGGTGATGGAGGTACTTTCACTATTAGAGCTTCCATTACCGAAGATGCTAACTATACTATGAATACCAAGGATGCATTATTTACTGTAATTGCACCTGCACCTGCATTGCACTTTGAACAAGCAATAAATTTTACAGAATATGATTATTTATCTGTACCTGATGATAATTCATTAGATTTTACAAATCACTTTACCTATGAGGCATGGGTTAATTTTGATCAATTGAATGTGCTAAATGCTGGGTTTGGCTGGAGAGCGCTATTTGCAAAATCAAGATACACAGATAGCTATGGTCTAATGGTATATGCAGGTAATAAAACAATGCGTTTTTATCATCCTGGTTTTGGTGCAGGATTTACAGATTATATTTGGTCGTCTTTAACTTCTGGGAACTGGCATCATGTTGCTGTAAAGTTAGATGGTACCAATGATAAAGCATCTATTTTAATTGATGGTGTAGAAGTAGCCTTTAGTACAGGTGTAGGTGCATTATCTGCTAACACAGAACCATTGTTAATAGGAGCAAGTAGAAATGCAAATAGTGACCCTTATCCGTTTGACGGAGCAATGGATGACGTTAGATTTTGGAATGTAGCCAGAACAGATGCAGAAATTAATGACTATAAAAATGTAGAGCTTCAAGGCTCTGAAGAGGGACTTGTTTTGTATTATAACTTCAATGAAGGAACCATTAACAGCGATAATACAGGAATAACACAGGTACCCGACCAAAGTATTGCTGGGAATCATGCGACTTTCAATAGGTTTGCATTAACCGGAACAACAAGTAACTATGTAGATGGTTCTGAAATTGGATTTGTTACTCGTGTACCACAAACCATTACTTTCAATGCATTAACTGATAAAACCTTTGGAGATACAACATTTGATTTGACGGCGACTTCAAGTTCTGGTTTGCCTATACGCTATGAGAGTTCAGATACTTCGATAGCTACTATTTCTGGAAATACAGTAACGATTGTAGGCGCAGGAAGTATTACTATTACAGCTATACAAACTGGAGATCCTAGTTATTTGCCTGCACCGAATGCAGTGCAGAGTTTGACAGTAAATAAAGCTTCTCAAGTTATCACTTTTGATGCGTTGGCAGATGTAGCTTTTGGTGATGCAGATTTTGACCTTGCGGCAACCGGAGGAGCTTCAGGCAATACAGTTACATTTGTGAGCTCTGATACCAATGTGGTAACAATCTCCGGAAATACAGTAACGATAGTTGGCACCGGAACGGTAAGTATCACCGCTTCCCAGATCGGAAATGCTAATTACGATGCTGCCGCAGATGTGGTACAATCTCTTACTATAAATGCAGGTATGATAGTAATGACTCCAAAAATATACTTACAAGGAACGTTTACCAATCCAAATACTGGTGAAGAAACATTGATGCGTGATGATTTGCGTATAGCCGGAATGATCCCTACTACTAGTCCTTATGCTGATGGACTTACAATAGATGCAGCTGTATTGAATACTACAGGAACTAATGCAATCGTAGATTGGATTTGGGTAGAACTAAGAGATGCTGGTGATGCTTCAGTAATCATCGAAGGCAAATCCGCCTTGCTACAACGCGATGGGGATATTGTAGATACTGATGCAGTATCACCATTTTCTTTCGTTCAACAAGCTGATGATTACTATATAGCGTTCAAACATCGTAATCACTTAAGTGTACTTTCTGCTAATACCTATAGCTTATCATCGATGAATACGGTTGTAGATCTTTCTGCTTCTGTTACTTCTTTACAGGGCGGATCGAATGCAGTGATTGATATGGGTAGTGGGATCTTTTCGATTCCAGTAGGAGACCAAGATGAGAATGGGCAAGTACAAAACGCAGATATCAATGCCGTAATACAGTTATTGGGTGGATCAGGATACAATAAAGCAGATATGGATATGAATGGGCAGATCCAAAATTCGGATGTCAATACGCTTATGAATCCTAATCTTGGAAAAGGAGAACAGTTCTAAACTAATTAAAAACACCATGGATAGCGGGTTGTATACTACATAAATATAACACCTGCTAAAACCGGAAATGAAAAACACCTCTTTTAAAAATCCAGAAATATGAAACATATTAATTCAATAAAATCGACATGTCTATTCATAGTAACATTACTAGTTACTTCAATGAATGTGAAGGCTCAGGATATCCACTTTACGTTTGCTAATGCGCAAAAAACCATTGAAAATGGAGAGTACTACTATGAAGTAGATGTTATGATCCAAAGTTCAGAAGCTTTTAAATTAGGTTCGGGACAACTATACCTTACGTATAACCCAGAAGCTTTTGGAGAAAACATTTCCAAAGCAAGAGGCATTGAATACAATCATGAAGCTGGATACATTGTTGGAGAAAAATATACTTTTCCTGCATACAAAAGTTTTGTACAAAACGATAATACAAAGGCAAGAGTTTCTTTTGCTTTCCAACAAGGAGTCAGTGCCGAATCAATGACCAGAGAAAACGTAACCCCAACTCCACAACCTCTTTTTCATGTAAAAATGAAATATGTTGATCTTACTAAAGATCCTATGGTGGCTTTTGCAGAAGGTGACGTATATCAAAATCAATTTTTCACAGCCTGTGGCAGTATGCTTAAGAGTGGAGTAAAAGCTGGTTTCCCGGATTGTGCAAATCTACCGGGAGAACAATTACACCTAGATACATACGATTCTTCTGGAGCATCATTAAAACCTGCACCTATTGAAGAAGAGCTAAATACATTAAATCTATACCCAAATCCTGCCCAAGAATATTTTATAGTAAGAGGACTAGATGCTACCACCATGGATATAAATATCCTGGACATTAACGGTAAACTAATTAAACACATCCCGAATTATAACCTTGAGGATACTATTACAGTATCCGAATTACAGGCCGGTGTTTATTTCGTGCAGATACATGCAAAAGGAATACAGAAAAATTACAAACTAATACGCCAGTAACCTCATCCTTTTTTATTGCTTTTTTCCTATGAGACGATACAGTTTAGGTCTTTAATCGAAAAAATGAAAATAAAAATAGGGTATCCTAAAACTTAGCTGTACTAACCAATGAAGAAGGTAGTAAAACCGCTTAAATATAAATAAACCATAAAACCTATAACCCCTTAAATGTATATACAATGAAACAAAATTATTACAGATTTATTAAGAACTTAACCTTGGCACTAGCCCTTGTGTCAGGATTGATAAGTGTTCAGGCACAGGACATCAATTTTACCTTTGCCAACGCTCAAAACACCAATGATGGTGTAGATGACTTCTATGAAGTAGATGTGTTGATTTCTAGTACCGTAGATTTTAAACTAGGATCAGGACAGTTGTATATCAATTATAATACAGCTGCCTTTGGAACCAATGTTTCTGCTGGAGGAAATCTTGAATATACACAGCCTAATGGCTCTATTTTGGGAGCAGTAGTAGGTAACCCTCCTTTTCAGGTAACTGTATATAAAGATTTTATACAAAATGATAATGTGGATTCCAGAGTTTCTTTATCCTTTCAGCAAGGAGTAAGTGCAGGATCTATAGTTGCAAACAATGTAACTGCTACACCTACTCAGTTATTTCATTTAAAAATTAAATATGCTGATATTAGTCAGGATCCTATGATTACTTTTGAAACGGGTGCTGTATTCTTAGACCAATTCTTTACAGCTTGTGGTCCTAGTTCTGGAGGATTCCCTGATTGTACTAATAATCCGGGAACTCAATTGTTTAATGACACTTTTGATTCTTCCGGAGCAGAAATTGATACGACTCCACCTGTAATTACTCTTTTGGGTAATGCTACTGAGACTGTTGAGGCTGGTAGTACCTATACAGATGCAGGAGCAACTGCCAGTGATAATGTAGATGGAGATATTACCGCTAATATAGTAACAGTAAACCCGGTAAACACTTCAATACCTGGAGTATATACAGTAACATATAATGTAAGTGATGCTGTCGGAAATGCAGCAACAGAAGTAACCAGAGAGGTAACCGTAGTAGATACTACAGGGCCTACAATTGTGTTAAACGGTGCTGCTACCGTAACTGTAGAGGCAGGAAGCACATATACTGATGCCGGAGCAACAGCTAGCGATATCGTAGACGGAGACCTTACCGCAAGTATTGCGGTAGTAAATCCTGTAAATACATCGGTGCCTGGAGTGTATACCGTAACTTATAATGTAAGCGATGCAGCAATGAATGCTGCAGTAGAAGTGACCAGGGAAGTAACCGTAGCAGATACAACAATTCCTGTGATTACTTTAAATGGTGCAGCTACGATTACCGTTGAAGCCGGAAGCATTTATATGGACGCTGGTGCAACAGCTAATGATTCGTTTGATGGTGATATCACAGTAGATATCGTAACCGTAAATCCAGTGAATACAGCAATACCGGGAGTATATACAGTAACCTACAATGTAAGTGATGCAGCAATGAATGCCGCAGTAGAAGTGACCAGAGAAGTAACGGTAGCAGACACTCAAATTCCTGTAATAGCTTTAAATGGTTCAGCTACTGTGGCAGTAGAAGCAGGAAGTACTTATACTGATGCTGGAGCTACTGCCAGTGATTTTTTTGATGGAGATATTACTGCGAGTATTGTAGTTGTAAATCTAGTAAACACTGCGGTACCTGGAGTCTATACAGTAACCTATAATGTAAGTGATGCAGCAGGAAATGATGCTGTTGAAGTGACAAGAGAAGTAACTGTATCAGATACCACAGTTCCTGTGATTGCTTTAACTGGTTCAGCGACTGTAACGGTAGAGGCAGGAAGTACATATAACGATGCGGGTGCAACAGCTAGCGATTCTTTTGATGGAGATATCACAGCAGATATTGTAACTGTGAATCCAGTAAATACTGGAGTACCAGGAGTATATACAGTAACCTATAATGTGAGCGATGCAGCAGGAAATGATGCTGTAGAGGTAACCAGAGAAGTAACGGTAGCTGATACAACAGTTCCTGTGATTACGGTACTAGGTAGTCCGACAGAGGTTATTGAAGGGGGAAGTATTTATAACGATGCAGGAGCAACTGCTAGTGATTCTTTTGATGGCGATATTACAGCAAGCATCGTAACAGTAAATCCAGTTGATACTTCTGTGTTAACGAGCTACACTGTTACCTATAATGTAAGTGATGCAGCAGGAAATCCAGCTGTACAAAGAACCCGTACGGTAATAGTACAAGATAATACTGCACCTGTAATTACTTTAAATGGTGCCGCAGCAATCACTGTAGAAGCCGGAAGTACATATACTGATGCAGGTGCTACAGCAAGCGATTCATTTGATGGAGATGTTACAGCAGATATTGTAGTCATTAACCCGGTTAATACTGCAATACCAGGAGTATATACGGTAACCTATAATGTAAGTGATGCCAATAGTAATGATGCGATAGAGGTAACCAGAGAAGTAACCGTATCAGATACCACGATTCCGGTGATTGTTTTAACTGGTTCAGCTACGGTAACTGTTGAAGCAGGAGGTACTTATACCGATGCTGGTGCTACCGCTAGTGATTCATTTGATGGAGATATCACAGCAGATATCGTAACAGTTAACCCAGTGAATACAGCTGTACCGGGAGTATATACAATAACCTATAACGTTAGTGATGCAGCAGGAAACGACGCTGTTGAGGTTACTAGAGAGGTAACTGTATCAGATACAACAATCCCTGTGATTGCTTTAACTGGTTCAGCGACTATAACAGTAGAGGCAGGAGGAACCTATAGCGATGCCGGTGCAACAGCTAGCGATTCTTTTGATGGAGATATCACTGCAGATATCGTAACAGTAAATCCAGTGAATACTGCAGTACCAGGAATATATACAGTAACCTATAATGTAAGCGACGCGGCAGGAAATAATGCAGCACAAGTTACCAGAGAAGTAACTGTAGCTGATACAACAATACCAGTGATTACTTTAAATGGTGCAGCTGCTATCACCGTAGAAGCAGGAAGCACCTATACAGATGCAGGAGCGACAGCTAATGATTCATTTGAAGGAGATATTTCAGCAGATATTGTAGTAGTAAATCCTGTTAACACTTCGGTGCCAGGAGTATACACAGTAACGTATAATGTAAGTGATAACGAAGGTAATGATGCTGTTGAGGTAACCAGAGAAGTAACCGTTGCAGATACCACAGCTCCGATGATTACGTTGTTAGGCGCTAATCCTGTAGAAGTAGTTTTAGGAGAGCCATATACCGACGCCGGTGCTACCGCTACTGATTCATTTGATGGAGACCTTACTGCTAGTATTGTGGTGGTGAATCCTGTAGATACTTCTATCGTTGGTTCTTATACTGTAACGTATAATGTTACTGATGCTGCTAGTAATGCTGCAGTACAAGTAACAAGAACCGTAAATGTGGTACCACCATTAGGAATAGATGATAACAAGTTAGAATTGGTGAAGCTATATCCAAACCCGGTATCGGACAGATTTGCAATATCAGGAATCTCTGAGCCAGTAGATCTTGTTGAAGTCTATAGCATAGAAGGAAAGTTGATTAAGAGCATTAGTGAATATAACTCAGAAACCATTGACGCCTCAGAGTTTCAAGATGGTGTATATATAGTAAGAGTTACATTAGGCTCTGCCATAAAAACGATACAATTCTTAAAGAAAAAGTAATCACTTTTTTAAATGCGCAAATACTAAAATGTTTAGAGAAGTCACCAACCTGTTACTAGCAGGTTGGGACATTTCTAAAAGCCTTAAATCCCCATAATAAATGAAAAAGATGATAGCGAAATATAGGTTGAGTCTTACCCTGGTCGCTTTATATACCTCACTATTTCTTGGAATACTTGAAATACTAAAAGGATAAATAACAACATATCACGGAAATAAGGGGCCGTGATACGCAATAACAATGCGGGATATAGGGGTTGTATCATAGCAACCCCATATATCTAAAACTAAAAGAAACATTATAAACATATACAACATGAAAAAAATTATATGCTTTTTAATAGCTGTGGTATGTTATGGTATTGGGTTTTCTCAAAACTTTAATTATCAAGCAGTAGTAAGAGACGCTGCCGGTGATCCGGTAGTAAACCAATCAGTAGGCGTCTTAGTACGAATTATAGAAGGAAGTCCATCCGGTAGTGTAGTTTATAACGAAGTACATACTGTAACATCCAATGACCAAGGTGTGATTACATTCTTAGTAGGAGGAGGAACATCCGGAGCCAATTTTCAGGCAATCAATTGGAGTACACAAAACCAGTGGATTGATGTTCAGGTAGACATCACAGGAGGAACAACCTATACCCAAATTGGAACTTCAAAATTACAATTCGTTCCGTATGCTATGTATGCATTGAATAGTAACAACGCAACTAACGCCGGTCCTTTTGATTATACCAATAACGTCATCAGTAACAGCAACGGAGACATAACCACGGACGATTTTGTTTTCGGATCATCACAATTAGATAACAATGGTTCCTTTAATGCAGCCTTTGGAAATAGAATGTTCTTTGATAAAAGTAAAGCAGCATTTAGAGCAGGATATACATCACAAACTCAATGGGATGAAGCTAATGTAGGAACCTATTCTACAGCCTTTGGAGAAGGTGGTAGAGCCAGTGGAACCAATTCTTTTGCAGTAGGTCGTAATGCCAACGCTACTGGAAATGAATCATTTGCTTTCGGAACCAACGCAGGTGGTTTTGGAGATTTCTCAAGAGGTTTTGGTATAAATGCCAGAGCTAATGGGGTAAATTCTACTGCAATAGGAAGACAATTGAATGCAAATTCCATGGCCGAAATTCAATTAGGTCAATACAGTAATTTTGTTTCTGGTTCTTTAGATACTTGGGTGCCAACAGATCGTTTATTTGTAATTGGTAATGGTCAGGAAGATATCAACCTTGCCTTAAATAGTGATGCTTTGGTGATGCTGAAGAACGGTAATACTACGTTAAATGGTACTTTAACCATTGATGGAGATAATCAGGGAGCGGGAACAGCTTTTACTTTACCAGCACAAGACGGTACTGTCAATCAAATTATGCAAACGGATGGTTCTGGAAATGTAACTTGGGTAACTCCAGCGGCAGATGCCATTCCTAACGGAGGAAACAATGGAGAAGTCCTTTCTACCGATGGTTCAGGAGTATTATCCTGGATAAGCAATGATATATTACCCGCAGGAGGAACCAATGGATTTGTATTGAGTACAGATGGTTCGGGAAACTATTCTTGGGTAACTACCGATGATGCCGATGCAAGTGCTACCAATGAAATAGAATTACCTGTTGGAGGTAACAATGGTCAAGTACTGGCAACAGATGGTAGTGGTGTATATAGTTGGATAGATCAACCTGCATTACCAGTAACTGTGTTTTCTACGGTAAGTAATGTAACCAGCAATGCGCCTGGAGATATCGCTACAGATGATTTTGTATTTGGAAGTACACAATTGGATAATATTGCTGGAGCTGATGACAATTCCAGAATGTTTTATGATAAAAGTAGAGGAGCATTCAGAGCAGGAAATATGGTAGATGGTATCGGTGGTTTTGACGAAGCTAATTTAGGGCTATTCTCAGTTGGTTTTGGACAAGTAAATAGAGCAACCGGATGGTATTCTGCAACAATGGGTCTAAATAATACTTCATCTGGATTGGGTAGTTTAACTGCTGGAGATACGAACGTTGCTTCAGGAAGTCAATCAGTAGCACTCGGTAGTCGAAATACAGCCTCTGGAAATAACTCGATCGCTTTAGGAATTGGAAATACCGCCTCGGGATCAGGATCGGTAACTTTGGGTGGTAATCTTACTGCAGAGAGTGCCGGACAGATTAGTTTGGGATATTTAAATACGGCTGCAGCAGGAGATCCAAATGTTATCATAGATACAGATCGTTTATTTGTGATCGGTAATGGAGAATTTGATATGAATGGACCTGTTAATTCTGATGCGCTAGTAATGTTAAAGAATGGAAACACGGCTTTTTCAGGAAATGTCGGAATAGGAACCACAACACCAGAAACTACCTATGCATTAAATGTAAACGGAGATCTAAATTATACCGGAAACCTGACGAATATCTCAGATCGTCGTTACAAAAAGAATATTCAACCACTAAACAATAGTTTAGAAAAAATCGTACAAACCGAAGGTGTTCAATACGAGATGCGTAAAGATGAGTTTGCGGAGATAAATTTTGCGGACGGAACTCAATATGGTGTGATTGCTCAGGAAATCGAAAAGATTTTTCCAAATCTTGTAACCACAAACAAAGAAGGTTTTAAAAGTGTAAACTATACTGGATTAATACCTGTGTTGGTTGAAGCTATCAAGGAACAGCAAAAACTAATTGAAAAGCAAGAAACAGAAATCTCAGAATTAAAAGCAGAAACTTCTGGGATGTCTTCATTAGAAAAGCGTTTGCAAGCCTTAGAAGCTGTGATGAAAAGTCAGGTAACTTATAATAAGAACTAGGTATGAAGAAGATATTTCTAACTATCATAGCCATAGGTACTTTGATCAGTACCCAGGCACAAAGCATAGAAAGACAAGTAATCAGTTCAGGAGGGAACACCATCACTAACGGTGGTGTTACCCTTGATTTTACTATTGGAGAATTGGCAGTTACCACCATTACCGATGGAACTACTACACTCAACCAGGGATTCCAACAAGGAAACATTCAGTTAGCGATCAAGATCAACCCTATTGTGTTTTTACAGGGAGCAGCTATTAATCCAAATACAGGAGAAGAAAGTTTGATGCGTGATGACTTACGCGTGGCAACGGCAATTCCTACAACTTCACCTTATACAGATGCGGGAACAGCTAATGCAACTGTTTTTGATGTAACAGGAACAGACGCGATTGTAGACTGGGTTTGGGTAGAGTTACGTGATAAAAATGATGCGAACCAGGTATTGGCTTCACAATCTGCATTACTCCAACGTGATGGAAATATTGTTGGCACGGATGGGGTTTCTAACCTCGAATTTGATCTGGCCGCAGATAATTATTATGTAATGGTATCTCACCGTAATCACTTGGCAATCCTTTCAGCTAATACAGTGACATTATCCTCTACTGCGGCAACCTTAGATTTCAGTAGTTCTAATACTGTTGCACAAGGTGGCGCCAATGCAGTTATAGATTTAGGAACTGGTGTATTTGCTATGTTGGGTGGTGATTTTGACGAAAATGGACAGGTACAGAACTCTGATATTAATTCGGTGATATTATTATTAGGAGGATCAGGGTACTCATTAGCTGATATGGATATGAATGGACAGATTCAGAATACAGACATCAATAATGTGATGAACACAAACCTTGGTAAAGGAGAGCAGTTTTAATACTATAAAATGTAAAGCAGTATCTTGATTGATATCTATACATTTTCAACTTTATGTAAAAAAGACTTCTAAAAAATGAAGTTTGGATAATCATATGGAGCTTTTCGAAGTGGCTGGAAACTATAATTCGCTTCGAGAAGTTCAATATGATAGCTTGAAACCCTCATATAATTAGGATCTAAAATCTCGTAGGACATCTCAAACTGACCTTTAGAGCATTGTGTAACCACATTTCATTCAAATTGTTTGCTAACCCCAAATCTGACATTATGAAAAAAATTACTTTATCTATAGTGTTATTCTACAGTGCTATGACTATAGCACAGTTCAATCCTAATGCTCCCTGGATGCAGGGAATCCAACAGAAAAAGAGTGCTGGGAAAACCACTTTTTCTGAAATCCAACAAGCGTTTGATACGTATTGGAAAACACATGATAAGGATGCTAAAGGTAGTGGATACAAACCATTTAAACGATGGGAGCAATTATGGGGGAGACAGGTAAAAGCTGACGGCAGTCTTCCAACAGGAAAAGATATGTGGGAAGCCTGGGAGGCACATCAACGTTTTGGCGCCAGTGCTAAAAGTGCAAAGATGGCAGACCTTAGTAATTGGCAACCTATGGGTCCATATAATCACGTGCAGGCCAATGCACAACCCTCAGGACAAGGACGATTAAACGCTATAACTGTTGATCCAAATAATAGTAGTATTTGGTACGTAGGATCTCCAAACGGAGGACTCTGGAAAACCATAAATGCAGGATCTAATTGGACACCTATGACAGATAATTTGCCCAGATTAGGAGTCTCAGCTATTGCAGTAGATCATAACAATTCAAATATCGTTTATATTGCTACAGGCGATGATGATGCAGATCAAACTCCCACGATCGGAGTAATGAAATCTTTGGATGGCGGAGTCACCTGGAATCAAACAGGGTTAAATGTGAATACCCTCGGAAACATAACCCAACTGCACGAACTATTTATAGACCCTAATAATTCTAATAAATTGGTGTGTGCTACAAGCGATGGTGTTTTCACTTCTTCAGATGCCGGAGCCACCTGGTCGCAAACATTGAATGGAAATAATATTAAAGATTTACGATTAAAACCTGGAGATGCCAGCGTAGTATATGCAGTGAGTCTTACAGCATTCTTCCGTTCTGCAGATGGTGGTGGTAGCTTTACACAGGTAACTAATGGGGTACCAACCAATACATTCAGGATGGTTATCGACGTAACGCCCGCAAATCCTAACTATGTATACATTTTTAGCTCTGATGGGGCAGATAATCGTCAACACGGAATATATAGATCTACCGATAGCGGACAAAGCTTTACTACCAGAGAAGTAGATAGTTATACCTTGATCGGAAATGGCCAGGTTTGGTATAATATGGCGATGGGAGTTTCTGATACCAATGCAGATGAAATTTATGTGGGAGTCATGGACGTTTGGAAATCAACAAACGGTGGGCAAAGTTGGACCAAATTAAACCGCTGGGATCGTTTAACTGAAGCCTATACGCATGCTGATATTCATAGTATTCGTGTCGCAAACGGAAAAGTATTTGTCGCCTCAGATGGAGGGATATACTCAAGTGAAGATAACGGAGTCAATTTTACCCCACACTACCAGGATTTACAGATTGGAGAATTTTTTAATGTAGCTGTAGCCAAAGGTAACCCGGATAATATTGCCGGAGGATTACAAGACAATGGAGGTTTTGGAGTAGGAGTTAATGGAGAATACAGAGCATATCACCCTGGAGACGGTGTAAACAGCTTAATTACTCCTGCCGATGATAATACCTACTATGGATTTATTCAAAACGGTGGACGCTTATACATTTCTAATCGTGCAGATGGATTTGATACCTGGATTTCAAAACCTGGGGGAGCAGGTAATGGGGTTTGGGTAACACCGCTTTCTGCCGATAGTAATGGCGAGGTCTATGCTGCCTGGGATAACCTTTTTAAACTGAACAGAACAAACGAAAGCTGGGAGCAAGTCGGAGCGTGGAATGGCTATACGAATGTTTTAGAAATTGCACCTTCAGATCCTAACAGAATTGTGTCTTCAAGCCACCAGAACCTTCGAGTTAGTAGTGATGGAGGACAAACACTGGACTTTAATACCAATGTAGTAGGTAATTCTATAACAAGTATCGAGATCCATCAGGATAATGCTGATATTATGTGGATTACAACTGATGGGGATTATGCCAATAAAGGAATCTTTAAAACAACAGATGGAGGATATAACTGGACCAATATTACAGGTAACTTTCCTGTGGCTACAGAATACCCTGCAGAGATTGTACATCAGGGTAATCATCCATTGAATCCAATCTATGTTTCAACAGATTTAGGAGTATACCGTTTGGATGATAGTAGCCCGGATTGGGAGCCTTTTATGACGGGGCTTCCGAATACAAAAATTGAAGATCTCGAAATTAACTTAACCAACAATACGCTAACTGCAGGCACATATGGTAGAGGAATCTGGCGAACATCCATCCCAGTTCAATTATTAAATGATGATGTAGCTATTACTGCGATCACGAGTCCTAATAATTCGTCAAGAGGATGTGGAAGTGTTGTACCTCAAATTAGAGTACGAAGTAATGGCGAAAATGAAATCACAACGATCGATATTACGTATACCATCGACAGTGGAACAGCAAATAATTATACGTGGAATGGTTCCTTACTTTCTAATCAGGAAATAGCGATTGATTTACCTGAAATTACTCCTTCAGGAGGCGCGCATACGATTACCATTACAGTAAACATACCTAATGATGAAAATGCACAGAATAATCAAAGTGCTACTTCATTTACAATGAACGCTCCGGGAGAAGTCAATACTATAAATACCTTCGAAAATCAATCTGATGAATTAGTTGTAGAAAATAATGTTTGGGAAAGAGGGATTCCAAATGGAGGTACTTTGAATACCGTTTCGAGTGATACACAAGCGTATGGGACAAATCTGGGAGGTAATTATCCGGAGAATTCCAATGCTTTTCTGGTGACTCCGTGTTTTGATTTTACAACGATTCAGAATCCGGTATTAAAATTTCAAATGGCTTATGACCTTGAACGAAACTGGGACTGGGCCAATGTAGAATATTCTCTAAACGGAGGACAGTCCTGGGAAACATTGGGATCTGTCAATAGTCAACCCAATTGGTATAACAGCAGCCGTACAGAAGGTTCAGATTGTTTTGGCTGTCCTGGAGCACAATGGACAGGAACCAATGCAACAATGACCGAATACGGATATGATTTTGCTGCAAATGCATTGCTGGGAGAAACAGATCTCACCACAGCAGACAATATTTTGTTCAGAATAGGATTGCATTCTGATGCAGTAATAAATCAAGAAGGTCTAGTGATTGATGATTTGGTCATGGAAGGTATTCAAACCAGTAGTAAGATCAATCCGATCGTTTTTTTGCAAGGAGCAGCTACCAATCCTAATGTAGGAGAAGAAAGTTTAATGCGAGATGACCTTAGAGTAGCTTCAACGATACCTATTACATCACCCTATACAGATGCTGCAACAACGAGTGCAACTGTTTTTAATACTACGGGAACCAATGCCGTTGTAGACTGGGTTTGGGTAGAGCTGCGACAAGCAAGTGATGCTACCTTGGTAGTGGATGGTAAAAGTGGATTATTACAGCGTAACGGAACCATTGTAGACAGTAATGGAACCGACCCCATAAGTTTTAATGTTCCTTATGGCAATTATTTTGTGGCAGTAACCCACCGTAATCATTTAGGAATTGTATCTGCTACTACCTATGGATTAACTTCTACACCTGCGGATGTGGATTTAAGTTCAGCAGATTCAGTGGTTTTGGGCGGAACGAATGCAGTAATTTTATTGGCTAATGGTAAATATGCTATGATTTCGGGAGATCATGATAATAACGGCCAGGTACAAAACTCAGATATCAATGCAGTAATACAATTACTGGGAAATTCAGGATATCAGAACGCTGATATGGATATGAATGGTCAAATTCAAAATACTGATATCAACAATATGATGAATCCTAATCTTGGTAAAGGAGAGCAGTATTAGATATAATCTTTAAATACTTGAAAATGTTAGGTTGTAGATATATATTACGGAGATAAGGGGCTGTGATATTCCTAATTTACAACACTATAAACCACTCAAGAAATTGGGTGGTTTTTTAATGATGTACTACATACTTAATAGTGTTAGACAATAAGCTATTTTTACACAAACAAAAGGGGTTAAACTTTAATTTTATTGTGATAATTTGATTATAGAGTGACATAGGTAGGATTCATTTCATCTTTCTTGACAAAACTCCGCTTTAAGATTCACAAAAAGAATCACTTCACTTTATTCCAAAAAAGAAGCGAACTTCATTTCTGAAACTCACTTGTAATTCACATTTTTGTGATTTATTCGTGATCCGATCCCTCAGAATTCAAACTTTTTGATTTCCGTATTCAAGAATATTGAAGAGTACGTTAAGGAGTATTTACTTTAGAATAGTCTACTGTTTTAACAATTTCAGCTTTCCAGCCTCTTAACCAGAGATAGCGGTACTAAATACTTCTATACCTATTTTTAGTAAATCAAACATACAAGAAAACTTGGTAATCGTAAACTATTAAATTTTGAAGTTTTAGGTTACATATATTAATTAATTAGAATAATGACTTATTCGCTTACCACACTAACAGACTAAAATAACTATACTTTGTCAAGCTACTATAACAATGATTTTCTTCCTCGTAACAAAAAATGAAGATAATAATCATCTTTAATTTCAGGAAATAGTTAGAAAAATTTCACTTTTAAAGAGATTAAAGCTACAGTTTTTCAAATATATAAGTCATTCCAAATCATTTAAGATCATTGAGCTTATAATACCTATATTTTTAGCTCAATGTTACATTTGAAAAATGCATACCTAAAACCCAATTTCTTTTATGGAATCTATTGTTTTATTGAAAAATTATTGTAAAAAAAGTAAGTATTTCATTAGACCTTTGACTACTTAGGAACAAAATACAAAATATTGCTAATAAATAGAGTAGTCCTTCATATTATAGCTTATTTGATTTAATACTAGGTGATTATAATTTTAAAACCGATGATTTTTAACTTTTTACATAAAACAAGATTCCACATAAGTTTTCACATTCTTTTACTATTCTTTCCATGTCTTTTTTACGGTCAAGAATCATTGGATGAACATATTAATATAATTAATGACACGAATACTTCTACTAAATTAAAAATAGAAGCGTATGAACATATTTGCAATGTCACATTTCGTAAAGAAAATAAAACCCATATAACCTATGCCAGTCAATTTATAGATTTTGCTATCGATATAAAAGAGTTTGATAAAGCAACTTTTAGAACATTACAACTATATGATAGCTATTACAGAGAAAAAGAATTTGACAAAGGTTTACTTGCAGTTAATAAAATGCTTAACTACGAAGATCAGCTTACCATATCCAAGGATATCGCTGGGCTTTACCGCAGATTAGCAACTCATTCCTATTACAAGGAACATGATTTTAAAAAGGCTATAGAGTATTCTAACCAGGCTATTGCTAAATATAAACCCAAAGATTCCATTTTTATAAATGATGCAATCGTTTTTAGAGGACAAGCATATCATCTTGATGGAGAATCTATTAAAGCTATTCACGATTATGAAAAGGGAAAAGCTTTTTATGAAAGAAATAAAGATCTCGAAGGTATAGCCAGAACCAATCAAAATTTAGCCGCTCTTTTTGCCTTAAATGGTTTTTTTAAAGAAGCAGAAGAGGTAAATCAGAAAAACCTGGCATATTATCTTGAAAAGAAGAACTATTATAACGCCGCGAGAATTGCTTATAATATGTCGTTAAATGCAAGGAGTGATAAAAAAATTGATAAACAAGAAGAATATATTCTTAAAGCGGAAAAGTACATTAAACTATCCGAAAGAAAAATAAATGATGTCGCTGGGTTATTACCCTTGTTAGCCTCAGAACTATACGCTAAAAAGGGAAATCTTGAATTGGCGGTTCAATATATCCAAAAATTTGATACCCTAAATAGTAAAATTAGGAATAGTAGATTTGTTCAGGAACAGTATAATTTAGCCAAAATTTATATCGAAGAATTAAGGGAAAATTATGATGTAGCATTATCAATTCTTAAAAAACAAGATACGCTATATAAAGGAAATAGAATTACACATATTGGCATTCTTCATAAGAAATTATACTACAAATTGTATAAAGCAAAAGGTAATAATAGTAAAGCGCTAAAATATCTTGAAAAATATCGATATTTAAGAGATTCCATGTATAGTATCCAGAAAGAAAAAGCATTACTATATTATCAGGATCGATACGAATCCGAACGTAAAGATCGAAAAATTGCCAAAAAAGAAGCTAATATTCTGTTATTAGAAAAAGACAATACCATTAAAAACAACCTGATGATTTTTGGGGGAATAGGGCTTACACTCCTTTTTGGATTTTTCTATTCTGTAATTGCGAAGTTATATGCTGATAGAAAAAAGAAAATGCAGCAGAATTATTCTCAAAACCTAATCCTAACCCAGGAACAAGAACGTAAACGTATTGCTTCAGAACTACATGATGGTGTAGGACAACAGCTATTACTTATTAAAAACCAATCTATCCTTAACGACTTAGATGATATTAAAAATATTGCCAATCAAACCATTAGTGAAGTAAAATCAATTTTGTCCGACTTGCACCCTTACGAATTGAAGGAATTTGGTCTTACTACAGCAATATTCAATATTATGGAAAAGTTTGAAAAAAATTCTTCAATTTTTGTTTCATACGAAATCGAAAATATAGACAAACTATTTAATGACAAACAACAAATTAATATCTATAGAATCATACAAGAATCTGTAAATAATATCATAAAACATTCAGAAGCTACAGCAGCCAGAATAGACATAAATAAGTTCGAAAAACATATACAATTGATTATAAAAGATAATGGTAAAGGCTATGAAGTCTCTGAAGCATATAAAAGCCAAAAGAGTATCGGGTTAAAAACCATGCAAGAAAGAATTAACCTTTTAAAAGGTTCTATGAGTATCAATACCCAAAAAAACAAAGGAACTCAGATTGAATTTTTAATACCCGCATAAGATGAATAGATCCACTATATTTATTGCAGATGATCATCCTTTATTGCTAAAAGGGATGCACATCTTTTTAACAGACAAAGGCTTTGATGTTGTTGACACTTCTTCTGACGGATTATCGGCTTATAATAATATCATTAGGCTAAAACCAGAAATAGCATTGCTAGATATTCAGATGCCTAAATTGACCGGTATAGAGATTGCCCGAAAATGCCTTCAGAATAAAATCAATACCAAAATTATTCTGCTTACCCTGCATAAAAATGAAGAATTTTATTTCGAATCTAAAAATTTAAATGTGTATGGTTATTTATTGAAAGAGTTTGCACTTGAAGAAATAGAACACTGTCTAAAAAAAGTAAGTAAAAATGAAACTTATCAAGGAAAAGACATTCAAAAACTTCTCAATGTATCTGCAGATAGCTCTTCGGGTATATTAAAAAAATTAACCACTACAGAGCGAAAAGTCCTTTATCTCATTGCCAAAAACAAAACCTCAAAAGAAATAGCAGCAATGCTTTTTGTAACCATTAAAACTATTGAAAAACATCGAGCCAATATTAGAGTAAAACTTGGACTAGAAGCCAAAACGCATAGTCTTCTAATTTGGGTAAAAGAAAACTACAAGCTTTTTTTATAAGGTAAAAACGTAGGGTTAACACTAATTGTTTTTGTCTGTATTATCTATAAACTTTGTATCAATAGTTTTTACAACACTTGTTTAGTTAATGGAGAACTAATCAAACATACTACCCTTTACCCCCATAATAATGTTTCTGAGGTTCTCCATTTTTTATTTTATAGAAAATGGTACATACAGAAACACAAAAATTCTCAGAATCCGATTTATGGCAACTCCAAAGGCAATATTTCCAAGAAACTAATATAGATGCCTGGCAAGATGGTGATGTTCCTCATTATGCTACTAGTAACCCATATATGGCAGATACCTATGCAGAGTTGCTTATCGGTATTTTTAGAGATAGAAATCTTTTAAATGAATGCCAACAACCCATCTATATCGTCGAGCTAGGAACGGGCTCCGGACGTTTTTCTTTTCATTTGCTACAAACACTAAGCACTAAATTACATCAACTAGGAATCGACAAGATGCCTTTCATATATGTAATGACCGACTTTGTAGAAGAAACATTAGCATTTTGGGATCAACATCCAAAACTTCAATCTTTTTTTGAACAAGGAATATTAGACTATGCCCTATTCGATGTCGAAAAAGATACTATGTTGCATTTGGCAAAATCCAAGATCATAGTTGATCAAAATCAGGTAGAAGAACCTATAATCGCCATAGCTAATTATTTTTTTGACTCTATACCTCAAGACCTGTATTATTGTAATGAAGGAAACATCTCAAATGCACTGGTAAAACTTGAAGGACACGATTTTAATATTGACATGTCCACAAAAGAGATTATAGAAAATCTTGAAGCTACGTATATTCTGGAACCTGTAGCGTCCAATCCGTATGCCAATGATCGTCAAAATCAACTCTTAGAGTTTTATCAACACAACTTATCTGACAGTTATGTGTTATTCCCCCATATTGGGATTCGATGCATTGATCGACTAAAAAAACTATCAAAACAAGGACTGGTACTCATTACTGCAGATAAAGCTGCTCATGAACTGGATGATTGGCAATATCGATTACCCCCTTTTATTGCCAAGCACGGTAGTTTTTCGATCACAGCAAATTATCACGCTATTAAAGAACACTGTCATTTATCCTCTGGGAAAACACTATTTCCCGAACATCCTGTGTCTAATATTACCGTCGGACTATTGTTTTATGTAAATAATCCAGAGCAATACAAAGAATCTCAACAAGTATATCATAATAAAGTATTCGACTTTGGACCAGATGATTTCTTCAGTATAAAAAAACATATCGAAAAACAAATCCCCGAATTAGGCATCAAAGAATTATTTACCTATATCAGATTGAGCAACTATGATGCAAGGCTTTTTCAGCAATTCTTATTTCGATTTCAGGAGCTGTGTCAGGATTTTACCGATGAACAGCGACACTACACGCTGGAACTGGTGCATAAAGTATGGCAAGGGTATTACCCAATGAAAGAAGAGCAAAATATCCCGTATCAATTAGGGGAGCTACTTTATGAATTACGTTTTTATGAGCAAGCCATCGATTTTTTCAAACATTCTGAAGACATTTACGGTACTAATGAGAATACAATCTACTGTGTTGCGGTTTGTTATTATATAATGGAAGAGGATGAGACGTGTCTTTCCATTCTTGATGCGCTCATAAATAAAAAACCTGATTTTGAACCTGCCAAAACACTATACAATAACCTTACAGCAGCAACTCAACGCATCAGTTTAGTATAAAGAAGATATGAACACTATACATCTGTATCATAGAACTTTACGGTTTAGTCAAAACCTTTATTGACTAAAACAATTTATTTTTTACCAAAAAAAATTGCTCTGTAAAACAGAATACCAAAAAGTAGGGGTATCCCTAATTGACTGGCTCTCTAATAAAATAGATATTTATTTCAGAAATAATTCCCTAAAGAGAACTGTTAAAATAGAATAACAAAAATATTGAATACGTTAGAAAATTATTAAAAATTACAAAGAATCGTATCCAACCTAAAAAAACCGATCACATTTAAAAGATAATATTTATAACTAATGGAATCAAAATTCTTTTTTATAAAAACCATAAATTTTAAAACATATCGCTGATTTCCTTTATGTTCATACATCTCCTATTATACAGTAATGGTCATAAGTATTGACTTGCGATAAATCAATAAATTCATTTAAAAAATAATTATTCAAACTAAAATATTTAAGCTTATGGATGCTAAACACCATGATCCCGATAAAAATGCAATAAAATCTTTAAAGGAAAAAATTGCCGAATCTGAAAAGTTATATGCCGCTATTAAAGAAAGAGTAGAAAGTGCAACACTTGCAGGTGCCTCACAAGAGGTTCTCGAAAAATTAAATAAAAACAAAGTTGCCGCGGCTAACGCATTAGAGAGTATTAAAAGTAATAGTCAGATTGACCCTGATTCAAAAGAGTTCAAAGAGCAAGCTGGAGTAATCGCAAAATGTAATATCGATAATAACAATACTATTGAGAAACATTATAAAGATACGGCAGATAGTTTATCAGAAGAACTACAAAAAATATTTACTCAAGAAATACCTCAAAATCAGTATAACAAGTATCCTGGTAAATCAGATAATGAAATTAGAATGTTACAAGCAAGGGACTGTATCGGTAAATGTGCTGCTTTATTATGTTGCACAAATTCTCTGAATGAAGGTTATCATGGAATACGTAGCTTGATAAATTATTCTTTAAACCCGGAACTAGATGTAGCTACAATTGGTGAGATTCAGGATGATTTAAGTCGTGTAAAAAAGACATTAAAAGGGCTTACACAAGGAGAAAAATTCACAAAACTGGAAAAAGCAAAAAAAAAAATTTGGAGTTTTTGTTAGCATACAAATTAACCAATCCATCTGATGACATAAACGTGGCGAAACCAGAACTAAGTTCTGATGAAAATAATTTAGTCAATCAGCTAGGGCCATACTATAAAATAAAAGCTTCTTTAAGAGAAAAACAATGGGAAAATTTTTTTAAAGAAAATTCAAAAATACCATCTTCGATAATGGCTTGTGCCTGTTTTGGTTTAGGTTCAGTCACCGGAACAGTAACTACTAACATTGCTGCTAGATTGGCAGCCAGCGTACTTCCTCCTTTACTAGGTGGAGCTACTGCTTATTTCACTCATAATCTTACCAAAGAAAAAACAGCACAAGCTCTCCTTAGTTCAAGAAGGGGTGCCATAGCATTCAGTACTGGAGCAAGCATTCTTAATAAAGATTATAAATATCATGAAGCCAATAAAAATGTTCTAAGTAAACAAATTGCACAAAGAGCAAAACCAATAATTACCTCGCAACCTGAAAGCGTAAATTCAGATAGTAAAAATCTGGAAAGAACCAGTAATCAAGTTGTCAAAACCGAAAGTAAGTCAAAAGTATTAAAAGAGGGATCTTTAGCTGGTTTTTTAACACCAAGCAATGATGGAAGACTGTTAAAGATTGATGAAGAGTACATATTAAATAATGCAGATCGACTTGTTGACTTTGAGCTAACAGGGGCTTCAAAAAATACCATTGAACAATTAAAAGGAACCGATTTTATTAAAGTTAATAAAATTAACAAAGCATTTGACGCAAAGAATGAAGAAACTTCGAGTAAGGATACTATTACAAAGAAATCTGTCACTAATAGTGATGAAAACATTACAAAACCTGACGAAAAAGCAAGGGATCAAAAAAAAGATCGGAGAGGTAGAGGTATAGGTAAAGATACTGGAAAAGGAAGATAAATTCTAAAAGTAATTGATCCTAAGCTTAATAAAGAAACTTGGAGTTAAGTATATCTTTTCTATTAATGATCAACATCAAGCATTTTGAAGGAATCTTCAAAAAGCTTTTTTATATAAACTCCCAACATCTGAAAGCATAGATAAAATCTAGTTACTGATCGCCTTTTTCTAACATGATTTTTATGTTAGGGCTAAAGTAGCCGAGTAAACAAAAGTGAGGTGCTAGTATTCATTCTCAGTGACATCATTCTAGAAGAAACTAATAATTCCGCTTAACGCAATCCACTCCAAACTGAAAAAGTAGGGTTAACACTAATTGATTTACAGACATTTATAACCCATCTTTATTCAAGTTAAAAAATTCAATTATTTATTAATTTTTAAAATATATATGTTATGCCGGATCATAAAGACACACAAGATCTTGAACAAGGAACTCCTAGACGATCTGCTGATCAAAAACAGGGACAAAGACCAGCTCATGTCAATTCTCCAGTTTCACAAACCACTACATCAGAATCCAAAGATAGACATACGTTACAACGGCAACCAGGTTTTTACCGATTACTAAGACCTACGAATAATCGACAACTTAGCACGATTGTTCAAAGAAACTTAACACCACAAGATCAATCCCAGCAATCAGCAGAACAAACATGGTATTTACAATGTCTTACATCCGGAATGAAGTGGTTAGGTGATGCCTGTTGCTCGGCTACAAAAACCGCTGGAAACATATTAGAATGGACAGGTAATTTTAAAGAAGGACTACTAGAGTTTGGATATTCTAACGCTGATCATATCCTACAAATATTAGAAATACAAAAGGACTTGGATAAGCTTCACGAAACCATTAATGCTACTACAAACTCTGAAAATGAAATGGAAGCTGCAAAATTCTTAGAACTTACCATAGCGACCATATTGCTTAATGATGATATAAAGAGCGGCAAATACAAATTGAATCCGGCTGATCAGGAAATTATCAATAACTTATCTACTCATTATCTTACCTTATCAAAAGTAAACCAAAAAGAGTTCGAAAGTTGGATACACGAAAACCTCAAATTGGGTTCCGGAGTCGTTGCAGGAGTGCTCACCTACCTATCTGAAGAGAGTAATCAAGAGGATCTGGGGAATTTTGTAAAAAATATGTTACTGCCACCAATTGCAGGCATGGCCAGCTATTATGCTTACAAAAAAACAGGTAAGATCATTACACAAGGAGTTGTTCCTACAGCAAATGCCATAAGCGGAGCAAGATTATGGGCGAATTGGCTTAAAGATAGCTTAACCCATTATAAATCGGTATTAGAACAAAATACAGATCAAAAAGCAATAGATATAAAAGGAACGAGCCAAAAAAATCCTGATCTAAAAACGGCAAGTCCAAAAGCTACAGAATCAAAAGAAATAGATATAGAAATTGGAGATGTTAAACATAATAATACTACCAAAAAGTCAGCAGAAATAACAGCCGAACAAGGTCGCGATCTTCTTAATCCCAAGAAAACTGAGGATTTAACGGACCTTTCTGTGGACAAAGAAAATGGAATATTAGATCGTGTTGCACCAGCATCTCCCAGAAAATTAGATCCTAGTAAAGTATATCATGCAAGACAGGAGTTTTCAGGTTATAAAATTCATCCCACTGCGGACAAAGTTCTCAAAGTAATCGCAAATTTACCTGAGAACCTGGCTACGAACTTACATAATCGCTCTCAACAGCCAGAAGAAGCGAAAGAAAAGTCTATAAATATTAAATTAAAAACAACTTAAAGTTTTGAAATCTTTACTCAACCCTATTCTATGATCATAACCATGGGCTTTTTGAAGTAATCTTCAAAAAGCCTTATTTTTTATCTCAATTCTTACCGCCTAATCACTAATGACTTATAAGGCTTAGTTCCCCAACAATTTTTCTTCTTTTGAATATACTTTAATTGATACATAAATTTCGATCACTAACCTGATTTATATTCTTCATTGTTCATCTAGCTATACCTATTTTGATATCCAAAGTTCTCCATATTCCCGGTAACAAAAACTAAAAAATCCCTCATTTCAATCAATTTCAAATTGAAATAGTAGGGTTACCCCTAATTGATTCGCATCCTTTTATAAACCATCTTTACCATAACAAAATATAGCAAGATAAAGTCCCCAAATCAGAAGTCTATCTTTTGTAAAACTGACCTCGAAAAAAAGAAATATAAAAACTGATTTGTTTACTACAACAAATTATTTCTATACGAAAAGTTTAAAAATTTAAAACAATGAAAGACGGTAAATTATCCATAGACATACTGATCATTTTCGCCATTCTGATGTGCGTAGCATTACTATTATCTGATTTGTATGTTACCTATTTGGATGTTTTTAAAGATAATGGTTGGACACAGAATTTTATCAATAAATTTCTGATAAAACTTTATGATGCGGTACCCCTTTTTGAATATTCTATTTTTACCAGGTTGATATGCATCTTCTTATTTGCTTTTGCCTCTTTTGGATTTAGAGTAAAAAAGAAACCAGAAAGCGACATAGAACTGAAATACTATGTAATCGCATTAGTGATCAGTATTCTTTCATTTATCCTAATACCTCTATTAGGATCATCGATTACTATAAATCTTATCGTTAGCATTGCTTCATTTCTTGTATTTGCAGGAAGCTTTGTAAACCTTCGAAGAAGCTTTAGTTTCTATGGGCAAAAAGATGAATTCAACGAAAAGAATCAAATCTTCAAACAAGAAAAAGACGTAAAAGTAAATGAGTATTCAGTCAACTTCAAAACAGACAATGGGGTCATTAATGTAGTCAATCCATTTAGAGCGACCATGGTACTTGGTACACCTGGCTCGGGTAAATCATATTCTGTAGTAGAAGAATATATCAGACAACATATCCAAAAGCAGTTTACCATGATGGTTTACGACTTTAAGTTTCCATCATTAGCCAAAGAAACCTATGCATTTTTTCAATATTACAAAAATCAGTACAAAAAGGAGCCTAAGTTTAGTGTAGTTTCTCTTGATGATATTGAAAAATCAAATTTTGTAAATCCTATCAGTCCAGATCTGATTAGAAAGGCAGCAGATGCTATTGAAGCGGCTCAAACAGTATTGTATAATCTTAATAAAGAATGGATTACCAAAAAAGACTTTTTTGCCCAATCTGCCATATCCTACTTTGCATCTTGCATCTATTTCTTAAAAATATATGAACAAGGAAAATTTTGCACATTACCCCATGCCATTGCCCTTGCCTCTTGTCCTGATGAAAAAGTGTTTAAGATCTTTACGCAATACAAAGAACTCAAATTCTTTATGACTCCTTTTGCTGATGCCCTAGAAAAAGAAGCTTATGAGCAATTATCAGGACAAACGGCATCGGCAAGAATTCCATTATCACAATTAGCCACTAAAGAACTTTTCTGGGTGATGGGGAACAACGTATATCCGGAACTAAACATACCGCTTAGTGTAAATGACCCTGAGAATCCAACGATTATGATCCTGGCTAATTCTCCCGCTACTCAAACTACTAACTCACCCGCTTTAGGATTAATATCAACACAAATATTAAAAGAGATCAATCAACAGAAAAGACAACCTTGTTCAGTGATATTGGATGAGCTACCTACTATGTATTTTATGGGATTAGATAATCTTATAGCTACTGCCAGATCTAACAAAATCTCAACAACTATAGGAATGCAGGATCTGGAACAATTAAAAAGAGATTATGGAGACAAAATTGCCGAAACCATATTCAATATTGTCGGGAACATTTTTAGCGGTTCTGTAAGAAGTGACACTGCATCAAAGCTTCAGGAAATTTTTGGTAAGAAAAAGCAAAAATTAAAAAATATCTCTGTAGATACAGACTCCACCTCTTATAGCATTAACGAAAACTTAGAATACGCTATTCCGGTCGCTACTATTTCCCAGCTATCACAAGGAGAATTTGTAGGTGTAGTTGCCGACAATTTTGGAGAAGAAATCAATAGGAAAATTTTCAGAGGTAAAATCAAAATCGAAGATCGATATGATCAAATAAAATCTGAAATCCCAAAAGTAATTGAAGAAGAAAATATGGAAGCGCTACTTGATGGAAATTTTAATCGCATTGTAGATGAAATAGACATCCTCATCCATAATGAATTGATCAAACTAGAACAAGGAAACGAAATGTATGAGACCAACAATCATGGAGATTTTGAAAATAATATAAGCACTCCTATTACCGAAATATAACAGATCCAAAACAATGATAGCTATAGTATCCTACATAATCAAGAATAATAGAATTAATAGAAATCAACGTCTATTGATCATTATCACTTTTGTTATGATGCTTAATCCGAATATCAGTGTTGTTAATGCTCAAGAACAGCGAGTTGAAGGTCTCATCGCTGAAGACTCAAATAATCTTAAGTATACACCTCTGTTTTTCCCGATAAACAAAGATGATTTTATCAATATATCATCTCATTATGGATATAGATATCATCCCATTGATCATAAACAAAAAAAACATCTAGGTATAGATCTGGTGGCTAAAAAAGGAAAAGCGGTGTTTGCATCGGCAGATGGTATTGTCATAAAATCTGATTACCAAAAAGGATATGGCAATCGCATCATAATCTATCATATAGGAGGTGCCAAAACATTATACGCTCATTTATGGCGCAGTATAGTAAAACCGGGGCAGAAAGTTTCACAAGGACAACGTATCGGTTTTGTAGGAGCTACAGGAAAAGTTACCGGACCACACCTGCATTATGAGGTTTGGATTCAGGACAAAAAAATAAACCCTCTGGTTTTCTGGAAAAAAATGATGAATTCCAAAGGTCAGAAAATGGTTATGAATTAATTGACATTATAATTATGGATAAAAGAAAAAAAATTATTGTTGCGATTGTAGGTGTTCTCTTCTCAGGGATACTGGCAGGTTTTGTCAAACTCGTTGTATTCCCTACAAAAGAACCGAAAAGCAATGAGTTTAAACTAAAAATATCTACTCCTAAAGTCGATGATAACAAAATTGATAGAAAGTCTAAGCTACAGAAATATGCTCAGGAGGAGTTAGATTCTTTAGACCCTAATATTACGGATGCCGTAAAACTTCTTAATAATGACTCTCGTAACTCTCAAAACACGAAAGAGCTATCCATACAAGATCAGCTTAAAGAAGCCATATCAGGAGGTGGGTTAAATCCTCAGGAAGAAGCTACAATTCAAACTCAAAGTGCAAACGATGAGCTAAAGCAAATCTTAGAACTACAAGAAAAATTGTTATCAGAAACAAATACTCAAACTCCTCAACAATCGGTGAATAATGATGTAGAAGATATTCTGAAAACGTATGATCAATATATAGCAAATTACGGCCAACAATCACTTCCCCGTACTATTGATTCTGTGCAGAACATAGCAGCTCCAGGAGGCATCTCTAACGTAGCGCAGCAAGCCAGCCAAGGAATTATTGGAGCGGTACAAAACAAATTACCACAAAAAGACTATTTCCAGGGAGCGGTTTCTTCAAAATCTAATAAAACCACTAAAGATTTGATCCCTGCCGAAACGGTCGATCAGGGAGTCATTGTGAATGGAAGTACGATTGCCATACGTACAAAACAAGATGTAAGAATTCAGGAACCTTCAGTTTTTATACCCAAAGGATCTATTGTGTATGGAACTGTAAATATCTCTACCAATCGATTATTGATTGATATTACTAGTTATAAAAAAGGCAATAAACTATATGTATTAGACTTCAGTCTTTTTGATTTTGATGGCAGAGAAGGAATACATCTGGGTAACCGTACCTGGCCCAAGATTCCTTCAAAAGTGGCAAAAGACGTATATGATTATGCGTATCAACGAGGAACCCAAGCCGCTACTTTTGGTGGCAATAATGACATTCAACTTGACGAGGCTAAGGACGTTGCTATACTATCCGGTGCGAGAGAGTTAAGTAATGAAGTATTCGAAAAAAGAAGAGTATTCATGCCTAGAAAATACCATCTATGGTTTAATATAAAATCAGAGTAATATGAAGAGTGAGAACATAGATAAAGTATTTCCGTTGTATGCGGTAGAAAATGATTTGATTGTTTCCAAAAAAGGTGATATTACTGTTGGGTACAAGCTAAAACTCCCACAGGTATATTCTCTGGATAGAAATGCCATAGATAGAATTAATCAACTCTTTGACAAGATCATACGATCCATGCCGGAGAATACCATAATTCAAAAGCAAGACTATTTCTTTATTGATACTATCAAAGAGGCAATTGCCAAAGGAAAACAAATGCTATCCCGAAGCGATAATAAGTTCTTTTATGAGAAACCCACTTTAAGTCACGAATGTTATTTGTTTTTCACAAAAGATGCCAAGAAAAAAGTAAGCCTATCCAGCAACCCTAAACTATATGAAAAATACCTGGAAGAGGTAGATGACTTCCTAAGAGTAGTAAGTACCAATATATCATTTCTGGCTAAAGAAGAATTTTTTGAAGTTGACAAATTAGATTCAGATACTATTCTGGAAGTCATAGGGAAATATCTGTCGTTGTCTAACAAAGGCGAGCAGTCTCTTAAAGATCTATTTTTTGATGGAAAGTTAAGGGTTGGAGATAAGGTAGCTGAGATTTTTGCAATCACTTCGTATGATCAGCTACCGCTTTCACTTGAATCAACTAAAAAAAACATTGATTTCTCAACACAAAAGACAGATTTTCATATTCCATTTATTCAGCCTATTTGTCTGGGATTAGAATGTAACCATATTTACAACCAAGTCATTTATATAGACAAATCAGATGGGATATTTTCAAAATTAAAAACCAAACTTAACCAATTCAAAAGTTTGGCCATTCTATCCAAAGAAAATGAAGTAACCTACGATCAGATCAACGAACTTGTAAATAACGTGATTGAAAAAGAGTTACGGTTTGTAAATCAGCATTTTAATCTAATCATATGGAATAATACCGAAGAGGAACTCGAAAACAGCAAAAATCAATTGGAAAACTCCTTTAATGAACTCGGTATTATTCCCTACCAGATCAAACACGCCATCAAGGATATTTATCTTAATAATATTCCCGGTGCTACAGTAAATATACCTGAGAACTACAAATTCATAGGAATCTCTGAGCAAACCCCTATTCTATTCAATTTTGAAAGTTATTATGAAGGGAACAAAGATGGAATTCTTTTTTGCGATAGAAAAAATGGAGCTCCAGTGAGGCTTGATCTTTGGGATGAACCTTTAAAACGAGGGTTGATCGTAAACAGAAATCGACTAATTTTTGGTCCTTCGGGAACAGGAAAATCGTTTCTGATCAATCATATTGCCAGCCAATATTATGAACAAGGTCATCATATTGTTATGATCGATATTGGTAACTCCTATAAAAAACTATGTCAATTGGTAAACGGTCAATATTTTGCATATGACCTGGATTCCCCATTGCAGTTCAACCCATTTTATTTTAAACATATAGATGAGATAAACAATGAGAAAAAAGTGTTTCTTATTTCGCTGATCATCTTTTTATGGAAAGGTGATGACCCTTTCAAAAGAGAAGAAAAACAAATTATTGGACTCTATGTTGATGCCTATTACGATAGTTTTTCTAATGGTAACGACGAATTTCCCTGTCTTTCATCTTTCTACAAGTTTGTAGAAAACAACACTACTCTGGATGAAGAAGCTAAATATTTTGACAAAACCAGTTTTAAATTATCCCTTAGAGATTTTCATGATGGAAAATACGATCAAATCCTAAACTCCAGAGAACAAGTAGATCTAATTCAGGAAAGGTTTATAGTATTCGAAATGGATAATATAAAAGATCATCCGGTGCTATTTCCACTAGTTACTATGTTATGTATTGATGTGGTGATGAGTAAGATTAGAAAAATACCAGAAGTAAAAAAGTCCATTTTTATCGACGAATGCTGGAAGCCCATATCCTCTGGTGAAATGGCAGAGTTTATAAAGTACTTATACAAGACTGTAAGAAAATTTTATGGAGAAGTTGCCATTGCAACACAAGATGTAGAAGACATTTTAGATACTCCGGCCGGTCCAGCAATGATCAATAATACGGATACAATGATCCTTTTATCCCACAAAAAGAAAATGGCAACCAAAGATAAGTTTGCCCAGCATTTATCCTTTAGTGAATCTGATCTGGAGAAGCTATTCTCTACTGACAAAAGAGAAGTATTTATTAAAGTAGGAAGCGTGTCTAACGTATACAAAGTAACGGTTTCTCCAGAGCGATACGCTTGCTACTCCTCTAATGCAGACGAAAACAAATTCATATTCGATATGTATAAGAAAAAGAAAAATATGAAACTGGCTTTAAACGAATTTGTAGAAAAACAGTAAAACATGAAAAAGAGCATTTATATCATAGCGCTATTACTTATTAGTAATTATACTCTCCAAAGTCAAACAAATCTGACTCCTATAACGTACATAGATACCTTACAGGTCTCTGATATTAAAACCACACATCTATTATTTGACGATAATATCAAATATCTGGATTTAGGATCCCCCTATTTCGTAGCAGACACATTACAACAAATGGTAAAACTAAAGCATATTGGAGAAGAACTTATTGATCCAAAAAGTCAGTTATCCAACCTAACGGTTATTACCGACAAGGGAAACTACTACTCTATCACATTAAGATATGAACGATATGCAAATCTCGTAACATATGTGGTAAAAGAATCTGATCAAATCGTCCCCTCGTACAGAGAAGAAATAGAAACTGTAGAAAAAAAGACAGGCTATCTTCAATTGCTCTGTTCCAAAATGGAACATATTAATTCTAATGTTCTTATTAAAAACAAAAAAGGACAAGACCTGAATATTCTGGTAAATGGAATATTCTACAATCAAGATAAAATAGGAATACGAATAAAACTCCAGAATACTTCTACAATAGATTTTGATATCGACCAAATTCTATTTAGAACCAAGTTAGACAAAAGAATTTCTGCAGATTATCTATACCAGGAAAGAGTAATAAACCCAATTCATACGTGCAACACAGATTTGGAAATTACAGGTGAGGGAAACATAACTGTAGTCTTGCTATTTGACAAATTCATGCTTAACAAAAAAGAAAAACTCTCCATTGATGTTTTCGAAAAAAATGGAGGTAGATCAGCAATCATAAACATCCCTAGAAAAACTTTATTAAAACCAAGAATCATCTGATATGAGAACACTTTTTATAACAATACTATTATGCTTTGGAATAGCTAACAGCTTTGCACAACCGTATTTGGATTTCTTAACAGCGGGCTCAACATTAGCAGAAAAGCACTACGCCAATGAATCGGAAAAAAAATTTAGAGACTTACCTAGTGAAAGTGCCGTTACACTATTCATTACAGAATATATTGATAATCGATTTACAACTCGTAAACCCACATTAGGTTCTGCTTTTATAAATTATATCGATTACGAGACTATGTGTAATAACTACATCAATCCTTTTAAAAGATCAAAATGTACAGATCGGTATAATTATCTAAAAAACGCACATATCACTGTGGCTACTTTTCTGGTAGCAAACAGAACCACCCTACCTATGAATAATGGTATAAACGATCAGATCCGAGAGAAATATGTAAGTATTACCAATACCATACTTACAGAGCTAGAAATCATGAAAAAAGAAGCAGAGAAAAATGCTTTTCTCCTAAGCTTTTCAAGAGGGAGATAACAAAATTTAAATTATATACTATGAAAAAGAACATACTAATTATAGTGCTTTTTTTGATTACGATACACCTTGGATACGGTCAATTTTGGCATCACCATCATACTCATAATCGCATTAACAATGATGGGAAGACAAGAGGCAAATTAGGTTCATTAATCGGTACTACAGCAGGTAGGAATGCGTCCTTGGGAATTAATAATGGTGCTTTGGCTTCGGCATGGACAGCTCAAACCAGTAAACTGAATCTTCTTTATACTCGTAATCATTTTGACAGAAGAGATAATTTTGTTGCTCAATCTGCACAATCTTCTGCCTTAAGTCTTGCCACCTCAGCACTTAGTAGCTATCCGGGTTTACCTTATATGACATTTAACAAAAGAGAATATCTTAACAGACTTACCCTGGATAAATCGGTATTACTTACACTACAGCTATTGGATGCAAGTACCATTGCCTCTGGTAAACGACAGGAAGTCTACCGTCTGAGAAGCGAACTCATAAGAGAATTTTCTAAAAATGACAGAGACGCCAGAAAGATCATATTCTTTTCGGCCGCAGCTTTGGCTGTAACCAATTACGATCAATTTGCGGAGATCATTCGAGCGATGAAAGCTATAGAAATTACTTTCTGATACATATTAAACAAACAAAATATGAAACATATAATTCTTCTTATAACCGTTTTTATCGGTTGCAATAGTATAGCACAAGTATATCCAAATCTTACTGATTTAGGTTCCTTGTCAGGTTCCATAGCAAATACGGCATTGTATGCTACGCTTCGAAATCAACCTGATGGGATCATAAGAGAGTATAAGGAAAACATTGGGGAAATTACAAAAGAATTCATTTTCGCTGATCCATTTAGTTCCTATATAATAAATAGAGAAATTCAGAATGAAGCTAGAAGAATCACCTCCCGGTATTTAACATTAAGATTGGCAAACGGCCGTCTCCCCTTTTTCAGGTATTCCAGAAAACGTACGAACGAAAAAGATCTCAAAACGGTTTCTAAAATGATATTTAATGTACAGTCCGAAATAGCATCCAGAGGTAATCTTTTTACGAGGAGGGTGATTAAAGGAGAACACATTAATCTTTACCTCAATTCGATGGAAACCATGGAAAAGATAGACAGAATACTGGATATTATTGAAGATAATATTGGCCTTACGAATTCAATGAATACACTGGTTCCAAGATAATACTATGTAATAATAACAAGTAAAAGAAATCATATGCAAGATCTATATAAAAACATAAAATTTAAAGTGATCATGATTATCGCTATACTCATGATACAAGCTGGATATACGCAGATAGTAACAACTTCTTCGAGTACTCAAAATACTCAACATGAAGATATATTATCCCAAAGATCTTATAATGATATTAATAGCAGTAATGCAAAATTGTTGGCAACCACAGGAGCCACAACATTAAGTGATCAATTATTAGTGAATCGATGGGTGAATCAAAATAGAGAACTTATATCATATAATCCTACTTTGCTTTCTACCACTAACGCCATTATTTTTAGTGGATTCGTTGACGGAGTTAATTTTAATCCGGTTAGAGGATATAATAGCTATGGATATATACAAAGAAGATATAGTTTAATCAACCCAACCAAAGTAGCTACCAATCTTGTGATAAGGAGACGATTTCAGAAAAAATTTCTAAAGGAAAAAGAACTTATCCTCAATTATCTCAGACCAGACAATCCTATACCCGAAGGAGAAAGACAATTACTCATACTATCAGCTTTAGAAAAAGTAATCAATATCACTTTAGAAAATGAAGACTATTAATATCATTCTACTACTTTGTATCCTATGTTGGAGTTGGGAAATTGAAGGACAAAGTTCTTCATATTCTGAAACGATCCATGATGTAGTTGTTGCATCTCATAAAGGTATAATTGCTGCCTCTCTCGGGACCGAGATAAGCCTTTTACAAACCAAAAGAGCATGGTTAGATCGATTAGAACGAGTTCAAAGGGACATTTCCGATAGACGTGGTGCTTTAGGAAACTTTAGATCTGCTCCTGTTTTAGCAACGCTAGAATTTGTTTTACTGGATCTAAATCGCCAAATCACTCTTGTAGATCGAAAAATTCAAATTCAAAAATTCGCAACTCTCGGACTAAAACACGGGCTGTATAAACATGAATCTAATTTACGCCGCGAAAGAGAATATCTAAATAAACTAAACCAGCAAAATATCATGATCAAAACCGGGCTGATTAATGCAGGTGGAGCTGGATATAACTATACGGCTGCTATGAAATTATTAAAAAGAGCTATTGATATTAGAGCCAAAGTATTTGACATTGATAAGGACGTAAGCAATCTGATTACCGCAGGTGCTCTTTTATTCACACGATAAAAAAACAAAAATGGATTTAACACAAGCTATAGAACTTTTTCAAGACGCCTTATTTCTGGGAAAAAATGGGCTTCTAGGATTAGGAAGTTATATCTCCGAAATTATCAACTATGCGTATGCCCTTGCGGCTGTCATTATGATCATTTTGGTAGGATCTAAGGTGATGAAATATATGGTAAACCCTTCAAGCAATTTAGATCCATTCGTATTGGTAAGGCCAGTACTAGTGCTGGCAGCATTGTCTCTATATCAACCTCTGGTAGAGAATTTATTAGTAGTCCCTACCAATATTGTAATCGACATTACAGAAGAAGCTGCCGTCAAAGTTACCAGATCCTCCAACATTGTTGATTTTAATAATAGATTTCAGTTAAGTATGGAAAATGTGCAATCCACCGGTGGCGCTGGTGCGGGTATTTATGATATCCTCCAGGTAAATCCGTTTCTAGAGCTCATTCACCTTATTATTCTTTTTATTTCATCTATAGTTGCAGGATATATTTTGCTAAGACAATTGATCTTAAAAAGTATCTATTTTATTCTAGGAGTTTTTGTACTTCCATTCTCATTAATCCCTGGAAATCAAGACATCATAAAGAAATGGTTCCTAGGTTTTTTGTCTGTACTATTATGGATTCCCATACTTAACATATTAAAAACGATCATCGTCATTATTAATAACAATCTAGGAAGCGGATTTAGCAATGTATTACTATCAACTGCATTACAGGTGGTGATGATTTTTGCGGTGTTAAAAGTACCTCAGTATGCGAACATTTTAGTGGCATCAGGCAATGAAACGGATAGCAACTTTGGTTCTGGTATCATTACAAGCCCATTTAAGTTAGCTGCCAATAGAGCTTATAAAAGTGTGATAGGAGGAAAAAAATAACTAAATGAAATATATAAAACATGGAGTATAAAACCCCGAAAGTGTTAGAGAAAAAACCGGTAATTGCTGGACTTGACCTCAAGTCAGTAGTCATCCTTGTAGGCTGCATATTGTTATTTGTGTTTACTGTTTTTTCATCCTTTCTACTATCTCTGGTATTTATTGCCATAGGTATTGGATATGTACATATCAATAAGAAATATCCGAGAAAAGGGGAATTATCAACCTTGTTAAAATACAACTCAAGCACCAAGTGTGTACATATCAATCAACAGATCAAAACACTTATTAAAAGAAATGAATAATAATTTAACCGTAAAACTTTAACTCGATGTTTAACTACAAAATAAAAAAAATGTTACAATTAAAATTAAATCCAGAAAGTCTAAAAAAAATAAATGTACAATCTCTGAGATTACAGATTAGGAAGAAACAGCTCATATTGACTGCACTGCTGATTGTGTTTAATGTAGTATCTCTATTTGCCCAGGATGACGTCGCCGCAAAGGTTGGAGAATGGGGAGACCAGATTAAAACGATCCTAAATGCGGTGGTAGGCGTATTTTCTATTGCCGGAGGTTTTCTGATTTTTATCCAGTATATGCAAGGTAATGAACAGGCCCAGCGAAACTTTATCAGGTTTATTATCGGACTAGCCATTTTTGGTTTGGTAGCCTTGATTGCCAATGTATTCTTACCAGGAGCGAATACTGATGTAGATTGGGACGCATAATCCTCGGGCATCTAAAAACATAAAAAAACCTCTTTTTATTGCCCTGTTCCCCTGCCTGATTACCTTTTTAATTTCTGGTAACAGGTTGGGGGATTTATCAAAGATTCTAAAAAATTTATATAATTAAAATCCAATACTATGGAACTAAAAACATTAAAGGATATCCCAACCAGTTTTGCGCTGGCTAAAAGAGCCGTTTTTTTATGTTTAATTGTCTCAGTCATTGTATCAGCAGGGAGCCTGACATGGGCTTTTTTCACAGCTCAATCGATGAGAAAAACTGCTTATATACTTACTGAAGATGGACAAGCAGCATTGGTGCAAGGTATATATGGTGGTGAGATAGACGCTTATCGTAAGCCGGAGATTATGAACCATATCAAGATGTTTCATACTTCTTTTTGGGAAGTAGATCAATTCAATTACAAAAGAAAAGTCGACCAAGCACTTTATTTGGCAGGAAGGTCTGGCAAGCAACTTTATAAAACACTAGAGGCTAACGGACATTTTGCTAAATTATCTACTGAAAATTTACGACAAAAAATAGTAATTGATTCTATCAAGGTTAATGATAAGTCATCACCTTATCAAGGTAGATTTTATGGCAAGCTAAGAGTTTTACGAACCGATCAGAAAACAGAATCCGTCAACGAGATACGAGCCAAATTTGTATTATATAATGTCTCCAGAACTAACAAAAACCCGCACGGTCTTTTGATCGAAAATTACGATCTGGATTCAAGACCTGTACCTCCAAAAAACCCAATATAACTATGAATATCTCTGGTCAACAACTCGAATTTACCCAGGAAAAAATTCTCTGGAAAGGCACTCCCTCACAATGGACTAATTTTATGTTCTATATGCTCTGTATTCCGTTGCTAATTGTTTTTGGTTTGGGACTTATACTGGCAATTTGGAAATACTTTGAAACAAGGTATAATAAGCTGGAAGTCACTACGCAACGTATTATTGAACAACGTGGAATACTCTCCAGAACAACAGATGAATTAGAGCTTTACAGAGTTAAAGATCTTAAATATGACCAACCCTTCTTACTCCGTATTTTTGGACTCTCCAATATCATACTAAATACTACAGATCATTCTAATTCCACACTAATATTAAAAGGGTTAGATAATGGCAAAGAACTAAAGGAACAATTGAGAACCGCTATTGATATAAGAAGAGATCTTAAAGGAGTTCGTGAGGTAGATATTGCTTAGTAAAAGAATAACCTCATTACTATGTAAGGAGTAACATTATGAAATCTCATTTATATAAAATTTATCCCTAAAAATCTAGTACAACACAAAATAAAAAAAGAATCATGGCTAAGGAAGAAAATACAGCACAACAACCTTTAGATTCAGAAAAAGCATCCAAAAGTATTAAGTCACAGAAAAATGATCCATTTTCGAAATTAGACGATATATCCGCCAAAAGTGAAAAACTTCTAGCAGCAATACTTACAAATAACTTTAAAAACTCTTCTGAAAAAACAAATCAACAGGATGAAGAAACCACGGTAAAGGACGTGGAAAATAACAACGAACTCAACCAGTATGTTAATCGATTCTTAGATATCCAAGAAAACATAAATAATGTAAAGAATCCTAAAAAAAATAAAACATCTCATACAGGAAAAGCAATAAACCCTGTGGAAGAGCAGGAAAAAGAGCTTTCTGAAAATGAGAAACAAGTAAACTCAACTCGTCCGTCCTTATTTAGACTCGATGCAATAGCAGCAGCATTGGATCAGCTTTTGGATGATCTTTTCGAATATTTTGAAAAAAAATCAAAAAACACACAGAAAATTAAGGAAAAGCCGAAGGTTGTCAAGGGAATTATCGAAGAACCAAAACCAGAAAACACACTACAAAAGAATCATAATCAAGGTATAGAGCATATCTTAACTTTGATTAATACCTTAAAACAAGAAGTCACATCTTTAAAAGAACAAATAAGCAAAATAGAAGTACAAAAAAGAGCCAGTGACCTCGTCCTCGGTTCTGATGAAGATACCAACAACGAGCAACAAATAAGCGAGATAGCAAAAAATCTTGGTAATGGAGATTCAAAATTAACCAAAGTTGCTGAAAGTGCTGCTAAGAAAACAAAAGCCCAGGAAAAAGGAAAGAACATAGATTTTACAAAATTTATAAAAGTTCAAAATCGAAGAGTAAAGGCTGTCGAAAAAAACACGAGAAATATGGAAAAAATTAAAAACGGAAAGAAAGTTAAACCCAATATCAACGATAAGTATAAGGGCCCTAAACTAAAAAGAGCATAGACCACTAGGTTACCTCAACAAAATCTATCAATTATTGACAAGCATACATTGAACAATCATCCCTAATTAAATTCTAATCATTTATAATTAAGTATTCAAAAATGTAAAAAACTCAGCTATTTGTATAGTAAAACAAGTATAGATAGAAAGGAAAAACGAATACAATTATCAAATTTAATACGAACCTGTATGATAATCCTCTACAGTAACACATTTCAAGATGGCAAAGAAGAAAAAAGAAGATAGCAAAAAAACAGCTGGCACCACTATAAAAAAAGCAGATTTTAGTAGGCTGATCTCTCCAACCGTTACAAAAGATAAAATTATACCAAAAGTGTCTTCTGGCGATTCTAAAGATACAAAAGCAACTCAACCGAAATCTAAAATCCCTCAGGCTTTGGGTGATATTAGATTGGGAGGTTCGCATCCACAAAATGAACTTATTAAGTTTAAAATGGCCTATAATTTAACAGAGTCTCTCATTAAAGAATTGGATAAAATTCCCGATATAAAAGATAGTTATTCCTTGGGAGGAAGCTATGCGGCAGCTTTAAGAGGAACTTCCAGACCTCCTCAGGATGTAGATATTGATTTGCTAACTCCAGAAAGCTACCAAGCAAGCGTAGCATTGCTCCAAAAAACAACTGGGGCTAAATTAATCAAAGATGATCGCAGTATGGCTACTTTTAATTTTTTGAGACATTTTCAGCGTGAAAAATCTTCAAGAAAAATTGATATCACCTTGAAGATAGAACTGGCCAATATTGTGACTAAAAATATAAATAAAAATGTCAAAGAAGGCATGCAAATTGAACCTAGTACAACCGATCTTCATAGAGGTGTAAAAATACCTACTGTGCCGACAATGATTATCAATTGGATGGAAAGATATATCGAAGCCCAAAAAGCCACTTCCAAAGTAGATAAAGACAAAAGTAAAAATAAAAATGACCTAAGAAGTATTCGAGAAATTACACAAAAACATGGCATCACATATGAACAAGTAAAAGAATATATGAAGGTCGAGAAATCCGAATATAAAGCCATCTGGGATAAAGCAAACAAAGTAAAGAAATCAATTTCAAAAAATGCTAATCCCAAAAAATCGAATGTGAGTAAAAAGAGTGCGTCTTTTCGAAAATAACCTTTTGATTATGAGAAACACATAAAAAAAGTTCAATATTAACAAAACTCTGGATACATAACTGTTTTACTTTTAAAGGTAAAACAGTATCGTATCTGGAAGTAAAAAAATTATGCATCTTTCACAGCATTATTTTCCAATTTTGGGCTCTAACCATAAATATCCCATACACAGCAAAAAGAAAATATACACCCAGATTAGGTTTATAGGTTCTAAAGGGAAACTTTGTTGCTCTTCCGTTTTTGAGGACCGATTGAAGAATTTGCTATTTTTTAGAATTTTGTCATACAATGATTTTGCCTTCCACGCGATAGTGTCAGCCACGAAATAATCCAAAACAGATGTAGTATCTTGTTGTACTGATATCCTACTCCAACCCAATTTCTTAGGGTAGGTTATACCGGTCCATACATTAGGTATATCAATATCTTGTTGCATCGCTATTCGATATCCTTGGTTAATTCGTATCTCTGGTTTCGAAATGGAGGCCTTTAATGTAAATTCATAAGGTTGGTCTTTTATAGCTATCATTGGGCTCTCCTTCCAACTAACATCTACAACTTCCTTTTTACTAATAGTACTTATAAGTTCTGACCATAATTGCTGATACTCCCTTGTTTTTCCTTTTAAAAGGAGTTTATATGTACTTTCTAACACCATAGTCCCAACATTACCTTTACCAAGATATTTATATGCAGATATTATTTCACCAGTAGGATTTGTATGTATAACTTGTAATTGAAATTCATCTTGAAAAACAAAAGGATACTTTGCTATTTTGGTTTTGAGTATTTTAGCCACATTCGTCTCGGTACTTTTTTCTTTTACAAAATTGAAAGCTACTTCATCTTTTCTGGTAAAGCTCCGCTTTAAGATTCACAAAAAGAATCACTTCACTTTATTCCAAAAAAGAAGCGAGCTTCATTTCTGAAACTCGCTTGCAATTCACTTTTTTGTGATTCATTCGTTACCTCGGCAGGATTGGATTTCCTTTGAACTCCGTAGTATAAACCGAAAGCTCAAAATCTTCGATTTCTTATCTTTTTATTTTCATTTCGGTTTGAGAGCAAACTCTCACCTTATTCAAATAAAAAAGCTTACCATTTGGTAAGCTTTCCGTTCTTAAGTGACCTCGGCAGGATTCAAACCTGCAACCTCTTGAGCCGTAATCATGAGAATATAGTGTTGTTTATTATCTTGTTTTTTATAAATACTTTGATTATCAGTTAATTAATTTGTTTTTAGTAATGGTTGTTTATAGGTTTTATATGTTTAATTATTGATTTTGTGTGCAAATTTTGTGCAAATGAATTATGTTTGCACAAAAGAAAATCAGTATGAGTTATAACATTTCAATCTTTCTTGATACCAGACGATCTAAAAAGAGTGGTTTGTATCCTGTTAAACTTCGTGTTTATGCCACTACCTTAAAAAAGGTAAAGTTATATCCTCTTAGTATAGACCTTTCCGAAAAAGACTTTGAAAAAATATGGGAGCGTAATACAAGAGTTAGAGGTACGAATGAGGAGCTTAGAATAGAATTAAGTAGTATTGAAAATAGGGCTAAAGATGAAGCTAAGAAAATTAGTTTCTTCAATTTTGAAGATTTTGAAAGAAAAATGTTTAGAAGATCAACTGATGGCGATAATGTATTCTATCATTTTGATAAAGAGATTAAACGAAACCTTAGACGTAAAAAAATAAATACTGCGGATGGGCACAAGTACACCTTAAAGTCTTTAACTGATTTTTTGTTACACAAAAGTGGTAAGGTAGGAGATAGGTTTCCTTTCGGAATGATAACCCCAAATTGGTTAGAAGAATATGAAGAGTATATGTTGGAAAAGGGAAAGAGTGTAACAACAATTGCTATCTATTTACGGAATTTGAGGGTGGTTTTTAATCATGCGATAGATGATGGCGATATTAATAGGGATATCTATCCGTTTGGTGAGAAGAAATTTCAGATTTCTGAAGCAGGAAAAGTTAGAAAAGCTCTTAACCAACAACAATTATCAGTATTTTTTAATACGAAACCGAAAACTCCTGAACAGAAAAAAGCAAAAGATTTTTGGTTTTTTAGTTATGCTTGTAATGGAATGAATATGAAAGATATTGCATTGCTAAAGTATGCTGATTTTGATGGTAATTCCTTTCGTTATTATAGAGCTAAAACTTTTCAGAAGTCTAAACGAAAAACAAAAATCAATATTTACTTAAATGATTTTGCCAAAGAAATTATCAGAAAGTATGGAAATAAATCTGAGTCGGGATATGTTTTTCCAATATTGCAAAATAACATGTCAGCGGTAGAGATCACAAAACATATTAAAAACTTTAATCGTTTTGTTAATCAACACATTAAGAAAATAGCAAAAAAGAATAAGCTACCGGAGGACATCTCTTTTTATTGGGCGCGACACAGTTTCGCTACAAATGCAGTTCGAAAAGGTGCAAGTATGGAGTTTATAAGTGAAGCTTTAAACCATAGTGATCTAAAAGTTACCAAAGGATATTTTGCAGGCTTTGAAGATGAAGCTAAAAAAGAATTTGCTAAAAATTTAATGGATTTCTAACATTCTATGGCATATCCAAAAGAAGATATAATTAAGGAATTACAAAAGTTTAGTACTATAGCTGAACGGTTGGATTTCTTCAAAAATAGCAAAGAAAAATATTCTAATCTATTTGTTGATTCTACAGAAGAAGCAACGACCAGTTTACAAATCCCTATTGATATTTACAAGCTGTTTTTTGAACATGAAGAAAACACAATAGAATTTACATATTGGTTTTTACAATACAATGCATCTTTGATATTAGAAAACATAAAGAAAGAAAAATATATAATTCAAAAGCTAGAATCTCCTCTACGGGATAAAATTCTAAAAGGAGAATTAAAAAAGATTCAAGATATAGAAGATGGGGCAGAACAATTACTAGAGAATGGTTTTGTAGATATTTATGCTGAACAGATAGACTCAAACTACATTAGAGAAATCGAATATTTACGGATCAAAGCAGACTATTATAAGTCTAACTTTTTACCATCCATAGATTTAGATCCGGAAGTAGTTCATGTTTATGCCACTCACATCTATCTAAAGGACTTTTTAGAAAAAGAACTACAGCAATTTACAGGAAATATTCTGGATGTAATAGCATTGGAAAAACTAGAAAAAGAAGAAAAACCAATTGCTGTAGTTCAGGATAATGAAAATTTTGTAGGTTTCCACGGTGATCACGGATTACCTCCCTTTCGGAAACCTCGAGAACAAGGTCTGCCTATTTTTGAGAAATCTTCTATCATATCATTAGGCGATATTTTAAAGCCTTATTTTTCAGAAAAGGATTTTTACTATTTAGAAACTTTATTGGAAACAGCCAGCCCGCTTCCAAATAAAATATTTTTTCTTTCTGAAGGGAATAAGCTAGCAGATGTCTTTTGGCAATTGTACGAAAACAAACTAGTATTCAATTGTAATAAAATGCAGTTAGAACAATGGATAGCCTCTAATTTTCAATATTTAGAAAGAGGTAATGCCAAGGATTTTACCCTGAAATACCTAAATAAAATTATCTCTACAGATCATCAAACCTGTAAAAATCCAATCTTAGGGATTTATAACGACCTTTCTTCGAATAAAAAACTGTTAAAAGTTACTTAAAAAGAGGTGGGTTTTTATGGGGTAACGATTTACCCCCTTGATACCCTACAAAGCACTCCCATAAAATTGTGGTATAAAATTTAAAATACCGTTATGGAAGAATTATCATTTGATAAATTACCAAAAGCCGTTGCAAAACTTAGCAACGAAATAAGTGAGATCAAAAGAATCTTATTACAAAACAAAGAAGAAACACCAGAAAAAGATCAGTTGTTTAGTGTAAAGGAAGCAGCCACTTTTCTAGAGGTTTCAGCACCTACTATTTATGGGTATGTACAGCGCAAGCAAATTCCGGTGATGAAAAAACACAAAAAGCTCTACTTCTCAAAACTGGAGCTTATTGATTGGATTAAAACAGGAAGAAAAAAAACTATTGAAGAGATACAAAAAGAAGTAGATCGGTCATTAGCCACTAAAAAGAGAAGGTTATGATTAGTAGAAAGCATATCTTGTCCAAAACACATTACGGTATACATATATATGGATATATATTGAAGCAACATTTTCCAGAAGAAGAAATAGTACTATCGGTAAACAATTGTGATTGTAAACCTGTAAACAACCCTTTTTTACCTCAATATCGTGGTAGTTTGAAAATTAGTGTTGTAAACGGTAGTGGTGTTTACCAGGATCTAAAGGACAAGAGTTTTAAGGGAGATGTTTTTGATTTTGCACAGTTATATTTTAAAACTATTACACAAGATGAATTACTTATTCGTATTAATGATGTGCTGCATTTAGGACTGGAATCCAAAGTTTCTGATTATGACACGAGATTAGAACAAATCAATCATGCTTTGGACACAATCCCTGATCAGGAATGGAATCCAAGATTTAGTTATTTTTCAAAAAACCTTTATAATCTCTACGCAACTAAAACAGTAGGGATTTATGAGACCTATAAGATGATTACTGATCCGATTAGGAAATATCGAACAGATACAATTAGAAAGCTTGTTACAGAAGAAGAACAGAAGAAATATAAGAAAAGCTATTTTGATTTTGTCACTTTTTCAGGCACGTTTACACAACGAAATAATACCTCCTTAATAAAGTATTCAGAATTACTTACTGTAGATATAGATAATATAGACAGTGCAAATAATTTGCAAAAGATCAAAGTAGAACTTTTAGAGGATTCTTATTTTCCAACTGAGCTATTGTTTACCTCTCCTAGAGGTAAGGGATTGAAATGGATAATTAAAATATCATTGGAAGAAGTTACCCATTTAGAATATTTCCGAGCAGTTTCTAATTATCTAAAATTAGCTTATAATATACAGGTGGATGTTAGTGGTAGTGATGTCAGTAGAGCCTGCCTTTTATCATATGATCCAGAAGCCTACATCAACCCTAAATACATACTATAATACGATGGAAGAATTTGATGTTAAAGCATTTCTTAATATCCAAGAGAAGACTTTACCAAAAAGCATAAATACAACACCTGTTTATACTATTTCAGATACCAATGACGCAATAGAACTATTAATACAATGGATAGAAACTACAGGAACGGATATGACTTCTAACTATGAAGATTGGTTAAAAATAGGGTTTGCATTGGCAGATGAATTTGGACTGATAGGAGCATCTTACTACCATAGGATAAGTAAGTTTTATCCCAAGTATAAATATCAAGAATGTGAAAAACAGTATAAACGATGCCTAAAAGGAAAAAGGGTGGGAGTAACTATCGGAACACTTTTTCACTACGCCAAACAAGCTGGTTATGTGCAAAAAAAAATAAATTCATACAATACTATTAATAATGAAAAGAAAGAAGTAGTACTCCCAAAGAAAGAGTTAGCTGAGTTTTCAACCTTTATTTTTGATGAGCTACCAGAGTTTTTAAAGAAAGTAGGGCATACAGCTAGTAATTCAAAAGAAAGAGATATACTCCTCCTAGGTGCTTTGACATGTATCAGTGCTTGTTTACCCAATGTTTATGGAATCTATGATCGGTTCACTGTATATCCAAATCTTTTTCTGTTTGTTACAGCACCTGCTTCTTCGGGCAAAGGACGAGTTAATTTATGCAGAAGATTAGTCAATCCCATTCATATACAAAAAAGGAAAGAGACTAGCACTGAAAAAATACAATATGAAGTTGAACTCGCAGAGTATAATCTAAGTAAAAATAAAGATCAAACGCTCGTAAAACCCAATAAACCTCTGGAGAAAATGTTATTTATTCCAGCTAACAGCAGTGCTACAGGAACCTTTGAGTTATTGGCAAATAACGAAGGAGTAGGGTTAATCTTCGAAACTGAAGGAGACACCTTAGCCCAAACCTTTAAAAGCGAACACGGGAATTATAGTGATGGATTTAGAAAAGCATTTCATCACGAATCTATTAGCTATTATCGAAGAACAGACAGAGAATATGTGGATATTGAATGCCCTAAATTGTCTACTGTATTGACTGGAACACCAAATCAAGTAAGGACATTAATGCCGAATTCAGAAAATGGATTATTCAGTCGATTTATGTTTTACCATATGGATCGTCAACGGCAATGGAGAGATGTATTTGCTAATGACGATGAAGAAGAATTGGATTTAGTATTTGATAAATTAGGAGAGGAATTCACGATATTCTATTCACAATTAAGATTGATCTCTAACGGAGTAAAAGTTCATTTGAGCACTGAACAAGCAAGACGGTTTAATGAATTTTTCAGAAAAGAATATGATACCTTTTTATTTCTCCAAAAAAACGGAATGGAAGCTTCCTTGTTTAGATTAGGATTAATATGTTTTAGGATAGTAATGGTATTATCAGTATTACGAATGATGGAAACGGAAAATCTGGATACTGTAAAAGAATGTGAGCCAAGGGATTTTGAAATTGCATTATTTATAATCAAAACATTAATAGTGCATATGGAGAGTGTATTCTTATACCTTCCTAAAGAAAAACTAACGCTTCCTCGTCAGAAGAATATTAAAGAATGTTTTCTAGACGAATTACCATCGCAATTTACGACTCAAGGCTATCGTGATGTTTCAGAAAGATTAAAGATACCTCAAAAAAGTGCGGAACGGTATATTAAACAATTTGTAGAAAAAGGTTACCTGCAACGAAAATCTCACGGTAATTATCTTCACGTCTCTAAAAAAGAATTGTGAGGTTTTTAAGGCTTCCGAGGATATTGAGTGTTTATTATTAATTTCAAAAACTCAGAAACCTTAAAAACCTTAACATCCTAACATTCATTTTTTAAGTTTTTAAGCCCTTCTTTTAATAGCTCACCATTCCTTTTAGAAAAGAAGTATAGATTGAAAGAATTGTAGATATCCTAAATGACAGGAATAAGAATTTATAGGATTAATCAACTTTCTCCGCATAAGAGGCAGGTTGAATTCCTGCACCATATTTGGATGCGAGTATTCGTGTAAATTCTGCTCCAAAAAACAAAATAAGACTAGAATATGAGACCCATAATAGTATCAATATTACAGATCCCGCTGCTCCAAACGTGGATCCGGGATTTACCGTTCCAAAATAAATACCTAAGGCAGATTTGCCAATGCTAAACAGAATCGTTGTGATAAAAGCGCCCAACCAAACATCTTTCCACCTCATTGTAACATCAGGTAATATCTTAAACATGAAAGCGAATAATACAGTTGTAAGTAGTAAGGATAGCACAAAATTAATTACTTGTATCGCATATAAAATGAAATCTGGAAAATGTTGACTGATCCAATCTGTGGTAGCTGTAATTAGTGCCGTTAATACTAAAGAGGTCAGTAATAGAAATCCAATCATTAAGATCAGTCCAAGCGAAAAAATTCGATCTTTTATCATTTTTAAAATTTCGTTTTTTGGTTTTGGTTTCACTCTCCATATAGTATTTAAAGATTTTTGCAAGGCTATAAACATTCCTGTTGCTCCATAAAGTAGTGTAATTATACCAATGATAATCACCAAAGTAGATTGTTCTTGATCTACTGCGTTTTTAAGCATTACTTCTACTGTATTAGCTGCATCAATACCCAGAACTTCAGATATTTCTTTAATAATTTTACCTTTAACTTCTCTTTTTTCATAAAATAGTCCAGTGACCTGAATAATGATGATAAGTAAAGCTGGAAATGAAAACAACGAATAATAACTTACTGCAGCACTCATTTGGAACGGTTCATTAGAGCTCCAGTTTTTGTAAGTTGTGGTTAATATCCTAAAAAATGACTTTATGTTAATTGTTGTAGGTTTTTTCATAACGTAAAATTTAATCAAAAACTTCATTTAGAATGTTGCCTGAAGAAGCATTGGGTAAATTAATATCCAACAATGTGGCAATTGTCGGAGCTATATCTGATACAGTCGTTTTCTTAAAGGTTTTGCCTGGTTTGATACCTCGGCCATAAAATAATAATGGAATATGGGTGTCATAGTTATATCCACTCCCATGTGCAGATCCTGTTCTTGCGTATGCGATAACTCCTGGGTTTAAAATATAACAAACATCTCCGCTTCTTGTAAGATTAAATCCTTTTTGTATCAAACTTCCTATTCCTTCACTAAAACCTAAGGTTTGTAATTGTGTGCGGGTGTATACTTTAGCAATTTTATCTGATTGCAAGAGATGCTTTGCAATCCTTTGTTGAATTTCTTCTGCATCCAGAGCGTTTTTTTTAATGATTCTATAATTTAAAAAAACTTGATTATTGGTAATTGATTCAATAATACTATCTGTTTTATAAAAAGATTTGATATGATTTTTTAGCTCTAAATATACGGTTGCTTCCTTAAAGTATCCTGATGGTACTTTTATAGATTTTAGGTATTGAGGAACTTGCGTGGCTCCGTGATCCGATGTAAGAAAAACAGTGTATTGATTTTTACCTACTTTCTTATCTAAATTCAATAGCAAACGTTCTATGTCTTTATCTAGACGAAGATAGGTATCTTCGACTTCTTTAGAATTTACCCCAAAATTATGCCCAATGTAATCTGTACTCGAAAAACTGATTGTCAAAAAGTCTGTATTATTGTCTTTCCCTAATTCTTCTTCGGTTATGGATGCAACTGCAAAATCAATGGTTAAGCTGTTTCCAAATGGAGTATGCTTTATAATATCGTATTGACTATTAAATTCCTTAAGCCTTTGTAAATTATAAGGAAATATAGCTTTTTCTTTCCCTTTAAAACCTCTTTCAAATTGTGTGTCGTCAGGTCCACTTGAGGTATAAGAGTCAATTTCATATAGAGTATCCCAATCCTTAAAATAAGAATCAATAATGTTTGACTCGTTAAAATCTACAACCCACCGAGGTAGTTTATTCATATAGTATGAAGATGAAATCCAACTTCCTTGTCCTTTTCCTCTAAACCAATAAGCAGCATTGGCAGTATGCCCTCCAGAAAGGATTGCACCTCTGTCTTTGATCGCTATGCTAATCGTTTTACCTCGCATTTGAGTATGTAAACGATTTTGGTCAGCGATAGTAGTATTTTTCAGTTTGGTTGGCGACATTTTACCGTCAAAACTACTTGTGCCAACCGGAGAGACAGTGTTATCTTCAACGCAATATACTTTTTGTTTGCTTATTTTATTATACCAGGTATTACCAATAATTCCATGGTTTTTAGGAGTAGTACCTGTAAAAATGGAAGCATGTCCGGGAGCAGTAGTAGTAGGAATATAGTCAATATGATGATTTTTACAGGAAAAACCATCTTTAATCATTCTTTTAAACCCGCCTTCTCCAAATCGATCATAAAATCGAGTGAGATAATCATAACGCATTTGATCAACAACAATACCAACTACAAGTTTGGGTTTTATCTTTTTTTCACCATTTTCATTCCTTTGTTGAGTACTCGTAGAGAAAAAAAATAGTACGATGATACTTGTTACTCTAAAAATCATAAATTCAAAATCGTTATAAACTTCAAAATAGTCAAAAAGAAGATAAATTGATAGTGATTTATGAATACAGATAAAACTTATAGGGATTGAGTTACATTTTAGTGCTATTTTAATCGATATTCGTATTTTGAGAATAATGTTCACTAAAAAAACTCAATGAAGTTTAAAAAAGAGGTTCTTTTTTTATATGGTTTAACACTTTGCTGTTGCACTCAATTATTATCACAAGATATTGAGATGCTAACTCCGAAAAAAGAGCGTTATGGTATAGATCAAACACACAAAATTATTGTATGGAATTTTAGGATACTGGATACTTGGAATTCTAACAGCAATATGCTAAATATAAACTTTGAAGGAGGCTATGTGTTTTCTTCATCATTAGATAGTTTGTCATATGCAAAAAGTTATAGTGTAAACCACGGGAATGATATATTTAAACTATATATTACACAACTTCCGATTACTAAAATAACTATAGAAGAGGTTGTAAAAGACGATCCAAAGGTTTCTTCTCAATTTACATTTACTAACAAAGATAGTAGTAAGAATGCCTTAGCAGGTATAGAATTGCGAGGTAATATTTCTTTAAAATTTCCGAAGAAATCATATGATTTAGAGTTTTGGGAGGATGCAAAAGAAGAAATATCCATCGATAAACAATTTGGCAACCTTCGAGAGGATGATGATTGGATCTTAGATGGTTTGTATAATGAACCACTTCGTTTGCGATCTTATTTCTGCAATAAATTATGGTTGTCGATTCACAAACCTTCATACTTAAATCAAGAAGAAGATGCAAAAAGTGGCATTGACTTAATGTTTACAGAGGTTTTTTTGGATTCAAAATATATCGGAATATATGCGTTAACTGAACAAGTAGATCGAAAACTCTTACAACTCAAAAAACATAAAAAACGTAAAGTGAGAGGCGAGCTATTCAAGGCGGGAAGTCATAATGGTGCTCCAGCATACAAGATGGCACCAAAGTATAAAAATATTTTTCCACATTGGGCCGGTTACGAAATTGAATATCCTTTTTTGAATTATAAAGCGCAATGGAAAAACATTTATCGATTTACCAAGTTCGTGATTAAATCCAAAGATTCTACATTTAAGAAAAAAATAGCTCAAAAGTTTGATCTGGATAACGCAATAGACTACTTTTTATTTATTAATCTAATTCGAGCTACCGATAATTTAGGTAAAAACTTCTACGTGGCGCGGTACGACAAAAAAACGCCATACTTTAATGTTCCTTGGGACTTAGACGGTGTTTTAGGTACAATTCAAGATGGAAAAAGAATCCCAACTACAGATGATATTTTGAGTAACGGTTTGTTCGATCGTTTGCTAAAAGTAAATCCAGATAACTATCGACAACGCCTTAAAAATCGTTGGTTGAGTCTAAGAGAAGGAGCTTTTAGCGACCAAAATTTATTCAACACTTTAAGAGAAATATATAAACACTTCAATCAGAATAAAGTGTATGAAAGAGAGATGATGATATGGCCATCAGATGTTTCTATGTCAGAACATCTAGAATATATAGAATCGTGGTTGTCCAAACGATTAATTTTTTTAGACGACCATTTTGAAAATCTATGATAGTTTTAAAATATATTAATCAAAAGAGTTACTCTTTCTTTCATATGCATTAAGGTCTACAATAGGGTCTAATTATCTTGCTAAACATAAAATGCAAAGACCATTATTTACGAAAATGATAATTAATAGTCAATTAGTAGTTGCCTTAATCATATGTATGAACTTTTTCACAGATTCAAAAATATACGCTGAAAATAAAATAATTCCGGAGAATATTCTGAAGGAAGTTAATACTGCCTTATCGCATTATCCTGAATTAGGAAAAGTATACATTGAATTTAAATTCAAACCTTCATTGAATAAATCATTCATGAAAGCACAACCGAAATTCTCTACACTTTTAAAATCTAAAAGAAAAAGAAGGTATGTGATCCTTATGAGTAAAGTTTTTAAGATAGACGGATTAGAATTAAAAATCAAAGACGTTCCTTCAGATGTTTTAATAGGTTGGATTGGTCATGAACTTGGACATATCTTAGATTATCATGAGAGAAGTAGTCTGAATTTAATTGCTTTTGGTTTAAAATATTGGCTTTCTAAAAATTATATAAGAGAAGCAGAACGCGTGGCCGACACCTACGCAGTTTCACATAACATGAAGGACTATATATTGGAAACTAAAAGGTTTATACTTAACCATAGTTCGCTATCAGAAAAATATAAAGCACGAATCAAACAGTTGTATTTATCTCCCGATGAAATAATGTTATTAGTTAAAGAACAAGAGAAAGGTTAACTCATTTTGTTCTTACCTTAGATGAAACTAATTAATATAAGAAACATGGAATCAATACTAGAAAAAGCTGAAGGCTACATATTTAATCTTTTTAAAAATGACTTACCAAAGACATTTTTATATCACAATTTTTTACATACACAACGAGTGGTAGAAAGTGTCAAAGAGATTTGTGAAGCTTCTGACGTTAATGACGAAGAAAAAGAAATTTTAATCCTTTCGGCCTGGTTTCATGATGCTGGTTACATAAAGAGCACTGAAAACCACGAAGAGGAAAGTGTTTTAATTATTGAAGGTTTTTTTAGAGATCAGCCAATTGATAAAGCAAAAAAACAAAAAGCAGTTGCTTGCATAAGAGCCACAAAGTTTGATCAGGAGCCAACAACTAAGTTAGAAGAAATACTAAAAGATGCAGATAGTTCACACTTGGCAAAAGATTATTATAATGAAGTAAGTGAATTACTGAGGCAGGAGTATAGTTTACAAGGAATTGCAGACTATTCTTCTGTAGCGTGGAGAAAAGAGAACTTGAAGCTTTTTACTGAAGAGCACAAATATTACACCAGGTACGCAATTGAAAATTGGGAGCCCATTAAAAATAAAAACCTTTTAAAGATTGTAAAGAAAGGTAAAAAAAGAAAGAAGAAAAGGAAAAAAGAGGATTTAAAGGCTAAACTAAAAGCAAAGTATAAAAATGAAAGTCCCGAAAGAGGAATTCAAACGTTATATAGAGTTACCCTAAGAAATCATATTAAACTTAGTGATATAGCAGATACCAAAGCAAATATTCTACTTTCTGTAAATGCAATCATTATTTCGTTGGCGCTCGCTAATTTGATTCCAAAATTAGATGCTCCCTCAAATAGACATTTAATGATCCCTAGTTTGATATTAGTATTGTTTAGTGTGGCGGCTATCATCCTTTCTATTATGTCCACGCAACCAAAAGTTACCGGAGGAGAATTTACCAAGGAGCAAGTAAAAAATCGAAAAGTAAATTTATTATTCTTCGGAAATTTTTTCAAGATGCCTTACGATCGATATCAGGAAGCAATTGATGAGGTAATTAATGAGAAGGAATATGTGTACAAAATGTTAACCAAAGACCTCTATCTCCTTGGTGTAGTACTGCAAAGAAAATATAAGCTTTTGAAGATCACATATATAGTTTTTACCATCGGAATAATACTCTCGGTAATCGCATTTATTTTTGCTTTTGCCAACGTAGAACTTGCCGAAAAGGTAGCAGAACCAATTATTTCAAAATAAAAAACTTCATGGAAATTATAGGAAGTATTATTAAAGGAGCAATAAACTTGAAGGGAGCGCTAACTTCAGAACCGAATCATGTGGATGCGCAACAAAAAGTACTGGAGAAGTTGTTGAAAACAGCTTCCGGAACTGAATTTGGGATGAAGTACGATTTTGAGAGCATACTGAAGGCTAAAAATATTCAGGAAGAATTTGCAAGTAAGATTCCGTATTTCGACTATCATCAATTGTTAGAACAATGGTGGCACCGTGTCATTGACGGAGAAGAGAACGTTACCTGGCCTGGTAGTCCGGATTATTTTGCGTTAAGCTCCGGAACCACCGGAAAGAAAAGCAAACGTATTCCAGTCACCAATGATATGATTGAAGCGATTCGTAGTGCAGGAATCAAACAAGTGGAAGCGCTATCTAACTTTGATTTACCGGCATCTTTTTTCGAAAAAGGAATCATGATGTTAGGCAGTTCTACCGATCTACAAGAAAGAAACGGCCATCTGGAAGGTGAAATTAGTGGAATTAGTGCTAGTAACATTCCTTTTTGGTTCGAGGGTTATTATAAACCCGGAAAAGAAATAGCAAAGATTGATGATTGGGATAAGAGAGTACAAAGAATTGCGGAAAAAGCAAAGGATTGGGATATTGGTGCGTTAAGCGGAATCCCTTCTTGGATGGAATTAATGTTGCAAAAAGTAATTGATTACCATAAGGTTGAAACCATTCACGATATCTGGCCAAACCTGCAGGTGTACACTTCTGGAGGGGTTGCCTTTGCTCCCTATGAAAAAAGTTTTAATAGCTTGTTAAAGCATCCGATTAATGTCATCGATACATATTTGGCTTCAGAAGGTTTTATAGCGTATCAAGAACGCCCAGAAACTGATGCTATGAAGTTGATTACTGATAATGGAGTTTATTTTGAATTTGTTCCTTTTCAACCAGAATATATTAATCAAGATGGTTCCCTAAAACAAGATGCTCCGTCTATCACCCTTGCAGAAGTAGAACTAGATCAAGATTATGTATTACTGATAAGTACAGTTTCTGGAGCTTGGAGATATATAATCGGAGACACCATAGAATTTACTGATGTAGAATGTGCTGAAATAAGAATTACCGGAAGAACCAAGTTTTTCCTGAATGTTGTCGGATCACAGTTATCAGTAAATAAAATGAATACTGCCTTAAGAGAGTTAGAGGAAAAATTTGATATAGAAATACCAGAATTTACCCTTGCTGCTACCCGAATTAATGATGAATTTCATCACCATTGGTATTTAGGAACAGATAGTTCTGTTGATAATGAAACCTTATCGGATAAACTGGATGAGGTATTAAAAAATGCAAACAAAAATTATAAAGTAGCTCGCAGTAAAGCGCTAAAAGGAGTAAAAGTAACTACCGTTCCCGTAAAGGTTTTCTCAGAATGGAGCGGATCTCAAAAGAAAAAAGGTGGACAAGTTAAAATGGAACGAGTAATGTCTGAAGAAAAATTTGCAGAGTGGGAATCATTTGTTTCCGAAAATATTTCTACAATAAACTAATTATTATGAATTATAAGTATACTTTCATTGTTGTACTAACCTTACTTGTGTGGGGTTGTGCTTCATATGAACCAAAATATCGAGAATCTTTTGATGACACTGTGCAACCAGAGAATAATGAGATAGAAAAGACTTTCTATCTCATAGGAGATGCAGGATATGCAAAACCCGGACAAAGTACCCCCGCTCTGTTGGCACTAGAGAAATATTTAGAAGGACATAAAAAAAAAGGGAATTATACCATTTTTCTGGGTGATAATATCTATCCTGATGGGATGCCTAAAAAAGATAAAAAAGACAGACCGATCGCAGAGCATCGTCTGGATGTTCAGATAGATGCGGTAAAAAATTTTGATGGCCAGGTATACTTCATTCCTGGAAATCATGACTGGTATAACGAAGGCCTAAAAGGACTTGAAAGAGAGGAAAAGTATTTTGAAGATAAACTTGATGATAAAAAACTCTTTAAACCAAAAACAGGATGCGCTTTAGAAAGTATAGAAATCACAGAGAACATACAGCTAATTATTTTGGACTCTCAATGGTATCTCGAGGATTGGAATAAACATCCAACGATCAATGATAATTGTCCGGAGATAAAAACCAGAGAGGCCATGTTTTTAGAAGTAGAGAGTGAATTTAAAAAAAACCAGGACAAAACTATTTTATTTGCATTACATCATCCTTTATACACAAATGGTATTCACGGTGGTAAATATGCGCCAATAAAACATATCTACCCTTCACAAAAAAAGATTCCACTACCTGTTTTAGGCTCTTTGGCGATGCAGATTCGTACTAGCGGAGCTATTTCTACGCAGGATAATCAAAATAAACAGTACAAATCGCTAGTTCAGCGATTAGAAACATTGGCAAAAGGAGCTAACAAAATCATTTTTGCCTCAGGACATGAACATTCGTTGCAATATATAGAACACAACGGTATTAAACAGATTGTATCCGGAGCTGGTGCTAAAAATTCATATGCTGCTTTAAGTAACGATGGAATCTTTGCCTATGGTGGTCAAGGGTTTGTTAGATTGGATATGTATAAAGATGGATCTTCTTGGGCTTCTTATTTTGGAAGTAAAAACAATAAACCAGAATTACTTTTTAAAAAAGAAATTTATAAAAAAACACCCACTTATGATGTTGAGTCAATTCCTGGAGTTACTCAGCAGGTAGTTGAAGCGTCTGTATATGAAACAGAAGGAACCGACCGAACAGAGTTTTACGAGAGTATTTGGGGGGATCATTATAGAGAACTATATGGAACTAAAATAAAAGCAAAAGTTGCTGTTCTAGATACATTATATGGTGGATTAGAAGTAGTCCGAAAAGGAGGAGGGCACCAAACCCGTTCTATCCGATTACAAGATAAAGACGGAAAGCAATTTAATATGAGAGCGCTTAAGAAAAGTGGAATTAAATTTTTGCAATCCACGGTTTTTCAGAATAATTATGTAGAAGAATCTCTGGAAAACACGATTTCAGAAGATATTCTACTTGACTTTTATACGGCAGGGCATCCCTACATATTTACCGTAATTCCAGAACTTTCTGATGCTGTTGGTGTTTTTCACACCAACCCCAAACTTTATTACATACCTAAACAGAAGGCTCTTGGAAAATTTAATGCGGAATTTGGTAATGAATTATATATGATCGAAGAGAGACCGGAAGAGAACCATAAAGACTTAGCTTCTTTTGGTAAACCGGACGATATAGAGAGCACAGCCGATGTATATGAAAGGCTGCGAAGAGACGAAAAATATAAAATCGACGAACCGTCGTATATAAGAGCCAGAATTTTTGATATGCTAATTGGTGATTGGGATCGTCATCAAGATCAGTGGAGATGGGCAGAATACGAACTAGAGAATGGAGATCATATTTTTAAACCTATACCAAGAGATAGAGATCAGGCTTTTTCTAATTTTGATGGTGGATTTCTGGGAACTTTAAGAGGTTTGATGGGATTTGCTAATCAATTTCAGGTATATGATGATGAGTTAAAAGATGTAAAATGGATTAACTCCTCGGCAACCAGACTGGATAGAACCTTAATCAGAAATAGTGGAAGAGATGAATGGTTAAAACAAGCAAAATATATACAAGAAAATCTTACTGATAATGCTATTGAAAACGCTTTCAGGAATATTCCTCCCGAAGCTAAAGGAAAAGATCTAAATACTATAATAAAAAATCTAAAAGGAAGACGTAAAAATATCGTAGATATAGCTGATCGATATTATGATTGTTTAACGCGTCTTTCTATAGTAATGGGAACCGATAAAGATGATCTTGTAGAGATTTATCGGATGAAAAATGGTAAGACTAGAGTGAGAGTCTACAGAATAAAGGATGGCCTGAAAGGAGTAATGTTAAGTGATAAAACATTTGATAAAAAAGAGACCAAAGAAATTTGGATTTATGGATTGGATGATGATGATGTTTTTGAATCTACTGGTGAAGTTGATAATCCTATACGAATTAATATTGTTGGAGGACAGAATAACGATATCTATCGATTCAATAAAGGACATAAAATAGCTGTTTATGATCATAAAAGTAAACCTAATACTATCGAGAAAAAAGGTGGTGCAAAAATCCGCTTTACAGATAATTATCAGATCAATAATTTCGATAAGAATGAAGATGTGTTAACTACTTCTTCTGTATTACCGGTGATTGGTTTTAATCCGGATGACGGAATACGAATTGGTCCTATGGCAATTTTTACGATTAATGGCTTTCATCGTAATCCTTTTTCCAGTAAGCACACATTCTCTGGAGGATACTATTTTGCTACTCAGGGATTCGATATTGGCTACTCCGGAGAGTTTGCAGGAATATTAGGGAATTATAACTTACTAGTGGATGTAAGGTATACTAGCCCAAATTTTGCAGTGAATTTTTTTGGATTTGGAAATGAAACTGTAAATAATCAAGATGAATTAGATTTTGATTACAATCGAGTAAAATTAAGCACATATAGTACTGCACTGGGAGCAATTAAAAAAGGAAGATTAGGTAGTTATTTTGAATATAAAGGATCTATCGAAGGAATAAAAGTCGATGATACAAATGAGCGGTTTATTACACTAGAAGCTGGTCTGCCTAATCTTGAAGCCTTTGAGCGAAAATGGTTTGCCGGTTTAGATGGAACATATGGATATGAAAGCTATGATGTGACGGTAAACCCGACTAGAGGTATGAAATTCGAAATCAATGTAGGCGGAAGAATGAATGTGGATAATACGGACAGAACTTTTGGATATATAAAACCATATCTGGGCTTTTATAACGCTTTGAGTAGAAATAGAAAGCTGGTATTAAAAACAGCCGCTAAGGGGCAATTTAATATTGGAGAAAATTTTGAATTTTACCAAGGGGCACAACTAGGTGCTGACAATCTGTTAAGAGCTTATAGAACCGAACGTTTTACCGGGCAATCCGCACTGGTAGGAAGTGCTGATATTCGTTACAGTTTTAAACAATTCAAAACCAGTGTATTGCCCTTGCAGATAGGAATTTTTACAGGCATAGACACAGGAAGGGTTTGGATTTCTGATAATGATCAATCTGATAAATGGCATAGTAGTCTTGGCGGCGGATTCTGGATGAATAGTGCTGATGCTTTAAGCGCTACTTTTAATTTATTTACCGGAGAAGACGGAGCGAGATTTTCATTTTCTTTCGCTTTCAAATTTTAACTGAAATTATGAAAAAATATGTTTTATTCTTTTTAGTTCTAATTTCTGGCGTAGCTGTTCAATGTCAGGTGTCAGATCTTGCAAGAATAGAATATACTTTTTTTCCGCAAAGAGATAGTGATAATTCCTTTAGGAGATTACGAGTATTTGCTAAATATCCTATTAAACTAAATGAACAAGGCAGTTATTTAGTGCCTGGTATAGAATACAGAAACGTTAATTTTATTTATCGTGATGAAACCGATTTTGACACAAACGAATTAGAGCGTTTCAGTTCCTTTGAAGGCACTCTGGCATACACATTCAAATTAAAAAATAATTGGCGTTTTGCAGCACAAGCGGGAGCTATTGTTGCTTCCAACTTTGAGGGAGACGGGTTAAATAATGATGATGTGTTGTTCACTGGGTCTATCTATTTTGTTAAGGATCAAACTAAAGAAGTTATACCAAAACCTTGGCGACTAATTCTTGGGATTCGGTATTCTACTACCGCAGGAAGACCTTTTCCGTTACCCTTTGTAAATTATTATAGAGAATTTCGTCCGTATTGGTCCTTTGTTTTAGGAGTTCCAAAATCCAATATTAAAGTTCGTTTCAAAAGAAGAAATGCATTGCAAGCATTTGTGACATTAGATGGTTTTTTTGCCAACATTCAAAATAATAGAAGTTTTACGGATGTCGTGACTTCTGAGGAGCAAGTGGCTAATAATATTTCAATGACCATCGTATTGTCTGGGATTGGATATGAAAGGTACCTAACAGATCACTTTGTTTTATACACTTATACCGGTTTTACGCTCATTAATGATATAAGATTACGTAATGAAGATCAGGAAAATGTATCGACTATCAATGATAAAAATAGTTTTTACATCAGGGCTGGATTAAAATTTAAAATTTAGACAATTACAGCAGTGGGCTAAAGAATCTGGCAATTCCTTCTGAAAGCTTTCGTTTCAATGGACGATTTTTATAGGTTTCATATTCGAGTAAAACACCTTCATCGCAGTCTTCCATAAAATCTTTACAGATACTTTCTGCGATGGTTTTGTCGTAAATAAGGGCATTAGTTTCAAAATTATGTTCAAAACTTCTGTGATCGAAATTTCCAGAGCCTACGGAGGCAATTTCTCCATCCATAACAATTACCTTACTATGTAAGAAATCATCTTTTTGTTGATAGATTTCAATTCCTAAAAAGAGTAATTCTTCGAAAAATGACAGCATACTGTGTTTTGCTAACCACGAATCTGATTTTTTAGGCACAAGTAGTTTAATATTGACTCCGCTTAATGCAGCAATTCGTAAAGCTTCAAGCATAGCGCTGTTTGGAATAAAGTAAGGGTTAGAGATATAAATATACTCTTCTGCCAGATTGATCATTGATATATATTGTTGCATAATTGAAGGATGATCCGAATCTGGTCCCCCAGCTATAATCTGAATAGCTACATCGCCTTGCCCTTCAATTTCAGGGAGATAAGCGTTTTTCAATAGCAATTCCTGATCACTTGCAAAATAGTAGTCTTTGATAAATACACGATGTAGATGATCAACCGCTGGACCTTTTAAAAACAAATGAGTGTCATCCCAAATACCTAGTTCAGAATTGGGTTTGATGTATTTGTCAGAGATGTTAACACCGCCTGTGAAACCTACTTTTCCGTCTATTATTATAATTTTTCTATGATTTCGATAATTTAATGTGAACAAAAAACTTCCATAATGCAAGGGCATTATTGGAAATACTTTTGCACCTATATCTTTAAATTTTTTGATTGCCTTCTTACGCAAAGAGTAACTTCCTATTGCATCATATAAAATACGCACTTCAACACCACTTTCTAATTTTTCTTTTAAGAGTGAATAAAGTCTGTCGACTAACTCCCCTTCTTCAAAAATATAATATTGTAGATGTATGAATTTTTCTGCCTTTTTCAATTCTTCAAAAATAATTTCGAATGTTTTCTCGCCATTCTGTAGTACATTCACATCATTGCATGGTTGTGCAGCAAAATCCGAGCTATTTCGCATTAACTTAGATAGTTTTAAAGCTTTTTTGTTAGTGAACTCAACTTCTCGTTTTTTTGTTAATCGACTTCTAAAGTTTTCATCGTAAAGACGTCTTCTTACCGTCTGCTTTAACTTAAAAAATTTAAATCTCCTTCTGTTAATTCCAAAAACTATGTATAAGAGAATTCCAAAAAACGGAAATATTAAGACAATCAGAAGCCAGCTGAGAGATTTGGTTGGTCGTGATCCGTACAAGATTATATGCACAAAAGCAAGAAGATTGAGAATGGTATATAGACTAATAGCAATAATCATATGAGTATAAGTTTAATTTCATTTTGGTATTAGTACTTTAATTTTTTGAATGAGCTACCATTTATTTGGATCGGATCATCGCAGTAGTTGATAAAGGGATAATTTTCTAAAATTAAAAATTTAATTATTATGGGAGTTATTTCAACTGATAAAAATAAGATTACATTAATTTATAATTCCGAAGAATCTTTAGGTAAACAAACTTATAGTTATGTTAGTGCATCAAAAAAAAGTATTTTGGTTATTGATACAGCCAAAACTCAAATCTCTGGAACACAATGGTTAGAAATTGCTGAAAATCTCGGCCTTCATATTACTGATTTGATTCAGAAAAAGTATCCGAATTATCAGGGTTTGTATGATCCAGAAACATCTATGAGTACTCATGATTGGTTAAAGATTATTAAAAAGAATCCTCGTATCATAAGAAGGCCCATTTTAATTTTAGGGGAATCATTTTATCAAATTGAAAGTCCTTCGGATTTTGTGAAATTTATAGAACCAGACAGTGCTGGGGTATCTAGAAATCCAGCAGAAAAAAAGTGATTTCAAAGAATTTTACCATCACATTCTAAAATTGTTATTTTTTAATAACTCTTAGCTTAAATTGTTTTGGTGGTTATATGCGTGCTTAGTATTGCTTACCACGTTCTAAGGATTTTTTCTTTAATTACGATATCTTTTTTAAAGCCAAATCACGAAAATTTAATTTGTTAGATTAAAATATTCACAAAATAGATGCACATCATCAAAAACATGATAAAAAAGAAATTGATTGCAATCCGAACTATTTTTTTTAATTGAAAATTGCCCATTTATTCTTAGGATAAAGTTGATTAATGAGTTTAAAAAAAACAGGTAATGGCCTACCCTTATTACCTGTTCTTTAGAGCTGTTAATGTAGTGGATAACGATTAATTATCATCCGTAGCATCTTCAACAGCGTCTTTGACCTCTTCTGCTCCATCTTCCACTGCTTCTACAGTCTCTTCTACGGCATCTTCAATTTTTTCTCCAGTAGTCTTCTTTTCTCTACAACTTAATGTAGTTGCAACAATTAAGCACATTGCCGCAAATGATATGATTATTTTTTTCATAAAATTTAGTTTTAGTTAAAATTAGTTCCGCTTATGCTTTAAACCTTTTACCGAAAATAATTGATAAAAGAAATAATACGATAAAAACAAAAAATAAAATTTTAGCAATACCAGCAGCCCCTGCCGCAATACCACCAAACCCTAAAACTCCAGCAACTAGTGCTAAAATGATGAAAATTACTGTCCAACGTAACATATGATTATTATTTATTTAGTTTTTAAAACCTCTTCCTATAAGAGTGGTTTGATTTTCAAACCTTTACTATGGTAAATTTCTTCAAATACAAGGATATATATTAACTGTATCACTGGTTTTATTGACTCCATTACTTTTAAATATTAATTTTGATCAGATTCTTATTAAATAAGGGTATCTTTATTTAATAACAACTATTGACCAATATTAATGAAGAAAAAAATCGAGATAAAAGATGAGGATGTGAAGAGCATAATTGTCGATCTAGCCAGTAGTTTAGGCTGCGATTATGAAGAATCCCATCACGAAAGGTGCATGCGACTACCCGAAGAGTTTGGCTCTGGTTACATACGGTCTTTTCAATTTGATTTTGGGATAGGGGTAGTTGAAACAGATTATTTGTTGAAGAAAGACTTTCATTTCGAAATGAAAAAAGGTGTCGTACATCCATTAAAAATTATGTTTAACAGAGAGTCGAGTTTTAATTATAAGTTGCAAGATGATAAAGAATTTAGAGAGATAAGACGATTGGAGAATGTCATGCTTTCCAGCACTCCTAAAAATAACCACCTTTTTAAAATACCGGCGAATACACCAATTTGTATTTTCACACTTCAGATTAATCGAAAAAAGTTTGAAGAGAAGATAGAATCTTTTCTCCCTGATATGAATGATGATCTTATTGGGCTTTTTAGGGATGTAAATGGAATTAATGAATTTTATTATAAAAATTATTATAGTCTTGAGATTTCCAAGTTTATTTCAGAATTTACAGAATGTGAATTGACAGGATTTATGCGCCAAGTTTTTTTAGAGGGCAAAGCATATGAAATTTTAACCCACCAATTACAGCAATATCTGGATGATCTTAATCAGCCTGATAAGCGATTAATACTCAGACAAGCTACCGTAGAAAGTATTGAGCAAGCCGTTTCAATTATTAAAGAAGAAATAGAAACCATTGGTAACGTAGTCAACTTGGCTAAGCGAGTAGGCTTAAATCAAAATACACTCCAATCCGGTTTTAAACAGTTGTATAAAACCTCTGTAAACGAATTTATTAGAAATTATAGGATTGAGACTTCAAAAGATTTATTAGAATCAACAAGTCTTAATATTACCGAAATCACCTATAAGGTGGGTATTAATTCCAGAAGTTACTTTTCTAAACTCTTTAAGCAAAAATACGGCCTAACACCTAAACAGTATTTAGATCAAGTCAGAAATACTAAAGGTAGTTCGCAATCTGCATAAGGCTTTTTAAATCAGAAAAATAAGTCTGTTTAGAGTGTTTCTAAACCTTTTTTGACCATTTCTTGTGAGTATAAACTGATCAAAAGTGTTAGTATAAGTTTCAAAATTGTTAATCTGTTCACGCCAAATCTAATTTCTTTGTACAATTACTAAAGAAAAATAAGATTGAGTAGCAGCATGCAGAAAATTGAAATACGTAGTGTTGATGGTGCAGAGATTTTAGAACAATTAAACAATTATTTAAAAGGGAATTTAAAGCATCAGTGGGGAGAGTGTGTTCTAGAATTTGATAATGAATTCGGAAAAGGTATGATCAGAAGTATTGCTTTTGATTGGGGAGTAACCTTAGTTGATTACAATGTTAATTTTATAGAAGACACAAAAATTATTTTTAGTATCGAGGGTGCTAATCCTGTTGAGTTTGTTTTTGTTTCTGAAGGGAAACTAGAATATTTCAATAGTATTGATCAAGAATATCTTTCTATTGAGCGTTATCAGAATATTATTATATCCACTCAAAAACTGTCAAAGGAAACTTATATATTTCCGAAGACAGTATCGGTAAAGGTTAATTTTATCTATGTACTTCCAGTGGAGTACGCTAAGAAAAAAAATAGTAATTTATCGTTGCTAAGTCAGGGATTGTTATCCGTTTTTAATGGAGATAAAGATTCAGTACCTTTTAAACATCTTGGTAATTACAATCTCAAAATTGCGGATCAGATAAAACAACTCCAGGAAAGTCACGAAAGTGGTATCGTAAGAACGCTATCAATAGAAGGACAGCTCAATCTGATTATGGCAATGCAGTTGTTAGAACAACATAATTATGAGAATGATGCAGGACTACCGGAATCATTGAGTAAGGAAGATATTAAGAAAATCCATAAATTATCAGAGTATATCATTGATAACATTTCAGAACCTCTTTCTGTTAATACATTAGCTAGCCGAGCCGGGATAAGTTCAAAAAAACTACAGCTAGGATTTAAAGTTTTATATTCAAAATCTGTTAATGAATATATCAGGCAATTAAAATTGGAAATTTCCAGAGACCATATCAAGAATACTGACGATTCAATTTCTGAAATTGTATACAAAATAGGTCTCAAAAGTAGAAGTTATTTTTCAAAGATATTTTTTGAGCGATATGGAATCTTACCTACGGAATATAGAAAACGAATTAAAGTTAAAGAATAGCTGAATTTTCACTCTAATTTGGTATAGAAAAGTTTGTTTCTTCGGATTTATCTTATCTGGTTTCGTGTTTAAGGATAAATTGAGGAGTACCAACTTTTTTTTGAAATAACCCCACTCTAAAACCCAGAATTTAATGCAAAGGAAAAAAGCTATAGTACATCTAAAATTTAAAACTAGATTTTCTTTCGATAATGTTGTTAAAGTGACTCAGGAAAGACGAGAAATTCTAAAGAATACCAAAGGTTTGATTTCATTATTTTGCTTCTCTAATGACGAAACTAAAACCATTGGTGGAACGATGATATTTGATAATATTGAGCTAGCTCATCACTATTTAGGTAGGTTTATGACTGAAGGTTTAGGACCAAAATATGGTATAATTCCTATGACACTTAAAATAGAAGTAAGTACTATAACAGACGAAATTCAAGGTATTAATTGTAGTTAAAGAATATTACGGTATTGGTATGTCTTTGTAGTAAACTGGTGATAACATAGAATCGTAAGAAATATCGTTTTTAAAGAACTCTTTTGCAATTGGGTGAGCACAAAAATCCAAGTCTACTGGATTATTTAGGAGCAGATCTATTTCACTAATTTCTGAATCTGGATCCAACCAGGCTTTTTTAGATTCTTTAGCAATAAGTAAAGGCATTGTATCGTTCAGATTTTGAATGTCCTTTATAATTCCTTTTGCTTTAGTAGTTACTATAGAGCAAGTGATGAACCCGTCTTCTAAAGTGTTATAAATACCACCAAGATAAAAGGGCTTTTTAGAACTTAGGTATACATAATAGGGATAAAATGAACCATTATGTAGATGATAAATAAAAAAACCAGTGACGATTATGATACATCTTCTTTGATTATAAGCTTCAGAAAACATCCTAGTCTTAGAAAGATATTCTTTTGATATATTTAAAGTATTAAAAATCTTTTGAAAATCAGACCATTCATCTACATAGTTTTTAGGTAATAGTCCCCAAATCCCGTAGGATATAAAAGCTGGATTATCCATTGTAATTATAGATAATGTACACTCTTCGGAACCATCTAATATTGGAGAAGGTGAATGAAGTTTAGGAAATTTGTAGCTAATCCCAAACTCCTTTTCAATCAATTCTCTTTCTGCTATGTTAGAAATTTTCTTATACATCGTTTCCATATTACACTGCAAGTAAAAGAAATATAGCGAGTTAAATGATCTCTTATCATTTAAATAGTAACGCATTTGAACTGTATAAAATAATCAAATTCGGTTTTAACACGCTTTTGATCAATAAAGTTAATCAAAAATTCAAAAACGATAAGAGATTAAGTGTGTTTCTACTAATTTTGGATTGTAATATTAGGTGTAACTATTTAAGAATCAATGTTTTTAACTTCAATTAGAACATCATGGAAAATGTAAGAGGTAATGATTTAAAAGTATCATCTGCGTTAACTGCTATTAACAAATATCTTTTTGGAGAAATTGGTATAAATAAAGATATACAAACCCTTTCAATCAGTCCATTATTTGGTCGTGGACAGGTACGATATACAAAGTTACAAAATGGATTACAATCGTTTGATTTTAACCTTAATCTTCATGAAAATGTTGAAATTCCGGTTTGTTCAATGACAGAAAACTCTTTGCAGTTTGTATACTGTTTGGAAGGGTTTTGTGATCATCAATTCGAATCATTTGAACAAACAACCAGGATAGAGCAGTTTCAGACTGCTGTTATACATAGTGATAATGGGTTGTCAAGTAATTTGATCATTAAGAAAAACCGGCCTTTGATATTAAATATACTTTGTATTGACAAGCAGGAATATTTTGATAAATTTGGCCCTCAAAGCAATCAATTTAGTAAAACAATCAGAAACCTGCTAACGAGTATAAAAACAAAATCTAAACATTTTCATTTAGGAAACTATAATTTGAAAATTGCTGAACAACTGAAGTTATTGTTAGGAGTGGAGTATAATAATGAGATTTCTGAATTACTTTCTCAGAAAGGGAGATATTATTTAATTCTGGCAAAACATATTGAACAATTTCACGCGGAAATCGAAAACAAATCGAATACAAGTGGCCTACTTAAAAATGAGCTGACGGCAATCTCTGAGATCAGCGAGTACATAAAGAAGAACCCGGAAATTCAACATAGTATAAAGACCTTATGCTTACAATCCGGACTTTCTCCTGCGAAATTACAAGAAGGGTTTAAGTTCATGTTTGAAAGAACCGTCTCTGATTATGTGAGAAACGTACGTTTAGAAAAAGCAGAAAGACTTATCAAAACTACTGACTTAACTATATCCGAGGTTGTATACTCGGTAGGGTTGACTAGTAGAAGTTATTTCTGCAAAATTTTCAAAAAAAGATTCCATTACAGCCCAAAAGAGTATAAAATGAGATGATCTTTTTGTCATAAGAACTATTACTATTAAGTTTTTATAATCTTCATTTGGTTTTATCTGTCCATTTCTAATTAAAAATGATCAAAAACAGACTGTTAAAAAAAATTCAAGGAGGAAATTAGAAAAAAATCGCTTCTTTAAGTCCAAAATGGGATAATAGACGTAAAGAAGTGATCTTTTAGGAATATAACAATAAAAACTAATCTCTAGTTTAAATCCTCTAATCTCTTGATTGTAGATAGCCCGCTCTCAATTTTTTGTTTTTGCTTTGCTAAGATAGATTGTGTACTTGCCGGTAGTGAAGTTTCTGAAAGAACATCATTATATTCATCCACAGATGCTTTCTCTCCTCTAATGGCCTCTTCTAACATAGATTCTTCATTGTCAATTGATAGAAAGGACTTAACATCCATCCAGGCTCTATGTGCGCTCCCAGTAACACTACCACCTTTGTCCACATCTTGACTAAATGCTTTGATTTCATTTTTCAATTCATGACCAAAGTCATAGCGCTCTTGAGCTTTCTGATTAAAATAATTTTTTAGAGAGGAATGCTCTACATTTTCTGCAGCTTTTTTGAATCCTTTCTCTGCATCATACGTTTTTTCAAGTAAGTCGTTTAATTTGTTTCCAACGGTTTCAGAATACGTTGCCATAATTTATTAAGTTTTAAGTTTTACAGTATTTTATTAAGATGATACTGTTTTGCATCTTTTCATTCCATTTGATTTTTGGAAAATAATTGTCTAAAATTAATTTTTGTCTTGAACAGTCCTTTTGAGATAGATACTACTATGCCGAGAGCAAATCCACATACAAAAATTAGAAGTCTTTCTAGATCCATACGTAAGTTTTTCTAGACATTAAAATTACTTTATAAATGTAAAAAGAGATGGTTCTAATAAATCAAAAGTGAACTCATTTAATAATGCATTGTATTTGATAACTACATCCTTTTCAACGTTTTGAGTTAACATGTAATTCGATTGAACTAATACATAAGCTGGTTAAAACTCATCTTGGTAATAAAAATTATGATACGAAAAGGTACAAAAGTAAAATGGAGCTGGGGACAAGGTACAGCCACAGGAAAAGTGATTGATACGTATAAAAACAAAGTAACTAAAACCATTAAAGGTTCTGAGGTTACTCGAAATGGAGAAGAAGGTGATAAAGCATTATATATAGAGCAAGATGACGGAGATAAAGTCTTGAAGAATGAGAACGAAGTCACAAGGATAGATTAAAATAATGCTGGTCTTAAATTTTAGACTTACGATTAAAGAAAGAAACAAAGTAAAATGGAGTCAGGACAAAACCATTCTTTTTGGGACTGTTATCGAAACATATGCCTACAAAATCACTAAAGAACTAAAAAGAAAGTTCAACATAGATAAAAACGTAGCAAATATGGTTCTAAATATAAAGAGATCAGACGGTCTACATGTTCTGAAAAATGATACCGATGTATATCCACTATGATAAAACAACGGTATAATTAATAATGACCTTTTAAAAATTAATATAATGTCATTACTTATGATTATTCTTAATATTTTATTACCGCCACTTGCAGTTTTTCTAAAGCACGGTTTGGGAACAACCTTTTTAATCAGTCTACTTTTGACATAGATTGGATGGCTTCCAGGTGTTATTCATGCATTTATTGTTAACCAATAAAAGTTTCTGATGCAAACCAATGTTGGAATTACCCGTCTTTTGAGGATGATGTTTTTTGCAGAAAAAAAATATTAAAAAGCGGCTAACCGTGTTCAGATAGCAACTTTATCAAGGTTTTTAAACCATCAGAGTATATGTAGAAATAAATATACAAATGAGTTGAGCGAGGTATTTACTTATAACAACATCGATTTAAAAGTATCCCAGGTTGATAAAAATAAACTTAAGAGTATCATACCTGATTCTAAATTTTCTTTTGGAAAAAATCTACAGACTTCGTTGGTTCGTAGTTGTTTAAGCTATGATCAAAAAATAATTAAAAAATGTAACATTTGTTTGGAAGACAACTCGTTGCCTATAGATGTATTGGAAATATTAACTAGACTTAATACCTCCTTAATATTCAATGGTATAGAAGGAGATGATATCATTGAAGAACTTAGGAAAAAGGAATATGAGAAGGAGCAACTAAGATTTTTTAGGCTTCAGAGCGGTTATAGTTAGATTGTAAATGTTTTTTAATTGACTTTACAATCTTTCCTGTCCTGTATTATCGGCCTTGCCATATTCGGATTTGTAAATTTGTACAACTATTAAAAATAGACTAATTAATAATGGTCCAAAAATTAAGCCTATAAAACCAAATAAAGGAACTCCGACAATGACTCCAATAAGCGTTATTATGGGATGTACGTTATCTAACTTTTGTAAAACGTATAGTCGAACTAAGTTGTCAGAAAATCCAACAACAACCAGTCCGTATATTAAAATTCCCCATGCCTGAAAAACGTTTCCGATTGAGTGAGTAATTATGAATACAGGTAATATGCCAATAATAGTACCTACAAATGGAATCATAGATCCAACGATTACGATAACGAACCAGAATAATGGATCTTCGATACCGAATATCAGAAATCCAATAAGAGCGACTATTCCTTGTACAATAGCGACTAATGGAATACCCACTGCATTAGATCTAACCATTTTTTGGCTTTCATCTCCTATAATTTTTAAATTATCCTTGTTAATCGGAATATAATCAAAAAGCGATTCTCGCAACATTTTCCTATTGGTAAACATGTAATAAAGAAGAAAATACATAATTCCTATGGATACAAAGACATTAAAAGTCCCTCCTGCGAAACTTTGTAAGTTTTCTGTGGTCCAATCTGAAATAGCTTCAGCATCTAATTGTGAGCTGAGATCGTAACCAATCTGATTTTCCCAAGTATCTAGTCTTCCTTTAAGTGCTAAAATGACTTTTTCAAAATTCCCGGCAACACTTCCAATTTTATTACTTAACATTGAAATTAAACCAACCACTGGAACCAATATTCCTAAAAAAGATCCAATAAGTAACGTGACCGCAGCAAGATCAGGATGCCAACCTTTTCGGACTAGAAGTGCCATCCACTTTCGTAAAATGACATAAATAGTGATCGCTCCCAGGATACCCGATAGATATGGAAGGATTTCGATAAAGATAAGTCCACCAATTAAGAAAATAAGAAGTAACACAAAAACTTGCCGTACAACATTTGGGCTTATATTTTTCATTTATAATTTTTTGATTTTACGCTTTAAAAACATCTTATTTTTTTTCTTTCATTAAATTGAATTCCTTGGGAAAATCTAATGTACGTATCGGGAACGGTATATTGATGCCTTTTTCATCATACACCTCTTTGATCAACATCATGGTTTCACTCTTTGCTTTTGCTACTTCTAATGCTGAGGTAGAATTGATCCAAAAACGAAGCTCATAGTTAATGGAACTATCTCCAAACCCTCTCCATAAGAACAATACGTCATCTTTATTTTCTACAGCTTTAAAATTGTTAACAACGGTATCAATAGTGAGTTGCTGTACCTGTCTTAAGTCAGATTCGTATCCAACACCACATTCTAAAATAACTCTGGATTGCGATGTGGTAGAATAATTTTTAATAGGGTTTTCTACCACCAATTTATTGGGAATGTAAACTAAATTGTTATCTACTTGTTTAATGGTTACTGCTCTCAGGTCAATGTCGATTACCTCGCCTTCATAGTCATTGGTCTCTATCCAATCACCATATTTTAAATTTTTAATATAAGATAAGATAATACCCGAATAGGTATTAGCTAAAGCACCCTGTAATGCTAAACCAACGGCTAATCCTGCAACTCCCGCGCCAGCGAGTATGGTGTTTAACGCTTTTCCAAGATTCAATATACCTAAAATCAGAAAGAGTCCAAGAAGTATGACAACAATAGAAACTAATTTGGCGATCACTTTTTTCATGGAACGCTGTAAATTACTCCTGTCCAAAAGTTTTAAGATTAATTTACTTACGTATTTTGAAGCAATCAATGCTATGATAAAAACTACTATGGCTATGAGCAAGTTTGGTAAGTTGACAACAATGGCATCTAACCAGGATTCTAGTTTTGAAAGCATTTTATTCCAAGCTTCTACAAGTTGATCATACATGGTTTTATATTTTTTATTAATTATTAAGTTTTAAAAATTCTGGAGTATAGTTATTCAATATTTTTAAAATTGCCTGTTCGGTATTGGAGAAATATTTCTTTGGCACTATTTTGTTGTCTATTTGATCAAAATAATTATCGATGGTTCCATCTTCATAACCGGATATTATTGCAGGATGGACATAGTATTTACGACATACATTTCTGGTATTTCCTAAACCTTGCGCAGCGGCATCATAAGCTTTTAAGATATTCTTATGAATTTCTTTTTCATTATCAGTTATGCCTAATTCCATTAATTTTTCAAATGATATAGTGGTAGCTCCCCAAGTCCTGAAATCTTTGGCGGTAAATAATTCACCACCAATATTATGGAGATATTCATTTATCATACTACTCTCTACCGAATGTTTAATTCCTTGATCATCGTAATACTGAAATAATTCCCACCCCGGTATTTCTTCGCATCGATTCACCAAACGCATCAGTTTTTTATTCCTTAGGGTTACGGAATGTTTTTTGCCTTTTTTGCCCACAAATTGAAATTTCATTTTATCCTTTTCAACGTGCAGATGGCGAGTTCTCATAGTAGATAATCCGTATGTTTTATTTCTTTTAGCGTATTGCTCATTACCAATTCTAATATGAGTTTCTTCCATCAATCTTATGATAAGTGCAAGTACTTTTCTTTTGGGCCAGCCTTCTTGCTCTAAATCTTTATCAACTTGTTTGCGTATTTTAGGTAGTTGTTTTCCAAAATCAGACATTTTATAAAATTTAGTTTGATTTCGAATTGCTTTCCATAATGGATGATAGCGATATTGTTTTCTGTTCTTAAGATCCCTGCCTATAGCTTGTAAATGACCGTTGTCTAGAGCTGCTATGCGCACATTCTCCCAGGCAGGAGGAATGACCAAGCTTTCAATTCTTTTGATGTCTCGTTTGGTTGATAATATGTCCCCGTTAAGTAGATAGATAAAATCTTTTCCTTTTTTTTGTCTAAGGATGGTTAACTTATCGTCATTCACATATACAAGATCCAATTGATCAATAACTTTTTCAGGAGTTTTGATAATTTGTTTTAAAAATTTTGGATTTGTAATATTGGCTCCCATCTGCTATTATAAATTCCTCTCTAATTTATCTATTTTCTTTAATAAAAGCGGCATAATCCTTTGCGAGTGTTTCTTTTTGTTTGTTAGTCAAAACTTTCCCTGCCATCTGAAAAACCTCGTGTTCCTCTTCTTCTAAGTGTTGTACTACTTTTTCCTGGAGTTGTTTTGCAATTTTTAACCAAGCTGATGAGGAGTATTCTGTCTTCTCAAGTTCTTCGACTAATTCATCAATTTCGTGATGTTCTGCAATGCTGTGTCTGGATTTTTCTTGAGTTCTGTCACTATCAATTAAAGGGACATAAAAGTGGCGTTCTTCTCCATCAGCGTGTATAGCTAATTCTTTTTTTAGTTCTTTAAAAATTTCGTCTCTATTGGTTGTATCTCCAGACGTTTCTACCAGTTTATCAAGTAATGATCGCTGTATTTCGTGATCCTCTCTTAATACTTCAAAAATATTCATAATTTATTTTTTTAATAAAAATGACCTCTTCAATAATATCTAAAGAGGCCATTTCATCAACTAACCATATCTATCTGGAATTAGATATACTATTTAGTGAAAATCACTCTAGATTTTTTCAAGCCCGATTTAAACGTATTAATATCTTTTACATACTTATACTGATCATTGAAAACTCTATCTGGCTTTTTACCCATTATAATATGTTTAACATTAAGATCCGGTGCATTTAGAATAACTCTATCGGATACTCTTAGTTTTTTATCTCCCAATGTTTGATCTGTTTCTTTTAATTCTGAAATTACATACACCTTGTCGTTAGAAGCAATAATCTCTTTTATGTCAATAGAGTGTTCTTTACCAGTTACTTCAGCCTCTACAGTTAATGTCAATTCTTCCCTTTCTTCAGAGTTTGGCATATCTACATCTACATAGGGTACTTCAACTTCTACTTCTTCCATTACCACTACGACCTTAGGTACTTTTACTGTTTTCGTTTTAGTCCCTACATTCACGTCAGCCCAATCTACATCAAAGGTCGGTAGTTGACCTGCCTCTGTATCAACATCTACATCGACATCTACATCAGGTAATTTCGCTTCCTTTTTTTGTTGCACATCACAACTAGTTACTAAAAGGATGATCATAAATATTCCTGCAAGTTTTTTCATAATTAAAGGTTTTTTTAGTTTAAAAAAATAAAGGCTACTTATATTAACACATCACATTTGCCCTAATGATATTTTACGTTTTTGATTTTTAGTAGCCCATATCTTCAGTTTACATTATTTTGCAAATTAAAGGTAGATTTCAAGGATCGATAAACTGTGCGCATATACATTTATCCTTAACTGTTTTAAAAAGGAAGTCGTAATAAAAATTAAAAAGTGTTCTAATTATTGTTTGAGTTAACAATAATGGCGATTCCGCACGGAATGTTAAGATCAAATTCTGAAATTGAAAATCACGTTGTTTAATTTCAAAAACCTCTTAAATCATGCGCTCTTCAGAAAAAAAAGATTTTTCCAACCTCAAGGCTATTTATATTAATTGTACATTAAAAGATTCTTCTCAGCAGAGTCATACTGAAGGCCTGATGAATGTGTCAATGGATATTATGAAATCAGAAAACGTATCTGTGGAATATTTACGATTGGTAGATTATGATATTGCCTATGGCTTGATGCCGGATATGAAAGAAGAAGGTAAGGATAAAGACGATTGGCCTGAAATCTATGAAAAGATTATGGATGCAGATATTCTTATTATGGGAACACCGATATGGTTAGGAGAAAAATCATCTGTGGCCACGAAATTAATTGAGAGATTGTACGGAATGAGCGGAAAAATAAACGACAAAGGACAATATATTTATTATGGAAAAGTAGGAGGTTGTGTGATTACGGGTAATGAGGATGGGATCAAGCATTGTGCAATGGGTATTTTATATGCGTTACAACACTTAGGATATTCGATCCCACCACAAGCGGATTGTGGATGGATTGGTGAAGCAGGGCCTGGACCTAGTTATCTTGATGAAGAATCGAATGCTAAGAATAATGAATTCACCAGTAGAAATACTACTTTTATGACATATAATTTATTGCATCTTGCGAGTATATTAAAAAAGGAGAACGGCTTCCCTTCTTATGGGAATTCCAGATCCGCCTGGGACGATGGTACACGATGGAATTTTGAAAATCCCGAATACAGATAGTTTTTAAATATGAAAGTTGCGTTAAAGTTTTTGAAGAAATTAAAAAGCACCATTTTTAACAGTATAGCTTTTTATCCAGTGTTGATTAGCATAGCTTTCTTTTTATTAGCTATACTATTATTGTTTGTCGAAAATTTAGAAGTTGTTCACACTTTTAAAAAGAAAATTCCTTTCTTAATTGTTCAAGATCTTGAAACAGCAAGGACTATTTTATCTACACTTTTTGGAGGAATTTTATCGTTGACAGTTTTTAGTTTTACTATGGTAATGGTAGTTTTAAATCAGGCATCTACAAATTTTTCTCCTCGATTACTACCGGGTCTTATTTCTAACAAAAAACACCAAGTCATATTAGGATTTTATATCGGAACTTTACTGTACAGTATTATTGTATTGATGTCTCTAGGTGCTTATGGGTCAGACAAAAATGCTGTAGGGTTTTCTGTGATGATTTCTGCAGTTTTAGGCGCTTTTTGTGTTGGTCTTTTCGTCTATTTTATCCATAGTATTTCTCAGGCAATACAAATACATAATATTATAAATAGAATCTTTTATAAAAGTAGTGAATTAATACTAGGTGAAAAGAAACAACAAGAAGGCACTGAAATTGCATATCCAGAAATTTCTCGAGATAGTTGGAAAATAATTCGGAGTAATAAAACCGGATATTTTAGATCTTTTGATGTTTCTTTACTAGAAAATGCATTCAAGAAAAGAGGAAATGTTATTGAAATAATTCCATATGCTGATCAACATATTTGGAAAGACGATCCAGTTTTAAAAGTCAAGGGTCAACTGTGTGAAGATGAAATAAAACCCTTACAGCTTTGTTTATATATTTTATCTAATCGTCACGAAGATGATAGTGGCGTTGGTGGGATGATTAAATTAACTGAAGTAGCTGTAAAAGCACTCTCGCCTGGAGTAAATGATCCGGGTACGGCTATTAATGCCATTTCAAAACTTGGGCAATTATTATCCCAGGTATTGATGATCAAACCCAGAACTTTTGAAAAAATTCCTAAGTGCGAGATTTTAATAATTCATAATAAAATTCCAGCAAAAGAACTGATGCGAATCGTAATACAACCCATAAGAGAATACTCAAAAACAGATAGTTCGGTAGCCTACGAATTAATGTCTGCTTTGATTTATGTTTGGAATACAAAACAAATTTGTACGGATTATGTTACGGTCATATCTGATGAAATAAAAGCCTTACAGACCGATTTAAAAGTAAATATAAGTAATAATAAAGATCTAAAACGTATATTAGATTTAGTAGAATGATTTACAAAAATAATATAGAAGTATGGAAGCAGAACCAACATTAATATGTATCCCTGATATAAGTGGCTTTACTCGTTTTATGAGCTCTACAGATATAGAACTCAGTTCAAAGGTGATTCCATCTTTACTTAATAAAGTGATTTACGCCAATAAACTGGATCTAAGGGTTTCAGAAATTGAAGGTGATGCAATTCTCTTTTATAAAACAGGACGATTACCCACTTTTGCCGAATTGGTATATCAATGTAGGTTATTTTACACAGAATTTTATGAACAATTAAAAATATTACGTAAAAAATATAAGCACAAAAAAGGAGGAAATAAGATTCCCGAAATTTTGGGTTTAAAAATCGTACTTCATTATGGAAAACAAATAAGTGCTGTGCCCATTGGTAAAAATATCAAATTAATGGGAGAGGATGTTATAATTGCACACCGATTGCTTAAAAATAAAATTCCTATAGAAGAATATATTTTACTTTCAGAGGACCTACTTTCGGAATATAAAGAAGATACTATAGAGCGTAATTTTGGTTGGGGCGAACTACATGATCGGGAAACTGAATATCAACATATAGGAGAAGTCAATTATAGTTATATTGATTTGGCGCCTGTACTGGAATAAACTTTTTCTTCACTATTCACAATTGAGTTAAGATAAATAGTAAATGAGCAAAAAATGCCATTTTGCTCGTAATATATTTGTATTGAACAAAAAGAATCATACTTATTTGGTTCATTTTTCAATAAAAATATTAATCTAAAAAAAATTGCTATGAATTATTTGAATATGAATGAGAAAAAGCTTTTACCAGTCATATTAGAACTAAACATTTTATTGGCAGACTACAACTTATATTATCAAAAATTACGCGGATTCCACTGGAACATTCTTGGGAAGAATTTTTTTGATCTTCATGAAAAATTTGAAGAACTCTATAACGATGCCAAAATTAAAATTGATGAGATAGCAGAACGTGTATTAACCTTACAGCATCATCCTGTTAGTCAATTTCAAGAATATATAAAAATGGCTACTATTAAAGAAATAACTCCTTTGTTAAAGGATACTGAGATGGTAAAAGAATTGCTGGAAGATCATAGGAAATTACTTACCCAGATGCGGATTGTACTTACTCATGCTGATAAAGCTGGGGATGAAGGTACGATAGATATGATAGGAGCATATATTGGAGAATTAGAAAAATTGAGTTGGATGTTGCATGCGTGGTACAAAAATACTTCAGATCAATTCGATACAAGTATGATAAGAGAAGCATAATACTAATTATAAAAGAATTAATAACCATTTAAAATTTATAAAATGAAAACAATAAAAATTTTAATAACATTTGTTTTAACAATTACCTTAACTGGAGCAATGGCTCAAGAAAATAAACAGGTTTTAAAAACTAAAGTTACCAAGACTTATAATTTTAAAAAGGATGGTAAAACAATTCCTTATCGAGTAACGGTTTATAAAACTGCAAAGTCTAAGGTTATGTTGCAAGAATCTGATAAAGAAAAATTAAATCAAAGCAGAAAAACAGTGCCACAACAAGTGACAAAGTTAATATATGTAGACAACGATTTATATAGTGATTATGACAAATATATTGTGTTACGCTATACTCAGGATGCTAATGACAGCTTTGAGTTGAAGCCAACTGAAAGAGGTTTTAAGGTAATTGTCGATAAGAAAAATGTAGAGTATATTTTCGGAGAAGGATTATACTTTGTAAATAACGCCGACAGAGATTTTTTCTTTGTAGATGAATTTGATACTATTTAAGATTAGATTATAGACAATGTGTTAATAAAAAAGACTCCTTATTATAGGGAGTTTTTTTATGGAAAATCTGGAACGGAAGTATTATTTATAGCAGATTTGATGTATCTTAACATGAAATTATTAGTTTTTGGATTATAATTTAATAATTGTTTCACTTTTTTATTTGTAATTCAACAAGCAATCATTTTCACGTAATATTATCAATATGTATTTAGAAACACCAACCGCTATAGAAATTAATATTACAGCTCAAAGTACTGAGGGTACAGTTCGTCAAATTCAACAAGTAATTGGGGGTACAATAGAAGAAAGATGGGGAGAGTATGTTTTGACAGTTAATAATCTCAATGCCCATGGATCCATAAGATTTATTACTTTTGATTGGGGCGTAAACTTATTAGAATATGACATAACATTTCACAAAGATTACGTGTTGGTTATGGATACATCAGAGTATAATCCTATCCATTTTACATATTGTCTAGTTGGTCACTGTGGACACCGATTTGGGTATCAAAATGAAATTCGTACCCTTGAACAGTTTCAATCCGTAATTATTACAAGTCGAGATGGGGGGTATAATTATGGGTATTTTCCGAAAGACGAAAAATTAGAGATTAATGTGATCCAGATTGCCAGAACGAAGTATCTGAAAAAGAGATTAAATAATGTATCACAGCTTAACCAAAAACTGTATCAAGTATTTATGGATTCTGACCATGAGAATACCTTCGCCTATTTTGGAACTTTTAATTTGAAATTGGCTGATCAAATTTCGGCTTTGAGAAAGGTGAGACAAAAAGGAATGATTCGTATTCTTCAAATTGAAGGAATGGTTTATCAAATTCTCTCTATGCATATCCAACAACATGATCGTGCCATGAAAGAGGAAGTATTGCCTACTACATTGTTGAAACGCGAATTAAAAATTATAAGAAACTTAGCCAAAAAGATTATCAAAGATGTTTCTAAAGATTACTCGTTAGAACAATTAGAATTAGAAACTGGTTTAACCCAGGCCAAACTTCAGGAAGGTTTTAAGGTATTATATGCAAGAACGGTAACAGAATACATTCGCCACGTAAGATTACAAGCTGCTAGAGATTTAATTAAAACCACAGATATGAATATTTCTGAAATTGTTTACTCAATAGGATTCAGTAGTAGAAGTTATTTTTCAAAGATATTTAGAGAAAAATATGATATTAGCCCTAATGAGTTCAAGAATAAAACTACTCTACCAGTTGAAGAGGTGTCTAACGTCGCCTAAGATTACTTAAAAAGCCTTCTTATTAAATAAAATATACCATATTTTTTTATGGCGCTCAAAGCTGTTGATACCCATTGGTAAGGTTGAAGGTCTTCTTTTAACTCATATTTGAGTAATTTGATTTCTTCCATCGAAATTTTTCGCTGTAAATTAAGTTTTCGAAGATCTTGCTCAATCTCTTTGAAGGTTGTGTATGTTTTTTCCATGATGTTTTTAATCAAAAAATTCTTTAGACATTTTCTTGATAATATTTTTATCAATCTGTTTTCTTAGAAGATATCCTATTATTGTACAAATAAAAAGCATTACAGACATTAATAGACAAGCCAACGAAGTACTTCCTATGGTTTGTCCCAACCAAATTGCTCCAGCTACGGTTAGAAATATTAGACCTAAGAAAAGCAAGCCGCCAATAATAGCTAGCTTGCTTAAAAAGGAAAATGCTCTTGCTAGTTGTTGAAACGCTTTGAGCTTATAATACTCTTGAGAAGTTTTAATATAAGTTTCTCCAGAATCATATGCTTTGTTAGAAGTTTCGTTTAATGCGTCAATCACTCCCATTACGATTTCTGTAATTTTTTGTTCTTAGCTTTCAACTCACTTAATTTTTTTTCAAGAGAGCTAATTACATCATCTGCTTTATAACTTGCATCAGAAACTAGTGATTCGATTTTTGTATCTAGCGTTTCTCTTTGAGTAGATACGGTATCTGCTATCTGATTTTTTAAGTTAGAAGCCTCCCTTTGTAACTGATCTTTGGTTGCTTGCGCTTCATCTACTATTCTTCTTCTTGTGTTTACTCCCTTGTCTGGGGCAAATAGAATACCCAAAGTTGCACCAATAGCAGTCCCTGCTATTATTCCTAAAAATGTATTACTGTTATTACTCATCTTTTTAATGTTTTTAAATTCTATATTAATTTGATACAAATCTCTTTAAAAATATTCAGGTTGTTTAACTCAAATCATAGCCATGTTAACGTATATGAATTTTAGCAATAGAATTAATATTTATCTTAAATGCGTTCAGCCTTTTGCTTGTCTCAATCTATCTTTGAGTAACATAAAGGTCTTTAAGGAAGTGCAGAAAACTTAAGAATGGAGAAATTCTAGAATTTGTAAAAAAGAAACATATATATAAAATAAAGTTGAACTAAAAAAAATGAAAACTATGAAATTCGTAAAAGAAGATGATGAGCAAAGAAGGGACTATATTTTCCAAAAAAATACAAAAACAAAGTTAGGAGCAAAATTTATTATTATCGTTTTGGCTTTGTTAATTGCTGGTGTAGTTGTGTCTGGAATGTTCTTAGGTTACTTTTAAAACCTAGAAATACTCAAGGATCAATAAATATTGAAAATTCTCATAATTAAAGTTTAAAATAATATACAATGGCAAAAATAAAGCAAGTAACTCTTGATCGAGTTCCCGAATATGTAGAAGTTGATGATACCAAAACCAATGCAATTATTGTCAATACCGACATAGAATTTCATCCTATAGATATTTCTGGAAACATGGAATATTTATTACACGTCTTTGTGTACGATATCCATGGGATAAATGATGTTCCTGTTCTGATTCCTAATTGGGATGATAGCCAGATATCAAGAGTAGTTAGGAATGATCGAAAAGATGATTTTTTATGTAAAGAGAGTCAATTAATCCGATGTAGTGAGGTCAATGAGGAACAGATTACAATTAAAACACCGATGACCATAAAGTTAGGGAAACTTCAAGATAATACTTCTGTTTACACAAGGAAATTCAAAGTGTTTGCTACGTTGATTCCCGCTGTATATCGTGCATCAAAATGGTCTGAAGATTTTGAATCACAATTGGTATTTTAATACGAATCGCACAACAGTTAATGATGTAATAAAAATAAAAACATGAACGTATCAGAACAATTACTAAAAATATTACAAGATGAAGGAGTCAAGCACATTTTTGGAGTAGCTGGTGACGCCCTTAATCCTCTGGTAGATGCTATCGGAAAACAAGATATCATAGAATGGATCGGTGTTAACCACGAAGGCAATGCTTCATATGCTGCATTTGCACAGGGAGAGTTGAATGGTAATTTTGGTGTTTGTGCTAGTACGGTTGGACCAGGAGCTTTACATCTTATTAACGGCTTATACAATGCAAAAAAAGAACGGTCTCCGGTAATTGCAATAACAGGACAGATTCCAATTGAACATTTGGGGACAAATTATCATCAAGAAGCAGATCTCAAAAAGATTTATGACGATGTATGCAAATATCAAGCAATTATAAGATCGCCGGAAGAAGCACCTAGAGTAATCCTCCGAGCTATACGAATAGCAGTTAATCATCAATGTGTATGTAGAATCGAATTGCCTGCCGATATTGCACAGATGAAAGCAGAAAATAAGGATTACGTTCATACCGTTTTCAGGTCTAATAGTAATATTATTCCCAGTCAGGAGGAATTGAATAGTGCAGCAAAACTTATCAATGAATCCGAAAAAATTGGGATTTTGGCAGGAGTTGGGTGCAGAGAAGCCAGAGATGAAGTGGTTCGCTTTTCGGAGATGTTAAAAGCACCGATAACGCATACGCTAAGAGCTTCAGATGTATTTGATCATAAAATGGAGAATGTTGTTGGGTTAACAGGGTTAATTGGTAATCCTTCTGGTTATCAAGCAGTAATGGATTGTGACCTGTTGATAATGTTAGGTACAGACTTTCCGTATACTGATTTTCTTCCGGAAAACACTAAGACTATTCAAGTAGATCTTAGACCGGAGAATATTGGCAATCGCACGTCTGTGGTACTTGGGCTCCATAGTGATATTAAAAGCACTATTACATCACTTACGGGATTATGTGAAGAAAAGCAAGATGATAGATTTGTAAAGGAACTAACTGAAAAATTTAGAGATTGGAAAACTTCCAATAATCAAAAAGCAGATCCCTCTAGCGATATGGAGCCGCTTCACCCTCATATTTTTGCAAAGGGTGTTAGTGATATAGCTTCAGATGATGCTATTTTTACTATTGACACAGGTACAGCTGCCATCTGGGCTTCTAATTTTATGAACTTCCATGCCGATCGCCGGATCATTGGATCCTTTAATCACGGTTCTATGGCTGTAGGTTTACCGGCAGCGATAGGTGCACAGCTTCAATTTCCTAATAGAGAAGTTTGGGGGTTGATAGGTGATGGGGCTTTTAATATGTCATTACAAGACTTTTCTACGGCAGTGAATAATAATCTTCCAATAAAAATTATAGTCTTTAATAATTCGCAGCTAGGTTTTGTGAAAATTGAGATGGAAGAAGCTGGCTTAGCACCTAATTTTGATGCCTTAAAAGTGGATAATTTCAACTTTGCTGAATATGCGAAACTATGTGGAGGTGATGGAGTGAAAGTAGAGCACGCAAAAGATATTATGTCGGCGATACAGGAAGCAAAGAGATCCACCAAACCATTTATAATCGATGCAGTCGTGACAAATGCCGAGTTATCACTTCCTCCAAAAATAGGATTCGAAGAAGCGAAAGGTTTCGGGATTTCCAAAATAAAAGAAATTTTTAGAGCCTTTAATGGTGAAAAAGAACAATGGGAAAATATTAAACAGGAAATAGAAGCGTATTTCGATTAAAAATGCTTAATTCGTCAATATTTTGAAGAATAAAAGAGCTTAATCACTAACTAAATATCATATAAATTAAAAATGGAAAAATTAGGACTTACACAAGAAAACTGGGAACAATTCATTGCTTGGGTGTGGGACTTTTTGCCTGGTGTAATCTCAGCAATTGTTATTTTTTTTGTTGGGATATGGATAATCAATCTCTTCAGTAAGGGGTTGCGTAAATTTTTTAAGAAGAAAGATTACGATGAAACTTTAGAACGTTTCTTGTATGACCTCATTAATATTGGCCTAAAAATATTGTTGATTATATTAGTGGTTACTCAATTAGGAGTACAAACATCTTCACTGGTAGCTATATTGGGTGCAGCTGGTCTGGCTGTTGGATTAGCTTTGCAGGGCTCTTTATCTAATTTTGCAGGAGGTGTGATGATTTTATTTTTTAAGCCGTTCAAGATTGGGGATTTTATAGAGGCGCAAGGGGTATCTGGTACCGTAAAAGAAATTTCAATATTCAAAACTAAACTCAATACTTTTGGAAATCAATTAGCAATCATTCCAAACGGAAAGTTATCGAACGAGAATATCATTAACTACTCTTCAGAACCAACACGTCGCAACAATTTAGAAATAGGAATTTCGTATACCAGTAACATCAAGGAAGCGAAAAATATCCTTTTGGATCTTATTAATAGTCAAGAAGGTGTTATTCAAGATCCGGCACCAGAAGTGGTAGTTTCCAATTTAGGAGACAGTGCAGTTACATTATCACTCAGATATTGGGCTTCGTTAGAAGATTATTGGCGTATTCATTTTTATGCTGTTGAAGAAGCCAAGAAACGACTAGAAGACAAAGGTATTTCTTTACCGTTTCCTCAAAGAGAGGTGCACGTTTATAATAAAGACAGCCAAAATGCTAAAAAATCATCTTTTGGGACTGATAAAACGACTATCGATATAAATACTAAGGAAGAGAATAATGGAGAGCAATAGACTAAGCATAGTGAATGAAGATCAGCACGAAGCACAAGAAATAAAGGGTATAGTAAAGAAAAAGCTTCGCATATAGCAAATACTGATAATAGTAGTGAAAAAGGTGGTAGTGCTTCAAAATATGAAGATAGAACTAAAAAGAAGTTATACGATCAAGCGAAGAAAATTGGTATCGAAGGTGGATCTAAAATGAATAAAAAGCAACTTATCAGAGTATTAAGAAACAATTAAAGAATACATTATGAATTATGTAATTATAGCAATGCAAGTTATTGTTGGGCTTAGTATTTTAAATGTTTGGCTTGTTCAGAATAAAAAGCCAACAAAATGGAGGGGCGGTAAGGCCAAAACGATCTTTGAAGAGTTTAAAGCTTATGGATTACCAATCTGGTCATGTTATGTTATCGGGGATTTGAAAGTTATATTGGCAATCCTCTTAATAGCCTCAATTTGGTATCCCGTTATTAAAGAGCCAGCAGCGTTGGGATTGGCACTACTTTTATTGGGATCAATAGCTATGCATTTCAAAATCAAAGATCCATTGTATAAATCCTTTCCGGCATTTTTGTTTTTTTTAATGTGCACGTTGATTGCAGCGAGTAGTCATATTCAATTGATTTTTTAAGTGATAGTATTAATTATCAAATAATGGATACAGATATATTCATTCAACAATCCATAAATAAAGGCAGGAGCGGAAGCAAAAAGATTATCTCCGATTTTTATTCTAATTCCGAAACCAAGCAGTATTAATATTGCTAAACCTCCGGATGATATGATAATTAATATAGGAGAAAAGATATAACCGATGATAGGTCCAATGCTTCCTGTTAATTGTAGAATTCCTGCTAGAGGTCTTTTTTTTCTAAGCCAAAACGAATAAATTCATTGCTCATATGTACTGTGCTAAGACAAGTAATTCTATAGGAAAGGAACGATATGGAAAAGAAGAAGATAATTACAGTTATTGTATGCAAAGGGTGGGTAAAATTATACAAAAAACATTAGGTAAACCCATGGTTTGAAAGAATACTAGTTAAGCCTCTCAAAAAGAATAGGCGTTTTCTTGATCCAAATAAAACACTAATTTTGAAGCATCTCAAAAAAAAAATCGGCGACCTCTATAGAAGATGCAGGATTTTGTCCTGTAACTAAGTTTTCATCTTGCACAGAGTATGATTGCCAATCATCAGCTTTACTATATACACCTCCATTTTCTTTTAGCATATCTTCTACCAAAAACGGGACTTCATCAGTCAGTTCTACGGCTTTTTCTTCACTATTTGTGAAACCAGTAACCTTCTTTCTTTTAACTAAATATACACCGTCCGAAGTTTTCACATTCTTTAGAGCTGCTGGAGCGTGACAAACGAGGCCAGTCGGCTTTTTGTTTTCATAAAATGACTGAATTAAACGAATAGAATCTTTGTCATTAGAAAGATCCAAAAGAGGTCTGTTACCGCCTGGATAGAAAATACCATCATAGTCTTTTTCATCCACTTCAGAGAGTTTGATAGTTTTACTTAGTTTCTCTTTTAAGTCTTGATCTTTATGAAAGCGCTGAGTTGCTTCCGTTTGGTTTTCAGGTTTGTCACTACTAGGGTTGATTAGTGGGGTTGTCCTCCTTTTGGGGAAACTAGTGTAATGTCTACTCCTTTGTCCGCTAAATAATAATAGGGTGCGGCAAATTCTTCAATCCAGAAACTGGTTTTTTCTCCGGTATTTTCTAGCTTGTCATGTGATGTAAGTACAAATAGAAGTTTCATGTTTTTAATAAGTTTTCATTTTCTCTTTCCTTTTTTCTAACTGATCGTTGAGGTCGCGAATGGTTTCTATGATTGCTTCTTCATAACTTATTTTCTCAGATGAAGCATACAATCGTGGTCCCGGAGCACTTAATCTAATACCACAGATGTGTCCTGTGTCATCATCTCTGTTTTCTTTCTTAAAGAATATATCTCCGCGAATTACAAAAGGATATTTATTCGAAAGATTACTTAATTTTTTTTCTACAAATGATTCTAGACTATCACTTGCAGATACATTGGTGTATTCAAAAACTGTTTTCATTTATTTTTAACTTTTATATTTATTAATTATTTCCGTTGTATGCAAAAGCTTTGTATTTTAATAAAGCTACAAATACAACTCCACCTATAGCATTTCCTATAATTGCAACTCCTTGAAAGGATAGATAGTCTGTTATTGTAATTTTTTTTGATACAATTAACCCTGAAAACACCTCAATATTCCCTACAATAGAATGATGCAAGCCCATAGCGCCAATAACTGCTGTGATAATATAGATAACCAAAATTCTACTAATCGTACTATCCGAAGACGTGAGTAACCAAGATAACAATCCCATTAACCAGCCTGCTAATATCGCACTTACAAATATGACAGTTAGATCACTGTGAAGTACATGTTGTGAAACTTTTTCGACAATTTTTACATCGAAAATTCCTAATTTGGGACCAATCCAAATGGCGATTATGCTTATTAATATTCCTCCAAAAATATTACCGGTAAGTACTAATCCCCATAATCTGAAAAGATCTATTACTTTTGATTTTTTATTTAATACGGGTAATGTAAGTAAAGAGGTTTGCTCTGTAAATAACATGGATTTCCCTAAAACAACAAGAATAAATCCAACAGGATAAACCAGCGCGTTTATCTTCCATATTATGGCGCTATTTGTTTCATTAATGAAAAAAGCGGTCATTACACAGATTAGTAAAAAACTGAACCCAATTTCTAAGCCAGCGGAGAGCGAGCTCAATAGAATACTTGAGTTTGTTTTGTCATAAATGACTAATGCCTCCGAGACTTGTTCTCGCAAGATTTCGGAGTGTGACATAGGTGAATTTTCTTGCGCTTCACCATTAGTATTCTCATTAATTTTTAGGTTTTGATTTTCTACCATATCATTTTTACCAAACTGCTAATGCTTCGTTTCTAAGTAGCTGCGTCATATTAAATTCTCTATGTCTCTTTTCTTGGTCAAAGGAATAGAACATTTGGGTGTATATGAAGTTATGTTTTTTAGCATCTTCTGCTGAAACCCCAAAATAAATTGCCTTGAAACTTGCCCAATGGCAAGCCCCCAGGCACATCAAGCAAGGCTCACAACTAGTATATAAAATACAATCTGAAAGATTTTTGCTTTTTAAAACCTTACAAGCTTCTCGAATCGCCAAGATCTCTGCATGTTGCGTTGGGTCTTGTGTTTTTGAAACCTGATTATATGACTGTGCAATTACATGATCATCCTTTACTACTACTGCTCCAAACGAAGCTGCTCCATGAGTAATTTCACCCTTGTTTGCAAGGGCAATCGCTTGCTGCATAAAGTGAATATGTTTCTCCTGCATTATTTTTCTTTTACTTTCCCAACTACTACTAGATCAATAGGTTGGTATTCTGGTTTTAACTTTTTGTATAATCTTAGTTGTGGTTGTGTCAGGATGTCTCCTATATCCGAGCTTTCCATCGCATAATTTAAATTTTAACTAGGTTGTTTTTTGTTTAAATTTACTTGAAGTCTAGATAAAAGAGGTGCTATTATGGAAGATTGATTAACTCTAAACAAAAAATAGTATAAATATTTAGAGTTTTATTAGTTTTTTACAATAGAAAATGAGAATGTACTACCTTCTCCACTGGAAGATGAAACCTTTATTTCTCCACCTAGATTCGTAACAATTTTTTTTACAGTGGCTAACCCTATTCCTGTTCCTACATTACCATCGCGATCCGCTACACCAACTACTGAGAAAAGATCGAATATTTTATCTAGGTATTCTTTAGGTATGCCATCTCCATTATCATTAACAGAAAAATTGTAGAAGTCTTCACTTTCTGTAACGCCAATATTAATTAAGGGGTTTGGTTTCGAATTGTACTTTATACCGTTAGTGACTAAATTAATTAATATCTGCATCAGCGCAGCTTTATTCAAAATCAGCTCCTGACAATTATTTTGAATATTAAAAGTGACATTGTGATCTGTGTTTGTAATATTTTCAATCTCTTGTAAAAGTTTAACTAAGTTTATTTTTTCCTTTCTATGAGAAAATAGTTCATCACTTTTGTAGAATTTAAGAATCCCGTCAATATAATCTTTAAGAGAATAAGAAGAAGTTTTAAGGTATTCTAAGTATTGTAATGACTCATCATTTAAAAGATCTTTGTTGTCATCTTCCAATAACTCTGTGAGGGATATAATATTGGCAAGAGGCGATTTTAGATCGTGAGAAACTATACCAGCAAATTTTTTTAAATCGTCATTTCGTTTTTTTAACTTATCCTGAAGTTGTAATAATTTCAAATTTTGATAACGTTGTTCAAACAAGTTTACAACTTGTTTAGCCATAGCTAATAACGCATTTTTTTGTTCGACAGACAAACTACGAGGCTGTCTGTCATAAACACACAATGTACCTAATTTAAACCCTTCTACATCCACGAGAGGTGCGCCCGCATAAAAAATAGCGTCGTGATCTGTTACCAGCGGGTTACCAATAAAACGCTCATCTTTTCTAGAATCCTCTATAATTGTTAATTCTGCTTCAGAGTTAATAGCGTGACCACAAAAAGAAATTTCTCTAGGGGATTCATTAAAAGGTACGCCATGGTGTGATTTTAGAAAGTTTCTTTCTTTGTCTAATAATGTAATGAGAGATATGGGAGTGTCACAAATATATGACATTAATGAGGTTATGTTGTCATAACTCTCTTCTGGTAATGTGTCCAATAATTGATATTTTTCAACTGCTTTTTGTCGTTGTTTTTCGTTGTGGGGTAACTTAGGTGGTGTCATAATTGTAAAACTATAAAAAAAATAGAACCTGGAGTTAGGAAGTCTATTTAATATCTATAGAGCCGTATTTGTACTTAAAATTTCCCAATATGACATTTCTGCATAATTCGTGCATTTTCTATTATTTTTTTGTTTTTTCCAGTAATTGATTTCGTTTCTTAAGTTTTTTGCGTTCCTTGAAGTTGATGATATACCATTTTTAGAAGACATATTGTTATATACTTTAATTTTAGAAATAGTTAAATGATAAAAATGTCATGAGCAGATGTGCTCACTTAAATAGAGTGGACCATTGCATTGATGTTATGCTGCTTTACTAGTCGTTGAGTAAAAGCTTTATGCCCCTTTGGAGCTAGCAAGTGAAGTTTTCCTCGTTTCATCCCAGCCATAAAACTTAAGACTTTCCACTTTATGACTAATTTTTTCAAATTGGTGCTTTTCAAGGCTATGTCGGAATAATGTTTAGCTCCTCCATGGGTAGTGAATGATAGGTCGGCTCTTATTTTCTCATTATTTGATTTGCTAGTAAAGGCTTTGGGATTTTCAAATCCTTCAGCGATAGATTTAACGGTTATAGTTGGTTTTTTTTTCGACCCAAGAAAGTGCTTTGTATATATGTTTGTTTTTTTTCATAATTTCGATATATAATGTTCTTATTTTATGTGATTGATTCTCTTTGTTTTATGATCAGGTTGTGACCGCCTTTTTAGACTTGATTCCGACTTTAACCTTTTTACGAAGTCCTCTTAAATATGCCTTACTTCCAAAAAACTTCTTTCTCAGTCCAGGTCTTTGTATGTTGTTTCTATTTTTCATAATAGTTCTTTCTTGTTATATTGAATTACAAAATCAATGCTAATACTATTGCATATATAGCAACTGATACTGTAATTAATAGTGTTAATGATTTTATTAATTTTTTTTTGAATTTCATTTTAATTGGTGACTTTAGAAATTCTATTTTACCTGTGTATAGCATATTTGCTTGCACTTGGTAATTCTTTTAAGAATTTGAAAAAAGGATTAAAATAAATTTTAAAATATCTGTAATAAGTTTCCATAAGTAAATAATTTTTTAATGTTAATAATTTAGTTTTTAACTTTAGATAAAAGTTATTATTAATGCTATCATAAAAACAAAAGTTGAGACCACAGTCAATAGTATGAAAGCGCTTTTTCGTTTATTATTCAAAACGTATTTTTTTTTGATTAATAATTGATTTGTATGAAAGTCAACAACTAAAACTAAATGCAGGATGGCATCAGAAAAGATTGAAATGTTTTTTTAGGAAATATTGACTTCTCAATCACACTGTAGTAATATAAGTCCTGAGATAAATTTGTCAAGTGCTTTAACTGGGTTTAACTTTATTAAGCATTGTTTAACATAAATAATGTGAATAGCTGGATTTATTTGTTAAAAAAAATAACAATAAAAACATTATTTTTTTAGTTAAACTTCTGTAAAAATGTAAAAATGAGTGAATTTGATTCAATAAAAGTTGTTTTTTTGATTAAAATCGTCGTAAATTAGGTTGAATATGCTTAGTTCGATTGTCTGCTTAGAATAGAACGAATATCTTAATAAAGTCATAATTTTATTTCTGAATTCCTGGTACATTCATATCCTTAGTCAAAGAATTTGTAATCCAACATTAAAAGGGTAATATCAATTGGGTCTATTACAGATGGTAAAAATGCACCAGCAATGTCTCCCACGCTTAACCGGATATTAAATCGGACATATTTTTTTCTAGTGCAAGGCTTGTATCCCACTAGATGGACAAACCATTTTGTACCACCACCGCTAAGAACCAATCCAGCTTTGTGATTTTTTCTGGTTAGTGAGTTCGGTAATTTTTCAAAAGTTGTTTTCAAAAAAATACTTTATGATTTGGACCAGGCCGTAAACATCCAATGCCTTTTTTCTAATCTTCTCATAAACTGAGTAACAATTTCTTCGGTCACTGTATCTCCAGAATCCAACGCTGCATTTAAGACATCTAATAATGAATCGTGCAATATTCTAAAATCTTTTAGAACTTCTTTTACCATTCCTAATGGAGCTAAATCATCTTGAAGTTCCTTGATATCAGCTAGACCTAAATGTTGTTGTAAAGTGTATTTAGGTTTTAATCCAAATACTCTTATTCTTTCAGCTATAGTATCTGTTTGTAATTTTGCTTCATTGTATTCTACTTCAAACTGCTCGTGTAATTCAAAAAAATCTCCCCCTTCTACATTCCAATGAAATGTTCTTAATTTATGATAATGTACTATATAATTTGCTAGAAGTTTATTTAGCGCTACCACGATTTCGGCAGTTTCTAGATAAGTAAATCCTAGTTTTTTATATGTTTTTTCTTTCTTTAATGTATTGTCCATAATTTTATAATATTATATGTTATTTTTCTATCTGTCCTTCAGATAGTATAGTTTTAGATTCAGGCTCTGCTAACTTTTCTTTTTCTTTCACTAGTGTTTTTACTTTTTTCTGTGACTGGTCTCTTAATTTTTTTAGATGATAAATTGTAGGCATTATGGCTACCACTGTTATTAGTATTGCAATTGAAAATGTGGTGAATAATATCATTGACAACGAGGCCTGTGCTTCCCAAAAGAAAAGTTGAATTTCAACAACTTGAGAGTTTTGTAAGGTAAAAATGGTAATTGCAATTAAAAAGATTGCTGATATGGCTAGGGTGATTAATTTTTTCATTATTTTGATGTTAAAGCTTGTCAACTTTTGTATGTAAGCAGTTTTTAAACTTTTCCTCTGATTTTAAAGTAAATAAAAGTCCGTAAATATATTTAACACTATTGATGTTAATGTTAGCTCATATGCGATTTATGACTAAGGGAAGAAGAATGAGACGAGGTTTAGCTATTTAATAATGTTTAATCATTAAGAAATTATATTAAAGCCATTTTTTTCTTCTGAAAAAAACAAGAAGACCAACAAATAAAGTTATCATAATACCCCATAAGATATAATAGGCATTTTGGTATTTGAGCTCTGGCATGTATTCAAAATTCATCCCATAGACGCCTACTATAAAAGTTAGAGGAATAAAAATAGTAGCAATGATAGTCAACACTTTCATTATACCATTCATCTTATTGCTTATTGTGGTCATATACATATCCATAAGCCCCCAGATCATTTCTCGGTATACATCAATATTTTCATTAATATGAATGATATGGTCATTAAGATCTTTGAAGTAATCGATATGTTTTTCCTGAATAAAATCTGTTTCAGATTTTACAATTCGGCCAATGATCTCACGTAGCGGTAGAATACTTCTACGAATTCTAAGAATCTCTCTTTTTAATGATTGGATATCCTGAGTTATCATATCATCCGGTTGTTCAACAAAGAGTTGCTCTTCCAGAAGCTCTACTTTTTCTCCCAAATCCTCAATCACCACAAAGTAATTATCAAATATAGCATCAATAAGGGCAAAAGCGAGGTAATCTGCTTCAGAACCTCTAATTCGGCTCTTCGCATTGGCAATACGCATACGAACTGGATCAAAGATATCTTCTTCAGACTCTTGGAAGGTAATTACATATTCCTTGCCTAATACCATAGAAATATGCTCGATTACAAATTCTTTGTTTTTGTTGAAATACATCATTTTAAGTACTAAAAAAAGATAAGTATCATATTCATCGATCTTTGGACGTTGATCTGTATTTACTATATCTTCAATAATAAGTGGATGTAATCCATAATGTTGGCCTATTCGAGTAATTTCGTTTGTGTGGCTTAAACCATTAACATTGATCCAGGTAATATGTTCATTACTTTTGAAAGTAAAAGCCTCCTCGATATTATTCGTATCTTTAACCTCGAACATATTTTTGGTATAGTCCTGAATCTCAATTTTGGTCGATAAATGTTCTTTTTCACCTATATACACTACAGCCCCTGGTGCTTTTCCCAAACTTTTTGAGGATTTGGATACTTTTAGTTTTGGATGCAATGATTTTCTTTTTTTCATGTCTAGGAGAACTTTTCATGTAAAAATACCGAAAAGTATTTTGCTAAAGTTTTCATATAGCCCTTGTGTTCAAAAGAAATAAATGTAAATTCAGGTATTGTAACCAAAAACTACCATGAATTTCAAAAACTTTTTTTTCATCCTGTTGTCTATAGTCATTACATATTCTTGTACAAAACAAAATCCCAACAAGGAATTAAAACAGGGAATTTTAAAGGAGAATAAAATACCTGAGAGTGATGATGGATTTAGTTACCCTATTAAGAAAGAACTATATGTTCCTATCTATTCTGATATTTATAACAAAACAAAGGATTTTCGATTTCAGCTTACCGCTACACTTAGTATCAGAAATACAAGTCCGAGAGATTCTCTTTTTATAAAAAATGTAGATTACTATAATACTACGGGAGATTTTGTTCGCGCATATATCGAACAGCCAATCTATTTGAAACCTTTAGAGTCTATTGAATATGTAATTGAAGAAGAAGACACAGCTGGGGGAAGCGGTGCTAACTTTTTAATAACTTGGGGCGCCAATCAAACTATAGTTCCAATTTTTCAGGGTGTAATGGTTGGTGTTTCTGGTCAACAAGGATTTGCTTTTACCACTGAAAGTATCATAATATCTGAATAATAATGAATTTATCATAAATAGTCTTTGGTAAAAATATTATTAGATTCTCTATTTAAATCATCCCAATAATCTGCCTTTAAAATTTCAAATTTTATGGCAGTTAATGTATCTTTTTTTCTTTTCTTGGCATACACAATATCTTCTTCATTATATAATTCTTTTAACCTCTCCTGATCCTCAACGATTTCACTTTTACCGTATAAACTTAAAAAATAGGATGATTCTGGCTTGCTATAAATCAAAACAGCTTCATTAGAGATTAATAAATTTTGGTTGCAAACACTATATTTATCACTTAAGAACCATATATTCCCATTGTTATCAAATTCTTTAGTTTGTAATAATGAAGTATGAGGTGGTGAATACCCTAATTTGGTAATCAAAATAGCATTTTGTATTTCTTCTATAGTATTTCTTATATTGCTTTTCAATCTTTTTATTCAAAATAAATTATATTTTAAAATTACAAAATAGGAGTTGATTTAAAGATCAACTAAATATTAATTCTTCAAATAATAATTAATTGTTCTATTACTTTTCTCAAAAAAAAACAATCGTGTTAAGTAACAAGTGTTTGTTTTTATAATGGATAGAGATGTCTTGGTAGAATAAGAATGGGGAATTTAATTTCAAATGGAATGCTATGATTTGTACGCAGTATATCGTATTTTGTTAAGATAAAAACTTATGAGTTAAGAGCTTTTTTATAAACTTCTAAACATCTTTCCCCTGCTTTACGATGTCTACTATTTTAGCGAGATGTTTATTAAACCTTATAAACCCTTATTCTTTTTTTTAAAAAATAAGCAGGTCCGTTTAAATCTTTAAAACTACATAACCGAAGTAAAATCAAATTTGTTATTACATTAATAGAGTTTTTATAATTTATTCGATAATCAACAATTTTTTAGAAAACTCAAACTGAAAAGGTTCTGGAAAGAAATTGATGACGAGTTTATACTAATCTATTTTGATATATTCTTAAATAAATATTTTCAACAAGCTTATATTATATTAGAGGTTTTAGTGCAAATTTTGTGCAAATAAAAAAGAGTTGCAGTGATTTATTTCTACAACTCTTTGATAATGAAGTGACCTCGGCAGGATTCAAACCTGCAACCTCTTGAGCCGTAATCAAGTGCACTATTCAGTTATGCTACGAGGCCTTTTTGCGGGTGCAAATATAATTTAAATATATGTTACAAACCAAACTATTTTTGTCAAAATTTATAATGACCAAAATGTTAAAGGAAATGTACTATTTTTTTAAGAGAATTAATATGATTAACTATTGTAATATGTCTAAGTGTTTAACAATATTCTTATCAGTAGCCTTGGTAGCTTTAAACAGGTCGATCTTTCCAGAAGGGTTTATAATGATATATCTAGGTATCCAGCCTACATCCAGGAAATCACAGAAGGGACTTTTTTTCCATCCTTTTTTGATAAGGTAATGATCACCATATCCGATTTGGAATTTTTCAATTCCTTTTCTCCATTTGGTTTGTTCGTGATCTACCGTTAAAAAAACAAACTGTACACTTGGATAGGTTTTTTGTAATTCATTGACCTTGGGCATGCCAACGATACAATCTTTGCACCAGGAGGCCCATATATCTATAAAAACAACTTTGCCTTTATGTTTTTTCAATACAGACTCAAAAGTGATCTCATTGCCTTTAAGATCAACAAAAATATCTTGTAGAGATGCTTCATTGAACTCAGTTGGGGGAGGAGAGCACGAAATAATTAAGTTTCCTAGCAAGAAAAGTATGACAAACCTCATATTAGTTTTTTTTAACAGTTAGTAAACTAAATTGAAGTAAAAGTAGTATTTTTCTTTATTTTCGGGGCATGAAGATAAATGATTACATTCGAGATATTCCTGATTTTCCAAAACCAGGGATAGTGTTCAAAGATATCACGCCATTATTAGCGGACTCAAAAGCATTAGTGTATTGTGCAGATCGGTTAACAAGCTTTTGCCCAAAAGACATAAAAATTGATAAAGTTATCGGGATAGAATCCAGAGGCTTTATTATTGGCCCTATGATTGCTGAACGATTACAAGCTGGATTTGTTCCAGTAAGAAAAAAAGGAAAACTTCCTTATCGGGTAAAGTCCGTAAAGTATAGTTTAGAGTATGGAGAAGATACTCTAGAGATTCATGTTGATGCGATTAAACCAGGAGAGCATATTTTGATACATGATGATGTTCTGGCCACTGGCGGGACTGCTAAGGCGGTATGCGATTTGGTACAGCAGCTAGGTGGAGTAGTGGTGCAATGTAATTTTATTATGCAACTTGAGTTCTTAAATGGAAACGATAAATTAGATGTTCCTGTAGCTTCTCTTGTGGATTATTAATAAAATAAAAGCCTTCAATATTTGAAGGCTTTATAATCAAACTCCATTTATATACAATAACTACTTTTTTGTAGTAGCGATTATGGCACCGTCCTTGGCTTTGTCACCATAGATGCTTATTGCGGTTTTTGGTTTTAAGAAATCTACAACTTCTAACTTATCTGATTTGGCTAATTCATCTAAATGATCAAAGTCTGATTCATTACCGTCAATAATGATTAATTTTTCTATGTCAGGGTTGTCTATAAAATTAAATTTTTGTGATCTAGCGTTTTGGAATGGGTGAAGTGATTGGCCATTAAATATAAAATTTTGATCTTCATCAAAAGAAAAGGATTTCATCATTTGATCCTTAAATTTTTTAATATCAAAATGTCCTTGGAAGAATAAAGAATCCTTGTCTTTATCAAAATCGAAATCAAAAGCGAAATTATGTTTCTCCATCAGGCTGTCTAGATCAATTTTGGGATAACTAAATCCAGATTGATTTTTCCACGCCATAATATCGAACATTCCTGAATTGGTGATATAAAGATTATCATCTTTGTAGCCTAGTTCTATTTCAGAAATTGGAGTGTTTGACGAAGACGAATATTGACTTTTAGAGTCGCCTTTTTTAAGTATAATACTTAAACTGGTCATCTCATTGTTTTCGTTATATCCTACTTTTTTAATGACAAGTTCTATATCGTTTTCTGCAAAGAATATCTTTAAATCTTCTAATTCTTGCTCTGAAGTATTTTTGTTAATAATAGCAGTAATTTCATTGTCTTGAAAAGATACAGATGTTACGCCATTATTAAGTTCTGGGGTAAATGCTGTTAGGGGTAGCATACCTAGTACGCTCACACCTATAATGATCCATTTCTTCATACTAAATATATTTATTGGTTATTTAAGATGTTTTTATGATTCATCTTAATTACGAAGAATATTTAGTAGTGTTGCAAAAAGTTTATAAAGGGTGTGATATTCTAGCTTAAAGCCCTTTTGGTAACATATAGCCTCCAACCAAATATGAGTAATTGTAGTTTTGAAGCTTTGCTTAAATCTAAGCGCCTTTTAGTAAAACTAGGCAGTATGAGTTTGTTGATTTTAGCAATAACGGAGAATAGTTGTTTTTTCATAATGTAAAAATAAATAAACTTTAAAAAAATACATTACTTATTTTGTCTAGATGTTTTTATCTAATGAGTTAGGGTGTGGCAGTAATTATAAGGTTAGGTTTAAGATTATTTCTAAATTCAATAAAACAAGTAAAATGCCAATTGTATTCTTTCGAAAATTTAACTCCTTCTCTCATGCTTTTAATTTTTTTTGCATTTTTGAGCAAAATAATCCCTTCTTTGGTGTCTATATCGAATTTTAATAATGCTTCTTGAGAAGGGATGACTTCAACTCCTTGAAAAATATAATGTTGTCCAATAAGATCAGAATTTTTATAAGGGATGTCATCCATTAAATAAATACTTTCTTTCGTGGTATTATAGATTATTTTTTTACAAACTTTTTTTGTATAACATCTTCGAAGCGAAAGTATTCAACATCGATAAAACTAATTTCTTTGAATTTATTCTCTGAATCTAACTCTATTGCTATTGTAATTTTATGTATAGGTGTATCATTGTCTATATCCGTAAATGTACCTTGTTGACCATTGGGATCTGTATAATCGATATGAATTTTAGATATTTTATTTTCTTTATTATATGCTATAGCCTTAAGCTCTAAGATTACCTTAACTTCTTTCTTTGCTTTTCGGACAATTTCTTCTAATTCATTTTTTGTCGTAGAAGGCGTTATTGTATAGGTAAGATAATTTAGGGATTGATAATCTTTATCTTTATAAAAGTTAGGTTGGTCATTATTGAAACCTAACATTATTGGAGACATAAGTATTAGAAAAATAAATGGTTTCCAGGTTTTCTTGTATTTATTCTTCTTTTGGTATAGCATGATAATAAATTTTATACGGGTCATCCATAAAAGTCTCCAGTAATAGGGAATAGTTGTTATTTTATAAGGTAAAAGTAAATAAAAAAACTCGCTTGATTAGAGCGAGTTTTTAAGTGATTTCTATCACTGGATACTTTATTTCTTTTTGGTTATAATTTCTATAACTCCATTTTTGGCTTTTTCACCATATTTCTTAATAGCTTTTTCTCCTTTTAATACATTCATGGTTTCGATATTTTTAGAATCCAAAGCTTTCATTTCTTTTTTAGAAACTTCTTTGCCGTCTATTATAATTAGAGGTTCTTTTCCAGAATTTCCAGTAATAAAAGCAAAGGTTTTGTTATCGTTTGTGTGTATGTCAAAAACATTGTCAGAATCATTTTCGTGGATTTCTTCGATAATCACTTTTCCATTCTTGTCTTTTTTTCTAATAATTTTAGTGTTTGCATCATCTCCAATAAAAATGAATTCATGATTTTCATCATTGTCTGGGTGTATCTCTATGATTTCTGTTCTTTTTCCCGATTTTTCGCCTCCGTTTCCTACTACAAACGTACTTTTATGATTACTTTGACTAATATTTATCTTATCCTTTTTGCTATTATATGATATCGCTAAAGCAGCAATAGGATGTTCATCGTGTTGTACCGCATAATTAGTTTTGCTATTTTCAGAAGAAATATCGATACTAATTCCTGTAATCTCATTAGCATTATTTCGTTCTATTTTGCCAAATTTTATATCAACTTGATATTCGTTTTTGAATATTTTTTTGATTTTTTGAAGGTCTTCTTTTGAAGAATTTTTGTTTACAATAAACTCTATGGTATTACTCTGTGCTTTTGAAGAAGAAAAAACATACTCATTACTATCTGTTGATTCTCCTGGTTGGAACTTGGTAATTTCTTTGGTGTTAAAACTCCATAAGAACAATGAAATTAGAGGTAGAATTAAGAAGAGTTTCCATAGGTTTTTTCTTTCTGATGTTTGCTTGTTTAACATGACTATTCGTTTTTTGATTAATGATTGATAAAAATTATTGGTAATGGAAGAGTAATTGTTTGATGATACCTTTACCAATGTTAATTGATATTCTTTTTTTGATTGTACTATATCTACTGTTTCTCGATCGGCAATAAACTCTAAATTTTGTTCTAAAGATTTTTTATATATCCATGCAATTGGATTAATCCATTGAAAAACATGTAATAGATTAGCGATAAGCACATCTATGGTGTGATGTTGTACAGCATGTGTTTTTTCATGTTTAATGATCATTTCTAATTCATGATCAGAATGTAAAGAAGGATTGTATACTATAGATTTAAAAAATGAAAAAGGAGCTACGTCTTCTGAAGTCTTTATTAAATAAAAACCTCCATCTTTTTGTTTTCTACCATTAAGAAGCAGTCTTTTTAGGGATAATAGCTGAAGCCCAAAACGAATAGATAATAGAAGTACTCCAGCAGAATATATAATGAAGGCTAAATACCACCAATTAATTATACTAGAGGTGTTTTGGGTAGAAGGTATAACTGTATAGTCACCTAAAATATTTGGGTTTTGGATATTGACAAATTCTATATGCGTAAATTCAACGAAGGGTAATGATAAAGAAGAGATGATTCCGATAATTAAAAAATGTCTGTTTATCGTAAAGAAAGTATCTTTTCTCAAAAGAAAATAATATACAAGATAGAATATAACAAGTATTCCACTGGCTTTAAGAAGGTAAATTAAAAAAGCTTCCATTTCTTATTTTTTTTGTTCAATTACTTCTAAAATTTCGCGTAATTCATCTGCTGTGATCTTTTCTTCCTTGGCAAAGAAGGATACCATATTTTTATAAGAATCATTAAAATATTGCTTCATTGCTTTGCTAACAAATTTGTTTCGGTACTCTTCTTTGGTAACAATAGGGTAGTATTGATGGGTTTTTCCAAAAGCTTTATGATTAACATATCCTTTTTCTTCCAGATTACGAATTATAGTAGAAACTGTGTTATAGTGAACAGTGTTTTTTAATTCTGCCTGTACTTCTTTTGCAAAGGCTTTCTCCAGCTTCCATATAGCTTGCATGATTTCTTCTTCTTTGTTAGTAAGTTTTTCCATGAAAAAATTAAGTTTTGACCAAATGTATAACTATGATTTTAGTTTTACAACTATTTTTATAGTTATTTAACTATTTTTGTAGTTTTTGATAGATTTGTAAAATATTTTTAGTTAAAAAAAATATGGTAACATCTTAGACATAAAGAAGACTTATCCTATATTCGCAACCAAATATTATGCTATGATTCTAAGTGTGTTTTATGTACTGATTGGTCTTGTGCTTCTTGTAGTAGGAGGAGAATTTTTGGTTAGGTCTTCTGTAGCGTTGTCTTTTAGGCTGAAATTATCCAAAATGGTTATTGGACTCACAGTGGTTTCCTTTGCTACATCTGCTCCAGAGCTTTTGGTTAGTATACAAGCTGCCTTAGATGGTCTTTCAGATATTTCTTTGGGAAACGTGGTTGGCTCTAATATTGCTAATATTGGATTGGTGTTAGGAATTACTGCGATAATAGGCCCATTAGCCATTGATAAAGATTTTTATAAGTTCAATTGGCCTGTGATGGTGTTACTATCTTTGGTGTTGTACTTTTTTCTGAATAATGATGGTGTATTGACTCAATTAGAAGGTGTTATTCTATTTGCTTCATTATTGACTTACCTTTTTTTATTGATTAGAAGATCGCGAAAATTTGCTGACCTTACACTAGAGGAGGTAGATGATTCTTTACAAAAGACTTCTAATTTTAAAATTTTTGTTTGGCTTCTGATAGGTGCTGGAGCTTTATATTTTGGTTCTGAATTATTGGTAAAAGGAGCAGAAAATATAGCGCTAAAACTTGGAGTGAGTGAAGGTGTCATTGCAGTAACTCTTATTGCAGTAGGGACTAGTGTTCCTGAGCTTGCGGCTTCAGTGATAGCAGCATTAAAACAGGAAAAAGCAATTTCTTTGGGTAACCTTATAGGATCTAATATCTTTAATATAGCTTCAGTACTTGGAATCACAGCAATGATACAGCCTATAGCTGTAAAGGATGAAGCACTATTGAGTATAAATATTTATTGGATGCTGGCCTTTGCGGTAATTCTTCTTCCGTTAGCTTTTATACCAAAGAAAATGATTCTAAATCGTCCCAAAGGGCTTTTGATTTTTGTAGGGTACTGTGTTTTTGTGGCCTTGGTTTTTATAAAATAAGGTATTTAATATATTTTCCAATTGAATAAAAAAACACCTCTAAGAATTCTTAGAGGTGTTTTTTGCGTTTAACCAACATGGTTAGTTTGTGTTCTGGTATTTGTTAAGCATTTACTGCAGAAACGTCAGCTGTTTTAACAGTTTTTACAATTCTAGCAGCAATCTTATATGGGTCACCATTAGAAGCGGGACGACGATCTTCTAACCAACCTTTCCATCCGTTTTCTACAGTGATAATTGGTATTCTTATTGAGGCACCTCTATCAGAAACTCCATAAGAGAACTCATTGATAGATTGTGTTTCGTGCTCTCCAGTTAATCTTTGATCATTAAATTCACCATAAACAGCAATGTGTTCTTTAGTTACAGGTCTGAAAGCTTCACAAATAGTTTCATAAACTTCTTTAGAACCACAAGTTCTTAATACTTCATTAGAGAAGTTAGCGTGCATACCTGAACCATTCCAGTCTCCTTTAATTGGTTTCGGGTGATATTCTATATAATAACCATATTTTTCTGTAAGGCGATCTAATAAATAACGAGCTATCCATATTTCATCTCCAGCTTTCTTAGCACCTTTAGAGAATAATTGAAACTCCCACTGTCCACTAGCAACTTCTTGGTTAATACCTTCAAAGTTAAGTCCGGCATCAATACAAAGATCAGCATGTTCTTCTACAAAATCTCTTCCGTGAGTGTTTTTTCCACCTACAGAACAATAGTACATACCTTGTGGACCAGGATAACCGCCAACAGGGAACCCTAATGGAAGTTGAGTATTCTTATCCATGATAAAGTATTCTTGCTCAAAACCAAACCAGAAATCATTGTCATTATCATCAATAGTAGCTCTTGCATTAGACTCATGTGGAGTACCGTCTGCATTTAGAACTTCTGTCATTACTAAGTATCCATTTCTTCTAGTTGGATCAGGGTAGATAGCTACGGGCTTTAATAAGCAATCAGAAGATCCGCCTTCTGCCTGTCTTGTAGAACTACCGTCAAAAGACCACATAGGGCAATCTTCAAGCTTTCCGCTAAAATTTTCCTCAATTTTTGTTTTACTTCTTAGATTAGCAGTTGGTTTGTAACCATCCAACCAAATGTATTCTAATTTAGCTTTACTCATAATTAACACTTTATAGATTGAACTCTTAAGATGCCAAAATTAATTGATCTTTCTGTATAACCAAAAAAAACAGGGGGGTTATAGTTAACTTTATTATCATTTTTATTAACACCCTACTTTTTAGGGGGGTATTTTTAAAAATTATCAATTTTAAAAGATGATATTTCTCATATTGACAATAAAAACTTCTTATATATTTGTAATAAAACTAACTTCATTATGTCTACACTAAGATTTCAAGCTCTAAAAGAAACATTAAATCGTGATTCTGTGATAGTTGCTGAGACAGAACGTCGCTCTGTATTGTTTGGTGAAAATGTATTTAATCAGTCTACGATGATGCAGTCTTTAACTAAAGATGCATACAACAGTGTGATGGATGCAATAGAGCACGGTTCTAAAATTGATCGTAAGATTGCAGATCAGATTGCATCAGCTATGAAAGACTGGTCCTTATCAAAAGGAGTGACCCATTACACACACTGGTTTCAACCTCTTACTGGAGCTACTGCAGAAAAACATGATGCTTTTTTCGAAACCATAGGTAATGGTATGGCTATAGAAAGATTTGGAGGAGGTCAACTGGTACAGCAAGAGCCTGATGCATCTTCTTTTCCGCATGGAGGAATTCGTAACACTTTCGAAGCAAGAGGGTATACGGCTTGGGATCCAACGTCTCCAGCTTTTATTTATGGCACTACTTTATGTATTCCTACTGTTTTTGTAGCCTATACTGGTGAGGCATTAGACTATAAAACTCCATTATTGAGGGCATTACATGCTGTGGATCAGGCTGCTACCGGAGTGGCTAAATATTTTGATAAAAATGTGAAAAAAGTGAATGCATCTCTTGGGTGGGAGCAGGAATACTTTTTAATAGATAATGCATTGGCAGAATCACGTCCGGATATAGTGATGACCGGTAGAACGTTGTTAGGACATTCTTCAGCAAAAGGTCAGCAATTGGATGATCATTATTTTGGTAGCATTCCTACCAGAGCTTTAAATTTTATGATGGATTTAGAAGTGGAGTGTATGAAATTGGGTATTCCTGTAAAGACTCGTCATAATGAGGTGGCTCCCAATCAGTTTGAATTAGCTCCAATATATGAAGAAACAAATTTAGCAGTAGATCATAATTCCCTTTTAATGGATGTTATGAGTAAGGTAGCTGCAAGACATAAATTAAGAGTATTGTTGCATGAAAAACCTTTTGCAGGTGTTAACGGATCAGGAAAACATAATAATTGGTCTTTGTCAACAAATACAGGTGTTAATTTATTAGGACCTGGTAAAACTCCAATGAGTAATCTTCAGTTTTTGACATTTTTTATTAATACTATCAAAGCTATCAATGATAATGAAGAATTAATGAGGGCCGGGATTGCTTCTGCTAGTAATGATCATCGCCTAGGAGCTAATGAAGCACCACCAGCAATAATGTCTGTTTTTATCGGAGAGCAATTAACAGCTGTGCTCAAAGAGCTTGAGGGAGTTACCGATGGAAAACTTTCACCTCAGGAAAAGACAGATTTAAAATTGAATGTAGTTGGTAAGATACCGGAAATTTTGCTTGATAATACTGATCGTAATAGAACTTCTCCTTTTGCCTTCACAGGAAATAAATTCGAATTCAGGGCAGTTGGATCTAAAGCCAATTGTGCTAATCCAATGACTATTCTTAATACTATTGTTGCAAAACAATTAGTAGAATTTAAAAAAGAAGTTGATGTTTTGATAGATAAAAAAGACTTGAAAAAAGATGAAGCTGTATTTAATGTACTAAGAGAGTATATTAAAAAATCTAAGAATATTCTTTTTGAAGGAAATGGATATAGTGATGAGTGGGAAAAGGAAGCTAAGAAAAGAGGGTTAAGTAATAATAAAACTACTCCAGAGGCATTAAAAGCTAAGGTTTCTAAAGAGAATATTGCTCTTTTTGAAGAAATGGGAGTAATGAATAAAATTGAAGCTGAAGCTCGTTATGAAATCGAGATTGAAGAATATGTAATGCGTATCCAGATCGAAGGGCGTGTACTTGGAGATATTGCTCGCAATCATGTAATTCCCACAGCTATTAGGTATCAAAATATGCTGATTAATAATGTTTCGGGATTAAAGGATTTATATGAAAAAGACTTTAAGAAGTATGCAAAAGAACAAATGGAAATCATTGAAGAAATCTCAGAATATATAGGAAAGATTAATGCTAAAGTTAATGAAATGACTAATGAAAGAAGGAAAGCTAATAAACTAACAGATATAGAGAAAAAGGCTGCTGCTTATTGTAATGTTGTAAAACCTTTATTTGATCAAATTAGGTATGGATGTGATAAATTGGAGCTTTTGGTGGATGATGAATTATGGCCTCTTACTAAATATAGAGAACTTTTGTTTACTCGTTAAGTAAGAATTGACTTACTTAATTCATTTTAGTATAATTTTTAACAAAATAATAATAACTGTTAAAACATTGATAAAACCGTAGAGAATCTTATTTTTTACGGTTTTTCCGTAATGTATTTTATCGAATTCTTATGAAATATGTAAAATAGCTGCGGTATTTCCCTAAATTTGCCAATGTCAAGATGATTTTTTTAATTGACACTGCCCCCTAGAGTCCCCTATTAAGTTACATTTTGTTTACCTCGAGAATTATAGAAAGTAATTTCTATGTTCTTGCCTTATGCTCTGACTTTAAGTTATGGAAATTTATTAATCATTTTAATTTATAATACGTATGAAAAAAGTAATTCTTAGTGTAGTAACTTTACTCAGCGCGTCAATTATGATCGCTCAGTCTAATTCAAGCAACGTTAGCCAGACGGGGAATGATAATGCTGCTGATGTTACCCAGGTAGGAAGCAATAATGCTTCTATGACAATTCAGGAAGGTAATTCCAATAGTGCAATTGCAATCCAGGGTAGTGACCTATTCAATTCTAGAGATGGAATTGTAGAACAAACGCAAGTAGGGGATAAAAACTCTGCTACGGCACAACATGAAGAAGATTTAAATGAGGTTTACCAAGAGCAAATAGGTAATGGAAACTCTGCAAGTGCAACTCAAAATCTAGCATTTTTTGGAGGGTCTAACTTTACCAGTCAATCACAAGAAGGAAATAAAAACACTGGTGTAGTGTCTCAAGAAGGTACAGCAAATACTGCTTTCCAGATTCAGATAGGTGATGATAATGCTGCAACAACTGCTCAAGAAGGAGATTTTAACTTTAGTGGTATACTTCAAGATGGAGCTTCTAATGTTGCTACTATGGCTCAAGTTGGAACTTTTAACAATTCAGAACAATTTCAAGTTGGCGAGGCTAATATGGCAGAAGGAGAACAGTGGGGAGAAGGTAATTCTCTTCTTCAGGATCAAAGAGGTGGAGGTAACGTAGCAACTTCTTTACAGGGTAGTAGCTTTTTCGACTCTAGAGGAGGTCAAGTTCAACAAATACAAATAGGAGACGAGAATACAGCATTTGCTAATCACGAAGAAGATGACAATACTATTCTTCAAGGACAGGTAGGTGACGGTAACAGCGCTTCTGCTGCTCAAAACCTGGGTTCTTTTGGAGGTAATAACTTCTCTATTCAGGTTCAATTTGGTAATGGTAATATTGCAGAAGTATCTCAGAACGGAAGTAATAATAGCGGTGACCAAGATCAAAATGGTGATGAGAATTTAGCTGGTTCCTCTCAGAGTGGTACAGATAATACATCAGTACAAGCACAAAGTGGGATAGGTAACTTGGCAACTTCTATTCAAGGAAGTTTCTTCTTCGACTCTAGAGGAGGTGTAGTAGATCAGTCTCAATCAGGAGAAGAAAACACTGCATTTGCACAACACGAAGAGGATAACAATGTTATTACTCAGCTTCAAATAGGAAATGGTAACAGCGCTTCTGCTACCCAAAACCTTGAAGCTTTTGGTGGAGAAAACTTCTCACAACAATTCCAAGTAGGAAACGGAAACATTGGTGAGGTATCTCAAGAAGGAGATTTTGATGGTGGAGTATTTGAAGCAGTAGGAAATATTGCTAGTCAAATCCAATTGGGTGATAACAATACAGCTATTACAGATCAGAATGGAGCTGGTAATATAAGTGATATCCTTCAGGATGGAACTATGAACGTTGCTCTGGATACTCAGTTTGGAACTGATAACTTTACGTTTGTTACTCAGACAGGAGATATGAACACGAGTACAATATTACAGAACGGTTCAAATAACTCTGCTGTAGTGACTCAAACAGGTGGAGGAACAATCACACCATAAGAATTAAATTTTCACTAAATTTATGAAGAGTTATGTCTATGTAAAAATAGCATAGCTCTTCTCTTAGTTTTTAAAATTACTATGTATGAGGTATTATAAACAAATATGTTTTTCATTGTTTTTTATGTTTTGTGGGCTTTTAATATCTGCACAGGAAAAAAATGAAGAACAAGTTTTGCTATCTGATCAGAGCAAGTTTATTACGCTTTCTCAGGTAAATAATAATTTATTGCTAGCTAGTGATAGAACTGCTTCAGGAAACACGAATTCAGTTTTTATTCAACAAATTGGAGCGGATAATACCATTGTCTCAAACATCGTTGCAAAAACCTCTGATATTAAATTATTTCAAAACGGAAATAGCAATACTATAGAAATAGATGAATCTTCAAAAGAGATCAATAAGTTAATTACCCAGAATGGTAATAATAATTCAGTAATTGATTTTTCTTTTAATCCTGATATATCTACTAATTTAGAATTGATACAGAATGGAGATAATTTAACTTTTGAGAGATTCGGAAGCAATGAATTATCAAAGAATCTGAAATTTAATATGTCTGGCAATGCTAGAACTATTATTATCAGAAGTTTTTAACTGAGGTTTGTTACAATGAAGTTGAAACTACTTATACTTTTAACTTTTGTTTTTCAAGTGAGTTTTGCTCAGTTTACTAATACAGATGTAGTAGCTAAAATTAAAACTTCGGTTATAGATGATATTGTTGCGATAACAGCTACCGCAATTAATAGAACAGAAGTATATAAAAGTCTTACATATACTTTTTCTGTTTTTAGGACAGATGATCAAAATAATAAATCCAAGAATAGTCAGGATGGAAGATTTGCTTTAGAACCAAATGAAAACAAACAGTTGTCAATAACTTCAATTAATACAAATGAGAGTGATAAAATAGTAGTACTTTTACTTATTTATGAAGAAGATAAAATAATAGCCAAGGATCGTATAGCGTTTAATGAGGAAAAAAAGGCTAAGGATACCGAGCAAGAGGCTTCTGATGATGGTATAGAACTAAAAGGAATTGTAGTAGAAGAAACTAAAACCAAACCGGGAAAGGACTTTTACGATTTTTTTTATAACTCTTATACGTTGAATCAAATTAATGGAAGCAGGATAGTAGGGGTTTATGAAAAATTGAGTTTTGGGAGAACTACAATTATTCAGGTTAAAATTGGGGATAATGTTATTCACGAATTTATAGGGAAACCTGATTTGGAATATCTGGAACAGATGTCAAAAATTGCTATCAGAAAAGTATATAAATATTTTAAAGATCTAAAGAATCAAAAGAATGATATTTTTCAATACTAATAAATTATGATGAGGATAGTAATTACAATATTTATTGTTTTTGTATCATATAATTTTAGTTTCGGACAGGATTTGGTGTATCGACCTAAGAATCCTGCGTTTGGAGGTGATACATTTAATTATCAATGGTTACAAGGCTCTGCAGAGGCACAAAATGACTTTGCAGATCAAGGTCAGGATCGTGATGAAAGATCTGACCTAGAAAGGTTTACAGAGGGGCTTAACAATCAATTGCTAAGCCAGATTTCCAGAACTTTATTTAATGAGCAATTTGGCGATGAAGGTCTTACCGAAGGAACTTTTAGTTTTGGAAGTTTATTTGTCGAAATTTTTCCTTCTTCAGAGGGTTTGGTGATTAATATTCTGGATACCAACACCGGAGACCAATCCCAAGTAATAATTCCTAATTAATAATTAATGTATCATAAGTTTTATCAGGTAATTCTAGTAATTTCTTGCGCACTTTTACTAACTGGATGTGGAACATATTTTAATCAACCCATTACCATTGAGCAAGCCAGAATAGGAGAAGATACAAAGGTGTCTAAAACCTTAAGAAATATTCCTCCTCCCGTAGAACCTGTAGTGGTTGGTGTGTATAAATTTAGAGATCAAACAGGGCAGTATAAACCTACTGAAGCAGGTAATACTTTTAGTACCGCAGTTACCCAGGGCGCAACAACAATTTTAGTAAAAGCATTAGAAGATTCTAAGTGGTTTGTACCAATAGAACGAGAAAACCTTAGTAATCTCCTTAACGAACGTAATATTATACGTTCTACCAGAAAAGAATATAGAAAATCTAAAAACCCTAATGAACCACAATTGCCACCACTTCTATATGCAGGAATTATCCTGGAAGGAGGGATTGTTTCCTATGATTCTAATATTATTACAGGAGGATTGGGAGCAAGATATTTTGGAGTAGGTGGTTCTACACAATATAGACAGGATAGGATTACAATTTATCTTCGAGCAGTTTCCACATCTAGTGGTAAAATCTTAAAAACTGTTTACGTTTCTAAAACCATACTTTCACAAGCAATAGATGCTAATTTCTTTAGATATGTAAAGTTTAGAAGATTGCTGGAAGCAGAAACCGGGTTTACCAAAAATGAACCTGCACAGCTAGCAGTTTCTGAGGCCATAGAAAAAGCGGTTGAATCATTGATCGTTGAAGGTATCGAAGATAAGTTATGGGCGGTTAAGGCAAAACCAGAAGTGGTTAATGAGTTAGTAGCCGAATATAATGCCGAAAAAAATGAAGCTCAGAATACAGGGTTATATGAACGTTATTTTAAGGAAAGAAGAGGAAAAAAGTCAATTTTTGCTAATGGTGGTGTGGGATTGATCAGTGGCGATTATAATAATCCGGAACCGTCATACTCTATACGGTTAGGAGGTAAATGGTATTTTAATCCATATCTTAATATAAATGCCAGCATAAATAAATTTGAATTAAGAAATCAAAATGCGTTTTCAGAAGGATTTAACGCGGTAGACCTAAATGGAGAACTTACTTTATTGCCCTTTGAAAAACTATCACCTTTTCTTTTTGGTGGAATGGGAACTGTAAATACAGATGGTTTTGATAGGACATTTTTTAAGTTTCAATATGGAGGAGGAATTGAATACTTGCTGGAAGATCATATTGGGATTTCGGTTAATGCAACGCATAATGTATTGCTGGGGGATAAGTTGGATAATATTGCTCAGGGAAAAAGAGATGATCAATACTTCAATTTCTCTTTAGGACTAAATTGGTATTTTGATAATCCGTTAAACATGGATAAGAAACTTCGTAAACAAAAACGAAAAGAAGACAAAAAGCTTAGAAAGCTCAAAGAAAGAAATAGAAAAGTTATTAATGAGGGTGTAACTCCGCAAGGATAATATATTAAGTTGTGAAGCAATTTTTAAGTAAAATAATAGGTGTTTTTGTAGTGCTAGCTACAGTTTCTTGTAGTGAAGATACTATAGATCTTACAGGGTTTGGTTCTGTAAAAGGAATTGTGGTCAAGGCAGGAACTAATGAGCCTCTGGAAAATGTAAAAATTTCGACTAATCCGGGTACAAGTACTGTATTTACTGATGCTGATGGAGAATATCATATATTGAATGTTCCTTCAGGAAATTATTCGCTTTCTGCTCAGCGAGAAGGATTATTAGCAGAGTTCGAATCTATATCCGTAATTGCAAATAATGAGCTCGAAATAGTTTTTGAGATGGATATCGAAACCGCAGGTAATCGTCCTCCTGAGGCAGCCGTGTTGGATGCTCCAGCTGACAATGCTTCAGAACAACCGATCGAAGTTAAACTAGTATGGACTGGTAAAGACCCTGATGACGATACCCTTACATACACAGTAAGCCTTAGAAATGATGAGAATTCTGAAGTCGAGTTGTTCGAAAATATAACGGATACAACATATACCCTTACTAACCTTAATTATGGAGTAAAATATTTTTGGCAGGTAATTAGCAGTGATGATATTAACGATCCTGTAAATAGTGCTTCCTTTGCTTTTGAAACACAAAATGCTCCTAATAACAGGATTGTTTTTACTAGGCTGGTGGATGGTAATAGCGTGATTTATTCTGCAGATGAAGCTGGAGGAACTTTGATACAACTTACTTCTGAAACTAAAAATAGTTTTAGGCCAAGAAGAAATGTAAGTACAGGGAAGATTGCTTTTTTACAGTCTGTAGGTTCGCAAACACATTTGTTTACCATGAATGAGGATGGATCTAGAGTACAGCAAGTTACTTCTCAAGTCGGGGTGGCAGGGTTTAATTTAGAAGAAATCGATTTCTCTTGGGATGATAATGGATCTAAGCTATTATTTCCTAACCAAGATAAACTATATTCGATTAATATTGGAGGTAGTGGCCTAAGTTTGGTGTATCAAACTGCCAATGGAAATCTGATTACAGAAGTTGATAAAAATGAAAGAACAGGAATCATTGCTCTAAAAACTAATAATCTTGATGGGTATGAAGTAGAGATCTTTACAATTAATACTTCAGGTGTAGTTCAGGATACTGTATTGTCTGGTGTTTCTGGAGCGGCAGGTGGTGTTAATCTATCGGTAGATGGTTCACAACTTTTATATACTTATGATATTTCAGGCTTTGAAAGTACAGACTTCCGTCAACTAGATTCTCATATGTTTGTATATAATTTTGGCACGAATACTACAACTGATCTTTCGGTAGAAAAACCAGCAGGAACTAATGATTTGGATGCTCGTTTTTCGCCTAATGAAGTAACAGTGATCTATATCAATACTTCTAATGATGGTATTTCTGCAAGAAATATACAAACAAGTTCGATTACTGGAGAAGATAGAATAGGATTGATACCGAATGCCACAATGCCGGATTGGGAATAAGATAATTCTGAATTCTGAATTCTAAATTCTGAAATTGAACTATCTTTGCGCTTTAATTTTTTATACAATGAGCGAAGAAGTTAGCAAACGCTACGCACAACGTGGAGTTTCTGCATCAAAAGAAGATGTGCATAGTGCAATAAAAAACATCGATAAAGGTCTTTTTCCTAAAGCGTTTTGTAAGATCGTTCCTGATTACTTAACAGGAGACGAAGATTATTGCTTAATTATGCATGCTGATGGAGCAGGTACCAAATCTTCTTTGGCATATATGTATTGGAAAGAAACTGGTGATCTTTCTGTTTGGAAAGGAATAGCTCAAGATGCATTGATTATGAATATCGATGATTTATTGTGTGTTGGTGCTACGGATAATATTATGTTGTCTTCTACTATAGGAAGAAATAAAAACCTAATCCCGGGAGAAGTTATTTCTGCAATCATTAATGGAACTGAGGAGTTGCTTGAAGAGTTAAAAAGCTTTGGAGTAAGCATTCATTCTACAGGTGGAGAAACTGCTGATGTGGGAGACCTGGTGAGAACGATGATTGTAGATTCGACAGTTACGGCTCGTATGAAGAGAGGTGATGTAATAGATAATGCTAACATTAAAGCAGGAGATGTAATTGTAGGTTTAGCTTCTTTTGGACAGGCTACGTATGAAAAAGAGTATAATGGTGGAATGGGGAGTAATGGATTGACTTCTGCTCGTCATGATGTGTTTAGTAAAGTTCTTGCTGAGAAATATCCAGAGAGTTTTGATCCGTCCGTGCCTTCCGATCTAGTATATTCAGGTAAAACGCAACTAACTGATGATGTAGAGAATTCACCTATTGATGCAGGTAAATTAGTGTTGTCACCAACTAGAACATATGCTCCGATTATAAAAAAAATCCTTTCTAAGTATAATAGTGAAACTATACACGGGATGGTGCATTGCAGTGGTGGCGCACAGACTAAGATTTTACATTTTATAGATGAGTTACATGTCATAAAGGATAATTTATTTGATGTCCCTCCTTTGTTTAAATTAATCCAGGAGAATTCAGGTACCGATTGGAAAGAAATGTATCAGGTATTTAATATGGGGCATCGTATGGAATTGTATGTGTCTCCTGAAATTGCAGAAGAAATTATGGAGATTTCTAAAAGCTTTAATGTAGATGCTCAGATCGTTGGTCGAGTAGAAACATCTCCTGAAAAGAAACTTACGATACAAAGTGAGTTTGGAACGTATACTTATAACTAGCAATTTCATTATTTTTTTGATGAATTGTTGAAGATCTGTCACCTCAAGAAGAGTCGAAAGGTAGTTTCTTTATTGTACTAATTAGAATTATATTTCATCATTTTAGAATATTTGCTTTTTAGTAATTCTAGTTTGGGATGAATATATTTTTTGCAAAAAGGTTTTTCAGGATTTTTTTGATAATAATTTAAAAGCTCTTCTCTAGAGGGTTGAAATTCTTGAAAAGGTAAAACCTTTGTTATAATTGAATCATCGAACTCTCTTTGCAATTCCTCAATAAAACTTAAAGCTTGATTTTTACTGATTTCTTCAAAATAATATATAGCACTTCTATATTTATTTCTAAAACTATGATTCACGGTACTTTTATGAGTGTGTAAGTGAATTTCTATCAAGTGCTTTAAAGGTATGATTTTAGGATCGTATGATACAATAACAGCTTCAGAGAAATGCATACTTTCATCAGAACTTATGTGCCCTTGCTCAACATTTGCTATACCTTTTAAGGATTGGAAAACGGCTTCTGTACACCAATGACATCCACCGCCTAGTCCAATTTTCTTTATATCACTCATATTTCATAAAATTCGGCAATTATTATGAATAATGAACTTGGAATTTATGATTTCAATTCCTGATCCATTTCCAGGGTTTCTGCATCCGTGTCATCTTCTTTTTGCTGTACGAGTTCAATATCATTATCGTCATTAAATTTACCTTCTTTTTTGTTAAAGAATATTGGGACGGGTATTAGTGCAGCTATAACTATAAGAGATATTAAGGCAAATCGCCTCAATGCTTTTTTGATTTTTTTCATTTTATAAATGGTAATTGTCTCTAGCATCTTTACATAAAGATGTTAGTAGTTTTTAATATTTTTTGAAGACTGCCCTTAAAGGCAAAAGGATAAAATTTATCCTAAGTTAAAATGAAAAAAATCTTCTTCAGAAGATAAAGAAGTTTGTAGCGTAGCCAATTGTTGTAGCTTTTGAGCTAAAGAGATAAAAGAAGTGTATATTTTTAGCCTATTGGTTGTTAAGTCATTGTGTAGTGATGATAATGATAACAGGTCAGAATTATCTTTATAATAAAAATCCTGTCTAGTATACTTTTGTAATACTTTTTGAAGAGAAACAGTTTTTCGAGTTACCTCTTCTGCAGATACAACAAGTTCTGTAGTAATGGGTTTAGTTTGGGGCTTGGTGTAATTAGAGTATCCTCCAAAACTAAATAATACCGTAAATACAAAAAACCATTTGATGAACGGAAGATCACGATATGTTACAGTATTGATTTTCATAACTGGTTTCAAAAATACATATTTTAAATCAGAAAACCCGATTTAGTGTAGGGATAGCATATGGGCTTTTGTACAAAAAAGCTTACTTTTGTAAATTCTATGAATAGGATAGTTAGACTATGATTGATAAACTAAATATTGTAAAGCAACGATTTGATGAGGTTAGTGATTTGATCATTCAACCAGATATTATTGCAGATCAAAAAAGATACATAAAGCTCAATAAAGAATATAAAGATCTTAGGGCTTTGATGGATGAAAGGGATCGTTATATTGAACTTACTGATAATCAAAAAGAAGCCGAAGAGATCATTGCTGATGGTAGTGATGCCGAAATGGTAGAGATGGCTAAAATGCAGTTGGAAGAAGCTAAAGAGGAGCTACCGGGATTAGAAGAGAAAATCCGTTTTATGTTGGTGCCAAAAGATCCTGAAGACGCTAAAAACTGTGTGGTAGAAATACGTGCAGGAGCAGGAGGTGATGAAGCTAGTATTTTTGCAGGAGATCTATTTCGTATGTATACCAAATATTGCGAAGGCAAAGGTTGGAGTACGAGTGTAGTTGATCTTAATGAAGGAACGAGTGGTGGATATAAGGAGATCATTTTTGAAGTGAATGGAGAAGATGCCTATGGAACGATGAAGTTTGAAGCTGGTGTGCATCGAGTACAACGTGTGCCACAGACAGAAACTCAGGGTCGTGTGCATACAAGTGCTGCAACAGTTATGGTGCTGCCTGAAGCTGAAGAATTTGATGTAGAACTTGATATGACAGAAGTAAGAATCGAAAGAACTACTTCTACTGGGCCTGGTGGACAGTCAGTAAATACCACATATTCTGCAATTAAATTACATCACGAGCCTACAGGAATGATTGTAAGTTGTCAGGATCAAAAATCATCACATAAAAACCTGGAAAAGGCTTTAAAAGTATTAAGATCTAGATTGTATGATCTAGAGCTAGCCAAAAAACAAGCAGCTGATTCTGAGAAACGTAAAAGTATGGTTTCATCAGGAGACAGATCTGCTAAGATTAGGACATATAATTACCCTCAAGGTCGTGTAACTGATCATAGAATTGGATTAACCCTTTATGATCTAGGAAATATTATTGATGGAGATATCCAAAAAATTATAGATGAACTTCAATTAGTTGAAAATACTGAGAAACTGAAAGAATCTAATGAAGTATTCTAAAGAATAATAATATAGTAAGTAAAAAGCCGATTCTTTTTAGAATCGGCTTTTATATTTTTATACTAAAAAAAGAGTTTATTTACTTTCTTCTTCTGGTTTCTTTCTTAACGATTGAATCACAAAATAAAGTCCGACCAATACAAATGGTATGCTTAACCATTGACCTGTAGACAAAACATCACCAAACCTATCTTCAAAACCTCCTTGACTCTTTTTGACGTTTTCTACAAAAAACCGAACTATAAATATCAGCATCATGTACATCCCAAATAAAAATCCTCTATTCTGGCGTTTATCTGTTTTCCAATAAATCAACCATAATATAACGGATACAAATATATAGCCAAATGCTTCATACAATTGGGCTGGATGACTATAAGGGACTGCTTCTAACAAATTTGCAAATTGAGGGTCTTCTACAATAGCATTGTAGGCATCATTAACTTTTTTGACTCCTGTTCTTTGAATAGCTTCAGATTTTGAATAAAACTGTCTAACGAATTTTACCCCAAAAGAAGAATCTGTAGGTTGTCCAATAATTTCAGAGTTAAAGAAATTACCTAATCTAACAAAAATTCCACCAAATGCAGCGGGGATAGTTACTCTATCCATAATCCAAAGTGGGTGTTTATGTAGCACCTTTTTAGAGTAATAGTACATAGCAATAATGAATGCTATCGCTGCACCATGACTTGCCAATCCTTGAAAACCAGTAAACTCAAATTCTGGACTAAACCTAAAGGGTAATATAATTTCCCAAAGATTATTTTTATAAGAGTCCCAGTCATAAAAGAATACGTGTCCTAATCGAGCACCTAATAATGTCCCTATAACGGCATATATAAAGACGGAATCTAGTTTTTCCATCGAGATGTTCTCACGGATATAGATTTTTTTCATCAAATACCATCCTAAAGAAAATGCTACGACAAACATTAAGCTATAAAAACGAATCATGAAAAAACCAAGATCAATTCCTTCTATAGGATTCCAAACAATTTTTAGTGGAAGTAACATGTAAATAGATTATTTTTTTGCGAAAGTAAATATAGGTATTTAAATGAAGTAAGGATTATGAAAACAATAATAATGAGTAAACAGCCATGCTGAATTAGTTAACACTCTTTTCTTCATCATTTTCAGGCACAGGGTCATAGCCGCTGCCTCCCCACGGATGGCAGCTAAAGATTCTTTTGATAGCTAATCGCCCACCTCTAAATAGGCCATGTTTTTGCAATGCTTCTACAGTATAGTGAGAACAGGTAGGTTGATAACGACAAGTGGCTGGAGTTAATGGTGAAATAAGGTTTTGATATACTCTTACTAACCCTATAAAAGGTAAAACCAAAATTCTTTTTAAAGTTAATTTAGAAGCCAAAATATTTTAGTTCAAAGAAAAACTAGTGCCTTCTCGTCCATCCTTAAGTTGAATTCCCATTTCGAGTAATTCATCTCTGATCTTATCACTAGTTGCAAAATCTTTATTTGCTCTAGCCTCAGCTCGAAGCTTAATCAATAATTCTACTGTTCCAGAAAGTTTATCGCTAATATCAGAAGAAGCTTCGTTAATATTAACTAAGCCCAAAACGTCAAAAACAAAAGCATTCATTGTTTCATTTAATACATTAAGGTCACTTGCTGATACAGTCGCTTTTTCTTCTTTCACGGTATTGATGAATTTAACAGCGTCAAACAATTTAGCAATCAAAATAGGACTGTTAAAGTCATCATTCATAGCGCTGTAGCATTCTTGTTTCCATGCTTGAACATCAAAACCTCCAGTTGTTTTTCCGGTTTTTAGACCTGAGATAGCTTGAGTAGCATCCATTAATTTATAAAATCCTTTTTCAGAAGCTTCCAGAGCATCATTAGAGAAGTCCAGAATACTTCTGTAATGTGCCTGAAGCATAAAGAATCTAGCTACAGAAGGGGCAAAGGCTTTATTTAATTTATCCGTATCACCGCTAAATATCTCCGCCGGAGAAATTATGTTTCCGGTGGATTTAGACATTTTCTTCCCGTTAAGGGTTAGCATATTAGCGTGCATCCAATAATTTACAGGAGTTTTTCCACAAGCTGCTTCCCCTTGAGCAATTTCACATTCGTGATGTGGAAATTTTAGATCCATACCACCACCGTGAATATCAAATTGCTCACCAAGATATTTGGTACTCATCACAGTACATTCCAGGTGCCATCCCGGGAAACCATCACTCCAGGGAGAAGGCCAACGCATAATGTGCTGAGGTTCTGCTTTTTTCCAAAGTGCAAAATCCTGAGGATTTTTCTTATCGCTTTGAGCAGTTAGTTCGCGAGTATTAGCAATGAGATCTTCTATATTACGACCACTTAACTTTCCGTAGTGATTGGTTTCATTGAACTTTTTCACGTCAAAATATACCGATCCATTGGCTTCATAAGCAAAACCGTTATCGATAATCGTTTTGATGATTTCTATTTGTTCTACAATATGACCAGTCGCTGTTGGTTCAATACTCGGAGGAATATTATTAAACTTGGCCAGGATATTATGAAAGTCCAACGTATATCGCTGTACAATCTCCATAGGTTCTAATTGCTCTAAACGTGCTTTTTTAGAAACCTTATCTTCTCCTTCTTCCGCATCGTTTTCTAAATGTCCTGCATCTGTAATGTTGCGAACATAACGAACTTTATACCCTAGGTGTTTTAGATATCTATAGACTAAATCAAAAGATATAAACGTTCGGCAGTTACCTAAATGTACATTACTATAAACAGTAGGTCCACAAACATACATCCCTATATTACCTTCAGTAATAGGTTTGAATATTTCCTTTTGCCCTGAAATAGAATTATAAATGGTTAATTCGTGAGTTTTGTACAATGGTGTGGCTGCCATAATGGATCAATCTTAATATTTAGTTAGTAATTGGATTAAAAGGTAGTATCTAATTTGATATAATCCAAAAATTCTCGCCTTACCGAATCATCTTTGAACTTACCGCCAAACTCGCTAGTTACAGTGCTGCTTTCTATATCTCTAATTCCTCTGGAGTTTACACAAAGGTGCTTGGCATCAATTACGCAAGCCACATCTTTGGTACCTAAAACTACCTGAAGATGTTCCACAACTTGCATTGTTAAACGTTCCTGTACCTGAGGACGTTTTGCATAATAATCCACAATACGATTCATTTTTGATAAACCTACAACAGTTCCGTTAGATATATAAGCTACATGAGCTCTGCCAACAATGGGTAGTAAGTGATGTTCACAAGTAGAGTATACTGTGATATTTTTTTCTACCAGCATTTCTCCATACTTATAATTATTATCAAAAGTAGAAGCGTCTGGTCTTCTTTGGGGGTGTAATCCAGAAAAAATTTCGTTTACAAACATTTTAGCAACACGTAGTGGAGTACCTTTAAGACTATCATCAGTAAGATCTAGTCCTAGAGTTTCCATAATGTGTTTTACATCTTCCTTGATTAATGCAATTTTTTCTTTGTCACTAAGTTTAAATGCATCTTCTCTAAGAGGAGTGGTGGCGCTAGTAGCTACATGATTATCACCTAACGCTTCTATAGCTTCGAGGGCTTTATCTATCTTCACACAATTTGATTTAACAGGTTAAAATAATAGCTTCAGTATATGGAGCTCATATTTTAATCAATTCTTTTTTATTTTCCATTCAATAGCAGCTTACACCACTACCAATAATTGGGTGCAAAGATACGATTTTGTCGTTTTACTTGGTAAAAGCTATGTTAACTAATTGCAGATACTGTAAAAGTTTTCGCAATTGTTAGATAAGTTGTGTATATTTAACCACCTAATTAAGCTAGCTGAAGCACTAAAAATTAAATTTTTAACGTTATATCAGCATGATAAAACCATTGCCTCAAATCAGATTACTACTAATTTGTTTCCTTTTTAGTACCATTGGGTCGTACGCTCAATTGGATTTTGATGTCGCCTGTAGATCTGCAGAACCTTATTGTTCTAGTTCTGAGGTCGAACTTCCACCATTTATGAATATCATAGGTCAAGATATTGACTTTCAGGGATTAGGATGTCTGGATAGTACACGTAATAATTCGTGGTTATATATTCTTATAGATGAACCTGGGGAGTTGGTGTTTGAGATCTCTCAATGGGTAGATGCAGATGGGGATAATCGATTTGATCGTAATGAAACCCCGTTGGACGTTGATTTCATAGCCTGGGGGCCTTTTCCAACTTCTTTTGTGAATTGCGAAGAGGATCTGCCACGGGGATGTGATAATGATGGGGATATGGAAAATTTACGTCCCGAAGAATGTGAAAACAATATAGACTTTCCGGATTATTATATAGAAGATCAAGACAATACCGATATAATGGATTGTAGTTTTGCCAGAGAGTCTACAGAAACATTTACGATACCTAATGGACAAAATGGTGAGTACTATCTTATATTAATTACAAACTTCTCAGATCAATCTGGTGTCATAAATATGGAACAAACAAATGTTGGTGCAGATGGAGCAGGAACAACAGATTGTAGTATTCTGGATCCTGGTGTTGGCCCTGATATAGCGGTATGTGGTCCAGATGGTTTTCCGATAACTATAGAAGGAAGGTATCCTGGTGCAGTAACTTTTCAGTGGCAAAGAAGAGGTGTTATTGGAACTGATGCTGATCTTGTGGATGTTCCAGCTCCAGAAGGGACATTCCCTTTTTTGGAAATAAACTCTCCTGGAGTTTATCGTTTAATAGGACGAGATATTTTAGGAATTGAAGTCGAGGGTTCTCCGGATGAATTGGTTGTTGTAGATGTCTCTAATGCTATTGAGCAGGTATTACCAAGTGTTGCAGAAGAGTCATTTTCTGGGAGTTATACAATTACAACCGAATTAGTGACTTCTGCAGAAATACAAGCAAGTGATCTTACTGCTTTCGAGTATAGATTAGATATAGAATCCCCTTCTGGGAGCGGTACCTTTGTAGAATTTATCCCTTTTCAGTCTTCACCGGTATTTACAGGTGTTCCTGCAGGAGATTATCAGGTAGTTGCTAGGTATGCCAATTGCCCGGCCAGTGAGGTTACATCGGAGATTATCATGATTTTGGGGTATCCACAGTTTTTTAGCCCAAATGGTGATGGTACCAATGATACCTGGAATTTAATCAACCCTGAGGTGCTGACTCAGCCGGCTTTGATATATATATTTGATCGATATGGTAAATTGCTGAAACAGCTAACTCCTAATGGTCCTGGATGGGATGGTACGTATAATGGTAGAAATATGCCTTCATCAGCTTATTGGTTTAGAGTAGAGTTTAATGAACCTACTGATCCCAATATGAGGCGAAGGGTTTTTGCAGGTAATTTTTCTTTGATACGATAAATTAAAAAAGGAGTTGAAAGTTATTCAACTCCTTTTTTAATATTTAAACTTTTATTTTCTAAAGGTTTAAACCTAAAGTAAATGTTAGATTGTCTCTATAAGTGTTAACATTTCCTCCATTAATAAATCCTGAACCCGGATAGAATTGTTGTTGTCTATCTTGTTCAGAATAGTCATAAGCAACATCAAATTTTATTCTTCCGAAATTATATCCAAGACCAACTGAGTAACCTATTGTTTCGCCAGCAATTAATTCATCGGTGTAGGGGCTTTCTTCATAACTATATCCTCCTCTAAAGCTCCAGTTACCGTTTCTCCATTCACCACCAAGCCTTGCGGTAGAAGATCCTTGAAATGCTTGTTCAATTTGATTGTTTAATATTATAAAGTCATTATTGTTGTAGTCTGAGTCAAACTCCATGGTAGAATAGTCTTTATATGAATAATCAAGACTTATTAATCCACGCTTGCCAAATAATAAAGCAATACTACCGGTTACTTTTGCAGGGGTTCTTAAGGTGTATTCAGGAAAAACATTTACAACATTAGGATTGATAATAACTTCTCCATCTGTGTCACTAAACGTGTCTAATCTTTGAATTGTTTCCTCTTCTATATAATACCAGGTAGGAGATTCAAAAGAAGCACCTAACCGAAGCATTTTTGATACCTTGGCTATTCCTCCAATTTGTGCAGAAAACCCGCTACCGAGAGTGGAAAGTCGATTGGTAAATATGATTTCATTTACACCACTACCAGCATTATTATTGCCTTCAAAGAATTCTGTTACCCGATCATAATTAATGAAGTGAGAGCTCAAATTTACACCAATGTAAAAGTTTTTATGAATTTGCGCTCCACCGTTTATAGTCAGTTTTCCATTGAGACCGGTACTTTCGTGACGATATTCCTGATCAAAAGAATTACCAACAACATTGGGTGAATATGAAGCATTATCAAGATCATTTGGGTCATCAGGTTCAATGACAAATGCTTGAAATCCTAAAAATGCTTGCTGAGCACTAAATCCTTCATTTTCACCTAAGAAAGCATATAGATCGTTAATAGATTCACCTGCTTGTAGTGTTAATAGATCTAGTGGTATTCCTTGGGCTTCAGTAGTAAAATAGCTTGCTATTGAATTGTTACTTCTTCCCGTAATGAATATCTCATCAAAATTATTTGCTGTTTGATCATATGCAATTCCTAGTGCGAATCGATTGAGAGCAGAAGATTCATTATTGTTATTGTATACAAAAACACCTCCTACTTGATTAAAATTGGCATTAGAAGAATTTTCATTGCTGAAGTTATTGAAATAACTAGCGTCATTGTCTATTCCGGAAGCAGAAATTGTAATCGATCCCGAAGTATTTAAAAATACTGCAGATCCTGCCGGATTAATTTGCAAAGCGGATAAATCTCCACCCAGAGCACCAAAAGCTCCGCTCATTGCTCTATAGCGGGCAGTTCCCAAAATGTCTTGCTTAGAATATCGCAAAGCATCTGTAATATCTTGTGCATTCAAAAAAGTCAAAGAAAGTACCGCTATGAATAAAAATACTTTTTTCATATGTGTTGTATTCTAATTACTAAAAATGAATTTTAACCTCTTCCGCGACCACCTCTGGATCTGCCTCCTCCTCGTGATCCACTACTTCGGCCACCAGAACTTCTTCCTCGTGATACCCCGCTTCCTCTACTACGAGATCCTGAAGAAAAGTTTCGACTACCTGAACTACTCCTTGATCTGGAGCTATTGTTGTAGGATCTTGTTCTAGTACCTGAATTACTGTTGTAAGATCTAGTTCTACTGCCAGAATTATATGATCTGGTTCTAGCGCCAGAACTGTTTCTGTTTACCGAAGATCTAGACCTGGAATATGCGGAATTTCTGGTTCTCCTAGAGTTATCAGCAGATACACGCCTTCTGCTATAGTCACTTCTAGAGCGACTATAAGTACTTCTGGATCTGTTATTAATGTTATTTCTGCTTCTGCCGTATACATTGCGCGACCTGTAATTAGCTGCATAAGCATTTCTATAACCTCTGTTGTAAGCTACATATCTACCTCTTCCATATGGGTAACCATATCCATAACCATAAAATGGTGGGCACCAAATACCGCCGCCATACCAATTGTTCCAGCCCCATCCGGCATTCCAACCCCATCCGGCGTTCCATCCCCATCCAGCATTCCATCCCCAAGGGCCACCCCATCCTGCATTCCATCCCCATCCAGGGCCATACCAATTGTTCCATCCTCCCCATCCAAGACCCCATCCGGCATTCCATCCTGTGTTGTATACATTGACGCTGATGTCATCATAATCACTTCCCCAGGCGGGCTGTCCTGAATCATAGTTTAATGCGGTAGCAGTTGTATCTGCTTCATCATAACCTTCGCTAGCATATGAATCAATATCTGTGAAAATAGCTTCCTGTTCTACTAAATTGTCTATTTGAGCAGATTTTTCTGAAAAATAACTTGAATAAAAGTTAGATTTTTTGTCAGAGTTTCTTGGCCTTGTCGTAGTGTCTACATTTCTTCTGTCTTCATCATCTCCATATACACCATCATTGTATGGAACATATTCATATGATCCACAAGACGTCAACATTATTAAGCTGGCCAATAGAAAAAATCCTAAGGCGCCATTTATCTGAAAATAATTTTTAGGTCGCATATCTCCTTATTTTATTGTTGAACATTACAAATTTAGTTAGTTTTGCGCTAACTATTTTTTATTTAACAAAGCCACAATATTTGTGCCAAATAGCAGTTTATGAGCAAGAATCTAACAAAGCGTAGTGAAGATTATTCAAAATGGTATAATGAATTAGTCGTAAAGGCTGATTTAGCTGAGAATTCGGCGGTAAGGGGATGTATGGTAATCAAGCCTTATGGGTATGCTATTTGGGAAAAAATGCAGGCTGAATTAGATAGAAAGTTTAAGGAAACAGGTCATCAAAATGCTTATTTTCCACTTTTTGTTCCTAAAAGCTTGTTTGAAGCCGAAGAAAAAAATGCTGAAGGTTTTGCAAAAGAATGTGCTGTAGTGACACATTATAGATTGAAGACCGATCCTGATGATACTTCAAAATTAATAGTTGATCCTAATGCTAAGTTAGAAGAAGAGCTTATCGTTCGTCCAACTTCTGAAGCTATTATCTGGAATACCTATAAAGGTTGGATACAATCCTATCGTGATTTGCCTATTTTAGTGAATCAATGGGCAAACGTAGTGCGTTGGGAAATGAGAACTCGTCTTTTCTTGCGTACCGCGGAGTTTTTGTGGCAAGAAGGGCATACCGCTCATGAAACCAGATCAGAAGCGATTGCTGAAACGGAGCAAATGAATAATGTATATGCCGATTTTGTAGAAAACTTTATGGCTATTCCTGTTATTAAAGGTAGGAAGACTGAGAGTGAGCGTTTTGCTGGTGCAGAAGACACCTATTGTATAGAGGCTTTAATGCAGGATGGGAAAGCGCTGCAAGCGGGTACTTCACATTTCTTAGGTCAGAATTTTGCAAAAGCTTTTGATGTTAAATTCACTTCTAAAGAAGGAAAGCAAGATTATGTATGGGCGACTTCTTGGGGGGTTTCTACTCGTTTAATGGGAGCTTTGATTATGACTCATAGTGACGATAATGGATTGGTATTGCCACCTAATCTTGCTCCAATACAAGTTGTGATTGTTCCTATATATAAAGGTGAAGAGCAATTGGAACAAATTTCTGTCGTAGCTAATGAGCTGGTCACGGATTTAAGATCAAAAGGAATTTCGGTTAAATTTGATAACAGAGATACGCATAGGCCTGGAGCTAAATTTGCTCAGTATGAATTACAGGGAGTTCCACTTAGGATTGCCATTGGACCAAAAGACTTAGAGAAAGGAACTGTAGAATTGGCGAGAAGAGATATCTTAACAAAACAATTTGTAGCTAAAGAGGATGTAGTAGGAACAATTGAGTCTTTGTTAAAAGAAATTCAGGAAAGTTTGCATAATAAGGCTACACAATACAGGGATGAGCATATTACAGAGGTAAATTCTTTTGATGAATTTAAAGAAGTCTTAGAAAACAAAGGTGGTTTTATTTCTGCGCATTGGGATGGTACTCCTGAAACTGAAAATAAGATAAAAGAGTTAACTAAGGCAACTATACGTTGTATTCCTTTTGATGCAAAGGAGGAAAAAGGTGAATGTGTTTACACTGGTAAACCGTCTAAAGTAAGGGTGTTATTTGCTAAAGCATATTAATTTTAGAAAAAAATAAAATAACACTTGCGCCATTAAAAAATAGTTGTATTTTTGCATCCGCAATTAGACAAACAACTATGGCCCGTTCGTCTATCGGCTAGGACGCCAGGTTTTCATCCTGGTAAGAGGGGTTCGATTCCCCTACGGGCTACGAATTAAAAAATTAATTGCAAGTTTACAGTGAAAGCTATAAATTTGCAATCCTTGAAAAAGGAAAATGGCCCGTTCGTCTATCGGCTAGGACGCCAGGTTTTCATCCTGGTAAGAGGGGTTCGATTCCCCTACGGGCTACAAATTTTTAGAATAAAAAAATAATTAGCAAAAAGATGGCAAATCATAAGTCAGCATTAAAGAGAATTAGAAATAGTGAGACTAAACGTCTTAGAAATAGATATCAGCATAAAACTACACGTAATGCTATTAAGAAATTACGTGAAGCTGATAAGAAAGAAGCAGAGACGTTATTTCCTACTGTAATTTCTATGTTAGACAAGTTAGCTAAGAATAATGTTATTCATAAGAATAAAGCAGCTAACCTTAAGTCTCAATTAGCTAAACACGTAGCAGCGCTTTAATTAAGAGTTGTTTTTAAAGATAATTTAAGCTTTTCCAATTTTTGGAAGAGCTTTTTTTGTTCACTCTTTTTTTTAAAATTAAAACTTCATTTTAGCGTAACTTATTTTTTTCTTCTATCCATCGAGACATAAATTCTGTGCTGCGCATAGTGTGATAATGTAACATGTTTCCTATAAAGTTATTAGTGCGGTGTTCTTTTAGGTTAGACCGTAGTTGTTGGATGGTGTGTATGAGTATTGGCTCAAATTTCGCCTTTTGAAAACGAGTATTGATGATTTCTATGCCGTTTTGCTGTGATTGACTCCAGATGTTTTTGTCAGCATATAATTTGACTGCCGCTTTTGCAAATGAAGAGGGGTTATCTGTTGTGAAGCCATTCCAGTCAGATTCGTCACTCAGCATTCCTTCGGTTCCGATAGATGTTGTAACACTTGGAGTTCCGCAAAGCATGGCTTCGGCTAATTTTCCTTTGATTCCTGCACCAAAACGTAAAGGTGCTAGACAAACACGAGCATTTTGCATTACACTCCGAGCATTGTCTGTCCAGCCTTTGATAAGAAAACCATCTTTAGGGCTGTTTAATTGAGTTGCTTTTGGGGGAGGATATGCTCCATAGATGTGTAATTCTGCATCTGGAAGGTCTTCTTTAATTAATGGCCAAATGATTTCTTTTAGATATAGAGTACTATTCCAATTGGGCTCATGGCGAAAGTTTCCTATAGTGATGAAATGATTTCTTTTCTCAAACTCTGGCCAACTGTTTTTTGTTTCAAAAGTTATAGGATTTAATAAAAATGGTAAATATAATAATAAGCTTTCGTTGATTTTAAAAGTTTCTTTCAGGAGGTTTATTTCAAAATCTGATATTATTAATGAGAGGTCACACCTATATATGCTAGCGATTTCTCTCTTAGTGATATCATTGTTCAGTAGATAATTGAGGTTGAACTCTTCTTCTTGTTTAAAGCATTCTTGTCTAGTTTTTCTTAAGCAGTGAAGGTCTTCTGTGTTTAGTATTTTTAATGCATTGGGGTAGTGTTGTGTGACTCTCCATCCAAATTGTTCTTCTGTCATAAAACGATCAAAAATTACGATGTTTGGTTGTAAGTCTTTTATAAAGTCATCAAAACTGGAATTATTGAGTTCTATTGTGATTTTGGTTATGCCTATTTTTTCAAGATCAATCATATGGTCACTATCTGCAGCAGGACTGGCAAAGGTGATTTTCCAGTATTGTGATTTAAATAATTCAATGAGCTGAAGCATTCTGATTCCTGCAGCAGAAGAATTGGGTTCCGGCCAAACAGATCCTATGATTAAAATATGATTCATTAGTCAATACAATCAAAAAAGCCTCAGTATAAAACTGAGGCCATATATAATTTTAAAGTCTTTCTATTACAATTTAGCAAAAAGAGCTTCCATTTTTTCCTTTTGCTCTTTAGCAAGCTCTTGATCTACCAAGATTCTACCACTGTGCTCATCTGTGATTATTTTCTTGCGAGAAGCAATCTCCATCTGAACTTGTGGTGGAATAGTAAAAAATGATCCTCCAGAAGCTCCACGCTCGATAGGTACAACAGCTAATCCATTCTTTACATTTTTTCTAATTCTTTTATATGCTGTAACCAGTCTTTCTTCGATTTCTTTCTGGTAATCTTCTGACTTAGAAATAAGTGCCTGCTCTTCTTTTTCGGTTTCGGCTAAAATAGCATCTAGTTCACCTTTTTTATGAGAAAGGTGTTCGTTTCGTTCAGTAAGTTTACCTTTAGTCTGATCGATGATTTCGTTTTTCTGAACAATCTGAGCTTTGTGCTCTTTGATGTGTTTTTCTGCTAATTGAATTTCTAATTCCTGAAATTCAACTTCTTTGCTTAGAGAGTTATATTCACGATTATTACGTACATTTTTTTGTTGCTCTCCGTATTTTTTGATCAGCGCCTTGGCTTCTTCTATTAAATTTTTCTTGTTCTTGATACCTTCGTCAATAGTTTCAAGATCATTGTTTAATTTTTCTAGTCTTTTGTTTAATCCGGCTACTTCATCTTCAAGATCTTCTACTTCTAAAGGTAGTTCTCCACGTACGTTTCTGATCTCATCAACTCTAGAGTCAATTAATTGCAAATCATATAATGCTCTTAATTTTTGCTCAACAGTAACTTCTTTCTTTGCCATATTTTAAAAATATTGAATAGGATTGGTATTTATATCCGATAAAATGATTGCAAAATTACTGATTTTTTTTCTAAGATAACTAACAATTAAGTTTTTTGTGTATTGTTCGCTTTCATAATGTCCAATATCTGCTAAAATTAGTTTTCCTTCTGCTTCATAAAACTGATGATATTTTAGATCGGCGGTGATAAAAGTATCTGCGCCAGCGCGTTGAGCATTTTTGATAGCAAAACTACCGCTACCACCTAAAACGGCTACTTTTTTTATTGGCTTATTAAGTAAAGCAGAATGTCTTACACATCCGGTTTTAAAAGTTTTTTTTAGGTATGTTAGAAAATCTTGCTCCTCCATTTCTTCAGGTAGTTCTCCAATCATACCCATACCAATATTTTGATTTTTATTCTCTAAAGTAATAATCTCATAAGCGACTTCTTCATAAGAATGATTATCAAAAAGAGTTTTTAAGATTTTGCTTTCATTATGTTTTGGATATGTAACCTGGATTTGAGTTTCTTTTTCGTGATGTGTTTTTCCGATTTCTCCGATCGAAGGGTTTGCCTTTTCTGAAGCTTTGAATGTTCCTACTCCTTCTGAAGAGAAACTACAATTGTCATAGTTACCAATAGTCCCTGCTCCAGCTTCAAACAATTTTGTTCGTAATGATTCAGCTTCTGCTATCGGAGCAAAAGTGATTAGCTTTTTTATGTTTTCGCTTTGTGGAATAAGAATTTTTCGATTTAATAATCCCAATTGCTCACACATCATATCATTAACACCGTGCAATGCATTATCCAAAGCAGTGTGAATTGCAAAAATTGCAATATCATTTTTAATGGCTTTCATCACCACACGTTCTACATAATTGCTACCATTAAATTTTTTGATGCCTTTAAATACTATTGGATGGAAACTGACAATCATATTACATTGCTTTTCTATGGCTTCATCAATTATACTTTCTAAAGTATCCAGGGTTACTAAAATTCCTGTTACTTTAGTGTTTGGGTCTCCAACCAATAAACCAACATTATCAAAATCTTCTGCATAAGTGGATGGTGCCATAGCTTCAAGGTGTTGTATAACGTCTTTTATTTGCATTGCAATATGTTTTTCTATTAAAAATTGAATGTAAAAAAACTTTTGCCAATAATCAAAGTTTCGTTTTATACTTTTGTGAGCATGAATTTTATAAGAAAAATACTATTTCCTATAGTTCCTATATACTTTTTGGTAACCTGGTTGCGAAATAAAATGTATGATTTGGGAATTAAGAAATCTGTAAGTTATGATTTTCCGGTTATAGCTGTTGGTAATCTTAGCGTTGGAGGGACTGGTAAATCACCAATGGTAGAGTATTTGATTAGGTCGCTTAAGGATAAAGTTCAATTAGCTACCTTGAGTAGAGGCTATAAGAGGGAAACTAAAGGTTTTCAAGTGGTAAACACTTCTTCCAAGGCTATAGAAGTGGGAGATGAGCCACTACAGTTTAAAACTAAGTTTAATGAAGTTATAGTTGCAGTGGATGCTGATAGGCGCAATGGTATTGCTAGCCTAAGATCCTTGAACCCTCAGCCAGAAGTTATTATTCTGGATGATGCTTATCAACATCGTAAAGTAAAAGCGGGATTTTATATTTTGCTTACAACATACAATGATTTGTACTGTAATGATATTGTATTACCAACAGGGAATTTAAGAGAATCTCGCAAGGGCGCCAATAGAGCAAATATTGTTATAGTTACTAAATGTCCAAAAGATATTTCTTCTGAAGAAAAGATTGCTATTGGTAAGAGGCTTAAATTAGCCAATAATCAAACTTTGTTTTTTTCTTTTATTGATTACAGAAGCGATATAATGAATGCTGATGAAGTGATGCATATTGAATCACTCAAAGAGAAAACATTTACCTTGATTACTGGTATTGCTAACCCTAAACCTTTGGTTGATTATTATACTTCTTTAGGATTGAAGTTTGATCACATAGCTTTTCCAGATCATCATAATTTTACGGATAAAGAATTAGATGATTTAAAAACTAAAGAGTTTATCATTACCACTGAAAAGGATTATGTGAGATTAATGTCTCATTTGCCAAAGCAGATTCTATGGTATCAGCCTATACAGGCTCAGTTTATAGAGAATCATGAGGTTTTTGATAAAATGATATTTAGCTATATAAAAAAAAGAGACCTTAATTAAATAAGATCTCTTTTATATATTCTGGCTAACTCAAATCAAGCTTAAAAGAATAAGCTCTATTAGACTTCACCAATATTTGTGCCACAAATTAAGTTGTAGCTTGTTCTTTTGTAAAAGCTTTATGTAATTTTATGAAAAACTCCTCAGTTTTATAAGGTTTTGGTATGATGTCATCAAATCCATTATTATAAAATTCATCTAGGTTATCATCTAGAGTTACTGCAGTCAAAGCAATAATAGGTATCTCAGCATTGAATTCTCTAATTTGTCTGGTGGCTTCAATACCACTTATCCCAGGCATATGGATATCCATTAAGATTAAATCAAATGATTCACTTCTTACCTTATTAACGGCTATATCTCCATTATCCGCTACATCACACTTCATTCTATTTTTTTCTAAGATTTTTCTTGTGATCAATTGATTGATTTTGTTGTCTTCCACCACCAATACACGCTTGTCAATCATTACTTTATAGTCAATTTTTTTGGCTTCTTCTACATAATTAGCTGTAGGATCCTTATAAACTTCGAATGCTAAGTCAAATAAAAATTTAGATCCCTTACCCAATTCACTCTCTAGTTTAATTTCACTATTCATTAAACCAAGAAGGTTTTTTACAATGGATAGTCCCAATCCAGTACCACCAAATTTACGGTTTATTTGTACAGAGCCTTGAGTGAAGTTTTCGAATATTGTTTGTTGCTTTTTATCAGAAATACCTACTCCATTATCTCTAACTTCGAAATTAAGAAGAGCTTTGTCTTCATCCATACTGATAAGTTTTACTCGTATCCAAATATCTCCATTCTGAGTGAATTTGATTGAATTACCTATCAGATTGATAAGTATTTGAGAAATTTTAAGAGGATCGCCTTTTAGTTTAGTCGGAATAGATTTATCAAACTCATAATGAAGTTTATTGTTTCTGTCATTTGCAGATTTCCCTAAAGCTATTAATACATCATTTATACGTTTTTGAAGGTTAAATGAAGTGTTTTCCAGTTCAACTTTATTAGCTTCTAACTTATTTAGGTCTAGTATATTATTGATTAGTGAAAGTAGATATTCTCCTGAAAATTTAAGAGAATTAAGATGTTCTTTCTGGTTTGGTGTTGGGCTTTCTTCTAATAATAGATGTGTAAGCCCTGTTACCGCATAAAGAGGAGTTCTGAGTTCGTGAGTTATAGTTGATAAAAACTGTACTTTAGCCTCGCTTGCACGCTCCGCGTTTTCTTTAGCAAGTATAAGCTCTGTGTTTTTATTTTGTAATAACTCATTCGCTCTGGCTCTAAGATTATTGTTTTTATAAAGAGATAATGTTAGTAGCGAAAGTATGGTAATTAGTGCAATGCTTAAGATTGTCGTTAATCGTCCTAATTTTAGCGATTTCTGTTGTTGAATATTTTCTTCTGTCAATTCCTCAATAAGTACTTTGTCTTCGCCAATATTTAGTTTCATTCCGGCTTCTTGAGCAATAATTTCCTTATTGATATTAAACAAAGAATCTTTTATTTTTTCGTGTTCTTTTAGGTATTCTAATGAAGCTTGAAAGTCTTCTTTTTTTTCGGTTATTTGGCTATATAGCTTAAAGCATTCTGATTGTATATCTGGATACCCAAATTCTTTTCCGATTTGCATGGCAGTATTGTTGGTCTCCAATGCTTCATCTGGTAAGTCGAGTTCTAGTTGCGCTTTAGCTTTGTTGAGATATAGTTTTGCCTTACAATGGTGCTGATCCAGAGAATTTATAATTGGTAAACTGCTATTAAAATGTTCTATAGCTAACTCAGGTTGATTCTGAAAAAGAGCCAATCGCCCCAAGTTCAGTTTTACTGATCCTTCTAAGTTGTTTAGGGTATTATCATTTATTAATCTTGAAGCTTCTTGAAGGTGTCTGTTAGCTTGTTCATAGTTTTTTGTAGCTATAGCAATAGCGCCGGCTGTATTATAAGTACTAGCTAATGCGATTTCATCATTTTCTTCTTTTTGAATTTTTATGGCAAGTGATATTTGTTTTTCTGCATCATTAAAATCTCCAAGTTCTAAATATAATTCTGCCAGAACCCTACAGGTTTTGGCTCTATATTTTTTGTTTTGACTTTGAATCGCTAATTCCTTTGCAAAAATTATATTAGAAAGCGCTTTTTCTAAGTCTGTTCCTTTAATAGCGCTAGAAGCTTCTTTAAGATAGTTTTCTATAGAATCTTTAGCCTTGCTGTTTTTAGAGTCAGGAGTTTCTTGCGATTTTCCTGAAAAACAGAAGCTTAATAGTATGAGAGTAATTAAATATTTGATTTGGGTTGGCATTTTTCCACTTAAAATAACTCAACTAAGATAGTTATTTCTTACAAATGCTAATAATTAAATCAATTATTCTATTACTATAACCTATTTCATTATCATACCAACCTATGATTTTTACCATCTTTCCGATGACTGATGTCATTAAAGAGTCAAAAACACAAGAATATGGGTTTCCTATAATATCTATAGATACAATTGGATCTTCGGTATATGAAAGAATGCCTTCTAGAGACGTCTCTGAGGCTTTTTTGAAGCTGTTGTTGATTTCCTCAATTGTGGTTTCCCTTTTTACATTTAAAGTGATATCGGTAAGTGATCCATTAGGAACAGGTACTCTAATACCACATCCGCCAATAACATTACTTAATTCGGGAAAGATTTTAGTTAAGGCCTTTGCTGCACCTGTAGTAGTGGGTACTATGGATTGACTGGCGGCTCTTGCTCTTCTAAGGTCACGATGAGGTTGATCGTGTAAGCTTTGGTCAGTAGTATAGCTATGGACCGTAGTAATGTATGCTTGCTCAATTCCACAAAGATCATTAACGACCTTTATCATCGGGGCTGCATTATTGGTAGTACAAGAAGCATTAGAAACTATTTTTTCCGTACCATCCAGAATATCTTCGTTTACCCCGAGGACTACTGTTTTTATATTCTCATCGATTGGTGGGGCGGATAGAATTACTTTTTTAGCTCCAGCTATAATATGTTTGTTGGCCTCTTCTTTAGTTTTAAATTTTCCTGTGGCCTCTACTACAATATCTATATTTTGATGCTTCCAATTACAGTTTTCAGGATCCTTCTCATTACTTACTGTAATTGATCGATCTCCAATAAGTATGTGATTAGCGGTATGTGATATTTTTTGCTGTAATACTCCGTGGATACTATCGTATTTAAGGAGATGTGCTAAAGTTTTTGTATCTGCTAGGTCATTTATAGCTACAACTTCTATAAGGGGATGGTCAATTAATAACCTAAAGAGATTGCGTCCAATTCTACCAAAACCATTTATAGCTATTCTTATAGGAGTATTCATTCAATCTTTTTGATTGTATAAAAAATATTAAGTTAAATGTTTTTGAGCTTTATACGAAGATCTTACTAAAGCACCACTTTCTACATGTCTGAAGCCCATTTCTAAACCAATCTCTTCATATTTTTTGAACTGATCAGGAGTTATAAATTCTTTAACCGGTAAGTGCTTTTTGCTAGGTTGTAGGTATTGACCAATAGTTACAATATCCAGATTTACAGCTCTTAGATCTTTTAGTGTTTGTATAACTTCTTCTTCAGTTTCTCCAAGGCCAAGCATAATTCCACTTTTTGTGCGATTAATACCATTATCTTTTAGGTATTTCAAAACTTGTAAGCTTTGTTCATATTTTGCTTGAATTCTAACTTCCCGGGTTAGTCTTTTTACTGTTTCCATGTTATGAGAAACAACTTCTGGCTTAACCGCTATAATTCTGTCAATATTCTTAGTTTTACCTTGAAAATCAGGAATCAACGTCTCCAAAGTTGTTTCAGGATTCATTCTACGAATTGCTTGTATCGTTTCTGACCATATTATAGAGCCTCCATCTTGTAAATCATCTCTGTCGACGGAAGTAACAACAGCATGTTTTATATTCATAATTTTTATAGAACGTGCAACTTTTTCAGGTTCTTCCCAATCTACTGTTTCAGGTCTCCCGGTTTTTACACCACAGAAACCGCAAGAACGTGTACAGATATTACCTAAAATCATAAAAGTAGCCGTTCCCTCACTCCAGCATTCGCCCATATTTGGACAACTACCGGAAGTACATATAGTGTGTAAGTTGTACTTGTCTACCAAACCACGAAGTTCAGTATATTTTTTTCCTGTAGGCAGTTTGACACGTAACCATTTCGGTTTCCCTTTTGGCGGTGCTACAGTTGCAACATCATTGTTCATATCTGCAAAATTTTGAACAAAAGTACGAAGAAAGGGTATATTAATAATGAGTTTATTATAAACTTAGGATTTTCTTTTTTTAATTTTTAGTTTTTTTTTTGAAATTATAGATGTCTTATTAATGTTCACTAAGAATTAATACTCAGGACATAGTTTTTTAACAATAAAAGAAGGTGGGAGGTATTTGCTAATAATTCCGTAAGGGGAATTTTTATACTGTAAACAGAGGTGAAGTGTTAAATAATTGAATAAACTCTTTAAAAACAGTTGTTTCTGTAAACAATTGATGGTAAATTGTACAATATTTACTTGTCAAATAAGAATAAAAACTACGGTTAAACCATAATAAAGTTATGGTTTTATTATTGTTAATAGCTTTACTTTTTATATTTTTGGCATAATAATCTTAGAAAGATTATGGTAATATTAGCTTAACCCCATTTTTTATTTTTTAAAAAAAAGTTAAAAACCAAAATTTATGAGTACGCGTAAACCAATGTCTGAGGAAGAAGTTAGACAAGCAAAAAGGTTAGCAAAGGATAGGAAGCGAGTAGAGAGATGGTTATTGAAAAACCAAAAGTTTATCAATATCACAGGTATTGAAAAAGAAATTACAGCTCCTAAAGGATTAGTTCAGAAATTTATCAAATATGATAAAAAGATTAATGATAAATGGATCGATCCATTACATACAGTGATTAAAGAAATTTCTTCTTTTAAGCTTAAGTAAAGCTAATTTAACTTTTAGATAAACCTCCATCACATTTGGAGGTTTGTTTTTTCTATTTTAGAAATCTAACTTTTTGTTTTAGTATCGTTTATTATTTCGGCTAGTAATTTTTTAGCCCTAAGTAATTTCACTTTAATATTGTTTATAGGCTCTTCAAGAGTTTCAGAAATTTCTTTGTATGAAAGTTCTTGAAAATAACGAAGGTTTATAACCTCTTGGTAATGAGGTTTTAGTTGTTTGATAAATCTTAATAATTGTGCTAAATTTTGTTCAGTAATAAGTTTGTCTTCTGGGGTAGGGTTGTCATCTATAATCTTATAAACAGAATCATCAACCTCTGTTGTAGTCCTAGAACGAATTGAAGCATCTTTTTTTCTTAAAAGATCAATGTGTATATTTTTTGAAATTTGAATTAACCAAGTTTTGAAATTATACTCTTCTTTAAAAGTGTGGATTTTATCAAAGGCTCTTGAAAAACTTTGAATAGTTATATCTTCAGCTTCATACTCATTCAGAGTTCTTTTTAATTGAAAACCATAAACTTCATTCCAGAAAGTATCAAGAAGATAATTGAACGCCGATTGTTCACCTTCTTTAGCCTTTTTAATATATTTTGTTAGAGTTGAAGATTCTTTTTTCAAGGACTTATTTTCTTAAAGAATATCTTTTCTTTTACAGAGAATTATTTAGAATGTTCTTGTTCGTTACAGTTAGCGTATTGATCAGGGGTCTTACCACATAAAGAACAAGATTCTTCTTCTTTGTTAAGAAAAGGACTTTGGCTTGCACAAGTTCCTGCAAATTTTCCATCTTTTTTTGCCCATAGCTTAATTGCGATTCCTGCAAACGCTAATAAAAGTAAAACCACCGTAAGTAATAGAAGTTTCATATTGAAAGATTATCAAAATTAATTGCAAAGATACAAAGAATGAGAAGGTAAGAAGATTTTAGATACAAAAATTAACTATTCAGATATTGCTTTTTTTGAAGAAAAACCATAAAATAATAACTGGAATGAAAATATTTTAAATTTTGTTTTTAATTTTTATATAATATTGACTTCCGTTTCTAATTCTATAGAAAACTTATTCATTACTTCTTGTTGAATTTTTTTTGATATATCAAGTATTTCTTCACCAGATGCATTGTCATAATTTACAAGAACCAGTGCTTGTTTTTTGTGTACACCGGCATCTCCCCAGCGTTTTCCTTTAAAGCCGCATTGTTCAATAAGCCATCCTGCCGGAACCTTTATCGAGGTGTCATCAATTACATAATGAGGAATTTCTGGATATGAAGCTTGTAGTTTATTAAATACATTTGAAGAAATCACTGGGTTTTTGAAAAAACTACCACTATTCCCTATTTCCGAAGGGTCAGGAAGTTTACTTTTTCTTATTTGAATTACGGCTTCAGAAATATCTTTAATCGTTGGTGTTGATATGTTTTTTTCTGCTAAAGCATTTTCTATAGCGCCATAACTTTGATTAAGGATGTGATTTTTTGCGGTGAGCTTAAAAGTAACTTTGGTGATTACGTATTTATTTTTTGCTTTATTTTTAAAAATAGAATTTCGATAACCAAATTCACATTCTTTGCTAGAAAAAGTATGTTTCTTACCGCTTTTAAGACCTATAGCATCACAACTAATAAAAGTATCTTTTAATTCTACTCCATAGGCCCCTATGTTTTGTATTGGGGCACTGCCGACATAACCAGGTATTAGAGATAAATTTTCTAAGCCTCCATAATTATTCTGAATACAGTATTGTACAAAATCATGCCAGTTTTCTCCTGCTTGTGCAGATACTAAAACCGTATTATCGGGTTGTAGTTTTGATTCTATTCCCTTAATTGCAATATGCACAACTAATTTTTCGATGTTTTTAGTCAAAAGCATATTACTTCCTCCGCTTAAAATAAATATATCTTTATTGTTATATTTAGAAATTACCTGCAATAATTCATCTTCTGATGTGATTTTTATAAATTCATCAGCAGTAACGTCTATACCAAAAGTATTATACTCTTTAAGGGATTTGTTATACTCTATCTTCATGAATTAGTATATTTTTCTAAAGCTAACTTCAATATAGTAATTGCTTTTTTTAGGTCTCTTCTGTTTAAAACATATGCAATTCTTACTTGATTTTTACCTTCATTAGGGCTAGAATAAAATCCAGAAGCTGGTGCAAGCATCACAGTTTGCTTATCTACATCAAATTTGTCTAAGAGCCATTCTGCAAAATGATCAGTATCATTAATAGGTAACTCTGCTATGCAATAAAAAGCTCCATTAGGTATGGCAACCTTAACTCCAGGGATCTCTCTTAACCCTGATACTAAGGTGTCTCTTCGTTCTTTATATTTAGCAACCGTTTCTTTGTAATACGATTCTGGTGCTTCGAGTGCAGCTTCACTTGCTATTTGTGCAAAAGTTGGCGGACTTAATCTCGCTTGTGCAAATTTCATTGCAGTCTGTATAACGCTTTTGTTTTTACTTACCATACAGCCTATTCTAGCACCACACATACTGTATCGTTTAGACACAGAGTCTATAACAATAGCATGTTCATTTAGATCCCTTTCCTGAAGGATAGAATAATGATCAGAACCATCATATACAAAGTCTCGATATACTTCATCAGATATTAGGAATAAATCGTGTTTGATTGCTAATTCCGCAAGTTGTTGTATTTCTTCTTTACTATATAAATACCCTGTAGGATTACCTGGATTACAAATTAATATTGCTTTGGTTTTTGTGGTAATAAGTTTTTCAAATTCTTTTATAGCTGGTAACGCAAACCCTGTTTCAATTTTAGAAATTACAGGGACCACTTTAATTGTGGATTGTGTAGAAAAACTATAATAATTTGCATAAAATGGTTCCGGAACAATAATTTCATCTCCAGGATCGGTAATACTTCCCATTGTGAAAATTAAAGCTTCACTACCCCCGGTTGTGACTAAAATATCATCAGAAGATATAGTTATATCATGTTTTGCATAGAATCCGGCTAATTTTTTTCTAAAACTTTCAAAGCCGGCAGAATGACTATAGGCCAGCACATCAACCGTGTGATTTCGAACGGCTTCTAATGCTTCCGTCGGAGTTTTAATATCAGGTTGACCGATATTAAGATGATAAATATGCTTGCCTTCTTTTACAGCTTTTTCTGCAAAAGGAGCCAATTTGCGAATTGGAGATTCCGGCATAGCCTTACCTTTACTTGATACAACGGGCATTAAAGTTTGGTTTAAAATATAAAATAGCGGTAAATTTCTTAAATTATTTAAGAAATAGATGTCTAATCGACATTAATTTTCAACTATTTTTCTATATTTAGGAAAAAGGAGATTTTGTTATTGGATTTTTATCATTTCATTAATAATAGAGTTTTAATTCTATTATTGTTTCTTAATGTCACAGTTTTAGCTCAAGGTAGCTTTAAACTTCCTAATGGAGTGAAGAAAGATAAGATAAAGTTTGAACTTGCAAATAACCTTGTAATTATCCCCGTAAACCTTAATGGTGTTGATCTTTCTTTTATTCTGGATACTGGGGTGAACTCAACAATTATATTTAGTGCAGAAGATAGAGATTCATTAGAATTGCGTAACGCTACCAAAATTTATCTTAGAGGTCTTGGAAAAGGTGGGGCAGTAGAGGCTGTGAAATCTGTGGGGAATGATTTGAAAATAGGACAATCAAGAAGTAGGAATCATACGGTTTACTTGGTTTTTGATGAGACCATAAATTTTTCGCCACAAATGGGATTTCCTATCCATGGGGTTATAGGGTATGATTTTTTTAAGGATTTTATTTTAGATATAAGCTATTCAAATAGAGTCATAAAGATAAATAAACCTGGATTTTACACTTATAAAAAGTGTAGAAAATGCTATAGGACAAAACTAAGGTTTCCAGATAATAAGAGACCTTATATGGATGTTAAGCATATGTCTAAAAATGGACAAGTAAATCTAAATATGCTAATAGATTCTGGTTCTGGATCTGCACTATGGCTTTTTGAGAATGAAGAGTTGGGGATCAAAGTACCTGAGAATTCTTTTGAAGATTATTTGGGTAAAGGTTTTTCAGGTAATATATACGGAAGGAGATCTAAAATAAATAGTTTGGTAATTGGTGATTTTGTTTTAAGAAACGTTACTACTTCATTTCCGGATTCAATTAACTTAAAAAGAATATCCACAAAAGATAGACAAGGATCCATTGGAGGTAGTATATTAAGAAGGTTTAACTTGATTGTGGATTATCCTAATAAAAAAATATCGTTTAAGAAGAATGGCTATTTTGATAAGCCTTTTTTCTATAATATGAGTGGTCTTACGATACAGCATAATGGAATTAGAATTGATGAAGATTATGTAAAAAGAAGAGAGGATAATTCTTATGAGGTGAAAAATGTTACTATAAAGAAAGATGCTGTTTCTTTTGATAGAGAACTGTCAAGTTTTACTTACAGCCTACAGCCAAAATACGAGATTTTGGATATAAGACCTAATTCACCGGCAGAAATAGCGGGATTAAAAAAGGGAGATATTGTTCTAGAAGTTAATGGAAAAAAAGCTCATTATTATAAACTTTCCGACCTCAATGATCTTTTTTATTCTGAGGAAGGAAAGAAAATTAGAATTAAAATAGAAAGATTGGGTGTCCAAATGAAGTATACATTCTTTCTTAAAAAAGTGATATAAAAAAAGAGCTGTTTTTAAAACAGCTCCTTTTAGTTAAAGTAAGTATTTTACTTAGTTTTTCTTTTCAAGAACACTTTTATTAGTGTCTAAAACTGTTCCTTTAATTTTTATTGACATTGTAGGATTATCCGCGGCATTAGAATTTACAGTAACCGTTTTTCGAATAGGCCCCACTCTTTTGGTGTCATATTTTACTTCAATAATTCCAGTTTCTCCTGGAGCAATTGGTCCTTCAGGCTTTTTAGGAATAGTGCAGCCACAGCTAGAGTATACCTTAGAAATAACCAAAGGAGCATTTCCTGTATTTGTAAACTCAAACTGGCGAACGCCATCACTACCTTTAGCTATTTCGCCATAATCAATAACTTCAGTTTTAAATTTTATTTCTGCTTTGGCATCTTGGGCATTCAAATTAAATCCCAGAAAACCAATAAATAAAATCATTATAACTTTTTTCATAATGTAGGTTTTTATAATGTGTAAAAGTAGTTACTTTTTATCCAACTTCAAAATTGCAAAAGACTTTCAAGTTGTCGTATATAATAATTACTTTTGCACTCTAAAACTCAAAAACTAGACCAAAGTATGTCTTTAGCAGGAAAATATGATGCAAAATCGGTAGAAGATAAGTGGTATGATTACTGGACTCAGCATAATTACTTTCATTCAGAAATTGATGATAGAGAGGCGTATACTATCGTAATTCCACCGCCAAATGTTACTGGAGTCTTGCATATGGGACATATGCTTAATAATACAATACAGGATGTGTTGATTAGAAGAGCTCGCCTTAAGGGTTATAATGCTTGCTGGGTACCTGGTACTGATCATGCTTCTATAGCGACAGAAGCTAAGGTTGTTGCTAAGTTAAAGGAAGATGGGATCAATAAAAATGACCTCACTAGAGAAGAGTTTTTAGAACATGCTTGGGAATGGACACATAAACATGGGGGGATAATTCTGGAACAACTTAAAAAATTGGGAGCTTCTTGTGATTGGGAACGTACGGCTTTTACTATGGATGACAATTTGTCTGCTTCTGTGATCAAAGTTTTTGTAGACCTGTATAACAAAGGGTTGATTTATAGAGGGTATCGGATGGTGAACTGGGATCCGGAAGCGAAGACTACCCTATCTGATGAAGAAGTTATTTATGAGGAGAAACAGGGTAACTTATATTATTTAAAGTATAAAATTGAAGGAAGCGATGATACCCTTACTATTGCTACAACTCGTCCTGAAACTATTATGGGTGATACAGCGATATGTATTAACCCAAATGATGAACGTTTTGCTCATCTCAGAGGTAAAAAAGCTATTGTTCCCATTGCCAATCGATCGATTCCAATTATTGAAGACGAGTATGTAGATATGGAGTTTGGTACAGGGTGTCTTAAAGTAACACCTGCTCACGATCCGAATGATAAAGTGTTAGGTGATAAGCATAGCCTGGAAGTTATAGATATTTTTAATGATGATGCAACACTTAATACTTTTGGCTTGCATTATGAAGGAAAAGATCGTTTTGTAGCCCGTAAAGAAATTATAAAGGAGTTAGATGGTATTGGTGTTTTAGAAAAAACAGAGACACATCTTAATAAAGTGGGAACAAGCGAACGAACTAAGGCCGTTATAGAGCCTAAACTAAGTGATCAATGGTTCTTGAAAATGGAAGACCTTGCTAAACCTGCCTTGGAGGCAGTTATAGGTAAGGACGTGAATCTAGTTCCTGAAAAGTTTGTAAATACATATCGCCATTGGATGGAAAATGTTAGAGATTGGAATATATCTCGTCAATTGTGGTGGGGACATCAGATTCCTGCTTATTTCTATGGAGATGGAAAAGAAGATTTTGTTGTTGCAGAGAGTAGGGAGGAAGCGCTGATTTTAGCTAAAGAAAAAACTGGTAATAGTAATTTAATAGATACTGATCTAACTCAGGATCCAGATGCATTGGATACCTGGTTTTCTTCTTGGTTATGGCCAATGAGTGTATTCAATGGTATTTTGGAGCCCGAAAACGATGAAATTAATTATTATTATCCTACAAATGATTTGGTAACCGCTCCGGAAATTTTGTTTTTTTGGGTGGCTAGAATGATTATTGCTGGATATGAATACAGAAAGGAAAAACCATTTACTAATGTGTATCTTACAGGTATTGTAAGAGATAAGCAAAGACGGAAAATGTCTAAGTCTTTAGGTAATTCTCCTGATCCATTAGATTTAATTGATCAATATGGTGCTGATGGTATTCGAGTTGGAATGTTGTTGAGTTCTCCAGCTGGTAATGATTTAATGTTTGATGAAGACTTGTGTAAACAAGGTAGTGGTTTTGTAAATAAAATTTGGAACGCCTTTAGGTTAATAAAAGGTTGGAAAATTGATTCTAATATAGAACAACCTGAAGCATCTAAAATTGCAATAGAATGGTATCAATCAAGATTTCAACAGGCCTTATTAGAACTGGAAGATAGTTATGCTAAATATCGAATTAGTGATGCACTAATGACCACCTATAAGTTAGTATGGGATGATTTCTGTAGCTGGTTGTTAGAGATGATTAAGCCAGCTTTCGGTAGTCCTATTGATACTAAAACGTATAATGAGGTGATAGCTATTCTAGAAGATAATCTAAAGATTCTTCATCCTTTTGTGCCTTTTATTTCAGAGGAAATTTGGCAGCAGATTGCAGATAGAACTCCAAAAGAGGCATTAATTATTTCTAGTTGGCCTACATCAAAAGCGGTTAATGAAGGTTTGATTAAGGAATTCGATATAGCTTCAGAAGTAGTTTCTGGAATTAGAACTATTCGTAAAGAGAAGAATATTTCGTTTAAAGAAACTATAGAGTTATCAGTGCTAAATAGTGAAAAATTAAGTTCAACTTTTGATACCGTTATTAGTAAATTAGGTAATTTGTCTTCCTTAAATTATGTTGATGCAAAAGTGGATGGGGCTTTATCCTTTAGAGTTAAATCTAATGAGTATTTTATTCCAATTTCTGGGGCAATTAATGTGGAAGAAGAAATAAAGAAACTTACAGAAGAACTTACGTATACAGAGGGGTTTTTAAAGTCTGTTCAGAAAAAATTGCAGAACGAGCGTTTTGTTAATAATGCTCCTGAGCAAGTGATTGCTAATGAACGAAAGAAAGAAGCTGACGCTGAAGCCAAGATTGCTACTCTAAAATCTAGTTTAGCAAGTCTTTCTTAAGCTTAAGATATAGAATATTGTCCAAAAAAAAGAAAGCTTTGATGAATAGTCAAAGCTTTTTTTAATCTGTAATATGTTTATTGACTAGTTCGATATACTTTATTTTAGCTTCTAAGGCAGTAAGATTTTTAACCTGAAAAAGCGCATTCAGCTTAAAAGCATTTCTAAGTTCACTGTCGCCAGATGGAGTGTAAAAACCGTCAGTATGTGTAGCTTGTTTGTAGTGTGCGTAGAAATGTAACATAATATCCGGCGGAAGCTGTATTTGTGTGTTACAAGCACGATGATATGCTTTCTCGAAGGCAATATTTATTTCTTCTTCGGTCATAATAATTATACATGAGCTATAATGCTTTCTCCGCCTCTCACTTTTTGATCGAGAGAGACATTTATTTTAGTTCCAATAGGTAAAAACACATCAACTCTTGATCCAAATTTGATAAAACCGCTATCTGAGCCTTGAATAACTTTTTCACCTTCTTTGGCATAATTTACAATTCTTTTAGCTAATGCTCCGGCAATTTGTCTGTAGAGTATTTCTATGATATTGTTCTTAACAACAACCGTTGTTCTTTCGTTTTCTTCAGATGCCTTAGGGTGCCAGGCAACTAAATACTTACCTGGGTGATATTTACTAAAAGCTACTTCGCCATTAATAGGGTATCTGGTTACATGAACATTTATTGGAGACATAAATATAGAAACCTGAAGTCTATTTTCTTTAAAATACTCTTTTTCGAATACTTCTTCAATAACCACAACTTTTCCATCTACAGGAGCTACGACAGTATGTTCGTCTATTTGAGTTTTTCTTTTAGGGTTTCTGAAAAATTGTAGAATCAGAATTAGAAATGCTAAAGTAACCACAAATATGGAAATTATCCATTCTTGTAGTTGTATAGCTACATATGAAGCTACATTAATACCTAGAAAAAGTACTATGGCAACCGAGATGATTTTATATCCTTCTTTATGGAACATATTTTAAAATTTGTAAAAATGCATATAAAAATGGGCTGGCAAATATAATGCTATCTAAGCGATCAAAAATGCCTCCATGTCCAGGCATTATAGAGCCACTATCTTTTACTCCTGCTTGTCTTTTGAATTTAGATTGTATAAGATCACCCAGAGTACCAAAAATACTCATTATTATGCTTATAATCAACCAAACGTATATAGATAAAGTGTCGGAGAAAGTGGAAATAAGGTATCCTGCTAATAAAGAAAAAACAAAACCTCCGGCAAATCCCTCAATTGTTTTTTTAGGAGATATTCGTTCTAATAATTTATGTTTCCCAAAATTTTTGCCAACCAGATATGCAAAAGTATCATTAGTCCAGGCAATTAAAAAAGGTCCAGCTATTATTATAGGTTCATATTTTCCGTTATAGATTGGTATTAATGTTAAAAATATAATGGAAGTAATAAGATAGAAAATGCTTGTTAAGTATTTTCTTTTTTCGAACATGGGTATGATTCGTATAGTTACCAAATCCTTAACTAAAAAAACTTCTGTAACTATCGTAAGCATTAATACGGGAACAGTAATATACCATCTATCCTCAACAAATTGAAATAGAATGATGAATAGAATAAAGATGATGTATAACCTTTTATTTCTTAGATGGATTAATTTCTGAAATTCATAAATACATATAATACCGAAGATAAAGAACACACCAATAAAAGTGTATCTAGAAATAAAGATAGAAGCCAGTAATATCGATACATATAAAAATCCCGATAATGACCGTGTAAGTAATTCCTTCATATTATAAATCTTCCAACAGCAGCAAATATAGATTTTTTGAGCTACTTCCGTAACTTAAGAAGTCTTTTTCTTTTTGTGTTTCGAAGTTTTTAATAGTAGTGATATTTGAAGGAATTGAGTTTTTATTTTTTTCTTTTATTCCTTTTAGACCTTCTCCAATACTTTTAACCAGTTGACTGGTAGATGCTAATATTACAAAATTGTCTGGCAGTTCTGTTAGTTTTTTTTCTTTAAGCTGATTCGAAGAAACTAAAATAGAACCACTGTCGGCAATTAAATATTCGCAAGTAGCAAAAAAGAATGATCCCGAAATGTTTTTTACATAATTAAGGTTGTAACCAGAAAATTTATGTTCCAGCCCAATATCAAAACAGCATACGTCTGTTTCGTACCAATCATTTTCTAATAGAATTTTGTCAAAAGAATCTAAAACTTCATTTTCATTATCACAATACAAGAATTTACCGCCATTTCTTTTGAAATTAATCATAAAGCTTTCATCAACTGGTAGGTTGATTTCTGGCATGTACTTACTGCGATCTTCTACGTGTCGTTCTTTATTCTTTTGGTCTGATTTAGATTTTGAGGAAAATATTCTTCTAAATAGACTCATATTTAGTGCTACGATTCGGGATTACAATTTTACAATACCTTCAAAGATAAAAAAAATCTTAACCTAATATTCTGTTAGGTTAAGATTTTTCATTTTACAAGTAAAAACTATTTAGGTTTTATGAAGGTTCAACAACAGTTTCTTCTTCCTTTTTACCAAATGGTCTTTCTCCAAATATCTTCTCTAAGTTATCCTTAAAAATAACTTCTTTCTCTAATAATACTTCAGCAAGCTGAGTAAGTTTGTCTTTGTTATTCTCTAGCAATTCTATAGCTCTTTGATATTGAGTTTCTATAATATTAGAGATTTCTTTATCGATTAACTCACTAGTTTGCTCACTGTAAGGTTTAGTGAAATTATATTCACTTTGCCCTGAAGAATCATAATATGTAAGGTTCCCAACTTTATCATTTAATCCATAGACTGTAACCATAGCTCTGGCTTGTTTGGTTACTTTCTCTAAATCGCTTAATGCTCCGGTTGAGATCTCATCAAACATTACTTTCTCTGCAGCACGACCACCAAGTGCAGCACACATTTCATCTAGCATTTGATTTGGTCTTACAATTAGCCTTTCTTCCGGAAGATACCAAGCGGCACCTAATGATTGTCCACGAGGTACAATAGTTACTTTTACCAATGGAGCAGCGTGTTCCAACATCCAGCTTACAGTAGCGTGTCCGGCTTCATGAAATGCAATAGCTCTTTTTTCTTCAGGAGTAATAATTTTGTTCTTTTTCTCTAATCCACCAACAATTCTATCTACCGCATCTAAGAAATCTTGTTTTCCAACAGCTTTGTTGCCTTTTCTTGCTGCAATTAAAGCAGCTTCGTTACATACATTGGCGATATCTGCACCAGAAAACCCCGGAGTTTGTTTGGATAAAAAATCAGTATCTAAACCTTCTACTTTCTTAAGAGGTTTTAGATGTACTTCAAATATTTCTTTACGTTCTCTAACGTCAGGAAGGTCAACATAGATTTGTCTGTCAAAACGTCCAGCACGCATTAATGCTTTATCAAGTACATCAGCCCTGTTGGTAGCAGCAATAACAATAACGTTGGTATTGGTTCCAAAACCATCCATCTCAGTAAGGAGCTGGTTTAATGTGTTTTCTCTCTCGTCATTAGATCCTGAGAAATTACTTTTTCCTCTTGCTCTACCTATTGCGTCAATTTCATCAATAAATATAATAGCAGGAGATTTTTCTTTAGCTTGTTTGAATAAATCACGTACACGTGATGCACCAACACCTACAAACATCTCTACAAAGTCTGATCCTGATAAAGAAAAGAAAGGTACTTTTGCTTCTCCGGCAACCGCCTTAGCTAATAGTGTTTTTCCTGTTCCGGGAGGACCTACCAATAATGCTCCTTTAGGGATTTTACCACCAAGAGATGTATATTTTTCAGGATTTTTTAAGAAGTCTACTATTTCCTGAACTTCTTCTTTTGCTCCTTCTAGACCTGCAACATTTTCAAAAGAAACTTTTACTTCTGTATTTTGATCAAATAGCTTGGCTTTAGATTTTCCTATGTTAAAAATTTGTCCTCCAGCACCACCTCCGGCACCACCACTCATTCTACGCATAATAAATATCCATACCCCAATAATCAAAGCAAAGGGCAGGAGAGTAACAAAAATTTCTCCCCAGAAATTATTTTCAGTATCATAAATTACCTGAGTATCTAATCCATTATCTTCCTTAACTTTAGCAATTTCGTTTTCGAAGTTTTGTAAATCTCCAAACTCGAATTGATAATCAGGTTCACCAGGACCAACGGGTAATATAGATTTTGGCTTTTTGTTTTTGTGTTTTTCTAAAGCCTTTGCTTCTGGAGTCAGAAATACTTTTGCTTCTCTTCTATTCAGTATAACTACTTTTTCTACTTCTCCATTACTTAAAAAACTCTGAAAATCAGAAGGAGTTGTTTTTGGAGCAGATCCCCATCCACTTCCTCCCAGGAAATTAAGTGCTAAAAAACCAACAATAATTATTGCATAAATCCAATATGCACTGAATTTTGGTTTCTTATTAGGTTCTATTTTTTTATTGTCTTTTGCCATTTAGGTTTTCTCTTTTAATAATTTGTTTCAATCACAGTAGTCTTTGCATCTCCCCATAGTCCTTCAATATCATAGAATTCTCTTATATGTTTTTGGAAAACATGTACTACTACATTCACATAATCAATTAGCACCCATTCAGCATTTTCACTTCCTTCTACATGCCAGGGTTTGTCTTTTAATTCTTTACTTACAGTTTTCTGGACAGAATTAACGATTGCATTTACTTGGGTATTAGAAGTACCATTGCAGATAACAAAGTAACTACAGACTGTATTTTCGATCTCGCGTAAGTCTAAAATATTGATGTCATTACCTTTTACTTCTTCAATACCTTTTATGATTTGAGTGATTAATTGATCAGTACTGATTTCTTTTTTAGTCATGCATTTTTTTAATTTGTGTAAAGTTATTACTTTTTATCATTTTAATGTCTGTAATATCCGACATTTGTAAAACTTTTACACCTTATTACATGCATATAATCAAAGTTGATGCCATTGACTCTACAAATACGTTTTTAAAAGACTTAAATAGAGAAAAGAATCTGGTTACGTCGGTTTGTGTAACAGCTAATGAACAGAAAGCTGGTAAAGGTCAGATGGGTACAGTGTGGCAGAGTAATTATGCCGAAAACCTTACTTGTAGCGTGTTTATACCTGTTGAAGGATTAAAGTTAGAGGATCAATTTTTTGTTTCAATAGTAACATCTCTGGCAATATGTGATACCTTAAAAAATCTATTAATACCTAAAATATCCATAAAATGGCCTAACGACATTCTGTCAGATCGATTAAAGATTTGTGGAGTTTTAATAGAGAATTTGGTTAAGAATGGCAGATTGAGTGGTGCGATTATTGGTATCGGGTTGAATATAAATCAAATTAAATTCGATAACCTTCCTCAAGCGGGATCTCTAAAGTTAGTTTCTGGACAGAATTTTAATATTGAAGAGGTTTTAAATTTGTTATTAAAAAATATTGAAAATGGATTTTCAAAACTAAATCCTTTAAATTTCAAATACCTAAGAGATGAATATCATTCTTTGCTTTTTAGAAAAAATAAGCCCTCTACATTTTTAGATACAGAGGGCAATTCTTTTGTGGGTATTATCCAAGCAATTACCAATGAAGGAAAATTACAGGTTCTACTCGAAGACGAAATTCTCGAAGATTATGATCTTAAAGAAATCAAGCTATTATATTAATTATAGCTTTCCGATATTTTCGCTAAGTGTATTGATAAAGTTTTGAATAGGATTTTTAATCATCATAGACATCATAGCATTAAACTGACCATCAAAGGTTAGTTTTGTTGTGCTTTTTCCATCTTCAGTATTTGTGATGTCTGCTGTTAAAGTGAAAGGAAGTTTATCACTTGCAGCACCAAGTACAACTTGGCTTGATGGAGTATTTTCTTTTTGGTCTAGTACCAATTCCGGCATTCCTTTTAATTGAAAAAGAAATCTAGAATCACTAATTTTTTCGAATTTTTGTTTGCTTTCAGGCATTAGTTGTTCAAAATTTTCAACCTTAATTAAAAATTCAAAAACTTCTTCTGCTGTTTTATTTACAGTTACCGTAGGGCTTTCTAAGTTCATAATATTGTTTGATTATTAAATATTCCACTCTGCTGGATTAGTTCTCCAGCTTTGCAGTGTGTTTTTCTGGTCTTCAGTGATATAACTAGTATCCAGTGCTTGTTCCAGAAGGTTCTCATAATTACTTAAAGTGTGCAAAGATAGTGCCGCTTCTTCAAAATTTTGATCTGCAATATCAAATCCATAGTTAAAGATGGCTACCATGCCTTTTACGTGAGCATCAACTTCTTTAAGTGCTTTGACAGCATTTAGGCTACTTTTTCCAGTACTGATAAGATCCTCTACAACAACTACGTTTTTTCCGGTAGGTACAATGCCTTCTATTTGATTCTTTCTACCATGTTTTTTTGCTTCAGGACGAACATATATAAAAGGAAGGTTTAATTGCTCAGCAACTAACATACCAATTCCAATAGCTCCGGTAGCTACTCCTGCAATTACATCCGGTTTGCCATATTCTTCCTCAATAAACTTTGCAAGGTTCTCTCTCAGGTAGTTTCGGATTACTGGATAAGAAAGTGTAATGCGGTTATCACAGTAAATAGGAGACTTCCAGCCGGATGCCCATGTAAAGGGCTCTTGTGGTTGTAATTTAATTGCATTAATTTGCAACAATAGCTCAGCAGTTTTTTTTGCTGTATTTTTATCAAAAATCATAGTTGCAAATGTATAAAGTTTTTGTGAATAATACGCCTATTATTCTGTCTACAAAAAAGACTATTGAAGGTTATAAAACAATACCTGTCAAAGAAGTTGATTTTCCGAAAATTATACGAGATATTCTAGCTAAAGAAGGTGGGGATAAAGAACCAAAATATCATTTTTATCATAAAACTGAAGGTAAGTTGTTAGAACATTTGTATGCTAAACTGCCAGTGGTTTTAGCAGGTGGAGGTAAAGTATATAATGCGAAAAAAGAAATTTTATTTATTCATCGTAATGGTAAATGGGATCTACCAAAAGGCAAAGCTGAAAAGAAAGAAGATATGCAAACCACTGCAATTCGAGAAGTAGAAGAAGAGACAGGGGTAAATGGGTTAGAGGTTACAAAGTTTTTATATAAAACGTATCATGTTTTTAAAAGAAATCGAGAGTTCAGATTAAAGGTTACGTATTGGTTCGAGATGAAAACTGATTATGATGGTGAGTTAGTGCCACAAAAGAATGAAGGGATTATGAAAGTAAAATGGAAGGATAAGAAAAAAACAAAAAAAGCTTTGTTGGATTCTTATGCTAATATTAAGTTGTTATTTTCTCATGATTATTTATCTTAATACGCGATACACCGGATATCTAAAATGTGCCTTTTCATAATGATCTGATTGTTTATGAAGCCAATCCAGTTGTGCATACCAATTTTTAGAAAAAGTAGTATCTTTTTTCTTTTCCTCAAATTGTAAACGTAACTTATCATTGTTAATTAGTAACTCTGAAGCCTTGTCTTCCCATACATAAGGAGAGAACCCTTCTTTTTGTTGTAATATAGTGTCAAAGAAATTCCAGTTAAAAAAGGAATCTGGTGCTTGGGGTTCAAGAGTCTCTAATAAATATCTAAATCCTTTTTGGTTTGTAGGAACAATAATATCTCCTTTTCTAAAGGTTATATCTTCTTTACTTTTTTGTACAGAAGTAGTATGGTGAGGATAATGTCCTTCATAAGGTGTTTTTCGACTTTTGTAATCTTTAATATGATATACTTCCACAGAAATTGTGGAGTCTTTAGTCAAAGTTTTAAATTCAACCTGATTGAGTTGTAGTAATTCAATTACATTCCACCATCCTTGTGGGATAATGTATGCTTGCGGTATAGTAACTTCGGTTGTTGGAGTGAAATAGTTCTGGTAACTAACCTCTTCTGTGTATGGCTTGTTTTGATCATATTTTAAACGTTTAGCACCTGTAACTTTGCTATCGACATATTCTCCTTCATAGCCTTTGAACTTAAATTTGGTTACTTGAGTAGTATCAACTTCCCAGTTTACAGGATAGGTATTTTGCTTTGGTAATTCTGCAAAAGCTTTATTACGTAGTAATCTGATTTTTTTACCGTCTTTTTCTGTAATCGTAATCATAGATTTCATCAATTCATAAGTTCCTTCAACTCTTTGCTTATAGGGTTTTAGCATATGCGTTTCTACCATCATTCCCAAAGTGTTCCAGAGTGTTGTAAACCCCGTGGAATATCTTGGTGAATCCATAAATTGTATCCAGCCTTTATCAGGAGTGGTTCCCCATACGTTAACATAAGGAGTGATATCCCATTTTTTTGTAGAAAGTGAAGCTTCTAATTGTGGTTGCATTTCTTTGTGCAAATAATTACCTAGTTCACCACCGAGTTTATTATGCTGTGTAAACAAATGGGTTAATGTATATTGATAATCAGCTCCGTTACTCACATGGTTATCAATGAAAACATCTGGTTGTACTAAATGAAATATTTCTGCAAATGCATTAGCATTTTTGGTATCATTTTTTATGAAGTCACGATTAAGATCATAATTACGAGCATTACCTCTAAAACCATATTCTTTCGGTCCATTTTGATTGGTTCTGGTTCCAGAATTTCGGTTTAACGCACCGCCAATATTATATATTGGAATGGCTGCTAAAACTGTATTTTCAGGAACGTTAATATTGCCTTTTACGATATCTCTAAATAACAACATTGTAGCGTCGATGCCATCACTTTCTCCAGGGTGAATACCGTTATTGATCAATAGAACTTGCTTAGTTTGTCTTATTTTTTTAAAATCAAATACTTTATCCGGATTCAGAGTGACAAGGTGTAAAGGGTAGCCACTATCTGTCATTCCAATTTCCTGAATATTGATTTCTGGATAAGCTTCAGCAAGTTTTTTATAATAGGTAATCACTTCGGGGTAGGTTGGTGTTTCAGTTCCTTTACTTTTTTCAAAAGTAGTGGTGAAATCATAGTTTTTGTTACTCTTCTTTTCCGAGATATTACAGGAAATTATAAGGAGGGAGCTTAAGATAAATGTGATTTTTTGCATAAGAGATATGTATGATGGTCTAAATATAGTGAGTTTTCTGATTTTAGAATCTTCTACAACGTTTTAGTGTGAAATAGAATTCAGATCAGCTTGTACACCAGTAAAATAAACGTATTTTTGCACCCTCAAAATACCATAGCTATGACTGAGTTTGTAAAAAAGAGAGTGGCAAATGCCAAGAATGATATTTTATCAGGATTAACTGTTGCACTAGCATTAGTTCCGGAAGCTGTTGCTTTTGCGTTTGTAGCAGGTGTAGATCCATTGGTTGGGTTGTATGCAGCTTTTATGATTGGGTTGATTACCTCTGTTTTTGGAGGTAGACCCGGAATGATTTCAGGAGCAACCGGAGCGTTAGCAGTAGTTATGGTTAGTTTGGTTGCTGAAGGAAATGCTATGGGTGCCCCAGAAGAAGAACTTGGTCTATACTATTTGTTTGCAACCGTAATCCTTATGGGGTTTATACAAATGCTAGCGGGAGTTTTAAAACTAGGGAAGTTTGTACGTTTAATTCCTCATCCAGTGATGATGGGGTTCGTAAATGGATTGGCGATTGTAATCTTCCTTTCTCAATTAGGAATGTTTAAATCATTTCAGAATGGTGAAAAAGTGTGGATGCTAGGAACTGACTTATGGGTTATGTTGGCATTAGTGGGGCTAACTATGTTAATTATGTGGGGATTGCCAAAAATAAAGGCTACAGCTAAGTTACCAGAGGCACTTATTGGTATTATAGTAGTATCTGCAATCGTGATTTTAGGAAAACTAGATGTGGCTACAGTTGGTAGTTTTATTAGAGATGGTGGAGGAGAAGGTTTAAAAGGAGGTTTGCCACAGTTCCAATTTGATATCTTTAATAAAGTCCCAATGAATTGGGAAACATTTAAATTCATTGGTCCTTATGCATTAATATTGGCTGCGATTGGACTGATAGAATCATTAATGACTTTAAATCTTATTGATGAGTTGACTGAAACTCGCGGAAATTCTAACAGAGAATGCCTTGCTCAGGGAGGTGCGAATATTGTTACAGGCTTGTTCGGAGGAATGGGTGGTTGTGCAATGATTGGTCAATCTATTATTAATATCAAAGGTGGTGGACGTACCAGATTATCTGGTATTGTAGCAGCGGTGACATTGTTATTGTTTATTCTTTTTGCTTCTGGTTTAATAGAGCAAGTTCCTATAGCAGCTTTAGTTGGAGTGATGTTTATGGTGGTGATTGGTACATTTGCCTGGTCTAGTTTTAGAATCCTAAATAAAATTCCACTTACTGATGCTATTGTGTTGATTTCTGTTTCTTTATTAACTGTATTCTTTGATTTAGCCGTTGCTGTAATTGCTGGAGTAATTATGTCAGCATTAGCATTTGCCTGGGAAAATGCTAAAAAGATTAGAGCTAGGAAGCATGTAAAAGAAGATGGTACCAAAGTGTATGAAATATGGGGACCTCTGTTCTTTGGAAGCATACAGGCATTTAACGCTAAGTTTGATGTGGCCAATGATCCTGATAAAGTAGAAATTGACTTTATAGAATCACGAGTAAGTGATCATTCTGCATTAGAAGCAATATTTAATCTGGTTGGTAAGTATGAAGAAGCCGGTAAAAAAGTTAAAATAAAACACTTGAGTGAAGAATGTCAGGCTTTAATGATCAAAGCTTCTCCTAGATTAGCGAGCGTGATAGAGCACGATATTGATGATCCAAGATATCACGTAATGGCTAATGCTATGAAATAGGAAGTAGAGGGGTTTTCTTGGGGATGAAATAAAAAAAAGGGTACATCAAAAAACAATGTATCCTTTTTTAAGTAGGTAAAGTTAAGTCTTAAACTCGATAGGTTTTGGGGAATATTCACCAAATATAACTAAAAATATTTAACATTGTGGTTTTACAGTAAAAAAAATAATGTTTTATTATCGTTTTAATTATTAGATTGTTACCATAAATATCTTTTTAAGAGTATTGTTATAACTAAATCCTTTCTAAGATGTACATATTCTCATTAAGAATTTGAGATTTATTATCAATTTTACAGTCAGGAGCATAAAGCTTAGATAACTCGAATTCGTCTGTATATTCTTTTAAATGATATCCATCGATCTTTTCATAAAATGAATGTGTAGTAGTTTGATGCATAAATGAATCATTAGTGTCATTATGACTATCAAAATAGTGTAATAGACGTTGATATACTTCTGTGCTTTCTATTTCAGGAAGATATGATACGCTTCCTACTTGATCACCAGTTTCTTGTAGCTCTTTAAAAATCCTAAAAAGTTTATCAGTAGTGTTTTGATTTAAAAAGAATAAAACGCCTTCCAATACTATAAATGTTGGTTCTTTTTTTATTAAAGGTTTGATGATATTGATGATTTCTTCTTCAGTTTGAATGTTGAAATCTACACTTGCGTACTTAATATCCCTTTGAGGTAATTTTCCTTGGGTTATCCAAAGATCAATTCTTTCCTTTTTATAGTCTATAATATCTTTTTTATCAATTTCGATTGTAGAAACGTTATTCATCATCTGAAACTGGTACATACTGAAACCTGCTCCAAAATTAATTAAGGTGCCTCCATTATTAGCTTCAAAAAAAGATGTTAAGCTTTCATGAAAGAATCGATTCCTGAGGCTATGTAATATGGCCTCATGCTCCGAAACATTTTTTAGAATATCTGGGATCAAGGCATCGGTTGATGGATTATTCCATAGTTTGGCATATGTATCTTTGCTTACATCTTCATGATGTGATCTGTAAGTGGATACTACAAAAGCGGTTTCGTGAACTTGCATGAAATTGTTTTAATCGATTCTAGTATCTAAAGTATTAAAACAATATATTTTGTAGATTCTTTTGGTTTTACTTAAAGTAAGTTTTAAGTTAACTTTATGAATTTGAAAGTAAAACTATGGTTGTGGGAGGGAATGTTATTTGGCTTGTTAAAAAAAGAAACCTGTTTTATTACTAAAAACAGGTGCTATACATTTCTTGTGTTGCCAAAAAACTATGGTTATAATCCTGTAATTTGAGTAGTGTCCGTCATCATTGAATCTTTCTCTTTTCTATCATTATCTACCAATCTGGAATTTTCTTTATCGTCTGTAGAAAAACCGTTTTTAATCATTAAAGCCTTATAAAAATCAGATTTAGTTTTAATAGCTAACTTTTCAGTCTTTTTGATCTTAATATCAAAATTATTTACCGCGATTAAAGTCTCAAAGAAATCAACCTTTGTATTTTTCTTTACTTCTACAATTGATTCTTCAGAAGAAACAACCTCTTGAGCACTTAAATTAGAAAAAGAAAGTAAAATAATGATTGAAGTAATAATAGCTTTCATAGTTTGGGGCTTAATGAATTATCTATTTGATTTGCAACAAATTTATATTGAAAAAGTTATGTATAAAAATGTTTCTAAATCTTTTAGATGAAGTGATTTTTTAATTCGATGAAATACACAAATTTTACGGTTTAACCGTATTTTTAATATGGTATTTATTGTGATAATGGATGTTTTTGAGTCTTTTTTTGGATGTTTTTATGTCTAAAATGCCGATATGAAGTAAGTTATCTAATGTAGAATAAGGTTAGTTATTTGTTTTTGATAAAAATAATTATGTAAGATTATCCTAACAATAAGAAATGTATTTGTTTATATAAATTCTAATGTGCTGAATTTTTTGTGTAAAATCATTTTATCCTCTACTCCTAACCATTTATGTAGTATTGTAGCATATATCCTTCTAAAATCTATACTATATTTAATATCTCCATTATCATCCAGGTCAGATAAATTAGGAAGCTCGTTATAAACACCAGCTTTTTTGAGAGAACCTCCAATGGCAATTATATTGTTGGCAGCTCCGTGATCAGTACCTCGACTTCCATTTTGTTTAACTCTGCGACCAAATTCTGAGAAAGTCAGAATTAGTGTGTCTTTAAATCGATCATTTTTCTTAAGATCTTTTACCAAAGCTCCCACAGCTTCTGAATATATGTTAAGTAGCCTATCTTGACTATTTAATTGGTTCACATGGCTGTCAAAACCGCCTAAAGAGCTATAATATACTCTGGTCTTTAATCCCGAAACAATAAAATCAGCAATAGTTTTTAGGTTTTTAGCAAATGGATGGTTGGTATATTCTGTTGTGGTTTTATAAATCTTAGAGGTTTCATGAATGTACGAAGCTGAAGAATACGTGTCTAATAAGGTTTTGTATAAGTATCCTTGATTATCCTCATCTAGCATCTCATTTTTAGTATTAATAACTAAATTATTAAAAAAGGGCTCCCTGGTAGTTTTGTACAATTGATTCGGATCGGGAACAGCGATTCCGTTCATTGTATCTCCTTTTAGCGCTAAGGATAGAGAACTGTCGACTTCTATAGCTTGATACGGATGCTGGCAATTGGCATCGAGATACCTACCTACCCAACCGGTATTAAGATACTGATTGGCATCACTTGCTGTTTGCCAGATATCCGTACTTCTAAAATGTGATCGATTGGGATTGGGATATCCTACATTATTAATGATAGATACTTCTCCTAAATCATATAATGCTGCGATTGCTTTTAAATTATTATTAAAAGCCAGATCGTCAGTTATTTTTAGTGTCTGTTCTTTTTTCTTTGCAATTTCTGGTCTTAAACTATAATAAATGTCATTACTAACGGGGATAATACTGTTAAGGCCATCATTACCACCGGAGAGCTGAATGATAATAACATTTCTGTATCCTGATAATTGCTCAGGGCGTAGAAACTCCATTCCTTTTAAGAAGGAGGGGATTAATGTCATTCCCGAAGCGAAAACCGATTGTTTTAAAAAATTTCTTCTGTCCATGATTTTCAGGGTTTTAGCAGAGTTGGTATTCAGGTAAACTCAATAATTCAATTACAAAATTCTTAGTATCTGAAGGGTCTAATCCGGATATTACCTGTGTGGCAGTTCCTGATAATTCTGGCTGAAGTAAGAAATTGATCAGTTCCGTTTTGTCTTTTTGCTCTAAACCCGAAAGAAATACTTCCCAGTTTGGTTTTGCTTTTACTTTTTTTTGAAGTCTGGATTTTACTTTTTTATAGATTTGTTGTTTAATGATCATATTTTCGGGCATATCGCCTTTATCACTCCATTCAATAACTCCACTGTTTAAAATTACCGAAGCTAATTTTAATCGAAGCATTAGCGTAGAATTGTCAATCCAGGTTTTTCCTCCAGGCCAACCAGCAACATTGGGAGGAAAGAATAATATTTGATTTAGTTTTTTTTGTAAATAGAGTAATACTTTAGGGTCTTCATACTGAATTTGAAAAGGTTTACTTAGTCCTACAATCAACTCCACTGGGGATTTTATTTTAACTCCTATATGCTTAACATCATAAAACCAATCACTGCTCAGTATTTCTTTTAAAACAATTTTTAGATTATAACCAGAATTGTAAAAAACATTAGTAAGATGATCAATGTGTTTTGTATCTATTGTTTCATTAACAAAATAGATATATAATTTTTCTACAAGGTATCTGGCTGTTTGTTTCTTTTCTAACAAAATTTTTATAATATCTTCTCCAGTAAAATTACCGGTCTTTCCTAAAAACGTTTTGGAACCATAATCATGATGATTTTGTCTGAACACAAAAGTTCCATCTTTCTTAAAATTCCATCCAGTAAATGCTCTTGCAGCTTCCTTAATATCCCTTTCGGTATATCCGTTATCTCTTCCTAGGGTAAAAAGTTCCATAACCTCACGAGAAAAATTTTCGTTAGGTTGGTTTTTACGATTCTGTCTATTATTTAAGAATAGTAACATTGCAGGGGATTTTGATACCGACATCAACATATCTCCAAAATTGCCTAATGCATACTTTCTTATTAAATTATTAAGATGAAGGCAAGCTCTAGGAGTACGCAATCTGACTGCAAAATGATCGTGAAAAAATAATGTCATTTTTTCGCGTAGTATTTGATCTGTTGTTACAAGTTGTTTATACCAAAGAAGATTTAACTCATTCATTTTATCTCTTCGGAGTTTTTGTAGCTGTTTTCGTTCTTCGCGAGATAAGTCCTTGGGGTTTTTAAGCAAAGCTCCAAAATCCATAGACAAAGCGGTGTATTCTTTGCTTTTTGAAAACAATCCATTAATGATCTGGTTTTTAGAAAGCTTTCTAATAGTTTTTAACTCTGTAGAAGAGATTCCAAAACCTATTCTCCAATACAAATGCTGTATCTGTTTATCTGATAAGGAGGATGTCATAAATTACAGTATTTATAGTTTAGACTGTAGTATGACAGAAAGGTTTAAAGAGGGTTAATTTTTATGTTCAATTAAATCCCACTTATTTCCATATAAATCTTCAAAAACTACTACCGTGCCATAAGGCTCTTTTCTGGGTTCTTCTAGAAAGGAAATTCCTTTGGATTTCATATGGTTATAGTCTTTCCAAAAATCGTCAGTGTGTAGAAATAAGAATACTCGATTACCGCTTTGATTACCAATTGCTTTTTCTTGTTCGGGTGTTGCTGCTTGGGCAAGAAGAATGGAGGTTTCATTATTTTTTGAAGGAGAAATAATTACCCAGCGTTTAGTATTGTCCAGTTTTGTGTCTTCAATAAGTGTAAAATTTAACTTATCTACATAAAATTGAATTGCTTCGTCATAATCTTTGACCACTAAAGTGATGGCTCCTATTTTTCGAGACATAGTACATTATTTGGCAAGAACCGTATCTGGAACTAATCCTGTGACATCACCACCATTACGAAGAACATCACGAACAATGGAGGATGAGATATAACTTTTACCCGATGAAGTTAGTAAGAATACAGTTTCAATTTCAGACATCTTACGATTGGTATGTGCGATTGCTTTCTCGAACTCAAAATCTGCCGGGTTTCTAAGTCCCCTTAGAATAAAATTAGCATCTTGTTTTTTACAAAAATCTACAGTAAGTCCTTGGTAGGTCATTACTTTGATTTTTGGTTCCCCCTTAAAAGACTCTTCAATAAAGCGCTTTCGTTCTTCCAGAGAAAACATGTATTTCTTATCCGCATTAATACCAATAGCAATAATTACTTCATCAAAAAGAGTTAAGCTCCTTTCGATAATATCATAATGTCCTAAGGTGATGGGGTCAAATGATCCTGGAAAAACGGCTCTTCTCATATGTTTAGTGATTGGTGTGGTTACAAATATAAACTAAATTACGATTGTTACTTGTTACGAACCGATTGCTTCTTCAATGGTGTTGGTCAAAAGATCTTTTATTGTGATTCCAGCCGCTTTAGCCTGCTGAGGTAAAATACTCGCTTCACTAAATCCGGGGTTGGTATTCATTTCTATAAAATGAGGTTCACCGTCCTGAAATATATATTCGCTTCGAGAAAAACCTTTCATTTTCAGGATTTGATATACTTTTAGCGCTAAGTCTTTTACTTTTTTTTCTTCTTCCTTAGTTAACCTGGCAGGAGTGATTTCTTGAGATTTTCCTAAATATTTAGCTTCATAATCAAAGAATTCATTCTCTGATACAATTTCAGTAATAGGTAAAACGGTATCTTTCCCTTTATAGGTAATTACTCCTACAGAAACCTCGGTTCCGCTTAAAAAAGACTCGATAATAATTTCGTCATCTTCTTGATAAGCCAAATCAATAGCGGGGATCAGTTCTTCTTCAGTTTTAACTTTAGAAACCCCATAACTGCTTCCGGCTTTATTGGCTTTTACAAAACAAGGTAGCCCTACGGTGTTAATAATAGCTTTGGTGTCAACTGCATCTCCTTTGTTTAGAAAATAATTAGTTGCTGTTGGGATTCCATAAGGTTTTAAGGTGCTGATGCAGTCACGTTTATTAAAAGTAAGAGCTGCCTGATAGAAGTCACAAGCCGTTTGTGGTATGCCAATCAGCTCAAAATATGCCTGCAATAAACCATCCTCCCCGGGAGTTCCATGAACAATATTAAATGCAGCGTCAAAAGTGATTGTAGAACCATTCAGCGTTAATGAAAAATCATTTTTGTCAATTGTATGTTTTTGATCATTATCATCAACATAAAACCATTCTTTTTTGGTAATATGTACTCGAAAAGGTTGATACAAATCTCGATCAATATATTTATAAACTACATTTCCACTTTGGATAGATATATCAAACTCACTAGAGTATCCACCCATCAGAATGGCAATATTTTTCTTCATGTAACTGGGATTTATCAACAAAAATATCATTTATCTCATAACAAATCTGTAAAACTCTTCGTTTTTATATCTTTGTCCACATTATGAATAGATTTATCAATTTTTTTAAGGGTCTTTTTAAATTCGTTTACAGTAAAACGTTCCTTATTCAAGTCGTTTTGGCAGTAGCACTGACCGTGATTTTATGTTTCCTTGCTTTAGAATGGTTGGATAGTACTACAAATCATGATCAACGTATTGTAGTACCCAGTCTAAGTAAAAAACCTATAGATGAGGCTCAGGCGTTACTAGAAGAAAAAGACTTAAGATTAAAAGTCAGAGAAGATTCTGCAAGTTTTAATCCGGATTACCCTAAATATTCTATCATAGAGCAAAACCCTGCGCCTGGAAGTATGGTAAAAGAAAATCGTAAAATTTATGTTACGTTAAATCCATCGGGATATCGAAAAATAGAAGTTCCTAATGTTGTACAGCAAACCAGAAGACAAGCAGAACCTTTGCTAGTTGCTTCAGGCTTTAAGATTGGTAAAATAACATATCAGCCTAATATGTCTGATCAGGTTTTAGAACTTAGGTATAAAGGAAAGACACTAAAGCCTGGAACTATGCTGATGAAAACCTCTACAATTGATCTGGTAGTCGGGGATGGAAGCGGAAGAAGAATTAATCTTAATCAATAAATAAGATTATTTTGGAAGAAAATATTGAAGCTGGAGATTTTGATACTAATGAAGATGATCTCTACGAGCATTATCGTTTTGTAGCGGGTGCAGGGCAGGTTCCACTTAGGGTAGATAAGTTTTTAATGAATTTTGTTGAAAATGCTACTCGTAATAAAATCCAGCAGGCTGCTAAAGCAGGAAGTGTTTTTGTAAATGATATTGCAGTAAAATCGAATCATAAGGTAAAGCCTAATGACGTAGTTAGAGTGTTGTTTTCTCACCCACCTTATGAGAATTTGTTAACCCCTGAGAATATTCCTCTTGATATTGTGTATGAAGATGATGCTCTGTTAGTGGTTAATAAACCAGCTGGGATGGTAGTGCATCCAGGTCACGGTAATTATTCGGGTACGTTGATTAATGCATTGATCTATCATTTTGATAATTTACCTAATAATAGTAGTGATCGTCCTGGCTTAGTACATCGAATCGATAAAGATACCAGTGGACTATTGGTGATAGCTAAAACAGAAGAAGCGATGACACATCTGGCTAAACAGTTTTTTGATAAAACTAGTGAGCGAGAATATGTAGCTATAGTTTGGGGTAATATCGAAGAAGAGGAAGGAACGATTGAGGGTAATATTGGTCGTCACCCAAAAAATAGATTGCAGAACACAGTTTTTGAAGGTGATGAAGAAGATAAAGGAAAACCTGCTGTTACGCATTATAAAGTGATTGAACGACTGGGATATGTTACCCTGGTTTCTTGTCGTCTAGAGACTGGTAGAACTCACCAGATTCGTGTGCATATGAAATATATCGGCCATACATTATTTAACGATGAACGATATGGAGGTGAGAAAATTCTAAAAGGAACTACATTTACTAAATATAAGCAGTTTGTAGATAATTGTTTTAAAATATTACCTCGACAAGCCTTGCACGCCAGAACACTAGGTTTTGTACATCCAATTACAGGGAAAAAGATGCATTTCGAAACGACTATTCCGGATGATATGCAACAATGTGTGGAGCGATGGAGAAACTACGCTAAAAATCAATTAGAGTAAGCATCGGTACACTTTAAAGTATTTTAATATTACTATAAACTTACTGAATTATAGGGTGATAGTTTATATTACTAAAGGTTTTAGGTATAACTTGATGGATTTACAATCAGTTTTTTCTTGTTAAATTAGTGTGATTAAATATTAAATTAATGTTACTAAAAACTTTATTTTGAAATAAATAGGGATTCCTGTTAAAATAATAGTACCTTCGCGCTTTAATATTTTATAATGAATAAAGGAACAGTAAAATTTTTCAATGATTCCAAAGGATTTGGTTTCATTACAGAAGAAGGATCAAACAAAGATCACTTTGTACACATCTCTGGATTAATCGACGAAGTTCGTGAAGGAGATGAAGTTGAGTTTGACCTAAAAGAAGGTAAAAAAGGATTAAACGCAGTAAATGTTAAAGTGATTTAATATATACGAATTAATTTTTTTAGTACAAGCCTGTTCGCAATGAACAGGCTTTTTTCGTTTTTAATAAATCTTTTCGATAAGAGTATAAATAAGAAATAACTACCAATGTTCGATTTATTGATAATCTGGTGTAATTTGAATTATAAAATATATCAAGATGAAAGTTAAACGAACTGGATTCATTCTTTATGTAAAAAAGTACCAGGAGTGTATTGAATTTTATAAAAATATTCTGGAGTTGCAGGTTGTATTCAAAAATGAGTCACTTACTTGTTTTGATTTGTTTGGAACGTATTTGATGATAGAGATTGAAGATCGAGAAGAGTTTTTAAACTTAGAGAGTAATCATAAAAAAGCTTTTGGTTGTATTAGGATTAATGTGGATAAGGTCAAAGAATTCTCACAACATCTTAAAGCAAAAAATATCAAGGTTGATTATCAAGAGCACAGTTGGGGTACAATTGCTAAGTTCCTTGATCCTGATGGTAATCTATTGGCTTTTAAAGATGAAGAGGGTTTTGCAAAGCAAATAGAGACATATAAACAAAACTCTAAATAGCTTTTACCAATACCTACATAGATAAAGAAATAGATTGCGATATTTTTATTATCCATACACTATTGTATTTTTGAAATATAAAAATCACACGCATGAAAATTGTAGTATCACCGGCTAAGTCTTTGGATTTTGAAACTCAGTTGCCGACTAAACAATATACAGAACCTTCTTTTTTAGCTGAATCCGAAAAGCTAAATACAGCACTTAAGAAAAAAACACCTAAGAAGCTTTCTGCATTAATGGGGATAAGTGATAATTTGGCGCAGCTTAATTGGCAACGTAATCAGGAGTTTCACCTTCCTTTTACAACAGAAAACGCACGACAAGCGGTATATGCTTTTAATGGAGATGTATATACAGGATTGGATGCTTATACCATCCCCGAAGATAAATTAGATGTGTTACAAGATAAGCTAAGAATACTATCCGGTTTATATGGAATCCTAAAACCTTTGGATCTCATTCAACCCTATAGATTAGAAATGGGAACCAAGCTTAAGGTAGGCCGAAAAAATAATTTATATGAGTTTTGGAAAAAAACGGTAACTGAGCAACTTAATGAAGAGTTAGAAGATGATGAGTTGTTTGTGAACCTGGCAAGCAATGAATACTTCAGTGTGATTGATACCAAAACGTTAAAAGTTCCGGTAATTACTCCCCAGTTTAAGGATTGGAAAGGAGACAAATTGAAGATGATTAGTTTCTTTGCTAAAAAAGCCCGCGGAATGATGGTTCGTTATATTATTGATACTGGAGCAGAAACCATTGAAGATCTAAAAGGGTTTAACTACGAAGGATATGGTTTTAGTGAAGAATATACTACTAAATCTAATGAATTAGTTTTTGTGAGATAATCCTGAATTCTAATTCTTGTTTCCCCATTATTACTATTGCATAAAATGTGTCTAATTTTACTATCTTCATCCCTTAGATAGATACAAATTATTAGATGCAAAAAATTATCAGTACCCTTGATTGGATTGGTGAAAAAGTAGGTGCTCTCGTAAGTTGGGTTGCTGCATTGTTGGCAGTCGTAATCGGTTTAGATGTAATTATTCGGTATGTATTTCAGTTCACCTATGTTTGGATGATTGAAATAGAAATATACCTTTTCGGGATGATGTTTTTATTGGCTTCTGGCTACACTTTTAAATATGAAAACCACGTTCGGGTAGATATTTTTTATACTAAACTTTCTAAAAAAGGAAAAGCCTGGGTTAATCTTTTAGGAGGCACTTGTTTGCTCATTCCATGGTGTTATGTAGTAATTGTTTCTTCTTGGTATTACGCGTTGTCATCTTTTATGATTGGTGAGAGTTCTCCCCAACCTGGGGGATTACCCGCCTTATATATCTTAAAGTTTTGTATCACTATAGGGTTTACATTATTATTGCTTCAAGGGATATCCCACATATTAAAATCTGTTCAAATCATTTTTAATAAAGATAGTTAATGGAATATTTAGCAATTGTACTGTTCGCTATCATCTTTATTTTGATTCTTAGAGGATATCCGGTGGCTTTTACATTAGGAGGGATCTCTGTAGCTTTTGCATTCGCTGTGTCGATTTTTGCGCCAGAAGTATTTCAGATGTCTACATTTTACCTATTGCCTTCCAGAATCATGGGAGTTGTAAACAATTATGTCTTGATGGCTGTTCCTCTATTTGTTTTTATGGGAATAATGTTAGAAAAATCTGGATTAGCACAAAGTCTTTTAGAGACTATGGCGATGATGTTTGGTCAGGTAAGAGGTGGGTTAGCAATTTCTGTAGTAATTGTAGGAGCCTTGTTAGCAGCTTCTACAGGGATTGTTGGTGCTACAGTAGTGACGATGGGACTCATCAGTTTACCTACTATGTTGAAGAGAGGATATAAAACAGAATTAGCAACTGGAGTAATAGCTTCTTCCGGAACTTTAGGACAGATAATTCCACCTTCCATAGTATTGGTACTATTGGCAGATACAATTAATAGTTCTTCTCGTGGGGCCGCTTCGGTCGATGTGGGCGCATTGTTTTCTGCAGCATTGTTTCCCGGTTTGATCTTGGTAGGATTGTATATTCTGTATATTTTAATAAAATCATATATGCATAAAGAAGATGCACCTAGTATTCCACCAGAAGAAATTAGAGAGTTTAGAGGTGAAAATTTTGTGCCTAAGATTTTAAAAGTATTGTTTCTGCCCATTCTATTAATTGTATTAGTGTTGGGGTCTATTTTTACCGGAGTTGCTTCTCCAACAGAAGCTTCTGCAATTGGAGCAATTGGAGCGACTGTACTAACAATAATTCAAAAGAAGTTTTCTTTCAAAATCCTAAAAGAAGTAGCACAAGAAACTACCAAGCTAACTACAATGGTATTCTTTATACTGTTAGGAGCTACTACATTTACTTTAGTATTTAGGACATTGGGTGGGGATGCGTATTTACAAGAATTGATATTATCTTCTAACCTAACTCCATTGATGTTTTTATTGTTAGTGATGGTGGTAATTTTTATTGCAGGTTTCTTTATTGATTTTATCGAAATTGTGTTTATCATAGTTCCTGTAGTAACACCGGTATTTAATGCATTAGGGATGGATATGCTTTGGGTAGGAGTGTTGATTGCTTTAAATTTACAGACATCGTTTTTGACACCTCCTTTTGGATTTGCATTGTTTTATCTAAAAGGTGTAGCTCCCGAAAGGGTAAAAACTAGTCAGATATATCGAGGAATCATACCTTTTATTATCATACAATTAATCATTGTAGGTATCGTAGTATTTTTTCCGGAATTGATTTTTTTTAAAATAAACATAACCCTCTTTTAAGGGGTGATTAATACTATTTCAATCTCATGAACTCATTCAGAGCTTATATACATAAAACCAAAAAAACAGTTGCTTTACTTAGTCTAAGTTTACTGTTTATTTCATGCTTGGGAGAACCACCGGCTAGTATGAATCCTGCGTCCTATGATGTGACGAAACCAGATAAAGTGTTTCATTGGAAAATGACTACTACTTGGCCACCAAATTTCCCGGTTGTCGGAGAAGTTGCAGAAAAATATGCCGAGTGGGTGGATGAATTGTCTAATGGACAAATTAAAATCAAAGTATATGGAGGAGGAGAGCTAGTGCCACCATTAGAAGCTTTTGATGCAGTATCACAGGGAACGATCGAAATGGGATGTGGAGCAGCGTATTATTGGTCCGGAAAAACTCCTGCAGCCCAGTTTTTTGCAGCAGTGCCTTTCGGTATGAATAGTCAACAGATTACCTCTTGGTTAGAAGTAGGAGGGGGATATGAATTATGGAAAAAAACCTATGCACAATTCAACCTTGTGCCTTTTATGGGTGGAAATACCGGAGTACAAATGGGAGGGTGGTTTAATCGCGAAATTAATTCCGTAGAAGATTTTAAAGGATTGAAGATGCGCCTTCCGGGTATTGGAGGGAAAGTGCTGGAAAAAGCTGGTGGAGCAGCCGTGTTAGTTGCTGGGAGCGAGATTTATACTAGTTTAGAGAGAGGAGTGATTGATGCTACTGAATGGATAGGTCCATATCATGATTATAAAATGGGATTTCATAAAATTGCCAAATATTATTACACACCAGGATGGCACGAAACAGGGTCTCAGCTAGAGTTTTTTATTAATAAAAATCTTCACGATGGCCTGCCTCCGCATCTACAAGCAATATTACAAGCTGCAGCTAAACGTGCGCAAGTATGGGTATTATCTGAATTTGATAAACAGAACGGAATTTATTTAGACAAATTAATAAATGAAGAGAATGTTGAGGTTCGAGAATTCTCCAAAGAGACATTGGATGCATTGCGGGGATATACTGATGAAGCTTTGAAGGAGATGATAGGAGACGATCCATTGTCTAAAGAAGTGTATGAAAGCTACTCCAGCTTTCAGAAAAGAATCTCTAAATGGTCCGAGGTTACTGAGAAGGCTTATTATAATAAAATTCAGAAATAGTGTATTTATACTGTCACATTCACATTCTAAAAGCCTTTATATATAAGATCAGGTAATTGATCATTGTAGTTTTTGATATTTAAATAATATTGAGTAAGTTGTTAATAGATAAAATTGCAAAGCAATTTTCTTATCTATATCTTCGCAGCGAATGTTCGCTGAAAATCACTTAAACACAAAATTTATACTATGCAAATCAAAAAGGTTTTAGTCGCTAATCGAGGAGAAATAGCAATCAGGATTTTTAGGGCCTGTACTGAGATCGGATTACAAACCGTTGGAGTTTATACATACGAAGATCGATATTCTTTACATAGATATAAAGCTGATGAAGCCTATCAGATTGGAGAGGATAATGAACCACTAAAACCATATTTGAATATTGAAGCGATTATCAAGGTTGCTAAGGAGAATAATGTAGATGCTATCCATCCTGGTTACGGTTTTCTTTCAGAAAATGCAGATTTTGCAGAACAATGTAAGAACAACGATATCATTTTTATTGGACCCAAAGTATCAGTACTTCGTTCCTTAGGAGATAAAATAATGGCGAAAGAAGTTGCTATAGCTAATGATATTCCAATTATTCAAAGTAATAAAGAAGATCTTACAGATGTAAAAATAGCTATAAAAGAAGCCAAAAGGATAGGATTTCCGGTAATGCTTAAAGCCGCCTCAGGAGGAGGAGGTCGAGGAATGCGAGTGATTAGAACGGAAGAAGAATTAGAAAAAGCCTATCCAGAATCGCAGAGAGAAGCCTTAAATGCATTTGGAGACGATACCGTATTTTTAGAAAAATTCGTAGAAAATCCTAAGCATATAGAAATTCAGATTGTAGCTGATCACCATGGTAATATGGTGCACCTTTTTGAGCGGGATTGTTCGGTGCAAAGACGTTATCAAAAAGTAATCGAGTATGCTCCATCTTTTGGTGTATCTCAGGAGATTCTTGATAATTTATATCAATATGCCTTAACCATTTGTAAAGCGGTAGATTATAATAACATAGGTACCGTAGAATTTTTGGTGGATGATGACGGAAGTATATATTTTATTGAAGTAAACCCACGGGTACAGGTAGAACATACAGTTACGGAGATTGTAACTGGTATAGATTTGATCAAAACTCAGGTGTTTATTGCCGGTGGATATAAATTATCAGATCAACAGATTAAAATTGAAAGTCAGGAAAGCCTTAAAATTAATGGTTTCGCTGTGCAGTGTAGAATTACTACAGAGGATCCTGAGAACAATTTTAAACCAGATTATGGTACAATTACTACTTATCGTAGTGCTTCGGGGTTTGGTATTCGTTTAGATGCTGGTAGTGTATATCAGGGAGTTACCATTTCACCATTCTTTGATTCGATGTTAGTAAAAGTGTCTGCTAATAGTAGAACATTAGATGGTGCTTGCAGAAAAATGCGAAGAGCACTTTCAGAATTCAGGATTCGAGGCGTGAAAACCAATATGCCTTTTTTAGATAATATCCTTAAGCACGAGACTTTTAGAAAAGGACAAGTAACAGTAAACTTCATTAGGGATACTAAAGAACTTTTTAAAATAAGAGAATCTCGTAACCGAGCAACCAAACTAGCTAACTTTTTGGGTGATATCATTGTTAATGGCAATCCGGATGTTAAGAAAACAGATCCTACAAAAACGTTTGTTGTGCCGACAGTTCCTAAATATGATGCAACTGCAGATTATACCAAAGGAACCAAAAACCTATTGACAGAGTTAGGACCAGAGAAATTTGCAGAGTGGTTAAAGAATGAGAAAAAAGTGCATTTTACAGACACAACCATGCGTGATGCACATCAGAGTTTATTGGCAACTCGTATGCGTACCTATGATATGCTCAAGGTTGCAGAAGGATTTGCCAAAAACCACCCAGAGATCTTTAGTATGGAAGTATGGGGAGGAGCAACCTTTGATGTATGTCTAAGATTCTTAAGAGAAAATCCTTGGGAGAGACTTCGATTACTGCGTAAAGCCATGCCTAATTTGTTATTGCAGATGTTGATTCGCGGGTCAAATGGTGTTGGGTATACAGCCTATCCGGATAATTTAATTGGTAAGTTTGTAGAACAATCCTGGGAAAATGGGGTAGATGTGTTTAGGATTTTTGATTCCCTTAACTGGATGGACTCTATTGCGCCTTGTATTGAGCATGTACGTACTCGAACTAATGGTTTAGCAGAAGGTTCTTTGTGTTATACAGGAGATATTTTAGACCCAAAACGAACAAAATATACACTGGACTATTATGTTCAGTTAGCTAAGGATATTGAAAATGCAGGAGCTCATATTCTCGGAATAAAAGATATGGCAGGGTTACTAAAACCTTATGCTGCGTATGAGTTAGTTTCTGCTTTAAAATCTGAAATTAATATTCCGATACATTTACATACACACGATACTTCTTCGGTACAATCTGCAACTTATCTTAAAGCGATTGAGGCAGGAGTAGATGTTGTAGATGTAGCTTTAGGAGGGCTTTCGGGCTTAACAGCTCAGCCTAACTTTAATGCAGTAATGGAAATGCTAAAATTCCACGAACGTGAAAACAAAATGGATATTCAGAAACTAAATGAATATTCCAATTATTGGGAAGCTGCAAGAGAATATTATTATGTTTTTGAATCCGGTCTTAAGGCAGGAACAGGAGAAGTCTATCAACATGAAATTCCGGGAGGTCAATATTCTAACCTAAAACCACAAGCCCAAGGATTAGGTCTCGCGGATCGTTTCCACGAAATTACCAAGATGTATGGAGAGGTGAATGAGCTTTTTGGAGATATTGTAAAAGTAACACCAAGCTCCAAGGTGGTAGGAGATATGGCTCAGTATCTGGTGAGTAATAATTTGACTATTGAAGATGTAAAAGAACGAGGAGAAACGATATCTTTTCCTCAATCTGTGGTAAGTTTATTCAAAGGAGAATTAGGACAACCAGTAGGAGGCTTCCCTAAAGATCTACAGAAATCTGTATTGAAAGATCAGAAACCTTTTACCAATAGACCTAATGCACATCTGGAGCCTGTTGATTTTGAGGAAGAATTTAAGGATTTTGAAAAAGTCTTCAAAAAAGGAATGGGAAGAGCATTAGATATTACAGACTTTCTTTCTTATAAATTGTATCCAAAAGTATTTACAGGAGCGTATAACCATCATGTTAAGTATGGTAATGTGATGAATATACCCACTAAGAATTTCTTTTATGGGATGACTCCGGGAGAAGAAATAATTGTGGAGTTAGATCAAGGGAAAATATTGTTATTTGAGTTAATATCTATAGGAGAGCCTCATGAAGATGGCAAGGTTACTGTATTCTTTAAGGTGAATGGTCAAACCAGAAATGTTGAGATTCAGGATAATTCAATTAAGGTAGATAAGGTAGTTCATGCTAAAGTAGATAAAACAGATGCTAAACAGATTGGCGCACCTTTACAAGGATCTTTATCTTCTGTATTGGTAAAGACTGGTCAGGAAGTCAAAAAGAATGATCCGCTATTTATTATCGAAGCCATGAAAATGGAAACTACCATAACTGCTAACGAAGATGCCGTGATTAAGAAAATAGTGCTTAAATCGGGAACTATGGTAGAAGCTGATGATTTGGTAATTACATTAAAGTAATTTTGTCATTCCTGCGTAGGCAGGAATCCATAATATTAAATACTTCAAGAGACCTGTCTGGTTTTTAAATGCCGAAATGAATTTGGTAGATACCTGGCAGGTTTTTTTAGTCTTTTCACTATTTTTGCCCTTATGCCATATTTCTTAATTATTGCTTTACAAGGTTTTTGCGTGTATCACGCTATTAAAAACAGAAACGAATATTATTGGTTTTTTGTAATCATTTTTTTACCTGTTCTCGGAAGTCTCGTTTATCTTTTTACCCAAGTATTTAACAAAAGAGATCTGAATGTGGTTCAGAATGAAATCGTAAATGTTATTAATCCTACCAAAAAGATTAATGATTTACAAAAACGGTTAGATTTTGCAGATACATTTCAGAATAGAGTGAATCTGGCTGATGCTTGGATGGAAGCTGGTGATTATCAAAAAGCTTTAGTTGAATATGAAAAAGCATTAAACGATAACTATGACAAAGATTTTGGAGTGGTTAAAAAAATGATTGAAGGATATTATCAAACTTCACAATACGAAAAAGTTGTTTTCTGTGCAGAAAAGATAGTATCGAAACCAGAATTCAAAGGCTCCAGAAGCCAATTCCTGTATGGTTTAGCATTGGATAAAGAAGGAGAATCAGAACAAGCAGAAGAAAACCTAAGAGCAATCGATCAACGCTATTCTAATTATGCAGAACGATATAGACTAGCACAGTTTTTAGTTGAAAAAGAAAAAGTTGAAGATGCTAAAGAAATTTTGTTAGAGATTGTTTCAGAATCTCAACATATGTCAAAACCTAATCGTAATAAGTATCGAAACGTAGTGAATGATGTAAATAAGTTACTAGCTTCACTGTAATTTTATAAATAAACGATGGGTAGAAAGGATATCCTTTTTTAAGTGTTTCCCTGAGCGTAGTCGAAAGGTTTTTTATAGTGAAAAAGATATAGTGGATAGCCTGGGCTCGATTTTTTTAAATCGGGACGCCCTATAAAATTAGACTTATTATTTGCAAAAAATCAATACTTGAGTTAACAAAACCCTTACAGTTTCCAAAATCTTTCTATTTTTACTAAAAAGTAACTATATCCCTGGAAATATTGCAAGTAAAGCCTATTTACATATCACTTTTTATTTTATTCATACTGGGAGCATTATTTGGATTGATGTTTCTAAGTGAAAAAGGAGCTATTAAAAAAGCTCAAACACAGGATGATGGTTTTGCCTACGAAGGAGTTTTATTAAAATATCCTACTTATAAAACTTTTTTAGGACTAGAGAAAGACTCATCCCTTACCCGGGAGGATGTTCTTAAGGTAACAGAGATTGTCACTCCATTAGAGATCGAAACTGAAGAAGCCGAAGTAATTGATGAAAGTAATGTAATAGAAGAGAAAATAAAAGAGCTTCCGGATTTTTCTAAGATTGACACTACTCAGCTGGTTAGGATTAGATACCCTGATAGCAATCCTGATTTTGCTAATGAGTTAAGAAAGAAGTTATCTTCTAGAGATTGTCGTATTATTCATTATGGAGATTCTCAGATTGAAGGAGATAGAATCACTGCCTATTTACGTAACAGACTGCAGCGCATGTATGGTGGCAGTGGTCCTGGATTTCTTCCTGTTAAACCGGTGTATCGACAAATCAGTGCTGTAGTAGAACCTAGTGGAAATTGGGAGCGATATGCGTTTTTTGATCCAACTAAAAAGAAGTTTAAGCACAGGAAATATGGAACGTATCTTTCTGTATCAAGATTTACAGAGTATCAGAAAATACTTCCGGATAGTACAACTTTGGATTCGTTACCTTTAGTAAAAGCCACGATTAAGGTTGGTAAGTCTGATGACACCTATATGAAGTTCAGGAGATTTTCCAGAATAGGATTGCATTACGGTAATTGTAAGTTTCCTATTAAGATCTCAGTTTATAACGATGGTAACTTGATTCAACAAGATAGTTTAATTGCAGATGGAAAGTATCATCAATACAAAATTAAAACATCAACAACACCTACTAACTTACAGATTGAATTAGAAAGTAAGGTCAGTGCAGATTTTTATGGGTTAACGCTAGACGGAGGATCAAGAGTGCAAATCGATAATGTGGCAATGCGTGGTGCTTCAGGAACTATTTTTGCCAATTCTGATGCTAACACCTATAGTCGGATGGTGAGACAGCTAAAACCTAAGATTGTGATCATGCAATACGGAGGGAATACAATGCCGTATCTTAAAGATTCTACTGATGTCAAAAAATATACGAATCGTATAAAGAGCCAGGTAAATTGGATCAGAAGACGTACAAAAAATGTAAGCTTTATATTTATCGGACCTACCGATATGTGTCAGCCTGTAAATGGAAAAATGGAGACCTACCCATTATTGCCATACCTCAATGCTAAATTAATGGAAACTTGCCTTAGCAATGATGTTGCTTATTGGAGTATGTATGATGCTATGGGTGGAAAAGGATCTATGCCATTATGGGTAGATGAGAAACTTACAGCCAAAGATTATATGCATTTTACCTGGAAAGGAACCAAAATTATTTCAGAATTATTTTTTACAGCCCTATACCTTGACCTTAAAGAACCTGATGACAATGAAGTGTAGAAAATTACTTATTCTTTTATGGCTTATAACGATTCCTTTAATGGCACAAACCTATGTGCTGGATACCATTCAGGACGACTATACCTTTGTAAATTGGAAAGCCAATAAAATCAAAATGGCAGAAACCTCTCCGGCTTTTAAGAAGTTATTTCATAAATTAGATACTATTGTCAAAGGAGGAGAGGAGGATCTTCATATTTTTCATATTGGAGGCTCTCATATCCAAGCTGATATTTATTCGAATCGATTGAGATCTTATCTGAACACAATGAGTCCAACTTCTAAAGGGCAACGTGGTTTCATTTATCCATTTAGTATAGCAAAAACCAATAATCCAGGTAATTATAAAATAGAGTTTGATGGTGAGTGGAAAGGATATCGATGTTCTGTTCGAAAAGATAGTGTAGCCTGGGGCCTGTCAGGTATTACTGCGGTTTTTAAAGACTCTATTGCTAATGTTAAGGTTACTCCTAATGGTAACAATTATCACGGAAAAATGTACAATTTTAATAGAATCCGAGTATTCTATGATAATTGGAGTGAAGACTATCAGATTGCGTTTAAGGAGGATTCTTTAGTTACCGATATTAAAGAGAATAAAGAAGCACATTATATCGAATTTGGTTTTAATAAAACGGTAGAGGAAATTGAGTTTTGTATAAGAAGGGTTGTGGATTCAGTTGATACAGAGTTCTTAATGATGGGTATAGAATTAATGAATGATAATAAAGGAGTTCAATATACTTCTATTGGAGTTAATGGTGCTAGTTTTGCATACTATGATCGCTGCCGTTATTTTGATGATCAACTACTATTGTATACACCAGACTTGTTTATCGTTTCTGTAGGAACCAATGATGCATATCATCCTGATTTTGATCCTGAAAAATATAAAGAATATTATGAAGAGTTGATCAAGTTGGTACAAAAAGCAAATCCGGATTGCGCAGTATTGCTTACTGTACCTAACGATTCATACTACCAGAAAAAATTTCCAAACCCTAGAACACGGGTTGCTAAAAAGATTATTTATGAAGTTGCAAAGAAGTATAAGATGGCGGTTTGGGATTTTTACGAAATTATGGGAGGGTTTAATTCCTCTAAAGATTGGTATAATAATAAATTAATGCCTAGAGATCGTATCCATTTTACGGTTATGGGATATCGTATAAAGGCAGATTTACTGCTACAAGCTTTAGCACACTCATGGGAAAACGAGTTGCAATTGGAACCAAATTCTATTTTGAATCAGATTATTAATGAACAGACTGATTGATATATTTTCTTTTTCTGAAGATTCACCCTTGATATTTACTCAGGCAGATTTTTGGATATTTTTCGCGGTTATATACTTTATATACGCTATTCTGTATAATAAAAAAAGTTTGCGCAGCGCATACCTCTTCGCAATAAGTATTCTTTTTTATTATAAAACAAGTGGTCTTTTTATTGGTATACTGCTGTTTAGTACGATAAATGATTTCTTTTTAGGTAAAGCTATTTATAAAAGTAAGTCTGTCATTTTTCAAAAATCCCTAGTTGCTATAAGCGTAATTATTAATCTGGGGACACTGTGTTATTTTAAATATGCATATTTCTTTACAGAATCCTATAATTACCTGTTTAATACCAAGTATGAGGTTATCAACTATCTTGCGCAATGGGCCAATACCTGGGGAGAAGTTGATTATTTTACAGTGGATAAGATTATTCTTCCGGTAGGGATTTCATTTTATACATTCCAGACTATTAGTTATAGTGTAGATATCTATAGAAAGCAGATCAAACCACTGAATTCCATCATAGATTTTGGGTTCTTTGTTAGTTTCTTCCCACAATTAGTAGCAGGTCCAATTGTAAGAGCTTCGGACTTTGTGCCTCAGATCAGAAAGAATATTAATATCACCAAAGAAGATTTCGGAAGAGCTTCTTTTATGATCTTAAAAGGGTTGATTAAGAAAATGCTTTTTGCGGATTATATTGCAGCCAATTTTATGGATCGGGTTTTTGATGCTCCAGAGATGTATTCCGGGTTTTCTAATATCATGGCGATGTTTGGGTATTCATTACAGATCTATGGAGATTTCTCGGGGTATACAGATATTGCGATAGGATTGGCTTTATTAATGGGGTTCAAATTACCTGTCAATTTCAATTCACCGTATAAAGCGATTCACTGTGGAGATTTCTGGAGACGTTGGCATATTTCATTATCTAGTTGGCTAAAAGACTATTTGTATATTCCAATAGGAGGTAATCGAAACGGAAGTATTTTTTCGTATTCTTTTATCTTGGTTTTTACATTTTTAGGAGTATTTGCGATGTCAGATTACGCTACAGCTCTACTTGCAGTTTCTATTGTAGGGGTGATGTTGATAATTACCGTATTTTCTTCTAAAATAGCTTGGCATTTTAACCGTAACGTCAATATTATGATCACAATGCTGGTAGGAGGTCTATGGCACGGAGCATCGTGGAAATTTGTAATTTGGGGAGGACTCAATGGTATCGGAATTGTTACTTATAAATATTGGCGTAAGATCAGTCCATATGAGGAATCCAAAGCCTGGTATGCACTACTATGGCGTATTGCATTGACTTTTGTGTTTATCACTTTTACCAGAATTTATTTTAGAGGTAATAGTATGGACCATATAGATCGTTTTTATCAGCAGGTAGTGACAAATATGGATTGGCAGAATGCTTTAGCAGTATTATGGGAGTATCGGATTGTATTTATAGTAATGCTTATCGGTTATATCACTCATTGGTTGCCGTATAGTACTAAAGGTTGGGCAGAAGACTTATTTATAAAAAGTAACTTCTTTATTAAAGCTTTGGTTGCAATTGTAGTAGCTATCATTTGTTATCAGACGTATGCAGCCGATTTCCAGCCGTTTATTTATTTTCAATTTTAGTTAGAAAGCAGTTTGGGCGTTTCCTGTCTTGCAGACAGGTCGGGCTTTCGGCAGTCGCTATCAGAGATGAGCTCCAACAAAGCCTCAATCCCTAACGCAAAATCAAAAAATATCTTTCTATCTTAGTTCGTAATATGTAATTCGTAACTTTTAATTCATAATTTGTTTCAGCACATTCACCCATACGAACCTTTTTTTCCTGAAGGAGCTACCAAGCTTATAGTAGGAACACTCCCTCCACCTAGATTTACCACACGAGAACTTAATGATAGAGATGTGGATTTCTGTTACGGAAGTAGTAACGGATTATTATGGCCAGTTTTAGATCGAATTTTTAGTTTAAATCTGAAATTTGAAACAACACAAGAAGCAGCAAATCAACGAAAAAACTTCTTGACCTCACGCAGAATAGGAGTTTGTGATATCGTACATAGTTGCGAACGTCAAAAGATTGATGCCTCTGATTTGGGAATGCAAAATATTAAACTAAGAGATCTGGTGGGGTATCTATGTAAGTATCCCAAAATAGATACTTTAATATTCACAGGAGGAAATAGTAAAAACGGACCGGAATATTTTTTTAGAAGACATCTCAAAGAGTATGATTTAAAACTGGAACTGATTTCAAATCAAATTCCTAGAATCCATAAGTTTGTTTTGAAGGATAGGATAATTCAAACAGTATCTCTAACGGCACCTTCTGGAGCGGCAAATAGAGCTATTGGTAGTTTACAGACATATAAAGATTTAAAAGATAAAAACCCTGAATTTAATACTCTTGACTTTAGAATTATGCAATATAGAGAGTTTTTTTGACGGCTTTGATATATCTAAACATACAGAATGAGTCTTGAATTGGGTAATGTTATAAAATGAATATCAGTTTTTGCTCACGATTAGCAAGTGTTTTCTAAGTAAATGATATAAAATTGATTTTAGGATGGAGTCCAAATTAGTTTTTTATTATTAAGAAAAATCTTGCATTGTAAGGTATTAATGCTTTTTTTTGCTTCTTGATTTAAATGAGCTAGTTGTATTAAAACGTTAGCTTATTGATACCCCCAAATCTCCTTTTTTACAACACCTCTTATTTAGCGAAGGCAATTGTATATAGTTACCACGATATTTCGTTATGAGAATTCATAGTTTAATTGCTTTTTGTTGTTGGCTATCTTATAGTTATTCGCAACAGATAGATGCTAATTTTTCGAGAAATGGACTACTTGTTTTTAAGGAATTAGGAATGGTTTCGTCTCATGTTATAGATTTTGACGTCCTAGAAGAAAACAAAATTAATGTCCTATACGAATCAGATGCAAAGAAAAAATTAGTGCGTCTTCATAACAATGGAGCAAAGGATATCGAATTCAATATAACCAGGGGTAATTTAGATAATGAAAATACTATACCTGTGGCTATTAGTTCTAAGCTAGATGGTGGTGTTTTAGTTTTATCCAATCTTTGGGACAGAAATAAATGGATGGTCTCCATAAGTAATTTTTATGAAAATGGAAGTATTGATGAAGGTTTTGGTAGTAGAGGAGTGTATAAAAAAAACATCTTAAATAATCTGGATGATAATTATGGTCAGCATATTTATGTTTCATCAAAGGATGAAATAATTGTTGTAGCTAAAGTCAGAGAGTTTAATCCCATACAACAGAATGAAAAAATAGCAATCCTGAAAGTTTCTGATGTTGGGGAGACCTTGTTTTCTAATGTATATGATGATCATTATTTTACACTCAATTGCTCGACAATGAAAGATGATCATTTATTGTTGGCATATTCCGAATCTATAGACAATGGATTAGAACAATCTACATATTTAGTAGGGCTTGATAGCGATCAAATGACAAGCAATAATCTTGATTGCTTTATCATGGATGAAGATTATCAATCATTTGATCATATCGTTGCCGCAAATATGAGTTTATATACTTCTTATATTCAAGATCCTTCTGATAATTTGTATCAGGTTCGTAAATATAATAGCAGCGGAAATCTTGATGAGTCATTTAATGATTCGGGAGAAATGAGTTTTAGTGCGGACATTTATAACTCTGAATTTGTTGTAAATGATGTAGGAGAGGTATTTGTTGTATCTACAAGTTTAGATAATGAGTTCGAAATATTGATAAAGAAAATACTAAATGACGGCAGTCCTGATATAACTTTTGGAGATAATGGGGAAGCCTCTGTTTTTCTAAAATATCCAATTATTGATCTTAATAAAATAAGACTGGCAGAAAAAAATGGACTATATGTATCAGGCGCAATGAGAATCGAAGGTGATTCATATGGTTTTATTGCCAGGTTTAAATTAAATCTTGCACAACAACTAAAAAAGGAAAGGTTAGAGAAATTTCTGGACGGGTTATTTAGTAAAGAGTAAATATCTATTTGGACAATTCTTTTAATCTCTCTTTTTCAAGCTTTGTGAGGTTATCAACCCCCTGTTTGTTAATTTTATCCAATAAAACGTTCAATTCCTTTTCTTTTTCAATTTTAACCGCATTATAGCGGTCATCTATATCAAGTAATCCTTCCGGCCTTTGCTGCAGGTCTTTCTTGAACTGTAAAAAGCCTGGTCTTAACCATTTAATGACTATAAGAACAATTATTATGGCTGCTATTAATGTAATTGACATTTTGTTTATTAATAAAGTTGACCGCATCGTGACAATTATACGATGTCTAAAGTATACGAATATGATGAATTTTTAATTTCTAAAACCTACAAATATTATCGTATTTTCCCTATAAATTCGTGAATTGTATGTATCCCATTTTTTGAAATATGTTTGATAAAAGCCGACCCTATAATAGCACCTTTGGCAGTTTTTGTAGCTTGAGTAAACGTTTCATTGTTACTAATACCAAACCCAACAATCTGAGAAGCTTTTAGGTTCATATTTGCAATGCGTTCAAAATAAGCCTCTTGTGTATTTCCAAACCCTGAGGTTGATCCCGTGACACTTGCCGAACTTACCATATAGATAAAACCATTAGAGACACTATCAATAAATCGAATTCTTTCTTCTGATGTTTGAGGTGTGATCAGGAATACATTAATTAATCCATATTTTTCAAAAGTCTCCTGGTATTGTTCGTGATATTCAGCCACCGGTAAATCCGGTATGATCAATCCATCAATACCAATTTCCTGGCACTTGGCACAAAAGGCTTCTACGCCATATTGCATCATTGGATTAAAATATCCCATAATGATTAGTGGAATGTCTACTGATTTACGAATATCAGCTAGTTGTTCAAATAACAATTTGGTGGTCATTCCATTTTTAAGAGCTGCTGTAGAACTTTCCTGTATGGTAGGTCCATCAGCCAATGGATCACTAAATGGTAATCCGATTTCTATCATATCCACACCACTTTTTTCTAAATCCTGAATGATCTTTTTAGTGTCATGTAAAGAAGGATATCCAGCCGTAAAATAGATGGATAATAGTTTTTTATTTTGCTCAAGAGCTGCGTTGATTCTGTTCATTAATATTGTTTTTATGTCATTTCCGCGAAGGCGGAAATAGATAAAATAATTTAGCTGTATTACAATTTAAAATAATCAATATATGTGTTTAAGTCTTTATCTCCTCGTCCGGACAAACTGATCACAACAATATCATCTGGTTTAAACTTTTTATCATTAAATATCGCCAAAGCATGTGATGTTTCGATTGCCGGAATAATACCTTCTAGTTGAGATAACTCTAGTCCTGCAGTCATTGCATCATCATCTGTTACCGAAAAGAATTCCCCTCGTCCTGTTTTATATAAGTGAGAGTGTAGAGGACCTACTCCTGGATAATCCAATCCGGCAGAAATAGAATAGGGTTCTGTGATTTGTCCATCCGGTGTTTGCATAAGTAGCGTTTTACATCCGTGGATAATTCCTTCTTTTCCTAATTGCGAAGTAGCTGCACTTTCTCCACTATTAACTCCTTTTCCGGCAGCTTCTACAGCGATTATGCCCACATCAGGTTCGTCTAAGAAATGGTAGTAAGTTCCCGCAGCATTACTTCCTCCACCGATACATGCAACTACGTAATCAGGGTTTTCTCTTCCTTCTTTTTCTTTTAATTGCCATTTAATTTCTTCAGAAATGATAGACTGAAATCGGGTTACCATATCCGGGTAGGGATGAGGTCCGATAGCGGAACCAATAATGTAGTGTGTGTCTACAGGATTGTTGATCCAGTCTCTTATTGCTTCATTGGTAGCATCTTTGAGAGTTTTACTTCCGGATTTTGCCGGTCTCACTTCTGCACCCAGCATTTTCATACGTGCCACATTTGGAGCCTGGCGTTTGATATCAATTTCTCCCATATATACAATACACTTGATGCCCATTAGCGCACAAACCGTTGCGGTGGCTACGCCATGTTGTCCGGCTCCGGTTTCTGCAATAATTCTGTTTTTACCAAGTTTTTTTGCTACTAGAATCTGACCAATTGTATTGTTTACTTTGTGTGCACCGGTATGATTAAGATCTTCTCGTTTTAGATATACCTTGGTATTGTGTTTTTCTGAAAGACGTTTAGCATAATATAATGGAGATGGACGTCCTACATAATCTCTTAATAATTGATCAAACTCTTCTTTAAAAGAAGGTTCATTCATGATATCCAGATAGGTAGATCGCAGTTCTTCTACATTAGGATATAGCATTTCAGGAATGTAGGCTCCTCCAAAATCACCATAATATCCTTTTTCGTTTACTTGATAGCTCATTTTTTTGTTTTTTTGGGCGTGACCCACCGCGGCGGGTCGGGCTATTCGCTGTATCTTTTTTAACTTGTTCTCGATACACTCCGTTAAGACGGAGCACTCGAACTGAATTAAAAAAGGATGCCGCTTCTATCCCTCACGCATATTATTCAGTAATTTTTTAAATGTTGATAAATCATTTATGTTTTTTAATCCTGGTTCTATTTCAAATTTACTATTTACATCAATAGCGTGTAAATATTTGGATTCCGGCCTACGCCAGAATGACAAAATGGATTCTATTTCCTGTAACCCAATTCCACCACTTAAGATGAATGAAGTAGTGGAGTTATAGTTTTTTAAAACACTCCAATCAAAAGTAAATCCATTACCTCCTTTTGCTTTTCCTTTGGTGTCAAAAAGAAAATAATCTACAATATCCTCATAGGGTTTGAGTATCTCAAAATCAAATTCATCCTTAATAGAGAATACCTTCCACACTTCGACAGGCTCAGTGTGACGATGTAAGATTGCTTTTAGTTCTATACAAAATCCTGGTGTTTCATTTCCGTGTAACTGAACTGCTTTAAAATTATATTTTTTTATTTTTTCAACTACAAAATCAATAGATGCATCTACAAAAACTCCTACTTTTTTTATTGAATCCGGTATCTTCGGAATATCATTTTCAAAATTACGAGGAGATTTTTCATAGAAAATGAAACCAAGATAGTCCGGTTGCAATGCTGCAATGGCTTCTATATTTTCTTGATATTTCATTCCGCATACTTTTAGTCTCATCTTTGAAGCATTTTTATAAATTCGATTGCGTTTGCACCGGGATTTTCAGTTTTCATGAAGTTTTCTCCAATCAAAAAGCCTTTATAGTCATACTGCTGTAAATCTTTAATAGCTTCAATACTACTGATACCACTTTCTGAAACTTTTACGAAATCATCAGGAATGTGTTTGCTAAGTTCTTTACTTACATCGGTACTAACTTCAAAAGTTTTGAGATTTCGGTTATTAACTCCCAGCATATCTAATGAAGGCATTACGGATTTTTCCAGTTCTTCCAGATTGTGTACTTCCAATAGCACATCTAATGATAAGTTCTGTGCAAATTCTGATAACGATTTGATCTCATCTCTGGATAATACTGCAGCTATTAATAGTATCACATCTGCACCATACGCTTTGGCTTCTAACAATTGATATTCATCGATGATGAATTCCTTACGCAGTAAAGGCATTTTTGCGGCAGCTCTGGCTAACAATAGATCATCCAGAGATCCTCCAAAGTATTTTCCATCAGTTAAAACAGACATGCCACAAACCCCGGCTTCTTGATATCCTACTGCAACATCTTGTACACTTACTTTCTGGTTAATAACCGATTTTGAAGGAGATCTTCGCTTATGTTCAGCAATAATTCCTGTATCACTATTTCGTAAAGCATCTGCCAAAGAGTTTCCTTTTCGATCAAATAAAACAGAGTTTTCTAATTGATGAACTGGGATTAAACTTTTTCGAAGTGCTACTTCTTTGTATTTATCAGCTACTATTTTGTCTAGTATGTTCATGTTTCTTTTTTGGTTTCCTCTCCCTCGAGGGAGAGGATTAAGGTGAGGGTGTTTACCCCTCATCCTAGCCTTCTCCCCAAGGAGAAGGGACTTTTAATTCATTCTACTCAGTTCCTGTACTTTTTTCAATGCTTCCAGTCCTTTTCCGGAAAGCAATGATTCTTTCGCTTTTTCGAACCCTTGTTTTGGTGCTAAGCCTTCGACTGTGGCTATTGCCATACCGGCATTAGCGCATACCACGTTGTTCTGGGCTTCAGTACCTTTTCCATTTAGAATATTCATAAAAATATTAGCAGATTCCTCAATAGAATCTCCGCCAACGATTTCCTCCATTTTTAAAGCAGATACGCCAAAATCCTCTGGTGTTAGCATTCCTTCGGTATTATTGGATATCGTTTTGGTACTTCCGGTAAGAGATATTTCATCATATCCGTCTAAGGCGTGGATAATGGTAAAGTTTTTATCTGTGTTTTGATATAGATACCCGTACATTCTAGCTAGTTCTAAATTAAAAACACCTACGATTTGATTTTTTGGAAAGGCTGGATTCACCATAGGACCTAACATATTAAAAAATGTTTTTACACCTAATTCCCTCCGTATGGGTGCTACATTTTTCATAGCAGGGTGAAATAAGGGAGCATGCAAAACGCAGATTCCGGCTTCATCAATACTTCGTTTCAGGAAATCTTTATCATTACTGAATTTGATGCCTAAATGTTCCATGACATTAGAACTACCGCATTTAGAAGAAACTCCATAATTACCGTGTTTGGTGACTTTAATTCCTGCTCCGGCAGAAACAAAGGAAGATAGTGTAGAGATGTTAAAAGTGTCTTTTCCGTCTCCACCGGTACCACAAAGATCGATTGGGTTGTATTCACTCAAATCCACAGCTACACAAAGTTCTAGTAAAGCATCTCTAAACCCTTCTAATTCTTCTACTGTGATACTACGCATCATGTACACGGTAAGAAATGAGGCAATCTGGCTTTGATTATAAGCACCTTTAGATATATTTACCAAAACGCCTTTAGCCTCTTCTTTAGAAATTGTCTCGTGATTGATTAATCTGTTTAATAAATTTTTCATAGGCCCCTCACCCCAGCTCTCTCACCAAAAGGTAAAGGGAGCTTTGTTGGGTTATTATTTACATTAATATTCATTTTCTTTGTTTCTTGGATTAATTATTGACCCAGTTTTCTAACATTTTTTTTCCATCAGGAGTCAAGACAGATTCCGGATGAAATTGTACACCTCTAACATCTAATTCTTTATGTCGTAGTGACATGATTTGTCCGTTTTTATCAAATGAGGTTGCCTCTATACAAGAAGGTAAATCAGTATCTGATACTACCCAGGAGTGGTATCGTCCTACATCAAAAGTTTCATCAAGTCCTTTAAAAAGCGGTTCGTCTGATACAGATAGCTTTACTTCTGTAGCAACACCATGGTATACTTCGTCTAGATTGATGAGACTACCTCCAAAAACTTCTCCAATTGCTTGTTGACCTAAACAAACTCCAAAAATACTTTTGGTATCTGCATAGGTTTTGATAATGTTTTTTAGCAGTCCCGCTTCATCAGGAATTCCGGGTCCCGGTGAAAGTAATATTTTATGGAAAGGGGCTACCTCTTCTAATGTTAGTTGGTCATTTCGTTTTACGATTACTTCACAACCTAAGTCTTCGAGGTAATGGACCAGGTTATAAACAAACGAATCGTAATTATCTATTACTAATACTTTTTTCATCTTCTTTTATTTTTAGTTTCAAAGTCCAAGAGTTGTACAGCTTCTGAGTTTTCTCTTATTTGACTTCGATTCTTGGCTACTTGTAACTGATATTTTGTGTTAGGGATAGCAGCAAGCTACCATGTAGCGCGGATAGCCCGACCCACGCTAAGGCGTGGGAAACACCCTAATCATATTTCTTCAGCTAGTTTTAATGCTTTGGTTAATGCTCCTAGTTTATTGTATACTTCTTGTAATTCATTTTCTTCGTTGGATTCGTTGACCAATCCAGCTCCTGCCTGCCAATGTAACTCATGATTTTTGCTTAAAAAAGTTCTAATCATAATGGCGTGGTTAAAGTTTCCGGAGAAATCCATAAAACCAATAGCTCCACCATAAAAGTCTCGATTTACAGTTTCATATTTTTCTATAAGCTGCATTGCCATATGTTTTGGAGCACCACTCAGAGTTCCGGCTGGAAAAGTATCGGCAACTACTTGCATAGTGGTGGTATCTTTATGTTTTTTGCCGGTTACTTTACTTACTAAGTGAATCACATGTGAGTAAAATTGAACCTCTCTGTAGGTGTCTACGGTTACATCACTTCCATTACGGCTTAAATCGTTACGCGCAAGATCTACCAACATCACGTGTTCGGCATTTTCTTTTTCATCTGCAGATAGTTTTTTAGCTAACTCCGCGTCTTGCTCATCATTTCCGGTGCGTTTAAAGGTTCCTGCGATTGGGTGGATTTCAGCTATTTCATCTTTAACAACCAATTGTGCCTCTGGTGAACTACCGAATATTTTAAAATCCCCATAATCAAAATAGAATAGGTAAGGAGATGGATTGATACTTCGTAATGCTCTATAGACATTAAATTCATCGCCTTTAAACTTCTGCGAAAAACGTTTTGATAAAACTAATTGAAAAACATCACCATGTTGACAATGTTTCTTAGCTAAAGCTACATGTTCTTTATATTGTTCGTCATCTAAGTTAGAAGTGGTTTCGTCAATGGTTGTAAAGTTATAAGATGCAAAGTTTTTTACATTAAGTAGGGATTCTATTTCTGCAATGTTGCTTTCTGAGTCATAGCAATGTGCAAAAATATAGGCTTCATTATTAAAGTGATTGATTGCAATAATGTTTTGATATACGGTATATTGCATATCCGGGATATCCAAAGCTCCTTCCTTTTTGGAAATCGAAATGTCTTCAAAATATCGAACGGCATCATACGAGATATATCCAAACAGTCCGTTGTTTATAAATTTAAAATTACTTTTAGAAGTCTGGAATTTTTGTCCAAATTCTTCTATGATAAGCGGAATATTCGTTTCCTTGGTTATAGGGGTTTCTCTATTGGTTTTATCAGGAAAAGATTCGTGGATGGTTTCGTTTTCAATCTTAATAGTAGCAATAGGATTACAGCAGATATAGGAAAAACTGTTTTCGTTTCCGCGATAATCACTACTTTCCAGGAGTAAGCTATTGGGAAATCTATCTCTAATTTTTAGGTAAACGCTTACCGGAGTAATCGTATCCGCAAGAATCTGTTTGAAATGTGTGGTTAATGTATAACTCATGTTACATTTTGATATTTATAATTTATAAAACCCCTTTGTTTGTTGAACAAAAAAAGGCTTGTCGTGATTTGACAAGCCTTTGATATGTTTACTTAACTATATGACAGGATCTATCTCACGACGTTTTCGTTATAAGATGACCACCACCAAGTATTTGTTAAGATTAAATTCATTTTTAATTTCTTGAGTTCAAATATATAAATTAATTATAATTCAAAAAATAAAAAATTACATTTTTAAATTTACAGCTAATTCAAACTCATCATAGATAGTTTTATCTCCTAAATTATCGAAGAAACTACCTGATCCGTATTTGATATCGTATTTAGTTCTATCTACGCTTAATGTAGTTGAAGCAGTAGATCCGTTAACAGCAAGGTTAAAAGTAATTGGGTTAGTTTTTCCTTTGATTGTAAGATCACCAGCTATTTTATAGCCTTTGTCAGTTTTTTTAGCTTTGCTCACGACCAATTTAGCAGTTTTATGATTTTTAATACCAAAAAAATCATCAGAACTAAGATGTCCTTCTAATTTTTCTTTTCCTTTTCCTGCTTCAAGGTCAGTAACTTTCAATGTAGTCATATCTACTATAAACTCACCTCCTGTGATATTCTCACCATCAAAAATAAGGTGCCCTGATGATAGATTTAATGTTCCTGAGTGCTCTCCGGTTACTTTTTTGCCAACCCAGTTGATAGAGCTTTCTGAAGCTTTGATCTCTTTTTTCTGTGCTGTAACAGATGTTGTAACAATAATAGCTAGGGCTAAGGTTAGTGATTTAAGTCTAGTTTTCATGATTTAAAAATTTTAAATTAATGGTTTATGTTAATAATTTGATTTATGTTCTTAGTTTATTTAATAGCTTGTTAAGTAAGGTTAAATCTTCCTCGGTCAAATTGGCGGTAAGTTCATTTTCGAATTTATTCATAGTTGGACTTACTTCGCTTAAAAAATCCAAACCTTTATTAGTTATAGTAATTTCTACTTTTCTTCTATTTGACGAGCAAATTACACGAGATACATATTCTTTTTTAATCAATTTATCGACTAATCGAGTTGTATTACTCATCTTACTCACCATGCGTTCTTGAATGGTGGATAGATTGGCAGGTTTCCCTTTTTGACCTTTTAAAATCCGCAATACATTGAATTGTTGGATAGAAATATCATATTGTTTTAAGGCAGCACTAATTTTGTCACTTATCCAATTTTCAGTGTATAGCAAATTAACAATTACCTTACGTGATAAAGGAAGCTGAACTTGTGTTTTTATGATATCTTCTATTCTCAATTGTATTTACAATATTTGTATATACAAATGTATGGTTTGTTTTGTTTCAGAAATTATAAATTGGTATTAATTCTTTGTTAAAGTTAAATTTCGGCTAATGTTAAGTAGTATTATTGCGATCAAATAGTAATACTATTAAATAAGGGATTACTAAAAATTTTAGAAAAATTTTTGATAAAAAACAGAAACCTTGTTAATTTTCTTTTGGAGAGCTAAGGGTTTTGATAAATTAGTACTATGCCTAAAAGGTTGATATATATAGGATTAATTATTTTTTTTGCTGGTTGTAAGGGAGAACAAAAAGTGGCACTAGAGGCTTCAGAGGTTTTTGCAAGCAAAGGTGTAGAAATTCCTATGTATGATTTTGAGAGTTTTAAGCCGTTGCTAAATATTAATGATGGGAAAACTAGGATTATTAATTTTTGGGCAACCTGGTGTAAACCTTGTGTGGCAGAATTACCTTATTTTGAATTAATAAATAGCCGATATCCGAAGGATGAAGTAGAGGTAATATTGGTAAGTTTAGATCTTCCTAAGCATGTGGAGTCTAAATTAATTCCATTTATTCAAAGACAAAATATCCAAAGCAGAGTATTGCTTTTAGATGATCCTGACGCTAATAGTTGGATTCCTAAGGTTAATAGCGAATGGTCAGGTTCAATACCAGCAACAATTATTTATAAAGGAGGAACAAGTAATTTTTATGAAAGGTCTTTTACCTATAATGAGCTGGAAAAAGAATTGAAAAAAATATTATAAAAACTTAAAATATATGAAAACTTTAAAAATTTTAGTTGGAGTAGCTTTTATAATTGCTATTAGTGCTTTTGCAATAGATAAGGTTTCAAGCCCAAAAATTGATGATGGTTATAAAATTGGAGATGTAGCTACTGATTTTAAATTAAAAAATATTGATGATGCTATGATATCACTGGCGGACTATAAGGAGGCCAAAGGTTTTATAGTAATTTTTACTTGTAATCATTGTCCGTATTCTGTAGCTTATGAAGATAGGATTATAGGATTAGATAAAAAATTTAAATCGCAGGGTTATCCGGTTATTGCTATTAACCCTAATAACCCTAAGGCATATCCTGATGATAGTTTTGATAATATGAAGGTCAGAGCTAAAGAAAAAGGATTCACTTTTCCATATTTATTTGATGATGGACAAATGATATATCCTCAATACGGTGCAACCAAAACTCCTCACGTTTACGTTTTAGAAAAAACTGCACAGGGAAATCTAGTACGATACATTGGTGCTATTGATAACAATTATAAGGACGCTTCATCTGCTAATGAAAAATATGTGGAAGATGCGGTAAATGCTTTACTAAAAGGAGAAAAAGTTCCTGTAGAAGTTACTAAGGCTATTGGGTGCAGTATTAAAGCTTAATTTTTTAATGAATTAATAATTGTATCCTGTTATACAATTTAATCTAGGACTCTTATATTTGTAAGGAATACAAATTATAAGAGTCCAATTTTTATATACAAATTTTAGAATGGCAGAAGATATCACACAAGAAGAATGGCAAGAACTTATCGTTAAAGATGATAACGCAGTAATCCTGGATGTAAGAACAGAAGAAGAAGTAGAAGATGGTTTTATACCTAATATGCTTAATATCGATATCCGTCAGGGACAAGGTTTTCTTGATGAAGTAGAGAAGTTGGACAAATCCAAAAATTACTATGTGTATTGTCGTTCAGGTGCCAGAAGTGCCCAAGCCTGTTCACTAATGAACCAAATGGGGTTCGAAACTACCTATAATTTAATTGGAGGCTTTATGAATTGGGATGGCGAAATAGCAGAATAATTTTATACTATGAAGATTAAACCATTTTTATTGATAGCTTTTATTTCTTTAGCTTTTTTAAGTTGTAAGGAGAAACAAACAGAAGGAGATTCTGTAGTAGAATTAATTACAGTAGAAGAAATGGATTCGTTGTTGGATATGGGAAAAGTTCAGTTAATTGATGTACGTACGCCCAAAGAATACAATGAAGGTCATATTGAAGGAGCAACGAATATAGACTTCAGAGATGAAAATTTTAAAGACCTTATTGATAAAGCAGATAAGTCTAAACCTGTAGCTGTATATTGTGGCCGTGGAGGTCGAAGCGGTAAATGTTCTACATATATGAAAAAGGCGGGTTTTACTAAGATTTATGATCTCGATGGAGGAATTACTGAATGGAAGTTTAAAGGAAAAAAGGTGGTAAAATAAAGAGGAGTTCATTGAGCTTTTAAAATACCAAACTAATTACGGTTCCTTCGTCCTCTGCGCTATTCACAAGTATTTTACCTTTGTGAAGTAACATAATTTGTTTACTTAGACTTAGCCCAATACCACTTCCTGTAGCTTTACTAGTAAAAAACGGAATAAAAATATTCTCCATAATCTCAGGAGGAATACCAGAGCCATTATCATACACCTTAATTACAATGTTTTTGTTTGGAGTTTGCTCTGCAATAACTTTTATATGAGGTTTTGGTTTATTTTTACAAGCATCTACAGCGTTTAGGATAAGATTGATAAGCACTTGCTCAATAAGATGGCTATCTATATCTAATATTAATTTAGGAGTTTTGATACTAAAATCTATAGCGATATTTTTTACATCCAAGGATGGTTGCATTAAAAGCTTTACAGTATCAAATAGCTCAGAAACTTTCTTTTTCTCCAGATTAAGATGTGTTACTTTACTAAGGCTACGATAAGTTTTGGCAAATTTCAGTAAACCTTCACTCCGATTTTTAATAGTTTTTATACCTGCATTTACGTCTTCCAGCTCTATTTGATTTAATTCAGGTTCATCAAGAGCAAGTTGTAAATGAGTCTGAAGTGTATCTGCCAAAGATGAAATAGGAGCAATAGAATTCATAATTTCATGAGTCATTACACTTAGTAATTTCTTCCAGGCCTCGGATTCATTTTTATTTAGAGTATCATCAATGTTCTGAAGAACAATTAATTTAAAAGGGTCATCTTCAACTTGAAAAACGGTATCAGAAATTAGAACTTTTAATTTTTCATTTTGAACCGCAATAGTAATAGAATTAGGTTCTTTGTGATAAGTTTCAAAAACCGCATCATATAAATCAGGTTTTCTTTTTTCTACAAAACGAATGTTTTTAAACGATGGAAAATCTAAAGTTTCTCTAAATGAATCATTAGACCATAATACATCTCCGGTTTCTAGATTATAAGCTATAATACCAATATCAACCATTTCCAGAATTTTCTGAAGATAGACATATTGTGCTTCGTTCTTAGTATTAATCTCTTTAATCGTACGGTTTACCTCATTAAACCCTTTGTAGAGCTGTCTTATATCTTTTGGTCCTCTATCTTCTGGAAACCATCTGGAGAAATCACGATACTTAACCGCTTCAAAAAAATCATCCATGACCACAAATCTACGTTTGATAAATACGTAAGTGGTATATCCAAAATATAAAATAACACAACTAGCTACAGCTATTCCTGCTGCATGTTCTTTATCTATAGTATAGAGTAGGGTTAAAATAAGGAATACTAAAAAAAGAATCCTTAAAAAGAGTCTGAAAATGTAGCCTTTATAGTTCATGTTTGTCCAATCTTCTATATAAAGCTGCTCTGGTGATTCCTAATTCTTTAGCAGATTTAGAGACATTTCCTTTGTTTTTTTCTAATACAGTGAGAATTGCATTTTTTTCAATACTGTCTAAATTCATTGTTGTAGTTACTGAAGTTGTATTAGTTTGTCTCTCTATCGAAGAAAATACCAAATCTTCTGCTTTTAATACATTTCCGTCAGTCATGATAACCGCACGTTCCAGAACATATTGAAGCTCTCTAACATTGCCAGGGAAATCATGTTTCTTAAGTTTTGAAATAAACCCTGAATCTAAAGAAAAAGGACTTTTATTATACTTATCCGCATAGATTGAAATAAAATGTTTTGCCAGCAAGGTGATATCTGTTCCGCGATCACGCAGCGGAGGCATAATAATATCAACTGTATTTATTCGATAAATTAAATCCTTTCTGAATTTTTTCTCATCTGCAAGTATTTTTGGATCTATATTAGTTGCACAGATTAATCTGATATCGATAGAAATAGATTGATTAGAACCTAGAGGGGTAACTTGCCTGTTTTGCAATACGGTTAATAATCGTACTTGTTGTCCTAAACCGATATTACCAATTTCATCTAGGAATAAAGTACCACCATTAGCGGCTTCAAAACGTCCAATTCTGTCTTCTTTGGCATCTGTAAAAGCCCCTTTTTTATAACCAAATAATTCACTTTCGAATAATGTAGATGTCAATGCGCCTACATCAACTTTTACAAAAGGTTGATCTCTTCTATTAGAATTATCGTGTATGGCCTTTGCTATTAGATCTTTACCTGTGCCATTTTCTCCAAGAATCAACACATTAGCATCTGTTGGCGCTACTTTTTTAAGCTTTACAAAAACATCTTTTATTGCATCACTTTCCCCAAGAATTTGATTATTATTAGAATGTATTACCGTTTGAGTGTTAGTTTTAGACTTTCTTTTTCCTAGCAATGAGGCTATGGTGTTAATAATTTTTTCATTCTTCCAGGGTTTTACCAAAAAGTCTGAGGCACCTTCTTTTAGCGCACGAATTGCTAAATCAATGTCCGCATATGCAGTAATTAAAACAACTTCGGGATCAGGTTTTTGCTTTTTGATTTTATTAAGCCAAAAAATACCTTCATTACCAGTATTTACTAAACCATTAAAATTCATATCAAGAATGATGATATCAAATTTTTTACCCTCTATTTGCGCACCTATATTACTTGGATTTTTTTCGATGACTACTTCTTTTACCAAAGGTTTTAGTAAAAGACGTAATGCGGTCAGAATGTCTAGATCGTCATCTATAACTAAAATTGTAGCTTCTTTTAATACCATTAATACAATATTACAATATTATATTCAGCTAATAAAAATTAGAAAAAAGAAAATATCTAGATGTTAAGTGTATTGTTTTCGAACAGAAAGTGTATCAAAACCGAACACTTTTATTTCTCTTAAATCTTTCTGTTTATTGATAATGAGTGTGTTATGTTTTTGGCATCATCTTCACTATATAATTGATGTAACCAAAAAACCAGATATGGACGTTCCAATTCAAAAGAAACAATTTTCAAAATCACGCATAGCAATGTTAATTGGCGGTTTATTAATCCTAGCACTTATCATTTTTGTAGTAGTAAAATCATCAGGAGGTTCTAAATTAAATGTAGAAAAAGAACGTATAGCCATTAACACCGTTAGAAATGATGTCTTTCAGGAAAATATTCCAGTAAACGGAATTGTTTTGCCAATTACAACTATTTATCTGGATGCTTTAGAAGGAGGCCGAGTAGAAGAAAAATTTGTAGAAGATGGGGCTATTATGAAAAAAGGAGAACCAATCTTGAGATTATCGAACACAGATTTGGAACTGAGTCTTATCAATCAGGAAACATCAGTATATAATCTATTAACCCAGATGCAGATTTCTCAAAATGCTGCACGTCAAAATACAATCAACAGACGTAATCAATTTACAGATGTTGAGAATAGTTTAATTGAAGCTAAGCGTGTATATGAGCTGAACCAGAAACTGTATAAAAAAGGAGCAATTGGTCGTCAGGATTATGAGTCATCAGAAAACGACTATAACTACCAAAAGCAGCGTATGCAATTGGCAAAACAAGTACTTAGTCAGGATTCTATCTCAACAAAACAAGAATTAAACCAAGCTAGAAGTTCGTATACAAGAACGCAAAATGCTTTAGAGTTAATGCGTAAAAAAGTTGGAGATTTAGTAGTTAGGGCTCCCATTGATGGTCAATTAACTTCTTTGGACGCAGAAATAGGTCAATCTAAAACTAAAGGTGAACGTTTAGGACAGGTAGATGTATTAAGCGGATTTAAAGTGCGTGTTGATATCGATGAACACTATATTTCCAGAATCTATAATGGTCAAAAAGGAACTGTTATCTTAAATAATAAACCTTATATCCTGGTTATTAAAAAAGTATTTACACAGGTTAATAACGGGCGTTTTCAGGTAGATATGCATTTTGAAGGCGATGTACCTGAAGGTATCCGTCGTGGTCAGAACCTACAAATCCGAGTGGCATTAAGTGCAGAAAAACAGGCATTATTAGTAGATAAGGGCGGGTTTTTCCAGAAAACAGGAGGTAATTGGATTTTTAAAGTGAGTGAAGGCGGAGATATAGCTTACAAAGTAAACATTCGATTAGGAAGTCAAAACACAGAATATTATGAAGTAGTTGAAGGATTGAATCCAGGTGATAGAGTAGTCACATCTAGCTATGATAGTTTTGGAGACGTAGAAGAATTAATATTAAAATAAGAATCAATTAAAAAACTGAATATAATGATACAGATTACTGACTTAGAGAAATTTTACAGAACTGAAGAAGTACAAACCATTGCATTAAACAAGTTGTCTTTTAATGTTAAAGAAGGAGAGTTTGTTGCAATAATGGGGCCATCAGGTTGTGGAAAATCAACCTTATTGAACATCTTAGGCCTATTAGATGATCCGGATGGAGGAAGTTTCAAGTTTAATGGTCAAGAAGTTGCTGGTTATAATGAGCGTAAGCGGTCAGATTTACGAAAACATAATGTAGGATTTGTTTTTCAGAGTTTTAACCTAATTGATGAGCTTACTGTTTTTGAAAACGTAGAATTGCCATTGATTTATACCGGGGTAAAGCCAGCTGAACGCAAAAAAAGAGTTGAAGAGGTGTTAGAAAAAATGCAAATTATGCACAGACGTAACCACTTTCCACAGCAATTGTCAGGTGGACAGCAACAACGTGTAGCTGTGGCAAGAGCGGTGGTTAATAATCCAAAGTTAATTCTGGCAGATGAACCAACAGGAAACCTGGACAGTACTAATGGTAATGAAGTGATGGATTTACTAATTGAACTAAATGAGGCAGGTACTACAATTATTATGGTAACACATAGTGAACATGATGCTAAGTATAGCCATCGTATTATAAGAATGTTAGACGGACAAAAAGTGACAGAAAATATATTGATGTAATCGAGAGAGGGCATTTATCAATCAAAATCAAATCAATAAATCAATCAATTATGTTTAGGAATTACATCAAAATAGCGTTTAGAAATCTTCTTAAAAACAAGATATATTCTATTATTAACATTTCTGGTCTTGCAATAGGCATGGCGGTGACCATAATGATAGGATTGTGGATTGCAGATGAATTGAGTTACAATAATTATTTTGAAAACAAAGCAAAGATTGCTCAGGTTTTTCAAAGTCAGACATTCAATGGTAATGTTGGAACAGGACCTGCAATACCAAGACCTTTGGAGTTTGAACTGCGTGAAAACTATAATGATAATTTTAAGCATATCATAATGTCATCCTGGACACAACCTAGGTATTTAAGATATGGTGAAAAAAGTATTTATAGAGAGGGTAATTTTATGCAAGAACCTGCTTCTGATGTATTAAATCTCAAAATTCTTAAAGGTGAAAAATATGGATTGAAAGAAAAGAATTCAATAATGCTTTCTAAGTCCACTTCAGAAACATTATTCGGCACTGAAAACCCATTAGGTAAGATTATAAAAGTAAATAATACAGATGATTTGTTGGTTACTGCTGTATATGAGGATATACCGGTTAACAATGCTTTTAATGACACTGATTATATAATTCCTTGGAAGCATTATATTACCACGCAAGAGTGGTTAACAAGAGCGGCAGATTCTTGGGGGAACAATTCTTTTCAACTTTTTGTACAAATCAATGACAATACTACCATGGATATTGTTACATCTAAAATAAAGGATGCAAAGAAAAATGCTAATGAAGAAACAGCAGAGTTCAATCCTCAGCTGTTTTTATTACCTATGAAAGATTGGCATTTACGTTCTAATTTTGAAAACGGTGTTCAAACAGGCGGACGTATCGAAAATGTTTGGCTATTTGGTGTTATAGGTTTGTTTGTATTATTACTTGCGTGTATAAACTTTGTGAATTTAAGTACTGCACGGTCAGAGAAACGTGCAACAGAAGTAGGAATAAGAAAATCAATAGGTTCTAAAAGAGGTCAACTTATTTTTCAGTTTTTAAGTGAATCTTTTTTAGTTGTTGTCTTCTCTTTTGTTTTAGCTATTGCCATTGTTTTACTGTTTTTAAATGGTTTTAATAATTTAGCAAGTAAAGAAATTGTTTTTCCGTGGCTTAGTCTTCAATTCTGGGGTGTTTCTTTCGTGTTTATTTTGCTAACCGCATTTCTGTCAGGTAGCTACCCTGCATTATATTTATCTTCATTCAATCCTGTCTCTGTATTAAAAGGAACATTCAAAGCAGGTCGTTTTGCAGCACTTCCCAGAAAAATATTGGTAGTTACGCAATTCACTGTCTCTATAGCTCTCATTATTGGAACTTTGGTTGTAATGAATCAAATACAACATAGTAAAGATAGACCCATCGGTTATAATAAAGAAGGATTGATACAAGTTCCGGTAATGAGTGATGAATTCCTTGGTAAGGCTGATCTTATGAGAAATCAGTTCATAGCTTCTGGTGCGGCAATAGAAATGGCAACAACTAGCAGTCCTACCACCAATGTTTGGTCTAATAGAAGTGGGTATACTTGGGAAGGGAAACCAGAAGATTTTCAAGAAGATTTCGCCTATACTTCGGTATCATATGAATTTAATAAAGCACTAGATGTAGAATTAATAGCTGGTAGAGGTTTTTCAAGAGAGTTTGCAAGTGATTCTAATGCCGTAATTCTTAATGAAACTGCCATAAAATATATGGGATTGAAGGATCCCGTTGGTAAATATATTAGAGATACTGATACTGAAAATCCGGATCCACCACTTAAAATTATTGGAGTGATTAAGGATATGATTGTTCAATCTCCATATAGCCCAGTAAAACAAGCTATGTATGTTTTTGATAATGACGAGAATGCCAGTTTTTATAATCTACGTCTCAATCCTGATAAAAGTGTAAGCAGTAGTTTGGAGTTAGTAGAAGATACTTTTAAAAAGAATTTTCCAAACCTTCCATTTGATTATCAGTTTGTTGATCAGGAATATGCTAAAAAGTTTAAAGCAGAGGAACGTATTGCTAGTTTAGCAAAAGTATTTACCGGATTAGCCATATTTATAAGTCTTTTAGGTTTATTCGGACTTGCTTCTTTTGTGGCAGAACAACGTACCAAAGAAATAGGTGTCCGTAAAATTCTTGGTGCTTCACTTAGTAACTTGTGGATGTTACTTTCTAAAGATTTTATCAAACTAGTTGTTATTGCACTCTTTATAGCAGGCCCCATTGCGTATTATATGATGAGTCAATGGTTACAAAAATTCTCTTATCGAACTGATATCTCCTGGAACATCTTTCTAATAGCAGGTTTAGGTGCATTAATTATAACTGTTATTACGATTAGTATACAAGCTATCAAATCAGTAACAGCAAACCCCGTAGATTCATTACGAACAGAATAAATCAACATCAATCAAAAAATGAACAGTCATGATCAGGAATTATTTTAAAATAGCGCTAAGAAATCTGTCAAAAAATAAGATTTATTCCTTTATCAATATATCCGGATTGGCTATTGGTATGGCCGCAACTATGCTAATTGGATTATGGATATTTGATGAGCTTAGTCATAATAGCTATTTTGAAAATAAAGTAACTGTAGCTCAGGTATTTCAGCATGAGTCTGCTAACGATATTGTTGATACAGGTCCTGCGATACCCAGACCTTTGGAATTTGCATTACGAGAAGGCTATAATGATAATTTTAAACACATTATCATGTCCTCTTGGGAACAACCCAGGTATATTCGTTTTGGAGAAACTAATATTTATAGACGTGGTAATGCTATGCAGGAAGGTGCTCCGGAGATGCTGAACTTAAAGATTACTGAAGGTGTAAGAGATGGTTTAAAAGAGAAGAATTCAATTATGTTATCAGCATCATCAGCAAAAACATTGTTTGGGACTGATGCAGCTGTTGGTAAAATTGTAAAAGTCAATAATCAGGACGACTTAGTTATTACTGCAGTTTATGAAGATATCCCGGATAATAATTCATTTAATGAAATGGATTACTTAATACCTTGGAAATACTACATCACTACACAGGCCTGGTTAGAGAGAGCAAAAACTGCTTGGGGAAATAATTCATTTCAGATGTTTGTGCAGATTAACGATAATACCACGATGGAAGCTGTTACCGCCAAAATCATTGATGTTAAGAAAAATGCTTCCCCTGGAGAAGCAGAATTTAATCCACAAATATTCTTATTTCCGATGAAAGATTGGCACCTGAGAAATAATTTTGAAAATGGTGTTCAAACTGGAGGACGTATAGAAAATGTTTGGTTGTTTGGGATTATTGGGATATTCATTTTGTTACTTGCTTGTATCAACTTTGTTAATTTAAGTACAGCACGTTCAGAAAAACGTGCTACAGAAGTTGGTATAAGAAAATCAATAGGTTCCCAAAGAGGGCAGTTAATATTTCAGTTTTTAAGTGAATCTTTCCTAATTGTATTTTTATCCTTTTTCCTGGCTATTGTGATTGTTATGTTAAGCCTAAATGGATTTAACAATCTAGCTAGTAAAGCCATTGTTTTTCCGTGGGTAAATCCTTTGTTTTGGCTAATATCGTTAGTATTTATTTTTGTCACTGCATTTTTATCGGGCAGTTATCCAGCGTTATATTTATCATCTTTCAATCCGGTTACAGTCTTAAAAGGTACTTTTAGAGTTGGTCGTTTTGCAGCACTTCCCAGGAAAATATTGGTTGTTACACAGTTTACGGTGTCTATTGCGCTCATCATAGGAACACTTGTCGTGATGAATCAAATCCAGTATAGTAAAGACAGACCAACAGGTTACAATAAAGAAGGCTTGATTCAAATACCTGTAATGAGTAGCGAATTTTCAGGTAAGGCGGATATGATTCGAAATCAATTTATCGCTTCTGGTGGAGCTATAGAAATGGCCACGACCAGCAGTCCTACTACTGATGTATGGTCTAATCGATCGGGCTACACTTGGGAGGGGAAACCTGTTGGTTTTCAAGAAGATTTGGCATATACAGATGTATCCTATGAATTTGTGGAAACATTGGGTGCAAAAATAATTGCAGGAAGAGGTTTTTCTCGAGATTTTCCAACAGATTCTCTAGGTGTTATTCTTAATAAAACAGCTGTAGAGTATATGGGGATCAAAAATCCAATAGGTAAATTGATAAGGGACTCGGATATAGATGATCCTGATCCGATGCCTCCTCTTAAAATCATCGGGGTTATAGATGATATTATTATGCAATCACCATATAGCCCTGTAAAACAATCAATGTATGTGTTTGATAGATATGGTAATATTTCTTTTTATAACGTTAGGTTAAACCCGGAAAAGAGTATTAGTAAAAACTTAGAAATTATTGAAGGGGTATTTAAAACAAACTTCCCTAATGTTCCATTTGATTATCAGTTTGTTGATCAGGAATATGCTAAAAAGTTTAAAGCAGAGGAACGTATTGCTAGTTTAGCAAAAGTATTTACCGGATTAGCCATATTTATAAGTCTTTTAGGTTTATTCGGACTTGCTTCTTTTGTGGCAGAACAACGTACCAAAGAAATAGGTGTACGTAAAATTCTTGGTGCTTCACTTAGTAACTTGTGGATGTTACTTTCTAAAGATTTTATCAAACTAGTTGTTATTGCACTCTTTATAGCAGGTCCCATTGCGTATTATATGATGAGTCAATGGTTACAAAAATTCTCTTATCGAACTGATATCTCCTGGAACATCTTTCTAATAGCAGGTTTAGGTGCATTAATTATAACTGTTATTACGATTAGTATACAAGCTATCAAATCAGTAACAGCAAATCCTGTGGATTCATTAAGAACAGAATAAATCAATCAAATCAACTTGTCCGCATTAGACGGATCAAAAAACGAATAATTTTAAATAGAGCATTATGATCAGGAATTATTTTAAAATAGCGTGGAGGAATTTATTAAAGAATAAGGGGTTTACTATTATTAATATTACTGGATTGTCATTGGGCATTGGTTGCTTTATTATGATCACCATGTTTGTGATGGATGAATTAAGTTATGATCGATACAATGAAAAAGCAGATCGTATTTATAGAATTAATTCTGATATCATTTTTGGCGGTACCGAAATGAGCATGGCTATAACTTCAGATCCTATGGGTGAGGTTTTAAAAAATGATTATCCGGAAGTAGAAGAATATGTAAGATTATATGCTTCTCAAGGATCAAAGTTAATAAAAAAAGGAAGTGAATTTATAAACGAGGTAGCTGTAACTCACGCAGATTCTACATTGTTTAATGTTTTTACATTACCAGCATTAGCTGGTGATACCAAAACAGCACTTAATGAACCTAATACTGTTGTTATTACAGCAACTGCTGCCATACGTTATTTCGGAGGAGTTGATAAGGCTCTGGGTCAAATGTTAGAAACGGATGATAACGATCGAACCCTGTATAAAGTAACAGCTGTTATTGAGGATGTGCCCAAGAATTCTCATTTCAATTTTGATTTCTTCTTTTCTATGGATAACGTCAACTATGATTTCGGAAATTATTTAAGTCATAATTTTCATACATATATAGTATTAAAAGAAGAAACAGATTATAAAGCATTCAATACTAATTTTAAGGAGGTTATTAATAAATATGTACTTCCACAAGCATCTCAATTTATTCAAGTTGATAATTGGGAACAGTTTGAAGCAAGTGGTAATAAATTAGAGTATGCTTTAATGCCTCTCACAGATATTCATTTACATTCTTCAAGACGGGTAGAATTAGGTGCAAATGGTAATATACAATATGTTTATATTTTTTCTGCTACTGCGATATTCATATTGCTAATAGCTTGTATTAATTTTATGAATCTTACAACTGCCCGATCTTCTGGTAGAGCTAAAGAAGTAGGTATTCGTAAAGTATTGGGCACAGAAAAGAAATCACTTATTTGGCAATTCTTAACTGAATCTACCTTGATTTCAGTTTTAGCACTTGGTATAGCTTTAGTATTTGTATGGTTATCACTAGGCTGGTTTAATGAGATTTCAGGAAAAGAATTGTTAATTAATTCGTTGTTTAGTCCACGGTTTTTAATTTTCATTATTGCATTACCTCTTTTTGTAGGAGTGTTAGCGGGCATATATCCTGCATTTTTTCTCTCTTCATTTCGACCGATTACAGTGCTGAAAGGAAAGGTAGCATCTGGTCATAAAAAAAATGTCTTAAGAAATTTTTTGGTAGTTTTTCAATTTGCCACTTCAATTATATTAATAGTAGGCACCATTGTCATCTATAAACAATTGGACCATATCCAGACAGCGAATTTAGGATTTGACAAAGACCAGGTCCTGATTGTTGAAAATTCAGGATTACCTAGGGAAACAAGGCAATATCTTAAAACTGAAATAGAACAATTAACCGAAGTGAAATCAGCTTCATTTGCTGGATATTTACCTGTTTCTGGGTCTTCACGTTCGGATAATACCTTTTCTACAGAAACTGTAATGACGGAATCTAATGGATTTAATATGCAGTATTGGGATGTTGATTATGAATATGTTAAAACTATGGGGATGGAAATAATAGAAGGGCGAAATTTTTCGCGCACCTTTGGTGCTGATTCAACGGCTATCATATTAAATGAAACAGCCGTTAAATTAGCTGGTTTTAAGAATCCTATAGGTAAGAAAGTATATACAATTGATCAGAATAATAATCAGATAACACATACCATTATTGGTGTGGTTAAGAATTTCAATTTTGAATCCCTTAGGCAAAACGTAGGAGCTTTAAGTTTTAAGCTGGGCAATAATAGCTGGGTCACAGCTTTTAGGTTTAACGCTACTGAAGTGAGTGGCCTGGTTGATGTCATTCAAGAAAAATATAAAGCAGCTGCTTCAGGAATGCCATTTAAATACAACTTCTTAGATGAATCTTTTGATAGTATGTACCGGCAAGAAAGACGTGTAGGTACTGTTGCACTAATTTTTGCATTACTTGCTATTGTAATTGCCTGCTTAGGGTTATTTGGTTTAGCAACATACATTGCGGAGCAACGTACTAAAGAAATTGGGGTGCGAAAAGTATTAGGTGCTTCCGTAAGCAATATTGTAAAGATGCTATCAACAGATTTTGTGAAATTGGTCTTACTTGCTTTTATAATTGCAACACCTATTGCCTGGTGGTTTATGAATAAATGGCTTCAGGATTTTGCGTTTAGAATTGATCTTAATTGGTGGACTTTTGGGCTAACTGGGGTTTTAGCTTTGATAATAGCCTTGGTAACTTTAAGTTTTCAGGCGATTAAAGCTGCAATTGCGAATCCAGTAAACTCATTACGAACAGAATAAATCAATCAAATGAATTTGTCTGTCTTAGGCGGATCAAAAAAATAAAGTATTATGATCAGGTATTATATTAAAATAGCGTGGAGAAACCTAACCAAGAACAAGGTGTATTCATTTATCAACATTTTTGGATTAGCACTTGGTCTTGCTGTAACTATGGTTATAGGGCTTTGGATTGCCGACGAGTTTGATTATGATAATCATTTTAAAAATAAAGAGCGCATTGCTCGAGTGATGCAACATCAGACAGTGAACGGCACAATTCATTCTAATGAAACCGTTCCCCTAGCTTTAGAATTTCAATTGCGAGAGAATTTTGGTGATGTTTTTAAATATATAGTAATGTCATCACGAAACAATGGTCGTTACCTGAGCTTAGAGGAAAAGGTTATCTCTAGTAGAGGTAGATTTATGCAGGCAGATGCTCCTACGCTATTAAATCTACAAATGATAGAAGGAACAAAAGATGGCTTAAAAGACAAGAATACAATTCTCATATCAGAAACCACTTCTAAAAAGCTATTTGGAAAAGAAAGTCCTTTAGGGAAGTTTATTGTGTCAAATAATGAATACACAATGGTAGTACGTGGAGTTTACAAAGATATTCCTAATAATAACAGCTTTAGTGGAATGCATTTTATTATGCCTTTTAAGCATTGGATATCTACTCGATGGGATTGGTTAGAAAATCCAGAGACTAATTGGGACTACAATTCTTTTGATGTATTTGTAGAGCTATCTAAAAATACTGATTTAAAGGCAATTAATACTCGTATTGAAAATGTAAAAAGGGATAATGATCCAAGAGGGGATAAATTTAATCCTAGATTGTTCGTTTTCCCTATGACTGATTGGTATCTGCATTCTACTTTTGAAAATGGTGTACAAGTAGGTGGGCGTATTAATAATGTTTGGTTATTTGGAATTATAGGCTTATTTGTACTAATTCTGGCCTGTATAAATTTTATGAATTTAAGTACTGCTCGATCACAAAAGCGAGCACTTGAGGTGGGTATAAGAAAATCTGTTGGCTCAACACAAAAACAACTTATAAATCAATTTTTAGCAGAATCATTTTTAGTTGTATTGTTCGCTTTTGGAATTGCAATTTGTATTGTTTTACTATCCCTTGATGCTTTTAATGAATTGGCTGATAAAGAGGTAGTCTTTCCATGGTCAAATCTGATTTTTTGGGGAGTGTCGATAGTTTTTGTTATATGTACTGCTTTACTTTCTGGAAGTTATCCAGCGCTCTATCTATCTTCTTTTAAACCTATAAAAGTACTTAAGGGTGCTTTTAATATAGGTAAGGCAGCAGTGCTTCCACGCAAGGTACTTGTCGTTACTCAATTTACAGTTTCTATAGCGCTGGTTATTGGAACATTAATCGTGAAAAAACAAATTGATTTTAGTAAAGATAGACCAGTAGGTATTGATAAATCTCAATTGATTCAAATTCCTACTTCTAGCCAAGATTTTTTAGATAAGTATGAATTAATGCGTAATGTATTTTTAAAATCAGGTGCAGTAGCAGATATGTCTTGGGGTAGTAGCCCATCAACACAAATCTGGAATAAATCATCAGGATATGATTGGGATGGTAAACCGCTAGGGTTTGAAGAAAGTTTTGCACAAATGGCCGTTTCATATGATTATATTGACGCAGTGGGAATGAAAATAACTGAAGGACGTTCTTTTTCCAGGGAATTTGCCACGGATTCTAATGCAGTAATACTAAATGAAACTGCAGTAGCATATATGGGGCTAAAAAATCCTATCGGGAAATACATACGGTATCTTGAGCCAGGCCCTAACGACAGGCCAATGCAAATTATAGGGGTTGTTGAAGATGTGATTAATGAATCTGCTTATAAGCCTGTATCACCACAGATGTACCAATTTGGTCATGGGTATGGAGGATTTTATCATGTTCGCCTTAATCCTAATCAATCCACTGGTGCAAATCTCGCTGTAATTAAGAAGGTTTTCAAATCTAATTTTCCTAATCTTCCCTTCAGCTATAATTTTGTAGATGAAAGATATGCGTTGATGTTTGCTGCGGAAGAAAGGATCGCGAACCTTTCGAGCATATTTACAATTCTCGCTATATTTATTAGTTGTCTGGGATTATTCGGTCTAACATCTTTTATGACAGAGCAGCGAACAAAAGAAATAGGTATTCGTAAAGTGCTTGGAGCCGAAGTACGCAACCTTTGGATGCTGTTATCCAAAGATTTTATTATACTGGTTCTGATTGCACTATGTATTGCAGCACCACTAGCATACTATTTTATGAGTGATTGGATAGATAAGTTTGAATATCGTACGGATATTTCGTTAGGAGTTTTCATTCTCGCAGGTCTGGGAGCTATTTTTATAACAATCACTACAGTAAGCTTTCAGTCCATTAAAGCCGCTACTTCAAATCCAGTAAACTCATTACGAACAGAATAAATAAATTCATTGATTTTAGAAGAAAGAATTATGATTGTAAAGTGTTCGATTACGAACAAGAAGTGTATCAAAATCGAACACATTTATTTTTAATAAAAATATCAAATAATTGATTATTAGGGATTTATATATCCGGCATCATCTTCTCTATATAATTCACACAATTAATTAATTCAATCAAAAAACGAACTATAATGATCACTAATTATATAAAAATAGCCTTCCGAAGTTTACTTAAAAACAAAGGGTACAGTTTCCTCAATATTTTTGGATTAGCGATAGGTATTACTTGTGCTAGTCTTATCTTTCTTTGGGTAGAAGATGAGTTAAGTTTTAATGACTCATTTGAGAACCAAGAACAAGTATATTATGTGCCTACCAATCAGGAATATGAAGGAGAGTGGCGTACGTTTTATTCTACTCCGGGACCTTTAGCTCAAGTGATGAAAGATGAAATCCCGGGCGTTATAAGAGCAACACGTTCTAGTAGCGAAGAGCGAACATTTTCTATTGGAGATAATTCCATAAATAGAACAGGTCGATATGCAGATGAAGATTTTCTACACATCTTTAGTCTGAATTTTATTGAGGGTACTATTGAAGAAGCTTTTAAAAACCCTGAAGCCATTGTACTAACTCAAGAAGTTGTCGAACAGCTTTTTGGCAAGAATACAAAAGCATTAGGAAAAGTAGTAAAGGTCAATAATAAAGATAATTACCTTGTTAGTGGTGTTATTGAAAATCTTCCTAAAAACGTATCATTTCCTTTTGATTGGGTTGCTCCTTTTGAAAGATATCGAGATGGTGCAGAATGGATGACAGAGTATGGGAGTAATTTTTCAGATACTTTTGTAGAACTATCGCCAGAAACTAATTTTGAAGCAGTAGATAAGAAAGTTCGTGAGATATTGCCAATTAAGAATCCAAATAGTAATACTTATGGATTTTTACATATCATCAAGGATTGGCATCTAAGATCTAAGTTTGAAGGAGGAAAGGTAGTTGGCGGAAGAATAACATATGTTCGTTTATTTTCAATTATAGCTATAATCATATTGTTAATAGCTTGTATCAATTTTATGAACCTTTCCACGGCCAGAAGCGAGAAAAGAGCTAATGAGGTTGGCGTACGAAAAGCTATGGGGTCTAGTCGTTCGCGATTAATGGTGCAGTTTGTGGCCGAAGCGTTAGTGATGGCGTTTTTTGCTTCAGTAGTGAGTATTTTACTATTGTTTTTGTTATTACCACAATTCAATCTATTAATTGAAAAAGATTTGGTTTTAGGTTTGGCAAACCCTCTTCATATCACCGTATTATTAGGTATTACAGTAATTTGTGGTGTATTTGCAGGTTTGTATCCTGCATTCTATTTATCATCTTTTAGACCAGTAGAAGTGTTAAAAGGGATAAAAGTTACTAGTGGTTCAGCATCATTTATTCGCAAAGGATTAGTGGTTGGGCAATTTACTATATCTATTGTATTTATCATTAGCACCATATTGGTATATCAACAGATTCAATATGCTAAAAACAGAGAGCTTGGTTATGATAAAGATCAGTTGATTTCTATGCGTATTAATAAGGAAATGATTGACAAGTTTTCAGTAATCCAACAAGATTTGATTAAAACTGGTTTTGTACATAATGCAGCTTTGTGTAATTCACAAATTTTGTCAGGTGGTAATAATGGTTCCGGGTTTATCTGGAAAGGAGGTACAGATACAGAAGATGTATTGCTTTCATTTAGACATATAACCGAAAGCTTTTTTGATACAGCCGGGATGGAGATTATAGAAGGAAGAGGTTTCAGTAAGAATGTGGATGCAGATAGTACCCATGTTATGATTTCTCAATCATTGGCAAAGCTAATGGATACTGAAAGCGTTATAGGTAATACTATTAGTCGTGATGAAGATTCTTATGAAATCATAGGAGTAGTGAAGGATTATCTTTATGGGGATATGTATGACACTAGCGACCCGGTATTATTTATTAATAATCCATATTATGCACGATATATGTATGTAAAAACTAAGGCGGGAGTTCCTGTAAATCAAGCTGTAGCTGGAGTTGAAACAGTGATGAAAAAACATAATCCGGGTTTTCCTTTTGAATATACTTTTATTGACGAGGCGTTTGATGCTAAGTTCAAAAATGAGCAATTAGTTGGTGAACTATCCCAAATCTTTGCATTGCTGGCTATACTTATTTCTTGTTTAGGTCTCTTTGGTTTAGCAGCGTATACAGCAGAACAACGTAGTAAAGAAATCGGTGTAAGAAAAGTATTGGGAGCAAGTGTAACCGGTATCGTAAAATTATTATCCAAAGACTTCTTAAAACTGGTATTCATATCAATTTTGGTCGCAGTTCCTATAGCATGGTTAGCCATGAGTAATTGGTTACAAGATTTTGCATACAGAATCGAGATGAACTGGTGGGTTTTTATCATTGCAGGTATTGTCGCCATTATTATTGCATTGGTAACCGTAAGTTTTCAAGCCATTAAAGCGGCAATTGCAAACCCTGTAAATAGTCTAAAAACAGAATAATAAACCTGTCCGCCTCAGGCGGATTAAAACACATCAATCATGAAATATTTAAAATTCTATGCAGTGATCATTTTTATTGGTACTGCACAATTAGTAACAGCTCAAACTAAAAAAACAGTCAACTCTTTTGAAAAAGTAATTATTAGTCCGCATATCGAGACTACTTTTGTCAAAGGTGATGAGGAATCGGTAACGATCGAACAAAGCTCTGTATCAGAAGACAAAATAAACATTGAAGTAAAAGGGAATGTACTTCGTGTTTATCTGGACGATGCTAAGGAAACTACCAAAAATAAAACGGTTGTGAAAAATGGCATCAAAAGAAAAGTTCCTATTTATAAAGGAAAAGTTTTGACCATCACGGTTACATATAAAAATATAAATAATCTTTCATTACGAGGAGAACAATCTACATTGTGTAAAAGTGATATAGTTGGTAATAAATTCAAACTAAAGATTTATGGTGAATCCCGAGTAGTTTTTAATAAGGTTACTTTGCAGGATTTTGATGTTTCCATGTATGGCGAAAGTACTTTAAAAGTTAAAGATGGAACTATCAACAATCAGGAAATAACCGCATATGGCGAAGGTGTTATAGATCTTATGGATGTAGATAATAAAACTTCTAGACTCAAAGCTTTTGGAGAAACCGAATTTAAAATTAATGCTTCCGATCATATTAAACTTACCGCTTTTGGGGAAGCAGTACTGCGCTATAAAGGAAACCCCACAATCAAAAAAGGTTTAAATATTGGAGATGTAGAAATTTCTCAAATAGATTAACCAAATTAAAAATCAACCTGTCTGCCTCAGGCGGATCAAAAAACGAACAATTATGATTTTAAAACTAAATAATGCCTCGAGAGTAATCAACTCAGGAAGTAAGAAAATAGCATTGCTTGATACTATCAATTTAGATGTCCAAGAAGGAGAGTTTATCTCACTCATGGGACCATCAGGCTCAGGAAAGTCTACATTATTAAATTGTATCGGGATGCTGGATAATTTTACAGATGGCAGCTATACATTTTTAGATGAATCAGTGCATACGATGAAAGAAAAGCAGCGATCTAAGCTCTATAAAGAGTATATAGGGTTTGTGTTTCAGGCCTATCATTTAATTGATGAACTTACAGTTTATGAAAACATAGAAACACCTCTATTATATAAGAGTGTAAAGTCATCAGAACGTAAGGCTCTTGTAGCTGATATTTTAGATCGTTTTAATATTGTAGGTAAAAAAGATCTTTTTCCTGCTCAACTAAGTGGTGGACAACAACAATTGGTTGGTATAGCCAGAGCTTTAATTAGCAAACCAAAATTAATTCTGGCAGATGAACCTACCGGAAACCTCAATTCTAAACAAGGCGAAGAAATTATGGAACTCTTTTCAGAACTCAATAAAGAAGGAGTTACCATTATTCAGGCTACACATTCTGAGAGCAATGCAGCCTATGGTTCACGAATTATTAATCTTTTAGACGGGCGTATCGTCTCTGAGTAATTTTTAATAAACATGTTTTTAAAAAAGATATACAGTATCACTTTTGTGATCCTCCTACATAATATTGGGTTTTCACAAAACGAAACAAGTAAAACCTATACCTTAAACCAATGCATTACTATTGCTTTAGAAAATAATCTGGATTTAAAATCTTCGGTTTTAAGTGCCAATACAGCTAAGGTAAATTATAGGCAGTCCAAAGCTAATTTGTTGCCAACCTTAAATGGGTTTTATAACATAGGTGTTAATAACGGAAGAAGTATAAACCCATTTACCAATGACTTTGTTAATCAGGAATTAACTTTTTCTAATGCGCGATTGAATCTAGATGCCACTGTTTTTAATGGATTTAGGTTAATTAATACAGTACTCCAGCAACGATTAAATAAGCAAGCTTCAGATATGGAGATTGAGGAAGCCCGGCAGACGTTGATTCTGAATGTGACCTTGGCTTATCTTCAGGTACTTAATAGCAGGGATGTATTAGCATTGGCAAAAAAACGATTAGAGGCAACCAATAGGCAACTAAAAATACAAGAAGATTTATATAACGAGGAAGTGGGCAACCCCGCTGATTACGCAGATATAAAAGGCCAAATGACCATTGATCAAACCAGCATTCTAGTTGCAGAAAGTGATTTAAACAATGCAAAGCTAAGCCTCACCAGGCTACTAAACCTGGATACTAATATTTCGGTTGATGCAACAGACGTTTTACTGGATTTTGATAGTTATGTGCTTTCATCAGATGAGGTATTTAATGACGCAGTTAACAACTTAGCTACATTTAAGGCAAGAGAATTAAGGGTTAAAGCTGCCAAAAAAGGAGTACACGTCGCAAGAGCACAATTTGTTCCCGAGATTTCATTCTTTGGACAATTAAATACTAACTACTCCAGTGTCGCAGAAACCTTTACAGAGATAGGGGCAAATATTGAGGAGACAGGTGATTTTGTAAATATTAATAATCAAGAAATTCCCGTGCTTACTAATGAAACACAGTTTAGTGGAGAAAAAATTGAATATCTTGATCAATTCGATAATAACCTGAATGCTGTAGTAGGGGTGGCGGTAGATATCCCTCTGTTTAATGGGTTTAGAGCAAAAAATAATGTAGCTCTAGAAAAGATTAGAGCAGAAGAATCTCTAATAGCACTGGAACAGACAGAACTGGAGGTTAAAAATGCAATTGATCAAGTACATTTTGATATGGAAACAGCATACAAAAGACACCAAAGTCTCGTTGAACAGGTAGCTGCTTTTAAAGAATCTTTTCGTGTAAATGAGATACGTTTTAATAATGGGGTATCTAACTTCTTAGCATATATCACCAGTAAGAATAATCTGGAGAATGCCAAAACCAACCTTACTAATGCCAAATACGAATATCTGCTTAGAGTTAAAGTTTTAGAGTTTTATAGAGGAAATGTGTTTTAGCTTGAGTTCCATAATAGAAAATCATGTCGGTTTAATATTATCTATGAACTATTTTCATGGACACTAAAAAAAGGGTTGTTTTTGACAACCCTTTTTCAATTTATTTTTTCTAAGTTTTCTTTGTGGAATTACATTTTGATCACCTTTATCATTTTATTAGATTTAGATGAGGTTATTTTAAGAAAATACATTCCACTAGGCACGTTTTCAACTGTTTTCAGAATAATCATATTCCCTTCGATAGTAACATTAGTTTTCATAATATTACCTCTGTAATCTAACAGAGTTGTAGAAGCACTTTTAGAAATATCTAGTGACTTGACTCTAATTTCATCAATAAACGGATTGGGATATACTCTACTCGTAATGATGTTTTGTCCTAAATTTGCATTATTGTCAATTGGTGCACGATTAGAAGAGCAATTGGGAGCAGTGGCAGAATTAGAAAAATAAATACTAAATGATCCTGTCATAGAAACCATTACAAAATCATCGCCTACATAACTAACATAGTAATCACCGTCCAAACCTGTAAATCCAGTTCCTGAAAGGCTAAGGCTAGGTTGTGCGCTGGCAAAAGTATGTGTTGCAGATGACAAAAGGTTATTCCACCAATTGGGCACTCCTGTACTAGTTTGCATGGACAATTGCCATAAACCATTATTAGTTAAATCCCAATTCATAGTAAAATTAGTTACTGATGATAAATCAGGTCCACTAGTACCTAATACATAAATATTATTATAGCTAGCCTGTCGTGAAGATAAAGGATTAGCTATTGGAGTTCCGAACGAACAATCCGATGACCCTCCACCGTTTACCGTTATTACTGTAGTCTTTTGTTGAGAACCCCCATTTCCATCAGATACTGTAAGTCTGGCAGTATATTGACCTGCATTGGTATATGTGTGATTTACGGTTAGTCCTGTGCCTGAAGTGTTATCACCAAAATCCCAGGAATATGTCAATGCATCACCATCGGGGTCTGAAGAACCTTCAGCACTAAAATTAACTACTAAAGGAGCTTGACCACTAGTTGGTGTAGCGTTAATAATGGCTATTGGATTTTGATTACCACCACCATCATTACAAATAAAGTTATCTGCAGGACTTAATATTCTTTCTTTGATGAATGTCCCCGAAGTGGAAGTGTTATTCCAACTACCGGAACTACATGCTCCTGGATTTAATGCTGCGGACACTTCGGCTTTATCGGCAAAACTCCAATTAATCCAACTGATCTTCTTATCCTGCATCCAATTGATCCAATTTTGCGTTTCATCTAGAAATGGCCCTCCATCTCCACTTGCCTGACTAGTCCCAAATTCAGTTACGAATAATGCCAAACCTGCATTTAAAGCAACTTCTCCTTTTGATCGTAACCAACCTGTATGAGTTCCAGAATAGAAGTGTAACGCATACATCAAATTGTCAAAATTTAAAGGATCACCTGCTGCAATATCTACATCCTGACTCCAGGTTGGAGTACCCACAATGATGATGGTATTAGGATCATTAGCCCGTATTCTCGGAATGATATCATTAGCATAGGATTTTACCGTTGCCCAATTTACACCATTAGGCTCATTAGCTATCTCATAAAGCACATGTTTTTTACCATTATGTTTAGAAGACATATATGACCAAAAGTCTCTGGATGCATTAAGATTTGCATTAGGATCTCCAGGGTTCAGTACGTGCCAATCTATCATACAATAGATTCCTCTTTCTGCACATTCATCAACCATATTGTCAATCCAGTTTTTCCAATAATCGGGATTGTTTACATACCCACCTTCTTCGACATACATCGCTATTCTGTAGATATCAATACCCCAATCTTGCACTAAAGCATCCAAAGAACTTTCGTTATAACAGTTTTCAAACCATTGTGGTCCGTGAGTGCTCATTCCTCGAAGTTGAACTGCATTACCACATTCATTAACCATCTGATTTCCTGACACGCTTAACATACCATTAATAGCAACAGGTGAACCTGCAGGATACCCACCGGTATTTCCATCATTTTTAAATGAAGCAGAAATAGTCTGATCCGTAAGTACATTATCAAAAGTATAACTGCTCACAGCTCCTACTGAAACATCATTTACATTTACAGATTCAATAGAATATCCCGAATCAGGTGTAATAGTATAAGTCTGGCTTTCTCCTTTAGCTAATATTGTTTGTCCGGCAGGAGAAATACTTCCTCCATTACCTGAAGTGGCTGTAATTGTTACATTTTCCACACTATTCATTTCAAAGCTTGCTTCAATATTGTGGTCACTAGTCACATTTGAGAATGTATAAGTTTCAACAGCTCCAACAGAAGAACCATCTACAAGTACATCTTTGATAGAGTATCCTGTATCGGCAGTAATGGTAAAAGTACGATCACTATTTTCAGGTACCTCAATATTACCATTAGGAGAAATGCTTCCTCCATTTTCTGCAGATGAAGAAATAGTATATGTAGTACCACAATCTGCACCTGATCCTGATGTGTTACGAATCTCAGGAGCTAGATGAGGTATCAGTTTATCCATCTTCCACTGGTTAATACTGCTCCAGTCATCAGCTAAGATTCCTCCGGTATCACCAGAATTTGGGTTCCAGCACCAAAAGCTCCAGGAATACCCTTTTTCACCCATAAAAGCTAGATAAGTGTCAAACCAAACTTCATCTACTCCACCTTGAGTTTTAATTCCGAATTCTCCGGCAAACATTGGTGAAACATTTTGAGTATGCAAATAATTGAAATTAGCCTCCCAAATTGCAGGCATATTACTGGGGAAAGAAGGATCATTGAACCAGGTTTGAGGAAATACCGTTGGTCCATATTCATGAGGTGAATATACTAACTTTGAAGGGTCAGAAATCCTCACAGGATATTGGGCAGCTCCTTTTAGGTTTCCACCCCACCAATAAGTCTCACCTTCAAATTCTTCTACACCTTCTACCATAATCAAGACATTCGGATTAGCTGCCAATACTGCATTCCCACATTCTTCGGCTGCAAGTCTCCAGTCATTTACAATTGTGCCTGTTCCCCATTGAGATCCATTACCGAATTTACCATGTGGTTCATTATTAAGATCCATTGCTACAACAGCATCTTTGTTTTTATATCTGTCAGCAAGGAAAACCCAGTCGGATATCCACTTTTCATGTGGGGTTTGGTTCGTATACCAAAGTTCTTCGGAGATATACCCATCCGGCTGCCTGGAATGATTATCTAATATAATCTTCAAATTCAATTCCTGACAATAATCAACGATCAGGTCTAATAGATCTAATGGATTGGTCAATGTTCCTTCAACTTCATTTAGCATACGACCAGTATAAGGATCAGGTACTGGGGCAGTACTAATACCACTCATTGTAGCTCCTGGCTCCAGGATAGCATTCGACCAAGGAATCCTTACGGAATTGAATCCTAAATCTTTAATTTGTATCAACATACTCTTACAATCACGACTCCATAATCCGTGAGGCGCTTTATTAGAAGTTTCAAAACCAAACCAGTTAATACCCGTCAGTCTAACTACATTACCTTGTTCATCATATAATTTATTTCCAGATGCGCTTAGATATGTGCCATCGCATGAACCACCACCATCACTATTAGTAGCTGTAATCGTAACAACATAAGAATTTTCTGCATTATTACTATCAGTTACAGTTAGCGTTGCAGCATAGCTGCCCGATGTTGTATATGTATGTGATGGGGAGATACCACCGCCGACACTGCCATCTCCAAAATCCCAGCTATATGTTAGGTTATCTCCATCAGGATCAGACGACCCACTAGCATCAAAAACTACGGTTAAAGGAATTGTTCCGGAAGTTGGATTAGCAGAAGCATTAGCAATCGGTACCTGATTGCCGTCGATGGTTTCTTTAAAACTTGCTGTTATAGTAGCATTAGATTGTATATTTGTGAAAGTATATTCCGTAAGGACACCAACAGAGTTTCCGTTAACGACTACATCCTCTATTTCGAATCCATTATTAGGTGTAATTGTAAAAGTACGATTACTTCCTTGAGTTACAGAAATAGTGCCTGCAGGAGAAATATTTCCTCCTGATTGTGCGGAAGCCACAATAGTATAACTGGGAACGGTTGATCCAGGTTCATTACCTCCAACCAGTACACCATCATCATAAATGGGGATATTAGATATTGGTTTTGTACTTGACGTTAGCTCTGAACCTGACCAATCATTACTCAAGTCAAACGGTACACCATTATTAACTCTTATCTGTATTTGTGCTTCTTTGGCATTATGGCTATAACCAGCAGGAGCTATTAATACATCATTAGCCCATGTAATTTCTACATAATAGATGTTTGCAGAATCATCAAAGACTGTAGGACCAGAGAAACTGGCACCTCCCTCTCCAAAAGAAAGAGAAATGTTATAATCATTAATAGAATATCCTGCTGCTACGGATTCAGAAATATTCATATAATAACGTACTGAAGCCCCGGTTAAGGGTTTTGCCGGCCATGCGGAATAATTACTCACATCCATTGAGATGGTTGCACTTGTAGCATTTTGGCTGTTGATCTTGGAATTGGCAAATATTTCTTCACGATTAGGGACTTCATCTACAGGGAAATTAGGTAATGGATTTCCTCCATATACCTGTTGCATTCTTGCAATAGCTCCCTGAAAACAAGCGTTGTAATCTACAGCAACTTCATTTTCCTGAAAATCAGAAGTCACATCAGTATGTTGATCATCTGCCGCTCCCGGTCCTCCGACCAAAGCTCCATATAACGTATGAGTTGCGGGTACAGGATTACCACGATCTGTACCTTCCCAGGATCCATGTGTAGTTCTATGATGTGGGTTTTTTGGAGGGTTGTTTCCAAAACCAATTACGTAACTTCGATTATCTGGATTATCACCAAGCGCATAATTAATTTGACGCTCAGCGAAATTGAGATATTTACTTTTATTAGGAGTAGCAACATTATCAGCATAGATAAATGCAGTCAAGGCAGCATTAGCTGAATGCCTAAGAGATCCCCATTGAAATAACCAAGCCTGTCCTCCAGGAGAGTAAGAAATTTGATCTGTCCAATAATCTAAATGACGTTCTGCATCTGTTTTGTATTTTTCCTTGTCAGTAAGCATGGATAAAATGACAAAGCTTCCATATGACTTGTCTTCCCAGACCAAACTCCAAAGAAAGTCAACCGGTCTGCCTTGTGGGTTATTGATCATATTATCATATTCAGTCTCTGCTTTTTGTAAATAAGTAATATCTCCTGTAGCCTTATATAACCATAAAGCTCCCCATACTAATTCATCATAGTAGTTTCCCGAAGGATAACAACAACCTGCCGGGATAGCATCCGTATAGAACCCACGGTATTGATCTCCAAAATCATAAAGTGATTTGGCGTGTTCAATTAACTTTGCACTATAAGCAGGGTCACTGTCTTTAAAAAGTATACTAGTAGAGGCTAGAGCTGCTGCAGTCTCACAAACAACATCTGTACCTGGTTGTGCAGCTGTTACTTTATAAGCTTTCCTGTTGGTAAAGAGTTCGGTTAACTCAGCTGCTGCCCATACCGAATGATCTGAGGATTTATCGGATACCTGAGCCACAAATTCTGTGGGGCCAGTATGGCATTTCATTAAATAATCAGCAACCCAACGAATGTTATTTTTAAATATTTCGTCTTGATTAGTTTGCGTGTAGGCTTGCTCATATTCTAGATATCCCCAATTAAGAGCTGTTACCGAAAATGCCATAGGAAGACCAAATTTAATATGATCACCTGCGTCATGCCAACCTCCAGATAAATCTATTCCTTCGGCTTTACCGTCATTTACGTTTGCGTCTCCACGCCATGATACACGATTCCAATCGGGTAATTTACCAGACTGTTGAGCTTCATAAAAGAAGAGCGATTTTTGCAATACTTCTCCATAATTATAACTCTGAGAATTACCCGTTGCCATAATAAATAGAAGTATGAGAAAAGCAAATACTTTTCTAAAATTTGAGTTTTTCATTGGAATTAAGTTTAAGATTTGTGTTAAATAGATCTTAAAATTAATTCATCATATGATTCGGGTCTTTGATTAAATTAGAAAATAGTGGGATTAAAATCTTAGTTTAACTATTGTCTCATATTGGTATTATTGTCTCAAAAAGCTTAGGAAGTTTAATAAATACATAAAAATACAAGCCAAATATTTTGAATTATATATTGAGTCTAGGTTTCTATGTGTTAGAATGAGAGAATTTAGTTGCTGAAAAGTTTACTATTTGGATACTATAGTAATGCATAGTTTTAAAGCCTAATGAGCTAAATATTTTTTTTTATATGGGATATTTAGATCTTGTTGAGGGTATGTATAGGTATTTCAGAGTATTAGAAAATCCTATTTTATTAGTAAAGACAGAAAAATGATATTTATTTCTTTTTTAATAGGGTGAGGGGAATGGCTTAACGAAAATACTTAGAACCTTAAAGGCGTAAATGAACAAAGAGATCTCTATTTACTATGAATAAATTCGCTAGGAGATTTTCCATACATTTCTTTAAAACATTTGGTGAAATAACCAGGATCATTAAAACCTACGATATAGGCAATTTCAGAAATATTATATTCTGTATTTAGCAAAAGCCCTAATGATTTAGATAAGCGTCTGTTTCTGATAAGTATACTAACAGAAAGATTAGTTAGAGTTTTTACCTTTTTGTAAAGTTGAGATCGACTAAGGTTCATATATTCGGCAAGACTATCGGGACCAAAGGTGTCATCTTTCAATTGCGTGTCTATAATTTCATATAATTGAATCATAAAAGGAGATTTGTCTTGGTGCGGGATAACTTTTTCATCGAACCATATGTCTTCTGATAAGAAATCTCCTAATAATTCTGATGTAGCATATAATTCAAGGTCTTTTATTTTTTCACTAATATCTGGAGCAGCAACTATCTGTTCTGGATGAAATGCATCAGCAGATACAGGGATACTTATACTATACAGTGTACTGTTTTTTCCAAAAGAAAGATTAAAGTTACCTAAATGTACAGATATCAATTGTTTCCCTAAAGCTACTGCATATTGTGTTTCTAATATATGTTTTTCATTTAAGCTCCCTGAACCAAACTTTTTCTTAGCTAAATTAGATATGCCTGTATGCTCAATGGTGATTTTTGCGAATTGCCAATGATCATTAACCGTTTCAGATATATCGAGATTATTTGTTGATTCACCACGGTACAATTTAAGTGCTATCTTGATATTTCCATTTTTTGGAGTGTTCGAAATAGAGTGTGAGATTAAAGAATACAGGATTTTTTCTAGTTTGTCAATATCAAAATATACTTCTGCAGCATCAATATCAGTATGAAATAAGAAATTCATATGTTGTTTATCTACTCTATAAGTAAATGTGTTTATTAATAACTGACAATATTGAACAATATCATATTTTGCTACACGCAATTGCATCGAGGCCGAATCGAATGTAGAAATATCAGTCAATTGTTTTATCATTCGTATAACTCTTCTGGTGTTTTGATTGATTAAATTAAAATATGTTAATCTGGTTTTTGGGGGGATTTCTTCATTTTTAGATATTAATTTCTGTAAGGTTCCTCTAATCGTGTTAAACGGAGCTTCTAAATCCTTTGAGATTTCTTCATAGAATTTAATTTTTAGTGAATCAATTTGTTCTTTATAGTTTAATCGCATTTGTTGAAGCTTCTTATTACTTCTTTGTTTTTCTTTTCTAATCCCAAGCCATCTGTATATAAATATTAATGAAAAAAGGAACATAAAGTAGATTGACAATGCCCAGGTTGTTTTCCACCAGGGTGAACGTATCTCAAAATTCATTAGCACCTTAGGTGTTGTCCAGTGATTATGGCCGATAGAAGCTTTAACAATAAACTGATAATTTCCAGAAGGTAAATTTGAATAGGTAGCCTCATTAATATGTTTTGCGAAATTCCAGTTTCTATCAAAACCTTCTAATCTATAGGCGTACTGTAATTGGCGGGCGTGATCAAAATTAACTCCCTCATAGTTAAAACGAATATAATTTTGATCATGATTAAATTTTGCATTTCTAATACCATTAGAATCGACCTCATAGAGAAGTCGTGAATCATTATCATAGTTAATACTAATACCAGTAAGTATTAATGGTATTTTTGGGTTATCTATTTTTAGAGAATTAGGTCTAAGGGTAAGCAATCCCTGAAAACCGCCAAAGTATAAGATTCCGTCATTTCCAACGGTGAATGCTCCTGCAAAAAACTCGTTTTCACCAAAGGCATCAGATGCTATAAAAGAGTATACATTGCTGTTTTGATTGAGTTTTGCTACACTGTATTTAGTAGCAATCCATAACTCTCCATAAACATCTGAGGTAATGCCTGTAATAGATTTATTCATTAATCCGTCTCTGGATGTAATAATTTTAAAAGAAGAGTTTTTAGGGTCAAAACGGTTTAAACCATTCTCAGTCCCAATCCAAAGGATACCTTTATCATCCTTGTGAAGTACTCGTACTTTATCGTGGCTTAATTCGCTGTTTTTAGTGTTATACGTATGAAATTCGTTTTTATCAGTAGAGAATTTTGTTAGACCAGCTACGCTACCAATCCAAATATCATCTTTCTTATCAATTTCTATAGTATATACCCAGTCGTCACTTAGTGCATCTTCCCAGTTAAGATAATTAGCTTTATAACGAGTTACTTTCCCACTTGCTTTATGAAACTTATTTAATCCCCCGCCATGGATTGCCAGCCAAAGATTACCTTTCTTATCCTCTTTGATAGATCTGACATCATTACCTGAAATGGTGTTCTCATCTTCAGGGTCGAATCGATAAGTTCTAAAACTTTGAGAAGCCGGTATATATTCTTGTAACCCTCCTTCATAAGTACCAATCCATATACTACCCTTACGATCTTCAAATATGGAGAATACAGTACCTTTACCTAATGAAGAAGTATCTTTTTCGTCAAAAGCGAAATGTTGCAGAACACTTTTATTCTTGTCCCAAAGATCAATCCCAGAAGTATAATATCCTATCCAAATTCGACCTTTAGAATCTTCTAATACAGAAGATACACAGTTTTTGCTTAACTGGATTTGACTATACTTATCAGTATTATAAGTGTTGAAAGGCATATCTTTTAAAACCTGACTTATTCCTCCTTGAACAATTCCAATCCATATGTTTCCTTGGTTATCCTGAAAAATTGTTTTTACAGCTGGTGTAGATACATTCCATTCATTTAATGGATTTATTTCATATGAAGTAAAATTATTACTATTACCATTTTTTAAGTATACACCAGAATGATTCCCAATCCAGATATTCTCTTTGTTATCTTTAAACAAGGTTTCTATACTATTTGGATTTCCTGGTAAGGTGATCTTGGATAAATGATGGGATACAACATCTATCTTGTATAATGCACCATTATTAAAGCCGACCCAAAGGAAGTCATTATCCAATAAAAGCGCTCCTATTTTTTGATTATCTAATTGAATAGACGCCAGTAGATCATTAAAACTGGCCATATGATTGGTTTGTGGATTAAAATAACTTAAACCACCGTTATCATATCCTAGCCATAAATTCCCTTTAGAATCTGGTGCAACAACCCTAATATGTGAGGCATTGTTTTGTCTATTACTATTTTGATAAATAGCTTTTTCATAAACAACCATTTCTTCCTCATCAAACAATCCCTTAAGAGCATTATGAAAGACTATTTGATTAGGAAACAAAGAATCTTTTAAACGAGTTAGTTCGGATAATTTTTCAGGTGGGAAGTGATCTTTGTCTAATTTTGTTAAAGTTTTGTCATCAATTAGAAAGCTAGTTTCATAAAAATATCTTTTGAAATTATTCGATTTAGGCCGAAAAAGATTTAATCCCATAACTGTTCCTACCCAAAGTTGATTATTGATATCCTCTTTTATTGAAGTTACATAAGGATGACTAAGACTGTTGTCTTGATAAGGTTTATGATTAAAACGCTCAAAAGTTTCATTTTCTGTATTGTATTTGAGAAGTCCTTGATGTTCTGTACCTATCCATAGTGTACCTTTATGATCTACCAAAAGTGCAGTTATGCTATTGTCGCTTATACTACTTGAATCTTTTGGATGGTGACGAAAAACTTTAAATTCATTACCACCAAATCGATTTAGTCCATCCGTAGTGCCAACCCACAAAAAACCATCAGGTGTTTGAGCAAATGAAGTTATATTATTATTAGATAAGCCCTCTTTTTTAGTGTATCTTTTAAAGTTTAAATCTGGTACTTGCCCTATTACTTCAAAGAACAGCAATAAAAAAACTACACAACAATTAATAAATTTGGTGGTCATTGGGGTACTATTTGATACTTAAATTTACGAATAAAATCCGCTATGATTTAATTTAACGTATTGATAATTAGAGAAAAGAACGAAAATTTGATCTATGATGAAATGTTTAGAAAATGTTTTGTAGACATTTACAATAGAAGAACCGATTTTTGCTACTTAAAAATATTCAAATAGAAATAGCTAAAAGTGACATTTATAAACTAATTAGCCTAAGTTGTAGTTACTTTCTTTAATGAAACTATTATTTTTAATGATGATGAATAATTAGCAAATAAAGTTAATTATAAAATTCAATACTCGCTCAACTTCAATTCATAAAACCCCTATTCTTGTATATCAATAGTTCTATAAAATATTAATCAAATTTAGGGGAAAAATTACATCTTTACATTTAACGACAAAAATAAAGGTTGTGATATATTAAAACTACTACAACATTACCTATACAAATATTACAAAAGTATATAAATCAGCTCTTTGTCTTGTTTTTTTAATACTGTGAGACACGCTTTTTAAAGGGTGTATCTATAAGAATAAAAATATACTTGCTTTTTTGTCTTTTGTATATTTTTTGTTGTGTTTTATTTTGATGAATCTACATTTTTCTTGTCTAAATTTGATAAAACCTCAATAAAAATGTTAAGTAATTGATTTTTTAAAGAATTAATATTTAAAAGAAAACAATCTCAATCTATCATTTTTATTGAGTGTGTCGGATTTAAGGAAATTGAATTTGCTATCTGGCATATTGATATGCATTGTCCTTGTTACTACTAACCTAATCACACAATCGATATGAAAACAATTAAAACCTTACTATTTTTTACTTTTTTTATGATGTTAAGTCCAGTAGCTACTTCCCAAAGCTGGAACTTGGTTTGGCAAGATGAATTTACTAATGGAATTAGTCCGGACTGGGTATTTGAGACCGGAAACGGTTCTTCAGGATGGGGTAACAATGAGCTGCAATTTTATAGACGAGAAAATGCTACTATAGAAAATGGTAGTTTGGTTATCACAGCCAAAAAAGAAAATTTTGGAGGGTATGGATATACTTCTGCAAGAATGAAAACTCAAGGCAGACGAAAATTCAAATATGGTAAAATAGAAGCAAGAATAGCTTTGCCATCTGGGCAGGGACTATGGCCAGCTTTTTGGATGTTAGGAAGTGATATTTCTGCTGTAGGCTGGCCCGCCTGCGGAGAAATAGATATTATGGAACACGTCAATAATGAACCAGATGTTCACGGCACTATACATTGGCAAGATAATAACAATAATTATGCATCTTATGGAGGGCATACAGCGGTAAACGTAAATGATTACCATGTATATTCTATAGAATGGAATGAGAATAACATTAGGTGGTTTATAGATGGAACAGAATATCACATAGTAGATATAAGTAATGGGGTTAATGGAACAAGTGAGTTTCATAATGATTATTTTCTACTACTAAATATGGCTGTAGGTGGTAATTGGCCTGGGTTTTCTGTTGATGAGAGTAGGCTTCCGGCACGTATGTATGTCGATTATGTACGTGTATATCAAGCCAGTGCTAATCCTCCACCAACAGGAGTTGCTATTATCTATGAGCATTGCTCATATGGCGGATATGCTATTGGTCTTGGTGAAGGTAATTACACCAGAACACAGTTGATAGGGTTGGGTATAAAAGATGATGATATTTCCTCTGTAAAAGTGCAATCTGGTTACCAAACTACGCTTTATTTTGATGATAACTTTACAGGAACATCCGTTACCAAAACTATAGATGATAGTTGTCTTGTAGATGATGGTTTTAATGATCAGGTAACTTCTATTATTATATCCAAATCAAATGGTGGATCAAGTACTTTTATAGAAGCAGAAAATTATACCTCTATGTTTGGTGTTCAGAACGAAAATTGTTCAGAAGGAGGTCAAAATGTAGGGTATATAGATACAGGAGATTGGATGGCATATAATAATATCAACTTTCCGACTTCTGGGAGTTATACTATTGAATATCGTGTAGCAAGTACAATTAATGGTGCTAAATTATCAACAGATATTAATGCAGGCGCAACGGTTTTAGGACAAGTAAATATTCCAAATACTGGAGGATGGCAAAATTGGACTACTGTGTCTCATATTGTTAATGTAAATGCAGGAACATATCCATTGGGAATTTATGCGGCATCAGGTGGATGGAATATCAACTGGATTAAAATTACCAAACAAAATAACGCTCGATCTTTTGACTCTGCTTCAACTTATAGTACAAAACCAGATGAAGAAAGAAAGAGAATAAGTACTACTTCAATATATCCAAATCCTTTTACAGATATCATCCAATTTAATTTTGATACAGATAATGCGAATATTATTGTTTTTGATGCTTTAGGACGTAAAGTAATGACTTCAAAATATATTAAGTCAGGCAAATCCATTGACCTTTCTTACCTTGAAAAAGGAATGTATTCGATCACTATAGAAAAAGATGGAGTTAAAGAGATAAAATATATAATAAAACAATAATTCATAGAGATATGTAAAGGAACATCTTGTTATTTATTATCGTCTTGCAATACTTAAATATGCATAAAGTTTATAGTGTTATGTTAATTTTTGTTTAACTATTATCAATTATAGTTAAACATTTTTGTAGATTTGAAATAGAAGAAAAAGTTTAAACACTTAATTTTAGTATAATAGACTCTTTTTAAGTGCTTGGATTAAGCAAACTTTAAGTTAACAAAAAGAATAGATGGAATTGAAAACTAAAACTTTAATGCGACCTAATGGCCATCGTTTGAATGGTTTTTCTATAGAAGAAATTGGAGATGATCATATCAGTACAGGTATAGAAACACCTATGAAGCAGGATGCTTTTGATATTTCTGACACTGATAAAAAAGAACGTATTACTCAACTATTTGCTGAGATCATGGATGTAATGGGGCTCGATCTAACCGATGATTCACTGAGAGGAACTCCTGCCAGAGTAGCAAAAATGTATATAGATGAAATTTTCTCTGGATTAAATCCTAAGAATAAGCCAAAAGTAGCGTTGTTTGATAATAAATATCAATACAATCAGATGCTGGTAGAAAAAAATATTACTTTTTATTCTAACTGCGAACATCATTTTGTTCCTATAATAGGGAAAGCCCATATTGCTTATATCTCTTCTGGAAAAGTAATTGGATTATCTAAGCTAAATAGAATTGTTCAATATTTTGCAAAACGTCCTCAGGTACAAGAACGGTTAACAAATCAGATTGCCTTGGAGTTAAAACAGATTTTGGATACAGAAGATGTAGCTGTAATTATAGATGCCAAACACTTGTGTGTATCTTCTAGAGGAATAAAAGATGATACATCAGCGACAGTAACAGCATATTACGGAGGTGTTTTTAATACATCTGATAAAATAGCTGAGTTACAAAACTATCTTAAGGATTAAAACTAATCCTTAGACTAATAGCTTATGTTCGGACTGTTTAAGAAAAATCCAGGGTAGAGGTTTTACATAAGAAGTACGAGAAATTGATGTCTAAATAAGATGAACTTTCTAGTATTAACCGTGCCGAAAGTGATAAAAAAATATGTTTAAGCAAAAGATATTCATAAACAAATAGAAATGATTCAAAAACAGTAAGTTCATATACTTTTTTTAATGAATGTAGAAATCTTAAAACTGCTCTTTGATTTTGGATTATTAGTATTAATCTGGTTAGTACAGCGAATAATTTACCCAAGTTTTACTTACTACCAAAAGAACAATCTTGTTAAATGGCATAAAGAGTATACACTTAGACTTGGCTATATTGTTATATTTTTAATGATAGGGCAATTGATTTTGTCTGTTGTTTGGGTTTTTAGAGAATTCTCTCTATTAAGAGTGATTAACTTAGGATTGATAATAACAATCTGGTTATTAACATTTTTACAATTTGTACCATTACATCTCAAAATTTCATCCAATATGATCAATGATACTATATTAAAACAATTAGTACATCTCAATTGGTCGCGTACATTGTTATGGACACTAGTCTTTATTTTAAGTTGTATTGATATGGGGTAGTTATCTTTAATAAGTATCTTTAAGAAGAAAAGTGATACAATGAATATACCCTTACTTGTTTTTAATGATAAAGGAATTTATTGTGAGGTTGCCGACGTATATATTGATCCCTGGAAACCTGTTGATAAAGCTATCATTACTCATGGTCATGCAGATCATAGCCGGTGGGGACATAAACAATATATTACTCAACATACCAATATTCCTATAATTAAGCATAGACTTGGCGATATCGTAGTGACTGGAAAAAAATACAATGAAACCTTTATGATCAATAATGTAAAGTTTTCCTTTCACCCTGCAGGTCATATCATTGGTAGCTCACAGATTAGAGTAGAACATAAAGGCGAAGTATGGGTTTTTACTGGCGATTATAAAATTGAAGATGATGGTATTTCTGTACCCTATGAACCCGTAAGGTGCCATACTTTTATCACCGAATGTACCTTTGGTCTACCAGCATTTAAATGGGCTCCACAAACTGAAGTTTTTGAGGATATTAATTCCTGGTGGTCAAGAAATCAAAAAGAACAAAAAACCTCTATTCTTTTTGGATATTCCTTGGGTAAAGCACAACGATTATTAAAATATTTGGACCCTACTATCGGTAAAATTTACACTCACGGTGCAATTGAAAATATGACTGAAGTTCTTCGTTCAATAGTAGATTTTCCAGAAACTATATTAATAACTCGAGATACTACAAAAGAAGAATTGAAAGGAAACATAGTATTGGCTCCTCCCAGTGCACACGGGAGTACTTGGATTCGTAAAATGGTTCCATATGTTACTGCTTCAGCAAGTGGATGGATGGCTTTTAGGGGGGCTCGTAGGCGTAGAGCAATAGATAAAGGGTTTATATTATCTGATCATTGTGATTGGCAAGGATTATTACAAGCAATCGAAGCTACAGGAGCAGAAAAGATAATAAGTACACATGGATATACAGATATTTTTTCGAGATACCTTAGAGAATTAGGATATGATGCTAGGACAGAACAAACGCAATATGAAGGAGAATTAGTAGAGGTGGAAAAAAACAAAGGAAGCGAGGTTTCTGAATGAAAAAATTTGCTGACCTTATAAAGATACTGGATAGCACCAATAAAACGAATGACAAAGTAGCTGCATTAACTTCATATTTCCAAAATGCATCTGATCCTGATAAAGTTTGGACTATTGCCATTCTTTCTCATCGTCGTCCACCAAGACCGGTAACTACAACTTTACTTAGAAGTTGGGCAGCAGAATTAGCCAATATTCCATTATGGTTGTTCGAAGAGTCTTATCATATTGTTGGAGATCTGGCAGAAACTATAGCCTTGGTTATTCCAGTTTCAAAACGGAGTACAGAAAAGTCACTTACTCAGTTTTTAAATCAAATGATTGCTCTTAAAAAAAAGATGAAGATGATAAAAAAGCATATGTGTTAGAAAATTGGAAAGTGCTCAATTATTATGAACGATTCGTATTTACAAAATTAATTACAGGAGGATTTAGAATTGGAGTAAGTCAAAAACTGATGACCAAAGCTTTATCAAAGGCAACTGGAATTGATGAGGATATTCTAGCCTATAAACTTATGGGTAACTGGAATCCAGAAACTATTTCATTTAAGGATTTGGTCTTAGAAGAAAAAGCTTCTGATTTTCTATCAAAACCTTACCCATTCTACTTAGCATATGCAATCGAAGGAGAAGTTGCCAGTTTAGGTAATGTTCTAGATTGGAGCGTAGAACATAAATGGGATGGAATTCGATCTCAGGTAATTATCAGAGATCATAAATTATTTGTTTGGAGCCGTGGAGAAGAATTAGTAACAGATAAATACCCAGAGTTTTACTCTTTTGTAGATCAAATTCCTGATGGAACTGTACTCGATGGTGAGATTTTACCATTTCCGAATGGAAGTATTGGTACATTTAATGACTTACAAACCCGAATTGGCCGAAAAAATGTTTCTAAAGCTTTGTTGGCTAAAACTCCAGTAATTCTTAAGGTATATGATATGTTAGAGTGGAAAGGAAAAGATATTAGAAATATGCCTTTTTCTGAAAGAAGAGAGTTACTAGAGTGCATGTATGAAAATATTTATGATTATAAATCTAATCAGGAATACACGGATTTGTTTCCTCTTCAGCTATCTGAGAAAATGACTTTTAATTCCTGGGAAGATGTTACAAAAGAACGATCTCGTTCACGTGAGATGAAAAGTGAAGGATTAATGCTTAAAAGAAAAGATTCTCCTTATCGAGTTGGACGAAAAAAAGGAGATTGGTGGAAATGGAAAGTAGATCCACTAACTATTGATGCAGTACTTACATACGCTATGCGCGGACACGGTAGAAGATCAAATCTTTTTACCGATTATACATTTGCACTTTGGAACAGAGAGAATAATGAATTAGTAACTTTTGCAAAAGCATATTCTGGTTTAACTGACGCAGAATTTAGAAAAGTTGATGCCTGGATTAAGAAAAATACGTTAGAACGTTTTGGTCCTGTACGAAGTGTAACTCCAGCATTGGTATTTGAGATTGCTTTTGAGGGAATTGCTTTATCAAAACGACATAAAAGTGGAATTGCAACCCGATTTCCTCGTATTTTGAGATGGAGACAAGATAAAAAAATAGAAGAGGCTAATACTCTGGAAGACCTAAAAGCTATGATTACTTCTTAACCCTATGAATAGAAAAGAACTCTATACTATTGCAGAAAATTGGTTCGAAAATCAATTCTGGAAGCCTTTTCCTTTTCAGAGACAAACATGGAGTGCTTTTTTGCAAGGAAAAAATGGGTTATTAAATGCTCCAACAGGTAGTGGAAAAACATATGCTTTATGGATACCTATTGTTTTAGATTATATCAAAAGAAACCCTGAATACACCTCAAAACATAAAAAAGGACTAAAAGCTATCTGGATCACTCCATTGAAAGCACTTTCCGTAGAAATAAAACAAGCAACAGAACGTTTTGTAGAGGAATTGGGAGTGCCCCTTACTGTTGGTATTCGTACCGGAGATACTTCTCAAAAAGAAAGAGCGGCACAAAAAAGAACAATGCCTGATTTATTAATCACTACTCCAGAAAGTCTACAGTTATTATTGGCATCCAAAGGGTATGATAAAACCTTCAAAGATGTTACTGCAGTAGTAATAGATGAATGGCATGAACTTTTAGGTAGTAAACGAGGTGTACAAATGGAGTTAGCATTATCACGACTCAGAATTGTATCTAATTCGTTACGTATATGGGGGATATCTGCAACCATAGGTAACCTGGAACAGGCCCGTGAAGTTTTGCTGGGCACCTCTTTGGATGCGATAGAAAATTCTGTATTGATAAAAGCGAATATCATTAAAAAGATTAAAGTTAAATCCATAATTCCTAAAGAAATGGAAACATTTCCTTGGAGAGGGCATTTAGGATTGCATTTACTCGAAGAGGTAATCCCTATTATTGGGCAAAGCAAAACGACCTTACTTTTTACCAATACAAGAGCACAATGCGAGATCTGGTTTCAGAAAATATTGGAAAGGTATCCAGAATTTGCAGGAGAAATAGCAATGCATCACGGTAGTATCAATAAAGAAACTCGTTTGTGGGTTGAGCATGCGATTCGTAATGAATCACTTAAGGCGGTAGTATGTACATCTAGCCTTGATCTTGGAGTAGATTTTGCTCCTGTTGAAACCATTATTCAGATAGGTGGTCCAAAAGGCGTAGCTCGTTTTCTACAACGTGCCGGGAGAAGTGGTCATCAACCAGGAAAAGAAAGTGTAATTTACTTTTTGCCAACTCATGCAATAGAATTAGTGGAAGCATCAGCACTACAAAAAGCGGTACAACATAAAATTGTGGAAGATCGCGTTCCATATCTTAATAGTTTTGATGTATTAGTTCAATACCTAACTACGTTAGCCGTTTCTGATGGTTTTTATCCTGATCAGATTTTTTCAGAAGTTAAAGGCACATTCTGTTTTCAATCTATAACCGAAGAACAGTTTCAATGGGTTTTAAATTTCATAACATTGGGTAGTCAAAGCCTACAGAGTTATGATGAATATAAAAAAGTTGATATTGAACCAGATGGACGGTTCAAAGTAAATAGTCGTTCTGTAGCAATGAGACATCGTTTACAAATAGGAACCATTGTTAGCGATGCTGTCTTGACAGTCAAGTACATGAAAGGAGGATATCTGGGATCTATTGAAGAATGGTTTATTTCTAAATTAAAACCTGGAGATGTATTTACTTTTGCTGGTCGCAATCTAGAACTTTTTCGAGTTAAGAATATGCAAGTTTTGGTTAGGAAATCAAAACAAAAAACTTCTAAAGTCCCGAGTTGGATGGGCGGTCGTATGAGTTTTTCTTCAGAAATGAGTAACTTATTAAGGGAAGAGCTTTATATTTCGTCTTCTGCAAATCCTAAAGTGTCTAAAGAGTTAAAAGCACTCACTCATATTTTTGATCGACAAAAAAAGGAAAGCATTGTTCCTGGGCCTGATGAATTTTTGATAGAAACTTTTAAAACTCGAGATGGGCACCATGCCGTTTTTTATCCTTTTGAAGGAAGATTTGTTCACGAGGCATTAGGAAGTTTGATAGCATACCGTATAAGTTTGCTTGCACCAATAAGTTTTTCCATTGCATTTAATGATTACGGTTTTGAATTATTATCTGACCAAGAGATTGATATGCAACAGGTATTGGATAATAATTTATTTACTACAGCATATTTGAGTAAAGATTTACGAAAAAGCTTGAATGCTACAGAGATGGCAAGGCGTAAATTTAGAGACATCGCTGTAATTTCTGGATTGGTATTTACCGGATATCCAGACAAATTATTGAAAAGTAAACACTTACAGTCTAGTTCACAATTACTTTTTAATGTTTTTAAGGATTATGAATCAAGCAATTTGTTATATCAGCAGTCATTTATAGAAACTTTTGAACACCAGCTACAAGAAGGGAGACTACAATTAGCTATGGAACGTATTGGTAAGCAAACCATAACCTGGAAACGATGCAAAAAACCTACACCATTTTCCTTTCCTATTATTACTGATAGGTTACGAGAAAAATTATCCTCGGAGAAATTGGTAGATCGTATTAGAAAAATGACTATTCAGCTAGAAAAATCATAGCTTTGATACGTATGATAAAAACAGAAACGATTAATATTAATAAAGAAACCTTTACGCTTCACCCTAGTGGTGCAATGTACTGGAAAGAAAAAAAAATGCTATTGATTGCCGATGTACACTTAGGAAAAGTAACTCATTTTAGAAAACATGGCAGTGCGATACCCTTATCCGCAATACAATATAATTTTCATCAACTAGATAGTGTTTTATTGGATTTTAAGCCTGAAGTACTTTGCTTTTTGGGTGATCTATTTCATAGTTATATAAATTCTGAGTGGCAGTTATTTACTACCTGGATCAAGAATATTACCCCAAAAGTTGTACTTGTAACGGGCAATCACGACATCATTTCACCTTCAAAGTATGAGGAAATCAATATAAATGTAACAGCTGAATGGTTGATCGACTCAATACTACTAACACATATTCCAGAAATACGCGAACATACGTTTAATATCTCAGGACATATTCATCCTGGTATACGATTAAAAGGTTTAGGAAAGCAATCTATATCAGTTCCTTGTTTTATTAAGAAAAAAAACCAAATGATTCTACCTGCTTTTGGAACTTTTACAGGAAAATATATCATCTCACCCAATAAAGAAGATCAAGCGTTTGTTATCACTAAAGACGAGGTGATTCGGATAGATTAAATCTATAATTTTCAATTATAATCTGTTAAACATTTCATAGTAACTTCTTTTTTGTTTAATGATTTTGTAAATTCGTTAAACGTTTTTACATGAAAAAGTTTCACTTACCTCAGAAGACTTGTGCTGTATGTCAAAGACCTTTTACCTGGCGCAAAAAATGGGAGAAAGTTTGGGATGAAGTAAAGTATTGTAGTGAGAGATGTAGGAGAAACAAAAAAGAGCAATGGTAGATACTGGATTGGTTTGGTTTAGAAATGATTTAAGAATTCAAGATAATACATCTTTGTGCAAAGCAGTATCAAATCATGAAAAAGTAATCGCAATTTATTTTTTTGACCCTCGACATTATGAAACTAATGGATATGGTTTTAAGAAAACCGAAAAATACAGAGCTAAATTCTTGTTAGAAACGGTAAATGATCTTAAAAAGAATCTTGAGCAGTTAAATATCTCTTTATTCTTATATCATCAACATCCAGAAGATGTATTGCCTCAATTTCTTGAAGGTAGAAATATTTCTAAAATATATCTGCAAAAGGAATGGACCCAGGAAGAATCAGATATTTTAAATACTGTAAAAAAATCAACAGCACGTTACCATCTAGAATGGTTAGAAAATTATGATCAATTTCTATTTCACCCAGATGATGTCCCCTTTGAAATTGATCAGATACCTCAAGTTTTTACCAATTTCAGAAAAAAATGTGAAAAATTAGCTGCTATAAGACCTTCAGTTTATCTAGCTACTCTATCTCCTGAAAATAAAGCAGAAAACAATACCAATATTCCACAACTTGTTGATTTGGGTTACCAGGAATTCAGAATTGATTCAAGGTCTGCATTTCCCTTTAAGGGAGGTGAAAATCAGGCTTTACTTAGAATTGATGAATACTTCTGGCAGTCCAAGAAACTTTCATATTACAAGAAAACCCGTAATGGCCTTGTCGGTGAAAACTATAGTTCAAAGCTTTCGGCTTGGTTAGCCAATGGCAGTATTTCTAGCAGAACTATTTATAATGAGGTAAAAAAATATGAACAACAGGTAGATAAAAATGATTCCACGTATTGGTTAATTTTTGAACTCATCTGGCGAGATTTTTTTAAATATATCTCACTGAAGCATAGAAATAACATTTTCAAAATAGATGGCATTCTTAATAAGGAATACGAATGGAAAATTGATAAAAAATTGATAGAACGTTGGGTCAATGGTGAAACTTCTGAGCCTTTTGTGAATGCTAATATGATTGAACTTAAAAATACAGGCTGGATGAGTAATCGAGGTAGACAAAATGTAGCTTCTTATTTTGCTAAAGAGTTAAAATTAGATTGGAGAATAGGAGCGGCATATTTTGAATCTTTGCTTATAGATTATGATGTGCATAGTAATTACGGTAATTGGTTATATGTATCGGGTGTAGGTAACGATCCCAGAGATCGAAAATTTAATGTACAACTACAATCTGAGAGATATGATCCCCAATACAAATTTCAGAACCTCTGGCTTCAACCTACTTTATTCTAATTTATGATATTACGACTAGTACTTGGCGATCAACTAAATCATCATCATTCTTGGTATAAAGAAACTAATGGTAATGTGCTTTATTTTATGGCCGAAATGCGCCAGGAGACAGATTATACAACTCATCATATCCAAAAAGTTATTGCTTTTTTTCAGAGTATGCGCAATTTTACTATTTGGTTGAGGTATAAAGATTGTAATGTAACATATTTTGAGCTAGATCATAAAGATAATGCACAGGATTTAGTTTTAAATCTTAAGAAAATAATTCGAAAAAATAGTATTACCAAATTCGAATATCAACTTCCGGATGAGTATCGTTTAGATAAACAACTAAAAGATTTTTGTGAAACACTTGAGATAGAATCCCAATCTTTTGATACAGAACATTTTTTGACATCCAGAACCGACCTTGCTAATTTTTTTAAAGGCAAAAAGCAGTTCACTATGGAGTATTTCTATCGCTATATGAGAAAGCGTTATGATGTCATGATGATTACAGATAAAGATCCCGAAGGTGGAAAATGGAATTTTGATCAAAGTAATCGTAAAAAATGGAATGGTACTCCTCCTATTCCTAAAGAACTAAAGTTTCAAAAAGATGTTTCTACACTTTTAAAACTCGTCAAAGATTGCGAAGTGAAAACTATGGGAAATGTCGATCCTGAAAACTTTAATTGGCCTACCACAAGAGAGGAAGGTCTAAGCGTACTGGATTACTTTTGCAAACATCTACTAATTCATTTTGGTGACTACCAAGACGCAATGCATACTGATGAAAAATTTCTTTTTCATAGTAGACTTTCTTTTGCGATGAACGCCAAACTATTGCATCCTAAAGAAGTGATAGAAACTGTAATTGGTTATTGGAGAGAACGTCAAGATGAAATTGATATTTCTCAAGTCGAAGGTTTCGTTCGTCAGATTTTAGGCTGGCGAGAATATATGAGAGGTATTTACTGGATGAAGATGCCAGAGTATAAACAGGTCAATCATTTAAATAATAAAAATGCACTTCCTGATTTTTATTGGACAGCAAATACTAAGATGAATTGTCTTAATCAATCTATAAAGCAAAGTATGGATGATGCTTATGCTCATCATATTCAACGGTTAATGATCACTGGTAACTATGCATTATTAACACAAACACATCCTGATGAAGTAGATAAATGGTATCTAGGAGTCTACATTGATGCTATCGAATGGGTAGAGATTACCAATACACGAGGAATGAGTCAATTTGCAGACGGAGGTATTGTAGCTACCAAACCTTATGTTTCTAGCGGTAGTTATATCAATAAAATGAGCACATATTGCAAAGGGTGTTTCTATAAAGTTTCTAAAAAAACAGAACAGGATGCCTGTCCTTTTAATTCATTGTATTGGAATTTTTTGGATGAAAAGCGAGAATATTTTAAGAATAATCAACGAATGAGTATAATGATGAATTTACTGGATAAAATGGATGTCGAAAAACTTGAAGCTCTAAAAACTAGGGCCAATGCTATAATTGAAAACCCTAATGACTATTAGCAAGAAAGAACATATCAATATTGTATGGTTTAAGCGAGATCTTAGATTGCAGGATAATGAAGCAATTCATAACGCAATAACATCTGGTAAACCTACTCTTTTATTATATGTTTTTGAAACCTCTTTAAAAAACGACAAACATTATAGTGATCGCCATTGGAATTTTATAAAACAATCTTTAGAAGACATAAATAGACAACTTCTCCCTTTTAATACTAAAGTATTGACGGTATCCTCGGAGGTTTTGAAAACCTTTGGTACGCTACAGCAATTTTGGAAAATAGGTACTGTTTTTTCACATCAAGAAACGGGTATCAAAGCTACCTATAATCGTGATAAGAACTTCAAATCTTTTTGCAAAAACAACTTGATTACTTGGATAGAAAACAGCAATAATGGGATTCTTAGAGGATTAAAAAATAGAAGTACTTGGCGAGATGATTGCGAACGTTATATGACAAAACCTCTGCTTGAATTTAATCCCAATGAGAAGAGTTTTATTCCATTAGAGACTATTAACGAAGTAGAGCGTGTTTTTAAATTAGAAAATCTTGAAACCCTCGAAAATATTAACTTTCAAAACGGCGGAACCACAACTGCAATTAAATATTTAGAATCTTTTTTCTATAAAGGAAGATATAAGAACTATAGTTTTCATATTTCAAAACCAGAATTGGCACGCAAAGGTTGCAGTCGTTTATCTCCATATATTGCTTGGGGTAATATTTCTATTAGACAAGTATGGCAATATACAATGGAGTTTAGGAAAATATCTAATAGTAAGAAACAGGTTGATGCATTTGCTTCAAGATTACATTGGCAAGTACATTTTGTACAAAAATTTGAAATGGAAGATATCATGGAGTTTGAAAGCATCAATAAGGGGTATCATAAACTTAAGAAAAGTATTTCTAAAGAATACCAAGCTGCCTGGAAAGATGGAAAAACAGGATATCCACTCATAGATGCCTGTATGCGTTGCTTGAGAGAGACTGGATATATTAATTTTAGAATGCGTGCTATGGTAGTATCTTTTTTTGTACACAATTTATGGCAACCTTGGCAAGAAGCAAGTACGTATTTGTCAAGTATGTTTTTGGATTTTGAGCCTGGTATACATTTTCCACAATTGCAAATGCAAGCTGGAGAAACTGGTATTAATACACTAAGAATTTATAATCCAATCAAGAACAGTGTTGAACACGATCCACAGGGTGTCTTTATCAAAAAGTGGGTTCCAGAGCTTCGCAATATTCCTATAGAATTCATTCATGAACCTTATAAGATGACACTTTTGGATCAAAAGTTTAATAATGTAACCATAGGAGAAGATTATCCATTCCCCATTGTAGATATGAATAGTACACGAAAAAAAGCAAGTGACACCCTATGGAATATGAAAGATGATACTCTGGTAAAGAAAGAGAGTTATCGTATACTTAAAAAACATACATTACCCAATAGAAAAAACCTAAAATAGGATGAAGAAAGAATTATCAATACGGAATATTGACAGAATTATTGAAATGGCCTGGGAAGACAGGACTCCTTTTGATGCAATTTTAATACAATTCGGATTAAAAGAACAAGAAGTTATTGAGCTTATGCGTCGTGAAATGAGGCCTTCAAGTTTTAAAATGTGGCGGAAACGTGTTCAAGGCAGAAAAACTAAACATCTTAAGAGGCGAGTGTTTGAAGATGGAAGATTTAAGTGCTCTCGTCAACGGCAAATCACTCATAATAAAATCTCAAAACGATAACCGATGCAAAATAAAAAACCTGATAATGTGGTGTATAATGAAAAAGAAAAACGTTATGATGCTGCTTTAAAACCATATGCCACCAGTGTAGGTGCTCCTGTAATCACTACTAAAGATACTATAGCTTGGAAAAATACTAATATCCATAAGGTCAATAAACAGGTAAAAGCAAAATATGATGAACTTAAAGCAGAATATGATGCTTTAATGGAGCAATTTGAATATAATAATCTAGTATACAATGCTAAGTTTAATTTTGAACCAATTGTTGGTGAGGTATATTACTTGTATAAAAATAAAAAAGAAGAACCTTTTTTGTCTATTATATCTCCTTCAGAATGTAGTTTTAAATATTTAGGTAGTTTTAGATTAAATGCTGATAAGATGTGGGAGAGTTTGTGAAAAATTTCAGTATCTGTTGTTTGAAAAAAATAAAGTGAATATCATTTGAATGAAAATTCTTTTTTTTATTGTCAATGTTTGTTGTTCAGTATTGGTGCTAACTATTGCCATTTTTAGCTTAAGAGCCAGGTGGTGCGTTGACCGAATCCCCCGGATACACAAAATCCTGCCATTTGGCAGGATTGCAGTGGAGTCGGAGGGATTCGAACCCTCGTCCAAACAAGTAATACAACAGCTTTCTACACGTTTAGTTTTTGTTTAATTTTCGTCGATAAGAAAGACCAAAAACCGCCAACCTATCGCTTATTCTTAATTAAGTTTCGAAATTATATCAAGATCCTATAATTTCTAGGTTTACTTTTACGATACCTCATAATCAATCGCCGTAAACCAAGGCTCTTGAGAGGTATCCTGCTTGTCCGCCTTGCGGACCGAGGCATTATCCTACTATAAATTCAGATTATGCAGCTAGGGCGTAGTTATTCTCGCCGTTTAAAAAAGTGAAATAGATATTAACGAGCATTAATCTCATAGCTCGACGTGCTTACCATCCTATTAATCTCGCTGTCAAAACCAGTCGACCCCGAATTTAATTGATAGTTTGTGGTATATAGTTTAAAAGTTACACTAACCTGAAACCCAAAACTTGGAACCAGAAACCTGAAATGGTTGGCAAAGATAGCTATAATTGTCATATCTTTAGCCGCAATTTTAAATCAACAAAATATATACCAAAACCTTATGACGAAGTTCGGTATTATCAAAGAACGCAAAAATCCGCCAGATCGTCGCGTTGTTTTCTCTCCTGAAGGTCTTAAAAAGGCAAAATCAATGTTTCCAGAAGCTTCATTTATAGTAGAAAACTCAGATATTCGGGTTTTTCATGATGAGGAGTACGAAAAGGCTGGATTTGCAGTTACTGACAATATATCAGATGCTGATGTATTACTAGGGGTAAAAGAAGTGCCGATATCAGAATTAATACCTAATAAAAAGTATTTTTTCTTTTCACATACCATCAAAAAACAACCTTATAATCGAGACTTGTTGAAAGTTGTTTTAGAGAAAAACATAGAGCTATATGATCACGAAGTAATTATAGGTAAGCATGGGTTTAGACTAATTGGTTTTGGAAGATATGCTGGTATCGTTGGTGCGTATAATGGTTTTAGAGCGTTAGGGCTAAGAACGGGAGGTTTCGAACTTCCTAAGGCAGAAACATTATCAGATCAAAAAGCACTGGAATCAGAGTTGACTCAAATTGAGTTACCGAATATAAAGATCGTATTGACAGGAAAAGGTAAGGTAGGAGGAGGCGCCAAAGAAATTTTGGATGCTATGAAGATCAAAGAAGTAGGAGTAGATGCATATCTAAATCAGACTTTTGATGAGCCGGTTTATGTACAGATTGATGTTTTGGATTATAATAAGCGTAGTGATGATATCGTAAAAGATAAAAATGATTTTTATACGAATCCACAGGAGTATGTTAGTGATTTTATGAGATTTGCCAAAGTAAGTGATATGTATATTGCTGGTCATTTTTTTGGAGATGGAGCCCCTTTTCTTTACACGAGAGAAGATGCTAAGTCCGAAGATTTTAAGATTATGGTAGTAGCAGATATTTCTTGTGATATTGATGGTCCGGTAGCAACCACAATCAGGCCTTCTACTATTGCTGATCCAATTTATGGATATCATCCGGATAGAGAAGAGGAAGTGGATTATATGGATCCTGAGGCAATTGTGGTTATGGCAGTTGATAATTTACCTTGTGAATTGCCTAGAGATGCAAGTGAAGGTTTTGGAGAGATGTTTTTGGAACATGTGATACCTGCATTTTTTAATAATGATGCAGATGGAGTATTGGATCGTGGAAGAATGACTCAGAATGGCAAACTCACAGAAAGGTATAAGTATCTCAAGGATTATGTAGATGGAAAAGAATAATTTCTATTAAATAAAATTGTATTAAAACAGTATGACAACTCAAGAGCTGGTAGCGCAGATATATAAAAAGAATTCTTTTTTGTGCATAGGATTAGATGTAGATCTTAATAAAATCCCGGAGCATTTATTAGAAGAAGAAGACCCTATTTTTGAATTTAATAGAGCAATAATTGATGCTACTCATCATCTGGCAGTTGCGTATAAACCGAATACTGCGTTTTATGAGGCCTATGGATTGAAAGGCTGGAAGTCTTTAGAAAAAACTATCAACTATCTAAATACCAATTATCCTGAAGTATTTACCATTGCTGATGCTAAACGTGGAGATATTGGCAATACCAGTACGATGTATGCTAAAGCTTTTTTTGAAGATCTGGAATTTGATTCTGTTACGATTGCCCCATATATGGGTAAGGACTCGGTAGAGCCTTTTTTGGCTTTTGAAAATAAACATACAATACTTTTGGCATTGACTTCTAATCAGGGAGCTTTTGATTTTCAGACTAAGGATGTAGAAGGAAAAGAATTGTATAAACAAGTGCTTGAAGTGTCAAAATCTTATAAAAATGCTGAAAATCTAATGTATGTTGTTGGAGCCACAAAAGCAGAATATTTGGCTGATATCAGAAAGATTATTCCGGATAGTTTTTTATTGGTTCCGGGTGTTGGAGCACAAGGTGGAAACTTACAAGAAGTATGTAAGTATGGACTAAACAATCAGGTGGGATTATTGATCAACTCGTCCAGAGGAATTATTTATGCATCTAATGATGAAAATTATGATAAAGCAGCAGCTAAAAAAGCGTTAGAACTTCAGATTGATATGAAGAAGATCTTGGAAGAAAAGAAATAAAAAATGAGCATTTCATTTAGAAATGCTCATTTTTCCTACAAAGAATAGAATTATCTTCTATTTGCGTTAAAAACTTGTCTTGCATATCCATATAAACCATATGCAATACAACTTACAAAAAATGCGATTAAACCATAAACAATAACGTTTAGTAAAATTGAATTCATAGCCCTAAATTTTTAAATTATATATCTGTAATATAGGTTTTTTTAACAGAAAATCCTATTATAAATACTTAATTTTTAAGGATTTATGATTTTGTTAAGCCTTGTATTTTACTTGTAAATAATAGATTATACTCTGAATATGTGGATAACAGACCAATTAGGAGAAAATTTTGAATTAAATAGCGTTCCAAAACGTATTGTTTCATTAGTTCCGTCTCAAACAGAACTACTTGTACATTTAGGTCTAATTGATAAAATTGTAGGAATTACAAAGTTCTGTGTACATCCAAGCGAGTTAAGAAAACATAAAACAATTGTTGGGGGAACTAAAGATGTGCATTACCATAAAATTGATAAACTTAATCCAGATATCATTTTATGTAATAAAGAAGAAAATACTAAGGAAATAGTAGAAAGATTAGGTGCAAAGTATCCTGTTCATGTTTCAGATATTTTTACCATTGAAGATGCCATAGAAATGATTGGACAATATGGAGAAATCTTTAATGTTCGAAATACTGCTAAGACTTTAATTGTTGAAATAAAATCAAAACTAACTTCTTTTCAAAGTGTTGTTGATACTATACCTAAAAAACGTGTAGCTTATTTTATGTGGAGAAAACCATGGATGGTGGTTGCAGGAAGTACATTTATAAATCATTTGATAGAGATCAACGGTTTTGAGAATGTTTTTAAAAATAGAAGTCGTTATCCTGAAATATCTGAAGAAGAAATTTTACACATGGATAATGTGGATATGGTTTTGTTGTCCTCAGAACCATTTCCTTTTTCAGAAAAACATATTATCGAAATCAAAAAGCTACTTCCTAATAGCGTAGAGGTGAAACTTGTAGACGGAGAATATTTTTCCTGGTATGGATCTAGACTAGCAGATGCTTTTGGTTATTTTAGGTCACTACATTGACTAATTCTGAAGTTTTTTTATTTGATGAAGAATTTGATTAGCTTTTTTATGAATAGCATCACTTTTATCTTTATCCTTTAGGGCCACTTGATAAGAGTTTTTCATCAACTTACAATACTTGTCTTCTAATTTTTGAAGCTGTGTTTTATGTTTTAACCAACCTAACATTATAATCCCTTTACGATATAAATACAAAATTACAGAGAAACGGATTAGACGTTTCTTAATTAGGAGTTAAGGTTGTACTAAAGTATTAAAAGGAGCCGATTGGCTCCCTTTTTTAATGTTGATCAAATAATATTGGATTTCCATCGGGGTCTGTAATCATAAATGAAGCAATCCCTTCCTTTTCATCCATACCATTAACTGACAAAACCGGAATCTTATACTCAGTTGCTTTTTTGTGAATTTCCCGAACACTTTTAGGGTTAAAAGTCATTGTATTTTTGGTAAACATACCTTGGAATAATCCAATTTTAGAAGTTCCATTCTTCAAAATAACCCAATTTTGATCTAAATTTCCATCAACTATCTTAAAACCTATGCTTTCATAGAAATCTTTAGAAGCTTTAATGTTTTTTACTGCCAATGATATAGAAAATGTACCGAGTTTCTGTTCGTCAGATGCGACTAGATGCCAAGTATATGATCTTCTTTTTTTCCAGTTTCCATTGGTATCAATATCATAAGAAGTTGTAGTAAGTTCAGAGTCATTAAGAGTTGAGAGATGTCCGTGAGTATTTTTTTCTCCTGTTGGAGGAATAAATTCTTGGATCAATTTAGTCTCTATATCATTTTTCTGTGTCATAGGTCCGATGCCAATAGTCCCATCAGATCCATATTGTACTACAATACCGTGGTTGTTTTCAAAATCCCAATATTGACGAAATTCCCAAAAAACTCCTTGCTTTTTTCCATTGATTAATCCATAAAGTGTTCCTTTGATGCTTTGTTTGCCAATTCCCCATTCCCAATCCATACCATATTGATCAAAGGGTTCATTCTTGCTTTTATAATTTGTATTGTTAGTTATCCAGATTCCAATAGATTGTTCCATGTTTTTTTGAAACCAGTCTGGTACTTTTTGTTGACTTAAAACAATAGTTGTATTGAATAAGAAAAGAATGCTTATAATACTTGTTTTCATATTTAATATATATTAGTTATTATTATTTTCGGCTAGTCGCTGCCAGTTGTCTAATAAGAATTCGGTGTCTTCTTCTGCTTGTTTACTTCCCATAGATAAAAAATAACCACTCAGAAAAGGGTTATTGAATTCATAAGCAAAATCCATAGATAATTTAGTTTTGTTAGGAGCTATAGAATCTACCTTCCAGATCCCGGATAAAGATTTTAGTGGAAAAGGATAATCTTCTCTTTGGGTATTCACCTCGAATTTGTAAGCTTCTCCGGGTTTCCAGAATGTACAGGTTTCTTCCCAGCTAGAACCGTCTGGAGCACTACAAACTCTTTTCATTCCTAAACCTTCTCCTTCTACTATCTCCACGTGATCGATGTTTGGAGCGGTTACCTTATGATAATTACCAACATCCGAGATCGTTTTCCAAACTTTGTCCTTTGGAGCGTTAACAATTCGTTCTGCAATAAAATGCTGCTCTCCTTTAGCTTTAGGGTATTGTACAAAACCATATATCAATATGATTACAATATCCAGCACCAAGAAAAGAGCAATTCCTTTTAAAATCTTACGTACCATAATTATTTATTTTTGAAGTAAAAGTACCCCGTAAATCCCTCGAAATCCAATGAAATAAGGTGCTGTCAATTAATTGAAACTCTTTTCATACGGATTGTGTAATTAAGTACTTTTCCATGTAATTAAGGAGTACTATTTTTATGCTATGAACAGTATTGAACCTTTTGCATTTGTCATTACTTTTTTACTCGGTGGAGTAATTCTTTTAGGATGTTTTATTATTATGGTAATTCTTAAGAGTATATCACTAAAGTATTCCAGGTATTTTTTGGCAGTATCACTTTTTGGTTTGGTTCAGCACTTGGTTACTTATTTATTGTTTACTACTCAGCTTATTAAACAATGGCCACATCTTTTTGGAGTCGGATATCCGTTATTGTTTTTAGTGGGAACTACTTTTTATCTGTTTATAAAGAGTTATGGGGTTCCTTCTTTTAAGCTTTCAAAAATCGATTATTTGCATTTCCTGCCCTTTACAGTCATGTTTATCTATTATTTGCCCAGATATTTTGATACGACTGAAGAAAAACTCAGTATAATCAAATATTACTATGATATTCTACCAGAAAGTGGAGTATCATTTTCTAATTGGTTTATGTCCAGTTTACATTTGTTATTACTGCTGGGGTATTCTTTAGTGTCTTTGTTTTTGTTGTATAAAAAAGATAGGAAAAATGGTATACTGCTGAAGCGATTCAGTTTACTTCTAATCATACTTTCAGCTTTTGAAATCGTATTACAAACAGGGTTTTTGCTAACAGGGGCTTCAGCAATAACTTCAGAGATTATACTTTCGAGTTTAATGTCGGTAACAATATTACTTTTAGGATATTGGATTGTAGATATAAAACAAGTATTACCGGTTTTAGAGGGAAAGAAATATAAAACCTCTCCCTTATCTAAGATTCAATCTAAAACTATTCAAAAAGAAATTAAGACTTATATTGAAACCGACCGGCCATTTCTGAATGCTAACCTAAAAATAGCTGATGTTGCAAGTGCTATTAATATTCCTTCGCACCATATATCACAGGTTTTGAATGAAGAAATGAACACCAATTTCTATGAAATGATCAATTATCATCGTATAGAAAAAGCAAAAGAAATGCTCTGTTCCGGAGCATTGGAGAAATTATCGGTACAAGCTATTGGACAAGAATGTGGCTTTAGTAGTAAGACTAGTTTTTATAGAGCCTTTAAAAAAGCAACTTTAAAAACCCCTACAGCATATATTAAAGAAGTATCAAATTCTCCTCAATAGCTATTATCTGTCTTGAAGTGCAAATACTCTTCTCAATAAGTCAGTAGTTCTGGAGCTTAATTTGGTTCTGATTTCGCCTTCTTCGACCGCAATCATCTTGTATACGCCTTTAAGCGCTTCTCCTGTGACATAATCTGTAAGATCAGGATTAACATTGCTGGTAAAAGGTATAGCGTTGTATTTATTAATAATATTAGCCCAGATTTGATCTGCTCCTACTTTTGAGAAAGATTTCTTGATTACCGGATTAAATTTTTGATAAAGAGCATTATTGGTTTTTCCTTGTAAATATTGTGTAGCGGCATCATTATTACCTAATAAGATTTGCTTAGCATCTGCAAAGGTGATTTGTTTTACTGCATTAACAAATATCGGTGTAGCTTCTTTTACAGCATCTTCTGCAGCTCTATTCATTACTTTAAGACCTTCGTCAGCTAAGTTGTCTAATCCAACATCTCTTAATGCCTTATCTACTTTACGTAATTCTTCGGGAAGTATGATTTTTACCAATTCGTTTCTGTAAAAACCGTCTTTTTGAGTAAGTTTAGTAACCTGCTTATCAATCCCTTTATCTAATGCCTGCCTCAAACCATTGGCAATATCTGTATTGCTTATTCCGATTGTACTACCGGTTTGTTGAGGAAGACTTTCTACTACTTGTTGAAGTTCAGCACAACCTGATATGGCTATGATGGTAAGTATGATGATAATTTTTTTCATAATTTCTTGCTAGATTTGAGTGTTATATCTTATAATATATGAATTCAAATTTAGTTTTTTTACTATTATCTCTTTTGATTATTTCTTGTAAAAATGAAAAAGAATCGATTAAAAACCAATCTGCTCCACAAAATAAAGTAGGACAGTATATAACTATATTAGGTATAGCCCAGGATGGTGGGTTTCCACATATAAATAATCCTCAGGAGTTTTTGGCGGTTCATAAAGGTGTTCGAAAAAAAGAACTGGTAGTATCTCTAGGTCTTATTGATCATAGCGAAAACAAGAAGTATTTGTTTGAAGCTACACCTGATATGCCGGAACAATTAGCAAATTTAGAAAACCAACACCTAAAAAATAATACAATTATCGATGGAGTATTCTTAACACATGCACATATTGGGCACTATACGGGCTTGATGCATTTTGGCAGAGAGGCAATGGGTGCTAAAAATATTCCTGTATATGCAATGCCAAGAATGAAATCGTTTTTAGAAAATAATGGGCCTTGGAATCAATTGATTTCTTTACATAATGTCGAAATTAACCTTCTTAAAGCTGATGCTACAATTACTTTAACTAAAGCTATAAAGGTTACTCCATTTATAGTCCCACATCGAGACGAATATTCCGAAACCGTTGGTTATAAACTTGAAGGAAGTAAGGCTTCTGCATTATTTATTCCGGATATAAATAAATGGTCTCTATGGGAAAAGAATATTGTAGATGAAGTTAAGAAAGTGGATTATGCATTTATTGATGCTACTTTTTTTGAGGATGGCGAAATTCCAAGACCGATGTCAGAAGTTCCGCATCCTTTTATCAGTGAAACCGTAGCGTTGTTTAAAAATGAAACTAAAAAAGTAAAGTCAAAAATTATATTTATTCATTTTAATCATTCTAATCCTGCAATTCAGAAAGATTATCCAGAAAGGTTAAAGCTTCAAAAACAAGGTTTTCGTTTTGCAAATACCGGAGATGTATTTCCGTTATGAAAAAATCACCGTTTTGTTATTATAAACCAATACTTTTCTTTCGAGATGATGTTTTATAGCTCTTGATAATACTATTTTTTCCAGGTCACGACCTTTTAGAATAAAATCCTGAACATTATGAATATGAGATACGCGAACGATTTCCTGCTCTATAATTGGCCCTTCATCAAGATCTGAAGTTACATAATGACTAGTTGCTCCAATGATTTTTACTCCCCTTTCATAAGCAGAATGGTAAGGTTTGGCTCCTGGAAATGCAGGTAAAAACGAATGATGAATATTAATGATTTTATGCGGAAACTGATCTACAAAATCAGCGGATAAAATTTGCATATACCTAGCTAAAACTATAAAATCTACTTTATGTTCTTTTAATAATGCAATTTGTTCAACTTCTGCCTGTTTTTTATTCTCTTTAGAAACAGGAATATGTTTAAAAGGAACATTAAAAGCATCGGCAATCGGCTTAAGATCTGCATGATTACTTATGATAATTGGGATTTTTACTTTTAATTCACCTGAAGCATATCTTCCTAAAATATCATATAAACAGTGATCATATTTAGATACGAAAAGTGCCATTTTAGGTTTCTTTTCTGTATTATACATTTCCCAATGCATATTGTAGTTTTCTGCTACTCGAGTATTAAAAGTCTCTTTGAATAAAGCTAGTTTTTCTTCATCCTGATCAAATTCGCATTCTAGACGCATAAAAAATTCGCCTAGCTCACGATCCACATGTTGTTCTATATAAACAGTATTACCTTTTTTGGCTAAAATGAAGTTGGTTACTGTAGCAATAATTCCTTTTTTGTCAGGGCAGTTGATTAATAAAGTAGTCTTTTTCACGTGGTGGTTTGATTAAGTTTTCGTATTCCAAATGATAAACTTACTATTATTGAAATTATTTTTCCAATTATTTAGACTGAAGGTTTATGATTTAGTCTAGTTTTTATTTGATTCCAAAAGTAATGCCCATATCTATACATTATTTTTAAAAAACTAATTAGAATTAACACTAAATTTGAACAATAAATAATAAAACCCTTGATTGGGTTGAGTAAATTATATAATTCTAAAAAAACAATCGTTTTTGCTGCATATTTCGTAAATTAGCAGCATTAAAATCACTTTTTATTGTCAATGGAACAAATTGCACCATACACCCCAAAAAATAAAGTTAGAATTGTAACTGCAGCATCATTATTTGATGGTCACGATGCAGCAATCAATATTATGCGTCGTATTATTCAGTCTACCGGAGTAGAAGTAATTCATCTAGGACATGATCGAAGTGTAGAAGAGGTGGTGAATTGTGCGATTCAGGAAGATGCTAACGCCATTGCCATGACTTCGTACCAAGGTGGTCATAATGAGTATTTTAAATACATGTATGATTTATTGAAAGAGAAAGGTGCAAGTCATATTAAGATTTTTGGCGGTGGTGGCGGAGTAATCCTTCCGGAAGAGATCAAAGATCTCATGGATTATGGAATTACTCGTATTTATTCTCCTGATGATGGAAGAGAGTTAGGTTTACAAGGAATGATCAATGATTTGGTAAAGCAGGCAGATTTCCCAATCGGGAATAACCTTAATGGAGAATCTGATCATTTAGCTGAAAAAGAAATAGGCTCTATTGCACGTGTAATTTCTGCTGCTGAGAATTTTCCAGAGGTTGCTAAGGTTACTTTAGAAGAAATCCATAATAAAAATAAAACTTCTAAAACACCGGTTCTTGGTATCACAGGTACAGGAGGAGCAGGTAAATCTTCTTTGGTTGATGAATTGGTTCGTCGATTTTTAATTGATTTTCCTGAGAAAACGCTAGGAATTATATCCGTTGACCCTTCTAAGCGTAAAACAGGGGGAGCTTTACTTGGAGATCGTATTCGTATGAATGCTATCAACTCTCCAAGAGTATATATGCGTTCTTTGGCGACTCGTCAATCTAATCTGGCTTTATCAAAATATGTGGCCGAGGCTATTGAGGTTCTAAAGGCTGCAGAATTTGATATGATTATTTTGGAAACTTCGGGTATCGGACAATCGGATACCGAGATTCTAGAACATAGCGATACGTCTTTGTATGTGATGACACCGGAATTTGGTGCAGCAACGCAACTAGAAAAGATTGATATGCTTGATTTTGCAGATCTAGTTGCCATTAATAAGTTTGATAAAAGAGGTTCGCTGGATGCTTTGCGTGATGTGAAAAAGCAGTATATGCGTAATCATAACCTATGGGATACTCCACAGGAAGAGTTGCCAGTGTATGGTACGATTGCTTCTCAATTTAATGATCCAGGGATGAATACGCTGTATAAAGCCATTATGGATAAGGTGGTGGAGAAGACGGAAGCAGATCTGAAATCAGATTTCCATATTTCTAAAGAAATGTCTGAAAAGATATTTGTAATTCCACCAAGCAGAACCCGATATTTATCTGAGATCTCGGAGAATAACCGAGCTTATGATAAAACAGCAAATACTCAAGTAGAAGTTGCTCAGAAGTTATATGGGATTTATAAAACAATTTGTAGTGTTGCTGATATCGATTTTATAAGTCTTTCTAAAAACGGGATTGATGAAGAAAGCTTACGAAAAGCAAAGAATGATGATAATGCTGATTTTCTAAAACTATTATTAGCTGAATTTGATAGAGTAAAACTAAACCTGGATCCATATAATTGGGAAATTATAACGGGTTGGGCAAAAAAGGTTAAGAAATATAAAGATCCTATCTATTCTTTTAAAGTTAGAGATAAAGAAATTAAAATTGAAACACACACTGAGTCCTTATCACATACTCAGATCCCAAAGGTAGCATTACCAAAGTATCAAGCCTGGGGAGATATCCTAAAATGGTCGTTACAAGAAAATGTTCCAGGAGAGTTTCCTTTTGCTTCGGGATTATATCCGTTTAAACGTACAGGAGAAGACCCAACACGTATGTTTGCAGGAGAAGGTGGTCCGGAAAGAACAAACAGACGTTTTCATTATGTGAGTTTAGGGATGCCAGCAAAGAGATTATCTACTGCTTTTGATTCGGTAACTTTGTATGGTAACGATCCAGATCATAGACCTGATATTTATGGTAAAATTGGTAATGCAGGAGTATCCATTTGTTGTCTGGATGATGCTAAGAAATTGTATTCCGGTTTTGACTTAACTCATGCAATGACGTCTGTGAGTATGACCATCAATGGTCCTGCGCCAATGTTGTTAGGGTTCTTTATGAATGCAGCTATCGATCAGAACTGCGAAAAATACATTAAAGAGAATGGTTTAGAAGCTGAGATAGAAGCCAAAATCAAGAAAATATATAAAGATAAAGGCGTAGAACGCCCGAAATACCAAGGTGATTTACCGGAAGGTAATGATGGTTTAGGATTAGTGCTACTGGGAGTTACCGGAGATCAGGTGTTGCCGGAAGAAGTGTATAATGAAATCAAAGCAACTACTTTAAATACCGTTCGAGGAACTGTACAGGCAGATATTCTTAAAGAAGATCAAGCTCAGAATACCTGTATTTTCTCTACTGAATTTGCTTTGCGTTTGATGGGTGATGTACAGGAGTATTTCATCGAAAAACAAGTTCGTAATTTTTATTCGGTATCAATTTCAGGATATCATATTGCAGAAGCCGGAGCTAATCCAATTACACAGTTAGCATTAACATTGGCTAATGGTTTCACTTACGTGGAATATTATCTAAGCCGTGGAATGGATATTAATAAATTTGGACCAAATTTATCTTTCTTTTTTTCTAACGGTATCGACCCTGAATATGCAGTGATTGGTCGTGTAGCTCGTAAAATTTGGGCGAAAGCTTTGAAAAATAAATATGGAGCCAATCCAAGAGCTCAAATGCTAAAATATCATATTCAAACTTCTGGTCGCTCATTACATGCTCAGGAGATTGATTTTAATGATATTCGTACAACTTTACAAGCATTGTATGCGATTTATGATAATTGTAATTCACTACATACCAACGCCTATGATGAAGCGATTACAACACCGACAGAAGAATCTGTGCGCAGAGCAATGGCGATACAGTTGATTATTAATAAAGAATTAGGACTGGCTAAAAATGAAAATCCAATCCAGGGATCATTTATTATCGAAGAATTAACAGATTTGGTCGAGGAAGCTGTATTAACAGAATTTGATAGAATTACAGAAAGAGGAGGCGTATTAGGAGCTATGGAAACGATGTATCAACGTAGTAAGATACAGGAAGAAAGTTTGTATTATGAAACGCTAAAGCATACAGGAGAATTCCCAATCATTGGAGTGAATACATTCTTAAGTTCTAAAGGTTCGCCTACGGTAACTCCGGGAGAAGTGATCAGAGCTACTGAAGAGGAGAAGCAATATCAAATCACTATGCTTAATGAATTGCATAAAGGCAATACGGATGAAACCGAAGAATTACTAAAAGATTTACAACATAAAGCAGTAAATAACCAAAACGTTTTTGAGGCATTAATGGAAGTCTGTAAAAAATGTTCTTTGGGTCAGATTACTTCTTCTTTATTTGAAGTTGGTGGACAGTATAGGCGTAACATGTAATTCAAAAAGAGATTATAGAATAAAATCCCGTTGAAATACGGGATTTTTCATTTCTAGGAGTTTCTTTATCTTTAGCAATAAATGTAATCCGTGTCTCTTACTATAGAATATACTGTAACTACGATAGTTTGCCTTATTTCGGCAGTGGTGATCCAGCGTATTTTTAGTAAAGAAAAACTTCGAGGAGCTGATCAAAAAGCTATAGAAGGAATTAAATGGTTTGGTCTCGCCATATTCGTATGGGGATTGGGAGCTATCGTTAATTTAGTTTTGGTAGTTGGGTTAAAATGGGCGGCGACCAATAAAACCCTCATTTACTTTGGAGTTTTAGTATCATTGGCAAATTCTCTGTTTATAATTTTGTCGCTTCCTTCTATAGAACATCAAAAGAAACCAGGGATTGTTGTTAGGTTAGTAGAACGATTTAGCATTCGGGAGTTTGTAAGTCTTTATTGCGGTGTTTTAGGAATGATTGCATTTGTATTTATCGCATCGTCTTATGGCAATGAGGAAATTAGTAATAATTTTATTTGGTTGATCGATATCCCTATTTCTATTTTGGTAGCTGTTTCTTTGTTATTTGAGTTAAATAAAGCTTTTGTAGGTCGAAACATGAAATTTATGTACTTACCCACATTTGTATTGTTTGTTCTTATTGTCATAGCAGTTTCCCATAGAATGATACCTCAGGATAGAGCATTGCAGTTTATTGATCAGGAATTTTGGAGTACATTAGGAAGCATAACCGCAATATCCTTTAAGTTTCTATTTATTCTGTTGTTTTCTATTTTGTTATATAGTTGGAAATTTCTTTCAGAAAAGGAGCAACAACAGAGTTTAGCTCAGAAATTAGAAATCCAGAAATCAAAGCTCAAAAAAGAAAATGAACAACTAATATTAGCAAATGAAAGTCATCTGGATACCATCAGAACATTAAAAAATAGACTGGAGACACTTCAGGAAACCTCTAAGATTGAGCTTTCAGAACGTCAAAAAGAGGTTTTGGGGTATCTGGCTCACTATGGAGATCATAAATCATATACAGAAATCGCCCAGGAAATGCATATCAGCACCGATGGGTTTCAAACTCATATTCATCAGATCAAAAAGATGCTAAACATCAGCGGAGCTGGAGGCAAGGAACAATTGATCGCTTTTGCGAAAGCTAATAATTTTCTAAAGTATGTCTCTCTAAAAGACAATACGTAACCCTATGGTTAACCATTCTCAATTTAAAATTTGAATACTGGTTAACCTTTTACGATACCGATTTTTAGGGCAATTTGCTCAAAAAATCTAAAGATGTTATTTACTCTTATTATTTCAGAACAAAATTTTGATGAACGCATAAATCAAGCTTTTGGTGATGCAACGAGTTGGTTTGTGGATGCTATTCTAGCCGAAATCCCCATTACTGAATCTGTTGGTATCCCTTGGGTTTTAATTGTTTTGTTTGGAGGTGCACTATACTTCACCCTGTATTTCAGGTTTGTTAATATCAGAAGTTTTTTTACAGCAATACAGGTAGTTCGAGGTAAATATGATGCTTTAGAAAATGGCAGTCAGGAGAAAAGTACTACGGTTAAAGGAGAAGTAAGTCATTTTCAAGCATTAACTACTGCTGTTTCTGCTACCGTCGGATTGGGTAATATTGCAGGAGTAGCCATTGCACTGTCAATTGGAGGAGCTGGAGCAACGTTCTGGATGATACTTATAGGTGTATTAGGGATGTCTTCAAAATTTGTAGAATGCACATTAGGGGTTAAATATCGCGAAGTAGATGATGAAGGAAAAGTGTTTGGCGGGCCTATGTATTATTTAAGTAAAGGATTAGGTGAGAAAGGGTATACCAAATTAGGCAAAGTGTTGGCTGCACTATTTGCCGTAATGTGTATTGGTGGTTCTTTTGGAGGAGGGAACATGTTTCAGATTAATCAGGCGTATAAATTATTTGAGCATGTCATTATTCCTAAAACTTCTGTGATGCATGGTCAAGGCTGGGTTTTTGGAGTTATCATAGCTATATTAGTGGGAGTTGTTATTATCGGTGGAATCAAAAAAATCGCAAGTGTTACCGATAAAATCGTTCCAGTAATGGTATTGATGTATATACTTGCTGTTTTCATCATTTTAGGAATCAATATTTCTGCAATTCCTGAAGCCTTTGGAGCGATTTGGGACGGAGCATTCGATCCAGAAGGAGTCCTGGGAGGTTTTGTGGGCGTACTTATCCAGGGATTCAGACGTGGCGCTTTTAGCAATGAAGCGGGAATAGGTAGTGCCTCTATTGCTCACAGTGCCGTGAAGACCAATTTTCCAGCTAGTGAAGGACTTGTAGCTTTATTGGAACCTTTTATTGATACTGTGCTGGTGTGTACAATGACTGCTTTGGCTTTAATTATAACTGGACAAGTTGATACCGGTACCGAAATTGATTTTGAACAAGGAGTGTTACTCACATCGGCAGCATTAGAAAGTGGCGTTTCCTGGTTTCCATATTTATTGACTTTAGCCGTAGTACTTTTCGCTTTCTCCTCTATGATTTCCTGGTCATATTACGGATATCAATCCTGGAGTTACCTTTTCGGAAAGGACAAACGTTCAGAATATCTATATAAGTTTATATTTTGTTGTTTTACCGTGATTGGAGCTGCAGCTACATTAGATGCAGTTACCGATTTTAGTGATGCTATGATCTTTGCCATGATGGTACCAAACATGATCGGGTTATTTATGTTGAGTAGTAAAGTGATGGATGAGCTAAGAAGATATAAGAAGCGTATTTCTAAGATTACTGAGAAAAGTAACTAAAACTATAAAGTCATCATCCAATTACGTTGTAACCGTTTGAATTTCCTTAGCTCTTTACGAAGAACAGGAAGAAAATCTTTTCCATTACTTTCTACTTGTTCCAGACGTTCGCAATTTTTATAAATCCTATTCGTAAGTCGTATTAAGGAATTAGCTTGTTTTATTCTATCATCCTGAAAGGTTTGATTCTCAGCAGTAATAATTTTTGTAGCTAAGGAATCTGATTGTCGGATAATATCACCGGTAAAATAAATGTGAGGATTTTCTGTGTTATTTTGTAATGGTGCCAGGTCATGAACCAGGTATTGCGAAATATCTCTTGATAAAGTAAATATTTCAACAGCCTTTTTGTAAAGTCTTTTATTTCGAGGTTGATATTCCATAACAATTTCCTATTCAAAAATAATAGTATTTTGGGTATTTTTTCTTTTGAAATTAAGGTTAATTGGTTAATTTGCTTTAATATTAAAGTTTTAATTTGTTTTTATATTTAAAATGAAAGTTGATTCTACAAATTGGGAAATATTACAATGTTTACAGGATAATGCGCGCTTATCTAATGCAGAAATTGGGCGAATGGTGGGGTTGAGTTCTCCCGCAGTTGCAGAAAGGATTAAGAAGATGGAAGATTATGGAATTCTGGAAGGATATAAAGCTGAGGTTTCTTACACCAAAACTGGATATCAGCTTAAGGCAGTTATCACCTTAAAAGCATTTATGGGACGATTAAAACCTTTTATGATCAAAGTCACAGAATTTAGAGAAGTATTGAACTGTTATCGTATTACTGGTAATGAAAACATCATAATGGAAGTAGTTTTGCGAGACCAAATACATCTTCAGGAGTTTATAGACAGGTTAATTACTTATGGAGAAGTAAAAACACATATTATACTCTCTAATTTGATCGAAAACAATCCAATAAAAGATAAAAATGACCTAAATTAGGGTGAGTTTTACTGTTTTTGGCATAGGATTTGATGTTATTAAGATGACGATTCATCTGGATCTTGTGTGAGGACATTAGTTAATATAGGGAAACTAAAGAGAGTACAGGGGATAGATAAAAAACGCCTGATCCTACAGGCGTTTTTTGGTTTAGTAGTGATCGTAGATATTTTTTGGTATCTTATATAAACAAAAAAATTATTGTGCAATTATTTTTTTCAAAGAAGTATATCATTTTGTTTGTTCTTTGCGTGAGCTTATTTAGCTACGGGCAGGACACTTTAATGCTTAAAAAAGGAATCATTGTAGACTCATTATTGGTTCCTGAAACAGAAAGTACTTTTACAATCTATTTACCCAAAGCTTTTGATATGAATAAAACCTGGCCTCTATTGCTAGGTTTTGATTCTAATAATAAGGCACGCAATCTTACTGAAATTTATAAGGTAGCTGCAGAAGAATTAGGGTATGTGGTTGCAGTTACCAATTTTTCTAAAGAACATACTATAAAAGAAAAAATGAATTATGTTTCGGTTTTTATGAACCACATTTTTTCACTTTTTCCAATTCAGAGAGGTAGAGTGTATGTGACGGCAATAAAGGATGATGCTAAGCTCGTTAGCCTGCTTCCGATTATTTATCCTAAAGAAATATTTGGTGTTATTGCAGTTGAAGACAGCTATTATTATGATAATAGAGTGCAAATGGGTAAGAATTTTACTCATTTTGGGTTGGTGAATATAAATAATTATAGGTATAAAGATTTTCGTAATAATTTAAGGTACTTAAAACGAAAAGCAATTCCTGCTTATCTTCTTACTTATGAAGGTGAGTTACCTGATCAAAATTTGATCAAAAATGCATTAACAACATTTACACTACAGTCTATGTTGAAGGGAAGAACACATAAAGACAGCGTTTGGGTTCAAGAACAATATCAAAAAGATTTAAGACAAGTTAAGATTTATCAAAGTTCACAGGAATACCTTTTGGCCTATGAGGAGGTAAAGAGAATACGTAATCTTTATCGTTTGTTTTTTCAGACGGATAGCCTCAAGGAGAAAGAAAAAGAGATTCGAAAGATCCCCGGATATAAAAAACAAAGGAAGCTTAGAAATAAGTTTAATTCTAAGGAAAACATTTTGAGAGAAACTTTTCTTTGGTCAATAGAAGAAGATGTAGAAGTTATAGCATATGATAACCTAGGGTGGTGGCAATATCAGATGTCAGAAATGGATACTTTAATAAAAAGTAAAGAAAGGTATGCAAGTGCTATGGGATACAGAGTAAAAGGGTATGTCAAATATTTGGTTAATGAGCTTAAAACAACCTTGCCAAAAAAAGAAATTAATGTAGAAAAAAGAATGTTTCTTAATATTCTAAGTACAATAATTGATAAAAAAGATTTTGAGTCATATCGAACAGTGATTTCGTTAAGCGCACAAGATCAGGATTATAATACAGCGTTATTTTATTTAAATGAATTACTTCAGAATGGCTATAAAGATATAGATGCACTGTACACTATAGAGGGTACATTAGCATTAAAACTCTCTAAGGAGTATAACGGATTGATAAAAAAACACCTCGGTACGGCTAGGTATTTCTTCCCTAAATAAGGTTAAAACAACTTTATTTGTGTATTTCATCGATTTTTTATGTTTTTTATCGTTATTTTTTTTGGTGTTATGATTTTTTTGTTCTACTTTTACTTCAACTTAAAAAAATACTTGATGTATCGCCAAAAACTAACATTTTAAGCTGTGTGACGATACGGAATTAAAATATTAGTTTGGAATACGTCAGGGACAAATTAGGTGTGAGGACATTAGTCTGAAAGACCCCAAATCCGGAAGCTAAAGAGAGTACATAATTTGCCCCCAAAACTATAAAAGCGTCTACCCCAATATAGACGCTTTTTTTTGGCATTAAATTTAATAAGCATTAAGGCGGCTAATGTGTTTTCTTTCAGTTTGATACCAAATGTTATAAATTTGTGTATTTCGTCGATTTTATTTGCTTTTAACCTTTGTTTTTTAGTATATTAGAAATGTTGTTAAAACATTGATGTTCTATAAAATTATTGTTTCATCGGTTATGACGATAATATGATGCATAATAATTTTGAGGACATCAAGGACAAATTAAGTATGAGGACATTGGTTTAAGATCCCGAATCTAGAAACTGAAGAGAGTACCTAATTTAACCCCAAAATAAAAAGGCGTTCCCTGTGGAACGCTTTTTCGTCTATTTGCTTATAACTAAATGAGGGATATCATCAAGTTTCCAGTCTATAACCAGTCCTCCAGCTAGAGATCTGGCTATTTTGGCTCCATATAAATATTCGCATAGGTATAATGCTGCCTCAAAACTTTTAGCTCCACCAGCAGAAGTAATATATTTTCCATCGTGTACAAATAATACATCTTTTCTGATATCCAGATCAGGAAACATAGCACGCATGTTGTCTATATCACTAGGGAAAGTGGTAGAAACTTTATCATTCAATATTCCTGCCTTAGCCAATACAAAAGCTCCATCGCAATGCGAAGTCATATACAAAGCAGTTTTGTCAACTTCTTTTACAAAATTTATCATTGCTTCGTCATCTAAATCGGTATCCAAATGATGCTCCGCACTTGGCACAACAAGAATATCTATAGTTGGAAGTGAATCTTTGATATAATTATAATCCGGAATAATTTTCACACCTTCAAAGGTAATGATGGGATCATCAGTGTTAGCAACCGTAAAAACATTCATCTGTTTGATATTTTCGCGATATTGAGTATGCTGAAAAATATCAAAAGGAGCAGTAAACTCGGTATTATAAGTGCCATCCATGATTAGAAAAGCTACGTTATAGTGATTTGGTTTTAGTTTGGGGAACTTTTTCTCTTTTTTGGATGCTATTGGTGGAGGAAGTTTTCGTTCTATTGGTTTTTGTTCAATACATCCTATAGCTATTATGGCGATTATAATAAAGTATAATTTTTTCATGGCGTAACGTTAAATACTTTTTGTTTAGTTAATCTTCGTTTTACTATAAATAATAATAATGTTCCCAAACCGGCAATGAGGGTCATAAAGATCCAGCTGTTATCATATCCAAAATTAGCAATCAATTGCATTCCGGAATTATGCCCAAAAATATGAGCAACCGAAAAGGACATACTATATAATCCCATGTATGCTCCTTGTCTTCCTCTTTTTGCTCTTTCTAGTGCAAATGCATTTCCAAAAGGGAAAGCCACCATTTCGCCAAAAGTCGCTATGATCATTCCTATAACCAGAATTCCTGACCAAGGAGTTAATAATAATAATACAAAACTAATTGCGGTAAATATAAAACCGTTAATTACATTTCCTATAGCGGAGAGGTTGGTTTTCTCAAGATAGGCAATCAATGGCATTTCGAAGAAAAAGATCAAAGCTCCGTTCAAAGCTAAAATCAGCCCTATATTTTCTTCAGATATTGAATGTATTTCTTTGTAATATAATGGTACTGTAGAAAAATATTGCACAAAAATAAATCCAAATAATACTAATGCAATCAAAAAGAGTATATAGAGTCCATCACGATGCGCAGGAACAGGATTCTCAACCGGAACTTCCTTATCAAGTATTTTTGCTTTTTTAGGATGAAGCGTTTGTATCATTACAATCCCTGCGATTACACAAGTGATTCCATCTACCCAAAACAATCCGCTATACCCTATAGTGGCAATGATAAGACCTCCAAGCGCTGGACCAGCAGAGAAACCGAGGTTAATCGCCAGACGGATAAAAGTTAATGAACGTGTCTTGTTCTCTGGCTTGCTATAAGCGCTTAGTGCAACAAAAAAAGCTGGTCTGGCAGCGTCAGCAATAGCGATAAGAACAAAAAAACCGATGCAAATACTCCAAAAGCTTGAGAAATATTGAATAATCATAAAAGAAACTCCCGTTAGGAATAAAGAGCCCATGATAACTTTATAGTATCCGATTTGATCACTTAATTTTCCTCCTAACCATGCTCCGCAGAAAGAACCCAAGCCAAAACTGGTCATAATCCATCCTACCTGTTGTAATGAAAAACATAAATCATCAGTAAGGTATAAAGATAAGAAAGGAATTACCATTGCACCGGCTCTATTTATCAAAGTAATTAGAGCTAACCACCAGATTTCTTTTGATAAACCGGAAAAAGAATTGATATAATGAGTAATGAATTTATGCAATGGAGTTTTGATTGGTGTTTTATGATCAAAAATACCAGTAAAAGTAGTGTTTTATGTAAAAAAATAAATACAATTTTTTGTAAATTAATGAGTTAATCAATTAAGCTTTGTACTTTTGCAAAAAAATGGGGATCAGTGTATCGGTTATTATTTGTATTCATTTTTTTTATAGGAAATATTATTGCTCAGGATTCTGTAGCAATAAAACAAGTATTGTCTTTTCAACAAGAACTGGATAAGAAGTTTGCTTCAGAAGAAACATCACCATTAACCCCAAAGGATTTAAAAGTATTTAAAGGATTGAAGTTTTTTGATATTGATACATCATATAGTGTACTGGCTACATTTGTTCGTACACCACATGAGACTCCTTTTATAATGCAAACGACTACAAATAGGGAGCCTATATATGTAAAATATGGCGAAGCTCATTTTGTACTTCACGAAAAGGAATGGATACTAAATATCTATCAAAACCAAGGATTAAAAACACAAACAGAATACGAAGATTATCTCTTTCTTCCATTTACAGATTTAACTAACGGAAAATCTACTTATGAAGGTGGAAGGTTTATGGATCTAAGAATTCCTGAAGGAGATACAGTTTTAATAGACTTTAATACAGCTTATAATCCTTATTGCGCTTATAATGATCGTTATTCTTGTCCGATACCTCCACAAGAGAATCATCTAGAACTGGAAATCCCTGTAGGTGTAAAAAAGTATAATAAATATTCTGAAAATGAATAAAGCGCACAGAAACTGCACGCTTTATCTTTAAACAAACAATATATTAAAACTTCTAATATATTAGAATTTATAGATTGCACCAAGTACGAAAGAAGAAAGGCTCTTTGTTGCGTCTCCATCGTTATCTGTAAAGAAATCTTCTGAAGTGGAATCTAATCTTAATTCAGGTTTAAAAGTAAGATTTCCTACGTCATAACTTCCGGTAAGAGTAGCAGCAATTACATCACCATCACCTTCAGCGTCAAGTCCTACTACATCAATTAATCCGTTATTGTAAACTGAGAAATACTCTCCTCTTAATCCTAAAGTAAACTTCTCAGTAGCTTTAAACTGAGGGTATAATGCTACACCATAAAATCCTGATGCATCGCCGTCTTCTTGTGGTTCAGTAGAAAGGTATGTAGCGTTTACTCCTAAATAGAATTTTTCAGCAAGGTCCCATCCGGTAGTAAGATCAGCCTGAAATGTTGGTCCAACAGCACCTGGCTCACCTTCATTACCATATCTAAAGTTTAAATACGCGCTACCATTATCAACAGCATATCCCACTTGTGCTCCAACAATATAAGTGTCAAACGGGTTGTTTTCTGTATAATCCGTAGGATTCATAACGGCTAACATTGCTGACCATTTATCACTAATTGCAAAATCAGCCTTAAGACCAGTATGAGAAAAAGGACCGTAAGAGAACATATATGATGTAGAATAGTTGAAATTTCCAGTTGGAGAAATTACTTCATATCCAAGGAAAGTATTAAAATTACCAAAAGTAAGTTTAAACTTTTCAGTTACATTCCAATACGCATATAATTGATTTACAATTTGTGCAGAATCTGTTGAATTAAATACAGCATCTTCACCTCTTTGACCAAATACAAGATCAGCTACAAATCCTACTTTTTCTCCTTCGTATCCAGCAATAACATTGGCCATACCTAGTGCAAAACCAGATTCGTTTGCGAATGAAGTTGCAGGAGCAGAAGAGTTGTCGTTCTGACTACCGAAGTTGTATCTGAAGTATCCATCTACAGATCCACTTAATGAGAAATTATCGAACCATTTTTTTTCTTCTTCTTGTGCAATTGTGGTGAAGCTAACTAAAGCTAATGCAACAAGACATACTTTTTTAAAAAGATTTGTTACGGTTTTTGTTTTCATAATAAACATTAATTATTGAAATTGTTTTTAATTGAAGGTGTAAAACTATGTTAAAACAATTTCAAAGCCATAAAAAATAGGGTGGTGTGCTGAATTTTTATGCATTTTTGATTTTATACCCTCAAAAAATTAGGGTTTAATGTTTATATTGATGTTTTTTTAAGAATTTAAAAGTGAAGTTTTTTAGTTTTTATTAGGTTTTAAGGAAAAGTACTAAAGTAATGATCACATCATTTATTTATGAATTCCTTTTTAGGGTTTTAATTTAAAGCTTCATTGCCTTGTTCCCCAGTTCTAATTCGATATGTATTTCTTATTTCTGAAACAAATATTTTACCATCACCAATATCTCCAGTTTTAGCGGATTCAATAATTGCTTGGATGGTCTTTTCTTCAAACTCATCAGATACCACGATAGATATATATCTGCGTTGTATATCAGAAGTACTGTAACTAATACCTCTATAGACATGTCCTTTTTTTTCGTTTCCAACTCCAGTTACATCCCAGTATGTAAAGAAATTTACTTCGACTTCGTGTAAGGCGTCTTTTACGGCTTTGAATCTGGATTTACGGATAATAGCTTCTATTTTTTTCATTCTGGATATAAACTTTTAGGGTAATAAGTATATTTATTTTGTTAGGAATATACCTAAAAATACGGCAAATAATCCTAGTATAAAAGAACCGACAGTGTAAATAAGAAAATTCCAAAGGTCACCACTCTTTAGCATTATATGATTTTCATATGCAAAAGATGAGAAAGTTGTGAATCCTCCACAGAATCCCGTTGCTAATAATAGGATCGTGTTTTGTGATAAAGAATTGTTTTTTAGAGACAGACCTAAAATGATACCTATAAGTAGACTGCCAATTACATTTACAGTTAATGTTCCATACGGAATATTATATTTTTCTAGGTTAAGGAATTTGCTAATGAGATATCGTGCTACGCTCCCTGAGCCACCTCCTATAAAAACGAGTAGTATTTGTTTCACAATGTTAAAAATATATCAGTTTTAAGATAAAAAAACCTGCATTTTACTTTCATAAATATAGTAAAATGCAGGTAATGATATTTTGAATCGATTAATCTATTTTATAGGAATATAAATTTCTGTAATCCACTGTGCAGGGTTAGGTTGTAATCCCGGATCAGTCTTATATACTTCAAAAGCTGGTGATTCTGAGTTAGGTTCTAAATTATTTTCTGCAATATATTTATAACCGGCTTCCCAGGCTTCTTTTAAGTTGCTGTAATCACCTAAAAGTATAGTTTTTACAACTTTTTGTTTTGGTAATTCTCCACACTGAATATTACTATCTTTAGGCATAACTACTTTTTCTCTGGTTGGGATGCCCGTAGAATAAATAGCCGTACCCTGCTCTTGATTAAACTCATTATATATCGTAAAAGGCATACCAGTTTGTGGTAATTCATTTTGCCTCATATAGGAATTCACAGTAGGGAGCATTTGACCCATTTTTTGAGAAATCTCTGCAATAGGAGATGCTGTGGCGCTGTACATATAGTAACCACCTGCATGCTCGGTTATACCATCGACATTAACAGAATATTCTTTCATTTTTTCTTGTGCAAAAGCATCCAGTTTTTCTAATCCTTTTTTATACATAGCCTTCAGGTTTTGAGTAAGGCTACTATCTTGGGTTAGAAAGAACATTTTTTCCATAAACCCCTGTTTCCCTTTCATTCCCCAAGTGACTTTAGTTTTTTTATCTTCAATTTTTTCAAATTTCCAGTATACATCACTAGAAGTTTCTCCCATTACAGGGACTACCATAGAGAATTTTTGATCAATACCTGTAAAAGGCGTAGTCTTTATAGTTTCCATTTTTCCGTCTCCCTGGATTTCACTTTTCCAATTGTAGTAAGCACCTTCACCACTTGTTTTTTCAGGATATTCCATGATCATGTCATCAGAGTCATCCATCCAAGGCCCCCACTTTTCCCAGGTTTTATATTCATTTATGGTTGCATAAAGTAATTCATCAGGAGCATCTATTACTCTGCTTTCTTCTGCTTGAAAGTTACCATCTATGGTAGCAACATAGATTCCGCCACCAACAAGCATCAGTAATAAAAGAAAAAATAAATATTTGATGATTTTCATGTCGATTAGTTTAGATTGTTTATACTGCTAATATAAACAATTTTAACATCCTTTTATTTTATTACATTTGCTGAGAACAATTAAACACTCAATATGAAACTTAACAAAATATTAGTCTTTATAGCAGCTGGGAGCTTTTTAGTTGCTTGTAAAAAAGACCCAAAAGTTCAAGATCAAACAAATCAGAAAGAACAGATAGAGAAAGTTACAGAAGGAAAATTTGACTATGTTGTAGAGCAGTTTGCAGATCTTAAAATTCTTAGGTATCAGATTCCTGGATGGGAAACTCTTTCGCTTAAAGAACAAAAACTGGTATATTATTTAACTCAGGCTGGTTTAAGTGGTAGAGATATTATGTGGGATCAGAATTATCGCCATAATTTAACGATTAGAAAAGCATTAGAAAAAATCTATACTTCATATGAAGGAGATAAGGATTCAAAGGATTGGAAAGCTTTTGAAACTTACCTTAAACGTGTTTGGTTCTCTAACGGTATTCATCATCATTATAGTAATGACAAAATCAAGCCAGAATTTAGTAAAGACTATTTTGATTCATTATTAACAGCGACAAACACTAAACTTTCTAAAGAAGCATATGCGGTGATTTTTGATAATCAGGACGCTAAGAAAGTAAATCAGGCTAAAGGGATTGACAATGTCGCAGAATCTGCAGTGAACTTTTATGGTCCTGGTGTTACCAATGCTGATGTAGCATCTTTTTATGGTGAAATGAAGCAACCTAATCCTAAAAAACCTTTATCATTTGGTTTGAACTCCCAATTAGTAAAAGAAAACGGTGAGCTGAAAGAGCGTGTTTATAAATCAGGAGGTTTATATGGAGCTGCTATTGATGAAATTATTAAGTGGCTGGAAAAAGCGCAGGGAGTTGCTGAGAATAAAGCACAAGGAGATGCAATAGGATTATTGATACAATATTATAAGACAGGTGATTTACAGACTTGGGATGATTATAATGTAGCTTGGACGGCTGCGACAGAAGGTAATATTGATTATATTAACAGTTTTATCGAGGTGTATAATGACCCATTAGGGTATAGAGGATCTTATGAAACTATCGTACAGATCAAAGATTTTGATATGTCAAAGAAAATGGCTGTATTATCTGAAAATGCTCAATGGTTTGAAGATAATTCTCCATTAATGAATGAGCATAAGAAAAAGAATGTTGTCGGTGTTACCTATAAAGTAGTAACAGTAGCGGGAGAGGCTGGAGATGCTTCACCAAGTACTCCAATAGGTGTGAACCTACCTAATGCTAATTGGATTAGAGCTGAGGTTGGTTCTAAATCGGTATCATTAGGAAATATTATAGGTGCATACAACAATGCTGGTAGTTCTGGTCGTCTTAAAGAATTTGTACACGATGATGAAGAATATCAACTAGAAAAAGAATATGGTCAATTGGCCGATAAGTTGCATACTGCATTACATGAGGTGGTAGGTCATGCATCAGGTCAATTAAACCCTGGTGTAGGTGAAACTAAAGAAACACTTAAAAACTACGCTTCTACAATGGAGGAGGGGCGTGCAGATTTAGTAGGATTGTATTACCTAATGGATCCTAAGCTACAAGAATTAGGGTTGGTTGAAGATTGGGAGAAAGTAGGTAAAGCTGCTTACGACGGATATATTCGTAACGGATTAATGACTCAATTGATACGATTGAATCTTGGTGATGATGTAGAAGAAGCACATATGCGTAATCGTCAGTGGGTGAGTGCCTGGGCTTTTGAACAAGGAGCTAAAGATAATGTAATCGAAAAGGTAACTAAAGAAGGAAAGACGTATTATAATATTAATGATTATCAAAAGTTACGTGAGATTTTTGGTCTTTTGTTAAGAGAGACCCAGCGTATCAAATCTGAAGGTGATTATAAAGCAGCGGAAGAACTGGTAGAAGGTTACGGAGTAAAAGTGGATCAAGCTATTCATGCTGAGGTACTAAAACGTAATGAACAATTCACATCTGCACCGTATAGTGGATTTGTAAATCCAGTACTAGTTCCTAAGATGGATGATAATGGAGGGATCATGGAGATTAATGTGGTACAACCAAAAGATTTTGTAACTCAGATGTTGGAGTATAGTAAAACTTATGGGTTCTTGCCTGAAGTTAATTAATTGGTGGATTAAAAAATATTTGCTTTTAAGAGCCTCGTTTTTTTAAACGAGGCTCTTTATTTCTATAGCTTCTTTAGTTCAAATAAATTTTCAAGAATAGGAGTAGCCATGGTGAATGTGGCTAATGTTAGTGAAGAAAAGAAAGGATCATATTCTCCTATTAATCTACTTAAGTCACCTAATGCAAACACCCATATTGCGAATGCTATCACTGAGATAATGATCTGAAACCAAGGTGTGTCTAAAATATTAGATTGATCTTTTAGTCCAAAATATTTATAGAAAGGGGTCAAAATCAACCCTATAATAAATAAAGTCAAAAAACCTTGTACACCATTTTCGATCGCAAACTTGTTAAAAACTAAGTAAAAGGCTACGATCTCTCCTGGAATGTATTTAATCACTTTCTGAAAATAACCATCAGGTTTAAGGTTCGTTTCTTTTACTTTATCTTTTTGGGTTATAACCCTTGGGAGTATTGTATTCATAATCTTTAAATTTTAAATGATTTTAACTTTTAAAGCATAATTAGGATTTATGGTGTAGGAACAATCAGAGTGTATTTTGTTATTAAATTATTTATCTCAAATCTACACCAGAATTAGATGTAAAAAAATACCCGATCAAGGGTATTCTGCAGATGAGTGTTGTTATAATTTTCTAAAAATCATATTTTTTCTCGATTGCATAACGCAATAGTTCACCTTTACCTTTAAGGCCAAGTTTACGAATAATGTTTTTACGATGTGTTTCTACGGTAGATACAGAATTAAACCTAATCGCAGCAATCTCTGAAGAAGTTTTTCCTTGTCCAATTAAGGTAAGGATTTCTCTTTCACTTTTAGATAGTACCTGTTTTTTCTTTTGTTGAGTAGTGTCTTCTGAGAGGAAAGATGGATCAATAGATGCATCAAAATAGGTATTGCCTTTCATTACTTCCTGGATGGCAGTAAGTACTTCTTCTAAGGGAGAGTTTTTTAATAAATATCCAGAAGCACCTGCAGCAATCATTTGTCGAACAGCATCTTCCTGATCAAACATCGAAAAAGCAATTACTTTTATATGTGGCAATTCTTTTTTAATGATTTTGGTTGCAGCGATACCATCAATTTTTGGCATACGGATATCCATTAATACAACTTTGGGTTGCTTTAATCTTACGACTTCTAATAATTCTTCACCATCATTAACCATCCCTACGATACTAATCTCTTCTTCGTATTTAAGAAGCAGATGAATTCCGTCGATTAAAGACTGATGGTCTTCGGCTATAGCTACAGTTATCATATCGGTATGTTTATGATGATATTGGTTCCTTTACCAATGGTAGAGTCAATTTCAAAAGTACCTTCCATATGTTCTATTCGTTTTTCGATATTTCGTAACCCCATACCATCTTTTTCCGGAAGTATTTTATTGTCGAATCCCTTACCATTATCTTCTATGATGATATTTAGTAAAGAATCGTGATTAGTTAATGAAATATGTATTTCAGAAGCATTAGCATGTTTTATAATATTAGTTATCAATTCCTGAATGATTCTAAATATTGAGATTTCCAGACTATTATCTAATCTCTCATCTAATCCAAAATCTTGGACTTCGATTTTTAGGTTTTTACCATTAGATACTTTTTTTGCTAAACTTTTAATGGCGGGAAGTAAACCTTGATTAGCCATAACACCACTATTCTTCTCATGAGCTATAGATCGCACTTTTTGATAAGCTTCTTCAAGGAGAGTATTGGTTTTGGAATATAATTCTTCAATGTTTTCTGCTTTTGAATTGCTTCTATTTTTTAGAAGGTGATTAAAATGAAGTTTTACTGTAGCAAGTGTACTCCCTAAATTGTCGTGTAAGTCATTTGCCAATCGTTGTCGCTCTTTTTCCTGGCCGGATATCATAGCATCGATGGTAGCGAGCTCCTGCTCTTTGAGTACTTTTTCTGTTTTTTGAACCTGAATCTCTCGCTCTTGTTCTGCAATACGTTGTTTGCGTTTGGTGTTTTTATAAATCAGGAAAGCTATAACACAAACAGAAATTAAGCCACCAGCTAAGCTAGAAGCTATGATTTTGTTCTTGGTGGCTTTTTTTTTATTAATTATGCTTTCATTTTTCTGTTCAGCAATTTCGGACTCCATTTGGATAGAATCTAATCGTCTTTTTGTTTGGGAAATCTTTGTGCTATCCGAAAATCGTTTAAACTGCTTCGCAAAGTAATATGCAGAATCATAATTGTTTTCTAAAAAATATATGGAGTCTAAATCTTTGCTAATTTTCATAAATCTATAGTTATTACGAATTTGGGATGTGTCTTTCCAAGCTTTATATAACCACTTCTTCGCTTTTTGCCGATTAGAGTCTAGTATGTATGTTCTGGCAATATTATATTTATAGGTTCCTTGTATCAAAGAATTTTCTGGGCAAGAACAAATTTTCATTGCTAAGTGGTGATAAAACCTAGCGGAATCCTGATTTTTTTTGTGTTCGGCGCAAGCAATACCTTTATAAGTATAAGCATTTACAAGCCTCGAAGTGTTTTTAATTGCTTTTGATGATTTTAGATACTTGTCTGCATATAAAATCGTGGAATCACTCTCCTTTTTGTGATGGAAGTAGTTAGTCAGTGCATAATAGTAACTATTTAGATAAAATTCATTATTTAACTTATTTACAAATTCTTTATAACTGTCTATCCATTTTTTTGCTCTATCCTTATAATCATTTTCTCCTAATAGAGATAAACCTTGCATATAAAGAAAATTCTTATAATAGGGTATATCTATTTTTTGGGAGATTTCCAGAGCTTTTATATAGTGTTCATAACTCTTAAAGTAGTTTTTGTTGATTTCATAATTAAAACCGAGCCATAAATTATAATGAAATTCTTGTGTTTTGGTAAATTTTTCATTAGCGTGGTTTTTTGCTTTTTTTAGCCAATAAAGGCTCGAACGCATTTGGAATTGTCGTGCATAAATTTTACTAAGAAAAAGACAATAATCGGTATTAATAATATTGTCTTTAAAGGACTTTTCTAATTCTAGCTTTGCTTCTTCATATTTTCCTTTTTGGAAAAGGAGTTCTGCCTGATTTAAGGAATACTCTTTTTCCTGAGCAAAGGAAAAAGGTATAATACTAAAGAGTAGTGTTACGAAGAGTAGGTAACGCATTGATGAAAATTAATTTATCTGCAAAGTGGTTAAATTAAATATATAAAAAAATACCCGTTTAAGGGTATTTTAATCGTTTTAGTATGATGTCTAATCTATATGATTCCTCCTCCAGGTGGTATTGTGCAACTATCAAATTCTAGTTCAGTATTACTGCTATGTTCCAATTGAAGATGATTCTCAGCAAATTCTAGATGTTTTTGAATTTCTTCTCTATTATTAAAAGATCTAATTGAGGAAACAAGTTCCATAGGTTTTTTATTATCTATATATTTAAAGTGAGCTATAGGTTTTTTGAGAGATACATAATTTTCTAACTCTAATTGAGGGTATGGTTCAGATCCCGTATTTTGATTATTTACTTTCAATTGAACTAAATCAGTTTGATTGGGTAAGCCGGATATTTTTAGATAAATAAACTTATAATATTTTAAGCCAGAATTAGAGTTGTAATCCACATTGAAAGCTATGTGTAAAATGTTACCTAGATATAATGTAGGTATAATAGAATCGATATTTATCCCTCTATCTTGTGTCTTAACCGGTATTATCAAATGTAAAATACTTCGATCGTGCGGTTCTATAGGAACTGTTATTATTCTCTCAGGTTTTGGGTAGAAATTAAATGGAAGTTTCATAGTTTATAAAATTTTAAAGATTCATTATTTAGTTAAATCAAACTTCCTTAAAAAAATATGGCAAAACCATACCCAATATAGGGGATATTTCCTTTTTTTTTAGTTAGGGGGAATGGTACAACTATCTTTTCCATCTACATCCAAATCAAGGCTAAGATCAGGTAAGACTATATCTGCTTTGTCCACTATAAATGGTTTGTCTTTTGAAACGTCCATCCTAAAAACATCTCCTTTCCAATTTGGGTAATCTTGTAGACCATATTCTCCAGGTTTTCTGTCCGTAATAAACCAGTTATTTCTTAATTTGGATTTTAATACAATCATTTCGATTTTTTCATTATTGTAAGCTCCTTCAATTTGGATGCATAAAAATTTAATATTATTTGGGCCAATATAATTTCTATTACATTGAGCTTTAAAATTTAATATTAAAATCTCATTATTTTCACCCTTGAAATTGTAAAAAGCTTGTATGTATGCAGAAGCATAATCAACATCAAAAGGTATAAAGGCTCTCATAAAGGTATCACCTGGCTTATCGTTAGGGATAGAGATTGGGGCATTATTTTTGGGAATAAAATGAAAATGTTTCATAGTTATGTTATTTAAAAGTGAAATTAGGTGTTTTCCCTTTTGTGATCGAAAATGATCAAAAGGAAATAAATACCAATACTAAAAGATACTAGCGGCTAAAACAATTATTTGATTGAAAACTAGGGGTAATACGGTTTATTCTGGTTGCAAATACACTTTAAGAGTAAAAAGCAATATAATAAAGATAATAAAACCGATGAGAATAAAAAGACTGCCTTTATAATATTTGCGGTGTAGTTTGATGTCTTTGCGATAGCTAAATATCATTAAAATGATAAATGCTACTACAAAACATCCTGCAAATATTAACTGACCGGTACTAAACATTTTTACTATTTTTACGCAAAGATAAATGATAAAAAAATAAGGATGAAAGATAAAATTGCTGCAGTACAAGAATTTCATACAGCTTTTGAGATTGGATATAAAAATGACCCAATTGCTGACCTCGGAAAGGCTAAGAATACACTCCGATTTAATTTGATGAAAGAAGAAAACGAAGAATACTTTGAGGCAGCACAGAATAACGATTTAGTAGAAGTGGCTGATGCATTAGGTGATATGTTATATATTCTATGTGGAACTATTATTGAGCACGGAATGCAGCATAAAATCGAAGAGGTGTTTAATGAAATTCAGCGCAGTAATATGAGTAAGTTGGGAGAAAATGGTCAACCTATTTATCGTGAAGATGGTAAAGTACTGAAAGGCCCGAATTACTTTAAACCAAATATTAAAGAGATTTTAGATCGATAACCTAAGTAACTAAAAACTCCGGAACATTGTCCGGAGTTTTTTTATATGAATTCGTAATTCTTAATTCAGAATTATACTTTATATCTCCATCCAAAAGCATCTTCAGCTTGGTTATACTGGATATCCATTAAAGCTTTTTTGAAATGATCAGCATAGGAATTTTCTTGTTTTTCTAATTCATAATGTTCTCCTTTATATCCAAAAGCTTTAACTGGGCTTACCACCGCAGCGGTACCTGCTCCAAATATCTCTTTAAGGCTTCCGTCTTTAGCAGCTTCTACAATTTCACTAACTTTAACAGGTCTAACTTCGACCTTGATACCATCTTTTTCAGCAAGTGAGATCAGACTTTTACGAGTAACACCATCTAAAATACGATCACTAATAGGAGCGGTAAGCAAAGTATCATTTACTCTAAAGAATACATTCATAGTACCAGCTTCTTCCATATATTCGTGAGAATTAGAATCTGTCCATATCACCTGTTGGTACCCTTGCTCTTTAGCAAGCTTAGTTGGATAGAATTGACCAGCATAGTTTCCGGCAGCTTTGGCATATCCAAAACCACCACTTGCGGAACGACTAAATTTTTCTGCGACCAATACGCTAACATCACCGCTATAATATGACTGAGCTGGAGAGCATATAATCATAAAACGATACTCGTCAGCCTCAGAGGCAGAAACACTTGGTTGAGTAGCAATGACAAATGGTCGTATATACAATGAATTACCAAATCCTGGTTTGATCCATTCATTATCTAATTTTAGTAGTGTGTTTAACCCTTCGAAGAAATAATCTTCTGGGAATTCGGGCATTGCCAGGCGCTCAGCAGATTTATTAATACGCTTATAGTTTTCATCTGGTCTAAACAAAAACGTATCTCCATTATCATCTTTATACGCCTTCATTCCTTCAAAAACGGCTTGACCATAATGAAAAACACGCGCAGAAGGATCTAAAGTCATAGGTCCATAGGGGATAATCTTTGGAGTTTGCCATTCACCATTGACATAATCACAGACAAACATATGATCTGTAAATACCTTTCCGAAATTAAGGTTTTCAAAATCTACTTGTCCGATTTTGGACTCACTTACCTTTGTAACTTCTACTGTCTGAGAGATTGTACTTTTCATTCTGATTTTAAAATTTTGAAGGATAGAAGATCTACTATCCTAATAGTTTGTCTGTAAATCAGTGTAAAACTTATGTAATCCACTATTTGTCACAAAAATACCGTTTTCTTATGAAATAAGAATTCTAAAAATCCTTAATTTCGCAAAACGATAGTATAATAAACAAAAATGAAAAAAAACATACTTTTTTTTGCAGGATTGCTACTCTTGTTAGCTTGTAACTCATCAACCAAACAAGGAAAATCGTTCTCTGTTTCGGATATCGTAAATGAAAACTATAATAGTTTAGGTGGTGAAGTGATTTCTAAAGATATTTTATATCAAAACTCAATAGCTTCAACTTATGAAAACCTTAAAGAAGGAGATACTATTTCTGTCGCTTTTTCAAGTACGGTAAATGATGTTTGTAAAGCTAAAGGGTGTTGGATGAAAGTGGCTTTGGGTAACAATAAAGAAACTATGGTAAAGTTTAAGGATTATGGTTTTTTTGTACCAAAAGATATAGAAAAAGATACTGTTATTGTTCAAGGCAAAGCTTTTGTTAGCGAAATGTCAGTAGAAGATCAACGTCATTTCGCAAGTGATGCCGGTAAATCAGAAGAAGAAATAGCAGCTATAACCACTCCAAAGAAAACATATTCTTTTATCGCAGATGGTGTTTTGATTAAAAACTAATGCAAGACAAATTAAAACGTGAAATTATTACTACCGGAGATGGATCAACTACGATTCATTTACCGGACTGGAATGAACAGTATCATTCTAAACACGGAGCCATCAATGAGGCAAAACACGTTTTTATTGAAAGTGGATTTAACCATATTCTAAAATCAAAAGTGTTAAACCCGTTATATATTCTAGAAATTGGTTTTGGTACAGGTCTTAATGCATTTATTACTTTTTTGGAAGCTGAAAAAATTAATCAAAAAGTCAATTATACAGGAGTAGAGGCATATCCGGTAGCTTTTGAAGAAGCAAAGCTTATGAACTATGCTGAAACACTTTTAGCAAAAGAAAAAGAAGAGGTTTTTAAGATAATGCACGAATCCGAATGGGAAAAACTAATTCTGATCACTGAAGACTATGAACTTACAAAGCGTCAGCAGTTTTTTGCGGATATAGAAGATAAAAATAGCTTCAATCTTATCTATTTTGATGCTTTTGGTGCGAGAGTACAACCAGAACTTTGGACTACTGCTATCTTTCAGAAAATGTATAATGCCCTTAAAAAAGGTGGTGCATTAGTAACTTATGCAGCAAAAGGAAGCGTTAGAAGAGCAATGCAAGAGGTAGGTTTTATGGTAGAAAGACTTCCCGGTCCGCCAGGTAAGAGAGAGATGCTTCGAGCAACTAAGTTATAATATATTAATTGGGAGTAAAACTATCTTTAACGATTGTTAAACCTATAATAAAGCAATAGGTTTTGTTCTAATGTGATGGTATTTTGCACTAAACTTTAAGTAATGCGAGTTTTAATTACAGGCGCTACAGGCCTTATTGGTCAGGAAATAGTAAAGTTATGTCATCAATCTAATATTGATGTGAATTATCTTACTACCAATAAAAAAAAACTCAATAAAGATACTAATTATAAAGGCTTTTTGTGGAGCCCTCAAAGAGGAGAGATCGATACCAAGTGTTTTAATGATGTTGAGGTTATTATTAATCTGGTTGGCGCCACTGTTGCTAAACGTTGGACATCATCCTACAAAAAAGAAATTTTAGAAAGTAGAACAGTAAGTGCTAATTTACTATTTGCTTCGCTTAAGTCAAGAAAACATAATATTCGGCATATTGTGTCCGCAAGTGCTATAGGGATTTATCCTGATTCTTTTCAGAAATACTATATGGAAGATTCTCCAGAACGTGATACTAGTTTTTTAGGACAAGTAGTTACTCAATGGGAAGAAGCAGTTAATCAGTTTAAGACTATAGATATTGAGGTTGGGATACTTCGAATTGGATTGGTATTGTCTGAGAAGGGAGGGGCGTTCCCAAAAATCGTAAAACCTATCCAAATAGGTGCTGGAGCTTTCTTTGGTAATGGTAAACAATGGCAAAGTTGGATTCATGTGGAAGATCTGGCAAAAATGTTTCTTTTTGCAATTCAGGAAGAATTAACAGGGGTTTTTAATGCAGTTGCGCCAAATCCTGTTTCTAATAAAAAAATGACGAATATAATAGCTGAAACACTTAATAAAAGGATTATTCTTCCCGGAATACCAAAATTTATGATGAGATTGATCTTAGGGGAGATGCACTCATTGTTGTTTTCTAGCCAGCGAGTATGTAGCAAAAGAGTAGGTGAGTTGGGTTTTACTTTTAAATATGACAATATAGAGTCTGCAATGGAAGACTTGATCTAAAATTTATAAAAAAAAACCGATACTAATAATGTATCGGTTCTTTACTCTTTCTGAATTAATTCAAAGTTGTTAAGCCTTATTAGCTTTTACAGTAATTTTTAGCTCTATGTCATCATTGATGAACTTATCACCAATATCGGTAAAGATAGATTTTGAAGCATAATTTACTTTCCAATCCGTACGATTGATTGTGAAAACTTCTGTATTTAAAGTCATCGCGTCACCTTCGATAGTTGTGGTAGCAGGAAAAGAAATATTCTTTTTGATTCCTTTTATAGTAAGATTACCTTCTAAATATATTTTCCCATCTTTTTCAGTAACTCCTGTTAGTTCAAAAGTGGCATTCGGAAATTTAGCTACATTAAAAAAATGATCTTCTTTTCCTTCTCCTTCCCCTTTAAGATGCCCTTCAAGGCTAGTTTTCTCATCACCCTCGAGATCAGTTACAGTGATTGAAGTCATATCGACAGTAAAGGATCCACTCTCAATCTTATCTTCTTTAACCTCTACTGATCCACCAGAAACTTTAATAGTTCCAGTATGTTTTTCGGTAGGTTTAGAACCTATCCATTCGATAATACTAGAAGCAGGGTCAATAGTATAAGTAATTGCTGCAGCTGGAGCTTCTTTTACTTCCTCGGCAGCACTAGCTTCTGTTTCATTCTTTTTTTCTCCTTTACAAGAAAAGGCTGTGATGACAAGTGCCGTGATTGCCAATGTGCTTACTAATTTGATTTTCATACGAAATAGTTTTGGTTAAAATAAGTTTCAAAATTATTTTTTTATGAAATAAACACTCTTAAATATATACTAAAATATTCTCGTGACATTATGACATTAATTCAAAAATGGCAGTACTTTTGCTGTTCCAAAAAGAAAACTTATTAAAAGGTACTAGTTACATGAGTAAGAAAAACAAAAATACTGAAGATGTAAAGGATCAAGTTGAAGAAGTACTTGATACACCTGTAGAAGAAGCAGAGTCTAAAACAGAAGAGGTTGATGCAGAAACACAGCTTAAGGAAGAATTAGAAAAAGAAAAGGATAAATTTTTAAGACTTTTTGCCGAATTCGAAAACTATAAAAAACGAACTTCCAAAGAGCGTATAGAATTATTCAAGACAGCAAGTCAGGATGTGATACAGTCTATGTTGCCGGTATTGGATGATTTTGATCGTGGTATGAAGGAAATCGAAAAATCTGAAGATAAAGATTTGATTAAAGGTGTGGAGTTAATCCATAATAAATTGAAAGAAACTTTAAAGAGTAAAGGTTTGTCAGAAGTTGAAGTTGCTGCCGGAGATGCTTTTAATGCGGATGATCACGAAGCAATTACTCAGATTCCTGCTCCAAGTGAGGATTTAAAAGGAAAAATTGTAGACGTTATAGAAAAAGGTTATAAACTAGGAGATAAAGTAATTCGTTTCCCAAAGGTTGTAACCGGACAATAATATTATGAAGGAAGATTTTTACGATATACTGGGCATAAGTAAAAATGCTACAGAGGCAGAAATTAAAAAAGCTTATCGAAAGAAGGCTATCGAATATCACCCTGATAAAAACCCGGGAGATAAGACTGCTGAAGAAAAGTTTAAGAAAGCTGCAGAAGCTTATGAGGTTTTAAGTGACCCCGATAAAAAAGCACGTTATGATCAATTTGGTCATCAGGCATTTGAAGGAGGTGGCGGCTTCGGTGGCGGAGGAATGAATATGGATGACATATTCAGTCAGTTTGGAGATATCTTCGGTGGCGGAGGTTTTGGTGGTTTCGGAGGTTTTGGCGGTGGAGGCCGAGGACAACGTCGCGTAAAGGGAAGTAATCTTCGTATCCGTGTTAAACTTACTTTAGAAGAAATTGCAAACGGAGTAGAGAAGAAGATTAAAGTAAAGCGTAAGATACAAGCTCCTGGAACAACTTATAAAAGTTGTGGAACCTGTAATGGAACCGGGCAAGTAACCAGAATTACCAATACAATTCTTGGTAGAATGCAAACTTCTTCTCCTTGTTCTACTTGTGGAGGTGCTGGTCAAAGTATTGATTACAGACCTTCTGATGCTGATGCTCAGGGATTAAAGGTTTCAGAAGAAACCGTAAGTATCAAGATTCCTGCTGGAGTAGAAGATGGAATGCAGCTTAAGGTTTCAGGAAAAGGTAACGAAGCTCCTGGAAATGGCATTTCGGGAGATCTTTTAGTAGCTATTGAAGAATTGGATCATCCAGATTTACAGCGAGAAGGCGATAATCTGCATTATGACTTATATGTCAGTTTTTCTGAAGCTGCTCTAGGCGCTTCCAGAGAGATTGATACGGTTTCCGGAAAAGTCCGTATCAAAATTGAAGAAGGAGTACAAAGTGGAAAAATTCTCCGTTTAAGAGGTAAAGGTATACCAAGTCTTAATGGCTACGGAAAAGGAGACTTATTAGTACATGTAAATGTATGGACTCCTAAGACACTTAATAAAGAACAGCGCGAGTTTTTCGAGAAAATGGCTCAAGATGACCATTTTGCACCAAAACCAGATAGTGGTGACAAATCATTTTTCGAAAAAGTGAAAGACATGTTTTCTTAATAAAAACTTAATTGATTTTACTTATAGTGTAATCATTTGTCTTTATTAACTATTGATTAGGAAAAATTTGTATATTTGAAACATCACTAGCGCATTTAGTGATAATTTTTCTTTTTCATAGCAATTTTTTTCCCATCCTTTATATTCGTATTAAGGGTGGGTTTTGTTTTTTGTAACATTATTAGTATAAGTTTTTAACTTTTCGTATCATTCAGGTTTAATAAAACTACGACTATATTTATGGCCAATCTTTTAGAGGTACAACACGTAAGCAAGCGCTTTGGGACATTTACAGCGTTACAAGATGTGTCTATCCAAGTGCCTAAAGGAAGTATTTTTGGACTACTAGGTCCAAATGGAGCTGGTAAAACCACATTAATCAGAATTGTAAATCAGATCACACTTCCGGATGAAGGAAGTGTATCTCTTGATGGTCATGCTTTACAAGCACATCATATTAAAGATATTGGGTATCTGCCAGAAGAAAGAGGATTGTATAAATCTATGAAGGTTGGTGAGCAAGCACTGTACTTGGCTCAACTCAAAGGTCTTAGTAAAAAAGAAGCCAAAGAACGTCTCAGGTATTGGTTTGATAAATTTGATATTACTCATTGGTGGGATAAAAAGATCCAGGAGCTTTCTAAAGGAATGGCTCAGAAAGTACAGTTTATTGTAACTGTACTTCATAGACCCAAGCTTTTGATATTTGATGAGCCATTTAGTGGTTTTGACCCTATCAATGCTAATGTTATTAAAGATGAAATCCTTCAGCTTAGAGATGAGGGGGCGACAGTAATTTTTTCTACTCATCGTATGGAAAGTGTAGAAGAACTCTGTGATCACATAGCTTTGATTAATAAATCTCAAAAAATATTAGAAGGCAAGGTTTCAGAAATAAAAAGACAATATAAGTCTAATACTTTTGAAGTAGGGCTGTTGGAAGCTAATAATGGATTGTTAGATACACTAAAAGATAAGTTCCAAGTAAGTTCTGCTGATTTTAAAACTATAGATGATCAGTTAAAACTTAAGATTACTTTGGATAAAGAGGCTTCATCAAATGATTTACTATCCTATTTATCTGATAAAGCACAAGTGCTTCGATTTAATGAAGTGATTCCTAGTGTTAACGAAATATTCATTAAAACTATTACAGAAAATGAGTAACCTAAAATTGATTATAAAAAGAGAATTTATTGCTCGTGTTCGTAATAGAACATTTATAGTGATGACTTTTTTAAGTCCATTGATTTTTGTCGGGATGATTTCGTTGATTGCTTGGCTAACAACGCTTAACAATGATGAGGTTCGTAAAGTGGCTTTTGTTGATGAAACAGGTTTTTTTGCATCGGATCTTAAAGATTCTGACAATACCAAGTATCTTGATTATAGCGATTTAGATCTAAATGATGCTAAGGATTCTGTAGTGCTCAAAAAACTTGATGGGCTACTGTATATCCCTAAAAAAGAATCTAATGCAGAATTAGCATCGTCCATACAGTTTTATGCAGATGAGTCTCCAAATCTGTCCATAATTAATAAAGTTGAAAAAATAATAGCAGATAAGCTAACTAACAGTAATTATAAAAATAAAGGCCTTGATCTTGGTATGATTGAGGATGCCAAAGCTAGAGTAAATATCCGTATAGAAAATTTCTCAGGAGAGAAGACATCAAAAATGTCTAATTATGTCAAGATGGCTTTTGGTGGAGCTGCAGGATATTTTTTAATGATGTTTATTATCATTTATGGTAATATGGTGATGAGATCGGTAATAGAGGAAAAAGCCAATCGTATAATCGAAATCATTATTTCTTCTGTAAAACCTATCCAATTGATGATGGGTAAGATTTTGGGAACATCTTTAGCAGGAATATCCCAGTTTTTTATATGGGTTATTCTGGGGGGAGTTTTGTTGACAGTTGCGACATCTTTCTTTGGAGTGGAGCCACAACCTGTCGGTTTGGATCAATCTATAGCGCTACAAAAAACTAGTCAAGAAGAAATTCAATTAATTCTTCAAGATATATTAAAACTTCCATTGTTAACATTAGTATTATCTTTTTTAGTGTACTTTATTGGAGGCTATTTCTTATACAGTGCTATTTATGCAGCAATCGGAGCAGCAGTAGATAGTGAAACAGATTCTCAGCAATTTATGTTACCAATTATATTACCTTTAATGTTAGGTATTTATGTTGGCTTTTTTGCAGTAATCGAAAATCCTCATGGTACAGTTTCGACTGTATTCTCCATGATACCATTAACATCGCCAATTGTGATGTTAATGCGTATACCATTCGGGGTGCCATGGTGGGAAGTAGCAATTTCTATGTTATTATTGTTTGGAAGTATTATTTTTATCATATGGTTTGCTGCTAAAATTTATAGAATAGGTATTCTCATGTATGGCAAAAAACCTACCTATAAAGAATTATTTAAGTGGTTAAAATACTAAAGTAATGATGCAGGAAGAACAATTTACAGATCAGGCAAAAGACTTTATTCAAAAAGATGTTTGGGGGTCGATTCAGGATTTTCTAGAATATGAAATATTTCATTTTGGTACTGAACACCCTATTGTGCTTACTGTTGGTCTTTTGATATTTGTAATAATAGTTTTTATTGCGACCTCTACGATTCTTAAACTTACTAAAAGAGTAGTCACCAAGAAACTAAAAAGTGAAGATAAGCTTAAGTTTGAGTCCGTATTCTCATTCGCAAAATATTTTGTTTATATCATTGTTATTTTTGGGGCATTAGATGGTATAGGCTTTAATATTACCGCTGTGTTTGCTGCTTCAGCAGCATTGTTGGTTGGTGTTGGATTGGCACTTCAGACTTTCGTGCAGGACATCCTTTCTGGAATTTTTATTTTTGTTGATCAAACAGTTCATGCCGGGGATATTATAGAAATTGATGGTAAGGTAGGTAGAGTTGAAGAAATTAAATTGAGAACTACTAGGGCGGTAACTATCGATAATAAGGTATTAATTATACCAAACCACAAGTATATGTCCTCTTCTTTGTATAATTGGACTCAAAATGGTACCTTGACAAGAGAATCAGTTGCGGTAGGTGTAGCTTATGGTAGTGATACGCAATTGGTAAAAGAGCTCTTAATCAAGGCTGCAATGTCTAATGAAAATGTATTAAAAAATCCACCTCCATTGGTTTTATTTACTGATTTTGCAGATAGTTCCTTAAATTTTAAATTAGTTTTTACAATAAATGATAGTTTTCAAGCTTCCGTTCCAAAAAGTGAAATAAGGTTTGAGATTGATCGTTTGTTTAGAGAACATAATATTAGCATTCCATTCCCACAACGAGAAGTAACGATTCTTAAACCAGAATAAGAAGATGAATGCATAAGCCCCAAATATGAATAAATACCATCTGATTATAGTATACCTTTTCTTGTGTGCTTTTAGTGTAATATATTCACAAGGTACAGATCTAGCCAGGATTGAATATGCATATATTCCTCAAGAAAAAAGTAATAACGACTACAACAGATTCAGAGTATCTGCCACTTACCCTATCGAAATGGACCAAAGCGGCACCTATTTTGTTATAGGCGCTCAGTATCGGTTTCATAATTTAAATATCAATGATAATCTTTTGGTAGATAATCAGGATAAGATAGATGATTTTCATACCGCTGGTTTGGATATAGGTTATACCTTTAAAATGGGAGATTACTGGCGCTTTGGGGCTAGGTTTGGAGCCAGAATTTCTTCTAATTTTGAAGGATCCGGACTTTTAGGAGAAGATTTTAGATATACAGGAGCGGTATATTTTATAAGAAGTAAAGAAAGAACTCAAGTCCCTTTAAAAACTAGATTAGTACTAGGAGTACGCTATTCTACTCCGGCGAGTATTAATTTTCCCCTTCCCATCATTAATTATTTTAATAGATTTCACCCTGATTGGTCTTATTCTATTGGAACTCCTAAAACAAGTATTAAATATTTTTTAAATAAAAAAAATACCCTTCAGGCTTTTGTTGGCTTAGATCGATTTTATGCTAATTTGCAGAACGACAGAGTTTTTGAGGATGAGAATGGGAACGTGCAAGTCGCAGAAAATGTATCTATGTTAAATATTATTGGTGCTATGGGGTATGAATATTATTTTACGGAACACATTTTGTTCTTCGTATACGGAGGATATACAATTAATAATGAAATTCGTTTGCGAAATAATGATCAGGAAAATGTTTTGATCATAAATGATGAAAACACATTTTATTTACGAAGCGGAATTAAACTAAAAATATAATGGCAAAAATATTAGTAATTGAAGACGAAGCAGCTATTCGAAGGGTATTAGTGAAAATTCTATCGGAAGAAAGCGATAAATACGAAGTTTTTGAAGCAGAAGATGGATTATCCGGTATCGAAAAAATAAAAGGAGAAGATTATGATCTTATTCTTTGTGATATCAAAATGCCTAAGATGGATGGGGTTGAGGTATTAGAAGCAGTAAAAAAGATAAAACCAGAAATTCCTATTGTGATGATCTCGGGTCACGGAGATTTAGATACTGCTGTTAATACTATGAGGTTAGGTGCTTTTGATTACATTTCTAAACCGCCAGATTTAAACAGATTATTGAATACAGTTCGTAATGCTTTGGATAGAAAGGAACTTGTGGTGGAGAATAAAATGCTAAAGAAAAAAGTTTCTAAGAACTATGAGATGATAGGTGAGTCTAAAGCTATTTCTGATATCAAAGATATTATCGAAAAAGTAGCGGCTACTGATGCCAGAGTGCTTATCACTGGTCCTAATGGAACAGGAAAAGAATTGGTAGCTCATTGGATCCATCAAAAGAGTGAGCGATCTAAAGGACCGATGATCGAAGTCAATTGTGCTGCAATTCCTGGAGAATTAATAGAAAGTGAACTTTTTGGACACGTAAAAGGTGCTTTTACATCTGCCAATAAAGATCGAGCGGGAAAGTTTGAAGCTGCGAATACTGGTACTATATTTTTGGATGAGATTGGAGATATGAGTCTTTCGGCGCAGGCAAAAGTACTTAGAGCTCTACAAGAAAATAAAATACAACGTGTAGGTAGCGATAAAGATATCAAAGTAAATGTCCGGGTAGTTGCTGCGACGAATAAGGATTTAAAAAAAGAAATTGCAGATAATAAATTTAGAGAGGATCTGTACCACAGATTGGCGGTGATTTTAGTAAAAGTTCCGCCTTTAAATGATCGTAGAGAAGATATTCCGTTATTGATAGATTATTTTGCAAAAAAAATATCAACTGAGCAAGGATCTACTCCTAAGACATTTTCGGATAAAGCCGTCAAACAACTACAGCAATATGACTGGACAGGAAATATCCGAGAATTACGTAATGTAGTGGAACGATTGATTATTCTTGGAGGCAATGAAGTGAGTGAGGAGGATGTTAAACTATTTGCAGCTAAGTAATTAGAATCCTTATATTGCGGCCAAAAGTAAGACAAGCCCCAAATATGAAAAAACTTTTGTTTCCGATTATAGCAATGTTTTTTGCTATGCATATTTCTGCGCAATATGATCCCAGTGCTATCAATTATGGTTTGGTAGCGATTAAAAGCTTTGGTTTTACTAATGAAGTTGGACTAGGTGCCAGGATGGAATACGCTCCTAATTGTTATACCACCTATATGGGGGAATATAATCGTTTGTTTTCTATTGGAGCCGATGAAGAAGTTGAAGGGTATAATGAACTTGCTCTTGGGGTGAACCTAATTCTATTTAACTGGTATCCTACTACAATAACTGCTGGTATGGGGTATGTAGGTAATGATTCTAGTGTTTTTGAAGATATAGAAGATGATGCTTTTATAGCATTTAGAACCGGAAATTTTAATCACGGAGCTCAGATCAAACTAAGAGCATTACATCAGATATCTATACCAGTTCATATCTTTGCAGAGTTAAATATTAAAAGTTTGGGAAGACGTTATGATACTTTTTTAATAGGGTTTAGTTATGATTTTGAAGCGAGATAATTTGGTTACATGAAGAAAATTCTATTGCTACTTATTTTTATATCATCATCAAATGTATTTTCTCAGTACGAAAGAGGAAGTGTTGATTTTGGTGTTGGTGCAGTAATTAGTGTTGGTCTTCAGGAAGAAGTGGGGTTTGATGTAAGGTTTCAGTATACATCTTCAGATAGGATTACAAGTTATATTGCAGAATATAATCGTTATTTCATAAAGGAATTCGAAAATACAGAAGTATACAACGAGTTTGCAGTAGTGTATAATTTACGCTTCATACACTATAATCCGATAAGTATTACCGCGGGTATTGGGTATGTAGGTAATGATTATATGGTATTGAGTAGAGCAGAGGACACTTCTAATCTCTTTTTTACCACAGGAACATTTAATCACGGAGCAGTATTAAAACTAAGAGGATTATATAATATTACTACTCCAATCGATATTTTTGCTGAATTAAATTTAAAAAGCTTTGGGAGAAGATATGATACTTTCGCTTTTGGGTTAACCTATTCCTTAGGAATATAAGTTTTCTTTCTACGAATTGAAAACTTTAGTATCTTAACAAACTCAACACATATGTATAGATGAAAAAGATCAATCATGAAGACTTTAGAGTCTCGAACACCATTGAATTATCCAAAATCCCTACTACCTATAATCTGGAAGCAGACGAAAAGAAAATCGAAAAAGAACTGGAAAAAGTTCGAGAAAAGCTAGGTAAATTTCAGGATACCATATACGCACACGATAAATATGCTGTACTGATTTGTTTACAGGGGATGGATACTGCCGGGAAGGATAGTCTAATTCGTGAGGTGTTTAAAGATTTTAATACTAGAGGAATTGTAGTCCATAGTTTTAAAGTGCCTACAGAACTAGAACTTGGACATGATTATTTATGGAGGCATTATATTGCTTTACCACAACGAGGTAGATTTTCGGTTTTTAATAGGACACATTATGAAAATGTTTTGGTAACCAGAGTACATCCTGAATATATTTTAGGTGAAAACCTTCCGGATGTGAATGCTATAGAAGATATTAATGATAAATTCTGGGATAAGCGTTTTGAGCAAATCCGAAATTTTGAAAAACACATTGCCGAAAACGGTACTCTTATTTATAAATTTTATTTACACCTTTCTAAAGAAGAACAAAAAAACAGATTGCTTAGAAGGTTAGAAAGGAGAGAAAAGAACTGGAAATTCTCTAAAGCAGATCTCAAAGAAAGAAAACTTTGGAATGAATATCAATACTGTTATCAAGATGCAATCAATAAAACATCATTGCCACACGCACCTTGGTATGTGATTCCAGCTGATGATAAGCCTACGGCTAGATATATTGTGGCTAGAACATTGTACAATACCTTAAAAAAGTTTGATGATATCAGAGAACCTGAATTGGATGAAGAAACCAAAGCTAATCTGGATTTATACAAAGAGCAGTTAGAAAAAGAATAAATCGTTCCTAATAAAGTTAAAACTAAGTTATAACAAAGTAACTCTAATACTAGAATAGCTAGTTTTAAGCTTAATTATTAAATAATAATATGTTGAAGAATATCACTGTCATCATTTTTGTAATCTTTTCATGGCAAAGCTTTTCACAGAACTCTACAGCAAAGGAAGATTCTATTATGCTAAAGAAAATATACAATACAGCTTTGCTAAATGGTAAAAGCTATCAATGGTTAGACTATTTATCAAATCAAATAGGAGCACGTCTTTCAGGATCTATTAATGCCCAAAAAGCGGTCGAATGGGGTGAAACAGAACTTAAGGAGTTAGGCCTCGATAAAGTTTGGTTGCAATCTGTAATGGTTCCTAAATGGACTCGTGGGGTAACTGAATTTGCCTATATCGAAACTTCTCCCGGTACAACAACTAATGTACCCATTTGTGCTTTGGGGGGTTCTGTTCCTACACCTATAGGAGGGATTAAAAACCCAATCGTAGAAGTTCAAGGAATAGAAGATCTAAGAAAATTAGGGACTTCAGAAATAGAAGGGAAAATAGTATTTTTTAACAGGCCAATGCAAGCAGATTTGATAAATACATTTGAAGCATACGGTGGGTGTGTGGATCAGCGATACTCTGGAGCCGCAGAAGCGGCTAAATTTGGAGCTGTTGGGGTAATTGTACGTTCTATGAATCTTAGACTAGATGATTTTCCGCATACAGGAACAATGAGTTATGGTGATTTAACAGATCTTGAAAAAATACCTGCTGCTGCTATTAGTACTAATGGTGCTGATTTATTAAGTTCTATGTTAAAACTGAACCCAAAGATCAAGTTTCATATGAATATGAATTGCCGTACCTGGAAAGATGTAGAATCATTTAATGTAATTGGTGAAATCACTGGTAGCGAATTCCCTAATGAATATATGATTGTTGGGGGGCATTTGGATTCCTGGGATTTAGGAGATGGTTCTCATGATGATGGGGCAGGAGTTGTACAATCTATGGAAGTTTTGCGATTATTCAAAGAAGTAGGATATAAACCAAAACGTTCTATTCGAGTTGTACTTTTTATGAACGAAGAAAATGGACTTCGTGGTGGCAAGAAATATGCAAAAGTTGCTAAGAGTAAGAAGGAAAATCATGTGTTTGCCTTAGAGAGTGATGCCGGTGGATTTACTCCAAGAGGATTTTCTTTTGATTGTAATGATACTAATTTCAAGCAGGTACTAAGTTGGAAATCGCTTTTCGAACCTTATCTGATTCATTACTTCGTGAAAGGTGGTAGTGGAGCAGATATTGGGCCACTTAAAAATGAAAAAATTGTATTAGCAGGCTTACGACCTGACTCTCAGCGTTATTTTGATTATCACCACGCTAAGAATGATACTTTTGACGCTATAAATAAAAGGGAACTAGAATTAGGAGCAGCTACAATGACCAGTCTGGTGTATCTTTTTGATACATATGGGGTGAAATAATTTATTATCCAAAATAGAATTCATGAGAACCTTTTTATCGATTATATTACTATTCTTTTTTCATACTGCAGTTAGCCAAGATGTAAAACCATCTGATAAAAAACTTTTTGTGTATGGAGGGCAGGTTAATAAACAGTTTATAAAATACACCGCAAAATTGACCGGTAAGAAAAAGCCTAAAATATGTTTTTTGCCTACTGCAACAGGTGATAGTGAACGCTATATGAATTACTGGTATCGATTATGTTCTGATTTAGAAGTTGAGCCACATGTATTGAAGGTTTGGATAAACTCTTATAGTCAGAAAAAGTCTTTCGAAGAAATATTAGCAAGCATGGATGCTATTATTGTAGGAGGAGGAAATACTTTGAATATGCTAGCCATTTGGAAGGCTCAAAAAATAGATGCGGCACTTAAGAATGCTTATGATAAGGGAATTGTGTTAGCAGGAGGAAGTGCAGGATCTTTATGTTGGTTTAATGGCGGTACTACTGACTCCAGGCCAAAAGAGTTAAGTATTGTTAGAGGATTAAATCTTATTAATTATAGTCATTGTCCACACTACAACTCTGAAGAATCTAGAAGACCTTTATATCACGATAATATTCTAAAAGATGTACTTAGTGATGGTTATGCCTGTGATGATAAATCTGGAATTCTTTTTGTAAATGGAAAGGTAAATAAAGCTTTGTCCATCGATAAAGAGAATAATTCATATTGGGTATTTAAAAAAGATGGAAAAATTATTGAAGAAAAGATAGAAGCTGAAATTATAGAGTAAATTCTCCTAATTAGACTTTTCTTATGACAGAGATCATTGACCTAAGTCAAGAAATATATTCAGGGATGCCTGTTTATAAAGGACTTCCTGAAGTGAAGATGAGTGTGTATGCTTCTCATGAAGAATGGGATGGTATTGCAGATAGTGATACTGTAACCCCCAGTGTGTACAAACTGGAATTGGGAGAGCATACAGGTACTCATGTGGATTCCATTAGCCATATGGCACGTGAGTATAAATCTCAGACCATAGATATAATGCCGCTATCTATGTTTTATACAGAAGGAATCTGTTTAGATTTTTCACATAAGGGCTGTAGAGAATTAATACATGTTTCAGAAATAGAAGAAGCTTGTACCAAAGCAAATCTTGAGATCAAAAAAGAGGATACTGTATTAATCTATACGGATCATTACCGAAGAACCTATGGGACTAAAGATTGGCCCAATGGTCCGGGAATTACTGCGGATGCTGCGAGATGGTTAGGTAACAAAGAAATCTCGGGTTTTGGGGTTGAAACCATGTCTCCTGGTATCCCAGGAGTTTCTAATAAAGAAGTACATCGTATTTGCGGTGAACTTGGTTTTACACATTATGAAAATATGATCAACCTACATAAATTAATAGGGCGGGGACGTTTTCGTTTTATTGGGTTACCTCTTAAAATCCGAGGAGGAACAGGTTCACCGGTGAGAGCAGTTGCGGTTTTTGAAAACTAAACCAATACCTATTCAACCTTATTATAGTTTTCAGAACGGGAATACGTACCATCTTTATTCAATTCTATTTGTTGATATGATTTTTCCCCCATTACCAATTCAAAAACAAAAACTTTAGTAGTATCTACAATTTTCATCATAGGTCCTGATGCATACTCCAGACGCTCTTGCAGCATTCCATCTTTTACTTCATAAGTACCATAGCCAAACCATTCATTATTATCCGCCGGATCAAAACGAGTCCACATTACCTTGCCTTTACTATACATTTTAATCTGACGATAACCATTTTGATTTAGAACAGTATCAGATACCTCGTTATGATCATAAAGAAATTGATGCTGTAGCTCCCAAACACCTTCTAGGTTATAGGGTTCGACTAATGGGTTATTTTCTTCTGTTATTGAAAGAAGAGAAAATATTCCTAATAAAGTTAAAACAAGTGTTTTCATTATTGATGAGGTTTTAAGGATGGACATCAATAAGTTACGAAAATTTTGTGAGACTGCTTTTTTTTTAAACAATTTTATCCTTCTTTTAAGAATGTTTTATGCTAAAGGTTTAGCAACTAAAATTGCCATCACAAAACACAAATAAATATACAACTGCCATGATGCCAACCAGGATATTTAGGATTGGTATACTTGCAAAAATAATAGCCGTTAGATATTTTTTTCTTACAAATAAAATCCAACATAATACTATACCAATACAAGTTATTATAGGGTAAGTTATGATACTAGATACAAGGGTTATATTAGGAACACTATTTTCAGAACCTGGACTATCAAACATCATGGCAGAAAACATAATCATTAATAATGAAGGAAGTATTAACAATCCAAAGATAGAGCTAGCGATAATTAGATAAATTCTTGTTTTATTACGTTTTTTTATTTCTTTTTCTGAGGTAATGGCTGCTGACATCAATTTTGTTTGAATAACAATAACAACGTTAAATATACGATAAGAATATTTTAGTTTATAAAGGTTCTAATACCTTTGCGTCTTCAAAAAGGTAAGATGCTTCATCAGTACACAAAAGAATTTAGGTATAATTTAAAACTTGCAGCACCCGTTATGCTAGGTATGCTCGGGCATACTTTTGTAGGATTGATCGACAATATTATGGTAGGGCAGTTGGGTACTGCAGAACTTGCTGCGGTATCCCTGGGTAATAGTTTTATGTTTATAGCTATGTCTCTTGGTATTGGGTTCTCTACAGCAATTACACCATTAGTTGCTGAAGCAGACGGGGAGAATAATTTTAAGAGTGGTAAATCGGCATTCAAACATGGATTATTTTTATGTACTACTTTGGGGGTTGTGTTATTTCTTGGGATTCTCGCAGCGAAACCATTAATGTATTTAATGAAACAACCCATTGAAGTGGTAGAATTGGCGATTCCTTATCTAGATTTGGTAGCTTTTTCACTGATTCCTTTAATAGTTTTTCAGGCATTTAAACAGTTTTCTGATGGGTTGTCTATGACCAGGTATCCAATGTATGCTACTTTGGTTGCCAATGTAGTTAATGTAGTCCTTAATTATCTTTTGATTTTTGGAAAATTTGGTTTTCCGCAATTAGGAATCGTTGGAGCAGCAGTTGGGACGTTAGCTTCAAGATTTATTATGGTGATATTTTTATGGATTTTCCTTCGAAATAAGGAAAAATCAAAGGCATTTGTTACTAATATAAAATTCTTCACTTTAGAAAACAGAATGCTGAAGAAAATTTTGGCTTTAGGCTTTCCTTCATCATTACAAATGTTTTTTGAAGTAGCTATTTTCACGGCAGCTATCTGGTTATCGGGTATTTTAGGTAAAAATCCTCAGGCTGCGAATCAAATTGCTTTAAATTTAGCCTCAATGACTTTTATGGTAGCAATGGGCTTAAGTGTAGCAGCTATGGTAAGAGTTGGCAATCAAAAAGGACTTCAGCAATTCAAAGAATTAAGAAGAATAGCAATATCTATTTTTTTACTCACATTTTTGATAGAAACTATTTTTGCAATATTCTTTATCCTGTTTAATGAAATGCTTCCTGAAATTTACCTGGATGTAAAAGATGTTAAGAATCTAGCGGATAATACAGAAGTAATAAGTATTGCTGCTAAATTATTGGTTATTGCTGCATTATTTCAGATTTCTGATGGAATTCAGGTTACAGTACTAGGAGCGTTAAGAGGAATGCAAGACGTAAAAATCCCGACAGTAATTACATTTATTGCATATTGGGTAATAGGTTTTCCTATAAGTTATTATCTGGGATTATATACTGAGTATAAAAGTTCCGGAATCTGGATAGGGCTTCTGGCTGGCTTAACAGCTTCAGCAATATTATTATATATTCGATTTAATTACTTAACAAAAGACTTGATTCTAAAGAAGAGTTCTATGTAGCATTTTGAAATAATAGTTGTATAAATTTTTGAGGTATTAATTTCTGCTGTTCAATATACTTTTTTAAGAGTGGTATCGTTTTTGGTATATTATGAAATAATTAACTATATTTCGTCTTAACACTAACACAATAAAAAAGAAATGAAAAGCCCTAAATCCAAATCTTATTCCCTTATTATTGCGATATGCGTTATTGCTTTTAGTTATAAAGGTTTAGCTCAGAATTTAACACATACTACTAACCAAAACCTCGTTCCTAATCCAAGTTTTGAAAAAACTAATGCTGCGGTAAAAAGGTTAAATCATGCAATGAGGAATTTTGGTGTGATGTCGGATTGGAAGGCATTGGTAAATTCACCGGATGTACATCATCCTGCTGTGGATGATGTAAAGTTTATGCATAGATCCCCAAATTTTCTTAAACAATTTGGATCACAGGAACCCAGAACAGGAGAGGGAAAAGTAGGACTTTATATTGCAGGAGGCCAACATAAAGAAGGTATTATTACTAAACTAAAAAGCAAATTATCTGCCGGTAAGTATTATTATTTTCAGATGTATGTTTCTCTTGGAGAAGGAGTTTCCAAGTCTTGTACATCATCAATAGGATCATATTTTACTGCAATTAAACCTAAAATAACACCTACATCAAAATTGAGGTTAAGTATCGAATCTTCAGAAGTCGTATGTGACACTCAGGTTTGGACAAAGGTTTGTGGTGTTTATAAAGCTAAGGGAACAGAGAAGTATGTTTCTTTAGGGTATTTTTCAGATGCTCCTAAAGGCAAATCTAGAAAAGGATCGGGAGGATTCAGTGAAGCATATTACTATATCGATGATGTATTACTTATGGAAATGCAAGACCCTAAAGGTTTGAACCCTAGAACTATTTGCGGTATGGCTTTGGATTTCTCTGATATTGAGTTTCTCGAAGGAGAAAGCGAAGCTTATGATGACATCAAAAAAGCCTTGGATTCATATATTCAATATGTAAATGTATTTAAGGTAAATAAAATAACTATTACTGGTCATGCAGATGATGCAGGTTCGTCTTTTGAAAATGAGATTATGTCTGCTGTGAGGGCAAGTAATGTTAAAGCATATATGGTGGAAAAAGGAGTTGACGAATCTTTAATAGAAACCGTTTTCGCCGGAGATACGCAACCTGCCAACATTGATGGTTCTGACATAGATGTTACTACTAATAATAGAATCTCTATAAATATTGAATAATCAATTTTTATAAGGTTTAGCTAAAAAACTTGTTACCTTTGAACAAAAGTAACCACAAGTATTTGATATGAGTTTTCCAAAATTCTTATTAGGAGATAATACTGATTATCCCGAAGCTATTTTTGTAGTCCATACAGAGTTTCCTAGATTTATTATTAATCTTGCCAATGACGAGGTGGAATGGCTGGAGGAGTTTGATCAGCATGATCAAAAAGAGCTGGAAAGCGAAGCCGAAAACCTTTTTAAAGCTGCTAATGATTTCTATGATCGTGAAATCGAACGATACGATAAAGAATAAATAATGGAAGAACTCATTCAATTAGATAAAGACCTGTTTATATATCTCAATAACCTTGGTACAACAACTTGGGATGGATTTTGGTTATTTATGACCAACAAGTTTTATCAGATTCCTTTGTATCTTGTGTTATTATATTTTTTCTATAAACATTTTGGTGTTAGAGGTACTGTTATCACACTTGTTATTGTTGCCCTTTTGATTACAGCCTCAGATCAACTTGCTAATTTGTTTAAATATGTACTTTTTAAACGCCCCAGACCATGCAGAGCAGAAGGAGTAGAAGAGTTTACAAGATTTGTCGCGGGACATTGCGGCAGATACGGGTATTTCTCGGCTCATGCAGCAAGTTCGATGGCTTTAGCCTTTTTTACAGGATTGGCATTGCAGAAGCATCTTAAATATATCTTTCCCTTCATGGTGGTATGGGCAATTGTAGTGGGGTATAGTAGAATTTATTTGGGGGTTCATTATCCAGGAGATGTGATCACCGGTATGGCTTTTGGTATTCTTTTAGGATTCGGTGCTTATAAGCTGCATACTCTTTTGGTTAAAAAGTACGGTTAGAGTGAGTTCATAAAGAGCTATACATTACTCATTTTCTGATATTTTATAATTTTTGTTGTTTTATGGGACTCATACTTCTATACTATTACATCTAGTAAATTGAATACTCGTGACTGATAAAAAAATATACAGATATTCCAATGTTGAGTTGATTGATCTCATAAAAAATGGCATTAATAAAGGCGACATCAAAAAAGCAAAATCAGAACTAGAATCACGAAATTTAACCCCAAAGCAACAAACTAAACTCGAGTCTGAATATATAAAACATAAGGAATTCCAGGATAGACGCAAACAAGCTTCTTTGACTACAAGTGAATGGATGTCTTTTTTCTTTTTATCATCTTTTATTCCTAAACCAAGATGGAGGGATGATCATTTTTCTAAATCCGAATTAGAACGTTACAGAAAGTATGGTTTTGAAACAAAAGAAAGGGAAGCTCAAAAAGCTAAACTATATGGAAGTTTTTTCTGGATTTTAATGATAATTTGCTCAACACTTGTTTATGGTTATCTCACAGTATAGAAATAGCATTGGAAACACCTACCCCTAATGACAACAACAAAATTAATGGCATAAAACTTGATCATAATATAACACACTATCCCTTCCATCTAACTTCAAAACTATGATTTATGAGAAAATTATATTCTTTCATTGTAACCGTATTTTTCTTTTGTGCAGCTTTTTCACAAGATATACCAGTACTTCAGGTAGATGATAAACCATTAGGGTTATCTTCTTTAGATATTAAAGTAGAGGTAATAGGTAATATAGCAACTACTACCTATGACATGCTTTTTTATAACCCAACGAATACTGTTTTAGAGGGAGAGCTATCATTTCCGTTAGGAGAAGGGCAAAATGTTTCCAGGTTTGCACTAGATGTTAATGGAAAACTTAGAGAGGCAGTGGTAGTAGAAAAAGAGTTGGGTAGAATAGCATTTGAAGCTGTGGTAAGAAGAAGAGTGGATCCAGCTTTATTAGAAAAAGGAACAGGTAACAACTACAAGGCAAGGATTTATCCTATTCCTTCAAGAGGACATAAAAGAGTTGTGTTAGCTTATGAACAAGAGTTGGTTTTTGATAATGATGCACATTATTACAATTTGCCTTTACAGTTTAAAAACAAACTAGAAAATTTTACCTTGGAGATATCGGTTTTTGATCAGAAAATTAAGCCTGTCATAGAAAAAGGTAATATATCAGGATTGGAGTTTTCTGATTGGAAGAAAAATTACACTACAAAAGTTTCTAAGAAAGGTTATGTGCCCAATGAGAATATTTTAGTCAAAATACCTTTGGAAATAGATAGTAAGAAACTTATGGTTTCGGGTGAATATTTTTATATATATAAGAATGTTGTACCAGAAAAAAGGTTGAGGAAGAAACCTAGTAAAATCACATTATATTGGGATGCTTCACTTTCTATGAAAAAACGAGATCTAAAAAAAGAAATTGAGTTTTTGGATACTTGTTTCTTATACTTTCAGAATGTAGCAGTTCGATTAGTGACGTTTAGTGATATAAAGCAGTCTGATACTATATTTAAAATTAAAAATGGTAACTGGAAGGATTTGAAAGTGGCAATACAACAAACGGTTTATGACGGAGGAACTTCATATAAAACATTGTTTAAAAGTAAAGAACAATCAGAAATGGGATTATTGTTTTCTGATGGAATCCCCAGTTTGAGCATATTTGAACTGGATTCAAGTATTCCGATATTTGCAGTAAATAGTGTTGTCAAAGCTAACCATTCGGCATTAAAGAATAGCGCTGAAAATATAAATGGTACATACGTCAATCTCACAACAAAGTCCATAAAGGAAGCGTTCAAGGATATAAAATTTGAAGCATTTAAATTCCTGGGGTATGAATCTTCTACAAAAGGTACGGAGATCTATCCTTTTACACCTACTGCCGTATCGTATGATTTTTCTATAACGGGTAAGAACTTTGTAAAAGGGCAACGTATACAGTTAAATTTTGGATATAGTAATGAAGTTACGCAAAGTGTTACTGTCGATCTTGATGACAACCCTGGTTCTGATGTTGATATCAGAAGAATATGGGGGCAGAAAAAATTAGATTATCTGGAGAAAGATACCAAGAAGAATAAAGATAAAATTACTGTTTTAGGAAAAGCATATAGCTTGGTTACGGATTATACTTCATTAATAGTTTTGGAAGAAATCAGGGATTACATAAGATATAAGATCACCCCACCAGCAGAATTGTTAGAAGAATATAATAGAATTCTGGCTACAGAAAATAATGTAAAAGAAGGTTTGATACAGAGAACTGCATCTTCTGAGGAACCTACAGAAAGCAGAGAAACGCCTATAAATCAAAACTTTGAAATCATTGCTGATGAAAGGAGAGTAGCAGCAAAGCGTGAAGCAATAAGAAGACCTGTTGAACCAGGACTGTTAAGGTCAGAGGAACCTGAATTAGAAGAGGAAATCATAGAAGTAGAAGCCGTAGAAGATGTAGATGCTGGTTATGAGGATGTTTCGTCCGTTCCCTTTGCTGTTATTGAACAAGTGCCTGTGTTTCCGGGATGTGAACCTTATACATCAAATGAAGAAAGAAAAAACTGTTTTTCCCAGAATGTACGAAGCATAGTAAGTAGAAGCTTTAATACTCAGCTTGGGGGCGAACTGGGTTTGCCTTCTGGTGTTCAAAGAATATATGCAAGATTTACCGTAAATAGAAAAGGAGAAGTAAGCGATATAAAGGCTAGAGCTTCTCAGCCTCAACTAGAAGAGGAAGCAATAAGGGTTTTAAGATTATTACCTGTTATGACACCGGGTAGACAAAGAAATATGGCTGTAGATGTACAATATACCTTGCCTATTGTTTTTAATGTTGATGATTCAGGAACATTTTCTACTCCCATAGTATCTGTTTCCCCATATACCCCACCAACTCCATCGTTCAGAAAATATTCTGGAGATCTTACTGTAAAAGATAGGATGGTTAATACGAAATATATCATTGAATTACGAAAGGCAAAGACTTTACAAGAGGCTTATCAAATGTATCTAATGCAACGCAATAATTATTTAGAAACTCCTGCCTATTTTGTGGATGTATCTAATCATTTTCGGGATACATATAATGAGAATATATATTCATCCAGAATTTTATCGAATATACCCGAAACAGATTTTGATAATTACGAATTGTTAAAAGTATACGGTTATCAATTGCAGGTGAATCAGCAATATGAATTAGCGGAATTTATCTTTGAGCGAGTGCTGGATTTAAGATCAGAAGATTCGCAATCATACAGAGATTTGGCTTTGGCTTATAAAAACACAGGTAAGTGCCAGGAAGCTTTAGATTTATTATATAGTATTGTCTCAGGTGAAATTTATAAGAATACTGAAAGACGGGTTTTTAAAGGGATAGCAGATATTGCTAAACATGAAGTGAGAACCCTTATTAAGGAGCACAAAAATGATTTAGATCTTAGTAAAATTGATAAAGAACTTTTGGAACCAGTGGATTTTGATATTAGAATTACTACGGATTGGAATCATAATGATACTGATATAGATTTACATATTATTGATCCTAACTTAGAAGAGTGTTATTATAGTCATAATAAGACAAGTATTGGGGGTAAAATGTCTCAGGATATGACTCAAGGGTTTGGTCCGGAAGAATTCACATTAAAAGATGCCATAAAAGGCGCGTATTATATTAAAGTGAAATATTATGGGGATCGCTATCAAAAGTTGGAGAATCCAACGTTTATGAAGGTAACTATTTTTAAAAAATATGGTACAAAGAAAGAAACCAAGGAAACCAAAGTCATCAGATTAACTAAACAAGATGATGAAGAGATAGTGGCAAAAGTGGAGTTTTAGCTACTCTTTTCTAAACTTCTTCTTTTTCTTCTTTTTGCTAAAAATACGTTTAAGCAGATTGTCTCGTTTTTCAGGTTTACAGTCGAGGTCTTTTAATATCTCTTCAGAAGGTGCTGTGAATGTACTTTTAGTATATTTATCAAAACTACTGTCCTGATTCATTTTCTGGTACAGTTTAGCAAAAATTGGTAATGCTGTATTTGCTCCTTGGCCCATAGCTGTTGTTTTAAACCCTATATTGTAATTATCATTACCCACCCAGGTTACTGTCACCAGGTTTGGGGTGAGTCCCACAAACCAACCGTCTTTGTTATCCTGTGTAGTTCCCGTTTTACCGGCAATATCATTTTTTAAGTTATATGTGGTTCTAAGTCGAGTAGCGGTTCCTTCATTGACAGTGGATTTCATCATTTCCAATAGTACTTGCCTGGTATAATTACTAAAGGTGATACTGTCGGACACCTTAGGTTCAAAAGAAGCAATCAGATTCCCTTTTTTATCCTCAATTTTGGTAATATAATAGGGTTGTATAGGTTTTCCTTCATTCACATAACTAGCGTATGCTCCAGCCAATTCTTTTAATTTGATACCATCTGTTCCAAGTGCCATTGCAGGCTTTTCAGACAGTTCTGAGGTGATTCCTAGTTTTCGAACTTGTTCTGTTACTGCCGGAATTCCAACTTTGTTTAATACTTTGACAGCAATAGTATTGACTGAAGTGCTCAATGCTTTTTCTAAGGTGAAATTAAGATATGGATCTTCTTCAGAGGATGAGTTTTTTGGTGTCCAATCATCTAGGTTGGTATAGGTAATTTCTTTGGTAGAAAAATAAGTACAAGGCTTCATGCCATTTTCGATAGCTGTAGTATATACAAATGGTTTAAAAGTAGAACCGACTTGTCTTTCGCTTTGCGAAACATGATCATATTTAAAATATCGATAATCAATTCCACCTATATATGCTTGTACTGCTCCGGTTGAGGGTTCTATAGCAATCATCCCGGTATTTAGAAATTTTAGATAGTGTTTCAAGCTATCCAGAGTAGTCATTTTTTTGGTAATATTTTCTTCCCATTCAAAAAGTTCTATATCCTTCTTTTTAGAAAGAGAATCTTGGATTTGATCTTCAGTAAGACCTTGCTCCTTATAGTTTTTATAGATGTTAAGTTCTTTGATCGCGTTTTGAATAAGTTGAGTATTACTTTTCCAGGGGGGAGTACTACCATAAGATGCTTCATATGCTTTTTGCAAAACCTGCATATGTTCTTTCATTGCTTCTTCTGCCAGCGATTGCATTTTGTAATCCAAAGTAGTATGAATAATTAATCCATCATTGTATATGTCGTATACCGTGCTATCCGGTTTTTTGTGCTTTTCCAGAATATGAGAAAGTTCTTTTTTTACTTGTTCCCTAAAATAAGGAGCTAAACCCAGGTCGTGATTAAAATATTGATAATCCAAAACAATAGGTTGACCCATCGTTTGATCCGCACGTTTAGAACTTAGATATTTATATTTTACCATCTGCTGTAACACCACATCTCTACGCAGTTGACTTCTTTCCGGAAAAAGCCGAGGGTTATAGCTATGATTAGCTTTTAATGAACCAACTAAAGTAGTAGCTTCTGATAAATTAAGTTGACTTGTGTGTTTATTAAAGAATTTTTGAGCTGCACTCTCAATTCCGTATGTATTATCAGGAAAAGGAACTGTGTTGAAATACATAGTCAGGATTTCCTTTTTAGAATAAATGTCTTCCATTCTTTTGGCTATAAAGGATTCCTTTACTTTATTAACCACAGTACTAAATATTTTGTACTTCTTTCTTCCGAAGAGATTTTTAGCCAATTGCAAAGTAATTGTACTTCCTCCTCCTGAAGATTTGTTACCCATCAGAATGGTTTTGAAAAAAACTCGCAGTAAACTGGTATTGTCTACCCCGTCGTGTTCATAGAATCGGATATCTTCTGTAGCGACTAGCGCATCAACTAGATGTTGAGGTAAATCATCATAAGTAATTGGTTGACGATCATAAATATAATACTTGCCAATTAAGTGACCATCTTTATCCAGTACTTGCGTAGCTTCAGCTTGTTTTAAAGAACTTAGTTCATCTTTGGTAGGTAGCTCTCCCCAAAAACCAAGATAGATACTAACATAAAACATAAGGAATAGCAGAAAGATTCCTCCTGAAGCAATAAGAGAAAACTTCATCCATTTCTTTCGTAAAATATTCTTAATCATATCACGATATTGATATAGATAACGCCTAAAATGTAAAATTATTAAATAGTTGTGGCCTTATGACTTCTTCTGGAATTCCTAATACAATATACACTAAACTTTTTTGGTTAAAATCTAAATCCATAAAATGTATTTTGTACTAAAAAAAGGAATTGTAAATGTCCAAAAAAAGTTTAGAGAATAAGTATAGCGTAGTAGAAAAGTATTAGATTTTTTTACTTGTCAAAAAAATCGAAAAAATATATAAATTTAAAGTTGATTTATGAAAAATTTCATTTTTTTTAATTAGACTTGTAATAGCATATTACCATAAGTGGAATGATACTGAACCCGATAGAAAATCACCTAGGGTAAATTAAAATAAATTACCCTAAGGTTTGTAATAGAGAGTGGAACCCAGAAGTATATCTTTTATCTGGGATGTTTTAGAAATATACAACTAACTAAATCTGCAAACCCATGAGAAGAGTAATTGTTGACTACAAAAAACTGAATAAAAACATTTTAAACCTTTTAGTGAATAAGTTTCCTGATGGATATAATGATAGAGATATTGTTTCTTTCAGAAACCAGCATAACGAAGCCATCGAAGCTGTAGAGGTAAAAACATCAGATACCTGTTATTTGGTTAAGATCAGTAAACGTCTTGCTGACACTATGCAAAGTTATGACTATGATAATCCTGCTGTTGATGTTCCTGAAGGTGTGAGCAAAGATCAGGTGGGTGAGATAGGTGACAAGTAACTAGGAGTGCACCATAAATTCAAAGATATTGGCATATAATATTAGACATTAAGGTTTTTTCTATACAATTATTTGTGCTTATTTTTAGAGTAATTATATCTATGAATATTGATCTATATTTCAAAAAATATGAACTCTGAAAATGAAGAAAAATCCTTAGTAAATTTAGGTGGATTAAGTTTAAAAACAGTCGTTAGAACTAAAGATTATAATGCTTCAAGAGATTTCTATCACCAAATCTTAAACCTGAAAATAGTTGAGGAATATAGTAGTGAGAATAGAGGGTGTGTTTTTAGATTTGGTCATAAAGATAATAATGCTTTTATAGAAATATCTGAAATAAAAGAAGGTCATTACTACTATAATTCATCTTTCAGTAAGGAAGTAGCTAATGATAAAATAGATCTGCAGTTAAAAACAACGGATATAATGCGTTGGGTAAATCACCTGGAAGGAAAATGGGAAACCATAGGTCCGGTTGATCGTCCCTGGGGTTCTCGTTATTTATATTTAAGAGATCCCGATGGTTTGCAAATTATTATTTATGAAGAGAAGGAAATATAATTGGTAAGAACTAATTAAAATAACCACTAATTAATCAGAACCAAGTATTTTATTATACTAAATCAGTCTTTGCTTAACTCCAATAGATACCTTGCCGCAGCAAAAGGAGTAATCTTATGTTGTTGTATGGCTTTAATTTGTGTTGCAAGAGCTTCTTTGATTTTTGGGTTATTATAAAAAGAACTTTTTAATTGCTCCTCGATAGTTTGTAATAACCAAAACTTATTTTGCTCCATACGATTTTTATCAAAAAATCCATTTTTTGAAGTAATGTCAAGATATTTCAGGATCAATTCCCAGATGTCCTCGATCCCTATATTTTTTAGAGCACTACAGGTTAATACTTCTGGAGACCAACTACTTTCTGCGAGTGGATATAGGTGTAAAGCTTTTCTGAATTGATTTTTGGCTTCTCGAGCTCGTTTCTCATTATCACCATCTGCTTTATTGATAACTATAGCATCCGCCATTTCGATAATACCTCGTTTGATACCTTGTAATTCATCACCAGCTCCGGCAAGTTTTAGTAGTAAAAAGAAATCTACCATACTATGTACTGCGGTTTCGCTTTGACCAACACCCACAGTTTCTATGATGATTACATCATAACCGGCAGCTTCGCATAAAATAATAGACTCCCGGGTTTTCTGTGCTACTCCACCCAATGAACTTCCGGATGGAGAAGGACGAATAAAAGCCTCTTTTGATCGAACTAAAGATTCCATACGGGTTTTATCACCAAGGATACTTCCTCTAGAGATAGTACTGCTAGGATCTACTGCAAGAACAGCCACTTTTTTACCTTTCTGTATTAGTATATTTCCTAAAGCTTCAATAAATGTGCTTTTTCCAACTCCAGGTACTCCAGTGATTCCAATCCTTACAGAATTGTTAGCATAAGGAAGACATTTTTCAATAAGTTGCTGTGCTTTTGACCAATGATTCTTTTGGGTGCTTTCTATTAATGTAATGCCTTTACTTAACGCAGTAGCATCTTTGGTAAGAATTGACTTAAATATAGTATCTACAGATATATTTTTCTGTTGTAGTTTTTTAAACCGACCAATAGCTTGGTCATTAGTACTGGAAGGTACTTTAGGAGACTGGATATTGCTATGTTCAGAATGATCTTTAGACACAAAAAAGCTTTATACAAAGGTATAATCATTTTTTGAAACACAGTAGCCCATATTCCTCTTATACTTTGATAGGAACCGCAACTGCAGTTCTATCCCAGGATAGGTACATAATGGTGAAGTCATTAGCGTTTTCGAAATAAATAGAGAATTGCTCCACAACATTCAATAAAGGTTGTACCGGGACCTCTACGGTTAATACATCATATTCTGGTTCGCGAGCAATAGTTCCATCAAAATTAACGCCCCAATCATATTCTTCTGCATTAAAAATGACCTTCCAGGAGTCTGAACTGGGAATGGTCCATAAAGTGTAAGTACCTGCCCTTAATTCACTTCCATCTATGAATATGTTTTTATCTGTGGTAAAGGTAGTCGCTTCATTAGCTCCTGTTCTCCATACTTCTCCGTAGGGGACTAGGTCGCCAAAAATCTCTCTTTTCTTTTTATATGGTCGATTATAGAATACAGTAAAAGTTGCATCTTTTGCCGTATGAGTGATCGTTTCTTCTGGGCTGTGTTGCTTGGTTATTTGTTTCATAACCATCAATCCGATAAATCCAATAATAATAATTCCTAATGCTACGAGTATAGTTCTTTTTAAAAATCGTGTCATACAAGTATTTTTTAATTATTTCTAAAGATAATTTATTTGAATGTTAATTAAACACATATTTATGTACTTTTGAGCCATTACTACAAATTCATGGTTGAAAAATCCTTTAAGAAATTTACTTCAGATATTACTTTTGATAAAGATACGTATGTGATTATAGGCTCCGGAATTGGAGGATTAACAACAGCAGTTTTTTTAGCAAAGGCAGGAAAGAAAGTTGTTATTTTAGAGCAACATTATACTCCAGGAGGATTCACGCATACCTTTAAGCGTCGTAAAGGATTAGTCTGGGATGTTGGTGTGCATTATGTAGGTAATATGCATGAAGAGTCTAAACTGAAGAGTATCTTTAATTATTTGTCAAATAATAAGTTAGAATGGGATCCCATGGGAGATCCTTATGATGTGGCGCATATAGGGGATAGAAAATTTGAATTTGTAAGTGGGGTAGAGAATTTCAGGAAAAAGTTTTATGAATATTTTCCTAATGATAAATCTGCTATTGATTCTTATATAGAGTTATTACAGAAATCAACAAAAAAAAGCCTTTTGTATTTTGTGCAGAAAGCATTTCCGTTTCCATTAAGTGTACTTTTAGGACCTTTATTCAGGAGAATTCATAGATCGATATCTCATAAAACAACATATGAGGTATTGAGTAGTATCACGGATAATCAAGAGCTTATAGCAGCATTATGTGCACAATGTGGTAATTATGGGTTATCTCCTAAAGAAAGTAGTTTTGCAGCACATTGTATTGTGATTAATCATTTCATTGATGGGGGTAATTATCCCAGAGGTGGAGCTAATCGTATCCATGAAACAATCATAGAACATTTAGAAACATTAGGTGTATCGGTTTATATCAATGCTAAAGTTGAGAAAATCATCACCTTAGGAAAAACTATAAAAGGATTGACAATTAATGGTCAGTTATTTGATTGTGAAAATGTTATCAGTAATGCAGGCGCATACAATACTTTCAATCATTTGCTTGATGCTGATGTTTTACAAAAAAAACATAAGAATTTTGGTAAGATAGAATCTTCTACCTGTCATTTATGCTTATATGTTGGGCTAAATAAAAGCGATGCAGATTTAGGATTACCAAAATATAATATTTGGTGGTATGCTGATAAGGATACAGATAAAATTCTGAACGATAAAGAGAATTTGTCAGATAAGAAACTATCATTTGCATATATTTCTTTTCCGTCTGCCAAAGATAGTTTATGGCCAACTGAGCATCCTGATACTGCTACCATCCAGCTCATTGGAAGAGCCTGGTATAAGGATTTTAATAAATTCGAAGATCAACCTTGGTTAAATAGAGGTGATGAATATGATGAGATTAAGGAAGATTTTAAAAATAAAGGATTAGCTCTTCTATTTGAGTTGTATCCCCAATTAAAAGAGCATATTATCCATGCTGAGGTATCTTCGCCGGTCTCTACAAAGAAATTTAGTAATTATCAAAAAGGAGAGATCTATGGTGTGACTCATGCTCCTCAACGTTTTAAAACAAGAGTATTGCGTCCACGAACCCATATCAAGGGTTTATATCTTACCGGACAAGATATCACCTTGGTCGGTGTCGGTGGGGCTATGGCAAGTGGAATACTTACGGCTTCTACTATTGTTAAGTGGAACATGAGTAAACAGTTTAAAGAAATTATGTCCAAATATTAATTACTTTACATTTCACTAACCTGCGGCTTTAAGAAGGTTCATTACATTTATAGCACATACGTTTCTTAGCGAAGTCAAAGACTTAAATGCTGATTCCGGGTAGAGGCGATTTTCAATTAATACATCAATATGTTTGATTACTTTTTTGGTGCAATCCATATTCTTTTCGATTAAACGGTAGACTCCTTCAATTTCTTCATTTTTGACAAGGTTGTCATTTTTAATTGTTTTATACATTTTTAATAGGTTTTTGGTTAACAAAAAGTTGATCTGCTATGTAGTACTTATTTTAGGCTGAAGCTTACTTTTTGAATAGTTAATTTTTTATTAATAATTTGATATTCAGTTAATTGTGTAATTAAAAGTATTTTTATTTCTAATTTTGCAACATTTATAGATAGAATTTCGTCTATATAGAGAGAATAGCAATTGAAACCGGTTTTAATTGTCATAGAGAAGTAATCACTAACCAAATAAGTTAAAGAAGTTTGTTACAAAGCGAGCTAATAGAACAATGTAGGGCTAACGATCGTAGAGCACAAATGAAGCTTTATAATAAGTACTGTGATGGTATGTATTATGTAGCGTTACGTTTCCTTAAAGATCCTTTTGAGGCAGAAGAAGCTATGCAGGAATCTTTTATAAAAGCTTTTACAAGGCTTCATCAATTTACTGGTGATGTGACTTTTGGTGCATGGTTAAAGCGTATCGTAATAAATAAGAGTATAGATATGCTTAAAGCAAAAAAAATGAATATGGTTGCTATAAATGAGCAGGTGATGAGTACTGTAGAAGAACATAACGATTGGTCCGTTTCTGATTCCGTTACAGTCGACGAAGTAAAAAAGGCAATTGAGACATTGCCTGAAAAATATAAGTATGCAGTTATGCTATTTTTAATTGAAGGTTATGATCATAATGAGATCAGCGAAATATTAGATATCACCCCGGTTTCCTCCAGAACATTAGTGCATAGAGGAAAAAAACAATTACAAGATCAATTAAAACATTTAAGAGATGGCACAGGATATTAGAGAACTGTTAAAGCAGGATAAGCAGATTCCTTCTGAGCGTATTAGAGAAGGGCATCAGCAACGTTTTATGGATCGATTAGAGAAAGAACTTCCTAAACAAAAAAGAGGTTTTGATTATTCCTGGATTAGGATTGCTGCTAGTGTAGTTGTGATTTTATCAGTCTCTTTTATGGCTTTTAATCAATTCGGAAATGATAAGGGAACAACAGAAGTAGTAAATTCAACAGAAAGCCCGGTAAAAAATTCTACGGTAGTTTTAACTAAGCAGTCTTCATCTGTGGCTGAGATATATCCAGATTATGAACAAGTAGAAAATACGGTATTTACCACAGTTAAGTTTTATTTATCTCAGATTAAAATTGATGATACAAATAGAGAACTGGTAGAGAGTTTTATGAAACGATTAGAAAATTTGGATAAAGAATATCAAAGACTTAATGAAGAGTTTTTAAAAGTAGGTCCAAATATGCAAAGTATAGAAGCAATGAAAGAGAATTTGACAATGAGGCTTACTCTTTTGACAAGATTGCAAGAGAAACTAAAAGAATTAGAAAAAATTGAAAATGAAAATTACAATGAAATACAAGCTTAATGTTGTCGCCCTTGGCATATTATGTTGTGCAAGTGTGTTTGCACAGGATAAACAGAGCAAGTTAAGCGAAAAATTTTCAGTAAATAAAGATGTTACTGTAAACCTTAATACTACTCATACTGATATTGTTTTTGAAACCTGGAATAAAAATACCGTAGAAGTCCAAGCCTATTTAGAAGGAGACAACCTAACCGAAGAGAATGGAAAGCGTATTCTCGATAGCTGGCAAGTAGATGTATTAGGTAATAGTAGAGAAGTTACTATTAATTCTGTAGCAGGCAATCCTTGGGGAGGAAATATAACCGCGTCTAGTGTAAGAATGGGAGAGAGGGGACAGGAGTTAAAGATGTTGGCACCTATGATTAAAGATTTGTTAGGACCACTTATGGAGAATGTAGCCAATAACCCTATGCCCAGTGCTCTTTCTCAAAACTTAGCTAGTATCAACTTTGATTACAATAAGTATCAGGAGAATGAAGAAGAGTATATTCAGCAATGGGAAAACCAGATGCAAGAAAAATATGGAGATGATTTTAAGGTTGCAATGGAAGATTGGGGAAAGCAATTCGAGAAGAATGTAGAAAAAATAGTTCCTCAAATGGAAATTAAGGTTGAAGCTTGGGGTAACCGGGTAGGTAATGATATGGACGCCTGGGGACAACAATTCGGGAGAGAAATGCAAGCTTGGGCGGCTCAGTTTATTAGGGATTTTGAGAGTCAACAGCAAAGAGGTAATGTCACAGTTTATAGATATAACTCTTCTACTAACAAAAAAGGGACTAGCAATATGACGAAAAGAATAAAAGTCAAAGTGCCTAAAGATGCTAAGCTTAGACTTAATATTCGTCACGGAGATGTGCGATTGGCGGAGCGATCTAATAATGTCAGAGCATCTCTTTCGCATACTAAATTAGAGGCTAATATTATTGATGGCGATCAGACTTTTATTAAAGCATCGTATTCTCCTATACTCGTCCGTCAATGGAATAATGGCCGATTGGTAATTAATTATGTAAAGAATTGTAGGATAGAAAATGCAAAAAACCTTCAGGTTAATTCTGACTCCAGTAATATTTTTATACAGCAGTTGGACGAAAATGGAGCGATAACCGGAAGTTTTGGCGCTATTACTATTGCTAATCTTGGAGAATCCTTTTCGACTTTGGATCTGGCTGTAGTGAATAGTGATTTCAAACTCAAGTTACCAAAAGCAGCATTTAATTTTACTTATAGTGGTGCTCAAAGTCTGATTTCATTACCTAAGACTTTAAAAACTAATGCGAGAAGAAATTTTGGAAATGTATTTATCAATGGTTTTCAGGATACTCGTAATACGGATAAGGCAATAACAATCAATGCTAAATATAGTGAGATAATATTGCAATAGATTTTTTATAGCAAAGTGTTAATTGTAAAAAAGCTCTATAGTCTTCATTTAGATTATAGAGCTTTTTATGGTTAATATAACTAACCTGTAATGTTAAATTTGATATAAATTTTACAGATGTCCCTTATGTTATTGTTAAAGGTTTTTAGAGATTTTTTGTAGGCTAATATCAGATTATTGATTCTTTTGTCTAAGATATTATGTATTTAATCTATGTTTTAGGATTTTTAAAAATATAAAACATTGAAAATCAATATTTTAATACTTATAAAGGGTGAAATTAACATTTTTTGTGTCATTGGTCGAAAATCAACCTCATTTGATCTAAAAATCAGGAATTTACTTTAAGCAACGATAATTTAATATTATTATTGTGTGGTAAAACCGTAATAAGTTTACTCTTAACTACAAAAGATAAATTAAAAGAAATGAGAACTTTAGCAACTATTTTTAGCTTACTATTCTTTATCAATGTTAATGCAAATATCGATGATGATGCATTAAGAATTGAAAGAGAAGGTTTAGTTGTTAGTGTTGTTGATTTTCAAGAAGGAGATAAATTAAAGCTTTTTGAATTTGAGTCTGGAGAACATATTTTGTCTAAAACCAGTGATCAGATTGATCTTAGTATGTTACCTGCAGGTAAATATTTATTAGAAAATAGTAAAGGTAAGTCTGTTGTTATAGAAAGAACAGATGAAGAATTATTATTAGAGAAAGCATTGGATGATTCTTATGTAGTTGAGCGTGATAGTAAAATGGTTGAGGTTGAAGATGTGGCTTTAGAAGAAGAATTAGAAAGTTTTTACAGTAATTCTGATGATAATCTTTTAGCTATAGAAAGAGAAGGTGACCTTATAACGATCGTTGATTTTAAAGAAGGTGATCAAATTAAACTATTCGAAGTAAAAAACACAGTTCATATCTTAACTAAAACTCAAGGTTTTGTAGACTTAAGTCAATTACCAGCTGGAGTATATTTTATTGAAAATAATGAAGGAGATGCAGTAGTAGTAGAAAAATTTGTGGATAACGGTCAGGTTGCAGATATGTAAGAACTGAATAAAAATATTTTAAAAACCCATCGAACTTCGATGGGTTTTTTAGTTCTTGATGTTATTGACTTTTTTTATCCAATTGATTCTCTTTATCTAGGTTCTTGGTCATATTAAAACCAATAAATAAACCTACTCCTGCCATTAAGAATATAGTTCCTGGATATGCAATTTCATCTTCTACTCCCATAGATATATTAAGAATTCCGGCAATAAAAATTCCAACGCCAATCCCCATTAGTAATAAGGATAGATTTAGGATAAACACTTTCCAGACAGGTGTTACTCGTTTTGTTTTACTACTATAAAATATAGAAGCATCCGCTCCTTTATCTATAAGAGCCAGACGTTCTTTATTCCTGGCAGTTACGAATAAATAGAAGATTCCAAAGATGCTTCCGAAAATAATTAAAGGTATTAGTACTTCTGCTGCGTGCATAATTTTAATTTTTAAAAGGTTAAACTTAACTATTCGTTTTTCTTCTATGACAGTAGATAATTCGATCTGGTTACAAAAAAGTAAGAAAAAATATTTTTTGTACTTTTTAGCATATAAAATGTAACCATAGTTAAATTGGTGTCGTCCTACCTGTAAATGAACCATCAATCAGATCAATATTATATAGATAAAGTACTTGCCGGAGAGGTAAATGCTTTTTCAGAATTAGTGGAGCGCTATCAGAGTTTAGTGCATACTGTGGTTTTGCGTATGGTTAAGAATAAGGAACAGGCAGAAGAAGTGGCGCAAGATACTTTTGTAAAAGCATATCAATCTTTGAGTAAATACAGAGGAGATGCTAAATTTTCTACCTGGTTGTATACTATTGCTTATCGCAAAAGCCTGGATGCCATAAAAGCTGCAAAACGTATGATGGCATCAGAAATTATTGAGGATATTAGTGAGGGGGAAATGGAGTTGGTTAATGATGCTTTGGGGTATTTGCAGAATAAAGAAAGAAAACAAATCATATCAGATAGTATAATGAAGCTTCCAGAAGATGAAGCAGCCATAATTACTTTATATTATTTTGAAGAAAAAAGCGTAAAAGAAATAGTTGAGATCATAGGTTTAACAGCAGATAATGTGAAAATTAAGTTGTATCGAAGCAGAAAAAAACTATATTCGATATTAAAATATTACATTTTGCCAGAAATAAGTGCAGAAAATGGAAGAGCGATATAATGACATAGAAAAATTAGTAAAAGAGGCAGGATTGGAACATCCTTCTTCGGATTTTTTAAACAATGTGATGAATCAAGTAGAAACTTCTACTATTGAAGAATCAATAGTTTATAAACCTCTGATTTCCAAAAAAGCTTGGATCGTTATTGCATCAATTGTGTTTAGCTGTCTAAGTCTTTTGCTTTTTATGTCAGGAGAAGGAGAATCTATGTTTGATAAAATAAACCTTACACCAATTGCTTTTGAAGGCTTTAAAAGCCCTCTTTCCGGACTTACACTTGATAAGACAACAAGCTACGGGATAATATTTTTAATACTATTGTTCTTTGTACAAGTGACCATGCTGAAACGAAGAATAGATAAAACATTCTCTTTATAGTGGTTATAAAATTTTATTAAACAAAAATATTTTTAAAAATCCAATACATTCTCTATTTTACATACCAAATTAATAATGAGGTATGCAAAAGCGAATCTGTATCATAGGAGCTGGTCCTAGTGGTATTACAGCACTCAAGAATTTAAAAGATAAAGATCTTGAGGTAGTTTGCTATGATCGTAATAATGAGGTTGGAGGAAATTGGATCTACTCTGAGGATGAAAGTCATTCTAGTGTTTTTGAAACTACTCATATTATTAGTTCTAAGACTCTATCACAATATGAAGATTATACTTTTGATGATTTTGATAAAACTGTAGCTGATTACCCTTCTCACGATGAGTTAAGAAGGTATTTTCAAGCGTATGCAAAACAATTTGATCTTTATCCTTATATAGAATTTGGAACTTCGGTGAAACACTGTGATCGGGTTAAAGCAAACGAATGGAAGATCACCATTGTTCAGGAAGGTAAAGAAAGAATAGAAACCTTTACAGATTTAGTAGTTTGTAATGGGCATCATTCTGTTCCCAGAATGCCTGAATACCCTGGAGAATTTGCAGGTCAGTTCATGCATTCTCATCATTATAAAAAAGCAGCTCCATTTGCGGATAAACGTATTCTGGTAATTGGCGGCGGTAATTCTGCTTGTGATGTTGCTGTAGAAACTAGTAGGGTAAGTAAAAAAACTAGTATTAGTTGGAGAAGGGGGTATCGCATTATTCCTAAATTCTTTTTTGGATTACCATCTGATATAGTTGGAGCTCGTTCATCCTGGTTACCGATTAAGATTAGAAGCTGGTTTAATGATCGGTTATTGAGTATCTTGCTGGGAAAGAATAAATTATATGGTCTACAAGAGGTAAAAACCAAATTCGGGCAGACGCATCCTACTATAAATGACGAATTATTGTATAAAATTAGACATGGTAAAGTGCATCCTAAGGTAGATATCGAGAGCTTAAAGGGAAATACCGTGCATTTTAAGGATGGCACCACGGAGGATGTAGATGTAATTATTGCTTGTACAGGTTATGTTTTGAAACATACCTTTTTTGATGAATCTTTTGTGAATTATAGTGATGGTCCTGTTCCTTTGTATCTAAAAATGTTTCATCCAGAATATCACGATCTATTTTTTGTAGGGATGTTCCAGCCGCTAGGCTGTATTTGGCCGGGATCAGAGTTACAAAGTAAAATTCTAGCTAACTATTTGACTGATCAGTGGAAAATGCCTTCTAATATTAAAAATTTGTGCCAAAGAGAAGTTACACATCCTCATTATAAACAAATTGATACACCAAGACATACGATTACTGTAGATTATCATGCGTTTAGAAAAGCACTATTGAAACAATTGCCGAAGCATTGGAAATCTAAAGAACCAAAATCCATTTCACAAAGCGCTTAATGAATACAATTCAGTTTCCAAATTTTTTAGAAAATTTATCATCAGAGTTTGTTCCTGTAGTTTCTTCAGAGTTTTCTAAAGAAGATTATATAGCTATTGATTTATCTGAAAATAATAAGGAGTTAGATAAGATAGATGTTTCTTCTTCAGAAGCATTTGAGGGCTATATAGAGAGTTATTTAGTAAAAAGTAGAGCAAAGGTAGCCTATGGAGGTTATAATGAAACTAGAGAGATTTATCGCAGAAGCACACACTTTAATCAACAAAACCCCGAAACCGAACGTAATATTCATTTAGGATTAGATATTTGGTGTGAGGCAGGGACAGAAATATTAGCCCCTTTGGATGGTATAGTACATAGCTTTAAAAATAATACGAATTACGGAGATTATGGTCCAACAATTATTTTGGAACATACAATTCAGGATATTACTTTTTATACATTATACGGGCACTTAAGTACAGCGTCGCTTTCTAGTATTAAAGTAGGTCAGAAGGTTGTAAAAGGTCAGGTTATCGCGGCTTTAGGGAGCGCAGAAGTAAATGGAGATTATGCTCCCCATTTACATTTTCAGATTATCAAAGATATGCAGGGTAACACAGGTGATTATCCTGGGGTGGCTAATAAAAAAAGACTCATATATTACTTAGATAATTGTCCGAATCCCAATTTACTATTGAAAATCGCAACTTAAAACCTTTTAGAAGTAAACTTATTCGTTTAAGATTTCTTTTAAAATATATACATCACTTTCCCCGTGAGTAAACACACCTGTTATTTGCTCTTTATTAGTGACTTTTTCGGATAATTCGTTGCATAAGTTTCCGCAATCAATGTGGATCGAAGAATTGATTATCGAGTAATTGTTGTCTTGATTTACAAATACCCAATTGTCAAAAGTTTCATCAGTTTGATTTAGTGTTAATCTAACTTTAAACTCAGTATCGGATGAAACGGGCGTTTTAGAGATCACTTCTAATAGGTCAATTCTTGTATTTGAGGCATCTTGTGGTGGGTTTTCCAATAGGGTTTTGCTTACTTTTAAATCGTATATAAAACCTAGTTCGTATTCAAAACCAACGATTCCATCAAAATTAGGTTGAAAATTATTCTGACCAATTTGATTTCTTTCCTCAACTAATAATACAGTTCCTAATCCGCCAAAAAAGAACCCGTTGGTAGTAGTTTTATAATGATTTACTTTTAAAGTGGTAATTTCTATAATTTCCTCATCATTGCTGCAAGAAATTAAAAAAAGAAGCGTAGTTAACAGGAGAAACGTATTTTTCATCATTATGGTTTTTTATAAGATTAGAAAACGTAAAAAGGTTGCTTATAGTTTTAAAAAAAATAAATACATAGAATTATGATGTATTGTTTTTTTATGTATATTTACCCTATGTATTCTAAAGAATTATTAAAAGGAACGCTTTCTGTGATTATTCTGAATTTACTTTCAGAAAAAGGTAGAATGTATGGTTATGAGATTTTTCAGCAGGTAAAAGAACGCTCTGACGGTAAAATTTTACTGAAAGATGGATCATTATATCCGGCTTTACAAAAAATGAAGAAAGACGGCTTACTATCTTGCGAGGAGGAGTATATAGGTAAAAGAGTCAGGAAGTATTATTTGTTAACATCAAAAGGAGAAAAGGAGAAGGTGGATTATATAGAAGAGCTAAAGGATTTTATGGCTACACTGAATAAAGTTATTTTTCCTCAATTGGATGCGATATGAAGCTAACAAAAGAACAAGAAGATAAAATTTGTGATTTTGTGGACTCACAAGGTTTACAATTACAATCGCTAAGAGATGATATATTGGATCATCTATGTTGTGTTATAGAAAATGAATTAAGAAGAGGCAAATCATTTGAAAAATCATTGCAGGATGCTCTGTTGGAACTCGCTCCTAATGGTTTGATAGATATGGAACGCAAAACGATTTTTTTATTAAACTCAAAACGAATAATTATGATGAAAAAACTTATGTATTTAATCGGTTTTATTGGATCAGTGGTTTTAACTGTTGGTGTAACTTTTAAGTTGCTGTATTATCCATATGCCAATAAGCTTCTTACCATAGGCTTCTTATTACTTCTGCTGGTTTATGTACCATTATTAACAATAGATAAATACAAGGTTGCTATAGGGAAAGCGCTTTCAGAGCGGTTAAAAATAATTTTAGGCTTTACGGCTGGAATTCTATTGGGCTTATCTGTATTGTTTAAAGTTATGCACTTTTGGGGAGCAGAAATATTGCTGTTGGCAGGGGCGGTTATTTTTGCAGTTGGTTATTTGCCGTTTTTATTCTTCACAATGTATAAGAGATCTATTGCTTAGCGTAATAATTACGAATAAAAAAACTCGAAGCTACAGACTTCGAGTTTTTAGTTTTTGTATTGATTTTAACTTTATTCGTTAACAAGCACCCATTCTCCTTTTTCGATTAAAGGGATTGCTTGTTTGTATTTTACTGTTTTGTTTTCTCCACTCATTACATGTTTGATAGTCACTCTATCATTACGACCAATTTTTGGTTGCTCACGTACTATAGTTTCTGTAACCTGCGGACGCTGTTGTGTTTGTCCGGCAGCTCTGCTTTGAGCAGCGCGCTCATCCATATTTGGGATTTCTTCTTTAGAAGTTTCCAGGTTTTCTTTTCTGCGTACCTGACGAGCTTCAGAAATATCCTGAGTATTACCGGTTGGCAATTCTCCTTTGAATAAGAAAGAGATTACATCTTTATTCACCTCTTCGATCATCACTTTGAACAATTCAAAAGCTTCAAATTTATAGATCAATAAAGGATCTTTTTGTTCATGAACAGCTAATTGCACACTTTGTTTTAACTCATCCATTTTACGTAGATGTGTCTTCCACGCATCATCAATAATAGCTAGAGTGATGTTTTTCTCAAAGTCAGTAATCAATTGCTTTCCTTCGGACTCATATGCTTTTTGAAGATCAGTAGCTACATTTAGACTCTTAACACCATCTGTAAATGGTACTAAAATCCTTTCATATTTGCTAGATGGATCTTCGTATACTTGCTTGATCACAGGATATGCAGTTTCGGCATTACGTTTCATTTTATCCTGATAATGCTCATATGCAGCTTTATAAACTTCTCCTGCAATTTTCTGAGGATCCATTTTTTCGAATTCCTCTGTAGTGATAGGACTGCTCATCGAGAAATAACGAATTAGTTCAAATTCAAAGTTTTTAAAGTCCTGAGCAGCTTTATTTCCTTCAGTAATCACTTCGGCAGTGTCGTAGATCATATTTGCAAGATCTACGCGAAGACGCTCTCCGAATAATGCGTGATAACGACGTTTGTAAACTACTTCACGCTGAGCGTTCATTACATCATCATATTCTAGTAATCGTTTACGAACTCCAAAGTTATTTTCTTCAACTTTTTTCTGGGCCCTTTCAATAGATTTAGAAATCATCGAATGCTGAATTACTTCACCTTCTTTCAGTCCCATTCTATCCATCATCTTAGCAATACGCTCTGATCCAAATAAACGCATCAGATTATCTTCCAGAGAAACATAAAACTGAGAACTTCCCGGATCTCCCTGACGACCTGCACGACCACGTAACTGTCTATCTACACGACGAGAATCGTGACGCTCTGTACCAATAATTGCCAACCCACCAGCAGCTTTTACTTCGTCTGATAATTTGATATCCGTTCCTCGACCCGCCATATTGGTAGCAATAGTAACTACTCCTGGGTTACCTGCTTCAGCTACAATATCAGCTTCTTTTTTATGAAGCTTAGCATTAAGTACGTTGTGCGGTACTTTTCTAATGGTAAGCATTCTACCCAGCAATTCTGAAATTTCTACAGAAGTGGTACCAATAAGAACTGGTCTTCCGGCACGAGATAACTCTGTAACTTGCTCAATAACCGCATTATATTTTTCTCGTTTGGTTTTGTAAACCAAATCTTCCATATCTTTTCTAGCGATCGGTCTATTGGTAGGAATTTCTACAACATCTAATTTATAGATTTCCCATAGTTCTCCAGCTTCAGTTACCGCAGTACCGGTCATACCGGATAGTTTACCGTACATTCTGAAGTAGTTCTGTAGCGTTACAGTGGCAAAAGTTTGAGTGGCATCTTCTATCTTTACATTTTCCTTAGCTTCGATCGCTTGGTGTAATCCATCGCTATAACGACGACCATCCATAATACGACCAGTCTGCTCATCAACAATTTTTACCTTATTGTCCATTACCACATATTCTACATCTTTTTCGAATAATGAATATGCTTTTAATAACTGACGAAGTGTATGAATGCGTTCACTTTTTACACTATACTCTCTAAAAAGGTCTTCTTTCTTTTCAGCTTCTTCTTCTTTGGATAATCCAAGATCTTCGATCTTGGCGATTTCCATACCAATCTGTGGTAATACAAAGAAATCCGGATCATCTTTACCAGATAGATAATCTACACCTTTATCCGTAAGGTCAATCTGGTTATTTTTTTCTTCAATCACATAATATAGATCTGCATCAATCTTATGCATTTCTCTATTGTTATCTTGCATATAGAAGTTCTCAGTTTTTTGAAGAAGCATTTTTACCCCTTCTTCACTTAAAAACTTGATTAATGCTTTATTTTTTGGGATTCCACGATATACTTGTAGTAATTTGAATCCTCCTTCTTTACTATCACCTTCTTTGATAAGTTTTTTGGCTTCAGCTAAAACAGTAGTGAGATATTTTTGCTGCACCGAAACGATATCAGCGATTTTTGGTTTTAACTCATCAAACTCATGAATATCTCCTTTTGGTATAGGACCTGAGATAATCAAAGGTGTACGAGCATCATCAATTAACACAGAATCGACCTCATCAATGATAGCATAGTTATGTGGTCGTTGTACCAAATCTTCTGGAGCGTGAGACATATTATCACGTAAGTAGTCAAAACCAAATTCATTATTAGTTCCGTACGTGATATCGGCATTGTATGCAGCTCTACGTTCTGCAGAATTAGGTCTATGGTTATCGATACAGTCTACTGTAAATCCATGGAACTGAAATATTGGAGCCATCCATTCGCTATCACGTCTTGCCAAATAATCATTTACTGTAACCAGGTGAACTCCGTTGCCTGATAATGCATTTAGATATACCGGAAGGGTAGCAACCAGTGTTTTACCTTCACCTGTTTGCATTTCGGCTACTTTTCCTTCATGCAGCGCGATACCACCAATAAGCTGTACATCATAATGGACCATGTCCCACTTTACTTCCTTACCCGCAGCATCCCAGCTGGTGGCCCAAATCGATTGCTCTCCATCTAGGGTAATATGCTCTTTGGTTCCAGAAAGTTCTCGGTCATAAGCAGAAGCAGTAACTTCTATAGACTCATTAGTAGCAAATCGCTTAGCAGTTTCTTTTACAACCGCAAAAGCTTCAGGAAGAATTTCGTTTAGTGTTTTTTCTGTAACCTCATAAGCTTCTTCCTTTAACTTATCGATTTCACCATAGATATCTTCTTTTTGATCAATATCTTCAGTAGTATTGGCTTCTTCTTTAAGTTTTTCGATTTTCGTATTGATTTCTTCGCGAGCCTGGTTTATTCTATTTTTAAACTCAGTGGTTTTTGCACGAAGCTCATCGTGAGAAAGACCTTCAATTGCCTTTTCTGCTTTTTTGATCAATTCAACTTTTGGTTGAATCTCTTTTATATCTTTTTGGGACTTATCCCCAACAAATACTTTTAATACAGAATCTAAAATTCCCATAATTTATGGTTACGTGTTTAATGAGATTTCATTCTAAAATGAAACTAAGTTTTTAAGCTTCTTTTGTAGCAATATTTAACTCACTCATATATTTGCGAGTTATTACTATCTCAGGGACCTAACGGTCATATTATACAATAATTTTTCAGGTAGTAAAACCACCTGAAAAGCGGCGTAATTTACGCAAAAAAAAAGCCTCTTGCGAGACTTTTAATACTATTTCAATGTTTTTTTAATATTCATCCTCATTCCAAAGATAATCTTCGTCAGTAGGATAATCAGGCCATATTTCTTCTATCGAATCGTACGAATCGCCTTCGTCTTCTATTGATTGCAAATTCTCTACAACCTCAAGAGGCGCTCCGGTACGAATTGCATAATCAATCAATTCATCTTTAGTAGCCGGCCAGGGAGCATCGCTTAGGTAGGATGCTAGTTCTAAAGTCCAATACATATCGCTTACTGGTTTTTATTTTTTGCAAAAATAATTTTTTAGTTCAAAAAGTCAAGTAAAAAATTAATTATTTAAACAATAATTATAAGAACGTAATTTTATAGGGGTTCCTTTTGTTAATTTATATGCTTTAAAAAATATCATGAATTTTTTTGAGGAATCCACTTAATTTCTTCAGCTTGTAGATCGTTGGACAACTTTCGTGCCAACACAAATAGATAGTCAGATAGTCTGTTTAGGTACTGTAAAGTGGTCTCTTCAAAGGGTTCTAATTCATATAAGGCAGTCGCCAAACGCTCAGCTCTTCTGCATACACAACGGGCAATATGACAGAATGACACGGTTTGATGCCCACCAGGCAGGACAAAATGTGTCATTGGTGGTAAAGTATCATTCATTCGATCGATTTCTTTTTCTAGCAATTCGATATCTTCGATAGCAATTGTAGGGATATTCAATCTTTTTTGTCCACTTTTTAAAATTGCCTTCTCCGGATCGGTAGCAAGTACTGCACCTACAGTAAATAATTTGTCTTGTATAGTAACTAATACTTTTTTGCTTAGTTCATCAATGTTCTGATCTCTAATGAGTCCAATATGAGAGTTTAGCTCATCTACAGTGCCGTAGCTATCGATACGGATATGATGTTTTGGCACTCGAGTTCCGCCAAATAGCGCTGTGGTGCCCTTGTCACCTGTTTTAGTATATATTTTCATTTATTTCCTTTTCTTCTTTTTAAAATAATTTTTTCTAAAATCACGCCCATCACGGTTATATAATTTCTTCTTGTTGCGTTTAGAATTCCACACTACAATAGCAAATAGGATCGCAATTCCTATGATGGCTAAAATGACCTGATTTTCCTCTGATAATGAATCAAACATTAGCTTAGCATTTATTTTAAAGTAAAAATAGTGAAATAGTATATGAGTTTTTGAGTATGTAAGTATTTTAGTAAAAGTCTTTGGTAAAAATGGTTGTCATGATCTTAAGTTCGAAATTTTTTATTACTTATTTATATAGAAACAAGCAATGTTTGGTAGACTAAGATGTTTTTTACTATTTCTAAAAACTCAAAGACTCACAGCTCCATCTCTAAAAACTCACCACTATTTATTACATTTGTATCCCTATGGAATTCTCTTCGAAATTATTAGAAAATGCGGTGTATGAGATGTCTCAATTGCCTGGTATTGGTAAACGAACGGCATTAAGATTAGTTTTGCATTTATTACGTCAACCTGAAGCTCAAACAGAACATTTAGTAAAGGCTTTAGGTACATTGCGTCTGGATATTAAATTTTGTAAGAAATGTCATAGTATTAGTGATATAGAAGTTTGTGATATCTGTAGTAATCCTAATCGAATTCAGGATGTAGTATGTGTAGTAGAAGATATCAGAGATGTAATGGCTATAGAGAGTACTGGACAGTATAGAGGATTATATCATGTTTTGGGTGGTAAAATAAGTCCTCTGGATGGTATCGGTCCTCATGACCTTAAAATTGCTTCTTTAGTCGAAAAAATAAAATCAGGAGAGGTACAGGAATTGATTTTTGCACTAAGTGCTACGATGGAAGGTGATACTACTAATTTTTATATATATAAACAATTAGAAGGAATAAAGATCAAAACATCGACTATTGCTCGTGGGATTGGTGTCAATGATGAATTAGAATATGCAGATGAGGTCACACTAGGTAGAAGTATAGTAAATCGTATCCCTTTTGAAAATGCTCTGAAGAGCTCATAATTTGTTCCATCTAAAAAAACTAATAGACTGAAACTATCCGTAATCATTCTTAATTACAATGTTCGTTATTTCTTGGAGCAATGTATTTATAGTGTTCAAGAAGCAATAATGTCTTTAGATTCAGAAATCATTGTAGTAGATAATAATTCTAAAGATGATAGTTGTGCAATGATAAAGAATCATTTTCCTGACGTCATACTTGTGGAAAATAAAGAAAATTTAGGTTTTGCTAAAGCTAATAATCAAGGTGTGGAAATGGCTAAAGGAGAATATGTGTGTATTCTTAATCCTGATACTGTAGTGGCATCGGATACTTTTCTAAAAATGATTAAAAAAGTTGAACAATTGCCTGAATTTGGTTTAGTAGGACCAAGATTAATCGATGGAACTGGAAATTTTTTACCGGAGAGTAAACGTAATATTCCTTCACCACTGACATCTTTTAGAAGGCTGTTTGGGATTAAGTTTGGTAAAGTAAAAAGTTACTATGCAGATCATATTGAGGAAACCGGTATAGGAGATGTGGATATTCTTGTAGGTGCTTTTTTTATGTCAAAACGGGATGCATACTTATCAATTGATGGTTTTGATGAAGACTACTTTATGTACGGAGAAGATATTGATCTGTCTTATAAAATGAAGAAAATAGGATTACAGAATTATTATTTAGGAGATATAACTGCGATACATTATAAAGGAGAGAGTACAGATAGAAACTCAGTTTATATTAGACGGTTTTACGGAGCGATGAGACTATTCTATAAAAAACACTTTAAGAGTAATGTTGTTTTTGATGTTTTAGTTTCAGTAGCGATTCGTTTTTTGTCTGTTATACACTCATTACGTAGTCATAGTAAAGGAAAAAGAATAATCGATCAGTATTTTTTAGTTTCTGAAAATGATAGTATCGCAGATAAAATTTCGATTAAATTGAATACTCCGGTGGTAAAAGTTACTCTAGAATCTATTCCAAATTTGGGAGATCGGAATATCGAGATTATCTTTGATAACGATTATATCACATATAGCCAGATCATTAATCAAATGCAATTGCTTAAAAATGATCGGTTTACTTTTAAAATAAGACCGAAAAATTGCAACTATATTGTGGGTAGTGATTTTAGTGATGGAAAAGGGGAGGTAGTGATATTTTAAATAAACTTTAATAGAGAAAAATTAATTTTAAAGTTTAATTTTAATTAATTTCGCAAAAATTACAACATATAAATACTTTTGATTAAGGATATGGCAAAATTTGAGCTTAAACTTCCAAAAATGGGTGAGAGTGTTGCAGAAGCAACAATAACAACTTGGTTAAAAGAAGTTGGAGATACTATCGAACTAGATGATGCAGTAGTAGAAATTGCAACAGATAAGGTAGATAGTGAAGTGCCTAGCGAGGTAGAAGGTGTGCTATTAGAAAGACTTTTTGAAGTAGACGATGTAGTGCAAGTAGGACAAACTATAGCTATTATTGAAACCGAAGGTGAAGGTGTTGTAGATTCGACTCCTACAGAAACTATGACTAAAGTAGAAGCAGTTCCCGTAGAAGCTGCTGTAATAGAAACTGAAGTAGCCGTTGCTACTGAAGCGGTTGCAGGCAGTGTAGCAGATTTTTCGGGAAGTAGTAAATTCTATTCTCCATTAGTAAAGAATATTGCAACCGCAGAAGGTATTTCTTTAACAGAATTAGAGGCAATTAAAGGTACAGGAAAAGATGGTCGTGTAACTAAGAATGATATTCTGCAATTTGTAGAAGATCGTAAAAATGGTAAAGTAGAGACTCAGTCTGCAAAAGTGGAAGTAAAGAGTACTCCGGTAGCTGCTCCTGTTAAAAAGGAGGCTCCAAAAGCGGCACCTGTTGTAGCTTCTGGAGAAGATGAGATTATAGAAATGACCAGAATGGGTAAATTGATTGCTCATCACATGGTAGAGTCTGTACAAACATCTGCTCACGTGCAATCTTTTATTGAAGCTGATGTTACTAATATCTGGAACTGGAGAAAGAAAGTTAAAGGTGATTTTATGAAGAGAGAAGGAGAAAACCTTACTTTCACTCCGATCTTTATGGAAGCTGTGGCTAAAGCTATTAAGGACTTTCCGATGATCAATATTTCTGTATCTGGTGATACTATTATTAAAAAGAAAAATATCAACTTGGGTATGGCAGCGGCTTTACCTGATGGTAATTTAATAGTTCCTGTAATCAAAAATGCAGATCAATTGAATTTGGTGGGGATGACTAAAGCCGTAAATGATTTGGCGAACCGTGCACGAAACAATGCTTTAAAACCAGATGATATTCAGGATGGAACTTATACAGTCACTAATGTAGGAACCTTTGGCAGTATTATGGGGACACCAATTATTAATCAACCGCAAGTAGCTATCTTGGCATTAGGAGCAATACGTAAAGTTCCTGCTGTAATTGAAACTCCAGAAGGTGATTTCATAGGAATACGTTATAAGATGTTCTTATCACATTCTTATGATCATAGAGTAGTTAATGGAGCTTTAGGAGGGCAATTTGTGCAACGCGTAAAAGATTATCTAGAAGCTTTTGACGCGAATAGAGAATTCTAAACATCTTATTTGGTAAATATATGAACCACACCAATTTGGTGTGGTTTTTTTGTATGTATGTTTTTTAAGGGAAAGTGAAATTAAAACTTCGTTATTGTAGTTTTTTACTTAGGTTTATTGGAAGCTAATTCTACAAATCCATCTAGGTTATCAATAGGATAGTACAATTTTCCACTTATTATTCCAAGAGGAGCTGCTACCATACTTTTGTTGTAACCATCTTTATCTAATAGTTCCCAAAGGTAATCTCGATAACGGTTTTTGGTGTCAATATTAACTTCTCTGAATTTGATATACTTTGCTTGTAACTTTGAGATTAATAGCTCACATTTTTTACAATCTTTTTTAGTGAATACAATATGCTCTGCTCTCATAATTGAAGATACTGGTGCTTCTTTTTTCGGCCCTTTGCTACGATCGACCTGCATGGTTTCGAGTTCATCGTTTACAATTAAATTATAAGTATAGCTTGATTCTACGTCGGTCAAAGGAATTAAAATAAGCATTTGGGATTTGCTTTTCGCAGGAATTTTTTTGATGATAGGGCGTTGAGCACTTTTACGATACCCAGTGGGGTTTACTTTTAAGAATACGCTTTTTTCGCTATCCGTATCATTCTGAACATATAAAATAGTTCGTTTTTTTAGGATTTCTTCCACAAGACGAACTGGTTTTTCCTGAGCCACTAAAGTGTATGAGATCAATAGAATAAAAGTGTAAAGTGTCTTTTTCATAACTTCAAGGATTATGGAAGTATAAATATAAGAGAAAAAATAGTTAGACTATGATTGGATTAACCTCTGAATAAAAAGAATCGATCTTTCATATTCTCGATCTCAGAGTTTTTGTTAGTAACGATGTAATCAATAGCTTCAGTGGTAAAGTTTTTGCCTTTTTCTGTCAATGAAACAATATCATTGTCAATGGTGATCATATTATTTTTTAATGCCAAATTCAAAACAGATTTAGAACGTACTTTTTGCCAATTGATATGCTCATTAAGATGCTTCACATGGCGTTCTTCCTCTTCTTGATGATTTCCTAAATGTAGTAGAAAAGTTAATAAAGAGACTTCGATACGTTGTTGTTTCTGTCGATATAATACAGAGAATAATCCTTTATTTGGCGCAAATAAGTATACCAATAAGAATATCAATCCTAAAACAGTAGTCATGGATCCTGAAATAGAAGTGTCTAACCCATGTGCCACCCAATAGCCACCTATTGCACTTCCTACTCCAAAAAGTATTGCTAAGAGTAACATTTTCTTTAAATCATTTGTTAAAAGATATGCCGTAGCGGCAGGGGCAATCATTAAAGCAATAACCAGAATAGCGCCAACTGCATCAAAAGCACCTACTGTGGTAATTGAAGAAACGGTCATCAAGCCGTAATGCATGATCACTGGAGAGAGTCCTAAAGCTGAAGCAAGCCCAGCATCAAAAGTACTTACTTTGAGTTCTTTGAAAAAAGCAAAAAGTAATCCCACGGTAATCAATAATATGGTTCCAATAATCCATAGTGATTTTGGACCAACATCTGTTCCTCCAATAATTAATCTGTCAAAAGGAGCAAAAGCAAGTTCTCCTAATAACACAGCATCTACATCAAGATGAATATCATTGGCATTTTTAGCAATAAGAATAATACCAATACTAAACATTGCAGGAAAAACTAACCCGATAGCGGTGTCTTCTTTTACTAATCCGGTTTTTTGAATAAACTCTACTAATACAACAGTAAGTACGCCACTTGCTGCTGCCATAATAATCAATAGAGGAGAAGATAAGTCGTGTGTAATAAAGAAACCAATGACAATACCAGGTAATATAGAATGGCTAATAGCATCAGTAATTAAAGCCATTTTACGTAACACCAAAAACGTTCCGGGAATAGCACAGGCAATAGCTACAAGGCTTGCAATCAATTGTATTTCGATTTGTGCACTACTCATTCTCGTCTTTGATTAATTGATCATATAAATTAGCTGCGGTATGATATCCTGATTCCGTCATAGACCACATGTTTCCTTGTATAGTGACATAATCTTTATCCTCTAGCTTTTGTAAAGATTTTCTAGTAAATCCTTGAAAATTATTGAGAATCTTAATGGCATGTGGATGCGAAATATCGTTATGTGTTTTAGCGATATTGTACATGAAAGATAAGGTTTTATGCAACTGAAGATCATTTCGGTTTTTTCTAAAACGTATTTCTCTAAATAACAATCCACGCCCTGGAGAAAATATAAATGAAAACATTACAAAAATTCCCGCAACCAATACAATTACCGGTCCAGTTGAAAGATTGCTATTGCTTGCACTAATGGCAGTGCCTACTACTCCTGAAAGTGCTCCGAAAATTGATGCAAGAATCACCATTACTCCTAAACTATTTGTCCATTGTCGCGCCGCCGCCGCCGGAGCTAAAAGCATTGCACTCATTAATACCACACCTACGGTTTGTAATCCCAGAACAATAGCCACTACAATAAATGAAGTGATTAGGATGTCTAAAAATTTAACATTGAAGCCTAAGGTTTTGGTGTAATCAGCATCAAATAATAATAACTTAAGCTCTTTCCAGAATAGTAATAAAACAATGAGGCTAATTCCAGTAACAATAACCATTAACCAGACATCGCTTTCTAGTAAAGTTGCGGCCTGTCCAAAGAGGTAACTTTCTAATCCAGCTTGATTGGCGTTAGGCATTTTTTGGATATAAGTAAGCAATAACATTCCGAATCCAAAGAATAGAGATAAAATTAACCCAAGAGCTGTATCAGATTTAAGATGAGTTTTTTTTATAATTCCTCTAATCCAAAAGGTTCCAATCAATCCGCTGATTAATGCTCCTAATAAGAAAGCAGAACTGTTTTTAGTACCCATGATCAAAAAAGCAATGGCGATTCCTGGTAAAGCGGCGTGTGAGATTGCGTCTCCAAGTAGGCTTTGCTTTCGTAATACTGCAAAACTACCCAACATACCACAAATAGCACCTAATACAGCTGTTCCTAACGTAATGGTACGTAGGGTGTAATCTGAAAAGACAAGTTCTATGTATTCTTGAAAATCCATTATTATTGATTAACTGCTACTTTATAATTAATCCCGTAAGTCTTAGTTAAATTATCGTCATTAAAAATATCTTTAACCGGACCTGTTGCTATCTTTTTTACGTTCAGAAATGTAACCCAATCAAAATATTCGGGCACTGTTTGTAAATCGTGATGTACTACAATCACAGTTTTACGTGCTTTACGTAACTCTTTTAAGATGTTGATGATTGCTTTTTCAGTAGTTGCATCAACTCCTTGAAAAGGTTCATCCATAAAATAGATTGCCGCATTTTGAACCAAAGCCCTTGCTAAAAATATTCGTTGTTGCTGTCCTCCAGAAAGTTGACTAATCTGCCGGCTTTTAAAAGCTAACATTCCTACTTTTTCTAAAGCTTCTAAGGCGGCTTTTTTTTGCTTTTGTCCTGGACGCTTTATCCAGCCTAAGCTTCCATAGGTACCCATCATTACTACATCAAGTGCTGTTGTGGGAAAATCCCAGTCTACACTTCCTTTCTGAGGAACATAAGCAACTAGTGAGCGTTGTTTTTTATAAGGTTTTCCGTAAATCTGAACACTTCCCGCAATAGGTGTGATGATATCTAAAATCGATTTGATCAAAGTTGACTTACCTGCTCCATTTGGTCCTACAATAGCCATAAGAACCCCCTCAGGAATTGCAAGGTCAATATCCCATAATACCGGCTTATAGTTATAAGCTACAGTAAGATCATCTATCTGAACAGCGATATCTTTTTTTATAGTCATTAGCGAGTGGTAGTTAGTAGTTAGCGGGACTTATTTTTGATATGTTTTTGTAAACTCGTAATCATTTTTGAAAGCTCTGCTAACTGAATTCTTCCAAACTTATCTTGATCTTTTAATATGTATTTTCTTCTGTATGCAATGGTAGAGCAAACTACACATTCTCTAGTAGAATCTAAAGCTATTTGAAGGTATCTATTAAATTGGGCATCAGAAGAACCGGCACCTTCAGAAATGTTTAAAGCTATAGCATTTGCTGCTCTAATAAATTGAGAGGCTAAAATATATTGTTCTTTTCTAGGAAACTGTTCACATGTTTCATAAACAAAGTCAATGAAATCTAATGACTTTTGATAAACTATTAAATTTTCAAAATTAAACTTTACTTCCTCCATGACAATAATTTAACTAACCTCTAACTACTAAAAACTAACTACTACTTAAGCGCATTTACGATTGTATTGACATTGTATTCAAACATTCCTATATACGTACCTTCAATAGTCCCAGCGTTACCAAGAGCGTCAGAATATAAAGTTCCACCAATAACAACTTCATGGTCTTTTGATTTTACGGCAGCTTGTAGTGCTTCGATCGTGCGTTTTGGAACAGAGCTTTCTACAAAAATAGCCTTCACTTCTTTTTCGATAATGAAATTAGCCAATTTCTGAACGTCTTTTACTCCTGCTTCAGTAGCGGTAGATAGGCCTTGCAATCCTACAACATCAAAGTCATAGGCTTTTCCAAAATAACTAAAAGCATCGTGTGCTGTCACCAAAATTCGTTTCTCTTTGGGCAATGAAGCAATGATACCTTCCAGTCTTGTTTCTAATGTGTTCAGTTTCTCTAAATAAGCTTTTCCATTAACTTCAAAAGTTTCTGCATTTTTTGGGTCTATTGCTGCAAGTTTTTTAATAATAAAAGAAGTAATCAATTTCCAATTTTCTACGCTAAACCAAATATGTGGATCATAGTTAGAAGCAAAATAATCAGATCCAATTAATGTTTTTTTGTCTAAACTTTCACCAATAGCAATAGTTTTGGTTTTTTGACCTCCCATTTTTTCAAATACTTCTACTAATTTTCCTTCCAGGTGTAAACCGTTGTAGAAGATTACATCAGCATTTACCAACTTTGTAACATCTCCTTCACTGGCTTTATATAGGTGCGGATCTACACCACTCCCCATCAATCCTTCAACTTCGATTACATCTCCTCCTATATTTTTAACTAGGTCTGTGATCATTGAGGTAGTAGTAACTACATTAAGTTTTTGGTTTTTGTCTTTTGCTTCCTGTTTACAGGAGAATAAAGCTAAAGAGATGATAAAGACAATTAATATATGTTTCATTTTATGTTTTTAATAATTATTTTTTTCGGTTTATGATAATTAATTTGGTAATCTAATACTTATTCCGGCAGCTAGTAAAAGATTTTGCCCCTTTGTAATACCTGATCCAACAGTAGCATCTAATTGTATTGAATCACTTAATAAGTATGTTAACCCAGCATCCCAGAGATGATTAGCTCTATTGTCTTCTGGTAGATCTCCGTATAATTCTGCATATACTCCTAAATTGTCTGTTATACTATATCCATATACCAGTGTATATACATATGCAGCTTCTGGAGAATCATTACCCCATTCAGCACCTAGATTATATGCCAGACTTGATTTGTCACTTAGCGTATGTGCAAAAGAAAATCTAAAATCTACTCCAGTGGTTTCTGGCCTGAAATCAGTACCCGCACTAAATGGAAGGTATAGGTGTCCTAGTAATCCTATTTCCGGAAGTAGTCCTTTTTCTTCAGTAATTCCCACTTTAGCTCCTAATAATAGTGGAGATAAGCCACTAGCAATATTATCTTGTTCGGTTCTGTTGATTTCAGTTCTAACTTCTGCAAAATCCCAACCTACCCGAAATTCTAGATTGTCTAATAGACCATATCGTAAGAGTGTTGTGTTAAAAGTGGTAGTTTTTTCTGTAAAAGCATTATTGCCTGAATCTTCAAAAAAAGCGCCAGTTTCGATTTGTAAATATCCTTTAGGCATCACGGTCGGAGATTCTGTAGCATCTGGACGATCTGTAATTAAAACCCCTAAAGAAGATTGTTCTTGAGAAAAGACAGTATAAAAACCAAGAAAGGCTAAAAAAGTAAATAAGGTTATTCTATGTATTTGCATTAGGTTTAGTACTTTTGTTTTATTATTTCAGCAAAACTAAAAAAGTTAGCTATGACTAACAAATTAAATTTGAATAATTTAACAAAGAGTGAGGAAGATTACTTAAAAGCTCTTTTTCAATTGCTTATAGAAGATGGTGCTACCAAGGTAGGTAACAATCAACTGGCTGAGTATTTAAAAGTTTCTCCTGCATCTACAAACAACATGGTCAAGAAGTTAAAAACTAAGGGTTATGTGGTAAGTGAAAAATATGGTAAACTCGATTTAACTGAGGAAGGAAAGCCTATTGCCGTGAGATTAATCCGTAAGCATCGATTATGGGAGACTTTTTTGTGCAATTACTTAAATTTCACCTGGGATGAAGTGCATGATGTAGCAGAGCAATTAGAACATATTAAATCTCAAAAGTTAATCGATGAACTGGATCGTTTTATGGACTTTCCTCAAAAGGATCCTCATGGAGAAATTATACCTAATGCTGATGGAGAGTATTTTGTTCTACCAAAAATTACTTTGTCATCTCTTGAAGAAGGAGATACTTGTCAATTAGTAGCGGTTAATGATGGTTCTGTGACTTTTCTGAAATATGTTTCTGAAATTGGACTAGCTTTAAGTAGCGAAATAAAGATTGTGGAAATTAGAGAATTTGATAAATCAATACGTATTGAATTTAATAATGCTATAGAAACAGTAACTAAAAAATTTGCAGATAATGTATTCGTTAAGAAGCTTGTATAGTTTTTATAAATGTTAAAATAGAGTTAGGCTATAAGAATGTTAAATAATAGCAGTTATCTTTGAGTATCACACAAACAATTTATGGAGCTTAAATTAAAAAGACCGATATGTTTTTTTGATCTTGAAACTACCGGTATAAATATTTCTAAAGATCGAATTGTAGAGATTTCCATTCTCAAAATATTTCCAAATGGCACCCAGGAAAGTAAAACCTGGTTGGTTAATCCTGAAATGCCAATTCCTCCTGAAACTACAGCTGTTCACGGTATAGATGATGCTAAGGTAGCAAATGAACCTACTTTTAAAGAATTAGCTAATAAGGTTAATGAAATGATAAAAGGGTGTGACTTGGGAGGTTTTAATTCTAATCGTTTTGATATTCCTTTATTGGCAGAAGAATTGCTTAGAGCTGATATTGATTTTGATATGAAAAACGCTGTAGCTATTGATGTACAGACTATTTATCATAAAATGGAAAAGAGAACATTATCTGCAGCCTATAAGTTTTATTGTGATAAAAACTTAGAAGATGCACATTCTGCAGAAGCGGATACTATGGCTACCTATGAAGTGCTAAAAGCGCAATTGGATCGATACCCTGAACTAGAGAATGATACTAAATTTTTAGCAGAATTCAGTTCTAGAAAGCAATTTGCAGATTTTGCCGGATTTATTGCTTATGATGATAATGGAAAAGAAGTTTTTTCTTTCGGAAAACATAAGGGTAAGTTGGTAGAAAAAGTTATGGAAGATGAGCCTGGGTATTTTGGATGGTTACAGAATGCTGATTTTCCTTTGTATACAAAAAAAGTACTTACCGCAGTAAGATTGCGTAAGTTAAATAATAGTCTCAAGTTATAATCCAATAGAAATAATCAGCCACTTATGAAGCTCATCTGCATAGGTCGTAATTATACAGATCATATAGAAGAATTAGAAAACGAAAAACCAACAGATCCTGTAGTTTTTTTAAAGCCCGATACCGCTATTCTTCTAAAAAAACAACCTTTTTTTATTCCTGATTTTTCAAATGATATACATCATGAAGTTGAAATCTTGGTTAAAATCAAAAAGGTAGGAAAATACATTGACAGAAAGTTTGCACACAAATATTATGATGAAATTAGTCTTGGAATAGATTTTACAGCTAGAGATTTACAAAGTAAATTAAAGTCGAAAGGTTTACCCTGGGAGAAAGCAAAAGCTTTTGATGGAGCAGCTGTTATTGGTCAATGGACATCAAAGGAATTATATAATGATGTTGATAATATTGATTTTCGGTTAGAAAAAAATGACGAGATAGTTCAACAAGGAAATACTAAATTCATGTTATGGAAAATAGATGAATTGATAGAATATGTCTCTAAATATTTTACTTTAAAGATAGGAGATATTATATTTACAGGAACACCAGCAGGTGTTGGAGCTGTAAAACCAGACGATATCCTTGATGGGTATATTAATAATAAACAACTTTTTTCAATAAAAATAAAATAGATGGGCAAAGGATATAGTTTAAAAAATGTAAATGAATTATCAGGCGGTGATGATGAGTTTATAGCTGTATTGGTACAAACGTTTTTAGAAGAAATACCACCAGATCTTGATAGTATGATAAAAGCTGTAGATGATGATAATCCAGCTATGGCTTATCAATACGCTCATAAAATGAAACCTAATCTTCAATTATTTGATATCGATTTATTGGCTCAGATCAAGAAAGTAGAATCCTGGTCAAAATCTAATAAAGACAAAGAACAAATAAAACCTACCCTAGATCATATTGAGGCTACAGTTAATGGGGCTATTCAGGATCTTAAGGATGATTTTCAATAAAATATGCTTGCAGAAATAATTACTATTGGTGACGAAATTCTTATTGGTCAGATTATAGATTCTAATTCTGCATTTATAGGAAAGGAGTTGAATAAAATAGGGGTTGATGTTCATCAAATAACTTCTATAAGAGATGATAAGCAGCATATATTAAATGCTCTGGAAGAGGCTCGTAATAGAGTAGATGTAATTATTATAACAGGAGGATTAGGGCCCACAAAAGATGATATTACCAAACATACTCTATGCGAATATTTTGAAGATACTTTAGTGCAAAATGAGAAAGTGCTTAAGCATATCGAAGAATTATTTGCTAAATATATTTCCACTCCAATTTCTGACGTTAATAGACAGCAGGCGTTAGTGCCTAGGACATCAAAGGTGTTAATGAATCTTTATGGTACTGCCCCAGGGATGTGGTTAGAGAAAGAGAATAAGGTTTTTGTATCTATGCCAGGAGTGCCATATGAGATGAAAGGATTAATGAAGAATGAAGTACTTCCAGGGTTAATAAAAAAGTTCGATAGACCATATATTATTCATAAAACTGTTCTTACCTATGGTATGGGTGAAAGTGCAATAGCTGAGAAGATAGAGGATTGGGAAGATAATTTGCCATCATTTATTAAATTAGCATACTTACCTAATTTAGGAAGAGTGCGATTAAGACTTTCTGGTCGGGGAACAGATAAAAAGCTTATTGAAGATACTATTGAAGCTAGAGTGGCTGAACTTCATAATATTATAGGAGACATTATTGTTGGTTATGAAGAAGATGAATCTATAGAGCAGCAAATAGGTAAGTTGTTAATTCAGAAAAGAAAAACAATAGCAGTTGCTGAAAGTTGTACAGGAGGTAAAATTGCACAATCGTTTACTGAAAATGCAGGGTCTTCTGCATATTTTAATGGCGGGGCAGTTACTTATGCTACTCAATCTAAAGTTGATATTCTTGGTGTAGATCCTAATATCATTGAAAAATATACCGTGACCAGTTCGGAGGTAGCTGAAGCGATGGCGCTTTCAGCAAAGGAGAAGTTTAAATCAGATTATGCGATTAGTACTACTGGTAATGCCGGTCCATCAAAAGGAGATGGGGATGTTGAGGTGGGGACTGTTTTTATTGCTATCGCTGGTCCAGAAGGTGTGTTTTCAGAAAAATTTGTTTTTAGCAATCTTAGAGAGCGTGTTATAGGAAAAGCTGTTAGTAAGTCTTTTGAACTTTTGCTTAAGGAATTAACTAAAAACTAAATTTAATCACGTATAATTAGTTGATCAACCCAATTTATTGCTTCTTCAAGGCTGTAAAAAATTTCAGTAGGAACATTAACTAGAAAGTTTCTTTCCATCTCTGCAATATCATTACTTACTTTATTATAAATAACTGCAGAATACCCTTTTAAATTTGGAAATAAAGGAACAGATTTGAAGTGTGCAGTGGGTTCAAAGGAATATGAGTTTACTCTATTAGAAATATACACAAAAGGTGTTTTATTACCGTAATATTTTTTGCAAAGTCGAAATAATACAGCAGCTTTGTCGAAATTCATGACAGTCTCATCTTTAATTTCTGTAACTACGAAGTTTTTATAAAAATATACCACCCCAATATCAAGATCATATTTCTTGATAAGGGCTCTGTTAATTTTTTGAACCATAATATATAAAAGTTGGTATCACTAAGATAGGGCATTGTAAGTTAATATTCAACGAGTATAAAAACGTTTGTCAAGGATCTTCAGAAATTAACTCTTCTGCCCAGAGAATAGCATCTCCCAGGTTATTAAAAAGACTTGTTGGGATATCACTGAATTTTTTCTCTAGTTGTGCGACCTTATTATTAATAGTGTCGTAGGTAACAATAGCATATCCTTTTAGATTAGGGAAATGTTCACTTGCACCATAGAGACGAGTTGGGGTAAACGAATAGGAATGAATTCTATTAGAGATGTATACATATGGGACCTTCTTTTTATAGTGTGTATCAATTAGTTGGTATAGTTTATTTCCGCTTTCAAAGTCAAGACTCATGCCTTCTCCGACTTCACCTATAATAAAGTTTTCATAAAAATAAAATGATCCAATATCAAGATCGTGTTTGTTTTTAAATTTTTTATCTATGTCAATGACCATGTAACAAGAATATTAATTGGTCTAAAATACAATATTATCACATAAGATTCAATTGTTGAAAATATCGTCAGTAACAGGAAGCGGTTATAGTAACCATAACCGCATTCCTATTCCATAATGAAGGGATGATTTAATTTTTTTTGCTATCTGAATCAGTCTTAGTATCATCTATAATGCTTGCGCTGATGGAGTATGCAAAATCTAATTTTACCACACCATCAAAATAAGGAGCTTTCATGTCTATATAAGTATCACCTAGATATCCGAATTTTTGTGCAGGTTTGCCACCGATCTTTGCATTATAGTAATTTGCATGAGCGTGACAACTCATGCAGTTTGTTCGTGTGCCTACCTTATTTGTTATAATAGTGCCATTGTCGTTTATTTTAGCATAGTTGTCTGACCCACCATTACTTAATACTTTGCTGTCAAAAGGAGCTTCTAAAAAAGGGTTAAAGGAGTATATGGGTTCTCCAATGCTTTTCCCTCCTGTGTATGGCTGAGCGGGATTGACCATGCTGTAAGCAACAGACATCGCATAATGTCTGGAAGCGCCTTTAAGTTCAGAAGGTCTTGCAGATGCTATCTTGGGATTACTGGGGAAGCAAGGGTCACTATCGTTTGCACTCCACCAAAATGTTTGCCAGGTCCATCTAGTGGTTTCTCTAGTGGCTACATGCATTCCAACCAGAATTGCATAATCACCGGCTTTAGCATTGTAGCCGTCTTTTTGTTTGTTTACATAATCTGCCATTTTCTGATCAATGGAGAAATGTATGAAATCATTTAGGTTATATGTGTGATTATCTAGGTTTCCTTCACAACCTATATCAATAGTAGGATTTCCTTTAGCTTTATTATTAATATCTACATACACACAGGCATTCCAAATTTTTTCTGGAAAAGGAATGGTGTCAGGTTTATCTATTCCTCGCCAGGCTTCCATTTGATAGATTCCGTTGTTGGCAACCGCAGTATCTTTGCTTATAATTTTGTATGTAGGTTTGATGGTGATAGCTTTATTAGGAAAACGAACAGAATCTCCTTCTCTTTGCATATTGTCTAACACACTTTGTAAAAATATTTTCTCTTTTATTGCATAATGGGCTGCAGCCGGATCATAATATACCGTTTCTACTGTTTTGGTATCTGGTAAGATTTCGAATTTATGGAATTGAGTGGGGGTTTCCATAGTAGCACGTATTCGCTTTGTGCTTTGTGCTTTAGTTTTCGAACTTAATTTAGCTTTAATCTCTTCGGGAGTTGTCCAGGTTTCGTAAACTCGTAAAGTATCTTTTTTATAAACTTCATTTGTTTTTTGTGTGAGGCCGATCCATATGCCCCAACCGTGATTATAAATTTTTGCAAGATCATTATCTGCAATCCATTGATCTATTATCTTTTCCTTTTCAGGGAAATTAAAACCGGGAACATTTACTTTTGGAAAAGGTACAGGTCTGTATGATGTATTATAAGTTTCACCTTCTTGAACTTCTTCTACAGGCTGAACATTGGGTTTTGATTCTTTTTTGCAACTAAATGATATAAAGTAAATAACTATTAATAACGAATAAATAAGTAGCTTTTTCATAATTAAGTTGATTTGATGGTTATTTCATTATATGTACATATATGCTTTTGTGTTTTTTACATCTGTATTTGATAAAAAAACGGATCACTGTTAGATGATCCGCTCTATTTACTACTTAATTACCCCATATCAAGTAGTTAGCTACTTTTATGAAAACTAACTGATGTAAAAGTACTGTGATATGGGTATTTTTAAAATAGGTAAAAACACCTGTTTTTTACTTTTTAAGGCGTAAGATGAAAAAACTTAAAAAAGAAGAAAAAATTTACAAAACTATTATTGGTGGTTCGGTAAATAATTCGTTAATTTGCACCCTGTTTTGAAATAATACCAAAATTAAGAAGAGATGTCTAGAGTTTGCGAGCTTACAGGAAAAAAAGCAATGGTTGGGAACAATGTTTCTCACGCGATGAATAAAACAAAGCGTAAATTCAATGCGAATTTAATTAAAAAGCGTTTTTATATTCCGGAAGAAGATCGTTGGGTAACATTAAAAGTGTCTACTGCAGCATTAAAAAATATAAATAAGAATGGGATCTCTGCTGTTTTAAAAGAAGCAAGAGCAAAAGGTTTTTTAACTAAATAATCCAATCCCCTTTTTAAAAAGATACTACAATGGCGAAGAAAGGTAACAGAGTTCAGGTAATTTTAGAATGTACGGAGCATAAAGCTTCTGGTCAACCTGGTACATCAAGATATATTACAACAAAAAATAAGAAGAACACTCCTGATAGAATAGAATTAAAGAAATTTAATCCTATCCTAAAGAAAATGACTGTTCATAAAGAAATAAAATAATTAAGCAATGGCAAAGAAATCAGTAGCATCGTTACAGACAGGATCAAAGAGATTAACGAAAGCCATCAAAATGGTAAAATCTCCAAAGACAGGAGCTTATACTTTTGTAGAGTCAATTATGGCACCAGAGGCTGTAAACGACTTTTTAAAGCAAAAGTAATTCGTGCAAAATATTATGAAGAAGCCATTTCAATTTTATTGGAATGGCTCTTTCTTTTTATATATTTATCAAGTCGAAAGAATTTCGAGTTTTTTGAATTATTGTATTGAACAAAGTAAATGAGTCTTTTTAAAAAAATATTTTCTTCAGAGAAAAAAGAAACACTGGATAAAGGGTTAGAAAAATCCAAAACTAGCTTTTTTTCCAAGCTTAGTAAAGCAGTAGCAGGTAAATCTAAAGTTGATGATGAGGTTTTAGATGAACTTGAAGAGGTTTTAGTGACTAGTGATGTTGGTGTAAAAACTACAATTAAAGTTATAGAGAGAATAGAAAATCGAGTGTCTAAAGATAAATACTTGGGGACTGATGAGCTAAATCAAATCTTAAGAGAAGAGATTGCAGGATTATTATCAGAAACTAATGTAGGAGAAGCCACGGATTTTGAAGTTCCAAAAGATAAGAAACCTTATGTTTTAATGGTTGTTGGTGTTAATGGAGTTGGTAAAACTACCACGATAGGTAAGTTGGCACATCAATTCAAGAATAAAGGTTTAAAAGTAGTTTTGGGAGCTGCAGATACCTTTAGAGCGGCAGCTATAGATCAATTACAGGTGTGGGCGGATCGTGTAGATGTTCCTATTGTAAAACAAGATATGGGCAGTGATCCTGCTTCTGTGGCCTTTGATACTTTACAATCTGGAGTTAATCAGGACGCGGATGTTATTATTATAGATACTGCAGGTAGATTGCATAATAAAGTGAATCTAATGAACGAGTTGACTAAGGTGAAGAGGGTTATGCAAAAAGTGATAGGAGATGCTCCTCACGATGTTTTGTTAGTGTTGGATGGTTCTACTGGTCAGAACGCTTTTGAGCAAGCTAAGCAATTTACTGCGGCGACTGAGGTAACCTCGTTGGCAGTTACTAAGCTTGACGGAACTGCTAAAGGAGGTGTAGTTATCGGAATTAGTGATCAATTTCAGATTCCTGTAAAATATATTGGAGTAGGAGAAGGTATTGAAGATCTTCAGGTGTTCAATAAATATGAATTTGTAGATTCGTTTTTTAAGTAAAACTGTTACAGAATAGTTAAAAAGGGTGTTGTGAATAAATTACAACACCCTTTTTTTATATTTTTCAATTTCGATTAATCCAATATTACTATGAGAAAAATACTTTTTGTCCTGTTCATGATCTTTATTTTAATATCATGTAAGAAAGAAAAGAAAGCACAATTACCAAAAGAAAAACAACCCAGAGTAGTTTGGCAATCATATGATGAAACCCAGGATTTGGCTGCTACTCAAAAGCTGGAAAAAGATAGAATGCATCTTAAGCTGGTTAATTCTAAAGTTCTCGATAAAAATGATATTTGGAAAATATTAGAACCTGAATTAGATTATTTCACAGAAGAAAAATATAATAGTTTAAAGGAGTTCATCTTAGAAAAAGATATTCCTTCAATTCAGCAAAATGTTAAAGATGGTAAGCTTACTTATGAAGAGTTGACACTGTTTTATATATATCGAATCAGAAAATATGAGAGTGATAATGGTTTGTCCTTAAATGCAGTAATATCACTAAATCCTGAGGTGGTAAATCAAGCGAGATCGTTAGATGAAGCTGATAAATCAACAATTGACATTAATTCAGTATATGGAATGCCAATTTTATTGAAGGATAATATCAATACAAAAAAAATGCTTACTACAGCTGGGGCAATAGCATTTCAAAATAATAGTACTGAGAATGCATTTATAACGAACAGGTTGTTATTGAATAACGCATTGATTTTAGGTAAAGCAAATCTTAGTGAATGGGCGTATTTTCTATGTTCAGGATGTCCTGTTGGGTATAGTGCAATAGGAGGACAAACACTAAATCCTTATGGTAGAATGGTTTTCGAAACAGGAGGTTCTAGTTCAGGAAGTGGTGTTGCAGTAGCTGCTAATTTTTGTGTTGCAGCGGTAGGTACAGAAACCAGTGGTTCTATCTTGTCTCCATCTAGTCAAAATTCTGTAGTTGGTTTAAAACCTACTATTGGTATGTTAAGTAGAACAGGTATAGTACCTATATCAAGTACTCTGGATACTCCTGGTCCTATGACTAAAAGTGTGGTTGATAATGCTATTTTATTCAATGCAATGCTTGGCAAAGATATCTTGGATAAGTCTTCTATAGCTGCAGGAGGAAACTTTGTACCCGCAACAATAACAGCAACTTTAGAAAAAAAACGCTTTGGAGTAATCAAAGAATATCTTAAAGATCCTTTGTATAAAGCTGCGGTAGATAACATAGTAGCTGTCGGTGGGGAAGTAGTAGAAATAGAGCCAGAGCAAACCCAGTTACCAGGATTTCTTACTATTCTTAATATAGATATGAAAAATGATCTCCCAGAGTATATTAAAAAGCATGCTGGGAATGATGTGAAAATAAAAAACATAGAAGATGCTATTGCATTTAACCAAAAAGATACTTTGATAAGAATTCCTTATGGACAACAATTGTTTGAAGGAATTATCAAAGATGAAACAACACCAGAAGAATTATATAAGATTAAAGAAGACTTGCAGAAGGTAGCTCGTAATTATTTTGATCAACATATAGAGAAGCATAACTTGGATGCCGTATTATCAATTAACAATTATCATGCAGGCTATGCTGCTGTAGCTAAATACCCTGCATTAACCGTACCCATGGGGTATACAGATAAAGGAGAGCCCAAAGGGCTAACATTTATCGCTAAGTCTTTTTCTGAAGCTAAATTATTACAAATAGGATATGCCTATGAGAAATTAACAAAAGAACGTAAGTCTCCAGAAAAATATAACTAATTTATAAGAAGATTAATCTTTTCCCATAGCTCATTATCGAAACTCGATGGACCTAGTAAGGTTTCTCCTGAATCATCACCCATTCTGACAATGACCAGATTTTGGGATGGGACAACATATAATTTTTGATCATTTGCTCCTAATCCGGCAATAAGATCGTCAGGAGCGTTCGGTATTAATTCTCCTGCAAACTCGGTTTCTAAAGATGGGGCTCTAAAGCTGTTTTTACCATTCAACCACCATAAATACCCGTAAGAAAGATTTAGATCTTGAGAAGTGTTGATCATATCGTTAAAATAAATTTGATCGGTAAGAATATCTTCTTTTTCCCAAGTTCCTTTGTTTAGGTTGAGTAAACCAAAACGAGCCATACTCCTTGCTGTGCTATAATAAATATTTAGGTAACCAAAGCTTACCCAGGAACCTTGCATTCCAATTTTGTTTTTCAATTTTAAATCGAAATAATTTTCAAAAGGTTGATTTACTGCTCCTGATATAATATCTGTCATTAGGGTGTATGAGGCATTATGATAATACCAAAAACTACCAGATTCATTAAGATACGTTAGGCAATCTATATCTGTACAATTCAGATTGGTAACGTTATAATCAAGTCCTGTAGTCATAGTTAAATGATTTCTTACAGTAATTGCATTTTCTTGATCTGTAGTGATATCTGCCCATCCACTTCCTAAATATGTAGATGAAGTTTTGTTGATGTCCAAAAAGTCTTCTTGTTGTGCTATTCCTGCCGTAAAAGCAGTAAGTGTTTTTCCTGCGGAAAACCAAGGGTTGTTATCTGTTGCAGTTGTGCCATTGAAGTATTGTTCTATAACAATTCTTCCGTTCTTGAGAATGATGAACGCCTTAGTTCCTTTAGCTTCTAGAAAATCATATAGTAATTGTTCTTCATTAGGATTCCATCCTAAATCTACAACAGAAATGGTTTCCCAGTTACTAGAGTTTATGGGTGGAAAATATAATGCAGAAGAGTCAATAGGAGTTGGCTCTGTTATGATATTACCTGAAGTTTCGTCTGAACAAGAAATGGTAATACTCAGAAATACTAACACAAATAAGGTAATTATGCTTTTCATAATCTTGGGGTTTTGGAGAATTGGACTCTGTAATATACAAAAGGTTTAACCAAAGAGAAATTTTAACATATAGAGTTAGTGATATTTATGGCTTACACTAAGACTATTCATTGTATCTTTGCAAACCTTTATCCGGAAGATATGAGAACAAAGACTTTAAAGAAGAATAAAATCAATGTAGTTACATTAGGATGTAGTAAAAATGTCTATGATAGTGAGGTGTTGATGGGACAACTTCGTGCCAACAATAAAGAAGTGGTTCACGAAGAAGAAGGTAACATCGTAGTGATTAACACTTGCGGTTTTATTGCTAATGCAAAAGAAGAGTCTGTAAATACTATTCTGGAGTACGTTCAGAAAAAGGAAGAAGGAGTTGTAGATAAAGTTTTTGTTACTGGATGTTTGTCTGAGCGTTATAAGCCTGACCTCGAAGAAGAAATCCCTGATGTAGATAAATATTTTGGAACAACTGAACTTCCGGGATTGTTAAAAGCATTGGGAGCGGATTATAAACACGAATTAATTGGTGAACGGTTAACGACTACTCCTAAAAATTATGCATATTTAAAAATAGCAGAAGGTTGTGATCGACCTTGCTCGTTTTGTGCAATACCTTTGATGAGGGGTAAACATAAATCGACTCCCATAGAAGATTTGGTTACAGAAGCTGAAAAGTTAGCTGCTGATGGAGTTAAAGAATTGGTACTAATTGCTCAAGATTTAACATATTACGGGTTGGATTTATATAAAGAGCGAAAACTAGCTGATTTGCTTAGAAAATTGGTTAAGGTAGAAGGAATTGAGTGGATTCGATTACATTATGCTTTTCCTACAGGTTTTCCTATGGATGTTTTAGAAGTAATGAATCAAGAGCCTAAAATCTGTAATTATATAGATATCCCACTTCAGCATATATCTGATCCTATTTTAAAATCCATGCGTAGAGGAACCACCAAAGCTAAAACAACTAAACTTCTAAAGGAGTTTAGAGAAGCTGTTCCTGAAATGACAATTCGTACAACGCTTATCGTAGGGTATCCCGGTGAGACAGAAGAAGATTTTGAAACGCTGAGAGAGTGGGTTCGCGAAATGCGATTTGAGCGATTAGGATGTTTTACATATTCTCATGAAGAAAATACCCATGCTTTTAATTTAGAAGATGATGTTCCAGAAGAAATAAAAATTCAGCGAGCTAATGAGATTATGGAGATCCAATCTCAAATTTCCTGGGAATTGAACCAACAAAAAATAGGACAGGAATTCAAGGTGGTAATTGATCGTAAAGAAGGGCAATATTTTATTGGTAGAACAGAATTTGATTCTCCTGATGTAGATAATGAGGTATTAATTGATGCTTCTAGGTTTTATTTAAAGACCGGAGAATACACTAACGTAAAAATTTACGAGGCGGAGGATTTTGATCTATATGGAGAGGTTATATAATTCTCTAAAATTAAAATCTCATGTAATAGGAAAATAAGAATCAATAGTGCTTTCTAATTTCTCTACAGTTAGTGGTTTTTTTAAAAACATATTAATTTCGGGTATCTGATTTGCCGCAAATTCGTCATCAGGATTCGCACTTGTAGTAAGCATAGCTATAACGATTCTTTCTTTTTGCTCTTTAGGAAGTTTTTTATATTCATTTATAAAATCCCATCCATTCATTCCAGGCATGTTAATATCTAAGAAAATAATACCAGGGCGAGGGTATTTTTCAGCAGGGTTTTTGGACATTCCTTTTAGGTAGCTTAAAGCTTCAATAACAGAATTATTTACTTTTATTGCCACATCAATATCAGCGCGTTTTATGACTTTTTTATTAATGAAATTGGTAATTCTATCGTCATCCACTAGTATTATGCAATCTAAGCCGGTTACTTTTTTCATGATTTTTGAAGATTTGAATTAATTGTAAAATAGAATATACTCCCTTTACCTGGTTCTGATTCTACCCATATATCTCCATCATGAAGGTCTATAATCTTTTTGCAGTGAGATAACCCTATTCCAGATCCAGGATACTCTTCTTTGGAATTTAGTTGCTGAAAAATTGTAAAAATCTTATTAGTAAATTTCATATCTATTCCAATCCCATTATCTTGGATTTTAAATTGCCACATTTTTTTTTGGTTTTCAGAAGAAATTTTAATCAAAGTAGGGCTGTCTATTTTTCTAAATTTAATAGCATTACTAATTAAATTTTGAAATAATAGTCTTAATTCTGTTTTGTAACCCTTTATTAATGGTAATGAATCAATTTCAAATTTTACGTTGGCTTCAGAAATTGAAGATGCTAGATCCTTGATAACATTGTCTAAAATGTCGTTACAATTTATGTCTTCTATTTCTGATTTTTGACCTAATCGACTATAGTCTAATAAGGCAGTAATCAATTGTTTCATTCGCTCAGTGGATTCATTAAGAAAGGCAAAAGATTCTCGACCTTCATCATCTAAAATATTTGAATACTCTTCAGTTAATATTTCTGTTAATCCGGTTATGGATTTAAGTGGTTCTTGAAGGTCATGAGAAGCTATAAAAGTGAATTGCTCTAGTTCTTTATTTTTGTTTTCTAATTTCTTCGTGTATTTTGCAGAAGCCTCTTCTGCTTTTTTTCTGGAGGTGATATCAATTACCGAAGCTAGTACCATTTTACCATCATTGGTTTCAATAGGATTGAGTCCTATCTCTACTGGAAATCTATTTTTGTCTCTATCAATGGCATATAAATCTCTACCGGCTCCCATAGATCTAATTTCAGGATTTTTTGAAAATTCTTTTCGATATTTTGGGTGGTTATCTCTTACTTCAGATGGAAGTAATATTTCTATTTTTTGACCAAGTAGTTCATCGCGATGGTATCTAAATAATTTTTCGGTTTGTGTATTTACTAGTTTTATAACTCCTTTTTTATCAACTAATATCATAGCGCTTGGAGCAGATTCTACAACTAAACGAAACCGTTCTTCTGCTTTTTTTCTTTCAGAAATATCGATGACGGATGCAAGAACTAGGTTGCCATCAACTGTTATGATTGGGTTAAGGCCTATTTCAACAGGAAACTCTGTTTTATCTTTCCTTATGGCAAATAAGTCCCGACCGATTCCCATCATACGAGCCTGAGGGTTTTTGAAAAAAGAGTGCATATATCCTGGATGGTACCCTTTGAATCTGGCAGGAATTAATATTTCTATTTTTTGTCCAATGATCTCAGATCTTTCATACTGAAATAATTTTTCGACGAAAGAATTAGTATACACAATCTTACCTTGTTCATTAACCAGGATCAATGCGTTAGGTGAAGCATCGACCATCAGCTGAAAAGTGAGTTCGTTGTGTTTGGGTGTATTATTCGATGTACTCATCAATAATTAGTTTAAATTTTTTAGAAAAACTGACTATAAACTATTTTGATGTGTTTACATTTCGAAGATAGTAAAATTATGTTGAAGTTAAGGGAATTTTCCTTTATAGGAACCTCTTTTTTAGAAAACAAAAAGAGGACATCCAGTCCGGATATCCTCATGAATTTTGTAATAGACTCTTAATTTTTTTGGCTAACTCAAATTATAACAGAGAACTATTGTTTGCTAAATCGGGGGCAAAATTACATTAAAAAATGTCTGTAAAATCATAATATCTTACAATTAATTAGTTCTAACAGCTTTGTAACCAGTGTTAGGTGTATAAGATTTGTATTGTTAAGTGAGAAATACTTAGAATTGTATGATGATTCAATATATTATATACATAATTATTTTACTTTTCGTGCTTTTATTGAAGAATCATCATTGGATAGTTTTTGTTAAATATTAAAATAATTAACAATTTGATAATATTAGGGTGTTAAAAACATAAATGATTGTAAAATTCTAAACAAACGAAGCTTTTTTTAATAAATATTGATTTTTTATTTGGTTATTCCTTGATGAATTCAAGAATTGGCTTTAGTAAATTTTCGTGTAATGGTAGTTCCGGATTGTTATACGTTAATAAGTTTTTGTTAGGATCGGCTTCAGCTTTTTTTAATATGTGGTTCATTTTTTCAATAATTAATAATTTACTTTTTTTATTTGCATCAGCCATTTTTTTTGCTTCATCTACCGTGATTTGTAAATCTGTTGTGCCTTGAACCACCAAAATAGGTATGTCTAACTTGTTCAGTTCTTTCTGTGGATTTTGATTAATAAAAGATATTAGGTAATCCTGGATTTGTGGACGAAAAATAGTGTTTAGAAACTGCGGAATGCTATCTACTTTTTTACCATTTTTTATGGAGTCCAAAATAGGAAAAGCAGCTCCGGTTACAAATTCAGGTTGATTTGAAAGTTGGCGTTTAATAGTATTATAACCAGAGTCACTTAATCCGGCTAGAGATATAAATTTATGAATCTTTGCTTTCTGAGCAGCTAAAATACCAACTAAAGCTCCCTGGCTATGCCCTGCAATAAGTATTTGATCAAACTCTTTTTGTAAATAGTTGATGCAAGAAATCGCATCGTTTACAAAATGACCAAATCGTAGATCTCTTTCGGTAAATGACTCGTTTCTACTTTTTCCTACTCCTCTTTTATCATATCTCAAAGAAGCAATCCCGTTATCAGAAAGTGCTTCTGCAAGCATTTTTAGACTGTTATTTACATATTCTTGATTTCCTGCATAGGAGTTACCGTTTCGATCTGTATTACCAGAACCAGAAATAAATAGTACTATTGTTTTAGCATTATTGTTCGGATTAATTAATGTACCATGTAATATGAGATTATCAGTTTTGATTTCAATCTCGTTTTGGGCATATAAAATAGTTAAAGACAGAAATGAGAATAATAATAGTGTTAATATTGGTTTTTTCATCTAATTATGATTTTGGTTGTAATTTCTTGTAAATAGAGTAAGAGTGTATAACCGGGATAAGAATGAGCAGGAGTATAATTCCTAGTGATATTATCCAGGCTATTGGTTGTAACCTAGATATGATATTGACCAATATGATTAAAAAACCTCCAATAAACCATATAATGCTCCCAATATGATGAGTTCGTCTCCATACGGTTTCACTCTCTAAGGTCCAAGGAGTTCTAATACCGATAAAGTAATTGGGTTTTAGGCTTCTGAAATAATTTCCAAGTAAAATAAATAATAAACCCAATATAATACTTATGTAGTTCTTGAAATTAGAAATACTGTGAACGTTTATATATACTATCAAAATAAAAATCATTGCGATGATCACAGTCATTATAAAACGAAGATGATGATATTTGTTACCCATTTCTGAAATCCTCTTTTTAGGGTCAATATAAATTGCTGCCAAAAACATAAGGTAGGTTAAAATAGGAATGATAATCATTATACTCATCAGGTCGTTCTTACCACCCCATCTATCAGGTTCTCCATATATGTTATAATGCATTGGTATGCGATCGGGCATAATTTTCCAACTAAATATCAGATAAAGGATCGGTGATAGTATCAGAATCCAAAAAGGAATCTCCCTTCGTATTTGAAACTTCATGTTTTACTTCTTTTAAATTATAAATCCACTGAAATAATTCGTCTAAAACAGAGGTGTTGATGGAGTATATAACAAACTGTCCCTTTTTTATAGAAAGGATAAGTTCTGCTCTTTTAAGGATATCAAGGTGATGGGAGATACTAGGTTTAGATATCTTGAAATATTCTGCAATTTCTCCAGCGTTAAGGTCCTTTTCTTTAAGAAGAGTGAGAATTTCTCTTCGTGTCTTATCATTTAAAGCTTTAAAAACCGCATTCATATATTTAGGTATTTATACAAATATCTAAATATTATTTTGAAAATCAAGTGTTTTTCTGCAAAAACTAAAATTATGACGTTTTATAAATTTGAAAATCAAACATATATATTAATTTTCAGGAATACCCAACACATATAAAATCTGACTAGGTTTTCCTTTTGTAGTGCCGATTTCCCAATCAAAATGGTTGCTATTATCTAATTCTGAAGTCATCTTTTGAAGTTCTTTTGTTGTATACGTTCTGAATACAGAAATCACTCCATCCCATAAAATGAATAAAGGAAGGATTGGTATGATATAGGTAAATAATAATCTATCAAGTCTAAATGGTTTAATAAAAGGAGTCATTAATATAACCGAAATAGGGGATAGCAGCATAGGAACTAAACTTTTAATATCTCGTTGCTGTGCTTCAAAAATTCCTATAGGTTGATTAGTATCTACTGCATTCTGAAGGATGGCTTTTGCTTCACTAGGTCTAAAATGATGTAAGGATAAGAATTGTGTTCTAAAACCTTTTAGGTCGATTGGAACATTCATTGCATCCACGGGATCATTTATGTAATCAAAAGATCTGGGTAACTTAGCTTTTGTTCTTTTAAAAGCTGCAGTATTTGGGTAATAGTCTGATAATGTAATTTTTAAATCTGGATTGTCCTGAACTAGATGTTGGACAAGTTTTAACCATCCTCCGCCACCTCCAGAAGCCAAATCAATGATTCTATTGGTTCCCGAATTTTGAATTCCTTTATTAAGAATGGGAACGATACTTTTATAAATGTCGAATGTGTTAGCACCGAATTGTAAAAAATCAGTCATATAGTTTCGGATATTCTTGGGAAACCATTGAAGATCTTCAAATTCGAAAGCGTGTATTCGTTTCATCTCGAATCATTTATATGTAAAAATAAATAAATTGGTTTATAAGTTAAATCACTTATTGATATTTGTCTGCAGCATAGTGATATGAGTCATTTATCATACTTTCTAACACATTCATATCGATATCAGAAAGTTGCTTAACATACAAACAGGATTTTCCGATTTTATGCTTGCCTAGCTTGGATAAAAATTCTTCATATCTATCAAAACCAGCCATTATATATATCGATATGTTTTGTGATCGAGAAGAAAAACCGGTTAATAGCCAATCACCCTCGGTGCCACTTTCATACCTATAATGATAACTACCAAAACCTACAATGCTATTTCTCCATATCCTAGGCTCTTCTTTAGAAACTTTTTTCATCAAATCTAAAAGTGTTTGACAATCCTGTTTTCTTTGGTCATTTTTTATATCATTTAAGTATTCCTCGATATCCATTACTGCTGTATTTTATGTGAAATGTCATTTTTTGAATCGTCTAAAATGCTTAAAACTTTTCTAACTCTAGATCTGATAGAGGCACTTTCTGTTTGCATAGCTCTTTTGCATAAAGATCGGAGTTCAGATTCATATTCTGGGATATGTTTAGAGACTTCATATAAGCCTTGATATGACCAGGCCCGTACAAATTTATTATCGTCATTAAGACATTTTCTTACAAACTGATCTACAGGATTAACAGTATTTTTTGTAATATGAATTTTTGGTAACAATTGTAGAATATGCAATTTTGCTCCCCAATTCTTTAGTTGATTAATTGAACTTAGTAATTGATCTGCTAGACTTTCGGATAAACTTTTTTTACCATCATAATGATGTTTGATGATCCAGGTTGTTGCAGTTTGTAACTCAGTTTGCCCGTATGTAATCTCAATCAGGATATCAAAAAACGTATTATCATCAGCATATTGATCATAGCAATTGATAAGATATTCGATATGTTTACCATCCCAGTTGTTTAATATCTTGACAAGTTGGTTTTTCATTTGTCTTTTAATGCATTATTTGACTCATTTAAGATAGTGAGTTTTTGCCATATTTTTCGACTTAAGCCAGTTGTTAACACTTCAATTTCATTAACTGCTCTTACTACAGCTTCATCGGGTAAACTTTGTGAATATAAAGCAGCTACCTTGCCAATCAATGCTGTTGCTTCAGAGCAATAGTCCAAATATCGCTGAAGTTCAAACTTGGTAAGCGTTCGTTTAGGAGAGTTTTCAGTTGCGGATTGTGGGGAGTCATTTACATAAGGGTCTTTGGTTAACTGGTGCATATCAATGACATGAGCTATTACACGTAATTCATTAAGTGATTTTAACGCTCGTTTGGTTTTTAATCTGGATTCTAATGAAACCAAAAAGAAAATAGCAGCTCCTAATAGTATTATATCATTAAAAATAGCTTCAGAGACTGCAACCACGTTAGCAAGTGTGGTGTTTTCAAGCTTTAGGTCAATATAAGTTATACTATATAGTAAACCTCCTAAACCTGTAGCAATAATAACATATGAGAATATTCTTAGCGGAATGTTTGGGGAAGAAATCCAATGAATATTTTGTTTACTTTCCTGTGCAGCTGTCAAAAACTGAAGACAAACTTCTTTTAAACTTGAATTAGGAAATCGATCTGAGATACGTTTTTCTAATAAGTCTATTGTTTTAATGATTTTCTCTGGCTGGAGATACATCATAGATACATTTATTTTTTATTAGTCTATAACAAACTTACTATTTTATTTGTCATGGAATGGGTTTGATAAAATTGGTTGAAAATAACTAATTGAAATTCAATTGGTTTTGGAAGGATTTCAGAGTGTTATATAGTTTGATTTTTTCTCTATATCACTATATAATTTGTGTAAATAAGTTTATTTTTGTCTTCGAAAAATTAAGTCATTTATATGGGTGGTCTTTTTTCACTCTATATTAGGTTTTAAATTATGAATCAAGAAAAAATATCTAAGATTTTTATAGTGCTATTTATGGCTATTATAATAGTTCCTTTAGCGTGTTTTATATTGAGAATTAAAATAGAACCAATAAATAAGAATGATAAAAAGATAAGCCTAAATTTCGCTAGAAATTTTCCGTTAAAATCAGACTTATTTGATGCTTTTGCGGTAATCAAATCCGATGTTTTTGATACAAATCCTATTCCAGGAAGAGCTATAGACATGAAAAATGGATGGAAGTTTTTAGGGAATGATTTTAGTAATGCTTTGTCAGAGTCTAAAGGTTTAGTGGTATTTACTAAATCTGAACTGGTAAAATTAAAAAAGAGCTTAGAAAACCGTCAAAAGTGGTTAAATGATAGAGGTATTAAGTTTTATGTAGCTATAGCCCCTAATAAACATAGTGTTTATGGAGATATGATTCCTATTGCTAAAGCTTCTAACAATACAAAAAGAGAACAAGTAGATTCTATTTGTAATGTATTAGGAATAAATTATATTGATCTAGGAGCAAAATTTCCTAAAAATAGTAAGATCCGATTATATCATAGGACCGATACTCATTGGAATGATTATGGTGGTTTTTTTGCACATGAGTCTACAATGGAATTGATTAAAAAAGATTTTAAAGATTCTAAGTTCAATACATTTACATTAGATGACATGGATATGAGGGTAACAATTGATCCTATTGGCGATCTTAATCAGATGTTACAGCTTAAAAAAAATGAAGAATATATTCGTTTAGATTTTAAAGAACCAGAACAAGCTATCCAGTTAGAAAAACAATTACAGGTTCCCAGAGATTATCATAAAAATCCATTGTTCTATGAAACCAGATATAAGAATGATATTAATGACTTAAAAGTATTAGTTTTTAATGATTCATTTTTTGGCTACTATAGTAAATATCTAAAGGAAAATTTTGGTAGCTCCGTTTTTATCTGGAATTATAAGTTTGATAAAGAAATTATTGAAAAAGAAAAACCGGATATTCTGTATCACGAAATTTTAGAAAGAGATGTAGATTTTTTAATAGACAATTATATACCTCGTTAAGTGACTCTAATTTTTAACGATCCCTAAAATATGTTTTTATTCTTTTCCATTTGGTTTTAAGTTTATTTTCTTTTCGTAATATATATTCAAGATCTTTTTTATAAATCATTTTGTTATTATCCAGAATTGTTACTATATCTGAATCAAACAGTTTAGAGGATGTAAGTAAATCAATAGCATTTATTGTTCCCTGTAATCTTTTTATATCACTTTTAGAAGACCATACACTACTATCGTGTATTCTGTAAACCGCCATGCTATCTGCTAATTTCTTAGCTTTTTTGTTTTTTATAGAGATCATGTATAGAGACCAATCTCCAAGAGGAGTTTTAAAGAACCAATCCGGAATCTCAAAGTTATTCCGTAACATTACTGTTGGAGTATGCATGAAGTTGCCTTGAGCAATATCATTGATAGTGCTTGTGTTTGGAACCTTTCGTGTAATAGTATCTTCTCTAAGTTTATTATTTTCTAAAACCTGTGCTTCATGATAACAAATATGATACTCCGGGTTAGTGTCTAAGAAGTCAACTTGCTTTTGTATTTTTAATGGATCAGTCCAATAATCATCTCCTTCGCAAAGAGCAATGTATTCTCCGGTGCAACTTTTTAAAGTATCAATAAAATTAGGCATCATGCCTATGTTTTTATCTCTAATCTTGAGATTGAATTTATCAGGGTAGGTCTTTTTATATTCGAGAAGAATCTCTTTGGTGCTATCCGTAGAGTTATCCTCTCCAATTACTATTTCATAAGAATGATCTGTCTCTTGCATCAAGATGCCTTCAATAGTATTCTTTATAAATTGTTCATGATTATATGTTATAATAGCAATCGAAACTTTCATGTAGTTAGTTCTGTTTTAAAATTTTTCCGGGATTGCCTACAATCATAGTTCCCGATGGAACATCTTTTGTAACAACCGAACCTGCACCAATAATTACATTATCTCCGATCTTAATTTTAGGCAATATAATAGCTCCTGCACCAATACTTGTTTGATTACCTACAAGAACGTGGCCCAGTAATATAGCTCCGGGAGAGATATCACAAAAACTACCAATAGTAACATCGTGGTGTATCATTGCTTTGGTGTTAATTAAAGTTCCTTTTCCTATTTGAACACTATTACTAATAAATACACCTTGCATGATATTACAACCATCACTAATTATAACTTCATAATTTCCAATAATGGCATTTGATGCGATAATAGATTTGTAGATACCTCCTTTTTCTTCAAATAGTTTAACAACTCTTTTTCTAGCGATGGGATTACCAATGGCTGATAAAAAATAAGGATCCTTTTCAAAATTTAGAGAATCTATTGAATGTATTATTGGGTATTTGTCAAATAGGTAATCTTCTGATGGTTTTGAAACATTATCAAAAAAACTAACTTTTGAAGTATCTTCTTTAGATTCTATAATTTCTAAAACCTCTTTAGCATGACCTTTAGCACCTATAACTATCATTATTCAACTTGTTTTATAGTATCACAAATCATGGTGACCTCCTCCATGGATAATTCAGAATACAAAGGTAAACAAAGAATTCTACCTGATATTTTTTCGGAGATAGGCATAGGTTTTTTATGTTCTAGGTAAGGTAATTTGTTCAATGATGGATAAAAATATCTTCTAGGAAAAACCTCTTTTTTTTCTAAAGATTCTAATGTGGCTAACAAAAGTTCTTCGGTTTTAAATAGAACTGGCAGATATGAATAGTTCATACTCGCGCCATCTCTTATTTTCATAAATGTTAAGAAATCTGTGTTTTGAAGCTGTTCCTTATAGCATTCACTGAGAGCTTTTCTTTTGTTAATAATGGTGTCCATATACGGTAATACAGAAAGTCCCATAGCGGCTTGCATTTCGGAAGCTTTCGCATTAATTCCCAAGCCGTGATATTCTAATGGTCCATTATGCCCGAAATTATGATGATAATATAAAGTGTCAAAAAGTGTTTTGTCATTTGCGAAAATTGCACCTCCTTCTCCAGTGTGAAATAACTTGGTAGAGTGAAAACTTGTAGTGCTAACATCTCCATATTCGAAGATAGATTTATCTTTATACGTAACGGCAAAACAATGTGCGGCATCATAGATCACCTTTAGATGATATTTTTTTGCAATTTTATCGATGGTCTCAACATCACAAGGGTTCCCAAAAACATGTGTTGCTAAAATGGCTTCTGTTTTATCAGTTATAGCAGCTTCTATTTTAGAAGGGTCTATTGTGAGGGTATCTTCTTCGATATCTACAAAAACGGGAGTACACCCTTCCCAAACAATAGAGGATGTAGTGGCTACATAGCTAAAAGGAGTAGTAATAACTTCTCCCTTAATGCCTAAAACCTTTAAAGCAATTTGTAACGGCAGTGTGCCATTGGTAGTAATAAAGAAATTAGAGGTATTTAGATAAGTTGCTAATTTTTCTTCTAATTCTAATAGTAATTCCCCTCTATTTGTAACCCATTTTTTATCCCAGGCTCTTTGCAGAATCTTTTGATATTCGTCAATTGGAGGTAAAAATGTTTTGGTTACATTGATCATTTAATTTCAATTTGATTAATAGATAGAATATCTTATAAAAGTAAAAGATACAAATTAACTGCTTTTATTGTAAAAAGGTATAAGGTATCTGAAATGAATGTTAAATATTTTAAAGTCTTTTTACTACTCCTAATGAAAAACTCAAAGTCTCAGTTTTAAAATCTGAGGTATCTTTGAATAAAGTAGTAAGTCCTTGGTTATATTGTGATATGAGTTGGATTGCATACTTTTGATTGATATTATATTCAACTCCAATTCCTAATTTTCCGCTAGAAATATATCTTTTATCTGTAAATTGTTCACCAGGCGCAAATTCTCTATTACCATTAATTATGAATTGGTTGATAATTCCAATATCAGCTAAAACTTTAATTTTTAAGAATGACAAGTAGTATCTAACGCTCAAAGGTATTTCTATATATCTGAGATTAATTTTGTATGGACCTTGTAAGAAACTTTGCCCTGGTGAAAAAGGAGCTAAGCCGTCATAGTATATAGCGGTAAAATCGTAATTAGAATAGCTAATCCCAGAATTAATAGAAAAGTTATTATTAAATTCATATTCAATACTCGTACCTATACTATAATTTATTTTGTCGTAATCTGTTAAGAATCCAAAAAATTGGGATTTGTAAATATAATCAGGACCTAAGTTTTTGTTTAAAGAGTAAAATATTCCCGCTCTGAACTCACCAGGAATTGTTTTTGATTCTTCTTGGGCAAAAGAGTTAGAAAATATTGAAATAAATAGAATAAATAAAATACCTTTTTTCATGTTTGATTGATTTTTGATTGAAGCCGCAAAACTATAAAAAAAGAGTACATATATCTGTAGGAAACTAAAGAATATATGTACTCTAAAAAAAAGTTTATATTACTTACTTAACCGGAAATCCTCTATCCTTCATCAACGCTTCAATCTTAGCGTCTCGACCTCTGAATTTACGATATGCTTCCGCGGGATCCATCGCATTACGAGGTGCAAAAAGGTATTTTACCAGTTTAGCTGCTACTTCTTTATCATAAAACCCTCCCGGAGCCTCTGCAAAAGCCTCTGCAGCATCAGAAGTCAATACATCTGCCCACATATATCCATAATATGCCGTAGCATATCCTTCACCAGAAAATACGTGACCGAAATGTGGTGTACGATGACGCATCACTAGTTCTTTTGGCATATTTAGCTCTGATAGAGTTTCTTTTTCGAACTGATCTACATCAATATTAATAGGATCTGCCAAATGAAATTTCATATCCATTAAAGCAGAAGCTAAATATTCTGTAGTGGCAAAACCTTGGTTAAAGGTAGCTGCTTTTTTAACCTTATCAACTAATGTTTTTGGCATAGGTTCTCCAGTTTTATAATGTACTAAATACTTGTCGATTACTTTATCTGTAGCTAACCAGCGTTCTAATAATTGAGACTGAAATTCTGTATAATCTCTTACCCCTCCATTTAATGTAGGATACCTCACTTCTGAAGAAAAGAAATGCAAAGCGTGACCAAATTCGTGGAAGAACGTTTCTGCATCATCCCAGGAAACTAAAACAGGTTCTCCCGGAGCTGGTTTAACAAAGTTAGAATTATTAGATCCCAAAACGGTTTTCTTACCATCAAAAGTAGTATGACTTCGATATGTATTAGCCCAGGCTCCGGAGCGTTTTCCTGTTCTGGCAAAAGGATCCAGGTACCACAATCCAATATGTTCTCCAGAATTTTTATCGTTTACTTCCCAGACTTTTACATCAGAATGAAAAACAGGTACTTTACCATCTTCAACCGGAGTGAACTTATAACCAAACAATTCTCCAGCAACAAAAAACATAGCTTCTCTTAAGTTATCCAGCTGTAAGTATTGCTTAACTTCATCAGAATCTAAATCATATTTCTTTTTACGAACCTTTTCTGCATAATATCTATAATCCCATGGTTCGATTGAAAATCGATTTCCATTTGCATCTGCAATAGCTTGCATATCCGCAACTTCTTCTTTTACACGGGCAATAGCAGCAGGCCAAACAGCATTCATCAGTTTCATGGCATTCTCTGGATTTTTAGCCATACGGTTTTGTAGTCGCCAATCCGCATAGTTATCATAACCTAGTAAACCTACTCGTTCCTTTCTTAGTTTTAAAATTTTGGCAATGTTCTCGTTATTGTCTTTATCATCTCCATTGTCTCCACGAGAGTAGTAGTTTCTCCATACTTTTTCCCGGATATCTCGTTCTGTAGAATATTTAAGAAACGGATCCATAGAAGACCTGGTATTGGTTACTGCATACTTACCTTCTTGTCCACGATCTGTGGCAGCTTTTGCATAAGACTTAATCAAAGGCTCAGACAAACCACCTAATTGATCTTTTGTAAGATAAGTTACATAGCCTTCCTCATCTGCTAATATATTATTAGAGAAGTTTGTGTATAATTCTGATAATTCTTTATTGATTGCTGCATAACGTTTCTTTTGTTCTTCATCTAATTCAGCGCCATTCATTGCAAAACTTTCATAAGTTAATTGAACTACACGTTGTTGATCACCTTCTAGAGGTGTTTTTAACGAGTTGTCATATACTGTTTTAATACGTTGAAATAACTTCTCATTCTGAGAGATTTTGGATTGAAATTCTGATAGTTTGGGAGCCATTTCTTTTTGAATTTCTCTAAACTCTGGAGAAGACATATTACTGCTTAAAATTCCGTAATACGTAAAAACTCTATTTAAATCTTGTCCTGATCTTTCCATTTCCACAATGGTATTTTCAAAAGTGGGAAATTCGGGATTATTAGCAATTTTGTCAATTTCTTTCAGATTGAGTTCCATTCCTTTTTCTAAAGCGGGTTTGATGTCTTCTACCTTCATTTTATCAAAAGCTGGAGTGCCTCCATAAGGGCCGGTCCATTCTGCTAATAAAATGTTATCCGTTATTTCGGGTTCTGATGTTGTTTTCACTGTGTCTTTCTTTTTATTACAACTGGCAAAAACAATGACAATAATTAATGCCAAAATTTTTAGAATTTCTGAAATGTGTTTTGTTTTCATTATGTTTGAGTATTTGAGTTTGTTAGTATTTGAGTGTATGAGTATTTTTTCGATAACTCACCTCTCACAGCGAAGCGTTCTCATAACTCACTGACTAAATCCTAAACTTATGGTTATTAGCAAAGAAAATAGCATTGACAAAAAACAGTTTACCATTTTCCCAGAAGGATCTGAATAGTGGATTGTCTACCATATATATAACACTACCATCACCTATTCTTGCTTCTCCAAAGACTAATGAGTTGTTCAATCCATCAAAAGCATCTTTGCCAGAAAAACCAGAAACGCTCTCCGGGGTTTCGATATAAGCTATGTTATAGCCATCTTGCAAGAATTTATAAGATGAACTTCCTAGTTTCAGACTAAAATAGGTGTCACTATAACCAAATGCCATGGGATGCGAGGAGTCTACTTTAGTTTTATAAATACTTCCGGTGATGAAATCTTTTACACTTTTACGTTCACGCTGATCATAAGGAGTTAGATTACCGATAGAATCTTTTTTCTTTTCTTCGGGTTTATTGCTTTTTAAATCAAAACCATCTTTACCCGAAAAAGCATTTACCGCATTAGCAATTGCAATTACTTTTCCACCACTGCTAACCCATTTTTGAATTTTTTCTAAAGCACTTTTATCCAGATACCCATTATAATATCCGTTAGGCATAATTAATACATCATATTTTCTGAGATCTACTCTTTTAAAATAATCAGTATCTATAGAAGTAATTGGAAATTTTAATTGTTGCTCAAAGAAATGCCAAATCTCGCCATAACTTAATGATGAAATATAATTACCTTTTAAAACTGCAATACGTTGATTATTGATCAACTTTACTTCTGGAGAACCGAAGTCGATACCATTAGAAGAAAAGCTTGTAGTAGTTGTATATAGCTTTCGATTGTGTTTATTAGCAATATCAATTACAGTTTTATCATATTCCTTAGTCTTGCGGTTATCACTTTTGGTAATCACTAAACTTCCTTTTTTGAAACTGTTTCCATTATTCGAAAAATCTTTCTCACTAAAACGAACCCTAATATTATGCTGAAGTAAATCTGCCATAAAAGCTGCATCATCCAAACTATTCCATTTAGTGATGTAACCGGCTCCAGAAGCATTTGCAGCATTGTTGATTATGTTTTGTTTTTTACTACCGTTGGTTGGAATCAATGAGGTTGAGGCAATAGCTTCTAATCCATAAGCGTGAGGAATACTCCAGGCTGTAATATCATAAGTAAGAGGATTACTTAACTTAGCATTGGGCTCAAAAAGTACTTTAACCATTTTGCCTTTGGGTTGATTAGTATTTACTACCAAAGCTCCGTTAGCATTTATAGACCCTTGTTTATTTTTTCTGAAATCAAATCCCGAAACTTTAGTAGAATTTGTGAATCCATATTTGATTTCGTGTTTATCCAGCAATCGGGTTAATGCTTCAATTTTATCAGCTTCGCCATTCAATACATAGCTTTTGTATTTTAATCCAGAATTATTAAAGAATTTTTTGAATTCAGAATTCAACTTTGCTGCATTTTTAGAAGAAATTTCTACTGTAGATAAACCTGTAGTTGTGTGATGAAGTGCACGGTCTTTTAGCGTTAACACATATCCTTCATCAGTTTGGATTCCTAATCCAGCCCTTCCGTGACCTGCTTGTTCATAAGTCATCCCAATAGCTCCCATAAAAGTAGGGTAGGTGTCACCATAACTAGGATACAATAAATCAAAACGTTCTCTGGTAAAAAACAGCCAACCTTCAGCATCAAAATATCTAGCATGGTTTTTACCAATTTGAGTTTGGAAATCACGTTGCCATGGTGTTATAATTTCGTGAAACGGCTCTGCTGCGGGAGCAAAATAATAAGGCTCGTTAATGCCTTGTTCATGAAAGTCTACATGAATATGTGGCATCCATTTGTTATACGCTTTAAGCCGTTGAGCGGATTCTACTTGTGTTGCCCATGCCCAATCACGGTTTAGGTCAAAAAGATAATGGTTTGGTCTTCCACCAGGCCAGGGCTCATTATGTTCAGTAGCATTTTGATCTATGTTGTAAGGTGTTGCCTTAGTCTGATTATACCAATTAGCATATCGATCACGACCATCAGGATTGATACAAGGATCCATAATCACCACAGTGTTTTGTAACCAATCCGCTTTTTTGGTAATCAATTCATATACAGTCTGCATAGCAGATTCTGTACTAGAAGCTTCATTTCCGTGTACATTATAACTTAACCAGACAATAGCAACCTGTGGATTGGCAGTTCCCTCTGCGATACCAATATTTTTCAGGTTATCTAATCTTATATTTTCAATATTTGCTAAGTTTTCTTTTGTAGAAACAATAGCATAGGTCAGAGGTCTATGTTCATTAGTTTTACCATAATTATGATATGTTACCATATCAGAAGTATTAGCAACATGAGTAAAATAATTCACAACATCACCGTGACGTGTAAATCGATCACCAATTTCATAACCTAAGAATTCTGCCGGAGATTGTAATTTGTTTTGTGAATACGTTAGCAACGAAGTTGCGACGAAGAGCGTAAAGAATAGTTTTTTCATTAATAAATTGAATTTTTAAAAAGGTAAAATACCGAGTTAAATTTAGGTTATAATTGAGATTAACTAAAATTTAGGATATGAAATAACCCATATTTATAAATTTCGGTATGAAGTTAAAACCCGGTAGGATAAATCAAAGCCGACTATTAAAAAAAATATAAAAAGGTAGATCAAATGGCAATCTGATGTATATTTAGCCTTCAAAATGATTATATATGCCAAGTGACTGTATTCCGTTTAAGGAAACTAATTATTTTTCATCATTAATTTGCGATTATTTAGAAGAAAAAGTAGAACTGCAACCATTCTATAATCGTTTTCCGAAGTTAGAGAATTTTAAAGCTCAGATAGAGGAGAAACAACAATCTTTTTCGGATGCTAAGCGAGAGGTGCTTGTTAAATCATTGCATAATCAATATCAAGGTTTCTCGGTTTCTGATCTTACCATAGAACATATAGAATTACTAAAAAAGAATACCACATTTACAGTAACCACAGGACATCAATTAAATCTTTTTACCGGACCACTGTACTTTTTGTATAAAATTATCTCTACAATAAATCTTACGAAATTTTTAAAAGAAAAATATCCTGAATATAATTTTGTGCCTATATATTGGATGGCTACAGAAGATCATGATTTTGACGAAATCAATTATTTTAATCTGTTTGGTAAAAAAATACAATGGAATCGAAACGATGGTGGAGTAGTAGGTGTTTTTGATACTAAAGGATTAGATAAAGTTTTTGAGGTTTTTTCTTCTGCTATAGGTTCTGGACAAAATGCAGAACAGCTAAAGTCACTTTTTCAACAAGCTTATCTTAACCGTAATACATTGGCTGATGCAACCAGATATCTTGCTAATGAATTGTTTGGTGAATATGGTTTAGTCATTGTAGATGGAGATGATAAGGATCTAAAAAGGCTTTTTATACCATATGTACAAAAAGAGCTAAGCGATCAAGTTTCTTATCATAAAGTATCCCCTAAAGCTGAAAAACTACAAAATGAAGGATATAAGATACAGGTAAATCCTAGGGAGATTAACCTTTTTTATTTGGCTGAAGGACTACGTGAACGAATCATCGAAAAGGAAGGAAGATATTTTGTAAACGAAACTAATATCTCCTGGAGTAAGAGTGAAATACTAAAAGAACTCTCTGAATTCCCTGATAGGTTTAGTCCTAATGTCATGATGAGACCACTATATCAAGAGGTGATTTTACCCAATCTCTGTTATATTGGAGGAGGAGGGGAGCTGGCATATTGGCTAGAGCTCAAAGATTATTTTGAAACTGTAGAAGTTCCGTTTCCCATGTTGTTACTTCGTAATTCCGCACTTATTCAAACTAAAAAACAAGCCGAAAAGATTAAGAAGTTAGGTGTTACTGATACAGAACTGTTTCTTAAGCAACACGAGTTGATCAATCGCAAAGTAAGGCAGATATCCAATATTGATATCAATTTTGATCCGCAACGTAAACACCTCCAGGAGCAGTTTCAGGGAATGTATGAACTAGCAGAGCAAACCGATATAACCTTTCTAAATGCTGTAAAAGCACAAGAAATAAAGCAGCTTAAAGGGCTGAATATGTTGGAAAAACGATTACTGAAAGCCCAGAGAATAAAACTGAGTGATCAAGTAAAACGTTTGACTACTATTCAGAATGAGTTATTCCCGAATCAGAGTTTACAAGAAAGGAGTACTAATTTCTCTGAGATGTATCTGGAGTATGGAAAAGAACTTATTCCTTTTTTGGTAGAACATTTAGATCCTTTACAAGGAGAATTTATAATTTTAAAGCAATGATTTACGTTATAGAGTAACAAACTCTTAACGTCATGAAAACACAAATTCTCTTAACAACCTTATGTCATTTTTTGGTATTCTCACTTTTTGCTCAGGATAAGGTTCTTGTATTCACTAAAACCAATGGTTTTCAGCACCCTTCAATTGGAGCTGGAGTAACTATGATTATCGATCTAGGAAATGCAAACGGGCTTTGGACAACCGACCAAACTGATAATGCTAATGATTTTAATGCTAGTAATCTAGCACAATATAGTGCTGTTATATGGTGTAATACTAGTGGTAATAACTTATTAAATACATCACAGCAGCAGGCTTTTGAAGATTTTATAGCTGCGGGAGGTGGGTTTTTAGGAATCCATGCGGCAACAGATACCTATCGAGATCGCAGCTGGACATTTTATAATGAACTGGTTGGGGCAATTGTACAAACTAGCCCAAACCACACAAGCAATAATTTTAATGCAGATATGACAGTGGTGAATTCGCATCCCTCTGTAGATTTTCTAGGCAATGTTGGAGATACCTGGAATAAATCTGAAGAATATTATTATTGGAAGAATAATGGGGGACAATTATTTGCCGGTAATATTGATTTATTAGAAGTAGAGTCTACAGGTAATAATGATTATGATGAAGCCAGACCAATCTCCTGGTATAAAGAATACGGAGGGGGTAGATCATTTTATACGGCATTAGGTCATAACTCAAGTGATTATACTAGCAATACCAACTTTATAAAACATATCGAAGAAGGAATTAAATATGTAATAGGTAATACACTTAGTGTTGGTGATTTTGGTATGAAAAAGGATCTTACTATTAGTCCAAATCCTGTGATTGATATTTTTCAGATTGCCGACCTAAGTGGGGTTAAAAATAACAAGTCGTTATCGATTTATAATATTGACGGTCAAGAAGTCTACAATTCTAAAATTGATTCCGGAATAGAGGTCGCTAATATCAATATAGAAAAATTATCACGAGGATTTTATCTGGGGTTATTAAAATCAGGAAATCAAGAACAAACATTTAAATTTATTAAAATTTAAATACTTTATTGTAAAATCTTGTCTATCTACATATTATAATGATATTTAATTATTTAGATTCAAGGTTTTTAAGTTGCTCTTGAATATGAAGAAGTTTAATTCTTTTTTTGATATAATCTTTATCCAAGAAATCTAATCTTCTTTGAATTTCATTGGAAAACTTTTCAGGATTTTTAGCATTATGTTTTTCTATAGTGTGATTTTTGAATAATCGTAATTTGGCCTTACACGAATCACAAATAGAATAACTGTATAACAAGTCGTTACCATTTTTACCACAATTGAAACATGCTTTCATAGCATTAGTTTTTATGATTCTGTATTAAAGCTGTGTATACGGCAGGAATGTCCCACCCTTCTTTAATCTTACCATCAACGATACGCCAGACTACAATGGCATCAATTTCCATCTGTTGATCTTCAAATACCATAGAGTTTTTGACATGTGTAACAACCAATTCATCTCCAACTGGAGTAATTGATATTGGGTTTACCTTAAAAGTACCTTCTGTTTTTGTTGCCATTTTTTTAAAAAAGCCCATAAAACCTTCAAGACCTATATAGTCCCCTTGTAATTCCGGAAGTTCAGGGTTAAAATAATGCCAAACAGCGTCTTCTGCTAATATATCAGAGACTTCGGCTATATTTTCAGAGTTAAAATTTTGTAATATAGAAATATTAGGATGTTCTGCGATCATAATACTAATCCTTTTGAGTTGAAATGTTTAGCTAATTTCAACAAAAGTTCATTCTCATACTATGATTTTGGTCAGTAGGGTTTGTATTTTATTATAGGTAATGTCTCAGCTTTAGTTAGTATGAGAATTAAAATTACTCAATTTCTGATTAAGCACCAAAATCAGCATTAGTTACAGCTTTATTACCCTTTCATATTATAAGTGTCAATGTATAAAAATACAAGGCTATCTGACGTGGAATGACTTTACCCAAGTATAACCGGATCCACTCATTATTTCATTTCCTAGTTCAACATCTGCTATGAATAAATCTGCAGGAAGTAGATCCTCTTTTATTGAATGTGCGATCAATTTTATTAAATCGAATTCTGCTTTTAATTTGTTAGTCTTTGAACGAAAAGATAAAGAAATCCATGTATTCGAATGAATACCAGATGAATCTCCCCAGTTTTTATCAGTCCAAATTTCCCATTCGATATCATCGATTTTCACTTCGCCATATTTTTCCCCGGCAGGTTTAAAATGCTTTTCAGTTGCATAAGTCCATATCATAAATTCAGCAACAATACTAGATTTGTTGGGTTCTATAATCTTTGATGGTGAATTCACCATCCACATTGTAGTAGCTAAATTATGTTGACCATTTGTTACAGTTTCTATATCATACGAAATTTTTAGGCTTGCTTTAGTGTTTACGTCTAAGGGGAATCGATCATTAATGTATGGTAAAGGATCCCAAGGAGATCTTCCTACTTTGATTTGAGGATAAGCGTAAATTACTTTTTTTGTTGAATGAGATTGCCAAAATCCATCATCCTGATTTGAAGGCCATTGCCAGGACCAACCATATTGCACTTTATTATTGACTATTTTTTTTTCAAGACATTGACTCCAAGGAAAATCTTTAGCAGCGTGTTTATTCCAAACGTTATTTACTAAAACCCCAGTATAAGTAACCTTAGAAAAATAGTCTTCGCAACCTAAAGTGGTGGAATTCACTTTTATTTTTTGGTTAATAGGGGTATCGCTATCTCTACAAGATATTGTCAAAAACAAAATTATTAATACACCAATGTTTTTTATCATTTATTTCATATTTATTCTTTTCTCTCAATTTTATTTAGTAATTCTTTAGCCTCTATAATTCCATATTTAGATGCTTCTACTAAAAACTTTCTGGCATTTATTGTGTCGTTTAAATGGTAATATGCTTCTCCTATCCAGTTTAATGCATTGGGTAATTCATAATCATATTTAATTGCTTGTTTCAAATCTTTTATAGCAAGTTCATAACTTTTTAAATACACATAAGAAATCCCTCTCTCAAATTTAATCTCGTGTTTTCGAACATAATAGTCAGATTCGGCTTCTTTTTTATTTGGAAAATTGATCACTAAGTAAATACTATCAGATTTAATTGCTCCTTTTGTCTTAAGTGCCTTGTTATAAAATTCCAGGGAGCTTTTGTAATCTTTAAGCCGCTTATAGTTGTTCCCAATATTCATTAATGCAATTGTATTATCAGAGTCGTACTTTAAAATTTGTTTGTAATCCTCAATTGCTCCGCTATAATTTTTAAGAACTGACTTATCCGCTCCACGATTTAATAGTGCGGGTTTAAAATCTGGTTTTTTCGCAATCGCTTTGTCCAGATATGATATTGCCTCAGTGTATTTTCCTTTTTCTTCTAATTCATAAGCCAAATTATAATACTGTTCAGTTGTTTTTAAGTCGCAAGAACTGCAAATAATAGAAATTAGTATTATGTAGATTAGGTTTTTTGGTTGTTCGTTAAGATACATGGTTTACACAAGTTAAAGATTAGGTGTTTTTTATTATACTCCACTTGTGATTAAAGTAAACATTACATCATCTATGTAACCAGCAATTTTTAAAAAGTAATTTATATCAATGTCAACCTCCGTTTTGGATAACCCTTTTTTTGCTTTCGCTGTTATTTTTTTCCCAATAAGTTTAGTCATTTGAGAGTTTAGAACGATACTAGAGGTAATGTCTGATTCCTCAATTCTTCACATTTAAAAAATGCTCCTATAATTTTTTTATGATATGTATTTAGATCAAAATCTGGATCATCATCTAAATGATGCTTATCTTTTGTTTTATGTAATAGCGAAGCCAGTAGGTTTACTTTATTTTTAAAAGACAACTCAGCAGTAATTATTTCTCCAATTTCTCGGTCAACATTCAGTTTTTCGATTATAGTATCCGTAATACTATCTTCTAAAGATTGAAAATTCATTGATATTAAACCTATAGCAGCTTGTAGTTCACTTGGAAAATCATATGTTTTTCCATAATCGGAAGAAGATGAAGTTTCTTCAAAATTAAATGGGTTTTTCTGTTGCTTCATAAATTCATATAAGAACCTTAACTAGAAATGAGAATTTTATTTAAGATTACACCTAACGGTATCGGCTATGAGTAGTTGCGCGGGTTAGCACTTAACTTTGCAAGTACACACCAAGCTGAAAATCCGCGAGAATTTTCAGGATAAGCCTGTAATAGCAATTGTTTATAGCCAATGTTGGCAAACGTATTTTATTCGGTTATTTTTTTCCTTTTTTTATTAATGTCATAACAAATTCCAACTGCGCATCTTTCAAGTCTAAATGGTCTTGCATTGTAGGTCGTATTTCATAATCAGGAATTGTTCCCCTACCTATGTATTTTGAATCTGTGCTATTCATTATATAATTTACTAAAGGTATATTTATCTCAATTTTGGAATTCGGCAGTTTTAGATTAGCAAAGTCTCCGCCATTTCCACCGTGGTAATCTCCTCCAGATTCTTCTCCGATAAATGTAGCCAAACCATTAATGTGCATTGCTGATGTGAATTCTGCAGTCGTGGACGCACTTCTTCCATTCATTAAAATATATGTATTTCCTTTGAATTTTATACCATTAGGTTGTTGAATTAATAAACCTTTATTAACTTCTGACTTGGTCGCAAATCTTCCATTTGGCAACTTATATACGAGTTTTTGATTATACTTATACCAATCTAGATTCTTATCTGTGTGCTTAAATATAAAAGTAGTATCTGAAATTCCTGAAGATGTATATAGTGAATCAAAATAAACTGTAGGTCTATTTATAAAATGATTGAACAAATATCTTCCAAGAATATCCGAACCACCTCCATTATCTCTTACATCAATAATTAAGTTTTCAATTTTTTCTTTGTCAAATTCTTCGAAGGCATTTGAAATAATTTCTTCAAAATCTCGAGAACCAAAATCACCAACCTTTAGCATTCCTATATTATCTGATAATATTTCATACCGAACTGGTTTTTTACGATTCTGTTCTTCCACTTTTATGTGGTAAGCCATATATTTTTTGATTTGAGAATTCTTTGACTTTCTATATTTTTTATGATTTTTATTCCACTCTTTGAAAGTTACTGCTTTTAGATTTTTTTTAAATATTTTCCCATCAGTACTTTCCAGTTCAACTATAAAAGTTTCTGGTCTATCAATTAGTAAGTGATACCAAAACTGAAAATCTATACCTACTTCTAATCTACTATGCTTATTTGTCAAAATGTTTCCATCAGAAGAAAAGTGTGAAATAAGAGTTTGATATATATCCTCAATACTTTGGTGATTAATACTAATTATTTTAGTTCCTGGTGGCAGTTTGGCGTCAAAGGACAAATCAGAACCTACATAAGCATTTACTGGTTCAAATTCCCACCTTAACCATAAAGGAAAAAACTTACCTTTACTTGTAACCTCATTTAAACTTCCTGATTCTGGAACTGCTAATGTATGCTGACACTTTATTTGAGAAATGACAGAACTTATTTTTCTGTATAATTCGCCATAACTTGTTACGTCATTACTTTCACTTTTTATCTCATTAATGGATTTATTAAACTCATCTTTGGATATATATTGAAATAAACTCGGATGTAATTTTTCTAAACCAGTTCGCAATACTTCGACATCTTTTGATACTTCTTCTGAAGTAAACGTTTTATCAAAAATTGAATTCGTTTCTGATTGTCCTCGTATATGAGTATTTACAAGAAACAGAACAATTAGAATATTTAGTTTTACTTTCATAGTTTCAATTTCTGATTCGTTCGCTATATGTTCGTTTAATATATGTGTCGTAGCAGGGTAAAATGTTACCCAGCTTTTCGATTTTTCTGCGCATTGGTTGCTAACTTTTACTTTCAGCAAGCATTGCGCCATACCAAAAATACAAGAACCATTCGATGGATCACTTATCTGCTATGATCACATATATCGTGTTGGCGGTAGTTTTTTATTCTTATTTCTCCATTCTGATTAGCGTCCGTACTCCGTTTATCATAATCATCGATGCTTTTCCAGTTTCGATGAAATATTTTAATTCAGTTCCGTTTTCAAGTTCCACAAGTCCAAGTGTTAAAGAATCATCCTTATATCCTTTAAAATCTCCGTAACCTTTGTCTTTCGCATTAACCAAATTTCCACTACTTTCAATTCCATTCTCGTTCGTTATCAATTTTTGAGAAGTCAAAATGCTATAGTTTTCAGAATCAATAACGGTCGAACAGATAATCATTTCATTTTCTGTCAAGTTAAGATTTAGTCCAGAATATGGAAAGTCAGAATTCGTTTCATAGAATTTTGTCCATTTAAAATCATTATATGGTTTTATAGTACTTCGTTTAATAGAAGCAATTGAAATATTATGTTTGGATTTGTCGCTTTTTCTCAACCTCTTTTTTCTTTAGCCCTCAAGTCTCTTAAAAAAGTTAGAAACTTTATACTTTTATTACACTCAGGGCAGTATTTTGTTTTTTGAATAGATGGATTCTCTACAGATGATATAAATTTAAAATTTTCATATCCGATTCTTCTATTACCTAATAAGCCTAAATATTCTGATTTATATGAACCGAAATCAACATCACAAAAATTGCATAATTGCAATTCGAGTCCATCATAAATCTCATAAACAGTATATTTATGTATTCCGTCTTTGAAGTGATTAATTTCCTCTTCTAACCCTCCACAATCATCACAAGGGGCAAATTCCTTTACCTCAAGATTTGAATAGCATATTGGACATTGTTCTTTTTTCATTTGCTCAAATTACCGCCAACGGTCTCGCATAACGCACTTTGCGCCAAGGTTCGACTAAGTTAATTAAATCTAACTGGATTTTCCGCTCCATTATTTATTTCCGAGGAAACCTAAATTAAGCAATTTGTGTTATGCGTTGTTAGGCACAGTATTTTCTTTCTATAAAAACTGTTAATGTTAGTTCTTTAAAGCGATTCTAATCAATTAATTCCCAGGACAAATTTCTTTGCTTTAGGCATTACAAAAGGAGCTACTATTTTTAAGACTTGTATATTTTTTCGTAAAAGTCTCGATCTTTGATTATCACCAGCCAATACCATTGTTAGACTGTTAATACCACTCACTGTTTTCTCTATATAGGGTCTTCTAACTGCATCAAATTCTTTAAATCGATTATTGTGTATTAATTCTGAAAGAACATAAGCATCTTCAATCCCTAAATTCATTCCCCTAGCACCTACTGGAGAATGCAAGTGAGCTGCATCACCAATAATTCCAATATTATCCCAAGTCAACTTTTGAGCAATTTTATGATGAATTCTAAATTTAGATTCCCATAGTATGTTCCCAATTTTTGAATTTTTAGGCATATAATTTAAAATGGAATTCATTCTACCGGCTACTCTCCACACATTATCATAAAGCCTAATCATTAAAACACTTCCTTCAGGGAAAAAACGAACGTGTCCTTCGTTTCCATCTATATCCATATCTATTTCTACATCATATAGCTCCCATTCTTCATCATATCTAAGACCATCATAGCGAACTCCAGATAATTTTCTAACATTACTTTGACCACCATCTGCACCTATTAAATAATCATATGCTATTTCATACTCTGTAGAATTTGAATTTATGATAGCGCTATGCTGGTTATTATCTTTTTTTATTGATTTGAACTCGGTATTATATTCTACATTAATGTTTCTTTTTAATGCTTCTTCTAAAAGAATTTCTTCTGAATCTTTCTGTGGTTGAATAAGCATAAATGGATATTTGTGATTAACTTTTCTAAAATCATTTTTTATGATATGCTTATCACCTTTCCAAATGTTTATTGCGTGCATTTTATATCCATTATCTAGAAATTTACTTGTAATTCCAGATGATTCGAGGAGCTCTAACGTTCTTGGATTTACTCCTAGTGCTTTTGAATACGCACTAATTTTCTCTTTTTTGTCTATAACCCTTGGATTATATCCTAGTTCATTTAAAAAGATTGCTAATGAAAGTCCAGAAGGACCAGCTCCAATTATTAATATTTCTTTGTTTTTATTCATTTTTTAATGCTGTTATTGAATACAAACAAAAATATATAGATTGCGTTTATGAAACATTGATTCAAATCAAGACTTTTCAAGTCTAGATAATGTCTCTGGCGTCATTCTCAAATAAGAAGCAATATGCTTTTTAGGAATTTCTTGAAATAAATGAGGGCTTCTTTGGAATACTTTTTCAAATCTTTCTTTTGGTGTAAACATCAATAAGTCTCTTTCTCTTTCTAATTGCTGTACAACCATTTGCTCTAAAATACTGGTCCATAATAGTTGATTATCAGTATTGTGGTTGATTAATTTGGTATGAGTTTTTTTAGTTATGAATTTTAATTTTGTTTCTTTTATAGCTTGAATACAAAAGTCGGAAGGCTTTTCGGATATAAAACTATCTAACGAGGCTGTGAAATTATTTTTGTATCCAAAACGAATAATATGTTCGTTATTTTCGCTTATAACAGATATTTTGATGCTACCTGAAATAACGTAATATAAATTGGTGTCAATTGATTTGGCAACTTTTAAAAATTGATTTCTTTTTAATAGAATTTCTCCATCCCATAAATCTCCCTCTTCAATTATATTATGTAGCTTTTTTATCAAATCCATATTTTTATTTTAATAAAGGGTATTGGAATATTATTTAAATGAGCTATTCCCATATTGTGCCTAACGGTCTCGGCTATGAGTAGTTGCGTTTTGTTTTTCGATTTTATTCAGTTAGGATTGAATAGGATAAAAGTAAGAAAAGTTCCTTGTCTTAACCAACTATAGCAATTACTTATAGCCATTGTTGTAGGCAGTTTTTATTACATTTCGTTTCTATACTGTTCAGTCAGAAGTTCCATTTCTATCCAATGAAGAGTGACTTTAATTAGTAATTTCAAATCTTCAATATCCTTGGTCTCCCATTTTCTAACGTAATGAGCTTCGTCATTTCCTAACCAAGTAGCTCTTTGAGCCATTTCTTTGACATTTACATTGTCAATATCATCTTTAATACATTTACCTAAAAATTTGGATTTTATATTTTCCTCATTTTCAGGGTTCTTTTTTATCAAATAATCTTTGATTAAAAATTCAAGAGCTTTCCGAAAGCCAATACCAGCAATATGGTGAAGGTTTAAAGATTCTGCTTTAGATGCTTGATTAAAGATTTCTACAAAATTGGATGATAGTTCTTTTATGTTTTCGGAAAAATTTGCTTCGACGAATGTACCAACAGAGGTTGATTTTAATTTAAACTGCCAAGTATTTCCACTAACTAACTCATTTTTATAAATCCCAATGAATGTTCTCCCACAATCAGAATCAGGACAACGAAAAATGATTTCTAAAATATCATCTTTAACATAAGCCTGATAGATTCGAGGTGTAATTTTTTTATGACAAAATGGACATTCATTTGGTTCAGTATCATATCCAATTTGCGTTGTACCTCCTGTAAATTTTGTAGCTTGAATTACTCCCATAGTTTTTTATACCTTAATTTTTGGTTTTAAAGTGTTATCAATAAATTGATTTGGTTTCCATTTTCTATTAATAATTCTATCTAATAAAAACGCATCTCCTAAAGCTAAACCTGTCGCAACTGCGGTTCCAATTCCACCAGCACCAAGTAAGTCCAAAGTAATTCCAATTCCCTCAAATATTACAAATCTTGCAGTTTTTGTAGGTAACTTATCTGAAAGGTCTTTAGAAATAACTGCTTTGTGATATTCTCCTAATAAATTTCCGTCTTCTGGAATTTTACTCAACCATTCTCTAAATTTATCCGATTTATCAAATATTTTCAGAAGTTCTTTTTCAGTCAAAATTCCATTGACAAATGCACTTCCTAATGATGTGCAGTTTGCTAATGAATATTCTTTAAATAGGTTTAATTCAGTTTCAGATTTAGCTCTTTTTGTTATTATATCTCTCAGTTCAGCTTCTATAAACTTTGAATAAAGTTCGGATGTGACCATTTCACTATTTAAATCAGAAGCTATTTGTATGTCTCCTTTGGATTCTGACATTGATAAAAAGAAACCACTATAGTCAATTTCGTATTCGACATCAGGATTACTCTTTTTGTGAACTTTATTAAGTGCTTCAAGGTCAATGTTTGTTTCTAATGAATATGCATCAAAAGGTCCAAAATTTCCATCTTTAATGATTTCAATTTCTATTTTTTCGGGTAGTTCAAAATTTGGTACTATCGAATTAAAATAAATTGGTAATGTCTTAGAAATAAGTTCTGCATTATTAAAATCAGCGATTATATTTTCCCGTACTTCCTTTCCATATTTGTACGGTTGGATTAGTTCAGAAAACTCTGATGAAAATTTTAAGTTCTTTTTGCTGTCTTTTACTTGTTCCCTATTTATTTGATACAGAATAGAATCTAATTTTTCATTTTGAGAAGAAAAGGTATCAATATTATATTTTCCACCAGGAAAAATCATAGAACCTAAATGATTTTCTTTAAAACGAATCTCCAATCTCCCAGAATTAATGAATTCTTTTATTAAGTTTTCACCTAATGTGGTAAACATTAATTTAAGTTCTTCTCTATGGGCAATAACAATAACTTTTCCATAAAATAGTATAGTATCGATTATAAATCCGATATCATTTTTTTTGTCTTTTATGCAGATTCTGTCAAACATTCGGTGAGTTTCTTAAATTGCCTACAACGTGTTTGTGTATGATTTCGTTGCGTGTTTCAGCAACTAAATTAGTAAACTAAAACGAACCAGAGGAAATTCCGAAGGAATTTCCAAGTAGGCTAGGACTAGCAATGAATTATACACGTTGTTGTGCTTTAGTGCTTTGTTCATTCGTTTATTTCCTTAATTTCAAAATAGCATCTTTCACACACTAATTTTATTTCAGCGAACTCCATTGATTCGTCATTCCAACCATCTGTTTTAAGTCGCTCTTTTTCGCATTCAGAACACCAAGCTTGGAAATCATCTTCTTCGTCTAATTCCATTCCACGATAAGTCTCAAAAGCCTCTTCAAATCCAGTTTTTTGTACAGTATTCAAATGTTGGCAAATAAATGCTTTTCTTATTTTTCCGTGAACGCTACATTCAATTAATTCACTCTCAATTTTTTCGACTTCTTCTTTCGTTATTTGTTCAGTTAGAAGAAAGTACTTTTCTAAATGTTCTGAAATGACTCGATAAGTTCCAATTCCTCCAATTATGTCAAATGCAATAGAAGTCAATTCCCAACCAGTATATTTGTCTCCGTCAAAGTGAGCTTTTGTCAGGTTTTCATAGTTTTTCTTTTCTCCGAATTCTTTAATTTTTAAGGTTCTGAATTTTCTCGGTTCAACAGAATCTTCATTTGCCCAAGACCACATCCAACTATTTGTATTCAGCGAGAATGTTCCAACAGGAATATATTTGAAATAAATTTCTTTGTCTTCACTATACAATCTTAATGTTTCGCTAGACTGATTATAAAACCAATTTTCAAAATTATCCGTATCAAATTTTTCTCTGAATTTAGGTTGGCTTTCTTGAAGTTTGTCGATTGCTTTTTGAGCGTATTTTTCGTATTTCAATGGTCTAAATATCAATTCGATTCGGTTTTTTCAGCATTAAGCACAACGCTTGATGTATGAATCGGGGCGTGCAAAAAAGCCTTGACCCATCGATCCAACTGCGCTTGTTTTTGATTTCTTATGCAAACCTATTAAAAATAAGCGCCATTGCAAATAAAAAATCCCCTTGGAATAAGCGAAAATTGCCCTGATTTCATACATCTTGTTATGGCGCGTACCACTTTTACAAGCCTGTACTTTGCAAACACATCGCAGCGAAGTGATGATCACTTGCGGACTACTCCGCAAACTTTTTCATTCTTCCTGCGATCGCTTTGCTGCCTTTGGACTTATGACCTTACCGAACCAAAATTGCGATGACCCGATTTTCGTCCGCCGTTGATCAGCCCAAAAAAGCGATTTTTTTGCACGAAACACTCCGTAACACTCCGAAATTCAAGATTTTTCCATCGCTTTTTTCCTCGATCCGGCATAAACCACCACAAAGAGACAAAGTTCACTGGACTGGCGTTCGTCCACTGTTGCGTTTTGATTGCGTTTTGCTTTTCAGATCCAGAGTATGCTCCATAACAATGTTATAATAGCAATTGCTATTATATTCCATGTATTTTTCACAAATCTAATGGATTTTTGATCGATTTGAAATTACTTATAGCCACCTGAGTATATATTTCAGTGGTTTTGGTGCTGCTATGCCCTAAAAGTGTTTGAATATACCTTAAATCTGTGCCGTTTTCTAACAAATGTGTGGCAAAACTATGCCTTAACATATGTGGGGTAATTCGTCTGTTTATCTTTGATTTTTCTGCTGCTTTTACTACTATTTCTTTAATACTACTGCCACTATATTGACTTCCTTTTACCCCTTCAAAGAGATATTCTTTTGGTTTCCATTCTTTATAATATACCCTTAGATCTTTTAATACAGTTTCTGATAATAACGAGAAGCGATCCTTATTATTCTTGGCATTTTTAATATGAATCAGCATTCGTTTACTATCTATATCTTCAATTTTAAGGTCTAGTAATTCACTTCTACGCAATCCGGCAGAATATAACAGGCTTACGATACAACGGTGTTTTATATTATTAGTATTGGCAATCATAGCAAGAATTTCTTCTTTAGAAAGTACTTGTGGGAGTTTCTGCTGTTTTCTGGGCCTCTCGATACTATAAAAACGATTCGGCATCCCCAGAACAACTTCATAATAAAACTTTATACTATTGATGGATTGGTTGATATAACTATTGGATTTGTTTTGGTGAATAAGCAGTTGTAGATAGCTTCTTACCTCTTGCTCAGATAATTCCATAATATCCTTATCAGGATAGTGATTTATAAACTTTTCGAATAGCGAAATATAGATTTTGCAGGTGTTTAAGGCATATCTTTTTAATTCTAATTTTAACAAATATTCTTCAGGAACGTATTTATAAGTGGTAGTTTTAGCTCTTTTTCTATACCAGTTTATGTCTACAGGTTCGTTATCTCGTAGTATTTTCTCTTTAAAAAAAGAATTTCCATTAATCCAGGCTACTCCTCTAAATTTTTCAAAGATTTGATCGAGATTTTCTTTGGTATTATTGATGTATACCATAGCAAATTCCTTACTCCATCTAGGAGCGGGGAGTTCTTTAATCAATGCTTGGATTACTTTATCTGGATGAAACTGTAATCCAATCATCCTTTGGTTATTGATCAATAAATGCTTTAGGGTGATATGTTTTGTTAAGGATTGCATACCCCCAAATATCAATAGAAGAAATGTATTGATCAAAAATAGCCGTAGAATTATACGTATAATAAACGTATAATTCTACGGGTAACATTTTTCATCTAACAGACACTTATTATAAAGGAAAATATATGAGTGTTGTTTGTTTACATTGTCAGGAAGAGATTATAGGAAGGATAGATAAAAAATTTTGTACACCGTATTGTAAATCGGCGTATCACTATCAAAAGAATAGCGAGAACGAGGACTCATTATTCAAAAAAATTGATAAGCAATTAAAGAAAAATAGAAAAATATTAAAAAGTTATAATAAGGCCGGACAGGCAAAGGTTCGTAAGGAAAAATTAATACAAGCAGGTTTTGACCTTGGATTTTTTACCCATTACTGGAAAAACAAAAAGGGACAGGTGTATTTATTCTGTTATGAATATGGCTTTCTGGAACTAAGTGATCAACATAAAAAGAAGTACCTTCTGATTACCTGGCAGTCCTATATGTCATAAGTTTTTTTCGATTAGAAATAACTGTCGGCATCAAAATTGTAGGATTAGTATCATAACCTTTCAAAAAAAACAACCTTATGAGTAATATAACAAACAACCGTTTATCAGTACCAAAAAATCCTGAGCTTATAAAAGAAGCAATTGCTAAATTGCAGGAGATTAATGATATGTTACCGTTTTTGACCGGGCTTACCAAAGAAGAAAGGATTGGGTTGTTAAAGATGAAAAACACGAATAAACTCTTTGTTAGAGATGCATTGGACTGTGCTAAAAAGAACCCTAATGTACTGCCAGCTTATATTGATATCGATGAATTCGAAAAAGATATTGTGCTTTATGACGAATTGGATGAACTGATCCTAAGTTTTGAGGTAACATTACGTAAGCTTAGGGATACCCGAATGCTTGCCGGTTCTGAAGCTTATCAAAGTGCTTTATCGATCTATAAAATGTGTAAAACTGCTAGTCAGGCCGGAGTAGCAGGGGCCAAATCCTTATATGATTATCTTAAAATAAGATTTAAAGGCCAGGGATTTAAAAGAGCTAGAGAAGAACATCAGGAAACAAAGTTCCGGATAGTGAAACCCGGATAAACTACAGTTGTCTTATAGCTTACCATATTATCTATCCGAATGCCTTTGCGTTCGGGTTTTTATTTTAAATATTTGATAAACAATTGTTTGTGTTGATTTTGGTTGGCGTGCCCGGTCATTGCAATACCTAATACGAGCCTTATAGCTTCGGTAAACCTAGTGCTGCACATAGGTCACCCGAGGTATAAGGTTGGTTATACCATGCTAAAAGATAGGAACTACCTACTTTTATGGGTGCTGCAATTTACCTCCAAGGGTTAATTAATTAACCCTTGGAGGTAAATTGTATTAACCTTTAGGGGTTAATGATACCTACCCTGGGTTCCCTGACCTACCCCTCGAGGTATCTTAATTTACCTTTTGGGGTGAAATGAAATAAAATTTAAATAAATGAAATGAGTTATGACAGGTTGAAACTATGTTGCTTATAAATCTGACTTCGACTGTTAGTACGCTGATTATATAAATGCTTTCTAACCATTACTGTTAATCTGCCACCTCTAGCACTTCGACTTCGCTTAGCATAAGCTAAGTTGAGGGGTAATTTTTAGTTGTAAAACAAGGTCTCGACTCCGCTCGACCGGACAGCTCTTTTTTAGATGTCTCATTATAAGTTTACTGTTAATCGAACTCAGGTGATAAGTGTTTTAGCTGGTTGGGAAGATAATAGCCATAAACATTGTATTACTTCTTTTCTGCAGATCTTCCGGCACGATAACCGTATGCAATATATCTCGGTCCGCCTGACCATGCACCATAATATCGATACCCAATTGGAGAATGTGGATTGAAATCAGAATAACCGGTACCTATCTGATAATACCCACCACCACGATACCCAAAGCCACCGATTTCATGATCACTTTTTGGCCAGTCGTCATTCGTAGCATTTCCAAAATCCAGTTTTCCATCGCCGTGGCTTCCCTTAAATGCTCTTCCGATAGGATTACCTATGGTGATTACTTTTTCCCATAAGCTTCCGCTTAGATCCATAACCCAATAATATGAGGCGCCGTATATCGGGCGAGTAGCATCAGTAAGCTTACTTTCATCATAGGTGTTAGAGAAGGCAAGCTCCGCATCTGGATTGACATATCGTTCTAAGTCATCATAGGTATTGGTTCCCCATACAAACTCTGCATCAATAGGCTTAGAAGGTCCTCTGGCTGCTTTTTCATATTCTAATTCGGTAATCGGTCTTAGGGCGGCCCAATCACTATAGGCCAGACCATCTGTAAAACTGATATAATTCATAGGTCGAGTAGGGGTGTCAGCAATATACTTGCCATCGATACATCGTATTCCGCCTCGTTTTTTATAATAATCTCTACCACCGATGGGCGCCCTTTGGTAGGTCCAGCCATCCGGTAGTGTATTTAGAAAATCTGTGTATTGCCCTTGCGTTACTTCATATTTCATAATATAGAAAGCATTATAGCCTTTGGGGAACTCATCAGGAATGGGACCTTTTTGATCTCCGTTGTATTTTGCTTCCTTACTCCAATAATATAATGCATTATCTTCTGGGCCAACTGTTAAAGCTTTTTCTGAAGATATAGTGACCAAACCTTTAGGCTCTCCATTAGCATCACTTTTGTATAAAGCAGCTCTTTTGATCGCTGCTTTATCAGGACTACCTATGGTAAAAGACCCTTGTGGGATATATACCATTTCGAGACCATGAACAGAGAGTCCTCTTAATTTGTTTCTATCAATTTTCTGATGGGTAGTATCCATAAGTACCTGGACTTTATAGTTTACATCTCCTCGATATGTTTTTGATGGGTAAATAAAGAATCCTAAACTGTCATTGGATACTTTGATAGTAGGAGAAGAGGATTCTCCTGACCTGTTTTTTAGTATTCGATGCCCGTTAGGAAGGAGTTTTACATGAGTATCCCAATAGCCATTAAATTTCATAAACACCCATACAGCGTCATGGTTCTTTTTATTGTTCCATGCATTCTTCCATCGGATGTCAAAAATTACACTTACCGGAGTTGCTAATACATCACCTCGATCTATAGCTCTAACATTACTAATCGTAAGATCAGAAGCAAACAAAGTTTTGGTATTTAATAACAAGATTAATATCAAAAGTAAGCTAACGTTTTTCATCTGATATGTTATTAATAAGTAGTACATATATGATCAAATATTCTTTGTTAGAAGTATTTTCTTTTATGAGTTATTTTCAAAATATACTTCAATTTGTGTGATCATTTTTTTCTTTTCACTTTCTGGTAACCAACTAGCCTTAAAGCTGTTTATTACTAATTCGGTAATGTCTCTTTTAGAAAGGTCAAGTGCTTCTGCAATGCCCAGATAGTTTTCGTTCATATAGCCTCCAAAATACGCAGGATCATCAGAATTGACAGTGACTAATAGGTTTTTATCCATCATTTTGGTTATCGGATGGTCTTTTAGATCTTGGACTACTTTTAATTCCAGATTGGATAAAGGACAAAGTGTAAGCGGTATTTGTCGTTTAGCCAATTCTTCTACCAATTGATTATCATCCAGGCAGCGATTACCGTGATCAATCCGAGTTACCTTAAGTAAATCTAAGGCCTCCCAGATATATTCGGCAGGTCCTTCTTCTCCGGCATGTGCTACTGTGATAAAGCCTTTTTCTCTGGCTTTGGCAAATACACGTTCGAATTTAGAAGGAGGGTTCCCTAATTCAGAAGAATCCAAACCTACTGCTGAGATCCAATCTCTATAGGGTAATGCTTGTTCTAAGGTTTTAAAAGCAGAAGCCTCATCGAGATGTCGTAAAAAAGACATAATTAATTGATAACTGATGCCTAACTTTTCTTTGCCATCTTCCAGCGCATTATAAATACCTTTAATAACAGTATCAAAAGAAATCCCTCGATCGGTATGAGTCTGAGGGTCAAAGAAGATTTCGACATGCACCACGTTTTGCTCATGTACTTTGGTCAGATATGCCCAGGTAAGGTCATAAAAATCTTGTACGGTAATCAAAACGTTGGCCCCTGCATAATAGATATCCAGAAATTCCTGAAGATTATTAAAGCGATATGCATTCTTTAGTTCTTCAACAGATTTGTAAGGTATTTTCTTATCATTACGTTTGGCAATTTCGAACATTAATTCGGGCTCAAAAGTTCCTTCGATATGCAAATGGAGCTCAGCTTTAGGTATTCCGGCTATAAACTTTTCAATTGAAATGTTATCCATAGTAGTTGACTTTTTTGAATACTCTATATTATCTTTTATCGTTAGACTTTTTGATCTTGTACCTTGCCTTGCAGCATTTTGATTTCATCACGTAATCGTGCAGCAGTCATAAAATCTAGTTCCTTGGCAGCTTTTTCCATCTCCTTGCGTACATTCCTGATCCTGGTTTCTAGTTGTTCTTTGGTATAATAAGCGGTTTCTTCCTCAGCTGCTTTCAGGGTAGGAGCAGTCTCGAATGTATATGGCTCTGCCTTCTTACCGGCTAATGCATTGTCCAGCGATTTTTTGATCGCTTTAGGAGTGATGCCGTGTTTGGTGTTATAGGCAATCTGCTTTTCGCGGCGATAATTAGTCGCGTCTATAGTTTTCTGCATGCTGTCTGTAATTTTATCAGCATACATGATGGCTTTTCCGTTCACATTTCGCGCAGCTCTACCTACCGTTTGTACCAAGGATCGTTTGTTCCTAAGAAACCCTTCTTTATCTGCATCCAGAATGGCGACTAAAGACACTTCGGGGAGATCCAATCCTTCACGAAGTAAGTTTACTCCTATCAGTACATCAAAGATACCTTTACGCAAATCCTGCATGATCTCTACACGTTCCAGGGTATCCACATCACTGTGGATATACCTACAACGAACATCAATACGAGTTAGGTATTTAGCAAGCTCCTCTGCCATTCTTTTAGTAAGTGTAGTCACTAGTATACGTTCGTCTACTTCAATACGTTGCTGCATTTCTTCAACCAGGTCATCGATTTGATTTAAACTGGGACGAACTTCGATTACAGGATCTAATAAACCCGTGGGTCTAATGATTTGTTCTACAAAAGTTCCTTCGCTTTTCTGCAATTCATAATCTGCAGGGGTAGCACTTATATATAATACTTGATTCTGGATGACTTCAAACTCTTCGAATTTTAATGGTCGGTTATCCATTGCAGCAGGAAGCCTAAAACCATATTCTACCAAATTTTCTTTACGGGATCGGTCACCACCATACATAGCATGTACCTGCGGAATGGTAACGTGACTTTCGTCAACAATCATCAGGTAATCATCCGGAAAATAATCCAATAAGCAGAATGGGCGCGTTCCGGGAGCTCTGCCATCCAGATACCTGGAGTAGTTTTCAATACCAGAACAATACCCCAATTCTTTGATCATTTCCAGATCAAAATTAGTACGCTCCTCCAGTCGTTTAGCTTCTAGTGGTTTTCCGATCTCTTTAAAATATTCAACCTGCTTTCCTAAGTCTAATGCTATTTGGTCAATAGCTCCATTGAGTACTTCAGGAGAAGTTACAAACATATTAGCAGGATAGATATTCAGGCGATCATACTTCTCAATAACTGCATTAGTTTGTACATCAAATGCCTCAATTTCTTCGATTTCATCTCCAAAGAAATGTACACGAAATGCATCATCCGCATAACTCGGAAAAATATCTACCGTATCTCCTTTTATTCTAAAATTCCCGTGTTTGAATTCTGCTTCAGTTCTAGAATATAAGCTTTGAACCAATTTGTGTAATAACGCTGTTCTAGATACAAATTGTCCTTGAGTTATAGAGATTATATTTTTTTGAAACTCGACAGGATTACCAATACCATACAAGCAGGATACTGAAGCCACTACTAACACATCTCTACGTCCGGAGAGTAGGGAGGAAGTAGCGCTTAATCGAAGTTTTTCGATTTCATCATTTATGGATAAGTCTTTTTCTATATAGGTTCCAGAAGTTGGAATATATGCTTCAGGCTGATAATAATCATAATAGGAGACAAAGTACTCCACAGCATTATTAGGAAAAAATTGCTTGAACTCAGAAAATAATTGTGCAGCCAGGGTTTTATTATGGGCTAAAACTAGGGTCGGGCGTTGAACCTTTTCAATCACATTGGCTGCGGTAAAGGTTTTTCCTGATCCGGTGACTCCAAGCAAAGTCTGGTATCTCTCATTAGATTCAATACCTTGTACGAGTTGTTTAATAGCTTCTGGTTGATCCCCCGTAGGTTGGTACTCTGATTCAATTTTGAATTTCATAAATATACGCCGTCTTTATTCTTTTTCAGAATAAAGATAGGTAATACCATAATGCACTACAAGCGTTTAGCATTCCTTAACATCTGAGTATTTGTTTTTAGATCTTACTATCGAATTAAGGTAAAGCTTCCGCTAATGATTCTCCCATCATCTAATTGCACTCGATACCAATATTGGCTGGAAGGTAAAAGTCTGCCATTATAGGTACCATCCCATCCGCTACCACCTGGACGTATTTGTTTTAACAGTTTACCATTACGGTCAAAAATGTACACTAAGGAATTTGCTATGGCATCTGCTGATACTCCAGTAACTCCCCATGTTTCATTAGTGCCATCTCCATTAGGAGTAAAAAAGTCAGGAAATCCTATTACTGATATATCCTGAGTAGTTTCGGGAAGACAGCCATTTTTATCTCTTACATATATCGTATGAAATCCAGCAGGGACATTAGTAAATACTGGGCTATCCTGATATGTTCTGATATTACCACCGCTAAATACAATAGCATATTCATAATCACCAATACTTTGTGGGGCAATAACCACGGTCACTGAATTGTTAGTGCCTCCATCATTGATGATAGGTTCACTAAGTATTGCAGGACCGGAAGCGGTTACCGTTACTGTTCGCTCTTTAGAACAATTCGTGATACGACTTGTAACCAGAACAGTATAGGTGCCTGCCTGAGTTATGTCAATATTCTCAGTAGTTTCTCCTGTAGACCATAGATAATCAAAATCATTAGTATCATTTCCTGATTGAAGTACACTAGAATTGATATTTACATTTTCGCCTAAACATACAAAAGCGTTAACTTGTTCTTCAATATCCGGTCGCCGATTTAGAAATAGTGATACTTCATTAATTCCAAAACATTGATTGCTATTGTCCTCTACTCTGGCATAAACAATATCTTGCCCCTGGGTATAAAAGGTAGTATTGGTATAGGTAGTAATAAGATTTTGTTCGCTTAAAGCATCTTCTAGTGTTTCATAATAAGCAACACTTAGGTTAGTACTCCCAATAGGTAATATATCATTATCTGCTTGGGTAAGATCAAAGGTTCTAAAACCATCTTCTGTGCCATCATCATCACAGGCCAGTAAATCGGCATTGCGAGCAGAAGTAGTACTTACTTGTAGATCAAGCGAGGTAACCCTAAAACAATCTGTAATATTATTATTTACACGAACGAATAGTTGTTGATTAGGTTGTGTATTTTGGTATGAATTAGTATTCATAATTTCAGGAACTCCTGCTTATGCTGCTGCTTGATCTTCAAAAAAAAGTATGGATCGATCATTGACTCCTCCGGTAATCTGATCAAAAGCTTCATTAAGATTAAATAAAGAGGTACCTGTTGGAGATGTCGGATCATCACATTGTACCAAATTTATAGCATTTGCGATTGGTAAAGGGTTTACTTGTAAGTCAAAACTAGTTGTGCTAACACAAAGCAAAGAAGAAACATCTTGTACTCGAACAAAAATTGTCTGGGGGTTAGCTGTATTTGTATAAGGTGTGTTTTTATCAATAATTCCTGTTCCTGCATCGGCATCGGCTTGAGATATATGATAGGTTATCGTATTGGTCAAAGGGTCTAATCCATTAAGAATTTCATTATCCTTATTACTAAGTAAAAAAGATACAAACCCATTGGTATCATTACCATCATCATCATTATCACAAGTTACAAAATCTGTAGGGTCAGCGATTGGCGGCCCGGGGAGCGTAATTAATACAAAGGTGTCCACGATAAAACATTCGGTAATCGTATTTTCTATACGGACATATATAGTTTCATTGTTTTGAGTACTTAAATAGGGATTTGTTAAGGCATTGTCACCTATACTGGCATCCGCTTCAGAGTTGTGATATGATATCACAGTATTGGTTTGTGTTCCTAATATTGCTGCAGTATTGCTGTCGAGGTCAAAGTTGGTCACTCCATCATTGCGATCCCCTACAATGTCACATTCTGTGATATCAAGATTCACGGTAGGATCAGTATTATTTGTGGGGCTATCAGGAAGTAATGCGGTTCCTGTAAACTGTAAATCAAAACCTCCGTTCTGCGAGAAATTATCAATCAGGATATAATATTCCTCACCAGCAATAGCATCTATTGCTCTTACAAATCCGTTACCTAAGGCTCCTGGTCCTTCGCTTAAATCAACTTCTGTATCATTAAGTCCGGTTGGTGTCGGTACCCCAGCTGCAGGCGGGTTAGTGGATGAACATCGTATAGAACTGCCCAGATTCGTACAAGTAACATTAGGCCCATAGACCGCAAAATCGTAATCCTCATTTGGACTATTAGACTCTGGTGTTATCGTAAATGCTAATGTTCCGGATTGTACAATATTTACACGAATCCATAAACTTTGACTTTCTACAAAACCACAGTCCGGTGCATTATTACCGGGCAATGCAAAGTCATTTATACCCGTGCCATTAGAGTTTAACTCCAAATTCGTATTTCCACAAATGATAATAGTATTAATACAATCCGTCGGCTCGTTTTGAGAATAACCAGTATAAAATATAATAAGAGATAATAAGAAAAAGTGTATTGTTTTTTTCATTCGCAACGGTTGTGTCCGCGAATATACTAATAATTAACCGGTAAGTTTTTTACACCAAACCCTACAAAAACATTCATCTAATCCATTAATTATCGAATCAAAGCAAAGCTTCCGCTAATGATTCTCCCATCATCTAATTGCACTCGATACCAATATTGGCTGGAAGGTAAAAGTCTGCCATTATAGGTGCCATCCCATCCGCTACCACCTGGACGTATTTGTTTTAGGAGTTTGCCATTACGGTCAAAAATGTACACTAAGGAATTTGCTATGGCATCTGCTGATACTCCGGTAACTCCCCATGTTTCATTAGTGCCATCTCCATTAGGAGTAAAAAAGTCAGGAAATCCTATTACAGATATATTTTGAGTTACCTCTCCACATCCATTTTTATCCCTCACATATACAATATGAAATCCAGGAGGCACATCGACAAAGATATTACTGTCTTGATACGTTCTTATGCTGCTACCGTTAAATGCAATAGCATATTCATAATCTCCAACACTGGCTTCTTCAATAACAACAGTGACTGTATTTCTAGACTCTCCATCAGTAATGATAGGATCAAGTAGAATAGCAGGTCCAGAAGTAGTTACTGTCACCGTTCGCTCTTTGGAGCAATTGGTAATACGACTTGTTACAAGAACAGTATAAGTTCCTGCTTGGGATATAGTTATACTTTCTGTAGTTTCTCCTGTAGACCAAAGATAATCAAAATCATTAGGGTCATTGCCGGGTTGTTGCAAACCGGAATTGATATCCGTAGTTTCATTTTGACAGATAAAAACACCCGCTTGTTCTTCGATATCCGGTTGACGATTTAGAAATAAGGATACTTCATTAATCCCAAAACATTGATTGCTATTGTCTTCGACCCTTGCATAAATAATATCTTGTCCCTGGGTATAAAAGGTAGTATTGGTATAGGTAGTAATAGGGTTTTGTTCGCTAAACGCATTGTCTTGCGTCTCATAATAAGTAACACTTAGATTAGTACTGCCAATAGGCAATATATCATTATCTGCTTGTGTAAGATCAAATATTCTAAAACCGTCTTCTACATCATCATCATCACATGCCAGTAAATCAACATCATTAGCAGAAGTAGTGCTGACTTGGAGATTAAGTGTGGTAATCCTAAAGCAATCTGTGATATTATTATTTACACGAACGTATAGTTGTTGATTAGGTTGTGTATTTTGATATGAATTAGTATTTGTAATTTCAGGAGTTCCTGCTTCTGCTGAAGCCTGATCTTCAAAAAACAATATCGATCGATCACTAACTCCTCCGGTAATTTGATCAAAAGCTTCATTTAGATTAAATAAAGAAGTATCTGATGGAGTAGCTGGGTCATCACATTGGACTAAAGTAGAAGTATTTGCTTCAGGTAGTAAATTAATAGCGACTGCTATGTCTAAGGTATCAAAACAATCTGTATTGGTATTATTTTCTATCCTGGCATATATAGTAGGGGTAGTATTAGATAATACAGCATTGGTAGGATCTGCGATAAGGTCTGTATTGGTTTCTGCTCCAATCAAAGTGTTGTGATATGTTATCGTAAATTCTAATGGGTCTTGAGAACCGTAGATAGCACTATTTAAAGTAGTCAAGTCAAAATTGACCATTCCGTTAGTGTCATCTCCGTCATCATCATTATCACAGATAATTATAGGTTCGACTGTAGTTGTAGTTGCGGCATCAAAAATTTCTACCTGAAAACTTGTGGTGTTATAACAGTCAGTATTATCTATGTTTTCTATTCTGACGGCTATGGTTTGTGGGTTGTTTTCTGTAGTAAAATTAACCGGTAAAGGATTGTTGTCCGCATCTGCATCTGCGATTGATCTAAAATATCGTACCTGGAATTGAGTAGGATCCTGAGTACCGATAATGATATTATCGTATACTGATAGATCAAGATCGACTACACCATTAAGATTAGGATTACAAATGGTCTCATCTGCAGGGGTGTTTGAAACCGAAGGAACTTCGAAGAATGTAGCATTAGCAACACCAATTAACGGACAACTACCATCATTGAGGTCTACTTCTAGTCGGTAATTTGCGGTAGTTGTAATGTCCAGGAAATTAGTAGTAGTTGAGATCTGAACATTGTCTATAAACCAAGTATATGTTGCTCCCGGGATATCCTGATAAGATAATCTATAAGTTTCTCCCTCGCAGAAATTAATATTTACATTATTAGCATCGCCATTATTAATAATATCAATAGTCTGTGCAAAGATAGATTGTATAAAAGGAGGTAGGCCTAAATATGATTGCCTTGTGCCATCTACATTAACTAATAAACCACGTTCTGTATAATTTACATTAGGAGCTAATGCTTCTGGATTATCAATAATTCCAAGATAATCTCCAAACCCATTATTAAAATCTAATAACGCTCTATATATTTTTCCATCAGGTCCTAATTGTAATGCTCCTGCACTAAAATTAGAGAGCTCTTGCCCATTTTCATTACGTATTCTGGTTCCGCTTGCAGCTATTTGGGCATCAGGCAAGGATAAATCGAATTGTAGCATAAATCCATCACCTTCACCATCAATTCCTGAACCAATAGAAGTATATAATCGCTGACCGCTTTGTGAAAACTCAACTCCATAAGGACCATCACCATTATAGAGCTCCAGCTCGTTACTTACGATACCTGTTGCGTTATCAAAATCATATAATAGCACTTTTCCAGGGCCATCCGTTGCAGCAATTGTGGCAAATCCATAATGCGCCAGCGCTAATTTATCACCTTCAGGAGAGGCTTTTAAATACCCTAATGCATTACGACGATATCCCGATACGGGGACTGTAACTCCGATCTGAGATGTAGTTGGGGTAGGATTGACCCCGGTATCATCTACCTTAAAAGCATAATACGTATCTGAAAAATGTGTGATCACCCAAAAGGAGTCACAGTCATCACTTTTGACAGCAGTAATTTTTTCTGAACACTTATATAAACTTTCTAATTGATCTGTGGTGTCATATGTAACCAGAGGAATATTTTTTTGTCCCTGAACAACAGCGCCGTTTCCTCCATCTAAGGTCATATCTACAATAGAATATTGTAACCCATCATTGACTCCGTCTCCATCTGATGTTGCTGGATTACCATCTGCATTGTCATGATGAGGTTCATCTACAGTAAAGACTATGTAGATATTAGGAGTATTAGGTTGTGGTACAATAAGTGCCGAAGAAGTACTGGATTCATCTCCCTTAAGCCCAGTACCATTTTGCATTATATCATGATTACGTGTATAGATAATAGACCCGTCTGTATAAAATAATAAGGAACCCGTAGCATCAGATATTGTGGTGCATCCCTCTAAAGTAGATAATCTACCATCAGTAAGCGCTGTAGGCGGCGTAGTGCCAAAATTTATTCCGGCTCTATCACCAAAATACCAATTATTAGCTTCTCCCTGACTATATGCAGTTATACCAGAAAGGAAAAACAAAATTGTATATACATATCTCATACATTCATTTCTTTAATTAATTTATAGGTAATTAATTAAAAGATTAAGGGCGTATGAAACTCCCGGATAAGGTTTGTTTCATATCTAAAATGTAAACGTAACTTTAGAAAAGTAATTGTTTACAGTATAGAAGTGATTTTTACTCACTAAGCCCCTAAGAACTCAAAGATATTATAAATCTCTCTTTTTCAATAATCGATAAGAAAGATAAACGAAAATTGTTGTCCAGATGAGTACTATAAGAATTTCGTACCAATGTGTGGTATAGTCTTTTTCAAAACCACCACCAAGTTGATTTGCTGCAGATTGTATCGCTTTAAACCGGGTTACTGGCTCTTTTATCAAATTGTTCATACTATCCAGCGGTAAAAAAGGAATAATATGATCTACAAAATCAGTATTAAATTTCCATTTAAATAACCCCGAAATTAGCCTAAAACCTCCTTCAATAAGTTGCCAGAATATTAAGAAACCTAATGCAAAAGCAGATCTTTTGATGAGGATACCCAAAAACATACAGAATGAAAAGAAACCTACAAGTTTAATGAAGTATGCAAAAATATAGGTGAGATCAGAGAAAATTATAGAGGGTTCATTGTAATCAGAAAAAATCAATCCTAATATGAGCGAAACCGCAAAAAGGAAAATAGTAGAAATAATCGAAAACACCACCACAGTTAGAAACTTAGATGCCAAAAACTCTTTTTTACTAAGTCCGTCGATGAGGTTCTGCTTTAGTGTTCTGTTACTATATTCATTAGACATAATGGATACTATAACAATAGCCAGAAAAAGCTTTAACCAGGCAGCAACCCAAGAGTTAAAGTGCCAGATGTATGGGAAATTGAATATGCCCTGATCCGCGATTCTAAATTTTATATTACCAAAATTAAATTCGTATGAAGCGATCAGTGTAATTAAGGTGATCAATACAAAATATGTAATTGTCAATATTTTTGCTGACCTATTATATCGTAGTTTATGAAATTCTATGCTGAGTAATCGTAACATCTGTCTAGTTTTGGTTGTTGGTTAATTGTAAGAATTGTTCTTCCAGGCTTTCTTTTCTCTTTACAAGATGAGTAAGTGTTATGCCCGCATCGAATAATTGTTTGTTGAGCGTATCAGCATCAAGTTCTTGTTTCAGGAAAACAATAAGTTTATTGTCTTCTTCTTTGATATTACCAAAAGCAGCATTTTTAGATAACCATTCTTTTAAGGTTCCGTTTTGATTACTTTTTAGTTCAAAGAACCCATGACTTGCGTTCATCTCATCTACTGGACCAGAGTACAACTTAACTCCTTGTCGAATAATCACTACATGACTACATACTTTTTCTACTTCATCCAATAAATGGGAAGCCAAAAGAATAGTAGTACCTTGCGAAGCAATTTTCTTGATGATCTCTCTAATCTGATGGATTCCCTGTGGATCTAAACCATTAGTAGGTTCATCAAGGATCAGGATTTCGGGATCATTTAACAGTGCAGAAGCGATAGCTAATCGTTGTTTCATGCCTAATGAGAAGGTTCTAAATTTACTGTCTTTGCGATCCAGTAATCCTACGATCTCTAGTTTTTCTTCTATTTTATCATCAGCGACCTCTTTGATCTTACAAACCAATTTTAGGTTTTGAGCTGCGGTCATATAAGGATAAAAATTAGGACGCTCAATAATAGCACCTACCTTTTTTAAGGCTTCATGTGTTGAAGTATTGCCATCGAACCAAGTAAAATCTCCTGAAGTTTTATTGACAACGTTTAGTACAATCCCCAGTGTAGTAGATTTACCACTACCATTAGGGCCTAAAATTCCGTAGACATTTCCTTTCTTAATGGTAAACGAAAGATCTTTTACCGCTGTGATTGGCCCGAATCTTTTGGTAAGATTAGTAAGGGTTAATATGGTTTCCAATGCTAATTATTTTTGGTGGTTATATTAAACTAGACGATGAGTGTAGGTTTTTGTTACAAGAATAGTTAGTGAGTTTGTGAGTGGTTGAGTACGTGAGCGCGAGATATCGGTGCAATATATAAGCTTTGTGCTATGAGAATGATCAAATGCTAGAAGTTGATTTTACTTGTGTTTGATGTATTTGAGTAAAAAGAATATTATAAACTTTATCTCTTTATGAATTTGTTTATCTGAAACTTTTCTACTTTATGAATTTGTTTTAAATCTTGTAACTTGCCATTAGAAATGAATTTGAGGTATGGAAGAAAAGTTAATGTCAAAGAAAAAGCCAACGTATCCTATAAATGATGATCTGGATGCATATTTAAAGGAGTGTAATCGTAAGATCAAAATCCCTGTGTTTTATGATGATCTTTTGCGTTTTTCGGGTTCGATTGTGGTGTATGATAGTAATGATGAAGATACATTGTGGGTACGAGTATATTATGAAGAACACGAACGACCAGAAATCGAATCCAGCCTTAAAAAAGTATATACCATTCTACATTCTGATGGTAATGAAGACGCTATAGAATTCTTGAATATTGATGCGATCGATTATTGTACGTTTGGAAATTCTAAACCGTTTAGGGTTAAAGTGAGAAATATTCTGAATGATAACTACACTTATATTTATGTCAAAAAAGCTGATGCTTCTCGTATCTATGGGTTAGAGTTAGAGCATATGTTTTCTCCTAACCGAATTAACTTTTTAGTATATAAAAATACATTGATCGAAGAACACATTGCCGGAATCCCTGGAGATGTGTTTATCAAAGATTTTCTACCCGACTTGAGTGATCAGGCAAAAGCTCAGATTGCCAAGGAGTTTGTGAAGTTTAATGAACGTTGCCAAATGCGTTTGTTAGGAGATATGCGATCTTATAACTATGTGATTATCCCGATACACGATTTTGATCATGTAGAATATAAGATCAGAGCGATAGATTTTGATCAGCAATGTTTTGAAGGTAAACTAAAGGTATATCAGCCACAATTCTTTAAAGAGAATTTTACAATGGTAGATGTGGTCATGAATAAGTTACAACCCAATTCTATAGAACAGTATAAAAAGGAGGAGCGCTCCATTTTAGCAAAACGTATCCTAAACTCCAGGTCGCGCTACGAAACCTTGATCGATTGTATGTGTAAGGATCATATTTCTACAGAAGAAAACCTAAAAGAACTCAGAGAACATTTATACAATTTTACGTTGGATCTAAAATTCAGACGTAGTAAATCTATGGGAGAAGTCCTTAAAACTGCCATGGATTTCGTAAAACGTAATTATGAGAATGTGAATATGAAACGATTGATGGAGGGATAGTCGTTAGAGCTGAGGGCGCTTCGCTTTGAGTGGTGAGTATGTGAGATTAAGTATTTACTCAAAAACTCACATACTCAGTAACTCACATACTATTTTATTTTTTTCTCTAGCTCGATATTTTTCTTTTTCAATGCTATTACTTCTTTTTGCAGCTGTGCTGTCTTTTTATTTTGCTCAATCATATATAAGGTAAGTTCTTCTATTTTTTCCAGCAATTTTTTGTTCATTTCTCCCAGTTGGATGCCATTTTCTGCTACTTCTGCTGCAGAAGGGATGTTTTGTAAATGTCCTTTTTCTACGATATGGTTTTCTACTTCTTGCAATGTTGGTAGGTTATAATCACTTTCAAAAACATAGTCAGGCCATCCTATAAGGTCTATTTTTACCTCTTTGGCGTGGATATTACCGTTTACGGCTAGTTTGGAGTCTGGGGTGGTTGTTCCTATTCCAATGTTTCCTCCAAATGGATTAATAAGCAAATCAAATTTTGCGGCGGTTGTGGTTTGCTGTGTTTGAATTACTGCCTTTAGATTGGTGTTATCTACTCCAAACCTAAGGCTTGCATCATTACCATTGTTATCAGCTCTTATTATAAGTCCGCTATTAGGTAATGTTATTGCATTGGATAAATCGGCATTTTTTAAAATTTCTAATTTACCAGATGGATTTGTAGTTCCTATACCCACATTGCCTGAATTAGGTTGTAGTACTAACCTACCACCTCTATAAACTCTTACGTGTTCATAATTATTGTTTTCATCATTGGTAGATATTTGTAAGTAGTTATTACTACCATTATATTTCATATATGCACCTGATTGATTGGTATTTGTTCCCCCAGGATATTCATTCCAACGAATTGTTCCACTATCTTCTTGATTTATGGAGTTGTTGTGTAAAATTATATCACCTTCAAAGGCAGATATATTCCCATTTACTTGTAGTTTCTCGGTAGGGTTTGTTGTTCCTATTCCTACATTACCATTAGAGTTTATAATCATTCTATCTATACCACCAGTTCTAAAATAGTGGTTATTTATTCCAGCTCCTGTAGCACTTCTTCCATAATAAGAATTTGTCCCATTCCAGAAAAGAAGTTGTGTAAAAGTACCCGAACCTGTTTCTCCTAGTATAGCATTACCAGAACTTAAAGCAATTCCATCATCAGAAGGAGCTGAAATATGAAATCTTTTTTTCGGATTCGAAGTTCCAATACCAAATTTTCCGTCACCATTCATTCTCGCTCTTTCTATACCACCACTCAAAAAAAGGATTTTATATTTATTATTCTCATTTTCTCCAGCATCTAAAGTTATGTTATCAAATCTAGATTTGAATAACCAAGTTCCAGGAAAAGTTCCTCCAAAACTTTGAATTCTATTAGACCCCCCATTTGCACTAGGAAATTGTAATTGGTACAATCCCATATTTAAATCTTGTGTTTGTGTTTGACCTTTTAATAAAGAAGAGAAAGATATTAAAATCAGAAATGTTAATACGTGTTTAATCATAATAAAGTTTATTTAACGTCAATTTTTTACCCTAACTGATAACAATCTTTTATTATCACGAATAGGATGTATACTTCATAGTGCCGTTTATAGATAAAATGTTACCCCATTTCATAAAAAAAAATTAACCATTGGGGAAAAATCAGCCGCGAAGATACTGGATTTAGATCTTTTGACTTAAAAGAATAGTGATAAAATTTAAAAATAGTTGTTGAGTATGTGAGAAGTAGAGAGGTGAGTCAATGAAAACGCTTTGCTTTGAGAGGAAAGTATGTGAGTTTAAGATATTTTCTCAAAAACTCACATACTCAAACACTCATAAACTTTAACTACGTTTTCTGCTCCTTATTAAAATAGACCAAGTAATAATACATCTGTTTTTCTTCGTCCCAGCCTTTTTCTACAAACTTCTCTGCAGATTCGGGATTAATGAAATCCATCTTGATCTGTACATTGGTGTCCAGATTAATCACATTCTTGATTTTTTTGCGAGCTGCAGTAACTGCATTATTTGCAATAGGGAAGGAGGTAAGGTCTTCAATCTGGTATTTTGGAGCTTTTTCTGTCTTGTAATGCTTAAATTCAGGAATCAGATCAGGATTATCAATCACCTCGTTTAAGAAAGCAGATTCTTCGAATTCGTCATTCTTAGCAAAGTGATTTACCGCACGGTTCATAAACATTACTTCTTCCTTTTTGTCTTCTGCCGGTAGTACTACATCTTTGGCAAAATCTTGGCAAAATTTCATATACTTTTTGGTATAGAAATTTTCATCCGCAAAAGCTTCTACACCTAAGAAATGCTCTAACCAATATTTAGTGTCATATCGATTAGAATCCACAGAAAGAATCTTATATCCCTCTTCTTTTTTATGATTAAAAATCAAACAGCCTTTATCTAACTTATTCAAATTAACTCCCTGCTGGATTAATAGTTCCAAATCACTTCCTTGTTCTTCGAATTGTAAGAAATCGTGTTTTAATTCAGATTTAAAAATACCTAAAGCTGATACTTTTTCGTTATCAATAGCCACATTATCCAGATAAGTTACATACACTTCACCACTTTTGATATGTGGATGTTGTGATTGTTCATATAATAAAGAAGCAATTCTCTTAGATTTTTCATGTACCGAAGAAGGGTTATCAAAAATCTCAGAAACAATTTTATATAGAGGATTAAACTCTACATCTACTTCATTAGCAAACTGAAAGTAGTTTTCCTCTTTTTCTCTAAAAGGCTTAAAGAAGTATTCCTTTAGTAATGCAGTCAATTCATCATTTAGCGCATAAGGAGACTCTGATAAGAATATATTTTCGTTTCTGCTTTTGTTTCCGATTCTATGAACCGAAAGGGATTCAATCTGGGTGCTGTATAGGTTGATCATGACATCCTTGTCATTCCTGCGTAAGCAGGAATCTGTTTAATTATAGTTAGTTATATGGTTTCCCGCCTTCGCGGAAAAGATAAATTATTTTATTTTAATTCCAATTCTCATCAAACCCTAAGTCATCATATTCATCAAGGTTTAAAAATTCATTATCATTTCCTTCGTCAAAACTTCCTGATTCATCAGCTTTAAATTCTTTGTCTGGTGCAGCATCAGGGATTTGACCATGAATAAACATTACGTTAGGATATTCCATTCCGTTTTCGTATTCTGCGATTTCTGCTAATTCTACCAAAAAGGTCCACATACTTAAAAAGTCATAAATATAGATCAGTTTAGGAGATGCTTCATGGACCACATCGATTAAGGTGGTTTCATTCATTAATCGAACAGGTTCACTACCATCACTCATGTCAAAAAGTGAAATTTCTTCTCCCTGGTTCCATTGTTCATCACTAACGTAAAATGATGCCATTTCTGTACCATCAAACCCAAAGGATTGGGTAATCACATTATGAAACTGCTCTAAAGTAGCATCTTGCTCTATTTCGATATCTCTAAACACATCTTCTTCTGTATCCAGAATAACTCTGAAACGGTAAATCATGTTATACTAATTTGGATTTGCAAAGATACAAGCTAAAATCTGAATTCAGATTTTAGAATTCGGTTTTTTAAGTTTAAAAACTTCTAAAAGAATAAAAAATTGTACACCGAATAATAAAGAAGCTAATACCAAATGCAAGGGCTGTGTTAGAAAAGGAAAATCAAAATAATACATAATAATACCGCTAAGCGCTTCTAAACCAATAAATATCAGTACCCAGTTCAGTTTAGATAGTCCTAGTTGTAATTTTTTATGTTGAAGAAATAGCCAAGCATTTACTAAAACTACCAGTACCGAAAATGATCTATGAATATAAAATGTTATTGTAGGAGGATTTAACCACTCAGATTTAGCTAGTTCTCCTATAGCTTTTACTTGCTCATCTACATGTTGACGTACTTGGGTCCCCAAAGCTACTTGGACTAACGTGAGAATAACAGAAAAGATAAAAACACCTTTAAATGTGTTGGTAAATGTTCTTGAGGTCTCTTTTTTTCTGGTTAAAAACAGTATATATAATAGGATCGCCAGAATGACAAAAGCCATAACCATATGAATTGTTATTCTGAAGGGTAGTAAATTAGAATCTACAACAACTTTTCCTAGCCAAGCCTGAAAACCCATAGCCAAAATAGTAATGGTGGTAAAAACAGGAATCTGTTTTCTTGTTTTCCAATACGTAAATGAAATTAAAAACATGATAAGCATAGGAATTCCTGAAAGCACGGTGACTAGACGGTTAATATATTCGATCCAGGTATGCCATACATTAAACTTTGCATAATCATGTTTTGTATAGCCTTTCCAATTCGTTGGGTTATAGGTTTCTGTAGAAACAAAATCTTTTGGAGCAATTCTTAGTTCTTCATTAACGATGACTATAAACCCTTTTTTATACTCAACATTTGGCTGCCATTGTATCTGTGCTTCTTCTGTAGGAGGAATATAATATCCAAAACACTTTGGCCAATCCGGACATCCCATTCCGGATCCGGTCATTCTTACCACAGCACCTGCTATTATAATCAGGTAAATGAATACGAGGGAAGTAATGACAAGTGGTCTGAAATATTTTTTCATGTTTTTTATTTATGAAGATTCTTAGTAATTTTCAACCCTAATTCTCCTCCTTTCTTAATCATAAACTGATATGCTGCTTTGTGTTCATTAGGTATTTCACCCTCTAGAATAGCTTCTTTTATAGCCTCTTTTATGATTCCGATTTCTCGTGAAGGTTTAATGTTGAAGGTTTCCATAATTTCCTCACCAGTAACCGGTGGTTGGAAATTACGAATATGATCCCGTTCTTCAACTTCAATCATCTTTTGGCGAACAATCTTAAAATTGTTATGGTATTTCTTAAAACGTTTTGGGTTTTTGGTCGTAATATCTGCTTCGCAAAGCGTCATCAATTCTTCAATATAATCTCCGGCATCAAAAACCAATCTGCGAACTGCAGAATCCGTAACTCCTGAAGCAATCACAATAGGACGAGAACTCATTAATACCATTTTCTGAACAAACTTCATCTTTTCATTCAGAGGCATTTTTAGACGCTTAAATAATTTAAAAACCATTTTAGAGCCCACAAATTCGTGACCGTGAAATGTCCATCCTACTTTTTTGCTAAATTTTTTAGTGGGAGCCTTGCCTATATCATGTAGTAAAGCAGCCCAGCGTAACCATAGATCATCTGTGTTTTCAGAAATATTGTCAACTACTTCTAGTGTATGGTAAAAATTATCTTTGTGTTTTTGACCTTCGATCTCATCAATACCTTTTAAGGCAACTAATTCGGGTAAAATATATGGAAGAAGTCCTGTAGTCTCCAATAATTTAAAGCCAACTGAAGGTCTGTCACTTAATAATATTTTATGAAGCTCATCAACAATTCGTTCTTTGGTGATGATCTTAATGCGATCTTTATTCTTAGAGATTGCTCTTAATGATTTGTCTTCAATTTTAAAATTCAACTGCGTTGCGAATCGAATGGCTCTCATCATTCTGAGTGGATCATCAGAATAGGTGACATCAGGATCCAGAGGAGTGCGAATGATTTTTGACTTCAAATCTTCTAATCCATCAAAAGGATCGAGAATATCTCCAAAATGATCTTTAGCTAAGTTTAGCGCCAATGCATTGATGGTAAAATCTCTTCTATTTTGGTCATCTTCCAGAGTTCCATTTTCTACCATTGGATTACGACTATCTTCGGTATAAGATTCCTTGCGTGCTCCAACAAATTCAACTTCGATTTCGTCGGATCTTAGCATCGCAGTACCATAGGTTTTAAAAACCTGAACTTTAGGATTATTTGGTAAAAGTCTGGAAACTTCTTTGGCGAGTTCTATTCCACTGCCGACAGCTACAATATCAATATCCTTGGCGTTTCCTCTTTGTAGTATATAGTCTCTTACAAACCCTCCAATGACATAGCTATCAAGATTTAGATTGGCTGCTGCTTGAGTAATTGTTTTAAAAATAGGGTGTTGTAGTGCTTCTTTATAATTTTTAGCTTCGGACATGAACGATTTACTTCCTGATAATTTTCACAGTGCTATCACCTCCTATTTTGATAATCGAAGAAGGTTTAGCACCTTTATTTTGCAGTGGCAAATTTACAACATAGTCTACGCCTTCCAAAATCTCTTTACTTATTTCTTTTAGGTTATTTGGCGTAGGTTTACCACTAATATTTGCTGAAGTAGAAACAAAATAAGCTATTTTAGAATTGTAAATGCTTTTCTATTTCTACTGGTGATCTTCCACTAATTAAATTCGGGGACAGTATTTTTTGATGCTATGTACTTAGGATTTTCTGGATTCAGCTTTTCCCCCTGCATAACTTTTTTATAAAGCTTAAGATAAGATTCGGTCATTACTTTAGAATTAAAGTACTTAACAGCATATTCATGACATCGTCTGGGATTGTAATCAAACTCTCTTATGGCTTTTGCTATTTCGTCCGAGTTAGAACCTGTAAATCCTACTTCTGGTGTGATTAACTCTTTTAAAGACCCATTTTTAGTTCCAAAAACTGCGCAGCCAGCATACATACTTTCGGTAATAGCTATCCCAAATGGTTCGTGCCATATTACAGGAAAAACAAGAGCTTTTGAATTTTGTGCAACCTTCATTTTAACATCGTTCTCTACCATGCCAAGAAAAATGATGTTTGGATTTAATATGTACTTTAACCCTCTTTTGATATTACGATATGTCAATCTATCTCCTCCCATTACATGAAGTTTTTCTCCTGATTTTAAGGCTATTTTTGTTGCGCCAAATAGGTTTTTTATTTTCCAAGAGGCCTTAGCAAGAAAATGAAGGTATTTTCTCTCTCCATCCAAAATGGGATCAGGATAATCATCCCAATCAATACCGTTGTATACGTATGAATTAGAACCATATCTATTAGCGTGATTCTTGGAAACAAAAACCATATTGTTATCTAATACTTGATTAGGAGGAGGGTTACCTTCCATAGTAAAGAGATATGGTTTATCTAAATTTTTTCCGGATGAATGAAATAAATGTACCACATCTATCTCTTGAGGAATCTGATCTTTTATATCTTTTGTTTCATCAAAATTAATTACAGTTGCAAAATCACTATGAGATCCCTTTTTTGCTAAAAAATATACTTTGTGCCCCATTTTAGCTAATTCTTTTCCTAGGCCCCATATTACGCGTTCTGTACCTCCATATTTTTTAACTGGTAGTACAGCAGTTTTATCTTCTATAAGTATATTCATTATGTGGTTTTTAGTTTTTATATAATATAGATTGTAATCCAAAAACAATAATAAATCTTAATTTTTCAGAAATAGTATCTAATGACTTTTCTTCAATTTTAAAATTCAACTAAATTGTAAATCGGACAGCTCTCATCGTTCTTAATGAATCATCAAAAGATGATATAAGGATTCTGAGAGAGCAATGATTTTTAGTTTCGGACATGAACAATTTACTTCCTAATAATTTTTACAGTACTATCTCCTCCTATTTTGATAATTGAAGAAGGTTTAACACCTTTATTTTGTAACGGCAAATTTACTATATGGTCTACGCCTTCCAAAATCTCTTTACTTATTTCTTTTAGGTTGTTTGGCGTAGGTTTACCACTAATATTTGCTGAAGTAGAAACGATTGGTCTCTTGAATTTTCGAATTAATCTTCCGCAAAAAGGATCTCTAACCACACGTATACCTAAAGTATTGTCATCAGCGATAATATTCTCTGCTACTCGCAGTGGCCTGTCATAGATTATAGTCGTAGCCTTTTTGGCATATTTAAGTATGTCATACGCTACTTCTGGAACTTCTTCAACATATTGCTGAAGCATTTTAAAATCACTAACTAAACAGATCATAGATTTACTCTCTTCTCTTTGTTTTAGAGCAAATATTTTGTCGATAGCTTCTGCGTTTGTTGCATCACAACCGATTCCCCATACCGTATCAGTGGGATAGAGGATAAGTCCTCCTCGTTTTAGGGTTGTGAGTGCTTTTTCCATTTCTACTTGTTGATCTGCCATTAGATAAATTTTGGTATTATATTCTCTGCTTCTATATATTCTGGAATTTCAGAATTCAGTTTTTCTCCAGAGAGTACTTTGTCATAAAGTTTTATGTACTCTTCTGTCATTATCTTTGAATTAAAGTTGTTAACTGCATATTCATAACATATTTTGGGATTATAATCAAACTCTTTTATAGCTTTTGCAAGTTCATTTGAATTGTTACTGGTGTAGCCAACTTGTGGAGTTATAAGTTCTTCTAAGGATCCATTTTTACTTCCAAAAACTGCGCAGCCAGCATACAGGCTTTCTATAATAGCCAATCCGAAAGGTTCGTGCCATATTACAGGAAATATTAGTCCTTTGGAATTTTTCATAATGTTCATTTTGGTAGAATTATCCACCATTCCTCTAAATATAATATTAGGATTAAGAATATATTTAAAACCTCTTTTGAAATTTCGAAATGTCCATCTATCTCCTCCTAAAATATGAAGTTTGTTGTCTGATTTTATCGCGATTTTTGCAGCACCAAAAACATTTTTTATTTTCCAGGGAGCTCTTCCAAGGAAATGTAGATATTTTCTTTCTTGATTTAATACGGGTTTTGGATAATCGCTCCAATCCAATCCATTATAAACAAATGTATTAGAATTGTATCTTTTTGCCTGGTTTTTAGATATAAAAACTGTATTGATATCAATTAATTGATTGATACCAGGATTACCGTGCATTGTGATTAAAAATGGTTTGTTAATATTTTCATCTATAGCATGATTGAGATGAACTATGTCAATATCGCCCGGAATCTGATCATTAATAGTTTTCTTATCGTCAAAAGGGATTATTTTAGCAAAATCTGAAGAAGACTCTTTATTAACCAGAAAAGATACCTTGTGTCCTAGTTTGACAAGTTCATTTCCTAAGCCCCATATAACGCGCTCTGTACCACCATATTTTGTTGCGGGTATTTTGGCAGATTTATCTACGATAAGTATTTTCATAAGCTAGTATTAATATGAGAAATACTATTTTTTTACAACAGTTGCATATTGCAAATACCACATATCCATAGCAGTAAACAAAAATGGAATGTTGTAGAAGTATGGCTTTATAGATTTGGTTCTGTTAATTCCTTTATGAGTAATTATTTTGTATCCAAGCCTTTTATACATATTAGCAATACTTTTGCCTGTAAAAAATCGTAAATGAGTTTTGTCCATAACTCCATTATCCTTGTATTCCCAATTTTTATTAATCACTAGACTCTTTAGAGCACTGTGATATCTAATATTAGGTATAGAGCTTATAATGACGCCGTTATCCGATAGTTTACTTTTTATTTTTTCCAATACCCAATATGGATCCACCAAATGTTCCAAAACATCATTGAAATATATGGCATCAAAATAATTGTCAGGGAGGTCGTCAATCAATTTTTCGCACTCACCAATAAAAACTTTATCCAGTACTTTTTCTGCTTTTTTACCATGCTCCGGCATTAGCTCAATTCCCCAGGTTTCAGCATTGTATTTTTCCTTAATATAACCCGAAAAAGCTCCTTCTCCACATCCAATATCTAATACTGTTTTAGAACCTTTAGGGAGAAAAGTAAGCATTTCATGCCTAGTATTATTGTAATAATTATCAGGTTTATTATGGTAATCCATTTAAGTAATTATTTTTCAATTAAAGAAAATTATAGCAAGTAAGTTTTGATTTCAAATATAGTCTTGTTTTAAGTATTAAATTCTTAATATTGTATTATATAACTATATATGAAAATCACATTAATCAGCTTAGATAACTGGGGGTTTAATCAATTTATTGCTAAAGAATTAGAACGCAAAAACATTGAGGTTAACCAAATAAATTTTTATCAACTACGCTACCAATACCCTACTTTCTTTCACAAGATTTTCAATTTCTTCACAAAACTTTTTTTTAAATATAATATAAAAAAGAAGTTTCTAGAGAAAAAAATTCTTAATGAATTGAATGCAAATGGGCACCAAGATAAAATTTTAATTATAAAAGGTGACTTTTTAAATCCGGATTTTATCAAAAAGATAAAGCCGTATACAGATCATCTGCTTGGGTTTTTTAATGACAACTACAGAAGATCGCCTAAAATATCAAAGATTTATGATGTTTTTGATAAGGCTTATTCTTTTGAGAAAGAGGATGTTGAACGTTTTGGTTTTTCGTTTATAACTAATTTCATTTATAAAGAAAATAGCCATGCAAGTAACTCTAATGATTATCAAATATTTAACATTAGCTCATCAGGAAAACGGGATAAAGTGATACAAAATATTGCTTTAGCATTAGATAAAATAAATATTGCATACAAGATTGTAATAGTAGGTAAAAATTCAGAAAGCGATAAGACTACTAAAATTGAATATTCTAGAAATACCATGGATCTGAATAAAGTAGAACAGTTTATTTCTCAATCAAATGTTTTGTTAGATGTGCATAGAGAAAATCAGGCAGGTTTGACTTTTAGGGTTTTTGAGAGTATTGGGTTTTCTAAAAAATTGATTACTACTAATAAGGATATCATTACGTATGATTTTTATAACCCTAATAATATTTTGGTAGTTGATAAAGATAATATAGAAATACCAAAATCTTTTTTTGAAACTCCATATGAGCAAATCCCGAAAGAGATATACAAAAGGTATACTTTATCTTTTTGGGTTGATGAGGTTTTTGGATTAAAGTAAATATAAATAGATGAATAATTACCCAAGTGTTACCTTGTTAATTTCTACATATAACTGGCCAGAAGCTTTGGATTTGGTGCTAAAGAGTGTGTTGAATCAGTCTGTAATACCGGATGAGGTAGTAATAGCAGATGATGGTTCTAAAGATGAAACTAAGGAGTTGATAAATGGTTATAAGAACATATTTCCTATTCCTTTGCGCCATATTTGGCACGAAGACAATGGATTTACTAAAACAATAATACTAAATAAAGCAATTGCAACAATTAGATCTGAGTATATTATACAGATAGATGGTGATATTATTTTACATAAACATTTTGTGAAAAATCATCTTGAAAATTGTAATAAGAACTTGTTTTTATTTGGATCAAGGGTAACTTTAACCAAAGAAAAGTCAGAAAGAATACTTTCTCAAAAAAAATCTAATTTAAACTTATTTTCTAGCGGTTTGAAGAAAAGAATGAGAGCATTATACCTGCCTTTTGTTTATAAAACTAGAAAACCAGAAAAATCAGTGACAGGCAAATTGAGAGGAGCAAATATGTCTTATTGGAAAGATGATGCTATTGCAATTAACGGATATAATGAAGATTATCTGGGATGGGGGTTCGAAGATTACGATTTTGGCTTGCGATTGACTTTTTTAGGTAAAATGCCAAAGCGACTGAAGTTTACCGGAATTTGCTTTCATATTTATCATAAACCATCTATTCTTGAAAATCCTGATAAGGGTAATAAAATTCAGAATAAAACGGTTTCGGAGAGAATTATTAGATGCCAGAATGGTATTGATAAGTATCTGACTTAAATGTCATAATGAATTGGTAATTCTCTATATGCTATGCTAAAATAAATATCTTTGTTCCTTATTTTTTGAACTATGCCAGGTCAATTACATATTCACAATTCTTATAAAGATGTAAAAAAAGAAATCAAAAATGCTGTTGAAAATTTTGATAGTTATGCCGATATTCTTGGAGATGCAGAACGAAATGTAATCAAGATTATACCTTTACAAGGTAAAAATCTTACGATTAAATCTTTTAAAATACCTAATCTAATCAACCAAATTGCATATCGTTTTTTTAGAAAATCTAAAGCAGAACGTTCATTTATGTATGCTAACCAGTTGCTTGATTTGGGTGTTTTAACACCTTTTCCGGTGGCTTATGAAGTTCAGACTACTTTATTTTTATTTAAAAGAAGTTATTATGTCAGTGAGTTAGTGGATTGTGATCTGACTTATCGAGAATTAACAACAGATTTTAATATACCTGATCACGAAGAGATTCTCAGAGCTTTTACTAGATTTACGTACAAGCTTCATGAAAACGGAATAAATTTTTTAGATCACTCCCCCGGGAATACATTGATTAAAAGAGTTGATAAAGATTATGAGTTCTATCTTGTGGATTTAAACCGGATGGAGTTTGGTGAAATGGATTTCGAAACACGTATCAAAAACTTTGCCCGATTAACAATTCACGAATCAATGATTAAGGTAATGAGTAATGAATATGCTAAATGCACAGGAGAAGATGAATCAAAAATCTTTAATCTGATGTGGCAATATACACAGGAGTTTCAGAATAGATATCACGGTAAACGTAAGCTGAAGCGTAAGATCTTTTTTTGGAAAAAGAAGTATAGAGATTAGTAGATAGTTATGATTTATTTTTCTTGATTAACTCTCTTAATTTAGTGTACTTCAGGAATGTAATATTTGCGGTTTGTATACAAATAACAAAACCATTCAAACCATCTAGAAAACCTAATCTTAAAAAATAAGATTTAAAAAAAGCCCAACTTGGATTCAATATGATTTTCCAAATAGGTGCTTTTTTTCCTAACTTATAATAAGAATTAGCAGAGATAGTTGAGAATTTGTCTGTGCTTAGATTAAATTCTTGATAATTAGTATAATTCCAGTGTAGGATATCGCCTTTCAGCTTTGCTGAAGATTTCTGATTAAATAATGTATAAGAATCGTGAGGATTAATTCCTTGCCATTCTCCTTTTCCTTTTTTAAAAGCCCTTAGTTTTTTATCCGGATACCAATCAGAGTATTTGATCCATTGCCCGCAGAAATTATTATACCGATTCATATAGTAACCATCGAGTTTCCAATTAGATTTCAGTTTAAGTAGAGACTCTTGAAGTTTTGGAGATAATGCTTCATCTGCATCCAGAGAGATAATATAATCGTGTGTTGCCTGAGTAATGGCAAAATTTTTCTGTTCTATATATCCTAAGAATTTCTGCTTAACGAATTTTGTATTAAATGCTTTGCAAATCTCTTCTGTGCGATCAGTAGAAAAAGAATCCACAACCACAATCTCATCAGCTACGCCAGCCAAAGAAGAAAGACAACGTTCTATTTTCTGTTCTTCATTGTAGGTAATAATAACAGCTGAGAGTTTGATCATCTGAATATTTTAAGAAATTGATTGATATCTATTGTTTTTATGAAGGTATCGTGCAAAAATAGTTATTTTTACCACAATGCAATTACCAGAAGTCACCGTAATCATTAGTACCTATAACCAATCAGAATGGTTGAGGAAAGTCTTGTTGGGTTATGAGTGTCAAAGTTTTAAAAACTTCGAAATAATTATAGCTGATGACGGTTCATCAACAGATACTAAAAAAGTTATAGAAGCATTTTCTAAAGCGTCTAGCTTTAAAATAAAACATGTTTGGCATGAGGATAAAGGTTTTAGAAAAACCGTAATACTTAATAAAGCAGTTTTGCAATCAGAAGCTGATTATCTTTTGTTTACTGATGGAGATTGTATTCCTCGCTGGGATTTTGTTGAGACCCATGTAAGGTTAAGAGAAAAAGGTTGGTTCCTGTCCGGAGGGTATTTTAAATTACCAAAATCAATTTCTGAACTAATTTCAAAAGAAGATATACAGGATCAAAGAAGCTTTGATGTAAAATGGTTAAAAAGTAAAGGGCTAAAGTCTTCTTTTAAGTTAAATAAATTAACCTCTACAGGAGTTAAAGAACGTTTTTTAAATTTCATTACACCAACTAAAGCCACTTGGGATGGAATGAATGTTTCTGGTTGGAAAAAAGATGTGTTAGCTGTTAATGGTTTTGATGAAAGAATGCAATACGGTGGAGAAGATCGGGAAATAGGTGAACGGTTATTCAATATGGGGATCAAGGCGAAACAAATTAGATATAGTGCTATTTGTTTACATCTTTATCATGAAAGAGGTTATGTTAAACCTGAAATGATTGAGAAAAATAATGTAATCCGAAAGATGACCAAAAAGAATAAAGTGATCAGAACCCCTTTTGGGATTGAAAAGAATTAATCTCTAAGTTGTTCAAGTACGTTTGCAATTTTGGGATAATTACATCTGATGAAAATTCTTTATACAACTCCAGTGCTTGATTTTTCATGTCTTTTGGAGATTTGTTTCCATATAATTCAGGTTTTACATCAATAAGGTGTATGGAGTCATTATCGATACCGTCCTCAAACATATTCCAGTCCTTCTTTATAATCCAGGGAGAAAAAATAGTAAATGTAGGCTTGTTTAATGCTTTAGCCATGTTCACAGCACCGCCTTCATTACCTATTAGTGCATCACAATGCGAAAGAATAGCGATAAACCCTCTGAGACTTCTCCCGAATACATCAAAATGAATATTTCTTTGCGTTTTTAAATTAGTAAAGTTATATATGGTTCGTGCATCTTTTTCCTGGCTAGGAATGTAGTTAAATAAAATATTAGCTCCTGTGATCGCAACAATTTTATCAATCACTTCTGCCATATATTTAAAAGGTAGCGTTTTTCTCATGTCGCTACCCAAAACACTAATCATTATTAAAGGGGTCTTGTCAGAAATACCATTAGACTCCAGGTATTCGGAGGCTTTATCTTTTTCTTCCTGGGTTAAGAATATTTTGGGCTTTATAATTTCGGTGGCAATTCGATTTTCCGGAATGACCAGGCGTAATCTGTTTTCTATGGCAATACTAGCATTAGTAATAGGTTCAGATTTTCTATGTATAGTTTTTGTGTATAAAAATTGAGTATACCATTTATACATAGAGATTTTTTCTGAAGCTCCAGAGAATAATGAAATTAGATTACTCTCTAATTTTCCGTAGGCATCAATAACAAGATCGTATTTAGAGCTTCGTATTTTTTTTAAAAACGAGTAAAATTCTTTTTTACTATCTCGATATTCGTTTTTAAACTCAATAATATGATCAAAAAAAGGATTTTCCTGTATAACTGGTTTTGTGCTAGAATTCACAAGATAATCAATAGTCGCATTAGGATGCTCTTTTCGTAATGCTTCGCAAATAATAGTGCTGGTGAGTACATCACCAATCATTTTTTGTTGAATGACTAATATTTTCATTGGACTATCAATTAAAAATAATTGAGCTTGTCTGTTGCCGGAGACAAGCTCAATATATGTATTTCTTCAACCTAAACAGCTACATCATATTCGCGAAGTGCATCATTAAGTGAAGTTTTCTTATCAGTACTTTCTTTTCGTTTACCAATGATCAATGCACAAGGTACATTATATTCTCCGGCAGCGAATTTTTTAGTATAACTTCCTGGAATTACAACTGATCCAGAAGGTACAACACCTTTTCTTTCTACTGGAGTATCTCCTGTAACATCAATAATTTTGGTAGATGCCGTAAGTACAACATTAGCTCCTAAAACAGCTTCTTTTTCTACTCGTACACCTTCAACTACAATACATCGTGATCCTATAAAGGCATTATCTTCAATAATAACCGGAGCAGCTTGTAATGGCTCTAATACTCCGCCGATACCTACACCACCACTAAGGTGGACATTCTTACCGATCTGAGCGCAACTACCTACTGTAGCCCAAGTGTCTACCATAGTTCCTTCATCTACATAAGCTCCGATATTCACATAACTAGGCATTAAGATAGTACCAGGTGAAATGTATGCTCCGTGGCGAGCTACTGCATTAGGTACTACTCTTATTCCTTTGGCTTCATATCCTTTTTTTAATGGAATTTTGTCGTGGTATTCAAAAATTCCTGCTTCCAGAGTTTCCATTTTTTGGATAGGAAAATAAAGGACAACCCCTTTCTTTACCCATTCATTTACTTGCCATCCGTTTTCAACAGGTTCTGCAACCCTAAGTTCTCCAGCATCCAGGAGGCTTACAACTTCTCTTATGGCGTTTTGAGTCTGTGGTTCTTTTAGAAGTTCCCGGTTATCCCAGGCATTTTCTATGGTTTCTTTTAGTTGGTTCATGAATTAAAAAAATTTTGGTAAAGATAATAGCTTAGTTCGAAAAAAGTAGGGTTAAACCATATTTTAGGAAAGCATTAATAAATAATGTGGTTTTATAATAAAATCATACTTTTGCAGAAAAGTTCTTATGGCAAGAATTCTAGCAATAGATTATGGTGGTAAACGATGCGGGATAGCTGTTACGGATGAATCTCAGATTATAGCTTCCGGATTAACTACGGTTGATACTAAAGATCTATTATCCTGGCTAAAAGATTATGTTGCTCAAGAAGCAGTGGAGCTTTTTATAGTAGGAGAACCGAAAAGGTTGCACGGAGAGGCTTCAGAAAGTGAAAAATTAATTCAGCCTTTTTTAGAAAAATTAACAAACGAGCTTCCTGAAATTCCAATAAAGAGAATAGACGAACGTTTTACTTCTAAAATGGCTTTTGATACTATGCTTGCCAGCGGGATTTCGAAAAAGAAAAGAAGAAATAAGGCATTAGTAGATCAGATTAGTGCAACGATTATACTTCAGGACTATTTGTATAATCAATAATAATATAAATAAGTAATTTAGAATATGATACTTCCAATTGTCGCTTACGGAGATCCGGTATTGAAGAAAAAAGCAAAAGATATTACTAAAGATTATCCAAAGTTTTCTGAGCTTTTGGAAAACATGTTTGAGACTATGTATAATGCTCAAGGGGTTGGATTGGCAGCACCACAGATTGGTTTGCCAATTAGGGTATTTATAGTCGATACAGAGCCTTTTGCGGACGATGATGAATTAACAGAAGAGGAAAGCAGCCAATTGAAGGATTTCAGAAAAGTATTTATTAATGCTACTATTCTTGAAGAAACAGGAGACGAATGGGCATTTACAGAAGGTTGTTTGAGTATTCCTGATATCAGAGAAGATGTGTTTCGTAATGAGACGATTAAGATAAAATACCTGGATGAGAACTTTGTAGAGCATACCGAAACCTATGATGGATTAGCGGCAAGGGTGATCCAGCATGAGTATGATCATATTGAAGGTGTTTTGTTTACGGATAAATTGTCGAGTTTAAAAAAACGACTTATTAAGGGTAAACTCGCAAATATCTCAAAAGGTAAAATTAGTGCTGATTATCGTATGCGTTTTCCCTTAGCGAAAAAAGTAAGATAGTTTTTGAGTATACTTTTAAATTTTATGTTGGCTATTGTTTGATTTTTTAAAACGAACTATAGATATTTGCCAACTTTCAAAAGAAAATTATGAGCTTAGATAAAATATTAGCAATTTCAGGTAAGCCTGGTTTATATGAGTTGAAAACACAAACAAGAAGCGGTTTTCTTGCAGAATCATTAATAGACGGTAAGAAGATTTCTGTAAGCATAAGACATAATGTAAGTGTGCTTAGCGAAATTGCAATTTATACATTCACTGAAGAAGTTCCTTTAAGAGAAATTTTTAAAAAAATTCAAGAGAAAGAAAATGGTGAGAAAGCAATAAGTCACAAAGAATCTAAAAACAAATTAGAAGCATATTTTAGCGAAGTCTTGCCTGATTATGATGAAGATAGAGTGTATGCCAGTGATATGAAAAAAGTGATTCAGTGGTATAATATTTTGCAATCTAAAGGTTTTACAGATTTCTCAGAACCTGAAGAAGGAGATGATAAAACTTCTGAGGAAGAGGAATAGATCGATTAATATAAAGAATAGAAATCCTGTCGAGAGACGGGATTTTGTTTTTTAAACAAAGATTAATAATTCATATTCGGTTTTTTAGACTGTTGAAGAATTCTGAATAAGTTCCAATAATATTGCGCGATTTTCAATACTTGGTTTCAGTACTTCTTTGTATTTTTGCGCAAAATTTAAGCACAACATTCAAAATATTTAGTTTACATGGCTAATACCAAATATGTTTTTGTTACAGGAGGTGTTTCTTCCTCGTTAGGAAAAGGAATCATAGCAGCCTCTCTGGCAAAACTATTACAGGCAAGGGGATATAGGGTAACTATACAGAAGTTAGATCCTTACATAAATGTTGATCCCGGAACCTTAAATCCTTATGAGCATGGTGAATGTTATGTAACTGATGATGGTGCGGAGACGGATTTAGATCTTGGACACTATGAACGTTTTTTAAATGTATCTACTTCACAAGCAAATAATGTTACTACAGGAAGAATCTATCAAAGCGTTATTGAAAAAGAACGTAAAGGAGAATTTCTAGGAAAAACAGTTCAGGTAGTTCCTCATATTACTAACGAAATTAAAGAGAGAATCCAAATACTTGGAAAAAGTGGGGATTATGATATCGTGATTACTGAGATTGGAGGAACTGTAGGAGATATTGAATCATTACCCTATATAGAAGCTGTTCGTCAGTTAAAATGGGAGCTTGGAGATACTAATGCTTTGGTCATCCATTTAACATTAATACCATATCTTTCTGCAGCTGGAGAGCTTAAAACAAAGCCTACTCAGCATAGTGTAAAAACATTGATGGAAAGTGGTATCAAAGCAGATATTTTGGTTTGTAGAACAGAGCATGAGTTATCTGATGATTTACGTAGAAAATTAGCGCTTTTTTGTAATGTTAGAAAAGAAGCTGTAATTCAATCTATTGATGCATCTACAATATATGATGTACCTAACTTAATGTTAGAGGAAGGCTTGGATGCCGTGGTTTTAAAACAATTACTGCTTAATGATGATAATGCACCGGATTTAGAAAAATGGAATAACTTTTTGCACAGACATAAGAACCCAAAACATGAGGTTACTATTGGATTAATTGGTAAATATGTAGAATTACAAGATTCCTATAAATCGATATTAGAAGCTTTTATACACGCAGGAGCAGAAAATGAAGTAAAAGTAAATGTTGTTAGCATACATTCAGAATATATCGATGATGCAACTATCGAAAAGAAGATTGCTCATCTTGATGGAATATTGGTAGCTCCAGGTTTTGGAGAGCGAGGTATAGAAGGAAAAATTAAAGCAGTACAATTTGCCAGAGAAAATGGTTTACCATTTTTTGGAATATGTTTAGGAATGCAAATGGCTGTAATCGAATATGCCCGAAATGTTTTAGGACTTAAAGATGCTAGTTCTACTGAGGTTAATGAAAATACCTCTAATCCGGTTATTAATTTAATGGAAGAACAAAAGAGTATCACTGATATGGGAGGTACGATGAGATTAGGAGCCTGGGATTGCGAATTGGTAGATGACAGTAAGGTTTTTGAAGCTTATGGGAAATCTTTAATAGCAGAACGTCACCGCCATCGTTATGAATATAATAATGACTATAAAGAACAATTAGAAAATGCTGGACTTAAAACAGCTGGTATTAATCCAAAAACCGGATTGGTTGAAATTATAGAGCTACCGAGTCACCCTTGGTTTGTTGGAGTACAATATCATCCGGAATATAAAAGTACAGTGGCTAATCCACATCCTTTATTTATGGCTTTTGTTAAAGCTGCTGTAGAATATTCAAAAAATAATAAAAGTGCCAAAGTGTCATAAATATACGGATTGGCTAGATAATTGACATCAAAATAATAATATATAATTCTAAAAGCCTTTCTGAGTCGTCAGATAAAGGCTTTTTACACGTAATCATACATGGAAGAAAAGAAATTTGACCTTAACTCGATAATTGGATATGCACTTATTTTCGGAATCATATTATGGATATTCTATCTAAACCAACCAACTCCGGAAGAAATTGAAGCTGAAAAAGCAAAAAAAGAGCAGGTAGAAGCTGAGAAAAATACTGAAAAAGATAATAAAACAGCGGATTTTGTTGCAGAAAATCAGGCAATTGTAGCTAATCCTGGGGATTCCCTTGCATTGGCTAATGCAAAATCTCAATTAGGAGCTTTTGCATATTCTGCTAGTCTGCCTTCTGCTAAAGATGAATTCACTAAAATAGAGAATGAAGTATTAAGTCTAAAGATAAATAATAGAGGAGGATATATTTCGGAAGCTTTGCTTAAGAACTTTAAAACCTATGACTCTGTTCCTGTTTATTTAATTAAAGATGGTAAAAACGCTTCTTTTAATCTCCATTTTGGAACTACTGATAATCGAATCTTAAATACAAAAGATCTATTCTTTGAACCTACAATTTCTAAAAGCGGAGAGAATACTATCCTATCAATGAAGCTAAAAGTTTCAGATACTAAGTTTTTAGAATATAGATATGAGTTAAAGCCTAACGATTATATGTTAGATTTTACAATTCGATCACAAGGATTACAACAAGTAATTAATAGTAGTCAAGAAATCAATCTGGATTGGAAATTACAAGCTATCAGGCATGCTAAAAGTGCTACCTATGAGAATCGATATACAGATATACATTATGAATATGAAGGAGATAAAGATGATTTTACCGGGCAAGGAGAGTTCTCTGATGATAAAGAAGAAGATGTAAGTTGGGTTGGATTTAAGCAACACTTCTTTACATCTATCCTTTTAACTGATACTCCTTTTAAAACAGCTTCTTTTGCTTCCAAAAATATTGCTGGTCATACAGAATTAGATGATAAAGATATTAAGGTAACTAAAGAATTTTCGGCATCAATGCCTCTGGAATTACAAGGTGGAGAACTAAACTATGCTATGGATTGGTATTACGGTCCTACGGATTATAAAATTCTTAATTCATATAAGCGTAATCTAGACGAAATTGTTCCTCTTGGTTGGGGTATATTTGGGGTTATCAATAGATATTTATTTATCCCATTTTTTGCATTCTTAAGTAGTTTCTTGCCTTATGGTATTGCGATTGTGGTAATGACCATTATCGTGCGAATTGTATTGTCTCCGGTTACTTATAAGTCCTATCTATCTCAAGCTAAAATGAAAGTTTTACGTCCAGAGATTACAGAAATTAATGAGAAGTATAAAGACAATGCCATGAAGAAGCAGCAGGAGACTATGGCTTTATATGGTAAAGCGGGTGTGAATCCTATGAGTGGTTGTTTGCCAGCTCTGATGCAGATTCCGGTGTTTTATGCATTATTTAATTTCTTCCCTAGTGCATTTCAATTAAGACAAAAGAGTTTCTTATGGGCTGATGATTTATCTAGTTATGATACAATTGCTAAACTACCTTTTGAGATACCTTTTTATGGTGATCATATTAGTTTATTCCCAATATTAGCTTCGATAGCCATATTTATCTATATGATGATGACTACAGGGCAAACGATGCAGACCCAACAGCCAGGTATGCCTAATATGAAATTTATAATGTATCTGTCTCCACTAATGATGTTGGTGTTCTTTAATAATTATGCAAGTGGATTATCATTGTATTACTTCATTTCTAACCTGATTACTATCGGTATTATGTTAGTGATTAAGAATGTAATTATTGATGAAGATAAAATCCACGCTAAGATTCAGGAGAATAAGAAAAAACCTAAAAAGCAAGGTAAGTTCCAGAAAAAGATGAAAGAATTAATGGAGCAAGCAGAGCAGCAACAAAAAGCTAAAGCTAAGAAGTAAATAGTAACAAAAAATGCCTGTTGTAAAGCAGGCATTTTTTTTGCATTATTATTGATTACAAAGGCCTGCCAATAAGCAGTACATTGTCGATCACGTGTATAACACCGTTAGCCGCTTGAACATTAGTAGTAATTATAGAACTTTCGATAACAGGATCAGAACCATCAGAAACAGTTTTATTTGTTGCATCTATTAATATTCCTCCTCCTAAAGTAGTTTCTTCTCCATCAGCTAAATCAGCTTCTCTAAGATTTTTTCCAGAAATCACATGAGTGTTTAAGGCAGTTTCTAAAGTGGCTTTCTGGATATCCCCAGGAACATTCCAGGTATCTTCAGTTGCTAACAAAGCATCAAATGCAGCATTATTAGGAGCAAATACTGTAAATGGACCATCACCTTGTAAAGTTGTTACATAGGTAAAGTCATGGGCAGTCAGTGCTTCTTCTAATCTCGAAAAATTAGGATCGGCAGTTACAAAAGTAGTAACATCTGGCAATCCTATTACGGCATCTACAATATGTATAATACCATTAGTAGCTTCAATATTTGCAGTAGTTACTGTAGAAATTCCATTAAACTGAACTCCAGAAGAAGTGTTAAAGTACAAATTCAGGTTGGTATCATCAACAGGACCTGGAGACAAAGTCGATCTGTATCCAGCTCCATCACCTGATTCAAGATCAGAGGATCTAACTTCACCAGAGATTACATGATTTAAAAGAATAGCCTGTAAGAGATCTGTTGGGACATCGCTAAGGTCAGTATTAAAACCATTATCAGTCAGAAACTTTTCAAAAGCATCATTGGTTGGAGCTAGAACGGTATATGGTCCATCTCCGCCTAAAACTGTGGCCAGATCACCATCAGCAACACCTAAAGCTGCCACCAAACTGGATAAATCAGCAGTAGTTTGTGCAGTTTCAACAATATCTAAAACAACTGGTGGTGTAATAATATTATCATCATCATCACTACAAGATGTTGTGCCGAATACTAAAGCAGCAACAATGGCGGCTTTAGAAAAAATTGAAATAAATCTCATGTTTTTGAGTTTTAAAAGTTAAAATTTGTTCAATCTGAAGAACGATATTTTCAAATTGATATTTTTGTATTTCGAGTTAAAGAAACGTTAATGACTTTGGTTTTAACAGCAATCAAGACGTTTTTGTGAAACATTAATGTTTTTTTTGTAAGATTTCTCGATGTAGTATTTAAAAGTTTATGCAAGTATAGAATTTATTTTGAATTAATATTTGGTATACTTTTTGAAAAAGTGCTATTTTGAAAACTATGACCTAAAAAACAAACCAAATAATGCGAGGTGTACTTTTATTTTGTGTTTTTATTTTGAATTCATTTCTAGTTATCGGACAAGAGTATAATGCTTTTGATGCTGAAGGAAAAAGACATGGGAAATGGAAGAAAAAGTATGAAAACAGTAAACAGATCAGATATGAAGGAACTTTTGAGCATGGAAAGGAAGTAGGGGAGTTTAAGTTCTACAAGCCTAGTAGCGGAGAACAGCCAACTGCAATCAAGACATTCTCTAAGAATAGTGATACTGTAATAGTAAAATATTTTACAGCAAAAGGAGGACTTGTTAGCGAAGGAAAAATGATAGGAAAGAATAGAGTAGGAGTTTGGCAATATTATCATAACGGTTCTGATAAGATTATGATGGTTGAACATTATAAAACAGGTAAGTTGGAAGGTGAGCAATTGACATATTTCGAAAATGGAAAACTTACCGAAAAGACACATTATACAAACGGGAAGAGAAATGGTAAACGAATAATTTATTCCGAAGAAGGTATTGTTATTAAGGAGTTTACCTATGAAAATGATCAATTACACGGGCAAACCAAATATTATGACACTAGCGGCAATCTAATTATAGAGGGTAATTATAAGAGAGATCGTAAAGATGGTATCTGGAGTTATTATAAAGATGGTAAGCTTGATGAGCGCAAACTATTTCCTTTACAAAAAAGAGGATAGTATTGGTATCAATTTATAAAATTGAAGTATAGATAAAACCTTATAGCAATACGAAAGTGTTGCTTTTTTTATTTACTATTTTTGCAATGAATTTTGATAGGAAGAAGTAAAAATGAGTAATAGAGTTATTGTAGGATTGTCAGGTGGAGTAGATTCCAGTGTAGCCGCATATTTGTTAAAAGAGCAAGGGTATGAGGTAATTGGCTTGTTTATGAAGAACTGGCACGACGATTCTGTAACTATTTCTGATGAATGCCCTTGGCTGGACGATAGTAATGATGCTTTATTAGTGGCAGAGAAATTAGGGATTCCGTTTCAGACCGTTGATCTTAGTGAACAATATAAAGAGCGTATTGTAGACTATATGTTTAATGAGTATGAAAAAGGGCGTACTCCTAATCCTGATGTATTATGTAATCGCGAGATCAAGTTTGATGTTTTTCTAAAAATAGCTTTATCTCTAGGCGCTGATTATGTGGCTACAGGACATTATTGCAGAAAAGAAACAATTGCTAAGGATGGCAAGGAAGTACATCGTTTATTAGCAGGAAAAGATCCTAATAAAGATCAATCCTACTTTTTATGTCAATTATCTCAGGAACAATTATCTAAAACACTTTTTCCGGTTGGAGAACTATTAAAACCTGAAGTTAGAGAAATAGCCGCAAGTCAAGATTTAGTAACAGCAGATAAAAAGGACTCTCAAGGATTATGCTTTATTGGAAAAGTTCGTTTACCTGAATTCCTTCAGCAAAAGCTACAGCCTAAACAAGGTAATATTATAGAAATACCTGCTGGAGAAGAGAAATATCACAAAGAAATACCTGATTTTAGTTCAAAACTTGAAGAATTAGAGTTTCTTTCAACAAAATATAGATATGCTATTGATGAAGGGAAAGTAGTGGGACAACATCAAGGAGCTCATTATTATACTAAGGGGCAACGAAAAGGTTTGGCTGTAGGAGGAACACCTGAACCTCTTTTTGTTATAGAAACCGATGTAGAAACCAATACTATTTATACTGGTCAAGGAAAAAATCATCCTGGTTTATATCGTAAAGCATTGTTTATATCTAATGAAGAACTACATTGGGTACGAGAGGACCTAAGACTTCAGGTAGATCAGGAAATGGAAGTAATGGCCAGGATACGATATAGACAACCTCTGGATAAAGCTAGGCTGTATCAGGTAGATTCAGGGATGTATGTGGTTTTTGACAATAACCAGAGTGCGATAACCGAAGGACAATTTGTGGCTTGGTATCTGGAAGATGAGTTGGTTGGGTCTGGAGTAATTTCTTAAAAAATACGATATGAGACCTGCCAGGTTTTAAAAACCTGGCAGGTCTTTTAATAATAGTTTTAATGAATAAAATCAAAGAACTTTTTAATATACAATATCCTATCATCCAAGGTGGTATGATTTGGGCAAGCGGATGGAAACTTGCGAGTGCGGTTAGTAATTCAGGTGGATTAGGCCTTATTGGGGCAGGTTCCATGTATCCGGATGTTTTAAGAGAGCATATACAAAAATGTAAAAAAGCAACCAATAAGCCTTTTGGAGTCAATGTGCCAATGTTATATCCTAATATTGAGGAGATTATACAGATTATTATAGAAGAAGGAGTAAAAATAGTATTTACATCGGCAGGAAATCCTAAGACATATACTACGTATCTCAAAGAACAAGGAATCACTGTTGTACATGTGGTTAGTAGCCTAAAATTTGCTTTAAAAGCCCAGGATGCAGGTGTAGATGCTGTAGTAGCTGAAGGTTTTGAAGCTGGAGGACATAATGGAAGAGATGAAACTACTACCTTGACTTTGATTCCAATGGTCAAAGAAAAGATTAATATACCATTGATTGCTGCGGGGGGAATTGCTACTGGCGCAGCCATGTATGCTGTTATGGCATTGGGAGCTGATGCAGTTCAGGTAGGTAGCCGATTTGTGGCTAGTGATGAAGCTTCTTCTCACGAGGATTTTAAGAAAATGGTAGTTGACGCCAAAGAAGGTGATACACATCTCACACTAAAAGAATTAGCTCCGGTTAGGATGCTGAAGAATAAATTTTATCAAGATGTGGCAGAGTTGTATTCCAAAGGGCCTTCTTTAGAAGAGCTAAAAACACTGTTAGGTCGCGCTAGAGCAAAACGTGGTATGTTTGAAGGCGATCTCGAAGAGGGAGAACTAGAAATAGGTCAAGTTTCAGGGCTTATTCATGATATTAAACCAGTAGCTAATATTATAGAAGATATGGTTGCAGAATTTAAAGCTACTCATAAGCAGATGAATGCATTTAATTTATAGAGTCTTTAAGGATAGGTTATAGGAGTTCAATAATATGCCTTTCGCAAAGCTCTAAAGTATTGTATAAACGTAGTTGCTTTGATACTTCTTTAGCCTTTTTAAGAAAAGTATTAGAATTGAAGATCTTATCAGTCGCATTTTTCAATGAGGTCACTCTGGGGCGTTCAGTTTTTAAATCGATACTTACTCCGCTATGATCTAATCTTGCACAGATTTCGTTTTTACCTTCATTAATTCCAGCAGTAATCATTGGTACTCCATACTTTAAGCTAATTAAAGAACTCCCATATCCTCCGTTAGTTATGAAAAGATTTGTAAGTGGCATTATTGTATCATAATTGATGTAATTTTCTATAAAGATGTTGTCTTGAGGATACCTTTTTTTTAAGTCTTTTGTACCATTATGAGCAGTAGCTACGAGTATATTGTAGTCCGAATCTTTGAATGCTTCTAGAGCCGGTATAGTTAGTTTGTTATTGTTTTTTTCTATAGTTCCTTGTGATATTAGAATTGTTTTTTTAGAAATGTCTAGAATATTTTTCCAGTCTTTATCATTTTCTGAAAGCTGTTTTTTACTCCAAACTTCTAGTGCTCCGATATACTTTACTGAATCTGGCATATAATTTCTTGGGAAATCAATTTCTGGAATACCGTTTTGTAGAAATATGCTTGATTTTAAAGGGGAGGCATCAAAAATATTATAATCTTCAGGAGGAAGGCCTAAGGATTGTAATAATTGATTGTAAGCATCTTTGGTTTCGCTGAAAACCATTTTATCTGCCATTAACTTAATAAAATTCTGTTTTCTTTTTCCAATAAAGGTAGTTGCCGGTTGATGACCTAAGCCATATTGTGGAATATCTGGAGCAGAAAGTGCTAAAGGAACCACTCCTATGCTTGCAACAGGGACTTCTAATTTATCTTTTATAATTGGACCAGGGAATGTATTATCGCATACCAGGATATCAAACGTAAAAGATTTATAGATTTTTTCAACATCTATATAATAATCTTTCATTCTATTGATAAACAAGTTAATGATATCAAACTTGATATGAGCAATCCCTTTTAATTTTTTGCGCTCAGGGTAAGCTTCATCGAGTTCTTTTATATTTATTTCTTTCGCTTGTTGGAATGGAAGATATGGAATTCCCATTTGATTAAGCTTAGTCGAATAATCTTTTCCTGTATACCAGCGCACATCATATCCTTTTTCTTTAAGATAAAAAGCTAATTGGGTCATAGGATTAAAATGTCCATCTGCAGGAATGCAGGCAAAGAGAATCTTTTTGTTGGGCATCAATGGTTATTCTTAGAATTTTTATTGAATTGCTAAAGGTATAATTTTTTTCTATTATGATTAGTTTTTAATGTTCTGAAGATGTATACATTTGATAATCCTTATTTTTGAAAAAAATCATCAATGAATTCCAGGAAAGATCAACTCAAAGCTTTTGATAGACTATTAACTATTATGGATGAATTGCGAGAGCAATGTCCTTGGGATAAAAAGCAAACACTGCAATCACTTCGTCACTTAACCATAGAGGAAACATACGAATTGGGGGATGCAATATTGGATAATGATCTTAATGAGGTGAAGAAAGAACTTGGGGATTTATTATTACATATTGTTTTTTATGCTCGTATTGGAAGTGAAACTAAGGACTTTGATATTGCAGATGTAGCCAATGAAATTTGCGAGAAATTGATTAGTAGACATCCACATATTTATAGTGATGTAGAAGTTAATGATGAAGAAGATGTAAAACGTAATTGGGAAAACCTGAAACTGAAAGAAGGGAAAAAAAGTGTTCTGGAAGGAGTACCAAAATCTTTACCATCTTTAGTAAAAGCAAGTAGAATACAAGATAAGGTAGCAGGAGTAGGATTTGATTGGGAAGAGCCGCAACAGGTTTTTGAAAAACTAAAGGAAGAATTAGAAGAACTACAACATGAAGTTAAAGTTCAAGATCAGGAAAAAATAGAATCTGAATTTGGTGATGTTATGTTCTCAATGATCAACTATGCCAGATTTCTTAATGTAAACCCTGAAGATGCTCTGGAACGAACTAATAAGAAGTTTATAAAGAGATTTCAATACTTAGAGCAAAAAGCGAAAGGAATGAATAAAAACCTAAGGGACATGACACTAGCAGAGATGGATGTGTTTTGGGAAGAGGCGAAGAAGCTTTAAAACAAAAAAATCACCCTTTAGAAGCTATTTTCCAAAGGGTGATTTTAGATATAATTAGGGGCGATCCTTATTTCTAGTTTTTAATTAGTTTTCTCATTTGAACTTGATTATCAATGCGTATTCTACAGAAATAAATTCCACTGGCACGTAACTGATCATTTTTACTTAATTCGTAGGAATGTTTTCCTTTACTCACATTATTTTCATAAATCGTTTCTACAGCTCCATATACATTAATAATCTGAATTTGAATTCTACTATCATCTCTATCAGTGTACCATTCTATTTTTGAGTTATCATCAAGAGGGTTTGGATAGATAGTAATGTTGCTGTTAAGCACATCTTCTTTGATAGCGCTACCTGATCGGTTAGCATTAGGTTTAGTGTCATACCAAATGCCATTGTAATACCATCCATCTTTACATCTATTTAAATCTGGAGTCTGTGAATTTCCATTATCGCTGAAAATGATATTTGTACAATTTGTATTTGCAAAAGTATAACTATACCAACCATCAAAGTCAGAAACCATAGTCTCTCCAGGCCATTGTGTGGTTAATCCGGAAGGAGTAACATTCCAGAAATAAATTTCAGGAGAGGTATAAGTATCAGATTTAAAATATATGGTTAACTCCTGTGATTGTTCTGGGTTGCTATCATACCAAGTTCCATTGTAATACCATCCATCACCGCAACGAGTTAAATCCGGAGTTTGGTTAGCACCATTATCATTAAAGATAAGACTAGTACAATTAACACCATTTAAAGTATATGAGAACCAACCATTTCCAATATCGGCCATAGTCTCTCCTGGCCAGGAAGTTCCAAGGGTAGTGGGAGTAGTATTCCAAAAATAGATATTAGGATTGTTCAATGAACCTTTGTAATATACGGTCATTGAATTGCCAACAGGTGTAAAAGAAAAGGTATTACTAACTACATTAGAGGTTAAACCTTCAGCATCATATGCAATAGCTTTAATAGTTGTGTTTTCTGATACTATTATAGCTGAATTGTATAACAAAGATGAGGTAGATGGCTCTGAACCATCGGTGGTGTAATAGATATTGATTCCATTTGGATTATCATCAGAAGCGTTTAGTGTAACAGGAACTGTTTCTCCCTCTACAAATGTTCCTCCGGAGGGAGACATTCTTACGGTAGGAGGGGTATTAGTAGTAATATCAGGGTTAGTATCATACCAAGTACCGTTTAGATACCATCCGTCTCGATTTCTAGATAGATCGGGAGTTTTATTACTTCCATTATCACTAAAAAGAAGATTAGTGCTTTGTACACCTTCAAAAATATATTCATACCAATCAGAATTATCAACTCTGGTCATTTGAGGACCGGGCCAATTGCTTGGAGGTAGTACATCAGGGGATTCATTCCAGTAATGAACGTTTACTTGCGACCAGTTTACGGGCTTTTTAAAATATACCTTCAAGCCTTCAATTGGCCCTATCCTATAATTTTTGGTTGTAACTTCAGAAGGAACTCCGTCCTTATCATAGGCAATAGCTTTAATAGTCGTGGTTTCTGTAATGGTAAAGGCACCGTTGTACTGGGTAGTACTTCTACTTGGAGTTGAGCCATCTGTAGTGTAATGTATTGCATATGGAGAGCCAGCTCCGCCAACACCTTCTATAGTAATCTGTATAGGATTTTCTGATTGGGTATTATTTGGGTTAATAATAGCTACTGGATTGGTTGGACCATTGACACAGCCTTCAAAAAAACCACCGCCACAATTTCCGATCAGACCAGGGCCATTGAGTACATATATTCCAGCTGATCCCGAAGTAACGCTAAAGTTAAGATTTCCATTAGATACAACAGCTTCTCTGCCAGTAACTGCATCTCTGTATATTCCATTAGTCATTCCGGAAATAGAGAAAGAAGCACCACCATCTTTTGCAAGTCCAACTGCTACTTCACTGTTTTGATGTGTTCTGCGATAAGCAACAGCATTTCCAGGAGCGTCTTTCCAGCTCCAACTACCTTTCTGTAGTGCAGGAACTGCTTTACGAATAGCATTTAGTTTTTTGATATGTTGATAGATTTTATGACTTGATGCTTGATCGATGACATCACCATAATAAGCTCTTCCAGTTTCATCAATGGATTTTTCAATACCCGAAGCGTCGTGGATATCATTAAATTCTCCTGCTTTAAACCTCATTTCTGTTCCATAATATACTGTGGGAATTCCACGCCATGTAAACATGAAATTCATACAAGCTGCCAGGTTTTCATCAGAACCTCCATATCTTCTGTTCCAATCATTGTTTGGACCAAAATCGTGGTTGTCTAGCCAGGTTACAAGCGTAGATGGATCACTATATAAATTATCATATCGTGCAGCTGCTTTTACTGTAGGAAAAGATTGGCCTTCTTCGAAGGTGCCATGAAATGTTGCTTCACCAAAAAAATCAATAACTGCTAAATCTAAAGGCTCAGAATTATTTACTGCACCTCTCCATGTATAGTAATGAGGATTGGTTTCTTCAACCGGATGTAATTCGTGACGTTTTTGAGCTACTTCTCCGAAAATGAATAGATCTGGATTTACGGCTTTAAAAGCGTCATAAAAATAAATGATGTCTTCTCGACTCATATGCTTTACAGTATCCCAACGGAATGCATCTACGCCCATATTAATGAATGTAGTATATGCATTTACCAGATAATCTCTTACCACTTGACTTCCTGTATTAAGATCAGGTGTGTCTCCTGCAAGAGCTCTATTTTGTAGGTTTTCTACATCATCAAAGCCTTGTGCAAAACCATTTCCCGAATGATGATACCAATCCGGATCTGAAGTGTCTACATAATTTTCCTTACTAGGGAAATTAAATGCAGCTAAATTTTGATTAAATGGAGGAGGCATTTTTTCCAAATTTGCTCTACTCCAAATCAGTCCATCATCTGGATTAGGGGTTAATCCGTCGTATTCCCAATTGGGATTATCATCTGCATACCAGGTAGCGGTAGGATCAGTATTGTATTTTATCTCAGCAACATCTTTTATTCCGAATCTCCCCGAATGGTTAGTAACAATATCCAAAACGATTTTCATATCTCTGGCATGAATTTCATTTATCAAATCCTGAAATGTAGCTCCCGGCGATTCCAATCTGGGGTCTACTTTAGTAAAGTCCCAGGCGTGATAACCGTGATAATCTAATGGGCTCCGGTTGTGAACTATTGGTGTAATCCAAATTGCAGTAAAACCTAAATCTTTTATATAATCTAGTTTTTGGATCAACCCCTTAAAATCCCCTCTCCAAGTCACATCATTAGGATCTGTAATTGTTGGGTTAATATCTGGATCAGGGTTGTATGAAGACCATTCTGTTGGGGCATTGTTATTAGTGTCTCCATCAAAAAACCGAGAAGTCATTAAAAAATAAATAGTTTCTTCTCTGAAATCAGTTTGTGAATTAGAAGATAAAGGTGCAAGGTAAAGAATTCCGGTGCCTATTATGCTTAATAAGCTGAGTAATAATTTTTTCATTAGTGTTAGCTTGTGTTTATGTGATTTTATAATAAATAAAATGCACATTGTAATTAAGATTGTGTTAGTGTGAATTAAATAACATTTTGTTTACATAAAATTTATTTTTTTAATGATTTTATTGATCATATGGTAATTTAGGTAAATTCTTACAAGCGTTTTATGGAGCTAATAATCGAAAACGTTTTCGTGTTAACAAGTAAGTAAGATTGTGTTATTTTTTACTAGTAAAAAAAATAATGTTTGATTCTGAAAAAAAAGAATTAATTAAGGCTCGTAAAAAACATACTATTGGCTTAAAAATCTTATTTACTGAAGATTATAACGTCTTTTTTTATTTCTATTTTTTGAAAATCGTAATTAGTGGCAATCCACTGTAGTGTTTCTGTAGTATAAAAAAAAACGTGTGTAGGGTCATTTTTATACCACCAGGAATTAAAATCTATGGATTCATTAAAAAGCTTGGTTTTGCAATATAAAACCCCATCAGGATTCAATAATGAATGTAACAATTTAAATTCCTTTGCAGGATTATAGAAATGTTCCATTACTTCACAGCAGATAATGTAATTATATTTTTTCGTCAGAGTATTATGAGAAGGGGCAAAAAAAGGATCATAAGTAGTTATGTTATATCCTTTTTTCCTTAATAATGAGGTGATTACAGGGCCACTTCCAGAGCCAAAGTCTAATCCATTGTGGTTCGGTTTATGATTGCATAATACCGTTTGGATAATTGGTGCAACAAAATCTTGATACCCTTTATCGCTTATGTCGTTATTATGAAGAAGGTATCTCTCTTTTTCATCTTCGGGAGATAAAAAAAATGAAGAATGTAATGAAATACCTTTGCACGTAATACACCTATGATAAATTCTATTGTGGACTTCAGAAAATGATTTAGTTTCTGAATCACAAAGTGAACATTTCATAAGGAATTATAGTTGTTTGATTTTTTTAAGTTTGGCCTTCCATAGTTCTAGATTTTCTCTATGCTTAGCTATATTTTTTTGCACATCTATGACTAATGGGTTATCATCTTTGGCATTTTTGAAAAATTGAAGGTTATTTTCTAATTGACGAATTTCTCCATTAACTTCATCGATCTTTTTCCTAATAAAACTCTGCTCATTTCTTAGAGCTCTATCATCACTTTGATTAGAAAGGGTACTTAGTTTATTTTCGTATTTGATCATTTCAGTTTCCTGACGACTTAGATTGAGTTGTTGAAAAAGACTATCTAAAACTTTGTTGTATTCGGATTCTATATTTTTCTTTTTGAAAGGTACTCTACCTAAAGTTTTCCAGATAGCAATGTTTTCTTTAATCGTTTTTAGATCTGCCTCAGGATCACCAGAGAGCTTCGTGTTTTTTAGGGTTTCTATATGTTCTTGTTTCTTTTCTAGTGAAGCAATCTCTTCTTTATTGGCTTCATTTCTTTCTGCGTGTAAACGATCAAAATAAGAGTTACAAGCATCTTTAAATCTTTTCCAGATTCTATCACTGTCTTTACGTGGTACGTGACCAATTTTCTTCCAATCTGATTGAATTTTCTTCATCAGAGGAGTAGTAACACTATAGTCATCACTATCCTTGTTATCCTCAGCTATTTTGATCAATTCCATCTTTCTATTAAGATTTTCGAACTGCTCTTTTTTAAGCCCTTTATAAAAAGCATTTTTACTGCGGTTAAAATCTCTCACCGCGGTTTTAAATTGACTCCAGGTTTCTTCATTTACGCTGTGAGGAACTTTTCCTGCTTTAAAGAATTCCTCTCTAAGTGCTTCTATTTCCTTAATTTTTTGTTGCCAACCACTATGATTTTTAGGATGGTCAGAACCAACTTCGATTAATTTGGCAATGATTCCCTGTTTAACTTCGAGATTTTTTTCAAAAACTTTATCAAGATCTTTAAAATATGCCTGGCGGTTCTCATGAATCTGTTTAGTTAATGAACTAAACTTCTCCCAGATGGGTTCTCTATATTCTTTTTCTACAGGACCCAAATCTTCTTTCCACATTTTGTGTAGTAACTGTAATTCTCTAAATGCTCTATTTACATCTGTTTCTTGGGCAAGTTCTGTAGCGCGCTCAATAATTTTAAGCTTTTGTTCTAAATTATGTTTAAAATCAAGATCTCTAAACTCTCGATTTAAGTGCAGGAAGTCATAAAAATTTTCAGTATGGTGATGATAAGTATTCCAGACTGTATTGTATTTATCTCTTGGTATAGCTCCTGCATTACGCCATCTTTCTTGTATACTTTTAAAATGGTTATATGTAGTATTAATGTTTTCGTCTACATTAAGTAACCCTTTAAGTTCTTCTATTAATTCTAATCTTCTTTTTAGATTTTCCTGAAGGTCTTTTTTTAGGTTTTGATAGTAGGCATTGCGTTTTTCTTTATAATCAAAATATAAAGAATTGAATTCTTTTTTTATGGGAGTAGAGTAGTAGAAATCTATAATATCACCGCCATCTGCTAAGAACTCTTCTTTCTTTTGTTCTACTTCTTCATTGAATTTTTCGTTAAACTCAGATTTGATTTCTTCAACATGTTCTTTGATAGCCAGAATTTTTTCATTTTTGATTAAAAGACGTAATTCTTTGACTAATTCTTCCTTGTTCATCGAATGATAATCCTTCTTCTCGATATCGTGTCGTTCTAAGGTAGTTTCGCATTCACTATCTTTGGCAACTGCTTCATCCATCTGGTTTTGGATATGATCTTCAGGCTCTGATGTAGCTTTTGTATCAGGTTCTTTTTCAATACTAGCTTCTTTTACAACTTCCTGCGATTCAGATGTTGTAGCTTCCACTGGTGTATCATTAGCTTCAGGATTATTGGTTTCTTTTTTTTCTAGGACAGAATCTTCTAAGTTATGTGGCTGATCTGTATTAGAATTTTCTGAGGTTGTTTCCAGAATATCTGTTTTATTATCCTTCTCTCCATCTGCTTTTTGCAGGTTATCACGTGTTGACATTATGTAAACGTTTTTGTTTGTCTGAGCTCTAATCTATGACTAAGATACTAACATATTATATAACCTCAAAGAGATTAAGGGGTTTTAGGAATTACTTAGAAGGGGTCTAAGTAAGAATTTTATGACAATGATGTAGTGGGTATTAGGAGTTCCAGATTTCCCAAGCATTTTCTGCCTGTAAAATTAACATTTTCAATCCATTAGATACTTTAGCGCCTTTTTGTAATCCTTTTTTCATAAAAGCAGTTTCATCAGGATTATATATCAAGTCATAAAGTACATGATTTTTAGTAATATATTCATATGGAATTTGTGGGTGATTTTCAATATTAGGGTGAGTACCTAATGGAGTGCAGTTAATGATTAGCTTATGAGAATTTATGATGTCTTCAGTAAGATCACCGTAACTCATCTCATTAAAATCCGGGTTTCTGGATATGAAACTAAAGGCAATACCTAGTTGTGTTAAGGAATATGCGATGGCTTTAGAAGCTCCTCCAGTACCCAAAATTATGGCTTTTTTTATGTTGTTGTTAAGCAGCGGTTTTAGAGATTCAGTAAAACCATAATAATCACTATTATATCCAACTAACCTTTGATTGCTACTAAATTTTATAACATTCACCGCCCCAATTTCTTTAGCAATTGGATCTAATTCATCCAGATAAGAAATGATCTCTTCTTTATAAGGTATAGTAACATTAAGACCTTTGATATTTGAATTTTTAAAGATTTCTTTTACTTCATTAATTTGCTTAATATCAAAATTGTTATACTCGCAATTCAAGTTTTCTTTTTCGAACTTGTCTGCGAAATAACCTTTGGAAAATGAATAACCTATATCTCTACCTAATAAACCGTATGTTTTTTTCATTTTGAAGTTTTTAGAGTCTGTTTTCCGTACCATTCTAACCATAAAACGATACCAATACCCACTAAAATAAAAAAGACTCCTACATAAGTTTCTGTAATCATTACATCAGGAAGGTAGCGGTCGTAATTATCCAAAATAGGGTTCCCTTCAGTATCAATAAGCGGATTACCCAAGGTGTCAACTTTAAATATTTTATTTTTCCAGGGCCAAACAACGCCTAATGACCCAGCAATAAATCCAATAATAGCTGCAAAGGTTGCATTTTTGTAACGTTTTAAGACATAACCCAAAAAGTGTGATAAGGTAACTAAACCAGTCAATGATCCTAAACTAAATACTACCAGAACTTTTAGTAACCTAATTCTCTTGGAGTTTTCTAGAAATGAAAAGTCCCATTGGGCAATATCTGTAATTGTATCGTATAATGCATTTACCGAGTCTACCAGCAATAATACATAGTTTCCGAATAATATTAAGATAAATGAGCCGGATAATCCTGGTAATGTCATCCCAGAAACCCCAACAATACCACAAAAAAAGACAAACCATAGATTATCATTTTCTCTGGCAGGTTCTAATAAGCTAATGCTAACTCCAGCGATTATACCTATAACTATAAGACAGATATTTCGCCTGCTCCAATCGTTAAAATCTTTAACGATATAGTAGATTGACCCTATGATCATACCGAAAAAAGCTGCCCAGACATATAATTCATAATGGATAATCAGATAATCTAAAATTTTAGAAACACTAAAGTAGCTGATTAGCATCCCTAAGATCAGCAATCCTAAAAATCGACCATTAATATATCTCCAAAAACTTTTGAATCTAAAATTTATAAAGAGCTTAAAGGCTTTAAAATTTATTTTTTGTAGTGAATAAATAAATTCTTCATAGAAACCTGCAACAAACGCAACTACACCACCAGACACGCCGGGTACTTTGTTCGCAGCACCCATAGCAAGACCTTTAATGACAAGAAAAAGTTTATCGGTAAAGGTACGGGTACTTTGTTGCATCATATATTAACTTTCTTTTTTTACAGCAAGACGCTCTAATATTAGTATCGTCATAAAACCTAATACCATTAATCCAATAGCGATTAGTGTTTGTGGATCTCCTTCAAATTGATTCGGAAATATTGACTCCTCACTCACAGTAACGATTTTGTCTCCAAATTGTTTGGTTTCTAAAATATTTTTCCAAGGCCATATTTTATTTAAAGACCCTAAAATAAATCCTGTAAGCAATGCAAGAGTAGTATTTTCATAGTTCTTGAATAACCATTTTAGAATTCGGGAAAAAGATAATATACCTATAATTGCACCTAAACCAACTGTTGCAATTTTTTTTATGTCAAAATTATGTACAGCTTCACTAATAGTTCCATAAGCACCTAGTAAAACTAAAATAAAAGCTCCCGAAATACCAGGTAGTATCATGGCGCATATGGCTAAGGCTCCTGAAAAAAACAAAAATAAATACCCTGTATTATCACTAAGAGGAGGTAGTGTGGTTAAATAATAGGCAAGGATAGCCGATCCTGTTAATGCAATAATAGTTATACCTCTCCATCTTTTTATTTGTTTACCCACAAATAATATACTTGCTAATACTAATCCAAAAAAGAATGACCAGATTAGTACTGGATGATGTTCTAATAGATAATGAGAGAGGTTCATTACTGTAAATATGCTAAATACTATCCCCAATAGTAATGCAAGAAGAAAACTGCCATTTAGTTTTTTCCAAAAAGGAAGAATTCCTTCATTTTTTAAAACTTTAAGTAGCGATAAATCAATATTACTAATAGTAGTTATTAGTTCTTCATATATACCAGAAATAAAAGCTATTGTTCCTCCTGAGACTCCTGGAACTACATCTGCAGCTCCCATAGCTAATCCTTTTGCAGAAATTATGAGGTAGTCCTTAAGACTTCTTTGCATCCTTAATGTTTTAGATATTTTTTAATCAAAACAAATGTATACAACTTAATATAAAAAAAACATTCTCTTTTTAAAATTATTTGTATTCTGAAATTATGTTTTGAACTAAAGTAAGATTGAATACTTTTTCAAAAAGCTCTTCTAAAACAATATGGTATTCATAATCAAATTCTAACGCCTTTCTTAAATGGTGTTCTCCTTTTTGTAATTCTTGTTTTTCATAGAATAGTCCAGCTAATCGATATTGTATTTCGGCATTCTCGGGATAAAACTCTATGGCTTGGTATAAATTTTGGATTGCTGCGCCAGGTTCTCCTAAAAAGCGAAGAATATCGGAGCGGTTTAACCAGGTTTCTAATTCATAGTTTCCTAATTCTAATGCTTTTCTGTAACCACGTTCTGCTTCTTCAAAAAATGCCAATCGATTATTTATTTTCGCATATCTTTTCCAGTATAAAACATTTTCGCCATCAATGTTGATTGCTTTATTTGTATAATAAAGTGCTTTTTGATAATTACGTTTGCGCATATAAAAATCAGTAATTGCTATCCAACCTTTATCTAAAAGTGGGTCTTCGTGTACCGTTTTAGAATAATGTTGTATTGCTAAATCGTCACTACCTAATTTCTCAAAACATTTTCCTATTCTTAATAAAGCAAAAGAAGTTGGGTCATCCAATTCTAGTGTAATTCGATAGTTCTCTATAGCTTCATTGTATCGTTTCAGCTTTTCAAGTACCTTTCCTTTTTCTAGATAAGCTCCAATAAAATATTCGTCACTTATAATGGCAAAATCAAATGCAGCTAATGCCTTTTCGTATTCTTTTAAATCAAAATATTGCTTACCTACCTGGTGCCAGGCGACCTCACAATATGGGTTTTTATCCAAGAACATATTCAGATACTCAATAGCTTCTTCATGTTGTTCTAAGAAGTCAAAGCAATAAATGATATTGTATAATGCAGAATAATCTTGATCGTCTGCTTCGAGACATCTCATAAAGTTGATTTTTGCATTTTCAAAATCATCCATAAAAAGATATTCCATCCCAAGTAGAGAATACACATCTGCCTCATCATTAGTGTAATTCAAAGCCATATGTAAAAGCTCAATGGCTTTTATGTGTTCATTCTGCTTAGATAGGATATTAGCTTTCTGTATGTATACTTCTTCATTTTCCGGTTCAATGGCGTGCAACTGAGCTAAAAGCTTATCAGCCTTATCTAGTCTATCCTCAAAAACCAATACTTCTACTTCTAGAAGCTTTAGATTTACAGAAGATGGGTGCTGAGAAAGACCTAAAGAAATAGCTTTTTTAGCCTTAGCTATCTTTCCGTTTTCCAAATAATGATGTATAATAGATTCAAACTCATCAGAATCAAAAAATTTAACATCATTAGATCTCAACATAGATTCATATCTAGTAATTGAGAAATTGTTTTCCTCTCCTTCGTGGTTAAATTTCATACACGTTGATTATAGATGCTTAATAAATCATATAAACAATGCAAACACTTCTTTTGTTTTCCCCAACAAGTAAGAGTAGTATTAAACTCCATTTACTTAATTTATTATAGCATTATTGATTTCCTCTGTATTAAAATTACAAATGAAATTGAATCAATAGACTTTAGAAATCAATTGTTTTTAACAAACTAATTAACAAAATGTGTACCACTTCATAACGAAGAAATTAACATTTTGATATTTTATAAGCCACTATATTTTATCGAATTTGTGAATGGGAAGAATTGTTACTCACTAATATACAGTTTTTTACTGAATTTTCCTCGTTTTATGATTTAAAATTACTGTCTGCATTAATCTGGCCTAATACATCAAGAATAATACGACAACCTTCCCTAATCTCTTGTTCTGATATGGTTAGAGGGGGTGTAATGCGTACTGCGGTAGGTTCAAATAGAAGCCAGAAAAGAATTAAACCTTGATCTTGACTCCTTAAAATTAGCTCATTTGTTATTTCTGGAGAGGGAGTTGTGAATGCTAACATTAATCCTAATCCTCTGATTTCTTTAATCAAAGGGTGTACTAGTAATGATCTAAAAAGTTTTTCTTTTTCTAGAGTCTCTGCCATTACGTCACTTTCAGTAATTTCTTGTAGGGTTGCCAAAGCGGCAGATGCTATGACAGGATTGCCTCCAAATGTAGTAATGTGCCCTAGTTTTGGATTGTCTTGTAATGTATCCATCAATGCCGTAGAGGCCGTAAAGGCTCCAATGGGGAGTCCTCCTCCCATACCTTTACCCATGGCCACAATGTCTGGAACAATATCATAATTCTGAAACCCAAACAGTTTACCGGTCCTGCCAAACCCAGGTTGGATTTCATCCAAAATTAGCATAGCGCCTACTTGATTACAACGTTCTCTAACCTTTTTTAAGTAATCGTTTTTTGGTTCTATGAATCCGGCACCTCCTTGAATGGTTTCCAAAATCACAGCAGCTGTTTTTTTGGTAATTTGTTTTAGGTCTTCGGTATTATTGAAGGAAATAAAACTAACATCCGGAATCAAAGGCCTGAAAGCTTGTTTGCGTTCTTCATATCCCATAACACTCATAGATCCCATAGTATTACCATGATATGCAAGTTTAGCAGCGATAATTTGACTCCTTCCGGTTACTCGACGAGCCAATTTTATAGATCCTTCTATAGCTTCTGTACCTGAATTAGTCAAATATGTTTTTTCCAAAGGATCAGGGAGGTGAGACGCTAATAATTTAGTGAGTTCTACAGCTGGTTGCTGAATATATTCTCCATAAACCATAACGTGTAAATACTTGTCTAATTGATCTTTTACAGCGTTGATAACTCTGGGGTGTCGATGACCTAAGCTACAAGCAGAGACACCAGCTACAAAATCTAAGTATTTTTTACCGTCTGATCCAAAGATGTAACTTCCTTCGGCATGTGAGATTTCCATGGCTAAAGGATGTGGCGTAGTCTGTGCCTGATATTTGAAAAAATCTTCTTTCAAAAGAGTTGGTCATTAATGTAATATAAGAATATATTAATTGTCTGAAATACTTTTAGTATTGTCCTTAGGTTTAAGCTTGGTGTTTTTTAAAGTTGTAACCGTAATACTATCTCGTTCTCGCGCAGAACGGCTGAGATTAGGATCCACAAAAGAAGTTTTTTTGGTATTGGATTTCTTTTTTTGCTTAACCTGATCGTTTATAATTTCTTTCTTCTTAGGAATAGAGTCCAACTCCTCATTTGTTTCTCTGAGTTCGGCATCTTTAAGTTCTTGTTCCAGAAGTCGTGAACCTTCGGATTTGTTTTCTTCTAATCGTTTTATGGTTTCTTCATCAAAGAAGTCTGCTTCATCTTTTGGAAGAGGGATACCTGTTATTTTAGTCAGTTTTGGAGGATTTTCTCCTCTAAATAAGTCAGCTTTGCTATTAATACGTTCATCTCCACGCCAATTAAACCCAGATAGTTCTCGGGCATTTTCCGGCAGGTCAGATTCACGATATAGTACACCATCTACATTTTGATAGTAGTATACATCTTCGATTTCTCTATCATTAAGTAATAAGGTGATTTTACTTGATAGTACTTTATTAATTCCGATAAGTTTTAATTCTCCCTCGCTTTCACGTTGATAAAATATCGTTTCTGTGTTTTTATCAATATCCACTTTATAGATTTCATTATCCTTAAACAATCCATATAACGTTTGCCCTTTTACCTGATTATATCCTGCTTTTAGAGTGTCTTCCTGAGCCAGAAAAGCATTTTGGTAAACTACTAAAGAATCTAGTTTTTCGGTTTCGGTATTAGAAATAATTTTGATAGTATCACCAGTCATTTGGTTTTTTTGTGCCCAAAGAATAGGCCTGCCTATCATTTTAGTGTGTCCTGTAGTCTGATCAACATTGATGGAATCACTTTTTCCACTCATATTACTTTTATATATTCTTACATCATAAAAACCGTGCATGATACGTTTTTCAGGTTTACCTGTAACCATTAACGTATCACTATGGATGTAGATAGAATCTTTTTCTTGTAATGTTGCTGCCAAAGCTCTTTTGGTAATAAAAACCGAATCTTTGTCTTTAAAAACTTCAGCATAATGACCTGTGATAACACTACTATTGGCGGTATCTAAGACCTTAATATTATTTGTTGCTGATGCAAATTGAATGGCACTATTATAAAATATACTATCTCCAAAGACTGTGCGATTATCATAATCAATTCTGGAATTTTTTATTGCATATCCTGTTTTAACCTCTGTATCATAAAAACCGCGTTCGCAATATAAAGTACTTTCTTTTCCTTTAACGGTGGAAGGTCCATACAAATACGTATGTCCATTTTCTTTATAATAATCGAGACGATCAGAATCTATAGTGTTTTCTGGGTTTACAACTTTAACGTCAGTATTGAAGGAAAACATTCCTCTATCCATAAAATATCGACCTATCTTACTGGTTAACGTGTTTGTCTTGGTGGAATCTTTTACCGTTCCTCCACTGCGATAATAAGCCTGCTGGCGAATTCGATCAAAGAATAAAGTATCTGTTCTTAAGGTGTTTTGTGTCGTTTCCATAAAAACATTATCCCGAGCGTAAGCAAATTGAGTATTACCATTATATTCTGCATATTTACTGGTCATGGTTAATGTGTCACCTTGTTTTATTTTCACATTCCCCAATGCTTTGACAAACTTATCCTCACCATAATGAATTGCTTGGTCACACCAGATTTCTATTCCTTCATGTTCTATATAGACTTGTTTGTTTACCTTGGCAAGTATAGTAGCTCCAGGGAAACGATCTTGATTTTTTATCGTACGGTCCGACTGAACTTTGATTTTTTTACTTTCCTGAGCTAATGTAGCAGAGGAAAATAATAGTATAAAAATGATATATAGATATGTGTTTTTCAAATGTCTCAGATTTGTACGCAAAATAACGAAAATTGTACCTAATGATTGTATATGTTTATAAAAAGAATCCCCAAGTAATATAAGTACTTGGGGATTTTGGTTTTGTTGCAGATATATTATTTGTTATCTATGTATAGTTTGCGTTCTATCTGGTCCTACGGAAACAATAGTTATAGGTGTTTCAAGTTCTTTTTCTAAGAATTCGATATACTCATTCAATTCTTTCGGGAACTGTGCTTTATCATTCATTTTAGTCAAATCTTCTGACCAACCTTTCATCTCAGTATAGATAGGAGTCACGTTTTCGGGCTCGACATTATAGGGTAGATGATTGATAGTTTCTCCTTTATATTTATAGGCAGTACATACTTTTAGTGTTTTGAAACCACTAAGAACATCACCTTTCATCATCATTAGTTGTGTTACACCATTTACGTGAACTGCATATTTTAAAGCTACAAGATCCAACCATCCACATCTTCTTGCTCTTCCTGTTGTAGCACCAAATTCGTTCCCTACACGACCCATAGTTTCTCCATCTTCATCAAATAATTCAGTAGGGAAGGGGCCACTACCCACACGAGTTGTGTACGCTTTGAAAATACCAAATACATCTTTGATTTTATTAGGAGCAATACCTAAACCAGTACAAGCTCCTGCAGCTGTAGTATTGGATGAAGTTACAAAAGGATATGTTCCAAAATCTATATCTAACAATGATCCTTGTGCACCTTCTGCCAGGATTGTTTTTCCATCTTTTTGCGCTTGGTGTAGATATTCTTCGCTATCAATAAAAGTAAGCGTCTTTAATAACTTTACAGCTTCAAAGAATTCAACTTCGAGTTCTTCGAGGTCATATTCAATTTTAGCATCGTAGAAGTCGATCATCGCCTCGTGTTTATTGGCTAATGCACGATAACGCTCTTTCCAATCACTTAATTCTAAGTCACCAACACGAATACCGTTTCTGCCAGTTTTATCCATGTATGTAGGACCGATTCCTTTTAAGGTAGAGCCTATTTTGGCCTTTCCTTTGGAAGCTTCTGATGCTGCATCCAGGATTCTATGTGTAGGAAGTATTAAATGTGCTTTTCTGGAAATTAAAAGTTTAGAACGATAGTCTAAATTAAATTTATCCAGATTGTCTAATTCTTTTTTGAAAATAACAGGATCGATAACAACCCCGTTTCCGACCAAGTTAATAGCTTTATCGTGAAAAATACCACTTGGGATCGTATGTAATACGTGTTTGATTCCATCGAATTCTAGTGTGTGCCCAGCATTGGGGCCTCCTTGAAATCGTGCAATAATATCATAATCTTTTGTAAGAACGTCTACAATTTTTCCTTTACCCTCGTCTCCCCATTGAAGACCAAGCAATAAATTTACTGCCATTAGTTGTCGTGATTAGTTGGTTTCTTTTTAGTTCCGTAGAAATATAATGAATGATTTGTAATATCTACATCAAAAATTTCTTCTATTGTTTTTTTTATGGATTGAATTCTTGGATCGCAAAATTCTAATACTTCTCCAGAATCTGTAAGTATTAAGTGGTCATGCTGTCTGTCAAAATATGATTTTTCATACTGAGCCTGACTTTGCCCAAACTGATGTTTTCTAACAAGCTTGCAATCTAATAAAAGTTCAATTGTATTATATAATGTAGCTCGGCTAACACGATAGTTTTTGTTTTTCATTTTGATGTATAATGATTCTATATCAAAATGTTCATCACTTTCATAAATTTCTTGGAGAATAGCATATCGTTCAGGTGTTTTTCTGTGTCCATTTTCTTCTAAGAAGCTGGTAAACACATTTTTAACGATATTTTGATCATTCTGTGTGGTTGCTCGAGTACTCATACGCTTAAAAAAGCAAAGTTACATGTTTTTTTATTCTCTGACTACTTTATCAATACCACTTATTTTGGAAAGATTTTTCATTACGGTTTTGAGTATGTCTTTGTTTTTAACACCAACAGTAATTCTTCCTATAAAAACACCATCGTTAGTGTCGAAATTCATGTTGTACATGGCTAGATGCATATTGTTGGAAATAATTTGAGTAACCTCATTTACGACACCAATATTATCAATACCGTTAAGTTTAATAACAGCTTTAAATTCTTCCTGACTAGAATCAATCCATTTAGCAAGCATTATACGGTATGCATAATTACTTTGTAATTGCAATGCATTAGGACAATTCTTCTTATGTACTTTGATTCCTTCATTTACTGTAATAAATCCAAAAACGTCATCACCGGGAATTGGATTGCAACAATTAGAAAGCTTGTATTCTAGTTTTTCGGAATCTTTGCCAAAAACCAGTAGGTCATACTTAGATGTTATTTCTTCTTTGTTTACATCTTTAGCATTATTTCTACGCATTCGGGTTTTGATAAAGTTCATAAAGACATTACTACGAGTTGTAGCAAAATCTTTAATTTTATGATTATCAATTGTTCCGATTCCTACACGATAGAAAAGATCTAAACTTGTTTTTAGTTTAAAAAATAGTACAAGCTCATTTACTACTTTCTCATTCATTGTTATTTTCTGAGAACGAAGCTTACGTTTTAGAATTGCTTTTCCGTCTTCGGCGATTTGTTTCTTTTCGTCTCGTAATGCAGATTTAATTCTAGCTCTTGCTCTTGCGGTTGTAGCATAATCTAACCAACTGGACGAGGGTTTGGATTTAGAAGAAGTAATAATTTCTACCTGATCACCACTTTTAAGTTCGTGGCTAAGAGGGACTAATTTTCCATTTACTCTGGTTCCTCGGGTTCTAAGTCCAATTTCAGTATGGACACTAAATCCAAAATCTAAAGCAGTGGCGCCTTTAGGTAATGATTTAAGATCTCCTTCGGGAGTAAAAACAAAAATTTCTTTAGCGTATAGGTTAAGCTTAAATTCTTCTACAAAATCTACGGCATTAGACTCTGAATTTTCCAATGCTTCTTGAAGTTTATTTAGCCATCCATCTAAGCCTTGATCTTGTTTTTCTTCTTTGTTTTTATATTTATAATGAGCGGCATATCCTTTTTCGGCAATCTCGTGCATGCGCTCACTCCGGATTTGTACTTCTACCCATTGGCTGTCCGGTCCTACAACAGTGATGTGTAGTGCTTCATAACCAGTAGTTTTTGGTTGAGTAATCCAATCTCTTAATCGAGTAGGGTTAGGTCGATAAAAATCTGTAACTACTGTATAAATTTTCCAGGCAATGAATTTTTCGTTTGGGATATCAGATTTATATATAATTCTAACAGCAAACTTGTCGTATACTTCATCAAAAGTGATGTTTTGTTTCACCATTTTTCGTCGGATCGAAAAAATGGATTTCGGGCGTCCTTGAATTTCATAATTCAAACCTTCTTTGTCAAGCCCTTCTTTTATTTTATCAGAAAACCTTTTGATATATGCGTCCTGCTCTTCTTTACTTTCATTAATTTTTTCCAGTATATCTTTATATACTTCGGGTTCAGTATATTTTAAACCTAGATCTTCGAGCTCGGTTTTTATGTTGTATAATCCAATTCTATGGGCTAAAGGAGCATAAATATATAATGTTTCCGAAGCAATTTTGACTTGTTTATCCGGTCGCATTGCGTCCATAGTTTGCATATTGTGCAGACGATCTGCAATCTTAATGATAATAACGCGAACATCATCATTAAGAGTAAGTAGCATTTTTCTGAAGTTTTCTGCTTGAAGCGAAATATCTTTATCCTTTTTTAAAGAAGAAATTTTAGTTAAACCGTCAACAATTCTGGCAACCGTTTCTCCGAACATTTGTTCTAAGTCTACTAAAGTGTATTCTGTGTCTTCTACTACATCATGAAGTAATGCAGCAGCAATAGATGTAGCATCTAATCCAATTTCGCTAGCTACAATTTTGGCCACTGCTATAGGGTGGAAAATATAAGCTTCTCCACTTTTACGACGTTGGTCTTTGTGGGCGTCTACCGCAATATCGAATGCTTGACGTATTAGTTTTTTATCTTCAGTACTAAGATCTCGATAGCTAATACGAAGCAATTCTTTGTATTGCTTTGCAATTTGTTTGTTTTCTTTTTCTATAGCAGCTTCGGTCATAACACAAAGTTTTCTTAGAAAGCCCTATTTAATATCGTGTGTGTTCCCTTTTTATAATATTGACAAAAATTATGCCTAACATTAATAATTGCTTATTTCATAAGTATATGTCAATAATAATTAAAAGTACAACTAAGAATTGTAATGACCAAGCCTTATAGATAAGGATTTATTCTCTTAAGTTTTTAATTCTTTGTAAAAGTGTTGGGTGAGAGTAATGTATGAATACCATAGCAGGATGAGGAGTCAAATTGCTTAGGTTATTTTTGGAAAGCTTTTTAAGACTATTGATAAGTGCTTCGCTATTATATGTGTTTTTTGCATAATCATCTGCTTGATACTCAAATGCTCTGGAAACCACATTCATTATCAATCCTGTTACTTCAGAAATTGGACTATATAAGATTCCAAATGCAACTAAACCAATATGAAATGAAGGTACTTCAACTTTTAAAGCTTCAGAAAGCAGTGGATTAGCAATAAATAAAGATAAAAACCATAATGTAACCCCGGTAAGCAATACAGATAAAAGAAGATTAATGATTACATGTTTTTTCTTATAATGTCCTACTTCATGAGCTAAAACTGCAACGATTTCTTCTTTGCTAAGGTCTTTTACTAAAGTATCATATAAGGTGATTCTTTTTTCAGTACCGAAGCCTGAAAAATAGGCATTGGCTTTTGTACTTCTTTTAGAACCATCAATTACGAAAATATCTTTTAACTGAAAACCAACCTTTTTAGAATATGCTTCTATAGTATCCCTAAGTTCTCCTGGTTCTAAAGGAGTCTGCTTGTTGAATATAGGTACAATAAGTTTTGCATAAAACATATTCATAGCCATAGTAAAGATAGATATCAATACCCAAGCGTATATCCAAAAGTTTTTTCCGGTAATGGTATAAAACCATATAATCAAGGCCAGAAGACCACCACCAACAATAATCATCATAATGATGCTTTTTATTCGATCGATGAAAAAGGTTTTGATTGTTGTTTTGTTAAACCCGAACTTTTCCTCGATAACAAAAGTTCTGTAATAAGAGGAAGGAATAGATAATATGTCACTCCCGATCATTATTATTCCAAAAAATACTAGACCGACGACTATAGTATTGTCAGAAAAACTTCTAGCTATGTTATCAATAAATGCAAACCCATCCAGAAAGAAAAATAGTAACATAATGCATAATGAAATGCTTGAAGAAACCATTTTAAATTTATAATTAGCCTTTTTATAGGCTATTGATTTCTCATATTCATCCTTTGGGTAAACATCCAAAAGTTCGTTAGGAATATTGTCACTATAATGCCTGGCATTAAGGATGTCTAGCAATGAATCTATTAAAAAGACAATTACGATAATGGCTATTAATAAGTAAAACAGGGAATTTGGAGTCATTTGTCTCTAGCAATTAGTAGTTCTTGGTTTGGGCACGTAGGAAGGGGTAAGGTAATGATTTTTAATTTATTTATAATATATTTTTAACCTTTAATTAATGAAAATTACGCTGTCGTTTTGCTTCAAATATCATTATTCCTGCTGCAACCGAAACATTCATTGAATCTATGACTCCACTCATGGGGATTTTAATATTTTGAGTGGTATTGTCTAACCATTCGTTACTTAAACCTGTAGCCTCTGTACCAACGACAATTGCAGATGGTTTAGTATAATCCAGAGTACAATAATTTTTGGAAGCTTGTAATGCGGCTCCATAAATATTTATTTTATGTGCTTGGAGAAAATGAATTATTTCTTGAGTAGTTCCAGTAGCAATAGTATTTGTGAATATACATCCAACACTGGAACGAATGATATTAGGATTATACATGTCAGTTTTAGGGTTAGCAATAAAAACAGCATCCACCTGAGCTGCGTCAGCGGTTCTCAGTAAAGCTCCTATATTACCGGGTTTCTCTGGTGCTTCAGCAACTAAGATTAAAGGTTTTTTTGAGGTGATTGAAAAATGTTCAATATTCAAATCTTTGGTTTTTGCGATAGCTAGTAAGCCTTCAGTCGTAGTTCTGTATGCTATTTTCTGATAGATATCAGCTGTGATTTCAAATATTTCAATATCTTCTTTAGAGTAATTTATTAAACCCAAAACTTCATCATATTTCATGATTGATGAACAGTAATATATTTGAGTTATTTGATAATTTCCTTTTTGAGCAAGAGTGATTTCTCGTTTACCTTCAATAAGAAAGCACTTTTCTTTTTTACGAATTCTAGATTTTTCTTTGAGTTGATTCAGAAATTTTATTCTATTATTCTGAAGACTTGTGATCTGATTTTGCATATTAGCAAATATACTAAGAGATAAGAAAAACTATTTGTCTTTTACATATTTAAAGAAGCTGAGTCCTTAACGAATTGTTTTATCTCCTCGATGATGTGTGGGTATGTTTGATCTAATTGTTTGGCTAGTTCTGGGACCTGGTAAAACCCTGATTTTTTTACACTTAAATGTTCAATTTTTTCTAATATCTTAGCTTCATTGTTTAAACCAATGGTTTTAAAACTAGATTTTAACTTATGTGCAAATTGTTTTGAATTCTCTAGATCTTCATTTTCTATAGCGTATATAAGCTTTTTATAATCATTTGGAGTATCTTCAATAAAAATTTGTAAAACATTTTTTATGATATCTTGGTCATTATCAAAGGTTTCTTTTAAGAACGAAAGATCGCAATACTTTTTATTATTTGTAGGTTCTTGTATAACAGTATTTGGTACTTTTTTAAGAGTATTAACATCTTTTGGGAGTGTTGATCTTAGACTGAATAATATTTCTTCTAGTTCTTTTTCGCTTACAGGTTTGGTTAAATAAAAATTCATCCCTGAATCTATAGCTCTTTTTTTAGATTCAGGAAAAACATCAGCAGAACAAGCTATTATTGGCGTTTGACTAATATTAGGATTTTTTGATTTTCTAATAATTTCAGCTGCTTCAGGACCATCCATTACTGGCATATGCATATCCATTAGTATTAAGTCATAAGAATTGTTATCCAGTTTTTCTAAAGCAATTTTACCATTTTCTGCAATATCTGTTTTTATATTCCAATTGGAGAACAGCTGTTGCATGAAAAATTGATTCATCTTATTATCTTCCACAATTAGGACATTCATTCCGGAGATGTAATCAGCGTTTTTCTCTAATGTAGAATCATCTTTACTAATTTCTGATGAAGTAAGCTTACTCTTAGCATATTGTATTGAAAAATTAAAATTGGATCCTGCTCCTGGTTTACTGTCAGCTCTCAGAGTGCTATTATGTAATTCTATAAGTTGTTTGGAGATAGATAATCCAAGCCCTGTTCCTTCTATTTTGTCTTTGCCTGGCTTGTGTACTTGATAAAAACTTTCGAAAATAGTATCCAGTTTATCTTTTGGAATACCAACCCCGGTATCCTTTACGGTGAAATCAATAAAGGTATAATTATAATCAGATTTTAGTTGCTTTACCTGAATTACTATTTCACCTTTGTGTGTAAATTTAATAGCATTCCCTAGTAAATTAGTAAGAATCTGATTTAGCCTAAGTTGATCTCCAATTATAAATTTAGGTATTGAAGAATCGATTTCCATTCTAAAGTTTAGGCCTTTTTCTTCAGCTTTTATTCTAAAGCCTCGTGAAACATTTTTTATTAATTCATAGATGTTAAAATCAGTCTTGTGTAGAGAAAGTTTACCTGCTTCGATTTTACTAAAATCTAATACATCATTTATTAAAACCAAAAGATTTTCTGCAGAAAACTGAATTCCATCCAAGTTCTTCATATCCATATCAGGGTTGCTGAAATCACTTTTTTGTAGAATTCCTGTAAGTCCCAATATTACATTAAGTGGGGTTCTGATTTCGTGACTCATGTTGGATAAGAAAATGGATTTAGCCTTTGCAGACTTCTCGGCTAATACTTTAGCTTCTCTTATTTCATTATCAATAATTTTTTTATTAGTAATATCCCTAAAGAATGCATTAAATAGATAATCATATTTGGTTTTAATGGCTACAATCGTAAGTTCTACATAAATCAAAGAACCATCTCTTCGATTAACAGAAGTTTCCACCCTTCTATTAATTAGTTGGTCATCGCCTGTTTTAATGTAGTTTCTAAAACTATTTCTAAGCTGTTCTCTTAATTTACTTGGTACTAATGAATATATACTCTCTCCTATAGTTTCTTCTCTGCTTAATTCTAAAATGTTTTCAGCTTGCTTATTCCAGTTTAGCACTGTTCCTAGGCTATTAACAAGTATTACCCCATCCATTGCTGTCTCCAGGATGGTGGTTTTTAGATGCTCACTGTGTTTTAATTCTTCCTGGACATTTTTTCTTTCTATGATTTCTTTAGTAAGTCTCTCGTTAATTTCTTCCAAGCTGTATAATTGCTTTTGAAGCATTTTAAGCATCTGCTGTTTACTTGGAAAATTGATCAGATCCTTAGCCAGTATTTCCTCCGGAATAACGTTTAGAGTAGCTGTATAAGAATCTAGTAAATGGTAGGATTGAAAATGCTTTTTATAGATTAATAGGTAGATATTAGTAATTGCATTTATTCCTAAGCTATCTTTGATTCTTGAAAAAATTGTATTAGAAAATTCTAAAAGGTTTTTTCTTTCCTTTATGAGATTAATAGTTTTAAAATCATAAGGAGTGTCTAGATAGTATTTTATTTCGGCAATTTTAGGATCATTGTAGCTGCCAACCAATTCTGATGATTTTTCGAGCACTTGAGAAAGAAAGACCCTGCATATGGCCAGTTCTTGTTCTCTTAGTGGTTGAAATATTAATCTAAAGTTCTCTAGGTCTAGTAAAAGAGGATGTTTCTGGAAGACAAGATCCCTTATCAATTGTTTGGTTGGTCTGTTTGTAACGTTTTTTTCTGTGAGATGCTCCTCAAGTAAGAGGTAAATTTCTGGTAAAGATTCAGTTTTTTCGGCACCCGGAAGCGATTTAAAAACTTTCAACTTAGTTTTTAAATTTGTAGCTTTTGAAGGAACTTCTATCTCCTTCCATAAAAAATCAACAAGATCAATGATTTCTTTTTCTTCTTGACTTTTTGGTAGGTTAAGCTTGTTAGGTTTTAATAGTTTTTTAAACCAATCAGTTGCCATTTTTTGGGTTATATTTTACTAGCTTTATATATCTTATAGAAACCTAATGCTGATAGCCCCCATGTTAGAATCAATGCAATGAACCAGATGTAATTGCCTGCAGTTTCGCCAAAAAGATTCTTAAAAATATTATAGTTAAAAATATGAGCGATCTGCATATGTAAGTGCCCTAAAGCCATTACAACAAACCCCCAAGCTAATATGGTCATTCCAGAACCGAATTTACCTCCTTTTAGCCTTGTAGCAGTTAGAAAACTAAAAATAAGTGCTATTGCAAGAAAAGGCATTTCTAAAAGGCCAAAAATTTCTTGCGCTCCTAGTTCTTGAGTAGAATGAGATGTATGCTCTTGAGCTAAAAGTACTTGACTAGTTAATAACAATACTCCCGTAAGTAATGGGTAGCTTTTTTTCATAGCAGTTAGGTTTTGTTAAAAATAAGTAAAATAAACTAGAAAACTACGTTTTTAACGGATTAAAAGTATGTTTTTATCGATAAAATGCATTTTTACTAGCAGAAAGCCATAAAAAAATCCCGCGGTTAGGCGGGATTTTATATAAGTGAGATTCTGTTTTATTATAAAAGAGTTACTTTACTTTATCTACAATAGCTTTAAAAGCTTCTGGGTTGTTCATCGCTAAATCTGCAAGAACCTTACGGTTTAATTCGATATTATTAGCTTTTACTTTTCCCATAAATTGAGAGTAAGACATACCGTGTAAACGAGCACCCGCATTAATACGAGTAATCCATAAAGCACGGAAAGTTCTCTTCTTATTTCTACGGTCTCTATAAGCGTATGACATTGCTTTGTCAACCGCATTTTTTGCTACTGTCCAAACGTTTTTACGACGTCCAAAGTAACCTTTTGCCTGCTTAAGAACTTTTTTTCTTCTAGCTCTTTTAGCAACTGAATTTACTGATCTTGGCATAATTTAAATTTTTTAGTAGTAGGCGATTCAATAATTCTGAATTTTGAATTTTGAATTCTTTTTAAATGGCCTAACTCCTGGGTTTATAATAATTTTAACCTGATTAAAGGGATTACTTTAAACGTAATTGCTCTTTAATACTATTTTCATCGCTTTTATGCACTAATGTAGAGTGCGTCAAAGCTAGCTTACGCTTTTTAGATTTTTTTGTCAAAATATGACTCTTAAAAGCGTGCTTTCTTTTGATTTTACCAGTACCGGTAAGCTTGAAACGCTTCTTAGCACTGGATTTTGTTTTCATTTTAGGCATTGTATCCTTGTTTTTATAATCTCACTTATTATCTTCAATAATTTCCAATTGTAGAAATTATATGTTTCTCTTGGTTTACTTTTTAGGAGCGATGAACATGATCATTCGCTTACCTTCAAGTTTCGGCATTTGTTCTACTTTACCATATTCCTCTAATTCTTGAGCAAGTCTAAGTAATAGAATTTGACCTTGATCCTTATATATAATAGAACGTCCTTTAAAAAATACGTAAGCTTTTAGCTTGGCACCTTCACTTAAAAACTTAATAGCATGTTTTTTCTTAAACTCATAATCATGCTCGTCAGTATTTGGTCCAAATCTAATTTCTTTAATAATAACTTTAGTAGCTTTTGACTTTAAAGCTTTATCTCTCTTCTTCTGTTCATAAAGGAATTTTTTATAATCCATGATTTTACAAACAGGAGGTACGGCTTTTGGTGAGATCTCTACAAGATCTAGTCCTTGCTCTTCAGCTAGTTCCATTGCTTTTTTAGTAGGGTATACACCTACTTCGACGTTGTCACCAACAAGACGCACTTCATCAACACGAATTTTATGGTTGATTCTGTGAGCATCTTCTTTAATTACTCTTAGTGGTTTTTGAGACCTTCTTCTTCTTATTGCTATGACTTAAAATTTTAAATTAAACTTATTTATGCTATCCGTTAAACGGTTTAAGGGTTCTGCTAATTTCTTCTTTTACTATTTCATTAAATTGATCTATACTTATAGATCCTAAATCTTCTCCACCATGTTTACGAACTGATATGGTATTATCTCTCTCTTCTTGCTCTCCTACAATGATGATATAAGGAAACTTATTCATTTCCGCCTCTCTGATCTTTTTACCAATCGTTTCATTACGGTGATCCGCAAGGGCGCGAATTTCGTTATTTTCTAACAAATTTAAAACTTTTTCAGCGTATTTTTCATATTTCTCACTGATAGAGAGTATAATAGCCTGCTCAGGCATTAGCCATAAAGGAAAGTTACCTCCTGTATGCTCTAGCAATATAGCAATAAATCGCTCCATACTACCAAATGGAGCTCTATGAATCATTACTGGTCTATGTAATTCATTATCGCTTCCTTTATAAGTAAGGTCAAAACGTTCAGGGAGATTATAATCTACTTGTATTGTTCCTAATTGCCAGCTACGTCCCAATGCATCTTTTACCATAAAGTCTAACTTAGGGCCGTAAAAAGCAGCTTCTCCACTTTCTATAATATAATCTAAGCCTTTGTCTTTTGCAGCACTAATAATAGCATTCTCTGCTTTTTCCCAATTAGCAACATCTCCAATATATTTTTCTGGTTTATCTAAGTCTCTTACAGATACCTGAGCTGTAAAGTTTTCAAAACCTAGAGAACCAAAAACATAAAGTACAAGATCAATTACTTTCTTAAATTCAAGATCTAATTGGTCTGGAGTACAAAAAATATGGGCGTCATCTTGTGTAAAGCCTCTTACACGAGTCAATCCATGAAGTTCGCCACTTTGTTCATATCGGTATACAGTTCCAAACTCCGCATATCGTTTAGGAAGATCTCTATATGAAAAAGGTTCACTATTATATATTTCGCAATGGTGAGGACAGTTCATTGGTTTTAATAAAAATTCTTCACCTTCTGCTGGAGTATTTATTGGTTGGAAGCTATCTTCTCCATATTTGGCATAATGCCCAGAAGTAACATATAATTCCTTTTGCCCTATATGTGGTGTCATTACCATTTCGTAACCTGCTTTCTTTTGTGCTTTCTTCAGGAAATTTTCTAATCGTTCACGTAGCGCAGCACCTTTAGGGAGCCATAGGGGTAATCCTTGGCCAACTCTTTGTGAAAAAGTAAATAACCCTAATTCTTTACCTAATTTCCTATGATCACGTTTTTTGGCTTCTTCTAGCAGCTCAAGATATTCTTTAAGTTCTTTTTGTTTCGGGAAAGAAGTCCCATATACTCTGGTTAGTTGTTTGTTGTTTTCATCACCTCGCCAATATGCTCCGGCAACGCTCATAATTTTCACAGCTTTAATAATTCCTGTGTTAGGAATATGTCCTCCGCGACATAAATCTGTAAATGTATCGTGATCACAGAATGTTATAGTTCCATCTTCTAGATTTTCTATAAGTTCTGTTTTATATTCATTACCCTCTTCTTTATATTTAGCAAGAGCGTCCGCTTTAGAGACAGATTTCATTTTAAAATCATGTTTTCCTCTTGCGATTTCCAACATTTTGTCTTCAATGGTTTTAAAATCCTTTTCAGAGATAGTATGATCACCAAGGTCCACATCATAATAGAAACCATTTTCTATTGCTGGTCCAATGGATAATTTGACACCAGGGTACAATTCTTCTAATGCTTGTGCCAAAACATGAGATGAGGAGTGTCTGAAAGCAGTTTTTCCTTCATCGTCTCTCCATGTATATAAGACAAGACTACCATCAGTGGTTAATTCGGTCGAGGTTTCGATAGTAGTTCCGTTAAACTTTGCAGAAATAACATTTCTTGCAAAACCTTCGCTAATATCTTTTGCTACATCCATAGCAGTAACTATGTTATTGTATTCTCTAACCGAACCATCTGGTAACGTAATCTTGATCATATTTTTCTAATTAAAGGGGCAAAGATAATACGATAATAAAACCCATACAATAATATAGTATACTTAATTAATTAAATTCTACTTTCTAGTTATGTTGTTGTTTTAGGGATTCAGGATATTCTAGAATATCCTGACCACGCTTTCCGCTATATCTTATATCGCCATTTGTTAAAGCGATATAAGGATGCCGCTTCAATCGTTATCCCGACTTAATTATATATAATGTTTTTTTTAATTTTTTCAGGTTTGTAAAGTGTATGTTATCAGGCTGTTGAGTTGGGGTTAGAAAATAGTTTTAAAAAATATTGATTAATGTGTTGTCAGAAAGAAAAAGGGTTGTATGTTTGCACCCGCTTACCAAAAGGGGTGAGCAGGCACAAAACGGGATATT
>NZ_JAGJEA010000033.1 GCF_018100805.1 Aquimarina sp. MMG016 | reverse complement strand
TGATGACGATATTGTTGATGTTTCGGCTACTGGAACAGTAATTAGTGCTGCCGATGGAACAGCCGTGGCAGACGGAACGGAAACTGAAACAATCACAGTACAATTAAAAGATGCTGCAGGTAATGATATAGCAGGAGCTGGATATAATGTGTCTTTTGCTGTTACAGGCAGTGCAATATTATCCAGTACCACGGCAACAACAGATGCGAATGGAACCGCTACCATAACGATTACCAATACAGTAGCTGAAACTGTTGATGTAACAGCGACTATTGATGATGATAATGATGGGGGAACAACTGCGGAAGTAGCGATTGTCAATGGAAGTCCGGCTCAGGTAGTGTTCACGTCAGACAATGCGAACCCTGA
>NZ_JAGJEA010000032.1 GCF_018100805.1 Aquimarina sp. MMG016 | reverse complement strand
ACCGATGGAATCACCAATGCTAAAGTAGCCGACAATGCCATCAATACAGAAAACATTACCGATGGACAGGTACAAACAGCTGACATTGCTGATGATAATGTAACCCCTGCAAAAATACAAGAAGGAACTGCCAATCAAGTCCTCAAAACAGATGCAACAGGGGCTATCGTAGAATGGGGAACTCTCGATGCAACCAATATCGCAGGAGAAGACCTCACCGCAGGAGATGGATCCATTACAGTAACCGATGGTACCGGAGCAACACTAGTCGATACCAATGTCATCGTAGCTGCCGATGGAATCACTAATGCCAAAGTAGCCGACAATGCCATTCAAACTGAAAACATTACTGACGGGCAGGTACAAACAGCTGACATT
>NZ_JAGJEA010000031.1 GCF_018100805.1 Aquimarina sp. MMG016 | reverse complement strand
AGTTATCGTACCTCCTTCATTTGGAGTACTATTATCAACCGTTTTATTAATCACAAGATCAGCGTCATTATCCACTATAATCTCTTCTTCAAGATCATTGTTGGTCAAATCAGGATCGTCCTGATCCAATGTAACGGTTATTACGTTATTAATCGTATCACCACTTGTACCAACATCTACCGCTGCTAGAATATCTAGTGTGATCGTATCACCGCTATCCAAAGTACCAATCGTCCAATCTCCAGTCGCATCATCATAAGTTCCTGCACTTGGTGTGTCAGATACATAAGTTACTCCAGCTGGTAGCGGATCGTTCACTACTAATGCTGTTGCCTGTGCTGCTCCATTATTAGTAACTGTAATTGTATAGGTTATCGTTTCTCCTTCATTTGGAGTACTGTCATTAACCGTTTTACTAATCACAAGATCAGCGTCATTACCCACTATAATCTCTTCTTCAAGATCATTGTTGGTCAAATCAGGATCGTCCTGATCCAATGT
>NZ_JAGJEA010000030.1 GCF_018100805.1 Aquimarina sp. MMG016 | reverse complement strand
CAATATCGCAGGTGAAGACCTCACCGCTGGAGATGGATCCATTACAGTAACCGATGGTACCGGAGCAACACTAGTCGATACCAATGTCATCGTAGCTGCCGATGGAATCACCAATGCTAAAGTAGCTGACAATGCCATTCAAACTGAAAATATACTCGATGGAACGGTTGCCACAGCCGATATTGCCGATGATGCCATAACCAATGCTAAAGTAGCTGACAATGCCATCAATACAGAAAACATTACCGATGGACAGGTACAAACAGCTGACATCGCTGATGATAATGTAACCCCTGCAAAAATACAAGAAGGAACTCCCAATCAAGTCCTCAAAACAGATGCAACAGGGGCTATCGTAGAATGGGGAACTCTTGATGCAACAAACATCACAGGTGAAGACCTCACCGCTGGGGATGGATCCATTACAGTAACCGATGGTACCGGAGCAACACTAGTCGATACCAATGTCATCGTAGCTGCCGATGGAATCACCAATGCTAAAGTAGCCGACAATGCCATCAATACAGAAAACATTACCGATGGACAGGTGCAAACAGCTGACATC
>NZ_JAGJEA010000003.1 GCF_018100805.1 Aquimarina sp. MMG016 | reverse complement strand
CGATGAAAATTAAATGGGAAAAATATAATTCCGAATGGCTTGCTGAAATAGCTGAAAAACAAATTCCTGAAGAAGTTGAGATTATACAATCTATACGAAATTGTACTCAAATCTATTGGGAAAGTAGAGCTTATGGATATTTTGTGGCCCCTAAAAATGCTAATCAACCTGATTCTGAATGGCAATTTGAACAAAATATAACTCTACACGATAAAAAAGAAGGTGAACTAATATTAGATATTTTGACAGATAAAAGAATTGGAGGAATTGAATTTATGAAATATTTGAAATGAATAATCTGAACAAAACATATCATAAAGGGAACTTCCGAAGTGGTGAATGGTCAAAGCATCTAAGACCATATCTGAAAAGAATTGGGAATAAACGTTGGAGAAAAACTGGTAAAGGTTTATCAGAATTCGAAGAAGTTAAAAATCTTAGAAGAAGAAAAACTTCGAAAAAAGAAATTGTAGTTCGCATTACAAATAGATTCTATGGTAATATTGAGTTTACTCGCATTCGTAAATACAGAACTATGAGGGATGCTCAAAATTCGATGAATAGATCAAGTGTGATTCGAGCTGAAATAATAAAAAAAGTAGATAACACTATATAACAAAACATAGCTGCCCTTTGGGTCAGCAACGTTTGTTATATTTATCGTTGTGGTTAATACAAAAGCCGCATTCACTTATTATAAATCAGCTAGACCCTTTCTTTGTTTATAATGCGAGAAATAGAAAAAATATGGTTAGAAACAGGTTATAAGTGTTTTGCTTATGAAGGTCCAAAAGGACTTAAAGTGGAAAGATTATCTAAAAAAATTGGGAAGAACAAGTCTTCATTTTACCACTTGTTTGCTGATTTAGAGGTTTTTACGGAGTGTTTATTGGAATTTCATTTAAGACAAGCAAAAAATATTTCTGCAAAAGAATCAAATGCAAAGACCGAGGAAGAATTAATATCCATTATTATCGAACATAAAATTGACTTACTATTTAATCGTCAATTAAGAATTCATAGGGACAATCAAGCGTTTAAACAATGTTTATCTCAAATAAATCAATTCTCAATTAAAGGACTATTACCAGTATGGAAAAATATAATTTCTTTATCAGGAAATAGCCCGCTAGCTAAAATGGTATTGCATCTTAGTTTGGAAAATTTTTATCTTCAAATTACCTATGAGACTTTAAACCGTGATTGGCTAAAAGAATATTTCTCAGATATTCGGAAAATGGTACTTCTTTTCCAAAATTCAAAAAAAGAATCCGATTAGACGGAACCGTCTAAAGTTTGACATTTAGGATATTTAATTTTGTAAAAATATTCTATTACAAATGCAGACAAACAGATTACATTTTTTAATACTCTGCTTGGCTTTATTAATTAATCAAGGCTGTACCATGGTAAAAGTAAAAATAAGCGAAAAAAGAAATCCAATACCTCAAAAAGTAACTATTGGAGAAAATATAACTTTAACAACTTGGGGAGCTATCAAAGTGAATAAATCACATTTTTTTCCATCAAGTTTTCAGCTGAAAATTGATGATAAGGTTATTTACATCGACCCTGTAGGAATTGAGAATGCAGAGCAGGCAGATTATATTTTGATAACTCATGCTCATCCAGACCATTTCTCTTTAAAGGATATTAAGAACCTTTTAAAAGATGAAACAATAATTATTTGTTCAAAAGGAGCTTTAAATAAAATAAGAGATGTCAAAAACCAAATCCAAATTGTAAAACCTAAGGAGCAATTACAATTTGAAAAAATTGGTATTGAGACAACTTTGGCATACAATACAAAGTCGGTTTTTTTATGGATTAAAGCCCACTCTAAATCGAAAGAAAACGTGGGCTATGTGATTACATCAAAAAATGGCTTAAAAATTTACCATGCAGGAGATACAGACTATATTTCTGAAATGGAACGACTAAGTGGTATTGATGTTGCTTTGGTTCCAATTGGAGGAGATAACTTAACGATGAACGCGGAAGAGGCTGCTAAGATTGTAAATAAAATTAGACCAAAAATTGCCATTCCAATGCACTATGAAATCAAAAACCAGGAAGAATTGAATCGATTTGATACACTAGTTAACGAAAAAACCAAAGTAATTAAATTAAGAAAATAAATTAGGAATACCCAAAAAATATGACAATTCAAGATTTAGGATATAATGATTATTTCGAAAAATTAAGAATAGATAACAATCTTGAGGACTTTGAAATTGGTCGTGTAATCGCTGAACATAAGGGAAGATATATTGTGAAGAATGAAAAAGGTGAATTTGAAGCAGAGATTACTGGGAATTTAAGATTTTCTGCGAAAAGTCGTAAAGATTTTCCAGCAGTTGGAGATTGGGTTTCTTTAATAAATTATGAATCTGATTTTGTTGTTATTCATAGCATTTTACCCAGATTATCAACCCTTTCAAGACAAGCCGTTAATAAGTTTGGTGAATTGCAAATAATTGCTAGCAATATCGATTACGGATTAGTTTTGCAATCGGTAAATAGAGATTTTAACATTAACCGATTAGAACGATATTTAACTCTTTGCTACACTTCCAAGATTGAGCCTATAATTGTTATAACCAAAACGGACTTAATGGACGAGCAGAACTTGAATAATTTGCTCAATAAAATAAAAATCAGAGTTAAAAATATCCAACTTGTTCATGTGAGTAATGAAACGAAACAAGGTATAGATGTGTTGAAAAAACTTCTTTATAAAGGAAAAACATATTGTCTTCTTGGTTCATCGGGCGTGGGAAAATCATCCCTGATTAACAGCTTGATTGGAGAAAATAGAATGAAAACAGCCACTATTAGCAAAAGTATTGATAGAGGTAAACACGTTACAACACATCGCGAATTAATTTCAATGGTGCATGGCGCTATACTTATTGACAATCCAGGAATGCGTGAAGTTCGTATCACCGATAGTTCAGATGGACTAGAAAGTACATTCGAAAAAATATATGACTTGACACAAAATTGTAGGTTTTCAGATTGCACCCACATCTCAGAAAGTGATTGTGCAGTTCAATTAGCGATAGAAAATGGACAGATAGAGAAATCATATTTCGAAAACTATTTAAAAATGGAACGAGAAAAAGAACACTTTGAATCAACTGTGGTTGAAAAACGTAAAAAGGACAAAGATTTCGGAAAAATGATAAAGCACTATAAGAAAACAAGAAAATCAAATAAGTACTAAGCACAACAATGTATATAAAAACAATAATTTAAGTGCGACCCCTGAACCGTTTTTGTGTTCAATTTAATATCTTTCTTTCCGATAAGTAAACATCTATAAGTTCGCTACTTTTCATATACTAAATGTTGTGCGTCATTAAAAACCAACCAATTGAAAAGAAAAAAAATAAGAATATTTAAAATCATAAGTACTGTTTTTATAACTCTATATTTAATTAATTGTGCTGGATTCTATTTTACTCAAGAAAAACATTTTTTCACCCCAACTAAGCTTGCTGCAGATCATAAATTCCATTTTAATGGAAATTTTGAGGAATTAAATTTTAAAACAACTGACGATTTTACTTTAAACAGTCTCTTGTTTAGAGTAGATAATCCTAAAGGTCTAGTGTTTTATCTTCATGGTTCTGGAGGCTCATTGGCATCTCTTGCAGAGGGAGCAGATGTATACATACAACTAGGCTATAATGTATTCATGATGGATTATAGAGGCTTTGGAAAAAGTGGAGGAGATATAACAAGTGAGCAGCAATTATATGAAGATAATCAAATGTTATATGATGAGTTGAAAAAGACTTATGCTGAAGAAGACATCATTGTTGTGGGATATTCTCTTGGTGCGGCAATGGCTGCTAAATTAGCTTCGACTAATAATCCAAAACTATTAATACTGAAAGCGCCTTTTTATAATTTCAATGAAGCGATATCTCAAAACGTTAAATTATTAAGTAAGTTTTTTCCATTATCTATTTTAAACAAATATGGCTTTAACAATAATCAATTTATTCAAAAATGTAAAATGCCAGTTTTAATTTTTCATGGCACTAACGATAAGATTAACCAATACAGTTCTTCTTTAGAACTCAAAAAACTTTTTAAACCAGAAGATGACTTAATACTTCTAGAAGGTGAGGGGCATGACAGTATTTCTAATAACCTTCAATTTCAAAAGGAATTAAAAACACTTTTAGGAGATTAAAAACGACCACACACAACATATAAAAACACAGTATAAATGAGGTTTACCAAAAGGTCTGTATTTATAAAGTCGCTAAATTAAAATATGTACTCATAAGAAGAGTAAAAGCAAAATATTTATATTTAGCAAAGTTTAAAACCGAAAACGATAGTGCTTATCTCCTGCCCTAAGTTTCTTATACTTAACGTTAGTGGTAATTTAAGACTCATTATATTAGAATGAATGCAAGAAATAATTAGACATAATATTGATAAATTCAAACAACAAGTAAAACCAGAATTTGAAGAAAAGAATTTTTTTTTAAAAGAATTTATCAATGATAATGAATTATTTGAAGAACCATACAGAACAGAAACTTTTGGCATTGGTTACTTAAAAGAAGGACAATTTGTATTAACTACTGGTTTAACCAATCACACCATTGATGCGCCATCATTAATCACTATGGGGCCAAATGTTATTAGAAAATGGACAAGGACGTATAAGCCTGTAATAAACTATACTATTTTCTTTACAAGCGATTTTTTAAGTAGTGTATTATCTACTAATAACAAACTACTTAATGTTCCTTATTTTGAAGAAGCAGATTTACATATTTTTCACTTAAATGATTCTGAAAAAAATTCTATCGAATCTATTTTTGATACGCTGAAGAATTTTATTGAGTCCGATTATAAAAATAAAAATGAGTTTATTCGCTTGCAAACAGCCATTTTATGTGAGATACTAGATGAATTCCATACAAAAAGAGCGATAAGTAATTCTAAAACCCACCAAAATCCATTAGCATATAAATTCAAGCATCTTGCGGCACGTAACATAAAAGTAAAAAGAGATGTAACCTACTACGCAGAAAAACTAAACACAACAACCAAGCAGCTTACCAAAGTTATTAAAAAAGTTACTGGAAAGACAGCAAGCCAATTTCTTCAGGATTTGCTAATTCTTGAAGCAAAAATTCTACTTCAAGACAGGAATGCGACTATTAATCAAATAGCCTATGAATTAAACTTTCCTGACCCTTCTACTTTTGGAAAATATTTCAAGAAAAATATAGGAAAAACACCTTCAGCCTATCGAGAGGAATTTATGACTATATAAAGTCTCATTTTACCCTTTTTTGACAATAGTGCTTTATCTAGATTTGTTACATAGAAATCATAAAACTATACAAGATGAAAAATATCGAAATCGCAAAAAAGTACTTAAACGCAGCATATAGCGGGGATATCGCTACAGCAAAAAGCCTTTTAGATGAGAACGTTAAACTAACAATGAATGGAAATAATGAAATATCTGGTATTACCAATGGAAGAGAACCTTTTTTCGCATCCTTTGGTAAAATGCTACAATTAACGAATAACACTTATAATTTAGATGAACAAGTAGAGTGGCTTGAAGGACAAGAAAGAGCTATTCTAATTGCTAAGGAATCTGCAATAAGAAATGATGAAAAGTTTGAATTTAGCCGCGTTATAGATTACATAATTAAAGAAGGCATAATCAAAGAAATAAAAATATACGAAGGTGACCCAACAATTGCTGATAAAGCATTCAATAAATAATTATTCTGCATCAACACCATAAAAAAAACACTATGTTAAATTCTAAATAACTACCCCCAACACCGTGTATAGCTCATTGCGGCTGAATTCCTAATCGGAATTTATTGCGATTTTGCTACTTTAGTGTTTCATCGGAATGTTCCTTCGGAAAATTCCGCAACAAGCCATACACGTTGTTGGCAATAATTTTAAGTGTAACAAACTTCTCAGAATATCATCTTTAAAATAAAATCTTTATAAGATGAAATTCAAACCTGGAATCAAACAAATTAATTTGACGATTTTTATATTGATCGTTATAACAACCTTTGGACAAGGTCATGCACAAAAAGAATCAAACGAAAAGATAATAAACCAATGGTTTCTATCTACTGGTGACTGGGAAAATGACCCTCAGATTTATGTAAGAGAAGTCGGCACTGGAACTGAACCAGTAATTATGCTTCATGGAGGTTGGGGAGCAGAACATAGCGGACTAGTAAAAGCAATAAGCGGACTTCAAGATAAATTTAGGTTTATTTTTTATGAGCAGAGAGGTTCATTGAGATCGCCATTTCCAGATTCCCAAATTTCCTTCGAAAACCATATTAACGATTTAGAATTATTAAGAAAGGAACTAAATCTGGATAAGATGATAATTGCAGGACATTCAATGGGAGCAGTTTTGGCTTCTGCATACGCTTCAAAATATCCCGAACATATAGAAAAACTTGTTTTACTTAGCCCAGCTCACCTGAAAGAGCCATTTCCTGAGGAGGATAAAGAAATTCAGCATCAACAATTCTTAGCAAATAAAGAATTTCAAAACAGAATTGAAATACGAAAAGAACTTGAAAAATATAGTCTAAATAGAGCAGACTCTCTTTTAAATTCAAGAGAAAGAACGATAAAGTCGAGAATTAGCTTCGGAAAATTGATGTTATACGATATTTCTAAATGGACCGAATTAAATAATGGGAAAGCATTATATAAAGGTGAAGTTTACGATTTAACAGCTAAAACCTATCCGGAAAATGGATGGAATTACTTTTCGGCATTCAAAAAGCATAAGTATCCCATAAGTATTATAATTGGAGATCATGACTGGCTGGACTTCGGAAATGGATTGTATAAAAAATGGACCCAAGAAGTGCCAAGAATAAAAATGACCAGTATAAGAAATGCTGGGCACATGCCATGGGTTGATCGACCTAAAGAAATGACCGAAGCATTACGAAAAAACTTGAATTAATAAACTATTGCCAACAACGTGTATAATTAATTGCTGCGGAATTTCCTCAATGGAAATTCACGCGCATTAATTATCTTAGTCAACAGCGGAATGTTTCTTACGAACCATCCCGCAACTAATCATACACAAACCATTGTACAACATATCAAAAATCAAGAAAGTATGCTGAATATTTTTAAAACTAAACGAAAAAAAATAACGGATGATACTCTTGGAACTCTAACATTTAAAAAGTCTAACAGAATTGATGAATCTTATTGGAATGTTGACCTTAAAATAAATTCTATAACTGAATTAGTAGAATTTTATATTTACAATAATGTTGATGGAATTAATGACAAACAAAAACAACTTATCCTATTAATTGAAAGTAAATATCCTGAATTAATTGGCTCATTACAAAGTTTCTTAAATGAACAAATAAGAAAACTTGACTCTGATCATTCAAGTATTTCCATTGAAAAAGATTTGGATATTAGTTTTATAAATATTCCTCAAGACCCAACGGAATTAAATAAATGGGAAATCAATTATATTGAGAAAAAAGGGTTTACTAGTTACGGAATTGAAATTGAGAATTGGAATCCGATTGATTTAGGAGTTTCCGCATAAAAAACGTTGTACAACAACATATGTGTGATAATAGCAGTTAAGTGATTAATCGAAAGGTTCTTGTATTTTTGGTAAGGCCCAGCGCTCGCAATAAAGAAAAGTTAGCAATCACTGTGCAGAGCTGCCTGCCATCCGCCAGGTAGGCAGGAAAATCGAAAAACAGGGTAACATTTTGCTCTGCTACAACACATATATTAAACGAACAGCTCAAAAATCACTTAGAAAATAATTAAGGTTAGAATGAATATAATAATCAACTCGATTAAAAATAAGATTAATTTTTCTAATTTTTGGGTTAGAAATGGCTTTATACTTCTAATAATATCTATTTTATCAAACCATCTTTTTGAGCCTGAAAATTTCCCATTTAATAAAAACTACAAATTTCCTCTATTTCCAATTGTTGTATCAATAATTACGGGAATTATAATAATTCTTATCGCTCGCTTTAATTTCAAATATTTTGAAAACAAATACTTCACTAAAAAAATTAACCCGGAAATACTATTACGTTTTCTGTTTTCAACATTAGGATATATTACTATACTATATATCTTTTTATATTATAGTTTGAATGGTTTGATAAATGGAATTAAATCATACAGTATTTATAATTTACTAACAGGACTTTCAGTCTCCCTACTAATATGTACACTGGGAATTGCTCTTTTATTTTCAATTGATATTTATAAACTTCACAAACTTCTCTCCATAAAAGGGATACTTAAAGTCGAACAAGGAGGTAAAATAACCTTAGTCAAACACCTGGAAATTGCCTTTATATATAGTGAAAATAAAATAGTTTATATTGTAAAAACTGATGGTACTACAATTATTACAAATTTCACTTTAAATGACATTGAAAGTAAAATTAGTGAACAAAACTTTTATCGAGCAAATAGACAAACCATTCTTCATGTCCGCTCCATTGATCAAGTACAATCGATAGAAAATGGAAAATTATCTGTACTACTTAAACCTACTATTAACAACAAAAAAGCTTTTCATATAAATATCAGTAGATATAAAAAACAAGAATTTATGAACTGGTTTAAGGGTAAGCTATAAAATCCAATGATTATTCAGCTATTATTTTGATACCATTCGGTAAAAACGAGCTGTATATCTCCGCTTATCTTGCTTTATCGTTATTACTTCGCTTAAAATAAAAAACGATAAAAAAATGAATAAAAACTTTTTAACTACAAAATTGACTCCAGTAATCGCTATAGTTCTTTGTTATATTTTATACCTATCCGGATATTTTCAAATAATTATAGCGACTTTAATATTATTAATCGCAAGCGCTATAGAATACAAAAAAGAACTTTTTAGTTCCTTAGGTTTTCAGCGTAAAGGAATAAATATAAAGAATCTATTAATCTTAGCGCCACTATTAGGTATAGCTATCTTTTTGTTTTATGGCTATGTGATGATGCCAAGTGTTACCTATCTTACAGGGCAACCGATAAATTTTTCTGAATTCGAAATTTATAAAGGAAACTTGCCTGCTACTCTAAGTTTACTTATTCTTATTTGGACTTCAGCTGCGTTCGGTGAAGAAATTGTATTTAGAGGGTACTTAATGAGACAATTTACTAAGTTTTTTGGATCAAGTAAAATTAGTCTTGCTATTAACATTCTACTATTTGGGTTTATTTTTGGATGGATACACGCATATCAAGGAATAAGTGGACAAATTTTATCAGGTATTACAGGTATGCTTTTGGCTGTAATTTTTCATATACGCAAAAGCGATTTGTGGTTCAATATTGCTGTTCACGGATTTATTGACACTGTTTTTTTAGTATATATATACTATGGCTGGCTTTAATAATTAAAAAAGTAGTATGGCCTATGTATAACTATATATAAGAAAACATTGGGGTTTTATGTTTAACCAAAAGATCTTTGTTTATTTCCAAAGTCGCCAACTATAAAATTTGGCGTTTATGAGAAAAAAGATAAAAGTGAAATATTTATATTTGGCTTAGTACCGATCTGAAACGTATAGCTCACTACCTGTCCTATGCTTCTTATACGAGTCGTTATCTCTCATTTCAAGTGATATCTGAGAATTCAATTACATAAAGCAACAAGTCAAAATTTGGAATCACTTAATCGGAACAAATTTGAATCTTCAAAATACATTCCAATCCAAAGTAAAATTTGCATTATTAATCCCATATTAAATGATTTTCCAATCCATTGTGCTGACATTATACCACCTATGTAAGCAACGCATAAAAGAAAGCCTAATTTTCTTGTTTTTGGTATCAGGAATACAATCGCACAAATAAGCTCAATTACACCAATATAAAATGTCATATGACCCATATTGGCTTTTTGCATATTGATAACCATAAATTCTAATCCAATTACTTTTGGGATAGCAGTAACAATCAATAATAAAATCGGTATTACCCAAATAAACCTTAGACGATTTCTTCTTGCATTTGTGTCCTTTGTATTCATAATATCCATTTTAATTATTATTTTGGACAAATATAAACAGTGGACTATAGTCAATGGTCAAATAAAAATGTGGGAAAATGAAAATTGGCGAATTATCTAAGCAGACTGGAGTGTCGAGAGACACGATTCGTTTCTACGAAGGAAAGGAAATGCTAACGAATATTACTCGGCCATTCGAGTGGAATGATTACAAGGATTATAGCGAAGAAAATGTGAAACGGATTCAAATAATAAAGTATCTTCAACGCTTTTCATTCAAGTTAAAAGAAATTAAGGAGCTACTCGACCAAAAAGATGCAAACCCAAATAAGTGCATTGATAAAAGCAAGATTTTTAGGAGTAAACTTCAAATTATAGAAAAGGAGATTGACGAATTAAAAAAAACACGAGACGCACTATTGGAGATTATTAATGATTAAAGAAAAACAAGAGATAACACGGTGTATAATTAATTACGGCGGAATTTTCCAATCAGAAATTCACTTGCATTAATTATCTTTAGCAACAACAGAAAGTACCTGCGCACTTTCTCCCGACTAATCATACACAAAACTGTTAACTTTAATGCTGAGACAGAAACTTTATAAAAAATCATTAATGAAAAAAAATAAACTGTCTGAATTGACTAACGAAGAGTTGCTATTTGAAAAAAAGAAATTGAAAAAGAGGAAAATAGTAAATGCAACATTGATTGGATTTCTTGCAGGAATATTCTTCATTGGAATTGCAGCATTGGTTAGCAAACCAAATGCTTTAGGAATAATTCCAATGTTAATTCCAATATTTTTAATTTATAAACTGGTAAATAATTCTAAAAAAGATAAGAATCTAGAAGAATTACTAAAAGAACGTAATTTGAATTAAGTAATAAGAGAAATCTTAGAAGGAAATTGGGAGTCTGGGAAATGATGGATATGTTGTAAATTCTGTTCCGTTAGCAATTGCAGTCGCCAATAAAATTCAAGAAATCGGAATTGAAGAAATGTATTCTCAGTTAATTAAAATTGGAGGAGATACAGATTCGAATTGCACCATTGCAGGCCAAATAGCTGGATCATTAATTGGCAGAAAAGGAATACCGGAAAAATTGATCAATAAGTTAAGTCATTTGAATGAATATGATTGGATTGAAATGACAATTAAAAGTTTAATAAAAAAAGAAGACTGGGTATAACAGTTGAGCTACATAAAAATCAAATAATGATGCAATATAAAATTCTGTTTATCTTATTAACACAGTTATTAATTACAAAAGTTTATAGTCAAAAAGAACCATTAAAGGTAGGTGTAGTTGGTCTTACCCATACCCATGTTCATTGGATTTTTGGCAGTGAACCAAGAGGTGATATAAAAATTGTTGGAATCGTAGAACCTAATACAGAACTGGCCCGGCAATATGCCGATCAATACAAATTCTCGATGACTCTTGTTTATAATTCTATTGAAGAAATGTTAGCTAAAACCAAGCCAGAGGCAGTAACTGCTTTTGGAACCATATTCGAGCATTTAGAAGTAGTACAGGCAGCAGCACCCAAGGGAATTCATGTAATGGTTGAGAAACCGCTGGCAGTCAATATGGAACACGCCGTAAAAATGAAAGAATTAGCAAAAAAACATAATATTCATTTGCTAACCAATTACGAAACCACCTGGTATCCAACCACCCATAAAGCGTATGAGCTAGCTAAAAAACAAAACGCCATTGGCGATATTAGAAAAATAATGGTACACGACGGTCACAAAGGTCCTAAAAAGATTGGGGTAAATAAAGAATTTTTAGATTGGCTAACAGATCCTGTTCAAAATGGTGGTGGAGCCGAAATAGATTTTGGTTGCTATGGTGCTAATTTATTAACTTGGTTTATGAATGGGAAACGACCGAATAGTGTAACAGCAATCTCGCAGCAGTTACAACCAGAAAACAATCCAAAAGTTAATGATGAATCCATAATCTTATTACAATACGATAAGACTGTAGCTGTTATACAAGGTTCCTGGAACTGGCCTATTGGTAGAAAAGATATGGAAATTTATGGTGTAAAAGGTGTCATCTATGCAGATAATAGACATGACTTACGCATGCGTATTTCAGAAGGTTATGATGGATTTGATGAACAAGCTATGAAATTAGAAGAAAGAGAAGCACCCTTTGACGATCCCTTCGCACTTTTGGCTGCGGTTGTTAAAAATAACGTACAACTTGAAGCGTATGATTTAAATGCGCTAGATAATAATATGATTGTTGTTGAAATTCTAGATGCTGCAAGGAAAAGTGCTGAGCTAAATAAAACTATTCATCTAAAAAAATAATAAAATATTATGACCCTGAAGAGTTTTCCACTTATTTTGATACTAATCCTAATACATATCAAAGCTTTTTCTTTTCAAGATCCAAAAGCCAATACTAGTGCCGTAGTCATTTCTGATAAAGCTCGTTTTACAGTATTAACTCCAGGTGTTATAAGAATGGAGTGGGATAATGAGAAAAAATTCGAAGATAGAGCTTCTTTTACTATAATTAATCGGCATACTGAAGTTCCAAAATTTAATGTTGCACATGAAAATGAATGGTTAGTCATAAAGACTCATATAATTGAACTTCGTTATAAAAAGGGTTCTGGACAGTTTTCTGAATCTAATATTAAAGTTTCATTTGCTATAAATGAAAAAGAATTGACTTGGACACCAGGTATGAAAAATAGTGGAAACCTTTTCGGAACAACCCGTACTTTAGATGGTTGTGATGGAGGTAATACATGGGATGGAGAGCCAATTGCTCTTGAAGATGGTATTATTTCACGAGATGGATGGTATGTATTAGATGACTCTTCTAATTTTCACTTTGACAATTCTGAATGGAATTGGGTTTCAGAAACAAAAAATGCCTCTGAACAAGATTGGTATTTTTTTGCCTATGGATATGACTTTAAAAAAGCACTAAAAAATTATACCACAATTGCCGGAAAAATCCCTTTACCGCCTCGATATGCATTCGGATATTGGTGGTCTCGTTACTGGGCTTATTCTGATAGAGAATTTAAAGAACTGCTAGCTGACTTCAGAAGATATGATATACCAATCGATGTCTTGATTATAGATATGGATTGGCATCTTACTCACGGAGGGTTAAAAAATATTAAGAATCCTAAAAAAGATCCTTTTGGAGAATTGCTGGGATGGACAGGTTATACCTGGAATAAAGCTTTATTTCCGGAACCTAAAAAATTTATTGAATGGACCAATAAAGAAAAGCTAAAGACTGCTCTCAACCTTCACCCGGCTTCTGGTATAGCGGCTTTAGAATCGCAATATGAAGAATTTGCCAAGAATTACGAATTCGACACCTCTAATAAAGAGTGGATTCCTTATAAAATGGCAGAAAAAAAATGGGCCGAGACCTATTTTAATACAATATTGAAACCTTATGAAGATTGGGGAGTAGATTTTTGGTGGCTGGATTGGCAACAGTACCCTACCAGTAAAGTTGTGAAAGACTTAAACAATACTTGGTGGTTAAACTACACTTTTTTTTCTAGTATGGCAGATAGAACAAGTAAACGCCCTTTACTTTTTCATCGTTGGGGGGGCTTAGGTAACCACCGTTATCAAATAGGGTTTTCTGGTGATTATAAAATTTCGTGGGAGTCCCTAAAATATCAACCTTATTTTACTCATACTGCATCTAATGTAGGATATGGCTATTGGAGTCACGATATAGGCGGACATGCCTCTGGTGATCTGGATAGCGATGCTGAGTTATATACGCGTTGGCTGCAATTTGGGATTTTCAGCCCTATCCTGAGGACGCATAGCGCTAAAATATCTTCAATAGAGCGAAGATTTTGGATGTATCCTAATGAACTTCAACACATGCGTGAACTTATTAATCTTAGGTATGCTTTAGCACCTTACACATATACAATGGCCAGAAAAACGTATGATGATGGTATATCGCTCTGCAGACCAATGTACTACGAACATTCAAAAAATGAGAATGCCTATACATTCAAATATCAATATATGTATGGAGACCAAATGCTTTTTTCACCAATCTATGAACCTGTTGGAGATGATTTAATTGTGGAGCAAGAAGTGTGGTTGCCTAAAGGAACATGGTATCAGTGGTCTACCGGACAAAGAATTGAAGGAGGAAAAGTTGTCAAGAAAAATTATACATTAAAAGAATTACCGCTTTATGTAAAAGAAGGCTCTATTATACCTATGTATCCAAAAATATCTAATCTACAAGAAATACCAAATCATCTAGTATTAAAGGTATTTCCCGGAGAAAAAGGTTCGTTTAATTTATATGAAGATCAAGGAGAAAATGAAAATTATAAATCAAATTCCTTTTCATTGACAAAGATTACTCAATCCGAAAATGAAAACCTAAAAACGATAACTATTGAACCGCCTAAAGGAAGTTATCAAGGTATGCCAGAATCCAGAAGCTATGAACTTAAATTACCAATAAGTTTCCCTCCTGCTATAGTTAAAGTAAATGAAGAAGAATATAAGTATTCAGAGAACAAATCATTCAAAAGTTGGACTTATGACGGTCAAGAACTAACCACTAGTATTTTAATCCCTGAGCAATCCATCTCAGGTAAGGTAGAGATTCAAATTACGTACGCAAAAGAGTATATGGATAAAAAAGGGTTACTCTATGGAAAAAAAGGAGCCTTTAAAAGACTTCAGGAAACTATAAGTTTGATGAAAATTGAAATAGCTCGCGAAAATTGGTGGGCTCTACTTTCTGATAGAGTTTTTGGCGCGGAACAGGTTCCAGTCAAAATTAATTACAACCCTCATACCATAATAAACGAGTTAGAAACATTTGAAAAAATTCAGAAAGAAATCTTGAAGGATATGCGCAATCATCGTGATGCAAGAAAAAAAATTACAGATAAAATTCTAGCGCCTTTAGAAAAATATTGATAACTATAATTTTAAATAGAAATTGATGGAATAACTAATGCTAGCAAAGAATTGTTCCAAAAAGTAATAAAAATGAGAAATGTATTATTTTACCTTCTAACAATATTATTAGCAAATGTTTTTGGGTATAGTCAAACTACGGTAACTTTTACCGTAGAGGATTTACCCCAAATTACAAATCAAAAAGTGGGAATAAGAGGAAATATACCACCACTCGATTGGTCAAAATCCATTGTCCTAAAAAAAGAAGGTAAAGCCTACACGATTGACATCAATTTTCCTGCTTCTGAAAAGGAACTGGAGTTTAAATTTGTGTTATTCAACAATGACAAAAAACCCACCTGGGAGAATACACAAAACAGGACATTAACACTAGAAGGAGATCAGGCTAATCAAATATCTCATCACAAATGGAATAGAGAGCAAATCATTGATATAAGCACATTAGGTAAAATTGATATACAAGGACTTAAAAAAGATTTTGAGTTCATTAAAACAATGGTTCTTAATGTTCATCCGGGAACATATCGATATAATAGCAAAGATCAAATTTTAAGTGCATTGGAAGAATTAAAAGACAAGTTTAGTAGTCCCATTACATATCAAGAGGCATATTTGGCAATTTCTAAACTTACCGCACAATTAAAATGCGACCATACCAAGCCTGGTTTCAACAATCAAGGAAAAGTCATTAATTCTATTATCCATTATCAAGCAGATAAAGTTCCATTTACCTTTCGTTGGGTTGGAGAGGAGATGGTTATTCTCCAAAATGCTTCAAAAAATGAATTGCTACAGCGAGGTACAAAGGTACTCTCAATCAATCAGGTTCCTGTTACTGAAATCCGTAATGAAATACTCAAATACATTGGTGCTGACGGAGCAACCGATAAAAACCGTATTTACAAAACCCAAGTAAACGGTTACGATTTTAGATATAATGCTTTTGACATTTTCTACCCGCTGTTATATCCTCTCACCAATCAAAAAATTTCATTAGAAATTCAACAACCTAATCAAGAAGATGTTAAGTCTGTTCTAGTCTCTACCTTGACAAGAGAGGGAAGATTTAAGATTCTGACTGAACATTATGAAACATTCCCAAAGTCGAGAGATGATATGTGGAGCTTTAAAGTACTTTCTGATAATGTTGCAATACTTACCTTGAATTCGTTTGGTCTTAATGGTTGGAAAGCAATGACAATTGATTATAAAACATTTTTAGCGAATGCGTTCAAACAAATTGACAAACAAAAAATCGATCACTTGATAATTGATATTCGAGAAAATACTGGTGGAAATGATGAAATGGCCGAAGAGCTATTTAATTATCTTGCTAATGATAATTACAATTTTGAAAGAGAAGGAAGAACACGATATGTAAATTTTCCCGAGTCTTTAAAACCTCATATTAGAACTTGGGGGGATAGTCCTTGGTATTTTAATTTGGAGCCTGAAAACAAGAAGCCTATAAATGGTTATTATGTGTTTAAAGAAAACTTTTCCTCAGGACGAAAAAAAAGTAATAAAAAGGTCTTTAAAGGAAAATCATATTTATTGACAAGTGCAGCAAATACCTCATTGGCGTTTTATACAGCCTATAGATTCAAATATCAAAATATCGGTATGGTCATTGGACAAGAAACCGGTGGAAATTTGAACGATATTAATGGAGGGCAAATAGTTTTTTTAACGCTCCCTAATTCAGGTATAGAAATAGACTTTCCGGTTATGGGTGGTTTCAGTACAGAAAAACAACCTGATACTGGGGTAATTCCAAATATAGAAACAGAGTATAAAATTCAAGATATTATTGATCAAACTGATATAGAAGTAAAAGAAGTTATGAGGTTGATAAACTAATACGGCACACAACGACACAATGTATAAGGGATAAATCAATTATATTTGGTACAACATATACATATAGATGAACTACATTGATATTATTTTAGGAATCCTATTGCTTTGGGGACTAGTAAGAGGATTTATGAAAGGCTTATTCGTCTCTTTAGCTTCTTTAATTGCTCTGGTTGCAGGAATTTATATAGCAATTCACTTTTCTCATATTATCGGTGAATATTTACAGCAATATGTTGATTGGCAGGAAGGTGTGATGAAACTAGCTGCTTTTGCAATTACTTTCCTACTTGTGGTAATTTTAATATCATTAGCTGGAAAATTACTGACCAAAATTGCAGATTATGCTGCTTTAGGGATTGTAAATAAATTATTAGGTGCAGTTTTTGGTGTTTTGAAGTTTGCTTTTATAGCCAGTGTGGTATTAATGTTTGTAGACGCAGTAAATCAAAAAGTGACTTTTATCAAACAGGAAACCTTGAACTCTTCGATTCTTTATACTCCAGTAAGAACATTGGCCCCAGCAGTGTTACCCAGTATATTAAAAGAAGCTTCGACGGAAAGTACCGAAACATCTGAAGAAGAAAAATAAATAATATTTTAGGCTTATACTGTATCTTCTACAACTTCTTTCAGATAAGAAATACAATCGTCAAAATTATCAAACACAAAATCTTCGGGGATAAGATCAGGTATAATATCTATGTTTTTTACTAGATATAATGGTTGCCTTTGTATCCCTACGATATGGGTCTTTATTCTTCTTTGTTCTAAACCTAAAATAATTTCCTCCAATGTATATACTCCGGATTGATCCATATATGGCACCCGATCCATACGTAATATTACATGAGTAGCAGTTTCTGGTATCTGATTAGCTAGTTGTTGTAACTCACTGGTAGCTCCAAAGAACACTGGGCCGTTAAGATGTTTGATAAATATTTCTTCTTTTAGTTCTTTTGGGAAACTGATCTCATCTTTCCACAACTTTTCTTTATTGTTATTTTCTGCACCGCTTAAGGATTCTACCTTAGATTCCCTTGCAGTTACATCCCCCATCTTTTTCATAAACATTAGGGAAGCTAGCACCAATCCTATACCTACAGCATATACCAAATCCCAAAAAACAGATAAAAACAGTACTATCAGCATAATTGCTACTTCAACCCAAGGCATACTTGGTATAGCTTTTAATCCTTTGTAATCCATAACTCCAATACCGACAGTAATTAAAATCCCTGCAAGAACTGCTGCCGGAATTTGTGACGCCACCGGACCTAATGCCAATAATATAATTAACAATAGAACCCCAGCAATCATTCCTGATAATTTGGTTTTACCACCAGCATTAATATTAACCACAGTTCTTATAGTTGCACCGGCTCCGGGTATTCCTCCAAAAACTGCAGCTATACTATTCCCAATTCCCTGCCCCACTAATTCCTTGTTAGGATTATGTTTGGTTTTGGTCATATTATCTGCTACTACAGAAGTTAATAATGAATCTATAGCTCCTAAAAAAGATAACGATAATGCAGTAAAGAAATATGGTGTAATAGCTCCTAAACTAAAATTAGAAAATATAGAAAAATTTATCTCCGGAAAACCACTTGGGATTTTTTCAATAGGCCTATAATCCAATCCAAAGCCAAAAGCAACTCCAGATACTATTAATAATGATACCAAAGTACTTGGAACTGCTGTAGTGATTCTTTTAAATCCATAAATAATTACAATCGTAGTCAAGCAAAGAATAAGCTCCAAATAGTTAATATTTGATAATGCTCTAGGAAGGCTTTTAAGAGATCCTAAAACACCAGATGCTTCACTTCCTGCCAATGCAACTGCTTCAAGATGAATTTCTTCTTCTGTAATTTTTTCAGCTCTTCTTATCGTTTCCTTAAAATCTTCAAGTACCAAAATTCCTTCTCCTGCTTCTTGTTTTAGGATTTTATCAAGGATTACTTCTTCTGATTGTGGTTTAAACTTTTCTACAAATGCTTCATCTTCTTTGGGGTAATACCCTAAAGCCGGTAAAAACTGTGTGATTAGGATCATTACTCCTATGGCTGTCATAAATCCTGATACTACAGGATACGGGATATATCTGATATACTTTCCTATACCAATAGCACCCAATCCAATTTGCATTAGTCCGGCTAAAAGAAAAATAGTCAAAATTGCAGGTAAGGCTTTTTCTACATCTCCGTTATTCGCTCCGATCAATCCAGCAATCACTAACATGCTTACCGCTGTCATTGGAGCTGTAGGACCTGATATCTGGGTATTTGTTCCTCCGAACAATGCTGCAAAAAAGCTAATAAAAATAGCCCCATATAATCCAGCACTTGGTCCTAAACCCGAAGACACACCAAATGCCAAAGCTAACGGTAGAGCTACAATTCCTGCAGTCAGACCACCAAAGGCATCTCCTCTTAAATTCTTAAAAAATCCTTTCATAAGATATGATTGTTTGGATTTATAACAATGATAGTAAAGCTATCAAAAAAAACCATAAAAAAGCCGATGTAGCAATAACATCGGCTTTTTTAGCAAAAATTTAGGAGTTTGTTATCCTTCAAAAAAGGTCACACTCCCATCAGAGATATCATACATACCTCCCATAATGATGATCTCTTTATTATCCTCCATCTCTTTTAGAACTTCACTGTCTTTTCTGATGTTATCTATGGTAAATAAAACATTCTTTACAGCCACTTGGTTTACAAAATCAATATTCTTAGAGTTTCTTTGAGCAGCATCTGCTGGTTCACTGACAGCTTCTACTGCGGGTTTGATTTTACTCAATAAAGCTGTTAAATTACCCATTTTGGCGTCATCACAAGCGCCTTTTACCGCTCCACAGCTAGTATGCCCTAATACAAGCACTAATTTTGTTCCTGCTAATTTACAAGCAAACTCCATGCTTCCTAAAATATCTTCGTTCACAAAATTACCAGCCACTCGTGCACTAAAAATATCTCCTATTCCCTGATCAAAAATTAATTCTGAAGATACTCTAGAGTCGATACAGCTTAAAATTGTAGCAAACGGAAATTGACCACTTTTGGTATCTCCCACTTGTTCCAGAAGATTTCTATCAGCCATGTTTTTTTTAGTAAATCTTTCATTCCCTTCTTTAAGCAATTGCAGTGCTGTTTGCGGAGTAATCGCCGCCTGAGTTTCTTTAGTATGCGCTTTCATATTTTTTTGTCTATTTTAGTTTATGTGGTTTTAGGTCTTAGCCTAAAAAATTCAATATAACTATCAGGGTTTTCTATCTCTCCCCTTTCAGAAATCAACTTAATATCAATATTTCTATTCTTTGCTTTTTCAGAGAAATCTTCTAATATCTCAATAATATCATTATCCAGGTATCGCGTATTTCTAACATCTAATGTAAGATAGGTATCTTCTGGTAAACGATCAAGCTCTTTTAAGATAGCTCCTTTGTTAAAAAACGTCACTTCTTCTGCCAAGGTCATATTTACCTTGTGAACACCATTGCTAACATCTTCTATGTGTAAGAAATGTGAGTTTTTATAGCTTTTAAACAAGATTACTACAATACCTACCAAAAGTCCTAATCCAATCCCATATAATAAATCAATAAAAACGATACCCAATATTGTAACCATAAAAGGTACAAATTGCTTACGCCCGGATGCCCACATTGCTTTAAAGGTTGAAGGTTTTGCTAATTTATATCCAACAACAAATAATACAGCTGCCAATACAGATAATGGTATCATATTGAGCAATCTTGGAATCAATATCACTGAAATCAATAAAAAGAATCCATGAACAATCGCAGACATTTTTGTTTTACCTCCAGATTGAATATTCGCCGAACTACGTACAATTACCTGGGTAATTGGTAGCCCTCCAATAAATCCAGAAATCATATTACCTGTTCCTTGAGCCAGTAGCTCACGATTAGTTGGTGTTACTCGTTTTTCCGGATCCAATTTATCGGTTGCCTCTACACAAAGAAGAGTTTCTAAACTTGCTACTAACGCAATAGTAAATGCTGTAATCCATACATCCGGACTAAAAATCACACCAAAATTTGGGAAACTAAACTGTCCTAAAAATGAGGATACATCCCCTGGAATAGGCACACTCACCAAGTGTTCTTCGGATATTTCAAGACTAGAGCCTTTGGACATAACAAAGAAAACAATACCTATTACTACAGCAACCAGTGGTCCCTGAACCAATTGAAATACTTTAGCTTTTTTTACTAATACTTTATCCCACAGTATTAAAATTCCCAATCCTACTACTGCTACCAAAGTAGAACCTAAGCTTATAGATTTTAGGGCGCTAATGATTCCTGAAAAAGTATTCTCTCCATCTGTTTGAAAAAATGCAAAATCCCCTTCAGTAGCACTATCATATCCAAAGAAATGTGGAATTTGTTTTAGAATAATAATAATCCCGATTCCTGTAAGCATCCCTTTGATTACTGAAGAAGGAAAATAATATCCAATAATACCGGCTTTAAGTATTCCAAAAACGATTTGAATTGCTCCTCCCAATACTACGGCTACCAAAAAGTTTTCAAAGCCACCTAATGCGCCTATCGAAGTTAATACAATTGCAGCTAACCCTGCAGCAGGGCCACTTACCCCAATCTGGGAGCCACTCATAGCTCCTACAACAATTCCTCCAACAATTCCGGCAATTAATCCCGAAAAAAGAGGGGCTCCACTGGCAAGTGCAATACCTAAACATAATGGTAATGCAACGAAAAACACAACAATACTTGCTGGAAGATCGTTTTTCATATTTTTAAAAACACTCATAGTTATATCATAATTTAGTTGTCGTTCTATAATAGTTTTTTAGAACAATTAAAAAGGTAATTTGGATAATAATTTTAAGTACACAAAGACTCTTCAAACAATATCAAAGAGCATTTAGTGGAATCAATTAAAGCTGTATTAAATAAACTGTAAAAATTCTGGAGGTGGTGTCTTGTGTTCCAGATAAACTGATGTATTATGTGTATAAAAATCAGGATAAGACTTGATAAAAATATCCGCAAGAGCAGATTCTTTATCATCAAAAAATTGAGAAATCTTATCTTTTTCTTTATGATCTTCTTTCTCAGAGCTTTCTTTCTCTTTTTGCTCAGAATTGTCTGTTTCCTCCAGAACCATTGACGTTTTTTCATCACAGGAATAGAAATTTATCAATCCCATGCTGTAATTCGCAATGTTAAGGAGAAATCCAAAAACAATTAAAAACTTTGCAATTTGAAGCTTTGTGAACACTCTTAATATAAATTAGAAACGCTAAAATAACAGTATTACTTTCAAATCTTGTTAAATGAATTGTAAAATTAGTGAAACGACTGGGAATTTTAAACAAAGTTTAGTATCAGTCACTTTTCTAATCCTGTAACATTCCGACTAAAGTATTATCTTTATTATAGTTTGGAAAAGAATCCTTCACATAGAATAGTAATCATTGATGCTCTAAGAGGGTTTGCATTAGGTGGTGTTGCACTAGTTCATATGACCGAACAATACATTGCTTCTCCTCCACCAGATGGATTGATGGAAGTAACCAATGGGATCTTAGATCAAATCTTTCAAGGTATTATCGGTTTTTTGATTATTGGTAAATTCTTTGCCCTTTTCTCCATATTATTCGGGCTTAGTTTTTTTATACAAATGGAATCTACATCAAATAAAGGTAAAAACTATTCCAAACGATTTCTTTGGAGGTCATTTTTATTGTTGCTCATTGGATATACCCATCATCTATTTTATAAAGGAGATATTCTTACTATTTATGCTCTATTAGCTCCTTTTTTGATTCCATTTTATCGAATTAAAAATACATGGATATTATTAGTTGCAGGGTTAATGCTGGTCAGTGTTCCAAGGTTTATTTCATTTAGTATTTTTGGATCCGAAAGTGCTTTTGGTTTACCTTCTTTTATGGACGCAAACAGTGAATTCAATACATCCTATATACGCACTCTTAAAGAAGGAAGTATTGGAGAAGTTTTCTCAGCCAATGCAAGAATCGGAATGCTTCAAAAGATGGATTTTCAGGTTGGTTTTTTTGCTAGGTTCTACTTAACCTATGGTTATTTTTTAATTGGGCTTTGGTTAGGTAAAATCAGTCTTTTTGAAAAAGTACAGGAATACATTCCGAAAATAAAGAATTGGCTTAGGTGGTCTATTTTATTTTTTGTTATAGCTCTAATCATTACAGGTGGAGTATTTGCTTTATCTCCACAGCCCGTTGATTTTAAACATTGGTTACATGTAATAGCTATAAATGCGTATGACTGGTCAAATATCTGTCTGACTGCTATCATCTTGTGTAGTTTTATATTGTTATATCAAAAGAATCGTGGGAATAAGATCTTGTCCTTTTTTGCTCCTTATGGAAGAATGGCTCTTACCAATTATATCCTTCAATCCATAATCGGAACTTTTATATTATTTGGATGGGGACTTGGATATCTAGGAAAAATACGCGTCTCATACCTTGTAATTATAGCTATTGTTCTTATAAGCCTGCAAACCATTGGTAGTAGGGTATGGTTACATTATTTTAGGTATGGGCCATTAGAATGGATATGGAGATGTACTACAATAGGTAAGATACAGCCTTTAAAAAAATAAACCTATAACTCCTTAAGATCAGCTGCAGGAATCCAACCTATTTTTCCATCCGCCAACTTGATTTTTTTCCAATCATTTACAGTTTCTGTAACCTGTACTTTAGTTCCTTCGTGTAGTTCGAATACTTCTTCACTTCTAAGATTCGGTTCACTTTTAATAATAGTTTCCTGAGCAAATATGATAGCATATTGATTATTTTGGATAAGATCGTATTGCCTAAATCCAAATACGATACCCATTAAACCCACAGCTAATATTAACCAAGAACTAATAAAGAATAGTCTTTTTCTGGATGAAATCTGAGCGGTATAGTAGAGAATGAATAGTATTACAAATAGTAGCATACATATTACAGATATCCAGGCCCAACCATCAAAACTAAGCATATTAGTAAATCCATTGATTGTACGGGATATAAAACCTTCAGGAATTACATCTATAGCATCTATAGTAGCATTTTGGGCAAAAGCCAAATTGTTCTTAACATCTTCATCTCCAGGAGATAATTCTAACGCTTTTTCGTAATAATAGATACTTGGTCCAATATTACTTAATTTATAATTAGCATTACCTAAGTTATAATATAAAGAAGCTGATTCTTGACCGGCATCCAAAATCGATTTATACGCATCTATTGCTTCTTGGTACTTGTCTTGATTATAGAGTTTATTTGCCTTATCAAAAGTTACATCCTGCTGAGCAAAACCTATACTCGCTATTAAAAGAATAAATATCTGTAATATCTTTTTCACTTTTCTATCCATTTACAATTGTCTGTCAATTGAAGCTATTACCCTAGAAGCTTTATCATAATCCTGTTGCATCGCCGATGTTGACGATGGCGTATACCTAGCAAATTCGCAACTTTCTAATAAAGCAATAAACTCTATTGCTACTGCATCTTCTACTTCTTTTTCTTTTAACAAACGCTGAATTCTATCCTTACTCATTTCACTGGTTTGGATATGCAATTTTGCCTTAAGATAATTATGTAAAGCTCGTTCCATAGCAATATAGAACTCTTTTTGATTACCCAAATTCTTTTTAGCCTCGGAAAGATATTTTCGGGCTAGTTTATCTGCTTTTCGGATTCGGTTACCGCTGATATCACTTCTTCTCTCTTCTCTTCTCTTCCCGAAGAACAAAAACAATGGAATTGCTAATAGCGGTGCTGTTAATGCCACCCAATATGCTGTGGATTTAAAGAAATGTTCTTTGGTTATAGGTTGAAGATCAGCATTCAATTTTAAAAACCTGAATTGGCTTCCGGTTTGCGTAACTTGTTTTTTTCCTGTTCCGCTCGCTTCCGATGTTGTAACAACATTTCCCCCATCAGGCCCAGTTTTGACATTAATTACAATTTCATCAGAAGTGACTCTTTTATAACTTTCAGTTTTTAAATCAAAATATGAGAACGAAATTGGCGGTATTGGATATTTACCTTTATACTGTGGAACTAAAGTATAAGTGTCGGAGATGTTTCCGCTCATACCAGTAAGGTTGGTTCTCACTCTTTCGGTATGTTCTGGTTCATATTGTTCTAATCCGCTTGGTACATTTAACTTAGGAAGATCAAATAATTTTAAATTTCCGTTACCCGAAACTAAAACTTTAGCTTCTAAAGATTCTGTTGCGTCTAGTGATGTTTTATTGGGTACTACCTTAAAATCAAAAGAACCCACAGCTCCAGAGAAATCATCAGGTTTTCCTTGAATTGGTAAAGGTTTCACATTGATTGTCCTATTACCGGCTGCAACAGTTTTATTGACCGTAGAATATAATCTTCCTCCAAAAATATCTCGTCTGTTTGTAGGAACATCTACTGAAATAGATAAGGTTAACGGTTCTATATTTAACTTACCTGTTTTCTGCGGATATAAGACAGTTTTACGTAACACTACGAATCGATATCGTTCTCCTTTATACTGTCCGTTCTCGATTTTGAGTTGTTTCATATCGATAGCCTGACTCCAGAAATCACTGTATTTAGGGCTATCCATTTCTCTCCAATTACTTACACTAATTCGTTCACTCACATATAACTTATACACTACAGTAATAGCCTCATTAAGGTAAGGATCAGCTTTAGAAACCTCGGCAACCAAATGTAAATTTTCACTGGCAACAAAATCACTATTATTACCATCCTTAGGTTTATCAACTGCTGCAGTTACCTCTACCGTAACCGGTAGAGTTTTATAGAGCTGTCCATCGATCTCAATAGAAGCTTGTTTTATCGTAAATTTACCTCTACGTGTTGGAGACAAAAAATAACTGAACGTTTTGGCATAAGATCTCTTACCATTGATCCAGGAATTACTAATGGACTGATTAGGTCCTCCCACAACTTTAAACCCTGTAAAGCTAGGAGGAGTAAAATTATCTCCGTCCTTATTCATCTCAAAATCTACACGCAACCTCTCGTTCACTCCCAGTCTTTTCTTACTTACTTTGGCCTCAAACTTCACCTGAGCCATAGCAAGCTGTGAAAAAGCAATGCATACGGTAAGAAGAATTAATTTTAATTTCATCACAATGTCTTTTGTGTCATTTCCACTTTGGTGGAAATATATCTCATTATATTAACAGAATTCCGTCTTCGCAGAATTAATAATTTACTACCAATCTTTATCGGTTCTGGTCTTTGTTCCTTTTACTTTTTTAGCATTTATTTTGTCCTGAACCTTCTTTTCTTCATTATTCATAGCTTCCAGAAGGCTTTTTACCTGCTGAGGAGATAATTGCCCCTGAACCTGCTGTGGCTGTTGTTTCTGATCTTCAGGCTTACCTTCTCCTTCTTTTTGATCCTTGTTTTTATCCTCTTCATCCTTAGGCTCTCCTTTTTCATCTTTTTCTTCTTCGCCTTCCTTATCCTCTTTATCTTCTCCTTGATCTCCTTTATCCTTTTGATCGCCTTCTTTATCTTTCTTTTCCTCTTCGCCCTCGTCTTTTTTATCGTCCTTGTTATCTCCTTCCTGGTCTTTGTTATCTTTATCTTGATCCTTGTTCTCGTCTTTATTATCCTTATCCTGATCTTTGTTCTGATCATTCTCCTGCTGTTGTTGTTCAAGCATTTTTTTGGCTAAAGCCAAATTATAACGAGTCTCATCATCCTTAGGATTATTACGCAATGCATTTTTATATGCATCTACAGCTTCTTTATATTTTTTTTGTTCCATAAAGGTATTACCCTGGTTATGGAAGGCTTTGTGTTTTTCGGTTTTGGTGGTTGCTATTTTTGCCGTTTCTATATATCGCTCTGTAGCCTCATCATATTTTTCAGAATTATAATAGGCGTTTGCCAAATTATACTTTGCCGTAGCATCTACAGGATTCTTTGCTATCGCCTTTCTATATTCTCCTTCAGCTTTAGGAAAATTACCATCTTTGATTAACATTTCATTTCCTGTAGCTACATATTGTTTAGCTTCAGCAATATCTTTCTCTAGATCTTTCTCCTGAGAAAAGGTAATCCCAAACTGAAAACAAAGTATAATTATTAAATATCTCTTCATCTTACTGCTCATTAAACAGGTTTAATTTTTTTACCCACAATGTTTTTCTTTCTAATAAGAAAATATCTAAAAACAACAATAATAATCCCGCCATTAGAAACCACTGGAACTGATCTTTGAAATCTGCAAATTGCTTGGCTTCGAATTCTTTTTTATCCATATTCTGTAGAATTTCAGTTACTTCTTCTACAACAGCACTCGTACTTCTACCATCAATGTATGTGCCATTTGCTTCATTGGCAATTTCCTGCAAAGTTGTCGGGTTTAATTTAGTAATTACTGTCTCTCCCTGACTATTTTTCTTATACGCTTGTACAATTCCGTTGCGTTTAATCGGTATTGGGTTTCCTTTTTCAGTTCCTACTCCAATGGTAAAAATCTTGATTCCTTCTTTGGCCGCTTCTTCTGCAATAGTCGTTGTATTTCCTTCGTGGTCTTCTCCATCACTAATCAAAAATAATACTCGATTAGTCTGTTCTTCGTCGTTATAATAGGTTTTTGCTAACTCAATCGCCTCATTAATGGCAGTTCCTTGAGAAGATAGCATATCTGTATTCATGGACTGCAAGAACATCTTACCGGATGCATAATCTGTGGTAATTGGCAACTGAGGATATGCACTGCCTGCATAAGCAATGATCCCAATGCGGTCACTTGCCAAATTGTTAATGATCTGTGTTACTAATTGTTTAGATTTCTCTAATCGATTAGGTGCAATGTCTTCTGCCAGCATACTTCTTGATACATCAATGGCAAATACCACATCTACGCCTTCGCGTTTCACGGTCTCTAGCTTTGTACCCACTTTTGGGTTCACCAAGGCTACCACAAAACAAGCCAAGGCTAAACTAATCACAATGATTTTTAGAATAGATTTAAAAATCGACTGATTTGGGCTTAGTTTTTTTAGCAGATCTTTATCCGCAAATTTCTTCTGAGTGGTTTTTTTCCAAACTAAAACTCCTAAAAATAGTAGTATCAGTACCGGAATACCCAATAACAACCAGAAATATATTTTTTCTTCTAATAAGTACATATTATAATTATGCTTCTATCTTATTCTTTATTTTTAATGCAAATGCATTTATCTTTTCTTTTACTTCCATAGGAAGTTCTCCATTATTAACCCATGTATGTATATCTCCTGCATAGTTCATTCCTAAATAATCTGCACTTCTAGAAAAAGGTAAGTTAAACTTATCCGGCAGATCATTATCATTACTGCAGCTTACAACAGCCATATTCTTTCCTCTTAGCATTCGGCCATAATCCTTTTCATTTTTCAGAAAATCTGATATTCGATCCAAAAAAACTTTCATCAATCCACTCATAGTATACCAATAGATTGGAGTTGCAAACACTATAGTATCATAATTTTGGACTAATCCTTTGAATAAAAAGTTAAAATCATCATCTACATTCTTAAAATCATAATCGTAATGCCCAATTTCTTTTTGATTTAAATCAACAAATTCAAAGCCAGTCATGTCTTTTAAATAAGCTACAACTTTAGACGTGTCTCCATTACTTCTGGAGCTAGCTTGTATAATGATTCCTTTATTCATATTTATATAAAACTTCTAAAAACAGTATACCTCAACAAAAATTCTACAAAAATCAGAAAACCTGCTAATAACACCAGTGATCTGAATTTTTCTTCATAATTATAGAATTTAAACTCTTCTACATCCGTCTTCTCTAACTTATCAATTTCTTCGTATATCTGTTCCAGTTTTTTATTGTCCGTAGCACGGAAGTATTTGCCTCCTGTAACTTTAGCAATTTCTTTTAATAGTTCTTCATCAATTTCTACCCTAGATCTTCCATACTGAAAAGAACCATTGGGTAAAATCGCCACTGGAGTTAATGCCATACCATTTGTACCTAAGCCGATGGTATAGGCTTTGATACCATATTCAACAGCCAATTCTGAAGCTATTTTAGGGTCTATAAATCCTGCATTGTTAGAGCCATCAGTAAGTAGAATGATTACTTTACTCTTCGCCTTACTATCTTTAAGCCTATTTACAGAGGTTGCCAGCCCCATACCAATTGCAGTTCCATTTTCCAGAACATTATCATAGCGTACATCATTCATAGCGCTTAGCACAATTGACTTGTCACTAGTAATTGGTGTTTTGGTAAAGCTTTCTCCCGCATAAACTACTAAACCAATACGGTCATTAGGTCGGTCTTTTATAAATTCTGCAGCAACTTTCTTTAAAGCTTCCAGACGATTTGGTCTTAGATCCTTTGCTAACATACTCGCAGAAACATCAATAGACATTACGATATCAATACCTTTAGTGGTTTTAGTTTTAGTAGATACATCCACCGTCCTTGGTCTTGCCAAAGCGGTTATGATCAAGGCTAATGCAACCAGCCTTAATAAAAACAATATAGGTTTAAGCTTAGTCAACCAGCTACCGGATATCTTAAACCCTTTAACACTGGATATTTTTAATTCTGCCTGTTGTCTATTTCTTTTCAAAATAAACCATGCTACTGCTAAAGGCAGCAGTAAAAACAACCAAAAAAACTGTGGGCTCTCAAATGTAAAATTTTCAAACATGGTTATTTGGTAGTTCTAAGTTCAACTGAATTAATAATTCTCTGCGCAACATCTTTGGCATAACGGTCCTCAATATCATAAATCACTGTGATCTGCTGAAAACCTCCTTTTTCACCAAAATTCAGCATCATATATTCACATTTTTTATTGTATTTATCAATAGGGTTTTTCACATCAAAGTTTCCAAAAACCTTAATTCCTTTAGCTCCTCCTAATGTTTGATATTCTTCATTTTTTACAGTGATATTCTTACCCCCTTGGCCTTCGAGATAACCAACAACTCCCTCTACAGCTTTTTCAAGGTCTACTTTGGTTTCTTTCTGATACGACATTGTAGTTACCACAACATAAAAATTACTCAAAATACTACCATAGACAAAAGTTTCATTTCCTTTTAGGATTTGTTTTTGCTCTTCGGTAAGTTTAAAGTTATTTCTTATTAACACCTTTGGAGTAGATATGGTTACGGAAGGTGATCCATATGCACTAGAAATCCATTCAGTCTCTGCTAATTCCTTGGTTGGATGGCCTAATAAGGTATCCTTAACCAAATCATAACCTTTGATAATAATAAATATCCCCAGTGTAATTGCTATCACTCCTACTCCCGCAATGCTTCCAAAAATTATCTTCTTTCTTTGCTTCTTTAGAGCGGCAGTTCTTCGATATTCCTCATCCGCCAGCAATTCTTCTTCTGTTGGTTCCGGAATTGCCTCTTTAGTTTCATTGATCACACGTTCGATAACACTACGATCTGCTTTTGCAGTACCAATATCGGGCTTAGACTTGGCAAACTTTGCCATATCTGCAGTTTTCAATACGGTTTTAAGCTCGTCAATTGTATGTTTATCAAGGTTTAATGACCCTGATCTTATTTCTTCATCAAGCCTCTCTATTAATTCATCAGTCGTACTTTCCATGGCATGATCATATACTTCTTCATCGATATACTTACGTGCGGTATCACTTAATTGCGAATAATACTCTTTATGCGAATCTTGCTCCAACAAATGAGACTCATCAATTTTCTGAAGCGCAAGCATGGCTCTTTCGTACGGAGGAAGTTCTTCTTCCTTGGCTGCTTTCTTCTTTTTTCTTCTAAGGATAAAAAACGCAATTAGCCCTAAAATCAGCAAAGGAATCCCAATCCATAACAACCATTTTTTCCAGTTAATCACTAAAGGAGCATCTACCTCAACCAAAGGTTTGATCTCATACATCTTCTGCTTGGTTGTATCTACAAGAACATCGCGTACCTCAACCTTCATTGAATCTGTAAAAAACACACGCTCACCAATGGCTATTTTCTGTCTTGGAATAGTATATTGACCAGAATCAAATTGTGTTAATGCATACTCTTTTATCAAGCTGAATCGATTACCATTTTTGGTAGTGTCCGTTGTATAGGATTCGATTACTTCTAAAGGAGAGAATGTTTGTCCCTCAGGAAAAACCACAATCTCAGTAGAGTCTGCTTCGACCTGCATTTTATATCGAATCTCTTCACCTATTTCAATAGATGTTGAATCAATAGTTGCTGTGACCTGTGCTAAGCCCTCTTCAGCAAATAACAGAAACAAAGATATTATGAAAAACATCCCCCTTACCACCTTCAAAGGGGTAACGTATGCTTTATTTTTACTTCGTAATTCGTAATTCTTCATTCGTAATTCTCCCTTATCCTCTTCTTTTAAAATATCCTAACAATTTTTTTACGTAGCTTTCATCTACTCTACTGCTTAATGAACCTGCTCCACTACGGGTAAAACTATCTTTAAAGTAATCCACACGCTCTTGATAATATTTACCATAATTGATACGAGTCTTTTTGGAACCCGTATTTACCAATAACAACTCTCCGGTTTCTTCATCTTCCATCTGTACCATTCCTAGATTAGGAATTTCCTCTTCTCTTCTATCGTATACTCGTATCCCCGTTACATCGTGCTTACCTCCTACAATTTTAAGTGTCTGTTGGTAATCATCAGCAATAAAATCTGAAAGTACAAATACAATAGCCTTCTTTTTCATCACATTAGAGAGAAATTTTAAAGCTTCGGTAATATTAGTTTTTTTACTTTTCGGTTCGAATTCCAAAAGTTCTCTGATAATTCGAAGTACGTGAGATCTACCTTTTTTAGGAGGAATAAACAATTCGATTTCATCAGTAAATAAAATCAAACCAATCTTATCATTATTCTGAGTAGCTGAGAAAGCTAAAGTTGCTGCAATCTCCGTAATGATTCCTTTCTTAAACTGCTCTTGAGTACCAAACAACTGAGATCCAGAAACATCTACCATCAACATCATTGTAAGTTCTCGCTCTTCTTCAAACACCTTTATGTAAGGCTCGTTATATCGTGCGGTTACATTCCAATCTATATTACGGACATCATCACCAAATTGATATTGGCGCACTTCGCTGAAAGTCATACCGCGCCCCTTGAAAGTAGAGTGATACTCACCTCCAAAGATATGGTCACTTAAGCGACGCGTCTTAATCTCAATTTTTCGAACCTTTTTTAATAACTCCTTAGTATCCATGGTATTCATTTACGATTGATGATTGACGATTTACGAAGTAAAGAATGCTATGCAAAGTATTCCAAAATCGTACTTCTAGAATCAAAAATCCTAAGGTACTTCAATCTCGTTAACGATCTTATTAATGATGTCTTCAGAAGTTACGTTTTCAGCTTCAGCTTCATAAGTGATGCCAATACGATGACGCAATACGTCTAGAATCACTGCACGTACATCTTCTGGAATTACGTATCCTCTTCTTTTTATAAATGCATAACATTTTGCTGCAGTGGCCAAGTTGATACTACCACGAGGAGATGCTCCAAAATTGATCAATGGTTTTAATTCTTCCAAACCATATTTTTCAGGATAACGGGTAGCAAAAATGATATCTAAAATATATTTCTCGATCTTCTCATCCATATATACTTCACGAACAGCTTTCTGAGCATTCAGTATTTGTTCTATAGAAACAACAGGATTTACTTTTTCAAAAGATCCTTTCAGGTTAGCGCGAACAATTAATTGTTCTTCATCTAGTTTTGGATAATCGATAACAGTTTTCAGCATAAAACGGTCAACCTGTGCTTCTGGTAAAGGATATGTACCTTCTTGTTCTACAGGGTTTTGAGTAGCCATTACTAAAAACGGTTTGTCTAAAACAAAGGTTTCATCTCCAATGGTAACTTGCTTTTCCTGCATCGCTTCCAGCAATGCACTCTGTACCTTTGCCGGAGCACGGTTAATTTCATCTGCTAATACGAAATTGGCGAAAATAGGACCTTTCTTAATAGAAAAATCATTTTCTTTCATATTAAAAATCAACGTACCCACTACATCGGCTGGTAACAAATCCGGAGTAAACTGGATTCTGCTAAAACTTCCGTGAACAGCCTTGGACAGTGTATTAATTGCCAAGGTTTTTGCTAAACCGGGAACACCTTCTAACAAAATATGCCCTTGTCCTAATAATCCAATGAGCAATCGTTCAACCATATGTTTCTGACCTACAATTACCTTATTCATCTCCAAGGTCAATAAATCTACAAAAGCAGATTCTTTCTCTATCTTCTGATTGATTGAAGCAATATCAATAGAACTATTTTCTTCCATCTATTTTTTATTTTTTTAAAGCCGTGAATTTAATATTAGTTATCCAACATTGCAAATTGCTGAAATAATTTTCGCCACCTTGTTAATTCTTGGTTAAATCTGATTATAATAATTGACACAAGGCTCAAATTTTACAGTATATTTAAGCTTCTTTTTGGAAAAAACAAGACATAGCAATTTTCATCGTTTTCACGATGATTATACCAAAAGACGCAAGACATTTTTATGTGTTGCAATTTTTTTTAATAAATCTTTTTTATGAAAACAGCATTAATCACAGGTGCCACAAGCGGAATAGGTAAATCTACTGCTATAGCATTAGCAAAACACAATATAAATCTAATCCTCTGCGGAAGACGAAAGGAAAGACTACTTGAATTACAGCAAGAATTAAGCAAAGTTGTCAAAGTTCATACCTTATCTTTTGATGTAAGAGATAAAGACAAGGTTTTTGAAGCTATAGCGAGTCTTCCTTCAGAATTTAATAAAATTGATATCCTAATTAATAATGCCGGTAATGCTCACGGATTAGATCCTATTCAGACAGGAAGAGTCGATGACTGGGATGCGATGATCGATATTAATGTCAAAGGATTATTATATGTTTCTAAAGTAGTAATCCCAAAAATGATCGAGCAAAAATCCGGACACATTATTAACATTGGCTCTATTGCAGGGAAAGAAGTATATCCTAACGGAAATATATATTGTGCAAGTAAGCACGCTGTGGACGCTATCAATAAAGGAATGCTAATCGATCTAAATCAATATGGAATTCGTGTAGGTGCCATACATCCCGGATTAGTAGAAACCGAATTTAGCAATGTGCGTTTTAAAGGTGATGATGAAAGAGCTGATAACGTTTATAAAGGATTCGACCCATTAAAGCCAGAAGACATAGCAGATATTATTGCTTTTGTAGTCACACGCCCATATCATGTCAATATTTCTGATCTTATTGTGCTTCCTACTGCACAAGCAAGTGCTACAGTTTTAAACAAAAGTTTATAATTTCTTTATTCTCATTGCATTGCAAACCCAATAAAAATAGCTAAGTTTAGCTTGGGAAAAGTAATAATTGCTATTAGCAAAAGGAATGATTAACAAGCGTCTCCTCATAAAAAACCTACTGGCACATAATGACGAAAACAGTTTTTATGATAAGAAACGTAAGCTCAATATTGGCGAAAAGGAAGGCAAAGCCAAACTACTGAAACACATCTGTGCACTTGCTAATTCTAACCCAAAAAACAATTCCTACATTGTAATTGGTGTGGAAGATGAAGATAACCAAATCATAGGTGTCGATTTTTTTGATGATAGTAAAATTCAGAATTTAGTGAATGCCTATTTATCTAACCCTCCTATTGTTTCTTATGAAAACATTCCTTTTCCGCACTTGCCCTCAGAAAAGGTAGTTGGGCTGGTAACAATTCGTCCTCAAGGTGGTCAACTATGCTCGCTTCGCAAAAATATCTGGAAATATTATGGAGGTAGCGTCTTTTTTAGAGATGGAAGCATTAGTATGCCTAAAGTTTTTGATATTGAAATTAAAGATGTTAATTCTGAAATCGTTGAATCCATAGAAAGCCATGCTCAAAACAATATTGAACTGACTTTGGATGGGGTTTTTGATTTTATGAATTCCAGAAAAGATTATAGTCCAGCTTACAAAGTTTTTAAAGAATATTTTGTGGTTTGTTGGGCAGCAAAAGAAAAACGACAAAACGGAGAGGTATACTATTCCAGAGTTGATATAGAATTAATCAATGAACAGGTAAAATTGTTTTATTCTGAGCTAGATGAGGTAACCATTGAGTTATCTGAAGAGCATTTCAAAATTGTGGAGTATGTACAATTAGGGCTTCAGGACACTTATAATTATTATCCTCTGGAAGAGGTTGTCATTACTTTTAAGGATAATGTCAGTTATGATATAGAAAGTAAACTTTTGTTTGATCCACCTCAATTCAATCGCAAAACCTTACATCACCTCTACAACAGTAACAATGCTATAGTGGAAAAACTCAGAAATAAAATTCCATTATCAAAAAACGAAGAAAAAGATATTATCAACCTTCCTGCAACATATCTAATCTGTTATTTTAATGATTTTTCTGAAGCCAAAGAAAAACTTGAAGAAGTTAAACCATATCTAAAAAATTATAATGATAATGTATATTCTCTTTACAAAGAAAGTATGCGAATTTTAAGAAAAGTCAGATACAATTAATTATGAGTAGAACCCTTGTTATTGGAGATATTCACGGAGCGTTAAAAGCACTTAAACAACTTATAGACATAGCAAAAATCACACCTGATGATCGACTAATTTTTCTTGGTGATTATGTAGATGGTTGGAGTGATAGTGCTAAACTGGTTTCTTTTTTGATTAAACTAAAAACTACTCATAATTGTTTATTCATAAGAGGTAATCATGATGCACTATGTTATGATTGGCTGAAACAAGATGTATATAATCCGGAATGGATAAAACATGGCGGACAAGCTTCTATAGATTCTTATGGACAATTATCTAAAGAAGAAATTGAAGCTCATCTGGTTTTTTATGAAAACCTCACTAATTATTATATAGACGATCAAAACAGACTATTTTTACATGCAGGTTTTTCCAATCTTCATGGGCCGCATCGAGAATATTTTGATGAGACCTTTTACTGGGATAGAACGTTATGGGAAACCGCATTAGCTCTAAACCCTAAACTAGAAAAAACCGCATTGGAATATCCAAAACGCTTATTACTTTTTAAAGAAATATATATTGGCCATACTCCTGTAACCAGAATTAACCAAACTAAACCTATTAATGCAGCTTGCGTATGGAATATAGATACAGGCGCAGCTTTTAAAGGATCTCTAACCATGTTAGATGTTGATACAAAAGAGTTTTGGCAAAGTGATCCTGTTCACACCTTATACCCTAATGAGAATGGAAGAAATTAAAAATTATTCAATTTCAATAAAAACTTATATTCTATAATCCACCAGTACTGAGTGGATTTTTTTTGTACCTAATGTTAACCTCATCATTTTAATACATACTAAGTAACACACTTTAACTTTTAAAAAATGATAAGAATAATGAAAACAACAGTAAAATTCTTAACGTATCTAATGATGATTTTCACCTTGGTAATAACCTCAACATCCTGTGATGGAGAAGATGGTGCCAATGGAATAGATGGAGTAGAAGGTCCACAAGGGCCAGCTGGCCAAGATGGTAATGCCAATGTAATTGCTTCTCCTTGGTTTCAATCAAGTAGCTGGGTAAACAGTGGATCTCCTTCAGCTTATTTTGATAGATCTGCTCCAGAAGTTACCCAGGAAATCATTGATAATGGTGTAGTAATCGCTTACACAAAATTAGCTGGCGATTCTAATTATACAAGACCACTTCCTGCCACTACCTTAGATAGATTTTTCTGGAATTTCTTTATTACCGAACCTGAAAATATTCGTTTTACCGCTTTTACTTTGGATGGATCTAATATTAGCCCATCGAGTAATAATCAATTTAGATATGTAATTATCCCATCTTCAGAATTACTAAACAGATCTTCTATAGATCTTAATGATTATAATGCGGTAAAAGAGTTTTATAAGCTAAAAGACTAAATCCAATAGTATTCAATTACAAAACCCCAGGACTTCATAAGTTTCCTGGGGTTTCGTATTGTTAGGCTTCATCTAAAACTATTTTTTATGTATTTGATCTATTTTGTCTTAGCAGAAAGAATTGATATTTGTAGTATGTAGTGTTGACTAATACATATACTACCATCTTATAAAACTTTATAAAAATGATTACTTTGCAGTCAATTACACCATAACTGCTATGAAAGTATTTGATCATTCATTTACAAAAATCATAACAATACTAGCCATAGTATTGGCGCTTCTCAACATAGTAGTGATTAGTGGTTATACAGTCCATGAAAGAAGATTATCAAGGCTGTTTTCTATTGGTTGTTACTTTGTTCTTTTATTATTGTTTAAGGGTTATAAAGATAAAACAATAACGTATGTTTTTTTCTTACTCCTATTGGCCGATATTTTTAACTTGTATTATGAGCATCACATTTTGGGTAAATTAATTTCGGTTGTTAAAATTAGTGCATATTTTTTATTAGCAAAAAGCATATTCTCTAAGCTTAAATTACTTAGAAACACAAAACCCATACTGTTGTTTTTTGGAGGAATCGTAGTCGCTTTAAATTTAGTTTTTGCATTTCAGATCGTTTGGAATACTTCTGACGAAATGAATGATATTTTGGACTTGATTCTATTTCTTATCTATGGTATTGTAATTATTGGTACGATTATGATTTCTATACACTATAACTTTAGGTATCACACAAGAAGATCTATGTATTTCGTTTACTTTATTTTTGGATTAATCCTTTCAGATATTTCTTGGTTTATTGCCTATTTTTTAAAGCTTTTCTTTTCTTTTTATGCCGACATCTTGTTTTATTTAATAGCCCTGTATTGTATGGTACGATATGCTGTTGAGACTTCTAAAAATGATGATGTATTGTTATTCGATGATGAAGTGTAATTATGTTCAAATACATTCTTGTAGGGATTTATAAATCTTTGCAATTATTTTTAACCTATCTTACAATTTTGTAGCTTTAGAATTCAATTTTAAATCAACTCACCAATGGGAATTTTTGACGAAATAAAAAATAAACTTAGTAACGAATTTATAGATATCATAGAATGGTTCGATTACACTGATGATACCATTGTACATAGGTTTGAACGCTACCAAAATGAAATAAAAAATGGTGCTCAACTAATTGTTCGAGAAGGACAAACGGCAGTATTTATTAATGAAGGTCAGCTAGCTGATGTCTTTAAACCTGGAACATATACCCTTAATACTCAAAACTTACCCATTTTAACTACGCTTAAAGGCTGGAAATATGGTTTTAACAGCCCCTTTAAAGCTGAAGTTTATTTTGTGAACACTCATCTTTTTACTGATGAAAAATGGGGAACCAAAAACCCTATTACTCTAAATGATGATCGTTTTGGATTAGTAGAAATTAGAGCTTTTGGTACATATGCCTTTAAAATTAGTGATGCAGGTAAGTTTATTATTGATATTGTTGGAACGGATGCTAATTTTACCAATTTTGAAATCAATGAACATCTTAAGAGTTTAATATCTACTAGGTTTACAGATACTATTGGTGAAGCAAATCTTCCTATAGAATTATATGCTGCTAATACTACTGAATTATCCGAAACTTGTCAGGAAGTAATGCAGCCTGAATTTAATTCTGTTGGTATTTCTTTAGAAAAATTCTTTATTGAGAATGTTTCCATGCCAGAAGAACTAAAGAAAGAAATCTTTGAATACAGTAGAATTGATAAACTTGATCTTGATAAATTAACCAAATTCAAAACCGCAAAGGCTATCGAAGCAGCCGCTACCAATGAAGGTGGTACCGCAGGCGCTGGAATGGGAATGGGAATGGGATTCGTACTTGCACAACAAATGGGTGGTATGATGAATCCAATGACTGGTCAACAACAAGTTCAACCTCAACAAGCTTCTCCTGTTGCTCCTCCACCAATGCCTGCACAAGTACAATATTTTTATGCTGCTAATGGTCAGCAAGCCGGTCCTGTTTCTTTTGATCAACTTAAAGCTTTGTTTGCCAGCAGAACTGTAAACAAAGATTCTCTTATTTGGAAACAAGGAATGGTTAACTGGACAGCTCTTAAAGATATTGAGGAGTTAAAATCATTTTTAGGAGGCAGTACTCCACCGCCATTACCTGGAAGCTAATTATAAACAAATCTGGAATTACCTAATTAGATCCCAGCCTACGCTGGGATGACAATTTTATGGAGAGAGAAGAAGAAAAAAAAGCAGCTTCAGAACAAAAGAAATCCTGTGTCAATTGTGGTGCTGAGCTAAAATATAAACCAGGTACTACCGAGATTACCTGTGAGTATTGCGGCCATCAAGAAACAATTATTCAGGATCAGGATGGTTTTAAGGAGTTAGAACTAAAACCTTATCTGGATGAAATGGGGTCTCTTTCTCATTCTGAAGAGATTATGATACTTCATTGTAAAAACTGTGGTGCTAATCAACATATTGAGGAAAATTATAAGTCATTACATTGTGTCTACTGTACAATGCCTCTGATTATAGAAGATGCTTATAAAGAGGACTGGATCCTACCTGGAGCAGTACTCCCTTTTCAATTTGATCAGAAAAAATCTCATCAAATATTTTCTAAATGGGTAAAAGGCTTATGGTTCGCCCCTAATAATTTAAAAAAAGCAGCATTAGATCCTGAACATACAAAAGGGTTATATCTCCCTTATTGGACTTTTGATGCACAACTTTATGCTACTTACTCTGGAGAACGTGGAGATTATTACTATGTAAATGTCCCCTATACTACTACAGTAAACGGAAAGACTGTTCAGAGAACACGACAAGAACGTAGAACCAGATGGACCTCTGCACGCGGAGATGTTAGTGGTTTTGTAGATGATACTTTAGTCAAAGCATCTCATCAGCAGAAAACCCCTATTCCATCTAAAATCACAAATTGGAATCTAGATGGTTTAGAGCCTTTTAATACTAGCTTTTTAGCTGGATTTGTTACAGAAAAATATACGATTCCGCTTAAAGATGGTCATCTATCTTCTAACAAAGAAGCCGAGCGCATTGCACGTTCATGGGCGCGACATGATATCGGTGGTGATACTCAAAGGGTACATTCTATAAATATGAGTTTATCCGAAGAAACATTTAAGCATATCCTCCTACCGGTTTACATCAGTGCCTATCAATACAGTGGAAAAAAATATAACTTCTTTGTGAATGGTCAAACCGGAAGTATTTCCGGAAAAAGGCCTTACTCTTTTTGGAAGATCTTTTTCTTTGTGTTATTTATTGTGATTGTGATTGGGGTTATAGTATTTCTATCACAATAACATACTGTTTTATTTTTCTTCAAAACGAACGATCTCGTATACCGTATCGTTACCAAGATTTGGGCAAAGTCCTTCTTTTACCATGACCGACAGAATTTTACCTTTCATCATTTTGTTTTGCAAGGCATTAAGTTCCTTGGTATAAACACCATTAACAAACCCTAAGGTAATCTCTTGATTTTGTGATAACACGTTTACAATCCCGGGACCGGATTTAAGAATCCTTTCAATACTAATTTTTAAAGCAGCTTTATAGGGTCTATTGCAAATAGTCGTATTCTTATAGAATGCTATTACAGATCCTCTAAGGTGTATTGCACCAGGTTCTATTAAATCATTTTGTGGTAAACCGCCTGAAATGATCATTTTATCATTCATAGAATTATCACTTTTATTAATATCTGTCTTCGGCTTTACTTCATCAATATTTTCGATATTGGCTTTTTTTTCTTTCAGGGATTTTTCTTGTGCAACGGTATTGGATTTACAGGAAATAATCACCGCTATTATTATAAGGTAAAATAACTTATTCATAGTATAAAAATAACAAAAAAAGGGAGTTGAACATTCAACTCCCTTTTTTATATAATAAAACTTATTATTAATTTTTAGCTAATTTAAAAACACCTGTCATTGCTCCTGAGAATTTTGCAAAATAAAATCCTGTGGCATAATTTGAAGCATCCCAAACAAAGCTATTAGCAAGGTTAATATCCTTCTTAACTTCTACTAATCTTCCAACAGCATTAAAAATCTCAACGGTTGATTTCCCTCCAGATTTCGAGAATTTATCTCCAAAATTGAATATAAATTGACCTCTGGATGGATTAGGATAAACTGCCGCACTTTTAAACGCTTCTATAGTTGCCAATTCTGTTTCTCCTACTTCTACCCCAGCATCTGAACCTGAAACGTCTCCAAAAATTTGGAATCTTTGATCGATAGCAGGTAATCCAAATACTAATGATCCTGTAGACCAATCGGTTGCACCCGCTCCAAAAATATTAGTGAAATCAATAAATTGAGTTTCGTTTCCTACTGAATTAGCTTGAGATGCCCAGAACCAGCGATTACCACCTGGATTAAACGCCAAGTTTACATACACAGAGATCCAGTAATTACCACTTTCTAAAGTAACCACTTCTGGAAGGGTTAAATTTAAATTGGCATTATTGGGTTCTGATGTTGGAGCAAATTCTCCACTATTGTATACTTCCTCTCCTGGAACTCCGTTATTGTCATTATAGATTATTACCGTAACACTATTAAACTGTGGAGCTCCCTGAGATAATCCAAAAGCTAATACTCTATTAATATCCCATGTATTTCCTTCTGGTATTACAAAATCATCTGCGGATTGTGTTAAAGCATTAAAATCTACAAAATTTTGAGATGTTAAACTTTGAATTACAGGATTAACTTGTTCATAGATAGAAGGTTCAGATACTCTAACGGTAAATCCTTCAGAAACTTGCTCTTCTCCAGAAGTTGCAACCAAACCTATAGATGCTGATCCAAGAGAATTCGAAGTATACGATAACCTTAAGGTATTTCCTACCAAGGTTGCTGTAACCAATTCTGGATTTGTATTGGTAACTTCAACATTTATTGGTAATCCTTCAGATTGAACAAATAAACCTGTAATATCTATTTCTGTGTCTTCACTATTTTCATCTACTCCAAAATCATCTAATGAAAAAGCTACACTTAAAGTAGATTCTGGTAATTCATTAAATATTGGGAAACGAGCACTAAACATTCCTCTACCACCTGAAGCAATAGCAATAAATCCATCTTTTCTGGTTACTACCTCATCAGTAACAGCATTTCCAATTCTTACATTTTCTTTTCTCCAAACTGTATTTTGTCCATTCAATCTATTGGTATAGAATAACCCCGTACTAGTTGCAGCAAATATTCTTTGTGATCTAGCACCAAAAAACCCTCGACTACTACCAAAAAAAGCAGTACTGCGTACTGAAGGACCATTTCCAGATCCATCGGCATTCTCTTCAAGGTTACCACTTATGTTCGTCCAAGTTTCTCCTCCATCTTCTGTAATGAACACACTAGGAATACCATAGTTTGAAAAGGTAAGAATAACGCGATCTGAATTAGAGGGGTCCACATTAATATCGTTTACAAATCCAGCAGGTAATCCTTTTCCAGTGCTAATATCAACAGCTTGTTGTCCATCTACATTTGCATTATCCATTCTGAGTACCTGTCCAGCACTAGTACCATAATACAATCGGTTTGCTACTGGAAATTTAGATAAATCTAAGGCGGTAATTCTGCCTGCAGGTACTGTTGAAGTTTCAAGATTTACCCAGTTTACAGGAGTAGGAGCTAAGGAAGATAATGGTATATCGTCTAGATTGTTATTTCTCCAGATAGTATTTCCTGCCGGAAGATACATTACGTTATCATTGATAGGATCTAGTATAAATGGATTAATAAATGCAAATCCATTTGCACCTGCAGGATGCACGGTAGTAAAAGAAACTCTATTTCCTTCTTCGTCAAAGTTAAGACGACGTATTAATCCATTTTGAATAGAAGTATAACGTGTACTGCCATTATCTGCAATAGCATTATAACCACCATCAGCACCTAATTGTTCTGTCCACGGATCTGATGGATTAGAAGAATTTGTGAACCAAGTACCATTATCTTGAAATCCTGCTAAAAGATCTTCATTCTCACTTTGTGGATCGAAAGCTACGTGATAAGGGTGTGTGGTTACATAATCATTGTTTAATGATGTCCATGTTACTTGCTCTGCGTCATCATTTACTACAGTGATATCTTCGGTTAATGACAGTCCTCCATCATGTCCCGCAATTGCTTTATTAGGATTAGACGGGAAAAACACTAACGCATGTTGATCCGCATGTTGATTGGTATAAGAAGCTCCTCTACCTATAGTATTTAGCAGAACATCCAATTCACCAGGACCATTTCCTCCGATCCAAGTTTCAGCTCCAGCTGGAGTAGTAAATCCAGTATTCGATCTATATAGACATGTACCTCCTATAAAAACGATATTTGAATTTGTAGGGTGCACTTGGCATACCATATTATAACCTCCTTGAAGATTTAAATTACCAATACCAAAATTAATAGGTATGAAAAACGGTAAGTTTGCCGTAAGATCTACCCAAGTTTCTTCTGGGGTAGCAGCAGAAGCATCATATCTAAATAATACTGCTTGATTTGCTGGGTTTCTATCTTGTGTAAAGAAATACACTACATCTTCATTTGAATGATCCACTCCTATTTTACTTCGTCCATAAGCAGGAATAAAGTTTGGAGGCGTGATATTTGTCCAGGTTTCTCCATTGTCATTTGATGTTAAAAAACCTGTATTAGGTGCGCCATTAGACGATGTCGAAGCATAAAGTATACCGGTAGAAGTAATGCTCATTTCTGCAAAACTATCAAATCCTGTTTCTAACACTTCTTCAAAAGAATTTCCACCATCTTGTGATCTGAAAATCCCGTTAAATGTAGCTACAAATAAATCTCCATTTGTAGGGTTAATTACCAAATCATTAATAAGGTCAAATGGCGATTCAAACGCGCCTATATTCTGATTAAGAGTAGCTCTTACCTGTTCCCAGGTACGACCTCCGTCTTGCGATTTAAAAATTCCGTTCCCCTGAAAGAAAGCACCTCCTGCACTTATACCACTTCCAATACGTTCTCCCGAACTGTAATACCAAGTAAAACTTCTACCCGGTCGTGGATCTTGAACTATAGCCGTTACACTTGGATTTTGAAACGATCTTGTTACTTTTCTCCAGGTACTCCCTCCATTTTCAGATCTCCAAAGACCTCCAGAAACACCTCCTGCTAGAATTACATTTTCATTGTTTCGATCTACAGCTATTGCTCTAGTTCTTCCCCCTACATTGCCTGGGCCCCTATTCTTCCAATTAGAAAAACGAGCTCTTTTAGCAGATTTTGCTACTTTTTGAAGTGATTTTTGAGAATCGTCTCCAACTGCAATTTTGCTAGAAAATTTAATTTCTGCGGCTCTTATTCCCATAGGAACTTTACCGGTTGAAGGATCTTCTAATCTTTCGGCTTCCCAGTTAGCTCTTTCAATAGCGCTCTCTCGTTTAAGCTGGATACTTCGGTAATCTAACGCACCTTCTTCACTACTAAAAACTTGTTGATTTTTTAGTTTTTGTGATTTTACCTTTGACTTAACGCCGGATTGTTGGGCGTAGTTCATTGTGATAGTCCCCAACATGACTATCCCCCAAACCAAGTGTTTGGGAAAGTGTAATCCTGTTTTCATTTTAGAGTTAATTTGTGTGATCCCCAAAACTAACTAATTGAAAGGAAAACAATTGTTAAAATATTATAATATATTTTTAATTGGATTGAAGTAAAAATGTTCTGCTTTCCAGTATCACATGACAAAGATCAGCATCTACAATAATGGGAACAGTAGATGAAAAAGCCTGATATCCTTCTTTGGTAATTGTTATGAAATATGTTCCTCTTCGTTCAATAGCGCCAACAAAAGTATCAGAATTAGCAGTGTTTTGTAATGTTTCAGAATAGTCTCCATCGGTAGCAACTATTGTTACCCCTTCGACCAAAATTGCATCGGTAGTATTATCTCTTACAGTAATTTCTAGTCCCGGCCTTAAGTCATCGGTACATAAAATGGGATCTGCTGTCTCCTCATCAATACTACATCCTATAAAAACCACTAGTAAGATCAAAGCTAATTTTTTCATCGTTTCATATTTTCTAATCATTATATAGATGAATATAACGATTTAAGGTTGCGTTTGTTACTTTTTGAAAGTTACATACTAGAAGTTACTCAACAAAAAAAGCATCCTGAATCATCAAGATGCTTTTGTTTATTTTCTTTAATATACTATAAATCAAACTTAATACCCTGAGCTAATGGCAACTCTGTAGTGTAATTTATAGTATTGGTTTGACGACGCATATATACTTTCCAGGCATCAGATCCTGACTCACGCCCTCCTCCTGTTTCTTTCTCTCCTCCAAATGCTCCTCCGATCTCAGCTCCAGATGTCCCAATATTTACATTGGCTATACCACAATCAGAACCCGCATGTGATAAGAAACGCTCAGCTTCACGAAGGTTATTGGTCATAATTGCAGATGATAATCCTTGTGCTACTCCATTCTGAACATCTATCGCATTTTCTACATCGCCACTATATTTTAGAAGATATAATACTGGTGCAAAGGTTTCGTGTTGCACAATTTCAAATGAATTATCAGCCTCAGCAATTGCTGGTTTTACATAACAACCACTTTCATATCCATCTCCAGAAAGTACTCCTCCTTCAACTACAATGTTTCCTCCTTCTTCAACTACTTTTTCCAAAGCATTTTGATATCCTTTTACTGCATCTTTGTCAATTAATGGACCTACGTGATTATTTTGATCCAATGGGTTACCAATTCTTAGTTGTCCATAAGCATCAACAACTGCATTTTTTACTTTATCATAAATTGATTCATGAATAATCAATCTTCGGGTTGAAGTACATCTCTGTCCGGCAGTTCCTACTGCTCCAAAAACTGCACCTATCACAGTCATTTTTATATCTGCATCTGGAGTAACAATAATAGCATTATTTCCACCAAGTTCTAATAATGATTTACCAAGACGTTGTCCTACTGTAGCGGCTACAATTTTACCCATTCTAGTAGAACCTGTTGCAGAAATTAATGGAACTCGTTTATCTGTAGTCATCATCTCTCCTACTTTGTAATCTCCGTTAATCAAGCAAGAAATTCCTTCTGGCAAATTGTTTTCTTTTAAAACTCTAGCTATAATATTTTGGCAAGCAACTCCACAAAGTGGGGTTTTCTCACTTGGTTTCCAAACGCAAACATCTCCACAAATCCAAGCTAAAGCTGTATTCCAAGCCCAAACTGCCACAGGAAAATTAAACGCAGAAATGATTCCTACGATTCCAAGTGGGTGATATTGTTCATACATTCTGTGACCTGGACGCTCTGAATGCATAGTTAGCCCATGTAATTGTCTTGATAATCCTACTGCAAAATCACAGATATCAATCATTTCCTGAACTTCGCCAAGGCCTTCTTGATAAGATTTACCCATTTCATAGGAAACCAATTTCCCCAGAGGTTCCTTTAATTTTCTAAGCTCTTCTCCAAACTGCCTAACAATTTCTCCGCGTTGTGGAGCAGGCATTACTCTCCAGCTTTTGAAAGCTTCAGTAGCAGTTTGTATTACTTTTTCATAATCTGCTGCAGAAGTAGTTTCTACTTTACCAATCAATTCTCCATCTACTGGTGAGTATGATGAAATGGTTTCCTCGGATGAGAACCAGTTAGAACCTGTAGAAGTTCCTTTATTATGATCAGAAAGACCTAGCTGCTGAAGTGCTTCCTGAATACCAAAATCTAATATTGCTGTTGCCATGATTTATGTTGCTTTTAAAAAAGGTAAAGATACTTTGTTTTGAGAATACATCAAATTTTGATTGATTTTAATATTTGTTTTGAGTAAATTTTCAATAAAAACATTAAAAAATAATCATTTTGATAATTTAGATACGTTATTCTTCAGAAACGAAACGCTTATCTGTAGCCATTATGGTCCCACAATTATTGCAAGTTCTATGCTCTTTGCTTCCATAAAAATCTTTAAAGTGTTTTAGAAAATCTTTTTCAATATCATTTAGTTTAAAATATACTTCGTGCAATTTATTATTACAGTTATCACAAAACCATAACAATCCATCTTCGGCTTCCATATCTACACGTTTTCTTTCTATAACTAGCCCAATAGAACCTTCATGTCTAACTGGAGAATGTGGTACTTTGGCCGGATGTAGATACATATCCCCAGGGCCTAGTTTCATTGTTTTCTTTTCACCGTCTTCCTGGATATGCACTTCGATTTCACCTTCTAACTGATAAAAAAGTTCTTCGGTTTCATTATAATGATAATCTTTTCTGGCATTTGGACCGGCTACAATCATTACTATGTAATCTCCTGCATCCTTATATAAATTTTTATTACCTACAGGAGGTTTTAAGGTATCTCTATTCTCTTCAATCCATTGATTAAGATTAAATGGTTTTTGGATGGACATATGATCTAATTTTAGAATTATAAAATTACGTAATTGGAAAAGAAATGTTCCTTAAAATTGAATCAATTCTAAACTGTTGAAGAAATAAAAAGTTAGAAAAAGAAAAGCGGACCGAAATCCGCTTTTTTTAAATCTTAGCAACCAGTATCCTCATATTCTAAGCTTCCGTCTGTTGGACATGGAATAGAGCACGGTTGTGTAATAAAAATAGGAAAAGTGCTACCTGCAGGTGTAAAAACACAAGAACAACAATCCTCAAAAAAGGGGAATCCTCCTCCTTGAATAGATTTTTGCTGATTTTTACTTAGTTCTTTTGTACTGTCGATGTTTAAAATTTTCTTAAGCATAATTTTAAGTTGATTTGTTAAAGTATTAAAGTTAAAAAATATTAGAGTCCGGTTTTTATTTTTTTGAACTTTCTTTCTTAATATCAAATAATTAGACTTTAATAAAGCATCTTAACATAATGGAAATATATCCGGAATCAATAAGGAAGATTTTTGGTATGAAAGGTTTCTCAGGAGTTAGTTCAGTAAAGTGTTTTTTTATATAAAATCTTCGTTTTAATTAAAAACATCCCACTACACATCAGGATTAGTATGGTTACATATTTTCGCTTTTACAAAAATGTTACTCCACTAAAAAGAAATCGCCCAGACAAGATAATTCTTGCAGAGCGATTTCCAACTAAATAACCAACCAAAAAATTTTAATGCCTAGTGCTTATATCTATAATTGCTTTTTGAGTTTCATAAAATCTGATTTTTTCATTCTTTTTGTCTGGTTCTGGGTTGGCTTACCATCTTTAGAACTCTTGAAAGCAATGTATCCTCTACCTGTAAATTCGTAAACTGTACCTGACGAAGGATGTAACAATTCTATTTTACTATCATTGATAACGGTTAACTCAAAGAAATCATTGCCCAAGTAGTCGTAATCAAGTGTTAAAATTTTCCTATAGAAATTATTTGACACATCTGATATCTCATAATACCCTTCGTAATCATAGAATATATTGCCGATTGAAGTTCCGTTTCCATCTTCAGAACTTCTAAAATTATCTCCAGAACCATAATATAAAAACTGTAAATAGTTTTCGTTATCAAACTCATTCAGAGCTCCAAAATCACTAGTGAATGTTTTTTCCCAGGTTTCATATTCCTGTAAGAAATAATGAATATTATCATAAAAAACTTTATCATAATCAAAATTACTTCTTTGATAACCTACTAGATAATAACTAGTATTTGTAATCCCATCATATAAACGTATCTCATTACTTGATGCTTGTGTCACTCTGAGATTATAAACCCCATCGATGTCGTGATCAATTTCCAATTGCATATTATACGTATCATAATATCCAACATCCAGCCCAAAACCACCACCATTACTACCGATTCCTACTAAATTATTATTAGCATAGAACGCTCCGTTCTTAAAAGAAACCGTAAATGCTTTCTGAAAAAATGGAATTTCGCCATTACCCTGAGTACGTTCTATATCTATATACCAAATCTCATAACTATTTAGTAATTCATTCAAAGTAATACCAGGTTCTTCTATAAAGATATCATCTTCTACAATAACCTCTGCAACACAAGAAGTTAACAACAAGGAACCTATCATAAAAGCCGAAAGTAATTTTAAAGTCTTCATAAGCTGTGTGTTTTTAAAATTCATCAATATAAAACCAAAACACGTGCCAAAATTTCAATATACTGATTACCAGTAGTTTATTTTGAAATGTATTTTCCTTATTTTTGACCTACAATATGTTTTGATGGAAAAAAATCCTAAAATTGCAGTATTTGGTGGCGGAAGTTGGGCAACCGCTATTGTAAAAATGTTATCCGAAAACCAAAAAAAAATCGGATGGTATATGAGAAGTGTTTATGCTATTGAACATCTCAAAAGGCAACAACACAATCCCAATTACCTAAGTTCTGTAGAATTTCACTTAGAACAACTAAAACTTACTAATGATATTAATGAAGCAGTGGAGTATGCAGATTATTTGATCTTTGCAATACCTTCAGCTTTTTTACACGGTGAGTTACAGAAAATGACTGCTTCATTAAAAGATAAAGTGATTTTTTCTGCAATAAAAGGCATTGTCCCGGAGACGGGGTTAATTGTTGGAGAGCATTTTCATGAGAAATATGATATCCCTTTTAACAATATTGGTGTTATTACAGGTCCTTGTCATGCAGAAGAAGTAGCTCTAGAACGACTTTCATATTTAACTATTGCAAGTAATGACGAGGAAAAAGCTAAAATCATTGCTAAAAATCTAAGCAGTTACTATATAAAATGTAAAACTAGTGATGATATTATTGGAACTGAGTATGCTGCAGTACTAAAAAATATTTATGCCGTAGCTGCAGGAATTGCCCACGGACTAGGATATGGCGATAATTTTCAAAGTGTGCTCATGAGTAATGCCATCCGAGAAATGAAGCGTTTTATCAAACGAGTACATAAGATGAAACGTAACATCAATAATTCTGCTTACTTGGGAGATTTACTGGTTACCGGCTATTCGATTTTCTCCCGTAATCGTATGTTTGGTAATATGATCGGTAAAGGATATACTGTAAAAAGTGCCCAAATGGAAATGAATATGATTGCTGAAGGATATTATGCAGCCAAAACCGCATATGAGTTAGATGCCGCAAAAGCTGCTCGCACACCGATCATTGATGCCGTACATGATATTCTGTACGAAAATAAAAATCCTAAAAAAGTATTTAAGAAATTGGCCGAAAAGCTTGATTAACAATCCTTATCTTTATAGCTCTTACTATTATCACAAATTATGAAGGAGCTTATAGAAACTTTCTACACAGCATTAAATAATCGAGATGCTAAAACCATGATATCCTGTTATCACGATGATATCATTTTTGAAGATCCCGGATTTGGCAAACTCAAAGGTGAAAGAGCCAAGAAAATGTGGCAAATGCTTTGTAAAAATGCCAAAAACTTTAAAGTTGAATACTCCAAAGTTGAAGCCAATGAGGAAAACGGATCGGCCCATTGGGAAGCCTGGTATACATTTAGTAAAACCGGTCGATCAGTTCATAATATCATAGATGCCAAATTCGAATTCAAAGATGGCAAAATCATAAAACATACCGATCATTTTAATCTACATCGATGGTCATCGCAAGCCGTTGGTTGGAAAGGCAAATTATTAGGAGGTACAGGTTTTTTTAAAAAGAAATTGCAGCAACAAACAAATAGAATGTTAGATAAATTTCAAATAGATTAATTCTTAAAACACAACCATGCACGCATTGGAGCTTACCAAACCCGTAGTCTCTGTAGCTTGGCTCTCGGAGCATATTGATCATCCTGATCTCATCATTCTAGACGCAACTATAAAAAAAGCTGCCTCAGATAAAAAAACTAAAAATGCTGATTATCAGATAAAAAACACTCGTTTTTTTGATATTAAAGGTTCTTTTTCTGATAAAGAAACGAACATTCCAAATATGCTTCCTGCTCCAGAAATTTTTGCAAAAGCGTGCGAAGATCTTGGTGTCAATAACCATCATACTATTATTGTCTATGATAAACATGGGATCTATTCCAGTGTCAGGGTTTGGTGGATGTTTAAAACTATGGGATACGATAATGTTGCGGTGCTTGATGGAGGGTTACCAGCTTGGCAAAAAGCCAACCTGCCAGTCGAAGATTCCGAAAAAGCCAAAAAAACCTTTGCAGGTGGAAATTTTGTAACAGATTTTCGCCCAAATCTAGTTTGCAATGCACAAGATATTTTATCTGAAATGAATAATACAGATACTATCATTCTGGATGCTAGATCAGATGGTAGATTTAGAGCAGTAGATCCAGAACCTAGAGCAGATTTAAAAGGTGGCCATATCCCAAATTCTAAAAGCTTACCTTATACAAAGCTACTAGAAGATGGCAAAATACTTCCAGAAGAAGAGTTAAGAGATATTTTCAAAAATTTTAATATTGAAAATAAAAAACTGATCTTTACCTGTGGATCAGGTATTACAGCCTGTATCATTTTATTAGCGGCAGAGCTTACAGGATATCAAAACGTTTCAGTGTATGATGGCTCATGGAGTGAATGGGGACAACTGAAAGGTGTTCCGATTGAATGCTAGTATGATTAAATTAACAATTACTTCTTTTTATGAGATATATTTTATCACTTTTTATCTTTTTAAGCCTTTGTCAATTAGCTACTGCCCAAAACAAAACTTTCGATTTACAAGATTTCTATACAGATAACCCACAACTAGATGCTAAAGTAGATTCTATTTTTAATACGCTTACTGATCAACAAAAAGTAGCACAGATGATCATCAGCTGTACTGGTGAGTTAGGGAAGCCTGAAAAAGTAGTGAAAAAACTTGCCAAAAATGATCTTATTGGTGGAGCGGTTTTTCTTAAAGGAAGTAAAAAAAGACATACCGAAACGATTCAAGAACTTAATGCTATTTCTGCCAAAAATAATACGATCCCTCTCCTATTTAGTATGGATGCCGAACCTAGTTTGTTTAGTAGTAGGATTTATGGAGCTCCGGATGTAGGTAAAACAATAGACATTAAAACTGAAGCACAATCAGATGAAGTTGTCAATGTTATTAATCACGAACTCAAAGAAATTGGAGTGCATCATAATTATGCTCCGGTTCTGGATATGAGCCCGAACAACGAAGCGATTAAATCTCGCAGTTATGGAAGTCATAAAGACTCTGTAATTAATCTAGCTAATCGATTTATTAAATGTACTCAAGAAGGAGGAATTATTGCTACCGCAAAACACTTTCCTGGTCATGGGTTAGTAAAAGGTGATACTCATAAACAAAGTGTATATATTGATGGCGAACTACAAGAAGTAGATAACTATAGACCCATTATTGAAGATGGAGTTTTATCCATTATGGTCGCTCATATCACGGTTAATAATAATGAAACGTTTGGTACAAATGGGTTGCCCTCTAGCTGTTCGCGTAGGATTATTACCGATTTACTAAAAAATGGCATGTGTTTTGAAGGCATAGTGATTTCTGATGCTTTAAACATTATGAAAGCCGTTACGATTTTGGACAATGCACCTCTTTTAGCCTCCAAGGCGGGTTGTGATATGATCTTGATGCCACAGGATGAAGAAAAGACCCTAAAATCAATTCTTGCCGAAATGAAAACCGATCCTGATTACAAAAACCAGGTAACAAAGTCTGTAAAAAAGATATTAAGACTTAAGGTCTGTTCTGGAATTATATTTTAAAACCTCATTAAGCCTTGTTGTAAAATCTATAATGCAAATATGTATATTTTGTATAGGTTTGTTTGCTTGTTGGTTATCTTTAAAAACAAACCACGAAAGAAATAATTAAACATAAATCCATGAAGAAAATTGAAAATATATTTAGAGCAATACTGATTTGGCTACCTTCATTAGTAATTTCTATATTTTTTGTTTTAAACGCTATCGAAAAAATATTTCATTCCGATCAAATGGATAAAATTGTTACAAATAATGCAGTAGTAATAATTGTCGGTATCTTTCTGTTAATATCAACAGCCCTGTTCCTTTATAATAAAACTATAACTGCAGGAACGACACTTTTAGCTTCATATATGACCTTTATTGTGTTTGTTCATATATATAAAGAGAAACCATTTGAAGTCACAATACTTATAGTTATGTGCACCATTTTTGCAGCATATCTTAGAACACCTAATTTATTTGTTCAGAAAAGCCAAAACCAATAGCCAAATCATTATCACAATTCAAAAAAACACAATGAAACAATCAAGTCTGCTACTATTTGTTCTATTCTTATTTGGATATTCTTATGCCCAAGTAAAAAAGAACAATACATTCGATACCCCTTATGGTGATAACAAAACTGTTGGAAAATATGCAGAAATAAATGATGCTAAAATCTATTATGAGGAATATGGAAAAGGAGAACCATTACTCCTCATACACGGAAATGGAGCAAATATTAAATCAATGCAATATCAAATTGAATATTTCAAAAATAAATATAGAGTTATCATTGCGGATAGCAGAGGACACGGAAAGTCAGAATTAAAAACAGACTCATTAACGTATACCCAAATCACAAAAGATTGGGATGCACTTGTCAACCACCTAAAACTAGATTCTCTGAATATTATCGGTTGGAGCGATGGCGGTATTATTGGGCTAAAAATGGGAATTAGCAAACGATCTAAAATCAAGAAAATTATTACAATGGGTGCTAATTTAAGACCCGATACTACTGCAGTTAATAGTTGGGCACCTGAAAGTGTTAGAAAGGATATTCTAAAATCCAAACAGATGATCGCAAAAGGCGATACTTCTAAAAATTGGCAACTAGAACTACAGCTAGATGAAATGTTAGTTTACCAACCAAATATTAGTCGTTCTGATTTAAAAAAGATAAATGCCTCGGTCCTAATTATGGTAGGTGATAGAGATATTATAAAAAATGAACACGCCGTTGAAATGTTTAATAATCTTTCTAAAGGGCAACTTTGTATTATGCCCGGAATTAATCACGGAGCACCCAGAAATAATCCACTAATATTTAATGAAATAGCAAATCGGTTTTTAACTGAATCTTTTGATTATTCATCTGGAAAGCTACGATAGCTACCAATTTACTATATTGTACCTGTGTCTTTCTGGATGTAAATATGCTATACTTGGGAGGTTGTCATAATCAAACATAGTAAAAACGAATATGAATCCAATACTCAAAAATATTCTGGCTGTTCTTGAAGACATAGTTCTGGGAAGTATAGTAAACATGGAAATCATTACTTTAAGTTGAAATACTATTAATGATTAACTATACCACAAAACAGAATTTAACTTAAAAAACAACATACCATGAGAACACTAATTGTTTTTCTATTTATACTTTTTACAATAATCCAAAATTCGTTTGCACAAAACAATGCTGGAATAGAGAGAGCTGCTTTAGACTATATCGAAGGTTTTTATGAAGGAGATACCACCAAAATAAAAAGAAGTATTCATCCAGATCTGTCTAAATTTGGATATGGACGTGATAAAAAAACTAAGAAATATAAAAAAGGTAACTCTATGTCATATGATAAAGCAATTGATTTTGCTCGTGAAGTGGCAAATAATCCAAAATGGGCTGCACCGAAGGATGCAGTAAAAAAGATTGAAATTTTGGATGTTCAAGATAAGATTGCCTGCGTAAAATTAACGCTATACTGGGGAATTGACTATTTACTTATGACAAAAAATGATAATAAGTGGATGATTACTAAAGTCTTATGGCAATCTGTAGATTAACAAAAAACACACAATACTAATTTTAAAAAATCAACCACTAATGAGTAACTCAAAGGGATTAGCCTTATGGCACCAATTTGTAGAGAATAGAGATACAACCAAACTAGATGATCTTATTGCTGATAAAGCGGTACTGTATTCTCCCGTCGTATGGACGCCCCTACAAGGAAAGAATATCGTAAGTACGTATCTTATTGCAGCCTGTAAAATTATTGCTACAGAAGATTTTACATATGTGAGAGAAGTTGCCGACCATGAGCATGCAATACTAGAATTTTCTACTGTAATTGATGGTATTTCTGTAGAAGGTGTAGATATGTTACAATTTAATGATCAAGGAAAGTTAACTGAAATCAAGGTGATGGTGCGCCCATTAAAAGCTATGAACATCGTGCATCAAAAAATGGGTGAATTTTTGGCTAAGATGAAATAATGATTATCTTATATTAAAAGAACCATGTTTTCAAAAACACTCTCTTTTATCTATATAATTCTGTTTATATGTTTAGCATGTTCTGATGATGTTGATATTGTCTTTGAATCTGTTGAACCACCAATACCAGAAGAAGTTAAAAACTTCTCTTTTTTGGCATTGGGAGATTCATATACTATTGGCCAGGGTGTAGGAGAAAATGATAGTTGGCCGTTTCAGTTAAAAAATCGAACAGAAACGGAGGATCAGAAAATCGATAAACTTACTATAATCGCAAAAACTGGATGGACTACCAAAAATCTATTAAATGCTATAGAAACAGAAAACCCTCCTAATCATGATTTAGTAACTTTACTTATTGGGGTCAATAATCAATTTCAAGGAATAGATTTCTCAATATTTCAGACAGAATTTGATTTATTACTCGATAAAGCCATAACATTAGCCAATAGTAATAAAAATGTTATTGTAGTTTCTATACCTGATTATGGAGTAACTCCTTTTGGAGCCGATAATAGTGAAATCATAGCTCAAGAACTAGACAATTACAACATATATATACAACAGCGATGTATTGCAAACCAGGTATCTTTTGTAGACATAACCACAATTTCCAGGGAATTAGGGGATTCAGAAATGGCTTTAGCCAATGATAATCTGCATCCTAGCGGTTTTCAATACAGTAAGTGGGTTGAGAAAATTCTTCCTTTAGCAAAAGAAATTTTACAATAATGATTAACCAATTTAGTTACACCACCTCAAAAAGCTTCCCCGGAAGGGGTTTTATAACACCTTTGAGTTCCATATTCAGAAGAATTGAAGCAACTTTAAACGTAGGAATATGACATTGTAATGCGATTACATCTAGTAACTCTTTGCCATTATCATTAAGGAATTTCCAGATTTTCTTTTCTTCTGCATCCAATTCTACGAATAGTTTTTTCTGAACCAAAGGTTGTTTCTTCTCTTCCAACTCCCAATTTAACATATAAATTAAGTCCGCCGCACTGGTAAGCATATGTGCACGCTGAGTTTTGATTAGCGTATTACAACCTTTGCTAAAAGGATCCTGTGCACGACCAGGAACAGCAAATACATCACGATTGTATGAGTTTGCGATTTCCGCAGTAACTAATGAACCTCCCTTATCTGCACTTTCGATTACTACTGTGGCTTCACTAAGTCCTGCAATAATTCGGTTTCGCCCTAAGAAATTCTTGCGATCAAACGTATCTGTACTCCAGAAATCTGTAAAGAAACCTCCATTTTCTTCTACTTGAGCAACATATTTTTTGTGTACTTTTGGGTAAATCTGATTTAACCCATGAGCCAGACAACCAATCGTCTGAAGATTATGTTTAACCGCAGCACGATGTGCTGTGATATCAACTCCATAAGCAAAACCAGAAACAATGACAGGATTTAAAGGAACGATCGTTTCAATTAACTCTTCGCAGAACTGAACCCCATAACTGGTAACTTTTCGTGTTCCCACTATACTAAGGATTCTCTGGTTTTTTAAATCAATATTTCCTGTACTAAATAATACTATTGGACTATCGATACAATGTTTTAGTTTATCAGGATAATCAGCTTGATCATAGATCAAATAATTGATATTGTTCTGCTCGATAAACTTCAGTTCATTTTCTGCAGATTTATGATGATCTGGATTATGGAGTTCTTTGATTTTTATGCTACCAATTCCGTCTATTTTCAACAAATTGGCTGGTTTTTCATTTAAGACACCTTCGGCAGAACCTACTTCGCGTATCAATTTTTTGATTGAACTATCTCCAAGATTAGGAACTTTTTTAAGGGTCAGGAGAGCAATTAATTTTTTGATGGTCATGTAATTGGTTATAAGTCAGCACAAGAAACGAAAAAAATAAAACTGTTAATAAATTAAGAAACGATACTTTAGATAACTCTCTATTTTTTTTACCTTTGAAATACTCAAAACTACTATTAAAATACTGGCATTACAGGGGGAAAATGAATAATACTGCAAAATACATAAGTGATTTATTATATAGATATGAATGTGTGATCGTTCCAGGTTTTGGTGCGTTTTTGACAAGACGTCAACCAGCGACAATCAATGAGTCCACAAATGCATTCTATCCTCCGCAAAAACTGATTTCTTTTAATAGTCAGCTTCAAAACAATGATGGTTTACTGGCTAATTACATTGCTTCTGCAGAAGGAGTTTCGTATACAGATGCTGTAGCTAAAATCCAGCGTTATGTTTTGTCGCTACAAGATAAAATGGCTAAGGGAAAACGAGTTGAGTTAGAAGGTATTGGTGCATTTTATACTTCTGTTGAAAACACACTGCAATTCGAACCTTCACAGGAGGTAAATTACCTTGCTGAAGCTTTTGGATTAAACTCTTTTGTCTCTCCGGTGATTGACAGAGAAGTAAAAAGAGAAGTATACAAAGAAGAGGTTGAAGCACTAGAAGAAGTAACTCCGATTACTTTTACTCCTGAAAAGCGCAGTGAACGCCCTTATCTTCAATATGCTGCAATTGCAGCTGTTTTTATTGGAGTATTTGGAGTATTTGGATTAAAACATATTAGCGATCAAAATATTCAGCATAATCAAAATCTGATTGTAGAAGCTAATAATGAAATCGAAAATAAAATTCAGGAAGCTACTTTTGAGATTTCTAATCCACTACCAGCTATAAATCTTAATTTTATTAAGGAAAATACTTCGGAAGACGAAAACTCTGCAACTGAAGAGATTACTTCTGGAAAATACCATATCGTAGCAGGTGCTTTTAGAATTCCTTCTAACGCTAAAAAGAAGGTAAGCGAACTAAAATCCAAAGGATATAATGCTCGTCTTATTGGTGTAAATAAGTATGGTCTTCATCAAGTAGTGTATGAGAGCTTCTCTGATCGTGTTGAAGCTTTACAAGCTTTGAACAAAATAAAAAGGGAAGAAACTCGTCGTGCCTGGATGCTGATTCAGTAATATAGTTTCAAGTAAATAAGTTTCTAAAAATCTAAGTTGTAAAGATAATTTTACTTCGAAAGCACTTTTTAGACTGAATTCCGCATTAATTATTTTAGAGATTCATCAAACATTCACTTGCTCAAATACTCCATCACTAATTTCCTCATGTACTGATTACCGACTATCTTTGCCGAAATTTTATTTTATGGAAGCCAGAACTCCTTCAGAATCAAGAACTATTCTTACAGATCTTGTCTTAACAGGTGAAACAAATCCTTTAAACAACCTTTTCGGAGGTGAATTATTGGCCCGTATGGATCGCGCAGCAGGAATTGCTGCAGGCAGACACTCCAGAAGAATTGTAGTTACTGCTTCTGTAAATCATGTGGCATTTAGTAAAGCTATCCCATTAGGAAGTGTTGTAACCGTAGAAGCAAAGGTTTCCAGGGCCTTTAAATCATCTATGGAGGTGTTTATTGATGTTTGGATAGAAGACCGCCAGAGTGGTGATAAAACGAAAGCAAACGAAGCTATTTATACTTTTGTGGCGATGAATGAAAATGGGAACCCTGTTCCAGTACCTCCAATAAAACCTGAAACTGAACTAGAAAAAGAGCGTTATGATGCCGCACTACGTCGTAAACAATTAAGTTTAGTACTTGCTGGCAGAATGAAACCTGCAGATGCTACCGAGTTGAAAGCGTTATTTGTTTAGTGGTCAAACCCACCAACACCAGCCGCAAGCCGATCTTTTTTGACTTGAATTTTCTGTAACATCCACTCGGGATACTCAGATGAGTCTTCGGCTTCATAGATTCGAATATTCTGCGTATCGTCAGGTTTCAATAAATCCCATTGTTTGCATTTTAGAATTTTTGCAGCTGTCTCCACCCCAGAATACCCTGCTCCTGCTACTCCATGAGAAAGCACACTAGCTCCACACATATATAAATTTTTGATTTCGGTTTCTGCTTTATAAGCAAAAGGCCCTATCTGTCGGAAGCTTTTCTCAGTTCCATATACACAACCATTAGTAGCGTTTATATAATACTCATTAGTAATCGGCGTGCCTAATTCTTTTTGTACAATTTTTTCACTCACACCGGGTAACGCTTTTTCCAAAGTATTGATCATCTTTTGAGTTAGACGCTCTTTAAACTCTAGATATTCCGCAGAACGAGGATCACTTTCATCTTTAAATTTATTGAAGGATTCGTGATTTATATAAGTGATCGCCTCTATGGTATGATATCTACCATCAAAACCAATCGGGTCTTTCAGCGTAGTACAACTAATAAACATTCCCGGAAATGTATCTCCTTCGGCTACATCCAGGGTGTTCATTTTTACATATAAATCATCCATATCCATATCATCCATCATCCAGATATTACCTGAATCTAATCCAGCCGCTCGAACATCCATATCTACAGTGACAAATAACATTAACGATGTACACGAATACGTTGTTTTAGCAAGGCGTCTTTGCAATTTGGCACTAATGTTTTCTTTTCCGATAAGGTCAAGATACGTTTTACCGGGATCTGCATTAGAAATTACTCTTTTTGCCAAAATCTGTTCTCCGGTATGCAATTCTACACCAATTGCGCTTTTCTTTTTATCGCCTTCTACCAAAATACGTTTTACTCCACAACTTGTCCTTACTTCACCACCATGTTTCTTTACAGCATTAGTCATTGCCTTTACCATAGCTCCACCCCCACCCATAGGGTAATATCCTCCACTGGAGTAATGCCCCATAACCGCTGCGTGCAAAGGAAAACTAGCTTTACCCGGAGGTAATCCGTGATCTCCGAATTGGATATTGAGTACTTTTTGCAGTAACGGATCTTTAATATGCCAATTAATTACCCTTTTAAGACTAAACAAAGCATATTTACCCATATGTTTAGTACGAAACGGAATCGTAATATGATCCCAAAACCCTTTCATCTTAGGAATTAATTGTAATTGATAGGTTACATTTTTGATAAGCGTCAGATACTTTTTCAATCGCTTTTTTTCCTTCGGGAAACGTTCTGAGAGTGCTTCGTGTACATTGTCAAAACCAGCTGGCATATCGATACGCTGCTCACCGATCCAACAATGCTCATATGCTTTAGGATTCATTCTAAAGAAAACCATATCATTAGCAATGCCTAATCCTTCATATAAATCACTGGTAGATTCACCTTTTTCCAAAAGCCCTACATAATGCACCCCGGGTGTAAAACGATATCCATTAAGATAAAAACTATGGCACCATCCACCTGGAACATCGTGCTGCTCTAAAACCAAAACTCGTTGACCTGCACGAGCCAAACAAATTGCTGCAGACAGTCCTCCTGCCCCAGAGCCAATAATTATAGTATCGTATTTTTGATTTGATTCAGTTTCTGGAGAAATTTCTGCGTAGTTTTCGTTTTTCATGCATTTTAGTTTTTCCTTTTTTTTATAATCCAATTTTCAAACAAGTCATTAAAATCTTTTACTCCGTTTGGTTCGAGAAAAACAACTTTATGAATTATTCTTGCAGGTATTTTATCCGTCATAATAGCTAGTGGCCACAATTGACTTAAATAATCAGGCACAATAAATTGCTCCTTATTAATTTTGCCTCTCAAACTGTTCGAATAATAAACTTTGTTATCATTGAGTAGTTTAAATCTTATTTCGGTCTCAAAATTACCATTGTAAGCTACTGACAAAGTTTTTAGCATTCCTTTTGGTTTAAGCTTGTCAAATTCATAACTATTACCGCAGTCAGAACTTTCCCAATATTCAATAGGTAACCAAATTCCATTTTCATCTTTTGCCTCTTGAATTAAAAATAACCTCCAATCTTGAGTAAATATTTGAAGTGAGTCAGTCGTTTTATTCTTAACATAAATTGAATGTTTTCCGTTTTCTTTATTTTCAGCAATCAATATCAACTCCTTTTTTGTCGATTCTTGTTTTTTGAATTTAACGTCTATTTTTTCATTCGTAACAAAATCAATTGCAATTCGGTTTTGATTTATTGCCATTTCCGATTTTTGAGCATTTAAGCTAATAGTCAGAAATAGTATTAAAGTTTCAATTATGTATTTTAATCTTTTCATACTACACAACACAGGAAAAGTACAATCTCCTCTGTTTTCAGGTAAAAATAGGGTTATTTTAGATTAATCCAGCCCCCAATGCAATTGAAATCGTGATTAGCATAATAGCTACAATTGCCTGCAAAAACTGTAAAGTCATTTTTTTCAGTAAAATATTGCCCAGATATGCTCCGGCAATAGCTGAAAGTGTAGCGCAAATCACTAACGTTAGATTTTCACCCAAGCCAGAAGTCGTAATCCTTGTAGCATAGACACTAAGTCTTGTAAAATCCACAAATGTAGATACTACCACCGCTGTACCGATAAAAGCTTCTTTTGATAAACCAGCTTTAATTAAGAATGCGGTTCTTAAAGCTCCTTGATTACCAGAAAGACCACCAAAAAAACCACTCAAAGCCCCACCTAAAGGAAGTTTATCCTTTCCAAACTGCAAGTTCTTAAAATATGGAATCAAATCCATACTAGCAAAGATGATCAGCAATATAGAAATGATAAACTTTACAGGATATACTTCGAAAGTTCTGTCAAAAGCTTCGTAGACAAAAAGTGGTTTTACATCCGGAATGTGCAACAGCAGCCAAGCGCCAGCCATCGCTGCAATCACTGCAGGAATTCCAAAACGTAATAAAACTCCTTTATCAGCATTTTTACCTACTAAAAACAACTTGAATACATTATTAAAGAAGTGTACTAAACCCGTCAGCGCAATAGCAATTTCTACCGGAAAAAAAATCATCAATACCGGAGTCAAAATCGTTCCTAGTCCAAAACCGGAAAAAAAGGTTAGAATTGAAACCAAAAAAGCAACTATGGAGATGATTATGATTTCCATTTTACAACTTTTTCTCTGAAATTTGTATTAACAACGTGTCTTTTAGCTCTTTCAGTTGTTCCGGATAAATTTGACGAATTTCTTCAACATAATCTCTTTGACAATAATATCCGTCATTATAGTTCTGTATCGCTGTTTCTATGGAAATCATCGCCTTATCATGTTCTTCTTTAGAAACTTGTAATAATGCTTTATAATAATGGCTATCTGCAGAAATACCGTTATAATATTGAAGCGCTTTATCAATATAGAATTCGGATTTTTCCATTTCAGAATTCTCATAATATACAATACCTAAGTACAAAAATGCATTGGGTTCTACCCAATCTTCACTAGAGTCTTCAGTAACTTTAGCTATATGCTTATTAAAATAATGAGCAGAACTTTGATAATCTTTTAAACCAAGATACGCAACACCCCGCCAATAATCTACACTATGCCCCTGCGGTGCATCAATAAAATCAGGTGTTAAAGTATCGCTAGCGTCAAAATCTGCTATAGCCTTTTTATAATCTCGATAAAACCATAAATACAAATATCCTCTCCAAGGTTGCCAAATCTTAGGGTTACATTCTACAGCTTTATCAAATCTTGGCTTCCACTCATGTGGCAATCCTCTTTTAAGATATGCTACAGAAAGCTCACGTAAGGCATCACAATTTGTTGAATCCAATTCAATAATCTCATCAAGTAATGTCATGCTCTCAGGGCTTCCTTGTAGCGGTCCGTGATGGTCTTTAACAAATTCTTTTTGGAACAACTCCATTGATTTTTGCTTCCGTTCTAATGAAGAAAGGTCATTATAGCTATTTCCACATGAGCATATCAAAAGAAGCACTGATATGCTAAGGAAGTATTTCTGTAATTGTTCCATTTTCTATTTTGAATAATAAATACATATAATAATTGACGTCAGTATCACTTACTGTTTGCCAATTCTCTTCTTGTAATGATAAACTTACCAGCTGATCTACCAAATTAGAATTTAGGGTAGTAACCCCTAAATCCGAATTCAATTCTGTTATGATTAGATTCCCTGTTTTGCCTTTGCAATTCATATTGAACCTCAAACTTAGATAGCCATTATCTTTATAATTCTGGTCTTTAAAACTTGTTTTGATAGTCTTCTTAAATTCTAACTTACTTTTTCTGTAAATTTTTGGAGCAGCACTACTATAAAACCCATACATCCTTCCACCTTTACAAAGCTGAAAATCGTCAGTTCTTATTGCCTTATCTGATTCAATTTTTCCTATGTAGTGCGGATATTTTTCTTCATTAACAGCATACTTCCCTTTCATATGATAATATCCATACCCTATTAATCCCGCAATAAAAACAATTATTGTTAAGACGATAAAGCCTAAAATTTTAAGCGTTTTTTTCCAATTCATAAGTGGTTTCTAATTTAACTCTATTCTTTCTAACCATTCCAGAGGTTTTATCAATTCTTTATTACTGAACTCCATATGAATCACCCTTCGTTGTTTATGATTTGTTGTTCGGTTCGATGCATGAAAAGTTAGGGGTTTCATTAACATAACCCCTCCTTTTTTGACTTCACAAATGATTTCTTTTTTATTTGACCAATCTATATTTTCCTTTCTTAGAACTCCGTTTTTATTCGATTCAGAAATCACTTTTAGTGCTCCATTATGTTTATCTGTATCATCTAGATGAACTCTTACTGTTACAATATTATTTAATATTTCTAAAGGAGGTTGAACTCCATATTGCCCATTTTTATATGTCCAGTTCGTATAATTATCTACATCTGTTCTTTGATTCACGGAGATACTCAAATCCTGATGATATGCTACGAACCAATTAGATTGCTTTGGTTTATCAAAATAAATTGCTTTGGTTAAAAAACTGTTTGAACCCAATGATTCTTCAACTAATTCAATTAGGTTCTTATTAAAAAGAAGATTTTTTACTTGAGGAATGACATTAAAAAGCTGCCTTATAGCAAAAAGATCGTTGGTTTTTAAAAATGATTTGTTGTCTTGTTCAGCGTTCTGAATTACATTTAGAATATCAGCTATTTCTGAATTATTATATATTGGAGTAAGAACCGAATATCCCTTTTCTTCAAGCTCAATTCTATTATTCTTAAAACTCATTTTAATAATTATTAGAAAATCACATCCTATAAATCCAAGTCTGTGGGTTTAGTTTTTTAGCATTCTTGAAGACCAAAAACTTCATAATTGCCCTACCCGTTTTTGGGTTAGTTCTTACTTCTCCGATTGCCTGTTTGGTAGATACTTTTTGCCCCTCTTTTACCGTAATATTGTCCAAATTATAGTAGGTAGTCATATAATTTCCGTGACGAATGATTACGAGTCTTCCGGCGCCTTTTACTTTTTGTATACCGGTTACTTCACCTTCAAAAATAGCTCTAGCTTTTTCTCCTTTCCTGGTTTCGATTTCTACTCCGCTGCTATTAATTTGTATATTAGGGAGTGTAGGATGCGGTTGACGCCCAAATTTTTTGGTCAATCTTCCTGTTCCTACTGGCCAAGGTAATTTTCCTTTATTAGATGTAAATCCAGCAGCGAGTTTGGTTTCTTCTGGCGTTAACGCAAAAGTCGTTGCAGAACCCTTTTTACTTGCCTTTTTACCAGCTTTTTTATTGGCTTTGGCGATTGCCTCTCTAATTAATTTTTCGATAGCTTTATCCAATGCACTGGCCTGAGCTTCTTTTTGCTTGATCTGCTTGGTATATGTTCCTTGTTTTTTGCGAATGGTAGCCATTAAGGCCTGCTGCTCCATCTTTTCTTCGCGAAGTTTATCTTGTGCCTCACGATTTTCGTCTACCAAAACTTGTTTGCTTTTCTTTTGATCAGATAAATCTGTATTTAGTTTTTGTAATTCTTTTGTTCTGGTTTCTATTCCATCTGCCTGCTCCTTGCGATGTTCATTATATTGTTTCATATACTGAAGTCGCTTATAAGCCTGTGCAAAATCAGCAGAAGACAATAAAAACATAATCCTACTCTGTCGTGACTTACTTTTATAGGATTTAATAATCATTTTGGCATAATCTTCTTTTAGCACTTTTAGCTCTTTTCGATAAGCTTCCATTTTCTTAAAATTAGCATTGATCTCCCGAGTTAATAGATTAGCCTGCTGATTGGTGATTTTAATAAGATTCTGTCTGGTACTGATTTGAGCATTGATCGCCTCTACTTCATCCAATACAGAGCGTTCTTTTAGCTTATTATCTGCTCTTAACTGTTTCATTTGCTCAATCTCCTCTCGAAGTCGCTGACGCTCTTCTTCAAGTTGTTGTTGCTTGGCACTCTGAGAAAAGGAAGGTGTGCTAATCAATAGCAAACCTATTATATATGTGAATTGTAGTATTCTCATTGTATGGTGACCTCCTGATATCCTGATGGTATTTTAAACGGAAAACTTACCCGAGCATTGTAATCAACCGTTCTGTATTCTATATTAATTGTGGTTTTTTTGTTTTCCTGTAATGCTTCAATAAAGATTTCTTTTGGAAAATCCTGATTTCCTACTTTTTGATAACTCTGGTAATTAACCGATAAATTTCTGTTTTCTAAGGGTTGTTTTAACTGCTGCGCAGATATCTTAAAGCTATTGGGGTTGATAAGAAATAATCTTTCGAAAAGTTCTAATTCTTTTTTAGGTTGAAGTTGATAGTTTTGACCAGCAACTGATGATTTGTATTTATCATCCCGAAGATTGAACAAGGCTTGTCCAACAAGTAAATGCTGCACTTTATCATAATCCAATTCAGTTCCTAACCAATCACTCAGTAATTCAAAGTTTCCATCGAAATAAGTGTTATTGATCTTTTCATAGTAGCTTACTTTTTCTGGAGTAATTATAGCTTTTGCAAGAGTAATGCCCAGCAATTTGGCACTTACCCAAATGGTTTTATCCTTTTGCATTCTCAAAGTCACACTTGGACTAAAAGATTGTTTACCATCATCATATCTTACTTTGATTTTTGCGTTAAGCGTTTCAAAATTAAAAGATCTATTGTAGTGGTTAGCGATAATTTTTTCGGCACTCATCTTTTTGATTCCGGATGCTGTAACTGCTTTGGTTCCTTTACAAGAATTAAATAATATCAAGGAAAAACATAATAGATAAAATACTCTGTTCATTAACTGTTATGATTTTTTCTGAAGTTGGTAAGACCTTTCGAAATATTCTGAAGCTTTTGTTTCGTCTCCAAGTTTTAGATAAGCCTCCCCCATCTGCTTATAAAAATCTGCTTCCATTTTCTGATCATCGATTACGTAATCTATACCGGTGGTGAGAATTTCAACAGCTTGATCTGCCTGATTAAGATTAACAAGTGAAACGCCATTAACGAGATAGAAAATAGGTTGAGAGGGAAACATTTCTAATGCTAATTCACTTCCTATTTTGGCCTTTTCGTAACGTTTCAGATCTAATTGTAATAATAAAATTCTTTTTAAAAGCCCAAAATCATTAGCATTGGTTTTGATACCTCTTTCATAATAATTCAGCGCCAGTTCTTTATCATCTTTTTTATAATAAAAATGACCAAGTTCTGTTAAAACTTTGCTGTTATTCTGACCTTCAGAAAACACATTAGTTATCTCTTCTAATTGTGCCTCATACTGAGGGTTATCTTTTACAAATAACAGAAAATCACTAATCACTTTATACTTAGATTCATTATCTAGTTTATTACTGGCCAAAGCAATCTTCATTGACTCCACTGCCTTATCTGTTTTGTTATCGTCCAGATAAAATTTATACAACGCCAAGTGAACCAACTCTGATTTAGGTTGCTTCTTTAGCAAACGCTTTGCTGTATCAAAAGCTTTATTTTTCTGATTGTCCTGACTGTAGAGATAAATCAGGTTTAAATAATTTTGTTCATCATCAGGTTTCTCTTCTATCTTCTTCTCTAATCTAGCTATCTGATTAGTAGGATTAGTAATTTTTAGTGTTATTCTTTTACGTAATTGATCACGATAAGCATCTCTACCTCTTTCTTCTGTTAACTCATCCAACACATTTAGGGCATCATCATATCGTTGTTCTAGAAAATAGAGATTGGCCAATTGTTCTTTGAACATCGTATTGTAATCAACTAGTTTTTCAACTATTTCAATTGATTCCGGATATTTTCGCTCAGCAAAATACACCTCAAACAACAGTTCTAGAATATAGCGATCATCAGGTTTAGCTTCTACCACCTTTTTAAAATTATCTTCTGCTTTTTTGTATTGCTTAAGCTTCAAATAATTTTTACCTAATTCTGAATATAAAATGACAGGTTTAGGATTAATCTCTATACAAGTTTGTAAGGACTCAATCGCCTTATCATAATTAGTGATTGCTTTTTGTTTTAAAGCTTCAAAAAAGTTTTCCTGAAACCTATCAGAAACATTACCCAGATCATCAATATTGATCTGCATCTGAGGTTCTATTTCTTGAGAAAAGGTAGTACTTATACCTATTCCGAAGAATAAAAAACAAAACCCTATATATTTCCAATGTTTAATCATAAACCTCTCACATCATAAATTATTCCATAGTAGAATAGTCTCCAATACTAATAGTAGAATAGTTTCCGTCATACACAACGTGATTTCCCACCATAGCATTGTCTAAGTTAGCATTTTTTATGACAGTTTGTGTTTGAACCAGACTATTTTTAATTGCTGTGTCCTCAATCGTACATCCATCCCCTATAGATACGTTTGGCCCTACAGATGCGTTCTTAATCGTAACCCCTTCTCCAATGTAACAAGGAGGGATAATTGTAGCGTTTTCTTGTATAACAGAATCGCTTACCAATTTTTCGCCATCTTTTTGTAAAAAACCTAGCATTCTAGAATTAGTTTCTACAGTCACATTTTTGTTTCCACAGTCCATCCATTCATCCACCTGTCCGGTAACAAAAACTTTGCCGTCAGCCATCATTCTTTTGATTCCGTCATTAATCTGGTACTCTCCTCCATTGATAATATTATGATCCAAAACATACTGAAGCTCATTTTTAAGTACTCCAACATCCTTAAAATAATAGATTCCTATCACCGCTAAATCCGAAACAAACTCCTGCGGTTTTTCAACCAGCTCTACAATTTCTTTTTTGTCATTTAGTTTAACCACACCATAGGCTTCCGGACGATCCACCTGTTTTACCCATATTGCAGCATCTGCTTCTTTATCTAAATCAAAATTTGCTCTAATCAAAGTATCCGCATAAGCAATTACCGCAGGGCCTGATAAAGATTCCTTTGCAGACATAATTGCATGACCAGTTCCTAACGGTTCATCTTGTCTATAAATAGAAGCTTTAGCCCCAAGACTTTCTGCCAATTCTGTTAAACTAGCTACAACATCATCTCCAAAAAACGCAGGATCGCCTAATATAAAAGCAATTTCTTCTATGGGTTCTCCTAAAACTTTTGCAATATCTGACACTAATCTATGTACAATAGGTTTACCCGCTACCGGAATTAATGGTTTAGGAACTGTTAATGTATGAGGTCTTAATCTAGAACCTCTTCCTGCCATAGGTACAATGATTTTCATATTTGGTTTGTTGTTTTAATATTTTGATTGATTGTTAATACATCCCCCTAGCCCCCTTCCAAGGGGGAAACCGGTTTTGTTTATATATTTTTATTTTATACTCGATTACTTCACCCCAGTACTACCGAATCCTCCTTCTCCTCTAGAGGTTTCTGATAGTTCCTTTACATCCACCCACTCTGCTCTCTCGTGTTTAGCTATTACCAGCTGAGCAACTCTTTCTCCATTTTCTATAGTAAAATCTTGGTTAGAGAGATTTACTAGAATTACACCGATCTCCCCTCTATAATCCGCATCTACAGTTCCTGGCGCATTAAGCACTGTAATTCCTTTTTTGGCTGCCAATCCACTACGCGGACGAACTTGTGCTTCATAACCAACTGGTAATTCTATAAGCAAGCCAGTTTTTACAATTGTTCGCTCTAATGGTTTTAAGGTTACAGCTTCAGTAATATTAGCTCTTAAATCCATTCCCGCAGAGGCAATGGTTTCATAATGTGGTAAATCGTGTGACGACTTATTGATGATTTTTATTTGCATCTTTATATTTTAACTTTTGCATTGCAATGAAGTCTTATTCCTCGACTCCAATCGAAACAGCAGAAAATTTGTTTTTTTATCTTTTTAAAATTTGTCTTAATTCCCTCTTTTCAGAGGCGTACAAAATTACTAAAAACACTAGTAACAAAGGGATTGAAATCAAATAATTACTATCAAAAACATAAAACGACAGTACAGAAAAAACAATAGACAATGTTAAATACATTCCAATCTTCTTTAGATCATATGGAATAGCATAATATTTTCTTCCAAAATACCAGGAGAGTACCATCATGGTTCCATAAGCAACTAGTGTGGCAACTGCTGACGCCATATAATTATATTCTCGAATTAATACAAAGTTTAGGACCAAAGTGAGTATTGCACCTACCACTGAAATGTAAGCTCCAAACTTAGTCCTGTCTGTAATTTTATACCAAACCGAAAGATTATGATAAATCCCCAGGCAAAGATTAGCTAACAAGATAATAGGCACAATCTTTACAGCTTCCCAATAGGATTCGTCTAGAATAATATACTTTTTCAAAACGTGCACAAAAACAACGACAGTCAATAAAATAAAAGAACCAAAAGCCACAAAAAATTTTGTGATTTTTGCATACGTTTCTGGAGCATTTTTATTTTCTGCATGACTAAAGAAAAAAGGTTCAATTCCCAATCTAAAAGCGGTGGCAAACAATGTCATAAACAATGCTAGCTTATAACAAGCTGAGTACACTCCAACCAAATGTTCTGCAACATCTTCTGGCAATAAATTATCCAAAAGAATTCTATCAAATGTCTCATTAATTGAATACGCAACACCAGCTACAAGCACCGGCAAAGCATATTTCATCATTTTCTTCCACAATGCTTGATCAAAACGGTATTTGACCTTAGTATAGAATGGAATCAATAACAATAGCGTTAGACCACTGGCAACTAGATTAGATATAAAAATATAGTTGATCTCATAATTATCTTTACAGATATGATCTAAAACCGAAGGAGTAGAAGTCAACTCAGATAAGTATTTTAAAAGAAAGACATTTAGTCCTAAATTAACTGCTACATTCAAGATTTTGACAAAAGAATATCGCATAGGCCTTTCATTGGCTCTGAGCCACGCAAAAGGAATAATTACCAAAGCATCTAAAAGTAAAATCCATATTACTAAAGAAATATAATCTACTCTTATGTCTGTTAGAAATGCTATCTGATCTTTGAGCAATAGCGCCAATGCAAAAAACCCAAATGATGATACTGCAAGGGAAATTGCTGAGGTACTTACCACAGCATCTTTATCAGATTCTTTATTAAAAAACCTAAAAAATGCCGTTTCCATGCCATAAGCCAAGATCACATTAAATAATACGAAATAGGAAAATATGATAGAAACCTTACCATATTCATCTGTGGGTAAAAGATCAGTATATAATGGTACCAAAAGAAAAGACAACATGCGCGGAAGCACAGTTGCCAATCCATATATAAATGTTTGTTTAAATAATTTCTGAAATATTCCCAACTAGTATCTTGATTATGGCTCTAAAAATACAATTTTTATTGCCTTATCTGCATAGGAACTCCTTCTACTTTCTTTTCGGGTAAATTATCTAATCTAAAATGTTCTTTCTTATTATTTTTGGTATATTCTATTACACATTCATTACCCTTTAATTCATATGGAATTTTCTCAGGTGATTCTGGAAATTCATTGCCATATTCTTTTTTGGGATCTACATGCATTTTATACCCCTTCTTTTTAGCGCGATTTACATATTTTCCAACGTAAACAGCTTCTCTTGCTTTTCTTTCGAGTTTTATCTTCTTTCCCTTGAAATATGCATACTCCAGTTGAATATTTGATGATTCCTCTATCGGTAGATACACTAAAAATCCAGAGCCTCCCTCTTCTATTGACGAATTCCATTTCTGAAAGTACGGCTCCTTAACTTTAACCGGAGCTGTTTTTTCTGTATTTTGACTACTGGCACACTGTGTAAAAACTGCTAGCAGGCTACATAAAACTATATTAGTGCAAATTGATTTGATACTTATTGATTTTCTTCTTTTTCCCATTTTTTCTTCAGACGCTCTCGCATTTTGGTTTTCCATTTTTTGACATCTTTTGTATTAAAAACAATATTCATACCAAGGTTTAATCCAATACCAGAAAACAGCTTGGTATCGTCTCCATTAGTAATATTAAGGCCATACATATACGGAACACCAAACTCTAATTCCAGGCATTTAGCGAATCTATATTGAATACCTGCTCCTGCAGTAAGTAATAACATTCCTCCGCTATTGTCTTCAATGGCTATATCCGCAGGATCTTTGGCTTCATATCGTATCGCTCCGATTCCAACACCGGACTCTAAATAAAAACTGAATTTACCACTATTAATTGCATGTTTTCTAAAAGAAGGTATAAAACCATAGGCTTGTACTTCTGCATCTCGTCCGCTATCCAGTTCAATATCCTGCGGAAATAAAACAAATGCAGCAGTATTAATTGCAAATCGCTCGGATACGTAAAAAGAAACACTTGGTTTAGCTGCTACTCCAACATAACCATCGCTAAGATCCAAAAGAGGAACTCCGGCAAAGCCCATTTTAATATTATTTGCTTCATTTTGAGCTTTAATCGTTGAAAAACTACTTATTAAAAGTAGTATAGTGAAGAGTTTAATTGCTTTCATTTTTCTTTTTCTCTTAAAGGTAAGGGATTTGCCGATAAGCAATTCTTAAAAAAACTAAAAAACCTCATAAGTTTTCTTATGAGGTTTTTAACTGTTTTATGATAATATATTCCAACCTTCGTCGAAATGATATATCTTTTTAATTATTCAAAGCTTCTGCCCCACCAACGATTTCAAGAATTTCGTTAGTAATAGCAGCTTGTCTTGCTTTGTTATATGATAGCTTAAGCGAATCTCTAAGTTCTGTAGCATTATCGGTCGCTTTATGCATTGCAGTCATACGAGCACCATGCTCTGACGCAAATGAATCTCTCACAGCTTTATACAATTGAGTCTTTAATGATTTAGGAATCAACTGCTCTACTATTTCCTCCTTAGAAGGTTCGAAAATGTAATCTAAATTCACATTAGTATCTCCTTCAGTAGGAACAATTGGTAAGAACTGTTCAGTAGTGACATCTTGCGTAGCAGCATTCTTAAATTTATTGTATACTACTACAATTCTATCATAAGAACCATTAGTAAATAATTCCATCAATTCTTCAGCAATTGCTGCTACATTAGCAAAAGTTAAATCATCAAACAAGTCACTCTTGTTAGCGACAACAGTATGTGTTTTTGAAATGATATCATTAACCTTTTTACCAATAGTAACAAAATCAACTTGCTTTCCTGAGTATACATTTTCATATAACTCTCTTGAAGCTTTAATGATATTAGAATTAAACGCTCCTGCTAATCCACGATTAGATGCTATAGATACTACTAGTACCTTATTAACCTCACGTTGCTCAGAATAAACACTTGCACTATCACCTTCAAGCGAAGCGCTCAGGCTTTGTAAAAGCTCTGTAAGTTTATCGGCATATGGACGCATTGCAGTAATAGCCATCTGTGCTTTATTCAACTTTGCAGCAGATACCATTTTCATAGCACTGGTAATTTGCATTGTTGAGGATACAGAGGTAATTCTACTACGTAATTCTTTTAAATTTGCCATTTTTTATAATTATGAATTCTGAATTCAGAATTATGAATTTTTAATTATACTAACCAATAACCTAATTAGCTCATCACATCTTTCAGTTAACTCATTTGGAATCTCCATCGTAGTTTCCTCAATTACATCAAGCCAAAAAGATGTTTCATCAGCTTCTTTTAAAGCAATCCCTAATTTATTTTTGAAATCTTTGGTGCTTACTCCTCTTTGCGATTCTCTTACATTTGCACCTATACTAGTACCACTTTTTATAAGTTGACTAGCAATTTCATATTCATGCTTTTTCTTTAATTCTTTACAAAAATTTACAATATCACAACTAAAATAAAAACTTTTATCTACGATTGCATTATTCCTTTTTTTGTAAGCCATCTCCTATTCAGAATTCTAAATTTAGAATTCTGAATTATTTGTATTTTGCAGAAATCTCCTTACAAGCAGACATTAATACATCTGTAACCTCGTCAGTTAGTTTTCCTGCCTTAAGAGTATCTAGTGCATCTCTATGTTTAGCATTAAGATATTCTATAAAATCGCTTTCGAATTCCTTTACTTTATTTACTGGTACGTCTCTTAACAAGTTCTTAGATCCAGCATAGATTATTGCAATCTGATCTTCTACTGTATAAGGATCATTCTGAGCTTGTTTTAAGATTTCTACGTTACGCTTACCTTTTTCGATTACATTTAAGGTTGCAGCATCAAGATCAGATCCAAACTTAGCAAACGCTTCTAATTCACGGAACTGCGCCTGGTCAAGTTTTAAAGTACCTGCTACTTTCTTCATCGATTTAATCTGTGCCGATCCACCAACACGAGACACAGAGATACCCACGTTAATTGCCGGACGTACACCAGAGTTAAATAAATCAGAAGTTAAAAATATCTGACCATCAGTAATCGAGATTACGTTGGTTGGGATATATGCTGATACATCACCTGCTTGTGTTTCTATAATAGGAAGAGCGGTTAAAGAACCTCCTCCTTTTACTTTATCTTTTAAAGAATCAGGAAGATCATTCATGTCTTTAGCAATAGTATCATCAGCAATTACTTTTGCAGCACGCTCTAATAATCTAGAGTGAAGATAGAATACATCTCCAGGATATGCCTCACGACCCGGTGGACGACGTAATAATAATGATACCTCACGATATGCAACCGCTTGCTTAGATAAATCATCATAGATGATTAAAGCAGGACGACCTGTATCACGGAAATACTCACCAATTGCAGCACCTGCAAACGGAGCATATACCTGCATCGGTGCAGGATCAGACGCGTTAGCTGCAACAATAGTTGTATACGCCAATGCACCTTTATCTTCTAATACCTTAGCAATATTCGCTACTGTAGAAGCTTTCTGACCGATAGCTACATAAATACAGTATACCGGCTCACCAGCATCATAAAATTCTTTTTGATTAAGAATGGTATCAATACATACCGTAGTCTTACCTGTTTGACGGTCACCAATTACAAGTTCACGTTGCCCTCTACCAATCGGTACCATAGCATCAATAGACTTGATACCTGTTTGTAGTGGCTCATTTACTGGCTGACGGAAAACTACTCCAGGAGCTTTACGCTCTAATGGCATTTCGAAAGTTTCACCTTCAATTGCACCTTTACCATCGATAGGGTTACCCAGTGTGTCAACAACACGACCTACGATACCTTCTCCAACATTGATAGATGCGATACGCTGTGTACGCTTTACTGTTGCACCTTCTTTTACTTCTGTTGAAGAACCTAAAAGTACTACCCCAACATTATCCTCTTCTAAGTTAAGAACGATACCTTCAAGACCTGAATCAAACTGTACTAATTCTCCATATTGAGCATTAGACAATCCGTATACACGTGCGATACCATCACCTACTTGTAATACTGTTCCTACTTCCTCCAATGAAGCTGATGCTTCAAATCCAGATAATTGTTGTTTTAATATTGCTGATACTTCAGCAGGATTCACTTCTGCCATTTTATAATAGTTTAGAAGAATGAGAATTTAACTCATTCCCTTATTATTAAATTTTTATTTTAAAATGTAATTCTTAATTACTTAATTCTCTTTTTAAACTTGTCAGCTTATTTGCTATACTAGCATTATACTGCAAATCTCCTACTCTAAGAATAAATCCACCGATAATACTTTCATCAACTTCATTTTCTATAGTCGCCTCATTACCTGTTAGCTCCTTTACCTTAGCCAGTACCTTTGTACTCATTGCTTTGTCTAGGGGCACTGCAGTAGTAACTTTTGCAACCTGAGTATTATTTAACTGATCAAATAAAACAATGTATTGCTTTGCTACATCAGCTAATAAATTCACTCTTTTATTTTCAATCAATACATCGAAAACTTTTTGAGTTATTTCTCCAGTATTTTTAAAGATTTCCTTTAATGATGCAAGTTTCACCTCACTTTTGATCAAAGGACTATTTAAAACCATTTTGAGCTCTGCGCTATCACTTACTGTAGTGATAATACTTTGCATATCCTTCTGAACATCTTCAGTGGCTTTTTTGTCTTGAGCTAAACTCAAAACAGCTTTAGCATAACGTATTGCTGCTCTACTCATTATACGATTAGTTTAAAGTAACATCTCCTAACATAGACTCTACTAACTCTAGTTGTTTGTCTTTGTCAGCTAATTCTTTTCTTACTACTTTTTCTGCGATTTCTACAGAAAGTCCAGCCACCTGATTCTTAAGGTCAGCAATTGCAGCTTTTTTCTCACTAGCAATAGTTGCTTGTGCTTGTGCAACAATTTTATCAGCTTCTGTCTGAGCTTCTGCTTTAGCATCAGCAATCATATTTTCTTTAAGCTGTCTTGCTTCTTTAAGCATTCCATCACGTTCTGCACGAGCTTCATTAAGGATACGCTCATTATCAGCCTGAAGGTTTTGCATTTCTTTTCTAGCAGCTTCTGCAGACTCTAATGCATTTTTAATTCCTTCTTCACGATTATTAACTGAATCCAAAATAGGTTTCCAAGCAAATTTTCTTAATACCAATAGCAATCCAACAAATAAAAGTATCTGCCAGAAAAACAAACCGAATGAAAAATCATTTATTAACTTATCCATAACTAATTATGTTATTTTCTTTTTTGTCTAATTCTAAATCTTAGTAATAGCTGCAACCAACCGTTACAGCTATTACCTATAAATTAAGCTGCGAATAAGGCAGCAAATCCAATACCTTCAATAAGTGCTGCTGCAATAAGCATAGCAGTTTGGATTTTTCCTGAAGCTTCTGGCTGACGAGCAATAGCTTCCATTGCCTGACCACCGATTCTACCAATACCTAAACCAGCACCGATAACAATCAAACCAGCTCCTACATAATTTAAACCTTCCATAGTAAAGAATTAAAAAAATTAAACAATTATAAATTATCGTTAATGATGCGCCTCTTCATTAGCCATACCAAAGTATAGTGCAGACAACATCGTAAATATATATGCTTGTAAAGCAGCTACCAATAATTCTAATAATGATAGTGCAAATGCTAAACCAAATGATAACGGACTACCAATCCAGCTCTTAAATAAGAACATCATCCCAACAATGCTCATTAATACAACGTGACCTGCGGTCATGTTTGCATATAAACGAATCATTAATGAAAATGGCTTGATAAACACCCCTAATAATTCTATAGGTGCTAAAACCACTTTCATAAATGTTGGTACTCCTGGCATCCAAAAGATATGACCCCAATAATTTTTGTTGGCTGTCAAATTAGTAATTAAGAAAGTAAGCAGCGCCAAAGCAAATGTTACTGCTATATTTCCTGTGACATTAACGGCCAGAGGTGTCATTCCTAAAAGATTTAAAAACCAAATAAAGAAAAAGATAGTCAATAAAAAACTCATATACTTTTTATACTTCTTTTCTCCAATGTTTGGGATAGCAATTTCGTCTCTGACAAAAAGAACCAAAGGTTCTAGGAAACGACCAACTCCTGTAGGGATGCCGTTGTTCTTTTTATAAGACTTGGCCAAACCTCTAAACATAAAAAACATCAGTAAGCCTATTAAAACCATACTTACTACATTTTTTGTTATAGAAAAATCAAGTGGTTTTGCATTAGTTGCGTGATGCTCTTCGTCATAAGTAATAGTCCCTTCGGCATCAGTCTTATAAATCTTGCTATGGTATAATTTGTAATAATTTCCATCTACTTCAGCAACTGTTTCACCGTGATGAAATTTAGATGAAGAAAAAAACTTTAATCCTTCATCCCAAAGAATGACAGGCAACGGAAATCCGTAATGTTTTCCGGATTCCTTATCAGAAAATAATGTAAAATCGTGTGAATCTTGAAGGTGATGATCAATAAACTCTTTGATTTCAGTTTTTAAGCCTCCTTTTTCTTCTTTTCCTGATTCTTTTGCGAACAGGTTTGAAGTGGTAAAAACCAATGTAAAAATCAATAAAATTTTAACTACAGTACATTTTTGCATTACGCGTAAAATTTCGGTTCCTAAATTTCGGTGCAAATGTACATAATTAAGTTAGATTCTTAAACTATTTTAGTTAAATAAGTTTGAGATAATTTTACAAAAAACAATATACTGAAAATCAGTTATTTAATATTGTTCAGAATTTTAGAAATATAGTAGACTTCAGCTACTAAACAGATTACATAAGGAATGAAAAAATCCGGAAAGACACTTTTGTTAATTTCCATTCCGATAAGTTTAATTATCGCCATAAAGATTCCAATCTTGGCGAAACTAGCTCCCAAAAAAATAAAACCTAACTGGTCTTTGAATCTATTACTAAGCAGAATTATTCCTGAAGTAAGAATGATCGTAAACACCCCATTAAACATATAGGATACTTTAATCAGATCTATATCACGATTGAGATTGTAGTATGTTATAATCTGCATTTGCAGGAAGTAACCTATAACAACAACTACAGCAAATAGTAGTAAAAACTGGAGTAAACTTTTAAACATTAAAAAATCTGTGTAGCATATATAAATTAAGAGATCATTTATTGGATCTATTAATTCTGTCTAATTGTTTGAGAACTAAATATAGTGAAGCTGCAACCCCAAAAATCACAAAACCCATTGTGAACCACTGTTTTTCTAGTTCATAATAAGCGTCAAGTTTTTTGCCCACATATGCGCACAAGAAGATAGTAGCTCCCATCTGGAAAGCTATTCCTGTCAAGGCTACATATCTACTAAGCCGGTTGCCCCTGTTTTTGTCCTTGTCCTTGTTGTTTTTGCTCACTTGGCTTACCTCCTAAGGATTTTACACTTCCTTTCATAGAACAAGATGCATTAAAGTTTGCTCCTGGCTCTACTGCAAGTTTACCTACGGTAACTTCTCCTTCGATATGAGCAGTAGGTTTTAATGACAAAGTGCCTGTTATGATCAGTGTACCAGAGAATTTTCCTTCAAAATCTGCGTCAGAACACTCCAGGGTTCCTTTGATAAAACCTGACTTACCTACAACTACTTTTCCGGTTGTTTTAAATGTACCTTCTATGGTCCCTTCTACCCTGAAACCTCCTTCAGAAACAATGTCTCCTACAATCTTAGTTCCTTCAGAAATTTTGTTTTGATTTCTTGAAAAATCAGTTGCACCTTGGTCTCTTCCTTTCTTATTATCTGAAAACATATACTCGGGGGAATTAAAAAATTTATTATTCTGATTCTGGTCTTAAATATTCTTCCAAATTTTTATGAATCTGAATAATCCTGTAATTTGGAGAATTTACTATAAAATATTCTTTATCTACACTGCGGTAGTACTTCTTCTTTCTATTCCATTTAGTAAGGTCAACACCTCTTGTATCTTCGGTTTTACCTAGCGCTAACAACTCACCTAAACCTTCTGCTCTAAGCTTATCTCTTTTGGTATGGACTACTACAAACTGCTGGTCTTTAGAATACACATCAAGTGAGACCTTCATTTTATCATACTTAAGCTCCTTAATGACATTCTCTATATGCTCTCTTAAACCTAAGGCTTGATTGTTTCCTAAAGTAGAAAACACATAGATTAACTTATGATTTTGATCTTCGTCTATATTCTGAACAAATGTGCTATTTTGTATCTGAGGAATAGAAACTTGATAGATCAGTTGCGCTTTTTTACCTTCCGGACTTTGCGGATAATTAAGTGAAACATAATTTAATGCCTCTTTATAAGCTTCAAAACCTTTATAACGTCCAACAGCTTGTGCCTTTAACAATTCGAATTTAGGCAAAAATTCATCATCGCCACCAAACTTAGTAATCAACTCATCACTTTCTTTAATGACCGAAGCATATTTCTGATTCTGGAAATCTTTATAAAGCTTATTGTATCTATATTTAGGGCTGTCTTTATCATCTTGCAATGCTTCGTCCGGGTTCTGTAGAATTTTAGCATAACGAGAATCCCCATGATTATTAATTATATCCTGCATCATAGCATTCGCCTTTGTATCATCTCCTTTAGCAACATATATCTTATATAAGTTATATTTAGAAGGGATAATTAAGCGCTCTTCAGGGTTGCTTTGTAATAAATTTTCAAACTTATCAATTGATAGATCATACTCCTGAAATTTTTCTTTGTAAATAACTCCTAATTGGTAATAGGCAAAATTACGTTCTGTATGCAAACTATCAATTACGGCTTGATCAGTTGGCAATTGAGCTATATATGTTTGCGGGTCAAAAGTAGGGTCGGTATCAATAGAATATTCTTCTTCCTCTTCTGATTCCTCTTCTTTGGCTACAGTATTCGGATCCGAAATACTAGAAACCCTCCAATTATCTTTTAGTTCTCGATTACCGTATGTTCTTTTAAAAGTAGTTTTTCCGAAAGCAACTGTGGTTTGGTTATAAAAATAAAACACTTCTACTGTTTTCTTTTCTACACGTTCTTTAATAGCCGCTCCAGAGTTTTTAAATCGTTGCTCTACAGGCAAACCTTGTTTAATACGTTCTACCTCAGCCGCTTCCTCAGCTGCTATTGCTTTAGCTTTTAGTCCTTCTGCATATTCAGCATAGTATGCTAGCCTTTCTTCTGGTGACATCTTTACCGCATCAAAGATGCTATCATTTTTTCTAGCTATACCATCATATAAAATAACATCATCTAGATTATCGCGTTTTTTCTTAAGTACACGATATCTTTTGGAATCTACAACCATTCTTTGCAGCGTACTATCATAATATGCACCAGCAATAGCATATTCTTTAGCATCAAAATTAAAATTACCTAAAGTGATATAATTTAAGGACTCCAAATACTTGTCTTGTGAAGCCGTTCTAAGGGACTTATTATAATATTCAGTTGCTCCTTCCAGCGAATCGGTAAACTTAAAATATTGAGCTTTTTGATGATATATGATATCAAGAAACGGTCTGTTTTCTCGATTTTCCTCGAGGTCTGTCAGTAATTCAAAAAATTCTTCCTTATTTCCTGATTCATAATTAAAGTTACGTGCTTTGGCCATCTGCGCATTAATCAGATAACGTCTTGGCGTTCTCCGATTCAATTCAATAATTCTATCAAAAGCATAGTTTGCACTATCCTTATAGCCTAATTGATTAAGTAGTTGACCTTTTATAAAAAGGTAACGCCCTTTTTCTTCGGGTTTTGTGGTATGAGTTGCTGATTTATTAATATAAGTGACCGCAGAGTCTTTTTGTTCCAAATTGATGTAAGCTTGGGCTAGCATCGATGTCGCATCAGCATAATCCTGAGGCTTCATATACTCCTGCTCAATCATCCTCATCAGATCCTTGATAGCTTTCTCGTTATTATCGAGTCGAAGATTAGCCTTGGCTTTCCATACCTTGGCGTGATTGATAGTATTACTTGTGGGATATTTATACAATATATAATTAAAAGCTTCTAAAGCAGGAATGAAACGTTGTTCGAAATATCTAGCTTTACCCAATAACAAAAAAGCTTCATCGATTTTAGGGTTTCGCTCTTTTCCATCGATCAGCATGCTATGTTTCTGAATCGCTTTTATAGCTTTTTCTTCAGCTCTATCAAAATTTTGATTCAGTACCTCATTTGGAAGCCGAACATCTTCGATCGTAATCATGCGCTCTACCGGAAGTAGCTCCCAAAAATTATCACGATAGGTCTGAATAAGTTCTTCCTGACCATCTGCATATGCATTCCTTCCATTATATAAGGTATTGTTCTTGGTAGTCATATCATGCCACGTACGATTCAAGAACTTGTCTTTCTTTCGTGAACAACCAGACCCTAAAAGAGCCACAAGAAGAACGATAATGATTGGCGACGAATATTTATTCAAACCTCTAAATTTATACATCAGATAACTACAAAACTTAAGTTTTAGTACATCTAACGTGTGCAAAAATAATCTGTGAATGGTAAAAATACATTTCTTTCTTAAAAAAACGGATGATTAGCAGGATTTTCTGCTTCAGGTTTAGCGGTTTGAGTTCTAAACCCCATTATATAAAAAAACACCACAGTATGAATACAGTGATGTTTTGTCAAATTCCCAAACTTCTTTATTTATTATTTATTGAAATGTTCTTCGAGTTCTTTTAGCGTAGCCTCTGATGTTGCTATGTCCTTTACTACTTCGCCTTTATCCAGTACTACAATACGCTCACAAACTTCTGTAACATGCATTAAATCATGACTAGAAACTAAAACTGTAACTTCAGGATCAGCTGCCAGATCTTTGATAATTTTCTTTAAACGAATTTGAGTTGTAGGATCCAAATTCGCAAAAGGCTCATCCAGAACTATTACTTCGGGTTTACCGATTAATGCAGCAACGATACCTGCTTTTTTCTGGTTTCCTTTAGAAAGATCTCTTAAATACTTTTTCTGACCAAGAATTTCACCGTGAAAGAAATCCTCAAATCCAGAAAGTAATGCGTCTACATCAGCTTTGTTCTGGCCTCTAAGTTCTCCTATGAAATAAAAATATTCCTCAGCAGTCAGGTAACCGATTAAGAAAGTCTCATCTATAAAAGCTGAAGTAATGGTCTTCCAATCTTCACTTTCATTAACCTTAATTCCTTTATTTTCTATATGTCCTGTTGTAGGTTTTATTAAGTCTAAAATAGAACTAAAAAGTGTTGTTTTTCCTGCTCCGTTGTTACCCACCAATCCAAAACTGTTTCCTTTATGAATTTCTAGGTTATCAATATTAAGAACCGTATTCCCTGAGTATGTTTTTGTAAGATTATGTACTGCTATCATCTTTTTACTTTTTTTGTTTGTATGCCCAAAGGGTCTTATATTTTTCTGTTCTATATATACTTTCTATTTTATCAAAAACTTTATCCTTAAATGCAAATCCTGCTACCCCTGCAACTGCAACCAAGGCATATCCTGCATAAGGGCTATACGCATAATGTCCTATAGCATATAAAACTAAGGGTAGTACCATTTTTGGTAAAGACAACAATAACGTCTTCGTATTAAAAGCTTGCTTATCCCCAAAAGCCTTTTTATTACTTGTTAAGTCAATCGGCGTTTTTACATAGGCACCTGCCCAAAGTACAATATGTGAGTTCACTCCAATATTATAAATTGCTGCAACAACAATTGCTAAATATACATCCCACCCAAAATACAGATATCCTGAAGCTAATACCGTAGAGATTAAAGTAGCGATCACCATCAACCACCATTTTGATGATAAATATTCTTTATATCTAATATTCTGACTCATCATTAATGGATAATATGAACTATCCCAACTAGGTACAAACTGCCCGAAGCTTAGTAAAAAACCTCCTGTCACAAAAATTGCGGCAAAAATTCTCCAAACCGGACCGTCATATGTTTCTATTGCTCCAGTAAAAAACAGTAATCCATAAAACAGGAACATAATACTCACCAAAACAGTAGATCTTGCACGTTTATTTCTTTTGATAAGTTTTATATCATTCTTAAGAAAAGTAGCGGTTTTGCCAAATCGATCTAACCATTCCAGGTTTTCGGTTTTTACACTTTGTGCTTTAGAAGCCAAGCCTGCATCCAGATATAAATCCTTTATAAAAGATCTAAAAGAAATTATAACTAAAATAATCAATACTATTATTGGAAATACTACCATATACGAAGTATCGAATAACCCTTGGAAAAAAGGAGCGGTATACTTGGTAATATCAAAATATCCAAAGTACTGTAAACCTCCAAAAATTGCTAAAATCCCTCCAACCAAAAAGATCAGGTTATCTTTTTTATTTAATAGAATATTCAAAAAGTTATTTGCATAAATCAATGCGATCAACCCTATATTCCATAATAACACGTTCAGAGCAGAATGTCCTCCTTTTACTATGAGTAATATAGAAAAAGGAATAAAAAAGAAGCCATGAATAATATTAAAAAATGAAAAGACTGTTTTACCAAAGGCAAAGGATACGATCTTTCTTTTGTTAAAAGGAAGTATCAATAATGGTTTAATATTAATTACTGGCATTTTCTGTAATGCATACCTAAACAAAAGGTCTGCAACTACCCAATATATTAAAAATCTATTTACTACTACCAATGGGTCTAGACATAGTTCTTTTTCAATAAAATAATAGGCTCCAAAACTTCCTCCTACCATCGCTACAATAAGATATAATGCCCAAAATCCCATAAAAATTTTCATCCAAAGACTGGAGCTTAATGTGGCAGATCGCCAAAAGGATTTCCACTGTAAATTAATAAAATGCTTAAACATAGTTGTTGATGTTATTTATAAGAAGCTAAGATGGCTTCATATATATTTAGTAATCAAAATGTGGATTTTGTTACAAAACAACATATAATTAAGTAAATATTTAGAAGGTTTATACTATTGAAGGATACTCTTCAAGTACTTTTTTGATAAGATACTTTTTGATATTCGAATATGCCAAAAGCATAATCATAGAAGTTGTAATAATCAAACTAAAAACTATAGAATTAGTAAAGTTTTTATACATAATAGTAATAAAAAAGAGCAAGAAAACAGGAATTGATAACATCAAGTGGATATAATCCTGAGATTTAATCATCAAAAACTCATACCCCTTATTATGCAATTTTTTTAAATAAGAATTACCACCATAAATTCCCTGAAAAATTACCAATACATTTAATAATTGTGCAATTGCAGAATAAATATCACTATCCATAGCAATCGTTCTAAATGAATATTCTAAACCGACAAAAATGGCTAAGGTTAATAGAATCTTTGGTAACGAAAAATATTCTTTTAGTGACATAAAATACATTTTCAGAAACCTCTTAATTAGGATTTTCTTTTTCTCCCAAACCATTGATTTAAGACCTTGTCTCCCTCCAAAATCCTGAATAATATTCTGAATTTTATCTTCGAAAGACAACATGTTTTCCTCTTCTAATGCAGTAGCAAAGTGATCAACCAATTCGGTCTGAACATCGTAATATTTTACACCATTACTCTTAATGATCTGGTATAATTTATTGATATGATCTTTTTCTAATTTCATATTGTTTGCAAATTCTTATTATAATATGAAGAAAGATCAAGCATAGTCTTAAAACTAGCTGCGCTGAAAAATGCCCAAATAAAAAGTATAGCGTAGAAAAAAGTCGAATTAAAATCCGTTATGAGAGTTAACTGAACACATAAATTGAAGTAAACACATTGGAAAATAGCAAAGTTTCCTATAAAAGAGTATTTTTTTCCTCTCAACCTAATAATTGGAACTGATGTAATCGCAAATAACATTAGCATTGGAATAATCATAGCTGTAAAATCATCAAACGGATAAATCATTGTATCCAAAAAACGTAGAGCCAAAAACAAAAGTATTCCACCTAGTATAACTTTAAACGAAACCAGATTAGCAGCAAATTTTTTTAAAGTACTCTTAAACACTTTCCACTGAAAAGGTTTTCCTTGCTTCTCTAGTGAAGATTTATTTTCTATCATATACTCTTTAAAAATCTCATAGAAACCTCTCGAATCTCCTTCATTCATTTTATGTTCAATATCAGAAGCCACATGATCTATCATCTCTATTCTGATATCTTCATAATGAATGTCAGAATTTGATAAATACGTGTCTATAAACTGTATGTCTTCTTTAGGTAATTTGTTTTCCATTTAGTTAATACTCCAATTAGGGTTAATAATCGTTTGCATGGTTCTAATGTATTCTTCTAATTCTGATAATCGATTTGCAGTTTCTGTGGTACCTTTTTCGGTTAGTTTATAATACTTGCGTAATCGATTATCGACTTTTTGCATCTCTACATCCAACAAACCTTCGGCTTCTAGTTTATGTAAGGCTGGATATAATGCTCCCTCAGTAATATTCAATTCACCCTTAGTTATTTCTTTTACCTTTTGAGTAATTTCATAACCATACATCTTATCACTCTCTTCCAAAAGCTTTAGAATAATAGTATTCAGACTGCCCTTATATAATTTAGAATTGCCCATATCAAATTATTTGAAGCAAATATATACCTAAAACTCTTATGCATAAGAGTTTTAGGTATATAAAATTTCATAAAAAACTATGCCCTCATTATGCATTTACTATTTTTGCCAAAAATTATTGCAATGGCTGACTTTCATAAGCTCACAATCAAAAACATCATCCGCGAAACTCCAAAAGCGGTTTCTATAGAATTTGAAGTTCCTGTGGATTTAAAAAACACATATGCTTTTACAGCAGGACAATACATCACCATAAAAACTGAAGTTGCAGGAAAAGAAATCCGCAGAGCCTATTCTATTTGTAGCTCACCTAAAAGTGGAATACTTAAAGTTGCAGTAAAAGAGGTTGAAGATGGAACTTTTTCTGTTATTGCCAATACTAAACTAAAATCCGGAGACCTATTAGAAGTTCATCCTCCTGAAGGAAACTTTTTATTAAATACAAATACGGACTCTAATAATACATATGCGGCATTTGCTGCAGGAAGTGGTATTACTCCGGTAATGAGTATGATCAAAGCAGTTCTGGAAGAAGAATCAAACAGTACATTTGTTTTAGTCTACGGAAATCAAACTCCTGAGGAGACCATTTTTCTTAATGAGTTATCAAATCTTCAATCAAATCATCCTGATAGATTATTTATCGAATCGTTTTATAGTAGAACCGATGTAGAAGGTGCTAGATTTGGTAGAATTGAGAAGTCTACGGTCAATTATATTGTAAAGAATAAGTTTAAAGATACTTCTTTTGACGGTTTTTACCTTTGCGGTCCGGAAGAAATGATCAATGATGCTAAAGCAACCTTATTGGAAAATGGTATTGCAGAAAACACTATTCATTTTGAATTATTTACCAGCAGCACAGAAGAAGTAGAAATGGATGCTAATCTAGAAGGAAAAACTTCTATAACAGTATTAGTTGATGACGAAGAGTTTACTTTTACTATGGATCAGAAAAAAACGATTCTAGATGCTGCATTAGAAGAAGATATTGATGCTCCTTATTCTTGTCAGGGTGGTGTTTGTAGTTCTTGTATCTGTAAAATTACCGAAGGTGAAGCTATTATGGAGAAGAATAGTATTCTAACCGATGGTGAAATCGAAGAGGGATTAGTATTAGCTTGTCAGGCACATCCCACTTCTGCTAAAGTGAAGGTTGATTTTGATGATGTGTAATCCCCTTATCTTCGAATATGGAGCTCTATTTCACAAATTTACTATTAGATGGTGAAAACAAAAGTCATTCTGTTTTATAAATTATTCATTTACATTTTAATAATTACATTTCTAAGCGGTTGTGCGTCTTTTTCGTATGAATTTCAAAACCCAACCTTTTTAACTCCAGCTTTTATTACCTCGAAAAATATCCAAGAATTAAATGGAGAATATAGCATTATAGCCAGAGCAAAAGACTCTTCCGCTAATAGTTATAATGTAAAATTTAATAATTTTTTTCAAATTCTTGATGGAGATATTAAAAAGGATACTTTGACCGAGCATAATTTAGATCACTATTCTTTTAAAATCAATGTAATTAATGATACAAATATCAAAATAGAGTACTTAAATAATCATATACCTTTTGAAGAACTAATTATTGGATATGAACTTAGAGAGGGGTATTTATATCTGAAAAACAAAAAAACCACTATTCGCGGAGTTCCTTATTTGTTTGGAGGAGTAGAAGTCAATAAAATAAGGTTAACTAGAGATTTAAATGATAATTTAGTTGCTGAAATAGCACATCATAATTCAGGTACAATACTATTTATATTTCGAGATGCTAAAGACAACCATTATCAATGTTATTATCTCAAAATCAAATAGGTGTTTACAATTTATTAATTGCTTCAACCACCATTTCTGGTTCAATAGTATACATTACTTTTTCGTATCCCGGTGGAAGTTTATTACCATAAATCGAAGTTGGGATCTGATCATATTTTGTCAAATTAGGTATAATTGCATTTATGACAGGTTGGTCAAAAGGCATAAAGCCCGCATATGGGTGTGTTACTCCCCAAAGGGTAATGGTTGGTATTCCATACATCGCAGCCAGGTGTGCATTACCACTATCCATAGATAACATTGCATCCAAATTACCTATTAATTTGAGTTCGTCTTCAAAAGATAACTTGCCAACAATGCTTATTGCATTTTTAAATTTGCTTGCGATATTATTCAGGATATCTTTTTCTCTTTTTCCTCCTCCGAAAAGGAAAATTTCGAACTTATCTTCTTTATCCAACCGCTCAATTACCTCAACCATGAGTTCCAAAGGATATGTTTTTCCTTCATACTGTGCAAAAGGTGCAATCCCAAGCCATTTCTTTTTTGAATTTTGGGTTAATGCAACTATTTCTGGTGTTAGTTGTTGTTTTTCAGGAAAAACATGATCATCAAGATCAATTGGGTATCCTAACTTATCAAAAACATCTACATAACGTTGATGCGTAGTTTTGAGCTGTTTAAAAACCTTGTTCTGAGATCTGGTCAGTGCTTTCTTCTCGGCTCTTCCTTTATCAATTTGAACGACTTTGATGCTACTAAAGGAAAACAACTTCTTCAATACATTTGAGCGAAGTACATTGTGCAAATCTGCGACTGCATCGATTCCCAATTTCTTGAGCTCTTTTGATAATCTGGTAAGTCCAAGAATTCCTTTATGCTTTCCATCCACATCTGCATGAAATACCTCGAGGTTTTCAATATCAGAAAACATAGGTGCGAAGAACTTTCGTGTAAGCACAGTGAGTTTTATGTCGGGATACTTAGCTCTAAAAACCCTGAGAACGGGAACAGTCATTGCTACATCTCCCATTGCAGAAAGGCGTATAACCAGAACGTTCATTTCCCTCCTAGACGGAACTTTACTATTTTTAGATATTGACCTATTCTTACTCAAAAACTGTAATTATCATGAAAAATGATTGAATATGAAAATTCCCTCATCCTAACTCCTTTACATAATCTCGCCCATTGCTACTAAAATGTCGTCCAAGGAGAAGGAACTTTAAAATAGATTATTTTTCGCCGCGTAATACCGGGTTTAACTCATCATCATTATACATTTTCATCTGCTTATAGACTTTCATGTACTTGTCTCCTTTTTCGATATCACTCAGCAATGTGTCTATAGCTGTAGATAAATCCACTCTCTGTTCTAATAAAATATCTAGCTTTGCCTGACAAGCTGCCTTATGTGCATCAGAAGCTCCAATACGCACAGTTTCTTCGTGCATGTGATATACCTTTAGTGCTAGAATGGATAATCGATCTACTCCCCAGGCAGGGCTTTCGGTATTGATGCTAGCATCAGGTTTAGCAGTTACATCTTTATATTTTTCTAAAAAATAGCTATCGATATACTCTACCATATCTGTACGATCCTGGTTCGAAGCATCGATTTGTCTCTTTAAAGTCAAAGCCGCTACAGGGTCAATTTCCGGATCACGAATAATATCTTCATAATGCCATTGTACGGTGTCGATCCAACATTTGCGATACAATAAATGTTCTATCACCTCTGATTTGCTATCATAAGGGTTAGAAAATGGTTGATCTACACTGTCAATTTCGTGATACTTATCTATAACTTCTTTAAAAATCTTGTTTGCTTTATTAGTGAACATAGTTCTATTGTTTTTCTAAGATGTGTAAATATTCTGTTGTAGCTGTTGCTTTATGATTTCGGTTTTCGGTCTTATCGGCTTTAAATCTTTGATATGCTGTTGTCACCAAATCATATTTACCATAACGTTCTAAAATTTGTCGGATCTCTGTTTCCGGCATTAATCCTTCATTATTATAGCTTAAAAAGATGTACTTAAACTTAGCATTTTTGATTAGCTCTTCAAAAACCTCAGATACTTCTCCTTTTTTGCAATAATCAGAACGATCATAAGGCCGTAAACCTGTTTTTCCGGCAGGTACAAAGGTATCATATTTTGCAATAGTATTCAGCATATGATAATTGGCTCCATATTGCCGTGCATTGTATGGCGGGTCTAAGTATAAAATATCTCCTTCGATCTTTTTGATAAGCTCATTACTGTCTTCATTATATACCCGATGTGAATTGGTTGTCACTTCAAATGCTGCCGGAGTAATTTGCAGGGTTTTCTGAGCTGTTTTCTTTAGTTTTTTGAGATACGCACCATACACCGAGGCCGTATTAGCCACTTTATCTGCACTTTCTAACAGCGAGGTCAGGAGAAAATAATATGTATTTTGGTCAATCTCTCCAGAAGTTTTCCAATCCTCGATTTGAAGTCGTGCGGCGTCAATCTTTAAACCATTTTCATCACTAAAATATTGTCTTTCTGATCCTCCACCAGTACAATAATTATTATAGATAAATCCTTTCTTACCTTTGAGTTCATTTAGCTGAGAAAGATAGTCTTCTGCATTGAGCTTAGTATGATTTCCTATATAATTTTGGTTTAAAACATAACTATAGTACTCTAAATCATTAGAAATTACCTTTTTTACTGAAGTTTTAAACGTTCGACCAACAATCCCCGTTCCAGCAAAAAGGTCACAGAAAACCTTATCACTGAGATTATAGCCAGCAACACCCTCAACAGCGGTTTTAATGAAGTCTGAAAGTTTATATTTTGAACCTATGTAATTCATTCAGATTTTTGCAGGTTCAAATGTAATAACATAACTTGAAATAGCATCTCTCTGATCTTACTAATTCGATATGGTATCCGGAATAATACTATCAACTTCTTTTTTTACTAGGATAATACTGTCCTTTTCTTTACCGATAGGAAGAACATTTACTGGAATACTATCTGTTTCTAATTTTGTATCTGCATCTTCAGGTATCTGATCTTGATAAAAATGCCCAATATTTTCTGAGGAACGCCAAACTTCGTGAAATTGATCATAAATGATTTTATCCCACCCTAAAGGATGCTTGGCATCCATCCATATCACATCTCTATATTCTACATCCACCAATGCCAAATCAGGTGTTGCAGAACCATCAAATTTTTTATTCTTATCTCGCTTTGCCGCAATAGTAGAAAGCATAAACATCCTTTTTCTGCCTGCAATATCCTTGATATACGGTCTGAACTCTACCGGTGTATTTACGTTCCAATCGTATTCTTTTTTGGATTCCATCACCTTCAAAGGCATCGCCGAAACTCCAGCCAATCCTTCTTTCTTTTTTGAATGATTATAATACCACATCTTATCGGTACCATCTGCCGGAATAAAAACACTAAACGCTAAACTTGTACGCTCATCTCCTATCGGTTCTAATCCGAACCAATGATATAATCCATTGTAAGCCTGTTCATTCATTCCTGTAAAATCAAAATCCGTCACAAATGGTTGTTGATTTTGATCTTCTTCTAAATCAGGAATCTTAACCGCCGTTTCCATATTCCAGGGTAAAGGATCGGTAAAACCACCTAAAAACATAAGGGATTCTGCTTGTAACCTAGACACTTTTTCTGACAATGTATTCTGTCTTTGTAAAAAAGGATAATCCTTCATTTCATAGGGACTTACATAAGTACCTTTTCCTAAAAAGATTCGTTCCAGATAATCTTTAAAATTATGCATACCTGATTCTATAATCATAACCCCTCCAAATGATGGGTATGGAAAAAAGAAGCCTTTCCATCGAATTAAACTTACAACCTGAACCCAATTACCATTATCATTCTTCATATAATACACCTGATCAGGTTCCAGGGTAAACATTTGAAACAAGTTAAATTTCTGTACAACCGCATTATAGGTATTCCTGCTAAAAGCAAGTGATTCTCCTATAGAAAACGTAACAGGAACTCTATTTTCTCCTGCAAAACGAGGAAAAGGTGTGGTGCTGGAAACGTTAAAAACCTCTTCAGTATTATCATTAATACGTTGCCAACGATATTCTTTAGCTGGCTGAACCGCCATGGTCCATTGATTACTATTATCAACTCTTACCAGTTGTGGTGGAGAAACTTCTTGTGTTTCTGAAATTGATTCATAGGCCATCGTAACTATATTGTTATATGGCTGAATACGTTCGTTTTGAGTTAAAGGCAATTCATTTATTTCTTTTAGATTAAGGTTTTGAAAAATATTATATTGCTGCATATAGTCATACATACCTACTTTCCAACCTACATAATATCCTCCACCAAAAAATATAACTAACATCCCAAATATCAATGCTCGCTTTCCACCTCCTTCTGTTCTTCTGAATTTATAAACACTAAAAAACAGAACAATCGTACTAAGAAGAATGACAAAAACATTTTTCCTTAAAAATAGTAAAGCTGGTTGATAATCATCCCTAAGAATAAATAGAAGCAATAACACTGTAAGTCCAATGAATATTAGTATTATTTTTTGCTTTCTACCTTTTTGCCAAATTCTTTTTATCATCTCTTCCTGAATTACTTTAACAACCCTTTGTCTTTTAGCCGTTCTCTGGCACTTTTTTTCTCTTCTTTTGGTGTTTCTTCAGTTTTCGGGGCTTCACGAGAAGACTCCTCGGGTTTGTTATCGACTATATCATCAATAAAATCTTTTCCCTTACTAATAGTCTCTTCTACGATATCCTTATTATCTTCAATTTTAGAATTAGCAAAAAGAATTGCGGATGCCAGATAACTTCCCCCTAGCATTCCTACAACCGAAGCTGTAAACAGCTCAAAACTAAAAATATTCAATGGTGTTAACGCACTCACCCCACCATACACCAATCCACATAACAGCGTCATATAAACCAGCCTGAAAATGAAGTTTTGCTGAAATAAAAACCCCTTACGATCAGAAGCTTTCATTTGCAACTTTTTGGTATTTAATAACTTATTAAAAAAGCGATACAACGCATTATTTCTTGATTCTCTCCAATACATTAATATCCCCAAGAGAATAGCTCCGATAAATACAATGATTTCTAAAGTCATAATTCTATTTTTTGATGCTGTATTTTAATATATTCTATCACCCATTCTTGATAAGATTCATCCCAGGTTTTATAATGTACATAGAACTTTTCTTTATCAAACCAATATAGGTGTAAAGGATCCTTTGGGGAGATTTTTGTTAACAGTTTCCAGATAAGCTCTTTTTCTTCTTCAGAGTATAAGATATTTGGTTCGCATAATGCATTAAAAAAATTAGGGTCAATGTATCTTGACATCTCTGTTTGTTGATTGACTCTTTGTTTTTCGTTAAATAGTTCTACACCCATTACAATCTTTCTTTTTTCGATATCCATCTTATTAAGATAACTCTTAAAAAGAATCTGATTGTCCAAAATCTCTTTTATGTCATGTTCTACATCTTCCAGTTGCTCTACAAACATGAAATTCTTTATCCTTTTGTAACGATCTGATTGGTTAATATTTAGCAAATTGTATCTAAGAATCCTGTGTCCAATCAACTGCTGAACCAAATCTTTTTCATCTATTCGATAGATAATTACATCTAGTGTTGTATCCTCTATAGCTTCTTTGTACCATTTCTCGGATTCAAAGATTAAGATTGGTTTTATATAATCTTTTATTACAAAAACACCTCCAAATGCTTTGGTATAAAAAGAAGCTGTTTTATAGGTAAGAGGCTTTAAGGTAAGCTTTCGTTTTCTTAAATCTCCATATTTTCTGGCAGAAGCCAATAATTGCAAATGAATTTCTTCATCAATGAGATTATTTCCTTCATTAAAATGTTCGATAAGTTTTAGTTGTTCTTTTTGAACTTTATCCAAATCATTAACCAGTTTGAAACCTACGGAAATGTTTTGATATTTCAACAAATCAAAGGGTTCATAAAAAGCATCGATAAACTGATCCATATCTACACAAATCCCACCATCTTTGGTAATGTCATTGATGATTCCTGGGTAGGTTTCGAATATCAAACTCATGATATTTTTATCAAAACTATGAAAAGGTACATATACCGGACTATCCTTTTGGTATGGAGTTATAATAATAGCATTAGGATTAGCTTCGCCATTATTTAAGTAGTATGCATCGTTTTTCTCCTCTGCAACTTCAGGACTCCACCCGATACCATCAATAGAAAATTCAGAAAGCTCAGTAGGAGTCTTACCAATCATCTTAAGACATTGGTTATAGCGTTCTACCAAAGAACCTTTAACAGGAACCAATTCGGCCCCAAATAGATTTTCCTTTCTTAATTTATCCATTTATCATTTACCGTTTTCGAATACTTTTCTGGCTTCCTGATTAATATTCATATGCGTTACTTGTTGCTCTACTTTTCGTTTAAAGTCTGTATCAGCTATTATGGCCATATTATCGATATATCTGATCACCTCTTGTCTTCTGATATCAGAAAAGTTCAGATTGCCCATATTATCCTTCATTAGTCCCTGTAACGAGCTAAATTTGGTTTCATAATCTTTCTGAAAGTACAGTTTAGGATTCTCAAACCATTCTGAAGGAAGATCAAAATCCGTTAATCTTAAAGAAATTGCACTTTGAATATTTCTGATATCCCTAGATGAAAAGAATGGGAATTCTTTTTGAATCTCTTTATAGAAATCAGCAAAAAACATATGTTCTGAAGTTTTATGCTTTTTCTCTACCCTTTCATATATTTCTGCAATACGTTCTTCTGTTGGTTTTTCTACTTTATCTAAAATCTCTCCCATATTGGCTGCCAATCCTTGTTCGCTTAAAAACTGATACTTCGGTGTTTTCATATTCACAAAATCTGGCAAGGTGTTGTTCAATTTGTTCCACCATAAGTAATCCTGATCTAGAAAATCCGGAATCGTTCTAGCTCCATCAATTTTAAATCTCCCTTGGATTCTGGAAATTACGGCTTTATCTAATTGTTCAGGCAAATTAGTAAACAGTCCCACCGAACAGTTACCATAATTCACAGCATAAGCACCTTCTGTATATCTTAGAAAAACACCTATTACTTCTTTAACTCCAGCAGAAACACCTTGTGCCGTTCGTTCTTGTAAATTATTCTCTGCATCATCAATTGGCGCAAAAATAATCTTATTAGGATCTTGCATGGGCTTCATCCATTGCACCATTTTTTCTGCTGATCCTCCCTGAAAGGTAGAAATCAATGTATCTGGCATAGGGTGAAACAGGAATGGAATGTCCAAATGGTCGCATCTCTCCTTTAACATCGTTGCGATCGCAGCGATTAACATACTTTTTCCAGTCCCTGGAATTCCGTATCCCATAAATACCGGCATAAAACCACCAAGTTCCTGAAACGGGTTTTTCTTTGCATTAAAGTCATAACTAAGGATACGCTCTGTTAGTCTTCTGGCAAAATGCTTTGCATCTCGGTTACCGACAATTTCTTCGAATCTTATTTTATTAAACTCTACACTTTTTGCAGCACCAGTAAATACATTTTCCCAGCCGGAAACTGCAAATTCAGAATCTTCGAGTTTATAAGTTCGATCTGTTATTACTTCTGTATGATCTAAAGAATTTTTCCTAAGTTCAATTTCATCAATTAGTGCTTCAAAATAAACTACTGTAAAATCAATCACATCTTTATCTGAGGTAATGATTTCAGGATGGCTTAAATATTTTTCATAATAAAACAGCGCGCACGAAATTCCCTTAAGCGGTGATTGTAGTGAAAGTTCTGGTATGCCGGAAAACTTATTTTTCATTACACTCAAATCATCTGAAGCCAAATCCTTAAGCTGATGTAAAATGAAATAAGCCGAACCAAAGAGCATAAATGCAGTGGCAGTGTTTTGCTTAGATTCAAATTCTCGTTTTTGATCTGAACTTAGGTTAGATTTACCTTCATTCAGCACTGATAAACCAGAAGCATCATAATAGCTGTCTTTTAACCATATCCCAATTGTTATTCCTTCCTGAACCGAAAAAAGAGTTTGGTTTAAGTGTATAGGAATTGCTGTAGAATTAGGTAATAGTCTCTTTTTAAGTGCCAAAATAGTTTTGGAAACCGAAGCTACAGCAGTAGCATCTGTTCCTGATGTTGCTTTGGATAAATACAAAAGGATATTATCTTCCTTTCCAGAAGTTTTATCTCTGTTTTTAGCTTTATATCCTTGCTCCCACTGTATTCCTTTTAGGTATGAAGATGCTTCTTCTCTGAGAATAGCTAATTCTGAATTTTTTATGGGAAAAGTAGCATTATGTTCCATAGTATTTGTTGGTCTATTGGCTGTTTAGTTTGTTAATTCATTTACTTCGAACGGCTTTGTAGTCAAAGTGTCCATTAGCATTGGTAATTTATCATATAACATTTGTATTGTTCTATGAGATGCAAATAGATAGTTTTCTGATTTTTCAGCATTCCATATTTGCAGTTCCTGGCTTGACAAAAATTTTCCTTCTTTAAAAGATCCTTTGGTATGTACCTGATCTACATTAAGGGATAATACAAAAGATGAAAGATCTGTTTCCTTTGCTACAATACTTGTCATTACTGCATGTGTAATCACATTTTCGTCCTTAGCAAAAACTGAATGTATTGGGCCAAGATCAATTCTTCGAATTTTTCTTGGCTTTACTTTTGATAATTTTTTATCTATCCCAAAAGCCATAGCATCCAAATTCATATTCCTATCTGCATTATTCTTTAAAACCTCATATATTTCTTTGGTATATTCCTCTATCCTCTTTCCGCTATAGTTGAAATACATAAAACATATAAAAGGGCGATTTAAAGAAATATCATAAAAACACCAGCTTACTACATATTCTGATTCGTGATCCGTGGTCTTTATAATCTTACCTTGAATAAAGCGCTTAAAAATATAATTTTGATCAATAGTCGTATAATAAATAATAGAAGAGGCTTGATGCAACTTTTCGTCAGAAATATGTTTTTTATCTCTTAATAATTGATCCAGGAAATCATTTCTCAATTCCTCAATATTTGGTAATTTTTCTACATATTCATTTCTTAGCAACAAATCATTATACAAATACCTTAATTCTAAATAATTAGGGAATCCGGACTCTGTTAAGTCAATCTTTAGCAGCGCTTCTTTATCGTATAGATATTTTATACGCATTGCCTCAATAGAATAGATCAATAGTTCACAATACTGTTTAATAAATACAGATTCCTGATCCGAAAAGATGTAATACTTCTTAATCGAACTAACCAGTTCTTTTAAAGCATGGTCGACAATTTTAAAGTATAAGGAATACTGCTCCTTAGAATCTAAAACGGCTGAATCTAATGGAGTTACTATTTGATTAACAGGCATGTTGATTGGTTTTCTAAAATAAAAGAATCACCTCAAAGCTTTCCACACTATCCTCAGGAAAGCATTTTTATATTATGATAATAGATCATCACCTGAATCTGGCTCAGGAGCAGTTTTTTCTACACTTTCTTCACCATCATCAGATGGAGTAGTGTTATCAGAACTATAATATTCTTCGAACAACTCCTTCATATCGATTCCATAACGATTCGCAAAATCCTTACGTATTTCAGAATCTTTAGCTCTTATTTCTTGTAATGATTCTGCATAACTACTATAAATACCTTTCATCACTTTTTCGTGAACAGGTATATTTTCCATCATATCCTGACGTGCTTTAGAACTAGCAGTATGCATAGAAGCCAGTGTTTCTCCAATATGTTCATCAGTCTTTACACCAAGATGTTCTAAAATAGCTGCAAACTCCTGATCTGTTCTAGCTTTAAGCGCTACTACATAGCCATCATAATATTTAACACGTTCTTCGGTATCAGATTTTAGTTTGGCTCTATGCGTTTGTAGATTACTTCTAAGTGAAGTTAACACTTTGATCGTAAGATTATGTTTATGAACAAAGCTATCCTTACTTGCCGCCAAAGTAATATATGCATTTTTCAGACCTTCGAGCTCTTCCACCTTTTGTTCTAGTGTTGTTACTTTACTAATAGCTTCGGAATATTCTGTTGATTGCTTATCCACTACCTCTTCCAATTCTTGGCGAGCTTGTTTAAGCAATGCATATTGTTCTTCTAACTTCTCTTCGGTCTCTGCCTTTTTTTCTAAGGCTTTCATATGATTATTGCTGGCTTCAACAATGGCAACCTGAAGTTTATCTTCTACCTCTTTGATTTCAACCTCTCTATTCTTTAATCGATTTACTGCTGCCTGACTTTTAAAAGATAATTCACTGAGTAATGTTTGTATATCAGCGCTTTCGATACGCTCCTGAAACATAGCTTTAGCTTTAGAATCAGCAAAATCTCTTTCTTTCTGCGCAGCTTCTAATTCTACTTGTTTCTTTTTGATTCTACTTTTTCTCCCGAAAAGGTTATTCCACCAGTTATCTTTTACCGCTTCCGCAGAAGCTAATTCTACTTTTGCTCTTTCTAAACGAGCCTGAGCATCATCAATAACTTTTTGTTCTTTGGCATTAAGCGTAGAAAATTTCTCAAAAATAATTCCTACCTCATCCTGATAGTCTGTTAAATCTTTAATAGCATCTAATAGTGTTTTTCTATCAGTTTCTGCCATTTTTACAACATCATCTAATGTTGCATTCAATATTTTTTGACGCATCTCTGGACTTTCTTCCTGAGATAGCTTAGATTTCATTTGGTCAATCGTTTTGCCCCAGTTGACATCTACTTTTTCTTGTTCAGAAGAAGAACTTGTTTCTAATAAATCAAAATCATCAGACATATTCGGTTAGTGTTTTTATAATGGTTGAACAAAGTTTCTATACATAGACAATTACGGTAAATTTAATGAATTAAAAGTTAAAATTTTAACCACATTACTCCTACCAATTGTTGTTATTTATTTTTGAAAAGCTTCCCTTTATTATATAAGTACAAAAAATTGTTTTTCTGTTACAAAAGGAAATTAAAAACTTGCCAATACTGTCAAAAGTTCAAAGACCAAATGTTCACTTTCGAGCCCAAATCAATCCAGCCGTTGTCGTTTTATAGGGTTGTAATTGCAATCTATGTAATTTTGTATCATTAAAAGTAGCAACGTAAGCCGAAATTATATTTTTTAACCAACTGATTTGCGCTTTTAATTTCCAGTGCTCTCCATCCTCTGAGTACACAATCAAAAACATTCTATTTTCTAGATGCTTGCGTCCTTGCTGGCTTTGATTGCGATATAACCAAAGTAATAGTTCTTTAGGATGCTGTTGTGCGTACTCAATTGATTTTCCAAATCCTTTAGGAAAAACACTGGTTTTATGATCAAAATTTTTTCCAAAGAAAGAAAAATCCACTAGCTTATCCTTTTCATTTTTAGCAGGGATAACTCCTTCCATCTCAGAAAAAATAAGCTCTATAGCCAAAGCACTCCAGTAATTATACCATCGATTAATAGTGTAATAAAAGAATTCTTCTTTGTTTAGTTTATACTCTTCAACAGCCTTAGCTATTTTAGGAATCAAACTCTCCCACTCCACAGTCGAATACATAAAATTACTGTAGGTATCCCATTGATCATTTTGCTTTCTATACCACACATATTTATACTGCAATCGATGTTGAAGCTCTGATTCTATCGTATCTAAATGTGGTTTGATCAAAATAATAATATCGTAAACGGAAGTAATAAAAACACCCAGATGTTAAACTCCTTTACTAACTTACTATATTCTAATTCTAAATAAGTGGTTCCAATTATTGCTAAAGGACTGGTAACAAAAAATAACTCTGATGTGTTTTTCGCTGGTGAAATTATAACTATTGCAGCCGCAATTAGTAGTTGGGCAATGATAAGGTTTAAAACAGGTTTTACCTTTGCAGAATGACGCTTGAACGTAATCAGGTAAATAGAAAAAAAGAATACTATACAAATACTCAAAGTCCCAAAAGAAAATAGTTGTTGATTTTCTATATAATTATCAAACGAAAAAGATATCGGATCTGTGTACTCTGGAATAGAAAAAAAGGAATCATAAAATAATAATGTAAAGCAATTCGAAAAAAGAAAAACAATCAATAACCCAATAATTGGAATGATCCAGTTTCTGTAGTTTTTCGGCTCAAAAAATAACACACCTAAAAAAACAAATACCAAAAAGCCTATACTCCAGAAGTATGCTAAAGAAGCTATCCCAACACAGATCGATGCATCTAAAATTTTTGACTTTACCTGTTTTCCATTTCTTAAACCCAAAATGCGCATTACAGCCAAAAGCACAAATATATTAGACAACACAATCCAAAAATCAGTTAATGCGTTAGGGATAAGTGTTGTCAAAAAAGCAAATAAAAGTACTGTATGCGTGCTTTTTTGTGTTAAATCATTCCTCTGAGTAATATAGTTCAGTAACAACATGGATAAAACATATACTACTAACCCTCCTGAAAACAGCAAAACATAGCTCCTATTAAACTCAAAACCTATCTTGTTATGAGCTATCACAAAAAAAACTAGCATATACAATGCTATTATTATGAAGTTAATTGGTTTTGATTTACTAAAAAAGCTTGATAACACTACTATTTTTTATATTTTTGTCACAGACAATATAATATTGTTTTTTGTGTATTGTAGAACGAATGTATAAAAACTTTTTAGTTAGTTTTTTATAACGAAAATGAAAATCATATGTGGAAAGATTTTTTTGAAGGTATCGAATATCTATTTGTAGATGTACTTTTTATTCCTTTAGATGCTTTAAGAGCATTAGAATTAGAAAGCTGGACTGCAGCTAATGTAGTAAACTGGTTGTTTATGCTTATTGGCTTTGTGGCTTTCTTTTACTGGATGAAAGAGCTTAAAAGGTTTAATGATAATAATGAAGAAGATAGAGATCCTAAAGCTCATTCTTTCTTAAATTAAAAAAATTCCACCTTTCTCTGGATTTGAGAAAGTCTGGGGTTTAACTTATAAAAAAGCGTATAGTTTTAATATAAACTATACGCTTTTCTTATTATTACTTATTTAGAAACTTACAGATCAAAACCAAGGTCTTTTCTATAATACATCTTATCAAACTGTAGTTTTTCTATGTTTTTATAAGATTTTTTTAAAGCTTCTCTAAAATCATCATCAAAAGAAGTAACTGCTATTACTCTTCCTCCGTTAGTTACTATTTTTCCATCTTCAAGCTTGGTACCCGCCTGAAAAACAATGGAATCAGTGATGTCGTCGATTCCTGTAATTTCTTTTCCTTTTTCATAAGCTTCGGGATACCCCCCTGAAACTGTCATTACTGTGGTTGCACTTCGTTCATCTAGCTCTATTTTGACCTCATCAAGTGTCTGGTTTCCTACATGTTTAAATAATTTTACTAAATCTGTTTTAACTCTAGGTAATACAGCTTCTGTCTCAGGATCACCCATACGAACATTATATTCTATGACTTTAGGTTCATCTCCTACTTTGATGAGTCCAATAAAAATAAAGCCTTTATAATCGATATTTTCCTTTGCTAAACCATCTACTGTAGGTTTAAGAATTTGGTTCTCGATTTTAGTCATAAAAACATCATCCGCAAAAGGAACAGGTGAGATTGCTCCCATTCCCCCAGTATTAAGACCTGTATCACCTTCTCCAATACGTTTATAATCTTTGGCTGTTGGTAAAGTCAGATAATTTTTACCATCGGTTAACACAAAAACACTAAGCTCAATTCCATCAAGGAATTCTTCGATCACCACTTTTTCACTTGCTGTCCCAAACTTTTTATTGGTAAGCATATTCTCGAGCTCCGCTTTGGCTTCATCTATGTTTTGAAGGATCAATACTCCTTTTCCCGCAGCCAATCCATCAGCTTTTAGTACATACGGTGCATTTAATGTCTCCAGAAAATTCTTCCCTTCTTTTACCGTTTCAGCTGTAAAACTTTGATACGCCGCTGTAGGAATGTTATGCCTGAAAAGGAATTCTTTAGCATATTCTTTGCTTCCTTCAAGTCGTGCTCCTTCTTTTGATGGACCAATAACAGTTATTTCTTTTAAATCTGAATCTTCAGCAAAGAAATCACTAATACCCTGTACCAAAGGATCTTCTGGTCCGACTACAACCATTTCTATATTTTCTTTTAGTACAAATTCTTTGATAGCAGGAAAATCAGTTACGGAAATCGGAACATTGGTAGCAATATTTGCCGTTCCTGCATTACCGGGTGCTACAAACAGCTTATCGCATAATTCACTTTGAGCAATCTTATAAGCAAATGTATGTTCTCTTCCTCCAGATCCTAGTACTAAAATGTTCATAGGGTTATAGTTTGTTATTGGCTAATTATTTTAAGCCATCAAAAATAGTTGTTTAGCAGTTTTATTGCTAATTATTTTAAATCAATTTAAAATGATTCTGTTTACTATTTAGGAATCGATAGTTGTAGGGTGATTGCGAATTATTCTACTGCTCAAAATACTTCGCTTCTTAAGTAATAAAGGAACAATTATGGAAAAAAACACAATCCCGTTAAATCGAACCAGCATGGACTCAAACAATAACGAGATAAAAAGAATCAAGAATACTGAAAATTCATTTCTACTTCGTTTCATTCTAAGTGCTAATAAAATGAAAACACTTATTAAAATTCCAAAGCCAAAAATCCCGGTCTGTAACCAAGTCTGAAGAAACTGGTTATGTGCATTATATTTATTTTGATAATTGCTAAAATAATCTAGTTCTTTATATTTTTCTATAAGAACATCATTAGCATCTCCTATTCCATAGCCAAATATGGGAGCTTCTTTGATTAATTGTATGCTAGCATTCCAGGTTAACAATCTTGATTTTTCGACCGTTACTCTATGAATTCCTGAATTATTTTCAAGCTCTTCTGCGCTTGCATAAAAATCTGCTATTCTGGGATTTTTTAGAAAAACAACGGTTCCTAAAATCAACAACATACACACAATGTATTTTTGGCTTCTATCCTTAATATTAAATACTAATATAAGTGACATTATAAAAAGGATCAGATATGCTGCCGGAGAGGCCATTAAAAAAAGATACAAGAACAAAATAGTCAAAACCAATAGCTGAATTCTTGATTTCAACTTCTTTTTGAGATAAAAACTTAATACCAATAAGATATATAAAGAAACATAGTTAGGGTTAACTAATTTGGAAAAATCGGTTTCAAATATATATTGTGTTCCCAAGGATATTCTCTCTATTACGCTTGAAACTCCTTCCTCCCAATCATTAAAAACAAAATCACTTTTTTCAACCATTGTAAAATCATAAATAGTAAAATAAAAGTTGATAAAAAAAGAAACTATAAGCCCTACCAATAAGAAATCAAACAGTTTTCTAACCGAAGAAGCATCTTCTTTCACGAAAAGAAAAATTACCGGAAACAAAAACAAGGTCAATGATCTCTGAAATATCTTAAATCCATCAGAGATATTTTCTGTATATATCAGACTGAGTGCAATAAGTAAAAAATATACCGGAAAAAGTAACAAAACTTTATTGCTGGGAACAAAATTCTTAGGAGATTTAAAGATATTAATCCCTCCAAAAATAATTGCAGCTATAAAAAAAGGTGTTGGAAGATTGATTCCTAGAGGAAGTAGAAAAAAAGCTATATAAAGGCTATTCCAGAAAATGGTTAGAACAAGATCACTTTCATCCTTATAAAAGAAATCCGAAATTTCTACTATTTTTCCTCTTATATTCACAATTTTAGTAGGCTTTATCCTCTCCTTTAATAATATTGAATATGGTTTCAAATATAATTTTTAGGTCTAGTAACAAGGACCAGTTTTCAATATAAAAGATATCATATTTAATACGATTTACAATATCTACATCATTCTTTATCTCTCCTCTAAAACCATTTACCTGAGCATAACCTGTAATACCTGGTTTTACCGAGTGTCTAAATACATAGTTATATTTATCAATTTTCTTGCTATAATCCTTGGTATACGAAATCATATGTGGTCTTGGACCTACTACAGACATATCTCCAAAAAGCACATTAAAAAACTGAGGGAGTTCATCAATACTTGTTCTACGCATAAACCGTCCGATCTTGGTCACTCTTTCATCCTCTTTTTTTACTTGCTCAAGATCCGTATGGGTATCATGCCGCATTGATCTAAATTTATAACAAACAAATTCCTTGTAATTAATTCCATTGCGTTTATGACTGTAAATTAACGGTCCCGGAGATTCTAGTTTTATTAGAATATATAATAATGGTATCAACCACGAAAGAATGAAAACAACCACTAATAAGGAAAAGAAGATATCAAAGCCTCTTTTGATTGCTCTATTTGTAGAACTGTTTAGTGAAACCTCAGGAATTGATAATACTGGCAGGTATTCGTAATAATCAGTCTTCAAACGCTTAGAATATATATATTGTGACTTTGGTATAAATTTCAAAACGCTAAAGCTTTGATCTGCATATTTCACATACTCATTGACATCATCATCCGAAACCTCATCCACCGAGCAATAAATTTCATCAACATCTTCATTTTTAAGAAATTCAAAACTATCTTTTATGGTTTTTGAAAGATCGTTACTAAATATCTCTAAGACCTGATAGCCTAGATCTTTTCGCTTATCAAAAAAAGCTTTTAATTGCTGTGCACTTCTATTATTGCCAATGATAATAACTCGTCTGTTATTTCCTCCCAGGTAAGAACGATATTTTTTTAGTGCATAATAGCTTATAATTTTAAAAACACTAACAGAAGAGATTGTTATTCCTATAAATTGAAATATGCTTAACGAACTAAAATTACTTATTTTTAAAATCCCAAAATAAGCATATAGCAAAATTAAAATCAGCAACGCTTGATTAACCAAAAGAGAAATAATCTTAATAACTTTAGTAAAGCGATATACTTCATAAAAATTAAGCATATATGCCGATATCAGCCAGACTATTGGTAAAAAAACATAAAGCTCTTTAGACTGAACATCCACTAAAAAATAATGTGATGAAACCAACACAATGATAAGATCGACAACAACAAGTATTGGTCTTATTAAATATGAATATCCTCCTCTTTTGTGATGCATTTTGCATTATGAATAAGATGAAAAATCCTTATGCTCGCTTTTATATAATTCTTCTTTAGTAAGGCTTTTAAAATAATCCAAGGTTTTTTTCATTCCTTCAGACCTACCAATTTTTGGCTCCCAGTTTAAAATTTCCTTTGCTCTTGTTATATCAGGCTGTCTCTGTAATGGATCATTTACTGGCAATGGCTTATAAATCACTTTCTGGTCAGTCCCCGTAAGTTTAATAATTTCTTCAGCAAAATCAGCGATCGTAATTTCATTAGGGTTACCAATATTTACTGGATTTACATAATCACTAAATAGTAATCTATAAATTCCTTCAATTAGATCGTCCACATAACAAAAAGAACGAGTTTGCGAACCATCTCCAAAGACAGTAAGATCTTCTCCTCTTAATGCTTGCCCAATAAATGCTGGAACGACACGACCATCATTCAGTCTCATACGTGGACCATATGTGTTAAAAATACGAACAATTCTAGTTTCTATTCCGTGATAGGTATGATACGCCATAGTAATGGATTCTTGAAATCGTTTGGCCTCATCATATACTCCACGAGGACCAATGGTGTTCACATTTCCATAATAATCTTCGGTTTGTGGGTGAATTAATGGATCTCCATATACCTCACTAGTAGAAGCTATTAAAATTCTGGCATTTTTTTCTTTGGCTAATCCCAAAAGGTTATGAGTTCCTAAAGATCCTACTTTTAATGTTTGTATTGGAATTTTAAGATAATCAATAGGACTCGCTGGTGAAGCAAAGTGCAAGATATAATCTAATTTTCCAGGTACATGAACGAACTTTGATACATCGTGATGATAAAATTCAAAGTTTTTTAACTTAAATAGATGCTCAATATTTTTAAGATCACCAGTAATCAGATTATCCATACCAATCACGTGAAGCCCTTCATTAATAAATCGATCACATAAATGAGATCCTAAGAATCCTGCCGCTCCAGTAATTAAAACTTTTTTCATATTAATATTTTACATCTTTTCTACCTATGGAAAAATAAGAAACTCTTTCCTTCTCTATGTCCTGAATATCATAGAGGTTTCTTCCATCAAAAATTACATTATTCTTAAGCGATTGTCTGATCTTGTCGAAATCAGGGGTTCTAAATATACTCCATTCTGTACAAATTACCAGTGCATCTGTATTTTCAATTGCTTCATACATTGTCTTAGAAAAATTTATTTTATCTCCATATTTTCTTGAAACGTTGTTCATGGCTTCAGGATCAAAAGCTTTTATACTAGCCCCCTCGTCTAATAACACATCTATTATATCTAATGATGGCGCTTCTCTAATATCATCTGTTTCCGGTTTAAAAGCCAATCCCCAGATAGCAAAAGTCTTTCCTTTAAGGTCATTATTAAAAAATTTCTTGATCTTAGGAATCAGAGCTACTTTTTGATCCTTATTCACCTTAATAACCGATTCCAAAATTTGGAAAACATAATTATCATCTTTTCCTGATTTATGAAGTGCTTTAACATCTTTTGGAAAACAAGATCCGCCATATCCTATACCTGGAAACAAAAAACGTTTTCCTATCCTGGAATCAGTACCCATACCAATACGCACTTTATCCACATCTGCCCCAACTTTTTCGCAATAGTTTGCAATCTCATTCATAAAAGTAATCTTAGTAGCTAAGAATGAGTTTGCTGCATATTTAGTTAGCTCTGCAGATTTTTCATCCATGATGATAATTGGGTTTCCTGACCTTACAAAAGGCTTATATAACTTTTTCATTAATTCAGTAGCTCGCTCCGAAGAAGAACCAATAACAATTCTCTCAGGTTTTAAAAAGTCATCCACTGCAAAACCCTCTCTTAAGAATTCTGGATTAGACACCACATCAAAATCACATTTAGCATTCTTAGCAATTACTTCCTGTACTTTCTCTGCTGTCCCTACAGGAACAGTACTTTTGTCAACAATTACTTTGTAATCTTTTATGATTTTACCTATTTCTTCTGAAACTCCCAACACATACTTGAGATCAGCTGAACCATCGCCGTTCTCCGGAGTAGGTAGTGCTAAGAAAACAATTTCTCCATGTTTCAACCCTTCTTCTAATGAAGTTGTAAATTTTAAACGGTTTGCTTTAATATTTCGTTCAAACAAGACATCCAAATGAGGTTCATAAATAGGAACTTCCCCTTTTTGCATTTTTTGAACTTTTTTCTCATCTATATCAACACAAATTACCTCATTACCTGTTTCTGCCAAACAGGTTCCTGTCACTAATCCTACATAGCCAGTGCCTATAACTGATATTTTCATTTGTTAGTTAATTATTTATTGCGGTTTCCCAACTGTTGATACTAATACGCTTTCTCTTCGCCTTTGAATACATTAATTATAGTTTTCATAATTATATTAAAATCAAGCAATAATGACCAATTTTCCACATAAAATATATCATATCTTACTCTATTTTGCATGTCTGAATCCTTCTCTATATTCCCTCTATATCCACTTACTTGAGCCAAACCAGTTATACCTGGTTTAACATTATGTCTCAACATAAATTTATTAATCTTATTTTTATAATCCTCCGTATGACTTCTTAATAATGGTCGTGGACCAACAACTGACATTTCGCCAAGCAGGACATTAAAAAATTGTGGAAGTTCATCAATACTTGTTCTCCTAATAAATTTCCCTATTCTGGTGATTCTTACATCATCTTTTGATGCTTGAACCTTGTCGGATTCTTTATTAATAGTCATCGAACGAAACTTATAGCACAAAAAGAGATCAAAATCAGCACCATATCGATATTGCTTAAAAAAAATAGGGCCTCTGTTTTCTAGTTTTATTAATAAACTTATTATTGGCAATACCCATGAGAGCACCAGAAAAATCACTAGCAAAGAGAAAGTAATATCAAAACAACGTTTAAGCCAGCCATTAACATACTCATCCAATGGAATTTTACGTAAAGAAATAATTGGAGTAAGGTCATAATAGTCTAACTGAAGGTTTTTAGAAAATAACTCTTTGTCATCTGCAATGAATTTTAAAGTCTTTAAATTAACGTCACAAAACTCCACAAATTTCTTTATTTGATCATTGGTTAACTCTTTTACTGAGCAATAAACTTCATTTATATTATTTTCCAAAACAAAACTGAAGCTTTCTTCTATGGTACCACGCTTATCTGATTGATCTTTGTCACTAAAAAAGCCTTCAAATCTATAACCATACTCCGGAGAATTACTAAAAAACTCTTGTAACCTCTTTGTAGAATTATTAATCCCAACAATTACAACATATTTATTATTACTTCCTGTAATTAACCTATATCTTTTAAAAACCTCAAATAATAATATCCTCCATGTATTTATTGCCAATAGGAGAATAATGAAAAACCACAGAATTTTTTCTTTAGGTATATGATTTTCAGTAATAAAATAATAAGTAAACATTAATAAGACCAATAATGTAACTTGCTTAGAGAATAATGATATAATTTTTACAATTTTGGTAAAACGGTAAACAGCATAAGCTGAAGTTAAGACAGAAAGGCAAACCCAAAATAAAAGTACAAAACCAATATCTAATAAACTCTTAGAAAGAAAAAAGTAACATAGTGTGGTAATAATAGAAATATCTATCATGTAAAGCAGTGGTCTGATATATTTAGAATACCGTCCCTTATACATATAGATTAAAATTAATATTCAAAAAATCAAATGCCATAAATTCTTTTTCAAAATATCGTTATGTAGTTGCTCTAACCTTAAACTCATTAGATATAACGATATTGTTAAAAATTATTTTCATTCTTCCACTCAAAATATAGCTGTTCAACAGTTTCCTTAAACTCTCTTTCAAACCTCTCTCTGCTAAAAGATTCTGCATTTTTTCGAATGATTCCCTTATCAAATTGATTTTGGTGAGTTTCAAAAAATCCAATCGCTTCGAGAAGTGATTCTGTAGTTTGTTCTTTATAAAAAACACCTGTCGTCTCATCACTCATTATTCTTTCTATACTAAAAACTCCTTTTATTGTCTCCAAAACCCCTCCCTTACCATATGCAATGACTGGGATTCCATAGCCTTGAGCCTCAACCGGAGCAATACCAAAATCTTCTTCGGCTGCGAAAACAAAGGCTTTGGCTTTCCTTAAAAGAGAGTTTTTTTCTTCTGCCTCTAAATAACCTTTTAATTCTATGTTCTTAGAGCTTATTCTTTTTATTTTCTTATAATCAGGTCCATCTCCTATTACTATTAATCTTTTATTGGTTTTAGCAAATGCCTTTACAATCAAATCTACCTTTTTATAGGGGACCATCGAAGAACAAGTAATATAATAATCAGAAGTCTCATCAAAAGCCTCGAAGGAACCTAAATCTACTGGTGGGTAGATTACCTTAGCTTCTTTACCATAAATTTTTTTAACTCTTTTGGCTATATATTTGGAGTTGGCAATGTAAAAATCAGGTCTGTTTATAGTAGAAACATCCCAAATCCTTAGTTTATGAAGGAAATATTTGGCAATAAAGCCTTTGAGTCCTTTTTGCAGACCACTTTCTTTTACATATTGATGATATAAATCCCACGCATATCTCGCAGGTGAATGGATGTATGTAATATGTAATTGATCCTGACGAGTAAGCACTCCTTTTGCCACACAAGACGAAGAAGATATAATCAATTCATAATCCGTTAAGTCGAATTGCTCAATAGCCATAGGAAAAAGTGGTAAATAAGACCGGTATTTTCTTTTTCCAAATGGAAGCCGTTCAATAAAAGAAGTTTTTGGTTTTTTTTCCTTAAATATTTTTTCTTGATCTTCTTTATTTAATGTATTGACTAAGGTATAGAAGTCAAAGTCGTTCCAAATGTTAGACATACTCTCTACACATCGTTCTCCCCCTCTGTATTGTGTAAACCAGTCATGTACTAGTGCCTTTCTAATAATATCAAGCATGTATTGGTATATTTGGGTTTACCTTAAATTTATTTTAAATGCTAAAAATACTGTGGTTTTTGATATTTTATTCAATTATTTTTGAAAAACCTCTTTTTTTACTTCTTTATTGTTTACCTATTTTATTTTTATATACGATCTAATCTAGTTTTTACATTTAATAAAATGGTATTAAACACACTAAAAAAAACAATCCCATCATGTCTGCTTAGTATATTTTCAAAAGTAAAACAAAGAAGTATAAGCGTTAAAAAAGCTATATATAAGAATCCTGAAGACCATCTAATCCATAAAATAATCGATGTCAAAAATATCAACAACCCCAGTATTCCGGCGGCTAATACTATTTGAAAATATTGACTATGAGCATTAAAACGGAATGTCGTAAAAAGATCCGTATGATCAAATTTCTGATTGTAGCAATATTGCATTACCCTGTCAGTATTACCCACTCCATAACCCAGCAATGGTTTTTCTTTAATATTTATTAAAGCACAATAATAAATAGCACTTCTTATGTTTTCGTTAGATATATTGGGATTAGTGTTTTCATATTTCCCTTCGGGAATGGCCTTTTTATGACTACCTAATTCTTGTATTTTGTGCTGAATAGGGTTCCAAAATACAATCAATCCTATTGTGAACGATAATAAATATAACCCTACAATAGTTCTAAGCGATATTCTCAGGGAGGTCAGCAACAAAAAGGAAGATGCTACCAAAGTGCTAAAAAGAGGCATTCTTGCCCCTAGAAAATATTGCCAAAAAAGAAAATAACCTATGATCAAAACTCCAAAAACAAAAAGTATCTTTTTATATATTTTGTTTTGAAATAGGAGCCATATAACACTTAAAACCCCCATACCAATCCACATGGAAAGGTATGTACCGTGCATTTTTAAGGATTCTTCAATCCTACATCGCTTTTCCCAAGAGGTTATTTGAAGGTAGTGAATTTCTTCAAAAAAAGAGTAATGCAAAAAAAATAGCACACAACTTATAGCTAAAAAATATATAAACAATATGATTTGCAATTGTTTTATATTCCATTCTGCATTTTTTTGATTTAAAAATGCAAATGGTATTAGAAAAGTGGGAGCAGTACGTATAATAAATTTCATCCCTATATCAACATCCCCCATGTTTAGTAAACTAAAACAATAGATAACAAAAATAGATCCTAGAGCAAATAAGTGTTTTGTTTTTTTACCAGTCCAATCTTTTCTTCCTCTTATAGCAAAATAAATAATAGCTATTGCACCTATTGTGATAATTATACTACTATGTACTCCTCTAGGAGTCAAGGGAAAGAGCACAAGACAACATATCAGAAAGAAATGTGTCTTTTGGTAATATTGTATGATCTTATTACTCATATAAGTTGTTTAGTACAATTATATGTTTATCAGCTGATCTTTGCCAACTAAATTTTTTAATTTGTTCGAAACCTTTTTCAACACATTTGATTCTTAGCTCCTGATTATCTAATAGTTGAACAATATTTTCTTTTAGATCATTGGCCTCTTTTGGGTTAAAATATACAACCGCCTCACCTCCAACCTCAATCAAGCTTGCCATATCAGAAGACAAAACAGGAACTCCACAGGACATAGCTTCTAAAAGAGGCAATCCAAAACCTTCATATAAAGATGGAAAAATAAACAGCGTAGCATTTTTGTATACATCAGATACCAGGTTATCCGACACATACCCTGTAAAATAGATGTTTTTACTTAAATTGTTATCTTCTATATATCTAAAAATTGCTGTTTCTTGAGTTATGAAACCTTCTTTTCTGCCCAAAACGACAAGTTTATATTTTTCTTTAATTTCAGTTGTTAATTGATTATAAGCTTTTAATAGTGTAATTAGGTTCTTATGAGGTTTAACATTACCAACAAATAAAAAGTAATTTGTTGGTAATTCTAAACCACTATCTACCATTACATTTTTTACAAAATTTTGATCTACTCCGCAATAAACAACATTTATTTTATGAGGATCTACAGTAAAAAACTTGAGGATTTCGGATTTAGAAAACTTTGACACTGTGCATATAGTGTCACTTCGTTTTACAGCATTTTTATAAAGTACCTTAGCCCAGAGTCTTTTGATATAAGAAAAATATGCAGGATTTGATAGATGATTGACATCGTGTATCGTCACCATTCTTTTAGTAGCTTTGATAGGTAATAAGGGAGCATTAAAATGAGGTGTCCAAAACACATCACACTTGGGTATATACACCGGAAGCATAAGCTGCTCTTTAAAAGAATAGACTTTATATCGGAAAGGGATGATTTCTAACTTTTTACTCCATTCAAATTTTTTAATAATAACCGGATCACCTAGGACTAATACCTCTCCAAAACCACTTATAATTAAAGGAATTACATTTTTGATATAAGTTCCGATCCCAGAATTATGGATTAATCTTAAGTCTATTACTAGCTTCATTATCTTTATACTTTTTCACCAATATTAGTGCTAATAAAATCCAAGGGTACATAAAATGAATTTGCACCCCAAAAGAGAATAATATCACAAAGCCTAGTAGAAATTCTATTTTTCCTCTTTCTTTTCTTACTCTTTCAAAAATCTTCAATAAAATCCAAAAGAAAAATATGATCCCTAGTAAACCATTATCTATTAAAATATCCATAATACCTCCATACCCATGTGCATCTATATTTCTTATGTTTTTAGGGGGCAATGGAAAAAAACCTCGATATTCCTTATTATTACGTAACAATGGGTAGTTACCAGTGCCAATTCCCAAAAGTGTATGTTTGGTAATGATTTTTGGGGTAATAAAAAAGCCGGACACTCTACCCAAAATTAAATTACGATCAGTAGGTCTTTCTAATACGGATTGTTTCACCCTTTGGATCTCCTTTACATACATGTCATTAATATTAATAAACAAATAAATAAAGCCAATCAGCGATATTGTTATAATCGGAAACAGTAAGGGTTTTAGTTTTCTCCTTACAAATTCAAAATTCTCTATACCTAACCATACCACACAACATAAAGTACCCGCTTTGGATTGTGCCATAAAAAAGATAACTACAAATAAAAATATCCTTCTGATATATCTGCCTTTTTTGCTTTTTACCCAATAGGTAAGCATGAAAAAGAAGCTTAACATTAGCCCAAAGGGACCTCCTTCTGCAAAGTATCCTCTTAATCTTGTGGCATAACTGTAAACTAATCGAGTGTCATTAATAGAAATTACTTCAAAAACAACCAATAGATAAACAAATACAAATACAGCGGTTAAAACAATATTTAAATCAATAAATATGTTGATATAACGATCAAATTGATTACTTTTTTTCAGTGATCTAAAATATAAGAAAGCAATATTGCAAAGGATTAAACAGGTAACAATTTCTAAATATCGACTAATGGTAATCCAATATGGTCTTTTGAAAAATGATGGTTCTATATAAGCAAAATCTAAACGAGATGTTGTCCAAAATGATAAAACACCCATTACCGTAAAAAATAATAAAAAATGCACTACGTATTTGTTCAACTTTCCTAACAAAACAAATGGAGCAGCAACCAGCAATAGTATTTCTGTGATTTTAACAAAGCCTATCTTAAGATCCGTGAACTGAACACAAAAGGTCAAGAACAAAAGAACCAACATGTTGAATATAATATTTTTTCTCTTCAATCTTTTTGATATCTAACTTTTATAGATAATTATAGGTTAATGATTAAAAGTACAAGAAATTATTATTCTTAATCCAGTTATTTTCTATAATTGAATATAATACATTTACACTATTTTAAGAGTTCTTAGTAAAAAGTAAATCGTCGGATTTATTTTTAGAAGCTAAGCCATCCAGAAATTGTAGTAATTCTTCAGAAGAATCTTCAATTTTTATTTCTTCTTGTGTCCTTATAAGCTTTACTTTATCAAAATACGGAAAAATTAAATCTATAAAATTTTTATTAGAAACATTTGCGACATTTTTAAGATGATGGGGTACATACTCTATGTATAATACCCTTGTTTTTGCTAGGGTTTCTTGCATACCTTGTAACGCAAAATATTCAGCGCCTTCAATATCAACTACAATGCAACTCGGTGCCGGAAGTTTTTTTGATTCAATATGATGATCCAGGCTTACCATAGGTATTTCAATAACTTCCGGATTATCATAATTGTATAAAAAACTTTCCTTTAAAGGTTTTATCTTACTACCACCACTATTAATTTTATTCTTATAAAAAGTTATATTCTTTTCGGTATCGCCAATTGCATAGTTAAAGGCAATTACATTACTTACATTGTTAGCGTTAATGTTCCAGTTAAGAAATTTTAAATTATCTGGGTTTGCCTCATAACCTACTACTTTATTGCATTTTTTTGACATTGGAATTAGCAAAGTGCCTATATGGGTTCCTAAAAAATAGACAACATCTTTTTGATTTATGAATTTTAACAGCTCTTCTATTTCAGCAATATCCCAATTGCCTTTGAAACCCAGGTGTCTTCCTACAGTTAAATCCTCAATAGGGGCATTAATGATTCCGTTTTTTGTCTCATACTGCACTCCAATGGCATGAGGACCCAATATCATTTTTCTTAACCTAACCAACATTTTAAGAATAATAAACTTTACTCTATTTTTCATGCGTTTGTTTTATTGCTTCAAGAATCATCTTTATTCATTACCTCACATATTTATGATAATCCTGTAGATTTTATCATGCTTTGTTTTTTAAATAGCTTTCACTTATAGTAATCAGACCTATTGCAACGATTGCATTAGATATCAAATTAGTGGAAACTGCTCCTATAAGTCCATATTCTGGTAATAAAAAAAATATAGATAATGAACTTATAGCTACTGCTGTAAGGGTTATAAGAAACCTTTCTTTTTGTTTATCAAAAACCACTAATAATACTTCATAATTAAAAAATAAAAATCGCAATAGTATCACTACAATAATAATTATAAAAGCCACTTGGGTAGTTTCATTAGTTTCAATTTTTATGAAATCAAACAAATACTCTTTTAATAAACTAAGCGAAATTGAAATTAAAACGCCAAACCCGATGGTGTATAGAATCGTTTTTCTGAAAAGATATACTATTTTATGCTTGGGTATAGATTTCAGATACTTAAGAACTACCTGAGAAATTGCAACAGAGACCATCATTATTGGAGCTATAATTACAAAAAGAGCTCTATAATAACCATACGTTTCTTTATCAAGAAAATAGAAAAGTATAAGTAAACCAGCTTGCGTATAAAGAGCAGTTACAATCTCCTGGAGTCCAAAGTATAAACGTAGGTTTAGAAACTCTTTAAATTGATTTCTGTTTATTTTTAGATTTCTAAATTCCGATATAAGTGCTGATTTAAGACCAGAAGAAGAAACCACATATAAAGTCATCAAACTATTTAGTACTATCAAAAATTCAAAAATGAATATGAAATCCATAATTGATTTAGTAATGAAATAATAATATGCCGTAAAAAACAATAATATGAAACAAAAAAATGAATACGCGTAGAGTTCCTTCTTAAAATTTCCAATTGCTTTAAAATAAGAAAACAAAACTAAATTTAAGGAGAGTACGAAACCCAGTATGATTCCGTACAAGTAGGAAGGCCATCCTTTTAAATTATTTAAAAACGGTGTTAAAATGAAATAAAATAATATAATACAGATAAAAAAAACTGAAACTACTACTATGGAATTTGCCAGTTTTTTTAGCATTTCTGTTGGTTTGTCTGACTCTGAAATCATATAATCTGGACTTCCAAATGGTAAAATGCTATATAAAATATTTGACAAAGAATAAATAAATGAAAAAACTGCATATAATTTTATATCCATTAATGATATAAGAGAAAGATTTAAAACCCACCTTGATCCAAATTGCAAACCTTGCGCCAGATTATTGTAAATAATATCTTTTAGCAATTATCCATATTTTAAAATTATTTCACTGATTTTTCACCTGAAACAAAGTAATGCGTACTTTTTTTAATATCAAATAAAAAATCAGTGAAATAATTTTTACTTAGTATAATGCACCGCTCTATTTAATTAAAAAAAGAAGAAAGCTCGGCTACCAATATTCCTGTTCTAAATATAAAGTTGATATAAATATAGTCTACGATGTTTTGTACAAACGAAAAGATTATAACCAGATATTTTATTTATTATCGTTATCGCGCTTAACAGTTTAATCATTTGAAGGTCTTGCAGAGCTCAATTTAGATTAAAAACAGATGCTAAAGGAATAATAGTTACTGGCAAACAAGGAGTATAAACTATTAACCTCTAGAAATTAGATCCCGAAAAGAAATATTTTAGGTCTTTGGGTAAGGATTTCGTTTAGGTAGAAATTTACGTAAAAACTTATCAATAAGCTTTTTCTTCACCTTTAATTGCGTTAAATACGGTTAGGAAAATGATTTTAATATCTAACAACACAGACCAGTTTTCAATATAAAAAATATCATATTTAACCCTATTAACAATATCTTTATTGGTTTCTATTTCACCTCTAAAACCGCTAACCTGTGCTAAACCTGTTATCCCAGGTTTTACAAAATGACGCACCATAAACTTATCTACTTTTTGTGCGAAGTCTTCATTATGTTTTACCATATGAGGTCTTGGGCCTACTACAGACATATCGCCTTTTAATACGTTGATAAATTGAGGTAATTCGTCAATACTGGTTTTTCTTATAAACTTACCCACTTTGGTAACCCTCGCATCCCCTTTGGTAGTTTGTTTACCACTAGTATCTGGTTTCATCGACCTGTATTTATAGCAATAAAATTCTCGGTAATCCAACCCGTTCCTTTTTTGCATAAAAAACACAGTGCCTCTGGACTCTAATTGAATTAATAAAAATATCAAAGGTGTTAACCACGAAAGAATACATATCAAGACTAAAGATGCCAAAACAATATCAAAACTTCTTTTTACAAACTTATTAATAGAATCATCTAAGGGAATGTCTCTAAACGAGAGCACAGGAATATATCCATAGTAATCAAATCTTAATTTCTTAGTAAAAATGTCTTTATTATCGGGAATAAACTTTAACACTTTTAAGTTATTATCAGTGAAGTTTACAATTTTGTGTAATTGTTCGTTTGTAAGCTCTGCAACCGAACAATATATCTCATCAACATCGTTGTCAAGAATATAGTTAAAGCAATTTTGTAGATCAAAACCTTCTCTTTTAACACTAAATTTCTTTTGAAACTTGTAGCCAAAATCACTTCTTTCCTTAAAAGTTTCTATGAGTTGATTTGTTTTTTGATTATCCCCAACAACCACAACATTTCTATAGTTTCCACCAAGCACTTTTCTGTATTTATTTAATAAAAACAATAACAGGTACTTAGCAAATGAAATCAGCAAAAAACAAGTAAAAAAATACTTCGCCAAATCAAGTCTACTCAACTGAGGTTGTTTGAAAAATCCAACAAAAGCATAAAGAATCAAGGCAAAAATCACAAATTGCCTTAGTAAAGATGCTAAGGTTTGAATCATCTTTGAAAATCTTTTGGTTTCGTAAAACCCTGTTGCAAATGACACAATTATCCAACTTAAAGAAATGTAAACGTGAAATAATAATGTAGGGTTTGATTTAATATCCAGCAAAAAAATAAGAATATTTAGTATACCTATGTCTACCAATAGAAATATTGGTTTAATGAAAACTGAATAGCCTCTATTTTTAGAATTCATTTAATTAATCTGTTGATCTATTTTAGAACTTAATTTGTTTCGAGAAATACACTTGAACCTGATTTATAAATTATAACTATCTACTTCACTAATCCTCTTTTGTACACATATTTATATATAAATTTCGAATAAACTAATCTATTCTTATACCCCCTAAATCAATGAATTCTTTACTTATAAAGAATATTTCCGTTAAGCTCTTTTTATAAAGTTATCGTATTTTTCTTCTACAAATGCCTTCATTTCCTTTTCAAATCTTTCTTTAGAAAACCTTGATGCGTGATTCCTAATGAAATCTGGGTCAAAACTTTCTTTTTCAAATTGTTTAACGGCTTCAACGACATCGTTGATTCGTTGTCTTCTAAAAAGTATTCCGGTTTTTTTGTCGAGCACAGTCTCTTTTAGCCCTCCTTTATTAAACCCTATCACTGGCGTACCGCAGGCTTGTGCTTCGACTGGAATTATACCAAAATCTTCTTCAGCCGCAAAAACAAAGGCCTTGGCATTTTGCATCAAACTTATAAGCTCATTTTCTTCGACAAATCCTTTTAGTACAATATTTGATTTAGCCATTTTTTTGATTTTATTAAAATCAGGTCCGCTTCCTGCAACTACAAGCTTTTTGTTTGGCATTTCATTAAATGCTTGAACTATTAGGTCAATTTTTTTATAAGAAACCATTCTTGATGCTGTAAAAAAGAAATCGTCTTTATCTTTTTTGAGGGGAAACTTATCAATGTTAACTGGAGGGTATATTACATTAGAATCTCTATTATATACTTTTTTAATCCTTTTGGCGATATACTCAGAGTTTGCAATAAAATGATCTACCCGATTACTATTAATTATATCCCAAATTCGTGTTTTATGTAATACATACTTTGCGTATAAACTTTTGAGTCCTTTTTTCAGGTTGGCTTCTTCTAGATACTGATGATAAAAATCCCAAGCATATCTCATAGGAGAATGACAATAGCATATATGCAATTGGTCGTGATTAGTAATCACCCCTTTTGCTATTGATGCTGAAGAACTTAATATCAGATCATACTCATTTAGATCAAATTGCTCCACTGCATAAGGAAAAAATTGAAGGAATTTTCTGTGATTGTTTTTTGCAGTCGGAAGCTTTTGAATAAAGCTGGTATGTACCTTTTTATTATTAAGAATAAATTCGCGATCTTTTTTTGTAAGGAAGTCGATTAAAGCGTAATGTTCAAGATCATTCCATATGTTGTTTATTGAATGTATTACCTTTTCGGCTCCGCCGTTTACATAATACCAATCATGAACTAAAGCTTTTTTCATCATTCTTTTTTAGGTTAATAAAACGGAAAAAAATAAGGATTCCTAAAAAACATACGAACGGATACATACCTCCACCTCTTATTAAACTCATCACCGGCAAAGATACATTTATCACTAACAGATACACCCAGATTGCTCTAAAAAAAATAGATTTGTTTGCTTTGGTTGCTATCAATCCATAAAAGCACCCAAAAAGAAAACAAAAGAGGATTGCAAACCAACCAAAATCAATAAAAAGAGCACCAAAAAATGTAGTGTACACATATTGTCGAGGATGAATTTTAGAGGTATCCTCCCAACAAATATTGGTAATACCTAATTTATTAGTAAATTTTATCAGTGGATAAAATGTATAAGTACCATATGCTTTTTCTCTTTTTTGTAAGTGCATTATATAATCCAACTCATACAACCCATGAATAATATACTGTCCTGTATGAGTCATAAGAACGATAGCATTGCTATACACAGAATTACTATTTCTATCAAAATATCTTTCTCTAATTTCTCTTTTAACAGGAACAAAATCGTTATACCTAGAATTTGCCAAATATTGTGTCCAAACCTCGTTTTCAGGATTATTTTCTTTTACTCTTATATTGATAATGATAAAAGAAATAATCATTATTCCGAATAAGCCTATGACTGCTTTAATAAGAAAACTTCTTTTTAAAAGTATAGTTGTGTTTTTTGTGATAAGAAATGAAATTAAAATAACTATAAAAAGAATAAAATAGTCCTTCCTGGTGCCAAAAATTAGACTTTCAGGAATTATAAATAATATTGATAATATTGATAATATTAAAAACCATTTACTTTTTGTTCTTGTAATTATAGTTATTACTATAGGAAAAAAATAAACACTTCTAAAGATGGAGAATAAAGAGATGAGTAATGGGGATTTATTAGCATTTTGTACCCCTAACTGTTTGTTTATATAAAATTGGTTATAAAATGATAGTTTGCGATAACAAAAAAGATCTGAATATCTGGCAATAAATCCAAGTATAGTTAATCCTACAATAACCATGAAAATCTTAGTAATATCAATATTTATTTTCCTCTTTTTGTTTAAAAATGTGGTTTGACAAAAAAAGTACCCTAACAGGATCATTAGATAATTAATACCTAAAAAAAATAACAGTTGCCAACTCAACTCCTTTATTGGCTCCACAGGAATTAAGATATAGGTGAATATCCATATTAAAACCCCAGAGAGCAAACTATATAGAAATTGCTTATGTGCCAACAGAATATTTAACAAAATATATCATTAATGTTATAGAGAAAATCAGGGATAAAGAAATGGCAGATCTTTTAAATACTATTTTTTTTCTATATAAAACCAATATTTGCAGTAATGTAGCAATTAAAAAAACTACAAAATGTATCATAGTATATACCCGCAACGTCAAAAAGTCCTGAATCAAATATAAAACTAGTAAAAATAGAAGTATCAAAACCAAAAACAAGGGAGTAATCCTTTTGGCTAACTCTTCCCGGTCTGTAATATTTGACATTAAGGCGCTTGATATCCAAAAGACCACCTGAGAAGAAAGTATGAAATACACACCATCGTAGTTGTCGATTGTGCTAACATAAAAATCTGAAAAATAAGGAACTATGCTTTTACTAAGGATAAATGCAACAGTAGAAATCACATATAAACCCACAAAAAAGTAACTAAAATACTTATCTAATATTTTTGGATCCAGCGTATAGATGTCTTTGAAAAAAGCTATACTAATCACCTGGTATATCATTACCACCAAAGCCGCCAAACGAAAATAGAACGCATATATTCCTACTATTTCAAAATCATTAAAAAAATACTCTATTAAAAGCCTGCCGGAAACCGTTATAAAAAAAATCAAAATTGAAGCAAACAAAAGATGGTAGCTAAACTTAATTATTTCGATATACTTCAAAAACATGCTTCTTTTGACTTTTGTGAGTTTTGTTAGGGCGTTAATAGCGTATATTATAGCATAAAATTGAATACAAAAATTAATATTACCTAAAGTGCTATCTACAAAACCACTAGCGTTTAGAACGATAAAAACAAGTAATGTCAAATAAATTCCTGAATCAAAAAGTACTGCTTTAGATATAGCCCCAACGGTTTTTAACTGTGTGGAAATGAAAACCTGATTAGCAATAATATAGGAAACGTTTAAAGCCATATAGTACTCAACAGAAAGATTGAAGAAATAATATGCCAGTTGGTTTCCTATAAAAAATACTAATAACCATAAATAGTGAATAGTAAAACCGTTTAGAATTTTCAAATTCTTTTTACGCAATTTAAAGAAAGGATAAGCTCCTGGAACTCCAAGATTAAGTGTAGACTTGAGTACCATTCCCAAACCCGCTAGTGCGTATTCTAGTATACCGAAATTTTCCTTTGTCAAAATCTCGGCCATCAATAAAGGAATCAAGAATACTGATGCCTTAGAAAACACAAAGGAAAATAAAAAAGGTGCTTTATCTCTAATAGTTCTTTTTATCAAATCCATCCGAAAAGCTTAGATACGTTTAATAATACTTTCATTTATTTAAGTAGTTTTCGTATTTTATAAAAAAAGGTAGTAGTAAAGTAAATATAAAAACTCCATGTTGCCTATCTAGATAGGACTCTACGGTACAAGCAATACAAAATGTTATAGCTAGATAACTGTAAATTTTTTGACTCCTCTTTACTTCCATTAATAAATTGAAGATAATAATCATAAACAAAATTCCACCTAAAATTCCAGTTTTTAAGAACTCCGAAAAATACTGATTATGTAAATTATACTCATTAGCTATTCCTGCTTTAAACTTAATTTCTTTATACCTTTCTAACATTACATCTTTATAATCTCCTGTCCCTACTCCTAAAGGAAAAGAATCGAAAATTTCTTTAGAGGATAAATAATTAATTAAAACTCTGTGTTCAAAAGTGTTTTTTGTAATTGTAAACCTGTTTTTAGTTTTTATGACTTCTAGATCTAAGTCAGTGGTTTTTACAAAAACGTTCATCTTTCTATTTACAATATCCATTTGACTTAGACCAATACCTGACAAAATAGTAATTAATATAATTCCTAAGCGAATTATTAGTCCTTTATCACTAAATTCATTCAATAAATAGAACAATAGGAATAACCCTGTAATCCCCAAAATTGTTCGATTCCCCATTAAAGCCAGGAGACTCATAAAGAAAAGAAACAAAAAAGCATTTATAACGATGTTTGATTTTTCTGAGAAAATTTTTCTGAGACATTCATATATCCCGAATAAAAAGATAAATGATAAATAAAATTGACTGATTCCTATTCTTTTCTGGACAGTGAAATAAACAAAAGTTCTAATATTCCTTTGATCTAATACCAAATGAATAAATAGATAGCTTATAAAAACTATTACTATCCCCCATTTAACTATATTAAAAAGATGGTTATAATTAGGTTTAGATAATTTTTCTGACAAAACAATCCCAGGTAGAAAAAGACAGGGAATAAGCAAAATTGTTTTTTTAATTCCAAACGATACATTATCTGAGTAGGCTAGTCCTATAATTTGTACAAAAAAAAATAATATGTACAGATAGACTAATTTATTTTGTCGTAAAATTTGAATTTTTCTATTAAGATTTTCTCTGGTATCCAAAAAAAAGAAACCTATTAATAGAAAGGTCATAATAGAATTAATGGCATAAGAAAAACAAAACGAAAGAACGGCCAAGGATAGAATCCACAGATAAATAGTTTCTCTTTTTTTAATTATGTATCTTATTTGTTGTATCAATTTGCTTTTTTTACTAAAATGTTGGTGAGTTCATCGTCTAAAATAGATAGTTCTTTCGCCATTCCTTTTATCTCCAAATTATATATAAATGTGGGTTCAGCATATTTTCCTTCATCCAATTTCAAGCTATAACGTGCTCTTTTATATTGATCATTTATAGTTACAAAATCAAATTCGCAATTATTGCAACGATTTATCCATACGCCTGCGAATTCCATTTCTTCACCAGGTGCGGCATCCTCTAGCTGAAACATATTTCTATTGGTCCCTAAACCAAAGTTTTCGATATTCACTCTTTCTAATTTATGATTACTCCCTGTAATATAAAGGGCTGTTCGATCGGCATTATCAATATGCAAGTTTTTTATATAAATATGTTTTGGATTATGATTCCAACCATGTATCTGCAAGGCAGATGCTGTATGTTTATAATAGCTATCTTCTTTCCCTCCTGTATCTTTTATTTCTAAATGTTCAAATTTCAGGATCTCCGAACCAGAATAAATGCTAACACCTCTATTACTTCGTCTGTTAATATTTTTTAATGTATCTGTCATTACAACTAGCGTATCAAAAGAAATATTATTTGATCGTTTAATAAAAATCTTGTCTAAAACAGTCAATTTACCTTTGATTGCAATTTTAGTTGATGGCTTCTTTTTAAAATCAATTATTTGTAATCCTCCTCCAATTATTACATCATCAAAATGAAGTTGTATGTTTGATTGACCTTTTATAACTAATGACATAGGATAATACCCTTTAGGAAAAAAAATAGGCAAGCCACTTTCTGCCAAAGTTATTACCTGCTGAACAACTTTAGGTTCGTTTTTTTGATTAGGATAGATTCCATATCTTCTTATGTCTCCTTTCTTATATCTTGAGTCTGAAACCAAAAAGGTATCATCAATATCGGGATTAGTTATTGGATCCAAAATTTCTTGGGTCGCTGGTTTATCTTTTCTACAACTTCCCAAAATCCCTAAAATCAATATTATGATTGTTATTCTATACATTATTGGTTTTATGTAACACAAAAGTCAAATTATTTGGCCAAATTTTAAACAAAATTATAGCAACCAAAAAAGCAAAAAGATAATAAGAAGCGGTCCCCAAAAGGAAATTAATATAAAAAGATGCTAGAATTATTGTTGCCAAAAAAGAAAACAGTATAACATATTGAACATTCCCTTGAAGTGCTCTTATATGTACTTTTCTAACAAATCGACCCCAAAGAAACATAATTATTATTCCGAAAATCCCAAAATCAATATAAAAGGGGCCCCAAAAAGTGGTATAAACAGCTCTTTTATGAGATATAGAATTCAAATCGTAAAAACTAGGTATTTGAACCCCAAAAACTTTAAAAAACTTGGCAAAAACATAAAATTCATAAAGGCCATAATAATACCCTGTGGTTTTATCCAAATGATTTACTAATCTGATGTACTCAAAAACTCCATGAACGAAATAATGCTTTAGACTATATATTCCTATTTTATAGTTTTTATCTTCAATAGAACTTATACGCACCTCCTTTTTAAATTCGTCATCTACTTTTACCCTATGATAAACTTCCCAAACAGAGAGGGTGTCCTTATAATTAAACCTGCTAAGTCTATCATTTATTACCTTAATCGAATACGAAACAAAAGCAATTAGTATTATTGATGAAATTATTAAAACCTTCTTTCTTAAAAAGAAACTTGGCAGTGTAATTAATTTGAAAGTTGCAAGCTTTATTATTGTTTTTTTATAGTTTACGTTCTTTTCAATACTAGCCAAAAGTGTAAAAATGATAGTCGTGCCTAGTAAAACAATGATCGTTCTTCCACCTAAATAAAATGTCTCTAAAAATGGATAAAGCCCAAAAAGAATTGCAAAAACAATAAATGTTTTACTAAAATTTCTGAAATGATAAATCACAATTAACATTGTAATCACCGAAAAAGGAAACAAAATCGCTGATATTACACCAAAAATTCCACTATTAAATTCAGAGCCAATAAGCTCTAGTCTTTTGGAGAAAATTTCTCCCGGAATAAATATTTTTGTAACGAATATCCCTGTAAATAACTTAATCAAAACCCCAGTTAAACCTACAAAAAAAAGAAAATAGGTGATCTGTTTGACTTTTTTTAAAGGATACGACTTTTTTAAGAGTGATTTATTACTTTTTTTTATCGAAAGAATACCAAAAATAAAAAAAACAATGTATAACAGTAACAAACTAATAGAGAACAAGGCTGAGCCTTTGTAGATGTAGTTGGCAGGTATGGAAAAATAAAAAAGCAACCATACTAAAAATGATAATAAAAGTAACTTTATAGGACTAAATATCTTCATTAATTTTTTTTACATAAACCGCTTCCACTAGGTTGTATTCGTCATTGATATTTTGAAGTTTTGATTTTACCTTTTTGATGTCATTTTCGATAAATCTTAACCCTTGACTTACATACATGCCAGGTTTTTCCAAATTCTTAGAAATTACAGAACCTCCACCGATATGCGCGGCATCAGCAACTTTAACTCCTGGATTAAATATACATCCAGATCCCACATAAACATTATTTCCGATTTTTATTTCACCATCAATACGTATCCTCTCTTTTCCCTGGTCCGAATGGTAATAACCATGGGTCCACATCTGAGATCTTATTCCAGCAAGTATCGAATAATTCCCAAAGCTAATACTGCAAGTTAGGTCTAAGTGATGTCCTGTTGTTATTTTGGTTAATATACCTAGTTTTAAGATTGATTCGCCATAGGTTACTCCTATTCTTGCACGGGTAATATAATTCCTGTTTCCTATCGCAGCCTTTTGATCCAAAATCAATTGAACTGGTCCCTTAAAAAAATTCAAATATCCGATTTTGGCATTCTGAGCTAAGCTTATATTTTGGTTTAAAAAAATGTTGAAGTGCCCAATTCTAACATTATCTTGAATAGTTAAAGATGAAACTTTTAGTATTGAAAATCCAATTCTAACATTCTTTCCGATTTTATATCCTAATAATCTTAATAATTGAACAGAAATAACACTAGGAAAAAAAAAAGCAATACAAGCTGTTATTGTTCTTTTCATAATTTATTTAATCCGTTTTAAGAATATCTTTGAATGCGTAGTAAATTTTTTCCAGGTTCTCTTCTTCAAGACACCTGTTATAACTAAATGGATCAGATATTCTTCCTTCATAACTTAATTTATTAAGCTTATTTAGGAAGTTAATTTTCTCATTATCAGATATTTTGGGAAATGTATTATTTTTTACTTTTTCTAAAACAACTGGGATATCATTTAAATCATTGAGATATAAACAGTTTCCTTGTTCGTTATTAATTGTGTTTACTAGAGTAACCACAGGAATATTAGATAATATGCATTCAATGGCGATGGTACCTGTTACCGTTATTACCAAGTCGATATCTGCCAATATATCATCCATTTTGACCTCATGCTTTAGCATTGTTATATTATCAGTGGTTTGAGCATAATCCAACAATGCTTCTGACAATTCGTACTTTGATTTGGGATTCGGTTTAACTACAAGCTTTGTTTTTTTGTTAAGTAAATTTTTACTGATTTCTTGAATCAATTTGAGTTGATCTCTATGCTTGCGCCCCCAGACATCCAAGTTAGCTTCGGGTTGCATCTGCAAAGGATACAACATAATAAGTTCACCTTTACTTTTATCAATTTTTTCATTCGCTAGCAAATCCCAACGCTTTATATTTTTCTTTTTTGTTTTTTCTATCTTAAATTTGACCAAAGGACTTGGAGTATTATACGTATCTCCTTTTATGAACGAAACTGTTTTAGAAAATTTATCTTTAGTATTTTTAGATCTAGATTTCTTAACAACTTTCATATAATCAGGTTTAGTAGATCTATTAACTATCCCATTTATTATTTCTAATGCCTGAGAATATGTTAGTTCTTCATTACTTCCTTTATAAGGTTCTAAGGTGTCGTATTTATAAAAAGAAAAGCGGTTTTTTGGATATCTGCAGGTAGAAGGATTTAGATATAAAATGTTTCTTTTTTTACAGTTTTTTATTGTGATTAATTCGTGAAATGCTGTCGATTCTCCAAAAACTACATCAGGTTTAACTAAATCTAATATTTCTTCTATTTTTTCATTGTAATAGTAAAAGTAACTAGTTCCTTTTTTATGAAAAAAATTTTGCATTCGATCAGAATTAATAATATTTATTATTTCTGAATCAGCCTTATATTCTTTGTTTAATTCTTTTGAATCTGGAAATGGAATAATGTGACAATTGAAGTCTTCTTTTTTTGGGGCATAATAATTGTTTTGAATCAAAAAAGAAACTTGGAACCCATCTTTTATAAAGAGATTTCCTATGGCCTCATAGGTAAATGTTTTATATCGGTTCTCTATGAATAAAATGTTCATCTAACTAATTTATCAATTCAAAACTTAATGGTGTTCCCTTTTTAATATCCTTTTTAAAAGTTTTATTTAACACTTCTTGATAATATTTAGGATGTAAGCCATAGGCAGGTCTAATAGAACGAATATTCTCTTTAGTAATAAAATCTCCCTTCTTAACGTCTTGGGATACATATAATGATCTCCCTCTCTCTCTTGCAATCTTTGACTCATCAGATATCTCAAGAGAAGACGTTCCGAGTGCCTGTTCTAGTTGACGAATACCTTTTACCATGAAGGTAAACTCTTCAGGATTCATAGAGAAAGATGAATCTGCTCCTCCTAGTTTTCTATCCAAAATGAAATGCTTTTCTACTACTCTGGCTCCCAAAGATACTGCTCCCAAGGGCACAATACTCCCCATAGTATGATCCGACAAACCTACTTTAACATTAAATTTTTCTTTCAAAGCCGGTATGACGTTAAGGTTAATCTCATTATAAGGTGCAGGGTATGCAGATGTGCACTTAAGGATAGTAATGTCATTATTTCCAACCTTTTTACAGGTTTCTATTGCAAGTTTTATATCTTCTTCTATAGCAATTCCGGTAGATATGATCATTGGTTTTCCTTTAGAAGCAGCATATTCTATAAGAGGTATATCCAGAATCTCGAATGATGCGATTTTATAAATCGGACAATTTATAGATTCTAAGAAGTCTACTGCTTTAAAATCAAAAGGAGATGAGAACCATTGTATACCCAAAGAAAGGGCATAATTTGATAATTCTATCTGCCAATCATAACGTAAGGAAGTTTCTTGGTATAAATCGTACAGTTTTCTTCCGGCCCACGCTCCTTTTGGATTAGCTTCAAAATCCTTCCCATCTATATTCAAGGTCATAGAGTCTGCCGTAAAAGTTTGAAACTTAACCGCATCCGCTCCTGATTCTTTCATTGCGTAAATCGTATCTTTAGCCAATTGAAGATCATTGTTGTGATTGGCAGATAATTCGGCAATAATAAATGTCTTATTTTCCACTTTCTATAAGTCTTTTATTTTTCTTGCAGGATTTCCTAAATAAAAACTATTCTCTAATACGTCTTTGATTACCACAGCTCCTGTTCCAATCTTGGCTCCATCACCTACTTTGATATGATCAACTATAGAAACTCCCGGAGAAATCCAACAGTTATCTCCTATGTTACAAGCACCTCCAATAATTACTCCAGAAGAAATGTAGCAATTCTTTCCTATAACGACATTATGTCCAATATTGACGTTGTTCCCTATTTTGGTTCCTTCGCCAATATACGTTTTTTCAAAAATACCTCTTAAAACACTCACGTTAGATCCAATATCCACATTATCACAAATCTCTAGTATTCCTAATTGAACAATCTTATTGAAGTTTCCTAAATCATCTTTAACATAAGACATCCCAATTCCTCCTAATACACTTCCTGATTGTATGACACAATTACTTCCTATAGAAGTAGAATTCAGAATGGTGACATTAGGATATACTTTCGTTTCGTTTCCTATATGAACCTCGTCCTCTATATATGCATCTGAAGATATCTTCGATTCATCGTTAACTATTTTTTTTTGATCTGTAAAAGTATTTTCAAAATTTTTAGCTAGCAATTTTGCAAAAAACAACATTGGATTATCTGTAAATAAAATTGCTGATGCTATATAGTCTTTGATTTTGCCCTTGAGTTCTTCTTTGACAATTAAAATTCCGGCCGAAGTTTTGGCAATACGATCCAAATCATCTCCCTTGTAAAAAGTGATCGTTGTATCATCACTATAGGCTAAAGAGGTAATATATTTTACCTGAAAATCTGAATTTCCCAAGAACTCCTGTTCTAAAGAAGATACCGATATCGGTCTAATAGGGTGCTTCATTTAATTTAACTTTTCTTCGATATATTGCTTAACGTCTTGAAACGTTTTAAGTTTATCTACATCTTCATCCGGAATTTGAATTTCATACGTTTCCTCCAGGTGCATATAAAAATCCAACATATCCAAAGAGTCGACAATCTGACTTAATTCACTTGTCATCTCAATCTCATCCAAGTCTCCATGATAAGATTTTTTTAATATTTCTTTTAAGTTTTTTTCTGTTATTTCCATTTTTCTATTTATTTCTTTTCAATATTGTGCTTGACCAAGAAAGTCCTACTCCAAATCCACTTATTGCTATTTTATCTGCATCAGAAGCCAATCGATCTTTAACTAAAATTGGGATGGAGCTTGAAACTGTATTACCATAATTCTTTGCCGAAAATATAACTTTGTCAGGGTCTAGTTTCATCCTTTTTGTAAGAACGTCGATCATATATTTACTGCCCTGATGAAACAAAAACAAATCAATACTGCTTTTGTCAATTTCATTTAAAGCATATAACTTTTCAAGATCTTTCGGTATATTTCTTATTACAAAATTATAAATTCCTCTACCGTTCATATACAATTTACTTCCATCAATCCCGGCAGTTAAATTATGACTTTCTTTACCGACCGTCCCAAAAGTAAATTTCCCTAATGTGAGAATTGGTTCATTTCTAGTAATATAAGTAGCCGTTGCCGCATCACCAAATAACAGTGAAGTATTCTTGTCATCATAATCCATAATTTTAGAATATGGGTCACAGGTAAATAAAAGAGCATCATCTATATTGTTGGATTCCATTAAGGATTTAACAACGGATAATCCATAAACATATCCTGAACATCCCAATGAAATATCAAAACAAGCACAATCATTTGGTAAATTTAACTTATCATGGATTAAAGCAGATGAATGAGGAATATTGCTTTCTGGGTTTTGTGTAATTAGAATACATATCTTAATTGTGTCTAAATCAATTTCCCCTAATTTTTTTAAATCTTCGAATGCCTTAACACACATATCCGAAACATCCTCGGTCTCTTCTTTTACAGCTACCTTTTCTATACCAATTTTGTTGATTACAAAATCTTCTGTTGTTTCAAACTTGGATAACTTATCTAAATTTGAAACTTTCTTATTAGGTATGTATACACCAACGTTTTTTATTCCGATCATTTCATTTTTCTTTAGATTAATGAGAAAAATAAATTTCCTATTTTTTTATTATTGCTGAGCAGTATGCTTTTTGAATATTTATTTGAAAAAACCTTAATTAACTCAACCGCATAATTTGACCTTTCTTTGAGTAAATCCTCAAGGTCATCTAATTGCAATCTAACTGAAAGCCATTTCCCTTCAATATCCGGCCTAACCTCATAGAGTAATCTCTTATTCATTGCGGTTAATACATCAAGGTTAGAATATTTTTTATAGTCATTTGACAATTCTATTCTTTGCTTCACTTTATCTATTTCAGCATTTGAAAAAACTTCTTTTTCATTATACTCAGTTCGCTTTAAAATTTCTGACGAGCCTTTTCTAATCACACCAAAGTAAGTTGTATCATTGGATTCAAATTTTATTTGCGCCAAATTATCTTCATTGGTTTCTAAAACATCACTTTGAAAAAGTAATAATTTAATTTCTTTGTTAGATATACTATGTACAGAAAAATCAATATTTTTTATGTTGGTAAAATCTTTTGCTATTAATTCCTTTGCAATTAGGATAAACATATCTGATGCATAAATATAATCCCTGTCTCCTTTAAAGGAAATTTCCAAATCCTTTTCTAAAATTATGGTGTTATAATTTTTCATATTCTGTAATAACTTGGTTTATTAAATCGGTTTTCCCGTTAATATTTATATGATCGTATAATTTATCCAACCCTGATCTATATTGGTTCATGTTATCAATATATTTATCCAATCCCGTTTGCCATTTTTTCTCCCAATCTTTATCATCATAGTCCCCGAGATTATAACAATAATTTTCTTTGCCTATATACTTCAACACCGGTTTTTCTCTTTCTGAACCGGAAATCGCTATACAGGGAACTTTATGCAATGTCAACTCCCAAAAAGTGAGTCCCATAGATGTTATAGCCAAATCAGTATCCGACATAAGTTTATACATTTCTTTAGTATCGATATAAATTTCTACATTATTCTTCGATAAGAGTTTGTGTTTTTTTATATTATCGACATTTGTGTTTAGTCCCCCCGCGACCACTCTAAGCTTATTAAAGAAATGTTCATATCTTTCTAAAATCGAAAGTAATTTATATGTCAAATTGTTTGGGTCAGCGCTTCCAAATGTCAATAAAATATTTTTTGTTTTTGATTCTTGCCTTAAATTCGGTTTTATTTCTTTGAAATTATCATCCAAAATAAAATATTTTGGACCAAGCATTAGTCTTGTATACGATTGTGTTTCATAATTTGTTGCTAATGCAATTATATTCGGATTTAAAAGAAAATGTGAGTAATAGGAAATGTTATTCTTTATAGTAATATACATAAACCTAATACCTCTTTCATATATTGATTTTTGATAATTAGACTCATAAAATTCTTGGTCGTCTGTGTCAATAATTAACAAACTTTGCTCTTTGTTAATGAAGTGAAATGATGTTTCTAATAAGGATTTTTTAGTGTCAAAAAGTTCTAATTCATGTTTTTCTTGAACCTCATTGATCATATGTTTTGAGATATTGTCACTTAAAAAAACAGTCTCAATACCTTTCGAATTAAACTCCTTTGCTAATAACAAACACCTTTTTAAATGCCCAAAACCTATTCTGGAATTTGCGTTTACTATGAAATAAATCTTCTTAAGTCTATAATTAGACATGATTTAATCTAATTTGATTTAATTAACTTATATTTTAATTCCGCAAGTTGCCAATCTACTTCATTATCAATGTCTTGAGCTTCCATTTCTGACAAGATAATTGGTTTACAACGCATATTAAATATCGACTTCTTTTCTAAATAACGCTTTGTTTTATAAAAATAAAACTGACCCACATCGTGGTAACTTTCTTTTAAATCCTGAGAACGTGTCTTTAGATGTTCTTGTGAATTCATTTTTATAAAATTGGTTTCGTCTAGGCTTAACGATCTTTGAATTGGATACGAATAAGGAGTTACGGTTAATACTCCATCAGTATTATCCTTTTTCAATAGGTTAAACGCTTTAATAAGTTGTTCAGGACTTACAAACGGTGCTGTCGGATAAAGGCAACAAGTATAGTCAAACTCTCTTTGTCTTTCTTTATAACAGTTAATCACTTCATTAATTACATCATATGTTGTAGCATAATCATCTGAGTTTTTTGTGCTTCTTAAAAAAGGAACTGACGCCCCATATTTTTTGGCTATTTCTGCTATCTCAACATCATCTGTAGAAACCATTACCTCATCAAAAATATTAGCCTCCAATGCAGCTTTGATAGAATAGGCTATAATCGGTTTTCCAAGAAAAAATTTTAAGTTTTTTCTTGGAATGCGTTTACTTCCTCCTCTAGCTGGTATAATAACTACATTACTCATTTATAAAATCCAAAACTTTAGAAATCACAAAATCTTGTTCTTCATCTGTTAAAGTAGGGTACATGGGCAAGCTTAAACAACGAGAATAATAATTTTCTGAGTTCTTCAGATCTGCCTCTTTATATCCAATTTTTCTATAATAAGGGAGGGTATGTATTGGAATATAATGTATTTGTGCATAAATTCCATTTTCCCTCAAATAATCATAAAGTTCTTTTCTATTGTCCGATTCAATTACAAATAGGTGGTGCGCATTATACCTGTTTTGAGGAAGTGATTGAAATTTTATTTTATTTTCAAAGGCTTGACGATATCTTTTAGCGATTGTATTTCTTTTTGCAACTCCTGTAGCATTTTTAGCTAATTGAGTTATCCCCAATGAAGATTGGATATCTGTTAGCCTATAATTGAACCCTAATTCTTGCATCTCATAATACCAACCTCCATGATTTTCAGACATATTTTCTTTAGTAATACCATGGGTCCTTAATAATAAAAGCTTTTTATATAAATCTTCATTATTAGTAGTAATCATACCTCCCTCACCACAAGCAATATGTTTCACTGGATGAAAAGAAAAAATGCCTATATCCGCATAATTTGAATTACCAGACATTTGCTTGATGTTATTAGAATCAGCAAAATATCCTCCCGGTGCATGACAAGCATCTTCTATAATCCACAAGTCATGTTCAAGTGCAAGCTTTCTAAAATTCTCAAGGTTAACAGGCAATCCCGCAAAATCTACGGGTATTATTCCTTTAAAAAAACCTTTAGGTTTGCTTTCAATTAATTTTCTAGTTTCTTCAAAAGAAAGCAAATAAGTGTCTGGGTCTATATCCGCAAACCAAACTTCACCTCCAGCATATCGGATACAGTTTGCAGACGCAGCAAAAGTTATAGGAGTCGTAATTACTCTATCGCCAGGTTTAAGTCCTAATGCTAAAACTGCCAAATGTAAACCAGCTGTAGCGTTACTGACCGCTATAGAATATTTGCACCCCACATATTCAGAAAACTTGTCTTCAAAGCTCTTTACTACAGGCCCTTGTGTCAAAAAATCTGATTGTAGCGTTTTAACAACCATATCGATATCTTTTTGATCGATATTTTGTCTTCCGTATGGAATATTCATTTTCATTATACCTCAAAAGTTGAATCTACGTGAGTTTTTATAAGTGATCTTAAGCTTTCTACTGTTTCCCATTCATTATTTTTTCCTGAGTTATAGCTAAAACCTTGTGGTACCTTTTTGGCATTGAAAGTTTTGATAAAATCATCTAAACTCCATTGATGTGTTGCAGGAAGGATCGTATAATACTTTCCTAAATCATATGTATAAAATGAATCCGAAGGAGTAATCATTTCCTCGTGTACTTTTTCACCGGGTCTTATTCCTACTATTGGTTTTTCACATTCCGGTCCAATAGCCTCAGCTACATCCATAATTTTATATGAAGGTATTTTAGGCACAAAAAGCTCACCTCCCCAGGCATTTTCTAAGGCATGCATTACCATTTCTACACCTCCTTCTAAAGAAATATTAAAACGTGTCATGCCTGGATCTGTAATTGGTAACTTACCTTCTTGTTTTTTCTTTTTAATAAAAAACGGAATAACCGAACCATTAGACCCCATAACATTTCCATATCTCACTACAGAAAATCTAATAGGGTTTTCTCCTTTAATATTATTGGCAGCGACAAAAAGTTTGTCAGAAGTTAATTTGGTAGCTCCATAAAGATTAATAGGGGCACAAGCTTTGTCGGTTGACAGTGCAACAACCCTTTCTATATTGGTTTTAAAACAAGCTTCTACGATATTCTCTGCTCCTCCAATATTTGTTTTAATACATTCATCAGGATTATATTCGGCAATATGCACGTGCTTCATGGCTGCAGCATGTATTACATAATTAACATTTTGGAAAGCCCGAACCAATCTATCCTTGTCTCTAACATCCCCTATGAAATACCTAAGTTGTGGATATTTTTCATTGGGAAACTCTTGAGCCATTTGAAATTGTTTCTGCTCATCCCTTGAAAAAATTATTAATCTTTTTATCTCTGGATATTTAGATAAAATATGTTTCGTTAAAGCTTTTCCTAATGACCCAGTACCACCAGTAATAAGTATTGATTTTCCTTTAAGATCAAACATGTTTACTTTGTTTTTATTGCAATGTTTAAATAAATACTTCAATAATTTTTGAAGCATCACATATTAATTCTACTTCTTGGATACAGGCAGGCAGTAAAATTGTTTCTCCCATTACCAGATCGTATTTTTGGTTTTTACACATGATTTCAGTGATTCCCTCAACGCAAATCAAAGTTACAAAAGAATCAATACTACTATAATTTCTCTTTAATTTTCCATTTACATTTAGAAAATTGGTGTTGAAATAAGTGCTGTTTACGTGGGGATTAACACGATTGGTAGTTTGAGAATACTCTATTTTATAATCTTTTTTAAAACTAAAATCCAAAGCTTCCAAAGCTAGTTCGGTATGTAATTCTCTCTGATTTCCCTTACTGTCTTTTCGCTCCCAATCATAAACTCTATAAGTGATATCAGAAGTTTGTTGTATCTCGGCAATCAATGACCCCGCTCCAATAGCATGAATTTTTCCAGCATTAATGAAATAACTATCTCCAGCAACTATATTCTCAAAATTCAGCAGCTCTTCTATTTTACCTTCTTCCAAATACTTCTGGTACTCTTCTTTGCTGGTTTTCCTATTAAATCCAACGATCAATTTAGTCTCCTTGTCTGCCTGTACCACGTACCACATTTCGGTTTTCCCGAAAGAATTATGCCTTTCTTTTGCTAATTCATCATTGGGATGCAACTGAACCGACAACTCTTCTTTAGCATCAATAAATTTTATTAGCAATGGGAATTGATTTCCAAATTCCTCATAAGTTTTCTTGCCGATCAAGTTTCCCTTATATTCCTTTATGAGTTCTACCAAATTTCCACCGACTAATTCTCCGTTAGATACTACAGAGATGTCTTCTCCAACAGTCGAAATTTCCCAACTTTCACCAATATTACCTTCCAAAAAAGGTTTGTTGAGTAAAATTTTAAATTTATTTCCTCCCCAGATTTTTTCTTTTAAAATTGGGTGAAATTTTAATGGGTATAGCATTATTCTAATTCTTCATTATTTTTTCTAAAGATTCTTTCCAATTCAAAATCTTTAAATCAAAATTCTTTTCAACCTTTTCTTTACTTAACACGCTATGTTTCGGACGTTTTGCAAAAGTAGGATAATTATCTGTTTTTTCCAGCTTTATTCCCTCTAGTTTACCTGAAATTTTTAAAATTTCCTTTGCAAAATCATACCAGGTAACGTTTCCAAGATTACTGAAATGATAAATTCCATAATTTTCACTTTTGGTTTCTACAATTTGAAGTAAAAATCTAGCTAAATCATTTGCATTTGTTGGGGTACCTGTTTCAGAAGTTGTTATGGTAAAATTGGTTTGAGTATTTGACCTTTCAAGAATGGTTTTATAAAAATTCTTACCGTATTGAGAATAAAGCCAAGAGGTTCTAATAATAAAATATTTTTCTAAAATTTCTTGAATATATTTTTCGCCTAAAAGTTTAGACTCTCCATATTTGTTAATAGGATTGGGAAGATCTTCCTCAACATATGGGCTACTTTTCTTTCCATCAAATACATAATCCGTCGAAATATGAATTAAAATAGTATTGTTTTCTTTACAAACTTGAGTCAGGTTTTTGACTCCATTAGCATTGACTAAAGAAGCTTTCTCTGGCTCTTTTTCCGATTGTTCTACATTAGTATAAGCGGCACAATTAATAACATAATCAAAAGATTCTTTTCTGAAATGATGTTCTAAACTATCCTTTTCAGTAATATCTAATTCTTTAGAGTCAGTAAAAAAGAAACTTAAACTAGCATACTCACTTTCGATTCTTTTAATACATTGGCCTAATTGCCCATTACTACCTGTGATAAGGATTTTCATGCTACTATATTTGGTTAATTTTGATAAGGATTTCAACAAGCTCAGCCTAATAAACTCTAGAAACTTGTTTCATTATAATTTTTTAAATACTTATTCAGTGATAGCAAAACTAAACTTATAAAAACCAAACCAATACATAAAATTGGTAATAACACCTTCTTTTGATTAAAAAAACTATTGGCCAACACGCCTTTATCCGGAAAATCAGAAATAACGTTAATAATATTTTCAGTATTAGCTTTACGTTGGTTTAACACCATAATTTCATTGTTCAGCGCTTTTGATTCTTTAAGTAAAGTAATTTCCGAACGATCCAGATCCTGATTTTTTGCTGCTAAATTTATACTAGTTCCCGATGTACCTTCTGGTTTTTGAATTTCGAGCATTTTCAAGTTTTGATAGAAAAATAATAACGAGTCTACTTCTACCAATTGTTTACGGACTACTGAGTCATTTATCCTAAGATTTAATTCATTGGTTCTTTTTTGTGACCTAAAATATTCATTATTCTCAATAGATCTTACTATGGCATTCTGACATTCTTTAGCTACACCCGAATCTGTTGCTACAATTTCAATTTTATGAAACCTCGAATTTATATCATTAAAATTCTCCAGATAATCATTGTAATCTACCAGCTTTCTTGAGACCGTATCTAATTCTTGAATAAACTCACTAAACTGTCTTATTTTTTGAGTATTATCAGAAAAAGATTCAATTCGAACTCCGTGTATGGTTCTTGCTAAGCTGTCAGAAATTTTTAATGCTCCAGCTAATGGTCTATTGGCACCCTCTTTAGCCAACTCGTTATAAAAATCAATATTATTATATAATTGCTGAACACTATTAAAATTAGGCTCAACTATCATAGAAGATATATATATTGGTACAGCTTTGTTATCTAAATACCATCCAATAGCTATACCCACTACTCCGGCAATAACAAATTTTAAAAAGTGAATTCTAATAAATTGTAAAAATTGTATTAATAAGTGAAATAATCCTTTAAAAATATTTCCGACGAATTGAAATAGTTTATTAAAAGCATCTCCAATTAACTTAAACAAATGTCCTAGATCTATTTCTTCTGATATGTTTTCTTTATTAGTACTCATTCTCTATAAATAATTTGTGCAAATGTAATTCCTTTTACTGAATAATTACGGCGTAAAAACTCCTAAGTCCTTTAAGGATAATAGTTCCATATCTTTTTCTGACAGAAGTACTTCCGAAGCATCTAATTTCCAATCTATATCGAGGTCAGGATCGTTATAAATAATTCCGGATTCAGACGCTTTATGGTAATAATTATCACATTTATAGGCAAAAACGGCTCTTTCACTTAAGGTAACAAATCCATGCGCAAACCCTCTTGGTACGAAAAGTTGATAGTTATTTTGATCATTTAACACTATTGAAAAGTAATTACCATAAGTTTTAGACTCTTTTCTTACATCAACAGCAACATCTAATACTTCACCTTCAATAACTCTAACAAGTTTGGCTTGAGCGTACTCTCCCACTTGCATATGTAATCCTCTAAGCACTCCTCTTGAAGAGATAGATTGATTATCTTGTACAAAATTAGTTTGTAGACCTGTTAATTCCTGAAATGTCTTTTGATTAAAACTTTCAAAAAACGACCCACGCTCATCTTTAAAGACCCTAGGTTTAAGAACAAAACATCCTTCTAAATATGTGTTTTCGATTTCCATTTAATCTAATTGTAATAAATACTTTCCGTAACCACTCTTCAATAATGGTTTAGCTAATTCTTGAAGTTGATTCTTATCTATAAAACCATTTGCATATGCTACTTCCTCTATTGCTCCAATCCTAAGTCCTTGTCGTTCTTCTATCACTTGTACAAACTGCGATGCCTGCATTAAGGAATTAAAAGTTCCTGTGTCTAGCCAAGCAGTACCTTTATCCAAAATACTAACTTTTAAATTCCCTTTTTGGAGATATGCATTATTGACATCTGTAATTTCGAGCTCTCCTCGGTCACTCGGTTTTATATTTTTAGCTATTTCCACAACCTCATTATCATAAAAATAAATTCCAGGCACAGCATAATTAGATTTGGGGTGTTCTGGCTTCTCTTCAATTGAAATTACCTTACCGTCTTTATCAAAGTCTACCACTCCATAGCGTTCAGGATCTTGAACATGATATGCATATATAATGCCTCCATCCGGGTTATTATTACTCTTTAAAAGATTCTTTAAGCCAGAACCATAAAAGATATTATCACCCAGGATCAAAGCCACTTTATCTTTACCAATAAATTCTTCTCCTATGATAAATGCTTCAGCTAATCCGTTAGGTTGATCCTGTATAGCATATTCAAAACGACATCCATATTTTTTACCATCTCCCAATAGCTGTTCGAATAAGGGTAGATCTTTTGGTGTAGAAATTATCAGTACCTCACGAATTCCCGCTGACATTAAAGTAGAAAGTGGGTAATAAATCATGGGCTTGTCATATACCGGCATTAATTGCTTACTTACGGCCAATGTTAGCGGATGTAAACGTGTTCCTGATCCTCCAGCGAGTATAATTCCTTTCATATTCTAAAAGTATTTTTGAGGAAAAAACATCCCCTCACCCCCTTAAAAGGAGGAATAATTAATTTTTATATTTTTTTAAATACCAATCTATTGTTTTTTCAATTCCAGATTCAAAATTTTCATCGGCTTTCCAGCTTAATTCACTTTCAATTTTAGAAGCATCTATAGCATATCTAAAATCATGACCTGGCCTGTCTGTAACAAAAGAAATCAAATCCTGATATGACCCTTCTTTTCTTGGATGTTTTTTATCCAAAATATCGCAAATAGTTTTGGCTATATAAATATTCTCTCTTTCATTCTTTCCGCCAATATTATATGTTTCACCAAGCCTTCCTGATTCTAACACAATATCAATTCCTTTACAGTGATCTAAAACATATAACCAATCTCTTATATTCTTTCCGTCGCCATAAATAGGGATGTTCTCTTCATTAATGGCTTTTCTAATGATGGTAGGTATTAATTTTTCGTCGTGTTGTCTCGGACCATAATTATTAGAACAATTAGTGGTTACGACCGGTAATCCATACGTGTGGAAGTAGCTACGGACCAACATGTCTGAAGATGCTTTAGAAGCGCTATACGGACTATTAGGTGCATAAGGAGTTTCTTCTGTAAAAAGCCCTGTTTCTCCCAATGTTCCATATACTTCATCCGTAGAAACGTGCAGAAAACGAGCATTTTCATACCCTTTGTTTATTTTATTGGGTTCACTCATCCAAGTTTTATATGCTGCCTGAAGTAAGTTAAAAGTTCCCGTGATATTTGTGTCTACAAAAGCTTTAGGACCGCTAATAGAATTATCCACATGAGATTCTGCAGCAAAATGAACTACCTTATCTATTTTGTGTTCTGAAAAAATCTGTTCTACCAAATCATAATTACAAATATCTCCTTCAATAAAAAGATAATTCTCATCCTGATCGACCTCTATATTATAAAGGTTTGCTGCATATGTTAAGCTATCAAGATTAATTAGTTTTGCTTCTCCTAATTCAGATTTATAATTCAAATAGTTTGATCCTATAAACCCTGCTCCTCCTGTTATTAAAACTGTTTTTTTCAAATTATTTAACTTTTGTGATAAAATTTTCCATACTCCTATAAAGAAATATACTTATATAAAAAAATAATATGCTAAAGCATAGTGTTAATGGAACTAAAGCGATCATTCTATAATATAACTTTTTTTTCTCAATAATAATATTGGTTTTTTCAATGACTGAGAAAAATTCATTATGTAAATTAATTACCTTTTCACTTTTATTAATTGACTTAACTATCGCAGCTTTTTCTTTTAACAGAGAGGCTACTGTTGAGGTTTGAGAATCATCGGCAACAATTACAACATCCAGAGTATCATCTGTTTTTTCTTTTGTGAGCTTCGATAGATATTGATCAATAAATTGTAAGGACGTTTTATTTTTTTCTAATGATTCTCTAGCCTGATTAACCGAAAGATCAGTTTGTTTTTTAAAGTGTTCATTAGAATAAATATATTGTAAAAACGTATCAGTAATCCTTTTGTTATATTCCTTTTCAGCTATAAATGAAATAGTAAGCTTGTGGTACCGATAAAAAAAGGTGTATTTATTGCTTTCTATTTCTTTTTCAGAATAATCCCGGATAGTATATTGAAATTGATAATCTTCATAATTAGTATGTAAATGATCAAAAATATCTTCAATAGCTACTATAGGTTTTATTTTAATTGATTTAATATTTTCAATCCATTCTGAGCGTAATCCTAAGGATTGAAAATACTCTTCACTATTATGTATTGAGGATAGATTGTCTACAAAATTATATAGATAACTGGTAGAATTATGCCTGGGTTCAATGGTAATTTCTTGCTTAATAGTATTTGTTTCAAAATGTCGGTCTAGAAAATATCCTAAAATTACACCTACAACAACCAATCCAATAAATAAAAAAGCTTTTTTTCTTAAAAACAGAATAGACAAGTAAAAAAGTCTTAAAACAGATTTAAAAAACTCCCTAATCGGTCCAAAAACTTGTTTTAGATAAACTTCTTCATCGTTTTGATCAAGTTGACTCATAGTTTTTCATTCATTATCTGTTCAATGATTTTTTCGGTTATCAAATACGTAGGCTTTACTCCAGTGGTTCCTAATCCTCCAGAGGCTAGTGTACTTCCTGTTTCTAATGGATTATCAGAAGCATAGTATGCATATCTCACTTTCACCTCATCACTTATACTTCCTCTTAGTTTTGAGGCTGCCTGAATAGCCTTTTGATAATGAGCTCCTTCCATCTCTAAGCCTATGACGTTCCAGGTAGAATCGTGGAAAAACTTTAGGATATCTCTATTCTGCAATGAAGTTCCTAATACGGTAATCATGGAACCATCAAAAATATCTATTCCATTTCCTTCTAAATCCTTTTTCTTCAACTGATTTCTAAATGGATAATTATCTGCTGTTCCTTCAAAAACATGAGCAGAAGGAATCATGATATCACCCTTTCCTCCTTCAAGAATTCCAGCTTTACCCATAATAGAAACAGATTTAACATTTAAATATTTCTTAACACCATCTTTTTGAACAAAAGGTTTTAAAAGTTCGTCCATCGTTTCATATGCTTGTTCACCAAAAGCATAATCCATTACTATAATTATCGGCTTATTTTTGTTATTAAGATCAGAAATCTGAGCTGCAAAATTCCCTTCAGTATATTTTGATGTGTCAAAAATCTGAACATTGATATTAGCGCCACTTTGATCTTCGATATAAGTCATTCCTTTTTGCAAAGCAGCTTTCTCTACTTTTGCCCTCAACCTTCCGTTTGAATCATCACTTAGTAATTCATATATATCAAAGGTACTTTTATTTTTAAGCTCGGTTTTTAACGCAATAGGTGTATACAGTGTATTCATAACACTATGCATATTAGCGCTAATGATATGAATCGGTCGTTCCAACAACCCCAGTTCTTGCAATTTTATCTTGATAGTATTCGCCCAGATCTCTCCATGGATGTGATGACCCAGACGTTCTCTTAAAACAGGACTGAACGTTACAATGCGTTTATTATCATTGATATACTCTTCAATAGCAAGTTTACCAAGCCAATAGATAATATGTAGAAAACGTTCTTTGTTTTCAGGACATGAGAAGCTTCCATAAATAGAAGTAACCTCTTCAAAGGTCCGGCCTAAAATATTGGCAGTATGTGTTAATGCGACCTCACGATCAGCTTGTGTCAACTCTTTTTTCGACAAAACTGCTTTCTCCAGTTTTTGCCAATCCCTAGTAACATTTCCTTGTTCGTTAATGACTACTTGTTTCATCACCTTATGTGACTCAATAAAAAGAAAGGTAAGGTGAGTAAGAATATCATAAATCTCAGAACGTCCTCTGGTAATCTCGATATTCATCTGTTCTTCATCAATACGATAACAGTTTCTTCTTCTTTTTGGGGGAACTATAGCTTTAAAGTGAGAGTTTTTATATCCCTCCTCACTTGTCAGGTTAATATATTGACATTCTTCAATTCCATAAGGCAAACGATCTATTACATAAAGTAACCCATCTAATTCCACCTTTTCTTCTTCTGCAACAGAACCATAAATCTCAGGACGAAGTGTCAATAAACCTTCACGCAATGTGTCTCCAGAAACTCCCATAGGCTTATAAAAACCTCTGTTGAATAAATGGCGCATAGTGATATACATACGTTCTATTGCGCTAGAACTTTCCTGGGCTCTTGTTCTTCCTTGTAGTTTGAGATTTATCATAATTTTTTCCTGGCAAAGATATATAAAAAAGCATCACAATCCTCTATTGTTTTTATAGCAGGAATAAGGCTTCTATTAATTTTTCAACGGGGAAATGTTTTGAGAGAAATAAACATTACTTTTTAAACATCTCTACAAGAGCGTCAGCTATCTTTCTATCATTAGAAAGTCTCGGTAATTTATTTTGACCTCCGAGTTTACCTATAGACTTCATATAGTCATTGAATCCATTTTTAGGGACTGAGGTAATTCTAAGAGTTCTCAGGATATTGCCTTCTATCAAGTCTTTATAATACGAGTTTTGACCACATAATGCTTCATCTATTTTTTGCTCTAAAAGTTTCAGGTCTTTTGGTTCTTCTTTGAATTCTATAAACCATTCGTGATAAGGCAAATCGGATTCATCAGGGTTTATTTGCGGGGCTACAGTGAATTCATTTATCATAGCTCCTGTAGCCTCTGCTCCTTCTTTAAGGGCTTGTTCTACCTCTTTACCAATGACATGTTCTCCAAAAGCAGAAATAAAATGCTTTATTCTTCCTGAAACGACAACTCTACAGGGAGAGGTACTGGTAAACATAACAGTATCTCCAATATTATATGCCCATAATCCTGCATTAGAAGAAATTAACATCACATAATTGATGCCTACTTCTACTTCGCCAATAGTTAATCGTTTGGGGTTTTCTTCGAAAAATTCATCTGCTTTAACAAACTCATAAAACATTCCTGAATCTAGCTGAAGAAGCATTCCCTTTTCGTTTTGTTTATCCTGAAAAGCGAAAAAACCTTCAGAAGCAGGATATAGTTCTATACTTGCAACTTTTCTTCCTATTAATTTTTCGAAAGTTGACCTGTAGGGCTCAAAATTTACTCCACCATAAATAAACAGTTCAAAGTTTTTAAAAAGTTCTCCGATAGATTTACCAGTCTTTTTCTGAAGTCTTTCAAAATACATTTGTACCCAGGGTGGAATACCACTAATAATAGTCATATTTTCATTGACTGTCTCCTCTACAATGGCATCTACCTTTTCTTCCCAGTCTTCGATACAATTAGTGTCCCAGCTAGGCAATCTATTTTTCTGAAGGTACTTAGGTACGTAGTGTGCTACAATACCTGAAAGCCTTCCTAAATTGACTCCGTTCTTTTCATTTAATTCTGGGCTCCCCTGTAAAAATATCATTTTACCATCTACAAAACCTGCCTTTCCGCTTTCAGCAACATAACACAAAATTGCATTACGCGCTGCTCGTATATGAGTGGGCATAGATTCCTTCGTTAAGGGGATATATTTTACACCACTTGTCGTTCCAGAGGTTTTTGCAAAATACATGGGTTTTCCCGGCCAAAGCACATCGCTTTCTCCCTTAACCACTCTATCCACATAAGACCTTAATTGTTCATAGTCCCGAATAGGTACCTGTTTTACAAAATCTGAATGCGTTTTTATATTTTGAAAACCGTGATCTTTTCCAAAAGCTGTCTTACGAGCTGAGTTTATTAAGTTTTTAAAAACCCGATCTTGGGTTTTCACTGGATTACTGGCCCATTTATTAATTTTCTTCTGAATTCTTTTTGCAAAAATTTTTGCCCCTAACGCTTTAATAGACATATTTATTCAAAATCAATAAATTTTGACGGATCTGTAGGATATCCATCTCTCCATAACTCAAAATGTAAATGCGGTCCTGTAGAAAGCTCTCCTGTAGACCCTGCCGTAGCTATTACTTCTCCAGCTTTGACCTGATCCCCTTGTTGTTTTGTCAAAGATGCGTTGTGTTTATATACCGTAAGTAGTTTATTACCATGTTCTACAATAATCACATGACCTGTTTCTGCCGTCCATTCAGCTAAAATTACGGTACCCGAAGCCGCTGCTTTGATGGGAGCGTCTTTAGGAACAGCAACATCTATCCCAAAATGCTTTTCATTTACATTATATTCTGATGTAATATTACCTTCTACAGGAGGGAACAAAGAAAATGATACATTTGATTTTTCGCTCTCAAACAAACTATATTTATCTTCTTTAGAAACCTCTTCCCTAAGTTTGATATCTTCTTGAGATGGACTTAGATCCACTTCTTCAGGATCTAATTTTTGTGATTGTATAGCAGAATCGATATCAAATTCTACTGTTTTTACATCTCCTGTCAATACTTTTCTGATAGAATTATAATATTTCTGATTCACGCTAATTATTGATTCTAGAGAATCTGTAGTGGTTTCTAGTCTGGCAGCTTTTAGGTTTAAAGAAGTTGAAGAATATCCCGGTATATATTCACGTAATGGTGTAAATGCAATTAATACAGTAGTAAAAGCAACTAAGAAGATTCCTGTAATAGTAACCAAAACAAAGACATTAAGCCTATTAAGTTTAAAAGAAATTCTTTCTTCAAAAGTATCCTCATTAAGGATAACCAAGCGATACTTATTCAGCAGCTTTTTGGTAAATTTTTTTTGTTCTTTTTTCTTTTTTGCCATGATATTCTAATCGCAAATATACATATTCTCGTAATTTCTGAATATAACGTTATCTATTAATATATCGTCTGAAAATATTTAAAAAATAATGTTCTGAATCACTGTTTTTAACACTTTAAAAACAGTTTTAATATTATTCTTATTAACTTTGTATTCTAATTTTACAGATCATGATATCATTAAGTATATTTTTAGGAATGATTGGTCCTTGGCAGATAGCCCTGATCGTTGTAATCGTTCTACTTTTATTTGGAGGGAAAAAAATTCCTGAATTGATGCGAGGACTTGGAAGCGGAATTAAGGAATTTAAGGATGCATCTAAAGAAGAGGAAGACCCTAAAATTGATGAAAAGAAATAATTTCTATATTCAATAATTATACAAACCCATCTACGTTTAGATGGGTTTTTTGTTGTCTCTCTATCTTCTATGCCTTGTATAATGTGATTTTTTTATGAAAACCCATCATTACTGAATCAAGTTCAGCACAGGCTCTAACTTCTCTCCGAGAAGAAGTAATATACTTATATTACGAATCACAAAATAATAGTACTTACTAAAAATAAAAGTTAGTCGATAAGCGAAAGTTGTATTCGTTTACGATCAAGATCGACATTAATCACTGTGACCATTACATGCTGGTTTAGTTGTACTACTGCATTAACATCGCTAATAAATTCGTTCGCTAATTTTGAAATATGAATCAAGCCACTTTCTTTGATTCCAATATCTACAAAGCATCCAAAATTGGTAATATTATTGACAATTCCAGGTAATTTCATCCCTGTTTTGAGATCATTGATCGTTTTTACATTTGGGTCAAATTCGAAAACTGAAGCAGCTTTTCTAGGATCAACACCAGGTTTTTCTAATTCTTTTACAATATCGGTTAATGTTGGAAGGCCAACATCCCCAGAAACATACTGCTGTAAATCAATTTTAGTGATCTTTTCTTTGTTTCCTATTAGTTCCGAAAGTGGAACTCCAGCATCTTTCGCCATTTTAGAAACCAACTGATATCGCTCAGGGTGTACTGCAGAATTATCTAATGGGTTTTTAGGATCTGTAATCCTTAAAAATGCTGCGGCCTGCTCAAAAGCCTTACCTCCTAATCTTGGTACTTTTTTTAACTCCTGTCTTGATTGTAAAGCTCCATTTTCTGATCGATACGCTACAATATTTTCTGCCAATTTTTCTCCAATACCAGAAACATAACTCAGCAATGGCACACTGGCCGTATTTACATTTATCCCTACGCTGTTAACACAACTCATCACTACAGTGTCTAATTCATTTTTAAGTTTGGTTTGATCTACATCGTGTTGATATTGACCAACACCTATAGATTTAGCATCTATTTTTACAAGTTCTGCTAGTGGGTCTGCCAACCTTCTTCCAATAGAAACGGCTCCACGAACCGTTACATCATAATTCGGAAATTCTGCGCGGGCAATTTTAGAAGCAGAGTAAACTGAAGCTCCGCTTTCATTAACCATAAAAACCTGTATATCCTTATCAAAAGGAATCTTTTTAATGAAAGCTTCTGTTTCTCTAGCCGCAGTACCATTACCAATAGCAATTGCTTCTACTTTATATGCATTAACCAATGACTTGATTTTTTTGATTGCATTTGTAGTTTCTCTCTGAGGTGGATGTGGATAAATGTTTTCATTATGCAATAAATCACCTTGTTCTGCCAAACAAACTACCTTACATCCAGATTTAAATCCAGGATCTAATGCCAGAATTCTCTTTTGCCCTAACGGGGAAGCCAATAATAACTGTTTCAGGTTTTGAGCAAATACAGTAATAGCGCTATCATCTGCTTTTTCTTTGGCTTGATTTAATACTTCAGTTGAAATTGCAGGGGTTAATAATCTCTTATAAGCATCAGCTATCGCCAAAAACATATGGTCTGTGCATGATTCTACATTAGTTTTGATCATTAAATCATCAATAATGTCTAATGCATCATCTTCGGAAACTGAAATTTTTACTCTTACTATTTTTTCGTTTTCTGCTCTTAAGATGGCTAATAAGCGATGTGATGGACATTTATGAAGCGGTTCTTCCCATTCAAAATATTGCTGGTATTTCTGAGCCTCTTCCCCCTCTTTCTTTGTTTTTATAACAGTAGAAGAAATAGTAGCTTTTCGTTGATATAATCTTCTCAATCTGTTACGGACTTTTTCGTCTTCATTAATCCATTCTGCAATAATATCTCTGGCACCTTGTAATGCTAATTCTTCATTAACAATGGTATCATTAAGATATTGAGAAGCCCTAAAAAGTATTTCCTCTTCTTTTTGCTGCCAAATGATTTTAGCTAAAGGTTCTAAGCCTTGTTCTTTGGCTACAGTAGCTTTGGTTTTACGCTTTTTCTTGTACGGCAGATATAAATCTTCAACTTCGGTTAGTGTCTGTGCAGAAAGAATTCTTTTTTCCAATTCTGGAGTTAAAGCCTCCTGTTCTTTGATCGAAGACAATACACTTTCTTTTCTTTTTTCTAAAGCTTCAAAAGCTGTTTTATATTTTACAATTTCGCCAATAGCTACCTCATCCAGATCTCCTGTCATTTCTTTACGATAACGAGAAATAAAAGGAATGGTAGCTCCATCATTAAGTAAAGAAACCACATTGGCGATCTGCTTCTCTGACACCGGAAGCTGTTTAGCGATAAAAGAAACTGTATTCATTTGTTTATTTTTAGGTCGCTAAATATAATGTCAAAAATGAAAGATTATTTCATGTCTAGAAGAAAGTTTTCTACAATTTTAAAAAATCTAATTCAAATTTATGGTTTGCACTTTAGATATTAAACTTCCATCACTTCCCATACCTTCGACAAATAAGGTAATGTTCTCTAATCCAGTGTTAGGTATAGTAAATGTAGCAAAACCTTTCTGATCAAAATTTAGACGAGGTTGCCAGTGAATAGCTCCATAACTTATAAAGAACGGATCTTTATAATTAGAGTATCCTGGATTATAAAATTCTTTAACCGGCTCAAATCCTTTTTTGAATTCATACTCCAGATAGTCTTTGTCTGATGTTCTTGTTCTGACTAACGGAAATCTTCTGGTATATAATCTTATTGTTCTTCCTGCCCCCCTTGCTCCTGCTCCATAACCAGTCCTGTCTATATAAATCCTGTCCACATCGGCTGTTCTTAAATCCCATAAAATACCTAAATCTGAGAGTAGTATATCATCTATATAGACATTAACAGTGTTAATACTACTGGCAAAGCCAACTTCTTTTTCTACTGGTAAGACCTGCCCTACAGGTATGCCTATTGTTGATTTTCCTGGTGGTAAAATAACAACGTTCGAAGGATTGTCTCTTTGTACAGTAAACATTCCCGTTGAGGCTATGTAATCCAATATTGAAAAATATTGTTCTGCTTTCTCTAAGGTGACCTTCTTTGAATTCAACTCAAAGAATTTAGGTATTCGAATACGGCTTGTCTTTTCCAATTCTTTTTTACTACTTCCTTGTAATTCAACCAAATCCAATTCTTGTACCTCATTTAAAAAATTATACGGCACTACTACTCTATTCTGCTGCTTTTCGTTAAATCTCTTTTCTAAAATTGGAAACGTGTTAAAAAACGGCCTGTGTATTCTTTCTGATTGTACCTGTAAGTAAACCCCAGGCTTCTTAAAACTTCCTTTTGTCCTAATTCCAGATATTTTAAGTTTTTCACCCTTTTGTGGGAAAAAATTATCAATTTCGAACGTGTTATCCTTATTTACTTCAACTAGCTTTGCTCCATTATTGATCGTAGGATACAAATATACCTTATCGATCTCAGCTCTTTTCTTGTCTTGAATCTTACCTGTAATCTTAAAACCTTGATTAAAATTATAGCGAATTTGTGTGTTGTTTTTAAAGATATTTTCCCATTTGTATTTGCTCCAACCCTGGGTAATTAACAAAAGATCTAAATTATAGGTTTTCTTTCGGTCTATCGATGTAAAATAATGCTTTTCGTTTTCTATATGGCCTTTGATGTAAGGTCTTAGTAAAACCCCTGAATAGATGTTGTCAGAATGGTTATATACAAGTGTCTCACTTGGTAATACCGAAATACTAAGGTCATATGCTACATCTTCTTTATTTGGGGTCTCAATCCCTATAGACAACGAATCCTTGACAGCGCTAATTGAAGATATTTTTATATCATCTTCGTTTATTTCAACTGGATTAAATACTAATCGCTCCAAAATCGGAGTATTGTCTTTAAAAAAAGTAATAGTATTCATCCCTGAATAAAGGTTTGATCGCTTTATAGTAATCTTCTTTTTTAATTCTTTGGCTTTAAAGTTTACTTTAATCTTCTTGGAGAGATGGTTTTTACGGATAAGAATCGTATAGTTGCCTTTCTGCAAGTCTTTTATTGTTGCCGTATTAGTATTTAATTCTATAGCTACCTCATCCTTGATCAGGTTATTGACACTCAGGCTAATCCCCTTATTTTCAATGTTTGGAAACTTACCTTCAATTACACTACCATTTTTGAGCTGGATCAACGCCTTGTATCTCTTTCCTGATAATGGGGTGATGTTGAATTTACCCAAACCTAAAGAGTTTGAAGTAAAATTAGTAACCTCATTACCCAACTCATCTTGGATCACACCTGTGTCAAAAGCAACGCCATACCCTAGATCATTAATTAATTTGAAACCTATCGTATTAAATGTATTAGAAACCACATGGCCTCCTTCTGGAAGTAATTGAAAATCATAATTTACCTCTTCATTATAAGTTACTTCGGGAATAGCATCTCTAATAATTTTGATTTTTTTGATATACGACTCATCCTCTACAAAATTATGCATCCAATGTGTTGAGGCTCTTACATAATAAGTTCCGCTGCTCCAAGTAGAATCTACCTTTATATTACCTTGAAAACTTCCGTTATGGCCCAGAAAAACGCCATCAAATACTTCATTACCTTCTTGATCAAAGACCTCAACTTCAAAGTTGGTAGTTGTTACTGATGGAAGATTGTTTTGACGATCGTAGGCATACCCCTTAAACCATATCTCTTCTCCAGTAACAAACGTGCTTTTATTAGCATGAAGATATAGAGTTTCTCTAGGAATCTCAAAATAAGAAGCGTTTGCTTCTTCCACTGCTGTTATACTCTCTTGGTGTTGAGCAAGAATAGGAAATGAAATAAAGAATAAGGCCAAAAATTGAAGTAGATGATTTTTCATAAGCTTTGTGAATTAGTGAGTTGATTACAAAATAAAAAAACGTCCTGTTCTGAATATTCTAAAAATACTCATAAAAACAGGTAAATTTTCTTTATAAATTCACAAAAATTATACCGACAACATGTTTGTTAAGTTAATTTTTTGCCAAATATCAATTACTCGAACTTCACAGACTTCATAATCGCTTCTAACTCGAACATATTATCACGTTTATCTGTAGAAGGGGCAAAAACAAAACCTTCTAAAACCAATTGCCTGTTATTAGGAATATCATCAATAACATAATTTACAAAAGGACCTGCCATATATCTGTCCTTGATTTCCCAGGTTCCTTTGGTTTCATAAGCAAAGTTACCATCCATCTTGATTTCATAAAGATACGGTGCATAGGCTTGTTCTGTGATGAATTTTCCTGATGACGTTGGAATCTTATTTGCTCCTATAGAATCTCGAATTTTTATAATTTTAGAAATTGTTGTGGAATCCTTTGGAACAGAACCTAAAGGCAACTCATAAATTAATAAATCTGATGTGCCTTTTGGAATATCCTTACGGATCCAAAAGAATTTATCCTCTTCTGTAGCAATACGATATGCTGTAGGAATACTAAGTGTGATTCCCATTTTTTCCTTCAGTTGAGGCATCCTTTCTAAAGATTTACGAATTCTTTTCTGCTTTTCGCGAGTTTCAACGAATTTGTATTTTGAAATGATCGATTCAGAATTATCTCGTATTAATTCAATGATATCATCATCAGTAGTTCCAGTAATCAACGCTCCTAATTGTGGACTAGCATATTTGTTGTTCAAAATTTCAGCACTAGCTAAATCCCCTTTTTCTATTCTAAGAAATATTCTACCTTTTTGTGCAAAACCCGAAAAGATCTCCGGAGGCATTTGTCTCATCGAAAATAATGGTTCCTGCTGTGGTAAACCAGGCACTTCTGCTCCAAAATACTTTCGGATGCTATCGCCAACTCTACCTTCCCACAGGTCATTATCAATAATTACTGAAAGATCATTGATTTTACCAACAGAAGACGCTAGTGCTCCTTCATGTTTTTTTTTAGCGGTTTCTTTATTGTTTTGAGTACAACTAACTATACATAGTGCACAAACGATGGCAAATGCTATTTTCTTCATATTACAAACATAATTAAAAGATTATAAAAACCTTATTTCAACAAGTAAATCAATAATCAAATATTGAAGATAACATAGCACAAATCATACCATAGACAGTCACCTGAAGGAAAATAGTATAGTTTATGAGAATAATTAAACCTGTAATTAAGATTTAGAAATCCTTAACTTCATCCCAGGTTTAATTCCGCTACCACTAATGTCATTCCAGGTTTTAAGATTTTCTACTGTGATGCCTTTTAGTTTTTGTGAAATGCTCCATAAAGTATCTCCTGATTTTACAGTATACGTTTTAGCATTTGCAGGAATTGGTTTTGACGAAGCTACTTTAGTTTTTTTCGGTTTGCCCACAAATGGTTTTCGTGGATATATCGTTAAACGCTGACCAATTCTAAGGTTATTGCTTCGTAATCCATTCCATTTTTTAATCTGGCTTACTCTTACACCATATCTTCTGGCGATTTTACCTAAAAAATCACCGCTTCGCACTCGATAACGAATACGATCATTGGCTTCAAAATATTTAGGAAGTGGTTTTTCTCGTTTATCTAATTCTGCCTTAGCAATTGCATACAACTGATCTTCATTAGCTACAAAGGTTCCAACTTTATCAAGAGGTAAACGCAACACATAATCTTCATCCTTAATATGCGGAATAATGTCTAACTTATATGATGGATTAAGAAATTGTAATTCTTCGACATCTACATTTATATATTCTGAAACCTGATCCAGAGTGATCATTTGCTTCACTTTTATAGTATCTGTTTCGAAATAAGCAAATTGTGGTTTAGCGGGTTTAAGGTTATGCTTATCAGCATACTCAAAAATATACATTGTCGCCAAAAATGCAGGAAGATACCCAGCAGTTTCCCTAGGCAGATTTCGTCTTATATTCCAGTAATTGGTATATCCTCCACTACGACGAATCGCTTTGGTTACATTACCTGGACCTGAATTATAGGATGCCAAGGCTAAATCCCAGTCTCCAAACATTCCATATAGCTTTGCTAAATATTTACAGGCCGCCTTTGTTGCCATTATTGGATCCATTCGTTCATCTACATAAGAACTTACTTCTAGTCCATACATTTTTCCGGTTCCATACATAAATTGCCATAATCCGGTAGCTCCTACTCTGGATTTTGCACGAGGTTTTAATGCTGATTCTACTATGGCGAGATATTTAATCTCTAAAGGAATGTTTTGATTGTCAAGCTCTTGCTCAAATAATGGAAAATAAAAGTGACTCAGCCCTATTAATCTTTCCAGATGCTCGTGACGATTTTTTAAATAGTTTTTGATAACACTTTCCAGCGATGGATTGTATTCTACATTAAATGGAGTTCTGGTATTTAGCTCTGCTAATCTAGCTTTGAGCGTATCTGTAGGAAGGTCAACAAACTCTACAGGTTCATATTCTAGCTCTGTTACTGATTTATATATAGTGTCAAATAATGTTAAACTATATAATTCTTGTCTCCAGATAGAATCCAATGCTGACATCTTTGGATGATCTTTGGCTTTGTATACCGTGCTATCTTTTACGCTAGTAGTAGTTACTGTTGCTGTTTGAAATTCATTGCCAATGGTATTAATAACCTTAGTGGTATCTACTACCTGAATCGTTTCTTCAGTTATTCCTGCATTTGTTTGCAATACAATATTTTTGGAAATCTTCTTTTCTGATCGAACCTTAGCAGGGATTGTATCCTGTGCTTGTAGAAAAGTAATAGCAAATAAAAAACTAAGAAATAGCAAGGAATGCTTGTTCATCTTAACAAATCAATTTAATTCAACTAGGGGTTATTTCTGGAGCAATACAGCAATATTAATAACATATTATAAACATCACTTTTGCGAAAATCGTATATTTTTTCTAAAATCCAAAGAATCAAGGCGTTAAAAACCTAAAAAAATCAGCCCAATGGACTGATTTTTAGTGTTTTTGCTATTTAACACGTGTTTTCCTTCTATTTCTCTGCTAATTAACTCTTTACCTCATCACCTTTTCTAGTCAACGCAAAATAAATTACATAAATCCAACTAAGAATTCCTGCTAGTATCGCCCAAAGAATAGATTTGTTGCGCTCCCAGCTTGTAATAGCAGCAATTACAGAACCCAAACCAATACCGGTTCTATATACTTCTGTTCCTAAAATTTCAACAGAAGGGTCATAAGCATTTGCAGTTATGCTACAAAAACATGCTATTACAATAAAAATTGGTTTTACTCTTATTAATCTAAGCTTCAATTGCCGCAATTCCTGGTAATGTTTTTCCTTCCAGACTTTCTAGCATCGCTCCTCCTCCAGTAGATACATAACTTACTTTTTCTCCAAAACCAAACTGTTTCACAGCTGCAACAGAATCTCCGCCACCAACTAGTGAGAAGGCTCCTTTTTCAGTAGCTTCAGCAATAGAATGTCCTAAAGCGATCGTTCCTCCTGCAAAACTTTCCATTTCGAAAACCCCTAGAGGACCATTCCAAAGGATAGTTTTTGACTTCAGAATTACTTCATGAAAGTTTTTCAATGTTTCAGGACCGGCATCTAATCCTTGCCAACCATTAGGAATCATAGTAACATCCATCACCTCTGTATTGGCATTGTTATCAAAGGCATCTGCTCCTAACACATCAACCGGAAGATGTATTTCTACACCTTTTTCGGCAGCTTTCTTCAGAATTTCTAAAGCCAATTCTTGCTTATCATCTTCGCAAATAGAATCTCCTATCTGACCACCTTGTGCTTTAATAAATGTATATGTCATTCCACCACCAATGATTAGGTGATCTACTTTATCCAAAATGTTTTCGATAATTGTAATTTTAGAAGATACTTTTGATCCTCCTAAAACAGCTGTTATCGGTTTTTCGCCACTGCTTAACACTTTATCGATACTTTCGATTTCTTTGGCCAACAAACTTCCGAAGCATTTATGCTCAGGAAAAAATTGTGCTATAATTGTCGTAGAAGCATGTGCTCTATGTGCTGTCCCAAAAGCGTCATTTACATAAATATCACCAAGCTTAGACAATTGTTCTGCAAAATCTTTATCTCCTGCAGTTTCATTAGGATGAAATCTTAAATTCTCTAACAACAAAACTTCTCCTGGGTTAAGAGCCGCAACAGCATCTTCTGCCTCTTGTCCTACACAATTAGCAACATATTTTACCTGTACACCCAGAACTTCTGAAGCTTTATCTACGATGTGTCTTAACGAAAATTCATCCTGTACACCTTTTGGTCTTCCTAAATGAGACATCAATACGGCACTTCCTCCATCTTCCAGTACTTTAATAATAGTAGGCTTGGCAGCTTGTATTCTAGTGTCGTCTGTAACTTCAAAGTTCTCATTTAACGGAACATTAAAATCTACTCTTATTAATGCTTTTTTATTTTCAAAATTAAAATCGTTAATCGTCTTCACGGGTATAGATGTTTTTATAGTTGTTATACAGTTGATTTTTTGCTTTAAGCAACGCAAAGTACTTAAAAATTAGGCGAAAAGAATAGCTCACTATCACTTTTGTCAATATTTAAGAAAAAGCAGCTTTTCACTGTAAAAATCATATCTGATTTTGAATATTAATCAACTATATTTGCTTATGCTTTTCTCAGAAATATTAGGGCTTAAACATATTAAAAGTTACCTAACCACCAGTGCAGAACGTGGTCGTATTCCTCATGCACAACTTTTTGTAGGCCCTAATGGAAGTGGAACATTGCCTATGGCAATAGCCTATGCTCAATATATTTTATGTCAAAATGTAGAAAGTGAAAACACTGGTGGCAACCAGGCTTGTAATATAAAATTTGACCATCTGGCACATCCTGACCTTCATTTTGCTTATCCTGTTGCTACTAATGACAAGGTGAAAAAACACCCAACCTCTGATCATTTTGCAGAAGAGTGGAGAACTTTTATCAAAGAAAATCCTTACGGAAGTATTTTTGACTGGTACCTATCCTTGGGCATCGAAAAAAAACAAGGGCAGATTGGAGTAGATGAGGCACTGGATATTGTAAAAAAGCTTTCGCTGAAAAGTTATGAAGGTGGGTACAAAGTCATGTTGATCTGGATGGCGGATAAAATGAATATTGCAGCTTCTAACAAATTGCTGAAACTTATTGAAGAACCGCCTGAGAAAACTATTTTTTTACTAATTGCTGAAGATGAAGAGCAATTGATACAAACCATTCGTTCCAGATGCCAGGTCTTACATTTTCCACCACTAGGAGAACAGGTTATTAAAGAGGCTCTCCTGAAAACAGAAAACATTACTGATAATGAGGCACAGAAAGTCGCTCATCAGGCAAATGGCGATTATAGTAAAGCTTTACATCTATTACACCACGATGGAGGAGATGATCAATTTGAAGATTGGTTTATACAATGGGTGCGAACTGCATTTAGGGCCAAAGGAAATAAATCTGCTATAAATGATCTGATTGTATGGAGTGAGTCTATTGCAGGCTCCGGAAGGGAAACTCAGAAAAGATTTCTGAACTATTGTCTTGATTTTTTCAGACAAGCAATGTTATTAAATTATGGTGCCCAAGATCTGGTATTTCTAGAGCCAAATACTTCTGGTTTTAAACTCGAAAAATTTGCTCCTTTTATCCACGGTGCCAATATTATGGATATTAGTGCCGAACTACAGAATGCCATTTATCACATCGAGCGTAATGGTAATGCCAAAATTGTGCTTACTGATCTCTCTATCAAACTCACGCGATTACTTCATAAGAAAAGTAGTTAGTGGGTGGTTGTTAGAAGTTAGTTCTGAATGTCTATAAATTGCATTTTTGTCAATTATATTTGAAAAACAACTTTTAACCCTATTACTCTATGGATAATTTTATGACTCATATTGTCTCGATAACCATTTTACTATTTCTATTGATTACTTTTTTACAATCCGGAATTGATAAGATTGTAGATTGGAAAGGAAACCTGGGATGGCTAAAAGAACACTTTTCTAAGACTTTTTTAGGCAACATGGTGCCATTGCTGCTCTCTACCATTTTAGTCATAGAAATCATTACAGCAGTGCTCTGCGTAATGGCAATCTATCATCTTATTGCGGATAATGATACTGTTTTTGCTATTTGGGCGATGTTTTTAGCATGTGTTGCCCTATTGATGTTATTGTTTGGTCAACGAGTGGCTAAGGATTATCAAGGTGCTTTAACAATTACCTGTTACTTTGTGGTCGCTATCTTTGGGTTGTATGTAGTTACTGCCTAACTTAAGATTACAATAAAAAGAGTGCCTAAAAATTAAGGCACTCTTTTATTAAATATTTTAAAAAAATTAATATGTACATCCACACTTACTCTGTCTACATCCAAAGTCAAATCCTAGAGTGATCATATGTGATCCGGCTGCGGTACTGGGTTCAAAAACCTCATTGACATTGATTTGATACCCATACGCTACATAAAAATTCGCTTTCTTGATACCTATCATTGGCGATACTGAAAGAGGTTTAAAATCTTGATCTACTAGAGAACGAAGGCTAACACCAGCCCAGTAGTAGTCCTGACGATGTAATTTACGTACCTTAAGGTTTAAATCTGCAGTAGATCTCCCGTCGCCAGCAAAGTTTTGGTATAACATTGTAGGTTCTATCTCAATATCACTAAATCTATGATAGAAAGTATACCCTGTATACACATAATAGTTTTGAATCGTTGAAGGCTCCGAAACAGGGTTAAAACCATCTACCTGTTTTTGCAATAAATTAACCGCATTGGCACTAATAAAAAACCTTCCTAATCGATATAACATGGCTATGTCAAAGTTAGAGTTGTTAACTCTTACATTAGGTAATCCCGGGTTTATAGGATTGTCAGGGTTTCCGTTATTAAACTCCACAGCATCTATACCAAATGAAGTAAACCTATAACTAATACCAAAAGATAAATATTGATTATTGTACTCATTTAAGGTTAAGTGGTGTGCAAACGATAATTGTACTCCCTTCTGAGAAGTAAATCCATTCTCATCATTGAACAATATTGCACCTACACCTGATCTGTCAGAAATTCTTCCATCTATAGATAAGGATTGAGTACCTGGTGAATCCGCAATGTTAACCCACTGCTCAAATCCTGATCCCCTTATCTGCCAACAATCTCCTATCCCGGCATATGCCGGAGATACTAAATAAGGGTTATCTGCAATGTACTGGTTCTGGACAGGGTTAAAAAACTCCTGAGCCATAGCAACACAACTCGCAAATAAACTAACTATTATAATATACTTTTTCATGTGTTTATATTATTCTTTTAGGGGGCACATGGAACCTTGGATAATCAATAACATTGTTTTTTATCTTTTATCTATATCCTTCAGTTTCATATATCATTAATTTATAGATCAGCGATCTTTTTAGTAGGTTAAAATTTAGTTGTCTATTTATAAACGCTTATCCATCTCTTTTCATATAATTTACATTCTATATAACGTAAAGTGTCCTGTAAACTCTCTATTGTCAATATCATTAAGGATAACCGTATACCAGTAATCACCCGACGGAAGCATACTTCCTTGGTAAATACCACTCCATCCTTTTTGATCTCCCTGGAATTCTTTTAACAATCGGCCATAGCGATCAAATACTTTTACTTCTATATTCTCAAAGAAGAATGGATCACTATCATTAGGCGAAATCTGTCTTGGATACCAATATCTATCATCTTCTTCAGTCGTCGGATCATCTCTATCCGGAGTAAAGTAATTAGGAATACGGATATTGATATATGTCAATAACTGAGTGCCTATAATTTCACAATTACTAGCGCTGCTATCTACTACTCGTATGATGTAGTTTCCAGTTTGGCGAATGGTAAATATATTAGAGGTCAATTCTCTTTCGACTCCTTCATCCTCAAAAGTAACATAGTACGTATATGGAGGAATACCTCCACTTACTTCTATCATATACTCATTAGGATCCTGAGGGTTATTTGTCATTGTAGCAACTGGTACCGTCAATGGCATATATTCTTCAATAATAATTGTACCCACTAGTTCAATACAACCTCCGCTATGTTCCATTGTTCCTTCATATTCTCCTGGTGTAACTTCGAATATACCATTGTTGTTTAATGAAATTGCAGGATCTGGTGTTCCATTAATTCCAGTAAGCATATATTCTATATCCGTCGTAACTGAATTAGGCCCTAAAACAAAGTCTACAAAATATCGAGGACCTTGCGTCATTACAGGATTCTCAGGATCCGTGTAATCCCACTCAGGACATTCTAACCTAGGATTAAGGTCTGCATTAAGCATTACTCCTTCTGGAATAAATACCGGAAGTTCAAATGTACAATCATTAGTATCTCTAACATAAATTGTTGTTATACCTCCCGGAAGACCAGTATATGTTAATTGATCCTGAACAAAATCACCATCAACATTAGTAATGCTAGTAAAATATGGTGCTATACCTCCTGTTATCGCAATCGTAACTGCTCCATCACTATCTCCAAAACACGTCTCTGGTGTAATTGCTCCGTCAACATTAGCCGTCAATTGAGTTGGTTCTCCAATAGTTACATCATATACTTGAGGACAACCTTCAGAGTCCTGGGCAAATACCTGATAATTTCCTGGAGCTAACATCGTAAACGTATGCTGATTAGGATCATCATCAGAATCATCGTTGAAGAATTGATCAGGATCCGTGCTGATTGCAAAAGAATACGGTGGTGTACCTCCTTGTGCAAATACAATGATCTGTCCATTATCCTCACCAAAACAAAGTACATCTGTTGCATCCGGAGGAATATTCAAGAATTCAGGTGGATTAATAATATCAAAGTCCTCCTGATCGATACAGTTACGATCCGTTCTTACTGTATATGTATAGTTTCCTGGTGGCAAGTCTCTAAACTCACTTGTTGATTGTGGAGGCCACGTTTGACCCGTTGTATTATTAACTAAGTCGAATACATAGTCTCCAATACCACCGCTTACCGTAGCATCAATGATTCCTGTTTCCTCATTAAAACAGTTAATGTTTGCAAAACGCTCATCAAGTACAATAACTATCGGATTAATTGGTATTACAGGTACTGGACCAGCTAACTGAGATCTACATCCATTGTTATCTTCAACAAAGAACAAGTATTCTCCCGCAGTAAGACCTATAAATGTACCGCTTCCTCCGTTTGGCACTTCGTTTCCGTTTTGATCCACATAATAGTACTGTGTTATTGTACCATCACTAGTACCACTAATGGTAACATTTATGGTGTCTAATCCACATTCAACTTCAGTAACAGTATCAATACTCACCGTAACTTCATTAGGTTCATCTATTGTTGCGGTAGTAGTTGCACTACAATTTAAGTTATCAGAAACCGTAACCGTATATGTACCTGGGCCAAGGTTGTTAAATTCACCAATATCCTGAGGGCCACTTGTTGTAGTTCCATCAGGGAATGTTAATGTGTATAAATAAGTACCCGGTCCTTGACCTCCATTAGCAGTGATTGAAATAGAACCATTAGTATCTCCAAAACAAGTAACACTGCTATCCGGAATAGGATCAACAAGGATAGGGTTAGGAGCATTAATAGTTATCGTAGCATCATCCGTACAGCCATTAGCATCAACAGCTGTAACAGTATATGTTCCATTAGGTAAATTCTCAAAAAGACCCGTTGTATTGGCTGGTTGTGCAGCTGGAGCTATAGTATACGTTACTACACCTTGTTCACCAGTAGTAAATGCCTGGAATGAACCATCTGATCCAGGAACACAAGATTCCTGAGTATTAATAGGTGATATCTGTACATCAATTGGAGCTGCAGGACCTATAATGTTAACCACATTAGACAATTCTGTACACAAAGGATCAGCTGTTTCGGTCACACCAACAATATAAGTTCCCTGAGCTAAGGTTATCGGTAATGTAAATACAAATGGGTCAGTGGTAGCGTTACCATTACCCAGAGCTCCTGGAACCGCAGTAACACCATCTTCTTCATATACCTGGAAATCGAATGTTCCGGTATATCCAGTAATGGTTATACTAATTTCTCCATCAGCATCTCCTAAACAAGTTTCAGGAGTTTGTTGTACAGCTGCTACCTCAATAAAGTCAAATTCATCGATCTCGTGAGTAACTTCGATCGTACACATTGTAATCTCATCTGTGATTCTGAACGTATAAATACCCAATGGTCTTGGTAGCGTAAAGTTTGCAGTATTCGTTCCTGCAGGTGTATTAACAGGTGCTGGAGGATTAATAACATTTCCTGAGTTATCAACCATCTCAAATAAGAAATCTCCTGAACCTCCCTGGACCGATACCTGTACTTCTTCATCTACAGCACAAGTAATATCCGTTACCACCGCAACTGCAGGGTTTGTCATTATCGGGAATGGGTTTACAGTTTCTGTAATGGTAGGTGTTGGATCTAAAGCACAACCCTTGCTATCAGTAACTGTAATCACATAATCACCTTCTTCATCAGCTAAAATTTCATATTGAACACCATCAGCTGGATTACCATTGGCATCTGCAACATCTATATCAGTTACCGTATTTCCAGAAGGTGTAACATAAGAAACGCTATATGGAGGTGTTCCATTTTCTATTGTAAGAGTAATAACAGGGAATATCGAGCTATTATCAGAAGTGTCACAACTATATGCACTTTGCGAAGGAACAACAGTTACTTGTGTTGCATTCGGCACATTAACAGTTGCCTGACCAGAACATAATCTATCTGATGTCACAACCACCACGTAATCACCTGTTGGAACTCCTATAAACACAGGGTTATCTATCTGATCTACACCTACTTGAGCTCCAAAAGTTACTGCTGGAGGAACTGCTGTATTTACAAATAACTGATATGTATATGGTGCATCATCATCGGTTGTAGGATCTAGTGTTGCAGTAACCGTTCCATCACTAGCGCCAACACAAGATACTACGGTTCCAGTTGCAGAAACGATTGGATCTAGTGGAACATCCGGTGGTGTTACTCCAATAGTGATAGAACAAGGAGTTGTAATCGTTGGATCATTTATATCTGTTATTGTAATTGTGTAATTACCCGGTGATATATTATTAAATATATTACTGCCTACACCTGTCTGGATCACATTGAATGGGGAACCAGTACTATCTGTTCCATCTAATTCAAAAGTAAAATTAGTTGGGTTTGTATTAAAATCTGTACCTCCATTAACTGTTACTGTTATAGTACCATCAAAATCTCTACACGTAGGATCTGCAGTAAAATCAGCACTAGCTGTTAACTGTGGGAAAATAGTAACCGACTGAGAGTTAGAAGGACAATTGTTTTCGTCATATGCAGTCACAGTGTATGTTCCTGGAGTTGATACTGTAATTTCAGTAGAAGTCAATGTTAAATTAGCATCTTCTATAGTACCACTATCCAATTGGAAACGTAAAGCTCCTGTACCGGGTGGTGATGCTATATTACTCGTTCCCGTAGCTGTAATTACATAACTACCATCGTGTGTACATACATCATCTACTGTTAATGGCGCTAGCACAGGATTTTCCGTTACAAATACAGTTTCTGTTAGTGATGCCGGATTTGATGTACAACTATTAGCGTCAGTTACTGTAATCGTATAGGTAATACCGGCTATCGAACCAGGTAATGAGAAATCACCTGTATTATTTGTAAATACCGGATTTGTTCCATCATCAGCAGTAAACGTATATGGTGGAGTACCTCCATTAGCTTCAACTATAACCCTACCATCTGATGTACAGAATCCATTATCATTGGATACTGGAGCTAGAGTTAATTCTTCTGGCTCCGCTATAAATACTGTATTAGAATCATCATCACAATTTGTAGCCAGATCCACAACATTTACCTGAATATTACCACTTTCCAAACCAGAGATAGTTATTGTTCCAGAAGAAGTGTTTTCTGGAATAGGTCCTGTCACGGTACCCGTCGTGGTATTTGTTACTGTATACTCATATGCTCCTGTAATACCAGTAACATCAAGAGTTATAGACCCTGTGTCATCATCAAAACACTGAATAGCTGGTGGTACAACCGCTATAGATGCTTCTATAGTATCATATGGCGCTATAGTGTAAGTAGGAGTTAAAATGGAACATCCAGTACCATTATCTGTTACTCTAAATTGATAACTAGTTCCTACCACACCAGGAAGTGAGAAAGTAGCACTAGTTGTAGTAGCTCCTCCAGAAGGTACATTATTATCTGCTGGTACAGCTCCGCTTACTTCTTCAAAATTGAAATCTCCTAATCCACCTGTTACGGTAACAGTTACTTCCTGTATATTAGTCGTACATGTAATTGGTGCTCCCACATTGATAACCGCATCTGTCATTATTGGGAACGCAGGGATATTATATGGTGCCAAAGTATTTGGACAGTTATTAGCATCATAAACAGTAAACGTATAATTACCAGCTTCATTCGCAATAATTTGAACACCTACTGTAGTACCGTCTGTATCCAGAGTGGCAGGATCTATCGGCCCAACAGTATTTCCAGAAGGATCTGTATATTCAATTCTATATGGTGTTCCTGCTCCATCTCTAAAATTATCTAAAGTAATTACCGGCAAGTTAACAGTGTCACCAGTACATCCGTAGTCTGTATTCGAAATATCTACTATTGGAACTGTTGGGTTTACTAAAGTAACTGCTTCCTGATCTTCACAACCTAACCTTGATCTTACAATCACTAGGTATTCACCAGCCGTTGGGTATGGTGCTGGCTGCGCATCAAATGACAATCCAGTAAATAACGGGTTATCTACTTGGGTAGCAATCAATACTCCCTGAGTGCCCCCATTGTTTTCATATAATTCATACGTATAAGGATCAAAACCATTAGTAGCTGCTGTAATACTTACCAAGATCTCTCCATCACTCGCTCCAATACAAGATATTTCTTCTACAGAAGTTGAGATAATCGGATCTACCAGAGCAGCTCTTGAGAAGGTGTCTGAAGCAGTACAAGTAGATACCGGGTTGGTATCTGTTACTGTAACTTCATAATCTCCCGTTGGCACATTAGCGAATACATAAATATTTGGTGCAGTAAATGTAGGTGCTATTCCAGTAGGTGTTCCTGTTCCGTCTAATAGAACTACAGTCCAGTTGGCTGAGTTATTAGATCCTCCAGTAACCGTTGCTGTAACGGTACCACTATTACTATTAAAACACGTTGGATCTGTAGAGAAATCAGCATCCACTATTAACTCAGGATGAATAATAACTGCATCAGTCACAGGACATCCGTTTTGATCTCTTACTGTAATTGTGTATTGATCAACACTTGGTCCGGATACTGTATATGTATATTCATATTCATTAGGGTTTCCGGTTGGTGTTCCATTTACAAATATCGGAGCATCTGCCGTACCGGTATCGCCATCGTCGATACCAAATTCTAATTGACTTTGTCCTGTTGCAGTAACAGTAAACTCAAAACTACCATCAAACACACAAGGATCAACTACCGCAGAAATATTATCGATAGTTGGGTCAGGAGTTACGGATGCAGTTAAATCAAACGGACCAATAACACATCCATTAGCATCTCTGATATAAAGATCCCAATTTAGATTAACATTTTGATCAAGGATAACTACGTTACTATTGGAATAAGCTCCCGAATTTGGAAATGTATCTTCTACTACAACAAATTCATACGGTGCAGTTCCTCCAGAAACTGAAACTACGCCCTGAGAAAGCGCATTACAATTTCCATCTATAATATTAGTTCCATCATAAGATAATGGTGTAGCAGATTCTTCAATAGTAAATGGTATAGATGCATTACAAGGGTCTGCTAAAACTCCTGAGGTTTCAATTACTCTAAATAAATAGTCTCCAGGTCCAAAAGTACTAATATTACCCGTTGCAGTTCCAGCCAATACAACTGTCTGAGGGTTTGCATTGGTAAATGTCAATCCACCACTAAGATCAGTAGTTAAGTCATTAGTTCTATAAACCTCATAAGTCAACTCTGTACCTTGATATCCTGTAATTGTATAATCAATAGATCCATCCGCAGCACCATTACAGGTTACATTGTTTTCTACTAATGCGATATTAATAGTTGATGGGTTCGTTGGTGGAGGTAATGTTGCTATATCAGAACAATCATTATTTCCTCTATCTCTTATTTCAAAAACTAAAGGACTATCAAATGGAAGACCTGTAATCACATGTGTTGTTGGTCCAGGGTTTAACGGAAGGTACGGTTCAGTACCACCTGGAGTAAATTCTCTAATTTCAAACGGACCTACACCTCCAGAAACATTAATAGTAGCAGTTACTCCATCAATACAATTTCCGGTTGCTGTCGCATTAATCGTAAAACTGGCAATATTGGCAATAGAACGAGGAAAATCATAAATACATCCGCTATTATCCTGAACACGAACTATATAATCTCCAAAAGCCAAACCTGAAAAGGTTATAAAATCATTCGCTGTTGCTAATGTAGGATTAGGAGCTGTAGTTGTAGATGCTAATGTATTATCTGGATTTAATAATGTATAAATGTATGGAGGAGTTCCTCCAGTTATTCCTGTAAATTCAATTTGTCCAAGAGTGTTTCCTGTAGCATCACAACCTATATTTGTGATAGTCTCTGCTCCAATAACAACATTTGCTGGTTGTGAAACAATAATACTAAAAGTATCAGTACATCCTTTAGCATCTCTTACAGTATAATTATATGTTCCTGCTATCAAGTTTCCGTAGGTAGTTTGATTACTGAACCCTAATCCATTAAAATCGATCTCGTAAGGACCCGTTCCAATAGTTGTATCAACAGTTATCTCTACTGATCCATCCGATTGCCCAAAACATGTGACATCATCAGCTGTTGCACTAGCAACCGGATCTGGAGCAGGTGTTACCGTAATATCAGCTGAAATAGCCTCACAACCTTCTGTATCTCTAACTCTGAATTGGTATGTTCCTGCAGTGTCAACATTATATATAGGACCAGCTCCCCAAGAAGCAGGAATCGTCACAAAGTTAGGAACACCAGTAGAGCCATCTAAATCAACAGTAACAACTTCTCCTCCATTTCCACCTGTAGTAACAACCTGAATTTGTGCATCCGGTGAAGCGGTACAATCTAAATCTTTTAATAAACTTGCCGCTATGGTAAGTTGTGGCTGAATCGTTTCGTTTATTGTAAAATCACAGCCATTGGCATCAGTAATTACAATTGTATACGCTCCAGGTGTCAATCCACCTGCTGTAAATGTTGAACCTACTATTGCAATACTTGAACCTCCATTAACCGTATAAGTGTAAGGAGCAGTGCCCGTATTTACAGTTATATCTAAGCTTGCCTGATTCGTTGGGTCAAAACAGCGATCAGATGTCCCTTCTACTGTAGCAGTAACAGGTGTTGGATCAGTTACTATAGCAGTGGTGCTAGCTGTACAACTTTCAGAATCAGTAATATTAATTGTGTAAGTATCTGCGGTTCCCACAGAAAACACATTACTAGTCTGTGGTCCTGCAACAGTGGTTCCTCCACTATTAACAAGTTCATATTGGTATCCACCATTTCCACCTGTTGCGGTAACAGTAATAGTAGCATTTTGTACACAAGTCAGTGCCGGATCCACCAGGGCACTTGCACTAAGAACTATAGGTTCTGTTATAATAACCGTTTCTGTAGCAGAACAATTGTTGGCTATAGTTCCATTAGCATCTGTGACTGTAATAGTGTAAGTACCAGGAGCAAGTCCTGTTACCGTTAATGGATCTGCAGGAAATGTTCCTGTCGCAACCACTGTTGTCGCTGGAGATGGTCCCTCAACTTCAAAAGTAAAATTCGGGAATGTAGTCGTATCTACCGTAAAACTTAATTCACCATCGTTGGCACCGTTACAGGTTACTGCTTGTGATTGTGTAGCGCTTGTGATTGCTATTTCATCTAAAACAGGCTGATTAAAGTCCACAAAATTAGTACACTGAGTATCACTTCTTCTTGCAGTCACCCTATATGTTACTCCATTAGTAAAGGTGTAATTTACCGCTATATCAAATCCTGTTGACCCTGTATTGGTTGCAGGATCCGGAGTTACATCAAACTCATAAATCACTGGTGCCGTTACAGCAGGAGACGCAGAAAGTGTAACTTCAGTCGTTTGTGCTGAACAATCCTGATCACCTGGAGTAACTGTTACGGAATCCACTTCTAATAAAGGGTCGATTGTTATTGGGAAAGTCTGTACACAATCATCTGTTGCTTGATTTCTTATAGATAAAGTATACGAACCATCTGTTGCAAAATCAATTGTAAACGGCAGTGTCGTTACCGAAGTAAAGGTAGTTCCATCCAAACTCCATTCATAAGTGCCTGATCCGCCAGTAATAGCTGTTACTTGCGCCTGAGCATCCGGAGTTGCTGTACAATTTAATATTCTAAAGTCTTCGTCAATAGTCGCTACTATTGGATCGGGATTGGTTAAAATAATATCACTAATTGTAAATATACAAGGTGGTGCTGCACCAGAACCATCAGTTATAACCACTGTATGAGTTCCTACTGCTACATTAGTAAATGTTACTGTGGTGTCTCCTGTAGAACCAATTGTAGTTGTTCCATCCAATACATAAGTAAATGGTCCTTGTCCTGCTGTAACGTTAACTGTTATTGTTCCTGTTTCGTTAGGACAAGCAGGATTTGTAAAGGTGTGATTTGCATCTAATGCATCATATGTCGTTACTGTTACTGGATTAGAAAATGCAGTACATCCTTGATCATCTTCTACCAAAATAATATAATCTCCAGGTGTTAATACTGGATCAGAATAAGGAGAAGTACCAATATTCGACTGTACTAACGTGTTCGGTGTTCCTGGTGTATAAAGATCAAATCTTACATAATTTAAACTTCCACCAGCAGCGGTATAAGAAATAATAGCATCACCGTTACAGTCAATATCTTTATCCAGTGCTGCAGTTATAGTAAGTTCAGGATTGATAGTAAAGGTTTCAGTACCTGTAATACATTGTGTGTTTGTATTTCTTACAAATACTGTGTATGTTCCTGGTGCTAAATTGTCAATTTCGAAAGTATCATCATTTGGAGCCGGCAAGAAAGTCACCGCAACCGGAGTTTCTGGTCCTGTACCTCTATCTAAAATATACTCAAATGGTCCTAATGGAGGGTTTATCCCTGGTGTAATTGTAATCCATTGGCTTGCCTGATCTATTCCATCAAAACATGGGTCTCCACCCGTTGCCAAAGCAATAGTAGGTGAAGCAAACTGATCAACAACTTCTGTATTATTAACCTCACAAGCAGTTGTAGGATCACTTCCATCTCTTACAAAAATAGTATAAGTGTCTACTGCTAATCCTGTAAATACATTATTAGTGTTTGGATAATCAACGATTACCGTTCCTCCACTACTCACTATTCTGTATTGATAATTCCCTCTTCCTCCTATAGCCGTTACCGTTATAGTTCCTGTATCAGCTCCACAATCAGAACTTTCTGATGTTGTAGTGAATGATAATGGATCAGCTGGCTCTGTTATTGTTACCGTAGCAGAATCTGTACAATTGGCCGAAGATGGAGTTAAACTTGTGTCTGTAACCTCTATCGTATAAGTTCCTGCAACTAAAGGCACAGCTGGACTTTGAATTACAACAGGTGTGGTACTTGATGTTCCACTTGTAACCACACCATTGCCAGGTGCTGGACCTCTAACTGTATAATCAAATGTTGTACTATTAGCAACACTGAAAGAAAATGCTCCATTATTATCTCCAACACAAACTATAGGGCTTGTTTCTGTTGCACTTGTAATCTGAATCTGTGGTATTGTGTTTTCAGTAAAATCTTCACTATAACTACACTGGTTATCAGTATTCGTTGCAGTAAAAGTATAAACAATTCCTCGAGTTAAGCGAAATACACCGGTGTTCGAGTTACCAGACACTGGTGCCGGAGTTACACTGTACGTATATGTTGGACCAGCTGGTAATGCAGTCGCAGTCACATTAAATGTTTGGGCCGAGCAATTTGAATTTCCTGGAGTAGTAAAGGTAATATCAGTAACATCTATAAGATCTGGAACTGTAACATTAAAAGGAATTGCACAATCATCTGTGGCTTGATTTCTAATATAAACGGTATACGATCCGGCGGTACTCACCAGGATATCTGTTGGATCAGCAGTGATGTTAGTAAAGTTTACATTATCAAAACTCCATTCGTAAGTTCCGGATCCTGATGCAATATTTTCTATTCGGATTATAGCATCCTCACTACCAACAATACAGCTTAAAGGTCTTTCTAAGCCTACATCTGCGGTAATATCCGTAGGAGAAGTAATCGTAAATATACTCTGTCTTACAGGACAAATCTCTGCAGGTGTAGTACCAGGTGGTGTAGTGTTATTATGCAAAACACTAACTGCATAAGAATTACCGTCTGCTACTCCAGTAAATGTAATCGTTTGATTTATTGTTGGTCCAACTTGGTCCACTATAGTCCAAACCGTTGTGTCCCAGGTTGATTGATCTGCATTTCCACAATCAGGATCTGCGGAACAATCTAATAATTGATAGGTGTATGTTCTACCAGCAACTGTTGGAGAAACATCTACCTGAATTTGACCGCTGTCTCCTGGACAAGCTGGTTGAGTAACCGCAATATTATCAATTACTATAGGCTCATATGCTGTAATATTATCAATACTAACCTCTATAATACAAGCTGGTGTAGAGCCATCAAGAACATCTTGATCACTAACAAAAAATGTATATGTAGCTGTTGGGTCAGCGGGAGCAGGAATTTCGAAAATATTACTCAACTGAAAACTTCCTCCGCTATCGGCATATCTATAATTTCCTGAACCATTTAATACATTAATTTGTACTAAAGCTCCAGACTCACAAGTTTCGGGGGCAAGTAATACCACTTCTGCATCAAAAGCCGGTGGTGGATCAAGTGTAATAGATTCATTAAAAATACACTCTGGTGTTGGTCTGTTTGATATTACTTCTACCGAATATATTCCCGGAGGCAGATTATCTTGTGTATAATTTCCGTTATTGGCACTACTATTAGGAACGATAATAGGATTTGCAGCACCTAATGCAGGGCTGGAAATTGTATATTGATATTCAGGAGAACCTGCTGTAACAGCGATTCTTATACTACCAAAACCAGTACCATTATCGTCATTTATACAAGTGGCATTTTCACCGGTAACACTAAAAGTAGGAATAATTTCAGGTACATTAATAGTTGCTGTATATTCACATCCAGGGAAAGTGGTGTCTATAGCATATACTGTAACATCTCCTCCTGAACCTGGTGGAATTGCAAAAACACCCGTAGTATTATTATAAGGTCCGCCTTGTGTTAAACTGAATGCAAAATTTGTAGGAACATTGGTAACCGTAACGCTACCATCATTACCACACTCTATTGGATTCATATCTAACTCCGGCTGGTAATCATTTTTAAATACACTAAAATAGAAAGGAATAAAACACCCTCCTTCGAACTCTGCTAAAATTCTATAATCCCCAGCGACAGATACTGTAAAACTAGAAGTATCACCATTAGGTTCTTGAACCCAATTCGTGTCTGTACAATCTCCAGATAACAAGGAACAAGGATCGTTAGGGTCTGAAATACAAGATCCGCCAGGAGAAAGACGCTGCCACGAAATATTCTGTAAATTCACAAAATTAGTTTCTAAAAGCAATGTTTGATCACCACATAATAAAATCTGAGGTATTGGTAATCCACTACAATCTTCAGTCACTACTGTGGTACCGTTTACATAATCCAATACCGGGTTAGCAATATCTCTAAAATCTTCTACCACAAACTCTTCAGTAAGTGTCATACATGTTCCATCAGCAGGATTTGTGTCTTCTTTTACTACTACATATGTTCCTGTTTGTGGACTAGGCACATTAAATACATAAGGAGTGGAGTTTGTTGCTAATTCCTGAACTATAGGGGTTGTAATACCTGGACCTGTCCAAGTATATCTATCATATCCTTGTCCAGCAACCAAAGTAAGATTATTGTTACAAAAAGTTACTTCCTGAGAACAAGCTGGTACATTTACTAATATATTTGACGCTTCTCCATCTGTATTACCACAAACTCCTAGCTCATTACTACTTAATGTATTTGAAGTTGTTCCAGATCTAGCACCTGTATATACAGCTGTAGCAGAGTTTGTAATCACATCAGAACATGCGTCTCTTAATGCCTCGCAAGAGTTTACTAATTGTGCTCTAAAACGAATAAAAATAGGAGCATCATCATCACCCTCACCATCATTATCTGTTTCCACCAAACTTGATGGAATATTAAACACTAACGTTCCTGGTGTAGTTTCTGTGTATGTTACTCCTGGAGGTAAGGTTGCATCTACCACACCTAATAAATTGGTATTTGCAGGGAGTATATCTGTTATAACTACCGAATTGTTTACAAAATCTTCATTACCTACATTCTCTATCTCCAGATCATAAAATAACTCATCTCCTAACTCTACGTTTTGGTTTGTAATTTCAGTAGTTCCGTCAGTGTCAAAAACTCGTTTAATAATTCTAAGTTCTGGTTCAATAATAGTAACCGAAAAAGCGTTAAAAAACACACTATATCGATCTTGATCTGTTGACAGTCTAAAAGTAGCTGAGCTTTGATCATTTCCTATCAATAAATTTCCATCATTATTAAGATCGAATATATCCGCATCAAATCCCATTGTATTGGTAGAAGCCGGATTACGCGCTGTTATATGATTATGGTTAATAGAGATTGTACTGGCAAAAAAGTTATTGGTTGCGTTAACATCTGTGTTGTCGTTAGTACCTTCACCTAAAGGAACGAACGCATTTAAAGTATTCTGCACACTTAACGCATCTAATTCTAGACCTCTATCCCCTTCAAGACCTGCTGCTGCATATTTTACATCAATTGGCTGAGTCCCCGATAAAGTCGTAAATCCTGTATAATTAAAATCAACATCAGCACCCCCTGAAAAAATCTGAACATAACCATCGGAAGTACTTATAAACTTTGCACTTTCTTCCGGGTCTTCATAAATTGCTATTAGCATCCATCCCCCACAAGCACCATCTTCTCCCGGAGTATACCCTTGTGTAGCATTCATGTTTGCCACAGTATATGTTCCAAAGGGATTAGCGGCGTCTAATAAGCTCGTTACATCTTTATAACAAACATACTGTACCTCGTCATTAGCATTAACATTTGGATTACCTGTATTTGGGTCAATGTTAGTAGCAGTTCCTGCATATCCATCAAAAACTACTCCTCGAGTGCTTTCTGGTGTTATGTCGACATAAGCCCCTCCTGGAACTTTAAATTTTATACTTTGAAAATCCGCTGGTCCTACCTTTCTTGGATCATCAGCAGGTAAATTAAAAATCCAATCTGCACCTATGGTAGATATTGTTCCCAACACCACATTTGTTTGCGCTTGTAGTGCTGTAATTAAATTGCCTCCATTAATATCATCATTTCCTATGGAAACTGAAGGAATATTGATTGTAGTACCATTACCAGTAAGTCTAGGTAAAAGACCTGTATCACTTACTATAACTACTCCTACTGCTCCTGCTGCTTCTGCATTAACAACTTTTTCTCTTAGAGAACAACTTCCTCCTTCTTGTACTACTGCAATATTTCCAGAAAGAGCAGTACCGTTCGTAATGCCACAACCATTGGTCGGTTGTGCTACTACCAGATATGAAGAAACTGGACTAAACTCTAAATCAGAGTTGTCACTGCTAAATTCCGTTGCTCTTGTTCTATACATATCTGCAAGACTACCATTGTTAATTGTCAATGCAACATTAGTCTCATCGTCACTATCTACCGAACTAATTTCATCATCAGAAAAATTTCTAACCGCACCAGATCTTGCCATATAGTAGTTGGCTGACCAATATAATCCGGCATATACTAACTGACTACAAGCTTCTCTTGAAGGATCATCTAATCTTAAATCCGCTTCACTGGAACTAAAGGTAGTTGGATCGCTATCTACATCTATATATGCTGTGGTATAATCACCATTACTTACCTCGCCAAGTAACGTAAATGCAGTGTTGGGATCAAATGAGGTACTACCTCTTTGTTTTACTCCCACAATATCATTACCTGTCATCACCAGGTTTCCTCTTATATTATCTCTGGTTTCTCTTGCCTGAAAAGACTGTAATTCCTGAGCATATGTATTGCTTATGGTACCGGCAAATATTAAAAACATTACCAGCACAATTTTAAAGGGTGCTATTGTTTTCATAAGCTGCGTAGTTAGTGTTGTGTACTTAGTCATCCTAATTTTACTTTGGGGTGATGGTTATTGTATTTTTAGTATATACAACTCGCCATCATATGTGTTATTCACGTTAGAGAACAAGCTCTGCTTAGCATCATCCAGGTTATCGAATCGCTTCAGATAAACATAGATGTAATTATCTTTGGGGTTCCTGAAATATTGAGGCTCCAGTCCTTTTGATCTAAGCCTTTCCATTCCACGTTCAAAATAGTTTTCTCTTTTGAAAATACTTGTAATCAAGTAGTATCCATTTTGAATATTATGCCCTCCAATATAAGACAGCGTTTCTGATACTACAGTATCGTCTTTTACGGTATCTTTTATCAAACGGGTTTCTTGTAATAGTTTTTTATACGATGCTACTCTACTCTTCGCGATATGTAAAATCCACATATCACCATAGAATCTGTTATCTATATTATTCAGATATTTCTCCGCAGCTTCTTCTTTGTTATCATATTTCTCAATTGAAACATACTGAAATTGGTTTTCTGGGTTCAGAATAATTTCAGCATTGTTAAAGCCTAAATCTTTTAGACTATTAGCAAACTTATTTGCATATTCTCCACCTTTAAACACATTACCAATTAGGTAATATCCTTCTGGATAACCTGGTATAAATTTAGTAGCATATTGTGCTTCTGGCCTTGAAGCTTCGGCAAATTTGATAAATCTGTTTTTAGCCGAAAGTCTTTTAGAACTAGTAGGATCGTTATCATTTTTAGCATCAGTAGCATCATCGTTCATATTAACAAGTGATTCTAAAAGTTTGCTGAATTCACGTTTATCAACGTTTAGGCTAGTGGTCAATAGTGAATCTCTACGTGCAAATATCTTACTAGAAATTCGACTACTGTTATCTAACTCCTTCTGGATTTCTTCAAGTCCTTCTTCACCTCCTTGATCAGCGGCTGCAGCTGCTAATCTTGCGGCTTCAGCTTCTGCAGCTTGTCTTTGCTCTTCAGCTATACGAGCTGCTTCGGCCTCTTGTCTTTGTCTTTCTTCCTCAGCTAATCGTGCAGCCTCTGCTTCTGCAGCTAATCTTTGCTCTTCAGCTATACGAGCTGCTTCGGCCTCTTGTCTTTGTCTTTCTTCCTCAGCTAATCGTGCAGCCTCTGCTTCTGCGGCCAATCTTTGTTCTTCAGCTATACGAGCCGCTTCTGCCTCTTGTGCTAATCTTTGTTCTTCGGCTAAACGCGCAGCCTCTGCTTCCTTAGCCGCAATATCTGTTTCTATTTCAGATAATAAACTTTGTTTCTCTGTATCAGAAATAAATTGACTTGAACGTACTAATTCTCTTTGACTTCTTAACTGTTCAGCAGTTCCATTAGTAATTAAATTACGAGTAGCGTTTATTAACTCGTCTGATTTACGTTGATTCTCGGCTAATCGTGCCGCTTCAGCTTCTTCCGCTAACCTCTGTTCTTCAGCTAATCGCGCAGCTTCAGCTTCTTGTGCTAATCTTTGCTCTTCAGCTAATCGCGCAGCTTCGGCTTCTTGTGCTAACCTCTGTTCTTCGGCTAATCGCGCAGCTTCTGCTTCTTGTGCTAATCTTTGCTCTTCAGCTAATCGTGCCGCTTCAGCTTCTTCTGCTAACCTCTGTTCTTCAGCTAATCGTGCTGCTTCTGCTTCTGCAGCTTGTCTTTGCTCTTCAGCTAATCGTGCTGCTTCTGCTTCTTGTGCCAACCTTTGCTCTTCAGCAAGCCTTTTTTCTTCTTCCTCTTGCTGTCTAGCAGCTTCCGCTTCTCTGGCAGCTTCTTCGGCAGCTATTCTTGCTTCTTCTGCACTAGTATCCTCATTCATTTCCATCTCTAGCTTCTTCTGAGATGCTAGTCTTGCTTCTTCTTCTTTTTGTAGTGCTACTTCTCGTTCGAGTTTTTTCTGAGCAGCCATTTTAAGTTCCTGCTCATTCATTTCCATCTCTAGCTTCTTCTGAGCAGCTAATTTTTCTTCTTCTGCTTTTTTATTAAGGAGTTTAACTTCCTCTTCACGCTGCAATGCAAGACTCCTAGCCTGTCTAGCCTCTTCTTCTTTGGCTTCTTGGATTTGTTTTTCTAAACGACTAATAGATCTTTGAGCTTGAGTGGCAGAATCACCGCTTTTATTCTGTAACTCTCTAATAAGCCTATTTTGCTGTAAAATTTCTTTCTTCAATCTTCTAATCTCAGAATCTCTAGCCTCGTAAGATTTTTGTTGTGTTGATGTTTTTCTTCTTCCTCTTCTGGTTTTCTGTTCTGTAGCAAAATTATATGCAAGTGTTATTTCGTGGGTCGATCCAAAATTACTTGTGTCTCCAAGTCCCATTTCATAGTTATATCCTATGGATACTGTAGAGGTAACATTTCCTCCAACTCCAAGAGAAACACCATAAAAACTATTATATCCCGCCTGAGCCCAACCAAGTTTTGGCAAATCTAAAATGGCACTACCTCCGTATCTAAGTTGTGAATCTGAATTAGAATCTGAAATCATATTTGCATACCCCATTCCTCTGATGGTTTTGTCAGATCGTCTTCCTCCTATCGTAGTTGTATACATAACATGCCCATTAAAGGCTATATTATCGGTTTGTAATTCACTAGCGCTTAAATTATATGCTACAAGATTTACCACAGAAACACCAATATCAAAATCGGTGTAATTAAAATTAACTCCAGGAGTTAATTGAAAAGAAGAACTATTCTCGAAGTTTAGTAAAACAGGGTCGTCCACTTGCACTCCACTATTGAGAACCGTACTAGTGGCAGAGTCAATATTGGATTTTATTCCACTTTGAGAAAAACCAAGATTTATACCAAAAGTAAAATTCATATCATCATTAAGTTCCAGGTTATAAGCAAAGTTTGCTATACCTCCAAAATACCTATAGATTCCTTCATTCTGTTGGTGTAAACCGAGTGCTACTCCTATTTTTTCATCAAAATTTGAAGTATAATTTAATAGGTACGTTTGCGGGTTGTCATTAAATCCAGCCCATTGAATTTTATTGTATACGTTTATTGATTTTCTATTTTCTCGAACTAAAGAAAAGGTAGGGTTAAAATAGAATCGATTATATCTTATCAGGTTATGCGTTGGAATATCTGTTGGAAGTACTCCATAATTAGTATTTTCTTCCTGTCCCTTAACCAAGTTAAGTGATAAGCATATTATTAATAATAGTAATTTTCTGATCATAAAATTATCTCCTTACCGTGATCGAACCTTTTTTGATTACTGAATTATTTTTTGATATTACGTAATAATAAACGCCATTTCTTCCTTCTGATTTTGAGTTTTCCTGTGGCCAATCATTTTGATAATTAACCCCTGAAAAATCAATTTGTCCATTAGAACTATATATCGTTACTTCTACATCTTGCTGATTATTCATTGACGCAGGTAAGCCCCAAGTATCATTTATATCATCACTATTGGGTGTAACTATATTAGGAACCAATTCTGAAATTGCTGTTGTACAAGGGCCTAAAACAATTGGATTAGATTCAATTCCTGTAAACCCGCCTGCTCTCAAATCTGCCCTCAACTCATAACTCTCTGCTATTGCTGACTGGTTTGCTGTTAATGATAAAGAGGTTACTCCTGTTGCAACATCATCTTTATACCATTCAAAATCAAATAACGCAATCTGTGCCTCAGTCAAAGGAATCGGATCTCCTGAGGATACTCTTCCAAACATATTTATAAGCTCTAGAGTGATAGGGTTTTGATCACAGGTTATATCTCCTCCTCCTTGAACACCTATTTCTATAAAATACCCGGTCGCTGCAAATATTGTTGTTTCAGAAACCAAAAAGGAATCACATACATCATTTGTTTGAATTTCTACTCTGTGAAGACCCGTAAAAGGAGTTTCTATAGATGTCGTTGGTCCATCTAAAGCTCCTGTAAATACTATAGAAGATTGAGCAAACCATGTTACATCTCCTCCTGGTGCATCTGTGGTTACCTCCAGGGTTAAAGGGTTTGGTAATTGTATAAGTCGTTCGGGTAATGGTTCTGTAATACTTGAGCCTTCATTAGTTACAGTAGTAGGAGGGTCACTTCGAACTGTACATTCTTCACTAAATGTAACCTCCAAGTAATAATCTCCTCCAAAATCATTGTCTGGTAAAATAATAGATGGGCCTATCTCGCCAGGTAAAGCAACGCCATCTTTGAACCATTGATAGCCATTAGAGAAATCTGTAAGTCCAGATGTTAATTCTTTAATGTCACCTGGGCAAAAAGAAAAATCTTCAAGTGGATCTACTCCATTTGTAATAACAACATCGTCTACGTCTTTTAATTCTACTGTTACTCTATTAGATACCGCGCCAAAAGCATCAAAAAAGTTTTGACATCTACCCAAGTCTACCCTGGCTACAAATCTTCCTGGCTGTGTTACTGTTAAACTAGCTCCAGTCTCTCCTGGAATTATACTTTCGGTATTAATGCCTGTTATTGTAAACCATTTCCATGTAAAAATATTGGGATCTATATCATTTTGGTTTTCGTCCAAAACCCTTACGTCCAAAACTTTGGTAAAAGAAGTAACCCTACAAAACGTAACATTATTACGATCATTAAGAATTATCTCTAAATTATCATTAAAAAAATGAAAAGGTATTGCATCAGAAATCCCACTAATAAAGTCATCAGGATCTGCTTCGGTTAAATTAACTCTAACCCTATAATTGTCACTATTGGCATCTATTGGAACCAAAACATTATCAAATCGTAATTCTTTAAGCCCAGAACCTGCAGCATCATTAAGGGTTGGGTCAATAATTCTGCCAAGTATTATATTTTGTCCAGTATCAAAGTTACCATCAGGATCAGACAACTCTAAAACAAACTCGTTATTTGACGGAAAAGCAGGTCCGGGTAATAAATTAGCCGTAAAAGTAAATGAATTTGTAGGAGTACCACAGGCCTCACCAACCACCTCAAGTGTCGGGGCTGTGATCTCCCTTTGCGCCATCACATCGTTAGTGATGAAGAGTATCAGAGTGCATATGATCAGCGATAGGTTAAGTCTTTTTTTCATAATATCTCACTTTGTTTTTAAGGTGGATATTTCAATATTATTTCAGCGATTTGGGGCGCTTGTTAATAATATTGTTAATATATTTTTTACCAAGACATAAAATTATAAATTAAAAGTTTATATCAAACTAAAATTCTGTTTTTTTTTGTAATAATATTCTTACGCGCTTGGCTTTGCACCTTTCTTTAACATTTAGCTAAAAAATCAAAAAACAATCTAATATACATAAAAATATATTAATCAGAATGTTAACTGGTAATACAAGGAGTAATTAACCCTTATAAAAACGATAAAATTTCCCCAAATTAACATCCAAAAACATCACAAAATTGTCGTAATATCTGCTGAATTTTTAATGATTAATGAATTTTTAATGGATAAATAACGCCCCAAAACGACATTTTTTTTCGACGAAGTGTAAAACGATCTAAAGAACTATTTATTGTAATCGTTTGTTTTATTTGATAAAATCATCCCTAAAATTTAAGTTTTTTACTCAAAATTTTAAGCATAAAAAAACGTCTAAAAACTTAGTTTTTAGACGTTTTATACTAGTATAAAGAAACTTACTCCTTAGTCTCTTCTTTCTTTGGCGCTTCGCCATTTAATTCTGTTAAAATCTTATCAGTAATGTCTAATTCTTCCTTACCATACAAGATGTTATTAACTTCAGTCTCACCATAAATATAGGTATAACCATTTTTCTTACCATATTCCTTAATGAAGTCCTTAACTTTATTAATTATAGAGTCTATTTCTTCCTGGCTACCTTTTTGGATCTCTTGCATTTTTACCTGCTGTTCTCTCTGCAACTCTTGCTGCTTTCCTAATAGCTCCTGCTCTTTCTTTTCCTGATTGCTTTTAGACATTGATTTCTTAATAGAATTATATCCTTGTACCTCTATCTGAAACTGTCTTGCTTTTTCTTGTAACTCAGCTCTAACTTCATCACTTCGTTTAGTCCATTTTTCTTCAGCAGTTTTCATTTCATTAAAATCAGAAACCACTTTTGTACTACTCACATAAGCTGTTTTCTCAGCTTGTTGATTACAAGAAGCCAGCGTTAAAAAAGCAACCGCAATCCAAATGTATTTTTTCATTTCTCTAAAAATTAAGTTCTGGGCAAAAATATCAAAGTTCAAGTCATGATAATTACTTTAATCCACTAAAATCTAAACATATAAGAAAAAACAATTGTTCCAATAAAAACCATACTTAAAACCTATAAAAAACAACTAAAAATAAGCTGTTTTAAGCGTTTTTGAGAAAAAAGCAATACAAATACACCACAAACAGGCTAAAGCTCCTTTAAAAAATATTAAAAACTAAAATTAGCTGTTTTTCAGAATATAAATATGTGAAGAATACTCTTTGGAACGTTTAGCTTTTGCATTTGAAAGAAATCCAATACGAAAAGCATTAAAGAAGTTCATTTTTCCATTTTTATACTTCTCTGACAAAAGTGACACATAATATGAATCGAATTTCATCGGAAGTGTTTTTTCTAATTTCAAGTCGTGTTTCGAAAAAAGTTTTCGAATCGAAGTTTTAGAAAAATGCCAAAGATGTCTTGGCACATCATATGCCGCCCAAAACGATTTATAATATTTGGCATCGAACGATTTAAAATTTGGAACAGCTATAATCAAATATCCATTTGGTTTGAGTAATTTTTTTAGCTCAATTATTTGATCCTCCAAATTCGAAACATGTTCCAACACATGCCACATAGTAATTACATCAAAACTATTGATTTCTAAATCAGTAATGTCCTGATTCATGTTTACTTCTTTTGCTTCTGCAAGTTTTCTGGCTTGATCATTTGGTTCTGTTCCAGAAACATTCCATCCTTTTTTTTGTGCGGCAACCAAAAAATCTCCTGTCCCCGCACCAATATCTAAAAGATTACCTGCACTATTATGTAATTTGGAAATAAGCTTTACTTTCTTCTGTAAAGAATAAACCTTAACCGTGTGGTATAGTTTTTCGAAAAGAGATCTTTTGGCATCAGTATGAGAAATATAATCTTCACTCTCATAGTATCTACCTAGATCTTCTTCTTTAGGTTTTGGAGAGGTAATTAACATATCAAGATCAGAATCATGAAACAGCTGAAACGTTTCTCCAGAAACTGTATGATCTTTACATTCTATAAAAAGATTCAAATTCTTTTTGTTTTCCATTAATTAAAAAGAAATTATTCTAACAAACTTATAATTTTATCATGTTCCACGTGGAACTATTCTTTTGTTGCATCATGAATTTCTACGTTAAGTAATCCGCTTAATTCATTCGCTTTGTCTAATGCTTTTTGATAAGTATTAGTTTTATATAACGTAAAATTTCTGTTTTCTGTAAAAAACCGAACAACAGTTTTATCATGCCTTTCTTTGGTTCCTATTGCAGAAACTGCTCCCCATTCATTATCTAAACTAAAAGAAGTAGAAAATACAGAAATATAGTCCGGGTATTCAAGACTCAATTTTGTTTTAAACAATGGAATGCCAAAAACTGAAAACAGTTTTTCATTATCAAAATCCGAATTAATTTTAAAAGATATCGAAAAACCAAACACAAAAAGTGAAACAATAAAGAAAGCTAATCTGCCAAAAATAGGTTCTGAAACGGCAAACAAAAAAAGAACAGAAAACACCAAAACAATTGTAGAAAGAATTTTTCCTTTAAGAGCTCTTTCTTGTTTACAAATAACACCTTTCATTATCTACCCATATAAACTAAAAGCACAGAAATATCACTTGGAGATACTCCACTAATTCTTGATGCTTGAGAAACCGTAGCGGGTTTTATTTTGGACATTTTTTCCTTTGCTTCAAAAGACAGTGATTTTAATTTAGAGTAATCAAAATTCTTAGGTATTTTAATATCCTCTAATCTATTCAATTTATCAGCGTTGTTTTTTTCTTTTTCTATATATCCAGAATATTTTACTTGAATTTCTGTTTGTTCTAAAACTTCCTTATCTAAATTATTTTCTTCTATATAGGCAGAGATCTTTTCAAAATGTTTTATGTCTTCCAAAGTAATTTGTGGTCGAGCAAACAACTTAAATAATTTTCCACTTTGTTTTATCGGTGAAGAATTTTTATCTTCTAAAACGGGATTTGCTTCCTCCGGTGAAACACTTGTTTCTTTAAAGAATTTGACAAAAGCATTTGATTTCTTTTCCTTTTCTTCCATTCTTCTCATTCTATCATCCGAAGCTAAACCAATTTTATGCGCTTTAGGCGTTAATCTAAAATCCGCATTATCCTGTCTTAATAAAGTTCTATATTCTGCGCGAGAAGTAAACATTCTATACGGCTCTTCTGTTCCTTTCGTAATTAGATCATCTATTAGAACTCCAATATAAGCTTCGCTTCTTTTTAAAATAAAAGACTCCTGTTCCTTAACTTTTAATGCTGCATTCATTCCTGCCATCAGCCCCTGAGAAGCCGCTTCTTCATATCCTGTCGTTCCATTAATTTGTCCAGCAAAAAACAAACCAGAAACCAATTTAGTTTCCAATGTATGGGTTAATTGTGTAGGAGGAAAATAATCGTACTCAATCGCATAACCTGGTCTAAAAAACTTTACACCCTCAAAACCTGCTACAGATCTCAACGCCTTAAATTGAACATCCTCTGGTAATGAAGTTGAAAATCCGTTTACATAAACCTCCACTGTATTCCATCCTTCTGGTTCTACAAAAATCTGATGTCTGTCTTTATCAGCAAAACGATTAATCTTATCTTCTATAGAAGGACAATATCTAGGACCAATGCTTTTAATTCTTCCATTAAACATTGGAGAACGATCAAATCCTTCGCGAAGTAAATCATGCACATCAGAAGATGTGTATGTCATATGACATGATCTTTGAGAAGTTAATGGTTTAGTTAAATCTGTATAACTAAACTTTTCCGGACTTTCATCTCCTGGCTGTTCTATCATTTTAGAATAATCTAAGGATCGACCATCTACCCTTGGAGGTGTACCTGTTTTCATTCTTCCTGAATCAAAACCTAAATCAACAAGTTGTTCTGTTATTCCAGTTGCAGCTCTTTCTCCTGCTCTTCCTCCACCAAATTGTTTCTCTCCTATGTGAATCAATCCATTTAAAAAAGTTCCGTTTGTCAGCACAACCGCCTTTCCTTTTACCTCAATTCCTAGTGAAGTTCTCACTCCTCTAACCTCTCCATTCTCAACCAAAAGCCCACCCACCATTTCTTGATAAAAATCAAGATTTGGAGTTTGTTCCAAAAGCAATCTCCATTCTTCTGCAAAACGCATACGATCACTCTGCACTCTTGGACTCCACATTGCAGGCCCCTTTGATTTATTCAACATCTTAAACTGAATCGCTGTGCGATCACTGACAATTCCGCTATATCCTCCGAGGGCATCAATCTCTCGAACAATCTGTCCTTTTGCAATTCCCCCCATTGCAGGGTTACAACTCATCTGTGCAATGTTTTGCAAATTCATGGTAATCAGCAAGGTGCTACAACCTAAATTTGCAGCAGCAGCAGCAGCTTCACTTCCTGCATGTCCTGCTCCAACCACTATAACATCATACTCCTTATCAAACATAATTTCTCACTGTTTGTTCCACGTGGAACACTAAATATTCTTCTCAAAATTTGTTCCACGTGGAACAAATTTTCTAATTAAAAACTAACTATGTTCCACGTGGAACATAGTTAGTTTTTCTTCTTCCTTTTGCCTCATAAGTCTTGCTTCATCTTCAGACTTGTCTTTATAACCACAGAAATGTAACACCCCATGAATTATAACTCTTCTTAGTTCTTCGTCATTATCGGTTTCATAAATTCTTGCATTATCAAACACTCTTTCAACGGAAATAAAAACATCACCATTAAGTTGATTTCCTATTGAATTATCGAAACTAATAATATCAGTATAGGTGTCATGGTCTAAAAAATCCTGATTGATTTTTAGCAAGTATTTATCGTTACAAAAGATGAAATTTATCTCTCCCTCCGATTTTTTTTCTGACGCAATAACTCTGCTTATCCATGAAGAAACTGCATTCTTATTTGTTAGTTTGAAATATGTCTCGCTATAAAAATTAATCATTATCTTTCTTAAAATACTCCTGTACCTTTTGTTTATAATTTTGCCGCAAAGGTAATACTTGTCTGTTTAATATTTCAGTAGTATTAAAATATTGTTTAGCTCTCTCTAGTGTCTTTATATTTTCGTTTTCAAACTGTTTTTGGTTAGTTTTGCTTTCCCTTCTTTCTTCCTCTCCTTGTTCAAATGTTGCTTCTTCTAACTTCAATAGTTCATGTTTTAAGTTAAGCATCTTACCCAGCGTTCTTTCATTAAATCCTTTATCTAACAACTCTTGTTCTACCTGTTCCATTTTCCTTAAAAGATTTCCTCCAGCTTTACTCCCCTTACCTTTCTTGTCCTCATTTATCTTTTCTTGTAAAGCTTTTCTTAGCTGTTGTTGTTCTTTATATATTTCATATAACTCACCATTGATATCTTCACTTTGTTGTTCAGAACCCTCTCCTTCTTTTCCTTCTTTACCCTGTTTATTACTCTTTCCTTCTCCTTTCTTATTTCCTTCTTTACCTTCCTTTTCTCCTTTCTGTCCTTGACTCTCGCCTCCTTCTTTTTCGCTTTTCTTCTTACCTTTTTCGCTACCTTCCTTCATCTTCTCATTTAACTCCCCTTGCTTTTTAATAATATCGGGTAATTGAAATTCATTCTTGCCTGACTTCCCTTTTCCCGACGAAGACATGCTGTTTTGCATTTGATTTAAAACACTACTCAACAAATACGCTAAATCATTTGACCCAGTTATAGTGTACTGCTGATTAGCTGAACCCTGCACCACTTGATTCTCTGCTAATCTATCTAACGACTTATCAATATTAAATTCTATATCTGTTAGTTTCTGAGTTACCGTCTCCGTTATCTGAGGAGTTCTTAAGGCTAAAGCATAAAGACTATCATCTATATGAATAAAATTTTCCCTTAACACACTTTGCCTTTTAAGCTTGGCAGAATAGATTGGGTTATCAATATTCATTCCTTTAAAATCTTTCATCAACCCTTCTTGCTCCAAAGAGAAATCCACCAAATTATCCAGAACTTGTCTAAGCATTTCCATGTCTTCCATCTGCTGCTCCTGACCAGACGCTTGCATTTGCATTTGCATCTTATTGCTCATTTGCTTCATTTTCTTAGCAGCACTCTTTTGGTTTTTTTTCGCCTCAGATTTATTTTCTTGTTCTAGCTCTTCTGATGCTTTTTGTTGTTCTTTTTTAATATCACTTTCATCTTCCTTCTTCTGATCAAGATTCATTGGTTTTTTTAGATCTTCATTTTGCTTTCTCAACTCATTCATTTCTTTTTGAAAATCCTCAAACTCTTTGTTTAACTCATCTTGCTTTTCTTTGGTGTTTTCTTCGTCATTTTTCTCAGATAGTTCTTCCTGCTTTTCAGCCATGTCATTTAGCTTTTCGGCCAGTTTTTCATGTTTTTCTATTACATAAAACCTCTTCGTTAATTCTAAAAGTTGGTCTAAATTTTTCTTTAAGTTTTTATTTTCCTTGGCTAATTCTTCTAGTTTTTCGGTTAATTCATCTTTCCTAATTTTATCAGCTAGTTTCTCTATTTCTTCTAAAAGCTTTTCATTTTTCTTTAGCTTTTCTTCATTTCTTTCCAGCCTTTCTTTTAACGCATCCTTAAAAGGTTCTTCCTCTTCCTTATTTTCTAATTGATCCAAATTGTCTTTTAGTTTCTTAGAGAAATCCTGCATCATTTTTTCCTGTTGCTTTTGACGTTTTAAATAATCGTCCAACTTCTTCTTATCATTAAAATCCAATCTTTTTTTCTCCTTCTGTAACTTACTAAGACTGTTTAATTCTTTTTCTTGCTCCTTAAATTTATCTAAAGATTTATTCAACCCAGATATTGCCTCATTTTGCTGTTGTAACCTTTTATCCTCTCTTTCATCGTTTGTTAATTTTCTAAAATTAAAAACCTGACTCTTTGTGCTTTTATAGTTATGAATAACATCATTGTCTTTTACCTCAAAATAAAACTCATAATTTACTCCATCAACCAAGTCTAAACCAGAAGGAAAAGCAAACACAAACTCATCAAACTCAACTTTGTTTAAGGGTAAATTTTTAAACTTAATATCAGAAGGGTTTTCTGAATTATAATAAACCAACCTCAATTTTGTCAAACCATAATCATCGCTAACTCGTCCTAAAAAATAGATGGTTTGATTATCCAAACTGTCTTTCTCTGACCTTAAATTCATCTCTGGATATTGGTCTTTAATTACGTTAAGATTAAAAGAAAGGTTGTCATAATGTTTAACATTTTTATTAGAAGTAGACAGTTCATAATCCATATTGGCATACACTATCTTGTCATAAGTAAAACTTTCCGAATCCTTAGATAAGGAAACAATCGAATCTTTTATTTTAATATCCACTCTATCGGTATTCCTTGTATTAACGAGCCAGCTAACTTTTGTTCCCTCAGGAATAGTTGCATTACCAGAACTGATTAAAGTCTCATCTTTTTTTCTAGTGTAACTAGGATAATCCAACTTCATTTCAAAATTGAGTAATGCAGGAATTGGAACTACAGAAAGTTTATAAGGTGTAGAAGAAACATCATTGGAACTAATAACAAAATCCAATGACTCCTTTGGCTGAATAAATGTATATTCGAATTCTCCCGCACCCAGCATTTTTAAAAAATAAACTTCATCATTAAAGGTAATTGTAGCATTGTCAGGTATAACATCCCCTGTTGTTCTCACCTTAAGTATAAAATCCTTGTTTTCATACGCATTAAGATCTTTATTAACTATAAAAAACTGAAATGGTGCTGGCGGTTCATAAGCAACGCCATAATTAACCACTCTTGTATAACTATCTGATATCCAGCTTGTTTTATTAAAAACAAACAAAACCATCAAAATTCCCAGAGGTATGGCTACATACTTAAGGTATTTTACATTTTTAGTAAAATTTATAGCCAACTTAAAAGGAATGGGTTTTAGTTGAGTGGACTTTTGTTCGATACTGGCAAGTAGTAAATCAGAAGAAGAGCTATTGTCACTTAATTGTAATAAGTTAAGTAATTTATCATTAACCTCAGGAAAATGATTACCAATTATAGTTGATGCATCAGCGTAATCAATACCTTTTGTTAGTTTAAACAACTTAGCAATTGGAAAAACTATAAACCGAAAAAACAAACCTACTTCAACCAACACAAAAGACCAAAATAGTATTGTTCTACCGGTACTATTTAACCAAAGAAAATTCTCTATTAACAATGTCAGTAAAAAATATAATAACCCTATAGCTAAAAAAAGAATTGCCCCTTTTATTAGTTCATTAACATAAAACTTTCTTATAAACTGTTCTAGCTTACTCTTTATGAATTGAAAATTTTCCATAATAATAACCCTACATTTTCATTAACCAATAAATCTACAATTTTATTTCTTACAGATTTGTTATATTTATGATAATTCAAATCCCTATATTCTAAGTTGTTATGAAAGATCTAAAATATTTTTGTGCTTACACTATACCGATAACTGCTATTTTAGGTATTTGGTTGCAAGGAACTTATACCTATTTAACTCCTCTATATTCATTTGGAATTATACCTATTATAGAACTTTTTACAGAATCCAAAACCAACAACCTAAGCGAAGAACACAAAGAGTCCAAAAACAAAAAAAAGATTTTTAATTGGATGTTGTACCTTAATTTACCATTAGTATATGGAGTGCTTTTTTACACCTTATACACTGTCACAAACTATAGTTTAGCTACTTATGAAATTATAGGGATTATATTCTCTACAGGCCTCGTGTTTGGAACTAATGGAATCAATGTAGGTCATGAATTAGGTCATAGACAAACATTTGAGCGGTTTATGGGAAAAGCATTACTACTACCTTCTCTTTACATGCATTTCTACGTGGAACATAACTATGGTCATCATCTAAAAGTAGCTACTAAAGAAGATCCCGCTACAGCAAAATATAATCAACCTATCTATATATTCTGGTTTACATCTACAATAGGACAATACCTAAGTGCCTGGAAAATACAACGTCAACTTCTAAAACAGCATAAATCATCTTTTATTTCCATAAAAAATGATATGTTGTGGTATCACGTTATAACATTTTTATATCTCGCAATGATTACCTATTTCTTCGGCATACTAGGATTACAAGTTGCTGTTTTTAGTGGGATTATTGGTTTTCTACTTCTAGAAACTATAAATTACATAGAACATTATGGTTTAGCCAGAGCAAAAACATCTTCTGGGCGGTATGAAAGGGTAAGAGAAATTCATTCCTGGAACTCTAATCATGCCATTGGTAGAATTATGTTATATGAACTAACAAGACATAGTGATCACCATCACCGAGCATCAAAAAAATATCAAATACTAGATCATCATGATCAAAGCCCTCAATTGCCATTTGGGTATCCTACCTCCATGGTTATCTCCCTTGTTCCTCCATTATGGTTTAAAATCATGAACAAAAGAGTTCCGGACCAAATGAAAAAAATAGCAAAATCTTTATAATCATCCTATACAAATCATTTCTATAGCACATTTCTAGATTGTATCTTTGCCACGATTTATAAAACTTATCTAGAGTTTAAAAAACACAATCATGACTAAAGATATCAGGGTTCGGTTTGCTCCTAGTCCAACCGGTCCGTTACACATTGGTGGAGTTAGAACAGCTTTGTTTAATTACCTTTTTGCAAAAAAAAATAACGGTAAATTTATATTAAGAATCGAGGATACTGATCAAAACAGATATGTTTCCGGGGCTGAAGATTATATCAAAGAAACTTTAGATTGGTTTCATATTCCTTATGATGAAGGTCCTGAAAAAGATGGCGGTTTTGGACCTTATCGACAAAGTGAAAGAAAACACCTTTATAAACAATATGCAGATCAGTTAATCAAAGATGGTCATGCATATTATGCTTTTGATACTCCAGAGTCTTTAGATAACCACAGAAAAGATCACGAAGCCAAAGGAAAAACCTTTATATATAATTGGCATAACAGAGAAAAACTATCCAACTCCCTAACACTTTCTCAGAAAGAAATTAATGTAAAAATTAACTCAGGAGAACCTTATGTGATACGTTTTAAATCTCCACAAGATGAAACGCTTCATCTAAAAGATGAAATTAGAGGTGATATAAAAATCGACACTAATATTCTAGATGATAAAATTTTATTTAAAAGTGATGGTATGCCAACATATCACTTAGCTAATATTGTGGATGATCATTTAATGAAAATCACCCATGTAATTCGTGGTGAAGAATGGCTACCTTCACTTGCATTACATGTATTATTATATAAATCACTTGGATGGGAAACACCAAGCTTTGCACATTTACCATTGATTCTAAAGCCGGTTGGCAAAGGAAAATTAAGTAAACGTGATGGTGATAAAGGTGGTTTTCCAATATTTCCATTACTATGGACAGATCCTAAATCTCAAGACGTGTCTCCCGGATATCGAGAAGACGGATACCTACCAGAAGCTGTAATTAATATGCTTGCTTTTTTAGGTTGGAACCCGGGAACCGAACAGGAAATATTTTCTCTTGAGGAATTAATAAAGGAGTTTGATCTTAAAAGAGTAAATAAAGCTGGGGCTAAATTTGATCCTGAAAAAACCAAATGGTTTCAACAGCAACATTTGCAAACTACAGATAGTAAAGTTTTAGTTAAGGATTTTGAAAAAATATTAGTTAACCAAAATATATCAACAACTTTAAACATTGAAAACATTATAAATACCGTAAAAGAAAGAGCTGTTTTCACTAAAGATCTTTGGGACCTGAGTCATTTTTATTTCATAGCACCAACAGAATATAATGAAAAGGCTATCAAAAAAGCATGGAAAGAAGACACCGCTAATCTAATGCATGAATTAACCAAAATATTATTTGATATTAGCGACTTTTCCGCAGATAATGTTTCTAAAACTGTGAAAGGATGGATCACCGGAAAAGAAATTGGTTTTGGTAAAATTATGATGCCTCTACGTGTAGCTTTAGTTGGCTCCCTTCAAGGACCTGATTTATTTGAAATTGCATCGACAATTGGTAAAGAAGAAACCATACGGAGGATTGAATACGCTATTGAAATTAACTAAATACTATTCAATATTATAAATAGAAAAACCATTATTAAAGTTCAATAATGGTTTTTCTATTTTACATAATAATGTAACGTTTTCAAAAAATCATATACTCATATTGTAACCACATTTCAAAAACTACAACTATGGGAAAGCAATTTAAAGTAATACGAGTCAGTAACCATTGGTCAACAGAAAAACTCAGAAAAGATATTGAAGAAACATTAAACAAAGCTTCTAAACAAGGTTGGGAATTAGTAGATATTTCTTTTCTAGCAAACACAATGGTGGCCATGATAACTATTTCAAAATAACATCAATCATTTATAATTAATCATTAAATTCATTCTATTATTAACTTATAATCTAAAAAAACTATGGGCTTCTATCTTATTCCATTAATAATCTTCGGTTTTATAATTCTAATATCTGGCATATTTACAGTAAAACAACAAACATCAGCTGTCGTTGAACGATTTGGTAAATTCTTGAGTTTTCGTAACTCTGGTTTACATTTTAAAATTCCAGTTTTTGATCGTATAGCCGGTCGTATTAATTTAAAAATTCAACAGCTGGATGTACTGGTTGAAACTAAAACAAAAGATGATGTGTTTGTTCGCCTAAAGATCTCTGTTCAATTCCAGGTAATAAAAGAAAAAGTCTATGACGCCTTCTATAAGCTCGAAAATCCACACGACCAGATTACTTCTTACGTATTTGATGTAGTGCGTGCAGAGGTTCCTAAAATGAAACTAGATGATGTTTTCGAAAGAAAAGACGATATTGCAATTGCCGTAAAACAAGAATTAAACGAAGCTATGGTAAATTATGGATATGATATTATCAAAACCTTAGTAACTGATATAGATCCGGATTTACAAGTAAAAGAAGCTATGAACCGTATTAATGCAGCCGAACGTGAAAAGGTAGCAGCTGAATACGAAGCTGAAGCTGAAAGAATAAAAATAGTTGCCAAAGCTCGTGCCGAAGCAGAAAGTAAACGTTTACAGGGTCAAGGTATTGCAGATCAACGAAGAGAAATTGCCAGAGGTCTGGAAGAAAGTGTTGATGTATTAAACAATGTGGGTATCAATTCTCAGGAAGCTTCTGCCTTGATTGTTGTAACACAACATTATGATACACTACAATCTATTGGTGAAGAAACAAATAGTAATTTAATTCTATTACCGAATTCTCCACAGGCAGGAAGTGATATGTTAAATAATATGATTGCATCTTTTACAGCTTCCAACCAAATTGGTGAAGAAATGAAGAAACAAAATGCAAAAAAAGGTTTAGGTAGAAAAAAACCAGATACTGAAGAATAATTTTTTATATTCTACGTTAGTAACCCGATCAAAATATGGTCGGGTTTTTGTTTTGTAATACTTTACCTTATAACTTTGTAAGTTTTTACTGAAAACTGTTTTTAAGGCTTTTTAAGAAACTTTTATAAATGAATTAAATAAATTATACTAACTTAGTTTTTAAAGCTTTTAGAACCAACTACAAAAAGCAGTTTTTAATAGTAAAATCTTATACTAATTTAAAAACCATAATTATTTTCAATAACAAAAATTATTACATTTTTACAAGTACTAGTCATGAAAAATTACCTACTTATTTTACTTCTAGTTTCCGGAAGTATATTTTCTCAAAATGTTAAAGAATTAAAAAAATCTGCTTTAAGAGATGCAAAAGCAATTTCTAATGCATCCATAAAAGAAGATTATGAAACTTTAATAAAACATACACATCCTAATATCATAAAAGAATATGGTGATAGACAACTAAAGGCAGCTATTGAAGACCTTTATCGTGGTTGGAAAGCTCAAAAAATAAAAATTGTTAGCTCAAAAGTTGATGAAATTGCTGATATTAAAAAAGAAAAAAGAGAGTATAGGTGTTTAGTAAAAAACACTGTTAGAATGAACTTTAATGGAAGAAAAGTAACCTTAAAAAGTTCTCTTTTTGGCTTCTATGATAAGAAGAAAGAACTATGGTATTTTGTGGAATCAGATAAGCTTCTTAATGATGACGAAACCCAGAAGATTTTTAAAAACTTCAAAACCGAAATTCAAATCCCAGAAGATGAGCATATTCCTGAAAATTGATCTTTAAACAACAAACTTTTAAAACCTACCAAGTTTTCAACACATGGTAGGTTTTCTGTTTTTAGATGTTATACTTTTTAACTAAAGCTGATGCTTCTGCAACTAATAATTCATTAGTATCTTCTTTTCCTTTAAGAATAAAATCCTTTGCCGCAGTATCCGGTAGAAGGTTTTTCTTTTCTAAAACAATTCTCAATGCTATCATAGTGGCTACGCGAGTTCCAGCTTTTTTTACCGCTGTTCCATATAAAGGCACTAAATCTTCAATAGAAACATTTTTTGCAGCTTCTTGAATCTTCTTTTTAAGCACTTCTCTTTTATCATCAGGTACATTAGTATACTTCTTCCCTGCTCTTTTGATTTCATCTATTGGAGCAACTGTATGTTGTTGCTTTTGTTGTGGTTTCTGAGTGTTTTGTTTTACTGAAGCGGGTTTTACTTTAGCCCAAGTATCGCGTAATCCCACCGTCTTATTAAACACCAAAGCCTCTGATTTACTGTCCAGATCCACATTAAAATATCCTAATCTCTGAAACTGAAACTGTTCTAATGGTTTTACATTCTTAAGACTTGGCTCTATATAACCTGTAATTATCTTTAGGGAATCCGGATTAATAAATTCCATAAAATCTTTATCCTTATGTCCATCAGGCGCTTCATCATTAAATAAACGATCATAAATTCGTACTTCCGCAGGAATAGCATGTTTAACAGAAACCCAATGCAAAGTTCCTTTTACATTACGTTTTGACTCCTCTGTACCACTACCCGATCTACTTTTTGGGTCATAGGTACAATGAATTTCTGTTATATTACCTTCAGTATCTTTAACTACACTTTCTCCTTTGATGATATAAGCGTTTTTAAGGCGTACTTCTTTACCTAGAGTAAGTCTAAAGAACTTACTCCCCGCTTCTTCTTTAAAATCTTCTCTTTCGATGTATAATTCTTTAGAAAAAGGTACTTTTCTACTTCCAGCGGCATCATCCTCAGGGTTATTCTCTGCTTCTAACCACTCTTCTTCTCCTTCAGGATAATTAGTAATTACCAATTTCACTGGATTCAAAACAGCCATGACTCTTGGAGCTGTTTTATTTAAATCTTCACGAACACAAAATTCTAATAATGATACATCTATTACATTTTCTCGTTTAGCTACACCAACAGTTTCTACAAATTTTCTAATAGAAGCAGGTGTATATCCACGCCTTCTTAAACCAGAGATAGTTGGCATTCTAGGGTCATCCCACCCGGAGACAATATTTTCTTCTACAAGCTTGAGTAACTTACGTTTACTCATTATAGTATAACTAAGATTCAACCTTGCAAACTCCCTTTGTTTAGGTCTAATATCTTTACTATATACTTGATCCAAAAACCAATCATAAAGCTTTCTATGTGGTTTGAATTCTAGAGAACACAATGAATGCGAAATGTTTTCGATATAATCACTTTCACCATGTGTCCAATCATACATGGGATAAATACACCAATCATCTCCTGTTCTATGATGTGATTTCTTAAGAATTCTATACATCAATGGATCACGCATCAACATATTAGGATCTGACATATCAATTTTGGCTCTAACAACGTGTGATCCTTCATCAAATTCACCACTTTTCATTCTTTCGAATAAATCTAAATTCTCCTCAACTGATCTATCTCGATAAGGACTATTGGTACCAGATTCTGTAGTCGTTCCTTTCTGTTCTGCAATTTCTTCAGCAGATTGAGAATCTACATATGCTTTACCATCTTTAATCAACTGCACTGTCCAATCATACAATTGCTGAAAATAATCAGAAGAATAACACTCCTGATCCCATTGATAACCTAACCATGCAATATCTTTCTTGATAGCATCTACATACTCCTGTTCTTCTTTAGCCGGATTAGTATCATCAAAACGTAAATTTACCGGAGCATTATAAGAAAGTCCCAGTCCAAAACTAATTCCAATAGCTTTAGTATGACCAATATGTAGATAACCGTTAGGTTCTGGTGGAAAACGAAAACGTAAATCTTTTGGATTCATTCCGTTTTTAAGATCTTCTTCTATAATATGCTCAATAAAATTGAGTGGTTTTTTATCTTCTGTCATCTTTTAACAACTACTATATTTTCTACAACAATCTATAATTATTGCTTGTATTAATAAAACCCCTCTTTACAGCGGGATTAATTCAACTAATAACTTTGAACTATCTATAAAAACAGATATTCAAAGTAAAGTTTTATTAAAACACAAAACTACTAAAATTCTAACCTTGGATTACATTCTTTTTTAACTGAAATACATAAAAATGGGTTCTTTTCCTTTGTAGAGATACAAAAGAATCTTATTACCTTTGCTAAAAAGTTCTGTGGGTTTAGTTAAACTAAAGAATATCAAGGTTTATGCTTATCATGGCTGCCTGGTAGAGGAAAAGAAAATAGGATCTGATTATCGTGTAGATTTAAAGGTTAAAGCGGATCTCACCACATCTGCTGAAACAGATAAACTAGCTGATACTGTGGATTATGTTCATCTTAATTTTATTGTAAAAGAAGAAATGGCAATTCGTTCTAAATTATTAGAACATGTGGCAGAAAGAATATTAGTTCGTATATTGAAAGAAATACCTATGGTAGAAAAGGCTACTATTGATGTTTCTAAAATAAATCCTCCTATTGGAGGAAATGTTGAATTAGTAACTATCACAAGAACTAAAAAAAGATAGTTGGTTTTATAAAAAATTTTTTACATTTGCCAACCAACCAAAAATTGGGTGTCGTGGCCGAGTGGCTAGGCAGTGGTCTGCAACACCATCTACAGCGGTTCGAATCCGCTCGACACCTCAAGAAAAGAGATACTGAAAAGTGTCTCTTTTTTATTTTAAAGCTTGTCTTTTATTGTTGATTGGATTTATCTTTTCCAGTTTTTCTTTATTCTTTTCATAAGTTTCTGGAAACAAACCTTGAGCTAAGAGTAGAATACCAAAACCTAAAATAATAAGCGCTACTATCTTTTTGGTTTTAAAAATACGTTTTGGTGTAAGTTTGTTTCGTAAACGTTTAGCTGCTAGTATTTTAAAAACATCTGTAATAAAATAACTAACTAGCATCGTAGAAATAAAAATAATAACACCATTTTTTGAGGTTGTTATTGAATTACCAATAACAATAAAACCTAACCATCCTATTAAAACACCAATGTTTATAAAGTTAAGTAAAAAGCCTTTTACAAATAGTCTCCAATAGTTTTTTTGTATTTCTACTTTTTGATATTCTCTTACAATTAAACGAAAGGAGTTTGAAGTTTTTATAAAAGAAATTATACCATAAACCACTAAAAGCACGCCACCAAAAATGAGAAAATTTGGGTCATCCTTTACTTTTTCTAACAAGTTGTTAGTACTATAATAAGCAAGAAGTATAAAAACAACATCAGCTAAAATAACACCAATATCAAATATTAAAGCACTACGAAAACCTTTTGTTGCACTCGTTTCTAGTAGTACAAAAAAAACTGGTCCAATGGTAAATGCCAGGATAATACCAAATGGGATAGCCGCTAAAATATCATCTAACATGTTTATGATTACGGTTTCTTACAAAGTTAGAAAATAGAACTTAGTTTACCTCTATAATCTTGCCACCAAAAACCTTTTTTCCGTCCACTTCTTTTGGATTACCATATATCCTTATCGTTCCACCAGCTGCAGTGTTCGCTTTTACGTAGTCACTAGCATATACATTTGCTTTACCTCCTGCACTTATTTTTACCTTAGTGTTTTTGGTTTTTAAATCTTCTGAAATATATTGTCCTCCAGCTTTAACGGTAACTTCTTGTTCCTTTGCAATTCCTTCTAGATATAATCCTCCACCACTAACCGCTCTTGCAAGTAATTTATCGGTTTTAACTTCTGCATATATATCACCTCCTTCTTGTGCTCGTAAATCTAATTCGGTAGCTGTTATTATACCTTTTACATTAATTTTAGCTCCTTCATTCACGTCTAATTTTGAAACATTTGTATAATATACCGTTACATTAGTATCGTTATCATCCCAGGTATTACTCAAAGACATTTTAATTTTTAACACATTATCTTTAAGAACTACATCTACTTCTTTTCTACTAATACCAGAAATTTCTACTTTATTTTCTGATCCTTTAAGAAGTTTCACTTCTATTTTATCAAAGACTTTAAGTTCATCAAAATCCCCAACATTTTTTGTTATAACATCTTGTGCTTTCAGCATAGATACAACAAATAAAAACGAAAGAAATACTACTTTTTTCATTCCCTAAAAATTTAAATATTAATTATGATTTGTATGTAAAATTAACGTTGTGTTACTAGAATTATTCTACTTCTTCTCTACTCCCTATTAATGTAAAATCCAGATGTCTTTTTACTAAATCTGCGTTCTTTACTTTTACATAGACTTCGTCTCCTAATTGGTATGTTTTCTTAGAATTTTGGCCAATTACTGCATATTCATCCTGATCAAAAACATAATGATCATCACTCATATCTTTTAAGCGTATCATTCCTTCACACTTATTACTTATGATTTCAACATAAACTCCCCATTCTGTTACCCCTGAAATTACACCAAGAAATTGTTCTTCTTCATGGTCTTTCATGAATTTAATCTGCATATATTTAATCGAATCTCTTTCTGCACTTGCAGCTAGATTCTCCATACTGCTACTATGGTTACATTTTTCTTCAAATTCTTCTTCTGCAACAGATTTTCCTTTATCTAAATAATGTTGTAGCAAACGATGTGCCATAACATCTGGATATCTTCTGATTGGAGAAGTAAAATGTGAGTAATAATCAAAAGCTAATCCATAATGTCCAATATTATGGGTAGTATATTCTGCTTTACTCATACTACGTATCGCTAACGTATCTACTAAATTTTGTTCTTTTCTACCCTGAACATCTTTTAGTAATCCATTAAGTGATTGGGTAGTTGTTTTACGATCTCTTAGATCCAATTTATATCCAAATCGACCAATAATATTCTGTAAAGCTGCTAATTTTTCATCATTAGGTTCATCGTGTACACGATATACAAATGTTTTCTTTGGATTTTGCTTTCCGATGAATTCTGCGACCTTTTTATTAGCTAACAGCATAAACTCTTCAATAAGTTTATTAGCGTCTTTAGAAGTCTTAAAAAACACTCCTGTCGGATTACTATCTTGATCTAAAGAAAATTTTACTTCTACTTTATCAAAAGAAATAGCACCCTCTCCCATTCTTTTCCTTCGCATGATCTTTGCTAACTCGTCTAGCTTAAGAGTGGCTTCTGCAATTTTTTGATCTGCTTTATAACTTTTTCCGGTAAGGGAGATCTCTTTAGGAATATCATTTTCACCTGTTTCAATAATATGTTGTGCTTCTTCATATGCAAAACGAGCATCAGAATATGTGACTGTTCTACCAAACCACTGATTCTTTATTTCAGCTTTATTATTGAGTTCAAAAACTGCAGAAAATGTATACTTTTCTTCGTTAGGTCTTAATGAACATGCATTATTAGATAATACTTCTGGAAGCATCGGTACCACTCTATCTACCAAATACACGGATGTTGCCCGTTCATAGGCTTCATCATCTAAAATGGTTCCGGGTTTTACATAATGCGATACATCTGCAATATGAATTCCTACTTCATAATTGCCATTTTCTAATACCTGAAATGATAATGCATCATCAAAATCTTTAGCATCTTTTGGATCAATTGTAAATGTTAAGATATTTCTCATATCTCTACGATTTTTGATCTCTGATTCATGTATACTAGTATCTAATTGATTTGCATACTCTTCTACTTCGGTAGGAAATTCATAAGGTAACCCATACTGTGCAAGAATTGCGTGAATTTCGGTATTATGTTCTCCGGGTTTACCAAGAACTTTAACAACTTTACCAAAAGGAGAATCTGCTTTCTCAGGCCAATCTTCTAGTTTTACTAAAACCTTATCACCATCCTCTGCATCTTTTATTTTATTCTTTGGAATAAAAATATCAGTATACATCTTGATATCAGATATACTTACAAAAGCATAATTCTTCTGAATTTCAATAACTCCTACATATTCATTTCGTTTACGTGTAATAATCCTGGAGATTTCTCCTTCACTTTTTCCTCTTCGTTTTCTGCGATACACATAAACCTCTACTTCATCTCCGTGTAATGCTTTATTCAAATTGTTATTTGGTATAAAAATATCGTCGTCTAAATCTTCTACAATTACATAGCCGGTACCTTTAGAAGTAATTTCTAAAACACCAGTATAAGTATGGCTGCTTAATATGATTTTGAATTTTCCCCTTTCTACTTGCTCAATTTGTTTTTTTGCAGCAAGCTGTGATAGTTTTTTAACAATTTGATTACGACTGCTTGGATCATCCACTCCAAACTTAGAAGCTATCTGTTTATAATTGAAAGTTTTATTAGGTTCTTCTTTAAGTATTTTGAGTATTCCCTGGGTAATATTTTCTATTTTAGGAGACTTCTTTCTTCTTCTACTCTTTCTTTTCATTAATGTCATTTATATAATATGTGATAAAAGTACAGTTTATCTTTTAACATATATAACTTTAGGTTTAAACTTTTAATATTGATTATTAATTATTCATGTTTAATATCAAAAAATTACAGTATCTGTAAATCAGTATATTACATTTCAAAAAAATAAACAAATTAAGTTATTTATCTTAAAATTTACTTAATTTTAATACACTACATATAGTTTTTATTCGTTAGCTAGTGCATTGATATGATAAAGATTAAAAAGATACATAAGATAATTCTTCTCTTTATACTAATATTTTTATTTGGTGTATACTCTTTTACGCTTTATATAAATAATACAATTGATCAGAAAAAAGAAGCTAAAGAACAACTAGAAATTAAAGGTTCAACAACTCTAGAAAGACAAGTTACAGAATTTGATTAATTCTTATTTTTATAATTTGTATATTTAAGTAAACTACAAGTTAGGGAATTATCACATATGAAGAACTTTATTACTGTAGCTACATATACGTATCCACACGAGTATACTATTCTAAAACTTCTTTTAGAACAGGAGAATATTTCATATTTCTTCGAAAATGAAACTATGATTGGAGTCTTCCCTTTTTACTCCAACGCTTTAGGAGGTATTAACCTCAAGGTTCACAAAAAGGACAAAGAAAGAGTTCAGCAAATTATAAATAATCTAAACACTAATTCACACTTAAGAATAGTCTAAAATAATATTCTTTATCCTTTCTATAATTTAAAAACAGTTTTCAACATATATAATATATATCTTTTTTCTTTTTCTAAATTTTAAAATAAATAATGATGATTATAATGTAGTGTGGATAGCGGTATATCTTTTTTGAATTTTATTTGTTTTTTTACTTAAATCAAATTTTCAGAAACATATAAACAGGATATTAATATCGTAAATGATTGAAAATGTATTAAAAATGAAATTTAATTAACAGTTGTTAATAGCTAATAAACACATTAAAGTTTTAATATTTTTACGGGAAAACCATAGTTCATAACATTAATTTAATGTTTGAAAACTCATCCAAAAAAAACGACTTATAAATTTTGATTTGTAACAGTAAGCCATGTATTCTAATAAAATTTGATAATACAAAATAAACTTGCTGAATTTTAAGAACTAATTATTCACAATGTATGTTAACACACGGTAAGGAGTTATTAACATTGAGGTGACAACAGGTTAAATTATTGATTTTTTGAGGTTTACTTTTTTTGGATTAAAGTATCTTTGCTTGTACAACAAAAACATCATATATATAATGAAAATAGCTATTGGAAACGACCATGCAGGAACTGAATATAAGTTCGCAACTGTATCATATTTAGAATCAGAAGGAATAGAAGTTACTAATTACGGAACAAACGAAAATAATAGTGTGGATTACCCTGATTTTGTACATCCTGTAGCAAATGATGTTGATAAAGAAAAGGTAGATTTTGGTATATTAATATGTGGAAGTGGAAATGGAGTAGCAATGACTGCTAATAAATATAAAAATGTACGTGCTGGATTATGTTGGACCAAAGAAATTACTGAATTAACAAGACAGCATAATAATGCTAATATTATTTGTATTCCTGCAAGATTTACATCTCTTCATCAAGCTATTGATATGGTAAAAACATTTTTAGCAACAGAATTCGAAGGAGGAAGACATTTAAATAGAGTTAATAAAATACCAATGTGTGTGTAATATATGGTAGAAAATCACGCTCATAATCACAGTCATTCTCATAAGAAACTCACTGGGCGTAATTTATTATTTTCCATATTACTGAACATCTTAATTACAGCATCTCAGGTTATTGGAGGGCTAATATCGGGTAGTCTTTCTTTGCTTTCTGATGCTTTGCATAATTTTAGTGATGTACTTTCCCTGGTTGTAAGTTATTTTGCTAATAGATTAGCAAAAAGAAAAGCGTCTATAAAAAGAACTTTTGGTTTTAAAAGAGCAGAAATTATGGCAGCTTTTGTTAATGCTGCTACACTAATTATAGTTGCAATTCTTCTAATTATAGAAGCTGTGGAGCGTTTTCTAAATCCACAAGAAATAGAAAGTAATATTGTTATTATTCTTTCATCAATAGCTATTCTTGGTAATGGATTCAGTGTTTTATTATTAAAAAAAGACAGTAAGGTAAATATGAATATGCGTTCAGCATATTTACATCTTATTACAGATATGATGGCTTCTGTGGCAGTTTTAATTGGCGGACTATTAATGAAATTTTATCAGATTTTCTGGGTGGATAGTGTGCTTACTTTTGCAATTGCTATATATCTTATTGTGGTAGGTTATGATTTATTAAAATCATCTTTTAAAATATTGATGTTATTTACACCAGATAATATAGCTATAAAAGAAATTGTGAGAACGGTGAATAGTTTAGCCGAAGTAAAAAATATACACCATATTCACGTTTGGCAATTAAACGAGGAAGAAACACATTTAGAAGCTCACATCGATTTTAGTGATAATATTAGTGTCTCTGAATTTGGAGAAACCCTGCATAAGATAGAAGATATGTTGAATGAAAAATTCGGAATTAATCATATTACACTGCAGCCGGAATTTGGAAGAGAAGGAAATAAAAATATTATAGTGCAAGATTAAATATGGCATTGCAATTTAAAGTAAAACGCTTTAGCGAAATAGATACTATAGAGCTCTATAAAATTTTGCGCTTACGCGCAGAAGTGTTTGTAGTGGAACAAGACTGTGTATATCAAGATGTTGATAATAAAGACCAAAATGCCTTACATGTGATTGGCACAAAAAATAATGAGGTTATCGCTTATACACGAATTTTTAAAGCTGGTGATTATTTTGAAAACGCAAGCATTGGACGAGTAGTTGTATCAGAAAGTGAACGCAAGTATGGTTATGGTCATGTATTAATTAAGGAAAGTATAGACGCTATTCAAAAACACTTCAATACAGTTAAAATCAAAATTTCTGCACAAACCTACCTAAAGAAATTCTATGAAAAACATGGTTTTACTCAAGTAGGAGAGGAGTATCTGGAGGATGGAATTCCTCATATCGCAATGATTAGAAAATAAAAAAACCTGCTATATAGCAGGTTTTAATATAGAACAACTTTGTTTATTACTTCAAAATCTTTTCATACTTGTTTTTAGCTCCTAAAATTTCCTTGCTTTTAGCAACTTCAGGATTATGTTCCACATAGTAATTGTATAAACCTTCTCTATAGAAATAACGCTTTATGATTTCATCAGTAAGTAATGTTACGATTTCTGCTTTATGAGCATCAAGAGCCTTTTCTTTAGATGTTTTTATAGTCGCCAATAACGCATTATAATTATTGGCTATATCTTGATCAAGATTTTCTTTACTAGCAGTTTCAATTGCTTTTTCTAAAGCTTTTTCAGTTTCTGTCTCAAAATTAAAACCTGTCTGTTTTATAAATTTTTTGAAATCTACATAGTCACTATCAGTAAATTTAAAATCCTTAGGGTCCTTTAATTGATGAGAATAATAATATTTAGTTCCATAATTAAATATAGCATCAGATCTTAATAAAGCAGTGGTAATTTTACTGTACTTAGAGGTCTCTAGCTCAATATCTGGTTGAATTCCTCCACCATCATATACAGTACGCCCATTTTTAGTTTTAAAAGCCTTAAAATCTTCCTCATTGATTCGTACTGCATTATTGTTTTTGTCACGGTTCCAGTAATCTAAAGCCTGGATACATCTTCCGCTTGGAGTATAATATCTGGAGATTGTGATTTTTAGCTGAGTACCATAAGTAAGTTTTTTAGGTCTTTGTACTAATCCTTTCCCAAAGCTTCTGGCACCTATCACCACACCACGATCTAAATCCTGAATGCTTCCCGCTACAATTTCACTAGCAGAAGCACTTCTTCCGTTTACTAAAACAACTAATGGAATTTCTGTATCGACAGGGGATTTTTTTGTACGATACTCTTTATTATATTTTTTAACAATAGACTTAGTAGTTGTGATCAACTCTCCTTTAGGAACAAAAATATTGGTAACATTGATTGCTTCACTTAATAAACCTCCGGGGTTACTTCTTAAATCAAGAATAACCTTGTCAGCACCTTTAGCCTTAAGATCTTCTAGAGCCTCTATAGTTTCAGAAGAAGCTTTGTTGTTAAACTTTGAGAGTACAATATATCCACTATTATCGTCTAGCAAAGTATAAAACGGCACAGCTTTTACTTCAATCTCCTTACGAGTAAGTACTGTCGTTTTGGTTTCTCCTTGTCTTTTATAGGTGATATTTACTTTGGTATCACTTGCTCCTTTAAGAAGCTCTCCTGCGTCTTCTTCGAAATCAGCCACCTTAACGTCTCCTATCTGAATAATCTCGTCTCCGGCCTTAAGACCGGCTTTATCGGCCGGATAATCTTTATAAGGTTCTACGATGATGATTTTATCTTTTATTGTCTTTACTGATGCACCAATACCGGTATATTCTCCAGAATTACGAATTTTTGAGGCTTCGACATCTTGTTCATTCCAATATTTGGTATATGGATCCAGATCATCAAGCATTGCTTTGATAGCCGTATCCATAAGTTCTGCGGGATTGGTCTCATCTACATAATTCATGTTCAGTTCCTTGAACATTGTAGTAAAAATCTCAATCTGCTTAGCAATTTCAAAAAAATCTGATTTAAAACTCACTGTTGACAACAATATCACAACAGCAATAACAGGGTAGAGGATTCTCTTTTTCATTAGATTGTATTTTTTAAATAAAACATTCACTCAGTTATTGATCTGAATTAAGTTCAAGTTTTTTAAACTTTTGTAATATTCCTTTTATTTTAGACGCTATCAAATCATACTCAGGAAGCTTTTTTCCTGTGTACAAAAACATAAAAGTGAACTGATGAGTAGTGTTACTGGTTACAATATACTTATTTTTTCTATAACCTTCGCGCAATAAACGTTTTATACGGTTACGATCTACTGCTTTTTTAAAATTACGTTTACTAACCGATACCGCGGTCTTGACGCTAACATCGTCATCTAATTCAGCCTTTCTGTAAATTAAACGTATTGGAAATTGAGCAATAGATTTCCCTTCAGAGAATAATAACTCTATTTCCTTTTTACTTTTAAGTCTTTCTTTTTTACCTAAAGTTTCTTTGATCATTGGGCTAAAAGTAAGGATAAGATTTAAATGAGATTACTTTTTCAAAACAAAAATTCCAGGCCTGAAAGCTTCAAACCTGGAATTTCAAAATATATTTAAAATATATTACTTTTTAACGAAAGTAATAGCTTTAGATTTATTACTAGAGTTTAATTGTAGTACATAAATACCATTGGTTAATTCCTGAACTCCAATTTGTTTTTCAGAGTTTAGTTCACCACTTTTAATGATTTTACCGCTAATATCTATAATAGAATAATCAAGGTCTCCAGGTACAAATGTATCTTCTATATCAATGTTGATTACATCGTTAGCAGGAATAGGGTATGCAACAAATGGAGTATCATTAGTTTCAAACTCTTCTACAGAAAGTGGTGTAATTTGTGCTTCAAACATTCCATTTCCGTGTGTACCTATTAAAAGCTTATCGGCAGAGGGTTTATATGCTAATGAGCTTACCAAGGCAAAACCAATTTGATCAGGAGATTCAATCACCCAGTCTGAAGTAGTGGGGTCAGTACTAGAATACAACCCTCTTGCTGTACCCACAAAATAAGTAGCTTGATTATCTATTTCAGTAATAGCTGCTGATCGAATAGAGAAAGGAGCTAGATTTCTTTCTACAATTGTCCATGTAGGATTAGCAGCAGTAGCGTTGGTGGTTAAAAATATATTAACAATACTATAGTTAGAATAAGTAACCAAAGCAATATCAGGATTCGAAGGATGAATAGCAATACCACTTACTACATTAGGATAATTTCTACCTACACCCGGAGGGGTGATGTCAACAGCAGCAGCTATGTTTGCAGCATTTTGAGGATTATCTAGCCTTAATAAACTACCAGAATCTCCACCAATCATTAGGTAACTGGAAGCTGCATTATATGTTCCCCAGTTCGCAGCATATTGTGATATCCATTCATTAGTAGTACCACTAGATGAAGCAGTTTCGATTGATCCCATATCAGTCCAATTATCCGTAGTGGCAGCACTAGATTGTGTATTTCTGTACATGTTTGTTCTACCCGCATAATACAATGCATTATTATTGCTAGGATCTAAATAAAAATAAGTAACAAATTGACTATTAGATCCTGTAGGCGTTATATCTGTAAATTCAACAGGACAATCTCTAAAAATGTCACCATTTTGAAAGCCTAAAAAGAAAGGAACACAATCATTATCTCTGGAAACCGCCACGGCAACACCATCTCCACCTGCCACAGAAGACATAGTTGTCAGATTGGGGCTACTATTAAACCCACCCGCTGTGGTTCCATTATCTTGTGCTCCACCAATAACAATATTAGAACTTGCGTTAGGATCTGTAGCAACGTGGTAATATTGATATGTTTGGTAGTTATTGTTTAAATTATTCCATGCTACTGTGGTTGCGGTTATATTGTCAGACCTATGTATTCCACCATCAGTACCGGAAAATAAAATATTGGCATTATTAGGATCAAAAACAAGAGCGTGGATATCGGGATGGTGTGTGTCACCTCCACCTAAGTTATACAAAGAGTAACCAGTATTATCTCTGTACCCTCCAATTCTGGTAAATGTAGGATCCGTAGTAATATTAGCAATTTTATAAGCATTAGTTCCTCCGATTATCACAAAATTTTCATTATCTGGTTTTACACTTACTACAGCATCATAACCACCTTGTAATGAAATAGGATCATTTCCTGGACTATCTCCTCCAGGTTCATCCGGCATTTTAGAAGTGTAGTTGGTCCAAACATTAGAACTGTCATTAAACTGAAATAAACCGGCAGGAATTGTGCTAGCAGAAAGATAAAGAGCATATACAATGTTTTCATTAGAAGGGGCAATCCCTAAAACAACTCTTCCAGAGGAAGCCCATCCAGAAGGTGTTCCATTGCCCGCAATTCTTGACCAATTTCCACCATTCGGTAATTGCCAAACTCCTTCATTTGCACCACCACTATTACCTGCAATACTAGCATAAACGGTACCCGTAGAAGTGACGACAACATCTGTAAAAAAATTTCCATTAGCATTTAATTCTACAGTCCATGCAGCACCATCAAATTTACGAATTGCACCACGAGTTGCTGCATATAAATCACCAGTAAGTGGATGAACTACTATTTTATGGATGATATCAAAAGGAGAGTCATCAGCTTCCTGAGCTGAAGATGTTGAAGGGATTTGAGCCCAGTTTTGACCTCCATCTGTGGATTGCCAAATACCTTGTCCCAGGAATATAGAAGCTCCGCCACCATTGATACCACTTGCACTATTTCCAGCGAACTCTCCAGTTCCATAATACCAAACATTCTCAGACCCAGACCTTGGATCCTGAACTATTGTAGTAGCATTATGAATTTGGTTATTAGGAGATACTTTAGTCCAACTTGTACCACCATTAGTGGTTCTAAAAACACCACTACTTACACCACCAGCTATGATAGTATTACTTGAAGCATCAGATCGATCAATAACTAAGGATCTTGTTCTACCTCCTAAATTAGAAGGCCCCCTGGAAATGTAATTTGCAGTAGAGAATTTACCTAAGTTTTTTGAAGTAATAGTTTTCTGCATTATATTTTTAGAAACACCTATTTCCAGTATTTTCTGATCTAAAGGAATTTTTCCTGTTTTAGAATTGATCTGAAATTTTTCTTCATGTTTGATTCGCTCTTCTGCAAATCTGCGACGTTGCTCCATCGTCTTTTCCTTCTTTTTCCCTTTCTTTTTTAAAGGAATAAGCTCTTTTTTAGCCTGAACAGTATTGTCTCCTTTTTCTACAAAATAAGCAGCGGAAAAAAACAAAAACAATAGAATGACAGAAAAGGAAATAAGTAATTTTACCTTTTTCATATAGAAATATTTAATGATATAACAATTTTGTTTACAAAAATAAATAATATTTATGATCTTGTTAATAAAACTTTAAAAAAACACAATTTTTATAGGGTAGAAATGAATTTTCTGTAATTATTTTAAAAATCATAAAGATTTATTCACTCAAACCTTCTTTACAGGTTGTTTTATTAGTGAAACTCGGTTTTGAGAATCTGCCTCTGGTAGAGTGCTCAAAATTGTAAGTTGAACCTGCCTACCTTGTGAATGGCAGGCAGGCTAATCCCGCTTTTTCAGCGGGATCTTGATTCAATACCACGACCCTTGGGTCGATTCCTTTTATCGGGTTCAGGGCTTGCCCTGAGGTTTAATACCTTTTATTGATTATAAGAATTATTTTCAGCATTTACATCAGCCATTTGTTGAGTGATATCAATCTTAATAGATTTTATTTCTGCTTTTGGTTTAGGAATATCCAAAGTATATGTTGGATTTGTCCAAGGCCAATCTGAAAGCACTTTTCTTTTTAAAGAAGCGTCAGAATGTGGTTTTTCACCTCTCATAATTCTGATCGGGATATAGAACAATTCTTTAGAACCATCGGCATATTCTACATAAAGATCAATAGGCATTGGCATTAGTCCAATTCTTTCTAAAGTAACAGAGGTTTTCTTGCCGTTTTCTACAACATCTTTGACACCATAATCCACAGTATTTGTAGTTTGAGTCCAATCTGTTAAATACCAATCTAATTGAAGTCCTGAAACTTTTTCAGCTACTCTTTTAAAATCGTTAGGTGTTGGATGTTTAAATTTCCAGTCATTATAATACCTTTTGATTGTTTTTGCCAAATTTTCATCTCCAATTACATACCCAAGTTGTGACATAAACACAGCTCCTTTGGCATACGCCGAAGCTCCGTAAGCCGCATTATGAGTATAACGGTCTGCCTGGGTTGTTTGTGGTTGTTCTATACCAGAAGTTGCCAACTGAAAGTATCCTTGATACATTCCTACCATTGGGTTCTGATTATCTTGTTTCATTACATCATTCATAGCTAATGTAGAAATATAAGATGTAAACCCTTCATCCATCCATTCGTGTTTAGACTCATTGGTGGCTAAAATATGCTGAAACCAAGCATGAGCCATTTCGTGAGCTGTTACACCTACTAGACTACCAAAATTTCTTTCGCCAGTAATCAATGTACACATGGCATATTCCATTCCTCCATCACCACCTTGTATAATAGAGTATTGATCATATGGATATTTACCAATTCTAGAGCTAAAATACTTCATTAACTCTACAGACTTAGGCTGAAGGTTTTTCCAATTTTCTTTAATCTTAGCGTTATCTTTATATAAAAAATGAAGCGTTGGTCCATCAGGTATTTTAACCATATCATGAATATATTCTGGATCAGCTGCCCAAGTAAAGTCATGTACATTAGGGGCTTTAAAGTGCCAAGAAAGTTTTTTGCCTTTAGTTTTTACTTTGGTTCCAGCATCTTCATATCCGTGCCCTATTTCTTGAGGGTTCTGTAAATATCCAGAACCACCTAAAACATAATTTTTGTCAATATTGATGGTAACATCATAATTTCCCCATACCCCATGAAACTCTCGAGCGATATATGGATGTGCGTGCCAACCCTCAAAGTCATATTCTGCCATTTTTGGATACCACTGAGTCATTGATAAAGCTACACCTTCGCTATTATTTCTTCCAGAACGACGAATTTGCTTAGGTACTTGACCATTAAATTTCATAGAGAAAGTAGCCTTCTCTCCTGGAAGAATAGGTTTTTCTAGCTGAACCTCTAGCACTGTTCCAGCGGTTTCATGTTTTAATTGTGTACCGTTTTGAGTTAAAGAAGAAACTTTTAAATACCCTATCTCGTCCGGAGTAAGTTTGCTAATACGATCCATTACTCTAGCATCAGGGTCAGGAAGATTAAGTGACCTGGTATCCATCTCGCTCCCTGGTTGAAAAGCATTGAAATATAAATGATAAAATACTTGGTTCAAAGTATCTGGAGAGTTATTGGTATATACAAGCTCTTGTGTTCCTTCGTATTTGAAGTTTTGCACATTCATATCGATGTTCATAGTATAATCAACGTGTTGCTGCCAATATGAAGTGTTGTTTTGAGCAGTTATGCTGAAAACTGCAAAAAAGAAACTTAAAGAAATGATTTTAGACATAAGAATTTTTATTATTTAGACATTTTATCCGCAAGGATAAGTGCGTTATACAAGTTAACCATTTTACCGGATTTGGATAGCTCAGAAAACTTTCCGGTATCGGTAGGTTTTCCTGCTATAACTACAGTTGCTTTGGTGCTTAAACCACTATCCATTAGTATTTGTTTTACTTGTGAGGCTTTTAAACCAGGATAATAAGAACGGATCATTGCAGCAACGCCTGAAACTGCAGGAGCAGCCATAGAGGTTCCTTGAAGATATTCATAAGAGTTGTTAGGCGTTGTAGACCAAATTTTAACCCCTGGAGCAAAGGCATCTACATTACTTTTTCCATAATTAGAAAAATCTGCTATCAACTCCGAACCATATGAATAATTTAAAGCTCCAATAGTAATAAAATTATTTGCTATTTCAGAGGTATTATTTGTTTGATCATTAGGGTATACAGGTTTTTGATCTAAGTTGGTACCTTCATTACCAGCAGCATTAACAATTAAGACATCTTTTTTGGCCGCATACTTAATTGCATCCCAAACCCATTCTGGATGAGTAGAATAATATTTTCCGAAACTGGTATTGATGACTTTAGCTCCGTTATCTACTGCATAGCGAATCGCTAAGGCGATATCTTTATCATATTCATCACCATCAGGAACAGCTCGGATAGACATAATTTTTACATTCTTTGCAACACCATTCATTCCTTTTCCATTGTTTCTTTCTGCAGCAATGATACCAGCAACATGAGTTCCGTGCTTGATACCTTCTTTTTTAGGGTCAGGCCCCATCACTTTGTTGTTACCATAATTGGTGTCCTTAATATCATCTACGTTATCTCCAACAACAGTTCTTCCATCAAACTCAGGGTTGAGGTTATAATTTAGTTGATTAGTAAAATGATCAACCCCTTCTTTAAGATTTTTCATGAAATCAGGAATTTTTTCACCTTCATCCATAAATCCAAACATTTGAGAAAGAAAAGCCACATGTTGCTGCATTTCTTGAGTTTCTGCCTTAGCTTTTAGCAGCTCTTGCTGAGAATAATCTTCTTTCCCTATAACTTCGGAAACCGTTTTATGAGAAATTTTGATTTGTTGTAAAATCTGCTCATACTGAGTTTTGTTTCCGATAGCTTCCTGGTATTTTTCTTCGAACTCGGCTTTAGCCTGAATATATTTTTGATATTCTTCTTTGTCGTTTTCTGAAACAGAAGCTAAGTTTTTACCTGTGTATTTTTGTTTTAATTTCTTAATTATTCTTACAAACTCTAGGTTTTCATCTTCAGAGTCACCAAGAAAATTCCATCCATAAATGTCATCAACATAACCGTTTCCATCATCGTCTTTTCCGTTTCCTTTGATTTCTTTAGTGTTTATCCAAAGCACGCCATCAAGGTCCTCATGCTCGATATCTACACCGCTATCTATAACACCCACGATTACGGTCTGACCTTTTCGGGTTTTGATAATTTCATTATACGCTTTATCAACACTCATTCCGGGTATTGTGTCGGTGATTAAATCCAGAGAATTCCAACCTTTTAATTGAGACTCTGTTAGATCTATGTTTTTTAAAGGAATTGTATCAATATTTTCAATAGGAGTTGAAACAATAACCGGCGCTCCACCACAACCTACTATCATCACTGATGAAGCTACCACAAAAGTTTTCTTTAAAGAGGCAATCATTTTATTTTTTATTTTAATTAAATATTTCTTTACAAGTAAAGGTTTCTTTTAGCCGCACACCTTTTTCAGTATGTTGTACGGTAATAATTTCATTATGTGCATCATGTTCTAAAAATAAATACCATTCATTATCCGCGGCATTCTCTAAGAACAATTTTTTTTCAGGCAATGTCAATAACGGCCTTGTATCATACCCCATAACATAAGGCAGAGGAATATGACCAGCTGTAGGCAAGAGGTCTGCCATAAAGACTATTGTTTTTCCTTTGTAATCAATATGCGGAATCATTTGTTTTTCAGTATGACCATCTGCAAAGAGTACGCCAAATCCCAATTCTGTGTTTTTTTGAAATGCATCTCCTGATCTTTTGATATAGTTAAGATGTCCACTTTCTTGAATCGGAAGTATGTTTTCCTTAAGAAAAGAAGCTTTTTCCCGAGCGTTAGGTTCTACGGCCCATTTCCAGTGGTTTTCATTACTCCAGACCTTAGCATTCCTAAATGCCAATTCATAACCGGTTTTGTCATTGTTCCATTTAACGACACCACCACAATGATCAAAATGAAGATGAGTTATAAAAACATCTGTAATATCATCAGGATGAAATCCAGCTTTTTTTAAGGATTTATCCAAGCTATCATCTCCCCAAAGGGAGTAGTAGCCAAAAAACTTTTCGGATTGTTTGTTTCCCATTCCAGAATCAATTAGGGTCAATCGATCTCCGTCTTCAATGAGTAAACATCTGGCTGCAATATCGATCAAATTGTTAGCGTCGGCAGGATTGGTTTTGTTCCACAATACTTTTGGTACTACTCCAAACATAGCACCACCGTCTAACTTAAAATTTCCCGCTTTTATGGGGTATAATTGCATAGTCTAGTGATAAATTTTTGCAAAATAGAAAAAATGGTGGGTTCGGAGATTTAATTTTTAGACTTTTTAACAACAAGATAGAGAATATTATATATGATTTTGTGATTTTGATTCGAAAATGTGTTTTTAAAAAGGTTGTTTTCAAAAAAAGTGCGATATTTTAGCAATCAAAGAAAAGAACAAACGTATATGGTAGAATTAGCAGGGATTGTTATTTTGGGAATTTTAGCACAGTGGGTCGCTTGGAAATTTAAAATACCAGCTATTCTTCCTTTAATTCTGATAGGACTATTGGTAGGACCAATTGCCACGTTGTTTACAGAAGATGGCACAAAACTTATTGAACCCATATGGGATGGTAGTAAAGGTTTATTTCCTGGCGAAAGTCTGTTTTATTTTGTTTCTCTGGCAATAGGAATCATTCTTTTTGAAGGTGGATTGACTCTAAGACGAAGCGAAATACTAAATGTAGGGCCGGTAATTGTAAAATTAATTACTGTAGGAGCAGTGGTTACTTTTTTTGGAGCCGGATTTGCAGCGCACTTTGTTTTTGGACTCAGTTGGCCGATATCTTTTTTATTTTCTTCTTTGATAATTGTTACAGGGCCTACGGTGATTACACCTATTCTTAGAAACATACCTCTAAAAAAAGATGTATCGGCGATATTAAAATGGGAAGGTATTCTGATTGATCCTATTGGAGCCTTGGTGGCGGTTTTAGTTTTTGAATTTATAAGCGTAGGAGAAGGAAAGGCCTTTACATTTACCGCATTGTTAGAGTTTGGAAAGGTGGTGCTGTTTGGGTTTACCTTCGGGTTCACTTTTGCCCATGCATTGGCTTTTGCTATAAAAAGAAAAGTAATTCCTCATTATCTATTAAACGTATTTACACTAGCTGCAGTTTTAGCGGTATTCGTACTGTCTGATATTTTTGCACATGAATCTGGTTTACTTTCTGTAGTGATTATGGGGATGGTACTAGGAAACATCAATCTACCTAATATTGAAGAGTTATTATATTTTAAAGAATCACTCAGTGTATTACTGATATCAATATTATTTATTCTTTTGGCAGCTAATATTAATATAGAGGATCTGGAGTTGGTGTTTAATTGGAATGAGGTGGCATTATTTGCTACAGTAGTTTTCATTATAAGACCATTAGGGGTTTTCCTAAGTTCTATAAATTCGGGACTCAAGTTCAATGAAAAATTGTTTATCAGCTGGGTAGGACCAAGAGGGATTGTAGCTGCTGGTATTGCATCTCTTTTTGGGTTAAAACTTGCCAGACAAGGAGAGCCTGGTGCAGAATATATTACCCCTTTAGTATTTATGATAGTATTGGGCACTGTTTTGCTTAATGCCACTACTGCACGACTATTTGCAAAGATGGTGGGAGTTTTTTTAAATAAGTCAGAAGGCATTCTAATCATAGGCGCATCAAAAGTATCAAGGCTGATTGCCTCTTATTTAAAAGAGAATAACAGACACGTTGTGCTTTTAGATAGTAATAGAGAAAACATCAAAATAGCTAAAGGCTTAGGATTAGAGGCAATAGATGGAAACATCTATAATGACAAACTAGAAAACAACATAGAATTAAGTGATATAGGTTTTTTGATGGCATTAACCGGCAATAGCGATATCAATAAATTTGCTATTAACAAATTTAGAAATCAATTCGGAGAGCATGGTTCATATCGACTAATTACTTCTGAGGAAATGAATGATCCTGACAACAACCCTGTAGAAGGGCTGTTTTCTCATACAGATGATTATTATAGATTAATAGATCTTGCAGAAAAATATCCAGGGATTTTAGAAATAAAGATAGAGAATAAGGATCATTATGAAACGATCATAAAAATCACCAAAGAAGATACAGAAATTATTCCTTTATTTATTAAAGACCCATACAACCACATAAAAATAATCTCATCTTATAGTGAAACTATTAAAGAAATAGAAGAAGATAGTTATTTGGCATATATAGGAAAGCCAATAGATGTTGAGGTGATTGAATAAAATCGACGAAAACACAAGTTTTACCGTCAAAAAACACAATTTTAACGTTAATTTTTGTTAAAACGGCATAAATCAGCTATATTCACGGTCTCAAATTTCAAATTTAAAACCAAAATTATGAAAAAACTTATGTATGTGGCTGTATGTGCCTTAGCCCTTGGATTTACGTCTTGTGGAGCAGATGATGTTGTGGACTTAGCTTGTGATAGTGCTAGAGATGCATTAAAAGCTTCTGTGCAAGTAACAATTAATGCTTATGATGCAGAACCTAATGCTGAAACTTGTAATGCTGCGAAAACGGCAATTGAAGAGTATAAAGCTAATCCTTGTGGAGATAATTCTTTTGACGCTGTATTAACAGGTCTTGGAGCATGTGAGTTTGCACAAGAAGTATAGTTATCTTAATAATTTATTTGAAAAGGTGCTTATTTAGGCACCTTTTTTTGTTTTCAACTACTTTTCCTTTATCAAATATAGATATACCGGGAAGTGATCACTATATCCTCCTGTATACGCCCCATTAGCGAAACTACGATAAGGATACCCCTTATATCTTCCTCTTGGATTAGATAAATAGTTTTTGTTATACACTCCGGATTTATAATATTTATAACTAGAATAATCCTTGTCCAAAAATGCTTTAGAGATAATAATTTGATCAAAAAGATTCCAACTATCTCTATATGCCAGAGACCCAATACCTTTTTTAGCCATATTAGCCATTGGATTATATAAGCCTTTTAGTTTTACTGCTTCTCTTTTAGATTTGGCAGCTAGTATTTTCTTAACACTAGAGTTATCGGGATCATCATTAAGATCACCCATGGTAATGATTTTAGCGTAAGGATTTATTGCAAACAGCGAATCTATTTAGAGTTAAGATTAGTTATTGTAAATAGAAACTGCCTAAAAAGTAATCTTTAGGCAGTTTTTTAATCATTGTTTATTGTTTGATTATTTTTTGTACTGTGCCAAAACTGCCCTGAGTATCTTTTGCATTTACTACATAGAATCCTTTTGGCAAACGATTCATATCTACAGTCAATTTAGATTGACCTTCATTAAGACGTATAGTTTGGGCAAATACTGTTTGTCCCGTTACATTAGTAATAGTAATATCGATGTCGCTTTTTACGAATGTATTAAACTCAACAAATAACTGGTCCACAACCGGGTTTGGTGTTACTGCGATTTGTATTTCTTCAAGTCCAAATCCTTTAGTAAGTAATTCGCTTTCTAGTTCGGTTGGATTTTCAGCCAAAAGAATATTTTGTTTATTCGCAATACGCTCACCACTTTCTAAACAAACTATAGCATCAAGATCATATCCATCGGCAAACCAAGGGAAGATGTTCTTATCACTGATATCTACTACTTTGATATATTTAGCAGAACGTAAGTTTCCTGCAGACAAATCAAACTCACCATCCTGGCAAGTAGTCCCTAGCGAAACAAACTCTACACCATCCAGAGATGCAAATACCTCTGCCGATTCTGGGTAGTATTGACAAGGAATATTATCAAAGAACCCAGTAGACTCAAATACAGCAAATTCATTAGCATCCTTATTATCAAAAATCTCATTATTCAGTTCTATGGTAATTGAACCACCAAAGCCTAAACTTACAAAGTTAAAGAACCTTCTTTCTTTAGGGTTTCCTAGAGCTCTTGCAGGATTACTTCTGTATCTTGAAATTCTTCTTCCATCTCTTCTAGGACCTTGATCAAAAGATGTAACCGACGCACCTACACATTCGTTGTCTACAAATTCAGGCTCTAACAAGAATCTTGCCGAAACAGGGAAGTGATCTGAAGTCGTAAATGCATAATCCGAATCATATACTTCATAGTGTACCGTTACCGAATTTTTGATATACGCTTCGTCTAATTCATTAGTGATAGCGATATGGTCAATCATATTTTCCCTAAATACAAAAGAACGTAATCCTGCTTCACTTAGATCCGAAGACACAATTGTATAATTAGCTGTATCATCTACATATTCCTGGAAACTAGATGTCGTTGAAGGTATATCTGCAACAGTTTCATCAACATCATCATTATAGTCCCCTAGAAGAATCAATTTGTTATTAGCAAAATTAGCGTCTAGAGAATCTTTCAGTACTTCAACATCATATTTACGCATATCATAACGCCCTTGAGCATCGTTACCACTATTCGCTCTTGCGTGTAATGCAATAAGATCGATCCGCTCTGTAACTCCATTAATAGTTACATCAGCAGTCATTAAGAAAGGAAGTCTACCACTAGCAAAGAAACGCGAAGTTTCGTTTGGATAGTCTGTAATGGCAGAATCATCACCACCATTGTATAATGGGTGAATAGTGGTAAACATAGCACGTGTATTTACTACAGAAACTGTTTCGGTATTATAGATAAATCCAACTTTCTGGAAAGGAGGATTTCCTCCTGGATTAGAAGTAGCGTCTGAAAGAATATAATCATACCCAGGTAATTGTGCTACCAATTCAGCAAATAAAGTATCATCTGCAATTTCTTCTACAGCGAATACATCTGCATTTAATCGTTTAAGTACTGTAGCTGTGCTATCTCTTTGAATTGTGTCAGACATTGGATTTTGACCTACAGGAGAGTTGTTCTCATCTCCAAACCACTCAATGTTCCAAGCAACTACATCAAAAGTATCTTCTTTAGGGAATCCAACAGTATCTCCAGGTGGTATAAATTCTACAGAGCAAGGAATATCTGATTCTTGTCTAGGTAATAATTGAAAAAATTCTCTAAAGCGGCCTACTACACCAGTAACCTCAGGGCAAGTAATGGGCTGTACTTTACCTACAATTGATTCTACATCGTTGTCGATTCTTAATTCACCGGTTCCACTAGCGTCGGTTAAGGTGAAATTTGAATTTCCGAATAAAAGATCTCCTGGGTTAGGAAAAGAAGTGTTTGCTACACGCACTAGCTCTCCCGGGTGATTAGCAAGCTGAGCTAAAGTAATCTCTAAAGGAATAATAGGATTTTGCGGAAGTCCATTATTCACCACTTCAATTACACCACTTATTTGTACCTGGTCATTGAATGCAGCTCTAACACCAGTTAGGGTAATAGAATCTCCAACTTTTAAAGCAGCATTAGCCTGTACTTGTTCGTCAAAAACAGCAATACCACCAGTAGCATCCTGAAGGAATGCAGGACCATTAAAACTATCGGTAACTGTAAGCACGCCGGCAATTGTTACTGGAGTTCCTTCGACCACTGCTCTTGCTTCAGCAATAGAGATTGGCTCTCCGGGGACAACAATTACACCGTCGTTATCGGTTCCTGGAGTAGGAGTTTTTACAATATAAGTATCCGTGTTACGAGCACCTCCCTGTCCGTTTGGAGCTCTTTGAAGAGACTCAACATCTTTATTACCATTAGCATCTTCATTAATTTGAGGTTGACCAGCGTTTAATAAAACTAACAGTTCTGCATCGTCTGCATCATTAGTGTCATATACAACAGCATCAATAATATTTTCGGTAACTATAGCTGTTCCGTTAGGGAAACTAGTAGCATCACCAAAATAAAGAACGACTGCATCCGCACCGTTTTGGAAAGAATCTGCTGGTACCACAAGATTTACATTGGCGACATTGGTATTACCAATTACAAAATACCCTTCAGGATTGGTTGAAAAACCATCTAGATCGAAAGCATTATAAGAAGTATTGTTTTTACCATTGTAATTCACTAAAACATAACCGTCTAATGAAGTATTTCCTATTCCTCCATCATAAATTTCAACAAATTCTAAAACATCAGAACCTTGTGTGTCGGCATCTATTTCATTAATAATTAGATTTACAACTTCTGTTGCATTGGTGTTAGAAGCACCTGGGGTTGCAATAGCCTGTGTATAGGTAGATGTATTTCTCAACCCACCTGATCCGTTAGGGAAACGTTGTAATGAGTGGAAGTTCTTGTCTCCTTTCTCATCTTCATTTACCTGGGGCTCTCCCTCGTTTAATAGTACTAATAACTCTGCATCATCACTATCATTAGTATCATATATAATAGCGTCGACAAGATTATCAGTTGTTACTAATGCTCCATTTGGAAAACTTGAAGCACCTGCTTTATATAAAGCAACAGCATCTGGTCCGTTTTGCAAAAAGTTTCCTGAGAAAGTAATAGATACTCCCGGCACATCGGTATTACCTACAACAAAATACCCGTTGGCATTGGTTGTAAAACCCGTTAAATCATAGGTTGCATAACTTTGATTATTAGATCCATTAAAGAATACTAGTAAATGACCATCTAATGATGTGTTTCCTGCTCCACCGTCATATAATTCTACAAATTCTAACATATCAGAACCTTCAGTATCAGCATCTATTTCATTAATTAGGACAACTGGGTCTTCTCCACCACCATCTTCGATCACTACATTCTCTCGATTTGGAGTGTTTACTGCTTCTCCCGGTTCTGCAGCTACGACCGGGAAACTAGGTAGGCCGCTACCATCAAAATCATTTCTTGTCCAATCATCTACAGCATCAGTGTCATTTCCGTTAGGGAATCTAGAAGCTCCACCCACTGTGAATGATATTCCATCAAAAGATTGTGCCAGTGTAACAGATGCATAATTAAGGTCTCCTGCTCCTCCATCATTAACACCAACATCATCTGTAATTTCTTCCCAGGGAGTAGTGTCAAAAACACCATCGTCATTGGTATCAAGATCGTCACCTAAAGTTCCAGTGAAATTTTTAACCAAGAGTAGGGCAACGGTTCCGTTTTCGAAAATATTACTACCAAAAGTTGTAGTAAAATACCCGTTAACATCTGCGGTTCCCAGTTGAATTACCTCGTCAATAGTTCCTAATCCATTATTATCTCCTTCAATTTCAAGCAGCCAGTATTCGCTTAGGTCGGTTTCGGTTCCGGCCAATACTTCAACAAATTCATCTGTATCAGAGCCGGTATGATTAAATACAAATTCGTTGATTACAGGTATTACTACTGGTGTACCAAATACTTGATTTGTATTTACCGTACCATAAGTATTAGCGTCCATGGCTTCCCATATAAATTCTCCCGCCGATACTCCTGCTCCTGTAAGTTGTAAAGAAGCCCCAACAGGAGTGGTACTAGATTCAATCACCCCAATATCCGTACTAGTTAACCCTGATGCAGGTCCGTCTACAGCAGTGATTACACCTTCGTAACTTAAAAACTGAACAACCGCATTGTTATTGTCTACAAGCGCAAGACCATCTGCGGGACCATTTTGCAATCCATTAGATGGAAGTATCTCTACGACAGTTCCATATCCATTTTGTTGGTCTGTAATAGTTCCTGATAAGGAAATTGTATTGTAAACAGAACTATTAGGTCCACTATATAGAGCAATACTCCAACCTGTAAGGTCTGTTCCAGCAGCCCCTGCAATTTCAATAGCTTCGTCTATATCTGTACTTGCATTATCGTAATGTATTTCATTAATAAAAACAGATTGAGCTTCTCCACTTTGCGCCCACATATAGATGAACACTAGTAGAGACTTTACTAGTAATTTAAGATTCATTGTGACTAATTTTTGAGTTTAATTTGTATGATGCGAAGATATAAATTTATAAGAACTAAAAACCTGATCTAGTGTTAATAAGATAATGATAATATCCGTTTGGAGAATGGTTTTATTCAGGTGTTGATGGAACTTATGAATTAGAAGATATTCGTATCAATTTTAATTAGGTAGAATTTATGATATATAATAACAAATATACCCGAGATTTTACTTCGGGTATATTTTGTTTATACAATTTCTACTTGGTTTTGTATGGATAAAGACCCAGTCCAGCAATTCTCTAAGCATATCAAACTTAAAAAAAAGTGATGATCAGCTCTACAATGGTTGCGGAAGCTCTTATGTCTATTACAGAGCTATCCACAAGGGGTGTAAAGCCGATTGTTGCAGTGTTGATTGCCTCCGCAAGTAATGTAAAAGCAATTGTTGCCGTGAGGATCGCTCCGCAAGTAATGTAAAGTCTATTGTCATCTCTTAGATGTCTTCCGCAAGTGTTGTGGAAGGTTTCGTTACTAAAAACAGGCGTTATCAAGCAGTATTTTTAAAGAAAGTTAATAATAGTATTACAATAAAGTACAATAATAGGGGTAACGTTTTACCTATTAAAGACACTATAATTAACACTGAGGTTATTTTTTACCTCTTTATTAATGTTAATTTAAAAAATAGTAAATGAACACACCTTATTTAAACCGTTATCGTAACGGAGAGTATCTGCAATACATGACAGATTTCTCAGAACTATTAAACAAACAAGATTTAGATGCATTACAACTGACAGAAACCAAAGCAATACTAGATCCTTTGGTAAGTAAGATTGATGCAGCTTTTAAGCAAAGTCAGGGAAGCGGATTGACTCAAGAAGTAATTGCACTTGATGAGCGTAGGGATCGTGCTATTGTAGGTTTAAGAGGTATTACAGATAGTTTTAAGTATCATTTTGATAAAAGTATTTCTGATGCAGCTGATGTATTGAACAACATTATCGTTTCTCATGGTGATAATATCCAGCGACTAAGCTATCAGGAAGAGACCGCTGTTATCAATAGTATTGTCAAGGATATGGAGACAGAAGCAGAAGCTACCGCAGCTGTAACAACATTAAACCTTGATACTTGGTTAACGGAGCTAAAAGAGAGTAATGCTGATTTTTCTACCAAGTATCTTGATCGTGTGGACGAGGCTGCATTAAATCCTTCTGCAAACATTCCCGCACTACGAGTAGAGGCTACCGAAGCTTACCGCACATTGGTTACCCATATCCAGGCACATGCTACACTAAGTGGAGCAGAAGCTTATACTACGATACTTAATCAGGTAGATGTCCTGGCTGGGCAGTATAACCAAGTGGTGGATAACCGCTCTAATAACGGAACTAAAGACGATACTCCTACAGAAGAATAAGGTCTTTTAAGTAACCTGTATTTTAAAAGCGGAATAACCCAAATACATTATCCCTTGTGGTATTCCGTTTTTAAATTGTTATCGTTTGATTTTACTTGCAGAAATAGATACGTAGATATACTTTTAGAAAAACAGATAGTTCGTCTGGATAAATTTTTAATATTTATGTGTAGCGTTAAGCAATCACTAATGTGGAATATTATCGATTCTTTATTGTTTTAGCATACCTATTGCAATCTATTCTCTATAAATAAAAAACCAGCTACATTTTAATGTAACTGGCTCTTACTATTTATTTCATACTCATACCCGCCAAACCTTGGCGGCACTCGAAAGGATTCGAGCGCTAGCCTTAACCATTCGAGGACGAGTATGGGAAAAACAGTCAATCGGGTCTAAAAACCTCCAAAAATTGACCATTTCCATCATACAAAAGTATTTCTATAGTATCATCGTTTAAAACTTTACTTTTTGCAAAACTAACCGCATTTTCTTTATTTTCCTTTACTAAAAAATAATCTTGACCATCACCTAAATATGGGCTGCCATCATTATTTAAAATGACTCCTGTTTTATATTTAGCAGTAATAAGTATATACTTGCCTTTTCCTATAATTGGAATTTTCATAATTAAAATTTTACGATATTAAAATCAATATTTCTATATGCTCCTTTTAAGAGCCACTCGGATTCACTTACCATTGTTCCAGGTTTATGGAATAAATTAATTGTTTTTAGATCAGGACTTTTAAATAACATGGACTTAGGAATGTCTAATTTTAGTAGTACGCCATTTCCATTTGTTCTATATGCATAATTTAAAGCAACATCTATATCCGTTGTCCAAGAGGTGAATTTACTGTTTATTGTACCATTAAGCCCAGTATTATGTAATAGGGTATTTGAATGACCGAAAATACCCCCTCTAGATTTTACTATACCATTTAGAGCATTAGTATATGCTTTACCAGCACTACTATTAACACCCCTGTATATAGTGATAGCTTGATTGGAAGGTATTTGTACAGCTGCCTTACTCCCTACAATAGACTTATATATCGAATAAGAAGTACTACCAATTTTTGAAAGATTAAGACTAACGCTTACTCCAGGACCAGCAGCAGATGATAGAGGTAATGCTAATGTGCTCCCTATAGCTGTAGCTGTAGTATTCATTAAAAAATTACCTAACCCATTAGGATCCCAATTTTTCCATCCCGCATCGTAGTTTTCTTTAAACCCAGTGGCATCTATACTATTGAGGTCATTTCTTAGAGCAACTGGTACATAAGAGTTTCCATACCTTTGGATATATTTAGAGAATACTTGGTCATAATCCCCTTCAAAATCATACAGCTCATTATAATAATCTAAGTCGCCAACAAAATCAGACTGCATACCATAATTAACATTTCTTCTTCCGGTTAAAATTAATTCTCCTAAGTCTTCTACTTGATCACTAGGAACATCAAAATAATTATCACAACAACCCTGTCCGTCTGCGCCACTTGGATCAGAAAAGTATATTGGGTTATTGTCAAAAGCATTGTAAGGAGACATAGAGTAATGAGTCACAGGATCTATACCTGTCCATCTAGCTATAGCAGGATCATATTGTCGGAAAGGCATTTCATAAAGATTTAAATCTAAATCTGTAGTTAATTCTGTGCCGTTAAATCCATAATTGTTGGGCACCCCACTAATTAGATCATTATACCCTTTGTGTTGAAGCCCAAATGGGTAGTAATTCTTTTCTTCTTTTATTTCTGGTAATACAACAGCTTCAACTTTTCGGATAGCTATATCATCAAACCATACATTACCAACAGCTGATAGGCTTTCAATTTTTAAATTTATTTGTTCGATATGGGCTGAAACGGTTACTCTTTTTTCTATATAAACCCATTTATTTAGCGTTTTTGATGTGATATCATTAAATTGTATTAAATGATGTGTATCATTATTAACACGTTTAGTTAATTCTAATCTTATTGTAGGTTTATCGCTATACACCCATGCGGAAAATATATAATCTGTATCCGCACTATTGTTAATATCAATCCAATTATTGTTATATACATATTTATTATTGCCTGTTGGATTATAAACTCTGGCAGAATAGTTGCCAGAATGTTTAATAACAGAATCGTACTCATCTACAGACCCCCCTCCTGAGTCACCTAAACTTTCCCAGCCGCTTTGAGACTCAAAACCATCATTAAACACTAACGTAGTTGGTGTTGAAATTTTTCCATCATTATTAGTGTCCTCATATGACATTCTAATGTTTCCTAAATGATCTTTATATTGATAGGTATATGAAAAGGAACCATCATTTTCAGGTTCTACATAACCTTCAGGGTGATAAAAGAAGTTTAATTGCCCATTATTGTATACAAAATTACCCGCATACTCTACCGACTGTTGCTCACCAGTAGTTCCATTTACAATATTTTTTTTAATCTTGGCTCCATTAGCACTATATCCATATATGATATGACTATTATCATTAAACTGAATTTGTTTGGGCAGGTTTAGGTGGTTAAACGTAATCCAACCAACGCCCTTATTCAAGTCTTTGATTTGGTTACCATTAGCATCATAACTATAATCATGACCAACTTTATTAATGTCATTAAATCCCTCTGCGCCTAAAGCACCTGTTCTATTATCTGTTACTGATTGTAGTTGATTACCGTTATAATTATACGATAATAGATCAAAAGAAACTATATAGTTTTGGTTTGCGGGATTTAACCCATTTCTATTAAGGTTTTCTATGTTGCCATTTCGATCATATTTAGCAGATGAGGAATATTTATTATTAAATACCCTAGAGTCTGCAAAGTTTGCTTTTTCTAACCTATTTAGAGCGTCATATCGATAAGTGTATTCTCTTAATGTGTTTGACTCATTGTTTGTTTTCCAATGTATGTGGCTAATATTACCATTATATAATGGGTTGTTATAGTATGTAGAAGTACTAGGGCCTTGAGGGTTCTCATAATTAATACCCAAAGAAAACAGATCGTCATTGATGTTACTTGGGTCATTAATATTCTTTAGCCAACCCCTTATATTATATGTATAGTCGATGCTTTGCAATGGGTTTCCCTCTGTATTGCCTACATCTTTTTTTACTAGTTGTCCTAGTTCGTCATAGTGATTTTTGAAGATTAATTCTTGTTGTTGTCCATTAACACTTTGTTTTTGTGTTATAAGCCTTCCAACATTATCATAGTTATAATAATCCACAACACTAATAGGTAAATTAGCTCCTTTATTATGAATTGACTTGGTTTCAAGAACCAAACTATTAAAATCGTACTTGATTTCTGAAACATCAATAGATTGCAGGTACTCATTTGTAGAGTGAACATAGATAGGCCTGGTCTTTTGATCATAATAAATCACAGATGTTACCCAGTTATTTGTCCCCAGAATTCTAACTTTACTTCCTGTAGATAATCCTTTGGTATGATTATTAACTTCTTGTCCATATGTAGTTCCAGGTTTAGTAGCATTATGATCAAAAGTATAGTTGTCATAATAATTGATCGTATAGATTTTTGAAATTCCTGTAGGTACGGCATCATTGGTATAATAGATTTCTGTTCCTGCTAATTGTGTAGGATCGTTTGTTTTATTAACCCATTGTGTATATCTATTATCTGCATACCCTTGCATTGTTGTTCTGCTTATTGTGCCTGGGTGTATGTGTAATCCCGTATAAGCTATTCTTCCTAACGCATCGTATTTTGTGAACAACCACTCATTTTTAGCCCTTTGATTGGCATCCTGAGTCATGACAGGTTGATCTAATTTATTATATACAATATACTCCCAGCCTTTTCCCGGCACTTTTCTTTCTACTAATCGATTTCTATAATCATATTTATATTGATAAGCCAGTTGATCGAGCTGCTGTTCAGTAATTGTTGGCAGGTTTGTTTGATATTGAGATAAATCTACTATAAACTCTGCTTCAATATATTCTGCACGAATACTTTTAGTATCAAAAGATAAAGCATTGTTTCTAATATGTGCTATAGCTCCTACGTCTTCTTGACCACTATCATAATTACCAATTATAACTTCACCAAGATACACATCAGGAAGTGGGGGATCGAACTCCAGGTTTAAAAGTTCTCCGTCATCTAATATACTAGGGCTTTGGCCATCATATGCGTAAATTTCTACACCTAAATAAGGTTTGTTATAAAAATATGTATATACGTAAATTTCTATATCTCCATCAAGATAACCGTCTGCAAACAAGGATTCAACATTTTGATAGGAATAACTTTTACCCATCCAAGGTTGTTGCTCTAATAGTTTATAGGTATTAAGCTTAGGCGGTAATACGAATACAAGATTTCCTATTGCATCATAGACATAATAGGTGTCGTGCCACTTTCCTTTATCAAAGGTTCTTTCTAGTACAGGCCTACCGTCACTATCCTTATATTCTTCGGTTGTATTGTCATTAGAATATTGTTGATTGGGTTTCCAATTTTCATTTTTAACAATGGTTTTATATAAACTATTAACCGCATATAATCCTTTGTCTACTAATTGTGGTTTCTCATTTACCAAAGACGCATAAAAATGCCTTACATAATCTGTATTCTGATTGAATTTGTATTCTGATTTTATGGTGTGACCTGTCTCAGCAGCAGGATTGATTTTCCAAGCTTCACCTGGAGCTCCACTCTCCATTACTCTATTAAGTGGAGATGATTCTGTAATCACTTCAGAATATGGGTTGGTAGTGTTATTGTACTTGGGAGTATTATAAAAATTTAACGTATTAGCTTTACTATTAATATCAAATGCACCATTGGTAATCGCTATATATGGTAAATATGATTTAGTACTTTCACCATTACCATCATACTCATAATGTGTAATAACGTCTTTACCAGATGGTGTCACTCCAATAGCGACATTTTGTTTTATTCTTGTAGCTCCGTCGGAATATGTTATTTGCTCTATTACTTTATCTGTAGGTATATTATCGAGCTGATCTATTTTATACCCGCCTAAGTACACTCTTTCGTAGCTATAATTCTGATTATCGTTATCAAAATTATAGGCAACAGTAGGGCAACCATTATCTCTCGTTCCTGCTTCTGTAGGGCAGTCATCAAAATAGCAATCGGTAATGTATCCGGCTGGTTGGTAGCAGGATTCTAATATAGTATTAGGATCTCCAAAACCGTCATTATCCTGATCCGCATACCATGTAATTGGGACTGTATTTACTGAAGGGTTATCATCGTTGCAATCATTAGAATTACTAACATATCCAATGGGTCTTTCGCAAGAATTAATGAAATCATTAAGGTTGCCATAACCATCTTTATCGACATCTTTATACCAGTTAATAGGTGAGGTAGTTACTTCAGGATGAAACCTATTGCAATCACCATTGACAGGCACATGAACTCCTTTCATAAAATCATCACCTCCTCCTGGCGGACAACCAGTTAAATGAACCACTGGATCATCATTACCGCCATATCCATCGCCATCATAATCTATATAATATATTTCTAGCCCTGAAGGAATATTAGGGTTTGTATCATCACAATCATAACCAAAATTCCGATTTACCCATTTTACGCCATCATAAACATAATATTTGTATACATTTCGATAAGTATATGCTTTGCCATATGAGTCGTAAATTTCTATTTCTTCATCAGAACCAGATAAACCAGCTTCTGGGCCACCATGACCAAAACCACCAGCTTTAATGTTTAAGAAATATACATAGTCGTCTAATTGTCCAAATTTATCATTGTCGACATCTTTATAGTATTTATTAAAAATGAAATATTTATCTCCTACATAGGTGTTGTCTGACCAAGCAACTTTCTGTTGCCAAGAATTTCCACTATTGGTTTTTTCCCAGAATCTATAACCACCTATAGCGTAATTATCAAAATTTGGCAAGTTTTGATTTTGTAATCTTTTCAAATAATTACTAGATTCTGAAGGAGTAAGACCATACAAAGCTTCAACAATGTCAAAATAAGAAGCTCTGTCTTTTGGAGACATATCTTGTACTTTAAAAGGAATACTTCCAACAGAATATTGTTGTGAGAGAATAATTTGAGTAGAAAAAATTATGAAAACGAATATTACTATATTTTTTATCATCATTCCGTTTGCTTTAGTTGTTTGTATCGATAGTTAAGAGATTTGATCTGCTTTCTTTTAGAATATTGCCATCTTGATCTAAATGAAATAGATTTCTACCAAAAACATCATATTCTATTCGTTGTCCATCGCCACGGTCATTAAGAATGCTCGTTGTGCCGATTAAAGGTTTTAATGTATAAGTTTCTATGGTAGAATTTTTTGGACATACTCTGACCTCATCGATATAAATTTCTTGTTGTTTTTTAGTAATGATTAGCGTTCCTCCTTGATGGACAAAACTGTTATGTTTCCATTGATTATTGGTGTATGACCAATAGGTTACCTCGTAATTAGCAGGAAATTCTCCTAAAGAAACGGTATTACCTGTATAGACATATTCACCAGAGAAAGCCTTATCAGACTTAATAACATTAGATTCTAAAGGATTTTCAAAGCTCTTTTTTATAAATAGAGGAGATGTATCACTAGTTGTCAACACTGCATCAACATAAAGCCCATCATATTCACTTCCTCTTTGAAACAGCTTCTGTTTAGCAGTTCTAGAATCTTTTTGAGCTTTTAATTTTCCCTGTTCATCATATATAAATTCTGTATATTCTACCGTCAGAGATTGAAAATTACCGTCTTGATCATAAGATGAGGATATAAAGTCTTGTTCTGTAAATGGCTCTCCGGTAGCCGGATTGTTTGTTATTAGACCTATTTTATGAGGTTTTCCGTCAACTAGATATTGAATAACGGATGATGATCTTAGTTTCCATTTAGATTCAGTATGTACCCAATTATTAGTTTCAACTTTTGGGTTTTCATATAATAAAGACTCTATTTTATTAGTATTATCATACTCTGACAAGTATTTGTTGACCGTTTTTTCTTTAAGTGTGTTATTGAAATAGTGTGTTATAGATTTAACCCTATTATAGTCAACGAATATGGGGTCTGTATTTCCTTCGTTTAAATAGACAAGGTCTTTTCTATTAGTAAGTTTAAGTGAATTATTAGCATTATCATAATCCGTTGTTTCTACACTTTTTAATACATCTTTGACATTATAAATGGGAAAAAACTCCAGATTATATCTAAAAACGGCTCCATCATCACCAGTATAATGAACATTATCAAATTGATAAGCATCAATTTGATTTTTTAGTATCATCTCATAAGTATATTCTACTTCTTTTTGTTTTTTGTTAGCAGCATTGTAGTATTCAATTTTTTCTAACAATTTCCTTAACCGAAAACCAGATAGTGATGGGCGGTAGTATTGTATTATATATCCTTTTTCAAATTGGTCATTGATTATATTTTTCTTCTTTGTAGTTACTTTTTTATAAAAAGATCCTGATTTTAATTGATAAAAGTTTTGCAATTGTAAATTGGTAATAAAAGAATCAGCAATAGGTGCATCCATCATTAGTGAGTAAGGAATATTACTTACTGTATATGCAGTAAGATACTGTAGGTTATTTTGATCTATTATCGGATCTCTTTTAGTAAAATATGTTTCCCAACTCAACAGTCGAAGACCTTCATCGTAATAACCTTCGTTATACACGTTATTAGGCACTTCTCCTTGTTCTGGGTATGTTTGATCGTATACAGCTAATCCAAACCCTTCTGGATTTTCATATGTATACTCTGTGTTCCCTATCAGTTCTTGATTTTCGTTATATATATTTATTTGATCAATAAGCAGCCCTCCATAATACATAGTGCCAGATTTATTTTCTTTATATACGTATTCTGTCTTACCACCAAAAGAGTTAGTAATTGATTGCAACACTCCTTTGATCATTTCATCTTTATTAGGGATCTTTTCGGAAGCAATAGGATAAATATAAATTGGGGTAATATTTGTATAATCATTATTTTGAGCGCCATTAGGGTACCCAAAAACATCTGCTGCAAAACTTACTGCATTTTCTCTACCATTAGGTTGATAGTAATAATCAAGTTTTCTGTATACAAAAGCGTCTTTATGGTTTTTACTATATTTTAATATGGATTTGATTTTCACCTCACCCTCATATTGACTTTGGTCTTGAGTTTGGCCAGTATAGTTGAATTTATATCCAGTTATATAATTTCCTTTATGATCATGTATAATAATCTCATCTAAGAGCTTAAATTTTTGTCTTTCTAAATCATCTAACCAAAACTGTGCACTTTGGGAGTTTACAATTTCATTTAATTTGTTATAATAACTTTCTTCTTTATATATAAACTCAACAGTCTCATATGGGGTGCTGATTTTTTTTATGTCTTTTCTGGAAACATCTTGAATAGAAATTTGTGGTTCGTATTTATTAGTTATTATAGGGTCGTTAAATGTAGGAGGTGTTCTCGGATCACTGTTAGTTTGTAACCTGGTCGCTTTGGCATGTAAAACAAATTTATTTAATCCTGTTTCTGTATAATCAAATTTTATAAAATCAGCATTATGGTTTGTGGTTATTTTATGGGCGTAGTAATTGTGAATGTCAGAAGAATCTATATAGGTTGCTCTACGTCTTTCTAGGTCCCAGGATTTATTGCGCTTTATTCCCTTTCTAAATGAATAATTTATTCCTTTGTTACTACTTATAGTAATATCAAAGTCTTCTTCGGTTTCATAGATATCTTCATCATAATTTCCATAACCATAACTTCGTAGCTTGTAAAAGTCTGTTGTTATATTTGAAACATCTTTACTATGATTAAATATCGTTGGATCTGAGTTACCTCCTTGATTAAACTTATCATATGTATATTCTGCAAAAAAACCATTACTCATCTTCATTCTATAGGTGTCTGGCGTTGCATCAACAGATTCAAAAATTACTCTAGCTTGATTTCCATTATATACTCCAGGATTCAAGTCATCATATTTATTATGAAAAAACCATCCATCTGGTGATTCGTCTACTAAATGGTTCACGGTTTTTTCAATTTCACCCCCAGCATGTAATTTCCACCCAAATCCTACATTAGATGGCACTTCATTAACCAGCATTCCTTTGGTGTTATACGATAATGAAATAGGTATAGAAACACCTTCTACCTTTATAGTATACAGAGGAATAGATATGTTTTCATTAGAGCTTAATTGTAAGCCATAAGAAACTCCTCGATCAACATCAGGTTCATCACTCTGCTGTGATAAACATACATTGCCAAATACCAATGAGAAGATTAACAAAAAATTGAATGATCTTTTTTTCATAGAAAAGAAATTAATTAGGTTTATATATAGGTAGTGCTCTTAAAGAGAAAAATGTTACCCCACTTTTTAAAAAAAATAAGTTTTCCTCTAACTTTTTTAAAAAATAAGCGGCAAATCTAAGGGAAAAAAGCAATATAGATCAATAGCTACATTGGGGTGTTTTCCCCCTTTGCATCAGATATTTGTTAAAGAGAATGATAATAACGACCAACTACACAAGATTAATCTTCATTATGATGAAAATGTTAAACTTTAACATTTCGATAGTATTATAATTATTATTTTCAAAAGGAATAAAAGTAGTGCTAATATTGCTTTTTCAGTAAAACATAGAAACCAACGACTGCTTTCGGTTGAGTGCTTTGTAGGTTCTCTACAAGGAGATATGTTTCTTTGTTGTGCGTGTTTTTAGTTATTTGAATTTCAGTAACCTATAAATTTATTATAAAACAATTCCAACACTTTAACGTTTTACTACTTGTACAAACTAAAATCGTTGTATTATGAAAACAATGAATAAGTGGTTATTATTGATTTTTAGTATCATAATAATAGCCTGTGGTGAGAAAAAGCAGAAAGCTGAGGCTACAGTTAAGCAAGAAACAAAGAAAACAACTGCTGCGGTAGTCACTAAAAAGAAGGTTCCTGCCAAAAAGTTAACTAAAAAAGAATTAAGGAAACTAAAGAGAGCAAAAAGAAAACGAGAGCGTGAAGCAAAAAGAAAAAAGCGTAAGCTTGAGAAAAATATGAAATAAGATATTGAAGACCGGATTTTAAATCCGGTCTTTTCTATATATAGCTAATTTAATTTTAGTTGTACATATACCGGAAAATGATCACTATACCCGCCCATATATTTTCTACCCACATAGGTTCTAAATGGTTTTCCTTTATAACGTCCTTTATATATTTTTAAAAAATCATCATCAAAAATAGAAGCATTAGAGAAGCTGTGGTTTCCTTTTTCATATTTATGAAAGTTATGACTAAAGACAATTTGATCAAAAAGATTCCATTGACTTCTATAGCTTGTCGTGCCTCTGTACCGTGTAAGTAAACGTTCCATAGGGTTATAAAAATCATGCTGAACCAAATGCTTTTTAATGCTTTCGCTATGGGGGTCATCATTAAAATCACCCATAACTATAACCTTAGCATCAGGGTTTTTAGCAGTAACGTTGTCAATAACTTCTCTACATTTTTGTGCAGCAGCGATACGCTTGTATGCAGTAGACTCAGCACCATCTCTGCGAGAAGGCCAGTGATTCACCAAAATATGAATCTCTTCTTGGTTGAGGTTTCCTGTTACTAAAAGAATATCTCGTGTATAGTCTCTTTCACCATATTCATTATCAACTAACACTTTAATACTCTCAGAATGTGTAACCGTAAAAAACTCCTTTTGATATAACAACCCAACATCAATACCTCGTTCATCCGGAGATTCGTAATGAATAACACCATAATTCTTATGAATAAGATGTTTGGTTTTAGCAAGATCTTCTAAAACAGCCTTGTTTTCTACTTCAGCAACACCTAGAAGTATTGGTGATTTACCGGTTTTACCAAAACCTATATTAGATATTGCGGTGCCCAGCTTAAATAGTTTCTTTTCATAGCGTTTGCGATTCCATTGTTTTTCAGAATCAGGCAAAAAATCATCATCCAGAGTATGAGGATCATCTTTGGTGTCAAATAGGTTTTCTAGATTATAAAAACCTACAGTATATAAGTCAGTTTCTTTTTTTTGGAAATAATTGCTGCGAGCCATAGTATATTTTTTACGAGAAACCACCTGAGGTTGTGGATTCAAGAAGACATAATATTGTACTTTTGCACACAATATAAGAAAACATTTATTGATGTTAGAACAAAAGAATATAGCATACGAAAAAGCAGTTTTGATAGGAATTGTAACCAAAAACCAAGATCAGGAAAAACTGAATGAGTTTTTGGATGAATTAGAGTTCTTAACATATACCGCCGGAGGAGAGGTGGTAAAGCGATTTACCCAGAAAATGGATATACCTAATTCTAAGACCTTTATTGGTTCGGGTAAGATGGAAGAGGTAGAGGCTTTTGTAGAAGCTAATGATATAGGCACAGTAGTTTTTGATGATGAATTGACACCTGCACAGTTACGTAATATAGAGCGTATTCTTAAAGCAAAAATCATAGATCGTACAAATCTAATTCTAGATATTTTTGCGCAACGCGCACAAACCAGTTATGCAAGGACGCAGGTAGAACTTGCTCAATATCAATATCTATTACCACGACTAACAGGTTTATGGACTCACCTCGAGAGACAACGAGGAGGTATTGGTATGCGTGGTCCGGGTGAAACTGAGATAGAAACTGACCGTCGTATTGTACGAGATCGCATTTCTTTGTTAAAGAAAAAACTATTAACCATCGATAAACAAATGGCTACCCAGAGAGGTAATCGAGGTAAAATGGTTAGAGTCGCCCTAGTCGGATATACCAATGTAGGTAAGTCAACACTAATGAATGTTGTTGCTAAGAGTGAGGTTTTTGCAGAAAACAAATTATTTGCTACACTGGATACAACGGTAAGAAAAGTAGTAATTGGTAACCTTCCGTTTTTGTTGAGTGACACCGTAGGATTTATCAGAAAATTACCTACACAATTGGTAGAAAGTTTTAAAAGCACACTTGATGAGGTGAGGGAGGCAGATTTGTTATTGCACGTAGTAGATATTTCGCATCCTCAGTTCGAAGATCATATAGACTCTGTAAACAAAATCCTAACAGAGATTGATTGTACAGATAAGCCAACTATTATGGTTTTTAATAAAATTGATGCATATCAACACGAAACGATTGATGAAGATGATTTGGTTACCGAAAGAACAAAGGCTCATTATACCTTAGAGGAGTGGAAAAAAACCTGGATGAGTAGAATAGGAGACAATGCGCTGTTTATTTCTGCAATCAACAAGGAAAATATAGACGAGTTCAGGAAACGAGTGTATAAGGAAGTAAGAGAAATCCACGTAACTCGTTTTCCTTATAATAATTTTTTGTATCCGGAGATTGTAGAGGAGTAGCTTTTAAAACTCATAATTAAGGCCTAATCCTATTAATAATTACTTGTCTTCAGTTGTTTTTACACACTGAGTTTAAAATTTTAAACAAAGGCTTTAATGAAACATCAAACACTTTTTATAGTATTAATGATACTATCTGTTTTTTCTTGTCAAAAAAAAGAAACCTTGGCAGAAACTACATCTGAAGTCAATTCATATCGAGTTCAATTAAAAGAAAATCAAGCTGAAAATGTATTGAATCAGAAGTTTGGCATATCAATGAGAGCAGGATGGTTAGATTTTGTACCATCGTTTTTGACAGATATCCCTAAAGCAGATACTTTAAGTATTCGGTTTACAAGCTTTCTCCATCAAAGAAAACTTAATAAGTTATATAAAGATGGTTTATTAGATAGTATGGAGTACCCTAGTAATAGAATAAAAAAGGGAGTTTATGTTATTAATGGATATAGAGACAATAAACAATTTGTTATAATTGATGCTAATAATAATTTTAGTTTTAAAGATGATACGGTCTTTAATTATGACATAAACTTTAAACACAGACTTCCTAAAAATGTTAATCTTCGGGATAGCATATCTTATATCACTGTAACTTATGATGATTTTGATGGAAAGGGAATTTCTAAAAAGAAATTAAAAGTAAAGCCCTTACCTAAGAAAATATCCTATCATGAATTTTTAACAGAAGATCAATTAAAAAAAATCAACAAAAAACAATTAAACGATATTTTTGATGTCCGGTTATTTTACCAGCAGGATTGGGAAGGAGTGTTAGCATTAGAAAACAGAAAATATGTAATACATGTTTTAGAGGGGCTAATAGGACCAAGAGTATCCTTCTATGAGGGTGATCCCACAACGATTGTCTATAATTCTGATCATCGTAAATATAGAATAAAAGACACACTTAAATTAAATGGTCAATTTTATAGAATAGATAGTATCACTATGGTTAAAGATGAATTATTTATAAGAAAATTAGATATACAAGCGCCCCAATGGGGATTTCTAAAAGGAGAAAAATCAGTTGATTTCAAATTTCAGAATATTCTTGAAAAGGAAAGAAAGATGAGTGATTTATTGCAAGATAAAGAATATGTATTAGTTGATTTTTGGGGGACTTGGTGTGCTCCGTGTAAAGCACTGACTCCGGATTTACAGCAGATCCATAAAAACTATGGGGATTTTTTAAATATAGTGAGTTTAGCCTATGATAAAGAAAAAGAGCCCGTACTGGATTATATTAACAAAAATAATATGGATTGGGAACATATCTTTTTACAGGGCAATGCCAAAAATGGCAAAGAGAAGAAACCCAAACTGATTAAGAATTTTGCTATCGAAGCATATCCCACATTTATACTCATTGACAAAAACCTTAGAATTATATCCAGGGGTGTTGGCAAAAAAGGATTACAAAAAGTGTTAGAAATATGTACTGCGGTACGAGCCAATAAAGAATATCAAAAGAAAAAAGCTAATAATTAAGGTTGTATACTTTGTTCCTAAAATTCATAATTAAGCCCTAATCCAATCACTTCTCTTACCTGAAAGTTTCCCGTGGCGTTATCATCGTAGATGGTCTGAAAAACAAAACTCCCGGAAATGTATTTGTTGACTACTAAATCAATATTTAGAGTATAATCCAAATCTACGTTCCATGGATCTTCGATGTAATTGGAGTATAGGTTAAGTAGGTTTTCTATAGTAATATTTTTGGCTAATTTAAATTTTGCATAAGCCGCCAGAGACCCTCCAAACTCAAACCTGGAACTTTTACCTGTATCAACCCCAAAATAATCTCCATCAACATAATCTGGACCACTAGTAAACTCACGATCTACAAAAATCATACGTGAAGTTACAGGAGCTATATTGATATTGAGGTCATCACTCTTTTTCCAAAGTAAACCTGGACCAATTTGTATAAAAGCAGGAGAGAAGAAGTGGGTTTCTTCAGTTCTAATAGTTTCATCGGTATCAGGATCTTTACTGAAACGATACCCTTTAGCAAACTGAGATCTAAAATTTACGAATAATGAGTAATTCCAGAAGCTTTTCCCTATACGCTGCCCCAATCTGGAGTTGAACTCTATTCGGTCATTGGTTTTACGAGCAAAACTTTCGCCTTTTAAAAAAGTAAGGCCATAATCTGCCAGGATTTTGTTATCCCAGGTTAAGCTATTCTTTTTATAATTAAATTCATAATTAGCAGTGGTATTACCAGCAATATTAGAGGTTCCTCCACCTTGCCAATCATTATTAAATGCTGATTGATTGAAAAGCAACGAGAATTTACCACTAGTTTTCCAGCCGACTTGTTCTGCTTCAGGAGGTTTTGGTGGAGTAATATCTTTTAGAATTTTCTTTAAAACATTAATATTAAGATCATTTGGCGTGTTCCTAAGAAGACTATCAAGAGCGCGTCTTAAGTCTACCTGAATAGAATCTAATTGCTTTACCTCCTGCCCAGAGGATTTATAAATAAAAAAGAGTAAGAAAAAAGCTAAGAAAAATCTTCTCATTTAGTTCTTATTGCAGAGGTAGATTGCAAAGATACTAGATATAGTAGGTTTATTCAAATAGGTTCTTCTGTAAACCTAATACATTATAATAGATCATTCTTTAGTATAAAAATGAATGACTATAATGTTTGTAAAAGCAAAAGAAGTAGATCAAAGGTTTTTGTTGCGCCTCAAAAATTGACCATATAGCACATTTAGAAAAAACGGGATTGTTTTTGTCAGATGATGATTACATGGAGCGGAGTCGAAATGTGTTGAGAATCGAAAAGTAATATTTCTCGACTCCGCTCGAAATGACAAAGAGAAGGACTTTTTAGCCCCTCTCTTTATGCATAAGAAACTTTTCTATTTTAGAAACCGTAATTCACTCCAAGACCGAATACCTCTCTAATCTGAAATGCACCAATAGCATTATCATCATAAATAGCCTGAAAAGCAATATTAGCAGATAGATATTTATTGATAGTCATCACGACATTAGCAGTATAATCAATATCTACGTTCTGAGGGTCTTCCAGGTAATTAGAATACAGATTCAAAATATTTTCCATAGACACGTTTTTCATGATATCGAATTTAGCATACGCGTTTACAAAAGCACCAAACTCAAATCTAAAAGACTCATTAGCATCAACACCAAAATAAGCGTTATTAGCGTCTAGTCTGTTTTCAGGGTTATTAGGGTCTGTAAAGTCTCCATCAACAAAGACAAACCTAGCAGTTGCTGGTGCAATGTTTACTTTAAGATTGTCACTTTTTTTCCATAGTAGACCAGGCCCTGTTTGTAAATATGCAGGAGAAAAAATGTGTGTGATTTCTGTTCTGGTTTCTCTTTGACCTATCACATTACCTGTATTAGTGTCTATGATATCTTCCTGGCCAAACTCATACCCAGGGGCAAATTGTGTTCGAAAATTTAAGACAAAAGAATAATACCAATTAGATTCTTTGATTTGTTTACCAACTAAAGAATTGAACTCAAAACGGTCATTGGTTTTACGAAGAAACTCTTGATCTTTAAGTTTAGTTAAACCATAATCTGCCAGGATTTTATTATCCCAGGCTAGGCTTCCTTTTCGGTAATTAAAATCATAAGATAATGAGAAATTTCCAGCAATATTGGATGTTCCTCCTCCAAGCCACTCTGCATTAAAAGCAGATTGATTGAATAAAAAACTTATGTTTCCCGCTCTGGTCCATCCGTCTTTTGGGCCTTCGTCTTTGGTTTCTTCTTGGGCAGCTACAAAAAATGTGCAAGCTAAAAATGATAGTGTGAAAAGTGTCTTTTTCATAGGTGATTAGTTTTTCTATATTTTAAAATTTATACATAACAAATGATGTCACTATTTATGGTTAGCAACATAAAGTTATGTTAACAAATGTATTTTAACAAATGTTTTCCGCCTTAAAGAGAAGATAGTTGATTAAGGTTTTTCGACAAAAAACAGGATTAAGCGATAAAGAGATTTATTTTCGTTTAAATAACGGAACAGAAGAACAGGCTTCTCCGTACATAATGCTTTTAGCCACAGGTTGTAATTTTTGAATGAGAGCAATATAGGCTCCTTCGGGAACAGGTTTATTGGCACAACCTTTTATGATCAAAAATTTGTCCTGATAGTGGGTAACATCAAGATCGTTGATAATCTCATTATATAATATAGTTTCCAGGGTTTCCGGAGAACCAACGACAACTTTTTTGGCAAAAGGAATTAGAGAACTTGTCAATAGCAAATATGCCCATCCGGGAATGATGGCGTCTGATGAGCAGGTCAATGCGACATACTGATCCTGATATTGACTCCAATCATGATCAGAAACGTGTTGCCTAAAGTCTTTTTCACGAAGTAATAAACCTTCAAAAAGCCAATCTTTAATATCAAAAATTACTCGTTTACCTTCTGGATAATAATCCTCTAAATCAAAAGTGATTAAGTTTTGATTATTAGCAACTCTATTTACAATTTCTTCTGCCATTATTTATATCCTATTTTTTCTGACAACCCTATTTTACTTTTAGCAAAATTTCCTGTTCCAAAAGCAATCTCCTTACCATCTTCATTATATATTGTCGATTCTGCGACGAATAGGTTTCTGGATTTGAATTTTACTTTTCCTATAGAAGTGAGTATTCCTTTATCGGCTGGGCGAATAATGTTAATATTAAATGATGTTGTGAGCACAAAAACATCTTCTAGTATTGAATTTACAGCAAAAAAAGCTGCATCATCAAGCAGTTTAAAATATACCGATCCATGTATAGCGCCCAGAGCATGAAAATACTTTTCTGATATCTTAAGCCCAACTTCTGCTAATCCATTAGAAATTTTTACTGTTGTTGTTTCATATAGATTGGTGTTGATATTAGCATTTAGATACATCTTTTCTAATTTACTGTAATGCTCTTGGTTCATTTTTTGACTTTTAGAAAGATCGTATCCTTTACTACTATAACATTCCTAGCTCTAATTTAGCTTCTTCACTCATTAAATCCTGAGACCAGGGCGGATCAAAAGTAAGTTCCATTTCTACATCATTTACTGCGTCGAGAGATTTTACTTTTTCGCGTATTTCTTCCGGCAGAGATTCTGCAACCGGACAGTTAGGAGAGGTAAGTGTCATAAGAATTTTTACATCGTAATCCTCATTAACAAATACATCATAGATTAATCCTAGTTCATAAATATCTACCGGGATTTCAGGATCGTAAATCGTTTTTAGCACTCTTACGATCTTTTCTCCTAGTTCGTTTGTATCTATAGCGGTTTCACTCATTCTGTTTAATTTAATTGTGTTTGGTAGGCAATGGCATACATTTTTAACTGCTTTATCATGCTTACTAAACCATTGGCACGTGTTGGTGATAAATGCTCTTTTAACCCAATTTCATCAATAAAGGCAGTATCTGCATCAATTATATCTTTAGGGTGTTGACCGGAAAAAGCACGAATTAGAATCGCAATAATACCTTTGGTAATAATCGCATCACTATCTGCTGTGAATTCGATTTTATCGTCATTCATCTGAGCATGTACCCATACTTTACTTTGACAACCCTTAATTATATTTTCATCAATTTTATATTTTTCTTCAATTAAAGGAAGTGACTTACCTAGCTCGATCATATATTCATAACGTTGCATCCAATCATCAAACATGCTGAATTCGTCAACAATCTCTTCCTGAATTTCTTGTATAGTCATTACTTACAAATTTTAGACAAAAATACGACAAGTAATATTGCTATTCAATACTTTCTGCTAATGATAGTATAGTATTAACTAATGCTTTGATTTCTTCAGGAGGGTTACCGTGATCAAAGCTACTAGAGGTATAGGTTTGATCTCCTACAATAATTTTAAGTTGAGCATGAGCTGCACCATCAAATGTACGTTTTTCACTAGGAGCCTTTAGCTCACTAATGTTTTTGATATCTATTTTTTTTATGTGAGAAAGAATATTGTCCCAGTCTTTTTTGTTACACTTTTTTGAATCAAAATCCTGAAGATTACGATCTTTAAATTTCTTAATTGCGCTTTTATTAATTTCTGCGGTGATAAAATAACCTCGTGAAAATGCGTTGTAGACTATAGATTTAGGTTCATTTTGGGTAGAAGCTATATTCTGGGCTATAGTTTTGGTTTTTTCTTTAGAAATTATTCTTACTAAAGAATATTGTAAAGAAGAAGCGTCAGCAGGAGGATTTTCTATCTGTTTTATGGAAACCTCAAGTTGATAATTATATCCCTCTTCATAATCAAACCCATCGATAGTGTCATAAAAATATGTCCATTCATCATTCTGTTTTTCTTTAAACAATAAACATTTCTGAGGGGCAACGCCTTCGCAGTCTACTTGATGATCAGCAATGTAAATGGTTTTTGTCTCCTGGCATGCATATAATGACACAACACAACTGATCAAAAAAAGAAGATTTTTCATGGGTACAGTGTTTTAAAATGATAATCTTTTTATATGCTTTAAATGTAATGATTAATAACAGCTATTTATTGTGCTTTAACACAAAAAACAATGGGGAACCATAAGCCCCCCATCATCCTAAAAATGAAATTTATTAATCAAACTAAACTTAGTTTTTAACAACCATCTTCTTATTGATGACAGTGTTTTTAGTGTATATTTTTACTAAGTAATGGCCGGGATTTAAATTTGAAATATTGGCCTGACTTTCTTTTGATGTTGAAACGAGTTGTCCAAATTGATTATAAAACTCAACTTTTTCAATTGGTTTTTGATCTATTGTTCTAATTTCTACAATAGATGAGGCAGGATTAGGAATTAGCTGTGCATCTGATTTGGGAGTAGATAAAGAAACAAAATTACGCTCACCACAAGCATTTTGATACGTAATATCTCCTGATGTTTGTAAATCACTATTGAAGGTTTGTTTTGCAGAAAGATCTCCTTTTAGCTTATAATCAAACCAGGAATTAAGGAATCTAAATGTAATAGCTTGTTGCTCACTTCGTGTAATCTCGATACCTCCAGAAGAACTGTTTTCTCCGAAATCACAGAAAAAATTACTTTGTGCATAATAACAATGAGCTCCTCCTGTAATATTTATGAAGTATTTACAATCAGATCCTAGGTTGTTGTAGATAGGAAGGTGGTTTTCTTCAGGAGGTGTAACGCCATCACCACTTCCTGAAAATACAATGGATTCTGCCGTTACTTTAGAAGCGGGAGTCAATGTGTTAATACGCAATATGGCAGGAGCGAAGGTTACCAATGTTTCTACTTCTGTTAGTGATGCAGCAACTGTAGCTGCTCCACCACCCATAGAATGTCCGATGAGAGCACTTTTGCTATCTACAATTCCAGAAAGAGGAGAGCTTTGATTATTGTTTTCTGCTTGGATGGCCTCTACTATAAAAGCCATGTCTTTAGAAAACGCGTCGTGGTTGGCAAAAAAGGACCCCTCTGTATCTACGAATACTACAATGTATCCTCTTGGAACCAATGTGTCGTAGAAGTTTTGATACGCGCTAGAACCCATTACAAAACCGTGCCCAAGAACGACAACAGGAAATTTCTCGTCAGTTGCTTCAGATGGAATTGCATTATTTACTTGTGGATAGTAAATTTTAGTTCTTACTCTTCGATTACGTCGATCAGCATCTCTGAATGTTTTGTTAGTGTTAGCTACTCCATAGTCTTGGGCAATACCGCTACAGACCATAAAGAGGACAGACAGAATACTAAATACTGCTTTTTTCATGATATATTTATTTTTGGTTAATGTGATGTGATAAAGTTATTCTGAAAAAAAGTATTTTGCAAGAATAATCTAATTTATTTTAACATTTAATCTAATAAATTAGTCATTATTGACTTATTTATTGATTGATCACAAGATATTGATAACTAGATAGTTATTTGTGGTTTTATTGACGACTGTTGGAGTTTTAGAGGTTTCGGAAGGGTTTTTTGGTATTGAAACCACAATATTTTAATAGGGATTTTTCCCTAAAAAATAAAGTTTGATACTTTTAGGAATACGCTATGATTTTGATAAAAGAAAAATTGTCCAGAAGGTAATCTAGGAGCAAGGAATTCCTAATTTTTACTCGATAATCGAGATTTAAATGCTCCGAGGCTTGTCTCGAAATCTGAATCATTTCTCAATTCAATACCTTACGGGCTTGCCCTGAGGTAGTTTACTAAAGACCTATTTTTTATTTATAAATTTATTGAAGCTTCTACAAAACCTACCCTTGGTCCGTCTGGAGCAAAAACCGCTCTCATTCTATCTTTTTGACCTTCGGTAAACATATACATACAAGCATCTTCTGCATAATCCATATAGTTCATTGTCATATCATTAGAATTACAACGAACAGTTGGGTATTGAGGGCAACCAAAGTTAGGTCCGTCGGATAAAGGCGTATCGTCTACAAAATCATCAAAAGAACAATTTCCGTCACCCCATATATGTCTTAGATTTAACCAATGACCAACTTCATGTGTAGTGGTTCTTCCTTTATCAAAAGGAGGGGAGATAAAACCTTTTGTGCCGAAAAATTGTGGAGAAATTACGATTCCATCGGTTGCTGGATCATCCCCCGGGAACTGGGCATAACCAAGAATACCTCCACCAATATTACATACCCAGATATTTAGCTTTGTAGAAGAATCGATAACATCTGAACCACCATTAGATGAAAACTTCATTTGATCATCGGTTCCCCATTCAGTTCGTGTTGAAGATTTGCGAATGATAGAGTCTAACTCAAAACGAATTCGAGTATTTTTCGACAATCCTGCAAACTCTTCAGGTATTTGATTAATGTCGGGATTGGTTTTGCTAAAGTCCTGATTTAGTACCTTGATTTGAGAAATAATCTGATCATCGCAAATATTTTCCTGGTCTTTGTTATAAATGACGTGTACAATGGTTGGGATGGTAATAGTGTCTAAATCTGTTATTTTTCCGGTTTTTCTAAGCTCGATAAAGGCCTGACACTGTTTTTCTATAGTATCCATTCTGGATTTAAGGGTTGGAGTACGAGCCATATGTTTTTCGAGAACCTCCATAGTTCCACACCTTTTTATAGAATCAATCTTTGTTAATTTATAAAGGGTTTTAGATTTCTCAGTATCCATACATATCGGACTATCTGTATCTTTACTGGCAGGACAGCTTAGAAAAAACAGAAGTGATATAACCAAAGCAGGAATTGTTAACTTTTTCATTTTTAAGAGTATTATATAGTATAAACGAAAAAGTACTCCTCTTTGTTTTAAGAATTAGCAAAGTTTAGAATTGTTTAACATTTTGAAAATCAACACATAAGAAAACTAGCTAAGCATCATTTTAGCTTTTTTTACAGCTTCTACTAAAGCATCAATTTCTTCTTTAGTATTATAAAACGAAAACGAGGCACGGATGGTTCCGGGAATTTTATAAAAGTCCATAATAGGCTGTGCACAATGATGACCAGTACGAACTGCAATACCAAGTTTATCAACGATAGTTCCCACATCATAAGGATGAATACCTTCTAAATTAAATGATATTACAGAAGTCTTGTTTTTAGAAGTTCCATAGATTCTTAAACCTTCGATCTCCAAGAGTTTTTGGGTCCCGTATGCTAATAACTCATTTTCATATTGAGCAATGTTGTCAAAACCGATACTATTCATATAGTCTAAAGCAGCTCCAAAAGCAATTCCTCCACAGATATTAGGTGTCCCAGCTTCGAATTTGTGCGGAAGGCCAGCATAAGTCGTCTTTTCGAAAGTTACTTGTTCGATCATTTCACCGCCACCTTGATAAGGAGGAAGTTTATTCAACCATTCTTCTTTTCCGTATAACATTCCCACACCTGTTGGACCACAAAGTTTATGAGCAGAAGCGACATAAAAATCTACATCCAGAGCTTGTACATCAGGTTTTATATGAGGGCAGGATTGAGCACCATCGATTAACACTGCGGCACCTACTTTATGTGCTTTAGTAATAATTTCCTCTATTGGATTGATGGTTCCTAGAGCATTAGAGATATGATTGGTGAACACTAGTTTAGTTTTATCAGAAAGTAATTGATCATACACATCCATTAGCAACTCTCCTTCTTCGTTCATAGGAATTACTTTGAGAATGGCTCCAGTTCGTTCACAAAGCATTTGCCATGGCACAATATTAGAGTGATGCTCCAATGCCGAAACTATAATTTCATCTCCTTCTGAAAGTAGATTGGTAAAACCGGTTGCCACAATATTAATACTATGAGTGGTTCCTGAAGTGAGAATGATCTCATAAGAATGCATGGCATTAAAATGCTGTTGTACCTTATTACGAGCAATTTCATAGGCATCTGTAGCTTCCTGAGATAGCGTATGAACACCACGATGAATGTTGGCGTTATAATTACTATAATAATCCACAATTGCGTCAATCACAACTTTAGGAGTTTGTGAAGTAGCAGCATTATCAAAATACACTAAAGGTTTTCCGTTTACTTGTCTATTAAGAATTGGAAAATCCTTGCGAATTTTTTGTACATCAAGCATATCAATTTCTTTCTGCAAAAGTAGTAAGTATTTCTAACTGATATTACTTATTTTTAGAATGATTTAACCTAATTGCACAATGAAGCGGTTTAAAAAGATTCTTGGATTTACTTGTATTGGATTAGTTGCTATTATATTGATCGGAGCTTTCCTGAATTACCCTAAACTTACCATACTCACAGGATATTCTGCGAAAAACATGTGTTCTTCGGTGTTTATGGCTAATCGCAGCGCTGAATTCACGGACTCCAAAGACAATAATTTTGCTCCGGTTCATTTAGCAGATGATGTGGTCAATTCTGAAGAAAAATATGCAGTTGCTTCTGTTTTTGGTTTACAAGAACGAAAAGCGATCTATAGAGAGGGGTTAGGAAGCGTTTTGATCAATGATGATTTTGACACTAAAGTTCCTTATCTAAAACCGAATCGCACAATTATAAAAAAGAATTTACCTTTTCCATATGGAGATTTACCTCAAAAAGATACTGTTTTTGGCAATGTCGATTACACGAAAGTGAATGAGGTAGTTTCATCGATTTTTGATGCTGAAGGTGAAAATATCCAGAAAACCAGAGCAGTTCTGGTAATTCATAAAGATCAGATCATAGCAGAGAAGTATGCTGAAGGTTTAGATAAAGATTCAAAGCTATTAGGCTGGTCGATGACTAAAAGTGTTTTGGCGACCATTTATGGTGTGTTACAAAGCCAAAAAAAGATAAATATCAATGATAAAGCACCTGTTGAAGCCTGGCAAAATGATGATAGAAAAGAAATCACGATCAATAATTTATTACAAATGAATTGTGGTTTGGAGTGGGATGAGGATTATGGTTCTATTTCGGATGCTACTACAATGTTATATCTGGATACCGATATGACAAAAACACAGATTCATAAAAAGCTTATTCATAAACCCAATGAGTATTGGTATTATTCATCAGGTGTTTCTAATTTGTTGTCTGGGATTTTACGAAAACATTTTGATAGTTATCAGGAATATCTGGATTATCCCTATCGAGAATTTATTGACAAAATAGGGATGCACTCTATGCTTATGGAAACCGATATGGTAGGAAATTATGTAGGTTCTTCTTATGCCTGGGCTACTGTAAGAGATTGGGGAAAGTTTGGATTGCTGTATTTACATAAAGGTAATTGGAACGGAGAGCAGATTTTTAACCCTTCTTGGACAGATTACGTGACTACACCAAGCCCAACATCAGAAGGTGACTATGGAGGGCATTTTTGGCTCAATGTAGGAGGTTTTTATCCAGATGCACCAAAAGATATGTTTTCGGCTAATGGATTTCAGGGTCAGCGTGTATTTATTATTCCTTCTAAAGACTTAGTAATTGTACGTTTTGGACTCATTGGAGATGCTGGAGTGGATTTTAATACATTTTTAAAGGAAATGGTTAGTGCTGTAGAATAAAAAAGCCCTAAGATTAACTTAAGGCTTCCTTTATATATAATTTTTATCAGTCTGCCTCTACAAATCAAAACCAATATTAACACCAAGCTTATTGGCGATTAGTTTATTTATTCTACTTTTAAGTTGAGGTATTTTTACGCTTTCTAATACATTATTAGCAAAAGCATACATCAATAATGCTCTGGCTTCTTTTTCACCAATTCCTCTGGCTCTCATATAGAATAAAGCATTTTCATCTAGCTGACCAATTGTACAGCCGTGTGAACATTTTACGTCGTCTGCAAAAATCTCTAACTGAGGTTTAGAATTGATCGTTGCCTTATCACTTAACAATACATTGTTATTAGACTGAAAAGCGTTAGTTTTCTGAGCTTCTTTATTTACAATGATCTTACCGTTAAAAACACCTGTAGCTTTTTCATCAAAAATACCTTTATAATCCTGATGACTTTCACAATTAGGTTCAGTATGATGAACAAGTGTATTATGATCTACATGTTGCTTTCCTTCGATAATAGTTACCCCATTAAGTATAGAATCAATACCTTCTCCTTTTTGATAGAAATTAAGGTTGTTTCTCGTAATATTTCCACCAAAGGCAAACGTGTGTACTGAGGCAATACTCTGAGCTTGTTGCTCTATAAATGTATTATCGATTAAAGAAGCATTTTCATTATCATTTTGGATCTTATAATAATCCACAATCGCTCTTTTGTCAGCAAATATCTCGGTTACAGAGTTTGTTAATACCGCATTATTGGTTAAACTCTGGTGGCGTTCAATAATCTGAACATGAGAATTCTCTTCTACAACAATTAGATTACGAGGCTGTAACATCTGAGCAGATTCTTTTCCGGTAGAAAAATGTACGATTTGAATTGGTTTATCCGCCAGCTTATTTTTCGGAATATAAATATAAGCTCCTTCTCTAGAAAAAGCAGTATTCAATGAAGTCAATCCATCCTGCTTCGCTACTTTATTAAAATAATTTTCAATGATTGGCTTATACTTCTCGTGAGAAAGGGCAGAAGACATTAGGCACACATCAATTTTATCATGTGTAGTTTCTGATAAGTGAGAAGAGTATTTTCCGTCTATAAATACAATTTTATAAGTGTCCAGGTCATGAACAAAGTATTTCTTAATATCCTTGAACTCCAGTGCATTTTCTTCTTTAGGAAAAACACTATAGTCATGTTTAAGGATAGCATTTAGAGAGGTATACTTCCAGGCTTCTTCCTTTTTAGAAGGGAATCCTTTTTCTTCAAAATTCTTTATGGCTTGACTTCTAATTTCGTGAACCGGAGCATCAATATCTACGGTGTTTTCAAAAGCCAAAAAAGAGGATACTAATTTTTCCTTTAGTTCCATAATTATGCGTTTATCTCTTCTTTAATCCAGTCGTATCCTTTTTCTTCTAATTCTAAAGCCAATTCTTTACTGCCTGACTTTACAATTTTTCCATCATACAAAACATGTACATAATCAGGAACAATATATTCTAATAATCGCTGGTAATGAGTAATTACTACCACAGCATTATCTTGACCTTTTAATTTGTTTACACCATTAGCAACAATTCTCAAGGCGTCGATATCCAATCCAGAATCTGTTTCATCAAGAATAGCAAGCTTAGGCTCCATCATTGCCATCTGAAAAATCTCGTTACGCTTTTTCTCTCCACCAGAGAACCCTTCATTAAGGGAACGAGATAAAAATTTACGGTCGATCTCTAATAATTCAGATTTCTCGCGAATTTTCTTCAACATATCCTTTGCAGGCATTTCTTCAAGACCTTGTGCTTTTCTGGTCTCGTTGATAGCGGTTTTCATAAAGTTGGTTACCGTTACCCCAGGAATTTCTACAGGATACTGAAAAGACATAAAAACACCTTTATGAGCTCGCTCTTCTGGTGCTAGTTCTTCAATATCTTCTCCTTCTAAAAGAATATTGCCTTCTGTTACTTCATATTCTTCTTTTCCGGCAACGATATTGGCCAAGGTACTTTTTCCGGCACCATTAGGCCCCATAATCGCGTGTACTTCACCAGCCTTTACATTAAGATTAAGGCCTTTTAGTATTTCTTTTCCTTCAACACTAGCGTGCAAATCCTTTATTTCTAACATTTTTTATAGATCTCTTTTCTTTTTCTTAAAGAATATTATTTATAATCGCTTTACTAGTGATTATGTCCTTCGTGTCCATTTTCACTAGAGGTTTCTCCATTTTCTGAAGATTTTATTTTTGTTGGTAATTCAGAAGTTGGTTCTGTAACTCCGACAATCTCTGTTATTTCTACGACTTCATCCCATCCCTCTTTTGGGTTAGGCTTAATAATCCCTTTTACAACAACAGGAACCATATCGTATTCTTCTCTTTGTAATGGTTTAGATTTTTTGTCCAATTCGTTTGCTAGCTCATTAAGCTCTACTCCATATATAAAATCTTTACCTTTGATCACTCCGGCATCATCGATTAAGATAAATTCGCCCCTGATTAATTGTGCTCCATCTACAGAGGCTTGGGATTTTTCATTTTTACAAGAGGTAATTACGATACTTAATACTAAAATTAGTGGGAATAATTTTTTCATTAATGAGGATTTGATGGTTATACATTTACCCTACAGAACCTTCCAGAGAAATCTCCAAAAGTTTTTGGGCTTCGACAGCAAATTCCATAGGCAATTTATTTAAGACTTCTTTACTAAAACCATTTACAATCAATGCGATTGCTTTTTCGGTATCGATACCTCTTTGGTTACAGTAAAAAATCTGATCTTCACCTATCTTGCTAGTCGTTGCTTCATGTTCTATCTGAGCAGTTTTATTTTTTGCTTCTATATAAGGAAACGTATGTGCACCACATTCATTGCCCATAAGTAATGAATCACATTGTGAAAAATTACGGGCATTCTTAGCTCTACTATTTATTTGTACTAATCCTCGGTAACTATTTTGAGACTTTCCAGCCGAAATACCTTTAGAAATAATAGTACTCTTGGTGTTTTTACCAAGATGTATCATTTTGGTACCTGTATCCGCTTGTTGGAAGTTATTAGTAACAGCGATAGAATAAAATTCTCCTACCGAATTATCACCTTTTAAAACACAAGATGGGTATTTCCAGGTTACTGCTGATCCTGTTTCTACTTGTGTCCAGGAAATTTTAGCATTAGTTTCACAGATACCACGTTTGGTTACGAAGTTAAAGACTCCTCCTTTACCTTCTGCATTACCGGGATACCAATTCTGTACGGTTGAATATTTAATCTCTGCATCATCCAGTGCAATTAATTCTACAACGGCAGCGTGTAATTGATTTTCATCTCTGGATGGAGCTGTGCAACCCTCCAGATAACTTACATAACTTCCTTGATCTGCAACAACAAGAGTTCGTTCAAACTGACCTGTTCCGGCTTGATTGATTCTAAAATACGTCGATAACTCCATCGGGCAACGAACACCTTTGGGGATATAACAGAAAGAACCATCACTGAATACTGCAGAGTTTAATGCTGCATAAAAATTGTCTTTTTGCGGAACTACAGAGCCAATGTATTTTTTAACCAATTCAGGGTGTTCCTGAATTGCTTCAGAAATAGAACAGAATATAATTCCTTTTTCTGCCAGAGTTTCTTTAAATGTAGTAGCCACAGAAACAGAATCCATTACAATATCAACTGCAACGCCTGCCAATTTCTTTTGCTCATCCAGAGAGATCCCAAGTTTTTTAAAGGTTTCTAATAGCTCAGGGTCTACTTCATCTATACTATTATACTTCGGCTTTTTGTTAGGAGCAGAGTAGTAGGAAATGTCTTGAAAATTAGGTTTTTCATAGTTTACATTAGCCCACTCAGGCTCTTCCATCTGTTCCCAGACACGAAAAGCTTCTAATCTCCATGCTGTCATCCATTCAGGCTCCTCTTTTTTCTTAGAAATTGCGCGAACGATATCTTCATTAAGGCCAACAGGAAAAGTATCAGATTCTATATCTGTATAAAATCCATACTCATATTCTTTGGTCTCTAATTCTTTCTTTAAGTCGTCTTCAGTATATGCCATCTTTACAATCCTGAACTCATTTCAGGATCTTTTTTTTAAATTTTTAAAGGGAAAAACTCTCTCCACAACCACAAGTTCTACTAGCGTTGGGATTATTAAACACAAAACCGGTACCGTTTAATCCACCAGAGTATTCTAGTGTTGTACCAATTAGATAAAGGAAGCTTTTTTTATCTACGATGATTTTTACTCCATTGTCTTCGAACACCTTATCTCCTTCTTGTTGAGCTTTATCAAACTTTAAGTCATAAGATAAACCTGAGCATCCACCACTTTTTACGCCAACCCGGACATAATCAGTAGTAGCATTATACCCATCATCACTCATCAATTCGATGACCTTGTTTTTAGCTATGTCTGATACTTTAATCATATTAAAATAAAATAGATTAATTCTAAATTGAATGCAAATATACTACTTAAGTAGATTTTATACACTAAACCTAACATTTATCTAACAAATAGTGGAATAAGCTTATGTTATACAATAAAAAAACCCTAATCCGAAAATTTCAGGATTAGGGCTTAGAATTTTTTATAAACAACCGAATTAGTCTGCTAATACGATTACTTTATTGTCTTTCATTTCGATAGTTCCAGAGTTTATCGGAAGTAATGTTACACCATTCTCTTTAGTGAATTTTTCAGCTACTTCTTCTTCTAAATTCATATCACCATACACTTTTACACTTCCTTTTCCTAGTAAAGAAACAATAGGTGCGTGATTATCTAACATCTGAAACTCTCCATTCACACCTGGTACCGCAACAGAAGTTACTTCACCACTGAATAATACTGCTTCTGGAGTTACTATTTCTAAATACATATGTATAGTTGTTTGTTGTTCGTTGTTGGTTGATAGTGTTTTAGAAAGTATATCTCAAAACTACCACCTATCAACAATTAACCAAATTACGCTTCAGCTAACATTTTCTCACCAGCTTCGATAGCTTCTTCGATTGTACCTTTAAGGTTAAATGCAGCTTCTGGTAAGTGATCTAACTCACCATCCATAATCATTGTAAATGCCTTAATTGTATCTTTGATATCTACTAAACATCCTGGGATACCAGTAAATTGCTCTGCTACGTGGAATGGCTGAGATAGGAAACGTTGTACACGACGTGCACGTCCTACTGCTAATTTATCTTCTTCAGATAATTCTTCCATACCAAGGATAGCAATGATATCTTGTAATTCTTTATAACGCTGTAAAAGCTCTTTTACTCTTTGTGCACAGTTATAGTGCTCATCTCCTAAAATATCAGCAGTCAAAATTCTTGATGTAGAATCTAATGGATCTACCGCTGGATATATACCAAGCTCTGCAATCTTACGAGATAATACTGTTGTTGCATCTAAGTGAGCAAACGTAGTTGCCGGTGCTGGATCAGTTAAATCATCCGCAGGTACATAAACTGCTTGTACAGATGTAATAGATCCTTTCTTAGTAGAAGTAATACGCTCCTGCATCACACCCATCTCTGTTGCTAATGTTGGTTGGTATCCTACTGCAGATGGCATACGCCCTAGAAGTGCTGACACCTCAGAACCTGCTTGTGTAAAACGGAAAATGTTATCTACGAAGAAAAGTACATCTTTTCCTTGTCCATCTCCAGCTCCATCACGGAAATATTCTGCAATGGTAAGACCAGAAAGCGCAACACGAGCACGTGCTCCCGGTGGCTCATTCATCTGTCCGAATACGAAAGTAGCTTTAGATTCTTTCATTACTTCTTTATCAACCTTAGAAAGATCCCATCCACCTTCTTCCATAGAATGCATAAAGTCATCACCATACTTGATAATTCCTGACTCTAACATCTCACGAAGTAAATCATTTCCTTCACGAGTTCTTTCTCCTACTCCTGCGAATACAGAAAGACCACCGTGACCTTTTGCAATATTGTTGATCAACTCCTGGATCAATACTGTTTTACCTACTCCTGCACCACCAAATAATCCAATCTTACCTCCTTTTGCATAAGGCTCGATAAGGTCGATTACTTTAATACCAGTAAATAAAACTTCTGTAGAAGTTGATAAGTCTTCAAACTTAGGTGCCTGACGGTGAATAGGAAGACCATCCTTTTCTGTTTTTGGAAGATCTCCAAGACCATCAATAGCATCACCAATTACATTAAATAGACGACCATATACATCGCCACCGATTGGCATTTGGATCGGAGCTCCTGTTGCAACAACTTCCATTCCTCTGCTCAAACCATCACTGGAATCCATAGCAATAGTACGTACAGTATCTTCACCAATGTGAGACTGAACCTCTAATACTATTTTGCTACCGTCTGTTTTGTTAATTTCTAATGAATCGTAAATTTTTGGTAATTCAGTACCAGCTGCGAATTCTACATCGATAACCGGACCTACAATCTGAGATACTTTACCCGTAACTTTGGACATTATATAACTATTTAATGTTTAGTATTTAACTATGTAAAAAAGGTTAAGGTTTTATAATTAAAAATACCGTCCTTTTTCAGGCTGCAAATATAGTCTTTTAAAATGAAAAATATAACTCCTTTTCTTTTGTTTTTTTAAGGCAAAACTTTATATAGTTTTTTTGAGCAAAGATCTCCTCTTTTTCTGTGGTTTTATAATGCTTTAGGGTTGTTCTGAATTAGGTTTGTGCTAAAGAATATTTTCCTTACTTTTAAACAAAACATATCTTATGGAAACATATGCAACAGCACTAAGCTATGCTATTCCTGGATTTATTGTATTGATATTAATAGAATATTTGATTAGTAGAATCAAAGGAATTCCTGTTAATGAAGCTATGGATACAATTTCGAGTTTAAGCTCTGGAATGACGGATACATTAAGAAGCTTAACAGGGCTAGCAATAGTTATTATAAGTTACGATTGGATGGTTGATCGTATTGCATTGATAAATATTAATTCTTCTATAGCCGTTTATGTTTTAACATTTATAGGGTTGGACTTCGCAGGATATTGGTCACATCGTTTTAATCATACGATTAATTTATTTTGGAATCGGCATATCATACATCATAGTAGTGAAGAATTTAATTTAGCCTGTGCTTTGAGACAAAGCGTTTCTGCTATAATTTCAATATATTTCTTTTTATACGTTCCTTTAGCATTGCTAGGCATTCCTGCAAATGTGGTTGCACTGGTTGCGCCAATCCATTTATTTGCGCAATTCTGGTATCATACAAGGTTGATAAACAAGATGGGTTTTTTGGAACATATTATTGTTACACCATCTCACCATAGAGTACATCACGCTATCAATGATGAGTATTTAGATAAAAATTATTCACAGATATTTATTTTCTGGGATAAGTTTTTTGGCACGTTTCAAGAAGAAATGCCTGATAAACCACCAGTTTATGGAGTAAAAAAACCTGTAAATACCTGGAATCCTTTCCTGATTAATTTTATGCATGCCTGGGGAATATTAAAAGATGCCTGGAGAACAAAAAGTTGGTGGGATAAAATACGTATATGGTATATGCCGACTGGATGGAGGCCTGATGATGTAAATGAAAAGTATCCGATTCAGATTATTACAGATCCATATACTCGTAAAAAATATAAAACAGAAAGTTCATTATTATTAAAATTATGGTCTTGGCTGCAGTTAATAGCAACATTAACCTTAATGTATTATTTATTAGTGAGTTTTGGAGATTTTGAGTTTATGGAGATTATCAATTACTCAATCTTTCTGGCTATCTCTATATTCGCCTATACTTCATTAATGGACCTACATATTATTTCTATATATGCTGAGGGTATAAAGGTGGGGTTCGGCTCATATCTAATTATTATGGGAAATGGGTGGTTTGGTATTGATGACTTATTTCTGGGAGCAACGTATTTGATAGTAGGATATATGGTTATTTCCTTTGTGTTGACTTTTTATTTTTTGTTTGTTGAAAAAAATGTTAGAATCAATCAACTGCTTAGTAAAAGCTTATAAATAAAACCGTTTGGCAATAAGCCAAACGGTTTTATTTATAAGCTTACTCTTTATTTATTGAAGTAATGCAGGCGAATAATTTGTATTGTAGGTTGAAACATCTACTAAATTACCCGAAGCTTCAAAGTTTGAACCATAGGTAGCATCTATAGCTTTTAGCATCTCATTAGCAACCAATGCGTAACCTCTAGAGGTAGGATGTACACCATCTAATGAAAAAGCACCACCCGTTACTAAATCCGATGATATGATTAGTTCGTTTATTTCAACACCAGTTGAAGCAACTTGATCTAACAGTGCATTGGCATCAAATAGTGCAAATCCATTTGCTGATGCAGCTGTTTCTATAATATTATTAAAAGCAATGGTTGCCACTTCGATTTCGTTTTGTTCTTCTGGTGTTAGCACCCATTTATCGGATAAAGCTACTGCAACACCGTTAACGGATAATGGATTTTGTGGGTCCGCAAGCGTTCCTATGAAGCTTGAAGCCGGTAATACCAGTAAGTCTTCTTCAGTGGCTTGCCTGAAGTTAGGTAAACCTAAACCGGATAAATCTGTTAAATCCTCATCTACAATCACTACAGCATTAGACGATGAAGCTTCAAAACTAATTGTTCGAGCATCAGCTTCTTCTGCATCTATTAAACTATTTGCTAAAGCTAATTGTAAACCTCCATTATATTCGGCATACGCTTGATTAACAGCACTTGCCGTAGCAGCATCTAATGGTACAGGATTGTGCGGTACTGTCGTAAAATGAGGTATGGAAGTTACATTAGGAATATTGCCAAGAATACCTTGAACTCCTGGAATATTGCCTGTTAATGATCCTACAAGCGCTTGGTAAGTAGCTTCAAAGCCAACTCCGGCAGCTCCAGCTATTGGTGTTATTGGATCAGTACCATCGCCACCGGAGAGTGCATAGCCCAATACGTCATTGTTACCTATCCATAAAGAAATGAATGAGGGTTGTTGTGCAATTGCCAATTCTATTACGCTTGCGTCAGGTGTTGCCCCTGTCATTCTTATAAAATATGGATTAGCATTGGGTAATGCCGCAATATTACCATAACCAGAAGCTAATAGATGAAAACTTTTAGCTCCGGGTACACCAAGATTGTTAAATGGCCCAGTGGGAGGGTTTAAAACGATATCTGTCGTAGGCACTGCAGAAGGCACCAATGATTGTAAAGGTGCTGGTCCGGAACCATCAAAGACCAATCTTGGACCAAAACCATCAATTTGGGTTCCTCCAGCTAACAAACCGCCGATATTATCATTCATTAATGGTTGTGTAAAGGCACCACCGTTTCCTAAAGCTGCAAATTGTTGTGCCATTATTGCAGGAGTAGAATTTTCTTGAGCAATTTTATAAAGAGCACCGTCTGAAAAACCTGCTGTTAATGAGTTTCCTATAGATACAAATGTGGAAAAATCTGCGCTTCCTTGCGTAAAAATTTCAAGTTCTACGGATTCTTCTTGTCCTCTGTTTCTTAGGTCTTCTAAAGTGTCATTCTCGCAAGACATAAAGCCTACGGTAAGAAGAGACAATAGTATATATTTAATTTTTTTCATGATAATTTCTAATTTCTACATTATAAGTTATTGATTGTCCACGATATGTAATACTGGGAACCAATGAATCCTGTACCAAACGCCGTAAAATATTCGTCTTGCAATAAGTTTGCTGCACCTAGTTTAAAAGTGGATTTAAAGCTTGGAATAGTATAATTAATTTGAGCATCAACCACTTGGTAAGCGGGTACTTCACCGTCTCCAAAGGGAGCTTCCCAGAAGAAGTTATCACTCCATCTCCAAGAGGTATTAAATCCAAAATTTTTGAACAATTCAGCGTTACCAAAAGAGACTTTTACTTTATGTTCTGGTGTGTTAAACTGAGTTCTAAAATCCGGATTTTCGTTTACATCAAAATCTAATCTAGCCCAAGTGTAGTTGGCATTTAAATCAAAATCGTTGAATATTTTTGTGGATACTTGAAGAGCTGCTCCATACGATTTTATATCTGTATCAGAATTTGTGTAAGTTTGATATGCTTGGAAATCGTCGTTTGCTAAAGCTGCTAACGAAAGAGAATTATCTCCTGCAGTACCATAAAGGGGAGCTACTACAGTTTCGTTAGCTAAGAAGTCCTGATACTGATTATAGTAGGCTGAGGCATCGAAGATAAACTTTTCTACCTTACCACGGTATCCGACTTCAAAAGAGGTAACCTGTTCTGGTTCTGCTAAAGAAGAGTTCCCTATTCGTAAATCTGCAAGGTTTCCAGAATCAGCAAAGTCTTCAACAGAGCTCGCCAAATAAGAATTAGAGTAAGCGGCAGCACCTGTCTGCGTTATTTGAGAAGGTTGCCCTAACCCTTGTCCGTCATTGCTTATATTATAAGTTCGTGAAAATCTCTCTGGGTTATCAAAAGCACCACCGATTAATATAGCTCGACCAACATCTAAGCCAATATATAAATCCTGAGTAGTCGGATTTCTAAATCCTGTCTGGAAGGACAATCTAAAGTTGTGATTTTCATTGAGTGTAAAACCTGCCGAAATTCTCGGAGAGAAAAATCCGTCGAACAATTCAGACTTGTCGAATCTTATGGATCCTGTTAATTTTAATTTTAAATTATCACTTAAGTCTAATTTTTTCTGAGCTTGAGTATATACACCAAATTCTGAATACGTAATAGGACCATCAAAATCAGTATAGATAGTTCCAAATGAATTGAGGCGATACGTTCTGAAAGAGCCTCCAACCTGTATCTCTACAGCATCCCAAAGATGGCTGAAGTTATAATTTGCATCTCCGTGGTAAATTTTTGAATTATCTTGAAAACGAGAACCTGTAGATAAATCGGGATCATTTACTATTCTATCAAATGTTTCCAGAAATTCAGGGGTTCCAGGAAGCAAACGGCCAGTATCGGCAGCTGCTCTTGCCGCGTCATGTTTTTGCTGTGTTGTTAGCCCTTGCGGATTACCAGACAGTTCTATACCAGCATATGTTGCTATATAATCTCCAAACCAATCCTCATCACTCTTCCAGGCACGGTTAATGTTAATCCCGGTAAAAACCATGTCATAAGAAGCACCTGCTTTATCTTCAGTAAGATAACCTCTTACAAAAAAGTTGTCATTTCTTATTTCCAATTTATGTTGTTGCAAAAAGAAGTTTTTGATATTGTATCTGTTAGCACCTTGATAAATAGTGTTACCAGAACCAACTTTACCTACATATTGAATTTCGAAATCTGTAGCCCATGGGCGGAAATATAAACCCCAGTCTGCTTTAATACTCTCAGCATTGTAGTTGGTCAAATCCGCTTCGTTATATCCTGTTCTACTTACCTCCACATCTGGTATAATACCTAAACCAGAAGCTTCCCTAATATTAGTAGAAACTTCATCCCCGTAGACATTGATACCGTCGTAATTTGTGTTTGCTCTTGTAAAACCTCTATTAAATCTATCTTCTTCATTTGTAGCAAACCAATCCGTACCTTTTAAATAGCCAAAATTGATTTTTGCTGCAAATTTATCACTGAATTTATGACCTGCTCGTATACCAAAATCTCTATAGTCATTGTCACCTGCAGCTTCTTGAGAAGTTACACCTCCTTTGATGTAAGCACTTAGGCCTTGATGGTCAAAAGGATTTTTACTGCGCATAAATAGAATACCGTTGAAAGCATTTGCTCCATAAAGTGCTGATGCAGCTCCAGGAAGAATTTCTACACTTTGTACATCAGTTTCTACCATACCCAAAAGGTTACCTATTGGAAAGTTAAGAGCAGGTGCAGAGTTGTCCATTCCATCAACAAGTTGCATAAATCTTGTGTTGGCAAAGCTGGCAAATCCCCTTGTGTTGATAGATTTAAATGTTAAACTATTTACGTTAATATCGACACCTTTTAAATTTTCCAGACCGCCATAAAAGTCTGCAGAAGGTGTGCTTTTCAATTCTTTCAATCCAAAACGCTCTACGGTAACTGGTGATTCAAAAATACGTTCAGGTGTTCTAGAGGCAGAAACAATTACCTCATCAAGTTGTGTTCCTTCTTTTAGTGTAATAGTTAAATCTTGTGCGTCAGAAGTAACATTGATTGAAGTAGCCTCAAAGCCAACGCTACTGGCATTAATTGTAAAAGGAGGTTCTTGGTCGACGGTTAATGAAAAGAGCCCGTCAAAATCTGATACTGTTCCTACCGCTTTTCCTTGTAAAGCGATATTTACCCCAGGTATAGGCTGATTATTATCATCAACGACTTTACCCTTAATAGTTGTCTGTGCAGTAGTAATAGTGCTTAAAAAAAGCAACATCACTATGGTGATTGTTCTCATGTCCCAAATAAGTTTTTGTGTTATGACAACAATATACGTTTTTTTATGATTTGTTTAATAAAAAAGTTAAAAAGCTGGTTTTTACTTAAAAATATATATGGGTAATTGGATTATAAGTAAATTTGACTGCTAAAAGATAATAATTCCTAGCTTTTTGATTTTTACTAATGGCCTTATTTAGTATAGGGCCATGAATTATAAAACCCTGTTAAATATTTGTTTAACAGGGTTTTATATATTTTTTGTACTAATATGTACTATTTAATAGTTACTATAGGTTATTGAAAATCAAACCAACATAATACTGAGATCCGATAAATCCTGATCCTACTGCGGTAAAGTATTCTTCACCAGTGATATTGTTAGCACCAAGTTTTAATTTAGCTTTTATTACAGGAATAGTATAATTAATTTGAGCGTCAATAACGGTAAATGAAGGAATGTCTCCAGTACCGAAATCAGATTCCCATAGAAATTCACTATTCCATCTACCGCTGACATTAAAACCAAAGTTTTTAAACAATTCATTTTTACCAATAGAAGCTTTTACCTTATGTTTTGGTGTGTTAAAACTACTTATAAAGTCAGGATCTTCGGATTGATCAAAATCTTGCTCTGTGAAAACATAATTCAGACCTAAATCAAACCCACTAATGTTAGTGGTTACTCCACCAATAAAACCATATGAGCTAATATCTACATCAGAGTTTGTTGAAGCTGTGAATATCTTTCTTCTTTGAATATCTGTAGCTGCATCTATAGCTGCTGTTTGTTCAGCTGCTGTGCCATCTACACGACCAACACCTGGAACAATTACGGTTTCATTCGAAATAAAATCTTTGTATTGGTTGTAATAGACACTACCATCTAAAATTACACTTCCAAATTGTGCTCTATACCCTACTTCATAAGCAGTAATTTTTTCCGGTTTTACAATGTCAATGTCAGCCTTAACAAAAGTACCGTTTTCTACAGATTGTGCAGAATATGAATTTTCATAAGCGTCTCTACCAGTGATAATATTACCGGAAGGATCTTGGATTACATATCTATCAAGATTATCTGGTGCAGAACCTAATAGTGCATTAGCGCCAACATCTAAACCTATGTATAAATCCTGAGTAGTAGGATTTCTAAAACCTGTTTGGAACGAAGCACGAACGTTACGATTTCTGTTTGCTCCTAGAGTATAGGATACAGAAAATCTAGGAGAAAAATTACCGTCAAACAACTGAGATTTGTCATAACGTACAGATCCGGTTATTTTTAATCTTTCATCTATTAATTTCTTTTGAACCTGAGTATAAACACCATATTCTGAATATTTAATCGGTCCATCCTGATCTGTAAATACTGTACCAAAAGAATTTAACTTATATTCTCTAAAAGATCCACCAATTTGGATATCGGCAAAGTCTCCTGTAAGATGACTAAAGTTATAATTGGCATCTGCGTGTCTAAACTGAGATTTGTCTTTAATTTTGGATCCTTCTGTTATATCAGGATTGCTTATTACAGAATTAAACGCCTGTTCAAACTGTGTAGTTCCAGGGATTAAACGACCAGTTTCTGCTAATTGTCTTCCTGCTGCATGACCAGCCTCTTCTGATCCGGTAGCACCAAATGCACCAAGATAAGCTAGTGCATACTCGGTAAACCATTGATTATCACTTTTCCATACTCTATTTAAGTTAATTCCAGTAAATCTAATATCGTATGAATCTCCGGCATCTGTAGCAGTAATGTATCCTCTTACAAAGAAGTTGTTATTTTTAACTTCTAATTTATGTTGTTGAGAGGAAAAGTTTTTTAACAAGGTTCTATTCGCATCTTGTGTTACAGTAGTCCCTCTACCAATTCTACCATTATAAATAATCTCAAAATCATTTGCAAATGGACGGTAATGTAATGCTGCATCAAACTTCAGGCTCTCTGCGTCACCATTATTAAGATCTACTTCGTCATATCCTGTTCTACTAACAAGTGTTTCAGGTAACAAACTAGCTTGTGCAGGTGTCAAAAATGGTTGCCCAGTTTGAGGGTTAATACTTTGTGTTAACTGAGCACCAACTCTATCTAAAGTTTGTGCCACTTCATCTCCATATACATTTACACCATCGTACCCTACATTATTTTCTCTGGTAGCCCCAGGATTTGCTAAATCTTGTCTATCAGCAGCAATCCAATCTGTACCTTTTAAGATAGATAAGTTTGCTTTTGCAGCAAATTTATCGGAGAATGCGTGTGCAAGTCTTATTCCAACATCATAAAATTGATTAGTTTCATTTTTGTCAAAGATCTCTTGTGTCGTAACACCACCTTTCACATAGGCACTAATTCCTTGATGATCAAAAGGATTTTTACTATTCATAAATAAAATACCATTAAAAGCATTCGCACCATAAAGTGCAGAAGATGCTCCTGGAAGTAATTCTATGTTTTGAACATCAAGTTCACTCATCCCAATAAGGTTACCCAACACAAAGTTTAAGGCTGGTGCGGTATTATCCATGCCATCTGTTAACTGTACAAAACGAGTATTGGCAAATGTTGCAAAACCTCTGGTGTTTATCGATTTAAGAGTTAAACTGTTCGTGTTAATATCTACACCTTTCAAGTTTTCAAGACCACCATAAAAATCTGCAGATGCAGTATTTTTGATTTCTTTAATACCAAATCGCTCAATACTCACAGGAGATTCGAATAAACGTTCTGGAGCTCGAGAAGCAGAGATTACTAGCTCATCTAAGAAATTAATTTCTTCTAAAATCAAAGTTACCTCGGTAGTTGCAGAAGTAATAACTTCGGAAGTGTTTTCGAAACCAACACTACTAGCTTCAATAGTAAATGGATAATCTTTTTTTACTGTTAGAGTAAAGAACCCATCAAAGTCAGTAATGGTTTTTTCTTCTCCTCCTTTTAAAGCCACAGTAACACCTGGAACCGGTTGGTTGAATGCATCCACAACTTTACCCGATATGGTATTTTGTGCGAAACTAACAACACTAATTAATAGCATTGCAATTAATGTAATTGTCCTCATATTAGTAGATTAATTTTAAATTTGGAAGCGCAAAAATATCCTAAAACGAATAGTTTAACAAAAAAACTATGATTATTATGGAAAATTTTGTATAACATATAAAAATGCTATGCTTGCATAATAAAAATATAGTTTTTTTGTTAATTAACACGAATTTTTGTTAAAATTTTGCATCTTCTCGTGTTTTTAATAAAATTAAATAATTATTCTACTGTAACTGACTTAGCTAAATTTCTGGGTTGATCTACATTTTTACCTAACATTACTGCAATATGATAGGACAGTAACTGTAAAGGTATCGTCGTAAGCAATGGTGTTAAAAACTCTACTGTCTCTGGTATTTCAATAACGTGATCCGCAAGTTCTTTAACTGTAACATCGCCCTCTGTAACAATTCCGATAATTTTACCTTTTCTAGATTTGATTTCCTGGATATTACTTACTACTTTGTCGTAGTGTCCTTTTTTTGTTGCTATCACAACAACAGGCATTTGCTCATCAATTAGAGCAATAGGTCCATGTTTCATTTCAGCAGCGGGATAACCTTCTGCATGAATATATGAGATCTCTTTTAGCTTTAATGCACCTTCTAAAGCCACGGGGAAATTATAACCTCTTCCTAAATATAAGAAATTTTTGGCTTCCTTATAAGTATCAGCAATAAATTTTATGTGATCATTAGATTCTAAGGATGCTTTTACTTTTTCAGGAATACGTTCTAGCTCCTGAAGGTAGTAATGAAAGTCACTGTTAGAAATGGTACCCTTTCGTTCTGCTAACTTAAGTGCAATTAATGAAAGTACGGTAATCTGAGTAGTGAAGGCCTTGGTAGAAGCTACACCAATTTCCGGTCCAGCATGAGTATATGCACCTGCATGTGTTTCTCTTGAAATAGATGATCCAACTACATTACAAACTCCAAAAACAAAAGCTCCTCTTTCTTTAGCTAATTTTATAGCAGCCATGGTATCTGCAGTTTCTCCACTCTGGGAGATTGCAATAACTACATCGTCTTGATGAATAACCGGATTTCTATATCTGAATTCTGAAGCATATTCTACTTCTACAGGAATACGTACCAGCTCTTCAAAGATATATTCTGCGACCAGCCCTGCATGCCATGAAGTTCCACAGGCAATGATAAGAATACGTTTAGCGTTAAGAAGTTTAGCTAGATTATCATCAATCCCCGCCATTTTTATGATTCCTTCTGCAACCCTCATTCTACCTCTGTAGGTGTCACTAATTGCATTAGGTTGTTCGTATATTTCCTTAAGCATGAAATGATCATAACCGCCTTTTTCTATCTGCTCAAGGTTAATTTGTAGTTCTTGTAAATATGGATCTACTAAGCGATCGTCTTTTATACTTCTTACTTTGACCTCTTTATTTCTGCGTACAATTGCCATTTCGCCATCTTCAAGATAAATGGCATTGTTGGTATATTCAATAAACGGTGAAGCATCTGAAGCGATGAAGAATTCATCATTACCTACACCTATTGCTAATGGACTACCTAATCTGGCCACAACAATTTCATCAGGTTTTTGCTTATCAAAAACAGCTATAGCATAAGCTCCTATGGTCTGGTTTAAGGCTATTTGAACAGCTTTACCCAGTTTTACATTTTCTTTGGTTTTTACATCTTCAATCAGATTCACTAGAACCTCTGTATCAGTATCTGACTTGAACGTATATCCTCGATTTGTCAACTCTTTTCTTAAAGATTCATAATTCTCAATAATCCCATTGTGAATTATCACAAGGTTTCCGGAATTCGAGTAATGAGGGTGAGAGTTTACATCATTTGGTACTCCATGGGTAGCCCATCTGGTATGTCCTATCCCAATATTACCAACTGTTGGTATTTCTTTTTCTAATCTTTCCTCAAGGTCAGAAACTTTACCTTTGGTTTTTGATAATTTAATGTCTTTTCCATCATAGAGCGCGATTCCGGCAGAATCATAACCTCTATATTCGAGTCTTTTTAATCCTTTTAATATAATTGGATAGGCTTCTCTATGACCAATATACCCTACTATTCCACACATGGTTTAAGTTGTTTGTTAGTTAATTATCTTTTGATCTAGTATAAAAAATATCAAGTTTTAAACTTCTTGATTCTGGAACATTATTTGTGTTACCATAAATAACTGTTCCTTCGTGGGATATTATTGATGAAAATGGTATAAAATCACCATCTGCATCAGCTGGGGAGGTTGGGATACAATTTTGTCCTGCTTCTACATTTATATTTTGAGAAACAGATATTCCTAGTTTTACATTATCAGTATCTCCATCTAAAATACTGATAAGGTGTCTAGTTAGTTTTATTTGATAAAAATCACCATTATCATCTCTGTTGAGTCTTCCTAAATGAAAAATACCTGAATTTATTGGTTGATTTGTGTTTAAAGTTGGATCAAAACAATAATCAATTAATATTGTTCCAGTTTCTATATTAAAAATATAGATTCTTTCAGGTTCTGCATCTTCATTAGGTGTTTCAGTATCATTGACATATAACTTTATAGTAGCATCTTTGATCAACCATTGTTGGTTTCGTAAAAACTCTAGTTCAGTTATATCGTTTAAATCAGGAGTTTCAGTATAATTAGGGTTTCCGTCTTGATCCAATGTGATAGTTCCATCGGCATTAGTTTCAACAAATCTATTAAACAAATCTAGTACAGCATATGAGCCTTCACCACCTTTCAGGTATAAATTATTATTGTTATCTACAATATTCTCTATTGAAGAAACGGGGTTTTGAATGCTATTAACAATATTATTTGAAAAACTAAGTACTAATTCACCATCCTGTTCAACTAAATCATCAGTATCTCCATCTTCATTTAGATCTACATTGGTTTCTTGTTGATCATAAGTGTAATTTAATGTGATATTAGCATTTGCCATATTAAAATAAACCAGGTTACTCTTACCATCAGCAGGATCGACTTTGAAATATATTCCTCTAAAGAAGTTTCTAAAATTATTAGCATTGCTAAATTCTGGATCCCCTTCTTTATCTATAAATAAAGATTGAAAAAGTGTTGTAACTGCTTCAGGAAAAACAACTCGCAATCTAGGAGACAATCTTTCTCGGGTAAATTGAGTTACTCCATCATTATCGACTTCTCCGGTTTCAATAACAACTTCTTCTGAAGAGGGTTTAAAATCTTCTTTAGTATATAATAATAGATCTTCAATTTCTGAACCAAATGATGCAATATCATTAGAATAATAAACTTTACGTTGTTCAGATCCAGGGTCAAAATCTGCCAAAAAGTAATTTGATTTATAGATGGAAAGCCTTATTTCATCATTGCCATAGATGGAATCTAGTTCATAGTTTGTCTTTATTTCAACAACCGTGTCGTCATTAGAATTACTAATAACTTCTACTTCCTCTGTGCCTATTGATCTAGAGAAGTACGGCAAATTTAGAACCACACTTTTTAATTGTGCTCCGTCTGGATATGAAGGGCTAACATTACCAGGAAGCCCAACTTGAGATAGAATACTATAGGTAGTGGTGACATTTTCAAAATTAGGATCAGTGTATACTCCTAATAAATTTACAGGTAAACCGCTAGTTTGAACTCGATCAAACACTTTGTTAGTAATAACAGGAGTTGCAGAATAATGAAGGTCTTCAAAATTTATATCTCCAAGCACTTCGCTACCAACAGCATTAAAATCATCATCACATGACACAATCGTAAAAATTACAACTACTATAGCTGAAATTTTAATCAAAAAACTATTTAATTTCATAAAATTTACTTCATATTGCTTATACCAACACCTCTGTTTGATAAAAGGCTTCATAGGCATCTGCAAATTCTTCTGGATTTTTATATTCTAATACGGGTTGGTCAACGCTTTTTAGATGTTTTACAAGTTCATCAGGTATTTCTTCTGATCCTACAATTATAGCATCAGAATTATCTATTGCTACTTTCATAAGGTTACTATAAGTAGGTTTAGATAAATCACTGATCTTATCTTCAGGAATACCATCAAATTTCACTTTATTCATCATATTCTTGTCCAACGTACCTTTATAACCACTATTATAAACAGATGTTACAATTTTACTGTGATTAAACAAAGGCTCATTGGCATAATAATCTCTTAAATATAAAGGGAGAAGAGAGGCCAACCACCCATGTACATGAATAACATCAGGTGACCAGTTTAACTTTTTTACGGTTTCTATAACTCCTTTAGCAAAGAAAATAGCTCTTTCGTCATTATCAGGAAATAAATTCCCTTCCTCATCTGTCAAAGTTGCTTTTCTTTTAAAATAATCCTCATTATCAATGAAATAAACCTGCATTCTTTCTTTTGGGATCGACGCAACTTTTATAATAAGTGGCATATCCAGATCATTAATAACTAGGTTCATTCCAGATAAACGAATCACTTCGTGCAGCTGATGTCTTCGCTCGTTGATATTTCCGTATCTGGGCATGAATATTCTAATTTGTCCGCCTCTGCTATTTACCATTCTTGGTGCTTCAAAAGACATAGATGAAATCTCTGTCTCGGGTAAATAAGGTATTACTTCTGATGATACGTACAATATCCTCTTATCTTTCATATAATCGTTCCTTTTATTGTCTCCCTTAGGAATAAATTTTTGCAAAATTACGAAAATTTATGCAGTCTGCCAGTAATATCTTATTTTTGCACGCTTTTAAGTTTCAGCACAATGCAGGTATACGAGAAGAGACGAGATATTGAAAACCATGTTGCAGTCTTACAAAGAGAGAATAAGACAATAGGATTTGTTCCTACTATGGGTGCATTGCATAATGGGCACCTGGCTTTGGTTCGTAGGGCTTTGCAGGAAAATGATTATGTTGTGGTTAGTATCTTTGTTAATCCTACTCAGTTTAATAATGCTGATGATTTGGTAAAATACCCCAGAACGATAGAGGCTGATGTTACACTTTTAGAGGGCTTGTCTTCAGAAATTATAGTATTTGTGCCAACCCCAACAGAAGTTTATGGAGAAAAAATGATATCAACTAAATATGACTTTGATGGCTTAGAACATGAAATGGAAGGAAAATTTAGACCAGGCCATTTTGATGGTGTTGGTACTGTTTTGAATAAACTTTTTACAATTGTATCGCCAAACAATGCATATTTTGGGGAGAAGGATTTTCAGCAGCTTCAAATTGTGAAGAAGTTAGTTGAAATTGAAAAAATGTCAGTTAAAATTATTGGCTGCCCTATTTATAGAGAAGAAACAGGATTGGCTTTGAGTTCACGTAATAAAAGACTTACTGAGCAACAACTTGAAGAATCTCCATTAATATATAAAGTGCTAAAACAGGTCAAAAACGATTTTGGCATAAAAAGTGCTAATAAGTTAGGTGAATGGGTATCAGAACAATTTAAAGATAATAAAGAATTGAAACTTGAGTATTTTGAAATTGCTAAAGTATCCAACTTGAAATCTATTAAGCGAAAACAAAAAGATTTAAAATATCGTGCTTTTATTGCAGTTTTTGCTGGAGAAATAAGACTTATAGATAACATTGCCCTAAACTAAAAATAACTAACTTTGTAACATGCTAGTACACGTCGTAAAATCAAAAATTCATCGCGTTAAAGTAACAGGAGCCGATCTTAATTATATTGGTAGTATTACTATTGATGAGGATTTAATGGATGCTGCTAATATCATTGAAGGAGAAAAGGTACAGATCGTTAATAACAATAATGGAGAGCGATTAGAAACCTATGCAATTCCTGGTCCTAGAAATAGTGGTGAAATAACACTGAATGGCGCCGCTGCGCGCAAAGTAGCAAAAGGAGATGTGCTTATACTAATCACCTATGCTATGATGGATATAGAAGATGCTAAAAACTTTAAGCCTAAACTTCTTTTTCCTAATGAGGAAAATAATTTACTAAAGTAATAGAAGTGCATCCTAAAATTATAAAGATTCTAAAAATAATACTCCCACTCACATTGGGAGTTTTTTTAATTTGGTACTCTATATACTCTTCTACTCCTGAGGAAAGACTCAAAACCTGGCAGTATATTTCTCAAGCCGATATAAAATGGGTGATATTATCTGTGATCATGGGTATTACTTCTCATCTTTCGAGAGCTTATAGATGGAAATTTTTGTTAGAGCCTATGGGATATTCTATTAAATTATCTAATAGCTTTATGGCAATAATGGCTGGGTACCTAGTCAACATGGGTATTCCCAGGTCTGGAGAGTTTTTGAGAGGGGGTACTATTGCTACTTACGAAAGAATTCCTTTCAAAAAAGCTTTCGGAACTATTATTTCTGAGAGGGTTATTGATTCTCTTATGTTATTATCCATAATTGCTATTACATTGTTTTTTCAATCTCAGGATTTATTCTATTATTTTGAAGAAAAAATAGCTAATACCTTTATTCTGCTTGCAATAGTAATAGGGTCAGTAGTGTTAGGAATAGTGTTTCTTAAAGTAATTAGGAGATCCACAAACCCTATATTGATAAAAATTAGAGCTTTTGGCGATGGTATTCTTGAGGGAGTAAAAAGTATTTCTAAAATAAAGCAAAAATCAGCTTTCATTTTTCACACATTTCTTATCTGGTTCTTATATGTTGCTATGTTTTATGTGATCAAGTTTACTGTTCCGGAAACAGCAGACTTATCTATAGGTCCTATGCTAGCAACTTTTGTAGCAGGATCTATTGCAATGACTACTACCAATGGAGGAATTGGAGCTTTTCCGATTGCTACTGCGGCAATTTTATTTCTTTTTGATGTAGATAAACCCGCAGGAGAAGCCTTTGGTTGGATATTATGGGGTTCTCAAACCGCAATAAACATTGTTATTGGAGCGTTATCCTTTTTGTTTCTACCAATTTTAAACAGAGGGAAATAGCTAAATAATTTATATATTGTCGCATACTTAACCGTAATTTAATTACTTATGAAAAAAGGTATAACTCTTTTTATAGTTTTTGCTTTTGTCATTTCTGGCCACAGTCAAGTACTATATGAATCTTTTAGATCTATCAAATTAGATCAAAATCGGAAGCTAAAAATTCAGCTTCCGCGTAATTACAAAAAAAATACAGACAGAACCTATCCATTAATTATTGTTTTGGATGGAGATTATCTTTTTGAGCCTGTTGTTGGTAATGTTGACTATTTCTCTTATTGGGAAGATATGCCTGAATCAATTGTAGTTGGTATCAATCAAAGAAAGACAAGACTTGACGATTGTAGATATGATACTGCAGATTATTTACCTGCTCAGAAAGGGGCAGAATTTTATGAGTTTATAGCACAAGAACTACTACCACATCTAAACAAAACCTATCGTACAGCACAATTGAAGATTTTAGTAGGTCATGATTATACAGGTAATTTTATTAATTACTTTCTATTTAAGGAGAACCCTATTTTTCAGGGATATATTAATTTAAGTCCAGAATTAGCTCCACCAATGGGGGATCGTATAGTAAATGTTTTAAGTAATACTTCAAGCGTTTGGTATTACATGGCTACAGGAACTAATGATGCTGAGAAAATAAAGACCGATCTAGTAGCATTGGACGAAAAGCTTTCGGTGGTTGAGAATCCAAACATGAATTATTATTTTGACAATTTCGAAGAATCTACACATTATACTTTAGTAGGGAAGGCAATTCCCAGAGCGTTAGAGGCTTTCTTTGAAATGTATCGTCCAATTAGCAAAAAAACGTATAAAGAGGTGTTATTGCCTATGGAAACATCACGTTATGAGCATTTGGTTGATATGTATAAAACAACTGAAGAGTTATATGGTATCAAGCGAAAAATTAGAGTAAATGATTTTATAGCAATCTCTACAGCAATCGAAAAAACTGAAACTTGGGAAGATCTAGAACCACTAGGTAAACTAGCACTCAAAGAACACCCTGATGTTATGCTTGGACATTATTATTTAGGTATGTTCTACGAGCAAACCGGAGAGCCAAAAAAAGCGATGAGAGCTTACGAAAATGGCTTCCTGGTTGATGAAGTAGCTTTTTTGACAAAAGATTATATGTTGGATAAGGTGAATAAAATCAAAGAAGACTTTGGTTGGTAGTCTTTGGTAAAACTAAAATAAAAAAGATCCCAACATTGGGATCTTTTTTGTTTACAATATTTATTTGGGCATCCGGACAGGCTACCTGCCTACCTGTGATGAACAGGCAGGTCCGTTACAATTCCTCTCACACTAGAGCGTGGTGCGGGATTTTCACATAGTCTAAATAATTATCCACGCCAGATTTATATCTGGAAATAATAGTATTTTTACACTCTATTCAATAATTCATGGCGAAAACTAAAACTGTTTTTTTCTGTCAGAACTGTGGAGCTCAATATGCTAAATGGCAAGGGCAATGCACATCTTGCAAAGAGTGGAATACTATTGCAGAAGAAGTAGTTCAAAAAGCTGAAAAAAGTGATTGGAAAAGTACAGACTCAACTGCTAAAATCAGTAAAGTAGCTAAACCACTTAAGATTTCTGAAATTGATACCAGCCAAGAGGCAAGATATAATACAGATGACTCAGAACTTAACCGAGTTTTGGGAGGGGGATTAGTACCGGGGTCACTCACATTATTAGGAGGAGAGCCAGGAATCGGGAAAAGTACATTATTGCTTCAGATTAGTCTGAAATTACCATATAAAACATTGTATGTTTCCGGAGAAGAAAGCCAAAAGCAAATCAAGATGCGGGCGGAGCGTATCAAGTCGAAAACGGATAATTGTTTAATCTTAACGGAAACTAAAACACAAAATATCTTTAGACAAATTGAAGAAACCGAACCTGATATTGTTATCATTGACTCTATTCAAACACTACATAGCGATTATATCGAAAGCAGTGCAGGTAGTATTTCTCAAATCAGAGAATGTACTACTGAATTGATTAAATTTGCTAAAGAAACTGCTACTCCAGTAGTCTTGATAGGGCATATTACCAAAGATGGAAATATTGCCGGACCAAAGATTCTGGAGCATATGGTTGATACTGTATTGCAGTTCGAGGGAGATCGCAATCATGTCTATAGAATTCTTAGGGCTTTAAAAAATCGTTTTGGTTCTACATCAGAATTAGGGATTTATGAAATGCTAGGAAGTGGTCTTCGTGAGGTGGATAATCCAAGTGAGATTTTGATTTCTAAAAAGGATGAAGAGCTTAGTGGTACAGCAATAGCCTCTACTCTAGAAGGAATGCGTCCGTTAATGATTGAGATCCAGGCATTAGTGAGTACCGCGGTGTATGGAACTCCGCAACGTAGTGCTACAGGATATAACCTGAAACGGCTAAATATGATACTGGCGGTATTAGAAAAACGTGCAGGATTCAGACTAGGAGCAAAGGATGTATTTCTAAATATTACTGGAGGAATAACGGTTGATGATCCTGCAATTGATTTGGCAGTAGTAGCAGCAATTTTGTCCTCTAGTGAAGATATACCAATCCCCAAAGATTACTGTTTTGCTGCAGAAGTTGGCCTGGCTGGAGAAATTCGTCCGGTAACCCGTGCCGAACAGCGTATACAAGAAGCGGAGAAACTAGGTTTCTCCACTATTTTTGTGTCTAAATACAATAAGATTTCTCTTAAAAATACTCAAATAAAAATCCAATTAGTTGCCAAAATTGAAGATGTAGTTGAGTATCTTTTTGGGTAATCCCTCATTAAGGGTTTAATTTCTCTTGAGCTTTATGGGTGATTACGGCGCAGGGTTTGGAACTTGTGCATGAACGGCATTGATCTCATTTATAATCTGATCTGTTAGTGTGATATCAATACTTCCGATATTTTCAGAAAGCTGTTCCATAGTGGTTGCCCCAATAATATTACTGGTTACAAAAGGCTGTTGATTCACAAACGCCAGTGACATCTGAGTCAGACTGATTCCATGTTTTTTTGCAATCTCATTATACTGTCGTGTAGCTTTATAACTATTCTCATTCATATAACGATTATAATTAGGGAATAGGTCTACTCTAGAGTTTTTAGGAATCTCCTCTAAGTATTTTCCTGTCAGCATTCCGAATCCTAATGGAGAATAAGGAAGATGACCTATATTTTCTCTATGCAATACTTCAGTAAGCCCTATCTCGTCTTTTCGGTTTAATAGGTTATAAGGATTCTGAATAGTTATCATTTTTGGAGATCCTTTTTTGGCTTCTTCTGCGTATCGCATAGCTCCATAAGCTGTTTCATTAGATATTCCTATATTTCTAATTTTTCCTTGTTTTATAAAACCTTCTAAAAGATGTAATACTTCTGCAAAATTATCCTGCCAGATATCATTATTGTCATGGGTGTATCCTAATTTTCCAAAATAATTAGTTTGCCTTTCTGGCCAATGCAACTGATATAAGTCAATATAATCTGTTTGTAATCTTTGTAAACTTTTATGAATTGCGTCTTCAAATTCATCTTTAATAAAGAACCCCTTTCTTATATGTTTAGTAAATTCTGCAGGGCCTACTATTTTTGAAGCAATTACTACATCATCTCTCTTACCTCTTTTCTGTAACCAGGTTCCAATAATTTTCTCAGTACTTCCGTATGTTTCTTTTTTAGAAGGAACAGAATACAACTCTGCGGTATCAATAAAATTGATTCCTTCTTCGATTGCGTAATCTAATTGTTTGTGTCCTTCAGCTTCAGTATTTTGTTCTCCCCAGGTCATAGAACCCAAGCATATTTTACTTACTTTAATGTCTGTGTTGGGTAATGTGGTGTATTTCATATATAGTAATAAGCTAATAGTTGTTAAGAAATGCCAAAATTAGAAACTATGATATTAGTTACTGTAAAAATTATCATAAAAAGAAACGGATGCGACTACCCCAACTGTCACACCCGTTACACAACTAACCAACCAAAAATTTAATTCCTCATACAACCAACCTAAATTTTTATGATTGGTTTATCCAAAAGTAGTAGTATCAAAAGTCGTGCAAAACTCAAAATGAGTGAAGTATTGTTTTGATTGAGGGAATATGCGTTTTGAAGAATTATTCGGCTGTTACCAAAGAAATACTAGGTATTTCACCAAAAAGATAATCAGGTAAATTAAAATTTCTTTCAGCTCTGTCTAATACCCAAGCATCAGAACTTACTATAATTTGACTGGATTCAGCCAGTATTTTGTCTGGATTATGAACCAGGTCAATTTCCCAAGGAAATTTATGTTCTTCTGCTAATTCGCGAAGTAAAGTTTTTAGTCTACCGCTATTAGAAACAGGTGAATCAAAATACCAATGTACTGAGGAAACTTCTAATTCATTTAAGTATTTACCCACCATTACAATAACTTCTTCAGTTTTTTGAACTCTTTTATAAGAACCGTGTACACTAGAAATATCACGGTAGTAACCATCCAAACCTCTGAAAATATAAGCTCCGGATAAAGCACTTTCTAAAAGGATTAATAGATTAAACCCATCAATGGCAATGGTTTGATTTTTTAAGTTAAGATGAGATATGGAATGATTTTTTCTAAAAAGGATACTTTTTTCACCGGAACTCATTCCCATAAGTGCTTTTTGTTGTCTAGAGTTGAGCTTATATCGGTTGCCGACAAGTTGTACCGAAGATTTCTCTGCAAAACCTCTGCTTAGCAAATAGCACATGTCTTTTGCCGCTTCTTTAAGTTTTGCTACCATAGCAGTATCGCCGAATAGACGATCATCACTGCCTTCTTTTCCTCGGTTTCTGACGTGCATTTTTTTGCTGGGAATATAGAAACAGTTTGTACTATTCCGGATTTGCCTTTTTGGCGATACCACATTTTCTACGAACAGTTCTTTCGGCGAGGGCAGCGACATTTCTGGCGTGCCCCTCGGAGCTACCATTCTTAATGACTTCATCGTATACTGCTTTATTTTCTATAAGGCCTTGCAGGACACAAAAAAAACCTGGGGCGTCTTTACCTTTATAAGGCTTCTTTTTTTTTGGTTTTACAATCAATTCCCCGAATAAGCGATCTTTTAATATTTTGTCATTTTGAACCTCTACTACAAAAGCATACAGGATATTTTGATCTTTTGGGTATAGATCATTTACCTTATCCAGAGCATTAGCATACTCGTCATTGGTAAAGCTAAAGTATTCATAGATGTCGAAGTAGTTGTTTTGCCCTTCATCCTCCTGCTGTACCTCTTCTTCACTTTGTATTTCTTCTTCGTTCTGGTATTCTTCTTCACTTTCCTGACTTACTCCCCTGATCATGGATAATAGTATTATTACAAAAATGGGTAACCTCTTCATTTGGTTTATAGTTTTAGATTAATCGGGTGTCATAAACGTCTGGCAACCCCTTTTATTTCCTATCTTCTTTATTTTTATGCTTTTTCAATATATGCATAATTAAGGATTTTATTTTTGTTTACTAAATTCGTGGCACACTTTTTGGAAATTATCAAATAAATTGATTATTTTGAACGAGCGATTAAGGATATTTTAACAATAAAAAGAATGGTATTGCGTTACCATATTATTGAAATATCTAAGAAAGCTTAAAACCAAATTATTTAACACCCAAATATTATTATGAAAAAACTATTTCTACTATTATTCGTGCTAGGTACAGGATTGTCTGTTCAAGCACAACAAAAGAACAACAAAGAGCTAAGTGAACTTTTTCAAACTGAATTATATCCTTTAGCTAAAGACATTTCTGAATATACGGATAAGGTAACCGCTCACGGAAATGTTGTATCAATTGTTAAAAAAACAGGAGTTACTTCATTAGCAAAAAGGAAAGTTGAAGGTATAAATGTAGATGCCCATAGATTTACTCTAATTACTTCTGCAGGTAAAGAAATTTCATTAGGTGGAGATCCACTTTTAGCTAACAAAGTAGTCAATAAATTCCTCGATGTTTTAAGACGTGTTAAAGATAACATGAAAGAGGATAACAGAGAAGAAGTTGAAAACATACTAAATAGTCTTTAATGTAAGTATACAAACAGAATATAAAGAAAAGCTCCCAATTTTGGGAGCTTTTTTATTTATTATATATCATTCAACAGCTTACTAATCTCATCAAGTTTAGGTGTCAGAATTACTTCGATACGTCTGTTCTTGGCTTTGCCTGTTGAGGTTTCGTTAGAAGCAATCGGTGCAAACTCTCCTCGACCAGCAGCAGTAAGATTCTGAGCATCTATCCTACTGTTTTCTAATAAAAGATTTACTATCGCTGTCGCACGTTTAGTAGACAAATCCCAATTACCGGATAATTGAGCATTACCTGTGTAAGGTACATTATCGGTATGACCTTCTATCAATACAGCAATATCAGGGTTTTCGGCCAATACAGAACCTAATTGCTTTACAGCTTGTTTACCTTGTATACCTACAGCCCAACTTCCGGATTCAAATAATAGTTTATTTTCCATAGAAATATAAACCTTACCATCGCGCTCTACCACCGTAAGCCCTTTGCCTTCAAAATTTCTTAAAGCTTTGGATATTGCAGTTTTAAGGCCTTGCATTTTAGCGTCTTGCGCGGCAATTAACCCTTCTAGTTCATCTACTCTTTGAGAACGAGAATCCAAATCTCTTTGTAGCTTATCTAATCGATTACGTTCTGATGCTAGCGCTCTTTCTTTTTCTTCCAGCTGTTTTAGCAATTCTCTATTACGCTTACTGTTTTTTGCAATGGCAGCAGAACTATTTTTTTCTAAAGCATCATAAGAATTCTTTAGATTTTCATAATTAGCTACAGCAGCATCATAATTGCGTTGTAATTCATCCTTTTCAGCCTTTAGTTTTTCATGTTGATCCTGAAGCTGCTTTAGTGCATCTTTTGTTTTTTCAAAACTAGCCAACTCATCTTCCATTTTACGATTTTCTCGCTTCAGACGAGCATATTTGCTTTCTAACTCTTTGTGAACTTTAGCAGAAACACAAGACATCATCAGTGTTCCTGTTATAGCCAATATGGCAATTTTTTTGATCATGCTTTTTTGATTTTAATATCAATTTGACTCTATCGAAAAGTATATCAGTTCTTTAATGACCTTTCGAAGAGCTCAGTGTGACAAATGTTTTTAGACATCTAGTTCGACCATTATCGGGCAATGGTCACTATGTTTTGCCTCTGATAATATAACGCCTCTTTTTAATTTATCTTGTAATGGTTGAGCCACCATTCCGTAATCTAAACGCCATCCTTTGTTATTGTTACGGGCATTAGCACGATAACTCCACCACGAATATTGATGAGGCTCTGAATTAAAATGTCTAAAAGAATCTATAAATCCGCTATCAATAAAATTACCAATCCACTCACGTTCTACAGGTAGAAAACCGGATACATTTTTATTGCGAACAGGATCATGGATGTCAATGGCTTGATGACAAATATTATAATCCCCAAGAATAACCAGATTAGGGTATTCCTTTTTTAGGTTATTAATATATTCCTGGAAATCTGCCATATATTTTAACTTGTGTTCTACTCGTTCTATATTTGAACCACTTGGTAGATATAAGCTCATTACAGAAACACCATTAAAATCAGCTCTAAGGTTCCGACCTTCGTTGTCCATATATTCGATACCGGTACCATATTCAATATGATCAGGTTCTGTTTTGGATAAAATAGCGACTCCACTATATCCTTTTTTCTGAGCACTATACCAATAGTTATATGAATATCCAGCTTTGGTGAATATATCAAGATCTAATTGCTCTTTGGTTGCTTTAATCTCCTGAAGGCAGATTACATCTGGATCAGCTTGTTGTAACCAATCGATAAATCCTTTGTTTAATGCTGCGCGTATTCCGTTTACGTTGTATGATATTATTTTCATTTATTCTTTATTATCTATTTCGTTGTATTCATCTACACTTAGACAAATTGTTATTAACTTATTCTGTAGCAACCTGATTTTTATAGTTGTATTTTTTTAACATTAAACTTATTAGTTCTGATTCTTCCTTTTCATTTTCTTTGCTCGTCCAAAGAAAACGAAACAAAAGAAAAGGCGCTTTTTCCAAGGTATTTTTGGACTAAGCCAAAACCAGATTTATTTTACTAAAATCTTTCCAAGGCTTCAAGATTTTTTAACGTAAAACAAATCTTATACTGGTGGAAAAAGATTTTCAAAGCCCTGCTTTGGAACGTTAACAGACTTTTATAATAAACTTTATTCAAAGTCTTTGGATACTATTATTTAATTGGTCTTTACCCTCTTCTTATACCAAAACAAACTTAGTAAGATAATTGCTAAAATACTAAACCCAAGAATCCAATACAGATAATTAGAATCATTAAATTCGATAGGAGAGGCATCTCCAACTAAATAAAACCCACCCCAATAAAAAGGATCAGTTCTGTTTATTGTTGCTGTATTGAGATGTTTTAATTTAGCTTGTTGCAAAGCTTGCGCTTTGTTCATGCCTTCTTTTAGGTTTGCATAAAAGGACTTCATTAAAGTAGGAGCGATTTGATCATTGACCTCCCAACTGCTTAGCAATAAACTTTTGGTTCCAGCGTATTGAAAAGCATTACCTAAACTCATAATGCCTTCTCCGGTGGCAATTTTACCAGTACCCGTATTACATGCACTCAGTACGGTTAGCTCCGCAGGAATATCTAATGCAAAAAGCTCATGACTGTATAATAAGTTATCTTCTATGGTGTCTTTACTTTTGGTAAAATAGAGCTTAGAATTTTCAGGTCGTTCGTTATCTACATCTCCGTGCAATGCCAGATGCAAAATATTATATTGAGAAGCATTTTTCTTAAAATTAGTTTCATTAGCTTCTGATCCATAAAAATATTGCCCATCAATGATATCTGCGATGGCTTTGATCTCTTCGCGTGTTCCTGGTAGGTCATCATCGGTTCCTCTGAGTACAGCAAGATCCATAGTTTTGGTTTCTACAACATTCGTACTATCCGTAAAAGAAAAAGCAAGGCATTCTTGTAATTTTTCTACAGGTTTATGAGTTTTAAACGAGTTAAATAGCAAAGTTGCGGAATTGGCATAGGTAATGGCATAATCTTTTAAGAGATAAGAAAGCTCTTTTGGATCATTAGAGTCATCATCTTTGGTAAGCAGGAGATCAAAATTAAGATGCCAGAGAGGGCCATCAGGCACTATGATGAGTTCTTTGCCTATAATTTGATCTTTTACAGGAGCAATGAGTGTTTGATATAATTGATAAGCAACATTCTTATACGTTTTAGTATTCTTCTTTAGAACTCCTTCTCTTAGCTGTTCTATTTTCTCTTCGAGTTTTGGAGTAGATAACTCTTTAACATTCAATTCGTTTTTTGAAATGGTAAAAGCATAGGTGATACTATCGGCTACAAAGAACTCTAACAATGTCTGGTTGTCATTCAGATTCTTTTGAACTTCTTTGACAGAAATGACCTCATTATTATATTTTAATTGATGGTATTTTGGGTAGCTTTTCTCCAGAACTTCAGTTAGGGAATCTTGTCTTCTGTTAATGTCGAAGAGTTTGTTTTCGTAATTTGAAAGTTTTGTTGAATCTATTTCCTTTTTAGATATTTCTTTGTTGATTTTGGACTGATAAAAGGCTTTGTCAATTTTGAGTTCTTTTTCCAGACTAATAAAGTTTATTGGTAATCCAGAAAAAGTTTTGGCATCAGCATTGTTTAACAACCCTTTTAATGTAGTTGCTTTACTTTTTTCGGCATAATTAAATACTTGATTAAGAGTTTCTTTGCCTTTGTTATGATTTTGTAATAATAGTTGTGCTTCAATAGCTTCTTTATAGACTTCTTTTGTTTTTTTAGCAAAATTAATTTTATCATTGTATTTGGAATAGGTTCCTCTAATAAAATTAGTCAAAGTATTAATGCTTGAATAAACATTAATACTTTTTTCCAGATTTGTTTTATCCTTATCAATTTTATACTGTGTTTTCAAGGTATTAGCTTTACTTATAAGTGTATTAAGTAAAACTGTTAGATCACGAAAGTTATTTGGGTCTAATTTCTTATTTTTCATTGTATTTGTATCGCCTTTAGAGTTCGAGTTAAATGCTTTTTCGTATTGAGTCAAAGCTTTTTCGTATTGTTTTTTTTGATAGTAACAGTCTCCAATACGTCTATATGCATCTGCTATTTTTTGATTACTTTTTCCAAATGCATTTTCCAGAACTTTCAAAGCATATGTGTAGTTTTTAACCGCGTTATCATAATCTCCTTTTTCTTGATATGTAGTACCAAGATGGAAATAGGATTCTGCTGTTTTTGGAGAGTTATCTCCTAATATAGATGAATACATTTCTAGCCCTTTTTCATGATGTTTTAATGCTTCATCATAATCCATTTTATTTTGATAAACTGTCCCAATACTATGGTTTAACATTCCAATACTTACATGGTTTTCTCCGAAAGCTTTTTTACTTATCGATAGCGCTTTGTCAAAATAAGAAAGAGCTTTATCATTAATTTTTTCTTGCTCAAAAAGAACACCAATATTATAATATGGATTTATGAGTTCAGTATGGCTAGGGTTTAACTTTTCTAATTTGATATTCAGAGATTTTTTTGAGTATTCTAAAGCTTTATCATATTGTCCTTTTAAAAAATACACTCCCCCTATACCGTTGTATGCATTTGATACATAAGGATGATTTTTACCGAATTTTTCAATAAATATTATTAAGGCGTCCTGGAAGTATTCTAGAGCTTTATCATAGTCTCCTCTTTTGGTATATGTGATAGCTATATTACCAAAAAGCGGTGCGATTTTTAAAGATTTTTTTCCGGATTTTTTTATTTGGATATCAATAGCTTTGTTAAAATATTTTAAAGCTTTTTCGTATTCTCCTTTCTGGTTGTAGCTATCTCCTATGCTATTATATGTTAAAACAATTTCTGAATTACTTTTATCATCACTTTTTTTATAAATTAATTCACTTTTTTTAAAGTATTTTATTGCTAAATCATAAGCCGCCTTTCTACTATATACTTGACCAATATTAGTATAAGATTTAGCAAGGTTAAATTTATTTTTTAAAGAAACTTTATTCTTAATATTCAGTGCGTTTTCATAAAAAAACAGTGCGGTTTTATAATCTGATATTGAGTAATAATATTCGCCAATATTATCATAAGCATACGCCTCTTCTTGATTCTCTTTTTTAAGATGTTTCTCACTTATTTTTATAGCTTCTCTAGCGTTTAGTAGAGATGTTTCTAATTTTCGATTTCGCCATTGATTTTCCGATATTCTATTATAACATCCAGCCACTTTTTCCCAAGCCTCGGCTTTTTCATAAATAGGCAAAGCTTTTTTAAAATAGACAATAGAGCTATCCAGTTTTCTTTCGGTTAATAGTGAATCCGCCTTTTTATAATATTGAGAAGCCAGAATTGTATCATTTGCAGTTTGTGCAGAGGAAGTAATGGTGATTATTATGAATAGAACAAACAGATTTAAAAGTTTCATAGGGGTATGTCTTAATAAAGTTGTAGCTAAGATATTCTAAAATCATAAAAACGATTATATTCTTGAGGTATTATTAGTGAAACTCTATTTTGAAAATCCGCCTTAGGTGGAGAGTTCAAAATAGATAGTTGAACCTGCCTACCTGGTGGATGACAGGCAGGCTAATCCCGCTTTTTCAACGGGATCTTTGGTTTAAGACCCTTTTAAGATCTTAGATATCCTTTGTCTTTTAAGTCTTGTATGTTATGTATTTCGTGAGTTTTTCCTTCTTTGATTAGAATATTTCTGTCTGTTACTTCTAATACATCACGATAATAGTGATCTGTTACAATGATTCCTTTCTTATCCTTTAATGATAATAGTAGATTTTTTATTAAATCTTTATACATAGGCTGAATCATAGAAAAAGGCTCATCTAACATTAAGAACTGATGATTTAAGTGAGCTAATATTAAAACCTCTAAATATCTTAGTTCTCCCAGAGATAATTTTCCTACTTTTCGGGTTTCTATTTTATAAATCCCTTCTGAATAGAAGATTCTGTCTTGATCATCTCCATCAGGAAATAAAAGTGGAATGATATTTCTTACCGTTTTTTCTTTTGGTAAAAACGAATCCTGAGGAAGATACCCTATGCTACCATCTGTAATTACTTTTTTCGGTGATATACGAGTTTTATTAATAAGTATTTCTGCAGAATTGGCTTTTAGGGTTCCAAAAATACATTTAAGCAATGTTGATTTTCCTGTGCCATTTTTTCCAAATATTCCTAAAATTTCTCCAGTATGACATTGTATAGAGATATCGTTAAGCACGATATTTTTACCAAAGGATTTATTTAGATTTTTTATGTATAAACTATTCACGAATCTAAAAATTTAAAAATCAGTAGAAATAAAGCTATAGGAAAAACGAACATCAGATTTATTAAAAATACTATAATCAAGAGCGTAGGTTTTGAAAACCCTAAATTATGATATAAGTAATACTCATCATTCTTAAAGACCTTAAAACACTGTCTGCCGATTAAAATGCCAATGGTGCTAAACATAAAAACACCCCATCCAAAACCAACAATAAGAGACATAAAAAGACAAAAAGTAAAATTGTACATATTTATATCACACCAGTATTTCCAGATTGCTCTATAGTAATACATCAACATTTTTTTTGAGTTGGCAAGATAACCAAACGCTGTTTTTATCGTTATTAAATACACAATTTCCTGACCAATGTTGCACAAACCAAAGCTAATAGTGCCTGGTTGGAGATAGACGATTTTTATAATTTGAGGTATTTTTGATGAAATTTTGATTTTTCTTTTACGAAGTAGATGCCTTAGCATCAAACGAGTAAAAAAAACTTAAATTTCGCAAAAAGGTGCAAATTTGATATTGTTGTATTTCCGGCCAGACACTATAAAAGAAGTTTACTATAATAACAAAGGCTGAAAAGCTTTAGTTTTGTACATGATGCGTATCATTAAGGTTTTAGGTATTTTACTCTTTTTCGGTATAGGTTCTGCTTGGGGACAAGATACTTCTATTCATTTTAGAAGTAAGAAAGTTCAGGTTCAGGATACGATTCGTATTGATTCAGTAAGTATTAATTCTTTTGATTTTAAGGTGTTTACTAAAAACAATGAGTTAATTGAAAGCGCTTTATATAAAGCTAATTTCGAGAATGCAGCACTGTTACTTTCCCCAAAGGTTTTGTCAGAAAATGATTCGATCACTATTCACTATTATCGATACCCGGATTTTTTAACTAAAAAATATTTCGAGTTTGACCCTTCCTTGATTGTTGAACGAAAAGGAGATCTACAAAAACTGTATAGTTTATCTGAAGCTAGAAATAAAACTGAATTCAGGCCTTTTGATGGACTCACTACAAACGGAAGTATTTCTAGAGGAGTTACCGTAGGAAGTAATCAAAACACAGTTTTGAATTCTGAATTAGATTTACAGATTTCTGGTAAGATCAGTGATAATATTTCGCTCCGAGCTTCGATACAAGATGCAAACGTGCCAGTACAGCAGAGTGGATATTCTCAAAACTTGGATGAGTTTGATCAAGTGTTTATCGAATTATACAGTAAAAATTGGAATATTAGAGCAGGAGATGTACAATTACAAAACACGACAAGCTACTTCAATCGATTTACCAAAAATGTACAAGGGATTTCTATAAACGGAACACTTCATCACCCCGAATCCAAAACAGATCTTTTTGCTTCCGGAGCATTGGTAAGAGGTGTATTTACTCGTAGTCAATTTACAGGTCAGGAAGGTAATCAAGGTCCTTATAAATTAACAGGGCCCAATGGAGAACTTTTTATCCTTATTGTATCAGGAAGTGAACGTGTGTATGTAAATGGACTGCTTTTAGAACGTGGAGAAAACAAAGATTATATCATTGATTATAATGCTGGTGAAGTACGTTTTAACCCGACATATCCAATTACTTCTGATATGAGGATATCTATAGAATATCAAACCACAGACCGAAGCTATTCTAGAATTATCGTATATGGTGGAGGAAGTCACCAGAGTGAGAAGTTAAAAATAGGTGCTTCTGTATATTCAGAAAATGATGCTAAAAATCAACCTTTGCAGCAGAACCTAAATGATCCTCAAAGAGAAATTTTATCCAATGCAGGTGATGATCGTACACAGATGATTTCACCATCAGCAGTGCCGGATACTTTTAGTGAAAATAAAATTTTATATCGAAGAGATATTGTTGATGGACAAGAAATCTTTGTGTTTTCTAATAACCCTGAAGATGAATTGTTTAATGTGCGTTTCTCTTTGGTTGGGGATAACCAAGGTGATTATATTATTGGAGATGTGAATACGATAAGTAGAATTTTTGAATATGTTGCTCCGGTTAATGGGATTCCACAAGGTAATTTTGCCCCTGTAATTCAGTTGCAAGCGCCGACAAAAATACAAACTGCAGTAGTGCAAGGGTCGTACATTCCTAATGAGAAAACTTCGATTACATTCGAGATTGCAGGGAGTAAAAACGATCTGAATTTGTTTTCTGACCTAGACGATGATGATAATGATGGAGTAGCAGGAAGAGTGCAATTACAACAACGAATTTTTGCCAGAGACAGTAGCTGGTCGATGAATGCATTGGCCAATGGAGATTATATTCAGGATCGGTTTAAAAGTGTGGAACGTATTTATAATGTAGAATTCAACCGTGACTGGAACCTGAATAACCCCTTAGGTGATCAACAATTTCTAACCTCTGGCGTGGAGTTACTTCATCCTGAAAAAGGTTTTGCTCGTTATTCTTTTCAGCATTTAAATTTTTCTGAAAACTATAACGGGAATCGTCATAATCTAAATTCTGATCTGGCATTTAAAAGAATTAAAACTTCGATGCACGCTAGTTTATTGAATAGTAAAAATGAACAGTTAGATTCCAGATTTTTTAGGATGTATGGTCGATTAGCATATAGTTTTCCTAAAAACTGGATTGGTACCAATGTAGCAATAGAAGAAAATAAAGAGATTAATCTTAGTGATCAAACATTTACATTAAATACACAACGATTTAAATCTTATGAAGTATATGCTGGAGTAGGTGATAGTACCAAAATTTATGCAGAATTAGGATATAGATACCGACTTAATGATAGTGTAAGGAATAATAAACTAGATCAGATTAGTGTTTCGAATACCTATTATTTAAAATCAAATTTGATAAACTCTTCCAATACTCAATTGTCGTTATTTGTCAATTATAGAAGATTGGATAATGAAGATCAAAATACAGACGATGAACAATCATTGAATTCTAGATTGTTATACAATCAACGATTTTTTAGCAACAAGATCAATTGGAATACTGTTTTCGAAACTAATAGTGGAACATTGCCCCAACAAGAGTTTACCTATGTAGAGGTTGATCCGGGGTTGGGAACTTACACCTGGAATGATTATAATAGTAATGGAATTCAGGAATTGGAGGAATTCGAGATTGCTCAATTTACCGATGAAGCAACATACCTAAGAGTTTTGTTGCCTAATCAGATATTCGTAAAAACACATCAGAATCGATTAAGCCAAATTATTACTTTGAATCCTTTGTCCTGGTCAGGATCGGAGAGTAAAACCAAAAAACTACTATCACATTTCTACAATCAGACCTCTTATATTGTTGATAGAAAAAATCTGAGAGAGAACAATTCTTTTGAACTAAACCCTTTCCGCGAAAGCGATAATGAATTGGCTTTGAATCTAAGTTTTAGAAACACTCTATTCTTTAATCGTGGTAAACAACGATATACGACTTCCTACACATACCTTTCCTCCAGAAACACCAATCTTTTGGTAACGGGGCTTCAGGAGAATACCTTGAAAAATCACCAATTTACGTTTACCCATAAAATGGCAAAGACATGGCTTTTTGACTTAAAGAATGAGTTGTTGGAAACAGAGAGTATTGCTGAAAATTTTGCAAATAGAAATTACCTTTTAGAAGGAATTAAAATAGAACCTAAATTATCTTATCTGTTATCTGATCGAACGCAGTTCAGTGCTTTTTATTTATTTAATGACCAAGAAAACGAATCTGGGGTTGAAGCTTTATCACAACAAAAATTGGGAGTTTCTTTTGCCTATGCTAATAAACAACAAATGTCGATTTCAGGAGAGTTTAATTACTTTGATAATGATTTTACTGGAAATGCCTTCTCACCCGTTGGATATCAGTTGCTTAATGGTTTGCAGCCTGGCGATAATTATACCTGGTCTCTGCTGGCACAAAAGAAATTGACCAAATATCTAGATCTTAATGTGTCTTATTTAGGAAGAAAAAGTGAAGCTTCTTCTACAATTCATACGGGAAGTGTACAATTAAGAGCATATTTCTAATATTTTTTCTGATCTTTATATTTCAAAATCAAATCATTATGAACGGGCTTATAAAAATTTGTTGTTTTATTGTAGTATTTAATTTTATCGCTTGTGGGACAAAAATTAGCTCCGAAGGAAAAGAAGAACAAGCACCAAAGGAAAGTGCTCAACAAATAAGTTCTCAAAAGATGAATGAACAAGGCTTTAGCAAAGGAACTATTACTTTGGGTAAATCAGAAGGTTGCCCACATATTCTTAATGTAGAAGAGTATAAAGATAATCTGGATCCAATTAATTTAAAGGATTTTTTTAAGGATGGTATTCCAGATAAAGTATGGGTAAAGTTTGCAAGCCTGAGAATGCCAAGCAGATGTACTGAGGCCAGACCTGTTTCTATTATAGAAATTAGTAAACGTTCTGAATAGTTTTATTTAACTATAAAACTCTTAGATCTATTGTTTTCATTACCTCCGAAACGCACAAAATAGATACCAGTACTGGCATAAGACATATCTAAGTTGGGGTAGATAAATGTTCCATTCGGGTTTTTTAAAACCATTTTGGATACAATTAATTGACCGGTAATAGAAAACACATATAGGCGTAATTCATTTGGAGCATTAGAATCACTCATTACGATGTCAAATAAATCATCGTCTTTGCCAATAATAACAACATCAGTAATAGGAGAGGTGTTTTCTCCTATATCTACAGTATAGTCATGGGTGGTTCCAAAATCCATGGCTCCACAAGGGTCATTCAATGGCGCGCCATTGTTATTAGAAGTGTCTCCAGCACGAACTCTCATAGTATGTCTTCCGGGTATAGTATTAGGACCTAATACTATAGTAAAATTAAGATCAATATTAGCATTAGAGAGTATTGCATTACTAAGAATTAGTTCGGTCGCCTCAAAAACTGAATTGTCATTAAAATCGATCCATATGGACATTTTTTCTTCATCATTTCGGGCAAATCCAGTTCGTACGTCTAAAGAATAAATTCCTAGAGATTTGTCTAGATTGATAATTAAATCCGTAAAATCCTCATATCCTGTATTGCAAGAAATAATGGTGTTTGAAATATTAGATAATGTAAAAGATGTTAATCCATCACCAAATTGGGAACAATTAGAAATAGGAGAACACAATTCGTGAATTATTTCTTGAGTAATTGAATCATTTGTATTATCCTGATCGTTATCCAAATTAGTGCCTAATTGAAAAACGTATGTATTAAATTCTGAAAGGTCAACAGTTTGCGAGAATGTATATTGAGCAGATTCTCCGGAGTTAATAGTGCCAGTAAAAACTTCATTGATTTGTTGTCCTGAATCTAAAATATAATATACTGGTATATCAGATTGTTCTACCCCACCAAAGTTTTGAATTAAAATGGTAACAGATTGAGTGGCAGAAAACCCGCCTCCTGAAACAGGAGAAATCAAAGCCGAAACTCCTACATCATTGGGGAGTAAGTTTTTTACATTACTACTTGCACAATCATTTTGCGGCATAGTATCATTAGACAAATTAGTCTCTGCGTCTATTATAAAACTCGTTCCTGATGATAAGTTTGTAGTAGTGTTGAAAGAAAAAGAAGTTGTCTGTCCACCAGCTAAAGATCCTGTAAAAATCTCTTCTATTGGAGTGCTACCATTAATTGAATAACTGATAGGGATATTTGTTTGAGTTGTTGTACCAAAATTCTTTATCGTAACCGAAATCACTTCTGCATTGGTAAGTGTAGCATCTGTAGGACTATCAATACTTACGACACCTACATCATTAGTAACATCGGATGCAATTTTAAAAACACCCACAATATTTCTGGCATTATCTCCGGTGTTTTCAAAATATTCTGCAATATGCCAAAAAGTACTATCATCAATAGGGTCAACGGTGATTTGAGCATAGTCTCCATAACGTTCACCGCCGTTTCGTTGTATATCTGTTCCGATAATAATATCCTGTTCTGAGAAAGTCATGGTTCCCGATGGGTCATCAGCCAACCTACCTGTATATCTAATGGATGGAAAACTATCTTCATTGGCCAAATTGGCAACTGTACCCATAGTAGTATAAGCCATCCCAATATTACCAAATATGTCCATTGCTAAACTGGCACACCACGCACTTTTTCCATTCGGAGAAGCATGGGTTCCTTCCTGAAAAACAGTCCAAGGTTGCCCATCGCCATTTTGTCTTAATTCATACCATCTAATGGCTGAAATATTATCAGAATTAGGTCTGTCATCAATATCTATTGCAAAATTGAGCAAAACAGAATTATAATCACAAAATCTTCTATAATTAGTGGCATACATTACTGTGCCTTGTAATACATCTATATCTAAGCTGCCTTCTTCAGGTTGAGGTAAGTTGCTGAAAGAAGTACCATCAAATACCGAGTCAAAGGCTGTAATATCTCCCCCACTTACCGTTAATTCTTCTGCTTCAGTAATTGTCGATAGGCTAGGACTAGCCCAATTTATATTAATTGTCCAAAGTTTTAATGCATCTTCAGTAACTCCTTGCCAGGAATCATCCTGAAAGTAAATTATTCTTGCATCTCCTGGTGGTGGAGGCGTATTTCCCATGGCATTAAAACCAGCAGGGCTGTAAAACCCTCCAATTCTTGCTCCAGGAAGAGGAAAACCAACCATCTGTGCATTAGAGGCACCGGCTAACATTTTTTCTCTTTCAATTACAAAAACGACTTCACTTGTTTGTTGCGTTCCCTGATCTTTATTGGCAGTAACATAATATCCATCTGACCAAATGGAAAATTTGGTATAGTCCGGAAAAGAGCCGGTATTAAACCTATACGTAAACCAACCATCATTTACAGGATCAGAACCTTGACAAACCGCTACTAAAAAACCATTGGGAGAATCTGAAAATTGGGTAATCACAAAACGATCTGCAAAACTATCATAAAATACTATCGGATCTCCTAGCGTTTCTCTGGGAAAAATATTAGCTAATGACGTAGATTGAACCAATACCGTTCCATTTTTATCATGAATTGTAAAGGCAGAATTTCTAGCGCTTACATAGTGATTAGGCCCTACGGCACCGGTTGGGTCAGAAGGAGCCCTGAATGTAGAAGAGGCTTCAAAAACTAGAGAAGGGGTTTTACTTGTCCTTAGATTTTGAGCATTTTCTTGTTTATTAAGTAAAGCATCCTTGCCTTTTGGCAGCCCTTTTCCAGGTACTACTCTATTGGCATCTTTTTGTTTAGGGTTGATTTCTCCAGTACGTAGAGTTTCTGGAATTAGCTTTTTGCCAATTAGTGGACCTACAGGTTTCATTAGGGTAGATTCAGATATTAATGTGGCTCTAAGCTGTTCTTTTTTTTCTTGAGAATAGCCAACAAAAGACATTAATAGTATAAGAATAATTATAATCTTTTTCAATAGCATAGCAGATGCATTATAATTAAAAAAATCTTAGTTGACTGACTAAAATACAATTAAACTTGAAAACCCTGTCAGAAATGACTTGTTAGTTCTGAGAAATACAGCTAATTTTTATATAGACAATATGGATTGTAGTTGAATTTTTTTTTCGATTTTTACAACTTTTAATTCACCCTTAATAATTAATTTCTTACAATTATGAACTATAAGATTACTTCAAAGTTCAACTCTTTTTTTATCAGTATTTTGATAACCTTGAGTTTTTCAAGTGCATATTCACAAAATGATATATGGGTAGAATCCAAAGAGAGTAATAAGAAAATGAGTGAGTTATTCAAAAAAATGAACAATAACTATTTTAAAGTTTTTGATCTTGATTTTGAAAAAATGAATCAAAAATTACAGCAAGCTCCATTAAGGAGTGTCTCTACAAGGAAATCTAATGTTTTGATTTCTTTTCCTGATTCTCAGGGAAAAATATCTGAATATAATGTAGTAGAAACTTCGATTTTTTCATCAACCGATAACACATATCAACATCCAAACATAAAAACATATATAGGGTTCAGAACTGATAACTCAGGAACTCGGGTTAGGTTTAGTGTGACGCCTCAGGGATTAAAGGCAATGATTTCTGAACCAGGAAGAGAAACTATATTTATCCAGCCTATAACCAAAAAGTCGAAAAAAAGATATTTAATATATAGTAAATCAGCAAAAAATGATTCAACCGATAATTTCAGATGTTTAACAAAAAATTTAAAAAACAATAAAAATACTGATGCTTTAGTAACCAGCAAAGATGCGAATGATCAGATTTTAAGAACATTTAGAATTGCTATAACTACAACAAATGAATACACTGCTTTTTGGGATGATGGAGATGCTAGTAATGGAGATGCGAGAGTTGATGCTTTAGCACAAGTAGTATCTACATTAAATAGGGTAAATGAAGTTTTTGAAGTTGATATGGCAATAACATTTGTTTTGGTAGATACTGCCGATGATCCTGCTTTAGATTTAATTTATTCCGAAACAGATCCATATAATATTGAAGCTCCAACCCTTTTTGCAGACATTCACACTAATTTAGTAAATACTGTAGGGCTGCCTGATTTTGATTTAGGTCATTTGTTTGCATATGATCCGAACCAGAGTAATGGTGCGGCTCCAGGAAATATATGTGATGACACTGTTGATGGTAATGGTATTGCCAAAGGAAGTGCTTTTTCTGCACATACATTTTTGGATAATGATGGAGGTCCTTACATGTCAGATTTTTTTGATATTGACTTTGTACCTCATGAAATTGGTCATCAAATGGGTGCTAATCATACGTGGTCATTTCAATCAGAAGGTGCAGGGGTAAATATGGAGCCTGGAAGTGGAACGACAATTATGGGATACGCCGGTATAACAGGTAGAAATGACGTGCAAGATCATAGTGATCCTTATTTTCATTATGCAAGTATTGATCAAATATTAAATGCAGTGAGTGTACCAGGTAATTGTGCTGTTACTACCCCAATAAGTAATAATCCTCCAATCGCTAACGCCGGTCCTGACTACATCATTCCAAATGGAACTCCATTTATCTTAAAAGGATCTGCAACAGATACTGATAATGGGGATATCCTTACGTATACTTGGGAACAGATAGATGATGGTGTAACGACTAATACTAATTTTACCTCAACTAAAACAACAGGAGCTGTTTGGAGATCCAGACCTCCTAGTACCAGTCCTAATAGATATATGCCTATTTTAGAAAGAGTTTTAACGGGACAACTAACTGAATCCAATCCTGTGGAAACTTTGGAAAACACTTCTTGGGAAACTGTGTCTACTGTTGCGAGGGAATTAAATTTTGGATTGACTGTAAGGGATCGTTCTGTTATAGGAGGAGTTGGACAAACTCCTCAATCTGACTTTGATGAAATGAAGGTTACAGTAGATGGATCAGCAGGACCTTTTGTGGTAACTTCTCAGACAACGAATGTGTTTTGGCCAGTAGCATCTACTCAAACTGTCACTTGGGATGTAGCAGGAACAGATTCCGGAGTCATTAATACACCCACAGTTAATATTTTATTATCTGTTGATGGAGGGCAATCATTTTCATTGACACTAGCTTCGGGTGTTCTTAATGATGGGTCTCAAGAGGTAGTTGTTCCACAAATAATTAATAATACCACAGCTGCCAGAATCAAGGTTGAAGCCAATGATAACATATTCTATGCAGTAAATAGTTCAAACTTTACGATAGAAACCACAGAGTTTAATATAACAGTTTCTAATCCGACTGTAGATGTTTGTTTGCCAAATGACGAGATAGTTTACAATTTTATTTATAATAGCTTTTCAGGATTTAGTGATACTACTGTTTTTTCTGTTTTGGGGTTACCAGGGGCATTTTTAGCTACTATTAATCCAATCTCTACCAACCAGGATAACACCACGGGTACGATAACAATTTCTGGAATTTCTGATCTTACGACTGGAGTTTATAATTTTTCGTTGCAAGGAACATCTGGTTCTATAGTTAAATCAACAGATCTGTCATTTAATGTGTATCCTGAGATGCTTAGTCCAGTCACTCTTTCTAGTCCAGAAGATGCGGCGAGTAATATCTCATTAACTACAGAGTTAACTTGGGAGGCAAATGTTACAGCAAGTAATTATTTTATAGAAATTGCTACAAATCAAGATTTTACAACAGTAATAGAATCTAGCAATGTGCAAGCAACATCATATACTGCTGCATCATTAAATGATTCTACACAATATTTTTGGAGAGTAACAGCCTCTAATTCGTGTGATACTGCAGAAGCTTCTGCTGTTAATAGCTTTACTACTTTGGGATGTAATACTTATAATTCAACAGAAAATAATATTACAATTCCTGATAATGGAGGTCCTGATCCCCATATAATAACTTCTACTATTACAGTATCAGAACCTATAGAAATTGATGATGTTAATGTGACTGTTAATGTTCAACATGCTTGGGCAGAAGATATAGCGCTAAGATTAACTTCTCCTGAAGGCACTCAAGTAATTTTATTAAATAGAAGCTGCGATGGTACTGATGACATTGCAGTAACTTTTGATGATCAAGCAGATGGCACATTGGTTTGTAGTAATACACCTCCTGCAATTGCAGGTGTTGTTCAATCACAAACGCCTTTATCAATATTAAAAGATCAGAATGCCCTAGGAGATTGGATCCTTGAAATCATAGACATTTTTCCTGACCAAGATGGAGGAGAGTTTTTGAATTTCTCTATTGAGATTTGCGGGGTGAATCCTGTACTAAGTGTTGATGAATTTAGTGAAGATTTTGACCTTTCGATATGGCCAAACCCTTCTCAGGGTCAACTTAATGTATCCTTAAACTTAGAAAATAATGAAGCAGTACATTTTCATTTGTATGATCTAGGCGGTCGTTTGATTAACCAACAGTCGTTTAGTAATCCTACTAATTCTTTCAAAGAACTGCTACAATTTGATAATTTAGATCCTTCTTTGTATATATTGAGTATCGAAAATGGAAAGAAAAAAATGTATCGAAGGATCGTTTTTCAATAAAATAATTTGGACTAAAAGTAACAATGCTTTTATAATATTTTGGAGTATAGGTATAAAAAAGACCTAATTACAATTAAACCGGAAAACCCTTTTGAAGGTCTTTCTGATTTAATCTTTTGAATAATGAAACTAAAATAGGTTTGCTAAACGATAGAAAGAGATTCTCTATCAAGTATTTAGTTTTAAATACTTGATAGAGAATCTCTTTCTATATAATTAACACTTAAAAAATTATTTCAACCAGTGTTCTGCATCGGTCTTCTCTGAAATAATAGATTTTAGATCTGAGATTGAAACACGCTTTTGTTCCATTGTATCTCTATCTCTTATCGTAACGGTTTGATCATTTATAGTATCGTGATCAATAGTTATACAAAATGGAGTTCCATTAGCATCCTGTCTTCTGTATCTACGTCCGATAGCGTCTTTTTCATCATAGATCACATTAAATTTCCATTTAAGGTCATCTACAATTTTTTGTGCAATTTCCGGTAACCCATCTTTTTTGACTAACGGAAGTATAGCGGCTTTTACAGGTGCTACAACCGCAGGAAGTTTAAGAACCACTCTACTCGTTCCATCTTCTAATGCTTCATCCTGTAATGCCGTAGCAAATACCGCCAGGAACATTCTGTCTAAACCTACAGAAGTTTCTACGACATAAGGAACATAACTTTCCTTCATCTCAGGATCGAAGAATTGTAACTTTTTACCCGAAAATTCTTCGTGGGCTTTTAAATCAAAATCAGTTCTGGAATGAATTCCTTCTAATTCTTTAAATCCAAATGGAAAATTGAATTCTATATCAGCGGCAGCATTAGCATAATGAGCTAACTTATCGTGATCGTGAAAACGATAGTTTTCTTTTCCAAGCCCCAAAGATAAATGCCAGTTCAATCTAGTCTCTTTCCAGTATTCATACCACTTCATTTCTTCTCCCGGACGAACAAAAAACTGCATTTCCATCTGTTCGAATTCTCGCATTCTAAAGATGAATTGTCGCGCAACGATTTCATTTCTAAAAGCTTTTCCTGTTTGAGCAATACCAAAAGGAATTTTCATTCTTCCTGTTTTCTGTACATTCAAGAAGTTTACAAAAATACCTTGAGCAGTTTCTGGTCTTAGAAATAAATCCGAAGCAGTTTCTGCAGAAGCACCTAGCTTAGTGCCAAACATAAGATTGAATTGCTTTACATCAGTCCAATTTTTGCTTCCGGACTCTGGACAAGCAATACCTAATTCTTCGATCAAAGCTTTTACATCTCCAAGATCTTCGTTTTCCAAAGACTTACCCATTCGCTTTAGCACAGCATCTTTTTCAGAAAGATACTTTACAACTCTTGGGTTTGTAGCAACAAATTGTGCTTCGTCGAAGGAGTCGCCAAAACGTTTCTTGGCTTTAGTAATTTCTTTTTGAGCTTTCTGATTAAGCTTTTCAGCATAATCTTCGATTAATACATCAGCTCTATATCTTTTCTTAGAATCTTTATTGTCAATTAATGGGTCATTAAAAGCATCTACGTGTCCAGAAGCTTTCCAGGTAGTTGGATGCATTAATATAGCGGCATCAAGCCCAACAATATTTTGGTGCATATACACCATGCTTTTCCACCAATATTCTCTTATGTTTTTTTTAAGCTCGGCTCCATTCTGACCATAATCATATACAGCGCTTAATCCATCATAGATTTCACTAGAGCCAAAAATATACCCATACTCTTTAGCATGGGCAATTACCTTCTTGAATTTATCTTCTTGCTTTGCCATGGCGCAAAAATAATTGAATTTAAGTGAATTAAAAATGAATTTATTTATAAAATGAAAGGGTGCGGTGCGTTTCTGACAGAAACACAAAAAAACCGTCATATTTAGCATAAATATGACGGTTTTTTTGTGTTACCTTAAGAAAAAAAGGACTATTTCAATTCAAACTGCGTATTTGAGATCATTCTTGGTCCAGAGAATAAGTTAACTTCATAGCTACCTTTCATAATTTCTCCTTCAGCGGTATCAACAAGGATACAAACATCTAAAGCGTCATTTTCATAAAACACTTTGTTTTTACCACTATACGTAAGAACACCTTGGTCAAAGTTCACTGCAAGTTTGTCTCCAATAAGGTTGTTTTCAGGATTAATAACCTGCACATATAGATCTTTATCACCTTTTTCAGTTAGCTTGTTTGGAGAAAGTGTAAAACACACTCTTACTTTCTCAGCTCTGCTAGATCTTGATGTAGGAGAAATTTTACCACTGTTACGAACACGAACACCTTCAGCTTTGATGTTGGCAGCTGTCAATGCAGAACCTCTTTCTACAATTTCAGCTAATTTTTCATTCTGAGTTCTTAATGAATCTGAGAAAATAATTCTTTGATTCAATGCTACAGAAGTACTATCTAGATCTGTTGCTAATTGAGTGTTTGCAGCAGTTAAACTATCTGCAAGCTTGAATAGTTTTTCACGCTCTCTCTTAAGTTTACCTACTTCTCTTCTGTATCTGGAGATCAAAGCCAGATTAGCATCGTTGTCTTTTACACTATCTAAAAGCACTACAATACGTTCTTTAGCCTTAAGTAAATGATCATCCATTACTTCGTTTAAAGCAATAGCATTGTCATACTTAGTAATTAGCTCTCCTAATTCACTTTCTATAAGATCTTTTTCTTGTTGCAAAATAGCTTTATTCTGCTTTTCTTCATTGTAAAACTTATAAGTAAATATCCCCAGAATTAATAATAATGCTCCAAGAACTCCTATAAGAATTTTAAGGGTCAGATTATTGTTTTGAGTTGTCATAATAAATTTCTATTTTTTGATGGTTATGTTAAATAGTAGATTTTTCTTAAATCCGGTTAAATATAGTAATTAATGTTTATTTGCCTAACAATATGCTGAGAGACTTAATTTATTTATTTTATCCCATATATTGCGCTGCCTGTGATAATCCATTATATAAGAACGAAAGGTTGTTGTGTACATCTTGTCGTCACAAGCTCCCTTTGGGTAATTTCCATAAGGTAAACGCTAAAAAGATTGAAAAAGTATTTTATGGACGTATCAAAATTGAAAATGCTACATCACTTTTTATATTTCAAAAGGATGGTTTAGTCCAAAATTTAATACATAACCTAAAGTATCGAGGACAAGAAAAGATAGGAGAAGAACTTGGTAAATGGTTAGGTGAAGAAATAAGTCATAGCTCTGATTATCAAAGTATTGATGTTGTTATTCCTGTGCCTTTACACAAGAGAAGATTACGAGAAAGAGGATACAATCAAGTTGAGAAATTCGGAATAGAAATTGCTAAAAAATTAGATGCAGAATATATTGATTATGTATTGAAAAAAATTTCCTACAACAAGAAACAATCTAAACATGGAAGACTAACCAGATGGATAAATACTTCTGAAACATTTGGTATAGCGCATGAGTCTTTGTTAATAAACAAACATATTTTACTTGTTGATGATATTGTTACCACTGGTTCCACAATAGAAGCTTGTGTAGAAGTGGTAAAATCGATTCCTGGTATTAAGGTTAGTATTGCAACAATGGCAATAACCGAATAAATAGAGTTTCATTAAGTTTTTTGTTTGTTATAAATAGTTGTTTCTTTGTGTCTTAAAATTTTTACGACGATATGTCCAAAAGACTTTATACGTTATTATTAGGTGCTTTATGTACTATTTTAGTAGTCAATTGTGCAAAAAAGGGAAGCATTACTGGAGGTGATAAGGATGAAACGCCACCTGTATTTGTTAAAGCTTTGCCTCCTAATTTTTCTACTGGTTATGATAAGGATGAAATACGAATATATTTTGATGAGTATATAAAATTAAAAGATCCGCAGAAACAGATTATCATATCTCCACCGATGGATCCAAAACCTACCATTACACCATTAGGTAGTGCAAATAAATTTGTAAAAATTAAATTTCTGGACACTTTGTTAGAGAATACTACATATAGTATCAATTTTGGTGAAAGTGTAGTGGATAATAATGAAGGTAACCCCTATCCGTTTTTTAGATATGTTTTTTCTACAGGAGAAACTCTCGATTCATTAAGTATTAAAGGAACTATCACAGATGCTATCGATAAAAAGGCTGAACCATTTACCACTATAGTTTTGTATGAAGTAAATGATAGCTATAAAGACTCACTAGTATATTCTACGGTTCCAAGATATGTTACCAGTACACTTGATAGTATTGATTTTAAGTTTTATAACCTTAAAGAAGGAACATATAAATTAATAGCGCTCAAAGATGCGGCTACGAATTATACCTATGAGCCAAAGCAAGATAAAATTGGTTTCTATGAAGAAATAGTTACACTTCCTGCAGATACAGCTAAACTTTTTACGATTAATGTATTTAAAGAAGAATTAGATTTTAAGGCCTTAAGACCGAAACAAGTTTCAAAAAACGCTTTTGTTTTTGGGTATGAAGGAGCTGCAGATAGTATGAGAATTAAACTACTTAGTAAAGCGCCGGAAGATTTTAAAACAAAAGTTATTCGGGATAAAGAAAAAGATACACTTCGATATTGGTTTAAGCCTTTTTTTGAAGCTGATTCTTTGATTTTTGAAATCACTAATTCTAAAAACTATAAAGATACTCTTGTGGCCAGATTCAAGGACCAGTATAAAGATTCATTAAATATTACTTCTAATGTAAAAGGTAGTATTGGATTTGATCAAGAATTTATACTTTCTGCGAATACGCCAATTGAGCTTGTTGATGAAAAGCTGATTTCGTTAACAGATAAAGATACTGTAGATGTTCCATTTTCCGTAGAAATGGATAAGAAAAATAACGAAGCTAAAATTGTATTCGATAAAACAGAAAGTAATGCATATTCTATGCAACTGTTACCAGAAGCCGTAAAAGATTTTATTGGTAATGTAAATGATACTATTAATTATAACTTCAGAACCAAAAAATTAGCGGACTACGGTAAAATCTTTTTGACTGTTCAGAATGTAAAGCAGTATCCTTTAATCGTTCAGGCTACAAATGAAAAAGGAGAAGTGCTTTCAGAAAAAATTGCTACTGATGAAAAAACCCTTGTTTTTGATAATCTTGATCCAGGTAAATATTTTATTAGAGTCGTTTTTGATACTAATAAAAATGGAAAATGGGATACAGGTAATTTCTTAAAAGGCCTTCAGCCAGAAAAGGTATCATATTATCCTCAGGAAATAGATGTCAGAGCTAATTGGGAGTTGAAACAAACCTTTGTTTTAGAGTAGAGTAAACTGATCTCGATCTTCTAAAAACGGTAATTTCTCTCTAGTTTTTTGAATATGAGACTTATCAATAGTCGCATAAAGAATCGCTTCTTTTTCTATTGGATTTTCTTCTAAAACTGAATTTCCCAAAACATCATATACAGCAGAATGACCATTATATTCATAACCTTTACCATCTAGCCCTACTCGGTTCACACCAATGCAGTAGCACATATTTTCAATTGCCCTGGCTTTTAATAATGTATCCCAGGCATTGACACGTGGCTTTGGCCAACTAGCAACATAAATCAAGACATCATATCCAGAAGTATTTCTTGCCCAAACTGGAAATCGAAGATCGTAACAAATTTGTGGTTTGATTTTCCATCCTTTATAATTGATCAATATTTCTTCTTGTCCGGCAGTAAAAACTTCCTGTTCTTTAGCTAAAGTAAACAGTTGGTGTTTATCGTACTGATGAATTTTACCATCTGGCATCATAAAAAGGAAACGATTATAATAGTTACCACCTTCTTTAATAATGATACTTCCTGCCACAGCACAATCTTTTGATTTTGAAATATCTTTTAACCATTGTACAGTCTCGCCATTCATAGTTTCAGCAACTTTCTTAGCATTCATGGTAAACCCTGTATTGAACATTTCGGGTAAAACTATAAGGTCAATATCTGGTATGATGGAGTCGATTTTTTCTGTAAAAGCTTCTCGGTTTTGGGCAGCATTTTCCCAGATAAGATCGGGTTGAATTAAAGTTATATTTAAAATTTCCTTCATAGTTTAAAAATACTAAAATCAAATTGCTATTGAATAATTTTTCAATTACAATGAGTACTTTTCTATAATTGCATTCAGGTCTTTCTCTTCTTGTAAATAGATTGGTAGATGAAATTCGTCTAGTTTTTTTAGAATTTTTAGCAATGTTATTTGTTCATCAGTCGTTAAAGAACCGCTTACTGTTTTTGCTGCTTTGCTTGCTTCTGAATATGCTGCAATCACATTTTCTTCGCCATTTTTGGTCAATCGTAATAATTTACTCCTTTTGTCATTGGGGTTCGGAAATTGTTCGATGAGTTCATTTTTTAGTAGGCGTTTAATGACCTCCATACCAGAAGACTTTTCGTAGGCCATTTTTTTGATTAAATCTGTTTTGCCAATAGGTCCGGATCTATGAAGTATGGCAGTAAAAGCAAAATCCATATCTGTAGCAAATGGTAAATTTACCATTGCAGATTTTATATATGAATTAGAATACCTGCTCATTCGCCCTATATAAGCTGCTATTTCTGCCTCTATACTATGACCAGTGATCTCATACTCTTCATTAGAAACTGTTTCGTCCATCCTTTTCGATAGCCAATTTGAAAATGTTTTTAGGTTAACATGTATATTGACTCTATCGTTTACAAACTCTCCTGTGAGATCAATTAGTTGTTTTATTAAGCTATAAACCTCCATTCAAACTATTTTTTAACACTAAATTAAAATAAATTATTGCTATAACATACTTTTTTTGTTTAATCTTTGCAAAATAAAATTAAACAATGATATTTTAGAAAGATACAAAATCAAGAAAACCTATATAGCTATGTTATATATTAAAAACATCATTTTTACACTTTTTTTGCTGTTTGCCTCAAACCTATCAGCACAAGTATTTGGAGAAATTTCAGGAAATGTAACCGATCAAACTGGTTTACCTGTTTTAGGTGCTTCAGTTTTCCTTGAGGGGACTGAAAAAGGAGCGCAAACAGATTTTGACGGTAATTACCGTATTGAAGAAGTTGTTCCTGGTTCTTATAACTTAATTGTTAGTTATGTTGGCTTTGAAACTCAAACTAAGTTTAACATCATAGTAAAATCAAAAGGTACACCAGCCTATAATTTTGTTCTTAAAGAAGCTGCTGAAGCATTGGATGAAGTTGTGATCAGTAACGCTAACAAAATAAGCAGACCTAAAGAGACTCCGTTGTCAACACAATCGCTATCAGCTGTAGAAATTGCAACATATCCAGGGAGTAATAATGATGTAGTTCAGGTTGCACAGACGCTTCCCGGGGTTTCTCCATCTATTGGTGGGTTCCGTAATGATTTGATCATTCGTGGTGGTGCTCCAAATGAAACGGTCTATTATTTGGATGGTATGGAAGTACCAAATATCAACCATTTTAGTACGCAAGGAAGTGCTGGAGGACCTGTTGGGTTAATCAATGTATCTTTTATTGATAATGTTACTCTGTCTACTTCGGCATTTGGAGCTCAATATGATAATCCACTCTCGGGAGTATTACAATTTAGCCAACGTAATGGTAATAATAGGAATTTTAGTGGAAACTTTAGAGTAAGTGCAAGTGAAGCAGCTCTAACATTAGAAGGCCCACTTTTTAAAGGTGTTAAAGAAGAAGCTAAGACAACGTTTTTAGTATCTGCAAGACGGAGTTATCTTCAATTTTTATTTGAGGTGATTGGACTTCCTTTTAGACCAAATTACTGGGATTATCAATATAAAATAAACCATAAGATTAATGCATATAATGAGATCAGTTTTATTGGTTTAGGGTCAATAGACGACTTTTCTGTAGAAGCTCCTGATGATTTTGATATAGAACAACAAGCGCAATTAGAGCAAGCTCCTTTTATAGAACAACGTACAAATGCGATAGGGCTATCCTGGAAAAACCGTTTTAAAGATGGATCAGGATTTATGGAAACCACTGTGAGTAATAACACCTTAGATAATGAATTCACAAGATATGAGGATCCGGAAAATGAGACAGGAGTAATCTTTAGTAATAATGCTACTGAATCAGAAACTAAATTGAGATATCAATTAACCAAATTTTTTGGTGATTGGAAACTTATTACAGGATTTAATACACAATATTCTGATTACAGCAATGAAACGGTAAATCTTACAGACAACAATATTTTCAATACAAAAATTGATTTTTTTAAATATGGTTTGTTTGCTAATATGACTAAATCATTTTTTAAGGATAAGTTGGATCTATCATTTGGTTTCAGAATGGACGATGACAGCTTCACGGATCAAGATAATTTGCTTTCGACATTCTCTCCTCGATTATCTTTATCCTATGAGTTTAAAGAAAACTGGAGATTAAATGGTTCTTTGGGTCGTTATTATAAACTGCCGCCATATACCATTTTAGGCTTTAGAGATAATAACAATATTCTGGTTAATCAAAATGTAGAATATACGGTTAGTGATCATTATGTTCTTGGTCTGCAACATTATTTTAGTCCTTCATCAAGTATTTCTTTAGAAGGCTTCTATAAACGTTATGATGATTATCCGGTTTCAGTTTTAGACGGAGTCTCTTTAGCCAATAAAGGAGCCGACTTTGAAATATTAGGAAGCGAAGATGTAGCTACAGTAGGAAGAGGAAGAAGCTATGGAGCCGAACTTCAGTTTCAGCAAAAGCTTTCTAATAATTTCTATGGCATCTTTGCATACACTTGGTTTTATAGTGAATTTACTGGTTTTGACAGAGAGAATTATTTGCCATCAGTGTGGGATAGCCGCCATTTGATTTCGTTTACAGGAGGGTACAAGCTTAAAAAGAATTGGGAAATAAGTGCACGATATCGTTTTGCAGGAGAAACCCCTTTTGTACCTACTGATCTAGATGCTACACTTGCTAATTATCCCGAGGTTATTTTGGACTATGATCGTTTGGGAGAAGAAAAACTAGACACTTTCAGTCAACTAGATTTACGTATTGATAAAAAATGGAATTTTAAAAAATTATCATTAGATGTTTTTATCGAAGCTCAAAACGTACTAGGGCAAAAAACTCCAGAGCCCACGCAATATGGATTAAACAGAGATACTAATGGAAGTATTATACAGCCCAGAAGCTTAACAGCTATTGAAACTGAAACCGGACAGATTATCCCTAGTATTGGTATTGTAATTGATTTTTAAAAGACTAAAAATACCATAAATACATCTTGCTTTTATAGGAAATAGTAAAGGAGGTGTTAAAAAAACAATACATCGATAACATTTATTTCATATCGTGGTGTAATTTCGACCCTCTTTTTTCCAGAAAATCCTTATTTTCGCAGACTTAACAGAAAGAACGATCAAATGAGCACGAAGTTTCCTGAATATAAAGGACTTGACCTACCAAAAGTAGCTGACGAAATACTAGATTTTTGGCAACAAAATGACATATTTGAGAAAAGTATTAGTGAGCGTGATGGAGCAGAACCGTTTGTGTTTTTTGAAGGGCCACCTTCAGCAAACGGATTACCTGGAATTCACCACGTAATGGCTCGTGCAATTAAGGATATTTTTTGTCGATACAAAACCCAAAAAGGATATCAGGTAAAACGTAAGGCCGGCTGGGATACTCATGGACTACCTATAGAACTTGGAGTAGAAAAAGAATTAGGAATTACTAAAGAGGATATCGGTAAAAAAATTACAGTAGAGGAGTACAATGCAGCCTGCAAAAAAGCGGTTATGCGTTATACAGATGTTTGGAATGATCTTACTGAAAAGATTGGATATTGGGTAGATATGGATGATCCATATATCACCTATAAATCCAAATATATGGAGAGTGTGTGGTGGTTGCTTTCACAGATCTATAAAAAAGGATTGTTATATAAAGGATATACAATTCAGCCTTATTCTCCAAAAGCTGGTACTGGGCTTAGTTCTCATGAGTTAAACCAGCCTGGAACTTATCAAGACGTTACAGATACTACTGTAGTAGCACAGTTTAAGGCTAAAGCCGAAACGCTTCCATCATTTTTAAAAGAGATAGCAGAAGATATTTACTTTTTGGCTTGGACAACAACTCCTTGGACACTTCCATCCAACACTGCATTGACGGTTGGGCCAAAAATTGACTATGTGGTTGTCAAAACATATAATCAATATACTTTTGAGCCGATTAATGTTATTTTGGCTAAGAGTTTGGTTGGGAAGCAGTTTGCAGGGAAGTTTATTCAAGCTGAAACTGAAGATGAACTAAAAGCCTTCAAAGAAGGAGACAAAAAAGTTCCTTATTTTATTCTTAAAGAATTCAAGGGGGCAGATCTTGTCGAAATTCGTTATGAGCAATTAATAGATTATGCTCAGCCACACGATAATCCTGAGCATGCATTTAGAGTTATTACAGGAGATTTTGTAACCACAGAAGACGGTACAGGTATTGTTCATACAGCGCCAACATTTGGGGCAGATGATGCTATGGTTGCCAAACAAGCAACACCAGAAGTTCCGCCAATGTTGGTAAAAGATGATGACGACAATCTGGTTCCATTAGTAGATTTACAGGGTAAGTTCACTAAACATATGGGCGAATTCGCAGGTAAATATGTTAAGAATGAATACTATAATGATGGTGAGGCTCCTGAGAAATCAGTTGATGTAGAAATAGCTATAAAGCTAAAAATAGAGAACAAAGCCTTTAAGGTTGAAAAATATGTGCATAGTTACCCGAATTGCTGGCGTACTGATAAACCTGTACTTTACTATCCGTTAGATTCCTGGTTTATCAAGGTTACAGATTTTAAGGATCGTATGCACGAACTTAATTTAGGAATCAATTGGAAACCAAAAGCAACAGGAGAAGGAAGATTTGGTAATTGGCTTGCTAACGCTAATGACTGGAACCTGTCGCGTTCACGTTTTTGGGGTATTCCATTACCTATTTGGAGGACAGAAGATGGTAAAGAAGAATTAATTATTGGTTCTGTAGAAGAATTAAAAGCTGAAATGGCTAAAGCAGTTGAAGCTGGAGTTCTCGAAGCTGATATTTTTACTGATTTTACTGTTGGTGATATGAGTGAGGAAAACTATGATAAAGTAGATCTTCATAAAAATGTTGTGGATCAGATTACTTTGGTTTCTGCTTCAGGAAAACCTATGAAACGTGAGAGTGATTTGATCGACGTTTGGTTTGATTCTGGATCAATGCCTTATGCGCAATGGCATTATCCTTTTGAAAATAAAGAAAAAGTAGAATCAGGAGAACGCAAAGCAGACTTTATAGCAGAAGGTGTAGACCAAACTCGCGGGTGGTTCTATACATTGCATGCTATTGGAACTATGATCTTTGATGATGTAGCTTATAAAAATGTTGTGTCTAATGGATTGGTCTTAGACAAGAACGGACAGAAAATGTCTAAAAGACTTGGAAATGCGGCAGACCCATTTGAAACATTAAAAACCTATGGCGCTGATGCTACAAGGTGGTATATGATCAGTAATGCCAATCCTTGGGATAACCTGAAATTCGATTTAGAGGGAATTGCTGAGGTACGTCGTAAGTTTTTTGGAACACTGTATAATACGTATTCATTCTTTACACTTTACGCTAATATAGATAACTTCTCTTATGCAGAAGCTGATATTCCATTAGCAGAACGCCCTGAGATAGATCGTTGGATTCTGAGTGAGTTACATACATTGATCAAAAATGTTGATGAATATTATAACGATTATGAACCAACCAAAGCAACTAGAGCAATTTCTGACTTCGTACAGGAAAACCTAAGCAATTGGTTTGTAAGATTAAGTAGAAGGAGATATTGGAAAGGAGATTATCAACAAGATAAAATTTCTGCATATCAAACCTTATATACGTGTATGCTTACTGTAGCAAAATTAGGAGCTCCAGTTGCGCCATTTTTCATGGATCGTTTGTATAAAGATTTGATAGTAGGAACATCAAAAGAAGCTTTTGAAAGTGTGCATTTGGCACATTTCCCAAAATATAATGAATCTTTTGTAGATAAAGCATTAGAGCATAAAATGCAAAAAGCACAAACTGTCTCTTCATTGGTGCTTTCGCTACGCCAAAAAGAAAAGATCAAAGTGCGTCAACCACTTCAGAGAATTATGATTCCGGTACTGAATGAAGCTGAAAAAGCAGAGATCAACGATATCGCTAATTTGGTTAAAAGTGAGGTTAATGTGAAAGAAATTGAGCTTATTGATGATGCCTCAGGGATATTAGTAAAGCAAATTAAACCAAATTTTAAAGCTTTGGGCCCTCGTTTTGGAAAGGATATGAAGTTGATTGCCAATAAGATACAGGGATTTGATCAGGAAAGTATTAAAATTCTTGAACAAACAGGCAATTTTGATGTAGAAATTAATGATAAAATTATTACATTAGGAACCGATGATGTAGAAATCAGTTCTCAGGATATTGAGGGATGGTTGGTTGCAAATTCAGGTCCGCTAACAGTTGCGTTAGATGTGACGATTACTCCAGAGCTGAAAAAAGAAGGGATTGCTAGGGAACTTGTGAATCGAATCCAGAATATCCGTAAGGATAGTGGGCTTGAGGTGACTGATAAAATAGAAATTGTTTTTCAAGAAAACAAAGCTATTCAGGAGGCTGTAACCAATAATGAGACCTATATCAAGAATGAAACGTTAACCGAAACAATTGAATTTGCAAAAGATATAATAAATGGTACGGAAATTGCGTTTGACGACATTGCAACCCAATTGGTAATTAAAAAACATTAAGAATATGGCAGAAGATGTAAAAGTAAGGTACAGTGACGCTGATTTGGCGATGTTCAAGGAAATTATCCTTGAAAAAGTAGAAAAAGCAAAAAAGGACTTAGAATTACTTCAAAGTGCTTATAAAAATGATGGAAATAATGGTACAGACGATACCTCTCCAACATTTAAAGCTTTTGAAGAAGGGAGTGAGACCATGTCTAAAGAAGCAAATACACAACTTGCGATTAGGCAAGAGAAATTTGTTCGTGACCTTAAGAATGCTTTGCTACGAATTGAGAACAAAACGTATGGAATTTGCCGTGTAACAGGTAAATTAATTAATCCGGAGAGATTAAAGCTGGTTCCTCATGCTACCCTTAGTATTGAGGCTAAGAATATGCAGAGCTAACAAACTGTAAAATATTGTAAATTTAAAGTGCTTTCCAAATCGGGAAGCACTTTTTTTATTAGTGAAGTTCGATTTTGAGAATCTACCTCAGGTAGATTCTCAAAATTGTAAGTTGAACCTGCCTACCAGGTGCAGGGTAGGCAGTCTAATCCCGCTTTTTTAGCAGGATCTTTCTTAAAACTAAATAAAAATTTAAAAAATAATTCTAATGAGTCTGTAACCTTTTTTAAAAATAGAGGTATTACTGATAGAAACTAATCAAAAGAGTAACATCTTGGAAAACTTAAATGATGAAGAATTAATGATTCTGGTATCTAACGGAAATTTAGATATGATGAGCGTGTTATTCGATCGATATCATGTTAGGATCTATAATTTTTTACTAAAGATGACTCGAGATCGAGATGTTAGTCAGGATATTACTCAAGAGGTTTTCTACAAGGCAATCAAATATAGAACCTCTTATAAAAAAGGAAAGTTTTCATCCTGGATTTATACGATTGCGAGAAATATATTCTCTGATCATTATCAAAGCAAGAAAACGGCAGCTCAGCGATTGGATGAGGTCGAGTATAAAACCAAAACAGAAGACATAAGTACTATTGAAAAAGATGAAGTTGCAGAACAGTTGCATCAAGCATTAGAACAATTGAATACAAGTGATAGAGAGTTAGTTATTATGAATCGATACCAAGGAATCAAATATCAAGAAATCGCAGAGATTGTGGGTTCGACTGAAGGAGCTGTGAAAACAAGGGTGCATCGTGCAATTAATAAATTAAAAGATCATTATCTCCAAAATATATAAGCTATGAACTGTAAACAAATAGAAGGTCAACTCATTGATTATCTGGATCATAATTTAGATCAGAAGACTTATCAGATGCTGAAAACACATTTGGAAGAATGTGCAAGTTGTAGTTCTGCTTTACAGGAACTTCAAACTGTTTTTGAGGGAATAGATAGTGATCCGCAAGAACTTCCTGATGCAAGTATTCAGCAAAATTTTAAGGCAATGCTTGAGAAAGAAAAAATATTGTTGAATGATACTAAAGTAGTTTCATTAGAGAGAAAACCCAGAGGTTCTTGGAAAACAGCTTTGCAAATAGCTGCCACAATAGCTTTGGTGATTTCGGCTTATTTCTATGGAAAAATGGAAAATAATGAATCTGTTTCCAAGGAAATAGCTGTTCTAGAAGAAGAAAAAATAGAAATGAAGCAAACGATGACCATTTCGCTGATAGAAAATGAATCAGCAAGTAAACGTTTACAGGCAGTAAACTATGCAGAGGAATTTGAAAAACCAGGGAATGATATTCTTAAAGCTTTAATAGATAAAATGTATTACGACGATCATATTAATGTGCGATTAGCTGCAGCAGAGGCACTAGTAAAATTTTCTGATCAGGAAATGGTTCGTAAGGCATTAATCAAAGCTCTGGATATGGAACAAGATCCAGGCATGCAAATTGAATTAATTCAGATTTTAGTTACCATTCAGGAAAAGCGCGCAATACCTGCTATGGAAAAGTTGCTTCGTAATGAAGAAACACCCAATTATGTAAAAGATCAAGTAATTATTGGTCTGCCAAGTTTAATTTAAAATTTCAATCAAAAACGAATAATCATGAAAAATATAGTAATCGCAATATTATTACTAATAGGAGTCGGAAACCTTAATGCGCAAGAAGACTATGTGCAATCTTTGCAGGGAGTAAAGAAGGTGAAAATTAGTTCAGAATCAGGAGTAGAGATAAAGTCACACGATAAAAACGAAGTTCTCATTGTAGGTGATGAGCGCAAGATGCCGGAAAAAGCCAGAGGACTAAAAGCTGTTTACGCAGGCGGAAGTGATAATACAGGATTCGGAGTGCATGTCAAAAGAGAAGGAGAAACGCTTACATTAATAAACCTGAAAAACATGCATAGCTCTACTTTAGAAGTTTTCCTTCCTAAAAGTGTAAATATCACTATTGAGAAAAGTAACCTTGGGAGTATAGAAATTAATGGTTTCTCTTCAGAAATTGAAGCTACCACAAATGTAGGTAACATTACTTTTAAAGACGTTACTGGGCCTATTGTAGCCAAAACAGCAACAGGAGAAATTAATGTGGTTTTTAATAAAGTAAGTCAGAGCTCACCAATTTCATTGATTTCTGCAACCGGAGCTATAGATGTAAGTCTTCCATCGAATACACCTGCCAATTTGGAGTTAAAAACTGCTATGGGAGAAATTTATACAGATTTTGAAATCAAATTTCCAAGTAAAGATGACAATATGAAAATTGTTGCTGGAAAAAGAACAATCGAAACCGAATTAAATAACGGAGGAGTAGAAATTAGTCTAAGATCTTCTACAGGAAATATTTATCTAAGAAAAAAATAAAGAGGTCATCAATTAATCAAACAACAACAGAATAATGAAAAATGTAATAAAACTTATCGTATTGTGCTTAGCAGCATTCCAGGTGAATGCACAAAAAGTAATTGAAAAAGAAATCACTACATCTGCAGATAGAATTAAAGCAGAATTTAAATTTGCGGATGATATCACTATCAAAACATGGGATAAAAATGAAGTATATCTAAAAGCCGAAGTAAGCATTAATGATGGTCAGTTTGATGATTATTATACACTTAATATTGATAATTCCTCTTCAGTTTTGGATATAGAATCGGATTATGGAGACTTATTTGACAAATGGAAAAAAGAGGAGAAAGGCTCTAATCGTAAGAACAATTGGGGACCATGTAATAATTTAGATATAGACGCTAATTATACCTTATATATTCCTAAAAACTCTAAGTTTAGGATAAAAAGTATTTCGGGAGATATAGCTTCAGAAGAATATCAAGGCGAACTGGAAGTAGATATCATTAGTGGAAATATTGATATCAAGAAGTATAGTGGCGATCTTATGCTTAAAACTGTAAGTGGAGATATTGATGTCAAGGTGTCAAAATCAAAACTTAGAGCAGAGACTGTAACGGGAATGATCTACTCAGATAAAGACATGAATTTTGATCAAGGTAAAAATAGAATTGTGGGTAGTAAAGTAACTGGATCTTTTGGGGATGTTAAAAGTGAACTGGATCTCAAAACAGTTAGTGGCGATATTTTTATAAGGAAACAATAAAGCTTTCCCTATATTTGATTAAGAAAATAACTACTTTGGAGGCATGAAGTGGTTATTTTCTTTTTTTATATCGATTACTATTCATGCGCAATCTACTTTTGATAAAAGTTTTGATACCTCTGAAGTAGAAGAAGTCGAAATTGTTTTGCATAATACCTTTGAGATTGAGATCATTAATAATATTGAAGATAAAGTCATATTTAATGGAGTATCTGAAGGAGAGTACGAAAATGATATTTTAATCAAAGCAAAACAATATGGAAAGAGAATTGTTCTGGAAGATGAGATACAGCCTTTTTCAGAAAACCATAACGATAAATTAAGTGCTCATAAGGTATTTGTGGTAAAAGTGAAGTTACAAATACCTGATCATCTTAATGTAGTTATAAAATCGCGTATAGCCTCTTTAGATATCAATGGAGAGTTTAAAAACCTTTTTGCAGAACTTGATTCTGGTGATTGCCTATTAAATTCTTTTATAGGTAATGCAACAATTAATACGCTTAGCGGAAATATAAATGTTTTTACAGAAAACGCTAATATCATTACTTCTACAAAATCTGGTAAAATTAATTCTGAAAACATAACTGGAGCGTACCAAATAAATCTAAAATCGATAAGCGGAAACATAAGTGTTTATAAAACAAAATAAAACACTATTTTTGTCGTCGCTTTTTATACCTGAATATTGAGAAAGTTTATGTCTTTAAAGAAATCTATTTTAATTATAGTTTTAATACTTCTGATAGATCAGATTACCAAAATTTATATCAAAACTAATTTTGCTATACAGGACGAAGTTCAAGTATTCAGTTGGTTCAGAATTGTTTTTGTAGAAAATAGAGGAATGGCTTGGGGCTTTGAACTGCCTGGAAGTTATGGTAAACTAATCCTAACATTATTTAGATTATTAGCCATCACTGGAATTGGATATTGGTTATATGATTCTGTGCGTAAGAATAGCCCAAAAATACTTATCATTTGTATTTCTATGATTTTTGCTGGAGCCTTTGGTAATATAATTGATTCTGTTTTTTATGGAGTGTTTTTTGGAGAAAGCACCAGAACAGATATAGCTACATTTTTACCAGACGGAGGAGGTTATGAGAGTGTTTTTTATGGTAGAGTAGTTGATATGATTCAATTCACATTTTATAATGACACGTTACCCGACTGGATTCCTTTTTGGGGAGGGGAACGTTTTTCTTTTTTCGATCCGGTATTTAATATAGCGGATTCAGCAATTAGTGTTGGTGTATTCTTATTGATTATATTTAATAAAAAAGCTTTTCCGAAGACTCATTAATGTCTTAAGCAAGAATTTTTTCGAAGACATCAAGTTTTATTGGTTTGGTCAGGTAATCATCAACCACATCAATAGCTTTTGCTCGTTCTATATCTCTGGAATCTATTGAAGAACTTACTACATAAAGATCTATTTTATCGCGGATTTTATCTTTGATTTTTGAAAACTCATTCAAAAACTCCCATCCGTCCATTACGGGCATATTAAGATCCAGAAATATGACTTGAGGTACTTCAGGCTGTATTGTGTTATCTATAGTTTCTAAAAAATAGTCCAGAGCTTCTTTACCATTCTTAAAAACAATGACAGATTCTGAAAGTCTTTTTAGTTCAATAATTTTAGTCAATAAATTGATATAAATGTTGTCATCATCTATGATGCAAACACTCTCGATATTTTGGGACATTGTGGGGTATTCTCAAAATTAAAATCCGAATATAGTATTTTATGATTTTGAAAACAAGAAATGTTAACTATTTCTTAAAATTATAAATTTCTGACATTGTAACACAGTAATCCAGAGAAATATCATTGAGACTCACATCTTCAATTTTTTTTTCGGCAGAAAAGAAGGAAAGACCTATTTTTAATGCATTTTGATTACACTTTATTAAAAATTTATCATAAAATCCTTTTCCATACCCTACTCGGTTTCCGTTCTGATCATAAGCTAAAAGAGGAATAAAAACTACTTCAATTTTATGATCAGGAATTGGTATAGCCTCCACAGGTTCGGGAATCCCCCAAGCATTAGGTTTTATTACAGTAGCATCGGTTAGAAGAAAATGCTCCATAGAATGATCTTCAAAATTACTTTTAGAGACAATCACATTTTTATCTTTTCCTTGAAGAATATGAAGAATGTATTCTGTATTTACCTCCTTTTGTTGTTGAATTGGCAGAAAGATGTGGTAATATGAGTTATCCCAAATAGGAAGTCGAAGCAATTGATTAGCAATATCCATACTCATATTTTCAATATCTTCTGAACTTAATTGAGATCTAAGGGTTTTGTATTTTTTCCGAAGAGACTTTTTATCCATTAGCTGTTTCTAACTCTTTTGTAATTCTAAAAATAGCGTCACCCTTATATACTATTGGTGCTTCATTTACATTAATAATATATCCATCATTTGGAGATTTGACTACGTGTCTTTTAGTTCCATAAGGGTCTGTTATGGTTGCTAGAATCTCTCCTTTTTCTACATGTTTTCCAAAATGAATTTTAATATGTAATAAACCACTATATTTTGCACGTATCCAAAAACTTTTTTTGATAATTATACTTTCTTCCTGTTTGTCAGGTACTGAAAATGTAGGTTTTAACATCCCCATATGATGTAGGATACGCATAGTGCCATATACTCCTTCTCTGGCAATATCTCGATTACTATTTTGAGATTTACCTCCTTCAAATAATAAAATATCTACACCTTTCTTAGCACAGGTGGCGCGGTAAGATCCATCCAAATTTTTAGACAATAGTGTAAATGGTGCATTAAATATTTTTGACAATGTTACCAATCGCTCATTTTTAGGATCTACTCTAATATGAGGAGCATTAAAGCGACTTGCCCCGCCTGTATGAAAATCTAGGCAAAAATCTGCTATCGGTAGAATTTGGTTTACAAATTGATGAGCAAAACGGCTAGCAAGCGAACCGTTTTTGGTTCCGGGGAATACTCTATTAAGGTCTCTGCCATCAGGAAAAAAACGATTCATGCTTAAGAAACCAAAAACATTAAGGACAGGGATACATATAATACTTCCCTTTGCAGGTTTATTGATTTTTTTAGCAATGATCTGTCGTACTACTTCTACACCATTGATTTCATCTCCGTGTATACCGGCAGTAATCAATACTGTGGGCCCGGGCTTTTTGGATCTTTCTATAATGATTGGGATTTCTACCTTGGTTGAGGTATATAACTTGGCGATGTTAAAATTTATAGTTTTACTACAATCTAACGGAATCTCTTCTCCAAGTATATTAAGGATATCTTTCTCTATTACTTTTGCCATGTTTGTTATATACTTCTCTCAATATACTTAATTATAGTTTTTGCAATGTCTTTTCCGGTAGCCTCTTCAATGCCTTGTAATCCCGGTGAAGAATTTACTTCTAGAATTAAAGGCCCGCGATCACTTTGTAACATATCCACTCCTGCAACATCAAGTTTTAGTGCTTTGGAAGCTTTAATAGCGGCATACTCTTCGGCTTCACTTAATCGAATTAACTTAGCAGATCCTCCACGATGAAGATTAGACCTAAATTCACCTTCTTTACCTTGTCTTTTCATAGCTCCTACCACGTGTCCATCAACGACAAAAGCTCTAATATCTGCTCCTTTGGCTTCTTCTACATATTCTTGAACGATTACTCTGGCTTGTAGTCCGTTAAAAGCTTCTATTACTGATTCTGCTGCGGTTTTGGTTTCTGCCAAAACAACTCCTAATCCTTGGGTTCCTTCAAGAAGTTTAATAATCAATGGAGCACCGCCTACGTGCGAAATTACCCCATCTACATCTCTTGAGTAATTAGTGAAAACTGTTTTAGGTAACCCCAATCCTGCTTTAGATAGTATTTGTAAACTTCGGAGTTTATCTCTAGATTGTATTAAGGCTTGCGATTTTAAGGTAGTAAACACATTCATCATCTCAAATTGCCTGACTACGGCTGTACCATAAAAAGTAATTGAAGCTCCAATCCTTGGAATTACAGCATCTACGTGGTCTAATTTTCTTCCTCTATAATAGATTTCCGGTTTTTGTTTTTCAATTACGATATCGCAATTTAGTGGATCTATTACCTGTACATTATGTTTACGCTTTACTGCTGCTTGGACAAGTGCTTGCGTTGAATATAAATTCGGGCCACGCGACAAAATTTTTATATTCATTTTGCTTTATAAATTATAAGATTGGTTTTCCAACTGAGGGTCTACTAAAAATTTTCCACTTAAAAATTTTCGGCCAATCAGCACAGGAAAACGCATATCATCACGGGGAGATAGTGTAAGGGTTATTGGGTATGTTTTGTTAAATAAGGTAATTTGAGTTCGTATAGCAAAACGAGTTTCTACTTTTCCATTACTACTTTTTACAGCAGTAATATCATAGTTTTTGAATGTGAATTTTTTACCATTATATTCAGGATGAGTAGCATCAAGAAAACTACATTGTAGAGTTTGATCAACTTCTCTGATGTCTATACAATGAATAGATGATGTATAAGCGCCTGTATCGATTTTAGCATCGATATCTTTTAGTTCCAGAACTGGAAAATCCACTTTATCTGTTCTGCCAATTATTTTCTTTTCTTTTTCCAAAAAAGTATAATTGAAATTAGAACTACTAAAGTAAGAAAAAAGAGGATGCATTGTATATTATCACACTTTTTTAATAAAATTCTATAGTTCAAACAGGATTTAACAAAATTTAAACCATGAATATAGGCACTACAATTGTGGTAAACTGTTAAATTTACATTCGGAATATGCAAAAAGCCTCTTTAGACATACAGATCAAGACCCTGCCCACTGGCCCGGGAGTATATCAGTATTATGATAAAGAAGATAAATTGCTCTATATAGGTAAGGCTAAAAACCTTAAAAAAAGAGTAGCTTCTTATTTTAACAAACATCATGATAATTATAAGACTAAGGTTCTGGTAAAAAAGATTCATTCTATACGGCATATTGTTGTAGAAACAGAGACAGATGCATTACTTCTGGAGAATAATCTTATCAAAAAACACCAACCCAGATTTAATGTGATGCTTAAGGATGACAAGACATATCCTTGGATCTGTATTAAAAAAGAACGTTTTCCCAGAATTTTTCCTACTCGCAATGTTATAAAAGATGGATCTGAGTATTACGGACCGTATACCAGTTTCAAAACTGTAAATACATTATTAGATCTTATTAAAGGATTATATCAACTTAGGACTTGTAATTATGATTTATCTAGGGAAAAAATAGAAGGAGGTAAGTATAAAGTTTGTCTGGAGTATCATCTGGGTAATTGCAAAGGTCCTTGTGAGGACTATGAGAGTGAGGAAGAATATCATCAAAATATTGAAGCAATTAGACAAATCGTAAAGGGTAATTTTAAAGATTCTTTGACCCGTTTTCGTAAACAAATGACTGAACATGCAGAGCAAATGGAGTTTGAAGATGCACAAAGAATTAAAGAAAAGATTGAAGTCCTCGAAAACTATCAAGCTAAATCCACAGTGGTTAACCCGAAGATTAGTAATGTAGATGTTTTTTCGATTATTTCTGATGAATCGTATGGGTACGTAAATTTTCTTCAGCTGTCATATGGAGCTATTATTAGATCACATACTACAGAAATAAAAAAGAAATTAGAAGAATCAGATAAGGAATTATTGGAGTTGTCAATAGTGGAGTTACGTCAGCGATTTAACTCTAAATCTAAAGAGATTTTTGTTCCCTTTGATGTAGAAGTAGGTGAAGGATTAAAAGTTAGTGTTCCACAACTTGGCGATAAAAAGAAAATTGTTGATTTATCAATAAGAAATGCTAAATATTATAGACAAGAACGATTTAAGCAGATTAAAATCATTGATCCTGATAGGCATGTAAAACGTCTGATGGCTCAAATGAAAAAAGACTTGAGACTACCTGAAGAACCAATACATATTGAATGTTTTGACAACTCTAATATTCAGGGTACAAATCCGGTTGCGGCTTGTGTGGTATTTAAAAATGGAAAACCAAGTAAAAAAGAATACAGAAAATTTAATATAAAAACTGTAGAAGGCCCTAACGATTTTGCATCTATGGAAGAGGTAGTATATCGCAGATATAAAAGATTAACAGAAGAAGAGCAGCCATTACCTCAATTAGTCATAGTAGATGGGGGCAAAGGTCAGTTATCTTCAGGGCTCAAGGCATTGGATGAATTAGGACTGAGAGGAAAAATAACCATCATTGGTATTGCCAAAAGATTAGAAGAAATATACTACCCTGGAGATTCTATACCATTGTATTTGGATAAAAAGTCCGAATCGTTAAAGGTTATACAGCATTTACGGAATGAAGCACATAGATTTGGTATCACTTTTCATCGTCAAAAAAGAAGTAAATCTGCTTTGGATACTGAATTGGACAATATCCCAGGAATCGGAGAAAAAACTGTGGTGGAATTATTGAAGCATTTTAGATCGGTAAAAAGGATAAGCGAAGCTTCTGTAGAAGAGTTAACAGAAGTAGTAGGTAATTCTCGTGCAACCAAAGTGTATAATTACTATCTTACTAAAAAGGATTAATGCATAGCTTATATGACATATTAAAAGTTTACTTATTAGGGATAACAATCTTATTGTTTTCTTTGTCTACCGGAGACATTTGGTCACAGGAAAAAAATATTCCAGAAACTCATGATGACCCCGGATTAGAAGATGTTAAAGTGGGCTTAGTGCTTAGTGGTGGTGGTGCAAAAGGGCTTGCTCATATTGGTGTGCTTAAGGTTATAGAAGAAGCAGGAGTTAGGGTAGATTATATTGGCGGAACAAGTATGGGAGCAATAGTGGGGGCATTATATGCCTCTGGATATGGTGCAAAAGAGCTGGATTCTATATTTAGATCCGTGGATTTTGACTCTTTTATACAAGATGTGCTACCTAGAGATGCAAAAACATTTTATGAAAGAGAAGACTCTGAAAAATATGCAATTACACTTCCTTTTGATAGGTTTAAAATTGGTTTACCTAAAGGGTTGTCCAAAGGTCAGAATTTTTACAATCAATTCTCCAGATATACAGCTCATGTAAACCATATTACAAATTTTGATGATTTGCCAATTCCTTTTTTCTGTATGGCAACCAATATAGAAACCGGACAACAAGTGCTTTTAGATAAAGGATACTTACCAGAGGCTGTTGCTGCCAGTGGAGCACTCCCTTCTATTTTTAGCCCAGTGGAGTTAGATGGGGTTTTAATGACAGATGGTGGAGTTTCTAACAACTACCCGGTAAAAGAGATTAAAGAAAAAGGAGCCGAAATTGTTATAGGGATAGATGTACAAGATAGTTTAATGCCTAGGGATCAATTAAATTCTGTGACCAACATTTTGCTTCAGATTAGCAACTTCAGGACTATTAAAGCTATGAAAAGTAAAGTTTCTGAAACAGATGTATATATTAAACCTTCTATATTAGAATTTTCAGTGATGTCATTTGATGAAGGCGATAAGATTATTTCTAATGGTGAAAAAGCTGCTTTAGCAAATTTTGAAGTACTTAAAGAAATATCAGAACGTCAGACACCTACTACACCAAGAGGTAAAGTATCAAGAACTTCAGACACCTTGAATATCAGCAGCTTGCTTATTACTGGAAATGACAGGTATACAAGATCTTATATTAAAGGGAAGTTAAAGCTAAATAAAACTCCTAAAATTATAACTTATGATAAGTTAAATGAAGGAATTAATAACCTTTCTGCTACAGGTAATTTTGATAGAGTAAGTCATAGATTAGTAGATGGAAAAGAAGGAAAAACGCTATTGGTTAATGTGAAAGAAAGTGAGAATAAAATGCTATTGCGATTTGCTGCACATTATGATGATTTATATAAAACAGCAGCTTTAGTAAATATCACTAGAAAAAGTCTATTATTTAATAATGATGTTTTATCATTTGATATTGCCTTAGGTGACAATGTTAGATATGATTTAGACTATTATATCGATAAAGGATATTATTGGAGTGTGGGATTAAAATATAGATATACAAATTTTACCAAGGCTACTGACTTCGATTTTGTAAGACAATTTGGAGAATTACCTGATTTGGCAATAAATACTATTGATGTAGAATACACCGATTTTAACTTGCAAATATATGGTGAAACCTTGTTACAGCAAACGTTTTCTGTAGGTGTTGGTGGAGAATATAAGAGGCTTCAGATTATTTCTGAAACCTTTGGAGAAGATGTAAACCAAATTCCTAGAACAGTATTTGATGATAGCGACTATTGGAGTGCTTTTGGATATTTGAGATTAGATACTTATGATAACAAATACTTTCCAAAACGAGGTTTTTTATTTGATGGAGATATACATACATATCTTTTTTCATCCGATTTTACTGAGACTTTTAATGAGTTTTCTATCGCCAAAGCCAAACTTGGATATGCTACCTCATTATCCAAAAATATGGCTATGAACATCAGTTTCGAAGCGGGGACCAAAATAGGTAATGTGTCTTTAAACTCTTTAGATTTTCAGTTAGGCGGATTTGGTGCTCGAACCATTAATAACTTTATTCCTTTTTATGGATATGATTTTTTAGGGATAACTGGCCAAGGTTTTGCTAAAGGATTGATCACATTAGATTATGAAGTGATAAATAACCATCACGTTAATGCTTCTGCAAACTTTGCTAATGTGGGTAATAAAATATTCAGCTCTGGAGATTGGTTACAAAGTCCTGAGTTTACAGGATATGCTTTAGGATATGGTTTGGAAACTTTTATGGGACCTATTCAAGTTAAATATTCGTACTCTCCAGAGGTTAAATTGAGTGAATGGTTTTTTAGCGTAGGTTTTTGGTTTTAAGATTAAAAAGATAGAAATATTTCCGATATTTGTAATGTTATGAACGTATTCTGGCAAGATTTACCATTACTATTACATCATCTTATTAAACGTAATCCGGAATAAGGCAGATTTACTATAGAATAGCCTTAATTTTTTAGAATAGTAGTTAATATCTTAAATTTAATGAATCATGCCTTTTTATCATTCCCTAGGGAAAATACCACCAAAACGCCATACCATCTTTAAAAAACAAGATGGTACACTGTACTATGAACAACTATTCGGCACCATTGGTTTTGACGGAATGTCGACGAACATGTATCACTGTCAGAGACCTACACAGGTTAAAGAAATCAAAGGCAGTTATAGTGTAGCTCCAAAAGTTGCAATTCAAAATAATATAAAATCTTACCGATTTCACGGTTTTAAGGTAAATCCTGAAAAGGACTATCTACAAAGTAGAAAAAGTGTACTTACTAATAGTGATGCTACTATTATTTTATCAGCGCCAAAAGAATCTACTTCAGAATACTTTTATAAAAATACAGATGCAGACGAATTAATTTTTGTACATCGTGGAAGCGGAAAATTTAGAAGTCATTTAGGGAATCTGGATTTTAAATATGGGGACTATATCTTGATACCAAGAGGAACAATATATAAACTCGATTTTGATACTACAGATAATCGTTTGTTTATTGTAGAGTCTCGCAGGCCAATTTACACGCCAAAGAGATACCGTAATTGGTTTGGGCAATTACTAGAGCATTCTCCTTTTTGTGAACGTGATTTAAGAGCTCCATATGAGCTAGAAACCAATGATGAAAAAGGAGACTTTTTGATCAAAGTTAAAAAGCAGAATGAGATTTTTGATATGGTCTATGCTACCCATCCTTTTGATGTAGTTGGATACGATGGGTTTAATTTTCCATATGCTTTTTCAATACATGATTTTGAACCCATTACAGGTAGAATTCACCAACCGCCACCTGTTCATCAAACTTTTGAAACAGATGCTTTTGTGATATGTTCTTTTGTTCCCAGATTATATGATTATCATCCAGAGAGTATTCCGGCACCTTATAACCATAGTAATATTGATAGTGATGAGGTATTGTATTATGTAGATGGAGATTTTATGAGTAGAAATGACATTGATGCCGGTCATATTTCTTTACACCCAGCGGGGATTCCTCACGGACCACACCCCGGAGCAGTAGAGCGAAGTATTGGTAAAACCAAAACTGATGAACTAGCCGTTATGGTGGATACATTTAAACCTTTAATGGTTACAGAAGAAGCTATGAAAATAGCAGATGAGGATTATCACAAATCTTGGTTAGAGTAAAAAATAAAAGATGTTAAATTATCGAAAGGATATAACGGCTCACCTGAGAGCGATGTGGTAGGTTTCTAAAAGAACTTTCATCCAAATAATGGATTTATTTTATTAAAAACATTCTTTACTTACATCATTATTAAATTTATAAAAAAATGTCAACCGATATAACACCTCAAGATTTAGAAAAAGTAGTTCCACAAGCAGAAGATTTTTTACCGCTTTTAGGAACGGATTATGTAGAATTATATGTAGGAAATGCCAAACAAGCAGCCTATTATTACCAGACCGCCTGGGGATTTCAACCTATTGCTTATGCTGGGCTAGAAACTGGCCGAAAGGATAGTGTTTCTTATGTCTTACAACAAGATAAGATAAGATTAGTTCTTACTTCTCCATTACAACCAGATGGAGATATTAATAAGCATATTAATGCTCACGGTGATGGAGTAAAAGTAGTAGCGCTTTGGGTAGATGATGCCACAAAAAGCTACGAAGAAACTATCAAGCGTGGAGCAGAATCTTATATGGAACCTACTGTTGAAGAAGATAAAGACGGTAAAGTTGTGTTTTCCGGAATTCATACTTATGGTGAAACTGTTCACATTTTTGTGGAAAGAAAAAATTACAACGGAGCTTTTCTGCCAGGCTACATGGCTTGGGATAAACCATATGAAACAAAACCTACGGGACTAAAATATATAGATCATATGGTTGGTAATGTAGGTTGGAATGAAATGAATAAATGGTGCGAGTTTTATGCTAAAGTGATGGGGTTTGCTCAATTAGTATCCTTTGATGATAAAGATATTTCTACAGAATATACTGCACTGATGAGTAAAGTGATGAGTAATGGTAATGGTAGAATAAAATTTCCGATTAATGAACCGGCTGAAGGAAGAAAAAAGTCTCAAATAGAAGAATATATTGATTTTTATAATGGTGCCGGTGTACAACATATGGCTTTGTCTACAGATAATATTATAGAAACAGTTTCTTCTCTTCAAAATAGAGGAGTAGAATTTCTTACAGTTCCAGCTAGTTATTATGAAACTGTTTTGGATAGAGTTGGTGAGATTGATGAGGATTTAGAACCTCTTAAAGAATTAGGAATTCTGATCGATCGGGATGATGAAGGATATCTATTGCAGATTTTTACAAAACCAGTTTTAGATCGCCCTACAATGTTTTTTGAAATTATTCAAAGAAAAGGAGCACAGTCTTTTGGTAAAGGTAATTTCAAAGCACTTTTTGAGGCTATTGAAAGAGAACAGGAACAAAGAGGGACATTGTAAAAGAATAAAGAATATTAAGTTTTTAAGAATCTGAATTGCTAATGTTAAAAGCTTGAAGAAATTGAGGTATTGTGATTATTTTTATAACTTTTTGTTAAATTTCATAATAAAAAAACGTTTTCGGTTGATAAATATGCAAAAAAAGTTGATATTTGCAAAAGTAAGTGGAGTGGTTACCACTTATACCAAAAACAATAATTATTCTCATAATTTAAGTTTTTAGTTGGTTAATAAAAGTAAAAAGAGAGCTGTGGTGGCTCTCTTTTTGTATATATTATTTGGCCATTTATTAATGAAATACATTTTTAAGTCTTTGTATTTAATAGTACTTTTGGAATGGATATTGCTAACAAGTATTTAATTATGTTAAATAAAAGTATACCCAAATAACCATGAAATATTTTTTTCTATTTATAATACTGTTTAGTACTATACCATCTATAGCACAGGATAACCATAAAGCTTTTGATTCTGGCGAGTGGTTTAAGTTTAGGATTCACTACGGCGTTTTTACAGCAAGTTATGCTACTCTAGAAGTAAAAGAAGAAAAGCTTAATAATATTCCAGTTCACCATGTTATTGGCACGGGTAAATCTTCTGGTCTCCTAAGCTTGTTTTTTAAGGTAGAAGACTATTATGAAACTTATATAGATAAAAACGAAGTAAAACCTTATCGATTTATCCGCAATATTAATGAAGGAGGTCACACCAAAGATATTGAGATCAATTTTGATCATGAAAAGAAAAAAGCTTTGGTTTTTAATAAAAAATATAATACCAAAAAGACCTTCAATACCAAAGGTAATGTGCAGGATATGATGTCCTCATTCTATTATTTACGAAATAAAATTGACGCATCTACATTAAAAAAGGGAGATGAGTTTTTTGTCAATATGTTTTTTGATAATGAGAATTACGACTTCAAATTAAAATTTCTTGGTAAAGAAGTTATTAAAACTAAAATAGGAAAAGTACGTTGTCTAAAATTCAGGCCTTATGTTCAGGCAGAGAGAGTTTTTAAAGAAGAAGAAAGTATGACCGTGTGGGTAAGTGATGACGACAATCGCATGCCTTTAAAGATAAGGGCAGAGATATTAGTTGGCGCTATAGAAGCTGACTTAATAGCTTTTAAGGGACTTAAGCACCCTTTTAAAATCGTAGTTAATTAAGTAAAACTTCACTTTCTAAAATATAATGCATTGAAAGTATTAGTTGAACTTGTCCCGTTGTACGACGGGATCTTTTTATTAGAAGAGATATAATTATCCCGTGATAATATGCCGGGATTAATATTTTTAGTTTAATGGATGAACCAATAAAACCTGAAATTGCTGAAAAAATAAAGCAATTAGAAAAAAAATTCAAAAATTCCGGTCAAGACTTGGGTTCCTACCTAGACGGATTACTTCACGACAGGTATCTTACCTACTGGGATTATATTCATTTAGACACATTACTTAGTTTACAGATTCCGATGACGCATTTTCCTGATGAGGAAATCTTTATTATGTATCATCAGATTACTGAGCTTTATTTTAAACTAATTATACATGAGCTAAAGCAGATTATTGATGATAAGTTGCAGAATGCAGAGTTTTTTACTAATAAGTTAGATCGTGTAAATCGTTATTTCAGGGTGCTGATTAACTCTTTTGATGTTATGATCAAAGGTATGGATAGAGAGCAATTTCTAAAATATAGAATGTCTTTGCTTCCAGCCAGTGGTTTTCAATCTGTTCAATATAGATTAATAGAAATATATGCTACTCCGTTATGTAATTTGGTAAACCCAAAGGAAAGAGATCAGTTCTCAGAGGAGAATCCTTTAGAGGAAGTTTATGAACATCTGTACTGGAAATTTGGAGCAACTGATAAGAAAACAGGAGAAAAAACACTTACACTTAAGCAATTCGAGTATCGTTATACACCAAGGATGATGCGTATTGCAAATCAGGTAAAAGACAGTACGATTTATCATAAATATCTTGAACTACCAGAAAAAGAGCAAAATAATGTGCACCTTATAAAAGCATTACGTACTTTTGACGCCAATGTGAATATTAATTGGTTATTAATGCACATGGGAGCAGCCTACAGGTATCTCAATAAAGAAAAAGGAGAGGTGCTAGCAACTGGAGGAACAAATTGGAAAAGTTTTTTACCTCCTAGTTTTCAGAGAATTACTTTTTTTCCTAATCTTTGGAGCGAAGAGGAAAAAGAAAACTGGGGCCAGCAGTGGGTGACCCATCAGTTTAATACCGCAAAATAGAATAGTCAGTTGGAGAGAATTGGTTACGTTCTACTACTTTTAACAGTAGTATTGATTTCATGTAATAAAGAAAAAGAAGAGGCAAAGGTTGTTGTTCCAGAAGTAATTGAAGAGGTTAAAAAACCACCAATTATTCAGGAATTTGGATATAACCTTAATGATTTTACTGTGGTCAAAGACACAATCAAATCAGGAGATAGTTTTGGAGGAATCTTAGACAGCCATGGTATCAGCAGAGCTAAGGTTTTTGAGATTACCAGTACAATTAAAGACACGTTTAATGTGGCTAGGATTATGGCTGGAAAACCATATACATTACTTAAATCTAAAGACACTACAGAACAAGCACAAGTATTTATTTACCAAAATAACAAGATAGACTACACTATAGTTGATTTCAGAGATAGTATTATAGCTGAAAAAAGAAAAAAACCTGTAAAATTAGTTGAAAAAACGGCATCTGGAATTATCCAAAGTAGTCTGATTCAAACTTTTGATGATATAGATGTTAATGTTATGGTTGCCTATGACATGGCAGATGTTTATGCCTGGACCATTGATTTTACAAGACTTGAAGCAGGAGATCAATTTAAAGTAGTGTATACCGAAAAATTTATAGATGACACTATTCCAGCAGGAATTGATGAGATCAAAGCCTCCTATTTTGAGCATCGGGGAAAACCAATTTATGCTTTCAAATTTGTGGATGATACTTTAACAGGTAATTGGGATTACTATGATTATCAGGCTGATAATCTACGTAGAGCTTTCCTGAGAGCTCCAGTTAAATTTAGCAGAATTTCATCTAGATATAATTTAAGAAGAAGAATTAGGTATTATGGAAATAAAATTCGTCCGCATAGAGGAACTGATTTTGCTGCACCTATAGGAACACCAATATTAGCAACAGCGGATGGAATTGTAACTAAATCCGAACGAAGAGGCGGTAATGGAAAGTATGTTAAAATAAGACATAATGCAACCTATGATACACAATATCTTCATATGAGTAGACAAGCTGTTAAGGTCGGAGAATTTGTAAGACAAGGTGATGTGATAGGATATATTGGAATGACAGGAAACACCAGCGGACCACACGTATGTTATCGTTTTTGGAAAAATGGCAAGGAAGTAGATCCTTTTAAACAAGATTTACCAGCATCCAAACCTTTAAAGGATAGTTTAAGACCTCTATTTTATAAACATATAGAACCATTAAAAACTACATTAGATAGTATAAAGTTAAAACCACAAGAAATTTTATAACCAATGGCATTACCAACTATTAACCCTACCACCACAAAAGCTTGGAAAGCATTACAAAATCACTACCAAAACATAAAAGACAAGCACCTCAAGGAACTTTTTGTCAAAGATTCCAGTCGAGCTGAAAAACTCTCATTAGAATGGCAAGATTTTTATGTAGATTATTCAAAAAACAGAATTGATGAAACTACTAAAAAATTACTTGTTGATCTAGCTAAGGAAGTAAAATTGGATGAAGCGATCAAAAGCTATTTTGGGGGTGAAATTATTAATGAAACAGAAGACCGTGCAGTATTGCATACAGCACTTAGGGTTCCTGATAACAGCACAATTGAAGTTGATGGAAACAATGTAATTCCGGAAGTAAATACTGTAAAAGAAAAAATACAAAAATTTAGTGATCAAGTTGTTAATGGAGGGCTAAAAGGATATACTGGTAAAGCATTTACAGATATCGTAAATATTGGTATTGGAGGTTCTGATTTAGGACCAGCTATGATTACAGAATCATTAGAGTTTTATAAAAACCATCTGAATGTACATTTCATTTCTAATGTGGATGGCGATCATGTGCATCAAAACCTAAAAGGATTAGATCCTGAAACTACATTATTTGTTGTAGTTTCCAAAACGTTTTCAACCCAAGAAACACTTTCTAATGCAACTACAGCCAGAAGTTGGTTTATAAAACAAGCGTCTCAGGAAGCTGTAAGTAAACATTTTGTAGCAGTATCCAGCAATATACCTAATGTTACCAAATTTGGAATTGCCGAAGAAAATATCTTTCCGTTATGGGACTGGGTAGGAGGTCGCTTTTCTTTATGGAGCGCTGTTGGATTATCCATAAGTTTATCTGTAGGGTATAAGAATTTTGAAGCTTTATTAGAAGGTGCTCACGAAATGGATGAGCATTTTAGGAATACATCTTTCGAAGAAAACATTCCTGTAATTTTAGGAATGTTAAGTATTTGGTATAACAATTTCTTCGAAGCAGAAAGCGAAGCTATTATTCCATATTCTCAGTACTTACATAGATTACCAGCATATCTACAACAAGGTATTATGGAAAGTAATGGTAAAAGTGTTGACCGTAACGGAAACCCAATAGATTACCAAACCGGAACTATTATCTGGGGAGAACCAGGAACAAATTCACAGCATGCATTTTTTCAGTTAATACACCAGGGAACAAAGTTAATCCCCGCAGAATTTATTGGATTTAAACATTCTTTGTTTAATGACAAAGATCATCAGGATAAGCTGATGGCCAACTTCTTTGCTCAGACAGAAGCTCTGATGAATGGTAAAACTGAAGCCGAAGTTCTTGATGAACTTAAATCTAAAAAGTTGTCGGATCAAAAACTAAAGCAATTGACTCCTTTCAAAATTTTTGAAGGAAATAAACCTACTACAACTATTTTAATTGATAAACTAACTCCAAAATCACTAGGTGCTTTGGTATCGATGTACGAACAACGAATTTTTGTTCAGGGAGTGGTTTGGAATATTTTTAGTTATGATCAATGGGGAGTAGAATTAGGAAAGCAATTGGCTACAAAAATTCTATCAGAAATTGATAATACAAACATTGCTGATCATGATTCTTCTACCAAAGAACTTTTAAAAAGATATTTGAATTAATTTTTTCTAAAATTATCTTTGTTATTGTAGAAATCATGTAAATAGTAAGGTTTTAGAATTATACTTTTTATTTTAAACTTTTGATTTTTTTTGCCAATCGACTCTTTTTTGACCTGTTTGTTGCGGTCTCAAAAACACTTTTAGTTAACATTTTGTTAGTTAACAACTTGTTGATATCTTCAACTGACTGATAGTCAATATACTCAAGGAATATCAGTACTTTAATTGTGTGGTTTTTTGTTAAAAACTCTTAACATTAAGATAAACTTAGTTTGCATAAAGATTCGTTCTTTTGCGGCGATTAATTAATTCAATTCTTTATAATGAAAAAGATTACATTTTTATTTATGATGTTTCTTTTGGCAATGGTAGGGGAAACCTTTGCTCAGGGAACAGTTACAGGAATAGTATTCGACTCAGAATCAAACGGTCCGTTACCAGGAGCAAATATTCTGGAGGTAAGAACTTCTAATGGAACATCAACTGATTTTGATGGTAAATTCTCTATTAAAGTAACTAATCCAACAGGGATGATTAACATCTCTTATGTAGGTTTTGGTTCTAAGAATGTTGCTTATGACGTTACTAATGGAGATCAGGATTTAGGAACAATAAGCCTTTCCTTAGATAACTCTCTAGAAGAAATCGTTATTGTAGGTACTGGAGTTGTCGATTTAGCAGAGGACAGAAAAACCCCAGTTGCGGTTTCTACAATTAGAGCCAGTGAAATTCAGGAAAAAGCTGTGGGTAATGTAGAATTACCGGATGCAATTAAAAGTACTCCTTCTGTATTTGTTTCTAATCAAACTGGTTTTGGTGATGGAGCTTTATTTGTACGTGGTTTTGATGATACCAATACAGCTATTTTATTAAATGGTCAACCTATAAACTCTCAAGAGGATGGTCGTGTATTTTGGTCTAACTGGGCTGGAATTTCTGATATTGCCAATGCAATACAGGTTCAGCGTGGATTAGGATCTTCTAAGTTAGCTATTTCTTCTGTTGGAGGAACTGTAAATATCGTAATGAAAGCAGCAAATAGAACTAGAGGTGGTTATGCTAGATTTTTAGGAGGTAACGATAGTTATTCAAAAGGAACTTTAGCATATGATACAGGAATGAATGATAAAGGTTGGGCATTCTCTGTTTTAGTTGATTATTGGCAAGCACATAGAAAATGGGCTGAAGGAACTTATGGACAAGGTCAAAATTATTTCTTTGCCGCTGGATATAAACCAAATGATACACATGCATTTAACTTTTTGATTACAGGAGCACCACAATCACATGGTCAGAGATTTTCTCAAAGAAATACAGAAAGATTTGATGCTAATTCTAGATTCAACGAAAACTGGGGATACTCTGAAGACTTTAATCCAGCTGCTAATGCAGGAAATGGACAATATACTTCTAAAGTAGATTCTGAAAGAGCAAATTATTATCACAAACCAGTTGCTAACTTGAACTGGGATTGGAATATTTCAGAAAAATCTCAATTATCTTCAGTATTATATGCTTCTTGGGGGCGTGGTGGATCTGTAGGACCAAGAGGAGCTAGAGCACAAAGAACAGAAGACCCTGATGGAGATGGACCACTTATTGGACAAATTGATTTTTATAATACAGAACAAGAAAACCTTGCTATTGCTGGAGGAATCGGTGGAGGTAGAACAGGATATATCAGAAGAAACTCTGTAAATAATCACCAATGGTATGGTTTGATCTCTAACTTCAATACTGAGTTAACTGAAAAGATATCTTGGAATGTAGGAGTTGACTTTAGATTATATCGTGGAGACCACTTTAGACAAATTACTGACTTTCATGGACTTCAAGGTTGGGAAGATGACCGTCCTGATGGAGGTGTAGTAACAGAGGCTTATGACTCTAATCCTTGGGCTGCATTGTTCAATTTTGCTGATGAAGATCAAAGAATTGATTATGATTACTCAGAAAACATAAATTACCAAGGTGTATTTTCTCAGATCGAATATGCTGGAGATAAATTTAGTGCTTTCTTCCAGGGAGCTGTATCTAATCAGTCTTATGTAAGAGAAGGAAGATTTATTGATGAAGGATTAGGAAAATCTGATCAGCTTAATAAGGTTGGATATAACCTTAAAGGAGGTGTTGGATATACTATTAATGACTCAAATACTTTGTATTTAAATGCAGGTTACTATTCTAGACAACCATTTCTTGATAATGTTTTTCAAAACATTAGAAGTTCTAATGACTTAGTTCAGCCAGAGGTTGACAATGAAGATATTACTGGTGTTGAGGCCGGATATCGTTTTAGAGCAGGTAGATTCAATCTTGACTTTAATGCATATTATACAAATTGGGATAACAGAGTGATTCTTTCTACTGGACGTGTAGATTTAAACCCTGTTCCAACTCCAGATGAGGATGACGATATATTGGTTAATGTATTTGATAGAGGTGTAAACCAGATCCACGTTGGTGCTGAAGTAGAATTTAGATATAAGGCAACAGATTGGTTAGATTTCAAAGGATATGTATCTGGTGGTTCTTGGAGATTTAATGGAACAACTCAGAAAGAACAATACAATGATGATACTAATGAATTGGTGTCGTCAGAGAGTAATCTTAACCTAAGCGGAGTAAAAGTAGATGTAGCTCCACAATTTACTTCAGGTTTTGGAGTTAGAGCCAAAGTTATTGCAGGTTTATCAGTTGATGGAAATATTGACTATTATGCACAACAATACTTAGATGATCCTGAAACAAGAGGTTTACAAACTAGAAATATTGGAACAATTAAGCCTTATTCTTTAACTGATTTAGGTTTAACATATGATTTCAAATTTGATACTCAGAGCTTAGTATTTAGAGCTAATGCTTACAATGTTTTTGACGAAGTAAGAGCACAAGCTACTAATGATTTTGGATTTATTTATACTAACGGTATTACTTTTAATGCATCTATACGTTATAAATTCTAGATTATTATAAAATTAAATTACTAAAACCTCGCTCAATTTGAGCGAGGTTTTTTTATGCAATATGTTTACCTTTGGAAATATCTAAACAAATATAATTATGTACGACGCTATACAAATCGTTCACTCCTATTGGGCTTATTTAGTAGTTCTTGTTGTAACACTGGCAACAATTAATGCTCTTGCAGGATTTTTTACTAAAAGAGAATATGCGCCTAAGGACTTTAGAGTTTCGCTTTTTGCACTAATTGTTACCCATCTTCAGTTGTTAATTGGTATTATTATATTCTTTGTGTCGCCAAAAATATTATGGTTTGCTGATGGCGTTGCCGTTGGAGATATTATGAAAGATCCATTGGTGCGATTATATAATGTAGAACATCCATTTACGATGATTGTCGTTGCCGCATTGATTACAATAGGATATTCTAAACATAAAAAGAAATTGACCTCTACACCTAAGTTTAAGATGTTAGCCATTTTTTATACGATTGCATTTGCTGCAATGCTATATATGATTCCTTGGTCTAACTGGTTTTAAAACCTTAGACTCCGGAAGCAGTTAGTACTAACGTCCTAGAACCTCCATAATTTCTGTGTTCACATAGATAAATACCTTGCCAGGTTCCGAGGTTTAATCTTCCATTAGTGATAGGAACTTGAACAGAAGCTCCCATAAGAGAAGCTTTAATGTGTGCAGGCATGTCATCCGGACCTTCATAGGTATGAATATAATAGGGTGCGTTTTCTGGAACCATTTTGTTCATATGACTTTCAAAATCTTGTCTCACTGTTGGATCTGCATTTTCGTTGATAGTAAGACTTGCAGAGGTATGTTTAATAAATACCTGAAGTTGACCTATGTTGATTTCTTTAATCTCAGGAATCTCCTGTAGTATTTCATCAGTAATTAAATGAAAGCCTCTGGAGTATGGTTGTAATCGTATTTCTTTTTGAAAAAATCGCATCTATATTTTTATTTTGAGAAGTATCTGTTGGTCGATATGTTTATGTCGAAACTGACAAACAATGAACCGTATAGCTAAATTAATATAATCTTTATATAAATATTCCTGGTTTTAAAACAAACTCCAATACCTTTGCATCTTAATTTTTAATCTATGGATTTATCTCAAATAAAACTAGTTGCAACTGATATGGATGGCACACTATTGAATTCTAAAGGAGAAGTGAGCAATCATTTTTTTGAGCTTTTTGAAGAGTTGCAAGAACTTGGAGTCACTTTTGTTGCTGCCAGTGGAAGGCAATATTATAGTATTATTCATAAGTTAGATCAAATCAAAAATGATATGATTGTTATTGCAGAGAATGGTGCATTAACAATGCAAAAAGATAAGGAATTACAAACCACCGAAATTGATCGCAAAACATATTTAGATTTATTAGATATCGCCAAAAATTTACAGGGTTCTCAAGTAATACTATGTGGTAGAAAAAAAGCATATATCGAAAATTATGGGCAAGATTTTATAAACATGCTAGAAGAATTTTATGGTAGATATGAAATTGTAGAAGATTTATCTCAGATAGTGGATGATCAATATCTAAAAATAGCAATTTGTAATCAAAAAGGATCGGAAAAATATCTATATCCAGCCTTAAAGCATCTCGAAGATCAATTAAAAGTAAAAGTATCAGGAGAAGTATGGCTAGATCTATCTCATAATAATGCTAATAAAGGATATGCGCTTCAAAACCTTCAGAAAAACTTAAGAATTTCTATAGACGAAACTATGGTATTTGGAGACTATAATAATGATCTGGAGATGATGTCTCAAGCAAAGTATAGTTTTGCAATGCAGAATGCACATCCTAATGTAAAAGCTGTAGCAAATTATAGTACAAAAAGCAACGATGAAAACGGAGTAGAATATATGCTATCCAAAATGATTGAAGCTAAAAAGAAAAAACAAGGGATTGAATTTTAAAGGTGTTTAACACTTCTAATTTTGGTTTGATCAATTTGGTTTAAATTGATACTAAAAAGACCAGAAGAAGGTGTTTTAGAAACATTATTTTCCATATAGCCTCCTAGTATGTAAAGCTTGTTTTGGTAATAATGCATTTTAGATTCTTTATAATATAGATTGATTAGATACTTCTTTATGATATAGTTTTTGGTATCTAAAACAAAAAGCTTACCGTTTTCAAAAAAATACATAGTTTCTTTGTGGTTTGTAATTGCGGGACTTTTAACATCTTCAGGTAGATTGCCTATATGTTTCCAAATCCCTGATTTAAGATCAAAAATGTGTAGTCTGGTAGCTTTATTCTTATCATCTGAAATTTCGACTATATAAACCTTTTCGTCGATAAGAAGACCTCTCGAATTACTTGAGAAAGGAATGTTTCCAATCTCATACCATAGACCGGTTTTTAGATTATAACTATGAATCTTGTTTGAATAAACTTTTTGACCATTCTTCCTAATTTTCAGAGTGCCACCCATAATTATAATTCGGTCTTTGTATAAAAATGATATTGGGTTTACAGCTTCATGGGGATTGGTGTGATCAATCGAGACTTTGTTTTTTTTCAAATCTAATACTTCGATTTTTGAATCTAAATACTCGAACCTAGAATTCTCAGACAGTCTTTTACCTCCTATAATGTATATTTTTTCATCAAAAAAATGAATGTTATGATAAGCTCTTTTTCTAAGTTTAATAGGTAAAATATCCCATTCCTCTTTTTTAATATTATAAATGGTTAAGTTTTTATCATAACCTTTCGTGTTTTTTGCCACATATCTAGAAGCTCTTAGGAATTCACGTAAAGTAATCTGCATATTGGCAAAAGAAGGATTAAGCTGAAAAGTACTAATAAAGGCATCGTTTTGTACTGAAAAATCACCTCCTGAGACATAGATTGTATTTCCAACTATATCAGAACCAAAGGCATACATACTTTGATTCATATTAGATAAAGTTTCGAATCGAATATTAGGACTTAATTTTTTGTTTGAAACAATCTCTACTTCACTAAGTTTCTCAAAATTCGAAGTTAAGTATATCTTTGACCTTTTTTCTATCAGGTCTGAAAATAAAGCCTTGTGAGTTTTGAAACCTACATGAGAGAAATAGACCGTGTCATTAGCTTTATGTGGTTTGCTTAATTGAAGATTAAATTTCCCCTTAGCATTAGTAATAGTACCTTTTTTTTCTTGGCTCAGATATACGTTTACACTTTCTATTGGCTCACTATTTCTTGAATCTATAACAGTGCCTTTAAGGTTTTGAGAAAACGATATTAATGAACTAAATAAAAAAAGCACTATTAATTTGTTCATAATTAAAGGAATCTGTTTATTACAAAAACCTAAGTTTACGAACTAATTAGTAGGAAAACAAATACTTAACTGTCTATTAACGAGTGTTGAGTAAACTTAATCATTAAGCTTCAATACTGCCATAAATGCTTCTTGAGGGATTTCTACATTACCTACCTGACGCATACGCTTTTTACCTTTTTTCTGCTTTTCTAGTAATTTACGTTTACGAGAGATATCACCACCATAACATTTTGCGGTTACATCTTTACGAAGTGCTTTTACAGTCTCACGAGCTATAAACTTAGCTCCAATAGCAGCCTGAATCGGAATATCAAATTGTTGACGAGGGATTAGAACTTTTAATTTTTCACAAATCTTTTTACCGATATCATAAGCATTATCTTTATGTAATAACGCGGACAATGCATCCACGATATTTCCATTAAGCAATATATCAACTTTTACCAGTTTAGAAGATCGCATACCAATTGGAGTATAATCAAAAGAAGCGTATCCTTTAGATACTGTTTTTAAACGATCATAGAAATCGAAAACAATTTCTGCCAATGGCATATCAAAGGTTAGCTCCACACGTTCCGTAGTCAAATAAGTTTGATTTGTAATTTCACCACGTTTTTCTATACATAAAGACATTACCGGACCAACAAAATCAGATTTGGTGATTATAGAAGCTTTGATATAAGGTTCCTCTACACGATTCATAGAAGAAGGGTCAGGTAAATCAGAAGGGTTATTTACAATAATAATATCATCAGGATGTTTATGGGTAAACGCATGATAGGATACATTAGGTACCGTTGTGATCACGGTCATGTTAAACTCACGCTCCAGTCGTTCTTGTATGATTTCCATATGTAACATTCCTAAGAAACCACATCGGAAACCAAAACCTAAGGCCGCAGAACTCTCTGGGACAAATACCAGAGAAGCATCATTAAGCTGTAGTTTTTCCATCGAAGCACGAAGCTCTTCATAATCCTCAGTATCCACAGGATAAATACCAGCAAATACCATAGGTTTTACATCCTCAAAACCTTCAATTGCATTCTGAGTAGGAGTCTTAGCATCAGTAACGGTATCACCCACTTTTACTTCGCGGGCATCTTTGATACCGGTAATCAGATATCCTACATCACCGGTTTTAACGACTTGCTTAGGAACCTGATTTAGTTTTAAAGTACCAATTTCATCGGCGAAATAGCTCTTGCCTGTCGCTACAAATTTAATTTGTTGTCCTTTTTTGATTTCGCCATTTACTACCCTAAAATAGGTTTCTACTCCTCTAAAAGAATTATAAACCGAATCAAAAATTAACGCCTGTAACGGTTCATCAGGATTGCCTTTAGGGGCTGGAATTCTTTCTAGAATAGCTTCCAGAATTTCTTCGATCCCAATCCCTGTTTTTGCACTAGCAGGAATTACATCCTCAGCATCACATCCTAATAGATCTACAATGTCATCTGTTACCTCTTCAGGGTTAGCACTAGGTAAATCCACTTTGTTCAATACTGGAATAATCTCCAAGTCATTTTCTAGAGCCAAGTATAAGTTAGAAATTGTCTGTGCCTGTATGCTTTGTGCAGCATCCACAATAAGCAATGCTCCTTCACAAGCAGCAATCGAACGAGAAACCTCGTAAGAAAAATCTACATGTCCAGGAGTGTCAATAAGATTCAGGATATATTCTTCTCCTTTATACGTGTACTCCATTTGGATAGCGTGACTCTTAATCGTGATCCCGCGTTCTCGTTCCAGATCCATATTGTCCAAAAGCTGAGCCTTTGACTCTCGAGCGGTTACAGACCCCGTAAAATCTAACAATCGATCTGCCAGTGTACTTTTACCGTGGTCAATATGTGCAATAATGCAAAAATTTCTAATGTTCTTCATTCTTTCTCTTCAATTTAGCTTTAGGGCGTGACCCTTCATTACATTTCGGGTCGGGCTTTATACTACAATTCCTCTCCGCCTATGGCGGATGTGGGATTTTCGTGTCAATCCCTCACGCAACACCTCCCTAACCCTCCTCAAGGAGGGAATCACATCGTTAATGACTTGCAAATATAATTTATTTTACAAGGTTTGAATGCTTACTTCCCCATTATTTAGACCTCACAGGTCTTCAGAAACCTCTGAGGTCTAAAAGAATTTGTATTTTTGCCAAAAACTGATTGCTGTGGCTAAAATTGGAGACATAGATGTAGGAAAATTTCCGTTGTTGTTAGCGCCAATGGAAGATGTAAGTGACCCACCGTTTCGCGCATTATGCAAAGAGCAGGGAGCAGATGTGGTATATACAGAGTTCATTTCTAGTGAAGGACTGATTCGTGATGCTGCTAAAAGTGTCATGAAATTGGATATTTACGAGAAGGAACGTCCGGTTGGGATACAGATCTTTGGTGCTAATCTGGATTCGATGCTCAAATCTGTAGAGATTGTAGAAGCCTCTGGACCTGATATCATTGATATCAATTTTGGATGCCCTGTAAAAAAGGTAGTGAGTAAAGGAGCCGGAGCAGGAATTCTAAAAGATATTGACCTTATGGTTTCATTAACCAAAGCCATGGTAGAGCATACTAAACTTCCGATAACCGTAAAAACCAGATTGGGTTGGGATCATGATTCTATAAAAATTGTTGAAGTCGCAGAGCGAATCCAGGATGTAGGAGCCAAAGCTATTGCTATCCATGGACGAACTAGAGCTCAGATGTATAAAGGCAATGCCGATTGGAAGCCTATTGCAGAGGTTAAAAATAATCCTAGGATGCATATCCCCGTATTTGGTAATGGAGATGTAGATACTCCGGAGCGTGCTATGGAAATGAGAGATCAATATGGACTCGATGGGGCTATGATTGGTCGTGCTAGTATAGGATATCCTTGGTTTTTTAAGGAAGTAAAATATTACTTCGAAACGGGAGAACATTTGCCACCACCTACGATAGAAGAACGAGTGATAGCTGCTCGTAGACATTTGCAAATGGCGATTGATTGGAAAGGTGAGAAATTAGGAGTGTTCGAAACTCGTAGACATTATACCAATTACTTCAAAGGGATTCCACATTTTAAGGAATACCGAACCAAAATGGTCACCAGTGATCATCCGGATGATGTTTTTGCCGCTTTTGACGAAGTGCAAGAAAAGTTTTCAGGTTTTGAGTTTGCATAAGGGATAGCAGCGACATCCTTTTTTATTTGGAAGCCTGAGGCTCTCGAAGGCTTGTCCGAATAAAAAAGATATAGCGCACCTACCCACCGGCAGGCAAGTAGCCCGACCCGAAATGTAATGGAGGGAATGCCCAAATATTAACTTACCAACCTTTGGTTAATCCTACTAGATGCTAGTAAAGAAGCGACAAAACCTATAGTGGTGATTGTAAGGAATACAATAATAAAACTAACTCCGGTTATCCGTGTTGGATAGGGTAGTGATGGAGTGATCATCAATAACCCGAACTGTTGTTGTGATATGATAAGAATAAGCCCTAGAAGTAATCCTAATAAGGTTCCTAATACTGTCATCAATGATCCCTGAAGTAAGAATATCTTCCTAATTTTAGGTAACGTAGCTCCCAGGTTATACAAGGTTTTTACATTATGTTTTTTGTCAATAACCATCATGATAATGGCCCCAGCCACATTAAACAAAGCGATAATAGCAATAAGCGTAATAACCAGATAAGCTGCCAGATTCTCTGTATTTAGCATTTTATATAGCTTATCATTAAGCTGAATTCTGTTTTTTATCACTATTTGATGATCAAAAATAGATTGTAATTGCTGCCTTAGGGTACTTTCATCAGCCTCAGGAGTAAGAGAAAGTTCTATATGGGTTACCTTATCTTCAGGAATACCAAGTAGCAATCTTGCTAATCCGGTTGTAGCAAAAAGGTACTTCTGATCCAGTTCTTCATTTACACTATATACGCCAATATTAACCGCCGATTGTTTTGTAAAAGCCTTAGTTGGGTCGTTAGGAATACCTTTGCCGGGTTTTGGAACATATATGTTTAATAGGTTTGTATAGGTTTTTTCAACACCCATAGTTAACTCGTTACTTATACCGTTACCAGCTACTACTTGAAAGTCATTGCCAGTTAACCAATCTCCATATACCAAAATACTATCGGTGTAAATAATCTTATTATAATTAGTATCTACTCCTTTAATAAAGGCTGTTTTTTGTTTATCCCTGAATTCTAAAAAAACACGCTCTTCTATAACTTCAGAGAAATGTACAACACCCTCTAACTTTTTGAGTTTTTCTTTTTGTGCTTCTGTAACTATAAATGTCTTTCCGCTGGACGGAAATATCTTTAAGTCCGGATCAAAATAAGAAGAAAACTGAAGGCTAAAATCTTTAAGCCCTGCAAATCCGGATAGTACTACAAATAAGCACATGGCACCAATCACTACCCCTGCCGCTGCAATACCAGTAATAATATTGATAGCATTACTACTTCCGGGTGAAAATAGATATCGCTTAGCGATGTATAGTGAGAAGTTCAATTTTTTGTTAGCGGTTATATAGAGTTTTTTTTAATAAAGTATAATATATTGAGGTAATAACGAAATAAAGAAAATATTATTTCTTTTTACGTTTTTCCAAAAGATCAGGATTCTCAATAGGGTTTTCTTCTCCTTTTATGGCTTTATCAATGTTGTCAATATATTCTAGAGAATCATCAATATAGTATGATAATTCGGGCATTCTACGCAGTTGGTTTTTGGTTCGCTGTGCTACCTGATGTTTGATTTGTGACTTAACTGCATTTACTTCTGTCAACACTTTATCTCCTTCCTGATGTGGAAAAACACTCATATATACTTTAGCAATAGAAAGATCGGTAGTCACACTTACTTTTGTTACGGAAACCAAAATTCCTTGAACTCCTGCTTCTCGTAATGCATGCTGTATTACATCTGCTACATCGCGCTGTAATACGCCTGCAACCTTTTTCTGTCTGTTTGTTTCCATAGGTGCAAAAATAGGCATTTATGCCTTTTATTATTTTGTTTTGCTACAAAATCCTTTGGTCTAAGCTATTTTGTACTTTTATGACATAAAGAAAAATGATAAATAATGAACCATATTAATAAAATAGAGCATCTGGGCATTGCGGTTAAGGATATTGATGCAGCAAATGACTTATATGAAAAGTTATTAGGCGTTGCACCTTATAAACAAGAAGAAGTAGCAAGTGAATCCGTGATCACTTCATTTTTTAAAGTGGGAGAAAGTAAAATAGAGCTTTTGGCGAGTACCGATGAAGCTGGTCCTATTGGTAAATTTATTGCTAAGAAGGGAGAAGGAATTCATCATATTGCTTTTGATGTCGATGATATTGAAAAAGAATTAGAAAGATTAGAGAAAGAAGGGTTTCAGTTAATTAATAAAGTACCTAAATCAGGAGCTGATAATAAACTTGTTGCTTTCATACATCCTAAGAGTACAAATGGGGTTTTGATAGAGCTTTGCCAGGAAAAGAAATAAAAATAAAAAAAGGTTTGGCGTGTTTGGGGCAAATCCTTAAATTTGCCCTCCGTTTTAGGTCCCATAGCTCAGCTGGTTAGAGCACCTGACTCATAATCAGGGGGTCCTTGGTTCGAGCCCAAGTGGGACCACCTAAGAGCCTTAGCGAAAGCTAGGGCTTTTTTTATTACTAATTTACAATATTTGATACCTTGTTACTAAGTGTCATATGCTCTTTAATCATTCGAAAAAGACTTTTCTCATTACTGCGTTGTAACCACCAAACAAGCCCGGTTAAAATTATCCCTATGATACCTGTTACTCTGGAGAATTCTAATAGTACTAGTATTAGTGAAATACTAGTGTATATCAAGAACTCATATCTAAATTTGGTAGATAAATTAACTTGTAGAATATCCTGCTTTTGACTTAAATATATATAAGCACATATATTTTCAAAAGGTTTCCTCCTAATGTAGTAGCCAAGATTAGTATTATAGATTCTTATTGGTTCTGGGTCAATCTTAATGATGTTATTTTCCAGCTCTATGATATCATAATAATCTTTAGAGTTTAGTCTTTTTAGCAATTCGTCTTTGGTGATATCTATTTCAAAATAGTCTGTAAGTGTTATCCTGGAGCTGAAATTTTTACTTAGGCTTTTTGTTTCTTCATCGACTCCTTCAAAATTTTTAATTTCATCTAATATTGGTTGTTCTAAAAACTTAGAAAGCTTATTAGCTATTTCCAAAATTTTATCCCTATTTCGATATGTAGCGACAAGATATCGATCTTTGTTTTTCATCACTATGATGAGTTGGAAAAAAGTAAAAAGTGCTTTCACAGAACCTCCCGTATCTGTATTGGTTGGAATTTTTCTATGCTCTTGATACCCTATTATTTGTATTGCAATTATATTTTTTAATTTCTTTCCTTTCTTTGAAAATGAAGAATCACCTAATCTAAACCTTCCGGTTTTTTTATTAAAAGATCTTTTTGTTTTATAATCTGAATAAGGGATCATAAAGGCAATAGAAAGTATAAGACCCAGAAGAATAAACATGATATAGAAGAACCATGGCATATCTTCAATAAATTTTAAATCTTCAATAAAAAAATCATAGAAAACTGTACCCCAAAACCCCAATAAAAGTATACTGAATGTATAGATTAAAAAGATGATGAGTACCGTGGGTTTAAAATAAGCGACATTGTTTTTTTCTACATATTTTGTATTTCCTGCGCTTTCTTTTAGGCGAGTTTTGGCTATTTCTATATTGAGATTATTATGTTGAAGCAATGTATATTTGCCTTAATTGGTTCGTATTGTTTATAGCGCCGAAGTTAGATAAATATTTTTAGAAATATATGATCCATCCCCAAATCTAAAACCTCCGCTACCACCTTTATATTTCAATATCAAGTATTGTCAATATAAGTAATGCCAATAGTTTCGATACTGTCTTGTAGTTTTGACCAATAATTTAAGCTATACATATCTATTGGGTAGAAATCTCTTCTAAAGTATGATGTTTGTATTACAATACCGATTGTTTTGCTCCTGCCTCCTCCTCTAGATTCTTTAGAAAGATACTCTATGTATTTATGGTGATATATATCTTTTGTCCAAAAAAAATGTTTCTTATAATAAGATGATCCTTTGAAAACACAATGTAATTCATTCTGGGAATAAATAAAAACATCAAAAAAAGATACCCTAGAATAGGAATAAGATACCCTAATTCAAAATTTTTAGAACGAATTACCTGATAGATGAATATTCCTAAAAAAGCAGTAACAAGTATACTGGAGATGACAAAAAAATTCCCTAATAAAATATGCCTATAAAAAGGTTTTACTTGTTTAACAAGATGAGGTTGGTCTTTAAAATCAAAATTGATGGTAGTTTTTTTTAAATTAATCTTTTGATGTAAAAACTATTTTATTTTCCAGGCGTTACTACAATATTTATCCAGGATTTTAATTGTTTTACCATCATTAAATCTGATTATAGTTCCATTTTCTAAAAATTTAAAAAACACAAAATTTGTTTCTATAATTTCATTTAATCCAATCGATACTATATCACCATAAGAATATTTTTTAAAAAGTTTGATCTTAATATATTGTGTCTTTAGTGATATAAAGGTAAAAGTGGAAAACAAATAGTATATCCCATACAGAGTAAAGATTATAATTACAGAAGAAAAAATCTTAGATCTCCATTTGTTATAAATAAAATAATAAACCCCATTAAAAGGAAGAGAAGTAAAATAATTAATAAGAAGTAACTTAAGCCTATGTTGGATTTTATCTTTTGTACCTGCATTGTGTTTTGTTATTAAAAACCCTTTACTAATCTTACGAACTTCCTCTTGTGTAGTAAATTTAGCTCCAATATATCTAGGTTGTTGGGCAATATCTACAGGATAATAATTGTTTTCTTCTAGCTTTAATCGACAAGCAAATACAATATGGGCATGTTTATTATTATTGGTTAATTCTGATCGAGGTATGCTAAAATCTACAATGGCTTTTGGGATTTCTTTTTCTTGATTAAAAACTAAAATTTTTGATAGAATTCACTACTTCGTATCCGTTGTTTTATTTTTTCTGAAGTAACATTGAAGAATAATGAAAACTCAATTTCTGTTTGAAAAGTCAAACTGAAAACCCCTATAGATGTTATATTAGCAGATTCAATTATTTCATCTATATATTTTTTTAATTTTTTAGGGTTTTCCTGTTCTTCAATCAATTTAGATAATTGAGCATTTGCATAATCGGTAAAGTGTTGTCCGTTTGCTAGGATAGAAAGAAAATAGAGTGCAGCCATTTCATGATTTTTTAAGGCTTTGTAACATTCCGCAATATCACCTCTTAATCGTTGCCAATCTTTGGTGATATTTGTACCACCAAGGGACTGATATATAAAATGCCGTTCCGCCAAGGTATAATATGGAATTGCTTGGCCGTAGTTTTCTTCATTGAAATAAATATCGCCTACTGAATGGGCGATGAGATGCCTGATATTTTTCAATTCATTTAAATACATAGTGTTGTATTTTTCTTCAAAAGAAGCCGGTATCTCTGTTTTATGCATTATAGAGATTAAAACATCTCGGTATTCTCCTATATTATTCCTTTCTAATGGATATTGCAACTGATCCACATTTTTCAAGAATTCAGAATCATCTTTAAAAGGAACTTCTATTCTTAAGTCAGCCAAAGACTTTCTTATTTCATCAATTCTTACATTGTGATATAGTCGGTTTTCTTTTTCTAAACTATTTTGTTGAGCAATGATATTGTTTGAAGAAAAGCAATAAAACAATAAAAGGATAAAGATATTCCTCATAAAACAGGAAATTATTTATTTTAGAATGTTGACTTATTTAACATAGCTATTTTGATCTCTTTAATCAATTAAAATATAAACTGAATAGAAAATGATAATTATGCACCTGGTATTTCTACTCCAATAAACTTATACTGTCCATCAATTTTGTCTATCTCAAAAATATGATTGTACTCATGTCCACTTTGAAGTTTGAATTTTATCATATATAATTTATCTCCTTCATTTTTAATGCTATACGCATTTGTCATATCTTCCATAAAAAAAGAATATATCATTCCATTTTCTTGAATATCTAAAAGATTAGAAAATTTTATTTCAGCCGTATCTCTGTATCCTGTAAAAGGAAAATGTATTATTTCTTCTAGCTCTCTGTCATCTTTGCCTTTAGCAACTTCTTTTGCTTTTTTTAAAAATGCATCAATGGTTTCCTTTTGTACAACTTCTATCGCATTTTCGTTTAAAGCTTCTTGTTGTTTTTCTTTTGTGACTTGTTGGACCTTAGGCTTTGAATCTGTTTTACAAGAGGTAAAAACTAAAAGTAATGTAAATAATATTGTGATCTTAATGAGTTGATTCATTGCTACTCGCTTTTTTAACATTAATACCATGTTTTCTATTTATTTCATTGATTGAAACAACAGGAATGTTTTCATCATAGCTACCTATTTTATAGTCAATAGGAACTAAAAAACAATTGAACCTCTGTTCCATAATATATTTTTTCTTTTTTATTATTTTTGTAAACGTGTAATTCGCTCCCTCTCTTTTGTATCTAGAAAACTTCAATTTACTTCCCTGATTACCGCCTAAACAGATATAATCATTATTTTTATCAAAACCATACAAAAAGGTGATATGACCAGAAGCATCTGGAGTATTGGTTTCTTTATAATAATTTGTCATTACTGCAATGGCGATTTTTTATTGTTTCAAAGACCGTTGTTTACTTCTTAGACATCTTTGTTTTCAATTTTGTATTGCAAAATTTGAAAAACCACAACAAAACATCCCTGTGGCTTATCTTATATCGTTACTGTTTGCCTATTGTATAAGGACACAGGTGAGACACTTAAGCCAGTGTCGTTGGGTAGAAGTCTCTACCGAAATTCTTTAATGCGGCATTTCCAATTTGGTTAATTTAAATCCATCTTCTTCTTTTATTGCATAATAATAGATGAAAAAGTCTTCATTCCTTGATTGTTCATACAATATAGAATACAAGCCATTATTTTCTATTTTTTCAACTTTTGCTTTTGTTATTTTCTTAAAATGCGGGTTTCTAAAAAGCCTGGCAGTGCTATCGTAAAACGAAGATTCTCCGCCACTTTGATATTCAAAAGGAAGTTTGATGCTTTTTTCAATAGTTTTTGTGTTATTTTCTCTGATGGCAGTCTGTAAATCTATCAAAAAACTCTCAATAGATTGTTCCTTTTTTTGAGTTGTTTCTGTATTTTCACTAACTTCATTTTGTGTCATTTCAGCTTCGCTTGTGTCGTTGCCTAGTGCATTATTTTTAGTGTCTTGCTTACAACTTAAAAGCGTTAAGGTTAACCCTAGTAATACTGATATTTTATAACGTGCTTTCATTTTCAGTGTTTGATTTTACAGCTTTTCCAGCTAATTGATCATTTAATTTTTTTAGGTTTACTATTTGAAGTTCTTTTCCATTATTTTCCGGATAATTTTTCGGCAAAAAGAATCCTTGAAACTTTTGCTCTACTAATACTTTTCCGTAGCCCTTTACTCTTTGTTTAAATGTACTGTTGACTTTATTTTTGTCTTCAAAATATCTTGAAAACTTTATCCTTTGTCCCTGATTCCCTCCTAAACATATTAAATCACCAGCAGTATCTCTTCCATATAGAAAAGTAATATGACCTTTAGCGTTTTGATGGCCGTCACTTTTTACATAATTGGTAAATACAACTATACAACCAAACTCGGGTTCTTCGATACGTTTAAAAAGTTTCCCTTCTTTCCAAAGTACGCTTTGTGAACCTGCAGATTTTGCACCTTTATAATCGGTCTGGTCTAAACACCAACTTACAAAAGATGAACACCAGGAATTTTCTTGGTCTTCTATTTTTTTCTCGGTTTTTGGCTTATCAAATACATTACAGTAATTATGATATTTTTTAACCATCTCACCAATATGCTTTTGGTCCGGTTCTTCGTGATCATATTCTGGTAAGAACTTCGCGGCCTTGGCTTCTGCTAATACTACATCAAGCCACGGCGGGCAATGGTAGACAAACTCTTTATTACTTACTTATGTCCTGCCAATCTTTGACGGCACCAGAAACATTCTGGCGCTAGCGGGGGAGCAGGTCTTTAAAAAGGCAATTGCATACCTTTAAATTTATATTCTCCTTCAGCTTCTATTATTCGATATATATTACTAACTTCATATCCATTAGGTGCTTTTATATCAACCCAGTACATTTCTTTATCCTTTCCTGGTTCAATTTTAACAGCATATTTAAGATTGGTAAAGCTTTCATAGACTTCATTAGAATAAATAAGGCTTTCAAAATCTGGATACGATACTTCTCCTCCTCCCAATGTATATCCTTCAAATGGAAAATTAAGAATAGATTCTATTTTGTTCTTATCTTCTGTATTAATAATATCTATTGCCTCTTTTAAAAAGTCCTCAACAGTCTTTTCTTTAGCCTTAGTACTAGACTTTTGCTCTACTAATTCAGAGGAGTTTTTACCAGTATTTACTTCTGTTTTTTGATTAATTTCTCCCTTACAGTTAACAAAAATTAATCCTATAATTAAAATTTTACCTAGTACCTTCATTTTCTACTGTTATTATACCACTTGATATTTGATTGTTTAATTCCTTTAAGTTGTAAGTTTTTAAATGTTGTCCTGAACTATATGGATAATTTATTGGTAAAAAATAACCATTAAATTTTTGTTCAAGCGCCACATCTTTTTCCTTTCCAATATCCATGATTAATCTACCACTAACTCCTTCTGTTTTGTATCTTGAGAATTTAATAGTCTGCCCTTGATTCCCACCCAAGCATATTAAATTTCCTTTATTATCTGTTCCATATAAAAATGTAACATGACCATAAGAAGTTTTTTTACCATTATCTTTTCTATGATTGGTCATAACGACTATACATCCAAATACTGGTTCCTCAATACGTTTAAAAAGCTTACCTTCTTTCCAAAGAATACTTTGAGATCCTGCAGATTTTGAACCTTTATAGTTAGTTTGGTCTAAACACCAATTAACAAAAGAAGCACACCAAGAGGCATCTTCATCCTCAACTATCTTTTTAGTCTTTGGATTATCAAAAATACCACAATAATTATGATATTTTTTAACCATAGTTATCGTTGGTTTTAAATCTTCATGAACCCCTTTAGCTGCTTTTGCTTCAGCCAGTGCCACTTCAAGCCAAGGTGGCGTAGTAGGCGAGGTAATAAGCTTCATATGCTCTATAAAAGCAATGGGATGAAAGTGGTATACATCACTATTCTTAGGAAAGGTGCGTTTTGGTTTTTCTTCTTTCTTTTCTGGTTGATTGTTAGTAGATACAGGACCTAAACTCATGTTTTCGTTAGTATCATTTTCACAAATCAATGATGAAAAATCAAAGGAGGACAGTAGGCTATTACTACTATTACTCGATTGATTATTATTTGTTGTAGAGGCTATGGGTCCATCTTGTATATCTTGCCAAAAGCTCAAGTTTTTTATCTTTTCTTCTAATAACGCAATACGCTCGTCCCTTATTTCCTCTAGCTTTTGTTTTTTTTCTGTATCTTCTTCTAGATCGATGCCTTTTTTATAAATTTCTTCAACCTCGCTTTTAAAGGTATCAATATGCTGGCAGGTATCCCACTCATTGCGGTGTTTGCAGATGAGTTTGCTTAGGATATTTACCTTACGCTGATCACGCATGGCTTGTTGCAGCTCGTGCTGGGTGAGTACCTTATCACCGGGCACTTCTTTGACCGAGCCATCGGGTTGGGTTTGCTTCTCTGGCAGGTCTACTTCTGCCCAGATATCTTTAATAAATGGATGTGGTTCTTCGCCCTCATGGGCATTAAATTGGTAGAAGTACTGATCGCCGGTATCATCATATAACTTCCAACCAAAACTCTCCCAATCATAAGGATTAAGAGTGGTTAGTTTTTCTTTTTTGATCCAGCCGGTTTCGGTTTGCTTATTACCCTTGTCATCCTCATACTGCCCTTTGATCTTCCACCACTCGGCACCACTATGATCTTTGGCGGTTCCTACTTTTCTTTTTACCCGCATTGTTGCGGTTACGGTAATGTCTTTTGTGTTTTCTGTAGTAGGTGCTACTTCATATACCACATCTACATCTTTGCTTAATGCTGCCCAATATGGCTCGGTACTTATAGTTGCTGCCGGACTCGTATTGGTTGGTGGTGTAGCTATGGTAGTATCATTGTCTAACGCTTCATTAATACCCAGCCCTTTAATTTTTATAGGTTCAGGTTGTAGTTGTATACTTTCGATTGGTTGTCTTGGCGCTGGTACGGTATCTGCCTTGACCCAGAATTTTTTTCCAGCTAGTGGGTTAGAAAATTTTAGCTTTCGATATCGGGTGTATTCTAGTTTTTTCTTTTTGGCTTTAGCTAAATTGTTGTTTTCTTGTGTTTTTGTGATTTCGTTGCCATTTTCATCAGCTCGGCTTACCCAATATAACTTGTCAGACTCCTTACTTAATAAGTTTTCGAAATCCGGATTTACCTCTGCCAATTTTCCTTTTTTAATGGTGTAATAATCAGGTCCCGTAACTTTGTGGTATGTTAAATGTTCGTATTTTGTTACCCCAATGATATCTTCAAATCCTATTTCTGCAAAATCCCCTTGGCGCTGGTATACTTTTACTTTGGTATCTTTTTTAAGGTCGTTTACCGGTTTGCCCACTTGCAGTGTACTATTTTCAGGAGTTTCATATTGGGTACGGTCATCATCACCTTGCAGATTAGCGATGAGGTTTTTTACCTCTGTATCATCTGTAAATACTTCGATATGTACTGCTCCATAATGGTTTTGTTTTCCAAATCCATAATTACCGGTATAGCCTAGCACATCACCAGCATCAATATCGACATCTACATTTTGTATGATGTCGATCACAACATCATCCTTTAGAGATGGAGTGACCTTGATGGCAGAGGCAGCAATATATTCTTCCTTCTCTTTGATCTGATACCAGCTTTCTGATTTTTTTACTACCTCACCAATTTCAGTGCTTTTTTTTATGGTTCTTAAGTATTTTCCTTGCCCTTTATTATTGGCTTTGTCATAGACAACCACTCCTTTGGTTGGGGATTTTTCGTATTTAGAGATATCATCTTCTACGGATATGATTTGCAACTGGTTATTGCCTATATCTTTTGTTCGGCTTCCTGCAGTTGCGATATAGATATCTGTATAGCTTTTGTATTTTACTCTTTTGTAATCAAAACTCTTTTTGTTTTCTGTCCAGTGGGGTTCTGTAACCACAGGTCCTAATGGAGCATTATCAGAGGATTGCGAAAATGGAGAACTCCAGGTATTAAATCCACTGCCGGGTAGTATATCTTGAGGGGCAGAAGTAGCATTAGGGTCTTCAAGAGGATCTAAGGTAACCGTAGCCCCGACAGGAATTAACACTACTTTTTTTCCAAAAGTACCTGACATTTCACTTCCTGATCTGGCATTAAGACCACGTTGTATTTCATTACCTGTGGCTTTGGCATGATACTTCGCATAAAAATCAGGTACTTTTCCTAAATTTTCCATTTGCACTTTTGGCATCAGGTGCATGTATAAACTGTAGAACCTTAATTTTTGTTTTTTGGGACTTATATAATCATCATGCTGTAATAACAGAAAACCATTAGAGTATTTAGGGTCTTTACTGTCTTTTTCTCTGGGATAATAATTTTCGGGCATACGATAAGCAATTACCCGTCCATCAGCAATAGCTCGCACTTCTTTTCCGGAACCTTCGATATGTATACCTCCGTGCCAGCTATTTAACCTGCCAACAGGGTAGAAACCTAGTTGATTATTATGCCCAAAATAACTTGCAATTAATGCTTCTTTATCTTCCTCTTTGTCTTTGGTATTATTAGGTAATATTGGGTATTCAAATCTCATAGTTCCTTACTTTGTCGGATTATAAACTAAAATCAACATCGGCAAGATACCCATGTTTCTTTGCTTCTTCCCTAAGCGCTTCCTGATTTTGCTGTGCTTCTTTAAGGGATCTCCCCGATACGGATGCCAATACTTTAAGCATTGGACTGATCTTAGGAAATGGGATTTCCTGTAACGGCATCACTGCAGTAGGTGCTGCGGGTCCTGTACCGACTAGTACTGTAGGCTCTCCTACGGTGATCGATCCGCCGTGTGCGGTCATACTACCTACGGTAGCTGCTGGTTTACCACCGATGAGTACCGTGGCTTCTCCTTGTGCTATGGTATCCGGTGGTCCTACACAGGTACACATATCTCCCATTACTGCGGCAGGTTTATTACCAATTAATACGGTAGGTACTCCGGGTCCTGATACAGGTCCTCCTACGTGTGGCGGTGGTGGTGTCCCCGGATTTACCATCGGGCACACATGCATACTTCCTATAGTGGCTGCTGGTCCTGGCATATCGTACTTAATTAAGTTTTAATAAGGCTCCTGATACTTCGGTCAGGGCTTTACCGGTTACTTTGGTCTGGGTTCCGTTTACTTCTGCGCCTACTTGCCCTTCTACAATAGTATTGAGCCCTTTTACCGTAGCATCACTGGTCGCTTCTAGAGCAACGGCTCCATTACTTTTAACGCTAGTGTCTCCTGTAGATTGTATGGCTACATTGCCTTCTGCCAATGCGGATAGGTCTGACTGTGCTGCAATTTCTACATTTTCCTGGGCTCCGATATTGATATTTTCTTCGGCCGTAATATTGATATTTTTGGCAGTAATATCGATGGTTTCTGTTGCGTTGATCGTTAACGACTTCTCCTGTGTATCAAAAGTGATGATACTACCTTCATTATCATAGATGTTGATCTTTTCTTCACCTTCGGTATCATTCAATTCTATGGTATGACCGCTACGGGTACGTATGGCTTTTAGGTCGTTATTATCGGTTTTCCATTCCTCAGGCTTGGCATTGCCGTGGTATAAGGTACCCATGATAAATGGGCGTTCGGCATTACCGCCTTCAAAATTAATGATCACTTCTTCACCGATTTCCGGGATAAAATGAAATCCTTTGTCTTGTCCTGAGTGAGGTGTCATCATACGTAACCAGGGAGTTGTCTCGCCAAGTGGCTTTTGCCAAGGGAACTCTACACGCACTCTGCCTAACCCTTCTTCGTCCACATTTTCGGTTACCACAGCCAGTTGGATATCACTTTTGGGATATCGGGTCATATCGGCATTAGGATATACCTGTAGATTGGCATCAATAGCCTCAAAGGTGTTTTTATATCTTCCGCCTTCGATATTGGTATGTGTGATTTTAATAATACGGTAGGATCCGAATCCTGCTACTTTGATAATTTCTCCCAGGTTTACTCCCGGATTATCACTAATCCCTTTAGCGATTACTTGTTTAGAAGCTTTTGCTTGTGTATGATCAGCTACTTGTTGGTCAAACCTGGATTTAAGTCCGGTATCATTATATGGTGTGTGTACCAGTTGTCGCTCGTTGCTAAATAATTCCTGAGATTTACTATTCATAAACCCGTGATATCCGTCGGCAGGAATATCGATCTCACTACTCTTCTTCTCGTGGTGCTCATCTGTGAGGTAATCACGAGTAGTATGGTTATAGGCATTAGCCACAGGTTTCATAAATAACGAAAGCTCTTGCAGGTCTGTACCGTATAGTAATTCTGTTTCTTCATCTCCCGGAGCACCAAATACTAATCCTTTTCCGGTATCATAGAACCATTGGTTATAGTAAGCTGCTAATCGGCTGGCATAGCTAAATGCACTCTGGTTATGTTGTACTGAGTAATGTATGTTTTCGGTATTGGTAGGCTCAAAAGTAAATTCTAGTTTGGATCTGTCATATCCTCTAAAAGTGTTGTCCAGGATCTCAGACAGGTTTTTGTCACAGAAGGATGCATAGTGATTACCATCTTCTGCAAGGATACTGGTACTATTAGCATGGATAGTAATTAAGTCTCCTTTAGACTGATGAAAGGCTTTTACAGCTTCCAGACCGGTGATAACCCCTTTAAACTCTAGCTCTTTATACTCCCCATGTCCATCAGTAGCATTGACCTTAATGGTTATGATACGCCCCAGGTAATCTTTACTGTCACCAACCAATTCATCGGACAGTGATTCTATCACATCGGTTCTGCAAACTAGTCTAAGGGCATGATGGGCATCTATTTGCTGATCAAGTTGTAAACTTACATAAGAAGCAATCTGATTGCCATCGATGAAAATCTGGGTAGTCGTCTGTAATGCCATACAATAGGTTTATTTGAGGGTAATTTAGTTAACTTTTCCTTAAAAAGGACTGCAAACATACATTTATATTACAGGCCAAACAAGTGACAATGGGGGATTATCCCCTGAAAAACAGTATGTTTTCGATAAAAAGACAGCAATTTTCGTTAAAAAACCACTTTTCATATCAGTAATTTACGATCTCCCTCTTTGTTACACTTCGGTTTGTGCTCAAATTACTGATTACAGATGGTTTATGTCAAAAAACTATCCTTCTTTATAGTCTGTAATCTACAGTCTGTATATATAAGTGTATTAAGAAAGAAAAATGTTACCCCTGTTTTTAGAAAAACTTAAATTTTAGGACGTAGCATACCCCAATTATATTTCGCTATGACCTTATACTCCCGGGATTGAGGTATTGGTGCGCTGGTGTCTAAAAAAGAATCTTCATAAGTTGAGAATAGTTTCCTTCTTTTAAATAAATCATAAATATCATTTATGCTAAACATCATAAATATAAATAAAAATATATGATAAAAATTATAGAATTTTGCAGCACTTAATAAACTCTTAAAAGTGAACATATGAAAAATATAGCTATAGTATTAATCTCTTTATTCGTAATTTCTTGTAAGAGCGACAGGACCAACCAGGATACAGTGTTATCAGATAAGGTGCAAACGGTTAAACAATCTAAAGCTCTTGATCGTAATAAAATACGTCAAGAAGGGATTCAAGCTGCCAAAAGAGAACAGCTACTGTCAGAAAAAGATGATAAAGTAGCATTGGAGAACCTTATTGACACAAAAACATTTTATAAAAAAGAAGATAGCTATGTGCTGAACTATAAGTATCCTTATCTAAATGAGGAGATCAAATCATCATACCGAATTTTTAATGAATATATGCAAGACCGTTATATAGAGATAGAAACCTCGGTTAATGACATTCTTAAAAACAACAGTTTATCCTGTGACCCATCGGTTGTCGATGTGCATAGGTATAAGCGAATAATAGATTATAAAGTGTATAACAAAAAAGAGCATTTGATTAGTATTTTATTATATAAGGCAAACCATTATTCTGATAAGAATCATCATTCCTATATGTTTAAATGTCTCAATTTTGATTTGAACAATACTGTTTTTCTTGATTATCAATCCATTTTTAAAGAAAAATCAGAGGCAGAAATGTTGTCTATCATCAATCAAAAGTTAACTGAGAAGATAATTAAGAAGAATTCGTATAAGGATTGTTGGGTGTTGTCTGAAGATAGTTTTGACGAGCACAAAAACAATTTTGTAATTACAGAAAAGATGATCAAGTTTTACTTTGATGACTGCGTAATTTGTCCATCATATGCAGGAAGATATGCTGTAGAGGTGCCTCTTGATCAGATAGCTCATTTATTACAAGAGAATAATAAGGAGTTGGTTCTATAAGGCTTTTATGAGTTGGTTTTTTTAAATATCCCAGTGTTAATAGCAACTCTTACATCTGGCTGAAGAAAGATATGGTCGAAATAAATTGAAAAATTAATACTCTTGATATCTCTACTTTGCGCTAGCCTACAGAGAAACACGCTTTAATTTATTAGAGGTTTGCAATCCTCTTTTATCATTGAGATATTGTTCCATATTAATTTTAAGATATGATGACGAAAAAGTATATGTTATTTTTGATTTTTAAAATGATTTTAATAACCCAGTCTAATGCTTATAGTTATATAAACCTACAAACAGACCTTGTGGGGTCAGTAGAACGAGAATTCTCTACATCAGATTTTATTTTTACAGGCACACTTGTTGAAAAAAGAACTACGACAAATAAAGGATTTAGATCTCCATCTAGTATTTTAATATATACCTTCAGAGTATTAGAAAATATAAAAGGAAAAATTGAAGCTCAAGACATAAAAATAATTTCAAGAATTAATCAAAACAGTTGTGGTGATTCCTTTAGGATTGGAGAGTCTTATCTTATGTACTCAAAGGTTTCTAATGATTTTCCTAAAATTCCTAATGTAGAAATAAATTTAATTTCAGGTTCGTGTAATCGAAATCAAACTTTGCAATCTGTAAAAAAAGAAGAGATGGTACAACTTCATAAACTGTCAAAAGGTTTGAAGAAGTCATAATGCTTTAGATTTTAACCCAAAAGCTTTCCTTCTTAGGGAGATATTTCTCAGCTTATCTAAAAAATATACGTACAGGTGTGCCTGATAAAAACACCTAATGATCTGATAGTATAGCAGGCAGAGCAGCTAACCTGTGAATCACATCCTAAATGTATCACATACCATATGTAATAAAAGACTGCCCTTGATATATAGACACATAAACTGGGCTGTTTTTTTTGTAGTACATGTTGACTTCTTGATTTTTAACACACTAATGATATAAAGTAGTAGTATTAGATTATTAGATACCAAGGGAAATCAAGATATTACATTCATGCCATAATGGTTGAATCTCCTCCCCCTCTTAATTTTTCTCTTCTTATGCTTACTCCAGAGTCTTTATTACCGCTTCTGACACACAATGTTTAAAAAACCTTAAAAATTAAAATTATGAGTTTTATTCTTAGAGGCAATCTGGCAGGGGAATTATGCGCAGATTGTAAGGAGCCTTTGACAGGTTCAATTGTTCGTTTTTATCGCGTAGAAGACCTTCAGATCGCAGTGGCCAATGTAGCTGCAGATGTAAAGCAAACCTTAGCGGTATTGGATGAAAAAACAGTAGCAGCAAAAGCCAAATATTTAGTGGCTGAAGCCGAAATTGATGAGAATGGCAACTATGAAGCCGTTTTGGATAATGATGACCAGTTTTTCGAAACTCCGTTGATGATCGATGTGCTTACTAAAAATGTACCTAATCAAAAAAGTGAGGACAAAAAACCTGTGCAATTTACGATTACCACTGTACAACCACAATGGAGACAGTTTGAAAATGACTTTATCTTTACCTGGAGATATTGCTTACCCGCCAGATTCTGGTGTATGATTCGCAGTTTGTTCGATGCCTGGGTGATTTGTGGTAAAATCGTTTCTTGCGAAGATCAGGAAACACCTGTTATTGGTGTTAAAGTCACAGCATTTGATGCGGATTGGATCACTGATGATGAACTGGGATTTGACAATACAGATAGTAATGGACATTTTAGGATTGATTATACTAGTAAAGATTTCAAACAAACTTTTCTTTCTCCATTAATTAATGTGGAAACTCCTTTTCCACCTTTTAATAGCGGACCGGATGTATACTTCAAGGTAGAAACCGGCGGAGGAGTTGTAATATATGAAGAAACCAGATCTGATGGTAAAAAGAGAGAACGATCTAATATAGGACATTGCTTTTGTATAGAGGTATGTGTTCCTTTTGATGTTCCACCCCCACCAGTTGCTAGTGTATGGACTAATGTTGGTGAGGCATTTACAATTCCAGTAGGTGTTAATCTTAATGATTTTGATTCCGCTGGATATGCCGGAGGGTTGAAATATGCTATTACAGGAAGTCCAAAGATGAAAGGCCAAGTAGCAATCAGTAGCACTAATAAGCCTCTGGATGGTAATCCGATTGAGTATCGTTTTAGAGTTAGTGATAATGTGACTGGAGTGAATGGAGCACCTTTTATAGATGAATCTAATTTCACCAAAACTGTAGGTGTTGATACTGGCTTATTTGTAAGTGCCGAGGTTGGTAAAATGTATTATTTTGGGACCCCGTTTAAAGTAGTAAAAATTTTCGCAGCGCAGGCGGACTTTGACGCAGATGGTTGGTTGGATGTAAATAAATCTGTATTAAGAACTTTTACTGATGATCCCACCTTGAATCCAGCGGATTTAACAGACCCTGTAGAAAGCGACAAGTGGAATTGGATAGATATTGATAATTTATTGGCTGTTAATACCGCTGCTTTAACAGATAATTCAATGCCTTCGGTTAGCAATCCGGGAGATGTTGTGCCCGTTGCAGATCGCAAAGGGATAGAAAAGATTGCCTTGCGATTTGAAGTACGGGAAGTAATAAATAAAGCAACAAATAGTTTTAACTACTTGCCAGCAAGTGGTCAAACACTAAATGCAATGGTAGTAAATAATACTCAGGCAATAATGTCTTTTGATGTGGTGAAGTTACTCGCCAATCCGTGTGATCCAATATCAGGAGATATTGATGTTGCTTATACTGTGCATCATCCGCATCTAGAAGATGTAAGAATCAATATCAAAAGTAATAGCAATACAATTAATTCTAATCTTACCGGTACAAACTTATCATTGGTGAATAATACTAATGATAGTTTGAATCATCTTAATGATAATTCATTATCCATTACTGGGGCACCTAATAATATTAGTTTGATTACTTGTGCTTATATAGCTACCTTAAGTGTAAAGCGTAGATTACATAATGGGGAATCAAGTGTGTCCACAGTTCCTAATCAAAAGGCGTTCTACTATAATGCATAGGTAAGTAATTTGATAAAAATGATTGGATAATCCTAATCCTGTAAAAGCTCTGAGGTGAATTTCTCAGAGCTTTTTTTGCAATTAGTTTATATAGAATTATTTAAAAAAGGTTGTAATTTAGCAAGCTTAATTGGGGAATAAACAAATCAATCAAAAAATGAAATTCAACAAATTATCTTTGATAATAGGAGGTTTCCTATTGTCTATCTACACCTTAACAGCTCAGACTAAAGAAATAACCAGAGAATGGGTTTCTTTTGAGCAAGAAGTAGCAGTGAAAACAAAAAAGAAGGTACAGTTTAAGGTGCGCGCCTATCTTAAAACCGAAGGTAGTAATGACAATAGTGTAGCTGCACTTTGGGCAGGAGTAGAAAACAAGAATGACGAAAATGGTTTTGGGGCAAGTGTTCAAGACAGTATTTTGATAAAACCAAAATGGTCACCTTATGAGATTGAGGGACATTTTGATGAATATGCAGAAAAACTGACTTTTGGAGCTTATGTGGTGAGTAATGGTAACTTTTACTTTGATGATTTTGAACTCTTTTTTAAAGAAGAAGGAGGAGAATATCAAAAGGTAGATGTTAGTAATCCGGGTTTCGAGAATAAAGTAGACAAGGATAACATTCCGGGATGGCAACAAGATACTGATAAAGAAAAAAATGTTTTAAAGGTTAAAGGTTACACTTTTAAATCTACTGATAAGTCTCATAGTGGTAAGTCTGCTTTATTGATTGAAGGAAGAGAAGTGCAACAGGATTCTTCTAATTATATCACAGTAGAAGAAGGGTTTACCCCACAGATTGGAACACTGATCTCTATGCTTAACAATCTAAGTAATAGGGTCGAAAGAGTGGTAAAAGATTTAGATATAAGACAAACCGACCATCTTCTTGATGAAAAAGCAAACAGGATTGGAGCACTGGTAATGCACCTAGCTGCCGCAGAAAAGATTTACCAAAACATGACTTTTGAGAATCGTAGATTCAATGATGAGGAAAAAGAACAATGGCAAGCTGGTCTTAGTCTTGGAGAAGAGGCAAGAGAAAAATTTCAAGGAAAACCAATTTCGTATTACCTGGATATTTATAAAGAGGTTAGAAAGAAAACTATAGAAGAATTAAAAAAACGTAACGATGAGTGGCTGGAAAAATCTTGGCCTGGTGCACCAATGAACAATCACTTTGCCTGGTTTCATGTCATGGAACATCAATCTAGCCATTTAGGACAGATCCTAATGCTAAAGAAGAGAATTCCTGAAGAGGAAAATGAAATCGCAATTCCAAAAGAAGAAGTTGATAAATAACTAAATATAATATACTGGTATAATGCTATTAGAATTATACCAGTTTAATATCTTCTTTAAAAAGCATGTGGATATATTCTGCATGATTATTTACATCATGTTTATTTTCTACACAGTGAAAAAGTAAATGGATTAGCCCATAATCTCCAAGACTATCTCTATATTCGTGTCTTTCTTTGTTTTTAACCCAAAGAATAAAACAACAAAGGTGTCCGATTTCTCCTAGTTTTTGAGGATTTTTCAAGCATTCCTGAAACTCTTTTAACTCCATTCGGGCGTATTCATCATATTTCCGTTTACAAAAGTTGTAATCAAAAGTATGTTTATAGGACTTTAGCTTTCTATTTTGTATTTCGTAATTCATACCGCTCATAACATAAAATCATTTTCATCAGGTATTTATGGTGCCATTTATACAAGATTTGGGTTTAAGTAAATTTGGAATAATTCCATAACAAAAATACAAAATTAGGAATAATTCCAATTATCAAATTCATTAATATTTTGATATAAATTCATAACAAACCCTATTCCGAAATATTCTGTATATGCTAAAGTTTAATAAAATATTATGGTTTTTTAAGATCTGAAATAGAAGAATTAACACTTTGGGAAGTGAAGGGTGAGCATAAAAATTATATTTACAAGTAATTAAAAAACAATTAGATACGTAGAAGTAGGTGGAGAAAAAGCTATATATAAAGAATAAGATATGGGGATATAATAACACTATGGTTGTTAATAAAACCTAATAAGTTTATTTTTAAAAAAATAGCGCTCCTATTATATTTATAATCGAATTTATCTTGTCTGGCATGTTTTTTGGGGAAAGAACATACAGAATATACAAGGAATACAAAAATTAAAAAAAGTAGTTATGCGGTATAAAGTAATTGATGCTAAAAGCCAGTATTTTGGTAAAGTATTAGATTTCGAATCCTGCTCACACCTAAAAGACTTAGCAGGGGTACTTCTAAAGATCGAGAAAAACAAAGTTTCACTTTTTAAATTTAATGAGGTAGAACTGGTTTAGCTTTGGTTCTACTTCTTTTTAGGATTTGCTTATTTTCCTAATTCTGTAATTCTTTTCACATATTTACCAATTACATCAAACTCTAAGTTGACGGTAGTTCCTTTCTGGAATGTGTTAAAATTAGTATGTTCATAAGTGTAAGGAATAATAGCTACGCTAAATTCGTGCTTTTTAGAATTAACCACAGTAAGGCTCACCCCGTTAACGGTTACAGAACCTTTTTCTATGGTAATATTGCTTAATGCAGGATCATAACTAAAAGTAAAATACCAACTACCATCTGATTCAGAGATTGCTGTACAAACTGCCGTTTGATCTACATGGCCTTGTACAATATGGCCATCCAGTCTAGCTCCAAGTTTCATTCCTCGTTCCAGATTAACGAGATGTCCTTCTTTAAGGTCGCTTAAATTAGTTTTATCCAAGGTTTCTTTAATAGCGGTAACCGTATAGGTGTCACCCTTGATCGAAACTACAGTAAGGCAAACTCCGTTATGCGCAACACTCTGATCGATTTTTAATTCTGAAGTAAAATTCGCACGTACCGTAATATCCAGATTTTCCTTATCGTTTTGTAAAGATGTAATCATTCCTAATTCTTCAATGATACCTGTAAACATAAATGCGAATTATTTAGTTAAATTTGTGACCTTAAAGTTTGAAACCTTATTCAAAAGATCAAAAATACTGATTAAAGCATGAAGAAAGAAGAAAAAATAAGATTAGGAATTTCTATAGGTGATCTTAATGGTATAGGGAGTGAAGTGGTACTGAAAACTTTTGAGGATTCCCGAATGCTGGATTTTTGTACTCCAGTGATTTTTGCTTCAGTAAAGATTCTTTCTTTTTTGAAAAAACAATACAGCATTAATACTAGTCTTCATGGAATTGATAAGACTTCTCAAATACTTGACGGTAAAATCAATGTGCTTAATGTGTGGAAAGAAGGTGTAGATATCAAATTTGGGGAAGAAGATCTAAAAATTGGAGGCTATGCGATAAAATCATTAAAAGCAGCGACCACAGCTTTAAAAAATGATGAAATAGATGTTTTGGTAACTGCACCAATTAATAAGCGTAGTATTCAGTCTGAAGAATTTAAATTCCCCGGCCATACAGATTATTTGGATCAAGAATTAGAAGGTAATAGTTTAATGTTTATGATTACCGATGGTCTTAAGGTGGGGTTGCTTACTGACCACGTAGCAGTAAAGGATATTGCAGAAACTATTACCCCTGAGCTTATAGAGCAAAAAATAAATACGATTCATAAAGCTTTAAAACAGGATTTTGCTATTGCTAAACCCAAAATAGCTGTATTAGGGATCAATCCTCATAGTGGAGATAATGGTGTTATTGGTAAAGAAGATGAAGAGACATTAAAACCTACGATCAAAAAAATAAATGAATCTGGTAAATTGGTTTATGGACCTTATGCTGCAGATAGTTTTTTTGGTTCTGATAACTACAAGGCGTTTGATGCTATTGTAGCTTCATACCATGATCAAGGATTAATTCCCTTTAAAACATTATCCTTTGGCAAGGGAGTCAATTATACTGCTGGTCTAAATAAGGTGAGGACTTCTCCGGATCACGGTACCGCATTCGAAATTGCAGGTAAGAATAAAGCAGATAATAGTTCTTTTAAAGAAGCCGTTTTTGCAGCACTTAGAATTTTTAAGAATAGAAAAGAATATGCAGAGTTGACCAAAAACCCTCTAAAAAAACAACCTCGTAAACCACAACAGAAGTAGGTGAGTGTTGGAAAGGTGAGTTGTTGAGTATGAGGTGAGACCAAAATCTAAACATATAAAACTTAAATATTTTAGTAACAGATTCTAATTATAGTTTTTTATAATGCTTAGTTTGTTTTCAATTCTTCGGTTTTTATGTTAAATAAAAATAATAGGTGTTTAAATAGATCTCTGATCTCATCACTCGCAGCAAGCAAAGCGAAGCGCCCTCATCACTCAACTACTAAATGTACTAACTTTCTGATATAATTTTGTTTATAAAAATACTTTCATTACATTTTTTTGTTATCTTTGCACCCGCCTTAACCAAATTGGTGGGTGGTATGAAACTGATGTTGAAATGAAACAACTTAAAGAGTATACTATTCCTTTTGTTGGACTGAAGCAAGGAATACACCAGTTTGAGTATGAGATAGACGATACGTTCTTTGAGCATTTTGAGTATGATGAGTTTAATGCATCTGCTGTAAAGATTGATTTGGATTTCAATAAGAAGACAACAATGTTCGAACTTGATTTCAAAGCCTCTGGAACGGTAAATGTAAATTGTGATCTGACCAATGAACCGTTTGATTTGCCTATAGAGAATGAATTCTTTTTGGTAGTTAAATTTGGTTCAGCATATAATGATGAGAACGAAGAACTTTTGATTTTGCCTCATGGGGATTATGAAGTTAATGTTCAGCAATATATTTATGAACTTATAGTGTTGGCAATGCCACCCAAAAGAGTTCACCCCGGAGTTGAAGATGGAACTTTAGAATCAGACATACTTGAAAAACTGGAAAAATTAAGTCCAAAAGAGAATACAATAGAAAATGATAATGAGGAGACAGATCCTCGTTGGGATAAATTAAAAAACTTATTAAACGATAAATAATACCTAGCAATGGCACATCCTAAGAGAAAAATCTCGAAAACAAGAAGAGATAAAAGAAGAACACATTATAAAGCTTCTGTACCACAAATTGCTACAGATCCTACTACAGGAGAAGCGCATTTATATCATAGAGCACACTGGCATGAAGGTAAATTATACTACCGAGGTCAGATTGTTATAGATAATACAGAAGAAGAAGTAGCATAAGCATAATGTTAAAATTATGTCCAGAACTCTCACAATTGTGAGAGTTTTTTTGTTTTTAGTTGAATATGTGTCAAAATCCAATTATTTTGCGCCATATTTGCATGTAATTTAGTAATTTCGACGACTTTTTAAGCGTTTTTGTGCTATAGCTCGTGAAATGAGCATAATGCAGAATTTTAAAACATTTCGGTGAAAACTGATTAAAATCTTGTGTTAGAGTGGTTATAGTACCATTGCGAATTCCATCTGATCTTTGAAAAAAGATAAAAAAACAGATGAAACTAAAACTAAGATATGAGTAAAATCACAGCCGCAATCACAGCTGTAGGCGCATATGTGCCAGATTATGTGTTAACCAATAAGATTTTAGAAACTATGGTTGACACTAACGATGAGTGGATTACCACTCGTACAGGTATAAAAGAACGTAGAATACTAAAGGAAAAAGGAGAAGGGAGTTCCTTTTTAGGAATTAAAGCAGCAGAAGATTTGATTGCTAAAAAAAATCTTGACCCTAAGGAGATAGATATGGTGATTTTCGCTACTGCTACTCCAGATCTTCCTGTAGCTGCTACAGCGGCATACGCGGCATCAGAAATAGGTGCGGTAAATGCTTTTTCTTACGACTTACAAGCAGCCTGTTCCAGCTTTTTATATGGAATGTCTACAGCTGCTAGTTATATAGAATCCGGGCGATATAAAAAAATACTATTGATAGGGGCAGATAAGATGTCATCTATTATTGATTATACAGATCGTACTACATGTATCATCTTTGGTGATGGTGGTGGAGCAGTTCTTTTTGAGCCTGATGAAGAAGGTTTAGGTCTACAGGACGAGTACTTGCGTACTGATGGTATCGGAAGAGAATTCCTGAAGATTGAAGCAGGAGGTTCTATTTTACCTCCTTCAGAAGATACCGTAGCAAAAAGACAGCATTTTGTTCAGCAAGATGGTAAAACGGTATTTAAGTATGCAGTTTCTAATATGGCTGATGCTAGTACTAAGATCATGGAACGTAATAATTTGACGGGAGAAGATGTAAATTGGTTGATCGCACATCAGGCAAATAAGCGAATTATTGATGCTACTGCCAGAAGAATGGAATTAGATGAGAATAAAGTTCTTATGAACATTCAAAGATATGGTAACACCACCTCAGCAACGTTACCGTTATTGTTACACGATTACGAAAAACAACTCAAAAAAGGAGATAATATAGTATTCGCCTCTTTCGGAGGAGGATTTACTTGGGGCGCCATTTATCTAAAATGGGCCTATAATTCCTAAACAACTAAAACACACAATACCCACAACATTATGGATTTAAAAGAAATTCAGAATTTAATCAAGTTCGTTGCCAAATCCGGCGCTAGCGAAGTAAAATTAGAGATGGATGACGTTAAAATCACCATCAAGACCGGATCAGAAGATAGTAAAGATACTACAATCGTACAACAGATACCTGTAAGTAGTCCTGTAGCTCCTCAAGCAGTAGCACCGGTTCAACAACAGGCTGCACCTGTAGCAACAACTCCTGTAGCTTCAGAAGAAAGTGCATCTGATGATACTTCAAAATATATAACGATTAAATCTCCTATTATAGGAACACTTTATAGAAAACCATCTCCTGATAAGCCTACTTTTGTAGAAGTAGGGGACTCTATTAAAGAAGGAGATGTGTTATGTATCATCGAAGCGATGAAACTTTTCAATGAAATCGAAAGTGAGGTTTCAGGAAAAATAGTAAAAGTATTGGTAGATGATTCTTCTCCTGTAGAATTTGATCAACCACTTTTCTTAATAGACCCATCATAACCCAATTTTAAAATTCCAATAGACAAATCCTTACATCCAGTTGATCTGGAATTTGGATCTTGGAATTTGAGATTTTTAAATTTTAGAAGTTATGTTTAAAAAAATTCTAATTGCAAATAGAGGTGAGATTGCAATGCGTGTAATCAGAACCTGCAAAGAGATGGGTATCAAAACAGTAGCAGTATACTCTACTGCTGATGCCGATAGTCTACACGTTCGTTTTGCTGATGAAGCTGTATGTATAGGGCCAGCTCCTAGTAGCGAATCTTATTTAAAAATGGCAAATATCATTGCAGCTGCAGAAATCACTAATGCAGATGCCATACACCCAGGATATGGTTTCTTATCCGAAAATGCTAAATTTTCTAAAATCTGTGAAGAGCATGAGATCAAATTCATTGGTGCAAGTGCAGAGATGATTGACAGAATGGGAGATAAAGCATCGGCGAAGTCTACTATGATAGAAGCTGGTGTACCTTGTGTACCAGGAAGTGAGGGTGTAATTCCTGATTTTAAAACTTGTATAAAAGTAGCAAAAGAGACCGGTTATCCGGTAATGCTTAAAGCTAGTGCAGGTGGTGGAGGTAAAGGTATGCGTGCTGTTTGGAAAGAAGAAGACCTGCAAGATGCTTGGGAATCTGCAAGGCAAGAAAGTAAAGCTGCCTTTGGAAATGATGATATGTATATGGAGAAGCTGATCGAAGAGCCTCGTCATATCGAAATACAAGTTGTAGGAGATAGTAATGGTAGAGCTTGCCACTTAAGTGAGCGAGATTGTTCTGTACAGCGTAGACATCAGAAATTAACCGAAGAGACTCCTAGTCCATTTATGACTGATGACCTAAGAGAGCGTATGGGTGAAGCAGCAGTAAAAGCAGCTGAATATATAAAATATGAAGGAGCAGGAACAGTAGAGTTTTTGGTAGATAAACACCGTAACTTCTACTTTATGGAGATGAATACTCGTATTCAGGTAGAGCATCCGATTACAGAGCAAGTAGTAGATTATGACTTGATAAGAGAACAAATATTAGTTGCTGCCGGAGTTCCAATTTCTGGTAAAAATTATATCCCACAGCTGCACTCTATAGAATGTAGAATTAATGCAGAAGACCCGTATAAAGATTTCCGTCCTTCACCGGGTAAGATCACTAATTTACATATCCCCGGAGGACACGGAGTAAGAGTAGATACTCATGTATATAGCGGATATAGTATTCCGCCAAATTATGACTCTATGATTGCTAAGTTGATTACTACTGCACAAACTCGTGAAGAAGCGATCAATAAAATGAAAAGAGCATTAGATGAATTTATCATCGAAGGTATAAAAACGACTGTTCCTTTTCATAGACAATTAATGGATCATCCGGATTATGTGTCTGGAAATTATACTACAAAATTTATGGAAGATTTCGAAATGGAAGCTCCAGAATAATAATTTATAAAAAGCCTCGATGATTCGGGGCTTTTTTAGTACCATCATTTCCTGGATACGTTAAGAAGTTTCGGCCACGTCAAGAATAAATCCTTTTCCGTGTACATTTTTGATATGAATAGAAGGATCTTTACTTAGATACTTACGTAGTTTATAAATAAAAACATCCATACTTCTTCTGTTAAAATAATCATTCTCTCCCCAATAGGTATGCAATGTTTTTTTACGATCCAGCAATTGACCTTTTTGTAGACATAGCTCTCTTAAAATGTCTGCCTTTTTTGAAGTAAGCAGTCGTTTATCATCTTCAAAAGCTAGCAGTTGATTTTGATAATCAAAAAAATAACCTCCCAATTGAAAATGTACGGTATCACATTGTGGTTGATGATGGACCCTTTTTAAAATAGCATGGATACGTGCAATAAGTTCTTCTTCGTCAACAGGTTTTACGATATAATCATCGGCACCTATTTTGAATCCTTTTAACTTATCAATTTTTAAAGCCTTGGCAGTAAGAAAGATCAATGGCATTTCTTGTCTTCGTTTTTTGATTTCTTGTGCAACCGAGAAACCATCAAGAACAGGCATCATAATATCCAAAATACAGAGGTCAAAGGCATCTTGGTTAAATTGCTCTAATGCTTCTTTACCATCGGTAGCCAACGTAACACAAAAATCGTGCATCGTTAAATATTCCTTTAAGATATATCCTAAGTTCTTATCGTCTTCAGCTAGTAATATTTTGGGTGTTGCTTTCATACGATGGGTAAATTAACAGTAAAAATGCTTCCTCTTCCTAATTTACTCTCCAGAGTAATGTTTCCTTGATGCGCATCTACAATTTCTTTTACATAACTCAACCCGATCCCAAACCCTTTTACGTTATGTATATTTCCATGGGTCACTCTATGAAACTTATCAAAAATCATTTTTTGCTGCTCCTTTTTGATGCCGATACCATTATCTTCAAAAGAAATAGAAACGTACTCCTGCCACTTTTGCGCTGTTATCTTAATCAGTGGATGGTTATGGGTATATTTAATAGCATTATCTATGAGGTTATAAAATACATTCATCAAGTGGATCTCATCCCCATTAACAAATATTTCCTCATCCTGAGCCTGATACTGTACTTTTCCGCTATGTTGTGTTAGCAGCATTTCAAAACTGTCAACAACCTTGTCAATCGTTGTTTTTAGGTTTACTCTCTTTTTATCAATAGCAAATTTATTAGCATTTAATAATGATAATTGCAGAATTTTATCTACCTGATTTTTTAGGCGTTTCCCTTCATTATCAATTACATCAACATAACTCATCATTTTACCCTGCTCTTCTGTATTCATACTTTTTCTTAGCGCACCAGAGGCCAGACCAATACTAAAAATAGGAGTTTTAAATTCATGAGTCAGATTGTTGATGAAATCATTTTTGATATCAGACAACCGTTTTTGCCTTCTGATGGTAATAATGGTATAGAGAAATCCGGACAGTATAAATAATATGAATACGATAGATGTAAACAGTGTACCTTTTATCTGATCAAAAACGTATGCATTAAACGATGGGAAAATAGCAAGTTGATAATCATTTCCTTGAAGATCTCTTACATTACACGTAAGTTTTGAAAAGCCAAAAGTTCGCGTTTCATTTCTATTGGAACAATGAGAATTATTTATAACAAGTTCGGTTGCGTCTCCTGCTACAAGGGTATTACTATGGTTACTACCGTGTTTGTAAATTCCAAAAGTATAGTTTAGGGGAAGGTTGCATCTAGCAAATGAGGAGTCAATAAACTTAGAAATAATACTCTTAACTTTTTCTTCATCTTTATTATTAATGATTGCTTGATGAATTTCACTTGCAGCAAAGGGATCCTTGCGGAAAAGCTCTCCCGTAATCGTGGTCGCCATATCTACTTTTTGTTGAAAAACCTGGCTATTGGTTCTGATTGATTTATTTATCCAATATACCTGGATGCAGATCAAACCAACCAAAGACAACAAAGTAATAATAACTACGGCAGTTATAGTTCTCTTATTCAATGGCATACGTAAGATTTTATAGCTGCAATATACTATTCGTTGCTAAGATTTTAAATCGGTTAACTTCTCGTTAACTCTTTTAACTTTCTTATAAGTCTCATTAGCATTTTGATAGCCCATATCGATAGAAGGATGCACTTACTTTGAAACAACTTTAAAATAATATAATATGAAATCTTATCCAAAACTTGTAGTCTTATTAATAGCAGTAACCCTGGTAACGGCCACTTCCTTTGCGCAAAGCGATTATTGTCCTAAGCAAAAACCATTAGATCTAAAAGAAGCTGTTGGTGAGTGGAAAGGAAGTTTTACTTACAATGGAGATCTCAAAAAAGTAACCTTCTACATAGCAGAAGAAGATGGTAAATTGCTTTCTGAGGTTTCGATTCCCGGTATGAGTGCCAAAAAATTGACAGCATTTACCAAGATTTGTTGTGGTAGCGAAATTAAGATTGAAGTAGTTGTCGATAATAAAAAGTTTGATTTTTGTGGCAAACCTAAAGAAGGAAAAATGGCAGGAAGATTGGTGAGCAGGGATGTAAAAGATAACTCTTCTAAAGAAGTATTCACTGTAAAAAGGGTATAATAAGCAATCATATTTTCAATCATTAAATGAACAGGATGTATTAGCATATAAAATAGGTTATTCCTATATACTATGCTTACTTGAGTTAGACAAAAGGAGTATGCTGAAGGATCAGGGTGCTCCTTTTTTTTGGATTAGTTAGTGTCATGCAAAGCACTTGGTTGTTTTTGATGTATTTTTGATACAAAAATCAAAATACACTTCATGAATCTTAGCTATTGGGAATATAAAACCTGGTTATCCAACATAGATTTCACGATTGTGGGCAGTGGAATCGTTGGACTTTCTTGTGCATTGCGTTTACGTGAAAAATTTCCAAAAGCAAAAATTTTAATTCTCGAAAGAGGAATACTACCTAACGGCGCAAGTACCAAGAATGCTGGTTTTGCCTGCTTCGGAAGTTTATCGGAAATTTTGGATGATTTGAATACGCATTCTGAAGAAGAGGTATTGCAACTAGTTCAAAAACGATGCGATGGACTTCAATTACTGCGTAAACGGTTAGGGGATCAGACTATTAAATATCATGAACTTGGGGGGTATGAACTTTTCAATAAGGAAGATCAAGATCTTTATAATCAATGCTTTTCAAAAATAGAAAACATTAATCAGTTGTTAAAACCGGTTTTTAAGAATGATGTTTTTAGTAGTAAAGCAAATATCTTTAGTTTTAAGAATATTCAACCTCAATATATTTTCAATCAATTCGAAGGTCAGATCGATACTGGAATTATGATGGAAGCTCTATTACATAAAGTTCAAAGCTCCCGAATCAAGATTCTGAATAACTGTAAAGTACTTGCTGTCCAAGATCTTAACACTTCAGTCGAAATAAAAACGGATCAGTTTACGTTCTCTACTAACAAAGTGTTGATTGCTACTAATGGTTTTGCTTCACAATTAGGCATTCAAAAGGTAAAACCGGCACGAGCACAAGTGCTAATTACCCAACCAATCCAAAATTTACATATTAAAGGAACCTTTCACCTGGATAAAGGCTATTACTATTTTAGAAATATAGATAATAGAATTTTGTTCGGCGGAGGAAGAAATCTTGATTTTGAAACTGAAGAAACCACTGAATTAGCTCAAACAGAATTGATACAACAAAAGTTAGAAGAGATTTTACATGACGTAATTTTACCTAATACTAATTTCGAAATTGAACAGCGCTGGAGTGGTATTATGGGTGTTGGTGATCAAAAGAAATCCATTGTCACACAATTATCCGATAATACATTTTGCGGTGTACGCCTTGGCGGAATGGGAGTTGCCATAGGTAGTTTAGTTGGCACGGAATTAGCAGATCTTTTGTAATAAGAATTGGTTGTATGATAAAGAAATTCTTTCGTTTTATCTTTAAAAGTACTCTTGCATTCCTGATACTTAGTATGTGCTGGGTATTGATGTATAGATGGGTGGATGTACCAGCAACACCCTTAATGGGTGTTCGTAAATTACAATCAGATAGAGGACATGTTATAAAGCATACATGGATTCCACTGAAGAATATTTCAAAAAACTTACAATTAGCTGTGATTTGTAGCGAAGATCAGCGATTTATGGAACACGAGGGTTTTGATAAAAAAGCAATCGAAAAAGCTATTGCAGAACATAAGGCTGGAAAACGACTCCGAGGTGCCAGTACAATCTCTCAGCAAACCGCAAAGAATGTTTTCTTATGGCCACATCGCAGCTGGGTTCGTAAGGGATTAGAAAGCTATTTTACGCTTTTGATAGAAACCTTTTGGAGTAAAGAACGGATCCTAGAAATTTATCTTAATAGTATCGAAATGGGTAATGGGATCTATGGTGCTGAGGCAGCTTCCTGGTATTGGTTTGGAAAATCAGGATCAGACCTTAATAAAGAAGAAGCCGCAGCTATTGCTGCAATTCTTCCTAACCCAAGGAAATTCTTGGCCTCTCCTCCATCAGAATATACTCAAAAAAGAAAAGATTGGATCATCATCCAAATGCGTAATTATGGTACATTAGCGTTTGAAGAAAAGTAAATACTATTGTGAATCCAGATCAAATCAAACAAGAACTATTCATTAAATCCCAAAACTATGTTGACCAAAGACTTCAACGAATTCATAGTACCATTTCAGGGATTCAGGAATCTCTAACCTCAGAAACCAAAAGTACGGCCGGTGATAAACACGAAACGGGTCGTGCTATGCTTCAGTTAGAAAGAGAAAAAGCAGGTGTACAATTGGCAGAAGTACAAAAGTTACAAGGAATTTTATCTAAAATTGATATTTCTTCCTCTTCAAAACTTGTTCGCCTGGGAAGTTTGGTATATACATCTCAAGCAAATTATTTTATCAGTATTTCTATAGGAGAGGTTAAAGTGAATAATGAGTTATACTACGCAATAGCTGCTAATTCTCCTATCGGGAAGATGTTGCTGGGTAAGAAAAATGGAAATAGCTTTAGTTTTAATGGAAAATCCTTCGTAATAAATAAAATATCTTAAATAGATATCTAAAAAATAAGATTTCTTAAAAATTTCAAACAGAATAGCATACAAAAATGATTTTAAGTAAATTGCTCCCTCACAAATCATAGTCATAAATGAAAAAGATTTACTTAGTACTTCTAGTTGGGGTGGTACTATTTTCCTGTAAACCATATCAGGAGGTTAAGGTTCGTAAAGGTCAGATTACTTATGAGAAATTTAGAGAAGAGCAACGTTTGTTTCCTTCAGAGGATGGTATTATAAAGTATATAGATAAAGGAGAGGGGCCTGTTATTGTACTTCTTCATGGAATTCCTACATCAGGGTGGTTATATCGTAAAATGATTGATCCATTAGTAAAAGGAGGTTATAGAGTAATAGTTCCGGATATGTTGGGCTTTGGTTCTAGTGATTCTCCTGAAGGTTATAAGATATATAGTGAAGAAAATCACGCAAAGCGTCTCCTCGCACTTATGGATTATCTGGGTGTTGAATATTGGTCGCATGTAATGCATGATGTTGGTGGGATATGGACCTGGGAACTAATGCGTCAAGCCCCCGATAAGATTGAAGAACTTATTGTATTAAATACACTTATTTATGAAGAAGGATTTTATCCTCCTGTAAGAATGAGTCCCGGAGCTGCTGCCAAAGCCGCAATGTGGTCCTATCGTAATGGGGTTACTACGAATAAACTGCTTAAAAGCCTCTTTAAAGAGGGGATGAAAGAAAATACATTGAATGAATTAGATGTAGAAGGGTATAAAACTCCACTATTAGAAGGAAAAACTAATGGCATGTACTATTTCTTTACCAGAACGTGTAATTATTTTCCGGATTACTCTTTAGTGTTTGAAAATCTAGATATTCCGGTTGCAGTGATCTGGGGGATACACGACACAATGCTACAATGGCCTCCGCAGCAAACTAAAGCGGCTAATGCTTTAAAAGTAGACGAAGAGGATATTCATTTTGTGGATGAAAAACATTTTGTGCAGGAAACCAAGGCCAAAGAAATAAGTTATAAAATCTTGGATTTTCTTAATTAAGTGAAACTCTATTCTGAAAACCCACTTTTGGTGGAGTTTTCAAAATAGGAAGTTGAACTTATCCCGCTGTAGAGCGGGATCTATTTATTCATTTATTAGAACTTCTTAATTTAAACTCACATTCTTAATCCAATTCTTTAATTCGACTCTAAAGATCGTTCCATTAATCAATTCATGAATTTGCTGAAGCTCATCCAGGTTTACAGCTATATCTATTTTGTCTGATGGGGTTCTGAGTAATAATGACCTGCAGTTTTGAGGAGTAGTACATTGACCACAGCATTGAGATTCTTTAGTAATTGTACAGGAGTCTGAAAAGTCTTTTAATTCGTTCAATGTGAGAAGAAATCCAATATCTCTAAATACTAATTGGACTTTTGGCATAGAAATTTTTTCTTCTTTTTTCCAAAAGAAGGATATTCCCATTTGATTACTATAAATTTTATCGATAGCATTCATGATGAATCTGTTTTGATTCAAAAATACTATTATTTATAATCAATCTAAATAAAAATAGTGTTAATTTATATCTTTTAGCTTTAACTGTAGAGAAATATTACCATTCCATTCATTTTCATCAATGGAGTATGCTAATTTAAAACGTTGACCTTCGGTTATTAGCTCATGTTTGGATCCTAGATTAAAACCAATAGCATTGATAGCAGCATCATTTTTTTCTACTCGACATTTCAGATGTTTCTCATCCGCTCCAACACATTTTCCATATCCAGTATCTTTAAGTCCTTCTGTCATAAAAACAGGTGTCATATTTCCCGGGCCAAATGGAGCGAACTGTTTCAGTATACGATAGAACTTAGGAGTGATTTGCTCTAATTCTATAGTCGAATCAATTAAAATCTCAGGCGTTAATAAAGTTTTATCAATGGTGGAAGCCACGACTTTTTCAAATTTTTGTTTAAAAGCATCGTATTGTTCCTCCAGCAGAGTTAGCCCTGCAGCATATTTATGTCCACCGAACTGTTCTATATGATCAGAACAAGCTTCTAATGCATTGTATACATCAAAACCTTTAACAGATCTGGCAGAAGCAGCAAGTTTCTTTCCACTTTTAGTAAAAACCAAGGTAGGACGATAATAGGTTTCCGTTAAACGGGAAGCTACAATGCCAATAACACCTTTATGCCAATCTTCTTGATAAACAACTGTGGTATATCGTTCCTCTTCTTTATGATCTAATATTTGTGCTAGGGCTTCTGCTGTAATGCTTTTATCAGCGTCTTTTCTGTCACTATTATATAGCTCTATTTCTGAAGCAAATTGTAATGCAGTTTCAAAATTCTGTTCAGTCAGAAGGTTAACCGCGTGTAACCCATGTTTCATTCTACCTGCTGCATTGATTCTCGGGGCAATTATGAATACCAAGTCGGTAATAGTTAGTGTTTCTTTTTTAACCTGAGATAGCATTGCTTTAAAACCAATTCTGGGATTTGCATTAATAACGAGTAACCCGTGATAAGCTAATACTCTATTTTCTCCTGTAATCGGAACAATATCAGCACCGATTGCAGTAGCCACCAGGTCTAAATACACTAATAAATCATCTATAGTTTGACCTCTTTGAGAGGCTAATCCCTGAATTAACTTGAACCCTACTCCACACCCGCACAATTCCTTGTAGGGGTATTCACAATCTTCCTGTTTAGGGTCTAAAACGGCTGCCGCATCCGGTATTTGTTCTCCAGGTCTATGATGATCGCAAATGATAAAATCAATACCTTTTTCTTTAGCATAAGCTACTTTTTCAATAGCTTTAATTCCGCAATCTAATGCAATAATCAGGCTGATATCATTGTCATGAGCGTAGTCAATTCCTTGATAAGAAACACCATAACCTTCAGCATAACGATCAGGGATATAGGTTGCTATTTGCGGAGAAATAGTTTTTAAATACGAAGACATTAGTGCCACAGAAGTAGTACCATCCACATCATAATCACCATACACCATTATATTTTCTCCATTGGTAATCGCTTTTTCGATCCTGGAAACCGCTTTGTCCATATCCTTCATTAAGAAGGGGTCGTGAAGATCTTCTAAAGAGGGACGAAAAAACTTCTTTGCCTGATCATAGGTTTCAATGCCTCTCTGAACCAAAAGTGAAGCAATAGTATGATTTACATTTAATGCTTCGGCAAGATCATTTACCACAGCGATATCAGGTTTAGGTTTTAGCGTCCAACGCATACTATCTTTTAAGAATTAATTGATTTTGATAGCAAGATATGGAAATTTAAAATTGTTCGCACTGTTGTTGTTAATACTTCGGGATTGAGATTTTAATTTGTATTTTGGCGTTTCAATTAACTTTAAAAATATACACTCACAATATGCCATTAGTAACTCCATTATCAGCGGATCACGATCCGAAAACCAAAGAATTAGCAGAATTCTTTAACGAGACACTTGGTTTTTGTCCTAACTCAGTTTTGACAATGCAACGAAGACCGGCCATATCTAAAGCATTTATTAATCTGAATAAAGCTGTCATGGCTAATGAAGGTCGTGTAACTTCGGCTTTAAAACGTATGATCGCTTGGGTGAGTAGTAATGCTACGGGATGTAGATATTGCCAGGCGCACGCGATTCGTGCAGCGGAGCGCTATGGAGCAGAGCAAGAACAACTAGATAATATCTGGGAATATAAGACACATCCGGCTTTTAGTGATGCAGAACGTGCGGCCTTAGATTTTTCATTAGCAGCTTCTGTAATTCCAAATGCCGTAGACGCAAGTATAAAAGAAGAGCTATATAAATACTGGGATGAAGGCGAAATCGTAGAAATGCTTGGAGTTATTTCTTTATTTGGATACCTGAATCGCTGGAACGATTCTATGGGTACCACCGTAGAAGAAGGAGCTATCGAATCAGGAGAACAATATCTAGGCAAACATGGCTGGGAAAAAGGAAAGCACATATAACAAGTTTAGAGTTTTGAAGACGAATTACGAAATAAAAACCTGATAGGTTTTCTTAAACGAGTCAGGTTTTTAATTTAGATAGAAATAATCTTCTCTTGTATGGCTTTAATCATTAAACCTGCAATATTTCTTACTCCCAATTTTATCATTAAATTTTTTCTATGCCCTTCGATAGTACGAACACTTAAAAAAAGCTTTTCAGCGATTTCTGCTGTAGTCAATTCCTGAGTGATGAGATCTAAAACTTCCAGTTCTCTTGGGGTGAGATGATAATCTTTTCCAATAACCGGAGGTTTGTTAGCTTTGTGCTTCAACCCTTTTAATAAGGCTTCAGAGACAAAAGAATTGAAATAAAACCCTTTCTCATAAACAGACAGAATTGCTTCTTCCAATTCTTGTGGATTAGTGTCTTTTAACAAATATCCATTTGCACCTACTTCCATTAAATATGATATCATCCTTTCTTCTTTATGCATGGTTAGGATAATGATCTTTAGATCAGGATAGAGTTTTTGTAATTTAACAGTAGTATCTACTCCATTCATATCATCCATTTCTAGATCTAAAAGGATAACATCTGGAACTATATTATTCAGTTTTGTTAAAAGATCCTTGCCATTCACAGCTTCTAATACCAGTGAGATATTAGTCATTTTATTAAGTAATGATTTTATTCCTTCACGAAAAAGGTTATGATCATCAATAAGTCCAAGTTTTATAGTTTCCATGAGTGTGCAAATAGTATTATTTAAGGGCATATAATTTTTACTTTCATTCCCAGCTGTTTTTCCTGGAAATTTATAGTTCCTGATAAGACGGACAGTCTACTTTCTATATTCTTAAGTCCTAATCCTTTTTTATGTGAGAGGTTTTTTTGATCTAAACCTTTTCCATCATCTTCATAAATTACAATTAATGAGTCACCTTCATTTTTTAATTCGATTTTTACAGTTGAGGCTTCGGCATGTTTGAGTGTATTGGTAATTAACTCCTGGATGATTCGGTACAAGTTCAGTTCTTTGGATTTAGAAATGGTATGTACTGTATGATCATTAAAAGAAATTTTAATTTTCCCGGAATCATTTATGGTTTGTACCAGGCTTTGGATTGCTTCCATTAATCCTAATTTTTCTAAAATAACAGGTCTAAGATCCTGTGAAATAGTACGCACACTATTGATCATATCATTTAAAAACCCACCAGCTTTTTTGGTAATACTTTCTAGTTCTTCTGGTGACAGATTTGAGGTGATTTGTCCAAAATACAATTTGGTTGTAGTAAGCATTGCTCCAACATCATCATGTAATTCTTTAGCAATTCTTGTACGTTCTTCTTCCTGACTAAGGATGGATGTTTTTAATAACTCCTTTTGATAATCCGTTTCTATTTTTTGATGCTTCTTCTGTTGAGCCAGTAACCTTCGTTGATATACGATAAAGAATATAATCACTGATAATGATAGTAGAAAAATAACTACCATACCAATGATTATAATTCTTAATGTTATAGCTTCTTCGGTTTCACCCATAAAGCAATGGTATAAAATAATGTTAGTACTATGTTTACTATAGCATGAAGCCCCCAAAACAAGTAACTCGCTTCTGTAGAACCTTTAAACATAGTATTATTAATAAAAAACAATATCAAGTTACTGAAAAAATAAATCAAAAACCCTGAATTGATATAAAGCATAGGATTCATCTCCAGGGTATTGTATCGTGCTTCTTTCAGTAAGGTATAAAAATTAGATTTATAAATAATTCTTCTGTCATCCATATTATTCTAAATGATTGAACAATTTTAGGATCTTGTTGGCGGCTTTGTAGGACAAGTAGGAGGGCAAGGAGTTAAATATTCATAAATAAATGAACCTGGTTTTAATAATTTACCTTCCTCATCCAATTCTGGTAAAAATACGGTGGTAAATTTACCTTGTGGATTTACTCCCCATACCAAATTAACATTTTTTGAACCGCTCTGTAATATCTGTTCTCCTACTGCTGCTGGCATACTAAAATGTTCGATTCGCATTCCATGATATGCAATCGTTTCTTCTAGTGATTTATCTCGCCATTGATCTTGCCATCTGGATATAAAAACTGCAGCATCTTCAGGTTGCATGATATGTGATGACACAGCCTTAGAAAATGGTGTGGTATCAAAATGCTTTTCTTTTTCACTAAAAAGTTTATTGATTGTTTTTTCTAATGAAATTGGTTTTGCCAACATACCTTTAGAAGTGTTTCCATATTGATCTGCTCCAACAACTCGTATTTGCAAGACATCATTATCCACTTCCAGCACAAAACGAATCGTAGTCACCTCTGGTAATTCTAAGGCTTGTTTTATGGCTTGTTTAGAAATGCTAAACCCATTTTCGGCTTTTTTAAATGTTTCTTCAGGAGATGCTTTTTTCCAATTCTCGATTACATCTTGTTGCTGAATATCAGCTACTGGTTCTTCCTGATGACAAGAAGCCAATAATACTAGTGTAACTAGGAAAAATAAATGATTTGTTTTCATAAAATAAGGTTTTAAATTAATATATAATTCTATAGTTAAGTGTCTTAAAAACTAGAATTGTTACCTTATTATTCTAATTTTTTTCAAAAATAATTTGGTCTCAGATAAAACTATTCTATATGGTAAACCTAACAGGTTTTTAGAGTTGATAATAAGTTGATTATATGATATTAAATTAATATTTTTTTCCTGTTGTTAGGAAAAAATTATACAGTTGCACTAAAAATGCTATAGCTTCTTCGGATTCACCCATAAAGCGATGGTATAAAATAACGTTAGTACTATGTTTACTATAGCATGAAGGCCCCATAGTGTTAAACTTGCTTCTGCAGTTCCCTTGAATAAAGTGTTATTCATATAAAACAGGATTAAGTTACTGGAAAAATAGATTAAAAACCCTGAATTGATCCAAAACATGGGATTCTTTTCCAGGACACTATATTTTACTTCTTTTAGTAAAGCATAAAAGTAACTTAAAGAAAAAAAGATGACCAGGAATCCCATAAGGGTTGTTACATTAGAATTAAACGTATTTAGATTCTGAAAAAACAAGGTGTTAATTATAGCAAATACTATAAAACCAATACTTATGATAATAAAGAACAACTTTGAAAATATTTTGGATAAAACTGTTCTATATATATGTACAATTAATAAAAACTGAATAGCCGTAAAAAAATGATATAGAGGCATATTGTTAATCATTTTATACCAAAGTATCCATGATATTATTTCAACGATTACAGTAACCACAATCAAAAACAACAGTCCTTTTTGTGAAAAATTGAAGTACCTAAATCTAAAAATTGATATAAGTAACGGAGCTAACAAAAAAAGGGAAGCTGCTAAAGTTAAATTTTCAAAAAGTTCTTTACTCATTAATTAGTTTTCAGATATTATCATTCTATTAAGGAACGCAAGTTGGTGGACAAGGTCTCAAGTATTCTATAAATAGTTCATTTATTTCTGGTACTGATTCCAACATTCCCTTAATACCCATTATATCTTGCTGCTGAGCTCTTTTGGCATTTGGTGGCATTTCAAAACCAATGGTAGGTGCAAAAGAAATCATTTCTTTGTACTGAAATTTATTCATATCTACTCCAGGATATAGTTTAATGTTATTTATCTGACCTAATTTTTTTATAACATTAATCATTTCCTTACCTATATAATAAAAATGCACTCTGAATCTATCGTTTCCTTCCTTGGCAATAAAGAGATCGTCTATTAAATTATTATCAATCTGATCCCAATTTTGACCAATCATCTTTTTAAATTCCCAAGGAACGATATCTCCAGTTGTTTTTTTGTCTGGCACTGCTATCTTACTCTTAGCTTGAATTTCAATATGATCCGGAATTAATGGAAAATATTCTTCCTCATCACTTCCATTCTGCTTAACTCCTATGATAGGATAAAAAGTGTGTTTACTAATGTTTTCTTTTTCTAGTGCTAAATGAATTCTTAGTTCGCTAATGTTGTTTGCGACAGCATTAAAACGTGTAACGTCCTTTTTTTCCATTTGGAATACTTCAACACGCTTATATTGTTCTCCATATGATTTATGAAATCGTTTTTTGTGAAAATGATTGGCTAATTTTAGAACATCTTCATCTTTCCATCGTTGGATATCAGCATCAAGAATAGCTCTGCTGTCGACGTCATTTTGTTGTGTGATTGTTTCTTCCATTTGTGTGCGTATTTATGGGTTAATAATTCTTTTTTAAAGTTAATTAAAAAAACCTCTTCGTGATTAAATTTATATGAATTAACAGGGATTACCGATGCAAAACCCGTATTTACCACGGATTAATATTTCCAGTATTTAAGGGCGATTATTTCGTAAGAAATTATCTGAATTTTGGGGTGTAGATCTATCTAAAAAAAGCTATTCTCGATACAATTTTTCTCCATTTCATTCTGAAAAACCACTCGAATTGACGCTTTTTTTAAAATTTTAGCTTAAGTCGAACTGAGGCTAAAAAGGTGTATGTCGAAAAACCTATAAAAAGAGTAGGCAAATCTTAAAACTAATTATTATAGCTTTTGCAACAAAATAATTTTACAATAGAATAACACTTTGATTTGTATGATTTAAAGTGCTATTTTTTTAAATAATACCGATAACTTTTATACAATAGATAAACTGTGATCAAAAGAATCAGAATTGCCCACATCCAATAAGTTCCGGATAGATGTGCTGCAATCATTTGTGTGTCTGAGTATTGTATTCTACCATCTCGTTCAAACTGTTTGGTAAATAAATACCCCGTTTGTAGATAAGTACTCAACACACATTGTGTTCCTAAGAAGAGTAATGTAAAAGCCTCCAGGTTTCGAACTCTAAGAATAGCAATAAAGAAAAGAATTGCAGCGAATACACTAAGAATAACCAAAGCCAGTAATTCATGAATCCATAGGCACAATGACAAAACCATAATGGCTATTAGAAGCCATAACACAATTTTCGAAGTTACTTTGTTTCTGGCAGCAGCAATTAATATTGCCCCTGATATGGCTGGCCCAAGTAATCCTCCAGCAGAAGTAATTGCTCTGGCGTATGGATATTCCAGGTAACTGGTAGCAACATTAGAATAGGCAACTCCACCGCCATTATCATAAATCTCCAGATAGTAAAATTTTCCTCCAAGAAGTAATGCTGTTAATCCATGACCCATTTCATGAAACCAAGTTCCTAGTAATAACAAGGGGTACTGAACCATCCCAAAATAGGGTAGTTGCCATAGTAAAAATACGAGCAGACTAATGCCTATAATTGTAAATAGTGGTTGGTGTTTCATATAATATTACATAACTATTTGTTGATCAAAATAGTATAGCAACAGGTATATCCAATGATTTTTTTAGATTTTTTTTGTCAGGGGAATCTGGTCAAAAGAAATTTTATCCCATCCTGTTTTCATAAAATTGCGAATGTTTTGGTGATCATTGCCTTCTGGAGTGTTCAATACATCGGTATAATATTGTCCAAAACACGATAGCGTTTCTTCTTTGCATAGCTGTTGTAGATGAGCAAAATAAAATAGTTTGCAAGACCCGGAATTTTCTCCAGATTGATTAATGACATCTGCATTTTTAAAGGTACAAGGGGTGAAATTATAATGGTTGTCGATTACACTCATTGTATCGTTGAAAGTGATTTGTCTTGGTTCTTCTTTAAGTTTGGATATAAATTGTGATATGGTCATTATATGAATATGGAAAAGTTTATTTTATGTAATGTTTTCTTTTATAAGTTGCTGTAACACAGGAATAACGTCCTTGTCAAACCAAGGGTTTTTGGTAAGCCAGAATCGGTTTCTTGGAGATGGATGCGGTAAAGGAAAGTATTTAGGTAAATACTCCTGAAAAACTTTTACTGTTTCAGTAAGATTGCTTTTTGCTTCCTTTTTTAGATAGTACTTCTGGGCATATTGCCCAATTAGAATAACCAATTCCAGTTTTGGCATTTGATCAAATAGAGGTTGATGCCATAGCGGAGCACATTCTGTTCTTGGCGGCAAGTCACCACTTTTACCTTTTCCGGGATAACAAAACCCCATTGGTACGATGGCTATTTTGGTTTCATCATAAAACAGTTCGTCAGAAATAGCTAACCACTTTCTTAATTGTTTTCCGCTAGCATCATCCCAGGGGATACCTGATTGATGTACTTTGGTTCCGGGAGCCTGACCGATGATGACAATTTTAGCATCTGGATGTGCAGAAACTACAGGTCTTGGACCCAATGGTAAATGTGCTTTACAAACTTCACAGTCTCTGATATCTGAAAGTAGCGTTTTCATAATTATTTCTTTCCTCCAACAATAATTACAATCTCGCCTTTGGGAGGTTTATTTTCAAAATGTTGTAAAACTTCTTCAGCTGTTCCTCGTATCGTTTCTTCATGAAGTTTACTTAATTCTCGAGAAACTGAAACAGGTCGATCTGCACCAAAATATTCTACAAAATTTCCTAAAGTTTTGATCAATTTATGTGGAGATTCATAGAATATCATAGTTCGCGTTTCTTCGGCTAGTAGTTTTAGTCGGGTTTGTCGTCCTTTCTTTACTGGTAGAAAACCTTCGAAAACAAATTTATCGTTGGGTAACCCACTGTTCACCAGTGCAGGAACAAAAGCAGTCGCTCCGGGAAGACATTCTACATCAATTCCTTGTTCAACACAAGCCCTGGTTAATAAAAAACCAGGATCACTTATGGCTGGTGTTCCTGCATCACTAATCAAAGCAATTTTTTCTCCACTTTGTAATTTTCTAATAATGCTATCTATGGTTTTATGCTCATTGTGCATATGATGGCTTTGCATATGTGTAGTGATCTCAAAATGTTTTAGTAGTTTTCCACTGGTTCGGGTATCTTCAGCCAAGATTAAATCTACTTCTTTGAGTATTTTAATTGCTCTGAAGGTCATATCCTCCAGATTACCGATTGGAGTAGGAACAAGATATAGTTTAGACATTAAGGTCGGACTTTTTTGCCAGTGGCATAAGAAACAATAAGAATAAGAATGGCATAAACAGATAAACCAATACCATGTTCTGCATAATGATGTGCTAAGCTAGCCAACACTAGATCAAAAAAGATGCCTGCATAGGCCCATTCTTTGACCCACTTTATTTTGTTAGTAATAATTGCGATTACTCCTAATACTTTAGCAATCGCCAATGGAATTACGATGTAAGTTGGATAATTAAAAAACTCAAAAAAGCCTTTTATTTTTTCAGTATTTAAAAAATACATTTGTGCAGAATACAACATAATAGCGCATAACGCTACAGTGGTAATCCAATATACAATCTTCATATGGTGTTTTTATAAATTATAGTGCTAGGCACGAACTTTTTTTCCTAAAAAATAAGAAGCTAACAAAAGTACTAATGCCATTAAAGCTCCACCCCATTCTCCATCACCAGCTTGTTGATGAGCAAAAAAAGCCATCACAAAATTAAAGAAAAACCCTGCGTAAGCCCACTCTTTTAATGATTTCCATTTATTAAGTAATATAACAGTTATTCCTGATAGTTTTAGAATAGCCAATGGATAAATAACGTAACCAGGGTAATTAAAGGAGATAAAGGTCTTAAGAATTTCTTCATGATTAAAAATGTACATACTCGCCGAAAATAACATCATTAAGGAAAGTAATCCTGTGGCAATCCAATAAGCAATTTTCATATCATTGTGGTTTTATTTAGAACTCAAATTTATTCATAACAATATCTATAAAGCGTTGTTCATATTCTTCTTTGCCTTTCCAATTGTTATAGTCGGGTTTTACCATGTTTAGGATAAATTGCCTTGCACCACCTTTACTGTTTAAAGTATTTAACTGCGAGAGAACCCTATTATAATCGGCAGCACTACCATCAAAAAGATGTTTGATAAAGGCCAAACGATCATTTAGACCAATATTAATTCCTTTTTTTAGCTGATCATTAAGGGATTTTGGTTTTTCGTCTTGATCATTAAGGGTGTCAATAATAGGCATGCTTTGCCCCACATTTTCCATATCATTCTTTTCGAATACAGGTTCTGAAAGCGATATCGTCTCCTCGGTTGCTTTAACAGCTGGTACAAAAAGATCTTCGGTAACTTTGGCATTAATCTCTTCAATAATAATTTCTGGGATGTCTTCTTCTTTGGTATGTATATCTTTTTCTTCTAAATCAATAATAGTTTCTGCAGGTTGAACTATTTCGTCGGGTTGTTCTTCCAGACTTAAAATTGGTTTGATTACTTCTTTTTTGATTTCTATGGGTTCAGCTTCTTCATCGAGTGCAGCGGTAATTTGGCCAATTGTAGGCTGAGGACCTAAAGATTGAGATTCAGCAAAGCTTAAGATTGTTAATTTTTCATATAATTTTCTAGCCTCTTCTTGTAGCTGAGGTAGGGTGGATTTGTCTTTGAGCTGTAATATTCTGTGAGCAATACTAATAAGTTCCGCTTCCAATTTCTTCTTCATAACTTTATTATTGGTTTGTAATACTACTTTTGATTTTTAATAAATTTACCTCATCTTTAGGGCAAGGAGAAGGGATTTCTTTTAATCGATGCTGAAAAATACAAAATGTTTCTCGAAAATACAGTAAATCATAAAGAGCAATTTGGATGGATAGAAGTAATCTGCGGTTCTATGTTTTCGGGTAAAACCGAGGAATTGATCCGTAGGTTAAAAAGAGCACAATTTGCTAAACAGAAAGTTGAAATTTTTAAACCTGCTGTAGATGTGCGCTATGATGATGAAATGGTAGTTTCTCATGATGCCAACGAAATCCGTTCTACACCGGTACCAGCTGCTGCTAATATTAGAATTTTAGCTGATACCTGTGATGTGGTGGGTATCGATGAAGCTCAGTTTTTTGATGATGAAATTGTAGCTGTTTGTAATGATTTGGCAAATAAAGGACTCCGGGTTATAGTAGCCGGACTAGATATGGATTTTAAAGGAAATCCATTTGGACCGATGCCTGCATTGATGGCTACCGCAGAATATGTAACCAAAGTACATGCAGTGTGCACCCGAACCGGTAATTTGGCTCAGTTTAGTTACAGGAAATCTGCAAAGGACGACTTAGTATTATTAGGAGAAACTGACGAATATGAACCGCTAAGTCGGGCAGCTTATTATAAGGCTATGCTTAAAGAAAAAGTAAGAGATATGGACGTCAAAGATGCCGAAGAAGTATCTAAAAATGGTAAGAAATCTAATGAGTAGTGTACAAGAAACTGTTCTCGAAATCAATCTGGCTCATCTCACCCATAATTTTAAATATCTAAAAAGTAAGGTTGATCCAAAGGTCAAAATACTCTCTGTGGTAAAAGCTTCAGGTTATGGAAGTGATGCCGTTACTATTGCTAAACATTTAGAAAAAATTGGTACAGATTATTTAGCAGTAGCATACGCTTCTGAAGGGATTACTCTGCGCGAAGCTGGGATTAAAATACCAATTTTGGTATTACACCCGCAACCTATCAATTTTAGATCATTAATAAAGTATCATTTAGAACCAAGTATATACAGTATAAGAGTTTTAAGAGAGTTTATTGCTAAAGCAGAAGAACTTAATCAGCAAGATTATCCTGTTCATATAAAATTTAATACAGGTCTTAATCGTATTGGTTTTTGGGAAAATGATGTGAATTATATCATAGAAAAGTTAAAAGAAACCGATGCTGTCAAAGTAGTTGCAATGCTTTCGCATTTGGCGGCTAGTGAAGATTATGATGAAAGAGAATTTACTTTACAACAGATTAATTCTTTTAAGAAATCAGCTTCTGAGATGATAGGTCGGTTAGGGTATTCTTTGATATTACATCAATCTAACACCTCTGGAATTTTGAATTACCCTGAAGCACATTTTGATATGGTAAGAACCGGAATTGGATTGTATGGATATGGTAATGAAGCTAAGTTTGATAAACAATTAAAACCTGTAGCTTCTCTAAAGTCTGTGATTTCTCAAATTCATAAGCTCGAACCTGGTGAAACTGTAGGGTATAATCGTGCATTTAAAGCACAGGGATATATTAAAACTGCGACAATCCCTATTGGACATGCAGATGGAATTGGCAGGCAGTATGGTAATAAAAAAGGGTTTGTTATCATAAATGGTAAAAAAGCATATATCATTGGTAATGTGTGTATGGATATGATTATGGTTGATATAACAAATATTGATTGTAAAGAGGGAGATGAGGTTATTATTTTTGATAATAAAGACAATGCTGCTACTATTGCTGAACATGGGGGAACTATTTCTTATGAGCTATTAACGGCAATTTCTCCTAGGGTAAAAAGGGTAGTAATCGACGATAATTGATTTTTATCGAAAATCTTAAGATATCTATGCCGGTCATTTTGATTAAAATCTCTAAATTTTGTTAAATTAGACCTATACTAACTATCTAAATCTAATAAATATGGGATTTTTTAAAGATTTTAAATCTTTCTTGATGAAAGGTGATATTGTTAGCCTTGCTACTGCGGTAGTAATTGGCGGAGCATTTAATAAAATTGTGGGTTCAGCTGTGGCCGATGTTATTATGCCAATAGTAGGTGTTATAACCGGAGGAACAGATTTTACACAAAAATTCATTGCCTTGGATGGAAATTCATATGAAACATTAGCTGCTGCTAAGGAAGCTGGAGCTGCTGCTATTACTTATGGAAATTTAATTCAGGCCACGATTGATTTTATAATTGTCGGTTTGTTTATTTACATTCTTTTAAAAGCTTATGAAAAATCTCAGAAAAAAGAAGAAGCTGCACCTGCTCCACCAGCCGGGCCAACTCAAGAAGAGTTATTAGCAGAAATAAGAGATTTATTAAAAAAGCAGTAAATCTTAATTAGGAAGAATTTATCTATAGCTACCGCTATACTACATATTCTAATTAAACCGTCCTTGATTGGGCGGTTCTTTTTTTTACTTTAAGTTAAATATTTAACAAAAAGTGCAATTATATATAAATTCTAAATAAAGAATTGTTTTCTTATAAATATTCCTCACATTTGCTGGAGTTTAAAAAAAGACAGATTTTTGTATCATAAAAGTCATTAATTAGAAAGAATGAAAGTAGCCGTGGTAGGTGCTACCGGATTGGTAGGAACCGTAATGTTAAAAGTATTAGAAGAACGTAATTTTCCGGTAACGGAATTAATCCCTGTAGCATCAGAAAGATCTGTAGGTAAAAAATTATCATATAAAGGTGAAGAATTTACTGTAGTTGGTCTAGCAACCGCTGTAGAAATGAAACCAGATGTGGCTTTGTTTTCTGCTGGAGGAAGCACCTCTCAGGAATGGGCTCCAAAATTTGCAGAAGCCGGGATTACAGTAATTGATAACTCATCAGCCTGGAGAATGGATCCCACTAAAAAATTGGTAGTACCCGAAATTAATGCAAAAGACTTAACAGCAAATGATAAGATCATTGCTAACCCTAATTGTTCTACAATACAATTAGTAATGGCATTAGGACCATTACACAAGAAATATGGAATTAAGCGTACAGTAATCTCTACCTATCAATCCATCACAGGTACAGGTGTAAAAGCTGTACAACAATTGGAGAATGAATATGCAGGTGAAAAAGGAGAAATGGCATATCCATACCCAATTCATAGAAATGCAATTCCGCACTGTGATGTTTTCCAGGAAAATGGGTATACCAAAGAAGAGATGAAATTGGTTAACGAAACCCAAAAAATACTTGATGATCGTACCATTGCGGTGACTGCAACTGCTATTAGAATTCCGGTTGTTGGAGGACATAGTGAAAGTGTAAACCTGGAATTTGAAAACGATTTTGTGGAAAGTGATGTACGCAAGATTTTAAATGAAACATCGGGAGTAACGGTACAGGATAATCCAGATACTAATACATATCCTATGCCGATTTATGCAGAAGGTAAAAATGATGTATTTGTAGGTAGAATTCGTAGAGACCATTCTAGAGAAAATGCACTGAATATGTGGATTGTTTCTGATAACCTGCGTAAAGGAGCTGCTACCAATGCAGTGCAGATTGCAGAATATTTAACAGAGAATAAGTTAATTGGCTAAATAACCAACCAAAATTGTATGAACCCTTGTTATCCTAGTAATAGCAGGGGTTTTTCTTTTTTTATAAAAAGGATGTAGTACAGACTCTTGTAAGGTTCTTAACATATCATCCTCTAATTACTATAATTTAATCACAAAAAAATAAAATAATGAATAAGTTAATTTTAGTATTAAGAATAGTATTAGGAGTGATGTTGATCGTTTTTGGAAGTAATAAGTTTTTTGGGTTTTTACCTGATTTCGAGTTTACAAATCCTGATGCAGGAGTATTTTTTGGAGCACTAGCAGGAAGTTATGTGCTAAAAACTGTAGGAATTATTGAGGTGATTGTCGGTTTTTTACTGTTGACTGGTAAAGCTGTTCCCTTTGCATTAGTTGTGCTAGCACCAATTTCTGTAAATATTGTTTTGTTTCACGGAACGTTGGACCCAGCAAATATTGGGCCTGCGGTATTCGTCTTTGTAGTAAATACTTTTCTTATTTATAAGAATTGGGATAAGTACAAAACACTTTTCTAAAAGAGATTTTTTTCGTTTCTTACAGAAAATTCTGACTGCTCTTGTTGATTGGACCAAAGTGTTGCTAAACCCCAAAGCATTGCTGAAGGAAATACGGTTTTCTTCGTGGATTCATTTACAGAGCAGTCTTTTTTATATTTTATTTAGCATTTGTCAAAGGTTCTTTTAATAGATTTGGGAGTTAAATTAAAGAAGCTCATCATGAAAAAAACACTTTTCTCTATTTTTATACTGGCAACTATGATTGCCTGTAAAAAAGAAGTTAAAGAAGAAATTGCAAAAACGAATATTGACTTGAATTATCCTGAGACTAAGAAAGTAGATACTGTAGATACTTATTTTGATACTGAAGTAAAAGACCCTTATCGTTGGTTAGAAGATGACCGAAGTAAGGAAACTGAGGACTGGGTAAAAAGCCAGAACAAAGTTACTTTTGGTTATCTGGAGAAGATTCCATTTAGAGATCAGATGAAAAAAAGATTATCAGATCTCTGGAATTATGAAAAAGTAGGTTCTCCTTTTAAAGAAGGCGATTACACTTATTTCTATAAAAATGATGGTTTGCAAAATCAATATGTAATCTATAGATTTAAGAAAGATGGAGATGAACCTGAAGTTTTTCTGGATCCAAATACATTTAGCGAAGATGGTACAACTTCCTTAGGAGGAGTGAGTTTTTCTAAAAATGGAAAACTAGTTGCTTATGCTATTTCTGAAGGAGGAAGTGACTGGAGAAAAATAATAGTGAAGAACGCAGAAACCAAGGAGATTGTTGAAGATACTTTGATAGACGTCAAATTCTCTGGGATGTCCTGGAAAGGAAATGAAGGATTCTACTATTCTAGTTATGACAAACCTGAAGGTAGTGAGCTTTCAGCTAAAACAGATCAACACAAAGTATATTACCATAAGTTAGGAACCCCACAAAAGGCTGATGCATTAATTTTTGGAGGAACCCCAGAAGAAAAGCACAGATATATTTATGGACAAGTAACTGAAGATGATCGATATCTAATTATTTCTCCAAGAATTTCAACATCAGGGAATAAGTTATTTATTAAAGATCTTACGAACCCTAATAGTAAATTGGTTACCATTCTTGATCATACAGATAGTGATAGTTATATTATAGAAAATGTAGGTTCTAAACTATATATTGTTACTAATCTGAATGCACCAAATCAAAAAATTGTTACTGTAGATGCTGCTAACCCAACTCCAGATAACTGGGTAGACTTTATTCCTGAGACTGAACATGTATTGAGCCCGGGAACAGGTGGAGGGTATTTCTTTGCAGAATATATGGTAGATGCTGTTTCCAAAGTATTACAATATGATTATGAGGGTAAACTAATCCGTGAAGTACAATTGCCTGGAGTTGGTAGTGCAAATGGATTTGGAGCTAAGAAGGAAGAAAAAGAATTGTACTATTCGTTTACGAACTATAAAACACCTGGCAGTATTTACAAATACAATATTGCTGAAGGAACTTCAGAACTTTACCGTAAGCCTAAAATTGATTTCAACCCCGAGGATTATGAAAGTAAACAAGTATTTTATAATTCTAAAGATGGTACAAAAGTACCTATGATTATAACTCATAAAAAAGGAGTAGAATTAAATGGTAAGAATCCTACAATCTTATATGGTTACGGAGGGTTTAATGTTAGTTTGACACCTTCATTTAGTATTGCTAATGCGGTATGGATGGAACAAGGAGGTATTTATGCAGTACCTAACCTAAGAGGAGGAGGAGAGTATGGTAAGAAATGGCATGTTGCAGGTACCAAAATGCAAAAACAAAATGTATTTGATGATTTTATCGCTGCAGCGGAATACCTAATCGAAAACAAATATACCTCGAGTGATTATTTAGCAATCCGTGGAGGATCTAATGGAGGTTTACTGGTTGGTGCTACAATGACCCAAAGACCAGACTTGATGAAGGTGGCATTACCTGCAGTTGGGGTGTTAGATATGTTACGTTATCATACTTTTACTGCAGGTGCGGGATGGGCATATGATTATGGCACATCAGAAGATAGTGCAGTAATGTTTGAGTATATGAAAGGATATTCTCCAGTACATAATGTAAAAGCAGGAACACAATATCCTGCTACATTGGTAACAACAGGGGATCATGATGATCGAGTAGTGCCTGCACATTCATTTAAATTTGCAGCAGAGTTACAGGATAAACAGACTGGAGATAACCCCACACTGATTAGAATTGAGACCAATGCAGGTCATGGTGCGGGTACTCCGGTAGCCAAAACTATTGAGCAATATGCAGATATCTTCAGTTTTACACTGTATAATATGGGATACGAAGTATTGCCGGAAAAAGTAACTGATGAGGTAAAAGGATAAGAATACTTTATCTAGAAAAAATAAAGAATCCGTTTTCTGAAAAGAGACGGATTTTTTTGTTAAAGTTCAATATATTTGGGTATATGCTAAAAGTAGACAAGATATCCTTCGCTTATGATGAACTTCCGGTTCTAAAAAATGTCAGTTTTACTATTGAAAAAGGACAACATATTGCTTTAATTGGAGCAAGTGGGTGTGGTAAAAGTACATTACTGAAAATCATTTATGGATTGTTACAGGTTAATGAAGGAGAGCTATTTTGGAATGACAAAAAACTATTAGGCCCATTATACAATTTAGTTCCGGGAGAAGAAAATATGAAATATCTCTCTCAGGGATTTGAGCTTCAGCCTTATCGCAGTGTATCAGAAAATATAGGACAGTATTTATCTAATTTTGAGCCTGAACTTAAGCAAGGCCGAGTCAATGAGTTACTGGAAATCGTAGAAATGATGGATTTTGCTGACACTAAGGTCGAAAACCTTAGTGGTGGTCAGAAACAACGAGTGGCATTAGCTAAAGCATTAGCAAAAAGACCGGAACTACTTTTGTTAGATGAACCTTTTCATAATATTGATAACTTTAGAAGAAGTTCTTTGAGAAGAAATCTTTTTAGATATCTAAAACGCAATAAAATCACAAGTATTACGGCAACACACGATAAGACTGATATTCTTTCTTTTGCAGATGAAACCATAGTGATTAGAAAGGGGGAGATTTTAACTCAGGAAAATACCGTAGCATTATACCAAAATCCAACCGATTATTATATTGCCTCCCTTTTTGGAGAAGTGAATGAAATCCAACTTTCTGCTATTTCTGATATCGAAAAAGGAGAAACTATTCTTGTGTACCCAAATGAAATAATAGTAGACCATAATTCTGAACTAAAAGCACGAGTAAAAAGTTCCTATTTTAACGGAAGCCACTACCTTATTGAAGCAGTATTTAATAACACGGTTATCTTTTTTGAGCATCCGTCTGATCTCAAAGCTCCCGAGGTAGTAGGGATATATATTATTGAAGAGGTAATTAAGAAAAGAAAGAGTTAATTCTCGAACTTAGTTAATTTCATGTCTTTACCATCAAAAACTGCATATGTATAATGAATAATCCAATCGCCTAGATTAGTATACCGGGATGTTGTGTTTAATTCAATTTCCATAGGAAGGTGTCTGTGACCAAAAACAAAATGATCTCGATGCTTGCCCTCTAATTTTCTTTTACAATATTGCACCAGCCATTCATTTTCTTCACCAAGAAAAGTAACATCATCATCACCAGATATCAACTTGTTTTTTACAGAAAGATATTGCGCCAGTTTTACTCCCCAATCAGGGTGTAACCATCTAAAGAACCATTTGGCTATCGGATTAGTAAATACCTTTTTCATTCGTTTATATCCCTTGTCTCCAGGGCCTAATCCATCTCCGTGACCAATAAAAAAGGAGGTATCATTAAAAGTGAATTCCTGAGGTTCGTGATATACAGGAATATTTAATTCTTCCTCAAAATAACCATTCATCCACAGATCGTGATTACCCACAAAATAATATACAGGAATTCCTGAATCCGTAATTTCTGCCAGTTTGCCTAAGGTTCTGGTAAAGCCTTTAGGAACTACGGTTTTGTATTCAAACCAAAAATCAAAAAGGTCGCCTAATAAAAAAATTGCTGCAGCATCTTTCTTAACCTCATCTAGCCATCGTACAAATTTTTGTTCTCTGGGAAAACTCTTTTCTGAAGTTGGCGCTCCTAGGTGATTATCGCTAGCAAAGTATATTTTTTTCCCTTCAGGAAGATTCATAATTTAATTTTGAAATGTAAATATAGGAAAACCATGATTAGAGATTATCCGAAGCGAACCACTCTGCATAAGAAGTTTCTGTTTCCTTTAATTTCAAAGAATGAAGCTCAATGTTTTTAGGTAATCTGGCTTTAATCTTTTTCGCAAAATCGATAACCATATTCTCGCTAGTAGGTTGATAATCTACTAATATTACATTATGACCCCTATCACTAAGTTCCTTTGCCAATTCTACGTGAGGCGTATTTTTATTAAAAACTGTAGCGTGATCAAATACATCTTCTATATCTTCTTTGACAATTTTTTTCAGGTCACCAAAGTCAATGACCATACCTAATTTTACATGAGAAGTATCTGTAATGGGAGATCCAATTACAGTCACACTTAGTTTGTAACTATGACCATGAACATTTCTACATTTCCCGTCGTAGCCATATAATGCGTGTCCGGTTTCAAAAGAAAATTGTTTGGTGATTCTAATTTTGCTCATTGTTGAATGACTAACTTTTTTTGCAAAGTTACGGAAGATTACATTTTATTCCTTCAGGAATATCAGGAAACTACTATTATCCTTTATCCTTACTATTTTAATCCCTTTTTAGAGTTCTTATTCTAATAGTGTTTTAAAAAGTTTATCTCTGGCAGGAGCGATGCCTTTATGCAAAGGACTCTCGGTTACAGTACCTAAATTAATACCTACAAACATATATATGTTTTTGTCTGGAAAATAACGTAATTCTGAACCTGCTCCTATGCCTCCACCTGTATGACCATAAGATATATTTCCACCTATATTACTATAACCTATACCTAATCCATAAGCCAATGAGCCATCTTTTCTTTTTACCCATTGTAGCATTTCTTGCAAAGTAGATTCTTTGATCAATTTTCCTTCCATTAGTCCTTTCAAAAATAAAATAGCTTCGATAGGTGTAGTAACGATACCATCATCTCCAACCATATGAGCTACATTACTTTGTTGGATTTTTGAAGCATTCTCTATAATACCTTGGCTATGACGATCCCAATAAGCTGAAACCAATTGATCATCACCTAATTCATCCATGATAAGAGGGTAATACGTGTGTCTCAGCTCCAAGGGTTTAAAGATAAATTCTTGAATGAAAGACTTATGATCTCCGGTAATTTCATTTACTATAATAGCAAGCAATACATAATTTGTATTTCGGTAAGAATATTTACTTCCCTGGGTGAAATCCAGGGGTTTGTCATATATGTATTCGATATAGTCTTCTGGCTTAAAAATATGATCAGGTTCTTGTAATAACTTAGTAACATAATTAGGATTAAAATTATATTCTGCAAGTCCGGATGTATGATTTAAAAGCATGCGAACGCTTATTTTATCTGATTGAGGAAGACGTTTACTAATGGAAGAAGGTAAATATTCTGCAATAGAATTATCCAGATTTATTTTTCCTTGTTCAAATAGTCGTAGTACTGCCACTGCCATATAGGTTTTAGCAATACTCTGTAAATATTGTAAATAGCACGATTGCATAGGAGTTTTTTTCTCAATATTTACAACACCTGAGTTGGCCATAAACCACCCTTCATCAGAAAAAACTGCCAAGCTTACACCTGGAACACCTTCTTCTATGATTATATCCAAAGCATTCTGAATGGCGTCTTTTTTTGAATAGTTGATATTAAACTCTATTGGATCTTTACAATTTTCAGATTGTTGTTGAGCAAAAACTGAAATTGTTAAAAGATATAAAACAGAAAAAATGATATGATTACAGTGCCATTTCATAACATGTGTTTAAAAAATTATTAATCTTTAAAATGAATTCTATTACCAAGTTGAATTAAGGTCTGAGGAACAACAGGAATGCTTTTATTATAATCTGTCAGCACCAAAAATTGATAGCTCGCAAAAGGAGAAACATGTGTTTGTTCTAGTTCATTTTCGTACCCAACCGAAAGTCCTAAAGGGATAGTGAACATCCCTTTACCTTTTTTACCCACGGACACCCATTCTCCGTTTTTTTGTTTAAATGATTCTGTAGGTCTTTTTGATAAAAGATATCCTGCTCCAAGTTTGAGTTCTGTATAAACGTTTGAACCTAATGAAGGGCGCCAGGTTGCCTGCGAATACGCCAAAAGCCCATTGCCCATAGTTGCATTTCTATACCATATAAGGTGAAACTGCTGTACTCCTCTTGATTTTCTGTTATAACTAACTTCTGTTCCTATACCAATTCCAATATTAGAAAAATTGGATTTTATATTCTTAAAAGGCATTGAGAAAGAGTGAAATTGAAGCGTTATAATCAAAGGAAAATCACGATAGTTTACTCCAGAATCACCTTGAGTATATCCCGTGTGAAGTGTACTACAAAGCAAACCGATAATAACAAATTTAAATTTCATACTTAGATTTTTTAAACCTCAGATAAAATTATAATAAGTAATCGTGGCGAAGTATGCCGTTATATTAGTTTTCCGTTGAATGGTAGCAGTTTTAGGTGCCAAACGTTATTGGTTTGGCCAAAACCAACTTTTAAATAAAGGTGCTTTTGCACGGCTTACAGGAATTTCGTTTGGAAGTGATGCATTCGATAAGCTTAAAGACACCAAAAGCTTTCCGTTTTCAATCCGTTTAAATCCACTCATTAAATTTCGATGAAGGAGATATTTACGATTAAGTCTAAAATAAAGATCTGTAGGGAGTTTTTCCTCTATTTTATCCAGTGAAGTATCAAGATAATATATATTACCTTTGGTATGGCAAGCTATGACATAATCAGAATCTACATAAAAACCAATAAGTTCGTCATAAGAGAATTTTAGATTCTTTTTACCTACACGTATTAAGAAACCTTCAATTTTAGCTTGTTTTTCTAATGCAATCTCTATTTCAACTTGTTGCCATTTTTTGTAATAATAGATCATAATATAAATGGCATTAAGCACAAAGAACCAAATGCTTATAATGAAAAGGTCATGGGTATAAAAACTAGAAGGAACCATTTTTCCTCTCGCAATAAGACTTACCATTTCGGTTAATGCACTTATAATAAAAAGCCCAACCAGGGTAGTTAAAAGAAATTGAATAACAATACGCTTTAGAATCCCTTTATGATAAGGCATACTTTTATCAAGGTACAAGATAGTTTTGCGTACACCTAACCAACCTGCATATCCCTGTAGCGTATCCAAAGTGTAGGTGAGCACCAAAAAGCCGTTGAATTTTATATTGTTATAAGTTAAGTAATAATTGAATGCACTGATAAAAGGAATCAAGATTAGAAATAACGGAATATCCGGATAATAACGCGAATCTTTTCTGAACAATGACATAGTATATTCGAAATTTACCCCCAATAGTATATGGGAAGCTAATACGCTTACGGTTTGCATATAATTATCCTCAAAAAGATACTATGTTTATAATGTGTAAACAAATTTATTTCTTAAACTTAGTTAATGCTTTTTTGGTAAATTCAGAAAGCACCAATTCTCCTGAGATTGCTGCCCGTTCTATTAGTAATTCATCCCAATGGCCAGTTCCTTTCCAGTTTACTTTTTTCATCTCTTGTAAAGCCTGTGGGTTATAGTTGGACAATTTTTCTGCAAAAAGCTGAACTTCTTTATCTAGTTCCTCGATAGTTTCAAAAACTCTGGAGTATAATCCTTTTTCTTTTCCCCAATATGCAGTTTTCCATTGCGATGCATCCCAAGCCAGAGATTCAAAAGCTGCTAAACCAATTTTTCTGGATACGGCGGGCTCAATTACAAAGGGTCCAATACCAATACTCAATTCACTTAGTTTAATTGAAGCTGCTTCTGTAGCCAAACAATAATCACAAGCAGAAGCTAATCCAACTCCACCACCAACAGTTTTACCCTGGATTCTTCCTATGATAGGCTTTTTACACCTTCGCATGGCGTTGATCACATTGGCAAACCCGGAAAAAAACACTTTGCCTTCTTCTATGTTTGCGATAGAAATTAGTTCGTCAAAAGAAGCACCAGCACAGAAAGCACGATTTCCTTCGGATTTTAGAATAATTATGTTGGCATCATCATTATTTGATAATTGATCAAAGGCTTTGATCAATCGATCTAATAGTTCTGAAGGAAAAGAATTACTGGCTGGATGACCAAATTCTATAGTTGCAATTTTATTCTCAATATGGGTGTATAAACTTCCGTTGGGTCGGGTGGTTGTCATCGTTTAACTTTTTGTATAAAAATACATAATATTTAGTTCAGCGAAGAATTGATGCCCTTTAACAGTTAAAAACGTATTTTTAGAAAGTGTAATATCAGAATTGTCTTTAAAAAAAGTAGGTTTGCACACCAATAACCCTAGAAATTGAAACAGTTTTTAACCTACATATTCTTCTTTTTATTCATTACGTTAAGTAATGCACAACATCCGTTATATTATCATGTGACAGAAAAAGATGGGTTGCCAGATCATGAATTTTATGATATGATCATGGATGGCAAAGGTTTTATGTGGTTTGCTGCCAATAATGGATTGTATAGATATGATGGGCAGGAGTTTAAGAACTATACTAATCCTGAAAAAAGAGGGTTATCTGTTTTTAGTTTACTAGAAGATGACCAAGGAAGAATATGGTGTAACAACCTAGGAGGACAAATATTTTATGTAGAAAATGATTCTCTAAAAACCTTTACTGATATTAGTAAATATGTTACCGGATCAACAAAACATGATTTTCGGATTTATCAAAATCATTTTTACACAACTTCTGATGAGGGTTTGATGAAAATTAATCTTAAAACAAAAAACATTGAGGTATTAAAGACTACATCTAAAGATACAATTAGTTCAAAAACACAAGGTCTTAAACTAATTAATAATAAACTATGGTACTTGGAAGGAGAATATGAAAATAAAAAATTATTGACTCTTCATGACTCACAACTTACTAAAATAGATACACCTTTAGGTATAGTTGTAGAAATATTTGATACACCAAGTAGCATTTTTTTAAAACTTAATCATGGATATAAAACTTACTTATCATATTGGGATAATGAGTTAAAAGAAATAATTCAGATTAATGACTTACCCAGTTCTGTTATGAATTCTCGTACCGTACACGTTTTTCAAGACGATAATGGTTTCTTTTGGTTAAGTACAGAAAAAGGAGCCGTTCGTTTTATGCTTAAAGACGGAAAGATGACCAATGTTAAAAAATATTTTCCGGATAAGTTTGTAACACGGGTAGCGCAAGATAAAAAAGGAGACTATTGGTTTTCGACATATAAAAATGGAGTCTATATTGTTCCGGATTTGGATATTGTAAAATATGATATTCAAATTCAAGGATTGGAAGAAGATAATATTTTAGTTTTAACTGAGGGAGCTTCAGGAAATATTTACTTTGGGGCATCAAATCAAGCGGTTGGAGTATATAATCAGAATACCAATGATTTTTATTCCTTAAAGAGTAATCCTTCAGCATATAATTCTGTAATAGAGAAAATACGATACGAAAAGAAGTATAATTCTGTAATAACGATAGGAGCAGCAATAAATATTTGGAACAATAATAACAATAATGAGCTTGTTTCTGCTAATTGGAAGGATTATAGTTTATTACCTGATAATAAACTTTTATATTCTTCAACAAATGAGTCCGGTGTTATTAAGAATTTTTTTGAAAATGCATATTTTAAGAAGGAATTAAATTTTCGTAGTATTAAAAAGAAAGATTCTTCTTTTCGTTTGCTTAGAAAAAAACGTTCTTATACTAATCATTATAGTAAAAAGAATAAAACTGCATATGTAGGGTATGTGGATGATCTTTATATGTACAATAAGGATTTTAAAGGCAAACCTATTAGATATGAGAACAATACTATTTTTACCACAGATATTGCAGAAACTAATGATGGTATTATATGGGTTTCTTCTTTTAGATATGGACTTTTAGGTCTTAGAAATGATAAAATAGTGGAGCAGTATGACATCAATTCTGGTTTGATGTCCAATAAAATAACTGTACTTGAATCTGATGGAGATGATGTTTGGCTAGCTACTAAAAAGGGATTACAATGTGTTAAACGAAATAGAGGAAAGCATGCTATACCTGAAATAATTACCATTGACAAACATGATGGGCTTTCTACTTATGAGATTTTTGATATAGAAATTTCAGGAAACAAATTGTTTCTCGCTACCCGAAAGGGGTTAATTAGTCTGGATAAAACCAAAAATTACCAAAATAATTCAGTTCCGGATATTTATATTTCTAATATTTCTATTAACGAGAAGGATACAGTTCTATCTCCTAAATATACACTTAGTTACGATCATAACGTACAGATTAATTTTAATTCTAATTCATTTAACAATCCTGATATAACGAAAACATATAAGTACCGATTAAAAGGGTTAGATAAAAATTGGAGAACAAAAAGCACCCCAACAGTGAGATACTCTTCTATTCCATATGGGAACTATTGTTTTGAGGTAAATGCGATAAATGAAGATGGGTTAGAAAGTGAAAAACCGGCAACGATGGGTTTTGTTGTAAAACCTCCTTATTGGGATACCTGGTGGTTCTATATGCTAATTATATCTGGTTTTGTGGCGATTGTCACCTCTCTTTTTATGCTCAGGATCAAGCGAATACGACAGCAAAATAGATTGATTAAACAAAATAGAGAAGTAGAATTAGAATTGATTAGCTCTAAATTAGTAGCATTACGATCACAGATGAATCCCCATTTTTTATTCAACGCCCTTAATTCGATACAAGAATATATTCTGACCAATCAAAAAGATTTAGCTTCTGATTACTTGGGTAAGTTTGCAGACCTGATGCGTATTTATTTAGATCATAGCAGAAAAAATCAAATTACTATTGAAGAAGAAATTAGAGCGTTGACATTATATTTGGATCTGGAAAAAAATCGTTTTGAAGATTCATTAGAATACGATATCACTATAAAAGATGAAGAGATTTTTCCGCAACATTATAAAATTCCTTCATTATTGATACAGCCCTACGTGGAAAATGCAATTAAACATGGATTATTACACAAAAAAACTAATCGCAGATTGTACATTTCTTTCTCTTGTTGTATTGCGCAAGAAAATATAATCATTTGTGAGATAGAAGATAACGGGATTGGTAGAGAGCGATCTCAGGAGATTAATCGAAAACGGTTGAGAAAGCATAATTCATTTGCATCCGATGCCGGAAAAAATAGATTAGAACTACTTAATCAAGGTCAGGAAAGTCAAATAGGAGTTGAAATAATTGACCTTAAAGAAAATGATACCCCAAACGGAACTAAGGTGATCCTTAGGATACCATTTACTAAAAACTAAATTTATGATATGAAAATTACTGCTGTAATTATTGATGATGAAAAGAAAGCCAGAACATTACTTAATACCATATTACGAGAATATTGTCCACAAATCGAAGATGTTTATAATGCCGAGGATTTACCTTCTGGTGTAGAATTGATTAAAAAACACAAACCCGATATTGTGTTTTTGGATATTGAAATGCCACAGTATTCAGGCTTGCAAATATTAGAATTTGTCAATAAGGAAGACTTGGATTTCGAGATTGTATTTACTACAGCTTATAGCGAGTATGCTGTACAAGCATTTCAATTTTCTGCAATAGATTATTTGCTAAAACCAATGCGACCCAAGCAAGTGCAAGAAGCTGTTGCCAAATTTGAAAAAGAAGTTAAGAAAGGACAATTGCATGATAGGTTACAAGAACTTTCTAAAGCGCTAAATACAAAATCGTTTAATAAAATAGCACTACCGATGAGTGATGGGGTACATTTTTTATCATTAGATGATATTATTTGTTTTAAAGCAGATGGAATGTATACCAGAGTGTATTCACGCTCTGAAGGTGAAATGATGATTAGTAGACCATTGAAACATTTTGAAGGCATTATGCAAGATAAACCACTGTTTTATAGGCCTCATCGTTCTTTTTTGATTAACCTACATTATATTAAGCAATTTGTAAAAAAAGATGGCTCTTACATTATTATGGAAAATGATATGTCAGTTTCTATTTCTAAAGAAAGAAGAGAAGAATTTCTTTCCTTTGTAAATGGAATTTAGAAACTAATGATCAATCCCATGAAAAGTACCAAAGCGTTATATATCAATCTTCATAAATTATTGATTATTCCTTTGATACTGGGATTAATGTTTTTTTATCAAAATTTTTCGCTTGAAGCTACTATATATCTTTCGCTTCATGGGACGTATTCGATTTTGTGGTTTCTTAAGTACTATTGGTTCAGGGATGAAGGTTTTAAAATAGAAGTATCAGTATGGAAAGGTTTTTCCTCTATTTTTCTGGTAATGATCGGATACTATGTCGCACCATTTATAATAATTAGTCAATATGTTCATGTGTCTTCTTGGTATCTGGCAATCGTAATATCTTTATATAGTACTGGGGTGTTTTTTCACTTTGTGAGTGATATTCAGAAGTATTATACATTAAAATATAAAAAAGGACTCATTACAGAAGGGATGTTTAGCAGAACCAGAAACCCTAATTATTTCGGAGAGATCGTAATGTATACTTCTTTTGCAATGTTTTCCAAACACTGGCTTCCTTTTATAATTATAATGGTGTTTACTGTTTTTGTATTTCTGAAAATTATGAAGCAGAAAGATCAATTTTTATCTCAATTTCCGGAATTTGAATCCTATAGGAAAAGAACTTGGTTGTTATTTCCTAAGTTTTTCTGAGACAAAGACGCTATCATGAGTAAATCAATTTAGAAGGTGCAACCCCATAAGTTTTTTTAAAAAGCTTACTAAAAGATGCTAGATCAGGAAATTGTAGTCTATCTGATACTTCAGAAATAGTCATTTTACCAGAATCCAAATATTGCTTAGCTTTTTTCATCCGTAAGTGATTGAGGTATTGATGAGGTGTTTTTTTATATATAGCCTTAAAAGAACTATATAAATGATATTCTGATAGTCCAGATGTCAATGCTAATTCATCGATATTTATTTTTTTTCCTTCAAAATTATCATTGATGTATTCGAACGCAATTAGGATGCGTTTAAAAATTTCTCTTTTTGTAGATTGTTTTTTTCCTCTAATATTTTCTATTCGTGTGTTGTATTGAGATTGTTCTTTGTAAAGAATACCTAAAAGCTCAAATACAATTTCATCTGGGTTCATTAGTTGGTATGTAGATGTATTGCTTATTGCATAAAGTTGTTTTAAAAACCTTCCTGATTCACTATGATCAGCTTTGTACATAGTTTCAATAAAAAAAGAATCGTATTTAGCAGTATCAAAAGGTGTGTCTAATAATTTGGTTTCTGATGAGTTTGTGCAAAAACTGAATTTAGACATGATTTCCTCAGATAGAATAAAACTTAATATATCTATTCTTTCTTCTTGGCTGGCAACAAACTCCCAATCCGTCTTTGGATTAAGTATGGTAAATTGATTTTTTTTAAGTTTAGAAGAACCATTAGGTGTTATCAAATTCATAGGCTGAGATGAATTCGAATATACCAGACTAAAGGAGTTTTGTTCTTTTGAATATGAATACGGTAGAAAAGTATGAAACCTCATCAAGTAATTCTTATCCTTTGTCAATGGATTAAGATGTTGTCTTTTATTATTACTAAAGAGGTTGTAATATTGATCCAGATAATTTGAACTCATGGGGTAAAAGTCTAAAAATCAGGATGCGAAGATACTAAAATTTATCTAAAATGATTATGAACAAAAAAATCATAAGTTTTTGACAACACTGACCATTGTAACCTCTCATATTTTTGCGGATGTAATAATTTATAAATATAAGATGCCAATATAATTATTATTGGAATCTATCTATTTGACATACCAGTTGGCTAAGGGGAAAACGTTATCTGGATATTTCAAATGTAAAAGAATTGCTTTGTCAAAATTAAAATATTGTAACAATTAATTTTTCGGGAAGTTTTTGAAAACAATAGATAGGCTTAGTTTATTTATAGAATATAAAAGTATGGGATTTAACGCTATAGTTATAGACGATGAGAAAAAAGCAAGACAATTGCTTAGGACAACTCTAGAGGAATATTGTCCAACCGTAACAACTGTCTACGAGGCAGAGGATCTAATGTCGGGAGTTGAAATCATCAAAAGAGAAAGACCACAGATTGTATTTCTGGATATCGAGATGCCTGAACACTCAGGTTTACAATTGCTAGATTTTTTGGATAAGGATGATCTAACTTTTGAGATTATATTTACTACAGCCTATAGTGAGTATGCTATAGAAGCATTTCAGTTTTCAGCAATTGATTATTTGTTAAAACCCTTACGACCAAAGCAGGTTCAACTTGCTGTAGAAAAGGCAGAAAAATCAATCGGAAGAAATCAAATTCATAATCGTCTCAATGAGCTTTCTCATATTTTCAAAAATAATAGCTTTCATAAGATTGCATTACCCATAAGCGATGGGATTTTCTTTATGGAGTTAGACGATATTATATGTTTTCAGGCAGATGGCATGTATACTAAGGTATATACCGTTTCTAAAGGAGAAATTCTTATTAGTAAACCTTTAAAGCATTTTGACACCATGATGCAGGATCGCCCTCATTTTTATCGTCCTCATCGATCATTTATTATTAATATGGGGCATATTAAACAATACATCAAAAAAGAAGGTAGCTACCTTATTATGGATAATGGTATGACAGTCTCTATTTCTAAAGAAAGAAAAGAAGAGCTATTGCAGTTTATCGATCAGATATAAGTCAACTAACTTATCATATTAGAAATAAAAACCACATTTTCAGCAGTTGATAATTGCATTTCAGAAACTTACCCTGAAAAAAACGTAACAATAAAATGTTATTTGTATAAATTTTTAAACCCAAAATTATGAAAAAGATTACCCTATTATTTTTAGCTGTATTATCATTAAACTTTATCTCATGTGGCAACGATGATGAGGTTACTCCTATTATTGAAGAAATAAAAAATGAATTTACTGTAGATACAGAAGCTTATGCCATAGACAAAGGTAATTTTACCCAAAGAAATAAAAGATTTGATATACAATTGCTTTCTGATGCAGTCACGTTTGATGGGTTTGATCTTACAGGAAAAGGAGATGTAGTTTTTATGACACTTTTTGCAGAAGATGGAACTTTAGAAGGAGAGTATGATGTTGATTATAGTGGAGATATAGTAGTAGCGAATCAATCAAAAAGAGAGACAAGACCTATTATATATTATATAGATCGCGATTTTGATTCAGCAACAGTAGAAGGTATTGATCCGGCTTCTAAAGGAACTATAAAAATTACCAAAGTAGGAGAGGCTTATACCATTAGTGCAGATATCACATATACCTATCTTAATGATATTACTAAGGAATTAAAAGTTTCATATATAGGAGAATTAACATCATATATACCTGTAGTAGAATAATTAAGAAAAAAACGTAATAAATTAGAAGCCGGATTTGAACTTTATAGTTTAAGAATCCGGTTTTTTAATTTTATGATTATAAAATTAACTTTTCACTTCAGCAACTCATATTAGTCTTTCAGCAAGTATACGTTTCATTTTAAAAGTTTATATACTCTTTGATCAATAAATATGATGAGATTTAAACTAATAGAAATTCATCAATCTTATCAATATGAAACGTATATACTTCAGTATTTTTTTCTTCACTGTATTAGTCCAAAAAAGCAATGCACAAATACCTCCTTATGGAACTCCAGGAGAACAAACTATAGTGGAGAAGTCAATCAATAATAACCTATCCTATGGTTTTTTGGAATATTTACCAGAAAATTTTGACGATACCTCTGGTCAAAAATATCCGTTGGTAATTTTTCTTCATGGTATTGGAGAGAATGGAGACGGATCTGCAATGGCGTTACAGAATGAATTATTAGGTAGTAATAATACTCGTGCTCAAGATCCACCAAGTACTATCAATTCTCAAAATAAAGATTACGAAGCAATCATACTGTCTCCTCAGAGTGGTTCAGGATGGTGGGCGAGTAACGCAGCAGATCAAGTAAAGCAGATTTATGATTTTGCTATAGCTAATTATCCTGTTAACCTGGACCGAGTATACATTACAGGCTTAAGCGCAGGAGGAACAGGAACGCTTCGATTTGCAGAAAAATATCCGGAGTTAATAGCAGGAATTGTAACCATTGCTCCCGCAAATCCATTAGTTGATTATTCAGAACCGCTAAGTAAATTACCGGCTTGGTTATTTGTTAGGCATGAAGCATTGACTAATAATACTATAAAAACGGCAGATATATTAGCTAAGCTCACAGGGACTAATTCCTCTGTCTGGGATTATCATCCACGGCCTTATTATGTTGCCAATAGAGATATTACCATGCAATTGGTAGAAAACACGCGTTGGGATACTCAAGAAGGTGTTTTTGCTCCTAATACCCGTGTTGCTGCCACTTTTTATGGTAAACAAGGACATGCCGGATGGGCAGAAACCTATATGAATGATGAGATGTGGAGTTGGTTATTTACCCAGAATAGACAGAATAATGTATTGTCAGTTCCTAATAATCAACTTTTAGAAATTTCAATTAGTATATTTCCTAATCCTGCCAAGGAGAACCTGTCTATCAAAACTGATAAAGACAATATAAAGTTATCCTTGTATGATAATACAGGGAAACAGTTACTATCAATACAAGAGGGTAACTATATTAACCTAAGTTTTCTTCAAAAAGGAGTGTATGTTTTAAGAATTGAAGATAAAATGGGAGAAGTGTTGAATAAAAAAATAATTAAGCAATAGCTAATTATTCTTACTAATGTGATTGTTGACCAAACCGTTAAGTTTTGTCGTTTTTACTTCAGCAATTCAAACTGACATTTCAGAAAGTATAGTGATCATTTCAAAAGTTTGACCTCTTTTTTACAAACAAATAGTAAGAGATTTGAACCTATTAAATACACACATACAATAAATCAATCGAATCATGAAACAGAAAAACACTATTTCAGGTAAAACTTTTTACAAAAATCATTTTACACAACGCTTTTTGTAAAAACAACATTTCTAATAAATAAACATCTTTTAAATCATTAACATATGATTCAAAGTATTCGAACTAGTAAGTTATCGAAGGGGATAGCTTGTTATCTGGCTATTCAATTAATTGTTCAAACATTACAGCCAATACAGTTATATGCATTGACTAGTGGACCTAGTCAACCTGAGTTTAATTCCTTTACACCAATCGGAACATCCGATATGGTGAATTTAACTTCAGGTAATTTCAATTACAATATCCCTATTATGGATGTAGGAGGGTATCCTTTAAACCTTTCGTATGATTCTGGGATTACCATGGATCAGGAAGCCTCCTGGGTAGGACTGGGTTGGAATCTTAATGTAGGTCAGATTAATAGACAGGTTCGTGGAATCCCTGATGATTTTAAGGGAGATGAGATGGTGTATGAAAATGATATGAAAAAAAATATAACGATAGGTTCTGCTTTTAAATTAAGTGCTGATTTTTTTGGTAACGAAAAAGGTGAAAAATTAACTAATACTTCTTCCGATTCTCAAGATGACGATATCTCAAATCTATCCAAATTAAAATTTGGACTAGGGGTACAGTATAATAATTATGAGGGTATTACTTTTAAACCGACTTTTGGAATTGGATTTGATATAAATGACAATATAAAATTGGGTGCTGATTTCTCTTCTTCTGTGGCAGAAGGAGTGACAGTAAGCCCTAGTGTTAGTATGTCCAAGAAACACAAATTTGAAAACGAATCCTATACCGGAGAAATAACAAATAGCTCCTCAATAGGTGTTTCTTATAATTCGCGACAAGGATTGAATAATTTTAATTTAAGCCGTTCCACACAAACTCAGGCAAAAGGAAAAGAGGGGTTTAAGGATTTTTCTTCTGGGATATCTTCTGGTTTTAGTTATAGCTTTAATACTCCAACTATAACTCCACAAAAAAGAACGGGTTTGACCAATAGTAGTTTTAGCTTTAGAGCTGCATTAGGACCGACTGCTTTTGGAGGTAATTTCCAAGGACAAATAGATGGATATGGATCTTATCAGGAGATTAAAGATAAAAATAAAAGCTTACCGGTATATGGGTATGAATATACAGAGTATGGAGATGAGAACTCAATTTTAGATTTTAATAGAGAAAAAGACAGAAATTTTAATAAACACACAACAGTGTTACCTATTACCAATTATACCTATGATGTGTATACGCTACAAGGACAAGGAATCCAAGGTACGTTTAGACCTTTTAGAAGTCAGGTGGGGTATGTTTTTGATAATAGCACGACAGATAAAAGTATAGGGGCTAATGTTGGAGCTCAGTTTGGATCTGGAAATTCAGTATATACGGCTCTTGATATTACGGTTACAGATTCTAAAGGAACTACAGGAATCTGGAAAAATAAGAATCTAGCATTACCGCAATTTGAAGTAGATACAAAAACGGAACCAGGATATGAACCGGTGTATTTTAAAACTTCGGGATCACTAGATGTGGATGATAATGGAGAATTGTTTACGAAAGAGTTACTAGCAGAAGCGCCTCTTAAATTAGAGATTGATGGAAGTAAATATAGTAGATCAGCAAGACCTAACTATCAATATAAGACTTATGAGCGAAGTGGTCAAGTTGCATATAATTCTAAGAAAATTTCATCAAAAATTAAACGAACAAAAAGAGCCAAAAGAAATCAGAGCATTCAGAAAATTTCCAATATACAAGCAGCAAATGATTTTTTTATAGAAAAAAGAGATGAGTCATTCGTACTAGACCATCACACTGTCGGGATTAAAGTGCTTCAACCGGACGGAAGTACCTATAATTTTGGAAAATCTGCCTACAATAAAGAGAAGGTTGAAGCTACGTTTGATGTGTCTGGTAGTGATGATTTTGATTGTGCAGCGGGATTGGTAAGATATAATCCGATTTTTCAAAGTAATAGAGAAGGTCAAAAAAGTGACCATTTTTTTAATCGAGTTACAACTCCTGCGTATGCACATAGCTATGCATTGAGTAGTATCTTATCTGCAGATTATGAAGATAGAAGTTTAGATGGCCCTACAGAGGATGACTTAGGGACTTACACGCTATTCCATTATAAAAAAGCAGAACAAAACTATAAATGGAGAGTGCCCTATGAAAAAAATATGGCAAGCTATAACAAAGGTCTTAAATCCAATCCTTATGATCAAAAAGGGAATTATATTTATGGAGAAAAAGAGTTAACCTACATTCATAAAATTGAAACCAAAACACATGTAGCTGTTTTTCGCTTATCTGACAGAAAAGATGGGATTGGAGTAACAGATCAGCACGGAGGGCAAGGAACTTCTTATATGCAAAAAATTGACCGCATAGATTTATATTCAAAACCCGAGTATGATGTTTATAAAGATCGCCTGGAAGATGAAGATGATAATAACGATCCATCTTTAGCAGAGATATCACCAATTAAATCAGCTTACTTTGAGTATAATTATTCTTTATGCAAAGAAATCCCCAATAATTTAGGAGTTAATGAGGTAACTAATGAGTTGAGTAATGAAGGAGGTAAATTAACGTTAAAGAAAGTGTATTTCACCTATCGAGCTTCCAAAATGGGAAAACATACTCCATATGTTTTTAACTACGATAGCTTTAATCCTGATTATAACCTAAAGTCCTATGACATCTGGGGTAATTATAAACCAGTTGTTTCGGATTGGATAGAAAAAGATGAGGATGGTATCGTTCATTTTAATCCAAAAACAGGTGCCTATTGTGATATTAAGGATCCAATAACAGCTCCAGAATTCGCTTACGTACAGCAAAATGATAAAGAATTACAAGATGCTTTTTCTGCTGCCTGGACGTTGACTTCTATTGATTTACCATCAGGAGGGAAATTAGAAGTAGAAACAGAGTCTGATGAGTATCAATACGTGCAGAACCGAAAAGCGATGCAGATGTACAAGGTAGTGGGAGTAGGTAATCTTCCTAGCCCTTCTATAGATGACCTTTACAAAACAGCGTTATATGACAAAGGAGATCATACCAATTATCTGTATGTAAAGATTAGTGATGAACAACAAGAAGTAACTTCAAAACTGATACAAGATTTTAAAGACAATTATATTGGAGATCAAATAAATAAACCGATTTTCTTCAAGTTTTTACTCAATATGGTGAATACTAGAAAGAGTAACAATCAATATGATTATGTGTCTGGATATTTGCAATTGCATTCGGATATAAACTTGGTGAGCAATACAGAGGGTACTTTTGCTGCCTTACAAATTAAAAAAGTAGAAAAAGAAGGTGGTTGGGTTAATAGCGATAAAGAAGTAAACCCAATAACCAAGGCCGGTTGGTATTTTGGGCGTTCTTATTTAAACAGAGTGGTATACAGCCTGGGTGGAGATAATTATAATGATGATTTTGTTTCTATAATGGATGACCTTGGAGGAAGTTTGACACAAATAGCTACCATTTTTAAAGGTCCAAATGGAAAGCTTCAAGAACAGAAGTGCGCACAACAGTTTGTTCCAGAAAAATCTTGGATTCGTTTATTGAACCCTACCGGAAGTAAATTAGGAGGTGGAGTTCGCGTAAAGAAAATTAAGCTTCATGATGGTTGGGGCGGAATGACCAATAATATAGATAATCCAATCTATAAACAGTTCTATGGCCAAGAATATAGTTATGAACTTGAAAACGGTACTTCTAGTGGGGTAGCAACCTTTGAACCTAATGGCAGTAAGGAGAATCCTTTTATAGAACCATTTTATGATGAGGAAGGGGATACTAAAAAAGAGAAATTACTAGCGCCGCAAGCATCAAATTATGTCGAAAAACCAATTGGAGGCTCTTTCTTTCCTTCTGCTACGGTAACATATAGTAAGGTAACCGTAAAAAATCTTGATAGAAAAGAAGAAGATCGAGTTGTAAATAAACATGCCACAGGAAAAGTAGTACATACTTTCTACACTTCTAATGATTATCCAACGCTAACAGATCATACGGATATCAATAAATTAACAGATTTTAAAAACAAGTCTCTAACAATACTAACTGAAAAATCGGATAGTCAAAATCATCTTACACTATCACAGGGGTTTGTAGTAGAAACCAATAATATGAATGGCAAACCCAGAAAACAAGAAGTATTTGCCGAGAACCAAGAAGAACCTATTTCTGGTGTAGAGTACTTCTATCATTTGGATAGCCAAGGAAATTTAAAGAATACATTGCCTACAATAGCCAGCAATGGAGAAGTACGAGAGGATAAAATTATAGGAGTTGAATACGAAGTAGTAAATGATTTTAGGGAGAATATGTCAACTTCAAATTTTTATGGAGTTAATGCAAATTTAACAGCATTTTTAGCCGGGATCCTTCCAGGAATTGTGCCTGTACCTTTACCTGTGCTTTCTGAAAATGAAGATATTCTTCGAGTAGCAACTACAACTAAAGTCATTCATAGATCTGGGATATTGGTAGAAACCAAAGCCTTTGATTTGGGGTCCGAAGTAACCACTAAAAATCTGGCTTGGGATGCAGATACAGGACAGGTATTGTTAACTCAGACGATCAATGAGTATAATGATCAATACTATAACTTCAATTTTCCTGCATATTGGTACTATGATACTATGGGATTAGCTTCAAAAAATCTTGGTCTTGCAGCTAAGTTAGAGTCATTAGACCCTAATTATTTTGAAGTATCTGGAGAGAAGGCCTCAGATTTCTTAACCAAAGGAGATGAATTATTGTTAACTGGTATTAATGAAATGCTTCAAATACCTTCTGGCAAGGTATGGGTAGTGGGTATGAATGACAGTGGTACAGGTGTACAATTGATGAATGCAGAAGGAATGCTACTTGATGATACCTTTTTTAGCGATCTTGGTATATTCGATTTACGTTTTAAAATTGTTAGATCGGGTAGAAGGAATCAGCAAACGGCCTCTATGGCATCACTTACTATGATGGATAATCCAATTCGTGATGCAGATGGTAACCTTAAAAACATAGATTCAGAATCATTTAACGTATCAGAGAGCAGTACATTGGATGAAGATCTTAGAATTATCAATAGTAGTGCAGTTGTTTATAGTGATTTATGGGAGTCACAATGCGAATGTAATCTACCAAATGCATCTTTAGTTTTAGATAAAGATGAAGCAGTTGCAGAAAGCCAGGTAACTAGCTTAGGATTTAATCCATATCTCTATAATGTAAAAGGAGAATGGCGTGCAAAATCATCGTATGCCTATTTAACCTCTAGAAGGATGAGCGATAATGCATCACCAAGAATTGAAGGTTTCTATAAAGATTTTAGACCATTTTATACAATAAACAATGGAGAATGGCAAAAATCAACAACAGTAGATCAGGATTGGACTTTTGCCAGTGAAGTTTCTATCTACAATCCTTATGGAGTAGAGCTAGAAAATAAAGATGCACTAAATAGACGTTCCTCTGCACAATATGGATATGGCTTCACATTGCCGGTGGCAGTTGCATCTAATAGCAGTTATCTGGATATGGGAGCGGATAATTTTGAAGATTATAGCTCTAGTATTACCCGTAAGAATGGACACTTTAATTTTGCAAAGTCTATAGAAGACTCTGGTGCCGCGATTAATGATCAATATGCACATACAGGTAATAATAGCCTTTTAATTGGAGCAGGAAATGAAGCGTCTATTACACGAGAATTAGTAGGAGAACTAAAAGAGAAAAAAGATATTGATAACGATGGAGAAGATGATTCTACAGATAATTGTAAATATACTCCCAATGCAGATCAATATGACTATGATGGTGATGGTGTGGGAGATGTATGCGATGATGATGCCAGACCCATAATTACCAATGCTAGAATTACTATTGATGACCGTCCCGGATTTAATTATAATAACAAGTTTGAAACTAAGTATTGCCATGGTAGGTTGTCTACGTTTGTAATCCAGGGTAAACCAAATGCAGTAGTAGATTATAGAATAACGATGCTTAATTACTCTAATAGACTAGGGTGGGCAGTACTTGTCAATGAAAAAGTAGCTTTAGAAAAAGAAGATAATAGTATCGAAAAAGAAGGTCAAATTACTTTGGATGCTACAGGCTTTGCGTTTGTAAAACTAGATATTGGGATAAGAAATAAACAAAGTAATGGCCATTCTGATGAGCTGGTAAAAGCAAGGTTTGAATTACTGCATAAGCAAGAAAGAACTCCGTTAAACGAAGGTGGCTATCCGGCAATTATTATTGATGCTACGGTTGAATCCCAAAAGTGTGAAGGCTCTTCATACCAGGATGTTTACATCGATTATGCATCATACACTCCACAGAATTAATATAAAAACAGTTAGTTTTTTTAAGACATGAAAAATTCAAATAGATATATATTCAGAATAACGATTTTTTTATTCCTTATTGTTGGAATTCATAATGTGTTAGCACAGGTATCACAAGCAGAGCGTGATGCATTAATCGATTTGTATAACTCAACTAACGGTGATAATTGGACAAACACTATTGCTGGCGATAGTGTTTGGCAAATTAATGACCCTAATAGTGATGTAAGTACTTGGTATGGGGTTACGGTAAAGGAAGGTCATATTTCTATGATAAATCTTAGAAATAACAATCTAACCGGTACTTTACCATCTTCGATTGGTCAATTAAATTACATGACCAGTTGGAGCCTTATGGAGAATAATATTGGGGGAACAATACCTGAAGAACTAGGACAGCAAACATTGTTAACCTATATTAATTGGGTTAATAACAATTTTAGTGGAGCGATTCCATCATCCATAGGATTATTAACAAAATTAGAATATTTGGCTTTTGGTGTTAATAATTTAGAAGGTGTTATTCCGGAAGAGATAGGAAACTTAATTTCCCTAACTGAGTTACAATTAGGAGGCAATCAATTAAGTGGTTCTATACCTAAAACAATTGAAAATTTAGATAAACTTAAAGTTTTAAACCTTTTTAAAAATAAATTAACAGGCACTATTGATCTTGATTTTAGTAGATTAAAAACGTTAGAGTACATCAATTTTGGACAAAATCTGTTAGAAGGATCAATTCCTCTTAGTATCGGAGAATTATCGTCTCTAAAAAAATTGTATTTGGGATATAATAAATTAACCGGAGTAATTCCAGCGACTTTAGGGGATATAAATACGCTTAAAGTTATAAATTTCAAAAAGAATCAGCTGGAAGGTCAAATTCCTTCTGGTTTCGGAACTAATTTATCAAGCCTGGAAAACCTGGACTTTGATCAAAATCAATTGACAGGTAAAATACCAGCTTCTATAGGTTTAGCAACAAACTTAAAAGTAATACTTCTTAGTAATAATCAGTTAACCGGCAGTATTCCAGTAGAATTAGGAGGATTGGTTAATTTGACACACCTGATGCTACACCGTAACCAGCTTTCAGGTAGTATACCCCAAAATTTTGGACAGCTTACAGAATTACGTATTCTATATTTGAGTAATAATCTCCTTTCGGGTACTATTCCTATTGGATTAGGACAATTAGAGAACTTACAATCTTTATACTTACATATAAATCAGTTATCTGGAAACATACCTCAGGAATTCATTGGATTAACTAATGTTAGTACTATTTATCTACAAAATAACCAATTAGAAGGAAAAATTCCTAATCTTACTGGTTTACCGAAATTAAGAATATTTGGAATAGAGCAAAACAGGTTTATATTTTCAGATTTTGAAGATGAGTTTTTAGCCTATAAAAGTAAAATAGGAGATAAGTTTCGATATAATCTCCAAGCTAACGTAGATGAAGAAGAAACTAACACAGTATTGTTAGATGATCCTGTTACCCTTTCCAGTAGCCAACTAATCAGCGAAAATAATAGCTATCAGTGGTATAAAAAGATAGGTGAAACGGTAAGTCCAATAGCGGGAGCTACAGATAAGGAGTTTACAATAACTAAGGTTACAGAAGCTGATGCAGGAGTATATTACTTTTTAGCTACTAACAGTATCATAACCAATCCTGATCTTGTTTTAGAAAGAAATCCTATAACAATAGTGGTTACGGATGTGGTAGAAGACTGTACAAATCTTTTAGAAGCGATAGGTGTTGATACTTCCTTTGAGTTAGCAAGTGATGTGCTAACCAATGGAAGAAATGGAATGCTTGGAGGCACGGGATGGATAGTACAACAGGGAACTCCAGATACGTTTTTACCTCCACTCGTTAACAATACGAATGACCAGTATTTAGTCTATAATTTTAGCAATTCTCCCAATGGAGGGATTTGTGCTGGAGCATTGAGAGCTAATGATCAAACAGAATCGTTTGGAGCACAAATATCAGGGATGACACCGGGAGTAACGTATGTTATTGAGTTTTATCAAGCAAATGCTACCAATTTATTGATCCCTGAACTTTGGGAAGAAGCGTATGGTTCATGGCAAGTTCAATTGGGTAGTGAAACGAAAACATCAATTCCGATGGCACCAAATTCATCGAATGTATCATGGCAAAGATCTAAACTAGAGTTTATAGCTAGTAATAGTTCCGAACAGATAGAATTTAGTGCTCATTCGTCAGCTTCTGATATAAATAATTCATATCCTGTCTATGTACTTATTGATGGGATACGAGTGTATCAAAAGTCTACGTCAATGACTAATACATGTTTTGATATTAGTACACAAGGATTCTGTACATTGGGAACAGATGAACTTACGTTTGCTGATTTGCAAGCACCATTAGATGGTACTGTTAACTGGTATAGCGAGCAAGTAGGTGGAGTTTTATATAATGAGACCCAATCTTTATATTCCTTATCAGAACTTATTGTATGGGCAGATAATGGAGTTGATAATAGAGTAGCTGTAGAAATTGTTTTCGATTTAGGTGCTCCTAGAGGAGATACCAATCAATATTTTGATCTGCTGGATACACCAACAGTTAACAACCTGGTAGCAGAAGGAGTTAATGTAACCTGGTACGATAGCGAGAATAGTACTGCTCCTTTACTTGATAATACTATGCTGATTGATGGCAATACATACTATGCTGCACAAGGCAATAATCCCTGTCGACTTCAGGTAACTGTTCAGATAGGTGTATCCAAACCAAAAGGAGATGGATATCAGGTGTTTTGTAGCAATAATAATCCAACAATTGCAGATATATTTATGGAAACTACAAATCCGGAATATACAATCGTTTGGTATGCCAATGAAACAAGTACTACCTCTCTGGATACAGCTACTTTACTAAGTAATAACACAACATATTATGCAGTACAGACTTATGGAGCCAATGAAAATTCAGTTCGTGTTCCCGTAAGAATAAGGATTATAGATGTTACCTCACTAAATAAGCGTTATGATCGTGATATTGTAGTACCCGAAAATTCTGTAATTGGTTTATTGACTAAGTTTTATGGATATCCAGACGATACAGTTTGGTATACTTCAGAATTTGGAGATGAAATCTTTAGAGCCGGAACCAAATTAGAACAAGGAGTAACCTATTATACCAGAATTGGTCAAGGTTTGTGTGAGGCTTCGGCGATACTTGCAGTAACAGTACAAGTAGATGATATCGAAGAACCTGAAAGAATTAGCTGTATTAAGTTTATTCCAAAACCTGGAGGCAAATATGTAATTAGTGGATGGGTTCGCGAAAGTACCAAAATAGGTAAAGATCCTGTAACCTTACAATTTGATGATGTGAAAGGTCAGTTTATAAATCTGATTACACAATTAAAGAATAAAGTTTTAAATAAAACCCCAATACCATCGGTATATGTTCCTAAGAATGATTTAGATTTTGATGGGGATGTAGAAGGCTTGCTTCCGTTTGTGAAAGGAAATACAGATAGAAATTTAACCATATATGATTTCAGTTTGAAAAAGGAGAAAGTATATGGACAGGAACGTTCTGTAGGATTCTCTTTTGCTTTAAACCGAGGAGGTCCTAAGTTTACCTATATAACTCCAAGAGTAACCTTAAAGGTTAATGAACTAGGATTCAATTTTAAAAGAACATTTCACTTTCCTATTCTTTTTAAGGATTTACCCAAAAATCATATCAGTATCAAATTTAAAGATGTTGAGATTCGAAACGGAAACTTTTATATCACTTCTGATTTTAATTTATTTACTAATTCGAACTCTATTTTAGTTGATTTTTATGAAAATCATGAAAGTGAACAAGCTTCAATCTCCGGTTTTGAAGCTTCACCACAAGTGTTTACTAATTTTGAAGATACTGATCAGATTGCACTAGAATATGTAAACTCTTCAATTGATTTGTCTTATTTAGATATCAATAAAAATACAATTACACTTACAAATGATCAAGCTATTTTTATTCCTGAAGGTGCAGTAATAGATGGTTGGCAGCGAGTTTCCTCTAGTTTTACTATTCCATCTGATGCAGCGGTTATGACGATATCACTTAGAAATAATGCTGCGCAAGAAACTAATAGTATAGTCTATTTTGATGATGTTAGAATCTACCCTTTTAACGGTAATATGAAAACATTTGTGTACGATCCGGCAACGCAGTGGTTGCGGGCAGAATTGGATGAAAATAATTATGCTACATTCTATGAATATGACAAAGAAGGTGGTTTGATACGGGTTAAAAAAGAAACCGAAGAAGGAGTGTATACCATTCAGGAGACACGATCCGGGACTTCAAAGAAAAATTCATTCTAGATAGATTTTAAAAAATATTAAGTAGATCAAAGATATATTCATGAAAACAATGATCACATCAAAAATAATAAACGGTTTTACGTTATGTATAATGTTGATAGGTGCATCAATAACCGCACAACATACCAAATATCCGGGAGCGTTTCTTTCTTCGGATGAAATTGATAATGCTGTAGCATCAACTACTGGATATAGTTATATAGATCCTGAATTGACTAATATAGACCAGTTAACACTAAATCCAACGGCCACCATAGGTTTAGAGGTGGATAGCAACAAACCTCCATATGCTACTTTTTCGTATGCGGTAGACCTTCAGGTGTTTCCGGTTTCACAAGATGGTTCAGAGGGAACTCCTACAGAAATTACTTTATCGGTAACCCATAATGTTACTACAAGTGGAGAATTTGTAGATAAAACGGTACATGTACTGGAAGGTTTTTATGGAGTGAGAGTGGTGATAGTAAAGAAAACCTATACGGATCTGGATACTAACGCAACTTCTAATAGTACACCAGACAATATTTCCATGCATCTTGGTTTTGAAACAGAACGATATTATAAATTATCAGATGTTTTACCTGTCTTTATTGAAAATCCTAATAAGATTACGACGTATACAGATAATTTTGGTAATACGGTTCAGGAAAGCTTGAATCTGAACTGGGAAAATGTTAAAGGAGCAGTAACTTACGAATTAGAATGGACTTGGGTAGACCGTTATGGGGATACAAAAAATGATCTATCTGCTAATGAAATAGCACTTACAGAAAAAGAATTTAAAGGTAATAGTTCAAGAATTCAAACGAATAAGACACATTACCAAATTCCACTCATATATGATAAAGGTTTCCTGATCTATAGAGTTAGAGCAGTTGGTAAATCAATGGATCCAAAATATATATCCAAAAGATTATATGGATCTTGGTCGAGTGGTAAAGATGCAGAAACTGTTGCGGATTGGAATACTTATATAGAAACTACAGGTCACGAAAATCAGAAAAACTGGCAATTTCAAGCATCTTATGCAGAAGAAGGAAAGAAAAAAGAAGTAGTTAGTTATTTTGATGGTACCTTACGTAACAGACAAACTGTTACCAAAATCAATAGCGATAACCACGCTATTGTGGGAGAAGTTATCTATGATAATCAGGGTAGGCCTGCGGTAGAAGTACTTCCAGTTCCGGTGACCGAATCAGGAATTAAGTATCGAGATAATTTTAATCAGAATAGTGTTGGGGAGATATACACACACAATGATTTTGATTGGGATGATCCGAATAAAGAAGATGAGGTATCTGTAAGTGATATGACTTCTACTGCAGGTGCATCAAAATATTATTCGGCAAACAATGATATTACCAATGAATTTAGAGATAGAATTCCTAATGCGAAGCAATTTCCGTTTTCACAGATAGAGTATACATCTGATAATACAGGTAGAGTACATAGAAAAGGAGGAGTCGGACCACAATATCAATTAGGATCAGGTCATGAAATGAAATACAATTACGGATTGCCAACTCAGGAAGAGTTAAACCGCTTATTTGGGTATAAAGTTGGGGATTATAAGCATTACAAAAAAAATCTGGTTATAGATCCTAATGGTCAAGTAAGTATAAGTTATATCGACCCACAAGGTAGAACGATTGCCACTGCTCTTACTGGAGGAGATCCTGAAAATCTGGATGCACTGGATGAAGAACAAAGTGGTAATCATGGATCCATGACCGCTAATCTACTTGCAGGAATTATTAATGATAGCAAAGAGACTTCATTTTATCTAAACAAACAGATTTTAGTAGATGGTAATAAAGGAGATGAAGGTCCAAAAGACTATACATTTAATTATGGACTTGATGCTACTACTTATAGTGATTGTGCAGATAATACTTATGCTTTTGTATATGATCTGGAGCTTTCATTAAAAAATGATCAGGGAGAAGACATGTTTACTCCGGTTATTAAAACAATAGGTGATGATGGTATTCAGCCGATTGTAGATTTTAGTGAGTTGATAGATAACGTTAGTTTGGATATAGGAGCCTATATTTTGCATAAAGAACTAAAAGTTAATGAGCAGGTGTTGATAAGCTACACCCAGGATTTTATGAAATCTCTTACTGATCCTGAGAATCCGGCCTGTTATCTAGACCCAATTGTTTTTGCTCCACAAGCTACTCTTACAGAATGTTTTGTGTCTTGTGAGGATTGTGTAACAAGCCTTGACACCAAAGAAGCCTATATCCTTACACAACTAGGAGCTTATTTTAATAATGACTCTTTTATCGCAGATGGAACTAATGGAGACTACATAGCAGTAAGCTGGGAAGATCAAGAAGATGATACTAACGGAGCTTTACTAATAGACCAAGAAACAGTAAACGCATTGATTGTACGATATGATCGAGAGTGGGAGCTATTGGTAAAAGCATGTATGGAGCCATGTGATACCTTGATTGACGCTTGTGAAGGAAAAAGAAAAATACTGTTGGCAGATATGTCTCCGGGAGGGCAATATGGTAGTCTAGCCTCCATTTCTGGAAGTGACGAATTAAGCGACCCACTAAGTATTTTTAATGACGCAGGATTTTTAACGGCACCTAATTCTAATAGAAGAGTTGATTGGAGATCTGCCGAGTATAAAGATGAATTTGGAAATCCAGCAGAAATTGAGGTCAAAAGACAAAATGATGGTAGCTACAAACCAGAAGTTTACAACGAAAGCAACGTCAAACTGGGGTACAACGATCAGGGAGAAGCCACCTATATCTGGGTAGCCCCGGAAAACCTTGCCAATCTTGAAGATTTTCTGAATAGATGGCAAGATAGTTGGGCCGAAGCATTACTATCCTATCACCCAGAGTATGGATACCTTCAATACAGCGAAGAGGTTTGTACCACTGTCAATGATGTAGAAGTATATGATCCAAAAACTAAAGAAAAAACGTTTCAAAGTTTAGACGCCGGAGAATACGATGCTTATTTACAAACCATAGATACGTATGAAGATGCGATAGCGGCGGGAATGTTAAAAAATGCTACAGAAATCTATACCAAAGATCCATTTTCTATCCAATTAGGAGAGGGTTTTGAAAACAGTACCCTAACTAATTGGAAAAACAGTGTAATGAATAGGGCACTTATTATACAATACGAAGCTGCAAAACAAGAAGATGGGTCCGGAATCCCAATGTTAGAGTTTGCCTATCGTAATGTAGTATGCAATGGGTTGACCAAATGTGCTGTTAATTTTAATCCGACTTCAACAATCAATAATTTACCTAATAAATGGCAACAGGATGAGATATGGATAGGGTATAAAAATTACTACCTCAGCTTAAAGCAAAAATTAAGATACGTATTAATGGGAGTCCAAATGAAAAAGACTGGGAACTATAATGGATGTATAGGCCAGGATGGGGAGCAGATTTTGTCATCGGTACTACGTAATTATACAGCGATTGCAGAAGAGATATATGTATATGAAACAACCAATACCAATAATACTCCTTGTAATAGCAACGCTTCAAAAGCATATAAAGACAAACAAAAACGTTTTGTGCCTATCGATGTGAATTATGATGCTGGGATTGATGAAGTAGATAATATCGAGGATCTGGAAAATAACGGAGATTTTCAGACCTACCTACAGACCGGTCGATGTCCTTTGAGCTTTGATCTGGAGTCTATGCTTAACGGAATGGTAAACGAAACAGATGCTAATGGAAAGAAAAAATCTGTGGAAGGCACTCGTGGCTATACCGGTAGATATATTGTACCATCCTTATATGAGGCGTTTGGAGGAGTCCTCGGGGATGGAGATGCGATTGATCTATCTGGAAATGTACAAAACCAAGGAGCCTCACTGATCACACAGATAGATGTCACTCGTGGAATAGCATCCACTATATGTGCCAATGCACTAACACTACAATTACCCTCCTCAGGATGGGATACATCGTATACCTGGTATGATTATACGCCTAATGGAACCATTAACGGATGGGAGATTCTTAGTTTTAGCAATCTGTTTTATGATTCTGATAATTCTGACCCTACATCCAGTGTATATGGATTCAAAGTACTGGCAACAGTAAGGGTAGGAGCAAATACGATCGAAGTTATTTTTACAGGAACTACCTGTGCTGCAATCGGAGAATGTGGATTAAACAATGATGGTATTGGTGATGTGTTAGATGATACTAATGGTGGCTTATACTCGGATTGTAATAAAAAATACTTATTTAAAGAAGGTCTAAAATCGGTACTGAATGATATCATAGATAACAATCAAGTAGATAATACTGCTTATACTATTACAGAACTTGCTATCTATAAAGACAGCTATTTGCCGGAGTTCTTTTTTGGTGAAAATGTTACAAATGCAATCACTTGGTCTGCCAACCTCAACCGGTACACCTTACAATCAAGTGCCGGAACAGAAGTTTCCATCAACCTATCTCAAGAACTATCTAGTTTGGATATCAAAGATATTTCCGGGATTCGTATCGATAAAAGACCAGTACTTAATGGAGAATTTGTAGCAGATATTACCTTCTATTATTATACCACTACTGGTTCTTATCAAAATGTAACAGGAACTATTACCAAAGATGGTAATGAACTATTGGATTTTAGTTGTTGTAGATATATCGAAGGAGACGATGGTGGAGGTGATGAGTTTTCATGTGGTAATGATGCCTCGTTTAAACCGCAGTTTGCATTTCATATGAAGAACTTAATGAATGCCCTTTTGGCAAAAGGAGAGTTTTATTATCCTGATGTAGATCTAAGTGAGTATAATGAGTACAATACATTTTTACAAGAGTTTTTTACAAAAAGTACGAATAAAGTATGTGATGATATTTCGTCTTCAGGAGGGATTTGTTTTTCATCAAATTATGCAGAAGCCAGTAAGGTTACCTGGGATGGATCAGGGATTTTAAGTGCAATTCCGGATAGTCAAATAGTAATAAGACATCAGGATTCATATAATACGATAGAGTTTTTATTATCTGATGATGGTTTTGACGGTATAACAGAATCATTACGAGAAATAGAGTTTATTGATGAATTAACGTTTGATATATACCCCGGAGAAGATGGAAATTCTCAAATGAATATAACATACACATCTGATGGAAATCGAATCATAGAAGAATTTGGTGCAATTGGTTATCAGGTTGATGTAGGTGACGGAGATATACAATTTCAACAGTTATACTTTGGTTGTGATCTTGGAGATGGTGATGAAGATCCATTTGACGACACTTTGGATTGTGAAAACAAACCAACCTTAGCACCTAAATTCACCTACTTTTTTAAAGAATTTTTGAATGCTTTATTAGACGATGAGGACTTTTATCGAGATAATGTTTCATTAAGTAGTCATCCAGAATTTAATACCTTTTTACAGGAGTTTTTTACGAATAATTATATATCGCTTTGTCAAAGTAGTGATTGTACTCCTATTGATTTTAGCGAAACTAATACGATACGTTGGCACGGAGCTTCTCTATCAGAAGGAAGCGGAAGAGCTTTTCTTTATAACGAAGGAGAAAGAGTAGCCAGTATCGTTTTAGGCAATTGGAATTCTAATACCCATCACGAAAGTTTAAAGAATATAGAAAGTATTATTTCTGTAGAAAGTGGGGATATACAATTTGCAAATAACCTTACATATACTTATTTAGATACAAATGGAGAAGAATTTACGTATGGAAATAGAGCTGTATACATAGAATATACAAAAGAAACACCTCCCGCAGGTTTAGTGTCATCCATACTAAGGTTCAGTTGCGGATTAGCAAATATTGATTCTCAAGATAATCCCACCCTACTATCTGAGAATAATTTTGATGTGGATTCAAACAATTCTCCAAGCCAAAATAACACCCCACAAACCTGTATAACCTGTATCCCACAGCCGGTAGCTCCGGTAAGTTGTTCAGAGCAATATCCTGTCTTTATGGATTTCTTGGATCTGGATGCGGATGGAAATTCTGCAAGGATTACAGATTACACTTTACCAGAATTTTTTGATGAAAAATTCTTCTGCGAGCTTAATTTTGCCTACCTGGTAGATTCTTATATATCTTATATCAATACATTGGGCATTACCAGTACGGATGATTACGCGTATTTGTCTATAGATGAGTTTGGAAGTACAAAACTTAATTATGGGTTTGATAGAATCGAAAACGTAATCCAAGCCTATAAAATAGCTGGCGGTAATACAGAAGGGGCGCCTTCATGGATCACCTTTGTAAACGAAACCTATTTGGTAGAAAATCAAGTATGTCCTCCGGCACCATTACAACCTAAAATATCCATGGATATTGACATCGAGATCGAAAAAGATCCGTGTACAGAGTTCAACCTCAGTGTATCAGAAACCTATCAAAAGGATTCTTATGATCAATACCTCCAGACCAAAAAAGCTCAGTTTATCAGATCATATACAGAGGCGGCATATGCTAATGCCAAAGAAACCTTTACGATGACCTACTATGATAAAGAATATCACTATACATTGTATTACTACGATCAGGCCGGTAATTTGATCCAAACAGTACCACCGGAAGGGATCGATCGATTAGATAATGCTGCTCATGAGGAGATTAACTATTTACGAGTAAATGAGCCTAACTATACATTGGCTACAGGTAGAAATAATGAGAAGGTATTACCAGAGCATCGTTTACAAACAGAATACAAATATAATTCGTTGAATCAATTAATCTGGCAGCAAACCCCCGATGGTGGGATCACTCGATTTGCGTATGATAAACTGGGTCGTATCATTGCTTCGCAAAATGCCAGGCAAGTCGCTAAAAATGGTACAGAACGTTTTAGTTATTCTACTTATGATGATCTGGGTAGAATTGTAGAAGCCGGAGAAATCTGGTTGCCAGAAGGAACCTATACCATTACCGAAAAAGGACGATTACAAAAAACAGGAAATACAGGCTATCAAGACGGATTTGAAAAAACTGATCGTAACGATCTGAGAGAAGTAACCGTTTCTCAATACGATTATACTGATAATGATGGCATACAATACTTTAAAACCAACTACGATCCGTATAACAGTCGTAATAGGGTAGCCATGAGCCTGTATTTTGATACCTATAATGAGGCTACAGCACTAAGCACCTATGACAATGGCTGTTATTATAACTATGATGTACATGGCAATGTAAAAGAACTGATGATGATCATCCCGGATATGGCGATTAATAACTTTGCACAAGGTGTAAAAAATACCATCTATGAGTACGATTTGATCAGTGGTAATGTACACTCGGTAACCTATCAAAAAGACCAACCCGATCAGTTTATCCATCGATACAGCTATGATGCAGACAATAGGATTACAGCGGTAGAAACTTCTACCGATGGAGTGATCTGGGAAAAAGATGCATCCTATCTCTATTATGCACACGGCCCAATCGCCAGAATGATTGTAGGAGATAAAGAAGTACAGGGTATCGATTATGCGTATACCTTACAAGGTTGGATCAAAGGTGTGAACTCAGAAAGTCTAACACCGGATACCGATATGGGTAAGGATGGAGCAACCGGTTCTGCCGTGGCAAAAGATGCGTTTGGGTATTCTTTAGGGTATCACAAAGGTGATTATATATCCGTAGGCAATACAGCGACCAACGCATTTGCCCATAGTAACAATGTAGCTTTACAGACCAATAGAAACCTATACAATGGTAATATCAAGCAAATGGTCACTAGTTTGATCGATACGGATGAGACTGCCTTAGCGCCACAAATAAATCATTATACCTATGATCAGCTAAACCGTATCACATCTATGAATGGGTATACCGATCAAGGCACTAGCAACTATAATAGTGCATATACCTATGACCGTAATGGAAACCTGCAGAGCTTGCAACGATCTGCAAAAAATGCTAATGGGCAAATGGTAGAAATGGACAACCTGTCTTATAACTATAATGTAGATGCCGAGGATAATAAAGTGAATAATCAGTTACGATCCGTGTATGAAACAGTAGGGTTAGATGCTAATTTTGACACCGATCTGGATAGCGGGCAACAACAAGATAACTATGTTTATGACGAGATTGGCCAATTGCTAAGAGACAAGCAAGAAGGACTTACGATCGAGTGGCGTAATGATGCCAAGGTAAAAAGCGTGACCAAAGATGATGGTACGGTGATTACATTTGCTTATGACCCTACAGGTAACAGGATTTCTAAAACCACTACCAGAAATAATGTGGCAAGCACTACCTATTATGAGCGCGATGCACAAGGTCATGTGCTGAGTACCTATACAAAAGAAGATAAGAACGGTACCAAGTCATTAACGCTTAACGAACAACATATCTATGGTAGCAATCGATTAGGAATACAAGAAAATAGCTTGGATCTTTTAGCTAATACCCAAAACCTAACACCTAACACCTACAACCGCCAGGTTGGTGACAAACGTTTTGAGCTTAGTAATCATCTAGGCAATGTGTTAAGTGTTACAACTGATCGTAAGTTGGCCGTTGGAAACGTATTTACACCTGATGTAGTTGCCTATAATGACTATTATCCTTTTGGGATGCTATTACCTAACCGACAAGGAAACTCAGCTGAGTATCGATATGGGTTTAATGGTAAAGAAAAAGATGATGATTGGAAAGGAGAAGGCGTACAATATGATTATGGATTTAGAGTATATGATGCAAGGATTGCTAAGTTCTTAAGTGTAGATCCATTAGCACCAAGTTACCCATGGTATACACCCTATCAGTTTGCAGGGAATATGCCAATTGAAGCAATTGACTTAGACGGTTTAGAGCCTCAATTTGTTAATGGTGTATTTACTGGTCAATATAAAGTTAAGGAAGGTCAAGGGCCAACTCAAATTGCTAAAGATATGGCTGGGTATGGTATAAATGTTGATTGGATGGATATTACATATAGTAATCAACAATATTTTGATCATATTCCTGCTCCTGAATTTGTTAAAACTAGTCCTAAATTTAAAAAGTTGAATATGAATCCAGGAGATACAGTAATTATTCCAATTACCAATGATACTAATTCTAAGACAACTAATAATGATAGTGGGAATAAAAGCTCATTTATTAGTGATGGCATAAATGCACTTGGTGTAATGGGGAATGTTGGTAATGAGACCTATTATAGTAAAAACTTTAATACTTGGATGGATAAAAAAGGAAATTTAAGGTCACAGAAATGGGGTGGGAACGGTTCTATGGGAGGAAAGCATAAGTTTGCCAGAGCTAGAGCTAAAGGATTGGGTTTATTGAATTATGGTGCTGGTGCGTATAATTTGTATTCAATTAATGAAGATTATGAGAATGGAATAATTGATGATAGAACAAAAAATTTATTGCATTATCAAAATGCTGTTGGAACTATTTCTCCTCCTCTTATTTCAATACCAATGACCGTTGGAGGTAAAATTGGAGAAGAAAATGCTTCAGAAATTGAGAAAATGGTAATCTGGCTTTCAATACATTTGGGACCCTTTAAAGAAGAAGGATTTAATAAAAATGAAAAACAAAACAAAGTTGATGAAGATGAATCTACAAGTAGGTAATAAAGAATAGAAAGTACATATGCAGCTCTGTAAAGTTTGCCCCCGCTTGCGCCCGAATCCTTTCGGGTGCCGTCAAAGATTGGCAGAAGTTTCAATGCTAGTGGCGACTATGAGTAAGCATGTACCATCATAGAAAACGTTATAAAAACTACTTTCCAAGAAAAGTAGTTTTTATATTTTAGTAGGATTATGAGTCGTAATTATAAATTTCATAACAAGTCAGGATTGTATTTTGTGAGCATTGCAACTGTACATTAGATAGATGTGTTTACAAGACAATTATATTTTGATGTATTGGTAGAAAGCGTTACCCGCTCTCCAAAGAGTGATTAAATTATAATGGTATTGCTGCCCACACGTCTCCTGACTTTGCGCAATAGCGCTCGTGCCAAAAGTTGTTTTAAAGTGTTAAAAAATGAATTTTTAAAAAGAATACAAAGTAGAAGCAATCTTCACTATACTTATAGTCAAATGTTTATTTAGCCCAAAACACCAATATTATACAGTTGTCACAATGACAATTGCATAGTTTTTAAGAGTTTTTCATTCTTTTTTATAGGGGTAACCACTATCTCAGAGATACCTCATAGGTATGTCGCAGTAGGTAACCTACCATCTCGATAAGGGTACAGAGGTGTCTTGTTAAGGGTATTGACCCATCTTCCATAGGGGTCCAGACCATCTATAAGACCCCTCTGTCAGGTTAGTGTCATACAAGCTACCCATAAGCTGTCATATAAAACAGCCCTGTTGCTGAGGGGTCAGGACTATCTCTGAGATAGTTCCTACCCATTACTGAGATAGTGCTGAGGTATCTGCGAAATAGCTCTAAGGTATTAACAAGATAGCGCTGTAGTATCTATTGCATGGCTATGAAGTATCTCTGAGGTATTGGTTGCCTATAGTTGCCTGGTGGTTTGGGCACATTAGAAATACCAGATCCAAATCTTCAGGAAAGAAGCTTTATCTTCTGTTTGAGGTCTTTTAGAAGTTAGAACTGGCAATTCAGAAACTCCGTATTCAATTGTATTACAGGTTTATAGTTATTTGCATTAATATAATTCAAACGACTATGAAATTTAATTTTACATCTATTCAAACTAGAACATGCAGACGACCATTTTTATTATTAATGGCTCTTGCATTTATGACCACAGGCGTATCTAATGCGCAGTTTGGGAAACTATTAAAAAAGAAGAATAAATCTAGTAAAGTAGATAAATCTGACCCTAATTATGATCCGAACAGAAAAATTCTTATTACCGATGTGCCTGCCTTAAAATATGATAAACCGTTTCCTCCGGCAGTGATGTATCGATCTTTTATGAAGCACATCGATTTTACGAGTGATGGTTATCTTGATCTAGATTATGTATCTATAGGGTTCCCTCCAAAACAAGATGTAGACGGTAACCCAGAGAAATATAACGGGCGAAAGGCTTCTGGTGGCGGTGGTATAATGGGAGGTACACAAAAGAGGGATGATTATTACAGATTTCATTTAAGATTGATAAAAGAAGGAAAAGAAGTGTATGATGTATGTTATAAAGCTCAATATAACAATGAGTTGTATATTAAATTTGAGCGAGTAGATTTTGCACTAAGTGATCGTGATGGATCTTCAGAAGAACCGTATAGTAAACGTAAATTAGAGAACGGTAAATATACTTTTGAATTCTATTTTGATGATAAAATGTTCTCACGCATTCCTTTTGAAGTAGTATCTATAAAAAATGATGATCCGTATGCCAAAGTAGCTGAGAAAAAATTTATAAGAGGAGTATGGAATGACTATGGATATTTTGATTGGGAAAAAAACACAGATAACCCAAGAATATATTGGAATATTTATGCACAGGTCGAAGAACTTTTAAACAGTAAATATAAAGAAGTACCAATGTATTGTGATGTATATAAGAATGGTAAATATTTTGCTACATCAGGAAGAGTAGATCAATATGATAATCCTAGTAAAGAAAAGCTAGAAAACACCTGGGATTTATATAGATATTCATTGATGCTTAAAGGCAAAAAATCAGGAGACTATGTAAGACAGAATGATATGACAGATGGCAAGTATGAAGTAAGAATGCATATAGACGGCACCAATCATATTTATAAGTTCGAAATGAAAGGCGGAAAAGTCATCGGATCACAAAAAAGAGAAACAACTGACCCATTGGATTTTATGGAAGGAATGAATAAAGCATTTTTCATAAAAAAACAATAGTAGACAATTTTCATGATGCAAAAATTAATTTGCGAATAAGGATGCCAAGTAGTTGAGTTAGCGCATATACTACTTGGTTTTTTGTTTTAGCAATTCAAATAGACCTTTCAGAAGATTATAGTGGGGATTCATCTAATTGAGCAGATTATGTGTAATACTTATTGATATTTTTGGTTAGAATTATTTTATGATCATACGTAATTTATTAGGCTGCTCGGGTGAGCGGTCTTTTTTATTTTTTTTTGAATAAATAAAGGAAATTGAGGTAACCTATAATGAGGTTATGACATTAAGTAACTAACAAAAATAAAAAAAGGGAAAATGAGAAGAACACTAATGCTATTATTAACAGGAATACTATTTGTTTCATTGGGTTGTGACAAAGAGGAGGATATACTTCCCATTATACAATCAGAATTTTATATTCAGGGAAAAGTAGATGGAGAATTGATTTATACAGATTACATAGGGCCAGGTAATATAGATATATATCGTATATCAGATCCTACTTATTTTAGTTTTGAAAGGAAAATTTCTAGAGAAAATCATATTATTTGGGACGTGAGTGTATCGGATCTTAATCTAGATAACGCAGAGTTACCTATAACCATAAGAAACTATGGGGGTATTGGAGAACCTTCAGTTCAATTTTATTTTTCTAATGATAATGGAGATGAAGGAATTAATTATGGTGTGGATAACATTGATCCAGATAGATTTGATTTTACCATTACCAGCTGGTCAGATGATATCATAACAGGTGCTTTTTCCGGAGAGCTTATTTCGGGTAGTAATCCGGACAAATTTATTACAGTTACAGATGGTTCATTTAGGATAAAGCTTACCAGATTTGACTTTTCCATCTAAAAGACATAAAGTTTGTACCTTCGCAAAATTGATCAATAAGTATATAGACAATGAATAAACACTATATAAAAGCTTTAGGAGTAATTATAGTATTGCTTTTTGCCATATCCTGTCAAAAGGATAAAAAAGTACAACGAACTGAAATCGAAGAACGATTATTTAATCTGGAACAATCCGGATGGAAATCCAGATCTATTTCACATTTTTTCTCTGATATAGAGTATAATGCCACATTGGTACCTATACAATATTATATTCTGAAGAATGAAGGTAATCAGGATCTTAATAGAATAGATTCGATATATCAGGAATATAAAAATGAAAGAGTAATTGAAATCAAATTTCAGCAAGAAAGAGAAGATGATTTATTGAAGGATAAGTATACTAACAGGTCTTATGAAGATGCAGTAAAGTATATGGCTTTTGGTGTGAAGAAGGATTTTAAGATCGTAACCACATCCGGAGATACAATTCCTTGTGCGGGAGTAACTTTTGAGCGTAATTTTAAAGTAGCTCCTTTTAAAAGATTACTGTTGAATTTTGGTAATATTCCTGAGAATGAAAATGTACAATTGATCTATGATGACCAATTATTTGGTAATGGATTGATGAAATTTAATTTTACAGAAAGACCAGTGAAATTATAAGCAATAAATAGTATATAAAAATAGAAAGCCATGATGCAGAAATAGTATTATGGCTTTTTTAATTTGTTAAATTGTGTTAATTTGTATATATTTGTGACTCATAATCAATTATTTACAGTAATTTCTGACACGCCCCAAATATGCAGGAATATAAAAACGAATACTACAACCACTTTTCTAAAGTGCGTGGCCCTATCCCTCCACAATTTAATCGAGAAGAAAATTTTATGATGCGTTTTAAGACGCAACTACCTTATTACGGATATAATGAAAATAGCCTTACGATTATTTATTTTAAGGATGGAGTTGGTGATCTTATCGTAAAGGATAAAAAAGTAAAAGTAGATGGTAATAAGTTCATCGTTTCTAATCCTAGTTATGGATGGGAATACTTTAACAAAAGCGAAGATTATATTGATGTATTAAGCTTTGCAATCTCTGATGATCTAATTGCTAAATTTAACTTTTTTGCCTTTGCATCGGAAGATCAATTGCTAAATGTACCATTGGAAAAGATAGAACAAAAATCTTTTTTTTTAGAAAAGATATACAACGCGGATCATTATCCATCCGGTAGATTATTAAAATCCATACATCAACAGAGTTGTACTGATAATTATCAATATCTAGATCCTAAAGAGCTTACTATAGAGGTGCTGCAGGCTATCTATAAGGATCAATTCAGAGCCTATTTAATGGCAGAAAAAGTAAAGGGAACAAAAAGTTCCACAAAAATCGAAGTGCTTAAACGATTATTGGTAGCCTATGAATACATCCATGATAATGTAGAGCAAAAAATTTCTATTGAAAATTTATCTCATGTTTCTGCGCTTTCAGAGTATCATTTATATAATTCATTTAAGAAAGTGTTTGGTAAAACTCCTCATCAGTATGCGCTAGGTTTAAAAATGAATAGAGCTGAGCAATATCTGCGTGTAGGCCATCTTTCGATATCAGAAATTGCAGATCTTCTTCAATTTCCTGACCTACCCTCGTTTAGTAAATTATTCAAAAAAACGTTTGGACATTCTCCGGCCAATTATTTACAACAGGCTTCATAAAACTAAAGATTTTAAATACTATAATAAAGAATTGCTAAAGAAACCTCTTTAGCAATTCAAATCTGTATTTCATAAACATTTACTCCGATTTCAGCAGTTGGTTTCTTTCTGTAGGTCAAAATGTTAAGATTTTTGTGACAACAACAATCTATGGTAAAACCATAAGTTTTTGACAACATACTAAGAGTATTAAGTATATATTTTTGCGTGGTCAAAAATAAAATTACACAATTTAAGAAACCCAAAATAAGTAAGAATTATGAAAAAGTATGTAAAAGTATTAGCTGTTTTAACCCTATTTATTACGGGGTGTAGTAAAGATGATGGTAATGACCTACTACTAAGTGATGCAAAGCAAATTACTGATTTTGTCTTTTTGGCATCAGAAAATGAGGCATTAGATGTTGATGTGATAGCTGATATCAATGAAGAAACAAAAACAATTACTGCATTAGTACCTTCTGGAACAGCTGTTACCTCATTACTACCAGATGTTGTCGTTTCAGAAAAAGCGACGATATCTCCAGGTAGTGGAATCGCTCAAGATTTTAGCAATCCGGTCGTATATACTGTAACTGCAGAGAATGGTTCCACCCAGGATTATAATGTTGAAGCAAAGATTATCACAGAACGTGATGCACTTCTTGCAATATACAATGCAAACCCTGATAATACCTTAGAATGGAATTTGGATGATGCTACTATGAAGACTTGGCAAGGAGTTACATTAGATACTTCTGGAAAAGTTATTGAACTTAGACTGTCTTTAAATAATATATCAACTATTCCTATTTCTATAGGAGCATTAGTTAATTTAACTTATCTAGATATTTCAGGTAATAAAATAAAAGAATTACCGGTAACAATGGGTAATCTAATTGGTCTAACTGAATTAAGAGTTGGTGATAATGTATTGATTAATATTCCTAATGAAATTGTGAAACTAACAAAATTGAGATTGTTACTTCTAAATGAAAATTCATTAACCTCGCTTCCGGAAGAAATAGGTGATCTGTCTTTATTAGAAATCTTTAACGTAAGAGGTAATCAACTTATTTCAGTTCCAAGCACAATTGGAAACCTTAATAAATTGAGAGTTCTTAATTTATTAAGTAACAAGATAGTGGATCTTCCTGAAGAAATGAAACAGTTAAGCTCATTACAAACATTATATATCCAGAGTAATAAACTAGGTAAATTGCCAGCATTTTTTGAGAGCTTAAGTAGCCTTACAGAATTAAGGGCGGATTCCAATGTTATAAATGAAATCCCTGAAGAAATTGGTAATTTAACTAATCTAAGAACACTTTCTTTAGTTAATAATTTATTTACTACGTTACCTCAAAAAGTATGTGATTTAAGAGATACGGGTACTTCGATAGCAACAGATGCTGGAGTAACTTGTCAATAATAAATTAAACTGTATAATACTTATTTATGTATTGAGAACTAAAAATACAGACCATACTTAAATCATTTGATTATGTATGGTTAGGATACCGGATAGGACAGGGGTGTCGTTATCCGGTATTATTTTAAAAAAACAAAATAAAATTAGCCGTTGGATTTATGATGATGAAATGTTTAATAAAATATAAAATAGTAATCTTATTGATATGTATCTATACAATAGGAATATTTACAATGTTAAAATTAGTTTTTTAACAACTAAACAGGGTAACAAAATGTCTTTTGGAGACACTAAGTAGTAATTAAAATGATTACTTGATTTTGTGTAGTTGGGATACCGGGTGACCTAGGGGTGGCGTTGCCCGGTATTATTTTTTAATAATATATACGTGTTTTTACCTATATGAACTAGAAAATACTATATGTATCTTTGGCTAATGGTAAAGAAATATATTGATAAATACAGGTTAGAAATTGTAATGACATTGCTATATGTATCTATATTAAGTTTACTACTTAATATTCTCCTTTAAAGACAATGGTACATACTTTTTTCTAAATTTAATAACCAAAGCCATACCTCTTATAAACATCCATACGGATATTGCAATCCAAACTCCAATAAGTTGCAAATTAAAATATCTAGTGATTAGCAGAACAGGTAGAAATCCTAAAAAAGTAGATCCCAGTAATACATTACGCAAGTATTTTGTTTCTCCCATCCCTTTAAATATACCATCTCCTACAAAAGCAAAAGCATTGATAGGCAACATAAGCACTACGATATAGAAAAACCCCTTAAAAATGGATAATACTTCTGGATCTTTAGAGAATATTAACCCTAGTTTTTCAGTAAATAAAAAGGCTATAACGCCGAGTAAGCAAGCAACGATAACTCCATAGATATTTACTTTCTTGGACATTACTACTAGAGTAGTATAATCTTTGGCTCCTAATAACCTTCCTCCCAGAATATTTCCTGCACCTCCATATCCATCAATAAAGAAGGCAAAAAACAGCCATAATTGAATAGCAATACTATGTGCTGCAATATAATTGGTCCCTAAACTCGTAGCTTCTCTTACGGCAAGCATCAACGTGACATTTAATGCAAGCGATCGTATAAAAAGGTTACCACTCATTACCAGGAAACGATTCATTTCAGGATGCCAAGGTTTTTTTAGTTTTAGAGAGACCTCAGTTTTCTTAAGAAGCAATACTAATGATAAGACTGCCATTAAAATTTGCGAAAACAAACTTGCCCATGCAGCTCCTTCTAAGTGCATTGGTTCTATGACTCCTTCTATACCATAAACCAATGCAAAATCCAGGATAACATTAGCGATAACACCTATTAAGGCAATAATCATTGGCCAAAAAGTATTCTGCAGCCCTCTGAAAATTCCGAAAATAGCAAATACAAATAAGGATAATGGAAATCCCCATACTCGGATACTATAGTATGAAATACAATATTCCAGAACCTGCCCTTCTGCTTTTAGCACAGCAAAGATTTCTTTAATAAAAGGAACCGTAATAATTAGAACAATAATACTTAATCCAATATTAAATAATATCGCTTGTGCAGGAAGTGTCTTTACTTCATCTAATCTTCCTGCTCCTAGATATTGTGATATGATGGCCGATATAGCTGCACGGGTTTGTGCCAATACCCAAATTAGCATAGATAGAAATGAACCAACGATACCTACTGCTGCCAGAGACTCCGTGCCATTTATAGGGATATTACCTACGATTGCGGTATCCGTAGCTGATAGTATAGGCTCAGCGATTCCAGAAATAATGGCTGGAACAGCTAGCCTGTTTATATTTTTAAAACTTATAATACTACTCATAGTACAAGTTCATAACAATAAAAAGGATGCTCACTTTGTTTAGGAAAAAATATATTTCCTAATCGTTGGTATCCTCTGGTTTCATAAAAATTTTGATTTCGTTTATTTTGGCTAAAAGTATCTAGACGCACAGATTGATAGTGAGAATCTCTTGCATGACTTTCAGCAAAACCCATAAGTTGCTGTGCATATCCCAGACCCCAATACTCAGGATAAACAGCTAACCGATGAACATATAGATTATTTTTGTTTTGGGTTAACCATTCAATAGGAATATATTCCTCATCCATTACCTCAGTGAGAACTATAATTCCTTGGATGTTATTATTTTCTTCTAAAACATATAATTCTTGTAGTTCAATATCCTTAAGAAAACGTGATCGAGAAGGATAATGTTCATTCCATTGATAAATTCCTTTTGCGATCATGGCTTTTGCACACGCTTTTGTTAACAGAAGAATAGTATCAATATCAGAGAGTAATGCTTTACGAATCATATTTTTTTGAGAAAAGCCAAAAATACTAACTTTCTTTTGTAGAAAAGGTTTCTAATTATCTTGTATGATATTTTTATATAAACTTTAAGAAAAAAGAGTATTTTTACCGACCAACTATGGGGATGTAGCTCAGCTGGCTAGAGTGCTTGACTGGCAGTCAAGAGGTCGTGGGTTCGAGTCCCATCTTCTCCACAGATGAATCGAAGCCTGCACGATAGTGTGGGCTTTTTGTTTTGGAAAAAATCCTTCCTTGTTTTATAACATATCGAATTGAAATTTTCTAAAAATGACTCTTACAGATTTATGATTAAGATAGAAGTGATTCATAGGTTTTGTTACACGTTTAGTAAATCCATTTCAGGACAAGACACTCCTTTGCCAGGATATAAAACGTATTGTTTTTTTGGCATCTAATCTAGGTTTTACTTTTTAGCACCTCATTTTACCTAAAACTTTAGATAATTTAAGAGAGATACAATCTTTATTTCAATCCTCTTTTAGCCCGCCTCCTTGGATAATATGTTCTATAGATAAACCAATAATTAAACAGGCAATTCCTATGATCGGTTGATCATTAGTATGAAAATACATCCATCCCACTGCGCCTAAGGTTTCCATTAGTGTATAAAAATGAGTTTTAAAAGCTTTAGTATATATCCAAATACTTTTTTCCTTTACTACAGCCATTTCACCACTATGCTCCACCAGCATCAATACATATAACACAATACCTGCTCCTACATGTCCTAATAGCCCTATTGATTTATACCAAATCACCCAGATGACAATTTCTGTAAACGTAATAAAAGTCCAACCTAATATTTGTTTCCAGATAGGAACTTGTTTACTATTGATTCCTGAATTTTTGTGATATACCGTTTTTAACCAATAAGCGACACTCCCACGTTCTATACCAAAACCAACCCACAAGAGTATATTAGCTAAAACGAATTGTCCTAATTCTAAATATGTAAGCCAAAAGTGTAATGCGATAAACTCTCCGATTGTCGCTATTAAAAACGGTAATAAATCTTTTTTAAAATCTAACTTAGCCATATTGTTACTATTTAGGTTCACCTAGTTGATTAATTGCAGAAATACTTGGAAAGAAGAAATAGGAACCACCTACAACTTCTACAAATTGTTTAAGACCAGTATATCGTTTTCTTAACGGGGCTTGTTGCACACTAAATGGGCATTCAGAAGTCTTTTGTTGTTGTACACCTATAAGTGGATCCACCTCGTCATACAGATCATGAAATTTAGGATTATTAACCCAGGTGTGCTGGATGAATTCGAACTGTCTTTCGATATTGGTATTAAAGCAAATAAAATTTAACCCTCTATCTGTTGCATCAATGGATTCTCCCTTGGTAATTTTGGATATTATCTTATCAATTTCCATATCTTCATCAACTGGCGGGCCATAGGGTCTTCCTTTTCTAAGAATTCTATGATTTTTTACAATATTGATAGCATAGTCTTTATCTTTTTTCTTCTGAGATAAACTCAAACTATCTCTTGGATTCGTTCTTCTAATATGTGCTCCAAAAGGACATTTTTCACCATCAGGATCTAGTTCTTTATAGTTAAATTCATTATTACTATCACTTGAATTTCTTTTTTTAGAAGAGATAACTAATGGGTCACCATCTGGATTTCGACCCACTAGTTTACTAGCCAATGCAATTGCCGGAATTATATCATTGGAGTTAGTTTCACTTAGTTGTAACATGTTTTCCCAGAAAGTTGCTACATTTTGTTTTAGTTGTCTAAATACCATATAACTACCATCATTGCCAAAACTACCGTGATTCTCTTTTAACCTTTCTGGTTCAGGTGTACTGGGATGCTTACCATATTGGTTGGGATATCCTAATATGAACTCTCCTGGTTCGATAACATCGTTTGCAAAAATACGAGAGCTAATTCCTTTCATCGCAGGTTGACTAATACCATCTTTAAATCCAAAATGCTCTTTACCTCCTTTCAAAAAGCCTCCATCAATTGGTGTGTGATGGTTACTTAGACCATTTTCGGAATTATTGGAGAAAATATCGGCTATAATTTTGTCCATGACATCTTTTTCTTTGGCATAGACTAATAATAATACATGTAATTTGGTGTCCTTTTTATTCCCCCAAGCCCATTTGTTAGGGCTGTTATCGTGTAAATCACCCAGTACTCTATTACGATGTGGGGTATCCATTCCTTCTATGAATGGTCTACTAAACCCATTTTGGTCATCGACAGCTATATCCATTTTTTCTAAGCCATTTTTAGAGAAAGCAATATTTATGGCAAATTTTTCCGGACGGAATTCTGCTGAATTGAATTTGGTCTTCTGTAGCCATTTTTTGAACTTAATGACATCTTTAATTTCTATGAAAATATACTTTGCAAAGGGTAATCTACCATAAGAATCTAACAACAAACCTTGCATATTTTGCTTATTGATAGGTGGTGGATTTTTGATATTTAAAGTGTCACGAATCCACATAGGTAGATGTTTCAATTTAATTTTATCATTAAATCCTTTAGAGATTAAAGTGTTTCGGTTTTTATTGACTACGCTCAGATGAGGATATGCACTATACCATACATCAGTTTTTATCTGATTTAATCGGGCTACGGCTTTAAAGCGTTCCTCGTCTGTTGCCCCGTCAAAAACTAAAAATCTGCTTTTTGGGAATTGTTTGGTATTACTCCATATAGCTGTAAGTCCAACAGCTGCTTTGTCTACAAAATCACCTAGATAGTTTTCCCAACTACCATCAAAATTGCTTAAAAACAATAATCTTTTCCCTTTATCAACAATAACCCATCTAGCAAAATGTATAGTAGGAATGGTGCCTAGTTTTCCTTTATTAAACTTATAATGGCTTAAAAAACCAACAAGCCAAAGCACAATTTTGAGTAAATTTTTTCTAAATAGACCATCTTTTATTTCTACAATCGACGTAAATTGATTTTGTACTTCTAAATCTTCATTTTTTACAAACTCTCCTGTAGATGAAGAAGGAGCCATGTTTTTATCATATTCAGGATCTTTTTTTTCTAAAGACCGTAGGCGAAACGTAAAAATAGCCAGAAGTCCAACTATGCATATACAAGCAATTCCTATTATTTTTAGGAAAGAATTCAGTCCTAAAAAATGTATTAGTAGATAAGAACTAATTGTTAGTATCGATATCACCAGAAGTATAGGAATCAATAATGTAGGCAAACGCCCTGAAGAATCTATACGGGTATATTTTTCTGATTTTAAAACTTCTTCTTTAATTCCCATAAACATATTCATAGGTGTCATCCTTCTAGTCCGAAATAGATCGATCACTTGATCAATAATCTTTCGGTTTTCTTCCTCTTTTATGATTTGCTTAGAGGTCCTCCCCCAGGTGCTTGCGTAAAAATAGGCGTGGTAGTTAGAGTGTTTTTTTATAAATTTTATGACCGAATCTCCTTTGGTAAAACCTATACAGTAAGAAAGTATTTCCTCAAAATCCCCTGATTCTTCTAATTCTTTAACGTGATCTTCTAATGATCCATTGAAATTGGTAGATAGTAGTAATTGAGCAGCATAACTATGTTTGTCATTGTTATTATGATGATCTACAATAACTAGTCTGGCAAAATGAATGCTTGGTGTTTTAGAAAATGATAGATATTTATTCTGCAGTAAATTATCATTTATATGAGTAAGTTTAACTCTAAGAGAATCAATTCTATCCTCAAGTATTGGTGCTAAAAATGTTAAAGGTTTTATTTTCTCCATCAAACGTTTTTTAAAACTTATATATAAGTTGTATTAAAGATTAATAGGATATTATGATGTCATAAACAATTGTTACAACCATTAAACTTTTTTGGTTTAGGTCACAACTATTTTAATCTATAAATAGACGAATGTTTACGGTAACCTTGATAGTTCTCTATATAAAAAATAGGGGATAATTACTTCTATGTGGGATCTATAATTATTCTTCTAAAGATCTATAAAACAAGCTTATAAAAAAAGAGGTAAATACCCCTTTTTTATATACTTTTTATAGCAAGGCTTTTGCACCAAACCATATTATAAATCTGGTTTGATTGGATTCAGGTATGAATAAAAATAATTTAGTTTAACGCTATTTAAAGAGGAGACAGATTACTAAAAAAGCAACCCCCAGGTTAACTACTCCCAGGGGTCTGAATTGAAACTTAATTGTATTTAACACAAACTCAACTTATACTAATTATGAACGTTTCAATTTTGCTATATTTTTTGGTTAGATTTTACATCACGAATATAAGCTCAAATGTTAAAATATTATAGCGTTTTTTTGATCATAAATAATATTTAACGATGCCATAATGTCTTGATAAAACCATTGTTATTAACGTATTGAAAATCAGTTTTTGTTGTTGTTAACAATAGTGTTTTATCATTTCTTTTGCCATATTTTCAATGTGTTTTTACCAAAATGATGTTTTATACTGTTATGCTATTGTAAAATTATCAAATATTGTACCATTTATTAATGTCTTTACTAGACAAAATGTTACGCCAAATTTTGTTTCTATGAATGATTACTCTTCTAAAACATCTCTGATATTTCACGTTTTGATTGTTTTTAGACAAAAAATAACCCCCAGGTAACTACATCCGGGGGTTAGCATTGAAACAAATCATGTATTAACTTACTACAAACTCAACTTGTTATTATGATTTTGGTGTTTCAATAAATTATGGTTTAAACTGGGTCTACTACAGAGACATTAAAATCTACTTCGATATCAGTTTCGCCCCCAAAATCATCACGATCGTTACCTGTTTTAGTAGTGGGTTCGTGAATTAAGAAAGCTCTTATAACTCCTGTTGCCGCACCTGTAGATGACCAATCCGTAGAAATATTAATAGAAATATTACCAGAATCCACCGTGTCATCAGAAGCGCTGGTAAAGGTTAATCCGTTCACTGTTGTTTGATAAAAAACAAAATGCTCGTCTTTTTCTAAAATTACTTCTTCTGTAATATCTTCAACATTACTGGGATCAGATTCGTCTAGAAACTGAATTTTAATATTATAAGAAGTATTTGAGGCTAAAGTGATATCATCTTTACTATCAGTTGTCCAGTCATAAACTTGAGAATTAGTTGTTCCTGATTCTGTTACAGTTAGTTTTACTGTAGTGATTGTTTCTTCTTCATTAATCACTATCGGGTTTTCATCATCGTCTCCACAGGATACAAATATGAAAGCTATAGAGAATATAAAAGCTAGTTTGTTAATCATTGTTTTCATTTGTTTTAAAATTTAAAGTTTATGTTAAAAGTGAAATTACGACCTATATTATCTGCATAGAATCGTTGTCTGTTTAAGTAATCTCTATATGAGGTGTCGAATAAGTTTGTGATACTTGCTCCGACATTAAAATCATTTTGACCCCACAAACTAAATTGATATGAACCAGTAAGATCAAAAATACTATACCCTTCTGGAGGAGTAGAAATGTCTACAAGCTCGGTTTTTTCCATACCATTTTCGATAAAATCAGTTTCGAAATTGTTATTTGGATACCTGGTTTGTTTAAATGTTGAAGTATTGACCAATTTCATATTCCATTTTTCTTTTTCATAAACAATTTGTGATCTGAAATTGGGTGCCGGCATATTAATTAAAGGTCTTTCTAAATTAGTGTCTTGACCATAGATATATGAAAAGGCAGTATTAAATTTTAGATGTTTTGTAATGTTGAGATCATAATCAATATCAATACCATACAAAAGAACTTCGGTTTGTTTATATTCCCATACTGGGAAAGATCCTCTAATCGTAAAATCTACTCCTGTAGGTTCCAAAAGAATGAAATTGTCAATAAAACTTACATATGGAGAAATAGTAAGGCTACCCAAATTAAAAAGATTAGGGGTATTGTTGCTTAATGAAAATTTTAATGATTTTTCCTGCTCAAAACGTAAATCTCCTAATTCAATAATGGCTGCACTATGGTGTAAACCATCACTAAATAACTCTACAGCATTTGGAGCTCTATTAGCATAGGAGATATTAAATAATAATGAGTTTTGGTTACTATAGGAATAATTGATTCCTGCAGAAGCAGAAATACTGTTATAATCAAAATTCGGATTCGTTAACCACTGATCTCCTTCATCTGCAATAATAAGGGTTTCAAACTCCTGATTATATCCTCGATCTGTCCAAAAGTCCTTCTTATAGAATTTTTTGGCATTAATATTTACAAAATCATAACGTATTCCAGCATCGGCAGTAAGTTGCTCGTTTATATTAAATTCTGTAATCGCAAATACTCCTGCACTGGTTTTTTTGTAATCAGGGATCAATCTTCTCACTCCTGTTTCTGGATCAGGAGTATTAACTTGGTAGGATAATTGAAAGCCTAAATTCTTTTTGAAATTATCATTAGAATCAAACAAGAAATTACTTTCCAGGGTATGAGTAAGTAATTCTAAATCTAGGCTTGCTTTATCACGATCATCACCTCGTCTGATGTCAAACTCTTTTCTATTATTAAATTGAAAAGAATATTGAAGATTAAGCCTTCCTAGGTTTTTTAATCTATTATATCCTTTTAATTTAAGTAAATGATGTTGCGTTTCTTGTTTTGGAGCATTGATATCATAGGTGAAATCATTTATAACCAGAGGTGTATCGTTATTAATAGCTCTTACCAAATCACCTACATTACCAATATGAGAAGATCTGAGTATTCCTTGTTTGGCATTGTAAAAACTATAATACCCTTCAAAACCGTAAACAAAATTATTAAATCCAAACCCGGTAGAAAAACTTTGTTCTCTATGACCAGTGTTACTCAGAATATAGTCAGGAGCTTCACTATCACCAAAGTGCTTTACCGTTCCTTGAAATTTAGCACCCCAACCTTTTTTAAAACCTAGATTAAGAGCTGTGTTTACTCCGCCGCCTCTTCCATTACTGCTTAAAGCAAGTTGCGTGTTTCCAAAAATTGTGTCTTGTAAAGAAGTTAGTCTATTTTGTGCAATAATCACTCCACCAATAGCATTTCCACCATATTGAAGTGCTCCTGCACCTTTAATAACCTTAAGTTCATTAAAAGCATTGATATCCAGATTGGGTGCGTGCTCTTCGCCCCATTCCTGATCTTCTTGTCTAACACCGTTATTTATAATGATAATTCTACTACTATGTAATCCTTGTATAACAGGTTTTACAATTGTATTTCCCGAGGTTAGACTATTTACTCCAGATATTTCTTTCAGTGCGTCTCCAATAGATAAACTACTATATTGGTCAAGTTGCTTTCTACTTAATTTATCTTCGGTTTGGCTATTGGTGGTTTTCTTTTGAGATACAGATTCCACATTCACTTGATCCAAATCTGTATAATGGTGTTCTAGATAAAAATCTTTTGTTGAGATCTTTGCTACGTCAATTGTTACAACCTGAGAATTACAATCAGGATGTGAAATCGTGAATGCATAAGATATCTGACAAAGCCCAGTTATAGTATAATTTCCGTTGCTATCAGTAACTATCATACGATTATCGAATGTAATTGTAGCATCTTTTAGAGGTGCTCCATCGTGAAAATCAATCACTTTTCCGGATAAGCTGGCATCGCAGTCTTGTGCGAAAGCCGAAAACACTCCTAAAAGAGATACTAGCAAAAGCGTGTATCTTTTCATTAGTAAAAATTAAGTAAATACTTGTAGTTAAAACAAGAGAAAGGTCAATCCATTATAATATGGAAAAAAATAAAAAAACTAAGCTGCCGGAGGAGCTTTGTTGGATAAGGAATAGTCCAGAGAAGATCCAAAATATTTGCTAACATAAGTACTTCGAACAATCTCAGAAGGAATTATGTTAATTTCAGGAATGGTAACAATTTCTGAAGGTATATAATCAAGATCTTGATGATCCAAAGCTAAAAGACAAATAGTACAGTCAACATCATTAGCATCATGATCTAAAACATGTAGATCAGCTAATTGCATAAAACTGAATACTATCAGAAATATAGATGCTATGATATGTCTTTTGGACTTCATTATGGCAAATAAACGAAAAAAAAAGAAAATCATTACATTTTTAATAATGTAATGCTGTTAAAGTATTGCAAATGGGATGGATTTTTCAATTGTATATAACAAATCATTTGGGAGAAATTGTTCAATCCAAGGATGTTTAGCTCCAAAAACGTGATCAGCACCATTGACTAAAAACAACTCACTTTCAGGATTCCATTGATGTAAAAGTTGTGCTTCTTTAATATTTACTGTGGGATCATCTGTTCCATGGATAATAAGATGTGGGATTTTTATCTTTTTTGCTGCTTTAGAAATGGTAAGACGGTCTTCGTTGTCAATAAAAGAAGTGTAAAACTGAAAGTAATGAGGCATCTGCTGTTTAGTTCTTCCGTTTTGTATATAGTAAACTCCATTCTTTTTCCAAAGCTCAAAAGCCTCATCTTTAGGAAAACGGTTTTTATAATCTGAAACACTGGCCCAAGAGATAAGTTTAGTAATTCTATGGTCTTCTGAAGCTTTTAGAATTGCAATTCCACCACCACGAGAATGACCGATTAATGTTATTTGAGAGTTGTTAACTTGATTTTTATATTCAAAACTTGATGAGGTGACCCAATCTATAACAGATTCCAGATCATCTAATTCTTTGATATAATTATTATATCCAAAAGCTTCTAAATCCGGAAAATCAATAGGTTGCTCTACGGTTCCTCCATTATGAGAAAAATTAAACTTTAAAAAGAAAAATCCAGCTTTTGCAAAAGATTCAGCAACTAAATCCCAAGCGCCCCAATCTTTAAATCCTTTATAGCCGTGACAGAAAATAACTAATGGTTTTTGTTTTTCGTTTTTGGTATAAAATAAATCTGCCAGGATAGGTTTTTGGTGTTTTCCCTCCAGTACTATGTTTTTAACTGATGCGATCATAATAATTATACTTCTTTTTCTGTAAATGGAATATCCAGATTAAATATTTCTAGGATAAGTTTTTTTAGCTGTAAAAGATATTCATCGAATACTTCTTTGGTGATATCATGGTTAGTTCTACCTCTAACAGTTTCTTTGGTTCCAAATTTTAGAAATCCTTCTTTTAGGTTCTTAAAAGAGATAATTCCTGCGTGAAAAGGTTCAGAAACTGGATTTTCTTTGTTTTGCATATATGCATAGGCCAATACTTGAACTGCTTTACTGTATTTATAATCTTCCATAATTATATTCCAATCCATAAAAACGACATCATTTTTGGCGACTTTTCCAGTTTTGTAATCAATGATTCTCAGCTGTCCGTCTAATTCATCAATACGATCCACTTTTCCTTTGATATAAATAGTAAAATCTAATTCAGGGATATCAATAGGTGCTTTGAGATTGCTTTCGATTGATAAAACCTTAAGTTGTGATCCATTTTTGATTAATCGCTCTTCAGACTTTAAAAAATTATATACATACCTTTTAGCAACCTCAAAAATCAATAGGTTTTTGCCATGTGTAATATCTAGTTTAGAATATACATTTCTGAATTGAGTTTTGATTTCAGAATCAATCTGAGAGATCATGGATATGATATGCTGTTGATTTAGAAATTGATTTTGAAATGGTTTGTAAAAGGTTTCTAATGTATTATGAATTACTGTTCCCAATGTATTGGCTGCAATGGTTTCTTCAACTTCTTCGGTTTCTTTAATCCCTAAGACATATTTGTAATAGAAATCAATTGGGTTTCTGATATAAGTAGTCAAAGCAGAAGGGGATAAGCCGTGTTCTGCTAATTCTTGTAATCGAGAAAGCATTTCTGAAGTTTTCCTTACTTGTAGAGGGTTATTATTAAGTTTAGGAACTTCAGAAGAAACAATGTATTTGGCGAGTTTATGTTTAGGTCTTTTGTCAATTTCTAACTGACGAAGGAATCGGCTTTTTTCTCCACCACCGACTCCTTCATCTTCTGTGTTGTAAAGTAAATATATATTATTAGCTCTTTGTATTAATCTATAAAAGTGATAGGTATATATGGCATCTTTTTCTTTATATGTTGGCAAATTGTATGCTCTTTTTAGATCATATGGGATAAAAGAGTTAATGCTTTTTCCGGCTGGAAGTACACCTTCGTTAACTGATGTAATGATTACAGTTTCAAAATCAAGACATCTAGATTCCAACATCCCCATTAATTGTAATCCACTAAAAGGTTCTCCTCTAAAATCCAAAGTCTCCGAGGTCAAAAGATCTTTGTATAGTTGATATAAGGATGATAAGCTGTTGAGATATTGATAAGTGTCTTGTAGTGTAGTTAGTTTATTAAAAATAATATGAAAATGATATACGTACTCTAATTCTAATGCGTTTTTCTCGTGATCTAAACTGTTCTTAAGTAGTTGTATGATTTTACTACAACTATGTAAGGCTATCGATACGTCTTTCCATGGTTCAAAAAATAACTTAATTGTTTCTTTTTGATGATCAGAGACTATGTTTAATAGTTTTTTAAAGGTTATAAAAACCATATTTTCATCCGAAATCTGTTTGGATAGCTCGGAGGAAACGTCCTTTAGAATTCTGGATGCAATTTGACTATTTAGAATTTCTAAAACATTTTTATAATAATAACCTTTGGGATTCAAGTTTTTATGGAGACGAAATAACATCTCGAAGAAGGCTGAAATAGGAACTTCTTTTAGTGGTAAGCCCATAGTAATATTAAGAGAAGCAATGGTGTTTGGTAATGCATTTAATACAGGCTGTAATAATGTTTCGTCTGCCAATACTAAAGCAGTTTTTTCCAAGGTGTTAGGATCAATAGAGGAAAGGATTTTACCGACTGATTTTGCTTGGCCAATATTCTTAGGAACACCAATAAGTTTAATGTCTTTTTCTTCTGAAAAGTAATTTTTCACCCAATTAAAAGGTTGTTGCTTATAATAATCCCATTGCTTTTGGTAAATTTTTAAAAAAAGTGCTGCTTCGTGATACGTATTATTGAAAAAGAATTTATCAGCATCCCAATATGCATCTGCTTTATTAGCTTCTAATAGTGATTGAAAAATATGTTGCTCGGCATTGTTTAAGGCATTAAATCCAACCAAAATATGTTTTCTGTCTTCAGTTTTAAGGTATTGTTTAATGTTTTCTGAAGCTTGTCTGTAGAGTAATCCCTGATATCCAATTTTCTTTTCGAGGAGTCTTTTCTTAAATTGAGAATAATAATCTAGTAAATTTTCCCAGAAACTAATATAGTTTTTTACGAGCTCGGTTTTTTCTTTTTGAAGATACCAGTGATTAAGGTCTTGGATCCCTGATAGGTAGTTAAAGAAGCTTTTGTGATCGATACAGTAGCGATCTATTTCATTAAAATCATAAATTAATGTTTGTGCCCAATTGCTAAAGGATTCAAAACTTTCTTTTTCTATATCAGTATGGGTGTCTAGATAGGTTTCATAAAACTCAAATAATGTTTGCACATTATCAATTTGTCTTAAACCTGATACTTGGGCAATGAACTCTTCTATACTAATAATCTTTGGCATAAAAAGAGCCTGATCAGTATAAAGTTTTAGGAGCTCTCTTTTGAGAAAAAGACCTGCTCTTTTACTGGGAACAAGAAAAATCAGTTCGCTTATACTCTTGCACTTTTTATGTACCTCTAATATTATTTCTTGTAAAAAACTATCCACCCTTAAAAATAAAAAACGTCCCGATTTAATCGGGACGTTTTATTATATATTTAGTGAAAAAATTACTTCACTAAGTTGATCTCAACACGTCTGTTTTGAGCTCTACCTTTTCTAGTTTTATTAGTAGCAATTGGTCTGTCTTCACCATAACCAACAGCAGATAATCTGAACTGATCAATACCGTTTTCAACTAAGTATGTCTTAACAGCGTTAGCTCTAGAGTCAGATAATTTTTGGTTAGATGATGCTCTACCTTGGCTATCAGTATGCCCTTCAATAGTAAACTTAGCAGTTGGGTATTCTTTTAAGATTCCAATGATATCACCAAGAACTTTGTTTGATTCTTCTTTGATAGTTGATCTACCAGAATCAAATAAGATAGTCTTAGCATAGTCGTTAAGAGTTTTCTGTACTTCTTCAGTTACTTCTGGACAACCATTGTTAGCAACAGTACCAGCAACATCAGGACAGTTATCATCTTTGTCTAATACTCCATCACCATCTTTATCTTGGTAAGGACAACCATTATTAGCAGCAGGACCTGCCTCATTTGGACAACCGTCTTTTGCATCAGTGATTCCATCACCGTCAGCATCAGGACATCCATTTAGGTTAGCTAATCCAGCTACAGTAGGACACTCATCCTGAGGATCAGCAACTCCATCACCATCAGTATCAGCACAACCGTTAAATTCTGCTGTACCAGGAGTATCAGGACAGTCATCTTTAGCATCAGTGATTCCATCACCGTCAGTATCAGGACAACCATTAAATTCTGCTAAACCAGGAACATCTGGACACTCATCATCTTTATCGTATACTCCATCACCGTCAGTATCTTTACCTCCAAATGCAAAAGTAAGACCTGCAGAGTGTTGGAAGTGAGTTGGAGGATAGCTTGTGTTTACTGGATTTGCATCAGTAGCGTTAACTGCATAATCCTCGAATACATGCTTGTACGTTGTTTGTAGATTGAAAGCTAAGTTTTCAGTTAACCAAAAGTTAAGACCAAAAGAACCATTTAAAGTTCCAACTCCAATTTCATCTAACCAAGTGTATCCACCACCAACTCCTAAGTAAGGGTCAAGCCAGTTAGAACCTAATATGTTTTTAAAACTGTAACTAATTCTACCGTCTACGGCATAATAAGAAAAGTCATCAGCAGATAAATCCTCCCCAGTAATAGGATTTTCACCAACTTTATCGATTTGATTTACACTACCGGAAACAGTAAAAGTAAATCCATCTCCAATGTATCTACCTACAGATAGTTTAGATACAGATGGAAGAATATTCCAGTGGTCACTAGCGTTGAAAAACTCGTCAAAAATTTCTCCTTGTGCTGGTAGGTCACCACCAGTAGGGAAAATGTCAACGGCATTAACGCCAATCGATACTGCCCAAGGGTTGTTTTCATCTTGTGCATTCGCAGTACTAAACCCGAGTACTAATAACGAAGCCACTAAAAAACTTCTAAGATGTTTCATATTCAATAATTTAATTTTTAAGTGTTAATTAGAGCAAATGTAATATGTTAATAATAACTGACAAAGACAAATGTAATAATTTTTTCTAAATAGGCCAGTGTATATCAGGGTTTGAAGGTTTTTCGAGTTTTTTACAACTACAGCTTAAGCCTCTAAAACATGATAAATATGACTAATTTTTAAGAAAAATAATATTTATTGTCCTTTCAAATTTGTTACAATTATAATATAAAAATCCTTTTTATCCCTACTTTTCTTTAAGTAATTCTGAAAATAATACTTATTTAGATGAATTTTAAAGCGATATTTTTATCGATATATACAAGGATTTTCTTATCAATTTTGTAACCCATTCTTATTAGAACCTCTCCATATTGTATGAGTTGTTTTTTATGAGAAGGCGATGAAACTCCTGTTTTATAATCTATTATAACAACATATTCTTCTGAAGTTATTATAATTCTATCTGGTCGATACAGTTGCCCATTAGCTATAATTTCTTGTTCATTTAGTATAGTATTGTTTTCTTTGAAATAATTTATAAGTTCTGGATGTTCAATCACTTTTGTCAGCTCTTTGTACAATATTTCTTTGTCTTGTAAAAGAATTCTTCCTTCTAAGTATGCATCAGCTATTACTTTGTTTATATCATTATGTGTATATATTAATGATAGTAAATCATGGATAAGGTTTCCTTTTTCAATAGCATCCCCTTGTGAAGTGTCCCATAATTTACTGGAGTTAGTTACTATACTAATTTTATATTGTTGTTCAGAGTTTTCAAATTGACTTAATCGAATGTTTTTGGATTTACTTTCTGAATGAGGTACTTGAGAAAATGGTTTATCCGCATTCCCAAATCCATATTCAAGTTGTTCAGGATTCCATAGGTTCTTATATTGTAAATAATGAATTAATTTACCCGAAAATTTATTTTTATTACTTTCACCTTTAGAGGTTAATTCTTTCTTTGAGATAATATATAATTGCTGCTCTGCCCGAGTCAAAGCAACGTATAATAGATTAAAGGTGTCTAGCTCTAATTTTGCTTGTCTCTCGACAACAATTTTTTCGGCTCTCGAATCATAATCGGATATACTTTTGTTATAATTGATAAATACTTCTTCAAAACCATTGTATTTTTCTTTGTCAACCGATAACCAGGTTTTAGGTTCTAACTCTCTATAAATATCAATATTGGCATAGGGGTATATAACACAAGGAAACTCTAACCCCTTGGCTTTATGTATGGTCATGATCTTAATAGCTTCCTCTCCTTCCGGAGCTACAATACTGAGTTTGTCTTTTTTACTATTCCAATAGTTAAGAAACCCAATAATACCTTCAGCATGTTTTTGAGAAAAAGAAAATATTGTATCCAGGAAAAACTGAATGTATGCTGGAGCAGAATTAGCTAGATTGAAGCTTTTAACAATATATTCTGCACTGGAATAAATAGAATTTACACCTAAAAAATTTAAGTTAAAGTCAATTCCGTAATTCTTTAATACTGATGAAAAGATGTTTTTATCAGTGAATATTACATTTTGTAAAAAGGAATGTTTGTCTTGTATCAAAAGTTTATCCGAAAGAAAATGAAGCATATTAGCTTTAGCCATAAGGTTATCAGGCTGTACATACCAGGTAAGTAAATCAATAATAAACACCACCTCGGGAGCATTATTGATAAGCAAAGTTTCTGATGATATTATGGATAATCCCTTTTCTGTGAGAAAATCGGCTATTAGTGCTCCTTCTTTTTGTCTTCTTACCAAAATACAAATCTCATCCAGGCCATATCTTTTTTCTTTGAGTTCTTTTATGATTTCAAATACTCTTTGCGGATAGATCTCATTCTCATCGATAGCATTCTTAGCCTCAATAAATGATATATTTACATAACCATTATCTTTTGGGTTTGTTTGCTGTTGATTTCCTTTTCGATAAAGTTCTTGGTGTTTTTGATCACTAAAGTCGTTTGATAAAAAGGTAAAAAAGTCATTATTAAACTCTATAATGTTTTTATGACTACGATAGTTTTTTGGTAAATTAAGAACTTGCTTTTCCTTAATCGAAAAAGGGTTTTGATCTGAAGAAAGATTAATAAACTGTTCCGCTTTTCCTCCTCGCCATCTGTAAATAGCTTGTTTAGCATCCCCTACTATAGTAAGTTGCCCTCTTTTACCGGTTAAGGTTTCAGTAGAAAGAGCATTATCTATTAATGGGATCAAGTTGTTCCATTGTAATTCTGAAGTGTCCTGAAATTCATCTATAAAATAATCCCGATATCGTTCTCCTAGACGTTCATAAATGAAAGGAGCTGGTTGGTCTTGTATGGCCTCACTAATGATTTTATTGAATTCTGAGATTAAAAGAATTCTTCTTTCTTTTTTGATATCTATAAGCTCTTTGTTGATTGCGTTAAGAATAGAAAGAGGAGTAAGGTTTTTGACGATATTTTCAAAAAGATGAATCTGAGATAGTTTCTTTTTTGTTTCCAAAAAAGTTCTTTCTATAGTATTACGAATACTATCGATTTGTTCTTTTTTGTATGTATCTAATTTCGAAGTGTAAAAAGAGGCTTCCTGTATATTTTGTTTCCAAGCAGCTTTAAAATCAACGTTCGTTTCTCCTTCGGATAACTTAATGAAGTGGTTTGGTATTGATCCACGATTAAAATCAGAATTTTCCAATCCATTATTTTTAATCAATTCTAGGGCTGCAACGGATTCAGAAATGATAGCACTTTTGTTTTCAGAATTTTTTTTGGCTAAAAGTGTCTTTAGGTTTTCGAAATCCTGATTAGTTTTATTAGATAGTCTATTGAGATGTTCTCTATCGTTTTCACTAAATAATAGTTTAGCAATTTTATTAAGTTCTGTTGTAATATCCCAACTCTTGTCATCTTCGAGTTTGCTTATGGCAAAATCAATAATTACTTTAGTTAGCTCTTGATCTACACCAACTTTGGCAACAACAGCATCTACTGCTTCTTCTATTAATGTTTCTGAGTCCATTTCGATCTCAAAATTCATAGGGATTCCTAAATCGTATGCAAATGTTCTTATGACTCGATGTGTAAAAGTATCTATGGTAACAATATCAAAACCAGCATAATTATGAAGAATACTTTTAAGGATTCTATTAGCTTTTTGTTTTATTTCAGACTCGGTAATTCCAATTTCGAGAACTAACTCTTTTAAAAGGTCTTTGTGTTTTGAAGGTGTTTCTGGATTGCTTATGGCAACTAGATTTTCTAAAACCCTTGTTTTCATTTCGGCAACTGCTTTATTTGTAAAAGTTATTGCCAAAATATTTTTATAGCTGTCCTTAAATTCTCCTTTTAGTAATGTAATTATATATGCTTTTACTAGGGTGTATGTTTTTCCAGCTCCAGCAGCTGCATTATAAATTGTAAAAGCTTTTTGAGAACTCAATTCGTTTTTTTTACTAAAATAATAAAAGCACTTTGTTTTATGAGGAAAAATAAAGTGATTTAGTTATAAAAGGATTTAAACAATTTATAACAAATATTAATTTTTATTCATCACTCTAATTGTTAAATTTGGTGTCATTTTGACTTTTATTCACTAAATAATTAAAAAACTATGTCATTTGAATTACCTAAATTAAACTACGCTTTTGATGCGTTAGAACCTCATATAGATGCTCGTACCATGGAAATCCATCACGATAAACATCATGCAGGATATACCAGTAAGTTGAATGCTGCTATCGAAGGAACAGATCTAGAGGGTAAAACAATAGAGAATATCCTTATCAATCTTGATATGTCCAACAAAGCTGTAAGGAATAATGGAGGAGGATTTTATAATCACACTTTGTTTTGGGAAATTATGTCTCCTAATGGAGGTGGAAAACCATCAGGAGAGTTAGCAGATGCAATTAATGCTGCTTATGAATCTTTTGATGCTTTTAAAGATGCTTTTTCTACTGCTGCAGGGACTCAGTTTGGTTCTGGATGGGCTTGGTTGTGTGTTCACGAAGGAGGAAAAGTAGAAATATGCGCAACTCCTAATCAGGATAACCCATTAATGCCTGGAATCGGTTGTGGTGGAACGCCTATCTTGGCGATTGATGTTTGGGAGCATGCTTATTACTTGAATTATCAAAACCGTCGTCCGGATTATGTTTCTGCATTTTTTAATATAATCGACTGGAATGAGGTTGCTAGCAGATATGCTCAAGGAAAGTAATACTCTTTGATCTTTATAAAAAAAGAGTCACAATTTGTGACTCTTTTTTTTATGTAAATATTTTACGAAATGTCATAAAATAAAAAAAGGTGGAAAGTCCACCTTTTTTTGCCCCAAATCTACCATGAACTTAACCTACTTATGCTATGGCTCTGCTAATATAAGTCGGAAATTCATTGTGAAAAAATGTTTTAGATGAAAGGTCAAAATACTTGTTGAAATACACAAATTAACAATTTTTAACTGCGTGGAATTATGGTTTTTTAGTAAGCTCTTTCATCTTTACCCTCAAAAAAGTTAATAAAGGCTTTGTTTACTACTCTATTTCCTCCAGCAGTAGGATAATCTCCTGTAAAATACCAGTCGCCTAGGTTCTTAGGGCAGGCCTGGTGCAGATTGTCTACAGTTTGGTATATAATTTTGACTTCCGCATTTACGGTTTCATCGCTAAGTAATTCGGCTATTTTATCACTAATTTCCTGATCTGTAAATCCATCATAGAGCTGTTTTACAAAATTCTGTACTTCTGCATCGGCAAGATTTTCCTGAGCTTTACATTTCTCATAAACCTGTTCTACAAGATCGTAATTGCCATTTTCTTTTAGAAGTTCTAAGGCGGCTTTAAAAGCAATTAAGCCTTCTAGTCTTGCCATGTCAATTCCGTAACAATCCGGATATCGAATTTGTGGAGCAGAAGAGACGATAACAATCTTTTTTGGATTTAATCGATCCATCATTTTAATGATACTCTTTTTTAGAGTTGTACCTCTTACGATACTATCATCTATAATGACAAGATTATCTTCTGATTTTACAACACCATAGGTAACATCATAAACGTGAGCAACTAAATCATCTCTACTGCTATCTTCTGTGATGAATGTACGAAGCTTAGCGTCTTTGATTGCTATTTTCTCTGTTCTTAATTTATGAGAGAGAATTTCTGATAATCGTTCATCTGTTAAAGATTCTTTTTCAGAAAGTATAGTTTCGTTTTTCTGTTTGTTTAATTCGTCCTGCGCCGCTTCCACCATACCATAGAAAGAAGTTTCAGCAGTGTTAGGTATAAAGGAGAAAACAGTATTTACAGTATCGTGATTAATTTCTTCCAAAACCTGAGGCATAATCAATCTGCCTAGATTTTTTCTTTCATCATAAATTTCAGCATCACTTCCCCTAGAGAAATAAATACGTTCAAAAGAACAAGCCTTGCGTTCTAATGGATCAATAATACGATTTATCGAAGTTGTACCATCCTTTTTAACTATGATAGCTTTTCCTGGGTCTAATTCTATAATATCATCAAAAGGAACATTAAATACAGTCTGTATTACGGGTCTTTCTGAGGCCACGACTACGACTTCATCGTCCTTATAGTAGTAAGCAGGTCTAATTCCGGCTGGGTCTCTTAGTACAAAAGCATCACCATGTCCTAACATACCCGCCATTGCATACCCGCCATCCCAATCTTTAGAAGATTTTTTAAGGATTTTGGTAACATTTAGTCTTTCTACAATTTGCGGAGAAGCGTCAATTTTGTTAAACCCTTCTTTCTTAAGTTTTTTGTATAATTTAGCTACTTCAGAATCTAGAAAATGACCAATTTTCTCCATTACAGTAACCGTATCTACCTTATCTTTAGGATGCTGGCCCAGACGCACTAAATTATCAAATAGTACATCATTATTGGTCATATTGAAGTTTCCGGCTACAATGAGATTACGATGCATCCAATTATTCTGTCTTAAAAAAGGATGAACACTTTCTACACTATTTTTTCCAAAAGTTCCATAACGCACGTGCCCTAATAATACTTCTCCTATATATGGGATGTTCTTTTTTTGTAAATCAACATCATCAGCATATTCGGGATGTTCTTCAAACTCTTTATTAATTCTTTGATTAATCTGAGAAAAAATATCTTGGATAGGTTGTTGTTCGCTGGATCGTACTCTGCTAATATAACGTTGACCTGGAGGAGTATCTAGTTTTACACTGGCAAAGCCAGCACCATCTTGCCCACGATTATGCTGCTTTTCCATAAGCAGATACATTTTATTGACACCATAAAATGCTGTACCATACTTTTCTTTATAGTATTCTAATGGTTTTAAAAGGCGTATTAATGCGATACCGCATTCATGTTTTAAAGCATCACTCATTGTATTCCAAAAATTGTAATAGTTGTGTTAGGTAAACCAAATTAAAAAGCCCTAAAACCAAAGGCTCCAGGGCTATATTTTATATCAAGACAATTCTATTTCGAATTGTGTTAATTCTTTAAACTGTTGAAGTCGTCCCTGAACTTCTTCTCGTTTTAAATTTTCCATCCTTTCCGTTCCAAACTTCTCTACACAAAAGGAAGCCAAGTTAGAAGCGTGTATTATGGCATTCTTCATATTTTCAAAAGAAATATCACCTGTTTTTGTCAAATATCCTGCAAAGCCTCCTGCAAAAGTGTCCCCAGCACCTGTAGGATCGAATACTTCTTCTAACGGTAATGCTGGAGCAAAGAAAATCTGTCCATTATGAAATAAAAGAGCTCCATGCTCACCTTTTTTTATGACCACATACTTAGGTCCCATGTTTTCGATTACTCTTGCAGCTTTAACCAATGAATACTCACCACTTAATTGTCTTGCTTCTTGATCATTAATAGTAATTACATCTACTTTGGCAATTACTTTTTTAAGATCATCTAAAAAAGCATCTTCCATCCAAAAATTCATCGTATCTAAAATCGCTAGTTTAGGTTTGGTAGCCATTTGTTCTAAAACACTAAGTTGTACTAATGGATTTAAATTTCCCAGTACTACAATCTCTGCATCTTTATATTCCTCAGGAACCACTGGATTAAAATCAGCAAGTACATTTAGTTGCGTGTCTAATGTATCTCTAGAATTTAGATCGTTATGATATTTACCACTCCAAAAGAAAGTTTTTCCTCCTTTTACTACCTCTATAGCAGAGGTATCGATATTTTTCTCTTCGAGTTTTCTAAGATAATCCTGTGGAAAATCTTCTCCAATAACAGATACGATTGCTGAATGAATGTTAAAATTGGATGCAGAAAGTGCAATATATGGCGCAGCACCACCTAAAATTTTATCCGTCTTTCCAAAAGGTGTTTCAATAGCATCAAAGGCAACAGAGCCTACAATCAGTAATTTGCTCATATAAATAGCGTAATATTTTTTTGCAAATATACGTTTTACTTTTAAGTAGTGAGCGGATTATTATAAAGGTTATTTTCTTCCAAAATCTGCAGGAATCTCACCCCAGGCTTTGGTTTCCCACTTTACTATTTTGGTTGTATATGTGTTTTTCTTAAGCCACTGTATTCCTCGGTCGACCAATTCAAACATTGCTGCATTTTTTGCAGTTCTCTTTAGCTTGGTTTTACAGGTCTTTTGCTTTACCCATCCAATAGCAATTTTAGAATCAGAATAAATAATACGATCGCTGTTTTTCTTTTTGAGATATGCTAGTCCATGGACTAATGCTAAAAATTCTCCTATATTATTTGTTCCTTGTGGAAAAGGACCTTGATGAAATAGTTGTTTTTCTGTTTGGGTGTCTACACCACGGTATTCCATTTTTCCTGGATTGCCACTAGAAGCAGCATCTACAGCAATAGAATACAGGTTGGGCTCTCCTATTCTTGCAAGCTGTTCTGCGGTAAGTGTTTTTTTGGGTTTACTTTTGCCTTTATAATCTTCATAATCTCCATTGTATGCTTTTTTAGCAATGTCAAAAGAATCAAAAGACTTATATTTTGCATTGGCATATCCTTTTACGGCAGCTTTACAATCATTCCATTTGGTATAAATTCCAGGCCTATGACCTTCCCAAACTACATAAAATTTTTCTTTTTTTGCCATTATTTAGTTAATCGTTGATGGTTATTAGCTGATAGAAAGTCGTTGTAAATAAAAAGATATAGTGAATAGCCTGCTCGAACGCCATTATTGACTGTCACCGACTCATCTTTCAAAAACTCACTCTTTATCTCTCAATCCTAATACCTGTTCTATAACGATCGGAAAATGTTTATATTCTAGTTGATGAATAGCATTTGCTACATCTTCTGCCGAATCATTTTCATTTATTGAAGTTTTTGCCTGAAAAATAACAGCACCTTCATCATAATGTTCGTTTACATAATGGATCGTAATCCCACTTTCTTTCTCTTTCTTTCTTATCACAGCTTCGTGAACATGATTTCCATACATACCTTTTCCTCCATATTTTGGTAATAGTGCCGGATGTATATTAATGACCTTGTCAGGAAAAACATCAATAATTTTTTTAGGAAAAATCCATAAAAATCCTGCTAGCACAATTAGGTCCGGCTTAGCGTCTTTTAGGATATTCAATACATCATTGGTGCTATAAAATGCTTCTCTGTCAAAGTGCAAGGCTTTTACCTTTAGGTCGTGAGCACGACGTAAAACTTTGGCACGCTGGTTGTTAGAGAACACATGTGTCACTTCTGCATTCTTACGTGAATTGAAGTGTTTGATAATGTTTTCTGCATTGGTACCGGAGCCGGAAGCAAAAATTATAATACGTTTCATGCTACAATAGAGTTGTTAGTTAGAGGATACAAAAAAAATAATTATTATTCATTTAAACGGTAGCAAAAAGCCAATACTTCCCTATATTTGAAAAATACACATACATTTTTACGGGATTGTGGGGTTTTAAAATAAAGTTTTTTATTTTTGCCACCTAATTAAAAATTAAAATTAAACATTATGTCAGACATTGCATCAAGAGTAAAAGCGATAATCGTTGACAAATTAGGAGTAGACGAAAACGAGGTTGTAAATGAAGCTAGCTTCACTAACGACTTAGGTGCTGATTCATTAGACACAGTAGAATTGATTATGGAATTCGAAAAAGAATTTGATATTCAGATTCCGGATGATCAAGCAGAAAATATTGCAACTGTAGGTCAAGCAATATCTTATATCGAAGACGCAAAGTAATAACTTCACGACAGAATATGAGCCTTAAGCGAGTAGTAGTCACAGGACTTGGTGCATTAACGCCAATCGGTAACAATATCGAAGAATATTGGGATGGATTAGTAAATGGTAAGAGCGGTTGCGCACCCATTACTTATTTCGATACCGAACATTTCAAGACTAAATTCGCTTGCGAAGTCAAGAATTATAATCCCACAGATTATTTCGAAAGAAAAGAAGCACGTAAACTTGATAAGTTCGCGCAGTACGCTATTGTCTCTTCTGAAGAAGCAATAAAGGATGCTGCTATTGACCTTGAGAAGGTTGATAAATTTAGAGTTGGTGTGATCTGGGGTGCTGGTATCGGTGGATTAGAAACTTTTCAGGAAGAAGTAATTGGTTATGCCAATGGGAATGGAACACCTCGTTTCAACCCTTTCTTTATCCCAAAAATGATCGCTGATATAGCTCCTGGACATATTTCTATTAGAAATGGTTTTATGGGACCTAACTATACCACGGTTTCTGCCTGTGCATCTTCTGCTAATTCAATGATAGACGCCCTGAACTATATTCGTTTAGGACATTGTGATATTATTGTAACTGGAGGAAGTGAAGCAGCCGTCACTATTGCAGGTATGGGAGGATTCAATGCTATGCATGCACTATCGACAAGAAATGAAAGTCCGGAAACCGCCTCAAGACCTTTTGACGCAACCAGAGATGGTTTTGTTTTAGGAGAAGGTGGTGGAGCACTTATTCTTGAAGAATATGAACACGCTAAAGCACGTGGTGCAAAAATTTATGCCGAAGTTGTTGGAGGTGGAATGTCTAGTGATGCATATCACATGACTGCACCACATCCAGATGGTATAGGTGTAGAACGCGTAATGCTTAATTGTTTAAAAGATGCAGGTGTACAACCAGAACAAGTAGATGCTATAAACACACACGGTACATCCACACCATTAGGAGATGTAGCAGAATTGAAAGCAATTACTAAGGTTTTTGGAGAGCACGCGTCAAAGATCAATATTAATTCAACAAAATCTATGACAGGACACTTACTTGGTGCTGCAGGAGCTATTGAAGCGATTGCTTCAATTCTTGCAATGCAAAATGGTATTGTGCCTCCTACAATCAATCACACCACTGTGGATGAAAACATAGATGCTTCATTGAATTTGACATTAAACAAAGCGCAAAAACGTGATATCACGTATGCAATGAGTAATACTTTTGGCTTCGGTGGACATAACGCTTGTGTGTTATTCAAAAAATTAGACGAATAATGAATGTTATTCGAAACATATTAAATTCCCGCTCTGAAAAGGACGGGAATTTTTTTTCTAAAATTCAAAAAATTTTAGGTTTTAAGCCTAAAAATATTAAACCTTACGAGAAAGCATTTACCCATAGATCACTTAATCTAAAAGATAAAAAAGGAAATGCAGTTAATTATGAGCGATTAGAATTTCTAGGTGATGCTATGCTAAGTAGTGTCATTGCTGCTCATTTGTTTAAAGAAGTTCCTGAAGGTAACGAAGGCTATCTTACCAAAATGAGAGCCAAAGTTGTAAGTAGAAAGCATCTTAACGAGCTTGGTAAGGATCTTAAATTAATTGATCTGGTAAGAACCAACATTCCTAAATCTCAATTTGGAGTCAATATACACGGAAACCTTTTTGAAGCATTAGTTGGAGCTATCTATTTGGATAGGGGGTTTGATTATTGCGAAAGATTTATTCAAGAAGCAGTAATCAATCCTTATGTAGATATCGAAAGCTTAGAAGGACAAATTATTAGCTATAAAAGTTTGCTGATAGAATGGTGCCAGAAAGTAAAGAAAAACTTCAGCTTTGAAGTATATGAGGATACTGGTAGGGATGAGATGAAGCATTTTGCAGTAAAACTTTGGATCAATGATAAGGTGGTAGCAAAAGCCAGAGCAACATCTAAGAAAAAAGCAGAAGAAAAAGCTTCTAAGAGAGCGTATTTTGCATTTCAATCTAAAATTGATTCTTAGAATTTTCTATTTGGATATAATTTTCCAGAAATAATTATTTCGATTTACTTTTTTAAAACTTTTATGACGTAAAAGATACTAACTCAATCGTTTTCGTGAAATATCTTTAGGTTTTATTAAAGTTGTAAGCCTAATTTATTTGTATATTTCGCGTTGATCATGATCTAATTAATGTCAAAAATGGCGATTCAGAAGTTAATTTTAGATACGTTCGAGGAAGATGATTATGAGTTAATAGCTATACACTGTTCATTAGCTTCATATAGATTAGCTTTTTTATTAAATAAGTATTTAGGATTACGTCTGGTTAGAAAAAAGGAAGATATAAATTTTGAGTATAGTGATTTAGAGGCGAGTTTTCCTTTATATCAGTATTCAGATCGTTTTCAATACAATACTTATAATCTTTTGGGAAATAAGTTTAGAACAAAAATTGAGTTGGATCAAATGGGAGCACAAGGATTATTTTCTGTACAAGAAGATAATTATGCTACAAGGTACTTAATACCAGAATTCAAAAATGTGGATTACTTCTTAAAAATAGAAACTGAAACATCACAATTTTCAAATAAATCGATAGTAACCAAATTACTTAATATTTCTCAAATAATAACCGCTTATACAGTAGAATATACCCAACTTAAATCAAAGAACAACTTAATATTTGAATAATGCCAAAACGTAAAAGAACTAAAATAGTTGCTACCCTTGGACCAGCGACTAGCACTAAGGAAGTGTTGAAACAAATGCTGGATGCAGGAGTGAATGTGTTTAGAATTAATTTCTCTCATGCAGATTATGATGATGTAAAGGAACGGATGAAAATGATACGTGAGCTTAGTGAAGAGTACGGGTATAATGCGGCAATATTGGCGGATTTACAAGGTCCTAAGCTTAGGGTTGGCGTTATGAAGGGAGATATCGTTGTTAATAACGGTGATATTATTGATTTTGTAACTGGAAAACCGTTTGAAGGGACTGCAGAGAAGGTATATATGAATTATGAGAGTTTTCCAAAGGATGTTAACTCTGGTGAGAGAATTCTACTTGATGATGGGAAATTGATTTTTGAAGTTGTTTCTACTAATAATAAAGATGTAGTTAAGGCAAAAGTTATACAGGGTGGACCTCTAAAGTCTAAAAAAGGAGTGAATCTGCCTAACACTAATATTTCGCTACCAGCACTTACAGAGAAAGATGTTAAAGATGCTATTTTTGCTTGTAGTCAAGAAGTAGATTGGATGGCTTTGTCTTTTGTACGTCATGCTCAGGATTTAATAGAGTTACAGGACTTGATTAAGGAACATAGTGAGTATAAAATACCTATTGTTGCGAAAATAGAAAAACCTGAAGGGGTAGAAAATATCGATAAGATTGTTGCGTATTGTGATGGATTAATGGTTGCCAGAGGAGATCTCGGAGTAGAAATCCCTGCGCAAGAAGTACCGCTAATCCAGAAAAAACTTGTATTAAAAGCTAAAACAGCTAGAATACCTGTGATTATCGCTACGCAAATGATGGAAACTATGATCGATAGCTTAACACCGACGCGTGCTGAGGTAAACGACGTGGCGAATTCAGTAATGGATGGTGCAGATGCAGTAATGTTGTCTGGTGAAACCTCTGTTGGTAAATATCCTGTTCAGGTAATCGAAACGATGTCTAAGGTGATTAAGAGTGTTGAAAATTCAGATTTAATACAAGTTCCCCAAAATCCACCTCATATTAGAACCAATCGTTTTATCACCAAATCTATTTGTTATCACGCAGCATTGATGGCAAATGATATTAATGCAAAAGCGATTTGTACATTAACAAATAGCGGGTATACAGCATTTCAGATTTCTGCTTGGAGGCCAAGTGCTCATATTCTGGTGTTTACCAGTAACAAAAGAATTCTTTCGCAATTGAGTCTTTTATGGGGGGTAAAAGCGTTTTTTTATGATAGATATGTGAGTACAGATGAAACGGTAGATGATGTAAACAAATTGGCAATGGAGAAAGGATTTGTGGAGAAAGGTAATATGTTGATTAACTTGGCAGCAATGCCTATCGTAGATAAAGGTATGGTAAATACTTTAAGGATTTCTCAGGTATAAATATCGTTAGAAATATAAATTAAAAAAAGCCTCAACTGAGGCTTTTTTATGCTGATTCTTTTAAAAAAACAGCTTCTAATTCTTCTATGGTAATAGGTTTTATGATATAATCCTTAACAGAATTTATATTTTTTGCTTTTTCAATATCTACTGGATTTATTGAAGAGCTTACAATATATAGCGTGATTACTTTTCCAAATTTGTTTTTTATCTGGGTAAATTTGTTTAAAAATTCCCATCCATCCATAATTGGCATATTAATATCCAGAAAGATAATTTCAGGAATATTATCTCTGTTCAGGTTTTTCAGAAGTGCTTCAAAATGATATAATGCATCTTTTCCGTTTTCAAAAACTAACAAATTTTTACACAGTTGTTTGGCTTCTATTATCTTTTTTATGAGATTGACGTACATATCGTCATCATCAATGATGCATGCTAATTCGACCTTGTTTTTTGTCATTATGTGGGGATTTTGAGTTTAAAATTCGATGGTAAATGTAGTTCCCTTATTAACTTCACTTTCTACAGAAATCCTTCCGTTTAATGATTCAATTTGGTTCTTTGTTAAGAATAAACCAATTCCGACAGCATCTTTATTATAATGAAATGTTTTATACATCCCAAATACTTTGTCTTTAAACAAATTCATATCAATCCCTCTGCCATTGTCAGAAATTTTTAAATATTTCTTCTTCTCTATTTTGTATGTTTTGATATTTATAACCGGATCTTTATCCTCATGTTTGTATTTTATAGCATTAGTAATTAAGTTCAATAAAATACTTTCTAAATATGCTGGGATATAATTAATTTCTTCAAGTTCACTAAAGTCTTTCTGAATTGTTGTTTTACTATTGCTCATCATTTGTCCAATACCACTGGTTACTATTTTTAAGGTATCATCAAATCTAATCAGCTTTTTTTCCTGATCTTTATTTGTATGAATAGCTACAATCTCATTAAGATGCTCTATAGTAATGTTCAGACTTGTAGAGATTTGACCTATTTCCTGAATTAATTCTATTTTCTCAGAAGGATCAGATATATCTTCTATTAATTGAACCAATAGAGATAAATTGCTGGTATGAGATCTTAAATTATGAGATACAATATGCGCAAAATTAAATAACCGTGAGTTTTGAGAGGCAATAATATCCATAGAACGTTGTAATCTTAATTCTTTTCTTTTGATATCATCTATATCCTGAAAAACCCCTCTTACACCAATGATTTCTTTATTTTCATTATAAACAGGTTTACCAATTGCTCTAACCCAAAATACTCTTTTATTGGCAGTAACCATTTTGATTTCGGTATTGAATGGAGTGCCAACCATAGCGCAGTTAAAGAATAAATCGGCGGCTTGTTGTACACAATCTTCTGCATAATAACTTGCAGAATCTTTTAGTGATGGGATATAGTCGTCTGGGTATTCTAGTATTCTTCTGGTTTCGAAATCCCAAAAGCTCTCTTTTTTTATAAAATCAACATACCAACTTCCAGTAGAAGTCATCTGGGCTGTTTCTTTGTAATAAAAATTATCTCTGGTAATTGTCTGACTAGGTTCTAATATTATTTCAAAAAAAAATATAAAATTGATTTCAGATTTTATGTTTACAGGCAGTTCATCATTAGTGCTACATCTAAACAATTGATATTCTCCCTGTTTATTTAAGATTTTTATATGTTGCTTGAAATCAATACTGTTTCTTTGGTAATTAAGAAAATTATCTCTAAAAACCTCTAGGTCATCTTTATGGATTAAATTATTTAAAAAATAATCAATGTTAGCCTCAACCTCTTCTTTTTTATAACTTAAAATTTTATAAAATTTCTCTGACCAGATTTCTTTATGCGGATCACTATGTAACTCCCAATAACCCGTATTGAAATCTCGCATTACATTATTAAAGAGTTCATTTTGAAGCATTAAAGATTTAATTAAAAAGAAAGGTTCTAACAATATAAGAATTTCTAATTATTTTCTTCGATTTTGTCTAATCTTATTGATAAGGCTTTGGTTGAAATTTGGACCTCTATGAACGATAAAAACAATGAAATCATCAAAGCAAATAAGCTAATACCAAATATGATATTGGCCAATTCCATTTTTTCAACATATAACAGGAACATAGTAACTACACTAGTGAGAAAACTGATAATAGCAATAGCTTGCATATTTCGTATCAACCATAATCTTTTTCGCAAATTTTTGATCTGCAAACCTGTGTTTTTTGAGGGAGTGGTTAAATATTCACTATGCAACTGTCTGATTAAAGCAGCAATAGCTAAGTATCTTGCGTTATAAGCTAGCATAGTCAAAGATATGGCAGGAAATAATAATGCTGGAATACTCATAGTAAGAACCATAAAGATGTATTTTTTGTAACACTAATTTAGGCTAAAAGTTAATACTCTTAATAGTTAGTCTAATGATTTTAGCTTAACAGAGGTGAACAACATAAATTAATTAACCTCGAAACTTACTTCTTTATTTAATTTTCCATCCGTAATGTATACCTTATATGTTCCTACAGGAAGATAATATTTATCATTCTTGCTTTTAGAAATCTTTTCATCTGGGAATTCTTTTTCAAGAATTTTTTTACCTTTTTTAGAGATAGTAAGATCGTAATTAGTATAATTAATTCCTTTATCCGCCTTGGTAGTAAATTCCTGTAATACTTTACCATCATCTATAGTAATTTTGATTTGGATTTCTCTCGGTTGTAAGGTGAAGAACTTAATTGTTTTTGATGGTTCATAGGCTTCTAGCCATTTGCTCCAGGTATTACCCCAACGCTCTGACCACTTTGCTGAAGGAATATCGAAGATATACAAAGGTGTATTTAGGATTTCTTTGTTTAAATTCTGAAGAGGTTTGATGTTAGTTTTATAAATACTTCTACCGTGTGTTCCTAATAATAAGTCTCCGGTTTCTTCGTGAATTACCAAATCATGTACGGCTACATTTGGGATACCTTCAGAAAAAGCCTCCCAACTTTCTCCTTTATTAAATGAAACATAAGCTCCATTATCAGTTCCGATATACAAAACGTTTTCATTGATAGGGTCTTCTTTAATAACATTTACTGGTGATAAAGGAAGGTTTGCGCCAATGTTTTTCCAACTTTTGCCATAATTATCACTCGAGTATACATAAGGTGTAAAATCATCCCATCGATAGCCATTTAGCGTTACATACACTCGACTTTTATGATGTGCAGAGGCAATTACTTTTGATACCCAAAGGTCTTTTGGAAGCGCATTAGAGATCTTTTCCCAGCTCCCGCCTGAGTTCTTGGTTAGATATACCAATCCGTCATCACTCCCTGTATAAAGTAACCCAAATTGGGAAAGTGATTCTGATATCGTGGTTATAGTTCCGTAGGCGACATTGCCTTTTTTCCCTCCATTTGTTAAATCACTAGAAATTGCAGTCCAGTCATCTCCTTTATTCATTGATCGCATCAATTTATTTCCTCCTAGGTATAAAATATCTTGATTATGAGAAGATAATAAAATGGGAGTTTGCCAATTAAATCGATATGGTGATTCTCCTAATTCGTGTTTTGGCTGAATAAAGGTTTGCTCATCGGTTGATCGGTTGATCCTAAAATAATTTCCGAATTGAAACCCAGTATATACAATGTTAGTATCTCTGTTATCAATTTGTACTTGCATCCCATCTCCACCCAGGATACGATCCCAAGGATAGTTACCACTTTGATGCCAGGAAACATCTTGTTCTGCATTATTTGGGCCTACCCATACGCCATTATCTTGTAATCCTCCATAGACATTATATGGTGTTGAGTTATCAACATTAATGGCATAAAACTGACCAACATTTGGCTGATTAGCCTTAATCCAATTCTCACCATCATCAAAAGAAATATTCACTCCTCCGTCATTACCATTAATTAGGTGATTTGGGTTTTTTGGATTAATCCATATAGAATGATGATCCACGTGAACATTTTTACCATTAATACTTTTAAATGTTTTTCCTCCATCTTTAGATTTCAGGATAGGAACTCCGGCAATATAAACGTGATCTTTGTTTTTTGGACTTACCGCAATTTGCGCAAAGTAATATCCATAGCTGTAAAAGATATCATCGAGATACTCATCATGAGTTTTTTTCCAGGTTTTACCGGCATCATCACTTCTATATACTTCAGCACCAATTACAGGTGTATCAAAAAGCATAGAATTGGCATCTTCCAGATATTTTGCTAAGTCTATAGGTTCAACCGTGCCGCTTCGGACTAATTGTTTGATGTTTTCGGATCTATATTTCTCCTGAAAATTATTAGTTTTAAGAAATACGTTTAGTTTTTTGTCATCAAGATTCAGAAAATCTTCTTTAGACATGGTTTTAAAATCTTCTTTATCTAATCGAGAACTATCTTTTTCATCAGAATTATCTTTCTCTCTTCTAAACTGATTATCATGCACAACATATACTGTGTTTTCATCAAAAACCGCTATGCCTATTCGTCCAACACCTTCTCCAGTGGGAAAACCACTTCCTTCAACAGAAATTTTCTTCCAAGTCTTTCCTGCATCTTCACTTTTATAGATTCCTGACCCCGATCCATTACCTTCAAAATTCCAAGCTTTTCTATCTTTATCCCAAGCTGCAGCATATATGATATTAAAATTATTAGGCGTATATGCCAGATCAATGATTCCAGTTCCACTATTTATAAAAAGTGTTTTCTTCCAGGTTTTTCCTCCATCAGTAGTTTTATAAACACCTCGTTCTTCATTATTAGAATATAAATGTCCTGTAACTCCAACAAGTACTTCCTCTGTATTATCAGGATTGATTATAATTCTACCAATATGATGAGAATCTGTTAACCCTACATTTTCCCAGGTTTTTCCTTTATCTGTGGATTTTAAAATTCCTGTACCAGCATATGATGACCTAGACGAATTATTTTCACCTGTTCCCACCCAGATTGTACCGTTAGTCCAATCTACAGCAATGTCCCCTACATTAATTGTTTCTGCAGTATCTAGAATTGGGTCGAAAGTAGTTCCGTTATTTATAGTATGCCATAATCCACCGGAGGCATATCCTACATAAAATTCAGCAGTATTATTGGGGTTTACATCTACATCTACTACACGACCACTCATAACAGAAGGCCCGATATTTTCAAAAGGAACATGTTGCACAATTGAAGAAGCCTCCATTTGTTTTTTTTGAAGTAAAGCTTTTTGAACAGCTTCCGAATTAGAAGCAGGTTGTTGTGCAAAAATAGATGTGGTTATATATAGTAAAGAATAAAATAAGAAAGGTGACTTCATATGATGATTATTTATCAATGCGGAAAGTATATACTATTAAAACAAAGTCAAAATTTTTACATATTGTTTAACAATACATCCTTTATGCTTTAGTATTTTTGGGAAAATTCAAAGATTATCAAAATTTCTCGGAAATGAAATATCACCAAATAGATAACAAACTCTTTATTAAGAATCGTAAAAATTTTACTGCCAAGATGAAACCCAATAGTATTGCGGTTTTTAATAGTAATGATATTTATCCTATTAGTGCTGACAGTACTATGCCTTTTGAACAGCATCGAGATATTTTTTATTTGAGTGGTGTGGATCAGGAAGAAAGTATTCTGGTATTGTTTCCTGATGCTCCCAATGAAAAACATCGTGAAATGCTGTTTTTAAAGGAAACAAGCGAATTAATTGCAGTTTGGGAAGGAGAAAAATTAACAAAAGCACGTGCTCTTGAGGTTTCAGGGATCAAAACGGTGTATTGGCTTCAGGATTTGGAGAAGATTTTCTTTGAGATCATGACACAATGTGACACAGTGTATGTAAATACTAATGAGCACTATCGATCTAATGTAGAGACCGAAACCCGTGAAGATCGTTTTACTAAATGGTGGAAAGCCAAATATCCTGCACATTCTGTGGCTAAGAGTAATCCAATTTTGCAACGATTACGTTCTGTAAAAGATCCAATCGAGATCGAATTGATGCAAACGGCTTGTAATATTACCGAAAAAGGATTCCGTAGACTTCTAGGTTTTGTAAAACCTGGAGTTTGGGAATATAATATTGAAGCTGAGTTATTACACGAATTTGTAAATAATAGATCTAAAGGTTTTGCTTATACACCAATTATTGCCAGTGGTAATAATGCTAACGTATTACATTATATAGAAAACAATCAGCAATGTAAAGAAGGAGATCTTATCCTAATGGATATTGCTGCGGAGTATGCTAATTATTCTAGTGATTTATCACGTACCATTCCGGTTTCAGGAAAGTATACCAAACGTCAGAGAGAAGTATACGATGCTGTATTAAGGGTGAAAAATGAGGCAACCAATATGTTGGTGCCAGGAACTATTTGGGCAGATTATCATGTAGAAGTAGGTAAAATAATGACTTCAGAATTATTAGGATTAGGGTTGATTGATAAAGCTGATGTAAAAAAAGAAGATCCCGAGTGGCCTGCATATAAAAAGTATTTTATGCACGGTACATCACATCATATAGGGCTGGATACGCACGATTATGGTATTCTAACAGAACCAATGCAGGCAAATATGGTATTTACTGTTGAACCTGGAATTTATATTCCAGATGAGGGATTTGGAGTCAGATTAGAAGATGATGTTGTGATTCGGGAAAAAGGAGAGCCTTTTAACCTGATGGCTAATATACCTATTGAAGCAGAGGAGATCGAAGAGTTGATGAACAGGTCATAGATCCGATATATGATTAAAAAATGCAAACCTTGAAAGCTAATACTTTCAAGGTTTTTTTGTTACTCATAGAATATTTTGAGCCAAATATTCGTTGAATATCAAAAAGCATAAAACTTAGTCATGAAACGAATGAAAATTACTGCCGGGCATCAACAGGCCATGCCATATCTGGTAGTGGATAAAGCTGAAGATTTTATCGATTTTATCAGAAAAATCTTTAATGCCCAAGAAATGATCAGAAAGGTTGATACAGATTATAAAATTCAACATTCTGAAGTTATGATTGGAGATGCTACAATCATGATTTCGGAAGCAACGAAATCTTATCCTGCCCAGCGCACTTCTATGTATGTGTATGTTAAAGATACAGATCAAACATATTATAATGCCATTGATGCAGGAGCTAAATCTCTTATGGAGCCTATGGAAGAAGACTATGAAGCTCGGGGAGCAGGTTTTCTTGATCCATTCGGGAATACTTGGTGGATTGCTACTTTAAATTAATCACAGCCTAAATCAACTTGCGAGCTTTCATCATTATTAGGAAAACAGTTACCTGAATTAACCTGTTCAGGTACATACCTTCTTAGATCTGGATCTCTTAAACTATTGGTTATAAAAGATGTGATGTTTTCTATTTCTTCATCAGTTAAATTGATGTTTCCAAATTGAGAGGCCAAGTTTTCAGTTGGTACTTCAGTACTTTGTGGGATACCATCATTTTTATAAATAACTACATCTTTTATAGAATTAAATGTGGAACCATGGCCATAAAAACCATTATCTACAATGTTGTATAGTGTGGGTGTTTTAAATTTATAGTCATCTTCAGCTTTCTTCGTAAAACTGCCTCTTCCCTTCTTTATATTCTCAAAATCTACACTTGCTAAAACTGTTGCTCCGTTAGAATTATCAAAATCGCCCATTCCAAAAGCATAGAAGTTTTTATCATTTAATGCCGGACCAGTATGACATTCGTAACATTTTCCTTTACCAAAAAAGGCAATCGCTCCTTTTTTCTCACTGTCACTTAAAACTTCGTTATTACCCCTTAACCATTCTTGCCACGGAGATTTATTTGCCAAAAGTGTTCGCTCATATGCAGCGATAGCTAAGGCAGCTGTTTTAGTAGTGTAACGTTCAGCTTCAGGTAAGTTTGAGTAGGCTTGATCAAATAATGTTTTATATCCATAAGTGTTTACAAAGCTTTCATCTATCAACAAGCGATGAACATTTTGCCCTTTTATAGCTTGAACTTCTATTCCTTGAAAACCTTCAAAATTTTCTGGAATATTATCCCAATTAGCTTCTGTTCCAGAATTGGTTCCTGTACCACCAAATTGCCCGTTCCAAAGCATAACATCTTGGTAAGCAACATTAAGGATAGTGGGAGATCTTAGAGGTTGTATGTCTACTGAATCTACAGGCACTTGATTATCAATTATTCTTTTTTCTCCTTTTAATCCAAACCCAATGCCACATTCACCAATTCCTTGGCGTAATCCTGAACTAAAACCGGCAGCAGCTTGATGACATGAGGCACAAGAATAAGTAGCTTTCATGTTATCAAGCTTAGGATTTCCTCCTGTTGCTGTTTCATGAAGAAGAAGTTGACCCAGCACAACTTTTTCTTTAGTTATTGGATTTAAAGGGTCTTGAGGAATTTTTGAGTAATCTTCACTATCAGGTAGTATGAAAAAAGATTTTCCTGCCCCATTTGATACATCAAGTAGAAGTTTTTCTAATTCACTATCAAGATTAGAAGGAATAGGTTGATAATCGTCATTAGCACAAGAAAATAAAAATAATGTACTAAGACTAAGAGTAATTATTTTTCTCATAGACTTCTTGGGTATAAAATATGGTTTGTAATTGTTAGTTGTTTTCTGAGACGAAATTAGTAAAAACCATATAGCTGTGAAAGGGGCTTTTACCCTTAAAACTTTGAGTTGAAAAATGCTTTAAGAACATATATACTAATTAATACTCTTTATTTATTTCTGTAAAACAAAAAAATATTCATAAGTACAAAAACCAATAAAGCTGGTAATAGCCAAGCCAAACTATAATTACCTAAAGGAATTATATCCATTATAGGTTGCACTTGTTCTTTGAATCCTATAGAAGCCAGAAAATCAGGTAAACTGAATATAATTGTTGTAATAACAACTCCTCTAAAAATTAACTGTGAGCTCATTTTTTCAGGTAATACATTCAGTAAGATCAAAATAATGGTAATTGGGTAAATAAACATTAGAGCGGGGATAGCTACCACGATAATATCGTGTACATCTAATTGCCCCATTAAAATGCCTAGCAAACACCCGAAAACAGCGGTTATGATATAAGCGGGTTGAGATTCTTTAAAAACGCCTTTGATAAAATCTGCAGTACCTGTTACAATTCCAACAGCGGTCGTAAAACAAGCCAGAGAAACCAAGACACTTAAAAAGGTATTGCCAATACTTCCTAGAGTTTGCAAGCTTAAACCTGATAGTAATTCAGTTCTGGTGATGTCTTTTTCAAAAGTAGTATTAAACAAAGCTCCATTATAGATTAGTCCGGCATAAACAAGAAAAAGCCCAATACCGGCAATGATTCCGGATTTTCTTATTAAACTTTTGTTGTGCTCGAAGCTATGTTGACCTTTTAACCTAAGTGAAATAATAATTACACCACCAACGACAACAGCTCCGATTGCGTCAAAAGTCTGATAACCTTCAAGCAATCCACTGATTACAGGTGTCTCGAATTCTGAAGGATTCATGGGTAGATGTGAAGAAAAAATACCAATACATATAATACTAAGGATAACAATAAATATAATTGGAGTTAAAAATTTTCCTAGGATATTCAATATTTTAGAACGATTAAGTACAAAAAACAATACTAAAGCGAAGTATAATGTACTTGTAAGCAAAGAACTAGTACCAAAAAATGGTTGAATTGCCATCTCATGGGTTACTGAAGCTGTTCTGGGTGAAGGTAAGGATATGGAAATTGCATATACAATAAAGCAATAAATCAAACTGAAGGTCGGTGACACTTTTTTACCAAAATCCAACATCGTTCCTTGTAATCTGGCATGTGCAAAGATTCCAAGAAGGGGAAGTACCACTGCAGAAATAACAAACCCTAAAGTTACCCATAACCACATGTCACCGGATTTAAACCCAAGATTAGGTGGTAAAATGAGATTGCCAGCGCCAAAAAACATAGAAAATAGTGCAAATCCGGCAATGAAGGTTTCTTTGTTAAATTTCATCTACAAATAATTTTAAGTTCGATCTTTAAGAATTTACCTTTGCAATATAATGACTTTAGCATACAAAAAAATTAAAATAAATTATACAACTGATGGTCAAGGAGTGCCTGTTGTATTTCTACATGGATTTCTAGAGAATGCTACAATGTGGAAGAGTATTACGCCTCATTTTATAGATTCATATCAGTGCATCACAATAGACTTATTAGGCCACGGGAAAACGGAATGTCTTGGGTATATACATACTATGGAAAGTATGGCAGAAGCTGTAAAAGCGATATTGGATCATTTAGAGATTTCTCAAGCCATATTCTTAGGCCATTCTATGGGAGGGTACGTTTCATTGGCTTTTATAGATCTTTTTCCTGAATTAGTTTCGGGTCTAGTTTTGCTGAATTCTACTTCTTATCCGGATAGTGAAGAACGAAAAATAAATAGAACACGTGCAATTGAGGTGGTAAAGAAAAATCCCGATGCTTATACTAGTATGGCGATAGCTAACCTTTTTGCAGAAGAAAATAGATTAGTTTTTGAAAAAGAAATTGAATTTATTAAGGAAGCAGCGTCAAAAACTTCTTTGCAAGGAATTATCTCTGCTCTTGAAGGAATGAAAGAAAGAAAAGATTATAGACTTATCCTTAAGAGTTTTAAAAAACCTAAAGTAATTTTTGCCGGAGAGAAAGATCCGGTATTAAATTATAATCAAAACCTTGAAGAAGTAAAAACATGTAAGATTGACCTTATATCTTTTGATGGAGGGCATATGACATATATAGAAAATAAAGAGGATTTTTTAGAAAGACTTCAAGAGTTTTTTAGTATAAAGTTAGCTGTAAAACCATAACATTTATTTTTGTTTTAGATGCGGTAAAATGGTTGGTTAAAAAGGATGAAATACATTTTTTATAGGTAAAAAACACATAAAAATAGGGTTTTTAGTTAAAAATCAGGGTTTTACCATAAATTTTTCTTACAAAACGCTGATTAATAAGAATTTTATTATTATTATTGTATTGATAATGAATATTTAACCCCTATTACGATGAAGAAATCTACCCCACATTCGTCATTTTCTTTCTCAAAAATTTACTGTTCTCTTTTTGGTCACAATTATGTGTTTTCTAAAAGTGTAACACATCATATAAAAGAATATACTTGTTCTCATTGCAAAGAGCAAGTTACTACAAATAGCAGAGGAAGATTAGAAGTAATGACTCCTAAATTAAAAGAAATTAATGATGCTTTAGCTTCTGTACATGCTAAGAAAATAGCTAAAAGTAAAAACAATACTACATTTCAGGCTGCATCATAATTATTCTTTTATTGGATTCCACCCCTGAGCTTGTAATTGAATCTTCTCATTTGCTCTGGTTACTAAACCAATACCGCTTTTCTCGTCCGTCATGTGACCTATTACCGTAAGGTTAGGATTAGCTTTGATTTTAGGAAAATCTTCCTGCTTAATTGTAAATAATAATTCATAATCTTCTCCGCCATTAAGGGCAACAGTTGTACTATTTAGTTTAAACTCTTCGCAAGTAGAGATTACAGCAGGATCTAAAGGTATTTTTTCTTCATATAAATTAACTCCAACCTTAGATTGTTTACATAAGTGAATAACTTCTGAAGATAATCCATCGCTAATATCAATCATACTGGTAGGTTTTACTTCTAATGCTTTTAGCAATTCCGGAATGTCCTTTCTTGCTTCAGGTTTAAGCTGTCTTTCTATAAGGTATGTGTACTGATCAAGGTCTGGTTGCGAACTTGGATTTACATCAAAAACTTGTTTTTCTCTTTCTAATACCTGAAGACCTAGGTAGGCAGCCCCAAGATCTCCTGAAACTACTAATAAATCATTATCCCCAGCACCGCTTCGATATACCAAATCCGATTCATTAGCATGTCCCATAGCAGTAATACTGATAAGTAGGCCGGTAGTTGATGAGGTAGTATCCCCTCCAACAACATCAATGCCATATATTTTTGCCGCGGTTTGTATTCCTGAATATAATTCTTCTAAGGCCTCTAGAGGGAATCTATTAGATACAGCTATAGATACCGTGATTTGTGTAGCAGTGGCATTCATAGCGTATATATCTGATAAATTTACCATTACGGCTTTATACCCAAGATGTTTTAGAGGCACATAGGTGAGATCAAAATGAACACCTTCTACTAACAAATCTGTAGAGACTACACATTTCTTGTCTTTAAAATCCAAAACAGCAGCATCATCACCAATACCAAGGATGGTAGAATTCTGAGTGATCTTAAAATTTTTGGTCAGATGATCAATAAGTCCGAACTCTCCTAATTCTGATAGTTGTGTTCGAGATGTATTTTTGTCTTCAATCATAAGTGCAAAGGTAGCTAACAATGTTGTCGTAATATATAAATATCCCAATTTTTCGGGATATTTATATATTTAATCCACATTGTGGAGTTTAACTCTACAGGGCTCTCTTAGAATTCAAAAGCTATATATCCGCTGAATACTTAATGGGCTAATACAATGTAGTTGAATATGAAGACGGTATCCTGATTTCTCTATAATGGGAGCAGAATAACATCAATAACACATTTTCTTTCATAATTAGCATTGATAGTATCATCACTTATAGCTAGATTGTCTATAAATGAAATGTCTGATGTTATCTTTATTGTATAGTCACCAGTAGCTCCAGCACTTTTTCCCCAATCTCTAGCTACAGCTATATTGTATGTTCCATCTTCTGGAATTATTATGGTCTTATATTTTACGTCTTCATCTTGTTGTTTGCAACTTAAATAGTTGGTGTCGTTATCAATAAGTAAATTAATATCAGATAACGCTTTAGATACTTTTGTTGCTACAACAGAGTTACCAGAAACGTCTTCTATTATTATCAAAACTTTGGCTCCCTTTTTAAAATTAAAAGAATACACATCTTCGCAGCTTTCTGATTGGTTGCAATCCCAGGATCCTTGTTTTTCGTATGAAGTGATAGATGGATCTACAATTATAATATCATCTCCTTTAGTACAACTTATTGATGATAAGAGCACAATTGCCAATACAGTTTTTAAAATTTTTGTTTTCATGATAAAAGTTTTTGTGTTTTATACTCTTATATCAAAAACATCAAAATTTTGTTACCCCCAGTTCTTTTAAAAAGGAAGTTTCCTTTCTTAAATATTTACGATTCTTTGATAAACCCTTGTGAAATAGTTTTTTAAATTGAACGTTACTTAAATAATACCGGAAAAGTTTGGTATTTTTGATAAAAAGGGAAAATCATGAAAAAATTGCTCAGACTTATTTTAGTGCTATGTATTGGTGTGTTTTGTATTATGTGCAGTAATGATGATAATGGTACTATAAACCCACCAAATCCTACGAACCCTCCGGTTAGTTCTAATCTTTGTGAAGGAGTTTACCCCTGTAATGGAATGGAACTTGTCTCTAGAATATCTCTAACAGATATGGGAGCAACTGAAGGAAATGATAGTTGGGGATGGACTGATCCGCAGGATGGAAAGGAATATGTTATTATGGGATTAGATAATGGAACCGCCTTTATAGATATTTCTACTCCAGAGACACCTGTGTATTTAGGGAAATTACCAACAGCAACGGTAAGTAGTAAATGGAGAGATGTTAAAGTATATAATAATCATGCATTTGTTGTAAGTGAGGCCTCAAATCATGGAATGCAGGTTTTTGATCTTACCAGATTGCGAAATGTTACTAATCCTCCGCAAACTTTTACAGTAGATACACATTTTACTGATTTTGGAAGTGCCCATAACATAGTAATTAATGAGGATTCTGGCTTTGCATATGCAGTAGGAACAAGTAGATCTGGTCCTCTTAAAGGAGGTCCTGTATTTATTAATATTCAAGATCCTTTAAACCCTGTTGCTTTCGGAGGTTTTTCTGGAGGAAATGAACCTTACAGTCACGATGCACAGGTAGTAACGTATAGTGGGCCAGATGCAGATTATACAGGAAAAGAAGTCTTAATAGGAAGCAATGAAATTGAAGTTGTAATAGCGGATATCACAGATAAAAGCAATCCAGTAACGATTTCCACTATAAGCTATTCTAATGTAGGATATGCGCATCAAGGTTGGTTCACAGAAGATCAAAAATATTTCTTATTAGGCGATGAATTTGATGAACAACGTATTGGATTTAATACACGAACAATAGTTTTTGACTTTACAGATCTGGATAAACCCGTGTTGCATATGAGTTATGATGGATCTAATTCATCTATCGATCATAATGGTTATGTAAAAGGGGATAAGTTTTATTTGGCAAATTATACATCAGGTATTAGAGTTATTGATATTTCGGATATTGGTAACAAAAATATGACCGAAACAGCCTATTTTGATACATTTCCTAACAATAATGCAGCGAGTTTCGATGGGGTATGGAATGTATATCCTTATTTTGATAGTGGAAATATTGTAGTGAGTGATATTAATTCTGGTTTTTTATTACTTAAAGAGAGTTCTCAATAATTTCCTTATTATACTTTTTTCCTTATCGTGTCGTTATCAAAAAACTCAACTAATTATTTTTAAGGGTTTTAAAAATGAAGACACAATACTTATACCTATTATTAGGAATTTTATCTATACAATTACAATCTCAAACAATCTGTGATAACGGTTTTGCAGGTTCCTATCCATGTAATAATTATGACCTAATGTCACATATTCCGCTCTCAACGATGAACGCTGGAGCAGGTAATGATAGTTGGGGTTGGACTGATCCACAAGATGGGAAGGAGTATGCAATTATTGGATTAAATAATGGAACTGCATTTATAGATATTTCTGATCCTATTAGTCCTGTATACCTGGGTAAATTACCAACAGCGACTGGTAATAGTGATTGGAGGGATGTAAAAGTATATAGTAATCATGCTTTTATCGTCAGTGAAGCTTCTGGTCATGGAATGCAAGTTTTTGATCTTACCAGATTACGAAATGTTTCTAATCCACCTCAAACTTTTACTGCGGATAAACGTTTTACAGGTTTTGGTAGTGCACATAATATTGTAATCAATGAAGATACAGGCTATGCATATGCAGTAGGAACCAGTAGATCAGGAACCTATAAAGGGGGTCCGGTATTTATTAATATTCAGGATCCCAAGAACCCTATTGCAGCAGGAGGTTTTCTTTCTGGTGGAGATAGAGCTTATAGTCATGATGCACAAGTAGTAGTTTATAATGGTCCAGATAATGATTATACTGGGCGTGAAATCTTGATAGGAAGCAATGAAATTGAAGTTGTAATTGCTGATATCACAAATAAGTCAAACCCTGTTACAATATCTACAATTAAGTATTCTGATATAGGATATACTCATCAAGGCTGGTTCACCGAAGATCAGAGGTATTTTATTCTTGGAGATGAAACTGATGAGCAAGGGGTAGGATTTAATACACGCACCGTAATTTTTGATTTTACAGATTTGGACCTTCCTAAGCAGCATATGATTTATTCAGGGCCTACGGCCGCAATTGACCATAATGGTTATGTAAAAGGAGATAAGTTTTATTTAGCTAATTATCGAGCAGGTTTTAGAGTTATTGATATATCTGATATTGCTAATAAAAGTATAACTGAAATAGGTTCGTTTGACACCTATCCTTCTAGCAATGCAGCTGCATTTAACGGGGTATGGAATGTATATCCTTATTTTGATAGCGAAAATATTGTAATAAGCGACATTGAAGGTGGTTTTTTTCTAGTACGTGAGAGTAATACATTAAGCACACCTAGTTTTTCTACGAATTCTAATTTTTCTATGTTTCCTAATCCTGCAACCTCAATACTTACAATTAATGGTAGAAATGGATTTCAGCTCGAAAAAGTAGAGATCTATGATATTTTGGGAAATAAAATAGATGAAGTGAAAAACTTCGACACACCAATAAGCAGTACTACTTTTACTTTTGATTATACCACAGGTATTTATGTAGTCCGAATTAATGATAACTTCGCTAAAAAACTGATTATTGAATAGGAAATAATCTGGTCTTACTAATTTGATTTTTAATTCATTGGCATTTAATAAAATGTTAAAGCCATCTCATTAACAACTATTTATGTTAAATAAAGCTTAACAGTATTAACTCTTTTAAAAACTGTTAAAAAAACCCAAATTTATTTCATAAATTAGGTAACTATATAACAATAAGCTTTTAATATGACCTAATAATTTAAAAATCCAACTAACTTTTTTTTAATACACAAACTCACAATGAAAAATCTTACAATTACTCTTATGTTTTTGGCATGTATCTCTATTGTCAAAAGTCAAACACCATGTACCAATGGTACTGCAGGATCTTACCCCTGTGATAATTACGATTTGATGTCTCGAATTTCTCTTTCTACTATGAGTGCCGGTGCCGGCAATGATAGTTGGGGCTGGACAGATCCACAAAGTGGAAAAGAATATGCATTGATTGGTCTTAATAACGGAACAGCATTTATAGATATTTCTAATCCTACTAACCCTGTTTATCTTGGCAAATTGCCTACTGCTACCAGCAATAGTTCCTGGAGAGATTTAAAAGTATATAATAATCATGTTTTTATTGTTAGTGAAGCTTCTGGACATGGGATGCAGGTTTTTGATCTTACTAGATTACGAAATGTATCTAATCCTCCTCAGACTTTTGCTGCTGATACTCGATACACAGAATTTGGTAATGCTCATAACATCGTAATCAATGAAGATACGGGATACGCTTATGTAGTTGGAGCCCAAAGAAATTCAGGTCCTTATAGAGGAGGTCCTCTTTTTATTAACATTCAGGATCCTAAAAACCCTCAAAATGCTGGTGGGTTTTTATCCGGCGGGCAGCGTGCATATACACATGATGCACAAGTGGTTACTTATAATGGACCAGATAATGACTACAGCGGACGAGAAATCCTTATAGGAAGTAATGAAATAGAGGTTGTAATAGCAGATATTACTAATAAATCAAATCCTGTTACCATATCTACTATTAAGTACTCTGATATAGGTTATACACATCAAGGATGGTTTACAGAAGATCAAAGATATTTTATACTGGGTGATGAAACTGATGAGCAAGGTGTAGGATTCAATACACGTACTATAATTTTTGATTTTCAAGATTTGGATAACCCACAACAGCATATGATTTACAATGGCCCTACCGCTGCAATAGATCATAACGGATATGTAAAAGGGAATAAATTTTATTTAGCTAATTATCGAGCAGGAATTAGAGTAATTGATATTTCTAATATTGCTAGTAAAAATATTACTGAAATAGGTTCATTTGACACCTATCCTTCTAGTAATGGGGCTGCTTTTAATGGGGTATGGAATGTATATCCCTATTTTAATAGTGGTAATATAGTGATTAGCGATATCGAAGGAGGCTTTTTTTTAGTTAGAGAAAGCACACCAGCGGTATGTAATGCTACTGTACCAACTTCGGTTTCATCTTCTAATGTTCAGGCAACTTCTGCAACTGTGAGTTGGAACAGTGTTGCTAATGCAACCTATGATGTGAGATATAGAGCGGTTGGTTCATCATCTTGGATAACAAATGGCTCTTCTTCAACTTCTGCAAATCTTTCTGGTTTAACACCATCTACACAATATGAAGCTCAGGTAAGAAGCAAATGTTCAGACGGAAGTACATCACAATATAGTGGTTCAATAACATTTACAACAACTACTATACAGATAACATATTGTAGTTCTAATGGAAATGATGTTTCTGACGAATATATAAGTAATGTATCACTTGGTTCTATAAATAATAATTCAGGAGCATCAAGTGGAGGATATATAGACTATACTTCAATATCAACTGATCTTCCTATAGATGATACGCACACCATAACAATAACGCCAACCTGGACAGGTACAACCTATAGTGAAGGATACAGTGTATGGATAGATTTTAATCGTGACGGAGATTTTACGGATTCTGGCGAGCAAGTATGGACACAAAGTGCAACGCAAACTACTCCGGTCAGTGGTAGTTTTACAATTCCGACATCAACAACAGAGGGATCGACCAGAATGCGCGTTTCTATGAAATATAATGCAATCCCAACATCTTGTGAGTCCTTTAGATATGGAGAAGTGGAGGATTACACGGTTAATATCATCGGTGGCGGTGGTAATCCTAATCCTGGAGGGTGTACAACAGGTATTTCATCTTTTCCGTATAATGAAGGTTTTGAAAATACCTTAGGAGACTGGATTCAGTCCACAACGGATGATATCGATTGGTCAACAGACGCAAATGGGACTCCATCTAGAAATACAGGGCCATCAAGTGCAACTCAGGGAACATATTATTTATATGTTGAAGCTTCAGGAAACGGTACAGGGTACCCTAATAAACAAGCGATAATAAACTCGCCATGTTTTGATTTAAGCGGAAAGACATCTGCTACGTTTTCTTTTTCATATCATATGTTTGGGGCATCTAGTATGGGTAGCATAGCGCTTGAAGCAAGCACAGATGAAGGAACATCCTGGACAAGTTTATGGAGTCAAACAGGTAATCAAGGAAATTCCTGGAATCCTATTAGTATTAACCTTTCCGCATATCTTGGAGGGGGTGTACAGCTTAGGTTTAATAGAATTACAGGTTCTACTTGGCAAGCCGATATTGCAATAGATGATATTGGGTTGACAACCAGTGGTACATCTAGAGTTTCCTCTATAGATAATAAATTAAATGATATTATTATATATCCTAATCCAATTCAGGGTCCTATTCTTAATGTTACTATGAAAAACAAAGAGAATTCTACCTATGAGATTACTAGTATTACAGGACAATTAGTAGGTAAAGGAAACGTTATAAATACAATAGATGTTTCTAATCTGAGATCTGGAATTTATTTTATACAAATAGCAACGGATCAACAGATTTATTCTAGACGTTTTGTAAAAAAATAAAATACAAAAATGAAATATTATAAATGCTTGCTCTTAATTAATGTCTTAAGTGTTACACTACTATGTTTAATCTCTTGTAGTAGTGATAACACTTCCCAATTACCACCAGTAAGTCCTCCTTCAATTGATGGATTTGATGGAGAGGTAGATTGGATAAAAACATTTGGAGGAAGTAATGAAGACAATGCCCTATCGGTAGTAGAAGCCGCCGATGGGGATTATATTATTGCCGGATATACTCAAAGTCTCGATGGAGATATAACTGATAAGACTGCCACAGATAGCGATTTTTGGGTACTTAAGCTTACAAAAGAAGGCGAAATAGTCTGGAGTAAAACCTATGGAGGTACTGGTGATGATAGAGCAGAAAAGATCATATTAACTTCAGATGGAGGCTATGCTTTGGTAGGATATAGTCGTAGTGCTGATGAAGATGTAAGTGTTAATGAGGGATTACAGGATTATTGGATTGTTAAACTTAATTCAGTCGGGGAAATACAGTGGGAAAAGAGTTTTGGTTTTCCTGGAATTGATCGTGCTTTTTCTGTAGTTCAAACTACTGATGAAGGTTTTTTTGTTACGGGCTTTTTGGATGTAACGGCCAGTAATGGGGAAGGAAATGATCCTATTGCTAAAAGTAACATCTCAAAACACGGAGTTGGAGAGTTTTGGGGTATTAAATTAGACGCCCTTGGAGAGATGGAGTGGAGACATTATTTTGGGGGTACCAATAATGACCGTAGTTATGATGTATTACAAACTGAAGATAAAGGATTCTTAATGATTGGCTCTTCAGAAAGCATTGACTTTGATATTACAGATAGTAAAGGAAGTTATGACTTCTGGGCAGTAAAAGTAAATGCAGAAGGCACCTTACTGTGGCAAAAATCTTTTGGAGGTTCTGAGATAGATGTAGGTTACGCCCTAGCTGCGACAGGCGATGGCAAATATATTATCATTGGAGATTCTAGAAGTGCAGATGGTAATGTTTCGGGAGCACGAGGAAATGCAGATCTTTGGATGATACAAATAGATGGTAATGGCAATTTGCTTTGGGAAAAATCTATAGGAGGAACTGCATTTGATACAGGACGAAGCATTTACAAAACACAAAGTGGAAATTTTGCGATTACTGGAAACTCGCGTAGTAGTGATGGAGATATAGCAATCAACATAGGACAAAGTGATCTTCTAAACGTAATTGTTAATAGTAATGGAGATATTCTTTGGAAATCTACATTAGGAGGAAGTGCAGCAGAATTTGGTGAAGGTTGTATGGAAACAACGGACAAAAAGATCATTGTGGTAGGGAATTCAGAAAGTAGTGATTTTAATATACCAACTAACAAAGGATCAAAAGATTTAATAATTGTAAAGTATAAATAACAAAAATGAAAAAAATCATATTAATTATAGCGGCTTTTTTAATAGTATTATCATGTAAAAATGATGATAATAATAATGGAGGAAGTGATAACATTGAAAAATTTGGAACGCTTACACTTGATTTTAGTAACACTATTGAAGATAAAACAATTGATTTAGAAAGAGGATCATATACTAATGGAAGCAATGAAACTTATGCTATAGCAGAACTAAAATATATCATTAGTAATATTGTTTTGATTACATCTACAGGAGAAGAGTTTAAATATCCTGTTGCGGATAGTTATTTTTTAATTAATGAAGCTGAAGAAAGTAGTAAAGAAATTTCTTTGACTGATATTCCTGAAGAAGAGTATACCAAGATTAGATTTGGTTTTGGGGTAGATCAATCAAAATATCCAATTGAGTCAGGAACGGCTAATTTTATTCCAACTGCAGAAGAAAACGGAATGTTATGGGCTTGGGCGGCAGGATATAAATTCCTTAAATTTGAAGGGACTTATAATACTATTGGTAGTACGACATCTAATGATTTTATACTTCATGTAGGTAGCCATGGGGCTAATTTAGATAATTATAAAGAAATGACAATAAATCTGCCAAGTGTTTTATCTATAAAGGAGATGACTACTCCTAATGTTAGTATAAATGCAGATATTGCAAAAATATTTGATAGTATAAATACGCATTCTTTAGAGGTAAAAAGTGATGTACAGGTAGATCCGGTTAATGCGCCGATCATTGCAGAGAATGTAAGTACAATGTTTAGTATTACCAATGTATCAAATTAGATAATATAATATTGAAATTTTTATCATACATAGTAATCTTCCTTTTCGGAACCGCTTGTAGTTCTGAAAAGGATGACTATGTCCCAGTAACTCTAGAAAATCCTAAATTAGAATTTACAGTTCCTGCTAATTTTCCCGAGCCTAGTTATAACGTTTCATTAAATCCCCCAACCGAAAAAGGTTTTGAACTGGGGAAAAAATTATTTTATGAAGGTCGTTTGGCTTCAGATGGAGTAGTGTCCTGTGGTTTTTGTCATATTCAGGATTTTGCTTTTACCCATCACACGCACATTGTGAGTCACGGTGTAGATGGAGCATTAGGAACCCGTAATGCTCAGCCTTTACATAATATGGCTTTTATGAAGGAATTTACCTGGGATGGAGCTGCTATTCATTTAGATCTGCAGCCTATTATACCCATTACTGCAGAAGTAGAAATGAATGAAAGTTTCAGCAGTATCATTAAAAAATTAGAAGAACGACCTGAATATGTAAAGCTGTTTTCTGAAGCGTTTGAGAATCAAAAAATCAATTCTGAAAATATCCTTAAAGCACTTTCTCAATTTATGATTATGATGGTTTCGGCAGATTCTAAGTATGATAAAATTGAGAGAAATGAAGGTTCTGTATTTACCGAGCAGGAAGCTGCAGGTTTTGAACTTTTTAAATCTAAATGTGCTTCGTGTCACGCAGGAACATTATTTACAGATCAGTCGTATCGTAATAATGGTTTGTCTGTTGATCCTCAATATAATGACTTAGGTAGAAAGCGAGTTACCGGATTGGATGAAGATTTACATAAATTCAAAGTTCCAAGTTTACGAAATATTGAACTTACATTTCCTTATATGCATGATGGTAGACTTAAAACTTTGAATGATGTTTTAGATCATTATAGTAATGGAATGGTAGATTCTCCAACATTGGATCCAGTTTTCAAAAACACGGATACTTCCTTAGGAATTTTGATGACTGATCTGGAAAAAGAACAAATCATAGCCTTCCTAAAGACCTTGACAGATGATAATTTTGTAGCAGATAGTCGCTTTTCAGAGTTTTAATCTAAAATTACCTCCAATCCCATTGTATTAAGTGCCAAGTGACTCCATCGGCTTCATAAATAAGTAAATCTTTAAAGCCGACAGCATAATGAGCTTGTAATGAACGTAAATTATCAGCCGCTACTTCTGTAATGAGTAATTGGTATTTATCTTTTAACTCATCTCGCATTTTATAATATAACCCTCTAAAAATTCCTTGTTTACGATAGTTTTTATCTACACATACTTGTCCCATTACAATATAGGAAATAGCTGGACCAAGTTGATTATCAATTTTTTTAAACATTGGTTTTAGAACTTCGATATCATTTTTAAATTCTTTTATCATACTTAAAGTATAACCAACTATATTATTTCCTGCTTTAGCAATAATATGAGGTTCCAGATCATTCATTTTTTTTAGAATGTCAAAATCGTGTTGTACAGTAACAAAACCTTCTTTTTCTTTTTCTTTTTTTGAAATTGCAGTAGGAAGATTATTTTTTTGAAGTTCAATAATTTGCCTTAACTCATTATCAGTTAAGGCAGTTGTGTATTTTATATTATTCTTTAACATACTCTAAAATATCTGAGGGTTGACAATCTAAAGCTTTGCAGATCGCTTCTAGAGTTGAAAAACGTATTGCTTTTGCTTTTCCGGATTTAAGTATAGAAAGATTGGCTGTTGTTATACCGATTTTTTCCGCTAGATCTTTACTTTTCATTTTTCGTTTAGCTAACATTACATCAAGATTTACTACAATTGGCATAATTATATAGTTAATTCGTTTTCAGTTTGAATTTCAACACCTCGTTTGAAGATAAATGCGATAATAAAGATAATTCCAGCCATAAAAAGGAATTCTGAGCTTCCCCAATCTAAATCAAAAATAACTCCTTTTTTTAAGAGCCAGTCACTATATCGTGTTGCAAAATGAGCTAATAAACCTGTACATAATGAAATGTAACTAACGCTAGAAATTAAATTAGCTATAACTATAGTAAATGGTTCGTCGAAATCAATCTTTTTGAAAATTTTGATAACTAAGTAAAATAGATAAGCTTTCATTGCTAATATTGAAACTATTAATGATAAAAGGATCATATAATACTTCATGGAAAAATCATAGAGGTTTGATAAATCCAAATCTAAGTATAGATTTTCTGCAGCATTTTGATCCACAAAAAGACTTATGGCGCTTGAAAAAAGTATGACCCCTAGCTTAATACATAAACCAATGAATATAATCCAGGATATTATTTTCATTAAACTTAAAACTTGTTTCGTTTTCATAATTATTATTGTTTTACGATAACAAATATACAAAAATTACTGTTTTTCAATAATTTTTTATCAAAAAAGAATATTTTATGCTATTTTTCAAATTCAATATTGCTAGTGCATTAGTACCATTTTATCGTATTTTAGCAGTATGGAAGGCCTCCCAAAAAAACTTCAAAAAAAACTTCTGGATAGAGAAGAAAGTAATGCATTACGAAAGCTTCCGAAACAAACTGATTTGGTAGATTTCTCATCAAATGATTATTTGGGTTTTGCCGTCGAAAAGAAGCTTTTTGATAAAGCACATCAGATATTGGTAGAAAAAGAAATACATCAAAACGGTGCTACTGGATCTAGATTATTATCAGGAAACCATCAATTGTATATTGAAACCGAAGCGATGTTGACGAAGTTTCATAATGCAGAGAGCGCATTGATTTTTAATTCAGGATATGATGCCAATATAGGTTTCTTTTCATCAGTTCCTCAGCGTGGGGATATCATATTTTACGATGAATTTATACATGCATCTATTCGAGATGGAATCCAGATGAGTAATGCAAAGTCGTATAAGTTTGCTCACAACGATATAGAAGAATTGAAAACTAAATTACTATCACTTCGATCGGAGTCGAAAAGTCAACAGGAAGTGTTCGTTGTTACTGAATCTGTTTTCTCTATGGATGGTGATTCTCCAGACCTAAAGACATTTGTTGATTTTTGTAATGAATATAAGTGTTATTTAATTGTGGATGAAGCTCATGCTACCGGAGTATTTGGAGATAAAGGAGTTGGTTTATTACAGGAATTAAGACTAGAAGATGAGGTTTTTGCACGGATTAATACTTTTGGTAAAGCTCTAGGATCCCATGGTGCGGTGATTTTTGGGTCAAAAGATTTAAAAAGTTACCTGGTTAATTTTGCAAGAAGCTTTATCTATACTACAGGATTACCGCCACATACTTTGGCGACAATACAATCGATGTATACTGAACTTAAAACCACATCCGAAATTGAAAAACTTCAGGGTAATATTCAATTTTTTAAGCAAAAGCTAAAAACAGTAAATCTAAAACCTCTCTTCATAGATAGCAATTCTGCAATCCACTGTTGTGTAATTCGCGGTAACGAAAATGTAAAATCAATAGCTGCCGAAATTAAGAACAAAGACTTTGATGTAAAGCCCATTCTCTCACCTACTGTTCCTTTAGGAAAAGAACGACTACGCTTTTGCTTACATAGTTATAATTCAGATGAAGAAATAGCAGAAGTTTTAGAGTTGTTAGCTACCTTTGTTTCGAAATAAAAAAGGAAGTCATGTCTAGCAAAGTCGAGACACAATCAAAAAAAATATTTATCACAGGAATAGGAACCGATGTTGGTAAAACTATAGCTTCTGCCATTGTCACTGAAGCATTACAAGCTGATTACTTTAAACCAGTTCAAGCTGGGGATTTAGAGTATTCTGATACCGATAAGGTAAAAGAATTAGTATCGAATTCTACATCAAAATTTCATAGCAATAGCTATGCATTACAAACGCCAATGAGTCCTCATGCGGCTGCCGATATTGATGAGGTTACTATTGATTTAAAAAATATAAAGTTACCCAAAACTAAGAATGATATAGTGATCGAAGGAGCAGGCGGATTACTTGTTCCATTAAATGATACTCAGACTATAGTTGATATTATTAGGCCTGAATATAAAGTGGTGGTAGTTTCCAGGCATTATCTAGGGAGTATTAATCATACTTTGATGACCTTGCAGATTTTACAAGAAAAAGGATTCAGCCCTTCTTTGATTTTTAGTGGAGAAGAACATAAAACTACAGAAGATATTATCGTAAAAATGTCAGGATGTAATGTGATCGGAAGAATTGATAATGAGCCCTATTTTGATAATATGGTAGTTAAGGAATATGCAGAATTATTTAAAGAGAAATTAGAGCAAATTTAGTTTGTCATTCTGGTGTAAGCTGGAATCTAAAAACTTCTCGTTTTAATGAGAATGATATAAATATGACTTTACAAGAGAGAGATAAAAAACACCTTTGGCATCCGTTAACTCAGCATAAAATTCATCCTGAAGCTTTGCCCATAGTTAAAGCAAAAGGCGCATTATTGTATGATGAAAACGGAAAGGAATATATTGACGGAATAGCATCTTGGTATACAGCAATGTATGGGCACTGTAATGATTTTGTTTTGCAAAGAGCACAGGAACAGATGCAGCAATTGGATCAGATAGTGTTTTCAGGGTTTACGCACAAACCGGCCATTGAATTATCAGAGAAGTTAATAGATATTTTACCGGACAATCAGCAAAAAATCTTTTTCTCTGATAATGGTTCTACGGCTAATGAGGTAGGAATTAAAATGGCACTGCAGTATCATTTTAATAAAGGCGAAAAAAGAAATACGATTATTGCTTTCGAAGATGGATTTCACGGAGATACCTTTGGTGCGATGTCAGCTTCGGGATTATCGGTATATAATGGCCCTTTTGAAGATTTCTTTATTGACGTGCAACGTATTCCAACTCCAAATAAAGAGAATTTTGAGTATGTAATGAAAGAGTTGTTCGAGATCATTACGACTTATGATGTTGCAGCTTTTATATATGAGCCTTTAGTGCAAGGTGCCAATGCTATGCATATGTTTGAAGCTGAATATTTGGATCAAATTCTCCAAGTATGCCAAGGGAATGATATTATTACTATTGCCGATGAGGTAATGACAGGTTTTGGAAAAACTGGAAAGAATTTTGCTTCTGAATATATAGAAACAAAACCTGATATTATTTCAATGTCTAAAGCCTTAACTGCAGGATTTGTTCCTATGGCTATCACCAGCTGTACGCAAGAAATTTATGATGCTTTCTTAGATGACTCTGTGGGCAAAGCTTTTTTTCATGCACACACCTATTCTGCAAATCCAATTGCCTGTGCCGTTGCTATTGCAGGAATAGAATTGTTACAATCCAAAGAGATTCAGGAAAATATTCAGAGAATCATAACATCACATCAAGGTTTTAATACTAAAATTAAAGATCACCCTAAAGTAAAAACTACTCGACAAAAAGGAATTATCTATGCTTTAGATCTTAATGTCGAAATGGATCGTTACGGTAAAAAAAGATACGAGATTTTTAATCATTTTATGCAAAAAGGTATTTTTCTAAGACCACTGGGCAATACTATCTATATCCTTGCTCCTTATGTGGTTACAGAAGACCAATTAAATCAAGTTTATGATTCTATTTTGGATTTATTAGATACTTTTTAAAGAGGTTAACTTGCTTTTGATTTCCTCTAGTTGTGTTTTAAACATTTCATGGTTATCAATATAAAAAGCAAGTTGTTTAAATGACTTTTTCATTCCATAAAGTCCTGTAAACGTGTTTTCTTGTTTTAGTGTAATTATAACATTATGGTTTTCCAGATTTCCAAGAGGAGATAGTTTTCTGGTTTCAGCATTAAGTTCTAGATCTTTTGAAGAAAGTTCAATAGATTCAATATTTTTAATAGGAATAGTGGCTTCACTCAGAATTCCGTATCGCAAATACAAGATATTATCTTCAATATAAATTGGTCTTTTGGTAAGTGATTTCAAAAAACCAAGAATCTGAATCCCCGAATACACACTCAATCCGGTAATAATCCAGGCTGCTATAGTGTTCCATTTAAGAAGTAAAATGTGTAATACATATGTTTCGATTCCAATAATTCCAATTAATCCAATCAATAACCCTACGGATCCGCTGTTTCTGTGATAGGTAAATTCATTTTTAGCTATAGTTCTCTTTTTCCAATATACAAATCCATAGTAAAAAACCGCTAATTCCATGGCGAGAAGAATAGCTATTTGTTTAGGTAAAATCTCATTACAAGTTTCTTTTAGAGCTGAAAAGAAATCTGGTTTCAGTTTAGTATGTTGTTTTAATCTTAATAAAGACTTTCTCACTTTATAAATCACAAAAGTAACTACTCCCAATTCCAAGATGGGAAACACCCAATTTTTAGCCCAATCAAGTATGGATTGGTGTTCCTTTGGTATGATATAAGATGCGATAACAATTCCTAAAACAAAGAAAGGAACTATTGTCGTTTTAGGAATGTTCTTTTTTCTGATCAATAATAAATATACTATTGGTATTGTAAAAAGTAGGTCAATTGTTATTGCAATCGATAAAGTATTGGGATTGGCAGAAAATAATTTTGATTTAGTAATCAAAACCATAGATACGATTAGTAGTACTGGTACCCCAAATACTAATATATTACTATTAGTTTTCGATAGTGTTTTCATTTTGCTCATATCCTAATAAATCTATTTGTTCATCAGTCTCTTTAATAATCACATACATTTCAGAATACGTCCATTCATCATTTTGTTTCGTTCCTACAACATAAACTTTGGCTTCGCCATCAGGACCCTTGATAGGTATAGAGATATTAGCATTACCAGTACTATTTTTCATAGAAATTTTTCCTTGCATAATGCCATTGGTCTCAATAGGCTCTCCAAGTATTTCGATTACATAATCATCTTGTTGGGCTTTTGCTAAAGCATCTTGATAAGGATCAGAACCAGAAATAAGACTAGTAACTCCAAATATTACAGATCCTAAAAAAACAAAGAACAAAATGATCAAGGTTAGACATCCTCCTACAGGAACTACCCACGGCCAGTTTCTACTAAACCAACTTTTTTGTTTTATCTGATGCTCCATAATATGATTGATTAAGGTTTACTAACTTATAAGTATAAAATACGTTTGTTAAGTTACATTTTTATAGGAATAAGATGATATAAAAATGTTAATTACTATTGAACTACATTGCGTAAACCAGTACATTTGCCAAAATTTATAGCATTGGTATCACCCATATCCATTACCGGCATTTCGTCAATATCTCCTTTAGGAATTACCGAAGAAGAAATATGGAAAGCTTATAAAAGCTTGGAGCATAATATTTCTTTTGAAGAGTTTGAGACAGAAAAGACACCTGTTGCAAATCTTTCTGCTCCTGGTAAGAAAATAATTGAAAAACTAAAATCAAGTAATGCTCATTATCAAAATTTAGATGATTCTGTATTATTTAGCATATATGCAGCTAGAAATGCGGTTAAAAGTGCTGGTTGGCAAGGAAATCATAATTTTGGGGTGAATATAGGTTCCTCTCGTGGAGCGACCAGTCTTTTTGAGAAGTATCATAAAGAATTTCTGGAAAACGGAAAATCTTCAACTCTAAGTTCGCCAACAACCACTTTAGGAAATATCTCTTCTTGGGTAGCTCATGATTTGCAGACGGAGGGTCCTGAAATTAGCCATTCAATTACTTGTTCTACTGCTTTGCATGCATTGCTCAATGGAGTTGCCTGGTTGCAGTCAGGTTTAGCGGATCGTTTTTTGGTTGGCGGAAGCGAAGCTCCTTTGACACCATTTACAATTGCTCAAATGAAAGCCCTAAAGATTTATGCTTCTGGAGAAGATTCAATATATCCTTGTCAAGCATTGAATTTGGAGAAAAATAGAAATTCAATGTTTCTTGGTGAAGGTGCTGGGGTTATTTGTCTCGAAAACGGAATAAAAGACAATGCTTTGGCTTTGGTAAAAGGAATAGGGTATGCTACAGAACCTTTAAAACATAATATATCAATATCTACTGACGCTGATTGTTTCCAAAAGTCTATGAAAATGGCTTTAGGAAATACAAAACCAGAAGATGTAGACGCCATAGTATTACATGCTCCTGGAACAATAAAAGGAGATTTGGCAGAATACAATGCAATAAAAGCGGTTTTTGAGGATCAGATGCCGGCATTGACTACAAACAAATGGAAGATAGGACATACCTTTGGAGCAAGTGGAATTCTTAGCTTGGAGCTTGCACTTCTGATGCTGAAATATCAAGAATTTATTTCAGTTCCTTTTGTTGAGCATAATGATATTCCTAAGAAATTGAACAAAATTATAGTGAATGCAGTAGGTTTTGGAGGCAATGCAGTTAGTGTCTTACTAGAAAGACCAATTCACAATTAACTTTATTTGTTATTAAAAACATAGAATTAGATGTTTCTTAGTTGTGTTATTTGACGGGAAACAATTATTTTTGAGAATTCACATTTCAACAATATGAGCGATATTAGACACGATTGGACAAAGCAAGAAATTCTTGATATCTATAATAAACCGATGATGGATTTGCTATATGAAGCAGCAACTATTCATCGTCAATATCATGACCCGAATACGGTTCAGGTTTCTACATTACTATCTATTAAAACAGGAGGATGTCCTGAGGATTGTGGATACTGTCCACAGGCAGCGAGATATCACACCGACATAGAAGGTAATGATCTGATGAGCGTGCAGCAAGTCAAGGCTCAGGCATTACGTGCCAAAGCTTCGGGAAGCTCTAGAGTTTGTATGGGTGCGGCTTGGCGTAATGTGAAAGACGGTGAAGAATTTGATAATGTGTTGGAAATGGTTAGAACCATTAACAAATTAGAAATGGAAGTTTGTTGTACTTTGGGAATGATTACAGAGAATCAAGCACAGCGATTAGCTGAAGCAGGATTATATGCATATAATCATAATTTAGATACATCAGAAGAATATTATAAAGAAGTAATTTCTACTCGTGGATATGAAGATCGTTTACAAACAATCGATAATGTTCGTAAAACAAATGTAACAGTTTGTAGTGGTGGAATTATTGGTATGGGAGAAGAAGCAGAAGACCGTGCCGGAATGTTAGTGGCATTGTCAACTCTAGATCCACAACCTGAATCTGTTCCTATTAATGCTTTGGTTGCTGTTGATGGAACACCTATGGAAGACCAAAAACCAGTAGAGATTTGGGAAATGATTAGAATGGTAGCTACAACTAGAATTGTTATGCCACAAACGCAAGTTCGATTATCAGCTGGAAGGACGGAAATGAGTAGAGAAGGACAAGCAATGTGTTTCTTTGCAGGAGCAAATTCAATTTTTGCTGGAGACAAACTGCTGACGACTCCTAACCCGGATGTGAATGAGGATATGAAAATGTTTGAAATGTTAGGGCTTAACCCTCAAAAACCATTTGTCAAAAAGGCACAGCCGGAAACAGTAGAGGCACAGGATTCTAAACACGTTCCATTGGGAGAAAAACCAAAATGGTCTCGCCCTGATCATACTATTGAAAGAAATGAATCTGCTAAACAAAAAGCTAAAGAAGCCGTTTTAAAAAAACAGTAATAAAACACCTGGCATTATCTTTGGGAAATAAATAGTTTTAAAATTAATGCAGAGTTTGTGGGATTGAATTTGGAGCAAATACCTAGGGTAGAAACAATTACAAAGGAAGAGTTTATAAAAAACTATTTTTCTAAGCAAAAACCTGTGGTCATAGAAAGGCTAATAGAGGATTGGCCTGCCTTTGATAAATGGAATCTTGATTATATCAATGAATTGGCAGGAGAAAAAGAGGTTCCTCTATTTGATGATCGACCTATAAACTCTGAATTTAAGTTTAATGAGCCTCATACTAGCATGAAAATGAGTGAGTATATAGACTTGCTCAAAACCAAGCCAACAAACTATCGTATTTTTCTATATAATTTACTTAAAGAAGTTCCTAGACTTCAAGGGGATTTTAAATACCCACAGATAGGATTGAAGTTTTTAAAAAAAATGCCTTTTTTATTTTTTGGTGGTGGCGGTTCCAAAGTGTTTATGCATTATGATATTGATCTTGCCAATATATTTCATTTTCATTTCCATGGAGAAAAACAATGTATCTTATTTCCACCTTCAGAGACTAAATATTTATATAAAGTTCCTCATGCATTAATTGCTCATCAGAATATTGATTTTGCTAATCCAGATCTGGAAAAATGGCCAGCTTTAAAAAAAGCAAAAGGGTATATTACTCATCTTAACCACGGAGAAACTTTATATATGCCAGAAGGATATTGGCACCATATGACATATTTGACTCCAGGGTTTTCTATGAGTATTCGATCAGTTCCAAAAAAATTCAGCAATTTTATCGAAGCTACCTATAATGTCTTTTTCATGCGCCATTTTGATAATTTAATGCGAAAAAGAAAAGGTCAAAAGTGGATGGAGTATAAAAACAAAAAGGCTATTAGTAGAACTAATAAAAAGAATAGTTTATAATTTTGTCTTGTTGCCTTTTGAATAACATGTAGGCCTATACTGCTACCTTCTTAATTTTCTTTTGAACAAATCAAATAAAAGATGATAAATGGAATTTGTAAATCTTATTTTATTGATTAGTGTTTCTCAAGGATTTGTTTTTGGCTTTGCAATCCTTTTTTCTCCTTTTTTTAAAAGTACTATTAACAAGTATTTAGGTTACTCTATACTAATTTTGACGGGATTGTTACTCAATGTATATTTAGACTACGTGGGAGTATTTGAAAAGTATACTAAAATCAAGGTTTTATATGATATTGAATGGATATTTTTATTTCCAGTTTTTTTCTTCCTTTATATTATAAAATCAATTAATCATGATTTAGGAGAAAGCAAAAAGTTACATTGGTTATACTTGCCCTTCCTGTTTTCTGTAGTTATTAATGTGATTTTTAATCTGGAGCAAGTTTATCAATGGTTTTCTTTCTCATGGGAGTATAAGGAGTTAGTGTATGAGTGGATTTTTGGTGTTCAGGAGTTTGCATATTATACATACAATTTTTTACTGACTATCTGGGCTTATATAATTCTGAAAAAAGGAAAATATAAATACTATCCCAATATTTTGTGGTTAAAAAGGTTGTGTATTTGGATATTTTTCTTAGCAACATCTTGGATTATAATAGATATTGTTGATATGATTTTTGATATTGGTTATGAAATCGGTATATCCATTATATGTATAAGTGCATCAGTATTTATTTTCTGGGTGGTGTATTATGGAATTTACACCTTAAAACTTACTAATGATCAGAAAAATAGTATCAGAAATGTTAAAAATGGTTCTTTACTCTTAGATGATAAAGAGCTTTCTGCTAAGAAACAATATAACGAACCAATAGATCAATACACCTCATTTTCCGAGGATAATAGATATTTTCAAAAATTAGAAGTTCTACTAAAAAAAGACTGTATCTATCGTGACCCACATTTGAGTCAAGAAACGATTGCTAAAATATTGAATATAAGCTCTGGTTATCTATCACAAATTGTAAATGATATTACAAAAAAAAATTTCACAGCTTATATCAATTCATACCGAATCAAAGATGTTAAGAGTATGATTCTTAATACAGAATATGATAAGTACAGCTTACTTGCGATTGGGTTAGAAGCTGGTTTCAAGTCTAAAACAACATTCTATACCTCATTTAAAAAAGAGACTGGCCTAACTCCAAGTCAGTTTAAAAGTAAACATAAATAAGTTCGGATTTCTTAACTCTTAATAAAACCGAACATCGTTTCCTTTTGCTCACCCTAGTTTTGATGCAACCATTTACTTTTTTATTGGTCAATGATAATAATTCTTAAAACAAACAAAGTTATGAGTTCACACGAGTATAATGAAACAGCGATAATTAAAAATCTGAAACGATATTTTTTATTCTTTTTGATAGGTTTTTTCATGGCCTGCCAATCAGACGATGATCAACCATCATTAGAACCTTCTATACATGGCTTTTGGTTAGCTGCTGATAAAGGGTATATAATAGAATTTACTGATGGTAAAAATGTGGTGTACAACATAAATAGTGTAGGGTGTTCCGTTTTGGATGATGATTTTAAGCCGGAAGATTTTTTAAACTTACAATTAGATTTAGTAAGCCCTAATGAATTAATAGGTAGTTCTGAATTAATGGCTGCAGATGTTAAGTTTGTTAGATTACCAAATCAGAATGAATTTTGCCTATCAGATCAAATTTCTACGACAGATGATCCAAAGGTTAATTTTGATCATTTTTGGAATATTTTTAATGATTATTATGTTTTTTTTGAAACTAGAAATGTGGATTGGTCACAATATAAGAACTTAAGAGATCAGGTCACAACAGAGAATTTTTACGATACACTGGAAGAGTTAGTTCTTCTTTTAGAGGATGGGCATGTAGGTATTAGTGATGAAGCTAACGGTATCGAAATTAGTTCAGAATTACCTAGTTTATTAGCACGATTAAATTCAGATCTAAGCGGAGATCTAATTATTGAATCCGGAGAGGATTATGACAAGCTTTATAATCAGCGAATACAAACTGTTGTGTCTAAGTACTTAGGAGGTAATTTCGAAATTGATGAAAGTGAAAATATAGCTTGGGGGTTGGTCAATAATGATATTGGATATGTAAATATTTTCGGTATGGCAGGATATGGTTCTAATTTTAAGGATGAGCTTACAGCATTAAATGCCGTATTAGATAGGGTGATGACCGATATTAAGATCTCTGAAGTATCTAAACTAATATTAGATATTAGATTTAATGGAGGGGGGTTGGATATGGTATCTGTTGATATTGCCTCTAGGTTTATGGATCAACAACGTATTGGATTTTCTAAAAAAGCTAGATTGGGAGATGGATTTACAGAAAGTACAACAATATCTGTAACTCCCAAAGGTGATTTTCAATTCACAGGCGATATTGTATTACTAACGAGTCCGATTACCGCTAGTGCTGCCGAGATTTTTACACTATGCCTTAAAGACCTGTCTTACGTAACAATAGTAGGAGAAAATACAAATGGTGCTTTTTCTGATATTCTTGAACATGTATTGCCAAATGGAGCATCAGTAGGATTATCAAATGAAGTATATAGTGATGCGCAGGGGGTGGTTTACGAAACAATAGGTGTTGGTCCCAATGAAGAAAACAGAATACCATTATTTTCTAATAGTGATTATATCGAAGAAAAAGATAGCGGAATTGAAAGAGCAATAGAATTATTGAGTAATAATAATTAAAGATTTAATTGTTCAAATAGGTCTTTAACTTTTTCAAAAACTAATTGGTTTTCCCACCCTCTGTAGAGGAGGTAATCAGTTAGTTTTTTTCGTTTTTTATAAGGATTAGTTTCAGTGATAGAAGCAAACTTTTTCTCTGCCAGTTCGTGAAAGGTTTGTAGATAATTTTGTTCAGATATTTCTTTTAATGCTGTTTTGATATTGTATTCGGAGATTTGTCTGTATTTAAGCTCTCTAACGATACGTTGCTTCCCCCATTTTTTTATCCTGAATTTTCCTCGGGCAAAACTCTTTGCAAAACGCTCTTCATTAATAAAATTATGTTCTAGAAGGTGTAAGATTATCTTTTCTTTAGCCTCTGGTATTAGTTTCATATAACTTAACTTATCCATAATGTCTTTATGACAACGTTCCTGGTATGCGCAATAGCGCTCCATTTTTTTGGTAGCTTCTGTGACTGTAATAGATTGCTGAAGTTTTGAATACATTGAGGTAAAGATACAAAGCCATTCGTGAATTTTGTAAAGCTTTTTTGGAATACGCTCCTCAAATTACAATCAATTATATTTGTTAGATATATGTTCTGAGGTAACATTTAAGTTTTGAAAGACATATACTACTATACATAATAAAGAATAACCTTTTTACAAATCCGGAGTAATCAAATAATGAATTTTAAGATCACATAAATATTTTATTAATGAAAAAGTACATTTTAATAATACTTTCAATTTTTTGTTTTAGTTTGATTAAAGCACAGGTAACACAAAACGTATCTAAAACAGTATTGGTAAAGAATGAAGAACTCTCTGAAGAGGATTTAAAAACCTGGTATCATAAAGATTATCAAGAAGATGCTATTCCGGGAATAAGTTTAGATAAGGCATATAAAGAGCTTTTGACTGATAAAAAAGGCAAAGAAATCATAGTAGCAGTAATAGACACAAAACTAGATATAGCTCATGAAGATCTTAAAGATAGGATATGGGTAAATAAAAAGGAAATCCCAGATAATGGTATAGATGATGATAAAAATGGATATGTAGACGATGTCAATGGTTGGGATTTTTTGGGTAACCCTGAAGGGGAGTATGTAAAATACCAAAACCTTGAATCTATGAGGGTAATCAGAAAATATGACTCTTTATTTAAGGATGTTTCTGAAAAAGATTTGTCTTCAGATAATGTTGATGAGTATAAGCTATATCGCAAGGCGAAAACTGCTTATAAAAAAAGTATAGAAAGGGAGGTTAATTTTGGAAAAAGAGTGAACAATTGGATGGTTAACCATCCAAAGGCAGTCAAAACTTTAAAATCTTTTTTTCCTAAAGAAGATTATAAAAAGTCACAATTAGATAGCTTATTAGTAATATATAAGAAAGATTCATTGATTAGTCGAGATATCGAACAGATGAAGTTTTTTTTAAAGTATAACCTTACTCAAAAGAAGATTAAGGAATATAAAAAAGACTCAGAAGAAAGTCTTGCTAAGATGTTGAATATGGATTTTCAAGAGCGCAAAATTATAGGAGACAATCCTGATGATATCTCTGATGCGTTTTATGGGTATCATCAAGTTTTTGGAGATGTTCCTTTTCCACATTCCACAGGTGTATCAGGTGTTTTGGCTGCAACTCGTGCAAATGGTTTGGGGATAAAAGGTATTTCTGATAATATAAAAATAATGCCGGTGGTTATGGTTGCTACCGGAGATGAGCATGATAAGGATGTGGCACTGGCAATACGATATGCCGTTAATAATGGGGCTAAAGTAATTAATATGAGCTGGGGAAAAAGCTTCTCGCTTCACGAAGATTGGGTTTTAGATGCGATACAATATGCTGCTGACAAAGATGTTCTTTTGGTAACTGCAGGAGGTAATAGTGGAGAGAATATTGATACTCATAAATATTATCCTAATGATCATCAAGGTGGAGTTGAAATAGTGAACAATTTTATTGTAGTTGGAGCGAGTGGTCATACGTTGGACAAAAATCTAAAAGCTTCTTTTTCTAATTATGGTAAAAACGATGTTGACATTTTTGCTCCCGGTAATGAAATGTATACAACTAATGTTGATAATAAGTATATTTTCTCTCGTGGAACTTCTATAGCTAGCCCTATAGTTTCTGGAGTAGCTGCTTTAATCAGATCATATTATCCTATGCTATCTGCAGCGCAAGTAAAAGAGATTATTCTTAAATCCGGAGCTTCTTTTAATGTTGAGGTGGAGATCAATTCTGAAGATGGAGAGTCGAAAAAATTAGTCCCATTTTCAGAGTTATCAAAATCAGGAAAAATTCTTAATGCATATAACGCTTTATTGCTAGCGGAAAAGCTGTCAAAAGGGAAATAATAAATTTAGCAAAACAAAAAACCCCGACTTAATAATTTAAGTCGGGGTTTTTATTTTTATGATTTTATCACTTCTCCGTCTTTATCGTGGAAGTGATATTCTAAATACGTGTAAGCGTCTCTAGGTTTGATCTTTACCCATCGTTTATGGTCAAAAAACCACTTAGATCGGGTAGATGGAAATCCTTTAGTTAAAAAAGCTGCAATAAAAGGATGCGCACTAAGCGTAATCTTTTTGTGATCTTTTTTAATTAATTTTTCTAAATCGACCTTAATTTTTTCTATTATAACTATTGGCGCCTCAATTTCACCGTTTACTCCGTTTGGATCAACCTCACGGGTTTTAATATTCATTTCAGGTCTTACACGCTGTCGCGTGATCTGAATTAAGCCAAATTTACTTGGCGGTAAAATTTTGTGTTTCGCTCTATCGTCTTTCATCTCATCACGTAAATGATTAAAAAGAGTTCTACGGTTATCAGCATTATTCATATCTATAAAATCGACTACGATAATACCTCCCATATCTCTAAGACGTAATTGACGAGCTACTTCTGTTGCACTGATTAGGTTAACTTCGAGTGCGGTGTCTTCTTGGTTTTTGGCTTTATTAGATCGGTTACCACTATTTACATCTATAACATGCATAGCTTCGGTGTGTTCTATAACTAGATAGGCACCCTTACTCATGGAAACCGTCTTTCCAAAACTGGTTTTAATTTGTCTTTCGATACCATGTTTTTCAAAAATAGGTACGTTAGACTTGTGTAGCTTTACAATTGATTCCTTCTTTGGAGCAATTTCTTGCAAATACTCTTTGATTTGATTGCATAGATCTTCATCATCTACTGCGATCGATGTAAAGGTGTCATTAAAAACATCTCTTAATATAGAGGATGCTCTATTCATTTCACCTAATACTTTTGATGGATGGTGCGCTTTGTATAATTTTTTACACATAGACTGCCAACGACCCAACAAGTTTTGCAAATCTTTATCCAGTTCTGCTACTTTTTTGCCTTCTGCTACAGTACGAACAATAATTCCAAAACCTTTTGGCTTAATACTTTTTACAAGTCTTTTAAGACGTTCTTTTTCTTCAGAAGATTCTATTTTTTGAGAAATAGAAACTCGATTAGAAAAAGGTACTAAGACAATATATCTGCCGGCAATAGAAAGCTCAGAGCTTATTCTAGGACCTTTGGTAGAAATAGGTTCTTTTACTATTTGTACTAATAGCGATTGATTTGATTTTAACACATCTGTAATAATACCGTGTTTATCAATATCTTTCTCAAAAGGAAAATCCTTTAGAGAATAATTTTTTAATTTACCTGTGCTTACACGTTTTATGAATTTCAATAAAGAAGATACTTGAGGGCCCAGATCATGATAATGCAAAAAAGCATCTTTTTCATACCCTACATTTACAAATGCAGCGTTTAGACCTGGTACAGCTTTACGAATTTTGGCGATAAAAATATCACCTACCGCAAAATTACTGTCATCTTCTTCTTTATGTAATTCAATTAGTTTTCCATCCTTTAATAAGGCAAAATCTGTAGAGGAACCAGATCTAATGATCAATTCTTTGTTCACTCTGATTAGATTTTTATCCCGATAACTATCGGAAAGGATTAAACAAATTTTTTCACAGGAATTTCTGACAATTCCGTTGAAATAAAGTCTATACAGTTTGGTAGCAATCGTATAGCAACTTTATCTCGATTTCAAAGAACTTTTTTAAACAAAAAAAGTAGTTAGAAAACTACTTTTTCTTGTGGCGATTAGCTCTTCTTCTTTTTTTACGCTTGTGCGTAGCTACCTTGTGTCTTTTACGTTTTTTACCACTTGGCATAGTGAAATGTTATTTTTATTGATTATTAATGTGAGTTGTTACTTAACTTCTACGTTAGTTTTTACACCTTCAACAAATATTTTTGCTGGCTTAAATGCTGGGATGTTATGTGCTGGAATCTTAATAGTAGTATTTTTTGAAATATTACGACCAGTTTTTTCAGCTCTTGTTTTAATAATAAAGCTTCCAAATCCTCTTAAGTAAACATTATCTCCACTTTCTAGAGAACTTTTTACCTCTTCCATAAATGTTTCTACAGTTGCCTGTACATCTCCTTTTTCTATTCCTAATTTTTCCGAAATTTTAGCTACAATATCTGCTTTCGTCATTATAATGTTAATTTAGGGGTTTTTAAATTTTCAAGGGGGCAAATATAATAATTTAAAATCCAAAATATCAATACTTAAGGTGAAATTATCATTTTTAAACGTTTAATTTTGGAAAACTTAAGATTTTGCTATGAAATTTTCTAAAAAACTCATAACGTGGTACTTACAAAATAAAAGAACAATGCCATGGAGAGAAACTACAGATCCATATCGTATTTGGCTTAGTGAAATTATTTTACAACAGACAAGAGTTGCGCAAGGATTACCTTATTATTTGTCTTTTACCGAGACTTTTCCTACCGTTTTTGATTTGGCTAATGCTGAAGAAGAAAAAGTACTTAAATTATGGCAGGGATTGGGTTACTATTCTCGAGCTAGAAATTTACATTTTACGGCAAAATATGTTGCTAATCAACTGAATGGAGTTTTTCCTTCTAATTATAAGGATCTATTAAAGTTAAAAGGTGTTGGAGATTATACAGCTAGTGCAATTGCTTCTATTTGTTATAATGAAGTTGTTCCGGTAGTAGATGGAAATGTATATAGGGTTTTATCTAGATACTTTGATATAGATATTCCTATTAATAGTACCCAGGGTATTAAGAAGTTTAAAGAATTGGCAGTTGAATTAGTAGATCATGATGAACCTGCAACGTATAATCAAGCTATTATGGAGTTTGGAGCGTTACAATGTAAACCCAAAAGTCCATACTGCGTTATTTGTCCATTAAATGATAGCTGCGAAGGATTAAAAAACGGAAAAGTAGATTCGTTACCTATAAAATTGAAGAAACTTAAAGTTAAGAAGCGATATTTTAATTATTTGGTTTTTTCTATTAATGAACAACAAACAATTATTCAGCAACGAACTGGTAAAGGGATTTGGCTGAATTTATATGAATTTCCTTTAATCGAAAGCGATCAGGAAATTAAGTTTAAAGATATTGAGTCTAACCCTATTTTACATAATCTTATAAAAGATGTGAATTACGAAATAACATTGCATCAAGAAGATTTTGTGGTTCATAAATTGTCGCACCAACATTTATATACAAGATTTTATATTATTAAAGTCGATGGAAAACTTAAAGCTGGAAATGGGCATCGAATTGTTAACTCCCAAAAAATTCATGAATATCCTGTTCCTATTCTGTTAGGTAATTTTATAGATTCATTTTTTAGCTGAAAAAATGCTGAAGAATAAAAACGTCAAATTCATTTTCAAAAATATGGATCGATAGCTGTCAAAGGAAGAATATTTATCGTTTTTTTTATTACATTTACTATAATGTAGTTAAGGTGATGATGAGTGAGAAATAAAGAGCACACAGATTCGTTATCTTTTATATATTGCTAACGTTTAAAAAATAAAAACTATAAATGTCAGGAACACTAAATAAAGTAATGCTTATAGGGCATACGGGAGATGAGGTAAAGATGCATTATTTTGAAGGAGGTAATTGCATTGGTAGATTTCCGTTAGCTACTAACGATTCTTATGTCAACAAGAGTACGGGAGAAAGAGTAAACACTACTGAGTGGCATAATATTGTGGTTAGAAATAAAGCAGCTGAGATCTGTGAAAAGTACCTTAATAAAGGAGATAAAATATATATCGAAGGTCGTCTTAAAACCAGAAAATGGCAAGATGATCAAGGTAAAGATAGATATAGTACAGAAATACAATGTACTGATTTTACTTTTTTGACTCCTAAGAACGAGAACCAACCATCTGGACCAGTTGTTCAGAATACGCCACAAGTGAATACCTCTGCGGCTGACCCGCAATCTGTTTCATCCGCATCACCAGATACAGAAGAAGACGATCTTCCGTTCTGATATGTTTAACTAAACCAGTATAATTTGGACCCTGATCCTGAACCCTTATTTATTTCGCTACTTGTATTTGATGTAATGCATACCATTAATTTGGTTTTGTTAATTATACTTTTGATTTTTTCTGCATTAATATCCGGGAGTGAAGTAGCTTTATTTTCTCTGGCTCCGACAGATCTTAAGGATGAAGAAAACGCTTCTAAGAATCTAAAAATTATTTCTAAACTACTTAATAATCCTAAGAAATTGCTAGCGACAATTCTTGTAGCAAACAATTTTATCAATATCGCAATTGTTTTGCTCTTTAGTAATATAGGAGAAAAGTATTTTGGCAGTTTAGATTATGAGTGGTTTGGTTGGCTCAATGTTAGATTTATGGTTGAGGTTGGTATTATCGCTTTTTTGATATTGCTATTTGGAGAGATTCTGCCAAAAATATATGCTAGCAGGAATAACGTAAAGTTTGCGAAGTTTATGGCTCGTCCTTTGAGAGTTTTAGATTGGATAATTACTCCAATTAGTTTACCGATGAGGAGAGTTACCACTAGTATTCATAGTCGATTAGGGAGGCAAAAATCAAATATCAGTGTAGATCAACTCTCGCAGGCATTAGAACTTACGTCTGATAAGGATACGACTATTGAAGAAAAGAAAATATTAGAGGGGATAGTTTCTTTTGGAAATACAGATACTAAGCAGGTGATGAGACCTCGTATAGATATTTTTGCACTTAACAACACTTCTTCTTATCAAGAGATTATTCACGAAATTGTAGAAAATGGATATTCCAGAATTCCAGTATATGAGGAAAGTATTGATAAAGTTGTTGGTATTTTATATGTAAAGGATCTTTTGCCACATGTTAATAAGGAAAAACTTGACTGGACAAGTTTATTAAGGGAACCATATTTTGTTCCTGAGAATAAAAAACTAGATGATTTATTAAATGATTTTAAAGATAAGAAGAATCATCTCGCTATTGTTGTAGATGAGTATGGTGGAACTAGTGGTTTGATTTCTCTTGAAGATATCATCGAAGAAATTGTTGGTGATATTAGTGATGAATTTGATGATGAAGATCTTATTTTTTCAAAATTGGATGATAAAAATTATGTATTCGAGGGCAGAACATCATTAAAGGATTTTTATAAAATAATTAAGCTGGAAGAGAACACAGTTTTTGAACATAAAAAAGGGGATGCAGAAACGATTGCAGGATTCCTACTAGAAATATCCGGAAGTTTTCCGAAACGAGGAGAGATAATAACCGTGGATAGATACTCGTTCAAAGTAGAGTCTCTGGATAACAAACGGATCAAACAAATTAAATTGACGATTAAAGATGAAGAATAGTATAACTATAGCTTTGTTGGTAGTTATTATAATAAACCTGTGCTCTTGTGGAGGAGAGATTTTGCCTAAGCCTAAAGCCATGCTGCGATTGTCATATCCTCCCTCAGAGTATGCAAAATTAGAATTGGATTGCCCATATACTTTTGAGAAAAATAATATATCAGACATTCAGGTACCTTTAAAAGGGAAAAAGTGTTGGTATAATATAGAGTATTCAAGTCTAAAAGCTACAATTTATATCTCCTATTATGCGATAAACAATAACCTCGAATCTTTGTTGAGAGATGCACAAAACCTTACTCAGGAACATGTGGTAAAGGCAGATGCGATACAACCCAAAGATTTTGTTTATCCTGAGAAAAGAATATTTGGAAGGATGTATGAGGTTTCTGGAAATGCAGCTTCACCATACCAGTTTTATTTGACCGATAGTACCAGGCATTTTGTATCTGGTTCTGTATATTTCAAAATAAAACCAAATTATGACTCTATACTACCTGCGGCAAATTATCTTCGTAATGATATAATGCATATTATGGAGACCATCCAATGGAAAGAGTAAATTCCAAAGCTTGTTAAATTTTAGTTTTCGTTAGGGGTTCCTACTGATATTTTTTTAACATTTGCAGCTGTAATTGTAACAGGATGCAAAACGACAAACTAAAATGGATTTACCTGGGGATACTGTCACTGGTCTGGGGGAGCTCATTTATACTTATTAAAAAATCACTACTTGGTATCACACCAATGCAGCTAGGAGCGTTAAGAACATTTTTTGCTGCGATATTTTTGTTTTTAATAGGTTTTAGAAGCATTAAAACCATTCAGGGTGCAGCATGGAAATGGGTGGCCATATCAGCTTTTTCAGGCACTTTTATTCCAGCTTTTTTGTTTGCTTTTGCAGAAACCGAGATTGATAGTGGAGTTACATCTATCCTAAATTCTATGACCCCTTTAATTACATTTGTTCTTGGAGTTTTGGTATTTTCTGTAAGCTTTAGCAAAAATCAACTTATTGGAGTTGTTGTGGGTTTGGTGGGTTGTTTGGCTTTAATATGGGAAGGATCCAATATCAATCCAGATCAGAATTATAGATATGCTTTTTTGGTAATTATCGCTACTTTTGGTTATGGGATCAATGTAAATATTATTAAACGTCATTTACAACACATTTCTCCATTGGCTATCGCTAATGGTAATTTTGTTGTTCTTTTTATTCCGGCATTGATTGTGCTTTATTTCACTGGCTTTTTTAAAGCTAAATTTCTAGTTAATGAGACTGTGCAAACAAGTATTGTATATATGGCAATATTGGCCGTAGTAGGAACGGGGATTGCTAAAATCATGTTTAATAAGCTTATTCAAATAAGCACACCGGTATTTGCAAGTTCTGTGACTTATATTATGCCAATTGTTGCATTACTTTGGGGTGTATTAGATGGCGAGAAATTTACATTTTATCAATTACTAGCATCTTTAATTATCATTTTTGGAGTGTATTTAGCAAATAGAAATAAATAAAGGCTCGTTCTTAATACAGAACGAGCCTTTATTTATTTCTATTTGCTATTAAGTATTACTTAAAATCTTCATCAGTTACACCTTCGTTGATTTTAATTTCTTTTATTGTAAAATCAATTTTTTGCGGACCTAAAGATTGAGAAATCGTATAAGGAAATTTAATTCCATTAACTTCTTTATAGTTGCTATAGAAGATGGTGACTGGGATTTTTTGTCCAGCCTGTTCTTGTATAGTTACTTCTTTTACTTTTAGCCCTGTTTCGGTATCAAAGAAAGCCGTTTTCTTTTCGCTTAATTTTATAGCATAAGCTTTTCCATTATCATAAGGTTGTGCACCTCCGTCTAGAGTAGCAGATGTATTTAAAAGCTCAGAAAAAGGGTGAGCATCCAGTTTAGCATCTTTTACTTGAGCTTCAGTATAATCTAGCTTTTGCCCTTGAGCCATTATATATCCTTGTGTTCCGTCAAAAACAACTTTTTGTGCAGTCATTGCTCCAAATTTAACCTCTACTAGAGATTGGTTTTTTGTCGTCATTTTTGTAATAAGCCCTAATGTGTTACCATTAAAAGGAGCCTCAGCAGTCATAAAGGTAGATTCCACCGTTTTAAGCTTATCTTTTCCTCCAATAGCTTTGAAATAATTGTCAAGTACTGATTGAGCGGTTACTCCTTCTGGTTTAGCAGCATTGTAATCTGGTTTTTCAGTTTTATTACCGTATTTATCAAAATAGAAAACAGGAACTTTTTTTCCATTAAAGTTTACTTTTTCTATATTTTTGATAACATCACTTCCCTTACCGGCTACAACAATACGAGCATTGCTAGAGCTAAAGTACTTTTTAGCTGCTTTTTGTACGTCTTCTACAGTAATAGAATTAATTCGCTCTAAATAAGTTTTATAAAAATCTTTAGGCAATCCTTCTGTTTCAATGTTTAGAGCATATCTTGCTATTGTCTCGGGTTTTTCTAATGCTAAAACGAAATTACCAACATATTTAGCTTTAGTATTTTTTAATTCTTCAGCAGAAACAGGCTCTTTTATAATTCGATCAACTTCTTTTAATATTTCTACTACAGAACTATCAGTTACTGCATTACGAACACTTGCTGTTGCTCTAAATCTGGATGGAGCATACTTATCATCATCTAATCTTGAATAAGAACCGTAAGTGTATCCCTTGTCTTCACGAAGATTAAGAAAAAGACGAGCTTCTCCTCCTCCTCCTAAAATCTGGTTGGCCACTAATGCAGAAAGATAATCAGCATCTTTCATTTTTAGATCAGCAAGATTCTGCACAGCAATTTCGGACTGCACAGCATTAGGCATGTCTACAAAGTTGATTTGGGTATATTGTGCATTTGCTGGTTTTGAAAAACCAAACGAAGGTGGTGTAGCTTTAGTCCAAGGTGTAAAGTTTTTTGTCACTAATTTTTCTACGTCATCAAACTTAACATCACCGATAACAATCATATATGCATTAGCAGGTACAAAGTAATCCGAATAGAATTTTTCTACATCTGTTAGGGCAACGTTATTTACGGTTTTTTCTGTTGTGAACTCTCCATATGGATGCTTTACTCCATATGCTAAAGCTCTTTGTACTCTTGCTGCAATAGATGGAACATCTTTTTCCTGAGTCTTTAGCCCTGTAATCAGCTTAGCTTTTTCTTTTTCAAATTCTTCCTGAGTAAAATTGGGGTTAATAGCAGCATCAGCCATTAGCTCCAATATCCTAGGAAAATATTTAGATAAAGAAGACGCAAAAGCACTTTGGGATCCAAAATTCATTCTTGCTCCTAAGAAGTCTACTTCTTCATTAAAATCATCTTTAGAAATAGATTTGGATCCATTACCTAATAAACTAGAAGTTAAGCTAGATACACCTGCTTTATCTCCTTCTGAAATAGGAGGATTGTCTATTCGTAACTGAATAGAAACTCTAGGGAGCTTGTGGTTTTCTACCACAAGTACTTTAAGTCCGTTGTCTAATTCAAAGCGTTTAGCTTCTTTTAAGTTGATTTCAGGAGAAGGACCAGGTTTTGGCATTTTGCTCCTATCTACTTGTGCTTGTAGGTTTATAGCTGTTAAAGCTAAAACCAATACTATAATTATTTTTTTCATTTTTTGTATTTCTTAGTTTGCAGCTTTTTCTCCTGGTAAATAGTCAATAACGACTCTTTGATTAGGATTTAAATGTTTATTTGCTACTTCCTTGATTTCTTCACGTGTTATTGATCGATAAATTTCGATTTCTTTATTAATCAATGCAGTATCTCCATATAACATATTATATGTAGCCAAAGAACCAGCAATACCTTCTACACTAGAGTTGGAGTTTACAAACTGATTTTCGAACTTATTTTGTAATTTCTGATAATCTTTTTCAGAGATTAATTCCTCTCTAACCTTTGCTACTTCTTCTTCCATTTCGGCAACCAAAACATCTAGACCAGTTGCGCCAACAGGAAGTGCAAATACTAAGTACATCCCATAATCTTCTTGAGGAATACTAAAAGCACCAACCTGTAAAGCTTGCTTTTGTTCATCAACCATTTTTTTGTAAAGCTTAGAGCTTTTTCCATCACTTAAATATGTAGATATCATCTCTAAAACATAAGCATCTCTCTCCTTAAAACCAGGAGTTCTATATGCGATTGCTGCGGCAGGAACTTGTATGTTAGCGTCGTAAGCTTTGGCGTTGATTTGTTTTGTGATTGGTTCTTCTTTTGGATAATTGCGAACAATATCTTTTCCCTTAGGAATAGGCCCAAAATATTCTTTAATCATTTTTTTGGTTTCATCAATATTGATATCTCCAGCAACGACTAAAACTGCATTATTTGGAACATAGTACTTTTTGTTGTAAGCGATCACATCCTCTAATGTTGCGGCATCAAGATCTTTCATATATCCAATGTTAGGATCTTTATAAGGATGTACTTTAAATAGATTTTCTCCCAAAACTGGTAATATTTGACCATAAGGTCTATTATCATAGCTTTGTCTTTTTTCCTCTTTTACAACTTCCTGTTGAGTATCAATACCTTTTTGATCTATAACAGGGTGCAACATACGTTCGGATTCCATCCATAGTCCTAGTTCTAAGTTATTAGATGGAAAAACTTCATAATAATAAGTTCTGTCTTGAGAAGTGTTGGCATTGTTTTTTCCTCCATTAGAAGAAACAATTTCGAACCATTTCCCTCTACCTATATTTTTAGTTCCCTCGAATAATAGATGTTCAAAAAAGTGAGCAAATCCGGTTCGTCCTTCTGTTCGATCTTTTCCTCCTACATGATACATAACAGAAGTGGTTACTACTGGAGCACCATTGTCTTGGTGTAGAATTACGTGAAGACCATTATCTAGGTCATACTCAGTAAATTCTACTTCTTGTGCACTGGCAGATGCAGTTATCATAAGCCCACAAGCGATTGCGTAAAATTTATTTTTCATTAGTAAAATTTTGTTTAACAAATATGTGTATAAAGTTCGTGTTTTGTTACAAAATTATATAAAGAAATCTTAAAAGATCTGTATGACATTGTAAAACAATAAATTAACAAGTCTTTAAGGTTAAAGAGCTCTTAATTTTCATACTTTTAAAAGAAACCAAAATATAATTTAGATATGAAAAAGTCTACAATACCCGTTAAGTATGGAGTTTTAATAGCAATAGGACTTATTGCATATTTCTTAATTCTTTCATTAATAGGAGTGCAAACTAACCCTGTTTTTAGCCTTGGCAATGGTGTTATTGTTGCTTTTGGGTTGTACTATGCCATGAAAAATTATAAACTTGAGAAAGGAGACTCTTTTGATTATCAAAAAGGATTTATGGCTGGTCTTTTTACCGGGTTTAATGCTACGCTTATTTTTACCATTTTCTTTGCTATATATGTAACGAATATCAATACTAATTTTCTTCCGGAAATGCTTGCCAATTGGAGCTCTCATTATCATGTAGGTGTTGGTATCGTTGTTTTTATAGCTGCGATTATGGGTTTTGCAACAACCTTCGTACTCACTTTAGCTTTTATGCAGTTATTTAAAGAAAGCTGGAATCCGAAAAAAAATCATAATTCACACCCTTTGGAGGTCTAAAATATTTGTCAGTTAATTAATTAGCAGTATATTTGCACCCGCCTATTGAAAAATAGGAGATGTTCTTTTTATAAAAAATAATTAATTAAACGTTACGCTATGTACGCAATTGTAGAGATAGCAGGGCAGCAATTTAAAGTTGCAAAAGACCAAAAAGTATTTGTACATCGTTTAGCAGGAGAAGAAGGAGACAAAGTTTCTTTTGATAAAGTTCTTCTTGCGGCAGATGGAGATAAAGTTACTTTAGGCGCCCCGGCTATAGATGGAGCTCAGGTAGGAGCAAAAATCACAAGACACCTAAAGGGTGATAAAGTTGTTGTTTTCAAGAAAAAGAGACGTAAAGGATACCGTGTTAAAAATGGTCACCGTCAATCTCTTACTGAAATCGTTATTGAAAGCATTGTAACTTCTGGAGCTAAGAAAAAAGCTGCTCCTAAAGCTGAAGCTAAAAAGGCAGAGCCAAAAGCTAAAGTTGAAAAAGAAGTAAAAGCAGAAACTAAAACTGCTCCTAAAAAAGAAGCTACTAAGCCAAAAGCTAGTGGTGAAGACTTAAGTACTAAAACAGTGGCTGAGTTAAAGGAGATGGCAAAAGCTAAAGGAATCACAGGAATTTCTTCTATGAAGAAAGCAGAGTTGATTGAAGCTTTACAAGGAAAATAAAAAGACGGCAGGTAACACTGTTTTTATTAACAATATAAAACCGAAAGAAAATGGCTCACAAAAAAGGAGTTGGTAGTTCGAAAAACGGTAGAGAATCAGAATCGAAACGCTTAGGTGTTAAGATATTTGGTGGACAAGCTGCCGTAGCTGGTAACATCATTGTTAGACAAAGAGGTACAGCTCATAAACCAGGAGAGAATGTATACGCTGGTAAAGATCACACCCTACACGCTAAAGTTGATGGTGTAGTAAAATTTACTAAAAAGAAAGACAATAAGTCTTATGTTTCAATAGTTCCTTTTGAAGCATAGTTTATAATCTTTCTATTGTAATATAAAATCCCTTCTCAGTCTCTGAGAAGGGATTCTTATTTTGTAAAACCTTATTGATGAAGGAAGCAAATATTTTCTTTGTTTAGGCTCTGAAGTTTAATTAGTTTATTAAAGGATAATAAAACTTCCGTTATTTTAGAGGAATCGCAAACCACTTTTTTGTTTTTGAAATAATCAGAGAACTCAGAATATTCCTCTTTAATTTTATCGGTTACATCTTCATTTTCATAAGCTTTTACCAGGCATTTAATTGCTTTTTCTTCGTCGAAATATACTCTGAACTCGGATATGCCCCAATCTTCATATGTATCCAATAACTCCCCATTCTTTTCATCACGTATAGGAGTGTCATTATCGATACTCTCTTCTCTATAATAGAAGAAAAGGTTGTCATTATGTAAATAATAACTATCACATGTAGAATAATGTCCTTGATCGAAAGAATGTATGATGAGTTTCAAATTTTGATTTTCGTAGTAAAAAGCTACACTTCCTTCAATGCTTAAGCCTTTACAAGTATATTCTTTTTGTTTTTCTTTCAGCTCTTCATTTTGAAGTAAAGCCTCAATTGTAACATATTTACTCTTGATACTTTTTAAAACATTTGTTTTATTCTGTCCATGACTACACGAAAAAGTAAGAAAGAATAGAATAAGAAGTGATTTTAGTAAACTTTTGATATTCATAACAAGTAAATATCTAAATTTACTGCTCAAGAACCAAAAACTAAATGAAACTATGAAACCTATTGCAATTAAAATCTTATGCTGTGCTTTTCTATTCTTGATAACCATAGAAGCTTCATCTCAGGATATCCCTAAATATGATTTTATAGAGATTATTGTTGTTCAAAAAGCTAATAATAGAGGAAAGGTAAAACGAATAAAGGTTGAGGAGCAGAAATCCTTAGAAGGTAAACAAATAACTATAAAACAAATTGAAGATCTAGAAGGCACTTCAGATCTTATGAATTATATGAATGCTGCCAATTGGGAGTTTGTAGATCGACAATCCATTGTTTCTGAAGAAAACGATCCGGTTTGGATGAGTTATATTTTTAGGAAAAAGAAGTAACCTTTTGAGAAAAAAGCAAAACCCTCACTTTTTGGTGAGGGTTTATTATATATTTCAGAAAAAGTCTGATTTCTAGTATCTATAATGTTCAGGCTTAAATGGTCCTTCTACAGTAACACCAATATACTCGGCTTGATCACTGCGTAGCTCAGTTAACTCTACTCCAATTTTGGCTAAGTGTAATTTTGCTACTTTTTCATCTAAATGTTTTGGTAGCATATATACATCATTATTGTATTTTTCACTGTTTTTCCAAAGTTCAATTTGAGCTAAGGTTTGGTTTGTAAATGAATTACTCATTACAAAACTTGGGTGACCGGTTGCACAACCTAAGTTTACTAAACGACCTTCAGCAAGAATGATGATATCATTTCCGTTTACGTTGTATTTATCAACTTGAGGTTTAATAGTGTCTTTGGTATGTCCGTGATTTTTGTTTAACCATGCCATATCGATTTCGTTATCAAAATGTCCAATATTACATACAATTGCTTTGTCTTTTAAAGCTTCAAAATGACGCCCTTGCACAATATCTTTATTCCCGGTTGTAGTAATAACGATATCGCTATTTCCAATAACAGTTTCTAGTTTCTTTACTTCAAAACCATCCATTGCAGCTTGTAACGCACAAATAGGATCGATTTCAGTTACAGTAACTATACTTCCCGCGCCTTTAAAAGAAGCAGCTGTACCTTTACCAACATCACCATAACCACAAACTGTTACACGTTTTCCTGCTAACATAATATCTGTCGCACGACGAATAGCATCTACTGCACTTTCTTTACATCCATATTTGTTATCAAATTTAGATTTAGTAACAGAATCGTTAACATTAATAGCAGGCATTGGTAAGGTTCCATTTTTTACACGTTCATATAAACGGTGAACACCAGTAGTGGTTTCCTCTGATAAACCTTTGATTCCGGAAGCTAACTCTGGATAACGATCTAAAACCATATTAGTAAGATCACCACCATCATCAAGAATCATATTTAAAGGCTTACGATCTTCTCCAAAGAATAAAGTTTGCTCAATACACCAATCAAATTCCTCTTCATTCATTCCTTTCCATGCATATACTGGTATTCCTGCATCAGCAATTGCTGCAGCAGCTTGATCCTGTGTAGAGAAAATATTACAAGAACTCCAGGTAACTTCTGCTCCAAGAGCCTGTAATGTTTCGATAAGTACAGCTGTTTGAATGGTCATATGAAGACAACCAGCAATACGAGCGCCTTTAAGAGGTTGTTCGTTTTTATATTCTTCACGAAGAGACATAAGTCCAGGCATTTCTGCTTCAGCTAATTCGATTTCTTTTCTTCCCCATGCTGCTAATGAAATGTCTTTTACTTTGTAAGGAACGTAAGGTACTGTTTTGGTACTCATAGTATTTATTTTATGTTTATGAAGTGCATTCTGGTAATTCGCACTAAATTGTTCTAAATTCGTTTTTCTAAAAATTAGAATGAAAACTCCTTTTTTCAGTGTGCAAAGGTACGTAATAACTTTAAGAATATAAATGCCTCTTTACAAAACAATAACAGTGGATGAAAGCACTAATGTGCTGATTTGGAAGATCGAAGAGTCGTACGAATCTCTTTGCGAAGGAATAGAATTAACAGAACATTGTCAGAATAGAGTAGATAATATGAAATCTGAAATGCATCGCAGAGGTTTTATGAGTGTACGTCATTTATTGGCTGGTTTTGGTTATACTGATCACGATCTATTTTATGATGATTTCGGGAAGCCACATCTTAAAGACGGTAAACAGATTTCTATAACACATTCTTATGAATTTGCCGGAGTTATTGTTAGTGACAAATTAGTTGGTATCGATATTGAAAAACAGCGCGAAAAAATCCATAGAATAGCTCATAAATTTGTTGAATCCGAAAGTGAGTTTGTAGAACAACATAATGAAGATAAAACGAGAGTTTTAACCGTTATTTGGGGGGCAAAAGAATCCTTATATAAATTATATGGTACTGCTGGATTAAGTTTTGAGCAAAATATTCATATCAAGCCTTTTGATTTAAAAATGCCATTTACATTAGGAAGTATACATTATAAGAATGATGAAATAAGCCATTATGATATTGCTTTTATGGAATTTGAAGGGTTTACGTGTGTGTATGCAATGCCTTATGTTTAATGCATCATAATGAAAATTAAGATTTATAGTTTATTATTACCTAATAAGACAATATGCAAATATCAGTAGAACTCACTTTAACACCTCTTCAAAATGATTTTGAAGAGCATATTATCAATTTTATCAAACGATTACGAGCATCAGAATTTACAATTTTAGAAAATCCCCTGAGCACTCAGGTTTATGGAGAATATGATAAAGTAATGCTTTTCTTAACTGAAGAAATCAAGAAAGCTTTTGGTGATATGGATCATGTTCTAGTATATATGAAAATGGTAAAAAGCAATAGAAGTGACTATGAACCAGGTTTTTGATTTTTTCTTTGGGCAATATTCAGAATACTCTAATCTTGATATTTCATTAGAAATTATCGCAGTTTTTTTTGGTATTGCAAGTGTGTTTTTTGCTTGGTTGAATAAAGTATGGGTTTATCCAACGGGGATTATTAGTACCGCCATATACGTATATCTTCTGCTAAAATGGTCATTGTTAGGTGATATGATGATTAATGGGTATTACTTCATCATGAGTATTTATGGTTGGTATATCTGGACTCGAAAAATAGATGAGACTCATGTAACACCAATTTCCAGGACAACTTCTGAAGAAAAGATTATCCAGGTAGTGATCTTTGTAAGCACATTGATTTTTGTGTATATAGTTTATATTTCTTTTGATAAATGGAATGATTGGACAGCATATGTGGATACATTAACAACTGCAATCTTTTTTGTTGGTATGTGGCTTATGGCTAGAAGAAAAATTGAAAATTGGATCTTTTGGATTATTGGAGATATTATTTCAGTTCCTTTGTATTTTTATAAAGGATTTACCTTTACCAGTTTTCAATATTTATTGTTTACGATTATGGCAATCTTTGGATATTTAGCATGGAAGAAAAGCTTAGACAAGAAAATAGCGATTGCATAAAAGTAGTGTTGTTTGGGCCAGAATCCACAGGCAAAACTACACTATGTAAACAATTAGCTGATTATTATAAAACTGAATGGGTGCCAGAATATATGCGAGAGTATCTTCAGGAAAAGTGGGATGAATCTAAAGAGGTCTGCACTTATGATGATCTGCTTCCCATCGCAGAAGGACAGATGAATTGGGAAAATGAATCGGCTAAGAAAGTTCAGAACATATTATTTTGTGACACCAATCTTTTAGAGCTCAAAGTATATGCTGAAGTTTATTATCAAGGTAAAGTTCCAGAAGTCTTAAACAAAATTTCATTAGAAAATGTTTATGATTTGTATCTTTTGACCTATATTGACACCCCCTGGACCCCCGACGATTTAAGAGATAAACCCAATGAGCGAGAGGAAATGTTTTTTCGGTTCAGAGCATCTTTGGAAAAATATGATCTTCCTTATATAGTATTGAAAGGAGATCAAAAAACAAGATTACAGAAAGCAATTATTAGTATTGACCAATTAATAAAAAAAGAAAAGTGAATATTAAGGATAAGGATATTAAGCTAATTAAATCTAAAGGATTAACGGTAGATAAAGTACTTTCACAAATAGAAACATTTAAGAATGAAATTCCGTTTGTAGCGTTAAGAAGTGCTGCAACTTTAGATAACGGAATTCTTAAATTCTCAGAACATTATCAATCTGAGTTGATTAAACTTTATAATTCAAGGTCATCAAACCTGGAAACTATAAAATTTGTACCTGCATCTGGTGCAGCAACTCGTATGTTTAAAGATCTTTTTAGATTTTTGGATAATTATGATTTTGAGAAGGAAAGTCTGAATTCATATACTAACCACGAAAAAGCTAATGCAATTCGTTTGTTCTTAATCGGGCTAGAAAAATTTCCTTTTTATGATACTGTAATGCAAAAAGTAAAAACAGTGTATCCTAAATTCGAATCCTTATCCGAAGGAAAACAGCTGTATATTTTTGTGGAAATGATGCTAAAGGAAAAAGGGTTGAATTATGGAGATTTCCCTAAAGGATTATTACCATTTCATAAGTATACAGAAAGTATAGCTACCTCTTTTGAGGAGCACCTGTATGAAGCTGCGGGATACAATACTAATGAAAAAGGAGATTCTAAATTACATTTCACCATTTCCAGAGAACATTTAAATGCGTTTAAAGGTGAATTTGAAAGAATAAAGAAAAAGGTAGAAGAAAAAACAAATACCAATTTTAATATTACCTACTCTTTTCAAAAGCCCGAAACAGATACCATTGCAGTTACCGAAGATAACGAACCTTTCAGAACAGAAGATGGGTCTCTATTATTTAGACCAGGAGGACACGGTGCTTTGATTGAAAACCTAGATGATCTGGATGGGGATATTGTTTATATCAAAAACATTGATAATGTGGTGGTGCGCAAATATCAGGATGAAGTCTCGGGGTATAAAAAAGTATTAGCAGGTAAGCTTATCGAAATACAGGATGAAGTATTTAGGATTCTAAATGCAATAGATCAAAAAAATCCCACCGAAGCTGAATTAAAAGACATTAAAAAGTTTTTGGTTCAACAATTAAATGTGACTTTACCCTTAGATTTTGATAAGTTTTCTGAAAAATATAAGCTTCAATTTTTAAGAGAATCATTAAATCGACCAATTCGTGTATGTGGAATGGTAATTAATGAAGGAGAGCCTGGCGGAGGGCCGTTCTGGATTAAACGAGATAATGGAAGATTGGTGTTACAAATTATTGAAGCCCCACAAATCAATAAAAAAGATCGTAGACAACAGGATATTTTAGGAAGTTCTACTCATTTTAACCCTGTGGATTTAGTTTGTGGTGTAAGAGATTATAAAGGAAATAAGTTTAACCTTTTAGAATTTGTTGATCCGGAATCAGGTTTTATTACTAAAAAAACTATGAACGGTAAAGTCTTGAAGGCATTAGAACTTCCAGGATTATGGAATGGTGCTATGGCTAACTGGATTAGTGTTTTTGTCGAGGTGCCGTTGACAACTTTTAATCCTGTAAAAACTGTGAATGACTTACTTAAATCAGCGCATCAGGTAAAACTTTTTTCGTGAATACCTCGGTAATTATAAAAGAACTTAAGTTCAAAGCTGTTCGAAGCTCAGGAGCGGGAGGACAACACGTAAATAAAGTGTCTTCTAAAGTAGAGTTGAGTTTTGATGTTAATACCTCTGAGGGATTGACCGATGATGAAAAGTTGTTACTTACCCAAAAATTATCTTCGAGATTGACTAAATCAGGTGTTTTAATATTACAATGTGGAGATAGTAGAAGCCAACATAGGAATAAAGAGTTGGTAATTAAAAGGTTATTCGATGTTTTGAAAGCCAATCTTCATATCCATAAAGTAAGAAAACCTTCTAAACCTTCAAAAGCAGCAGTTAAAAAGCGTTTGGAAAGTAAAAAAAGACAATCGCTTAAGAAAACTAACAGAAGAAGTCCACTATTATAGCTTTATCGTCCTCTAAAAGTGTGTAGAATTTCTACACTTAAGTGTAGATTCCCCGTTTTTTAATATTTAAATCTACACATGGCAAAAACTGTAATCTACTGATTATTAGTTAATTGGTGTTTTTAGATGTCAATCTACTCTTTTGGAATAATTATTCCTATACCTATTATGCAGATTAATATTCACAAGTAACCAAAATGAAAAAGTTACCAATGATAGTAGCAATTGTAGTAAGTATCTTTTCAGCTCAGGGAACACTAGCTCAGGATGAGTTAGTAGAAAATGATGGGTTTGAACTTAGGTCTTACGAATATGAGCAGCAGGAATATGCCGAAATCAGAGCATATGAATTGCCAATGAGTGTACAAAACTCTGCAATTAAGGATTTTGAAAACTTACGTACATATAAAGCTTATATCTCTAAGGATAATACCTATAAAATTGTACTTAAAGATAAAGATAACTACACTAAAGTTGTATTTGCAAGCGCTAATGGCGAATGGATTAAGCCAAACGACAAATCTTAAATCTAGGGGTAGAAAAGGATATCGTTTTGCAACCAAAGACGATATAAAGTTGTTTAGTGCTAAAAAGAGACTCAATCCCAAGAGTCTCTTTTTTATTTGCAATACATTATAAAATGGTATTAATGTTTAACTTTATAGCTTAGTATTAATTAACCCAATATGTCTAGAATACTTATAGTAGAGGATGATGTAGCGTTTTGCAAAATGCTTAAAACTTTTTTACAAAAAAAAGATTATGAGGTCGCTACTGCGTTTTCAGGAAACGAAGCTATTATACAGATGCAGGATCATACATTTGATATTGTATTGACGGATGTGAGGTTACCTGATAGAGACGGAATTACATTGTTAGAAGAAATTCAGGGAAAAACTCCTGATACTGCTGTTATAGTAATGACTGGTTATGCAGAGGTAAATATGGCTGTTAGTGCAATCAAACAAGGTGCATTTGATTACGTTTCTAAACCATTTAATCCTGATACTATTTTACAAACAATTGAAAAAGCTTTGAATAAAGCTGAATCTCCTGCTACTGAACTTCAAAAAAAGAAAGTGTCTAAACCTGTTGGGGTAATCCGGTCTAATCATAATTCTTTTGTTAAAGGAGTTAGCGACGCCTCAAAAAAATTAAACGAGTATGTAGCTTTAGTAGCTCCTACACGTATGTCAGTATTAGTAATTGGTGATAGTGGAACAGGAAAAGAATATGTGGCCAGCAGTATCCATAAAGCAAGTAAGAGATCGGATAAACCTTTTGTGGCAGTAGATTGCGGTGCTATACCAAAAGAAATTGCCTCTAGTGAGTTTTTTGGTCATATTAAGGGTTCTTTTACGGGAGCTGTAAATGATAAAGTAGGGCATTTTGAAGCAGCTAATGGAGGGACATTATTTTTAGATGAAATAGGTAATCTTAGTTATGAACTGCAAGTTCAATTGTTAAGAGCTCTTCAGGAAAGGAAAATTAAACCAGTTGGTAGTAATAAAGAAATAGAAGTAGATATCAGAGTAATTGTAGCGACCAATGAAGATCTTAGCCATGCTGTAAAAGAAGGAGAATTTAGGGAGGATTTATATCATAGATTAAATGAATTTTCGATCAAGGTTCCTCCGCTTAAGGATAGAATAGAAGATCTTATGCTTTTTGCAAATCACTTTCTTGAAGAAGCAAATGTAGAACTAGAAAAACATGTAGTAGGTTTCACGGATGAGGTGTTAGAATCTTTTAAGAAATATGATTGGCCTGGAAATCTTAGAGAGCTTAAAAACATAGTAAAACGTTCTGTTTTGCTTTCTCAAAAGGATTTGATTACATTAGATGTATTGCCCAAGGACATTGCTTATGCTACTCCAAGTGATAAACAAACATATGGATTGTTTAAAAATCAAAATGAACAAGAATTAATTTTAGATGCTTTGGAGAGAGCTAATGGTAATAAAGCAAAAGCGGCCAGAATGTTATCTATAGATCGAAAAACATTATATAATAAATTGAAGCAATACGATATCAGTCTTTAATTTTCTACCTTGAGTTTGCCCATTAGACTTTCAATTTTCTGTACACAGTCTTTTGCTATACTAATTATGGAAGTGTTGTTTAGTTTATATTGATCAGGGTGTTCTAATTGTGTTAATAAAGGTGTGACACCCTTGGCTTTGATTTGTTTAAACATTGGTAGCATTCTATGGGCAATCTTTTTAATCTGATCAATCTCTTCATTTTCTATTCTAATTTTTAAATCTTCCAGGTTTTTGATTGTACTTTCATAAAAAGTATCCAGAATTGCATAAAGAGAATCAGAATCTCCCTGAGCAAAAAGCATAAGGTCATTTAGTGAATACTCTTCATTAGAGTCCTCTTCGTTAATATTAATTTTTTGATATTCTATAGGAGTAATTTTAAGAACTTTTGCAATTAAATCAATCAACTCTTTTGGAGCATAAGGTTTACGTAAACTACCAGAGAACCCAGCATTTTTATAGTCTTCAGCGGTAGTGTTTGCCATTCCGGATAAGGCAATAATAGGGAGGTTTGTATATTTCCCTTGCTTTTTTATGGAATTGAGAAGTTCGAAACCATCCATTTTTGGCATTTGAATATCCGTCAATATAAGGTCGTAGATATTATTTTTTAATAAGTTAAGAGCATCTATTGCATTTTCGCAAATATCATAGGACAATCCTGCTAATGAAACTACTTCACTGGTAAGCCCTAATTGACTTAAGTCGTCATCAATAATAAGAACTTTATGATTAGAAAAGTGCTGCATTTCTATACTTTCACTTTCTGTATCTTCTACTACTAAAGAATTTGATAACTTAATAGGAATATAAATTGTAAAGTTACTGCCTTCGTCAATATTGCTTTCCAGAGTAACTTTACCATTCAAAAGTTTGATTATTTTTTTGGTAATGGCAAGACCAAGCCCAAACCCACCATACCTTTTTTCGGTTTCATCATCTCCTTGGGAAAACTCTTCAAAAATATACTGCTGCTGTTCTTCAGTAATTCCAATTCCGGTATCCTTTACAGAAATAACCAACTGTTTTTCTGCTAAACCATTCTCTATAATACTACTTGTTATGGTAATGGAACCTTCATCAGTAAATTTATATGCATTATTAACCAGATTAGTCAATATTTGTTTTATTCTAAAGGGGTCGCTTAGATATTGTTGTTTAAGGCAATCTTCGGTAATTATTCTAACATCAAGTTTTTTCTTATCATTTACCGGAATAATGCTAGAAACCGTATTTGCTATAAGTTTTTTTGGTGAAAAAGGAAGCTCTTCAATAACCATTCTTCCTGCTTCTAATTTTGATAAATCCAAGAGATCATTTACCAAATGAAGAATATAATCTGAAGATTTTTTTAAATGTCCTAAATAATGTTTTTGCCTGTTGCTTAAACCGGTTTTCTCTAATAAATCAGAATACCCAATTACCGTATTTAAGGGTGAACGAAGATCATGTGTTACTGTGTTTATAAGAGATTCTCTAGTTTTTAATAGGGACTCGGTATATGTTTTTTCTCTTTCTAAATCATTACGATATTTCTGGCTCTTCGACACATCTTTGGTAATAAGGTATAAGAAGATTATAGCAATAATCAAACTGATACCGGCTATGACCAAAATAAAGTTAGCAGTTCGATTAAGCACGTCGTTTGATTGTTCTAACCTTGAATAGTATTCAGTTCTTTCATTAAAATCAATTGCTGCCAGCAGGTCTCTTAATTGCTTAGAAATAATCTGATCATTTTTAAGCAATTTGTTTTCTTTATTAGAAATTTCCCTTTTGTAACGTTTATCTTTTTCTTCTAAATCCTCCAGGACTTGCTTAACGGTAGTGGCAACAGAATCAATGGTTTGATTGGTAAGTCTTTTAGCATTATCCTCAGCGGTCATATTCAGAATATTGATAACCCTTTTTTTGAATTCAGGTTTTAGCTTACCAAATCTTTTTTGATAATTTTTATCTCCAAAAGATTGATCAGCTTTCTTCAATTCATCGATAGCTTGAGCATAAATTCCTTTTTGTTTACGTTGACGATAAATCTGAATCAGCTCTTTTAAGTTTTTGTTTTTGCTGTCGATTAGTATTTTGATACTATCAATTTTTTTAGTTTGTAGAGTATCATTAGATATTTCACCAATCTCATTAATATTAATTAAAACACTATCAATTTTAGATTTATATATTTTGTATTTGCGTTCGTCAGAAGTTTGAATAATATTTCTTGTTAAACTTTCCGCCTCATATAAACTTGTTATTACTTCTCCTACTAACGAGAGTTTTTTGTCGTTTTCTGTTTCGATTTTTGTAATCTGAGTGTAGTTTTCTACTTGTTGCTTAATTACCCAAAAAGAAATCAAGGCAAGAAGAGTTGCAAGGAAATATCCAGCAATAATTTTAAACGTAACAGCTCTCTTTGTATTAATCATTGTAGTAATATAACTTCAAAAAGCTAGAAGCATTGTTTTTAAGCCAAATAAAGTTACAATAAATCAATTAAACATAGTATTTTTGCCAAGAAATCTCAAAGGGGTGCTTTTACAGTTTTGAGTTTTAAGTTCAAAGTGTTGGGTTTTATAACTCAAAAATTAAAACTTATAATTTGTAAAGGCTGAGATCATACCCGATGAACCTGGGCAGGTAATGCTGCCAAGGGACGGTCAAGTTTTTTATGTCTATTAGATGTTTTAGTCAGGGAAAACGATTATCAGTATTGGTAGTCAATACAAATTTTTAGTCAAATCATTTTTAACAGTTGAGTAATTGCCCCTTTTATTCGTAATGAGTTTTTACGAATGAAAAACGTATTATTTTATTTTGCAATTTTGTTACTGAGCGTTACGGTTTCAGCTCAAGAAAAACAGACAGATTCTATCTCGGATAAAGCTGAAAAGCTCGACGAGGTTTTAGTAAAATCCGGGCGAGTAGAAGCAGATTCGCCTATTACACATTCTAATCTATCTAAAGAGGAATTAGCAACTCGTAATCTGGGACAAGACATTCCTATTCTATTAAATTATTTGCCAGGTGTTGTAACAGCTAGTGATGCTGGAGCTGGAGTTGGATATACATATATCCGTGTAAGAGGTAGCGATGCATCAAGAGTAAATGTAACCCTTAATGGGATCCCATTTAATGACGCTGAGAGTCAAGGTACATTTTGGGTAAATTTACCTGATTTTGCTTCTTCTGTAGAAAACCTTCAACTTCAACGGGGAGTGGGCACGTCTACCAATGGTTCCGGAGCGTTTGGAGCAAGTTTGAATTTATTAACCGATGCAGTGTCTAAGACTGCTAGTGCTGAGATTGGAAATTCCTTTGGATCATTTGCGACGAGACGTCATAATCTTAAGTTCAGTACCGGATTATTGAATGATAATATAGAAATAGCAGGGCGTTTGTCGGCTATTGCTTCTGATGGTTATATAGATCGAGCATCTTCTGATCTAAAATCATACTTTTTACAAGGTTCTTATGTAGATAATAATACTTTAATTAAGGCAATGACCTTTGGAGGGCATAATATTACGTATCAATCTTGGTTTGGAATTGATGAAGACCTTTTAGCAACAGATCGAACTTTTAATCCGGCTGGTCAATATACTGATGAAGATGGAAATACTCGTTTTTATGATAATGAAGTGGATGATTATAAGCAGGATCACTATCAACTACATTGGAATCAAAAGTATAACAATCACTGGTCTACAAATGTAGGTCTTAATTATACTTATGGAAGGGGTTTCTTTGAGCAATATAAAGAAGATGAAGAATTTTCTGATTACGATTTTACACCAATTGTCATTGGAGGAGAAACTATCAATACTACAGACCTTATCAGACGAAGATGGTTAGATAATGATTTTTATGTAATAAACGCTACGGCAAATTATAAAAATAACAATCTGGATGTTGATTTTGGTGCTTTTTATAGCCTCTATGATGGAGATCATTTTGGGGAAGTGATTTGGGCCCAAAATGCAGGAGGATCAGAAATCAGGGATAATTATTATTTCGGAAATGGGACAAAAAATGAATTTACCGTTTTTGGGAAAACTACATATAGAGTTAATAGCAAATGGAGCGCATTTTTGGACTTACAAGGTCGGTTTGTAGGATATGAAACAACGGGTTTAACATCTGATCGCGTTCCATTAGAAGTAGATGAAAACTATGATTTCTTTAACCCAAAATTAGGAGCTACTTTTCAGATAAATACCTCTAATCAATTATATGCTTCGTATGCTCGTGCTAATAGAGAACCAAGAAGAAGTGATTTTGAAGTTGGAATCGATAAAGCAGAAACACTAAACGACATTGAATTAGGCTGGCGCTTTTCTAAAAAGACTACCACTGTTAATGCTAATCTATATTATATGTGGTATCAAAATCAACTAGTGTTAACAGGTGCATTAGATGATGTAGGAGCGCCCGTTAGAGCAAGTATTGATCAAAGTTATAGATTAGGATTAGAAATTGAGGCAGATATCGATCCGATGAATAAAATAACACTTAGACCTAATATTGCAATCAGTGTTAATAAAAATAAAGATTACATAACTTCTATAGATGGTGTAGAGGTAAATCTAGGGGATACCAACATCTCTTTTTCCCCTAGCCTAGTGGCAGGTAATGCCTTTATTTATAATCCCATAAAATCTTTACAGATTGGATTGCTTTCAAAGTTTGTAGGAGAACAGTACATGGGTAATTTGGACTTACAAGAATCAAAATTAGACAGTTTCTTTGTAAACGACCTTAATATTATCTATGAGATAAAAAATTTACCTGTATTTAAATCTATAGTTTTAACAGGACTTGTAAATAATATCTTTGATGTTGAGTATGTGCCAAATGGATATTTCGGGTCTTTTACATTTGATGATGCAACTAGTCCTACTGGAACCAGAACCGGTTATTTTACTGGTTTTTACCCTCAAGCGGGAATCAATTTCTTAGTTGGGGCAACATTGAAATTTTAATATAAAAAGATGTAGAAAAAATCTGATTTCTTAGTATAGTTTTATGGGTTTTACTACTTTTATAAAATAAACTTTAGGGGTGTATCTGCCTTAGGCGGATTCTGAGAAATACCCTTTGAACCTGATGCGGTTAGTACCGACGAAGGGAAAAGTTAATATCGCATAATTATATATGTGGTTTATCTTCCCTGTCTACCATCAGGTAGATTAAAATTGGTAATGACAACCTAAAGTTTATGGATTTAATCAAAAAAAGATGACCGTAAACGTTAACAATCAATCAAAATCTATTCTCAAAGATAGCACCGTCATAAAATTGTTAGAACAATTAGATATTGTTTCTAAAGGAATTGCTGTGGCTATAAATGATGAAGTTGTTTCTAAAGAAAGTTGGGATCATGTTCTGATACAAAATGATGATCAGATAACAATTATACAAGCTACTCAAGGAGGGTGATTAATGGACAACTATCAAGTTTGAATTAAATAGAATAAAAACTAAGGGCTTTCTGCTAAAAGCTATTGCCAAAACACATAATTATGAAGAAAAAAGATACTGCACCACAAGGAAATGTGATTTCTACAAAACCATTCCCTAATTCTAAAAAAATCTATGTACCAGGAAATATTCATCCACAAATTAATGTGGCAATGCGAGAGATAGCATTGGAGGATACAACTGACAGTTTTAGTGGAAAGAAAACACCTAATCAACCTGTAACAGTGTATGACACTAGTGGTCCGTATACAGATCCTTCTAAAGAAATTAATGTACATAATGGTATTGAGCCTATACGAGAACAATGGGTTTTAGACCGTGGTGATGTAGAAGAATTAGACAGTTTTTCTTCAGAATATTGTAATGAAAGATTAAACGATTCTAGTTTAGATCATTTACGCTTTAATCACTTACGCAAACCAAAGCGAGCTAAAGCAGGAAAGAATGTTTCGCAGATGTATTATGCAAAACAAGGAATCATTACTCCTGAGATGGAATATGTAGCTATTCGCGAAAATCAAAAGTTACAAGAGACAAAACGTTTGTCTACACAACATCCTGGGCAAGATTTTGGAGCCAGTATTCCTGATGTGATTACACCAGAGTTTGTAAGAGAAGAAGTTGCAAGAGGTAGAGCAGTAATTCCTTCTAATATTAATCATCCAGAGAGTGAGCCAATGATTTTGGGGCGTAACTTTTTGGTAAAAATCAATGCTAATATCGGTAATTCTGCGACTACCTCGAGTATTGAAGAAGAAGTAGAAAAAGCGGTTTGGGCATGTCGCTGGGGAGCTGATAATATTATGGATCTTTCTACGGGGAAAAATATTCATGAAACCCGAGAATGGATTATTCGTAACTCACCGGTTCCTATCGGAACAGTTCCTATCTATCAGGCTTTAGAAAAAGTAAATGGCAAAGCCGAAGATCTGACCTGGGAGATCTTTAAAGATACATTAATCGAGCAGGCAGAACAAGGAGTAGATTATTTTACAATCCATGCCGGAGTGCGCTTGGCATATGTGCCGATGACTGCCAAACGAATTACAGGAATCGTTTCTCGAGGAGGATCAATTATGGCAAAATGGTGTCTCGCACATCATAAAGAAAGTTTCTTATATACACATTTCGAAGAGATTTGTGAAATTATGAAAGCTTATGATGTAGCATTCTCTCTCGGGGATGGATTACGTCCAGGTTGTATTGCAGATGCTAATGACGAAGCTCAGTTTGCAGAGTTAGAAACTCTTGGAGAATTAACAAAAATTGCTTGGAAGCATGATGTGCAAACCTTTATAGAGGGGCCTGGTCACGTACCAATGCACATGATTAAAGCCAATATGGATAAGCAATTAGAAGCTTGTGGAGAAGCGCCTTTTTATACATTAGGACCTTTAACAACAGATATTGCACCGGGATATGATCATATTACTTCTGGAATTGGTGCTGCAATGATCGGTTGGTACGGAACTGCAATGTTATGTTATGTAACACCAAAAGAGCATTTAGGCTTACCAAATAAAGAGGATGTACGTACTGGAGTAATTACATATAAGTTAGCAGCACATGCAGCAGACTTGGCTAAAGGGCATCCGGGAGCACAGCATAGAGATGATGCATTAAGTAAAGCACGTTTTGAGTTCCGTTGGGAAGATCAGTTTAATCTGGCATTAGATCCTGAAAGAGCAAGAGAATATCACGATGAAACACTGCCGGCAGAAGGAGCTAAAATTGCTCATTTCTGTAGTATGTGTGGTCCAAAATTCTGTTCTATGAAGATTTCTCAAGAAGTAAGAGATTATGCTGCGAAGAAAGAAATAGATGGTCAAAAAGCATTAGAAGAGGGAATGCAGGAAAAAGCAGAAGAGTTTAAAGAAAAAGGAAGCGAAGTATATCTATAGCAACAGCTATCGACTACCGGGTATCAGAATCACCGAAACCCGATACCCGACAACTGATACCCGATACCAAAAAAAATGATTATAGTACTCACATCAGAGAAACCATTGCCAAACGAAGCACAGCAAATCAACAATTTGTTCGACGCTGGTTTGGAAATATTACACTTGCGTAAACCAAGTTTTACAATTGATGGATATCGTGCATTGTTAGATCAAATTGACACAAAGTATCATAATCGAATTATGACACATCAGTTTCCAGAGTTAACAATAGATTATAGATTACGTGGCATCCATTTACAAGAACAGGCCCGATTAGATCTAGAAGATGCACTTAATGTAACTGTGCAGGTATATAAAAACAAAGGATTTTCAGTAACGAGCTCTTTTCATTCTAAAGAGGATATAGTAGCATGTCAAGCTGATTTTGAATATGTCTTGTTAAGTCCTGTCTTTGGATCTATTTCAAAAAAAGGATATGAAGGTAAAGGTTTTGAAGTTCATGAGCTAGAAGCAAAAGTGATTGGAATGGGGGGAATTAATCAAGACACCTTACAAGCAACTTTTGATCTAGGATTCAAAGGTGTTGGAGTTTTAGGAGGAATATGGAATACAAATGATTCTTTAGAAAGTTTTAAAGCGATTTATAATAAACTAAAAACAATAAAATAGTTTAAGCTAACCCAAAAAAAGGTATAAATGAATCTATTTTGTCAGTCTGAACTTGTCGAAGATATATTGAAAATCAAATGTATAATAACTTCGACAAGCTCAGTTTGACACAGAACAGATAATTTTTCAGAAAGATATATGAAAAACCGTCCTTACATATTAACCATTGCGGGTTTTGATCCATCAGGAGGAGCAGGGCTTACGGCAGATATCAAAACCATTGAGGCGTTAAAAGGATATGGATTAGCAGTTTGTACCGCAAATACAGTTCAGAGTGATGTTGAATTAATAGCTTGTCATTGGATCGATGTTGAAGTAATTAAAAGTCAAATCGAAATTTTGTTTGATCGATTTAGTATAGATTTTGTAAAAATTGGTATTGCACAAAACTGGGAGGGACTAAACGAAATCATAGATTTTTTAGTAGAGAAGAATGCTAAAGTAAAAATCATTTTAGATCCTATACTAAAATCAAGTTCAGATTTTGATTTCCATAATATGTCTCTACGAGCGGAATCAAGAAGCAGATTTGATGAGATTTTAGATAAAATTTATCTATTAACTCCTAATTATGAAGAGATTCATAAGTTGTATAATGATAAAACTATAGAAGAAGCAATCGGATATATCTGTTCTAAAACGAATTTATTTCTAAAAGGAGGACATAGAAAAGAAGCTGTTGGAAAAGATGAATTATTCACTAAAAACGGAAAGTATTTTGTAATAAACCCTAAAAGTCAGAATATTTCAGAAAAACATGGGAGTGGTTGTGTGCTCTCCTCTGCAATTATAACATATTTAGCATTAGGATTCCCATTATTAAAAGCATGCTTTAGAGGGAAACGATATACAGAGAAAGTGTTGAGCTCAAATAAAAGCTTACTAGGATATCATAGAGTGTAGAAGTTATGAAGAAAGAAGTTAAAATTTTTAAATAGAATGGATAAATCAACATCATTTGAGAGTCTAATTGTTTGGCAAAAAGCACATCAATTTGTTCTGAAAGTTTATAAGTTAACAGAGAGCTTTCCTAAATCCGAAACCTATGGCTTATCCAATCAATTTAGAAGGGCTTCAGTATCTATTCCAGCCAATATTGCAGAAGGATATAAAAAGAAAGGAACTAAAGATAAGTTGAGGTTTTTTAATATAGCGCAAGGTTCATTGGAAGAATGTAGGTATTATTTGATTCTTACAAAAGATTTAAATTATTCAGAAGGTATTTCTGAAGAAATAGACTTGATAATTGAAGTAAGCAAATTGTTAAACGGGTATTGTAAAGCGATTCTTAACTCCTTAACTTCTAAAAGCTGATGACTGGACTACAATATATCTCACAAGGAAATACTCCAAAAGAACATCTTCATAATATAGAACAGGTCTGTAAAGCTGGAGGCCGTTGGATACAACTACGCCTCAAGGATGTTGATATGGCAACATACTTAAATACAGCTTTGAAGTGCAGAGAGATTTGTGATCGATACGAAGCGATTATGATTATAAATGACAATGTTGGAGTGGCAAAAGCAGCTCAGGCAGATGGTGTACATTTAGGGTTAGAGGATATGAATCCTATAGAAGCAAGAAAAATATTAGGAGAAAATTATATCATTGGCGGCACAGCAAATACCTTAGAAAATTGTATGCAACATATAAAGGATAAGGTAGATTATGTAGGTCTCGGTCCTTTTAGATATACAAAAACCAAAAAGAAACTAAGTCCAATACTTGGCCTGGAAGGATACAAAAAAATAATATCAGAATTCAGAATTCAGAATTCAGAATTACCTATTGTAGCAATTGGAGGAATTGAAACAAAGGATATTGAAGTACTAATGCGAACAGGGGTATCCGGAATTGCAGTTTCAGGAATGCTGACAGACCAGGAAGACTTAGAACAAAAAATAAAAAATATAAAAATGCTAATAGCTAATCAGCTAGACGCTAATAGTTAAAAAGATGGATAAACTAAAAATTGCTGACAAAGAATTTTCATCACGATTATTTACAGGAACAGGAAAATTCAGTTCTTCTCAATTAATGAGAGATGCTTTATTAGCTTCGGAGAGTGAATTGATTACCGTGGCACTTAAACGTGTAGATGTTAATAGTGAAAGTGATGATATATTAAATCATTTAGATCATCCAAGAATTAATTTATTGCCTAATACTTCTGGTGTCAGAGATGCTAAAGAAGCAATTTTTGCAGCTCAGTTGGCAAGAGAAGCATTAGAAACCAATTGGGTAAAACTAGAGATTCATCCGGATCCCAAATATCTATTACCTGACCCTATTGAAACCTTAAAAGCGGCAGAGAAATTGGTTCAACTTGGTTTCGTGGTGATGCCATATATCCATGCAGATCCTGTGTTATGCAAGCGCTTAGAAGAAGTAGGCGCTCAATGTGTAATGCCATTAGGAGCACCTATAGGAAGTAACAAAGGATTAAAAACATTAGAGTTTTTAGAAATTATCATAGATCAGAGCAATGTTCCAGTGATAGTGGATGCCGGTATCGGAAGCCCTTCACATGCAGCCCATGCTATGGAAATAGGTGCAGATGCAGTCTTGGTCAATACGGCTATTGCAGTATCTCAGCAACCTGTAACGATGGCTGAAGCTTTTAAAATGGCAGTAGAAGCGGGTAGAATGGCTTATAATGCGAAACTAGCTCCTGTAAAACAACACGCAGAAGCAAGTAGCCCACTAACGAGTTTTTTGGCTAAATAGTGAAAGGGTATTGGCTGTCAGGTATCAGGTGTCAGTCTCTTGTGTATAACTATATAATAATCAATTGGCTGATACTCGATGTCCGAAACTTGATATGAGAGATTTTAAAGAATTAAAGGTGTGGAAGAAAAGTCACGAACTTTGCTTGTCAATTTATGATATAACTAAACAGTTCCCTGAAGAAGAAAGATATGGTATTATATCACAAGTAAGGAGAGCTTCGGCTTCAGTGCCAACCAATATATCAGAAGGTTGTGGACGAGATTCGAATAAGGAGTTTGCGAGGTTTTTAAGAATTGTTGGGGGATCAGTTTCGGAAGTTGAATATCTGCTAATCTTATCAAAGGATTTGAATTATATTCAAGAAGAACAAAAAATGGCTTTAATAAATCAAGTAATTTCTATAAGAAAGATGTTGTATAATTTGATTAAAGCAATTATATAATGACTAATTCTAAATACCCGACACCTGAAACCAGATACCTGAAACCTAATAGCAGTTTTAAAACCATATTCGATCAATACGACTGGGATCAAACGCTTTCAGAAATTCTTTCCAAAACAGAAGAGGATGTAACAAGAGCATTGAATAACTCAAAACGAGATCTGGAAGATTTTAAGGCATTGATCTCCCCTGCTGCAAAGCCTTATTTGGAACAAATGGCACAAATGAGTAGCCATATTACTAAAAAACGTTTCGGTAATACCATTCAGATGTATACTCCGATGTATCTGAGTAATGAGTGCCAGAACATCTGTACTTATTGTGGATTTAGTATGACTAATAAAATTCCACGTAGGACATTAACAGATGAGGAAATCATACAAGAAGTAGAATTTCTAAAATCTAAGGGGTACGATCACATTCTTTTGGTTACCGGTGAAGCAAATAAAACTGTTGGAGTAGATTATATCAATACTGCGATAAAACTTATACAATCAAAGTTTGCTAATATTACTATTGAAGTACAACCGCTGGATCAATCAGATTATGAATTATTGATAGGGAATGGTTTATATGCCGTATTAGTATATCAGGAAACCTATCATAAATCAGCATATAAAAAACATCATCCCAAAGGTCGAAAGTCTAATTTTGAGTATAGATTAGAAACTCCGGATCGATTAGGTCGATCTGGAATTCATAAAATAGGGCTGGGAGCACTTTTCGGGTTAGAAGATTGGAGAGCGGATAGTTTTTTTACAGCATTACATTTACAATATTTGCAAAAGACGTATTGGAAAACAAAGTATTCAATATCATTCCCCAGATTGAGACCACATAGTGGAGGATTGGAGCCAAAAGTGGAAATGACGGATGCTGATTTAGTACAATTAATTTGCGCATTTAGATTATTGGATGAAGATGTTGAGTTATCCATGTCTACAAGAGAGAGTGAAGTGTTTAGGGAAAACATTGTCAATTTAGGAGTAACTTCCATTAGCGCAGAATCAAAAACCAACCCAGGCGGATATGTCGTAGAACCACAATCGTTAGAACAATTCGAAATCTCGGATGAAAGACGCACAGAAGAAGTGGTGGAGATGTTAAAATCAAAAGGATTAGAGGTAGTTTGGAAAGACTGGGCCAATAATTGGAAGTAAATTGTAATATCTTTATGGATTATGCTCAATAAAGAAGAAAAAATACAATATAACCGCCATATCATCCTTGATGAGATCGGGTTAGAAGGACAAGAAAAGCTTAAATCAGCTAAAGTATTGGTTATTGGAGCTGGAGGCTTAGGTTGCCCGGTGTTACAATATCTTGCCGCTGCAGGAGTAGGTACTATTGGAATTATTGATGATGATGTAGTAGATCAAACTAATCTCCAGAGACAAATATTGTATACGATTGATGATATTGGTAAATCTAAAGCCAAAACTGTAGCAGAAAGATTATCAAAACTGAATCCTTTTGTGTTTTTTAAAGTATATGATGAAAAATTAAATACTGATAATGCCCTAGATCTTTTTTCTGATTATGATATTATTATAGATGGTAGTGATAATTTCCCGACACGATATTTGGTAAATGATGCTTGTGTACTTGCGGATAAACCGTTGGTGTTTGGTTCTATTTTTAAATTTCAAGGTCAGGTTTCAGTATTAAACTATAAAAATGGCCCTACCTATAGGTGTCTTTTTCCTGATCCTCCGGCTCCAGATGCTGTGCCTAATTGTTCTGATATTGGAGTATTAGGGGTGTTGCCGGGAATTATAGGTAGTCTTCAGGCTAATGAAGTTATTAAAATAATTACAGGAATAGGAGAAGTGCTTAATGGTAAATTATTGTATTTTGATTCACTTACTTTACAACAACAAATCCTCAGTTTCAAAAAAAATGAGGACCTAGAGATCAATCAGTTAGAAGAGAATTATAATTTTTTCTGTGGAATTAATTTAAATGTGATTGAAGAAATTTCAGTTTCAGAATTAAAAGAAAATTCAGGTAATTATCAGATCTTAGATGTTAGAAATAAGACAGAATTTGATCAATTTAATATCGGAGGGATTCATATTCCATTAAATGAAGTTTCTGAACGTATTTCAGAGATTATTTCAGAAAAACCGATTGTTGTTTGCTGTCAATCAGGTATTCGAAGTAAAAAAGCCATTGAGATTATTTCAGGACTTAGAAATGATCTCGAGTTAATTAACCTGAAACAAGGATTGTCCTTATATTAATTTGAAATAAACAAACTACTCCCTTGTAACTGAACTCTATATGGTTTTAAACCATATGGTAAACCTGATAAGGACACGCCAGTATTTAGATCGTATTTATTTTCATCCTCGCAGTTACAGGTTGATACAGAACCACTGAAGGTCTGAGTTGAACAAGAATTAGGAAAATGATTAGGGTCACTTAGTTCAAAAGCTCTAAAACCACCACTAAGTGAATTGTGAAGAATTAACCCCTTTATCCCAACACCTCCGGTTTCTACAATTACAGTATTTCCTTGGAACTCTAATTGACTAAATTGAGGTAAATTAAGATTAGCTTCGAAATTTACTGATACATTAGGTAAAAAAGGATTATCGGCACGATCATCATCCTCACAAGATAATATCATAAACATTGAAAGTACTAAAAACAAGAACCTTTTTGTGTGCATAAAATGTTACTTTATTCGATTGCCAAATTACATAAAAATATGATCTGGTTTATTTTTTTATTATATTTGTTATGTTAAAGTCCCATCTTGGTGGGATTTTTTGTATTTATATAAACGATGAAGTTATGAGCAAAGTATCTTATTACACTGCAGAAGGGCTAAAAAATTTAAGAGAAGAGCTAAATCAGCTTAAAGATATAGAAAGACCAAAGGCATCACAAGCTATTGCAGAAGCCCGAGATAAGGGAGACCTTAGTGAAAATGCTGAGTATGACGCAGCAAAAGAAGCTCAAGGGCTATTAGAAATGAGAATTTCTAAGCTGGAAGAGACACTGGCTAATGCACGATTGATAGATGAATCTCAATTAGATACATCTAAGGTTTTGATACACTCTACTGTGAAGATTAAAAATCAGACTAATGGAGCACAGATGACATACAAGTTAGTAGCTCAGAGTGAGGCTGATCTTAAATCCGGAAAAATATCTGTAGATTCTCCTATCGGAAAAGGTCTTTTAGGTAAAAGTGTAGGTGAAATAGCTGAAATTCAGGTGCCTAATGGGATTATGAAATTTGATGTTGTAGAAATTACTAGAGAATAGAAGAATTTAACATAAATATAAAAAGCCTTTCTTTAATTTTGAAGAAAGGTTTTTTTGTTATTTTTAACATGATAGAATACCCCCTATTTGTAAACCAGCTAAACAATTAATCCATGCCCACCCTGTTCACTAAAATTGTAAACGGCGAGATACCATCTTATAAGGTTGCTGAAGATGATAAATTCTTTGCCTTTTTAGACATTAATCCTAATGCCAAAGGTCATACACTCTGTATTCCGAAAAAGGAAGAGGATAAAATTTTTGACCTTGATGAAGAAACGTATGTAGAATTAATGCGTTTTTCTCGTAAAGTCGCAAAAGCACTTGAAAAAACGATTCCATGCAAACGTGTGGGAATCGCAGTGGTAGGACTCGAAGTTCAACATGTACATGTGCATTTGATTCCACTTAATGATATGAAAGAAATGACCTTTCAACATAAAGTTTCAATGTCGCAGGAAGAATTTGAAACGTTGACAGCTGAAATACAATCTAATTTGTAATGCAAGATTCAGAATTTCGATTATCTCTTCAACTTCGGATCGATTGGAGTGAGATGGACACCTATCAGCACGTGAACAACGTAAATTTCATGAAATATATGCAAAGTGCACGTGTCCAGTTTTGGGAAGTTACAGGATTAGACAGGTTGTACAAAGAAACAAAAAAAGGTCCTATGTTAGTGTCCACTAAATGTGATTTTAAGCATCCATTGTTTTTCCCCGGGAATGTGCTGATAAAGACTAAAGTCGAATTCATAAAGAATTCCAGTTTTGGTCTATTTCATAGATTATATAATGATGAAGGAGTGCTTTGTGCAGAAGGACACGATGTTGCCGTTTGCTTTGATTTTAATATTGACAAAACTTTTTCCATTACTGAAGAGCTAAGAGAAATTATGTCAAAATACTAGCCCAAGCCTATGATTTCCGGATGTTTGAGGTATAAATATCCTCCGGTTATTATTAACAGGGTTAAAAGGATTAATGCATAAGACAATCCGGTAAATTGCATAGATCCTGATTTTGGAGTAATAGTTTTTCTATGATAGTCATATACCCTTTCTATGTCCGGAGTCCAAATACCCGGAAAAATTTTGGATTCACATTTTCCACAAACAATACTTTCTATAACATTGCTTTTGGTTCTCACCATTAACTTGGATTTACGTTTCTCTTGCTTAAAAGAAAGTAGCATGCCATCATTAGAGTAACATTCCGGGCAATTATTAGTAAGTGTAGTTTCTTTAAGAACTATGTATTCGGTTTTCACTTTATTTTTGATTTGGTGTTAATGTATAACGTTCATGAATAGATAATGTTATACAGTAGCTTGTGATTTCCGAAGTGTGATTTGAAAAGTTGTCCCTTTACCAATTTCAGATCTTAGCACTTTAATCTTGCCTAAGTGATACTCTTCTATGATTCTTCTTACAAGAGATAAACCAAGTCCCCAACCTCTTGTTTTAGAAGTGTATCCAGGTTCAAAAATTTTGGCAAATTTGCTTTTAGGAATACCCTTACCAGTATCTTTTACTCTAATAAACACTCGTTTAGAATCTTCGCTAAGGTCAATGCTTAAATCTCCTTTACCGCGCATAGCATCTATAGCATTTTTAACTAGATTTTCTATAGTCCAGCTAAATAGTTGAGAGTTTAAAGAAACCATAATAGGATGATCTGGTAGATCAAGTGAGAAATTAATCAGTTTAGAGCTTCGGGTTTGTAAATAAGTATATGCACTACGTGTTTCTTCTACAATGTCCACTTTTTCCAAGCTTGGAACAGAACCTATTTTTGAAAAACGTTCTGTAATCACCTTAAGTCTAGAGATATCTTTTTCGATCTCTGCAATATATTCGGGATTTACCTGTTCGGTTTTCAGAATTTCGTTCCAACCAATCAATGAAGAAAGTGGTGTTCCTATTTGATGAGCAGTTTCTTTAGCCATACCAGCCCATAATTTGTTTTGCTGGCTTATTTTTGAAGTAGTGAAAAAGAAATAAATCACCCCAATTAATAAAAATATAATTAAAGCAATAGCAATTGGGTAATATTTCAGTTTTTTTAAGATTCCCGAGTTACCGTAATTAATATATTGAACTGTTCCTTTTAAGTCCAGTACTATAGGCTCATTTTCTGAATTCATTTCCATCAAATATGCTTTTGCTTTTTCTTCATCTTCAATAATGCTTTGAGGAACATTTTTGAAATAATCTGAATCCAGATTACCTAAAGAATCTCTAATCATACTGTTTTTTGAATCCGTAATAATAAATGGGATGGTGTTATTTGTACCGCTTATGATTAATGATAATTCTAAATAATCATCCTCCTGTAAACTATTTAAAGCTTTATACGATTGAGCCCAGGTCTGCATTTTGATGTCCTCATCTTCTTTTAGCCTTTGTAAAAAAAGTGAAGTATTCCATAAAACTAAACCGGTTATGACCAAAACAGCAATAATGATAAAATAACTTGCTAGATTACGCTCATCGGATAAATTCATAAAGGAGTAGTGTTAACTTAATCTTAAAGTATAAACGTTTTTCTGCTGTTTTATTGCCCGTGAATTAGGAGGAGTAATTGTAAAACAGGAATAACTTTTAGACCCTAAACTTTAATTATCTTTGTGTTGAAGATATAAAAATATGATAACAATTGATCCGACACAAGTCGCAATCGGAAAATTACACGGAACACTTCTTGGTGCAATTGGTCCAAGGCCTATAGCTTTTGCAAGTACAATTGATGAAAATGAGAACCCAAACCTTTCTCCATTTAGCTTCTTTAACGTGTTTAGTGCTAATCCTCCTATCTTGATTTTTTCTCCGGCACGTAGGGTAAGAGATAATACAGTAAAGCATACTTTAGAAAATGCCAAAACTACTAAAGAAGTGGTTATAAATATTGTAAATTATGATATGGTACAGCAAATGTCTTTGTCAAGCACAGAATATCCTGAGGGAGTTAATGAGTTTGAAAAATCAGGGCTTACTATGGTAGCTTCAGAAAAAGTGAAGCCATATAGAGTAGGAGAATCTCCGGTACAATTGGAATGCAAAGTAAATGAAATCCTTCCTATGGGAGAACAAGGCGGTGCTGGTAATTTGATTATCTGTGAGGTACTTTTAATTCATGTAAAACAAGAGGTTCTTGGTGATGATGGAAGAATTGATCAATATAAAATAGACCAAGTAGCCCGTATGGGTGGTAATTGGTATTCTCGTGCTAATATGGGAATGTTCGAAGTGCCCAAACCCCTGAGTACAATAGGGATTGGAGTGGATTCATTGCCAGAAAGTATTAGAAATAGTAAGGTGTTAACAGGAAACGATTTGGGTAAGTTAGGTAATGTAGAGCAAATACCAACAGAAGTAGAAGCATCAACATTTGTTAATAACAATACTAATATTAAGGTTAAAATTCAGGATGCTAACCTGATAGAAATTCATAAATTTGCAAAGCAATATCTAGATCAGGATGATGTAGATACTGCTTGGAACATTTTATCAGCAAAAAAATAGATATTAAGATGGAAGTACAAGGTAAAGTAAAGATGGTCGGTGAGACACAAACCTTTGGAAGTAATGGTTTTAGAAAGCGTGAGATCGTAGTCACTACAGATGAACAATATCCACAACATATTATGGTAGAATTTATTCAGGATAAATGTGATCTTTTGAATAATTTCCAGGTAGGACAAGACGTAAAAATAAGTATTAATCTACGTGGTCGTGAATGGGTGAACCCACAAGGAGAGACTAAATATTTTAACTCTATCCAGGGATGGAGAATCGAAAGTTTACAAGCTGCTGCTCCTGCTGCAGGGATTCCTCCAACACCACCGGCAGAGGCTTTTGAACCAGCGACAGATTTCTCTGAAGAAGATCATGACGACTTACCATTCTAAATTGGTAGCACACACATAATTGTTTAAGAAGCAAAAAGTCCGATACCATAAGTGTCGGACTTTTCATATTGTGGGTTTTAGGTTAACCTTTTAATAAAACTCAAAAAAGCAATGATGAACAAAATTTATCTTAAAAGGTCCTAACAAATATTACGATTTTTTTGGTCAATTCAAACAACTAATTGATATTTAACGTTGTAGAAACCCTTGCTATTCAGTTTTGTATATTGTTAAAAAAACTTTAGAATTTCCACCAGTATCGTATGCCGATGTCCATGGATTATTGGCATTAGGAGGAGATTTATCTGTAGAAAGATTGTTGTTGGCGTATCGCAGTGGAATTTTTCCTTGGTACAATGAGGACCAACCAATTTTATGGTTTAGCCCGGATCCAAGAATGGTTTTGTTTCCCGAAGAACTGAAAGTGAGTAAAAGTATGCATCAGCTTTTGCGAAAAGCATATTTTGAAGTTACCTTTAATACAGATTTTAAAAGTGTCATACAAAACTGTGCATCAGTTGAGCGTCCTGATCAGGAAGGTACTTGGATTAATAATGATATGAAAGAGGCTTATATACAGCTTCACGAATTAGGACATGCTTTATCGGTTGAAGTGTGGAAGGACTCAGAATTGGTTGGTGGGTTGTATGGTATTTGGTTAGAGGATAAAAAAGTGTTTTGCGGGGAGAGTATGTTTGCAAAAGCCAGTAATGCTTCTAAGTACGGTTTTATCAAATTAGTAGAATGGTTGCAGGAAAAAGAAGTAAAGCTCATAGATTGTCAGGTGTATACGGATCATTTGGCAAGTTTGGGAGCCAAAGAGATTCCCAGAGAGGAGTTTATTAAGTTTTTAAAGTAGTATTATTAAAATTCAGCTATGATTGTTCATAATTTAGGGTTAGAGAATTCGGTTTTAAATCAATTTATAGCAGAACTTAGAGATGTAGAGGTACAAAAGGATGCTATGCGTTTTAGAAAAAATATCGAACGTATAGGAGAAGTGCTAGGGTATGAACTGAGTAAAACCTTAAATTTTGAAAATAGAATTGTACAAACCCCTCTAGGAACTAAACAGGTATCAGTGCCAATAAATAGTCTTGTTTTATGTTCAATTTTACGAGCAGGATTACCATTACATAATGGCTTGCTGAATTATTTTGATAAAGCAGAGAATGCTTTTATTTCAGCATATAGAGATCACCATAATGGTAATGATGATTTTGAGGTTGTGGTAAATTATTTAGCTTCACCCTCATTAGAGAATAAAACTTTGATATTAGCAGATCCAATGCTTGCTACCGGAAAAACTCTGGAAAACACTTTTGAAGCTATGAAAGGGCACGGAACTCCTGAACAAATTCATATCGTTTCGGTAATAGGATCAGAGGCAGGAGTGGCGTATGCTAGTAAGACTTTCCCAGAGAATACGCACTTATGGATTGCAGCTGTTGATGAGGGGTTAAATGATAAAAGTTATATCGTCCCCGGTCTAGGAGATGCTGGGGATTTATCTTTTGGGGTAAAAATATAAATGCAGATTGTTTTTATCCTTTATAGTCTTTGGATAACTTCTTAAGTACTTTCATTGCTTTTTTTTCATCTTTTATATGTACAAAAATATGATCGTGATAATAACCGGCAATCACATTACAACTAATATTATGTTTGGCTAATTCTGCAGAAAATATAGCCGTTAGGCCAACAGCATCTAGTGAAGAGTGAATCTTAAGAGTAATCCAGGATGCTATATATTGATATGGCAAGTTGAATTGATCAGCTTTTTGACGTTCTAGAATAATTGTTACTCCCTCTTTTTCTTTAAACTCACCAATGATCTGATCTCTGGGAATGGAATCTGTATTTGTCACGGTAGAAAATACATATTCACCGGCCTGCAATTCAGGAGACATGCTTGTAATTAGCTCTGTTAAATTGGTTTCTCCGGCCATTTTTAAACTTGATTGTATCTAAAACATTCTACAGTATGATCATTAACCATCCCAATGGCTTGCATAAAAGCATATATCACGGTTGAACCTACAAACTTAAAGCCACGTTTTTTTAGATCTTTACTGATCTTATCAGAAATTTCAGTGTTGGCAGGGCAATCTTTATGATGCTTCCAGCTATTTTTAATGGGTTTACCATCTACAAAACTCCAAATATAGGTATCAAAACTGCCAAACTCCTCCTGAATTTTCATAAAAAGCTGAGCATTAGTGATTGCAGAATTTACTTTTAGCTTATTACGGATGATTCCAGCATTTTGAAGTAACTCTTGTTTTTTAGCTTCAGAATAATTAGCAATACGCTTATAATCAAAATTATCAAAAGCAATTCTAAAATTATCACGTTTTCGAAGGATGGTAATCCAGCTCAATCCAGCCTGAAACGTCTCTAATACCAGAAATTCAAATAAAAGTTGTTCATCGTGCAAAGGAGTTCCCCACTCATTATCATGGTAGGCTTCATATAAAGGGTCTCCGATACACCAGCCACATTTGTGTTTTTGCATAAAGTTAGATTTGAGATATAAATATATTACTTTCGTCATAAAATATACTTTGTAAGTTTTAGAAATTATAAACGTCATATATCATAACATTTATGAATAGACTATGGAAACGAAAACGATGACTATAAAAGAATTAATAACACAAGGAATCTCAGATTCTTATACATATCAGGAGTATAGAAGTTTAGTAAATGATTTATTAACTGAAGATAAGTCTACAGGTCATGAGCAATCAGAAGCACTAACAAATTATAGTATGCTTAATGATCGAAGAATGAAAAGATTGGATAAAACCTTAAAAGTTAATGGAGCTGTTGCTGAAAAATTCGCAAATACAGAAACCAATGTAACTTGGCTCGTATTGACAGAAGGCTGGTGTGGTGATGCTGCCCATTCTATACCAGTTATGAATAAATTGGCCGAATTAAATGAAGGGATTGATTTAAAAATTGTTTTACGGGATGATCACGATGAATTGATGAATAACTTTTTAACGAATGGAGGAAAATCCATACCTAAACTAGTTGCGATAGATAAGGAAACCAAAGAAGTTTTAAATACTTGGGGACCTCGACCATCTACTGCTACACAAATGGTAAATGAGTATAAGGCACAGCATGGTAGTTTGGATCCTGAATTTAAAGAAGATTTACAAATCTGGTACAATAAAAACAAAGGTGTAAATATTGCAGAGGATTTATCAAATATCCTTTAGTTACTATAGTTAAAGTAGTAAGTCACTAGCCCTTGTTGCTCTTCAATAGAGGATCGCGAAAACAAGGCTTGTCTCGCGTATTTCATAGCATTATCAAATAGGCATTCATTTCGGGTCGTAGAATTTCTTTTGTCAATCTTTGTGTTGATGACATAGCCATTTTGATTCACCTTTATTTTTACTACTACTTTTCCACTACCATTACACGTATAAACAGGGTTAGGTATTTTACCCATTAACTCTCGCCCTTTTAGACTCCAGCTAGAAGAACTGTATTTACTATTAGTTTCCTCAGGTTCTGGTTTTGGCTTTTCTTCTTTAGCTTCTTCTATTGCAGGTTGTTCTTCTTCAGGTGTCTCGTCTGTTTGCTCTTCCTCTTCTGCTTCAGTTAAGGACTTAATACGTTCTTCAATCTCATCGTGATCTTCAAAATCTTCATTATAAGCATTATGGGTTCTTTTGGATGCAATTAACTCTCGATCTTCTTGAGGCTGTGGTTCTTCTTCCTCTTTTGTAAGTTCTTCAAGCAATTCCTCAGGAATCTCCATTAGTATTTCAGATTGCTCCTTTTGCTTAGCCATCATATTAATATTATAGAGACTTAATACAAAAATCCCCATCAACATCGATGTGATAATCAGAGCTTTATGTTTTTCTATAAATTCCATAGGTATCTATAACTAGTTTTGTTATGTAATATTTTATACCGCTTCGATTTTTGTCGGCAACTGATTTTCAAAATCTTCCACGGTAATTGCATCTTCAACTGAGAAGTCTCCTATTTTAGTTCTTCTTAGAGCACTTAAATGAGCTCCGCTATTCAATGCTTTTCCAAAATCGTGTGCTAACGATCGGATATAAGTTCCTTTACTACATGTTACTCTGAAATCTACTTCAGGAAGCTCTATTCTTGTGATTTCGAATTCATCAATTCGTATTTTCCGAGATTCGACTTTTACTTCAGAACCTTCTCGGGCATACTCATATAATCGTTTGCCGTCTTTTTTTAAAGCAGAAAAAACAGGCGGATATTGATCGATTTCTCCAATAAACTGAGTTGTAGCTTCTTTTATGGTTGATTCGGAAATATGATCTATCGAAAATGTTTGGTTAATTTCTGTCTCTAAGTCATAAGAAGGTGTTGTTCCACCTAATGTGATTGTTCCTGTATATTCTTTTTCTAGCCCTTGAAACTCCTGAATGCGTTTGGTATATTTACCTGTACAGATTACTAATAAACCGGATGCTAAAGGATCTAAAGTTCCGGCATGCCCAACTTTGATTTTTTTAATCCTAAAAGTTTTACGAATGAGCCAACGAAGTTTGTTTACAACCTGGAAAGAAGTCCATTGCAGTGGTTTGTCGATCAAAATAATTTGACCGTCTTTATAGTCTTGTTCGGTTAACATTTTTGCGGGGCTATTTAGTAAAACCAAAAATGATGGCTAATAAGCCAACAAGTATACAATATACGGCAAAATAAGTTAATTTGCTCTTTTTAACTAAGGAAATCATCCACGTACAAGCAAAAAGACCTGAAATAAATGCCGCAATAAAACCAATACCAATAGCAACACTGTTTTCTGAAGAAAAACTAAGCTCACCACTTAATAAGTCCTTAGCTATTTTACCGAAAATCAACGGAATAACCATCAAGAATGAAAATCGAGCGGCTTTAGTTTTGTCATTGCCTAATAATACAGAAGTGGAAATAGTCGCTCCACTTCGAGAAATTCCCGGTAACATGGCTATAGCCTGGGCAATACCAATTACAAACGCGTTGGAACTACTCACCGGTTTTAGAGTACCTTTAGCTTTATCGGCAAACCATAAAAGTGCAGCAGTAATAAGTAGCATAAAACCTACAAACATTACATTACCACCAAAAAGTTGCTCTAGTTGTTCTTCAAAAAATAAACCAACCAGTACAGCAGGAATCATAGAAATTATAATCTTTAGAGAAAATAGAGTCTCTTCATTTTTTTTGAATTTAAAGAGTCCTTTAATAATTCTGAAAATATCTTTTCTAAAAACAACAATAGTACTTAATGCTGTGGCAAAATGTAAAACTACGGTAAAAAGCAAAGACTCTTCTGGGACACTTTCATCACCAAGTATAGCTTTACCAAGTTCCAAATGTCCGCTGGAAGAAACAGGTAAGAATTCGGTAAGACCTTGAATAACTCCTAGAATGATTGCATCAATAATTTCCATGTAGAATGGTTTTTAAAATTCGATGCAAATATATAATTACCGTAAGATAAAATGTTTAATTACTGATCTTTCTTATTATCCGGATTAAGTAAAATAGCATATACTTCGATGCCAAAACCAATCAACACAACCATTGGAGCCAATCGAATCCTTCTAAAATTGTAGATATCCGGATTAAATACATTAGGATCATCACTTCCTCCGCCGGCCATAAGAATAAACCCTAAAGCAATCACTGCAATACCAATTGCCATTACTATGTAATTCTTTTTTCCAAAAACAAAATCTGGTTTATGAGGTGTATTGTTATTTTGTGGTTTGCTCATGAGTATCGTTTATAATTTCATTAAAAATGACGCTATCATCAATTATTAACTTAGAAACATGGCCCATATTGCCATCGGGGGTAAATATAGTCCATCTTTTAATAGGATACAAAGTAACAGTTTTATTCAGAATATCTGTTTTTAATTGCTCTATAGTTAAGCTAAGTTGTAAACCCCGATTGATATAATAGTAATGATCATCATTCTCTAATGTGATTACAATATCAAAACCAGATCCTTCCTGGATATTAATTACTCTGCCACTGATTTCCATTACATCGTCAGGTTCTACATTTCGAACAGGTCTGAATGTCTGAATTGCAACTGCCATAAATGCCAGAAAAAGAACAAAAACAATCAAAAACCATATTTTACCAATCTTACCCATACTTATAAGGTTGCTAGTTTAGCTTTTTTGTTACTGATAATTAATAAGATGGTTCCCATAAGAATAAATGGTATGCTAAGTATTTGTCCCATATTAAGTATCATACTGTTTTCAAATGCGACTTGATTTTCTTTAGAAAACTCAATTATAAATCTAGCTGTGAACATCAATATTAAGAATACTCCAAAGATAAAACCATTTTGACGAACAAAGAGTTTCTTTTTATAGAGATACGATAATAATCCAAAAACCACTAAAAAAGAAAATGCTTCGTATAGCTGTGTGGGATGTCTGGGTATCATATCATCTCTTACGAAAATAACCCCAAAATTTCCTTCGGTTGGTTTTCCATAGATTTCAGAATTCATAAAATTACCTAAACGGATAAAAGCACATGCTACCGGTATGCCGATACTTACTCTATCCATCAGCCAAAGAAAAGGGGTCTTAGTTTTTCTGATATATAGAAAAATAGTGGTTAGAATTCCTATTGCAGCACCATGACTAGCTAGTCCTGCAAATCCGGTAAAACGCCAGTTGCCGTCTGTGATTTGAAACGGTAATAAAATCTCTAGAGGATGTTTAGAGAAATATGCAAAATCATAAAAAAGACAATGCCCAACTCTAGCCCCAATAAGAGTTCCTATAAAAAGATAAGTCGAAAGTTTTTCCAGGTTTTCTACAGGGATATTTTCAGATGTATAGATTCGTTTTACAACTTCATAAGCCAGTAATAACCCTATAACAAAGAATAATCCATAGTATTTTATAGGAAAAGTTCCAAACAAAGTAAAAATCTCAGGGTCAATATCCCAGTGTATAGGTTCCATAAGTTTTTGACTTAGTAATATAATTCGTCTGTCCTGAGATTAAGGAAACGCTGTGTAGCAAAGAAAGTACTAACCCATGTAATTAATACACCAATTCCAAAAACCCCTAAGAATAAAATGACCAATAAGATTTCATCATCTAGTAGAGCCAATTCAGGAAATGTTTTGTTAAGGTAATATAACACAACAGCAACGCCAATCAAAGCCACGGCAGCACCTATCATTCCTAGACGAACACTTTTCCAAACAAAAGGTTTTCTGATAAAAGCTTTGGTAGCACCAACCATCTGCATGGTTTTAATGATAAATCGTTTAGAATATACAGATAGACGGATAGAACTGTTGATTAATAGGACAGCAATAAAAGTAAAAAGCCCACTAATCAATAATACCCAAAAACTAATACGTTTAATATTGTCATTAAGAAGTGAAATCAAGGGTTGATCGTAGATCACTTCATCCACAAAATTCTTTTTAATAAGGGAAGCATTAATTTCTTCAATCTTTGCCTGGTCCACAAAATCAGCTTTCAGGTATACATCAATCGAATTCTGAAGTGGGTTGTACCCTAGAAAATCCATAAAATTTTCACCAATGTCTTTACTGTGTTCTTCGGCAGCTTCATCTTTAGAAATGAATGTTGTTGATTTGGTATATTCTGCAAGAGCTAGGCTTTTCTCCAGCTGTTTGATTTCTACTTGTTTTGCAGTGTCTTTGAGATAAATCGTAAGCGCAATCTTCTCTTTAAAATGATCTGCAACCTTTTTAGTGTTTAATACTAAAAGACCTAATAAACCCAATAAAAAAAGTACTAGAGAAATACTAATGACTACGGAAAAATATGAAGAAATTAGTCGTCGTTTTTGATACTTTTCAAAAGATGAGCTCATAAATAATCAATTTGCTGGTAAAAATAATAAATTAATCTTGTTGCAAAACAGGATCTCAGGATTATGATGTTTTAATTAACTTTGATATATGAGTAACGTATAATAAGAATTAAAATTTTTGAAATCACGATAAAGATAAGGTTCCATAAAAAGAGTTTTTGAATTGTCTAAAACCTAAAAGCGAAGCGGTCTAAAATCTAATAATCTATATAAGTATGCATACAGTCATTGTTGGTATCGGAGGAGTTGGAGGGTATTTTGGAGGGAAAATTGCAGATTCAGGTCAAAAAGTAACGATGATCGCCAGAGGGAAACACCTGGAGGCTATCCAAAAGAATGGACTGCAGGTCAAAAGCATCAATGGAGATTTTATTACAACGCCATTTATGGTTACAGACACTATTGATGAGGTTGAGCAAGCTGATTTGATTTTGATTTGCACGAAATCCTGGCAAGTTGTGGAAGCTGCAAAAATGATTCGATCCATTTTAAAAGAAGATACGATAGTAATTCCGCTTCAAAACGGAGCCGATAATGCAGAAAAATTACTTTCGGTATTAGATTCGAAACATGTGGTTGGGGGATTGTGTAGAATCTATAGTAAAATTGAAGCTCCTGGAGTCATTTCACATTTCGGGTTTCCTCCGGAAGTTGTTTTTGGAGAATTAGATAAAACCAAAACCGAAAGATTGCAAAAGGTTAAAGAAGTATTTGACAAAACAGGATTTAATAACAGAATTTCAGATGATATTCTAGTGGATATCTGGAGCAAGTTTATGTTTATTGCTACGGTGAGTGGTTTAGGAGCTTTGACCAGAGCAACGATTGGCGAAATGTTTGGACATCCTGAATTAAACAAAACACTGAGACAAACCGCAACCGAAATTTATGAAATTGGAATTGCCAAAGGAGTTGCATTACCCGATGATATTGTAGATAAAATTATGTTTTTTATCGGCAAGCAACCTTATGATTCCACTGCTTCTACCCAAAGAGATATAATGGAACACAGACCATCAGAGTTAGATAATTTTAATGGTTTTATTGTCAAAGAAGGAAAAAACTTAAATATTTCAACTCCTACTAACGCTTTTATCTATGCCTGCCTCCAACCTATGGAAGCTAAAGCCAGAAAAAAATGATTCCTTCCTGGTGGAATGTAACCGAAGGCCGGGAGGTGTTATTTGTCTACCTCCAATGACAGTTTTATTTCTACTTTCCCTCAACCGATAGGGGCCAAAGTTCTGGAATAGACCTGCAAGGTTTTCAAAACCTTGCAGGTCTGATCAAAAAACCTTGAGGGTGTAACATAAAATCGTAAATTTGCGGTCTTAAATTCAGATCATGAGTTACGATTTTAATACTATTGAAGCCAAGTGGCAGAAATATTGGGCGGATAACGGAACGTTTAAAGCAGAGAATGGAAGTGATAAACCAAAATACTATGTACTGGATATGTTTCCATATCCATCTGGTGCAGGTTTGCATGTAGGGCATCCGTTAGGTTATATCGCTAGTGATATCTACGCACGATATAAACGTCATAAAGGATTCAATGTATTACATCCGCAGGGATACGACTCTTTTGGATTACCGGCAGAGCAATATGCAATCCAAACAGGTCAGCATCCTGCAATTACTACTAAAGAAAATATCGCTCGTTATCGTGAGCAATTGGATAAAATAGGCTTTTCATTTGATTGGAGTCGTGAAGTAAAAACCAGTGACCCTACCTTTTACAAATGGACACAATGGATCTTTACGGAGCTTTTTAATTCTTGGTATGATACTGATGCAGATAAAGCAAGATCTATTGATGAATTAGAAAAAATCTTTGCTAAAGATGGGAATTCTAAAGTCAATGCAGTTTGTGATGAAGATGTAACGATTTTTTCCGCTGAAGATTGGAATGGTTTTTCTTCTAAAGAAAAGCAAGAAGTATTACTAAAATATAGATTAACGTATTTAGCAGAAACCGAAGTAAACTGGTGTCCAGAATTGGGAACAGTTCTAGCTAATGATGAAATCGTAAACGGAGTCTCGGAACGTGGTGGATATCCTGTGATTCGTAAAAAGATGACACAGTGGAGTATGCGTATTTCTGCATATGCACAGCGGTTATTGGATGGATTGAATACTATCGATTGGCCTCAGCCCTTAAAAGATTCACAAACTAATTGGATTGGTCGTTCTGAAGGAGCACAGGTAGAATTCAGAATTCAGAATTCAGAATTCAGAATTGAGGTGTTTACTACTCGTCCTGATACTATTTTTGGGGTAAGTTTTATGACATTAGCTCCGGAGCACGAATTAGTTCAAAAAATCACTACTCCAGAACAAAAAGCTGAAGTAGAAGCATATATCGAAGCTACTGCAAAGCGAAGTGAGCGTGACCGCATGGCTGATGTAAAAACCATTAGTGGTGTGTTTACAGGTGCCTATGCAGAGCATCCGTTTACCAAAGAACCTGTGCCGATTTGGATTGGAGATTATGTATTGGCAGGTTATGGAACTGGTGCTGTGATGTCAGTACCTTGCGGAGATCAGCGTGATTATGATTTTGCAAAACATTTTAATATTCCTATCCCTAATATTTTTGAAGGGGTAGATATTTCTGAAGAAGCTTTTGCAGATAAAGACAATACGATTATAGCCAATTCAGACTTTTTGAATGGCTTGAAATACAAAAAAGCAGTGAAAACTGCTATTTATGAATTAGAAAAACTAGGGCAAGGAGAAGGTAAGATCAATTATAGATTGCGTGATGCGGTGTTTAGTCGTCAGCGTTATTGGGGAGAACCATTTCCAGTATATTATGTAGACGGGATGCCGCAGATGATTGATTTGAAGCATTTACCGATAGCATTACCGGAAGTAGAAAAGTATTTGCCAACCGAAACCGGTGAACCACCATTAGGTCGAGCGGATATTTGGGCATGGGACACCGAAAAGAACGAAGTAGTTGATAATAATCTAATAAATCACACTACTGTTTTTCCTTTGGAATTAAATACGATGCCGGGTTGGGCAGGAAGTTCATATTACTTTAACCGATATATGGATCCTCATAATGAAGATGAGGTGTTTTCGCAAGAAGCAATTAACTATTGGAAAGATGTAGATTTATATATTGGAGGAAGCGAACATGCAACAGGTCACTTGTTATACGCACGTTTTTGGCAAAAGTTCTTATTTGATAGAGATGTGGTACCTGTGGATGAATTTGCTAAAAAGTTGATCAACCAGGGAATGATTTTGGGAACGAGTGCTTTTGTTTATAGGCTTAGTTTTTCAGATCGTTCAGATAGTCTTGAAATTACTCATTCTGGTAAAAGGATTTCTGAAAAAGATAGATTTGAAATAAAGAATTTTATCCATAAATATGATAATAAAATATTGGTTTCTTATGGTTTAATCAAAAATGAAAAGTTATTTGACTTTGAAGGTGGTGGGCAAGCGAATTACTTTGCGCTCTTTCTTGAAGTACGAAAGGAAATAGTTTCCAGATTTCCTCAATTAAAAAATATTGTTGAAGCTATATCCATTACTAGTTCTAAAATAAACGTGGATATTTCTCTTTTGAAAGGGCTAACTAATGAGTTAGATGTTGATCTTTTTAGAAATGATGAAAAGTATAAAGAATATCAGGATGCTACATTTCTTTTAAAAGACAATAAATACGTAGTTAGCCGCGAGGTAGAAAAAATGTCCAAATCCAAATACAACGTAGTTAACCCAGATGGTGTCTGCGAACAATATGGAGCAGATAGCTTACGTTTATACGAAATGTTCCTTGGGCCATTGGAGCAAGCTAAACCTTGGAATACAGCAGGAATTACAGGAGTACATAATTTCTTAAAAAAATTATGGAAACTCTACCATTCCCCCTTAGAAGGGGGTCAGGGGGATGTCCTGAACGTTTCGGATACAGAACCTACTAAAGATAATCTTAAGACATTACATAAGACGATCAAAAAAGTTGAGGAAGATATCGAGAACTTCTCTTTTAATACTTCGGTAAGTACTTTTATGATTGCGGTTAATGAATTGACTGCTCAGAAATGTAATTCCAGGGCTGTTTTGGAGCCGCTATTAGTATTGATTTCACCTTATGCTCCGCATATTGCAGAAGAGTTGTGGTCAAAACTAGGACATAGTGAGTCTATCTCAACAGCATCATTTCCTGTTTTTGAACAAAAGCATTTGGTAGAAAGTGCTAAGATATATCCAATCTCTTTTAATGGTAAGACACGTTTTACGATGGAGTTGCCATTAGATTTAAGTAAAGAAGATATCGAAGCTGCGGTGATGGCACATGAAAAAACACAACAACAACTTGCCGGTCGAGAACCTAAAAAGGTAATTGTAGTGCCTGGTAAAATTGTCAATGTTGTTGGATAGCAAAAAAAGAGAAATTTTTTTGTCAGTCTGAGCTTGTCGAAGACTTTTTATTCAGGAATATTAAAGCCCTTCAACAAGCTCAGTGTGACACTAGACTTTTAATTGTCTTTTAGAAATAAAATATGATTGATGCCATAGAAATCCTTGGATTGGTAGCTGCTACACTAACTACAGCAGCTTTTTTGCCACAAGTATATAAAACCTGGAAGCTAAAATCTGCAGATAGTTTGTCACTATCTATGTTGTTAATTTTTGTTTCGGGAGTGCTTTGCTGGCTGATTTATGGCTTTTTGATTGATAGTTTACCAATAATTTTAGCTAACTTAGTTACTGCTATTTCAGGATTTCTACTACTGTATTTTAAATATCGATATAAAAATTGATATAAATTATTAAGGTCTTCTGTTTTTTAACAAATTAAATGAAAACCCGATAAAATTATTGATAAGATATTTTTAGTATGTGATTTATTGTTTTATTTCAGAAAAACTTCTATTTTCGACCAAAAATTAAGAATATGATAATTGGTGTTCCTAAGGAGATCAAGAATAACGAGAACAGAGTGGGTGTTACGCCTGCAGGAACAATGGAACTTGTTAGACATGGTCATACCGTTTTCATACAGCAGGATGCTGGACTTCAAAGCGGATTTAGTGATGATGAATATATCAATGCTGGAGCAAAGATTTTACCGACTATTGAGGAGGTATATCAAACTGCAGAAATGATCATTAAAGTAAAGGAACCCATAGAACCAGAATATAAATTGATTAAAAAGGATCAATTACTATTTACATATTTTCATTTTGCTTCTAGCGAAGTGTTAACCAAAGCTATGATTGATAGTGGTTCTGTTTGTATTTCTTACGAAACTGTAGAAGACCCTGATCGCAGCCTGCCGTTATTAACTCCAATGAGTGAAGTAGCTGGTAGAATGTCTATACAACAAGGCGCAAAATATTTGGAAAAACCTTTAAAAGGAAGAGGAATTCTTCTTGGGGGTGTTCCTGGAGTAGCTCCGGCTAAGGTTTTGATTCTTGGAGGAGGAGTTGTAGGAACTCAAGCTGCTAAAATGGCAGCAGGAATGGGTGCTGATGTTACGATTTTGGACATTAGTGCAAAAAGAATGAGATATCTTGATGATGTGATGCCTGCAAATGTGAATACTGAGTATTCTAATGAATATACGATTCGTAAGCATATTAAAACATCAGATCTTATTGTTGGTGGAGTATTGATTCCTGGGGCAAAAGCACCAAAATTGATCACTCGCGACATGTTAAAAGAGATGCGTCCAGGAACTGTATTGGTTGATGTTGCCGTAGATCAAGGAGGTTGTTTTGAAACAACAAAGCCTACTACTCACCAGGATCCTGTGTATATTATTGATGATGTAGTGCATTATTCTGTGGCAAATATGCCAGGTGCAGTGCCATATACGTCAACTTTGGCATTAACTAATGTCACTTTGCCATATGCAGTGCAATTGGCAAATAAAGGCTGGAAAACTGCTTGTGTAGAAAATAAACCGCTTAAAAAAGGATTAAATGTTATTGGTGGAGATGTAGTGTATCCTGCAATTTCAGAGGTATTTGACTTACCTTTAAAAGATGTAGAAGCATATATAAATTAAACTCGACTTATTGGCTAACTCAAGTTTATTTAACCAAGAACCTCGCTATTATGGCGAGGTTTTTGCTTTATAAGTAGTAGTTTAAAAACACTTTTTTTATATTTATTAAGTGTAAATAGTATAATTATGATTTCAGGTTATTTAGGATATTATATAATTGTTGGAGCAATTGCTCTAATAAGTGGTTTGGTGAGTTCGCGTTTGAAAAGTAAGTTTAATCATTACTCAAAATTACATTTGCGAAATGGATTAAGTGGTGCTGAAATTGCTGAGAAGATGCTTAGAGATAATGGTATTACAGATGTACAAGTGATTTCTACTCCTGGAATGCTAACAGATCATTACAACCCTATAAAAAAGACAGTAAACCTTAGTGAAGGTGTGTACAATCAGCGTAATGCATCTGCCGCAGCAGTAGCGGCACACGAAGTAGGACATGCAGTACAGCATGCGACTGCTTATGGCTGGTTAACAATGCGTTCCAAGTTAGTTCCGGTGGTTAGTATAGCTTCCAAAATGTCTATGTGGGTAATTATGGGAGGTATTGCTTTAATGGCTAGTATGCAAATGGGGCAAACTGTGGCAATGATAGGATTAGGATTATATGCGACAAGTACGTTATTTAGTTTTATTACATTACCTGTAGAATATGATTCTAGTAAAAGAGCATTGGTGTGGTTAGAAAATACTAATATGCTTACGCAGGAAGAACACTCTGGAGCTAAAGATGCTCTGAAATGGGCAGCTCGAACATATGTTGTTGCGGCTGTAGGCTCACTTGCGACTTTATTATATTTTGCCTTGCAAATCTTAGGTAGGAGGGATTAAATTTTCTAATAATAAGAGAATTGCCTAATGGGTATAAATGTCTATGAGGATTTTTATATCTTAATCTGTCGATCAATTTGTTGATCTAATGAAATAAAAGTTTCTGTTCTTGATACACCTTCAATAGCCTGAATTTCTTTATTCAAAACGTTCATCAAATGTTCGTTATCCTTACATAAGATTTTAATAAAAATGGACCAGTTACCCGTTGTGTAATGGCATTCGATTACTTCAGGGATTTCTTGAAGTTGTTTTACCGCTTTAGGGTTACTCACTGCTTTATCCAGAAATACTCCAACAAAAGCCATGGTTTTATATCCTAACACTTTTGGGTCAATAATAAATTTAGACCCAGCTATAAGGCCTGAAGCTTCCAGTTTACGTAAACGCTGATGAATAGCAGCACCCGATATCCCGACTTTTCTGGCAATTTCTAAAATAGGTCTACGAGCATCCTCCATAAGGTTGCGAAGAATCTCTTTGTCAATACCATCGATTTTTAAATTACTATTTTGATCTTTCAAAGTAGAGCTGAATTACAGTTTGAAACCAAAAATACAAGAAAAGGTTTGAAAATGATATAGTTTTTAGATTAAATAGGTTTTAATTTTTACCAGAATTACAAAATATAGTAATGATTAAATTATAATTTTTTAATAGTATTCATAAGTCGGTTCACCCTTTCGCTCCGTCAGGATTATAACCTAGATAGTCACATTCTATTTCTTTGAAGATAATACCGTATTCTTCTAATTCTTTTAAAATAGGCTTGTACACTTCTTCTTTAATAGGGATTTGTACACCTGTTGAAGTGATTTGTTTATTAAGAATACGTAAAGCAGCCATAGCTACGGGCAAACCTACAGTTCGGGCCATTGCTGTATAGGTTTGGTCTTCTCCAATGCTCACCATAGTAGCATCAATTTGTTTTCGTTTTCCATGTAATTCATAACCGAATTTATGATACATGACAATCATATCCTTATCTCCTTTGTCTAATGTCCACTTATCCATTAAAATTTTCTGGAGAGCTTTAGCAGGCGTAGCATTAGGGATATCTATCTTTTTATTTGGATTAAATAGGTCAAGTTCTAATAATTTATCCCACATAATATCATCCTGATCTATTTTTAGGTAGTGGCGAAGCTTTAACTCTACAGAATCGGTTGGAGAATATGCCAAAAACGAGTTCGTAAAATCACGATAGCTCATATTTTCAGAATTGGCGAGAATATAATCATCTGCTGTCATCCCTAGTTGTACAAAGGTATTCCAGGCTCTTGAGAATCCTACTCGTCTAATGGTTCCTCTGTATAAAGTAAGAATATCATCTAATCCGTAAATACTTTGGTATTTTAAAGAGTTTCGATTGGCGTATGCTTCAAAACGACCGTAACCTTCAACTTCTAGAAATTCTGTTCTTCTGAATAATTTGTGATATGGAATATATTTAAAAGCGCCTTCCTGTAAAAACTCTGCTGCTCCACCTTGTCCGGCGACTACTACATTTCTCGGATTCCAGGTAAATTTATAGTTCCAAAGATTGGTATCGCTTTCCGGAGCTACCAAACCACCTGTAAAGGATTCAAAAAGAATGATTTTACCACCTTGATTTCTAATGCGATCAATGACTTGCATAGCGCTCATATGATCAATTCCCGGGTCTACACCGATCTCATTCATAAAAATGAGCCCTTTCTCCCGCACCTTCTGATCCAGAGCTTCCATTGCTGCGCTTACATAAGAGGCGGTAACCATATTTTTACCAAATTTCAAACAATCTTTGGCGACCTCAATATGGTACCTTGCCGGAAGCATTGATACTACTATATCTGCTTCTTGGATTGCTTTTTCTCTGGAGATTTTATCAAAAACATCCAGTACTATTGCTTTGGTATTTGAGTGATTTCCAGCTAGATTTGTGGCGCTCTTAATGGAGATATCTCCAATAGTAATATGTAAATTCTCTGATTGAGATTTGTCCTGAAAATATTTAATTAAAACGGCTGTAGATTTGCCGGCGCCAATAACCAGAATCTTTCGCATAGATGTATTTATTTTGATAACTTTGATGCGAATGTAATAAATAAGACACGAAAAAAAAGCTCATTTTTGATGTATTAATTATGTATACAGAGTAAAAATATATAAATCATAATATTTTAAGAATTTTAAGACCAACATATTGTAATAAAGCAATGAATAGAACGATTTTGATTACAGGAGCCATTTTAGGATTAATTGCGGTACTTTTAGGAGCTTTTGGAGCGCATGGATTAGAAAAATTAGTAGATGCGGATAGCATAGATTCTTTTACTACGGGAGTGAGATATCAAATGTATCACGCAATCGTTTGCGTCGTTTTGGGCAATATGACCATTTTACCCTCTAAATCACAGAAGAGAATATTCTATCTTTTCTTGGGTGGAATCACCCTTTTTTCGGGGTCAATATACCTTTTGGTAATAGATGAGGTTTTAGGAATTTCTTTATCAAGTATTGGTTTTATTACACCTTTAGGAGGTTTTTTGTTAATTTTTGGGTGGATTCTCTTTATTATTTCCCTATTTAAGATTAAGTAGTTTTTTTGACGGTTGGTGTAATTATTATTTATAATTTTGTACGACATAATTAACACAACATATTTTTATGGAATCACTGTATCCAATTACGAAAACGTTTTCGTTAAAGCATTACGGGATAAAAAATGCTACAATGCGCTACCAATTATCGCCTAAAGAACTTCAGGAAGAAGTAGTGCAAAAAGGTCAAGGGAGAATTACAGAATCAGGAGCACTGGCAATTAATACTGGTGAATTTACTGGACGTTCCCCAATGGATCGTTTCATTGTCAAAGATCATATTACCGAAGACAAGATTTGGTGGGGTGATATTAATATTCCTTTTGATCCTGGTGCATTTGATGCATTATATGATAAAGTAACTGATTATCTTTCTGGAAAAGAAATATTTGTACGTGACAGTTATGCTTGTGCAGATACAGATTATCGATTGAATATACGAGTAATTAATGAGTATCCGTGGTCCAATATGTTTGCTTACAACATGTTTTTAAGGCCTACCGATGAGGAATTGAAAAATTTTGATCCGGAATGGACAGTAATTAATGCTCCTGGTTTTATGGCGGATGCTAAAATTGATGGTACTCGTCAACATAACTTTGCGATTCTAAATTTTTCTAAAAAAATTGCATTGATCGGAGGTACCGGATATACTGGAGAGATCAAAAAAGGAATATTTTCTGCTTTGAATTTCATATTGCCGGTAGAAAAAAACTGTTTACCAATGCATTGTTCTGCTAATGTAGGCGATAATGGAGATACTGCAATATTTTTTGGGCTCTCAGGAACCGGTAAAACTACTTTGTCTACAGATCCTAATCGCAAGTTAATTGGTGATGATGAACACGGTTGGACTAAAGAAAATACAATATTCAATTTTGAAGGAGGTTGCTATGCAAAGGTGATTGATTTGTCTTCAGAAAAAGAACCTGAAATATATGCTGCTATAAAAGAAGGAGCAATTCTAGAGAATGTGATCATTAACGATGAAGGTGTTGTGGATTATGCAGATACTTCTATCACTCAGAATACCAGAGTGAGTTATCCCATACATCATATTGAAAACATACAAGAACCTTCTATTGGTAAGAACCCAAAGAATATATTTTTCCTAACGGCAGATGCATTTGGAGTAATTCCTCCTATCTCAAAGCTAACGCCAAGTCAGGCGGCTTATCACTTTATATCAGGATACACTGCTAAGGTGGCAGGAACAGAAGCTGGTGTTGTAGAACCTACTCCATCTTTTTCGGCTTGTTTTGGAGCTCCTTTTATGCCTTTGCACCCTGCTAAATATGCTGAGATGTTGATTCAGAAAATGAATGAAGCCGGAGTAAATGTATGGTTGGTGAATACGGGTTGGACCGGTGGACCTTATGGTGTAGGAACCAGAATTAAGCTTAAATATACAAGGGCAATGATTCAGGCTGTGCTTAATGGTGATTTAGGATTGTATTCTTATGATGATTATCATATTCATTCTGTATTCGGAGTAGCGCAACCAAGAACCTGTCCGGGTGTTCCGGATAGCGTTTTAAGTCCAAGAGCTACATGGAATGATGATGAAGCATATTATAAAACAGCATTTAAGTTAACAAATGCATTTAGAGAGAATTTTAAAAAGTTCGAGTCGTATGCCAATGAGGAAATCCGAAGAGGAGGACCACAGCGTTATGCATTTTAGATATAGAATATAGATATAAAGAAAAGGCCTGAAAATCGAATTTTCAGGCCTTTTTTATGTTTTAAAAAGTATTACTAATTACTTCTTGTTTACTTCTTTAATATATTTCTGAAGTGCCATGGTCATAGAAGGAGTTTCAGGAGTTGGAGCCTGTATATCAACTACTAATCCGTGTTCTTCTGCAGCTCTTACCGTAGAGTTTCCAAATACAGCAATACGAGTTTCGTTTTGTTTAAAGTCAGGAAAATTCTCAAACAATGATTGAATTCCAGATGGACTAAAGAAAACTAATACATCATAGAATACATTTCTAAGGTTAGATAAATCACTAACTACAGTTTTGTAAAAAACTCCTTGCTTCCAATCTATTTTTAGACCATCTAGAGTCTCAGGAATCAAAGGCTTTAATTTATCCGATGATGGCAATAAGAACTTCTCATTCTTATACTTTTTAATCAAAGGGGATAATTCTTGAAAAGTTCGCTTTCCAACATAAATTTTTCGCTTTCGATAAACTACATATTTCTGCAAATAGTAAGCAACTGCTTCGCTCTGACAGAAGTATTTAAGTGTATCAGGAACTTTGTACCTCATTTCTTCAGCAATTCTGAAGAAATGATCAACAGAATTACGACTAGTAAGAATTATAGCAGTGTATTGTGACAAATCCACTTTTTGTAATCTTACTTCTTTAGCATCAACTCCTTCAACATGAATAAAAGGTATAAAGTCTATTTTTACCTTTTCTTTTTCCTCCAGATCAAAATAAGGTGAATTTTCTACTTTAGGCTCTGGTTGTGAGACCAAAATTGTTTTCACTTTCATAAATATTCTTTTTGTAAAGATCCTACCAATTACTTAATAAGCTTATACAGTATAAAATACGGTGTAATTTCAAGAGCGCAAAGATACAAAATAAAATAGAACAAGTGATTTAAAATAATGTTTTCATTTTTCTTATAGGTAGAAATTAATACAATAAGGTTTAGTATTAATAAAATTATTAGCAGTACAATTAGCACAATTTTTGAAGGTATTGCAGTATATATGAAGATTATACTAAAAGGTAATAAAATTAGACCCAAAAAATTGCGATATGATATTTTATAAAATAAATAATCATCAATAATTGTATCCATAGAAAAAATTGTCGCAATAATTTTTTCGACTAATAGCTTACAAATAACAATCATTCCATAAACCGTAGCTATTTTTAGATATAGAAAAGCATTAGTTGTAGTGTTGTGTAAATCAAAAGTTTTCCAGCAGATATAGATAAATAAGGATATAGATATAATCTGAAAAGCAATTAGAATAATATTAAATGGGGTAGATATTTTATTAGACTTTTGTTGTAAAAGTATATATTTATTATTGTTGAAAAGCATTATAAAATCTGCAAACCTTCCTTGATTCATTAGCTTTGCAGTGGCTAATAATGCAAGAGATGCTACTATTAAAATAGTTATCCAATTGGTTGTTATTATATCTCGGGTAATAAATTCCATATTTGATAAAGTTCGTAAAATTAAACTATAACTGTCTGTTTATAAAATAAAGTATATGAAATCTAAAATTACTTGTACTTTAATAGATGGACTTTACTGTAAAAACTAAAAAATAGCTACTGATTATTTAGTTATATTTGCCTGAAAACAGCCTAAATGGTGGACGCTTTAGTAATTATACCTACCTATAATGAAATTGAAAACATAGAACGTATTATCAGAAATGTGTTCTCTTTGCAGCGTGATTTTAATATTCTTATAGTAGATGATAATTCTCCTGATGGGACTTCTGATAAGGTAAAAGAATTACTATCTGAATATAAGGACAGTCTTTTTTTATTGGAAAGAAAAGGGAAATTAGGATTAGGTACAGCATATATTGCGGGGTTTAAATGGGCGTTGGAGCATTCTTATGAATATATTTTCGAAATGGATGCGGATTTCTCTCATAACCCTAATGATCTTATTAGATTGTATAATACCTGTTCAAAAGGAAATGCTGATGTAGCTATAGGTTCCAGATATGTTACCGGAGTGAATGTGGTGAATTGGCCAATGACTAGAGTATTACTGTCTTGGTTGGCTTCTAAATATGTTCGTTTTATTACAGGAATGAATATTCATGACACAACGGCTGGATTTATCTGTTATAAAAGAGAGGTTTTAGAGAAAATAAATCTGGATAAGATAAAATTTGTAGGATATGCTTTTCAAATAGAAATGAAATTCAAAGCATATCTTTTGAAATTTAATATAAAAGAGGTTCCGGTTGTCTTTACAGATCGAACCAGAGGGACTTCAAAAATGAGTAAAGGAATTATTTCTGAAGCCGTTTTTGGAGTGCTTACAATGAAAATAAAAAGTTTGTTTAATAGTTACGAAATATGATTATGGAGAGTGTGCTTATTAAAAATGCTAATATCGTCAATGAAGGAGAGATCTTTAATGGTGATGTTTATATAGAAAATGGTTTTTTTAAAGAGATTGCTCCGCAGATCAGTGCAAAATCTCCTGATGTACAAATTTTTGATGCTGAAGGTAAATATTTATTACCTGGAGTAATTGATGACCAGGTACATTTTAGAGAACCGGGTTTAACTCATAAGGCAAATATCGAAACAGAATCTAGAGCAGCTATCGCTGGAGGTATTACTTCTTTTATTGAAATGCCGAATACAGTTCCTCAGACCACAACGATAGAAAAACTAGAAGAGAAATTTGCCATTGCTGCAAAGACCAGTTCTGCCAATTATTCTTTTATGTTTGGTGGAACAAATGATAATTTAGAAGAAATCTTAAAAGTAGATTCTAAAAATGTGGCAGGACTTAAGCTGTTTTTAGGTTCTTCTACAGGAAATATGTTGGTTGATGATCCTGAAGTATTAGAAAAGATATTTTCGTCTACAGATCTTTTAATATCTGTACATTGCGAAGATGAACAAACAATTAGAAATAACACCGAAACGTATAAGAAACAATATGGAGATGATATTCCACTGAAGTATCATCCTATTATCAGGAGTGAAGAAGCTTGTTATTTATCCTCTTCAAGAGCTGTCGAATTGGCTAAGAAAACTGGTGCCAGACTACATGTTTTTCATCTGTCTACAGCAAAGGAGTTAGAATTGTTTACCAATAAAATTCCTTTGAAAGAAAAGAAAATTACGGCCGAGGTGTGTATACATCATCTTTGGTTTTCTGATAAGGATTATGATACCAAAGGAACCCATATTAAATGGAATCCGGCTGTGAAAACTGCAAATGATCGAGAAGCTTTGTTTCAGGGGCTTTTGGATGATAAATTGGACGTAATTGCCACAGATCATGCTCCACATACAGCCGAAGAAAAAGATAACGTATACACCAAAGCTCCTTCAGGAGGGCCATTGGTGCAGCATGCACTTCCTGCAATGTTAGAGTTTTATCATCAAGGTAAAATTTCAATAGAAAAAATCGTGGAGAAAATGTCCCATAACCCTGCGATTTTATTTCAGGTAGAAAAAAGAGGATATATTAAAGAAGGGTATTGTGCAGATGCCGTTTTGGTCGATTTAAATGCTCCCTGGACTGTTAATAAAGACAATATTGCCTATAAATGTGGTTGGTCTCCATTTGAAGGTACTACTTTTAAATCCAGAATTACGCACACTTTTGTAAATGGAGCGTTAGTATATAAAAACTTTAAGTTCTATGATGTAAAGAATGCGCAACGATTAACTTTCGATAGATGATTAAAAAGATAATATTTTTCTTTACCATTATAGTCTTTCTTTCTTGTCAGAGTGTTGATAAGGTTTCAAAACCTGATAATTTGATAAGTGAAGATAAAATGGTAGAAATGCTTACTGAAATAGCTTTTATTAAAGCATCTAAAAGTGCTTATCGAAAAGTTTTGGAACAGAAAAAAATCAACCCAGAAGCTTATATTCTTAAAAAACATGGGGTTGATAGTTTAGTTTTTGCAAATAGTAATGCTTGGTATACAAGTCAATTAAAAGATTATCAGCAGATTTTTGCTAGAGTAAAAAATAACCTTGAAAAAGAAAAGCTGAAATATGAGAAGCAGAGCAAGAAAGAGGATTCTATCAAAAAAATTGCAGATTCTATTAAAGGAGCAAAAGGAATAGAATTGGATGAAGATGAAATTAGTCTTGAAGATTTAAGTCATGAGGAATTAATGGAGTCTGAAATCATAGAAGCTAAGAAAAAAAGATTTAAATCTGCTTTAAAAAAGCAGTAGCTGTCTCCTGAATTGCTTTTTTTACAGGTGTAAAACTATAAGTTAACTCCTTTTTTATTTTATCATTTTTATACATTGTTGTCGAAAATGCACTTTTAATGGAAGACTTAAATATAGTACGTTTTGTTCTAAAGAAAGTTTTACTAAATAATTGTAAGTAAAATGCAATTTTCATCAAGAATGGTGAGGCTTTCTTTTTTGGAACAGGTTTGTTAAGTGCTTCTGCCATCATAGAAAAAGCAGTTTTAAAACTTAAGTTTTCTCCTACCAGAATATATCTTTCTTTATTATAATGACCCTCCATCAACTGATTCATGACATTGACTACATCGTTGATAGCTACATATCCGGTAGTTCCTGTTGTGTAATATTTCATTCCGGTATATATTTTTTTAAAAAGATATCCGCTACCAGTATTAAAAAAACCTGGTCCAATGATAACTCCCGGATTTACAATGACTGCATTAAGGCCTTCCTGGGTTCCTCTCCATACCTCCATTTCTGCCCCGTATTTGGTTATAGCATAGACAGAATTAGGAATCTCAGGGTTCCACTCAGCTTTTTCGTCCAAAGAAGATTTAGAAGGGTCATCTCCTAGAGCCGCAATAGAACTTACGTGACAAAGCTTTTCTACATCGTGTATTAAACAAAGATTGACAATATTAGCTGTCCCTTCAATATTGATCTTTCGCAATTTTTTATAATGAGAAGGATTAAAGGTTATCCGGGCGGCACAATGATATACGTGAGTAATGTTTTTAAAAGCTTCCGAAAGTAAAGGGACATCATTAATAGATGCCTTAAACCATTCGATAGAATCAAATAACGCAGCACCATCTTCAGAAAAATTAGAAGAGAAGACTTTTTTAGCTTGCTCTTTTTTCTTTTCCGTTCTGTATAAAGCTCTGACTTTTTTCTTTTCTTGTATTAGCTTCACTAATAGGTGTGTGCCCACTAAACCTGTTGCTCCTGTGACTAGTATCATGGTAAATTTTCTTCATGACTAAAGTAAACAATTAACTCGTATTAGTTTTTTGTTTTCTGTTTATACCAAAATAAACTTAGTAATATAATTCCTAGTCCTACTAACCCAAAAATTATATATGAAAAATTATTATCACTAAAATCAATAGCATTTGAGTTGCCTAATAAGTAAAACCCTCCCCAGTAAAAAGGATTTGTGCGATTCACCGCAGCATTATTTAGATATTGTAATTTTGCTTGTTGTAAGGCTTTTGATTTGTTCATCCCTTTCTTTAGGTTTGAGTAGAAATATTTCATAAGTTCAGGTGTAGTTTGATCAGAAACCGCCCAGCTTGTTAACAATAAGCTCTTTGTTCCAGCATATTGAAAAGCATTTCCTAGACTCATAATACCTTCTCCTTTAGCAATTTTACCTGTCCCTGTATTGCAGGCGCTAAGAACAGTTAATTCTGCTGGTATATCTATGGCAAATAATTCATGACTATATAAAAGATTATCTTCTAAAGTATCCTTGCTTTTAGTGAAAAAGAGTTTAGATTTCTCTGGGTGTTCATTATCAACTTCGCCATGAAGTGCAAGATGAAGGATATTGTATTTGCCAACGTTTTTCTTAAAATTTGCTTCGATGGCTTCTGACCCATAATAATATTGTCCCTTAACTATATTAGAGATAGCTTTAATTTCTTTTCGTGTCCCTGGCAGATCATCTACAGAACCTCTAAGTGTAGCCAAACTTATTGCTTTAGAATTTACAATATTGGAGCTATCAGTAAAGGAAAATGCTAGGCATTCTTCCTTTTTCTCGGATTTTTGGTCACTTTTAAAAGAATTGAATAGTAGGTTTGCTGAGTTTGCATAATTTATCGCATAGTCATTCAAAAAATATGATAGTTGTTTTGGATTATTAGAATCAACATTTTCAGTAAGTAGCAGATCAAAATTTAGATGCCAAAGTGGTCCATCAGGAACAATAATTAGGTTGTCTCCAATAATTTGATCTTTGATAGGAGTAATTAGTTCTTTGTACAATGCTGAAGCAAATTTCTTATAGTTAGCAGTATTTTTGTTTGTAATAGATTGTCTGAGTAGTTGAATGTTTTTATCTAATTTAGGTGTAACAAGCTTTTTTGCCGAAACATTTCTTTTAGAAATTATGACTACATAGGTGTTGACGTCAGCAGTAAAAAACTCTAATAGAGTTGACTCATTGTCAAGTTTTTTTTGGATTTCAGAGAGCGACATCAATTCATTTTTATGTTTTAACTGATAATATTGTGGATATTCAGTTTTTAATTTTTTTATCAAAGAATCTTGTTTAGTGTCAATAGCAAATAATTGATTTTCATATTCTTTGATCTTTAAACTATCAATTGAAGTCTTTGAATTATTATTTATGATTTGCGAAGTGTAGAAAGCTCGATTTGTTTTTAATTTTTTTTCTAGTACTAATAGTTCTTTTGGTATCCCTGAAAAGTTTTTAGAGAAATTATCATCTAATAACTCCTTAAGGATATTACTTTTACTTCTTTCAATATAGTAAAATACTTTTTCTAAGGATTCTTGCTTTTGCGTTTCTTGATGTTTTAACAGATGTGTTTTTATAGCATTGTAGTAGGTTTCTTTAGTCTGTTTGGCAAAACTTAATTTATCCTTATGATTTTTGTAGGATTGTCTTATATTATTGATAAGAATATCTGCTTCTTTAAATAAAGAAGCACTTCTTTCTAGTTCTTTTAGGATGTTGTTTTCTAGAAACTTTAGTTGGAATGTTTTGGCTTTTCCCTGCACTGTTTCTAATAACAATGAAGGATTGTAATTTTCACTAACATTAAAAGTGTTATCAAAATTTTTAATGTTCTGGTTCTTGTTATTTGTGGTCAGCGCCTTGTCAAAATATGCTATAGCATTTTCATACTTTTCTAGTTGATTATAAACTTTTGCAATTTTTATATAGTATGAGGTGGTAAGAAGGTGTTTTTTTCCGTATCTATTTTGCACCATATTCAACCCTTTTTTAAAATATAATAGTGCATTTTCGGGTTGTCCCATTTTAGCATAAAGATCAGCAATGTTATTATTATAGAATGCTATTTGTGGATGGTCCTGATTGACAAAGTTTTTAAGTATCCTTATAGCTTCTTCATAATAATTTAATGCTGTGTCATATTTTTTTTCACGAGCATATAAAATGCCTAAATTATTATAGGTTGTTGCAATGCTTTTATGGTTTTCTCCAAAAACGGTTTTATAAATTTTTAATGCTTTATCATAATATTTAAGAGCTTCTTTATTTTCTTCTTTAAAAGAATAAGAATTGCCAATATTATTATATGCTTTTCCAACATTAGGATGAGTTTCTCCATAAACCTCTAAACCAATAGCCAAGCCTTTTTTATGGTATATTATTGATTTGTCATATTCTCCATTCTCCTGATAAAGATTTCCCAGGTTGGTGTATAGATTGCTTATGCCTGTAGTATATTTATTTTCAATAAAGATGGATAATGCCTTTTTATAGAAATACTCTGAATTACTAAATTGATTAATTGTATTGTATGTTGCCCCCAGGTTGGTATATACAATCCCCATGTTGAAATGATTTTCACCAAAGTTTTTTGCTATTATTTCTGAATATTTTTTGAAATACTCTATAGATTTATCGAATTTTCCAAGACCATAAAAACAGTTTCCCATATTGCTGTAAATCCCACCTGTTTTTAAATGATCTTGTCCTAATGTTTCTAAAGTGATAACTAATGCCCTTTCAAAATTCTGTAAAGCTTCATAGTATTTGCTGGTTGTGAGATTGATAATTCCTAAATTGCTATAAGAGATTGCGAGGTCAGGATGATTTTTACTAAATAATTTTTGTCTTATCGTTAAAGCCTTTTTATAGTAAGACAAGGCGTCATCATAACGTGAGGAGTTTTCGTAATATATGCCAATATTGTCGTAAGCAAATGCTTCTTCCTGATTATCTTTTTTAAGATAAGCATTGCTTATATCTAAGGCCTTTTTCGCATTTTGCAAAGAATTTTTTGCATTGTTGTTACGCCAGTGATTCTCTGAAATTTTGTTATAACAACTAGCTACTCTATTCCATTTCTTTTCCTTTTCATAAAGTGCTAAAGCATTGTTGAAAGCTTTTATTGACTCAGGAAAATTTCGGTTTTTCATCAAAGAATCTGCCTTTTTATAAAATTGAGTGGCAAGGATAGTATCTTTTACAGATTGAGAATAGATATGGTTTTGAAATACAAAAAGAATAATGAAAAGGAGAATGCTTTTATAGGGAAGTTTAGAAACTATCATCAAGCTATACGATTACAAGGATTAAAATGAATAGTTGTTTATAATTAATAACAAAGAAACTAAAAATGTTACTTTAAGGTGAGATATTTATATTATTAATTAGGATTTCAAAAGTATTCATAGCGCTATATTGTTCATATTTTTATCTTTGTCGCTCTTAATAGAATACTGATAAAATGGCTAAAAACTTTATAGAAGAGCTACGTTGGAGAGGGATGTTACATGATGCAATGCCCGGAACAGAAGAATACCTGATGGAAGAGATGCGATCTGCTTATGTAGGCTTTGACCCTACTGCAGATTCATTACATATAGGTAACCTTGTTCCAATAATGTTATTAGCACATTATCAGAGGGCTGGGCATAAGCCTTTTGCTCTGGTAGGCGGGGCTACAGGTATGATTGGAGATCCATCAGGAAAATCAGCAGAGCGTAACCTTCTGGATGAAAAAACACTTCGTCATAACCAAGATGCCATAAAAGCTCAACTGTCCAGGTTTTTGGATTTTGAAAGTGATGTCGATAATGCTGCAGTTTTGGTCAATAATTATGATTGGATGAAAGATTTTTCATTCCTTGATTTTATTAGAGATGTAGGTAAGCATATCACTGTAAATTATATGATGGCCAAAGATTCTGTTAAGAATCGAATCTCTTCTGAATCTTCAGAGGGGATGTCATTTACAGAATTCACTTACCAATTAGTACAAGGTTATGATTTCTTACATCTATATAAAGAACATGATTGTACATTGCAGATGGGAGGTAGCGATCAGTGGGGTAATATCACTACTGGAACTGAGTTGATTAGACGTATTGGAGGCGGAAAAGGATATGCGCTAACCTGTCCGTTGATTACTAAATCAGATGGGTCTAAATTTGGAAAATCAGAAGGAGGTAATGTTTGGTTAGATGCTAAAAGAACTTCACCATATAAATTCTATCAATATTGGTTAAATACTAGCGATGAGGATGCAGAAAAATACATTAAGATTTTTACTTTTTTAACTAAAGAAGAAATAGAAGTTTTAATTACCGAACATAGAGAAGCTCCGCATCAAAGAGCCTTACAAAAGAAATTAGCTGAAACGGTAACCGTTATTGTGCATTCTCAAGAAGATTTGGATAATGCAATCAAAGCGTCTAATATCCTTTTCGGAAAATCTACATCAGAAGATTTAAAAGGACTGGATGAAGCTACGTTTCTAGATGTGTTTGAAGGTGTGCCACAGGCCGAGGTTTCAAAAGATTTAATAACTGATGGGTTAGATATTATTGGTGCACTAGCAGAGAAAACTGGTTTTCTAAAATCTAATGGAGAAGCTAGGAGAGCTCTTAAAGAAAACTCAATCGCAGTAAATAAGGAAAAGGTAAAAGACAGCTATTCTATATCAGATAGTGACCTGATCAATGATCAGTTTGTTTTGCTTCAACGAGGTAAGAAAAATTACTTTGTGATTAGAGTAGTGTAGATAGTTTGTTTGTTATTCCAGGATAGATCGGATCTTATTTTCAATAAAATACTTATTCAAGACTTTATGGTATCTAGCTTTGTAACGGGATTAGTGCTACTAGTTATTTGGAACATGATATACAGCTTTTTAAAATAATCTTACTAAAAAAACAAAGCCTACTGAGAAGTAATTCTAGTAGGCTTTGTCAACTAACCAATCAATTATTGAAAAAAACTTAGCATTATGTACTGCTAATCTGTATATACTATTTATTTCTTAGTCTTTATTTTTTGCCAATTTACATCTGCTTTGGCTTTTAATTGTTCAGCACCTTCTTCGTTCCATTTTTTCAAAGTATTTATTCCCCAAGAATTGTAAAATAAGTACAATTTACCATCCCTTATCTCAAATGTTTCCGGGTCAATACTTACTTTATCTGCATTAGCTCCAATGGCATAAGCGCAATATCCACCATATTGAGGAACATACTTTTCAGGATTACTCTTAAATTTATTTAGATTTTCCTGACTAGCAAATTTATATTTCACATTATCCTGTGTAGTAACAAATTTGCTATTTCCTTTTACAGTTTTATTATTAAAATACTCCGTTACATCATATCCTTCGGCTATAAAACCTTTCTTAGTATTATAATCTATCTCCTGAGCACTTAATCCAATTGTAAGGATTAAAAACAATACACTAAAGAACTTATTCATTATACTATTTATCTATTGTTATATATATTAGGTCGAAAGAATTCCTATTCCTTACAATTTTAACAATTCTTTAAATTTTAGTTGTTATAAAAGGAAATTTCCAGTTTCCGGATATGGAACCAAAGCACTAATCAACAAGCTAATACTATCTTTTGCGATTAGAGTAATGGACAGTAATGTAGATGTGACTATTATTGCTGTAGCTATATTGTTTTGTTGAATGTCTTTAAACTCATTAATTCCTTTGGTTAAAGCCGAAAAAAGAACAAAAACCGATAGATTAATAATTATTGCGAATACAAAACCAATAAAAAGGTATAATCCAGAATATTGAATAATTTCAGACAAAGTAATTTGATTTCCTTCTGACATTGATAGTCTAACCATATTGGTGATTGATGGAATGATTTCGCTAAGTATTATTCCTATAGAGAGGATAATTCCGGCTGTAAAGATTGAAAAGGCTAGATTATCTTCCCGAAGGGAAATATCTTTAAAGAATACTTTCTGAAGGATTTTAAAAGAAATAAATAATATCAAAACCGAAACCAGAATAGCAAGTGCTATTTCTACAAAAGCCAGAGTTAATAATTTAGTTTGCATAATTTTTAATTGTTAGTAAGTACAATATCCCAATAATTCATATTGTTGAAATTCTTTGGTAATGTACCGATGGTAAAATATTTGTTAGTGGTTTCCCAGATATAATATCGTTTCCCTCTATGAATCTTATAATTTCCTTTTGCCGGAATATGAAGTCCAAGAATTGAATGTCTGTAATATTCGCTATTAAGAATGGCGACATCGTATCCAAAATAATCCAAAATAGCATATATAATGACAGTTCTGGTATCACAATCCCCTTTAAGATCTCCCATAAAAGCGACAGGATTTTGTATCCCATAGGGAATATTGCCAATACAACAACTTGGACATTCTTCTAATACTTCTCTAATAGATGATTCTTCATATTTATCTGCAGAACCGCATGGAGCTCTAAAAACTAAAGCGTATGGAATGTCTTGAATAAAAGTCACAACCATCTCTGCAAACTCAAACTGATTTAATTGTTGAGAGGTTTTTATTTCCAATAGTTTATCAAGAATTAAATCTAGACGAGTTGCATCAGTAGTTGACAGGTATTGGTATAAACGGCCCCAATTTTGGAATCTATTCCTTTTGGTATAGTTAATGTACTCATTTTTAGAGGTAATATAATCCTCTTCTCTTACAGAGAAATTGGCTTTATATGGATTTCCATAGTTATCTTTCCAGCTTCTGTTTTGACTTAATAAAACAATAGAATCTCCTTTTTCAAATAGTTTTTCGCGATAAATCTCTTCAGGGATATCTGCGGTTTTTGGTTTTGGATCGGGTAATTCAACAGACAAAAGAAATCTAAACCCTATAATAACTCCTAAAAACACTAAACTATATACAAAATATCGATGAGGGAACTTTTTATGCTCTGTTTTTTGAATTTTCCCTAACCCCCATGAGAGAATGAGTAATAATAATGCAAAAGCATAAAATGAAGAAATAGGCAGAAAGGCTTGTACAACACCACTACCAACAATTGAAATAAAGACAATTGCCGGAAAAGTAAAACAACCGAAGCTTTTTTTTGAAGCCATATATGTTATAATGCCATTAAATTACACCCTCTAATATCACTGTGATCAAATCTACCCAAAATTTCAAAACTTCCATCCTCATATACTTTACCTAAATCCTGTGTGGCTATGAATGCACAAGAATTTATATTCGCCAAATCTATAATATTAATTCCGCCTGTCTTTTGTATACTTAAGCTAGATAAAGGATCTTCAGTGTCACGAACAGAAACTTTCATCCAGGGAGGACAATAAAATATACCATTACCTTTAGAATATGCTTGCGATAGTAATTCTGTCATACCATATTCACTGTGTATCTGCGAAACATCAAAGCCAGATTTAAGTATTTGATGTAATTCCTCTCGAATCATTTCTTTTCGTCTACCCTTCATTCCACCGGTTTCCATAACAATGGTATTATCGTTTAACTTCAGATCGTTTTGTTCTATTAAGTCTAATAAAGCAAATGAAACTCCAATGAGAAGGGTTTTTTTACCCAGCTTTGTTAGTTCTTGAAGCATATCGATTAGTTTTTCGACTTCATTGAGATAAAAACCACTATCCGGAGATTCGCTGTCTTTTATTAACCTGTCAACCATATATACCAAAGAAGAACCTTCTCTCTCCAGATAAGAAGGTAAAAGAGCTAATACCGTATATTGGGTTATATCTCCGTAAAAATGATAAAACCCTTTTTTAAAGCTTTCCTCATAAACAGTAAGATCTGTGACATAATGTTTACTAGTTGTAATTCCTGTTGTTCCACTACTGGTAAATATTTGTTTCACTAAGGAATTAGAGCTTAGGATTTTTTCTTGTTTAAAAAATTCAATAGGTAGATAAGGGATATCCCTACTTCTTTTTACCGAGGATTTAGTAACGCCAAGCAGATTACAAAACCGCTGATAAATAATATTGTGAATATATTGATGATTAAAAACCCGCAATGCTAAACGTTCAAAATCTGCATCATTTTGAATTGAAAAAATAGAATCCGATAGCATATATAGTACTCAGTGATTTGTGAAACAAAGGTATAAAAAAACACTCCGTTTACTGGAGTGTTTATATTGTATTGTTGGTGATATTTTTGATTAAGGTTACAGCTACTAACTCCTGACGACGAGTTTTAATGTGCTTTGGAAATCTCTCTGCTTCACCTTCATGATATATACTCCTGCTTTTAAAGAGGAAATATTAAGTTCTTTTCCTATAAGTACTTTATAAAGCACTTTTTCACCGAGCGCATTATAGATCGTGACAATCATAGAATGACCGGACTCGGTCGTAACGTACAGTTTATCTCCATTTGTAGGGTTAGGATATACTTGTAAGTTTTCTATATTAGATATAACTTTTCTAGCGTTTCTTTTAGGTGTATCAGATTGTGCTTGGACTCCTGAAGAAAAGGAGAAGCAAACAATGCCAATAAATATGAGGGTTAGGTAGATTTTCTTCATATACTTGATTATTTTGGGACGATAAATATACCTTAAAATTATAAACTATTATAAGAAAAGCACAATTTTTTCTGTTAAAGTACGTTCCCGATACTTTTTTATATTAAAAACTACTTGTGATATCTTATAGTTTTGTTATCTATTTTGAATTCTGAAAATAATACTGCATATTTGTCTCATTATGAAGTTATAAAAGAATTATGTACATCATTGTGCAAATAGTCACCCCCTCGATTTAGAAGCTAAAGATCCCTTTTTAGTCCTTCTACAATTTGTTTTTTTCTAATTCATAATTCTTTTCATATCATGGCTCAAAATAGACTCACTCTTAATCGTTTATTCTCTTATTTTAAAATTGCAGTTACAGGCAAGGAACAAGAATTTACTTCAGGTAGTATTCGCAGGGCAATTTTTATGCTCTCAGTTCCTATGGTACTGGAAATGATGATGGAATCTGTTTTCTTTCTGGTAGATGCTTATTTTGTTTCTAGTCTTGGAGCAAATGCAATTGCAACGGTAGGTTTAACAGAATCTGTATTGACTTTGGTATATGCTATAGCAATCGGACTCAGTATGGGGGTTACGGCTATTGTAGCTCGTAGAGTAGGAGAAAAAGATATTGATGGCGCTTCTAAAGCTGCCGTGCAATCTATCCTTTTAGGAGCAGCCGTAGCTGCAATAATTAGTGTAATTGGCATCCTTTTTCCTAAGGAAATACTTAGTCTAATGGGTGCAGAATCTGATCTTATTGAGGAAGGATATGGTTTTACTCAAGTTCTACTTGGTGGAAACGTAACTATTATGCTTTTGTTCTTGATCAACGCCGTTTTTAGAGGAGCAGGAGATGCTTCTGTGGCGATGAGAGTATTAATATTTTCTAATCTGCTTAATATTGTTTTAGACCCTATTTTTATTTTTGGTTTTGGTCCCGTTCCTGCATTCGGAGTGCAAGGAGCTGCAATAGCTACAACAATTGGCCGAGGTAGTGCGGTGATTTTTCAATTGCTAATTCTTTTCTATGGTTGGAGTAAAATCAAGGTAACTCTAAAAGATATTGTTTTTAGAGCAGAAATTATGTGGAATCTGATCAAAGTATCTCTTGGTGGAATTGGGCAGTTTATTATAGGTACTTCTAGCTGGGTATTTCTAATGCGTATTATGGCGGAGTTTGGAAGTGAAGTGCTTGCTGGGTATACCATTGCAATTAGAGTATTGATGTTTACATTGATGCCGTCTTGGGGGATGAGTAATGCCGCAGCAACTCTAGTTGGTCAAAACCTTGGAGCTTCGCAACCGGATCGAGCGGAGCAATCTGTTTGGAAAACCGGAAAGTATAATGCATATTTTATGTTGGCAGTATCCGTGTTTTATTTATTATTTGCAGAAGTTATCATCAAGATTTTTAGCAATGAAGCTCAAGTGATAGAATACGGAGCATTAAGTTTGCGGGTTATCGCTGCAGGTTATGTTTTCTATGCTTACGGGATGGTTGTGATACAGTCTTTTAACGGAGCCGGCGATACCAAAACACCAACAATCATCAATTTCTTTTGTTTCTGGGTGTTTCAATTACCATTTGCATATCTGGCGGCAATAGTTTTTGATTGGGGAGCTATGGGAGTATTTCTTGCCATAACTTTTGCAGAAATACTAATTGCAGTAGTTGGAATTATCTGGTTTAGAAAAGGAAGATGGAAAGAAGTTAAGGTTTAGGCTTTCTATAATGGATAACAATCTTAGTTTGTTGATCAGAGTCTTTCGAAGATTACTAAAATTTTCAATATAATATTCAGAAAGGTGTATTTAATATGAAAAGAAAAATTCTTGCGTTCTATATAGGTTTTACAACAATTAGTTTACCGCTAAGAAAAACTTAAAAATGTTATTTTTGAGTAAAAATGTATGAATATTTAACTTTTTAGGGTAACAAAAGATAGTTTTATTGCATTAAGATATGAATGACATTGAAGACCAACGTGTCTTAGAAGGTATAAGGACAGGTAACAGAGCTGTCATTAAAGAGTTTTACAAGGAAAATTTTAAATATATACGAAAGTATATTATTCAAAATTCGGGTAATCAGGAAGATGTAGAAGATGTTTTTCAGGATGCAATGATGATACTTTATGAAAAAATAGAATTTGAGCCTCTAGAATTAAAGGCTTCTTTACGTACTTATTTCTTTGGGATTTGTAAAAATCTTTGGAAAAAGAGATTGAGAAGAATGAAAAAAATCATTATTTCAGACGAGGTTTTTACTTCTGAGGAAATACAGGAAGATATCACTACTATACTGGATACTAATGATAGAGAATACTTGTATAGAAAATATTTTATTCAATTATCAGACACATGCCAGCAATTGTTGTCTTTGGTATTTAAAAATAAAACTACGCTAGAAATAGCATCATCTATGGGATATTCTGAGGGGTATACTCGAAAGAAAAAATTCGAATGCAAAAAAAACCTTATAGAACGTGTTGAAAAAGATCCAATGTATGATGAATTAAAAATTGATCATTCGAAAGAATAAAGTAGTATGAAAAGATCACAACAAATATTTGATACGATTGAGCAATATCTAGCCAATGCCTTATCAGAGGAAGATAAGAAAACCTTTGAAAATCAATTGTCTCAGGATGCTGAATTGCAATTAGAAGTAAAAAAACATCAAGAATTACAAAACGTTTTAAGCGATTCAAAACGCTTGGATTTTAAGAAAGAACTACGAAGTATTCAGGAAGAAATATATGAGGAAGAAAGAATCAAGCGTCGACATAGATTTAGTTATATGAAGATTGCTGCTACAATTTTGATACTTATAGGAATAGGTAGTATTTGGTTTGTAAATAATAAAACTAAAAATGAGTTTGTAGCATTATATGCTTCATATTATTCACCATATCCTGCAAGTAGCGAATATAGATCAGATACTTCAGTAGATCAAAAAGGTCTTATAAGGAAATATGCCTCTGGTGAGTATGCATCTGTGATTACTGATTTTGAGGCGTTAGATACTGCTTTAGTCACGGATGAGCTGAGGTTATATATAGGCAATAGCTATTTGCAAAATGATCAGGAAGAAAAGGCAATTGAGATTTTCAGGACAATAAATGAAGAAAGCAGTGTATATGAGGATTCCTTATGGTATACGGCACTTTCACATCTAAAAAAAGAAAATACAAATCATACAATTGTTTTTTTGGATAAAGTGATTGAATATAATGGTCGCTATAAACCCAAAGCCGTTGAGCTTAAAAATGAACTACTGGATCAATAAAAACTTTCTCCTTTTGTACAAGATAATTATTTGAGTGTACTGACTTGAATAAATGCCAGAAAAAGCCACAATACTGTATATTGTTGTTCCTGTATTGAATTGTAGTTAGGATTTGTGATGATCACCATTGCCTAAATGTAAGTTGCTACAAAGATATTGCCTCCTTCATTATGAGTTGTTTATATGGCTTTATACACACTACACCTTTGGTTATCCTATTTTAGAAGTTAGCGACACTATGTTTTGCCCTTGGGTAAACTGGGTTTTAACCTCGGTAGCGCTGAGGTTAAAGATAGGATGTATATACCCTTTTACCCTTAATCAATTTACCTTATGGGGTAAATTAATTAACCCCTAAGGGTAAATAGACCCTAGCTCTTAGGTACCCCCTATTTACCTCTATGGGTTAATTGGATTTGATTCTAGACTTGTATTTTTCCTATAATTACTGTAGTATCCAAATGGTAGATGATATAAAAAAGCCTTCTCAAATTGTTGCTTTGAGAAGACTTTTTATGTATAGATTGCTTCTTTTTGTTACTGATTGACTGCCTTATATGTTTCTATGATATACATATATCTTATAGACGAGTCCAACCAGATGTCCAAGTGTCACTCTCTTGTAATGCCCCAACATAGTTTGCAGCGTCAAAGAAAGATCCTAATATAGAAGGATCAAAGTTGTCTACTCCATCAATTGCCGCTGTATATTCATAAGTTCCTCTAAAACCATTGATTTGGAATCCACTCGGAATTGCAGTTCCTATATTGTTAAAAGGATTTCCCGAACCATCTAAAGTAAAGTTGTTGTATATAGCAAAGTCAGCTAAATCTACAGTTGCCACACCTCCGTGATCCAAGTCAAAAGAATTTGTGTTATCTATGATAGAGTTTCTAACAATTACTTCATTATTATTTAGGTTCACCAATGTTTGATCATCATCAATTTCGATTCCTCTTCCAGGAAATGCTTTAATAATTGTATTATACAGAGATACTTTAGTACCTGCTCTAAACTCGATTCCTTTATTTTCACCATCACCATCTTCTGCACCGATTAATGTGATATTAGATAAAGTTGGGTTAGAGAAAGGAGTAGCGCCAGGATTATCAGAAAAGTTATCAGCTTCAATACCTTTATCACCAGCTGCAGAAGTTTGTTGCGCGATCCAGAACTGACCATTTCCAACCCATCCGTCAGTCCAGTCAAAAGAATCGTCACCCGCACCAGTTACAACAGCGTATTTTAGATTTACGGTTCCACCAAAAAACTCAATACCATCATCATTACCGTTAAAAGCCTGTATGTACTCTATAGTAGTTCCGCTACCAACTCCGTATAAAGATAACCCATTGTATTCTGCATTATCATTGATTTTTCCACCGGTATATTCTAAACGCACATAACGTAATATTCCTGAGTTGTCTGCAGCGTCAGTTCCCCCATAAGTAAGATTCGCAACTTCTGTAGTTGCCGTAGTTCCCCTATTGATTGGAGCATTTCCTGCTATTAATAAACCACCCCAATCTCCAGCGTTAGGAGTAGACTTATTGGATGTAAAAACAATTGGTTGATTGGCAGTTCCTTCTGCCATAATCGTAGCTCCTTGCTCAATAGCTAAGTAAGAAAATACACCACCTACATCACCAGCAATAATTCTTGTTCCGGCTTCTATAGTTAAAGTTACTCCCGCAATAACAGATACACCACCTCTTAGTTCGTATACTTCATCAGAAGTTAAGGTAATGTCTTCTGTTATTTGTCCTTCAAGTATAACGCTCCCGGTATTATTTCCATTACCACCTTGGTTGATGATTACATCACCAATATTATCTTCTTGTATAGTACAGGCAGAAAATAATACTGCCATACCAAACACTATTCCCGTAAATAAATTTTTAGTTTTCATTTGTTGTATTATTTGTGTTCGTATTTTTTTAAAGTTTAAATGTTACCCCAAGACTAAAATTGATACCAACATTAAAGTCATAAGTGGTAAATTCCTGGTTTAAATTCTCCTGATCCTGATATCTTGTTATCGAAGGATTCAGTAAGTTTTTAGCTTTAAAGCTGATCTCCACATTTTCTCCTATTTCATCTTTGAAATTGAAGTTTAACGTTCCATATCCTTTTTCGAAAATATCTCCTCTTCCATTACTTCCTGCTGCATAAATTCGATCTCCAAAAATGTTGAAATCTATAGCAGAAGTAATTTTATGATTTTTCACTTCTTTAGTATATGCTACATCTGCGTTTATTAGATATGGAGAGGCTCCTTGTAACTGCCTTTCGTTATTAGTAGGAGCAATGTTCACTCCATTAATCTGAAGGTCTTCATCTATTTCCACTTTGGAATACATAAGGGTAGTATTCACTCCAAAATTAAGATCGTTCCAAACAGTTTCTTCTAGTTTAAAAAGATTACCTAGATTCTTTCTGTATTCTAATTCTAATCCGAATACAGTAGCATTAGATGTGTTACCAAAAGATATAAAGTTGGATGCAGATGCTAATCCAATTTTTTCAATGGGTTTATCTATATACTTACCAAATACTGTTGCACTTACTAATTCTCCAGATTGTTCTGGAAAATATTCCCATTTAATATCTACATTATAGTTGTCAGAGTTTTCAAGCTCGGGATTACCCACAGTTGCTTCGGTTACATCTTCATCTAAGAAAGGAGCAACCTCGGTAAACTTAGGTAAAGTAACCGTTTTACTTGCTGCAAATCTTAAGTTTGATTGTTCGTTTACTGCATATTTCAAACTAAGGCTTGGTAAAATGAATGTCTTTTCAAGAACACTATTTCTAAATGGGCTCGTTTCTAAATCTTGCTGAAGCCTAAAGAATATATTTTGCTCAAATATTTCAGTTCTTACTCCTCCGTTAACAATCAGTTTTTCACCTAAGGCATATTGTAAATTTGCATACCCTCCTAAGTTGGTAAAATCAGCTTCGTAGATACGGGTAGAATTCAAGTTTTCTAATACCACATACTCTCCCGCAAGAAAATTCTCTTCGTTTAATAACGCATCAGGATTATTGAAATCTACATTTAGGTTATTAAGGTTGTTTAGGTTGTAGTTTAGCTGGTTTGCTTCAAACTCTCTATCTTTTGTTCTAAAGAAAGTACCTAAAGTAACCTTGTTTTTGAAATTGTCATCCTCATCTTTTCCAAAATTGATATCAAAATCAATTTTTCCAGAATAATCGTTTTCATTTAATTCTTGATAAAAACGTTGATTATTAGCAAAATCAGGGCTGGTTGCATCACCAAGAATTAGATTTCCATTAGAAACTTCAGTAAAAATTAATTGACGTCTGTCCGGAATTAAACCTTGTGCTTTGTTATAAGCCAGACCCCAACCTATAGCATATTTGTTTTCATTAAACTTATGGTCTCCTGTTAATTGTTGAGTAAACAGATTGTTCTGTTCATAAGTACCTCTTCTTATTCTTATAAATACATCTGTATCTTCACTACTAAGGCCTCTTAGCTCTCTTAACTCATCTTGTGTGTCATTTACGTATAATGTAGTAGAAAGAACTTTGTTATTACTATTCCATCTGTATCCTAAACTATTTAATATAGTGGTGTTAGTTTTATATCTGTAACGATCTACATCTTCAAAGAAACCAATACCTACTATAGATTCACCTTGCGAGTTATAGGCTGCTTCTATACCATCCAAAGCAGTTTCGTGACCTTGGCTAAAAGATCCTGTAAAAAGGAAATCTAATTTATGAGGGCTTTCTTCTCCAAATGTAAACGTTTTTCCACCTGTAATACTAACTCCTCCATCTGGAGCATTAAATCTTTTCTTTGGGTTAAAAGAAGTATCAAAAGGATAATAGTCAATTTCCGTACTATTGTAATTATAGTTAGGGATATCTAAAAATATAGGCACTCTTCGAGAACCATCATCCAATCCCCATTTGTCATACTTACCTCCATTTAGTAAGAAGAAATCATTACTTACTGCATTGGTATTTACTCCAGATTTAAAGTCAACTTCTAAAAACCCTTTGCCAGGACGGTCCTTAGTGTCAATATTTACACTTGCTCCGGCAAAATCTCCATAGATGTTAGGAGAATATGTCTTGTAAATCCCTAAGTTCTCTACGATATCTGTTGGGAATATTCCTAAATCGATAAGTTTTAACTTAGGATTTAAAGAAGGTATAGGTAATCCATTTAAATATGCATTGTTATAACGATCCCCTAAACCACGCACATACAGTTTGTCGCTTTGTTTAGAGATTCCGGTAGCTTTGGTTAAACCCGTAGCAACATCACCAACTCCTTTTTTAGAAAGCTCCTGTGCGCCAATTTTTTGTTGAATCGTTACGGCATTCTTTTGTTCTAATAAAATAGCAGCTTCAGATTCTTTCTTGGTAGTGGTTTTGATAATTACCTCGTCTAATGCGGCAGCACTGGCTCCAATGGATGCATTAACTGTAATTGTTTCACCAGATTTGATAATAACCTCTTTGTCTAAGGTTTCGTACCCTACGAAACTAAATTCTAAGGTATATGTTCCTGGTTCTAGGTTGTTAATGGTGTATAATCCATCAAAATCAGTTGTTGTTCCTTTGGTAGTTCCTTTAACTAAGACATTAGCAAAAGGTAAAGGTTGATCCCCTGCTTCTTTATCAAGCAATGTTCCGGTTACTGATCCGGTTTCTTGTCCATATCCAATCCCCATAAAGAATATGGCAAGTAGCATTACAATTTTTCTCATTACATGTTTTAAAATTCAGGGCAAAGAACAAGAGTAAGTGTTAAATGTGTGTTATTCAAAAATTAAATAAGAATCATTTTAAGGTTAGAAAATTGTTATCAGAATTGAACAACAACAAGCTTCTTAAGTTGAAAATATAAAACGAATAAGAAGGGTAAGTAATTGAAATTGAGTAAATAAAATGGTTTTTACTGTGTTTATTTCTATGTTAAGAAAATGTTTTCACTCATTTTTATATAAAATAAATGTTATAGAATAAATAGATTTAGATCTCGAATTACACGTATGTTGAGATATTTTTCAAACAAAAAACGCTTCGAATTCTCGAAGCGTTTTTGACAGAATATTATTTGGTGAGTTTAATTTTTGTAATTTAAAACCACGTTATCTTTATTAGACCAGGTAGTAACAGAAGCAATTGCATTGTCTGCATAATTAACTTCTGATAATTTGTCGGCATTCCAGAAAAACCATTTCCCGGTTTTAACTCCGTTTGCATATTGTCCCATAGCGATCTTTTTACCATCTACATCATAGGACTTCCACACACCGTGCAATTTTCCTTCTTTATTATAGAAACCTTCCTGACGAATGTCTCCATTATCATAAAAGAAAGTTCCTTTTATTAAGTTTCCTTGTTTTTCAAAAGTAGGCTTTACATCCTGCGCCATCATAGTTGCAGAAAATACAATGGCTATGGTTAATAGTATCTTTTTCATGTTCTTTAAATATTTAATGTTTTTGAGGATGTCGACTTATAAGATAAAAGTACTATTTATTTTACGTTTAAGCAACATTTGCGTAACATTAAATTAACATTGATATTGTAAATATTTGATTTTTAGTTTTTTAAGCATTTATGAAATTATTGATTTTTGATGAAGGATTTATGTGTCTGATCATTTTCGTGCTGCTAATAAGTTGCTATTATATTTATATTTTTGATTACTTGTTAATTCGTATAATCGTGAAATAGTATTATTTTCTAAATGAATAGTAAGAAGAAACTTATTGAGGTGGCTACTGTTTTCTTTAGGTTAGGTTGTTTTGCCTTTGGAGGCCCGGCAGCCCATATCGCTATGATGGAAGAAGAGGTGGTTCATAAAAGAAAATGGATGGACCGGCAGTATTTTCTGGATCTTATTGGAGCTACAAACCTTATTCCGGGTCCTAATTCTACAGAAATGACTATGCACTGTGGTTATGAGCGTGCTGGAATTGCAGGATTATTTGTAGCCGGGACGTGTTTTATTTTTCCGGCAGTGGTTATTACTGGAATTTTAGCTTGGTTTTACACAACGTATGGACAATTACCAGAGGTTGCTCCCTTTATTTTCGGAATTAAACCTGCGGTATTGTCCATAATAGCGTCTGCTATCCTGAAGTTAGGTAAGAAAGCTCTAAAGAGTTGGGAAATTGGAGTCGTAGGAGGAGTGGTTCTGATCATCAGTATTTTAGGAATCAATGAGGTGGTAGCATTGTTAGGCGCAGGTATTTTAGGAACACTATATTTTTATTCTAAATCCAGGCTTATTTCTACTTCTAAATCCATTGCTCCTTTTTTTATTTTCAAAGTTTCAACGGTTACCCTTATAAAACTTTCTTCGCTAAAGATCTTTTGGACGTTTCTAAAAGTTGGTGCTATATTATATGGTAGTGGTTACGTCTTATTTGCCTATTTGGATGCAGAATTGGTAACTAAAGGATGGTTGACAAGATCAGAATTGATAGATGCTATTGCTGTCGGGCAATTTACACCAGGGCCTGTTTTATCTACTTCTACTTTTATTGGGTATCAATTAGGAGGCTTTTGGGGAGCTATTGCTGCCACTATTGGAATTTTTCTTCCTTCTTTTCTTTTTGTATTACTTCTGAATCCGTTAATTCCCAAAATGAGAAAATCCAAAGTATTGAGCTTTTTTCTGGATTCAGTTAATATTGCAGCAGTTGCCATAATGCTTTCGGTATTATACGCCATGAGTGTGGATACGTTAACTGATTGGAGAGCTGGACTTATTGCACTCATCAGTTGTATTATGATTTTTGTGGTAAAAAAAGTAAATGTGATGTGGATTGTGCTAGGAGGAGCAGTTTTGGGATATCTGTTTAACTTAATGTAAAAACATTTTTAACGATTGCTTAAAGTTTTGATAACATAAAAACTCGCCAAAAAAAATATTTTTGACGAGTCGTATAGACATAAAGTAATTTCAAAAAATCGTATTAGTTTTTGTCGACTTAGATTTTTGAAATACTGGGCTGACCAAATTTGGTCAGCCTTTTTTGCTTACGCATAAATAGTCAAAAAAAAGACCATTTTAAAATAATCATTAAAAAACATTAACTTAACATTAACTTAACATTCGTATTGGTTCTTTGCAGCGACAAAAATTAGTACGGATATGAAATTAAAGATTACCCTCACAGCGTTAATCCTTTTTACGCTTTGTTTTACACATGCACAAGAAACTACGGAGACCAAATTCGGAAAAGGAATCCTTAATATGGTTGCCAAAGACAGCTCCTGGAGCATGAAATTTGCCACAAGATTCCAGTTACTTGGCACATCAGAATGGGGTATTAATGATGGAGACTATAGTAGACCCGAAACTTCATTTTTAGTAAGAAGAGCACGTTTAAAGTTTGATGGTTTTGCGTATAGCCCAAAAATTAAGTATAAAATTGAACTTGGTTTAACTAATAGAGATATATCAGGAGCTTCAGAATTTACGAGCAACGCTCCAAGATATATTCTTGATGCTGTTATCAAATGGAATTTCTATAAAAACTTTACGCTTTGGGCAGGACAAACCAAGTTGCCAGGTAACGTAGAGCGTGTTGTTTCTTCAGCAAATTTACAATTGGTAGATCGTTCGAGATTAAACAGTAGATTTAATATTGATCGTGATATTGGACTTCAATTAAGACATCACTTTAAGCTTTCGGATAAATTTTTGGTAAGAGAAATAGTTGCTTTATCACAAGGTGAAGGAAGAAATATAACTTCTGGAAATTTAGGAGGTCACCAATATACAGGTAGAGTAGAATTGTTACCTTTCGGAAAGTTTAAAAGCAAGGGTGATTATAAAGGGGGAGACCTTAAAAGAGAACAAACTCCTAAGTTAATGCTTGCAGCAACCTATGATTTTAATGCTGATGCCGTTAAAGACAGAAGTAACCAGGGATCATATATGACAACAAGTAATGGTTTTTACGAAACGAATATCTCTACCATATTTGTGGATGCAGTATTTAAATATAAAGGTTTTTCTTTTATGGGAGAATTTGCTCGTAGAGATGCAGATGACGCTATTGCTGTAGAAGAAGATGGAACACCTACAGGAGATATTGTCCAGGTAGGAAATGCATTAAACCTTCAGGCAGGATACCTATTTAAGAATAATTGGGAAGTTGCCGGACGATATACTAATCTTAATTTTGATGCTATTGTTGGTAAAAGTTTAGAAGAACAATATACGTTAGGAGTTTCAAGATATGTGGCAGGACATAACCTAAAAGTCCAGTCAGATATAAGTTATACCACGCAAGCTGGAGACGCTAGTGGATTGATGTATAGGTTACAATTTGATATACATTTCTAATTAATAGACCGATACATAACAGTTTGGTAACATTGAACTGAGATTTGATTTTAATATTTGCACTTTAAAACAAAAAAATAATGGATACGAATACTATTTATTTATTAATGGTAGTTGCACTTGCTGTTTTAGCAATTGCAGATCTTGTGGTAGGAGTTAGTAACGATGCGGTTAACTTCTTAAATTCTGCTATTGGTTCTAAAGCTGTGTCTTTTAGAACGATTATGATTGTTGCCAGTATCGGTATTGCTGCTGGAGCGATTTTCTCTAGTGGATTGATGGAAGTAGCTCGAAAAGGGATATTCAATCCCGGTGAATTTTATTTTGATGAAATCATGATCATTTTTATGGCCGTGATGATTACAGATATATTGCTTCTCGACTTCTTTAATACGCTCGGGATGCCTACTTCTACAACAGTATCTATTGTATTTAACTTATTAGGAGCCGCAGTGTGTGTTGCATTAATTAAAATTGGTGCGGATCAGGGACAAACATTTGCTGATTTAGAGAACTATATCAATACTAAGACTGCAAAAAAGATTATCAGCGGTATTCTACTCTCTGTGGTCATTGCTTTTTCGGTAGGAGCCATTGTACAATTCATTACCCGTCTATTGTTATCTTATAATTTTGAAAAGAAAGCGAAGTGGGTTGGAGCTTTATTTGGAGGTATTGCTTTAACAGCACTGTTGTATTTCATTTTTATGAAAGGGATAAAGGGTACTGCATATGCCAAAGCAATCGTTGATGTAATGTATAGTGGAGGTCCAGAAGGGTTATTAGATTGGGCAAATAACCATTTCGGCGCGTCATATGAAACAGTAAAAGAATTGGCAAAGGATCAAAAAGATCTTTTTAAGATAGATGGAGAAGCGGGTACTATTAAGATGACGCTAAGAGGGTTTTTAGAAACCTATGTGTTACCAATTGTAGCAACTGGTTTTGTATTCTGGTCAGCTCTTTCATTTGTACTGATCAAATTCTTTAAAGTAAATATTTATAAGCTTATTATTATCGTAGGAACTTTTGGATTGGCCTTGGCCTTTTCTGGTAATGATTTGGTAAACTTTATTGGAGTACCGATTGCAGGTTGGCAATCTTATGAAGCTTGGATATCTTCTGGTGCACCTGCAGCAGAATTTGCGATGGATGGTTTAGCTAAAAAGAGTGAAACACCAGTGTTATTATTATTCGCAGCAGGAGCCATTATGGTACTTACATTATGGTTGTCTAAAAAGGCGAGATACGTAGCAGATACTGAGATTAATCTTTCTAGGGAAGGTGAGGCTAAAGAACGTTTTAAACCAAACTTCTTATCGAGAGGTGTTGTAAGAGGAACCGTTTTAGCATCACAAGGATTGGCTGCTATCACTCCAAAACCAGCGATGGAATTCATAGAAAAACGGTTTACGAAACCAGTAATAGAATTACCAAAAGATAAGACCTATGAAATGCCCGCATTTGATATGGTAAGAGCTGCGGTAAACCTTGTTGTTGCTGGAATTCTAATTTCTGTAGCTACTTCTATGGGATTACCACTTTCTACAACTTATGTAACTTTTATGGTAGCTATGGGTACCTCATTAGCGGATAGAGCCTGGGGAACAGAAAGTGCAGTATATCGTGTAGCGGGAGTTCTAAATGTGATCGGTGGATGGTTTATGACCGCGATCAGTGCATTTATTGCGGCAGGAACGGTAGCATTTTTAATCAATCTTGGTGGTCCTGCAATGATAGCGGTATTGTTACTAGTAGCGATATTACTTTTGGCTAGAAATACAATAAGCTATAGAAGAAAGGTAAAAGCAGATAAAGCAGAAGATAGCCTTAAGAGTTCTGAGAGTAGCTCTGTTCAAGGAGTAATCGAAGAAAGTGCAGATAATATCAAGTCTTTTGTAAGTAGAGGGAATAAGATTTATGGAAGTACTATTGATAGTCTTATAAAATACGACTTACCTGCCTTAAAGAAAAATAAGAAAGGAATTGCTAAATTAGATTCAGAAGTTGAAGACTTAAGAGATAATATCTTTTATTTCATCAAAAACCTTGATGAATCCAGCGTGGGAGCAAGTAATTTCTATATTAATATCTTAGGGTATCTACAGGATATGTCTCAGTCGATAGAATATATTTCTAAGGCAAGTCATAAACACGTAAACAATAACCATAAAAAACTTCGATTTAATCAGATCAAAGATCTTAAAGAAATTGAAGAACAATTAAATAATTTGTTCGGACAAATTAAGAAAGCTTTTAATGATAGAGATTTTGATCATATAGATGTTATCCTTAACGAAAAGCAAGAGTTGTTCAATAAAGTAAACGAGAAAATTGATAAGCAGGTAGCTAGAACCAGAACAGAAGAAAGTAGTCCTAAAAATACTACCTTATATTTTGGTTTGTTATTAGAAACAAAAGATTTGATAACAGCAACAATGAATTTGTTAACTACCTATAGAGATCATCAATAATTAGATCTTTTAGATAAGAAACTTAAGGCTGGATATTTTGTATTCAGCCTTTTTTGATTTTTAGAAGGTTAAGAGAATGTTACCGTTAGGGTGTTTTTATGTTAGTTTATTGTTACCAAGTTTGTAATCATATGGATACTTCATATTATGTGTTATATTTACCTTACTATTATGTAATTCTAAAATAGTATGAATAAAAAAGATATTACAATCCTACTGGTAGATGATGAGCCGGATATTTTGGAAATCGTTGGATATAATCTTACTGCGGAAGGGTATAGTGTTTTAACTGCAGAAAACGGTGTTGAGGCAGTTAAAATTGCAAAAAAGAAAAAACCACATTTGATCATTCTTGATGTAATGATGCCAGAAATGGATGGTATAGAAGCTTGTGAGCAAATCCGTAAAGTACCTGATTTACAACATACAATTATTACATTTTTAACGGCAAGAGGTGAGGACTATTCGCAAGTGGCTGGTTTTGATGCAGGAGCAGATGATTATATTACAAAACCAATTCGTCCCAAAGTTTTGGTCAGCAAAGTAAAAGCTTTGCTTCGAAGACTTAAAGAAGAAGATACATCAGATAATGTTGTAAAGATTGGTTCTTTAGTGATCAATCGAGATGAGTATAAGATTGTCAAGGATAAAAAAGAGATCGTTTTACCTAGAAAAGAGTTTGAATTATTATCTTTATTAGCCTCTAAACCAGGAAAGGTTTTTAAGCGAGAAGATATCCTTGATAAGGTATGGGGGAATGAGGTTATTGTAGGGGGGCGAACTATAGACGTTCATATCAGAAAGTTAAGAGAAAAAATTGGTGACAATAGTTTTAAGACCATAAAGGGAGTAGGTTACAAGTTTGTTATATAATGGCAGAAAATTTTAAAAGGTCGTATAGGTTTGCATACCTTTCATCCTTATACATTACCATAGTATTAACGCTCGCACTGAGCGTTTTTTTATACATAGAATCTCAGTTTAATACTCTATATGTAATAGGATTTACTCTGGCATGTTATGTAGTTTGTTTTATTATCATTCAATACAGGGTAGAGAAATTTATTTATCGCAGAGTACGAAAAATCTATGATGATATCGAAATGTTAGATGTAGATACAATAGAAGAAACCCCTGTTACTACAGATATGAGAACGTTGATCAAAGAAGTTGAAAAGTTTGCAAAGCAGAGAAAAACAGAAATCGAAACTTTAAAGATCAGAGAAGCATATCGAAAAGAATTTATGGGTAATGTTTCTCATGAATTAAAAACTCCTCTGTTTACAGTCCAGGGATATATACTTACACTCCTTGATGGAGCTATGAAAGATCCAGCAATTTTGGATAAATATCTGAATCGTGCTAACAAAGGAGTGGAACGCCTTATCTATATTGTTAATGATCTGGATATGATTACTAAGCTCGAAGTTGGTGATCTCAATCTTAACTATACTAATTTTGATATTATAGAACTGGTGCAAAGTGTTTTCGATCTGTTTGAAATGAAAGCGTCAAAAAAGAATATTGCCTTGACTTTTGATATGAATTATCAAGATCCTATAATAGTAAATGCAGACAAAGAAAGGATACAGCAAGTGCTTTCTAATCTTATCGTTAATTCTATTAAGTATGGAAAAGAGGATGGTACTACAGAGGTAAGTATAGAGAATTTAATTCACAATAAAGTTATTGTAAGGGTTACAGATAATGGAGAGGGTATTGCACAAGCACATATTCCTAGGTTGTTTGAACGCTTTTATCGGGTTGATAAGAGTGGCTCGCGCAAAGAAGGAGGTTCAGGTCTTGGGTTAGCCATTGTAAAACATATTATTGAAGCACATCACGAACGTATTTATGTAGAAAGTGACTATCGAATTGGGAGTGAGTTTTCATTTACTTTGGAAAAAGTGAAAGAGTTTCCTGTAGCAGGTGATGGTACTAAAACTGTTTAATCCTAGATAAGATTTAATATATATGATTTAATTTTGAAGAGATCTTAGATTCAATCATCATTATTTCTGAAATCAATAGGATTTTGTTAAGCAGATATTTCCTTAATTTTGCAATTATTTCAAAAGTAGAACACATTAAAAAGTACTTGTTGAAATTAACGAGTAGACGTAACAAAAAATGAATTTTACAGTCAAGTAAATATAGAAGAATAAAAACCTGTGGGAAGTAAGAATAAACTAAAGCGATTTAACGAAAACAAAACCTTTCATAACGTAGTGGAACCTACAAGAGATGAGGTATTGAATAACTCTTTGGGATATAAAGGAAAATGGAATGAGAAATTCTTCAAAAACCAAAACCCAATTGTATTAGAGTTAGGATGTGGTAAAGGTGAATATACGGTAGGGTTGGCAGAGAAGTATCCTAATAAAAATTTTATTGGTATTGATATCAAAGGAGCACGTTTCTGGCGCGGTGCAAAAACCGCTATTGAGAATAACATGACTAACGTAGGTTTTATTCGTACACAAATAGAGTTGGTGGATCATATTTTTGATGAAAATGAGGTAGATGAAATATGGATTACTTTTCCGGATCCGCAGATCAAGTATAAGCGTACAAAACATAGAATGACTAATCATGAATTCTTGCAACGTTATAAAAAGATCTTAAAACCTGACGGACTTATGCATCTTAAGACGGATAGTGAATTTATGCATGGATATACATTAGGACTATTGCATGGAGAAGGCCATGAGGTACTTTATGCCAATCATAATGTATATCACCAAGAAGGTTCTCCGGAAGTGGTAACTGCCATTCAAACTTTTTATGAAAAACAATATCTGGAAGAAAATAAACCCATAACTTACATCCAGTTTAAAATTACCTAATTGATAGTCGATTTGGAAACTGCTAAACTATTTTTAGTCACTTTTTTTGCTTCGTTAATAGGCGTAATCCCTCCCGGATTGGTTAATATGACCGTGGCCAGAACTTGTCTGGAAAGAGGTAAAAAAAATGGAATTTTAGTAGCAATTGGTGCTTCGATAGTAGTTTTTGCTCAGGCATTTATTGCCATTCTATTGGCAAAATATATATTTTTTAATCCTTTCGTAAAAAATATTCTTCTTCGCACCGGAGCCGTAATCTTTTTATTGATGGCAATTTATTTTTTTGTAAAAGCCAAACAAAGAAGAACTAAAATCAGAGTATATAGAAATACGGATACACGGAGCTTTTTTAAAGGTATGATGATGTCTGTTATTAATGTGTTGCCAATACCTTATTTCTGTGCGATAGCTGCAGGACTGAGTGTAAGTGGTAAAATGGAATATGACATTACCAGAATCATTATATTTAGTATTGCTGCCGGATCAGGTACTTTTGTAACCCTTTATTTTTATGTTTTTTCATTTCTGAAAATTGAAAAGAAAACAGCATCGATTACCAAATATTCTAACTACTTCATGGGAATATTGATGTTGATTTTGGTACTCATCACCCTAGCAAGAATTATTTATACCTGGGAATGAAAGAAAACGACAATACCCGATCAGAGTCTGGCACAAGCTTTTTTGAAAGAGTCTATGAGGTTGCAAAGCTTATTCCACACGGGAGAGTAACATCTTATGGAGCAATTGCTAAATATCTTGGGGCAGCTCGTAGTGCTCGCATGGTAGGTTGGGCAATGAATGCTTGTGGTGGCAGAGAGGACGTACCTGCACACCGTGTAGTAAACAGAAAAGGAATCTTGACAGGAAAACACCATTTTCAGGGCACCAATTTAATGCAACAATTGCTGGAAAGTGAAGGAATAGAAGTGTTGGATAATCAAATACAAAATCTGGATACACTTTTTTGGGATCCAATGAAGGAGTTATAAGGTCCAGATATGTAAATATTTCCTAATTTTTGAAAAATTTACAAATATTAGTAGTTAAATTGTTTAAAGAGATATTCCTATACCAGCAGAAAAAGTAGAAAAATCCACACTACCTATTTTAAGATGCTCATATCCTCCGGATACTTTAAAACGATCCATATGATAATTTAATAATACATTAACTTTATCTACTGAGCTCGAATTAATAAAAGCTTGATTAAAATTGGCTTCTAGACTCAAGGGTTTTGCAAAGAAAAGTTCAGCTCCGATTCCATATGTAAAACCGAACTCTTCTACTTCACCAGCAACATAGGTAGCACCTAATCCCCAGTACGCATTAAATCTTTCTGTACGTATACGATGATATTTAGCAAGTACAGTGAATAAAGCTAAAGAATTAGCTCCAAAAAAGGTCTTATCTTCCCATAATTGTAGATAATCTGCCTCTACCCCAACTCTTTTTAAAAAGCGAAAATCAGCATTAAGATGATTTCCATACAATTGATTGTTTTCTATGATAACCCGATTGGTTAATGTAGTTCTGAATATTTCAGTGTCATCACCCCATTCGTAAGAATAATTTCCTTTTTTAGAACTGTGATATGGATGTTTGGTAATAAAAGCATTGCTTGCACGTCTATCATATTCTGCAGGAGTTTCTATCAAACCATAATAAGTGGCATATAGTATTATTTCTCCAAAAACTACTGCTAGTTCAGTTAATAGATAATTATCATTATCAGAGGAATAACCGGAGTTCCTAGATTCTGACCTTGAGTTATTTCTACTATTATGACTACTGCTTTTACTTAGGCTTTTCTCAGCCTTTTGTAGTTTACCTTGACTAAAGCCCTGATATGATATAATAAGGAAGAGAGATAAAATAAAAGTTGTTCGTTTCATGAAGTGTGATTGATTATAAAATTTAGCATTGCTAATCCACATAAATCATACCGTTTTAATAAAATGACCTATTACGAATAGTAATACAACCATAAATCATTTCAATTTAGGGGCTTTATAATCTTAACTTTTCGACCTATCTTTGCAATTAGAATCAATCTAAATTGGTTGGTTTTTCAGAAAAAGAAATTGTACACATGAAATTAGAGAAGTCAGACATACTAAAAGCATTAGAAAGTGTTACCGTTGCAGGAGAAGGACAAAATATGGTAGAAAGCGGAGCAGTGAAAAATGTAATCACCTTTGGAGATGAAGTAGTGGTAGATTTAGTATTGTCAACACCAGCATTACATATACGCAAAAGAGCAGAAGTGGATGTTATGAAAGTAATCCACGAAAAAGTATATGAAAAAGCTAAAATAACTGTAAATATAAAAGTTGAGGCACCAACAGTAGCACAACCTCAAAAAAATGAAATCAAGGGAAAACCAATTCCTGGGATTACCAATATTATTGCGGTTGCTTCTGGTAAGGGAGGTGTAGGTAAATCTACTGTCACCTCTAATTTAGCAGTTACATTGGCCAAAATGGGTTTTAAAGTTGGTTTGCTGGATGCTGATATTTATGGGCCTTCTGCTCCTATTATGTTTGATGTAGAAAGAGAAAGACCACTTTCTGTTAAGGTTGGTGACAAGTCTAAAATGAAACCTATAGAAAACTATGGAGTTAAGATTTTATCTATAGGATTTTTTACACAACCTAATCAAGCAGTAGTTTGGAGAGGACCTATGGCGGCAAAAGCACTCAATCAAATGATATTTGACGCTGCTTGGGGAGAATTAGATTTCTTACTATTGGATTTACCACCAGGTACCGGTGATATTCATTTGTCGATTATGCAATCGTTACCAATAACCGGAGCTGTCGTGGTAAGTACACCACAAAACGTGGCATTAGCAGATGCTAGAAAAGGAGTTGCGATGTTTCAGCAAGATAGCATCAATGTTCCTGTTTTAGGAATTGTAGAGAATATGGCTTATTTTACTCCAGAGGAGCTTCCTAACAATAAATATTATATCTTTGGTAAAGAAGGAGCTAAACACCTTGCAGAAGATATAGATGTTCCATTTTTAGGAGAAATACCTTTGGTACAAAGTATTCGAGAAGCAGGAGATGTTGGTCGACCGGCGGCTTTGCAAACGGCAACTCCTATAGAAAAAGCATTTGAGGAATTAACCAAAAATGTGGTTCAGGAAGTGGTAAATAGAAATGACAATTTACCACCTACCGAGGCAATAAAAATTACAACAATGGCAGGATGTTCTGCTGTAAACAAATAGAAAATGACTTCTGAAGAATTAAAAATTAATGTAGAGAAAGCATTGGATGAAATTAGACCTTTCTTGGAGAGTGATGGAGGAAATATTTCTTTAGTTGCTATAGAAGATGATAAAAGAGTCAAGGTTCAGCTAGAAGGTGCTTGTGTAGGATGTAGCGTGAATCAAATGACATTGAAGTCAGGTGTAGAAATGACTATTAAAAAATATGCTCCTCAGATTGAAGAGGTATTAAATATAGAATAAGATTTTAGATCACTCATAACCATATACTCAAGAAGAACCATCTTCTTGAGTATATGATTTTTTTAAACCAAAGAAAGGGTGTAAAACAGGAATTTTTAGAATAATCCAGTGATAAATCATCCAACTTCCTCCAAAGGTACCAATAACCAATACAATAAATTTAGGAAGTAATCCCCAATCAAGATTCATGAGGTAATATCCGATTACTATGGTAATCGTTTGATGTAAAATATAAAACGGATAGACTGCTCTATTGCAATAGACCAGCACCTCATTTTTTGTGTTTAGAAACTTTGCTCCGTATCCAAAAATGACCAAAATCCATGACCAGAGATTAGTTACCTTAATCAATGCCTCAGAAAAATGTATGAGATAGCTATCTTTACCTTGTATCCAGATAAAAAGCTGAATAGAAAAAGCAATAACTCCGATAACCAAAGCTTTAGATTTTATACGATCGAGGCTTTTCCAGAATTCTTTTCCAGCGGCTATTAGGACAAAACCAAAGAAAAAGAACGTCAAAGAATTTATAAAATTAAACCAATCATCAATTAGGGCGTGTGTAATATCAAAGAAGGGTTCTATCAAAGATTCTATAAGATATAGAGGTATAATAAAAAGATATAATCCATTGGGTTTTTGAATCTGTCGCTGTATCCAACTAGTAAATTTTGGAGCGCTTCTTTTAATTTTTATGAAGAATGGAGAAAGAATAATAGAAAATATCAACAAGTAAGGTAAAAACCAAAGATGGTGCCAGCTAATGTTTCCTTCGGGATATACCCCAATAAAGGCTTCAGTTTTTATATAAGAGAAATAAGATCCTAAGAATTGATTATTGGTTAATCTCTCAAAATAAATCTGTGGCGGAACAATAAATAACATACCAAATAATAGAGGAATCAATAATCGTTTGATTCGTTCCTGATTAAACTGCCAAATATTTCGATAGGATAATGCATAAAAAGTTCCCATACCCGAGATGACAAAAAGAATTGGCAGACGCCATTGATTTAAAAAAAGCATTGGCCAACGAATCCAATCATAAACTACATTGTTCTTAATATGCCATCCCCAGGGAACAAAAAACATTCCTACATGATAGAAAATAAGTAATCCAAATACTATAACACGCAACCAATCTAAATCGTAACGACGAATCTTTTTGACCATAACTTTTGAAAAAAATGTTTCATCAAAAGTGAAATAATTCTCTTCTAATTGGATATACAATCTGGCCTTTTACGTCCTGAATTATAATTTTGGACACTTTCTACAATTATTCAGGTAGTTTTTGAAGTGTAACAAATGCTTTTGGAGACATTGCTACATGTTTTTTGAAAGCATTATAAAATGCTGATTTTGATTTAAATCCAACAGAATTCCCAATAGCTTCAATAGTTAGGTGACTATAATTAGGATCTGTTAAGCGTTGTTTAGACGCATCAATTCGATATTGATTAATAAAATCGTTAAAATTTAGTTGAGTATTTGTATTAATGACTTGTGAAATGTAATTCGAACTCGAATTCAAGGCTTCAGCTAAATTTTTTAACGAAGCTGATTTGGACATATAGAATTGTTCTTTTTCTACATAAGCTTTAATCATATCGATAGATATTCCATTAGAAGAGAGTCCTGAGGTTTCATATTTATCAGCTATCCAGGAGTTCTCAAAAAATCGAGATTCTGATAACAATGCAAAACTGGTAATTAAAACGATAGTAGTATGAAATATAAATATGTAATGGTCACCTGCATCATCCTCAAAATTCAGGAATACTAAAAAAATAAGAATGAAAGCACCTAATAAGCCCATTATGGTGTTTTTGGAAAAATCGTATTTACTGACTTTTGTGTTTTCAGAATTAGTTGTATTGTTTTTATAAATGATTTTTACGATAAGCTCTATGGATAGTATGATATAGATAATAAAACTACATAAGATGAGCCATCTGAACTCGTCTTTGATTAAAAGATAACTATAATCTAAATTTTCAGAGACCTGAATCCTTTTCATTTCTGGAAAATAAGCTCCTAAGTACGCATTAATCTTAACAGATGTAGGTTGAGCATAATATTTTATTTGAGAAAAGAAATACAACACAGATGGTAAAATATGAATCCAGTGTTTTCTCAATGTAATCGATTTTCGCTCTAGAAGAGTATAAACAAATAAATATATTGAGGGGGCAAGAAGTAATACTAGAGGCTCTGTTGAATCATTTAGGTGCGGAATATACTTCATTAACCCGGTATAGCATAGGAAAACATCTAATGCAATAATAGATTGTATTAATAATGACCAACCAAATATTCTAAAAGCATTACTTTTCTTTGAAGCCCGAAATAAAATAACTAAGCTTAACAATACTCCAATAAAAATACCCAGGCTTATAAAATAAGAAACAAAATTATGTCTTATCGGGATATTATCAATTATGTTTTGGATGTCTTCCATCTGGGGATAATCTATTCCGTAATAAAATCAGTAAGTCTCTGAGGACCTTCCAATGGAATTCTAATAATCTTTAATATTCCATCTTCTGTAGTCGAAATTTGCCATTTGATTAAAGTGATCTTACCATTTTGGATTTCCATTCCAGTAATGGATCTTGGGTGTACACAGCTTCCATCATTAAACAATGCTAATTCTCCCGCTTCAGGAAATCTGGGCCTATGTGTATGACCAATAATAGTAAGCTTATTTTTATGATTAGCAATCCATTTTTTAATTCTGCGCTCTACTCTAATCGTTTCCTTATAATTTTTTGCGGGACTAGTGGGATCTGCAATACCAACTACTTGTAGAGGCTTCCATAGTACGCGAACCAGGAATCTGTTAATCCTCCATCCTACGTAATTCATAAAATCAGCTTGATGTCCGTGGAGCAGAAAAATCTCCTGCTCACTATTCTGATGTTTTAATATAATGGCTTCCTGATACTCTATATTTGGAAAAAGAGGAACTTCAGTATCAGTTTTTTGATCAAAATAGGAGCTAAGATGTTTTTTTACATATTTTGGATCTCGATATACCATATCGTGATTTCCCCAAATCATTTCTAACCGATTTTCATTATAAAATTTCTGAAGTAGTTCATACACATTTTTATGTGCTCGAAAGATCATGTCGAACTTAAGATTCTCCCATAATTCATCTCCGTCTCCAAGCTCACAATAGGTAAATCCTTCTTTATAATAATGTTTTAACGCATGAAAATAAATGTTTCTATTGTTCGCAAAGTCATCAGCAAAGCTGTTATCTCCACGATGACAATCGCTGAATAATACAAACTTAGAATCATCATCAAACGGAATTACTTTGGCATTTTTATAAGCACGATCCAGACGGGATTGAGATGACATAGATGAAGTTTTTAGTAAATATACAGAACTATATGTTATTTTATATTTAAACTATTGATCATCAAAAACAAGGTTGATATTTGTCATAAAAATTGATATTGATTAAGGCTACCTTTAGTTAAGATTTATCCTAACTCTAATGCTATCTAAATATCTCCCTATTTTTATCATACTTGCTATCCTTTCAGAAATATTGGGGACAGTAGGAGGATTTGGCTCTTCAGTATATTTTGTTCCGATTGCTAATTTTTTTATGGATTTTCAGTCCGTTTTAGGAGTTACAGCTTTGTTCCATTTATCCAGCAATCTTACTAAAATTGCTTTTTTTAGGAAGGGATTGGACAAAAGACTAGTATTAACATTGGGGATTCCAGCAATACTTTTTGTATCTATAGGCGCCTATTTAAGTAAATATTTTAATCCAAAAATTCTCACTTATTTTTTAGGTTTTTTTTTAATAGGTCTAGGACTAATATTTTTGATTTTTAAAAACCTAAAGGTGAAGTCGAATACCAAAAACGCATTTTTAGGAGGGTCATTATCTGGTTTAAGTGCAGGATTGCTTGGTACTGGAGGAGCTATAAGAGGTATTACTATGTCGGCTTTCAAAATGAAGAAAGACACCTTTATTGCTACATCAGCGGTGATTGATTTTGGGGTAGATTTTAGCCGTACTTTTGTATATTATTACAATGGTTATATACATAAACATGATTTGTATCTTATTCCTATTTTGATAGTTGTTGGAATTATTGGGACCTGGATTGGAAAAAAGATTCTAGATCACGTTTCTCAAGAGCAGTTTAGAAAATTTGTTCTTTTTTTAATTGTAGGAATTGGAGTGGTAAGTGTAATTGTTAATTTATAAAGTGGGACTTATTAATTTGGGTAAATATTGCAAAGCATTAGGGTCTCTTTTTTCAAAATATTCTTTAGCATATTTCTGAAGCCATTGCTTGTCAATGAATTCAATAAAAACAGGTAATAAATGATTATGATATTGTTTCACTTCAATTATTCTACCATCAGGTAATCTATGAGGATAGGTTTTATATTCTTTATTATATTGTGGGTATCTTTCTTCTAAATACTTTTCAAAATGAAAAGAAGCACTAATATCCGGCCTCATTTCTTTTCCATCTAAAGCTTTACTAGGTAAAATGTAACCTTTTTGTTCAAAACGGCCATATAAACGTATGAAGAGTTCACTAAGAACAGAAAAGTAGCCGGAGTCTACTCGATCCCAATTATCGTTAAACCGAATGACAAAATTTGGGATTTCAAAACGTTTACTAGAATAATAACCTCGAGTTCTAATATGAGGTAGCACTTGATTTGTTACCCATTTCCTAAATTTTTTGGCATTTTCAGTGTCACTTTTGAAAAGTAAAGCGTACAAACCGCTTTCTGAAATTAATTCAACAAACTGGCGTTTCCCATTTCTAGTTAACCTTTTGGAAAAACGCTCTTCTTTGTCTAAAGTGTCTAGGATTTCTGTAAAATCTTCATTTAACTTCAAAATACGAATAACATCTTCTGCTATAAACCAAACTTGTTCTTTAATTTTTATTGATGGGAACTGTTGAAAATAATTAGGAGTTTCTTTTTTTGTTATTTCCATAATCATTAAAATTCTTTATTTTAAACTTCCATAAATTTCAGAACCTCATAAATAAGTATTGCAGGCCAGACAATAGCTTTTAAAAAACCTAAAACACCTATCCAAAAACCAGTTGCCTGACTAATAAAATAAATTGCCGCTCCAATAAACCCTAAGCCATAAATTGGATTGGAAGTAGTGTGCTTTTGTACTTTTTCTTTCATAAAAGAACTGTTTTGAAGATTATTTATTTAGCCTTCCAATAGCGCAACTTACATAAGATTTAGCTTTTCGGCCTAAGCTGTTTTTATCTCCCTCGATTGGATATCCTAGTTTTGTCAATTCCTTTTGTACGGTTTCTATACCGTCATCAGTTTCATAACGAAAAGAAACGGTACAATCCACGGTATTGACAGATATATCCTTAATTCCAGAGAGTTCGTGAAGTTTTTTTGCAATGGTACTTTCACATCCACTACATTTTAAATTCTGAATAGCTACAGTTGTCTTCATCATCTTAGTTTTAGGTTTGTCAAAATACAGGTACAATAACAACTAAACTATGATAAATGTCAGGGCTATTAAGGTTTTCACCTGATTTATATCATTTTTATTGCCTTAAGGCACTTTTATCTTTGGGTAATGTCTTAATTAGTTATTCATGACTCAATCACTTCGAATAGTAGAAAGAACAAAAGCTTTTTTTACAGAGATTGGCGATTTGTCATTTTTTGCTGGGCGATTTTTTAAAGAAGTATTTTCCAGACCTTTCGAATTTCGTGAATTATTAAGGCAGTGTTATCATATGGGAAACCGTTCATTACTATTAGTTGGAGTGACAGGGTTTATTCTTGGGTTGGTATTTACTTTACAGTCTAGACCAACTTTAATGGAGTTTGGTGCAGAATCGTGGATGCCTTCAATGGTTGGTATTTCTATAGTTAGAGAAATAGGGCCTGTGATTACTGCATTGATTTGCGCAGGTAGAATTGGTTCGGGAATTGGAGCAGAATTAGGTTCGATGCGAGTGACGGAACAAATTGATGCTATGGAAGTATCCGGGACTAATCCTTTTAAATATCTGGTTATTACTCGTATTACCGCAACTACCTTGATGCTTCCCATATTGATTGTTTTTGGAGATGCTATAGCTTTGTTTGGTTCCGCTATTGTAGAAAACCTAAAGGGAGCAGTATCCTATCAATTATATTTTAATCAGGTTTTTGATGCTATTGAATACAGTGATATAGTTCCGGCAACCATAAAATCTTTCTTTTTCGGTTTTGCCATTGGATTAGTAGGATGTTATAAGGGGTATCATTGTAAAAAAGGAACTGCCGGGGTTGGAGAAGCCTCAAACTCGGCAGTAGTGTATACATCCATGCTATTATTTATTATTGACTTTATAGCTGTATTTCTGGCTGATATTTTTTTTGAAATCTAATGGAAACAAAAATAGATATAGAACCCGTTTTACAGATCAAAGATCTGAGAAAAAGCTTTGGAAACAATCATGTGCTGAATGGGTTTAGTTTACAGTTATTTGAAGGCGAAAATTTAGTGGTAATGGGTAAGTCCGGTTCGGGTAAATCAGTTATGATCAAATGCCTTGTGGGTTTGATGCAAGCTGATAGTGGTAGTATTCGTATCAAAGGTCAGGATATTACTATCCTTGGTCAAACAGAACTAGATCTGTTGAGAACAGAAATAGGGTTTTTATTTCAGGGGAGTGCTTTGTATGATTCTATGACGGTTCGTGAAAACCTGGAATTTCCGCTGCGTAGGCATAAAGATAAATTAAATATGACCGGACATACTGAGACATTGGTTTTGGAGGCTTTAGAAAATGTGGGTTTGGCTGACGCAATTGATTTAATGCCTGCTGAGCTTTCTGGAGGTATGCAGAGAAGAGTAGCATTGGCAAGAGCACTTATTTTAAAACCCAAAATCATTTTATATGACGAACCTACCACAGGATTAGACCCAATTACAGCAAAAGAGATTATTCAGTTGATGCGAAATATACAGAAGAAATATGGTACTTCTTCATTGATTATTACCCACGATGTGGATTGTGCTCGAGTAATTTCTAACCGAATTATTCTATTGGTAGATGGTATCAATTATGCAGAAGGAACGTATCAAGAATTATTACATGCTGATGATCCACAAATAAAGGCATTTTTTAAGCATTAGAAACATAAGAAATAGTGTTATGAAAAAATCAACTTCACAAAAATTAAAATTAGGTGTTTTTGTAGTTGTAGGTACGCTAATATTAATTGCAGCCCTATACTCAATTGGAAACAGGCAGAATTTATTTGGGAGCAATATTAGACTGCTGACTCAATTTACCAATGTCAATGGCCTTGAATTAGGAAATAATGTTAGGTATTCTGGTATTAATGTAGGAACAGTTAGTAAGATTAAAATGATTGATGATTCCAAAATTGTTGTTGAAATGATTATTAAAGATGATATCGTAAGACATATTAAAAAAGATGCAGTGGCAACTATCGGTTCTGATGGATTGGTTGGTAATATGATTGTAAATATTATTCCTAGAGAAAGTAGAAAACCTCCGGTAGTTTCTGGAGATACAATTCAATCCTACAGCAAAATTGGCACTGATGATATGTTAACCACATTAAATGTTACGAATGAAAATGCAGCACTATTAACTGCAGATTTGCTAAAGATAACTACAGAAATTGTAGAAGGTAAAGGAACTATTGGATTATTGGTTAATGATTCTGTAATGGCAAGAGATCTTAAATTAACCATTTATGAACTAAGAAAAGCAAGTAAAGGAGCTTCTCAAGCAATTGTAGAGCTCAGAGATATTATTTCTACCATTGATAAAAGTGAAAGTGCTATTGGCGTTCTTCTAAATGATAGTTTATCAGGTCAAAAAGTTAAGACGATTATTAATAATCTGGAAAAATCAAGTGACGAAATAGGAGAGGTCACTCAAAATCTAAATATTATGATGAAAAATGTTTCAGAGGGTGAAGGAGCACTAAACTATTTAACAAGTAATCAGGATTTAGTAAAAAATATAGACTCTACAATGAATAATATCAAAGAAGGGACTACTAGATTTAATCAAAATATGGAAGCTTTAAAGCATAATTTTCTTTTCAGAGGGTATTTTAAGAAGTTAGAAAAGGAACAAAAAAAGAAGGATAAAAAAGGATAAAGATGTTGATTAATTTTAAACCGAAGTATAATGAAAATAGAACATCTAGAAGAGCGAGTTATTGACTATAGAAACTCTATTAAGACAGTAGTAGATAAAAGGATGCTTTGGAAAACGAGTACAAGACCTTTACTTGTCAAAACGTTACAAACTATTACTGAGCAATACAACATAGGTTGGAAAGTTCAGGAATTAAGTTGGATTCATAATAATGAAGCAGTAAATATAACATTTGATTCATTTCCTCCAGAGCTTATTGATTGCACAAACTTAATCCCGGCATATCAATTTATACCTGGAGGAGCTTTAGTATTTTCTCAGTCTTATAATGGAGATATTTATGTTGTGATGATATACCCTGAGATAGAGAATGCGCCCCAAGAAAGTAATCTGATCGAGCTAGGGATCTATGCTCCAAAATCTCTAACAGAGAAGTTAATCGTAGAAAAGGTAGATGAATTTCTAAAAGAAATGATAAGGTGGGAAGTCCCTCAATTGAAGAACAAAGTTGGATTTTAGGTGATTGGATATAACTATCATTTTTGTTTGATGGTTCTTATTAAATATGATAAATTGATTTGGTTAATACAGCATAAATGAAACCATTACCACTCCAAAAAATGCAATTGGGACAATAAACATTAAATAAATGAAAGAAATAGTATTGGCTTTAAAAAAAGCTCCCAACCAACTACTTTTATAAAAATTTCGGAGGGCTATCATCAAATAGACCACAAAAGATAAAAACACCAGAACTTCTAACCATGTTGGAATTCCGATTAATATATTTGCCAGAATTAAGATACAAAAAGATGTGAAAAGAAAGGTGAAAAAATAAAAACTAAATACCATATGATGTGCAAAATCAGCACGTTTCCAATAAAATAACTTTAATAAGAAACCAAATAGAGGTAACATTAAGAACATTGTAATAGGGATGGTGTCATATAATACCTTTAGAATACCACCACCTTGTTTTTCATAGAACTTTAGTATTTGTGCATAAAATTTTTGAGTAACAGCACCAGCATCTTCTTCCAATCCCATGGCCTTTAACTTATCTCCTTCTGGGGCATCAATTGCAATAAGAGAATCTAACTTATTTCTCTGAAAACTAAATGATACAGAAGGCTCCTTTTGCTTGGCAGATATAACTGAGTCAATTGCTTTAATATCCTCATCTGATACCCCTATTAATACTGAGTTGTCTTTAATAGCATTTTTGGCTCTTTCTAAACCAATAGAATCTTTTTTTAACTGTAACGAATCTATAACTACTCCTTTTTTAAAACCTTCTTTTAATACCTGTGTAAATTTATTATCTGCTTTTCTTATGCTAAAAGAGAAAATAAAAAAAAATACCACAGAGATAAAGAGATAGAATTGTGCCGGATGTAAATATGTGAGTCGCTTACCATCAACAAAACGCCTAGCCAAAACTCCAGGTTTTGTCATTAGTGGAATAAAACTTCTGAAGAAGCGAGCATCTATAGAAAAGTAATTGCTTATGGTATTACTAAACAGTACACTAAAAGTAAGTTTATCTGTTGTTTCTTGCCCACAATAAGGACAATAATCGAAGGATTCATCAAAAGATTTTTCGCAGTTTTTACATTGGTTAGTCGAAGGCATTACTAAGAATTTGCCTAAAAGTACAAAAACAATTTACAATTATTCTAAGGATATCATAGAGCTCGAAATGATATTCATCATAATCAAATATTTATAACATTCAGGTGTTCATGGTGTAGTAGGTTCTAAGTTATAATCGATGATATCAGCTTTAAAGTACTCTAATCTTGTATCTTTAAGATCCCAAATAGCGGTCATTGTTTCTGGAATTAATACCCCATCATAATCTTTGTATTTACCCACTTCTCCAATGAAATTTTCTAATACAGTATCTCTATATCTTTTGGTTTTGAATGAATCGATCATCCCATTTTCATCAAAGATGAAATGCCCTTCTAGCTTTATGCCTCCTTTAGATATGACACCTTTTACAGTTTTAGTATCTAATTGCTCCCAGAAAATATCAGAATCCAAAAAACCTATCGGAAACCATATCAACTCACCAAAATATCTCCCCAATGAGCTTTGATCCACCTCTGGACCCGAATGTTGAGCTATTTTTTTAAGGCCTAGCAAGCTTATCTTAACCTCTCCGTTTTCTTCTTGATATTTATCTCTGATGAGCATAGGAAAAGCTTTTGCGTTCCATATAAAACCTGGATTATAAGAAGAAATATATTGTGTGGCAGTAAAAGGTAACCAGTCTTTTTCTGGATTGGTTCTGATTTTGCCTTTTTGAGAAAAAACTGCATTACAATATTTTGGTTTCCCGATAACCTTAACATTGATTAAATAATTTTTCATCAAATCAGGAAATGAATCCAGGTCATCTTTTGAAATCAGTTTATCCTCATTGTTAGAAGTAAACAGAGCATTCTTTTCCTGATTAACATTTCTTTGAATGGAAGATATTCCTATAAAAACTATAGTAACGATAACTACAATGGTTATTCCAATAATAATTAATGTCATTTTGATTAGTTTTTGTTTCATTGTCTTCCGTTCGGATAGTGTTGGAATTAGCAATGTATATGATAGTATATCGAACAAAAATGATTTATATCATTTCTGGTTTGTTTATAATATGATAGCTTCATTCTTTCAACCTGAAACTCATAGAAATCATGAAAACTATTCTCTATTCTACTGATTATTCGGAACATTCTATATCTTCTTTACAATATGCTTATGATCTAAGTATGAAGCTACAGGCAGAATTGATCGTTTTACATATATTTGATGTTCCTACATTTTCTGGGACAACAATAATAAGTTCCTTAAGACAAACACAAAAAAGAGCTTATCAAGAACAACGTTCTATCATTGATGCTTACTGTACAAAACATTTAGGAGATAAAAATAAGCTAAAGAATGTACGAACTGAAGTGTTGAAAAGCATATCTATTGTTGATGGAATTCTAGAAATGGCCAAAAAACTATCTGCTGACATGATTATAATGGGAATGAAGGATAAACACAGTAATAGAGGTGTTTTGGTTGGAGATATAGCGAAGCAATTGTTAACCAAAGTTCCTTGTCCATTATTGATTCTTCCCGACAATAGTAGCGCTAAGGAAATAAAAAATATAGTATACGCTACGGATTTTGAAGAAGAAGATGTTTTTGCGATTGAAAAATTGGCAATACTTGCAGCAGCATATCAAGCAGAAATCCGTGTAATTCATATTTCATCTAAGAAGGAGTCGGATGGAGAAGATCAAATGTCCTGGTTTAAGGAAATGGTAAAGGAAAAAGTTGACTATGAGAATATAGATTTTGATATTGTTTTTTCGAATGATGTTTATGAAAAATTAAATGATTATGTCAATACTAATGAAACTGATATTGTTGCTTTATTGGAACGTGAAGATCGAGGCTTCTTTAATAGGCTATTTCATCGAGATTTAGTAAAACAGGTAGGGGCAAATACGGTAATTCCTTTATTGAGCTTTAATGCTAAGTAAATCAAAGTATTCTTCCATCGCCCATTTCTATAATGCGATCGGTTTTATTGGCAAAATCGATATCGTGAGTAACAACCAGGAGAGACAAACCTTGTTCATCACTTAGTTGTTTAAAAATATTAAACACATTATCAGAATTATAACTATCTAAATTTCCTGTGGGCTCATCCCCCATTATGATTGCAGGATCATTAATCAAAGCACGTGCAATGGCAACCCTTTGTTTTTCCCCTCCAGATATTCTGGAAGCTCTTTTTTTTGCTAGATGATCAATACCAAGAACACGAAGTTTTTCCATTGCATGATGTTCAATCTCTGCAGCAGTTTTTTCTCCAAGTTTTTTAGCTGGAAGCATTACATTTTCGAGCACTGAAAATTCAGACAACAAATAATGAAACTGGAATACAAAACCAATATGTTTATTCCTAATAAAGGAAAGTTTTTCCCTCTCTTGACCGGTAACAAGTTCATGATTCAGATATAACTCACCTTCATAATCGGTATCCATCGTAGATAAGATATAAAGCAGCGTTGATTTGCCACATCCAGATTTTCCCATAATAGAAGTGAATTCTCCTTCTTTTATTTTAAAACTAATGTCCTTCAGTACATGGAAAAGCACTGGTTTTCTGAAGTATTTGTTGATATTTTTAGCTTCGAGAACTGTATTCATATTTACTTTTATTGGCCTCTTATGATTTTAACCGGGTCAATCTTTTTTGCCTTACGAGAAGGTAAAAAGCCTGCCATAAAAGTTGAAATCATCGCAAATGTTATTCCTATAACATAAAACCAAGGATTATGATTTATTGGGTATGTTTCTATAGTAGGTAATGCCTCTGTCTGAAAAGGCACCTGATCAATGATATTGGATAATATAAAACCGATGAGTAAACCTAAAATTCCTCCAACTACTCCAATGATCATGGCTTGACTCATAAAGATCATTTGTACATCTTTACCAGAAAACCCCGTTGCTTTTAGGATTGCTATATCGTTCATCTTTTCATAAATAAGCATATTGAGTATGTTATAAATACCAAATCCTGCTACAATTAGTAAAGTGATGGAAACAGCATATGTAATTAGATTTCTAATAGTTGTTCCTGTCTCGAACTGGGCGTTAGCAGTATTAATATCAATTGCTTTGAGTTTAAACTGTTGTTCAATTTTCTTGGATAAAGGAATTGCATTATCAATATCATATAGTTTTACATTAATATCAGTAATGTAATTTTCGGCCTCACCTAAGATTCGTTGTACAGTTTTTATATTAGTAAAACTTTGAATATTATCAATATCTGCTATACCGCTTTGATAGATACCGACTATTTTTAATGGAAAAACGTCCCCTTTAATAGGACTTATCTGTACTCTGTCACCTATATCAAGAGACATTTTATCTGCAATTCCTGATCCCAATAAAATTCCATTCTCATTGTTTTTTAAATCTTGTGGTTCGCCTTTTACAATATAGTCTTTGAAGTTAAAAAGTTCTACCTCTTTCATAATATCAACACCAGTAATATTTCCACCTATTTCAATCGATCCTGCGATATAAAAAGCCTGTGTTTTTATCTGTGGAATTGCGCCGCGAACCTGAGGGTCTTTATTTAAATAATTAATGATTGGAAGCACATTGTGAATACGTTTCTGACTTTGTTTTGGTTTAATAGAATGTACTATGTTAAGGGTGTTTTCAAGTTCATGATATAGATCGACCGGTTGTTTTTCAGAAGGTTCTATTTCGTTATAGATATGAATATGCGGGGTTTGATTAAGAATTAAATCATCGAGCATTCCATTAAGCCCGGTCATAAAACATACCAGGGTAATATATGCTCCAATGCCAAATGTCACTCCAAGAGCAGCGGTTGCGGTTTGCTTGATTTTAGTCAGCAGATGTGTTTTGGCAATGTTCAATATGACTTTCCAGTTGATCATTATTTAGGTTTATAAATCCAGGTCTCTTTGGTGATTCCTGATACAACTTCTACGGTATCCATACTTTGTAATCCGGTGACAATTTCTATAATCCCATTTTCAGTTTTTACTTTGGTATCATCAATCAGATATTGTTTTGGAATTGTGAGCACATCCTTTTTTTTCGAAATGATGATATTTCCTTCACCTGATAATCCGGGGTATAAAACTTCTGGAGTTCTGTCAAACAAGGCTTCAACCATAAAAGTTTGATTACGTTCGTCTTTTTTAGGATAAATTTTACTCACTTTGGAAGTAAACACCTCTGCATTATACGCATCCAATGTGATGATTACCTTTTGGCCTTTTTTAATCTTTACAATATCCACTTCATCCACCAACATCTCTATAACAAATACTGTAGTACTGCCTACAGATGCTATAGGCTCCATAGTATTTACGATTTCTCCCGGGTTTTTGTATAAGGCGTATACCTTACCATTGATCTTGCTACTAATTGTGAAATCTTTAGTAGTTATAAGGGAAGTTTTATAATTGTTTTCTGCCTGTTTCAATTGTGTTTCTAATTCTTCCTTAGTTCTATCATATTTGTTCTTTAGCAGATCTAGTGAATTTGTAGAAAGTTCATAAGCTAGTTTTTTAGTATCATATGCTACTTTAGATCCAATTTGCTGATCCCAAAGATTTTTTTGTCTGCAATAGTTGATAGAATCATTATTCATTTTTAAGATAGCGGCATCAATTTCCTCTTGAATACTTCTAAGTATTGCAGCACTACCTTGATAATTGTTTTTTGCGAGCTCAAGAGATAGTTTGGCGTTCTCTGTATTTAATTTAGGACTATTATTGATAATTTGGATTAACGGGGTCTCTTTGGTTACCAGATCTCCTTCTTCTACCAGGTTTTTATCCAAAATACCATTTACAACTGAATGTACTTCGTATAAACTATCAGGTTGTATGATTATTGAGGAATAAACCGATTCGGTAATATCGGTTATGGCCGGAAGTATTCTTTCTTCTTTACTGTTACAGGATACTATAAGCACACTAAACAGAATCACCAAAACAGGCTTGTTCATAGGTTTTAATTTTGATTCAAATTTCAGGGATAGCCGTGATTTTCGGAATGATATTTATCATATTTAAAATGAAGGAGAGCTACTATTTTTGAATAGATGATAAAAATTAAAGAATATGGATGTGTCTGTTTTTTTAGCGAAGTTCTGGGGGTGGTATCTTATTATTTTTTTCTTCATTTTGAGTTTTAATCCATCCAGGATAAAGCAGATTTTCGAAGATTTAAAAGACCAGAAGTTTCTAATCATAACCTCCTTTGTTGCCATTCTTGTAGGATTACTTAATATACTTTTTCACAATGTATGGGAACCTAACTGGAAGTTTATCATTACAGCCATCGGTTGGATTGCCTTAGGAATGGGATTATTGTTATTTATTTTTCCAACGGGTACAGGTAAGTGGCTGGAATTTATCAATATAAAATTAGTGCAGATACTATATGTGCTCTTATTTTTAACTGGAGTATTCCTGTTAAATGCTGCCTATAAATTGGTGCCCTATTAAATGTTAACGCTCAGCTATGGATATGTTTGTTAAAAAATTTAAAGAAATTACAATTAAAGATATAGCCTCGGTAGGAGGGAAAAATGCTTCACTTGGTGAAATGATCAATCAATTGTCTCCCCAAGGGGTTAGTATTCCGGATGGATTTGCTACAACTGCTGATGCATTTTGGCTGTTTCTGAAAGAAAATTGCTTAGCAGAACAATTACAGAATCTTTTAAAAGGTTTGGATAGAAAGAATTTTTCAAACCTTAATGAGATTGGTTCGATTGCTCGAAAGCTCATATTTGATGGAAGTTTCTCTGAAGCTTTTTCAGCGTCTATTGTCGAAGCCTATAATAAGTTAGGAGAAAGGAAGGATATTGCGGTAGCGGTACGCAGCAGTGCCACAGCAGAAGATCTGCCCGAAGCTAGTTTTGCAGGGCAACACGATACATTCTTAAATATCAAAGGAGAAGAAGCTTTGTTAACAGCGATTAAAAAATGTTTTGCTTCTCTCTACACCAATCGGGCAATAAAATATCGCGAAGATAAAGGGTTCTTGCATCATGATATCGCATTATCGGTTGGAGTTCAACGAATGGTACGGTCAGATAAAGGATGTTCGGGAGTAGGTTTTACTATAGAACCAGAGTCTGGGTTTAAAAATATTATTCACTTGTCTGGAGTATGGGGGTTAGGGGAGAATATTGTTCAAGGAACCGTAAATCCTGATGAGTTTTATGTTTTTAAACCCACATTACAACAGGGTAAACAAGCTATTATACAAAAAAAACTAGGAGATAAGGAAAAAACTATGATCTATGCAGATTATGGAAAAAATTCTTCTGTTGTAAACATAAGTACACCACTTTCGAAGAAAGAAAAATATGTACTCTCAGACGCAGAGGTTATTACACTAGCTAAATGGGCTATGGCTATTGAACATCATTATCAAAAACCAATGGATATCGAATGGGCCAAAGATGGTGTAAACGGAGAGTTATTTATTACACAAGCCAGACCTGAAACGGTACATCATTCAAAGAGTGGAAAGGTACATGTAGAATATCAACTACAAGAAAAAGGAGAAGTGCTGGCAGTCGGAAATGCTATTGGTTCTAAAATAACGGTAGGAACTGCACGGATATTAAAAACACCAAAGGACTCTCATAAACTTCATGAAGGAGACATCATTATCACTGATGTTACTAGTCCAGATTGGGATCCACTACTAAAAAAAGCAGGAGCTATCGTTACTAACAGAGGAGGGCGAACAAGTCATGCGGCTATTGTAGCAAGAGAATTAGGAGTTCCAGCCGTTGTGGGAACTAATAGTGCTACACAAGGAATCAAAGAAGGACAGACTGTTACCGTCTGTTGTGCAGAGGGTAAAACAGGGTACATCTATCAAGGTGCTTTACCATACGTAAAGAAAGAAATAGATTTCAATAGAATTAAACTTCCTAATACCGAAGCCAAGTTCATTCTTTCAGATCCTGAAAAAGCTTTTCAGCTTTCGTTTTATCCTAATGATGGGATCGGTTTATTAAGAATGGAATTTATTATTACTCATATGGTCAAGGTACACCCTATGGCATTGGTAAAATTTGATCAAATAGAAAATTCAGAAGCAAAGACAAAGATCGAAATGCTAACACATGGTTATACCGATAAGCAGGAGTATTTTGTGGATCAACTTTCACAAGGTATTGCAACCATGGCAGCGGCTTTTTATCCTAAGGAAGTCATTGTACGTATGAGTGATTTTAAAACCAACGAATACGCTAACCTTATCGGAGGTAGACAATTTGAGCCTAAGGAAGAGAATCCAATGCTCGGTTTTAGGGGAGCTTCAAGATACTATAGTGATTTGTATCGAGAAGGTTTTGGATTAGAGTGTAAAGCCATTAAGAGGGTAAGGGAGGATATGGGATTAACCAATGTTAAAGTAATGATTCCATTCTGTAGAACTGTAGAAGAAGGAGAGAAAGTCATAGCAATCATGGCAGAGTACGGACTTCAACAAGGAGAAAACCAACTGGAAGTGTATGTTATGTCCGAAATTCCAAGTAATGTGATTCAGGCTGAAGAATTTGCTAAAATCTTTGACGGATTCTCTATTGGTTCCAATGATTTGACTCAATTAACTTTGGGTATTGACCGGGATTCAGAATTAATGGCATCTGTTTTTGATGAGAATGATCCAGCAACGAAAAAGATGATTACAATGGCTATAGAAAAAGCCAATTATTTGGGGAAAAAGATTGGACTATGCGGGCAGGCACCTAGTGACTTCCCAGAATATGCTTCTTTTTTAGTAGAAGCAGGTATCGATAGCGTTTCTTTTAACCCCGATGCTATACTAAAAGGGATAGAAAATATTAATAAAGCAGAGTCCTATACTACTGCCATTGCAAACTAAATAGAACTACTTGGGTACAATCGTTAACCGTTTAAGATGCGAAGAAGAAAAAGAATAATGATAAATATACTGGTAGTATTAGGGTTAACTTTGATGATATGGATAATACTTTCTATTGTAGTAGGTAAAAAAGGGCCAGAAAAGACAATTATTATAGGTCAATCTGATGCTGAACAAAAAGCATTTATCATATATGATCCTGATCCAATATATAATTTGGATGAAAAAATAAGCAGATCTTTTGCAGAAGGACTGGCCGAAAAAGGATGGATGTCAAAAATAGTAACTGTTGCTGCTGCCAAAAATTCAGAAGAACCATTCGACTTATATGTGTTTTGCGCAAACACTTATAATTGGACTCCTGATAAAGCCATAAGTGATTATATTAGAAATAATGATGACCTACGAGGAAAGAAAGTAGTTGCAATTACTTTGGGAAGTGGCTCAACAAAGAGGTCACAACGAATACTTGAGGATCTGATTAAACAGAAAGAAGCTGTGCTGATCGGCTCTAGAACGTTTTGGCTTATGAAGCCCAATTCAGAATCAAAAACAAAAAGATCAAATATTAAAATAGCCGTAGAAATGGCAAACACTTTTGGAAAAGAGGTAAGTGAAAATGTAAAAGGACTAGAATAATATTTTAAAATTTAAAACAATAATTATATGAAAACGAATATTCAATTTGTACAAATGCCTACGAGTGAAACTATGGAAAAGTATGTACATGAAAAACTAAATAAGCTCTACAAAAAATATGATTGGGTGATTAAATCTGATGTGTTTTTTAAAAAAGAAAATGACCCTAAAGGGAAAGGAAAGATTTGTGATATTGAACTTAGTTTATCTGGTCCTAAAATTTATGCAACTTCTAATGAAAAAAATTATGAGTTGGCGTTTAAAGAAACACTTAGTGACCTAGAACGACAGCTAAAAAAACGAAAGCAGGAAATGAAACCGTATATGTAAGAAAAAATCAAAAACTGATATTTATCATATTTCATAGATGATAAAAAATATACTTTAGTTCTGTAGTTAAAAAAATGGTTCTTTGTACTAAATAGTTAAAGAAATTGATTTTTATTATAGCAATGTGATAGAGATCATAGGAGATGTTAAAGGTGTTTTTAGACCTTGTGTTCTAACCACTTTAGTAATAAAGTGTTCTTTAGAAATACTGTAAGTGTTTGATCATATTATTAATATCTTCAAGGAAGCAGGTAGGTTTTCACTTACCTGTTTCTGTTTTCGTGATTATCAGTTTTGAGTTTCTATTTCAAAAACCTCTCTCCATTTGGTCTTATTGATCACAAAGGATATTACACCAGATGTCATTATTACTCCTGTTGCAATTCCTACCATCCTATAGAAAAGTGTTTTGAAATTATGTTCAAATTTTCTAAAAAAACAAACTATCTTCACAAGACAGTATAGTTTGTAATCAACCAAATTGATTTTGTAAATTCTATGTATTTCTTCTTTAGCTCATAATGATACTAGGTTAAGATATTCGTAAGTAAAATACTCGTGCATCTGATCAATATCATTGTTTCTATTTTGGTTTCTATCGAAATTTAGAATGCTTGTCCAAATATTACATTTTTAAAATATAACAGTTATGAAAACGTGTATCATCTATTTTACTTTTTCAGGGAATAATGAAATGTTAGCCAAAGACCTGGTAGAAGATATTGGAGCGGATTTGTTTCAAATATTAGAGCCTAAAAAACGTGGGATGTTCAGGATCATGCTTGATATGTTGTTTAATCGTTTTCCAAAGATCAATGACCTCACTATCGATTTGGAAGGCTATGCACATATATTTTTGATCGCACCCATCTGGAATTATCAGATAGCACATCCTATGAAAACCTTTATCAGGAACAATAAGCAGCATTTAAAAAACTATTCGTTTATAACATTATGCAGCGGCCGTGATACACAAAAAGAAAAGATTGCTGATCAATTAGAAAAATTGGTAAATCATAAACCTAAGGTCATTATAGAATTAGAGACCAGAATGATCATTACTCCAGAACAGGAGAGTAAAGGTGCTTACAAAGTAACCAGTGAAGATTTAAGAAAATTCAAACAGGAGGAAGGATATCAAATGCTACTAAATCATTACTTAACTGAAGAAGAGCTATCATGAATGCAATACAAAAAAAGGATAATGGCGAATGTTGCCCAGAATTCAGTATCGAAAAATGGGATGAGAAAACTTTTGATTGGAATAAAAAACCATTTATCAAATCATCAGTGCCTGCTATATTTCATGTGCCTTTTTTCAAGAAACTTGGAAAAAAGATTACTCAAATGATGCAAAAGGCAGAGGATGCTCATAGTATATCAGAGAACAAAGAAGATATTTTACTATTATTTAACGACCCACATCCATTTCGATCAGATATGTACCTATCTGTAGACGATGAGGTTGCCAAAGCAAGAAATGTTCATCTCTCAGGAGAGTTTATGACCAAGGTTTTTGATGGTCATCCTAAGGATATGCCGAAATACATAAAAAAAATGAATATCTATTTAGAGAGTCAACATAAAAAAGCAAAAGATTACTATGTACACTATGCCTATTGTCCAAAATGCGCAAAAAGTAAAGGTCATAACTATATGGTACTGTTTGCAGAAGTATAAAGAATGAGATAACTACATATTGGGATATTATACATTAATAGTATAGGCCAAAAAAATGAAAAACAATAAGATCATAAAATGGTTACTAGAAGGAGACGTGTCTGTACAATATCAGGTTCACAGGGATCTTTTGTCAAAGGAACGAAAAGACTTGCAGAACAGAATTTCTAAAGAAGGATTTGGGGCTAAATTTCTCTCGAAACGGCATGAAGAAGGTCATTGGGGAAAAACATTCTATCAACCCAAATGGACCTCATCTCACTATACACTTCTTGATTTGCGAAACCTCTGCATTTCCCCAAATAATCAACTCATAAAAGATTCCATTGAAATTATCCTCCAAAATGAAAAAGCAAATGACGGAGGCATTTCGCCCTTTGGCCTAAATCAATTAAGTGATCTATGTGTCAATGGAATGTTTTTAAACTATGCTTCCTACTTTAAAGCAAATGAATACGATTTAAGATCAGTTATTGATTGTATACTCACCCAAATAATGCCGGATGGCGGGTTTAATTGCAGGTCTAATAGATTTCAGACTGTCCACAGTTCTTTACATACAACAATATCTGTATTGGAAGGAATAGCGGAGTATGAGATCCAAGGTTATACATACAGATTAGGAGAATTAAAACAAGTGAAGAAATCATCCACTGAGTTTATTCTATTGCACCGGTTATTTCTCTCTGACAGAACCGGAGAAATAATAAATAAAAACTTTCTTAAGCTGACATATCCAAGTCGATGGCGATATAATATTCTTAGAGCTTTAGACCACTTTCAACATTCCAAGGTACAATGGGACGACAGAATGAACCCAGCAATACAAGTATTACAAAAAAAACGAAAAAAGAATTCGACCTGGAATGTACAATCTAAACATCCCGGTAAAGTACACTTTGAAATGGAAAAAGCTGGAAAACCAAGCAGATGGAACACCTTGAAAGCACTACGCGTATTAAAGTATTATAAAATAGAAAAATACAGATGGATATTAAAGGTTATATGATTTGTATTGGATAATTAAAAAATATTCATCACCAGATACTATCCCTATTCCTTGTTCTTGAACGATCAGTATTACTTCTTGTTCTGCTATCCTTGTTTCGAGTAGTGGAGCTTCTGCTTCTATCATACCTACTTCGGGCACTTCTACTATGGTTATAATATCTATTGGTACTGTGATAACTACGAATATTATCTCCATGATAATTCCTGATTCGCACATATCGAGTTCTATTTAGATTGATATATTGATATCTTGGTGGTAATACATTAACCGTGATCCATACGTCATTTTCAAAATAAATGTAATGTCTTAAAGAAATATCATAATAAATATTGTGATCAGGAAAGTATACATATCTTACTACTTCTACACGGTTAGGATAGAACCAAGGCGGGAGTGGAGCATCAGGTCTGGAGGAAATCACTATCGGCCCGCAGCTTTGTGTCATTATTGTTACTAGTAATAATAGTACTGGAATTAAAAATGTACTTCGAATCATTGTTTTTTCAGATTTTAAAACTTAATGTACCTCTGAACAGGGAAAAATGAAATGATTTTTATCAGCCTGTATTCGATAATCCATATTGTTTTTATCAAAATATTTTAAAAGTTTAAAAAAGACAAATGATCTAATACTTCAGTAGTTTCTCTTCAATGATAATTATCATATTTTTTTAACGATAATCCTACTATTTTTAAAATCATCGGTTTAGTGTTAAAATTTTAGAAATCATGAAAAAAACAATATTAGCGTTACTCATTATTATTATATGTACCACCTATTCTTTTACTCAAGAAAGAACAGAACAGTTATCGGAGGTATTTATAAGTGCAACTAACTATAAATATCTGGACAAAGTAGATTCTAAAGAAGTAGCAGTTCCAGTAGAATTACTGGAACGTAAAGTTGCTACTTTCAATTTACAAAATGCAGATTTTTACCAAGATGATTACGATCTTTATTATGTCTCTTTTTATATTCCAGAAGGAAAAATCTTGGCGGCCTATGACAAGCAAGGTAATGTTATACGTACTGCCGAAAGGTTTAAGGATATCGAATTACCAACTCAAGTAATCAAGGCTGTAGAGAAAAGATTTCCTAATTGGGTTATTACCCAAGATGTTTATGTTGTGAATTACCATGAAAAAAAAGGTGCGAAAAAAAGTTACAAGCTTAAATTAAAAAATGGAGAGAAAGTCATTCGGGTAAAAATGAATGAAAATGGCATTTTTCTTTAACCATTGTTAGAAACAAAAATTATAGAAAAGGAACAATCTAAAGAGATGGTTCCTTTTTTTTAGTATCATGGAGGAAATGCCAATATTTAATACTTTACTAAGCTTGGACATTTCCTCCTTGAATTTTATTCTTTGTCATTAATTCAACTGCAAATCCTTTCTGGCGAGATAAAAATCCACTTTTTCACAAGATTCATCTTGTATTCTGTTTTCCATTTCTTCTAATGTTTTTGGTGGTGGGACAATTACTTTATTACCTTTTTTCCAATTTAGTGGTAAGGCTACTTTGTGCTTGTCAGATACCTGTAAAGCTTCCAGTGCTCTTAGGATCTCATCCATATTTCGACCAACGTTCAGAGGGTAATACATAATAAGCCTAATCTTCATATACGGATCAATAAAGAATACTGCTCGTACAGCTGCAGTTTCACTTTCGTTAGGCTGTAACATACCATATAATTTAGCCACTTTCATATCGATATCAGCTATGATAGGAAAATCAAGATATATTCCCGTTTTTTCTCTTACATTATTTACCCAGGCAAGGTGGGAGTGTATACTATCAATACTTAGGCCTATAAGTTTTGTATTTAATACTTCAAACTCTTGTTTTCTTTTTGCAAACCCACTAAGTTCAGTAGTACATACTGGGGTGAAATCTGCAGGGTGAGAAAATAACACGACCCATTTACCTTCTGCAAAGTCAGAAAATTTTAAAACCCCATGAGTTGTATTTGCTTCAAAATCTGGTGCATCATCACCAATTCTGGGCATGATGTTTATTTCTTTTTCTATTGTTTCCATAACCTTTAATTATTTATAACTTAAAAATTTTATATTATTCATTACATAAAACTATTCTGTATAAGTTGTTGATAAAATGATAATTATCATCTTTTGCTTTAGCTATCAATATAAATTTATGATAGAAAGAGCGTTTAATAGAAAGGCTTCATATTAACTCAAATCATCAAGCCTTTAGGAGTAACTGTGTAATTAATTCATTAGAGAATGATAAAAAATAATCTATTGAATAATTTTTTCTGATATGACTAAAATCATAGTTATATACCACTAATTGAATTTTCTTTGCAAAAAGACTAAAAGATGGTTTTAACGATTCTTTTAATTCTGATTTTTTTAATGATAATTTATTTGTTGTTAATTCCGATTACCCTTTATATTGATACAACTGCAAATCAATATTACATACAATTACATGGTTTACTAAAGGCAAGTATATTGGAAGACAAGGAGGAATTTCTAAAAATAAATTTGAAGGTGTTTTTTTTGAATTTCTATTTCTATCCGTTAAAGAAAAAAGCTCCACGTGAAAAGAAAAAATTAAGAAAGAAAAACGAAAATAAAAGTAAAAATAGAATTAGTATTCGAACAGGTTTTAGAATGCTAAAATCTTTTAAAATTAAAAGATTGTTTCTAGATATAGATACAGGAAGTTGTATTTCTAACGCAAAATTATATCCTGTTTTTTCATTTCTGAAATACTACACCAAAGCAAATTTCAGAATTAATTTTGAAGGTAAAAATTGTTTGGTATTGTGTTTAAAGAATAGGCCAATATACTTGATTAAATCATACATTAATTTTTAAATAATAAAGTCATGGAATTACATTTTGAAGAATTATTAGACAAGATTACGGACTTTATAAAGTCTGAAGCAAAAACTGAAACAGTTGTTGGAGAACAATTTGAATTAGGTGAATTTATATGTGTACCTGTAATAAAAGTAGGTATGGGATTTGGATCTGGAGCCGGTGAAGCCCCTGAAAATAAGAAATATAGTGGTCAAGGCGGTGGAGGAGGAGCCGGAGTTGGAATCGAGCCCGTTGGTTTTTTAGTGACCAAAGGAGATGAAATTTCTTTCCTTGAGGCAGGAAAAACTCACGGATTAGCAGCAGCATTTGAGAAGGTGCCTGACCTAATCGAAAAGATAGCTATGAGCAGAAATAAGGAAAAAGAGACTGCTTAAACTTTTAAGGAAAGATAAAACTGAGTAAGCATTTATAGGCTTACTCAGTTTTTGTTTTTAAAATAGTAAAAACTCAATTTGAATACCATTGCGGATTGTTAATTACATTAATAGCATTCCTCCATCTATAACTTGCATAGTACCTGTCATATATTTACTATCATCTGATGCTAGAAATAGAACCAGGTTGGCTATTTCTTCAGGTTCTGCATATCTTTCAAAAGGAATTAAGTTTTCAAAACCTTTTTGGGCTTCTTCTGGATGGTTTGGAGAGATGTTTTTTTCTATTGAACGCATCATACGTGTATGTACAGGTCCGGGATGCACAGAGTTCACTCTGATTCCTCGCTCTGCAAATTCTAATGCAGCAGTACGCATAATCCCAAGCTCTCCATGTTTACTTACTACATACGGACCTAAACCTTTGAACCCTTTTAATCCTGCTACTGATGAGGTAATAATTACACTACCACCATCTGTCATCTTTGGTATCACATTTTGACAACCTAACCAAACACCTTTTATATTAACTGCTATTACCTGATCAAAAAGGTCTTCAGGATATTCTGCCATAGGTATTGATTTACCTTCAATACCTGCATTGTTAAAGAAAATATCAATTTTTCCGAATACCTTGAGTGTTTCTGCTACATAGTGTTTTACATCTTTTGATTTAGATACATCTGCAACACAATAGTCTACCAGGAGTGAATTAAGTTTTTCTACAGTAGCTTTAAGCTCTTTTTCTTTAATGTCCACTAGCATAACCTTTGCTCCGTGATCTAGAAATAACTTGGCCGTAGCTTTGCCAATACCAAGTGCTCCTCCGGTAATTATAGCGACTTTATCCTTTAACTTACTCATGTCACAATTTTTGGTTAGAGGTAATTAAAGGAAATAGTTTCCAGTTATCATCCTTGGTTTTTGCCACGGCTAGATTTGGAGATATTAAGTAAGATTCTATTGCAGGTGGCCATTTCATTTTATCCTTCGTAAGAATGATGTGCTCAGGACCTTTTAAGTGAAGTATTCTATCACCAGAAGAATTAATAACTATTTCATCATAACTATAAGAAACTACTTTTTTATCCAACAATTCGTTTTTACCTAATTCTTCTTTAGAAACTTTAAGAACTATTGCATGCCCTTGGTTAAATGGTATAGCATTAAGGTATTCTGGCTGAATTACTGTTTTACCGGTTTTGTCGATATAACCGTAGTATGTAATACCATCAGTCATTTTTTTGATAAGACATTTACCCTCATTAAAAACCGGATATTCTACAGGTTCTTTTTTGATTTTCTTCTTTTTGGACTTAGAATCATAGTATGAAGACCAAACCAGATCATCTCTGTAATCAATAACAATTTCTCCTTTGGTATTAATAAATGCCCATTTTTCACCTTTTTTTACAGCCGCAAGATCTTCATGAAATGGTGTGATCTGATCAATACCTTCTATAACTTGTGCAGAACCTGCATAAGGTAAAGCAATTAAGCTTATCATTAAAATTAGTATACTTTTCATTGCTATATGTTTTAAGAATTATAATCTTAAAAATACCACCTGTAGCAATGCTATACTATGAGAAATGTCATATAGAAATATGAGTCAATAGATAGTTACTTAATACAGAATTTCGAAATCAGTAAAGCTCTTGATTTTATCTTCTTTAAAAGAAACGTCTTGCACCATTGCGAATTGAGGCCCTTCTTTACACCAATCTAATAGATTTTGGAGTTGGTCTTCGGTTCCTTCTGCTTCGATATATACACTTCCGTCAGGTACATTTTTTACGAATCCTTTTAGATTTAATTCAGTGGCTTTTTGGAGAGTACTTTGACGATACCATACGCCTTGGACTTTTCCTGTAGCCTTAATGTTATAGTGTTTTAACATAAATTAAAAATACTAACTAAAATATTAATCAGCTAAATTTTGATTGCATTCTTCTAAAATACGTATCGCCATCTCATCAGTTACCGTATGAAATTGGTCATAAAATTGCCCTACAGCTTGAAAATTATAAGGTGCTTCTAGATACACCACTTCATCCACATATGGGGAAATATTTAACTTTTCTAAAGCTGAAGGAGGAGCAACAGGAATAGCAACCACAATTCGCGAAGGGTCTTTTTTATATACTAGTTCTATGGTGGCAAGGATAGTATTTCCTGTAGCTATACCGTCATCAATAATGATCACGGTTTTGCCTTTTACGTCCTGGGGTTCAGAATTTTTATAATATTGATCCCTACGTTTGCTTAATACATGACGTATTCTATTAGTTTCTTTTTCTATATAGGCTTCAGAAGCTTCTATCGGACTGCTCAAGATTCTACTATCTAGGCTGATCGCCCCAATTGCATATTCCTTGTTATGTGGATGACCAATTTTTTTAGTAAGTGCTACATCCAGTGGTGCTTCTAAGGTTTTGGCAACAATAGCTGCCAAAGGCAAACCACCTCTGGGAATAGCAATAACTACTGTGTCATAATCTTTAAAATGGATCAGTTTTTCTGCTAACTGTATACCCGCATCAGTTCTGTCTTTAAACATAGTCATTAGATCGCAGAGTTTAACTTATTTACAAACCAATTGGCTGATATTTGTGCCACCTGTTCCAGTTTCCCTGGTTCTTCAAAGAGATGTGAAGCCTCAGGTACAATCTCTAACTTGCGTTCGCATTGTAATTTTTGATATGCCTTCTCATTCAGTTGGATCACAGTGCCATCCCATCCCCCAACAATCAATAAGGTATTGGCTGTCACCTTGTGTAATTTTTTCATAGCCAGATCGGGACGTCCACCTCTAGAGACTATTGCTTTTACCTCGTTTCCAAAAAAAGCTGCAGCTCTTAGTGCTGATGCAGCGCCTGTACTGGCTCCAAAATAGCAAATAGACAATGCTTTGGTATCAGGATGATTTTTGATCCAATTTGTTACAGCAATCAACCTCTGTGTTAGCAGATCTATATCAAACCGGTTTTCGTAAATGAGGTCTTCTTTTTCTGTTAAAAGGTCAAATAGCAATGTAGCCAATCCACTTTGTTGTAATGACCTAGCAACAAAGTTGTTTCTGGGGCTTAGTCTACTGCTTCCGCTTCCGTGAGAAAAAATTACAATTCCGGTAACATTTTCAGGAATCACAAGGTTGCCTTGTAAACTTATATCGTCCAGTTGTATGGAAATGGATTCGTATTTTTTATCTAGTATCATCTTTTTTTAAGTACTTAGTTGTAGAGAAGTTTTATATTTTAATAATGTAATAGTTAATGCTCCGTAAGCAATGGCTATAATCAGTAGAGAAATAATTCCTCCCAGAATTGGTATAAAGGTGATTAAACGAATTACCATTGCTATGGCAAGTGCCAATAACACTACTGTCCAGAAGTTCCAGGGTTTATCATTTCTTTTGTCCAAGTAATGAACAATTAGTAGGGCTACGACCAGATGTCCAAACAATAAACTGAACAGATATAGAGAAGTCAATAATAACCCTATTGGAATCCCAATTAGAATAATAAAAGTTATGATTATTACTAGTGGAATTCCGATAAGATAAGCCATACCATATCCCAGGCTTTTCAATACTTCTTTATCTAGATACGCAACAGCTTTGGAGAATAAATTCTTAAAAAGTAAGTTGAGAATGAGTAATACGAGAAAAACGGATAATATATAGAAGAACCAAAAACTCAACGCTGCTGCTCCGAAAAATCCCCAGGAAACCTGATATTGCTCTCTAGCCAGATCTTCATTAATTACTGCCGAAGCATTAATTAGCGAATTCTTAAAATCTACCTCTCCATCTTCAGTCCAATATTCTACATCGTCATAGAATTTTGCATCATCACCAATTTCAATAGTTTCTGCCACAATTTTGGATTTACCTCTAATTTCTCCGTTAATGATTACCTTACCACCATAGAAAGAGGCTTGTTTTGCAATTTTTCCGTTTAGTGTAATATCACCACCGCAGACTTTGGCTAAGCCTCTTACGTCGCCATCAATATCTAAATCACCCCCACAGGAAATCAGATTACCATTGATGATCGTGTCATCTGTTATCAGTATTTCACCTCCCACAACTATCAGGTCGTCTCCTACTTGGCTGTCAATGGTAAGTTCACCTCCTGCAGTGCGAATATCATCTGCTACATAACCTCTTATGTCGATTTCTCCGCCTGCACATATTAAATCCTGGCTAATAGAATCCATTATCCTAATTTTCCCACCTGCGCTAACTACATCACCGTATACTTTGGCATCTAGTTTTACCTTTTCTCCAGTAAGATATAGGTCGTCATTTTGTGTCTCAGTTACTATAATCTCTTCATCTGCCTGAAATTGGGCTATGGTGAGAATAGGAAACAGTAATACAAGGAATAATATTATAGTTTTCATTTTATGAGAGGTTTTTGGTTGTAAGAATTAAGGTATTAATAGTCAGTGTTTTATAAAATGATATTGGTCAGTATTTACAAGTATTTTAATCGAATTCTAAACTTGATAGCTCAGACTGTTAGAGGTTAGAAATACAATCTAAATTAAAAGCAAGGATAATTTTAAGACCAAAATATGAATACCACGATTTCATTGACAAAAAGATCAAAAGGCTCATTTATTAAAAAAGTGGTATAACTAAAATCTTCAACTGATCAATATCAGTTTTTGTGCAATATTCCTTTTGTAACTTTTTGGAAACTATAAAAATGGAAAGTAAAACAAAGGATTTTGTGCAGTTAGATGTTTCAACATCTATTTGGAGTAGATTCTTCACTATAGCTCCTTTAGTAATCATCGGAACCAAAGAAGAGAAAGGATATGATATGGCTCCTAAACATCTGGCGATGCCTATGGGTTTCAACAATTACTTTGGTTTTGTCTGTACTCCCAGGCATTCAACTTATCATAATGTTCTAGAACATAAGGAGTTTTCGGTAAGTTTTCCATTATCAAACCAAGTAGTGTTAGCTTCTATAAGTGCTTCCCCTAGAAATAAATACATATCTAAATCGGAACAGATTATTCATGTGCTGCCTACCATAAAAGCCAATACTATTGATGCATTATTGGTTAAGGACTCATACGTATATCTGGAATGTAAATTATTCAAAATTATTGATGGGTTTGATGATAATAGTATGATCGCAGGAAAAATTTGCGCTGCAGCCGTGCATCCTGATTATATAAAGGTTTCCGAAAAAGATGAGCAAGAACAATTATCTAAGCATCCCTTACTAGCTTATTTAGCGGATGGGCGTTTTGCTACAATATCCGAAACATTCAATTTTCCATTTCCAAAGAACTTTACAAGATGATGAAGATAGAGGACATAGCTAGAAAAATAGAAAAACATCTTGAATCATGTAAAAACGAAATGTTGCGATTTCTAAAAGAACTAGTTACTATTGAATCTCCTTCACATTCGATTATTTCACAATATCAAATTTTTGATTTTATAAAAACAAAGTTTGAAACTATTGGATACTATACTTTACATGTTCCTGGTAACACAACAGGTGGTTATTTGTATGCCAGACCAATAAGAAGAGAACCGCAACTGCCTATACAATTAGTAATTGGTCATTGTGATACGGTTTGGCCAATAGATACTATACATCAAATGCCAATTATAGATAGTAATAATACTTTAAAAGGCCCTGGTATTTATGATATGAAGGTAGGTTTGACACAGATGATTTTTGCTTTAAGTACTATCAAAGAGTTGTCACTATCATTACAGGTTACCCCCATAATTATTATCAATTCTGATGAAGAAATCGGTAGTAGAGAATCCACCAATGCAATAAGGCGATTAGCTAGAATTGCTAATAGAGCATATGTCCTTGAACCTCCTTTAGGCTTAGAAGGAAAATTAAAAACCGCCAGAAAAGGAGTTGGGCGCTTTACTGTTACGGTAAAAGGCAAAGCTGCCCATGCTGGGTTAGATCCTACTAAAGGAATCAATGCAATTGTGGAACTATCTCATCAGGTTCAACAATTGTATACTATGAATGATATCCAAAAAGGCATTACAGTAAATATCGGAATGATTGAAGGAGGTATTTCTCCAAATGTAGTAGCTCCAGAAAGCAAAGCAGTAGTGGATGTTAGGGTATTAACTGAAGCTGATGGGGCATACATTACCAGAAAAATTAAAGGACTTAAGCCTAATCTCCCCGATGTGGAGTTAAAAATAGAAGGAGCTATAGGAAGACCACCTATGGAAAGAACGATACGTAATCAAGAATTGTGGAATGAAGCTCATAAACTGGGGAAGTTGATTGATCTTGACCTGGAACAAGCAATCGCAGGAGGAGGTTCTGATGCCAATACCACAAGTAAGTTTACTGCTACATTAGATGGCTTAGGAACTCCGGGTGATGGAGCACACGCAGAACACGAATACATTTTATACCATAAATTGGTAGAAAGGACAAGTCTACTCACCTTATTATTATTACATGAACCATTAAATTGTTAAGTTATGAATTATCGATATATCTATACTTCATTAACCAGAATTTCTGATCTGGCAGAGAAAGATTTTGTGTTAAGGCAATTACCCAAAGAACAGTGGGGAACCGGAGATTATATTATTGGTAAGATTTTGGATGCTGGTAGTAATACACTAAGTTTAGAACTCCCGAATGGAAGAATGCGAGGGATTATTGGAGGAGAATCAATTGTGGGTGCATTAGGAGAGCGTTTTGCAACTTTAGAAGCCACGGGAACCTGGAGAGAGGTAGGAGAAGACCTTACTATGGACGTGCTTACAGGGGCGGGATTATTGGGTAAAATGACTTCAAAGTCTGTATTTATTCCTAATATGATGAAGATAGTATACGTGGCACATGCGTTTAGGGGAGAAACAAAATTGACCATGGATAGTTTTATGGAACCTGTGAAGGAGATTCCCTTTAAAACTCCTGTTGTTCTTTTTGTAGGGACTTCTATGTCTGCTGGTAAAACTACTTCGGCAAGAATAGTGACTAACCTTTTAAAACATATTGGATTAAAGGTTGTAGGAGCTAAGCTTACAGGGGCAGGACGCTATAAAGATATTTTGGCTATGAAAGATGTTGGGGCAGATGCTGTCATGGATTTTGTGGATGTAGGATTACCCTCCTCAATTTATCCCAGAGAAAAATATCAGCAAAAGCTACGACAATTACTAAGTAAAATCGAAATGGAAAAGGCTGATATAGGAGTTATAGAAATAGGAGCATCACCTCTGGAGCCTTATAATGGAGATATTGCTATTAATGCAATAAGAAAGCAAATTAAATGTGTCATTCTTAGTGCTTCAGATCCATATGCAGTGCATGGGCTTATGAAAGCGTTTGATATTGTTCCTGATATAGTTACCGGAATATCTACAAACACACTTGCAGGAAGAAAGATGGTAGAAGAGTTATGCAAAGTAAAAGCCCTAAATCTAATTGATCCTAATACTACTGATGAACTTAGACGAATCTTATCATCTACCACTGGTTTTTCACTTTAAAACAAGGTTGTATTGCTGACAGTTGTCATTTTTTTCTGCAGAAGAGTTCAATATATTTAGTAAAATAAACTAAAATGAACCGTACCGTAAAAATAATCTTAGTCTTTTTATCAGTCATTATTTTATTAACTGTGGTGGCTACCTGGTATAAATATGAATTTTCGATGGGGGTAGTTGAGGCATATCAAGTAAATGCTCCAAATCTGGATCGTAAATTATTGATTGCTACCCAAGGAAGCGAGTTCAAAGATGTTATTACCGAAGGTATAGTAAACCATTATAGATCAGATTCTATATTTATTAAAGTGATTGATGTTTCTTCTTTAAATGATGTAAATCCTGATGACTATACTTCCATTGTAATCATGCATACCTGGGAAAACTGGAAACCACCTGTGGTAGTTAAAAAGTTCATAGAAGAAACGTTAGATTATCACAATAGAATGGTAGTTTTGACTACCTCTGGACAAGGTTCTTATTCCATAAAACAGATAGATATTATGTATGATATGGAAAGTATAGATGCACTGGCAGGCGAATCGGACCTCACAAAAACCACATCTTTTATAAAACAAATAGTAGATAAATTAAATCCAATGTTGGAATCCGAATAAAGACTAGATTATAATATAAATTAATAGATGAAGAGATTAAATAATATTATAAATTATGTTTTAGAAAAACAATTTGTTATAGATCATATCTTTTAAATTCTTAGGCAACTCATCTCTGATATCTTCCATTTCTCCAGGTGACACATATTTTCTTAGTAGAAAAAATGTAGTATGGATGTAATGTTCCGCGATTTCGTTAGATTCAAAATCGTAAACCGAAGTAACCCCATCAAACTTTCTTACCAGGTCAATGAATTCTTCCATATGTTTTATTTTAGGTTTTCTAGTTTTACTTGACCAACCATTTACATAAACCGCTTTTAAAAACATAGGTAGTTGTGCAATAAATTGTAGAGATTCTTCAATAGAAATAATTTCACGCAGTCCATGTAGAATGGCTGAAAGAATACGCCCTGCTTTTTCCGGTTGATCATTTAGGTTCAATTCTTCAGTATATTCCTTTAAAAAAGTGTTTGCTTCCTTCGCATATTGGTTAAAGTTAAGTGCCATGATTAATAAGTTTAATTGGGTAATTGATTGATATATAAAGATATAGTCTAAAGAGAAATATTAGTATGATAATTGTCATATGAATTAGGAATACCATCCTATAATTTTGGTAGTATAAAAACAGAAAACGATGAAAAAAATTCTTGTACCTGTAGATTTTTCAGAAAACTCGGAATATGCATTACAGGCGGCTGCCAAAATAGCCAAGCAGCAAAATGCTGAAATTGTAGTACTGCATATGTTAGGACTATCAGAATCAATATTAACCAAAGATGAAGGCCAGGAGGCTGCAGAAGCGCTCTATTATATGAAACTAGCAGAGAAGCGATTCGGCACCTTTTTGGATAAAGACTATCTGAAAGGGATTAAAGTCTCAGAAACCGTACAGAATTATAAAATCTTCAGTGAGATTAATGATGTAGCGAATGAACACGACATAGATCTTATAGTAATGGGGTCTCACGGCGTTAGCGGTTTAATCGAGGAGGTCTTTATAGGGTCTAATACCGAAAAGGTAGTAAGGACGTCTGATATTCCTGTATTGGTAATTAAAAATCAGCTTGAGGATTTTAAAATAAAAGAGGTAGTTTTTGCTTGTGATTTTAAAATAGAAAATATTCGTCCATATCATAATGCGATGAAATTATTTGAGGTTTTTGATGCTAATGTTCATTTGCTATATGTAAACCTACCTGGTGATAGATTTAGAAACACAAAGCAAATGGAGGAGAGAGTAAAAGAATTTTTGTTCAAAGCAGATTCAGGAAACCTGGGGATGCACGATAGAGTGGTCTATTATAATGATTATACTGTAGAGAGCGGAGTATTTAATTATTCTAATGAAATAGATGCTGATCTTATAGCTATACCTACTCATGGGAGAAGAGGGCTAGCACATTTCTTTAGTGGAAGCATTGGTGAAGATATTGCCAATCACGCTAATAAACCGGTAATCACTTTCAAAATATAAAGTAAATTAGGTTACTAACTACTTTTATAAGATAATTATAGTTCCTTCTCCCCAAGGAGAGGGAACTCAATTTTTTTGATTATTAGTTTTTGATTTTCATAAAGTACCCAGAGCAATCTCAATCATTTTACCAAAGGTAGTTTCTCTTTCCGCAGAAGATGTCCTTTCTCCAGTAACCAGTGAATCTGAAATGGTTAAAATAGCCAAAGCCTTTACATTAAACTTTGCGGCTACCGTGTATAATCCTGCAGCTTCCATTTCTACACAGAGTACGCCAAACTTTGCCCAATGCTTGTATGCATCAGGATCATCTTCATAGAATTCGTCTGATGATAGTACATTGCCAGCTTTGATAGAGATTTGATGCTCTTCAGCGTGTTTTACAGCTTTCATAAATAATTCGAAGTCCGCCGTAGGAGAATAATCTGAATTAATAAATCGAGAATTATTAATGCCCGAAGTAGAAGAAGCAGCCATGGCGATCACGATGTCTCGAATCTTAACGTTTTTTTGATAAGATCCCGCAGAGCCTACCCTAATTAGATTTTTAACACCATAATCATTGATCAACTCGTGGCAATATATTAATGATGAAGGGATACCCATCCCGGTTCCCTGTACAGAAACGCGTTTACCTTTATAAGTTCCTGTATAGCCGTACATTCCTCTTACTTCGTTATAGCAGAGAGGGTTTTCAAAAAAAGTTTCTGCAATCCATTTGGCGCGCATAGGATCTCCTGGTAATAAAACGGTTTCTGCAATATCTCCTTTTTGGGCTTCGATATGAATGCTCATCTGATTTTATTTTGAGTTTACTATAGCTATTCCTGATGAGGTACCAATCCTAGAGACGCCTATGTCAATATATTTTCGAACTGTTCCTGTGTCTCTAATACCTCCCGAGGCTTTGATTTTTATGTGATCTCTTACTTCGTTTTTCATCAACTTTACATCTTCTATTGTGGCACCACTGGTTCCAAAGCCAGTAGAAGTTTTAATATAATCAGCTCCCGCATTCAGTGATAACCGACAAGCTATTTTCTTTTCTTCATCTGTTAGGTAACAATTTTCAAAAATCACTTTTAATACACGATCTCCAATCACTTTTTTTACAGATCGTATTTCATCTTCCACAATATCATAATATCCTGATTTTAATAGTCCTATATTCAGTACCATATCAATTTCATTCGCACCTTGATCAATACATTGTTTAGCTTCATATACTTTGACACGATTGATCATTGATCCAAGCGGAAAACCAACTACTGCTGCTGTTTTAATATCCGTATGCATAAGTTCACTATTAGCTAGGGCAACATAATAACTACTTACACATACTGCATAAAAATTATGTTTTTTGGCTTCTGTACAAAGCTTTTTGATATCGTCAACGGTTGCATCAGCTTTGAGCAAAGTATGATCTATATATGAATTAAGTTGCATAACTATTGATGAGAATTAATAATATTTATGATATCATTTTTTTGTAATACTCCTGATTGCCTCCAAAGTTGTTTTCCTTCTTTAAATAAAATCATAGTAGGTACACCACGCACCTGATATTTTGAAGCTAATGGTTGATTTTTATCTACATCAATCTTAATGATTTTAATATTTTCTGCCAGCTCATCTTTAACCTGTTTAAGAATTGGAGCTAACATTTTACAAGGGCCACACCAATCTGCGTAAAAATCGACTAATACAGGAGTTTTAGAATCTATAATGTTGCCGAAACTATCTTTCATTGTAATATTTCTTTAATAGTTTTAAAATACTCTTTTTTGTCATCATAAATGTATAGAATTCGAAAGAATATAATAACCACCCAAAAGCAAGAATAAATATGACTCTTTGATAGATGCCTCTATAATCAGAATGTATAAACATTGAATAGGATAAAACCAAAGCTATTATACCAATGAGTATGGCTAATATCTTATGATTTCTTTTTTGAGCAATAAAACTTATAGTTACACTATATACACAAAATGAGATTCCTGTAAGTGTGGAAAACATAGAATGTAGCTCGTTTTCATAAGAGTTAAATGCTAATGCTCTATTAATTGGAGCGTGTTGATAGACGCTGGTCAAAAAGAAAGATATTGCAAATACGAATAGTAAAATGATTTGAAGATAAAATCCTTTTAACCTTTGATATCCTGTAATAATAGTTATACAACTTAATGCCATAAAAATGATGTTCATCACCCAATTATAAGGTGTGTTCTGGGCTCCTAATTCGCTAAGTGTATTTTCTAGAATAGTATATTTTGGTGCAGTAAAAAAAGGTAATATAAATGATGCCAGTATCATTACTAGATATAGCACGGTAAAAAGAGAATAATACCTTTTCATCATCCAGGATTTTATAGTTATTACCCTATTATTGGTGGATTGTTATAACTTTTGATCAAATGCATAATCTCTTTAATCGGAATTTCGACAGAATAGGTTCCCGTATATGACGGACAAATAACACAGTCATCAAAATAGAATTCTATAGTGTCATCATTAATCACAAAATTGTTTTTATAGGCTTTGAAATCACCTTCGGATAGCTCCCAACAATCATAGTAGAGCTCACCAGAATGAATAGCATTAGTTATGATTCTATTTATATTGGTAAATAGCTCTTTCTCGGAACCTTTCTCAAAGAAATCATTATAGTATATGAACTGGTATTTATCTAACTCAAAGTTTAAACATTCGAACATATAGGTTGAATGCTTCATGCCGGAGTAGTAATTTTCCTTGTACAGTAGCACACTCATCAGGTTGTTTTTTGCAGTATAAATCTTATAATCAATAATTCTTTTATCCATACATCTACTAGCACCCAGACTATCGCAGAATATTACTTTATCCTCTAGGATTTCATTTTCTGTAGCTTCAATGTCCAGATAAGTTTCTGTAATGTATTTATTAAATACAGCGTAGGATGAATCGATACTTTCATTTAGATATGGGTATTTATAATCCAAAACATAAAAATCTTCTTCTTTGTAGAATTGTTTGGAGATTACCAATTTTTGTAATTGAATTTTGTCATCGATGGCAGCAATTAACCGATCTCTTTTAATCGATTTGGTCTTTTCCTGGTCTAGCTCCTCTAGGCTTTCTTCAGAAAAAACAGGAGCATCCTCATTATTGTTAGTTTCATTGATTATTTGTTCAGTCTCTTTTTCGGTAGGTTCTATAGTTTTTTGAGGAGATATCTCATTTTTACACCCAATAAAACTTAGTAGTATAAGAATTGTGATTATAGTTTTCATCTGTTTGTATATATAAGTTTTTAATGGTCAGATGGAATCGCCATATAATCATATCGGTTGGTATCAACATAATTGTTATGGCTTATTTCATATGATTAATTTTATTGAAGTAATCTGGACTTATTAAATCAATTCAAAACTGTTTAATGTTTTTTGTGCATTTCTTAATTAATTTATACGCCCAGTCATAATGACTAGAAGAAGCAGAAATAAGATAAGCAGCTAATGAGGTGGTCCCTGTCCATTTATATCTTTTTTTTTCAAATAGTTCTTCTTCACTGTGTTTATGAATTACTTTTTGTAAAGTATTAAAAGAAGTTTGCAATAGTTTTTTCACCTCTTCCAACTTTGTATTATTATATTTTTTCCATATTTCTCGGTTAAGATCAGGTACCGTTCTCCAGGTATATCCCTTTGCAGGAATATCAGGTTTGTTTCCTGTCATACCAATTTTATACCAGTCCAATAACATAAGATGCCAATGATGAAGGTGTGCAAGCACATCTCTAATGTTTCTGTTTAAATATCCTTCAGGAAATTCTGATGCTAATTCTTTTTTAGAAAAGGAATCAATATAATCCATCAATCTTTTATAATTCTTATTACTAAGTTCGATTAGATCTTTTTTGGTTTTTGGTCTTGGCATATTACTAGGTTTATAGTATAAATGTAATTGAGATAACCTTGTGAAAATATGATATCTATCAGTACTGATTAATTATAAGTTTTCATATAATCTTAACCTATTTCTAAGCAGATTCATTTCCTCTTCTATCTCACGGACACGTTCTAATAAACGTATAACGACTTCAACCCCTTCCAGATTAATTTCTAATTCTTTATTAAAGAGTAATATTTGCTCCAGTTTGGGCAGTTCTTCTGTATTTATAAACTCAGTTTGTTGAATCTTTATGATTTCTATTAGTCCAAACTGGTGTAATGAGTTAATAAATGAAAACTCAATCTCGTGTCTTGTACAAAATTCTATTGCAGGTATGAGATGTTCATTATTCATGATAATTGATATTATAATTTGGACAACTCTTTGAATAAATCTTTTTGTTTTGGAGATAAGTTCTCTGGTGTTTTAACTGTATAAGTAATGTATAAATCTCCAAATTCTCCTTTCTTTTTATAAACAGGAAATCCTTTTCCTTTTAGTTTTATTTTAGCTCCATTTTGGGTTTCGGGTTTTACTTTAAGTTTTACTTTTCCGTCGATAGTATCTACAGTGATTTCTCCTCCTAAAACTGCTGTATACAGATCGATATTTTTATTTAGATACAAGTCACTTTTATCACGTTTAAAAGATGTTCTGTTTTCTATAACAAAGGTGATATACAAATCACCATTTGGTCCTCCATTAACTCCTTGTCCACCGTGACCTTTGATTTTTATGGTTTGACCATTTTCCACTCCTGCAGGAATTGTAATCCTGATATTTTTGTGATTAACAGTAAGTGTTCTTTTATGAGTGGTATAGACATCCATCAGGTCAAGGTGTAATTCTGCATTGTAATCTTCTCCTCTAAATTTTACTTGCCTTCTCTGATAGCTTCTTCCTGCGCCTCCAAACATAGATTCAAAGAAATCAGAAAAATCACTTTCTGAGAAATCGCCATAATATTGCCCTCCCCCTTGTTGACTATATTGTCTTTGTGATTGCCTTGCTTTTTCAAATTCCTCAGCGTGTTTCCAATCTTTACCGTATTGATCGTATTTTTTTCGATTTTCAGGATTACCTAATACTTCATTTGCTTCATTGATTTCCTTAAATTTTCTTTCTGCTTCTTTATCATTTGGATTTAGATCCGGATGATATTTTCGAGCTAGTTTTCGATATGCTTTTTTGATATCGCTTTCAGAAGCCTTTTTGGAAACACCAAGAATCTTGTAATAATCAATAAATTCCATTTTTTCATCAATAGATTATGTTAAGGATTACTTTTCTAGCAGGAGTTTTAAACGACCAAGCATCATGAGTTCGGATTTATTTTTTCCCGAAAACGCACCTGCAATAGTATTACAGGTATCCCAAACTAATTGTTTCATTTTATCGGTAAAACGTGATTTATTTTCATTAAAAAAATCTTCAAATTGTTTGAAACACTCCTCTGCGTTTAATTCTTCCTTATAGTCTAACCAGTCAAAAACTATTTCGATTTGAAAAGCCGCATCTGCACCAAATTCATCTTCGATATCATCTACATCTAACCATTCTGATTTTACAATTTTTCTTAAAGAATCGTATTCTGATTTCCGTACTACTTTATCTGCAGCAGCCATTGCGTAGAACAGCTTTCCTAGGTTTTGGTAAAATGTAACTGCTATGTTTTGCGTAGCATTCATAATGTATAATATTTATGTATTTATAAGATAAATTTAGTCAGACGAGATGAAGTTTTTTATGATATTAATCAGTTGCGCTTAGATTAAACCGTATTATCTGGTAATCAAATTGGACTGAATTAGCATAAATTCACTTAAGTTGCTAAGATCTATAGCTCCAACCAATTTATCTTTATCGGTTACGGCGAAGAAATCTGTTTTTTCGGTATTGATTAGTTTAAAGACTTCCTTGAGGTCAGAATCGATAGCAATAGTTTTAAAAGATGTGGTCAGGACTTTTTCTATCGGCAGATCTTTGTTTTTTGAATTGCTAATGATATCCTTATGATGAAGAATACCTGCTATTGCTGAGTTATGAACCACAACAAAGTTTTTTTCTGTCCCAGAAAGCAAAAGCTCAATGACATCCTCAATTGTGTTTTCAGGTTTTAGTATAGAGATATTTGTGAGCATTGCTTCTCTCACTTTATGTCCTTTTACCAATGCTAATTGTTCTACCATTTTGTTTTCGCTGTAAGCACCAAAAAAAATAAAAAGAGCAATAAGAATAAGGAATGGATTGTATAAAATACCTAAAAATACAAAGACCAAGGCAAGAAATTGGCCTATTCCTGATGCAATGCTGGTGGCAGTAACCCGATCCATTTTCATAGCCAGTAGTGCTCTTAATACACGCCCTCCATCCATAGGAAAAGCAGGAATAAAGTTAAAGAGTGCTAGCATGATATTAGCCGAAAACAGATAAATTACCAAGTTATTCAGGTTAATATGACCCACTAATTCTTTTATTTGATCAGGATTCGAATCTATAAAAACGGAAAGATTTATAAATAATAATAGTATCAAGGCGATAGCCAGATTAACAGCTGGTCCTGCTATGGCAATCCATAATTCTTGTTTAGGGTTCTCTGGAATTGTCTCCATAGAAGCTACACCTCCTATTGGGAGTAGTGTGATTTTTTTGGTCGCTACCCCAAATTTACGAGCGATTAGAATATGGCCAAATTCATGACATACTACACAAACAAATAAGAGTAAAATAAAAATAGTGTTCATTAGAGCATTCTGAAGAGTTCCACCAGATTCTAATTCTGAAAATATCACCCAAGCAAGTATGAAAATAAAAGTCCAGTGAATTTCAATTTTTACATTAAACACTTTTCCTAAATTTAGAACACCTTTCATGATTCCTAATTTTTGGTTAAAGTATCTAAACAAGTGTTAGTAAGAAATGACAGATATCATCATTTCTGTTTATTTATGGTATTTTTACAGGCAATTGTATACCTAAATACAACAGGTATGAATATATTTAATTAATGAAAGTTTTCGAAAAGAACAACAATATTTTTAAGTTATTATCTGAAGCTGTTTCAGAAGGAATAATCGTTGTCAATAAGGATCAAATAATTGTCGCTACCAATGGTTCTGCAAACGATATGTTTGGATATGGGACTGATGAGTTATTAGGAAAAAGTCTTAATATTTTAATTCCACAAAAATATCATAAAGAACATAAAGGACATTTTAAGACGTTTGTCGATCACTCCGAATCGCGAAAAATGGGTATTGGTAGAGAATTATTTGGAGTTCGAAAAAATGGTGATATATTTCCGGTAGAAGCTGGATTGAACCCATTTACTATTTATCAAAACGACTATGTAATGGCATTAGTAATGGATATTACTATTCGTAAAAAGGCAGAACAAGAACTAAAACATTGGGCTACAATATTTGATGAGTCCCTTAATGAAATCTTTATTTTTGATGCAGAGTCTCTAAAATTTATTGATGTCAATCGTGGAGCACAAAAAAATATTGGCTATTCTCTGGAAGAGCTTAAAGAACTTACTCCTGTCGATATTAAACCAGGTTATACAGAACCTAAATTTTTAGGATTAATAGAACCCCTACTCCAAAAAATTGAAGAAAAGCTTCAATTCGAAACGGTACATCAGCGCAAGGATGGAACAACATACCCTGTAGAAGTACACCTGCAGTTATCAACTCTGGGTGATCAGGCAGTTTTTGTTGCCATTATTGTAGACATCACAGAAAGAAAGCATTATACTGAAAAACTAGAAAAAACGGTTAAGAAACGAACTCAACAACTTAGCGAAGCTCTGGCCAAAGAAAAAGATCTTAATGAGTTAAAAACCAAATTTCTTTCTCTGGTGTCTCACGAATTTAAAACACCATTAAGTGGGATTCTTACTTCAACAACATTAATTGGGAAATATACAAAAACTGAGCAACAAGAAAAAAGAGATAAGCACCTTGCCACTATTAAAAACAAGGTGAAATATCTGGACAATATCCTTAATGATTTTTTATCTGTAGAACGTTTAGAAAGTGGTAAGGTAAATTATAAGTTCACCACGTTTCCATTGAGTAAAGTTATTAATGAGGTAATATACGATGCCAATATGTTATTAAAAGATGGGCAAAGAATAAAATACCCACAGAATATCGATGACTATATTATAGATTTTGATGAGAAAATATTAGAATTGGTGCTAACGAATCTAATACGTAATGCTATAAAATATTCTGGAGAGAACACAACTATTGATCTACAAGCTGTTTTTGAAAATAATCTCCTTACCTTTCATATCATTGATCAAGGTATTGGTATCCCAGAAAAAGAACAAGAGTTCATTTTTAAACGTTATTTTAGAGCAGAAAATGCATTGTTGGATCAAGGTACGGGAATTGGACTTAATATTGTAAAAACCCATTTGGAAAATCTGGGAGGGAATATTATTTTTACTAGTAAAGAAAACCAAGGTTCTACATTTACAGTACAAATACCTATTGCTAAATAATTATAATTAATGATGAAAACTATTCTATTAATAGAGGATGATACGGCTCTTAGAGAAAACACAGCAGAGCTTCTGGAATTATCTGATTATAAAGTAATTACGTCTCCAAATGGAAAAATAGGTATCACTAAAGCAAAAGAGAAAAAGCCAGATATTATAGTCTGTGATATTATGATGCCAGAAGTCGATGGTTACGGGGTTCTTGAGGCATTATCCCATGATGTAAATACAAATCAGATACCATTTATTTTCTTATCTGCTAAAACAGAGCATAAAGAAATTCGAAAAGGAATGGATATGGGAGCAGATGATTATCTTACCAAGCCTTTTGATGAAGATGAATTATTGAGTGCTATAGAAAGTCGTTTGGCAAAAGCTGAAATTATTTCCAAAATACTGAAAGAACAATCTCAAATCCCAAAGGAAGAATCAGAAGATAGTCTTAGAAACCTGAATGAACTCAAGAATTTTTTCGACGATTATGGTGATTTATCCAAATGTAAGAAAGGAGAACCTATTTTTAAAGAAGGAGAGCATTCTAATAAAATATACCTGATCCTAAAAGGTGTCGTGAAAACACATAAAATGGATGAAAATGGTAAGGAACTTATTACCGCATTGTTTAAATCAGACGATTTTTTAGGGTTTACTTCATTTGTTGATAATACCCCTTATCAGGAATCGGCGACTGCTGTAGAGGATACTGAATTAGCAGGGATATCAAAAAGCAACCTAAAAGAGATATTAGAAAAAAGTAAAAATATTTCTTTAGAACTCATGGAACTGCTTAGTGATAATCTTTCTGAAATTAAAGAACAATTATTACAAATGGCTTATAGTTCTGTACGTAAAAAGACAGCTCAAACCATTTTACAATTTGCTCAGGTATTAAACAAGAAACCAGAAGAAAGTATTAAAATATCCAGAAATGATCTGGCCAGTGTTGCAGGTATTGCTACAGAAAGTTTAATACGTACATTATCCAGTTTTAAAAAAGACGGACTTATAGAAATTGAAGGACGTAATATTAGAATTATAGACCTACCAGGACTTCAGTTAGTAGAATAAAAAAAATCTAAACTGATTTATATCATTCTTTCATTTTTTTCTTCCTAATACATTTGTGTATAGTAAGATAGTACAAAATGAAGAATATATTGATACCAACGGATTTTTCAGAAAATTCGTGGAACGCCATTGTATATGCCTTGTCATTTTTCAAAAAAGTAAAATGTAATTTTTATTTGTTACATGTGTCTCCCTATCAGGAAGTGATAGGAAGTAATTCTTTTTATGGATCGAAGGACCATGTTCTAGAAAGGATTACACATAGTGATAAAGAGCAAATGCAACTCCTACTCAAAAGAATCCAGAAATTACCTCTAAATACAAAACATCGTTTTTTCACTATCAATGAATATATCTTTTTTGTAGATAGTATAAGAAAACAGGTCGAAGAAAAAAACATTGATTTTATTGTTATGGGGACCAAAGGTGCCTCTGGACTAAAAGAGAAAACAATAGGAAGCAATACCGGCGATGTTATTACCAAGGTAAAATGTCCTGTACTAGTGATTCCTGAAAAAGCAAAATACTCTAAACTTAATGAGATTGCGTTTCCAACAGATTACAACATTTTTTATAAAAATAGAGTACTCAATACTATTACAGAAATTCTTACAATGAATCATTCGGCATTAAGAATATTGCATATCTCCAAAAAAGAACAAGAACTAACCGATTCACAAAAAAAGAATAAAGATTTTCTTGATGATTATTTAGAAGATAGTGTAGAACATAGTTTTCATTTTTTATCAAATCCTAGTATTGAACAAGCTATACAATGTTTTGTAGAAAGTAGAGATATAGATATGATTACGATGATTGCTAAAAACCTTAATTTTTTTCAGAGAATCTTATTTCATCCAACAATAGAAAAGATAAGTTATCATATCAGTGTACCCTTTTTGGTATTACATGAGTAAGCTTTTAAATAGTGAAATAAGTCCTTTTTGGAAACAAGTATTAGTTTGACCATAGAAAGCTTTTTAATCGGAAATAAAACAAAAACATATGCATACCAACCTAATTCATAAATACAATGTTCCTGGTCCTAGATATACCAGTTACCCTACAGTTCCATATTGGGATACAGATGTATTTTCTTTAAAGGATTGGAAAATATCAATACAAAAATCTTTTTCTGAAAGCAATACTTCTGAAGGGATCAGCCTATATATTCATCTACCGTTTTGTGAGAGCATGTGTACTTTTTGTGGATGTAATAAGAGGATTACCAAAAGGCATGATGTAGAAGTACCATATATTAATGCAGTATTAAAAGAATGGCAGTTGTACTTAAAACTTTTTGATGGGAAGCCTAAAATTAAAGAATTACACCTGGGAGGAGGTACACCTACATTTTTCTCTCCTAAAAATCTGAACTATCTTCTCACTAGTATATTTTATTTTGCCAAACTTGACCCTAACATAGAATTGAGTTTTGAAGGGCACCCTAATAATACAACCAAAGAACATTTACAGGCATTGTATGATGTAGGGTTTAGGAGGGTGAGTTTTGGAGTTCAGGATTATAACGAAACCGTTCAGAAAGCTATTCATCGTGTTCAACCTTTTGAAAATGTAAAATATGTAACAGAGACTGCAAGAAAGATTGGGTTCACTTCTGTAGGTCATGATATTATTTTTGGACTGCCTTTTCAGACTGAAGAAGCCGTTATGGAGACTATTTATAAAACAAAAGAATTACTGCCCGATCGTTTAGCATTCTATAGCTATGCACATGTACCTTGGCAAAAAGGTAATGGACAAAGAGGCTTTAAAGAAACTGATTTACCAAATGCCGAGGAAAAGCGCAGACAATACGAAATAGGTAAAAAACTACTCTCAGAAGTTGGTTATGTAGAGATAGGAATGGATCATTTTGCTTTAAAGACAGATTCCTTATACAAGTCTATGAAGAATGATACACTACATCGTAACTTTATGGGATACACTGCTTCTAAAACTCAATTGATGGTTGGTTTGGGGGTATCAGCCATTAGTGATAGTTGGTATGGTTTTGCCCAAAATGTAAAAGGAATAGAGGAGTATCAACATTTAGTACATGAAGGAATCATCCCAGTTTATCGAGGTCATATCTTAACTAAAAAAGATGAAATTATTAGAAAACATATTCTAAATCTTATGTGTCATTTTGAAACGGATTGGAGTATAGATTCACTACATTTTGATGAGTTAGCTGATGTATCCGAACGACTTCGGGAAATGGAAAAAGACGAATTAATAGAAATTAGTAATCATAATATAAGAGTAACCGAAAAAGGACATCCTTATGTGCGTAATATTTGTATGGCTTTTGATCTTCGTTTACAACGTAATAAACCTGAAACCCAATTATTTTCAATGACTGTATAAAAAGGTTTCAGGTTGTATTTTATTACTTTTCTATCATCACACAGATATCTACAATATGTTTTCCTTCTGGATGCGTATCTGGTTCGTTTTTGTAGGACTCATACATCATTTTTGCCGAAGGTATAATTTTTTCATTTCTGATGTAATCAAAAACCTGACTCCAGGCATCTCCATATTGGCTTGGAAGAATTTCAAAAGAACCAACTACATAGTTGCCTTCAGGGATTTCTAACATTTGAATCTCTCCTTCGGGTGTAGTGCTTTCGGGAACAGTGAATCCTACACTGATTCTTTGTTGATCCTCAGGAACTGTTTCGGCATCATCGTGATATACAGTAATAGCTTCTGAGCTAGGATCATGCATTAAACCTTTGGGTTGTGCCCATTTCATTACAGTAGTAAATAACCTGCCAAAAAGTTCGGTATCTCCCTGGTAAGGTCCAATATTCTGAATATAAGCAAGCGTTCTTTTAGGAAGCTTTTCTATACTAATTTTTGAAGTTATCACTGACATGGTGAAGTTTTTTTGATTAAGATAATCTGGAATATAGAATAATCAAAGATGATAATCTATGACTTTGGTCAGCATAACCTGTGTGTTGATTTTATGCAGTTTAACTTAATAAAAGTTGTTTTTCAATGTAACTTTTGTTACTGATTTATAGTATCAATCCACATTATCTTTGTCTTAGATGATTGATACATTTTGATTGATTGGTTTATAAGGAAGTGATTTGCTATCTGACGAATCGCTTCCTTATTATTTTTGTAGTTTTCTAAAACCATAAACAATCTGATTAAAGAAGTTTTTAGGGATTTTTTCATCCCCCGGAAAACCAATTTCTATGGTCCCACTATCTTCGGGGATATAATTGGTTTTAAAAATATAATCCCATAGACTTAAGCTAATTCCAAAATTTACTCCATAAGACCCTTTTGGCAATACATATGAATGATGGTATAAGTGCATCACGGGATTGTTGAAGATATATTTCAAAGGTCCCCAGGTGATTTTAATATTTGCATGATTGAGATGCCCAATAGCAATGGCAAAGAAATGTACTATGTATGCTTGTTCGGGCTCAAAACCTCCTAAAATCATGACTCCCAAGGTTTTTAATGGTTTGTAAAAAATGTTTTCCATCCAATGATATCTAAGATGGGCAGCAAACCCCATTTCCTTAACAGAGTGATGAATCTTATGAAACCTCCAAAGGAAGGAGTATTTATGTAATAAGATGTGGGTGAACCATTGCACAAAATCTAGAATAATAAAAAATATAACCAATTGTACCCCCATGGGCCAACCAGAAATGTCCATTATGGTAAAGGTAGTTGCAGACACTCCCAAATCTCCAAAGATTAGACCTAGTAACTTATAAAATCCACTTATAGCAATAGCAAAAAGAAAAAAGTTAAAGTACATATAGAACCCATCCAACCAAAAATCTTTTCTGAAAATGGATTGATTTTTTCTCCATGGGAAAACCATTTCCAATCCCCAAACTAATAAAGAGATGGCAGTAAGCCCCCAAAAGTAGTTTGTGTACCAAGGAACTTCGAAAAGCACGGATTTCCAGGTCCATTGTACGCTGTTCATAAAAGCATCACCAAACGCACTTATATATTTTTCCATAATTTATTTTTTTATTGTTGTTATACTATCTTTTTCAGAAGGTAATTCTTTAAAATAACTCCATTCTACCCATGAACCATCATAGTTTTTTACATTTTTATAGCCTAGTAATTCGGTTAATACAAAGGTAGTGTGGGCAGATCGAACACCACTATGACAATAGGTAATAATAGGGTCATTTTTTGATGCTTTCATATGATTATAGGTGTTTTCTAGTTCATCGTAGGATTTAAATTTATGAGTTTCATTATAGTCGATGGCTTCAGACCAATCAATTAGAATACTTTTAGGGATCCTACCTCCTTTAGAAGCTCCGTTTTTTTGTCTTTTGCCACTAAATTCATCTATATTTCTGGTATCCAGAATGATATCATTTCCATTCGAATTCAGAGTTTCCATAATTTCATCCTTGCCAATCCATAGGTCAAAAGAACTATTTGCTGGCAAAGTAAATTCTGAAGGATCTATAGAAACAGTTTCAGCAGTAGTGGTGCCACCTACTTTTTGCCAAGCTTTTAACCCTCCATTTAATAATTTTACAGATTCAAAATTGTAGTTTTTTAGGACCCACCACAAACGAGCTGCGTCGCAAGCTCCTCGATCATCGTAGACAATTAGTGTATCTTCATTTTTAATTCCCAATTTGCTAAATAAGGTCTCAATCTGTTCTTTTTTAGCCATCATACCTTTATAAGGATATGAGTTGTTTTCAATATCTGTTCGCCAGATATTTAGAGCGCCATTGATATGAGCTTTGTTATAAATTTTAGATTTTCTGAAGTCTATTATTTTTATATGTTTTTGTTTTGAAATTGATAATAACTCTTCAGCTTCGATGATATGTTCAGTACTGAAATATGTTTTTATTTCAGCTTTGGTTACAGGAGCAGCTTCTTTTTCTACTTTTTCCTTAGTTTTTGAACAGGAGAAAAGCAATAACCCTAAAATAGTAATTAAGCTAATCCTGTAAATCATACCATTCTATATCTGTTAATATTTCTCGTCTTCCTTTTTTCTTTGGAGGGTAATTGGCAACCAGATAATTTACTATGATTTTTTCATTACCCCCCAGATCCCATAAATTTTGGGTTTCTTGCATCCATCGTATTGTGGCAATCCATCGTTCTTCATTCATCCTGTTTTGAGTAACGAGTTTCGCCGAATGACAGTTGGTACAATTATTCACCACTGTCATTAAACCTTCTGCATCAATAAGCCCAGTTCTTAGATGTATTCCGTTTTCTATTTTATCTTCATCCTCCTCTAAGGCTACATCTGGCGATTCAATGGTTGAACTCTCAAACGCAGATAATGTTGGATCTGTAATAAGATAAATTCCGGCAGCAGTAATCAATCCGACCATGGTAAATATTACCAGCAGAAGTCGATAAATGGTTTTTACCTGTTGTCTGAATTGAGTTTGCTGATCCATTTACTTCACTTTTACGGCAATGCGATGACAGGCATTATTTAAATACCCTTTTGGATTCCATCCAGGCAGAAGCATAGGTTGACTTGTACCATTTGAATCTGTAGCGCGTGCCCATACTTCATAATATCCCTTTTCAGGAAAATCTATGGTTGCAGAAAAATGTTGCCAAGCTAATCGGTTTGCCGGTTTCTCCACAGGACATTCTTTCCAGGTAGCACCAAAGTCAATAGAGTATTCCATTTTAGTAACTTCCAGTTCACCAGCCCAGGCATGACCTCTTATTTTTAATTGTTTTCCTTGATTAATCATAGCACCCGATTTTGGATATGTGATGAGGGATTTTACAGGCATCGATTCTATGATACACATATCTTCATCTTTTACTTTCTCTCCCGGAGCTACAGGTTCGCAGGGAACTCTGTATGCCGTTCCTGTCATTTTAGTACCATCGTGTACTTTATTACGCACACTAATCCTATTCACCCATTTTCCTGAAACTGATGCAGGCCATCCTCCAGCTACCAATCGAAGAGGGTAACCATGCGCTAATGGGATGTCTTCTCCATTCATTTTAAAGGCCAACAATGTTTCATCTTGCAATGCTTTTACCATCGGAGCACCTCGTGAGATTGGTTCTTTTTTTTGGTCGCCACTAAGATGAGTATCAGCAGCATGATATCCTATATAAACAGCATTATTCTTGATGCCAGCATCTTCAAGAACGTCGCGTAATCTAATGCCGGTCCATTCGGCACAAGAAACAGCCCCAACTGTCCATTGATTTCCCTTTGCAGGAGGATCAAATTCGCTGCGACCATTACCTCCACACTCTAAAGTAAGTTGGTATGTGTATTCTGAAAATTTTGATTTTAGATCAGCCAAAGAATATGTTTTCTTTTGTTTTACAGACTCTCCATCAATAGTTAATGTCCAGTTCTTAACATCAATATCTTTAGGAATGAGACCATTATTTCGAATGAACATGTATTTATTAGGGGTTATTTTATCATCCAACAAATGAGCTTTTGCTTCAATATTCCATGGTTTATCATTGAGAACCTCCATCCCCCGATCTTTATTGAACATCTTAAACGGGTCTTGATCCTGAAGTACTATAGGCTGATACCCTTTAAGCATTTTGGATCCAAAAACAATATCAGCACCTATGATTGTTGCCATAGATGCCAGTACAGTTTTCTTAACAAAATTTCGTCGTTTCATTTACAAATGAGTGTGTATTGATCTTTAAAATTAGAATTTTATTGTTTTACGTTCTGTAACATTTGTTACAATTCCATTTTTACCTGTCTATATCTTTATTATTGATGAAGCTTATCTAATAACTATTACAAGATATGATTTACTTACTTAATAGATTGTAAAATATTTATTTCCAGATGTTTTAGGTCTTTTGTAACCTATGTTACTGTAACAGTGTACTCAAGAGTGTATTTTTAAGCATAATAAAGAAAAACTCAAAATAAATGAAAACACATTATCAAATATTGATAATAGGTGGAGGAACAGGAGGAATCATGACAGCAGCTCAATTTCTCAAAAAAGACAAAAACTTAGATATAGCAATTATTGAACCTTCTCATACCCATTATTATCAACCGGCTTGGACATTGGTAGGGGCCGGCACTTATGATTTTAAAAAGACAGCACGGCCCATGGCCGATGTAATGCCAAGTGGAGTATCCTGGATTAAGGATTTTGCCACTGGTTTTGACCCAGAGAATAATTCTGTTGCTACAAAAATCAATGGAGATATTACTTACGATTATTTAGTAGTTTCACCCGGATTAGTTATGGATAATTCGCTAATAGAGGGACTCCAGGAATCATTAGATAAAGGAATTGTTTGTAGTAATTATATTGACCCTGAACATACCTGGGAAGTTATGAAAAATTTCAAAGGAGGGAACGCTGTATTCACTCAACCCACTACACCAATTAAATGTGGAGGGGCTCCCCAAAAAACAGCGTACTTGGCTGCAGATTATTTCAGAAAGAAAGGTTTGAAGGATAAAACCAATGTAGTTTTTGCTACACCAGGATCCGTAATCTTTGGAGTAAAACCAATAAGGGAGACCTTAATGAAAGTGATTCACAGATATGGGATACACTTTAAACCTTTTTATGCACCGTTTAAGATTGATCCCGATAAGAAGATTATCTATTTCCGGAATACTACCCCTGAAGAAAATCAATGTATTATTACTGAAGATAATACTCTTGGAGAAAGTATGAGCGGGGATACTATTATCGAAATACCTTTTGATATGTTGCATCTGGCTCCACCACAAACCGCCCCAAAGTTTGTGAAGGATTCCATGCTGGTTAATGAGGCTGGTTGGCTAGATGTTGATCATCATTCATTACAGCATAAAAAATATAATAATATTTTTGGATTAGGAGATGTAACAGCTTTGCCAACTGCCAAAACAGGAGCAGCAATTAGAAAACAGGTTCCCGTAGTTGTGGATAATATTATGAGGCTTATTCATAATAGAGAAGCCAATAACTTTTCTTATAACGGATACTCATCTTGTCCATTGGTTACAGCTTATGGAAAAATGGTATTAGGAGAGTTTGATTATGAAAATAATTTCACACCGGATCCAAAGCTTAAACAGATGCTAATTTTTGATAGTTCTAAAGAGCACTGGAGGTTATGGATTCTTAAAAAGTACATGCTTCCGTATCTATATTGGAACAAAATGTTGAAAGGAAAAAAAGTTTAGGTCGTAGAGTCTATTTTTTAAGATAAAATATTGATCAACCTGATAAACATCATAGTATAATATATAGCCAATAACTAGTTTCATGATTTAGAAAATTATCCTAATCAAATTAAATTATAAGGCGATGAAAACTATAATTGTACTTTTATTATTCTTAACCGGAATTATCGGTTATAATCAAGAAAATATGGATAGCAAGGCTATTCAGGATATGAAATATATGCTGGAAGAAGAAAAACTGGCATTGGATGTTTATATGTTCTTAGGTGAAAAATGGAGGTTGAAGATTTTTGATAATATTAAGCAAAGCGAAGAACGACACTTCAAAGCAATAGAAGAGTTATTAATACAAAATCAAGTATCATACAACGTTTATAATGAAAAAGGAAAATTCTATAACCCTGAAGTACAAAAATTATATAATTATTTGACTGAATTAGGTTCAAATTCAGTTAAGGATGCCTTGAATGTAGGGGTGCTTATCGAAGAAACTGATATCACTGATATACAAAAAGCGATTAATAATACTCAAGATGAGTATACCAAACAAGTATATTCTAATTTACTTCGTGCTTCTAAAAATCACTTAAGAGCTTTTAATAGACAGTTGTCAAGATACTAGTTTTATTATGTTATTTGCTGCTTTTAAGATTTGTTAAAATTAATGATTAATGTCATTATTTTTTGCCCATTTAGGTAATACATTGCAGTAAATATAAACCTTAAAATCATGAGAAAACTAATATTATTTTTTGGATTATTAACCCTGGGAACAATAAGCCTAACCGCTCAAAACCAAGAACCAAACCTTGAAGAAACTATTCTTATGTATGTAGATGGTGATATGCTACAAGTTATTGATCGGGATCATTTAGTTCTGGAAGAAAGTGTCATATTAGAGGACTGCACAGTTCTTAACTCTGATGGCAGTTTTCAAGCCATGGATGGAGGCCAATCTCGACTAAAAGATGGAGAATGTATGGATATGTATGGGATTAAATACCGAAACGAATATCAATACAGGTATAAAGTAAAAAAAGAAAACAAGGATCTTACCGGCACACAATTGGACAGTAGATATGAAAAGAAGTACCATTTTATAAAAATTGGTAGCAAGGTCTATCAGATTACCGATGTCTCTCAGAAACGTTTACGTAAAGATATTACTATCGGAAACGGAATTGTATTGGACCCTTATGGTACATATCAAGAGCCAGGACAAGAACGTGTTCGATTAAGAGATGGTGAATGCCTTAATATGGGAGGAGTAAAGTTTGATAATAGTTATGATCAACGAAAACTTATGGCTAAAAAAATCAAAAAGACTAATGCAGCTGTTCAATAAAAATACAATGTAGGTATAATCTTAATTATTGAAGCTCAATTTAAAGCTTTTTGAAAGAAAGGCTTTTCTTATTAGTGGCATTCAAAATTAGCCGAAACAATTTCTGTCACAGGTTTTGGTGACAGATATGGGATACCAAGTCCTAACCCGCGTACTATAAATAACAAACCAATGATAACGACAAAAACAGGAATGGCTTTTTGGATACGTTGTCTTACTTTCCCTTTTAAAATGTTTCCTAGATAAACTGTTACCGTCATTAACGGGATCGTTCCTAATCCAAATAAAAGCATATACAAGCTTCCTTGGAATAAAGTACCCATAGCTATTGTACCAAAAACAGCCATGTACACTAATCCACATGGTAAAAAACCGTTTAAGAAACCTATAGTAAGAAAAGTATCTGGTGTTTTCTTTTTAAGTTCTCTACCTAATGCATTTTTGAGTTTTGAAATAATGCGATACACAGGTTTTGAAACATTGTATTTCATTAAAAGTTTAGATGGAATTAAAACTAAAATAATCATCAAAATACCAATGCTTATAGATAGCCATTGTTGCATTCCAAAAATGTTAAGGCTTTTACCAATGAACCCAAAGAATAGTCCTATGATGCTGTAAGCTAGTAATCGACCAAAATGGTATAGAAAGATTTGCAGGAATTTTTTAATAGTATTGGAACGGTCTACGGGTAACATAAAAGCAATAGGACCGCACATCCCAATACAATGGAAGCTTCCTAATAAGCCTAATATGAGTGCAGAGCTTAACATCTAATAGGTAAAAGATTTTTTAAACATATACGATGTATCATTATATTTCCAATCTATGGTAATTTTCCAGCGACCTTCGATCAGGTGTTTAGCCGGAATTACAGTTTGGTAGCCGTTAAGCGCTATAGGAATTTCGAAATCTAGCTTCTTATTAGAAGGACGATATAAGGCTATAGTTCCGGAGATTTTTGTATACTCTTTATCTTCTGGAAAAGTAACAAGTAATCCCTCATTAATTTTTTTGATCGTAATATTAGCGTTCAGGGTCTTTGCATTTTTTTCTGCATCAATCTCTTTTTGAAAAGCTAACTCTTGTTTATAATAATCTTCTGTTACCAGATCATGTTCGTACTGTTTATTGGTATTCATTTTTATCACGAAATACAGGATAAACGAAATAAATCCTATAAATGCTAGTACTATGGCGGTTCCCCAATTTAGTTTCATTTTTTATATTTTAAGTTATTGAGTAAGGGAGTATTTGAGAGGTGAGTGTTTTATAACTCATCTTAGAGTTTTTCTTTTCTAAAACACTCACCTCTAAAACACTCACACACTATCGATAGCTTCTCGGTCCCAGAAAAGCAGCCTTTGTGGTTTCAATCAATTTATCTCCACTATACACTCCGATTCTCACTTTATCTTTATCCCCACTTAGAGCAGAAGCATTTACTTCTATGAATAGTGTTCCTTCTGCCAAGCCTTGTTTTGGAACAGTAAAATTTTTATGAGTGACCAATTTAATTGTTCCTTTATGTGATAGTAATTCAAAATGCACATCTTTGATATCCTCAATAGTTTTATTTACTAATTTATAGGTGTATACATTACTAATGATGTTATTATCCTTTCGTTCATACAATTGTCCTGGTAGTCTTAGCACATTAGCTTCCACATCATTTCTTAAGAAGGACATACCCAGAAATATACCTGTAAGAATTATCAGTACTGCCGTATATCCTTTTAATCTTGGTGTAAACTTAAATTTTGCTTTCTTCGCTATATTATCTTCACTGGCATATCGTATCAACCCCTTAGGCAAGTTCACACTTTCCATCATATGATCACAAGCATCAATACAAGCTGTACAATTCACACATTCCAGTTGTGTGCCATTACGAATGTCAATTCCAGTAGGACATACGTGCACGCATTGAAAGCAATCAATACAATCGCCTTTTCCCGTAGCTGGTCGATCTTCATTTTTCTTGAATTTTGCTCTACCAGCTTCTTTTTCTCCACGTTTATAATCGTAGGCAACCACAATAGATTTCGAATCCAGAAGTACACCTTGCAGACGTCCATATGGACAGGCAATAACGCATACTTGCTCTCTAAACCAGGCAAATACAAAATAGAAAACCGTAGTAAAAATAAGTAAGGAAACTAAAGTGCTCATATGTTTTAATGGGCCATCAATAAATATATATTGAATTAAATTATCACTTCCGATTAGATATGCTAGAAATATATTAGCAATCAAGAAAGAAATAATGAAGAATATTGTCCACTTCAATGCCTTTTTCCTAATTTTTTCACCATTCCAGGGCTGTTTGGCTAATCGGATCTGTTTCCCGCGATCTCCTTCGATCCAATATTCAATTCTCCGGAATACCATTTCCATAAAAATGGTTTGTGGACATATCCAACCGCAAAACAATCGTCCAAAGGCAACGGTAAAGAGTGTCACAAAAATCACTCCGATGATCATAGAAATTACGAATAAGTGGAAATCTTGTGGCCAGAATGGAGCTCCGAATATATTAAAGCGTCGTTCTAATACATTAAATAATAAGAATTGGTTTCCGTTGATCTTTATAAAGGGAGCAGCAAATAGAAATATGAGTAATCCATAACTCACCCATTTACGATATTCATAAAAGGTGCCACTGGGTTTTTTAGGAAATATCCACGCACGTTTGCCTTCTTCGTTTATAGTAGCGATAGAATCTCTGAACTTTTCGTTTTCCGGTGCTTCCAATTCTTATTATTAATTTGTATTATTCACTTGTAACACGCCCAAGTTTTTTTATTAAAGCAAAGCTTTATTGAAATATTATCCCTCCTAAGAAGGAATTTTTTAAGTCTCCCCTTTGAGGCGAGATTTAGGGGTGTGTTTAGTTTTTTAATATGTATTATTATGATATTTCAAAAAGAGGGCATTGTTTTTCATTCATTCATTCACCGCTACAGCAGTAGAATCTGATACAGTTTCTTGTATTTCTTTTGTTGGCACTTCTTCTTTTGGAGCATCGGGATCTACCCAAATTTCACCATCCGGAGCTTTGGGCTCAGCTGGCGTGGTTCCTCCAAGTGAGATTACATAGCTTGCTACTTGTGCCATTTCTGCCGGTTTTAGCGTTTGTTTCCAGGCTACCATTCCTTTTCCGTCACGACCTCCCTCAGAAATGGTTCTGAATACATTTTTGATGCCCCCACCTAGAATCCAATATTCATCAGTAAGATTAGGGCCAATACCTCCGCCACCATCTGCTTTATGACAAGCAACACAATTGGTGGTAAATACAGCTTTTCCTGCGCTAAGATCGGATGCATCGGTTAATAGAGTTACAGTATTAACATCCACCAAATCTTTGGCAGTTCTTTTGTATTCTTCGATATCGATTAATGCCTGTGCAACTTCGGTTTCATATTCTTCTGTCTGAGTATAATCATTAAATACATGGAATCGAATCATATAAATTACTCCAAATAGGATGGTCACATAGAAACCATATACCCACCACGGGGGTAAATTATTATCCAACTCTTTGATACCATCATAATTGTGATCCAATATGATTTCCTCTTCTTCCTCTACCGGTTTACTATCCAGAAGTTTGAGGTATATATTCCAAAACCAAGCAAATTGTTTTTCTTTTCTTGCTTTTTCAGCTAAAAGATAACGTTCTTGTGCTTCAGGCTTTAGGGATTGGAATAGTATATTTTTGAATGCAGCAAAACTAATCTCTATGGCAATAGCAAATAACATAATCATACCCATTGCTAACCAGGTAAGTGGCTCAGCTATAAAAGCTGAAGTTTCTCCACTGTCAACTGTATTTTCAATAAGTATATATGCAATGATTAAAAAAACGATTACTCTTATATATGATGCTGTGGTTCTCATAATGTATTGTCGTTATTAGTTTCAGTTTCTAATGGAATATTACTTACTTCTTTGATGTGTTCTTTTTTGGCAGTAAAAACCCACCAGAACAATGCAGCAAAGAAGATGAAAAATATGAGTAAAGAAATCATAGGGTATATCTCTATACCTTCTATACTTTCCATATGTCCTTTTACGAATTTTAGCATGGTACTTAATCTTTAGTTTGAACTATATCTTCTTTTACTTTTATATCAGTCCCTAATCGTTGTATGTAAGCGATAAGAGCTACAACTTCTCGGTTACGCATTTCTACGAAATCCAAACCATTTTCTTTAGCATACTTCTTATCTGCTTCATAGGTTTTTGCAAAATCAGGATCGCTATACAGGTTTTTCTCTATCTGTGTTGCCTGCTCATCCATCCATTGCTGGGCTGTGGCAATTTCTTCTGGAGTATAAGGCACTCCTAGAGTCACCATAGCTTCCATTTTGGTTTCGGTTTGAGAACGGTCAAGTTTGTTGTTGATTAACCATTTATAACTTGGCATTATAGAACCAGATGAGGTACTTTGTGGGTCATAGAAATGATTCAGGTGCCAGTTATCAGAATATTTTCCGCCTATACGATGTAAATCAGGCCCAGTACGTTTACTTCCCCATAAGAAGGGGTGATCATATACAAACTCTCCGGCTTTAGAATACTCTCCGTAACGCTCTACTTCGCTACGGAAAGGCCTAATCATTTGTGAGTGACAGCTTACACAACTCTCTCTGATATATAAATCTCTTCCTTCTAATTCTAATGGGGTATATGGTTTTACACTACTAATGGTAGGAATATTAGAATCCACCATTAGTGTGGGTACAATCTGTACAGCTCCACCAATCAATATAGCAATGGTTGCGAATATGGTTAGTTTTACTGGTCTTCTTTCTAACCAAGTGTGATAACCTTCTTTAGCGGTTCTGTGTTTAGTTACTTTGGTTAAAGGAGCTGCTTCGGCCAATTCATCAGTTACCGTACTACCTGCTTTAATTGTTTTAATCACATTGTACAACATAATAAACATCCCGAAGATGAACATACTACCACCAATGGCACGCATCCAGTACATTGGGATAATTTCGTTTACGGTTTCTAAGAAGTTACCATATACTAAACTTCCGTCTGGATTAAATTGTTTCCACATAGAAGCCTGTACAAATCCTGCTACGTACATGGGTAAAGCATACATAATGATACCCAACGTACCAATCCAGAAATGCGCATTTGCTAATCCTGTAGACCATAATTTGGTTTTAAATATTTTTGGAATTAACCAATACGCCATCCCAAAAGTGAAGAAACCATTCCATGCTAAAGCACCGACATGTACGTGTGCAATTACCCAATCACTAAAATGTGCAATCGCATTTACATTTTTTAAGGAGAGCATAGGTCCTTCAAACGTGGCCATACCATATCCTGTAATTGCTACTACCATAAATTTAAGTACTGGATCAGTACGTACCTTATCCCAAGCTCCACGTAATGTCAATAGACCGTTGATCATACCTCCCCAAGATGGCGCTATCAGCATAATGGAGAAAGCAACTCCCAGGTTTTGTGCCCAGTCTGGTAATGAAGAATATAATAAATGGTGTGGTCCTGCCCAGATATAAATAAATATTAATGACCAAAAGTGTACAATAGATAATCTATAGGAATATACAGGTCTGTTTGCTGCTTTTGGAACGAAATAATACATCAACCCTAAGAATGGAGTAGTCAGGAAGAATGCCACTGCATTATGTCCATACCACCATTGCACCAAGGCATCCTGTACCCCCGCGTATACAGAGTAACTTTTTAAAGCACTCACAGGTAATTCCAGACTGTTAAAAATATGCAATACGGCAACAGTTACCACCGTAGCCAGGTAAAACCAAATGGCTACATAAAGATGGCGTTGTCTACGTTTTAGGATGGTACCAATCAGGTTCCACCCAAAAACCACCCAGACTACAGCTATGGCAATATCAAAGGGCCACTCCAGTTCTGCATATTCTTTGGATGTCGTATATCCCAGTGGTAAAGTAATTGCAGCACCTATAATGATTAATTGCCAAGCCCAGAAGTTAATATTACTTAGGGTGTCATTAAACATTCTGGTTTTTAGCAATCGCTGTGTGGAGTAATAGACCCCTGCAAAAATGGCATTACCTACAAAGGCAAAGATCACCGCATTGGTATGCAAAGGACGTAAACGCCCAAAGCTTAACCATGAGATCCCATCAGTGAGGTTGGGGAATAAAAACATAAATGCCAATAGGAGACCTACAGACATCCCCACAATACCCCAGAGCATTGTAGCATACAAGAATTTTTTTACGACTTTATTATCGTAATAGAATTGTTCCATTTCCATATTATGATTGATTGTTTTTAGTGGATACTGAAGTTTTTTCTTTGGGTTCTTTTATCAGTTCGTCATCAAAGAGCATTCTGATAGATGGTGTATAGACATCATCATACTGACCATTCTTAACGGAAAGAATAAAAGCCACAAAAAAGATAATGGCTACGACGATGCTAATGGTTAAAAGGATATAGATAACACCCATACAATTTTTTTTATGCTTCAAAAGTATGTGTGAACATTTTCTTAAAAAATGATAAATGTCAGGTTTTGGTATCCTAATTTTATTTTAGCGCTGTACTTAAAATCATCAAAGGTTTAAAATGTATTTTTAGATAGGGGGTATACTTGTTACTGTTTTCATGAATGGGGAATTTTATGTTACTTTATAAAAACAAATAATTACAAGCGTTTATAAATGCGTACAATTGATAATATATGTATCATTAATTTGGCAAATAGTTTGTCTTCGCTATCGCTACGCAAACGATTATCACCAAACAAAACATACACTTAGTGTTGGGTGTAATTTGTGTTAAAGATGTAACTTGATAAAATTACCAAAATTTGGTATATTTGGCTTTAAAATCATAAATAATGAAAAATACATCTATATCACTAGGTAATTATTTTGACCAATTTGTACAAAGTCAGGTTTCGGCTGGAAGATATAAAAATGTAAGTGAAGTTATCAGAGCAGGGCTTCGACTTTTAGAGAATGAAGAAAGCAAAGTGATTGCTTTACGAAATGCAATACAAGAAGGACTTAATAGTCCATTAATCGAAGATTTTGATTTTGACGAAAATCTAAAAAGATTAAAAGCTGAAAAAAGAAAAAATGGCTAAAGTTATCTTAAGACAAGAAGCCATAGATGACTTGAATAGCATTTGGGATTATACTTTTGAAAAGTGGTCAGAAAAACAAGCGGATAAATATTATGCTGCTATAAAAATTGCTTGTAATGGAATTGGGAAAAATCCTAATGTCGGAAAGGAATATGACGGAATAAGTAAAAATCTTCTAGGATTTAAATCAGGAAAACACATAATATTCTATCAAATAATTTCAATGGATAGAATTGAAGTTATCAGAATACTTCACGAACGAATGGACTTGAAAAACAGGATGATCTAATAAAAACTACACTCAACAATTTGTCCTATGTAAAGCCCTTTTCCCAAGCTTAGGTCATAAAAATACG
>NZ_JAGJEA010000029.1 GCF_018100805.1 Aquimarina sp. MMG016 | reverse complement strand
TATACAATCACAGTTACTAATAATGGAGCGGCACAGGCAACAGCATTAGTAGTGAATGATCCGCTACCAGCTGGAGTAACTTATGTATCTGACACACCAAATGCAGGAACTTATGATGATGCGACTGGAGATTGGACGATTGGTACTTTGGATAGTGGTGATACGATCACACTGGATATTCTAGCTTCCGTAGATGTTGGTACCAGTGGTGATACGATTAATAACGTAATAACCGTTACATTGGATCAGGACGATCCTGATTTGACCAACAATGATCTTGAAGAAGAGATTACAGTGCGTAATGACGCAGATCTTGTGATTAGTAAAACGGTTAATAACAGTACTCCAAATGAAGGAGATATAGTAACCTATACAATCACAGTTACTAATAATGGAGCTGCACAGGCAACAGCATTAGTAGTGAACGATCCGCTACCAGCTGGAGTAACATACACAAGCGATGCTCCTTCTCAAGGTTCGTATGCACCTGCATCTGGAAATTGGGACGTGGGCACATTAGACAATGGTGCTACAGCTACGCTGGATATTGTTGTGAGTGTTGATGCAGGAACCAGTGGAGATACGATTAATAACGTAATAACCGTT
>NZ_JAGJEA010000028.1 GCF_018100805.1 Aquimarina sp. MMG016 | reverse complement strand
ATACTGCGGATATTGTCTTTGAGACGGACAATGCGAACCCTGATCCAACGAATGTAAATACAACCATTACTGCCACAGGTCCTGTGCCTGCAAATGGAACAGATGTTTCTACAGTTACAGTTCAGTTAGCTGATGCCAACGGTAATTTAATTACTATGGGTGGTGAAGCGATTGTATTATCAATTACAGGAAATGCAGTTCTTGTAAGTGGAGTGACAGACAATGGAGATGGTACATATACTGCTGCTTACAGTAATTTATTGGTGGAATCTGTAACAGTTACAGGAACCTTAAATGGAGCTCCAATAAGTGATAATGCAACGATTAGCTTCACTTTAGATACAGATCCTACGTGTACCGTAAACTGTGATAATGATGGAGATGGCACTTGTGATCTAAACTGTGATAACGATGGCGATGGTACTTGTGATCTGAACTGTGATAATGACGGGGACGGAACCTGTGATCTGAACTGTGATAACGATGGAGACGGCACTTGTGACCTGAACTGTGATAATGATGGCGATGGTACCTGTGATCTGAACTGTGATAACGATGGTGATGGTACCTGTGATCTCAACTGTGATAATGATGGTGATGGCACTTGTGATCTAAACTGTGATAACGATGGA
>NZ_JAGJEA010000027.1 GCF_018100805.1 Aquimarina sp. MMG016 | reverse complement strand
TGATGCAGATGGTGATGGACTGGATGATGGCTTTGATACGATAGACACTACAGGTACTACCCCTGATGTGAATGATAATTTAGATACCGGAGCCATTGGTACGGATAATGATGATGCACCTTCGACAGCAGAGGTGGATTTCAGAGAAGTAACAGTATCCGATCTAGTTGTTAGTAAAACGGTTGATAATAGTACTCCAAATGAAGGAGATACTATTACATACACAATAGCAGTAACCAATGATGGACCATCAGACGCTACCGTAGTAGTAGTGAATGATCTTCTGCCAGCTGGAGTAACCTATGTGTCTGATACACCAAGTGTAGGAACCTATGATGATGCAACAGGAGATTGGGTGATTGGTACTATAATAAATGGAGATACAATTTCATTAGATATTATAGCTACTGTAGATGCAGGTACTAGTGGTGATACGATCAATAATGTTATTACAGTAACTCTTGAACAAGATGATCCTGATTTGACCAATAATGATCTTGAAGAAGAGATTACAGTGCGTAATGACGCAGATCTTGTGATTAGTAAAACGGTTAATAACAGTACTCCAAATGAAGGAGAAACGATAACCTATACAATTACAGTTACTAATAATGGAGCGGCACAGGCAACAGCATTAGTAGTAAATGATCCACTACCAGCTGGAGTTACTTATTCAAGTGATGTACCTTCTCAAGGTTCGTATGCACCTGCATCCGGAAATTGGGATATAGGCACGTTAGACAATGGTGATACAGCAACGCTGGATATTCTAGCTTCCGTAGATGTTGGTACCAGTGGTGATACGATTAATAATATTATCACAGTAACTCTTGAACAAGATGATCCTGATTTGACCAACAATGATCTTGAAGAAGAGATTATAGTGGGTAATGACGCAGATCTTGTGATTAGTAAAACGGTTAATAACAGTACTCCAAATGAAGGAGATATAGTAACCTATACAATCACAGTTACTAATAATGGGGCTGCACAGGCAACAGCATTAGTAGTGAATGATCCGTTACCAGTTGGAGTAACTTATGTATCTGACACACCAAGCGTAGGAACTTATGATGATGCGAATGGAGATTGGGTGATTGGTACTTTGGATAGCGGTGATACAATCACACTAGATATTCTAGCTTCCGTAGATGTTGGT
>NZ_JAGJEA010000026.1 GCF_018100805.1 Aquimarina sp. MMG016 | reverse complement strand
GGTACGTTAAAGGCACATCGTTTACAAAGTTAAAGGGACATAGTTTACACTTTTTAAGGTATAATTTGAGGGAAAAATCAAATTATCATGCCTTGGAAAACCACAACAACTATGGAACAAAAAATTGAATTTATCTGTGAATGGCGAACTGGAAAATATACCATTACAGAATTATGTAAAAGTTTTGAAATCTCCAGGCCAACGGCCTATAAATTGATTCACAGGTTCGAAAATCAAGGCTTTGAAGGCTTAAAAGAACAATCCAGAGCACCTGGAAAACATCCCAATGCAACCGATCAAAAAATCATTGATAGTATCCTCAAATTAAAAGAAAAATATAAGCTTTGGGGAGCTAAGAAAATAAGAGAATTGTTGTTTAAAAAACATACTAAAGGTGAAGTCCCTTCTGTGGTTACGGTTCATAATATTCTTCGAAAAAACGGTTTGGTATGTCCTCAAAAAAGAATACGAAGAGTAAAACCAACCTACCCTATTTTTGATCCAAAATCATGCAATGAAGTATGGAGTGCCGACTATAAAGGAAAGTTCTTAATGGGAAATAAAATCTACTGTCATCCACTAACCATCGCAGACTCTAAAAGTCGATTTCTTTTCACCGCCAAAGGACATTATAAAGAAACCCTAAAAGCTGCAAAAGCAGAGTTTACAAAGGTTTTTAGAACCTATGGCATACCTAAACAGATACACACTGACAATGGTAGCCCTTTTGGATCTGTAAGAGCAATACAACGTTTTACTCAACTCTCTTATTGGTTTATAGAACTAGGAATTACTCCCGTATTTTCTGATCCAGCACACCCAGAACAAAATGGAAGACACGAACGTATGCACCGCGATTTAAAGGCAGCTTGTGCCAAACCTTCAGCCTATATCTAAAGGCACAACAAAGACGCTTAAATCACTTTGTAAAGGAATATAATCACATAAGACCACACGAAGCTTTGGATATGAAAACACCTGCCGATGTACACGATTTTTCAACCAGACCATTTCCTGAGAAAATACCTAACTTCGATTATGATAACAACCACAAAGTACTTAAAGTAACTAAAAGTGGAGCCGTAAGATGGAGGTCTTATTATTGGGTATATGTGTCGGCTGCTTTAAAAGGAAAATACATCGCTATCCAAGAGCTTGGAAACGGAATTTGGAAAGTCTATTATAGAAATGTATTTTTAGGTTTCTTTGATCAAAGAAACCTAAGAAACAAACAACAATCGACAAGGTTAGAAATCAATTTAGTGTAAACACCTAATCTTTAACTTGTGTAAACCATGTATCTTAACGAACAT
>NZ_JAGJEA010000025.1 GCF_018100805.1 Aquimarina sp. MMG016 | reverse complement strand
TATAGCAACAATGTAAAAGCAGTATCCTAAGTTAGTATAATAAAAACCATTTAACTTCTTCATTATGAAAACAAAGGATACTACAGATTCAAAGTTATTTATTGGCATTGACGTACACAAGCGCAGTTGGAAAATTCATACTGCTACTGATCTTTTTGATGGGTCAGATCTCACGATTCCACCCAATGCTTTTGCTTTACAGAGGTATGTAACGAAGCATTTTAAGGGCTATCAAGTGTATTGTTGTTATGAATCCGGTTGTTGTGGGTTCAGTCATCATCGTTTGTTTGAGTCCTTTGGATGGCATTCGATGGTTGTCAATCCAGCTGACATTCGTCGACCTGCCAAGGCCCAATTCCAAAAGACAGACAAGATCGATGCTCGATTGTTATGCAGAGAACTCAAAGATGGTCGACTCTCAGGGATTCATGTTCCTGATATAGAGCGTGAGCAGTTACGTTGTTTATTTCGCAGGCGTAATGATTTGGTTAAAGAACTGCGTAAAATTAAGACCCAGATTAAGATGCAACTATTGTATTTAGGTGTTGAGATTCCAAAAGAGTTAGACAAACCTCATTGGTCTCATAAATTTCGTGATTGGTTGAGAGCTCTATGTTTTGACTACAAGACGATGGATTATTGTTTACAGACCCGATTGGATTCTTATGATTTTGTGGATAGTCAGGTTCGCAGTGTAAGTGTGAAGCTACGTGCTTATTGTCGCAAGCATTATAAAAAGGATTACTATCTGTTACGCTCTGTACCGGGAATTGGTTGTATTGTAGCTTGTGGTATTATCTGTGAGCTTGGAGACTTAAGAAGGTTTAAGAATTTTAAGCAATTGGCTAGTTATGTTGGTTTGATTCCATCGATACATCAGAGCGGTGATAATTTGACTACCTCGGGATTAACTCCCAGGGCGAATCGTATTATGCGTAGTTGTCTTGTAGAAGCCACTTGGGTTGCTTTGCGTTTTGATCCAGTAATGCAGGAGTATTATCGTAGTCATCAAGGCAAGGATGTCAAACGGATATTGGTCAAAGTAGCCAGAAAACTATTGAGTCGTATCCACGCAATTATAAAAACAGAAACTCGTTATGAAATAGGAGTTGTGAGTTAACAAAGAATAAAAAACATATAAGCCTAAAAACTCGAAAAATACTTTTGGCACAAAAGAGGACAACTAAACACCATAGGTGATCTGTCTGAGGTAGAATCACATTTCATAGCAAGTTGCCTTGTTTGCCAATCAAAATCATAGTGATGCTGGTGGATTCGTTTCAGGCGGATACCACATATAGGATGCGGAGTTATAATAGGCTATCGTTGAAGTATTGATCACGCCACAGCGTGACCAACAATCCAACAATATAAAATCATCAATATGAGTTAATTAGAATATTAAAATAT
>NZ_JAGJEA010000024.1 GCF_018100805.1 Aquimarina sp. MMG016 | reverse complement strand
CAATGTCATTAAGTTAAGGGTTTAATTTATTGGTTTTCAGTTATTTGTATTGTATTTGCAATAGTTTTTTCGTATATTTAAGTAGGAATCAACTACTTATTAGCATGAAAAAAAACCGCGGTTTTTATTTTTGAGAAATTAAAATTAGAACTGTTTAGCGAGACACTGAAAAATGAATTTCGGGTATCAAAAAAATGTTTTATTAGAACCAGAAAACAACAATTTCCTCATATCTTGTTGTTGATGCTAAACATGTTGAGAAAAAGTCTATCTATTGAAATTGACAATTTTGTAAATTTCTTAAAACTTGGAACTACAAAGAAGTTCTCTAAAAGTGCTTTTGTCCAAGCGCGAATGAAAATAAAACCAAAGGTTTTTAAACATCTTTCTCAGGCTTTGATAGCTGAATTTTACACTGACAATGATTTGGCAGTAAAGAAATGGAAAAAATTTAGAATCCTTGCTATAGACGGTTCTAGAATTACCTTACCCATTACTGAAGAATTGAAACAATTATATGGAGAAACTAAGAATCAGTCTAACACAGGTGTTGTTCAGGCAAGATGTTCTATTCTATACGATATAGAAAACCGTTATGTGTTGGATGGGGCATTGGCACCATTAAAGCAAGGAGAAAGAGCATTAGCTTTATCACATCTATCATACTGTCAAAAAGGAGACTTACTGATTTATGATCGGGGTTATCCTTCTTACAATTTTATATACCAACACATAATCAATGGCTTGGATTACTTGATGCGAGTCAAAGTTAGTTTTAGTCAATTAACCATTGATTTTGAAAAAAGTAAAAAGAGATCCAAAATTGTTTCCATTTTCCCAGGAAAGAATACTAAGTTGTCTGATAAAACCTATACAAAAGATACACCTATAAAATTGAGATTAGTACGAGTGGAGCTGCCTAAAGGACAGGTTGAAATTTTAATGACATCATTATTGGATGCCAAAAAATATCCTAACGCTTCTTTTAAAGAATTATATAGAAAAAGATGGGGAGTTGAAACGTTCTATGATGAATTAAAAAACAAACTCAAAGTAGAACACTTTTCTGGATATTCTAATCAAAGTATCCAACAAGATTTTTATACAGCACTGCTTATTAGCAATATACAAACACTACTAGTAAGCGAGATAGAAGATGAAATCATCACACAAAATCAGAAAAGAAAATATGATTATAAAATAAATATGAACATATCATATGGTCTTTTAAAGAATAGGATATTAGAGTTGTTCTTTACTGAAAATTCGATGGAAAATGTAGTAGAAAAAATTAAAAAACTACTCCTTGAACATCAAGTACCTATAAGACCAAATAGATCTTTTAAACGAAATTCTGGTAAATACCGTTCTCGAATTAAACCTAAAATAACTAAAAATCATAAAGATAGCATCTAAAAATCTCTTAACTTAATGACATTGG
>NZ_JAGJEA010000023.1 GCF_018100805.1 Aquimarina sp. MMG016 | reverse complement strand
CTCTATTAACTACAAATATCGTATGCACGACCCTAGAGTGGGACGATTCTTTGCAGTGGATCCGTTGGCTCCAGATTATCCTCATAACTCACCGTATGCGTTTAGTGAGAATAGGGTTATTGATGGAGTGGAGCTTGAAGGATTGGAATGGCGACCTTATGATGACGAAGGAAATGTAGTTACTCCTGATGCAAATAGTATCTCTTTTTACGTTTGGGAAGGTTATAATGCTTCTGGATTTACTGCTTTAGGAAAGAATTATTACCGTCTTTCGGACATACCATCTCCAATAAGTCCAAATGCTATCCAATCAGTAAATAACCTTGCACCGGAGGGAACAGTTAAAAATGGAGTTGCTTGGGCTGGAGATTGGGATGCTTTTGTATATACCGAAAGTGGCATATCACAACAGTCCATTCAAGGAAATGCAAGTAAGAATAGAATAAATTCTTTACATGATAGATTTAGAAATGATGTTAAAGAATTAGTTGTTAGATCTCAAGATGCTACCAACGAAACTTTTTTTATAACAGACGGTTACAGAACATACTCTGAACAAAATGAGCTATATGGCAAGGGAAGAACGCAAACTCAATTAAATAGAGTCGGTCTGAACAATGTAGTTGCTAAACCCCATCTTGATATTGTAACTAATGCAAGAGGAGGATATAGTAATCATAACTTTGGTCTTGCTATTGACATGGTACCAATAAATAATGGCGTATTACAATATAACTTTTGGGATAACAATTTGCAAGGTAGATTATCAGTAGGAGAAATTAGCGAAGATTTGGGGATGACCTGGGGAGGGAGATGGCTAAGAAATAATCAAACAAATATAGATAGAATAAATGGTAATGGATGGGATAAACCTCATTTTCAGGATATGCAAGGTAGAACATTAAGACAATTAAGGAACCTACAGACTGATACTAATGGTTTACCTATTTTTTAATAAAACTTAAATGACCTTCCAGTAAATTAACAATATACAACTTCTGTTTTTTTAAATGATAAAAGCAATGAATTTATTTGAATTCATTGCTTTTATTTAACGCGTTGTTTAAATCAATTATTTCTACTCAAAACTATCTATTGTTTTCACTCGACCAAGTACCATTTATTTTAAGCTTATCATTTCCTCCTAGAATATCATGGTAAGGAATACCGAGAATGGTAGTAGCAGCGTTGTATTGCCACGGTCTTGTTCCTCCTTCTTTAGAAAATGGACTGTTTCCAGTTCCTCCAAAGTATATTTTTCCTCCCTTTTCAGGGCGTAAATCGAAACTATCGGAAAATTGATAAGTAATATTAATTATACCTTCAGTAGTAACCTGAACATTTGCCTCAATATTTGTACTTCGAACGGCCCATGTTAAAGGATTGATAGCTACTCTCCAGGTATCTATACTGCTTTTTTCCAAAGGATTAAGACTCCCTCTTCTACCTCCTAATTGAACAAATTTATTATGTAGAAAAGAAAAATCCATTTCCCCACATCTACCATCTTCTTGTGCACAATTAATTATTTCTTCTTCTAATGCTTTGACTGAAGGATCTTGTTTAACTCGATTTAATAAGTCTCCTGTAAGTTTTACCGAATCGTTTTGTAATATAGAATTCCACCCTAAATCAAATAAGTTATTTGCCTCCCCATTAACATCAAACTTATTTGCAATAAAGCTCCTTTCGGTATGTCCCCAACCGGAATCTTTATAAGGTCTGTTTCTTCCTTGCCAATCAAATCTTCTTTGATAAGCACCACCTACACCTTCTCCTTTATACACATCATCTTTACCTACAAACCATTCTCCACTATTCTTATCCTTAATCACTTCTCCTCCATGGGTCCATTTATATAGCTTTGCACCAAATTTAGTTCTAAAATCTCCTAATGGATCAACATATATATTAGGGTTGTTTGAAAAAGCTGCATATCTACTTTCACTAGCCATATATTTAGGATCTATATTCCACCTTCTCCCTATTCTTGAATCATATTGCCAGAACTTTGCAGTATAACTA
>NZ_JAGJEA010000022.1:2500-5759 GCF_018100805.1 Aquimarina sp. MMG016 | reverse complement strand
AGATTAGGTTAAAAAAACTTTTTAAAAATAAATTTAAAAAAGTTTTGGTGGTTAGAAAGAGGGTTGTATATTTGCACCCGCTTTGAGAGAGAAGCGAAGTTCATAGGAATAAATTATACTGGAGTGTGGGTGTTTTTAGGGCATTTTTTAGGGTTCGATTCCTTAGGTAATTACAAGAGTATATTCGGATTATTAATAGTGATCTGAGGTACGAGAAAGTTCATAGACATATTGATTGACAGCGCGTATTTGATTAGAAATAATTAGATGCAAAGATATTAAAGACTAGAATCATTTATAGAGATACGATTATAATTCCGTTGTGTTATTTTGAAACATATTTAAGAATACACGATGAAGAGTTTGATCCTGGCTCAGGATGAACGCTAGCGGCAGGCTTAACACATGCAAGTCGAGGGGTAACATTGTTGCTTGCAACAGATGACGACCGGCGCACGGGTGCGTAACGCGTATAGAACCTACCTTTTAGTGAGGGATAGCCCAGAGAAATTTGGATTAATACCTCATAGTATGTTGATTTGGCATCAGATTAACATTAAAGATTTATTGCTAAAAGATGGCTATGCGTTCTATTAGCTAGTTGGTATGGTAACGGCATACCAAGGCTACGATAGATAGGGGTCCTGAGAGGGAGATCCCCCACACTGGTACTGAGACACGGACCAGACTCCTACGGGAGGCAGCAGTGAGGAATATTGGACAATGGAGGCAACTCTGATCCAGCCATGCCGCGTGTAGGAAGACTGCCCTATGGGTTGTAAACTACTTTTATAGAGGAAGAAACGCCATTACGTGTAGTGGTTTGACGGTACTCTACGAATAAGGATCGGCTAACTCCGTGCCAGCAGCCGCGGTAATACGGAGGATCCAAGCGTTATCCGGAATCATTGGGTTTAAAGGGTCCGTAGGCGGGTCAGTAAGTCAGTGGTGAAAGTTTTCGGCTCAACCGGAAAATTGCCATTGATACTGCTGGTCTTGAATCATTATGAAGTGGTTAGAATGTGTAGTGTAGCGGTGAAATGCATAGATATTACACAGAATACCGATTGCGAAGGCAGATCACTAATAATGTATTGACGCTAAGGGACGAAAGCGTGGGTAGCGAACAGGATTAGATACCCTGGTAGTCCACGCCGTAAACGATGGTTACTAGCTGTTCGGACTTCGGTCTGAGTGGCTAAGCGAAAGTGATAAGTAACCCACCTGGGGAGTACGTTCGCAAGAATGAAACTCAAAGGAATTGACGGGGGCCCGCACAAGCGGTGGAGCATGTGGTTTAATTCGATGATACGCGAGGAACCTTACCAGGGCTTAAATGTAGTATGACAGGTTTAGAGATAGACTTTTCTTCGGACATATTACAAGGTGCTGCATGGTTGTCGTCAGCTCGTGCCGTGAGGTGTCAGGTTAAGTCCTATAACGAGCGCAACCCCTGTTGTTAGTTGCCATCGAGTAATGTCGGGAACTCTAGCAAGACTGCCGGTGCAAACCGCGAGGAAGGTGGGGATGACGTCAAATCATCACGGCCCTTACGTCCTGGGCCACACACGTGCTACAATGGCCGGTACAGAGAGCAGCCACTTGGTGACAAGGAGCGAATCTATAAAGCCGGTCACAGTTCGGATCGGAGTCTGCAACTCGACTCCGTGAAGCTGGAATCGCTAGTAATCGGATATCAGCCATGATCCGGTGAATACGTTCCCGGGCCTTGTACACACCGCCCGTCAAGCCATGGAAGCTGGGGGTACCTGAAGTCCGTCACCGTAAGGAGCGGCCTAGGGTAAAACTGGTAACTGGGGCTAAGTCGTAACAAGGTAGCCGTACCGGAAGGTGCGGCTGGAACACCTCCTTTCTAGAGATTGCCTTTAAGGCATTCAAGAAATGATACGATGGAATGTATCTTTATAGGTTTTAGTCTTTAAAGCTGTCGATTAATTTAGTGATTGAGTATTTGAGAGGTTGAGTATTTGAGATTTGTTTTTGCTATTAATAGCACACTCACAGACTCACTATCTCACTGACTCACTGACTAACAAAGTCTCATAGCTCAGCTGGTTAGAGCGCTACACTGATAATGTAGAGGTCGGCAGTTCGAGTCTGCCTGAGACTACGAAGCAGCACAGCTGCAATTTTTAAGTTCAAGGTTTTAAATTTTGAGTTTAAAAAAAGTTCATTGAATATATATTGAAAAGGAAATTCTAGAAGATAGAGTTTAAGTCACATTATTCGTAATTCTAAATTCGTAATTCTGAATTTCAGATAATGGGGGATTAGCTCAGCTGGCTAGAGCGCCTGCCTTGCACGCAGGAGGTCACCGGTTCGACTCCGGTATTCTCCACGAGGATTTAAAGTTTTAGGTTCTGAGTTTTAAGTGTTGAGTAATTTACTTAACCTATATAACTTATAATTTAACACTTCCAGACCGTTCATTGACATATTGATTTAAGAAATACGAGCATTGATTGTTCTTTAAGGAGACAATCGATGAATAATAAAAGAGGTTTATGATAATTTAGTTACTTTATTATCATAGGCAAAAACTAAAAGAGCAAGTTAAAGCAAGACGCATAAGCTAATTAAGGGCGTATGGGGAATGCCTAGGCTCTCAGAGGCGATGAAGGACGTGATAAGCTGCGAAAAGCTGCGGGGATTGGCACATACAAATTGATCCGCAGATATCCGAATGGGGCAACCCGGCATGTTGAAGACATGTCATCCGTAAGGAGGCGAACCCGGAGAACTGAAACATCTAAGTACCCGGAGGAGAAGAAAACAATAGTGATTCCGTTAGTAGTGGCGAGCGAACGCGGATTAGCCCAAACCTGTAATGTTACGGCATTGCAGGGGTTGTAGGACTACAATATAAGATGTGTAATGAATTAGAATTAGTTGGAAAGCTAAGCCATAGACAGTGATAGCCTGGTATAAGTAAAGATCATTGATTTAGTAGTATCCTGAGTAGTGCGGGGCACGTGTAACCCTGTATGAATCTGTGGGGACCATCCCATAAGGCTAAATACTCCTGAGAGACCGATAGTGAACCAGTACCGTGAGGGAAAGGTGAAAAGAACCCTGAATAAGGGAGTGAAAAAGATCCTGAAACCATACGCTTACAAGCGGTCGGAGGCTTCGGCTGACGGCGTGCCTTTTGCATAATGAGCCTACGAGTTACTTTTACTAGCAAGGTTAAGCACTTCAGGTGCGGATCCGTAGCGAAAGCGAGTCTGAATAGGGCGAT
>NZ_JAGJEA010000021.1 GCF_018100805.1 Aquimarina sp. MMG016 | reverse complement strand
GCATTGGATCAGGATGATCCTGATTTGACCAACAATGATCTTGAAGAAGAGATTATAGTGGGTAATGACGCAGATCTTGTGATTAGTAAAACGGTTAATAACAGTACTCCAAATGAAGGAGATACCATTAGCTATACAATTACGGTTACTAATAATGGAGCTGCACAGGCAACAGCATTGTTAGTGAACGATCTGCTACCAGCTGGAGTAACCTATGTTTCTGACACACCAAGTGTAGGAACTTATGATGATGCTACTGGAGATTGGGTGATTAACACACTTAATACAGGAGCAACAGCAATACTGACAATTACAGCTACTGTGGATTCAGGTACAAGTGGAACTACGATTAATAATGTGATCACTTTTGCTATGGATCAAACAGATCCTGATCTTACGAACAATGATCTTGAAGAAGAGATCAACGTTGTTGGAGAAATAGACCTTGTAGTTTCTAAATCAATTATAGAACCTGGACCTTATATATTAGGTGGAGTTTACACGTATAGTATTACTGTGGCAAACTCAGGTCCTGCACAGGCAACTAATGTTGCAATTACGGATCAATTACCAGCCGGTATTACATATGTATCGGATATTCCGGATCAAGGTACCTATAACATAGCAACAGGAGTATGGGATGTGGGTACAATACCCGCTGATGAACTTAGAATGCTTACCATTACATTCTCCGTAGATGCGGGAACCGCAAATGCCAGTATTACCAATGTAATTACGGATGTAATACTTGATCAAATAGATCTTAATGTTATTCCTGATGACTTGGATGAAACCATAAATATTGATGGAGATAATGATAATGATGGAGTATCTGATAGTGTAGATATTGATGATGATAATGATGGGATTCTTGATGTCATTGAGGGTACTGCAGATTCTGATGGGGATGGTATCCCGGATGTATTTGATCAGGATAGTGATAATGATGGAATTCCTGATAATGTTGAAGGACAGACTACAGATGGTTATATAACACCTACAGGTAATGATAGTGATGGTGATGGTTTGGATGATGCTTATGAAGGAACTGGAGATGAAGGAATCACACCTGAAGATACTGATGCAGATAATACTCCGGATTACCTGGATGATGACAGTGATAATGATGGTATTCCTGATGCTACTGAAGGATTTGATTATAACAATGATGGTGTGGTAGATACATTACCTATTGGAGAAGACGTAGATAACGATGGAATAGATGATGCCTATGATGGAGATACTACAGGATATGGAGACCCTAATGGTAATATTGTGGATATAGCTCCTGATACAGATTTAAATAACACAGATAATGATGGAGAGCCTGATTATCGTGATATTGATGATGACGGTGATGGAGTTGATACAGAGTTTGAACTAGACCCTAATGGAAATGGAGGAGATCCTGATGACACAGATAATGATGGTACTCCTGATTATTTAGATACTGACGATGATGGCGATAATATCCCAACCGTTGATGAGAGTCCTGACCCTAACGGAGATGGTAATCCTGATGATGCTGTGGATACTGATGGCAATGGTATTCCTGATTATTTAGAACCTAATGGTTCTGATCCGAATTCTGAAGATGGAATAGAAATCTATACCGGAATTTCACCAAACGGAGATGGCGTCAATGATGTATTTGTTATTCGAGGTCTAGAAAATGTAGAAAACACCCTGGAGATTTATAACAGATGGGGAGTTAAGGTATATGGTACTGATAATTATGGAAGAAATGATAATTTCTTTAGAGGTATTTCTAATGGTAGAGCTACTATAGAAGAAAAAGATGAATTACCTGTTGGTACCTATTTCTATGTGCTGGAATATGTTCTTGAAACAGGAGAACGCAAGAGTAGAGCAGGGTATCTTTATATTAACAGATAATCAATCGAAACTATATGACTCTGTTAGTATTGACTCACGGGGTTCAATAAAAAAATATTAAATTAGAGCGGATGAAAAAATTATATATAATAATAGCTACCACAGTATTGAGTTTTGTGTTTTACGATGGTAATGCGCAGCAAGACGCCCAATATACGCAGTATATGTATAATACCATTAGTGTAAATCCGGCTTATGCAGGGAGCCGGGGGGTGTTAAGTATTATGGGTTTACACCGCAGTCAGTGGGTCAATTTGGAAGGTGCACCAAGGACTCAAACCCTTACTATAAATACACCTTTGGGGCAAAACAATCGTGTGGGATTAGGATTATCTATAGTCAATGATGAGATAGGGCCTACGGATGAGACCTATTTTGATATTGATTTTTCATATACGATACCTACCTCAGAGGAAGGTAATTTACGATTTGGATTAAAAGCTGGTGCACATCTATTAAATATCGATTTGACTCGATTAAATCTGTTTAATCAAAATGATAATCTTTTTCAATTTAATGTAGATAATAAATTTAGCCCTCAAGTAGGATTTGGAGTATATTATAATACCAATAAATTTTATTTAGGATTAAGTGCTCCTAATTTATTAGAAACAGATCATTTTGATGAGAGTTCGACAAGTAGTGATAGTGATGCGATTAGTTTTCTGGCAGAAGAACGTATAAATTACTATCTTATATCAGGTTATGTGTTCGATATTAGTGATACGGTTAAGTTTAAACCGGCGGTATTGAGCAAGTTGGTATTTGGAGCCCCCTTACAGGTAGATGTATCCGCTAATTTTTTATTATACGATCGTTTATATCTTGGGTTAGCATATCGATGGAGTGCAGCAGTCAGCGCTTTGGCAGGTTTCCAGATATCAGATTCGCTGATGATTGGTTTTGCGTATGATAGAGAGACCACAGAACTAGGAAATACACAGTTTAATGACGGTAGTTATGAGGTGATGCTTCGCTTCGAACTCTTTAGAAAATATAATAGAATGATAACACCACGTTTCTTTTAAAAATATTCTTCAAAGCGCTGCTTTGAAGTTTCAACAACTGTCATTCCTGTGAACATTTCTACCGAAGCAAAAAGAGAAGGTAGAGACGGGAACCCAAAACGAAACGATAGATAAATAGAATAAAAATGTCATTTCCATAATCAGATTACGATCATTTTGGAAACCTAAATAAAAGGAAAGACTATGAATATGAACAAATACGTAATTATTATTTTAGTATCCACTATATTGTCTGGAACTGTTTCTGCACAGGAAAAACGTTTGGCTCGCGCAGATGAAGATTTTAATCGTTTTGCATTTGTAGATGCTCGTAAAATTTATCTCGAAGTAGCCGAGAGTGGATATTCATCTCCCGACTTATTCAAAAAATTAGCTGATTCTTATTATTTTAATTCAAAACTGGAAGAGGCAGTGCCTTGGTATGAAAAGCTGGTCACTAATTATGAAAGTGAAATAGAGCCTGAATATTTGTTTAGATACTCTCAGAGTTTAAAGAGCGTGGAACGCTATAATGATGCCGATAAGGCAATGGAGAAGTTTAATACCCTTTCAGGAAAAGATCAGCGGGCAGAGTATTTTATCAATACCCGTGATTATCTTAGGTTTATAGAGATGCAATCCGGTAAATTTAGATTATTGAAACTAAGTGTGAATTCTAAATTTTCAGACTATGCGCCAAGTTTTAACAATCAGGGACAATTGATTTTTGCCTCTGCACGAGGAGGAAGCGGATTTAGTAAGACGGTTCACGAATGGGATGAGATGCCTTTCTTAGATTTGTTTTCATCTAATATCCTCGAAGCAAATGGAATTCTGCAAACCCCCAAAAAGATAAAAGGAAAGATCAATACCCGTTTTCACGAATCTTCTACATCGTTCAGCCAGGATGGAAAAACAATGTATTTTACTAGAAATAACTATACCAAAAGAAAATTAAAAACAAATACAGAAGGTACCATATTGCTAAAACTGTATAGAGCTACGCTCGAAGGCGAAAAGTGGACAAATATAGAAGAATTACCTTTTAATAGTGACGAATATTCAGTAGCACATCCGGCGTTGAGTGCTGATGGTAAGAAATTATATTTTGCCAGTGATATGCCGGATAGTAGAGGGCTTTCTGATCTCTATGAGATCGATATTAATGAAGATGGTACTTTTGGCACCCCCAAAAACCTGGGTGATCGTATCAATACTGAAGGTAGAGAAACATTCCCATATGTTAGTAATTCCGGGCGTTTGTATTTTGCCAGTGATGGTCATATCGGTTTAGGAGGTTTGGATGTTTTTGTAGCGGTTCCCGAAGAGTTTGGTATGTTTTCAATACCTTATAACGTAGGTAAACCCGTGAATAGTCCTGAAGATGATTTTACATTTGTATTAAATGAAAGTACTAAAATAGGATACTTCTCTAGCAATCGAGCAGGAGGAAAGGGTAACGATGATATCTATAGTTTTAGACAAACAGGTGAGCTGATTACTACCTGTAAGCAATACATTACAGGAGTATTAACAGATGCTAATACTAAAGAAAAATTAACAAATGCCGAAGTCATTTTGATGGATGGTAATAATACAGAATTGCGACGAACAGTAACAGATGCCAGTGGTGCTTATAAATTTAAAGGTATTGATTGTGAGTCATCTTATGTGGTAAGAGGAACCAAAGAAGAATATGCTCCTACTGAAGCACCTTTAACTACTAATGCTGTTTTAGAATATTCAAATCAACTACCATTGCAGTTAAGCAAAGGTGGTCTTGCAGATACAGAAGTAAAACCAGGAGATGATCTGGCAAAATTATTACAGCTTCAGATCATATACTTTGATCTGGATAAATCTTTTATACGTTCTGATGCAGAAATAGAGTTGCAAAAAATTATAGCCACCCTAAAACAGAACCCAACCCTAAAGATTGATGTTCGATCCCATACCGATAGTCGAGCAGATGATAATTATAACATGTATCTAAGTGAGCGTCGCGCTAAGAGTACGATTAAATATATTGTAGAAAAAGGAGGAATCGACAAATCAAGGGTAACCGGAAGGGGGTATGGAGAGACGGCTTTGGTAAATTCCTGTACTAATGATGCAGATTGTAATGAGGAGCAACATCAACAAAACAGAAGAAGCGAGTTTATCGTGATTCAATAGTAAAATTTTTAAGTATAATTAGATAGTTATGAAAAAGAGTTTTTTCTCTTCCGTTTATGGAAGAGAATTTACTTTTATTAGTGAAACTCGGTTTTGAGAATCTGCCTCTGGCAGAGTACTCAAAATTATAAGTTGAACCTGCCTACCTGGTGGATGGCAGGCAGGCTAATCTCACTTTTCAGCGGGATCTTGGTTTAATACTTTTTGTTTAAATTTTTTATTTGATCTAAGAAATAATTAAGGACATTGTTAAAAAATTTCATCCAGATATTTTGTAGTAAAGAAATGAAGACAAAATATTTGTATACGAGTCCGGTAGAAATAGCGTTTTTAACAAACAACTCTGTTTTTAGTACTTCTCATAAGATTGAAGTATTTGAATTAATAGGTTTTAAGCACAATACATATAAAAATATATAATAATACACCAATGGACAAAGCACAAGAGTGGTTTAATTACGCAATAGAACTTGCCAAAGAATTTGGCCCTAAATTGATTACTGCAATCCTGATCTATATTATTGGATCTTGGATCATCAAAAAAATTGTTAGAGGAGCAGGGCATGTAATGTCCAAAAGCAAGTATGACCAATCCCTACAGCAATTCCTGTTAAACTTGGTGAATTGGGCACTTAAGATATTTCTGATTATTATAGTTATCTCCAGGTTAGGAGTTGATGTGACTACTTTTGCAGCCGTAATAGCGGCGGCAGGTCTGGCCGTTGGATTGGCACTACAGGGATCTTTGTCTAATTTTGCAGGAGGGGTATTAATTATGATTTTTAGACCATACAAGATCGGAGATGTAATAGAAGCTCAGGGAGTATTAGGAGCAGTAAAAGAAATTGATATTTTTAATACCAAGTTAACCACTCCAGAGAATAAATTAGCGATTGTACCTAATGGAGCCATGGCCAATGGAAATATTATTAATTATACAGCAGAAGGAAAAATGCGTGTAGACCTAACCATTGGGATTGGTTATGGTGAAGATATCAAAAAAGCGAAAGAAGTGTTGTTAGGAGTATTAACTGCTGATGATAAGGTGTTAAAAGATCCTGCTCCTTCTGTTAATGTAGAAGCCTTAGGGGAAAGTTCTGTGGATCTAGCCGTTAGACCCTTCTGTAAACCCGAACACTATTGGGATGTATATTTTGCCTCATTAGAAAATTGTAAACTAGCATTGGATAAAGCCGGTATCGAGATCCCATATCCACACTCAGTCGAGATTCAGAAAGAAGGATAAAATTCAGAACAGCTCCTCTCTTTAGAAAAGAGCTGAGCAAATAAAAAGAACTTTTGTAATCTCAGTAAAAGCTCCTCTCTTTGGTTAAAGGGAGCTTGCCTGCCAAAATAGGCAGGGTGGCTTTGTGTCTTCGAGAGAAAACATAAAGTCGGAGGGTTAGAAAAAAGTCTAAACTAAGCAGCCTGATTAAAACAAAGACCTCAGCATAAACATACGTATCTCCAATCCCTCTTTCTTCCGATTCCTACGTCATCGAAATTCATTCTCTCCTTTTTAAAGGGGAGAGCAGTTAAGTCAATTTTGTAATCTGCATAAGAGTAAAAAGCTCCTCCTTTTACCAAAGGGAGCCTGCCTGCCAAATAGGGTAGGGTGTCCCGAAGTACTTCGGGACGGAGGGTTCGAGCATACAACCGAATTTAAAATGAAATACCCATGGTTTACTATAAAATTCCTATTTTAATCTTCTAGTGAAAAAAAGACAAATCCATACCAGAAAAGAATTACAAGAATACAGAAGTGCACTTAGAAATAACCTTACACCCGCAGAAGCTTTTTTATGGAAATATCTCAAATCCAAATAAATTGAAGGCAGGAGATTTCAACGGCAGCATAGTATTGAGAGTTATATTGTAGATTTCTATTGTGCTTCCGAAAAGTTAATTATAGAGTTGGACGGAGAAGTGCACAATACACTCAATGCTATAGAAAAAGATAGTATCCGAACAGCCAGATTAGAAGAATTGGGTTTCACAGTAATAAGATTCGAAAATAAAATGGTATTTGATCACTTACCTTCGGTACTACAAGAAATAAAAGATCATTTTAGTTCCATATAAAAGCTCCTCCCTTAAATTTAAGGGAGCCTGCCTGCCAAAATAGGTAGGGTGGATTCAAGCTTTTATCAAAAGCTTGAAGACGGAGGGTTCGAACCCGGCTCAAGTTTTCAACTATGATTAAAACAAAGCAATAAGCCAGAGGGGTTGAATAAGTGTATAATCATAGCGAAAAAAAAGTTAAAAAACGAAAAAGATAGTTTACTGTTTTTACTGTTTTAAAGTATGATAATAACGTTTCTTTAACTTTTTGACAGTAAAAATTTCATAGATAAATCACCATTTTTGATTGTTTAAAAGTGTTAATTTTGTTTTTTTAAGAGAAAATTCTTACATGTTTTGTTAAACAAAACACAGGTTTTTAGAAAAGATGTTTTTGAAAAAAAACTGATATTCAAGTATTTGCAATTATTTCTTCAGATAAAATGTTTAAGTTTGTTTAACTTTAGAGAGGAAAGTAATGGTGCGTTTATTCGCTACGGTTTAACCATAATTAATATGTGGTATTTATGTATGTGATCAAAAAATATTTATGCCTATATTTATACTAGTGATTTATCAATACAATAGATAATTTTAGTTTTTCTTACCCCACAGTAAATTATCTATTACTAAATATTAGTTTCCAATACATATATTGGAGATATATCTTATTACCTTACAATATTTGATTTTAGTATTCTTATTTATTAAGATATATATAATGGATAAGGTCAAAACTAAAGATCATCATACAATAAAAAAATGCGAACAAAATAGAAAAAGAAAATAGATAAAAACAGCGCTACTATTTGTAAAACTTTGGCGAGCCAGCAACTGTAGTGCGTGAATAACGAAAAATCAGAACCAAATCGATCATTATGAGTAAACGATTACCTCTCGATGTATATGCTACATCAATACTATTTTGTATTCATAAAATAGGATACTACTTTTTACAATTATATCATAGACTAGGTCATAACCTGTCCTTAATTCTGAACTCCGAATCTCGAACTTCCAATTTCGGACTTGTGATTCAAAAACTCACCACGAGCAAAGCGAGTACCTTCACCACTTACAGCGAGCAAAGCGAACACCCAGACTTCGGTCTTCGGACTTCAAACCTCCGGCTTCATACTTTATACTCATTACTCACTACTAAAAAACTCACCACTCACAAACTCAAAAAGAGCAAAGCGAGTGTCCTCATATCTTACAATAAGCAAAGCGAACGCCCTCACAGCGAAGCGTCCTAATACACCTAATACCTAAAATCACCGACTATGAACAGAAATACTATATATACGATACTAACCACCGTGATGCTCCTATGGATAGGCAATACATCACTTTTTGCGCAAGCAACCGTATCCGATGTCGCCATAATCGAGGGAGACTCAGGAACTTCTAATGCAGTGGTAACAGTAACCTTACCTAGTGCAGCACCAGTGGGTGGAACCACAGTTTTGTATAATATCACAGCAAACACAGCAACTGAGGGTACAGATTACACTGTACCCGGGGATCGCATTGTGATTCCTCAGGGGAGCTCGACAGGTACCATTAGTATCCCTATTATTGGAGATACAACCACAGAGGATTTAGAAGATTTCTCTATTAGTGTTTCTACAGATCTGGCAAACGATGCAGGTTTTGATAATGCTGCTTCATTTTGGTCACCACTAACGGGGACAAATGTTTGTACCCCATCTGTACAAATAATCATAGGCACAGCCTATGTTTTTGAAACGAATCCTGAAACCACGTATGGAGGATCTGATGCTACAAATCAGGTTTTAGAAGTGGATTGTCAATCCCAGGGATTTCAAAACATTCCTACGGTTAATGGTGTCACATATACCGTAACATTTAAAGCATCCAGACGAACCGCAAATGGTGCGGGTCCCAATCCTTCTACTGTAACGGTATCCGCACTTAACGCAGGTACACTTGCAGTAGATGGTACAACCACGATACAAAGAACAAATACTTCGTTTAATTTATCTGAGAGTACATTCAATTTTACGGCAAGTTCAGCCAGTACTAGAATTGAATTTACTACAGCAAATAATCAAGGTCTTGGAATGATCTTCGATGATTTATCCATAGTACCACAAACCCCGGATGATACGGCAACTATTACTATTATAGATAGAATACCTGGTAATGTAGGTGCTAACTTAACCGTATGGCTAAAATCCAATGTTGATGTTTTGAATGGTAGTAGTACAGCAGCGGCAGATGGAGAAGCTGTATTGCAATGGAATGATCAAATTTCTGGAAATGAACTTACAAACGCAACTGCAGGGCAGCGTCCTGTGTTTGCAGAAAATGAAATGAATTTCTACCCCGGAGTAGATTTTGATGGTGCAGATGATCGACTATTAGATGGATCGGCATCGTATGGTACAATGGGAACAGGAGATAGAGAAGTATTTGCTGTTGCCAAAATGGGAACTACCTTAGATAATTTTGGAGCTGTAGTTTCTTTTGGTCGAAATACATCACAAATTAATAGGAGAGCCTTTGTAGGAATAATCGGTTCTGACGGTACCACGGCAAGTGCCAGACATTTATATAATGATATTCCAACATCAAATTACGTGCATAACCATACTTCCGATCCACAAACACCAACCATATACAACTATAGCAACGCTGATGGTGTAACAGTAGCCAATATGGAAATAACTGTTGATGGTGGTACCAGTACTTTTGCTTCTGTTAGCAATGGTGGTCAAATACCAAACATCACAAGCGGGGTTGAGGTGATGCTAGGTTCCGGTAGAGGAGACGATGCTACTCCAAGTGCTTTTTACGATGGGCTTGTATCAGAAGTGTTAATCTATGACAGACAATTATCCGCGTCAGAACGCCAGCAAGTGAATTCTTACCTTTCGCTTAAGTATGGGATCACCCTTAACAATGGAGCTACAGCATATCTGGCTTCAGATGGTACGACTCAAGTTTGGCCGGTAGATGTAACCTATGATAGTGATATTTTTGGTATTGCCAATGATGCTCCTTCTGCTTTAGACAATCAAATTTCGAAATCAATAAATACAGGAGCAGTATTAACGGTTTCTACGGATACCAATTTTACAGGAGCTAATGGTACCCATGTCTCTTTAACCAATGGCCAGTTTTTATTGGTGGGTAATGATGGGGGCGATGGTGCACCAGCAAGCGCCATTAATACAGACTTGGTAACCACTACCTATTATGAGCGATCTGCCAGAGAGTGGAAAGCAGTCAATACAGGTACGATAGCCGGCGCAGCCAACTTACAGTTCGATGGGTATGATGATACCTGGGTATTATTAACCAGAACTGCAGATGGGGATTTTAGTGCCACCACAGGAACTGCAGAAACAGCGTTGTCGGCAACAGGGACCGTAGCTTTAGCATTGCCTGGCACTACCTTTTTTACGCTGGCGCGAAAAGCAACCAGTATAGAGTTTGAAGTGGCCACGGCCAATGATGTAGAAGCTACAGGAGGCAATCTTCCAAATTTATTGATAGATGGAACATTACTTGAAGATACTAATATTGATATAGTACTAAATGCAGCAGGAACCGCTACTTTAGGAACTGATTATACCTTTGGAGGAAATACAGCAGCCTTACCACAAACGATAGCCGTAAGTATCCCAGCTGGGACTTATACAGCAGCTTCGCCTTTAGCACTCGCAGGATTAGATTTAGGTAAAGTCAATCAATTTGATGAAAGTTATCCGATAATCAGAAATGATGCAGCCGATGGGGGTTCTGTAATTAGTGAAACAGAAACCATTATTGCACCATTTACAGGCACTTATGAAGTAACCTATTCAGGAAAAACCTTTACCTCTAGTGCAGGAGGTACAGCAAATGGATTTGTACTAGTAGGTACTACATCGGGTGGAGCAGAAATTTTCACCGCTACAGGAGATAGAATTGATGCAGCAACCCCGTTAAAAAAATATACTTTTTCACTTACAGCAGGTACTCAGTATTTCATCACCTCAGTTGGGGGTGGTTCTTCTGTTATAGAAAATGTAACTACAGAACTTAATTTCCTGCCGGGTTCAGTAAGCTTTGCCATTACAGATGAGGCAATTGTAGAAGCAGATGAAACCATTGATCTTTCGTTATCCGATGCACAGCCTGGATTGGTGATTCAAGAAGTTACCGGAGGTGCATTAATTGATACGCATGTATATACAATTACGAATGATGATGCTTTAACAGTTGAATTCAATAATGCTACCTATACTTCTACCGATGAGACCGGAGTGATTACCTTAACCTTGGATGTATCCGGAGCCGAGATTACTTCTGCAGGAAGCATCCAGGTAGATGTTACTGGAGGAACTGCAACAGGAGGCGGAACTGATTATACCTTTACGGATCCAACAACAGTAACGATTCCAATAGGGGATTATACGACCCCGGGTACAGTAACTACCGATATCACGATCGTTGCCGATGCGATTGTAGAAGGAGACGAGACGATTCTATTAGGTTTGATCACCCCATCTACAGGTGTTACGGTAGGTACGCAAGCTACGGCTACGGCAACTATTACCGATGATGACGGATTAACAGTTGAATTTAACAACGCAACGTATACGTCGACCAACGAGACAGGAGTGATTACCTTAACATTGGATGTTTCCGGAGCAGAGATTACAACCGCAGGTAGCATCCAGGTAGATGTTACTGGAGGTACGGCTACGGGAGGAGGAACTGATTATACCTTTACCGATCCGACGACAGTAACCATTCCTATTGGAGATTATACAGGAGGAAGCACCGTAACCACCGATATCACGATTGTAACCGATGCTGTTATCGAAGGAGACGAGACCATTCTATTAGGCTTGATCACTCCTTCTACAGGCGTTACCGTAGGTACGCAAGCTACAGCTACCGCTACGATCACCGATGATGACGGATTAACAGTTGAATTCAATAACGCAACGTATACGTCGACCAATGAGACCGGAGTGATTACCTTAACGCTGGATATCTCCGGAGCCGAGATCACTACAGCAGGCAGCATCCAGGTAGATGTTACCGGAGGTACGGCCACGGGAGGTGGTACTGATTATACCTTTACCGATCCTACAACAGTAACCATTCCTATTGGAGATTATACGACCCCTGGCACCGTAACCACTGATATTACGATCATTACGGATGCTGTTATCGAAGGAGACGAGACCATTCTATTAGGCTTGATCACTCCTTCTACAGGCGTTACCGTAGGTACACAAGCTACGGCTACGGCAACTATTACCGATGATGACGGATTAACAGTTGAATTTAATAATGCTACCTATACGTCTACCAATGAGACCGGAGTGATTACCTTAACGCTGGATATCTCCGGAGCCGAGATCACTACAGCAGGCAACATCCAGGTAGATGTTACTGGAGGTACGGCTACAGGAGGCGGTACCGATTATACTTTTACCGATCCTACTACTGTGACTATTCCCATAGCGGATTATACAGGAGGAGGCACAGTAACCACAGATATTACTATTGTAACAGATGCTCTTATAGAAGGAGACGAAACAATTCTATTAGGCTTGATCACCCCTTCTACAGGTGTTACAGTAGGTACACAAAGTACAGCTACCGCCACGATCACTGATGATGACGGATTAACAGTTGAATTTAATAATGCAACCTATACTTCGACTAATGAGACCGGAGTGATTACCTTGACTTTGGATGTTTCAGGAGCCGAGATCACAACCGCAGGTAGCATCCAGGTAAATGTTACTGGAGGTACGGCT
>NZ_JAGJEA010000020.1 GCF_018100805.1 Aquimarina sp. MMG016 | reverse complement strand
CAATATCCCGTTTTGCCTGCTTGCCCCTTTTGGTAAGCGGGTGCAAACATACAACCCTTTTTCTTTCTGACAACACTTTTTTTTAACTTTTTTTAAAAGTTTTTTAAACCTTTAAAACCAAACAAAAAAAATCATTAAAACCAGTAAAACTATATGTTTAGATCATAAATTGTCAATGAACAATTGCAAAAAAACTAAAAATTAACATAGCTTGTTTTTGCGGGTGCAAACATACAACCCTTTTCCTATTCAACAACACTTTTTTTGAAATATTTTTTATATCTTTTTTCATTACATCATAACACCTTGATAACATACAATTTGCAACGATAAAAATATTACTAAAATCATACTCAAATTAAAAATTGCGTCAGGGATGGCAGTGACATCCTTTTTTGATGTCTTTTTTATGATTTCATAAAATTCGAAAAAGACATCAAAAAAGATATAACGGACAGCCCGCCCGGGCGCCCTAATCATTATATTATACTTTCTGCATCTCTACTATAATAGATTTACTAATCGGAGTATGACTTTTATCTGCGTAGTGATTGTAAGGAACTAAGACATTGGTTTCAGGAAAGTATGAAGCTAAGTTACCTGAAGGAATATGATAAGGAATGACTAAAAAATTGTGTGCTTTTCTTTCTTTATCATCATAACGACTTATCAAATTAACTACATCAAGCTTCTTTAGATCGTATTTATCCATATCTTTTTGATTCATCAGAACCACTCTTCTTTCATTATATACTCCTCTATAGCGATCATCTAAACCATATATAGTAGTATTAAATTGATCATGTGAACGAATGGTCATTAGTATAAATTCGTGCTCTTGCAGTTTATGGTTCGGAAGATCGCAGATGCTGAATTGCGCTTTTTGGTTAGGCAGTTTACTAAAATCCAAATCTCTTACATTATTTGGTAGATAAAAACCAGCTCCTTTGGACCTTTCATTGATACTTTTAAAACCTTTAATTACTAATTCAATTTTTTCTCTAATTAAATTATAGTCCTCACTTAGATTTTTCCAGTTTACCTGATGTTCTGCTTTAAAATAAGTATTAGCAATTCCTCCTATGATTTCGGGTTCACTTTTTAAGTTGCCGGAAGCAGGAGTGAGCATACCCTTTGAACGATGAACTTTACCCATACTATTTTCTACAGTAAAAAACCTTGGCTCTCCATTCTTTACATCCAGTTCTGAACGACCAAGTGTTGGTAATATAAGTGCTGTTTTACCTGTAATTAGGTGTGTTCGATTAAGCTTAGTACTGATATTGACCGTAAGATCACAATTCTGAAGTGCTTGTGCTGTGTATTCTGTATCGGATGCTGCTGATAGAAAATTACCTCCCAACGCTATGAAGACTTTGGCTTTTCTTTCATACATTGCTTTAATAGCGTGCACCGTATCTAACCCTTCATTGCTTGGGGGTGCGAATCCAAATGTTTTTTCTATTGCTTGGTTTAGTGCCGGAGAAACATGATGCATAATCCCTACGGTTCGATCACCTTGCACATTACTATGACCTCTTACCGGACAAGTTCCTGCGCCTGGTTTTCCTAAACTACCTTTTAATAAAAGAAGATTCACACACTCCTTTATATTATTGACACCATTTTTATGTTGTGTCAATCCCATAGCCCAACAAATGATAATTTTATCTTTGTTAGCTAACAGCTCTACAACTTGATCAATCAATTGTTCTTGAACACCACATTGCGCGAGCAACTCTTGTTCTGAGTAGCTTTCTACATCATTTAGCAATTCTTGATAACCCTGAGTATATGTTTTTATAAATTCATGATCAAAAACATCTTTCCTTTCTTTATCTAATGAATTTAGTTTCTTAATGATTAATTTTAAAAGTGGTACATCCTGATTTATCTTAACCTGGAGATGAATATCTGTTAATTTGGTTCCGGAAGATAAAACTCCTTTTACTTCCTGAGGATTTTTGAATCGAATTAAGCCTGCTTCTTCCAGAGGATTAATACTTATAACTTTTCCTCTATTTTCTTTACATTTTTGCAAAGCTGATAACATCCTGGGGTGATTAGTCCCAGGGTTTTGGCCAATTACCATAATAACTTCGGCTTGATCAAAATCTTCTAATTTTACAGATCCTTTTCCTATCCCAAGTGTTTCGCTAAGCGCCACACCACTAGATTCGTGACACATATTAGAACAATCCGGCATATTATTAGTACCAAATGCTCTGACAAATAGTCCATATAAAAATGCTGCTTCGTTACTAGATCTTCCTGAAGTGTAAAAAACTCCTTCATCAGGCGAATCTAATTTATGCAATTCATCTGCTATTAAATTATAGGCATCTATCCACGAAATAGGTTTATAATTTACGCTATCAGGCTTCAACACCATTGGCTCTGTCAATCTTCCACTTTTACCAATTTCATAATCAGACCATCTGGACAACTCTTCTACAGAATATTTAGCAAAAAAATCCTTATCTACTCTCTTATTAGTAGCTTCTTCTGCCAACGCTTTTACTCCATTCTCACAATACTCTCCTAACCTAGAAGGCTTATCCGGATCCGGCCAAGCACACCCAGGGCAGTCAAAACCATCTTTTTGATTCATATGGGAAAGTGTACTTAGAGATTTTACTACTCCCATTTCTTTGAATGCGTGCTGAAGTGCAACTTTTACAGCTGGAAGTCCAGCAGCATATTCTGCAGGTTCTTTTAATTTTATACCTGTAAAATCGTGTGGCCCGAGAACTGAAACATTCCTTTTTTTGGTATTACTCATTGGTTTTCATAATGAAGCTGTGAGATTACCAAAGGTACAAGTAAATGTTGAAAAGTAATATATATGGAAAGTAAAACAGTAATGCCCTCTATAAAAAGAAATTCCAAACCAACCCAAAACGAATCACGGCATCACGTGGTGCATATCCCGGAGCTGAGAATTCTTTGTTCTGGCTAAATGCTTCTCCAAAATTTTCGACTTTAAAGTAAATACGGGTTTGCCTGATTTTTGCATTAAAAAAAATATCGAATTGAGGAAAGCCCCCAAAAGTATGATTGTTAGCTTCAAAAAATGCAATTTCTTCATCGCTTTGCACGTAAAACTCCGCTAATACAGGATCATAACCATCTGCATCATATTCCGAATAGTACTTAAAAGTAACCCCAGTTTGCAAAAACAGTGCTTTTTTGAACCAACGGTCTTCGTAGTACAAGCTATTACGTGTTACGATCTGCGGAACTCTATATACATTATCTCCTTCAGATACATTTTGATACATTATTGTATTATCGATACCTAACCAACCAAATTTAATTGCCTGATTTAACTTTACTTTTAGCAATTTTACATTTCCGTCATGTTGTCTTGCAACAGTTGCTGAATCCGCAGTTTTAGTAAAATAAGTATAATTATCAATTGTAGAATAACTTGCTTCTATACTTGCTATTTTTTTAGCCTTAAGATTCAATTGTATTTTTTGTGTTTCAGTATTGGAGAAATCGTTTTTCCAATTATAGTTTATATAATCACTTTGATGTAGTAAAAAATTATAGTTTGGTGCTACGGAACTAGAACTTATAGCTACGCTTCCTCCATATTTCTTATTAAACTCATATCCTGCTCCTGCATTAAAATAATTACCATCAAAATCATCAGATGAAACAATACTTTTTCCGTTAGCAAAAAGCTGAAAACCTTTGTAATACTTTTCATACTCCCCTCCTATTGATACTACATTTCCTTTGAGGCGATTAGTGATTTCAGTTTGGCTATCACCTTGTCCTTGTGTCAAAACAGAATCATATCCATAATTATAATCTGTATATCCTCCAAAAATTTTGAGATCTCCTAACCATTTATTCGAAAAGCCAATACCTATTTCATTAGTAAAATCTTCTAAAGCTACTTTATGCCTAAGTGCTGCTTCAGTTACATATGATTCTCCTAACAGATTATCAGGTGCAACAGCAGCTTGATCATACTGAAAAGATTTATCCGTAATATCCAAAATATGATCAATATATAAGTCTGTTGAAGAACTATCATTTTTCTTAATTAGTGCATATTTATGATCCAGATAAAACCTTTTCCCTTTAAGAACACTTTCAGCATCTTCAAAATTTACCGTAATTGTTGCTCTATCTGCAAAACGTCTTCGTTGTTCATTTGTTCCCAGAGCTCCCAAACCAAGATACTCTTCTATTCCTGATGTTTCACTTCCACCTTGTGGTTCAAAAGACAACCCCCCATTTTCCTCATTTGTCAAATCCTGAGATACAAAATGCGTTCTTAGAAAATACCTGTCATTTTTTGTTTTATAATTAGCAGTTGTTCTAAAGTTTCCGCTACTTGTAAGTGCATGTTGATATTTACCTAAAGACCTAACTCCTTTATAAGCTACTGAAAGATTAAGTCTAGGTGAAGTATTTACAGTAAAAAAAGCATCTAATTGCTGACCTTGTTCGAAAGTAGTTTTAAAATATAATTCAGTTAACGGAGTCGGAACTTCATAATAGTTAATATCCTCAGTTTCCATAAAATTGAAATGACGTGATCTTGCCCCAAAAAGCGGCAACAAATGATCATATTCTTCTACCTTAACCAGACTGTTATACGCTTGCCCAACGTTATTAAGAGGTTGTAACCCAAAATCATCTTTTCTGAGATAGTTAAAATTATAATCTCTCTGTATAGTCAATGTAGTATCTACATAGGTTGTATCTCTCTTAAAATTAATAATTTTATAATCTGTAACTGGCGGCTTCTTTTTTTGGTCTGCAGAACTAGCACCTCGTAAAGATCGGTTATTTAATTGATCGCCTCTTTTGGTTAACGTTCCTCCTTCTAGTTCTTCCTGATCTCTTGTCTGAGCCACCGAGGTAAAGGTTACCAAAAGTGTTATAATAAATAGTATGCGTTTTTTCATTTGAATGTTAAACTGTGGCAAAAATATACTTTTTTAACGAAAGTAAATGATACAAATTGCTTGTTTACAAAATGACGTTTTTGTCGATTTTTAAAAATTGTTTTTTGATATTATGTTCATACTGTATATTAGCACCATGCTAGCATTAAAATTAAATCCTAATCATATAGAATGTGGCACGGACGAAGCCGGTCGAGGCTGTCTTGCCGGCCCTGTCACGGCGGCAGCTATAATCCTACCTGATGATTTCAGTAATGAAGTCTTAAACGACTCTAAGCAACTTAGCGAAGCTAAACGCAGAAGATTAAGACCACTATTAGAAGACTGTTCTATCACCTATAGTGTTACACATATCTTTATGGAAGAAATTGATGAGATCAATATTCTAAACGCTTCTATATTAGCTATGCAAAGATCTATTGAAAAACTAACACCACAACCAGAACATATTATTGTGGATGGAAATAAATTCAAACCATATCATAATATACCACATACCTGCGTTATAAAAGGCGATGGTAAATTTCTAAATATTGCTGCCGCTTCTGTATTGGCGAAAACATATCGGGATGAGTTTATGGAAAAAATCCATGAAGAATTCCCAATGTATAATTGGAAAAAAAACAAAGGATATCCAACAGCAGAGCATCGAAATGCCATAAGAAAGTACGGTATTACTAAATACCACAGAAAAAGCTTTAGATTATTACCTGAACAATTGGCACTGGATTTTAAATAATTATCTTTGATCCGTGTAGATTGCGTTTTTGATAAAAAACACCAATACTGATCATCTAAAAGGAAAACAAATTAACTGCAAAATGAAAAAAATAGTCGTAGTTCTACTATCCACCATTTTTCTAGCCTGTAATACCTCAACCAAAAAATCCAGCTCTCTCCTAGATTATATACCCAAGAATGCGCAGATAGTTATTAAAATTAACGATCTGGAACAAACCAAAAATAAACTACGTGATAACAACTTTGTGAAAAACAATAATCAGATTGAGTTATTCAGTTATTTTAAAGACCTTACTATTCTCGAAGAAACTAATAAGACCAATAGTTTATTATGTTTTTCACCTATAGGCAAGAATGATTTTGAATATACATATATCTCTAAATATGATCCAAATCTTATTAAAAAAGACTCTCTTGGACAGAAAAAAATTGAAACCATTAACTATTCAGAAAAGGTCATCCATAAAATAACTTCTAATAACAGCACTATTTTTGCCACTAGACAGGATAGTATTTTGATCGCCTCTTCTTCTCAATTGCTGATCGAAAATGCAATCCGCCAACAAGAAAATGCTTTACCAATAAGCAAAGATCTCGAAAAAGCATATGAAGTATCTGGGATAGATAATGCATTTTCGGTTTTAATTAATGGAAAAAAGCTTAAGAACATTCATGACTCTTTCTTTCCAGAGATCGAATTAAAAAGTGTATCAAATTTTAGTGGTTGGGCTTCTGTAGACGCTACTATAGAACAAAATGCAATTTTCCTGGACGGTATAGCTATGGAAAAAGATTCATTATCTAGTAGAATTGGGATTTTTGATAATACCATCCCTCAAGAAAACAGAATTGCAAGAATCACTCCTATTACCGCCAAAGGTTTTGCTTCTTATACATATGATGATTTCGAAATTTTAAAAAGAAATCTGGCTTTAGCTCAGGAAAGAGACATTAGTGATATACCCAACGATCTAGATGAAGTGCTATCAGGAACTTCTGAGATAGGTATGATTTTTCTCGAAGATGAAAATGTATTTACCTTAACCACTATAGATCCTCAAACCATTGAAGAGAGTTTAGGAGGGCAAAAATCCAGCACCTATAGGGATATTCCTATATATAGTTACGATTACCCAATTACTTTTTCAGGTGTTTTAAATCCTTTAATAAAGAATTTTGACACTAAATACTATATAGCTTATGGAGAGTTTATCATATTTGGCTCTTCAAAAAAAACATTGCAAACCATTATTGCAAATATTCTAAACAAAACGGTACTCCACGAACAAAGTTATTATAAAAAGACTACAGAGAAACTATCTGATGAAGCTTCGATTTTACTTGTTGGTGATATTAAAAACATTAAAGATTATATATCTGAAAATGCTAAAGAAGAATACAAAAAACAATGGGATGAATTAAACCACAAAGGATATCAAACCGCTATACTGCAATTTATAAAAGAAAACGATTTTGCACATATCCATGGAGCTTTCCAAAAAAGCGTTGAAAAAGGCGCTGCAACCTCTGTAACACAAACTGCATCTACCACGTTAGAAAATAAGATTCTTAACAATCCTATTTTGGTGAAAAATCATAGAACCAAAGGCATGGATGTTGCCATCCAGGATATAGAAAATAATCTGTATCTAATTTCTGATAAAGGAACTATATTCTGGAAAAAACAGATTGACGGTGCAATCCTTGGAGATATTAAGCAAATAGATATTTATAAAAACGGTCGATATCAACTACTTTTTTCTACAGCGAATACGCTCTATTTATTAGATCGTGATGGGAAAAATGTAAGTCCATATCCCAAAAAGTTTGAAAAAACGATTACTCAACCACTTTCTTTATTTGACTATGACAAAAATAAGCGTTACCGTATACTGATCACTCAAGCTAACGAGGTAAAAATGTTTAGTGCAGAAGGTGAAATCGTAACAGGATTTGGCTTTTCTGGGACTGAAACTAATTTAATAGACACACCAAAACATATTCGTATTGGAACAAAAGATTACATCCTTCTTTCTGAAGAAAATGGGAAGCTAAATATTCTTGACAGATTAGGTAGAACTCGTGTAAATGTAAAGGACAAGGTTAGTTTTTCTAAAAATCAATGGTATCAATACCAAGATAAATTTACTTCCATTACTAAAGAAGGTGATCTAATTCAAATTAAAGAAGATGGAACCTCAGCAATTCAAAATCTAAACCTTGGAGAAAATAGTGGTATTGTAGCAACTAATAAAACCTTGGTTACTCTATCTGAGAACAAATTAACGATTAAAGGAAGAACTCTGGAACTGGATTTTGGAGTCTATACTGAACCAAAATTGTTCTACATCAAGAACAAAATCTATATTTCAATTACCGATATCCAGAGCAAAAAAGTATATCTATATGATAGTAATGCTGAACTGTTTCCTAATTTTCCAGTATATGGTAATTCTGCAATGAGTCTAGGTAATATGGATAAAGACCCTAACTTAGAGTTTGTAGTGAAGGGAGAAGACAACGGTATTCTGATTTATCAGATAAACTAAAAGTAAGAGCGCTTTTCAATTCTTACCATCCGGTAAAAGAACAGATATACATATCAAAAAAAACCTGAGGTATTTATATCTTGTGGTTTTTTTTAGCTTTTTTCCTGACGATACGATAACCTTTCTAAAACTTTATACATAAAGTAGGATGTAGTCGTTATTAAACCCCAACATTTTTTAACAAAATAAGTAAACCTATAATATTTCATTGTCTTTCCAAAGGCTTTTTTGAATACAATAGAAATCCACACAAGTCGTTTATTGAATAAAGCGTTTTTAACATTTATTTAGTATTTCATAAACAATTTTAAGTCAATGTGTTAAACATAATTTCATAAACACTAAAACTCATTAATTAGAGTTGTAGTGGTTATGGTATAAATTTACTAACACACAAAAACAAACTCAACTATGAAAGAAAATATTTTTAATAAAATACTGATGCTCACATTTTTAACATTCAGTATTGGTGCAAATGCCCAGATGTGGACTCCTGTTTCACAAGCCAAAACTCAAACCAAAACCAAAGAGCTTAGAAAAACTACACCAAACAATTATCAACTATTTAACCTAAACACCGAGCAGTTAAAATCTATTCTAGGTAATACACCTTCTAGAACACAACAAAAAAATTCAGGAGTTATCATTAATCTTCCAACGGTGAATGGAGAGCTTCAAAAATTCAAAATCCTGGAAGCTTCTATATTTGAAGATGGTCTTGCAAAAAAATTTCCTGACATAAAATCTTACGTAGGTCAAGGGATTGATGATCCAACTGCTAGAGTAAGATTTAGTTTTTCTAATGTTGGTTTACATGCTATGATTTCTTCAGGAAAACATGGCACTATATTTATTGACCCATACACTAAGGACAAGAGGAGTTATATTTGCTATGCAAAATCAGATCTGCCATCTAGCCCAGATAACTTTGAATGCTTGGTAGAAGATAATTTTTCATCAGATATTACTAATAAAATACTTACCACAGCAAAAAACGCTAATGACGGCAAACTAAGAACTTTCAGACTAGCTGTTGCCTGTACAGGAGAGTATTCTCAATTTCATATAAGTAATCAAGGAATTAGCTCAGGTGCATCCGATCAAGTAAAAAAAGCGGCTGTACTTTCTGCCATTAATACTACGATGACTAGAGTAAATGGTATTTTCGAAAGAGATTTATCTGTGACTATGATTCTTGTAAATAACAATGATGATATTATCTTTTTAGACTCCAATACGGATAACTTAAGCAATAATAGTGCAGGTTCATTAATCAATGAAAGTCAAACGGTTTGTGATAATTTTATTGGATTTAATAATTATGATATAGGTCACGCTTTTAGCACTGGTGGTGGTGGATTGGCGCAGCTTAGATCTCCTTGTACAAGATCTAAAGCCAGAGGTATTACTGGTAGTAGAAGACCAATCGGAGATAGTTATGATGTAGACTATGTGGCTCACGAAATGGGACATCAATTTGGAGGTAATCATACTCAAAACAATAGCTGTCAAAGATCTAGTGCATCTGTAGAGCCAGGAAGTGCTTCTACAATTATGGGATATGCAGGTATCTGTTCTCCAAACGTTCAGAATAATAGTGATGCGTATTTTCATGCAATAAGCATTCAAGAAATGTGGCAAAACGTATCACAAGGAAATAGTACTTGTGGATCACAAAGTAATACTAACAATACTGCTCCAACTGCTAATGCTGGACAAGATTATACCATTCCGGCATCTACACCTTTTATTTTAAAAGGTAACGCATCTGATCCTAATTCAGGAAATGTTCTTACTTATTGTTGGGAACAGATGGATTCGCAACCAGCCACTATGCCTCCATCTGCTACTTCTACAAATGGCCCTGCGTTTAGATCATTAACTCCTACTACTTCTCCTGATAGATATATGCCTGCATTAGCAACAGTCATTTCTGGACAAACATCTTCTACTTGGGAAGTTGTTCCTTCTGTGAGCAGGACAATGAATTTTAGATTAACTGTAAGAGATAATGTATTAGGTGGAGGAAGTACGGATAGTGATAATGCAAGAATTACGATTGCTGGTGCAGCCGGACCTTTTGTGGTTAACTCACCTAACACTAATGTAAGTTGGTCTGTGGGCTCTACACAAATTGTTACTTGGGATGTTGCCGGAACAACAGGAAACGGTATTAATGCTGACAATGTGGATATCTTATTATCTACAGATGGTGGTAACACTTATACTACTACAATTATATCTTCAGTACCTAATGATGGTTCTCAGAGTATCACTGTACCCAATGCGGTAGGAACTCGTAATAGAATCATGGTTAGAGGTTCAGGGCATATTTTCTACGATATTTCTAACAGTAACTTCGAAATTACTCCTGGTACTGGTGGAGATACTCAAGCTCCATCAACTCCTACAGGATTAACAGCTTCTAATATCACACAAACAACGGTAAGTTTAAATTGGAATGCTTCAACCGATAATGTTGGAATTGCTGGATACGATGTATATCAAGGAAATACTATAATCACTACAGTTGCAGGAACTTCTTTTCAAGTAACCGGATTATCTGCTGATACTGCATATAGTTTTAGGATAAAAGCTAAAGATGCTGCCGGTAATGAATCTAGTTCTAGTAATGTGGTCAATATTACAACACTTCCGCAACCAGATACTCAGGCTCCAACAACTCCAACCGGATTAGCTGCTTCTAATATCACCCAAACTACAGTTGATTTAAATTGGAATGCTTCAACCGACAATATAGGTGTAACAGGATATGATGTATATCAAGGAAATACTGTGATCACTACAGTAGCCGGAACTTCTTTTCAGGTAACCGGGTTATCTGCAGATACTACGTATAGCTTTAGCATTAAAGCAAAAGATGCTGCTGGCAATGAATCTAATGCAAGTAATATAGTAAATGTAACTACACTTGCTCCAACAGATACTGAAGCACCAACTGCTCCAACAGCACTTACGACTTCTAATATCACACAAACAACAGTTAACTTAAGTTGGAACCCTTCTACAGATAATATAGGCGTTATAGGATATGATGTGTACCAAGAAAATACGGTGATTGCAACAGTTACCGGAACTTCTTTCCAGGTAACCGGTCTATCTCCTGAAACTGCGTATAGTTTTAGTATAAAAGCAAAAGATGCTGCTGGTAATGAATCTAGTGCTAGTAATGTGGTAAATATAACTACACTTCCGCAACCAACAGGTGATTGTGGTGTAAACGGAGTATCGTCTTTTCCTTATGAAGAAAGTTTTGAGAACACTTTAGGACAGTGGAATCAAGCTGTAGGAGATGATTTTAACTGGACTGTAGATGCTAATGGTACCCCATCAAGAAATACAGGACCTTCTGCTGCTGCCAAAGGAACATATTATGTTTATATGGAGTCTTCAGCTCCTAATTATTCTTCAAAAAGAGCTATATTGAATTCTCCTTGTTTTGATTTAACTACGCTTACAGCGGCTAAATTCTCTTTTCAATACCATATGTATGGAGCTTCGAATATGGGGAGTTTAGCATTAGAGGCAAGTAATAATAATGGTAACAGCTGGGATGTTATCTGGTCAAAATCAGGCAATCAAGGAAATGCTTGGCAATCTGTAGATGTTGATTTAAGCCAATACATTGGATCTAGTGTTCAATTCCGATTTAATGGTATTACTGGTACCACTTGGAGAGGTGATATGGCAATTGATGATGTAGAATTGACCGCTGGTGGAGCACCTGATAATTGTAAGAATGTTACACTAACTATTAATTTTGACGATTATCCACAAGAAACGAGCTGGCAAATTACTGATAGCAATAATCAGGTTATTGCGTCTGGAGGAACATATCCATCACAACCTGATGGTTCCACTTTAACTTTTATAGAATGTTTAGATCCAGGAACATATACACTGACAATAAATGATAGTTATGGCGATGGTCTTTGTTGCGCATATGGTAATGGATCTTATTCATTAACCCTAGAAGGAACAACATTAGCTTCTGGAGCATCGTTTGGAAGTTTTGAATCCACTACTTTCACCATAGGTGATAGTGTTAGAGCTTCGACTATTGATAATAAAGTAACTACAGATCCAATAGAGATTTTAGCTTACCCTAATCCAGTAGGTCCTGGTAGAGTTCTAAATGTTTTTGCTGCTAAAGAAAAAACTACTTATAATATAGTAAATATGTTAGGACAAACTTTATTAAAAGGTGATCTAGACAAAAAGGAAATTAGTACAGCAGAATTACCTAATGGAGTTTATATTCTAAAACTTAATCTTGGTGGAGGTAAATCAAGATCTATTCAATTTATACAACAATAGGCATAGAATAACCTATTGAAGATATATTAAAAAGAGGCATTTTCAATGCCTCTTTTGTTTTTATAGCTTTACTGTTTTTTTGATTCTCGAAATTCTATGCGAGATTTCATTAAGTTCAAAGGATAAATCAATAGAAATTTCATCTTTTGACTTCTGAAAACTCAAATTTCCTTCATTAACTTTATAATATCCTGCTTCATCTCTGCAAAAACATTCTTTACCAAAAATCAAATTTACATCAGCTAACTTATCACCCTCAAGATTTAAGACATCTACTTTCTCATCAATTTCGAAATAAATAGTTTCAGAATAATCCCCATCAGCTGTTCCTTCAGGACCTTTTCTAGAGAAAGCATACTCAACAACAATATGATTCCCGTCTTCGATTACAGGATATAATTTATCTATGGTGTCTTTTTTTAGTATTAATGAAGAATTATAATGTAATTGTATCTTACAATTACCGTCCGTGGGGCAGAGAACCTGGTTAATTTCAATTTCTGGTTTAGTCTCAGTACTTGCGAGTGAATTATTAGAGGATTTACAAGATAATATAAATGTAAGTGCAACTAAAAAAAGATATCTTTTCATGATGTTGAATAAAAGAGTTTAAAACAGTAAAACCTTTTATTCTCTTTTTTAGTATCGAGAAGGAATTAAGCTTCTGTTTTTTCTTTTACTAATTCAGCTTCAAACAGGATGGCAAAATGTCTCAGCAATTTTTCTTTCACTTCTTCTTCGTCTACTTTTTCTAATCCTAACTCTACGTGAAGAGAAGTAACTGCCTTATCATTAATACCACAAGGAATGATATTATCAAAATATCCTAAATCAGCATTAACATTTAGTGCAAAACCATGCATAGTAACCCAGCGGCTTGCCCGAACACCCATCGCACAAATCTTACGAGCAAATGGTGTACCTACATCCAGCCATACTCCCGTTTCACCTTCACTTCTTGTGGCACTAATACCATACTCTCCAAGTGTTCGAATCACCATTTCTTCTAGAAAACGAAGATATTTATGAATATCGGTAAAGAAGTTATCAAGATCCAGAATCGGATATCCCACAATTTGTCCTGGTCCATGGTAAGTAATATCACCTCCTCTATTTATTTTATAGAATGTAGCTCCTTTATCTTTTAGCTGTTGTTCGTTTAAAAGAAGGTTGCTAATATCTCCACTCTTACCTAGCGTATATACATGTGGATGTTCTACAAAAAGAAAATAATTAGGTGTAACCAACCCAGCATCTTCTCTACGGTTTTTGATTTTTGTATCCAAAATTCCTTTGAAAAGTTCCTCCTGATAATCCCAGGTTTCTTTGTAATCTTTATGTCCTAATTCCTGTATTTCAATCTTCTTATTCATCACTACAAAGATACGAGATTAAAAAAAGCAGCCGATGGGCTGCTTTTTATTATTTTTCTAATTCTACTTCGACATCCAGAACCTTGGGGTTTTCCATATATTCCATAAAACCGACTTCAAGGGTAAAACTCTTACCATCCTGGCTAAACATTGCTTTCTCCGAGGAGATTTTCTTAATCTTTCTCGGAAAATGATAATTCAACTTATATTTAGAACTACCTAAAAACATTCTCATTTGCTCTAAGCTGTCCAAGCTTTGTTTTAAAACTTTCTCGTCAATAATCTCTGTAACCCTTTTAAATGTATTTTTATTAAAAGAATAAGATACTTTGGAACCCTCAACCTCTGGAGTACCCATAGGTATTGGAGGCCCAGATTGTCCTTTTTCTTCGTTTTTACCTTTATTCCCTACTGCACTCGCAGTTTTAAAGTCATTAAACACATCTCCCAATTCTGAAACATCTTTAAAATCTGAGTATAGGTCGAATTTCATTTCTTGAGCACCTGTATTCATAACCATATGCATTTTGAAATTTTCCAATCGCTTCAGTCTTTCCTGTTCTGATTTAGGCAATTGTGCAATACTATCTTTTTTCTCTTCGAGAAAATCTTTGAATACAATAGTTGAGTCAATAATTTCCTGTTCCCCTTCCTCAGAAAATTTATCTCCAGCCATCTTCATTAACTCAGAACCATCAAAATTAATAGCTATTTTACCGCTTCCATCTTCATTGATATGCAAATCTTCAGAAAAATTACATCCAACAATTAATACTGATATTACAATAAATTTTAGACCAACAATAAGATTCTTCATGTGTAATTTGTTATTTATTTGGGTTATTTAATATGACTAATGCTGCTATAACTCCCGGAACCCATCCGCAAATAGTCAGCAATAAAACGATTAATACAGAACCACAGCCTTTATCTAATACAGATAAGGGTGGAAAAAAAATAGCTAATAAAACTCTCCAAAAACTCATAAATACTTATAAAATAAAATTATTGTTATACCTATATGTAGTTGTATATTTTATTATGTTACAATGTTATGAAATTAATCTATATATTTCTGATTTCTTTTTAATATGAAATTACATTTTCTACTGTTTTGCATTATATCACTATCCGTTTGTAAGTTATCTTATGCTCAATATGAGTTTTCAGGGTATGTAAACAAAAATGAATGGCCAGACGAAGTCTACTTATCAATTATAGAAGATTACAGAAAAATATTGGGTATCTATCCAGAGCAAATTATTCAAAAAATTATTCCAGATTCTACGGGATATTTTGAATTTGCAGGAGACAATTTACCTATCACCAATCGTATTTATAGAATCCAGGTAGACAATTGTTCTAACAATCACAAAAATAGAGCTCATTTAAACGGGGTTTGCACGGATACTCAGGAGATTCTATTTATTGCTAACAATAATGATAAGGTTACATTACCCTTTACATTTGACAAAGAAATGTTCTGCAAAATTGTTTCGAATAACGAAAAAAGTAACGCATTTATCAAAGTTGATTCAATTATTGACGAGATGCGTTTTGCTTTTGGAAATTATCGCAGTAAGGCAAATCACAAAATCAATTCTACTAAATGGATCAAGACTTTGCAAGAATTCGGAAAAAGCACGGACGAACCTCTTGTAGAACTTCGTATATATGCTTTTTTATCTAATAAAACCAATGAGTTATACTCCAATTACCTGGAAGACCTCAAAGACAATACATATTATGATGAATTATTAGGAAGGCTTCAACAAAGATATCCTAATAGTGTTTATACCCAACAATATGAAAAAGAATTAGCTTCAGATAAATTCCTACTCGATCCCGAAAAAGTTATTTCTCAAAGATCTTGGTCGTCGATTCTTCTTATTTTATTAATTCTATCTACACTTCTTAATATCTTTCTATTTATTCTATATAAAAGAAAAAAAAGCTTACCTCTCATTTCAGATAAAAAACTCACCCCGCAAGAACAAAAAATACTGGACCTCATTCTACAAGATAAAACAAATAAGGAGATCGCAACTTCTATATATGTAAGCGTTAGCACTGTAAAAACACATATTAACAATCTTTATAAAAAACTAGGGACCACCTCTAGAGAAGAAGTTAAAAACCTATATATCAACAAGTAAATAAAAATCCACCCCCGGGTCTAGTCCCTATTTCAAACCCTTGAATATCCTTTTTTAGCTTTTAAATTTTCAATTTTGAATCAGATCTTTTTATATAAACAAACCAAAATGATCTTATAAATTCATTAATAACTTAAAAACTAAAAAAATGAAAAGAACCACTTTAATTACAATCGTAGGAGTATTTTTTATCACTTTAGCCTCCTGTCAAAACAATAATGCCGCACAAAAAGTCAAAGCCGAAAATGTAGAAATGGCTACCACACGAGATGCAAAATCCATAGCTCTACCCGTAATGGCTTTTACTGAAACTGAGTATGATTTTGGAACAATTAATGAAGGTGACAAAGTAGAACACGAATTCACATTCACCAATACTGGTAAAGCACCATTAGTAATTATCAATGCAAAAGGGAGCTGTGGATGTACAGTCCCAGAATGGTCAAAAGAACCAATTGCACCGGGAGCATCAGGAACCTTATTAGTAGCTTTTAATTCTAATGGAAAACCAAACCTTCAAAACAAGCAAATAACCATTACCGCAAATACCGAAAAGGGTAAGGAAATTCTAAAAATAAAAGCTATGGTTACTCCAAAAGCTAAGGTTAATCGCTAATAGTTTAGTATAGAAAAAATTCAATATTACCCTTTAACAACTTTTAAAAACAAATCCCGTTAAACAGCGGGATTTATTGATTTTGTCCTTTTTTATTTTGAAATATATAAAACCTCAAAATTGAGTTTCACTAAATTGAAAGATTACACCATAGTTCGTATCTTTGCACGCTTAAAACGGCAACATTATGCAATTATCAGAACAAGAAATTGTAAGAAGAGAAAAATTAAAATCCTTACGTAACTTAAACATCAATCCTTATCCGGCGGCATTATATCCTCTTGATCATACTTCATCTAAAATTAAACAGGAGTTCGAAGAGGGTAAAAAGGTAGTCATTGCAGGTAGATTAATGTCCAGACGTATTCAGGGTTCTGCTTCTTTTGCTGAGTTGCAAGATGCAGATGGCCGTATTCAGGTTTATTTTAATAGAGATGAAATTTGTACCGGAGAGGATAAATCCAAGTATAATGATGTATATAAAAAACTTCTAGACATTGGGGATTTCATTGGTGTAGAAGGAGAACTTTTTACTACTAAAGTAGGTGAAAAAACAGTGATGGTAAAAGATTTCACATTATTAAGTAAGTCTTTAAAACCATTGCCATTACCTAAAACTGATAAAGACGGTAACATCCATGACGAATTTAACGATCCGGAAATGCGCTATCGTCAGCGTTATGCTGATTTGGTTGTAAACCCTCACGTAAAAGAAGTTTTTGTAAAAAGAACAAAGCTTTTTAACGCTATGCGTCAGTTTTTTAATGATCGCGAATATTTTGAGGTAGAAACTCCAATTTTACAGCCTATTCCAGGTGGTGCAGCAGCAAGACCATTTGTTACCCACCATAATTCGTTGGATATTCCATTATATATGAGAATTGCTAATGAGCTATATCTAAAAAGATTGATCGTTGGTGGTTTTGACGGAGTGTATGAGTTTTCTAAGAATTTCAGAAATGAAGGAATGGATCGTACTCATAATCCTGAGTTTACAGCTATGGAAATCTATGTAGCTTATAAAGACTACAACTGGATGATGGATTTCTGTGAACAATTATTAGAATATTGTGCTGTTGCCGTAAACGGAACGACCAAAGCTACTTTTGGAGAACATGAGATTGATTTCAAGGCTCCTTATGCAAGAGTAACTATGGCAGATTCTATTAAGCATTTTACAGGTTTTGACATCACAAATAAATCTGAAGAAGAAATTAGAGAAGCTGCTAAATCTATGGGAGTTGAAGTTGATGACACCATGGGTAAAGGAAAGCTTATTGATGAGATTTTTGGAGAAAAGTGTGAAGGGAACTATATCCAGCCCACTTTTATCACCGATTACCCAAAAGAAATGAGTCCTTTATGCAAGGAACACAGAGACAATCCTGAATTGACTGAGCGTTTTGAACTTATGGTTTGTGGTAAAGAGATTGCTAATGCCTATTCTGAGCTTAATGACCCTATTGACCAGCTCGAACGTTTTGAAGCTCAGTTAAAATTAGCAGATCGCGGAGATGATGAGGCTATGTTTATTGATCACGATTTTGTAAGAGCCTTGGAATATGGTATGCCTCCTACCTCTGGTATGGGAATTGGTATGGATCGATTAATTATGTATTTAACAAACAATCAATCTATACAAGAAGTATTGTTCTTCCCTCAAATGCGACCAGAGAAAAAACAAATAGAGCTAAAGGATAACGAAAAAGCTATTTTCGAAATCCTTAAAAAAGAAAAAAGTATTGCGCTAGCCGATCTTAAAACTGCAGCTGGTTTAAGTAACAAAGCTTGGGACAAAGGAATGAAAGGCCTTTCTAAGTTAGGATTAACCAAGGTAACGAAAACTGAAGACAGTCTAATTGTAGAGGTTACAGAATAATATAACTCATATTGATAACTTATACAAAAACGCAACCTTTGAGGTTGCGTTTTTTTAACGGCCCAATAAAAAACTACACTGCTCAATTTATATAATTAGGTATCGCTTCCTAAAAAAACACTACATAATAACAGTATTATGTTTATGGTTAATCAGTAATTAATTTTCGCATGAGGGAATAATCTTCTATATTTGAAAACTTTAAAACTTATAACCATGCCTTATATTAGTGATGAAGAGCTATTGGATTTCCAGGTTCAAATTGATGACGCAAAAGAAGAAAAGCGGGTAACCAACTTCGCACACACAAAAGCTCTTAGAGAAGAAGAAGAAAATACAAGAAAATTTAAGATCGCCACAATTATACTTGGTTTTATAGCTTTATTAGGTGTAGCTGGAACCATTTATTTTATGAATTTCAACACTCCTAAAAACATAATTACCCAAAAAGAACATAACTCTAGAGTAAATATGTTGAATGATAAAATAGCTAGTCTAGAGGAAACCATACAAAACATCTCGATGAACCAGGAATTAGAAGGTAATGACGCTGATTCTAACGAAGAAAAAGGATCTCTGCAAGAAGAGTTGGTTTATGCAGTGCAGATTGGTGCTTTTGAGGATAAAGATTTATCTATGTATTCTGATGGCTTTGTAAACTTTAGAGAAATCAAAAGTGGAAGCTTTAATAAATATGCTTTAGGGAATTTCGAAACGCTCAATGAAGCTAAACGTTTCCGTAGAGAATTAGTAAAGCTAGGTTTTAGAAATGCATTTATTGCATCCTACCAAAACGGAGAAAGATTAAAAATTGAAGAAGCCTGGTAACTTATTTACCTGAAATAAAAAACAAAGAGAAACCCGATGCAAAACATCGGGTTTCTCTATTTAACCAATTAACCAACTCAAATAATCCTAAACATTTACCACAATATATTTTCTTCCTGATTTTCTGTAATACACACCTTTATACTTATAGTATCTAACTCCTCTTACTCTAACAACTTTATAGCCTCTTGGCAAAGTAGCAATACGCATTCCTACCGGAGCTGCTACTGTTACATATCTTCTATTCTTTTTAATATACCATACACCTCCACTTCTATAGTATTTTACATTTTTATGCACTACAACTTTTGGGTGGTGTAATTTGGTTATAACCACGTTATTCGCCGGTGCTACCCTAACGGTTGTTGCACAAGAAGTAGTTACTGCTGATAATAATAAAACCGGTAAAACTATTTTTAATATCATTTTCATATCCCTTATATTTTTAAGTTACTTACTACTAAGACTTGGATATTGAAAAAAGGTTTAATTTTTTATAAAAAATTAAAAAAATAATCACCCGTGAATAATGAAGAACAACATAAAATTACTATGCTCAACAAAATACATCTTTTATGTATTATACCTTTTCTTAGAAATAACACAACACTAATTCCCAGAAAAAATAGTTGAGCTAGCAAAAACGGGATCGTTAGTAGTTCTCTAAAAACCCCAATTATCGTATAATCAATTTCGAAGTAATCTATACAATATATGGTCGCAAAATAGAAAACAACAAGTAAGCTCGCCGCCAAAACAGTGATTCCGTTTATTTTATTAAGTACATTCATGTTAACATCCTTTTTTAAATTAAAAATTATTGATCCACATACTCCTTTATGGAAACATCGTTAATAATAACATCTTCGAGTACAGCTGCATCCCCTTTGATATAAACTAATCCATACACATTATCTATCAGGCTATCCCGATTTGCCTTTACATATGCCAATTCTGCTTTTGGTGCTTTGGTTTCTTCCATATAGTATCTATTAAATGGCAACCTAAATTTCACTTTGTTATTATAGTTTCCGGTTACTTTAGCTATTACATAATCCTGATCTATATCCAACTCTTCTTTGCTAATCTGATCTACTTTAGCAAAACCATGTTCATCATTTTGGATATAGACATATATTTTATCCCCATACACGTAGGTTGAATCTGATATCTCATATCTATTCATATCATATCTCAGTGTAATGTACTTCCCCCGAAAGGGATCTGTAGGATCAATTGGCATAGTTTTAAAACGATATGGTTTTCCTGTAGTAATAGTATCCTCGTTATTCCATATCATATGTGCCGGAACAAATATCTGTGCTATAGCTACAACCACAAATAATACTAGTATATATATTGTTTTCATATTGTATATTTATATTTTTAGTTTCTGTTGTTTTTTTAGCATCACATAATTGGTAAGAAAAAATCCTGCTCCAACTGCGACAAATAGAATTCCTCTAATAACAAAACTCATCCCGGTATCAAAAAACCTACAAACAATTAATATTGAAATTATAAGCATCCCATAATTAAGTATTCCAAAATTAAATTTGTCGGCTCCAATCTTGATTGCTGATATTCCTAAAGCAAATACTAACAAATTAGTGAGTACCGCAGGAAACATAATTTCTACAGGTAAGAAATATATACTCCAAAAAACCAAAAAAGCGATCTGGAATATGTTTATTGAACGAATACCCTGTTTAACTACCGCGTATATCAATCCAGATAAACCGATCATGAAAAGTACCAGTGCTGTATAAAATCCCTGAGTATTTAGTATAAACTCTTCAGGAAGGTCTTCCCATATCCAACGAAATGTAAATATCATCAAACAAGTCACAGTACCCAAAGAACCACTAATTAGAAATCCATTTCTAAGATTACTCAATTCTTTGAATACAACTCCTCGTCCGATAATATAAAATATTCCAAATAGTGTGATATACATTAAAAAACCAAAAAGTTCTGCCCTTTCTACAAATGCACTGAGAGCATAAGAAATACTTAGAGGAATAATCCAATTAAACACAGTAACAACATTACTTGATATATTGGTTTTTAAAAGTTTCCAATAATGAGGAATAATTGCAAAGAGAAAAACGATATACAACCATGGAGTTTCTGTATCCCTATAGCTCCATTCTGTTGCTTCAAATGCATAACTTGCACTAAAAATTAGTAGAAGTATAGTCAAGGCATGTGACCTTAACAAATAAATCAATGGTAAACAGAGGATAATCCAAGTTTCTAAAAAAGTTCCTAAATCTCCCGGAATGTTATAAATCTGACCTACCAAAGCAATACTAGCCCCTACTGAGAAGAACAAGAAGGTTCCTGAGGCTTCTTTCCAGGTGATACTTTTGTTCTTCAGTATGGAATATCCCGAAAAAAACTGCCCTAATACTAAAGGCACGAAAGCCAAAATAGTTTTAGTTACTCTGGAAAAATCATCCCAGTTATGGGCCAACATTAAAATAATACCCGAACCAATCAATAATGCTCCAAAAACTCCAAAAATGGTAAACAACCTATTGGGTTTATTTGAGTTTTTGATAGTATAGTATTGCTTTATTTTTTCTGAAAGCTCAGGTGAAATGACCTTATCTTTCACAAGAACTTGTAGTTCTTTATTAAATTTTGAGCTCATTATAGTATTGATTATAAAGTTATAAAGTATGCTTACTGATTATAAATAAATCTCTATTGAATACATAAACAAAAAATAATGACTAACATAAAGAGTAATTCAAAAACCGAGAGCTTTAATGGTTTTATTGTGTTTACCAAAACTCTATCAATTACAAAAAATGGTAAAAAAAGGATTACGCCACTTAATATCAAAACTCCAACTAAACTTGCTCCACCGTCAAGAGTTAATCCATATATCCCAGAAGGAATCCCAATAATAAAAACTATAATACCTATTAAAAGAAATAGTGTCGGTTTTTTCTTTAAATTTTGTCTAAAGTTCTGCATTTTAATAGTGGTTAATTATACATTATGTCCTTTATTTTATACGATATAAAACAAATCATTCTATGATTAGTTTTCTTTTGTTATATGCATTCAATATATAATAAAGGCCTACTCCGGCTATAATATGCTTCAAAGAATGACCACTTATGTATTTTAATACTCCATAAAGTTCTACATCATAATATTCCAATGATTTTGCTATTGCATATGTCAATAAAAGAAACCAATATGAAGAACTATGAGTAAATCTGGATTTAAAAAAGATAAGTATTATTGGAATCGCCAGCATCGGATAAAACTGAACAAACCCATAAAGACGCAAATCTTGCGGTTCCCCTAAAATCCATAAAATCACAGAAAAAATCCCTAGGATAAGCAAAATTGGAAAAAGTACTTCTCCTAATTTTTTAGATACAAACTCACTGATAACAATTGAAAACATACTCATAAATACAATTGTCATCGGTAATCTATCCCAAATTAATGTATAATTATCAGGTTGAAGATGATAATAGATTGAACCTATTCCTGTTAGTAGAATTCCCATGAAAAAAATCAAATATTGAACCTTCTCTTTTTGAATTCTGCGATATTTATAAACCCCCAGAATACCAACAATTATAAATGGCAAATTTGATATCACATTCCAAAAGTTTGGAACGTTAAAAATATTTCTATTGTCACCAAATGCATGGAACTGTTCGTTCTGAGTGAACGGGCCAATACTTGCTAGAGCAATTACCCCTATTATTCCAAAAAAACATAATAAAAAGTTTCCTATCGTTCTTTTTTTCATTTTAAATCAAATTATAAATAAATACTGTATTTATCTTAAAAAGACAGCCGCAACCACACGGCCGTCTTTTCTAATCATCAAAACAAGGAGTCGACCCCAATCAACCCCTCCTTTTGATTTACTGCTCCTTACTTTCGATGAATTTTTTATCTCGTGTATTCTTTTGCACTGCAATTGCAGCAAAAAGACTCAGGGTAAAAGACATACCGTAGAATCCTTTTTCACTTAGTTCCAAATCAGCATTCCATAACCCTATAATTAATAAAACTATTGATGCTAATGCTGCAAACCAGCTGATTCCATAATAGATTTCTGTTACCTGTAACCCTTCTAGTTTATCCCTTACATTTTTTTGCACAGATACTGCAGAAAACAATCCAAATAATAAAATGGTGAAATAATAACCCTTTTCATTCAGTTCCATATGAGCATTCCATAAACCCGTACAGAATGAAACCATACCGGCAAGAAGAGCTACCCATGATGCACTTATAAATGCAGGTGTTGGCTTTTGATCATACACTTTTGTTTCTTTCTTTTCTGTGTTGTCTGATATAGTTTCTTCGATCAGATCGTTACTAAATTTGTAGTCCATATTAATTGATTTTGATGATTAATTAATTGTTCTCTTAATATTTCTGAACAGGACAAATTTGCGACAACAACTTGAGGTGTGAAATTCAATTTTTACCAAAAACTTACGATATATTTTATACTATTTACACTATATATTAATATTTAAAGTATTTTTATTCAAAATTACTTACGATATAATGAATAGTATTTCTTCAATCATTCAGACACTGACCCTAGAAGAGAAACGAAGTTTCATTACTCAATTAAAGCAAAAGAATAAGCGAAACGATACCAAAAACATTCAATTGTTTAAACTTTTTGACTCTAATGAAGAAGTAAAAAACCCTGACCAGGTTATTTACGGAAAAAAGTCCAAAGGAGCCTTCCATGCATTATGCAAAAGACTACATGACAGTCTTATTGACTTTATAGCTTCTAAAAGTTTTGAAGGAGAAACTTCAGAAGAAATGGAAATCTTAAAACTTTTGCTATCCAGTAGAATATTCTTTGAACAAAAACAATATAAAATAGCGCTAAAAACCATAAGAAAGGCTGAACATAAAGCCAGGAAATATGATTTATTCAGCATCCTAAATGAAATTTACTATACTAAAATTCAATACGCCCATGTCAATGACAAAAAATCTCTTCATGAATTGATTTATGATTTTAACCAGAACAGAAAGCAATTTCATCAAGAAGAAAACCTAAATCTTTTTTATGCTACAGTTCAAAATGAGTTAAGTAAAAATACTGTTGATTTTGAATCTATTATAAAAGCCACTTTGGTGAAATTCGATATCTCCTTAACAAAAGACCTAACATTCCGATCGCTTTTCAAAATCCTGGAAATCACTAACAAAACTGCCTATATTACTCGTAATTACCACACTATCCTTCCATTTGTTACAGAAGCATATCAACAAATTGAGTCTAAAAATGATTTAACAGAGAAACACTTGTTCTATCATATTCAGATTCTATATTATGTTGCTAATGTATATTTCAGGAATAAACAGTTTGAAACCTCACAAAGATACCTTGACTTGATGCTATCCCAAATGAAAAAACAAAGACATAAATATTATAAAAGGTTCTTACCGCAATATACGTTACTACAAACATTAAACCTTAATTATAGTGGTCAAACTGAAGCGGCGATACCAATCCTAGAGCAATTTGATTACAAAAAACATAAGGATCAAATCACTTATACCTTAGATCTGAAATTAACCTTAATCGTATTTTACTTTCAACAATCTAGATGTAAAGATGCTTTAAGAATATTTAGAGAATTTTATCATAGTGACATTTGGTATACAGAAAAAGCAGGATTACTATGGGTTATTAAAAAAAATCTAGTAGAGATTTTACTACATCTAGAACTAAATAACATAGATTTGGTAGAATCACGACTAAATAGCTTTAGAAAAAAGCATAACTCTTATCTAAAGAATAATTCTGAGACCAGAGTATTAGAATTCCTAAAACTTGTTACTGAATTCCATAAAAACCCAAAAGCAATAACAGCTGAGAAATATAAGGAAAAGGTAAAAAATACATTATCCAGTCTCGAACCCGAACAAGAAGATATTTTTGACCTGAGTGTCTACGCATGGTTAAAAGCCAAAATTAATAATGATCAATTATATACTACTACATTAAGCCTTATAAATCGCTCACAACAAATTCAATAACAAATCGTTATAGTTATGTAATAACTTAGGGGGCATACAAATGAATATATTACCGAAATATGGGCTATTGCAATACAGAAATGCCGTAAGAATATACACCAAAGATATTCTCGAAAGCCTTAGCCTGTTCAAAAAAGAAACTAAAGAGCACAAAACAACTTTACTAATTATTCACGAACATGGTCAATTAGAGGAATTAGATAGTGTAATCAATTTTTTAAAGAGTTTTGGAGTACTCATTTATGCAGATTGGATAGATGAAGATATAGCTAGAGATAAAAGCGATACTACTATTCAATATTTAAAAAATAAGGTTAGCTCAAACGAAAAAATTATTTTCCTGGCTACTGAAGAAGCTATTCAGTCAAAATGGTGCAATTGGGTGTTAAGGTTTATTGCTACACAGAATCGGGATGTTGTTATTTTACCTATTCGAGAAGACTTTAGTGATTATGGTGGTATCGATTTACTTAACAAATACCCATATATCAATGAAATTAGTGAAAATAAGTATCAAATCAGATATCCTAAAGACAATACAGAAGAGCTTGAAAACTGGTTGGAATCTGTAACAGCTATTGCCTAAATATATTAATAGAACCTACTTTTCCGAAAAAAGTTCACCGATCAATCAGCCTTAATACTATTTTTTTTATTTACAAAAGCGTATTTATTAATTAGCAATACAAACAAAACCGGCAACATCCAATTACTATATAAAAAAAACCTACTAATACTATGTTCTACAAGACATACTAGTAGTACATTACAAAATACATAAAGCATCAATATGCTAGAAAACAAAGTGATATCACGCTCATATTTTATATATAAAGTTATTGATGAAATCAAAATAAGCAAATGCAAAAACAACATATGAAACCCTCCAAAAGCATGAATTATGTTATTATAAAAAAGACGTATACATTCAGAAAAATTATCATAAAAAAGAGGTAGCCACATTGACACCAACAACTTATTATTCTCTATTATAGCCTCATGACTTTCTGGATTATCAGGGTTTAAAAACTCTCTACCCTTTAGAGAAAGAACACCAAAAGATAAATGCGCATAGTTATCATGAAAATGACGATACTCATTATCATTTAGCTTATTAGACACATAAAACTCCTTAGTCACTTTACGATCTACAGCTTTTTTATATACGTATTTAAAATACTCTTGTTTTTTAGTATCATCATAAATTTTATAGTCGCCCACATCTGCTACAAACATAGGCATACTCACAATTTGCACACCGGTATTAGATGTATTAACAAAATATCCCGTAACCACATAGTGATAAGTCCTATCTACTAGTGATATTAAAATCGGGAGCATAAATATCATTAAAAGTGACATCCCAAATCGTTTAAAATCTTTGGTTCTAAACCAAAAATAAATTAGAACGACTGCTATAACCGGAAGTAGAAAAAAGAATTGAGTTCTAACTAACAATCCAATAAACAAAATAACCAAAAAATACCACAATGACCTTTTGTGATTCTCGATCATATATCTAAAAAAGAAAGTCAAAATCAATAGGAAACAGGAATACCCTAAACCCTCTGTGGTAATTCTATTACTCACTAAATACTCAGTAATAAATAATGGAGATAATAAAATAATATCTAAGAAAATTAACAGGCCTTTTCGAATGTTAAAAATCTTCTGCAAGACTTTGACAAAATAAAAAACAGAAATCAGGCAAACGATAAGTTGAATAATAACAACGTAGTAAAAATAACTATCCTCACCCAACAATTTTCTAAATACGAAAAGGAAAGATGCATAAGCTGGTGGTGTTATTAGACTTAAATGAACATAACTACCTGTGTCTGGTTCTGTAATTACTCCAGTCCATAAAACGAACACTGAGATCACTAAATATAATATCCCACGAAATATATTATGAGACTTATTGATCCACATACAGAGGGGGTGAAAATGCAATCACAGACATAATTTAATTATTTTAATTTCATAGTAACCTTCTCTACAGCTCCAATAGTTTCATCTAAATCCTTATAAGAAAGTGCTTCTGTGATAAACCAAGTCTCAAAAGCACTTGGTGCAATGTAAACACCATTATCCAACATGCCGTGAAAAAACTTTTTAAAGGTTTCATTATTTCCTTTTGCGGCAGTTTCAAAATCAACAATAGGAGTTTCATCAAAATGTACAGATATCATTGAACCCGTTCGATTGATTGTATGTGTAATATTATAATTTTGTAACACTTTAGCAACACCTTCGTGTAGATAAGCTGTCTTTTGATCGATACTTTTATATATCTGTGGATTACTATTTAATTCGTTTAACATTGCTAACCCCGCAGCCATCGCCAATGGATTTCCACTTAAAGTCCCTGCTTGATAAACGGGTCCTAAAGGTGCTAAATGATTCATAATTTCTTTTCTTGCGGCAAAAGCACCAACAGGAAGTCCTCCCCCAATTACTTTTCCAAAAGTCACGATATCCGCATCTACTCCTAATAATTCCTGCGCCCCTCCTTTAGCCAGTCGAAAACCTGTCATTACTTCATCAAAAACTAACAAAATATCATTAGCATCGCATAAAGCTCTTAATCCTTCAAGAAAACCTTTTACCGGAGGAATACACCCCATATTACCAGCAACTGGCTCTATAATAATACAAGCTATTTCACCTTTATTGGCATTAATAATACTTTCTACATTTTCCAGATCATTATATCTTGCTAACAAAGTATCCTTTGCCGTTCCTTCTGTTACACCAGGACTATTAGGACTTCCAAAAGTTACAGCTCCACTACCCGCCTGAATCAAGAAAGAATCACTATGACCATGATAACAACCAGCAAATTTGATGATCTTATCTTTTTTGGTAAATCCCCGTGCCAAACGTACAGCACTCATACAAGCCTCAGTACCAGAATTCACAAACCTGATCTTATCCACATTAGGAACCATCGAAACAGCTAGCTCGGCGATCAGAGTTTCAATCTCCGTAGGCATCCCAAAACTAGTTCCTTTTTTAGTTTTTTGGATCACAGCATCGACTACTGGTGCATATGCGTGTCCTAAAATCATCGGGCCCCAAGAATTGATGTAATCAATAAGACGATTACCATCTTCATCATATAGATATGCACCTTTTGCTTCTTTAACAAAAATAGGATCACCTCCCACTGCTTTAAAAGCTCGTACCGGAGAATTTACTCCACCTGGAATTACTTTTTGAGCTTCGGCAAATAACTCGCTACTTCTTTTATAAATCATCATGAATTAAAAATCGAATTCGTTATCATCACTTGTTACTTTAAGCACCTGACCAATACTAATATTGTTATTATTTAAGTCATTAAATGCCTTTAATTGTTCAACGGTGATTTTATATTTTTTAGAAATGGAATAAAGCGTATCCCCTTTTATGACAACATGTTCTCCTTCTTCAGTCTTAACTTTAACATCAGTATTGTCAGAATTGACAACTACTACTTCAGGTTCTTTCTTCTTATATCTACCTCCTAAAACTTCTTTATCAAATCTATCCAGATTATATCGTTCGATAATACTAATCAGTTTTACCGGGTACTTTTTATCGGTTGCATATCCGGCAGCTTTAAGTCCTTTTGCCCAACCCTTATAATCGCTTTTCTTCAATTCAAAAAGCCCTGCATAACGTTTTCTCTTTGCCAGAAAAAGTGAATGATCCCTAAAAGATTGATCTGCCAGTTTATATTTTCTAAAACATTCTTGTGAGCGATCATCATCATGATATACTCGATCACCTTCCCAGTCATGACACTTGATACCAAAGTGGTTTTTTGATCTCTGAGTTAAATTACCATATCCAGCTCCTGATTCCAGAATCCCTTGAGCCAAAGTTATACTTGCAGGTATGCCATAAAGTTTCATTTCATTTTTAGCAATCATCGCAAATTCATTAATATACTGCTGAACTTTGGCTTGATAAGACACCTTAGGAAGTGGTGTTTTTGTCACCACTTTCTTTCTTTCATTATTTTTCTTTTCTACTGTTTTTACAACTTCTTTCTGTGCAACTTGTTTTTTAGAACGGGTAGCAACTGATTTTTTAGTACCTCCACAAGAAAATAAGATAGTTGCAACACATATCAGTACAATAATTTTCTTCATCATAATATCAAATTGTAAGCAAAGGCAAATTATTTTTCATAAGCCTTGTGTTCATACCATAAACTCCTTGTAAACCTCCGGTATGAATGGCTAAAATACGAGTATTTTTTGTAAAAAAACCTTTTTGAATCATATCAAAAAGTCCAAAAATCATCTTTCCTGTATAAACGGGATCGAGTGGTATATGTTGCTCTTTTTTAAAGGTGTTTATAAACTCTATAAGTTCTCTATTTACTTTAGCATAACCTTCAAAATGGTAGTCCTTTATTAGTTCCCAGTTTGTTTTATCGGTGAATTTTTGGATTTCTACTGAAAGAAAATCTCCTTTCAGAGCAGGAAAACCAAGTACTGTTTGATGTTGAGATGTACTATTAATAATTCCAGAAATAGTTCCTCCTGTCCCCACAGCACAACAGATCACATCATAATCATGATCAGATACACTTATGATTTCTTCACACCCTTTTACAGCTAATTCATTAGTTCCTCCTTCAGGTAATAGATAAAAGCTGCCAAACTGTTCTTTTAATCTGCTTAAAAAATCTTCTGAATTTTTATCACGATATGTTGATCTTGTCACAAATTCCAATTGCATTCCTGAATCCGAAGCAAAACTCAGAGTGTCATTTTGTGACAAAGTTTTTTGTAAATCTACAGCTAGTTCTTCTCCCCTAATTACACCGATAGTTTCTAAACCAACTATTTTTCCCGCAGCTGCAGTAGCTGCAATGTGATTACTATAAGCACCACCAAAGGTTAGAATTTTAGTAAAACCACATTTTTTAGCTTCAGCTAAATTGTATTTAAGTTTTCTAAATTTATTACCAGAAACTTGTTTGTGAATTAGATCTTCTCGCTTAATCGTTAAAAAAACTTTAGCTTCATCTAAAATAGGATGTTTTACTTCTTGATTTTCTGAATGAATGACTTCCGAAGAAAAAATATTCATTTACAAATATTTAATAAAACTCCAGGGTTTACGAGTTTTGAGATATGATAAATCATCTTCCATTTCATAAGCTTCACGTTCAAAAGAGATATTACGATAAGCTTCTGGTGAATTTCGATATTGAAACAACCTCACGATATATTCAATGAGATAAATCAAATAAAACGGAACAACCAATAATTCTGCTTGTTGTCTAAGATGAATTCTTTCGTGATTGATAAAAGCCTCATCTTCTTTTAAACCATCATTTTTCACCACTATAAATGGCCAAAGCGCAATGCCCACAAAGTGGCGACCTATCAAATATTTGTTAACTACTATGCGCATATTAATGCAAGATACTATTTTTGTATTGATGAACAATCCTAAAAAAGTATTAACTCCAAAAGAAGGAGATTATTATTTAACCCCTGAAGGTTATCGTTGTTTTACAGAACAATATCACTTAAGACGTGGATATTGTTGTGAGAGCGGTTGCAGACATTGTCCTTACGGTTACGATAAAAAAACCAATAGCTACTCCAAAAAATAATCTACAGTATACTGGTATGATTCTTGTGGTTATTTACATACAGAAATCTATTGTCAAACACATAAAAAATAAAGGGTTATGAAATCTTTTTCACTATTATCATTAATCCTTATCATAACATTAAGTTCTTGTACTACGGTTCGCGTAGCATCTGATTATGATAAGCAAGCAAGTTTTGAAACTTATAAAAGTTTTGCTTTTTACAAACCTGGTATCGATAAAGCCGAAATTAGCGATTTGGATAAAAAACGAATCCTTAGAGCGATCGAAGCTGATATGCTCTCCAAAGGATTTATAAAATCCGAAAACCCAGATGTACTAGTCAGTATCTTTACCAAAACCAAAGAAAATGTAAACATCTATCAAAACAACTTTGGCTGGGGATGGGGTTATGGATGGGGTTGGAACCCATGGTTTTGGGGACCTAATTACAATACTGTTTCTCGAGTAACTGAAGGTACGTTATATATTGATTTGATAGATGCGTCCAAAAAGGAATTAATATGGCAAGGAATGGGAACAGCAGCATTAACCAAAAATGTTGATAAGAAGCAAGATAAAATGAATCAAATTGTGGGGGCAATACTAGAAAAATATCCTCCTCAAGCTAGATAAAATACATATCAACTTTAATATTACTTATAGCCTTTCTGATTTAGAAAGGCTATTTTTTATGTACATTTATACAGAATTGATGTACTTAACCTATGCGTAATTTTCTACTTGGTGCCCTAATTGCTGTATTATCTGTAATTGCTATTCGATATTTTATTGATCGACACCAAACACAAAAAATAGAATTAGAATCTTCTGACCTCATTCTTGATCAAATCAAAAATGTAGGCAAACTCGTAGTTACTGAAGGACATTTTTCTGAAGTCATCACTTATAAGGATGCTAAAAAATTCTATCTGGATATGCTTACTGCAGAAAAAAAAGCTATTGTAGTAGTTAATGCAGAAGTAACCGTGTCTTATGATCTCCGTAAAGTAAAACATAAGATAGACAATAAGTCTAAAAAATTAACAATAATAGAAATCCCCCAAGCGGAAATAAAAATCAATCCAGATATCAAGTATCACAACCTTGAAGAAGATTTTTTTAATCAATTTACTCCCGAAGATCATAACCTAATTCGAAAAAAAGTAGTTGAACAACTTAATAAAAAGGTAGAAAACTCAAGTCTAAGTGCGAATGCAAATAATAGGTTGATTAGTGAACTACAAAAAATTTATATTCTCACCAATTCTCTTGATTGGACTCTAGAATACAACAATACAGCAATTGATTCGCAAACTGGTTTAGAAGAAATAATCAAGTACTAAAACTTGCGTATTCTTCTTTTTATAGTTTCGATTACCTACTAAACATTTAAATTGTTTCTGAATGAAGCTATTTTCGACTTTTGATAAAAACACTTTATTGTAACGCTATTTTAGGATAGAACAAAATCTTGAAATGAAAACCACGCTTCCATAGCGTGGTTTTTTTGTTTTACAACACCACTACAACCAACCAATAAAAAACGTGTTACAACCTTTTAAAATATTTTAAAAACACTATTTATCTTTTTAAGATCTCACAGGCTTCAATATCTGTGAGGTCTTTGTATATTTTTATAAAAAAATTATAAGAATATAGCTTAAGACTGCATAAATCTTAACAAACTTTATGACCTCTATTGAAATTGGGGAATGAAATTTGTTGATATAAGAGTTAAGCAGGTTGAATAAAGAATCTGACCTAATTATTTTACAACACCCAAAATTGAACTAAAATGTTCTCATTTAGAAAAAATACCCCTAAACCCTTAATTCAGATTGATCATTTGTACAAAAAGATCATTTTTAAATTCTCTCGTTCCAATCGCATCGATTATTGTGAATCATTGATTCATAGGACACAAAATGATCTATTACATACTAAATGCCCTATTCAAAGAAAAAAGTTGAAAAACCTCCTAAAAGCCGCAAAATTTGAAATAAAAATGCTGAAAATTATTTAAACAAACTAACCCTATAAATTTTAACATCCATCAAGGCTTGCTACAATAAGCACATCAAAGTTAATAGTATCCGATATAATTTCATCTTTCATCCCAGCAAAAAAGTTTTTGGACTTATAGTTAATTCCCCATAAGGTTCTGTCAATTGCAAATTTTGATTTCATCACCATTTGATTATTGATGATTTCCATAGTTGATCTATAATTTATAATCTGCCTATTGCCTTTAATAGTCAGATGAGCTATCACATCAAAACTTTTAGCATTTATGTAGTGTACATTTATAATTTCCAATGTAGCAATTGGATATTTCTTAATGTCAAAAAAATCTTCATTTTTCAGATGCTCAACTAGCATTTCATTATATTTCCCATCTGTATTGATAATTGAATTCATATCAATTTCAAACTCTCCTCCTATAATAACATTTCCAGTAATAGCATTACTACTTCTTCTCAATGTCCCAAATTTAAATTTTACCGTTCCACTGTGTGTATTCATATTAAACAGATCAGAACCTTCCCAATGAATAACACTTCTATTATTATCTATAAAAAGCTTCTCATTGAAACCAAAATTTTGTTGCCCATACATTATTGGCGCAATGCATATTATTGCAACTATTAAAACTATTTTTTTCATCGATATATATTTTTTTATAAAACTAGAATAGATGGAGTGAAAGCCTTTGAAAAAAATGTAAAAGAAGTGTAAAAAGTTGTAAATTCTAATATTGTTAGCATTCAAATTATTATTTTGGCCAAGTTGAAAAAAATCTATTATTTACTCCCTGTATTGGGAATGCTCATCGTTGCTTTGGTCAGCTATATATATCAAGAAAATCGTACTGACCATTTTTCTGAATCCGTGAAAATAGCTCTACGAGATTCGGGTAATAAACTATTGCTATACAACAAGGACAGCACCTCATTAGTATCACCAGTGATACAATTAGAAAAAAACAAATATCAATTATCCTTTGAAACCCACCTTTCTATAAGTCCGGATACATTAGTAACTACGATTAGTAATAGTTTTGAGGCTACTACTTTACCCAATAATTATATCGTAGAGGTTATTGATTGTAGCAAACAAGAGGTCTCTTACAGTTATCAAATCATGGAATATCAGGAAAAAAACATTGTACCTTGCTTAGGGCGTAATTTACCTTTGAATTGCTACGCCATCAATGTTCTATTTACTAATAATAAATCATCGTTTTTAGCTTCTTATAAAAAACATGGATTACTGTTATTAGCTCTAATAAGCTTTATAGGTTTTATATATGTATATATCATAAAAAACAAAAATCAGAAACAGGATGATGATGTAACAATCAATTATACAAAATTAGGTCACTATAAATTTTATAAAGACCAACACAAGCTAGTTAGGGAAAATCAAGTAATTAAATTGACTACCAAAGAATGTGAATTGATAAAAATCTTTAGTCAAAACCAGAATCAAATAGTCAAAAGAGATCAACTCATCAAAGAAGTTTGGGAAGACAATGGTGTTTTTGTAGGTAGAAGTCTAGATGCTTTTATTTCCCGCATAAGAAAAAAGTTTAATAACGACCCTTCTATAAATATAGTAAACGTACACGGGGTTGGCTATAAACTTGAAATTTCTTGAAACATAAAATAGTTGTTAAAGTATCGTTTTAAAATAACATTCCATAAAACGATTTTGTCCACTTCTGTTTTGAGTACCGTTTCTGGTGCTGATAAAATTCTTGTTAAATTAAAATATCAATAGTAACATTATTTTTTTTTATTATTAAATTGTATGATATGAAAAAAATAATCTTCCTCATAGTTTTCTGTTGTTTTTCCTGTTTAAGCACTTTAAGTTCTCAAAAAAAAGTTGTTATTTTCTGGGATTCCTCTTGGTCTATGGAACAAAGAGATCTTGATCAGGAACTTGAATATTTAAATCAATATTATAGTGAAAGTTCAAATAACAAAACCACTTTAGTAATTTTCAATTATACCATATTAGATGAAATTATTTTTGACATTGAAGATGGAAATTGGACAAAACTGAAAGAGACGTTAAAAAATGTAACGTATGATGGTGCTACTTCTTTTAGCCCATTACTTGACTACTCTGGGTTCGATAATGCTTTTCTATTCACAGATAGTTTTCAAAATATAAATCGAGTAAAACCTACAAATATTGCAGAGATGTTTTATATTATAAACAGCAATAAAAGCAATGACCAAAGTGAATCAAAATTATTAGCAGATATCAATACTGGAAAATATATTGAACTAAATAAGAATAGTAAAAAAGACACTTCAAACTCGTTAAACAATAAAAATGATAATGTACCTCCAACAAATTATACCTTAAACCAGTTAGATAAAGTTGAAATAAAAGGAAAATCTAAATCAAACTTTAAAAACAAAGATGCGATAGGGTATGCGGTACAATCAATTGATGGTAATCAAATAGATCTATCTCATTCGACTCTTGCTTCAGCGATTCAAGGAAAGTTTTCCGGAATAACAGTCGAAAATAGCATATCTAAATTTTATGCAAGACCGAGATCCACTATTTCAGGCAATATCTATGGCTTAGTAGTATTGGATGGGGTACCTCAAGCACGTTCAAATTCTGTCACTGGCAGAGGTGCGTCTGTTCCTTGGATTCACCCGGCAGACATAGCAGACATTACTGTTTTAAAAGGGTTAGCAGCAACAAATCGTTATGGTTCTGAAGGAGTTAATGGTGTTATTCTTATAACCAGAAAATCTACTACTTTCAATACTAAAAAAACGCTAGAAAATGCTGCATTACTAACTAACAATGATTACGATGGTAAAGTAAAAATTAAGAAAGGCGTTAAATTAACTTCTTATTTAAAAGAACTTAAAAAAAATAACGGTGTAGCTGATGCCTATAAGAAGTACCTAAATCAAAGAAATACATATAAAGACGATCTCCAATACTTTGTTGATGTTTATAATTTCTTTAAAGATACTAATCCTGATTTGGCACACCAGGTTTTATCTAATATTCTAGAAAAAGACAAAATAGATTTATCTGAGCTTAAGAGTCTACTTTTTGTGCTCTCACAATCAAATAACAAAGCTATGTTCTATAACGTTTCTAAAAAACTGTTGGAGTTATATCCCAACCGAATAGAATCATATTATGACTTGGCTATTGCAAGTATAGAAGTAGGAGAACATCAAAAAGCATTATCTCTACTTAGTAAAGTCTATAATAAATTGATTGAGAAAAATCAGGATCTTACACCTTTTGCAAAAATAGTTAAAGATGAAATTAGAAACTTAGTCTATAAAAACAAATTAGATATCAATAAATTAGACAACAGTTTAAAGAAAAATGTTGTTTATGACGCTCGCTTAATATTTGATTGGTCTTATGAAAATACAGAATTTGAAATACAATTTGTAAACCCTCAAAATAAGTTTTTTAAGTGGAAACATATTAATACTGAAGAAAACGAAACTTTCAAAAACGAAATCGAACAAGGCTATAATAAAAATCAATTTGAAATAGAAGGTAATGGAAAAGGAAAATGGCTAGTCAATGTTAAATATATAGGTAACGGTTCCTTTAAGAAAAAGAACGGTGTATTCTTAAAATGTAGGGTGCAATATGATTTTGGAAAAGCTAATCAGAAAGAAGAAACGCATCTTATAAAACTTTCTAATAAGTGGCAAGAAGAACAATTTTTCACCATAAATATTTAAAATTATAGATTCTAAAAAAACTAACGATCACTATTATTATGCAACTTACCTATTATATTTAGTCAAAACCAGAATCAAATAGTTAAAAGAGATCAACTCATCAAAGAAGTTTGGGAAGACAATGGTGTTTTTGTAGGTAGAAGTCTAGATGCTTTTATTTCCCGCATAAGAAAAAAGTTTAATAACGACCGTTCTATAAATATAGTAAACGTACACGGGGTTGGCTATAAACTTGAAGTTTCTTGAAAAAAGTAATCCCCTTTTGTTGATAGTTATTCTTTTTTATTAGAGGTAAGACTATTTCAGAAGTAACTCCTAAGTATTCTTAAATCAGTACTAACCTATTAGTGACATACCTACTAAGCACCTTTAACATAGTAAATATGGTATTCTTAGTATTGTCCACACGAAGTATAAAACCAAGGCGAAGTTCTATCGATATTTATGAATCGAAACTCTCATTTCTTTAATTCTTAACTAATCTTAAATTCTTGATAGTTGTTCCTTGAATAAGCCTTAGTAAATACAAATTATCTATATCAATATAGTATAGCCATGTTATGATATACATTTAGACACATGCGATAAATCTTTTTCTGGTTTATAGTTTTTTTTTAATTTTAAATAAAAACCTAATGCTTTGGGATAATATACTTCTCTACGAATGATCATTCCCATATCATATAAGCTTTTGCTACTTGTTTTTTATTGATTTCTTGAGAATTTGATGTAAAATAAGCACTTATCCTCTTTCATCACCATGGAGAGATTAACCAATATTGATCCTAAAAAAAATCAGTGAACAACAAGTACTTGTTGTTCACTGATTTTGAATAACTAAATCTTTTGCTATTTACTTTTGATCTCCCCCTTCTTCTGCTGCTTTTTCTTTGTCCTCCTTCATCATTTTTTGATCTTCTTCTGTGATTTTTTTATGCTCAGCTGCTATACTTTGATGTTCTTTCTCCATATTTTCATGTTCAGCTTTCATAGACTCGTGTTCTGCTGTCATTTGCTCTAATGTCATCTCGCCAGAAGCATGTTTTGCTTCTAACTCCGCATGTTTTTCTATTAATGCTTTGTGGGCTGTAATCAATTCACCGTGTTTAGCTAATAAAGCTGTATGACTCTTTTCAGTGACTAAGTGAATAGAATCGTTTTCAATAGCTTTATGAGCATTTACCATTTGTTGATGATCATCTTTCATTGTGTTATGCTCTTTAGCCATAGCTTCGTGCGAAGTTTCCATTTCCTGATGCTTTTCTACCATGGCTTTATGCTCTGGAGCTTCAGCTGGATTTTGTTTACAAGAAACAAAGAAAAGAACTGTTGCAATTACTGTTAATTTACTAAGTGTTTTCATGATTTTGGTTAATTGGTTTACGATTTAATTATATATAAAACTATTATTTGTACAAATTATTTTCTAATATGTTTTAGAATTCTTGTAAAACTAATAATTATAACACCAACAATTAAGTGATAAGATGCTTTTCTAAAATTGTTTTCTACGGAAGTAATAACTTGAATTTGTACTAAAAAAACCGCTAACGATCAAAAAATTACTACTTTCGATAAAGAAAAGACACTCGATTCTTGTATTCATGGAAACTAAAAAAACACGAAATACCGAAAAGCAAAATCTTGTAAAGGAAATCTTATCCAAAGCTGAGCACACCTTATCAGCAGAAGATATTATGGATGCCATGCCTATAAAAGTAAACAAAACTACTATTTATAGAATACTGGATCGATTTGCTGAAAAAGGAGATGTTCACTTTATTACAGGAAAAAATGGTAAAGCGTATTATGCGCTTTGTGATGGCTGTGGAGTGTCACATAAGATCCATAATCATATACATTTTGAGTGCCAAGCGTGTAATGAAGTGACATGTCTACCAAATACGTTGCATATTCCAAATCTAGAAGGATTCACCATTCAGGAAACCCAGTTTTTGGTTATAGGCATTTGTAATAAATGCAAAAAATAAGAGAAACCACCCGCTCTCCAGCTGGTGGTTTCGTAACTACACGTTCCCAACGTAAGTAAAAAAATGATCTATCTTTTATCTTACAGCAATGGGATAATTTTCGCCACGACTTCGTACTGTTCCCGAAGTTCTGGGGCCATTATTTCTGGCGTGCATAATACCTGCTACGTGAGGAGAAGCCATAGAAGTTCCACTTAAAGTTGCATAGCCTCCGTTTAAATATGTACTTCTTACACCACTGCCAGTTGCAATGACATCTACCGGATTCATATTATAATTTGAGAAAGACGAAAAACTTCTATTACACGTCATGGAAGCCACTGTATAAATGTTATTTCCATTCACACAAGCAGGTTGGTAATTTGCTGAATTGGCACTACTGTTCCCTGCCGCAATTGCGATACGCGTTCCACCATTTGCTAAGTTGGATAATGCCGTACGATAAGAAGAGTTGTTGGAGCAACCTGATCCAAAGAATCCTCCTAAGCTCAAATTGGCTACATCACCAGCAATATCATTCGCACCTACGTGATTGATCCCAGCTAGAATAGTAGAGGTACTAGTATTACCGCTACATCCAAAAACTCTCACCGGTACAACACTAGCTCCGGCAGAAACACCTACAACACCAATGCTATTGTTCTTAGCAGCTGCAGTTCCTGCAACATGAGTTCCATGCCCATTACAGTCATTAGGAGATCCTCCTACAAAAGATCTTGCATAGTTTGAATTGGTAACAACGTTAAGATCCGGATGATCTAAATCGATGCCTGTGTCAATCACCCAAATCCATTGATCCCTACTTGCTCCATTGGCAGCTCCACCAGCTCGCGAAATACCACAAGGTGTTTGCTGAGCCATTTTTTGTGAATTATTATCAGGAATAATTTCTTCAATTTCGAATTTTGGTAGCTCTACTACCCTATCATATTCGATAGACACAACACTAGGATCTTTTGACAACTTTTGAAGTTCGTTATCACCTAACTTTAGCGTCATACCAGAGATAGCAGTAGTATAATAGTTTAAAACCTTGGATTGATCTACATCATAATCCAATAAAACTCTATTCATTTTTTGGATAGAAACTTCAGAAAGCTCTCTAACTGATTTTGCTTTTGCTTCTCTACTGGTAAATGAAGATTTGGAAAGAACTTTTGACGTTGGTTTGATTTTGGTATCCTTAAAAACCACAATATACTGTCCGGGAATAATTTTCCCTTCTGTACTTGTTGGTTCCACAATCGATTCTACCATTCCATCAGAAATACTTTCGTTTTGACATGAAGTGAAGATAAACCCGGAAAGCATTACGCCCAAGGCTAGTTTACTAAAATTTTTCATTTTGAGTTAAATTTGTGTTAGTTCTCAAAAGTATAAATTCAATTGGAAAACAAATGCGGCAAGACCACACGATAAATAGCTGAATAACAAAAATTAAGAAGGAAGCAAGTCAATTAAAAAATAACTAATTGCAACTTTGTTGCTTTAGTAAAAACAATAAACTGCATAGTATTTAATAGGAAAAATCCTTCGCCATAAATTTGTAAGAAAACACCTTATTAGGTATATGTAAAAATTAACAAACTTTAACTTTATTTAGTTTAAGATTAACAAAAGTTATTGTTTCAATAATTAAATAATGTTTAACAATAATTAAATCTATCTTAAACAAATAGATAACCTTCTCTTAAATTTTTACAAAAAAGAATTCCTTATCACCATATTTAAGATTGAAGTATCACATTAATCCCTATATTTAGCAAATGAGATTAAACGTTTCGAAAAATATAATTTCTCTTTTTTTCGTTTCAGCATTTCTATTCCTTAGAGTTGTTAATACACACGCTTTTTCTCATTTTTCCGATGATGATCATCAAACAGATTGTGAATTATGCGAAATCATTATCACATCCAACCACTTTACACCTTTTACTGGTGATACTTTAGACGAAATAAAACAAAAATCTGCTACGGATTACCAAGAATATGCAGTTAATTTTGGTTACGAAACACCTGAATATTGCGTAACACTTCCTAAAAGTGTATATAATAAACCTCCGCCAGTACTTTAATATTGAGTTTATTACTTCTTTTTTTACTTGATCAGTCAAAATAAAATGTCAATTCTTGTATCTGATTCTTATAGTAAGTTATAAGAAAATATAATAACTCAGTCTTTTCCAATTAGAAAATTTTTTTTTTTCAAATTTTTCTAATCTTTCAAATTTTAATCATTGCTAAAAAGGTATTCTATCATTTGTTAGATAACCCCTTTATAATATACATACTAGTAAATAAACTAATCTAAAATTTACCATGATCACTTTAAAAGAAATTGAAAATATCCAAAAAGTTTGGAGGCAAGGAGTTGTTCAAATAGGCACCCTAAAATCAGATAGATCATCATATGTGAATTATGATTTTTCAGAAGATAAGGGGTTTGCTCTTCATCCTTGGACGAAAGTTAGTTTTGAGAATGCTTCTTTGATATTGGAAGAAAATCCCGCATTAGCCATAGAAAATTATTTTTTTACTGATACAAATGGGCAGGATACTAAGGTTGAATATACCTTTGGATATTGTAAAGACTCAAGCGGAAAACTGAAAATAGATGTACATCATTCATCTTTGACATTTAATATAAAAGAAAGTGTATGAGTTTTAACAAAATAGAATCCGGTAACTGTCTGTTTATGATTTGCCCTACCGACCATATAGAAAATATTTTGAGTCAAACTTGTAGTACGAAGGCGTATTTCTATACGGCCCTTGGGGCTAGTTTTAAGTGGGATACAGGTACTCAACAAAGTCTTATTACCTTAATTGAGAATCAAAAAATTACGCAAGTTGTTTTCGTAACGAAATACACTAATCTTTTCTATGAGGAAGCACTTGATCCGAATAGTGAACCTTTTTATGAGGTTAATGAAACCTTGCTGAAATTAGATAAAACGTTACCGAACTACTTTTTAAAACAAAGCCATCCAATTTTAAGGATCATGCTTTTGGCATCTCGGCATTTACAAAAACAACAGAAGCATATTCTAGAAACTTCTATACTTGGAAAAGTCCTAAAACAGAACAAAGTCATTACCCAAAGCTTTGTATACCACGCAGACAACGAAGTTTTTTACCCTCCAAAAATGATCGAAAACAAGGTGTTGTTATATGGAGATGTATCACTGAACTAATTATACAAAAGTAAGATTTATGTTGCGAATTACAGTTCTATTTTGTTTGATATATGGCCTTAACAGCTGGTCCCAAGAACAAGGAGCAGATAATTTTCCTCCTCCCGAAATACCCGTAGCAATTAAAGCAACCAGAACTACCGGAAAAATAGCTATTGATGGTAAATTGAATGAACCTGAATGGCAAAATACGGAAGTGGTTACCAATTTTTTTAGGGTAGAACCGGTTCAGGGAGGTGAAATCAAAAACCCTACCACAGTTCGTGTACTATATGATGATAAAAACCTCTATTTTGGGGTATTTGCAAAGGACTCGTTAGGCAAGAAAGGTGTTCGTATGCAGGATCTAAGGCGTGACTTTAATAGTGGAGAAAACGATGTATTTGGTATCCAAATTGATGCTCAAAACACCAAACAATATGCGGCCTCTTTTCAAACCACACCTTATGGAAACCAATTAGACCTTCAAAGCTTTAATGACAGCAACACGGATAGGGATTGGAATGCGCTTTGGAGCGTACGGACACAGCGCACAGATGAAGGGTATTATGCTGAATTTGCTATTCCCTTCAAATCTATACGTTATGATAAACCCATCGAAGGAGTTCCGGTCGAGTGGGGTATTACATTTTATAGATTAGCACGAAAGGATTTTGAAAAAACAGTTTTTCCTGAAATTCCGCAATCTTTTTCACAAAACAGAATGGTTTATGCAGCCAAACTTACCGGTTTAGAAGTTCCTCCTCCATCGGCTAATATTCGCATTGAACCTTATGCTTTATACCAATATGATGAGAACAAAGTCGGTAATACCATTACGGATAAACTAAGTGAGCCTAAAATTGGAGGCGATGTAAAATGGGCAATCAACCCAAACGCTGTATTAGATCTTACTATTAATACAGATTTTGCACAGGCAGATGTTGATAGAGCTGTAAACAACCTGGAACGTTTCAACATTTTCTTTCCCGAAAGAAGACAATTCTTTCTGGAAAATTCTGGTATCTGGGCAGGTGGAGGTAACTCTCAGGTACGACCATTTTTCAGTAGAACTATCGGTTTGGAAAACACGTTTAATGCTGCTCCTGCTCCTCTGGATGTGGGAGCTCGTTACACAGATAGAAATGAAAACCGAACCATAGCTGCCTTGGCTGTGCGTCAAAGAGATACTGACAATAGCCCAGCTAGCACCTTTGGTGTAGCACGATATACGCAAAACTATGGTAAAGAAAATAATGTAGGAGCCATGGTTACCTATAGACTAGATGATTCTTCAGAAGATTTAGGAGTTTCTTCACAAAATAATACTACGATTTCCATTGATGGGTTTATTCGCCCTAAACCCGAAATTACACTTTCCTATTTACTATCAACTTCGTTAGATAGTGAAACTGGTGACACAGGTTATGCCGGAAGAGTATTTGCCGGTGCACGAACTAACAAATATTATCTTGGATACCTTAATACTTTTATAACCAACTCATATGCACCTGATATGGGGTTCGTATTTCAAAAAGATGTGATGTATCACAGCCCTGGAGGATATGCTATTGTACGGCCCAAATGGTTACCCTTTGTGAGGAGATGGGATCCCGGAGCATTTTTCAACTATTATCATGATTTTGAAGATTTTGGTAACTTTCAACAAGCAAGTCTTTACATATTTCCTATTTACACTTGGTTTAAGGATAATAGTTTTGTAGAAGTTTCCTTCACTCCTACTTGGCAAAATATCAATTTCAACTTTGCTCCTTTAGGTCTTGAAATTGAAGAAGGAGATTACCGATATACCAGATTTTTATTGAGATACAATAGCGACCGATCCAAAAAACTATCGGGATCCATTCGATACGATTTCGGCAACTTTTATAATGGTACACGCACCACAGTTATTGCCGGATTACGTTATGCACCGCTGCCACATATCGCATTATCTGCAGATTACGAGCATAACAATATCAACAGAGTAGGAATTTTACAAGAAGATTTAGACACTGATTTATATACTGCAAGCCTTAGGCTAGCTCTAAATCCCAGAGTACAACTATCGACCTTTTATCAATATAATAGTTTTGATGAACAAGGTAGATGGAATGTGCGTTTTAGCTGGGAATATATGCCTTTATCATTTATCTATCTGGTATTTAATGATACGCAAACGGACGTTTTTGATCCTGTACAACGAAGTACACAATTTATTAGTAAAATCACCTTTTTAAAACAGTTTTAACCATGTTTAATCAATTCATAATTTACACTTTTCTTCATGAATTGTTGTCCCTAGAAAAAAATAAAACATAAGTAAGCATGAAAAATGTAATCAGAATAATCATATTATTAATCCTTTTCTCTTGCAATCATATAAAAAAAGAAAAAAGAGTTTTAATACAAAAGAAAGGTGATGCTGTAATGGTTGTCAACATCCCAAAAGCAGCCTGTAAAAAATGCCAAAGAATAATAGAAGAAGGGCTTCAAAATGAAAGTGGAGTCCAGCAGTCTATTTTAGATCTACATACAAAAAGACTATCTGTTGTATATACTCCTGAAGAAACATCGTCAGAAATACTTGGAACTACTATAGAAAAATTGGCCAAACAAATACCCTGTAAATAATTAAAAACACTTTGAATATGAGATTCTATAAGATACTACCACTGCTGTGTATACTATTTTTTTCAACATCATTTAGTAGCTCACATCCAATTAAATTAACATCATCATTAATTGAAATTAATCCTAGGACAAATATCCTAAGTATGGAGTGTAGAGTCTTTATGGATGATTTTACATTTAGTATGAATGACACATTCACTAAAAATTTTAATGCATCAAACTTATCCAAAGAAGATCTAGAAGGGATTGAAGATTATTTTGAAAGATATTATAAAATATTCATTAATGATAAAATATACACCCTCACCTATATATCGTCAGAAGTTTTTGAAAAACACAATGTCCTATCTATTAAATTCTCCAATAAGATTCCGGTTATAGCAGAAGGAGATCAAATTTGCATCGAAAACACACTTTTTTTTGAAGATTTTGATTTCTTACAATCAAATAGAATCACAGTCCGAATACCGCCTTTTATTTCTGAAGATTATTATGAAATCACATCACTAGACAAACCTATAACACTTAATTTATAATACCTTATACCCAATGGACAATTTAAGTTCCTTTTTCATCAATGGATGGAATCATATAGTAGATATAAACGCGTATGATCATTTACTATTTGTAATGACATTATGTGCAGCTTTTAAACTAGAGCAATGGAAACAAATATTAGTCATTATTACAGCATTTACTATAGGACATAGTGGAACTCTTATTCTAAGCGCTTTGGATATAATTCCTGCCAACTCCAAACTTATAGATATGCTTATCCCATTTACCATTATGATAACAGCATTGGCCAACATTATCAATTATAATAAACACGGTAAATTTTCGGATACTAAAGTAAAATATAGCATCGCGTTAGTTTTTGGATTAATTCACGGATTAGCGTTTGCCAGCAATTTTAAATTTATGCTATTTAGCGATAGTATTGTTATGCCCTTATTAGCATTTAATATTGGTATTGAGGTTGGGCAATTATTTATTGTATTACTTTTTATGATATCGCTATGGGTATATACCCAATTAATTAAAGGAGGACATTTAAAATGGAACCTGTTTATTTCAGGAGCAGGTTTTGGAATTGCAGCTACTATTTTCTTAAATGCTATTAATGGAGCATAATAAAAAGCTTGGTTAGTAATGAAAATAAATTATTTGATGAATACTATTTTAAAAAAGGTTTTAAATATGTTTAAACAAATAGCTGTTTGTTTGATTCTTTCGATTGCTTTTGGTGCTTGTAATGAACAAGAAAAAAAAGAAAATCTAGAGGCTATTATCGATCGAAAAAAGATTGACGCAGTTTTTAACAAAGATGTGTCTAAGTTACTATTAGATCATTTATATGTAGTGGTTGATAGTATTACTCATGAAAGACTGATAAGGAACAACCAATTGAAAAATACTTATGCTTCCCTAGACTTGGGATTACCTGATTTTGCTCCTGTACATAATAAAGCATCTACTTGTTATTTGCGAGGACATCATCATTATATTGAAATTTTGGGGCCAAAAAACAGTTATAATGAACCTGTTGGAAAAAGTGGTATAGGTTTCTCTCTAAAAAATAACAATGAGCATTTTCACTTGGGTGTTAAACCTAAACTAAAATCACCAACAGACTCGTTTCTATATGCTACAGAAACTGTACAAATGCCTTTGGGAAATCACAAACATACTTGGTTTAAGGCTTTTTATACGCCTAGTACTGGCACAGCGTTACACACTTGGTATGGCTTTTACAATCCAGTTTTTTTAAATAATCTTCAAGGGAAGCGGCACGTTACATATTCTCGCGAAGCATTCCTTAAGCCTACTTATACAGAACAAAAACTTTTTAATGGTATTAAAGAAATATACTTAAGTTGTACACCGGAAGACTATCAGCGTGTAACGCAAGAACTGAGACATTTAGGCTGTAAGCTCTTAGAAAAAAAAGGAAATATTCTTACCATAGCTGCAGGTGACATTACCATTAACATAAAGCCTTCTAATCAGGTAGAATATAGCAGAATTACTAAAATAATTTGTCGCTTAAATGATAAAGATAATAGTACTACCCAATTAGGAAATTTAACCATAACCAATCAAGGAAATGAATCCATATGGAATTTTGATGAACTTCATAAAAACAACTTTTAAAAATAGAATTTAATACGTATTTAAAATCAAAACAAAATGAACAAAAAAACTCACTATCCAATTATCGCTACATGCCTATTCTTTTTTGCTATTACCTCTTGTAAACAAGAGAAGAAAGCTCCAGAAACTATGGATAAGCCTGAAACCGAGATTACTGAAGAGGTAGTAAAACCAGAAATTACATTAGAGAAGTTAGAAGAATCACCTGCGTACGCTGATGCAGCACTTATTTTAGATACCTCTGAGGAAATAGTTGCTAAAAAATCCGGAGAAATGGATTTTTCTTTTAAAGTTGAAAATTACGAATTAGGTGCCCAAACCAAAGGACCAAACGCTCAAAAGCTAGCGAATTCCGGCAAAGGACAACATATCCATTTTATCCTGAATAACCAACCCTACTCTGCACATTATGAACCAAACTTTAAAAAAGAAATCCCAGAAGGTATTCATCATTTAGTTGCTTTTTTAAGCCGTTCATTCCACGAATCTGTAAAGAATGAAAATTCTGTAGTTGTTCGCAAACTAGTAGTTGGAGAAAAACCTGAGGATAAATTAAGTCTTAACATGGAAGCACCGACACTAATTTATAGCAGACCTAAAGGTGAATACACAGGAAAAGGTACAGAGGAAATATTATTAGATTTCTTTGTTCTAAACACAACACTTTCTAAAGAAGGAAACAAAGTTCGTGCAAAGATCAATGATAAAGAATTTACAATCACAGAATGGGTTCCTCATGTTATCAAAGGGCTTCCTATGGGAGAAGTTACTATTCAATTAGAATTAATTGATGAAGCAGGAAACTTTATTCCCGGACCATTTAACAAAGTAACTCGTAAGATCACATTAAAAAATTAAGATCTAAAACAAAAAAATAAAGTTAATGAAAAAATTACCTGTAACTGTATTGAGTGGCTTTCTTGGTGCAGGAAAAACAACGCTGTTAAATCATATTTTGCATAATAAAGAAGGGTTAAAAGTTGCCGTTATTGTCAATGATATGAGTGAAATCAATATTGACGCACAACTTGTTGAAAACGAAAACACCCTCTCTAGAACAGAAGAAAAATTGGTAGAAATGTCCAATGGTTGTATCTGCTGCACCTTAAGGGAAGACTTAATGATAGAAGTAGAAAAATTAGCCAAAGAACAACGGTTTGATTATCTAATTATAGAAAGTACCGGAATCTCTGAACCTATTCCAGTAGCACAAACGTTTAGTTTTGCCAGTGAAGATGGACAATTGGATTTGAGCCAGTTCAGCTATGTAGATACTATGGTTACTGTTGTAGATGGTTATAATTTTTTAAAGGATTTTTCTAGTCCGCAATATTTAACCGATAGAAATCTCACCAATATTGAAGGAGATGACCGAACTATTGTTAACCTGCTTACTGACCAAGTAGAATTTGCAAATGTAATCTTGTTAAATAAGGTAGATTTGATAACGGAATCTGAGTTGAGAAATTTATATGATATTATCCATAAATTAAATCCTAACGCTCGTGTCATCCCTACACAAAACTCTCAAGTACCCTTACAAGAAGTGATTGATACAGGTCTGTTTGATTTTGAAGAAGCAGAAGCATCGGCAGGATGGATACAAGAGCTCGAAAATGAACACATCCCCGAAACCGAAGAATATGGAATTGGTTCTTTTGTTTATAGAAAATGTAAGCCTTTTCACCCTCAGCGTTTTTTAGATTTTGCAACGCATCATTTCCCATCAAATATTATTCGAAGCAAAGGATTATTTTGGCTTGCCTCTCGTCCAGACCAGGCTCTTATTTGGGGCTCGGCAGGAGGTTCACTCAAAACTGACCCAGCTGGAGTCTGGTGGGCTTCCATGCCTTTTAGTGAACGAATAAGTTATGCCTCATTTCTAGATAATCAAAAAATGATCGAAGCTGAATGGGACGTTACTTTTGGCGACCGTAAAATTGAATTGGTATTTATCGGTCAAAACATCAATGTAGATCTAGTGACTACCCAACTGGATGACTGTTTGCTCACAGAATCAGAGCTTGACCAGTGGAAAAAGGGAGCGTTTGCTGCAAACGATGATTGGCCTATTCCTAATTACCAAGAGTCATCTATGTAATGGATATAAAATTGAAAGGTCCGAAATAATAAACAATCCGGTTTGTAAATAATCTTACCGGATTTGTTTTCTTCAGGAGTATAGAAACACTATTTCAAAAACTATTATGAATTAAATGAAGTAGATCTATACTGAAATCGTACTCGCTTTAGAAACCTTACTTTTTTCACTATCAAAATAGAAATCTATTCTTCCTAAATACAAACCATAGCACCCTACCTGATTCACGAGTACATCTTTGCCTTTTCTGTTTTTTACTATTGTTGGTTCCTTCAAAAAAGTATGGGTATGTCCTCCAATGATAAGGTCAATATTTTCTGTAGCTTTAGCCAGACTAATATCACCCACTTTATTAGGTTCGTTTTTGTAATCATATCCTAAATGAGAAAGACAAATGACCAAATCACATTTCTCTTCCGTTTTTAATATGCTACTCATGTCTTGGACAATCTCTATTGGGTTAAGATATTTGGTTTCTTTATATAATTCTTTCATTACAAGCCCTTGCAATTCTATTCCTAAACCAAATACACCAATCCTAATACCGTCTCGAATTAATATTTCATAGGGTTTAACAAAAGTATCCATAACTGTATTGGTGAAATCATAGTTGGCAGAAACAAACTTAAATCCGGCGTAAGGCATTTGTGCATGTAAACCTTCAATACCGTTATCAAAATCATGATTCCCAATAGTTGCCACATCATATTTAAGCATACTCATCAACTTGAATTCTAATTCACCTCCATAAAAATTAAAATAAGGAGTTCCCTGAAAAATATCTCCGGCATCTAATAACAATGTATTTGGGTTCTCTTTTCTTATATTTTCTATTATTGTTGCTCTTCTTGCAACGCCTCCCTTATTTGAGTTTCTACCGTCTTCAGGTCCAAATGGATCTATATGACTATGCACATCGTTTGTATGTAAAATCGTTATTTTTTTTCCTTGATTAGCAGAAAAAGATGACAAACCTACTCCACCAAGTGTCATCAAACCTGTTGTTAATGCTGTATGTTTTACAAAATCTCTTCGTTTCATTTCTCTATTTCTTAATTAATTTGCAAAAATCTATCATCTATCATCGGTCCAATCGTATCTACCTTTTTAAAATAGTCAATCATTGCATTTCGAACTTTATAATTTATGGGATGAGCGTTCACAGATTCTTTGAAAAAATACATCTCATCACCTCCATTATACAAATAGTCATTAGTAGCCACAAAATAAACCTCTTCATCCTTAATTTCTTTATTATTAATAAGCGCTTTGATAATATTAAAATCTTTATCAACAGTCAATTTTAATCCGGAAATAGGATGTGCTTTTCGAGATTTTTGTAAATAGGCAATCAACTCTCTGATATGAATTCCTTTCATTTCAACCACTATAATACTATTCTCAAAAGGCATTACTTGATAAGCGGTACGTGCAGTTATATTACCTTTTGGTATTGGCGCTCGTATTCCACCATGATTTAATAGTGCCATATCAATTGCATTTTTAGTCTTTGACATAAAAAAGGGATTGGCTTGCTCTAAAATAATATCTGCCATTAAGTTACCTATAGCAGTATTCAAAATTCCATCATTTTTGGAATATGTCTCTGGTGCATAAGCCAAAGTACTATCTAAAGTTTTATTTACGTGCATCCTGTATGGTTGGATAAAAGCTTCTATATCCGGATGATTAGGAGTCGTATCATTTATTTCAATTCTTACTCCTTCTACCTGTACTAGGTGCTCTTTTTTACGGCAAGAAGAGAGTACTATTATAAATATGAGTAAAAAGAAACTTTTGTAAATTATATTTTTTAGAAAATAATTATAATGCGTTATTTTATCCATGTATTATAAAACTTGATTAATCCTTTCTCTAACAGCTAATGTAAAATTTTAATTCTATTTACTCGATAATCGAGATTTAAATATTCCAAGGCTAGCTTCGAAATCAAAAAAAATCTAATAAATGCCTTCTGAGCCTTACCTCGCGGCGGTGGTTTACTGAACCAATCTACCTGTAGCTTTTTTTAGAATATAATTACAGTGATCTACATCATCTGTATTAAGCTCAAGAATACCTGTAACTTCAACAATCTGATCCATTTTAAAATTTGGCTTTTGCCTAAAAACAACCTCTATAACACTTTCTGGACCTGCCCCACCACAAAAAAAACAGGAAGATCTCGGGTTTTTGGAAATCAAATAAAATTCATCCTCTTCAATAGAAAAATCCAAAAAATAACCTTTAATACGAATTCTAATGCCCTGATAAGACTTTATACTAGGACCGAATTTTGGTTTTAGAAAAATATCATCATACACCGCACTGTACACATTACTAAATGTTACATCTGCAAAATCATTCCAAGTCAATTTTTCTTGAGAAAAAAGATTAAACTTAGTACATATAAAAAGTAAAGTAAGAAAAACTATTTTATGCATTAGATATTGTTTTAGAAACGTTTAATTTAAACAAGGATAATGAAGCCAGAATTGCGGCCAATAAGGTCGTTAGAATCACTATAGCTAAGATGAATAACTCTTTATTAGTTGGAAAGCTAAATACAAAATGATAACCGTATAAACCTTCAGTAAAAATTGAAAAAAACCAAATACCTATTCTCCCTAAAAACCATCCTAAAACAGATCCTAAAAGGGATAAAAAAAGTGCTTCCAGAAAAACTAATTTTATCAACTCATACTTAGTGGCTCCATAGGTGCGTAACAAGGCCAACTCTTGTTTTCTTTCCCTTACGGTTTTTATTAAGTTTAGAAATATACTTAAGCCCGCTACCAGCAATATTGCAATAGAAATACTATTAATCACCTGAAAGCCAATTCCTAAAAACTCCATTAAACGTTCGATTTCAAATTTGGGAAGTGCTGCTTGCATGGTGGTTTTTTCATTAATAAACCTGGACAATTGCAAAGCCCCCAGAGGGTTTCTAAATTTAACTAACAAAGAGGTTATTTCTTTATCTTCTTCCTCATGCTCTTCTTCATGATGGTCATGCTCATCATTATGTTCATGTACTTCCCAAATACTTTTAAGATTAGTAATGATAAGTTGGTCTATAACTTTACCAGTTGGTTTTAATATTCCGGTAACCACAAAAGGGTTTTCATCATGAGTTTCTAATCCATTTTCTGCTAAACCGTGTGCACTGGTAAAAGTATCTCCTATTTGGAGGTTGATTTTTTTTGCAACATCATTTCCAATAACTACCTCAAATGCCTTTTCAAATAACTTGCCATCTGTCAAGGTTGCATTATATTTAGCCAAATACTCAGTTGAAGTTCCTAAAATTCTATGCCCCTTATAATTGTCTCCATAAGAAACCGGTACCATTTCTTTAACCATTGGATTTCTGCCAATTTTTAGAGCTTCTTCTAATGATATGTTACCAGTAGGGTTATCGATATGTAAAACAGAGGATAACACAAGTTGTAAAGGGCTTCCTTTGGCACCAATGACCATATCAAATGGTTTGATATTTTTTTCTAAATGTTGACTAAGTTGATCTCGTGCCTGCAACACCAAAGTTGCCAACGAAATACTGAGTAACAATAACAAAACACTTAAAACAGTATTCAAAGGTTTTGAAATCAGGTTTTTATAAGCCAGGTATAACAATTTTATAAAATTATATGATTACCAAAATGTGATTTAACTCTTTGATCATGAGTAATAATAACCAAATTACTTTTACAGATCTGAGCCTCTTTTTTCAGTAAGGAAATGACCTTTTCACAATTTGCATCGTCCAAGTTTGATGTAGGTTCATCTGCTAATATAACCTTTGGTTTATGTATGACCCCGAGAGCAATCGAAAGTCGCTGTCGTTGGCCTTCACTTAATTCATGAACTTTCTTGTTCCGAACTTCAGTCAATTCTAATTCTTCTATTAACTGTTTTTTTCTGTGCTGATCAGTTCTTTTTTTTGATAGTTTTTCGCGCATGGTCAAATTTTCTAATAAGGTTAAAGACTTAATAAAATGACCTCTTTGAAAAATCATTCCAATATGTTTTGCTCTAAAATTATTTAGTTGACCTCGTGTAAGTTCTTGTACGCAGGTATTACCAATAAATACATTTCCTGATTTCGGAATCAAAAGACCCGCTATAAGATGTAACAAAGTAGTTTTTCCGATACCGGAGGGACCCAGAATTAAAGCATTTTGCTCAAATGATAAATCGATATCAGGAAAATAAAAAGTATCCGTTTTTGTATTCTGATATGTATATCGCAGCGATGTCGTTCGGATCATAAAATCATTTTGTCAAAAATAAATAAATATTATTAACGCAACAAAGTTGCAATTATAAAATATATACTATCTTTGCCCCCATTAAAATACATACGTTTTATTTTGAATATTTTACACTTACGTAGTAACTCAGACACATTAGGTATTATCGCCAGTAGCTTATGTTTAGCTCACTGTTTAGCAACTCCTTTTTTATTCCTTGCACATGCTGGATCTTCCGTATTTCAAGATGGATATTCTGTTTGGTGGAAATCACTGGATATTATTTTTTTGGGACTTTCTTTCATAGCGATTTATCAATCTACTAAAACTACTACAAACACAAGAACAAAATATGCTTTTTGGTCAACTTGGCTGTTGCTGCTATTTATTATATTGAATGAAAAACTATCCATATTACCTTTACCTGAAGAAGTCATTTATGTAGTATCTATAGTATTAGTAGGGTTACATTTCTATAATAAAAAATATTGTCGCTGTAAGGGTGAAAAATGCTGTATAAATTAATTTATCATGAGCTCTAAAAATCAAAATGAAATAGAATTAATTGGAGATGCACATATTTCCAGTTCGACAGAAACGCCTTTACGAGCAGATGCTTTTGATACATCTGACGACGAAAAGATTAAAAATATACAATACCATTTTGCAGAAATTATGAAGGAATTAGGACTTGATCTAACAGATGATAGTCTATCCGGAACCCCATACAGGTTTGCCAAAATGTATGTAAAGGAACTTTTTTACGGTTTAGATCCGAAAAATCGTCCTAGAACTTCCACTTTTGAAAATAAGTACAAATATCAAAAAATTCTTGTAGAACAAAACATCAATATTGATTCCTCTTGCGAACATCATTTTCTACCTATTGTAGGTACCGCTCATGTAGGATATATTCCTAAAGACAAGGTAATTGGACTGTCAAAAATTAATAGACTAGTAGATTATTATGCACATCGCCCTCAAGTACAAGAGAGATTATGCTTACAAATTTTAAAAGACTTACAAGAAACCTTAGAAACAAAAGATGTCATTGTTGTAGTAAATGCCAAGCATTTATGTGTTTCTTCTAGAGGCATTAAAGATAAAAGTAGCTTTACTACTACTTTAGAATATGGAGGATATTTTGAAAATAAGACCAATCGCGAGGAGTTTCTAAATATCATAAATCAACAGGTACTATAAATTGACTCAAAGGTACTTGCTCGTTTTTATACTTTTATTCTAACAACAAACGGTATAGTATTTTTTTTCAAAAAAACTATGGAAGCTATAATTTCGATTGTTGGTTTTTTGGGAGCTGGAAAAACAACACTTTTACGACACTTAATGTCCAGTTATATCAATAATGGCTGGAATCCTTTTATTGTTCTAAATGATTACGAAAATGCAAATCTTGATGCTCTTCAACTTACTGATAAGATCGATCCTAAGTGGATCAGAGCGCTTACAGGCAGTTGTATTTGCTGCAGTGGTATTAATGAATTAAGAAATCACATAAATCGAATTCCTGAACGCGCTAATGGAATTACATTAATCGAGGCAAATGGTACTTCTGATGCATGTTCCTTGATGGAATTTCTGGGCGTTGGATTTAATGATAGGTTCTTACCTCCTATTCAGGTATCTGTTGTAGATGTTAAAAATTGGCAAAAAAGAGGAGAACACAATGAACTGGAATCAAATCAAGTTCAAGTGTCATCATTGATTATTCTTACACATCTTGAAAAAATAACTGAAAGCAGACAAACTATCGTTGTTAGGGAACTAAAACTACTCAACCCTTTTGCTAAAATTTTGACAATGAATAAAATTGATGTTACACTTCTACCAGAGCTTTTGCCATCTAAAAACACAGCCCAGAAACTTGATCATCAAAAAGCACATTGGTCTTCTTGTTCTGTTGATCTACCAGATCTGCCTGACTTAGATTGTATTTATGATATCTGTCAGGCACTACCAGAAAGTATACTTAGGGTAAAAGGTTGTACAAAAATTGGGGACGAAAAAAAGTACACCTACTTTGAACATAATCCGGATGGTCAAGTATTTATTCGACCATTTAATGGAGTTCCTATTACCGGTTCAAAATTTCTCACTATTGGGCCAGGCAGTGAGCCCTCATTACTTAAAAAAGTAATCGAAACAAGCCTTATTGCTGCAAATTTGCGCCTACAGTTAAAAACGGATGATAATAAAAGTATTTAGGTAATTCTACCTAAGTATTCCTTATAGGTATAATACCATAGCCTTTCTTTAATTTATCACGTAATATTTACATTGGTTTTACATCATTGAATTACCCATTAACATAATATTAACGCAACTTAATTGCAATAAAAAATATTATACCTAAGTTTGCAACTATGTTGCATTAAAATACTTTTTTACAGTACAAATTATATGTTTTTTGATCAATTGCAGTCTTATAAAAATATGAACTGGGTTTAACCTCAATTTTAAAAAATCATCATATGCTACAAGCCATAAATCTTACCAAGTCATATGGTAAGCACCAAGCACTTAGTCAATTAAATTTATCTGTTGATAAGGGAGAAATATTTTGCTTACTTGGTCAAAATGGAGCTGGTAAAACAACAACTATTAATCTGTTTTTAGGTCTTATTCAATCTACAAGTGGCGAAGCTTTAATTAACGGAATTACCGTTATACCTAATAATAACAAAACTACCAAGATGATTGCTTACATCCCTGAGGTTGTGCAATTATACGGTAATCTATCTGGCACTGAAAACTTAAATTTCTTCAGTAGATTAGCGGGTTTTAAATATTCCAACAAAGAGCTTTCTGACTTTTTATCAAAGGCAGGATTACAAGAAGCCGCACATCAAAACAGGCTATCCTCTTACTCCAAAGGAATGAGGCAAAAAGTAGGTATCGCTATCGCTCTTTCTAAAAATGCAGATTACATCTTCATGGATGAACCTATCTCAGGTTTGGATCCCAAAGCAACTTTAGAATTCACTAAAATTTGCAAAGAATTGAGCAATGATGGCAAAGCTATCTTTATGGCAACTCACGACATTTTCAACGCAGTCAATGTAGGAACCAAAATTGGTATAATGAAAGAAGGGCAATTAGTTCATACTTCGGACACTGATACCATTAACGCCACTCAATTACAAGATTTATACTTAAAAACTATCTAAACACAAATCAATTAACACAAAATGAAACTTTTTAAATTATTACCCACCCTTTTATTAATATTATGTAGTTGTGCCACATTCGCACAAGTAAAAGTAACGGGAACCATCGTCGACACTCAAAACATTCCGATTTCAGGAGCAACAATTTCGTTAGAAAACAAAACAGATACTTTCGGGAAACTTACTGATAACTCCGGACAATTTGAAATAGATGCACCTTCTGGAACATATACTATCGAAGTGCGTTATTTAGGTTTTCAGCCTTATAAAAATACTATCGAGATTGGTGATGGTTCTGCATATGACACAGGAACAATTCAGTTAGAAGAAGGTACTGAGCAGCTTCAAAGTGTTGAAATTGTTGGTCGTGTAAGAAAAGATTATAACAGTGATTATTCATTTTCCGCAACTAAAGTAGCAATTAAAAATAAAGAGTTACCACAAGTGGTAGCTGCAGTAACCAAAGAGCTTATTGCAGACCGACAAGCTTTTCAGTTACCAGATGCTGTAAAAACGGTGAGTAATGTTTCGATTACAGGTTTGTACAACCATTATAATATTCGTGGTATTACCCAAGCAGATGATGGACAAGTGCTTAACGGTATGCGAACACGTCAGTACTACTTTTTACAACCTATAACATCTCATCTAGAGCGAGTAGAAGTTATTAAAGGTCCTTCATCAGTAACATTTTCTAGTGCTGACCCTGGTGGAACTGTAAATATGGTAACTAAAAAGCCATTAGCTGAAAACTATAATGAAGTTTCAGTCTCTGCTGGTAGTTTTGGAACATTAAGAGCAACTGCAGATTTTACCGGTCCTTTAAACGATTCTAAAACGTTGTTATATCGTTTCAATGCAGCCATTCAAGAAGCTGATTCTTTTAGAGATATCGTGAATAATAATGCTATTTTAATTTCACCATCTTTAAGTTATATCCCTAACGAAAATACCTCTCTTAATGTAGAGATGATTTATAACAATGCCGAAGGTAATTTAGATAGAGGTCAGCCAATTTTTGATGCTGTTGGTGATAATTATAACCCAAATAGTACTCCAACTACGTTGAATCCAGGTGCAATTAACGACTTCTACAAAACTAAAGAATTCATATTCATGACAAGCTTTAGTAAAAAGTTTACGAAAAACTTTGGTTTCAATGCTCAGTATATGAAGCAAACCTGGGATGAAGATTTACAAGAACACAGAGCGGACGCATTCCGTCAAGCTTATGATATTAATGGAGAGGTTGTTCCTAATCTTGTAGCTATGAGATATGCGGAAAGACAACAAAATTGGAATACCGATAATTTAAGCGCATTTTTTAACTACGACATAGAAAAGGGCAATTTTAGCAATAAAGTTTTAGTAGGATACGATGCATCGCGTTGGGAAAGAAGAACGGGTGGTGCGAATAGCTCAAGAGATTATTTGTTAAATGATGGTTCTACTGCAAGATTTAGACCTGGAACAAGTGATCCAAATGATTTTCAGCAAACAGCTGATGGATTGTTAGTTCCTGCAGTTCCACATTTAGATTTAACGAATCCTTTTAACGGAATTAGAAACACTAACAATTATGTGCTTTCGCAATTTGAAATTCCTGCAAACCTAACGACCTCTAACGGTATTTATATTCAAAATCAATTTAAGATTGGAAAATTTTCAGCTTTAGTAAACTTACGATATGAGTGGTTCAAAGATATTTTTGATTACGAAGGAAATGAAGAGGAGTTTACAACCAATGCTTTTGTACCTAGACTTGGTGTAACGTATGAAGTTACAAATGACATTAGTGTTTATACTACTTATCTAGAAGGTTTTCAACCGCATACAAATACAGTATCATTATCTCCATCTGCTGAAGGTTTCTTTTGGTCTGCTTCACCGGGAAGGTTTGACCCCTTGGAAAGTAGCTTGATAGAATTTGGTGCTAAAGGAGAATTTTTAAACGGGAAGATATTTGCCAACTTAGCAGTTTTTAGCATTACTCAAAAAAACATCTTACTTGGTGATACTTTTGATTTAGATAACTTAACAACAAGAGGAGAGCAAAGAAGTAGAGGTTTTGAAGCAGATATTTCTGGTTATGTACTCCCTAATTTTCAATTAACAGCTTCTTACGGTTATACAGATGCCACAATTGAAGACGATGCTATTGCAGAATTTATAGGAGAACGAATCGGAGGAGCTCCAAAGCATAATGCAAATTTTTGGGGTAGATATGATTTTACTTCAATCGCTGCATTAAAAGGAATAGGAATTGGCTTTGGTGCACAGTATGTAGATGAGAGATTTACCTGGTACAATCCTACATATAGTACCAATAGGGTATTATTGCCAGAATACACAGTATTTGAAGGAGCTGTTTATTACAAGCCAAATAGCACAAATATGCAATTGACATTAAAAGTAAACAACGTATTTAATGACACGTATTGGCTGGGTGGTCTTAATCCTAATAGATTGGGACCAGGTGCACCAAGAAACTTTTTGTTGACTGCAACTTATAAATTCTAAAAGTGATTATCAAAAAGTATTAAAAATTCTGGATTGTCAGTCTTAGCTTGTCGAATACATTTTAAAAATAAGATGTTAAAAACTTCGACAAGCTTAGTTTGACAGAGTTGGTTACTTTTTAGACAATCTCATAACCATTGACAAACAATAAAAGCGAACATATGAAATGGGCTAATATTAAGTTATTCGCATTAAATTTTTGGCATAACGTAACAACTCCCAAAAGTTTTTATCTATTGTATTCCATTTTTATACTATTAACAGGCTATGCAGCTGTTAGTGGTATAAAAAACCATATCACACAAAATGAAATACGATTAGACCATCAAGTTAAAGCCAGACAAAGTTGGGAAGCTAATCCTGATAAGCATCCTCATCGAATGGCTCATTTTGGAACTTTTGCTTTTAGAATAAATGCCTCCTTAGGAATATTTGATTATGGACTAGAAAGTTTTACAGGAAACACAGTTTTTTTAGAAGCCCATAGGCAAAATAGTGTAAACTTTTCTGAAGCTACTTTTTCAACAGGTATGTTACGATTTGGAGAATTAAGCTTATCATTATTATTACAGCTCGTACTTCCATTAATCCTGTTTTTTTTAGGATTTTCTAGTGTTGCAAAAGATCGACAAAATGGAACACTAAAAATGTTATTGTCACAAGGTGCTACCTGGAAAGAGATCCTATTCGGAAAATCCATAGGACTTTTTACCATTTCTATGTTATTCTTTCTACCTGTTTTATTGGTAGTAATCATTGCCCTTTTGATATTTGGGCAACAAGCTGCTAATGATTTTCTTTGGCTTCGATTATTAATAATAAGCAGTGGGTATTTGGCTTTTCTATTTATTATATCGGCTTTGACCATTGTAGTTTCTGCAAGTACCCGCACTTCAAAAAATGCTTTACTTCGATTATTAGGTATCTGGTTACTATTGGTGGTGCTATTACCAAAATCTGCACAAGCGATGGGTAATTATTGGTTTCCTACGCCTAGCAAATTAGCTTTTCAATCCGCTATCGAAAAAGAAGTAATTAAAAAAGGTGATAGTCACAACCCAGATGATCCTCATTACAATAGTTTAAGGGATTCTGTTTTAAGCGTTCATAATGTTAAAAAAGTAACAGATTTGCCCTTTAATTATTCGGGTTTTGTGATGCGAGAAGGAGAAAAAATCACAGCTGACTTGTATAGAAAACATCACAGGAAATTGGTCAACATTTATAAAAGTCAAAATGATGTCACTCAGTTTTCATCATTCATCAACCCTTTTACGGCTATCAAACAGTTATCCATGACAATATCAGGAACAGATTTTTCATCTTATATTGATTTTCAGAATCAAGCCGATAATTATCGTTATCAGTTAGCGCAAACTATGAATGAGCTACAAATGGAATATATCAGCCCAAAAAAAAAGAGTGGATCTGAAGGAAAAACACATGTAGTTGATCACGAACATTGGTCAGAATTCCAGGATTTTAAACACCAGCCTATAGCGCTTTCTCAATCAATTAAAGAAGCTTTTCCTGCATTGATTTCCATAACATTATGGATATTAGTTACTTTTTGGTTATTACTATTCACCTCAAAAAAAGCACAGGCGATATGACAACATTTAAGTTATTTTTACAGCAATGCATAAGATCTAAAGAGGTTTGGATAAGTTTGTTGCTTATTACGCTTTTAGGAATAATAAGTATTGTTATTGGCAACAAACATCTTCAAAGGCAGCAAGATGCGATTGCTGAAGTAAAAACCTATCAAGAGCAACATTTTGATCGACAAGTAGCGCTGCATAATGAAGACTTAGGATTGTTATTGTATTATGCGAAATTTGCATATATAAACACCTTAAACCCACTAGCTGGATTATCCATTGGTCAATCAGATGTAAACCCAACTGTAAAACGAATTACAATTAAAACCTTTGAAGCGCAAAAGTATGATACCGATTTGGTGAATCCAATGAACTTACAATCCGGTAACCTCGATCTGTCTTTTGTAATCATTTATCTATTTCCTTTATTGGTCATTGTATTATCTTTTAACGTCCTTTCGGAAGAAACAGAAACCGGTACCTGGCGATTAGTAACTATCCAGGCTAGATCTAAATTAGGATTTATTATTTCCAAACTTCTAATCCGATTAGCTCTATTATATGTTGTACTGCTGTTTCTTTTTTTCATCGCAAAGCTAGTGCTTAACTTAACTTTTGATAGTAACTTATTCTGGATGCTAGGATTATCTATGTTATATATCCTATTTTGGTTTACACTTACTTTTTTCATCATCATTTTTAAAAAATCTTCCGGTTTTAATGCATTATTGCTTTTATCAGTTTGGTTAGTATTGATCATTCTTTTACCTGCTGGAATCAATGCCTATGTATCATCAAAATATCCAGTACCGGAAGCATTAAGCACCGCCATAGCGCAACGGGATGGGTATCACGTTAAGTGGGATACCGATAAATTGGCAACCATAGAGAAATTTTATAAGCACTATCCGCAATTTAAAAAATATGGATATCCTACAGATGGGTTTAATTGGCTATGGTATTACGCTATGCAGCAGATGGGAGATGATGATTCAAAAAACCAACGAGAAGCTCTAAATGAAAAGATAAAATTACGTGAACAAACCAGCACACAAATCGCATCTGCCATTCCAAATATGCATTTGCAACTTACCTTTAATCAATTGGCAGGAACGAGTATGAGTCAACAAATGGATTATCTCAAAGCCACTGATGCGTTTCACGAAAAACTAAGATTATTTTTCTATCCAAAAATATTTGAAAATAAGCATGCTGATTCTATCGATTGGAAACAATTTACGCCTGAATATTATGAAACAACGCCTGAAATATCACCAGTAAAGAATATGATACCAATTGTAATTGCATCAATATTGATGATTTTGGTTTCTATACCAATGACAAGACGTTTATAATTCTATTGTTTAGGTTCAATACCGACGTTCATAATAGTTTCGCCTTTATTAATTGGAGGAGTACCTATCATATATAAGATCATTCCGCTTTGTGATGCTTTAATATTTTCTAATGTATTACCAAAAAAATCAGTACTGTATCCTACTGGTTCTCCCTTTTTAATAAAGATCGATACCTGCAACGCTCCGCGTTGAGAATCACAAAAAGAAAATATACATTTTCTAACCTGTAACCTCAGAACTCATAAGGTTCGAGTCCTGTCCCCGGTACTTTTAAAAATCTAAAACATTGAATTTTAATGTTTTAGATTTTGTTTTTTAGCCCAATTTTATCCAAAAACCTTATTTTTTACCTTAAAATAAGGCGTGTACGTAAGGTTATCCACCCGAAGGTCTCAAGTATGTCTTTTTGAATATAAATATTTGTTAAAAAACGAGTTGTGCTTATTTTATAAAGTGTTTTTAAATATAAAGTACTTTTTGGAGTACCTAAACGGAGTACCTATTTTTACAGTTTTTATATCTGAGAACGGATCAAAACCAATTGTTGTGTTCACACAAAAATTCTCGTTTTTCCGGAAAAAATATCCATCTATAATCAAACATTAAATCTTCAACAACAAAATAACCCTACCTAATTAACATGATTAGCGAGTACATTTAGGTAGGGTAGAATAACAACTAATTTATTGTAATCATAGTAAATTACAAATTCAGCCTTTCTTTCTATAGTCTCAACTTTAAGATTACTTCGTGAGAGCCGTTATTATATCTTCTTGTATCTGCTGTTGTAAACTCATATGCGTACCCAAAATCTAACCTCCCTTGTAGAAATCTTGCAGCAGTCAGAAATAGTGTTATGCTTTCATCCAATCTATAATTAGTTCCTAACTCCAATCGTTCTTTATACGTACCTGATAAAGTTAGATCGATAGATGTTGGTGCGCCAGGAACAGCTTTTATCAGTGTCGAAGGAACAACTTTAAAAGCATCACTAAGGTACCATTCGTAACCTCCACCTAGAAACATTTGTAAGTCATCATCAGCAGATACAGGGTTTACACCATCTTTTTCATATCTATCATTTGATAACAGACTTGGTGCAGACAAGGTAATGAAGTATTTCTCAGATTTAAAATAAAAACCAACTCCAACATTTGGATTGAAAGAACTTACATTTTCAGAAAATAAGGGATCATTTTCCACATCTAGTTTTAATAAGTCGATATTTAAAAAAGTTCCACCGGCTTTTACTCCGGCATATAAATCTAGGGATTCTGCTAATTTAATCTTATAAGAGAAGTCAGCGTATACATGTGTTTCATCTAGGACAAATACTCTGTCGGTTATTACATTTAATCCTATTCCTACATTTTTACCAACAGGACTATTAATATTAAAATGGAATGTTTCTGGTGCACCATTAACACGAACCCATTGACTTCTTACACTAAATAGAGTTTCTAATGTCTGGTTCGTGCCGGCATATGCAGGTGTGATCACATTCATATTATATCGGTACATGCTAAAATGAGGATCTTGTTGAGCATGGGTTTGTACTAGAAATGATAGCATTAGTACAAAAAATATATAGTTTAAACTTTTCATCTTTTTTTATATTTTATTGTTTTTAATTAGGGGGCGAGCAATTATGCTCATCCCCGTCAACATATCATTTTAGTAGTTAATATAAATCCAACCGGTTAATGTTCCAGCCTGTGAATTACCAGTATCCAATATGTAGTAATAAGAGCCTACCGGCAATTTCTCGTCAGATCTAAATACTCTATTACCATTAGAAGTTCCATTCCAATCATTTTGGTAACTTTTCGCATCAAATACAATATCTCCCCATCTGTTAAATAGTTGTATGTGATGATTCGGAAAAGCTTCTAATCCTGAAATTACCCAAGTATCGTTGATACCATCTCCATTAGGAGAGAAGCCTTCCGGAATTCTAGTAATTATACAGGAGTTAGCATCTAAATAATCAGGGATTCCATTGTCATTACAGTCATCATTATTAAGATTCCCATCCTCATTTAAATCTTCTGATATAGTTAAAATACCATCTCCATCATCATCTACATCTTGAAAATCATTTTTACCATCACCATCGGTATCTTGTATGTTATAGTTAATAGTACCCGAATTTGCATCCGTACTGTTTTGTACATCATCTGGTATCCCATCATTACCTACCGGTCCGAGAATTCGGCCATCTGCAGAAATTTGAAGCCCATTAGTGTTTGCTCCTGATTCAAATACATCTAGCAATCCGTCTCCGTCAGAGTCTAAGTCAAGACTATCTATAATCCCATCACCATCTGTATCTCTTGTTGGATCCCCATTCTGTTCTATTTCGTCCGGAATCCCGTCATTATCATCATCAAGATCAACAACATCTGGTATGCCATCCGAATCAGAATCTAGAATAGATATAATTACAGTTCCTACTCCTGTATTCCCTGCACTATCCGTAGCACTAACCGTAATGCTATCATTATCTGCAAGTACTGGGAAATTACCACTAATTGGTATGTCTATTTCTGGGTTTATACTCCAATTACCATCATTATCTGTAGTCACCATATATACAACTTCTGCAATCCCATCTCCGTCTACATCTACCTCAATCATTAATTGTTCATTAGGCTCCCCTTGTCCTGTTAGTGTTGGTGTAATGTCACTTGTTGTAAAACTATCTACAGTAGGAGGAGTGTTATCACTAACCACGGTAATTTGTAAAACATTACTGGTAGCAGTACAGGTTGAACTTCCAGAGGTACTAGTTACAATTCTTCTAAACCAAGTATCTTGTGTAAGAGCTCCACTATCATATGTTGGGTCGGTTGCTCCTGTAACATTTACAAAATCGTTAGCAGTAGAACTTGTTGTACTACTTTGCCATTGATAACTAAGTGTTCCTGCTCCTGTGGCTGGCGTAGTTTCTGTAAATGCAGCAGGATCATCCCCGGAATTGATAGTTTGGTTATCCGCAATTGTACCAGACATAAGATTATCTGAAATTACCGTTACAGTTACGGTATCATCTACA
>NZ_JAGJEA010000002.1 GCF_018100805.1 Aquimarina sp. MMG016 | reverse complement strand
ATTCCTAATTCCTAATTCCTAATTCCTAATTCCTAATTCATAATTCATAACTCCCTGCCAAAACGCCAGTACGTTTACCATCAATACATTACAGCTGTCAGTAGCCATCCAGTGAGTAAGCGTAAAATTATTTCATGAAAACGTATTCCTTTCATGAGAAAGCGTAATTGAGCTCCCTAAAACCTAAAAACGATGTTCTTGTCAGTCTGTCATATCTGTAATTTCTGTAATACATTATTGTTGAGTCAACGGGTAATTGTTTAAAAATAAATCAGTTATAATTAAAAATTAACTAAAAATTATTAGTAAATATGTTAAAATATAGAATTATTGGTAAGGTTATTGAGCTATACAAGGCTCAATAAATTGTTGAACCTAAAACAAAAAGTATGAAAAATGTAGAGAACAACCGATTATCGGTTACGGTAGATCCACAAGTGATCACAGAAGTGAAAAACAGAATTGAGGAAATCAATACACTGTTACCATTTTTAACAGGATTGACTAAAAACGAGCGTGTTACCTTACCTAAAATCAATCGAAGCAACAAGGTTTTTGTAGAAGATGCATTAGATAGTATGCGTAAGAACGGAGACATTCTACCTAATTTTATTAGTGTAGAAGAAGTAGAGAAGGACTATGCTCTTTTTAATGAGTTAAAGTCTCTTGCTTTGGATGTAGAAGAATTATCCCGAAAAGTAAGCGACACTCGTATGCTTGCCGGATCCGAGGCTTTTACCACTTCGTTATTGGCGTATAAGATGTTTGGTGTGGCAGCCAATAGTGGAGTAGCAGGTGCCGAAGCATTGTATACCCGATTAAAAGAACGTTTTAATAGTACTGCAATCCAGACAACAGATACAAGTGTTGAAAACCAAACAGATCAAAATGATCAAAGTACCGATAGTACTACTGATGGGCAGTCCTCCGCAACTGCATCCTAATAGCGGAACAGATTAAATTTTTAATGACATCATGCCTTTCTTCCTGAAAGCGGAAGAAGAAGACACCCCCGGTAGCTGGACGCAACTATCGGGGGTGTTTTTTGGCAATTAGTTCTTCCCTTTGGTAGGGGAAATTATATTTTTTATCGAAAAACACCATAGCTATAGTCCTGCAAACATATATTTTACTATTTTCACTAGCTGAAAACGAAAAACCTACGAGCCTATGGCCTTTCAGGCAAAACTGTTTATCAATGGGGAAGAACGAAATGTTCTGGACAGTACTTTTTTATACAAACAATTAATCGATATCAATGGTCGACCTAAAACTAATGTACAAGGCGGTCAGATTCATTTTGTGATTGAGTCTACTAAGAATGATGAGTTGTTTTATGATTGGATGTTTACCGATCAGCAAACCTATCGTGGACATATCCGTTTTTATCATCGCGATGGATTTAGAAAACTTTTTGATTATGAGTTTGCTAATTGTTATTGTGTACTTCTAGAAGAAAAATTTAGCGCACAGGGCAATGCTCCTTTAAAGATGCACCTTACTTTATCGCCAGGTATCCAGCGGGTACGCGATCAGATTTTTGAAAAAGCCTGGAATCCCAATAATCCTTTTGTAGCCGCTGCGCCAGTGACGGAGCGGGAGGAGAAGGAACCGGAGATTGTAAGTGCAGCTTTTATAGATAGTAATGGAAATGAAGTAAAAAAGGTTACTGAGGGTAATATAATACTTCAGGTTGAAACTAAAGATATGGTTGGAGAAATGATATCTATTGATTTGTCAGATAATAATTATGATTTCTTATATAATGAAGAACTGATCGAGAATGATATATTAGAAGATATTTCAGTGCGTTCTGATCAAATTAGTATAGAATTAAAAGTAATCAAACAAAAAATTAGCTAATGCCAATTATATCACAAAGCAATAATTCCGCTAATAGTTTATCTATCCCTGCAATAGAAGTGGAACGTAAGTTAATTAAAGATGCTTATTTTGCTATAAGAAAAGATGAAGCAGTATACGAAGGAGAAGAATCAACCTATACAGTGGTATCTGGTGACACACTAGGGGAAATTGCTTCTGAGCATAATACTACTGTGGCAAAAATAAAAGCGGATAATGGTCTTTCTAGTACTTTAATTACTATAGGTCAAGAACTAATATTAAGTGCAGCCACTAAAAAAGGAGATAATATAAGTTTTGAAAAGATAAATGGTGCTAAGGTTGGGGATGAAGTGTATATTTTGGTAGAAACGGAAAATGCCCAGGACCTTGATTTAAAAATGAACATAAAACAAGGCTTAGAAAAAGGGATTGTAGAGCTAGATAAGGAACTTATAGTTCAACAAGACGAAAAAAATGTAGCTATAATAAAATCCAAAGTTGGTAATTATTTTAAAGATGATGAAAATGTGCTAAATAAGGATGATTATAAGGATTGGGCAATTGCGAAGGTTATATTAAATCCAGTAGATGATGATACAACCAAAAAATGGAATGAAGATTTAGATAAATTAAAAGATAAAAAGAGTAAGTTTTATATTTTAGTTGATGGACATTCGGATAACGATTTTTACATTACTTATCATGGTCGTAATCCTAATGATGAAGGAAAACCTGATCATAAAACTACTCCCAATTATTGGTTGGATATCGATGGAAAATGGTTTGAAATTGAAAAAGCTTGTGATTGTGGTAAGAGTTTAAATCTTAAATTTAAATGTGTCAAATATGGTAGTCAGTATGGACCTGTTTATTTTGGAACAACAAAAATTGATGCATATTCTGGCTGGAACAATTTAGTAACTCAAAATAAAGTTAGTAGTGAAGAAAAGGAAATTATTATTGCAGTTACTAAAAATGAAGGTAAATTGGATTCTGTTCAATCATATGACAGTGAAATATTTTCCGCTGGTTCCGTACAGAAGACAGTTAATTCATCTGGTAAAGGAGAATTTCCAAAACAGGTTACAAAGTTCAAGAATGATTTTCCAGATAAATACAAGGAATTTTTTGAGGATTGTGGTTGGATATTAGATAATAATACGCTGAGTTATAAAGACCCCTCAGATTCTTCGTCTACAAAGCTTACTGGTAGTACATTGAAGACTAAAATTAGAGAGGGTTTTGATAGTACATCATATGAGAGCAAACTAAAATGTAAAATATTAGAACCAATTGTTAAAGCCATGAAAGATCCAGATTTTCAAAGCTTACAGGTAATTGATGCAAAAAAACGTTTGAATAAAGTCGTGAAATTTAAGCCAAGTGGTTATTCCTATGAAATAAAGAGTTACTTGAAGTCTAAACTGGGTAAAGCAGTAGCACTTGATCATCATATAAATCGACCAGCATATGTAAAACCAGATTTAGCCGAAGCATTAGACAACTTTTTTGCCACTAAGGATGAAGAAGTGGACGAATACAATAAGGATAAGGATAAGAAAGATCATAAAGCTAAAATTTCTAGAAACCCGAATGAATGGGGTGAGAATCATTCAGATTATGAAACTATTATTCTGGAAGATTATGGGGTTAATAGACGGATGTCTAAAAGGGATGGTGTAAGTGTCGCTCCTGGAAGGTATGAACATTTAAAAACAGAATTATGAGATGTATAATAATATTACTATTAATTGCTTTTTCTTGTAAAAAAGAAAAAAAAGATAGTGCAGTTCATAAAAGTGAAGTTTTTTCTGTTGAAACAGTTATTGATAGCGTACAAAATAAAGTAGTTTTAGATACCATTAAATCAATAGTTAGAAATGACACTTTAGTTTTTCAACTAAAGAATCTTTCTATTTCTTTTATTGATAGAAAAGATGACTGTTGGAAGAGCATTCAAATTAAAAACTTACAAAACAAAGTTCTAACCGAAATTGAAACACCGAAAGAGATATGTTTTGAGAGAAATCGTATTTCTGATTTTTCTCCAAACCAAAAATATTTACTACTTCATGCTATTGAAAGAGGTATATTGTCAGATGGAAATTCAGTAGAAGAAGTTGAAAAATACAATTGCATGTTTTTAGATATAGAAAATAAAATTGTATCCGAGAAGTATAGTGATTTGTTCTGTAGTGGCGAATGGAAAAATCTAGATCAATGGATGGTAGATGAAGAAGAAAGTTATGATGGAAAAGATTTGTTTAAGAATTAGTATTGTTCTAATATTGATTTTTACTTCTTGTAAAATTAGTGTAGGTGAAACCTCCAAAGCAAATCCTTCTTTAATTATTGAAAAGGTTAAAAAACAAAAGGGTACAAATAAAAAACGTATTGACACTTTACCACTTGAAAAAGTGAAATTCAATACTAAATCTTTGTTTTTAGATTATTCCCAAATAACAAAAGAAAATGATAGTATACGAATTGTTGAATGGGAGTGTGGAAATCCTTTTAATTGGGAAGGAGAAAAATTTGAACATGTATATAAGGAAGAAGAAGAGTATGTCACTAACGAAAAGAAAGTTGTTTTGTTGAGAGCACCTTTTATCCTTAATAATAAGTTAGAATTTAAAATTGATGATAAAGAGATAACCTTTACTAAAGATACAGAAATTGAAAAATTCAAGAGTTTATTTCCTAACTCAGAAATTTCAGATTATACAAATGAAGGTAAGGGATATATTTGTTATGTAAGCTTTAATACAGATGTAACTGAAAATAGCTGGATGTTTTATTTTGATAAAAATAAAAAATTAGAGAAGTTTGAGCTTTACTGGTGGTTGTGTTAATCAGTGAATATTTGACTCATTAGATATATTGATATATTAAAAAAGCATTTAAAAATAGTTTTAATAAAGACTTATAATGAAAAATTATATATTAATATTGCTGGTTTTTTTTCTTTTCTTACTTGTAAAGGACATATCGACAAGGTTAAATCAAAACCATCATCAGAGCAAAATGTAAACTATAAAGAACCGGAAAAAATAGGGTTACTAATGGACAAGCAAAAGAAGAAACACCAGGAGAAGAGTTAAAGGAAGATTCTTTTTGTCTATTCTTAAAATCTAAAAATATTGCTTGCATTTATGAGGAAGTATATGATGAAAACCATTTTCTTAATGAAGTTTATACTATTAAAAATGTGAATTTGCGTGAAGTATTCACATTGATTAAAGGATATGAGTTTGGTACCGATGTAATAATTTTAGAGAAAAGGAAATTAGAGAATTACAAAGAAGAAAATGAAATACCTTATTACACTCAAACTATTATTAAAAGAGATGATAATACGATTTCAAGAATAAATTGTGAGTTTATGTTTGATGGTGGTGTTACCACAATTAAATTAAAACAACAAGGTAATGATGTTATCTTAAGAGTTGAATATTCTACCTAAGGAGTAAAAAAGTTGAACAATAATAACAAACACAAAAAATGGTATTCAACAAAAACCATTTTATGGAAACTATAAAGAAAATAGTATTAGTAATTTTAGGGCTATTCTTTTTTACTTCTCGTGCTCAAGATGAATACAATAAGGTTAAAGACTATTTGTATGGGGATAGTAACGGTAGTATATATGTTAAAGTAAAGAATTATCCTTTATTACATCCTTCAAAAGATATAAGTAAAGTAAAAGATTCTATTTACATAGACAGAGTGTATATGGCTACTTTAGAAGAAGAGAGAAAAATAAAAGAAGTCATTGATACAAAATCTTTTGTAAAAGTAAATAAAGGAGGTAATTATTATAGAGATAAAAATCACGTCTATATTTATGTTACAAGGCCTCATCCCTTTCCATTTTACTGTTTAAACAGTTCGGATATTAACTTCTTTGGAAAGCATAATGACTATATGATAAACGATAAAAACGAAGTTTACTATCAAGCAAATCGTATAGAAAGTATAGATCCATCAAAATTTGAATTGATGTATTTAAAAAATGAAAAAGAAACTTTTGAATATGAATTATATACAGATGGTGAAACTATTTATATAGAAAATCTTAAATTAGATGAGGAAAGATTAATTCATATGGATCTACCTAAAAAGTATGTAGATTCGCTTAAGGCTGTTTTTTTTACAACCAGAGAGAAATAATAGAAAATTTTCCAAAACATGTAATAGAGAGTATGGGGAAATAGATTTTGTTTTAATGGTTATGTTGAAAAAATGTAAACTATAGTAAAACCATGTCATTTTCCTTTTGAGAACAGAAACTATTACAAATTTTAAACATCAATTTATTATAAAAAAAACGGCATTATATATATTCGTAATTTGTCTTTATTCCTGCAATCCTAACCAAGAAAAGAGATCCACTTCAATAGAAACAAAAGTCTATACAGAAGTTCCAGCTAAGCATACTGTCAAAGAAACCCCTCCAAAGGCAGAAAACGCTACCGAACAGGTCGAAGAACTATACTTAAAAGAAGAGGAAAAAGAGCAATCCATAACGTTAAAAAGTGAAGCTTTTAAACCCGCTCCGTTTATAGCCAAAATACTAGAACAGTTAGACATCCAACCCGTAGCAGTTTATGAAGAATTTATTGTCCAGAAAGTATTGCCTTATGATATAACAAGTACGGTTGTGATCATCCCTACCATTGCTAGTGTAGAAGATGATGGATATTCTTTTTCGTTACACAGTTATGTTTTGGTCGTAGATTCAGAAACAGCTAGTATTAAGCAACAATTTTACGAAAGTGAAAGCTGGTATTCTGATGCTATACGTATAGAGGAAATTTCTATTGACACTGCCAATTATAAAGTAGCAGAAGGCAAGAGAGCTTTTGGAGTCGAACTCTTTTATATAGGTGCTTCCAACCCAAACCCATATAATTCTGGAAGTATTTCTCTTTTTATGCCCGATGAACATAAGTTAGTAAAAGTGCTGGATTCTTTTGAGATACATTCTTATTGGGGAGAATGGGATATGAGATGTACCGGTGAGTTTATTAGTGTTCATAAAACTCTGATTATGGATTCTAATCAGACCGAGGGATTTTATGATATTCAGGTTCGTATTGACACGACCACTATGGAAACCTTTGCGAAAGGAGAAGATGACTGTGATGAAAAGGAAACCACCCAAAAATCACAACAAACCCTGAAATATAAGAAGGGCAAGTATGAAATCTCCAAAAAAGTATATACCCTAGAAACCGAATCTGTTTGTGGGTTACAAATCGTATTAGAAGGCGATCGATATCATATGAAAACGAATAAACGAGAGCATTCAGGAACCTTTTTAGTTAAAGATGGTAGTATTACCTTTAAAGGATTACTTACAGATGATCCTAAAGTTGAAGTCCAAGGAGCTTATGATGGAAATGAAATTATAATACAGAATTATGGAAACGCAATGAATCCATTTACCGTATTTAAAGAATGTGCTGATCAAAAATATTTGCATTTGGTAAAAAAGGAATAATCTTTGTTTCTCCCCAATTAAAAAAGATACGTTAACTTGCCATTTTTAGGATCACTTATGAAGAACATCTTATGTATTGCTATGGTTTTAATAGCTATTCAAAGCTATGCCCAACATAAAGACTATACAGCTACTATTCAGGACATATCTCAAGAAAGAGATAAGATCAAAAACTTATATGATGCGGCAGATGCAGCTGGAAAAAACGCTATAATTGCAACCACCAGAACATATATTTTTCAATCCCTTGTGAATGATGTTTTTCCATTTTGGTACGGAACCCCCTGGGATTTTAATGGGCATACCAAAACTCCAGGAGAAGGTAAAATTGCCTGTGGTTATTTTGTAACCACTACATTACAAGATGTCGGATTTAATATCCCCAGGTACAAATGGGCACAATCTGCTTCAGAAATGTTCATTAAAAAACTAGCTCACCCACAGGTAAAACGTTTTACCAATGCACCACTTACTACAATACAAGAGTTTCTCCGGACTAGCGGTGATGGATTATACCTGGTTGGCTTAGATGACCACACTGGTTTTATTAGTGTAGACAACCAAAAGATACGATTTATCCATGCCAGCTATTACCAACCCGAGATTGGAGTGATGTCAGAGCCTTTAGATTCAGAAAACCCTTTGAAATATTCTAAGTATAGAGTGATTGGTAAATTACTGTCAGATACCATGGTTCGTAATTGGATTCAGGCTCGTCGCTATGATTAATTTAATATTCTTTACCATTTTAATTTAATTATGATAAGAAAACAAATGAAAACCCATCAATTAATGGGGCTGCTTTCAATACTATTTTTTTTCAATGTATTGAATTTATGTTGTCAGGAATACTATTACGTTACTGCAACCAATGGCTTAGTAATACGTGATCAACCTGCGACTACTGGTAAACGCATTGAAAAATTACCCTTTGGCACCCAGGTCGAAGTGATTCATAAAACAGGAATAGAACTAAGCATCAAAGATGATGGAAAAGAAATAAAAGGTGAATGGGTAGAGATTAAGCTTGCATTTCCATTTTCAATAGTAGAAGAGGGCAGTAGTTATGTTTTTAATGGATATTTAAAAGATCATGAAAAGTTTGTTACCACGGTAACTCAAATATTAGAAGCACATGATCTCACTGAGACTTATAATTTACGAACCGATAATAATCCTTTTTATCTAAAAGGAGATTTTAATGGGGATCAAGTAGAAGATCACGCAATCCTTATTAGGGATAAAAATAATAATTCAGAAAATGAACTCCCGGATGGTAAAATAGCCATCATACATCAGGCAGATTCTCCTAAAATTATTGTTTTAGGAAGTAAAGACGATCCATTTGGGGATTCTAATTATAATTGGGTAGGATATTTTGAAAAGGTGTCTAAGGGTACCAAAATCTGGTCTAATTGGGATGATGAAAAAGATGATTTTCTCATGGAAGATCCACCGGAGCATAAAAAACACAAATTGCTAACAGATGCGTTTTTTGTTCATAACCTAGAATCTTGCGGTGGTGGTTATATTTATTGGAATAAAGGAACTTATAAATGGATGCAAGTAGAGTAATATATATTAGACATACATTGGTATCGGTTTTTATGAAATTAACAATAGCATTCCTCTTCTTTTTTGAATGTGCATATGCTCAAATAGACTTTAGTAAAGAATGGGCTGCAATAGAACATGAGTATGTGGATGGGAATGATTCCGTAAAAGAGATTTCGTCATTTCTTCTAGAAGATTATGACTTTAGTTCCATACTACAATATGATTATCCATCATATGATCAGCAATTATCGTTGCCAATGAATGGTATCTTTGGGATTAGAAATGAGAAAATAGAGATTTTCTTTTCAGAAGTGAATCGTTCTAAAAATCCTAGAGAATATGAAGTAAAAGGGAAATCAAACCTAAAAGGTACTATCTGTAACTTTTCAGGAAAGATTACATTGAATAAAGCCGTAATCTATAATAAAAATAAAGAGGTGGAGTATCAGAGAATTGTGGTTATTGGTACATATAATTTAAAAGAAGATAGATCACAAAAGGGTTCAGGTATTTTTAAGGGAGGACTTAAGTTAGTGTTGTTTCCTACACAAAGAATGGATAGCCAAAAAATTTCTTTTAATCTTGGTGCTGATGTTGAGGAAGGAGCGATAAAAGGTTTCGTTGGTACCTGGAAGGGATATGGTAAAGAGAACTTAAAAAAATGCATCTTTGGCTTTTATAGGTTTCCATACGAATATGCTCCGCATTTTGATTTAGGAGCTGGCGAACAAGTTATTCATCTTAAATATGCCAAAACATGGTTCGATTATTCCGAAAAGGAATGGGAAGCAATATATCATAGGGTAAGAAAAGATAAAGACCTGGATTCCATACCCAATAAGGACCCTTATATTTACCTGTTTTATGATAAATATGGAATTCATACCGGCGAACCTACATTTAGGAAAAAAGGAAAAGACAAATGGTATCTAAAAAAATAAAGATGAAGCAGCTACTACTTTTCTCAATGATTGGTTTGTTTTTCTTCTCCTGCAATACGGATGAAAAAAAGAACAGGAAGAGTATTGTTAACCTGGAGGTTATAAGCGAAAAGGTAGAAGAACCAAAAAAAGTAGAAGAAACCGATATTGGAGAACTCACAGATAATAAACACAAGAGATATAATTTAGAAAGGTACAAACCTGAAATCAATCAATTTGGCAATAGGACTGTTTTAAATACTGATGTTGACAATACCGTCCAACTAGAAAAGAATAGTTTTTCATTTTTATTTTATACACCACCTAACGAACCGGAATCAAAAAATCATTATGGTGTTAAAGTAGCGGCTTTTGTTGATCGTGACTTGTTTGGTCAAACCCAAGCAGATACTTCAATAGAAGAAATACAATATTTTGCTATAGGTACTTCTTTAGCCTCCAAAAGTAAACATCATTTGCATATTGATCACATTGCCCATAATTACATTTTTTATAATAATAGTAATTTCTATAGAGCAATGTTAATGCAAAAACTACCGGATGGGGTGCATAAGATCAAATGGGATATTGATAGACTTTTTATTGATGATGGTAGATTAGACGTTACTCTAAAAGAAACTTCAATAAAGACAATATATCTAATTGTTTTTCAGGATTATAACAGGAATGAAATTGTAGATAAAGGAGAATTCATTAAAGTAATATTAGAATTAAGATGACCTTCTGGAATCTAGATTACAAACAGGGGCACCCAAACAAATCAAGAAAACTTGAAAAGTCGATTTTTACCTGATCTTCATCAAAATGAATAATCTGGCGATAAGGTTCTTTATCAATAACCGAAATGTCATTATCATTTCTGTACCCAAAATAATATGTGCCATATTTAGCAAATAACTTAATATGTCCACTATCACCAGCAAATATACAATCAGCCCATAAATGCCTGATATTATATTGATAGTTGTAATGAGCGGTTTCTTTAGGATATGATTTGTAGTCTAAATCCAAATTAATTTTAGAGGCAAAAATTGGCTTTCCATACTTTTGTAATACATCATTATCTAATGTTAATACTACAAAACTTTCACCACATTCTGTAATATGAAATAATACGTTAGTAGCTTTCATTTTGACCCTTCCTTTTTCACAATACACATAAAAATAATCATGAATAAGATGGTTAAAAGCTTTGGTGACTTTTTGGTTCTTAAATAATCGAACAAACGTATTTTGATAATATGGCTGTTCTTTAGTTGTTTTCCCATTGTAGAAAAAATCATCAAGATTTATTTTGGAATAATCTAAAAACTCATCTACATTAAGAAGCACAATACCATTAATATCCTTATTAAATTGGTACACTCCATAAAATCGATCAAACATTTTGTTAACAGAACCAAGGTTTTTATAAGAGTTTTTTATTTCTTTTTTAGTAGCCAAATATCCACCAAACACATATGATGGATCAGTTGATACAGAATCATTCTCGATCTCGTACCATTCTCCATGAATGGGATATCCCTGTTCATCGACTTCATAAGTAATAGCTGTCTTTTTCCTTACAGTCACCTTCGTTCGATAAGGAAGTTTGCCAATTCTTTTACTATTGGGATCAGGTTCGGTTCTTACGGATAATCCATTAGGAGCAGTTACCCAATAACCTTCTGTTTCTTGAGCTGGCACAAGATGGCAACAAAATAAGAGGCAAAGAAAAATAATGATTTTAGGGATTCTTACATGCATATATAGTATAAAGATAGAAAAGTACATATAAAATGTAAGATATTAAAGATATAAACCGGGTTACATCCAAACGATTATACTAATCAGAAAAAAACAGCACCTCCCTTTGGCAAAGGGAGGTGGCTTTCGCGCTTTGTTAAAAGTGCTAAAGACGGTGGGTTTGCTACACGTTTTTATATAAAGAAGATGTATATAACACATTTCTTCCTGAAATCTGGAGAAAACGACAGCCCTGATGGCTATACCCAACCACCAGGCTTTTTATAGTAAGTATTGTATATTAGCCAGAGCAATAGGGCTGGAGGCCTTTATATACCAAATATTGGATGACAATAGCAATGAGAATTTATTATATATGGTTTTTTAGTGTGTGTAACATTTTGGCTATAGGGGCACAAACCAAAAATACGATTACGGTGTCCAGCACAGAAGAATTTATTAAGGCTCTTAATGATAATACAGAGATTATTATACAAAGCGATACCATAGACCTTACTACAGAAAAACTAGAAAAACTCCTGGGAGGCCAGGTTGCTTTCGACTATCAACCAACCCCCAAAAGCTGTTTTGTTTCCTCAGAAGGATTTGTGCTATATGGGTATGAGGACTTAACCATAAGAGCAGAACGCCCGGTTGATCTAATTTCTGATAATGATTTTGATGACATTCTTATCTTTGATCATTGTAGTACTATACGGCTCGAAAACTTGTCGGTCTTTCATACCAATGAAACTTGTAACGGCTCTGTAGTATCGATAATGTTCTCAGACCGAATCCATATCCGATCCTGTGCATTTAATGGTAGTGGTGGTATCGGTATGAATATCATAGGCTCAAAAGATATTAGTGTAGAGGACTCTCAGATTTTTAACAATGTATTCCATGCGGTATATGCCATAAATGCCCATCAAATCCGGTTTTATGACACCCATATCTATGGCAATCATGATTGGGGAGATGCACTGATCCATACCGAGGCAGCCGCAGTACAATTTTTTGATTGTATCATAGAAAACAATAGTGCTCCCAGACTCTGTAACCAACCTTACTGGGACTATAGTCCGGATTTTGTACCTGCCTTTACCCGATGTGATATTGCTAATAATGATACAGACTATACCGTTCCTGAACAAGCTCAGGAAACCACCCCAAAGTCATATCACAGGCAGTATGCCATGCTACAAACATTTCTGGAAATATTAAGAGATGAAGCAGATAGTGATTATGACGCCCGATTACCGGAATTGTTAAGTTTTTTTGAAGAAGATACAGCACGTCTATCCGGTAATGCGATGTCTCGTACAGATTTTAGCGAGTGGTATGATACCTTAAAACAAAGCAAAGACTACCCCGAATTAGAAGTACAGTCGATTACCCCTACTGATCCCAATCGGTTTACAGTAAAGCTGCACATCAGAGGGCGTAACCATGTCTCTGATCAAGAACCCGATAAGGTGATATGGAACTATACCTTTAACAAAAAAGACCAGATCCTGCACATCGAGGAAATAGCACCACAAGAATAAGAGTATTGTAATACAACACCCCCGATAGTTGGACGCAACTACCGGGGGTGTTTTTGTATTTATACCCCCTAATGGGTATTTTCTGATGTGATTTCAAGCAATATATTTAGGGTTATAAAAAGGGGTGTGTTTCTGTTTAGATATTTTATGTTAACAAATATTTTCCCCATTTAACATTTTTTGTTAACTTAGAAGCAACGTAAAATCTTAACAACCCCATATCCGAGGAAATTCTTGGGTATGGGGTTTTTATATAAGGTTATAAAAGAAATACGTTGGCAGCAATTAAAACAAACTAAGATGAAAAATAATCCTAACTACAATTAAAATGAAATATATTTTAAAATTTATATTGCCCATTTATATAATTTCCTGTAATGGACAAGAGCCTAAAAAAGAAATAATAGAAATTGAAAATTATAGTAGTTACAATGATACTGAGTTAAAAAAGGACCAAGAGGTAGACAAAGTAAAAACTAATTATGACACCATAATTCAAAATTCTTTAAGCCTAGTAGGTTTACCAAACTCAGATATAGAAGTTAGAAAGGTGCCTCGATACGGAGCTTATGCTGTAATTTCAAAAAATTGTAAAAGAAGATTTTTCTTATACAATGAGGTGTTTTTTGATTCTGTTATTTCTGTTACAAAATCACATCTCCCTATAAAAAGTATTTGTTTTCATGAATTTGCTCATCATTTTTATAGGCATCCATTAAAGTCCAGATGGGAATCCAAAGTTCATGAATTGGAAGCAGATAGATATTCTGGTTTTCAAATGAGGTTGATTGGAGCAACTTTAGAACAAAGTATTGCTGCTATGCAGCATTTTGGAAATGAAACAGATACTAATACCCATCCAAAAAAATCAATTCGGATAAAAGAAATTGAAGCAGGTTATATTGATGCTAGTATTAGAGTTTTTAAAGATTCCACACTTATCAAAAGAGACAGTTTAATTCAAAAGAATGAAATTCTTTATGCCTTTCAAGAGGTGGATAAGCTTAACAAAGACTTTAAAGATTTCAATAAAAAAGATTTTGAAAAAGATGGAATACTAAGTTTTGAAACCAAATTTACGCTTCCTGCTTATAGCTTTTTAGGCAAAATCCTAATAATAAATAATAACAACGAAGTTTTCGACCTTGCTACTAATGAAAAGGTAGGTAGAATTACTATACCTTACTCAAATGCAGAATTTGAATTATTAAAATTTGAAGCATCTACATACAAGGTCGAAAATGGCATTATATATTCTATGAATCAATTAGGAACACCAATAAAATTAGGAACTAAAATTAACTAACATGAAAAAACTAATACTCTCTATTATCGCTATCCTAACAATTCAATTTGTTATAGCCCAAAACGCATATTATGATGCTCTATTTTTAAAAACCATTAGCGCAGATGGTCTTGATGAGGTTAAAAATGCAAATGGTCAAGGAATTTTTCTTACCGATGAAGAAATAATACAAATTGATTATGCAAAAGATTTTTTAACAAACCCCTTTAAAGATTTTAGCACTTATTTTGATGTTTCTTTAGTTAGGAGTGCGATTAATAAATACAATAAAGCTTTTGAATTTACTGATGGTATGGGGTTTGCAGGAGGAGGTGCATTAGGAATTATAGCAAATGCTATTTCGGGTGACTTCTCATTAAGTGCAGAAGATCAAACAAAAATACTAGATGGTTTGACAAAATATTATGCTGAGGAATTCAAAAAGGCTCAATTACTCACTTATATGCAAACCTTTGAAAGCACAATTGGTCAAATAGGTGAACTACAAGTTTTATTTCCGAATACCTTCGAGAAACTTAAAAATACCAATCCATCTAAATTTCCTGAATTAGGTGATGAGTATAAGGAAATTTTTAATCAAGATTTAAAAGCTCTTATAGATAACCTTATAAAACATGTAGAGAATCATAAAAAAACTGATGCTTTAGAAAGTAAACTTAAATTCTTAAATGAAGCTAATAACAGTAATATAAAAAATAAGTCTTATTATGGCACCTTAAAAATATCTGCTGATATAAGTTCTAAGCTGATTAACAATTATCACCCTGTTGACCTCTTTAATTATTTGGATGAAATTTATTATAAGGAAAGCTATTTATCTGGTGCTACTAAACTTGATGAAAAATTAGGTGTGATTATACATGGTGTAAATCTTTTTCAAAGAAATCTATTAGATACATCTAAAGTCAAAACAGCTCAATTTTCAAATGTTTGGTTGAATCATGAAAAGTTTAATAAAATCAATACTCTTCAAGAATGGAAATATTTTGCAGGATTAATCTATCAACAAGATAAAAAATTCTTTAAAAAAGTATTGTTTGATCCAACTAAGGCAGGTTTCGATTTTTCTACCACGGAAATCCAGTCTATTAAGGAAACTTACATAAAACTACTTTCATCCTTAAATCAAGTGCAAGAATTTAGAAATAACCTTACTGAGGATAATCTAAATGATAACTATTTAGAATATATGAAAATTGTAACTAATGTATTTCAAAATGCTAATTACAATAATGAGGACATCTCAAAGTTCTTAACAATTTCAAATTATGCTTTACACTTATATGATAATGCTAGAAGTAAAGATTACAGCAACTCCATTCACTATCTCACCTTGATTTTGAATGAATTCTTAGGAACAAATGCTACCTACTTAGAAACGATGCAAAAGATTGACCAATACGGCACTTTTATGACAGATGTAATAGATAGTGAAGATTCTGATGAAGTGAAGGAAGTTATAAAAAAACATGCTGCTCCTCCCGCTAGCTTCATTCTCAAACGAGAGTATGCTAGAACCTTTTCAATAACAGGTCAACCAGGTTATTTCATAAGTGGAGAAAGCTTGGATGATGAATTTGGTTTAGTATCTGGAATTACTCTACCTATAGGATTTGAATATACTTTCAAATTAAAACATGGTCAAGAGAATAGTGCTTCCTTTGGGATTTTTGCTCAAGTAATTGATTTAGGCGCCATGTTAAATTTCCGAGTATCTGATGATACATCTACCCTTCCTGATAATGTAGAATTTAGTCAGATTTTTTCGCCAGGCGGTTCCTTGACATACGGATTCAAAAACTCCCCTTTAACTCTCGGTTTAGGTTATCAATATACTCCTGAATTGAGACAAGTAACTCTGGAAAATGGAAATGAGATATCCCCAAATGGACATAGAATTTTCTTAAGACTTGCTTGGGATATTCCGTTTTTGAACATTTGGAAAAGTAAAGCAAAATAACGGCTGCCAATTCTATTACCTCAAATAATCGTCTACATTTCGCTCACGGTATTATGTATAAGATCGATGGAAAGCAACAAAGCATGTATAATGAACAAAAGTTATGTAATGTATTCTTAGATATTAAATATGATAAAGCAAATTTTACTAATTGTATGTATTTTTATAACATACCATCAAGGTAAGTCTCAAAATGATATTTCATTTTCTGATACCGAATTTCAATATGGCATCGCAGCTAAGTTGAGTGTAGAAATCGGATATCGATTTTATAAGAAATTTGCACTCAGAAGAAGTAATTTCTATACGCCCGGATATCGCCTCAGTGTTACGGGCGGAATCGGATATGATGTCAAGGGAGATATAGGATTTTTTCCTGCTTTGCATACCGGGATTATGATGTTTAATAAAGGCAGTATTGGAGCAGATCAGAGCCAACATGGGGCTATACCGCAGTTTCATGTTTTTGCAAGTACCATAGTGGCGGTGGAGTTAGATAAAAAAGACTTCAGCCCATTAGAGCGAAGTGTACCTTTCTACCATTTTGCTGAGTTTACGGCAAATCCTATACAAAATCCTTATAAATCCTCCATTAGTTACGGTGCTAATTGGATACGAGTACAAAAAGGAGCAATACAAAGAGTAGGTTTTTTTAATCTTAATGTTTTAGGGCGCGCACAAGTTTCCTACTATAATGATGGAGGACCAGTATTGGGATGGGCTGGAGATAATAGAGATCGATACTACACAGGAGGGTTAGTAATAAGCTATCACGGTAATATTAAAGATGCTGTTGATTTAATCGAGCTTAGCTATCATAAATATACAGGATATCAGAAATACGCATTCGATGTAGCGGATAAATTGCAGATAGACTACCTTAATTACAATGATACTAACCAGTTTGCCTATAATCAACAGCGATGGAGATTGAACGTTTCTAATATCAATAGTGGGTATGGAGGACATATTTCACTATTTAATGTGAATCGTATTGATTTTCAAGACTATTTGCACTTTAAAACCAATGTGCCATATCACCCTGATTACTATAAAGGGTATAGGATCATGTTTGGAGGAAGATTTGAATATAACAAAGTAAACATCCCACAATGAAAAAATATATTGTTTTAATATTTCTAGGGCTATTATTGTCATCATGTAGTCGTACAGGGCTGTCTATAATTAAGCAGGATTACCTTACAAAGGAGTATTCTCTTCATAAAGAAAAATTCGTACCCGAAGTTCTAAGTTATGAAGTGTCAGAATTTGATATCTATGTCTATAACATTTGTGAAAAGACAAACGATACCATTGATTATACCGAAAGATTCTGTAACTGCCCGCAGGATTTCTATGACAAAACCAATAACCCTAACATGAAAAAAGTAGAGGAGGTATATATCCTTAATCACCAGAACTCAGATTTGGTACTGTATTTTACTACATTTTCTCATAAGTATATAAAAGAGGGAGAAGGTTTTTTGAACGATCCCAAACACTACAAAGATAGAATTGTACTAGATCAGGTAGAATATGTGTATATAGGACGGCTGAATGCTATTGAGCATTGGATTCATTTTCCTAGTGCTAAAAACGAAGAAGATATTATTCTACATTTTGACCCTGATAGCCTTCCTAATGAATTGTGTTTTATAGAAGCAAACATTTCTACCTCAGAAAACAGGTATAATAATTATAAGCCGATACCATTAGGTGGCGTATTTAAGGATGCCTTGGAGTATAGGTTATCACCCAAGTACGCTATTGATTTTTATAAAAACCCTAATAAGATCAGAGATTCCAAAATTACGGCAAAGAACATACAAACCATTAATATCATTTCTAGAAAAGGAGCTACAGAAATTGTCTTTATACCGGAAGATCCTACAGAAAGGTTATATAAAATGGCCTCCAAAAGAATTAGATATAAACCCAATTTTTCGATTATTGAACGGTAGGGTTTTGTTAATTTAATTCTTATATTCGGGGAAATAATAACCCAAAGTAAGAACATGTCCGACATTTTAAAAACCGCTGCGAATAACTTGTTATCAAATCTACAACCTATTGAGATTAAAACTTTTTCTATTAAAATAGAGGATATTAGGAAAGCTATGATAACTGAGAACACTTGGTTTGCAAAAGAAAGGGCAGAAGGATGTTTAGGAAAACTTTTTAAGGATTTAGATAAAATTAATAAAGGAGATTGTCTCTATTGGTATGAAACGGAAAATGAAGAAATTGCTAAGCAAATGGTAATAGATTTAAATAACTTTAGGGAAGCGAATAATAAATATAAAGGTGAAAAAAAGTATAGAAGTCTCTCTGCTAAGGGTAAACCAAGAAACATTGATAGTAAAGTTTTATATGTAGGGACTGTTAAACATAGAAACCGAAAGGATGGTTTAACAACTATTGGTTCCAGAACATTCCAGCATTTAGGGTTTTATGACAAAGGAAGCACTGGTGCATTACATCTTTGGTATTGGGCAAAATACTCTGTGAAGTTAAATGTTATCGAATTACCAGGCGATCTTTCTGACTATAGAAATGTATTCGAAAAGTTACTGGCTATAGAACTAAAACCTTTGATTGGGGTTCATCGTTAAAGCCTAGAAAAACATTATATGGAGGCGAATGCAATGTTGAGAATGTTTTATCAATTCTTTTCAAAACTACAAAGCAGCCTGCCAAATTTCTTTTCAACCTTAGCTTTGCATATAGGTCGTATAGAGTCCTTACATTTTTTAAGAGCTCCACATTTTTTGGTTAAATGATATGTTTTACTCGCTGTGCTATTACAGATATATACTTCTTTTTTACAAATTGTTTTCTTAGACTTTTGATCTTCTTTTTTCTCGATTTTTTCCTGGCTAAATCCTGAAAAACCTAAGAACATAGAGAAAACGAATGATAGTATCTTTTTCATGGTTGAGTAGTTTTATATGCATATAGTGCTATTAGTTGATTTTTTTCTTTGATTTCTTTCGTTTGCGATATAGCCAGGGGGCTATCATCTTTTCATCAGACCATATGCCTTTTTTTTGGAGTCTGGCCTGATCTTCCAAAAGGGTATACGTAGTATCTTTTGAGTATTTCTTAAAATGCAATCCAAACCCATTACTCACTATTTCTTTGTTTAATGTTTTACCCTTGTATTCAATAGTAGCGATAAGTCGTCGATATCGATCGTATTTTCCTTTATTAATAACTTTTACTTCTTTACCAAAACAAAAATCAGAAGTAAACTGTTTGGCTTTTTGCCCAAAAGGTTGTTTCTTTTCAGGGCAATCTATATGCTCTAACCTAATTATAATAGGCTCCTTTTCATATAGGACTTCTAAGGTGTCTCCATCTTTTACTCCGATCACTTTAGCAAAAAACTTGGATGGAGGTTTTTGGTCACTGGTGAACGACAAAAATAATAGAGAGACAAGGAGATATTTTATTGAGTTTGAAATCATCTAAAGTGCTTTTAATTAGAAATATACGACTAATTACACATACTTTTGGATACATAGGTTTTGTTGCCATTAGAGTTGATATAGTAACAACCACCTCTCGGACCCCGATAATATGTTTTTGTAGTTCTTGGTTTATATCGTTTTTTTCTAGTAGTATTACTTTCTAATGAATTAGAGTAGTTAGTCTCAGAATCATAGTTGACCGATTTGGTCAAATATTGCTTACTACTCTTATTACTACCCAATTTTCTATCAATAGAATCGATCCGTCTTTGTATACGTTCTGCCTTCTTAATTAAATCATCTCGTTGTTTCACCAATTCTTTACGCATATAAAGTGCGGTTTCCTTGCTTTGCGAATGGATTTGATAATAAGCCAGAAATAGTAGGAATATTAATATGAGCTTTTTCATCAGTTCAGTAAAATAAAATCTGCCATTACTTTTTCAATACTGGATGGGATATCAGCATTTTTGATCTTGTATTTTTTTATTTCCATTTCATCGAACCACTTTTCCCAATAAGCTTCAATAATATCTTGGGCATATGGATTTTCATCATTATGGCTTGTGATACCAATAACAAGAACTTCCAAATCATTTAGTGCCTTGTTAGCTGGTATAAATCCTAAATCTTTCTTCTCCATTTCATTATTCCAGCTAGCCTTATTTAATTGTAGCTTACTTAAACTTTTAGGTGTTAAATATGATGTGCGGTTTTTCTCATTCATTACTGTTTTATCGTGAAACATATAGCCATCAGTTAGAATAACAAGTATGTTTCTGTGACATTCATCAATAGCATAATCTTGGACATTATCTTTAAAAAAACGCCAAATATCTGAACCAGGATAACCTCCTAAGTTTTCGGCATCATACTTTGCTAAATCGTATAGCTCTGAAGGATTATCTGCATAAAGAGATAATGTTTCCTCTATTTTTGCTTTGGAAGTTTGTTTAGTAAAAACCACTTTTAATTTTTCAGCGATTTGATTTATTTTTTCGTCTGAGGGCTCAGGGTTGAAGAACAATTGCATACGATCTTCAAGCAAAATCAATTTTTTGTGTTTCACATGCTCTACAAATGATTTAGATAAGCTTGATAAATAAGCAGAATCCTTTTCTTTTGTTTTGGGTTCTTCAATTCTATCCGATAAGTCTAATAGAATGCTTATGTTTAGATTATTTTCTTTTTGATCTAATATAAATTTAGGGCACTTGCTGGAAACTTGGACTGGTTTAGTTGTCATAACTACCTCTGCTTCATCTTTGATGTCTCTCTTACAACTGTACAATAAAGAAAGTATAGTGATAGCAATTATTGAATTTACCTTTCTCATGATTATAATGTTTTAGTATATACTTTATTTTGGTAGGTGTCAGTATCCAATTCTAATTCTTTAATATGTTTTTGATAGACATTTTTGCATTCTAGCAATAAGGAATTTTTTTCATCCGGACTGATTGGTAATCCTGCAGATATATATTGTTGCCACCCTTGAAGATATTCTGTAGATAATGCTTTGTAGTTCATTACAGGTAGTATACAACCATCAATAATGTTTTGGAGCTCAGATATTCTAATTTTTATTTTAGATATTTCATCTTCAATTTTTTTGGTCTTGATTCCTAATTTTGAAAGGATCTTTTCTTTTTCAAAAATGGCTTCCTTTTTCTCTCTTATGAATGATTTGATTTTATCGCGATCTGCATGTTCTTTCATTACAAAATCGAACACTAATCCCCAAACTATATAGGATACAAAACCGGCAAAAATGATTAACCAAAAACTAACGCTTTGAAACGCTATAGACACATTAAAATCTTCGCTGTCAAATGTTTTATTTAAGTTATATAATTTCTCATCGATTAGATATGCCATGATGGCATCAAATAAAAATGTAATTATAAATAAAGCTGCAATTTTTAACTTATTGATAATTCCTCTTTTCTCCTGAAACATATGAATTAAATAGCCAAGACCAAAAAACACGAAAGGAATAAAAAGTACAAAGCATAATTCAAGTACACCTTCTTCATAAGCTTTTGTAAGCGCTTTTGGATCGAACATCCCTTGAAATAAACTGATGCCGGGATCAAATTCTCTAAAAAAGGCAGAGAAAGATGTTGAAATATAGAAAACGAATAGATAGGCGGCCAATGGTAATAAAAAGCTTATACCTATCCAGAATTTGGCAGATGCTTTTTTATCGATATCAACAAAGAATTCTTCTGGTTTGATTTTTACTTTTCTGCAATCCTGATTCAGTTTTTCGATGTCCATATTAACTTTACCAACATTATTCTCAATTCGTTCTAGCTCTTCTGTTTTATTTAGTAAAGCCGTTTTTTTCCCTTTTTGCTCTGTGACATAAGGTTGTTTAAGTCGTTCTTGCTCATTAAAGTCTATTTTACACTTATTTTCAAATTTCTGATATATAGTATCTAATGATATTTGCAAATTATGAGAATTGCCTTGACAAGCTTTGGATGTGTTGTATCCCTCATTGTGGTACGTCAATTTATCATTAATTGCCGTTTCAGGTTTAATTATGTCCATTTTCCCATTTTGGGAAGTTAATTGAGTAAGTTTTTTCAATAGTCCCATAGTACTTCAATCTTTAAGTTCATTAAGTATTTCTTCTTTAGATTTATCTTCTTTTGCACTTTCTAACAAGTACTGTGATAAGTCTTTTATGTTTTTTTCGAGGAACCCAAAGCTTTTAATGTATTTTTTGAGTGCTATTTCTTCATCCTTACTAACAACTTCATCAGCCCAAATCATTAAAGCAAAATCATATAGGTATTCAATCTTGTTTTCCAAAGTTTCTGGTATAATGACTTCTCCGGCATATTCTGTTAAAATAGTATCTAACTCAGCTTTCGATATGGCTCTTTCTTGGGCAAACTTGTATAATAATTGCATTTCTAAATGGCTAAAATTATCATCAGATAATGCAATTTGATATAGTCTTAAAAAATGACTTTTTACTTCGGCTGTGATGTTTATTTTTTGCATAATTAATTAGTTTAATAAATTTTGTCTCTACTGAATTCTCTTCGTTTTTTTTCTATTTTTTTTGTTTCTCTTTTGGGTTTATCAAAAAACAGAACTAAAAGAAATAGTATACCTGAAGCGATATCTATTGGAATCCAATATGATTTTATGTACAAGTACATTGGAATTATTGGATTGAATAGGATAGCGATGACACCAAAAACAAGTACCCAAATATTTTTTCTTACTAATGCGTCAATTATTAGTAACGATCCTATAAAGACAACAATTCTTAATATTGTATAATATTCAATTGGTAAATTAAATACAGCTGCAAACAATAGACATGCACATATAGTTGATATCACTTTTATAGGGATTAGGTATCTAATTGTTTTCATAATTTGATTTATTAGGCAATTAAAAAGAAAATGAAAGTACTTGAAGTAATTAATAGTATTAATGATAGGAGGCATCCGCTTCCTTTTGATTTTTTGAAGGTCTTTCGATAGGTCAATCCTGGGATTCCGGTTCTAATGGAATATCCTTTAGAGCTTAAGGAACCTCTCTTAGTTCTATAACTTGGGGTAATTCCGGATTTGCTAATATTCAATCCAAATCGTTTTCCCAGTTTTATTCTTTTGTTGTATTTAAAGCCCATAACTTCTAACTATTATTTAGGAGGTTTTCTTCTATGAGGTTTTACAGGAACTGTTTTTGGTCCAGGTTTTGGTTTATTTGGATTGGGTCTCGGTGTAGGAGAAGGGGTTGACCTTCTATGTGGTTTTACAGGTACTGTTTTCTTTGCCATCTTGTTAGTTTTTATGAATTAGTCTTATATCGATTTCTTTTTCCTCAATGATTTGTTGATTAGGTAGTAACATAAGTTTCTCATCACTTAAGGGGTCATTAATAAGAATGTAACTACTTCTGCAATTCTGATACCTAAATCGCAATGCTTTTAGTCCTGATATTAAACCTTTTTTAGATGTTTCTTCATATATATAATTTGAACAGGATTTTCTAAAAATGCATTGTCTTCTTTTAGATTTTGGAATAAAAAACCAGTATAACTTTATGAGAAATAGGAGTAGGAACTTCATTATGGTTTTTTAAATATAACTAGACCAACATGAGAAACCATATCAGGTTTAGCTCCTAAACCAAAACATCCTTGATTTCCAGGGATTAATTTGTCACTGTATTGATGATTAACATATTCCCAACCATATGAATGTTGAGCATTAATAATATTTTGTAATTCCGCTGACACGTCTTTACTTCTTTCAAAATGAACTACTTTAAATTCCATAATAGATTTTATTGATTATTAATCAAACTTACCTTACTTCATAGTCAATTCCTTGTGGTTTTCCACAGTCACAGATTTATTCAAAAGAAAAAGACCTGTCAAGTTTTAAAAACCTAACAGGTCAGTGTTAAAGCCCGTTACCCCATAACAAGCTTTGTGCTGGATTCCAGTATTTTTTACGTAAGATCTTCAACCTCTGCGATAGAAGCATTTGTCTTTACAGAGTCTATTCCGTTTTCACATGCTTGTTTGGAGGTATACATTTCGCTGGTTGCAATTACTTTACCATTACCAGCATGTAAAGTAAAATAGTATTGATCGTTGCTACTTCTTTTGAGCTCAAATTTTGGATTTGCCATGATATTAGGTTTATATGTTAATACATCACAAACCTAATTTCTTAAGAGAAGAATTCTATGTGGTTTTCCACAATGGAAGTTTTTTAAGATAATTAACGAGAGATATCTTAATTGATTTTAAAGACTGAAACAGAATGTCTTTTGCTTAGAATTTCGTCCCAGATCTCAATTTTAACCTTTTTAATATTTTCAACTGATAACTTTTTCATATTTGCTATATCAATTTTAGTTTTATGCCTTTTATTAAAAAAAGATCTTGTACCGAACTCAAAGCATTTTTTGTCAACATTAAAACCTTTAGTGGAATGTGTATATATCATATTCGTCATTTCAATTTTTTCGCCATTTAATAGAGTGAAAAATAATTTCAAATAAATGTTTGAATAACCAAGGTTCTCTTCCAAACAGATTTCTATTTCGGCATTATAATGATCGCCAATAATGTGTTTTGCAGCTCCAATTTGAAAATCTGCTATTGTGTGATTTTTTTGACAACTTAATAACGTCAAAATTATGGTAATAAGAATAAAACTATTTTTCATGTAAGTAATTCTAGATAATCAAGAAATCAACCCCATTCCATCCACCATATGAATTAATTGGATGGTAGTTTTAGCATCAAAGTCTTGGCGTAGTTTGCGTATTCGGTCCTCGATAGAACGTTTGCTATTGGGCTCGATACCTTTTTCTATAAAATGAAGACTGATTTCATCCTGCTTATACCCATTAGCAAGTAATCTGAGTAGTCGAACTTCATAAGGATCCAACTGTGTTACATTTTTTTGGTGTAATGCATTTTTGGAGACGGGACAGGTAAAGGGGTTTCCCTGATACACCTGGTTAATTGCTTTTTTTAATTCTGATAATCCATAGAGGCCTTTGCAGACATATCCATCAATGCTGTGATTGCCAAAAAGGGATTTGATAATAGCGGATTTATCCTCACCGCTAAAGACAATGATTTTAATATCTGGTTGTATATTTTTTGCTTCTTTAATCAATTCTTTTCCCGAAGTGATTTTATGAGGTATTCGGGTATCCAGGTTAAAGGACAGATCGCTAATAAGTAGATTATACGGCTCTCCTTTATTAATGGATTCCTTTATTCTTGATAACGCTTTATCACAGGATTGTACAGTATCTATCTGCGCTTGGGCAAGATTACTTATAGAAGAAACTATACCTAAATTTTCACTATCAATATCTTCTGCAATAATAATTTTTGTAAACATGCTTATACTGTATTATGGGGCGAACTTCATAATGGATTTAAAACCTTTTTGTGGTTTGGTTTCAAATGTAATAGTTCCTTTCATTTCTGTAATGCGGTTTTCCACATTGCGAAGGCCATTCATATGTTTTTTGGCAATATCAAGGTCTGCACCAATTCCATTATCAGTATACTTTATGATAATGTTTTTTTGCTCTTTTGATATACTTATAGAGACTAAGGTTGCCTGACTATGTTTTTTCATATTGGTTAATAGTTCTTTCAGTACCCAATATAATTCTACTTTTTTATAGGCACTTACCATTGTCCAAAAGTCACCTTCTAACTTATTAGTAAAAATTTTGACGTTTTGATTTCCATAAGAATTTAAAAGCGACAAGAGTTCATCACCATATTCAGATCCGGTTTCTATAGTGTGATCTCGCGAAAAATCTCGTACTTTATGGTAGACAGCATTTAATCCGTTAACGATACTGGTATCATCTAGGTTTTGAGGAAGGTCAGTTTCATTTTGTAATTGTGACATCAAATAGAATACATCATTACCTACCTCATCGTGTAGTTTTTTAGAAAGTCTTTTTTCAGTGGAGTGACGTTCTTTTATTCTTTCAATTCTACTTCGCTGTTTTAAGTAATAAACAATGAAAACTACACCTATACATAATAACGATATTAATGACAAGAGAATTATTCTTTGATTTTTTTGTCTTTGAAGAGATGTTTCCTGTTCTGCATTTTTAGCTTTGACTCTAAGGTTTTCCTCTCGATACTGATCTGTCTCATATTTGATTTTAACGAACTGATTTTTGGCTTGTTGTCTAGCTACATTAGTACTATCATTTAATCTTTCAAACTCAATTGCTTCGAGCTTAGGATTATCCTTAAGTTTGATGAGATAGGAGAGAGCTTCTATTTTTGATTTTGGACTTCGCAATTTATTTGCTATTTCATAGGCGTTGTTGGCATAAGTCAATGCCTTTTTATATTGCTTTCTATCTTGATAATGTTCAGTAAGATGAATATTACTGGCAAATTGCCCAGCAAGGTCATTGAACTCTTTTCTTAATTCTAATACTGCTATTAATTCTTCTTCTGCTTTGGGATAACTTAGTTTTGATTTTGCAAAAGCAAGATTATCCATAACTCTAGCCTTTAGCTTTGGTTTTTTTTCGATAACCGGGTATTCTAATATTTTATGTAGATCATTTATAGAAATATTATAATTACCTTGTTTTATAGAAGCTAATGCTATGTTATTTCTTATTCCTAAACTCTTAAGAGTATCTTTAGTTAATTCTAGTGCTTTTTTATACCATTTTATAGCATCAACATAGTTTTTTTGTCTATTAGTAGTTATCCCCAAGTGATTATATATCCCCAATTTATGTTTGTCATTTATTGAATCTGGAAGAGATTCACTTAGAAGTAATGCATAGATTGATGTGTTTTCACTTGAATTAAGGTCACCCAACTTTTTTTGAATACTTGCGATATGCCTTAACTTTTCAATTACTTTGGTTGTATCACCCAAAGAAAGATTTAATTCTTTTGATTTAGTATAATATTTTGCTGACTCAAAAGGTGAGTTGATTTTTCTGTAATAAGCGGCTAACTTATTATAGGCGTTTAATTCAAAATATTGATTATTGATTGATCTAGCATTTATTAGTAGTAAATGGCTCTGATTTATTGCACTGTCCAGTTTTTCACTCTTTTTAAGAGATATAATTTTTTTGGAAAGATTACTCAAGTATAATGAATCTACTTTCTGGGTATAGGAAGAAACGAATATTAAAAAAAAGAGGAATGAAAAAATAAGTTTTGTCATTCCTCTAAAGTAATAAACTATTGGGAATTCTCCCGTTTTAATTTATCCTTCATCATCATCTTCAGGAAGGATTTCTTCCTCTTCTCCTTCTGTAGCGAATTCTTCGATGCCGATGTCTTCAGCTAAATTAGAGGTTGTACAAGAAAATATTGACATACTAAACATTACTATTGCTATAATTAAAAATGATCTTCTCATCTTTTTTTTGTTTTAAAAAATTGAACAATAGTGTTGCTGTCCGGGGGATAAACCCAGCTTATTATTGCCGTTCAGCGAACACGTTAAATGAGAAGAAGCGCTTCTTCGTTTTTTGAGAAGTATGTTTGGAAATAGTCAGACAGAAAAAGCTTGTCGTACTTCTCGGATCAACTTACAGATCCTGTCTTGTATTTCCGGTTTTGAATTAGTTTGTATACATTTGTCTTGATATCTAATCAAGACTTGAACTAAGTCTGAGACAAAGATACAATCACGTTACCCCACTACAGGTAAGGGATTCCAAAGATTCCAAAGAATCTTTTTATTCCAATTATTCCATAACACTAAATTTTAAAAATTATGAGTGGTATTACCTATGAAGAGTATGTCAGTGCAATTCGAAATAAGTATGCTTTACAAAGTGGGGGAGACCTAAGTAGTTTATTGGCTAAGCCAACTAGAGCGAGTCTTAAGAAAGCCTGTATAGAAGCTTTTGATATACGAAAGCAACAAAGTGATAAAAAAATTCTAAAACAATTTTTCGATATTCAAGATGAAGATGGTTTTAATATCAAAAAAGAATTTGATAAGGATAAATTCGTACCAATTATTAACTTTTTAAAAGGAAAAACTGATTTAATCCAATCTTCTACTTCCTTAGAATTAGTAGCATTATTAATTGATTTTAAGCCAAGACCATTTTTAGAGTATAAGAAGAATACTATTAACATAGCTAATCCTGCGTTACAAAATAAACCAGAAAATCAAATTAATCAAGAACCAAAAACTCCTTGGAAAACCATTACAATTACTATAAGTTTTATTTCGATTATATCTGCAATAGTATATTTTGCCTTTAACTGGAAACAAAAAGATTGTATGACTTGGTCAGAAGATCATTATGAAAAAATAGCTTGTGATGATACACCAGGTTCAGAAAACAAAATAGCTGATCAAGAGATTTTGGAAAAATTTGTAAAAGCCAAGATGGATACTATAGAAACCTTTTTTGATAATGGTAGACCATTATATTGGTATACTAAAACAGATGGAGAAATTGAACTTTTTACCGCAGAAGGAGAACATCCAATATCTGGTAAAAAATTAAGACCAATTACAGAAATAATAGTCAGAAAATATGTATATAAGGAAGATTTGTAATGCTATTGTATATTTTTAGATGTTAAGCTAAACAAATTAAATATGTGGATCATAATCATTTTAGTAGCAATTTTAGCATTATTGGGCGCCAGTACCAGAAATCCCAGATCTCGTAAGAAATCCGTTAAGTATCGTAGATTTGATAGAAAGAAGTAGCATTGATATATGAAAGAGATTTTATATAAATTTCTAGTAAGAAAATGGTGGTTACCATTATTAGGGGTATTGATAATCAGTATTCTTTTTGTATATGGATTACAATATGATGAGGGGATTGTAAGAATAGTAACCAGATCATTTTTTTATATAGCTATTGTTATTGGTTTGGTTTCTTGGTTTTGGCAGATAGTCAGTGGTAAGTGGTATATCACAATTATACAGTTTGTAGTGTTACTCTTTATCATAGGAGCTACATTGTCTTTTGAAGTTGTAATGGCTTTTGATACATTAAAAGAAAAAGTAACTATTTCGGAACAAACCACTGGTTTGATCTTGGAAAAAACGGGCTTACAATTAGACAATAAAATTAAGGTGTTGAAATATGATGTGAAGCATACAGAAGGTGCTTTTGATAGTGATTATAGTATATCTATGGAGTTAGAGTATGATGCGATATTCAAGAATATTATTCATAATCAAATTATTAATTCTGTACTATTTGATGCTATTAGAACAGAAAACTATGCTGATCCTGTTTGGGATCATATACATTCTAAAAAGATAAGGGGTATTTGGTGTTACGATACTCAAGGTTTTGAATTTTTAAAAGCAAACAACGATGATAACCTAAAGGAACCGTTTTATTGTACTATAGATACTGTGAACAGAATTATAAAATTAAATATGCATCATTTATAATAATATATTATGCTCTCTAACCAAACACTAACTATCCTAATCATCCTGGGAGTTCTTATGGCGCTAACAGGATTATTTTTATCTTCATTCACCGCTGTTGAAGACAGCGATTTTTTGTTTCGTATAGGGTTATGGCTGATCGAGGTAGCTGGAATGTTTTTGTTATTACGTAATGGTACGTTTCTTAAAACCAGATATTCTCGTATTGTCATGGGGTTACTTGCATTTACGTTAATAGGAGTTGCTTTTATGGTTATGCATTGGCCTTATGGTACTTTTCTTTTGATAGGTGGATGCATCGGTATTGTAATATCTTATGGAATTCATTTCTTTAAGAAACCCATCAAAAAGAGATTAGATTATTTAAAATTAGCTTGGGTAGCTGTATTATATATTGGGGCTGTATTACGGTTATATCATCTTATTCCCAGAGACTATAGAATTCTTACTACAGTATTGATGATATTAGCGGTAATGGATTATATGTTACCTAAGATTAAGAATAAAACCTTGTTTGAGTAAATATAGATCATCTAAGGCGGTTACAATTGTATTTGCCCTAAGAAACTTCTACGTCAAAAATGAAGAGAGTGCAGCGTAACATAAAATTCGTGGAGTGTAGAACGCCTCAATATTATGGAATTATTATTGATTTTTTTAAAGTCTTAGCAATACAATAAAGTTTCATTTTATGTAGTGAAGCGAAGGATATTTTTAGTAGAAGTTTCTTCAGGCTAGCGTTTTTTGGTTCTTTTTTTGGCAATGCAAAAAAGAACAGAATAACTATTCGGACTTCGAACCCCTCAGTCCCCAACAATAATCTGAAATGTCATACTAACATTGCTTTGGATTCCGGGTCCCACTTAAGGCGGCAGGCAAGCCCGGAATGACAAAAATATTCCATTGTCATTCCTGCGTCCGCGTATCACTGAAGCTTTAGTGGAGACGCAAGGCAGCAATCCATTAATAGAACCCATCTAACTAACTAAATTATTGGTCATACCGATGTATTATGCCAAAATGGAGTAGCAGTGAATCCTGTTTATCATATTGCTATGAATAAGGATTCAAACTCCTCACCCTTTTAGGCGGAGGTGCCGCAGGCGGAGGGGGTTGTTTACGTTAACTTGCCTGAGGAGGTATTACCTGTATTATCGATGATATACTATGGAGACAATAGACTTCGACAAACCTGCCTATCGGCAGACAGGCTCAGTTTGACACCTTCGTCCCAACATTAGTTCGAAATGTCATGCTAACATTGCCTTGGATTCCGGGTCTAAGCCCGGAATGACAAAAGGATAAGAATTGTACATTTGTTTTTTAATGATCTAAACTATGAATAAATTACTTAGCTATTTACTACTGATTTGGACAGTAACAATTTCTGCTCAGGAGATTAAGATGTTATATCCAACTAAAATTAAAGAACTAAATGAAGAAGGAGAAAAAGCTCAACTTGCAGAAGAGAAACATTATGCAGAAGTTCTAGAGCTTCTGGAAAGAGGCATTAAATTAGAAGATTTACCAGAAGAAGACCAGAATATATATAATTTATTTGATGAAATGCAAGGAAATTATTGGGCAGCAGGTAATCAAGGATGTAGTTGGTATTGCGGTGTTGAGTCAATGGAGTTAAGTGCGTCATCCTATTTATCATCTCAAGGTAAATCAAGTTACATTCCTGATAATGCCCATGATTTTTCTTATAAATCAGCCTGGGTTGAAGGGGTTGAAGGACATGGTATTGGTGAATATCTTCTTTATAGTTTTGGTCAGGAAAACCCTAGAATTACTGAGATTATTATAGCTAATGGATATGTTAAAAGTGGTGCGGCATGGAAAAATAATAGTCGAATAAGGAAACTAAAAGTTTCTGTGGATGATCGACCTATTGCTATTTTAAATTTAACTGATCAAAGAGCAGTTCAGCATTTTACCTTAGATCCCATAGGAAATAGTGATAGAAGTAATTATGAACAGCTTAAAACACTTCCAAGATGGGAGTTGAAATTCGAAATTCTGGAAGTTTATCCTGGTGATAAATACCAGGACACCGTAATATCTGAGATTTATTTTGATGGTATTGATGTACACTGTTTTGCAAAAGGAACAATGATTACGATGGCAGATCATACACAGAAACCTATAGAACTACTACAAGTAGGTGATACTGTCTTATCTTATGATCTAGATACCAAAACGCATTATCATGCAATGATTAAAGCACTAGATAATCCAAAGCACAGGGATCTCATTAAGATTTCACTAGATAATGGTACTAATATTACCAGTACCAAAGATCATCCGTTTATTTCTTCCGATGGAGCGTGGGTATCTTATGACCCAACAAAAACTCAAAAAGATTATAATTACGATATAGTAGGTACTTTGCGAATAGGAAGTGTGTTGCAAACCAACTTTGGAAGTGGTATGGTCATAGATATACGTTCTGTTCCTAAAACACAACAAACCTATACTATAGTATCTCTTAATAAAGGAAACACATTTTTTGCTAACAACATTTTAGTGGGAACAGAACCTTTGCGCAATAAAAAATGTGATCAACATAAGATTATAACCAGGTAAATTATTTGATAAGGTTCAGTGCTAATAATCAATCTTATGGTTTGTGTAAAATTTTAACAAAACCTGTTAAAGAAAAACGCTAATATCTCTAAAAACCTCCAAAACCCACCCCTAAGGGTTGGGTGATGGACTTCAGACCTCCGTTTGGGGTAGTGTAAACCTCGGTGCATTCGAGCGCTGAGCATAGTGTGTCCGAGGGTAAACCATCGATTGGGGTAGCTTTACCCTTCGGTTGGGGAGTATCAAACCATCGATAAGGGTAGTCCAAACCATCGATGACCCTAGTCCAAAGCTCGGTGACACCGAGCAAAAACCATCGACCAGGGAGGCTTTGATCCTACTAACACCGAGCTCTAAGGGTGGGGGTACTACTCTTTTATGTACCCTAAATCAATAGCTAACTGTTAATTTTTTAACGTGAGTTCGACGTAAGAAAATTTACGTCAGTCTGAGTGATTTTCGGTAGAAAATTGTATCGAAGACAAGTGAATTTTCAGATCAAAGCCTAATTTCGATACAATTTTTCTTCGTTTCACTGCGAAAAACCACTCAATTTGACGGCTTTTACAGATTCGTGAATTACATCTAACTCACATTATTTTAACATATAAATCCTATATTCGTACTTCGAAAATATATGATTTAAATTGAGAAATGGTATTAGTTATGTCTTTATTAAGTTAGACCAAAAGACTTAATTGTATAGATATAAAATCGAATTGCTGTTTATATTATTGTATAAAAACGTCCTAAGAAAATTCAGTGTCAAAAATGAAGTGAATAAAGCGTGAAATTAAATTCGCAAAATAAATATTGCTTATATAGTACTATAATTCAATTGGTCAGTACTTAAGAAAGAGTTTTGTTGCGAAACTTCATTTAATTTAGCGGTATGAACGAAATTTTTAACTGAAGTTTCTCAAGACTAGACTTTTTTGATTCTTTTTTGGGCGATGCAAAAAAGAATATAATACTTAAAAAAAAATCAACAATAAATCAAATCATTAGATATTAAGTATATATGAAAAAAACACTAACCATAATTATTAGTCTTGTAACCACGTTAAATTATGCCCAATTAAAAGACTGTTCGCAATGTGATACTGTACAATACACTCCGGTTGATATTGCCAATAACAGTATATATGAGCTCAATGTATTACGCAATGAGATTTATGCCCGGCATCAGTATGTTTTCGAAAATGAGCGGTTACGTTTGTATTTTAGAAAGAAACCTTGGTATAAACCTAACTATAGCAATCCAGCCAAAGTAACCCTAAATAAAACCGAAGAATATAATATTACACTGTTTAAAACTCGACAGGCTGAGATCGAAGCAGAACGTAAAGTATTGTTTAAAGAGCTTAAAACACTTAAGAGTGCTTTAAATACCAAAGATCTACAAACGGCAAAAAGCTTTGTAGCCAAAGAAGTGAAAGCGCTGGAGGATTTGAATTCTCTTACTGAGCTTAAAGAAATACTAAACGCCATTGACCTGGAGGATGTGAACTGGTATAAAGACAAAGCACTATATCAGGTAAAGATCGATAATGGTTTTATCGTACGCGAAACACATTTATATATCGAGGGGTCCAAAGTTACCCTAAGCACTGCCGATCAGCAGCATTCCAGCATTATGGATGAACCCTTTGCCTATGGTAGTGACTACCACTCTGAGGACGAGTTTAACTCCTGGTGGATCTTTAGCTTTGACGGCAAAAAACTTACCCTAAAAGAACGCCAGATGGCTGGATAGGGTATCTATTGGTATTCCTATAAAAAAATATTACAGCTCCTCTCCCTAATAGGGAGAGGTGGCCACGCCTAAGCGTGGTCGGAGAGGGTTGCCAAGTACTGTTAGCCTGGTAAAGTATATTCCATATTTAGACAAAAGCAGTATAACCGTATTGATACTGCATTCTATAGAGAAAAACAAGTATAAGGTTGGTCGAGAGCAAAGAAAGAAGCCTTGATGAGAGGGGATTTGGATGCGCTGCCCGGATTGTCTATTGCGTATCGTGATAAAGGTTAGGTGACTAAGGCTCTCGAACCCTGAGTGTAAGCATAAAACATTGTTTGAGTAAAAATATATTCTGGATCCCACTTAACGCGGGCTGTTAAGTACGGAATGTTTTTGTCATGCTAACATTGCTTTGGATTCCGGGTCTAGGCCCGGAATGACAAAAATATTTCGTTGTCATACACACTGAGCCTCCTCCTGAGGCGGACAGGTGTCGAAGTGCTGCCAAAGCACAACACTCTGGTATATCTTAAAAACTTGATATATATCATTATTCTACTATTAAAAATATAATATATTCACTATCTTAGAATAAGTATAACTCTTAAAAACAGTACGTTATGGAATTCATGGAATTTAAAGACAAGGATGGTCAGATGCATTATATCAACCCTGGTCATATATCTGCACTCACAACAAAGGATGGCCGATGTAAAATTAATTTAATGGGACATGATTATATAGTAACCGCAGAAACCCTGGAAGAAGTAAAACTTCACCTGATGTCCTTTAAACATTGGTAGGTAGCACACCCAAGAATTTCTAGGAGCTACAATATTCTGATATTTTAATAGTATCTTTCTAGATAGGTGGATATGTGCTTAATATGGAAATTAGCTATGGGAGTTATTCCCTTCTTGAGTAGGGAAGTGCAACGTAGTAGAGCAGGGGTGTGTGATTTTCTGTATGTTTGTATTGTTGACAAATTGATAATCTCTAGACTTCAAAAGGTAGTAGTATTACCTTAACATCTTCATACTTATAGTCACCCTCCCCAAGAAGGGAGTTTTTATGAGTAAAAGAATAACCCAAAGCTTAACAGAGTATACTCGTGAACTTAGGAACAATAGCACTAAATCAGAGATTTTACTTTGGCAAAAGTTGAAACGAAAACAAATGTATGGTTATGATTTTCATAGACAAAAACCTATAGATAATTATATTCTTGATTTCTTCTGTTATAAACTGATGTTGGGTATTGAGGCCGATGGATATTCACATCAGTGAATAGAAGTGCAGAAGAAAGATACCAGAAAAGAAAAAAGAATGAATCAGTTGGGTATTACTGTACTGAGTTTTACAGATCAAAGGTATACAGGGATATGTTTAATGTGTTGCTGGCTATTGAGGATTATATCCAAAAGTATGAAGGAAACAATTCCCCTCTCGAGAGAGGTTAGGCTTGCCTGCCAAATAGGTAAGGGTGTGTCAGGGTATGAAAGTAAGTTTGTGTATAACACACCCAAGTACTTCTAATCCAGCTAGCTGAAGACTTCTTATAGATTTTTTTGTTTTGTATAGTTCATACCCTTACCTGTCTGTAGATGAGGTAAAATCCCTATCTTAGAGAACCCTTTGTTTTAGAGATGCATACTAAGATCTCTAACACATCTCCTTTCCTAAAGCTTGTATAGCATCAAGTAATAAAATCAAAGCCATGAGTAACACAGGACTAAAAAGAAGTATTACATTTCCAAAGCTACTTTTTTATGGATTAGGGACTATGGTAGGAGGAGGTTTTTATGCCTTACTGGGAGAAGTGGCAGGAGAGGCAGGGTGGGTAACACCGTTGGCCTTTCTATTTGCAGGAATTTTGGCATTGATCAATGCATTTACTTATGGAGAATTGAGTTCAAGGTTCCCGGTAAGTGCGGGAGAAGTACAATATGTCAAGGAAGCCTTTAAAAAAAAATCCATCTCATTTGTCGTCGGTTGGGTGGTCATCGCTACCGGAGTAGTATCTGCTGCGACATTGGTAGTAGCCACAATAGGATTTTTACAGGACGTAGTTGTTTTTCCGGAGTCTCTGGGCATAGTATTACTGGTTGTAATTATGGGAAGTATCAGTATTTGGGGGATAGGAGAATCGGTATGGACTGTTCTTATTATTACCTTTATCGAGGTGGGTGCCTTGATATATGTGGCTTTTATTGCTAGTAATAACCTGCAAAACATTTCAGAAGTCACGTCCCAGTTCACCACTAGCTCTTTTGATATATTTCTCTTAACTGGAATCCTATCCGGGGCATTTCTGGGATTTTATGCTTTTATAGGGTTTGAAGATATGGCCAATATGGCCGAAGAAGTTAAAAAAGCAAAGCGTTCGCTACCCAAAGCTATGTTAGGTAGTGTAATCCTTACGACTCTTATATACGTAATCGTATCCACTTTTGCCATATTAAGTGTATCTCCGGAAGAGTTGGCCAAAGCATCAACTCCTCTTGCCAGGGTCGTCGAGGGAGCCGGGAATTCTTCTAAAGCTTTTCTTACTGCGGTAAGTATATTAACCGGAATTAATGGTGCTCTTGTACAAATCATCATGGCATCAAGAGTACTCTACGGTATGGGAAAAAAATCAGAGTCTCTGGCAGTCTTTTCTCAAGTACATTCAAAAACACAAACTCCTATCAAAGCTACCCTGATGGCAGTAGCCATTATACTGGTATTGGCATTATTCTTTCCATTAAGAGGACTGGCTGAAGCTACCAGTGGTATCATTTTATTTCTTTTTGCATTACTAAATTTAGCACTGCTAAAAATAAAAAAGACGGTCCCCATAGTATCTGAGGGAACTGTAACGTATCCATCCTGGATTGCGATGCTTGGATTGGTGATATGTCTGGGTATGCTTGTCTTTAAATTGTGGACCAGTATTATATAACCTATATTTTTCTTAAAAACCTGCCATGATAAATATGATGTCCTAAAAGGGTATCAATGGAGTATAAGGACATCGGACTTTGATTTCGAGAACCTCAGCCCTCAAATCCTAGTAATAATGAAAATAAAGGATAGCAATAACTGAGCGAAGCCGAAGCGAAAACGGGCTTGGACTCCGCGGATGCTGAGCCTGCCGAAGTACAGTCCTCGGGAGTAAATAATAGTGAAAATGAAGGATAGCAAACACTACCGTTGACCGCCTCATCCTAAATCTCAAGAGGAAAGTATACTAGTACAAAAAAACACTACTCATACTAGTGAGTAGTGTTTTCTTTTTTATGATACCAAAAATGGTATTATACTATTGTGGTAAGGGAGTAGGGCCGCCATCGCCACCGCAGTCTTGTACTGAGATCACTTCTGAATATTCGATAGAGGATCCACAGGCATTTGTTGCTTTTACAAATACATTGGTTGTATAAGGAAATGAAGGAAAGGTGGTGAAATGCACCTCGGTACCTTTAGGATTTTGATCTACATAGGTATGACCACCTCCTCGCCATTCATAATGCACACCGGCATAATCCGGATGATTGTCTTGCACCAGGGCGATCACATTCTGATTAAGGCACGGTGAAGATGAATAAAACGTAATGTTTGTTGGAGTTCTTGGCCTTCCGATCCATAAGTTTTTACGAAGCGTTTGACCCGAAAACTGCGCTTCAACATAAGCTTCTCCGCTCACAAAACTATTGGTAGACTGTACAGTAATTGCAGTATTAGAGGAAGATACCACCTGGAGGTTAGGAGAAGTTATCCAGTTTACTGTAGAACCGGCACCGGTTAAGTTGTAGGTAACGGCAGTATTGTTGCATATTGGCGAAACCCCTGATAGGATTGCTGAGACAGGAGGAAACAAATATGCTATTGCATTAATATCACCCGTGCTAAAATCATCGATGGAACATGCTTGCCCTCCATTCATTACGGATTGAGAATCTGTTGTTGGTGTTCCAGGGATAAGGTTTCCAAAAGATTGATTAGTATGAGTAAGTCCGACATTATGCCCCAGTTCATGCTGGACATTAGAGATTCTCATATCCTGAGTGATGGGAAATCCACAAGCATTAAAATCAGGATTTACCCAAATTCTTGCACCGGGCAAACCATTGGATGTTGGAAATTCACCTCGTCCAAAAACATTAGGAGCTAAAGTCATGCCTGGATCCTGTGAATCGTACATTATCCGTATATCTGCATTAATTACAGATGTAGTGATAATAAACTGTAAACTGGAGTTAACAGCGTTCCAGCGATCAATGGCATCCTCGGATGCAGCTCTCCAGGCAAAATTCATCCCCGGATTTATATATACATCAATGGTAGAAATAGTAACAGAATTAGGATGTTGTCTTTGTTTAGTATTCGAATTTATTGGCGAATTGTATTTTTTGTTTTTGTAAAAAACCATATCTCCGTCTACCAAATAATATGTTCCCTGATCTTCGATCTCATCATCAGTAAATCCCCAACTCTTTATGGTTTCTAATACAGCATCATCCTGTATCAGGTTTTCATTTTCTACTATATAATCATCTTTAGTACATCCTATTAGGAAGGAAAAGAATAGTGTTAATAGGAATACATTTTTAATTCGTTTTTTCATGATTGTGTGATTTTAAGATTTGCCATACTTTGTGTTAAGGAGTGTTCAGGTCAATTTTTTCTCCTTGAATCTAATATATGCTCGTATACAAGAGAGGATCATAGATTCTACTATGATCTAAGCTATTAAATCCATACTGCGAGTAATAGAGAAAAGTGGTAGAAGAAGTAAATTAGGTGTTGAGTGTGGGTATTGAGTTGACGAAAGCAATAAACTTAACAATATCAGGAAAGCATAGTAATGAGCTGGCTTAAGTTAGGTTTATTCCGTACGGAAACGTGGATTTTCTCATTATTTTTCAGGATAATGGTTTCCTTTTTATAGATAGAAGCAATATGATCGATATTGATATTCACAGAGCGATGTGCCTTAAAAAAACGTTTGTCCGCCAGTAATTTTTCGTAATACTTCAATGAGTTTGATGCTAGCAAGGTTTTACCATTGGTTAAATGAAACTGTGTATAATTACTATCTGCTACATATTTTATGATATCACTAATTTTTACCGCTATATGTTCCTTGCCAATGTGCAATAGTAATTGTGTATCCTGATGACCCAAAAAATCAGAAAGCAATTGGTATTTGCTGATGGTAAATAATCTTTCTTTTAGATTAACATATCGTTCTACGGCAGCAATAAGTTTTTGTGAGGCAATAGGTTTCATAATAAAACTAAAAGCATAATGATCAATGGCTCTTTGGATAAAATTATCATAAGCTGTAATAAAAATAACCTCGAAATTAGGTTGCTTAATAGTATCAAATATTTCAAAGGATAACCCATCTCTGAGTTCTATATCCATAAAAACCAATTCGGGATCTTCCTTATGTATAAGAGCAATCGACTCTTCTACACCATCTGCATAACCGGTAATGTCAATATCATCAAAATTATTGGAAAGAATAGACGTTATATATTCTTTAGCATTAGGATCATCTTCTATGATAATAGTTTTAATTTTAGAAGGTGTACGCATAGGATATAATATAAAATAGTTTATGATGAAAATACTTCTTTTTTTAATACCCTTCTTGATTTTTGAATCGGTTTTTTCCCAACAAAAGAAGACTGTAATTTTTGATCCAGAAAAGGAGTATACCCAGGAGTATATAGATTCTATAATCAACTTTAAAATTCGTCCTGATGTGAATGAATATAAAAAGATGCTGGAATCTAATCCCAATCTAATTGGTTGGAGCAAATATTATTATGAAAAAGCATTTGCAAACTTTCCTAAGCATATTGATTCTGTCTTGTATTATACCGATGAATCTATTTCATCCTACGCTGAAGCAGCTATACAAAGACCTGTTGACGAGAAAATTCTGATTTCTGCCTATTATTATAAAGGAAATGCTTACCTGAGATTAAAGGATTTTCAAAAGGCAATCGAGCATTATCAAAACGCGTTGGAACTAACCAAAAGGCATACCTATAAAGGGAAAGCTTTTATTTTTAACGGTATCGCACACGGACATCTGGGGGTTGGTAATGATAGTCTTGCTTTGGAATATTATCTAAAAGCTTCTAAAGATGCCTTTTTTATGAAATTTCCGATTAACAAGGCCTCATTATATACCCGAATCGGTTATGTCTATGATGAATTTGAAGATACTAAGCTAGCAAAGTATTACTATAAAAGGGCTTTACAGGTCTCGGACAGCAGTGACTATAAAAATAATATTGATGCTTTATATGGTAATTTGGGACAGATCGCCAGGAAGGAACACCAAAAAGATTCTGTTCTGTATTATTTTAAAAAGGCCCTACAGGCACATCAACAATATGGGGTATCAAATGCTTTGGATGCGGATTTTGCTTTGATGTATGATTGTTATATAAAAATCCAGGAAGGGCAGGTACAAAAAGCGGTTGATAGCCTAACTGCTATTAAGAATAAACTAAATGATTTCGAAACCATTAGTGAGAATGATAAGGATCTGATGATAATGGTAACTTCTACCCTTGGGCTGGCCTATGAAAAGCTTGGTGATTCATCAGAGTATTCAAAGCTCCTGGAAGAGACCACCGATTTTTTGGATAAATTCCATAAACAGCAATCGGATAAGGATTTAGCAAATTTAGAGGTGCAATATCAAACTAAAGAAAAAGAAGCCTCCATTATACAGTTGGAAAAAAATAAAGCACAACAAAGTACTATTCTAAAGCAACAAAAAATAATCACCTATAGTCTGGGAGGTTTTTTACTGTTGTTATCCGGATTGGCTATTTTATTCTGGAGACAGAATAAGTTAAAATCCCAATACGAAAAGGAGAATTTAGAGCAACGTTTGCTGCGGTCGCAAATGAATCCGCATTTTGTGTATAATGCCCTAAATTCTATTTGTAATCTGGTAGATAAAAAGTCGGATAATACCATACCTTATATTCATAAACTATCCAGCTTGTTCCGTTTGATATTAACGAATTCCAGAGAAGAGTTGGTTAGTTTACAGGATGAGATTATTGCTCTACAAAATTATCTGGAGTTACAATCTAACTTTCATCATAGTTTCGATTTTACTATCGAAGTCAATGATGATATTGATACCGAAGAATTAATTATTCCGCCTATGTTGATCCAGCCATTTGTGGAAAATGCAATTGTACATGGACTTATAAATACCGAAGTGAGGGGAAAGATAATGATTAACATATCAAAACAGGAAGGAGATAGTTTGTTACACTGCAAAATAAGCGATAATGGAGTGGGGTATACAAAAAGTTTAGCGCTAAAAGCCTCAAAAGGCCATAGGTCTTTTTCTGGTGATATTGTTAGAGAACGACTGATTTTATTGAAAAAGAAGTTTAAGGTGAACACAAGATTTACCATTAAAGAAGTGGAAGAAGGAGGAACGGATATCGAACTGTACCTACCCTATGTTAAAGATTGATTTATTACATCGGACTTTGGCTTCATAGGTGTTCAGCCTTCGGCTACGCTTAGGCTTCGAAGAACAATTCAAATGAAAACAAGGGGTAGCGAACGTTGAGCGTAGCCGAAACGAAAGCGGAATCAGATACTACTAGATCCTCGGTTACGGATCCAAATAAAAACGAATAAAGCGATCACTGAGCCCTTCGATTTACTCAGGATAAACTGCACCGAAGTGAAAGCGGGCTTCGACTCCGCGGATGCTGAGCCTGCCGAAGTACAGCCCTCGAAGACGAATAATAATGAAAATAAAAGATAGCGATCACTGAGCGAAGTCGAAGTGAAAGCGAATCGTATTTTCCAAAGAGAAATAAATCATACCTATATTCAACTAACCCTTTCCCTCATCAAAAAGATACGTTCCCTCATTATAGATTGTTCAAGGTAGTAGGTAGCATTAGTTTTAGATTGTAATTATAAAAACAGTCAACTATGAAAGCACTACACTACCTTATGATCTTTATATTAAGTATGGGGATCACCACTGCTCAAGAAATAAAAATAACCGGAACAGTAACTGATACTAAAAAATTACCGCTACCGGGAGTCAATGTTACAATAAAAGGAAACAAACAGGGTGCTCAAACTGATTTTGATGGTAAGTATGCCATCACTGCTAAAATTGGGGACAAGTTAGAGTTTACTTATGTTGGATTCGAAATCAAAGTGGTCAAAGTAACAGGGAAATCTAATGTAATTGACGTAAAAATGAGAGAAGACGCTTCAGCATTAGAAGAAGTGATCGTTATAGGATATGGCACAACAACTCGGAGAAGCATGACAGCTTCTGTATCTACCATTTCTACACAGTCTAATCTTCCTAAATCCAATTTGAATCAACAAGCAAATAGAAGGCTTCAAGGAAAAGTAGCAGGAGTTTCGATTACCAGTGCAAGTGGGAAGAAAGATATAAAAGTCAGAGGTGTTGGTACGATAAAAGCAGCTAAGAAACCATTATATATAGTGGATGGAGTTCCTATTGCTGAAAAAGATATCAAATTAATCCAGACAATAGATCCTGCTACAATCTCTAAATCAAAAGAGTATAAGGGATCAAAAGCACAGGCTATTTTTGGTGCCAAGGCAGCTAATGGTTGTATTGTTATCACTACGCACGCAGGTAATTATAGAGTACAGAATGATGAATCTTATAAGGAGATTATAGAAAATGATTTTAAAAGAGTACACGCATCTCCACTATCTACATTTTCGATTGATGTCGATAAGGCGTCGTATAGTAACATTCGTAGAATGATTAATAACGGAACTAAAGTTCCTGCGGATGCGGTAAAAGTAGAGGAGATGATCAATTACTTTGATTATGCCTATGCACAACCTACCGGGAAGCATCCTTTTGCGATCCATACCGAACATACCAAAACACCGTGGAATCCTGAGACGCAATTAGTCAAAATAGGAATTAAAGGTAAGGAGATTGCACAACAAAACATTCCGGCTTCTAATCTGGTATTCTTAATCGATGTTTCGGGTTCTATGGATAGTCCAAACAAGTTACATTTATTAAAGAAAGCATTTAAATTGTTAGTAAATCAGCTTCGCGAAAAAGATAAAGTATCGATCGTAGTATATGCCGGTGCAGCTGGGATGGTCTTAAACCCAACATCTGGAGCGTATAAAAACAAAATTATGCAAGCATTGGATAATCTACAAGCTGGAGGATCTACAGCTGGTGGAGCTGGTATTGAACTAGCGTATAAGATTGCTAAAGATAACTTTATCAAAAATGGAAATAACAGGGTAATCCTTGCTACTGATGGGGATTTTAACGTAGGAATGAGTAGTGATAAAGATATGAAAGATCTTATAGAAGAAAAGCGCAAATCTAGGGTGTTTCTTACTTGTCTTGGTTTTGGAATGGGTAACTATAAAGATAGTAAACTAGAAACTCTGGCAGATAAGGGTAATGGTAATCATGCCTACATAGATACCCTGCAGGAAGCACAACGAGTGTTAGGTACAGAATTTGGCGGAACTTTATATACGATTGCCAAGGATGTAAAGATTCAAGTAGAGTTTAATCCTGCAAAAGTACAGGCATATCGATTGATAGGGTATGAAAATAGATTATTGGCAGATGAGGATTTTGTTGATGACACCAAGGATGCCGGAGAATTAGGTAGTGGCCATACAGTAACTGCATTCTATGAGGTCATCCCAGTAGGTTTACGAAGCGAATATCTTAAAGAGGTTGCCACATTAAAATATACTCTGGCAGAGCCTAATAAAGATTATGGTGATGAATTACTTACCGTAAAATTTAGATATAAAAAACCACAGGAGGATACCAGTATAGAAATGATTCGAGTATTAAAGGAAAAAGATAATCCTATAGCTTCACCGGAATTAAAGTTTGCAGCTGCTGTAGCTTGGTTTGGTATGAAATTAAGAGGATCTAAATACTTAAAGAAGGATTCATTCTCTGATATTGTAAACCTATCAAAAGAAGGTAGAGGATATGACAAGCACGGGTATAGGGCAGAGTTTATAAGGCTGGTAAACAGCTATCAGGGGTTGTAGTTGAATATTGTGATAATTTTGGTGTTATGAGAAAAGGCATCTGCTTATAGACAGTAGATGCTTTTTTATATTAATCTGTTTTATTGTTTAGGTTTAAAAATATCCAAGTACCTCTTTTACAGTTTCTTTATATTTTCTACCTACCGGTATTTTATTTCCCTGTAATTCGATCTCTGTGGGAGAAAAGGTATCAATATGATCCATGGCGATAAGAAATGATCGGTGAACCCGTAGAAATTTATCAGTGGGGAGTATACTTATAATAGAAGATATAGGCCTGTGCGCAATAATCTCCTTGGTAGTGGTTTTTACCTTAATATAGCTTTTTAGGCTTTCTATATACAGAATATCATCGATGTATATTTTCTGCATCTTTTTTACGACTTTAAGATATATATACGGCTTGCTTTCTGTATTGTTATTATTGACCTCTACTATAGTATCATTATTTTGTTTTGACTGCCTAAAGACCTTGTTTACTGATTTTAAAAACCTGGAAAACTCAATAGGTTTTAATAGATAATCTATAGCATCCAGATTATAAGCATCTAGCGCATGATCCTTATACGCGGTGGTGAAAATAACCGTAGGAGCAGGAGATAGGTCTTTGAGAAACTCGATTCCCGTAATCTCCGGCATTTGTATATCCAGAAAAATAAGATCAACATTAGTTTTATGCAGTACATTAAATGCCTCGTGAGCACTACTGCATTTGGCAACTAATTCTAAATCATCGATACGAGCAACAAAATTTTCTATTACATCTCTTGCCAGTGGCTCGTCGTCTACAATAAGACATCTTATTTTTTGAGGTGTCATATATCAAATAAGATTTAAGGTTAGTTCCATTTTATAATGCGATTCGGTTTCGTTTCTAATCATTTCATAATTATCTTTATAAAGTAACTCCAGTCGCTTTTGCACATTCACTAAACCAACCCCGGTTTTTTCTCCGTTATCCTGATTTGCATTTATTTTTTTGGTGTTATAAACAGTCATCGTTAATAGATCTTTATTAGCAATGATACTGATTTCTATGGTGGATACTTTATCATTACTAATCCCATGTTTAAAAGCATTTTCTACAAATGGCATTAGAATAAAAGGAGCTATTTCCTGATCCTTATTCATACTGGATGTAAAATGAATGGTATTACTGGCATTAAGCCTCAATTTCTCCAGGTCAATATAATTTCTTAGGTATTCTATTTCTTTTGATAAAGGTACTTTTGGCACATTGGCCTCATATAACATATAGCGCATTAACCCTGATAATCGAATAAGGGCATCTTCTGCCTCATCAGATTTTTTTAGGATCAAGGAGTATAAATTGTTTAAAGTATTGAATAAAAAATGTGGGTGTATTTGATTTCGTAGTTGATTTAGTTCGGATTTGTATTGTTCTCGTTCTAATGTGAGGTATTTTTTTTGTTCGGCATTATAAAACTTTACAAACACAAAAACCAAAGGAAAAACTGCTGCGAGGTTCAGGTCAAATACATTTCCCATAATTTCAGTAACATTAAACATATCATAATTTTTCCAATCCGGGAAAAAGAAAGATCTGCTATATTGCCATACAGTTCGTTGTACAAAGATAGTAACCAGGAGTAACCAGATAATATAGCTAATACCAAATACGAATAAATTTCTTTTTAGAAAAAACTTAGGAATCAAAACATATAATGTACCATATACTACAAATATTCTTGCGGGCCACAATAAGGCTTGAACGGTAAGATGTATTTGATAACTCTCCCCGGTACTTCCCCATATAAATGCTAAAAACAAATTAAAACTCAGCCAGTATAGTAGGTGTCGGCTAATTCTATATCGTAATTGATTGCTGTAAAAAAAGTCTACCATTATTTATGTTCTGAGCGAAAAATAAGCATAAAATCCGATAAAGTTTACAGCTTTACCTCAGACAATATCAAACTACAGATACTTATGCATAAACAGCAGTTTATCGTGTACAAAAGTGATGATATGATAAAAAACAACCGGAAACCTTAAAAAGTAGGGAAAAACGGTTTTTTGGCGCTATAAGCTGTTGTTTGTTCATTCGGCTTTTTAGACCTATTCATTTTTGATAATATGTGCTCAAATTCAAACTATTAGCACAAAACATCTATGATTCTATTCCAGAAAAAAACATTGTTTAGAAAGCCTTGCCCCATTGTAATTACAAACCTACAGACACCAGTATTACGAAATTCCATGTAGCCTTTTATTTGTCCCGAATCGTGTATGAGATCCTTTTATGCCAACTAACTATTTATTTAAACTATCAGAATTAATACTATATGAGAACAAAACAAAAACTATTAATGTGTTTCATCACTATAGTTTCTTTAGGAATTAATGCCCAAAGTACTATAAGTGGTATCATTACAGAAAAATCTACCGGTAGTGCTATTCCGGGAGCTAACGTCATTGTAAGAGGCACCACCACCGGGGCAGTATCCGATTTTAATGGAGTGTATACCATACCGGCAAATACAGGAGATGTATTAGTCTTTTCTTATTTAGGGTTTAAAGACGCAGAAATAGTGGTGAATACAACTACGATTGATGTAGCCTTAGAAGAAGATGCGGATACATTAGATGAAGTAGTCGTTATAGGATACGGTACTACGACCGTTAAAGACGCAACCGGAGCAATAGAAAAGGTAGACGCAAAAGATTTTAATCAAGGTGCGATCTCCTCTCCGGAACAATTGATTACCGGTAAAACTGCCGGGGTGAATGTCATACCACCGGGAGGGCAACCCGGACAAGCAGGAACTATTAGTATCAGAGGAGGAAACTCTTCGTTATCTGCTAATAATAGTCCACTGGTTGTTATCGATGGAGTACCTATCGATCAGGGAACCACAGGGGGTAACGGAGTAGCTGCTCTAAACGCTATAAATCCTAATGATATAGAAAGTTTTGTAGTGTTAAAGGATGCATCATCTACTGCTATATATGGATCAAGGGCTTCTGCCGGTGTAATTCTTATTACTACTAAAAGCGGGAGTCTAAGTGCTCCTTTTAAAGTGCAGGTTAATACTACGGGTTCTATTGGTATGGTACAACGCAGAACAGATGTACTGAATGCCGATGAGTATAGACAGGTAGCAACCAATAGCCAGAATGCAGGATTAATTCTTCCTCTCTTAGGAAATAGTAATACAGATTGGCAGGATGAAATCTTTCAGGAAGCTATCGGTACGGATACCAATATAACCCTTACACAAGGTTTTGGCAGTACATCGTATAGAGTTTCTGCAGGGTACACTACTCAGGATGGATTAGTGAAGACATCAAGATTTGAACGTAGTTCAGCCGCTATTAGCCTTCGTCAAAACCTGTTTGACCGAAGCTTATCTATTGATCTAAATATTCGGGGAGCACTTACTCAGGATGATTTTGCTAATGGGGGAGCTTTAGGAGCCGCAGCACAGTTTGATCCTACACAATCTGTATTTAGTGGGTCTGATCAATTTGGTGGCTATTGGGAGTGGTTGCAATCTAATGGAAATCCAGAACCACTGGCACCAAGAAATCCAGTTGGATTGTTACAGCAACTTACTAATACAGCAGAAACAGAGAGAGCCCTGGGTAATATTAAACTGGACTATAATGCCCCTTTCTTAGAAGGACTGAATGCTAATATAAATTTAGGATTCGATTATAATGAGGTGAGTGGTGAAACCAATGTACCTGCAACCTCAGCTTCAGGTTTTCTTGCTCAGGGAACAATTGGAGATTATGGAAGCATCAGGAGAAGTACACTGGCGGATCTATTCCTGAACTATAAAAAAGATATCGAAAGTATAAAGAGTGCTATAGAATTAACTGCAGGACATACTTTTCAGAAATTCTATAGAAAAAATTATAATAGTACTACTCCTACCGTAGGAGCTCCTACAGAGAATAGTTTTGCAACGCAGAATGCTTTAGAATCTTATGTTACAAGACTACGATACTCTTATGATAGTCGATACCTATTAACATTAAGTTATAGATCAGATGGTTCTTCCAGGTTTAGCGAGGAAAATCGTTGGGGAAACTTTTTTGCAGCGGCGCTGGCCTGGAACATAGCAGAAGAAGGCTTTCTCCAAAACTCTGAAACTATCTCTAATCTAAAACTACGATTAGGATATGGACAAACCGGACAGCAAGAAATCGGAGTTGATTTCGGGTATTTGCCGGTATATGTAAACGGTGCTGATAATCAGCAATACCAGTTAGGAAATACATTTTATAATACCGTACGTCCACAAGGATATGATGAAAATATTAAATGGGAAGAATCCGAAACGTATAATATAGGACTGGATTATGGTTTTCTGGACAACCGAATCTCCGGAAGTATCGAATATTTTACCAGAGAAACCAGCGATGTATTAAACCTGATCCCTATACCATCCGGAACAAATCTCACCAATCAATTGACCACAAATATTGGAGATCTGGAGAATAGCGGTTTTGAGTTTACCATAGCATCTGATATAATCAGGAAGCGTAATTTTAATTGGAATGTAGCTTTCAACGCATCCTATCTCACCAATGAAATAGTAAAACTAAATATTGTCGATGATCCTTCATTTATAGGAGTCCCAACAGGTTTTATTTCTGGGGGTATCGGAAACACGGTGCAAATTCATAGGGTAGGTTCGCCGCAACGATCTTTCTTATTATATAAACAAGTCTATGATGCCGGGGGAAGACCGGTAGAAGGTGTCTATGAAGATATTAATGGAGACGGTATTGTAGATACGGGGGATTTATATATTAGCGAAAACCCGGCGGCGGACTACTTATTTGGTTTATCATCCAGTGCGAATTATAAGAACTGGGACTTGAATTTTACCATGAGAGCTAGTATTGGCAACTATGTCTATAATAATGTTGCTTCTTCTACAGGAAATGAGTTTGGGTTGCATTCTCTGGGAACCAATAGAAATGTACATGCATCGATATTAGAAACAGGGTTTAAAAACAATCAACTGTTATCTGATTATTATCTGGAAGATGCTTCTTTTCTAAAAATGGATAACATCACACTAGGATACAATTTTAAAGATCTTATCAATGATGATAAAATAGGTTTAAGGATGCAGCTCACGGTGCAAAATGTTTTTACCATCACAGGGTATGATGGGATTGATCCTGAAATTCCGGGTGGTATCGATAACAACTTCTTTCCCAGACCGAGAAATATTGTATTTGGAGCTAATATGAACTTTTAAAAAAAATGAAAATGAAAGCTATTAAAATATTGAATAAACTTATTAGCATCGCTACAGTTCTGATCGTATTGATGATGTTATGTTTGGTATCCTGTGCTGATGAGTTAGATTTAGAACCACTGAGTGCTCAGACCTCTGAAGTTACTTTTGCCAATCCTGATGCCTATAAACAATTTTTGGCTAAGATTTATGGAGGTATTTCATTAACCGGCCAGGACACTAGTGGGAGCCAGGATGATATTGCCGGAATCAATGGTAATTTTTCTAATTACCTGCGTCTGCTTTTTACCACACAGGAGTTAGCAACGGATGAATCTATTATCGCCTGGAATGATCAAACGATCCATGACATCCATAATCACGTATGGACCTCATCAGATATATTTATTACAGCCATGTATGCCAGAGTATATTTTCAGGTAGGTTTGGTGAATCAGTTTTTAAGGGAAACAGAGCCTGGGGTTTTGGATAGCAGAGGAAATGTTAGTGCAGCATTAAGAACCGAAATTGCAGGGTTTAGGGATGAAGCTCGTTTTATGAGAGCTTTTAGTTATTGGCACGGATTGGATATGTATGGTAATATTCCTTTGGTGAATGAGAACGATCCTGTAGGTGCTTTTTTTCCGCAACAGATTTCCAGAACAGATATGTTTGCCTATATAGAATCTGAATTGTTGGATATAGAAACAAGATTGCCAGATCCTCGGCAGAATGAATATGGTAGAGCCGATAAAGGGTTTGTGTGGATGTTATTGGCAAAACTATATCTCAATGCAGAAGTGTATACCGGAACAGCCAGATATACAGATGCACTCGAGTATACCAATAGAATTATAAATGCAGGGTATATACTTGCTCCTAATTATAACTATCTGTTTCTAGCAGATAATGATCGCAATGGAGCCGAGGATGAAATTATTTATCCGGTACTTTTTGATGGTATTGCTAATGGTTCTTTTGGAGGAACGACCTACTTGGTACATGCTGCAATTGGCGGTAATATGGATCCTGCATTATTTGGAGTAAATGCCGGATGGGGAGGACTTAGAAGTACAAGTGCCTTTGTGGATAAGTTCGATGATATCACAGGAAATACGGATACTAGAGCGATGTTTCATACGGATGGGCAGACTTTGGAGATTGCCAACCCATTTGATTTTACACAAGGATATGCAGTGACCAAATATCGTAATGTAGATGTTGATGGTAATATTGGTTCTGACGCTTCAGGGAATAATGTCGATGTTAATTTTCCGATGTTTAGACTAGCGGATGCGTATCTGATGTATGCCGAAATTTTTTTAAGAGGAGGTGGCGGTGATGCCAATACAGCAGTAGGGTATATTAATGACCTTAGAGAACGAGCGTATGGCGATACCAGCGGTAATATTAGAGCAGCAGATCTAAATTTAGATTTTATACTTGATGAAAGATCCAGAGAATTATACTGGGAGTGTCATCGTAGAACAGACCTTATTCGTTTCGGGCAATTTTCTGATCAAGGCGTATGGCCCTGGAAAGGAAATATCGCCGCAGGAAGAACGACTGAGAAATTTAGAGACCTATATCCAATGCCAAGTGCAGAGCTCAATGCCAATCCTAATCTTGTTCCAACTCCGGGATATTAATTTAAATAGTAGTTAACATTATGAAGAATATATATAACAACATAGTTATCGTACTGATAGCATCGATATTTATAGTATCCTGTGAGGATAATGATGACCTTATCACCCTTTCTCCAACAGCTTCTACCGGAGTGGCTAATTTTTCTGTAAACAGTATTGTTTTGGATAGAAATAATGAAGATGCAGAGGTGTTGACCATTACATTTCAGGAACCGGATTTGGGATATAGCGCAGGATCTATAGGATATCAATTATTATTTGATTTGGCTGATGGTGATTTTAGTGCTCCGCAGATACAAGCAGTGACCAGTGGTTTTTCTACAACATTTACTGCAGCAGAGTTAAATCAGATTTTGATTAACCTGGGTGCTAATCCCGGAGCAGCAATAGAGCTTTTGGTAAAAATAGAAACGGTACTGTCTAGTGATACCAGCTTATTTTCTGAACAGAGTTCGCTTCAAGTAACACCATATGCATCTACATTAGATTTATCATCAAGATGGGGATTAGTTGGAGATGCGACCATAAATGGATGGGATGGCCCGGATATGCCATTTTATCAATCTACGGATGGTAGCTTGCCGGCAGGTACTTTTGTGGCTTATGTGACACTCACGGATGGTTTTATTAAAGTAAGAGCAGATAATGATTGGACTATAAACTATGGAGATGTAGATGATGATGGGGTGCTGGAACCAGGAACCTTAAATAATAATATTGCCATATCCGCCGGAACTTATAAAATCCTGTTTAATGAAAACTCATTAAGCTATTCTGTAGCACCTTATTCCTGGGGATTGGTCGGAGATGCTACTATAAATGGATGGGATGGTCCGGATATGCCATTGACCTATGATCCTTTATTTGATAATTGGCAAGCTGATGTAACATTGGTGCAAGGAAATATGAAGATTAGATTTAATAATGATTGGGCCATAAACTACGGAGATGTTGATAATGATGGGGTACTGGAACCAGGAACTCTTAATAATAATATTGCAGTAAATCCGGGAACCTATATCATTACGTTTAATCCTATAACCCTGGAATATAGTATCAAATCGAGGTAGTAGGAGTTTTAATAGAATTGGATTTGTTTTTTAATTGTTTGATAGAAGCTATTTTATGTGTGTTGAATTAGTTTTTGTAGTTTCATTTTGACTTTAAAGGGGCTAAAACCACATAGCCCCTTTTTTAATATAGTATAGTTATATGATATGGATTTAAGAGATAACATATGGATTGCTATTGCCTTTATAGTTTTTTATAGCGGTATAGGTCAAAGTACCGGTTTTTCTGAAGAATTACAGTATTTAGATCAGAAAGGCCTTGATCCGATATCGTATGTGGTTAACAAAACCAAAGAATATGATATGGTGATTCTGGGAGAAGATCATGCGATTAAAAACAATCTCGATTTTGTGACACAACTAATTCCCCAACTATATGAAGCTGGTGTATACACCTTAGGAATGGAGTTTGGAGCTTATGAAAAACAAGCTACCCTGGATTCGTTAGTCACCGGTAAAACGTATGACGAGCAAGTAGCCAGAGATATGATGTATTTCTATAATGTTGGCTGGGCATATAGGGAGTATATGGATATTTATAAAACAGTATGGAAATTTAATACAAACCTTTCTCCAGATCAAAGGAAATTTAGAATACTAAATATTAGCTATCAATATGATTGGAGTGAATTCGAAGGTACACCCACACCTGAGAATATGTCTAACGTATTTTATAAAGGAACTCCCAATAAATTTAGGACAGAAGTCATAACTAAAGAAATAGTAAGCAAAGAAGACAAAATTGTGCTGTTAGTGGGAACTCCTCATGCGTATACCAAATACAAGCAGGCTTCATTAGCAGCTAATCAAGATGATTTTTGTCACTACGATGATGGAAGTCTGGGAAACAGGCTTTATCAACAATATCCTTCTAAAGTCTTTTCTATTTTCTTGCACGGACCATTTTATAACAAACCAAACAAAGCACCATTTCTGCTATCACCGGCCAATGGTAATATAGAAGCGCTTATTGAAAAAAGGGATAACATCCCGGTGGGATTTGATTTACAAGACACTCCGCTTGGCAAGTTGAGAGATGATAGTAATTATGCAACCTGCTATCCTGATTTTACATTAGACAAATTGTTTGATGGGTACATTTTCTTAGTACCATTTAAAAATATGGAGCCTTGTACGATAGACCAGGATTTCTTTAAAAATAAGGACTGGATCAATACTAAGTTACAGCTCCCGGATCCACATTGGCACGGAGAAGTGGATAACCTTGATGAATATTGGAAACAGATAAAAGGGTATGCAGATGTAAAATCTCGTTATCGTGTATTACTTAATAAACAATAATATAGAAACATGAAAAGAATTATAGCAGTTGTACAGGTGTTAATTTTTATGTCACTCTTTAGTGTCATTGCACAAGAATCTGAAAAACTCAGGATCGGAACTGAGTATACCATTACATCAACAATCTTAAAAGAAAAAAGAAGCTACATCGTCAGCCTTCCTGCATCGTATGCAGAAACGACAAAGCGTTATCCTGTTTTGGTACTATCAGATGGTGATTATCGGTTTATTTATACCTCTGGTTTAATAGAATATCTAAGTAAAACGCATAGAATTCCTGAAACTATAATTGTGGCTATACCTAATACGGATAGAAATAGAGATCTAACACCTACACAGACAGCGTATGCTAATTCGAGTGGAGGAGGAGAAGATTTTTTGAATTTTATCGAAAAAGAACTCTTATCAGAAGTGGATAAAAAGTTTAGAACCAATTCATATAGAATATTAACCGGACATTCTCTGGGAGGTCTTTTTGCAGGATATGCATATCTTTCTAATAGTACATTTAATGCCTACATCGCTACAGATCCAAGTTTTTGGTGGGATTCGCAGCTATTGACCAAAAGAATTAACTCGGATTTGGTTAAAAAAATCAAGCATAAAAGGATGTATATTTCTAGTGCTGACAATTATGAAAGAAATAAACAAGGAGTTACAGCTATGCGTAATGCTCACGAGCTTTTCTGCAGCACGCTTAAAAATTATGGAGTGCCCTATACTCATATAAAATTAGAATATTTTGAAGATGAAAACCATGGTACTTCCGCCTATAGAAGTTTATATGAAGGACTTCTATATGTTTATCAGAATTATGATACCTATATATCAGAGAATGATGTTCAGTTAGAAAGTGAAAAAGTCAAAGGTTTTAACCAGGAAGGTAAAGGAGTATATTTAAATACGATAAAACATACGTTATATTCAGAGTCATTAGGAGAAGAAAGAGAGTATACCATTAGTCTTCCTCCATCATACCAAAACAATACTGCGATAAATCATCCTGTCTTATTTCTTTTGGATGGTGATTATCATGTGTTTTCGACAAGTACTACAGTAGAGGTGATGAGCAAGGAAGGACAAATACCTGAAATGATTATTGTCGCAATTTCTACGCATCAAAGCAAGGTAAGAGACTTTTCTCCTACCAAATCATTAATTGGTTATGACGGAAAGGATCATAAGATTGCACAGAAAGATAGCGGAAACGGAAAGCAGTTTCTTAAGTTTCTGGAGAAAGAACTTCTTCCGGAAGTCAAAAAAAAATATAGAACCAAAAACTACAATGTATTAGTAGGTCATGCTCTGGGAGGCACCATAGTTACTGAAGCATACTTAGATAATACTGTGTTTAATGCATATCTGGCAATCGATCCAAACTATTGGTGGGATGACCAATATATCATTAGAAAGATCGATACTAGTTTAGCTCATGAAATACAGAAGAAACGTTTCTACCTTTCTGGGGCTAATAGTTATAAAAACACCAATGGCAAGATTGCAAAGATGAGAAATAGCCATGAGCACTTTTATGCAAGGCTAAAAAATCAGGGGATATCGCACTCCAATGTTAAATTTCAGATTTTCGAAAAAGAAGATCACAGAAGTGTTTCTTTGATTAGTTTATACCACGGATTGGAATTTATTTTTAAAGATTATGTATTGCCTTTATCAAGGACCATTACTAAGAACGATATCATAGATCATTATGATACCTTGTCAGAGAATTTAGGCGTTAGTTTTTTGCCTCCGGAGAATGTTGTCAATATGACTGCCTGGGCTAAATTTAATGGCAATGAACGAAAAGAGGCTTATGAGCTTTTTAAAATGAATATAAAAAATTACCCTAGTTCCCATACTGCTTATGAAATGCTCGGGTATGCATATCATAACGACGGTAATATCCAAGAAGCTATTATACACTTTGAAGAATGTATTAGAATAAATCCAGGTATTAATGAAAGGATTGTAGCATTAGTAAAGGATTTAAAACTTAAAAAATAACAAGGATACATCCATATCGGGCTTAGGTTACTTCTGAAGTGGGGGTGCTTCAGAGTTTCCTATACTCGATTCCATATATTTAGTTTTCTTTAGGCATATTCTATAAAAAGAGTTCTTTGACAAACAAAGAGTAGGATTTAATATTTTCTGAATATTGGTTTAACATTAATTATCTTCTTAGATTTGAGAAACAACTTATAACCAAAATTGTTACCAGATCTATGATACAATCCTATAAACAACGCCCACAATTAGAAGATACCTATGATGTGATTATTATTGGATCCGGAATGGGAAGCCTTACTGTTGGAGCTATATTAGCAAAAGAAAGTAAGAAAGTATTAGTTCTGGAACGTCATTATACAGCAGGAGGGTTTACCCATGTATTTAAACGTAAAGGATATGAGTGGGATGTAGGTATTCATTATATAGGTGGTGTACAACAAGAGCATAGTCCTATACGCAAGTTGTTTGATTACGTTTCTGATAATAAGTTAGAGTGGGCTGATATGGGCGAAGTATATGATCGAATTATTATTGGGGATAAATCCTATGATTTTGTAAAAGGAGTAGAGAACTTTAAAAATAAAATGCTAGAATATTTTCCTAATGAGGAAAAAGCTATTGAGCAATATATTAGTTTGGTTTTCAAAGCAAATAAGGTAATGAGTACGTTCTATAAAGAAAAGGCATTACCTGGTTTTTTGCGTTTTTTGATTGGTGGTTTTATGAGAAGGCCATATCTGAAATATGCTGATCAAACTACGTATGCAGTATTAAGCAAACTAACAGATAACCAAGAATTAATAAAGGTATTAACGGCGCAGTATGGGGATTATGGTTTACCTCCTAAGCAAAGTAGTTTTGCAATGCATGCTTCTGTAGCAAGGCATTATTTTTCTGGCGGTAACTTTCCTGTTGGTGGATCTTCTAGAATTGCGGATACGATTGATCCTGTTATTGCTGATGCTTCTGGTACGATATTGACTAACGCTGCTGTGGAGGAAGTGATCATAGAAGATAATAATGCCAAAGGTGTGCGTATGATTGATGGTAAGGAATTTTATGCCGATACTATTATTAGTGGAGCCGGTGTTTTTAATACTTTCGAAAAGTTGATTCCTAAACAAGCACGTATTCAGCATAAATTACAAGAGCAATTACAAAAAGTAACTCCATCTGTTTCACATGCATGTTTATATATGGGACTTAAGAGTTCTCCGGAAGCATTGCAGCTGCCTAAAACTAATTTTTGGATCTATCCTGATGATGGTGACCACGATACTTGTGTGGCGAGATACCTGAAAGATCAGGACGCACCTTTTCCTGTAGTATATGTATCTTTTCCATCTGCCAAAGACCCTGATTGGACCAATAGATACCCGGGTAGAAGTACTATAGATATTATTACCCTGGTTCCGTATGAAGCATGTGCGAACTGGGAAGGTACCCGATGGATGAAACGTGGAGAATCGTATGAGGAATGGAAAGAAAAAATTGCCCAACGATTAATGAAGGAGTTATTCAAACAATTACCACACCTGGAAGGACAAGTGGATTATTATGAACTTTCTACACCACTAAGTACAAAACATTTTGTGAACTACGAAAAAGGAGAGATCTATGGGATTGATCATACCCCTGATCGATTTCGCCAAAAGTTCTTACAACCCAGAACACCTATTAAGGGATTATACCTTACGGGACAAGATATTGTAACGGCTGGGGTGGGAGGAGCTTTGTTTGCAGGTGTTGTTACTGCTTCTGCTGCTACAGGAACCAATTTTGGAAGAAAGATTTTTAAATCCTAATTCAAACGCTCCAAAGTATAGTAAGATCTAAATAGTATTCACTAAAAACAGTAATATTTCCTTTTACGGAAGTAAGAACTATAGTATCAAAAAAACTCATAAAACCACAACTACCATGAAAATCATCGATCTCTCAAAACCTATTCAATACAATGCATCTGATCCTTGGTTTATGAAAGTAAAAATAAAGCATAAACCTCACCGCAAGGCAAAATGGCTAATTCGTGTATTAGGATTGCCTTTTAGATTATTTCCTAAAGGATTTACCGGTTGGGCAGACGATACCATAAAAAAGATGGGAGTCCATTCCACGACTCATATTGATGCTCCATGGCATTATGCTCCCACGGTTAATGGAGAAAAAGCCAAAACTATTGATGAGATACCATTAGAATGGTGTTATGGCCAGGGGTTAGTGATCGATATGAAACATAAACAAGATTTTGATCCGATTACGGTAACTGATCTAACATCATTTTTGGAGACTAACGATTTAGCAATAGCACCCGGTATGATAGTACTGATTAAAACCGGACGAGATAAATTTAATGGTACCAAAGATTTTCATAAAATAGGTACAGGGATGAGTGCGGAGGCGACTGAATGGTTGATCGATCAAGGAATCAAAGTGATGGGGATTGATGCCTGGGGATGGGATTTGCCATTACCTTATATGATGAAAAAGGCTAAGGAAACTAATAATCCCGAACTGTTTTGGGAAGCACACTTGGTAGGACAACGAAAAGAATATTGTCATATGGAGCAACTTGTAAACCTCGATGCATTGCCATACTCAGGTTTTAAGGTGGCAGTTTTTCCGTTAAAGATTGTAGGTGCTTCTGCCGCTCCTGCCAGAGTTGTGGCAATAATGGAGTAGAAAAGTGTCTGAATATTAAACTTCTGATTTCATCGAGCAGTAGTTGTCGTTGAGATAAAAAAATAGCATATTAATCATTATTTATAGATATTGTGGATTTATTTTTGATTTCATAATATTCTATGAATAATACCTCTTTATTTAATAACCGTATCTTGAAGCATGTAATCTTCTGGATTTTATATTGGTTACTTTGGGTATTGTTAGATGTTATGCGGGGGATTCCGTTTCTTAATGCATGTTCTCGCTATCTGGGATGCTTCATTGAGATTCCGTTCTATTATTTACATATGTATTATTTGTGGCCAAAGTACATTGACACAAAACGCTATGGATACTACTTTTTGATTTTTATTCCATTACTAATTTTTAATGCTTATCTGGTATTATTGGCAGAGTATTACATAATCTATCCAATATTATTAGAAGTGCCCAAACTACCAGAAGATTTCTTTTCATTTACCAGGGTACTTGGCCTCACCAGAGCCATACTATTATGGTTTGGTCCAGCAACAGCCATAAAAGTATTCAGGGATTATTATGCCAATAAGATCAATCTGGAGAAGGTAGAGAAAGAACAGAAGATCAGCGAGCTTAATTTTTTAAAGTCGCAGATGAATCCACACTTTTTGTTTAATACGCTAAACAATTTGTATTCACTAGCATTAAAAGGTTCTAAGAGGACTCCAGAGGCATTGCTGCAATTGTCTAACTTATTATCCTATATGCTATATGATGGGGTGGAAGATAAGATCTCATTAGAAAAAGAAATTCATCACCTCAATGATTATATAGAATTAGAAAAGCTAAGATTTGGAAACAGATTGAAGTTACAACTAGAGTTGATGGGAGATTTTAATGAAGTGATGATTCCACCATTGATTATCATTCCGTTGGCAGAAAATGCATTTAAGCATTGTGCACTAAATGAAAGGGGAGATGTAGAGATACAAATTTCTATTGCTATACAAAATAATGAATTACAGATCAGTACGATCAATCCTGTAAAGAATAAGATGGAAGAAGGAAAAAAGAATGGAATTGGTGTACAGAATTTATCCAAAAGACTACAGATTATGTATCCCAAAAAACATACTTTTAAATTAGAAGAACGGGAAAAGAAGTTTTATGCAGATGTATGTATACAGTTGAGTTAAATAAGTTAATGAATGGGTAAAATAACGTGTATTATAGTAGATGATGAGCCTTTGGCTCACGATGTGATTTCTGACTATATAGGAAGGCTTGATTTTTTATCAGAAGTCGGAACATTTCTGGATGCACTATCTGCTATAGAATATTTGCATAATAATACTGTAGACCTTATTTTTTTGGATATCCAGATGCCTATGCTGGATGGGATCAATTTTGTAAAAACATTATCCATTCCTCCAAAAATTATTTTTACCACAGCTCATCGGGATTATGCAGTAGATGGTTTTGAGCTTAATGCTGTAGATTATCTGATAAAACCAATTCCGTTTTACCGCTTTGTGCAAGCGGTAGAGAAGGTAAGAGGAAGAGTGACTCAAGATATTCCAGAAGTCTTAACTACAGATGCAATATTTTTTAAAGTTGATAAGCGAAAAATCAAAGTTCACTTTACAGACATTCTTTATATCGAAAGCTTAAAGGATTATATTAAAGTTATTCTCACTGATCGTTCTCTGGTGACCTATCAAACACTCACGGGAGTATTAGAAGTATTACCACCTACTCAGTTTGTGCAGGTTCATAAATCTTTTATAGTCAATTTTCATTATGTAACCGCTATGGAAGGGAATACGCTGGAGATCGAGGATCATAGTATTCCAGTAGGTAGAGGGTATCGTGATGAAGCCTTGAAAAAAATATACAACACCGGTAAAAAAGGTTGGAGATAAGTGAATATTTATGGTACTACATTTTAGCTTTAAAATGCTCCAGGTTTTTTTGGTATAACTCTATTTTCTCATCCTTTTGTCTTTTGGCAAGAAAAACAGCCTCTTGGTAATATTTTAGAGCTAATGTATTTTGATTATTTCTAACTAAAACTTCTGCATAACTATCCTGAGCATTTGGAGAATTGGGGAAGAGTATAGTACCAGCTCTTAGAATTGCTAATGCACCATTTATATTTCTTCTTCTAAGATAATTGTACCCCATATCATTAACCATAAAACTTTCCAGGTGCTCTCTTTTGACAATAATTTCCAGGAGTTGACAAACAATATCTTCATCTTCTTTTGTAATCTCATCTTTTTCTAGAAGATGCTCTAGTCTTCTAAATGGTTTTTCTCTATACTCCTTAGCTTGCGTTTTGGCTATTTTTTTGGCTTTTGCCAAAGCATCTTTTGCAGGTAACTTGATATCAGGGATTACTCCGACTCCTTCCCAGTTTGTGTTGGTTACCGGATTTATGGAACGCGCAATGGGAACAATAAGTCTGTATCCTTGGGGTAATCGCATAAAATTTACTGGATGAGCACCTCCGCCTGTAACTTCACCTATTATTGTAGCTCTATTTCTGGCTTGTAGATCATAGGCAAAAGCTTCAGCCGCAGAAAATGTTCTGTTATTGGTTAGTATAAATAAAGGTACATCCAGCTTTTGTTTTCCTTGTACATGTATTGTACTGTATTCTTCCATAGTGTCTGTTCTTCTGGTATAAACACTGGTTAGGGGTAAGTTTTCAGGAAGAAAATAACTACTTAAATTAATACCAACAGGGCCATTACCCCCTCCATTGTCTCTTAAATCAATTATAATGGCATCTGCTGTAGATACATATTTCATTAATGGATCTACTTTTATTGTATCTTCTACTCTAAACCCTTTTAGACGGATATAGGCTACATTACCTTCAAAAAAACTAACTTCTCCAAATCCGCCCTGACGAAATCTTTCAATATTTTGGAGATGCATTGGGATAAATTCTGGAGGACTGCTTGGTCGATTATTTTGTGGCTTGGGTGGAGCTATATTTAGGTGCTTATCATTTGTAATTTTTTGCACCTCTTTCGTTAATGCTTCTGCAAACTCTTTAGGTTTCTTATATCTATTAAAATATCTTTTATTGATTAGAGTATCTAGATGCTCGTTTACTTTTTCTGCTTTATCCAGAAAAATGTAATTTTCGGTCATTAGCTTCTGAACTGACTTAATGATATCAGTATTAGACTGTGCAGATAGAACTTTAGAAACTAATATGATGCTGCCAAGTAGCACTAATTTATTTTTCATAATTTGATGATAACGATGATTTATGATTTAATATCTGGGTATCTGGAAGTATCTTTATGTTGCCATAAGAGATTAATAATTTTCCATTCATTATTAGTTTGCACTAGCTGGAGGTATTCAACCCAATTATCAGAGATTAGCTTTACTGTCGCAATGCGATTATAGATATCTAAAATAATAGCCTGGTTATTGGGATTGGGCGGAAACTTATTCCCTACTTTATTCCATGATTTTGAAAATTCAATCATTTGCTCGTAAGTAGTCTCACGAATGATTTCTTTTTTTTCTTTTCTGTCATATCCTAAAGTTCTTTTAGCCAAATCAGGATGGAAGGCACTTTTCATTAGTGTGGAATCTAATTCCTGTAATGCTCTTAAATAAGCCAACGATTTTGTTCTTATCGCCACGGAGTCCTTTTGAGTAGCAGAGGTAGCAATCTTGATATTGATATTTGAAGGCTCTTCTCGACTATCGATCAATTTTTGATTTTTATCGTAAGCAGATTTGTTAATATGATTACCAAAAATGTCATATCCTTTTTTACCTATAGCAAATCCCCATTGATTGTTAGTGAATTGACCATTTTTATCGTGATAGGAGTATTGTATATGATTTCCATTAGTATCATATGTATCCTGATATGATGCAATACCGAATGAGTTTTCTGTTGTTTTTAGAGCAGTGTTTAAGTTATAATTGACTTTAGGAGTATCATCTTTATTGTATAATATTCCTGTAATTCCAAATTCAAAATATGGAGAGATATTTACTGCTTCATCTTTAAGGTTATATCTATGCTCAATCACTAATTCTTTATGTTTACTCCATTGATAATAAGCAACATTCCAGTTGGATTCCATGGGGTTGTCATCCAGGTCGTAAAAATGTAGAGACTTTTTAAACCCTTTTGTATCATAAGCGAATACTTCCTTGTATACTTCCCTTTCATTTTTCATTCTCTCGTTCTTCTTATCAAAATATATTCTTGTTTCCGTAGTATCCGTATAGCTAAAAACAGTTTTGTATGCGCCTAGGGTATGTAGAGGATGATTTCGCACATTGTGATAATGATTATTAATAATTTCAATTAACCGACCAGAGGTGTTATATGTGAATATATAATGAGATGCTTGTTTGGCCTGCTTCTGATTGATTTCATAAATACCTATAATAGGAATATGAGGTGATACATGGTTATATTGTAAATGTCTGAAGTGTTTTTTAGTAATTTCCTGCTGTGCTTGTGTGAAAGTAGTATACAGAATTAGTAGTATGAGTATTCTTTTCATATAGATGAATTTAGTCGATATTATATATTATAAAGCTGCTCGTTTCCTTGATAATAACTAAGATAGGTAAGGTAACCTTTGAGAATAAATTTTTTTGCTGAACAGCATTGACGTTCCCCTAAAATCTTAGTTTGTCTCGATATTCTGTTAGAAGAGAATAATGTTTATTTAAGAGAGTAAAATTTACCGTTGGTAGAAAAAAAATATTTTGTGAATAAAAATTAAAAGCAAACGATTATTACGACTCTAAACAGTAAAAGCAATATCATAACATAAAAATGTAGTAATTAATTACACCTTATCAATGGTATGAATATTTACCTCCTCTTGTTTTCCCTTCAATAAGACACTTCCTAAGAATTTAGAAGATAGATAATTACCAATTTTTAAATCTTGTAACAATCGTTCAGAAATAAGTAGTAATACTCTATGTTTGTTGCATTCTGCCTGGATACGTGCTGAGGTATTGATAACATCACCGTGATAAGCTATTTCTTTTTTGATAACACCAACTTCGGTAACCATTAAGGTTCCTCCATGAAGCCCAGCTTTGAATTCAGGAATGACACCATACTTCTCCTCATAATACTTGGTTTTGCTTTGTTTTTTCTGCTGAAAAGCAAAAAACAGATCTACACAGTTATTGTTGGCTAAGCCTTTTTTATAAGGCCAACTTAATACGGCTTCATCACCCACATATTGATAGATTTCTGCATCATATTTGGGCACTACCTCATTGAGGTCATAAAAGCAGTCTTGTATAAATTGACTGTATTTAAAATGTCCCAGGTTTTCAGCTATGGTAGTAGAGTCTTTAAGGTCCAGAAACATAAAAATACGTTTCTCTTCCTGGGGGTTTTTATATTTTCCTAAAAGCATTTTTATAAAAACGCCCTTGCCGAATTTTTCTGTGGCGATTTTGATGAAGGAAAAGACAAAAGAAACCATCACAATATATAAAATCGTTGCCCAAAATGATTTATTCTCCTTCCACCAGCCCTGATCTGTATTCAGGTTGATACCATAAAGCTCAGAGAATATATCCATGATTAATGTAAAAACTGCAATAGTAGTTATAAAATATAAGAATGTTCTGATGATAAGTCCATAAACCAGAGATTGCTTGATAGAAGCAAATTTGCTAAAAAGCACATCTATAGTTGAGTATAAAAAACCAATTAAAGCTCCGATGCTGGTAAACCCTATCAAAGCTCTTATGGTTCCTTGATGTCCGCTATACTCCTTAATTACAGTAAAGCCTTCTTCTTCATCAATACCGTAATACCTGAAAATAGAATATAACCCCATAACAATAGACCAAAAGAGTACCGATTGCCATAGAAGATGAAAATATTGTTTTAGATTGCGATTCATACAGCTATAATAATTATTTATAATCTATAAACTCATTGTTAATCCTTTTGATTTAGAAAAACCATAGGGTTTATAAAAACTTTCTAATTCCGGTTTAGTGGTTAAGAATATTTGTTCGACGTCTTTAAGTTGATCCAATAGTTTATTAACGATAAGTTTACCAATACCTTGTTTTCTATATTTTTCATGAACTATAATATCGTCTAGCAGAGCTCTGTAAATTCCATCCGTAAGTGCTCGTCCAAATCCGATAAGCTGGTCATTATCCCTGATTACAACATAGGTCTCTGTCTTGTTTAGCAACAATGCTATTCCTTCTGCTGATCTGTCTTTTGCCCAGGTAGTTTGCGAGAACAGAGGAAGCAGTTCAAATGCTTGAGGAAGTTTTTCTGTCGTGATACTATATTTCATTATAAGTAGTTGTGTAAATAATCCTAAAAATAACATATACAGATGTAATACAATAGATTTCTTTTTTGAGACCCTTAAGTTTTATGAATTTTAACAAAAATTGTTAAGAATATATATTCAATGTAGGATTAGTAGATAGATGGTGTATGATGATTAATAAAGCTAAAAATAATGGTATCTTTAAGGAAGTACAATAACATAGACATTTTATTACTAAAACATATCCATATGGCAACCAATGATATCAGAAAAGAATATACTAACGGAGAGCTTACAGTTGTTTGGAAACCGGGTAAATGTATTCATGCAGGTATATGTGTGAAAACCTTACCCGATGTATATGACCCATCTGCAAAACCGTGGATCACACCTGAAAATGCGACCACGGAAAATTTAAAACAACAAATAACCCAATGTCCGTCAGGAGCATTGAGTTATTATATGAATGCAGATAAAGGTTAGAAGTAATTTTGCGCTTGCAATATTAAAATTTGATTCTATTAATTGGTTTTCTAATACAATACATGTCATCTCATTTATCTATAGTATAAAAAAAGCGCCTGTAGAGGCGCTTGTTACTATCAAACAAGTATTGTTATGATCTTAAGAGCTCTTTATAATGATCTCTGTATATAAAGATCATAAGACCATTCATAGCTAGAAAAACAATTCCTATCACGATGTTTTTTGGATCTAACTTAAGATGGTAGAGTAATGCATTGATAGAAATACTCATCAAAACAATCATCATCAGTGGCGCATACTTATTAGCTAATAAAGAAATTCCGGCTGCAATTTCTACGATAGCTACTAGCATCATTGTTTTAGAAATAGTTAACATTCTTAAAAAACTTGCTGCTGTTTTAGTAGGTGGTTCCGGAGGATCCATAAAATAAAATAACTTATTAGCTCCGAAAAAAAGAATTGCCAAGCCAAATAGAATTCTAACGGCCATAATAACTTTTGGATTCATAGAGTGAAAAATTTGGTTAATTAGTACTATAAACGAAATAACCCTTTTTTAATTGTAATATGAATCTTACATCGCTTAATAGAAACTTAACGAATAGTAGATCATAATCACGAAAACGTTTTTGTTAATAAAAAAGATGAAACCTGTAAATATTTGGTTATCAATTATTTGTGCTTTGTTTGGCTATGAAGTGTATGTTTTTGACGTTAACAGAACATTACGAATTCTAAATAGGGTCAAAATCCCCATTGACTTATGTTGTAAGTTCTGATTGTAAATCTTAATTTCGCGCTGGCTAAGGGGTTAGCCATTGGGAAAAACAATTTGGGTAAAAATATAATTCATGAATAAAGATCAGTTGGAACTTCTTGGTTCCTCTAAGGTTTTAGTGACTGGGGCTGCAGGGTTCATAGGCTCTAATCTATGTGAAACACTTTTAGAAATAGGCGCAAAAGTAGTAGGGTTAGATAATTTTGCTACAGGTCACAAAAAAAATATTACACCTCTTGAGCAGCATAATTCCTTCTCTTTTATAGAAGGCGATATCAGAAATATAGAAGATTGCCATAAGGCGTGTAATGGTGTTGATTATGTGCTACATCAGGCAGCTTTGGGTTCTGTACCTAGGTCTATTAATGATCCTATTACTAGTAATGATGTTAATGTAGGAGGTTTTCTGAATATGTTAGTGGCTTCTAGAGATGCAGGTGTAAAACGTTTTATCTATGCAGCAAGTTCTTCTACATATGGAGATTCTAAAGCATTACCAAAAGTAGAAGATAAGATAGGGAAACCTTTATCTCCATACGCCATTACGAAATTTGTAAATGAGTTATATGCTGATAACTTTAAGAAGACATATGACTTGGATACCATTGGTTTACGATATTTTAATGTATTCGGTAGAAAACAAGATCCTAACGGAGCTTATGCAGCAGTGATTCCTAAATTTGTGATGCAATTTATGAAACATGAATCTCCAGTAATCAACGGGGATGGTTCTTTTTCCAGGGATTTTACATATATTGATAATGTAATCCAAATGAATATGAGAGCCATAGTTTCTGATAATCCTGAAGCATGGAATAATGTATATAATACTGCTTTTGGAGAAAGAACTACACTAAATGAGCTGGTTACCTTATTAAAAGAATATTTATCTGATTATGACTCCGCTATTGCTGATGTAGAGGTAAAATATGGACCAGAACGTAGAGGAGATGTACCACATTCTTTAGCGTCTATTGATAAAGCCAAAACACTACTGGAGTATGATCCTAAATTTGATATGAAATTGGGGTTAAAAGAAGCAGTAAAATGGTATTGGGAAAACCTAAAATAATATAAAAGCTAATAACTAAACAACCAACCATGCAAGATATAAAGATCGCCGTTATTGGATTAGGATATGTAGGATTACCTTTAGCAAGGCTTTTCGCAACAAAATACGACACCCTAGGATTTGACATTAATCAAAACAGAATAGATGAACTACGTTCTGGTACGGATACTACCTTAGAAGTAGAAGACGATGTTTTACAGGCTGTTTTAAAAGAGTCATCAAGTAAGGAAATTGGATTATACTGTTCCTCAGATTTAAATGATATTGCAGATTGCAATTACTTTGTAGTTACTGTTCCTACTCCTGTAGACAAAAATAACAGACCTGATCTTACACCGTTATATAAGTCTAGTGAAACCGTTGGGAAGGTTTTAAAGAAGGGTGATATAGTGATCTATGAATCTACAGTGTATCCTGGTGTTACAGAAGAAGAATGTGTACCGGTATTGGAACGAGTAAGTGGCCTTAAGTTTAATAAAGACTTTTATGCGGGTTATTCACCGGAGCGTATTAATCCGGGAGATAAACTACATACTGTAGAAAAAATCTTAAAAGTCACTGCAGGTTCTACTCCGGAGATCGGAGAAAAAGTAGATGCATTATATGCTTCTGTAATTACAGCAGGAACACATTTGGCACCTACTATCAAAGTAGCTGAATCGGCTAAGGTGATTGAGAATTCTCAGAGAGATATCAATATTGCTTTTGTCAATGAATTGGCTAAGATTTTTAATCTTATGGATATTGATACTAATGAAGTATTGAAAGCAGCAGGAACGAAGTGGAATTTCTTGCCTTTTAAACCTGGACTAGTAGGAGGACACTGTATAGGAGTGGATCCATATTACTTAGCGCAGCGAGCACAGGAGTTTGGTTATCACCCGGAAATTATTCTCGCCGGGAGACGATTAAATGATAGTATGGGACAATATGTTGCTTCTGAAGTAATCAAGCTCATGGTAAAACACGACATTAGAATAAAGGGAGCTAAAGTTTTGGTATTAGGAATCACATTTAAGGAAAACTGTCCTGATGTTCGTAATACACGAGCAGTTGATGTAATTAACCATCTTAAGGATTTTGGTACCGATGTTACTATATATGATCCATGGGCAAGTGCAGAAGAGGTACAACACGAATATAATCTGGATACTATAAACGAACTTCCTGACGCGATATATGATGCAGTGGTTTTAACTGTAGCTCATAAAGAATATTTAGACCTTGATCTTAAATCATTATTGGTGCCTAATGGTGTTTTATATGATGTGAAAGGAATAATAGAAGAAGAAGTACACGGAAGGTTATAAACAGATCTGGTTTTTCAATTTTTGAAACTAAACAACTAATACACCAATTAAATTGAGCCAACTAAAAAAAGGAGCGTTACTGACGTACTTAAAAATAGTGCTTACCAATGTTATAGGAATAATGATGACACCATTCATTGTTAGTAACATTGGAAAGGACGAGTACGGTATATTTAATGCTGTTGGAGCATTGATAGGTACGATTGCTCTGTTGGATTTTGGGTTAACAAACACCGTAGTCCGCTTTGTAGCAAAATACAGAGCAGAAAAAGACAGAGAAGGAGAAGAGAATTTTCTGGCTACAGTAAGGCTTATATATTTTGTAATTTCATTACTGGTTATATCATTAGGTATTGTTTTCTATTTTTTCCTGGATAGTTATTTTACCAAATTTAATGCCGAAGAAATTAGAATTACCAAGATCATGTTTGTGATCTTGATTCTAAATCTGGCAATATATCTTCCCGGTATGATTTTTACAGGAATATGTAAAGGTTATGAAGCTTTTGTTTTTCCTGAATCTGTAGGTATTATTAGGTACCTTCTTAGATCAGCTACTGTGGTAGCAGTACTTTTGTTTGGTGGTAAAGCGATATCATTGGTCATAGTAGATTCATTATTTAACTTATTTACTATTAGCGTTACCGGATATTATGTATTTAAGAAATTAAAAGTAAGGTTTAAACTTCATCAACTTTCTAAAAAATACATTCTTCAAATCTTTAAATATTCTGGTTGGATATTTGTGTTTTCATTGGTAGGAATGCTACAGTGGAAATCAGGAAGTTGGGTATTAGGTTCTATGAGTCTACCTAAGGTATTAGGTATCTACGGAATTGGAATTGCACTGGGAACCTATTATGGTACCTTCTCAACAGCTATATCTAGTGTTTTTCTTCCAAGAGCAACCCAGATGTCTGTAAATAATGCTTCTGGAGAAGAGTTGACGAGTATGATGATCAAATTAGGCAGGCTGTCGTTTATTATTTTGATGTATGTGCTTGGTGCTTTTATGTTATATGGAGAACAGTTTATCAATTTATGGGTTGGTGGCGGAGAATCCGGAAATTCAGGTAGATATACGCTAAGTGAGTGTAGAGAGATCTATTATATTGCGCTTGCTATTATGGTAGGGTACACATTACCTTTATTACAAGCTTTTGGAAACTCTATACTCGAAGCGAAGAACAAGTTGTCTTTTAAAGCAATATTATACCTTGTTTTTATGTTTTTGGGAGCCATTGCAGGCTGGTTATTAGCATATGAATATGGTGCTATCGGTATGATTGCAGGACTTGTAGGAGGCTGGTTGATCGTACAGAATGTGATGAATTTTTATTATCATAAAACGATAGGATTAAACATTTTTAGATTTTTCAAAGAGCTGCTGCACAAATCATCTTTGGTAGTATTGATTATGATTTTTATAGGTTATTTCATCAATTACATTCCAGGTGATGGGTGGTTGAATTTTTTGCTAAAAGGAATTACCTATACCGGGATATTTGCCATATTGATGTATTTTCTTGGAATGCTTGAATATGAAAAACAACTATTTACTAAACCCATAGCTTCTGTATTGAAGCGAAAATAATTGTAATGGAAAAACTAAAACTTCAACATATATCGTATGCAGACGAAGGCAAAAAAATAGCCTACGATTATACTGCTGATGCTCAGATTCAGAAGTTTTTTACTGATAATCAGTTGTATGCTAAGTATCAGATAGATGTTAGTAGCACACCTGATAGCATAGCAGTAATTCCTTTTCTGTCTAATATGCTTCCTATAGCATGGTTCGCAGGGTTTACGATTGAGGTAGATGAAGTCGATGAAGCATTTTATCATGCTCAGGAATTGATTAAGGAAGAGTTTGCAAAACGAGATACAACCCGAGAATTTACAGGTACATTGGTAGCTCGTAAATTAGTGAAGAATGACTTCAAAGGATCTAAAGCTTCAATGCTTTTTAGCGGTGGAGTAGATGCCTATGCTACATACATTAGAATCTATGATCAGAAACCTGACCTTATTACATTACGTGGGGCAGATATAGAAATTAAGGATCAGGAGCAATGGGGAGACTTTACTGGTTTTATTGATACCGAAGAACTTTTAAAAGAAAACCATAAAGAATATATCGAGACCAACCTCAGAGACTTCTATACCTACCAGGTAGAATTGTTATTAAAAGATATAGGTTGGTGGGGAAAAGTACAGCATGGGTTAGCATTGGTAGGTTCGATAGCTCCGTTATCTTATGTTTATAAATACGGTTCGGTATATATCGCTTCGTCATATACGGATCATATCGATATTGATTGGGGATCAACACCAGAGATTGATGAGAAGATTACTTGGGCAGGAGGAATAAAAGTAGTACACGATGGATATGAGCTTCAGAGGCAAGATAAAGTAGATCTGATCGCTGACTTTGCTTCCAAAACAGATACCAAGTTTAAACTTAGAGTATGTTATTCTGAGAAGCGAACAGAATTTAATTGTAGTATCTGCGAAAAGTGTTTTAGGACGATATTAGGTCTTATCCTTAATGGAAAGAATCCTAATGACTATGGTTTTAATGTAGATGGAAATATCTATAACGAGTTTTATCGAGTATTAGATATTGGAGGCGCCAGTAAAGGAGTTCGTTACTTTTGGTGGGAACTCATGGAGAAAGCTAAAAAGACAGATGATTTTTATGTTTTTAGTGATAAAGAAGCTGAAACCAAACAAATTGATCTGATACGAGAAGGTAAAATTGATCGTCTTTTAGAAGAAAAAATTAATAACCCTAATAAAGGTGTAGGAAGAGTTAAGTTTATCATAAGGAATAAATTTCCTTGGTTAATAAAGCTATATAAAAAAATAAAATAACAAATGAAGTACGGATTACTTACTTACGATGAAAACAAGAGGTTTTTTAATGTTGGAGACAATGTGCAAAGCCTTGCTGCAAAACAGTTTCTGCCTGAGGTTGATGTTTTTCTAAACAGAGAAAGACTTGGAGAGTATGATGGAGATCCTGTAAAATTAATCATGAATGGTTGGTTTACACATAACACTCATAATTGGGTGCCATCTGAAAAGATAAATCCAATATTCGTTTCCTTTCATATGAATAATACGGCAGCTTCCGCTATGCTTAGTGAAAAGGGAATTGCTTACCTAAAGAAACATGAACCTATTGGTTGTAGGGATCAATTTACTGCGGATACGCTAAAAGCAAAGGGAATCGATGCCTATTTCACCGGATGTTTAACACTAACCCTTGACTCTTATAAAGTAGATGATTCAGAAAGGGGAGATGATATCTATATCGTAGATCCATTATATAGCTACCCACGACCTGAAAAAGTATTTTACAATGCCAAACTAACTGTAAAGAATATTCTTAACGGGCAAGCTTTTCAACTGGGAAAAAAGAATAAACATTTGAAGAAGTTTATTAGTAAAGAGCTGCTGGAGACTGCACATTTTGTTAACCAGGAACCACCTTCTAATCAATATACTGATGAAGAAAAATTTGCCATGGCAGAGAAGCTTCTAAATAACTATGCAAAAGCAAAATTGGTGATCACTTCCAGAATTCATTGTGCACTGCCATGTTTGGCGATGGGAACGCCTGTGATTTTTGTAAATGGCTTTGATAGTTTTGTAGATTCTTGTCGATTCGATGGGATTTTGGAGCTTTTTAACCGTATTGATATCAATAGTAAAACTGGTGAGACTACCAATAATTTTGGTTTGGAAGGAAAAATAGATGCTAATACCATCGTAAAAAACCTTGAAAAGCATCACGAATTGGCAAATGCATTAAAAGAAAAAGTAAATAGTAAATTAAACTCATAAGTATTCTAAGTTATGAAACTTGTATACATTGTTAATCGTATAGATGGCCCGGGGGGGTTAGAAAGGGTACTTTCCATTAAGGCAAGTATGCTGGCGGATCATTATGATTATGATGTGCATATAGTTACATTAAATCAAAAAGAGAGTGATCTTTTTTATGAGTTTAGTCCTAAGCTAACCTATCATAATATCATAGCCAGAGGTAATCCATTGATCCACGCATATAAATATGCTTCAGGTTTACGTAAAACGATAAAAAAACTAAATCCTGATGTTATTGCGGTATGTGATGATGGTTTAAAAGGGTTTTTGGTACCGTTGATATTAGGGAAACCCTGTCCAATGGTCTATGAAAGGCATGTGTCTAGAAATGCTACGGTAAAAGATAATACATCAATAGCTGGTAAAATTAAACTGGGATTGATGAACTACGGAGGTAAATTCTATGATCATTTTATAGTATTGACTAAAGGAAACTTAAATGAGTGGACTTTTAAAAATCTAAAGGTAATTCCGAATCCTTTATCATTCTATCCTGAAGAACAAAGTTCTCTAAAGAACAAAAAAGTGTTGGCTGTGGGTAAGCAAAGCTTTCAGAAAGGGTATGACCGATTGCTGCAAAGCTGGAAACAGGTCATAGAAAAACACCCCGATTGGAGCCTGGATATTTATGGTACCATTAATAAAAGTGAAGGATTAGATGAGTTGGCTACTGATTTAGGAATATCAGAAACTGTACATTTTCATGCTCCGGTAAAAAATATAGCAGATAAATATAAAGAAGCATCTATCTATGCGATGTCCTCCAGATATGAAGGATTTGGTATGGTATTGACAGAAGCGATGGCTTATGGGGTGCCTTGTGTATCCTTTGATTGTCCCTATGGGCCATCTGATATTATTACAGATGGAACAGATGGTTATCTAGTTACGAATGGAGATACAAATGTATTAGGAGAAAGAATTATTAATCTTATTGAAGATGATCAAAAGCGAAGTAATATGGGGGGTAAGGCTCGCGAAAGTGTAAAATCATATTTACCAGAGGTCATTACAAAAACCTGGAACGAATTATTTGTGAGCTTAAAAACTAAAGGAGTACAACAAGTTTTAAAACAAACTAACTGATGAAGCGTATATTATTAATTATTCCTTATGGGGGCGTTGGAGGAATGGAGCGTTTGGCTTTTTCATTTTATAATTATTATAAAAGTCAAGGGCATTTTATCAAGGCAGTTAAGTTTATTAAACTAGATACGGATATCATTAATTTTGGCGAAGATGAGCTGTATTTTTCTGATAAAGATTATGTACATATGTCTAAGCCAAAACGTTTGGCTTTTAATATTATAGCACCATTACGATTACGTAAATTGATCAAAAAGCACAAGATTACACATTCTATTGCTTTTGGTGATCCACCAAATTTTTATAGCTCTGTAGCCTTCACTAATGAATTTAAAATTGGAAGTATGCATGCGCTTAAAAGTGTAGAGTTGAGTAATAATTCTATGCTTAGTAAACTTACTAGATTCGGTTTTAAAAATACCTATACTAAGTTTGATAAATTAGTATGTATCAGTAAAGCGATAAAGGAAGACCTACTCGAAAACTGTGGTTATCCCAATGATCGTAATCTGGAAGTGATTTATAATCCTCACGATGTACAGGAAATACAAAGACGATCAAAAGAATCATTGGATGAAGAGGAAGAGCAACTATTTGGGGATAAAACAATTCTTTTTTTAGGAAGATTATCTACCCAAAAATCTCCTTGGCATCTGATAAAGGCTTTTTCACTGGTGCTTAAAAAAGAACCTGAAGCAAAGCTGGCTATTATAGGAGATGGAGATCCATCTGTTGTAGATCATCTCAAAAAACTGATTTCAGACTTAGGTATAGAAAATAATATTGTCTTTTTAGGTAGAAAATCAAACCCTTATAAATATCTGGTTAGAGCAAGGGCATTAGCCCTGGCATCTCATTATGAAGGTACACCTAATGTGATTGTAGAAGCTATCTGTTTAGAAACTCCAATTGTATCATCAAACTGTACGGAAGGTATTGTGGAATTAATGAGTTTAAAACAACACCCGGAGGTAGAAGCTAATTTTACTGTAGAAAGCGGAATAATTACTCCTAATTTATTTAAAGGAAAACTGGGTATTCCTGATAATGATGATTTTATCCCTGAAGAAGAACTATTAGCTAAGGCACTTCAGAATATATTATCTTCTGATGAATATAAAAAACATCTTAAGAATAATAAGGAAGCTTTGTTAGCAAAATTTGATTTAGAAAAAGTTGCAAATCAATATCTGGAAAAAAGGGAAAATATAGATTTATGAAATTACTAGAGAAGTTCATATATAGCATATTATTGATTCCGCACGTGATCTTATATAAGCGCAGTGCTAATAAAGATTTGATTGATAAGGATATTGCCAGATGGGCCGAAGAAAAGAACCTAAAGGGAAGTAAAACAAAGTTATTGGTTTATTTTTTGACATATTCTACAGATTTTAGAACCATTTTTTACTTCAGAAATAGAGGTGTAATAGCAAGGTTGCTGAATATGTATTGTAGAAGAGAAAAGTATTTTAGAATAGATATAAGTACAAAACTGGGTGGAGGAATCTTGACAGGTCACCCATATAGTACTATACTTAACGCAGATTCGATCGGCGAAAACTTTTATGTAAATCATTTAGTTACGGTCGGAGAAGTTAACGGAAAAAGACCAACTATTGGAAATAATGTTTCTGTAAATACAGGATCGATTATTATAGGAGATATTACTATTGGGGATAATTGTGTAATTGGAGCAGGATCAGTTGTCGTTAAGGACGTTCCTGATAATTGTGTGGTAGTTGGTAATCCTGCCAGAATTATTAAAAAAGACGGAAAACGAGTATCATCTAAGTAAATAATTTGATGAATTTAATTGTAGACATACAGCAATCTATAGAAAAGCATCACGATCATAATGCATTTTATATTGGTCAGGAATATTATACTTATAAGGAATTTGGTCAGGTAGTATCAGATATTCGAAAAGCTATTCAGGTGTCTTCAAAAAAGGAAGAAATCACCTTTGGTTTAATTACCAATGATGACATACAAACCTATGCTTCTATCATTGCCTTATGGATGGAAGGTAGAGCTTATGTTCCTTTAAACCCTGAGTTTCCTGAAAGCAGAAACCAAATGGTAATCCAGCAAGCGGATATTATAACCATTTTAGATTCTTCAAAAGAACAAGTATTTGAAGAACATCACACCATATTAACTAAAAACCTGGAGAATTCTGAAATTGATTTAACGCCGGTTACTGTTTCAGAAGAAGGTTTAGTTTATATTTTCTTTACGTCAGGAACTACAGGAACACCAAAAGGAGTACCTATTAACTTTGGTAATTTATCAGGTTTTATGGATGCTTTTTGGGCTTTAGATTACCCAATTACAAGTGACGATAGATGTTTGCAGATGTTCGAACTCACATTTGATTTATCTGTGGTATCATATCTGGCACCAATGCTTAAAGGGGCTTGTATATATACTATACCTAAAGATGAAATTAAGTATAGTTATATCTTCGAACTTATGGAAGATCATAAGTTGACTTTCTCATTAATGGTGCCTTCGATTTTACATTATTTACGACCATATTTTGATGAGATCGATTGCCCGGCGATGAAATATAGTATGTTTTGTGGAGAAGCTTTGCCGTTGGATGTTACAGAGGAGTGGAGTAAATGTTTACCTAATGCCACAATTGCCAACGTATATGGCCCAACAGAGTGTACGATTTATTGTACTGACTATACCTATAATCGAGAAGGGGAAAACAAAACCCATAACGGTGTGCTTACAATAGGAAAGGACATGAAAAACACCACCACTATTATTGTGGATGAAGATAATAATGAAGTTGCCATAGGAGAAAGTGGAGAACTATGTTTAAGCGGAGCACAACTTACAACTGGGTATTGGAAGAATAAGGAAAAGAATAAAGCAGTTTTTTTTCATAAAGAATATCAGGGCAAGAATACCAGGTTTTATAGAACCGGAGATTTATGCAGTAGAGATGAAGAAGGAGATATTTTATATTTAGGAAGAGTAGATTTTCAGGCAAAGATTCAGGGTTTCCGCGTAGAATTATCCGAGATTGAGTTTCATGCGAAAGCAGCTTTGGATAAAATCAACGTAGTTGCTATTGCTTTTACCAATAGTATTCATAATACTGAAATAGGAGTGGTGATAGAGTCAGAAGATTTTAATACACAAGAACTTGTGGACTATATGAAAACAAAGCTTCCCGCGTATATGATACCGACACAGATGAAGTTTATACAGAGTTTTCCGTTGAATACCAACGGAAAAATAGATAGAAATAAGTTAACGGCAATGTTTAGTTAAAATTGAAGAAGAGTATGGAAATAGATACTATTAAAGAAAGAGTAGGTGAAGTTTTAGCTTCGATATTAGAGCATAACAATTTTGAAATTCACGATGAGCTTACGGCTAAAGATGTAGATGGCTGGGATTCTTTATCACATATGATGATTATCACCAAGATAGAAGAAGAATTTGGTATTCGTTTTAAACTTAGAGAACTGAATAAGTTAAAAAATATGGGGTCTTTGGTTTCTTTAATTCAAACTAAAGCTTAATCTGTAAGGCGTGGTTTTTAATTCTTTTGATTTTGTAGGTTTTATTATTCCGGTACTATTGCTGTATTGGTTAGTTTTTAGGAAATCTGGTGTATATCAAAACATATTGTTATTAGTAGCAAGTTTGTTTTTTTATGCTTGGGCAGACTGGAGATTCCTGGCATTGCTAATTGCCAGTACTGGTATCAATTATTACCTAGGATTAAAAATTTACCAATCAGAAGATGATGACAGAAAGCGCAATATTTTTCTATACATAGGTTTAGTCTTTAATGTTGGGCTATTATTATATTTTAAGTATTTCAATTTCTTCTACGAAGGTTTCTTTGACTTACTAAATATATTTGGTGCAGATCTGAGTTATAGTACACTACAGATATTATTACCGTTAGGAATTAGCTTCTTTACGTTTCAGACTTTGGGATATCTTATTGATGTGTATAATGAAGAGATAGAACCTAGTAAAGATATTTTAGAGTTTTCTGTATTTGTTACTTTTTTTCCTAAGATACTTTCAGGACCAATAGAAAGAGCAGCTAGTTTTATACCTCAAACTCAAATAAAGAGAACGCTCACCTATGAGGTTTTTGTAGATGGCTTACGACAGATTTTATGGGGATTATTTGCCAAAGTGGTAATTGCAGAAAATTGCGCTGCTATTGCTAACCCTATCTTTAATACTTATGAAGACCAATCAGGTAGTACATTATTATTAGGAACATTCTTTTATGCAATCCAACTATATGCGGATTTTTCAGGGTATTCTAATATGGCGATAGGAGTTTCTAAACTATTTGGAATACAGCTAATGCGTAATTTTTCTACTCCGTTTTTCTCCACCAATATTGCAGATTTTTGGAGAAAATGGCATATATCCCTAACTACTTGGATGATGGATTATGTATTTACACCATTGTCATTTACTTTAAGAAGACATCAGAAGCGAGGTTTAATGATTGCTATTGTGGCGACATTTGTACTTGTTGGGTTTTGGCATGGTGCAAATTGGACTTTTGTAGTGTATGGACTTTTACACGGTATTTATTTTATCCCATTAGTATATTCGGGTAAAATGAATACTTCAGAGATTGTAGCCAAAGGAAAGTGGTTTCCCTCTATAAAGGAAATTATTAAAATAGGGCTATTGTTTTTTCTTATTATGCTTACAGATGTATTCTTTAGAGCACCTAGTGTTACCGAAGCATTTGCTTATCTTATAAAGATATTTTCGTCTAGCATTATTGATTTTCCTTCTGTGTTAACAGGTACAGCAACGTTAACAACATTGATATTAACTGCTTTTTTTATCATTATAGAATGGATCAATCGAGAGAAGAAACACGATTTTGAGATTAGTAACTATCATGTTTTGCTAAGATGGAGTTCATATATTTTCATCTTTTTACTATTGATATTCTTCGGAAGAAGTGCAGAAACATTTATTTATTTTCAATTTTAGATCACAATGAAGAAATTATTTATAAAACTGGGACTTTTCTTCACCATTTGTTTGGGGATAGTCTCTTTTATATTAATGAATTATGGTGGTAACATTGATTATTTTTATGAAAAGTTTACTACTCCCAAAGCTAATTCACTAATTATTGGAGACTCCAGAAGTTTCCAGGGAATACAACCAGCAGTAATTGATGAATATTTTGAAGGAAAAGGAGTTGATGTACCCATACTGAATTATAGTTTTACAATTGCTCAGGCTATTATTGGCCCATTATATAATGAAAGTATTCTAAAGAAATTAGATACATCTGTTAGTAACGGAATTTTTATCATTTCTGTTACTCCTGAAATGTTAACAGAGCATGAAGGATATAATAATGCTGGTGGAGAGTATAGAGAAGTAGGTCAACCTCCTCATAATATGAAATATGTGAGTATGAATCCTAATTATGAGTATTTGATCAAGAATCTTTCTTTCTTTCACTTTAGAGCAATGTTTAGAAAGAAATCTACAGTTCATAAAAATGGATGGTTAGAAGAAACTAATTTACCGACAAGTAAAAAGGTTTTTGAAGATTGGAAGAAGAACCAGATTGATTTATTTCTCAAAGATGCTGTGATATCCAAGTTTTCTGAAGTAAGAATTCAAAGCTTAAGTGATCTGATCACAGAATTAGATAAATATGGTCATGTATATTTGGTCAGAATGCCTATCGATAAAGATTTCTTAAATTATGAAGAAAAGTATTTTCCAGAATTTGATAGGATAGTAAGTTCAGTAGCTGATAAGAATCAAATACCTTATTTTGACTTTAATAAACATAACAAGTCTTATGAAACCTATGATGGTCATCACCTAAATAAGTTTTCGGGGAAGGAGTTTACAAGAACCCTTTGTGAATCAATATATCAAACCTTAAAAGATAATTGATACCATGAATACGTTTGTTCCATTAGAATTTTATTATCCATTGTACATTAATCTGTGCCTGTTTTTGGTACTTTTTACTTTGTTGCATACGGTAGTTCTAAAAATGGAAGAAACGAAGAATGTTGTATTTATAAATTTCTCGGGTTATCTATTACTTACGTTTTTAATTCTGTATATAGGACAAAGACCAATTAGTGGGATCTTTGGAGATACAGTAAACTACATAGTTACATTTGACCATTATCGATATGGTGGTGAAATACCTGAAGTGAATGATTATGGGTGGCACTTTTTTATGAAAACACTGGCTACCCTGGTTCCATATCATATCTTTTTTACAATTTGTGCTTTTATATACATTTTTCCGATGTATAAAATTTCAAAAGAGTTTTTTGGAAAATATTGGTACTATGCTTTTGTTATGTTTGTGGTATCCTTTTCTTTTTGGACCTATGGAGTGAATGGAATGCGTAATGGTGCTGCAACATCTTTATTTCTTTGGGGATTAAGCTTTCATAGAAATAAGATTATAATGGGGCTATTCTTTTTATGGGCAACGCTGTTTCATAAAACCTTATTCCTTCCAATTTTTGCATTCATTATCACCTTTTTTTATAATAATCCTAAAGTATTTTTTAAGGGGTGGTTGGCCTGTATACCTATTTCATTAGTACTGGGGAGTGTATTCATCTCATTATTTGCTAGTCTAGGTTTTGGTGATGACAGACTAACCGGATATCTAACATCTCAAGCAGATGCCGGTACTTTTGCCAGTACAGGGTTTCGATGGGATTTTTTGTTCCATAGTGCCTTTGCAGTGTTTGCAGGCTGGTATTTTGTGTTTAAGAGAAAATTTGAAGATAAATTCTATTTTCAATTGTTAAATACATATTTGATTTGCAATGGATTTTGGGTATTAGTGATCCGGGCAAATTTTTCTAACAGGTTTGCATATTTGTCTTGGTTTATGATGGCAATTGTTATCATTTATCCGTTTCTAAAGCAACAATTTTTTAAAAATCAACATTTTATGATAGGTAAAGTGATGCTTATTTATTTTTCATTCACTTATGCTATGTACTATTTATATTGGGGATAACATTAACTATTAACTAACTATGAAAACCATAACAGTATTTACACCAACATATAATCGAGCATATTGCTTGCATAAGTGTTACGAAAGCTTGGTAAAGCAACCTAATCAGGATTTTGTATGGCTGATCATCGATGATGGTTCTACTGACAATACAGAAGAATTAGTAGCTTCTTGGATTAAAGATGGTAAAATTGATATTGTATATCATTATCAGGAAAACCAAGGAATGCATGGTGGTCATAATGCAGCATACAGACTAACGGAGACGACTCTTAATGTATGTATTGATAGTGATGATAATATGGGAGAAAATGCAATTCAGAAGATATTGGATGCGTGGGAGCATATTAAAGATAAACCTGAGTTTGCAGGAATAGTTGGATTAGATGCAGATCCTGATGGTAAAATAATAGGAACTACTATACCCGAAAGCATAAAAGAGACTACTTTATATGATTTATATAATGTACATAAAGTTTTAGGGGATAAGAAATTAGTGTATAGAACAGAAGTAGTAAAAAAGTATCCTGCATACCCAATTTTTGAAGGAGAGCGGTTTGTGCCACTTGGATATCTATATCAACTTATTGATCAGGATTATAAATTATTACCCCTTAATGAAGTATTGTGTGATGTAGAATATATGCCTGATGGATCAAGTCTTAATATTCTTAAACAATATAGAAGACATCCAAAGGGATTTGCGTTTTCAAGAAAAAGCAGAATGAAATTGGCTAAAAATTTTAAGGACAGATTCAAAAACGCTATTCACTATGTGTCCAGCGCTATGTTTACCAAGAATGGCTCCTTTTTAAAAGAGTCTCCGCGAAAGTTTATAACATTTTTGGCAATTCCGTTTGGGATATTATTGAATTTATACATCAGATTTAAAACTAAAGGTGAATTTTAATGGGCGCGATACGAGTTTTACAAGTTTTTACGATAATGAATCGAGGAGGAGCAGAATCCATGATCATGAATTATTACAGACAGATTGATCGGGATAAAATTCAGTTTGACTTTTTGGTGCATAGAAAAGAAAAAGCAGCTTTTGATGATGAAATAGAGAACCTGGGAGGTAAGATCTATAGAATGGATCCGATTAATCCTTTATTTCCTGGTAAATATTATGGTGAGCTAAGAGCTTTTTTTAAGAAACATAATGAATATGCTATTGTACATTCTCATCTAAATACATTTAGTTGTTTTCCATTAAAAATTGCTAAAGAATTTAATATTCCTTGTCGTATAGCTCATGCACATATAGCTATTGATGATGTTGGTATTTCATCTCTTTTCTCTCAAAAGGAAAGTGTTAAAGAAACTTTTAAGAAGTTGATTAAACTTCAATTAAAAAAGAAAGTCAAGAAAGATGCAAGCCATCTTTTTTCTTGCGGTGAAAAAGCAGGAAACTGGTTGTTTGGAGAGAAAGCCTCTTTTACAATGATGAATAATGCAATTGATACAAGGAAATTTAAATATAATGAATCTGTATCCGAAGTATATAAGGATAGATTTGAGCTTAAGGACCAGTTAATTATTGGGCACGTTGGTCGTTTTGCAAGTCAAAAGAACCACTCTTTTTTGATACAAATTTTTGCAGCTTTGCTAAGAGAAAAACAAGATTGTGCTTTAGTTATGGTGGGTGATGGTCCATTACGGAAAAATATGGAGAATGAGGTAAAAACATTAGGTATCGAGGATAAAGTACATTTCTTGGGAGTTCGGGCAGATATTCCTGAATTGTTTCAGATGTTTGACATGTTTGTTTTTCCTTCTTTTTATGAAGGACTTCCGGTAACCTTAATCGAAGCTCAAGCAGCTGGTGTTAAAATCCTGGCTTCAGATACTATAACTAGTGAAGTTCACCTAACTGATGATATTGAGTTTCTTTCGATAGAACAACCTGCAGAACTTTGGGCAAAAAAAATACAAGAGATAGACGCTTCAAAAAAGGGTGATAATACGCATAAAATAGTCAAAGGAAACTACGATATTGTATCCAATACAAAAATGATAGAAGAGTTTTATAGAGAACAAACTTCAGTGTAATTATGGGGAAGTTACAAGAGAAAATATACAATAGCCTGCCTTATCCGTTTAAATTTTTATTATTAAATGTAAAGGCATATCAAAATACTAAACAACGATATACCAAAGAGTTTGATAAATATCTAAAAGAGTATATTGATTTATGGGATGCAGATATTGATGTGATTCTTCTGTATCAAAAGGAGAAGTTAACTCAACTCCTTTCTGAGGCATATGAATATTCAGATTGGTATAGTAAAATTATGAAGGAATTAGGCATAACATCTGATGATATTTCTTTGGATCCTTATGCTGCCTTGGCCAAAATGTCTATTCTTCAGAAGGCAGAACGAAAATCACATCCGGATCAAATTGTAAATAAACAACGAAACACGGATGGAGTAGGGTATACAAGTGGAACCTCTGGAGCACCAACTATTAATTATCTAGATTCAGAATCAATACACCGTTCTTTTGCTTTATGGAGAAGGTTTCATAAGGCGATAGGGTTAAATACCAAAAAGGTACGACAAGTTCGTTTTTCTGGTCGATTAATCGTTCGTCCGGATGCCAAAAAAGCTCGTTTTTGGGTATACAACTATTTTGAGCGTCAATTACTTATGTCAACTTATCACTTGACAGAAAATAATCTACCTCATTATATCAAAAAACTTAATCGTTTTAAACCTAAGTTATTAGATGGTTATCCATCCGCAATTTATATCATTAGCCGATTTATTAATGAAAACAATATAACACTTGATTTTACTCCAAAGGCAATTGCTGTGACTGCTGAGACATTATATGATTATCAACGATTAGAAATTGAGAAGGCTTTTGGTTGTCAGGTGTTTAATCAATATGCATCAAGTGAAGGAAGTCCTTTTATTACAGAATGTGTACAAGGTAATTTACATTTAAATTTAGATTCGGGAGTTTTTGAATTTATTAATACTAAAGGAGAAACGGCTAACCCGGGAGATGTAGCCCAGTTAGTGGTGACCAGCTTTACAAATCTAAAAACTCCTTTAATAAGATATAGTATTGGAGATACCGTATTACTTGCTGAAGAAGGAAAAACTTGCAATTGTAGATGTTCTATGCCAATTATTGAAAAATTAACTGGTAGAGAAGATGATATCCTTTGGACCGAAGAAAAAGGATATGTAGGTAGAATGGATACCGCATATAAAGGATTGAAGGGTATTATTAAGAGTCAAATCATACAAGAAAGCCCAAAAGAAATTGTAGTGAATTTGATTGCAAATGAAGAGTATAATGCTGCTATGCAAGAACTTTTGTTACACAATCTGCAAGATAGGTTAGGTCAAAATGTAGAATACCAGATAAATACGGTGAATGATATTCCTCTAGGTCCTAATGGTAAATTTGATGCTGTAAAACGTAATTTTGAGATAGAATTATAATAAAAAATTCAAGACAATATGTTATTTAACTCGTTTGAATTTTTTGCATTCCTACCCATTGTACTATTGTTGTACTGGTTTATCGTTTATAAACATATTAAATTACAAAACATCCTATTATTGATTGCCAGCTATGTATTTTATGGTTGGTGGGATTGGCGGTTTCTATCCTTAATAGCGTTGAGTACAGTAATGGATTATTTTGTTGGTTTCAGGATATACGAGTCAACAAATAAAGAACATCGAAAGAGATGGCTTTGGTTAAGTATGGTATTTAACCTGGGATTACTTGGTTTTTTTAAGTACTATAATTTTTTTATTGATTCCTGGATAGATATGTTATCTTCTTTCGGATATCAATCAGAAAGCACCTGGACCCTACAAGTTATTTTACCTGTTGGAATTTCTTTTTATACATTCCAGACTATGTCATATTCGATTGACATTTATAGAGAAAAGCTAAAGCCTACAAGAGATTTCATTGCATTTGCTGCTTTTGTTTCCTTTTTTCCACAATTAGTAGCCGGTCCAATAGAAAGGGCTACCAACCTATTACCACAATTTTTGCAAAAAAGAAGCTTTAGCTATAAAACATTTTCATATGGTGCTAAGTTAATGATATGGGGTTTCTTTTTAAAGCTTGTTGTAGCCGATCGAGCTGCTATTTATGTAAATGCTGTATATAACAATGTCGAAAACCACGAAGGGTTAAGTTTTATAGCCGCTACTATATTATTTGCTTTTCAGATTTATGGAGATTTTGCAGGATATTCTTTAATTGCTATTGGCACAGCTAAGCTTTTTGGTTTTGATTTGATGACCAATTTCAGAAGACCTTATTTTTCAGCTTCGGTGAGTGAGTTCTGGACAAGATGGCATATATCTTTATCAACTTGGTTTAGAGATTATCTATATATCCCACTTGGGGGAAATAGAGTTGTTAAGCCTAGATGGTTATTTAATTTATTCATTACATTTTTAATAAGTGGTTTATGGCATGGTGCTAACTGGACTTTTGTATTCTGGGGAGCTTTGAACGGAATATATTTAATTGCGGAAGTATTGCTTTTTAAAAAAGATAGGAAAGGAATATTTAATGTCTTAATCACATTTATATTAATCAATTTTGCCTGGATATTTTTTAGAGCTAATAGTATAGAACAAGCGTTATATATTGTAAAAACTATTATTACTTCTCCCGGAAGATTATATATTGGAAGTGGAGATGATATAGCTGCATCAATTTATGCAGTTTTGGCAATAACCATTCTCTTTCTTGTAGAAACCAAAAAAGAATATTTTGATAATCTATTTTCAGTTTCAAGAAGTAGGATAGAAATTTTAAGATTGGGAGGGTATGCAGCAGTGATCTTTATGATTCTGTATTTTGGAGTATTTGGGAAAAGTCAGTTTATATATTTTCAATTTTAGGTTATGAATATTAAAGAATACAGAGTATCATTTCTTAAAATCATAAAATTTGTGATCATTATTTTGGTTGCAGATTTTGTGTTGGGGAGTGTTTCTCAAAAAATATTCTTTAGCCAAAAAACTGGAAAGTATGCAAGGGCTACTTACGCCGTTGAAAAAAGTAATGCTGAAGTTCTAATTTTTGGAAGCTCTCATGCTCACCGACATTATGTGCCAGAGGTTTTTGAAAAAGAACTTAATAAAACTTGCTATAATGCTGGTGCAGAGGGGCAACAATTACTTTTTCATACAGCACTTCAGGAAATGATTATTAAAAGAAAAAAGCCAGATCTAATGATCTTAAATATAGACGATAGCTTTCTATATTTATCAGATATAGCTTATGATCGATTAAGTGATTTACATCCATATTATGACGATCATAGCGAAGCACTTAGGCCGATTCTTGGTTTGAAATCAAATCTTATAGATTTTAAACTTTTTTTTAAGTCTTATCAGACCAACTCTACTATCATTCATGCACTACGATATTATGTATCGCCACAGGTGGATTATAAAGGGTATAGACCACTATATGGTAAAGTAAACTCTAATACCAAAAAACACGATCAGCAGGAAGTTAAAGAGTATATAGAAGTTATAGAAAAAGACTTTGTAAATGCTTTAAAAACATTTATCAATAATGCCAAAGAAAACAATATTAATTTGGTATTTGCGACATCACCAACTTACAATAAGGTTAATTATTCAGAAAATAAATCTTTTAGCTTGATTAAGGAGATTGCAGGAAAAGAAAACGTTCCATTTATTGATTTATTTAACGATACACAATTTTTGAATAAAGGAGAATTATTTCACGACCCTTCGCATCTTAATGATGATGGAGCTAAGTTATTTACAAAACTATTAGCAGATAAGATTTTGGAAAAAAATCTTATTATAAAGTAAAAAGCCAGAACATTTGTTCTGGCTTTCTATCAAATTTATATTGAAAATCAAATATCCTAATTACAAGTATTGTTTGCTAAAGTAATAGCTCCCGGAGTATTAGAATCATTATTAATACATTGAAATCTAGCTTCTCCAGTTGGTTCTGCAATAATATTATTAGCAATAGAAATTGCAGTATGAGAACCATAGATACGAATACCATCGCTATTAGAAGGTGTAATTTTATTAGTCGCAGAGATTTCTATATTAGAAGTTGCATCTCCGATCTCTAGTCCACCATTAACTTCGTTGTTTTTAAAGATTACACCATTAGTATTAAAGAAGTTTACTCTTTTATTATTTAAAAACTTGTTACCTTCTAATGTAACTCTGTAGTTTTCTTGACCAGCATTTTTATTTAGTAAAGAAAACTTAGCATGAAATCCTCCTGCAGTAATTTGGTTATTAACAAATGCTACATTATTTGCATAAGTACTTGTAGCGCTAATACCGTTGTTAGATACATTGATAGTGTTATCGTGGAATTGTGAGTCAATAGTGTTATTCACCTGTATTCCTATATCACTATTAGTAATAGTATTATGATGTACTTCTACATCTTTAGTTTTAGCTGCAATTCCTAAACCATAGCCACTGATTTCATTATATCCAACCTCGTTGTTATATACTGTCTCACCTGAACCTGCGGCAAAAATTGCAAAATCTTCATTACTGCTACTTGCTTTAAATCTGTTTCGTAAGATTTTTGTTCCATTAGTAAGAGAAAATACTACACGTGTTCCTACATCATTATCTTCTACTGTTACTGTCTGGCCTATATGTACAGATACGAATCCAACTCGGCTATTAGTCTCTGTATTTTTTCTAATATCAATATCAAAAGCTCTTTCATTTTCTCTAAGATTGCCTTGAGCATCTCTAGTTCTATATGCTTCAACATTAATTGCATAACCCACTTCACCACCGTCAGAACCTGGCATCGATTGACCTACATTAGTAAAAGTATTGCCTTCTATCAAGATATTACGACCATCTGTGAGGGCTATCCCCATTCTTCTAATATCCTTAAAAGTACAATTAATAATATCTACACCTGTAGTTGGTTTGTAATCAGGGTTAAAAGAAAAACCAAATGAATATATGGCAATAGCTCCTTTTGACCCCTCAATGAAATTAACGCCATCTATAGTGATGTTTCTTCCTGAATGTACATGGAATAGGTGAGTTCCTTCTAAACCAACATCATTTGCAGAATAAGGACGCTCATTTCTATCTCCAACTAAATTTCCACCAATTACTTTCACATTACTTACATCACGTACAGCTAGAATAGTACCATTCTCAATTCCTGCTACTGCTGGAAACTGACGTAAATATGTATTATTGGACATTTGAAGAGTAAAATCCGAAGGGATATTCACGGCTTCCAACGAAGCGTAGAAGTTTTGATTTGTAGTAGTACTGGTTACTTTTGTAGTTTCAAAATATGCATCAAATTGATCAATTTCAAAAGTTGTAGCACCTAGTTCTTTAGTGAAGAACATTAATTCTTCTAAGTTTGCAGTGTTTTCTAAAGCAATTGCAGAACTAGTTTGGCCTTGTACAATATTTTTCCATTTTGCAGGGATAAACTTAAAAGTAGTTTCTTTTAATCTAGCATCACCCTGAATTCCTAATTCAGAATTTAATAGAGGACCAGCGATATAACCCCCTGAGAATTTTAGCGTACCATTAATTATGGCACCTCCTTGGTAGTCAAAATTTACATTTGCTGGTAAATCAATAGTTTTTCCTTCTAAGTCTAATACACAATCCATAACAACTGTACTATTAGCTGCTAAACCGCTTAAGTCAAAATCACATGGATCTGTAGATTGGTCTGGATCAGGGTCTGGTTCTGGATTTGGGTCAACAATTTCTTCGTTAATGATTTCTTCAATACTCTCATTACTACAAGAAACAAAAAATAAGGTTAAAAAAACAACTAGATAATAGGGTATCCTCTTCATGGCTTTCTAAAAATTTGGTTATAAAATTTAGTCTGAAGTAGTGTTATGCCATACGTTGTTTTTATATTTGGTTACAAATAAACTGAATTTCATCGATATTATTGTGTATTACATCGATAAAATTATGTTAAATATATGTTAATTGTAAAGTTTTATGCTTTAGTTGTTAGTGAATTACGGGATTACCATAAAAATTCATATTCTGTTTAACGATTTTTATTCTTATGATTCGTTTTTCTTTAAAAGAATGTCTAAAAATAGATAATTAAAAAGTATTATGTGTAAGAAAAACATGAATAAAACATTAAAAGAGGATGTTATATATATATTTGTACTCGGAAAAAAAGAAAGAAAACACACATCTTTTATTATAGCTTAAGCATGGGTAAAATCATTAGAGTTACAACAGTACCTAGATCATTAGGAGGATTACTACAAGGGCAGTTGAAGTTTATGTCTCAACATTATCAAGTTATAGGAGTTTCTAGTACTGGAGAAGGACGTCTTGAAGAAGTAGGAAAAAAAGAAGGGATTGAAGTTATTCCAATAGAAATGACCCGAAAAATTACTCCGGTACAAGATTTAAAGGCAGTTTATAAACTTTATAAACTTTTTAAAAAAGAAAAACCGGATATTGTTCATAGTCATACACCTAAAGCTGGAACACTTTCTATGATGGCAGCAAAATTAGCCGGAGTGCCACATCGTTTGCATACCATTGCTGGTTTACCTTTACTTGTAGCTAAAGGGTCTAAAAGAAAATTATTAGATGCGGTAGAAAAACTAACCTATGGCTGTGCTACCATGATTTATCCAAATTCATTTGGGCTGAATGATATCATAATTCAAAATAAATACACAAAACCAAGTAAACTCAAGGTTCTTGCAAATGGTAGCTCTAATGGTATAGACACATCATTTTTTGATCCTGCATTATATTCAGAGGAGGATAATCTAAAGCTTCGTAATGAATTAGAGATAACTCCTAATGACAAGGTTATTGTTTTTGTAGGTCGATTGGTAAAAGACAAAGGAATTAATGAATTAATTCTTGCCTTTAAGCGATTAAGTAAAGAACATACGGATTGTAAACTTTTATTAGTGGGGACTTATGAAAAAGATCTGGATCCTTTATTACCTGAGACTGAAGATGAAATAAATACAAATCCTAGTATTATATTTGTAGGTTGGCAGAATGATGTTCGACCTTATTTTGCTATATCAGATATTTTAGCCTTTCCGAGCTATAGAGAAGGGTTTCCTAATGTAGTAATGCAGTCTGCAGCTATGGGGCTGGCCAGTGTTGTTACAGATATTAATGGCTGTAATGAAATTATAACCGAAGGTAATAATGGTTTGATCATCCCGGTGGAAGATGCTGAAGCTCTATATATTAGTGTGAAAAAGTTAGTTGCAGATGATAAACTAAGAAACGATATTTCCAATAATGCCAGAGAATCTATTACCACTAGATATGAAAGAGTATATGTTTGGGAGCAAATATTGAAAGAATATAAATCACTGCTTAATTAAAAATATATAAAATTCTGTTTTTACCCCCTTATACTATGAAGCAGAAACTAGTTTTATTAAGAAAAAGACTTTTAGTTCTTCTGAAGGATAAAGAACGAAAAGGGCTCCTTATCATACTTTGGGAAGCAATAATGTTTTGGATAGTTAAAAAAGAACTTCCATATTTTTATTTTGGAAAGTTTCTATACCGCAAAGATGTTAGAAACTATAAAGATTATTTAAGTAGTGCTGAAGTGGATAAAATTACTCTTTCTAAGAATTTACATCATTATCAATATAGCTCCTTATTAAGAAACAAACTGGCTTTTGCATTATTTATGGAAAAGAATAATATGCCGGTTCCGTCTATGATAGGTTATAATCTTGGAAATAACTTTTTCTTAAAGAATAAAAATTATTCAATTTCTGATAAAAATGAACTTTACAAATACTTCAATGATCTTTTTACGATAAACAATAGCACAGAGGTTTTTATAAAAGCTATTGCCGAGATGGGAGGTACGGGATGTTATCTTATTACTCATCAAACACTAAAGAGTGATATCGATTCATATGGCGATAGTATTCTAACCGGTGATTATATCTTTCAAGAAGTTGTAAAGCAGCATGATCTTATAAATACAATTTATGCGGATAGTATTAATACCATACGTTTTGATACCTATATAGATAAAAATAAAAATATACATATCTTATCGGCATTTATGAGGTTTGGACAAGGCGGAAGTTTTATTGATAATGGCAGTGCAGGAGGATTCTATCTTTCCGTAAATATGGAAAAAGGAACTCTAATAGGATGTAGCCATCAACTTATGAAATACGGAGGAGAACGTTTAGACGCTCACCCGGATACAGGAATAGTTTTTGAAGGTTATAAAATACCATACTTTACAGAATCTTGTGAATTGATTAGAAAAGCAGTATCCTTAATTCCTGACCGTATAATTGGTTGGGATATTGCTATAAGTAAGGATGGGCCGTTAATTATAGAAGGAAATGATAATAATTCTTTTGTAACACCTGATATTGCTTATGGAGGTTATCTAAAACATCCTATGTTTAAAGAGATAATGCAGGAAGCTTAATGTTGAACAATTATGAGACTAACAGAGTTAATACGAAATAAAGCATTTTGGTGTATAGATCTATTGAAGGGAGGAAAGAAAAGGAGTCACTATAATAATATTAAATCTATAATTGAGAATCCTAATTCTCCTGAATCAATTCATAGCAAAAAGCAACATCTTCAAAATATCTTAGAACATGCTATAAATTCTACAGAATTTTATAAGCAATATTCCGAATACAATTCTTTAGAGGATTTTCCTGTAATTAATAAGAATGTTATTAGAAGTCATTTTGATGGTTTTCAATCAAAAGATTTTATTGAGTTACCTAAGTTTACTGTCAGCACTAGTGGCTCCACCGGCACACCATTTAAAATATACCAAAATGGTGGTAAACGAATTAGAAATATGGTTGATACTATATATTTTTCAGAGAAAGCAGGATTTCGGATAGGGTATAGATTAACTTTTTTTAGACTTTGGAATGCTTTTGAGCAAAAAGGAAAGATAACTCGTTTACTTCAGAATATAGTTCCTGTGGATGTTTTTGAGTTAAAAGCCAAAGGTAAAATTGAAAGTATAATTCAAGATCTTTCTAGTAGCAAGTATTCTAATAGCTGGCTAGGGTATGCCTCTGCTTACGAAGATATTTGTACCTATTTAGATCAAAAAGAATCTTCTACTATACCTAATAACCTAAAATCTGTTATTGCAATTTCCGAAAGTCTTAATACCTATACAAAGGAGAGTATATATAAATATTTTAATACCGAAGTAGTTTCTAGATATTCTAATGTAGAAAATGGTATTATTGCTCAGCAACCTTTGGGTAATAAAAAATATTTTATCATCAACGATGCTAGTTATGTGGTGGAGATTTTAGAAGTGGATTCTGATAACCAGGTAGAAGATGGTAAACCGGGAAGAATAGTAATTACAGATTTATTTAATTATAGCATGCCAATGATTAGATATGATACAGGTGATATAGGAATCAAAGGAGTTGTTGATTCCAAAGCAGTGTTGCTGGAAGTAAGAGGTAGAAAAATTGATCAGATCTATAATACTAAAGGGGAGGTGGTCAATATAAATATAGTGTTATTGGTTAATAAGTATCCAGAGTTAAGACAATGCCAACTTATTCAAGAATCACAGGGAAAATATCTGGTAAAACTAAATTCTGAACGGGAATTTTATAAGGAAGATGAGCTGCTTAACGAATTTAAAGTGTATTTGGGCGAAGATGCTATAATTACTGTAGAATATGTGGATGAAATTCCGTTACTTGCGTCCGGAAAACGAAGGGTTATGGTTAACCAAATGATAAACTCATAATTAGTAATTTTACGAGTTGTGTATAAATTTTTTATCAAGAGGAGCTTAGATATTGTGGTTTCATTTGTGGTGTTGATTTTAGTTTCGCCACTATTACTATTTCTGATTGTTTTTCTGGCAATTGCTAATGTAGGAAAACCTTTCTTTATTCAAAGACGGCCAGGTAAGAATGAAAAGATTTTTAGTATTGTAAAATTCAAGACCATGAACGATAAAAAAGACGAGCATGGAAACTTGTTACCAGATAACGAAAGATTTACAAAAATTGGAAATATTATAAGAAAAACATCTTTAGATGAAATTCCCCAATTGATTAATGTTCTCAAAGGTGAAATGTCATTGATTGGACCAAGACCATTGATCATAGAATACCTCCCCATTTATAATAACACCCAAAAAAAACGTCATAATGTAAGACCGGGAATAACCGGTTGGGCTCAGGTTAATGGTAGAAATTCTATTAGCTGGAAAAAGAAGTTCGAATATGATGTTTGGTATGTAGAAAATTATAATTTTTTGTTAGACCTAAAAATAATTGGTTTAACTCTTAAAAAAGTTGTGAAAAAGGATGATGTTAATCTTTCAGAAGACCAAACTTCTGAATATTTTAACGGTAATAATTAGTTTGTGTAGTAATAAATGGGCAAAAATCTACAAGTAATTGGCTTAACAAAGAAGATGTTAAGCGAAGCTATTGAGAATAATACTTATTGGAAAGATGAATTATCACCTATGCCAAAAGGTAAGGCATTGTGGTTAGTTTCTAACACTAGAATACAGGATGATGATTATTGTGGCGTTTTAGGTTTTGAAGACGATAAGATGATTTCTTTCATTTTTATGTTTCCAGACTTCGCTAACGCTAAAGATAATATGCCAAAGAAAGTATATTGGATGATATCCTGGTGGGTTCATAAAAGTTATAAAAATACGGTCTTAAGTACTTATATTTATAATGAAGCGGTTAATCTTTCTGCCAAACAGGTATTAATTAAATCATATGCAGAAAATGTTACTACATTTTATGAAAAACAACCTTTTAAGGTAGTTGCTTCCAGATTACGGCACACTATATTTTTTAGTTTAGACTCTTCTATGCTAATTGGTAGATTTAAGTTTTTGAAGTCGTTCAAATTTATTTTAGATAGAATAGATGCAGTTGTATATTCAATGGTAAGATGGATGAATATTGCTAGATTTAAGAAAAACACAAAAGAACTTTCGTACGATTATATTAATCAAATCGATAATGAAACCTGGGATTTTATTGAACCCTTATGTAAAAATGACTTGATTCATAAAACCAAAGAATATGTAAACTGGCAGATTGATAATAGTCAATATACACAAACTCCAATCGCAACGAAACACCCTTATAAAGCTTTACAAACAGGAATAAGTAATAATATTCATATCCATAATCTGAATGTTATTAAAGAAAATAAAATTATCGGATTTATATCTTATATTATTAATTTTAATGAATTGAATGTAAAATACTTTCTAGTAAAGGATCAGAATGATTATGATCTTTGTGTGGATGCCTTAATGGAGAATTTTGCTAAAGTGGGTACCAAGTTTATATTTACTGATGATACTAAGCTATCGGATAATATTACGAAGAGATATAAAACAATCTTTACACATAAAGTAGAGAAAAAAGGACTAGCGCATAACGAAACTATATTAGATTTTGATAGTTTGGAGATGCTAAATAGAGATGGCCATTTTTACTAAAAAACTATTCAACTAATCAAAGAATGAAATTTGTAAAAAGACTACAAGAATCCATAGAAAAACACGCTGATCATAATGTATTGTGTATCAATGGAGTTTTTTATACCTATGCAGATTTTGCTATAGAAATTTCTAAAATAAGGTCAGCAATCGTCAATACTATTGATGATTCCGAAAAATTAATCGGTTTGGTAACAAATGACGATATTCAGACATATGCCAGTATTATAGCACTTTGGTTAGAAGGAAAAGCATATGTGCCGGTTAATCCTATAGCTCCTATAGAACGTAATACAAAAGTTTTTGAGTTAACAGAAACCAAATATGTAATTGATTCTTCAGAAACATCTATTTATAAAGATCACATAGTTATAGCATCCAAGTCTTTGCCTGAAGCAGAGATCAATTTAAAGCCTAAGGAATTTTCTGGAGATCAATTAGCTTATATTTTATTTACTTCAGGAACTACTGGGTTGCCAAAAGGTGTCCCAATTACATTTGATAATGTAGAAGGACTAATCTATGCTATTGATGAAGAACCTGATTTTAATTTAGTACCTTCAGATAGATGCTTGCAAATGTTTGAACTTACATTTGACTTTTCTGTAGTAACCTATTTATTTCCGTTGTTGGCGGGTTCTTGTATTTATACAATTCCGAAAGGAGCGATTAAGTATTTCTATATTTTTAAGTTAATCAAAGAACAAAAGCTTACGGTGCTTACAATGGTGCCATCAATTATAAACTATTTACGACCGTATTTCCCAGAAATAAATGCTCCGGATGTAAGATATTGTAGTTTTGGAGGAGGAGCGTTGCATAGTGATATTGCAAAGGAGTGGAGTGATTGTTTACCGAATTGTAAAATCTTTAATTATTACGGACCTACTGAATTTACTGTATACAGTGGTTTTTATCCATATCATAAAGAGACAGATACCAAAAATCATAATGGCATTATCGCCATTGGTACTCCACAGGCGGGAACATCATATCTTGTAGTAGATGAAAATAACAAGGAGGTTCCGGTTGGTGTAACAGGCGAATTATGTTTAGGAGGAGCACAGATTACACCGGGATACTGGAGAAATCCTGAAAAAAACGCTCAGAGTTTTTTTACTCGAGTAGAAGAAAGCAAAAGTATAAGGTATTATAAAACCGGAGATCTTTGTCTAAAAGATGAAGAAGGAGATTATTTATATGTTGGAAGAGCAGATTTTCAGGTAAAGATACGGGGCTATCGAGTAGAATTAGCAGAAATAGAGTTTCATGCCAAAGCTAAATCAGAAAAGAAAGTCAATATGGTAGCTTTGGATATAACCAATAATCTTGGTAACGCTGAGTTAGGCTTGGCTATCGAGTCTGATGAGTTTGATACTTCAGAAATCTTTGAGCATATGAAATCTAAAATGCCGGATTATATGATCCCAATGCACGTGAGATTTGTAAAAGAGTTTCCACATAGTATTAATGGTAAGATCAATAGAAAAGAATTAAAAACATATTTTGATATTAACTAAACAACCAAAATGAATAAAGAAGAAATACTATCTAAAGTAACTGAAGCATTTGTATCGGTTTTAGAACATAATAATTTTCAGCTTACGGACGAAACTACAGCTGATGATGTGGACGGATGGGAGTCTGTTACGCATATGATGATTATTACAGAAGTAGAAAAGACATTTAATATTAAATTCAAGTTGATGGATTTAATGAACATGAACAATGTAGGAGATTTGATTAAAACTATAACTTCTGAATTAGGACAATAGGATTAGATAGTTAGAATTGTAATTTTGCGAATGATTTTTATCATAGTATACTGATTAATGTATTCATTTCTTTATCTGTCAATCAATGTACAGAATATCAGAAAGAATGGATAAAATTATCATTATCGGAGCCTCGGGTCATGCCAAGGTAATTATTGAAAGTATAGAAATAGGTGCAGAATACCAGATTTATGGACTTGTTGATTCATTTAAACCTAAAGGTCAGAAAATCCTAGGATATGAAATCCTAGGCACTGAAGATCTAATAAAGGATTTGGTAAAAAAAGATGTTCGTAAAGGAGTTGTTGCAATTGGGGATAATTGGACAAGATGTTTGATGCAAGCTAAGATCAAAGAAATAGCACCTGATTTTGAATTTATAACTGTGATACATCCATCGGCTATTATAAGCCCTAGTGCTAAAATTGGAAAAGGAACAGTAGTATTGGCTTCAGTAAAAATAAATACATTGGCAGAAATTGGAGAAGGATGTATCCTGAATACTAATTCCAGTTTTGGACATGATGGAACGCTAAGTGATTTTTCTAGTATTGCTCCTGGTGTAACTGTAGGAGGAAATGTGAAAATTAATTTTTGCTCGGCAATATCCCTCGGAGCTAATATCATTCAGGGTATTACCATTGGCAAACATAGTATTATAGGTGCTGGTTCACTGATATTGAATGATGTTGATGATTTTAAGCTAGTTTATGGAGTTCCGGGTAAAGAAATAAGGACTATTAAGAAAGGTGAAAAATATATATCTAAATCTTAAAACCTTTTTGTGATAGTTTAAAATAAATTAAATGATTGAATTTAGATTTTTTAAAAAATAATATATGTATAACCCATACATAAAACGTTTATTTGATTTTACAGCTTCCTTCGTGGGGATTTTGTTATTATCACCAATTATTTTAGTCTTAATAGTATTATTAAGCATAGCTAATAAAGGTAAGGCTTTTTTCCTACAACCTCGCCCCGGCAAGAATGAAAGTATATTCAAAATTATCAAGTTCAAAAGTATGAATGATAATAAGGATGAAAATGGAGAGTTGTTACCCTTTGAGCAAAGAATAACTAAAACAGGAGCATTTATAAGAAAGTACTCTTTAGATGAAATTCCACAATTATTTAATGTTTTAAAAGGAGATATGAGTCTAATTGGCCCGAGGCCACTTTTAGTAAAGTATTTACCTTTGTACAATGATTTCCAGAAAAAAAGACATGATGTCAGGCCTGGTATTACTGGTTGGGCACAGATAAATGGAAGAAATGCTATTTCCTGGGATCAAAAATTTAAACTAGATGTTTGGTATACAGAGCATATAAGTCTGAAAACAGATATAAAAATTTTGTTATTAACCATTAAAAAAGTATTTTTTAAAGAAGATATTAATAGCGGAAAAAACGTGAATATGCCTACTTTTACGGGCAATAATTAACCATAAGAAATTAAACCACTAAAAACTTAACTACAAACAAGTGAAAAACTCAGTAATCATTGGGGCAGGAACACAGGGGCAAGTATATGCTTCTTACCTAAAGGAGGCTGGAATTAATATCATCGGCTTTATAGATGATAACCCAGATCTAGAAGGACAGGAGGTAATAGGTATTCCTGTGCTAGGCAAATACGAGGATTTATTTTTAGACGAATTTAAATCTAAAATTCAGGACGTGTATTGTCCAATAGGAGTAAATGCAGTAAGAGTAGAATATCTATCAACTTTAAAAAAAGAAGGGTACGGAATTCCTAGTTTTTTGCATCATACAGTATCAATAGCACCTGATGTTACTATAGGTGAGGCGGTATATATGCTGGCAGGTAATATAGTAATGCCACATACCAATATTGGTAATTATATTATGATCAATATGGATAGTACTATTGCACATCATGTAACGTTAGAAGACGGAGTTTTTATGTCTTCTGGAGTAAATATTGGAGCTTTAATAAATGTTAGGGAAAATGCATATGTAGGAATGGGGGTTACCGCTATGACAGGAGTTAAGGAAATTGGAAGAGATACGTTAATTGGAGCAGGAACAGTAATAATAAAAGATGTTCCGGAGTATACTACCGTAGTCGGTAATCCAGCGAGAGTAATTAAAACCAAACAACCATAGTACATGCAGTCTGAGAATAACACAAATATATCTAACATCACTTTTATTGGTTCGGGAATTTCATCGTCATTTACGATTTTACATCTTTTAGATAGTATTGAAGATGGCGCTGACAACAATAAGATTCGTATTAATATTATAGATAAGTATAATGAGTTTCATACAGGGATACCTTATGGCTCCAGATCAGGGTTTTCTGTACATTTGATCACTTCATTAAAGAATTTTTTGCCGGAGCCGGAATTAAGTAAATTTATCATTTGGCTTAATGATAATAAAGAATGGTTACTAGAGGAGCTAAAAAAAGATGGAGGAGCCCTATCTACAGAATGGATCTCAAAACATGCAGAAAAAATAAAAAATAATGATTGGGAGGATTTGTTTATCCCCAGACGTTTTTTTGGCAGCTATATTGATCAGAAAGTTAAAAATAGACTAGCGGATTTCAGGCAATCTGTAGAAGTTACTTATATTAACGGAGAGGTAGTAGATGTGGATAAGCAGGATAACAAATATTTGTTGTCTCTTGAAAATGGGGAAATCATTCTTTCTGAGAAAGTTGTAGTGTCTATAGGTTCTCTTCCGGTTAATCATCTTTGGAAAAAAGAAGATCTAATAGAAGAAGATCATCTACTTTTTGCTAACGATCCATATAAACCCGAATTAAAAGAAACTTTATATAAGATCGATAAGTTTTCAGAAAGATTATCTGACAAAAAACTTAATGTGCTAGTCGTTGGAGCTAATGCCAGTGGTTTGGAGATCATGTATAAATTGAACGACCTTGAGAACATCAAATCTCGGATTAACAAGTTTATGTTTCTCTCTACCCAAGGATTATTGCCTGATGCAGTAGTTGATAGAGAGAGAAAAAAGAGCTTTGTTCCTTTTAATTTACAAGCTTTAGCTGAAGAGAATGATCTAACCGCAAAAATCATAGCAGATGCAGCATATAAAGATTTAGATCATGCAGATGAGATTCATCTTGGTGCAGCATCCACTGTAGAGGTTGTGTCAAAAGCATTTGGAGGGTTGCTGGGTAAACTTAATGAGGAAGAACTAAAGAAATTTGCTTGCATTTATGGTAATGATATTGGTAGAAGGCAGCGATGTGCAGGGTTTCATTATTCTAAAACCATTGATGATTTAAAAGATGAAGGTCGTTTTGATCATATTGCCGGTAGATTTAGCAATATCATTGAAAATGATAATGGAGAATATAAATTAGAATATTTAGATACAGCATCTGGAGAAAATAAAATGTATAAAGAACCTGTACATATTATAGTTAACTGTATCGGAAGCACAAATTTAACTAAGAAAGATGTTCCATCATTGTTGAAAAATATGATTGATAAAGGATATTGCAAACCAAATGATTCTAAAATTGGTCTCGAAGTAAATGATGCGTTAGAAACAGTTGAGAATTTGCATATAATGGGGCCATTATTAGCAGGTAATATTTTTGAAGGCAAAGCTGTATGGCATTTAGAACATTGTGGTAGAATAATATGGTTATCCCAAGTGTTGTCTCAGAAACTAAATGAATATTTTTATAAAAAAGTAAACTAAAGTAACCCCCGAATAAATAGATATCTAACTAATACCTATAATAATTTGAAGCAAAACTACAGACTACTTACTAAAAACCTTGATGACAGTTCGGATGTATTGGAATACAAAGCACTTCTTCAAAATGGATGGGGTAATAATGTATATTACTCAGCAGAGCATTTACAGTATTTTGCACAAAATTCTGATAAACTAAAATATTTTGTTTTAGAAAAATCAGATGTACCTATAGTTTTAATGCCTTTGGTTTTCAGAACAATTACGATAAAAGGTAAGGAGTCTTCATATTTTGATGTCATAAGCCCTTATGGATATAATGGCCCGCTATTTAATGATAACATCTCAGAACTTGATGTTATTCATTTTTGGGAACTTATAGATCAATGGTATAAGAAAAATAATGTAGTCGCAGAATTTATACGTTTTAGTCTAAATCAGAACTATAAAGGATATTCGGGTAATTTAATCCATACATTGTCTAATGTAAGAGGGCGTTTTTTAGAAAATTTTGATGATCAATGGACAGCTTTTAATTCTAAGGTTAGAAATAATTTCAGAAAGGCTATAAATTATAACTTAGAATTTAGGTTCTATCATAAAAATGAAATAACTAAAGATATCATCAAGATCTTTAATGATATCTATGTAGATACAATGAAGCGAAATAATGCGGATAGTATTTATTTTTTCTCAATTGAATATTTTGAAAACTTGATATTATCCAATAGCAACAATTTTTCTATAGCTATTGCTTATGTTGAAGAAAAACCTATTTCTGTAGAACTTATAATTAGCTATAAAGACACGATTTTTGCATTTCTTGGAGGAACTAACGCAGAATATTTTAGTCATAGACCAAATGATTTTCTTAGAGTTAAAATTATAGAATGGGCTATTGCTAATAACAAAAAACACTATGTGTTAGGTGGTGGAATGAGAGATGGAGATGGTTTGTATAAAAGTAAAAAAGCTCTTTTCCCGAAAGATGAAGATGTTGTTTTTTGTACTGGTAGAAAGATAGTTAATCAAAAAATTTATGATGAGTTATCTCTATCATCAGATCCTGAGTATGCTAATATCCCAAAAGAGGATTTGAATAATCATTTTTTTCCATATTATAGATCTATTAATAGATGAAAAAACAGCATATAGATTATTTTTTTGAAGTTTTTGAGAAAAGTACTATACCAGAACTATTCTCTGGGATTCAAGAGTTTAATAGTGATGAAATATTGAAAAATTTTGATCATAAAAAAAGTAGTCTTGATCAGTTTTATTCTGTTTTCTTTATTCCTGATTATTTACAACCAATTCTTAATGATGATCGATTTATTACCAAAAAGGTTAGCCAATTTTTTAAGGGTTATGCTATTTTTTTGGATGGTTTCTCTGATGTAAATGCTTATCTAAAACATCGTTTTAGAAGTAACGCTAAAGGAATTAGAAGAAGAGTTAATCGATTAGAAACTTGTTTTGATATTTCCTGTAAAATGTATTATGGCAAAATACAAAAGGATGAGTATGATCATTACATGAACAGTTTAGAGCAAATGCTGATAAGAAGGTTCGAACAACGTAATGATGTAAGTCAAAGCCTTTTGCGATGGGATCATTATAAGGAAATGTATTTTTCTTTGATTAATGAAAAGAGAGCCTCTTTGTTTGTGATCATGAATGGTAATAATCCAATTGTAGTATCACTAAGTCATCATTTCGACAATAGATTATTTAGTGCTATTTCTTCATATGATATTGATTATGGAAAATTTAGTTTAGGAAGTGTAGAAATCTACAAAAAGTTGGAGTGGTGTATTGCTAATGATCACAAATCGTATGAAATGGGGATGGGTGACTTAAGTTATAAACGTGAATGGTGTAATCATATTTATAATTTCGAACATCAGATTATTTATCCAAAAGCTTCGTTCGTTTCCAGAATTAAAGGAAACATTGAATATCTAAAAGTTAGCCTGAAAGAATATATTTTTAAAATAGCTTATGTACGGTATAAAAGTTATAAAGCAAAGCGAAAGAAAAGCGAGCCAAATCAAGAAATTAAATATTCGGTTTCTAAGATTGAAGCTGTACAGTTTAGTGAAGAATATCCGGTAGTAGACTATAACAATGAAAAATACGCTTTTCTCAGAAAAATGGTTTTTGATTTTTTATATTCTGCCATTGAAAACGTTTCTGATGTCAAGGTATTTCAGATTCCGGAGGAACAAAAATCTTTTATGATTATTGGTAAATCAAAAATGCAAAAAATTACGTTAGAATAGATTCAGTAAGGTAATAAGGGTTATTTGGTAACATCAATTTGTTTCAGATAATCGATGATTACTTTTGCAACTAATTCTCTTCCATGATTATTCCAATGTCTATCATAAATTAAAGTAGTTGATCTGTCGGTCTTTTCGAAAGAATTCGAAAAATCGATATAGCTAAAACCATTTTCTTTTAGATAAGATAAAAACATAGGACTCGTTATTCTAGAATCTAGTAATAGTGTAAACCTCTTTTTGTCATATCCGTAGGTAGTAACTAAACTTTCGAAATTAGCTAAATACACCTTATCTTTTTCTTCTTTTAGTCGTTCAGCTTCTTCATCACTTAGCTGTTTAACTTTTTGTGCTGGTCTAAGCATACTTTTAACCCTGTAAATCAATTTTTGAGGAGGATCTAAGATTCCTATACTTTTGCAATACACCAGTAATTTACTTTTTTTCAATAAACGGTTTAGAGGTGATTCTAAGTTCAAACGACCCGTTACTACTTTATATTCTCCTCGGGTTAGATCATTAGAGAATTTGATACCTAAAATTACATGATCTATAAGATTAAACTGATTTTTGTAGGATTGCACTAAATGTAATTGATCTGCAAAATCATAACCCGCATAGCCATATTCATAAACTTCGATTGTTGGTATGGCATTTTCTACTTTTTTTCCTATTGAATTATAATAGTTTTGATGAAAACCTTCTATAAATGAATCTCCAACTAGTGCAATTTCAACTTTATTATTTGTAGGATTGAATTCTCGATAAGAGTTGTAGCCAGAGTTATTAATCTTATATTCTGAAAAGTTTTGCCTTCGGTTTCCGGTAACAGAAAAACCATTCTGATTAGGAACCCATTTTTCTACTTTGTGTTCATCCAAAAATCGAGTAGGGGTGTCTTTCCCTAAATGAAATATACGCACTAATATTTCTAATCCAATTAATATTAGAAAAAAGTATAATGCACTTTTGAATATAAGTTTCTTCATTATTATTTAGAATTGGAAATAGATAAAAGATCTATCAATATTATCATCAAAGAATAATAACATTCCTAAAATTACTAAAGTATAGGCAACAAATCGTACAATTTTGGATTTGAATTTGAATGGAGAGCGCTCGTCTCTTCTGATTCTGAATTCATATAACACAAATATTATTAACAGGATAAAATAATCTATCATTCGATACCCCAGCGGATGATGATATGTTTCAAAACTAAAATTAGTCCAGATTTGGTTTAGAAAACCAAAAGCATCAGTAATAGATGCTGATCTAAAGAATACTCTGGAGAAGGTTACTAACGAAAATGTAAGTATAATTTGCCCAATTTCTATTAATGAAGGAAACCAACGATTTTCTGCAACCACATTACCCATATAAATTCTATTTCTTCCCATCAGAAAAACTGGAATATATAAAAGAGCATGAAAAGCTCCCCAGGCGATAAAAGTCCAATTAGCTCCATGCCAGAAACCACTAACCAGAAAAATAATAATAATATTTCTTACTGACTTTAATTTACTCACTCGGCTTCCACCCAAAGGAATATAAACATAATGTCTAAACCAGGTCGATAATGAAACATGCCATCTTTGCCAATATTCCGCTACGTTTCTTGAAAAGATCGGGAATTTAAAGTTAGACATTAACTCTATACCAAAAAGCTTGGCGGTTCCGATAGCGATGTCAGAATAACCGCTGAAATCACCATATACCTGAAAACTAAATAGAGAAACTCCGAGAATCAATGTAGATGCAGGGTAATCAGCATAATTAGCAAATATATCATCAACAATTGGTGCAATCGAGTCTGCAATAACAACTTTTTTAAACAATCCCCATAAAATTAGTTTTAACCCTTCAGTACACTGTGTATAATTAAAAGCTCTTTTAGTAGTGATCTGCGATAATAGGTTAGAGGCTCTTTCTATTGGTCCTGCTACGAGTTGCGGAAAAAAACTTACAAATGTTGCAAAGGATATAAAATCTTTTGTGGGGGTAAGTCTTTTATAATAGATATCCAAAGAATAAGACATGGTCTGGAATGTATAAAAAGATATACCTACCGGTAGTATGATCTGCAGTGTCCAGGTGCTTTTTAATTCGTATCCTAAAATAGATACAAAATCTACCCAAGAATCAACAAAAAAATTATAGTACTTAAAGAATCCTAGGAGTCCGACATTAAACAAAACACTAACCCATAACCAAGATTTTCTTTTACGATTGGAATTGTGAGAATAAATAACTTGCCCAACAAAAAAGTCGACAACAGTACTTGCTAATATTAGAAACAGAAATCTCCAATCCCATAAGCCATAAAAAATATAACTCGCTGATAGAAGAAATACATTTTGGATTTTGAGTTTTTTATAAAAAAGAAACCAATATAGTGCAAAAACTATTGGAAGAAATATAAAAAAGTCTATAGAATTGAATAACATCTATTACATTATAATTATAAATAAAAGTTGGGGGAAAGTTATACAAGCTTATATTAAAAATCTAATACTCTTGAAGGATGTAAATTTTATGTATTTAATTATATAAATCAAATTTTAATTGAGTTATTTTTTCTTTTACCTATAATAGAGAGTTTTACATAAAAATGATAAACAAATAATAGGGTAAATAACCCTTTAATATTTAGGTTTTACACTTGTAAAATTATTTAATGAATACGGTATTATTGTACTGTGTTATAAAAAGATAGTGTGAATATTTATTTCAAGTTTAATATTTAAGAAAATGAAGAATTTTCTGATTAAATGATGTTAAAAAATCTTAATACGAGTTAAAAAAGTGTAAAAACATCGTTTAAAGTTCTTAAGGCCATTGATTTTAACACGATTATTATAATATTTTTCTTACGGTATTTCCGTAATTTTGATTAATTATATGCTTTTCGTGAGTCATTGAACGCACTTTTTAAGTATTCTGTCTAAAAAATAACATTTTGAATTGTTAATTGGCCTAACTAAGCTATTTTAGCAATCGGAAAAGTTATTAAAGTTTGATTTAAAAATTGGAAGTTTCTACCCCCCTTCTTCCTTATATTTTTTAGAATGTTGATGTAGGATTAATGAGTTGTGTTTATACATGATTTTTTAGTCACTAATAATTATTGTTCATTTTAATGGGGAAATTATGAATATAATTGATTCAAAAAGAATCTGGCTGTCGTCTCCGCATATGGGCGGAACTGAGCAAAATTTTGTTAAAGAAGCATTTGATACTAATTGGGTAGCACCCTTAGGTCCTAATGTAAATGGTTTCGAAAAAGATATTGAAACCTATTTAGAAAGAGACGTACACGTTGCTGCTCTAAGTTCAGGTACAGCTTCACTTCACTTGGGATTACAATTACTTGGTGTATCTAAAGGAGACGAAGTCTTATGTCAGAGTATGACATTTGCAGCTTCGGCAAATCCAATTGTGTACTTAGGAGCTAAACCAATCTTTATTGATAGTGAAAGAAATACCTGGAATATTTGTCCAGAACAATTAGAAATTGCAATAAAAGACAGAATTGCTAAAGGAAATAAACCTAAGGCTATTATTGCTGTCCATCTATATGGTATGCCATATGATGTAGAAGCTGTGCATAAAGTGGCTTCAGAATATAAGATACCTGTTTTAGAAGATAGTGCGGAAGCCTTCGGAAGTTCTTATCACGGAGTAAAGTGTGGAACTTTTGGCGATTTAGCTATTCTTTCATTCAATGGTAACAAAATCATTACCACTTCTGGAGGAGGTGCTTTGGTTTCTAAATCTGAGTATCATAAGGAAAAAGCAATTTATTTGGCTACTCAGGCTAGAGATAATGCACCACATTATCAACATACTGAGGTTGGTTATAACTACAGGATGAGCAATATTATTGCTGGCATAGGTAGAGGGCAAATGGAAGTTTTAGATAAACACGTAAACTATAGAAGAAATAATTTTGAATTTTATAAAAAGAATTTAAGTGGCTCTTCAGACATTAAATTCTTAGAAGAACCAAATGGTTTTTATTCTAACAGATGGCTCTCTTGTATCGAAACTAGTTCTTATGAATTAAGGGAAGGGATACGATTAGCTCTGGCAGATGAAAACATCGAATCACGACCACTATGGAAACCCATGCATCGTCAACCTGTATTTGCAGATTGTGATGCTTACCTCAATGGAATTTCTGATGATTTATTTGATCGCGGACTTTGCTTACCCAGCGGGTCTAATCTTGAAGAAGAAGATTTATATAGAGTAGTATCGGTAATTAAAAACATATTGAGATGATAAAGAATTTCTTAATAAATAATTCTCATAAGCACGCATCAAAATGGTTAGTATTGTCTATCGACATTGCTATAACTATGTTTAATTTCTTTTTGGCTTATGTAGTTAGATTCGGAATTACCCTAGATTTTGATACTAATAACATGATTTACCAAATGCCGGTAATGATTGTGTTAACTGCTGCCAGCTTTCTAATGGTTGGTTCATATAAAGGCGTGGTTAGACATACGGGTATGCGAGATGCTTACAATCTATTTCTTGCAGTTACTGTCCTGATATCGCTAAGCGGTGCATTGATGGTTTCAAGCAGGCTGTCTATTATACCGGAGCTTCTTAACATACCGGTATCAATTATTTGTGTTCATTATTTATTGAATATAATTACGCTAACGACTAGTCGTCTAGTATTCAAGTATTGTTACTATTTTATTAAGTCTAAACTAGGTGAAAACTCTAGAGTCTTGATATATGGAGCAGGAGATTCTGGTTTAATAACACTTGCTGCTATTTCCAATGACTCTACTAGATCTATAACAGTAGTAGGTTTTGTAGATGATAATGCTCAGAAAGTAGGTAAAACTATTAACGGAATTAAAGTATATAGTTCTCGTACTGTTAATCACAATTTCGTTGTTAAGAATAATATCAAGGAGATTGTAGTATCAATACCGCATATAAGTAAAAAGAGATTATCTGAGATCTCTGATAATCTATTAAAATTACCTGTACAGGTAAAGATTATTCCTGCAGTTAATGATTGGATTGATGGAAAGCTAAAAGTTTCTCAAATTAAACAGATTCAAATTGAGGACTTATTAGAAAGAGCTCCAATTTCAATGGATAATCAAAATATTAAAAAAGAGCTCCATGATAAAGTAATTTTAATTACCGGTGCTGCAGGTTCAATTGGTAGTGAAATAGTGCGCCAGGCATCTTATTACAGTTATAAGCATCTGGTATTAGTTGATCAGGCTGAATCACCATTGTATGATTTACAACAAGAACTTTTAAGTAAAGGAGTAAAAAACTTCACACCTATAGTTGCTGATATAAGAGATCATCAGAGAATTGAAACTATATTCGAAAAATTTAGACCTAACATGGTATTTCATGCCGCTGCTTATAAGCATGTACCATTAATGGAAAATAATCCGTGTGAAGCTATTAAGATTAACGTTTTGGGTACTAGAAAATTGGCTGATCTTTCTTCTGCATATGAAGTAGATAAATTTGTTTTTGTTTCTACTGATAAAGCTGTTAATCCTACGAATGTAATGGGTGCTACTAAAAGAGTAGCAGAAATGTATATTAAATGTTTGCATAGGACCAGTAAGACCAAATTTATTACTACTAGATTTGGAAATGTACTTGGCTCTAATGGTTCTGTAATTCCTTTATTTAAAAAACAAATTGAAAAAGGAGGACCATTAACTGTTACTCATCAAGATGTAACAAGATTCTTTATGACAATACCTGAAGCTTCTCAACTAGTAATAGAAGCAGGTACTATGGGTAATGGGGGTGAGATTTTTATTTTTGATATGGGTGAATCTGTAAAGATCTTTGACTTGGCTAAGAAAATGATTAGGCTATCCGGACTTAACTACCCTAATGATATTAACATAGAGATTACTGGTTTAAGACCTGGAGAAAAATTATACGAAGAGCTTCTGGCAGATACAGAAAATACATTACCTACATATCATAAAAAGATTATGATTAGTAAGTTTGATGATGCCGATTGTCCTTTGGTAAAGGATAAAATAGATGATTTGTGTATTATGAATTTGTTTAATCATGATGATCAAATCGTTGGAAAACTTAAAGAAATTGTACCAGAATATATTTCTAAAAACTCTACCTTCGAGAGTATTGATAAAAAGAATGAAGAGAAGCTAGAAAAACCAGAGGGAGTATTAGTTTAATCTTCCATAAAATTGTTGCGACAAACTTGATTATTATTATATTTTTGTCGCATATTTAGAATATATTTAAAAGCATATCATATGCAGCCGTACAAATTTTTATTTGTTTTACTGATTTCAATATCTATTTTTTCGTGTAAAACTCCTACAGACGTTGTTTATTTTCAGAATTCTAACAATTTAGAGAAAATACCAGCTAAAAACTCATTTACACCTGTTTTTAAGGTGGATGATGTATTAAGTATACTAGTTTCAGCATCTGATATGGATGCGGCGAGGCCATTTAATCTTCAGGGCACCTCATTGCCTATTGCCGGAGATACAGCTACCGGTGCGGCTCCTGGAAATGGAGCAGGAGAACCCACATATCTGATTGATGAAGATGGAAATATTGATTTTCCGGTTCTTGGTAAATTAAAGGTATCCGGCCTAACAAGAGTACAAGTAAAAGCACTGATAAAAGAAAAGCTAGAAATCTATATTAAGGATCCTATCGTAAACGTTAGACTTAAAAACTTTAAAATTACCGTAATTGGTGAGGTGAATAGGCCTGGTTCTTTTACTATACCTAACGAAAGAATAACTATAATTGAAGCCATAGGTTTAGCAGGAGATTTGACAATAACAGGTAAAAGAGGTAATATTATGGTAATTAGAGAGAATGAAGGTGTAAATACTTATCACAGAGTCGACCTTACTTCTAAATCAATATTTGATTCACCCGCTTATTATCTTGCACAGAATGATGTCTTGTATGTGGAGCCCAATACTGCCAAAGTAAGAAGTTCTGAAGGAAATAGAAATACAGTTGCCTTAGTATTAAGTATAATTACGGTTGTATTATCAGTTGTAACCTTAATAGTGAGATAAGATAGAAAGCCCTATGATGTTGGATAATTCTTCTCCGGAAAACTCGTTGAATACTATAAAATCAGGATCTGGTTTTGATATTAGAGAAATGGTTCTCAAATACCTTAAAAAATGGTATTGGTTTGCACTTTGTATCACCGTTTTTGGAACATTGGCATTTTTAAAGATTAGATATACTATTCCTGAGTATAATGTTTCAGGTACTATTCTAATCTCTCAGGAGGAAAGTATAAGCGAGTCAGAACTGGCGGCTTTTAAAGATCTTGGTTTGCTAAATGAATCTAATAATAAGATCGAAAACGAAATCCAGATTATACGATCTAGAACATTAATAACCAATGTAGTAAATAACCTGAAGCTGAATGTTCGGTATTTTACAAAAGGTAGAATATTAGAAGTCGAAAATTATCCTAAATCCTGGGTGGAAATTAATTTTTTATCACCTGATTCAGTAGTACATAATAAGTCTAAGGTTTTTCGTGTCTTAATTAATTCGGGAACTTCTTTTTCTTTAGTTGATGAAGAAGGAAACAAACAATCCGATCATTCTTTCGGAAAAACTTTCACAACTAGTGTTGGGGATGTTGTTATTACACCAAGTGTGGAAGATATCGAAGCTAATACAGGGAAAATTGTAAATATTAAAATTAGTCCAGTAAAAAATGTTGCTCAGCATTATAGAAATAAATTATCTGTAGCTACCATAGGAAAAGGATCATCTATTGTTAGATTGTCATTAAATGACCCTGTAAAAGAAAAGGCTAAGGATATTATAAATAATCTTGTCGAGGAGTATAATAAATCTACAATTGAGAATAAAAAACAAACTTCTGCCAGAACGGCAGGTTTTATCAATGAACGTTTGGATTTGATATCAGGTGATTTGTCAGAAGTAGATGATGAAGCTGCAGGTTATAAATCTAAATTTGGTTTAACTAATGATGTAGCAGCTCAGACACAACGTGTTGCTGATATTGATTCTAGAAATGTTCAGGAAATTAGTAGGTTAGAAGTTCAATTGCGAAAGATCGAATCTACAAGAAGATTTGTATTAAGTCAGGATGGTAAATACAACATTTTACCAACTACTCTTGGTTTTGATGATCCTTCTATAAATGCAACCGTTGTACGTTATAATGGACTTATTAGTCAACGAAAAAGATTACTAAAATCTTCTAGTGAGCAAAACCCTGTAGTAGTTAATATTGACGAGCAGATTGATGTTTTGCGCCAAAGTTTAATAGGAAGTCTGAACAGCGTAAAAAGCTCAATTAATATTAGCCTTAATAGTCTAAGAACTCAGGACAGATATTTTAGCGGAAAACTATACACTGCCCCGTTGCGCCAAAAAGAATTAACTGCTATAGGAAGAGAGCAAGGGATAAAAGAGCAATTATATTTATATTTATTACAGAAAAGAGAAGAAGCTGAAATCACTAGCCACATTACATTATCTAATGCGCGAGTAATTGATAAGGCTTCAACATTAGGAGCTTTTCCTGTATCTCCAAATAAAAAAATGATTTATCTGGCAGCTATCTTTTTTGGATTTGCATTACCATTTATGACGATATATTTATTGGATTTATTTAATACTAAAATCAATACCAGAGAAGATCTGGAAAGAACTTTATCGATGCCTATTTTAGGTTCAATTCCTAAAACAAAATCCAAAAAGAGCAAAATTGTAGTTTCACAAAATAGTAGATCTTCTGTAGCAGAGGCATTTAGAATCCTTAGAACAAACCTTGGATTCTTGATGGCGGGAGTTAATAAAACCACAGGAAAGGTAATATTTGTTACCTCTACTGTTTCTGGAGAAGGTAAGACCTTAATATCTTCTAATTTAGCCAAAACATTAGCTATTTCCGGAAAAAAGGTGGTTTTGGTTGGTACAGATTTTAGAGATCCAAAATTTCATAATTTTTTAGACCTTCCTAATGGAAAAGATACTAAAGGATTCACTAATTATATTATGAATCCTGATCTGGAACCCAAAAATGTTATTCATAAACAAGCCGAAGAAGATCCAATACACATACTACCATCAGGAGCTATTCCTCCTAATCCTGCTGAATTGTTGATGCAAGAAAGAGTAAAAGATATGTTCCAATATCTAGAGAGTAACTATGATTTTATTGTTGTGGATACTGCTCCTGTTAGTTTGGTGACAGATACACTTTTAATTGGACATCTAGCAGATCTTTGTATTTATATTGTGAGAGAAAACTATACTGATAGAAGAGTTCTTCAGGTTCCTGAGAATTTCTATAAAGATAAACGATTGCCAAATATGGCCGTTTTGCTTAATGCTGCTTCTGATAATGCCGGATATGGTTATGGGTATGGATACGGTAGTAAAAATTAAAGAAACTGCATATTCATTTCCATTAAAGGATTTAGTTTTTGAGCATATTTAGGAAGAAAACCAGCTTTTAATACTTTTAACTGGTGATAATTATGTACATCAGTCCCTGTAAAATCTATATAACCTTCCGTTATTAATTTCATTCCAATTTGCTGGGCTTTTTCTCCGTAGAACCCTGATAGGGATAACAGATTAAGTTGGAACAGAAAACCGGATTCTTTTAACTCTTCGTATTTTTTAAAGTCGTTGTGATAAAAAGAATACCGTTCAGGATGGGCTAGGATAGGAGTATACCCAGATACTTTGACTTCAAATAATATTTCATTAAGATTCATTGGAGCGCTAAATGTAGACATCTCTACCAGAATGTAGTTTTTATGTAACGTGATGATATCTTTTTCTGCAATACGTTTTTCGAATAAATCATCCATCATATATTCAGCACTAGCACTAAAGATGATGTCAGAAAGCCCTAATATTTTAAGTGCATCTTGTACATCGGATACTTTGCTTTTTATAGTATTAGAAGAATTAGGCCAAACCTCCTGCATCACATGAGGTGTAGTAATAATTTTCTTAAAACCAAGTTTCTGAAATTGTTCTATGATGTACGCAGATTGATATACAGTTTTTACCCCATCATCTATACCAGGCAGTAGATGTGAATGTATATCTACATAGCCTTTGGGGATAATCTCCTCGAAAGGAATTTCTTTTTTTGTCAAAAACAACAATGTCTACGTTATTGGGGGTGATCTAAAAATTAACTGTTGGTTAATATACATAAAAAAACTGTCTGATAATTAAGAATCACCAGACAGTTAGATGTTTTATATGTTTAGAGTCATTTTATCTCCTTGTAATGTCACCTGATCCGCTAACGCTTTTATCTTCTTTTTGCGGATTACCTTTGTAATCAATATCTCCTGACCCTGATACTCTTGCTTTAATAGAATTAGTGGCGGTTACCTCTACATCTCCTGATCCTGCTACCGCAGCGGTCACATCTTTAGCTTTTAGATCAAAAGCCATTACATCACCTGATCCCGAAACTTTTGTTTCAAAACTGTTAGAAGAGCCACTTAAAACTAAATCTCCACTTCCTGATACTTGACCAATAGTATTTTGTGTATCAACAACTAATTTTACATCTCCTGATCCCGAAACACCTGTTTTAAAATTTGTGGCTTTGATCACATCATTACTAGAAATATCTCCTGAACCTGATAACATTACTTTAGAAATGTCTTTAAAAGGAACCGTGATAATTAGATCCTTTCCGTTTGTTGGCTTTAGGTAGTATCCTTTTTTTACATAAATTTTTAGTTCTTCGCCTTCTACCTCTGTAACTATGTAATCGATAAGGTTGCTTTCTCCTTCAATTTTTATATTTCCTTCATTTCCTGCTATTAAAGATACATCCAGACTCCCTTTTACTTTGATTTCGTCATAGTCAGAAGTACTTCTGTTTTTGGTAACCACATTACCATTTCCTTTTACTTTTTCTGAATTTCCCCACCATTGCGCATGTAATGAAGTGATGCTGCATAATGCAATACTTAAAATTATTGTTGCTGTTTTCATGATTGATATGTGTATTAGTTTTGAATTAATTTTATACCTCCATAGCTAGAACTAATATTTATAGTGTTTCCACTATTAGGTTGCCCGTTATACCCTTCGTAGTCTTTATTAGAGTTGTTTTTATATTTTTTTTGGATTGTAATGTTTTGGTCCAGTTTGATACCGCCATAAGAGGTTTTTATTTTAAAATCAAAGTTAAAACCACCTTCATACATAAGGTCTACTCCAGTATAATCTGTTTTGATATTAACACTTCTGGTGGAAGATTTTAGGTTTTTTACATTAAGAGATCCATAATCTGATGAGACATCTAGTTTGTTAGATACCGAACCTACCTTGATACCAACATAATCACCAATACCAACCATACTTCCTACATTTTCTACTCGTATATCTCCATAATCACAATTGTAATTTAGATCTTTTACAGAACCTATTTTGGATTGCGTATAATCCGCATTAAGATCTATATTTTCTGATTCTGTAAGTTCAAAATCGCAATAGTCAGCATTGATTTTTCCACTTTTCATGTACTTAATTGTACTATTATTGGTATAATCAATATTAATATAATTGTTACTGGCCATAAGTTCACCAAGAATAATCTGGCCATAATCACAATTTATTTTAGCATTTCCTTCAATCTTATCTAGTGTAATACTTCCGTAATCGTTGTTTAGATCTATGCTATTAGTTATTGGAACCTTTACGGTATAATTGATCTTTAAACTCATATTATTGTTCCAGCCACTAGTAAATTTGTCCCACCACGACTTACTGTCTTTATCAAAAACCGTTTTAGCGCTTACCATACTTTTTGAAGAATCGAATTCTACATCGATACTTTCTAGCTTTTTAATTACCTTTTCTTCATCATTGCCGCTTACTTTTATATGGATTTCCATTACTACTCTGTTTTCATTCCAGGAGGTAATATCCAAGTTTCCATAATCATTACTTATCTTTAGTAAAGCATCGCTATTTACCGAGAATTCCTTTTTTAGAGATTTTTCTTTGGTATACTTACCTCCTTTGAGGTCTCCATTATTTGCTAGAACCATAGCAGGAACCAGCAATAATATAATTATTTTATAGTAAAGAGTTTTCATTTTTTGATAATTTAAAATCGTTTATATTGTTCATTTTTTGGAGTACATCTTCTAATAAGTTTGCACGTTTTTGAAAATTTTTGATCATAGCACTAATTACAGCTTTATCACTTTCACTATGTACAAGATCTTTTTTTAATGTATCATAATCAGATTCTAGTTTTTCTAATTGAATCATAGCGTCTGAAACTAGTTTTTTGGTTTCAGTCGAAGAAATCTTATTAATCTCCTCGAGTTGTACTTGTATAGCTGCGGTAAAAAAACTTTGAGTTTCCTGCATCTGAGGTGATACGCTGGCTAGATCAGCCTCTTCTTCAGGTTTGAATATAAAAGTACTAGTAGCTAATCCAATTAATATTGAGATAGAAGCTGCAATCGCCAATGCTTTATACCAATTTCGTTTCTTAGGGTGTAGCTGTACAACTTTATTTTGCTGTTGCAGTTTTTCTAAAAATCGAGTTTGATGATTAGCAGATGGTTCATATATATCCAGTTGACCACTCATACGTTCAAATAACTCATCTATTTTATCCTTTTTCATACCGGTTGTAATTTTTTTCGTAAGCTTTCTTTAGCGCGCGACATAAGCGTACGACAATTGGAATATGAAATATTCATGATTTGACATATTTCTTCATAATCATAACCTTCTATAAGGTATAATGATAATGCAGTGCTATAGCTGTCTTTTAATTGTTTTAGTGTACTTAATATTGTACTAACTTTTATAGAAGCCATGTCATCATTAGAAATTCCTTCGTTATCACTAAGAGTGTATTCTATAGACTCCAATGCTACTTCACGATGAATATCTTTTTTGCGAGAAGCAGTCAAGCTAGAATTGACCACAATCTTTTTTAACCAAGCACCAAACATTCTATCATCTTCCAGCATTGAAAGCTTTGTGAAAGCTGTCAAAAATGATTCTTGCATGATGTCTTCAGCTTCTGCAGAATTTTTTAAAATTCTTAATGCTGCATTATACATTGCCTTATAATAACGATTATAAATCTCCAGTTGAGCATTTTGATCTTGATGACGACATCTCGCTATTAACTGCTCTGTATTTAGTTGGGTTAGTGACAAAAAAATCAATTTACTTTTACCTAAAGATATATATAGATATGTTTTGTTACAGTTTTTTAATATTTTTTTTAAAGTTTATGGCATAACAATTGAAATATATATAATGAATACGTTATAAATCCCTTGATTTAATGGGTTTTATAAGGTTTTTTAATTTGTTTAGACTAATTTTAAAAGCGTGTTGTTTTGTTCTTATGACAAAATGACTTTTATATACACTTATGGCGAAAACCAAATTTACAACACTTGACAACTTGTCATTTCAGGGAATAGATGAAGATGCAGAATTAATACCATTGCTGACACCTGAAGATGAAGAAGAAATAGATAAAGAGGAATTACCTGATGTACTATCCATATTACCACTAAGAAATACAGTATTATTTCCAGGAGTGGTAATACCTATTACAGCGGGGAGGGATAAATCTATCAAGCTTCTTAATGAAGCAAATAATGGAAATAAAACAATTGGAGTTGTATCACAAAAAGAAGAAGATGTAGAAAACCCTTCTTTAAAAGATATCAATAAGGTAGGTGTAGTAGCACGTATCCTTAGAGTATTAAAAATGCCTGATGGTAATACTACCGTTATTTTACAAGGTAAGAAGCGATTCAAAATTGATAGTATTGTAGAAGAAGATCCTTATATCAAGGCTAAAGTAATTGATGTTCCTGAAGCAAGACCGGCAAAAGAAAATAAAGAATTCAGTGCGATTATCGATTCTATTAAAGATTTAGCTCTGGAAATTATTAAAGAAAGTCCTAACATTCCTACAGAAGCTTCATTTGCTATCAAAAATATTGAGAGCAACTCTTTTTTAATCAACTTCGTATCTTCTAACCTTAATCTTCCGGTTGAAGAAAAACAAAGATTGCTGGAGATTAATGTGTTAAAAGATAGGGCATTAGCTACTTTGAAATTTATGAATGTAGAATTTCAGAAGTTAGAGCTTAAGAATGATATCCAGAGTAAGGTTCAGCATGATATGAGTCAGCAGCAGAGAGAATACTTTTTGCATCAGCAGATGAAAACAATCCAAGAGGAACTTGGAGGGGTTTCTCATGAAGACGAGCTTGAAGAAATGCGAGTGAGAAGTAAGGACAAAAAGTGGGATGAAAAAGTTCAAAAGCATTTCGATAAAGAGCTTGCTAAGATGCAACGGATGAATCCTCAGGTAGCGGAATATTCTATTCAGCGTAATTATCTGGATTTGTTTTTAGACTTACCTTGGAATGAATATAGTACAGATAAATTTGACTTAAAACGTGCGAAGAAAATTTTAGATAGAGATCATTATGGACTTGATGAAGTAAAACGTCGAATTATTGAGTATTTGGCAGTTCTGAAACTTCGTAATGATATGAAATCTCCAATCTTATGTTTGTATGGACCTCCTGGAGTAGGTAAAACTTCTTTAGGAAAGTCTGTAGCAGAAGCATTAGGAAGAGAATATGTTAGAATTTCTTTAGGTGGATTACGAGATGAGGCTGAAATTAGAGGTCATAGAAAGACATACATTGGCGCAATGCCAGGTCGAATTATTCAAAGCTTAAAAAAGGCAGGTACTAGTAATCCTGTATTTGTTTTGGATGAGATCGATAAGTTATCAGTGGGTAATCAAGGAGATCCTTCTTCTGCTTTGTTAGAAGTGTTAGATCCGGAGCAAAATTCAGAATTTCATGATAACTTCCTTGAGATGGGGTTTGATTTATCTAAGGTAATGTTTATAGCTACCTCTAATAGTTTGGGTACCATTCAACCAGCACTTCGTGATCGTATGGAGATTATTAATGTTACCGGATATACTATTGAGGAAAAAATTGAGATTGCCAAACAACATTTATTACCAAAACAATTAGAAGAACACGGTTTAGACAAATCTCATTTAAAGATTGGCAAGGCACAATTAGAAAAAATAATCGAGGGGTATACCAGAGAATCTGGGGTTCGTGGATTAGAAAAGCAAATAGCAAAAATGGTTCGTTATGCTGCTAAAAATATCGCAATGGAAGAAGATTATAATATCAAAGTTAATAATGAAGATATTATAGAAGTATTAGGGGCGCCAAAATTAGAACGTGATAAATATGAAAATAATGATGTAGCAGGAGTAGTTACCGGTCTTGCTTGGACTAGTGTAGGAGGAGATATCTTATTTATAGAATCTATTCTTTCTAAAGGAAAAGGTACACTTACAATTACCGGAAACTTAGGAAAGGTGATGAAAGAATCTGCTACTATAGCAATGGAGTATATTAAAGCTAATGCTAATGAATTAGGTATTAACCCTGATATTTTCGATAAATATAATGTACATATCCATGTACCGGAAGGAGCAACACCAAAAGACGGACCTAGCGCCGGGATAACAATGTTAACTTCTTTAGTATCATTATTTACTCAGCGAAAAGTGAAGAAAAGCCTGGCAATGACAGGAGAGATTACTTTAAGAGGAAAAGTGTTACCAGTAGGAGGTATTAAAGAAAAGATTCTTGCTGCCAAAAGAGCTCATATTAAAGAGATATTGCTTTGTGAGGATAACAGAAGAGATATCAAAGAGATCAAAGAAGAATATCTAAAAGGTCTTACTTTTCATTATGTGAAAGATATGGAAGATGTACTGAAATTGGCAATTACAAAGACTAAAGTTAAAAATGCAAAGAAGCTATAAAAGCAACTTTTTTCAGAATATAAAAAAGCCGATCGTCAAGATCGGCTTTTCTTTTTTATGTATAACCTAGATTTAATTTAGAGTTTTCTGCACTAGAACATTGGTATAGCGATTTAAGTTTTTAAGAACTATTTCACTACCTTTTACCACTGTTTCCAACGGATAATCACCTGTTCTAACTGGTAGTTCTGTTGCTTTGGATAAACGATCATCTAATCCTCTTAACATTGACCCACCACCAGTTAAGTATATTCCTGAATTATAAATATCCGCTGATATTTCTGGCGGAATCTCAGATAACGTTTCAATAATACTATTTTCGATCTGTGATAAAGACTTATCAAGGCTTTTAGCAATCTGCTTATGTGTAATATTGATTTCTTTAGGTTTCCCTGTTAGTAAATCTCTTCCCTGGACTTGCATAGCCCTAGGAGCTGATTCTAATGTATTTGTAGCAGATCCTACCTGTATTTTGATTTTTTCTGCCATAGATTCCCCTATATGAAGATTATATTCATCACGTATATAAGCAATGATATTATCATTAAAAACATTTCCAGCAATTTTTACAGATTGCCCACTAATAATTCTTCCTAGAGAGATCACAGCAATTTCGGTTGTTCCACCACCAATATCAACAACCATATTACCTATAGGTGCCATAACATCAATACCACCACCTATGGCGGCTGCAACAGGTTCGTGGATTAAAAATACTTTTTTTGCATTAAGACGTTTGGCAGACTCTTTTACTGCTCGCATTTCTACTTCTGTACTTCCACAAGGAATAGAAATGATCATATTGTAAGAAGTCGAAAAGGTTGATGTCTTTTTGACAAAGGTTTTAAGCATTTTTTCTGCGGCATCAAAATTTGCAATCACTCCATCCCTAAAAGGGTAGAGCGTTTTAATATTATGATGAATTTTTCCTCGCATCATACTCGCTTCTTTTCCCACAGCTATTATTTTTCCAGTAATATGATTAATAGCAACTATTGAAGGGTTGTTAACAGCTATTTTTCCGTTTTGGGTAATAAGAGTATTAGAGGTGCCGAGATCAATTGCAATTTTTTCGGTTAAAAAATCGAAAAGGCCCATAGAGATGTGTGTTAGTTAGTGTTTATTGTTAGATTTGGTTTTTCATTAATAAAAAATACTAGTATCAATTATTAATGTAGGGTACAGTTGATAATAACTCTAATAGTGTATTATTATTGTATCATAATTTTAAACTGTTGTTTTACAGTCATTTATGTTTTTGTGTGATTTTGATTAAAAAATTGAGATATAGAGCATAAATGTGTAATTGAACCATTGTTTCCAATCATGGGTAATAGATTTTTGTATTCATTTTGAAGGGCATAAAATTTTTATACTTAACTATCGTTTTCCAGATAGTTTCTTTTATTTTTGTTGCCAATGATTCGTATTTTCATATTCTTGATATTGATTTCTTTTTCTTCTTTAACCTATTCACAAATAGGAGGAAGGTATACTTACCAATTCTTGAATCTGGTTTCTTCACCAAGACAAGCTGCGTTAGGTGGTAAATATGTTACTGGTTATAATATGGATCCTACCTCTGCTATGCTAAATCCTGCTTCTATCAATACCGAAATGAATAATCAATTAGCTGTCAATTATGTGAATTATATAGCTGATGTTAATTATGGATCTGTTGCATATGCTAAAGCTTTTGGCAAAAATCAAAGAATGTTTCATGCAGGGGTGACCTATATTAATTATGGTAAATTCGATGGTTTTGATGAATTTGGAAATGCTACCGGAGATTTTGGCGCTGGAGAAGTAGCTGTATCTATAGGGTATGCTCAAAATATCCCTAATTCTAAATTTCATGTCGGAGCCAATGCTAAGATTATTTCCTCTAAGTTAGAAGAATACACTTCTACAGGAGGAGCATTAGATTTGGGAATTATATATCATAATCCAGAGACTACTTTTGATTTTGGTTTTGCTATTCGTAATTTAGGAACTCAGTTTTCAACATATGCCGGTACTAGAGAAGACCTTCCTTTGTCAATTGATGCAGGATTTGCACAAACATTGAAAGGAGTTCCTATACGATGGAATTTTACTTTAGAAAATTTACAGACTTGGGACATTGCATTTAGTAATCCTGCCAGAGATATTACAGATCTGGAGGGAAATGTAGAGGCGGATGATCCTAGTTTTTTTAATAATGCTCTACGACATATAGTTTTGGGAGTAGAGCTTTTTCCGGATAGTGGTTTTAATATTCGTTTAGGATATAATTTTAGAAGATCAGAAGAGCTTAGGGTTGTAGATCAACGTTCATTTGCAGGATTAAGCGGTGGTTTATCATTAAAATTAGGAAAATTTAGATTTGCATATTCTTATGCGAGATATAATTCTGCCGCATCCTCAAGTACTTTTGGTATTAATGTCAATCTTCAATAGTGAACAATAAAAAAATAATTATAGCAATAGACGGTCATTCTTCTACAGGAAAAAGTACCGTTGCCAAGCAACTTGCAAAAAGCTTAGGGTATATTTATGTGGATACCGGTGCGATGTATCGCTCTGTAGCTTTATTTGCAATGAGAAAATCCTTAATTGATCTAGATCACTTTGATAAAGAGGGGTTAGAAAATATACTAATTGATATTAATATTAGATTCGAGGTTAATCCTGAAACTGGTTTGGCAGAAACTCTTCTTAATGGAGAAAATGTAGAAAGAGAAATCAGAACACTATCAGTTTCCAAGCATGTTAGCAAAGTAGCAGCAGTATCCAAAGTTCGAAAAAAGTTAGTGGAGCAACAACAACAGATGGGTAAAGATAAAGGTATTGTTATGGATGGACGAGATATTGGTACTGTTGTATTTCCAGATGCAGAACTAAAATTATTTATGACCGCCACTGCAAAAGATAGAGCAGAGCGCAGGTATAAAGAATTATTGGAAAGGGGAGAAGAAGTTTCTTATGAAGATGTACTAAAAAACGTTGTGAATCGTGATCATATAGACAGTACTAGAAAAGATTCACCACTTCGTAAAGCCGAAGATGCAATACAAATAGATAATTCTAACTTAACATTAGATGAACAGTTTAAGCAAATATTGCAATTGGCTAACAAGACTATAGAAAAAAATTAGTCGTTTCCTCCTTCTAATGTCGTAATATGATCTTCACTAAAATTTCCTTTATTCAAATCTCGTATTAAATAGAATTTCATTTTATCCTTAACCCATTCAATCAATTCTCTATAATCATTTTTGCCTCTGAGTATTAAAACTCTGTTTAGCCTAAAGATATGATCATCAATTTGCTTGTACTGTTCAATAGATTGATCAGTAACTTCGTAAAAAGGAACTTCGTTTACGGTTATATATTTCTTGCCATTATTCATTACAATCTGATCTTTGTATTCATAGATCGGTTTTGTTTTGGATAGAGTTTGACCATACTGAGAGTAGGTAACTAAAAAAAGTAGTAGGAATAGGACTTTTTGCATTCTGTTGAGTTTCTAAATTTAAGGCGTACAAAAATACGGTAAAACCGTAAATTAATAATGATTTTTTTATTTTTTTACACTTTAAAAAGATGAAATGTAAATTAAATTTATAAAAATAAAACGGAAAAAAGAAAAGCTGCACAAATTAGTGTGCAGCTTTTATAATACTAAAAAGGATGACTAATCATCCTTTTTTATTTAAATAATGTTATTTCTTTGCAACTTTAGTAGTGAAAGATTTTCCTTTCAAATCTATTGTTACCATATATAAACCAGTTCCTAGCGTAGAAAAATCAATAGTATTATTATTCACTTTTCCATAAGAAACTGTTCTACCAGTTATATCTCTAACCATATAATTTGAAACAGTTTTTGAAGAAGATATATTAAGAACATTTTCTACAAGAGTTGGATATACGGAAATCTTCAAAGTTTCAGTTGTTTTGAAATCAACTACTTCTGGACCTCTAGAAGTTCCGCCAACTGTAAATGTAGTAGATTCAGAACCTCCAAATGATCCTCCTGAAGCTAGAGTAGTGCTTCCTGCTGTTAAAGAATAAGATCCGTTTCCATATGTACAACATATACCATCGCCGTAAGAATCACTAATAGTAAATGTGTATGTTCCAGCATCTAAACACTCAGTGACAGTAATTGTAGATCCATCAGGTTGTGAACCATAAGTTCCTCCTGAAGCAACCACTTGATTACTACTGTTAGTAATTTGCCAGCTTGTTTCCTCTGGATAATTATCTAAAGTTATAGATAAGTTAACATCAGTACAAGTAGGGTTAGGATCTACAGTTCCTGTAGTCAGTTTGATATCATCAATAGTCATATCACCAGCCCAAGAAGTACTTGTAACACCATTAAATCTAAGTTGAACTCCTGCACCAGTTAGTGATGTTAGATCAACACTTGCAGATAGCCAAGAATTACCCTGATTACCAGATTCAGTCCAAACTGAAGACCATGTGTTTCCATTATCATTACTAGCTTCTAAAGTTAATGTTCCCATACTACTACCATACATATGATATTGGAAAGTAAATGTTGCTTGAGATGCAGCAGATAAATCAAAACAAGGAGAGTTTAAAATTGCTCTTTTGTTTGGATACCCTGTACCATTACCAGATGCTTCAATATACATATAGAAAGACCCTTCTGTAGCACTCGATGGTCCTGTATTACGAGAAGGAGTTCCATTAGAATCTCTTGTCCAGTTGATATCATCTCCGTTAGCTTGTGACCAGTTACCTAAACCACTTTCAAAACCTTCACTATATGGAAAAGAAGAAATTCCTGCTGTACATCCCGTGTTTGGAGGCGTAGCTATCGTAGTAACGTTTACCGTGTTACTAAAACCTGATTCGTTTCCTGCACCATCTTTAGCTTTTACTCTAAAAGAGTATGCTGTCTCAGGAGACAATCCTGTAGCAGTATAAGATGTTCCTGCTACCGTAGCAACTACTGTACTTCCTCTATACACATCGTATCCAGTTACTCCTACATTATCAGTAGAAGCATTCCAAGAAAGATCAGTAGCGTTAGAAGTCGTGTTAGAGGCAGCTAAGCTTGATGGAGTAGAAGGGGCTTCAGTATCTGGAGTTACAACACCAGAAATTTCGAAATTAGCATTAGAAATATCAAAGAATACATTTCCTGATCCTTTTACCATAATTCTGTTCTGATTACCCTGTGCATTTGGTACAGTTATATCATGAGAACCATCATTTGGTACTCCTGTAGCCAAAGCAATTGAATATGTATCTCCACCATCCGTTGATAAGTAAATATCTACGTTAGCGGCGTTAATTCCATTTCCTGTAGTTCCTGCAACATCCCATGTTACGGTTTGTACAGAGTTTGCAGACCAGCTTACATTAGTGTTTGGAGAGTTTACTACAAATGGCCCAGCATTAGCAGTTACATTTACTCTCATATCATCACTATTGTTTCCGGCACCTCCAGCTTTATTATCCCTAACAGTCAATCTAAAGTTTAGTGTTCTTGTTACATCAGGAACAGCTTCCCATTGCCAAGAAGTAGCACCAGTTTTAATAGTTGATAATCTTGGGAAATATCTTTTATTAGATGTTGAAGGGTTAAAAGATCTAAAAGCCACACCAGAAGTAGCAGTCACACTTGGGTAAGTCGTTGCAGCGTTATTTTCATCTCTTTGTTCCCAGCAATATGTAAGTGCATCACCTGAGTTAGCATCTGATGCCTGTCCTTCAAGAACAAAAGGAGTTCCTTTTGGCACAGTATAATCAGCTCCTGCGCTAACAGTAGGGATTGCGTTACCAGTATTTGTATTTGTTTGACAGCTAGTAGACTTTACATAATTAGTAACTTGCTGAATAGAAAAGAAGTGAAAATAGGGATCACTGTTCTGTTGTACATCAGTAGCACCGGTAATACCAGCATATCCCATAATTGTAGTTCCACTTCCAGGCTCAAAATGAGCATTAGTACTTTCATTTCTGAAAGAGAATGTATGGTTAGCTCCAAACTGATGTCCAATTTCGTGAGCTACATAATCTACATCAAAAGGATCACCTACAGGAGTACTTCTAGAAGTAAATGCACTTCCTTTACTTCCATTTACACATACACAACCAATACATCCAGCATTTCCATTATCACTTGCTCTAGCAAATAAATGACCGATATCGTAGTTAGCCTCTCCAATAACATTAGTTAATGTATTCTGAACTTGACTATTAAAGCCTCCATTAGAATATGGGTCAGTACTAGAGTTAGTGTAAATTACATCATCATTATTAGCAATAACTATCATAGTTACAGCAAAATCATTTTCAAAAATTCCATTAACACGGGTCATAGTGGTATTAATTGCTGCCAAAGCTCCTGCTTTAGTTCCCCCATGAAATTGTGTATACTCTCCAGTAGTGGAAACTGCAATTCGATAGGTACGTAAAGTGCTATCATCAGCATTTTTCATATCAACTGATCCAGACTTGTTGGAAAAAGCAGAATCATCAACTAAACATTCAAATTTCCCAGTGGATGGAAGTTTTTCAGCTTTAGAATACACAGTATAAGTACCACTTTGATTATCTGTAAGTGGTTCAATAAATACTGCGCCATTTTCACCTAAACGCATACTTTGCAATCCAAGAGGTGAAATACTGAATCTAATAATAGCAGTAGGATTATCAATTCCTTGACCTGCATAAGATTTAATTCCAGGATACCTTGCAGCTAAATCAGGATGTAGAACCGGAGCTTCAAATATTCTGAAGTTCTCTAATGCTCCATTTTCACCAGGAAATGCCATAATTACACTAGAGTTAATTGATTTCCCTCTTTTAGGTGAAGCTTGTAGAGCTTGTGTAAAACCATCGAAATCGAGGGTGAATAAATGTTGGGTTGGTAAGTCTTTTTTAGTTTCTAGAACTGTTTGACTTTTTAATTGAGTGGTTCCCGTCCAAAAGGTTTTTTGAGAGAACCCAAAGCTTATTACAAATAAGCCCACGAATAAGGATAATCGTGTTTTCATAATAACATATAATTTGAGTTAGCGATGGCAAATGTAAAAAGATTATTAATATAATTGTGAATTATTTAACAATAAAATTATATTGTGTTAATAATTATACGTTTTTGCTAATCAAAAGGAGGGTGTGTTATTAATAATTTAATTTAGTTAAGGATTTAGCTTGTGTTATTAAAAAGTTGTTAATTTTTTCTGTGTTAAAAATTGGAATTGGCACTATTTTACCGGTACATTATGGAATAAAAAAAAGCCACAGAGTTGCAGCTTTTAGTACTATATTAGATTAAATATTTCTTTCTAAATATTAGGAATAATAAGTTCCTGATCTGGGTGAATGATATCCGGGTTTTTAAGAATATTTGTATTAGCTTCAAATATCGCTTTGTATTTCATGGGATCGCCATAATAATGCTTTGCTATCTTGCTTAGAGATTCACCACTTTTTACAGTATGCTTATGATATATAGAAGTATCAGCTACATCAATATCAGCAACTATATCAGAAGGAGACTCACCACCAATTTCTTTGATTTTATCCCAAAGTTGATTTTTTTCGTATTGAGTCTGAGCCGTTCCTTTTATTTTTAAAGTACCGTTATCTTCAGATACATCTCCGTTTTGGATGTTTAATTTTTGTCCTAAATCAAGAACGTCTTGATATTTAGCTTTTACCATAACTAAGTTGATTTTAAATTATTAATTAGCTTTACTCAAATATAAGAATTTATAACCCTGTTTTTATATATTTTTTGGATTAAAAAAATGTCAATTATCGTCCAAATGCATAATTTATCTATATTCGACAATTAATACTAGTATATTATATGTTTAGAAAACGTTTCTATTATCTTATTCAATTGCAATATTTAGGTTTTAGGTATCACGGCTGGCAAAAACAGCCAAAGGTGAATACACTCCAGCGCATGGTAGAAAGAACCATTAATTATGTTTTGGATCATAATGATTTTAAAATATTAGCTGCTGGTAGAACAGATGCCAAAGTTTCTGCTAACGAAGCATATGTAGAATTATTTGTTGATCATCAGTCATTGAACCTGCAAGAGTTTTATCCTTTATTTAATAAAAATCTTCCACAAGATATTAGAGCTTTGAGTATTGAGGAGACAGATGAGCATTTTAATATCATCCAATCACCCAAAATAAAAGAGTATTTGTATTTATTTTCTTTTGGAGAAAAGTTTCATCCGTTTTGTGCGCCTTTTATGTATAATATATTAGATAAACTTGATATTGCTGCAATGCAGAAAGCGGCAAAACTTTTTGAAGGAAAACATAATTTTAGATCCTACTGTCATCGTCCGTCAGCAAACACAATCCTTGAAGGTGAAATTACTTATTGCGAAATCAAAAAAAATGATACCTACACAGCCAATTTTTTTCCAGAAGAGAGTTATCTTTTACGGGTAAAAGGAGAGGGATTTAAAAGAAATCAAATTAGACTGATGATGGGAGCTTTAATCGACTTAGGTAAAGGTAAAATTGATCTAAACTTTATAAAACAAACATTGGATCCTGAAGCAGAGGAAATTACTTTAGAACATATAGTTCCAGGTTCAGGGCTGATCTTAAATTCTGTTGAATTTAAATAATATGTATGAAAGTTATATCTACAAATATTGGCGAGACTAAAATCATATCCTGGCGAGGTAAGGATGTAAAGACTGGTATCTATAAATATCCGGTAGAAGAACCAATATATCTTGAAAAAGAAGATGTAAAAGGGGATCACGTTGTAGACAGAAGAGTTCATGGCGGAGTTGACAAAGCCTGCTATCTATATTCGGCAGATCATTATCCTTATTGGAAAGAAAGATATCCTGACTTAGACTGGAATTATGGAATGTTTGGAGAAAATATAACGATTGAAGGTCTTGATGAAAGTGTAATTAAAATAGGGGCTACCTATTTTTTAGGAAAGGCTTTGGTTCAAGTTTCTCAGCCAAGACAACCATGTTTTAAACTTGGAGTACGTTTTGAAACGCAAACGATTTTAAAAGAATTTATAAGTGCTATGTTTCCCGGAGTATATCTTAGAGTATTAAAACCTGGAGTAGTAAAGGTAGGAGATACTTTAGAATTACACGAGGCATACGATGGAATATCTATAAAAGAAATGTATCAATTGACATATCACGATGTCGATTCTGAAGAATTAATTAGGAAAGCTATTAATGACCCTTTAGTTACTGTTAATAACAAAGCTAATATATTAAGACGTTTTGGAAGCTCTCACGCAGAATGAGTATGGAGAATTTAATACAGAATCTTATCATTGGAGCTGGTCCGGCAGGATTATCAATAGCAGGCAGGTTACGAAAAAAGAATATTTCTTTTGAAATACTTGAACAAACAGATAAAATAGCTTGGAGTTGGCATAATCATTATGATCGTTTATTATTGCATACAGTAAAAGAGTTATCCCATTTACCACATTTGGAGTTTCCTAAGGATTATCCTCGATATGTTCCCAAAGCTAAATTGGCAGAATACTATAAAAATTATGCAAAGCATTTTAATATAAAACCTCATTTTGGAACGTCAGTAAAGCAAATAAAAAAGAAAGATAATTATTGGGAAGTTTTAACCAATGCTAAATCTTTTATTGCAGAAAATGTAATTGTTGCTACAGGGGTCAATAGAGTTCCATATATACCAACTTGGGAAAATCAAGATAGGTATAAGGGCGATATTATTCATAGTAGAAAGTATAAAAACACTTTACCCTTTATGGGAAAGAGAGTGTTAATTATAGGAATGGGTAATACAGGAGCAGAATTGGCTTTGGATCTCAGTGAGCAGGATATTGATGTTACCGTTTCTGTGAGAAGCCCATTATTGATTGTCCCTAGAGATATCAACGGTCGACCGGTACAAACGACGGCTAAAAAACTAGAAAAATTACCTTTTGGGTTAGGCAGATGGATTGGTAAGCAAGTTAGAAAAGTGGTAATAGGCGATTTATCTAAATATGGAATCACCATTTCTAAAGATGATCCTATTGATCATTTAAAACAGACCGGAAAAACTCCTGTAATTGATTTGGGTACGGTAAGGCAAATCAAATCAAGAAAGATTAAAGTGGTTAGTGATATCGATTGTTTCTTCGAAAACGGGGTTGTGTTAAAAGATAGAACTCTATTAGAAACTGATGCAGTGATACTGGCCACGGGATATAAAGCAAAAGTAGAAGAGTTTTTAGAATATACAGATGGGCTATTAGACCAATACAGTATTCCCAATACTCCAATTGGAGAAGGAGAGTATGAAGGTTTGTATTTTATAGGGTTTGATAATTATAAACTAGGCGGGATTTTAGGAACAATATATAATGACTCAAAAACTATTGTGGATCATATTTCTAAGCTGCATACAATGAAAAAAACTGTAAAATGAAACATAAATTAATAATTACATTTAGTGTATTTCTTTATGCTATTGTAGTACCATACTTAGAAATAAATAATACTCATGTTTTTAACCCGGACTGGACACCACATGTTCGAATTCACGAAGTATGGCAGCTTATCACAAATTCATGTATTGGGATCTTATGTCTTTTTTTGGTTTGGAAGAAAGGGAAAATAACGATAAGTTCAGTACTCAGTATGATAATTACAGGTAGTTTTTTAATTGCATTTACATTACAAGATTTTTATGGTGGATCAATGAAATATTTAGATGGAAGCGAAAAAACTTTATTAGGAATTAATATTGGTATTATCGGTTTTGGTTTAGCATTTATACTTTTGGTTGTGTCCACACTTATTCATATTAAAGAAGTTAAAGCGAATAACAACACATAAGCTAGTAAAACTAAACTCAACGGTAAATTGATTGCTTAATCTACTTCAATCAAATAAGCTTCATCATTCTCAGGAAATTCTATATCGTAAAATTCGCCGGCTTTATTGAGGATACTTCGTACATTCATACGTATTTTCCATTCTCCTTTTCCGAATCGATTTTTACTAAGTTGTATTTCTCTGGCTTCTCCATTTTTAAACTTATAGCGAAGCCTGTCAGCAGTTTTATCCATTCCATTTATCCAAACAGGATTTGCCGTCCAACCGTTGGTTTTCCACCATAGGTCGCTTTCAGGATTTTTGGGTTTTAAGTCCTTATTATTCAATGGCCATTCCCCCATTTGAGCAGAAACGTGTAAATTCAAGGGATCGGATATAGTATTAGTTTCAATTTCTAGATCTACCGTACCATAACTTCCCTCAGGATAACAATAACTTATCCATACATAATAATCATCCTGAAAAATATACAAATTCACATCCTCAGAAATTGATATGGAGTTAGCACCTAGTTTTATATATTCATTACAATTTCCATCCACCAAAGGAGGCGCAATCAGGTTAGTCATGTTTTTATGAGAACTACAAGAGCACATCATCACGAAGATGATGAAAAGTTTCAAAATGTTTCTATACATAATAAAAATATTGATCAGTTTTGTATGCACAGAAGAATGTAAGACTAGGATTTCTTCTTTAAGTTCAAAATAGCCAGCTACTAATCTAAATGATTTTATACTTTAAATCATAAAATTTTAACAATGTTTATGCAAATCTTAACTTTTACAAGTAAATTTTTAAGTTCTTAATAGATGAAGTGCATAAAAGTTATTAAGATCGAGGTCTTAGTATTCTAGCTTATTCATTTTCCAAAATGGTCAAGCACATTTTAATAGTGTTGTAATCTATAGCTTCTTCAAAATATTCAAAATATGGTTTTAATCCCTCTGGTTTTTCTAAAGTGTCTTTCGCCTTTTTTATTGATTCTAGATCTTCTTTGTTTACAAATTGTATCAGGTCTATATCTTCACCCTCGGCATGTAATTTCATAATATGAGAAAAGATTGTAGATACGGCTAACTTTCTTTCTACCGAAATCTCTTCAATAGATAATCCTGTTTTATAAAGTGCAAGTGTTTCTTTTAGAGTGTTTCCTTTATTGGCACTTTTTTTTCTTTTTGGTTTTTCTGCAGAAAAATCAATAATAGTTTTAATAAATTGGTATCCATAATTCTGCATCTTTTGTCTTCCGACTCCGCTGATTTGTATAAACTCTTCATCACTCATCGGACGTTGCTTTTCCATCTCTTTAAGAGAAGCATCACTAAAAATTTGATATGCAGGAATACCAGCTTCCTGAGCTAAATGTAAACGAAGTTCTCTTAACTTTTCGAATAAAGTATTTGGTTTGGCCTTTTTTATTTGTTCTTGTGCAATTTCTTTTGCTTTTTCAAACGCTGCAAGATTAGCTAGACTTACAGTTTCTTTGTCAAACAATACTTTTTTAGAAAGTTCAGTAAGTTTTAATCTATTGTTTAGGTGAAAAGCAATTTCCAGATATCCTTGATTAATTAGCTGAATAATATATTGTTGCCAGTCTTGCCAGGAAATATCGTTGGCAATTCCATATGTTTTTATGCTTTGGTATCCTTTATCATAAACAGTTGCGTTTTGTGCACCTCGTAATACATCGATTATTGTCCCAATCGGTTCTTCTTCTTTAACTCTGGCTACGCAAGACAATGCTTTTTGAGCAATGATAGTACCATCAATAAAACTTGGAGGGTTTTTGCATACGTCACAATTACCACAATCCTCAGTGATCAATTCTCCAAAATAGCTAAGTAATATTTTACGTCTACAACTCAATGAATCAGCATATTGCTTCATACGATCCAGTTTAGCGAGTTGTACTTCTTTATTACCCGACATATCTGCAAATTTCTGTAATTGCACAACATCGGCGTAGCTATGAAATAGTAACGTAGAAGAAGGTAATCCATCTCTTCCTGCACGTCCAATTTCTTGATAATATCCTTCGATATTTTTAGGTAAATTATAATGGATTACCCATCGAACATTGGATTTGTCAATTCCCATCCCAAAAGCAATGGTAGCACAAACAATTTGTACAGTATCATTGATGAAACCTTCTTGTACTTCAGATCTTTTTTGGTGATCTATACCTGCATGGTATGCTTCTGCCAGGAAACCTTGATTTTGTAACTTTTCTGCAAGCATTTCTGTGGTTTTTCTGCTTAAGCAATAAACAATACCACTATCATTAGGTTTATCCGATAAAAAGGCAAGAATTTGTTCCACACGTTTAATTCCGGGTCTTACCTCAAGACTAAGGTTTTTTCGATCAAAAGATGCTAAATGCTGAGTTGCATTCGGAATATTTAATTGATTACAAATATCTTGTCGGGTAGCTTTGTCTGCAGTGGCGGTTAATGCTATAACCGGAGTGTCTGAAAATTTATCCTTAAGATAACCTAGTTGTGTATATGCAGGCCTGAAATCATGCCCCCAAGCTGAAATACAGTGAGCTTCATCAATAGCAATCAAACTAATTTTTATTTGAGATAAAATGGTATCCAGAAAACTTAGGCTCTCTGGAGCTAGATAAAGAAGTTTAATCTCTTTGTCCAATAGTTTTTGATAAATATCTTGTTGTTCATTCTCTGTTTGACTACTGTTTACAAAAGCAGCAGAAATACCATTAGCTTTTAATCCATCAACTTGATCTTTCATCAAAGCTATTAATGGTGAGATGACTAAAGTAATGCCAGGTAGGAGTAAAGCAGGTAATTGGTAACAGATAGATTTACCACCGCCAGTCGGCATAATTACTAAATTATCTTTGCTATCAAAGATCGAATCAATGATTTCTTGCTGTAATGGTCTAAAGGAATCATACCCAAAATATTCTTTAAGGGTATGTAATATTTGTTGTTGGTCAGGCATAACTACAAAGAAAAGAAAATACCTATTAAAATTACGGTTTATGAATAAAATGTCTGTGCATATTCTGAAGGTGATTTTTGGTAATATTTTTTAAAACATTTTGAAAAATATTTAGGGTCTTTAAAACCAACTTTATAGCCTACTTCAGCAACACTTAGTTCTCCAAGCTCTAGTAGTTCAGTGGCTTTTTTCATTCTTATAGAATTGATAAACTCTTTTGGAGTAAGATTGGTCCACGCTTTTACCTTAACAAATAGCATAGTTCTGCTTAACCCTAATTCTGAACTAAAATACGGTATGTCAAAAGAAGGGTTGTCTATATTATTTTCAATAATCTTTACTGCTTTTCTTTGTAAATTTTCATCAATTGAGTCTATGGTATTGTTTACATTTTCAGAGTTGGTCTCAGCAAACTTGTTTTTTACTTTTTCCGTAGTACTGAGAAGATTCTTAATAATCAGAAGCAGTTCTTTAATATTAAAAGGTTTATCTATGTATGCATCAGCTCCGGATTCTAAACCATCAAATTTGTGAGGCATAGATGAACGTGATGTGAGTAATATAATAGGAATATGACTCGTGCGATGATCATTTTTTATTTTTGAACAAAATTCTGTCCCCTCCATCTTTGGCATAATAACATCACTTATAATCAAGTCAGGAAAAACTCTTAATGTTTTTTTGAATCCTTCTTCTCCATTTTCGGCTTGTTCTACTGTATAATGCTTTTTTAGAATGTCTACAATAAACTTTCTAAATTCATCATTATCTTCAACTACTAAAATTTTTGGTTTGTTACTATCTATATTTGGAATTATTTTGTCTAGTTCGATAATTCTAAGGGCTTCATTAAGATACTCTTGTTTATTATCGTCAAAGTTTTCTGCTTTAGTAGTATCGGTAAACAGTATTTCATGGTCTTTTAGATGATTACGTCCAGTTTTTAAGGTTATTGTAAAGGTAGTTCCATTTCCTTCATCACTTTTTACCTCGATAGCGCCTTTATGTAGATCAATTACTTTTTTTGCAATATGTAAGCCAATACCACTTCCTTGATTAAATTGTTTTTGGTATTCGACATCACTAGCTATTTCATAATACCTATCAAAAATTTTATCAATGAATTCCTTTTTAATTCCACGACCATTATCAGAGATTTCTATAATCGCATGATCATTTTTGCGATAAAGCTTAACTTTTACTGTTCCTCCTCTGGGTGTATATTTAAAAGCGTTAGACAAAATATTATAAAATACCTTTTCTAGTTTGCTTTGATCATAAAATATTGGAATTTCTTTTGAATCATATGTAATAGAATATTGATAATTACCAATAGAAGCATATTCCTCAAATGATTTATAGATTTCCTCTAAAAATGAAACTAAATTCTCTTCTCTGGCTTGAAGTTTAGAATGTTTATTTTCGAATGCTCTAAAATCTAGCACCTGATTAGTAAGTTTTAGAAGTTGATCAGAATTACGCTTTATGGTTAGTAATTTCATATATGTAGCCTTATTTCCACTATAGTTTTCTATAAGCTGCTGAAGTGGTGCTATAATAAGCGTTAAGGGTGTTCTAAAATCGTGTGAAATATTAGTAAAGAATTCTAACTTAGACTTGTTAATTTCCTCTTGTCTTATATTTTCTAATCGTTCAGATTTAAGTTTTTGACCAAGTATTATCTTTGCTCTCATATTTCTATAGATCTGATAAAGTACAAAAACGATGATCAAGATGTAAATCACAAAAGCTAATGGTGTTTTCCAAAGTGCTGCTTTTACCTTAATTTTTAAAGAAGTAGGCTCTTCATTCCAGGCATCCGGATTATTTGCATCTTTTACCTGAAAAATATAATTTCCTGGTTTTTGGATAGTATAACTGGCTTCATGACTATTCGTAAATTTCCAGTCAGCGTTAAGTCCTACTAATCGGTATGCATATCGATTATTCGCAGCATTGATATAATTTGGAATAGCAAAATTGAGTGTAAAAGAAGCTTCATCATGTTCTAGGACTAATTGATCCATGAATGAAATACTTTTATCAAGCTCTTTGCCATTAAGTTGTAGACTGGTTAAAACAACTTTAGAAATATAATCACTTCTTTTTAATTCTTTGGGATTAAAAAAATAGGCTCCTTTTACTCCACCAAAATATAAATTACCATTACTTCCCTTTAAATAAGAGTTATTAATGAATTCGTTACCTAAAAAACCTTCGGTTTGAGTATAAATCGTAGTATTTTTGGTCTTTGGTTGATACTTCACTAATCCCAGATTACTACTGATCCAAAGATTATCTTGATTATCTTCTACAATACTGTAGGCTGCAGTTACTCTGGTGTTCAATAATTCTAAGTCAAGTTGTTCAAAGGAACCATTCACTAATTTAAAGACACCTCGTTCTTTTGTGCCTACAAAAATTTCACCTACATGATTTTCGTATATGCATATAATATTATGTCCATAAGACTTTTCATTCTCGAAAAGAAACCTTTCTATGACTTTATCTTCAGAACTTAATTGATCAAAAGAAATTTTATTTATGCCTTTATCGGTTCCAATCCATAAATTACTTTGTAGATCAGAGATCATACATCGTATTCTATCATTGGTTAGAGAATTAAAGTCTGATATGTGATGCTGAATAGAACTTATTTCTTTAGTAGTAAGGTTATATACTATTGCACCTGCTCCAAATGTCCCAAAAACAAGCTGGTTTTTTATTTTTTTAATAGTATATACTCTTTTATCTGATAATAAATTTTTAAGCTCTGGATTATTGATTTCCAGAAAACTTTTGGTGGTGATATCAAAGCATTTAACGCCATCTTTTAATGTTCCAATCCATAATTTTTGATCATCTATTAATAAAGATTTTACATTGGCATTTGATAATTTTTTGTTTAGTGCTTCTGTAAGTTCATTACAGGTTTTTCCATTATTGTGAATTACGGTAACACCACTGCCTTCTGTCCCTAAATATATAATACCTTTAGAGTCTTCTGCAATAGAACTTACAACTCCAAGATGATATGCTTGATCTCGTTTAGTTCTGTATAGGGTATGAAAATTATTATTATGAATGTCCCATAGATTTGCTCCTCCATAATAAGTACCAATCCAAACAGAACCATTACGATCGGTAAAGATTTCTTTGATACTATTTTTACTTATACTTTTAGGGTTACCTGGTTGATTAACAATTTTAATAATCTCATTATTCACCTTTTTTATAAAAAGTCCATCATAGGTGCCTATCCACAGATTAGAGTTATAATCATATACTAACCTCCTTATATCAGAGCTTGATATTTTATTTTTACCAACTTCATTATATTTAATAAAGGTCTCATTTTTTTTGTTGAATAGAAATAATCCGTTTCCCCTTGTTCCAATCCATATATTTCCATCAGAATCTTCATTTAGGGATTGTATAAATAGTTTAGGCAATGTCTCATGATCTAATCCGTACCTTTTAAATTTTAAGTTATAGATATCATCATTAGTAACTTGATGAAGACCTGAAGAGGTCCCGATCCATACCTTTTTTTCTTTGTCTTGAAAAATTTCTATAATAAAATCACTAGATAAACTTGTAATATCGTTTTCATCTTTACCATAACGAATCAAATCCTCTTCTTTCTTATCATAAATAAATAGTCCGTCAGAAGTAGCAAACCAAAGCGTACCGTCAGCCATTTCTCTAATGGTTCTTATGGAGCGATGTGAATTAGTATTTTTTTTTGAGGAATATAAAAAACGAGTAAATGTTTCTGTTCTGGGATTAAACTTGTTGAGCCCGTTATAAGTCCCAACCCATACAAAACCATCTTTATCTTCTTTTATAGACAAAATATCGTTATTACTTATAGACGTGGAATCGGCAGGATTACTTCTATATATTGTGATTTCTTCACCATCATGTTTATTAATACCATCACGGGTGCCAATCCACATCCTATCGAACTGATCTTGTTCTATAGCTACTACGGTACTTTGTGATAACCCTTCGGATACTGAGAAGTGAATGAAGTTGTTAAAATTAGATTCTTGGGAAAAAGCAAAAAGATGTATTAAAAATACAAATCGTGTAATTGCTCTTTTCATATTTTGGGTTTAAGTATGATTGGTTTAGTTATAAATATAACGCTAATTTGTCAGATTATTATGACTTAAAACAGCTCAATTGTATTCTTTTTTGTTTAAAAACTCCTCTTGTTAAATAAACAAATCTGTTAAAAACAAGTTGTAAAATAATTGATAATCAGATAGTTGAACAAAAACACTCCCTGAATCGGACTTTTGTTACCCCTTTAATTCTTAAAATTGTGATGAAATTAATTGCTTCTACCCTAGTAGTTAAGATTTAATTTATAGTACTGAACAGAACAGTTGGGAGAAATAAATAATAACGTGAAAACACAAAATTTATGAAAACTATGAAAACCCCAAAGTCTGTAAAAATTTATTTATAGCGCAATTTTATTTGCTGCACACCTAGAAGATCCAGTTTCCTCTTTCATGATCTAAGGTGATTGCTTTATTTTTTATGTATTGCATATTGGTTTTGCACTTTTGCATTGCTAATATTTAAAAGGATATTTTGGTCTATACAAAAGATATTCCATCAATTAGATGATATTATTTGTTATGGATTATAAACCATATTTTATAACTAATCACAAACTCACTACATCATGAAAATTAAAGGAAAATACCTTTATGCCTTAAAACCTATTGCTAAACATTTAGTCTTCGTTTTTTTATTATCATATTCTACTATTTTTGCTCAGTCACCAGTAGAAAATCATGGTAGATTAAGGGTCAATGGCAACAAAATTGTTGATAAAAACAATGTCCCTACAAGTCTTGCCGGAAACAGTCTCTTTTGGAGTAATGCCGGGGATACTTCTGATTTTTATGATGCCGAAACTGTAAAACATCTTGCAAGCGATTGGAATAGTTCGATTATTCGTGTTGCCATGGGAGTAAAAGAAAGCTGGGATGGCGGTACAGGTTATATAGACAGTCCAAGTTTTCAAAAAAATAAAATTCGAAAGGTAATTGATGCAGCTATAGCCGAAGGAATTTATGTTATTATTGATTGGCATACCCATGAGGCCGAAAACTACACTTCTGAAGCTGCCGATTTCTTTAAAGAAATGGCATCCCTCTATGGCAATCAGCCAAATGTAATTTATGAGGTTTACAATGAGCCTATCAATCAGTCTTGGTCTCAGGTAAAAAGTTATGCCGAAACAGTTATTGCAGCTATTAGATCCGAGGATCCGGATAATTTAATTATCGTAGGATCTCCAACTTGGTCTCAGGATGTAGACGTTGCGTCAAATAACCCAATAAATGATTCTAATACTGCTTATACATTGCATTTTTATTCTGGTACACATACTCAGTTTTTGAGAAATAAAGCACAGACCGCACTTAATAATGGAGTAGCCATTTTTGCAACCGAGTGGGGAGCAGTTAACGCTAATGGAGATGGTAGCGCGGATGTAGCAGAAACAGAAAAATGGATGCAGTTTTTTAAAGACAACGGCATTAGCCACGTAAATTGGGCTGTAAGTGATAAATCAGAAGGATCATCTATTGTACAACCTGGTCAAGGGATCAATGGATTAAAAAATAATCAATTGACATCGACCGGTACTTTTATTAAAGATATTATCGAGAACTGGTCAGAGGATGGAGGAGATCCTGATCCAAGTGGAACTATCAATTGTAATACAGTAAATTGTATTAGAAATGCTATGCAAAACGCACAGCCGGGAGATGAAATCATAATAGCTCCAGGAACCTATGAAGCTCCTGATAAAATAAATATCGGAGGAAGAGCTGCCAGATTTGCCTCAAACAAAAATGGTACATCTGCCAATCCTATTATTATGAGAGCTCTAAACCCTTCAAATCCACCAATATTAAAAGGTGAAGATGGGAAATATGATGGCTATGTATTGCATATGTTAGGGGATCATTGGCAAATAAAAAATATAATTTTTGAAGAAGGTTCTAAAGGAATTGTATTCGATAATGCCAATCGTGGACTTTTAGAAAATGTAACTGTCAGAGAACTGGGAGAAGAAGGAATTCACCTAAGAGATGGATCTAGTTTTAATCTGGTTAAAGATTGTAGGGTATATAATGTTGGTATTAAAAAACCAGGAATTGGTGAAGGATTGTATGTAGGGTCTGATAAAGGACAGCACGATGATTATGAAAGAGAATGTAATAATAATACCATTGATGGTTGTATTGTTGGGCCTAATGTAACTGCTGAAGGTGTTGACGTAAAAGAAGGAACCAAAAATACAATTATTCGTAATTGTACTTTCTCTGCTCAAGGAATATCTGGAGAAAACAGTGCCGATGCTTTTATTGATCTAAAAGGATCTTACGCGTTTGTATATAATAATACTTTTAATCGAGATGGATCTAACATTCTTAATGCTGGGGTTGATTTCTTAGACAGAGGAACTGGATTTAATACAGGGTATCGAAATGCTATTTTTGATAATACGTTTAATTTAGGTAGTAGAGCAAACGAAATCCCAACAGCCAGAAAAAAACAAGGTGATCCATCTGAAATTCACGTGTGGAATAATACACGTAATCCTAACTCACCTGATTTTCCTATCAGTGATGGAACGACAAATTTTGTAACAGAATCTTGTCCTAGCTGGAACATAGTTCCTTGTTCAGGAGGCGGAAATCAAAGCCCTAACGTAAATATTACCTCTCCTTCTAACGGAGCAGATTTTGATACAGGTGCAAATATCCAGATCAATGCCAATGCCAATGATCCTGACGGATCAGTAACTAAAGTAGAGTTTTTTAAAGGAAGTACAAGACTTGGAGAAGATACAACTGCACCATATTCTTATACAATTAATAGTGCTTCGGAAGGAAATTATGCACTAACAGCAAGAGCTACCGACAATGATGGAGCAGTAACGACTTCTAGTATCATAAATGTTACAGTCTCTGGTGATACAGGAGGAAATCAAGCACCAGTAGTTTCGTTTGATTCACCTTCAGGGAATATAGCAGTAGATGAAGGATATAGCCTTTATGTTAAGGTAAATGCATCTGATAGTGACGGAACTATTGCTAATGTAAAACTTTATATAGATAATAATTTTGTAAGACAAGAAAATTTTGATCCTTACGAGTGGGGACATGCTGCATCCCCAAATCCAAATGAAGTAAACAATTTACCAGTTGGAACTCACATTTTTAAAGCAGAAGCAACGGACAACGAAGGAACGACTTCCGAAACAACCTTTACACTAACTGTAAAAAGTGAAGATACCGGTGGAGGCAATGCTTGTGATTTTGGAACACCATTATCCAGCAGTTTACCTGCTTTTGATAAAGGTTCTTATAATAATGTTCATGTTTTAGGAACAAATGGACCGGACCTAAGTAATTTTAGAAGATTTAGAATCAATTGGAATCCTTCTCAAAATGGATTGTATCAATTTGCAATGAATACCAATAATGGAGTTCCGGATTATTATGTGGACTTAAGAAATGTTATGAGCTATAGTTTCAACACTAACAATCCCGATGTCTCCATTTCTAATTCCGGATTTACCGGTTTAGATGGAGATTATTGGGTGGCTAAAGATGGTAATAACTTCGTAATGGTTTCTAAAACAGGTGACTTTACTTTGTATTTTAATAATTCAGGAACCGCACCAAATTGTTCCAATAGAATTGCGGTTTTAGCACCAGGAGGTAAATCAGGAGCTATTAAAGCGTTTCCTAACCCAGTTGAAGGGGACATCATTACGATTTCTAATTTAGAACAGTCAAAAACTACTCTTGAGATTTTAGATATCCAAGGACGAACTATAATTAATGAGTTCGTTCCTGAGAAAGAAATTTCTGTCGATGTTTCTTCTCTAGAAGCAGGATTGTATTTAATTGTCATTAAAGGTCGTAAATACAAAAAGATGACACGTCTCCTAAAGGAATAATATCAGTTAATAATTTTTAAAAAACCGGGTAAATTTATTTTACCCGGTACCTATAACCAAACACCCAAAATATGACTCTTTTCACACAAAGAAACCTAATTTTGATGGTTTCACTATTCGTAACAATTACTTTTTCTGCTCAACAGGATAGGGTATATCAAAATAACTTTGATCATTTGCCTACAGGGCAATATAATGAAGAAGAAATAAAAGAAGCACTAGGGGCTCACTTCTGTAAAGGTGCAGATGAAGGTAGAGTATTTATTTCCGAATTTCAGAATAAAGGAAATGTTTTAAAAGTTAAATATCCTAAAGGAAAAGTAAAAACAAATGATAGTGGTATGCATACCAAAGTCTATTGGGATAGTTACACATCTTTAGACGAATTATATTTCAGTTACCAAGTGTATATACCTGAAGATTTTGAGTTTAGAGCGGGAGCCAAATTACCAGGTTTGGCGTATCAAACTAGTGAAAAAAATATGTCATTACGCCTAATGTGGCGATACGATGGACTTTTAGAATTTTATAATCACTTTAACACAAGACCTTCTTGGGATGGATGGAGAGCTTCTGTAAATTGGAGTTTGATAGAACCATATGAAGAACCCGGAGGACCACAACCAGATCAGGTTAAACTCAAGAAAGGTGCCTGGAACCATATCGAAGTATATCATAAGTTGAACACTCCGGGTCAAAATGATGGTATTATGCGTGGTTGGCTTAATGGAGAATTAGCCATTGATATTATAGATAATAGTGATTATCGTCAAAACGGAGAAGGTGATATAGGAATGAATAACATCTATTTATCCACTTTTTTTGGAGGAAGTAGTGACGATTATAAACCTACCAAAGATCTCTATGCCTATTTTGATAATTTCATAGTATCAAAAACAAGAATTGGATATGATGGAGGTGTAAATAATCCAGGAGGAAGTAATCAATTGCCATCGGTGTCTTTTAAAACACCATCGACTAATTCTACCATACAGGAAGGATATTCAAGTTTTCCGGTAGAAGTCAATGCTTTTGATAACGATGGGAGTATAAGTAATGTGAAATTATATATTGATGACGAATTAATCCGCCAGGAAAATATAGCACCATATACTTGGGGTAATGACAGAAATGCAAATGAATTACTTGGTCTAACGGTTGGTAACCATACTTTCAAGGCAGTAGCGACAGATGATAAAGGAGCGACATCTGAAACTACTTTTATTCTAAAGGTAGAAAGGGAAGTTTCTTCATCAGTTCCAGATATATCTTTTATTACTCCAACTGGAAATCTTACAGTAACTCAAGGATATGATCTGGAAGTGGATGTCGATGCAAAAGATAGAGATGGATCAATAGCTGATGTGAAATTATATATTAATAATAATTTTATAAGAAAAGAAAGAAAAGCTCCTTATACCTGGGGGCATTCCGGCTCTCCTGACCCCGAAGAATTAAATGGTCTAGAAGCAGGAGTATATACGATCAAAGCTGTTGCTACTGATAATGAAGGAAAAACAAATCAAGCTACTTTAACACTTACAGTCGAAAATAGTACTGCCTGTTCCTTTTTACTACCAGATTCAAAAGGGCTTAAGGCTTTGGATAACGTACACTATAACTATGCTCATATTATGGGAGGAAAAAGTTCTACGTTTTTAAGCAATTTTGTTAGCATTTCGATTAAATGGAACCCTAAATATAACGGACTATACAAGCTTGCTTTTCAGACCAACAACGGATCACCAGATTGGTATATAGATTATAGTAAGACAGCCGATTTTCAACTGAGGGATGCGAATCCAGAGATAACATTAAAAAATACAGGTTTTGAGGGGCTTGATGATGATTATTGGGTAACCATGGACAATGGAGAATTAGTATTAAAGTCTAAAAATAGCCAAACACTAATTTGTTTTAGCAATTCTGCTCAACCACCAGTGTGTATGAGCGGGAAAAGCCAAAAAGTAATTTCAATTGATAATACCAAAAATTCATTAGTATACCCCAATCCAGTTATAGACATTTTATCTATTGATGATTTGCCTAGGTCGGCATATCAGATAGAGATATATGATTTTAATGGTAAAAAGGTTTTTTCTAAACCAATTTCATCAAATCAATCCAAACTAAAACTAGATCTTAATGAACTTCTCTCTGGTTTTTATTTTGTAAAAATTCTATCAAGTCAGCAAGATGTTATTAAAACAAAATTTGCAAAGAACTAAACCCTAAAAATTTTTATAAAAAAGCAGTTACATAATCGATAAAACTGCCTAGGCCACACAAACTATTATATAACTTAACAATTTAGAAATGAAAAAACTCAAATCTCGTATGCTACTCATATCAATTTTGTATGAGGTAAATGCATGGGGTCAGTCTTTAGTGACTCAGCCATTGCATATTCTATCAGATAATGACTCTTCATTCCAACTGGGAGAAACTTAGAAATAAGATTCATTCAGGAAGAGTAAATATCAAAAACACAAACTAACATAAACTCATGATGAAAATAACACATATTTATATCAATAGATTAAAAATTATGATAGGATTGCTGCTATTCATAATTTCAGGAGCTAAGGCGCAGAACTGTAATACTATGATTGATGTCGATTTTAATAATTGGAATAACAGACGATACTCTATTGCAGATTTAAAAAGTGACTTTAATAATGTAAAGCCGTGGACTGCATCTACCTACAGAGGAGTAGAAGGTCCAGGTGCTGCAAATAATTTGATAGAAAACACACCACAGGAGACTAGAATTGTTAATGGAACTTTAAGAGCACAGTATTTAAAGAATGACGCTTCAGGTAGGTCAGGGGGGTTTCTTTTTGACCCTTATTTTGATGCTGTAGATGAAGCGTATTTAGAATATAAAGTAAAATTTGATGATAATTTCTTTTGGGCTACAGGAGGTAAATTACCTGGTTTGGGAGGTTCTACTAGAGGAGTAAATAGCGAAACCACTGGTAGAGGAGCCATTCCATCGGGATGTAAATACAATACAGATGGATGGTCCGCGCGCTTAATGTGGAGAAGAAATAGAGCGCAGACTAATGCACCTTACCTTATTCTTTATAGCTATTTCGCCGACAAACAAAATGGAGAACCTAGAAAGGATGGAGATTGCGGGGATGGAAAAAGAATTTTTTCAAATCTGAAAGACAACAAGTGGTATACAATCCGTCAATATATCAAAATGAACACGCCTGGACAAAGGAACGGTACTGTGATCATGTGGATTGATGGACAAGAAACCTATCGTGATAATAATGCCAAAATTCGTAATTCGGGGAAAAGCAATTTAAAAATCAATGCCTTAATTATGAATACTTATCGAGGGGGAAGCAGAACAGATCCTGTTTGGCATTCACCTAGGACAGAATATACTTTTTTCGACGATTTCAAAGTTTGGACAGGATGTGGCAATCCCCCTGGAGGAGATAATAAACCGCCAACAGTTTCGATTACAAGTCCTAATCAGGCAAACTATAATGCAGGCAGTGATGTTTCGGTAGAGATTAATGCCAATGACCCTGACGGTAGTATCTCAAAACATGAAGTATTTGTAAATGGAACGTTAGTGGATACAGATGGAGCAAGTTATACACCACATCCAATAGTTAATCTTCAACCAGGAAATTACACAGTCAAGGTTGTGGTAACAGATAATAATGGAGCTAAAGGTGAAGCTACAAAAAGTTTTACCGTGAGTAATTCTGATGGTGGAGGTAATGGCGGTGGCGGTAATTGTGATGCTGCATACGAAGAAAAAAATGGTTTGGTGATTATAGAAGCAGAAAATCTATCGGCTTCAGGGAATTGGCAAAAAAAGAGTGCCATTTCTGGTTTTACTGGTGGAGGTTATATAGAATGGACAGGTCCTGATCATTTCAATGACCCAGGTAATGGAGTTATAAATACTAAGATTAAGATTAACTCTGCAGGTAAATATAAAGTTTTGTGGAGATCAAAAGTTGGAGAAGGAAATAGTCCAACAGAAGCAAATGATACTTGGTTAAAATTTCCCGACGCAGATGATTTTTATGGGCAAAAAGGTAGCGAAAGAGTGTATCCTAAAGGATCAGGAAAAACACCACACCCAGAAGGTGCAAGCGGAGAAGGATATCTTAAAGTGTATTCTACAGGAACCACAAATTGGACCTGGGCGACAAAAACAAACGATAACGATCCGCACGATGTTTTTGTAGAGTTTGATTCGCCAGGTGTATACACAATGCTAATATCTGGTCGTTCTAAACACCATATAGTGGATAGAGTAACTTTAAACCGAACAAGTACCAATGCCACAAACTTATCTTTAGAAGAAACTACTTGTGATGGTGATGGTGGCGGAGGTAATAATAGCAGCGCTACTATTACAGGTGAGCGAAAAAAATGGCACAAAGTAACACTAACCTTCAATGGGCCAAATACTTCTGAAACAGCAGGCGATAATCCGTTTTTGAATTATAGATTAAATGTAACTTTTACACACCAAAGCGGTTCTCCGTCTTATGTTGTACCAGGGTATTATGCTGCCGATGGAAATGCTGCACAGACATCTGCATCCAGCGGTAATAAATGGAGAGCTCATTTTGCTCCTGATAAAACAGGAACTTGGAATTACTCAGTGTCTTTTAGAAAAGGAAGCAATGTAGCAGTAAATGATGGTGTTAATGCCGGAACTGCTGCAGGATTTATGAATGGAGAAACTGGGTCATTCAATGTAAGCGCATCTAATAAATCGGGTAGAGATTTTAGAGGAAAAGGACGTTTACAGTATGTAGGAGAACATTATCTGCGTTTTGCCGAAACAGGCGAATATATGATCAAACAAGGACCAGACTCTCCAGAGAATTTATTCGCATATGATGATTTTGATAATACACCTAATGCAGGCAATAGAAGAAAAAACTTCAACCCTCATAAAGGAGATTGGAACAGTGGAGATCCTACTTGGAAAAGTGGTAAAGGAAAAGGATTGATTGGTGCTGTAAACTATATCGCTAGTGAAGGATTAAATTCTATGTCTTTCCTTACGATGAATATTAACGGAGACGATGAGAATGTGTATCCGTATATCGGTGGTAATCAACGTACCCGAATGGATGTTTCTAAAATGGCACAATGGGCAATTGTGATAGAACATATGCAGCAAAATGGAATTTTTGCTCATTTTAAAACTCAGGAAACTGAGAATGAAACACTTTTGGATAATGGTAACACAGGAACACAACGTAAACTATATTATCGTGAATTAATTGCGAGATTTGGCCACAATTTGGCATTAAATTGGAACTTAGGAGAAGAAAATGGTGGTGGACCGCAAGCAGTAGATCAATCACCTGCGCAGGAAAGAGCAATGGCAGATTATTTTTATAAGAATGATCCGTATCGTCACCATGTGGTTATTCATAAACATCCAAATGATTTTCCGGAATATTTGCTCGGAAATCAATCGAGACTTACTGGATTTTCGTTACAAACAAACAAGTCTGATTTTACAAATGTTTTTAGTAGAGTAAAAGAAGGAATCGATAAATCCAGAAATGAAGGAAAAAAATGGGCAATCGCTTGTGATGAACCAGGTGATGCACAGCATGCAATACGACCAGATAATAATGCAGCGAATTCTCATACAGATGGTAGAAAAAATGCAATGTGGGCAACCCTTCTCGCTGGTGGATGGGGAAATGAATGGTATTTCGGGTATCAGAATGCACATTCAGATCTTTCATTGCAAGATTTTAGAAGTAGAGATAAATGGTGGGACTATGGTCGTCACGCCATACGATTTTTTGAAATTACAGACCTTCCTCTGACACAAATGAGAAATAACAATGGGTTGTCTTCTAATAATAATGACTATTGCTATGCAAAACAAGGAGAAGCTTATGTGGTATATCTAAAAAATGGGGGATCAACAAATCTGAACTTAAACGGTCAAAGTGGGCAATTTAATGTAAAGTGGTATAACCCTCGAAATGGTGGAAACTTAGTAAATGGTTCTGTGACCACTGTCAATGGAGGAGGAAACAGATCGCTTGGTAATGCTCCAAATAGCACAGGTAGCGATTGGGTAATTGTAATCACTAAAAATGATTCGAACCCGACGGAGAATGAACCTCCATCTGTTTCTTTTGCTACACCAACAGGAAATACTTCTGTACAAGTCGGATATACTAGTTTTGAAGTTACTGTAAATGCTACAGATAGTGATGGTTCAGTAAGTAATGTAAAATTATTTGTAGATGGAAATCTAATTCGTGAGGAACTTTTTGCACCATACGACTGGGGAATGGGTGATAACGTATCAGAACTTTTAGGTCTACCAGTGGGTGAGCACACAATCAGAGCTGAGGCGACAGATGATGATGGAGCAACAACGAGTAAAAGCTTTACATTGACAGTAGACGGGGCTTCTGGTAATCAAGCTCCACAGGTTTCTTTGACAAACCCATCTCAGGAGAATCAGGAATATATACTTGGAGAAACTATTTCATTAAGTGCCAATGCATCAGATGCTGAAGGAAGTATTGAAAAAGTAAACTTCAAAATTAGTGGTTCATATTTCAAACAAGATCAAACTGCTCCTTATAGCGTGTCCTGGACACCAACAGCTGCAGGAACTTATACGGTTGGAGCAAGAGCTTTTGAAGCTGGCCAGGAAGGACTTTCTACAGAAGTATCCAGAACAGTCATCATTAAGGAAGAAACTGGTAATCAATTACCAAGCGTTTCTTTTGCTACACCTTCAGGTAATCTTACTGTGGATGAAGGGTATGATTTAACAGTACTAGTAAATGCCAATGACACGGATGGAACTATATCTAATGTAAAACTATACATTAACAATGCTCTTGTGCGACAAGAAAACTTTGCTCCGTACGAATGGGGTCACGATGGTTCGCCTAATCCTGAAGAAGTTAATGGTCTTTCCGTTGGGACATATACTTTTAAAGCGATAGCAACAGATAATGATGGTAATACAGCTCAGGACACTTTCACTTTAACTATACAAAGTAATGATGGAGGTGGGAATAATGGAAGTTGTTCCTTCGGAACACCAATTTCTAGTGGTATTCCGGCAATGGATAATATTTCATATTCATATGTTCATGTTCTGGGACAAGGAGGTCCTGACCTTAGTAATTTTAGAGAGTTCTCAATCAATTGGAACCCTACTTATAATGGACTTTATAAGTTTGCTATTAATACTAATAACGGAGTTCCAAACTGGTATGTGAATTTCTCTGATACCATGACTTATCAGCTAAATAGTACTAGCCCTGAAGTAACTCTGTCTAACACTGGTTTTGCAGGATTAGATGGTGCTTATTGGGTGGTAAAAGATGGTGACAACTTTGTGATGGTATCTAAAAATAGTGAATTCACACTTTATTTTAGTAATTCTACTCAAGCTCCATCTTGTGCTGTTAGACTAAGTAAAATTTCAATATCTCAAAAAAGTTCTAAAAGTATAAAGCTACACCCTAATCCTGTTAAAAGCGATATGCTATCTATTGAAGGGTTAGAACAACAAGAAGTCTTAATACAAGTATTTAATATTGTTGGCCGTAGACTAATAGATAAAAAGGTAGTTAATACCGATGATTATCAATTATTTGTGGCTCCTCTTGAAGCCGGTAGCTATATTCTAAATATAAAGGGTAATGGTATTAATAAATCATTGCATTTCATAAAAGAATAGTAAGAGAAATTATTCAAAAAAGTATGCCTGGCCCCAATTTCTATGAAGAAGGGGCTGGGTTTAACTTCATAAATGTTCTATATAATAATATTTAGTGTCTATTAGCTAAATAAAATTAGAATTTAAAAAGGATATAACTAACAATGATATTGTTTGCCTGGACGAAGAGTTTTACATACGTAGGCAAAGGGAATAAAAGTATATCAGTTGTCTATAGAAACATTAGAAACAGGTGGTTATATCTTAAATATAAAAGGGAATGGTATTAATAAATCATTGTACTTTCTAAAAGAATGAGCTATAAGGTATCTTGGCCTTTAAACACTAAAGGCTAAGATTTCTTAGAAAGTTTACAAAATCTAGCGGTTAATTTAATTCAAAACAGATGAGCTACAATTACACCTGTTAATTTCATTGAGTTGTTAAGAAAACATCATTGATTTATATGGTGAAATATTTTCTGAAAATGAATGCTAATCCTCAAAACCGAAACGAATAAAAACCCAAAAATCATGAAACAGAAAAAGATTCTTTTACTCATAATGTTGGTCTTTTCTATAGGAACAGTACTAGCACAATGGAACCCAAGACCTAGTTGGAAAGATAGTTACAAAGCTAATGGTTATTGCTTTTGTGATAGTAATTTCGATCATGGAATCAGTAATAAAAAAGTAACTATAAATGGTAATAAATATAGTGTAAGAGATATTTGCAATGAACTAGAGAAACATCCAAGATATCGAAAATTTAGAAGTAGTGATATTCCTTATAATGATATTCAATGTGGTAATGGTCCTGCCAATGATGCAGGAGATGAAGATCCTGACGCCTGTCCCGGTCGTGTTGATCAGGGACCATCTGGGTGTCAAACAATAGGTCCTAAATGGGATATGAATTGGTTAAGAAGTAGACCCCGGTTTGGAGGCGGAAATAGTAGACCTTCAGTTTCTTTTAAGACACCTTCTGGCAATGCAACAGTCCAGGAAGGATACACTAGTTTTGATATTGAGGTGAATGCTTCAGATGTTGATGGATCCATCAGTAATGTAAAATTATTTGTAAATGGAAATCTCATTCGCCAGGAAAATATAGCTCCATATACCTGGGGTAATGGAAGTAATGCAAATGAGTTATTAGGTTTGTCAATAGGCAATCATTCGATTAGAGCAGTAGCAACTGACAATGATGGTGCCACAGCTGAAGCTACCATTACCTTAAAGGTAGAAGGTGAGGTTTCCACAATGAATCCTGTTGTTTCTTTTGTGAAACCTTCAGGGGATTTAAATGTTCAGGAAGGATATGATATGGAGGTCGAAGTCAATGCCACCGATCAGGATGGAACCATAAATAATGTCAGATTGTATATTAATAATAACTTAGTGAGACAAGAAAATGTCTTTCCATATACTTGGGGGCATGCTACTTCTCCTAATCCCGAAGAAGTTAATGGACTTTCTCCTGGCACCTATACGATAAAGGCAGTGGCCACAGATAATGAAGGCAACACAGGAGAAGATAGTTATAGATTAATTGTTCAAAACAATCAACCAGTGACAACAGTCTTAACTCCTATACATGATGCATATCTACAGGGAAATACACGATTTAACAATGCAGATCTTAGGGTAGAATCAGGAAAAAGGATCAGTTATCTGATGTTCGATTTAAACTCAATTGCTGGTACAGTAAGCAGTGCAGAACTTAGGCTCACCGTTGGTTCTGATCCAGGTAATGGTCAAATCAATATATATCTTGGTAATGGTATCGATTGGACAGAAAATAATCTTTCTAATAGTAATAAATCTGGTAGAGGTGCTCTACTAGCTTCCAAAAACACCTCTTTTAACACAAATGGCACTTATGTCTGGGATTTTAATGACTTTACTGCCGGTGACAAAGTAAGTTTAATTGTGGAGCATACTTCAGGAAATGATGTAAGTTTCTGGTCAAAGGAAGGAAATAAAAAACCGCAACTTGTAGTTACAACAAATGGTAGTAGACGAGTGGAGGTATTATCGAGCAAAGAAACTGATAAAATTAAAATTTCTATGCATCCCAACCCATCGAAAGATGTCGTCTTTTTACGTGACTTTCCATCTTCAACCTATCAAGTAAATGTTTATGATTTTCAAGGAAAAGAAATTTCAACCAAAAAAATAAATAAAGATCAGTCTCAGATTAGGTTAGATGTGCAAGACCTTGAGTCAGGTTTGTATTTCGTAAAAGTGTTCTCTAGTAATAAAAAAGCTTTAAAAACAAGATTTCTCAAACTATAAACTTGGAGTATTATTCAAAAAAATAGAAGTAGTAAACGTTTACCAATTACTTATAGAAATATCAGAAGCGGGTAGTTGTATCTTAAATATTATGGAGAATAGTATTAATAAATCATTGCATTTTATAAAACAGCAACTATGATTTTAGTTCATAATCCATCAGGAAATCTTAAGATTTCCTGATGGATTTATCCAAACCTTTAAAAGCATAAATAATTTATAAAATCAATGAATTATACTAAAAAAAACCTGCATTCAAAGATCAAAAAAAAACATATAAAAATCATGAAAGGACTCTCAAAAAATCGAATTGATTTTAAAAGTAAAATCGAGATAAAATAAACTTAACATATTTACTAACACACAACGTATAATACATTAACTAACACATCATGAATGCTATCACCACAAATCGATTAACCCCTAAAAAAGAATTTTCTTTTCGAAGACAACTACTAGTTTTAACGCTATTAAGTTGTGCTATATTTTATGCTAATACTATTTTTAGAACTGATTCATTTTCCACAAACACTCCGCCAAAGGTCACATCTTCCATTGATTGCGCACCACCTGCTAATTTAGCAGCTATACAACCCGTAGCTGATGGGTTGTGGTCTGAACCGAGTATATGGCCAGGAAATAAATTGCCAACCGAAAATGATGATGTAACAATACCAGTCGGTAGAAAAGTAACACTAGTAGGAACATGCCGTGCAAAAACTATTAGGGTTAATGGTATATTAAATGCTGTTAACTGGCAGAATGAAGGAGCATGGATTAATTTAGAAACTCAAAGTATTATGGTTTCCGGAAAAATGGAAATCGGTACAGCAGCCCAACCGTATGCCGCCACGGAAAAATGTGTAATAACTTTAACAGGCGGTAAACAGAATAATGCACCAGCATCCTATAAAGCCATTATGGTTATGGGCGGGGGTCGATTAGAGCTACACGGAAAGAAAAGAATGAGCTGGACCAACCTTTCTACTACTGCAAATGCAGGAGCTACCCAAATCACCTTAAAAGAAGCTGTTGATTGGGAAGTAGGGGATCAAATTGCACTGACTGCTACCGGTTTGGCTACTAATAGCGGAAAAGCCTGGAACGATGTTGATGAAGCTGAAATTATTGCCATTAGTGGCAATAGAAGAACACTTACATTAAAAGATCCGTTACAATATAAGCATATAGGAGGATCAAAATCATACACCAGAGCAAGAGATGGAAAAACCTGGGATGTGAATATCCAGGGTGAAGTAGGCTTATTATCCCATTATATCAAAATCCAGGGTAAAATGGATGGGAATAATGAAGAAACAGGATTTGGAGGTCATATTATGTTGATGAAGAATTCTACGGCTCATGCAGAAAATATAGAGCTGTATAAAATGGGACAGAAAGCAGTTTTAGGAAGATACCCATTTCACTGGCATTTAAATGAAGATAAAGCACAAGGCAGTTATTTAAGAAATAGTAGTGTGCATAAATCATTTAATAGAGCGGTAACGATTCACGGTACAGATTATGTGACGGTTGATGGTGTTTTTGCCTATGATCAAATAGGCCATGGTATTTTTTTAGAAGATGGAGCTGAACGCTTTAATACCATTAAGAATAATGTTGTATTTGTAACAAGAAGACCTAGACCGGGAGAAGAGCTAACGCCTTCTGACAATTCACACAATCAGCCTCAAAATAGGACACCAGCTTCTTATTGGATCACGAACCCTAATAATTATTTTGAAAATAATGTGGCTGCAGGAACCGAAGGAACAGGATTTTGGTTTGCTTTTCCAGAAAAGCCGATGTTTGATTCAGGGAATTTACCGTATTACCAAGGCTTGAACCCATCAAAGGAACCTCTAGGAAGTTTTAAAGGTTTTGTAGCGCATACGTGTATGACAGGATGGGATGTTTTTGACAGGCTAAACCCTGATCATTCTCTTAAAGCAAACTGGGGTTGGGATGTAAATAGCAGACAATTGATAAAAGATGGATTGTTCTATGGAAACGACCAGGCACTGTATTGTGGATTAGGTGTAGGAGGTACTAATAGAAACACCGTTTTTTATAATTGTGCTTTCAGTGATAATAAAACAGGCTCTATGTTGGCCGGTGATCTTACCATAGAAAATAGTCTCTTCAATGCAGATTCTGATTTAGGGGTTTTTAACGGTACTAGAGAATTCTTCAGGTTTTATGATGGTCCTGGTAGACACCACGACTGTCATTTTGAAGGATGGGATCGCTCAAATTCAGAAATGATCAAGCAAATTACAGGAGGAGGAGCAACAGAAAATTTCAATCCTACTTTTAGAGGAACTACCAAAGGATTTTCAGAACCTTTTCCATTCAGATTTTTCCCGTTACCTAACACAGATGCTACACGTGCAAGGAAAGTTGGTCAATTTTTTAAAGATTATGATGGTGGGTTGACTGGTAAAGCACATACTACGCTGATAAGGGATATTCCATTTTTAACTGATGGACATGAGTACAGACATCCTTCCTGGAGGAATGCGGCTCGATCCGATTATTATTTCGCCGGATTGTGGTTTGCTAGAATTAATGCAAGCGGAGTGCGCATGTCAATAGTACGTTCTAAACCAGGAACAGAAGACGTGTGTTTTTATGAATCTGGAAGTCAGTCATCCGGAACATATAAGTTCCCAATGATTGTGAATGAAGGATTTTTATATACATATTATTTTGATAAGGCTCCGGCAAATAGAAGTATACATGTTATTTGGAATAGAGGAGACGCAGGAGATTTAGGATATGCACGTTTTAAAGGTTTAGGAAAACTGGGTAATTTTAGAGTAAATGGTATTCCACGTTTGAATTCTGTTTCGGCGGTAGAGAATGCTACAAATAATGCATACTATATTGCAGGAAATGGCGATGTATACGTAAAATTTAGAGCTGCTGAAGGTGATAACCGGGTAAACATTTTCTTTGATTGGGATAATAATGGAAGCTTTCAGCCTGCTGCTCTACCTTGTACGACCAATGACCTTGATGGTGCCACTGCCGATGATGATGATGGAGATGGGAGACCAAATATTGTAGAAACCGATAACTGTGGTAATCCAAATAATGCCTCAGATCTTAATTTTGGGTTTAATAGAACTTCAGAAAGTTTTCAACGATTTAATACTGCTGCGGCAAATACAAGTAGTGAAGAACATTGGTTAATCAGAGCAGATAATTCTAATGATCCATATGTTGTAAGAAACGGTTTAAAATTCCAAGGGAATCAAGTACCACAATTAAGGATAAGAACTAAATCTGAAACTGCTGGTGCTTTCCAGTTATTCTGGACAACCACAGATCAACCTGGTTTCTCCGCAAGTCGATCGGTTACAGTCTCGCCTCAGACTACAAACGTATTCGAAGAGCTCGTGTTTGATATGAGTAATTTAAATACATGGATGGGAAGAACAATTACTCAAATTCGACTGGATTTTCCACCTGATCCTTCGGCTAATAGACATACTTGGATTGATTACATTCACGGTCCGAATGCATCAGATGAACCATGTAACAATACACCTGAAATTGTATTCACTAGTCCTACCAATACCCAGTTGCAGCAAGGCGATGATTTGGGTGTTGTTGTTGCTGTTACCGAAGGAAGCGTTTCGAATATCAGATTATATCTAAATGATGCGTTTGTTCGACAAGAAGGAGGCGCACCTTACGAATGGGGTACCGCAAACCCCGGTCAAGATGATACTGCTTTAGTAAACCTTGCTTCAGGAAGCTATGTGCTAAAAGCAATTGCAACAAATGATCAAGGAGCATCTACTACAATAACAAAAACAATTACTGTAGTTGGAAGTGGACCAGTATCACCTTCTGTTAGTTTCCAAAGTCCAACTAATAACGAATTTATCGAAGGAGATGATTTGGGTGTTGTTGTTGATGCAAAAGATAGCGATGGAACTATAGCTAACGTTAAACTATATATAAATGATGTATTGATAAGACAAGAAGGATTTGCGCCATACGAATGGGGTACTGCAAACCCTGGCCAAAATGATACTGAATTATTAAACGTTACTGCAGGAACGCAAACTTTAAAGGCTGTAGCAACAGATAATGAAGGCAATACCTCAGAGGCCTCTTTTGTGTTAACAGTTCAAAGCAAACAACCGGTAACAACAATATTAACTCCTATACACGATGCATATCTACAAGGTAATACAAGATTTAACAATGCAGATCTTAGGGTAGAATCAGGAAAAAGGTTCAGTTATCTTATGTTTGATTTAAGTTCAATTGGTGGAACAATAAGCAGTGCAGAACTTAAGCTCACCGTTGGTTCTGATCCGGGTCAGGGTCAAATCAATATATATCATGGTAATGGTATTGAATGGACAGAAAATAATCTTTCTAATAGTAATAAATCTAGTAGAGGTACTCTACTAGCTTCCAAAAATACCTCTTATAATACAAATGGTACTTATATCTGGAATCTTAATAACGTTACTGGTGGTGGCAAAGTAAGTTTAATTGTGGAGCATACTTCAGGAAATGATGTGAGTTTTTGGTCAAAGGAAGGGAATAAAAAGCCAAAACTTGTAGTGACAACAAATGCTAGTAGACAAGCAGATATACTATCAAGTAATGAGGCTGAGAAAACTAAAATTTCTATGCATCCAAACCCGGCAAGAGATGTCGTCTTTTTACGTGATCTGCCTTCTTCGACTTATAAAGTGAGTATATATAGCTTTAATGGAGGAGAAGTTATTTCCCAAAGAATTGATCAAAAAGCATATACTACAGAAGTAAATATAAATGCACTACCTACAGGAATCTATTTTGTAAAGGTGTATGCAAAAAAAGATGCTACAATTGTCACGCGATTATTAAAAGAATAAAATGATTATTTGATAATATAAGATATCCCAGTCTTTTATTGCTAAAGGCTGGGAATTTTATACCAAAAACCTGAATACAGTAATCGTAGCGTTTAAGGTTTTAAAATTCTTAAATATGTTGACCAAGGACCGACTTCAGTAGTATATTGTTTGGCTATAACTCTAGATATTTGAGCAATATGATTGAGATCATGGACTACCCAGGTAGCTAAGAGTTGTGATAAAGTTACTGATCCAAAATCAGGATGTATTCCGGTTTTTTGCAAATCTTCATCAGTTAAATTTGTAGAGATCAATTTTTCAATATTACTTTTTCGTAATTTCTGAAACTCATCTAATAATTGTTTTAGAGTTTTACCCTTACTATTTTCGAATTGAGCAAACCTATCAAACGGTATAAATGTTTTGTCTGGATTGTCAGAAAGAATGATTTCCATTCTTGGAATCCAATCTGTTTTTTCTCCGTGAATGAAGTGACCAATAATATCATAAACACTCCAGGTTTTTTCGCCTTCATTGTTGAAGACCCATTCTTTATCCATGTTTTGTAACATTGTAATAAGAACATTTGGTGTACGCTGGAGAATTTCAATAGATTTATTTAGGTTAAATTTCATTTACTTCATTTTTTTGGTAATCATTACGGTATTAATTTCATTGTCATTATCCTTATTTGAACTATTTAATTTGTTATGAACTCATTTAATTACGCCATTTATTCATTTTATATCTCTTCTAAAATAGAATGACCCTTTGATTTATCTCCACTAGTCCATTGCCATTCTTCTAGTAATCGAATTTTTCCGTTATCCATTACTTCTGGTTTAGAATTGCATATTCCCGTCATTAATTCTCCTTTTTGATTAATTTGATGATAGGTCATTTTAATATTTCCGTATTTATCAACCAATCCTATAAGATGACCTTTTAGAATGTTTGTTCCTTGATATTCACAAGTTAATATATTTGCTGACTGCTTATAATGAAATATCATATCATCAGATACTTCACCATTATCTGAAATTAAAAGAGGTTTGAACTTTTTACCGTTATAATTCATTGCTTTTAGCCAGTTATTTGTTCTTTTTTATATTATAACAAGCTTGTTTATGTTTACCCTATCAAAGCATTAATGTTTTTTATTTCTGAAACAAAACCATCATGGATATGGGTGGTATGGTAACAGCATCAGTAATGGTCTTGGTACCTTCTTGATCAAAATTATCTCCTAAAACTGCTAATTGCCATATACCATCAGGTTTGTATACTGTAGCTTCCGGGTTGTTGTTATACACTACTTGTATTTCTTTCCAGATATCACCATTAGCGTTATTACTAATTTGATAACTGATTAAACCCTTTTCGGTTTCCTGGAATTTTAAATTAGCTCTTACATCATTTGCATTAGTCATCCTGAAAGCCGGATGCGCTTTTCGTAAAGAAATAAGATTTTTATAATACGCTACCACGCTGGCATGAGTTGTTTTTCTTTTCCAATAAATTTGATTGATACTGTCAGGTAAATTATAGGAGTTATGTTCGCCATCTTTAGTACGTAACATTTCTGCTCCTGCATGCATAAAAGCAATTCCTTGTGAAGTCATTACAATAGCATTCGCTAATTTATCCATGGCAATAATTTGTTCTTCTGTAGCATCTTTTCGGGATATCTTTAACTTGTCATATAAGGTATGATTATCATGACAAGAAACATAAGAAACAGATTGCCAAGGCTCATTGGCCCAATACGTATCAGAATAATTAACGGCCTTATAATCAACTTGTGGATGTTCTATTGATCCTACGACTCCCATTTTTACTGAAGCTGAAGTATTTTCAGCACCACTAACAAAACCAGTACTTTTTTCATCAAAAACAGATCCTTTTATCCCATCACGAATATCATCACTAAATGCTGAGGTTTGGGGCATTTTTAGGGTATTCTTTTTTAAGGCTCTTCTTTCTATTGGAAGTGGAGAATCTCCGGCGGTCCAACCTTCACCATATACAAAAATATTAGGATTGACTTCTTTTACTTTCTTAGTAACTTCATTCATAGTTGTGATATCGTGAATGCCCATTAGATCAAATCTAAAGCCGTCTAAATGATATTCTTTTGCCCAATAAGCAACGGATTCTACAATATACTTTCTCATCATAGCTCTATCAGAAGCAGTCTCATTTCCACAAGCAGAAGCATCTGAGGGTTTGCCATCTTCCCATTGTCTATAGTAATATCCCGGAGCTTCCAGATTGAAGTTAGAGTTTTCAGTTCTTCCTGTATGGTTATAAACTACATCTAGGATAACTCCAATTCCATGATCGTGAAAGGTTTTGACCATTTGTTTAAATTCTTTTATCCTTACTTCTGCTTTATATGGATCTGAAGAAAATGAACCTTCAGGAACATTATAGTTTTGTGGATCATAGCCCCAGTTGAATTGAGGTTCATCTAATTTGGTTTCATCGATAGAGTAGTGATCATAGGTTGGAAGTAGGTGAACATGGGTAATTCCTAACTCTTTTATATGATCTATACCAGTCGATATACTATCTAGTACTTTTGTTCCTTGTTCTACCAATCCTAAATATTTCCCAGGCATACTTGAACCGGATTCTGGATGAATGGTCATATCTCTAATATGCAATTCATAAATTATCGCTTCATTTGGGTACGTTAATTTTGGACCTTTATCCTGTTCCCAAGCTTTAGGGTTAGTAGTTTCAAAATCCAAAACCATAGCTCTTTTGCCATTAACTCCAACAGCTTTGGCATAAATACCAGGAGTTTCTTCTAACCATTTGCCATCGATCATGGTTTGATATGTATAATATATACCTTGCTTATCTCCTTCAACTTTTATGACCCAAACCCCATTTTCTGATGGACTCATTTTAAGTGTTTCTATAGGTGTTCCACCATTGCCTTGTTTATATAGATGTAGCTGTACATTTTCTGCCGTAGGTGACCACATTTTAAAAATTGTAGCCTCTTTACTATAATCTAGCCAAAGATCTTTTTCAATAGCAGTTGGATATTCATCATAAGTATTATAAACGATTTTCTTTTCTGAACAGGAACTTAATAAAGTTGATATAAAAAGAATCATAAGAATACGTTTCATATGTATATTTATTTGGTTGGTATTGGTTGGTTAGGAATAATATATTTATAAAAAAGTCATTCAAATAAATCTGAACTCAAGTATCGATCTCCACGATCACAAATAATTGCCACTAAAACACCTTTGTCTAGAGTTTTAGCCAATTTCAAAGCAGCAGTTACGGATCCACCGCTACTCATCCCGGAGAACACACCTTCTTCTTTTGCTAATCTTTTTGCCATTGAGGTTGCTTCTTCCTGACTAACTTCAATGACTTGATCTACTTTATCCGGATTAAAAATTTTAGGCAGATATTCCTTAGGCCATTTGCGAATACCCGGAATTCTGGATTCATCGGTTGGTTGTACACCAACAATTTGTATATCCTTTGATTGTTCTTTTAGATATGTTGATGTCCCCATAATGGTTCCTGTAGTGCCCATTGATGATACAAAATGTGTGATTTCACCTTCGGTATCTTTCCATATTTCAGGTCCTGTGGTTTTATAATGCGCTTTCCAATTATCATCATTGGCAAATTGGTTAAGCATTGTATACCCTTCATTGTTTACTTTGGCTTCTGCATAATCACGAGCTCCTTCAATACCAACATCCGATGAAGTTAAAGTGACTTTAGCTCCATAAGCTCGCATGGTTTGTACCCGTTCTTTGGTAGAATTTTCAGGCATCACCAGTTCGATATTTAGTTTAAAAATCCCTGCAATCATAGCCAAAGCAATACCTGTGTTACCACTCGTAGCTTCAATAAGCTTGCTGTTTTGATCTATATCTCCACGATCTAATGCAGATTTGATCATATTATATGCCGCACGGTCTTTAACGCTTCCTCCTGGATTGTGGCCTTCAAGTTTTAGATATAAAGTAATATTAGGGTTGTCAATTAAGGAAGAAGCCTTTACTAAAGGCGTATTTCCTACAAGGTCAAGAATACTATGTGACATTTACACTACTTTTTTAATCTTTATCTCTGAAGTATTGGAGATAATTGAATTTTCAGGTACTGAAGATGTGATCCAAGCGTTACCTCCAATAGTACTATTTGCTCCAATAATCGTGTTTCCACCTAGAATTGTAGCATTAGCATATATGGTTACATTATCTTCTACGGTAGGATGACGTTTTACATTTCTAAGTTTTCGGTCGACATATAACCCTCCAAGAGTAACACCTTGATAGATTTTTACGTTGTTTTTGATGATCACGGTCTCGCCAATAACGATTCCTGTAGCATGATCTATAAAAAATGAATCTCCTATTTCCGCTCCTGGATTGATATCTGTGCCTGTTAATCTATGCGAATATTCTGTCATTAACCTTGGTACTAGCGGTAAACCAAATTTCAATAACTCGTGGCTTAATCTATATATTGCAATAGCATAAAACCCTGGATAGGCCATGTAAATTTCTTCAATAGAGTTAGCTGCAGGATCACTTTTCATAAATGCTTGCGCATCGAGATTTAGTTTCTGAAGTATATCAGGTAATGTTTCTAGATACGATTGCCATAATTTACTACAAGGTTTCTCGGTCTCCCAGCATGCAAGGTCTACCAATTCTTCAAAGGTCTTTTCAAGAATATCAATATTTTTTGCAACTTCAGTATCACTATCAAATAAGGTGTAGAATAATAAGTTGGTAAAATATTCGGTTCTCTCCTTAAGTTTATATTTCAGATTTGGGTTCTTTTTTTGCTTTTCAATTTTAGCAATAATCAGATCTCTTTCTTTAGACATAGCAAGTGTTTTGAAAACTCTAGTAAATATATAGAATAAAGAATACATAAGTCTTAATAAGTGCTAAATCCTTACATTTTTAAAATAATAATAACAAACTGAGGTTTAAATTCAGATTTATCTATAAAATTAGGTTAAAACGCTAAACAGAATATCAAGAAAATTAAGTTCTGACCAAAATGGATAAACCATATTTTAGAAAACCAAAACTATGGTTTAAGAGATTTTTTGCTTTACTGATTTAAGAATACTTTTTTGGGTTACCAGCTGATATTTGTCATTATTAATGAGAGTAGGCGATCTTATATTTGATAAACAATTTAAATTGACTCAAATGAAAAAACGAACTCCAGTTTCCAAAATTATGACTTCTGATGTAATAACGCTAAATTCTACAAATAGCTTAGAAACAGCAGAAATGTTATTTAAGAAAAACAATATCCGTCATATACCAGTAGTAAAGGGCGATACAATTGTTGGAATGTTAAGCTATACAGATTTACTGCGTATAAGTTTTGCTGATAATATTAATGAACACGAACACGATGTAGATACGATTGTTTATGAAATGTTTACTATAGAACAAGTAATGGCAAAAAATCTTGTGAGTGTAAATTCAACTACTACTATAAAGGAAGTTGCAGAAATATTGGCTAAAAAAGAATTTCATGCATTACCTGTTGTGGATGATAATAAGTTGGTAGGAATAGTAACAACCACGGATTTAATCAATTATTTGTTGGAGCAATTCTAAGTATTTGATTGATAAAAGTCGTACTTAAATGATTATAATTTAAGATTAGTGACCTTTCTGATAGACAGTACTGTTCTTTTATTAGGTTAATATAATGCAAGATGAAGGAAAAGTATAGGTCGTTATATTGCATAAATTTTAGTTAAACTTCAATTCAGAAAACAGATTTTAGTACTTTTAGATCAAAGTAATTTTATATGAGTACCATACCAAAATCGACCTTTGAATTTTTAAAAGATCTCAAAAAAAATAACCATCGTGATTGGATGACTGAGCACAAGAAGCGTTATCAAGCAGGAGAAAAGGAGTTAAAGACCTTTTACGCTGCTGTAGTAGAACGATTAAATGAAAAGGATGAGATTGAAAAGACAAAAGTATTTAGAATCAATCGAGATGTGCGTTTTAGTAAGGATAAAACGCCTTATAATGTGCATAGAAGTGTAAGTTTTAGTAGAGCAGGGGCACATAGAAGAGGAGGTTATTATTTAAGGCTGGAGCCAGGTAATTCATTAATGGCAGGAGGTTTCTTCAGTCCGGAACCAGCTGATTTACTTCGTATCCGAAAGGAGTTTGAGATGGATGATCAAGAAATTAGAGAAATATTAGCTAATCCTGAATTCAAAAAAGCTTTTGGAGGTTTCAACAACCAATATCAGGTTAAAACGGCTCCTAAAGGATTTAGCAAGGATCATCCTAATATAGATTTGATTAAAAATAAATCATTTTTTGTGGAACATGCATTTACCGATGCAGAGGTTTTTGCACCCGATTTTCTGGATAAAGTTGTCCATCATTTCGAATTGCTCAGACCATATTTTGATTATATGAGTGATGTATTGACAACTGACCTTAATGGAGTTTCATTATTAGAAGATTAAATCGTTAAGTTTAGCATAAAAAAAGTAATTATACTCTCTTTTTTACGACATTACAGATGGAAATTATAACACTATAATTTCATCATTTTTTTACCAACAAAAATAATGTAGTACATGAAAAGAATAGCGATTAATGGGTTCGGAAGAATCGGAAGAGCTGCCCTTAAAGTAATTATGGAAGAACCTGGTTTACAGGTGGTGGCGGTAAACGACCTAATGTCAATTGAAAATGCTCAATATCTCCTTAAATACGATAGTGTGTATGGAATTTATGATAAAGAAATAAATATTAGGGGAGACCATTTAATTGTGGATGGACAAGAGATTACATATTTTAATCAAAGAGATCCTGAACAATTACCTTGGAAGGAACATGACATTGATGTAGTCATTGAGAGTACCGGTTTTTTTACCAATAGAGAGGATGCAGAGAAGCATATTAAAGCTGGAGCGACAAATGTAGTAATTTCAGGACCCACAAAAAGTAAGGATACACCAACCGTGGTACATGGAGTGAATACAGAAGATGGTAAAACTGCCATATTCTCCTGTGCAAGCTGTACTACAAATAATATAAGTCCGGTGGTAGAAATATTAGGAAGAACCATTGGCGTTAAAAAAGCAATCTTAAATACGATTCATGCTTACACAGCTTCTCAGACTTTGGTAGATGCACCATCAAAGAAAAATCCTAGAATGGGAAGGGCAGGAGCAATAAATCTAACTCCTACAACTACCGGTGCTGCCATTGCTACTACTAAAGCACTTCCACAATACGAAGGAAAATTCGATGGAGTTGCCATTCGTACACCGGTCCCTGTAGGTTCTATTAGCGATGTTACCTTTATTGCTGAAAGAAATACTACTCCAGAGGAAATTAATAAGATCCTTGAAAAAGAAGCCAATACAGATCGGTATGCCAAAGTATTGGATGTAACTTATGAACCCATTGTATCTTCAGATATTCAACAAAATCCTTATGCAGCTACTGTGGATGCTTCTTTGACACGTGTGGTAGACGGAGATTTAGTAAAAATTATGATATGGTATGATAATGAATGGGGTTTTACTAATCAGATGATTCGACAAATACTCGAATTGTAATAATTTTAACAAAAAGTAAATTTTCGTATTCTATTTTTGAGAATTTAACAGAATAAATAGTATAAAAACATTAATACGGAAATTTCAGCATGAGGTTTTGGATAGTAATGTTCTCCATCATTTTGGTGTGGCAGAGCCAGGCTCAAACTAATAATAGTCAGAAAAAATCTTTTATAGTAGGTACAACCACCGATAAAATTGAAATTGATGGTGTACTAAGTGAAGCTATTTGGAGTAAACTAACTTCAGCCAAAGATTTTGTTCAATACTTCCCTTCAGATTCTATTCCAGCTAAGGCACAGACGGAGATTTATATGTGCACGGATAAAAATAGTCTATATATTGGCGTAAAATGCTATGCAGAGGGCAATGATTGGGTAGTGAGTTCTTTGCGTAGAGATTACCGGGCGGGGGGTAATGATAATATCACTTTCTTGTTTGATACCTTTGATGATGGAACCAATGCATTATATTTTGGTATTAATCCTGAAGGAGTACGTCGTGAAGGAACTATCAGCAATGGAGGAAATACATTTCAGGATTTTTCTACTTCATGGGATAACAAGTGGAAAGGAGAAGCCCAAAAATATGATGGATATTATACTGCCGAATTAGAAATCCCCTTTAGTACATTGCGATATCCCAATCCATCAAAAAAATGGGGGTTTTCTAGTTACCGTTTTGATACACAATCTAATGAAATTAGCACATACCCCGGAGTTCCCAGAAATCAAATCCTTTTTACTTTGGCTTATCCGGCAGAAATGATCTGGGAAGAAGAATTGACAACTAAGAGTAGTGTTGTATCTCTGATTCCTTTTATTTCTTCTGGTATTAATAAAGATTATGAAGATGCAACACCTACAGATAATTTTTTTGAATTAGGAGGAGATGCAAAAATAGCCTTGACTCCTGGATTGAATTTAGATCTAACGGTAAACCCAGATTTTTCTCAGGTAGAAGTAGATGAGCAAATTACAAATCTGGATCGTTTCGAGATTTTTTTTCCGGAAAGAAGGCAGTTTTTTCTGGAGAATGCTGATCTATTTGGACAATTTGGTTTTTCAAATATAAATCCTTTTTTTTCCAGACGTATTGGAGTAGGAGAAGATGTGCTTACAGAAGAGCTGGTACAAAATAGAATCTATGGAGGGTTACGCTTAAGCGGAAAATTAGATCCAAATACACGTATCGGTGTATTAAATATGCAAACTGCATCTAGTTTAACTCAAGGAATACCAGCTATTAATTTTGGTGTGGCGGTTGCGCAACGAAAAATTGGAGCACGATCTAACATTGGATTAATTGCTGTAAATAAGCAAACAGTAGATTTTGATGAAAATCTGGATACGCTCGATATCAATAGATATAACCGGATGGTTGGTATAGACTATAATTATGCTACCAGAGATAATACCTGGTCCGGTAAAACATTTGTACATGGTACATTCTCACCGGATATGGCTATGGCTATAGCTCAAGGTAGCACTCTAAATTATAATACCCGAAAATATGGAGCCCTATGGAAACACGAATATGTTGATGAAGATTATAATGCAGAAGTGGGTTTTATAAGAAGAACAGATTATTTTAGGATAAACCCTGTAGCAGAATTAAGGTACTATCCACAAAATGACTTTTTGAACAACCATAATTATAGAGTAGAAGCTGATATTTTCTGGCGACCTGGTTTTGGTAAAACTGACCATTTATATTCTGCCGGTTGGGGAGGAGAATTAACTCAACGCTCTAATTTTGGGTTTAACCTTAATCATAACTATGTTTATCTTTTTGATCCATTTGATCCGACAGGAACTGATTCAGAAGAACTGGAGGCAGATCAGGATTTTTCATGGACTAGCTTTACGGCCAATTACCAAAGTGATCGTCGACAAATATTCAGTTGGAGTCTTAATCCTTATATTGGGGAGTATTTTAATGGCTGGCGTTATGGGACAGGTGGAAGCTTTACTGTTAGATATCAACCACGAGGGTCTTTTTCGTTGAATTATGCAGTGAACTTTTTTGATATGCCTCATCTAGATGGTAGTAGAGAAACTTTTTTGATCAGCCCTAGAATCGATTATACTTTTTCTAAAAGCTTGTTCACCTCGTTATTTGTACAATATAACTCCCAAGATGATAATACCAATATTAATGCACGTATCCAATGGCGTTTTGCACCTGTTTCGGATTTGATATTGGTATATACGGATAATTATTTAACAGGAGATGTAGACCCTCAGGATAGGTTTGCATTTAATGTACGAACTCGATCTATAGTTCTAAAAGTTACTTATTGGTTGAATTTATAGAAAAGAAAAAGGTTGATAAAAACCAACCCTTTTAGATTTTAAAATCCTTAAATGCTAATGTCATTTAGCAATATGCATAGCTTAAATCTGACTTAATCCGCCATCAACTTCTAATTCTACACCATTGATAAAAGATGCATCATCTGAAGCTAAAAACAGTGCTGACTTGGCAATTTCTTCTGATGTTCCGAAGCGTCCCAAAGGTACTTGTGCTGCAAAGCCTTTCCCCATTTCTTCTACTACATCTTGCGGTAATCCCATTTTACCATATATTGGAGTATCAATTGGCCCGGGAGCAATTGAATTTACCCTAATCCCTCTGGATTTCACCTCAGAAGTTAATACCCTTTGGTATGCTCTTAATGCTCCCTTAGAAGCAGAGTACACACCTAATCCATCAAATCCTTTTTGATGTACAATAGAATTTGTAAACAAAATCGTTCCACCATCATTAACGTGTGGAAGTGCTTCTTTGGTAGCTAGTATAGGACCTTTTACATTAATGTTAAATACTTCATCATAGTGATCTTCTGTAATTTCGTGAGCTGGAGAAGGAGGTGCCACACCTGCATTAAGAAATAGGATGTCAATTTTTCCGTATTTATTCGTAGCCTCTTGAATTAGTCTTTTGTTATCTTCTAATTTAGATACATCCGCTTTTATGATAGTAAAATCTCCTTCGAGATCTTTTGCAACTTCGTCTAATGCTTCTTGTCGTCTACCAGAAAGTACTACTTTAGCACCTTCTTGAAGATATAATTTAGCTGTAGCTAATCCGATTCCACTATTGGCACCTGTGATAATCGCTACTTTGTTTTCTAACTTTTTCATTGTAAGTTTTTGTTAAGAGTTTATAATAATTAGTTTAAAATTAATTCGTTGATTCCTGTTTTTGCATCTTTTAGGATTTTTTCAGTATCGCTCATGATTTGATCAGATTTAATAAACTCAATATCTATGATACCAATAAAATTCAGGAAGGTAGTTAGGTATCCTGTCACGTGATCAACAGGTGTTCCTAATTTTGTGCCACCGGTGGTGATAATCACGTAGGCTTTTTTACCTTTTAACAGTCCTTCAGGACCTTTCTCTGTATATTTAAAACTAATCCCAGCTCTGGCGATTAAGTCAATATACGTTTTTAAACCAGCTGTAATACCAAAATTATACATAGGAACTGTAAACAGGTAACTATCTGCTGAGGCAAACTCTTTTGCAAGAATATTTGATGTTTGAACAGCTTCTTTTTGTGCTTCGGTTTGTTGGTCCTCGGGTGTAAAATACGCGGCAACGCTATCTTCATTACCTAAAGAGATTAATTCATCATAATATACATCTCTATTTGAGGTGATATAATTTGCTTCATTTTCTAATTTTTCCTGCAAGACATCTCCTAATTGTCTACTTATAGAGGAGTTTTTTCTTGGACTGCTATCTATTCTTAATAGTGTTCTCATAATTATTATTATTTTATTTGAAACAATCGTTTCAAATTAAGTTAAAAAAAATATTAGTATAGTACTTTAAGTACTGTATTTATAAGGTTTCTTAGTTCTTCTTCATTGTTGTTTAATATTCCAGTCATTCTTAATCCTTGAATAGAAGAGTATAAATAAAGAGCATATTGGTTTGCTGTTTGATCTTCATTAAAGATTTTCTCCATTTGCCCATTATGTACAACATCTTCTAACATAGCAATCGACTGTTCCTGGTTCTGCTCCATAAAAGATTTAATAAGAGGTTCCTGATTTGCCATCTCAGACTTACAATTTACAATCAAACAACCTTTTCGATCCTTATCGTCAAGAATATCATTAAGATACATTTCGAAAATTAACTTCATGGTATCTAATGCATTATGAGAATGTGCGAGTTCTTTTCCCATTTCAGCTTTTCCACTAGATTGGTAGTAAGATAAAACTTCCATAAACATAGACAATTTACTACCAAACGAATTATAGATACTTGATCTATTTAAATTAGTAGCATCCACCAAATCTTGCATAGAAGTACCGTTGTATCCTTTTTTATGAAATACTTCAGTAGCATTCTGCAAAACCTGTTTTCTATCAAATGTTTCTACTTTAGGCATATCTTAATGAAATGATCGTTTCAAAATTAAATAAAAACCAAACTACATTGTGTTATTGAAATCATAAAATTCTCAAAAACCTATAATTCCAGCTTCATCATAATATCCGTTTGTACTTCTGTACCTAATATAAATTGATGCTTGTCAAAGGTTTTGAAACCATTTCTTTCATAGAATTTTATAGCTCCGGAGTTTTTATCCCATACGCCTAGCCATATAAAATCTATATTCATTTCTTTAGCAATTTGTATGGATTTATCGAGTAGAAGTTGTCCAATCTTTTTACCCTGATAATCTTTTACTACATAAATCCTTTCAATTTCCAGGGATTTTCCTTCAATTATTTCAGTTTGTGCTTTTCCAGAATTTAACTTCAGATATCCTATAATGTTATTATCTGATTTGGCAAAAAAGAATTGCGAATTATCATCTTGTAACTCTCTGTCAATTTGTGCTAAAGTAAATTTTTCTTGTAAGTAGCTTCGAATATTTTCTTCAGTGTTTACCGGTGGACCAAAACTATTATAGAAAGTTTGAAGACCAATTTCTAATAGTTTTTTATTTTCTTCAGGTTTTACTTTTACAATGAGTATTTCTAAAGACTGTGGCATAGCTATTAGATTATTTCATTTAAACATATCTTCATAACTTCCGTAGAAGCTCTTAAACGGATTTTGATAAAACCTCATAGCACTTGGACGCTTTTTTTATTAGAAACGCCTAATTATAGTATCTGGCTTTTATTTTTAGGTCGTTTTCTGAAATGTATTTAATACTCAATCATTTTTGAGACTAGTATTAAATAACTCTTTTAATTACCCTAAGTTTATGGGTGTGTGTACGTTTTTCGTTATTATAAATTCCAGTATGGTCTATACGATCCACGCGCACTTTGCCATGCGCGTGAATAATATAGTTATCTTTCATCATAATGCCTACATGTATGATGTTACCTTCTTCATTATCAAAGAAAGCTAGATCTCCCGGTTCACTTTCCTCTATAAAACTAAGAGCATCTCCTTGAGTAGCTTGCTGTGAAGCATCTCTAAGTAGTTTATACCCATTCAGTTTATACACCATCTGAGTAAAACCGCTACAGTCGATACCAAAATTAGTTTTACCTCCCCATAAATAGGGAGCATTAAGAAATAAATAAGCGGTTTCTATAAGTTTTTCTTTAGGTTGTTGTTCGGTAACTCTTGTACCTTCGTATTGATGTTTAAAGAAGTCTAACGCCCCTAAAGAAGCTCCAAAAGGAACAGGCATTAGCTGATGTTCTTCACAATTTATGAATTCTACCATATCACCAACCAGAGTAGGAGATTGGTTCTCAAAACTCTTATAATCGTCTTCGGTAATTTCTAAATATTGTTTATTATCGATCCAACCTTCATAGGAATCGAAAGCCAAACGAATTTTACTCCATTTTTTTCGTTGTTCCAGGACTTTGAAATGTTCACCATACAAAACCTGGGTAACCATTTCACTAGGATCGCTGGGTTCAGCTCGTAAAGGGACAATACTTAGATTGCAAATACCGTATTGCATTCAGTATAAATAATTATGAATTCTTAATTAGACTAGACTCTTTCTATCACCATAGCAGAAGCACCTCCACCGCCATTACAGATCGCTGCAGCACCGGTTTTTGCATTATTTTGTTCCAATACGCTCATTAGCGTAATCAAAATTCGTACTCCAGAACATCCCAGAGGGTGTCCTAAAGAAACTGCTCCACCATTCACATTAGTATTAGAGTCATTAAGTCCCAAAATTTTAAGGTTAGCCAATCCTACCACAGAAAAAGCCTCATTAAACTCAAAGAAATCTACATCGTCTAAAGAAATCTCTGCTTTTTCGATTGCCTTTGGTAATGCTTTAGCAGGAGCGGTAGTAAACCATTTAGGTTCGTGAGCTGCGTCTGCATAACTTTTAATTTTTACTAATGGAGTAAGCCCAAGTTCAGCAGCTTTTTCGGCACTCATAACCACAACTGCACCAGCACCATCATTTATAGTAGATGCGTTGGCGGCGGTTACAGTACCTTCTTTTGTAAAAGCAGGACGTAAAGCTGGTATTTTTTCCATCTTCACATTTTTGTATTCTTCATCTTCTGTAACCATAATAGGCTCTCCTCGTCGTTGAGGAACAGCAACTGGTACTACTTCATTGGCAAATTTACCTTCGGCCCACGCTTTAGCAGAACGCTCATAGGACTGAATTGCAAAAGCATCCTGGTCTTCACGGCTGAATTCATATTTTTCAGCACATTCGTCTGCACAAACTCCCATAGCATGTTTATCGTATACATCAACTAATCCATCACGTTGCATACCATCTTCTAGTGTTTGAGGACCGAATTTATGACCTGCTCTTAATCTTACATAGTGAGGAATTAAGCTCATACTTTCCATTCCTCCAGCAACAATGATATCTGCATCTCCAAGAGCTATTGCCTGAGCAGCGTGCATTACGGCTTTCATACCACTGGCACATACTTTATTGACAGTTGTACAAGGCACAGTATCAGGAATACCTGCTCCTAATGCAGCTTGACGTGCAGGAGCTTGACCATTACCAGCTTGTACTACATTACCCATAAATACTTCCTGAACCAATGCAGGATCTAAATTTATTTTATCTAATGCACCTTTGATTGCAGTGGATCCAAGTTCTGTTGCAGGAACGGTTGATAAACTTCCCATAAAACTTCCTATAGGGGTACGCGCTGCAGATACGATGACTACTTCTTTGCTCATTATGTATATTTTAAAAAATGTGTGTATTGTTTGCTGCGAATTTAGCAATTTTTGAAAGATATTAGAAGTTATGTCTTCATAGTTTTAGATCCAAACTTTGGATATCCACAACTATTATGATGTAATCCATAATTCTAAATTTGATTTATTACTTTTGGGTAAACAATACAAAGTCTGAGGTGAAGAAATTTTTGAATACTTTATACAAAAACCAATCTACAATTTATAGAGTTTTTCTCTTTATATGTACAACAGCCTTGATTGTGTATTTATTTCCAAAAGGAGGAATATTCAAATATGAATTTACTAAAGGAAAACCATGGCAGTACGAGAATTTATACGCTCCGTTTGATTTTGCGATAGCAAAAACCGAAGAAGAAATAAAGTCTGAAAAACAGCGTATTACAGATAATATCATACCTTATTTTGAATACGATACCATTATCGCTAACACTGCAAAAGAAGCATATGATGCTGCATTTACCAGTAATCTTGAAGTTATTAGTCAAAGTAGTGCCAATGAACAAGCAAAGCTTTTTGGTCGCATCTTATTAAATGATATCTATCGTTACGGTGTTTTAATCGAAAACTATTCTTATGCAGAAAAAAGGCAAATATTTCTAAACAAAGGAAATAAAGCAGAAGCTATAACATATAGTCAATTGCTTACTGCAAAAGAGTTGACCACACTGATCGATACACGAATTGATAAAAGTGAATATGTAAAGTTTAAAAGTGATTTTGTCGCACTGTTTTATGATTTAATCAAACCAAATGTGCGTCTTAATGATAAACTTACCCAGAGCACATTAGATACTGAATTAGCAAAAGTATTAACCACTAGGGGAGGAGTATCAAGAGGAAGTAGAATTATTGCCAAAGGAGAAGTAGTAGAAGGTGATGAACTTCAGATTCTGAATTCGTTAAAGGCCGAATATGAATCACAGGTTTGGAGTGATAAAAACTTTTATTGGATAGTTTTAGGGTATTGTATACTGGTTTCACTGGCATTAATGATGTTATTACTTTTCTTGAGAAAGTATAGAAAAGATATTTATGAAAGTAATACACAGGTTACCTTCATTGCATTTAATGTATTGCTTATGGTTTTGATTACTACTTTAGTAGTGAAATACAAATCAAATTATATATATGTAGTACCTCTATGTATTCTTCCATTAGTCTTAAAAGCATTTTTTGACTCTAGACTTGGGTTATTTACTCATGTGATTACCGTACTTATTCTGGGATTCGTGGTGCCCAACAGTTATGAATACACATTTTTACAGATTATAGCTGGTATAGTTACAATTCTTACGATTTCAGAATCCTTTAAAAGAGCAAATTTATTCATTTCAGTAGCTCAGATAACTACAATTTATATCATAGCTTATATTGCATTTCATGTGATTCATGAAGGAAGTGTAGGCAATATTGATTGGACTACGGTACTTTTATTTGTGATTAGTGGATTTGCAACCTTGGTAGTACACCCGTTAATTTATATGTATGAAAAGCTTTTTGGATTAATCTCAGATGTGTCTTTACTAGAGCTTACTGATACCAATTCCAGCTTATTAAAAGAATTATCAAATAAAGCCCCGGGAACTTTTCATCACTCACTAAATGTTGCTAATATTGCAGAAGCTGCAGCAAGCGAAATAGGTGCTAATGCATTATTAGTAAGAGTGGGTGCTTTATATCATGATATTGGTAAAATGGCAAACCCTATCTATTTTACCGAAAACCAGACAGCCTCTGGTAATGCTCACGATGTGCTATCTCCAAAAGAAAGTGCTAGAATCATAATCAACCATGTAATTCTAGGAATTGAAATTGCTAAAAAATACAATTTACCAGATCGTGTTATTGATTTTATAAGAACTCATCATGGTACAAGTACTGTCTACTATTTTTATTCTAAGGAAAAAGATAATAATGAAAATGTGAACATGGAAGATTTTCAGTATCCAGGCCCTAAACCATTTTCAAAAGAAACCGCAATCCTAATGATGAGTGATAGTGTAGAAGCAGCTTCAAAGAGTTTAAAAAATCCAACCAGTAGTCTTATAGATTCATTTGTTGAAAAAATTATCAATAAACAAATGGAAGATGGTCAGTTTCTGAATGCTAATATTACTTTCAAAGAAATACAACAGATTAAAAAAGTCTTCAAGCGTAAGCTTACTAATATCTATCATCTACGTATTGAATACCCAGAGTAGCTTCGGAATTTTCATAATAAATGTTAAATTATTAATTATAGGGTAACATATCTTGTTTGGTTGACATAAACAATAAGTAGCAGGTTCTTTAGCTTAAAATATAGCTTAGATAATGGTACTATAAACATTTTCTTAAACCTTAAATATTTATTTATGTCAAAAGATTTTTTAAAATTAGAAACATCAAGAAAACTATCCAGAGAAGAACAAAAAAATGTTAATGGAGGTGGAATACCTGTACTAATCAGATCTTGTGTTGGTACTGGAACATTAGGAGGAAGCCCAGGTGACGAAGGAACTTCTCCGGCATGTGTAGGTAGAGACGGAGATTGTTTGATAAATGGTTATGAAGCAGTTTGTTCAGGCAATGATAGAGGAGGATTTTGGTTTAAATAATCGGTTAAACCTAAATAAAAAGAGCTTATCAGAAATGATAAGCTCTTTCTTATATTTATGCGTTTTTTGATAAATACTTTTTATCCATCCAGAAAGTTCCAAAAGGTATTATGGAACATAGTAAAACAATTCCTAGAGTTTTATTATTCCATTGTTTTTCTGCTTTGATTACTATCGCAAATACGATATAAGCCATAAATAGAAATCCATGAGCATAACCGACAAACTTATTTGGCTCTGGTGATTCGAAAAGATATTTTAATGGCATAGTTACAAAAAGGATCAGTAAGTACGAGATTCCTTCTAAATAGCTAATAATTCTAAAACCCATTGTCATAAAATTTTGTTTTAATTCAAAATGTATTACTTTTCTATAGAGTAATCTAACTCAAACACTTCTAGATTAAAATATGGTATTGCAGATAACAAGTGATCAAAAATATCTGCCATGATATGTTCATAGTTTTTCCATACTTTATCATTACTAAAAGCATAGATTTCCAAAGGAGTTCCTTGAGCTGTTGGAGCCAATTGGCGACTCATAATTGTCATTTCTGTATTGATATACGGATGATTTTCGAGATAAGATTCTACGTATTGTCTGAAGACTCCCATATTTGACAAATTTCTTCCGTTAACCAAAACACTTTTATCAATATTATGTTCTTGATTATAGGTGTCGATTGCATTCTGAGAAGCATTCAGATATTCTTGCAGTAGTTCAATACCTTTTAGTTTTTCAACATCTTCTTTGGATAAAAAAGAAATACTAGAAGTTTTGATTAAAATAGATCTTTTGATTCGTCTCCCTCCTGAGTCCATCATTCCTCGCCAGTTTCTAAACGATTCTGAAGTAAGGTGATATGTTGGGATCGTAGTGATCGTTTTGTCAAAATTCTGAACCTTTACAGAAGAAAGGTTAATCTCTATTACATCTCCATCAGCTCCGTACTTACTCATGGTGATCCAGTCACCAATTCTTACGGTATCATTTACCGCAACCTGAATACTAGCTACAAAACCAAGAATAGTATCTTTAAAAATTAATAGAATAACTGCTGACATTGCTCCTAATGCTGTTAGAAATGTCCAGATTGATTTTCCTGTTATAGAAGAAAAGATAAAAATTGCACCTATTGCCCAAGCAAATATCATAAATACCTGTACATAACTATCAATGGGTTTATCTTTAAACGAGTCTAAAGATTTTAAGAAATCCCTCAAGGTTCTTAGTAAGCTGCGTACAATCCAAATGGTAAGTACAATAACCATAATATCAAATAATACCTCTAAGTACTTTTCTGCAGTTGGAAAAGCAATAAATAGTTTTGGGATAACCCATATAATTATGGATAAAGGAACTATATGAGATAGATAGTCAAATGTTTTATTTTTTACCAGATAATCATCAAAAGTGTTTCTGGACTTTGATGCATATCTTTTAAAAATGGCTAAAACTACTTTTCGAACTATAAAATCAACAAGGTAAACGGTTAACAGAAGAACAACGATACCGATTAGTACATTGAGATACTCGGCTAAACTCTCAGAAACTCCTTTGGAGACTAATAGGTTGTAAAAATAACGGGTTAGGTTTTCCATATGACTTCAGTACTATTTTGTGCAAAATTCGGTTGAAGTCTTTTTAAAAACAAATCAAATATCAATTATATTAGACTAAATATAGCTAACGCGTATAGATAAAAACGTACAAAGCGCAATAACCCAAAAAGTAAATAACTAGTAAAAGAATATTTAATCATTCCGGCAGCGATACTGGTAATAGAGAAAGGTATTGGCAATAGTGCGCCCACTATGATCAGAAAACCACCCCATTTACGGGTGTTTCTAATATGTTTAGCCATTTTAACCTCCAGATAATTATGGATAGAAGGTATTTTGGTAATTGATTTTCCTATAAAATAAGATATGATTCCTCCCGAATATGATAAAAATGCTAATATTGATAAATACAAAATAGGATTTGTCGATTTATCACTCCAAGCTATGAAAATTTCTGGTGGGATTAATCCAAGTAATGATTCTGAAGCAAAAAACACACTAAAGACGACATAGTCTGAGTAGTTTTCAGTAACATAAATCAATAAATCATTGATATTAATTACAAAATAATTAATAGCTAATAACCCTGCTATAAATAATAGAATAGGAGGTAAGGCCTTTTTTAGACTTGTGCCTAAAAATTTATAGAAACCTGTGTAGGTATAATATTGATGTAATAATTGTAATCGTGTTTTTCTGACTGATCGGGACTTCATTTACTTTTGTTTTCTTCCAAAAAGGCTGTAAAAATAGTTTTTCTTTAATAGATATTCCATTAAAAAATCATAAAATTTGTCTCTAATGATTTATAAACCTTACACTTTAACAGTAAAAAGATTACTTTCTTAATATGTAAAAACAAAAAACCTCGAAAAATACATTTTCAAGGTTCTTTATTATATAGCGGGGATATAATTATTTTTTTATAAAAAATTACTCATTTAGAGCATTTCTATAATCCTTTAAGTCAGATAAGTTCATCTTGTTTTTTAGATCTTTTATTAGTGAAAGCATATACGACAAGCTTTCTACAGGATCTACCACAGCTTCTGTATTAGTGATATCGCCTTCTTCAATAGGTTCATCATCCGGAATTGGTATTAAAAAAGTCTCATTTTCCTCTAAGTGTTCATAAGTTAACCTTAACACTTTTACTACTAAAGGAATTTCTTCTTCTAATGCAAATGTTCTTAGTTCTTTAAGGTTGTCTATTAATGAATCGGTATTGATACCTGACTTTTCTAGATTTGTAACAATCTTTTCAATTAGCTTTATTGCCTTTTTATTTTCCAAGGATTTCAGAATTATTGAGGTTAAAAAATGTGTTTCGCAAATTTACTAGTTTAGAAGATTCTTTAAAATCTTTTAACTTATTTATTTATATCAAATTTTATTTTAAGAGATAATGTTAATTTAACATTATGTCATTTTAATTGTAAAATATTGTTAATCAAGTAGTTAAGTTGATTTATTTAAATAAATGCTACTATTCCAGCCAAAGTTTGAGGTAAAACCGTAACCTACATAACTACAATCCTCTTTATCTTTGAAAAGTATTCCAATTACAATTTTTCCCTTACTTTTTTTGTTTTCCCCAACACTTACCTCCTAACTCTAGGAGGTAAGTTCTTTTTATATCAGTTTGTAATTAAAATAATTTCACTACTTGCCCTTCGTCTTTTTTAGAAATGGTTTTTATTAATCTTCTCATTCCTAATTTGTTAACAAGGTATATCTTGGTTCCTATTGTCCAGTTTTCCTTTCTTAAAGCTAAAGGCATCATGGGGAATCCATAACCAAATTTTGATCCATTCGGTTTAGGCCCTACAACTTCAAAATGCCTTCTGTTAGGGGAATTATTCTCTATTTTAAACTTTATGTATCTAATCGAATTGTCATTTTGTTTTTTCTTTTTATTAATTATTCTTTTTGTATCACCTTTTAATTTTTTAGGATTTGAGATAATTTCTAGTGTGGCATTCTCGTTAATTTTAGTATCTAACGTATTTATTACGTTAACTCTTGCTGTTCCAGAATCCCAAATATTTATACGTGCATTTTCTGCAATTAGATCAGTAGCATTAATCTGAGCTTGTTCAGATGCTATTCTGAGTTCTTTGGTTCTACCCTCCAGGACAATATTACCAATAGGAGCAAGTACCTGAATGTAATCGTTATCTAAATTAATTACTCTGGTAGTATCATGAGTTCCGCTTTCCACTTTTCTGATGTTAGGAGCTCCAATTACAATTTTAGCATCCTCTGATGGCTGTATCCATTCTTTTTGATCTAAATGCAAAACACCATTTTCTATATCTTTATCAATTAGATCGAATAAATTACTGTCTGTAGTTATAGTTAAGTTTTCTTCTTTGGACTGATCTATAATTACTTGTGCATAAAAATTGATTTTTATGGTTTGTATATTTTCGATGTTAAAGGTTTTGGTCTCAATGTTTTTATTTCCTTTGATCTGTGCTATACCAGATAAACTAACCAGCATAAATATTAAGAGTACTTTTTTCATAATAATAGGTTTTGATCTACCAGAGGCAGATAGGTTAATGATTAAATAAAGTTTATGTCTGGTTTTGCAATTTTATATGAAGACCATTTTTTAGAAATTATATAGTCTAATCCGAATCTTCCTGATCCCAGTACCAAATTATATATTGATAACCATAAGAATCCCATGGCAGGTAGCATTCCCCATAGTCCTTGATCCCATTTTTGGAATACTATAGCTACGAGCATCGTACACATAATAAAAAAGGAAGCAATTCTTGTTTTTAATCCCAAGGAAAGAAAGATTCCTCCAATAGCTTCGCTGGCGGCACCCATCCAAGCAAAAAATACAGGGTACATAGCGAATAAACCTCCATATTCTGCTATATCTTTTGGAAACCAATCAACAACTTCTAGAAAAGACAATTCTACACCGCTAGGGCTCCAGGGTACACCAAATTTACTTCCGCCGAAATTAACAGCTAAAAAATACCCACATAAAATTCTAGGTATCGCAAATAACAAATCTGTATACCAATTTGTCATAGTAACAGGAGTGATGATTCTTTTAATTACATTTTTCATAACTGAAATGATTTTAGATTGTTTAACAGTTCAAATGTCTGAATCACCTTCTATACTTACGCCTCAGAACAAAATAAGACGGCTCAAATCATAATTTGAGCCGTCTTATTTATTTGAGATAGTATGTTTTCTGTTCTATTATTTAGCTTCTAAAAGAGCAATCTCAAAATCAGAAGTAAAGTTTACAGTGTTTCCTTTTACCGTAGTTTCTTGACCAGAATATCGATCAATTACAGTACTTCCTTCAGGAAATATAGAATTTACATTTAAAGTTTTTTCTCCTTTAGGAAGATCTAGTCCAATGACTACACTATCTGCAAATCCATTCTTACTATATGTTCGCGAGAATGTATATGGAGCATCAGATATCATTTTGTGTTTTCCGGCTCCTACAGAAGGATGGTCTTTTCTAAAGGTTCCTAATTTTTGCCAGTGTGATAACAAAGCTTTAGTATCTTCATTTTTGATATCCTCCCAATTCATATTAGATCTTAAAGTTGCATCACCTTCAGTTCCTTCAATGCTTAGAGACCTTGCTGTTTCATCACCATAGTATACTTGTGATATCCCAGGATTTAATAAAAGTTTAGTTGCAGATTCATAGGTTTTACTACGTTCCTTGTCAAAAGGCTGTCCATCATCATGTGATGTAATGTAGTTCATAACACCCTTACCTACTAGATTAGTATTTAAGATTTCGCTATACTTACTAAAAAGTTCTTCGTGGCTCATTCTTGCCGCATCATATTTAAATTGGAAATTGATCATATTATCAAAACCATTGGCAAAATAATCTACTTTGCGATCTCCAAAATTATAATATCGTTTTCCATCAATACCATAACCATACAATTCACCAAGAACATAGAACTCATTGTCATCAAGTACTTTATCCGGATTTTTCGCTTTCCATTCTGCAAAAGCAACTTTAGCTTGTTCTGCCAGTACGCTCCAGACACCTTCTTCTACATGTTTTACAGTATCTACACGATATCCATCAATTCCGAGTTCTTTTACATAATCAGTTAACCATTTAATGATGTAGTTCTTTGGAGATCTTTTTAGACCGCTTTTAGTAAAGAAGATATCTAATTCTGCAATCTCGATTTCATATCTCCCTTCAGATTTCCATTTTTTTACTAAACTAGGAGGTAAGTCTACTTCTTCATCACTTTCCGTTTTAATATCCGGAAGATTTTTTACTAACGTACAGGTTACTGCGGATTCATAATCTTTATAGGTACACTGAGGTCCTGTTCTTACCCAGCTATCTGGCCATACAGGATCTTTTTCAGTGACAGGTCCCGTATGATTTATAACTACATCCATCAAAATTCTGATTCCGTTTTGATGCGCAGTTTCTACTAATTGTTTCAGATCTGCATTTGTACCATAATTTGGATCTATTTTAGTCCAGTCTTTTGCCCAATACCCGTGATAAGCATATGTGTTTCCGGTTCCTTCATCTACGCTGCCGTGTACTTGCTCAACTACAGGAGTAAACCAAATAGCGTTGATTCCCAAGTCTTTAAAATATCCTTCTTCGATTTTTTGAATTACACCTTTAATATCACCTCCTTCAAAACCTCTCAGCGTACCTGTTTCATTGGTTCGCTCTAATAAGTTATCATTGGATGTATCTCCATTATTAAATCTATCGGTAAGTAAAAAGTATACATTGGCACCTTCCCAAATAAATGGATTTTCTTGTTTGGCTGTTGTTCTTTCTGTGGTTGAATCAGCAGTTGTCGATAATTCGGTTTCTTCTTTTTTAGCTTCACTTTTACAAGCAATAGCGGTACATAAAAGTGAAAAAACAATTGTTTTTACAAAATTCTTCATAAGTTTTTTAGTGGATTAAAGCGCTAATCTATAAAAAGTAACTCAAAAAATAGAGAGAGAAGAACTGAGAAATTCGTAAAAATATAGGATTATACTTTTTTCTGCATTTGAGCATATTGTGAAGGAGAGGTATTGGTCAATTTTTTAAATACCCTATTGAAGGTGGCTTTACTGTTAAAACCGCATTCATAAGCAATACCTAATAGCGATAAGTTTTTTTGTTTTCCTTGATCTAACATTTTCTGTACTTCCAGAACACGATAATTGTTTATGAAATCATTAAAATTTTTCTCAAAACCAGAATTTATAGCTTCTGAAAGGGAAGGGACCGGAATTTTAAGCATTTTAGATAACTCGGTTAGATTTAGATCCGGATTGAGGAATGGTTTTTCTGCTTCCATAAATTGTTGAACCTTTTCTTTATACTGAAGTAATTGTTGATCAACATCTTTTTCAACACTTTTTTTGATTGTTTTTGTTGAAATATCAAAATTTAGGTTTCTTAATTTGGTTGTATCCGTAAAATATCCCTTGATTCCTATATAAATGATAGCCAAGGCAGAGAAAAACTGATACCACCACCGTTGAGTCCAATGAAGATCTGTGATTAAGGAACCAATAACTCCTTCAAAAATACTATACAGAAAAAGAAAAGAATAAATAAAAAGGAAGTTTCGTATCCAATTCAATTCTAATGTATAGGTGTTAGAAAAAAAATGCTGAATCTTTCTTTTATAATTATAATATAGCTGAAAAGTGAAAGCCAGATATAATAACATCTGAAGGTTTTCGACAATACCAATTAGTGGTTGAACATACTTTTCATCTAAATGTATTTTTAGATAACCATTCTGAGTTTCTTCAAAACCTGGTTGTCCTGCATCGTAAATAAAAATAATGATTTTATACAATACAAAAACCATAACAGGTATAAAGTGTAAACCATCCTTTTTCCTAAATCTAAAATTAGATGTAGTAATAGACTTTACATAAAAATAGAGTAGTGGTCCAACAGATAAACTTAAAGCTATTAACCAATAATTGATTTTGGTATTACGATAAGTGTCATACCATTCCATAAAACCAATAGTATATGTAGTTCTATGATATCCGGTTATAAAAATCAGAAGTGCAAGAAAAAGTGCTGATACATATTTAGAGGTAACATAACGATGCAACAAAAGAAAAGCAAATATAAATGCTTGTAACACCAATATTAAAAGAGGTGTGCTGTATATGTTAAAAGAAGGAAATTCAAATAGAAATATAGACAGCATTTGGCTAAGTTAAAGAATTGATCGAATTTATTTTTATTTTTTTGTCAAAATGCATTTCCTTTGACATCTAAATAATAAAGAATGACCAAATTCAAAGCCTGGCTTTCGGCTGCCAGATTAAGAACACTTCCACTATCAGTTTCTGGAATTATTGTAGGATCAGCTTTGGGGCAAAGATTTTATTTAGAGTCAGGTTTATCATCTGAAACTTCGAGCCTGTCACTTTGCTGCGCAGGATGTCCACAGTTTTATCATACTTTAATATTCTGGCTAGCTATTGCTACTACCTTGGGTTTACAAATCTTATCAAATTTTGCTAATGATTATGGGGATGGTGTTAAAGGAACAGATAATAAGGATAGAGTAGGACCACAACGAGCTCTGCAGAGTGGAGCGATTACTAAACAAGGAATGTTTACTGGTATTGTGATTACAGCCTTAATCACACTAGCTTTTGCAATCACTCTAATCTATGTCTCCTTCGGAAAAGAGAATTTCTTTTATTCAGTTTTCTTTTTTATTCTGGGCTTAGCAGCGATTGTAGCTGCTATTAAGTATACAATGGGTAATTCTGCTTATGGATATCGAGGGTTAGGAGATGTGTTCGTATTTATATTCTTTGGATTGGTAAGTGTGGTAGGATGTTACTTTTTGTTTACAAAAAACCTAAACTTGTTAGTGTTTCTTCCCGGAATAACTATTGGATTATTGAGTACGGCGGTATTAAACCTAAATAATATGAGAGATCATAATAGTGACAAAAAAGCCGGTAAGAATACTCTGGTAGTAAAACTGGGGATACAAAAAGCAAGAACATATCATTTTTCAATTATAGTAGTAGCAATGATTTCTATATTAGCATTTTCATACCTCACATATGAAACTCCAATGAATGTATTATATCTGATAGCTTTTATCCCACTACTAATTCATTTGATAAAGGTTGCAAAAACCAAAAACTCAGAATTATTGGATCCGGAACTTAAAAAAGTTGCTTTATCAACTTTTTTACTTTCTATACTGTTTAGTTTGGGACAGATTTTTTAATTTAGTGACACTTAGTTTTATCAAGCTAAAAGCACAGATATAACTTTGTAGAACCTATCTTTTACGGTAGGCAGTCTTATCCCGTCGTAGAGCGGGATCTATATTTAATAATAGTTATAAACTCACACACATGAAAATCACATTTTACGGACATCATACTTTATTAATAACTATTGGTGATACTAAAGTATTAATAGACCCATTTATTTCTGGTAATCCATTAGCTAAAGGTAAAATAGATGCAAATGATATAGAAGCAGATTATATATTATTGACCCATGCACATCAGGATCATATTCTGGATGCTGAAGCTATAGCTAAACGTAATAATGCGACAATAGTTTCTAATTATGAAATAGCGACTTATTATCAGAATAAAGGATTTGAAGCTCATCCTATGAATCATGGAGGTAATTGGAAGTTTGATTTTGGAAATGTAAAATATGTCAATGCAATACATACCAGTAGTTTTCCTGACGGAACGTATGGAGGACAACCTGGAGGTTTTGTAATAGAAGGTGAGCATAAAACGATTTATATTGCCGGAGATACAGCTTTGACCATGGATATGAAATTGATTCCGATGAGTACAAAATTAGACTTAGCTATTCTCCCTATAGGGGATAACTTTACTATGGGAGTAGATGATGCCATCATCGCCAGTGATTTTGTAGAGTGTGATAAGGTGCTTGGAGTACATTATGATACTTTTGGGTATATCGAAATAGATCATAGCGAAGCTAAAAAGAAGTTTTTCGAAAAAAATAAAGACTTGATGCTATTAGACATAGGAGAGAGTATCGAGTTATAGATGACAGCAACCTATCATAAACATATTCTGGAGTTCAAAAGACCTAGCGGTACTTCTCGCGGAATCCTTAAAACCAAAGAAACCTGGTTTATAGTAATTGCTGATGATGATAAAAAAGGTATTGGTGAGTGCGGAATTCTGAGAATACTTAGTATAGACGATAGACCTGATTATGAAGAAAAGCTGAAATGGACATGTGAAAACGTTCATCTAGGAGTGGACAAACTATGGAAAGAACTTATTGAATTTCCAAGTATTCAATTCGGTGTCGAAATGGCTTTTAAATCACTGGAAAGTGATGATCCGTTTATATTATTTCCATCTAAATTTACTGCCGGAGAAGATGCTATTCCAATCAATGGCTTAATTTGGATGGGGGATCAACAGTTCATGAAAGAACAGATTGAAGATAAATTAGAGCAAGGTTTTGATTGTATCAAAATGAAGATCGGTGCCATTGATTTTAAAGCTGAAATAGAATTACTATCATATATACGATCACAGTTTTCTTCTGATGTTATTGAACTTCGTGTAGATGCTAATGGAGCTTTTTCTCCGAAAGAGGCATTACAGAAATTGCAACAGTTATCTGCATTTGATTTACACAGTATAGAACAACCCATTAAACAAGGTCAGACTACTGAAATGCAGGGGCTTTGTAAACAGACACCTTTACCTATTGCATTAGATGAAGAATTAATTGGTGTTTTTGATGTAACGGATAAGCAAAAACTGCTACAAACCATACAACCACAATTTATTATTCTAAAACCAAGTTTAATAGGAGGTTTTAAAGGAACAAAAGAGTGGATTGATATTGCAACATCTTTAGGAATCGGTTGGTGGATCACCAGTGCTTTGGAAAGTAATATAGGTCTAAATGCGATAGCTCAGTATACCTATACTTTACAAAGCAATATGCCACAGGGGTTAGGGACTGGTGGTTTATATACGAATAACATAGAATCTCCTCTGGTAGTTGCCAAAGGAGCATTGGAATATCATAAAAACAAAAATTGGAGTATAAATATTTTTTAAAACAAGATTACATATATGTATATAGAGCAAGCATTTAAGGGACAACATGATTGGTGGAGATATTTAGTAGGATTGGTAATTGTTTTTATTTTTTGGCAAATAATAGGCGTAATTCCTTTAATGGTGGGAGCTTTTATAGAAGCAGGTGATTTAGAAACTTTTTTGAAAGCAGGAGAATCTAGTTTTATGTCATTGGGTATGAATTCTAACCTGTTTTTGACATTGATGATTATAACTTTTATATCCGGCTTAATAGGTTTATTGATTGCGATAAAGTTTTTACATCAACAAAAGTTTAAAGAATTTACAACGACCAGAAAAAAAGTAGATTGGAAACGTATTTGGTTTGCCTTTTTATTGGTAGCTACGGTCAATATTGTGTTTTTTGGAATAAGTTATTATATGGAACCGGAAATCTTTACATTCAATTTTAAGATGATTCCCTTTTTGATTTTAGCTTTAATTTCAATATTTCTTTTGCCTTTACAAACTAGTTTTGAAGAATATTTGTTTAGAGGGTATTTAATGCAAGGAATAGGTGTTTTAGCCAAAAATAAATGGTTGCCATTATTTATTACATCTATAACCTTTGGTTTATTACATAGCTTTAATCCTGAGGTTGAGAAGCTTGGATATATTATGATGGTGTTTTACATAGGTACCGGGTTTTTATTAGGTATTATGACATTAATGGATGATGGTATGGAGTTGGCGTTAGGTTTTCATGCTGCTAACAATATGATTGCAGCAATGTTAGTGACTACAGATTGGAGTGCTTTTCAAACTAATGCCATATTTTTAGACACTTCAGAACCTTCTGGAGGAATAGACATAGTGCTTCCGGTAATTATTTTGTACCCTGTTTATCTTCTAATTTTTGCAAAGAAATACAAGTGGACGAATTGGAAAGGTAAGCTTTTCGGAAAAGTTGAAGACAAAGACAAAATTGAAGTCATAACTAATTTTTAATACATATTTTACATATTCGTAACTTTAGGAAATTTCAGAAAGTAGAAATTTGAATATGCAACCAGCGAATACTTTTTCTATCCCCGAAATACACGATAGTTTTGCTATTAACGGACAATCCTTGGATAAAGAAGGGTTAATACAAATTGCGTACAATTTTGTAAAAGAAGGCGAGGTATATGAACAAGAAGGAGGAAACTTCTTATTAGACTGGCTTAATGATAAAGACCATATTATTGTACAAACTTCTGGTTCTACAGGAAAACCTAAGGAGATAAAGGTTTTTAAGCAACAAATGATAAATAGTGCTATGGCTACCGGAAAGTTTTTTAAAACTGGAACAGGTACCACAGCTTTGTTATGTTTGCCGGCAACTTATATTGCTGGTAAAATGATGTTGGTACGCGCCATGATACTGGGATGGAAGATTGATCTGGTACCTCCTAAAACTAACCCACTAGATACTGTGTATAAGCAATATGATTTCTGTGCAATGGTCCCTTTACAATTAGACAACTCATTGAATAGATTACATCTAATCAAAAAACTTATAGTAGGAGGTGGGCCAGTTTCTGAAAACTTAAAACAATTGGTTCAAGGTATAAAAACCAAGGTTTTTGAAACTTATGGAATGACAGAAACGGTAACACATATAGCCGCGAGAAGAGTTAATCCAAAGAAAAAAGATAAAAAGGATTCAGCATATTTTAAAGCACTGCCTAATATTACGCTTAGTATAGATGATCGAGACTGTTTAGTGATCAAAGCTCCACAGCTTAATAATGAAACCATTGTGACCAATGATGTAGTAGCACTTAAAACGTATAAAAAGTTTATCTGGAAGGGGCGATACGATAATGTAATCAATAGCGGAGGTGTAAAGCTATATCCCGAACAGATTGAAACTAAATTACAGTTATTGATAGGACATCGATTTTTTATTACGAGCGTTCCGGATGATGTGCTTGGTGATAAAGTAGTTCTAATTGTAGAGAGAGATTATGATAAGATTGCATTTCTTTCCTTAAAAGAATCAATCCAAGCCCTTACATCATTAGATAAATACGAAATCCCTAAAGAGATTTATTTCTTGCCCCAATTTATAGAAACCAATACGGGTAAGGTTCAAAGGACTAAAACTTTAGACTTGGTTCTTAATAGAGGAAATTAATTATTACCTCTTTCCTCAACCAGAGGATAACTTCACTCATTTTGCATTTATAGAACATAGCTGTGTCCTTAGTTTTGTCTCTGTAATTAAAAAGATCAATTATGAAACTACTAAATAGCTTAAATACGAATACCATTTTTGTATTCATTATGATGTGTATGATTCCTTTTATACAGTATGGTCAATCTAATCGTAAAAGCCTAATTCCTGATCATAACAGAAAAGCGGCATTTTTTTTAGATTCAACTCTAGTACAAAAACAGACGATAAATGATATAGATCCGGAGAGTATAGAAAGCCTAAATGTTGTTAAGAAAGAGTTTGTTATCGAAAATGAAGTTTTCTATGGAGAAATATATATCAAGAGTAAACCACAGCGCAATTATAAAATGCTTACTATAAAAGAAATAAAAGATAAGTATATCAGTGAAAATACTCTGAAAAAAGGAGTTCTATTGGTTAATGGCTTTCCCATAACCAAAAATATAGGCGAATATATGATTGATGAAGATTACATTCTTGATGTCGAAGTAATGCAGTCTAATGAATTATTAGATTTTGAAAAGGAAAATGGTTTCTATATTATTATGATTACCACAAAAACTAAAGAAAATTTAGAAGAGAAAAAGAAGGTATATATTAGATGAAATATCATAAAGCAAAATATTCATTTAGCAGAAGACTTTACTTTACATAGTACTAGATTATAGCTTATAAATACTTTTGTATTATAATGCACTTGGGTATAGGTATACTTGTCTGTTTAAGCATCGCGAACTCCTTTAGAACATTAAACCCTCTATTATCCAAATCTCCTTGGGGTTTAATGGTTATTTGACTTATAAAATCATCTTTTACTCTGACGGAATTATCATTTCGTCAGCTTTTATGAGGGTTAAGCTGTTATTTAGCGATAAATTTAAAAATCAAAATTATGTTTAAAAAATATCGAATACTTAAATGGATAATCGTTTTTATAGCTGCTTCAATTGTACTTATAGTTTCTTTTGGGCTTTGGTTTAAAAGTTTAATTCCGCATAGTGATCCCAAAGTTAAAACTGCTTTAGTGGAAAATTTACCCTATTTATCAGAAAATAAAATTCCTCTAAGAGGAAAAATATTAGCAGTTGTTACCAGTACAGGTTTTATTGGGAATACTGAAGAAAGTACTGGTTATGAATTAACAGAGTTATCTAGAGCTTATTACACATTTAAAGCCAATGGTTTTGAAGTAGATATTGCAAGCCCTAAAGGAGGTAAGTCACCAGTAGTTATTGATGAAGAAGATATGGTTGCGTATGATTATGCTTTTTTAAAAGATGAAGCAGCACAATATAAAACTAATAATACACTTAAAATAGCAAATATAGTTCCAGAAGATTATCAGGCTATATATTTTGTTGGAGGAAAAGGAGCAATGTTCGATTTTCCAAATAATAAAGCTATTCAAACAATAGTTAAAAATTTTGATCAAGCTAATAAAGTAATAGGCGCAGTCTGTCATGGGCCATCTGCTTTGGTAAATGTGACTTTAGATAATGGACAACCACTATTAAAAGATAGAAGAGTAAGCGGATTTACTAATAAAGAAGAGTTATTATTAATTCCTGATGCAAAAACAATATTTCCATTTCTTTTACAAGATAAAATGGTTGCACAGGGAGCTTATTTTAATGAAGGTGCTATGTATTTAGAAAATATTAGTCACGATAAAAATTTAATAACCGGACAAAATCCCTGGTCAACGTGGAGTTTAGCCGAAAGCATAATACAACAATTGGGATATACACCAAAACACAGAAAATTAACTGATGAAGAAAATGCAGTAAAAGTGTTGATTACATATAAAACAGAAGGAAAAAAGAAAGCAAAAAAAATGATTGAAAAAATGTTAGTAACCGAGAAGAAACCTATTAGTAGAATATTACTTTTAAAGCATAGTATTATTGCAGCTATGCAAGGTAAAATAGGAGACACTTCTGGATTACTAGGATTAGTTTCGTTTGTTAAAAAATCTGAATCTTAACAAGATAATTTAATTAAATTTGGAAAAAAACTTTTGAGCTTTTTAGATATTCTCCTTGTTATTATAAGCAGTGCAGGACTTTTACATGGTCTTGCATTTGCTATTTATTTATGTTTTGTTAAAAAGAAAAGAACAATTACCAGTTACCTTTTAGCTTTTATACTTGTTTTTATGGGCTTAAGAATTGGTAAATCTGTGATGTTAAACTTTGGAAATGACCTTGAACCATTATTTATATTTGTAGGGTTATCTTTTATGCTTGCCATAGGTCCTTTATTAAAATGGTACGTTGTAGGAATGACAAAGGTAAATTTCAGACTACCACGGTATTATTTTTTAGAATTAGTACCATTTTGTATCCTCTTTTTAATGAGTCTTTTTGTTACAAAAAATTGGTTTGAGTCTAATGATAAAGAAGTGATTATTGTATTTGCCGGTTTTCTTATCTTTATTTACTTGCATTTTGTTTTTTACATTTTTTTGGCGGGTCGCATTGTAAAAAAGATAAAAAAAATATATCCAAAATCTTCCCAAACAAAATCTCAAAGTACAGTACTCTCTTGGTTACAGCTTTTAATAATTGGTTTTATTCTCATATGGATTTCTTATTTTTTAAACATCATTGATAATGCGGTTCCTTATATAACTGGCCCTATGATGTATTCTGTAGTAATTTATTTTTTAAGTTTTAAAGCATTTCAACTAAAAATAACCGAAATTGATGGTAATGTGTTTAAAAAGAATGAAAATACAGAACTTTTTCATCAACTAGTGCAGCGTATTGTAGGCGATAAATTATATCTCGATGCCAATGTTTCTCTATCTAGTTTGAGTAAACTAATTCATAAAAGCACACAAAAAACCTCTGAAATCATTAACCAAAATGCCAAACAAAATTTTAATGATTTTATTAATCATTTCAGGATTAAAGAAGCAAAAAAAATGCTTTTAGGTAACAAAAACCATACGATATCTGCCATTGCTTTTGATGCTGGTTTTAACAGTTTATCTTCATTTAATAGTGCTTTTAAAAAGTTTGAGGGTACGACACCATCTTTATACAGGAACAACACATTGAAATAATAAAACTACAAACTTTAAGGCGCGTGTAGGAGTGAAGTGGGAATGTGATGATTAGTAAAGTTTCGTTTGAATTTTTAGACAAAACATTCCCGTAGCTAGAAAAATAGTATTATGGACAGACCTATAAACACAATGTCATTTCTTTATTTCTAAAATAGTATGTACTCCATTTTCTAACTCATACAGTGTTGTGATTTCTTTATCTGTTAAATTTCTATTGAAAATAGATAATTCGTCCATCAATCCAATATATCCTAATCCTAAATAAATATTAGATTTAGACAAATCCCAGGTAAAAGGTGTATCAATATTCTTACGAGTACCCTTGAGCTTACCATTCATGTAAAGAGATGCCTCTCCATTATTAGTATTTAGATTAGAAAAATTAATCAAAATATGTGTCCATTGACCACTACCAAAAGGTGGATTTTTTACTCCTGTGAGACGCTTATTAAAAATAGGGTTTTCGTTATCAGGTCCCTCGGGATTTGGATTCCATACGTCACGATCTCCAATAACTCCTAATCGAAAATCACGAGGGTTTTCTTTGGTGAAATCAACCCAAATAGCAGCATCATTATAACTTACATCTGTAATTTGAATAGGATCACAATAGCCGGGTTTTAAATCCGTAGCGGGATCTAAACTTAACCAAAATGAAACTGCGCCACTCCAATTTTCTGTATTATAGGCTATATTTTTTTCACTGGGATAATAAATATATCCCTTGCTACGCTCTGTAAACACCAATCCGGAACCATATTTTCCTTTTCCTTCTTGTCTGCTAATATCAGGTTTGTGTAATCCAACCTGTGCAGAATCTGTCGCTTTTCTATTGGGTACGGTGTACATACGTGTATCACCTAATGAAAAATCTGCATCAACACCTTTATCAAAGGAGGCATAAAAGGTCAGTGCTTCTTTTAAAGTAGCTTTACTATCATCGGTAACAGCTGTTTCCTCTGTAACAGACGTTTCTTCAGACTTTTTTTCCTGTTTACATGAGTTTAGGATAACAGTAAAAATGGTAATGATAACTACAAATATTCTTCTTATGTATGTAATAAACATAACTTAATGAGATATGGGTGAGACAAATCAAAAGTACTAATTAAAAATTAGCTTTTGTATTAAAATATTCTCGAGTTATGTAGTACCCTGAACTGTCAAACTGAGCTTCCTCCAGAGGCGGACAGGTGTCGAAGGGATAGGAGCGTAGCGGGAGCTCGCCTTAGCGAATCATGATTTCCAAATTATAAAATAGCAAACAATGAGTATTGCTTGCCTTCAGTTAGATCTGTAGAATCAATAGACCTCTATATTTTTATGACTAATATCATAAGAAATAGTATCCTCCTTTTATAATTTTAGAAAATTCTAACCATTTATTAGTGAGCTCATGAAAAATTCAAATAGTAGAGTTATCGGATACAATGTATTTATTCTTGGGTTTTTATTTTTAGTAATAGCATGTAAAGATAGCCCTCCAAAAGAAAAAACGAATATAATTGAACCAGAGGAAATTGTAAAATTCAATGATATCCATTGGAATGTTAAAGCCATGTATCCAGATGGAAAAAGCTTAGATATTAAGGCTTTTGATGAAGAAGAGAAATCTTACGACATCATGGCAGTTCAAGACTCGGACCAAGATGTTTTATTAGATGTAAAAGCTATAGCAGCAGATGGTAAGAAATTACCCGTTAAAATTTTAATGACTAACGAACAATTTGCTCCTGTTTCAGTGATAAGTAATGAAGGAAATGAGTATAGCCTTAAAGCAATAACAGAAGAAGGAGAAAGACTGGATGTAAAAGGTATTAGAAGATTTGGAAATATTGTCATTATTAAAGCCATTACTGAAGAGGGGAAATATATAAAAGTGAAATCTATTGCTCCAGACGGACGACAGAATGATGTTAAAGGCATAAAAGTTAATACAGGGGAAAGAGAGATGACATTAAAAGGTGTAGGTGTGCACGCACATGTGAAAGCAATGCACCCAACTGCTAATGAAGATAAGTTTAGAATGTTTAAAAAATCCAAAAAGAATAAGAAAAGAAAATATAAAACTGATTTTAAAAGAGTTATATGGAATATTAAGGCGGTCACCGCTGATGGTAAAAATCTAGATGTGAAAGCTTTTGATGCCGAAGGCAACATATTTGATGTAAAAGCAACACAAGATTCTAAACAACATAGTTTTTTGAATATTAAGGCATTTGTAGAAGGTTTCGAAATACCTGTTAAAATAATGGATAGTTCAGACGAATATGCACCTATTAAAGCTATCGGAAAAGGTGGTGCGATTTACAAAATTAAAGCATTAACTGATGATAATGTAAAACTAGATATAAAAGGTGTTAGTCGTTCTGGTAATATTATTAATGTGAAAGCTATCAATGAAAATGGGGAATTTTATAGTGTTAAAGCTTTTGGTCCAGACGGAAAACATAATGAAGTAAAAGGTATCAAGATTTTTGATAGAAAAGTAGAGATGAAAGTACAAGGGCAACCAGTATATGCTCATTTAAAAGCTATTCATCAATAAGCTGTGTTGTTGTATCTAATCTCCTAAAGTCGATTTGTCTATCGATATAAAACACTGGCGTATTGTTATACCTGCCTGCAGAAGCATCTGCGCAGGCAGGTCTGCAATTATGTCAATCCGCCGCGGCGGACCGTCAATTTGCTTTAATAAATACATTTGTACTATAATGTACTTGCGTTATGCCCGTCCACCGCAACGGAGTGGAGGAGGATCACTTTGCTTTGGGACGGCCAAATGAAAATGGTTTGGTAGACCTTTTGAAGTAGGAGCGAGGAGGTGCTTTGGCGTTTATTACTTCTACATTTTCTTTAAAAGTTTTCTAACAAAATCGAAGATTCACGAACTCCTCTAAAACAATAAAAATCTTGTGAGCTAAATGTTCCTTTAAAAAAGGTAATGCAACACTTATTGCCAGAAACGACGGTAGGAGAGTAGGGGAAACCGACCCTAGGAGGTTCACGATTTCCAAAATATCAAATTATTATTAATGAGTAATGTGTGTGGAATGGTAATGATTGCAGAAATACTAATTAGGAGTTCTTAATTTTGGAATGTTTAATGAATATTGTATATTACACCAATAGTATGATTATTTAAACATTTAATTATGTCAACAATTAGAAAAACGATCACCTTTACAGAGAAACAAGATAAGTGGATAAAATCTCAAATTAAAGCAGGAGAGTTTACAAATGATAGTGAATATCTTCGTGATTTAGTAAGGCGTGACCAAGCTAAAAAGGCAAAGTTCTCAGCGCTGAAAGCCGCTATAACTGAAGGTATGGATAGTGGTATTAGTGATAAATCTGTTCCAGATATTATGAAAGAAGTCGAAGAACGTATGCGAGCAGATGGGCGTTTATAAAGTATCTAGAAAAGCCGAAACTGATCTTGCCAAAATGTATGAATATGGTATCGAAACATTTGGGTTAAAACAAGCCAAAGGATACTTATTAGGAATGCATACGTTGTTTCAAGTATTAGCCGATAATACTAATCTTGGGCGTGATGCATCAGAATTTATGCTATCATTAAAACGATTTTCTTATAAATCTCATACTATTTTCTATTTAGCTACAGACATTGATATTTTGATTATTCGTGTATTAAACCAAAGTATGGATTATGAAAAGAATTTATAGCGTATAACGCACATCCGAATACAATCCGAATACAATAAAACAATAATTTTTACAGTTGAAAAGCAATTTTATATAATGTCGAATTATGATTACTATTTCTGTATCATAATGTACTTGCGTTATGTCACTTTGCTTTGGGAAAAGCAAAGTTTTTTACTTCTACAGTTTATTTTAAAAGTTATCTAACGAAAAGTTCCTTTAAAAAAAGGTAATGAAACACTTATTACCCGTTCGACGATAGGAGAGTAGGGGAATGTGTATGGAATGGGACATTTCCCTTAATTTTTATTCAGAAGTGAGGGTTTCCCGTAAATGATTACTGAATTTAATTTCTATATTTGATAGACTCCATTTCGAGTTGAAAATTACCCCATACACTTTATCAAAACGAAAAGAAGACTTATAGTCAGATTACTATAAGGCATAATTTTATATGTATGAAAATAACAAAGATTAAAATTGAAAATTATAGACTTTTAAAACAGTTTTCAATTGATTTAGAAGAGATAATGTCTCTTGTAATTGGTAAAAACAATACAGGAAAAACATCTTTACTAACTGTAATAAATAGTTTTTTAAATGGCTCTGAAAAGAGTCGATTTTCTTTTGATGATTTTAATATAGATTTTAAAAAAGAACTAGAAGCTTTAATTGAAGGGGATTTGCCATTAGAGTCAAATTATAAACCTATTGGAATAAAACTTAAACTTTTCATTGAATATGATGAGAGTGATGATTTAACGAATATTAGTAGGGTAATGATGGATCTAGATCCTGAAAACAATAAAATTGTACTTGGATATGAATACCATTTAACATACGATGCTCTCGAAAGAATTAAAGATAAACATACTGAATTTCAAGTAAAAGAAGTTAATAAAAAAGCTGAAAATGAAGATTATAAAACTAGAGACATCTATGATTTCTTAAAAATATATCAAGGAGATTTTTTCAAATCTAATCGAAAATCTATTGAGTATGATAAAACTGATAATGAAGAAAATGATTATGTATATATCGATTTAGATTCAGAAAAAATATCTACTAAAGAAATTATCAATTTCAAGTTTATTAGCGCTAAAAGAAGTGTTACTAATAAAGAAAACGACAAAACCTTATCCACTCAGACATCTGAAATTTATAATCAAACTGAAAAAACAGATGAGCAAAATGAACAAATAGAAAAGTTTAAAGATGAATTAGTATCAACAGATCATACATTTTCTACTATTTATGAATCTTTATTTGAAAATGTTGTTGAAAAAGTAAGGTTATTCGGCGGTATTAGAAATGATGATTCCACAATTAGTATAGAATCGTCTTTGCAACACAGAGAGTTATTATCTGGAAATACAACAGTAATGTATAAACATAACGATACTACTCTACCTGAATATAACAATGGCTTAGGGTATATGAATCTGATTAGTATGATTTTTGAAATCGAAATTAAAATTCAAGAATTCAAAAAAAGTAAGCTAGAAAGACCGTCAGATATTAATTTGTTTTTTATTGAGGAGCCTGAGGCTCATACGCATCCTCAAATGCAATATGTCTTTATAAAAAATATAAAATCAATTCTCAATCAAGGTATCATTCGTGAGGACGGAGATAATAGAAAATTACAAACTGTAATTACAACTCATTCTTCTCATATTGTTGCAGAAAGTAATTTTGATGATATAAAATATTTAAAGAAGGAAAGTGAGAATAATGTTATTGCAAAAAATCTTATTACACTTAAAGAGCAATACCAAGAAGATCCAAAACAATATCAATTTTTAAAGCAATATTTGACTTTAAATAGGGCTGAAATATTTTTTGCAGATAAAGCAATTCTCATAGAAGGAGATACAGAAAGAATTTTGTTTCCTACCCTAATGAAAAAAAATGATTTTGAAGAAAAGAGAAGGTTTGAAGGGTTAAATCAAATAGACCCAAAACATCCACTATGTTCTCAGAATATCTCAATAATTGAAGTTGGTGCATTTTCACAAATTTTCGAAAAATTTATTGAGTTTATAGAGATTAAAACTTTAATAATAACAGATTTAGATGCGGTAGGTGATGATACTAAAAAGTGTAGAGTTGTTGTTGGAACTGATTATTCGAATGATGCACTAAAATTATTTTTTAATAATGCTTCGTTAGATGAGTTAAAAGTATTTACAATTGATAATAAAAAAATCACAAAGAATGGAGATATATGGCAATCAGACGTTAATGGAAACCTTTGTGTTGTTTATCAAACAATGGAAAATGGAGTAAATGCTAGAAGCTTTGAGGATTCGTTTATTCAAATCAATAGAGAATTTATTAATAAAAAAAAAGAAGAATTTAAAGGATTGAAGAATAGAACGTATTTTGATGTTGCTGAAAATGACTCTTACAAATTAGCAGAAGAATGTGTTAGAAAAAAAACACATTTTGCACTAGATATTTTGTTCCATACAGATGAAAATTATACCAATTGGCAAATTCCACTATATATAAAAGAAGGTTTATTATGGTTGAAACAGTAGACGAAAATACTCAAGAACTGGATGATTTTCAACAAATATTGAAACACATTGAAAATGAAGATAACTTTTTATTGAGTGGAGGAGCAGGAAGTGGTAAAACATTTACGCTTGTTCAAGTCATAAAAAAAGTAATTGAAGAATATCCAACTTCAAAAGTTGCTTGTATGACCTATACTAATGCAGCTGTAAAGGAAATAGAGGAAAGAGTAAATCATAAAAATCTAAATGTTACTACTATTCATGACTTTTTATGGGATAACATAAAACATTTTCAGAAAGAACTCAAAAAAGGTTTGATAGATTTAGCAAATGACGATGAGATAACAAGAATTAAAATTTCAGATACAGAGGTTCCTACAGATTATTTTAAAGACATTGAAAAAGGAATACAATACAAAGAATATTTAAGATTAGCAGAAGGGATTATATCTCACGATGAATTATTGATTTTGGCGAATCATATGTTTAAGACATACCCAAAACTCAGTGATATACTTAAGGATAAATTTAAGTTCATTTTCGTGGATGAGTACCAAGATACTAATGAGCTAGTAATAGAGATATTTTTAGACCATTTTAAATTAAGTAGTAAAAGTAATATTGTCGGTTTTTTTGGAGATGCAATGCAATCCATTTACGATGATGGTATTGGGAATTTGGACAATTATAAAGGAGAAGAAGAAGGGCAAATAAAAGAAGTTAAAAAAGAACAAAATCGAAGAAACCCTAAACTTATAATTGATTTAGCAAATAGATTAAGGACCGATGGCCTGACTCAGACCGAATCTGATGACCCCAATGCGCCAAATATGGGTGGTGATGGACAATTGAAGTTAGGAGACATTAAATTTTTATATTCATACGATAATGATATTGAAAAAATTAAAAACCATCTAGCTTGGGATTTCAATGATGTGAAAAACACAAAAGAGTTAAACTTAACCCATAATCTGATAGCTGATAAAGCTGAAATTCGCAACTTAATGAATATCTACAATAACGATGGTATTCTTAATTATAAGAACCGAATACGTAGACATTTAAGAGATAATCCAATAGAAGAAGATTTATCTGAAAAAACTTTTGGCGAGGTCATAGATATTCTTGGAAGTGTAAATCCTACTCCTGCAATGCAACGGTTTATTGACGAAAATCAAGAACTGTACGAAACAGCTAGAAATGAAATCTGGAATGTCTTTTCAAAAATATATGTAGACAAAGATCAATTGCTTGATGATAAAAAACAAGATGAAGATGATGAAAATAAAAAAGGTTCAAAAAGAGATGCTTTAATTAGACATTTATATAAAATAGAAACTAATATTTTTCTCTATTCTAACAAACGTTATAATGAATTTTTAAGAGCTACAGATTATAGATTTAGTATCAGAAGAATAGAAGACAAAAGAATTTTAAAAGCAAGCATTGAATCATTAATTAATGTTGGGGAAAAAACTATTGAAGAAGTAATAAATGAAGCTAACGAAAATGGTGTTTGTTTAATTGATGATAAATTAGAAAGGTTTATAATCGATAAAGGGTATTTGTTTAACAGAGTTAAGAATGTAAAATATAAGGAGTTCCAAAAATTATTTATTTACTTAGAAGGTTTAACTCCGTTTTCAACTCAACATAAAACTAAGGGAGCAGAATTTGATAATGTATTAGTTGTTTTAGATAATGGAGGATGGAATAATTATAATTTTAAAAACCTCTTTTTAGCAACAGGTTCTGAATCTGTACTAAATAGAACTCAAAAACTATTCTATGTTTGTTGTACAAGGTCTAAAGAAAAATTAGCGATATATTTCAATTCACCAGATGAAGCTGTATTAACTAAAGCGATTGAATGGTTTGGAGAAGCTAATGTTATAGCTTTATAGAGAGATACATATACATAATAGAAGTTTTTATCAAATCAAGTATTACAAATCACGTTTATATAGAATATGGATATAACAGACGAAATTTTTAAAGTAAATAATGTTTTTGAATCGATAAGTACCAAAATAGTTAATGAAATAGGGTATAGGCTTTCTATATCCTTTAATATAAAAGACTTACCTGATCATAAAAATTTTAGTACGAGTTTAAAAGACATTGAAAACTCAAAATACATCTATAGAGAATTAGACGAAATAAGATGTGACTGCTTATATTGGTTTGAATTAGGAACAAAAGAAGAGGCTAAAAAACTAAATGCTCGTTTAAACGAATATAGAGCATCAAACTCCAATAGAAGTGTTCCTGCAACAAATAAAAACAAAGATAGTAATGTACTATATGTAGGTATTCGACGTGGCGGTTATACTAAAAAATGGGAGACATCAAATATCACAAATAGAATTAATCAACATCTAGGGTACTATCATAGTGGAAATACACAGGGTTTACAATTAATACATTTTGCAAAAGACTGTGATTTCGATATAAGAATTAATGTTGTTAAAATTGAAAGCACTAATAGTATGTATCTGAATATTATCGAGAAATTAGTTGCTCAGAAATTAAAACCTCTTTGTGGAAGACATTAAAATATTTAACATTATGTAAAATAGAATCCAAAAGTTCAAAAATGGCCTCAGAAAACTTTGGCTTAAACAATAGGCAAAGGAGTGTCAATATTTTAGAGGTTTAGTACTAAGGTTTAATCAGAGTAAATACATATTTATTGGAGCTCAAACAATCTTAGAAGTCAGAATGTTTTCTAAAATATAGCGACTGCGCCGTGATTGTTTCCAAAGTTTTGGGAAGTCTTGATTTTTTTGTTTCTTTTTTTATCAAGAAAAAAAGATAAGCATTATTAAAAAAGGTTCAATCAAAGCTATTTATGTAGCAAGTGTATAAAAATTATCTCGAAGAGTAATTTTATACTCTTGCGGAAACCTTCACGAGAATCTCATAAAAACTTTTTGTACGGATGTTTTATCGAATACGCGATTTATAACACACCTAAAAGTGTTTGCTTTTTTTGGCGTGGGCTATGCGGTTGGATATTGTGTGTAAAAATAAATGCCATGAAAGGCATTTAAATTTTTATAAAACAATCGAGCGCATAGGCAGCGGCAATTTTACATAACGGCAAATTATAGCTACAAATGTGAGCAGAATGTTTAAGCAATAGTTTTTTTGAAATTATGATGACCCAAGTAGCTAAAATTAATATGGAATAGAATTACTGTGGGATATTTTACATAGTATTACATTATAGCTACGAATGAGCTTAACGTTTCGCAAATTGGCTTTTACATAATTGCTGACGATATAAAACACCTGACGGTGTCGTTATATCTGCAACTATGTAAAATGCAAGCATCCGCCAATTTGCTACAATAAATACATTTGTACTATAATTTATATTATGTAAAATAGAATATTTTGAATACTACACTATTCTTTGTTTCTTCGTTTAGTTATAAATTTCTGCTGGTAAATCTGATACAACTCCTTTATATCGAATTCGATTACGATGACTGCTGGTAATAATTATTTCGCTAGTACGATTGTTATAAATGGTGACTGTTGCTCTAAACGATTCCACCTTGTTCCTAAAATCAAATTTCAAAATGTTACGATTTTTCTTGGTATCTAATATTGATTCAAACCGATCAGGAATTCCATCATATCTAATAGCCATATCCCTACTAGCATAACCTACACTCATTTGTTGATCTCCAAAAAATGGTAGGTATACCGATATACTATCTCCATTAACCCTAAAATGATTTGGGTTTCCAATTAAATTAATTTGATTTACAGAACTTCCTATAGGATATAAACCACTGTTAGCCAAAGCTGTTACTCCTGTAGTTACCATGGGATATGCCCAATCTGATGCTATAGACAACTTTTTGAGATCTACTAGCTGATCTACACCATTATTTTCTATTACTTTAGTAGAAATATCACTAGTGCCTGCACATCCTACTAAAAGTACAATTACAATTATCATTAAGTATTTCATATCCTCCCAATTTTATGATAAAATAGTGAATATTAAATAATTAAAAAATTTGTTATTAATATTTTAACTATCGACATAGATTAGAATCTTAAAACTTATACTTTGCTTTAAGTTTAAATAAGTTTGGACCTCCTGTAAAGTTAATAAACTGTGGATCTGTTATCGTATTTAAATTGTAATCTTGTTTTACTTCCATAGAAAAATTACTGTTCACCTCATACCCCACACCATTTATGAATTTATATAGAGTAGCAAATATTTCTGAAGTATCTTTCTTTATATGGTATTCAGCTTCAAAACCAGAAAAAAAATAGAACTTATCAGAAAGATATTTCTTTGCCCTAATAGGAACTCTGAATACATCAATCGTTATGTATACATTGTCATAATATCCGTGTATTTCTGCAAAAAGATTTTTGCTAATTCCATAACTTAATGTAAAATACTTATGCTGATTATTATCAGATGGATCTGAAAATGAAAAACTATCAACGGTTAGTTTCGATTCTTTGCCTTTTTTTTGCGAATACCCGGTAGTCGTATTAAGCAAAAAAATAGAGATGAGCAGTAGAGTAATTAATTTATCCATATCATGTCTTTTTGGTTAGTGAAACAGAATTTTTCTATTCATATTCACGTTTCCATGCTTTAAAAAAGACTATCTAAAATGGTATAGCGTTGCATTAGACCTCTTTTATGATGTAAAGAAATCTTGTCATATAGAAATTTTGTAAAGCGATATTTAAAGATTCATGCTGTATGCACGTGGTAATCTTTCAGGAATATCAGAAAATACATTATTGTTGATAGTGCTTACAATTTCTAATGTGTTTTTTATGGTATTCCTTCCATTTTTGGCTTTTTCCCCAGTAAAAGTTTTAAGATTTTTCATGTTACTTTTTGTTTGTTAATTCCCTTTCTAAAGGTATGACAAACAAAATTGCTGTGTAAGGGTGAAAACACCCATTTTTATTCTAATTTCATTGACCAAATAACTCGTTCAAAGCTAATTTACTTATTATAAAGAATTTTGTCATATCTATTGTCTATATTTATTTGACCATCTTATTTCATATCATTATGGCTAATTCTAAATTAAATCGTAGAAAGGCAATTAAAAATATTTCGCTTGGTATTGGTGCATTATCTTTGGGGTATACAGAGTTAAAAGCTCAAAATTTCCCAGATGTTAAAACTACCAACTTCACTCCTCTTAACAATAAACTTAAGGGTAATATAAACCATTCTGTATGTAGATGGTGCTATCAAGATATTCCATTGTCAGAATTTGCCATACAAGCTAAAGAGATTGGCATTAAAGCGATTGATTTATTAACACCTGATGAATGGAAGATTGTTAGTAATGTAGGATTACAGTGTTCTTTGGCTACCGATAATTTTGCTAGTATTACTCAGGGTTTCAATGATCCTAAGAATCACAAAGTGCTTCAGGAAAAATATCATACACTTATTTCTCAAGCTTCTCATGCTGGTATCAACCAAGTGATAGTCTTTTCTGGAAATCGTAATGGAATTTCTGATAAAACCGGATTAGAACATTGTGCAGTAGGTTTAGAACCGTTGGTTAAACACGCTGAAAAGAATAATGTTACTCTTATTATGGAATTACTTAATAGTAAGGTAGATCATGCTGATTATCAATGTGATCATACTCTATGGGGAGTTGCTTTGGTTGATAAAATAGGCTCGCCTAATTTTAAGCTTCTTTATGATATTTACCATATGCAAATTATGGAAGGTGATATTATTGCAACTATTAAGAAATATAATCATTACATCTCTCATTATCATACTGGTGGTGTGCCAGGAAGGCACGAAATTAATGACTCGCAAGAATTAAATTATCCAGCAATTATGAGGGCTATAGTCGCCAATGGATTTAAAGGATATGTGGCACAAGAGTTTATACCAACTTATGAGAATAAGATGGCAGCATTAAAAGAAGGAATCACGATATGTGATGTATAATTGGTTTCACCTTCTGTTTTATAACGACTTATGTATCGTTTTGGTTTTTTTCGCTATTATCCGGAACAGATAATTCACCATCTCCGGAAATCGCAAAACGATCTCTTTTAGAGCCATAACCAAAATTGGAAGAACGACGATACTTATTCTGGAAATCTGCAAATAACCGCTTTCTGATACTTTTCTTTTTGCTTTTCATCTGTTTTAATTTTTAAACATCCTCCTGACTTTTATCGATTTACACTCTCTAAGTTATTAGTTTTTTTTAGATATTGTTTTGGGATTAACATCTTTTTATATTTTTAATAGTACTCCTCTACTTGGAATGATTATTGTTTCTTATTACTTTTAAAAACAAAAAATAGTTTAAAACAACACCTTTAAATATATACATTTATGAAAGCTTATTTCTACATTTTTATGTTATTTACCTTTGTTTATCAGGGTTTAGGGCAAACAGAATTTCCTGATGACGGGTATGTTTCTTATTCTGGAGATTATGCTTTAATCAATGATTATCAGAATTTAGAAATAGATAAAGAGAATTCTAAAGTTACTTTTGATTTTATAGATGAAGAAACCTCCGGGACCATTGAAGGTTTGGATTTTAAAATTAATTTTAACCCTAATGACCCTAATAATAGTTCTTTTGCAGGTACTGCTCTTGTAGAAACACTTGATACAGATAATTTTTTACGGGATGGTCATTTGATGTGGAAAAAGTTTTTTCACGAAAGTAAATACCCTAAAATTTCTTTTGAAAGTAAACAAGTGGTAGATTTTGATAATAATACTTTTAAAGTGATAGGAAATCTTACTATTAAAGGAACTACAAAAGAAGTGATTCTAACCTTTTCTTTACACGATAAAAAGCTGGTGGGTAAAACTACCATTCATACCAGTGATTATGGTGTGAATATTCATGATGAACGTAAAAGGAATAAATTAAATATTCAGTTTCACTTTCCTATTATAAAATAAAAACTTCTTAATATAAAAAAAGCAGTGTTATTTATGGTAACACTGCTTTTTTGATTTAGAAAATCTAGAGTTTATATCTTATTTCCGTGTATATCCAACTCTGTAACTATTTTATTAAGTTTTTTAACTTCTTCTAATTGAGTAGCCTTATCTCCTACTACAACATAGATCATCTTATTTTCTTCTATATATTTATCAATAATAAGCTTAAAATCTATTTCACTCATTCCTACGAGTTCTTTTTGATCTTTTTCTATAAATGAAGCCGGCTTATTATATTTACTCATCTCTCTTAATATGCTCAACTTATCATTTAGCCCTTCATAATCCCTGGTACTACCTTTTAGGATTTTGGTTTTAGTAGTTTCAGCATCATCTTCGTCAAAACTTTCTCCATATGTGGCGATCATTTCTTCTATGATTTTTAATGAAGGTAGTGTAGCATTTGCACGTACACTAGTGGCAACAAAGAAAGGAGATATATTATGTTGTTTTCTTACACCAGAAAATGCTCCGTAAGTATATCCTTTTTCTATTCTAAGTGTTTGGAATAGTCTTCCACTGGATCCTCCTCCTAGAATTTCATTGGCAAAGTCTAAATTATTAAATTCAGGATTAGTAGCCGATAAAGCCAGTTTACCAATAAAAATTACGGATTGTTTAGAACCCGGTACGTCTATAAAGTATAGTTGATCAACTTCTTCTTTTTTGGCAATTTCCACTTCCGGAAGTGTTACATCCTTACCAGTCCATTGAGTAGCTAGAGAAGACAAAGCTTCTCCTACTCTACTCTTGGTTATATTTCCTGCAACATGAAATGTAGCATTTTTAGGAGATAAATTATCATAATGTGCTTTTAGATCATCTAATGTAATATTGCTTACCGTTTCTAGAGTTCCTGAGTTTGGATGCCCTAAAACATTATCTTCACCATAAACCAATTTATTAAAGTTAATTGATGCAATAGCCCTGGGGCTTGCTTCTCTTCCTTTTAAATTAGTTTCTAAAGCTTGCTTTAGACGTGCATACTCTTTTTCATCCCATCTTGGTTGTAATAAGATTTCTTCTACCAAGGCTACGGTTTCATCAAAGTTTTTAGCTAAACAAGATGCTGTAATTCTTATTTCTTCTGTGCTACTAAACATATTGATGGAAGCTCCTAAAAGTCCAATAGCTTCTTCTAATTCCGCTGAAGTTTTGGTGGCAGTTCCTTCCATCATCATATCTGCCATAAAACTGGAAATCCCAGACTTTTCAATTGGATCTAGAAGATGACCTCCTGGAATAGTAATATCGAAACTTACTAGCGGTAATTCATTGTTTTCTATACCAAATAATTTCATACCGTTAGCTTCTTCAGCAGTCCATACTTCTGGAGCCTTAAACAAAGGTAACTCTCCAAAATCAGGTTCACTACGGTCATATTTAGAAGGAGTTTTTTCATAAACAGCTTCTTCTCCCTGGCTTACTTCTTCACTAGCAACATCTTTTTTTACTTCCTCAATCCAAACTTCAGCCTGAGTAGCATCTGTAACTGCTAGATCTAATTGCCCCTTAGGAACAAAACTAGTCATTACATATTGCTTATCCTTAATATACTTATTGTATACTCGTATTACATCTTCGCGAGTCACATTATTAGTTAATCGAGCAGCTTCAGAAATATAACCAGGATCACCGTTAAATTCATTATCCTGTACTAATTGAAAGGCTTTGTTAAGTACTGTACTAAAACCTTGATATAGCTGAGTTTCTAACTCTGCTTTAATTCTTTTAAGTTCATTATCAGTAAATCCATTTTTTTCAAATAAACCTAAACCTTCTTCTATAGCTAACTTAACACTATCTAAATCCTTGCCGGCATTAGCACGAACAATAAAATTAAACTCTCCAGCAATCTCATTTGATCTCTGAAATGTCGCAGGTCTTGGAGCTAATTTCTTTTCTTCTACAAGAACTTTATATAAAGGTGATTTTTTACTTCCGCTTAATAACTGGCCTAAAATATTTAAGGCATAAGTATCTTGATGATAATTTTCTACTGTTGGAAAAACCATCCTTAACTCAGGAAGTTTAGCAAAATTGTCCTCAAAATATAAAGACTTGCTGCTTTCTAAGGCTACCGGCATTGGTGGTAATGGTTTAACTTCCGGTCCTTTTCTGATTTCTCCAAACCATTTTTCAACTAATTTTTTAGTTTCAGCTACATCAATATCACCAGCAATAACCAAGGAACCGTTACTCGCTCCATAGTATTGCTCATAAAACTCTTTTACATCTTCTAAAGTAGCTGATTGTAGATCTGGAAGCGAGCCAATTACGGTCCAATTATACGGATGTCCTTCCGGATATAGATTTTTACGGATAACTTCATCAGTATATCCATAAGGCGCATTATCCACACGTTGGCGTTTTTCGTTTTTAACTACTTGTTTTTCTCTTTCAAGAGCTGCTTCTGTAACGGTATTAATCATATACCCATATCGATCAGAATCGATCCAAAGGATTTTTTCGAATGCATCTTTCGGTACAACCTCATAATAAACTGTACCATCGTTCCAAGTTCCGCCATTACGTTCTCCTCCCCATTCCGGTATTAGTTTTCGGTTAGCACCAACCGGAGTATTCTCTGAATCATTGAAAGACATATGTTCAAAGAAATGCGCAAATCCCGTTTTACCAGGTTTTTCTCGATTAGAACCTACGTGCATCATCGTAGCAACAGCTACAATTGGATCACTATGATCTTCATGTAGAATAACTTCTAAACCATTGTCTAAAGTAAATTTTTCGTAATCTATTTTGAATTCGGCGGGAGTATTATCCACTACTTCTGTTGTTTTTTCTTCTGAATTAGAGCAGGAACTTAATATACCTCCTATAGCTATTATAGCTAGAGCCTTTTTATAAAATGACATTGTGTATTGCTTATTATTCTGATTAATGAATTACTTATTTGATATCATCCAAAAGTATAAAAAGAAATCACAAATTTTCATAAATCAATGATAAAAGCGGAATGTAAAACTTGATAAGTCAAAGAAAACTGAAGATCTTCTAAAATTTTATTTGGCAGCTAGTTTACCTTCAATAACTTCTATTGAAGCTTTTACTGTCAGCATTTTTTCCATGGCATCATTATCAATTTCTATGTCGAACTCGTCTTCTACATCCAATACGACATCTACTAAGTTCGCAGAATTAATATTCAATTCGTTGATAAAATGACTATTTATTGACACATCATCTAATGAAACATCTTCAGGTAAATATGGTGCTATAATGGTTTTTAATTTTGAAAGTAATTCTTCTTGAGTCATGTTTTAAGTTTCAAAGTATGTAAGAATCATAGTTTTACACTTAAGTATGGTGATTCTTATCAATTATTATACTTTTTAAAGATAATACATGCATTGACATCTCCAAATCCAAAGCTTGCTTTTGCGATAATATTAGGAGAATATTGAAGTGTTTCTGTTGGTATGTTGTCTCTGGAAACGATTGAAGCTATCTCTGGATGAAGATCTTCACAATTAATATTTCCAAAAACAAAATTTTCCTTGATCTGCAATACTGTTGCTACGCTTTCTATACTTCCTGAAGCTGCCAGGCAATGCCCTACTAGACTTTTTAATGAGTTTATATAAGGAAAATCAGTTCCTTTTCTTCCAAGTGCTTCACTCCAATTTTTAATTTCTGTAGCGTCTTTGGTGGTAGCAGTTAAATGACCATTGATTACATCAATATCATCTGCTTGTATCCCTGAATTGATAACGGCTTGTTTTATACATTGTTTCACAGCCACACTATTAGGAGCTGTCATACTTCCTCCACTACGCTGTCCTCCACTATTAATATGTCCACCAAGAATTTCTGCATAAATAGTAGCTCCGCGTTTTTGAGCGCTTTCCAAACTTTCTATCACCAGAGCCCCTGCTCCACTTCCAGGTATAAAACCACTGGCACTAGCGCTCATTGGTCTGGAAGCTTCAATAGGATTATCATTATATTTATGTGGTAAAATACGCATAGCATCAAAACCACCCCAAACATAAGGGCCACTATCGCTTGTACTTCCCGCAAGGATAATTTCGGCTTTACCACTAGAAATACGGTCATAGGCCATTAAAATAGCTTCAGTTCCTGTGCTACAAGCAGAAGAATTGGTAGTTACCACATTGCCGCAACCTAACATTCCTCCTAAAAAAGCACTTATTCCACTGGCCATAGTTTGGGTAACCGATGTACTCCCTAGCCTTCTTACATTGCCTTCATCTACTTTGTAAATCGCTTCTCTAAATTTATCTACACCTAGAATCCCAGTTCCGAAAATCACTCCGGCATTCCAAAGAGGTTCGTTGGAGGTATTGATAGATAATCCTGCATCTTTCCAGGCATCCATACCGGCAATTACACCATATTCTATCCCAGAAGCATTCAATCCTTTAAGTTGAATTTTGTTAAAGTAATCGTTTAGGTAATCTTTTCTATATTTTGGTTTTCCAGCAATTTGACAGGAAAATTTTAGCTTTTCTAGTTCTGCAATATACTCAATACCACTAACACCATGCTGAATCGCATTTAAAAATTCTGAAACGATCATTCCATTTGGTGATACCACTCCTAATCCTGTAATGACTACTCTCCTATCTTTCATTATGCAGTGCCTGGTTAATAATAGAAATAATTTGTTGCAATGCTTTTTTTGACTCTTTCATTATTGGTAATACCGGCCATATATGAGGCATTCCTTCTCCTGTGAAAACCTTGATATCTACACCTTCTTCTTTTGCCTTTTCCACAAAAAGCTCTTGATCAGGCATTAATATATCGTGTGTTGCCATAAACAAACGTATAGGAGGAAAATTTCTAAAAGAACCATATAAAGGCGAAATCAAAGGATTTCTAAGAGATAAATTACCTGCACACATCTTTTTTGCAGACAATACTCCTTTATAACTTAGAATCGGGTCTATAGGATCAAGTTCTACTATTTTTGGATTCGTAAGACTTGCATCCATTACCGGTGTAATAGGTATAAGTCTATTCGGTAGCTTTAAATTTTCTTGTATTAACCGTTGTGTAAGCGATAATATAAGGTTTCCCCCTACCGAATCTCCAAGAAGTATAATTTTTGATGTTTCATATTGTTTACAAGCTTCAAGATATACTTGATATATATTTTCGGTAATAGTTTGTATAGTGTTTTCGGGAGCTTTAGGATAATCAATCATCCAAGTTTCTGTACTGGTTTGTTTTGCAATTTTGGCAACAGCCATCCAATATTCTCTTGTAGGACCATAAATAAAACCTCCACCATGGCAATATAAAATCAGGTGACTAGTACTTTGGCTTTTAGGGTTAACAACCGTAATTATACTGTCTTGTATTTTTTTAGAAGTATAGTTGCAGCCCCATAACAATAACTTATTTGGAGAATGAATATCTTGTTTTCTTTTATTGATATAATCAATAGGATCTTTTGACCAGGATTTTTTCTCTCCTTTTAATTTCAAAACGAACTTGACTAATTCATATCCAATACTCATAATGCATGGAATTTAGCTATCATTCCAGAAATACTGCCTTTAGCAACCAAAACATCTTTTTCATTATACATTGCGATATTGCATTTTAGTTTTTGGAACCTAAAATATTCTTTATCAGCAATTACAGTCACTTTTTCACCGGGAAAAACAGGTTTATAATAATCAATGGTATTGCTAGTCATTGCAACTCCAGAGAGTTCTTCTAGTTTATCTTTATACATATAAATACCCATACCAGCTAGTCCAATTTGCGCCATACATTCTGTAAGAATTACTCCCGGAGTTACCGGATTGTCTTTAAAATGTCCCTTGTAGAAGAATTCGTCTTTATTGAAAGTATAGGTTCCTTTAATATAATCTTCATTGACATCAATAATCTGATCTACAAACAAAAATGGTTTGTCATAAGGTAAATTTTGTATGATAAAGTCTGAAATCACTATCTATATTTTAATTTAAAAAGAACATCCTGTTGGTAAAGGCTGGGTAGTTGCTAAATCACTAGCGAAGTCAGCTGCCAAGGTTTCAGTATTAAATCCTGCTGAAATACTTCCCTTATAGACTTTAGTACCATATCCACTTGTATTCATATGTGCTCTGACATATATTATTTGATCTTTATTGATATCAACCGGACCTCCTGTTCTCACAAAAGGCTGTTCATTGACATGACTATGGGCTAAAATCCTACGATAGATTAACGTACCATCTTCTGTAAAGACCTCCCACCAATTGGCATACTGCGCGCAACCCGTATCAGGACTTTTAATTCCTACACTGAATGTATAGTTATTTTCATCTCCGGATGTAGACACACTTACTATCTCTGCAGTATCTCCTGTTATTTCAGGGTTTGAAATCATCATAGCGGTGGTGTTATCGTCTTTGCAAGAAGATATTATATGCATCAATATAGGGAGACAGAGTATAAACAAGTTTTTCATAATCGATTAATTTAAAACGTTAAGCAATAGCTAATTTAAATGCTCACCACCATTGACAGGAATGATACATCCGTTAACCCAAGCGGCTTCATCTTTGCATAGTAAATATACTATGTTTGCTACATCTTCTGGTGTTGTTAATCTGTTAAAAGGATTACGTTTGATACTATTTTCTATAATATCTTCATTTCCTGGGATCATTCGTAATGATGCAGTGTCTACTGCTCCTGGTTGTAAGCAATTTGCTTTAATACCATATGGAGCAAATTCAAGTGCAATATTTCTGGTAATAGCTTCGAGAGCTACTTTAGCTGCTGATACGGCAGCATAATTTTTCCAGGCTTTAATGTTTCCTTCACTAGTAAACGAAATAACCCTAGTGTCGTCTGAAAAAAGCTTAGAAGTAAAAATAGCTTTTGTCCAATCATATAAGCTAATTGCCATAGCATCAATGGTTAAATGAAAATCATCATTTTTAAGTTCTTGACTTTCGCCAATCATTGGTTTTAAGTTCCCCTTAGCTACGCTATGTACCAAAGTTTTTATTTTTCCATTATGAATACTTTTCTTAATGTCATTAATAACTTCTTCTCTCTTTTCAGGTTTTTGAATATCGATATTATAAGAAAGTATCCTCACACCAAGACTTCTGACGGCTTCAAACTCTGTTTCAATCTGTTTTAGTTCACTTCTGCGATTACGATACAAAATGATGATGTTCATACCGTGAGAGGCAAGTTTTTTAGCCGTAGCTAAACCTAAACCGCTACTACCTCCTAAAATAAGCGCCCATTCATTTTTATGTTCAAAATCTTTATACATAATTTACCATTCCAATAATATTCGTTGAGCAGAAAAACCAGGACCAAAGCTTAACATTAACCCTAAATCACCTTTTGATGGTTTTTTGTCCATAAATTGCTCTAATACGTACAATACTGTAGCACTGCTCATATTTCCATAATCTTTTAGGACAGCTTTAGTTTCATCAATATTCTTTCCTAAATGTCCAAATAGCTCTTCCACAGTTTGAACAATTTTCTTTCCACCAGGATGAAATATCAAATGATCAATATCTTCAATATTTTTTCCATAATTTTCAAGGAATGGATGGATAATTTTAGGAAAATGCTCCGCAATTTTGGCGGGAACCTCTTGATCTAAAACCATCTGTAATCCTCCATTTGTCATACTAAATCCCATCATTGTCGTAGCATCATAAAAATGATACATCTCATCTCCTATTATTTGAGGCCCATTCACTTCTTCTTCAGAAGATAATAATGCACAAGCGGCTCCGTCTCCAAAAATAGCTGCACTCACCATATTGACCATACTAAAATCATCTAATTGAAATGTAGCGGTAGGAGATTCTATAGCAATAACTGCTGCTCTCTTACCTGGGTGAGCTTGTAGAAAATTTCGGGCATATATAATTCCAGAGACTCCAGCAGCGCAACCCATCTCTGTAACAGGAAGACGAACTATATCCTGTTTTAATTTTAGATCATTAATCAGATAAGCGTCTAACGAAGGAATCATAATACCTGTACAACTCACTGTAATTATGTAATCTAGTGACTTTGGGTCCCAACCTGCTTTATCAAGTGCTTTTTTCAGCACCGATGTGCCTAGCTGCTTTACTTCTCTAATATAGATATCATTTTTTTCTTGAAAAGAAGTAGCGGTAAATACTTCTTCGATACTCATAATACCAAATCTTCTATCTACTGCAGCATTTTCAAAGATCTTTAGTATTTTTCTTCGGAATCTATCTTCCTGACCAGAAAGCCATTGTGAAACAAAAGGTAAAATCTCTTTTGTTTCTCTCATATATTGTGGCAATTGCTTGGCAACCGTTGTTATTTTTACGCTCAAACTTATTTTGTTTTCTTAATAATCCATTGATATCTAAAAGCCCATCTCCATCGAATACGATGAAATACTAATGGCAAGGTTTTAGTAAAATTCAACAACTCCCTTTTCTTAAAACCTCTCAAAATAGATATTGCACCATCATATCTAGCCATTGGATTGGAGATAAAAATAACACAAACTAATTTAAAAAGATAATAAGCCAACTTACTTCTTTGTAAGTCGTTAATAACTACTCCAACTTTCGCTTGAGCGCAAATTGTTTTAAGTAAATCGCTTATTTGTTGATTATCAAAATGATGTAGTGTTAACGTACACAAAACAATATCAAATTCACGTTTTGCATAAGATTCATCAAAAATATTTTCTACGAGATATTCGATTTCTTGATATGCTGTAGATAATTCTTTTGCTTTTTTAATCGTAAACATATTAGCATCTACACCAACTAACTTAAATCTATATCCTTTATTTCTACCAAATTGGGCTATTTCTCTAAGCATATCACCATTTCCACATCCAATATCAACTATTACATATTCTTTATCCTTAGTTAAATTGTTTAGTAAAAAGGTTACACCGTCTAATGTTATTTTATTACCGCCTAACCAACGATTCAACTTAGCAATATCCTTAAGAGTCTTTGCTAAGGTAGCTCCTTCCATAGTAAAATCATCCATCAACTCTTCCTCGGTACTTCGGGATTCTGTATTTATTAGCATACTAATGGTTTTCCATGAGTTTGTTTAATAATTTTGGGAACAATTGAAGGTATGGTACTTGCTATTTTTTGTGCTAGTTGCTGTGTTTGGTTATGTAACAAAACATGTTGCAAAACTCTTCCAGTAAACAGTCTTTTAGAAAAAGCTTTTTTCCATTGTTTTGTATATTCTTTTTCTATCTGTAACCTAGAAAGAATAGGTTGTCGGTAATCTACTATTAATAATTCGGACAAGATTTGAGCCCCTTGTATAGCCATTGCCATTCCGTTACCGCATAACGGATGGATCAATCCTGCAGCATCTCCAGTCATAAAAATATGATTTTCAATAGGCTTCTTTTTCTCGAAATTCACCTGACTAATCGTGATTGGTTTTTCAAATATAGGAGTAGCATTTGCAAAAAATGATTTTAAGTGAGGGTTCTGACACATCACTTTATTCTGAAAGCTATTTATATCTTTACATTTCTTGAAGCTATCGTAATGCACCAAATAACAAGCGTTTACAATATTGTTTTCTATTTTAGAAAGTCCGCAATATCCACCTTCAAAATTATGTAACGCTACAGTATCATCACTAAAGTCAGCTTTGTAATGCGCTTTTACTGCTAACCAGGGTGATTTCGTTTCACTAAAACTACGTTCCAATTTACGATCCAGACCAGAACGTTTACCATATGCTCCGATTAGGTATTTAGAAGTGAATTGTTGACTACTTAAAGTTTTAATTTCAAAAACATCACTATTTTGCTTTATATCAACTACTTGACTATTTATTAGTTTAACTCCTAATTCTCTAGCTTTATCCCAAAGATGATGATCTAAAGCATATCTACTTACGCCAAAACCACCTAAAGGTAAATTGCTATTAATGATCGCTCCGTTTTGGGTACTGATCATAAATTTTGTAATCTGCACAGGATTTAACTGCTCTATTTCTACATCCAAATACTCCAAATACGGAAGCACTTCGTTAGAAATATACTCTCCACACACTTTATGTTTGGGATACGTATCTTTTTCGATAAGAATTACAGGAATTTTGGCTTTAGCCAAATGGATAGCACTAGTCAATCCTGCTAAGCCCCCTCCAATAATAATGATGTGTGAATCGATGTTCATAAAATGAAGATACACAAATTTTAAGCATAAAAAAATCCCAACTGGATAGTCGGGATTTTAATATAATGATTACAGAAATTATTGTTTTGATTGCTCTATAGCTTGTTGTTTCATAGCTTCATTAGCAACAACTCCAAGCTCTACTCTTCTGTTTTTTGATCTTCCTTCTGCAGTTCCGTTATCATATTTTGGTAAGGTTTCACCATGCCAATATGTGGTCAAACGTCCTTTAGAAATACCACTAGATATAAGAAAACTAGTTACAGAATTAGCTCGCTTCTTTGATAACTCCAAGTTATAAGCATCATCACCTGTGCTGTCTGTATGTCCTTCTACTATAATGTTAGTATCTGGATACTCCTTAAAAATAGCAACTAACTTTTTTAGGTTTTCTCTGGACTTAGTATTGATATTAGATTTATTAGTATCAAAATATACTCCACTACTTTCATCAAAAACGATATCAATCCCTTCTCCTACTCTAGTAACCTCTGCTCCAGGAATTTCCTCCTCGATTTTCTGAGCTTGCTTATCCATCTGTTTACCAATAACTCCACCGGCTACACCACCAACAACACCTCCAATAACAGCTCCTAATGCCGAATTTCTTTTTCCAACATTATTTCCTATAACTCCACCCAGAACAGCTCCGGCGGCAGTACCAATTACAGCTCCTTTTTGTGTATTATTAGCATTTTGTACTGCATCACATCCAGTTAGCATCGCTACAGATAATAGTACAAGTGATATTTTTTTTATATTCTTCTTCATTATATTGAAATTTCTGATTATTGTTATTGTAGTTTATTAAAATCCATTGTAATTACAAATGGTTTACCTTCTAAGCTCACAGTTTGAGTCCAGGTCATGGTAGTATCATCTAAATGTTTCAAAGCCATTCTATACCCTTTATTGTTATTGGTACTTTTCTTCTTCTCATTGATTGGCTTGAACATAAAGCTATACTCGCCACTTTCGTCTGGTTTAGGAATTGTAAATCTAAAGTTTCTAGCTCCTGTGGATGTACAACTAGCTTGGTTTACATCGTATTTACCAGTATTGTTATTTGGAATAAATTTCCAAGTAGAACCTGTAAAACATTCTGCAGAAGCATCGTTATACAATGTAACGTCGAATATTCCGGAACGATCGTAAGATATTTTGTCTAAAGACCACTCCCCTTTTAGTGTTTTCTTAGCTGAGATAATAGTCTTTTGTGCAGGACTACAAGAGACCAAAGCGACAATGATTAGTGTAAAAAAAACTTTCTTCATAATTGGTTAAGATTATTTTTATAGATTTTGTTAAAATAATAACGTCTCAAATATTATTATATTTCAAAAAATTACTCTTTTGTAACTAATAAAAACTGGTAATTATTAGATAAAAAACAAAGAATCCAGATGAAATATTCTAAAGCTTTTGAATTCTAGAAAAGTATGACAAATATGTTATAGGTTTTAAAGTATAATATTACTCTAATTTATGAATGTTCCTGGTCAGAAACTTTAACATTAAGATACATTAACTAACTATTAACAGTCCTTACAGAATTGTTTTGTAATTCATTTTTGGCTTTCAATATATGGCTATTTCTCTCCCTTTGGAACTCTAAAAAGAAGCATAACCCCTACTACAAAGAATAGAATCAAGAAAAGAATTGAGTATCTTATACTTCCTGTCAACTGCGCAATTAATCCATATGAAAACATCCCAATTACAATACCTATCTTTTCTGAAACATCATAAAAACTGAAATATGATGCAGTATCTATAGCATCTTTTGGGAGAAGCTTAGAATATGTAGATCTAGAAAGTGCCTGTATCCCCCCCATGACTAATCCAACAATAGCTGCTGTTACATAAAACTGCATTGGTGTTGTTACCGTATAAGCATAAACACATATCCCGATCCAAATAAAATTAATTGTAATAAGAGTTTGTATATTACCAAATTTTGAAGAAGCTTTAGAAGTAAGATATGCTCCTAATACTGCCACCAATTGAATTAGTAGGATACTAATAATAAGTCCGGTAGTTGCATTTTGATCTCCCCAGTCTAATTCTTCAATTCCAAAATAGGTAGCTATAAGCATAATAGTTTGAACAGCCATACTATATACAAAAAATGCAGAAAGATATCTGCGAAGTTTTATATCGTGTCGTAATGCATTCCAAATCATTTTTAGTTCTTTAAAACCATTAAAAACCACACTCTTGGTCAAAGTCTCTTTTTTACTTCCTTTAGGCAAATAATAATACGTATATTGACTAAAAATGATCCACCAGACGCCTACCATTACAAAAGATAGTCTAGTTGGAACTCCTTCATCTTTAAAACCAAATGAGTCATAGAAGAAAATCATAATTAGGTTAATGATCAATAAAATTACACTTCCAATATAGCCAAGAGAATACCCTTTGGCACTTATAGCATCCTGTTGTTCAGGAAAAGCAATATCCGGTAAGTAGGAATTGTAAAATACCAAACTTGCCCAAAAACCTATTAATGCTGAATAGTAACATAATAGTCCGAACCAAAGGTTTTCAAGATTAAACCAATACAACCCAATACAAGAGATAGCTCCTAAATAGCAAAAGAACTTTAGAAAATTTTTCTTATTGCCAACATAATCAGCTATACCTGATAGTAATGGACTTAATATAGATACAGTAAGAAATGCTAAAGCTGTTACATAACTAATTAGTGAATCATTATTGAAGTCAATACCAAGAAATCGTACCGTATCACTTATAATTATATCATTATTTTGCTCATCTCTAACTATGGTTAGTGCTCCCCAAAATATTGGAAATATGGCTGAAGCAATGGTTAAACTATAAACAGAATTTGCCCAATCGTAAAATGCCCAGGCATTTAGCAATTTTTTGTGGCCTTTAGGAAGTTGTTGCATGCGTAATTTTTAATAGAGTTTAATTAAAAAAGCTGTTCTGAAAAGTTTCAGAACAGCTTCTAAAATAGGTATAATCTTTTTAACTGCTAAAAGTTTACAATTATTTAAAGGTGGTTACTCCAAATTTTCTAGCTTCAGCTTTTGCTGCTGGAGCCCAAGCAGTAAGATTAGCAATTCGAGTATCATTAGAAGGATGTGTACTCATAAATTCTGGTGGAGATTCTCCCCCACTGTTAGCTTTCATGCGTTTCCATAATTCTGCAGCCTCATCGGGGTTATACCCCGCTATTGCCATTAATTGTAATCCAATTCTGTCTGCTTCAGTTTCGTGGCTTCTACTAAAGGGAAGCATTACTCCAAGTTGACTTCCTAACCCAAAAGCTGTACCAATAATTTGTTGAGTTTCTTGGCTTTTATTTTGTATTGCTACAGATGTAGCAACTCCTGCAACTTGTTGCAGCTGAGCAGCACTCATACGTTGTTGACCATGATTAGCCAATGCGTGAGCAACTTCGTGACCCATAATTGCAGCAACTCCTGTTTCTCCCTTGGCTATAGGTAAAATTCCTGTGTAAAAGACAATTTTGCCTCCTGGCATACACCAGGCATTCACTGTTTTATCATCTACCAGGTTATACTCCCACTTATAATCTTTAAGATATCCAGAATATCCATTGGCATTTAACCATCTTTCTGAAGCTTTTGAGATTTTTTGCCCTACCCTGGTTATCATCTCAGCATCTGCAGTTCCTTTTACAACTTTATTTTCTCCTAGAAATTGGTTGTATTGTTGAAAAGCCATTGGTAATATTTGAGAATTTGGTACCAATGCCAACGTTTGTTTACCTGTAAATGGGTTTGTTGCACAAGACATAAATACTAAAAATGTTCCTAGCGCAACTATTGGTTTTCTTATTTTCATGATAATAGAAATAGGTGTTATTATTTATATGTTAAAAATAATCAAAAAACGTGGGATTTATGACTTATTATAAAAATAACATATCATTTTTTTTCGATGAAATTGCATATTTCTCGTTATAATGCATAATTATCATAGCTATCCATATTTGAGGGGAAAACCCCCTTTAGTATTTGGGGCGTTTACTTTGTAAATATTAAAAAAGATATCTTATTTTCATACTCGATTTAATTGTACACGCATTCTATATGAAGTGATTAGATTATTTGTTTTTAAATTAGGAATAAGTTAAATTTATATACCCTACATTACTTATTTGTAACCGCTTACTTATAAATAATTCATATTACTTTGTTTTCTTAATTGTAGTTATTTCTAATTAACAATTTTGTACACGCAATCATGGGCTTATTTGCATTACTTATTGGAATTAATCAATACGAGCGTAATCCGTTACTGCAGTGTGTTAATGATGTAGATAAAATTGAAACTTATCTTGATTCAATACAGGATAATTACGATTCTTTTTCTGTTAAAAAACTTATAGATGGTGATGCTACCAAAACTAATATAATACAATCTATAAATTCTTTCTACCATGAAGTAAATGATGATGATGTAGTATTTTTATATTATAGTGGTCATGGCACTTTAGAGGAGTCTTCGGGTTTATTTAACGATGTACATTCTGGTTTAATCGAGTGTATGGTTTGTTATGATAAGGATCAGGATAATGATGCCGACTTCTTATTAGCAGACAAAGAGTTAAGATATTTGTTTTCCAGATTTCCAAGTAATCCACATTTAGTCTCTGTTTTTGATTGTTGTCATTCTGGTGATATTGTTAGGTCTTTTAAAAATAAAGATCTAGGGGAATCCAGATCTAGAAGGATGAGTACTATATTTCCGGCCAGAGATTATGAAGATTTTATTTTTGCAAAGGAAATTAATGAAAAGGACTTCAAAACAAATAGTGTCGCTGCTCTAATACCTTATAAGAATTCTGTAAATATTTCTGCTTGTTTATCATCAGAATCTTCTTGGGAAGATGCTAAAGGAGGTGTCTTTACCAGATATCTGTTGCAACTTTTAAGGGCAAAAGAAAACAAAATAAATTATCAGGAAATAACAAAATGGGCAAGAATAAGCCTGAAAGATATAACTCAAAAAAAACAAACCCCGGTTATTACCATTCAAGGAGATGGTACAATTGATCATTATAGTTCGTGGTTGAATCTATTTCCTAAACAGAATAAAATAGATCAGGGTAAAATCGTTTTTAATAATAAGAATGGTTGGTTTTATAATAAAGGACTTCTGTTTGGCATCAAAGAAGACTTTGAAATTATGATACAAGTAGACGAAAATAATTCTTTTACTACTAAAATACTTGAAGTTAATCTGGAATATGCTCTTATACAGGACCCCATGGAGCAAAATATCTCTTTGGATTACAATAATTCATATTCGGTAATTAGTAATTTGATTTATAATGAATTAGAAGTCTATATCCATAATTTGGATCAAGATAAAAAGACAGAGGATAAAATAAAGCCCATCATTAGTGGTATTCCAAATATTTCAGTAGTTACGGCAGATCAAGCTTCATTTTATGTAAATATTTTTAATCAAACCATTTATATAAGTCTAGCTGATGATCCCTATAGACCTTTGGCTTTGCAAATTGATCTGTTAGAACTTGAGGATGATCAAATACATAAAATGCTGTCTAGACAATTACGTTCTTTGATTAAATGGAATTATTATAATACACTAGAAAATCCTGATTCAGGTTTCCAGAAACCACCTATTAAAGTTGAAATATGTCTAGAGGATCAAAACTGGGTAAATATTTTTGATAAAGAACATACTCTTCCTGTTTCCAGTAAAGATCAAAAAACTACCACAGGAGAATATTATCAAAAATATCAGGTTAAAGTCTCTAACATTTCCAATGAAAACATTTTTGTGACTGTATTGTTATTAAGTTCAGATATCAGTATCTCATCTGATCCTTTTGATAATTTAACCAAAGAATTAAAACCTGGACAATCTATATTGTTTTATGATCATTATAACACTGCATATGCAGGATGGTCTTTTGATACCTATAAAGAGATTTATAATTGGGAGTATGATTGGCTTAACTATAAGTTTATTGTAAACAATGTAGAAGATATTACTGCATCCATCCCCGATATGCTTCAAGACCCTTTAAAACACCCTATTACAACAGAATTAAGAGTGACAAGAGGTCACGGCCCAATTTCAGAATTCTCACCAAAAGAAGCTAGATGGGGCGTATATACCACTTCGTTAAAGCTTCCAAACCCTGTGTATAATCAAGTAAGTAAAAAACTACTTGATAATTGGAATTGGTATACTAATCATAGAATTACAAAATCTTTTATAGATATTTTATACCCAAATCAAAAAAAAGATAATTTAATAGCAGATACCTTCAATACATAATATCAAATATTAAAAAAACAAAAACCAACTTGAATATAAATACTTATGAGAATTTGCAAGAACAAAATAACTGATCAGATTAGAGATTTATTTGATGCTAATCCATTAAGAGTTCCGGAAGCTAGGATACAACCCTTATGTATGCTGGAGATTCGGGATGAAAAACCGAAGTACCTTGGCGAGTTTAAGTTTCTGGTCAAAGATGGTTTTCAGCATTCTTTGACCATAAATTCATCTCCTGTATCTCAAATCTCAAATACTAAAACTAAAAAAATAGATTTTAAAATTGGGTTTGATATTCTTGGCAATTTTATTAAAGCATTAGGAATGGATCCAGCTGTGATTGGAGCTTCAGTAAAAGGGTCTAAAAAAATGTCTTTTTCCTTCGGAAATGTAGTTAGGAAGTATATTGATGTTTTGGAATTTGGTAACGTTTTGATCAAGGATGATATAAAGGGAGATCCTGAAAATATGTTTATTGAAGAAATTATAAACAGTAAGAAAGATGTAAAACTAGCATTAATTACAGATGTGCTCACAAGTACAGATTTCTCACTTTCTACATATAGCAGTAATGATACTGAAGCGGCTATTAATATTCCTCTAATTCAGAACTATGTTGCTAATATAGACACAAGTCTTAAAGTAGAAAAAGTTACTGAGAATGAAGTTAAGTTTCAGGGGGATACTCCTCTGACCTATGCTTTTACTTGTATAGAATTAAATATTGATCCAGAAACAGGAAAGTTTTCCAGAGGACAATGGTTGGATAATATTAGATCAGCAAAAAGTGAAGGATTGGGATCAAGTCAAGTACAAATACCACATTATGTATTTGATGAAAATCAAGCAAATCCTTTGTTATTAGAATTTTAGTACAAATTTAAAGATCATGGCAGCTGAATATTTTGTAGGCATATTTGAAAATGATAATCAAAACCCTTTGAGTTATCTAGAAGATGAATACTCTGCTATTGATGGATTATTATTATCCAATAAAGATCAATTTACTAAAGAAATTATTAGTAATAAAGGAGTTGATGGTTTTATAGATAAGGTAAAAGAACTTACTAATGATATGACTGTATTCCATTTTAGCGGTCATCAAGGAGGTGGAACGATTCAGTTAAGCGATGAAGTCTTTAATAATAAAGGGTTGATCAACATTCTTAATAATGCTCCTAAACTAAAGATGGTTTTTATCAATGGTTGCTCTACAGATGCGATCATTAATTCTTTGGATAATGTTCCTATTGTAATCGGAACCACAACACCAGTATATGATCATTTTGCCAAAACATTCTCTGAACGTTTTTATTCTTTATTGTTAAATGAAGAGGAAAATATAAATAGTAGCGACCTTATAGAAAATGTATTTCTGCAAGCGGTTGGTTTTCAGCAAGGATATTATAAAGACCCTGAAGAAAAAGATAACCAGAGAGGTTCAATGGCTTTTGAAGAACTTAATAAAAAATTGGATAATTATGTTATCAAGATCAATAAAGAAGCTCAGGATTTTGATCAAAGGGTTATTTATAACCAAATCCCGGATGCATATCCTATTTATAGCGGTTTTAAGAAATTAGAGCAGGAAATCATCAAAGAAGAAAAATTAGATGACAAATTATATAAATATTATCCATATTTCTTATGTATTCATTTGTATAAACTCTCTGACTATGATAATGATAATAATAGTAAATATCAGAAATTAGGAGAAGAACGCTATAGAACGACCCGTAAGATTCTTAATGAGTTTTTAAAATTCCTTAAGTTTTCTGCATATTCTATAATTTGGTCAATTTCCAAAGAACATCCTGATTTTTCATCTCAACTTAGTCCAGAAGTAAAAACTGTACTTAGAGAAAACCTTAAAATCAGCTGGCAACTTAATGATCAGGATAGAATCATTGAAGATTTAGCTCTTATATATAGTAATATTCCTGACAAGTACATTGAAAACTATCCGTTTTGGCAAGAATTGAAGGAATGTGCTGTAGAAAATCAAAAAGATTTTCAGTATGTGTCTGATTTTTTCTTTGAACATACAGATCAAAATCAGAGTAGTAAACAACAATATATCAAGGCCGAGTCTTATTTAAGAATCTTTTTGAAAAGATTCAGATTCCTTAGAACCCTTGGGATAGAGTCAATCTATGATGTGTTTTATTATCAATTTAAGTATAAAAGCGAACGTTCATACTTCATTAATAAATCTTTCTACCCTATTGATAGCAGACCTTTGCTACAAGGTTTTGAAACCGGAGAAGTATTTACGGTAACGGATTCTAGTACTATGATAGATATCAATGTACATTCTGTATATGTCTATAAAACAGAAATTAAAGAAGATCAATTAATCAACAACAGAGCAATAAACCTCTCCCCTTTTTATCTGGATATAAATTCTGCATCTGTCGCTGCGGATAAGATCAAATTATATTACCTGGATCGATATCATGTAAGCGGAAATAAGCTTATTTATGAAGCCGTAGATTCTGATAATCTAGATGAAGAAAACAAAAAAATAACTGTTCCTCTTAACCCCATTTTATTAGAAAATCAATCCATAAATGGAAATGGAACGATAAAACTTATAGAAAGTAAGAAAAAACTCCTGGATCATTTTAAAACTATATGGGAAATAATATCGTAAACCAATGATGCTGTTAGAATCAAATATATCTTCACCTTTTAAGTTTCTAAATTCTTATCAAAAAGATGATAAGGACAGTTATTTTGGAAGAAGGAAAGAAACACTTAAACTATTTCAGTTATATAAAGATTCTTCTTTAGTTGTACTTCACGGACCATCCGGATCGGGTAAAACCAGTCTTATTTATTGTGGTTTACTTAATAGAGTGCGGTTAAAGGATAATATTATTATTAGTATCAGAAGAAATGAAAACCTTATCGATTCTATTAAGAAAACTCTATTTATTAGCGAAGATAAAACCAAAAATGTAATAGATGATCAATCCGAGTTGTTAAGTGATTTTCTAAATCATCAAAAAGAGCTTAAAGAAATATCCAGAGGGATTGAAACTATAGATGAGATGACTCTTTCTGTTGAGGATCAAATCGTTAAACTAAAGAAGAGTCAAAGAAACTATAATTCAAAAAACAAAAAGCAATCATCAGAGAGTCTTAATGATACTCAGTTAGTTATTGATAAAAACAACAATGTTCTAGAAGATTATATCCTAGAGAGAAATGATCTTTTAGAACAACTAATTAAAAAAAATCAAGAGGTTAATGAATCCTGTATAAAGATTGAAACATATTTTAAAAACAAACATAAAAACTTATCATATGTACCACTCATTATTTTTGACCAGTTCGAAGAATTGTTTGTTTATGGAAGCCAGGAGGAAATTAATGAGTTTGGATTGTTCTTAAAGCTAATATTTGATCATAAAGTATGCCTGAATATTATTATCTCTTTGCGTGAGGAATATTTTGGACATTTGGATCAGTTACAATCCTATATTCCACATATTTTTTATAAAAAAACACGGCTTACCCACCCAGATAAAGAGACTATAGAAGAGATTATAACTAAATCTTTTGATCGATTTAATATCAATAAATATAAAGATCATAATGATGTAAACCAAAGAGCGGAATTGTCTGATGTAGAAAAGCGAAATAGAATTTCTCTTATTGTAGATCAGATTAAGATCCAAGAAGATACCGAAATTAGCTATCATTTACCTTTTCTACAGGTTTATCTTGATCGATTATATAAGATAGACCTTTATAAAACCTACAAAAATAATATTCCTAAGCATATTAAAGAAGCTTATGGTGATTACCCACCAATAGAGTTTAATGAACAGGAAATTAGAGAGTTTGGATCGATAGAAAATGTACTTGAAAAATATATTCGAGAAGTTAATAATAAGATATTACGCAATGCCAGTAATATGCTTAATAACAGAAAAGAACATAATGATTCTGTAATCAAATTTCTAAGACATTTTAGAGCTAAAAATGATCTTAAAAAAAGGATTCCTATACGATTACAAGATCAAATGTATGTTATTGACAGTGAAAAAATATCTAATAAAATACAAATTGATATTTGGGGTAATACTAATGATGAAGAATATAATAGCACTTTATCAGAAATTATTGACGAATTACATCAAAAAGGTATTCTAAATATAAGTACAGAACATGTAGAACTTAGTCATGATATTATAGCTAAAGTTATTAGTAATATTAGAATTGAAGAAGATTTTAGATCATTAATCAAAAAAGATTTTGATTCTTCATTTGATATATATGCAGATACTGGAGAAGCCGGAGATTTTCTTACAGCTCAACAAATTAATAGAATGAATGAGAATAAAGATTTTATAATCTATCATGATGATGTTGATCTGCTAAAAGAAAGAACAGATTTTTTTACTAAAAGTATAGAAGAAAGTAAAAAGGATGAATTAGAAAAAGAAAAACAAAATAGAAAAATTAAGAAGTACTTTAATTACTCTAGAGTTATATCTGTATTGATGTTACTTTCTTTAATTGCGTTAGCAATCTATTTTCAAAGAGTAAATGAGGCCAAAGATGAATTATCTTTAGCCAATAAACTGCAGAAACGGCAAGCTTTAATCAATGAAGTATCTAAAGATATTTATAAAGGCACAGGTGATGCATTCAGAGATTATAAAGCAGATAAAACAAGCTCTTTTAATCATATCAGGAAATCTGAAAGTATATATTTACAAAATGATTCACTATTTAGTTATAAGAAACTTGGTATTGGAAATTTTGGAATCATAAATAGTTTTAAAAACGAGTTTTATAAAAATTACATCAAAACACCTTTTTACTTAAATAGTATTTCTCTATTAGGTGAAGGACATATTATTAAAACTAAAACCCGCAAGCTCGACAAAGCTGATTCTACACTTTATCTATTTGCTTTAACAGCATACAATAAATTAATTGCTCGTTCTCTAGTCTATAAAAATAAGAACGACCAAGGAGCAAAAATCTTTAAAAAAGACAATGTAGTAGCTTTTGAACCTTTTATAAATGATAAGGGAAAATTAATGACTTTTATAGCTATCAAAGAACCATCAGAAAAAAGTATAAGATTAAAGCTATTAAATAATCAAGGAAATCCGGTGGTATTAGACTCTATACATGGAGATAGAGAAATACCAGTATTTGGAAATCGAATAAGTGATATAGAACATCAAAATAATTATAAATTCCTTATTGGCGCAGATAATGAAGTTCTCCAGGTAAATTTAGATTATTTAGCCAATTCAGGTAAGAAGAATTCAATAACCAAACTTAAGGAGTTTGAAAATGACATTAGAACAATAAAAAGCTTTCCCGGTAATAGGGATAACTATCTAGTACTACATGGGGATAATAACTTATTTAAAAGTACGGATACTATTAGCAATATCTTTCAAGGAAAAAATGTTGAAAATGATTACATCTATTCTTTTGAAATATTAAAGAACAATTCAATATTATTAGGTTTCAGTAATGGCGTCAAGTGGTATGACTCCAATCTAAATAACTTTCGTAATCTGGATTATAAAAGCGATGAAGGAATAAGCGCTATAGATGTGCTGGATGGACAAATACTTATTGGTTGTTATGATAAAACTGCTAGTTTATGGTGCTCTGACAATACTGTTTTAAAGGAGTTTATAGGGCATACTGATGCTATACGTAATGTTTCGTTTATCGATAAAGATTATATTATTACTAGTGGAGAAGATCAAACCATTAAAGTATGGATTATAAAACCTGTAGCCGTTGCATCTAATAAAATGGATGGAGAAATTGCGGAAATTCAGTTTAAGGAACTTAATGAAGTATTGATTTCTTATGGAAAAAAGAATAATATAAATACAAAAATCTTGACAAATGACTTGAGTGAATCTGATGATAGTATTGTCAATCAAGAAATACCTTTAGTTGAGCAAAAACCTGCAGCTGTTAATTCTCTAAACATCACTCAGAGAGGTAATATGGTTCTGGACAATACTGATATTATTACAGGTGTAAATGTAATCAAGTATAATACTATAAGAAAAATTATAGCTATAGCTAGTGATGATAATCAAATTTATATTTATAAGAACAATAAAGTTATAGATACTATAGCCGGACATACAGATAAAGTAACGGATATAGACTTTTCTAAAAATGGTGAATACATGGTCTCCGGAAGTTGGGATAACAAGGCACTAGTATGGAAGATCGATCAATCTAATCATTTCAAAAAAATAGCCGAGCTTACTTTTCATACTGGTGATATAGAGGATGTAGAATTTTATGATAATAGTATGTTACTGACCGCTAGTAATGATAAAACTGTACAGATATATAAGTTTAAGAATGACAAATTCGAACAAATCCCAAGCCTGATAAGGCATAATAGTATTGTCACCGCTGCTACTTTTTCTTTAGATGGAAAATATATTATATCTGGTGATAGTAATGGAAATATAAAGAAATGGGACTTTCTTCATTTTGATAAAGAAATTGAAAAAAGAACCATTGATACGGATGTTCTTCAAGAAAGCCCTTGATAGTAATACATAACTTGAACAATTATTATGATATAGAAATTAAATTACCCCCTTTTTTCATGAACTATTATTAACAAAAAAACAGTACCATGGAAAATCTAATAGAAAAACAAAATTTAAGAATTTTATTTCTAGCATCTGATCCTAGCAATGAATCAAGATTGCATTTAGGAAAAGAACTACAATCAGTTAGAGATAAGTTATCAGCCAACGTTCATTTTGAGATAAAAGATCATCTGGCAACTAAGCCAAATGATGTAATGAACGAAATCATGAACTATAAACCACAAATTGTACATTTTTCAGGACATGGTTCTTCTGAGGGTGAACTCTGCTTTGAAGATGAATATGGTAAATCCAAAACGATACCTCCGGAGGCATTAGCGTCCTTGTTTAATTTGGTTACGGATTATGTTAAATGTGTAATAGTAAATACTTGTTATGCAGAAAGACAATCAAAAGCAATTGCTCAATTTATTCCGATAGTAATAGGTACCAAAAGCGAAATATCTGATGATGCAGCTATTAATTTTTCATCTGGATTTTATACAGCATTGAATCCTGATCTGTCCACAGAAAGCCTTAAAAAAGCATTTAATTTAGGATGTATTGCAATTCAATTTGATGGAAATTTAGAGGAGCATCTTAAACCGGTTATTATTTATGGCTCACCAGGTGTAAGGTTTGCTTCTGAAGTGGATTCTGCCTTTTCTTTAATCTCAAATCCCAAAGGAAATGCGGTAACTACTTTGATTAATGGATTAACGCTTACCGGCAGAAAAATGGGACTTACAGAAGCTGAAGCTAAAAAAATCATTGATGATAAAATTTGGAAACTACAAGAATATAATAATGGTATCATAGAGTATGAGAAAAATCTAAAAGCTATTTTAAGAGATGAATTTCCGCTATCAGATTCTTCTTTTACAGCATTATCGTATTTACAAAGTGGGTTAAATTTAACCAATGAAGATGTAAAAGCAATTAATGAAAAAATTCTTTCTGACCCCAATTTAGACAATGCCAATAGTTGGTATAATAGAGGACTTGGTCAGTCTCAATTGCAGAATTATGAGCTTGCTATAGAATATTATTCTAAGGCTATTGAGAAAAATAATGATTATTCTGCAGCATTTTCTGAACGAGGTTTATGTCATAGCAAAAATGAAAATTATGAATTAGCTATTGAGGATTATTCTCAAGCAATAGAAATCAATAATAATTGGGAAATCTCTTCTAATTTAAGCACGACGTACTTTGATCGTGGGTTTTCTTATTATCAGATTAACCCTAAAATCGATGAAAATTTGAACAAAGCTATTGAAGATTGGAACCAGACATTAGAGTTAAATCCAAATGAAAATAGTGCACACTATAACTTAGGGCTGGCACACGAAAAACTGAAAGATTTTGATAAGGCTATAAAATGTTTTGTAAAAGCTTTGGAACAAGGGTATTCTCGTAAAGCTGTTATTTATAGCGGAATCATTAAATGTTATTCTCAACTTGGTGAAACAAAAAAAATACAGGAGTGGACTAAAAAAGCCAAAAATGATCTAAATTTATTAGATGATTTAAAAGAAGAATACTCGGGAAATAATGTAGAGTCATAACTTATCAACTACATTTATATCCCGAGTATTAAATTATTAGGCAACAATGTGAAGCTCTGTAAAGTCTTTCGGAACCACAATTGTATTGGTTTTAGAATCAAAGTGTACACGCTTTAGTTCTACTACTACATTGTCAATTTCTATTTCTCTAATACTAAACGGTAAGCCGATTAATTCTATCCTCATATTTTCATACTCTGTAATGTATGTGCCGTTTTTGTGTTGTTGGATGATTACTTCGTTTTCTTTTCCGGTAACCGAAAAACTTCTAAGACTAAATCTTCCTTTGGCATAATCATATCCATCTTGGGCATCTTCATATACTTTAGATACTTCTTTGTTTCCTTGTTTATAGTATACCTCGAGCTTTAATTCTTCAATCTTCTTTTCACCAACATATTGTTGTATCGGGTATTTAGGAATTATAGCACCTTCTTTAATAAACATAGGAATAGTATCCAAATCGGCATCTACCCATTGCTCCATACCTCCTTTTACATATTCCCTTGTCCAGTAATTATACCAGTTTCCTCGTGGAATATACATCCTTCTTCCCTTAGCATTTGGTTCTTGTACAGGGCAAACTAATATTTGATTTCCAAAAATAAACTCATCTGTTCTGTAGTGGGTTTGAGTATCCATTTGATCATATAAAACCAACGACTTAAGCATAGGAATACCATCTTCCGCATACTCCCAGAACATTGTATATAAATATGGTAATAACTGATATCGTAGCTCCACGTATTTTCTGGTCACATCAATTACTTCTTCTCCAAATGTCCAGGGTTCCTGATTACCATGATCTCCAGAAGAATGTGTACGACAGAATGGATGGAATACACCTAATTGTATCCATCTGGCATATAATTCTCCCGTTGGGTGCTCTGCAAAACCGCCAATATCACTACCGGTAAAAGACATACCACTCATACTCATCCGTTGAGCCTGGATATTAGCAATCCATAAATGTTCCCAGGTTGCTACATTATCGCCGGTCCAAGATGAAGTATAACGCTGTGCTCCTGAATATGCTGATCTGGTGATTACAAACGGACGTTTAGGATAAGCAAATCGTTTAATTCCTTCGTAGGTTGCTCTAGCCATTTGAGTACCGTAAATGTTATGCGCTTTGCGATGACTGCAAGGATTCCCATCATAGTTATGTCTCACATCATTCGGAAAAGTCTTACCGGGAACTTCCATAACTGCCGGCTCATTCATATCATTCCAAACTCCCTTCACTCCTATCTCATCTATAATTTCTTTAAATAATCCTGCCCACCATTCTCTTACTTCAGGATTGGTAAAATCTGGAAAATAACATTCTCCTGGCCATACTTTACCTCTCATATAAGGACCATCTGCTCTTTTACAGAAATAATCTTTGTCCATTGCTTCCGTATAAACTGAATATTGATCATCAATTTTAATTCCAGGATCAATAATAACAACAGTTTTATATCCATCTTCGGCTAATTCTTCGACCATACGTTTTGGGTCTGGAAAATATTCTTTATTCCAAGTAAAACACCTGAAACCATCCATATAATCAATATCTAAGTAAATAGCATCACAAGGAATCTGAAGCTCTCTAAATTTGCCTGTGATTTCTTTAACCTTACTTTCCGGATAATAACTCCACTTACACTGATGATAACCTAAAGCCCATAATGGAGGTAATTCTGGTTTACCGGTTAAATCTGTATATCTTGTCACTACATCCTGCATATTAGGTCCATAGAAGAAATAATAATTCATTTCTCCCCCTTGTGCCCAAAAGCTGGTTACGTTACGTCTCTCGTGACAGAAATCAAAGAATGTTCTAAAAGTATTGTCAAAAAATATCCCATATGCACGTTCTTCATACATCCCAATATAAAAAGGAACACTTTTATATATAGGGTCCTGATCTTTACCAAAGGCATATTGGTCCGTAGCCCAATTCTCAACTCGTTTTCCTTTAAGATTAAGGTGCATAGGTTTATCGCCCAGTCCATAATAACACTCCCCCTGAGGTGCGGCTTTACTCATTTTAACGATGTTACCACCATATTCATAGCTTTGCTCCCAGTGGAATCCCCAATCATCTTTACAAATGATATTTCCTTCTTTATCAGTTATAGTAACGTGAATATTCTCTTTGGCAATAGAGATGTTTATTTTTGAAGTGATAATAACATATTCTTTATCCTTTTCTTCAACTTCTAACATGCTATATCCTCTAGCACCATTTTCACTTATAGCATAAGAGAAATCTTTTTCAAAATTATTATCGGTAGCATACCTAAAGCGAATAACACTCCCTCTTAATATAGTTACTTGTAAAATAACCCCATTTTCTGTGGTAAAGTTGATTTTATCGACATTCTGCGAAAAGGAAATTATCTTACCCGGAAACAAGTTTCCTTTATTCTCTAATTCAGTATTAATAATCATAGTAATTCTCTTTTTCTAGTGCTAGTTTCTTTTCATTCTATGTAACGTAAAAGAACAATATCTAGCGGAAATTAAAAACGTTTTTTACTACTATTTATTAAGAAAAAATTACGAAAACGTTTGAATTACTGATGAATTAACAATTGTTTAAACTACACAGGAATTAATCTTAAATTTTTTGGTAAAAAACATTATTATTTTTCAATTTTGAATGCAATAGCTCCAAGAGGAGGAATCATAATTTCAGCTGAATATTCACGATGATTCCAACCGATATGATCAATCTGTATTTCTTTTTTATTAGAAACTCCGCTACCTCCATATTTTTTATCATCACTATTAAATACTTGAATCAATTTGCCCGCATTAGGAAGCCCGATACGATAACCTGATCTAGGAACCGGAGTAAGATTACATGCCATAATAAGCGAATTTTCTTCATCATTACCTTTTCTGATATAAGCTACAATAGAGTTCTCATGATCATCATAACTAATCCATTCGAAACCTGAAGCACTAAATTGCTGTTCATATAAGGCAGGTTGTTTCTTATATAATTTATTAAGATCAGTAATCAGTTTTTTTATTCCGGAGTGATAATCATACTGCAGTAAATGCCAATCAAGACTACTTTGGAAATCCCATTCTTCTCTTTGCCCAAACTCAGCTCCCATAAAGAGTAGGTTTGCGCCATGGTGTGTGAACATATAACTGTATAGTAATCTTAAGTTGGCAAATTGCTGCCATTCATCACCCGGCATTCTACCTATAATACTGCGTTTACCATAAACAACTTCATCGTGGGATAATGGAAGCATAAAATTTTCTGTAAATGCATATGTCATACTAAAAGTTAGATCATTTTGATGATGCTTGCGGTAGATAGGTTCTTTTGCAAAATATTGTAACGTATCATGCATCCATCCCATCATCCATTTCATTCCAAAACCTAAACCTCCAAGATATGTAGGTTTGGATACCATAGGAAATGATGTTGATTCTTCTGCAATGGTCTGCACATCAGGAAAACTGGCATACACTTCTTCATTTAGTTCCTTCATAAAAGCTATAGCTTCCAGGTTTTCTCTTCCTCCATAGATATTAGGTTCCCATTCCCCATCCTCTCTGGAATAATCTAAAAACAGCATAGAAGCTACTGCATCAACTCTCAGCCCATCAGCGTGATATTGATCTAACCAGAAAATTGCGTTACTAATAAGGAAGCTTTTTACCTCATTCCTGCCATAATTAAAGATCAAACTTTTCCAATCTGGGTGATATCCTTTTCTTTTGTCAGGGTGTTCATAAAGACAGGATCCATCGAAAAAACCTAGTCCATGAGCATCTTCTGGAAAATGTGAAGGAACCCAATCTAAAATAATTCCGATATCGTTTTGGTGTAATTTATCCACTAGTAATTTAAACTCTTCAGGATATCCGAAACGTGAGGTAGGTGCAAAATAACCTGTTAATTGATATCCCCAAGAAGGGTCGTAAGGATACTCCATAATAGGCATAAGCTCTACATGGGTAAACTGCATTTCTTTTACATAATCTACCAATTCATCTGCTAATTCTGTATATGATAAAGAGCGGTTATTATCTTCTACTTTTTTCTTCCAAGAACTAAGATGTACTTCGTATACCGAAAATGGAGCATCAATAGCGTTATTCTTTTTGCGTTTTTTCATCCATTTAGCATCATCCCATTTATATGAATCATCCCAAACTACAGAAGCTGTTTTTGGTGGGTGTTCACAGCGTCTGGCATAAGGATCTGCTTTTTCAGTCTTAATATCATTGTTGTTAGATTGTATTTTGTACTTGTATACACTACCTTTTCCGGCACCGGGAATAAAACCTTCCCAAATCCCTGATTCATCCCAACGTACATTAAGTTGATGTTCTCCCTCTATCCAGTAATTAAAGTCTCCGATTACAGAGACTGATTTTGCAGAAGGTGCCCAAACCGCAAAATATGTGCCTTCTACACCATCTACGGTCGTGATATGTGATCCGAATTTTTCATACAAACGATAATGTTTACCCGCTTTAAAAAGATTAATATCAAATTCTGAAAAAAAACTATGTACAATTACCTTACTCATATTTTAGCTTTAGCTATTTATAATTTTTGAAATTCCCTTTAAAGGAATTACAGCCCATCTTGGCCTACTATTAAGTTCATATCCTAGTTCATATACCGCTTTTTCCAGCAAACAGTAGTTTAGGACAAATTGTATTTCTTTTTTATATCCTATACTAAGATTGTGAGATTGCACATATTTTACATATCTCCTAAGGAAAACAGCAACCATATAACTATATAATACTTCTGCAAAATGAAATAATTCTTCCTGACTGTACCGAAAATCCTCCATATTGTTGAATATGGTAGAATATACAGAGTAGTTAAATGATCTAAAAATACCAGCAACATCTTTTAGAGGTGGTTGCTTTACTTTGCGATCTCTAATAGTACTTTCTGGCTCACCTTCAAAATCGATGATATAAAAATCCCCATCGCTGACTAATACCTGTCCAAGATGGTAATCACCATGAATACGAATACGTTCTCCTTTTAACTTACTTTCATCAAAGTCTAATAACCGTTTGCGAATTTCTTTTTTTCGATCCAAAAACTCCTGAGCTAGTTCTAAACGCATTCCTTCTAGTTTATGTAGGCTGTTTTCAACTAAATTCACACGATTTTCGAACTGATAAATTAATCGATTTTTTAACCAAACAGAGTAATCAGTGCTATATACCTGAGGTGTAAATTGTGTATTAATTCTTTCCAGTCCCAGAGCTACATGCATTTGCGCCGTACGTAATGCAAGTTGATCAATATCTTCAAAGAAACTTACAGGACAATATTCCATTATTTCTTTAGGAATAATACTTGTGTCAATCTTATCGAACATGCCAACAGGTTTGACCTTGCTGACATCAGGATGTATTTCACTTAGTTTTTTGAAAATATCTTTCAGTTGTGCTAGAAAGTATTCCCAAGCATCACCTTCATTAGGAACCAAACGCTGCATTAAAGCCAGTGTAATAACATTCTTATCAGAAAACCGTAGAGTAATGCTACCGCTATATTTTGGGGTATTCTTAAATACTCCTTTATCTGTTAAATATTTATTGATCTCATAGTCAGGATTTTGATCCGTGAATATTCTCCTGAATATCTTGAGAATATATTTATCATTAAAAATTATAGAAGTGTTACTCTGTTCTGCTCCCAAAAAACGAGAAGAAATATATTCCGAGTCCTTACAGCCACGACCTCTCCTAAATTCCAGACCTTTGTATTTAGTTTTAGCTCCCTCCAGGATTTTATCAAAAATTTGCTTTCTAAATGACTCCAAAAGTGTAGCGTCTACAAGAAAACCGTGAGTTTCATTAAGTTGTATTTTAGTAATAATATCATTCTGAGAAAAATTTTGATCCGTAACTAGGGCGATAGGTATAAAATAATTCTGAACAAAAGCTTCTCTGAAATTTACTTCCAAAACCAAACCATAAAACAAATCATTATCATCTTCTATCTTAAAATGATCTATTAGTTCTATATATTTTAAAGCACTTGCTTTACCACCATACCAGCGTTTGGTAATGATATAGGGTTCCAGAATATCTTCACATAACTCTTCTATAAATTGTGGATTTGTAAATAATTCTGACCATTCAGATTTGTATACATACTCATCATTCAGATCTTTTTTGGGTTTGGTCTCTGTCGTCATACTACATCATTTTTTAATTTTGAATATGTGCATAGGCATAGCGGGATGTAGTTCAACAAAATTCCATTCATTATTCCAGTGATAACTACTTTTGGTAATCAAGTCGTGTACTTCTATACCATGGCCTGCGTGAATACCCAGATCGTGTAATGGTAATTGTACATGTCCTTGTTGAGAGTAATGGGGGTCTAGATTGATAACAATCATCACTTCGTTGGTTTTATCATCGTTATATTTATAAAACGCAATGAGTTGATCATTTTCGATATGGCAAAACTTAATGTTGTTAGTTTGTTGTAGAGCGGGATTTTCTTTACGTATATGATTTATACTTGTGATTAGTGTAATTAGTTTATTTTTGATATTCCAGTCCCAATGGCGTAATTGGTATTTTTCACTATCTAAGTATTCTTCTTTACCTGGAATAGCACTTGAAACCATTTGTTCAAATACAGGGCCATAAATTCCTGTATTAGAACTTAATGTAGAAGCTAAAGAATATTTGATAATATGCATAGCTTCATTAGCTCCTTGTAAATGATATGGATTAATATCTGGAGTATTAGGCCAGAAATTTGGTCTGAAATATTCTTTTTGATCTGTAGATGTCAATTCATTAACATATTCAATTAACTCATGTTTACTATTGCGCCAGGTGAAGTATGTATAGGATTGAGTGAATCCTTGTTTAGCTAATTGCTGCATCACCTTTGGTTTTGTAAAAGCTTCACTTAAGAATAAAACATCGGGATGCTTCTTTTTAATCTCACTAATTAACCAACCCCAGAAATGAAACGGTTTGGTATGTGGATTATCTACTCTGAAAATTTTGATATCACATTCTTCAATCCAAAACATGGCAGCATCCAGTAGTTCTTTCCACATTTTCTTCCACTCTTTGGTATCAAAATAGATAGGCTGAATATCCTGATACTTTTTAGGAGGATTTTCGGCATACTGCACAGTTCCGTCCGGTCGCCATTTAAAGAATTCCGGAAACTCTTTTACCCAAGGGTGGTCAGGTGCAGCCTGTAAAGCATAATCCATAGCTATCTCAAGCCCCATTTCTTTAGCTTTAGCTACCAGGTTCTTAAAATCTTCTAAAGATCCTAATTTTTTATGAATGCTAGTATGGCCACCGTCTATAGAACCAATTCCCCAGGGTGACCCTACATCTTCTTTTAATGCTTCTGTGGTATTGTTTTTCCCTTTTCGATTTACTTCACCTATTGGGTGTATAGGGGGAAAATAAAGCACATCAAATCCCATTTCGACTATTCTTGGTAATAATCGCTCACAATCTTTAAACGTTCCGTGTTTACCTTCTTCTTCTGCAGCACTACGAGGAAAGAATTCATACCACGTACTAAAACGAGCTTTTTCTCGATCAACATAAACTTTTAGATCCTGATAAGTAGCCATTAATCCTTTAGAAGGATACTTATAGAATAGATCATGCAATGTATCACTTTTAGCTTCAGCTATTGCATTTTCATATTGTGATGCATCCTGAAATATATCCAATAATTTAGAGATGTATTTTTTTTCACTAGTACTTGCTTTTTTTTGTAGAGGGATTAAATATTCTCTTCCTTCTAATAATTCGGATTTTACATTTTGATTATCTTCAATCTTACGTTTGGTACCATGTTGCCAGTTTAAAGCATAATCGATCCATCCTTGGATTTGGTATGAATAATATCCTTGTTTTTCGACTGTAAAACACCCATTCCATGAATCATTATTTATGTGATGCATTCGGGTCTCTTTCCAGCTTCGTTCACCTTCATGTTTATATCGTACACCTGCCTGAACAATATCATGTCCGTCACCAATAATATCAGCGGTGATATTGACTTTTTCATTAACTATTCTTTTGATAAAAAAAACTCCATTATTAAGTTCTGGAGTTACATTTTCAATGATAACACGTTCCTGATTTAACATGAAAAATTATAAATTAAAATGATTGATTTTTAGTGTTTTGGTAAAAGCATTCCCAATTTATTATTTATTTCGGAAAACAAGGCTGTAAATTGTGCGATTTTAAAGAGAAATGTAAGAATTTATAAACAATAACGTTTTCGAAAAATTGAGCCTTGAGTTTTTTTCTTAAAAAAAATATAAAAAAGGAAATTAGACGTCTTAATTCAGTTCAAATCCATCCGGAATAATAGCTCGTCTTTTGATCACCACCACGCCATCTTTTATAACATAAGATTCTTCATGAGTGTCTTCTAGATGATCCCCTCCTTTAATAACCACGTTATTACCAATTCTGGCATCTTTGTCAATTATAGTATTACTAATCTGGCAATTTTCACCCACACCAATACACGGTATTCCATTATTCAAATCATTCTGGATTTCATCCAGATTCTGATATTGATTACTGCCGATCATGTATGTGTTTTGCATTACACTATCTTTACCAACCCTAGAACGAATCCCAATAACTGAATTTTCTATTTTTTTAGCATTAATAATACATCCATCTGCTATCATAGCTTTGTCAATCTGAGTTCCTGATAATTTAGAAGGCGGTAATATACGTGGCCTTGTTAATATATTTGTAGAGGTATCAAACAGGTCAAATTTTGGAATATCATCAGTTAGACCCAAGTTAGCTTCATAAAAGGAGTGTATCGTTCCTATATCTGTCCAGTATCCTTCATATTGATAAGCCAATACTTTATGTTTTCCTATGGATTGAGGTATTATCTCTTTTCCAAAATCAACAGTATTAGGATCAGACAAAATATCGATTAATAATTGTCTATTGAATATATATATCCCCATAGAGGCAAGATATCTACGATTCTCTTTTTCCATTTCCTCGCTTACCTCAGATTCCCAACCGGGAAGCTTATCCAAGCTTGGTTTTTCCGTAAAAGATGAAATGAAACTTTCTTCATCTGTTTTTAAGATCCCAAATTGTGTTGCTTCTTTTGGTTTGACTGGTAGTGTCGCAATAGATATATCTGCACCTTTACTAATGTGTGCATCGAGCATTTCATTAAAATTCATTTTATAAAGCTGATCTCCCGAAAGTATCAACGCATATTCGAATTCGTGATTTAATAAATGGTGCATAGATTGTCTAACAGCATCGGCTGTACCCTGATACCAAGTTTTATTATCAGGGGTTTGTTCTGCGGCAAGAACATCAACAAAAGCATCGCTAAATGAACTAAAGATATAGGTGTTTTTGATATGCCGATTAAGCGAAGCCGAATTAAATTGAGTGAGTACAAACATTCGTTTAATATCACAATGGATACAGTTGGAAATTGGGATATCTACTAATCTGTATTTTCCGGCTATAGATACCGCTGGTTTGGAACGTTGGTCAGTTAGAGGTGACAATCGGGTACCTTGTCCTCCTCCCAGAATAATTGCTAATACTTTTTTGTTTATCATTTTAGTTGAATAAGGGAGTTATATAAATCTACGTATTCTTGCGCTGATCGATTCCAGGAATGATCGATTTTCATGATCTTTTTTTGTATCTTCTTATAATGTTCCTGGTCATTATATAGGTTGATTGCTCTTTTAATTGAATAGCAAACATCCCATACCAACACTTGATCATGGCATATTCCAAAACCGTTATCCCCTATATCAACAACAGTGTCTTTGAGTCCCCCAACTCTTCTGACTACTGGTACTGTTCCATATCGTAATGCATACATCTGATTTAGTCCACAAGGCTCTACCCTTGACGGCATTAATAAAAAATCTGCTCCGGCATATATCTTATGTGATAATTCTTCATCATACCCAATATGAGCATTATATCTTCCTTGAAATTGTTTTTTTAGTTCTTCTAATTGTTTTTCTACAGCAGGATCTCCAGAACCCAACATAAATACACAAGCATTAGTATTATTTATGGTTTCTGTAATGATCTCAGGTAAAATATCAGCTCCCTTCTCTCCTACTAATCTTCCAATAAAAGCAAATAATGGACGATTAATATCTAGTTCATATTCTTCACAAAGCCATTTTTTATTAGCTTTTCTACCTGTGATCAGATTGTTAAAAGAATAATTTTTGACCAACATACTATCTGTCTTAGGATTCCAATGTTCAGCATCTATGCCATTAAGAATGCCAACAGATTTGTTTTTTTCCTGAGACAATAAATTTTCTAACCCATTGGCTCTTACCTGAAGTTCTTTCATATAGCTAGGCGATACGGTGGTTACTTTCCAAGCACATTTTATTGCTGATGCCAATGGATTAATACACCCACTCCAATCTAATAGCCCAATTTTATTTTTATCAAATGATGGTAAATAATGTAATTTATCATAAGATATTTGTCCTTGATATTGTGCATTGTGTATGGTCAATATGGTTGGAATACTTCTAAGGGACTCATAAGGCTCTCCATGAGTCATTAGAAAAGGAATTAAACCTGTATGGTGATCATGGCAATGAATAATATCTGGTTTTTCTTCAATGTTTTGCAACCAATCTAATACTGCTTTTTGAAAAACAATAAAGCGTTCTGTATCATCCTTATATCCATAAACATTTTGTCTATCCAATAATCTACCAGTGTGTATTGTATATAAGTCAAAACCAAGATCCTTTGATGTTAACTGTCTAACAGAAAATTCATAAACTAAAGAACCTAAAGTGAGTTTACCTTTGTAAATAACTTTAAAATTATGTTGCTGAGTAAAGCTATTATCATGATAAGGCATTATTACAGAAGATTGGTTTTCCAGCTCATTCTGATATCTAGGTAGAGCTCCAACAACATCAGCTAAACCACCTACTTTTGCTATTGGATAACATTCAAAACTTGTGTGAAGAATTTTCATTAAAAAAACAGTATAATTTTTTTACATATTTATAATTATAAAAATATGTTTAAAACTATGAAAAAGCTATCACAAATTTGTCTGATTTATCTTAAAAAGATTATGTAATAATAATTATTTAATAAAAATTTAATTGGTTTTTTTCTGTTTTAATAACATTAAACTAATTTATTAAGTTTTTTAAATAATCACATGGTTGTAAAACTATTTATTAATAGAACGCAGAGCTTTTTTGATAATATATTTTGTTTCCTTAGTGTTAGAATCTTTTTCCCACTGTTTGCAGACAAAAGTCACCCAATCTGATCTTGTTTTACTGGCATCATTAAGCCAGTTTCCCACTGAATCACGTACATATTTTGAACTATCGGACTTTAAAGGCTCTAATAAACCAATTCCCCTTTCTGGATTTTCTTTAAGTTCATCAATCTTTTTGGTCCATACACCTATAGGGCGAGTGGTTTCTATGGCATATCTTCTAATGTTTTCATCCTTGTCCATCGTCCAATCAGACAAAATAGTAATTGCTTTATCTAAATCTTTAATAATACCTTCTTTGGATGCAAAAATAGCTACCTCTCTAACTCCAAAATGTGGGTCTGCTGCATAAGGTTTAACGGCATTTAGTTTTTTAGTGATTTCAGTTTCTTTACAACCAGCCCAATAAGCTGCCCAACATCTTGGCACATCAGATTTATGAGAAGCTAGATGTTTTAGTATGTTATCATCTTCTGTTAGTTGTAAAAAAGTTGTCCCGATTACTTTAGTATTACTATTAGCCGAAGGTTTTTTCTGTGCAGAAACAGCTTCATAAAAACTATCATACCAATCAGATTTGTCTAATTCATTCAGAATCAACTTAAGTAATTTTAACTGATCTACAGCTAACCATTCCATTAGATTAGCTGTTTCAATCAAGCCTCTATTAAGGTACTCAATAACCTCAGGATTAAGATCTTTAAAACTTCTTGCTCCTTTTCTATTTACTATGTGTTCTGGTATCATATAAATTTAAAAAATGACGCTGTTAAATTTACAAAAAGGAAAGTATCCATATTATCCCTCATATTGATTAAAGGAATTAAAATGAAACATCTGTATAGATTCTGGTTTAATAACTTTGAAAGCTTCTTGAGCCTCAGGGTTTTTAACCATATCTTTTGCAGCCTCTTTTGCAGATTTCATGTTCTTCCAATATATAATATCAATGTATTTACCAGCTTCATTAAAAGCAGTAGTTCTTTCAATAAAACCATAGTATAATTTAATCACTTCATTTAATGACTTAAGTGCCTGTGTCGCTTCTTCTTTTGAATATCCTTGATTAATATCAAATAATACGACTTCCACTACACTTGATTCATTTTTCATAGGAATGAGATTTTGGTATTTCTTTGCAGAATAAATAAAAAATAGATTGACCATAACGACCAGAATTAGATGATTTGTAATTTTTATCAAAACTAATTGCATAAAATGACAACCGTATGTCAGGAGTGTTTCAACCTTTTGAAAAATAAGTTTAAAAAAGGCATATAATACTGAAAAACGATATACACAGATGTTAACCACACTCTATTCTCGTATAATCAAAAAAGGTCTATTTGTTCAAGGATTTAGTTTAATCCAAGAAAAAAAATCAGAAAAATATGATGTATATAAGTCTTACGACAATATATCTCTAATTTTTTCCTCTTCTGTGACTTTAGACAAGTTGATTGCGGTTTCAATCAATGCCAAATGCGAATACGCCTGAGGAAAGTTTCCTAATAGACGTTTTGTTTGAAAATCTAGGTCTTCACTAAAAAGTCCCAGATGATTACTATAAGATAATAATTTTTCAAACTGTTCGACTGCTTTTTGCTCTTCTCCTATTTTATATAGACTATTAATAAACCAAAATGTGCAAATGGTAAACGAAGATGATGGCAAACCAAAATCATCCTTGTTTTTATATCTGTACAACAAACCATCGTTGGATAACTCACGTTCAATGGCTTTTACAGTACTTACATACTTTGGATGTTTAGCATCTATAAAACCATATGATTCCATCAATAAAACAGAAGCATCTAAATCGTCAGAACCATATGCTTGTGTAAATGCTTGTGCAGAATTGCTCCAGGCATGTTCCATAATATCTTGTCGTATTGTTTCTTCTAGCAATTGCCAGCGAGCTAACTTGGATGTTTTACCTAACATTTTAGCCACTTTTATTGCTTTATCAACAGCTGTCCAGCATAATACTTTGGAAAAAGTAAAGTGTTGATCTTCAGACCTAAACTCCCAGATGCCTTTGTCAGGTTCTTGCCAGTGTTTGTTTACAACCCAAACGATTCCCTTTGTAATGCTCCACAGCTCTTCACCATTGTCGATATCATTATTAAAATTTAATAGTAATTGATGAATCACATCCATCAGAATCCCATAAATATCGTTTTGCTTTTGTTTATAAGCTGCATTTCCAATTCTTACAGGATTTGAGTTTTCATACCCAGATAAATGATCTAAAAATTCTTCAGTTAACTCCTTCTCTCCATTAATTCCATACATGATCTGAAGTTTTTCATCTTTATCTGATATCAAATTGATGATGAATTCCAAATATCGTTTTGCAATATTCTTATGTCCCAGTTGTGATATCACTTTGACTACCATAGAAGCATCGCGAATCCAACAAAAACGATAATCCCAATTTCGAACTTCTCCTATAGTCTCGGGTAAAGATGTAGTAGCTGCAGCCAAAATCGCACCTGATTTGTCATAGCTCAATAATTTTAAAGTCATCGCACTGCGAGCTATATAATCGTTATAACGTTTATAACTTGGGGTGCGTTCCATCCAATTTAACCAGTATATCTTTGTACGTTCATATTCTAATAACGCTTTCTTTAGATCAGGGACAAATAATTTTTCATTATACCCTACCAAGAAAAAATGGTCAGAAGTAATTGTTATATCCAGCCCATCAACAATTGCTTTTTTATCTAAATCTGTATATAAAAACAGAGTGTCAAAAGCTTCATTTGTAGTTAAGCTGACCACAAAATCATTTTTTATATAGGTATTGGTAACACCTTTGGCATATTCTAACTTAGGGTCATAAATAACTTTTATACTCGGTTTTCCAGAAATATATTTGATATATCTAATAAATTCTGGTGGAGAATGATAATTACCATTTTCCTTGTAATATCGTGGCATAAAATCTCTTATTTCAAAAGTATCCAAACCATTACTAAAAGTAGTAACCAAAATCACTGTATTTTCTACATAACGTTGCTTGATGGTATAGCTATCATCTACTTCGAAGCCAAATGAACCACCAATATTTTTATCTAGTAGCTTACCAAAAACAGTTGGCGAATCAAATTGAGGCAAACAACACCAATCTATAGAGCCTTCTTTAGAAACCAGAGCAGCACTTCTGCAGTTTCCAATAATTCCATAATCTAGATTATTCATCAAAATCTTTTCTTTTTAAAGTGGGTAACTCACTAATTTTTCTTTAAATTAACAAAATCATACTCGTTCAAGCAAATCATTATATGAATAAAACAATAATTGTTTCTAACCGTCTACCATTACAAGTTTCTATAAATGAAGATTCACTAAAAATAACTCCGAGCGTTGGAGGATTAGCAACAGGAATGAAATCTGTTCACGCAGAAGGAAACGGTATCTGGATAGGTTGGTCCGGTATTCCGGAAGAAGAATTAGATACAAACCTTTATAATAAGGTAACTGCAGCAATACAAAAAGAGAAATGCGTTTCTGTACCCTTAACCTCAAAAGATATTGAGGAGTACTATGAAGGGTTTAGTAATAAAGCATTATGGCCATTGTTCCATTATTTCATGGAGTATACCGGATTCGAACAACAGGAATGGGAGGCCTACAAACGGGTAAATCAAAAGTTTGCAGAAGTAATATTAGAAAACATTGAAGAAGGCGATACAGTTTGGGTACACGATTATCAATTGTTGCTATTGCCTCAACTTATTAAAGAGAAAAAACCCAACACAACGATAGGTTTCTTTTTACACATACCTTTTCCATCTTATGAGATTTTCAGAACCTTTCCTTGGCGTAAAGAAATCCTTAGTGGTATGCTTGGTGCTGATTTATTAGGATTCCACACTTATGACTATGAACGTCACTTTTTGAGTTCTGTCCAACGAATTTTAAGATTAGATGTTAATTTTAATCAAATAAGTTATCAGGACAGGCTTATCAAAGTAGATTCGTTTCCTATGGGGATTGATTATGATAAATTTTATAATGCTGCTCTTGAACATAGTGGTAAGCCCAAAGAAAATTCTGAACTTTATCAAAGATTACACGAACATATTTCTGAAGATAAAAAACTTATTTTGTCAATTGATCGAATGGATTATACCAAAGGTATTCCAAATAGAATAAAAGCTTTTGAATATTTTTTAGATAAGTTTCCCGAATATCAAGAAAAAGTAAGATTAGTTATGTTAGCAGTTCCTTCACGCTCTAATGTTCCGCAGTATCAAAAGTTAAAGCGCGAAACAGATGAGTTGGTTGGTCGTATCAATGGTAAATTTGCAACTGTAAGCTGGACACCTATTTGGTATTTTTACAGATCGTTACCCTTTGATGACTTAATTGACCTATACATATCTTCTGATGTGGCACTTATTACCCCGATAAGAGACGGAATGAATTTGGTTGCCAAAGAATATGTTGCTACACGAACTAAAAATGACGGTGTATTGATTTTAAGCGAAATGGCCGGTGCATCAAAAGAAATGAATGAAGCTTTACTTATAAATCCAAATAGCTTTGAAGACTTTGCTCATAATCTAAAGAGAGCATTATCCATGCCTTTGCACGAACAACAAAAACGTATGAAGTTTTTACAGAAGCGTTTAAAACGATATAACGTAGAAAAATGGGCAAAGGAGTTTTTAAAATCTTTGGATGACACCAAACAGCTAAAAGGAGCTATTATGGCTAAAAAGCTAACGGGTGATTATGAGAAAAAATTGATGAGTGATTATCATCAAAAAAAGAAAAAATTAATGCTTTTGGATTATGATGGTACTTTGGTAGGTTTTAAAGATAATCCGCAAGATGCAAAACCCGATGATCATCTTTACAATCTTTTGGATAAGATACAAGAGGAAGAAAACACAACATTGGTATTAATTAGCGGAAGAGATAAAGAGACTTTTCAGAAATGGTTTGGACATAAAAACTATGATTTAGTGACAGATCACGGGGTTTGGCTTTATCAAAATAAGGAATGGATAGCCTTAGAACGTCTAAAAACAGAATGGATGAAAAATATTTACCCCATTTTAGAGACCTTTGTTGATAGAACGCCAGGCACCTTTATTGAAACTAAAAACTTTTCTCTGGCATGGCATTATAGAATGGCAGATCCTGAACTTGCAAAAATACGTACTATTGAATTAAATACTGTATTAACGAGTATGGTTGCTAATAATGACCTTTCTGTATTAAAAGGCAACAAGGTTATTGAAATAAAAAGTAGCAATGTTAATAAAGGTAGAGCAATGAGTCGAGTACTTATGCAGCAAGATTATGACTTTATTACTGTAATTGGTGATGATTGGACTGATGAATATATGTTTGAAGAAGCTCCAGATTGGGCATATACCATTAAGGTCGGATTAGATAAAACTAATGCAAAGTACCAGATTAAAGATCCAGAACAAGTTCTTCAATTGCTTAATAAATTTGTTTGAAATCACCTAAGACGATAAAACATAATATTCAATAGCCAAGATTACTATCAATACAAGGTCTTGGTTTTAGTATTACGGAACAATTTGTCTAACTTATCTTATATTCAAAAGTATAATAACAAATATAGGGAATGTAACTAGGTTTCTAACCATCTATATATTTGTATAAAAATGGAGGAACATTTATCCTCAGCTTTTTGGCTAACAAATCGTAATGAATACAGCTTTTATATTTCCGCAAAGCTATACCGTTGATAATAGGTTAATAATTAAGTGTGTTTTTTTACTAAAAACCGGGAAAAAAATCGTAAATTTTAGATCATAAATTTATATAAATCAAAGGCTTATGAAAAAAACTTTACTATTCTTATTATTTCTTCCTATTACTTTTTATGCACAAACCCATTATTCAGAGGAAGATATTTCTGCTGCAGCATCACACGATAAGCAATGGTTACTTACTAATACTACCGGTGATCAAATAGATTATACACCTGGAATAAAGATGGTGCAAGCTTTTATTCAGGCTAAAACCAAGTGGGATGCAAAATATGTAGCATGTGGAACGAATTGTCAGCAATGGGTACACCAAAGTAGTGCTTCTGGTAACCTAAAAAAGAGAAAAATCTCTTATAAACTATACTATGATAAGTTATCTACAGGAAAACTTATCAGTACTAAAGTAATTTTTGAAGGTAATAAAGGTTTAATCATAGATTTTTTTATGAATTACTGGACAGAAGATCTTGAATTTGCAAAAGGAACAAAAGGAGAGCATGATATTGCTTCTGCTCAATTTTTGACTGATATAGCAACGTTACGAATTGATAAGGAAGGTAATGCTTCTATTATTGTTATTACAGGTACTGCCAAAGATTCTTATGCAAGTAAGATATCCTTTAATTAGTTGTAGTTGGTAATATGATTTATGAATCCCTTTTGCCGAAAACAAAAGGGATTTTTATATAATTATTAGAATCAAATATATACTTCCAAAAATTACCACTCAGAATATTTACTAAAATAATCTTCTAGTGTAAATTGTTTTGGTGGAAACAGTTCTTGGGTTTCATGTAGCTGTAAAATCCTATCGGTTCTAAATTGCCTATAGTCTTTTCGTAATCGACAATAAGCAATCATCACCCAAATACTTGAAGTAAAATATACACCTAAAGGCTCTACTAATCTTTTTGTATACGCATTACTAGCTGCAGTATATTCAATCTCTAATACTCTAAGGTCAGTAATTGCTTGTTGGATAACCGGTAAGGTGTTGCTATGTGGTTTTTCTCTAGGATCCCAAGTAATCATACGTTGTTCCAGAATCTCTAATTTTTCTTTCTGAGAAGTTTTAAGTACCGCTTTTACTTTTTCAACTACTTCCTGATAATCATGAATTAAAGATTGATCATTATTAGTCTCGATAATTTTAGATGCGGTTATGAGTGCATTAGCTTCTTTTTCAGTAAACATAATTGGAGGAAGTGTATATCCATCGACTAAAAAATAACCTATCCCGGCTTCTGAACCAATAGGTACTCCCGCATCTATCAAGGCACTAATATCTCTATAGATGGTACGAAGACTAACATCAAATTTATCAGCTAATTCTGCAGCAAGCACAATTTTTTTAGATTGCAGCTTGACAAGTATTCCGGTTAATCGATGTAATCTTTTCATAGTTTATTTAGTGATCATTAGATGGTAAATTATCTTCAATATCGCTTAAGTCCGTTGTATTATTTATAAAATATTCTGTCTCTTCTATAGATTCCTCCTCCTCGATCGTTTCTTCAATAGCAACCGGATTTAGTTTTTTATCCCGTATCATTCCACCTGTCATAATCAAACTGGTACCTATAATTACAAATAATAATATTCCAGGTTCAAAACCTTCTATAACCGCTTCTGCAGGAATGGCATAAAATAATAATACCGTAATCAATCCTCTGGGAGCAATGAATAGTTGCGGAAAAATATCTTTTCCATAAAAAAGGCGCAATATACCATATCGTATTCCATAAATCGAAATTAATATAAGTATACTGATTAAAGTAACTTTCCAGCTTAACAAAGAGGAAAGTACTATAGTTATACCAAAAATCACAAAGAATAATGTACGAACAACAAAAGCAGTTTCTGCCGTAATCACATGTAATTCGTGATAAATAGATTTTGCTTTTTCAAAATCCAGATATTGCCTAAGTTGACCTTGGAAGAATAATTTCATATTGGCAATCACCAATCCAAAAATTAAAATAATAATAAGCGATGATAAATGCATTTTCTTTCCTAATGCATACAATAGCAATAATACAGCAATCAAAAGAAATAGCTTTACCTGGCTTTTTATTTTCTGAAAGATCAAAATAATAGCATAACTAGCTACTAAAGAAATTACTATGGTCAGAATCAGGTTTAATAAAAAACCTCCGACTCCGGAGTCTTCTGCTGGATTTAATCTTCCTGTAAGAAAATAAAACAACATAATACCCAGAATATCAGAAAAGGTACTTTCATATACATGAAATTCTTTTTTAGATTCTTTAAGAGCCGAAACACTAGGGATAATTATTGCACTTGATAATATAGATAACGGTGTAGCATATAACCAAGCAGACTGCATAGTCATACCGTCTATTAAGGCTTTTAGGATTACCGCAGCAATAAACGTTGAAGCTACTAATCCTACCAGAGCGACTGCCATAGATTTTAGAATTGGCATGAGTTTTTCGCTCTTTAGTTCTAGCTCAAGAGCAGCTTCCAATACGATCATTATTAAACCTACAATTCCTAAAATTTCTAATATAGGGCCAAATTGGTCAGCATCTCCTCCATAAGCCTTTATCCCATACTGAATGATTATTCCCAATATTATTAGCATTAATACTGCCGGGACATTAGTCTTTTTTGCAATACCATTGAAGATAAATGATAAAATTAAAACTATTGAAATCTCGATGATTAGGTTATAAGAAGAAAAAATTTCCATATGTAGGTTTGGGTTGATTAGTTTTAAAGTTGCGAAAAGATAGTAAATAAATTAAAAGTATACTATCTGAATTTATTATCTGTACTTTCCTGTAAACCTATTCTTGGTTAATAATTATTTAACGTATTTCAGTATATAAAACAGTACTTTAGAAGTTAGAAACGTTAAAAATCAATTTTTATGTCCAATGAAGGTTTAATTATTGAAGAAAGAAGTCGTGATATTGGCGATTTTCTGGTGGGTAGGCTAATTCCATTTCGAAAAAAAAGAATGGTAGGACCATTTATTTTTATAGATCATATGGGGCCGACTATGATAAAAAAAGGGCATTATATGGACGTTGATCAACATCCGCACATTGGTTTATCTACATTAACCTATATGCTGGAAGGTGAATTAATGCACGAAGATAGTATAGGTACTCATCAACGTATTTCTCCGGGCTCTGTAAATTGGATGGTTGCCGGAAAAGGAGTTACACATACAGAAAGAACACCCAGGGATATGAGAGACGGTTCTGAATTTACCGCGCACGGATATCAAATATGGGTTGCATTACCTAAAGAATTAGAAGATATAGACCCGGAGTTTCATCATATTGATGCTGAGATTTTACCAAGCTGGAAAGAAAACAATACCGAGTTTAGATTGGTTGCAGGACAAGGATATGGAAAAACTTCTCCTCTACCCGTGCATTCAGAATTATTTATGGTAGAAGTTAAAAGTCCTGAACGCTATGAATTACAACTAAAAGGAGAGTTACAAGGTGAAATTGGTATTTGTATTGTAGAAGGAAGCATACAAGCTTGTGAAAACACAATTGAACAAGGTAATATGTTGGTCTCTAAAGTTGAAGATACATGTAATGTTATTTTGGAACCAAATTCCCATATTTTATTATTCGGGGGAAAACCTTTTGAAGAAGAACGACACATTTACTGGAATTTTGTTTCACATAGTAAAGATAAAATAGAAGCCGCCAAAGAAAAGTGGAAAAATAAAGGGTTTCCTAAAGTCCAAGGAGATGATACTTATGTGGTGATGCCAGAATAATACTCTATTTGCTTAATACACTGATATTAAGTATCTTGTTAATAACAAAAAGAGAATAAATGCCAGATTTTACAAGAGAACAATTCAGACAAGTAAGGGTTGCTAGAGATCGTGCAGTCAGAGCATGCCGTATAGGATATTTTAGATTTCATAGCTATATGAATTCTAATTCATCTCAGCATAGTAGAATGATTGAAAATGCATTGTATGATACATTTTTTTTTACCGTTAGAAATGATAGAAGCAATATAAATGTAAGACAGGTATATGCCAGGGATTGCAATGTCATACTTAGAAAGTTACATAGTTTAAAACTTCATTCTCCAAGGTACGAAGCACAATGGCATGCTGCGGATATTGATGGTCATGATATTGTTTATGAAGATCACACCACAGATTCTGGTCAATGTGGCCCTCGTAATTTTAGAAATGAAGCGTATTCGTATAATGGAACATATGATTGGAATGATAATGGGTATAATCCCGGAGGAATAGATACCAATATTCATATTTGCCCAAGTTTTTTTGATTTCACAACACAAAGACAACAGGTGCATACAATTATTCATGAATTATGTCATACTATTCTCGGGTTTGGTATTTTAGAGCAGAATCGTGATGTCTATCGAGATGATTTTAATTTAGATCCTTTTAATGACCTATCTATTGCTGCTTCATTACGCACTCCTGATAAATATGCATATTTTATTTTAGCTATATCTGGCTTGTTTTCTAGATAATAATTTTCATAGATACATCATTTTATACAAGTGGAACTCTACTAATATTAAAAGAAAATAGAATTCTGCTTATTAGATAGATTATACAAGCTCCCTCCTCAACTCGTTTAAAGTAATATTACTATTTATCAAACGGGTGATAACCTCTTCTCTGAATTCATCCAAGTCATCATAATCATAATATTTGGCCCATTTATGAGTTTCTAAAAGGTTTTTGATCTGTTTGATCAGTTTTCTTGTAGCATCTGCAGAACGTAATACAGCTACCTGATCATATTCGGGGTTATCTTTGTGTTTGTAGCTTACTTTTTTAATCTCAAAATCTACTGATATGTAGTAAGCATCTACATCTTTATCCAGGTTTTCTCTAAAATCTGTCCACTCCGCAAAACCTAATCTTAAGTCATCAATCTCTGCAGGAAAATCTGAAATCAGTCTCCAATTACACTTAGCTGCACGTCCCCAATGATTAGCCAGACGATATACCCCAAGTTTAGTATAGTAATAAGTACTACCTGATTCACTGCGATAATTAGGTTTTCTTCTAGATATTTCTCTTAAAGAAGCTCCTCTAAAAACACAATAGGTTTTATTAAAAAAATTATTGCGAGTATACGTCTTAAGTTTTACAGGTTCCTGTGTTTCCAATACATTTTGTTTTTTCCGATGACAAAGAAATTACATTTTATGGAGAAACAGAAAACAAGTTTTTAACAAATATTAACAGAACTAAAGTATTACGAAGTTTTATTCTGAGGTCCGAAGATCAAAAAAACAAAATAACCTACCAGATTACCAATAAATATGCCTATATAATGTGGTATTGCGAAGAGTGCTTCATACAATATCCCTGCACGTTTTCCCCATTGTCTTGTACAAGCTCTGCCAATGTATGACATGGTCCACCAATGTTTTGTGCTTTTTCCATTACGACCATCGCGATATACTTCTTTACCTGTAGTGTATACACAACGTAAGTGGCCTTTTAGACTACAACTATCTACAGTGGCAAATTCACCCAATGAAGTATTATCGCTATTATTAGTTTTAGTCATAATATCATAATGCACTCGTAAATTATCTTCAATTAGACGCAATAAAAGTACTAACCTTTCTTTTTATTTGTTCATCTGATTCCTAAAATACTTTCTAAACTCCGGCTCTAGCTCTTCTTCATATTTTTCCATTTGTTCATGAGTCAATACTTTTTTCAGTTCTTTATTCTTTCCTTTCTTAATTTTTTTCATATCCCCCATTTTGCTAAACATGTTCCCTCCTGTTTCCATAAGGTTATTCATCTTTTTTGCATACTTGAGATTTATTGAAGCTACATTTTGACTTTGCTCTTCATCGAGTTCTAATGCTGTGTTCATTCTATCTGTTTGATATTTTGCCATGGCGATTGCTTTCTCGCTTTCTTGTTTTGTTGCCATCGTAAATAATAAAACGATTAAAGTAATTCCGATAATTTTTGCTTCTGCAACCATACTTTTCATTCTTTTAATTAAACTTTATTTTTCTAAACCAAATATCTTTCAGACTAAGGTTGATATTGATCAAACTGAAATTTTCTTCTACCAGAATTCCTTCTACCACTCCTCTCCTACCAGAATTATATGATATATTTAGCATAGAAGACCCTCTATTACTTATTGGTATTCCTAAACCTACACTAAAACTATAGTTGTCTATCGTTTGATTATTTACTTTTAAATACCCCGAATCATAATTAAACCCTGCTCTGAATTCTATATTTTGCCAATATTTTAATCCAATCTCTCTCGCACGATATTGTGCGCCTATACTAAAAATCGACTGATCGGTAAACTGGCCAATATTGTCTCTTTGATCCGTATTACCCCATAAGTTTCTTTTATAATCCATGTTAACTGTTAATCCGCTAATGGGTTTGGCACCTATTCCTAAACCAATTTCCATAGGCAACTTGAATGTGTTTATATCTAATCCACTTTCATTGACCTCTTCGGTAAGTATTGCATCCAATGTTTTGGTAATAAAACGATCTTTTGTCCCATCTAATCTGGTGGGTAAATCTGTGGTAAATCCTATAGTATATTTATTGTTTATGTCATATTGAAAACCTACCCCGAATCTGAACCCATTGTAAAAATTATCTTCATCAATATTTAGAAAAGTATCCCCAATTAATACTTGTTCGTTTTCGGCAATAGTACCAAACAAAAAAGAAGTTCTTACCCCAATTCTGAAACCATCATATAATTGATATCCATAATTAAGCCTTAAATCGTTAAGTCCTCCTGATCCGGTGATATTACTCACAAAATTATCTTGGGATCCTTCTACATTACTTTCGATACCAATTAAAGCATACCCTACATCTGTAAAAGGGACTATTGATATTCCCATTCCAGATTTATCATTTACACTAAAGGCTAGAGCTAAATTTGAAAAATTAGCTGCTATTCTATTTTCATCTCTATTATTATTGGATACTGTATTTAATTCGCCCAAAAAACCTATATCGAATAAAAAACTACTCTTTGGAATTGTTGCAAATGAAGCCGGATTAAGGTTGTTAATCATCCTATCACTGCCCAGTGCTAAACCTCCATTTCCTAAAGCACTATTTCTACCGATATTAGAATTAGACTGTACTCCTAATCCAAATAAAGAATATGGAGATCCTGTTAGATTATTAGTCTGCGAATAGGCTACAGTGCTCATAGTTATGATAAAAATTAATAAAAGTTTATGTGTATTATTCATCATAAATGGCATAAGTAACTATTAGTTGGGCTTCAAAATCACTGCTGCTTTCTCCCTCCAGAACAATTCTGTCTACGGTATTGTTAAAATTTTGATTAAAAATGACAATTGAGTTATCATTTTCAGGGCTTTCTGATAATTCATCTTCCAGGTACACGCCCACCGGTATTTCATAAGCTATTTCATTAAACTCCTTGTCTTCTTCATTAATATTGGCAAAAACAAGCCCTTCTCCATTAAAAAGCTGATCACCTAACTCATTATTTTGATCGGCTATTACCACTACAAGCGAGTCTCGAATTGGTCGAAGATCAGAGAAAGTTTGTGGAGGTGGTTTAATTCGTAGTGTTGCGTCCAGAATGGTTCCTGTTCCCGGAATTTCGAAAATATTCTTTATCGTAGGAAATTGAATACGAGTCACCATCCCTACTCCAGCCTGAATATAACTTCTGTTGTTGGATTCTGAGGATGATAAGTTTATTTCCTGATCAATTAAGTTCTCAAAAAAAGTCCCTTCTGTATTACTTTGTATACGATTAAAAAAAGTCGGAAATGTCTCATTAAAATTTATACCCAAATCAAATGTTTCTTCTTCATCTCCAAACTCTCCCGGAATTGTATAAAAAAAACATAAATAGGTTTCTGCATTGTTTATGGTAAACCCAATGATAGAAGAATCGTCATCTGGAGCCGGTTGTAGAGAAAAACCTTTGAATTCATTCCTTAATTCTTCATTATCATTAATGATATTATCTTGTATCTGTTCAAAAACAAGTCGTCCAACTTCTATGGGGATAGAAATGTGCAAAGAATCCTCATCTGTCGGTTCAGGAAAGAAGTTTTTACTTGCTACGGGTATTTCTTCGAACACCTCTCTGCTAGTATTATAAAATACATCATCTTCCGGACGTAGTTCGTCTTTTAATAAATGTACTTGTATTGAGGAAATTTTGGTAGTGTCATTATAAAAATATCTATCGTAGTTTAATATCAAAGCTATACTATCTAATTCTGCATCATCCGGAATTGAATAGTTTGTAGAAGTTAATTCCATATAACTTTCTGCTCGTGTAACCCCAAATATTTCGTCTTTATACTGGCCTATTAAAATTCTATTGGTAGATGAAGTATTGATACTGTCGAATTTATACGTAGATAATTCTACCGTAAAACTATCTATGGATATGATTCTAACATCAGAATCTGTAAAATCCTGACCTACTTCTAACGTAGGTATATCATCTCTTTCGGCACATGATATTAGTAGTATTAATATTAAAAGTATGTGTATTGTGGGTTTCATTTTTATCAGATTTCTCTAACAAAAGAAATAGGCTATAATACCTTATGAAACTATATTATACTTAACCATAGATCATATAGACCAATCTGTGTTTTTTTGCTACTAATACCCTGAAAAATGATTGATAGACAAAATAATCTATTCTGTCTATGAAGATATGATATCTGTATATTTTATTTCTCCTCCCTCCAATACCAGAATACTTTTATCAAAAAATAATAAATGGATCGCCATTTTTTACATATCATTTTCGCATTTGGCATAACCAATATACTTTGGTCTCAGATGCCGGAATTTAATAATGAAATCGCTGGTATTGAGTATACAACGATTCCCGGAATTGGAGAAACAAGTGTACAGAAATATCAGGTTAATGCCGGCTATAGAACTAAGTTACCTAACGGGATGTTAAGCTATGGTCTATCCTATACCTATCATGAGTTTATGTATGCCACAAGCACAGTGCCTTTTGATCCATATTCTTATGAAAACCTGCATGTGATAAGTACAAATCTCTTTTATCAACATACTATTACTAATTCATGGTATATAAACTTAATGATGTCTCCTACTATTCAATCTAACTTAGAAGATGGTATTAGTAATGAGGATATTATTATAAATGCTATGATCACAGGATCAAAGAAATGGGGCAATGCAAATAATTTTTCTATACTAAATTTTGGAGCTGGTTATGGAACTCAATTTGGAAGGCCGAGAATAATTCCGGTGATTTCTTTTAGGTATAAAATAAATAAGTGGAACTACTTTATAGGCTTTCCGGAAAGCGGGATTACCTATCAACCTAATATCAGGCATAAGGTATCTGCAAATGCTTTTTTTAATGGGGTATTTGGAAATATTTCATCCCAGGTTACATTTCCTGATATCGGCACCCATACTAATACTAAGCTACAATATAATACGCTAGATATTGGTGTAGCATATAAATATCGTATTCAACCGAATTGGACCACAGTGATTCGTGCAGGATACTCTCCTTGGAATGAACTAAAAATATTAGATCAAAACAACAATGATATATATGATTTCGAAGCTGACAGCTCAATATTCATATCAATGGGTTTAAAGTTTAATTTAAATAAAAGAAAGAATGAAAAAAACAAATAAAAGACGCAAGCCATTATTGCTAAAACACCTTGAGATAGGTATAATTCTATGCTCATTTATAATGATAACCTCTTGTTCTAGTGATGATGACGAAGATGATAAATTAGGTAACTGGGTAAATCGTTCTGTATTTGATGGAACTCCTCGTAGTAGTGCTGTTTCATTTACTATTGATAATCTTGGATATATGGGTACGGGCTTTGATGGTGATGACTATCTTTCTGATTTTTGGGTATATGATATTGAAGGCAATTTCTGGCGTCAATTGGCTGATTTTGCATCTATATCTGTAGATCAAACTCAAAGCCCTCGCAGCTCTGCGGTGGCATTTACCATTGCTAATGAAGGTTATATAGGACTTGGTTTTGATGGAGATAATGAGTTAGGGGATTTTTATAAATATGACCCTGCCCTAAATGAATGGGCTCCAATAACTTCTTTTGAAGGAACAGCGAGAAGAGGAGCTGTAGCATTTAGCTCCGACACATCAGGATACGTGGGTACAGGATTTGATGGAGATAATGATAAAAAAGATTTCTGGAAATATGATCCCATCGCTGATGATTGGATAGAATTAGTAGGGTTTGGAGGAAGTAAAAGACGAGATGCTACTTCTTTTACTATTGAAGATAAAGTATATATGGGTACAGGTGTATCTAACGGTATTAATCAAGATGATTTTTGGGTATTTGATATAAATACAGAAGTATGGTCACCTCTTACAGATCTTGACACAGATGATTATGATGTAAGGCGCAGTAATGCTACAGGTTTTAGTATTGGTAACAGAGGTTATATTGCCTGTGGAGATACTGGAGTCGGAATAGCCAATTCGGTATGGGAGTATAACCCTGATACGGATTTTTGGGAAGAGAAAACTTCTTTTGAAGGTTTTACAAGACGCGATGCCATCTCATTTTATAACGACAGCAGAGCTTTTGTAGCATTAGGAAGAAGTGGAACATTATATCTCGATGACAACTGGGAATTCTTTCCTTTTGAAATAGAAAATGAAGATGATTAATGTGTCTTTTGTTTGTTTGAATTCAGATAGCTCCTAAACTTATATATAATGAAAAAGGTAATCAACTATATCATGATTTTTAGTACAATTCTATTAGGTGTATTACTAATTAATTCTTTTATAAAACATGAAATAAAGAAAGTTGATTTGTCTACATATTCAATAAAAGTGAAGGAGCTTTCTGATCAAAACGGCTGGTACTATGAAATATATAATGGTAATCAATTATTAATTAAACAGTATAATATTCCTGGAGTATCCGGTAATCAATATTTCAGGACTAGAACAGACGCAGAAAAAATTGGAAAGTTGGTGGTACAAAAATTAGAACAAAAAACAATGCCTGCAATTACCAGGATTGAATTACAAAGTCGTAACATTTATTTTGAAAATTAGTTATATTAAGAGTGTGTATAGAAAAAAGAATAGTTTGAAAAAAACATTTCGAATAAAAGAAGTATGGATACATCTCATTTCATGGGGGTGTTTATTATCATTTCCTTTGGCTACTTCTTTTACTCAATCCGGGAAGTTAGAACCCAATTTTTTAATGCAAATTTTTTTAAACCCTATTGTTTTTTATGCAAACTATTCTTTTCTAGCTCCTAAGCTCTTGCTAAAAAAGAAAATTTTTATTTATATACTATCTTCTATCGGTTTTTTGGTCATCTTCAATTATATGGCAAACTCTATTCCTTTTTTAACTCCATTTGACAGGCTTGAAGATATTCTTCAGGTAAGAGATGGCTTCCCTCCTATTAGAAATATTAAGTACATTATGAGAAGTGTTTTTTCTTTTGCTTTTTTCTTATTAGGTGGTATTTTCTGTTTAATGGTAGATTTTTATAAACGAGATAAAGTGTCCAAAGAAACTGAAGCACAACGCACAGAAACTGAACTTCAGTTTCTTAAAGCTCAATTAAATCCACATTTCTTATTTAATTCTTTAAATAGTGTATACTCTCTGGTACGTAACAAATCTAATGATGCACCAGAAGCTGTATTAACGCTATCAGAACTTATGCGCTATATGCTCTATGAAGCTAATCAAGAAATTGTACCCTTGATCAAAGAAATTGAGTATATTAAGAACTATGTAACATTACAGCGCCTCAGGCTTTCCAATAGTGAAGATGTCAAGATTTCTATAAAAGGACAATATGAAAAGAAAAAGATATATCCATTGTTATTGATATCTTTTATCGAAAATGCTTTTAAGTATGGTACCGATTTTAAAGGTGTTACAGATATTGATATCAAAATACAAATTATTGAAAACAACCTGATGTTTAAAGTTAGTAATGTAATCGGAGTATATCGTAAGAACAAAGATAGTTCTGGTGTTGGATTATCTAATATCCAAAATCGATTAGAGTTGTTGTACCCTGATTCACATACCCTGGAGATTAAAGAAGAAAATGCTAGGTATATTGTGGAACTGGAGCTTATTTTGGAATAAATTTAACAAGGTAAATCATGAAATGTATCATCATTGACGACGAACCACTGGCATTAGGAATTATCAAATCTTATTGCGAAGATATAGGTACCCTGGAAATTGTAGGGTCGTATATCAATGCTTTGGACGCTATTCCTTTATTAAGTGATGGAAAAGTAGACCTGGTGTTTTCTGATATAGAAATGCCACAGATCAATGGCATAGATTTTATTAAGACCTTAGAACATAAACCACTTTTTATTTTCACCACGGCATATTCTCAATATGCTTTAGAAGGTTTTGAGATGAATGCCGTTGATTATTTGGTAAAACCTATCCCTTTTCCCAGGTTTGTTAAAGCTGTTAATCGTGCTAAGGAAATTTTTGAGCTAAGAAAAGGAGGCCAAAAACCTGATTCAAAAGAAGTTACAGGTATTACCTCAAGTTCTACTACTGATCAATTTATTTTTGTAAAGTCAGATTATGATACTATACAAATTAGATTAAATGATATTCTATATGTGCAGGGTTTAAAAGATTATCTAAAAATATATACTGTAGGAGAAAAACCAATACTTACCTTAATGACCTTTAAAGATATTCTATCAAAATTACCCGAAGAGAACTTTATACGCGTACATCGTTCTTATATCGTAAATCTTAGAAATATTAATACCATTCAGCGAAGTAAAATCATCATTTCTGATATTAGAATTCCTATTGGAGATACTTATAAAATAGATTTTTTTACTCGGATCGGTATGTAATAGGTATTGTAGTTTTTAATGTAAACTCAGAAAATCTATTCCTTATAAATTAAAACGATAAACTGCTCCAACCTTTACAAATAAATTACCTATCATTTCAGGGTTAAGACGGTTACGATCATCGTCAAACTCAAAAGCGGATAAGCGAATTGGCAATGTATCTCCCTCCTCAAAAACCTCGTACGAAACACTAGAATAACCAGCTTGTAAACGTAATAAAATACTTTGTTGTAGAAAGCTCTGCTGGAAATAAGGTCCAAATTCTATTACTGAGGATTGGGTGTACAATTGAGGATTACCTTCTTCTTTTTCTAAGCTATAGGATGTCACTGGTGCTTGAAAACCAAAACCTATTGCAGTAGATGGATTAAAACGATAATTTACATCTGCATTAATGGGTAAATTAGCAGTCATTTCCCATTTTTTCTGCTCACTAAGATAATACAATCCTAGTATAGGGGTCGTTAATATACCAAACCCTTCACTGCTCAAATAAGCACCAATACGATATTGTAGCTTCTCACTTTTTTGATATTTTAATATGGCTAATCCGCCGTAAAAAAGATAATTATCATCTGTGTGCAATTTTTCGCTTGCTATTTTAGGTAAGAAAAGATATGTCCCCGACCATCGGTCACTATGTTTGATATTCAACCCTACTTTCAATCGAATAGAATGTAATGTAAACTGATCACCATTAGGAAAAAGATCTAGCCCTTGTTGTGTAAAATCTATTCCTGTAAGAATGGCAAAATTATCATCTAATTTTATTGGGTATGTAATATTTACATTCAATGAAGTAACATTGGTTGTCGCATCATTATTTTCGAACCCAGCATTAAATAAGTTTCCATAATCGACTTTAACCAGATCTACATAATCCTGTGCACAGATACTTTGAATCGTTAAAAAACAAATAAGTAGGTAAGAATATTTCAAAATAATGATTGGATTTTATTTACAAAAAACCAAATATATAATTATATCAGTAAATGAATATACCCGTACTAAAAATTTACATAATTAGTTTGTCAATCTTTTAGAAAGCAAAATACTGTACATTATTTATAGATACATCATAACAGTGATTAGACAAACCTAACAGATAAATAAAAGTCTCTATTTTTTAGTTAAATAGAGACTCCTTTTATTCTATAGATTAATATCTAGAATTTTATTCCCTGCTAACTATTCATATACAGCAGAAAGATTATGGATCAACAAGAACTCATCTCCTTGAATGTCTTCTAAAGTATTATACGTATGAAAATCTTTTGAATTTTCGAAAGTTGCAGGAAAATCATTAATATCATCCTCATCTTCGTATGCATTAGAAGATCCTGCTGTATTAGTTTGTAAAGCAGAAAGTCTATATTGTAGTTTAGTTTTATCTCCCTGTCCATATAAAAATTTGCCATTATTGACTACTAGATATAAAAATCCATCTTCAAATACATATTCTGCCTTAAATATATCACCACTTTCAGAAACTTCAACTTCAGTATCACTAAGAAACTTGAAATAATCATTTGTAAACTCTGTTTCTAATTCTTGCCTATTAAGAGAAATCCTCGAATTATTATAATTGTTCAACACTTCATCAGTAACGAAAGCTAGAGCTCCGTTTTGGTAGAATGTAAACTCTTCATCAAAATTCTTAAAATTAAGAGTTATTGGATAGTTGTCATCTAAATTATTTACAATATCATTTTCATCAGAATCACATGATAAAATAGCAAAGCTACTAATCAGAATAAAAAGAAATTTTACAGTTTTCATAGTTTTTGTAGGTGTTAAATTATGTTTCATTTTGTTTGAGGTAAAATAGCGGCAGCGAAAATATAAAAGATTATGGTGAATGCTATTTAAAATCTTAATTAATTGTTAATAACCACTATTTTATGGTATATATATTTATTCATTTAATATGAATGTTGCAACAAAGTAAAATGTTACCTTGCTTTTCTGTTTTTATTTACAAAATTTCACAATTAACTGAAAATAAAATAGTTACATTACAAGTGTTAGTTGTACGTCCAGAATATTAGTGAGTTGAATTTTAAATTTTATTAATAAAAAACCTCCTTTTACACTATCGCAAAGGAGGTAATCATCATAAATAAAATATGTAATTATAATTTCACAAAGGCTTTAATAGTTGTTTTGTCATCTTTAATAATATGACAATAATATATCCCTGGTTTTAATTTAGAGCTGTCATAGGTAATTACTTTCTTTTTGAATATAAAAACTCTTTTATCCGTAAGGCTATGGTAAGAATTATAAATTAATAATTGTACTTTAGAATCAATAACTCCACTATTCTCTATAAACAATGAGTTTTTAACAGGATTAGGATATAGTTTAAAATCTTCAACAATAGATACAGGTGGCCTTATTGATGAGCTAAGTATCGTAACAGTTTGTTCATAATTACCGAGATTAATATAGCTTGTCGGATCACCGGTATTAGAATATTTCAAGTCTAATTTTATCGTTGTTTCACCTAAACTATCTCTTAAGTAAAGTGCTCTATTTGGTACAATAATTCTCGAACCAGTTATATATGAAAAGCCTCCATCATCATCGTCTTCATCCGGATCAACAACAATAGGTCGTAGAGCACCTCCATCAGTTCCTTTATAAGGATGATATTCTAAACTAAAATAAGGAGATGGCTTATTGGTCATATTTTCTATAGTAATTCGAAAGCCAACAATATTATCTTGATAGAACTGAGAAGGTATTTTTTCAGGAAGTTTCCAAGTAATTTTTCCGGTTGACGAAATTTGCATATTGATGTCAATTAAATGATCGAATACTAATGTATTAGAATTTTGGGATATTGTGTATGAAGTCGCAAATAATAAAAAGCTCCAAAAAAGATAGATATTTTTTTTCATGTAAGAGGTAGTTGTGAGTTTATAGACAAATTACCTAAAAGTTACTGATATCCTGACGTTTATTTATATCAAAAACACACAGATTTATAAATTTGAGGTAATACTACGTTATATTTGAACTGTCTTTTCTAATCGTTTTATATAAAAAGACGGATTCAAGTTGGTTTTGTTTTTAAAAGCTTTTGTAAATGTATTCACACTCTTATAACCTAATTCCTGAGCAATTGCCTGAACCGTATAAGAACGAAACTTACGGTCTTTTTGTAATTGCATCAGTGCATGATTTATTCTAATTTCATTTAAATATTCGCTAAAAGACTGTTTCTTAAACTCATTCAAGGTTTTAGAAAGATAAGTGGTATTAGTATTGATTTTTTTTGCTGTACTATACAAATTACAATCTGTTGATAAGAAAAAAGAAGAATTTTCAAGATTTTTGAGACCGTCGATAATTATTTTAGCTTTTTCATCTTCAATTACTTCCTTATGAATATGTTCCTTCTCTTCTTCTTTTTCTTCCATGTTTTTTAGATTAGAATTTAGCTTTTCCATTAATTCCTGGAAACGTTTTTCATTCTGAGCTACCTTTTTTCTATACCAAACAAAAGCTCCTAGTAAGGTTATAAACATGGTTATAGCAATACCAGTTGCGATTTTTACGTTTAATTTTCCCGTACTTTTCTGCTCTGATAATAAGTCATTCTTAGATTGAAGTCTATTGATTAAAATATCACGCGACCTAAGTTGATCCTGGTATGTGGTATTCATAATTTCCCTATGTTCTGAGCTAAGAGCAATTGCTAAATCTTTTTTTTGTTGAATTTCTGCAATATCTATTGCTAGTTTATACATTTCTTCTAATTTACCAAACTCTTCTGTCTCCTTCATGATTCTAAAATTATCCTGGAGTAAAGAAAGTGCATTGTCGTATTGCTTAAGTTTATAAAAACACTCTGCAATATGATATTTAGCAATCAAAATATTAGGAAAATTATCAGAGTATATTGCACTCAACATTTTTCTACCTTCGTTTAGGTAACCTAATGCAGTATAATATTCCTCTTTTTTATAATAAACTACACCATAGTTTATGTAGAAATCTCCTTTGAGCTCCGGGATCTCATATTGTTCTATTAAAGACAATCCCTGATCATAAGTTTTGATTGCTTCTGATAGTCGATTTAATTCTTCATATGATAAACCTAATGCCAGTAAAACCTGAAGATGAGTCTGTTCAAAGCCTTTGATTTTTTGGTATTCATCTTTTTTTAATTGTTGTATTACCTCTTTTAAGATATCTAAAGCATCCTGGTGTCGTTCTAATTTACTGTGACAGAATCCTATGTTGGCCTTAAATTGTAGTTCTCTCAATTTATAATCTTGAGCTATTGCTATATCCCTGCCTTCATTAAAGGGTATTAATGCTTTCTCAAATATGCCTAGATCAAAAAAAACTGACCCTTTAAGCATATAATTATTTACGAGTTTCTTTTTATTATTTAATGCTATGACATTCTCAATAGCCGCATCCACATATTGTATTGTTTCCAGGTATTTGGATTTACCATAGTTAATATATGCTATTCTAAAATTAGCATAGTGTTGTATATCATAATTATTTTCTTTAATACCTCTTTTCAAAAAATATTTACTGTATACTAAAGCTTTATCCGGATTTTTTAATGAGGTATTTCTGATCATTTTCCTTATTTTCTTTAAGGAATCAGAAGTAGTAATAAAATCAATTACTTCTTGAGTAATTGTGGTATCGATCTCCTGTGTTTTTTCTTCTGATTGTGCATGGGTACAAATAAAGAACAGAAAAAAAAGAACACCAATCATAATCTTTGTGTATGCCCTTAACATTTTGGTTGTTTGATGGATTGTGTGCTGTAAAAATATTTAAAAAAACAGAAGAGTACCGCAGATCTTTGGGTTTATTCAGGTGAATATGCTTTTATACTCTACTATACTTGAAGAAATCTATCAACTACATCAAAAATAGGATTCCTCCAAATTTATAAATCTGACCATACTCTTCTTGTTTCACACTAAGGTATGAGACTACATTTATACCTGCAAATCAAGTTATATATAACATCTTATTATTCATTAAAACTACTTCACATGAAAAACAATTTCACAAGTTCAGTAATAGCATTTTTTATAGTCGCTTTTGGTGTTTCTTTTGGACAATCAAATACATTCCCTTCTAGCGGTAATGTTGGCATTGGCACCACCATTCCTCAGCAAAAACTGCATCTACATTCTAATGCTAATCAAGCAGCGTTCATGCAAATTTCTGGTATTGCGCCAGGGATTATATTCTCTCAAACACATAATATTGGTCCAAATCTACTAGTTCCGGCTATTGGTTTATCTACATCCAATGATCATTATTTTCCGACAGCGATTCCCGGGGATTTTAATGTTAGAGGAGGAGTCAACAGGGATGTACTTTTTGGAACCTTAAAAACAAATTCTATAGATGAACGAATGAGAATCAAAAATAACGGAGATGTGGGTATAGGAACTACTAACCCAAGGCAAAAAGTACATATCCATGAAGATGATAATAAAGAAGCTTTTTTATTACTATCCGGTATTGCACCCGGAGTTTTGTTCTCGCCTTCAGAAACCAGTAGTTTGTTTGTCCCAGGGATCGGTTTATCAACAAGAAACGCACATTATTTTCCAACAGCAGTATCCGGAGACTTTAACATAAGAGGAGCTAATAATGGTGATGTTCTTTTGGGTACACTGACAGGAAATGCTATAAACGAACGTATGCGTATTACTAATAATGGTGATGTCGGTATTGGTACTACATCACCTAATACAAAATTACACGTAGAAGGACAGATTTATTCGTCAAATGCAATTAGAAATAATAGTATAAAACTGGCCGGTAATCGGGGGTTTTTAAAATTAAGACGATACACTGAAGGTGAAAATAATAAATTCAATATCGCATTAGAACCATCAACTACTGAAGTTTCTGAGCTATGGATAAATTCTGATGGAGATTTTAGTAATGGTACCCGAGTAAAGGGAAAAGGGTTGCTTGTGGATCAAAATTTAAGTGTTGGTGGAGCGGATTTTCAACAAGGTTTTGATTTAGCCGTAAAAGGAAAAATAATTGCCGAAGAACTAAAGATTCGCACTTTTGCCAACTGGCCGGATTATGTTTTTACACCTGAATATTCAATAAAATCACTATCCGAAGTTGAAAAATATATCACAAAACATGGGCATCTTGCTAATATCCCTTCTGCAAAGCAAGTTCAAGAGGAAGGTTTTGACTTGGCCAATATGAATGCTTTATTACTAGAAAAAATAGAAGAACTGACTTTGCATACAATAGCGCAGCAAAAAGAATTAGAGTTATTAAAAAAGCAGGTAAATGAATTGAGCTTTAAATAATAATCAAACTTCATAACTTTTTAATATGTAATACTATGAAACATATCATTCTAATCATGGTTATGTTGTTTGGATACCATTCCTGGTCACAATCCATTCCAGAACCCTGCGCAGCAAAACCAACAGAAGCAGCATATCAAAATGCAATCCAAGTAGTGCAACATCGTGCCGGTTTACAACTAGGAGATATCGTTATGCCGAAAACGATTAAATTAAAACCACACATTATAAGAAGCTCCAAAGGTACCGGAGGGCTTACTATTGACGCTTATCAACGAGCTATGAAGCAGCTTGCCAGGGATTATGCAAAAACAAATATTACATTTGATCCTTGTGAGATTAATTATATAGATAATGATATCTTTTTTACTGAAATTATAAAAAGAGAAAGCACAGATAATAAGGGAGTTGAATATGATATGGCCTTGCCTAATATTGATGAAGATGCTTTAAATATATTTTTTGTACCCAATGCTGTAGGGTTTCCCGGATCAGAGTTTAAGATTAACTGGGGATCTTTTTCTTCATATAAGAAACTATACAATAAAAATTGGGTAGTCATGTCTAATGCCTATGCAGATGACACCAACAGTTTTGGAAATCATAAGAAAACCTTGGCTCACGAAGTAGCGCATTATTTTGATCTCTTTCACAGCCACAGAGGACGAGGTGAAGGAGGAATTGATGAACTAGTAACTCGTATACCTATTGCAAATTGCAATCCTAATTGCTCTTCTGCTGGAGACTTAGTATGTGATACTCCTGCAGAACCTAATTTTGATTCAGACAATGATGATTGGCCTGCTGAAGCTGAACTGGTAGATAAAAATTGTAATTATATAGGTACAGGTAGTGATGGTTGTAGAATAAAATATACTCCGAATACGACAAATATTATGTCTTATGCTTATCTCTGTAGAGCTAATTTTACAGAAGGTCAAATAGAGCGTATGCATACATCTATTGTTTTTGATCGCCCTGAACTTGCTTCAGAATGTACCGAAGGTCCTTGTGTAGAAAACCTAACGATTACCACAGTTATTCCGAGTGGTAGTATTGTGAACTATGAAGCTAGTAATGCTATTGTGGGTAGTGCTAATAATCTAATATCAAATCAAGCGTCTGTAATATATAGTGCAAGATATGAAGTGACATTATTACCCAATTTCACCGCAGAATATGGTTCTAATTTTGATATTAATACAGAAGGATGTACTACAACTGGCAGAACGACTAATATATTATCTAACGATCAAGTGCGATCTTCAAAAATCGTTGTAGACAAAGAACCTTTTTCGTTCAAATTATATCCTATTCCATTGCAGAATCAGGGAATAATCACATACTCTTTGGAAGAAAAAAGTAAAGTATCTATACAAATTAAAGATTTAAAAGGAATGATGGTACAACTTGTTTTAGCTGAGAAAAGTCAACAAAAAGGAATGCAAGAAGTATTAATTAATAGGTCATATTTACAATCAGGTGTTTACTTGGTTGATATCAATATAAATGATAAAAAGTACATTAAAAGATTACTAATTAAATAAAGGATTTATAATCTCTGCGATTATAAAATTGGGGGAGTGAGTTTTAAGAAAAGAGGTTGTTTTTGATAGCAACCTCTTTGTTATTAGCAATTATAGATATTATAGTTTTTTTTGACTTAAATGCAAAACGAAAGTAGCATTAAACCCAAAAATAAAATTACCGTCATTGAGGTTAAAATTATTAGGCGTTTGTAATATAAAAGCATCTTCAACCATACCTCTGGTATTCGTCATCATAAATTGTAACATTAAATCACTCATTTCCCAATTTACACCAAGTGAAAAAGCGTCATAGGTTTCAATGGATTTCAATGGGTTCACCACATAGTAGTATTCCGAGGCTATAGATATATGACCTCCAATTTTATATCTAGCCCCAAAACCTACAGCAAAATGATTATGAGGATCCTCATCAAAAGCTGATGAAGCTCTATGAATAAATGTAGGTGAAAGCTGCAATGAGAACTGAGGAGTAAATTTACGAGCAATCAAAATCTGACTGGTATACGCCATTTTATCGGTAAAATCATCAAAAACATTAACATCTACAAAAGGTCTATTGCGTTTACTCTTATAAGAGGCGTTCTGAAACAATGTCAAACTTATAGGTGAACCACCACTCCCCTTTTGCTGATGTAAAAGCCTATACTTAAGGAATCCATCAAAAATACCATCTAGCGTTGTTCCTCCTACTCCAAAAGTTAATCGATCAGAAATACCATACTCTAATGCTATTCTGGCACTCCATTTATCAGCAACAAAGCTTTGACTAGGACGATTAGGAATATTCCAATACCTATTCATTGCTACTACTTGTAATACTCCTTTTTTACGGTTTTCAATAGAATGTCCAATCCCAATACGTGTAGATTTAAAAGTTGCTATTTCATATTGTGGAGTTTCTGGATATTCTTTATCTAGTTTATCAAGTAAACTTTGTGCATATATTGACATACCGAAGCCTAAGTATATAAAAAGGTATGTAAGAAAACGTGTTTTATTTTTCATAAGGCTGATATTCGAATCTAAATTGTATTGATATAGTTTTAGCAATATTGGGAGCCAATACCGGAGGTATTTTGATATCAAAGTCTTTAACTGTAGCTTCAAAATCTCCTATTAATCGATAAGTACCATTTGTATTTTCGATAGTAGTCTTGATTTCTACTTCTTTTGTAATACCATGTATGGTTAAATTTCCTTTAACCATTTTGGTTTGCACTCCTGTTGCCAGAGGCTCAAAATCTATGATTTTACCTTCAAATGTGGCTTTAGGATACAAGTCTGACTCTATATAACTTTCATTAAAATGTTCGTGCATTAATGATTTCTTGAACACAAATGCATTCATGAGCATACTTACTGCTATTTCTCCTTTAGCAAAATCAATTATACTTAATACTTGATTATTTTTTGCCTCTATATTTTCTACTGAAGTATAGGAGAAGAATGAAACCTGCCCCTGACGAGTCATGAATTGATCCGATGTGGTATCAAAGCCCGTAATGGTTATTAAGAGTAATATTAGAATAATAATTTTATTCATTGATTTGGTCATTATTAATCAGAACACAATTTAGTAATATTGCGTCTTTTAGAAATCCTTTACAGATTCCTTTTAGTTTTACTTTTTGGCCTTTTGTAAGTTTTTTTACGTTTTCAATTTGATCGGATTGCATATCGCATAAAACACTAGTATATTTTGTGTGTCCATACAATAAAACTGTATTTCGATTATTATAAAAATTGATTTCCTTTACAGTACCATCAATTTCAACAACTTTGTTTCTATACACAGAGTTTGCATTTTCTTCATTAAGGATAAATGATGAAACTAACTGACCAGAATCAATTTTAACTTCTGGAGAAACATTTTTGATATCATCCACTCTATTGTTATATACTCCAAAATAAATATATAAACCAACCAAAATAATTAGGCTTAAGAAAATCGATATGTAAATGTTTTTATTCATTGTTTATCCGGACAAATATACTTTATACTTAATATTTAGTGCTAGTTTATATCTTACAAATTAAATATAATTCAAACTTAAAAAATCATCTAATTATAGCTAGTTTATATTTTCAATATGATAAAAATAAAAATGTAACCTGTAATGATAACACAAATATGGTTATCGTTAAAAAGCATAAGACTGTTTTGTCTTTAATTGTTTTCATGGTTTGTCAATTTGAATTACCGTAACAAATAAACTATGAATTCAGTTTTTATAACATAAAATGTTAGTAAAGGCGAAAAACTGGCTCTGAAAAGGAAAAAATACGATTGGAAAGAATCACATTTTTTGATTAGTAAAATGAAAAGCAAAAAAATATGCTATTTTCGTTTCCTGAATCATACCTATAGTAACACTTTGGACGTTTAGTCTTAACAATTGTTTTGTCACCAACGATGAGAAAGGATAAATTATATTTTTTGACTTTTATTTCGATATCGATTATTTTTTTAATCATAGCCTCCCTGAGTGTAAAATATTTTATAAAAGTCAGTGCAAATCAACTCATTGAAGTTCAACTAGAATCAAGCAAACGAGAAGCTAATGAGATTTCTCGACTGGTAAGTTATCAATTAACAGGAGGTGTAGACAAAAAAGAAATCATACAGAATATCCAGAATACTATTGAGAATACACATCACGGAGCCTCTTTTATTTGTGTTATGGATTGGTCAGGAAAAGAAGTATGTCATCCTGATAAAACCAAAGTTGGTGAAAAAGTAAACTCCAATCAATCGCTTCTCAATTCTTTAAACGAGGAAAATAGCTCTGATAAGTTGTATGATCTATTAATGAATCAGATAGAAAAGAATGAAAACAATGACGTTATTTCAGAAATTATATATCTATCACCAGTTGAAGACTCTGATCTAATTGTTGCGGCTCATGCTAATTTAGATAAGATATCTGCTCAGACTCGACAGCTTAAAACCAGCTTTTATACGATATTTATAATAATGGGAGTGCTAATCATCTTATCCACTGTTTTTGTGGTTCGTATTTTAGGTAGTTATTATGAGAAACAGTTAGAACTCAAAAACACGAACCTGGAAAGTGAACTAATAAATCTATCTAAACTAAATGCGGATTTAGTGACATATCAGCAAAAAATTGTTGACGACAATACTAATGAAGAGCAAGCTGAAGCATCATCAGATTCCGGAAAAAAGAGAATCTTGACATACATAAGAAATGAATTGATTCCAATACCTATTAATAACATTGCCTACATCTATACAGAGAATACGATAACCTATGTAATCTGTTTTGATGGTAAAAGATCAACAAGCAATAGTAGTTTGGATGATATTTATACCAGTTTAGATTCTTCCTTATTCTTTAGAGCAAATCGACAATTTATAATTAGTATCTCAGGGATCGAAAAAATAATCAAATACGGTAACAATCAGCTTAAAATTTTGGTTAACGATAAAGACGTAGAAATCATAATCAGTAAAAATAAAGCTGCAGAGTTTAGACAATGGTTGAATATCTAGAGATATTATAGTTTTTTCATTTCCTTTTTTTCCTTTTTAAACGCTTATTTTCCCTTTCGCCATTTTTAATTCTAAGACAAATAATATCTTCCTTTTATTTGTCTCATCAATTTATAATTAGAGTTCTAAATAGTCTTTTACTATTTATGGATACGAAAATTTTGAAGTTGAATTTGTTTTTAAAGTTTTAAGTAGACGCAAGTATATCAGGTTAATCTTTAAGTACATTGGGGGTTTTTAAAGAAAACTTGATAATAATCGACTACACTCCTGCCGGCTTTTGTCGGCAGGATTTTTTTTGGTCTACTTTTTATATATACATCAAAACTTACTAATACGATTCAAAAAGTCTGAAAAACCATAATTTATTCAACGCTATTTTTTCCTCTTCAACGTCAAATATTCCCTCTCACAAACATTAGTTTGAGATATAGCCTTCTGTTGGCGGTTATTTGCCTCATAAATCATAAATAATCTTAAAAATGAAAAAATCAATTTTCTTACTGTTCGCTTCAATTACTTTATTATACAGTTGTAGTAGTGATGACTCGGATCAACAACCAAATCCAGAACCATTAGCTAGTACTGTAAAGCTAGCTGATAATGCCACACACGGAAAAATTCTAACCGATACCAATGGAATGTCCCTTTATTTCTTTTCCAGAGATACTAAAGGAGAGTCAGCATGTAATAGCGACACATGTCTTGGAGCCTGGCCAATATTTTATACGAATAACTTAGTATTAGACGAAGGTTTAGAAGCTGCAGATTTCGGTACAATTACCAGAGCAGATGGCGAAAAACAAACAACATATAAAGGTTGGCCTCTGTATTATTATATCAATGATAATGCTGCTGGGGAAACCAGAGGGGATAAAGTTGGTAACAACTGGTATATCGCAAAACCTGATTACTCTATAATGTATGCAGAAGCACAATTAGTGGGTAGAGATGCTGAAGGTAATGATCAGAATTTCAAAAGTGATTACACGCCTGGTGATGAACTTACATTTTACATTACTAATGCTAAAGGAAGAACGATCTATATTTTTACCAAAGACACTAACAATACTAATAACTATACTTTGGAAGACTTTTCTAATAATGGTGCCTGGCCAGTGTTTCATTTCGATATAGAAAGGGTTCCTAGTATTCTAGATCCTAATGATTTTGGAACCATAGATGTGTTTGGGACAAAACAACTCACGTATAAAGGAAGGCCTTTATATTACTTCGGTGGTGATACAGAAAGAGGTGATAATTATGGTATTAGTGTACCTGAACCAGGTGATTGGCCAATTGTTAATGTAGATACCTCAGAAGCTCCTATTCCATTATAAGAGACAATTTTAATTTAATGTTTGTTTAAGTAGTTAGTTGATCATTAAGAGGAAGAAAGAACAGCTTTCTTCCTCTTATTCTAAAAAACCTTTAAAATGAATACTATTTCAAAAATTAAATACATCCTTGCAATTTTAGTGTTCTCTATAACCTTTTTTTCCTGTGAAAATAATGTTGAAGAAGAAACACCAATTATAGGAAGAGATGAACCTTGTGATCCCGATATCTCTTTTGTTGCCAAAATTAAACCCATCATTGATGGTAGTTGTATCAGATGTCATGGTGGTAGTCAAGCTCCTGATTTAAGAACTTATGCGGGAATAAGTAATAACGCTGCCCGTATCAAAACACAAGTTGTAAACAGAACCATGCCACAAGGTGGATCACTAACCAACGAACAAATCGAATTGATTCGTTGTTGGATAGAAAACGGAGCGCTAAATAATTAAATCAATTCTAATGATAAAAAAGACAAAAATCAAGATCACTATTTTTTTGTTATCTACCGCTTTGGTTATTCTATTCATTAACATAGCTATATATAACAAACCACATATAAACGTAGCTAAATCTACTCCAGACATCTCTTTGGTATCTCAAAAACTATTAAATGATTTTGAAAATGATGAAAATCTAGCTAATTCAAAGTATTTAGAGCAAATCATACAGGTAACCGGGAAAATATCAGAACTAAGTAAAACTAAAGAAAACCTGGTGGTTACTTTGAATAATGATAACTCACTAGGTAGTGTTATGTGCCATTTATCGGTAGAGGAATCAAAAAAAGCAAAAGGATTAAAAATAGGAGAAAATATTACTCTAAAGGGAGTATGCACGGGATATCTAATGGATGTAATCCTTATCAAGTGTGTAATCATTAATTAATTATCAAAATCAAACATATTATGAAAACACTTAACATATTATTATGCCTTTTATGCTTTTCTATGCTTTCGCACGGACAACAAAGGTTCTTAACCAAACAAGGATATACTTCATTTTTTTCCAGCTCACCTATGGAGGATATTAAAGCTGACAATAATCAAGTATTAAGCATTATTGATACATCTACAGGGACTATCGCTATTTCTATTCTTATGAAATCTTTTCAGTTTGAAAAATCATTAATGCAAGAACATTTTAATGAAAACTATGTAGAATCTGATAAATACCCTAAAGCAGTTTTTAAAGGTCAAATTGCAAATTTTGAAGGATTAAACAATAACGAACAAGAAATAAATATAAACGGAAACATAACTATTCATGGAGTTACTAAACAAATACAAACCACTGCAAAAATTATTCGGACTGATAAAAATATATCTCTTAAAGGGAAATTCCCTATAGAAGTCGCAGATTTTGACATCGAAATCCCATCAGTAGTTGTTAATAATATTGCCAAAACTATAGAAGTAACCTTCGAGTTGGATCATAAACCGTACAACAAATAAAATGAAGAATATATTAGTAATCGCAGCCTTAATGGCCATTAACGTGCAAGTATTTGCACAAGATGATCTTTTGGATATACTGGATAGTGAAGCACCTCAGACAAAAGACTATGTCACTTCTACTTTTAAAGGAACCAGAATACTTAATGGTCATTCTATAGAAAATCGTAAAAAAGGAACACTAGAATTTGTAATATCTCACCGTTTCGGAAGGGTAAATTTAGGTGCTGATGAATTATATGGATTGGATCAGTCTAACATTCGTTTTGCTTTTGAATATGGATTAACAGACGATATCATGCTAGGAGTTGGTAGAAGTAGCTTTGACAAAACTTATGATGGATTCATTAAGTATAAAGCATTAAAACAAACTTCTGGAAAACAGTCATTCCCTATAAGTTTATCAGTTTTTGGAAGTGTAGCGTATAGAACTTTAAAGGATTTTGATCCAGCAGATGAACCTAGTTTTAGTCAAAAATTGTCATATGTAACACAAGTTTTAATAGCTAGAAAGTTCAGTCCATCATTTTCCTTACAGCTAACACCAACGTTTATTCATAGAAATTCTGTAAAAATAGATCAAGACCCTCATAATATCTATGCGATGGGAATCGGTTCCAGATTAAAACTAACCAAAAGAATATCTATAAATGGAGAGTATTATTATACTGCTAATCCTTTAGAATCCATTGATGCATCTAATTCCTTGGCATTTGGGGTAGATATAGAAACAGGTGGACACGTGTTTCAAATCATCTTATCCAATTCAATTACAATGATTGAGAAAAGTTTTATCACAGAATCTACAGATGATTTTTTTGAAGGAGACATTCATTTAGGTTTTAATATTTCCAGAGCTTTTCAATTTGGTAAACGTAAAGAAAAGCAACTAAAGAAAATGAAAGAATCTGAGCATTGATTCTAAAGAAGTGAGTGTGTAAAGTTTAGGTTAAAAAAACGAAATTAGTAATGATATATAGAAAAACATATAAAGTAAAAGGAGAAGATGTAAATGATTTTATGGTCATGCAAAATTTTGCATATCATTCTTATGCGTCATCAATTTTCAAATCTTTTTTATTCGAAAAAGGATACTCTAAACGTAAGTTAAATGCTTCAAAAATTGACATTCAGGAATATCATAGAACACTAACACATCGAAAGCCTTTAATGTTTATGCAAGATTTTTTTGTGAATATGGAGTTTGTAAACAACGCCGATAACAAAAAAATAAGTATCAAAAACCGTTTTTTTAATACTAAAAATGAATTGTGTGTAACAGCAATCACACAGCTCTATTGGTTCGATTTTAATAATCAAAAAGTTATTGCTATGCCAAAAGATATATTGGAATGCTTTTTACCTGAACCATTTTGCCCCCTCACAAGACGCTTGCAGGTAAATTCGTAGATTATTTATTTGATTAAAAGTGTCGGAAAAGCCTCTATATGAGGCTTTTTTTTTATAAAACACGTTTAATTTGCAGGTGGTTCTTGATTATTTTGAGGTCTTCGGAATAATTCTAAATATGCCTCTCCAATGTTAGAAATAATATCACCAGCAATTAATGATTCAAATCCTGCCTTATGGGCTACAATATCACCAGCACTTCCATGAAGGTATACTCCAAAAATAGCAGCGCGGAGAGGATCATATCCTTGCGAAATTAAACCTGTTATCATACCCGTAAGTACATCACCGCTTCCTGCTGTTGCCATTCCTGGGTTTCCATTATTATTTACATAAAGCTGATCTCCATTAACAATTATAGAATTTGCACCTTTAATAATTACAATACAATTGTATTTTTTAGAAAATGTTTTTACCCTTTCGATTTTGTCAAAATCATCCATCCACTTCCCTACTAACCTTTCTAATTCTTTTGGATGAGGAGTCAAAATAGTGTTTTTAGGAATTTTATCAAGAAATTCAGGGTGTTTTGCCAAAATATTAATCCCATCCGCATCTATAACTAATTTTGATTCGTTCTCATCTAAGAAATCACCAAAGGCACGAATAGTCTTTTCTGCAGTTCCCAAGCCAATACCAATACCAATTGCAGATGGTTTGAAATCTAAACTGATTTCTTCTAACTCATCATCACTATCCGCAATTACCATAGCTTCTGGTACAGAAGTTTGTAACACCTCATAGCCACATTCGGGAATATAAGCGGTAGTTAACCCGGCACCAGTTCTTAAAGCTGCTTTAGTAGCTAGAACCACACTACCTATTTTTCCGTAACTACCACCTATTAAAACACAATGTCCATAGGTTCCCTTATGCGAAAATTTATCTCGTGGATGATATAATGAGACCACTTCATGCTTAAGTACTAGCTCTGCAATACCAGCTGTTTGCCCTATAAAATTTTGATCTAATCCTATATCAATTACTTCTAGATCCTGAGAATAATGAGCAGTCTGTGGTAAAAAGAAAACTAATTTTGGTAACTGAAATGTCGAAGTGACTGATGCATTGATTACACCTTTCGGATTATCCGGTAATTTGTCAGTATACAACCCAGAAGGAATATCAATAGACAATGTAAAACACCTAGAAGTGTTAATATGCTCGATTAATGAAATTACCCAGGGTAATAACGGTCGATTTAGTCCTATCCCAAAAATAGCATCTATTACCATATCCTGTGGTCTGATTTCCGGAAAATCTTCTTCGGATTTAATCTGAATTGGCCATTCCTTTGCAATTTCTTTTAAACGATCATAATTGGCTAAAAAATCCTTCGATCTGTTATCACTAAAATTTACTATATAAGTAGTAACATTATACCCGTGTTCTAGCAATAACCTGGAGATTACCAAACCATCTCCCCCATTATTTCCTATACCACAAATCACGTGAATTGGTATGGGAGCACCTTGTAATTTGTTATGAATAATTGTAAAGATTTGGGTTGCGGCACGTTCCATTAATTCCAGGGAAGTAATTTTTTCGGATTGCATTGTGGCTGCATCGGCCATTCTCATCTGTTGGGCAGAAAATATTTTCATTAGGTTTTATTAAGAATCTTATAACGAAACTATTCTTTAATTGTTGAATTAACAAAAGTTTATATATAACATTAATTTTGTTTTCTCTAAAAGTAAAAAATTATACTTTTGGTAATGTAAATATACCAAAGCAAATGTTTAGTGCGGTTTTAAATAATACTTCTTTAATCACCTTAGTAACGATTAAGTTCTTAGGGCTTATTTCTACTACTCGTACTTCTACTACTATTATTACCCTTAGGGGTTAATTCATTTATATATTCCGTAAAAAGTAAGTAGTTTATAATACCTAAACTACCGAAAACAAGCTTTATCTTTAATTCAAATTAAAAAATATATTATGAACGTTCTAAAATTTGGAGGTTCTTCAGTTGCAAATGCAACTACAATACAAAATGTAATAGAAATCGTAAAAAGACAATCTAAGAAAAGTCCTTTATATGTAGTTGTTTCTGCTATGGGCGGAGTAACAGATTTACTATTGCAAGCAGGAGAAGAAGCATCGACTAACAATGAAAACTATAAAAACACACTTGCCGAAATCGAAAAAAGACATATTGATGCGGTAAAAGTACTTATTCCTGTGGTTTCTCAAAGCGCAGTTATCAGTAAGGTAAAGTCAGAGCTCAACACCTTAGAGTCTTTATGTGAGGGAGTGTTTTTATTAAGTGAATTATCTGCTAAAACAGCTTCTGTAATAGCTAGTTTTGGTGAAATGCTTTCATCATATATTATTGTAGAGGCAGCTAAAGTTAAAGGACTAGATATTATATTACAGGATTCCCGAGAACTTATCACAACAACGGGTAATGCTAAAGTTGCCATCGATTATAACGAGACGAACACCAGAATAAATCAATTTGCATCCAATAATAATCATGAAGTTAGTCTTTTTCCAGGTTTTGTAGCCAGAACTCAGGAAGGAGAACCAACTACCTTAGGACGAGGTGGGTCAGATTTTACAGCAGCAATTCTGGCAGCTGCTATGAATGCTGAAGAGTTACAAATCTGGACCGACGTTAGCGGAATGTATACTGCCAATCCAAAATTGGTAAAGCAAGCCAAACCGGTACATCATATATCATATCAAGAGGCTATGGAATTATCACACTTTGGTGCTAAAGTGATATACCCTCCTACTATCCATCCTGTTTTGGAAAAAGATATTCCGATAGTCATTAAAAATACTTTTGAACCAGATGACAAAGGAACTTTGGTTACAAGAAATGTTGACAATAGGCAAAATCCGGTTACGGGGATTAGCCACATTGACCAAATTGCAATCATCTCACTTGAAGGAAGTGGTATGGTTGGTATTCCTGGATTCTCCAAACGTCTATTCGAAGCCTTATTTTTAGAAAACATAAATGTTATTCTTATTACCCAGGCTTCATCTGAGCATTCTATTTGTTTAGCTGTTGAAGCTTCAGATGCAGAAAAAGCAAAGACAATATTAGATAATGCATTCGAGTTCGAAATTTCTAAACATAAAGTTGACCCGGTAAAAATTGAAAATAATGTAGCTATTGTTGCCTTAGTTGGTGATAACATGTATCATCATCAAGGTCTTAGTGGAAAAATGTTTAGCACTCTAGGAAAAAACAATGTAAATATAAGAGCTATTGCTCAAGGAGCTTCAGAAAAAAATATATCTGTTGTTATTGAGAAAAAAGACATTAAAAAAGCGCTAAATACATTACACGAGAGATTTTTTGAAGTAAAAACAAAACAGTTAAATCTTTTTGTCACAGGTGTTGGTAATGTAGGTAGTAAATTATTAGGGCAGTTAGAACAACAAAAAAAGTACCTAAAAGACAAACTACATTTAAAAATTCGAGTAGTAGGTATGTCTAACTCAAGAAAGATGATTTTTGACGAAGGAGGAATTGATCTTACTACTTGGAAAGAAAAACTTACTAAAGGCGCAAAAGCTAATGCCAACAGTTTTTTTGACAAAGCAAAAGAAATGAATCTTCGTAATTCTATTTTTGTAGATAACACAGCAAATCCAGATATCGCAAAGATATACAAACACTACCTGGCAGAAAGTATGGCAGTTGTGACGTGTAATAAAATTGCCTGCGCAGATGAATATGCTAATTATGAAGAATTACAGGATTTATCCAGAAAATATAATGCTTCATTTTTATACGAAACTAATGTTGGAGCCGGATTACCTATTATAGATACGCTCAATAATCTTATTGCTTCAGGAGATAATATTCACAAAATACAAGCTGTATTATCAGGTAGTCTTAACTTTGTATTCAATAATTATAATGGCAATTCTACCTTTTATGATATCGTAAAACAAGCTCAAGAACAAGGATATACAGAACCTGATCCAAAAATTGATTTAAGTGGTGTTGATGTTGCTCGTAAGATTTTGATTCTTGCAAGAGAGAGTGGGAAAGTAATGGAACTTGAAAATATTAAAAACGAAGCCTTCTTGCCTGAAGAAAGTTTAGAAACTACTAGTGTTGATGATTTTTTCGAATCTTTAGAACAACACGAAACACATTTCAAAGAAATTCTTGAGGAAGCTAACAAAAAAGATTGTCGTCTAAAGTATGTAGCGCAATATGAAAATGAAAAGGCAAAAGTTGGCCTACAACATATCCCTATAGATCATCCTTTCTATAATCTAGAAGGAAGCGATAATATTGTACTTTTCTTTACTGATCGTTATCCAGAGCAACCATTGATTGTAAAAGGAGCTGGAGCTGGTGCAGAAGTTACTGCTTCAGGGATTTTTGCAGATATTATAAGAATCGGTAAAAAATAAATATTCTTCACCCTATGAAAAGTATCAAAATATTTGCTCCCGCCACTGTTGCTAACCTTTCTTGTGGTTTCGATGTATTAGGATGTTGCCTGGATAATGTGGGGGATGAAATGATTATTTCGCTTGTTTCAGAACCAGGAATAACAATTACTAAAATTGAAGGAGCAGATCTTCCTCTAGAAACTCATAAAAATGTTGCTGGGGTAGCTGTAGAAGCTTTGCTTTCTAAATATATAAAAGAAATTGGTGTAGAGATTGAAATCTATAAAAAAATCAAAGCAGGTAGTGGAATCGGAAGCAGTGCAGCAAGCAGTGCGGGAGCGGTTTGGGCTGTAAATCATTTACTAGATAATCCTTTTACTCCTCAGGAACTGGTAGAGTTTGCTATGGAAGGTGAAAAATTGGCCAGCGGTAATGCTCATGCTGATAATGTAGCTCCTGCCCTTCTTGGCGGTTTTACATTGGTACGGAGTTATCAGCCTTTGGATGTGATTAAATTAAACTCTCCAGAGGACTTGGTAATGACTGTGATTCATCCTCAAATCGAAGTAAAAACATCAGACTCACGATCTGTTATTAAACATAATGTAAGTTTAAAACAGGCAATACATCAATGGGGAAATGTTGGAGGACTTGTGGCTGGTTTGTTTACAGAAGATTACGACCTTATCGGTAGAAGCCTGGAAGATGTAATTATAGAGCCATTACGTTCCATTCTAATTCCTGAATTCGAAAATGTAAAACAAGCTGCTATCGCGAAAGGAGCCTTGGGGTGCGGGATTTCTGGCTCTGGGCCTTCCATTTTTGCATTAAGTAAAGGAATGAATACGGCAAATGAAGTTGCAGAAGATATACGAAAAGTTTATGCTAAAACAGGACTTGACTTTGATATTCATGTATCAAAAATCAATAGTCAGGGAATTAAAATAATTGACTAAACCATGAAAGAAGTAAAAAAAATATCGACTGGAGCTCCTTGGGAAGATATCGTAGGGTATTCCAGAGCTATTAAAATTGGGAATACTATAGAAATTGCCGGGACAACATCACCTGGAGCGGATGAATATGAGCAAACCGTTGGAATAATCAAAATAGCTGAAAAGGCACTAAATGATTTAGGTGCAGGTCTGGATAATGTGGTTAGAACAAGAATGTATTGTACAGATATTAATAAATGGGAAACTATTGGTAAAGCTCATGGAGAGTTTTTCAAAACCATAAAACCAGTTACCACTTTGGTCGAAGTCTCTAATCTTATTTCACCAGATATTTATGTGGAAATTGAATTTTCTGCTGTACTCTAATAATTATAAAGAATATACAATATAATGCAATATTATAGTTTAAATAACAACGCTCCCAAGGTAGCTTTTTCTGAAGCAGTTATCAAAGGATTGGCTCCCGATCGAGGGTTATATTTTCCTGAAAGTATTACTCCTCTCCCATTATCTTTTTTTGAGGATATAGAAAAACTAGATAATATAGAAATTGCATATCAGGCAATTCAACAATTTGTTGGAGATGAAATTCCTGAAGCAGAGCTGAAAGATATCCTATCTGATGTATTAAGTTTTGAATTTCCAGTTGTGGAGGTCGAAGAAAATATAGGCACACTAGAACTATTTCATGGCCCTACTATGGCTTTTAAAGATGTAGGAGCCCGTTTTATGGCTCGTTGTTTAGGATACTTCAATAGAAACAGTGACAATCACGTAACTGTTTTGGTGGCAACATCCGGAGATACTGGTGGAGCTGTAGCTAATGGTTTTCTTGGAGTAAAAGGTGTGGATGTCGTTATCCTCTATCCAACGGGAAAGGTTAGCGATATACAGGAGAAACAATTAACCACTTTAGGTCAAAACATCACAGCTTTAGAAGTAGACGGTGTATTTGATGACTGCCAGGATATGGTGAAAACAGCTTTTCTGGACAGCTCAATAACAGATCATAAGCAACTTACATCTGCCAATTCAATCAATGTAGCTCGATGGTTACCACAGTTATTTTACTTTTTATTTGCTTACAAACAAGTCAAAAGTAAAGGAAAGGATGTTGTATTTTCTGTGCCAAGTGGAAATTTCGGAAATATTTGTGCAGGAATAGTTGCTCACAAACTTGGACTTCCTGTTAAGCATTTTGTAGCATCTACTAATGTTAATGATACTGTTGTGAGATATTTAGAAACTTCTGAATATACTCCTAAACCGTCTAAAGCAACAATTTCTAATGCCATGGATGTCGGTAACCCTAGCAACTTCATTAGGATTCAAAACCTTTTTGAAAATAATTTTGAAGCTTTAAAAAATGATTTCTCTGCTTACAGTTTTGATGACCATCAAACCAGAGAAACTATGAAAAAGGTTTTTACCAACACAGGATATATTACCGATCCGCATGGAGCTGTAGGGTATTTGGGGCTAAAGGAATACGGTGTAGACAATAATGATTATGGAATTTTTTTAGAGACCGCACACCCTGTAAAGTTTTTGGATGTAGTTGAGGAAACTCTAAATACTTCTGTAGAAATACCGCCACAGATCCAAAAAGTAATGAATAAAGAAAAGAAAAGTATTGTTATAAACGATTATAAAGAATTAAAGGAGTTTTTAATTAAATAAAAACTCCTTTAAATTGTATTTCTGTATGCTAAATAATAAACAATTTATTCAGTAGCATATGATTTCATAACGTTATAAACAATATCTGTAGTCGATGCTAAGTATTTAAAATTAACAGTAGTATACTTATCCTCACTTTGGCGAACAAATGGTGAGTTATCTGCATTTCTTAATTCTGCAGTTAAAGTTACTGTGTCATAACCAAAATTAGCAAAGAATCTACTCTCTGGTGTTGCTACTGTCCTTTTGTAAATAGGTACTGGAGATTCTATACGGTATTTAGACTCTAAACCAATATTAGATGCCAGCATTTCTATAGCACGGTCCTCATCATTATCCCATCCTATATAATCTGATCTATGCATAGAATGAACATTATACTTCTCTTTTTGCAGCATTTTTGTAAACATTCTACATCCAACCATATTACTTTTCCAATGATCGAAGAAAACTACTATAAAGTTTTTATTTCTTATAGGTAGTTTTGCAATTTTTTGAGCCACATAAAAAGCTATAGCTACACCTGTTGCATTATGAACAGCTCCAGGGCTGTTTTCTACGGTATCGTAGTGGGCACCTATTATGATATACTCATCACTCCCATTGGTAGAAGGGATCTCAGCATAGATATTAGTTCCCTTAAACTGAGTTCCGCTTTTATTTTGCACATTATAATTATGGCGTTCGGCTTTAAGACCTTCGTCTTCTAAAGCATCATATAGATAGTTAGCAGTAATTTTTCGATCTGAAGCACTCGATCTGCTCTTCAGCTTTTTCTTTCCTTTTATTGGCACATGCCCTGTCAGCTTACCAACAACATCTCTTTGAATATTAATAATCTCTGCCTCCAGTCGGTCGTAGTCAGATTGAGCATTCGATAGTTGGGGCGTAAAAAATAATAATAGTAAAAGTACTCTATAATAGTTCATTTTTAATGTTTGCATTCTGTTTCCCTTTAACACAAATTTATGAAAAATCTATAATTAAACAATTTAGTATTTTTAAAATCTGAAAAAACACTGTTTACCATGTCTTTTACAAAAACCATGCCTCTTTTTTTAATATTTTTTTTATTTGTTCAATGTGGCACAGATAGCTCTGAAAAAAATATACTAGTAGCCCCTAGTGATGATTGGAGTGGCGAAGTTATAGAATTTCCTTTACAATTTGCCAATTCTTTAAAATATTCTGGTACAGAACACGTACTTTTTTCCCCAGGATGGGGTGATGAAAACGCAAAAGATTACTTCTCTTATGTGTTTTTATGGGAATTAGAAGAAAACCCTGAATTGTCTGCAGAGAAGCTAGAGTCTGAAATGGAAGTCTATTTTGATGGACTTATGAATATGGTTTCAAAGATGAATTTGAAACTTTTTAAAAAAATTCCAAAATCTAAAGCTTTCTTCGAAAAAGTAAATGATTCTGTATTTGTCGGCAAGGTTATGACCTATGATGCATTTACTACAAAAAAAGAAGTGAATCTGAATTTTATAGTAGAAAAAAACTTTTGTAATCTACAGAAAAAGCATTTAGTTTTATTCAATATTTCTCCTCAAACTTCTGAACACCAAATCTGGAAGAAAATGAAAAAAGTTTCAATTGACCTAAAATGCGAATAACCAATTCTTTTACAGTGAAAAAAAAATATTTTAAGTTTTATTTAATTTTCACATAAAAAACGTAATTTTTATTTTCAAAAAACCACACAAATGAATGTTTGCTTTTTAATGTACCCTTGGGAAGAAATAATACCGGAACAAGATACTTCTCTTACTCTTATTCACGAATGTGCTAAAAGAGGGCATGGAGTTGCCATTGCTACTCCTTCTAACCTAACGATAAGGGATAGTGTCACGTATTCCTTTTGTAAAGTGATTAATAGAACTGAAAAAGTTACTTCATCACTAAAATCATTTCATGCTAAAACTACTTTTAGAGATGAAATGCTACCATTGGCAGGATTTGATGTGATTATTTTGAGAAGTAACCCTCCTTTGGATATGATTATGCTTAATTTTCTGGATTCTGTAAAGGATGATGTATTTATTATGAATGATATTGATGGAATCAGAAGATCAAATAATAAATTGTATACGGCTGCTTTTGATGATTTAGAAACTCATTTTATACCAAGTACTCATGTGACTAAAAACAAAGACTATTTGATTAAAATGATCAAGGAAGCTCCAAATGATAAAATGATATTAAAACCTTTGAATGGTTTTGGTGGTTCAGGAGTTATTTTAATAGAAAAACGCGCAATGAGTAGTATTCGGTCTTTACTTGATTTCTATATTGATAATAAGGATGGAACTACCAATTATGTAATATTACAAGATTATATAGAAGGTGCAGACCAAGGTGATGTCCGTATTTTAATCCTTAACGGGAAAGTAATTGGCGCAATGCGCCGTATTCCGGGTGAAGATGACCATAGATCTAATGTAACTGCTGGGGGATCAGTAGCAAAACATACATTAACTAAGCAAGAAAAAGAATTATGCCGCAAAATTGGTCCAAAACTGGTTAAAGATGGATTATATTTTGTAGGTATAGATGTGATTAATGGAATGTTAGTAGAAGTTAACGTGATGAGCCCAGGAGGAATCACTTATATCAATAAAAAATATAAAGTAAAGTTACAGGAAAAGGTTATTGACTTTATTGAAGATAAAGTGGTTCAGCGTGTCAATAGATTTGACAGAAAAGCAAAACTCAGAAAAACTGTAGATAATGCTTAGGCTTTCTATTGATTCAATCATTAGCAAAATACAAGCTGAAAAGCCTTTTCATGCTATTGCAGAAGATTACTCTTTTTGGCTTAAAATAGATTCATACTCCCATTACATTTGTGGTGCCGTTCATGATGGACACCAGTTCCGAAAAGAGCTTTGGAGCAAGTGCCTTCATAGCGAATATGAGAGATGGTATGAAGAAGACCCTGCAACCAAAAATATGATACAGTCCCACCCTATTGTTATTGCCGGTTGCGATTCGCGATTCGAATATGATTTAAATAGAGCTCCCGAAGTGGCGGTATATGAGGATGCATGGGGGAAACAGCTCTGGAAAAATTCTTTAAAATCTGAAGTCAAAGAAAGATCTCTAGAAAAACATCATAATTTTTATAAAGTTGTCCACGCATTAGTTTCTAAAATCGAATCTAAATACGGTGCAGCTATCGTATATGATATACATTCATATAATTGGAGACGATGGGATCGAGAAGTACCTGTAATCAATTTAGGGACATCTAATATTGATACTATTAAATATGCTTCATATGCTGAATCTTGGCGTACTACCCTTTCTGAAATACAACTACCTTATCAAATTACAGCCACAGCCGCAATCAATGATACTTTTCAAGGCAATGGCTATTTTTTGAAATACATTACTAAACACTTTAAAAGTACATTGGTATTAGCTACCGAGTTTTCAAAAATTTATTGCCACGAATTAGAATATATCATGTATCCTGAAGTGGTTCTTGCTATAGAAAATGAATTGAAAACGAAGATTCCTGAGCATGCAAAAACGTTTTATAAAGATTTTATCCATTAAGATGGGCTGTATACTTGATAATTTCAGTTTTTTACAGTTAGTTTGCGTTTAGCTTATTCTCATATAAAGAAGAATACATTATGACTGAAGATGTTGTCGATAATTATATAGATATTATAGAAATTGATCAAAATCTTGATCGATTGGTTAAGAACATAGAACTCCTTAATTACCTTAATCCTTTAAATATAGAACAGGAAAAGAAAAGTTTCTTTGCCTGCAAATATAGATTCAATCCTGTTTTTAAGTATAGAAAGATCAAGTTTGACCCATATAAAATGCAGCGATTGTTTTTTAATCAAAGACTAGAGCGCATTGAAGATGAAGAAATCAGAAAACTATATCAGCATATTATTTATGAATATTCGGGATTAATACAGTGTATAGAAACTATTGGCCAAGGAAAAAACTTTTATTATAACTCATTAAAAGTTTTTGGTACTCCAAAGGAACGTGATGTAGAAAATGCACGTTTTATTCTTCACTTTGAAGATGAGGAACCAAACGACAACATGGTTAAGAAACATAGTGCTTCTGAAGCTGAAGCTTATTTCAGAGAATTTGGTAAACGTTATGATTTTGACTTTAATATCAAAAAATCCACACACATTTCGGCTGCGGCAATGGTCTTGAATGCTTCAGAAACACTGGTGCTAAAAAAAAACAATAAGTTTAGCGATAATGATTTAATGGTATTAGCAAACCACGAAATCGGTGTACATATGGTCACTACCTTTAACGGAAAAAGCCAGCCTCTTAAAATATTTTCAAACGGTTTTGTTAATAATACCGAAACTCAGGAAGGCTTAGCCGTTTTTAGCGAGTATATGTCCGGTTGTCTCACACTTAAAAGAATGAAAGAATTGGCCTATCGCGTTATCGCTGCGGATAGTCTGATTAAAGGGTATGATTTTAAAGATACTTTTGACCTGCTCTACAGCCAATATAAACTAGATAAGGAAACAGCTTGGCAAATTACCCTGAGAGTACATCGTGGTGGGGGTTTCACCAAAGATTATCTATATCTTACAGGTCTTAAAAAAGTTTACGATTATTACCATTCTAATCAAGATATGGATACATTATTAACCGGTAAAGTTACTCTTGAAAACAAAAATGCTATAAATAGATTACAAGAGTTGGGGTTGGCAAACAAAAGTATACACTTAACAGATTCTTTTAAGCAAAACCTCAATAAAAATAAAAAGTTAGACTTTATGCTTAGAAATTTGAAGTAGTATTATGAAGTTTTGTAATTAATCTTTGTCCATTCCATACCCAAAATCTTTACCTTTTTGAACTTGAGAAACTCCTTTGGTCATCCATTCAGGAGCAGGTTTACCTTTTAGATAATGGTCAAAAAACTGCATCATCCTTATAGAAAGATCCTGCTTGTTTTTAACCTTTTTGAGATTATGAGCCTCATCATTATATACCAATAGCCAAACAGGTTTTTGCAGCCTACGCATTCCCATAAACATTTCTATACCCTGATAATAAGGTACTGCCCCATCCTTATCATTATGCATCATAAGCAAAGGGGTTTCAATTTTAGGGATACCAAATAGTGGTGAGTTTTCTATATACAAATCGAAACCTTCCCATAAATTTTTACCAATTCTACTTTGGGACTTTTCATACTGAAAAGCTCTGCTCAATCCTGATTGCCAACGAATACCACCATATGCTGAAGTCATATTACTCACTGGAGCACCTGCCATAGCCGCTTTAAACTTATTGGTCACTGTAATCAGATAAGCTACCTGATATCCACCCCAACTTTGTCCCTGTAATGACATATTAGAACTATCAATATATCCAAGTTTTTCCAAAGCTTCAACACCAGAAACTATACAATTAAAAGCACTAGGCCCCGGCTTACCATCTTTATATACGACATCAGGCACAAACATCACATAATCATTACTTACCAAATATGATGGGTTGACAATCGAAGCACTTGGTTGAGGAGAAGAATATCGATTTAATCTATCAGAACTTTTTTCATAAAAATAAGTTATTAAAGGATATTTTTTTGAAGGGTTAAAATCTTCAGGTTTATATATAATACCTTCTAATTCTATTCCATCATATGCTTTCCATTTAAAAAGTTCGGCTGTCCCCCATTTAAAATCTTTCTGCTGAGGATTTAAATCTGTTATACGAATAGGATTCTCAAAATTTTCTGTAGTATAAATATCAGGAAAAGTATTAAAATTTTGTTTTGTAAAAACAAACCTATCAGTATTTTCGGCTTTTTTGTAAGATTGAATCAAAAAACCATTTGGCTTTATTTTCTCTATTAATTTATTATTTTCTAAAACGTATAATCCTGAAAACTTAGTAGTTTCATTAAAAGAAGTTATTAATAGATTATCTTTAATATACGAAGCGTTATTTTTCTTTTCATTATCTAGACGCCTTGTTCTATATATTATTTTATGTTTTCTACCATTTTTGGTGATATTAAGAGGTTTTGAGTCTCCATCTAAAGTCAACTTCCAAATATCAAATTTATCATACACTAAGGCATTTCCTTGCTTGTCAAAACCACCAAAACCATATGGATATGGTAAAGCAGGATGATCATCATCTTCATCATAAAAAGCTTGTTTTATATTTTTAGTAAGGTTAATTTTTTTAGCAGTATTCAAATTCAAAGAAAACCAACCTTGCTCATATATATCAAAATATAGTGCATACTTACCATCCGGAGACAGTAATGGTTGCATAGCTGCATTCTCAAGGGCTAAGCGTTTTTGTCCGGTAAGGGTATTAATAATATAATAATCCTTAGTCCACGGAATCTCCCAGGAACGTTTTATATCATAAGGTAATCCTGTAGCTCCAATTACAAATTGTTGTTCTTTAAATTCATCAAAAATAATTTCTTGAATACTTTTTTCTTGTAAATGAACATAACTATTTTTTTCTATATCAAAATATGACATGAAAGCTTCTTTACTAAGTTGTTCATATTTTGATTTCTGTTCGGGTTGGATCATTTTATCCTGCCAATTCCATATATCTACCTGAGGAATTTCTTCTTCCAGAAGTGTCGTATCTCTTTGGTATTCTTTATATGGTTTTGAATAAAAATATAATCGATTTCCATTTTCTGAGAACTCAGGAGATTGATCTCCACTTAATATCCATCCATTTTTAAGGTTATTACCTGAGGTATCCAAGAGTTTTCTAGAAACATTGTTTTCATAAAAATGAAGCTCATATCTTAAAGAATCCACAGCTGTAGAATCAGTTATTGAAATATAAGAAAACAGGTTACCTTCTTTATTTGTTGCTAATTTGTCATATATATATTTACCTGTATCAATGACCTTTTGTAATCCCGATTTTAGATCATACTGATATATTCCTATATCCCTTGCTTTTGCTTTCGCCCCTTTCTTTGGTCGATCTTTGGTTGAAGTAGTATAATAAAGTCTTTCACCATTTTCAGGAATTACAAAATCTTTTATCTGATGAATAGTATCTTTTTTCTTTGTTTGTAGCGTGTATATTAAGGCATAATTTTGTTTGAAAGCTTTAGAAAGATCTTTCTTTTTGGACTTTGATGTATCTTTTAATTTTTTATTCTTGAATTTTTCAATAACCAATAAATCTTTACCTCTCTTTGGTAATTTATAATTCTTGACTCTACTAATAGAGTCATAGATATTGTTATTTTCTACATCATATATAAACAGATCATCTTTTGTTAGATCTTCTTTCTTCACTTTTTTCTTTTTCTCCTTTCTGATATATTCATATAGAGGTTTTCTTTTAAAGACCACATATTTTTCATCATAAGATATAGAAGTATCATATCCATTAATAAAGGAGAATTTTTGTTTGGTTTCAGTATTATAAATTTCTATCAACCCATCCCCTCTACCTGTATCTGTTTCAACAGTAGTAACTACTAATTTTCCTAGATGAGATATTTTGACATCCTTAACTTCTTTCCATAAATCATAATCATTATGAGAGATTACTTTTTTTTGGGCAATAGATGTTAACGAAACACAAATGAAAAATATCGTAAAAACTCTACTCATAACATTAATTTATTTTTAAATAATAAAAAAAGAGAAGATATATCTTCAACCCTATAGCTCATTATAGCTCCTAAAATAAGCACTTTATTTGCAAGGAAGGTATAAAGACATAGTAAATAACTTTATTTTATAATGTTCTAATCAATAGATAATAATATGAGTCCAATTATATCATAGAACAATTAATTGGACTCATAAAATTGGCAAACACAAACAAATTTAGTTTCTATATTTTCTCTATTAGATTTATAATGGATTTTGTACCATATTTGGGTTAGCATCAAGCTCTAGTTGAGGAATCAACCACTCCCATCTGATGTCACCTGCAGGAACTTCTAATACATTACCTGTTAGGGCAGCATTGTGATTAGCTCCTGTTCTATCCAAAGGTAAATTAAGACGCTTCAAGTCTAAAAACCTAAAACCTTCTCCCCAAAGCTCCACTCTTCTATGAATCATAATTTCATCAATAAGAGCTTGACCTGTGTTAGAAGATAACGTATAGGCATCATCTCTAGTGCTAATTAAATCAAATAAGGCTTGAGCAGCTTGGGCGTCTAAATTCCTACGAGCATTTGCTTCTGCTTCAATTAAATACATTTCTGCAGCTCTCATATGCGGAACATCGACTCTACTATCAGAATTACTTACCGCAATAAATTTCTGACTTGTATATGGTTTTCTTTGATGTATCGAAAGTAATGATACTCCCGAAGGTAAATTTAAATGTTCTCCTGTTGGGTCCCATAATGTTTTTCTAATATCGGTATCAGATATCAAGTCATATAAATTAGAATTAATTGATCTTGGATTTCCACGAATAGCTGATGAGCTAAAATTCCTGGACATGTATCCTCCATAAGACCCAAATCTATCATTTTGATCTTCAACTATTTGGCTAGCCCACATAAACTCGGGGTTGGTCTCAGACGAAATTTGAAACCCATCTGCGTAGGTAGCTTGATCCATTAAACCAAAACCGTTTCTTGCTTCCTGTGCCATTTGAGCAGCTAATTCCCAATTCCCCATGGTTAATGCCACTCTTGCTTTAACACCTTTGGCTATATTCTGATTAAGATGTGATTTATTTGGTCTCGAATAGTTTTCCAATGCAATTATGGCAGCATCAAGGTCATTATTAATTTCTGTATACACTTCTTCAACAGTATTTCGAGCTAATTTTTCTTCTAATTCACTCTTCTTATAAGGTACTCCTAATTGAGAATTTCCTCCTCCTGCTATATATCTACCGCCATATACTTGTACCAATTGATAATGGCACCAAGCTCTATAAACTAGTGCTTGTCCTAATATAGCATCTTTATCCTCCTGTGGACCATCTGCACCTCCGATTCCATTAATTAAGACATTAGCATTGGCTATTAATGTATAATACATAAACCACGGGAACCTACTATAAAAATCAGTTTCGCTACGTCCAGCTGTCCATTTATAAACCCTATTAAACCATTGCTCTCTATGAACAATCTGATCTTCTCCCATACAATCTAGATGTATATAGTGTCCTCCTATTCCGGCATTACCTTGAGTACCCTCGTACCTAACATATAGATTTCTATGAATACCATTAAGTAAGGCAAACGCATTAGTCGTATTTCTTACAACTTCAGTAGCTGCAATCTCATCAGTGGGAACTGTTTCTAAAAAATCATCTTTGCAAGAATTTAGAACTACTATTCCAAATACTATCATCAAAATATAAATTACGTTTTTCATGGTATTAAAGTTTTAAATTTAGACCAAATGTTATTACTCTTGCTGGTGTAAAAGCATTTGAAGTGTTTCCATTAAATTGTTGTTGTACATTAAGACCTTTACGGGCATTAATGGAAAATATATTTTCCGCACTAGCATACATATTAAGGGAAGAGACACCTAGCTTTTTTGCTAAAGAACTATCAAACTGATAAGTTAGGTTCACCTGTCTTAAATTAAAAAATGAAGCGTCTGTTAACCATCTATCAGAGGTTCCACTCCATTCGCTAGCCAATGCTGCATCCATTCTGGGAACATCAGTTATATCTCCCGGTTGTTGCCAACGACCTAAAATATCTACACTTTTAGCAGCTCCATAATTACCTGAACTCATAATTGAGGCATAATTAAAATCAAGTGTATCACCTCCGAGCTGATATGTGAACAACGTAGTAAGTGAAAACTGTTTATAAGTAATTTGATTATTAATAGAACCTGTTAAATCTGGTATTGCCGATCCTGCATAATGAAACCGAGCATTATTTGCAAATGGAGTTACTGCTACTCCATTAATAATTCGTACTCCTGTAGCATTAGGATCTTCTGCGACGAATAAACCTGAACCATCTGTTGGATCCACACCATACCAGTCTCTGATCCAATAATCGAATAACCCTTTACCAACTCTCAACTTCTTTGTGCCATTAATAATCTCTTCTTGAGGTAATTTAGAAAACTCGTTTTTGAGTGTTGCACCATTAACGGTCAAGTTCCAGGAAAAATCCTTAGTTTTTAATATATCATAGGACAAGCTTATTTCAACACCTCGATTGAATAGGGTTCCAATATTCTCTAATTTACTTTCAGCTCCATCTGAAAGAGCCACAGGAACATTAAAAATCAAGTTTCTAGATTCTTTATTATAATATTCAACTGTTGCTCTAAATCTATTAAAAAGACCAAATTCCAAAGCTACATCAAAGTTAGCACTGGTTTCCCATTCCAGATCTGGAGCTCCTAAATTAGATCTAAGTACTCCGGGTTCACCTTGATTATTATTAGCTAAAGCAAATGTGGCTAATGAAGGATAATACAAATCATTATTGTCATCATCCTGAATTCTACTATTACCTAATTCTCCATAAGAACTTCTTAATTTCAATTGATTTATCCAAGAAATATTACTTATAAAATCCTCTTTGTCAATACTCCATGAGCCACCAACAGACCAAAAAGTACCCCACCTTCTCTCTTCAGCAAATCTTGGCGAACCATCTGTACGAATAGAAGAACTGAAATAATACTTACCTCCATAATTATAATTAAATCTTCCAAAATAACTTTCATCATTGACTTCATCTCTCTGAGACTCTAGATCTGTAGTATTTACAAAATTTATGAGTTCTAAATTTCCATCTGCAACTTGTAACGTACGAGTACCATTAAAATCATCAATGACCAATTGTTGACTCTCATGCCCTGCTAGAAGATCTATATTGTGCTCACCAAAATATTTATTATAATTAAATAATTGATTAAAAGCTGTTGTTTTTCTTCTTACATATTGTTTAAACCCTAAACCATCTGGAGCCCCATCTCCAATTGTTTTATTCCAGAAAAAAGTATTATAAAAATTTTGTTCTTCATAGCTAATATTTGCTCTAAAACTTAACCCATCTGCTAATGTAATATCTGCATATGACCTTAAATTAATTGCACTTCTTTCATCAAAATCAACATCTAATAATCTTTCCACTACAATATGTCTACCTGTACTTGCTCCACTTGGTCTATTGTCATTAAGATCAAATTCTCTTTCTCCGTTTTCATCCAAGATAAAATCACCAGTTACGGGATCGTGGGCAAATATTGGATAAATAGGACCTATACCTCTGGTAAATCTAAAAGCGTTTCTAAAACTTCCACTACCTCCTATATTAGCTTGGTTACCTTCTGAGCGATTTCCAGCCAAATTTGCTCCCAACTTTAGCCAAGGTTTAGCCTGAAAATTAACATTTACACGAGCTGTTATTCTTTCGAAATCTGTTTTGATCAAATACCCATCTTCATTTAAGTATCCCAAAGACACGAAATAATCAGCATTTTTGCTCGCCCCTTGATAACTCAAATCAGCATTTCTTCTAAGACCGGTTCTAGTTATAGCTCCTTCCCAATCAAAATCATTATATAATAGTTGTGCATTAGGATTCAATCTACCATCAGTCCCAACTATTTGATTATTGGGAACATTAAACGGGTTGTAGCCTAATACTGAAAATATACTGTTGGTGGCATCCAGATTCGCTGCATCGAGATCGGTTTGAGAATCAACACCAGGTATCGCGTTAGAATTTCTTAGAGCTTCCCACATAATTGGGTAATAGTCAAAAGCATCTATTCTATCATACTCAGGAATTGACCTTCCTGTAACACCAGTTGATATATTGATAGAAACTTCTCCAACTTCCGACTTACCTTTTTTTGTAGTTACAATTATAACACCATTGGTTGCTTTATTACCATAGAGTGCTGTAGAAGAAGCATCTTTAAGAATAGAGATGTTTTCTATATCAGCTGGATTGATATTATTCAATGCTCCATTAGTTGGTATACCATCAACTACATAAAGGGGTGCGTTGGATGCTGAGAAAGATCCAAAACCACGAATTCTAACATTCTGACCAGCACCTGGTTGCCCAGAAGCCGCGGTAACTATCACTCCAGGAGAAGCACCTTCAATAGCACTTGACAAATTAGCTATTGGCCTTTTAGCAATCTCTTCAGATTTTATCTGAGTTACAGAACCTGTCAAAGCTTCTTTACTAGAAACACCATATGCAACAACTACGACTTCTTCTAATGAACTTACATCCTCTTGTAGTGTAATATTTACAGTATTAGTATTAACCAAAACCTCTTGGGTAACAAAACCCACATAAGAAAAAACTAGTACATCTCCGGGTTTAGCCGCTATTGTATAATTACCATCAAAATCTGTTAGTGCACCAGCATTTGTTCCTTTAATTAAAATATTAACACCAGGCAATGGAGTGCCATCAGATGCAGAAACCACTCCTTTTACCGTAGATTGTGACACAGGAGTTTTTAGAATTTCTGAACTTCTTTTGGTTTGTTCTTTTGCTCTTTGGTCTAATTCATCCAAAAGTTTCTTGATAGCTCGCGGTGATGCTTTTGAATTTTTAGGAAATAGAACAACATGATTTTTGTAAATTTTAAAATCTATATTTGTACTCCTAAATAATCTATTTAATACTTTTTTTATTTTCTCTTTAGTAGCAGTAATTGATACTGTTTTTGATATATCAATTAAACTATTATTATAAAAAAATGTATACTCACTCTTCTGTTCTATCTCTTCTATTACTTTTTTGACAGAAACTTCATTTACAGAAATAGAAATATTTTGAGAATATGTACTAAATGAAAATAGTTTCGAAATGGTAATACAAACTAATAGGGAGTAAATTTTCATAATTCTTATGTAGCTTTTCCTCGAAAAGAAAATGCCAGATGGTTTATTTTTCATAATTTTGTTTGATTTTAATTATTCGAATTCGTAATATAATTAGATGACCTTAAGAGGATGTTGCCGCATCCTCTTTCTTTGATCATGTACCCCTTTTTTATCTATTGTGATTCCAACATAACTTTGTTATTTAGGTATTTGTAATTTATGCGTGATGAAAGTTTAAGAATTTCTAACACCTCTTCAAGTGATTGGTTATTATTAAATACACCAGTATATTTATATTGTAAAAGTGTATCCGATTTTATAATAAAATCAGCACCATATTTTCTATTCAGATCTAATACTACTTGTTTAAGAGGTGTTTGATTAAATATAAGTTTCCCTTGTTTCCAGGCAATAATATTTCTTGAGTTTACTTTCTCAATTTTAATATTACTTTTTTCTTTATTAAAAGTAGCTCGATGTGATGGCTCAAGCACAATAGGTTCTTCAATTTTCTCTTGTAATAATTCTACTTTTCCTGTTACTAATGTTGTTTCGATCTTTTCATCATCAGGATATGATTTAATATTAAATGATGTTCCCAGCACTTTCACTTTTAAATCATCTGTATGTACAATAAATGGTTTAGCTATATCTCTCTTGATATCAAAAAACGCCTCTCCTATCAAGGTTACAGATCTTGTGCTATCACTAAATCTATTTGGATAACTAAGTTTACTTTCTGCATTTAATGTAATTACAGAACCATCAGGCAATGTTACTTTCTTTTTTCCTCCCGATTTAGTACTAATATTAATTATAGAAGAATATTCTGATATCTTAACCGGATCATTTACTATTGGATTATAAGAAAAATAAGTATACAGTTGCCATGCAATTAGTGGTATTAATAATACAGCAACTATGCCCGTATATTGATACTTCTGTTTTTTTATTTTTTTAGAACAAAAAATCTGATACTTTTTCTCTATATCAATGTGATCAGAGTTATCAAATGTAGAAGCTACATATTCAGCTTTCAGATTATTATACAATTTTTGATTGTTATAATCTTTTCTTATCCATTCAATTATCCTTCTCTTTTCTTGAGAGTTTGTTTCTCCTTTAATATACTTTATGAGGTCTTTCTCTTGCATTACTTTATCGCCTTATTATTAATAAAGACGTAAAAAAAACAAGTACCCCCTATGAAATTTGTTATTTTTTTATAAAATAGATAAGAATTCTCTTAAATGAAGGCGCATATATTTAAGAGCTTTGGACATATGATTTTCCACAGTTTTAATTGAAATATCTAATTCATCTGATATTTCTTTATTTTTTAGGCCATCTATTCTACTCTTAATGAATACTTTTTGGCATTTTGCTGGAAGAAGTTTGATACATTCTTGAATTCTTTGCGCTAATTCTTTTTCAATAATTAAAGAGGTTTGCTCATCCTTTAATGCTTTGTGATTTATAAATGCTTCTAATTGTTCTATATTATTAGCACTACTGAGTTTATATTTTTTCGACCTCAAATAATCCAGACAAGAATTTTTAGTAATCTTAAAAAGATACCCATTAATATTGGTAGTAATATTCTTTCTCTTTTTCCAAGCTTTTAGAAAAACATCCTGTACTATTTCTTCTGCATCCTCTTTATTAGGAACATAGGAATATGCTACATGCAATAATTTGGTGTAGTATAAATCAAAAAGAACTTTAAAGGCTTCCTGATTACCTTCTTGTATGTTCTTGATGAAATAATGATTTGTTATTAGTATCCCCTTGTCCAATTGTAAGATAATTCAACATAAAGGTAAATATTTTTTTTAGAAGTTTAACTTTTAGTTTATAATCTATTAACGAGTTAATCACCTAAAGATCACAAATACTATGTTTTTATTGTATTATCTTTAAAAATCTAAATTTTTCATTCTTCAGATTCATAAATCTATATTTTGTCCTTACTTTTTATTAACAAAAGATTAGCAAATAGCATCCTAAAGATGTTACGTCTACAAAATAGTTGCGTGCCAAATAATAAGTAGTAATGCCTCTAATCTAAAAAAGATCTTCTTTTATTAAATTGTGTAGCAGCTTCGAATTGTTTTTTATAATTTGTTTTATGCTCTGTAAAGGCTACTGCATCCGAAATATTTAAAAAATAATGTTGTGTTCCCAATGTATCTGTAAAACCTGATCGCTTTAAAAAATCACGAACAGGACCAATTGCACCAGTGATTATAAATTGAATTTTAGAATCATTAAGATATTTATGAATATCCTCCAAAACATGAATTCCGGTACTATCAATGTCGTGCATATTTGTTGCGTCTAATATAAAAAACTCAGGCTTAGGGACTCTTTGAGAGATAAAATGGATCACAGAGTCTTTAAAATAACTGGTATTACCGAAATACAACTGGTCATCAAATCGTATAATTAAGTTTTTTTCGGATTTTATGGCATCTGGAAACCTATTGATATTTCGATAATAATCCGTCTCAGGAATGTTCACTAACTCTGCTATATGAGGCCTGGAACTGTAATATTGAAGAAATATAAAGGAAAGAATAACCCCTATAAAAATTCCATTTTCTACTCCCAAAATTAATGTTCCAACAAAAGTAATGATCATTACAATGAAATCTCTTCGTCGTAATGTTAGTAGATATTTGGCTTCACTAATATTAATCAACCCAAATACTGAAATCAGTATAATGGCAGCAAGTACTGCTTTTGGCACATAGTAAAATAGAGAAGTAAAAAATAATAATGAAACAACTACCATAATAGCTGCTATTACTGTAGACATTGAAGTCTTACCTCCTGCATCATCATTAATTGCTGAACGGCTATAACTCCCAGAAGTTGGTATTGCTTGAAAAAAAGCACCAACAACTTTTGCAATTCCTAAAGCAAATAACTCTTGATTAGGTCTTACAATATGATCTCTATTTTTCATTTCCAGAGATTTAGCTATTCCTATACTCCCCACATATCCGATAAAAGTAACTGTCAATACCGAAGGTATTAGTGCGATCATTGTGTTATAATTCATCTCAGGAACAATAAAAGAAGGTAATCCTTTTGGCACTTCTTTGATTACTGCAACGCCTTGATTATCAAGACCAAAGAAGTAAGTAATTAAAGTAGTGATTACTAATATAAAAAGTGCCCCGGGAAAGGAACGTTTCCATTTTTTAAATAATATCATGGTGATAATGGAAAGTGAACACATAACAAAAGTCACCCAATGTATTTCTGTAATATGTGTTACAGCATACCAAAACGTTTGATAGGTATGGTTATAATCTGGAATTTTAAAACCTAATGCTTCTTCGAACTGAGAAACAATAATAATGATGGCCGCAGCAGAAATAAAACCAGAAATTACAGGCTGAGAGATTAGATTTACTAAAAACCCCATTCTTAATACGCTCATTACTATCTGTAATAAACCAATCAAAAGTCCTGAAAACAATACTAAAGAAGTAAACTCTTCAGTAAACGGTGTTGCAAGTTGACTAACTCCACTCATAACTAATATAGCAGTTACTGCAACTGGGCCGATGCTAAGTTGCCTAGAAGTACCAAATACAGTATACAGGATTAATGGTATTAGACATGCATATAAACCATAAATAGCTGGAGTTCCCATCAGTAATGCATATGCCATTGCTTGCGGAATCAACACCACCCCTACCGTTACACCAGCAATTGCATCAGATCTTAATGTCAATGATGTATAACCTTTCAGGACTTGTAATACAGGAACTATTTTATGTAAAGTTTTAACAGGAATTATTTTTTGGTTGATACTGTAAATCTACAATAGTTTGATTGTTTATACCAAACGTTTTTTATCGAAGTGAACTTTTTACTTATTTTTGGAGGTCTATGAACGAAACATTACTTCTACTATTACTCGCAACTGTTGGTTTTATAGCTGGAGTAGTTAACACTCTAGCTGGCGGGGGTTCTTTACTAACATTACCAATGCTCATTTTTATGGGATTACCTCCTGCTGTAGCAAATGGAACCAATAGAATTGGAATTTTTATTCAATCCATTACCTCTGTAGCTGGTTTTAGGAGTAAAGGCATAAAACCTTCTGTTTTTAGTGTTTATCTTGGGATTTCAGCCTTAATAGGTTCCATTATCGGGGCACAAATTGCTGTAGATATTAATGATGAGATATTTAATAAGATTCTTGCTGTTGTAATGGTTACAGTTATATTTTTTATGGTTTTTAAACCTAAAGTAAATTTAGAGAATGTAATTGAACGTACAAAAGGTAAATATTTATGGCTATCCATATTAGCTTTTTTCTTTATAGGAATCTATGGCGGTTTTATCCAAGCTGGTGTTGGAATATTTATCTTGCTTGCATTGACTTCAATTAATTATATAGGATTGGTCAAATCCAATGCTGTAAAAGTGTTAGTCGTTTTTATATATACTATTGGAGCTTTAGCTATATTTATTTACAACCAACAAATTGACTATCTATATGGTTTAGTATTAGCTGCGGGTAACGCTTCAGGAGGATGGATTGCCAGTCGATGGTCTGTTAAAAAAGGTGATGGATTAGTCAAATTTTTTCTAATTGTTATGGTAATTGCGATGGCTATTAAGCTTTGGTGGAATCAATAGATGACTTTTTATAGCGCTAATCTCGTCTGTGATAAGTTCTGACTAACTATTTTGTTTTCGACTTAACAGACTCTTCAAAATAGAGTCCCACTTAGTTAATCTTACATTAAAAGTTTTTAAGGCTAAGGTTCATTTTTTAAATTGAAAATGTAACTACTTTACTAAAACTCATTAAAATGAAACTTTACAACTTATTATTTATAACTCTTTGTCTACTGTTCATTAGCTGTAAAAACACTCAAAAAGAAGATAATTCCTCTGAAAAATTGACTTCTGAAACTATTGAATCTAAAATCAATGAAAAATTTCCGGAAACTATTAAAATCATCCCAATTGAACACGCTTCGACTATTATAGAGGCTGAAGGAGTGTCTATCTATATTGATCCAACCGGAGGAGCTAAACCCTATACAAAGATGAATAAAGCTGATATGATTCTCATTACAGATATACATGGGGATCATATGAATACTGACACTTTGGATAGCTTGGATTTAGCTAAAGCAAAAGTTATTGTTCCAGCTGCTGTAGCAGAAAAACTACCTGCAAAATATACAGAACAACTTGTTATTATTAATAATGGGGAAACTAAAGAAATAAAGGGTGTCACTATAGAAGCAATCCCGATGTATAATTTAAGGGAAGAAGCTTTAAAATTTCATGATAAAGGAAGAGGAAATGGTTATGTCATTACAATTGCAGGTGAGCGTTTGTATTTTTCTGGTGATACAGAAGATATTCCGGAGATGAGAGCTCTTAAAAATATAGATCGAGCTTTTGTTTGTATGAATCTTCCGTATACAATGACTGTAGAAAGTGCTGCAGATGCAGTTCTAGAATTTAAACCAAAAAGTGTATATCCCTATCATTACAGAGGAACCGAAGGGCTAAGTGACGTAAGGAAATTCAAAGAAATTGTAAATACCGGAGATAAGTCGATAGAAGTAATACAATTGGATTGGTACCCAAAAATGAAATAATTTGTAACGAAAACCATTTATAATAGTCCAATTGTAAACAAATAATTATTCATCTTAATATATCAAAAAATGAAGCTTACATTAAAATTAGCCTTATTTCTTTGTGTCAGCACCATGATTATGAGCTGTAAAAAAGACAAAGGCGATCCTGTAACTGATGAAACCACAACAGAAGTTACAGCTTTTAAAGTTCCTGTAGAGTATTACAAACTAGATAACGGACTAAAAGTAATTCTTTCGCAAGACAAGACCTCTCCTACTGCTATTGTTGCAGTTTATTACAACATTGGTTTCAGAAATGAGCCAAAAGATCGTACCGGGTTTGCACATCTTTTTGAACACATGATGTTCCAGGGGTCTCAAAATCTTGGAAAAATGGAATTTATTCAACTTGTTCAAAAAAACGGTGGTGTATTAAACGGTTCTACCCGTTTTGACTTTACTAATTATTTTGAGATTGTACCTGCACATAAATTAGAAACTATGTTATGGGCAGAGGCTGATCGAATGAAAGGACTAGCTATCACACAGGATAATCTTACCAACCAACAAGGTGTAGTAAAAAATGAAGTAAAAGTTAATGTACTAAATCAACCTTATGGGGGATTCCCTTGGTTGGATATGCCACAGTATGCTAATACGAATTGGTATAATGCACATAATTTTTATGGTGATTTAAAAGATCTTGATGCTGCTAACCTTGAGGATGTAGATAATTTTTTTAAAACTTTCTATGCTCCAAATAATGCTGCCATCTCTATTGTTGGAGATTTTGATATGGCTGAAACCAAAGCCTGGATTGAAAAGTATTTTGCAAGTATTCCTGCTTCAGAATTACCAGAAACTCCGGATATTTCTGAGCCTAAACAAGAAGAACAAAAAGAATTTGTAAAGGACGATGCCCTAGCAAACAAGCCCGCTATCGCCATAGCATATCATATGCCAGAGCGTAGTACACCAGAATATTATGCAATGGGATTATTAGACCAGATATTAGTGCAAGGAGATAATTCTTTACTTACGCAAAAATTAGAAAAAGAAAAAGGATACACCTCAGGAGTTGGTGGAGGTATCAATTATCTTGGAAATATGTTTAATTACAAAGGCCCCATGCTTTGGATGTATAATTTCACCTATGATAATGAAACATCCAGAGATGATGTACTTGCTGCGATTGAAGAAGTAATGACAGAAATTGGTAATGGAGTATCTCAAGAAATGATCGATAATGCTATTGTAAAAATACGTTCGAGTTTATATGATGACCTTGGTGGTACTTTTGGTTTAGGAAGAGCAGATTTATTATGCAGTTTTGCATTATTTGATGACAATCCTGAAAGAATTAATTCTATTGAAGATGAGTTCAAAAAAGTTACACCTGAGTTAATTAATAAAACGGTGAAAGAGTATCTGAGATCAACAAATAGAACAATTCTAACCGTTAACCCTCTATTAGCTAAAACTGAAAACACACAGCCATGAAAAAGAACATATTTATTATAACCTTGTTGTTTTTAACAACTACCCTTGTTACATCACAAGAAAAAGAAACGCCGCCAGAAGGTTCCAACCCAAAAGGTTTTACATTACCCAAAAAAGATGTTGTTAAGTTAGATAATGGATTAACTTTAGTAATGATTCCTTATGGATCTATACCAAAATCTACTATCAGAGTAAGTATAGAAACCGGAAACATTCATGAAAAAGAGAATGAAATATGGTTATCGGATCTGATGGCTGATTTATTGGAGGAAGGTAGTACTACACTAAATGCAAAACAAATTGCCGATAAAATGGCAGGTATGGGTGGAAACCTGAATATAGGAGTTAGTCCACATCATACTAGTTTGAACTGTTCGGTTTTATATGAGTTCACTCCAGATGCTTTAGCATTAATTTCTGATGTAGTCAAAAATCCGGCCTGGCCAGCTTCTGAACTAGATCGTCTAAAAAATAATATGAAGCGTAATCTTACAGTTCAATTATCAAGGCCACAAGCACAAGCATCTAAAGAGTTTTTTGCAAACCTTTATCCTAATCATCCTTATGGAAATATATATCCCACAGAAGAGATATTGAATTCCTTTACTATCGAGGATGTAAAAAAGTTTTATGCAGAAAATATTGGCGCTAAACGAACTACAGTATATGTGGCCGGTAAATTTGATAAAGATAGAGTAATAGAGACAGTTAAGACTTCTTTTTCTGATATGGTTAGTGGTCCAGAACCGAACTATCCAACTGCACAGGAGAATACTGAAGTAATCGCTAAAATTATTGATCGACCAGAAGCTCCACAATCTACAATTTATTACGGATTACCGGTTGCTGATCCTTCTAGTGAAGATCACATTGCATTAAGTATAACTAACTCACTACTTGGTGGGTCCTTTGGTTCTAGAATTACAAGTAATATCCGTGAAGATAAAGGATATACTTATTCTCCAAGAAGTACCCTAAACAATAATTATAAGTCTAGCCTATGGTTTGAAGTTGCTGATGTAACTACAGAACATACAGGAGCCTCTCTAGATGAGATTAATAAAGAAATTAGAAGACTTCAAAATGAGGCTCCTTCTAAAGAAGAATTAGATGGAATCAAAAATTATGAATCCGGAATTTTCGTATTACGTAATTCTACTCCTGGTGGAATAATCAATCAATTAGAATTCCTGGATATGCATGAATTAGATGATTCGTACCTAGTAAATCGAGTGAAGAACATTCATGCAGTTACTCCTGAACAGGTTCAGGAAATGACTAAAAAGTATATCAACCCAGAGAAAATGACCTTAGTAATTGTTGGGGACAAAAATAAAGTTCAACAGCAAGTGCAGGAAATTGTAAAAACAAAGTCTTTAAAACAATGATTTAGTATTTAAAACTATTGAAACGAAAAAGGTTTGGTAATTTACCAAACCTTTTTTGTTTTTATCTTTTCTTATTACAAGAAACTAGACCTTTTTAACACGAACAGCATTCATGCCTTTTAAACCTTTTTCTAATTCAAAAGTAACTTTATCTCCTTCTACAACTTCTTGCATAAGGCCGTTTACATGAACAAAAAACTTCTCTTGAGTGTCTTGTTCATTTATAAAACCATAGCCTTTAGAATCATTAAAAAAGGCTACTTTCCCTTTTCGAATAGGATCAACCTCTATCTCTTCTCTTTTAGGAATTCCTATTTCAATATGCTCTGCCTTGACTTTTTTCTTTTTTGATGGATCTGGAGGAGTATCCGTAAGATGCCCATTTTCATCAACATAAGCTATCATATTATCAAACCCGCTACCTTTTTTTGAATTTGCTTTGCGTGCTTCCTTCTTTTTTTGTTTTTCTTCTCTTTTCTTTAATTTCTTCTTTTCTTTTTCAATTTTACTAAAAGTCTGCTGTGATTTCGCCATTCGTTTTACTAATGTTTAGGATCTTAATAGGTACAAAATATATTAAGATAAGTTATAAATAGTCATTGGAACACTAATAGAATAATTGGCGAATTTTATCTTTTCAGATTGATTAACCGAACGATGCACTCAGCATTGAACAATAACTTGGAGCATAATACATATAAAATATGAGTATTCATAATTTACATCAAAATTTATAATTTCATTTATATTTTATTCAAAAACCAAAATAATACCCTCATTAAATCGTAATAAACCTCGATTCTATACATTTGTTCTATTTATTTGGAAGAATTTGATTTTATGAAAAACTGCAATATAAAGCATCAACATACTCATTTCATGATATACAAACCCTATGGTTATCTTAGTCAGTTTGTTAATAATGGTCAGAAGCAGAATTCTAAAAAACTGCTTGGCGAATTAGGAGAATTTCCGGAAGGAATTATGGCTATTGGTAGACTTGATGAGAAATCAGAGGGGTTGTTGTTATTAACAACAGATGGAAAATTAAGTAATGATATTTGTAGCGGAAATATTGAAAAAGAGTATTATGCTCAATTAGATGGGGATATTTCTATAGAAGCTATTCAGAAAATAACAGAAGGTGTAGAAATTGGTTTTAATGGTAAAAAATATATTACAAAACCGTGTAAGGCTTTTAAATTAAAGCAAACCCCTAATTTTCCTAAAAGGAATAAGAAAATTAGAGATGATAGACACGGCCCTACAAGTTGGGTATCTATTACTCTAAATGAAGGTAAATTTAGACAAGTAAGAAAAATGACTTCTGCCGTAGGTTTTCCCACTTTAAGATTAGTACGAGTAAGAATTGGAAATGTATACCTGGGTGCCATGCAAATCGGAGAGGTGAAAAAGCTTATTCAGGTTGATATATAAAAACCTATAAAGATCTGGCAAAATGTATTGTATTTTTTTAGATATACATCTTCTCAGATTAGATTACACTAATATTATCAACTTAGAATTCATATTTTTGAAACTCACTTATATTTCATGAAACTAGACTTTTGGTCCTTATTTATATTTATAATTATAGTTCAGGGTATTTTTGTTCTATCAGTATTATTTATTTCAAAAAAAAAGAGGTCTGTAAAAAGTAATACTTATTTATCATGTATAATTTTAGTATTTATCTGGTTTTTATCAGAATTCTTATCCATCAGAAATACCTATGATGCAGGTCTGGATATATTTTATGGAACTCGGTATGGTTCATGGTTTTTATTGGGACCATTAACCTTTTTTTACTTTAAATCAATTACGGATTCATCCTGGCGATTTTCACTAATACAATTAATCCACTTTACTCCTTTTCTGGTTTTTGTTATAATAGTTCCATTGGTTAGTAATGATTCTCTAAGTGTAAGACAAATTACCTATGGAATGTTGGCAGTTTTTGATCATAGAAAAAAAACGGTTACTTCTTTTGAGTATCTATATTCGTTTATTTTCTTCTGTCAATTTATTCACTTCGCTCTCTATTTAGTAGCTAATCTAAAAACCATTAAAACATATACAGATCAATTAAAGTCAGAACATTCAGCTGCTAATAATATAATCTGGTTGAGGGTATTCAATGTTTTGTTAATTTTAGTACTGATCCTGGCATCTGTCTATCTATATTTACTTTTTGTTTCGGATTTATATAGAAGGTATTTGGATTATATTTATGTATTACCGATGGGAATATTTATTTATTCCATTGGTTATAAATTGTCTGGAATAGAATGGTTATCTGTAAACTTTAAAAACACCAAATACACCACATCTTCTTTAAAGTCTAAAGATAAAGCGTTATACACTTCCTTACTTAGAGACTTTATGATACGACAAAAACCATATCTAAAGAATGACCTGAGAATAAAAGAGTTAGCAAACCAAGTAAATATTAGTAGTCATCATTTATCCCAGGTGATTAATGAAAATCTAAACCTGACATTTTTTGATTTTGTAAATCAGTACAGAGTGCAGGAAGCAAAAAGTCTAATTGTTTCCAAACCTCACTTAACACTACTTCAAGTTGCTTTTGATTCCGGTTTTAATAATAAAACTTCATTTGTAAATGCTTTTAAAAAATTCGAAGGTAAAACCCCATCTACTTTTCGAAAAGGAAATGTTTCAGCCTAAAAACCATTAAAATCTGGCAATCTTTATAACTATTGTCGAAATTAATTAGATAACAAGCTATCATTGAGTTTTAATCTAAATTATAAAACAATGAAAGCTAAATTTATTATTCCATTAATTTTATGTATTACATTCATCTTCTCCGGTTTTAATAACAATCCAACCAAATATACCCTGGATAAAGGGCATACCTATATTGGGTTTGACGTAGAACGTTTTATGGTAGGAGAAGTGTCGGGCAGGTTCAATGAATTTTCCGGAAACATTTCTATTGAAGGTGAAGATTTCACAACATTACAGGTTCAGGTAAGTATTAACACGAAAAGTTTAGATACAAATAATGAAACCAGAGATGGTCATCTTAAAGGAGAGATGTGGCTTAACACAGAAGCGCATCCTGAAATTAAGTTTTCTTCAACTTCGGTGATTAAAAATGTGGATAATTCCTATGTTATGAAAGGAAACCTGACTATTTGTGGAATAACTAAAAGTATCGAATTCCCTATCCAGCTTATGGGCCCGCTTAAAGATCCTACCAAAGTAACTTCGATTGGCATCAAAGCGGATCTGGTAATCAATAGATTTGATTATGGTATACAATTTAATCGTAAAATGGATAACGGATCTTTTTTTATTGGCAATGAAGTGAAAATAAAAATACGAGCTTTAGCAATACATAAATAGACTACTCACCTATTTATCAAAAGTTAAATACTTATTAATACGCAACTAAAAAGTTGCGTATTTTGTATTGTTTTATATATTTGCAACCATATAGTTGCATATTAATCATAAAATAAACACCAATGAAAGATGTAATCACTAAAGAACACGTATTCAAACATTCTATTGATAAAGTATGGAATGCAATCACCAAACAAGAAGAAATATCAACTTGGTTTATTCCGGCAGATTTTAAAGCACAACCAGGATATCAATATACTTTTACTGCTCCTAAGGAACAAAATTGTACACAAATTAAAGGAGAAGTAAAAAAAGCTGACCCATACACTCTGGTTTACACTTGGGTTGTTGCCGATACAGATACCGAAACCACAGTAACTTGGGAGTTAGAAGAAACCAAGGAGGGTACAAAACTTTATTTAGAACATTCAGGTATATCCAATTATCCAGGTGAAACCGCAGTTAATATGTTTAATAGCTTTAATGGTGGTTGGGACAATTGTATTTCGGAACTTAGCCAATATTTAACTCTAGAAGTTCATGCAGGATAAAATCACCAAAATTTTAAAAGCAATTGCTGATCCAACAAGGCGTGAGATCTTTCACGCTTTGGTGGTTGCAGCTACTGCCCTACCTATTACACAAATATCCAATCAATTCGATATTAGTCGTCAAGGGGTTACAAAACACCTTAAAACTCTAGAAGATGCTGGTTTGGTAAAAATTGATACTAAAGGAAGAGAACGTTTCTGTTATGCTAATGCAAAACCATTACAAGAAGTTAATCAATGGCTTAAATTTTATGAACAGTTCTGGGGTGATGCTTTGGGTAACTTAGGTAATTATCTAGATAGTCAAGCATAAATTAAAATTCCGTATTTATCTTAATCGTTTTTTTACCCAGTTTACGGCATCATCTAGTTGATCAAACATTTTAATATCTTCATAAAAAAATATGTTTTCTATCTTAACACTTTCTTTTTGAAGTTCATTATAAGTTACTACTGCAAATGCTTCCATATTAGGAAAAACATCTTTAATTTTTCTATAATCTATAGGCTTAACAGAATATGAATTTACTCTGTGCGATATATACCCAAAAGAACGATCCCCAAAGTGTAAATTTGTAAACACGGAGAGTTCTTTTGCTTTTTCATGACTAAAACAAAATCCTTCTGCTACTTCAATAATCATATAATCTTTATGGAAAATTACTTTTCCCATTTCTAGATTATACACCTTTACTACATCCTCTTCATTAATAGGGTTGGGCATTCCTAAATTCTATTTAGCATAAGGGTAATTCTAATTCAAGGGGAAATTACCCTAATACAATTTATCCGACCGCGAAACTAAATAAAAACCTGATACAAAAAATATTTTTATGATTTCGATAACAATAGTTTATGATTTTAACTTCACATAATGAATCAAAACTCTTTATTTACAAATAACACAGTTTAATATATTGACCTTCAACAGAAACCCCTTAATCCTAAAAAATAGATTAAGGGATTCGTTTTTTGATTGATGTGTTTTTTACTCTTCTAAATCTTTAATCAAGTTTTCGGCTTCAATTATATTTCTGTTATAGGATTTATACACCCATTTAGAGAAAAATATCATAAATACAACGGCTAAAGGTATAGAAATCAGAAAAGGCCATATTTTTGTGGTCTCTGTAAACAAGTCCTTATTGTTAAGTAGTTTAGTAGTTACGGGCATAATGGCAAACATTAAAATAAAACCCAAATAATATCCCAGTTTCATTGATGACTGAAATCTTTTTTTACCTTTAGCATATTGCATTAAAGTATCCTTATAATCATTCTCTGCTATATTCAATTTACGCATTCTAAAAATTGATCTCAATGATAAAACTGGTAATATTAATAAAACAACAACTGATATTAACCCGGATAGTAATGTATACCAATTATCTAATTTACCTATGTTTATTAAAATCAATATGGCAACTCCATAACAAATAATAGTTCCTAATATTTCTGGATACGCAATTCTATTCCACTTTTTTTTATACTTTTCTTGTGTCATCATAATTATCATTTTATCTGTTAACTTTTTTTGTTTTTCTAGCTGACTACTTAGATCCGCCCAAACTGCTTGCATTTCTTCCAATTCCATAATTTAGTTTTTAACGATTTGTGACTTCAATTTACTTTTGATCCGTGATATTTTGGTTCCTACATTACTAGCTGATAATCCAGTGATCGAAGCTATTTCTTCATACTTTTTCCCTTCTAGAAGTAACAACATCAATCCTTTTTCTAGTTCATTAAGTCCTTGGATATGACTATAGAGTATTTTTAATTTCTCTTCAAACTCTGTATCGTAGTATTCTGTCTGCTTCATAATTACTTTATCAATACCTACTTGATTCCCTTTTCGCTTTTCTTTTTTCAATCTAGTGATTGCTGTATTTAATGCTACTCTATACATCCACGTACTTATTTTGGAGTCACCTCTGAATCTGTCAAAAGCCTTCCATAACTGATATACGATTTCTTGATATAAATCTTTTTGATCTTCCCGGTTATCTGTATATACCGTGGTAATTTTGAAAATAACACCTTCGTTATCTTTTATGATTTGGGTAAATACGGATTCTTTACTCATCAAGTATTTGTTTTACCTATTAGTATAGAATAATTAATAAAAATCACAGATTTCTTAAAAAAAAGAAAACTTATTTAAAAGTAAAATAAAAGAGTGTAGCTGATTAGTCCTTTCGAACAATCATACTGGCTTTTCCGCCTGTTAGGAGATTCCACTGATTGGCTGTAATCATAATACCCTGATCATCATACAAATGAAACTCTGCGGTGTTTGGAGAACTTTCACCTTCATTTAGGGCTAAAATGTCAATTTTGTTTAACCCTTTAACCATATTAATTTTAATTCGTTGATGAGCATTGGTTAAAAAAGCACCAGACTTGATGATATCACCATTAATAAAAATACGTACTACATCACCATCTTGTTGCCCATGATCCCTATAAACCAGGTGAATAAATTGACTATTGCTTTTAAAATCACCAAAATATTGATCCATTTCACCTTTTCCAGCTATATCAGCATCTTTTTTAAACCATCTTGGTGTTGCTTCTGCTTCTGGATCTAAAAGACCATTATCTTCATTCATACTAAAAGGTCTCTGGGTACGATTAAAACCTAATGAATCTCGTAAAGAAGTAAATAAATTGAGATCTTTTTCTGAATTAGAAGTATTGAGTCCTTTTGATAAACTAAATTTATTGGTTTCCTCATTATTTTTTGCATCAATTCTCAGAGAGGTAGAATTTTCTACCTGGGCTTGGAGCATACTGCCGGAAAAAAATAATATGAATACTACTAATATAGGTTTCATAACCTTGAGGCTTAGTCAAATTATAAAGCATAAAGATAGCTAATCTATAAAATTCGTGGTGTTAAATACCCAAAAAATCTTAAAGATCAACCATCATTCTATTAATAAAGACGTAATGAATTAACAATAATTACAATTAAGCTACAAACTTTGATAAAACATCTGATTTTAGTGAGATCTAAGCACAAGTTAATTTCATTTTTTACGTTAATAATAAGATTTATGTATTAAATATTGAATTCGCGTTAAGAAATTATTAAATAAGCTTGTTAGATAAAGCTTATCTTTCTTACTTTGCCTAAAAAAGTAGCTATGATATATTATATATTATGTGGTTTTCTTTTTGCTATTGCTTTGTTTTTATGGATACGTTGTCGTGGAATAAAATCAAAACTAAAATCCAAAACCAAAGAATTAGAATCTATTCAACAAAATACTGAAAAGGAGTACCAATTTCAGCAAGATTTTATTACCTCACTTAGTCAGGAATTAAGAACACCGCTTTATGGTATAATGGGTCTTACCAATTTATTAACCGATGAGCATCCAAACTTAAAAGATAATAAAAATCTAAAGTCATTAAAGTTTACTAGCGACCATCTATTATCTTTAATCAATAATGTACTACAGATCAACCATATAGACCAAAAAGAGATCGAAGCTCATAAAACTTCATTCAATTTAAGAGAGCTTACTGATAACCTTATCAACTCGTTCAGTTATGCAACTGAAAATAGTGATAATACATTACATTTTGAATTTGATTCTGAAATAGACCCTCTATTATATGGCAATCCAGCAATTTTATCTCAAATATTAATTAATTTTATTAGTAATGCATTAAAGTTCACCAAAAATGGAAATATTTATTTCTCGGTTAATCTCATAAAGAAGAAAGAAAACATTAATAATATATCTTTTAAGGTAAAACATGATGGTAATGAAGTTTCTAAAGAAGATGAAAGATCGATATATAGAGAATTCATGAACGTTCGCAAAGCTAAAAAATCATACTTAGGTACTGGTCTTAACTCTACTATTGTAAACAGACTGGCTGAGGCTCTTGGTGGCGAAATTATGAAAAGTAATAATGCTCAAGCTGGATCAGAATATGCATTTGTAGTTGATTTTGAAGGTCAAAAAGATAGTCCGAATGAAATTACTGCTAAGGATGCAAAAAATAAAATATTAATTGTAGATGATAATAAACTAAATCTTTTGGTGGCAGACAAAATGTTATCCAAAGAAAACTTTAATTGTTCTACCGTTGATAATGGTTTTGATGCTATTACTATGGCCAGGGATAATAGATACGATATTATTCTTATGGATATAAATATGCCAAAACTTAATGGGATCGGAACTACTAAAAGAATTCGAGAGTTTGATGTAAAAACCCCTATCATAGCATTGACAGCAGTAGACGTTACTCAGTTAAACAGACAGATGATGCAAGCAGGCTTAAACGACTATATACTAAAGCCTTATGAAAAGAATTTATTATTAGAAATGATAAAAAAACATTTAGGAGAGCCTGCAAAAAATTAAGTTCTCAGATTTTTAGTTTCCCAATATAATTTGTTGACCAACTTTTAGAACAGAATTATACTTAATAGAATTTATTTTACAGATTTCAGCAACTGCTAATCCGTGTTTATTAGCAATACGATGAAGAGTATCACCCTTTCTAACGGTATAGATTTTCTTTAATTCTTCTTTATATTTTTGCGCTTCCTCTATGGTTTTGAAAACAATAATCTTACTTTTCCTCGTAGATCTATGATATCTGGGATTTATCCATTTTCTAGTAACGTATAATGAATCAGAGCGTATTTTAGTTTCTGGTGTGAAATCAAATAGATATTCAGGATGTATGCTTTTTCCGTGATATCTAATTTCTAAATGTAAATGACTGCCTCTCGCATTTCCGGTTACACCTCCTATGCCTATAGGGTCTCCTGCTTTAACTTGATCATTTTCTTTAACCAGATATTTTGACAGATGAGCATATACGCTCTCTAACCCGTTATTATGTCTTACTATGATCGTTTTTCCGTGACCTCCATGATATCCTACATATCTGATTTTTCCGTCAAGAATAGATTTCACATTATCACCTATCTGAAGATCAATATCAATACCCTGATGAGGCCTGCCTCTTCTCCAACCATAACGAGACGTAACGACCATTTTTCGATCTACTGGTGATGCAAATTCCGTTTCGCTAAATATTAATTGAAAAGGAGTGGCAGGGCTTTCTCCTCTAAATGGATTAAATTTTTGATTATCCCATTTTATAACATATTCGTTGACTTTATTTTCTAAAGAAACTATAGAAAAAGAATCGACCAAAGTACTAATATGATTTTCTTGATAGATCGGAAGATACATGATCTCTCCGTCCAGTACTAAACTTTTATACTCAATTGCCTGGCTTTCTTGTGAAAATATACTTAAACAAGCTACATAATTAAGTAAACAAAAAAACACAAGCCTTTTATGAAATAACAACATTAATAATGTACATTTTAAAAAATTAGAGTAGAGTTTGGGCTTGATACAATTTTTCTATAACTATGACGACAAAAATAACAACTTGTTACAATAAACAAGCTATTATTTTAGAATAAAAAACACGACATATTATTTACTTCATTAAAAATCAAATAATTACGTATATTTAAGGATGCAGTTTTTCCACACTATGCTTACGGGATACTTTTAATAGAGAAATTTATTAACAATTTTTAAGAATTTGATGTGAAAAAATTAGTAGGTCACTTGGCAATAAATGAAACATCTCTTAGTTAAACATACCGAATAACAAGATTAATTAAATAACCATGAAAAAATCATTCGTATTAATTGTATTAGGGGCTCTAGTAATGACTTCCTGCGTATCTAAGAAAAAGTATGTTGCTTTAGAACAGCAGCTGCAGGATACACAAAGTAATTTACAAAGAACTACAGTAGAAAAAGAAGAGTTAGAATCTAAATTTGCTAAAATTGAAGCAAGAGTAGCTGATTACAACTCTAAAATCAATTCTTTGACAGAGTCTAACAACGAAAAAATGGTAATGGTAGATGATCTGGCAGTGATCTCTAACAATACTAAAGAAAAAATGAGAGCTACATTAGCCAATGTAGATGCTGAAAAACTTCAGGGAGCTAGAACATTAAAAGATTCTATGAATCTAGCAGTATCTCATAACCTTAAGAGTTCTTTGGACGACAATCTTAAGGAAGATGAAGACATCTCTATAGATATTGAGAATACAGTAGTGATGATCTCTATTTCTGATAAGATGTTGTTTAAAACAGGAAGTTATAGAGTTAGTGATAAAGCTAATAATGTGCTACAAAAATTAGCAGATGTAATTAACTCTGAAGAAAGTATCGAAGTAATGGTAGAAGGACATACAGATCCTCGAACAATCAGCACTCCGGTATTAGAAGATAACTGGGATTTAAGTGTTAAAAGAGCTACATCGATCGTGAGAAAGCTTGAAAAGAAATATAGCGTTGATCCTGCTAAACTAATAGCTTCAGGAAGAAGTAGTCACAAACCTTTGGTTTCTAATGATACTGAAGAAAATATGGCAACAAACAGACGTACTAGAATTGTTTTGTTACCAAATTTAGACAAGTTCTTTGCAATGCTTTCTTCTAACTAAGAAAAAAGTATTAGGATAAATAGGCTATTTGTGGCGTACCACAAATAGCCTATTTTATTTTATAATAACCACATTTTAGATATGCTCCCTCAGGAAAAGTGATTGGATGATCAATATCATGTTTGGTTTTTTCCAGAATACTGAAATACCTTCCTGAAGCCAGAATGTTTTCTTCAGAAATTTCGAAGAATTCTTCTGCAATTACCCTTGACGAACAAGAAGCTAGTATTAAAATCCCATTAGGCACAACTAATTGGACTCCTAATCTTGCTAATCTTGCATAACTATTCTTTGCTTTTAGAATTTCACTTTCACGTTTAGCAAATGATGGTGGGTCAATAACCACAATATCAAACTGTTTTTTTTGATTAATTAAGCTTTGTAATCCTTCAAAAGCATCAGCAACCATAATACTATGATTTCCTTTAACATTATTCAATGAAGCATTATTCTGTGCCATTTCTAAAGCTTGTCTACTAATATCTAAGCTTATTACATCTTTTGCCCCACCTTTTAAAGCATGAACAGAAAACCCTCCCGCGTACGAGAATACGTCTAGAACAGTCTTTCCTTTAGCCAACTCCCCTACTCTTTTTCGATTATGCCGATGATCCAAAAAGTATCCGGTTTTATGTCCTTTAATGACATTAGCAGAAAATAATACACTATACTCTCTAAAAATAACTACCTCACTATCCAATGTACCAAAAATTACTTGTCCATCATGTAGTCCAAAAGTTTCTCCTTTAGTCTGTAGTAATCGACTTAATCTTAACACCACAGTTTTACATCCGGAAATCTCAATTAAGATAGAAATAATCCAGTTTAAATACGGAAACCAAATATGCGAGTACAGTTTTACAACTAAAACATGATCATATACATCGGCAATTAAACCAGGTAGATTATCATTCTCTCCATATATCAATCGATAACTATTGGTATCTGTTTCCAGAAGTGATTTTCGTATTTCGTAGGCTTCGGATATTTTAGAAACAAACCATGCATCATTGATTTGAGCAGATTTCTTAAACTGAATAAGTTTAACTCTTATAGGTGAATATGGATCATACAAACCACAGGCAAGAAAATTATTTTTTTTATTATCATAAATAATTACCAAGTCTCCTGCATTGCCATCATCTACATTAAGCTTAGTAATACTATCCTGAAATATCCAGGGATGACCACGTTTCACCATTTTTTCTGCAGATGGTTTTAGCTTCACTGCAATTCGTTTTGTAGGTATATTTTCTAGAATATTCATTATTGGCAAGAATAACAATATTTTTTATATTTCAGCATAAAAAAAGCACTTATCCCAAGATGTATCCGGATAAGCGCTCTTAATGTAACGTTCTAACTTATAGTATAGTAAAGAAAGTTTTATAATTAACTCTTTCCTTTAAAAATGATACGGTTTTAAAAAAGCATTTTTCGCGAGAAGTATCAGGATAAACGCCTTTTACGCATCATTTATAATTTACTTATTATCAAATAATTACTAGTTCTCTTACTATTTATACTTACTAGACGAACTTATATGAATTTTGTTACAGGATTTTTTTATTAAATTCTAAAGTAAAGTTAAACATAACATATTTATAAAATTAAATATATATATTTGATAATATGAATTACAAAAAAGTTTTAGATATCAACAAGGCTTTATCTAATCAAACACGTTTGGATATATTGAAATGGCTTAAAGACCCTGAAGGAAATTTTCCTCCTCATAAAGAACTTGGTCATTTTAGAGATGGGGTTTGTGGTCAACATATTAAAGATAAATCGGGTTTATCTCAACCTACAATTTCTCATTACCTATCAGGAATGCATAAAGCGGGGTTATTAATCACCACGCGACATGGTAAATGGACTTATTTTAAAAGAAATGAAGAAGTAATAAAACAATATTTGGAAACATTAAATAATCAATTATAAAAATTTGCAATAACATATTTATAAAATTAAATATATAATTATGAAAATATTAATAATCGGTTCTACTGGAACTATTGGAGGTAAAATCTATGAAAGTCTAAAAAAGGAATACCCTGAAGTATATGGAGCACATAGAACAAGCACCTCATACCCTATTGATATTACGGATAACTCTTCTATCGAAAATTTATTCAAAAAACTACCAAAATTAGACGCTGTAATCAATGCAGCTGGAACTGCTACCTGGAAACCATTATCAGAACTAACTGAAAAAGATTACTATGTTGGTATACAAAGTAAACTCATGGGGCAAGTAAACTTGGTAAACGTTGCTAAAAAACATTTAAACAACCAAGGTTCTATAACGCTTACCACAGGGATCTTAGCCGAGCATTATGAACCCAAGGCTGTAGCATTATCATTAGTTAACGGAGCTATTCATAGTTTTGTAAATGCAGCATCTAATGAATTAGAACGTGGAATACGCCTTAACGTTGTGGCACCAGGAGCGATTGCGGGAGACTTTCCTAAAAATCAGAAATTCGCCGGATACTATCCTATAGATATACAAGAAGCTATAAAAGTCTACAAGGAAGCTTTAACCAGCAATATTACAGGTCAAATCTTTAAAAAATATTAGAACTCATGAAAATTAAAATGTATCAAATTGATGCTTTTACCAAAAAATTGTTTGGAGGAAACCCTGCTGCAATCTGTCATTTACCACATTGGTTAGATGATGAAACTTTACAAAACATAGCAATTGAAAATAACCTTGCAGAAACTGGTTACTTCGTAAAAAAAGACGATACTTACGAGATCAGATGGTTTATGCCACATGCAGAGATTGATCTGTGCGGACACGCTACGTTGGCTTCAGCATATGTGATTTTTAATTATATAGATCAATCAATTAGCGAAGTTGTATTTTCTTCTAAAAGCGGAATTCTAAAAGCTAAAAAAGAAAGTAATGGCTCAATAACTTTAGATTTTCCATCAAGACCACCACAAGAAATTGAAATCCCGAAAGAAATCTTTAAAGCGCTAAAAGCTAAGCCCACAGGTGCATTTGCTGCAAGAGATTTAATTATAACTCTTTCTTCTGAAGAAGAAATATTGGCAGAGGACCCTGATATCGAAGTGTTAAAAAGCCTGCCTTATTTATGTATTATTATCACGGCAGAAGGAAAAAGTTCGGATTTCGTTTCTAGAGTGTTTGATGCTAATGGTATAATTCAGCCTGAAGATCCGGTTACCGGGTCAGCACATGCTTCATTAGTTCCGTTTTGGGCAGAAAAGTTGAATAAAAATAACCTGAAAGCTTATCAATTATCTAAGCGTGGTGGTGAATTAGATTGTAAACTAGAGGGTGATCGTGTATTTCTGAGTGGATATTCGGTTCCATATCTAGTTGGTGAAATACAAATTTAATTTTTAAATGATATTATTATGAAAACTATAGGACTAATTGGAGGAATGAGTTGGGAATCAACAGCTATTTATTATGAATTATTAAATAAAAAAGTAAAGGAACTTTTAGGTGGTTTTCATTCTGCAAAACTTTTGCTAAACTCAGTAGATTTTGCACAAATAGAAATACTACAACGTCATAACGATTGGGATGGATTAAATAAAATAATGATTAAATCTGCAAAACAATTAGAAAATGCGGGAGCTGATTTAATTATTCTATGCACTAATACAATGCATTTATGTAGTGAAGAAATTATTGAGAACACTTCCATTCCATTTTTACATATTGCTGATGCCACTGGAAAACAAATAAAAACTGATGGTTTAAAAAAGGTAGCTTTACTAGGTACAAAATTTACAATGGAAAGAGATTTCTATAAAAACACCTTGCTACAATATGGTATTAAAACAATTATTCCAAAAGAAAAAGATAGAGAAATCATTCATCAAATAATTTATAAAGAATTAGTGCTCGGGGTAATTAAAGATAGTTCTAAAAAAGAATTATTAAGAATTATCAATACTTTAGAACTAAAAGGTGCAGAAGGTATAATACTCGGTTGTACTGAAATACCTTTACTTATCAAACCAGATGATGTGAGTGTCCCAATTTTTGATACCACCAAAATTCACGCAGAAAGTGCTATTAAGAAGGCTTTAGAAAAACAAACTATTAATCCTCCACAAACAATTGATTGATTTTGGATCGTAATTTTCGTTTATAATCTTCTTCTAGCCAATCTCTATAGTTTTTGGTGCTTTTGCTAATACAATAAGAATATCTACGCACTCTGTATTGAATATCATCATTGAGCAATCTACTTAGAATACGAGCATCAAATACGTCCTCACTATTCTCAATACACATCTTAGCATGTTGCTCTACAGATTTCTCAAGAACAGTCATACTGCGTAAATTATATTTTTTAGTATTTGAATATTCTTCTTCTATATCAAAATCAATGTCATTGGAGTTCGGAAATTCTTTTCTGATCTCTTCTGGCATTACATATTTAAAGTTTCGTTCTATCTCTTCATCTCCAACCAAATTGTCATAATAAAAATCTGGTGACCTAAAAATAGATTGCCAATCCACATTAGAATTCCATAGTCCAAATCTTGCTGTATTATTACCAAGATCTATAATAGAAAACTCTGGTTTAGTAGGCAATATTCTGGACCCCCTACCAATCATCTGAAAATATAAAGTAAGTGATTTTGTAGCTCTATTTAGAATAATACTCTCTACTGTTGGCTCATCAAACCCGGTAGTTAATATACTTACAGAGGTTAGAATAGCGTTATCTGTTTTTTTAAACCACTCTAAAATATCTGCTCGTTCCTGTTTACTATTCGTATTATCGAGATGCCTAATAGGATAACCGGCTCTGGCAAAAGTATCACATACATAAACCGAAGTATTGATTCCGTTATTAAATATCAACGTTTTCTTACCCTTACATCTTTCTTCATAAGCATGCAGTAGTTTATCCTGCATCATCATATTGGTATATAAATCTTCTGATGATTTCACAGTATAATCACCATTCATACCTATTTTTAATGACCCCAAACCAACATCATATGTATACGTTAGTGGTTTGGCAAGAAATCCCTGACCAATCAATGAATTAATAGTATCACCTACAATCAATTCCCGATAATTATCCTTCATAGGTAGTTTCATGTTGGAGCTGAGCGGTGTTGCAGTAACTCCTAAAATGAAACAGTTCTCAAAAAATTTAAATAATTTTCTAAAAGAGTTATAATGCGCTTCATCAATAATCACCATCCCAACATTATGAAGCTCAAGTTGATCATCATTTAGCCTATTATTAAGAGTTTCTACCATGGCTACAAAACACATGTATTCATCCTGATCTTCAATCTCCTTTACAGAACTATTGATGATCTTATTTTTTACATGAAATTCAGTTAGCATATTAGAAGTCTGAGCACAAAGTTCAATTCGATGCGTAAGAACTACTACCTTCTTTTTTGTACTTTCTATATAGCGTCTAACAATATCAGAAAAGATTACTGTTTTTCCTCCTCCCGTGGGTAATTGATATAATAGATTATACCGTGTCGGAAATTCTTCAAGACGACTAAAAATCTTGTCGATATCCCGTTGCTGGTAATCATATAATACTTTCTGTTCTTTTTTCTGTATCTCTGCGGGGGGTAATCCCATGAAGCTCTTATTAAAAATAAGCCACAAAATTAAGCACTTTACGAGGTTCTACGAAAGAATTATGAGAATATATTTTTCTTTTATCATATTATGAATGTTAATTATTCTTAATTGTTTGATCCAAAGCTCGATTAACAACTAATTTTACCTTAAAAAAAATTGTTCTTTATGAATAAAAATGATAAAGATCTAATACCAATTCAAACACTTTTAGTTCCTAAATCAATACAATACACTGGGAAATTATTGAATTGGCTTTCCCCTTTTGTAGCATCAAGGTTTGCAGCAAGAATTTTTCTCACTCCTTTTGGGTATCAAATGCCAGAACGAGAAAAATTAATGTACGATAATAGTAAAAAAGAAAAGGTATTTATAGATAAAGTTAATCGAGATATTATTATATATCAATATGGTGACTCTGACAAAAAAGTACTACTCTCTCATGGATGGTCCGGCAGTGGAACCCAACTCTCTAAAATTGCAGATCAGCTATTATTAAATGGATATAGTACAGTAAGTTTTGATGCTCCAGCACACGGAAAAGCTCCGGGAAAACGTACTATAATGCCACATTTTCTGGAGACTATTAATTATATAGAAAAAGAGTATGGACCATTTGAAGCTGCTATTGGTCATTCTTTAGGCGGAATGGCTTTATTAAGAACTACAAAGTTTGGGCTCTCCATAAAAAAATTAGTTATCATTGGTACAGCAAATAGTATAACTGCCGTTACCAAAAATTTTGCAAAAAGTCTAGGATTAAGCAAAAAAGTAGCACAGCACCTTAAGACGTATTTTGATAAAAGATATGGGGAAGATTTAGATAATTACTCCGGAAGTGTCTCTGCAGCTGGTGTAAAAATACCTACTTTAGTTATTCATGATAAAAATGATGTAGATGTGCACTATAGTTCTGCTCATGAAATAGTTGATAAACTCGAAAAAGGGAAGCTTTTACTTACCGAAAACTTAGGACATAGAAAGATTCTAGGTAATGATAAGGTTATTTCTGAGATCATTAAGTTTATTTCTGAATAAAAGCTATAAGTGTCATGTTTTGTTAATTTATACGACTATACTTTGATATTAATTAAATATTTAAACATATGAAACATTATATTTTCTTGATCCTAAGTGTACTGATAATAAGTTGTACTGGGAATGCCCAAAAAAAAGAGTCTGTAAAAGAAAAAAAAGTATATGCAGTTTCTAAAACAGATAAAGAATGGAAAGAAATACTAACTTCTGAACAATATTATATCTTAAGAAAAGCTGGAACAGAAAGACCTTTTTCTAGTCCTCTGAATAAGGTGTATGCTTCCGGCACTTTTCATTGTGCAGCGTGTAATACTCCTTTATATGAAAGTAAACATAAATTTGATAGTGGTACCGGTTGGCCTAGTTTTGATAGAGGCGTGAAAGGTAATATAGAAACTGACACAGACTATAAAATTGGTTATGCCCGTACAGAACTATTATGTGGAACCTGTGGTGGTCATTTAGGACACGTGTTTAATGATGGGCCGCGAGAAACCACAGGTATGAGACATTGTATTAATGGAGATGCTCTAGTTTTTAAACCAAAAAAATAAAAAGATGAATAAATATCCTATTCAAAAAACTGAAGCTGAGTGGAAACAACAGCTATCTGAAGAACAATATAGAGTACTAAGACAAAAAGGAACAGAGAGACCTTTTACTGGAGAATACAATATGCATTTTGAAGAAGGTACATATACTTGTATGGCCTGTAACACTCCTTTATTCGAAAGTGCTACTAAATTTGATTCAGGTTGTGGTTGGCCTAGCTTTGATAAATCTATTGAAGGACGTGTAGAATATATTAGAGATACTTCTCATGGAATGATTCGTACAGAAATATTATGTGCCAATTGTGGAAGCCACCTAGGTCATGTTTTTAATGATGGACCCACAGAAACCGGTCAAAGATATTGTGTAAACTCAGTTAGTGTTGATTTTGATAAATCCTAAAACACCTTAATTATTATTTTTGGAACACTTATTGATGATACAGGTAACATACAAATAACAATTCTTATATTATGAAAAAAATCTTCACACTTTTGTTCGTTTCAACAATTATTTTAACCTCTTGCGAAGGACCAGAAGGACCTCCCGGGCTAGATGGTTTAGATGGGTTAGATGGTGCAGAAGAGTTAGCAGCTGTTTATGAAATAGATAATGTAATATTTAATGATGCTAATGAGTTTGGTATTGGTTTTACATTTCCGCAAGCCATATTTGATGCAGACAATGTTCTTGTATATAGATTAGAAGATGTAACAAATGACAATAGAGATATATGGGAACCTCTGCCTACTGCAACTATATTTTTAAATGACGGTGCTGATACTACGGTGCTTTACCGATTTAATTTTACAAATAGAGATGTAGATATTCTTTTAGAAAGTAATAACCCTAATTTGGTACCAGCTGATTTGGCTACAGGACAAGTCTTTAGGATTGTTGTGGTTCCAAGTGCCTTTGGACAAGCTAAAAATTTAGAATTACAAGATATGGAAAGTCTTTTGTCATCACTTAATTTAAAAACAACAGATATTATTAAAGTTTCTGCTAATTAATATTTGTTTGATAATTAATTTGTTAAACAAATATGTACTTAATATATAATTAACACTATCTATATGATAGTGTTTTTTTATTTATTCTCGTGATGAAATAGTCTTATCTAAGGAAACCTTAATTCCTTTTTAGGTTAGCTTAATTATCCTTAAATTCGTGACTTGAAAAATTTCGACATTTATGAGCACATATGATATCATCGTTTTAGGGAGTGGTCCTGGTGGTTATGTTACCGCAATTAGGGCTTCGCAATTAGGTTTTAAAACTGCAATAATTGAAAAGGAAAGCCTAGGAGGTGTTTGTTTAAACTGGGGTTGTATTCCAACAAAAGCATTACTTAAAAGTGCACAGGTATTTGATTATCTAAAGCATGCTTCTGATTATGGACTTACGATTGAAAAATTTGATAAAGATTTTGATGCCGTTGTAAAACGTAGTCGCGGTGTTGCTGAAGGAATGAGCAAAGGTGTGCAATTCCTGATGAAGAAAAACAAAATAGATGTTATTGACGGTTTTGGTAAACTAAAAGCTAATAATAAGGTTACTGTTACTAATAAAGATGGAAAAGCTACTGATTTTGAAGCTAAGCACATTATTATTGCAACAGGCGCTAGATCTAGAGAATTACCTAATTTACCACAAGATGGTAAAAAAGTGATCGGTTATAGAGAAGCCATGACACTTCCTTCTCAACCAAAGAAAATGATTGTTGTTGGTTCAGGAGCAATAGGTGTTGAGTTTGCACATTTCTATAATGCAATGGGTACAGAAGTTACTATTGTAGAATTCTTACCTACTCTGGTTCCTTTAGAGGATGAAGAAGTGTCCAAACAATTCGAGCGTAGCTTTAAAAAGGCTGGAATTAAAGTAATGACTAATTCTTCTGTAGAAAGTGTTGACACCACTGGAGATGGAGTAAAGGCTACCGTAAAAACTAAAAAAGGAGAAGAAATTCTTGAAGCAGATGTTGTTTTATCTGCAGTAGGTATTAAAACAAATATCGAAAATATTGGTTTAGAAGAACTGGGTATTGCAACAGATAGAGATAAAATTGTAGTAAATGACTGGTATCAAACTAATATCCCAGGAGTGTATGCTATTGGTGATGTAGTAGCTGGCCCTGCATTAGCGCACGTTGCTTCTGCAGAAGGAATTACTTGTGTAGAGAAAATTGCTGGAATGCACGTAGAAGCTATAGACTACGGAAATATTCCTGGATGTACTTATGCTTCTCCTGAGATTGCTAGTGTGGGTATGACAGAAAAGCAAGCCAAAGAAGCTGGTTATGATTTAAAAATTGGTAAATTTCCTTTCTCTGCATCCGGAAAAGCAAGTGCCGCTGGAACCAAAGATGGTTTCGTAAAAGTAATCTTTGATGCTAAATATGGTGAATGGTTAGGTTGCCATATGATTGGTGCTGGAGTTACTGATATGATCGCAGAAGCTGTTTTAGGTAGAAAGTTAGAAACTACTGGTCACGAAGTATTAAAAGCAATTCACCCTCATCCAACAATGAGTGAAGCAGTGATGGAAGCAGTTGCTGATGCTTATGATGAAGTTATTCATTTATAAAATTATATTTTACACATATAAAAAACACCTTGTCAATACTGACAAGGTGTTTTTGGTTCCAAACAATTCTAAGTTTTAGTTCGATGTACTGGGTAAGGAACCAATATTGAATGATGGTACCGGCAATCGTAAACCGAAAAACCAATACGGATCTCCGTTAAATACATTAATTGCAGCACCAGACTGTATATAATCGTGTAGCATAGAAATTACGATTCCAGTTCCTAATTCAGGAACATCATCACCATCAAAATCAGGCGCTGATAAGTGAAGTCCAATTCCCCAATCAAAAATCCGATTGTAGGGCACACTCCTTCTTCTTAACTTTTGATCAAATAATCCTTTTATAATCATATTATAGTATGGAGCCATCTGAAATTGAGTCTTTATTTCTGTGCGAGCTAGTGGATCAGCAAAAATAACCCCAACTGTGCCTTCTATATGTGTCAAAACTCTAAACATATAAAGCTTTCTATTCTCGGTATAAATAATTCCTTTTTTTGATCTTACCTCTAATTTAAATGCTAATTGATCTCCATCTTTTCTGACTCCGGTATCGATGAGATCCAATCTAGTAGACTCTGGTAAATCATCTAATGATAGACTAAAGACTTCTTCACTAAACTTTAATGCTGCAAAATCAAGATCTTCACCATATAAGAAAATACGTATATTATCAGTTACTGAATTAGAGAATACACTAATTCCTATTTCAAATTCTTCTTTTAAATCATTAAAAACAACTTTAAGGTCTTTTGTAATATCTTCATCTGATGAATTGATCAAATTAGCAATATTAACAATCTGATTCAATACCTCTTTGCCTTTATCATCTTTTACAAACTTTACATCACGTTGTAATCTAAAAATTAACTCATCTATTGTATATGGTGAACCAGAAATAATATTTTGATAATATTTTTTACGAATAGTTATTTCTCTTACAAAATCTTCTATTAATACTATAGTCCTGTCGATTTCATCAAATAAAGTCTTCAATTTTGGACTAATGGTTTCTCCTAATTCTGTTCTTACTCTTTCTAATGCTTCTTCTACCTTCCGTTGTAATTCTAATATTTTGGTATCTGTAAAATCACGGAGTTGTTGTATTTGATTTCTAACAATATTTTTAAGAATCTCATCTTCTACTCCTCTATTTTCGTTAGCATATTGAGTGAGTTTTTCTAATTCTTCTATTTGCTCATCCGTAGGTGAAAATTGCCAGCGTTCTACTTCAAAGGGGCTCTGAGGTGCGATACTGTCAAATCCTTGTAAATGAATAGGTATTTTTCTTCCCTTTGCAACCAGCCAACTTCCAAATTGTATGTTTACCCCTTCTCGATTTGTGAAATTTTTAAACTCGATATATACATCATTAAAAACAGCCTCTGCTGCTTGATATACACTGCCATACAAATCATCAAACTCTAAAGCTCTTTCTTCAATTCTTGGATCAATCTCTGCTATTTCCTCAAGTTTTGCAACGGCTTGTTGTAATTGAGTTATATAGTTGTTATAAGCATTGCTGTCTGTTCTAAAGTTATTATAATCGTATAGATTTACTATACGTTCTAAATTTTTTAATGATTCATTCCTACTTTCCATAACTTTTGTTAGCTTAGAAAGTTTTGATGACAAATCATTAGGAAGTCTAGCCTGAAATGATCCTCCTATCTTTGTTATTAATGTATTTTTATTCAGGTTAATATCTAAAGTACTGTTGATATCGGCTATTTTAGCATTAATGAAACCAGGTTTAATTGTTCCATCTCTGTTCAGATATTTTCCATCCTGATCTTCTTCAGAAATAGTAATCACCATATCTTGTGCCAACAAAATTTCACAAAATGATAATATAAAAAAGACAAGAAAATATTTTAAAGACTTCATAACTAAGGTTTTAAAAATGCAAATTACTAGGAAAGATCTATGTCATTTACCTGTGCTTTTCTGATAATCCTATTGATATATCCCCTGGGTTGATTAGGAAACTTTGTTTTTAAAACTATCGATCCAATATTATTAAACTTATTCGAAATCGAAAGAATCACATATTGGTCTAAAGCACTCCAATTAATCCTATTTAATTTTGGATTGACAAGTAGTTTTTTAAGCTTATTCTTAATTAGAGAAGTGTTTGTAGCTAGAATTACCCTAGAACTATGATAATTTATATCCCCTGAGTTAATTAATTCATCCGATTTACTCAATGCCATTTTTGCAATTGGATCAGAGCCAAGAACAACCAATAAAGTAACAGGTTCGTTAGTTAACCAATGATCAAAAACTGAATTTGCCTCTATTGCATCCGTATCGGATAAAATAATAGGTCCTCGCATTATAAAGGTTTTAAAGAGTAAAGATTAAATGTAGAGAAAATTACCTATATATAAAAGGGGAAAAACACTGGAGTTTTTTCAGTTTTTTTAGGATATAAAACCCTATTTTATTTAGGAATCAAATCACAATACCAAAAAGAAGTGTCCCAACTAACATCTTGATCCGCAAAACAGTTATCATCTTCATCTTTTGAAGGTTCATAGCTTCTGCGTACTTTCTCTCCTATCTCGAATTGTATGGGTTCTTTAAAAATAGGGCCATCAAATACAAATGTGTGAAACTCTCCATTTTCACCACAGGGATCAACATCAGAAGGAAGATCTTTTAAAAACGATTCATCAAGAAGTCTACCGCAAAAGGACTTATCAAGATATTTAGCATTTACACAAACCGTAATTGCCTTAAAACCAAGCTTTATAAATTCTAATAATAAATCTTTAGTGTTTTTTCTCCAAAGCGGGAAAACTCCTTGAATTCCAACATTCTGTAATTGTTTTTCTCGATATTCTTTTAAATCTTCTAAAAATATGTCACCAAAAACACAATGTGTATATCCTTGCTCTTTTAAATAAGAAACTTTTTTAAGCATCACTTCATTATAAGAAGCCATAGAAACCTGAGCCGGAAGCTGAATTTTGGTTATAGGTAAATTAATACTTCTTACTTGTTGATCTAAAAGCTTTTCTCTAAGACCATGCATAGAAACACGACCATAATCGCTATTTACTGTAGTCACTAGTGTAGAGATTTGATAATCAGAATTCTTGAAAATATGATATAACGCTAATGCAGAATCCTTGCCGCTACTCCAGTTAAAATAGGTTTTATGCATTATGACGAAAGAAAACTTTGTATGGCTAGAATATAACTTTGCAATCCAAAACCAAGAATTACCCCCTTTGCATTAGGAGAAATATAAGATTGATGTCTAAATTCTTCTCTGCCAAAAGTATTGGAGATATGAACTTCGATAACCGGAACCGAAACGGCTTTAATAGCATCACCAATACCGATAGAAGTATGGGTATAAGCACCTGCATTCAGAATAACTCCATCATATACACCATCTGCATCTTGAATTTCTGTGATTAGTTCTCCTTCAATATTAGATTGATAATATGACAAATTTGCTTCTTTAAATTTGTTTTTTAAATCTGCAAAAAACTCTTCAAATGTTTGATTTCCATATATTCCAGGCTCTCTTTTACCTAAAAGATTTAAGTTAGGGCCATTTATAATTAGTATTTTCATTATTCTTCTCCGTATTCTTGTCTACGGTTATTTTTTGTTTTAAATAGATATCCTACGGATAATTGTGCTACAGCATTTCTTCTGTCATTAGTATCCAAACTGCTATTATTGATTTTACTTAAACCTAAATTATAACGTAATTGAAAAAAAAGCCCACTTTCTAGTTTATAACCAGCTCCAAAACTCCAACTAAAGTCAAAATCTTCGAAAGAATCAAAAAACTCATCAGTTTCATCTCCTATTGAGTTTGTAGAATTGGCTAAAGTTGCAAACCTAGGACCAGTTTCTAAACTGAACTTTTCTGTAAAATAAATTTTACTAATTATTGGTAAAGTAAGATAATTAAGACTAATCTTATTCTCTACTCCATTGGGCTCTTTAATTATATAGCCTTGTGCAGAATACAATATTTCTGGTTGTATATAAAATCTGGAAGTAATGGGGAACTCTATTACTGCACCTAGATGTACTCGTGTTCTTCCATCAGAATCTATCCCTGATACATCTGCATAATTAATACCTGCCTTAAACCCTGCTCTGGTATATAAGGGATCTTCATCCTGAGCCTGAATTAAAAATGAACTAGTAAGCAATACTGTAAATAATATATATCTTATCATAATACACTCTATAACTATCCAAAAGTAGTTTTATTTTTTAAAATTGTACTATCTATTCAATAAAATCAAATAATTCAATTTATTCGATAACCTAGTGTTTATCAACATCTACCATCGTTAAAAGGTATCTGTTAACCGATAAAACACACAAAATTAGCATTTTTTTAACGTTTTACACAAGTATAATAAATAGCTTAGCCCAAACTTTAAACAAACAATTATTATGAAAAAATTAGTTTTAACTGTTTTAGCCCTTGCGGCTTTTACTTTTGCAAATGCCCAGGATGGTGGATTTGCTAAGGGTGATATTTTCATTTCTGGAGCTGTTGGTTATAGCTCTGAAACTACTGGAGATATCAAGGACAATACATTCGTTCTTTCTCCAAGAGCAGCATATTTTGTAACAGATAACATTGCAGCTGGTTTGAGAATTGGATATGAAAGTATATCTGAAGAATTTCCGGGTGGTGAGTTCGACGAAACAATCCTTACGGCAGGAGTTTTTGGACGTTACTATTTCACTCCTGGTAATAAATTCTCTGTTTTTGGAGAACTTGGTTTAAACTACTTATCTCAAAAAGAAGACAATGGTGCTACTGATTTAGACACTACAGGTTTTGGTCTAGGTGTTGGTCCTGGGGTTAGCTATTTCATTAGTGACAGTTTTGCTTTAGAAGCTTTCTGGGGAGCTATATCTTATCAGACTACTGAGCCAGATGTAGATAACTCTGAATCTACAGATGAATTTAATTTTGGTGTTAATTTAGAAGACATCACTCTTGGTCTAGTATATAAATTCTAAAAAGATCTCAATCTTAATATTTTAAAACCATTCGTCTAAGGCGAATGGTTTTTCTTTTTATATTAGAATAATGAAATGGAGTCACGCTATAAAAGATTATGAGCACTATTTGCGTATAGAACGTGGATTGTCAGAAAACTCTATTATCAATTATAGTTTTGATATACATCGTTTACTAAAATTTCTAGAGGAAAACGAAATTCAAACTTCTCCTCTTTCTATAGAAAAGGAAACTTTGCAAAAGTTTGTTTATGAAACAGCTAAATTGGTAAATGCCAGATCCCAATCCAGAATTATTTCTGGCCTAAAGAGTTTTTTCAACTACCTTGTTTTTGAAGATTATAGGGAGACAAATCCTATGGAACTTATTGAAGCACCAAAAATAGGAAGAAAACTTCCGGACACACTCTCTGTTGAAGAAATAGATATTATCATTGCCCAAATTGATCTTAGTAAACCTGAAGGTGAAAGAAATAGAGCCATCATAGAGACATTATACGGCTGTGGATTGCGTGTCAGCGAATTAATCGAATTAAAACTATCTAATCTTTTTTTTGACGAAGGATACATAAGTGTTACCGGGAAAGGAAATAAACAACGATTCGTTCCTATTGGAGAAACCACACAAAAATATATTAATATCTATACCGAAGAGATCAGAAACCATATTAACATCCAAAAAGGACATGAGGATACTTTATTCTTAAATCGAAGAGGAAAACAATTAACCCGTGCAATGATTTTTACGATCATAAAACGTTTGGTAGAAAAATCCAAAATTAAGAAAAATGTAAGTCCTCATACTTTTAGGCATTCCTTTGCTACCCACCTGTTAGAAAATGGCGCAGATCTAAGGGCAATACAAATGATGCTAGGTCATGAAAGTATTACCACCACAGAAATATACATGCACGTTGACAAAAAACATCTAAGCGAAGTCATACACAATTTTCACCCAAGAAGATAATTATGAGTTCAGACAGCTTAAGAAAATATCTTTTTATCACATTCTTAAGTTGTTTTACTATGATGTACGCTCAAAGATTTGAAGCTAATGGTGGAATTCTAATAAAAGCCGAAATTACTCTCGGCAATCAAAATCAATGGCTTAAGCTTGGAATTCAAAGTTTTGGAACACTGAATTATGGTGATATTTCAATAGAAAGCGGCTTGTCCTTTGCTTCTTATCAATTCTTAAAACGACATACCATAAAATCTTCAGGACTAGCATATTCATATGAATTTTTTACATTAGGAGGAATTGGAAAAAACAGTAATCTGCTAGGATCTTCAATTTCAGAAATGAATACTACAGTTATATTTAACGCAAAGAAAAAGAGCGGTTTCAATGGAATTGGTTTTGGATTTAGTAAAGATGTGTTACCAAAACAATTAAAATCGTATGGTTTAAAACGAGGTATGCTATTAATGAGATTCAGCAATGCTAATCATAATATACATTTTGCTTTTCTAAATGATTTTAAGATAGGGTTATTTAGTGGTACGGGAACCGATTATGGGGTTACAGGTACTTTAAATATTGGTTTTACAAGAATTCAAGATCTGGAAACAATACATCAATTAGGATTTGGAATAGATTTATTTACTCCGCGGCCTGATTACAGTCGTTCTCCAAGAAATCAAATAAATTCTGATGATGGGCGAAAGAATGTTTGGTTTACACTGCCTCCCCTAACAGACCTTTTTTATGGAAACTTATATTCATTTGGTTTATACCAAGAGGATCATTTTTCAATTTATACCAAATTAGGAATGAATAGTCAAAAAGCGGGAGCATATATACAAAATACCTTACACGATGGTATCGGCTTAAATCCAAGATTCCCTTGGAATGTTGAAGCCAATGATAAGTTATATATAGAAATTACTGGTAACGTTTATCACAAGGAAATATCAGATGATTAGAAAAATAGTACAATATACCATTATTGTCTTTGTAATTATTACAATTAATGGTTGTAATACTTACACTAGTTTTTATAGTAAAACCTACTCTTCTATTCCGAAAAATGATATTCCTAAAATATATCGACTTGATCTTAGTAATCAAAATTTAGACGCCTTACCAAAATCAATTTCGAAATTAAAAGATTTAAGAATGCTAAATCTGAGTAACAATTCAGATTTGGATTTAGATAAGATATTTAAAGAGCTAGAAAATATTACGACTCTTGAAATATTAACTCTTGATAATTTAGATCTAAAACAATTACCAGAATCTATTCTCCAATTTAAGAATCTCAAACAACTTTCTTTAGCATATAACCCAAATTTAGATTTTGATAAAACTTTTAAACTTATAGGTAAACTTTCTATAGAATTTTTGAACCTAAAAGGGAACAACATAAAGTTACTTCCCGAGAATATTTCAACTTTAACAGCAATAAAAGATCTTAATCTTTCATATAATAATCTAATAGCAGAAAAGAATTATCAATTTTTAAGCAAATTACCTAATCTATATTCTTTGTGGTTAGATCATAACAACCTAAAAATACTGCCTAAAACTATTGGAAAATTAGATCAAATACGATTCTTATATATTGATCATAATGAGCTTTCTGAAATACCAATCGAAATATCTGGAATGAAAAAGGTCTGGGTTATACACACAGGGTATAATAAATTCAAAAAATTACCCGAAGCTTTTACCAAAATGAATTCTTTGTTTATGGTGCATATTAATAATTGTAATATAAAAACAATTCCTCGGGTTTATGAAACAGAAAAGTATCCATTAGCGGGATTGATATTAGATAATAACCCAATTTCTGAGCAAGAAAAGGAAAGAGCAAAACGAATATTCAAAGGATATTTTTTACTTTCTTTTAAGCAAAAATGATAAAATTCTTCACAAAAAAAAGGGCAGTATAAACTGCCCGGTCATAAGATAAGTAGGATATCGTCTCAAAGTAGTTTTGAGACGAAAGTAATATTTTTATTCTCCAGCTAGTACAACATAAGAATTATTAGCTACTGGGGTAATGTGATAACTTTTAATGTTTTTTGCTTTTTTTAAATACTTCTCTGCTTCAGCAAATGCAGTATCCATAGCACTTACTTCTGAATCTTCTTTAACGCTAATCGTTTTAGAAATTACATCTCCATTTTTATATTCTATATTCATTTTCCACTTCTTTACAGAGTGAAAGCTTCTATTCTTAATAGTATTCTCTTCAGTTTCTGTTTTACGTTCCTTTTTTGATTTCTCCTTGTCATTAACTGGATTAGTTAATGAAGTATTTGCAGTTGCATAAGTTGAAAAAAGAATAGCCGTAATTAATAAAAGTCTCATAGTTGTGTTTGTTTGAATTTGTTTTTCAAATATACAATCATTTTTTTAATATACAAATATTTTTTTAATAAAAATTTATTTGTATATTTGATTCCTTTTATCTTATTTTATTATGGTTAACAAGAAATTAAAAAGATTACTTAAAAAAAGTAATGGGCAAAAAACGGTGTATGGAATTTCTAAAACATTAGGAGTTAGTCCACAGGCAGGAGATTATGTAGTCAAGAGAAAAAACCTGGCAAAAGACTTCGAGAGATTACAAAGAATTGCTGATTATATGGGAGTAGAAATAAAGGATATTATAGATTCTGTTAGAAAGTAGTAGTATTCATATGTTTTCTGAATTAACCCTTTATATTTCGTCTAAAGCATGTAGTATTCTTTCTGCATATTTATAATGCTACCTTCCTCATATATAATAAATAGACTATTATGAGCTTCTTCAAAAACTTATTGTAGTATTTAAAGTCCAATAAAGTGTTTATAAGGAACAACTAAATATCTGTGTTTATACATTTATAGTACTCTAAAATAGAATTATAATTACCTAACATATCTTTAAGTACTATTGGGAGTTTTTTAACTGCACCCTCTACTCTTTTTCTTTAATTTTAAAAAATTGATCATTTCATAAATCACTCATCATGAAAACATATTTGACTTCCACCATCCTATCTATCTTTCTTTTTTCGACATTTACAATTCAGGCTAATTCTTCGCTAAAATCAGATTTCAAAACAGGTGATCCAGGTATAACATCTATTAACAGTATGTTTTTTGGCCCTGAAGGTATTTTGTTTATTGGTGATAGTAAATCAGCACAGATTGTAGCAGTTGATCTAAGTAAACATGCTAAAACAGATAATTCTAAAGTAAAAATTAATCAACTGGATAATCTTATTGCTGATATGCTTGGTTCTAAAGTAGACCAGATTCAAATCACCGATATGGCTGTTAACCCCGAGAATAACAATATTTATCTGTCTATACTTCATAGTTCAGGTAAGGTAGTATTATTAAGAGTTGACAATAACACATTAAAGGTAGTACCACTGGATAATGTTTCTTTTAGTAAAACCACTTTATTGGATCCTGTGGCTAAAGAAGCAAAAGATAAACGAGGTCGAGAGCTTCGTAAATGGGCTGTAGCGGATATAAAATATTCCTCTGGCAAAGTGCTTTTATCAGGTTTAAGCAACAAAGAGTTCGCTTCCACGTTTAGATCCATTGATTTTCCTTTTTCTAAAGAACAGAATTATAGTTCCTTAGAAATCTATCATGCCGCACACGGTAAATACGAAACTCACGCCCCTATCAAAACATTTATTCCAACAAAGATCAAAGGCAATACACATATTGTTGCAGGATATACCTGTACCCCACTTGTAGTTTTTCCTATAAATGAAATAAAACCAGGAAAGCATAATAAAGGTAGAACAGTAGCAGAATTAGGTAGTGGTAATTCTCCAGTAGATATCATAGAAATAGGAAGTGAAGATAAACATTATCTGCTCATTGCTAATAACAATCGACCTCTAATGAAAATGGATTTTAAAGACCTCGAAGCTTATGAAGATTCACTTACCACACCGGTTACAAAGAAGGGTGCTGCCGAAGGAGTTAGTTATGTAAACCTTCCATTTGTTAACGTTCAACAATTGGATAAATATGGAGATACCGATTTTCTTATGGTACAAAGAGAATCAAACGGTAACCTAGCGTTGAAAATGGGTAGTAGTTGGTGGGTTAAATAATATAATCTAGTTTGAAGAACCTTATTTACATTACAATAATATTACTTTGTAGTATTCCGGAGATGTTAGCTCAAACATCTCCGGATTTTACTTTTGATCAAACCCAAATTGTATTATATCGAGATACAAACAAAATAGATGACTTTAAAATATATAGAGGTCAAATTACTGAAAGTGATTTATCAACTACCAACCCTATATTGGGTGAAATAAGAGAAGAAGATAAACGACTTCATTTTTTTCCATTAGTACCATTTACTTATAATCAAGAATATACAATCGTATATGAAAACATAATTGATTATTTTATAATAAAAACTCCTCCTAAAAGCTATAAACCTCTAAAAGTTGAAGCAATATACCCTTCTTCAAAGATTCTTCCTTCTAATATTTTAAAGTGGTATATCCAATTCTCAAATCCAATAAGTGAAGTTTTCGTTTACAATCATATACGCTTTCTAAATGCTGTTGGAGATACAATACCTAGATCAATACTTCCTCTGGAAAATGCTTTAATATCAGATAATGGTAAACTACTAACAGTATGGATTGAACCTGGTAGACAAAAACGCGGACTAATCCCTAATACAAAACTAGGACCTGTTTTTAATAAGGATGGTTTTAATAAGTATAGTCTAGTTGTATTAAAAACATTAGAAGATCAGAATGGTGTTGGGATGAAAAAGGATTTTATGCACTCTTTTCAAACTACAATCGCTGATCGCAATAAGCCGACTATAAATTCCTGGAACCTAATCCCTCCCAAAATCAATTCTACATCTTCTCTTATCATTGATTGTAATGAATCTCTCGATTATGGCAGTACTTTAAACAATATTTCTATACTGCATAACAAAGAAAATGAAATACAAGGTACCTGGAAGTTAAGTGACCATGAAACTATATTAGAGTTCACTCCTATCTATCCATGGAAAAAAGGTATTTATCATATTGTATTTAGCCCAAAAATCGAAGACTTGGCCGGCAATAGCTTGGAAAGATTATTTGACCATAAAATTAATGAGTTGACGGACGACAATTCCTCTAACTCTATCTATGAGTACAAAATTCAATTTATACTTAAATAATTCCTCTTTACAATATATTACTCCTAAAAAAGGTAAACGATTTACTTTATCATTTACTTTCTGAAAGCGACTAATCCTTAAAAATAATGTGAAATTTAATTCTTCTAAAAAAACATAATAATTCCATAGAATTAATAATAATATTAACAAGATTCCTTACTTGAAATTGTCAAAAATGAGTTATATTTAAAGGTACGTCCTTTATTGTCAAACCGTTAACTTTTTTTGTTTGACAAATCAATTTTATCTCTATTCTCACAACATTTTAATTTTATTATTATGAGTATCGCCAAACCAACTCCAAAAGGCAAAGAAAAAAGACCTAGCTTCAAAGCCCAATATGATAATTATATTGGAGGAAAATGGACAAGCCCAGTTAAGGGTGAATATTTTGATAACATTTCGCCAGTTGATGGAACCAGTTTTACTAAAGTAGCACGATCGACTAGTGAAGATATTGAACTCGCTATAGACGCCGCCTGGAAAGCCGCGCCAGAATGGAATAACTCCTCTGCTACTTTTCGGAGTAATTGTTTATTAAAAATTGCAGACGTTATTGAAGAAAATTTAGAAGAACTGGCCAGAGCTGAGACCTGGGACAACGGAAAAGCTATTAGAGAAACTCTTGCGGCTGATATGCCGCTGGCTATAGATCATTTTAGATATTTTGCAGGAGTCATTCGTGCAGAAGAAGGTTCCGCAAGCGAAATAGATAATAATACTTTATGCCTTAATATACCTGAACCACTTGGTGTAGTAGGACAAATCATCCCTTGGAATTTTCCTATATTAATGGCTACCTGGAAAGTAGCTCCTGCACTAGCAGCAGGAAATTGTGTTGTATTAAAACCTGCAGAACAAACACCTGTTGGTATTATGATTTTAATGGAACTGATTGAAGGTATATTACCTCCCGGTGTGCTTAACGTAGTAAATGGTTTTGGTATAGAAGCTGGGAAACCACTGGCGTCTAATCCACGTATTAAAAAAGTAGCATTTACAGGAGAAACTACTACCGGACAATTAATCATGCAGTATGCATCAAAAAATATTACTCCGGTCACTCTAGAATTAGGTGGAAAATCTCCTAACATTTTCTTCGAAAGTATCATGGAAACCGATGATGACTTCTTTGATAAGTGTTTGGAAGGAGCAGTTATGTTTGCTTTAAATCAAGGAGAAGTTTGCACTTGCCCATCAAGAATTCTAATACAAGAAAGTATTTATGATCAATTTATTGAACGTGTTATTGAACGTACGGAAGCAATTAAACTAGGGCATCCTCTTGATCCCGAAACTATGATGGGAGCACAAGCATCAAATGATCAATTTGAAAAGGTTATTAACTACATCAATATTGGAAAAGATGAAGGATGTGAGGTTCTTACCGGTGGTAAGGCTGCTTATGTAGAAGGTTTAGAAAATGGATATTATGTGCAACCCACATTATTAAGAGGAAATAACAAAATGCGTGTATTTCAAGAAGAGATTTTTGGGCCTGTAGCGTGTGTCACTACTTTTAAAGATGAAGCCGAAGCTATAGAAATTGCTAATGATACGTTATATGGACTAGGTGCTGGAGTATGGACACGTGATACACATCAAGCATATCAAATCTCTAGAGCAGTCCAAGCAGGTCGTGTTTGGGTAAATTGCTATCATAATTACCCTGCGCATGCACCTTTTGGAGGTTATAAAAAATCTGGTATAGGTCGAGAAAATCATAAAATGATGCTCAATCACTATCGCCAAACCAAAAATATGCTTATATCCTATGATAAAAAGGCACTTGGATTTTTCTAAAAACTAATATTATGATATTGCGTGTAACGGTTACCGATGCTGCAAAAGCTATAATAGAAATCCTACGGAAGGAACACGGGGAATTGATGTTTCATCAAAGTGGAGGTTGTTGTGATGGTTCTTCTCCTATGTGCTATCCCAAAGGAGAATTAATGATTAATGAAACTGATATTTGGTTAGGAAGTATTCACCACTGTGATTTTTATATGTCTCAGGATCAGTTTGAGTATTGGAAACATACTCAACTTACCGTAGATGTTGTAGAAGGACGTGGATCTAGTTTTTCTCTGGAAATCCCTTTAGGTGTTCGGTTTGTAATCAAATCTCGCATGTATACTGAACAGGAAACTGAAATATTGACTCCAGTGCATATTGGAGAGATAAGTTAAGTAGTAATAAAAAACGAGCCTTATGTAATCATATGGCTCGTTTTCTAATATTCAATATTGTTTTATTTACTTATCAAAAACCTTTTGGTTATTAGTTCTTGATTGCTATTTACCTTTAATATATATATTCCGTTATTTAAAGATGATACATCAATCTGGTTTTCTAATAGTTTAGCCTGATTAACGACCTGACCTAAATAGTTTACAATAGCATACGAAGCTTTTCTATCTTGTAATCCTTTTACAAATAAGACACCATTTTGAACAGGATTTGGATATAACCAAAGGTTATTATTTTTTTGTATTATATCATTTTGTTTCAAAATTGAAGGAGCTCCTATATTTACTGTATAATCTTCTACCTCTCCGTAAGTAAAAGTTTCACAAGGAGCTGAAGCTGAATTATATTTCATAGATACACGCATTCTGGTATTACCCGAGAGTGCGGTATTTGGAACATTAAAATTATATGATTGATTCGCACTACTTCTTGTAGAATCGGACATTACAAGTTCTGTAGATTCAAATATACCATTCTGATTAAGATCAATCCAGACACTCCAAAATTCAGTATAGATTGTACCTGTATATCCAACACTTAAAGTAATCGTATTAGAACCATAAGGTACATTCCCTATCAAGGATGTAAAATCACCATATCCTTCATTCGCTCCGGTAACATTATCTATTCCGCCTAATCCTACATAATCTATAAATTCATCATTTACATTATTCCCTTTAGAATCACAATACGTTAGTGTAGTTTCTAATGTAGTAACGTTTATTGAGTTACTTGGTGGAGAACTGTTTCCCGCAGCATCTTTAGCTACTACAGAAAAAGAATATGTTGTATTAGGAGATAAACCAGCAACTACTGTATTATTAGTTGTTGAGTTTGTTAACAAAGTATTTCCTTGGTAAATCTCATATTCCGTTACCCCTATATTATCTGTTGAAGCATTCCAAGAAAGATTTGCGGTAGTAGCAGTGACATTAAGAACTGACAAATTACCAGGAGTCGTTGGTGCTTCAGTATCAGGTGTAGAAGATTGTATTTTAATATTATCGACAGCTATGTCACTTCTAAAACCATTACCTGTAGTTCCTATGAATTGTAATTTAATCACTGATCCTGCATAAGATGTAAGATCAATAGTAGACTGATTCCATGAATTTCCTTGGTTCCCGGTCTGTGACCAGATCGAAGTATAACTTCCTCCATTATCTGTACTTACCAAAACCTCGAGAGTTCCCATATTAGTGCCATACATATGATATCCAAATTCCAGAGATACTCCTAGTAGGTTGGAAAGATCTATACATGGGCTGTTTAGAATCGCAACTTTATTAGGATAACCTGTCGTAGATCCGGAAGCCTCTGTATACATATAAAAAGCTCCATCCTGCCCTGATGAAGGTCCCGTTCCGTTAGAAGGGGTGCCTCCAGAATCACGAGTCCAATCAATATCATCTCCAGACGCATTTGTCCAAACTCCTAAACCAGATTCAAAACTCTCCTTATATGGGAAATTGTTTATTCCTGCACAGGCTGATGTAGAAGTAGTTGTGAAATTGATAGCATTGCTATATGGAGAGCTTGATCCTCCAGAACAATTACTTCTTACCTGGGCTTCATATTGCGTTTCAGCAAGTAAACCTGTAATATTTAAAGTATTATTTGTCGATGGCACTGTTGTCCAATTGGTACTTCCAATAGTACGATATCGCAGATCATACGAAGCTCCTGAGCTGGCTGTCCAACTTAAAGTCGCGGCTGTAGACTGAATATTAGATGCTATCAACCCAGTTGGTGCCACACCTCCTATAGGTGTTAATTGCACATTTTGTACCACTGAAGCATTATCAGAAACAGAAACTCCAGTAATAGTAATTGATTCATAACATTCTGCTTCAAACAAAATATCATATGTCCCACCTTTTATAGGTCTATAATAATCCCCTTCTGGTAGTTCTGTGGGAACCCAGGATTCATAACTTTCTTTTCCGATAATAGTAACTTTTGCTTCTATAGGCTGATTAGTTACTGCATCCGTAACTACTCCTCGTATTCCATAGTTTATCTGATTTAAAAAAGCTATCAACGCATCTCTATTATAATTCCAAAAATTTACTAATTGACTAGAAGCTGGTGTTTTAGCATTTGATAATTCCACAGTTACTTCTCTTCCTTTTTGATTATAGATTTGATAATCTTGTCTTCCTCCCTGTACTTCATACCAATCATAACCATTAGTAATCCCATTATTTAAACCATCAAAATACCCATTTGGACTATTAGCCTGACATAAATCCCTGTATTCTTCAGACACATGTATAAAATAATCCTCATCCGGGTGTGCTCCTGCATAAGTATCCCAAGGATAATTAATTAATTCGATACCTCCGTGAAAATTAGCAGACAACACGAAATGTTTAGAGTCAGCAAAAGCCATAAAAGCTAAAGTCTCTGTCTGATACGAATTACCATCCGGATTAGGACCATCGTCTGGGTCAGGGTAATTTCTATTTAAGTCTACATTATTAGCATTTCCACGTGTTGCATTTGCCACAGATGTATTATTTGCACTATTTCTATAAGTACCATCGGGATTTGCCAACGGGTTAATCCATACTTCATTATTATCCAAAAGGTTCTTGATTTCTGCATGACGTGGGTTACTAGTATCATTATACGCATTGAGTAAATAATCGATAAGATTAAGCATCATAGGGTAACCGGCAATTTCATCACCATGCATAGATGATGTATACATCACTCTTGGTTCTTGCTCATTATCATTAACATTATCCGATAGTTTTACGAATAGAATTGATTTATCACCTTCTGTGGTTGCTCCAATATTTTCTAGCTTACATATTGATGCGTTATTCGTGGCAAAATCGTTCATCATAGATACATAATCTGCATAGGTTGGATATGCTGTTAAGGGAAAAGTAGCTGCTTTAATGGTCAAATCCTTTGTCATTAATCGTTCACCAACTATATTATCTTTTTGAGAAGCTTTAAAAGGAATATTTTTTAGTAAAAAATTAGAAAACTGGTTTTTATTAGCCATCACCTTTACAGTTCTAGTTGCTTCGTCGTAATGAACAATCGATAATTCTTTGGTAATAGTGCTAAGCTCTGATTTATCCTGAATAAAGAAAGTAAAAATTACTTCTCCTTTAATATCGAGGTATTCATTGGCTCGTTCTAAATCATTTTGTTGTGCGATAAGTTTTGTACTAAAAGTGAAGATCACTAATAGTGCAAAAATGAAAACATTTTTCATGGTTTTAAGAGTAGTTTTTAAGTTAAATTGAGTTTAAGATTATTTGTTTTAATTATTGATTAACAGTTCGTTAATCTACAAGGTAATAATAAAATCAGTGAGAATTTTAAACAAAATTTAAACACATAATTATTCTACGGTAAGCACATAAAATTTTGTAATAAAACCATTAATCTTACAAGAAACAAATCCTGTAAATTCAGTTTGATTTTAACAATTTATTAAGTGTTTTGGAAAATTATTATTACATTACGGTGCTAACACTATTCAACTTTATGCTTTTTACGACCAGAATTATCTTACTACTAGGTATATTTTTTCTGAATGCATCATTGTCTGTTACTCCTGAAACTTATATAGGAAAATGGCGTATCCAAGGAGGATCCATTATCGAGATATATGAACAACACAATACTTTTTATGGAAAAATCCTTAAACGTGCAGAACACCCAATATCTAACCTTAATGGTTTAGATAATAAAAACCCTTCTAAAGAACTTCGAAGTCGAAAATTAGTAGGTATAGATATTCTTAATGACCTAAACTATGACGAAGATGGATATTTATCAGGGGGGACAATATATAATGCAGATAGCGGAAAAACCTATACCGTAAAAGTATGGATTGATAATGATGATTTAAATTTATGTTATATCAGAGCTTATAAAGGAATTCTTTTTAAAACTTTTGAAGCCATTAGAGTTAAGGAATAGCGCATATTATCTAATATGACTTCCTGCATTCATATCAATAGTAGCACCTGTAGCATGATCCATCGCTCCACTACACATCAATGCAATTAGTGGAGCTAAATCTTCGGGTTTAGTAAGTTCATTTAGTGCTATTTCATTTAGCACATTTTCTTCTCCATACTTTTTAATAAAACTTTCTGCCATTTGTGTTCTGGTAAAACCAGGTGAAACAATAAAAGATTTAATGTTTTGTTTTCCAAAAGAACGGGCTACGCTTCTTGCCAGAGATACGATACCTCCTTTTGAAGCAGCATACCCTAGATACTCTTCAGTCTCTCCTCTAAAAACTGCTCGGCTAGCTATGTAAATAAATCGCCCTTCTCCTTGTTCCAAAAAATGCTCTATTCCTAATTTGGTCAACAATCCCACTGCGTCTAAATTGATAGCCATGGTCTTTCTCCAAACAGAAAACCAATCTTCTGTAGTTTTTTTGGTCGAATGTGGAAGAAATACACCTGCGTTCAAAATAACAACATCTATTTTCCCAAAAGCTTTTCGTACTTCCTTGAAAAGTGAAAGCACTTCCTCTCTCTCAGATAAATCTGCCTTAAATACTTTGGAGCCTGTTTCAGGATACTTAGATATTAAATCTTTGGCAGAGGTTTTGTTTCTATTATAATGAACAGCTACAGTGCCTCCCATTTGCATTAAAAAATTTGCGATACCTTTTCCTATTCCATCAGAAGCTCCTGTTACTAATATTGTTTTTCCTGATAAATCTATATCCATCAAAGTTAGTTTTAGTATAAAAATAGAATAATTGAGTCTAAAATACAGTACCAAAACCTGTCCTATTTACTGTTTTTAGCAGTAATATTTGTTAAAACAAGTTAAAATAGTACCTTTTTATACATAGTACTGTAACGAAATTGAATTTAATACGTCATATAGATAAATATCAATCTTTAAAAACAACAATTATGAGAACTTTAGACAGCAATCAAATCACAAAAAAATCAAACAATACTAAAGGATATATCTGGAATACTAAAAGAAGATACAGATAAGATTCTAAAATCATTAAAACAATTCATCAACCTGTCCGCCTATGGTGGATCAAAAATCAACAATCATGAGAACCTTAGACAACAACCAAATCACAAAAAAATTAAATAATACTAAAGGATATATCTGGAATACTAAAAGAAGATACAGATAAGATTCTAAAATCACTAAAACAATTCATCAACCTGTCCACCTATGGTGGATCAAAAAACAATAATCATGAGAACTCTAGACAGCAATCAAATCACAAAAAAATCAAACAATACCAAAGGATATATCTGGAATACTAAAAGAAGATACAGATAAAATTCTAAAATCATCAAAGCAATTCATCAACCCGTCCGCCTATGGTGGATCAAAAAACCATCAATATGAGAACGCTAAAAAATATCAAAAATAGATTAAGGAATACTTTACATAAGCAAAACTCGCTTCTTGATCGAACTGTTAATTTATATGATCGAAAAGACATATTATATGTAGAGCGTAAACGTTATGCATATTAAAAAAGAGAGAAGGCTGAATTTATATTGAATTCAGCCTTTATATTTTATTAACATCTCCTACTACAATCCAAATTCTTTTATCAGCTTCATTTTTCCATCTTCCGAAATCGTGAACATAGGTTGATATAGAGAAGCCTGCTTTTTCTAACTCTTCTGTTACATACTCTGATGATATAGTATGCTCATCTACTTGTTCATCACGAGATTTATTGAGCATATGTTTTTTAAACTTCTCAATAATTACAACTTTACCATTTGGTTTTAAAGATTTTTTGATGTGCTCTAGGATATCCCTATAGTCTTTCATTTCATGATAGGTATCCATGACAATAACGGCATCTAATTTTCCTTCAGGTAATTTAGGATTATCATAATCTCCTAAAATGGTTTCGACATTAGTCAGATTTCTTTGCTTTACATGTTCATCTAATCTATCTAACCGATCCTGTCGAACATCAACAGCATAAACCTTACCGGATTCACCAATCGTATTTGCCAAATGGATTGAAAGATAGCCTTCATGACAACCTATATCTGCAACTACATCACCTGTTTTGATATTTGTAATTTCGAAAATTTTAGCAACATTCATCCATTTATCACGCTCATTCCAATCATTTTCTTTGTATTGAGCACTAACAGTAGTAATGAACAGTGATACAATTGCTAAAATTGTATACTCTGAGGGTACATTCATAACTTTTCCTAACTGATTATGTACTGAATTTACTTTATAAATCAATACACTCAGTAGATTTTATGAAAAGTTTAGAGGTTTTGGTTAAGAATTAATCAATAAAAACCCTGTCATTTCCTAAGAATTCAGGAGTTTAGATAGAAATTACTTTTAACTCTTCTATTACTTTTACAGCATGAATAGTTTGTTCTGGAATAGTGATCCAATCTCCGGCTTTTACAAGTAACTTTTGATCACCTAAGATCATTTCTGCTTTTCCTTCAAGAATATGAACTTGCTCAGTATGCTCAAGGTGTTTATGTGGTTTTACTCCTTTTTTGATCCAAATCACAAAAGTCGAAGCATTCTTGTCCGAATAGATTTTTTTAACCAAAATATTATCGAATTCTTCATCTGGTTGAATAGAATTAACATCTTTAAGAAGGCCCTGTGCCTGAATGTTACAGAGTGACAAAAACGATACAATGCATACAAAAAATATCTTCATTCCTTTTATTCGTCTTTAGCATCAAACTTAGCTCCTACAGGTGCTCGATAACCAGCAAAAGGAAGTTTAAGCAACTTGCTAATCTTAGCATTAGAGTCTACATCTGGATACGTATCTACACCATATATCAAATCTTCATTACGGATTTTGGCAAAAGTACCAAACATACGATCCCAAATAGAGAAGATATTACCATAATTAGTATCTGTATATGGTAATACATAATGATGATGAACCTTATGCATATCCGGAGATACAATTACTAAACTAATAATATCATCTAATTTTTTTGGTAACGAAATATTAGCATGATTAAATTGTGACAGTACTACTGATAAAGACTGATATAACATAATGATTCCGATAGGAGCACCAACAATAAAAACAGCTAATGTTGTAAAAACAAAACGTATAACACTCTCACCTGGATGATGACGATTAGCAGTAGTAGTATCTACATGATTATCCGTATGATGAATTAAATGAAACATCCATAGTGGTTTAACCATATGCTCCACATAATGCGCCAACCAAGCTCCAATAAGATCCAATAACGCTACACCTAATAATATAGTTGCCCATAATGGCAAATCTAACCATTGAAGTACACCAAATTTAGTAGCAACCGTCCAATCGCTGGTTTTTAGTAATATAAAAGCTAGTACGAAATTGATAAGAATAGTGGTTAACGTAAAAAAAATGTTTGGCCAGGCGTGTTTAAATTTCTTGTAATCAAATCTAAACAAAGGAGCAGCATACTCCACTAACCAAAAAAAAGCAATACCTCCCACTAAAATTAAACTACGATGAGAAGAGGGTATTGTTTCAAAATAATTCATGATTGTTTCCATACAGCAAAATATCTTTTTTCTAAGAATTATACAATTTTTTAACTAATTACAAAACTAGCTATTCAATAATGACTGAAATTCTTCAAGATATTTACCAATATGATAACCATCCATTAATCCGTGATGTACATTAATTGCTATAGGCAAGTTGATTTTTCCCTGCTCTTTGGTATATTTCCCGAAAGAAATTTTTGGGATACTATCTTTAAATTGAAAATGTCTGGCGTGAGTCAACCCACTGAAGTTATACCAGGGAATTGATGAATAATGAATTGTATCAATACGCTTAGCATTATCCGTATGTCTAAGCCCTGTGCTATTTTTGACTTCATCAATCTCTTTTTGAGCTTTCGCTACAAATAGATCAAAATCTTCTTCATATTCCATAAACGAAAAACCAAAAGTATGATCTTCTCTGCCAATAGTTGGTGATGCATGAATTTTATCATAAACATACACTTGATCATCTTCTATTCGATATCTGAATTCTTCAATACTATTAGCAGCTTTGATTGATTTATGTAGGTAATAAAGAAAATAAGGATACCCATTATCCTTTATGTTTTGGTATCCTAAAGTAAAATCCACTGTAGTAGTAATTCCAAAAAAAGGTTCATCAAAACCTCCAAAAAACTCGAAGTGCTCTTTTCTGTTCCATGTAGTTAGATCCAGTTTAGTTCGCATTACAATACTTCTAAGAGTTGGGTAGCTTTGGTAAAACTTCTAAAATTAGGATGTTTTATCTCTTCATTCACCATTTCATGAGCCCAGGTAGTATGAAAAGGAATATGAAAAGCGTGAGCACCAATATTCAAAACAGGTAGAATATCAGATTTAAGCGAGTTACCCACCATAAGAAACTCACTTTCAGTAACATCAAGATGTCTTACAAGTTTTTGATATTGTTTTTCTGTTTTATCAGATACAATTTCTATGTGATGAAAATACTTTTCTAAGCCAGATTTAATCAATTTTCTTTCCTGATCCAGTAAATCCCCTTTGGTAGCCATTACTAAACGATATTTTTTAGATAATTGATTTAATGTTTCATCTATACCGTCAATTAGTTCTACCGGCTCCTGAAGCATTTGTTTACCTTTATCTATGAGCTTTTCCACCAATTCGATTTTCATACTACCATTAGATATCTGGATTGCAGCCTCAATCAAAGAAAGCGTAAAAGGCTTGATACCATAACCATACAATGGTAGGTTTTTCATTTCTACTTCAAAAAGTAATTTATTTACTTCTTCTTTAGGCAAATACTCCTCCAACAATTCACATAGCTCTTCTTCTGCTTTTCTGAACAATGTTTCGTTTACCCAAAGAGTATCATCTGCATCAAATGCAATCGCTTTAATTCTGCTTAGTGGCATTTTTTAGGAGTATTTGAGTTTGTTAGCGGTGAGTTTATGAGTAGACGCACTTCATAGTTTTCTTAGATTTTTTTCACTACTCAAAGCGAAGCGCCTTCACAACTCATAAACTATCGTACTAATTTTTTATACTTAATTCGTTTCGGCATTAGATCTCCACCTAAACGTTTCTTTTTATTTTCTTCATAATCAGAGAAACTACCTTCAAAGAAATATACCTGAGAATCTCCTTCAAAAGCCAGAATATGGGTACATATTCTATCCAAGAACCAACGGTCGTGAGAAATCACCACAGCACACCCTGCAAAGTTTTCCAAACCTTCTTCTAATGCCCGCAATGTATTAACATCAAGATCATTAGTAGGCTCATCAAGAAGCAATACGTTACCCTCTTCTTTTAGAGTCATTGCTAGATGCAGTCGATTTCTTTCTCCACCAGAAAGGGTAGATACCTTTTTATTTTGTTCACTTCCTCCAAAATTAAAACGACTTAAATATGCTCTAGAATTTACTTCCTTACCTCCCATCATTACTAAATCCTGCTCATCACTAAAATTCTGCCAAATAGATTTATCCGGATCAATATTGGAATGTGCTTGATCTACATATGCGATTTTAGCTGTTTCTCCAACAGTAAAGGTTCCTTTATCAGGTTGCTCCTCTCCCATTATCATCTTAAAAATAGTCGTTTTACCAGCTCCATTAGGTCCAATAATACCTACAATTCCAGCTTGAGGAAGTTTAAAATTAAGATCTTCATATAAAAGCTTATCTCCGTAAGCTTTACTTATTCCTGATGCCTCTAATACATTAGTACCTAATCTTGGACCATTAGGGATATAGATTTCTAATTTTTCGTCAAGTTGTTTTTGATCTTGACTCATCAACTTATCGTAATTCTTTAAACGTGCTTTTTGTTTTGTTTGCCTTCCTTTTGCACCTTGACGTACCCACTCTAATTCTCTTTCGAGTGTTTTCTGACGTTTAGAAGCAGACTTACTTTCCTGAGCTAAACGTTTGGACTTTTGATCTAACCAGGAAGAATAATTTCCTTTCCACGGAATCCCTTCTCCTCTATCCAATTCTAGTATCCAACCTGCTACATTATCTAAGAAGTACCTATCGTGAGTTACGGCAATAACAGTTCCTTTATATTGTGCTAAATGATGCTCTAACCAATGTACAGATTCAGCATCCAAGTGGTTGGTTGGTTCATCTAATAATAGAACATCCGGTTCCTTTAGTAATAATCGACAAAGTGCAACTCTTCTTCTTTCTCCTCCAGAAAGAACACTAATCTTTTTATCAGAATCAGGAGTTCGTAAAGCGTCCATTGCGATCTCCAGCTTAGTATCTAGCTCCCAAGCATTACTAGCATCAATCTGATCTTGTAGTACAGCTTGTCTATCCATAAGTTTCTGCATTTTATCTGCATCACTATAGACTTCTTCTAAGCCAAACATATCATTGATCTTATTGTATTCATCCAGAACTGCAACAGTTTCTGCAACTCCTTCCTTTACAACTTCTATTACAGTTTTATCCGGATCTAATTGTGGTTCTTGCTCTAAATATCCAACAGAATAATCCTGAGAAAACACAACATCTCCCTGAAAATCTTTATCCACTCCTGCAATAATCTTAAGTAAAGTAGATTTACCAGAACCATTAAGACCAAGGATTCCGATTTTAGCTCCGTAGAAAAAACTCAAGTATATATTTTTAAGTACAGGAGTATTTGCACTTTTATAAGTTTTGGTAACCCCAGACATGGAGAAGATTACCTTTTTATCATCTGACATAAGCCCCTAAATTGTTTATGGTTAGTATATTTATTGTATAATATTAAACTCTTCCTTTTAGCGCATTAAACACCCAAGCATTTGCTAAAAATCCAACTCCAACTGCTGCAAATCCCCAACCGGAAACATCTCTATATCTAAATGCTCCAAGAGCAATTAGTCCTAATCCAGCAAGAATCATTATAAATGTAGCCCAGGCTAAAACAGTGTTCTTATTCATTCCCATAAAATATTATTTAGTACTATTAAGAAATGCAAATATCGGTATTTTATCGTCAAAAATTAGGCTTTTAAAGACTTCTTGGAATGCTTTACAGCATTACTTACTGCGAGACAGCAAGTTAGGAAATATCTATAAATTAAAAAACGGATATTTAACTTGTAAATACCCGTTTTTAATATCCGCAAAAATATATTTTTAATTAGATGGTCTGTTATCTACTCTTGATTCCAGAACAGATTCTATAGCATTTGGTATGTTTTCAAAAAGATCATAACCTGTTAAACTTTCTATCGAATTTACCGAAGTTCTAAATTGAGTCCAATCATTACTTATTCCCTGATCATTAGGAACATTAATAGCAATTAGCCTAGTAGCAGTTGTTACACGATTAACATCGTTCGTACCATTAGGTAAAACTAATGCTACTTTCCAAAAAGAGTCAGGTACAGTAATATTACCATTATCAATTGTACTTGCAAAACCGTTACTTCCCGTTCCTCCGCTACCTGAAACTCCGGAAACGATATGTATTTCATTTCCTTCTACAATCAAAGACCTCAAGTAGTTTTCAAAATTAACCCAAGTCCTGCGATTATTATCTGGTGCTTGCGGGGCAATATTAGTCATGTAGAATGTATTCTCATTAGAATCCTGGCTTCCGTTTCTATCTGCCGATGGGCAAAGATGTCCTCTGTCAAACCCTGAACCAGTATAATCACTTGTTGTTGCTCTAAAGAAATTGCTAGGTAAATCTCTATCTTGCTTAAAACAATTACATCTTGGAGTACTGCCTGTCCAGGCTGTACTTAGATGCCAACTTACCCAATTGGCAGTTCCTCTGCTGTTATTATAGGATAATACAAAGTCAGGTTTAGAAAGATAATAATTATTGGCACTTGACCCAGCATTAGATGGGTTCCCAAAGGTAATATTACTATCCTGTGATGGAGAACCATTTCCTCCACCGCCTGTAGTATTAGTAGAAATCTCAAAATTATCAATATTGATTCTATTAGAGCCACCAGAAGTTTTATATACACCATATCGTACACTACTAGTTTCATTTACATTAAAAGTAACAGTGTTTAATGTTGTAGAATTTGTAGTAATGGTTGAACCCGCATAGTACCATGAAGAACCATTATCATAAGATGCAATTAACCTCCAGGTAGAATTACCATCATTACCATATTTAGCATGACGGATTCTAATAGTCTGTGCTCCGTTATCCATATCAAAAGACATAATGGCGTAGCCGCTATTTCTAATACGAACGGACTTAGAACCAAATTTTCTATCATTTGATAAAGTTCCAATTAGAGCATCATTGAGATACCAGCTTCCAGAAGATACATTAATGCCTGCCCCTGCATAACTACCTTTTACACCCGATTCATAAGTCTCTGTAAAACCCGAAGTGCTTTTTCCAGAAAAATTGTGCTCGTGTGGTCCTTCATTATTATAAAAGTAAGTAGCTACTTTGAGTTCCCCTTCAATTTTTAATGGGATAGTTTCTATTTCTTCATAAATAGATTTATCATCGGTGCTACAACTTATAATGAATAGTGATAATACAAGAAATGACCAAATGTAATTAAGATTAAAAAGTTTCATAGATGAGTGAATTAGTTAAATGTTTTATAAAAATTGTTCAGAATGTACTCACTAAACTAGATGGCTCATGTTAATATTGTAATAATAAAATGTTAGTAAACCGTTATAAATCAGTGTATTTACAAGTTTAAAGGTTAACATCTATGAAACTTTTTTTCATTATTACTTTAGTATTAGTACATCTTGTAGTAAACATTTATAAACTGACTCTTTTTTGTATTTTCGTGCAAACAATACACACAATGGATTTAAACTTCAATAAGAACGAAGACCACAATAAACTCTTAGTGTCTGAGCTACGTAGAAGACTTAGCATAGTTAAACTGGGAGGAGGCGAAAAACGTATAGAAAAACTTCATGCCAAAGGCAAAATGACCGCCAGAGAACGAATTAATTATGTACTGGATGATGATGCTAAAGCCATCGAAATAGGTGCTTTTGCCGGAGAAGACATGTACGAAGAGCATGGGGGTTGTCCCAGCGGTGGTGTTGTTATTAAAATTGGACATGTAAGTGGTAAGCAATGTATAGTAGTTGCTAATGACGCTACGGTAAAAGCAGGAGCTTGGTTTCCGATTACCGGAAAAAAGAATTTAAGAGCACAGGAAATAGCTATCGAAAACAAGTTGCCAATTATCTATCTCGTAGATAGTGCCGGTGTATATTTACCTATGCAGGATGAAATTTTTCCAGACAAAGAGCATTTTGGAAGAATATTCAGAAACAATGCGGTAATGAGTAGCATGGGGATAACTCAAATCTCAGCTGTCATGGGGAGTTGCGTTGCGGGAGGAGCTTATCTACCCATTATGAGTGATGAAGCATTAATTGTAGATAAAACAGGAAGTATTTTCCTTGCAGGAAGCTACCTGGTAAAAGCTGCTATCGGCGAAACCATTGATAACGAAACACTAGGTGGGGCCACCACACATTGTGAAATCTCAGGGGTTACGGATTATAAAGCTAAGGACGATAAAGACGCCTTAGATACTATTAAGAATGTTATGTCCAAGATTGGTGATTTTGACAAAGCCGGATATAACCGAGTGCAACCTCTTAAACCAAAAGAAAACCCTGAAGATATTTATGGTATTCTTCCTAAGGCAAGAAATGAGCAGTACGATATGATGGAGATTATCAAGCGATTAGTTGACGGCTCGGACTTTGAAGAATATAAAGCCGGCTATGGTCAAACGATCATTACCGGATATGCCAGAATTGACGGTTGGGCTGTTGGGATTGTTGCTAACCAACGTAAAATTGTAAAAAACAAAAAGGGAGAAATGCAGTTTGGTGGGGTGATTTACTCTGATTCTGCAGATAAAGCTACTCGTTTTATTGCCAATTGTAACCAAAAGAAAATTCCATTAGTGTTTTTACAAGATGTAACCGGTTTTATGGTCGGTAGTAAAAGTGAACATGGCGGAATAATTAAAGATGGTGCTAAGATGGTGAATGCAGTTAGTAATAGTGTTGTACCAAAATTCACAGTGGTAGTCGGCAACTCCTACGGAGCCGGAAACTATGCAATGTGTGGTAAGGCTTATGATCCCAGGTTAATCTGTGCTTGGCCAAGTGCAGAACTAGCCGTGATGGGAGGAGCCCAAGCAGCTAAAGTATTATTGCAGATAGAAACTGCATCCTTAAAAAAGAAAGGAGAAACAATTTCTGAAGAAGATGAAAAAGCTTTGTTTAATAAGATCAAAGCTAGGTACGATAAACAGATATCACCATATTATGCAGCAGCCAGAATCTGGACCGATGGGATCATTGATCCTTTGGATACCCGAAAATGGATATCCACCGGTATTGAAGCAGCCAACCACGCTCCTATCGAAAAACCATTTAATCTTGGTATAATTCAGGTTTAAGATATTTTTTGTTAATAAATAAGTGATATCTAAAAGTCTTAAATTCTTTGTACTTTCGTTAATAAAGCCCCAATAGTTTACACAGTTAAACTGTTGGGGTTCGTTTATTAAAAATATTGCTAATACCCTATGCCAACCAAACAAACTCTTTTAAAAAAGATCTATGCTCTTTTGGCTAGTCTTCTATTCATTTTTTCTGGTTATTCTTTTCATATCGAAAATATAATCCAACATCAAAAACAGACTGATAAAGATTATATTTTTGACGAAAAGGATACTAAAAAAGTAGAAAGTTTTTTACTTAGTATTTATGCTAAAGACACAACTTTGGCTAAAGCTTATTATAAATATTACTTAGAAAGAAGCATTCAAAAAAATGAAAGCCGTTCTCAATTCATATCGCATTATTACTTAGGTGATTTAGCATATGTAAATGGTGATTTTGCAACATCTGTTGGACATGGTAAATCAATGTTACGTTTAAGCAAAACCCTCAATAATAACAACTATAAAATAACCGCGTTAAATCATCTTGGCAATGTTTATTATAAAATTCGAGAGTATGAAAATTCTCTAGAACAATACTTGGCAGCATATCATATTTATAAAGAAATTGATATAAATGATCCTAAACTAGGATTATTAGTCAACATAAACATCATAAGAACCAGAATTCATAGATATGAAGAGGCACTGAAATCATATGTAAAGATTATTGATATTCTAAAAAAGAAAGATCATACAGATCTCCCTAATTACTCCGGAATTTATCTTTCGAGTATTTTGGGTGCAGGTGTTTGTCATTACCATCTTAGAGAATATGATAAAGCCATATCATACTATGAACAAGGATTTAAATTAGCAAAAAGGTATAATTCTGAACATTACGAAATAAATTTTCATATGACTTCAGGAGAGGCATATACTGCAAAAGGAATGTATACTGATGCCTTAGAACATTTATATAAAGCCAAAAATAAAATCAGATCTTCTAGTACAACTTTTAATCCTGCATTACATACTACAAATTTTCATTTAGCAACAGTGTTTTTTAAAAAAGAAGAATACATAAAAACATTGGATTATTTATCAGAAAGTTTTGAAATCATTGATTCTCCAAAAAAGGAAATTCAAGTAGAGAAAATAAACGAGATGTATGATCTGGCATACAGAGCTGCAGAAAAACTTGGGGATAAAGAAAAGCAAATCGAATATAGCTTGGCTTATCGCCGTATTATTGACTCTCTACATTTGGATGATATCAGAACAAAAGATAAACTCTATGATCAGGACATTGAAGAGTTAGAAGAAAAAAACCAAAATCTCTCCAATCAAAACGTAACTTATATTATAATTTCACTAATCGCAATAGTAATAATTGTTGTTTTATTAATATATAATTTTAGAAAACAGCAAAAGAACAAAAGATTGTTCGAAGAACTTCAGAAAAAACAGCAGTACAAGGATTCTGATGATGTTCCAACTTCTAAAAAAGATTTTGTTACTGATAAAAAAGCAGAAGTGCTATTCAAAAAATTAAATGAACTAGAAGTAACCGATTTCTTTTTAAAAGAGGATTGTAATCTGTACAACACGGCCAAATTAATAAACACCAATACTACGTATCTATCTAAGATTATTAATGAGTATCAACAAAAATCATTTAATGATTTTATAAATGAGCTAAGGATTCAATATTGCTTAAAAAAACTAAAAACCGATAAAAAATTTAGATCCTATACGATCAAGGCTATTGCTGGTGAATTAGGATACAAAAGTGTTAACACATTCGCATCTGCTTTTAAAAAACAAACCGGATTGACGCATTCTTTCTATTTAAAACAAACACTAAAAAAAGAAAAAGTAACCGAAGGCATAAATGCTGGATAAAATAGTGTCAATTTTATAAAATTGATCAATTACTCAATAAATAAATATCTTGAATAGCTTCTAATTATCTTATTTTACAAAATGTTCATACAACCAAACTTAAAAAACTCATGAAATCCAAACTTGCTCTTATTTTACTATTAGTATATTCCACCATAAATTATGCTCAAACTTCTTTCTCAAGTAATGAAAAATCATATGGTTATAGTCTTGATTGTGAAAATAATCAACTTGATATATTTATAGAATTAAAAGATAATAATAGCAGTCTGACTCTGCCAAACTTTAAAACCCTTATAACTCAAGAAGGTGAATATGGGTCAATAGATTTAAATATTTGTATAAAAGATCTAAGGGCAGTTCCCATCCCCGAAGAATACCAGCTCGATATTAATTTCCAAGGTTTACAAACTACGTTAGAACCCGTTAAAATACCACCACCACCTCCTCCTCTTTCTAATCAACAAATAGCACCTCTCGATAATAAAACTCAAAAAAGATCTCAAAGTATAGGGTGTGATCACTTTTTACGTATTTCTCTACCAGAATATGCATATGGAGAGAATAGACCTTTTGATGCTGGTTTATATTCTGGTGATTATGAAATGGACCTTTTACTACTAAAAGATAATATAACGGTTGTTAGCGAGCAAGAAAAAATACCCTTTACTGTATATAGTATGGAAACTCATAAAGATTTTAAAAGTAATATAGACGGTGTTTCCATTAACGCTCTTAATGACAAAGTTCTTGTGGAAGGTTATTTTTATAATGAGTTAGGTGATCGAATATCAGACAAATTTGATTACAGAATGCACCTTTACGTATCGAACGATGATAACTTTGACACCAATGATCTTTTAAGAGGAAATATAGTTTCAAATAGAGATGATGGTTTTTGGTTTGAACTCACCAAATATCAATATGACTGGTATTTGAATAATAATATGTATCTAATATCTGTGATAGATCCATTGAATGACTACGAAGAAATTTGCGAAAATAATAACTGGCACGCATATAAAGTAACCAAACCTTATGAACTACTTTCGGAAATCAAACCTAATTTCTCTATACTTGATGCTAGAATTTATAAAGATCAACCAGAAAAAGTTACCTTATCTTGCACGGTTGCGAACTCTAGATTTACAGGTATAACAGGACCTTCTGAACTTAAGGTTGGTGTTTATTATAAAAGTAATGAAGGAGAAGAAGTTCTAATAAATACTTTGGACGCCGGTAATCTCCAACCTTTTGAAAAAAGAGTTATCTCCTTACAAATGAATGAGAATTATTACGGAGCTTGGTATTCTGGAAAAGAACTCATTTTCAAAGTAGATCCAGAAAATCAATATCCTGAAGCTAATGAGCAGAACAAAATAGATAATATTAAAAAAATCATTAATACCAATGTTTCTTTTGATGCTCGTAATAAGGTTTCTATACAACAAGATTTCTCCAACAGGGCAATCAATTTTTCATTTTATGCTTCTATTCCTAATCAAAAAATTATAATTAATATATACAACGCAGAAGGAGAATACGTAAAGTCCATTGGTTTTAGTCTTGAAAATGATGAACCAGGTACATTTGAATTCACTAAACATGTTTTGCAAGTAGGACTCGAGGATGGTTTGTATTATTATTCAGCACACTTTGGAGAATATGATCCTTTAAGTGGTAATTCTTGGGAATATTCATACCAACAAATTTATAACCAATACAACGGTAGTTTTTATAAAGGAGAAGCACCTGATTTACAAATCGATGACGTGAGATTTGAAAAAACACCTGATAATAATTGGGTATATATAGAGGCTACGGTTACCAATAAGGGAAATATAGCTTCAACCCATACAAAACTTGATTTTTACCGAGAAAATTATCCCAGGGAATTTATAAAAGCAGAATATGTACCAGCTCTTGATCCCGGACAACAAGCTAAGGTAACTTTAAGGGTCTCTTGGCAATACTATTCAATAGCCCTGCGTATGAAAAAGATGATTCTTATACTAGATCCAGATGATAGGGTCGAAGAAATGTATGAAACCAACAATGAAAAAAACGTAAACATTCCTAATTTTTTTCAAGAAGATACTTATGTTACAGTTTCGCCTAATCCGTTCTCTAATAATGATCAATTAAACTTTGATTTTAAAACACATTTTAGAAATACTGATATTAAACTAAATATTTATAACCAACAGGGAATTCTACAATACCATACCCAAAATTTCTATCCTCGACCTGGTGATCAAAAAATCACAATTTCACCTTCTCAATTTAGAAATAGCGGAATTTACCATTACTCCTTTTTAATAGGATGGAATAATAATTATTACCCTTTTACTGGCACAATCATCAAACATTAGTCTTTATGCTTTAGATGTAATATAACTTTTTATACTAATATCAATGGCCTTACTCGTAGTAAGGCTATTTTTTGTTTTCATATAGTTTCAAATTCTTCTAATCTTAAATGATTGATATTCTTTTTAATTCAAATGACCTCAAATTTATAAATCCGTGCATAGACACAATTTTATGTGATGCTTTTTGATCTAATTTTATAGAAACAACAATTTCCAGTTTTACTGGTAACAGTTATTTCACAAATCAAATGTCTAATTAAAACGTATTAAAAATGTTAAAAAACATCTTAGATCTGGAAGGAGTGCAACCACTCGATCAAAATGAAAAAAAATCTGTTCAGGGTGGAAACACCGGAATCCCTTGTAATGATTTCTGTCAAGGAGGACTATGTATTATGGGTAATTGTTATTATGTAGCGAAATAGATAATGATGCTATAAGCAGTTAAAAATCGCCTTCTCTTATGTTGGCGATTTTTTTGCTTAAGTTTTACGGTCTTATCAATTACTCCAATGTATATTATCTGTTTGCTAATAGTTTTTTTGACGATCAAAAAAGTCAAATTTATAAAACTGGGGTTACTTCTCTTTTATTTTCAATGATTTGCCGATAGTTTTATCAATGTATTCTAGCCGGCAGAATCACAAATCATTTTTTAATTAACACGTAATTATGAAAAGTCTATTATTAAAAACCTTATCCGTAATTCTACTATTAGGATTACTAAGCTGTCAACAAGAAGACGATGAATTTCTTGAAGGAGAATTATCGTTAGAACAGGAAACCACGATATCGAACTTAGAAAAAAGTGGTGCTGATTTTATGGTGGTATGTTCTATAGAAGGGATTCCTCCTGGATATGTTGTAGAAGAATATTTTACCAATGGTAGTTGTCCTAATTTCAATCTTTTTTTAGGAAGATATAACGCCGCAATTGTAACAAGAGATGGTACCCCTAAAATATTTAGTGCAGGTGCCGGTTGTGAGGATAATTATTGTATTTGGATAGTTGGTGATAATTTTGAAAGTGGTTGTTATGTAGATGTAAGAAGCACAACTGGTTCTAATATCATCGGAAACTACAGAGCACCAGAGCGAACATTAACAACCAACGCACAAGGTCAGCAAGTAATTACATTCCGACTAAGGTCTGCTCAGGAATTTTATGAATTTGCACGTCGAGGATTACGAATTTGGGTAGTAAACCCGGTAGCCAGAAAATGGGCAGACGGGAGAACGGTAAGAAGGCCTAGAGACATTATTATCGATCCTCCATGTGACCCAATTTGTCCATAAAAACAAGTTTGATTATTTGTTATGAAAGAATCGTAAGCTTGGGAAACTTACGGTTCTTTACTACTACTTCCTAAAGAAAATAAAGGATAGTAAACCCTAAGTAAGGAGTTAATAACGGCGGAAACCGAAAAGCCATAGAAAGAGTAGGTAATTAAAAATAAAATTATGTTAGACAATATTTTAAACCTCAAAGGTGTAAGTCAATTAAAGAAAAGTGAACAACAAACCATTAAAGCCGGAACCTATTATGGCGGAGACTGTTTAAGATTATGTGGCGGTATGTGTTCATTTGGTAATTGTTATCATCATATCGATTAATTCTAAAAAGTCCCTAAAGCAATATAATTGTTTTAGGGGTTTTCTATTTAAAAAAAGTGGGTATTACAATTATAAAATCAACAAAATGGTAAATAAACTTTCCAAAATAAAAGGAGTTTCAATACTCAATAAAAAATGTCAAAAATCAATTCAGGGTGGAATAAATAATACTATGACAAGAAAATGTACAACTGATAGCGATTGTTCATCAGGTATCTGTGGTGTGATTAAAATCATTAACGGAAGACCTATTCTATTATCAATCTGCGCTTTCTAAATAAAAAAAACTTCTACCCTCATTGATCGCCTTAAAATTTTAAGGCGATTTTTATTATTCTTCCTATGTTGTTTTTATTTAACAACTCATTTTAAGACAAATCTTACTTCATCTTGATGTTAATAGTGTCAATTTTATAAAAATGACACTACTACTCTTTTGTTATCAGTGTCTTACCCATAATTTTACAATCGTTTTCTGACCGGCAGAATCATAAATTATTTTATAACATAAACCATGTTTAATTGGAATAATGACTAAATAAAAATTACTAAAGGTCATTATAAATCTAAATTCTAAAACAAATCACACAATGAAAAAAATATCAATTTTATTATTCGTCGCTACATTAACCGTATTCTATTCTTGTGAACAAGAAAGTCTTGAAAATATAGATGAGCAACTTATCTTAGATGAAGAACTCGATACTGAAGCTAATGCCAAATGGTTTGGTTACTGTAATAGTTTTAAAGGTAAAGTACATTTTATTCAAACTATAATTCCTGTTTTGGATGGTAGTCCTCATCAGGCCTCATTTACCGGTAAGCTTATTTTAGAACACTGCCCAAATGGTGATAATTCGTGTAGTCAGGTAACACAACTAAATGTACGGCATAATCAAAATTTTACATTTTATGTCTTCGGTGCCGAATTTTCTGATAACGATCGTTTTAGAATAAAAATTATTCCAAATAATGATGGCAACCTGCCTACCGATTATACCAGACTTTACTTTAACTCGGTTTATAAACCTTTGGAAATAGTTAATCCCTTTATTAATCCTGTAGGGTCGGATGGTGTATCTGTTTATAATCAAATAGCTATTGATTTTCCTTTTCAATGTAATGAGGAAGACTTCAACTTATAGAACAATCAATCTATTTAAAACATAAATTATGAAAAAGCATGTCAGTTTTTGGGGCTTATTATTAGGAATTCTTTTAATGATAGGCTGTCAGCCTGAAGAAGATATCTTTATAGAAAGTGAACAGTCCATAGAAGATTTCACCGAACTTAACTCTGAAAAAAACAATACTGAATCTCTTATAGTATGTTCTACCCAAGGAATACCTCCTGGTTATGTCCTGGATCACTATCTTAATGTACAAGGTTGTCCTAATCAAAATCTATTCTTAGGGAGGTATAATGCTGCCTTGGTACGAAAAATAAGAGAAACACCACAAATACTCAGAGCAGGTGCAGGTTGCGATGATAATTTTTGCATCTGGATTGTTGGTGATAATTTCGAATCTAATGCCTATGTAGATATTAGAACTACTGCAGGTTCTAGCATTATTGGCACCTATCGTGGATCAGACCGCGTACAATATGTTAATTCACAAGGACAGGATGTAATTACACTACGATTAGGATCAGCTTTCGAAAGAAACCAATTTGCAAATAATGGACTTAGGATTTGGGTAGTAAATCCGGTTGCCAGAACGTGGGCTGACGGTAGAACAGTTAGAAGACCTCGGGATATTATCATTGACCCACCTTGTGATCCAATATGTCCATAAAATAACTTTGATTATTTGTTTTGAAAGAATCGTGAGCCTGGGAAACTTACGGTTCTTCACTTCGACCTTCTCTAAAAAAATAGTCCATAAGGGCGTAACCTGAAAAGCCGCAATAGAGTAAGGGCAATAATAATTTATAAAAACTCATGAAAAAACTATCAATTATCAGCCTGTTATGTATGTCAATTCTTTTGATCACTTCTTGTGAAAAAGATGCTATTGATGAAGTACCGTTTGCAAAATTTGAAAGTACTAGTCCTACCATAGGAGAGGATGTTACTGATCCTAGTTGTTATACGCTTGAAGCAAAGTATGACAAAGATTGGTATGACTTTGGTCAAGCATTCATCAAATTAAAAGTCACTATTTATTTTGGAGGATTTGGCCCTGGTTTGTATCTCGGTGAATATACTGTTCAAGATCACCAAACTATAAAACTGGAAATTCCGGAAATATATCGTGATAATTATCAATTTTCAGCCCAAGATCGCTTTAAATTTGAAGTAACGAGGTTTGGTACTAGTAATAGAAGTTATTACAGAGACTTACTTCTTGTTAACCAACTTGGAAATAGTAAAACCTATTTCCCAATGGTTATTGATGGAGATATTAATACTTATCAAATACAATATGCTGCATTAAAAATTAATTCTTGCCAACAGTAACTATTTTATAATGAATATTTATACCCTTCTGCACTGAAAGTACAGAAGGGTTCTTTATAACAAATTGTTTTCTGTCATTTATGAAAACTAAACCAAAACTATTTTGGAGCGGATCTTATACTAAAGTAAGATTTGATATAGATACAAATAGTGTTGTTTATAATCCAAGTAGTTATTGATTTTTCTGAGGTATGTATATAATTAAAAACTTATTTACAACTAGAAAACGAGGCGTTTTAATTAACATTTTGCTTTTTTGTTTAACTAAAAATTAACAAACCATATCATACTACAGACTTCATAATGTTGTTAAAAAAATAAAACAATATCATGATGAACAAACCATTTTTTAAAGTAAAAATATTAGCCACTATTTTTACTGCTTGCTTATTGATCGCCAGCTGTAGCGATGATGACAATAACAATCCGCTAAATCAATCTATATCTAAAGAAGATGTACAGAAAAATTTGGATCTCGAAAAAGCGTCTGCTTTTGTAGATAATTTAATTATGGATCAATCTTCTGATTTGGTTACGCCAGGTAGATCCGGTAAAAATAGCAATGAGTGTATTGATGTAGCTTTTGCAGATGGATCATATGCTATCACGTTTACAGATTGTAATATCGATGGAAATACGATAAACGGAAAAATAAATGTTAGCTATACCATAGCCGATCAAGCCATTACATCCTCTATTTCTTTTGAAGGTTTTACATTTAATGACTCTAGTATTGAAGGAAATAAAACAACCGAATATTCTGCTAACTTTACTGATCTTACTTTTATGTATTCGGTAACATCAGATTTAGCTATAAATATTCCTAATGTGATTACCGGGACAATCAAAGGAACTAAGAAATTTGAAATTTCGGGAGGATTAACAGAGAACACTATTATAATCACTGGTAACTGGGATGTGACCATCAATGGTGAATCATATTCGCTAGTTATTGATCCATCCTTAAGAGGAACTTCGGTTTGTGGGTATATCGTAGAGGGAGTACTTACTATTACAGAAAATGGTTCTTCTGCTTCTATAGATTATGGAGATGGTATCTGTGATAACATTGCCACAGTTACGTATCCTGATGGTACAAGTGAAGAAATAGAGCTTTAGCTTAAAGTTATTCCGGAAAAGCATCCTTAATAGTAAAATTAGGGATGCTTTTTTATATCTAAACCTATCGTTTTGGTATCGTAATTAACTCTGTTTGTCTTTCATTCACATATCTAAAACCTTTTGCCCCCCAAAACCCAGCTTCTTCTAACATAATTCTGATGTCCTTTTTCCACTCAGGAATAGTAACTGTCGTGTTTAGTTCTATAGCATAGACCGTATTTTCATACAACGGATAATCTCCAGGTCCTGGAACACCACCCTGAGAATCCCACATGCCAATGGTTGGACCAGAAGAATGACCATATAATCCTAAGGGGTGGGTATAAATAGCCGGTTTAAGACCTTCTGCCTTTCCTTGTGCTAAGGAATTTAATAGAATTTCATTTCCGGTTTTTCCTGTTTCAAAGTTTGCAGTAAAAATATCTTGCACTCGATTTCCATCCTTAAAGGCTTTGACTAAAAATTCAGGAGGAGAAGTTTCTTCATTCTTAAGAATATATGCATGTTGTTGGCAATCCGTATTTAATCTCAGGTATGTAATTCCAAAATCACAATGAATTAAATCACCTTTAGAAATGATTTTATCATCAGGACGATTAGAAAAAGAAACGATATGACTTTCTAGGTTTTCTCCAGCTCTTTGTATATCTACGGTAGGATGAAACCAGGTGTCTAATCCCATATCAGTAACTTTTTGTCGCAACCACCACTCTACATCATCTGTGGTAGTAGTTCCTGGTTTAATAACAGCGGTACTAAAAGCTTCTGCTATAATGTCATGAGTGATTTTTACCAGTTGCTTATAAATTTCCATTTCCTGCTCAGTTCTGGATTCGATCCAGGCAATAGCTAGTTGCTCAGCAGAAGTAATTTTTGGTTTTAACTCATCAGGAAGCACATTCATAAATTCCTCATAATCTGTTTTCACGATACCATCAACAATCCCAAAATCTTTAGAATAATTAAGCCCTATTCTTTCCGGGTTCCTTTCGGTAATAATATCTACAAGAGCTTTCCATTGATCTGGTTGTTTTTCTTTATCCCAGGCAGAGTCTATATTCTTACCTACATTATATCGAGCTACAGCCAATTTTTCGATCTTATTATTCTTTTTATCTCTATAAAAAACAAATATAGTTCTACGGCGAGCATTTAACCAGCTAGATGGCAACATGGTTTTTAGGACAGGATCTTCATTATATTCTCTGGAAATCAATATCCACATATCGAATCCGGTACGATCCATCAGTTGAGGTAAGAGGTTATTAAACCGATCTGCTAAAACCATATCAATAACATCAGCCCGTTCTCTCTCCGGAAGAACCTGAGATTGAATAGTATATGTAATTAAAAGTAGGGTAATTAAGAGTTTATTCATGAGTAATTGGTGAGATGATTAGTGTTTACTTTAAAAACTAAAAGTATTATAAAAAAGAGACTCTTGCAATATGAAGTAAAGATCTCTTACAAGTATAGAAAATCTTACTCCTAATCAAGTACATCAAAACCATAAAAAAACTGAAAAACTATAGAAGAATTATGATATTAAAAATCCTATTATTGTAAACTTTTTTTTCAGGACGATGCAATACTTCTGATCCTAAATTAATTAGAAAAATTAAACCTGCCACAGGGCAAACACCAGCGGCTTATATTAGAGAAATTCGATTACAATCTGCAAAATATAAGATCGAATATAATGTACGAGCCAGTATTAGTGAGATCGCACATGAATTGAGTATGAACAACCTCTCCCACTTCACTCAGGCTTTTAAAAAAAGGTTTGGAAAAGTACCATCTGAATATTTTAAAAATACTGATTAAAGTAATGACCGAAGCAGGAGTAATTGAGGATGACATTTTAGTAAAAGGTGATTAAACCTTTAAGTCTTAATCCTCACATCGCAAACACCTTTTACCTCCACCCCCTCGCCTATTTAATAAATTGGTAGTCCTAAACCCTAAAGGTTGCCATAACAACAATTACTCACATTAGTTTTTATCCTTAAAGTAATCTGGCCTCCAGGCTAAACCGCCAAAAATGATTTTAAGAGTATCCTTGAGTGAGCGACTCTTTTTTACATCTTTCCAAATGTTTTTATATTCCATAAAATTGATTTTTACGGGGTTGTTTGTATGTATATTTTTGGTTAAACCATAAACTACTTTTTCTTCCTCTTTCTGATAGGTACCGAATATTCTGTCCCAGATAATTAAGAACCCTCCGTAGTTCTTATCTAAATATTTATGATTCGAACCATGATGCACACGATGCACAGAGGGGGTATTAAATATTTTGTCTAACCAACCCAATGAACCAATATGCTCTGTATGAATCCATGTTTGAAATTGTGCGACTAGTATTAATCCTATAATGGCCTGAAATGGTGAAAACCCAATCAAAACCATCGGAACTAAAAATATCCACTCAAATAAGCCTTCAACAATACTTAGTCTAAACGAGATAGTTAGGTTATAATCCTCAGAAGAATGATGTACACTATGGCTGGCCCATAAAATACGGTGTTCGTGTTCTAGTCGGTGCATCCAATAGTATGTAAAATCAGCAACAAAAAATGCTGCGATCCAAGTATATATATTTAAAGGAATTGGATAAAAAGCCATCAGAGAAATGGGTATTAAAAACAGAACTCCAATAGAACCAACGATCGTTTTTTCTAATAACTGATTCATGATAAAAATTGAGAAATTGGCCAACGAATCATTCCAACGTCTTTTCTTAGAAGTTACCAAGTCCAGAAGTACTTCAATAACAATTAATCCTAAATTGAACACAAAAAAATAACCAATAAATGTCATGATTCCTGACTCTTCAAATAACGATATTAGTTTTGCGAAACTCATAGCTATACATATTTTTATTTATAATCTTTATGAGCGCAAATGTAGCGTCATCAACCCGCCATAGTATCTTTCCTTATAAATCAAGACAAAGTTTTCGCTTTATTTTATTGAGATTTTACTAACTCTTGAAGAAAAAAAATATTTTTGCCTTAGCATAAACAAAAAAGTATACTTAGTATCTGTTTTTAGATAATACATAGTAACCTATTTTAGATATGAATCTTTTAGATATATCTCCTTTATTAAGCTCCATACTTGGATTATTTCTGGGCATCTTTATAATCTCCAGAACGTCCGGATTGGGTAGCGATAAAAGAATTCGGTATGTGTTGAGCGCTTTAGTATTTTTATATGCCTACACCTCTTTTGATTATTATTTATTGCTTAAACTGGATATCAATAGTGTGTTTTCCGGGGGTGCCTATGTATTGTATCATCTTATTGGTCCTCTCTTCTACTACTTTATTTTGTTATTTACCAAAACAGAAGTAAACCTTAAAAAAGGGATGCTAATACTTATAGGGTATACCGCTATACGATGGACGCTCTTCACACTTACCTTAGAATATAATTCTGTAAAAGATATTATAGCTACTACAGATACCTATGGTATATGGTTCTGGATAGAGATAGAATATATTATTACCACCGCGGTAAATATTGTTTTATTGGTGTTGGGGTATTTAAAACTAAAGAATACGCCACTCTATCTAAATTTAGATAAGTCCCTAAAACTAAATTATCAATGGGTTAAAATAGTAATCATTTTATGTATCCTTCTTCAAATCATTAGCGGTTTTAATACGGTTCTAAATACTGATACCCTAGAAAATCTCGAGTTTTATGCTAAAACCGAAACACTTTTATTGGCTGTCTTCTTCTTTATTCTGGCATATTCAATCATGCACTTCCCGGTGTTTGCGTTTACAGGTGCTTTTGAAGATTTACCGGAAGTAACCAAAAAAAAGTATGCAAAGTCTTCTTTATCGGACTCTTCAGAGCTTTTTAACCAAATCGAAAGTATGGTAAGCGATGAAGAACTGTATCTGGATTATGATATTAAGCTCAATACCCTGGCGGATAAACTGGATAAGTCGGTACATCATATTTCACAAGCCATTAATCAAAATGCACAAACAGGGTTTTCAGACTACATTAACAAGTATAGAATTGAAGCTGCCAAACCTATGCTGCTGGTCCCTAAACCCAATACTATTTTTGCTATTGCACTAGATGTGGGTTTTAATAGCAAAGCGGCATTTTATACAGCCTTCAGGAAAAATACTAACATGACGCCCACAGAATTTAAAAAAAAGGGCAGCGCTATGAAATAAGATCAACATACTGAATATTAAATAATTATAATTTTTAAAAGTGTCTTCCCTGTGAATCAAGACACTTTTTTTTGTCCAATATTATAGGGAGAAATACATAACCCATCATCCGAAAATACTTTTGGGGCATTAAAAATTTATAAAAATTACAAAAACAAAAATTATGATTATTAAAATGAGAACAGTGGTTATGATGTCTTTAGTATTGGCATGTACTTTTATTACTAACGCCCAAAACAACGACCCTTTTACCTTTGGTATAAAAGCAGGTGCTAGCCGTAGCGATATCACAGGTATCAATTCAAAGGCTAAAATTGGCCCCGTAGGTGGATTTTTTACACAATACAAATTTTCAGAGCCTTTAGCAATACGTTCAGAGGTATTGTACAATGCGTTTGGAGCAAAACCCAAAGGAAATGATGATATCAGACTTAACTACATTCAGGTACTTCCTGGATCTCTAAGGCTATATCCTATTCACAAACTAGCCATTGAAGCAGGGCCTTATGCCAGTTATTTATTGTCTACCAAAGGTATGGATAAATCCAATCTTAGAAAATTAGATTATGGTGCCGCCTTTGGAGTAAGTTATGATATTACTTCTCAATTAGAAATTGGCGCGAGATATAACCTAGGGCTTCGTGACATTACTAAACCCGTGGGAAAATCAAAGAATAAAGCTATACAAGTAACACTTTCCTATAGTCTATAAGGTCGGTTACTTCTTTTGAAGTTCCGAGCGACTCCTTTACCATAAGATTTTTTATAAAACTCAAATAATATTTACTACAGATGATAGAACATAAACAGAGAATACATGGGTATGACCTGGCCCGTGCCATTGCAGTATTTATCATGATTGTTGTCAACTTTAATTTGGTACTCGCCAGTCCTGACCATGATGAAAGTGTGTTGGCTAGTATGTTACAATTTTTACAAGGTAAAGGAGCCGCTCTTTTTGTAGTGCTGGCTGGCGTAGGGATTTCTTTACTAATAAAGAAAAATCTACTTACAGCAGACAGCATTGGGCTAAAACAAAAAAGAATGCTGCTATATAAACGTGCGGCATTCCTTTTTGTATTTGGTTTGTTTTTTAGTTGGATGTGGCCCGCAGACATATTACACTTTTATGGGTGTTATATTCTGATTGGTGCTATAGTGATGACAAGACATTCAGCATATCTATGGATACTCGCATTGTTGCTGATTATCCTATACCCCTATATGCTGTATATTATTGAGTATGAAGAAGGATGGAATTGGGTAACCGTCGAGTATACCGATTTCTGGAGCATCAGCGGCTTCTTTAGAAACTTCTTCATCAATGGCTTTCATCCTGTAGTACCTTGGGTCGCATTTCTATTAGCCGGTATATGGTTGGGTAGACAAAATATGAGTTCTAAACCCCGAAGAAATCTCATCCTATGGGTATCTGTTACCATTTTTATCCTGGTGCAAATGATTTCAAAACGGTTGATTGACGCTTCTTTAAGCTATACCAATTTTTCGTTAGACGAAACCGTTGCCCTGTATGGAACGAGTCCTATGCCGCCGATGCCCTTATTTATGATTTCAGGGATTAGCGGGTCTTTTGTTCTGATTATCCTATGCATTTGGATAACCGAGATAGCTAATAAAACGCATCAACTCCACTTCCTTATTAAAACCGGTCAAATGGCATTTACCCATTATATAACTCATATTGTATTAGGAATTGTTGCGGTAACCCTATTCTTTGGCGAAAACAATTTGCCCCCTGTCCAAGCCCTTCTTCTTGCGCTCACATTTTGCGTGGCTAGCACAATATTCTCGCATTTATGGGGTAAAAAATTTAAAAAAGGACCTATGGCAAAGGCTATACGATTTATTACAAAAACATAAAACACATATTAAAAAATGAAAATTAAAATAACAATACTATGTTCTGCAATGACTGTACTTGCCATACTTATGACAACGAATACATTTGCCCAAAATAACAAAGCAACGTTGTTGGTAAACAAGTGGTATATCCACGCATATAACATCAAAAACCAAGGCTATCCCCCCTCAACAAAAGAAAGGCATGACTTTATTCACTTTAAAGCAGACAAGACATTTATATCCAAAAGCGAAGGGATGATGGAAGAAGGAACGTATGTGGTAAACAAAGCCAGTGGATATATAAAGCTTACTGATAACAACGGAGAATCTATAAAAGCATTTATTGTTTTAATAGATAATGACACACTAATCCTTCAATACTACAGTAAGGAATTAAGAGACCTGGAGGTAGTGTATAAAAACAGCATATAAACAAAGCTCATGAAAAATCGATGTTTGGTATTAGTGCTGCTCTATTGTGGGATAGCCTCTTTTTCGCAGGAAACCGTCAAAGACGAAATAGGTAATAATGTTTGGTATGATACCTTTGGGTTTAAGAAACTATACAGCAATAATTATAGGGGTTGGAAAGTAAGCTATGTAGGATTTACCGATAGCGATGATGATTTTATTATTCCTGTCGAAATATCCTTTGGACAAAACAAAGCTAAACCTGATATATTAGCTCGTAAAGGGTATACAACTGCAGATATATATAATATCTCACCTGGGTTCAACGGGTTTTTAAAGATATATCCGGGTGTGTATCTTGAATTAGGTTTGAATATACCCATAGGTATTGAAGCCCTTGTAAATCTAGAAGATCAAAAATCATATCGTTTTCTAGTGGGGCTTAGTGCTAATCAAGGGATTAAAATCATCCCTTGGAAAAACTATGGTATGGTAATGGGAATAAGTATGTTTCAAACGCTACAAACCTCTAAGGTATATTCCACGAATATTGGATTTGCGATTGAGTTAGGTATAAGCTTTGGAAAATCAGGTTAAATGATGGTATACTATCTGTGTTTTATTAAACTTTTAATTTACTATCTCGCACGGAAAACATTTCCACGCTATCTGGTTTCGGTTTATTACTTAGCTAAATGTAAATGTTTTGCTTTTATCTTTTCTCTATTAAATGCCAAATTTTATATGTAGCGGACTTTGTTATAATTCACAGACCTTTCGGTTTAGCACAAACGTCCCTATATTTTTATACCTTGTTAGCTGCTTTTGTTTAGTATGTCTATCAAAATTCCAACAAGAAAAATTAGAATAGAGCCCGTAGTTGTCCCAAAGATGTATGCAAGTAAACCTTTGAAATAACTCCAAAAACTTTTTTTATTGAAGAAGTTTCCAATTGCCCAAGCTGAATATAATAAAGCAACTAAATATGCAAGACTGTTAACGTCAAAACCTGTTCCGATTTCTATTATTCCAAAAATTGTAAAAATTAAATTTCCTACACCAATTGTAAAAAATACCAAAATGAATATTTCGTAAATATTGAATTTGGATTTTAGATAAAACAACCTAATCCAAAAACCTATAAAGAAACCTAAAATAATGTTAACAATACCAAAGTTTTTTCCAACCCATTCAAAGGCTTTTTGAACACCTACACTATCTATATTATCAGGTGCTGCTCCAGTCTGGAATCCAAAAAACTGTTGACTTATTACAAAGAAAAGTGAACTAAAAATCAAAAATATTATTGGTTTTACAAGTCTTTTTCTATCATACATTAAAAATTCACGAACTGTTTTACCCGGTCGAATAAATAATTCTTTAATTGTATAAAATATACCCTTGTCAAAATTTAAAACACTACTAATTTCATTCCAAATGTATTTTCCATCAATTCTTTCTAAAGTACTGAGGTTCTTTATTTCTTGGGATTCATCATTTTCTATGGTTTCATTCATTCTGTTTATTTTTTAGTATAATGCGTTTTCGGCAATTGCAGCTAACGCCTCTTGTATGTTTTGTTTGCTTCCGGAAGGGAGCATATGTAATATGCAAACTGTTGTGTATTCGTTTTATTTTTTTGGTTCCATATAGTCTCCAAAATTATTTATATAATCGTCTAAATTTTCCTCTAGCATTTTTCGATATTCATCAACAAAATAATCTAGAGTTTCTTTTTTCGCCGATTTCATCTCTTCTCCGTTATTCCATCCACAGGCACTGATCCATGCATTAAACCTAGCCACACTATACATCATTGAAGCACTTACCTTTCCTCTGCTTTCAGTTTTTAATTGATCGTTAGATAAATTGATATGTTCATCTGCTCGCTCATAAAAGTTCTTGTCAACTTCGTCCATTCGAAAATTATTATTGCTTTATATAACCGTCTTTTTTCATCAATTCATATGCTTTATCCAAATCTTGTTTGGATTTTGGCTTATCTAAATAGTATGGTAATTCGGTTTTTTCGTCAGTTAATTTTATTATTTCCCCATCCCCGATTAAGTCTTCAATCATTAAGATCATATCTTTATCTAGAGTTGTAGGAACTTGTCCGCGACCATATTTATTAGCCATCCAAATAATATATTCTTCTATAGTTTTTTGTCCGTCAGCATCAAGATAAATCTGTTGAGGCCATTCATCCATGGTTATAACTCTTGGAGATTTGTTGTCAAATAGATGAATCATCTCTTCATTTAGCCAGTCCCATTGCAATGTTCGAATAAAATATTTGTGTTTTTTCTCATAACCATTCAAAAATTCAAAATTTGGTAATTCTTTAGGTTTTTTTTTAAAATTCCGAACATTATTAGAGTTTTAATGATGTACAATGTTTAATATATGTGTCTTATCAGAGTAAAACGTTACCTTGCCATCGACTTTTTCTTCGCAAATTTTATAAATTTCTCTTCATAAAATTTTTGCGACATAGTAAATATACAAGAACCTTTGGGTTATCACGTAACTGCCTTAACATAGGATATCGTGTTGTGCTTTAGCAATATTTTAGTTTAATATTTTATGCATAGTATTAGAGGGAGTATCACAGTCTTTATCAGTTAACCATAGACCGAAAACTTGATTTAGCACTTCTTTGATTATACGCCGAATTCTTATTTTAGGCTCTTTAGTTTTCTTGAAATTGATTTCAGTATTAATATGAAATAAGATATCTACAGTTTCAGTATGATACTCATCAAGGTCGGATATTTGATTCGTCCCTTTCTCCTAAAGGATTCCACTCATTCAATACTTCCTTTATTTTTTCTATATGCTCTTCGTTCATTTTTATCCATTTGAGACAAATTGAGCACGGGCTTTTCCGTCAATTTTTATACCCTTTGCCATACAATATTTTTTTAATTCGTTCAAATCTACAGTAAAATCGTTGACAATAAAACCTTGAGAGACTAGTTCTTTTTTAGTTTTTAAATAGGCTTTATTCCATTCTTTCCAAGTATTATGCATACTTTCCCTATCATCAATTAATTCTAAAAACTGCTTCCAATCTTTTTTCCTATAGTACGCTAAGTTTACTATTCCAGACATGTCATTTTTAGTTTTGATCACAGATAACGTTTAGTATAACCGTCAGTTACGAGTTAATATGCGTTAATTTTCGATTTAGCGCAGGCTTTAGCAATTCCGCGTGGATTCGGATGTAGTCGAATCCGCCGTAATTGCGTTTATACATTGTTGTGTGTAGCTATTTATCAATTATTATTTTATCAAATTTTTCGTAACTAAATTCCTTTGGTTTTAGTTCTAGCAAATAGTCAAACACTTCATTCATTGAGCTTACAAAAGAATAACGTTTTCTTATTTTTTCATCCTCAATTTTTTTAAAGTCATTTTTGAAATCCTCTATTTCATTTTCACTCAAGATTGCGTAGCCAAGATGTTTAGATTTATATTCGTATAAATAATACGGATGGTCTATTTTATTCAATTCTCCGGTTAAACATTCCCAAATTGTTATATTCTCTAGAGTGTATATTAGTCCATCTTTTTTAAACCCAATTCTTTCAAGTAATTCTTGGGAAATCCAAGTGTTCCTATATCCGTATGTTTTTAATTGAAAATCATAAATATTTATTTCTTTATTTATGATTAGTGAATGAACTAAATATCCATCTTTGGTTCTTTCCAGTATTCGTACAGGAAAATAATTATTCCGCAAAGGATTGTATAATTCAATATATTGATTCGTTTCAAATATATTCATCGGTTTGTTTTAGTTACACACAACAATAGAATAAAGAACATATGTCCATTACATTCCTTGTGTTTTTAGTTATTAATTATTTATACTTTTAATGTTCTTAACTAATGTAACAGCTCCACAAAGTCTCCAGACTTTGAGGTAATTCTTCCTTTAACAATGCGTCTACTTATACATCAAAATTTTGGGATGACGTTCTAATACGTGCATAACCAAATAACATAGTGGGGTAAATTTTACTATATAAATATATAGTAAAAAAGTGTACCACAAAATAAGTTATGGGGAAATATCAACTTTTTTAGCAACAAAGTTGGGTATACGCATACTTTTTATTTCAACTCAATGCGGGTGCTTTGAATTCCTGCTCTACAGCCGGAATGACAAAATGGAGTATAAAATGATCCGCTATCGGTAAATCTTTTGCCAGTATATTTATAAAACACCCATCCCTATATCCATCACTCCGACTCGCCTACAACTAACGTTGTATCATCCTCAAGGGAAAGGAATCAAAAAGTCTCCTTTCGGAAGGGAAATTTAGAGGGATGTTATAACATAATCTTATATAATCCGTCAACATCATAACTGATAAAAATCATTGTAACACCCTGAATAAAAGCATAGATTTATTGTCGATATGATGAAATAATATCTCATGAAAAGAAGAATACTTATAGCGACCGACTTTTCCGAAAACGCACAAAATGCTATTGATTATGCTATCCAACTATATAAGCAAAACGCCTGTGAATTTTATATCCTAAACACCTATAAGATTGATGCTTTCACCATGGAACTTGCTGTAGCAAGGGACATAGAAGAGGCTAAACAAAAATCCATTACAGGATTAACAAATATTCTGGACAGGCTATCGATTGTTAACAATTCTAAGAATCATCACTATCATATGGTTTCAGAATGTGGTTCTATAATAGAAACGATGAAAGAGGTCATTGAGAAGCAAGATATCGATATTGTTATTATGGGAACCAAAGGAGATACAGATTCCAGAACAAAAATATATGGAAGCCAGACCGTACTAGCCATGGAACAAATTAGAAACTGTCCGGTGTTAGCTATTCCGGCAAAGGCAACCTATACAAAAATAAAGGAAATCGTTTTTCCAACGGGCTATAAAACCCCTCATAAGAAAAGAGAATTTCAATATTTGATCGATATCGCAAAAAATACAGGTGCAGCGATACGTATTTTACATATTCTGGAAAAGAATACACAACTTGACAAAAACCAACGTCATAACCAAACACTGTTAAAAGAATATTTTGAAGAATTAGAATACTCTTTTCATACAGTACAAGATACGAATGTGCAATCAGCGCTGGATACTTTTATTGAGGATCGAAATATTGACCTGGTGGCCTTTATGAATAAAAAGCATAATTTCTTTAGTTGGATGTTGTCTAAACCCATGGTAAAACATCTAACATACCATTCCACTATTCCGGTACTGGCATTACACGATGTAAAAAACTAATAAACGATACAGCTACTTATAGCTGCAGCAGTATACATATGCATTATCTCAACGAAACTCACATCCTGCTTTTTCTTTTGCAAATCCTTATCCTTCTTGGTTGTGCAAGAACGCTTAGTGTACTCTTTGAAGCTGTTAAAATTCCTGCCATAGTTGGAGAAATACTAGCCGGTATCCTATTAGGCCCTACACTTCTAGGCCGAGTTTCTCCTTCTTTACAGCTCTGGCTTTTTCCTGTAGACCAGATACAATCAACCATGCTAGAAACAGTCTCTTGGCTTGGTGTGTTCTTTCTATTACTTTCTTCAGGTTTTCATGTGGATATTAGAACGGCAATTCGTAGCGGTCGTGCTGCTATGCTAATTGGCATTGTAGGTGTTCTGTTTCCTATATTGATTGGTTATCCTGTGTTTAGTACTTTTGATCCGATCTATTGGGGAGACAAAGCAAACGCACTCTCATTTGCGCTGTTTTTGTCAGTAGCCTGTTCTATTACTGCCATATCTGTAGTGGCCCGTACCCTTGATGATCTTGAAATCAGTAAAACTCCAAAAGGATCCCTTGCCCTTTCATCCTGTGCTATCAATGATATTTTTGGATGGTTTTTATTCACTTTGGTTATTTCATTGGTGACACCACATACGTTGAGCACCGTGGAATTAATAGGATCCATTATAGGTATCATAGGGTTTGTGGTCTTAAGCTCTACTTTTGGGGCTAAATTGTTAAGCACTGCGTTAAAACGTGTAGAAGCAACTTCATTAACCCAGCCGGCTGCAGCACAAACCTTAATTATAAGTTTGGGGTTGCTCTGTGGAGCGATCACACAATGGTTGGGCATTCACGCAATATTGGGATTCTTTCTTGCCGGTACAATCGCCGGAAGTGCAAAAGGGGTATCAGATGATCTTCGTAATAGTGTTTCTGATACTTTACACGCTATTTTTGTACCGCTATTCTTTGCTACCCTTGGTCTCAAAATCGATTTTTTAGCAGGTATGGTACTATGGCCTACAGTTATCTTTTGCACAGTGGCAATTTTGGGTAAATTTGTAGGTGCCTGGTTAGGAGCTAGACTTGGTAAGCAGTCTCAACAAACCTCAATTTTAATGGGCGTTACTTTCATTCCCGGAGGTGCAATGGAAATTGTAGTAGCTACACTCGCACTAGAATTACAGCTAATTGGACAAGCCATATTTGTAGCTATTGTATTTGCAGCGCTGGCATCTTCAATTCTGGCTGGCCCGCTAATCGGTATCCAAAAACGCCGCATGAGACTTGTTCATAGAAATGACAATTAATTGGGATTCACTTCAAGAACACTTACTAAATTGTAATTCGCTTTGGATTCCGCATCAAGCCTGCCTGTCAGCAGACAGCAGCGGAATGACAAAATAGTGTGGTAAAACGATCCCTTACTTACATAAATACATGGTAGAACAACTCACCCACTCATCTCACACATACTCCCAAACTCCTACTACCCCACTTTCCTCAATATCGCCAACGGTGGGCTCTGTAGTACACTTTTAATGTTACTTAATCCAATGGCTAATACCACCAACACAATCCCCGGTAAAAATAACAGGAATGGGACACCAGAAGGTATAAAGGGTTCTTCAAATAACAATGTGGCTAATAATTGACTGCTAACCAGGGACAATATAATTCCTGCCAGACTACCCAGGATTCCTAAAAACAAATATTCTAAGGCTGTGATCCGAAGGATCTGTTTGCTTTTGGCACCCAGTGTACGTAATAACACACTCTCTTTGATACGTTGGTATTTACTGGTACGCACCGAGCCTATCAATACGATAAGACCGGTAAGTATGCTAAAAAACGCCATAAAATTAATCACCCAGGAGATCTTTGTTAAAACATCCTCAATCACTGTATAGATCTGCCGTAGGTCAAAGACCGTAACATTTGGGAATTTACTTACCAAATCCCGTTGCAAAGCGGCCGACTTTTCATTATCGGGCACATAAGTGGTAAGAATATTAAATTGTGGTGCTTTCTCTAATACGCCTTTAGGAAAAACAACCATAAAATTCAGCTGTAGCTGTGCCCAGTCTACTTTTCGGATGCTTCCCACCGTGGTTTCCATCAATACGCCTTGTATATTAAAGACAATTTCGTCTCCTACCGCCAGGTTAGCGTCTTCCGCAAGACCTTCTGAAATGGAGATGGTAACAGGATCACCCGGTTTAATTTCCTCCACCCAATTTCCTTCAATCACAGTTTCCGAAGCAATTAGCGAATCCCTAAAGGTGGTTCTAAATTCATGATTCAGCACCCAATCATTAATCGTAGAGCTGGTATCTTTTCTAATCTCGTTGGTCAGTTTTCCTTTGATGTTATGCATACGCATGGTCACAATCGATAGGTTATCGATCACTTCCAGGCCTGCAGGAGTTATAGTAGATATTACATCTTCCCGCTGTGCTGGTTGCACATCTACCAAGATAATATTGGCCTGCCCCGAACGGTTGTCCAGCGCTGTTTTTGCCAACAGGATGTCTTTGGTAAAATATAAGGTGCTAATCAAAAAGGTACCCAGTCCAATCGCCAGAATAAGCACCATTGTCTGATTGTTGGGTCGAAAGAGATTTAATAAACTTGTTCTGGCCGTAAATCCCCAGGCCGTTGGAAAATAACTCTTGATCGCCTTGATAAATAAGGCAGAGATCCCTGCCAGGATTCCAAAAGTGATAAAAATACCCAATACAAAAGCCAGTGCAAAGAGTACATCACCAAAGATCCACATAGAGAACAACAGCACAAAAACAAAGATCGCCCCAAAAGTGAATATCCGCGCCTTTCTGGATCGTATCGGCGTCTCTTCAGACACTCGTAAAACTTCTAATGGTGAGACATACCAGGTACCCAACAAAGGTAACAACGCAAATAGCACCGACATAAAAACACCAAGCAATATCCCCATAATAATAGGTTGTGGTGCGGTCGAAATCTCAATATCAAAGGGTAAGAATTCTTGTAACACAGCAGGGAGTACATATTGTAGTCCGATTCCCAAAACCGTCCCCACAATACCTCCTATAAGCCCCATCGCAGCAATTTGTATCAGGTAGATCAAAAAGGTTTGCTTCCTACTCGCGCCTAAACATTTTAACACGGCTACATCGGTTAGCTTTTCTTTGATATAAATATGAACTGAACTCGCAATACCGATACATCCTAATAACAAGGCTATAAATGCGGCTAGATTCAGGAACTTGCCAAGATTTCCATAACTACGCCCTATTTGCCTACTGGTACTGGTATGCGTGTCAAGGTCTGCATTTTCGGCATCCAGGACAGGGTCTATGGCTTTCTCCAGCTGATCGAGATCCATATCCGGAGCTACAAAAAAGTATTGATATTCTTTTCTACTGCCCATTTGTAACAGTTCGGTCTGCGCTACATATCGATATGGAATCAACACCGTAGGAGCCACAGATGATGAGAAGCCCGAACTACCCGGCATAGAATTAATAGCACCGATAATCGGCAAGGTAATAATGCCCAGTTTGATCGAATCCCCTGGTTTGATATTATATTGCAGCATTAGCGTAGCATCTACCAAAGCGCCTCCTTTTTGTTGATACTCAGCCGCAGCTGTTGAGGGTTCTGTAGCTAAAGTTCCGTAGAACGGAAAACCTCCTTCCATACCACGAACCTGTACCAATTTGGCAGCTCCGTTTTTTGGAAACGCTGCCATAGATGGAAAATTAACTTCATAAGCATCCGGACCTAAGGAGTCGATGATCGCCTGTACTTTTTCATTAGGCAATTGCCTGCTATCAATAAGATAATCGGCACCCAATAACGATTTAGATTGCCGCTGGATATTCTCCTTCAGATTTTCGCTGAATAATTGTATCGAAACCACCGCTGCAATACCCAGAATGATCGACGCCATAAATAGCAATAACCTGGAGATACTAGCTCTTCCATCGCGCCATGCCATCTTGAACAACCAAGAGATGCCGGCTTTTGAATATGTCTGCTTTTTACTCACAGCGATACGGTTTTCTCATTGGATATAATCTTTCCGCCTTTTAATCGAAGGATCTGTTGCGTTCTGTTAGCCAGGTCCAGATCGTGAGAGATGATCACCAGGGTGGTTCCGGCTTCTTTATTCAGTTCAAACAATAATTGTATCACCTTTTCGCCGGTCTCTTCATCTAAATTTCCGGTTGGTTCATCAGCAAACAATATAGAAGGTGAAGTTGAAAAAGCTCTCGCCAAAGCCACTCGTTGTTGTTCTCCGCCTGATAATTGAGAGGGATAGTGATGAAACCGATCGCCCAGCCCTACTTTTGTCAGAAGTTCCATACCCCGCTTCGCAGCATGTTTAACACCTTGTAACTCTAAAGGTACAATCACATTTTCCAGCGCAGTTAAGGAAGGTAATAACTGAAAATCCTGAAATATAAAACCAACTTCCTTATTTCTTAATTGTGCACGTTCATCCTCATCCAGCTCTTGTAGATTCCTGCCGCATAACTCCACTGTACCGGAATCGGGTTGGTCTAATCCTGCACAAAGGCCTAACAAGGTAGTTTTACCACTCCCGGAAGGGCCTACAATAGAAAAGATAGCTCCTTCTTCAACGTCAAACGATATATGGTGTAAGACCGTTAGTTTTTTAGAACCACTGCTATAGGTCTTCTCTAGCTCATGGATCTTTAATATCTTTGACATGTAGACTTCAATTAATTTAATAGGAAATGATAAACAGGAAAAATAAGCAAATGATTTTAGATTTATTCACCGGCTGTAGAACGATTTCCTTAAAGTTTTGTTATTTTTTATTGCTGAGTACGCTGCTCTCCTGCGGAAAAGACACTTCTAAAAAAGACGCTGTTAAAATTGAAGAATCTGCTAAAAGTGAGATTACCCAAACCAATACAGCTGATACGAAAACCATTCTGTGTTTTGGAGATAGTTTGACAGCCGGCTTTGGATTGGATGATATTAATGAGGCGTATCCTGCTATTTTACAGGCTAAGATTGATTCTTTGGACTTAGCATACACTGTAGTCAACTCGGGAGTGAGTGGAGAAACTACTTCTGGCGGAAGAAGCCGTATTGAATGGGTTCTTAATCAGAAAGTGGATATCTTTCTCTTAGAATTAGGAGCAAATGATGGATTGCGTGGGGTTCCCTTAACGGAAACGAGAACAAACCTACAAGCAATTATTGATGCAGTACGAAAGAAAAACCCGAACACCAAAATTATATTAGCCGGTATGCAATTACCTCCTAATATGGGACCTGAATATACGACAGAGTTCAGAACGATCTTTCCTGATCTGGCCAAGGAGAACGAACTAGCACTAATTCCTTTTCTATTAAAGGATGTTGGTGGTATTGAGGAGCTAAATCATGCCGATGGCATTCACCCGACTACTGAAGGACATAAGATCCTAGCGAACAATGTGTGGGAGGTTTTGGAAAAGGAACTACAATAAAAATTGTGTCCAAGGTCGTGTTAACAGCCTGTTTTGTCTAAATATCGACAAAGCTTTGTTTAAAATATAATTAGGCTACCATGCAAATTATAAAAGATGCTTCAATTATAAAACTGAAGCACCTTATACTTTTGTAATTAATAATTACTTATCGAATTATTGAACAATTAGTTTTTTCGTGATTTCTTCACTTCCTTCAGATTGGATTTTTATAACATAAATCCCTGAACTAAGCCCTAGACTTCTGGCAGATAAATTATTGACACCTTTATCTAATCTGGTCTCATACTTTTTCTGCCCTAACAGCGTATAAATGCTTACCATAGTTTCTTCGGTACTTTCATAGTTTACGTGAAGAGAGAATTGATCTCTTGTCGGGTTCGGAGTCATTGTAATCGCTCCTAAACCTTCATCCTCATTACCAAGTATTACTTGCTTAACGTCCAATTCAGCAATCACTCGTTCGACAGATATACCATTACAAGATCCTTCATATATTTTTACATTAGAAAAAATAGAATTGTTTCCTGACCCAACATCATTATCATTTATAAATACCAATCTATCCATAGATCCGGTATAGAAATTTCCAACAGGAATGACATAGGTAGTAGTACCGGATGAATAATTATCAAAATTAGTTACCCCATAATTTTGGGTACCATGCACTTTGAAATAACGTGAAGATGTTAGTGAATTGTTGTTCTCAAAACCTACTGCATGAATCTCTCCTTCTGATGTACTGCTAAAATCAAACTCAATTACTGTATTGGGAGTTACTGTATAATTGATAGGGATATATTTCCAAGTATTATTTGATAGCAATAAAGCATCTCCACCATTTTCTATAGAGAAATCCCCTGCTCTATCTTGATTAGAAAAAGAAGTAATTGCAAAATCATTAAAATCAATACTATCACATGTTGGTCCTGGGTCTACAGTACCATTCTGGATGGCGATAGCATCAATCGCAATATCACTTTGCCATCCGCTACTACCGGAACCAGTAACGACATTAAATCGCAACTGAACACTTGCTTGGCCAGCATATGCAGCCAAATCTATACTTGCAGCATTCCAACTATTACCTTGATTTCCATTTCTATTGAATACATTGATCCAGTCTCCTGTATTATCTGTTCTAGCTTCAACAACCAAACTATTAATTGCACTACCAAACATATGATACTGGAAATTTAGCCTTGGTGAAGGTATAGTACTAAAGTCTAAGCATGGGGAATTCAATATTGCTCTTTTATTAGGAAAACCTGTTCCATTACCAGATGCTTCTACATAAAGATAAAAACTGCCATCTGCTCCATTAGATGGTCCTGTATTATTAGAAGGTGTACCTCCTGAATCTCTGGTCCAGTTTAGATCATCGTTACTGGATTGGGACCACTGCCCTAAACTACTCTCAAAACTTTCGTTATAAGGAAAAGAAGAAATATCTCCGGAACATGTATCAACCGGAGGAGGAGGTGGTGAGGTTCCATCTATTTCTCCATCAATATCAAATCGAGAAAAGAAGTTCCAAATTTCTTGAGAAGTATTTATATTACCCCCGTTCCAGCTATGTCCTTTTCCTTGAACTCTTATAAATTCTGCAGTTACACCATTATCTCCATTATCCCATATAGAACGTGTAGATCCACCACCTAACTGAATTACATCTGGTGTAGAATCTCCGTTGTTTACTGCTGCCCAATATTCCATAACATCTTGTATAGGTTCGTTAGTTCCGTTACCATTAATAGAAATAACATTATCATTAGAACCTGTTATTTGTAATACAGCGGTCGGATGCTGTGGTTGACATTGATTGTTATCGATCCATACTCTTGTCATACTTCCGGCAACAGAGGCTACAGCAGCAATTCTTGGGCTTAATTCACAAGCTAACCTATAGCTAAAAAAGCCACCATTAGAAAATCCGGTTGCGTAAATTCGCTTTTCATTAATATTATAATCCTGCTGAATTTTATCGATCAAAGCATCGGAGAACCCAAGATCATCTTCGTTACCTCCAAAATTATTATTTATTGCCCATCCGGGAAGAAAACCTAAACCTTGTGGTGTAACAAATATAAATTGATTGTCTTCTGCTAATTGCTGAAAATTACTTTGATTATACTGTATATCAATATTGTTTGTAAAACCATGATAGTTTAAAATTAACGGAGCCGGTTTATTAGCATCGTAACTTGCGGGAACGTACAGACGGTACTGTCTTGTTCTTCCATCGTTTTGTATTGTAGCATTAATTACCTGTTGCGCATATGAAGCAAAAGTACTCAGAAACGTAATGGTAAATAGCCACAAAAATTTTTGTGTAAAGCTTAGTTGAGTTTTCATTTTTAGTTTTTAAGATTAATTCATTTGTGTTAAACAGTTTAAAAAATATTATGCGTGAATAATATTTTTATTAAACCGCAAATATATCCAATCGATTATCTAAATATCAATTTTTATCTTAAATTATTACAATATTCATAATTCTGTTATATAAAAAATAACATAAATACAATTTATATATGCTTCGAATTTGCTGTTGATTGATAAAAAATTTCTAAGTATTTAATAAAACTTACTAAAAACTTATATTCGCGGCATGTGGATGTATTTAGGCCTATTGGCAGCACTTTTTTTAGGATTACACAATTTATGTAAAAAGCATGCGGTACAAGGAAACGAGGTTTTTCCTGTACTTCTGGGAACAATAAGTTCAGGTTTTTTGTTATTGCTTCCACTTTTTATAGGTTCTATTTATTTTCCTGAATATACCACAGAACTAGGATTTCATATTACCAATATTTCCTGGAAAACTCACGGTTTTATTTTTATAAAATCAATGATAATGACAACATCCTGGGTTCTGGCGTATCAAGCTTTAAAGCATTTGCCAATAACTATTGTTACTCCAATACGATCAGCGGGTCCTTTTTTCACCTTCATAGGTGCCATTTTAATCTATCAAGAGAGACCTAACTTTTTACAATGGATAGGTTTTTTCCTTATTATTTTTTCGGTGGTACTATATTCTAAAATAGGTAAAAAAGAAGGAATATATTTTAAAAGAAATAAGTGGATATTTGCCATTATTGGTGCTACATTTTTAGGAGCTTCTAGTGGTTTATATGATAAGTTTTTAATCCAAAACTTAGTGTTAAATCCACAAACGCTACAATTTTGGTTCTGCTGGTACACCATACTAATATTATTAGGAATTTTATCTATAACATGGTTTCCCAATACTGAAAAACGAAAAAAGTTTACCTGGCGTTGGACTATTCTCGCAGTTGGAATTCTACTACAAACAGCTGATTATTTTTATTTTAAAGCCTTACAGGATCCTGATGCGCTAATTATGCTTTTATCAGCCATTAAACGTAGTCAAATACTGATCGCTGTGGTTGTTGGCGGTCTTATTTTTAAAGAAAAGAATAAGCGTAAAAAGTTAATCCCATTATTTGGTATTATGGTAGGAGTATTTTTAATTTTATATTCCTAAACTAATAAAAATAAAGAATAGTATCATCTATTCATATGCCTGCTTCACCCCTGTTAATCTGCAACAAGAAAATTAGTTACCAATGCATTTCTATAGCTATAAATCGTTGTTAATTAGGATGAATTTAAGAAAGAATATTGTATATTAATATTCTATAAAAATGCTCAATTTCACTAAAATATTGTTACTTTTTTTTGCACTAGTTGTGTTATCAACACGTACTTGTGTTCAGGATACGAGCACCTCTGAAGTAGAAGATATTATAATACCAATTGAGATGAAAACAAATCAACTTACTTCTGATGAGCCCTCATTTGAAAAGTGCTCAGCCATAACTCGCGGAGTCCTAATCACTCACTGTGGTAGCTGTCATCAAAGTTCTTTAGAATCGCACAAAATTGGCGCTATTCAGATTTTCGATCTGGATATGGGAGCCAATTGGCATACTTCTTTATCTGAGGAGCACCTGCAAGGTATTGCTGGACGCATTAAAAACAAGAGCGCTGTTACTCAGAAACAAAAAGAAGCTATCGATGTTTTCTTACAATTGAAGGAGTCTCAATTGAAGAATTAGATTATCATTTGACTAGCCCAAAGAATTTTCTTCTATATATAATCTAAAGCCAAACACTTGGAGTTCGCCTTGTATAAAATCTAAATCCTTGGATCTTATAAAACCCATATTTTTATACATTCCCCAGGCTACTTGCATTGCTTTAGTAGAATGAATGATGACTTGAGGAGATTGTTGATATTTTGCCTTTTTTATACATTCATTTGTCAAGAGTTTACCAATACCGGCTCCTCGTGCCTCAGGGTCCACTGCTAACAACCTAAAGCCTGCAGCATTTTTTTCGTTGGTTGCAGTTCCTCCTGAACCATAATGTTTCATATCACCAAAATACACAACACCACCTTTAATTTGATTATCAGAAGAAACCGCAACAAGTAATTCTGTCATCGGTTTTTGGGTTAAATTTCCTATACTGGCAAGCATTCTATAATAATCTGGTTGTTCAGACTCTTTTGGAAACCCATCCAATTGTGAGTATACCTTAACCATTAATCTTCCTATCTCATCAAATTCTGAAGGTTTCGCATTCCTTACCATATAATCTTGTATTCCCATAGATTGTGATTACTTATATCTACTAAAAGTTAATACACTGCATATAACTTATTTCCATTCCTGCTTGGCGGTTTCCAGATCTTTTCTGAATTTTTTATTTAAATACATTGCTGTAAGCATTTTATGGGCTAATACTCTTGCAGCTTCTTCATCACTTGGATAATGAATACCCATAATTTCTCTAGATTCTCCAACTTCATAAGCAACATCAAGAAATTCCTTTCTTTTCTCAGGTATTAGTTCACTCCAGGCAAAAGCTTGAATATATGCCCATAATGTGTGACCACTAGCAAATGAGGGAGAAGAAATTCTAGCCAATGGTTTTAGTTTTGGTTCTAGATGATACGGTCTAGCTCTCAACAAATGATATTTCACCGTAAATTCCATTAATCTCATATCTCTAGTTATTCCTTTTAATAATTTGGCTGTTGCCGGATAGTTTTCTGCCCTTATATTATCCCCCATCACCGTTATTCCATGGTAAAAAAGGTATTCAAGATTCTGTTTATGTCTTGGATGATTTTCTAAAATATTAGCATGAGGCCAATACCCTATTGGAGCTAGTACATTAAAAGCTCTATCTTCTTGTGCTTTTGTTCTTTTCTTTTGCCATTCTAATAAATAGGCTAACTCAGCTTTTGTTTGATCAGAACTATTTGCCGGGTAATGCATACTTTTCTTTAGCTCATCTACCTGACTTAGGGATAAATACTCAGGTACAATCATTGTATAAATGAGTGAACCACTACTAAATTTTTCGGAAGGGAAAGAAATTTTATCCAATGCTGCTCTATCAGAATTAGGGTTTGCATTCAGTTTTTTCAAAGATTCGTAATGTTTTTCAGAAGCTTCTAAAGGATGTATTTCTTGTGCTGAAATCATATAAAAACAACACAAAATAAATGTAATAGATGATAGTAAGACCCTTGTATTATTTCGTATTGTTTTCATAATATATATTTTACAAATCGTTTATTAACGATATACGAACATACACTAATTCATAAATACATACAAAAGTTTAACAAAAAAATATCAAAGCCTAATTAGCAAAAAACTTTGGCTACTTACTGAAGTATAACCCGAAATCTTCCATCAACTCACGGTTCAGATAGTAATATGTAAATTTATCTTTACTCTCTGTAATAAAAAGACCAGAATCTTTTAGGATTTTTACGTGTTGGGAAATTGTTGATTGAGAATAATCAAACATGTTTACTAAATCTTTATTGCACGTAACATTATCCACACCTTCTCCTCTATTCTTTGTATTCAAGTATCTTACAAGTGCCACCCGAAGAGGATGCGCTAGTGCATTTGCTATTTTGGCAATTCTGTGATCTTCTTCATTTATATAATCACTAGATATTTCGCTCCTGATTCTCATCCTACAATCATTTATAACAAATATACTGTATATATGTTAGCCAAAGTCATGGTGTGATTTTTAGCCTTTTAAAAACTGGTAATTCCACTATTTTTCCTCTATCTTTATTAAACAGCTGAAACTTTCTGATTTGTAATATTTAATACACTAAATAATATAGATGACTTCAAATTCCAGATCATCTCAGTCTACGCATAAGTTTGGTACTTTTCTGGGGGTTTATATGCCCAGTATTCTCACTATATTAGGACTGATCATGTACCTACGTTTTGGTTGGGTTTTGGGCAATGTAGGTTTGGTAAAAACTATCATGATTGTTTTAATGGCCAGTTCAATCACTTTTATTACTGGATTGAGCGCATCGGCGATTGCCACCAATATTAAAGTAGGTGTTGGTGGAGAGTATTTCATGATTTCACGTAGTCTTGGGTTAGAACCAGGAGGAGCTATTGGTATACCTCTTTATTTATGTAGAACACTTAGTGTAACTTTTTATTGTTATGGTCTTTCAGAAGCAATTCTTGCATTGTGGCCCGTCACTGAAGCTGCATTTTCTTCCTATATATTAAAGTTGATGACCATTGGTTTTATCATAATCATTACTATTTTATCCGGAAAAAGTGCCAAACTTGTATTAACTTCTCAAATTCCTATTATGATCCTTGTAGGCGCTTCAATTTTGGCCCTTATGATAGGTATACTAAGTAATGATCTACAATCTCCCATTATAGAAACAACGTATCGAACAGCACCTGAAGGGTTTTGGTATGTGTTTGCAGTTTTTTTTCCTGCGGTCACAGGGTTTACAGCTGGGATTGGTATGAGTGGAGACCTAAAGAATCCACAGAAATCAATTCCCAGAGGAACTCTTGGTGCTGTAGTTTCCGGAGCTGTAATATATCTTATTATACCAATTTTATTAGCCATAACAGGAGCATTAACCATAGAACAAATGTCAAATCCTGAAGCTGGTGTTACAATCTGGGCCCGTCTTGCAATTTTTGGTCCTTGGATTGTATACCCTGCAGTTTGGGGGGCGGTTTTATCCTCTGCCTTTGGAAGTATATTAGGCGGCCCCAGGATTCTTCAAGCTTTATCCATGGATGGTTTGGTTCCTAAATTTTTGGCCAAACTCTCCAAATCCGGGCAACCTACGATTGCTACCTGGATAAGCGGAGTAATTGCAGTAGCTGCTGTCTTTTTAGGAGGGTTAAACACTATTGCTCAGTATGTTTCAGTGCTGTTTCTTACGCTATACGTTGCAGTAAATATTAGTGCAGCTATCGAGCAGTTGATTAAAGAACCATCTTATAGACCTACGATCCATGTTCCTTGGTATGTCTCTATCCTTGGCGCCATAGCTGCAATGTTGGTGATGTGGTTGATTAACCCATTAGCCTTTGCCTTTGCCTTAGGACTAGAACTACTTATTTTTCTATATCTTATTAGTAAAAAACTAGAACAGCAATGGGGAGATGTATCTACGGGGTTATGGATGCACCTAGGACGATTTGCTCTCCTTCGATTAAATGCTAAAAAAGTCCACCCCAGAAACTGGAGACCTATAATCATACTGTTCACTCGTGATATCAATGAATATATAGAATTAGTGAAGTTCACCGAAATGTTAGGACAGAATAGCGGGCTTCTTACGATCTCCAAATTGATTACTCCAGAGGATAAAAATGAACTTCTATTAAGAAATGAGATTGCGTACCAAATGCAGAAAGATTTAGCTTTGGTAGGGCTCCAGGCTCTAACTGAAGTACATGTTGTAACCGACTTTAAGCAGGGTATGAATCAGGTAGCATCAGGCCATGGGATTGCAGGAATCAAAACCAATACTGTGGTTTTTGGATGGTCTTCTACCCAAGATGGTAAAATCAAAGAATTAGAAATCATTAATGATCTGGCTCAATCCGGTAAAAATATTTTAGTTGCTCATCTTAATAAACCTTTCCTAAAAAAGATCCATAGAAGAATTGATATATGGTGGCGTGGTAAAGAGAATAATGGTGACCTAATGGTACTGCTGGCTTATTTGATTCAACTAAATGATAAATGGAGGAAATCCTCAATTCATATTTTCTCCGTTACACATTCTAATGATGAGAAACGGATTCTAGAAGATCATATTCAATTCTCGATCAGAGAAGCTAGAATTAATGCAAAAGTCTCCGTGATTTTAGCCAAACCAAAAGAGCAGGTTTTGGATATATTATTTTCTGAAAGTAAATCGTCTGATCTTGTATTTTTGGGTTTAGCAAGATCAAAAAATGAAATTAAAGAACGTGTTGCATTCATTGACAATATCTTATCAAAACTGAATCATGCCGTACTTGTACAAAACAATAGTATGGAAAGTGAAATACCTATCATTTTTGGCACAAAAAATATATAAAATTTAGGTTTTTGTTGTTTGTTGATGCTTAGCATGATTTTTCAAATTGAGAGACTTTTGAAAACCTAATACTTCAGGATACAATACTATCACAAATACTTGACATTGATTTAAATGTAATCATTAATTTGATCCATTAGGATTATTAGCTATGTGTTTTTTTACTTTTAAAACGATCAAATGTATAGACCAAATAACCTAAGACTAGATTAAGAAGTCCAAAGCCCGTTTCTAGAGGTTTTGCATATACTAGGTAAAGTAATACCCAAATACTTAGGATTAGAAAGATAATTTGTGGAATTGGAAAAAGAGGGCTCCTAAAACCTTTTTTAATTGTATTTTTTCTTCTGGCTACAAATACTCCAGCAACGGTTAAAGCAGCAAATAGCTGTAGTACAAAACCGCTATAGATTATTACTTGCTCAAAAGTCCCAGTTATTATTAGCATTAGTGTTATAGCCGTTTGAAACCAAATTGCACGTATAGGAACGTTGTTTTTAGTCTTTACAGAAAACCATCTCCATAGTCTATGATCTTCTGCCATAACTTGAGTTACACGAGGACCAACCCAAACCATAGCACTTATACAAGATATAAGCATTAAGGCAATACCAAAACTGAGTAGTGCTCCTCCATATTCTCCAAAAAGCGAAATAGCCGTAATCTGGCCGATCTCTAATTGTCCTCTGATCGCTTCCAGTGAATTTTGTCTTAAGAATATGAAGTTTAGGAATAAGTAAAGTATGCTTACTACGATGGTACCTAATAGTAATGCTCTTGGTAAGTTTTTCCGGCTATCATGGATTTCATCTACAATATAAGCAGCTGCATTCCACCCGGAATATGAAAAAGTTACATATACAAATGATACTGCAAAAGCAGGTAGCATTAATTCTTCCTTCCAACTGGAATCCCAAAGTAAGGCAGAAGTAACAGGAGTTTTTGTTAATCCAAAATATATCAATATTAAAATTAAGAAGACTTTTAGCAGTGTAGTACTATTTTGTAAAATGCTACTCCTTTTGATGCTAAGTGAATGAAAAAAACTGATAATCAAAATTGTACCTATTGCCAAAAATATACTCGAAACTTCCAAATAAGGGGCGATATATTCCCCTAATGCCATTCCTGAGAGTGCTATAGGTGCTGAAAAACCTATAGTAAGAGAGACCCATCCGGATAAATACCCTAATATAGGATGAAATGCTTTGGAAAGAAAATGATACTCTCCACCTGATCGTACCCAATAAGTTCCTAGCTCTGCATAGCTCAGAGCGCCACATAGGGCCATCAAAGCTCCAAGTGACCATAAAATAATAATAGACCATGTATTTGTAGTATCTACCAACTGAAATCCTAAACTGGTAAATATGCCTGCGCCTATCATATTTGCAATAACTATTGTTGTTGCGGTGAAAAAACCTATAGAATTAGCTTTTGACATTTAATGATCACGGTGCTTCTTAGTTTCCCTGGTAAAAGGAACAAAACGTACAGGGATCAGATCTTTGGTTATGATTTTGTTTTCTTCTTTCTTAAGTAAGACTAATTGCCTAACTGAATTATTCCGACCTACTGGAATAATCATACGTCCTCCATTTTTTAATTGATCAATTAATGGTTGAGGAATGGATTCTGCTCCAGCCGTTACTATAATGGCATCAAAAGGTGCTTCTGCTGGCCAACCATGATAACCATCTCCCCATTTTACTTTGACATTAGTATATCCTAATTTCTGTAGCCGATCTTTTGCGATTAAAGCCAAATTTTTAACGATTTCAATAGTATATACAGAATCTACAACTTTTGCCAACACTGCCGCCTGATACCCCGAACCTGTACCAATTTCTAATACCTTATCAGAAGGATTTAATCGTAGGGCTTGTGTCATAAAAGCTACAATATAAGGTTGAGAAATGGTCTGACCATCCCCAATAGGTAGAGGGCCATCTCTGTATGCTTGTGATTTCAGATTTTTGGGTACAAATAAATGCCTGGGGACATCTTGCATAGCATTAAGTGTAGCTTTATCCTTTATATCTCTGGCTTTTAATTGTGTCTTTACCATCTGCTCCCTTTTCTCTATATAATCAACTTGACTGAAACCAGTCGTACAAACAAAATATAATATGACAATGAATATTCTACCCACTATTAGTAATATTAACGTAAACACATTGATTAATATCAAGTTACAATAATACTATCTAAAATTTTAAATTTTAATAAACTTTAGCAACTGTGTCTTCAAAATATAGTATCCTTCAACTTCAATTGATGTAATACATTAAATACAGGTTAAAAAAAGGTTATTACATACACTTAATATGGTCTTTCCTTTGAATCTAAAAAAAGATAAAATAATAAAGAATTGCTGACTCAATTTATGTTAAATTTAGAGAAATTAACCTCTTAAATTTTAACACAAATGAAACTAAAACTCGCATTACTAACTGTGTTTTTTATGGTCACTTTTATGACCCAAGCGCAACAAACCGGAACAAAAGCATTCTATCATGGAAAAGTCTCATCAGTAGAATATGTTTCCTCAATTTCATCAAGACCTAATGACTTAATTCCTCCTGATAATTCCATTAGAGAAGCAAAGGATAAGAGATCATTAGGGAATCAAATTATTTCTGGTAAAGATCCTCAAACGGAAAATGATTATTTTTTTAGAAATAAAAATGCAATGGAGCAAAGTGTAAAAAGGGCTCCTGCTAGTCTAGTTTTTGATACATACACATCAAATTCGCAACCTACAGATCCTTCTATTGCAGTAGGGCCTAACCACGTAATTGTTGTTTATAATACTGGATTTATGATCTATGATAAATCTGGTAATCAATTGGTAGGGCAAACATCTCCTAATCCAGCTATTTTTCCATCCGGTGGTTGCTGTGATCTTACAGCATCTTATGACAACGCAGCGGATAGATGGGTACTTTCATTTTTAGGATCAGGGGCTCAGGTAGCAATTTCTGACGGACCAAACCCAGTAACATCAGGATGGTATGTATATAATATTTCAGGGATACGGGATTATCAGAAATTATCTGTATGGAGTGATGGATATTATATTACCGAAAATACGGGTGGTACAAATAAGCTTTGGGCTTTAGAAAGGGATGCCATGTTAGCTGGAGATCCAAATGCACAAATTCTTGGGTTTAATCTTCCTGGAATCGTTACTAGCGGTTTTTTTAGTCCTCAAGCTCTTAATGTTACTGACGGTAATTTACCTGCTCCTGGAGGAGCGACCATTGTTTATCTTCAGGATAATGCCTGGAGTGGTGTATCGGTAGATCACATTAAGGTGTGGACTGCTAATGTAAACTGGAATAACCCAGGAAGTTCTACTGTTTCTAGCCCACAAGAAATCGTAACTACACCGTTTATTAGTATATTTGACGGAGGAAGCTTTGTTAATTTATCACAACCAAATGGTGGTACTTCTATTGACGCGTTGCAAGCAACAATTATGAATCAAGCTCAGTTTAGAAAATTTGCTACTCATAATTCTGCAGTATTTAATTTCGTAGTGGATACAGATGCCGGTTCCGGAGAACTTGCAGGAATTCGCTGGTATGAATTTAGACAAAGTGGAGATAATCAACCTTGGTCCTTATACCAAGAAGGTACGTATACAGCTCCAGATGGAAGACATGCCTGGCATGCAAGTTTAGCAATGGATAGACAAGGTAATATAGGTATGGGATACACCTCTATGTCTGGTCCTACTACTCCATCGACAGTACGAGTAAGCTCTTATTTTACAGGTCGATTAAGTTCAGATCCTTTGGGCACTATGACCAGTGCAGAAGAACTTATAGCTAATGGAACAGGTAATATTCCTGGTACGCGATATGGAGATTATAGTAAAATAGATGTAGATCCATCTGATGATTCTTCATTTTGGTTTATTAATGAATATGTAAATGGTGGCAGAAGAGGTGTTGTTGGTAAATTCCAAATTGAAGCTGGAGTTCCTGACACACAAGAGCCTACAGATCCTACTAACTTGGTGGCCGGTAATATTACATCCAGTGGAGCAACGCTTAACTGGACTGCATCATCAGATAATGTTGCAGTGGCTCGTTACAATATTTCAATTGATGGTACCTCAGTAGGTACATCTACAACTACTAGTTTTGATGTTATAGGATTATCTCCTTTAACTTCTTATAATGCTTCTGTTACTGCTGAAGATGCTGCAGGAAATGTTTCTGGAGCTGATACTACATCATTTACTACTCTAGAAACCGGAAGTGCTACGTATTGTGATTCTGCAAGTACTAATGTAAATGATGAATTTATTAGCAATGTACAATTGAATACAATTAATAATAGCTCAGGTGCTCAGTTTTACTCGGATTTCACTTCTATTTCTACGACACTAAATGAAGGTCAGACGTATACAGTGCGGGTTACTCCAACCTGGACAGGTACTGTTTATGCAGAAGGTTATGCAGTATGGATTGATTACAATAACAATGGAGATTTTGATGATGCAGGAGAATTAGTATGGTCAAAATCACCTTCTACTAATACGAATAATAGTGGGTCCTTTACCGTTCCGACCGGAACTTCAGAAACAGCAGTAAGAATGAGAGTTTCTATGAAATACAATGCGATTCCGACTTCTTGTGAAACTTTCACCTACGGTGAAGTAGAAGATTATACTGTGATCCTTGGAACAGGTGGTGGCGGACCTGGGCCATCAAACGAAATTGCTGCCTACTATTTTGAAACTGGATTTGAAGGTTGGATAGATGGTGGAAGTGATTGTGCAAGAATTAATAATAGTGCTCGTGCTTTTGAAGGAGATTTTTCTATTAGACTTCGTGACAATAGTTCTTCTTCTAATGCGGTGTCCCCAGTCCTTGATTTAACAGGAAATACGCAAGTAACAATTGAGTTCCATACCTTCGCTAATGCCATGGAAAATGGTGAAGATTATTTTGTGGAGTTTTTTAACGGCTCTTCATATGAAGTAATCGGGCAATATGTAACTGGTACTGATTTTACAAATGGTACATTCTTTACTGATACTATTGTATTGGATTCGGGAACATATAACTTTAATGCTAATAATCGATTCAGAATACGTTGTGATGCGAGTGTGAATAACGATCAGGTTTATTTTGATCAAATTATTATCTCTGGTGATAATGCCAGAACAACTACAGGTTCCGGTAGCACAGAAAATTCTGATGATATAGCAGAAGTTGTGTCATTTACCCGAACAGCGGAAAACAATATTAAACTATACCCAAGTCCAGCAACTTCTGTATTAAATATAGAGATTAAGAATGAGAGTTTTGATGAGGTCATTATGATCTCTTCAACAGGTGCAATTGTTAAAAAGATAAACCCTAAGGTAGATTCTTTATCTGTAGATATATCTCAATTTGCTTCTGGAATGTATTTCGCAAGATTTACTAATTCTGAAGGATTAGCAATTACTAAACGATTTATTGTTAAGAAGTAATATAAAAAATACTTGTTAGCCAATAAGTATCAAAAAAGGCTGTCCATATGATATATGAACAGCCTTTTTATATAAGTAACACCTTAAAAATGGAATTTTCAGTTAATAGTTGATATATCATTTCCATTGTAAGAGCGATAAACCAAGTCCAAATGTAGTTTGAAGATGATTGTAGTCAATAAGACTTTCTCCATATCCATGAAACACCTGGGCATGAATCTGAAGTTGACCAATAACCCTTACAGCATAATCTAATCGTAAACTACCTCTATTTTTATTACCATCTCGTAGAGAATGTTTAGCCAGTAAACTTATATCATGTCTGCCTTTAGAAAAAGCAGTTAAAAGCTCTACTCTACCTACATAATCTTCTATTCCAGGATTATTATCTTCTATTGCGTCTTCTGGTAATCGCCACCAAGGTCGTAACATAAAGCTCCAGGAACTATTTTCCCATCCCAACTGAAGTATTATTCGATTCCAACTTCTCGATAAAGGATTTGATCTTCCATTGCTTTGATGATTTATTCCGATACCTGCTAATACTCCATTAAATCCTAAAAATTTATAAGGTGTTGGAAATACCAGCATCAATTCTGGTTCATAATTTGTTTCTCGAAACGGTCTTGAGATATTTGCACTATATAATTGCCATCGTGAAGACTGAGTATATCCTATCCAAAGGTCTCCACCTATTTTTTTTCCAAATAAGTTTCTAACTGCTCTTGTTTTAAAACTTAGTTGAAACTTAAATTCTGTTTCAGAAAATTCTGAAGCTTCGTCTACAGAATTAAGAGGATTATCGCTAACCGGAAAATTATTTATATACGTAGTATAATTTGCAAATAAAAAGTAAACTGGTTTGTATGGTTCAATTCTAAAACGGGTGATAGTATCACTTTGAATTTGCCATCTTTTGGATAGACTTCCTTTAGAATCTTTTAGAATAATTTGGCCATATCCTAACGAAGATGCTAAAACAGTTATCAGCGCAATAATAAATACTCTCATAAATTAATAAATTTCAATGTTTATTATTGATGGGTACTCACCAGTTATTTTTAACAAATAAAAAAGCGAGCAAAAATATAGATTCTTACTCGCTTTTATGATCGAACGATCAATTATTTATTTTTCTATACCTTCTAAATCCAGCATAAATGCATAACTTAATGCAGTACGTTTATATCGTGCGAAGCGTCCTGATGCACCTCCATGACCGGTTTCCATATCACAGTCCATGATAAGTAAGTTATCATCTGTCTTTAAATCTCTAAGTTTTGCAATCCATTTTGCCGGCTCCCAATATTGTACCTGACTATCCCAATATCCAGTAGTAATAAGAATATTTGGATAATCCTTTGCAGTTACATTATCATATGGAGAATAAGATTTCATATACTCATAATATTCTTTATCCTTTGGATTTCCCCACTCATCAAACTCAAAAGTAGTTAGTGGTATTGTTTCATCCATCATCGTAGATACCACATCTACAAAAGGTACTGCTGCTACAACTCCATTCCACAGTTCTGGTTTCATATTTAGGATAGCTCCCATCAATAAGCCACCTGCACTGCCTCCTTGGGCATACAGATGATCAGCACTTGTAAAACCTTCTTTAACCAAGTAGTCTCCACAATCAATAAAGTCAGTGAATGTATTTTTCTTTTTTAATAGTTTACCATCTTCATACCAATGTCTTCCCATTTCTTGCCCTCCTCTAATATGAGCCATTGCAAATACAAATCCACGATCCAGCAAACTCAATCTGGTAGAACTAAAATAAGGCTCTGTACTACTGCCGTAGGAACCATAAGAATATAATAATAAAGGAGTATTTGCACTTCTTTTTACTCCTTTCTTATACACTAAAGAGATAGGTATTTTTACTCCATCCCTAGCTGTTGCATATAATCTTTCGGATACATAATTATCTTTAGAGAAGTTAGGATCTATTACTTCTTGCTCTTTTAATACCTTCTGCTCTTTACTATCCATATTATAATCAATTGTACTGAATGGAGTAGTTAAAGAAGTATATGAATAACGTAAAATATTAGTATCAAAATCTAAATTTGTTGAAGTGTACGCCAAATAAGCCGGATCGTTAAACTCGATATAATGATCTTCTTCCCCATTCCATTTCATAACTCTAATGGTACTTAAACCATTAACACGTTCGCCAAGCACAAGGTTATTTTTAAAAACAGTAAAATTTTCTAATAAAATATCTTCTCTGTGTGGTATCACATCCTCCCAGTTATCTTTTGTGGTAGCAGTAATTGGTGTTTTTACCAGCTTAAAGTTTGTAGCATCGAGATTGGTTTTGATATAAAAATGATCACCAAAATGTGCAACATTATATTCTAGATCTCTTTCTCTAGGTTGAATAATCTTCCATTCGCCATCAGGAGTATCAGCATCCAGATATCTATATTCTGTAGATAGTGTTTGATAACTACCTATGATTAGATATTTATCAGATCTTGACTTATAAATAAAAGTACTAAAGGTTTCATCTTTTTCTTCAAAAACTAATTCATCTTTTGATTGATCAGTACCTAATACATGCTTATAAATTTTATTAGCCCTAAGTGTTACAGAATCTTTAGAGGTATAAAACACCGTTTTATTATCATTTGCCCAAACTGCCCCACTAGTTGTATTATCTAACTTATCAGAAAGCATTTCACCCGTTTCTAGGTTTTTGAAATATACAGTATACCGTCGTCTGGAAACCGTATCAACTCCATAAGCTAATAATTTATTATCAGGACTTACAGATCGCCCTCCTAGTCCAAAATAAGAAAGACCTTCAGCCATCTCCGGGCCATTGAGCATAATTTCCTCTTTAGCACCTTCCTCTAATTTTTTACGACAATATAACGCATAATCCATTCCTTTCTCAAATCTAGAATAGTATGAATACCCATTGTCATTATATGGAACTGAAGCATCATCTTTTTTAATTCGACCTACAATTTCATCATAGAGCTTTTTCTGAAGACTATCCGTATGTTTCATTGCGGCGTCCTTATAATCATTTTCCGCATTCAGGTAATCCAATACATCCTTAGTCTGTGTATCAGGCGTTTCAGCATTTTTTTGCTTATCGCTTAAACGCATCCAGAAATAATTATCAATACGAGTATCTCCATGTGCTTTTAATTCTTCAGCTACCTTTTTTGCCACAGGAGCTTCTATAGAATGATGTGGCCTTACTGTTGATTCTTCCTTTTCTTTTTCTTTACTACAAGCTGATAACAATACTGTAAAAGCAAAAAGTGAATAGACGATTCTTATTTTCATATGAAATTTTGATTGATGTTAATTATATTTTTAAGAATTTATATATCGCAATGTAATTTAAAAAAAATAAAAAATGATAGTTTAATCAATGTTCACTTATCATAAGTGTTCCATTAATATATAAACATAAACACTAAAAAAACAAAAAACGCTTACTAAAACTATGTAGCAAGCACTTTTGTAATAAGTTTTAATACTTTATTTATCTCAAAATTAAAACCGGAATATTTAATTTATAAATCAAATCATTTATACGACTTAATCCAAACCATGAAGCATTTTCATTTTGCTTTCTCGGAATACAAAACAATTGAGTATTTGTCCCGGTAATATAAGAAGCAAGACCATCTAACGCGTTTTCTCCTTCAGAGAAGGTATAGGAAACAGCCCATTTTTTATTTTGTTCAGTGGTAACACTCTTGTCTGAATTGTTTGGGTTACGAATTCTAAAAAACCGTATAGGGTCTTCTTCATTTGTTTTCAGGTCACTAATAATTTCTAGTCCCTCTTTATGTATTGTTTCTCCATAAACACCTAAAGAAATATCATCAAAACTATGGAATTTGTTATCTTCTCCAGAAATAAGAATATTTGCATTACACTCTTTAAGTACAAATTTGGTAATATCTGGTTCTAAGAAGTTCATCAAATTATTTTTTCTTTTCCCTAATATCACTAAATCCGGCTTTACACTATCTATTTTATCTTTAATGGCTTGTTTGGCATTACCATATGAAATCTGCAACGTAATAACAACTTTTTCTTCTTTCTCTATTTCTCTTATCAATTTCATCAATTTGGATTGCACATTACTAGTATCCTCCTGAATAGCGCGCATAGCAGAAAACTGATTCTCATATTTAGCTACATCCGCAGGAGATTTAACATGAAATACTTCTACCTTGCCATTTATTTCTTTAGCTAAATGTACCGCATTCTTTAATGCTGCTTCTGATGCCTTAGATAAGTCCATTAGAACAAGTAAATGATATTTTGATTTTTTAGAATTCATAATAATTGTTTTAAATAGGTTATACATTGTGGACTTTATCGATACCAAAACTAAACAAACTGATAGTCATATCTCTAAAATAATACTAATACTATCAGTATTGAATAGTTTAACTGTATATTAATATAAGTATAACTAAAAATTCTAATTTTTGCTCTACTAAAATCAAAAAAGTAAATATTTCAGAAGCTTATTAATACTCCCTTTTTATCTCTTCTATTGTTAAAAAAAAGTTTTGATTATTTTCAAAGATATTGGTAGGGTATTTTAGGAATTAACTGTTACTAATTCAAGAAAAACAAGTTTACTAAGCTCCGTAAAATACAGTATAATAAAGCCTTAACACTTTTTAACTAAAGTTTGTCACGTTTTAGGGTTTTATGACTTATAGAAGTGTATAAATCAATATATAAACTGTTTTTTTCTTAGTAAATTTAGTCATATCGCCATATCCTATTAGACTAAACTAACAAGAATGAAAAACAAAAATTTTGGATTAAGTGAAGCATCATTTGAAAAACTTGTAGCTGATCTAAAAAGAAATGACACTCATTTCTTTGAGCAAGTATTTCTTAAGCAATTTAGTGAAACATTAAAATATTTGCGTAGAGAATACAGAGCATCACACGAGGATGCGTATGATGCCACAATGGACACATTAATCGAGTTTAGAACTCGATTTATAGATGGAAAATTACGGTATGGAAACCTTCGCTTTCTTTTCACTAAAATGGCATCACAAATGTTATTGAGAAACAAACAAAAAGGTGCTACAGATTTAGAAGGTCAAATAACCTTAATCGATGAAGAACATAAAGAAGTTATAGATACTGATGAATTAGGCAGGCTCAAAAAAGCCTGGCAAACTCTGGGAGAATCATGCAAACAATTGCTCACCTGGCATTATTATGGAAAAATGAAGTTAACTGAAATCGCTGAAGAACAGCAGAAAAGTCCTGCAACCATAAGAAAACAGAAAGAGCGGTGTATTAAACAACTAAAGGATCAATTTGGTCTAAAAACAATGGTTAAATTATGAAAGAGAAATTAAATAAACTTTCGGATCCAAATATCTCAAAACAGGAAGAGGATCAAATCTTAGAACAGGTATTAAAAAAACAATTTGACAATGATCTAAGGAACAAGTGGAAAGAAAAGCTTGATCATGAATTCGGGATCAAAAGAAATAAAAATGGTTTTACGAATAAAAAATATTTAAAAATATTTATTGCTACGGCTGCTAGTATAGCATTAATCATTGGTTTGCAATTATTTAACACTACTCCTTCTGATCCTTATGTATTAGCACAACAATATCTTAATGACCAAGAAATAATACACCCAGGAGCTACAAAAGGTATCTCTGATGAAAATGAGAACAGAGTATTAGCAATCCAAATGTTCAATAGTAAAGATTACGAACAGGCTGCTTCGTATTTCCTAAATCTTGAAGCTCCTACCGAAGAAGACACCTATTACTATGGATTGGCATTACTGCTAAATAATCAATACAATAAAGCTATTGTAAAGTTCGAAGAAAACAGAACAAATAGTAGCAAATACATACAAGAATTGAATTGGTATCAATCTATTGCTTATCTGCTTAATAAACAACCCAATAAAGCTTCATCCTTATTAAAACAAATCAATAACACCGACTGGAATTATGAACAAGCTCAACTGCTATTGGAAAGAATAAATTCAAAATAATACAAACAAAAGACCATACTATTTAATTAAAACCAGTAACCTTACTTGAATATGAAAACGCTAAAACACATTCTATCATTCATTATTTTTATCTTTTTACTAACTCCAATTCTTGGGCAACAAATCGGGGTATCAAATTCTGAAGCAATATATAATTCTAAGCTCAATGACGATGACGATGATGACGATGATGACGATGATGACGATGATGATGATTGTGACGACAATGACTGTATTATCAAACATCCTTCGCTTTATTTTGTAAAATTAGATCCGGCCATTACCCAAAGTCAGGTTGATAACTTATTAGCTGAATTAAATTCTGAAGAAATCTGGTATCGACCTGAAATAAATTTGAGACTTTGGAATACTGCCATTTTTCCTTATACTACACAGGCAGGTCAAACAGTAACCAATATAAATGGTCAGGTCACTAGTGCACAAAAAAAAACTGAAATTGATGGTGCTAGCTTTAATATAGGACACACAGTTCCCAGAACTCCTGTAGATATAGTTGATTTCTGTTTTGAGAATATTGCCCTACAATATGCTGCAGGTACAAATCCAATAAAAATTTCAATTTTTGACACTGGTATTACCCAAACTGGAGGTAGTTTTCCTGGCTACAATTTTCATATTTCGTCATATACAGGATATGATTATATAGACGATGATCAGATACCTGATGATCAAAACGGCCATGGTACTCATATAGCAGGTAGTATTCATAATCTGTTGAGTTATGGAGTTAATCCTTCTGCTGTTTCATTTGATATAAGAAAAACACATGATAGATTTGGTCAAGGATTTGTTTCTAACCTAATTCCAGCTATTCTAGATGCGGTAAATGAAGGTTCTAATATTCTTAATTTTAGTTTTAGTTATCAGAATTATAATGTGAATCCAACAGGAAAACCTCTTAAACTGGCAATAGATTATGCTGAACAAATGGGTACCTTAATTATTGCAGCAGCAGGTAATACCAATGAAAATAATGATACGGATAATATCATCTCATTCCCTGCCTCCTACCCTAATACCAATATTTTATCTGTGGCTTCAACTTCTTGTGATAATAAGTTAAGTAACTATAGTAGTTATGGTCAATCCTCTGTTGATGTTGGTTTGTTAGGAGAAAATATTCCTGGTCCAGGTTTAAATGGAGATGTGGTTTATCAATCAGGAACTTCGTTTTCATCAGCAAATGTTACTGCATTTGCAACTATACTTGCAACTTATCAAACTACTTTTAACCCACAAAATATTAAATGCAGTCTGATAAATACATCTACTACTTCATCAGATTTATTTGAAAAAATTGCTGCAAATGGTGTTATTAACTTTCCTGAAGCATATAATCAATTGGCTAATGGTTGTAGCGCCCACAGAATAACTTCTGTTACTCCTTCAGCATCTACCACCACTTTATTTACTCCTAATCCTTTTACAGAAACTCTCCAAATGCATATACCCAATGGACCTAATAAACCAACCCATATTTCTGTGTATAATCAAAGTGGTTTATTAATGTTTCAACATCAAATAACCTCTAATGTTATAAAAAAGAGTATTATTAATTTAACACAAACTCAACGACTACAACCCGGTATCTATTTTGTAAAAATACATACCAGAAACCAAGTAGATACTCGAACTGTAATAAAGAGGTGATTTTTCCCTTGTTTTACCAAAAAGCTGTTAGAAAGTGTTCTCTAACAGCTTTTTAAGTTTTAAATAGTATTAACAATAACGTTTTAACATTTCACTATATTAGTAATTAGAAGTGTTGCTTTGACACTACAATTGCTTAACTATTAGCTATGATCTTAAAACCCCACTTCATTTTAATTATAAGTTTTTTCACTTGCCTCATTTCGGCTAAAAATCAAACGCCCAACACCACATATTTTGAAAAACACTACCAAAAAATTAATCAAAATATTAAGGAAGAAAAAATAGAAGACAATTTCAAATTGATTGAAAAACTAATAAAACAAAAGGAATATCAGGATTTAGATTGTTATTATAAAGGAAAAATACTTCATAAAATTGGAGTATCATATTATTTACTTAACCGAGAATCTGAAGCTATTGCCTATTTTAAAGATAAAGTTTTACATGTTTGGAAAGATTGTTCTATTGTTCCTCCTTCTGAAAGAGCTAATACCATTTACAACATTGGAGTTTCTTATCAATATCTTAATGAGTTAGAATCCGCCAAAGAATATATTGATCAAGCTCTTTATATTTTTGAAAATGATCCTCAGTATCCTCGTCTTAAATTAGCTAGAAAGTATCATGGTGTTGGTAAATTCTATCAAAGTCTCAATGATACTTTTAGATCTGAATTATACTATCAAAATGCTATTAACCTTTACAAAGAACAAGATGATGCAAAAGCAAAAGAATTCGAAACAATAAATGATCTTATCACCATGAGTATGGAATTCAAGGAGTTCGCTAAAGCTAAAATATATATTAAAGAAGCTTTAATAATTCACCAGAACTTTCCAGATGCTATTCCTCAACTAGATCTGGCTTTAATCTACTTAAATGCAGGAACTACATATCTGGGACTAAAAGAATATGATATTGCAAAAAGAATGGCAAAAAAATCCTTGATCTTACTGGATGAAAAAAAAGAGCCTTTCTATTATTCCATTGCCTTGGAGTTAATTGCAATGATCAATACAGATCTAAAGAATTTTAACCAGGCGGAACAGCATATGAATAAGGTCATAGAAATACGAAAAAAACTATCTCAAAAAGGAGAGTATAAAGACGCAATTTCCAGAGCTTATGAAAACCTATGTGATATTTATATCAGAAAAAAAGACATCTCTAAAGCAAATCTTAATTTGGACAAAGCGTTTGATTTCCTGCTTCCTCGAGGAAGTTTTGATACAAATCATTTACCAATTATAAGAAAATCAAAAATATTAGATGATAGACATTTAATCCGATTAATAGAACTAAAAGTAAGAATATTTAAGGCAGAATATCAAAATTCAAATGATATATTGTACCTTAAAAATGCGCTAAGAACCCAACATAAAATTGATTCTGTAATTAATCGTAGTTTAGTTTCTTTTCAATTCGAACAATCTAAATTAGGTTTTCTGGATCTAAAATTTGAGCACTATGGTAAAGCTATAGAAGATGCCTTAGAGCTATATCATATTACTGGTGATCGCTTTTATCTAGAAGAAGCATATTACTTTTCGTCAAAAACCAAGGCTATTGTGCTTCAATATGAATTAAATCAGAATAATGCCTTTAAGTCTAATGTTTCTGAAGAAATCCTAAAACGTGAAAAAGCATTGCGAGAAGAAATGAATAAACAGCAAACACTTCTATTAGAAGCTACTATAAATCAAGATTCATTATTACAAACGTTCACAAAAGCGCAATACGAATTAGATACTTACCTGACAGAGATCGAGAAAAAAGAGCCAAAATATTTTAAAGAAAAATATGCCTTTATTCGTCCACCTAAACTAAAACAAATACAGAAAGATCTCCCAAAAGATATAGCTGTAGTAGAATATTTTATTGCTGAAAATATGATATACAGTTTTTGGTTAACTCATAAATCTTTTTTCCCAATTTCCATCCCCTATACCGATGAAATCAAAAAAAAATTAGATAGCTTTATTATTCAATGTCATAACCCAAATGAAGAAGTATCAAAGCGTCAGTCCAACATAATTTTTGATACATTTCTGCGACAAGGATTAAGTACAATTCATAAGGATATTAATCGTATATGCATTATCCCGGATGGAAAACTGCATAAATTGTCCTTTGAAGCATTAACAACCATTAATAAAAATAATATTTCAAAATATCTGATCGAGGATTACACAGTATTCTATACCTATTCCATATCATTATTGTTTCGTGATCATCAACAAAATCAATTACAAAACTATGTTGGTTTTGGTTCTAAGTATAGTACTACACTTAATCAAAAACTAAAAGCTCGTAAACGTTTTTTTGGAGACAATAACTTAATGCAACTTGCCTTATCTCAGGAAGAAATAAATCGAGGAGCTGCTATTTTTGATGGTAAAATATTCACTAATAAAAATGCCTCTTTAAAAAACTTTTTGGAACATGGACCAGACGCTGATATCATCCATTTATCCTTACACGGTTTGGTTGATGTAGATGACCCCAGTAGATCGTGTATAGTCTTTGATGATCATCAAAAAGAATTTATACTTTCTCCTCAAGACCTTTATGGAAATCGATTGCAAGCTGATTTGGTATTACTGAGTGCGTGTCATTCTGCTAGTGGTAAAATTTATAATGGCGAAGGTGTACAAGGAATGAGTAAGTCTTTTCTTTTAGGCGGAGCGCATAATATTATGTCTAGTTTATGGAATGCCTCTGAAGCTAGTTCTATGGCAATTACTACTTCATTTTTAGAAAACATACACGCAGATCTTCCGGTAGATGAAGCATTACATCAATCCAAACTAGATTATCTTTCAAAAGCTGAACCTAACAAAAAACATCCATACTATTGGGGTAATTTTATTCTTCTCGGGGAAATTGATTCTTCTTCAAAATCTACAAATGTTTTAATTTGGAGTATCATTATTGGGTTATTGCTAGTTATTATCTATGTAATTAATGGTTCTAAACCAGGAGAAAAACACTAGCCTAACTTCTATCTATTTTCTTTAATCAAACAACTTTTCTATTTTTTTCAAAAAAATTAAATAAAGTTAGTCACACTATTGGTTTTTACCTCTTATAAGGAAAACAAGTATTAACCAATATAAATAGTATCGTGGCTAAACAAAAGAAAATACCGTTAAGTATTACACTCTTTATTTTTTTAATTGGGACTTCTCAAGAGGACTTAAAATTATGGACTGGCTATAGTGCACAAGCAAGGGTAACTAAAGAATGGCGAATCTCAGCAGGTCAATTACTATTGTTTAGTCCTGAGTTTGTAGAGCTATCCTCAATGCAAAATAGTGTTAATCTTACGTATAGATTGAATAGTAAGATAAGGTTTGGCACAGGATATCTCAGGTCATCAGATCCTTCAGATCCTGATCAGGAAGCTAGAAATAGAGTTACAGCACGTTTTGGACTAAATATGAGACTCGGTAAGGTTCGTTTTAACAATAACCTTAGAGGAGAATGGCATTTTCCCGAAAGAAGCAAATTTGAATATCGTTTACGACATGGATTACGTATACATAGAGGTAGCTGGGGATTACCTTGGAAAACTACCCCTTTTATAAACAACGAAGTTCACTATTATCTTTCTGGAAAACCGTTACAATACAGGGACGAAGAAGGAGAAAAAGTGGTTAAGCAATCTCCTGATGGATTACACGCCTATAGATTCACTATAGGAATACGTTTTAGACCATTCAAAAGAGCCAATGCCAGTCTAAGTTATATGAGACAAACAGAATTTAATATTGGCAGTAAATATCGCGAAATCAATGTTGTTGATCCAAGGAATGGTAGAGTACGTAGGTCTTTTAATCATTTTTCTGTATTGATGTTTCGATTTTCATATCAAATTCATTTTAACAGAAAGTCTACACGATCAGCTTCAGCATCTAATTTTCAAACATTACCCCAGCATTTACTATCAAAGGAAAAATCTGAATTCCTAGTAGATTCAGATCTTACAAAAGCAATTCATAACTGATTTTAATTTTTAACCAATTTATATATACTATGAAAACTATTAAGAAATCTAATATCTGTAAGAACGTAATCAACTACAAAGTTGATAAAACAATAGCTAAGAATTATCAACCTGTAGCTGGAGATGTAGCTATTTTTGAGGTAGTAAGTATAGGATCTCTAAATGCGATTCAAGACCATCAAGGAAGAAACTGCTATATCTTTGAAGGAGATAAAATCATGCTAACATTTGGTAATCGCTATGCCAGTAACCAATTCGAAGGATATATCCCTGAAGGATATCAGATGGAATATGATTTAATAGGTAAAGGTGGTGTTACAGGTATTGTAGTGTCTATGTATTACAAATTAGAGGTAAAAGGTCCAACAAAGCTTAGGCTGATTGGATTTGCTACAGATAAAGAAGATAAAGTAATTAATACTACTTATCATCATAGAAAGCCTATAAAATTTGACGCGCAAAAAGTCAGAAATTTTAAAACCATATTATCGATAGGTTCAAGCATGGATAGTGGAAAAACTACTACAGCAGCTTATCTATGTAGAGGATTAAAATCTTCTGGATTCAATGTAGGTTACATTAAACTTACAGGTACTGTTTTTAATAAAGATCGCATGCTTGCCTATGATTGTGGCGCTGATGTAGTGAGCGACTTTTCAGAATTTGGCTTTCCATCTACCTATTTATGCTCTCTGGAAAGCATGATGGATCTCTATGAAGGATTGCTATCAGATATGTCTAAACATAATCCTGATTATGTAGTTATAGAAGTAGCAGATGGTCTATATCAACGAGAAACAAGTATGCTAATGGAAAACCCATTATTTACAGAAACCATTGATCATGTCATTTTATCTTGTAGTGACAGTCTAGCAGTTAATACAGGTATCCAGATATTATCTCCTATTTTCAATGATCGTTTATTTGCACTTGGTGGTTTATTTACCGGTAGTCCATTATTAGTAGCAGAAGTAGAAAAACAATGTGCCATACCCATACTTACCCTAAGTAAATTGCTACAATCAAGTGAATTGACACCACTACTTTCAAGTAAGGTAGATGTTGCTGTATAATATTTAACCTAATTTTTTGATTATGAAATATTCACAACAACAGGCCATATTGATAAGTATATCTATCATCGTATTGATATTATCACCAATATTAGAAAACTGGGCTAGTAAACCAAATGATAATTTTCCCCTGTCTTACTATCCCATGTTTTCCAAAAAAAGGAATGCAACCTATGGTTTATACTATTTCGTAGGATATGATTCAAATCAGAACCGTTATAAAATCCCTTATAAATTAGCAGGGACAGGAGGATTTAATCAAGTACGGAGACAAATCAAAAAGGCAGCTAGGTCTGATAATGCAAAAGTATTTACACAGAAGGTCGCAGAGCGAATTGCTGCTAAGAAAAAATATCCTTATGCTAAACTAAAGCGTATTGAATTAGTAAAGGGGTATTATCATTTAGAAAAGTATTTTCTAAAACTAGATACACTTCCCGTACACGAAAGAATTGTGGTTCACTACAAAATTGAAAGACAATGAAGATTTTTTTAAAAACAATACGAGATTACTGGTTTATTAAAGTACCTCCACAACGACTAGCATTATTACGCATTGCCACAGGCTGCTTTAGTTTATGGTATTTGTTTTCCAGATTCGGTATGCTCCAAAAAATGGTTAAAGACAAGGAAGCTTTTGATCCTATTGGGATATTGAATTGGATGGATAAACCACTGCCTTCAGAGGTTTTCTGGTGGATTAGTTTAGGAATCCTTATCCTTAATATATTATATATCATTGGTTGGAAATTTAAAGTTACAGGACCAACATTTGCCATAGTAGCTTTATTATATTTTACATATCGCAATAGCTGGTCAATGATTTATCATAATAGGAATGCGCTTGTTTTACATATTATTATCATAGGATTAGTAGCTTCTGCAGATGCTTGGTCATGGGATTCATGGAAAAGAGAAAAAAAAGATATCAAAACCCAAAGAGCCCATTGGCAATACGGATGGCCTATACAATTAATCTGTGCGGTTACAGCAGGTTCTTACCTATTAGCAGGAATTGCTAAACTTGCAGGTGACCTTGCCTGGGAATGGGCTAATGGAAGTGCCATGCGTTCTCAGGTAGCCGTAGATGCTATACGAAAAGAAATGTTAGGCTCCGAATTCACTCCCCTATTCGACTTTTTATTTGAGCATACCTGGTTATTTCTTGGTATGGGTATTTTAACCTTTATACTGGAACTGGGATCACCACTAGCTCTGGTAAAAAGAAGATGGGGAATGGTTTGGGCTACACTTTCTTGGATGATGCACTGGGGTATATTTTTCATTATGGGAATAAGTTTCCGTTATCAAATGAGCGGATTGATATTTTTATCATTCTTTGAACCAGAAAAATTATGGAAACCGTCTAAAAATCAAGAATTAGAAATGTATTCTAATCATAATGATACGGATTCAACATCCGGGCCAATAGTTTTATTTGATGGAGTATGCAACCTCTGTAATGGATGGATTCGATTTATCCTAAAGAGAGAAAAAAATCAGTCATATCGTTTTGCTTCTTTACAATCAGAAACTGCAAAAAAATTATTACATAAAAACTATTCTTCTCAAAACCTATCATCCATCATACTCATAGATAATGGTACTGTATATCAGAAGAGTGATGCTATTTTACGTATCTGTAGAAATTTAAACTATCCTTGGAATATGATCTCTATATTATTAATAGTTCCTGTGGTTCTTAGGAATCTGGCATACGATTTTATAGCCATCAATAGATATAGATGGTTTGGTAAACAGCAACAATGTGAAGTACTAAGTCCTGAGCAAAAATTTAGATTTTTAGATTTATAAAACAGATAAAACAAAAGAGAAAAATAACCCCAAAAGAGGTTCAAAAGTTCTTTAGAGGTTTTGATCTTCTTACCTCTCAATTGTAAATAACCTGATTAAGAAAACAACTATGTTAAACAGCAAATGGAGTATCATTAGTGGTTTTACTCATAAAAATATAATCCTGATTAGTTTAGCTATACTTACAGGATTATGTTATAATTTATTAACCATTATGATACCAATTAGTATTGGTAAATTCTATGAATTGAGTTTTGGTTTTTCTTCACATAGATTAGCAGCCTTTAAGTTTGTTCCATTTATGGATGCCCCTGATTTTAATTCCTTTTTATTGTTTTTCTTCTTTCTGGTTTTATTACGATTACTATTCGAATATTTAAATCGTTATGGTATAGCTTTGGTGGGAGAGCGTTTTAGCAAATTACTGCGTGAACAACTTTTTTCTAATCAATTACAAATAGCTATGAGTGTATACGATAGTAAAGGCATTGGCAAATATCTGTTACGATATAGTGGTGATTTAAAGAGTATTCAAAATTATATAAAAAATGGATTAATACGTTTTGCTCAGGATGTGGTATTATTATCTACTGTAGTTGCAGCGATTGGATATTTTGATATACATTTAGGTATTATCATTGCAGGATGTATTCTCAGTTCTTCAGTTATGCTATGGTTAATTAACAAAGCCTTGTATAAAGCTTCGTTAGAAAGGCGTAACAAACGTTCAGGGATGCTAAGTTTTGTTAATACTCGCTTACGAGGTATTATATCTCTAAAAGCATTTAATAAATACCAACCAGAAGAAAAACGATACCAAAAACGATCTAATGATCTTTATGACATTGGAAAACGATATGCAAAAATTGTAGCTTTACTTCAGTCAATTATTCCAGCGATTACCTATGGTATGTTAGGAGTTATTATGTTTTATGTATTTTCATCTACACAAGGTTCTGATAAATTAAGTGGTTCTTCCCTACTCGTTTTGATTTTATTAATCATTTCAATACTTCCTGTACTCAGACGCAGCCTAAGAGTAAGTATTATATGGAAACTTGGAGATATTTCTTTTACAAAATTGATTGACATTTTTAATTTACCCAAAGAGAACCAACTGCCCTTTGAGGAGATATCATTAAGTACAGAAGAAATTATTTTTAAAGATGTTAGTTTTGAGTATCCTAATACCAAGAAATCCGTATTTAAAAATTTTAGATTGTGCATAATTCCACAAAGTACTACCTTATTTCAAGGAAAATCAGGCTCAGGAAAATCCACATTCATAAGATTATTACTTAAGCTAATGTCTCCGACCAAAGGGCAAATTTCTTACGGGAACCTAAAATGCAGTGAATTATCGGAAAAGACGATTAGAAAAAATATTTCTATAGTTTCTAAAGACTTTCCTTTATATGGAAGAGACGTATATGAAGCAATTGTATATAATCGAAAAGATCGTAATAAAGAAAAGGCTGAACTCCTATTGGAGCACTTACAGCAACATGAAGACACGCAAAACCAACTAAAGTTAGATAGCAAAATCGGAGATCTGGGATGTAACTTAACTTCTGGTCAACAAAAGATACTAATGTATTGTAGAGCATTACTTACAAGAAAACCTATTTTGATTATTGAAGAACCCCTAAAAGAGCTTAATAGTAAAACACAACGGTTACTTTTACAATTACTAACAAGTATACAACAACAAAGAACATTGATTCTATTAGATGATCATGAAGTAAAAGGTTTTCATATTGATAAAATATATTATTTATAATATTAATTCTAGATAGAAAGGTCCTAATCGGATAAGTAACTATGAGAAGGAAAGTGCAACGTATTATTTTTGCAACTGCTTAACACAAAGCAATTAGTTTTCTTGTACTTTTACGACCATTACAGAATTAATAATTACACATCTTATGAAAAAGACTCTTTCAGTTTTAGCAATATCAGTACTTATTGCAGCTTGTGGGACAACCAAGAATACTACAAATAAAACATCAGAAACTCCAAAAAAAACAATTAATCCAGTAACTTATGCTAGTACCATTACCGCTGAGGATTTAAAAACAGCTTTATATACTTATGCTTCCGATGATTTTGAAGGTAGAGAAACAGGGCAGCCAGGACAGAAAAAAGCAGTTAACTTCTTAAAAGATCATTATATAAAGTATGGAGTTCCAGCAGCAAAAAGTGATGGTAATTATTTTCAGGAAGTTCCTTTAGATCTTATGGAAGTTCCAGATGTAGGTTTAACAGTTAATGGTAAATCATTTACCTATATAGAAAGCATGGTATCTTTATCAGCTGGTAAAACTGCTGAGTTCTCCACAGAAGAAATAGTCTATGCAGGGTTTGGGATTGACGATGAAAAGTTTTCAAATTATACCAATATTGATGTAAAAGACAAAGTGATTCTCATAAAATCCGGAGAACCAAAAAATGAAGATAGTACTTTTAAGGTTTCTGGTACTGCAGAAGCTTCAAAATGGTCAAATATGAGACAGCAATTTGCCGCAAAACGTGATGCTGCAAAGGCAAAAGGAGCTAAAGCTGTATTGTTTTATTTCCCAGAAGTATATCAAATGGTTGCACAACGTTTTGGAAGCGCTTCCGGAGCAATGTCTTTATCAGGCAATGAAGAAGAGTCTTATTTTTTTGTTGTAAATGATGATTTAGCAAAAAGTATCGTAAAAGATATTACTACGAACAATGAGGCTAAGTTAATACCCGTGAAGTTTTCTTTGAATTTTAAAAATAATGCTCAGCAAATATCTTCAGAGAATGTTGCTGCATTTATTAAAGGATCTGAAAAACCAAATGAAATTATTGTGATTTCTGCTCATCTAGATCATGAAGGTATAAAAGATGGTAAAGTATATAATGGGGCTGATGATGATGGATCAGGTACAGTAGCTGTGGTGGAAATTGCAGAAGCTTTTGCAAAGGCTGTTAAAGATGGAAATGGACCAAAACGTTCCGTATTATTTCTAAATGTAACCGGTGAAGAAAAAGGGCTTTTAGGTTCTCGTTATTATACTGATATTGATCCTATTTTTCCACTAGAAAATACAGTTGCTAACTTAAATATTGATATGATTGGGCGTACAGATCCTAAGCGAAAAGAAGGAAGCAGTAACTATGTATACCTGATTGGTAGTGATAAATTAAGTACTGAGTTACATAATATTTCTGAAGAAGTAAATACCAAATATGCAAACGTTGAATTGGATTATACGTATAACGATGAGAACGATCCTAATCGATTTTACTATCGTTCTGATCATTATAATTTTGCAAAAAATAATATTCCGGTAATTTTCTACTTTAATGGTACTCACGATGATTATCATCAACCTAGTGATACACCAGATAAAATTCAGTATGACTTATTAGAAAATCGTGCAAGATTAGTATTCTATACAGCTTGGGAATTAGCTAATCGCGAAAATCGTATTATAGTAGATAAAGCCAAAACTAAGTAATAATTTAGTGCAATACGAGATCAAAATTAAAAGAAAAGGCTGCCTTTTGGCAGCCTTACTTATAATGTCACATCATACATTTATCGAATAGCAATTTTGTGATTCGTTTCTCCTTCCGGAGTTTTAATGCTATACATATAGATTCCTGATTTAAGATTATATTTTGCAGGATCCAAAGTAATTACTTTAGACTCTCCATCATTCATCAAACCATTAAATAAAGTTTGTACTTTTCTTCCTTGTAAATCATAAAGAATTACAGTGGCGTTTCCTCTTATTGTTGTAGAAAATACTAGTTCAGAAGTCTCTGAAATGCTCTGCGGATTAGGGTAACTATATGCTGCTACAGGAATTTTTTGATATAATTCAGCCAGCACCATATCTTCTAATGCCTTAAGATCTTGAGAGAATTCTGATTTCTGTCTGTCAGCAGAAACAGAACTTAATGCGAATGCAGTATTTACATCTGTTAGATCAATTCCTTCTACCTCGAAAAACTCTCTAAGGCTGTATATATCCCTGGCATACTCCATATTTACAGTATTTGCATCTCCAAATGCTCCTCCCGGAAATACTCCGGCTTGTGAGATAATTGGTCCGCCTTCATCCATAATAGAAAATACATTATTCTGAACAGAAGTATGGAAATTTCCTAAATAATGTCCAATTTCATGTGAAGTAATATTTCCAACTACCTCTACTATCAAATCTTCAATGGATACACCATCTGCCAGCGGAACATTGTTAAGCGATACCGCAGAATTAGGGTTGTCACTACTGATTATATCCATTAAAAATATGGCCTCATCAGTTAAGCTATAATTACCCGGATCAATTGCATTAGCGATACCAATGGTTTGAATTCCAGATTCTTCTACAGTTCCACCAATAATCATTTTTCCGTAAGGAATTCCTGCTCGTTCCAGAAAATCAGGAATACGTTCTCCTAATAAATCACTACCATAATCACTAATAATTTCTACATCAAAGTTAGGATTAAGACCCGATTCGATAAAATCCTTCTCTAAATTTTCTCGTACTACTCTGGTCGCTTCAAAGGCTAATCTAAGACGATTACCACGTGTATCTCTTATGCCCCAATTTTCAAGAAAATCACCAAAAGGAGATAAAAAACGTTCTTTATCCAATTCAGGATCACCCACTGCTACAGAGTCTGGTACATTAAAAAAATCTCTTTGCTTAAAATCTGCACCTGTAAAATCTAGATAGATATACTGTTTTTGTCCTTTGTTGATTTCTAAACCAGGTCTGGAAGAAACAATATCTGCGCTATATGGACCAAAATTACCACTTATAGAAATTGTATACGTTCCGTTTTCTGGTGCGATATATGAAAATGTAGTTTGCCCATTTAGTGGTAAAGGAGAACCTTCTATAAATCTATTTCCAAAAGCACTTGTACCAACCGCTTGCTGACCATTAGGAAAAAATAATCTAGCAGTAGAATTAGATAAAGCGGCAACAGCTACTCCAAATACATCTCCTTTTTCTAACTGAAACGAATAAAAATCTGTCTCTGTTTCTCCATAGAAACTTACTGCAAAATCATAGTTACCCTCTACTCCTACACCAGCTCCGGTTCCAGAATTGAGTGGGTCTACCAAACCACCATTAACCACAATCACTGTTTCAAAATCATATAACCCAAAGAAATAATTACCATCTACAGGTGCAATGAATCTAAGAAAAGTGGTTGGTGTTGGAGCTGCATCAAAATCAATGATCTGACCTTGCTCGTTAAATAAAACTACCAATGGATTTACCAAAGATGAGTCCGTAGCAAAAGCCCTAAACTCTACAAGCTCTGAAGCTTTTAGAGTCACTCCATAAAAATCATTATCGCCGGTTGCAGTACCTGATGATCCATGAGGTCCGTCACCAATAGCCGTAGAACCGGTAATAGTTGTAAACTTATCATCGAATGTAAGGAAATTGGCCAATGGAATTGATCCATTATCCTCAGTTGGAGTAATAGAATCAATAGTAAATTCAGGAGGGGTTAATTGAGTCAAACCTCCTTGAATGGTTACTCGATTAATTTGATCAGCACCACTACCAAAATTAGAAATCGATTGTGCGGTAGCTTGAGTATCATTACTACTTTCGTTATCACCTTCAATTTCGGTAATTACGTTAGATCTAAGATTTTTGTTTGTAGGACGGTTTTTTATAACAGCCTGAGCTTCTTTATAAAAATAATTATTCCATTCTTTATAACTACCCTTGTCGGCATTATAACTATTAAATGGATTTACCCCTCCAGGCCATACCAGAGTATTAGATGATCTTCTGGTTGCTCGTTTGTTTACATTCTTTTGGTTGTAATGCTTAGCATAAGCTTTAAGATCCTGTGCTGCTGAAGTTGAAGTCTGTAATTGTTGTGCGATACCATCTTGCACTAAGAAAGCACATAATACCGCAAACAAGAATAATTTGAGTCGTGTAGTTTTTCTAAATGACATGTGAAAAAAGTTTTAAAAGTTAATACTAAAATTTCATTAGCATTCCAATTACTTTTTTCTAAATATTCATATGTATTTCCCCAAAATGTTTTGAACAAATTCTATACCAATTTATGTTCAAAAAAAGAAAATGTTACTAGTAAAACTCTTATAATTATGTTAATTATGATTTTTTACAAGAAAACTATAAAAAAATTAAACCCTTAAAATCAGATGGTTATCAAGTTATTTTTTTAAGGCATAAAACGAAACACTATCGTTTCTAGTGTTATGAATGAAGTAATTTTCGAATTCACACAAAGATGTATATTCATAATAATCTCTTATCATATCGCCGTTTATATCTATTTCTAAACCTTTTCCATAAAAAATAGGAGTTACAATTCGTTCTCCATCTCCTCTATTCTTATAAACAATTAGGTATCTGGTTTTATCAGAACCGCAATTAATATCTGGTAGTGGAGATTGACCCATTTCATATTTTTCACACTTACTTCCAAAGGGACCATATTGATATACTGGATATGCTTGATTATCGCAATACAGAGAATCACTAGATGAAAGGACAAAAAACTTAGCGAGGTGCACGTTTGACCTGTCGTGTGGTATAAAATAACCTTTTATCAAATTATAATTAGAAATTTTGATTTTACTTAGGGGCATTCTACGTGGACTGCAATAATAGTCTGCATTAATCACATAAGATGAAAATAATACAAGAATATAAATAGTCAAAATTGATTTCATGGTGATAACTTCTTTAAATATATCGTATCCAAAGTAACTTCATTTCGATTCGAAGATGTAAAACCACGATTATTATAATTTATAGTATCAGTATTGTATCCTGATTTTTTAACCACATAATGAAATACAAATGGCTCTTGTGCTTTTTTCTTTCTTTTTTAGTTCCAGTATAAGTTTTAGATGTCTCATACTATCTGTATTACCTTCTTTTATACATATTTTATTCTCACCATCATCCAATCCATAATTGCCAATTTCTGCATCTGACAGCATTATTTTGGTTGTCGCATCAGCTGCATAAATGTCTAAGTCAATATTTTGTTGAGGCTCTGAACAATCCCGAGCTGCAAATACAAAAAGAAAATAAAGGATAAAATATTTCATTTATCCCTCCTTGTTCAACAATATTTTGTAATCCGCAGTAGTACCGGATTTACCTACAGTCTTTTTTCCTAAAAATTGTTTTACAATTATTTCTTCTCCTGTTACACCATCTAGTTTAATCACAAATCGACCTTTTATCTTTTTGTATTTTCCATTAAATTCTAATTCCCAAAAAGGAGGTGTATTTTCATCTGTATATCGAGACACTCTTATAATGTCTTTTTCTAAATCACACTCATGTTGAGTAAGATATGCCTTGATTTTATCCCAGTGGAATACAAAAGGTTGATCATAATCTACTTTTTTATCAAGTTCTCCCTGCTCATCATAATAACTCCAAGTATTACAGTCGAACTCGTTGTGGTAAAACCGCCCCTGTATTTTTAGTTTACCACTGGAGAAAAACCTAAAAAAATCTCTAAAATCATCAGCTGCTTTATATTTGATTTTTATGAACCCTCCATCATTAAGTCCTCCAGATTCTTCAACTGTATACCCATCATTTGTTGTATAAATATAATTCCCTTCTTCATCCTTGTTTTTATTAAATCTTTCTATGTCAAATGTTTCCATGGTATTTTGCTGTATTTTTGATCCATTTATCTTTTGAGACAAATGTTGATTTTGTTGTTTATTACAACTTAATAGAACTATAAAAAATGTAATAAAATAGGTTTTCATGTTATTATTCTTTGTCAAGGTTCTTATGAAGTACTCCCCATTGCCATTGCCAAGTACTTATCACTGGTATAGGAGGAGTTGCAATATCTGAATAATCCATAATATTATCAGTCTTATTTTGCTCAAAGGTAAATTCTCCATCATCATCAAAACTATGATATAATCCCATAGCATGAAAAGCCTCATGAGCCAAGGTACTATCGGTTAACCCAGGCTTTAAAACTATCACTGATCTTGATGCCTTAGGTGCAGGGATATCATAAGCTCTACCATACAAACCTCCGTCTTCTTCATTTATAAAATATATTTTATAGTAGTCACTATAGTCTTTTTTAATGCCACTTGCTAGTGCAGTATTTAAATGATCTTGAAAAGCATCAGTACCAGCATTCTTTAAAGTACTACCATTAGAAAAATTTGTATTAAAAGTGGAATCCGTTGACAAATCAAGTTCAACAGTATTATATGAGGGTTTGGCTAAAGCCTGAATCATATATTTATTTAATTCTTTATCTCTTCCACTTATAACTGTTGCTTTAGGTCTTCCCGAACCAGACAAATCAGTTTTAACTTTAACAAAAACTACATTAGTTTTATATCTATTTGTCTTATCATTAGCTATAACCTTTAACTTTCCGGCAAATTCTCCATCTGCCAATACTTCTATATACTGATCAGTAGAAAATTCTTTAATACACTTAATCTCCAAATCATCAGGTAAGGTCTTTTTTCCAACAGTTTTATGAGACACTTCTTTTTTACTAAGAGTAAACAATGTATCATCAAACTTATATTCTATCTTCTGAGCATCATAATCTTTTACTTCTACTTTTAAAGAAAATTTAGCACTTTTATTTGGATAAAGAGATAAAACAGGGACAAGATAAATATCCTTAGGTTTTATAGGGTGCGGAAGCTGTTCAAATTTTTTACCAAGCTTTACATATTCTTTATCATCCTGAACAAAACTTCCTGTTTTATTGCTACCTATGATATTTTTGTACCATGAATCACCAGGTTTTCCTGTATCTCCCATACGCATCCAATCAAATCCATACTCACCTTTATAGTTGTTATGTGTTCTAAAATTCACTAAAACTTTTGGCTTTGGAATGATTTTCAGAGAAGAACTAGTTTTACTAGATCCATTATGCTGAACCCTAGCTATCAATTTATCAATATCTGCTTTTTTAAATTCTTCCCATTGCTCTTTAATTTCAAAAGGAGATAATTCTACAATACCATCGCTGCTTATTGATTCAGTAAATGATAATTGCTTTTGGCCGCTATCGAATTCTGTTCCATCTTCTTTTTCTATGGTAATTGTAGCTGTGCTGCCTTCCGGATTTTGAATTTCTGCAATTAGTGATGCTCTTTGGGTAACCCTAATTTCAGTAATGTTTTCTTCTTGACTATCACTATTTACCCAAGCAATTCTCGTGATTTGAGTTTGAGGAGTCTCTAATGTAGTCACGGGAACCGCCTCCTCTTTAAAAGGATTATTAGGATTCCAGGCTTTTTCAAAGATTTGATCACGTACTTTTTGAATACCTGGTGATAGGGTAAGTTCCATGCGCAAAGGTTCATTGCCGGTAGCACTAAAACTTTCTGTTAACCCTACACAATGGCAATTGGCAAATTCAAAATCAAATAGTTTTCTAAATCCATCACGATCATAAAATCGCAGATATCCCTGATATGTTTGATGATCTGCAAACATCCAATCATAGAACAATTCATCATTCTTGGTAGATTCCAGGATAAAATGAAGTTGACCACCATTTACACTGGTCTTAGGACGACCGGTATGATCAATAAGTTGTCGGTATAGGAATGAGCTATTTAATACATTTCGCTCTTCGCCATTAATAAATAATTTTGCCTGAAAGGCCATAGGCTATTCATTTTTAAAGTATTCTTAAATCAATAGTGGGGATAACTACATCTCCAAATTAACTAAATATTATAATATGAATAAGAATAATACTAATAATTTTTGTTGAACATCAACACTTTATCGATCAATGACCATTGAATAAAAATGTATGTAGGAAACATTTTAAAGATTTAATTACAAGTATTCCCATTTTCTACTATACCCTCCGGAGTATCAGAATTATTATTGATACAGATGTATCGAGCAGCACCGGTAGGTTCATATACAGTATTATTCATTACTTCCACATTTTGATGGGTACCAAACAAACGGATACCATCACTTTCATTAGGTCTTATGATATTACTTACAATACGAGTATTAAATACATTACCTACTTCCATTCCCCCATCTATCTCATTACCTATAAAGGTAATGCCTCTAGAATTGGAAAAAGTAACAGCTCTACTATTTATAAAGGTATTATCCTCTAATACTACCTTTTGATCTTTGTGTTCTTCGGTATTATTAAGATTTACGAAATAGACATGAAAACCTTCTGAAGTTATTGTGTTTTGAAGAACCAAAACATCATTTGCCTCGGTATTAGTAGCCTGGACTCCATTTCCGGTAACAGAAATAGTATTATTTATGATTCTAGCTTGCCTAGCACCTCTATTAATTTGGATACCACCTCCACAATCTGTTATAGTATTGTCATGTATATACGCATCTATTGATCCTGCAGCAATACCCAAGCTATACCCAGTAATTATATTACCTGCAATTTCATTATCAAATACGGTTTCTCCACTTCCTGCGGCAAAGATCGCCCAGCTATCTGCTGCGCTTCCTGATGCAGTGAATCTATTATTACTCACTTTGGATCCCGAAACCAGAGAGTATACTACTCGTGTTCCAATATCATTATCTTCTACGGTTAGGTCTTGCCCAATAGTTAGTGTTACAAAACCTCCTCTGCTTCCGGTTTCTGTATTACCCCTGATCTGAACATCAAAAACCTTTTGGCGTTCCATCAATACTCCATTATCATCTCTAAACCGATCCGGTTCAATATTAATGGCATAACCAACTTCTCCTCCATCAGAATTGGTAGAAGGCATACCATTATTAATAAAAGTATTGCCTTCGATAAGAATATCTCGCCCATCAGTTAAGGCAATAGACATTCTTCGTGAATCCTTAAATACACAGTTACGTATAACAACACCATTGGTAGGATTATAATTAGGATTAAAAGAAAATCCAAAAGAATATATTGCAATTGACCCTACAGATCCTTCTTCAAAACGTATTCCATCTACGGTAATATTTCTTCCTGAATGAATATGAAATAAATGGCTTCCTTCCTGACCATCATCATTTGGTGAATATATACGTTGATCACGATCCCCATATAATGTTCCTCCTTTTATAGTTACATTTTCTACATCCCTTACTGCCAGAATTGTGCCTCCTCTTGTTCCTGCCTCTCCCGGAAATATACGTAGATGCGTTTTATCAGTCATTTCTAACGTAAAATTAGAAGGAATATTCACCGCTTCCAGCGAAGGATAAAAATTCTGGTCAGAGGTAGTACTGGTAACCTTGGTAACTTCGAAAAAAGCATTTAGTTTGTTGATTAAAAAGGTGGTCGCTCCAAGGTATTTGGTTAAAAACATCACTCTTTCTAATATTTCAGTATTTTGCAGTGCTATATCAGAAATTGTACTTCCTTCTACCAAATCCCATCTCAAAGCATAAAACTTAAAAGTTGGATCAATTAATTGCACATCGCCTTCCAGTGTAAGTTTTGAATTTAGTAATCGCCCATCAATCCGTCCTCCACCAGTAAAATTAAGTGTACCATTAATAATATCACCTTTATCAAACTCAAAAATCACATTTTCGGGTAACGTAACAGTTTCCCCTCTAAGATCTAATACACAATCAATAACTAATGTTTGATTAACTGTAACATCAGAGAGATCAAAATCACAAGGTGTAGTAGATGTATTCTCAGGAAGTTCAGGATCGGCAATAATCAGTGATGGTAAGTCAGTATCCAGACTTTCATTACTACACGAAACTATAACAATAGTAAAAACAATCAATAGATAAGGAAATAAGCTTTTCATTTGGGTGGTATGAGGTTAATAATTTGTGATTGTATAAAGTTTATGTCAAAAAACATATTAATGTTACCTTTTTGACACTACTTTATTCAGTAATTCCTCTCACTACAATATAGAATATGGTGGAAACTATACTTAAACTAAGGAGAAATATACCATAATTTCTGGTGTGTTTATTAAACTTATAACCTTTACCATCAGGGTATTCTTTTTTCCTCAATAAAATATATAATCCCGTAATAATACCTAACCAAGTAAGTGAAGGAATAATCAACAATATTTTAGCAAAAATGGGGATCCCATGTTCTTTTTCTTTTTGTTTGTAAAAGATCAAGTAGAACGGAAAAACAAACAATAAAACGATAATGATAACCAATAATATTATTTGCCAGGGGCCAATCATTCCAAATAGTAAATTCATTAAATACAAAATTATGGTGTAGTTATTTATATAACTTGTAATCTAAAACAATATTACAATAATTAAGGAGGATTGCAAACCTATACCATAATAGGTTAAAGTATTATATTATTTAATAATAAGGTTTTTCTTAAAAAAATAATTCAAAAATTGTGAATATCTATTTTGAATCACACTCTTCAGAAATTCCTTTAAAATTTATATTCGCATCCTAAAAAATAATTATATGAGTGCAACCTGGTATGAGTGCAAAATAAAGTATAGAAAAATGAATGATTCTGGAGTACAGAAAGTAACTACTGAGCCTTATTTGGTAGACGCTGTATCCTATACAGAAGCAGAATCAAGAATCAATGAGGAAATGTCTGCCTATATTAGTGAAGAGTTTAAAATCACAAATATAAAAGTTGCAAATTTTGCTGAGATACACCCTTTTGAAAATTCTGACCGTTGGTTTAAGTCTAAAGTCTCTTTAATTGCTTATGATGAAGAAAGTGGTAAAGAGAGGAAATCTAATATGTATTTATTGGTACAAGGTAATGATGTTAAAGAAGCTTTTGATAACACTAATATTGTAATGAATGGTACTATGGGTGATTATACAATTCCTGCGATTGCAGAATCTCCTATTATGGATGTATTTGCTTATTTCTCAGGTGAGGAAGGAGAGTTAAGTCGAATTGAAAGGTTCAATACTATAAAAAACTCTGTTCCTGAAGTCGAAGAAGAAAAAATAGAAACCGAGACATCACATTCCGAAATTGATGACACTACTGAAGTTGAAGAACAAGAAGATCCTATAACTACATTTACTCCTGTAGAAGTTCCTATGGCAGTATATGATGAATTTGGAGAGGAGGAGTAAACAACTCATCTCTCGGCTTAAGAGCCTCAACCTTTGGAATTATCTTATCTTTTAGGGTTGAGGCTTTTATAGTTATACAATAAAGATTATTTTACACCATTCCAAATATCCAGGTATATCTTCCACTCTGTATTTACCTTTTTCCATACTATTACATACTTCCCTTTCCAAGTTACTTCTTTACCATCAATCTTTTTGGTAACACCTTCATAATATCCATAATCATAGGCTGTATTATCAACTATTCTGATTTCATCAGGCATAATTTTATGATGAATGATATTAACTCCTTCCGGTAAAGTCCAATAATTTATAATGGCAGGTTTACCAGCCAAAATCTTGGTGTTATTTGGAAATATCTTGGCATCATCCGTATATGAGTTTCCAATTTTTTGGTATGATGAACTCATTACATACCTTGAAAAATCCTCTAGGTTTTGTAGAATATCTTCAATTTCATTTTTATCTCCGATATAGGTTTGGGCTGTGCTTATATTGCACGATAAGCAAATAAGCAATACACTATATAATATTTTCATATGGTTGTTTTTAGTTATTGTTATTTTCAAAAGACTTTCTATAGTAAATCTTACTTACTATCTTCCATTCCCCGTCCACTTTCAATAAATTCATATAATCTATAAACATAAAGTTCGGATATTCTATTTCTAGCTTTGCACTAGCGGTATTTCCGGATATATTAATATAATCGATACGAGTTTTTCTATTCTGTTTAGGTCCTGGTTTTATTACTTTCTTAAAGAATTCAAGCGCATTTATTTCCATATATTTTCCTCCCCTAATTCCTCTCATTATCGCATTAGGGTGAAATGCTTTTTGTACGGTTTCAAAATTGTTATTCGTTCCACCATCCAGGTAATACGATACAGTTTGTGCTACCAGTTTATAGTCATCACTTTGTGCATGTATAGAAGCTAAAGAAGTGGTAAGTAATAAAAATGTTAATACAATAGTTTTCATCATCTGTTTCGTTTTTTAAGGTTTTGTATATTAATTTGATTGTTGAATTGTTTCGATAATCTTTTGAGCCACCAATGCCGAGGCTGTGGGATCCTGTCCTGTAATCAATCTACCATCAATGGTATAATACCCATCCCAACCTTTTTCAGAGTATACAAAGGAGCCCCCATTTTTTCGAATGGTTTCTTCAATAGAAAATGGAAATTGCTGATAATACTTAGCTTCTTTATTTTCGAATTTATCCGGGAAACCATTGACTTTCTTCCCTTTATAAAGGTAACTCCCATCGATTTTTGTAATATTTACGATACCGGCTGTTCCATGACAAATAGCAGATACTACTCCATTATTTTCATAAACTTTTCTACTTATACTTTGTATAGTCTTATTTTCTGGAACGCCAAACATTGCCGCTCCTCCTCCACTATAATACACAGCTTTATAGTCTGAAGCATTTATATCTATTGGTCTCTTAGTGTTTTTAAGCAAATTCATGAATGTAGTATCATATAGGTACCTTTTTTGTATAGAATCTGAAGTTTTGATATACCCAATAGGAATAGCACCACCTTTCGGACTAACAAAATCTATCCGATACCCTTCTTTAACAAATACATCATAAGCCAAAACGATTTCCGCAAAATGATTAGCAGTATTGATATCAGTATCACCATAGGTATGCTGATTAGATGTAATAAATAAAATTTTACCTGCAGAGTTTTTATGTTGTTCGTGAAATGAAGTTTCACAACCCCATATCAGAAAAGCAATAAAAATAAATGATATTGTGTTTCGCATACTGAATTTATTTATCAGCAAATTGAAACTTCTTGATCAAAATTGATTTATGAATTATAAAATAGAAGTTCGGTTTTATAAAATAGTACTAAAAAAACTAGTGTTTTTCTTTCTTATATTGATTTGGAGTCAAACCGGTAATCTTTTTAAAAGCAGTAAAAAAAGTAGACTTAGAATTAAAACCACATTCATAACCTATAGCTTCTGTGGTAAGGTTGTCCTCTATGGTCAATAAACGTTTTGCTTCCTCAATTCGATACTTATTTATAAAAAGAGAAAAACTCTTACCCAAATTATCATTTAAAAACTGAGAAAGATAATGTGATGGTACTTTTAATCCATTAGCCACATCCTGAAGCTTTATATTTGCGTTTTTATATAACTCTTGTTCTATGATCATAGTATGAAGTCGCTCTTTAAAAGCTATAGCTTCATCCTCGCTAATTTTTTTGTTTGCATATTTAACTTGATCTTCAAAAAACATGGTGTTCTTTTTTCTCTTGAAAATCCAGAACAATACCAACAGATAAAAAACAAAAGAAAAAGAAAGAGCACCGACAATATAAGATGTATAAGAGCCAATGTTATATCCTAACCAAATCAAGGTAATCCCAATAAAAATACTAAGTACCCATATGTCTATATCTTTTAGTTTGGATTCTTTAGAAAAGAGTTTTTTTAATATTGACTTAAGAAATATGCCGGTAATAATGATATAGATAAACCATTGAAGATAGATCAATTTTATTATATATCCTGCCCATAGTCTTCGGTATTCCCAATAAGGATATAGCACACATAGCACAATTAGTACAAATGCAGCCGGTAGAATATGTAGTAGCCACGTATTGGATTTTTTATCCGAAAAAACTGCTGTACTATATAAATACAGAAAAGGACCGATAAGTACACAAGCAGAGAGGCCGATTTGAATAAATAACTCAGATAACTGAGGGTTAAAATAGAAAAAAATAGATTTAATTATTCTTACACTTAATACAAACAGCAAAGCCGAAAGAAAATAACTAGATCGTTGTTTCTGTTTAGTAAAAAAACCAAAATAAAGACTTAAAAACAACCCATTAGATGCGCCTAAAGCGCTAAACAAAAAAATCAATTGCTGCTGTACATCCATATCTGTATTTATGGAGTAAATATAAAAAGTATCTTTTAGATATTAGAGGTTCAAAAGTCTCTGGATACAATTCTTTATACAATTACTCTGCTACACTTCATTATAACTCGAAATAAATAACAATTCTTGCAAATCCCTATGAAACCTTACCCAAATACACCCAGTGACCATTTTCTTTGATAAATGAAGAATGCTCATGGATGACTTGCAAAGTGCCTTGTTCATAATAAAACGCCTTAAATTCTACTGTGCCTTCTGTATCTTTTGACATTCCCTTTGATGTATGCAACACTTCTAACTTGATCCAATTAACCGATTTGGTTCATTGTATAATAGATTTCTTTTCTTTAGACGAAGGTCTGGTAGCACTATAATGGCTTTTCATCAGATAATCACCCTTAGCTAATACAAAAGCACTATAGCGGGATCTCATTAGGTCTTCTGCAGTAGCTGCATTCATAATATCCTGATGAACTTTTCCACAACAGGCATCATACGGTTTTGTTAAGCCACAATAACAATTACTCATTAGGAGTTTCTCTATTTTTTTGTTGATGCATCTTTCGAACTAAAGCTTTTAATCGTGCTGCCCTCTCTTCTTTTTCTTTTTTGAGCTTATTCTTTTTGCGCTGCATTAGTTTAGCATGCTTTGCTTTATTATGTGTGTTTTTTTCCTTTCCTTTCTTAGGCATATTCCATTCACTTATGGATTGCAACATACAATTATTTTCAGACTTAATATAAAATATCTTATTGGCCATACATCTGTTATAAATGCTGTGAAATTGGAGATTTTGTACCCTGTTTAATAGTACTATAAACCTGATAAAGCACTACATGAAACCGCATTTATGGTAAATAATATGACTCTATTTATAAATACTCCACATTTCGCTCACCGTGTTTTCGTAAGTAGCTATGTATGATTTTGGCAGTATGGTAAGTGTGTTTTTGAGCAACCAAATAATTTTCGCATTCTTCTAAACTAGATACTTGTTCTGAAAGACTAATAAATCCATAACCTTTATAGATACCGTCTCTAATCATTACAAAACTCTGTTCATCTGCTTCCCTACCTTTTTCTCTGATTACATAGGTCTGCTTCTGCTCTTGTAATTCATGTAGTGCTTGTTGTGCACGAATGTTATATAATGCCACAGATTCTCGATCATCGCATACGCCCTTGCAGTTTTTTATTTTATAATGTGAGCAACTGCCGGTTATGTTCTGCAAATTACAATACTTAGGGCATAAACGGTGATCTTCGCATAGGCGCTCTAACCGCTCTATTGCTTCAGTTTTATGATAAAAGATCTCCGATGGATTATCATTAATCGTAGCCTTATCAATGGCTAATTGCACAATTCCTTTTCTATTGGTATAATGCATGATCCGATAGGTAGCTGCCGGTCTTTTTTGCGCTATATTATACTCTGGATAGTGTTTGCGGATTTTTTCGGCTTCAGATAATAATGCAACCAACTCATTACCTGTCACCTCATAATCAATTGCATAAGTGTTCTGACCCAAAGCATATTCTCTATTCTTTTTGTCATAAAAATGACTGGTCACTCGTTGTTTTATGTTTTTCGCCTTTCCGACATAAATAATTTTATCTTTTTGATCCTTGAATAAATAAATCCCTGTTTCCTCAGGTAATTGATCAATATAGGATCGGTTTAAATGTGGTGGTAAAGTAGCTTGTTTAGATCGAGCGTTTAAAAATGAACTAATAACCTTGTAATTCGGATCTAAGGATAAAATTCTCTGAAACAAGATTACTGTGGCATCGGTATCACCTTCTGCTCTGTGCCTACCCTCTAAAGGAATGTTCAGCGTATTGCAAAGCCTGCCTAAACTATAAGATAGTAATCCCGGAATCAGTTTTCTGGCTAGACGAACTGTACATAGTTTCTTTCGGGTAAAGGCATGCCCAAGGTTTTTAAACTCTCCACGAATTACATTGTAATCAAAATTCACATTATGTGCCACAAAAATGGCATCCTTAGTCATCTCCAGAATACGGTCTGAAATTTCCTCAAATCTTGGAGCATCGCGAACCATATCATTATCAATACCGGTAAGGCCAGTAATAAAAGACGGAATATTTTGCTCGGGATTGACCAACGAAGTGAATTTATCGATGATCTGGTTACCACGTAATACTACTATACATATTTCTGTAATGCAGTTACCGGATATTCCTTTTCCTGTAGTTTCTACATCAATTACAGCATATAGTTGGTCTTGCATAAGATGATAAATTTTGCTATCTGCAAAACTACAATAAAAAATGACAAAATGGAATTTATCCTATTAAATGGAATTTTTCCAAATACTTTAAAACTATCCCCTATTCATATACAATATATCCATAATTCCTAAACGCTAAACAACTACTAATTTCCTAATTCCAGCTGGTTCTTGACCAGATTAAAATAATCCGCTTTATGCTCGACTAGTTCCTGATGATTACCACTTTCTACTATTTCACCATTCTTTAGTACAATAATCTGATCTGCGTTTTTTACCGTACTTAATCGGTGTGCAATGATCAATACTGTTTTTTGCTTAAAAAACCCTTGTAGGTTATCGTGTATTATTTTTTCGTTTTCGGCATCCAATGCACTAGTGGCCTCATCAAAAACAATATAGTGAGGATTTTTATAGACTGCTCTGGCAATAAGAATTCGTTGACGTTGACCTCCTGATATTCCATTACCTGCTGCACCTATTTTGGTTTTTAGTCCTAGCGGTAAAGACGATATAAAATTTTCTATATTGGCTATTTTAATCGCATGATTTAGTTTATCAACATCGATATCTTCATCACCTGTCGCGATATTACGCGCTATAGTATCCGAAAAGATATATCCATCTTGCATCACGACTCCGCAATTCTCACGTATACTTTTTGGAGAAATATCCAAAATATTATCATGATTAAAATGTATCTGCCCTTCTGTAGGATCATAGAATCTAAGTAATAATTTCATCAGTGTGGTTTTGCCGCTTCCACTTGCACCTACTATGGCGGTTATCTTACCTTCAGGAATGCAAAGATCTATATCTTTTAGTACTTCTGGAGACATTGATCCACCATACCTGAAGCTTACATTATTCAGGTGGATTCCTCTCTCGATTCCGTTCTTTTTATAGGTATTAGACCTAATAATAGGTTTCTGCCCTTCTTGCTCTTCTACCGGATGATTTTGTACTTCGTTTAATCGTTCTAAACTTAATTTAGCATCTTGCAACGATCTAAAGAAAGTGATCAATTGATTGATCGGTGAATTCATCTGGCCAATAATATACGATACACTCAATAGTGCCCCTAATGTCATCTTATCCTGAACTACATAGGTCGCTGCTAAAAAAGTAACCAGAATATTCTTTAATTGATTTATAAACTCAAAACCAGAAAGCTGAATCTGATCGATTTTAAGTATTCTAATATTTAATTTAAAGAGTTTTTGTTGGATCTTCTCCCATTCTTTTCTTTTAAAATCCTCAAACTGATTGATTTTCATCTCTGTCACCCCATTAATAATTTCATAAATGGATTCCTGATCCTCACTACGCTGTTGAAAACGATAATAGTCTAATCGCTTACGTTTCTTAAGCCAGAAGAAAGACCAACCTACAGCAATAACAGTTAATAAGAGGTATACTAAAAATATTTTATGATCATAATACCAGAATACTCCGAAGAAAACAGCAAATGTTATTAAGGAAAATAATGTGGTAAGCCCTTGTGATGTTAAAAACTCTTCTATCCGCTCATTATCCTGTATACGCTGAATAAAATCTCCTTTCTTTTTGGTATCAAAAAACTTAATCGGTAACTGTAACATCTTCTTTATAAAATCTGAAATGATAGTAATACTAAGATGTGTACCCACATATAACATTAGCCAGTTACGAAAAATATCTATGGTAATCGATCCCAGGAAAACCCCTAGCTGGGCAGAAAGAATTAAAAACACAAAATCTATATCTTTAACATTCACTCCTTTATCAATCAATAATTGAGTAAGAAATGGAAAGATTAATGTTAATCCACTACCTATCAATAATAAGAAGAACATATAGGTAAGTTGTTTTCTATAAGGTTTTAGAAAACTAAACATATACTTTATAGATACTTTTTCTTTTTTCACCGATTCTTTTTCATGAAACTCTTTTGTTGGAAACAGAAACAATATAATACCTTCCTCATCTCCACATAACCAAGATTTCTTGAAGTTTTCCTCGGATAACCGAACTACTCCATGTGCCGGATCGGCCACATGATAAGTATATCCATCATTAAAAAGGTTTTTAGAGATCTTACGAAGAACTACAAAATGATTTTGGTTCCAATGTACTATACAGGGCATAAAGTCTTTATTGGCTTTGAGATCCTCAATACTAATTTTTGAAGAAACTACATCCAGGCCTATCTCTCCTGCTGCTTCTCGTATCCCACTTAAAGAGACTCCTTCGCGAGTAATCGCAGAATTATCTTTTAAATATTTTAAGGGATAGTTCTTTCCATAACTGCTGGCTACCATACTTAAGCAAGCTGGTCCGCAATCCATATTATCATGCTGGTGTGTAAATTGAAAAGACATTTTATTATTTGATTTTTGAGGTTTGGATGATCTATTGAATCATATTAAGACACATTCTTTATTTTAGAATATGTATGGTTCTCTTAAACAATTTCTATTGCTTTTTTATCATAAAGCAGACCTAGAAAATAGAGCCCCGCATCTACCGGCCAATCTTCTGAGAGCTTTTTAATTAATTCATCTACAGCGATAACTTCATGAGTATTTAATCTTTTGATAATATTTTCTAATTCAGGATGGTATTTAATTTCCATTTTATATCCTCTGGCAAAAAATGTCAATTCGTCTTCGAATTTTACAGAATAAATCTTGAAAAATTCTGGAGTTTTGATCTGCTTGCCGGCCAAAATGCCATAGTCTTCATCTAAATCAAAGGTTTCTTCCGCTTTAAGCGTTAAAGGTAGCCCGGACCATCCTCCGTTACTAAGGATAGCAAGCCTGTACTCTTTACTTACATGATCCAGAATATCCAGAAAACTAGTTTCTCGATGAAGGTTCTCGACTGCTAATAACGGATGTACATTACTGGTATCACTATCTAAAGTTAGTACCGTATCATCTTCATTAATATACTGTACCTGCAAGGATCGAAACATGGCCTTTGTATACGTATCTTTGGTCGGGTTATTAAACCATAATGTTACCGCAACCGATAAATCACCAGAATATCCTAAATGCCATTTATTCCAGGGCATATAATATACATCTCCTGTGCTGAATTCATATTTCTGAGCATGCTTTAATAATGGTTTGATATTGGTATTATTAGGTTTGGACTGTGCTAATTCTTCGTATAAATCTTCTTCCCAATTGTACATGATTTTATCTCCTGGTCCTAAATGAAAATGCATTACATTTTCTCCTCTTCTATCTTGATGAATGCCTAGTGGTGTATATCCGTAATTACCAATAAATATAGTACCGTCTAACCCTAATAATGGATATCCCATTTTCTGGATAAGTGGATCTACCATTTTGCGAAGCATTTTTGCCATTTCATTAGAATACTTTTCGGTGAAATTGAGGATAATGGCGAATTTCTGGTCTTTAAACATCCGGGCTGCATATTGTTCCATATTTTCATGCTCCAATGGAGGTGGTTTATTGAATATATGTTCCTTAACATAATCTTCATTCTGCTCTTCACTGTCCAAATAAAACCTAAAGCCTTCTATATTAACATTGTGCTTATACATATTCCTAAGAATTGTTAATACCTCAGCATTTAACTTATTTACTTGTTTATCATTTAGGGTATTACTAAAGACTTTAGTTTTAGTGAAATTTTCATTTTCAACCAGAAAATTATCCCACCATGCTTTACTAAAATGTTCCGTTTTTTTGATTATTTTTTCCATAATATTATCTTTTAATTCCTTAGAGAGAAATCAGGAGAAATAAATCCTCCCGATTCCTTCATTATGGTTCCAACTATTAAAGTGTTGTAGTGAGTCTGGTTTTGATCTTCACTTTTACTTTTACTTTAACTTTATCTCTACCCCCTACGATTTGTGTTTCTTCTAGTGGAGATAACGTTTTTACATTTAAGAACTCTCTGGCATTGAATTTTTGATTTTTCATTTTGATAAAATTTAATATTTAGATAATTGAATCACAGTTTACAGACATTAGATTCCTTGTTGGTCTCAGCTTGCAAGCATTATCTTAACTTCAATACGATCCCTGTACAACTGGTATAATCAGCTATAATTAGATGTATTAAACAGTATGTTTTTACTTAATTCACCCTCTCTTTTTCTACTTCATTCTTGGCTTCCCGATCTTCTCTATCGATCTTCTTGCCTAGATTGTAGGACATTGCAATTTTAAAATTTCGGGTATCATAATAATTTTGAAAACTGGTTCTTAGATTATTAGAAACTCCAATATATTCTGGCCTACTACTGCTCAGTATATCATTGGCAGCAATCGTAATCTGGAGGTTCTTATCCAAGAAAAACAGTTTTAGGGAGGCATCTAGTTGGGAAAACGCGGTGTTTCGATCCAAATTATCTACACCATCAGATGCTACTATATAGGTAACATTAGCTAAAATGTTATTGTCTTTTTGTAATACAATGTCACTACTAATAAAACTTTCCAGGTTCCATCCGGACAAAGATTGATTGGTGATCGGTATCTTTGATTCAGCATGACTATAATAGATATTCAATGCAGCATTAACAGATAACCAATCCCACGGTTCTATCGATACCATCTCAAACAGTCCTATGATATCAGTTTCTATAAAGTTTCTGGCCACGATCATCTGAGTATTGGTGGCTTGATCAACGTCTGTAACAAACTCGAATCCGTCAGAAAGTTTAGAATAATAAATTGAATTTATCCAATTGTCTCCATGTGCATATTCTAATTCTATATTAGTGGTGAATGAAGGCTGTAGCATTGGATTACCTTCTGAGAAAGAAAATAATGAAGAGTACCATCTGAATGGGTTTAACCACCCAAAAGTAGGCCTGTCTATTCTCCTTCCATAGTTTAATGATAGCGTATTATCATCATTAATCATATATAACAGATATGCTGTGGGAAAAAGTTCTGTGTACGAGTTTTTGTTAATTTGATTTAGTGTAATAGAATTTCCTTCTAATTGAGTGCTTTCCATCCTTAACCCTAACTGTGCTTCCCACTTTTCTCCTATCGCCTTGCTAGCAGACACATATAAAGCCTGTGTATCTTCTTTATATTCGAATTCATTACTTTGCATTGGGTCTATTATCGGAATCCCTGTGGTTAATTCATTGAATAGCACTCCATTTTTGGTATCTGTAAAGGATAGTTTACCCCCATAATTAAAATTGACATCTTTTATAGGATGCTGCATATCTATATTGACAGCATAATTAGATATATCCTGATCCCCAATATTCTGTGCTGCAAAAAATGAATTAGGAATTGTCGCTCCATTCGCAAAAAAGTTGTTGGATGAAAATATCCTTTCGTCATCACTCCTGTATTTAAAATAATCCACATCCAAGGATAATACCCTACCAATTGTATCCATCTCATAAACCATATGATAGTTTATAGAATTGTAAGCTCTTTTTCTATATGTTTTAGACCTGGTAATGATCAATGAATCGACTAATCTCGTTGCTACATTTGTGAGCGTAGTTCTATTATTTTCTTCTATATTAGGTTCATTATAACTTCCTAGAAGTTGAAATCCTGTTGTTAGTTTTTCTGAGAGTTTATAATCTACCCCTAGCTTATATCCCAAAGCATTGGTAAAATCTCGTGTTTGATGCTGTTCGAACCAAAATTGTTCCGGATAATCTATATAGTACTTTTTATCTGGTGCAATTGATCCCTTAGTATAGTTAACATCAGAAAATAAGGTAAGTTTATTCTTCTGATATGTAAACCCCATACCAAAATTTCCGGTAGGATATGAAGCCTGTTGGTATGCCGATCGAATTGCCAGGTTCCAACTATCTTGCCTACTCTTCTTAAGCTTAATGTTGATTAGCCCACTATTGCCTTCTGCTTCATACTTGGCAGGAGGATTGGTAATTACTTCTATACTCTTAATATCATCAGACTTGATAGTTTTAAGAAAATTGGTTAAATCCTCTCCTGAAAGTTGAATGAGTCTATCATCAACCAGAACTCCCATACCACTTTTACCAATCATTGAAATCTGATCATTCTGGACTCGTATTCTGGGAGTGACTTTTAGTGCATCCAAAGATGATCCTCCAGAGGCTGAGATAGATTGCTCTACATTAAATACCAATCTATCTACTTTTCTCTCGATAAGTTTCTTCTCGGCTGTAATCACTATTTCGTTTAGTTGAGAAGCATCCTCTTGTAAGGTGATTTCTCCTATAGTAAGATCTTTAGAAACTGTAATACTACTGCTATATTTTTTATACCCTATAAAAGTTATAGTTAAGACATAATCTCCTGGCTCAACCTCTAATAAAAAAGATCCTTTTTCATCCGTAATAGTACCTTTTACAAACTCATTATTACTATTGGTTAATACTACGTTAGCAAACTCTATATAGCTTAATGAGTCTTTTACAGTTCCGGTAATCTGATGCTGTGCGAAAATGCAAAAGGGAAAAAATAAAATTGTGAAAAATTGATTGCTCTTTTTCATGATGTTCTTTATTGTGATAGTTTTTCATAAAACCTGTAGCAGTTTTACGATTGTAAATTTATATGGGTAGTAATTTTCTTGAAAGAGAGCTTTGCCCTTATTTGGATAGTGAAATAGATTCTTTTGTACAGGACAAATAACTGAAGAAATACTTGGTCATACGTAGTATAGATTTAGGGATTTTTTCCTAAAAAATATTAGTCAAAACACGGTTTACTATACATAGAATTTTCAATATTTTTTAAACCCTGAATATCAATAAAAACAGAGTGAAACAAGAGGTTAACCGAAACCAAAAGGTTAACATCTCTTCACTATTTTTTTATATTTTTTGTTTCCATACAATTTTTTTTACCTAAAAACCGAACGCTTTTATACTAAAATCATAAAGCTAAGGTTATACTATACGCATAGAATTATGTTTTGAGTGTCCCCCTTGAATACTGTTTATTTTAAAAAGTAAAAACCTAAAACATTAATCTTATGAAAAGTGAACTGAAGTTCTTAGGAGCGGTATTTGTGTCATTTCTTTTATTTTATTGCTCTGATGATGACCCTTCTGGTAATCCAAACCCAGATCCGGACACAACCGATGCTACTACAACCTTAATTAGTACCTTAAGTGTGCCTTGGGAATTAACCTGGGGACCAGATAATTTTCTCTGGGTAACAGAGCGAAATGGGAAAATCAGCAGAATTAATCCGGATACAGGTGATCAAATAGATGTAATCACCATTAATAATGTAGCACAAGTTCAGGAAAGTGGACTATTAGGAATGGTGCATCATCCAAATTTTAATACTGATCCTTATGTATACACGGTATATACCTATAGACAAGGTAATGATTTGGTAGAACGATTAGTGCGTTTTACATATAGCAATAATGTCTTATCTGATGAAATAACATTGCTAGATAATATACCGGCTAATAACATTCATAGTGGTTCTCGTATACTCATCACTCCTGACCTTCACCTAATGATGACCACAGGAGATGCAGGGAATACAAATCTATCACAAGATATGAATTCATTGGGTGGTAAGGTTCTTAGACTTAACCTGGATGGCAGTATACCTAGTGATAACCCTTTTCCTAATAGTTATGTTTATAGTGTAGGCCATAGAAATGCACAGGGATTAGTACAGCTTGCCAATGGTGAAATTTATAGTTCTGAACATGGCCCTAACACCGATGATGAGATTAATCGTATTATGGCAGCTGCTAATTATGGATGGCCCAATGTAAGAGGAGTGATTGATACGCAAAGTGAACAGGATTTTAATAATACCACCCCAACGACTGAATCTATTTTTAACTGGACGCCAACTATTGCTCCGTCCGATCTGGTATATTATACTGGTAGTCGAATTCCGCAGTGGACGAATAAGTTAATAATGACTGTGTTAAAAGAACAGCAGTTAATTGCGCTGACCTTAAGTGCTGATGGAACTACTATTGTTAATGAAGAAGTATTCTTTTCAGGAGATTTTGGTCGTATTCGAGATATTGCAGTGTCTCCAACCGGGCGTGTTTTTATAGCAACTAATGGAAATTCGTATGGGGATACGAGTGCTACACATCGTATTATAGAGATTAATAAGATTGAATAAAAAAGATCTATTTATCAATAGTTACTTTATTATCTTTTTTTAATTCATTCAAAATAAGGAGAGTTGTGGGGTCTCCGTGCAATGTTAATTTATTAATAACTTCTTCTAAATGTGCGCTATCTCTTAAATGAAATTTCATAATCAAGCAATCTTTACCAGTTATCCTTGTACAGGACTCCATCTCAGGATAATCACCTAACGTATCAATAAATGGTTGAAAATTAATTCTGTTTACACTCATCATAATAATTGCAGAAAGCAGCCATCCAAGTTTTGAAGGATTAACCTGTGTTATATATCCTGTAATCACCTCAGCATCTTCTAACCTTTGTACACGTTCTGCCACTGCAGAAGGAGAAAGTGCTACTTCTCTACCAATCTGGGCAAATGATAAACGTGCATTTTTTTGTAATAATTCTAAAATTTTTCTGTCCAAATTATCTCTAAGCATATAATCGTTGGTTTTTATACTGAAATAAACATTTTTCATTTGTAAAAACAAAAATATAGCAATGATTCCTCTTCGAAGTATCCATTTTAACATATAACTTTGAATTAGTAAACTTAATAAAACAAGTCAATATGTTCGGAATTATCAACTTTAGCACTTTTTTAATTGCAGGTATTATCCTTAATCTCACTCCTGGAGCAGATACAATGTATATTCTGGGAAGGAGTATTTCTCAAGGAAAGAAATCTGGAATTATATCCGCTCTAGGAATAGCATCCGGCGCTATCTTACATTGTGTTTTTGCAGCCTTAGGCTTATCCATTTTATTAGCAAAATCTGCATTAGCCTTTGATATTGTCAAATATACCGGAGCTCTTTATCTTATCTATTTAGGAGTTATTTCTTTACTTTCAAAATCTAAAGCTAATACCCAAAAAAACGAAGAAGGAAACGATAAAAAAATAAAATATTCGAAGATTTATATTTCAGGTGTTTTTACGAATCTTCTTAACCCAAAAGTTGCTCTGTTCTTTTTAGCATTTTTACCACAGTTTATAAATCCTAACTACGCTAAAGATTCTTTACCATTTTTGATTTTGGGTATTACCTTTGTGCTTACAGGTACAATATGGTGTCTTGTATTAGCTTTATTTTCTGCTAGGTTAGCCTCTATGATTAATAGAAATCCAAAAGTTAAATTATGGTTGACAAAAACAACTGGAGGTCTTTTTATTCTATTAGGAATTCAAATGGTGTTGCAAGATTAATAAATAAGTAGAGATATCTAAATACCTGTTTTAAACAATTGGGGCAACTGCTCCATCATCTATAGGTATGGGTATAATTGTATCCATATCAGCTAATCCAATAGTTTTTAAAAAGTCATTAGAAAACAACTTTTGCATTTCTGGAGAAAGCAATTTATTTCGTTGTGCTTTCCAGGCATCTGCTTTATCACTAAACATATAGTTTACCAAACCTGGAAATCCCCAATCTGCATTTTTACCCCAATGCATAGTGAATTCTATGTTATGTTGTTGCAAGACTTGTATCATCCTACGAGAGAACTCTTTTAAACTCATTAATTTTCTACTTTTTTCCCATAATACTCCATCGATCTCAATCACACAACTAATAGGAAACTTTGTAAACGCCATAGTGGCCTCAGATTGTTTTACAAACCTCATCGCGAATATTCCAGGGATTGGCCCTTCATTTATTGTAAGATCTGTCAATATTTTTAAAACTTTTGATGAATCTTTATGGTCTACACCAAAAGAACAGGCAAAGGCGGGACCCTGATATGGAGCATCCCAAAAGGTCTCATACAGAGTGCCTAAGGTTTCTTCATTAACCTCCGGAAGAATTGTTTTTTCTAATCGTTTAATAAACCAGGGTATCGCCTTTGGAAATTTTTGACTAATATTAATCAAAAGATAAATCAAATCCCTATATACTGATTTCTCTATGGTGGTAAAAGGATCCGGATATGGTGTAGCATATGCTTTTTTATACATTGCTTCCACTACATACTCAGGATCATCTACATACTGATTAATAAACACTTTATAATGATATGGTCGGTTAGGTTTTCCATGGGCATCGGTTTCTTCGGGAATTATAAACCCAGAATTTTCGAAATCCATGGTATCAGCCATTTTCAAGGCAATATTCTTATCGATTTTTCGCACATAACGTTTCAGTAAAAAACGATCTTCGGCTTCAATAACTACTCCATGTATAAATCCAAAAGATCCTAAACTTACTAAGGCTGCATTGAACGTGTCATCATCTCTTATCACTCTTGCTTTAATTTTATAAGCATAAGCATCTGTAAGAGCAGGTTTAGTCTCTCGTTCTATATATACTATATCATCGTCATTAGGTCCAATTATCAGGTTTAATCCCACAACATAATCTTGTACAGAACCTACATCTAATGCAGAACCGTGCACCCCTGTGGAGATACATCCAGCAATAGTCTGTCCATTACTGGCCCCGGTTGTCTTTAGAGATTTTCCATGGGCACCCAAAGCTTGAGAGATTTCTTTTATAGTATTTCCACATTGAAAGAAGAACAGATTGCTTGGATCATAGGATGAATCAGAATGTACTTCATCAGATAGAATAGGAAGGTCGATATTCATATAACTATTAAAGTGCATTCTATCCGAATGATGCGCAATATTAGACATAGACCATCTAGACCCATAAGCACGAAATCCATGATTATGATCTTGTGCCTCTTTAATAAGTCTTTGTATCTCTTTTGCAGCATCATTATATCGATCTATAGAAGAAGGCATATTTGTTTTTCCTTCTAACTCTGTAATCTGTAGCATTTTTAATCTAAAAGGACCATTTCTATGTAAGGTATCCCATTCAGATTTTTGAAAAGTTGTTGTAGTTGCCATTGGTTGTTTAATTTTCAGTTTTCATACAAACATATTTTACTCTTACCTTTCGCTTATTCCCAAAAGTGACAAGGTATAATAGTGATCCACCAAAAGTATTTTTATATTCTACAGAGTGTAATTTTCCTGATGAACATCCCTCCCGTTGTGTTCGAAGACCAATAGCATCGGTAGTTGTGCCGGCTTTGATCACTGTATCTAGTATGATGACTCTTTTATTTCGATAATCATCATCGTTATCATTCATAGGATCAGGATTAGGAGTACCCATTGTACTTACTATCTTCACAGAATAGCAAGAAAAACATAACAGTACTAAGCATAATACTCCGAGTCGTTGTAACCATTTAGTAGTTATCATGATGTGTGGTTTATAATATTAGTGTCAAAAATCAGATATAAGTAAACATATGTTCTACCGGAACATATAGTATGACGACTGTAAAAAACACGGGGATTGTATTATCTAAAACACAGCTTAAAAGTACTTATAAATATCAAATCATATAAGAGGAAAAAAACCCTTTTTTCTGTAAGCTTTATCTCAAAATATATTTCAAGTATTATAAGATAGGTAATTGACTAAAAATGCACACTGTATACAATGTGCAAGTCAGGCCAACACTCGTACATGCTCATATAACATCTGTCAAAAACACCATAAAAGAATTAAAACACATCGTTAGTATACGGTAAAATTCCCCTATAAAACAGGGGTTTATACTTATATTATATCGTTATATACTTTCATAAATTGCATAGCATAAGAAACGACTTATTGTAAAGTCTAAAATTAAAACTCAGATAAAAATTAATATTAATAAACCTAAATTTTTTAAGTTATGTCAAATGCAACTTCAACACAAAATCCAGTAATTAATGAACAAGGGTCTGCTTCAATCGATTCTGGTCAATTTGCTACCTGGAACACAGCTAATGGTTCTGCCTCTACTATTACTATTACAAATCCTAGTAGAGCAAATACCTTAACTTTCACCATAACAGGAGCGCCAGATGGTGTACACTGTTTTGATAATGGGGTTTCTAAACCTATCAACAGTCTATTTAATATTCCGCCAAATTCTCCATCCTATAGTGTAGTTGGTAATGGGGATTTTAAAGGAGCGGTAGTAACTGTTTCAAATATTACAAATGCTCAGAATGATGCACCTGCACAGATCCAGGCTCAAACTACAAAAAGTTAATATGAAAAAAGGGTTGTGTATGCATTACATAACCCTACTTTTTTTATTTTTTGCATGTACCTATGTAAACGCTCAAAATTCATCAAAATCCAAACTGGATACCGTGGCACTTTCACGGAATGAATATGCAGAATTACAGACCAATAATGGATCACAATGCATCTGTTCTATTAATAATATCAGTAAAGCTCAGGAAGCTACTGTGGTCACTACAGGGGATACGCAAAACATAAAATTTAACGATAGTACCAATTTTAATGGTATTCATGTTCTGAAAACACGACAACAAATCATCGCGGTTGCTGATTTTAGAGGCAGCCAATTGATTGTATCGAATCTTTCTCCTTATGAGGTAATGGTCATTGTATCCATTTTATGTCCTAAGGGTGAATAATGCCATAAGAATTTCAAAATAGTTTCGAGCTAATCTACACCCGATCACAACCTTGAAATTCATTTTGGTATAGTATTTATTTACGTCACACACAGATTATTCTAATATTATGGGATCAACTCAACATAATACCGAGGGTACCCTTTTCAGTAATGTGAACTCAGGAAATCCGTCATTATATATTAATACCTCTCCAAATTTGGGCTCCTGGTCAGCCATTGTGTTACCTAAAAAAGCTACGTATACAGACACTACCCTTACCTTATCAAAAGCAACAACATTAAAAGTGTATTTTCTTTTTGCAGAAACTGCTCCTGAAAAAGAAAACATAATCGAATATATTGAAAAAATACGTACATATTTAGAAAAATATCGTGAGCAGTTTCAGGATAACCTGACGACTGCATGGCTTACTGAAATTAATGCTGATCCAACTAATAAAAATGTTATCGCAATTAACTTTTATGTAAATTCTCAGGGAGTTATCAAAGTTAGCCAAACATTTAATTATACGATGGGAAATGGTTTTGCTACACTTTCTATCCGTAACAATACTAAAGTATCCTTTATTCCTGAAGGTGCTGCAACACAAATACAACTGGACTATAATTCCAACAGTCCTAATATGTCTTTTAACAGCAAAGAATATGGTAGTGATACCCTATTAAATAAAAACATATCCATATCATTTACTCAGTTTGCTTGTGGTGCTTTTGGATTTCCTTTGGGATTCAACCTGAAAAATGATTTTAAAGCTTTCTTTTTGGAAACCTGTTATTATCATACAGATTCAACAGATGATAGCATCAAAAAATATAATTATCCTGTTTTCAAACCGTTATCTGATACCGAATACGCTATGACCCAAGCAGCTATAGATCCTCTCGATATCAGTAATTCGACCGGTCTACGTACTTATTTTGCATTTACCGGAATAACTTACAATACCAATAACAGTACATCAGTTCCTTGCTGTCTACCTAGTTATTTTTCTCTAAATACTGGATATCCAATAATTCTATGGCCAAAAGTAGATCTCATAGAAAACAGTAACCCTGATAATAACCAAATACCTTCTGTTCATAGTTCAATACTTATTATTTCTCCTAGAGATTATAAAGAAACTGAACGTTTCTATTTGCAACCAGAAGGAGATTTCTTTATGGAACCCGGAGCTGATCAAAAAGATTATGCAGATGAAAATGGGCAATTCGATTTTTTGCCAGGGCTATCTGGTACAGAAACTATTTCATTTACACCCTATTCTAATAAAAATGGAGTTCCAACAGGAGATACCTTAAGATTTAAAAGTAAAGAACCTGCTTACGCTCCAAATTTCCCAGCACAAGAACTCTCTCTGACGAATCCAGGCACAAATGACCCTACATTAGATAAAACCTATCTAACAGGATGGGCGAATATTATTTCTGAGATTTCAGAAAATGTACAATACGTTTCTCAACCCGAAGGAGCTTCCTTATTTGCTAAAGATCACGGAGTAAGTCAGACTTTAAATGGTAAAGCAAATGTATTAGGGTTTTATGAACCCAGTGTAGATATGCCTCAGGAAGATTTTTATGTTCCTATCGCTCCATATTTAGCAACAGAAGCTAATCCACAGTTTCCTGGAAATGAAAACCTGACTTCATTTGAGTCTCAGGTACTGAGTAAAGAGCGAAAAACACTCATCGCAAATCAATTAACAACAGCTAGAGTATCAAAAAGTGCTGCCAAAAGAGACAGGTTACTTAATAATACAGAAAGCAACTATACCAGTGCAACAACTCCACAAGGTTTAATCGCTCATGTTAACAATATTGGTTCCTGGAGTTTACTTAATCTGGGGCAAAATGATATCCACCCAGGAGCTACTCCTGAATATTTATATCCTGAGAATCAGACTCCAACAGATCCTGCACAATATCAGATGAGTTTTATCAACTTATCTAATACATTACAAAGTGCATTTATGACCAATCAGCAATTTCTAGTAGTTACACAAAACAATCACTTGGGTAAACTATTCTCCAAATACGATAAAGAAGGAGGTCAACCTACCACCGAAGCAATCTTTAATAACAAAATGTCTATTGAAGATTGGCCTTTTCATATAAATGTAGGAATAGAAAACACATATGCTGATTATAATAATGTGTTGATATTTAAATTCTGCAACGGAACATTATTAGAAAAAGTTAAAAACCCAAAAACCTGGACACAACCTAATACATTTAATACTGAAGGTGTTAAAGACCCTGCAAATGCATATCAACAACTCATAGCCATCTCCTCCTGGGTACAAAACTACATGCAAGAAGCAGAGGAAGCTTACCAATATGGATTAGATCATCCAGAAAGTAATCAAGCTATTCTATACGAGAAATTTCATAACATAATCAATAATGAGCACTGGAATGGAATATTGGTTCTTAAAGCAGATATTGATTTAAAAGAGTTTCCTCAACAATTAAAAGGGCTCATTTCTGGGATAGATCTCAATAGGTTTAATGCTCACCATTTTGGAATCGAAGTAAATAAAGTAAATGCCAAAGGCCTGGTACAAATGGAAAAGAACAGCTCTCTTTTTGGGTTGATTAACTATTTGGACACCGCATATCAACAACAACTCATGCAAGGATTGAATGCCAATAAACCAGTACCACCACTTGCGGGAGCTACCTATGATTTTAAAGTGCTTCAATTGCAAGTACTATTTGAGAACACGGCTATTAAATTCTTTCAGAGTAAGGTACAATTAACTATGAATAACCTATTCTCTGACACTGTCATTGGTACAAATAATCGATATGGGGCTAAAACTTTAAATACAATAGTATTAGATGGTACCTATCAGGATCATGATGGTACACCTGTCTACGTTTTTGAAAATACAGATGATAACTTGTTTTATTTTGACAGCAACCTACTTAAAAATGTAGAGATCACAAAAATTCAGTTCAATACCCTAACCACAGATCCGAAGGCTACTCATATAGAATCTCGATTCTCAATGTGGGGATATTTGAACTATGCAGTCATGAAAACGATTATCCCAGCAACTGTAGATAGTGAAGAGACAAGTGTTACAATGGACGCTTTTTCATTTGGTAAAGGAGATGGGACAGATACCGATATCATCGATGGATTAAACTATAGCAATTTATATATAGATATGGCATTTGATATTGCCACACCTACGGTGGTGTCATATGAATTTGATGCTTCAGAGATTGTATTTAATTCTAACTTAAGCTCCACAAGATCACTTAGCCTGTATCCAAATTTTGCATTACAAATCAATAATTTGATTAGTGGTAATGATGATACACTACCTTCTGGTATGGGATATCTCAATTTAAGCCTTCCCGGAATCAATACCACGGGACTCTCCGGGGATTGGTACGGGCTAGAAATGACCTTAAATATGGGAACTCCAGGTGAACTGGCTTCTTCCTTGGACTTTAATGCCAGTTTATTAATCGCTTGGAGTCCGGGAAACAAAGCTACAGACACTGCCTATAATGCATTTGTAGGCATTAAACTCCCTGGTACCAGTAGCAATGCTAAACTACTTAGTCTACAAGGAGTACTAAAATTATCTATAGACACACTGAAATTAGAATATGTTGAAGCCCAGCAGTCTTACTTGATGACTTTAAGTAAGATCGCATTAAAATTTCTGGGAATACTTAAACTCCCTCCGGGAGGAAGCACCAACTTTTTGCTGTTCGGCAATCCTAATCCGGGAGCCACAGCAAAAAGCCTGGGTTGGTATGCTGCATATAATAAAACTAAATCTTAGACCATGGCTAGAGTACTCTATTGGAACATACAGCAGTTTGGAATTAATAAGGTCAATAGCCCCTATTTTAACAGAAGACAGATAGGTAGTACGCTAAATATGCAACAAGCTTCTACTCAACGATTACAGTATATAATGAGTACACTTATTGCTAATGTGCCTGATATTTTTGTGGTAGTAGAGACATCAACAGGTGCTGGAGCAGAAGGGTCATTGATAACAGCTGGAGGACAACAGGGAGCACTGTATTTGTTAGGTAGAATACGAGCAAATGCAGCAATAGCAGGAAATTGGAGGTTAGTTCCTCCACTTATTTTGGGACAAGGAGGAGTAAGCGAAGGTATTTCTGTTTATTATAATAGTGCTAATCTGCACTTTAGCGGTCCCTGGGGATGGCAAGGAGCAGCAAATCCTTCTGATTCAGTAGCCAATATAGGAGCAGGAAATTTAGTTGCTTACGCCCTACCTTGGAATAATTCATTACCAGCAGTAGCCGTTCCGGCAGGATCTAATATTAATCCCGGGATTAATTCTAATAGACTAGCGGGCCAATGGCAATTTAGAGGAGCTCCACCACTTGGAGGAGGCCCAGGTCCGTTACTCAATTTTCCAGCAATAGGTAATAGGCCTCCTTTTTTAACCACATTTTGGGAACCAGCTGGTGGAAGGACTATTAAAGTTTTTGCTTATCACGCTCCACCGCATAATCCTGCTGCTAGAAATGGAACAAATACAATTTCTCAAATCCATGAAATAAATAATTTAGGCGCTAATGAAGTTGCCGTTGTTGTAGGTGATTTTAATGTAGATATCAATAGTGCAAATGCAGCAGGAGCATATAATAACTTAATAGCTGCGGGATATGCCAGACACATCAATCCATCCCCTGCTCCTGCAAACTACCCCGTTCAGGGATATGTAGCAACACATATGAAACATAGTTACAGAAATGGAGCAACTCCCTGGAACACCAATGGATACCCAGCATATGGATATGCAGTAACCCAATATATGGGAAATAATACCAGTAGTATTGATAACATACTAACAAGATATGGCGGAGGAGGAATAGGAGCGCCAGCCAATATGACCATAGTAAACCGAGTAGCAGGTTCTCCATATAACAGAGTTATGCCAATTCCTGCAGGAGCAGTTCCTGGAGCGCTAGCTTATAATTCTGCTATGGTTCTAAATGGAATGGGACAACCAGTAGCATTACCATTAGCAGGTGTTGTACCGGGAACAGTTGGGGCCTTAAGTAATTTTAGAGGTTGGAACAACTATGGACATATCAAGAGTGCCAGCGATCATATGGCTTTAGTAATAGATATATAACAGCACACACCATTGTATTATGAGTCTTTCAAATTTAGTAACCACTTTTAGAGATCAAGCAGCCGCCAATGATGGTAATATTACTATCAATGCTGCAACTTTTACGGATTCTCAATTGACTCCTCCAGAAGGCCTAAATGCACTATTGACCATAGGATACCAATTAGCAGAAGATACTTTTTTACTAGTTGATACCTCAGGTACTTCAATTCCGGATCCGGCAGAAAACACATTAATAATACAAAACGCCACCGCTGCTGTACTCAATGTAGATAAAACCAATACAGAAGTTACATTAGCTATAACCGCTAATGACAGTGGAGATGTTGAGTTTACCATACAAATCGAATTAAGCGACTGGACTTTTAAAACCAGTTGGAAATATATGACAGGTGGCGTTTTTGATGGCATCCCTTATACATCACCTGCCTTTATATTTAGCACTAAAGAAATAGCAGAATATTCTTGGCAAAAAAACAACATTGCTCTTACTACAGGGCAAAATTTTGCTTCCTTAATAACATTATCAGAATGGTTGGCAGAAACTACTAAGTTTTTAACCTCCTGGTCTATTTCTACCAAAATACCATTATACGGCACTATCGACCCTTCCAAAGTAAATAATGAGACCTATCTTTTTCCCGATATGGATATATTGGCTCCGATTGGTGTCGATCCTATATCATTGTTATTTCTAGAAGTAAGTAACCCGGCAATTGGTTTTGTGATTGAATCCGTTGTGGAAAAGGACAATCCTGAAAATAATTTGTTGCAAAGTAACGCATCTGACCCCTCAGATGACGAACCGGATGAAACCGTAGTACAAACACCTTTCCTGTTTTTTCAGTTAAAACTTCATCTTGGAGATAAAATACCTTTGGATTTTAGAGCCAGTATAGCTCCAGGTTCTTCCTTTTTTATGATTTCAGTTGCTTCAGAACCAGATAGTGCAGTTACACCACTTGATCTATTTTCTCTAATGGCAGGAAATAATTGGTATGAGAACATTCCGCCGGTACTACAACAATACCTTAGCGCTATAGGTTTTAAAGGATTCATTGCTGCTATCAACCTGAGTGATGGAGTACAATTTAATAGCGTTTCTACAACCGTTGGATCAACTAAACCCTGGGTATTGTTTAATAATTTCAGTATTGAAGAGTTTGATGTAAACTGGCTAATTACTGAACCAGAAACTATCAATGCCCAAACATTGTTTTTTACATCACGGGTTAATTTTTTCCCAACGATATTTAAAGGAGGATTTGATGTAGAAATCACTTCTGACCTCACCCTATCCGCCGCTTTTGATGGTACGGTTTCTATTAATGATCTATTGACTGCAGTAACAGGAGGGTTTATCAAAATACCTGAAAGCCTTGTTAGTATTGTATTTACAGGTTTTGGTATCAATATGGATATTAACAGTAAATATTATGCATTCTTTGCTACTGGAGATATTGCCATTAATATTATTACCAATATTTCTTTAACGGATGCATCATTACAACTTACCTCAACCTCTCCCGTGGATGGAAAAGGAAGTAATGTATATACTGCTGCCATCAGCGGTCTCTTTACTATTGGAGATTTAATGCTGCAATCTGCAGTGAATTATAATTCTTCTACAGAAGATGGTGGATGGGATTTATCTATTCATATGCCCGCTGGTTCTAAACTAGATCTGGGACAATTAATGGATGGATTATTTAAAAAAGTAGGGTTTGAATTGCCTACTAGCTTTTTGCCAGCTGATTTAGCGATTACAAGTTTTGATCTTACTGCTGATATCCCTAATGGAAAAGAAAAGGGTTCTTACGAAGTAAAAACTAGTATAGAGTGGAAATTTACTTTCCCCATCATCAACCAAAAAATAGATATCAGTGCGGCTTTGGCATTAAAATATGATGCCAAAAAAGCTGAAGGGAAGCAATATTCTGGAGGAGTAATGGGAAGCATTCTTCTTGAATACTTTAATGCCCAGGTAAATATTGGATATAATTTTGATGGTGATGATCAATTATTAATGATCGAATGGGAAGGGTTTGTTGCTACTTATGATGTTTCTGGTGAGAGTAAAGTCATCACTTTTGAAATTAAGAACTGGAGTGTAGGATCTTTACTAACATCATTTATGAAAATGTTGTTTGATCCTAATTTCGAATTAGATGCTCCCTGGGATGTACTGAATAAGATAAGCCTAGATGGATTCAAGGTGACATATGACCTGGAAAATAAAGATGTAACAGTTAATTATAAACTACCTAAAAGTCTCGATTTAGTATTTATTACCATCGATGGAATCAAACTTACTAAAAATGCACAAGGGGTTCAGATTTCTTTTACTGGTGATTCTGTAGTACCTGAAGTTAAAAATAGTGGATTATTTGATGAAAAAGGACGAGATGTAAAAGACATGCCAGAAGTTCCAGGGCAAGGAAATCAATATTTTGATCTCCGCTTACTAGCCATGGGGCAACATGTGCAATTAGAAAATGTTGCACAATACCAAACGATTAAAGAGGTAACTGATAAAATGGGAGAAGCTTTTGAAACTCCCGAGAATGGCAAGGTACCCATTGGACCGGGATCTGGTAATTCACTACTTTCTTTTAATGAAAACTCTAATTGGTTGATTGCTACCGATTTTGGTATATTGAATGCTGGTACTAAAGAAAAACCTGTCTGGACATTAGAAATGCAGGCAGTATTCAATGACCCTAATTTATATGGCCTGCGCATTGCTATGGCAGGAGATAAGGCAAAAATATTTGCCGGTTTGGATTTTGAGATTATGTATAAAAAAATCTCAGATGGTGTTGGTGTATACCAGATAGCACTTACCTTACCAGATGCATTGCGTTATCTACAGTTTGGAAGCGTAAATATTACTCTTCCATCTATTGCATTAGCTATTTATACTAATGGTGACTTTATGGTAGATATAGGGTTTCCGTATAATCTGGATTTCTCCAGGTCTTTTACCATTCAAGCTATAGTTCCTCCAGGAATTCCGGCTATGGGGTCGGGAGGATTCTATTTTGGAAAGCTAAGTAGTACTACAACCAAAAAAGTGCCGCAAACCAATTATGGAAATTTTAATCCGGTGATCGTCTTTGGAATCGGTATGCAAGTTGGTATTGGATACAGCGTTAATTATGGTGTCTTAAAAGCAGGGTTTAGTATTACCATTTTTGGTATTCTGGAAGGAGTTATCGCTACCTATCACCCATATCAGGGAGCCCTTCAGGAAAATAATAAAACCGAAGTAGCAACTTCATATTATTACTGGTTACAGGGAACATTAGGGTTAATCGGAAAACTATATGGTTCTCTGGATTTCGGAATTATTTCTGCAACGGTTAATATTACTGTAAAAGTTTATGCACAAGCAACCTTAGAAGCTTATAATAAAATGCCTTTGGCTATTGTAGCATCGGTAGATATAAAAGTTTCAGCAAAACTTAATCTTGGGCTCTTCTCTATTAAAATTAACTTTAGTTTCAAAGCTGAAATACGAACAGATCTGACTATTGGTACAGATCAAACCAGTATGGCTCCATGGAATAGACAATTGCAAAGTTCTTTTAGTGAAAAATCATTGATATACGCTGCAAAATCAAGCCAATTGACAGTTCTGCCTATAAAAGCAATGCATTATAATACTAAACTGGTAGCCAATAAAAAAGAAGAATTACCAACACTGAATATTTATTTTATTCCACACCTTACGGTAGCAGGACCTGAAAATGGTAATCTAAAAGATCAAACCGCTCAATATGTGACAACCTTATGGATTGACGCTCCTGATGCAGAAAATCCTGACAGTAGTACTATTTCATCGTTTGAATATCTAAGCCAAGATTTCTTCAGATGGTTGATACAAAATTATGTTGATGAAACCGGTACCGAAAGTACAAGAGCAACCGCAGACGAATCAGCAGTATCTATAGATGACCTTCAGGTGTTATTAGCATTATTATCAAATGAAGAAAATCCACTTCCTATCCCTACAGATAAACTATTAGCATTTCTCCAGTATACATTTAAAAAAGTTAATATTCAAAATGTTACAGAGGCTTCTAAATTAGATACCGCAGCAGTATTCCCAATGTTTTTTGATCTGGAATTATCGGTTCCGGATGCTGGGGTAGATATTGATTTCAGTAATTATAATATGGCTACAGATAAATACCTTTCTGAAGTGAAAAAATGGTTTGCACAGTTGGCGGTAAAAGTATCAGAAGAAAATAACAACGTGTCTATGAAAAAGAGTGCTGCTGTTGTTGAGCATTCTCTATCCACTTTTGTTTTCGAAGATTATTTTGTTCTTATAGGTAAACAATTAATTGGCTATGCTGAAGATGCGCTAAAAAATTACACATATCCTTTAGCTAAGGGTAATAGTCTTCACGCCATGACCGAATGGGCAAATAGCATCAGTACAGCTGATGGTGTAACCAATACTGTTAGCATTACAGATCTAGCCAAAGCAAATCAATCTCATCCGCTGCAAAGCGAAACTCCAATCCATATCACAGGAGTGATGTATACTGTTTTAGACAAAGATGATTTTATTTCGATCGGTGCTAAATACGCACTAGAAACTGCACTTCTTATCACTCAGAATGCTGTAGTTCCCGGATTACTTCAGGTTCAGGAAATTACATTTGGGTCTAACACTTATACTGTTAAAGCTACTGATACCATCACAGATGTAGCTACAGGTTTGCAAACCACAGTTTCTGATTTGGCAAATAATAAGGATTTTCAGCAAAAAACCTTATTAACTATAGACGCTGTATTAATCATCGCTGCTACAGACTATATTGCCAAAAGCGAAGACACATTCTCTTCTATAGCTAGTACGGTATACAATAATATTTCTGTTTCTGATCTGCTACTTCAGAATCAATCTGTTCCTGGATTATTTATTTCTGGCAATTCATTTGTCTACGATACTACTACTTATGAAATTGTACCCGGAGACACTCTCGTTGGTATAGCCAAAAAACTGAGTACATCTACAAACCCTGTAACAGTTAATGATCTTGCAAATGATACTACGGTGCAAAGGTTACAAGTACAACCGCTGGGTAGTTTATTAATTCAACCTTTCATCTATATAACCAGTGCATTCGATAACCCTGATGATGCAGATACTTTAGGTAAAATTGCACAAAAATACAGCACCACTGCACAAACCCTGGGAGCTAATTATAGTAATCAGCAACAGGATGTTCTATTCTATGCTTTAGGTAATCATAGTACGACAAATATCCCAGGCTTAAAGTGTCTTGATGTTCAGAGTATTCTGGATTATTTTAAAGCTAATCAATCTTATACGCAACTATCTGGTATGGTATCCCGATACCAGCTTCATGGAATGAGGTTACCTACTACCCTACCTGGATTAACTCTTCATCCAGATTCTCCTTGTACCGGAGATGATTGTGCATTATATCGCTTGACAGGACAGCAATTCGAAATTCCTGCAGATGTTAAAGAAGGATTTACTATAAATTTGATCAATACTACTTTGGATTGGTTAGAATTTAATGGTCAACCCCCTTCTCCTGTAGATCCTAAAAAACCTGACGGACCTAAAAAAGCTACCTTAGGTGTAATATTGACTAAAGAGGATATATCGCAGATTTCCACAGTTATCGACTATGCTCAAAAAACAGGTATTCAACCTGATATTCTGAAGTTATCACAGATGACTCCATACAATTTAATACCGGTACAGTATACCTTCCAAACGGTGACTCAATGGAGCACTTCAGGAGTGGTGAAATTACCATATGGTAACCAGGGAGATCAAGCAGATGTTTCCCCGTTAATATGGAATTTCCCATCTGGGCTTTTACAACAGATTGCATTACCTAAACAAGCAGGATCTGCTTTTGACATTCAGATAGGTACGTACAATGCTGCTAAAGGTGTCATGGATTACAAAAAATCGGATTATTATGGATGGTCAACATTATTAGAAATAGATATTAAAAAACAATCTAATGATAATGCTGAAGGAACTAATCCTTTTACGTATGAATTGATAGGCGCTAACGAATCAGGTACCCAAATATTAGAACGTTTATTAAGGCAATTAGATCCTAATTCGAGTAATAATAACAGAGGTATTATAGAAGATATTCAATGGTTATACGAAGGAAGCGATGGGTTATTATCCGTTGGAAATATAAACATGAAAACATTCATTGTTCAATCCAATCTCTCTACAGAAACTAATCCTGCACAATCTTCTGCTGCATTCATGAAAATGGCAGTTGAATCTCCTGAACCTAATGGCGTTCTGAACACCTTATACGATTTCATCAAATTCCTATGGGAGTGCAGTATTACACGATCCGGTGGATACTATCTGTTATATAATGAAACTGAAGGTGATTCTGGTTTCCCAGATGCAGTTTTTGATTCATCAGACAATGCAAAAATCTCATTATTAGTTACCTATAGTAATTCATACGATGACATACTCAAAGATTTTATGAATTGTGCTATAACTGGAGATAAAATTGATACATCATCATCCATTGTCTATGCAGAATCCAAAGCTCAAAAAGATCTTAGTTATACAACTACATCCCCAAATGAAACTCTGCAAAGTATAGCTGCTCAATACAATATTTTAATCAGCGAACTAGCTATACTCAATGAGACTGAGGTTCAACTCAACACGAGTTCTGATCCAATTGTATTGAAAGGTTTACAATATGAAGTTGGACTTCCTACTGATACTCCTTCTAATACCTTGACTGCAATTTCAACTTATTTTGGCATAACAGAAGATAGTATTAAGGGAGCAAATCCTGATATTACAAATTGGGATGATTTGCCAGTATGGCAATTGCTAGAAATTCCTGAAGTAATATATCAAATAACTACTGGTGATGGTACTCCAGGTAATACAATGAAAAGTATAGCCAGCTACTATTTTACCGATGTAGATACTTTATCTTTTATGATCAAAGATAGTACTGTTTTTGCAACAGGTACTGCATTTAGTATTGTAGATCAGGTGGTTCATAAAGTCTCTTCTATACAACAAGGAAGTGCTGGTTTTGAACTAAAACGTACCAATCCAGGTACTCCTTCTGATAAAAGTAGTGATCCTGGTTATGCTAATACTTACTTGAACAACCTTTATAATTTGTTGAATTACCAAGTGATAGCCAATAGATATTTTAAAAAGAGTATCGTTGGACTGCCATCCGGACCAGTTAATACTGATGAACAAGACGAAACGAATCCCGAACAACCATGGAACTACAATCAGGTTATCCCAATCGCACCATATGCTATAGATAATCCAAATATGTCTTACCCTACCGGATATCCGCAAAAGGATGGTAATCCATACCGAGGTATTGGAAATACATTACAGGTTCACTTTGATTGGGTAGATTACTATGGTAATGAGACTGTTACACCTTTTAGCAACCCAGAATTAAACACAAAATCACCTCTTAACAACCCTCCTATAAAAGTTGGATATCTGGATGAGTTAAAAGGTTTTTCTCAATGGCCGAGCCTGTTTACTACCTATGATGTAAAATTGGAAAGTGGTAATGATCCTTCATTATTATTGAATTTCTCATTTGATATTAGCAGATATCAAAATACAGATGGTAAACCATGTGTATCAGATCCTAACGACTCTGATGCTCCAGATTATCAAAAAAATGCTCTGCATGATCTAGCAATATATACCAATATCTACTATCAGATTAATCAGTATAGCCCATATGAAAAAAACAAAAACACTGTCACACTTACACTTAACACTTCTCTGGTTCCAGGTGTAGAAAACAATGTTTCGTTAGATCCAATCAATACTTTTGTAAAAGATATATATAGCTATCTATATGCTATAGCGTATTGCCATACTATACCCACAGCCCCTAAGATGAAACCTATTACTCAAACTATAGGTGCTTCTGATCTAGAAACTGCTTCCATTTTTGAGCTAACGGTAATTCTTAATATGGTAAGAGATCTATCTTTTGTTAATGATGATTTCAAAGATAGTTCATCTGTAACATCGGCTCGTACAACAATTCAGCCTAATACATATATTCCTGATGGAGGTAAGAAAAACAGTGCGGGAGAAGAGATTCAAAAACATTCGCTAACAGAATTTGCTGTTAATTTTGAAAAGACCTTCTATCAGGAAAACGAATATGTTCTCAAAATAGCAACAGGTGTTGATGACGTGCTTGCTGGAAGCCAAAACAGCCAAGCTATTTATGTGGTGAGAATGGGGCTAAAACCTGATAATGGTATCTACTGGAATGTAGAACCTTCTGGATCTTATGAGCTTACTAATAATTCTATTGCTAAACTAACCTCCTCAGGTGTTCCAACGATTATAACTGATAAAATTAAAACTCTGATAGGTACGATATATTCAAGCCGTATAAGTTTTGATACTGCATTACTAGAATTGTTAAACGAAGAAGAATTCAAAACATATCAAGTACGGATTTATACTTATAGCTTATTGAATGCAGCTTTCTATGCTCCATTGCCTATTTCTACAAGTTTAGCTTCTAAAAAGGATGTACCACTTTGTGATTATGTTACTGGAAAAGGGTTGGATTGTGAAAACGGAACTGTAAAGAATTTCACCGGAATTGATATGGATATATGGGGAAAACAATGCCTGGATGCTATTGACCTGTTTCTTAGCTCAGAATTTGCAGTTCCGGGATTCCTTGTAGATCAACTAAAATCTGAAGAAGAAAAAACTTTCTTACAACAACAAGGCATCGACGCTGACTCTTTCCTGGAAGCTATAACCGAAGCTAAATCATCATTGGCTGAAACGATCTCAACCAGAGTAGCACCAATCCTAACAGCTCCAGAAGTAAATCCATCTGGAACATTAAGTGCACAAGAAAAATTTAAGCAGCAATTACTAATTCAGCTGGGAAACACATATTCCATAAACGCAGTAGTACAAATGCAAGTTACTACAGCATCTGGAATAAAACGAGAATATAAGGATCAAATCGCTCCTCGACTATATGGAACTCCTGGTATTACTGATAGTACGAAAAAGGACAGTAAATTATACTCTATTTCAAATGCCAAAATACAGTTGGATTTTGACGAAGGACAAAAAACTTCTGACCTTTCTTTTATATTTTCAACCAAAAATGCAAAAGAATTCTCTACTGTATCTCTGGATATGGATTATCAGATCACTCACATAGAATTTGATATTACAGATGTTCCAGATGTCAAGGGGTATCAAGCATCACAATGGTTAACTTTTATTGTTCCGATTAATTTAGCCGATACTGTAGAGCCGGATTTTGATAATTCACCACTTCAACAACCATTGGGAACTGTTGATATCCCAATTGTATTACGTAATTACCCAAAACCTCCTACTTTGACTACACAAGAAGGATTAGCTGTCTCTGTTAGTGGAGATACTACTAAAGAAATTTTGGAAAAAGCATCAGAATGGAATTTTACCTATACCTATTCTGAAGATCAAGCTGCTCAGGATCAGATTTATTCTGATATTACATTCAATACTTTCGATAGCCAGCAAAATATGGTTATGGGTAAAAGTAGTTCCAGAAACTTGTTTAATGATATGGCGCAGATGATCAGTGTATGGATACCTGTGCTCAATGATATGACTAAATATCTAACACTAATATCTCCAACATCAGATGAAAATGATACAAATCTAAATAATGCATTTTTTGCAATGCAGGCTATGGTTCAACTAACTAATAACCTTGCTTTAGCTTGGGATCAACACAATAAGAATACAGCATTTTTTAAATCACAGCAAAATACAATCAGCTCGTATGATTTTATTATTCAGCAGAAGGAAGATCCACATTTTACAACTACCTGTCCTTGCGAAGGAGATGAAGAGTGCAAACGTTTGGTGGTGACAATAGTACCACCAAAGGAAATGCCTGAGTTAGATAAACAATTATTTATGAATGAGTTAAGTATTCAGGAAGCCGAAATACCTAATACTCCAGTAATTAATATTAAAGATTATACACGAGAGCCAGCAACTGATGAATCAGGAACTCATATTGAGAACTCATATTGGTATGTAAAAGATCCAAAAGCAAAAACAAAAGAGTATTTAGGGTATCCATGTTCTTTCGAAATTCCGGATCGAACTGTTGCCGTAGATGGATTAAATGTACTACAATTCCAGAATACGTGGGCAGGAATTGCCGTTATACGAAACGAAGGATTGGTAGAAGATAATCCAACAAATACCAATTTCATATACCGTACACCACTCGTTCGATTCTCGAATAAGTTAATTCCTCTACTAAGCAATAGCTCAGAAATTAATATTGCAAAAATAATTAATGAGGACGGAAGTACGTTGACATTGGCAGATCACCTAGCAACATTCTTTAAAACCTTCTTTACTTATGATGAATTAGCAGAGCAAACCATTAAAATAAGTGGCTCATGGAACTATTTTTTACAGGATATATGCGAAAGCAGTTTGCCTCCTATTCAATTACCTGTATTATTATACACACCTTTTTCATTTGAAATTCCTAAAGATTATGAAATTCCTGAAGGAGGATGCGTTGGAGAGATTACAGCCGATACAGCTTTTGTATGTCAATTGGCTGAAGCCTTGGAGAAGTGGTATCAGGAAAAAATGCCATCGACAAGAGATGCATATTTTTCATTTGACTTATCTGTATTCTCTGCGGTTACAGAAACTCAATTACCACTGATCCAGTTATCAAATCTAGTTTTACCATATAAAAATATTAAAGGGTTATGAAAAACAGATGAAACTTTATTGACTCCCGGAAATAGCACTTCTTACTATTGTCTGTAGTTTAAATATAGTATAGGAACTAATGTAACAACTCATTAACACTTGCTCTTACTAACTAAACCTATATTTGATATCTACCAATTTATAAATAAATATTTCAATGAAGACAGTTTGTATATTCCTGTGTGCTTTAATGTTTATTTCATGTCAAAAACCAATAGAGTTAAAAGTCGAAAAAGAAAAAGTTAAAGCACAGATTCAACTAGTTCAAGAAGCACATTATAATAAGAATGCTGATCAATTTTATGCTCCCAATGGAGACTCTTGGTATGATATAAGAGGTGGTCAGGTAAGTATTAAAAGTAAAGTAGACGCCATACCTGGAACACAATCCTATCTAAATGACATGGTATTTGATGAATTAAAAGAAACGCATCCTCCTGTTATTGAAATTTCTGATGATGGAACGATGGCGAGTTATATCGGTGCACTTATTGTTAAAGGTAAATACAACAGTAAGCCTGTATTCTGGGTAGTTTCATGGCAAAGTGTGCTCAAGAAAATCGACGGAGAATGGAAAATCATTAGCACTGCTAATACTGAAGCTCCTAAAGAAGATGCTTCTGTAATCCTTGATAAAGCAAAAGAGACTATCGGAAAACTTAATCAAAAAAGTACAATATACGCTATGGCCAATTGCACAGGTCCAATTGGAAGCTTTAAAACTCTAGTGGTTTCTGATACAGAAAATGGTAGAATGGAACAACGTACTAACGCCAAACATATTATATTAAAACAAGGTAAGTCTAATTCCTGGACATTTGATATTTTAAATCAAAAAATAAATAATACCCCTAATGAGCTAACCAAACAGTTTATAATAGGTCATGAGTTTCATTGGATTAGTTTAAGACCAGAAGATCGATTTAATACTCCCGTTTTTAAAGAGTTTACCGAATTTAAAGGGGAGACTGCTTTTAAAATTGAATTTAAAGATGCGATGAAACGGACAGTCCACTTCTATTATGCATTTGATGATTACACTCTCTTAGGAATAGAAAATCCAACTGATACAGAAGAAAATAAAGTTAGAGTACTCTTTGAAGATTGGAAAACAATAAAGAATATTAAAGTATTTAACAAGGTAGTTATTGAAGAAGGTGATAAAATCTGGCAATATGACTTCACTGATATTAAAATTAATACAACATTATCTAAAGATATTGAGAGTAAGGAAATGTTTATTAAATAATGAGAATCAAATGGTTTAGTTTACCCTATTACCTCACCAGCTTTTTTGACTTTTTTACCTGCTAAATTACCAAGCCCATCATAGCTGGCATATTTATACAAATCGTGTAGTGTTGGATAGTTAAAAACACTACCGATTAAGTTATCCAGCGTTTTTTTCTCTTGTACCAATTGCATTCCGTAGTGGATTAGCTCAGTAGCTATATATCCTATGATATGAACGCCAATGATGGTTTTAGATTTTTTTTCAAAAATCAACTTAAGATATCCATTATCAGTATCTCCCATAATCATTCCCCGAGCTGTATCTCGATAATAACTATATCCTACGCCATAATCAATATTCTGTTCAATCGCCTGTTCTTCAGTAACTCCTACCATAGAGACTTCTGGTACGGTATAAATTCCATAAGGAAATATGGCTGCTAGCGATTCTAAATCAGCTGTATCAAACATATGTGTTATAGCAATTCTACCTTGCTCCATACTTGTACTAGCTAATGCCGGGAAACCAATAACATCACCGACCGCATAAATATTGGAAATGTTGGTTTGAAATTTCTCATTAACTAATACAGTCTCTCGTTCTCCTGTTTTTAAACCAATACTTGCACAATTAAGCCCTTTGATACGCCCACTACGACCAGCCGCAAAAAGAAACATGTCTACATTAAGTGTCTCCCCAGTTTTTAATTGTAAATGTAACGGTTCGGCTTCATTTTCTGGAACATCAAAACCAACTATAGAATTATTAAACAAAATATTGATGTCATTTTTTTTCATCTGAGATACTAAAGCCTCAGAAATTTCATTGTCCAAAAAACCCAGAATTTTATCCCTATCATTCACCACAAATGTTTTAACTCCCATCGCGCCAAATATAGTAGCATACTCACAACCAATTACTCCCGCTCCAAGTACACAAATAGATTTCGGAAAGCGTTTAATACTAAGTATAGAGTCCGAATCCAGAACGCGTTTATTATCAAACGGTATATGCTCCGGATGATAAGGATAAGATCCTGTCGCAATAAGAATATATTTTCCTTCTATAGTTTGTTCTAATTCTCCTGATATTTTTATGTGATTTGTATCTACAAAGCTTGCAAAGCCTTCAAATACTTCTATTTCATGTTTATACAGGTTATGCTTTACAATTTTATGCATATGATTGGTCACCACATTTTTTCGATATAAGAAATCATGTACTCCTGTTTCTCTTCCTATTTCCTTATCAACACCAAATATTCCTTTTTGATATACGCCAGAGAGATATAATGCTGTCTCCTTAAGTGTTTTAGATGGTAATGTCCCTGTTTGAACTCCAGCTCCTCCATATTGATGTTCTTTTTCAATCAGAGCTACTTTATGCCCAAAATATGCAGCTTTGGCAGCCGCTTTTTCTCCTGCGGGTCCGGAACCAATAACGATAAGGTCAAAACTTTTCATATACTAGTAACTTTTATAAATTATTCATAGCTATTTGTAGGGTATCTATTCGTTAATTGAATAGTAATTATTTTGTTATCATCTGAGTAATATCATTCCAGGTTTCGGTTTTCTTATCCACAAAATTTTGACATTTCTGATAAAAAATTTGTATCGCCATATCCTTAGGATATTTTTTATATAAATCCGAAAATACCGAAGCAGCTTCGATGATTTTTTTATCTTTTATAAATTCTATGCCTTTATTATAAGCCTGAAGTGATTCTATTTTTTTTGTTTCTTTAGAAGACAAAAATTCATAGACGGATAAGGTTTTAGATTTACCTTTTACGTTAACCTGATCCAAAAACCTATATTTAAATAAACCTTTATCCTCTATCTTAGAAACTGTAGCTTCAGTAGCAATAGTTTTAGCCTGGTAATATTTGGTCAATCCTTCAATTCTAGAGGAAGTATTTACGGCATCAGAAATTACAGTCGTTTCTAGTCTTTGTGCATGACCTATTGTACCTAAAATCAATTTTCCGGTATGAATACCAGTACCTATTTGTATCTGCGGTTTATTATTTTTTTTCAGTTCTTTATTAAATTCTTCTAAAAAATCTTCAAACTCAAATACAGTCTGTATAGCTTGATCAGGAGCTTTAGGAAAAAGTGCCATTACAGAATCGCCAATAAATTTATCTATAAACCCACCATTACGTCTAATAATTGGTACAATACCACTAAGATAAGCATTGATGAAATCAAAGTTTTCCTGTGGACTCAATGCCTCTGAAATTTTGGTAAACTCGCGTATATCAGAGAAAACTATAGTCATTTCACGTGCTACTTGATCTCCAAGTTTGACCTGTTCGATACTATCTCTTCCCAGATTATTAAGAAACTCTTTAGGAACAAAACGACTATTGGCCTCACTAAGACAAAATAGCTTTTTGTTAGCATTGGCTAATTCTGCAGTACGTTCATCTACTTTTTGCTTAAAAAACTTAAGCCTGGAAATTACTTCATCTTTTAGAAAGGAAAAATTTAGAGTAAGACGACCGACCTCATCATCTGTACGTACAACAGGGTGCTCGGTCTCTAAAGTAAATTTGCTGTCTACAAAATGTGTTATATGTCTGGTTAACTCTGTTAAAGGTTCTGTAATCTTTCTGGAAATATAATTACTGATTAAAATACTTACTACAATTAATACAATAGTAATTATTATAAAATATAATGTCAGGCGATCAAATTCTTTCTTTTCCCAAAGTTTTGTCAAACTCACAATAGTACTAAAATCAGCTTCCGCTACTGTAATACGCTTATCAAGTTGTTGTTTTAAACCGGAATTATCTTTGATACCAATGGATTGATCTAATTCAGCTAGCTGTAAAAACTTTCTATGATATCCATTAAGATAATAGAGTATTCTTCTCTTTCTGGATCTAGCAATACTCTTATCCGTTTTTATGTCTTTTCGTATCGTATTTACTAGTTTTGTTAATTTAGTAACATAAACTTGTTCATTCCTAATAATATAATCTTTTTCATTTCGCCTAAGCGAAAGAATATCCTCTTTAGATATCTCATCTATTTTTTCTAACCAGTGCACATCTTTGCGCATTGAACCTTCAAGATTATAATCTTTATATCCGCGAGCTTGAATCTGGGTAATAACAAATAAAAAAACAGAATCTATTTCGGTAATATGATTTTCTAAAGTATCTACCCTATATGCCAAATCCTTTTCATCAGAAAAATCAACCTTTGATAATTGAAAACGGGTACTGTCCAAAAATGTTAAATACTGATCAAGATATTCACTGTCTCCAGTGCTAAAGAATTTTTGATTTTTGGTTTCGTAACTAAAGAAGTCTTGTTGCGCTTTCACACTTTTAAGTAACAAAACATAGGAATGTTCTATAGTTTCGGTCCTTTTTTGAATATGCTCTCTTTTTTTGAGATATGTGTACGAAAGTACAATAATCAATAAGCTAAAGCTAATGAAAACCAGAAACCAAAATAACAAACGATGGCGGAAAGTTCGAAACATCTGATTATTACCTTAAACTTCTATAATTTAAGCTTTTATTTTGGATTTTCAGATGTTTTTTCACAAACTTTTTTAATAAGAATTAGGTATTATGAAGCCTTATTAATATCTTATACAGTATGATTTTTAGTTTAATCTTAATAGCGCACTGGGGAGGTGATTTTGTATTTCAAACCTCTAAAATGGCGATAAGAAAAAGCTATAAGCTTAAATGGTTGTTATTGCATGTTCTTGCATACACCACAGTTTTATTGGTATTCAGCTTATTTTTGTTTTCGCTAAAGATTGCTATTATGTATACATTAATTAATGCTATATTACACGGAGTCACTGACTTTTTCACTAGTAAACTGACAACAAAATATCGCAAAACTCCCAGGGTGTTCTACCCTATCCTTGGTTTAGACCAATTGATACATACGATTACATTATATCTTACTTTTATTCATAAAGACTCCTTAGTCTTATTTTTATAAAGACGTTGTTTTAAGACGGATTATCTGTTACAATTGATTCAAAAATCACAAAAAGAAGGAAATAACCTTCATTAAAAAGTAGAAATATTCTTTCAAAAAGTAACATACCATATTGTTATTCAATATTTTAACACAATTACATTTGGTTAATTATGGCAAAACCGTATTTTAGCTATCCCCTTATTTATTAAAATTGATAGCTTATGCAAAAAACTACTCTCGTAGAGCAGTTCAATGCTCAACAACTTATTGAGAAATATCATGAAATCTGGAATAAAGGTATCCACCTAAAATCCATTGATGATAGAAATCGTGATTTTTACTATAGTATTTTTTATGTAGATTTTCTATTCGTAGAAGTAATATATAATAAACTTAGTGGAGATATTATGTCTATTAAAAGCTTTACAGATGTAAAGAAGTTATTGTATTATTTAAATGAAGATTTTTCATAATTTCTATATACTACAATTTTTTGATGTAATAATTTAGGATGCTCTGAAGTAATTTTTTATTTTCAGAAAATCGTTATTTCCGTCTATACCATATATTAAGTATAAGTCCCGTAATTACCAATAACGTACCAATAATACTTAGAAAAGGATATACATCCCCAAACCAGATGGCTCCTACAATCATCGTAAAGATGACTTCTACATATTTTAGAGAAACTATTTTATTGGTTGCTTGTGACTGGAAAGCTTTAGTCATAAATAATTGTCCAAAATACCCAAAAACACCTAGGCTTAACAATAACGCCCATTCTATTCCTACAGGTGTTGTCCAATAAAACATAGATAACACCCCTCCTATTATTAAAGATATCCACATAAAATAGTTAACAATAACTACAGGATGATCACCAATACCAATTTTATTAATAATCACATAAACCATACCGCTAAAAATAGCAGAGCCTATTATTAATATCAGTCCTAATGTACTAATATTGGGGTCAAACCCCTTAATCATTAATACTCCTGCAAATGCCATTAAGAAGAAAATCCACTGTAATGGTTTTACTCTTTCTCTTAAAAAAAACACTGCAAAAATGGTAGCAAATATAGGAGCCATATAACGCAATGATACTGCAGACCCTATAGGCAAGTAGTTAACTGACACGAAAAACAATCCCATAGAAGTAACACCAACCAACCCCCTTAACACTAATAATTTTCTTTGATTTCCTAGCTTAGGAATTTTATGCCAGGATAAATATCCCATAGTAAAAAACAAAGAACCAATTGCTCTAAAAAATACCAGTTGCCCTCCTCCAAAATGTGCCAAATATTTAACTAATACATTCATTAATGTAAAAGCTACGGCACTGAGTAGCATGAAATAAATCGCTTTTTTCATCCAGCTGATAAAGATACATACTTTTGAGTATTTTGATTATTATTTCTTACCGTTTAAAGCTGTCAGCGTCTTTATCGTTTCACGGCTTTGGCACGATAATAGGTATGGGTTAAATATATTTTAGTACATTAGTTTTCTATAACACCCAATCTATAATGAAAAAGCTGCTCCCTACGCTACTGCTTTTTTTAGCTCAATTTGCTTATTCACAGACGACCATAGTCGATTCTGTTAAAAAATCCCCTATATCCTATGCTACTATTTCTTTTGGCAATGGTAATGGTTTATTTGCAGATGCCGATGGTAATTTCCGATTTTCAAAAAAATGGTATTCTGATATTGATACTTTATATATTTCTGCTTTAGGGTATAAAGAATTAGCAATCAGTACTACTAATCTTCCTAAACAAATATTATTAGTTCAAGATGTTGCTGAACTTAAAGAAGTAGTAATTGTAGGAGAACGAAAAAGAAAATACAAGACCAAAAAACTATCTTCTGAAGTACATAAAGATTATTTTAGGTGTTGGTTACCAACCGTGGAATCAGAAATCGCAGTATTCTTTTCTAAGCAATCCGAAAAATCTACTAAAATTGCTTCAGTATATCTTCCGGTAAAGATGGAATCTTCTAATCGAAACTCTGGAAAAGTACAATCTTTCTCTACATTATTCAAAATGCAATTTTATCGAAATAATAAGGGGCGACCCGGTAAAAGATTGGCATATGAAGATATTATCTTCAGAGTCACAGATAAAGATAAATCTAATTTTGAACTAGATATATCAGAGTATAAAGTTTTTATTCCAAAAGAAGGAATATTTGTTTCTATACAAGTATTAGGATATTCTGATAAAGAAGGAAAGCTCCAACAAACGAGAAAATATAGTGAGATTGAAACCAGAAAAGGTATCGTCAAAGTATCCACTACTTTCAGGCCCCTACTTCCGTTTACAGATAAAATTGTTGGAAATAGAACATTCACCAGAAGAATTTTTTTTAAAAATAGAACCTGGCAACGTTTTGATAAAAAATATAGTGCTATGAACAACCTTATTCAAACCAATCATGTGAATTATGGCATGGGGTTAAAGTTGTATTTATATCAAGATTAAATACCTCATATCACCTATCTTTTACTCGATACACAAATTTTAAGCCACTCCAATCAGCATCTACGGCACAGACTTTAACATCTACTAATCCAATATCCAGTAGATATTCTCGAATGGGTTCTCTCTTAAGGTCTGTCGGGATTTTTGAACTTCCTTTAGGCCAACTTACCCATAGTAAACCATTTTTATGTAACGCAGATTTATATTTTGTAACAGTTTCTTGCAACTCATCCATGGTCGTACAAAACAAATGTATGAAGTCTGTACTTTCAGTTTTGAATTCTTTTACCTCAATAGTCTTATCCGGAAAATCCGAAAACAAATCAAAATAATGATCAGGCTTATTATAATACAAAACTGTATATCCTTCTTTGATTCCTAATTTTTTGGCCAAAGGCGTTCCGGAATATCCAGCAGGCATAATCTTATGGTTTTTAAAAGTTAAGTTTTGAGTTAAAAGTAATGATATCTAAATATAATGAAGTTTTAGTAAACATATTCCTTGCGGATATTATTAGACAAGAGATTGCTAATATTATATCTTAAAACGATTGTATAGCTACACAAAGTTTTTTACATTCGGCATCAATTTGATAACACAATACACATCTCTATATGCAAAATACTGCACTTACCGAAACTCACACAGCACTAGGTGCCAAAATGGTTCCTTTTGCCGGATTTAATATGCCTGTATCCTATGAAGGTGTTAATATAGAACACGAAACTGTACGTAATGGTGTTGGTGTTTTTGATGTATCTCATATGGGAGAGTTCTTGATTACAGGGCCAAATGCTTTGGATTTAATCCAAAAAGTAACTTCTAATGATGCATCTAAACTTATTGATGGAAAAGCACAATATAGCTGCTTACCGAATGATAAGGGAGGAATTGTTGATGATCTGATCGTATATAAGATTGCAGACGAAAAGTATTTGCTTGTAGTAAATGCCTCCAATATTAAAAAGGATTGGGATTGGATCAGCAGCCATAATACGATGAATGCCGAAATGCGCGATCTTTCTGATGATTACTCTTTGCTCGCTATTCAAGGACCAAAAGCAGCAGAAGCAATGCAATCCTTAACTTCTGTTGATCTGGAAGCGCTTAAATTCTACACTTTTGAAGTAGCTGATTTTGCAGGAATTGAACATGTAATTATTTCTGCCACAGGATATACCGGTAGTGGCGGTTTTGAGATTTATTGTAAAAACGCTGAAGTTAAGCAAGTTTGGGATAAAGTATTAGAAGCTGGTGAAGATTTTGGAATCAAACCTATTGGATTAGCAGCTAGAGATACCTTACGACTGGAGATGGGATATTGTCTATACGGAAATGATATTACGGATGAAACTTCTCCTATTGAAGCAGGATTAAGTTGGATCACTAAATTCTCCAAAGACTTTATTAATGCTGAAGCTCTTGCTAAAGAAAAAGAACGCGGTGCAGATCGTAAACTTGTTGGTTTTGAACTTGATGAACGTGGGATTCCTCGACAAGGATACGATATTGTTGATGGTAATGGCAAGACTATTGGAGTAGTAACTTCGGGAACGATGTCCCCATCATTAGGAAAAGGTATAGGACTTGGTTATGTACCAACAGTTTTTGCAAAACCGGATAGTAAAATTAATATTCAGGTACGAAAAAAGGCTATTCCAGCTACGGTTGTTAAATTACCTTTTTATAAAGGGTAGTTTATTACAATAAAAAATAGTATTGTTAAGTTTCAGGGTTACGAAAGTAAATTTGAAACTTAATTTTTTTTAAAAAATAATTCAATTGAAGAAAATCCTCATCATAGGAGCCAGTGGTTTTATAGGAAATGCAATTTATAAAGAGCTGAACTCCTACTTTGATACCTATGGAACGTATCGTACTGATAATGATTTCTTTGAAAAAAATCAAAAATTCTTTCAGTATGATATGGAGCTAGAGGATATTTCTATTCTTCTCGATAACCTTAAACCTACGGTAATTATATCTGCAATTAGAGGTAACTTTAATTCACAATTAGACATGCATCAAAGGATCATTGAGTGGATTAAAAAACATAAGTCAAAACTTATATTCATATCCAGTGCTAATGTATTTGACTCCTTTAGCAACTACCCTTCTTATGAATATGATAAAACACTAAGTGAAAGTGTTTTCGGAAGATTTAAGATCAAAATTGAAAACGCTTTAATGCGTCTTCCTACTCATAAATATGTAATTGCTCGAGTACCTATGGTTTTTGGTGCCGGAACACCTAGAATTCAAGAATTAAAAACACTACACGATCTGGAGGCACCTATAGAAATTTTTCCTAATGTGATTCTTAATGTTACTTCTATATCTAAATTAACACAACAAATGCATTATATAATTAATCGCGGAAAAAAAGGGATTTTTCATTTGGGTAGTACCGATTTGATTTATCATTTTGACCTGATTAAGGAAATATTTGACAAACTAGAGCTTAATGATCCTATCTTTAAACAAGTATATGATTCTAACAATGATCGTTATCTAGCGGTTTTACCAAAAGATAATATGTTGCCTAAAAACCTGCAAATCACAACCCAGGAAGTAATAGAATCAGTATTGGTAAAGCCTAAATAGAATTGTTTACTCATAAAAAGAGGGATTGCACCGCTAGGTACAACCCCTCCTCATAATTACAAAAAATAATCACTCTCTATTTTGTAATTTTTATGTAAAACTTTTCAAGTATTATTGACCTTGACCCAAGGAATATGCTCTATTTCCATCAAAAGTGTATAGGTTTTCAGTCTTTATAGTATCAATTTCCATCAAAATAGATTGTTGTAGTATGGAAACGATATCCTTTTTATCGATTTGTTTTTCTTTTTTTCCTGTAAACCTACAGCGCCAATGATCTGTGCAGAATGTTTCATCAAATCCATTAGGCCATACCTTAACACCTCGATTCGTAATCATTGTAAGTTCAACCGAATCATTATTAAGCATTTGTAATTTATGAGCGAGGTCACCAGGATATTCCCCTCCCCAATCCACAAATATGTCTACTCCGACTAATTCTTTTTTTGGAGCCTTCTGTCTTTGATAGTGAGGAATATGAATGAGTGTTTCGTCTCCATAAGAGACAGCAGAAAGTGTATTAGGATTTTCTCCAAGGTTATCGATAACAGCTTGGGCAAACTCTTTAGTACCTACCTTCTGTTTACTAATTCCTTCCTTGTATATATCATATGTATGAACTCCATCTTCTATAGTTTTAAGCCAAGCATTCTGTATTTTTTCTGCCACCGCAGATTGTCCTATATGATTGAGCATCATAATTGCTCCCTGGAGTAATCCTGATGGATTGGCCATATTCTGACCTGCCCTTCGAGGTGCTGATCCGTGGATAGCTTCAAACATAGCACATTCTTTTCCTATATTAGCTGATCCTGCTAAACCTACCGATCCTGCAATCTGAGCAGATACATCAGATAACACATCCCCATACAAATTAGGCATAACTACTACATCAAACGCTTCAGGGGTATCTGCAAGTTTAGCAGCTCCAATATCTACAATCCAATGTTCACTTTCAATTTGTGGGTAGTCCATAGCAATTTCATCAAAAACCTTATGAAATAGGCCGTCAGTTTGCTTCATAATGTTGTCTTTGGTAAAACAAGTTACTTTCTTTCTATCGTAGGCCGTAGCATACTCAAAAGCATAACGTATTATTTTTTTGCATCCTGGCACACTAATCAGTTTAAGACATTGCACTACTTCCTGGGTTTGCTGATGTTCTATCCCCGCATAAAGGTCTTCTTCATTTTCTCGAATAATTACTACATCCATATTAGGATGCTTAGTTGAAACAAAAGGGTGTAAGCTAGTACACGGTCGAACATTGGCAAAAAGCCCTAAAGATTTTCTTGTTGTAACATTTAAACTCTTATATCCTCCTCCTTGGGGGGTAGTAATTGGTGCCTTCAAAAAGATTTTATTCCGTCTAATAACTTCCCAGGCTTCATTAGATATACCTGCAGAATTCCCAGAGAGGTATACTTTTTCTCCTACCTCTATCTCTTCGGTTTCAATCTCTGCTCCGGCAGCTTCAAGTATTGATAAAGTGGCATCCATAATCTCCGGCCCTATTCCATCTCCTCTGGCAATGGTGATCTTCGTCATACGCTGTTGTTCTAATTGAGCATTAGTCTTCTCTTTCCTTTGTGTAGCTGTGATATCAATCATTGGTTTTAAATTTTAGAATTCATACTACAAATATCTGAAGAGCTTTTCATTTATTTTTATTTATGTTTTATATCTGAATCATAAATATTTTTAATGAATTGTAATTTTTCGAGCTGTAATCCTTTACCGTATCATTTTGTACATATGTTTTTAAACACCTGTTCAAAACACTGATTCTTAACAAATTCATAATCATTATTTATGAGTTCGTTTTTCATAGTATCTTTGTAGTATGATTCAAGAAGGGAAAAAAATTATATTATTTGATGGAGTATGTAATTTATGTAATAACGCGGTGAATTTTATTATTAAGCGTGATAAAAAAGATGTTTTCAGGTATGCTTCGTTACAAAGTGAAATTGGTCAGGAATTAATTAAAGATAGAGGTATTGATATTTCTAGGATAGATTCGATCTTATTGATTAATCCCGGAGAAGCTTATTATCATAAGTCAACAGCTGCATTACATATCGCAAAACAACTATCAGCAGGTTATCCATTACTTTTTGTTTTTATTGTGGTTCCTAAATTTTTCAGAGACTGGATTTATGATATCATTGCCAAAAATAGATATAGGTGGTTTGGAAAAAAAGAAAGCTGTATGATCCCTACCCCAGAACTTAAAGCACTGTTTATTGATCAAGCTAGTTAAGTAACTTTTTTCTAAGAAACAATTTTAGTATATGATTGATCTACCTTACTGATTTCTTTACCTAACTTGTTCATATTATCTACATGTACAAATACTAAACAAAGTATTGTAAAACATATTAATATTATGGGTAACAACAATCGTTTCATTTTATCTTGGGATCAAAATAATTCGGGAGCAAAAAAAGACCATCCTTTTATTACGGTTTAAAAGTAATATTGAATATGCTGTTTTATATCGGTAATTCTAGAATTCGTAGATATCTAATTAGAATTCGTAGTAATTATAATTTTAATAGCAATTAAATCTGATTAATAGAATCCTTTTGATAAAAATATATCTCTTTCCTGCTAAGAATATTTGATTATTAAAAGCAAAAGCCATCTTACATAGTATAGCAAGACAGCTGTCGGTAGATTATCCGTTATTTTTTGTTTTTATTGTATTTCCTAAATTTTTTAGATATTGGATCTACGAGATCATTACCAAAAAAACATATAAGTGATTTAGCAAAAAAGAAAGCGATATGATCCTAACTCCAGAACCTAAAGCATTGTTTATTGATCAACGATAATGGTATCACTATCGGTCATTCATTTAGCTACAATTTCAGTTTCTGTAGTTTTATGTTCTTTTATCAATTCTAATTGAGATTGTTGTTTCTCTCTCAATTTAATTGATTCTGCTTCTAATTTATTTACATTATCAATATGCACTATACCTAAACATATAATTGCAAAAGATATTAAAGCCAAAGGTAGAAAAAGCCGTTTCATAATGTCAAAGTTTATTAGCGTGAATTGTATAATCCAAATGTATTCATAAGGATAATGCTAAGTAAGGGGACTTACACTAAAAATACTATAGGTGTTTTCCCCTATTTCCTATAAACTTAATTTTATAATCCCACAGCTCATTCCCTCAATCAAAATATTGGTTCCCTAAATGATTATTTTATTTGGGTTGAAGGTAAAGTAGTTTCGTATAGTAACTAAAATGATACGATATGAGAATCTACACACTATTACTCCTGATGCTTTCCATAATTGCATCAGCCAACACAGGAAAGAAAGAACAATCCACTATCGAAGAAGTAACTGTATACCTAAATGGCGCACAGATAAAAAGAACAGCTTCAATCGATTTGATACCAGGTACTAATGAAATTGTATTACACGATCTCTCTCCAGGTATAGATGAGAATAGTATACAGGTTTCTGGGTTAAAGAATACCTCTATTCTATCAATTAATTTTAATATCGATTACCTCGAAAAGAAAAAAGATTCTGAAGAACTGGAATCCTTAAGAAATCAATTAGAAACTTCATTGTTGAAGAAAAACACACTTCAAAACATATTAGCTGGACTTAGTCAGGAAAAGAAAGTATTAGACAATAACCAACGTATTAGTAGTGATAATGTTGAACTTTCATTAGAAAAAGTAAAATTAATTTCTACATATTATCGTGAGCGTTCTGTAGAAATACAAAATGAAACATATCGTATAACTCACCAGATCAACGAATTAGAAGATCAAATTACAAGTATAAGTCAGGAAATTGATAAATTGGATGATCAAACCAAAGAACAACGTGGTGAAATTAAACTAAAGTTAGATGCTCCAATAGCGACAAATTTGATTTTAGAAATACGATATAACGTAGCTAATGCAGGTTGGTTTCCGATCTATGATATCAAATCCAAGGATAGCCAAACACCTCTAAATGTAGCTTATAAGGCTAATGTATACCAACACACAGGTACGGATTGGAAGAATGTAAAAGTAACTTTATCTACTGGTGATCCGAACACTAATAATATTAAACCAAGTCTGAATACAAAATACTTAAACTTTACCTATGGTAATTATAGAAAAGCCAGAGCCACCAAAAGAAATGCCTATCAATATAATCCAACTATAAGAAGGGTTACAGGTATTGTCAGAGATGATCAAGGGCGTCCTTTACCTGGAGTTAATATTATAGAAAAAGGAACTAATAATGGAGTAACGACTGATTTTGATGGTCAATATACTATCAATATCCAAAGTGGTAATGAATTATCATACTCCTATGTAGGATTCTATAATGAAAGTATTCCTATCCATTCTGCACTGATGAATGTTAAGTTAAAAGAAGATTCAAGCGTATTGGATGAAGTTGTGATTAGAGGTTATAGTTCTTCTTTAAGAGGAAAGGTCGCAGGTATCTTTGCAAACAATAAAAAAGAAAAAGAAGATTATAATCAAGTAGTAGAAACTAAAGAAGAAGGATTAACCAACACTAAATTCAAAATCAAAAAGAAATATAGTATCGATTCTAATAATGATATTACAATAATAGAAATCGACAAATTCGATATGAAAGCGGATTATAGGCATTATGTAGCACCAGAATTAAATGAAAACGTATTCTTAACCGCAAAACTGGGTAACTGGGAACAATTTAATTTACTAGCTGGTGAAGCAAATATTTATTTTGAAGGGAGCTATGCCGGGAAAACTAATATTGACCCACTGGCTACAACAGATAGCCTTACCATTTCACTAGGAGTAGATCCTAATATCATTATAAAGCGTGAGCAATTAGATAATTTTAAAAGTAAATCCTTTACCGGTAGTAATCGTATTGTTAATCGTGGGTATAAAATTAGCATTAAGAACAACAAACAAAATAAAGTTTTTGTAACACTACAAGATCGTATACCTGTATCGCAAAACAAGGAAATCAAACTTGATGAAATTAATACCACTGATGCAGAATATAATGACAAAACAGGTATCATAACATGGAAATTAGATATTTCATCCAATAAAAAGGTAGAAAAACAATTCTTTTATCAGGTAAAATATCCCAGAAAACAAAGAATAAACCTTTAACGTTCGAAGGTTATTTTAAAGCCATCTAAGGGTTGATCATCTACCGTAAAAATAAGAGGTGTGACTAAGGCAAGTGTTCCCAGGCTATTTTCATTAACAATTAGTTCTAAAGCAGAAGTATTAGCAAGAGCATTTATGGAATATGGATAGGTACCAGATGCTAAACCTGAATATACTCCTGTTATGGTAGTATTATTGGCTATTGTTACCATCTTAGTAGATTCATTAAAAGTCCAGATAATAGTTCCTTTTTCAAAATCCTGATCGACCCCGGCAAAACCACCTTGAACGTTGATAAGGTTCCATACTCCATTTATTTCAAAACTAAATGGGTTATTAGAGTTATCATCATCATTACTACAACCAAAAATTATAAAAAGAAATAATATAGGAATAAAAAAAAGACGTCTCATGTGTTTTATATTGGATGTTATCTATTACAATAGATGAAACGTTTTGCCATAGGTTGCGTTATACAAGTATAAAAAGAATGTCATTGAGGAAAAAAGATACCAAAAACACTTATCTATTCTGCTAAACCTTAATCCAATGAAATTGCTATCCGTTCTATTTCATCCAAAAGCGCAAGCAAATCCTCTTCCTTGGTCAAAGGGTTCATAATCGTAGTACGTAGATATAGCTCGTCATCTATCCTGGTTTGCACAATATAAAACTTACCTGAAGTAATCAAAGTCTGCCTGATTGCGGCATTAAGTGTACTGAGGTTTTTTCTATCAGAATTAATATATCTAAAATTAATAATGTTAGCTTCGGGTGTTAATGCCAATTCAAAATTCGTTCGCTCTTTTACCATTTGAGCAAAAACCGAAGCTAAACCATATAATGTATCAATATTTTGTTCAAATATTTCCTCTCCATATGTTTTTAGAATAGCATATACCTTAATCGACATCATTAACTTGGTGCATTCAAAAGTTCGTTTACCGGAATTGTACCATTCTTTTGTATGTTGCGAATCCCATAGATATTGTGCTTTCTGCTCAAACGTTTTATAAGCATCTTCAGCTTTCTTAAAAATCAACCCAGTATTCAACGCCGGAGTCATTAACATCTTATGAAAATCAATCACCACAGAATCTGCTCTAGAAATCCCGTCAGCCAAATGCTTATATTTTTCTGAAAATACAACACCGGCACCGTGAGCACCATCAACGTGAAACCATAGATCATTTTGTTCCGCAAAATCCGCGAGCGTATTTAAGTCATCATAAGATCCTGTTGCTGTAGAACTTGCACATCCAATGATGGCTATAATATGTAAACCTTCAGATTGAGCTTTCTGCAAATATTCATCTAATAATAATGTATTTATTTTAAAGCTTTTATCTACCGGAACTTTAATAATTCCTTCTTCTCCTAAACCAAGAATTCTTGCTGCCCGATCAATACAATAATGTGATTCTTCTGATACCATAACGGCTAGTTTTTCCTGATGTCCATTTTCCCAAACAGCTGTTGGAGCTTTTGCTTTTCGTGCAGCTAACAAAGCTGTCAGATTTGCCAGACTACCTCCAGAAGTAAGTACACCTGAAGCCTCATTAGTGTATCCAATTTTATTAGCAACCAAATCTGTAACAATCTTTTCAATCGCATTGGCTGCCATACCCATTTCATAGACACCTGTACCATTGCTCAATAAATCAGAGATCAATCCTGCTAAACTGGAAATAAAAGCAGGTACTGCAACCTGATGACCTATATATCGGGGATGGTGTACACTAATAGAGTTCTTTACTATCTTTTGAAATACATCTGCGATATCAGAATCAGAAGAAAAATCTTTTTGCCAGTACGATAACATATCCTCAGGGTCCTGATAAGGTAAAACAGGATGATCCTGATCAACTTGGACACGTTCCAGATGATCAGAAAGTAAATCAATCATCTGGTGTCCTATAGCTCTAAAATCAGATGGATCATATGCTTTTTCTAAGATATTTTTTCTTGCTACTAAATCTTTCATATTCAATCAAATTAATTCCTAAGTTCAAAATTAGTCATCTATATTTATAATAAAAAATACTTATTTTTGATAAATTAATAACAAAAATGCATTAATGAATATTCGACAACTTAAAAATATTCTAGTGTTAGCAGAAAAGCTAAATTTCACTCGTGCAGCAGAAGAATTGAATATTGTACAGCCAGCACTCAGCAGACAAATAAAACAATTAGAAGATGAAATCGATGCAATTCTATTTAAAAGAGATAAGCGCAATGTTGCACTAACTCCTGCAGGAAAGTATTTTGTGACTGAAGCTAAAAAATTGGTTGCTCAAATCGAACGAATGGCTAAACAAGCTTCTGATATACATCATGGGGAAGTTGGTGAGATCAGGATTGGATTTACACACTCTATTATGCAAACCATCTTACCAAATATCCTAAAAACGATAAAAGAAGAAATACCTGGTATAAAAACCATTCTACATGAGATGAACAACAGAGATCAGTATTTAGCTTTACAGCAAAATGAAATTGATATTGGTTTTGCTACTAACCCTATGGTTCCTGTTAACCTAAAAAGTAAAATACTACACATTGATAACTTTGTAATTCTTTTACCAGAAGAACATCCTGTAGATGCAACCAATTATAAAGATTTTTCTGTTTTCTCAAAAGAAGAATTCATTTTCCCCACTGTATCGGATGGGCCAAACTATGTACATATTTTAGAATCTATATGTGTAGAAGCCGGTTTTACACCAAAGGTTGTTCATGAAACAGATTCTGCAAGTACCAGTTTTAGGCTCGTCGAAGCCGGATTAGGGATTTCATTAGAACCCATATCTTCATTATACGGACATGAATTTCCTATCAAAAGTATAGAGCTAAAAAATATTAAACAGAAAGCTAAGCTTACTATGATGTGGAACCCTAAGCGAGAATCAGAATATCCGGAATTATTCAAGCTATTAAAAAATTGGAAAGTGGATACCTTATCCTAACTCCCCATCATAATTATCATCCCATTCCTTTACATGAGGTTCACCTAGTTTATCAACAGATTTTGCTACAATCATAGATACTGTAGCATCTCCTGTTACGTTAATTACCGTTCGCATCATATCTAAAGGCCTATCTACTGCAAAAATTAATGCCAGTCCAATTGGTAATTTATCTGACGGAAAACCAATAGCTTCTAATACAATTACCAACATTACCATACCTGCTCCAGGAACCGCAGCTGATCCTATAGAAGCTAATAAAGCAGTCAGAACTATAGTAATTTGATTAGAAAATGTCAATCCTTCAGGCCAAAGTACTTGCATAATAAAAACAGAAGCAACCGCCTGGTACAAGCTGGTTCCATCCATATTAATGGTGGCCCCAACTGGCAATACAAAACTAGAGACCTCTTTATCAACACCAATATGTTCTTCAACTCTTTCCATCGTTACAGGAAGTGTCGCTGCACTGGAACTGGTAGAAAATGCTAACAATTGTGCCGGACTAATTTGTTTTAAGAACCAAAGTGGTGATTTTTTAGTAATCATAGAAACTAAAATACAGTAAAACACGACCATTAATGATAATCCAGCCACAACAACTAAAGCGTATCTCAATAGCGCTAATAAAATGTCAGGATCATCTGAAGTGACTACCACATTGGCTAATAATGCAAATACTGCATAAGGTGCTGTAAGCATGATCAAATCAACCATTTTTAGTACCACTTCATTTAAACTATCAAAGAAATTCTTAAGAGGCTCTGATTGTGATGGTTTTACTAAAAGCATGCTAATACCTAAGAAGATAGAGAAAAAGATAACCTGAAGCATCATCTTATTATCGCTCATAGCTTTTACAGCATTCTGTGGTACCATATCTACTATAAACTGTAAAGGCCCACTTTGCTTTTGATTTCCTGCTTCAGCAATACGCTCAGCTATTTTAGCATTGCCAGCATATTCTGTGGTTAATTTTTCTATGGTCCCTGGTGTAATTCCATTACCTGGTTTAGTAGTATTTACGATCAATAAACCAATAGTAATGGCAATAACCGTAGTAATAATATAAATAACTATGGTTCTTCCACCAATAGTTTTAAATTTTGAAATATCTTTTAAATCCGAAATTCCTTTAATCAGAGAAGCCAAAATTAAAGGTACTGCAATTAACTTAAGAAGATTAACGAAAATAGTTCCAAATGGAGCTATCCAATCACCAGTAAAACCTTTTCCCCAGGATATTGTTGTCATTATAAATCCGAATACTATACCTAGTAGCATTCCGATCATAATCTTCCAATGCAGTGCTATTTTCTTCATGTGAATATTTTATTTTTTAAGCCAAACAGTGCCGAAGATATAAATTAAAAACAAAAAAACGGCAACCCGATTAAGATTACCGTAACATTAACTGTTTTTTTAGGTGTTTACTTTTTGATAGTTCGATTCATCAACCAATAGTCTACCAATACTAATGCTGCCATAGCTTCTACAATAGGTACAGCTCTAGGCACAACACAAGGGTCATGTCTTCCTTTTCCTTGCATATTCACCATATTACCTTCTTTATCGATAGTTTCCTGATCTTGCATAATAGTAGCCACAGGTTTGAATGCCACATTAAAATAGATATCCATTCCATTAGAGATGCCTCCTTGGATTCCTCCGGAAAGATTAGTTTTGGTGGTTCCATCTGCATTAAACAAATCATTATGCTGACTGCCTTTAAGCTCTGCCCCGGCAAAACCACTTCCGTATTCAAAACCTTTTACTGCATTAATAGAGAGCATTGCTTTACCCAATTCAGCATGTAATTTATCAAACACAGGTTCTCCTAATCCAACTGGTACTCCAGAGATTGCACAACTCACAATACCTCCCACCGTATCACCTTCTTTACGAATCTGCTTGATATATTGTTCCATTTCGGTAGCTTTCTCAGTATCCGGGCAACGAACAATATTACTTTCTGTTAAAGAAAAGTCAAGCTCAGTATGAGGTTTATCTAATTTAATAGCCCCAACTCCGCTTACATACGCATTGATTTTTAGATCAGACAATACTTGTTTTGCAATAGCTCCAGCTACTACTCTACTAGCTGTTTCTCTAGCTGAAGAACGTCCTCCTCCGCGATAATCACGGACACCATATTTTTGATCATAAGTATAATCTGCATGTGATGGTCTATAAGAATCTTTGATATGAGAATAATCTTTAGATTTTTGATTTGCATTTTTAATCACAAAACCAATTGGAGTTCCAGTAGTAACTCCTTCAAAAATTCCTGAGTAAAATTCTACAGTATCTGGTTCTTTACGCTGTGTTACAATGGCAGATTGCCCAGGTTTTCTACGATCCAATTCAGCTTGAATAGCTTCTAAGTCTATTTCTACTCCTGATGGGCAACCATCTATAATTCCTCCGATAGCTACTCCGTGAGATTCTCCAAAAGTTGTTAACTTAAATAAGTTCCCAAATGTATTTCCTGCCATTGACTACAAATTTTCAACAAATGTAGTTGTTAATCTCTAAAAAATTGATAGTAATATGATAGAAAAACTAGTGTTTATATGCTGAAAATTAAATCAATTTCGGATTTATCCGTCTTTTTTTAAACAAATTTAAATTTGTCCGATGTTAGATTCTTTATCAGAGAAGCTTTTGAATTAAATAAATAGAAAATGTACAATGTTTACTGACATATAGTTGTCACAAACTCCATATAAATTTACATCTAAAACGTCTTAATAAACACTCATGGCAGATCCTTTAAAAAATGTATATAACACAAGATTTTTTGAACAATTCACTACTATTCTAAAAAAAGTATATCCTCAAGTAAATATAGAAAAGTTCATGTCAGATATATACTGTAATGATTGGGAGGATAAGGAACTGAAACAAAGAATGTATCATATTTCTCAGGTTATGTATAAATACTTGCCTCAGGATTATGAGACTGCAACAAATTTAATTATACGAATGGTAAACTTACTCAAAACCAAAGAAGAAAGTACATCTTTTGAATTTATGTTCCTACCTGATTTTGTTGAAAAATATGGTTTAGAAAATTATTCAACATCTATAAAAGTCATGGAAGAGATTACACAATTTACAAGTTGCGAATTTGCTGTAAGGCCCTTTATTATTAAATACCCAGAACAAATGGTTCAACAATTAGTGATTTGGTCAACTCATAAAAATTCTATGGTAAGACGTTTGGCTTCTGAAGGGTCTCGACCTAGGTTACCCTGGGCAATAGGATTACCTAAATTTAAAAAAGACCCTACTTCGATCATTCCAATACTTGAAAACCTGAGAAATGATCCATCAGAAATGGTAAGGAGAAGTGTTGCCAATAATCTGAACGACATATCTAAAGACAATCCCGAAGTTGTAATTAATTTAGCAAAAAAGTGGAAAAGTGATTCCAAAGAAACTCATTGGATGATAAAACATGCCTGCAGAACATTATTAAAAGAAGGGAATTCAGAGGTTTTAGGATTATTTGGTTTTGGTTCTGTAGAACATATTAAAATCAAAAGCTTTAAGATACATACCCCAAAAGTAAAGATCGGTGAGTATCTGAAATTCTCTTTTACTTTACTTAACAAAAATAAAGAAGCTTCAAACATAAGATTAGAATATGGTATCTATTATCAAAAAGCAAATGGTACGCTATCCAGAAAAGTGTTTAAGATTAGTGAAAGAACCTATAATAAGCAGACCATTACAAAAATTAATAGAAGACAACCATTCAAGATTATTACCACCAGAAAATTATATAAAGGCAAACATCAATTATCTTTAATTATTAATGGAAAAGAGTTTCAAAAATTAGATTTCGAACTTATATGAACATTATGAAAATCACTTTAGAATATATACCAAAGTAATAACGACATTAAAACACCAGTAATAGCAATCAAAGTTGTCATTACTGTCCAGGAACGAAATGTTTGTTTTTCGGTTAATCCGAGATATTGACCAACAAGCCAAAAACCGCTATCATTTACATGAGATAAAATAGTAGCTCCAGAAGCAATAGAGATTACAAAAAGTGCTATCTGTGCAGCAGTAAAATCTCCTGCCAAAATAATTGGTGATGTAATTCCTGCTGCAGCAATCATTGCGGTTGTGGCAGATCCTTGCAATATTCGTATTAAGGCAGCGACGACAAAAGCAAACAATAATGGATGTATATATGAGCTTTGTAATGACGAAGCCAACATCTCTCCTGCTTTAGTATCTACCAAAATTTGCTTAAAAGCTCCACCTGCTCCGGTAAGTAAAATGATAGCTCCAGCGGGTTGAAATGATTTCATTGATAGTTTTAACAATTGATCTCTGCTTGTTCCTCTCCGAATCCCCAAAATATACCAGGCAAGGAGATTAGCAATAATTAAGGCCGTGAACGGATGACCTAACAACGATATAACATAGATAACTGATTTCGGCAATAGATATTCATTCATCCAATCTCCTAAAAAAACAGTTTTTAAAACGATCAAAAGTATCGGTAACGCTATAATTGTAATAATCGTTATCGGATTAGGGTATTCTTTATCCTTCAAAATATAAGTCTCCGTATCACTTGGTAAAGTAACCTCTATTTTTTTTGAAATATATTTTGCAAAAATTGGTCCGCTCACAATTGCAGCAGGAATTCCTGTAATGAATCCCAAAATAATTACCCAACCTAAATTGGCTTCAAGAATATCAGCTACCGCTACAGGTCCGGGTGTTGGTGGAATAAAACTATGAGTAATCGCTAAACCTGCAAGTAAAGGAATTGCATATAACAATACTGATTTTTTGGTATTTCTGGCTATGGCATATACAACCGGAACTAAGATGATAAATGCAACATCAAAAAAAACTGGAATAGCGATAATAAAACCAGTAATCATCATAGCCCAGGACGCATTTTTTTCTCCTGCAAGTTGTAATATATACTTTGCTAGTCCCTGTGCTCCACCAGAATGTTCTAACATCCCTCCAAATAAAGCTCCTAAACCAACTACAGTAGCTACAAATCCTAACGTGCCGCCCATACCGTTTTTCATACTGTTAAGAATCATTTCAGGAGATAATCCTGCAATAATACCTACAAGTATACATACAATCAGAAGTGCAATAAATGCTTGTATCTTTAATTTAAGAATCATAAAAAGTAAGGCAATAATGCCTACACCTACAGCAATTAGTAATTGATAATCCATATCATTAATCTTTCCAATTTGTATGAAAGTATTCGGTTAAAAGGGCATCAACACGTTGATAAGTATGTGCGCCAAAATAATCTCGTTGTGCTTGTATTATATTTGCAGAAGATTGTGCCGATGTATATGTCAAAAAATAATTTACAGCAGTAGACATTACAGGTAAAGAACATCCTGATGTAAGTCCAATCGAGACGATTTTACTAAGTGAATCTATATTTGATTTCATTATAGTAATGAATTCCGGAAACATTATTAATGAAGTATCATTATTCTCTTTGAATAGCGCAGATATATGTTCCATAAGATCACTACGAATGATACATCCGTTAGTCCAAACACGAGCTATTTCGGATAAATTAAGATCCCAATTATATTCTTTTGAAGCTTGCTTGATAAGTTCAAAACCTATATGATGATTAAGAATACTTGCTGCTAAAAAGGCCTTTTCTAAATCCTTTAAAAACATACTTTCATCTTCTAGAATTTCAGAACTCTCCAGCTGATATACTTCTGAAGCTTTGACTCGTTGTGATTTTATTCCTGATAGATTTCTTGCCATAACGGACTCTGAAATGGTTGATAATGGCATTCCTATTTCCAGAGCCGCTTCTGTAGACCATCCTCCTGTTCCTTTCTGTCCTGCTTTATCTAATATTTTGTCTATCAAAAAACCATCTTCCTCTTTCTTTCTGAGTATATCTGCTGTAATTTCTAATAGGTAGCTATCTTTTCCTTTTTTCCTCCACGAATCAAATATATCAGCGATCTGTTCAGGATTCTTTTTTACATAAAATCTCAACAAATGATACAGTTCTGCAATACCCTGCATTTCTGCATACTCTATACCGTTATGAACCATTTTTATATAATGCCCAGATCCCTCTATCCCTATATATGAACAACAAGGATTCCCATTTTTATCTCTTGCAGCGATAGTTTCTAAGAAATTACCACATAATTCATATCCTTTCTCTGATCCACCAGGCATAATAGATGGCCCTCTTAAAGCTCCGTCTTCACCTCCCGATATTCCTGCTCCTATAAAATGTATACCGATTTCTGAAAGTAACCTTTCTCTTCTTATCGTGTCTTTAAAATGAGAGTTGCCTCCATCAATTAAACAATCTCCTTTTTCTAGAAATGGAATTAATCCCTCGATCACCATATCTACAGATTTTCCTGCATTAACCATTAATAGTATTGATCTGGGTCGCTTTATAGAAATTACAAACGGCTGTAATTGATCAAAACCTAGTACTTTTTGAGATTCTTGTTCGGTTACAAACTTTTTAGCAATGTCTACCTCTTTCTTTTCTACTTGACGATTATATACAGAAAGACGAAAGCCTTTGGATAAAATATTTTTGGACAAACCTTTGCCCATAACTCCTAATCCTATAAGTCCCAGTTGTGACACTTGTGTTTTCAATTTTAATTCTATTTCATGTATAATTTCTTCAACCGATTTATCAATATCAATTATGACACCTTGTTCAGGTTTTTCTAGAGTATTGAATTGAGAAGTCAGCAACTCCTTTTTAAAAAAGTGATTTTCTCTAGCCTGAATTCTTTTGGATATCAAATCATAATTTCCATCCAAAAAAATCCAATTTATATATTCAGCATCAATAGACTGTAAAACCTGTCTGTACTTTTGTTTCAATGCAGAGCAAGCTAATACTGCTCCTCTATCACTATTCCATTTTTTGATTTCCTCTGCAAGCTTATGAAGCCAGGGGGTTCTATCTTCATCATTTAGAGGATATCCTTCTGACATTTTTTTTATGTTAGTTTTAGGATGGAAATCGTCTGCATCATAAAATGGAATATTAAACAATTCTGCAAGTCTTTTTCCTATTGTTGTTTTTCCACTACCGGAAACCCCACAAATGATATATATTTTTTCTAACCCCACTGTTTATGTTAAAATGATTTGTATATGCTTCTAAAAAATGCTAATTTTTTAAAACACAAGGAATTAAATTAGTCATAATTTCGGAATAAAAAAAAGTAAAACCGATAGTATTAAAGAAGAAACTAAAGAAATAAATATTAATCCAGAGACTTTAATCATAAGTATTACTTTTTAGGAAAAGTATAGATTAATCAATTAAAGCTTTTCTCAAAATGCTAACAGGATGCAAGGCTTCTCTATGTGTTCCATCTTTTATTTGATGTCTACAACTAGTACCTACTGCTACAATTATAGTGTCATCAGAAGCCTTTCTAACTGCGGGAAATAAGGTTTGCTCTCCCACTTTCATACTAATATCATAATGTTCTTTTTCATACCCAAAAGAACCAGCCATCCCGCAGCATCCGGATGGAATGATAGTTACCTTGAAATTATGTGGTAGGTTTAGGTATGCAAACGTCGTTTGAATATTAGACAATGCTTTTTGATGACAATGCCCATGTAATTTGATTGTTTTGACTTCAGTTGTAAATTGATCTGAGCTAATATTTCCTTTTTCAATTTCTGAAGCTAAAAATTCGTCAATTAAAAAGGTATGTTTCGAAAGTTCTTTTGCTCCATTTTTATCATTAGCCAGTCGCAAATATTCATCCCTAAAAGTCAAAATAGCTGAAGGTTCTATACCTATTAATGGGGTTTCATCTGAAATAATTTCTTTAAAAACTGATACATTATAATTTGCTAATGTTTTAGCTTGCTTCAATAATCCTTTGGAAATAAAACTTCGCCCACTTTCTTTATGCACGACAACTTTTACTTCGTAATTCAATCGGGTCAGTAGTTCGATAGCATCAATACCAATTTCAGTGTCTAACTGATTTGTAAACTCATCAATAAAGAAATAAAGTGTTTTAATCGGTTGTTCAGGTAATAATCTTTCAAAATTATTTTTATACCAACTACGCAATGTTTGTTTAGATAATAAAGGCAAATCACGTTCTTTAGCAATACCAAAGGAAGATTTAAGTAAACCGGATGTAAAGTTATTTTTAAATAGGAAATTGGTTAGTCCAGGAAGTATTCGCCCTAAATTATTCAGTTTATTATTGTAGGCAAAGAGCTTGGTTCTATTTGAAACTCCGTTTTCTTTTTGATATTGATATTCGAATTCTGCTTTTAATGCAGCGACATCAACATTAGAAGGACATTCACTAGAACACCCTTTGCAGCTAATACATAAGTCAAAAACTTCTTTTAACTCCTTATTATTGAACTTATTAGTTTTTTCGCTTGTTGTTAAAAATTCTCGTAATGCATTGGCTCTACCTCGAGTAGTATCCTTTTCATTTCTGGTAGCTCTATAACTGGGACACATTGTTCCTCCTGCTGCCACAGGTTTACGGCAATCACCGCTTCCATTACATTTTTCTGCAGCTCTTAGAATACCTAAAGAATCACTAAAATCTAGTAGTGTGTTTATTTCTGGTTCTTGACGATTTGTTTCATATCTCAATTTTTGATCCATAGGATATGCATCTACAATCTTACCTGGATTGAATATACATTTGGGGTCAAATACCTCTTTAATCCCCTTTACAATCCTGTAATTCTCCTCTCCTATCATAAATGGAATATAACCGGCTCTTACAATACCATCACCGTGTTCACCACTCATCGAACCGTTATATTTTTTAACCAAAGCCGCTACATCATCAGTAATTTTTTTAAAAAGCACTACATCTTTATCCTTTTTTAGATCCAAAATTGGTCGTAAATGTAATTCTCCAGCTCCTGCATGCGCATAATACACTGCGCTTTGATCATACTTCTGCATTAGTTCTGTAAACTCAGAAATGTAATTTGCTAAATCAGGAATAGCTACAGCAGTATCCTCTATACAAGCCACTGCTTTTCTGTCACCTACTATATTTCCTAAAAGACCTAAGCCTGCTTTACGAAGTTCTAATGCTTGATTTATTTCATCTCCGGTCAATACCGGGTTCGCATAGCTTGAAGTTGTACTAACTAATGTTTTTATCAAAGCCTCTTTTTGATGTTCCAGATCTCGAGGATGTTTACTTCTTAATTCCAGCATTAAAATAGCAACTGGATCTTCAACAATAAAAAAACGGTTCTTAAGCTGCTCTATATTATTTTTTGTACAATCCAAAATGGTTTTATCCATCATTTCGCAAGTGTACAAGTTATGCCTCATCAAAGGTTCTACAGCCTTCATACACTCATCAATAGTTTTAAAATGTGCCGCTACCATTAGAGATTCCTTTGGTGGTAATTCATCTAACTGTAATGTGATCTGTGTTGTAAATGCCAAAGTGCCTTCACTACCTGACAAAAGCTTACACATATTGAATGACTCTGCTCCCTTGGAGAATACTTCTGAATTGATTAATTCATCGATTGCATAACCCGTGTTACGACGATGTATTTCAGGTTTTGGAAAGCTTTCCTTTATGTTTTGTTGAACATCTTCACTGGATAGTTTTTCATAGATATTTTGATATATCTTTCCCTCCAAAGTTTCTGAATTTCTTTTTTCATGAAAAGCTTCAGAAGAAATTTTAGAAAAAACAGCTTCGCTACCATCAGAAAGTACGGCATGTAATTCTAAGGTTTTATCTCTGGTAACTCCATATTGTATAGAAGTAGTTCCACTACTATTATTACCGACCATACCTCCTATCATACATCGATTTGAGGTAGATGTATTAGGACCGAAAAACAACCCATATGGTTCTAAATATCGGTTAAGATCATCACGAATAACTCCAGGTTGTACGGTAACCGTTTTTTTATCTGTATCTACCGAAAGGATTTTAGTAAAATGTTTTGAAACATCAACTACAATCCCGTCACCAACACATTGCCCAGCTAATGAGGTTCCTGCAGTTCTGGGAATAAGTCCTATTTTGTTTTCTGAAGCAAAGGAAATCAGCTTTTTTATATCATTAGTAGATTTTGGAAAAGCTACTCCTAAAGGAATTCTACGATATACCGATGCATCTGTTGCATACAATGCTTTAGTAAGAGTATCGAATTGTAAATCTCCTTCTAACTGTTGTTGTAATTGAGATAATAGCTTTTCTTTACTCATATACTTTATCTTACTAAAATTTTGTTTTTATTGGGAATAAAGGTAGAAAAATACAACATTACTTAAGTTATCAAGGGCAATAAAAATTGAGTTGAATTCATTAACAAAACCTTATGAAGAAATAGTATATGAAATAGCCATATATGGCGTTATACTTGGAATAACAATAAAAAATACTTTATGACGAAGCGCATTTTATTTATCGCAACATTTTTATTAATTTCATTTGGTTCTATCCAAGCACAAGAGATATCAAAGCATGCTATTGGTCTAAGACTAAGTGAAAGTGAAGGATTCTGGGCTGAAGCATCATACCAAGCTTCTCTAAGTTCTAACACGCGAGCAGAGTTAGATTTAGGGATTCAGGGTAGAAATAGGTACAAAGCTTTAAAACTTACCGGGATATATCAATGGGTTTTTAATATTGACGGAGGTCTAAATTGGTATGTCGGGCCCGGTATTGGTGGTGGATTAGTAGATTTTGATAACGATGTAAGAAGAGATCGAGATGATCTAGAAACTTTTGGTTTTGTTACCGGTGATGTCGGGATTGAGTTTAATTTTGACTTTCCGTTATTGATCTCACTTGATTTTAGGCCTGAGATCTATTTTGATGACTACAATGATGATGACATCAACTTTAATTTAGGCCTTAGTGCTAGATATCAATTTTAATAATAAGACAAATTAAATACTTTGTAAACCTAATAATGTTTACATTTAATCTGGTAAATACACAAATAATAGAATTTTAAAAAATCTCTACAATTATGAAAAAAGTATTTTTAGTCTTAATCATTACAGTTATTTCTACTCTTAATACCAAAGCTCAAGATATTCCCAAAAATGCTATTGGGATAAGAATATCAGAAACCGTTTCTGGTGATTATGGGTTTGGTCCCGAAATTACTTATCAAAGACAAGTTTTAACAGAAAACAATAGAATTGATGCCAATCTAAGTTGGAGAACCAATTCTTTTGTTACTACGATAAGAGGTGGTGCTTATTTTCACTGGACATATAATATAGTAGACAATCTAAATTGGTTTGCTGGTCCTGGACTTGGTGCTGGTTACATTGATTTTGACACTATTTTTGACGGTTTGGGAATAACGGTAGACAGAGATGACGAAGTGTTTCCTTATATAGGTGCTGATTTTGGAGTAGATTATCGTTTTGATTTTCCACTACAAGTTGCATTTAGCATTCGGCCAACTTATGATTTTCATGATATAGATACTGGTAATGGTGTTTTGAACGATGTTGATCAAGTTAGTGTTAATGTTGGTGTTGCTGCACGATATACTTTTAATTAGATAAACTTATAGCTACTAAAAAAACCTCTGAATTAGATTAATTCAGAGGTTTTTTTATAAAAGATGTTAACCTTTTGATTCTTAATAATACAAAAGATAAATCCTATTACACAATAATTAAGACGTGTTGAATTTTTGATTTATTTATTTTGATAATTTACTTGATAAAAACGCTATTCATATTAATAAGAATAGTGTTTTTTTTATGAAACTGATTCTAATGCACTCTCATATAAATCAATATACAAAGGCACGATATTATGGATATCAAATTTCAAGGCTTGTTTATAAGCTCCTTCTTTAAAACTCTCTAAAACTTTATCGTCCCTAAGAATACGTATAGCATTTTCAGACATTTCCTCTACATTACCAACATCACTAAGATAACCTGAAACTCCGTGTACATTAACCTCCGGGATACCACCGGCATTACTAGATATCACGGGAACCTTATTTACCATAGCTTCTAAAGCTGCTAAACCAAAACTTTCTCGTTCAGATGGTAAAAGGAATAGATCTGAGAAGCATAAAATCTTATCTATTTCATTACTATTTCCAAAAAAGATTACTTTTTCTTTTATGCCAAGGGCTTTACATTTTTTCTCGGCCTCTCTACGCTCAGGCCCTTCTCCCACCATCAATAGCTTACTAGGAATTTCCTTTTGTATATTGTAAAAAATATCCACGATATCAGTAATACGTTTGACTGCTCTAAAGTTACTGATGTGTGTAACTATTCGTTCTTCGGGTTCTGCCATTAATTCTCTCTGACAATCCGTAAAACTTGTTTTCAAGAGGTTGACATCAATAAAGTTTGGAACGACATCAATATTTTTCTTTATATCAAATAATCGAAGGGTGTCATCCTTTAAACTTTCTGAAACCGAAGTTACAATATCACTATTATTGATGCTAAATGTAACTGCTGGCTTATAATATGGATGATTTCCTACTAAAGTAATATCAGTACCGTGCAATGTTGTAACCATAGGAATATGAATTCCTTCTTCCTCTAACATTTTCTTAGCCATATACCCTGCATAAGCATGTGGGATTGCATAGTGCACGTGCAATAAATCTATTTTATATTTTTTTATAGAATCAACAAGTTTGCTGGATAACGCTAGTTCATAAGGCTGATAATGAAAAAGTGGATACTCAGGTACTGTAACCTCATGAAAATGAATGTTAGGATTAAGAAGGTTTAATCGAACCGGTTGTTTATATGTGATAAAATGAACCTGATGATTCAGTTTTGCAAGTGCAATTCCTAATTCTGTAGCGACTACTCCACTACCTCCAAAAGTCGGATAACAAACAATAGCAATATTCATTGAGCAAATTTCTTTTGGTTGCAATGTACAAGAAAATTAGCAATGCTTTTTGTTAAAGGATTTGTAAAAAAAAGCAGATCATAAGCCGGATTCTGTTTCCACCAAAGGTGAACCCTTATCATTTATCTAGACTAATAATTACTTATTAGCTCTAACCGCCTACCCTCCAACATCGGGCGCACAACCCTCAAAAGCTGGTTTACGTGGCGTTGCACCGTATAGAGTTTACCTGATTTCACTACAGCATTACCTGTACATTCTTTCTGTTGCACTTGTCCTCATCTCGCGACGGACGGGCGTTACCCGCTATACTGTGCTACGGTGTCCGGACTTTCCTCCATCTGCCTATGGCGGATGACGATAAGGTGATCTGCTTTGGTGCAAAAGTATTACAATTCTAAATTCTGAATCTTTAATTCGTAATTATTTTTTAGATGTTAATAACTACAGCATAAAAACCGAAACACACAATTTATTATTTGAAAGCAATTTTTAACTTTGTGTCGATGGAGCATTTCATAGTATCAGCGCGTAAATATAGACCCCAGACTTTTAAAGATGTTGTGGGGCAACAAGCTATTACTAATACATTACTAAATGCTATTGACAATAACCATTTAGCTCAAGCACTTCTATTTACAGGACCTCGTGGTGTTGGTAAAACCTCTTGTGCAAGGATTCTAGCAAAAACTATTAATCAAGATGGTAATGAAAATCCAGACGAAGATTTTGCCTTTAATATTTTTGAACTGGATGCTGCATCTAACAATTCTGTCGATGACATCAGAAGCCTTATTGATCAAGTACGTATTCCTCCGCAGGTAGGAAAATACAAAGTATATATTATTGATGAGGTACATATGTTATCTCAAGCAGCTTTTAATGCTTTTTTGAAAACATTAGAAGAGCCACCTAAACATGCAATTTTTATTCTGGCTACTACAGAGAAGCATAAGATTATACCAACGATTTTATCGCGTTGTCAAATATTTGATTTCAAAAGGATTACTGTTACTGATGCCAAAAATCATTTAATGCAAGTTGCTGTACAAGAAGGTATCACAGCTGATGAAGATGCATTACAAATCATTGCTCAAAAAGCAGATGGTGCTATGCGGGATGCGTTATCTATTTTTGATCGCGTGGTAAGTTTTAGCGGAAAAAACCTTACAAGACAAGCAGTTACGGAAAACCTGAATGTTTTAGATTATGAAACATATTTTAAAACTACAGATCTTATTCTTGAGAATAATATTCCACAGCTTTTATTAGAGTTCAATGAAATTCTGGCTCATGGATTCGATGGACATCATTTTATAGCTGGTTTAGCTTCTCATTTTAGGGATTTACTAGTATGTAAAAATCCCGCTACCATAAATCTATTAGAAGTAGGAGAACAAACCAAAGCTAAGTATCACGAACAATCTCAAAAAACAAGTCATCAATTTCTGATGAAAGGAATTGAGCTAGCTAATGATTGTGATCTGAAATATAAAACTAGTCGAAACCAAAGACTACTGGTGGAACTATGCTTAATGCAGCTCGCCTCTATCAGCCTTACGGCAGATGGAGAAAAAAAAAATGACAAACCCTACATAATTCCTCCCTCATATTTTAAGGAAAAAGGTATTACCCCTATAAAGGTTTCTGCCGAAATCAAAGAAAAAGTAGAAGATAAAAGTGGGGGGATTACAAAAACAATTGTAGAGCAGGAAAAAACTGACCTTACAACTACTGAAACAACAAAAACCGATGTAGCTTTAGAACCTATTACAGAAAAAGCAGATGTTACAGAAAACACTACTACTCTTGAAGTTCACCCAATTGTTGAACAAAAAACATTAGCTATTAAGAGAGAACGAAAAACATCTGGTTTATCGCTTAGTAGTATCAAAAGGAAAAAAGAACACGAAGAAAGTAAAGTTGAAAAAGTAATAGACCCAAAAAACCTTCCAACAGAGGAATTTACAGAATCAGAAATGCAAGCTGCCTGGATTGAATATGGGAAACTGCAGGACAAAAAAGGAGAAAGAATTGTAGGTTCTATGTTTGCTATGAATATCCCTACCCTTAAAGGAATTAATATTCATCTGGAACTCCCTAATCAATCCATGAAAATTGATATGGAAAATGCTCAAGCTGGTTTATTACAGTTTTTGTACAAAAAATTAGAGAACTTCAGCATTCAACTTATTATTAATGTTAATGAAGAAGCTTCTAAAAAGTACGCCTTTACTCCACAAGATAAATACGAAAAACTTCGAGAAAAAAACCCACTAATCGACAAACTAAGATCTTCTTTTGATTTAGACATATAAAACCTTTTAAGTTTCTAGTAATCAAATTAATACCGCTAAAACTGTTTATATAAACATTTCCTTTTTTAGATTATTTAAAAAGAAAACATATATTCGTTTTACGAATCAAAAGATAACTAACCAATATAAAAAATAGTGGGTTTATTTAAAAAATACAAACAGAGAAGAAAACAAAAACAAAATAGGAAAGGCAATAAAAAGAAATGCTATATCTGTAACAATACTTTTAATGAGTTTACCAAATATAACGGTGGCACAGCTAATGCGCCTATATGGCAGATTAAACTTGATGTTATCGGTAGTGATATAGATAATTTCGGGTGTGTATTTTGTGGATCTAATGACAGAGAAAGACATCTATATATGTTTTTTGACGAATTAAATCTATGGTCTCTAATTACAAATAATGAAGTCATTCATTTTGCGCCAGAAAAAAATTTAAGCCCTAAAATAGAAGAATATTCTCCATCCAAATATGTAAAAGGAGATTTATACCCAGCTAATGATACTATTCAAAAAATAGACTTAACCAATATACCTTATGAGGATGAGACTTTTGGGTTATTTCTATGTAACCATGTATTAGAACATGTTCCTGATTATAAAAAGGCAATGCAGGAAATATTTAGAGTTTTAAGACCAGGTGGGACGGCAATTTTACAAACACCTTACTCCAAATTACTAAAGAATAACTTTGAAGATGAAGGTATAAACACAGACGAACTTAGGTTAATATTCTACGGACAAGAAGATCATGCTAGATATTTTAGCGAAACACAATTTCTACAAAGTCTTATGGAGTGCGGTTTTGAACTTCAAATCGTAAAGCATTCTGATTTGTTTGATGCCGATAAAGCAACATATTATGGTGTTAATAAAAATGAAGATTTAATAAGAGTTTTAAAACCATCAACCAAATAATAAAATGATTATTTAGGAATAATCAAAACCTGATTTTATTCAAATCACTTAAAGAGTAGGTAGTAATAAATCAATCAAAGTATTAATTTTGCAATTCATATATAAAGAATATATAAATGTTAGGCCTTAAGCTCCCCACAGATCCTAGATGGGTAAATATCGTAGAAAAGAATATAGAAGAAATCCTTACAGATCATGCGTTTTGCGAGCAAAAAGCAGCATCTACAGCAATATCATTGATAGTAAGCTTTCCGGAGTATTCTGAATTGGTAGATGAAATGACCAAATTAGTTAAAGAAGAGATCAGCCATTTTAAAATGGTTCATGACAAAATCTTGGCTCGTGGTTGGAAATTAGGAAGAGATCGCAAAGATGAATATGTAAATAAATTAATTAAATTTTTTCCTAAAGGAGGAAGTAGACAAACTCATTTAGTACATCGTTTATTATACGCTGCTTTAATTGAAGCCAGAAGTTGTGAACGATTTAAACTTCTTTCTGAAGAACTTGAAGATCAAGAGTTGGCAAAATTCTACAGAGACCTTATGGTCAGCGAAGCTAATCATTATACAATGTTCTTAAATTTTGCTAGGAAATATGGTGATCGAGAAGAAGTAGATAAAAAATGGCAAGATCTACTGACTTTTGAGGCTGAAATCATGAAAGATTTAGGTACAAAAGAGACTATGCACGGATAATAAAAAAACTCATCGAAATGATGAGTTTTTTTATTATATTTTCTAAGTTTTGGATCATAATCTGTATCCAAAACTTAGCTGAAAATAACTGCTTTTTCCTTCTAGGTTCCTTATTCTAGTATTTCTATCTGTTATCGTAATTGTAGTTGGTTGTCCATCAATAATTCTTTCAACCTGTGTATCCCGAGAAACAATTATTTCTGCTTCATCTTCAAAAAGATCGTTTAACCCAATCGCATAACGCAAATTTACATAAAAATTATCTGTTATATTGACTCCTACTCCTACCGTTCCTGAAAACAAAAAAGTACCGAAGTTTTCATTTTTTTCCCATTCCCATATTTTAAACCCTACCTCAGGACCAAGATGAACATTTATATAATCTGAAATATGGTATTTAAAAACTATAGGTAATTGAAGTGCATTTACACGAAGCTCTTCATATTTATTTCCTTGGTTAGAGAATTGAATTTCAGGTTGAATTGAGAATTTCTCATTAAAATAATAATCTGCAAAGAAACCTATTACAAATCCAATCCTATTATCTTCAAACCCATCAGGAGTTTCTGCAGTTTCATTTGGCACTTCATCTGGAGTATCCGGAGCTTCGATGTAAACTTTGTCAAAAGAAAATCCTCCTATCTGACTATAGTTTAATCCTGCTCTAACCCCATATCTAACATCTTGGGCTTGTAGGACAACCATTCCAAATAGGACAAAAATTATAGTAAAAAGTAGTGTTTTGTTCATAGTATAAGCATTTGGTTCTTAGGGCAATTTAATATAAAAAATTATCTTTTTTAAAACTCATTATGCTAGATTCGGGAATAATTTGCTTTTAAATCATTGTGTTTTTGAGTTTTTCGCTATAAAGTGATTTAATAATTCCATCTGATAATCCGATCTTAGGTACATAAATTTCTCTTGCTCCACTCCACTTCATTGCCGAAAGGTAAATTCTTGTTGCTGGAACAATAACATCTGCCCTATCCTGATTTAAGTTTAATTCCCAAATCCTTTCCTCATAAGTTAATGAGTTCAATAATTTATAGTATGAACTTAAATATAAAAATGAAAGTGGTTTACCATTACCTTTACCACTATTCTTAAAGATATTATTAATATTTCCACCGGAACCAATTAATGAAACACTTGAATATGCTTTGGTATTTTCACTTATCCAATGCTCTACATCTTTCCAAATATCATCGGTCACCAAATTATTAAGCAACCTTACAGTTCCAAGTTTAAACGATTTAGAAGTAATCGTACTACCATTGTGATAAAGTGTAAATTCTGTACTTCCTCCTCCTACATCGACATATAAATAAGTAGCGTCTGTATTAATTAATTCATGAAGGTCCGTCATTGCAATGATAGCTGCCTCATCATTACCATCAATAATATCTATCTGTATTCCTGATTTTTGTTTAATTAGTTCTACAACTTCTTTCCCATTTTCGGCTTCTCTCATGGCAGAAGTAGCACATGCTTTATATCGAACAACTTTATGGGTTCTCATTAAAAGTTGATACGCTTGCATAGTATCTATCATACGCTTAATGTTTTCTTCTGAAACATTTTTGGTCTTAAATACATCTGCTCCCAATCGTATCGGAACCCGAACCAAGCTTGTTTTTTTAAATCTAGTAGTTTTTCCTTTTTCTTCGTGAATACTACTTATCAGCAATCTTACAGCATTAGAGCCAATATCGATGGCTGCATATTTTTCTATTGTCAACAAAATATTAATTTCCTAGTTTTCTTAAATAATAGTCATAGGTGGCTATTTGAGACCTGACTTTTACTTTATCGTTTCTAATATAATCATTATCCTGATCTTTGGATAATTTTCTGGCTTTGACATTATCGCTCCAACAAATATCAAAAGTATCCATGAGTTCTTCTTTTATATCATTGTCATAAATCGGACAAGATATTTCTACTCGTCTATCTAAATTGCGAGTCATCCAATCTGCAGAAGAAATATAAACTTTAGGGTCTCCGGCATTTTTAAAAATAAATAATCGTGGATGCTCTAAATATTTATCTACTACGCTTATTGCTCTAATATTCTCACTCATACCAGGGATACCTGGTATTAAACAACATATCCCTCTAATAATCAAATCAATTTTTACGCCTGCTCTACTTGCCTCATACAATTTATCAATCATATCATAATCACTAAGACTATTAAGCTTTAATTTGATTCCAGATGGCTTACCTTCATTTTGATTCGTAATTTCCTTATCAATTAGCTTTAATAGCGAAGAGCGTGTATAGTGTGGTGACACCAATAAATGTTTATATCGATTTATTTTATAATTTATTTCAAAGAATTTAAATACTTTATTAGCTTCCTTTAGGATCGCTTCATTAGTAGTAAACAAAGTATAATCAGTATATACTTTTGCTGTAGATTCATTAAAATTTCCAGTACTAATAAATCCATATCTTTTTAGTTTACCTTTTTCTTCTCTTTCAATTATACAGGCTTTACAATGCACTTTTAAACCCGTAACCCCAAAAATAAGTTTTACACCTTCTCGCTGCATTTGCTCCGCATATCTAATATTAGCAGCTTCGTCAAAACGTGCTTGCAGTTCTATTTGTACCGTAACTTTCTTGCCATTTTTTGCGGCATTAATTAACGAACTGGCTATATGAGAAATAGTAGCTAATCGATAGATAGTAATTTTAATACTTTTTACCTTAGGATCAATTGCTGATTCTCTCAGGAATTTAACTGTATAGGCAAATGTATGATATGGTGTATATTGTAAGAAATCTTTCTTAGCTATTTTATTCAGTAAACTTCCTTGTAAACTCAATCCAGGAATAGCCAACGGTTGAATTGGTTGGTAAATTAAATCCGTTCTTCCAAGATCAGGAAAATTCATATAATCTCTTCGATTATGATATCGCCCACCTGGTATGATACTATCAGAATTATCTACACCCATCTTCTCCATCAAAAAGTTGAGCGTATCCTTATCTATGGTTTTATCATATACAAATCGAACAGGTTCTCCATCTCTTCTAGACTTTACGCTACTAGATATTTTTTGGATAAAACTTTTACTTAAGTCGTTATCAAAATCCAACTGCGCATCCCTGGTAATCTTAATCATATGTGCTGAAGCACTTAGATATTCGAAAATACTAAAATTGATATGCATACAGTATCGGATCAAATCATCTAAAATGATAATATACTGTTTACCATCTTTTTCCGGGAGTACTACGAATCTATCAGTATCCTTTGGAATTTCAATTAGAGCATATATTTTTTCTTTAGTAGTTTTTTGTAAAATTTTAGAAACACGACCTTCTTTAGGTATCTTATCCTTTAATACTAACTTAACTGCCAAATAAGCTACACTATCCTTAAGGTGAGGAAATTTGTCCAGATCATTAAGAATATACGTTACTAATGCCGGACTAACCTTATTAATAAAATAGTTTCTTATAAAACTATCTTGATCAGATGTAACCTGATTTTCATCAATGATAAAAATATTATGATGAGTTAATCTTTTTTTTATGGCATCAATAGTCTTAAGGCTTTCAGACTGTTGCTTAATAACAATTTTAGTTATTTTATCCAAAAGCTTACTAGCAGTAGTCCCTTTGAGAACATTCTTACCATCTCTTCCTGCTAAATCAATTCTTTTAATCGTGGCATATCTAACTTTAAAGAATTCATCCAGATTATTGGAAAAAATCCCAATAAAACGAAGTCTATCTAATAGCGGAACCGTTTCATCAGCAGCTTCCTGTAAAACCCTTGCATTGAATTGCAACCAGCTCAATTCTCTATTAATATATTGATTTTTAGTTGTTTCTGTCATTTTTTTAAGGATTTAGGAAAAATTGTTAATAAGTTTTTTCCTACAGTAATATCTTTCCAGTTATTCTCCTTAAACTCTATGCAAACCACACCAGCAGTAGGCAAATTATCTATAGATTCACTACCAAAAAGATTTGCGATAGAAGTAAATGCGTGATTATGTCCAAAAATCATTAATGTATCAACATCATCATCACAGTTTTTAATTACTTCGATTACTTTATGACCTCCAAAATCATAAAGATCTGGTTCTAAGCTAAATACAGAATCATCAATTTCTAGATGACTTAATATAATTTTTGCAGTACTATAAGCTCTCTCCGCTGGACTACACAAAACCTTATCTATTGGTTTTATTAGTGTTTTCAAGTGTTCACCAATTAATTCTGCATCATTCAACCCTCTATTATTAAGAGGCCTTTTATCATCTGGCAAGTCAAACTCCCAAGAAGATTTTGCGTGTCTTATAAGATATAAAGTTTTCATTACCTCTATACTATTATTGTGATTACGAAGTTATAATATACAAGTTTAAGAATTAGCATTTACAATTCTAAAAATAAAAGAAAAAAAAATAGGTATTTATAAAGCAGTATATAATATAAATTCCTTTAAAGAATAACTATAAAATTCCATAACCAACGAAATAGACATTTTGTTGATTTCACAGCTAAATCAATGAAAATGAAAGCAATATCAAAATGTTTTTAATCGGTAAAAATGATAATTATATCGAAAAAGCAAGTTTTTTCTTATATAATTAATCGTTAAAAATTAACTTTGATGTACGGTTTTCCCTCAATTCAAAATGTTTACCCCAACATTATGAACACAAATTTACCATAATTAAAGGGTTCTAAAGAATAAAGTAAAAGTGGAAAAAAATATTACTAAAAACAGAAATCATACCCGATTTCAAATTGTTAACCTACTTATAGTCATATGCATCTTTTGTTCTTCATTTGTATATGGACAGGTAGAAGTGCCTTTGAGTAAACGTTCTGAGTTTACTCTTAAAGGTGATTTTAAATTTGTGTCTAACACTATTTTAGGAAAAGTAAGCAATGATGACGGATCTGGTGTTTTTAATCCTAATAAAAGCTATAATGATGGTGGACTGAATAATCAGTTCAAAATGGGGTTTATTGATATTGATGATGATCCTACTACTTTTAATTCTAGTAGTGCGGATTTAATAACTGAATCAGAATGTAATGCCATAAAACATGTGGGACTATATTGGACTGCAGCGTATGCTGATGAGAATAGAGAACATGACATAACTTCAATTAAGATTAAGTATCCTGGCCAAAATGCATATACAACAATCACCAATGGGCAGGTAATACATGATTATTATAATGATGAAGGAGCTACTTTTAAACAATATTCTTGCTATAAAGATATTACAGATCAAGTTCTTAGTTTAGAAAACCCTAATGGCACATACACTTTAGCTAATATTCCAGCCACCACCACTGAGATAAATGACGATAAAACCTTAGGTAATGGTCTTGCTGGAGGTTGGACAATGGTTGTTATTTATGAAGATACCTCTAAACCAAGAAAACGTTTTTATGTTTATGATGGTTTTGTAAATATCGATTCTAAGGCAAAACCTGTTAAATTTTCATTTGACAACTTCCAAACTATACCTAATGGAGCTGTAAATGGAAAAATTGGTGTCATTTCCTATGAAGGAGATAAAGGTATTAGAGGAGATCGTTTTCAGGTACTATCTCATCTTACCAATAAATACAAAAGCATTACGGACAGTACCAATCCAATGAATAATTTCTTTAACGCTAATATTACGGAAAACGGAAGAAATATTAAAACCAGAGTTCCTGCAAGTGAAAATACTCTGGGTTATGATGCGGATCTTTTTAATATCAGAAATGCAAATAACAATATTATTGGTAACAATCAAACTGAAGCTGGTTTTAGGTTGTTAACCGATAATGATGGATATTCTGTAATGGCAGTGGCTTTTAGTATAGAAATATATGAACCAGCTATACATATGATTAAACGCTCAATGCATGCTGATCAGAGCTATGTATATCCTAATGATTATTTAATTCCTGGTCAAGAAATTATTTACAGCCTAAAAGTTTATAATGACGGTAACGATAATGCAAAAAATACAATAATTAAAGATATACTTCCGGAAAACGTAGTATTCTCAAAGGAATCAATAGTTCTTCCGTCAAAAAAAATCAAAGTACGTTATGATGAAGAATCAAGAGCTCTAAGTTTTGACATCCCAAATAAGATGGTCAAAACAAACAGTCAGCCTTTTGAGATTAGATACAATGTTGTCGTAAATACCTCTTGTGAATCCATTGATGGCAATGGTGAAGCTTTAATCGTTGACCAGCCTGTGAGTGCAGAATTTAATGGTTCCTTAAACGAAACAAGAAAATATACTAAAGGATTTAATCATATTAACAAGTGTAATGCTCCCGATTTCTATCGCATGAAATTAGCGGTTGATATGAGCGGAATGAATTGTCCAAATTTTATAAAATATGCATCTGCACCTAAAAAAGACTTAGATACAAAAATAAAGGAGCTTAGTGATGCTGATAAAACAAATAATACTGAAACTGCTGGTATTAATGAAGAAGATATTACACAAAACAGCATCAACCCTAATCCATCGTCTGGTTTAAAATCTGATTCAAGTATTAATAAAACGATTAGTGATTTAATCGATTTAAATGAAATTTATTTTGAGTTTGATAAATGGGATATCACTCCTCGTGCAGAGGTAGAATTAAACAAAATAGTGGAGTTAATGACAAAGGATCGCCCGAATATGGTCATTAAAATAGAAACTCATTCGGATAGTAGAGGTGATCACGATTATAACTTAAACTTATCTCATAAAAGAGCAGAATCCATATATAACTACCTTGTAAGCCAAAACATTTCAAAAAACAGAATTCTATCTTACAACGGATATGGAGAGACAAAACCAGTAAATGACTGTCTTGATGGTAAAGATTGTTCTGAGGAAGAATATCAACTAAACAGAAGATCTAATTTCGTTATTATGGAATAAGGTTAGGGAGATAATCTTTCAATCTTCCAATCTTCTTTACTATTATTACTATATCTGATTCTATCGTGCAATCTATTTGGTCTGCCTTGCCAGAATTCTAATTCTACAGGTTTTACACAATATCCACCCCAAAAATTAGGCTTAGGAATTTCTTTATTTTTAAATTGCTCTTCTAATTCATTTAGTTTTCCTTCTAAAACTTCACGAGAAGTAATTGCCTCACTTTGATCAGAAGCCCAAGCACCTAGCTGACTTCCTCTAGGTCGAGATTGAAAATAAACCGTACTTTGTTGATTAGAAATTTTCTCGGCTATACCCTTAATAATTACTTGTCGTTCTAAATTTGGCCAAAAAAACGAGATACAAACTTTATTATCATTTGATATTGCTTTTCCTTTTTCAGAAGTATAATTTGTATAAAACACAAAACCTTTATTATCAAAATGTTTTAACAGAACTATTCTAGACTTTGGAAAACCATCCAACCCAGAAGTGGTAACTGTCATTGCATTTGTTTCATCAATTCCCCCCGCCTCTTCTACTTGCTTAAACCAATTCGAAAAAAGTTCAAAAGGAGAATCAGGAAGATCTTTTTCTTCCAAATAATGTTTTTCATAAGATTTTCTATAATCTTTAAGATCTCTATTCATAGCAAATCAATTCTGATGCAATTTACTTATTTTGAGCTGTAGAAGTCAATAAAGTATTTATAATTTTCACTATGCTAAAACTCAAAGACTTTACCATCATCTCCAATCTCGACCTCATCAAAAACAGTTAATGCTTCATCCTTAAATTGTTCGATATTATCATACCTAGTAGAATAATGACCTAAAATAAGAGTACCCACATTAGCCTTTTTAGCAATAGTAGCTGCTTCTATAGCAGAACTATGACCAGTGCGTTCACATAAATATTTATGGCTTTCTAAAAAAGTAGACTCGTGATACAAAACTGTAGCTTCTGTAATTATTGGTATTTTTTGCTCATCATATTTAGTGTCACTACAAAAGGCATAGCTTTTAACCGGGTGTGGATCATCTGTCAGTTCAGCATTCTTAATTACAGTACCATCATCCAAAACTACATCTTTACCTTTTTTAATAGAACGATAATAAGCCTTATCAATATCATAGTTCATGACTTTACTCATCAACAACTTTCGATCACCTGGTTTTTCTTTAAACAAAAAACCATTACAATAAACACGATGTTGCAAAGGAATGGTGCTAACAACAACCTTTTCATCCTCAAAAATCACTTCTGATTCAGTATTCGTAAGTTCGTGGAAATGCAATGGATAATCTGTCCAGGAATTGGATAACTTTAATTGCAGTGTTATTGCCTCTTTGATTCCTTTAGGACCGTAAATATGTAAAGCTTCTTCCCTACCAAGTAACCTAAAAGTAGAAACTAATCCTATTAACCCAAAAAAATGATCGCCATGAAGATGAGAAATAAAAATATGTTTTATTCTTGAAAACTTTATCTTATTTCGTCTTAATTCTACCTGTGTTCCTTCTCCACAATCGATTAAAAAAATATGATTGTTGATTTCTAAAACTTGAGAAGTTGGATTTGTAAATGTTCTTGGAGTTGCAGAATAGCAACCTAAAATTGTAAGCTTCAAAATAATTTTCCCTCTTTTTTAAATAGAACGTGAATATAATTCAATCTTATTTATTAATCTATTTATCTTCCGAAAGAATCAAAAGAAGTCAGTAAAGATATATATCCTTCTGCATTTAATTTCCTTCTATACCCTGTTGCTCCAATTACTTCGCCTTCTTTATTCAAAACTAAAATCACAGGAAAAACCCATCGTTTATTATATCGATCTGCTAACTCCTCATTCTTTTTTTGCTGCTTCTCAGAAAGTTGATTCTTTTTACGTTTGGGAAAATCCGCTTTTACCCACACAAAGTTGCTCTTTGCAAATTTTTTGAATTTATCATCAGAAAAAATATTCTTTTGCAACCTAATACATGGTGCACACCAATCAGATCCTGTAAAATATAATACAATGTTTTGATCTTTCTGTTTTGCCAAAGTTTTTGCTTCTTCAAAATCATACTTCCAATCTTGAGCTTGTAGAAAATTGAAAAACAAAAAAAACAATACGAAAGTAACTGGGGCTAATTTATTCATAACGAATAAGACGAAAAAGGATCAAATTAATTACAAAAAAATAATATTTTCTTTAGAAATCAAGATCTCTTTCTATTTCCTCCATCTCCACCAAGTCATATGCTTCTTGTAATGTAGGAACAATAGTAATTTCATCAGGAACCTCTTCATAAGAGATCTTATCAGTAACAATAACAAAAGAGTGCCTTGATGCCTTATGTTTATTGGATAACAACAAAAATTCATTGATATCATTAATCGATATTTCTTTTAAAGAAAACAGATTAATAATAATATTATCATTTTTTAAAGTATCATATTTTTTTTCTACACGCTGAACAAATTCAATTATGGTAGTTTTTTCTTGTGTAATAATTGTGGTAGTGCCGTCTTTATTAAAAATCATAAGCTATTATCGTTTAATTTTAGAAGCTAAAAGGTAAATTACTGCCATTCTCACTGCTACTCCGTTCTGAACCTGATCCAATATAATGGCTTGATTAGAATCAGCAACATCACTCGTGATCTCCACCCCCCGATTGATTGGTCCCGGATGCATAATTACAATTTCCTTATTTAAACTTTCCAATAACTTTTTATTCACCCCAAACTGCTGTGTATATTCCCTGGTCGAAGGAAAATAACTTATTTCCATTCGTTCATTCTGTACGCGTAACATATTTGCTATATCACACCATTCCAAAGCATTCTTTAGATTAGCCTCAACCTTTACCCCTAGCTTTTCTATATATTTAGGAATAAGTGTTTTAGGGCCACATACTTTGACTTCCGCTCCTTGAAGCTTTAGAGCAAAAATATTAGAAAGCGCAACTCTAGAATGCAAAATATCTCCAACAATCACAACTTTCTTTCCGCCAACTTCTCCTAAGCGTTCTCTTATCGAATATGAATCTAATAATGCCTGAGTAGGGTGTTCGTGTGCACCATCTCCTGCATTTACGATACTAGCATCAACATGCCTTGACAAAAACACTCCAGCTCCCGGATTAGGATGCCTCATCACCACCATATCTACTTTCATAGAAAGTATATTGTTAACGGTGTCAATAAGTGTTTCCCCTTTCTTAACCGAAGAAGAAGAGGCCGAGAAATTGATTACGTCAGCCGAAAGACGTTTTTCTGCTAATTCAAAAGATAACCTGGTTCTGGTACTATTTTCAAAGAACAAATTAGCAATCGTAATATCTCTAAGCGAAGGAACTTTTTTAATGGGACGATTAATAACTTCTTTGAAATGATCTGCTGTCTCAAAGATCAGGTTAATATCATCTTTGTTTAGATATTTTATTCCTAATAAGTGATCTACACTTAATTCGCTCATTCGTTACTTTATATTTAATTATTAGCTTACCAGATATACTGCATCTTCTCCTTCATTTTCCTCCCAGTTCACTTTTACTTTTTCTTGATTTATAGCATCTACCTGACGCCCTCTATAATTAGGTTGTATAGGTAAATGCCTACTGAAACGTCGATCTATCAACGTCAAAAGTTCTATTTCCTGTGGTCTACCAAAAGATTGCACTGCAGTTAAAGCCGCTCTAATACTCCGCCCAGTATACAGAACATCATCGATAAACACTACTCTTTTATCTTCTACTACAAAATCTATATGAGTCTTGTTTGCCTCAAGAGGTTTCTCACCTCTCCTGAAATCATCTCGATAGAAAGTAATATCCAGATAACCTAATTTTACATCTTCTACCTGATATTCATTCACCAAAATCTGTCTAATACGATCTGCCAAAAACGTACCTCGAGGCTGAACACCTATTAAAACAGTATTTTCAAAATGCGTATGATTTTCTATTAATTGACAAGCCAAACGGTGCAGAATAATATCTATCTCTTTCGCACTAAGAAGTATTTTTTGACTCATAATCTCCAAATGGATATCTGGAATACAAAAGTAATGAAAATATTAGATTTTTAACATTAGAACCATCTAATATTAAAATTAAGTTTTTTAAAAAGTTGGTAATCCAAAAAGATGCTTTATCTCCAATAACCAACAACTAAATGTTTAAACAAAACCAGCAGTATTATTGTTTTAAAAAACTTACAAAAGCCTAATCAAGTAATAAAAACCAGATGTTAACGCCGATTTCTATTCCTACGAACATCAACTACGTTAAAAATCATAGCAACATCTTTTATCTGAATTTCTATATCTTCATAATAATCATTAAGAGAATGTAATACCAAAACTCCTTCTTCTACTCTATGCTCTACTATTCGTTTTAGAAGTATACCTTCTTCCTTGTGCGCAATTACAAAATCCCATTTATTAATATGTAATTTACTAGTCCAGAATGTCGAATTTACCTCTCTACAAAGAATAAGATCACCCTCTAAATAACTTTCATAACTTCCGTTATCCATAGAATCTCCTTTTACCTCAAAAAACATATAATTTCCTTTATATTGCCTATCAGCTAAATAGGGTATTTTAGGAAGTTCCCCCACATAACCTTCGTTTTCAAAACCACTTAAATATCCGGCATATGCGTACTGATTAACTAAGGGAACCATCATAACTGTATAGTCATCAGTTCCAGAAGACACCAAATTATCTTGAGCACCACTCCCATTTGGTTTAATATTTTGAACCATCGACAATAATTCTGTAGGAGAAACCTTTAAAACATCTGATATCTTAAGAAAAGCTTCTAATGTAATAGGTGTTTTCTCTTTCATATAATTGAAAAAAGTACCCTTCTTTATACCAGTTTCCTCAATCAATTCCTTGATTTGTTTCCCTTTCTTATCTGCTAACTCCTTGATTTTATGTAAATCCATAATTCAATTCTAAAAAAAATAAGCACTCATACAAATTAAAAATAAGTCTAAAATAATCAACAAAATCTTATAAAAGTTTAATATTTTAGACTACATTTGTACTTAATTCATCAAATATAAATAAAATATTAAACTTAAAAAATAAATAGGTTTAAAATATTAACACTCAATAATTTTAAAACCTGCCTACAAAGAAAGCATCAACAGTTTTATTTATAAAAAGAAAAACATCAACAACTAATCTATAAAAGTGAGATATTCTATGCAGAAAGACCAAAAAATCATTAATGGAATAAAAACAGGAAATGAAAGAATATTAAAAGCATTTTACAAAAAGAACTTTTTGAGTATTAAAATGTATATCATTAAGAATTCTGGTAATAAAGAAGATGCAGAAGATGTATTCCAGGATGCTTTGGTAGTTATATATCAAAAATTAAGATCAGATTCTTTAATTTTAAACTGCTCAATAAACACTTATTTTTATGGTGTATGCAAAAATTTATGGCGTAATCGATTACGCACAAAAAAGAAAGCAATTACAACAAACACCTTTATTGAATATCACGATACTAATACCTGTATAATATTAGATGAAATAGAAATAAAAGAAAGAGAACACCTATATCGCAAGCATTTTCTTAAGCTAAGTAGTTCTTCAAAAGAAATATTACATCTTTTTTTTGAAGGAAAAAGCATGCGAGAGATTTCAAAAATTACAGGATATTCAGAAGGATATGCGAGAAAAAAGAAGTTCGAAGCAAAAAAAGCAATACTTACTATGGTATGCCGAGATAGTATATACAAAGAATTGAATACAGTATATAAGAAAAAAGAGAATACGTCCTTAATTGCAGTATAACACGTAAACAAAAGTGAGGTATTAAAAAAGACCGCTCTTTTGAGCGGTCTTTACTTATTTTAAAAAAGTATAGAGAATTATTACTTCCCTCCTTTTTCCATTTTAGCTTTAAGATCAGCTAAAGCATCGATATCACCAAGTGTAGTTTTTTCATTTGCACTTGAAGCAGCTTTCTTAGCAGCTTGTTTTACGATTTTAGCTTCTTCTTCTTTAAACATAGCAGTATGCGAAGCAACCACTCTCTTGAATTCTTTACTGAATTCAATGATTTGGAATTCTGCTTCATCACCTTTCTTCAGTTTGCTTCCGTCTTCTTTCTCAAGATGACGAGATGGAACGAACGCTACGATATCTTCGTTGAAATCTATTGTAGCACCTTTGTCTACAATTTCAGCGATTGTTGCTGTATGCTTAGTTCCTAAACCGAATTCAGTTTCATACTTATCCCAAGGATTCTCCTCAGTTTGTTTATGTCCAAGACTTAATTTACGACCTTCTACATCTAATTCAAGAACAATAACATCAAGCTTATCACCAACATTAGTAAAGTCAGATGGATGTTTGATTTTCTTAGTCCAAGAAAGATCAGAGATATAAATTAAACCATCAATACCTTCTTCTAGCTCTACAAACACTCCGAAGTTCGTAAAGTTACGAACGATACCATTATGTTTAGAACCTACAGGATATTTAGTAGTAATATCTGTCCAAGGATCTGGAGTCAATTGCTTGATACCTAGAGACATTTTACGCTCTTCTCTATCTAAAGTAAGGATTACAGCTTCTACTTCGTCTCCTACTTTTACGAAATCTTGGGCAGAACGTAAGTGTGTAGACCAAGACATTTCTGAAACGTGAATCAATCCTTCTACTCCTTCTTCTACTTCGATAAATGCACCGTAATCAGCGATTACAACAACTTTACCTTTTACTTTATCTCCAACTTTAACTTCTTTGTCAAGAGCTTCCCACGGATGTGGTTTTAATTGCTTAAGACCTAATTGGATACGAGTCTTAGCCTCATCAAAGTCCAAGATCACAACATTCAATTTCTGATCAAGCTCAACGATCTCATTTGGATGGTTGATTCTAGACCAAGAAAGGTCAGTAATATGAATAAGTCCGTCAACACCTCCAAGATCAACAAATACACCGTAAGAAGTAACATTCTTAACAGTACCTTCTAATACTTGACCTTTTTCTAATTGACCGATAATTTCTTTCTTCTGCTCTTCGATATCCGCTTCAATAAGCGCTTTGTGAGATACAACAACGTTTTTGAATTCGTGGTTAATTTTTACCACTTTAAATTCCATTGTTTTACCAACATATGCATCATAATCACGGATTGGTTTCACATCAATCTGAGAACCTGGTAAGAACGCTTCGATACCGAATACGTCTACGATCATACCTCCTTTAGTTCTACACTTTACAAAACCATTCACGATCTCACCTGTATCGTGCGCGTTATTTACTCTATCCCAAGCTTTGATCACACGAGCTTTACGGTGAGAAAGAATCAACTGACCTGTAGCGTCTTCACGTACGTCAATTAATACTTCCACCTTATCTCCTACTTTAAGATCAGGATTATAACGGAATTCATTTAATGAAATAACACCTTCACTTTTTGCATTGATATCAATAATAGCATCACGATCAGTGATGTTAATTACCGTACCGTCTACTACTTCGTCATTTAAGGTGTCAACAAAGTTTTCTGCAACTAGCTTTTCAAACTCTTCTAATTTAGAATCTGCGATAGGGTCAATACCCTCTTCGTAATTGTGCCAGTTAAAATCTTTTAAAAATTGCTCAGGATTTTCTTGTTGCGGAGATGCAGCAGGAGCTGCTTTTGGAGCCTCCACTTCCTGAACGTCAGTGTTTTTTGTTTCTTCAGACATTGAAGATAAAATTTGTATTCTGTATCTATTTGAGAATCAAGGCGAAAATTCTACAGAAGCGTTAAAATTAAATTAAAACAGTATCCTTTTTACTCTCTTACTCGCCAAAAAGGAGTGCAAAAGTACAATTTAATTTATTAGAAAACAATTATTTAGTAAATGAGTATTTTAGTTTTTTAGTAATTAAATTGTAGGTAGCTCCAACCTCTTTAAAAAGAAAATTAATATACCCCTGAAGGTTAGGTATTCTCACCTCTCACAAACTCATCAACTAAACTTAATACTTCACTATCTCAAACTCACTTCTACGATTCGTCTGATGCTCTTCTTCTGTACAGACTTTGTTATCACAATTTATAAGCGGTTGTGACTCACCAAAGCCTTCGAATTTCATTCTTCTGGCGTTTACATATCCAACTAAAGCCAGATAGTTGCGTGTAGATTCTGCTCTTTTTTCTGACAACACTTGATTATAGGCATCGGTACCCCTGCTATCAGTATGTGAGCTAATTTTTATATAAACCGTTTTGTATTTTTCTAGCTTTAAAGCAAAGTCATCTAATACTTTTTTAGAATCTGCTCGGATATTCCATTTATCATAGTCAAAATATATAGGAGGTAAATCAAAATAAAGCTTACCATTCTTTTCCACCACTGGAGGTCCGTCTTTATCAGCCAGAAGCATTTCTTTAAGTCTGGTTTTTGTTACCTCCTCTTTCTTCGTTTCTTTATTGACTTCGGTGGTTTTAGTTTTATCGGTAATATTCTCTATATCGGTATTATTATCAGAACTTGTTGTTTCATCTTTCTCTCTTTCTAGATAAACAACGTACGTTTCTTCTTCCTTCTCTTTTATTTTTAAAGGCTTGGTTCTTGTCTTATAACCATCAGCAGAAGCCTTGAAATCATATTTACCCGGTAGTACATTCTTTTCGAAAGCTGCTATAGAATCCAGCTGACTTTCATAGACAATCTCATCTTTTTTATTATACAAAATAGCTGATGCTTTTGGAATATAATTATCGGTAGCAAAATCTTTTACTTCAAAACGAGCAACATATTCTCGCGGGAAGATTTCACCTGTCTGCTCAAAAGCATAGATATCATCACCAACATTTTTACGGTTAGATGCAAAATAACCTTTGGTTTCATTATAATACGCCAAAGAAAAATCATCAAAACTGGAGTTTATTGGTCCTCCTAAATTAATAGGCACGGATAGTTTTCCTTCTTTCTGTTCAGAAACAAATATATCCATCATACCTAATCCCAGATGACCATTAGAGGAAAAAAACAAATGTCCATTTTCAGAAATATAAGGAAATTGTTCTCTGTTTTTTGTATTAATCTCAGTCCCTAAATTAATAGGCTTTCCATAAGTACCATCTAAGTTAACATCTACATAATAAATATCAAAACCTCCATAACCACCCGGCATATTAGATGCAAAATATAATTTCTTGCCATCCACACTCAGCGAGGGATGCTCAATAGAGTAGCTAATGTTATTAAAGCTCAATTTTTCTGGTACTGACCACTCACCTTCTACTTTCTGAGATTTATATAGATGAATTGCATTATTTTTTATGCTATCAAATTTCTTCTTACCTCTTTCTGTATTACTTCTAGAGATATACATGGTATTACCATCTGCAGAAAAACAAAAATTTCCTTCATGAAGTTTTGAATTAACTTTACCTTGTATAGATTCTATTTCAGATGTTGCTGCAATTTTATAAATATTTAAAAAAGGTCTATGCGTCCATTTATAATTTTTATCCAAAATTCCGTTAGACTTCCTGTCCGAAGTAAAATAAACTACACTATCCAATTTTACCGCCCCAAATTCAGAAGCTTCAGAGTTAAAGTCTACAGCTTGTACAGTATAATCATCATCTTTTAACTTAAAAGCTTCAATAGTAGAGATCGCTTCAGATGTATCTAATTCTGATTGGTTAGTATTTTTCTGATACAAAGACAAGTAAACTAATGATTTATCATATTCTCCTAATGCCGAAAGTACTTGATACATCATAAAATTATACTGATTATCATACGACTTGTCTTTACCATAAAATTTACCGGATGTTAAAATCTTCAGGTATCGATATGCTTTTCTGAACTTAAAAGTATTATAATATGAAGTGGATATATTTTCTAAGATAGGTTTCTCATACCCTTCTCTATTTAACTCAAATTCGTATTGTATAGCAGCATTAATATAGTCTCCTTTTTCGAAGAATCGATCAGCCCTGCTTTTCTTTTGAGCAAAAGAAACCTTAACAATCAATAGCGCTAATATCAGTATCGTTTTAGTCTTCATAATTTTAGAAAAATCTTGGAGATGTATATTTTTTACTGAAGTTTAATAGGTCAAAATTATAAAGCAAGATCACTTCGTGACTTCCATTATTGTATCCACCTAAATCACCTAAACTAAAATCATAAGCGTATCCAATCTTTAGATTTTGAGTAATATTAAAGCCTGCTAATGCTACAAAAGCGTCGGTATAACGATATGAAGCTCCTAGCTCGAATTTGTCGTAAAACAAAGCATTTAAGGAAATATCAAATGTTAGCGGTGCATCAATTACTTGTTTGAAGACTAATGACGGTTTCAACTTAACTTCACTCGCAACATCAAACACAAAACCTGAAACAGCATACAGATGTGTTTTTGATTCTGAAACCCCAACACCACCAATACTTACATTACTTGGTAACAAATTGGGGGACGATATTCCTAAATAAAAATTATTACTAAATAAAAACAAACCAGCCCCAACAGTCAGATCTGTTTTAGAAGAATTATCTGAAAAAGCAGGATCATCAGCAACATCAGAACTGGCAGCATCAATTTTGAAATTATTAATTCCTGCTTTCAAACCATAAGACAGCTTAAATTGATCAGAAATTCGGGTGATGTATGCAAAATCTACATTCACGTAATTGTTATTGACAGAAATAGCATCCCCAACTCTATCATTTACATAATTAATACTTAATTCTATTTTTTCACTCATTGGCATATTACCAAAAACATTAGCTGTTTTTGGAGCTCCTTCTATCCCTGTCCATTGATTTCTATACAATAGACCAGTGGATATCATTCCACTCTGATTGGTTACATAAGCTGGATTAACCGTGCTCATATTATACATATATTGAGAATACTGTGGTTCCTGCTGCGCATATACTATTGAGCAGAAAGCGATTGTCATACTTAAAATAAATCTTGTCTTCATTACTGCTTATCTGCTTAGGTAGAAACTTCCTTGGATAGGTAAATTATTTGCGAAATTAGGTTCAAAAACATAGAAATATGTTCCTGAAGGTAGGTCATCTCCTAAAGTGAGAGAAACATTACTCTCTCCTCTAAATTCTTCAGTATTCATATTACCTTCATATACCAAACTACCATATCTGTTATAAATTTTTATAACAAAATCAGGGAAAGCTTCAGGAATATTATACTGTTGATTAGGTACATCTCTTACCATTTCGAAGGTATCGTTTTGATTATTTCCATCTGGTGAAACACCATCCTGAAAATCCAAAGTACAGAACTTATCCTTGTTAGAAAACTTTTCTCCTGTATTCAAGATATTAATGGTTACAGCTACTCTTTCAGATTCACAACCATCTACATCTACATTAGCTATATAATATATTTGTCCATCAATAAGTAAAGGGTTATCAATAATTGGCATATCACTATTTAACTCCTCATACCAATTATAATTAGCCACATCAACTTCGATATCATCTAATCTTTTAGCATCCAGAATACAAAATTCTTGATCCGGAACGATTGGTTCTGGCAGATCTACAATCTGAATTGCAACAACAAGTGATGACTCATTACAAGGCAAAGCATTTACAACTACGTATCTGAAATTATAAATACCGTTGGTTAAGGTTTCGAATTCTACTACACCTTCCGGAGTTAATGCTCCTGTACCATCCGTATCTTCAAAAACTCCAGTCCTAACAGTATCTCTATCTAACAATGAGAATAAATTTACTCTTCCGTCTATTTTACAAAATGTCTCATTAACATCATTACCTATTTCTATCGGATCTGCGATAGTTATGGTAACCGTTGCACTATCGACTACATTACAACCTGCATTAGCAGGAACGGTATATACATAATTACCAGCCCCTAAAATTGGTAATGTTTCATCATTGGCATCAAATACTCCTAAATGATCAGTAGATCGATAACCAAAAGGACCTGTCCAAGTTCCCGTAGTATCAGGGTTTCCTTCTAACAAATTAAAGAGGGTCACTGTAAGATTATCAGAACATAAAGATGCTGTAGTTCCATCTCCTGCGAAAGGAGCAGTATTAATTGTCAAATCAAGGTCAGCACTTCTAACACATCCATTACCAGTTGTTGTAGTATAAGTAAATGAAAATGTTTGCGGATTACCACTATCTGGAACATCAAAGGTATCATCAATAGTATCCCCATTTTGATCTGTCCATATTCCTGTAGTGGAAATAGTTCCTCCATTAGAATCCAATAAACTTATTAAGCTAACAGAACTTTGAGTTTCACAAATACTTGTAACGGTATCTTCTCCTGGATAATCTATAGGAAAAACTACCAATACCACTTCTGTAGATAGTGCTTCACAAGGGTGATTTAAATTTAAAGATGGTTCACAAAAGTTAGCATCAAATAAGACTTGAGTACCAAAATCAGGACATAACTGTAACGGACTTACAGTATACTTAAAAGTATAGACTCCTGGAACTGTTGCAGAACTAATATTGATAACCCCTCTATGTCTTTCGGTTGGTGGTGTTATTGTAATATCGTCAAAATTAGCTTGTAAAGCCAAATCAGAAGGGCCGCTTACAAATTCCCATAACACATAATCATCAAGCTCTCTTCCATCTATATAATCGAAAAGCACACCATTTTCTTCTGTAAATTCTAAGAAATCAAACAGATCCCGTGTAGTACCAGTAATATCTTCAGGACAGCTTTCAAAAAATGGTTCCTTTTGCCTAAAAGGTTTAAGTTCTTCAAAAATGGTAAACTTTACAGTCGAAGAATCATCATTACATACACCGGATCGTTGTTCTACAGAATATGTATATTCAAACTCCTTACAACCAAATCTTGGCTCTGATGCTATTATATCATCATATAAAGTTTTTAAATTAATTGTAGAATCATCAAGACTAGTAATCTGATCACCATCTATAGTCCAGGTTCCTTCTAGATCCTCATTTAATAGGAAACGATCATCACGTAAATTTAAATCAGCATCAAACTCACCATTTTTTATACGATTTTCGCAAATATTATATTTAGATGCATATCCAGAAAATACTGGTCTAACAACAGAAACTTTAACTTCTGTAACAGAAGGAGTAATACATTGTGGATCTATACCATTTACGGTATATCTGAATAAATAATCCGCTTGATCAACCCTATCTCCTCCAGGAACATAAGGTATGGTAGTATTAAAATCCGAAGCAATTAAAGTAATACTCGGGTTCGAAGGACCAATATACTCCCAACTACCATTAAGATGCGGTGGAGGAACACCATCTAAAGAAACTAAAGTTTCAAACAAATCCAAATCAACTGGTAGTGCCGTCGAACAAGGTGTTACTACATCACAAACTTCAATATTAACTTCATTTATTCCAGCCGGTGGTAAAGCTTCTCCAGAATATGGTCCTAAAATTAGATCTACAGTAGTAATAATTCCACTAGGGCAATTAGAGTTTCTAAGAATAAATCTATAATCACTCTCTAATACTGACGCATTATCCAAATCCCATAATCTCAATATTCCTGAAGTTGATTCCAATGCAAAATTAAAATCTGGGTCAAACCATTCATCGCCAGCTTGTGGAATAATACCTGTTTCATCATACAAGTTTATTATACCATCGGGATTACCATCCGTATCAAAATCGATACTAGTCATATCACAAATAGTAATTGTCTGCGCATTATCACACTGAGAATTAGCAATATGAAAAACTAAAAACAATATGCTAAAAAGTAATAGTAACTTTGTTTTATATTTCAAAATTGATTGATTTATTCTGCGAAAATATAAATTTTCCCCATTCTTACTCGTTTTTTTTCTGAAATCCCGTTATAAACTTCTAAAAATCAGCTCTTAACTTCTAGATTTCAAAACGTTTTCAATATCACTAAGCATATATCCTTTTGCCTGGAGTAATATTAAATAATGAAATAACAAATCTGCACTTTCATTTAAGAACAGTTCTTCATTATCATCTTTAGCCTCTATTACAACTTCTACAGCTTCTTCTCCAACCTTCTGGGCTACTTTGTTTATTCCCTTTCTAAACAAAGATGCTACATAAGACTCCTCATCTTCTTGATTTTCTTTTCTACTTCGAATTACAGATTCTAATTCTGATAGAAAACCATATGTCTGCACATTATTTTTCCCCCAACATGTATCTGTACCTGTATGACAAGTTGGCCCTACCGGATCTACAGTAATTAATAATGTATCCTTATCACAGTCTATATTAATGTCTTTAAGCTTCAAAATGTTACCACTTTCTTCACCTTTTTTCCATAACCTTTGTTTAGATCGGCTGTAAAAAGTAACTTCTTTAGTTTCTAAAGTCTTTTGATACGCTTCTTCATTCATATAACCAAGCATCAAAACATTCTTGGTAGAAGCGTCTTGTATAATGGCCGGAACTAGTCCATCGTTGTTTTTATTGAAATCTATTTTCATAATTTAAGTTTGTCATTCCGCACTTGATGCGAATCTTTTTGTATTCTACTAATTTTATGGATCATAGCCTTCGCTAGGGTGACAAGCCGACTATAATCTAACAGGAATTTTATTATTCCGTAATTCGGTTTTTAAATCTTTTATTTCTATTTCTTTAAAATGAAAAACACTTGCTGCTAATGCTGCGTCTGCCTTTCCTTCTTTAAAAGTATCTACAAAATGCTGAACATTTCCTGCTCCTCCTGAAGCTATAATCGGAATATTCAGTTCTTCAGAAAGTTTAGCTAAAGCCTGATTAGCAAAACCATCTTTAGTTCCATCATTATCCATAGAAGTAAATAGTATCTCTCCCGCTCCTCTCTCTTCAACTTCCTTAGCCCATTGGAATAAGTCTAATTCTGTAGGCACTTTTCCACCTACCAAATGAACTTTCCATACTCCACCAATTTGCTTAGCATCAATGGCAACAGTTATACACTGACTTCCAAATTTGGCTGCAAGATCATTAATCAATTGTGGATTCTTTACGGCAGAAGAGTTCACAGATACTTTATCTGCTCCGTTTTGTAACAAGACATCAACATCTTCAACAGAAGAAATTCCTCCACCAACAGTAAAAGGTATATTTACTTTTTCGGCAACTCTTAATACCAGATTCGCCAATGTTTTTCTTCTCTCTTCGGTAGCAGAAATGTCTAAAAACACCAATTCATCTGCCCCTGCTTTAGAATATAGGTCAGCTAATTCTACCGGATCTCCAGCATCCCGAAGATCTACAAAATTGACTCCTTTTACGGTTCGTCCGTTTTTAATATCCAAACACGGTATTATTCTTTTTGTTAACATTTTTCTATGCTATTTTAGTTCCGTTTTTAACCTTGCGTTCCGGCTGAATTAATATTACTTCTTTATCATCTCCCAAACCTCCCAACACCAGGCATTCGCTCATCATATTGGCAATTTGTTTCGGTGGAAAGTTTACTACTGCTACTACCTGTTTCCCTATCACTTCTTCAGGAGTATATAACTTAGTAATTTGTGCAGAAGTTTTTCTAGTTCCTAATGGTCCAAAATCAATTGTCATCTTATAGGCAGGGTTTCTAACTTCACTAAATACTTCGGCATCAATGATAGTTCCAATGCGCATTTCTACTTTAGTAAAATCATCCCAACTTAAATTATTTTCTTCCATCTCATTCAATTATTTAAGATATAATCTTCCAACTGCTTCAAACTAATTCTATTTTCATAAATCGCTTTACCGATAATAGTACCTTCACAACCTAGTTCAGCAAGTTTTGGTAATTCATCAAAAGTTGAAATTCCACCTGAAGCAATAAGTTTCAGATTATTTGTTTCCGCTAAAATCCTTTGATATAACTCAAAAGAAGGTCCTTGAAGCATACCATCTTTACTGATATCGGTACATATCACGTATGAAACCCCTTCCTTTTGATACTCATTTATAAAAGGAATTAATTCCTTATCACTTTCTTCCAACCATCCACTTACCGCAATCTTCTCATTCTGAGCATCTGCGCCCAAAATAATCTTATCACTACCAAACTTAGTTAACCAGGATTTAAAGGTTTCCGGATTTTTTACTGCGATACTTCCTCCTGTTATTTGATTGGCTCCGCTTTCGAAAGCTATTTTTAGATCTTCATCGGTTTTCAAACCTCCTCCAAAATCAATCTTTAAACTTGTTTTAGAAGCTATTTGTTCTAATACCTTATGGTTCACGATGTGTTTAGACTTCGCGCCATCTAAATCTACTAAATGTAAATATTGAATTCCATGGTCTTCGAATTCTTTGGCTACCTCTAATGGATTTTCATTGTATATCTTCTTTGTATCATAATCTCCTTTAGAGAGTCGAACACATTTTCCGTCTATGATATCTATTGCTGGTATTATTCTCATTTTTTAAATTTGAAAATTTGAAAGTTGAAAAACGAAATAACTCAACTTATTTACTTTTTGTTGTTTTAATTGATGCTACTATAATTCTTAATAATTCATCAGCCTCTTTCCACAAACGTTTTGCTTCTGTTGGATCGCCTCCATTATCTCGATCAAAACTTCTAGCCAAAAACAGGATTCATCCGCCTCTTCCTCTACTATTTTTAATTTATTAATAAAACCCGCCGTTGATTTTGGTCTTTGAGAGGCTCTCCAATTTGCTCCAACTGAACTTGAACTTTTTAACAACTGAAAAACTAAATTATTATACTCTCTACTTTTAGGAAGCTTTGCACATAATTTCCAACAATCAATAGTAATTTTTTTAGTTCTCAGTTTCATATCCTTCATAGCTATCGCAATTTCACTTTTCTAATTTCCGATTTCTAAGAAGTTTTGCAATATTTTTTCACCGACCACAGAAGATTTCTCAGGATGAAACTGAGTGCCATAGAAATTATCTTTTTGCAAAGCAGTGCTATAGGTGACTCCATAACTGGATTGTGCGATGGTTTCTTCCATAACGGGTGCATAATAACTGTGCACAAGATAGATATACTCTTTTTCTGTTACTCCTTGAAACAATGGAGACTTTAATGACTCTATCTGATTCCATCCGATCTGCGGAACTTTTACACCGTGATTAAATCGCACTACATCGGTATGAAAAATTCCTAATCCCTGAGTGTCTCCTTCTTCTGTATAATTGCACATCAATTGCATGCCTAAACAAATACCTAAAACCGGTTGTTTTAATTGTGGTACTAATGTATCTAAACCAGAAGCTTTTAGTTTATTCATAGCACTGCTTGCCTCACCCACACCGGGAAAAATCACTTTATCTGCCGCTTTAATTTCTTCAGGATCATCACTTAGAATTGCTTCATATCCTAATCGTTGAATCGCAAACTTGATAGACTGAATGTTTCCTGCTCCGTAATTTATGATTACTATTTTCATTTGACTTGTCATCCTGAACTTGATTCAGGATCTTTTTAGTTTGATCTCTTATTTTATTTATGGATTCCAGTCTACGCTGGAATGACAAAAACAATTCACTAAAGCATTCCTTTTGTACTTGGTAAAATCATTTTCTCAAAGTCTCTTTTTACTGCGACTTTAATCGCTTTTGCGAAAGCTTTAAAAATAGCTTCGATTTTATGATGTTCGTTAGTTCCTTCTGCCTTTATATTAAGATTCGCTTTTGCACCATCAGTAAATGATTTAAAGAAGTGATAAAACATCTCGGTTGGCATTTTTCCAATCATTTCACGTTTGAAATCAGCTTCCCAAACCAACCAGTTACGACCTCCAAAATCTATCGCTACTTGTGCTAAACAATCATCCATCGGTAAACAGAAACCATATCTTTCAATACCAAGTTTATTTCCTAAGGCTTCGCTAAAAACTTCTCCTAGTGCAATAGCAGTATCTTCAATAGTGTGATGCTCATCTACTTCCAGATCTCCTTTCACTTTAATATCCAAATCCATTTGCCCATGACGAGCAATCTGATCCAGCATATGATCAAAGAATTCTAAACCTGTACTGATATTACTTTTACCGGTACCATCAAGATTTAATTTGATATAAATATCAGTTTCATTGGTCTTTCTGGAAATTTCAGCAACACGATCGTTCAGTTTTAAAAATTCATATATCTTCTGCCAATCATTACTTTCTAAGGCAATGTGACCATTTAACTCATCTCGTTTAATCGTAATTTCACCTGTTCCCAGATTCGTATTATCATTAATAAAAATACCTTTGGAACCTAAATTCTTAGCTAATTCCATATCCGTAAGACGATCTCCTATCACAAAAGAATTTTCCAGATCGTATTCATCAGAAAAATACTCCGTTAACAGACCTGTTCCTGGTTTACGAGTATTAGCATTTTCATGAGGAAATGTTCTATCCAAAAACACTTTGTCAAACACCACTCCCTCATTTTCAAAAGATTTCATAATAAAATTATGTACTGGCCAGAAGGTATCTTCGGGAAAGGATTCTGTTCCTAAACCGTCCTGATTAGTAATCATCACTAGTTCATAATCCAGTTCTTGTGCAATTTTTCCTAAATAAGTAAATGATTTAGGATAAAAAATCATCTTCTCGAATGCATCTATCTGCTCGTCTGCAGTTTCTTTGATGATCGTTCCGTCTCGATCTATAAATAATACTTTCTTTTTCATTGCTTTATCATTCCATTCCAGCGAAGGCTGGAATTTATTTTAATTATACTCTTTGTTATTATTGGATTCCGGACTTGATCCGGAATAACAACTACAACTGTCTTAATACTTTTATTAATTTTCTATTTTCAACTTCTGTTCCTACAGTAAAACGCAATGTGTTTTCACAAAGCGGCTGAGTCGTTCTATTACGAATTACGATACCTTCATCAAGTAACTGTTTATACCTTTTATCAGCGTCATCTACTTTTACCAAAACGAAATTAGCATCTGTGGTATAAATTTCCTTTACAAAATTTACATTCTTTAAAGAAACAACCAATTCATCTCTTTGTTTTATAATCGCCGCAACCTCCGTTTTTACTTGATCAACATTTTTAACTCGTTCTAATGCTCTTTGTTGGGTAAGTTCATTTACATTATAAGGTGGTTTAATTTTATTAAGAATACCTATAATTTCTTTTGAAGCATAACATAATCCTAATCTGATTCCTGCCATACCATATGCTTTAGATAATGTTTGCGTGACAATAAGGTTTGGATATGTATTTAGTTTATTGATCCAAGTTTCTTTTGATGAAAAATCAATGTATGCCTCATCGATAACGACCAAGCCTTCAAGGTTTTCTAAAATTTCAATGATGCTTTCTTCTGAAAAAGAATTACCTGTTGGATTATTAGGAGAACATAGGAAGATTATTTTGGTAGTTTTATCAACCGCTTCTAAGATTTTGTACACATTAGGCTCAAAATCATTAGTCAATAACACTTCTTTTTCTTCTATATTATTAATGTTAGCCAATACCTTATACATACCATAAGTTGGAGGCAAAGTAATAATATTATCAACTTTGGGTTCACAGAATGCTCTAAACAAAAGGTCAAGTACTTCATCACTACCATTGCCTAATAATATATTTTTCGTAGAAACTCCTTTTTGTGCTGCCAACAATTCCTTAAGACTACGTTGTTTAGGATCAGGATAACGATTTACTCCATTTTCGTAAGGATTCTCATTTGCATCTAAGAAAATCATTTCAGAACCGTCACTAACATATTCATCCCTTGCAGAAGAATACGGTTTCAACCCTTTTACGTTTTCACGAACTATTTGATTTATATCGAATTGTGTTGTTTTCATCTTCTATGGTCATCCTGAACTTATTTCAGGTCTCATTGTTAATTATTTTATTTTTCCTACTTTAATTAAAAAGGTTTAATCCAAAAATTATATCTATTAAAACCAATAGAATCCCAAACAAAACAGTTATAACAATAAATGTAATTGTAAGGATTATCAGGAACTTTATAAATTTCCATAAGGTCCTAGCTAAAGTAAGATCACATAATCTTTTATAGGTAAATGAATAATAAAAAATTGCAATTAAAACACTTGATGTAAATAGGTACGGGTGAATAAATAATGCCATCAAAAACAACAAAGTTGATGTAATCATAGAAAAACCTTGTATATAGCAATTGATCACTAAATGTTCAGCATAGTTATATTGCTTTCTTCCAAAAACTACAAATGCTATAAAAGTATACATAGGAATTGATAGAAAAGCAAAAAGGTTAAAATACTTCAATATCATACCCTGTGATTTCTTTTGAACCTCTATTTGCTCCTCCACGAAATCTTCAAATGCTTCTTGATTACTTTCGTTTTCCAAATTTCCAGATGAAGCATTTTTTCCTTTTGCACTATCAAATTGCAATCGATAAAAGCTTTCGTTAAGCATACCAGATGAAAACTCTACATACTTATCTGAAAAAGCATTAAAAACCAGAGTCGCAATAGTAAGACCAATTAAAAGAAAAGTAAAAGGAGGCATAAATTTCTTCCTAATTCCACTAATATAATCTTGAGCAACCTTATCCGGCGCAACCACTATTGTTCTTAAGGTTCTTAAATAAGTATTATCCCAACCAAAAACCTTGTTAAGGAATTCTTGAAATATTTTCCTAATTGTAAGCCTATCTTTTACTACTTTGGCACCACAATCCTGACAGTAATAAGCAGTTTCTGTTAAATTATAATCACAATTTTTACAACTCATTTTTTTAAAATTCCATTCATCAAATCTTACGGGTTTTATCAAAAACAGCTAACTATTTAGACTATTCAACCTTAAAGTAACTGCATTCTTATGTGCTTGCAAACCTTCTGCTTCCGCCATGATTTCTATAGCATTACCAATAGATTTAATACCTTCTTCTGATATTTTTTGAAATGTCATAGACTTCATAAAACTGTCCAGGTTCACACCACTATACTGCTTGGCATATCCATTAGTTGGTAATGTATGATTTGTACCTGACGCATAATCCCCTGCACTTTCGGGAGTATAATTACCGATAAAAACCGAACCTGCATTCACAATATTATCAACATAGAAATCCTGATCTGCAACACAAACAATAAAATGTTCAGGACCGTATTCATTGATTAACTCTAATGCTTGTGTATCCTTTTCTACATAAATAAGTTTAGAATTAGCGATAGCTGCTTGTGCAATTTCCTTTCTTGGTAAGACCGCACATTGTTTAGTCACTTCAGATTCCACTTCTTCGATAAGTTTTTTCGAAGTAGACACTAAAATTACTTGACTGTCTTTACCGTGTTCTGCTTGACTTAATAAATCAGAAGCTACAAAAGAAGCATTAGCTGTATCATCGGCCACTACTAATAATTCACTCGGACCAGCAGGCATATCAATTGCAACTCCAAATTTTGTAGCTAATTGTTTAGCCACAGTTACAAATTGATTTCCAGGTCCAAAAATCTTATATACTTGTGGGATAGTTTCTGTTCCAAACGTCATTCCGGCAATTGCTTGAATTCCTCCGACTTTAAAAATTTTGGTTACCCCGCAAAGATTAGCCGTATACAAAATAGCCGGATTTATTTTTCCTTCTTTATCCGGTGGTGAACATAAAACAATCTCTTTACAACCGGCAATATTAGCCGGAACCGCTAACATTAGAATTGTAGAAAATAATGGTGCTGTGCCTCCTGGAATATATAATCCTACCTTCTGTATAGGTCTTTTTTCTTGCCAGCAATTAACTCCATTAACTGTTTCAATAGAAACTCTTTCAGTTTTCTGTGCAGCGTGAAAAGCTTCAATATTTGATTTGGCAAGTATAATAGCTTCTTTGAGTTCTTTGCTTACTAATTGCTTGGCGTCATCAATTTCTTCTTCAGAAACCAACATCGAATCTAGCAATACTTTATCAAATTTCTCGGTAAATTGAGTAATTGCATTATTACCATTGATATTGACTTGATTGAAGACATCTAGAACTGTGCTTTCTATATCTTCTAATGTTTGCGTAGGTCTTTTTAGAATTTCGGACCAGGTACTTCTATTTGGATTATATATCTTCTGCATCTTATCTAAATTTACTACAGTACCATTTTCTCGATAGGACACACTAAAATTCCTTCTGCTCCTTCTGCTTTTAGCTCATCAAGAATATCCCAGAACTTATTCTTTTCTACAACTGTGTGTATCGAACTCCATCCTTTTTCTGCAAGTGGTAATACCGTAGGGCTTCTCATTCCTGGTAAAATTTTCACAATGCTCTCTATTTTTTCATTTGGGGCATTTAATAATACATATTTAGAGTTCCTTGCTTTTAAAACTGCTTTGATTCTAAACTGTAATTTTTCTAGTAATTTTTTGTTCTCTTCGGAAATATTGGGAGAAACTGCTAGTACAGCCTCTGACTTAAGCATTACTTCGACTTCTTTCAAATTATTTTTGAACAAAGTACTTCCGCTAGAAACGATATCACAGATAGCATCTGCTAATCCAATATTTGGTGCAATCTCCACAGAACCTGAGATCTGGTGTAACTCTGCTGTAATTCCTTTTTTATCAAGATATTCATTTACAGTATTGGGATACGAAGTAGCTATTCGTTTTCCATTAAGATCATTTATTGAGTCATACTCAAAGTCCTTTGGTACGGCCAGTGAAACTTTACATTTAGAAAAATTAAGCCTTTCTGCTATAGAAATATCTCTTCCTTTTTCGATTAATACATTTTCCCCAATAATTGCAATATCAACCACCCCGTCTCTAAGATATTGTGGAATATCACCATTACGCAGAAACATCACTTCCATAGGAAAATTACGTGTTTCAGCCTTGAGTTGGTCTTTGCCGTTGTCTATAGAAATTCCACAATCTTTTAGAATTTTTACGGAGTCCTCATTAAGGCGGCCACTTTTTTGAATAGCAATTTTAATTTTTGACATTTTTATGATCTGTTGTTATGTTTGGTCAGTTCAGAACAAGCTCTAAATAAAAAACCCGTCTGATTTGCTCAAACGGGTTTCTATATATGGTTAATTTATACACATATCAAACTTACCACGCTTGTGCGAAGATGTAAGAATGATGATGATGTAAAAATAATTTTCTCATTGTTTTTTAAATACTTTGCGAATTTATAAAAAATATTTTTCTTCAAAATACTTTTCAGCTCAAAATTTTAAAACTCCATTACGTAAAAACCGTAATTTCCTATAATTTAGATATTTAAATAGCAAATGTTAAAACATTTTTTTAACTTTAAAAGTATAATACTAACCAATAACTTATGAAATAAGCATAATATGAATTAAAAATACCCCATAAACTATGATTATTATGTGAATTCCATCTGTTTATTGAAAAATAAATTAATACAGATGAAACATTTAATTACGCTCATCATTTTTATACTATTTGCATGGCTAGGAATGTGGTGGTACTATTCCTGTAGTTGGTGTGCAACAAGTACAAATGGGGGCCCCTCTATAGTTAAAGATCAAGTTGACCCTGAAGCAGAAGCACTAGCCAAAAAAGCATATGAAGATAGCATAGCAAATGCTAAACTTTTAGCAAAAGGACTCTTTGCTAAAGATGATAGCAATCAGGACGTTTTTCGTTATCCGGATAATTTTTGGATTAACAACACTAATAGCGATGTACATATTCCTGATGCTGTGAATGATTTTAGCGATAAAATCGCAGATTATCTTGGTGAAAATCAAAATAAAGAATTAATCATTTCGGGCTATGAAACTTCAGCAGAAAAACAAAGCGGTGTCTCATTAGGACTTTCCAGAGCAAATTTCATTAAAGATATTCTCATAAAATCCGGAATTAATGGAGATCGAATTGTAACAGAAGGAAATCAACAAAGCTATAGTTACGATGCTGAAGGGAAGTTCCACGGAGGTATATTACTGAATTTCCATCCATTTAACGAATCTAGATTAGCTGAAATCGAGAAAGGGATTGCTAACAAGACATTATACTCTGGTTTTGCCCAGAAGACATTTAATCCAGATGCTACACTTTCTAATTATGCAATAGAGCTTAAAAATTATCTTAACAAATATCCTGACAAAAAAGTTCAGATTATTGGTCATACGGATGATGTTGGTGAAGAAGAAGCTAATTTATGGTTTGGAGAACAACGTGCAGAAAATGTTAGAAAATATCTTGTCTCTCAAGGTATTAATGCAGAAAAACTCACTGCTACCTCTAAAGGAGAATCTGCTCCTATTGTACCTAATAATTCTGATGAAAATCGCGAAAAAAATAGAAGAATAGAAATTATTGTAAACTAAATAACTCACAACTATGTTAGACTTTTTAAAAGAAGCAAATTGGTGGTGCCTTTTATTATTGTTATTGTTAGCCTTTTTATTAGGCTGGATTTTATCAAGATGGGCATCAAATAATAAATATAAAGCTGCGTTAGATAAATGCGAAAGAGAAAAAAATAAACTCCGAAATACAAACTTCACTAAAGCAAAAACTACTTTTTCTTCTCATCCACCTGAAGAGGTACTGGCATCTAACAATGAAATCAAAGCTATAAAAACACGCGATAGAGATGGATCTCCGAGTGGAGAAAAACCTCAATTAAACTTTGCTAGTTTTGGAAAAGCTGATGCTTCTCAAAAAGATGATCTGAAACTGATAAGTGGCGTTGGTCCTTTTATCGAAGAGAAGCTAAATGGTATAGGTATTTATACTTTTGAGCAAATTAGTAAGTTTACTAAAGAAGACATAGAAACAGTTACTGAGCTTATACAATTCTTCCCTGGTAGGATAGAACGAGACAACTGGACCGATCAAGCTAATAAACTTAAGAATAAATAGTAAAATTGTTTCTTGAAAATCAATATAATGAAGCTGTCTAAAAAGGCAGCTTCTTTTTTGTAAAGTGACGTTACTATATGATATATTTGGCAATACTGTAATTAATTATTCTTTTTTTGATTTGCCAAAGTATCAAAAAGCCTATCTATCTGTAAAGGTTTCCACAAAAAGCCATCGAAACAACTTAAATAATCATCATTATTAACCGCAGTTACATCTGCTGTTAAGGCATATATTGGAGTATGTTGATTTTCATTAACAGAACCCTTAATCAGTTTAGCAGCGTCAAAACCATTCAAGTCCGGCATATGAATATCCATTAAAATGAAGTCTACTTTTATCTTTTTTGCGATTTCTACAGCATCAAGTCCATTTTTTACTCGTTTTATTTTAATACCCCATTTTTTAAACAATTGCCCCATCACCAGAGCATTTACTTCGTTATCTTCTGCTAAAATTGCTGTTTTATTTTTAAGTTGGTCGGTTTGCTTTTTATCAATATGAATAGTTGGTTTAGCTTGTTGCAAAACTAGCTCAAACCCAAAAGTTGAACCTTTACCTTTTTCGCTGGTTAGAATTATACTACTACCATACAACTCCACTATTTTTTTGACAATCGCCAAACCTAATCCGGTTCCACCATTATTTCTTGTTGTAATAGTAGAAGGTATATAAAAACTATCAAAAAGCTTATGTTGTTCATCTATATCAATCCCAACACCTGTATCTTGAACACTAAAGTATACTCTATCCTTATTTCCTTTTGAAGACATTAACTCAATATTTATACTTACGGTTCCTTCATTAGTATATTTTATGGCATTGCTTACAAGATTTCCTAATATTTGAAAAAGTTTAGTTTCATCAAGCATATAGAATTTACTAATTGCTACATCAATTTGAACATTTAATTCGACTCCTTTTTCTAGAGCCATTCCTAAATATGTTTCTCTAATATTATTAATAAGTTCTTCAAAATTAACTGGATGCATTTCTAATTCCATTTTATTGGAATCCAGCTTGGAAAAATCTAAAATATCATTAATAATTCTCATTAAGTTTTTTGATGAAAACTGTAGAGATGTAAGTAATTTCTGATCATCTTCATCAGCTCTATCCTTAAGCATAGAAATAATACTGGTCACAGCGTTAAGCGGGGTTCTTATCTCATGGCTCATAGCAGATAAAAAAGCTTGTCGCATATTAGCGGTTTCCTCTGCTTGTTTTTTCTTTATTATGATAGCCTCTTTCTCGCGTCTAAGGTTTTCTTCTTGTTGTTCATATTTGATTTTTGAAATACGCTCATAATTTTCGATTACTCTTAATGTCTGAGAATTAATAGAAGCGTCTTTTTCTATTAAATAATTTTCAAGATATTTTAAAGCATTTTTTTGATCATTTTCACCTCGATATATTTCATAAAGAAGATGACTGGCTTTAAATTTGGTTCTAGAGAGATTATATTTTTCGCCAAACCCTACAACTTCTTTTAACAAAGTTTTTGCTCTTTCCTGCTCTCCTACTTCCAGATATAATTGTGCTAATTTATGCTTAGTCATTCCTATACCAAAAACATCATTATATTTTTCGTGTATACCCAATGCTTTTAAATAATCACTACTAGCTTTTTCATATTTTCTATTATAAGCATAAACTTTACCACGACCATAAATAGCAAAAGCAAGACCTCTATCATCTCCGGTTTCTAATTTTAGCGCTATCGATTTATTAATCACTTCTAGTGCTTCTTTAGGCTTATGTTTTTTAAGCAAAATCCCGGACATAGGATTATACACGTTGGATTCTAGATTTTTATTTTTACATTTTTTTGCTGTTTCAATTGCAATTCTATAAGCCTCAGAAGCATTATTCTCATCTCCTAAAATCTCATAAATAGTACCGAGTGATTTTTGGGTTCTGGATTGATTATGCCAGTCACTATATTTTTGATAAATAACTAAGGCATCAATAAGATAAATCATCCCAAGATGATAATTGTTAGTTTTGTAGTGTATCCCAGCTATGCTATATTTAGCATCAGCTACCCCTCTCTCATCCTCTAATAACTCAAAATAGGTAATTGCCCTTTCTGCAAATGATAAAGCTTCACTACCTCTTCCTGAAATCATGTTAAATAATGATAACATATTCAGGCTTTTACCTATTAAAGACTTATCATTTGCTTTTTCGCTTAACTCTAATGCTTCATTGGCTAGTTTTACACTTTCTTGTAGGTTATTCACCCTATGTTTATAGGATTGCTCAAGTAAGTTGGTAATTTCAGATTTTACATCATACTTTTGAGTCATAACAATAAATATGTAGCAAAATTCATACTAACAAAAATATCAATAGCGACTAAAGGTAATAAAATAATGATAAAAACATTTTTTTATTTAGAGTTGTGGTACCTTATCACGTTGTATTATAAAAATACCGACAAGTATTCAACAGCATTACTCTATTCTTATACCTACTAACTTTTTGTCAACAAAAACTTCATAAAATAAATCATTAAGTTTTTAAACTTTATAAACACATGTAATCTCTAAAAACTGTGTATAAAACAAAACCCTGAAGCAAAATTGCCTCAGGGTCTTAATCAATGATATGGTTAAAATTATTCTTTAATAAAGCGCTGGAACTGATCGCCTACATTTAACATATACACTCCCCCTTCTAGCTCTGAAACATTTATTGTATTGGTAAATTTACCTTGTTTTACCCTTTGACCTAACATATTTAATATTAAATATGGTTTTGTTCCTGAATTAGCTGTTCTAACGTTCAAGATCCCTACTGCTGGGTTAGGATAAACACTAAACGGTACAGGAGATCCTAAAAGATCTACACTTACTTCTTGCGAAGTAGTCGTCGTTCCACAAGCACCAAGGTTATTCCATCCACTAACTGTTCTTTCATAAAGTGTACCCTGGAAGGTCACTTTATCTCCCGGTTGATAGTTTTGTGTACTGTCATATGCAGGAACACCTGCACAAATATCTGTGCTTCCTCCTCCAGTGCTTCCTCCATCAGTTAATACTACTGTATCTACAGCCATATCTCCTTGCCAACTACTACCTGATGTTCCGATAAAACGTAGCTGAACAGAGTTTCCAACATAGCTCGCTAAATCAACATTAGCACTATTCCAAGCACTCCCTTGATCTCCAGATCTGCTCCAAACTTGAGCCCAAGTACTTCCGTTATCATTACTTGCCTCTAATTTTAGCTCTCCTACTGCATTTCCTGTCATATGATATCTAAATGTAAAACTAGCAGAAGTTTGACTACTCAGATCGAAACAAGGTGAATTTAGAATTGTAGTTTTACTAGGGTTATTAGGATTAGAGGTTTCTACGTAAACATAAAAACTTCCAGCATCAGCTCCTAATGGACCTGTACTATTTGAAGGAGTACCTCCTGACTGACGAATCCAATCAAAATCATCTCCTGCCCCTTGAGTCCATCCTCCTAAACCACTTTCAAAACTTTCATTATACGGGAATGCTGCAATACCTCCTGTACATCCTGAAGAACCAGTTGTTCCTCCAGTTGTAGTAACATCTAATATACTGCTAAATCCAGACTCATTACCTGCTGCATCCTTAGCTTTAACTCTAAACTGATATGCAGTATTAGCTGTTAATGAAGTAATACTGGCACTTGTTACAGTTACTGATCCAAGATTAGTATTTCCTTGATATACATCATATCCAGTCACACCAACATTATCTGTAGAAGCTGTCCAAGATAAAGTTAAAGCGGTATCAGTAACATTAGAAGAAGCCAATCCTGTAGGAACAGTTGGTGCTTGAGTATCTGCTGTACTAGTTCCGCCGGCGTTAAGTTCGATTGTATCTACAGCCATATCCCCTTGCCAGCTACTACCTGATGTTCCAATAAAACGTAATTGAACAGAGTTTCCAACATAGCTCGCTAAATCAACATTAGCACTATTCCAAGAACCTCCCTGATCTCCAGATCTGCTCCAAACTTGAGCCCAAGTACTTCCGTTATCATTACTTACCTCTAATTTTAGCTCTCCTACTGCATTTCCTGTCATATGATATCTAAATGTAAAACTAGCAGAAGTTTGACTACTCAGATCAAAACAAGGTGAATTTAGAATTGTAGTCTTACTTGGATTGTTAGGATTGGATGTTTCTACATAAACATAAAAACTTCCAGCATCTGCTGCCGATGGACCTGTACTATTTGATGGAGTACCTCCTGATTGACGAATCCAATCAAAATCATCTCCTGATCCCTGGGTCCATCCTCCAAATCCACTCTCAAAACTTTCATTATAAGGGAATGCCACAATACCTCCTGTACAACTTGAAGAACCTGTTGTCCCTCCAGTTGTAGTAACATCTAATATACTGCTAAATCCAGACTCATTACCTGCTGCATCTTTGGCTTTAACTCTAAACTGATATGTAGTATTAGCCGTTAATGAAGTAATACTTGTACTTGTTCCTGTAACTGATCCTAAATTAGTATTTCCTTGATATACATCATACCCTGTTACTCCTACATTATCTGTAGAAGCTGTCCAAGATAAAGTCAAAGCGGTATCAGTAACATTAGAAGAAACTAATCCTGTTGGAACTGTCGGAGCTTGAGTATCTGTTGTTCCATTAGAGGTAAACGATCCTGTGAATACTCCCCTACCATAAGTCGATGCTATAATTTTATTATTATTATCATCACCATTTACTGCCCAATAATCAAATGATGTTACACTTGCATCACTCATACCATTATATGATTGACTCCAATTAGGGTTAGCAGCATTAAAGTTTTTAGTTACCCATACTCCTAATTGAGTGGCAACGATGACTTCTGTTCTATCTAAAGGATTTTGTAAGATATCTCTAACAGGAATATCAGGAAGATCTCCTTCTTTACTTACCCAAGTAGCTCCTTCATCCGAAGAAAACCATACACTGGTTACTCCATAATTATGTATGGTCACCATAATATCATTGGCTGTGGCGCCTAATCTAACAGAAGAAACAGATCCTACAAATGGTGTCGTTATTCCTGTCCAATTAGCCGATCCAACACCTACATTTGTTAGTTTTATAAGACCACCAGTTGCAGTTCCTACATACCATGTATTATTTGCAAAAGGAGACGCAATAAATGCAGTTGGTTTACTGGTTAGTAAAGCATTTGTAATATTAGCTTTAGTATTAGCTGCAACATTAATCGTCTTAATTGAAAAACTACCTCCAGAAGATGCATTAGATAATAAATAATTGGCATCACTATCATATCCCATCTGATTTACAAAATCACCTGTAGTTGCTTCACTTAATAATGTAGTAGCTCCTCCCTGGCGTCTACCTCGCCCATCCCAAGGCAGATTAAATCTATAAATACGATTATTTGTAAAAGTAGCTGTCATATATTGACCATCTTTGTCTATAAAAGTATAGAATCCATCACCATCTGATAATTCTTCAGAACCATTAATTCCTGCAACTGCATTTCTAAATGCTTGTGAACCATTATCCTGTGCTCCTGCAGAAAAAATACCATTTGTATCTCCAACTCCATTTGGTCCAATAGCCGCTTTAACATATTGAGTAACGTTATAGTTATTGTTTCTTGCTCCAAAAACACTTGTACTTGATGCGTTAGATAAATTTGACGCATAAAATACACCACCGTCATTTCCAAAAATTGCCTGATTAGAATTTCCTGGTCTAAACGTCATTGCATGTTGATCAGCGTGAGCAAAAGAAACTGGTAGCCCTGACAAACCAGAGTTATTTGACCATTTTGAAATTTGACTCCAAGAATTTCCACTGTTTGAAGATCTAAAAAGATCTATCCCACCTACATATACTATATTATCATTAGTAGGATCCGCTTCTATCATTAGGTCATAAAATGATTGTCCTCTTGTGAAATCGTTACTAGGGATTCCAGCATCAGCATCATTAGGTAGTGATGTAGCCGTAACAGTTGCAAATTTATCTGTAGTCCTATATATATATACTGGACTTGTAACACCTTGAGTTAGTGCGTACATTTTATTTGGAGAAGTAGCGGAAGTTTCTAGCTCTACTCTATTTGAATCTGGTAATGGAGAAGCAGCAGCCTCGGTCCATACACCTCCATCTGAAGTACTAAAAACTCGTCCACCACCATCTCCACCGATTCCAGGTGTAGTAATTGTTCCCATCCATAATGTATTATCTGCAGCAATCTCCAAATCATTAGGGATGTATGAATATGATGTACCACTAAAATCAAATCTCATATTTGCAGACTCAATTCTATTCCATGTATTTCCTCCATCAATAGACCTGTATAATCCAGCTGTTTGTAATCCTAGCCAATTTGATGGGTTTGAAGCATTTCCATAAACATGAGCTCCTACTCCTACAAATAATTCTGTACGATTTTGAGTAGTATTGTTCCAAGCTATAATATCATTAACATAAAAAATGCCAGATAGGAATAGATTATTTGCATTAAAATTAACATCTCCTCCTCCAGCAGGCGGTATATTAAGTGCTTGCCAACTATTCCCTCCATCTGTAGAGCGGTAAACTCCATTACCTACAACATCACCTGCGGTATACTGTTCTCCAGTTCCTATATACCATATATTTGAATTGGTTGGATCCACAGTAATTGAAGTTACAGAAAGGTTTCCTGGAACATTTTGTACCCTGCTCCACTGTGAACTTGCTGATGTAATATCATTATTCACCCATAGACCTCCACTAACGCCACCTGCATATACTCTTCTATTAGTATTATCATTGGGGTCAAATAATATCGCTCTTGTACGACCACCAACGTCATTAGGACCTCTTTCTACCCAAGGATTAGTTGATTCCCCAGGAACTCTTTTTGCAAGACCTTGTTTTAATTTTCTCTGAAGGTCATAAATTTTTTCAGGTTCAGTCTTACCAGTTGAAGGATTTATCGTCAATTCCCACATTTGTTCAAAATACTGTTTAGGAGGAAGACCCTTAGCTTTTCTCTCCTTTTTTGTAAGTCTTACAGTCTCTTTAAATGGGCTGTTTTCTAAATACTCTGCATGTTTTTGTCGTAAATTGACAATTTCTGCATTCTCTTCGATTTTTTGTGATTTCTCTTTATGTGAAAGATTTAATACTAGAAGTGTAAGTGATATCAGGCTCAAACCCAATAATACGGGGCGAATAGATTTTCTTATCATTATGAAATTTAGTTGAGTTATGGCTTAAAAGTAGTTTTTTTACTGTTGTTAGCCTAACTTTACTAAGAAAATGTAAGAATTTTAACAAAAACTATGTAAGAAACTAAATATCAAAAACATCAGATTCTTGAGTCAAATCTGCACAAAATGTAAAAAGCTGCCTATGAAATTTCATAAACAGCTTAAAATCATAATTTATACTACAATTATTTATTGATTTCCTAAAATTAAAGGCATTCCATCTTTTCCTGAACCTACAACCACAACTTTAGCGTTTGGAGATTTTGCAAGTTGAAGAGTTGCTTCAATTCCTTTTTCTTTAAGGATTTTATCGGTTAAGGAAGCACTTAGAATTTGGTTAGCCACAGCTTTACCTTCTGCATCAATTTTTTGTCTTTCAGCTTCTTTTTTAGCTTTTTCTAACCTAAACTCATACTCAAGAGCTTCTTGCTCCTGCTTAAGCTTACGTTCTATTGCCTCCTTAATAGTTGGAGGTAATGTTACATCACGAACTAAAACCTCATTAAGCTGAATGAATTGATCACCAACAATTTTTTTGGTTTCTTCATAAATTTCTTTTTGGATAGCATCTCTTTTACTAGAATACAATTGCTCTGGAGTATATCTACCTACAACACTACGTGCAGCAGATCTAATAGTAGGCAACAATACTCTAGCTACATAATTCTCTCCTTTTTGCTGATGTAATAATCCTAGTTTATTATAATCAGGCTGAAACCAAGCAGAAGCATCTAATTTGATTTCCAGTCCATTAGACGAAAGTACTTGCATTTTTTCAAAAACTTCTTGTTGTCTAACCTCATATACTATCACTTTGTTCCAAGGAGCAACAATATGAAATCCTTCTCCTAACGGAGGAGCATCTGTTACTACACCTCCTCCGAATGTTTTATATAACACTCCCGCTTCTCCTGAACCGATAGTAACTGTTGATTTTGCAACAAAGATGATTCCAATAACAATTAGAATCAGAATAGGTAATCCTATTTTTGGTAATTTTTCCATAATAATTTGTGAATTTTAAATTTTAAATAAGTCCATTATACTTTCTAGCAAACCATTCTATAGCAAGTACAAGAATCAATAACCCTAAAAGATATTTCCAGTCTATTAAAGATACTATATTTTCTTTGCTTTTCTGAATAGTTTGATATCGTTGATCTTCAATTAAATCTTTAATCATAATATCATTTTGATCTAAAAAGTATGACTTTCCTTTAGTATTAGTAGCTACTTGATTAAGTTTTGTTACATCTGCATTAAGAAATTGTTGCTCTACATCATATTCTAATATTGTAAAACTACCTGATCTAGATATGTTTTCACCAATTACTGAAACTGTAAAGTCATAATTACCAGCAGATAAACTACTGAGATCTACTTCATAAGTATTATTCTTCAATATCATTGGTATGGTTTGAGTAGCTTCAGAATCTTTATTTTTAACAACTATCCTTAAGTTTCCTCGACTATCAAACTCATAATTTTTTGTAAAATATTCTGCCCGTATTTTGATACTGGCGTTTCCGTAATAAAATGATTCTGAAATAGTATTCAATCTACTTTTTCGTTTATTGGAAGCAAGATATTGAACTAATTTTCCAAAAAAATCATCAAAAGTCTCAAAGCCTTTGGTATCCAGAAAATTCTGAGCTCTCCAACGCCATAAACCTTCTCCAAAAAGTACCGCTTCTCGAATTCCATTCTCTTCAATGGTCACCATAAGAGGTTCTTCCGTAGTAATATTGCTAACTGTACGATATAATAGAGGGTCAAACGACGTATTCACATTTATATCACCAAAAGTACCTATTAGAGGGGGATACCCATCAAATCCAATATCATCTAATAAAAAAGCTCCATAATTATTATTAAACCTTGGAATATAATATTCGGTCTGCCTTGTAATTTCTTGACGATACTTATTTTGAATTTTATTAAGAAAAACCCAATCTGTTTTGGAACCAGTTATTGTAAAAAAATTCTTTCGTTGATTTTTTAATTTTTCATAAACACCACTAAATCTTGTATTTGGTTGATACAAAATAATCAATTGAAAATCATCAAGATTCTTTACTTCAAAGGGTTTAGCAATAGTTAAACTACGCCTCTCATTACTCTCAACACTCTTTTTGATTGCTCCTAAATCTGGATGAACAATATCACTAATTAATAAAACACTTGTTTTTTGATCAATAACCTCTACTGCAAAAGCTTTAGAATTATTAATTGTATTTTTTTCATTTACCAAAGGTGATAATTTAGCCACATATTTCATAACTCCTGCCCTACCTGCAGGTAAAGTAAAATTAATTACCTGCGAGTTATTTTCTTTAGAAAAAGACACTGCTTGAGAATACTGCGTAGCGTTTCCTGATTTAACTTCAAACCTCTTATTCACTTCATTTTCTCCAGAATATGTCAAAATAACTTCTACAGGAAATTTATTTTTCAGGTATGCATAGCGATTTACATTAAGTTGTTGAATTTTCAGATCCTGAACCATAACGGTATCACCAGAAATTATAGGATAAATAGCTTGCTTATGCTTAGCACTGGTGAATTGATAATCTCTGCCGTAAGTCTGATTACCATCAGTAATCATAATTATTGGTGCAATCGATTTCTTGTAAATCTGATCAAGGCCTTCTAATGCTTTAGCGATATTAGTTTGCTTTTCATCATAACTAAAAGACAATGAATCTTTTAAATTATCAGAAAAGGAATAATATCCTATATCGAATCTATTATTAAGATCACTATTATTCCGAATTTCCTGAACAAATTGAGAAACATCTTTATCCTGAGCAAGATGCTTTATAGAAGATGAATTATCTACTGCAACAACCAAAGTAGGTTTTTGTGAATAATATATCTTTTGTTTAAAAGTTGGATTAATGAGTAAAACTAAAAGTAAAAAAATGCTTAGAAAACGTAAGAAAGCAAAGAACAGATTTTTTTTGGTTCTGTTCTTTGCTTTATATAAATACTGAAATAGAGCCACAATCAATGCGATGATAAGAGCTGCTATGATCAATAAAACTGTTTCTGTTTGCATTATAGAAAATTACGATTTACGATTTTTAAAGTACTATTTTAGACATACGATGAGTATTAATAATTCGCAGAGCCAAAAAAACCTTAATTCGTAATTTAAGTCAACATTCCTCCATCAACATTCAATACTTGTCCTGTAACGTATGCACTTAGATCACTTGCCAAGAACAAACATGCATTAGCAATATCCTCCGGGCTACCTCCTCGTTTTAAAGGAATAGCTTTTCTCCATTCGTCTACTACTTTTTCGTCTAATTGTCCGGTCATTTCTGTTTCTATAAAACCAGGTGCAACCACGTTACTTCTTATATTTCTAGATCCTAATTCAAGTGCTACAGATTTAGAAAACCCAATAATACCAGCTTTTGATGCAGCATAATTAGCTTGACCCGCATTACCTTTTACTCCAACCACAGAACTCATATTAATAATACTACCTTTTCGTTGTTTTAGCATTGTTTTCTGAGCTGCTTTGGTCATGTTAAAAACACTCTTTAGGTTTACTTCAATTACTTTATCAAAGTCTTCCTCGCTCATACGCATCAACAAATTATCTTTGGTGATCCCTGCATTATTAACCAAAACATCTATACTGCCAAAAGTCTCCAGGACATCTTTAATCAATTCCTGAGCCTGATCAAAACTTGCTGCATTGCTCTGATAGCCTTTTGCCTTAATTCCTAAATCGTTTAATTCTTTTTCTAGTTTATTCGCTGCTTCTACAGAAGAACTATATGTGAAAGCAACATTAGCACCATTCTGTGCAAAAACTTCGGCTATACCTTTACCTATTCCTCTGGTTGCCCCAGTGATAATAGCCGTTTTACCTTGTAAAAGATTCATTCGCTGTGTTTAATTTGTGAAATATGATTTCAAATATAACAATTACTAATAGCTCAACAACAATAAACCCCGTGATTTCTCACAGGGTTTATGAACAATTTAGCTAGTATAATAACATCTATTTTCTATTATTATATAAAATTAAAAAAGCCTCTTAAAGTTTTATTCAAGAGGCTCTATGTTTTTTGCTTAGTTTTTTCTTAACCAAGTACTTCAGCAACTTTCTTTCCTATTTCTGCAGGAGAATCTACAACGTGTATACCACATTCTCTCATAATTGCTTTTTTAGCAGCAGCCGTATCTTCACTACCACCCACAATTGCACCAGCATGCCCCATTGTACGACCTGCAGGAGCAGTTTCACCGGCAATAAAACCTACAACAGGCTTAGTAGTTCCGCTTTCTTTTATCCACTTGGCAGCATCAGCTTCTAACTGACCACCAATCTCACCAATCATCACCACACATTCTGTGTCCGGGTCATTAATCAATAACTCAACAGCTTCCTTGGTAGTAGTTCCAATAATTGGATCTCCACCGATACCAATTGCCGTAGTAATTCCCAATCCTTGCTTTACCACTTGGTCTGCAGCTTCATAAGTTAACGTTCCTGATTTAGAAACTATTCCTACGCTACCTTCTTTAAAGACAAAACCTGGCATAATACCTACTTTTGCTTCTCCAGGAGTAATCACCCCTGGACAGTTAGGTCCAATCAAACGACATCCTTTTTCTTTGATATAAGCATAAGCCTTAATCATATCCGCAACCGGAATTCCTTCTGTAATAGTAATAATAACTTTTATTCCAGCATCTGCAGCCTCCATAATAGCGTCTGCAGCAAAAGCTGGTGGCACAAAGATAATTGTAGTATCGGCTCCAACTTCTTTTACAGCATCTTCTACTGTATTAAAAACTGGTTTATCGAGATGCGTCTGCCCTCCTTTTCCCGGAGTAACACCACCTACTACATTAGTACCATAATCAATCATTTGACCAGCATGAAAAGTACCTTCACTACCAGTAAATCCTTGAACTATAATTTTAGAATCTTTATTTACTAAAACACTCATTGCGTTATGATTTTTAATATTTTTTTTGAAGTTCTCAAAAGTAAGCTTTTGAAGATTATTGTTAAAGCAAAAGAATAAAAAAAATCTATTTTTTATTCTTTTAGATTCCTGTCTTTACAAGAATGACATTTTTAAATGAATTCGGTTATCCGAAATACCTTTAATTAAAATTATTTTAGAATAAAAGTCTCTAAATTTTCAGAAGTATTTTCTCCTTGCTGACTAATCTGATAACCTTTATATAACTTACCATCTTTTAATTCCCAAATGGATATAAAATGAGCAATAGCTTCTTCTTTGTCAGGATTTTCGATAGTCTTAGCAAAATAAGTATATCGAACGGTAACCATATTTTCCTCTGCCAAAATATGACTAATCTCACATCTAAAAGTTTCAAAAGAAGATGCCATTTGTTCTAGCATTATCTTAATAGCACTAAAATCCTTTTTACGAAAACCAAAACTACTGTTCCAGTAAAGCTCAATTTCTGGATGTAAATATTTAGAAAAGGCTTCTTGATCATTCAGTAAATCTGTTTCATAAAAAGATCTTACCACATCCTTTGCCGTATTACTACTCATTATCTTTCAATTTTTCTATTATCCCTGGAATTTGTCTTATTGAGGCAATCTCCTTATACTTTTTTCTAAAATCATCAGCTGGAGTTCCGAAATAACTCTTATTTCCTTCTAAAGATTTACTGACTCCGGATTGTGCAGAAATCACTGCTTTGGTACCAATTGTTATTCCGCTGGTTATACCAACTTGTCCCCAAATTGTCACTTCATCCTCTATAATTACACATCCAGCAATGCCTACTTGTGAGGCTATCAAACATTTTTTACCAATTACGGTATCGTGACCAATATGTACTTGATTATCAATTTTAGTACCTTCTTTTACAGTTGTATTACCTGTTACACCTCTATCTATAGAACATAATGAACCTAAATCTACATTATCTTCTATAATTATCCTTCCTCCAGAAATCAACTTATCAAAACCTTCTGGCCTTTTTTTATAATAAAAGGCATCAGCTCCTAAAACTGTTCCTGAGTGAATAGTAACATTATTACCAATTATAGTATTATCATATATACTAACATTAGCATGGATCAGACAATTATCTCCAATAACCACATTATTACCGACAAAAGTTCCTGGTTGAATGATAGTATTATCCCCAATGCTTGAAGATGGAGAAATTAAAGAAGTAGATTTCTCAAAAGGTCTAAAATATTTAGTAAGCTTATTAAAATCTCTAAAAGGGTCATCAGATATCAATAAAGCTTTACCTTCTGGACAATCAACTTTTTTGTTTATTAACACTACGGTTGCTGCACTTTCTAATGCTTTATCATAATATTTTGGATGATCTACAAATACAATATCACCTGGTGTAACCACATGAATTTCATTCATTCCTAACACAGGAAAATCAGGATCACCAATAAATTCAGAAGATATTATCGTAGCAATTTGCTGTAAAGTATGAGCTTGAGGAAACTTCATTTCTATAATTCAGAATTCAGAATTTGGAATTCTGAATTATTCTTTAATACGTTCTTTATACGTTCCTTTTTCAGTTTCGACTTTAATTTTATCACCTTCATTGATAAAAAGAGGAACCATTACCTCTGCTCCCGTTTCTACTGTAGCAGGTTTGGTAGCATTAGTTGCTGTATTTCCTTTTACACCTGGTTCAGTAGCAGTTACTTCTAATATAACACTTGCAGGCATTTCTACAGAAAGTGGCATTTGGTCTTCAGAATTAATAATTACTGTTACTACTTCTCCTTCTTTTAACAAGCCAGGAGCATCTAAAGAAGATTTTTCTAAGGTAATCTGATTATAATCTTCTGTATTCATAAAATGATAGGTGTCACCTTCTGCATACAAAAATTGAAATTTGTGTGTTTCAACTCGCACATCGTCAATCTTATGACCTGCAGAAAACGTATTATCAATTACTTTTCCTGTAGTTACACTTTTTAATTTTGTTCTTACAAAAGCAGGACCTTTTCCTGGTTTTACGTGTAAAAACTCAATAATTTTATATATATCGTGATTGTATTTAATACACAATCCATTTCTAATATCACTAGTATTCGCCATTATTTTAAATCTTAAATTTCTATTACAATATTACTTCAAACTAAATTAATTAGAGAAGTATCCTTTCATAATACCTCTTTGAGAATTTTTAATAAACTCTAGGACTTCATCTCGTTCTGGTGTCGCTTCCATCTCTGCTTCAATAATTGCAACAGCTTGTGAGTTATTATAATTTTTTTGGTATAAAATTCTATATATATTCTGAACCTCTCTAATCTTTTCTGTACTAAAACCTCTTCTTCTTAAGCCTATTGAATTAATTCCCACATAAGAAAGAGGTTCACGAGCAGCCTTTACAAAAGGAGGTACATCTTTACGAACCAAGGATCCCCCGGTTACAAATGCATGATTACCTATACTACAAAATTGTTGTACAGCTGCCATTCCTGCCAGAACAACATAATCTCCTACATTGATATGACCTGCTAATGTACTATTATTAGAAAAAATACAATTATCACCAACTATACAATCATGTGCAATATGACAATATGCCATGATCCAACAGTTATTACCAATTTTGGTTTTCATTCTATCTGCAGTACCTCGATTAATCGTTACACATTCACGAATTGTGGTATTATCACCAATCTCAGTTATGGTATCCTCGTCATTAAACTTTTTATCCTGAGGTGTTGCAGAAATCACAGCTCCTGGAAAAATACTACAATTCTTACCTATTCGAGCCCCTTCCATAATAGTTACATTAGAGCCTATCCAGGTTCCTTCTCCAATCACTACATTATTATGAATGGTAGTAAAAGGTTCTATTACTACATTTTTTGCAATTTTTGCTCCTGGGTGAACGTATGCTAATGGTTGATTCATTAGTATTTTATTATTTTGATTTTACAATTTGCGCCATAAGTTCAGCTTCGGTAACTAACTTCCCGTTAGCATAAGCGAAAGCTTGCATATGACAAATACCTCTACGGATCGGAGTAAGTAACTCTAATTTAAAAATCAAAGTATCTCCTGGTAACACTTGTTGTTTAAATTTCACCTTATCAATCTTCATGAAATAGGTAAGATAGTTTTCTGGATCCGGGACAGTGCTTAATGCCAAAATCCCACCTGTCTGTGCCATTGCTTCTACCTGAAGTACTCCCGGCATTACTGGTGCTCCCGGAAAATGACCTACAAAGAAAGGCTCATTCATGGTCACGTTTTTCATACCAACCACATGTTTATCAGACATTTCCAGAATTCTGTCAATCAATAAAAAAGGTGACCTATGTGGCAACATTTCCATAATTTTATTGATATCCATCAATGGTTCCTTGGTAAGATCAAACTGCGGAACTTTGTTTCGCTTTTCGATCTTTATAATTTTGGAAAGCTTTTTAGCAAACTGTGTATTTACAAAATGTCCAGGTTTATTAGCTATGACTTTACCTCTAATTCTTGTGCCAATTAATGCCAAATCACCTATAACATCTAATAATTTATGGCGCGCAGCTTCGTTAGGATAATGAAGTGTTAAATTATCTAATATTCCATTAGGTTTGATCGCAATAGAATCTTTACCAAAGGCTACTTTCAGCTTTTCCATAGTATCAGGACTCAATTCCTTATCTACATAGACGATAGCATTATTGAGGTCTCCTCCTTTGATTAAACCATGTTCTAACAACATTTCTAACTCGTGTAAGAAACTAAAAGTTCTTGCATCTGCTATCTCTTTTTTAAATTCTGAGAGACTTTTTAACGAAGCATTCTGAGTACCTAAAACTTTAGTACCAAAATCTACCATAGTTGTAACCTGATATGTATCAGAAGGCATTACTATGATTTCGCTACCAGACTCTTCATCGGTATAAGAAATTACATCCTTTACAATATATTCTTCTCTATCTGCTTCTTGTTCTACAAGACCTGCTTTTTCAAGAGCTTCAATAAAAAATTTACTGGAACCATCCATTATTGGAGGTTCTGAAGCATTTAATTCAATAAGAAGATTATCGATCTCAAGTCCCACACAAGCAGCTAAAACATGTTCCGAAGTCTGAATACTCACCCCGTTTTTCTCCAAATTGGTACCTCTTTGGGTATTTACCACATAATTAGCATCAGCCTCTATAATGGGATTTCCTTCTAGATCTACTCTACAAAATGCGTAACCATGATTTACCGGAGCAGGTTTAAAAGTTAATGTAACATCTTTACCTGTATGAAGCCCAACCCCTTTAAGTTGCACTTCTTTTTCAATAGTTCTTTGTTTACTTGAAACAGCGTTACTCATTATTATTTATCTTTTTTTCAAGTTTGTATACCGTATCTACAATTTTGGGTAAATTCTTAAAATGAACATAGGATTTATTAAAATCAGAATATCCTAATGCCGGAGACCCTTGAATAGCTTCTCCATCTTTTATATTTCTTCCGATACCAGATTGGGCTTGTATCCTAACTTTATCTCCTATAACTAAATGACCAGCAATACCAACCTGACCTCCTATCAAACAATGTTTACCTATTTTAGTTGAACCTGCAATACCTGTTTGTGCAGCAATTGCGGTATGTTCGCCAATCTCTACATTATGGGCAATCTGTATCTGGTTATCAAGTTTAACTCCTCTTCGTATTACTGTTGAACCTAAAGTAGCTCTATCTATAGTAGTACCGGCACCAACATCAACATAATCCTCGATAATTACATTTCCTGTTTGTGGTACTTTACTATATTCTCCTTTTTCGTTTGGGGTAAACCCAAAACCATCGGCTCCAACTATAGCTCCACTATGAATCACACAATTATTACCAATCACAGTTTCAGAATATATTTTAGCACCCGCAAAAACAGTTACATTATCCCCTAAAGTAACATTGTCTCCGATATATACATTAGGGTATATTTTGGCGTTTTCACCTATTTTGACATTTTCACCCATATAAGAAAATGCTCCAAAATATATATTGTCTCCATAAGAAGCACTATCTGAAATAAAACAGGGTTGTTCTATCCCGGTTTTATTCATTTTTACCATATTATAATACTCCAATAGCTGAGAAAAAGCTTTATAAGCATCTTCTACCCTAATCAACGTAGTTTTTATATTAGATTCTGCTTCAAAAGATTTATCCACTATAGTGATCGATGCATCAGTAGAATATATATACTGGGTATATTTGGGATTAGATAAAAAGGTTAATGAACCTTTAGTTCCTTCTTCTATTTTGGCTAATTTAGATACTTCAACGGTTTCATCTCCTTCGATCTCACCATTAAGTATTCCGGCAATTTGTGTGGCTGTAAAAATCATTAATGGCAAAAGTATAAAAAATGTGTTAATCTTCGTGCTTTGGGTAGCATATAAAATATTTAGTTACGGGTTTTGAAAGTGCTTTGAGATTAAATTGATCTGTAGCCTTAACTATATCTACTATTTTATTTGACTTATATAATATATTTATATTTTGTTTGTTTTGATGATAAGCCTGGTTAGAAATAGCTCCTGTAAATACAAAATAACGGGCTTCTTCCTCAGAAATTTTATAATCATACATAAACTTATCTATACGAGTCTGAACTTTTTGTTCGCTAAAAGCTTTCTTTTTAACCTTTATCTTAAGAAGGTCTCTATCAATAATCATTGATGATAAACGACTAAGTACAAAATCATCACACCTTGTCCATTCCTTCATAGCCAAAACAATATCATAATCATCTAATCGAGAAAAAGTCTCTAAAACTTCTAAAGTGAAATTATCTGATGTTATTTTATGCTCTAAAAAAAAAGTCAACGCCTCACTTGCATGTAACTTAATACCTCTTTCTACTAATTCTTTGGCTCGCTTAAGAACCCTGATCAATAAACTCTCTGCAACCAGACTTGTCTTATGTAGATACACCTGCCAATACATTAATCGTCTAGCCAGTAAAAATTTTTCTACAGAATATATCCCTTTTTCTTCGACTACCAATTCATCATCAACCACTGTAAGCATAGTAATCAAACGTTCACTATTAATATTACCTTCAGCAACTCCGGTATAAAAACTATCTCGTTTCAGATAGTCTAAACGATCCATATCCAACTGACCCGAAATCAACTGATGCAAAAAATTACGGTGGTACTCTCCTTTGAATATTTGAATAGCAAGCGTTAAACTACCGTTAAATTCTTTATTAATTTTCTCCATAAACATAAGAGAAATCGATTCATGATTCACTTCATTCACTATACTATGTTCCATAGCATGAGAGAAAGGTCCGTGACCAATATCATGTAATAAAATAGCGATATATAATGCATTTTCTTCCTCATCAGATATATTAACTCCTTTAAAACGAAGGACTCGCACAGTGTTTTGCATAAGATACATGCAGCCTAGTGCATGATGAAAACGTGTATGATGTGCTCCTGGATATACTAAGTATGAAAGTCCCATCTGTGATATTCTTCGTAATCTTTGAAAATATCTATGTTCTATGAGATCAAAAATTAGTTCGTTTGGTATCGTAATAAAACCGTAAATTGGGTCGTTTAATATTTTAAGTTTATTTCTTTTTTTCAAGTTTATTTTACTTTTACAAAAACAAATATACATATATGCAGTTCATAACTTGCATTTCAATATGAATACAAGTTATTTTTTGACATAAACAGAAAATAATTACGTCTTTTAGATTAATAATAGCAAAAATTAAAATACATGAGCAATATAAAAATACTGTGGGTGGATGATGAAATTGATTTATTAAAACCGCATATATTATTTCTTGAACAGAAAAATTATGATGTAACCAAATGTCAAAGTGGTACCGAAGCTCTGGAAGTATTGGATGAAGATAATTTTGATATTGTTTTTTTAGACGAAAACATGCCTGGGTTATCAGGAATAGAGACTTTATCAGAGATTAAGGAAAAAAAAGATAGTCTACCAGTGGTAATGATTACCAAAAGTGAAGAAGAATATATTATGGAAGAAGCAATTGGCAGTAAAATTGCCGATTACCTCATTAAACCTGTTAATCCAAACCAAATATTATTAAGTCTAAAGAAAAATCTGGATAACTCTAGATTGGTTTCAGAAAAAACTACTTCTAACTATCAACAAGAATTTAGAAAAATAGCAATGGATATGGCTATGGTAAATTCTTTTGAAGAGTGGGCAGATTTATATCAAAGACTTATTTATTGGGAAATACAATTAGAAGATATTGAGGATACAGGTATGTTTGAGATTTTGGAATCACAAAAAGTTGAAGCTAATTCCCAATTCTGCAAATTTATTGATAAAAACTATCCAACATGGTTTGGTGGTAATTCTGATGCCCCAATAATGTCTCACACATTATTTAAAGAAAAAGTGTTACCAGAAATTAGCAAAGATCAACCTACACTATTTGTAGTAATCGACAATCTAAGATATGATCAGTGGAAAGCTTTTGAACCGGCAGTAAATAATTACTATAAAAAAGAATACGAAACTTCATATTATAGTATCCTTCCTACCGCCACTCAATATGCACGTAATGCAATTTTCTCTGGTTTAATGCCCTCTGAAATGAAGAAAAGACATCCTGACTTATGGTTAGATGACACTGATGAAGGCGGTAAAAACATGAATGAAAATGAGTTCCTTACTGCACAATTACAGCGATTAGGCTTAAACATAAAGCATGAGTACTACAAAATCACTAACGAAAGATCCGGAAAAACACTAGCAGCTAACTTTAAGGGATTAAAAGATAATGACCTTACTGTAGTTGTATACAATTTTGTGGATATGTTATCACATAGTAAGACCGAAATGGAAGTCATCAAAGAATTAGCTTCTAATGACAAGTCATATCGATCTCTTACACAAAGCTGGTTTAAAAACTCTCCTTTGCTAGATATGATTCAACAAGCCCAACAGCTTGGTTTCAAACTCTTAATTACCACTGATCACGGAACTATAAATGTAAAAAATCCTTCTAAGGTTATTGGTGATAAAAACACCAGTTTAAACTTGCGTTATAAAACTGGTAAAAGCCTTACGTATGAAAACAAAGAGGTTTTAGCAGCTACGGATCCAAAGACAATACATCTTCCTTCAATTAATATGAGTAGTTCCTTTATTTTTGCCAAAGGAGATTATTTCTTTGCTTACCCTAATAATTATAATCATTATGTAAGTTATTACAGAAACACTTATCAACATGGCGGTGTATCTTTAGAAGAAATGGTAATCCCTTTTATTGTATTAAATCCAAGATAGTTTTATTTGATGGTTTTAGTTTATTCTTCATATTTATGATATCATAGTATAAAACTAAAACCATCAACAATTAATATACCTAATGACGATTGAATATACCCTGGATGATCTTTCAGTAGTTGCTAATCAAGTTATTAAAAATACTAAAAGCAATATTCTTCTTTTTGATGCCGAAATGGGAGCTGGAAAAACTACCTTAATAAAAGAAATTAGTAAACAATTAGGAGTTACTGATGCTATTTCCAGCCCAACTTATGCGTTAGTCAACGAATATCATAGTGTTGATAAAATTATTTATCATTTTGACTTCTATAGAATTCAGGATGAAGAGGAAGCTTTTCAAATAGGTTTTGAAGAATATCTTGATACTGATGCTTGGATTTTTATAGAATGGCCAGAAAAAGTTGCCAATTTATTACCTCTTAATGCTCAAAAAGTTGAAATAAAAGTAATAAATAACGGTAAACGAGTATTATTTTTGAGGTAAAAAGTGTTAAAAGCTACGGTTTTACAAAAATTTAACAACACCATTCATTTTCTTACATAAAATCTTATTTATTTTTATCAAGCAATATAAAGAGTATTTTAATCGGTTAATTAGGTGTTTTATCACATTTAAAAATTCATAAATACCATTTCTAAATAGTAAAAACTTGAGCTTAGAGCTTGCAAAATTACTGTTTTTTTGAATCGGTTAGTAGTTGTTTTTTCTTATAAGTTTATGGATCAACTAATTAAAACCCTAGAACAATGAAAATCACAACAATCATCTTTACCCTGTTTTTTTTAAGTAGTTATTATTCTATTACCCAAATGGATAATGACGGACAAAAAAACAGTAACGAAATTCACACTCCTCGCACACAAAATGACAAAACTAACGCACAAAACCCTTTCGCCAAAGGAGCAATCAAAGCAAGTAAAATTAAAAAACCTAAGAGTAGCTAGTATAATTATTTTACTTATATCTACAATTCCTTTTTTATTTTACATTAATGAATTATTCCCAGATTCTGTAATTTGGGAAAATTCTTTTTTTATTTATAAGAGCAAATATTATGAAAGTGTTAATGTTTTTGTCTGGGTTGTACTTGGAAAATTAATTCCTTTATTACTTTTTTTAATCTGGTTTTTCACCTGTAAACATTGGTGGTATCTTGTAATTCTTATTCCTATTGCACTATACACATTTCAATTATCTTCTATAATTATTGAAGATTCTGAGATTATTGATTATCGAGATATATATCTTTTAATACCATTTATTGGTGTTATTTTAATAGTACTACACATCATAAGAACAAAAATATTTGACCAAATACATGGAATTGATCTTTCGGAACTAAGAAAGTTTAGAAAAAAATCCTGAAAAAACTGGATATGATAGATTATATATTAAAAAAACAAATTATATCTTAATACCTCTTATCTAAAACCAAACAACATTTGCATACTATTCATTTTTATTCGTACTTTGAGTATTGAATTTCGCACAAATGAATACACCTACATCACCTTTTACTAAAGAACAGTTACTACCACAAGAAGAAATGATTGAAGTAGCTCGTAAAAAAGGTAAGCTATTTATTGGAATCCCCAAAGAAACCAGTTATCAGGAAAAACGTGTTTGCCTAACTCCAGATGCTGTTGCAGCACTAACAGCACATGGGCATCGTGTTTTATTAGAAGCCAATGCCGGAATCGGAGCTAGTTTTTCTGATCGTGATTATAGTGAGGCGGGTGCAGAAATTACTAATGACAAAACAAAAGTATTTGGTTGTCCGATTATTCTTAAAGTAGAACCACCATCACTGGAGGAGTTAGAACATATCAATCCGCAAACTGTCCTAATCTCGGCATTACAACTCAAAACCCAATCTAAGGATTATTTCCAGAATCTTGCAAAAAAAAGAATTACTGCGCTTGGATTCGAATTTATTCGTGATGCAGACGGAGCGTATCCTGCAGTTAGAGCACTAAGCGAGATAGCAGGTACAGCTTCTGTACTTATCGCATCAGAACTTATGAGTAGTGTGACTACTAATGGTTCTGGACTAATGATGGGTAATATTAGTGGTGTGCCGCCGGTAGAAGTGGTAATTCTTGGAGCAGGAACTGTTGGCGAATTTGCCGCACGTTCTGCTATAGGGCTTGGTGCTAATGTTAAGGTGTTTGATAATTCAATTACAAAATTACGATGTATTCAGACCAATGTAGGTCGACCATTATATACTTCCACCATACAGCCCAAAAATTTATTAAAAGCCTTACGTAGGTGTGATGTAGTGATTGGAGCCGTACGTGGTAAAAACCGTGCTCCTATTATTGTTACAGAAACTATGGTAGAACGCATGAAATCCGGAGCTGTAGTGATTGATGTAAGTATTGATATGGGTGGGTGTTTTGAAACTAGTGAAGTAACTACACACGATCACCCTACATTTGAAAAACACGGAGTCCTGCACTACTGTGTTCCTAATATTCCATCTCGATATGCCAGGACATCATCATTATCCATTAGTAATATATTTACACCTTATTTATTGCAGATTGGTGATGAAGGTGGAATTGAAAATGCTGTGCGATTTGATAGAGGATTGAAAAATGGGTTATACTTCTATCACGGAATCCTTACCAGCAAACCTATAGCAGATTGGTTTGATCTTTCTTATCGAGATATTAATTTATTGATTTTGTAAAAGGTACTAAGTATCAAAAACGCTAAGAATCTAAGTAGCAAAGTGACTTGTGAACTAGAATGCAAATGTTTTTTTGGGTTCTGGATCAAACAAGAGATGACAATATAATATTATTTTGTCATTCCTGTGAAGGCAGGAATTCCACCGATTCAACCGTGTAATTCTGGTAATGGATTCCAGGTCAAGCCTGGAATGACAAAAGAATACTTAAAAGTGAGCTTTGCGAACATACTCACCTCTCAATGGCTCACTAACTATTAAAAACTTTCATTACTTTTGACTCCAAATTTATAGTACATGAAACTAGCGCAACGTTTGTTCTATTACCTTGGTGGGTTTGCCATCGGACTTATTTTATTATTCTTTTTTTTAGGAGGCAAAAAAACTTCCTGTGATTATAGCCCAACCGCCAGAGTACTTAAAAACATACGAATCAAAGAAAGAGTTTTTTCTGAGCAAGCATTAACAAACATGCAGCAATATCAGATTGATACTGCTGATATTTCTCATATGCTTTTAAAAGGAAGTGTGGATTTCTCTAAAAGTAATACGAAGTTAGATTCTTGTAAAATTTATTTTATTGAAGGAGAAATTAAAAAGCAGAATATTGGCTTAATAATCAAAAATTGTGATTCTATTGCAAAAGTAAATACTTTAGAAATTATCAAATAATCAAATCAATTTTCTACCCATAACCCAAAATTCAAAATCTTCTTTTCCTATACTATAAGGATGCTCTCCTACTATTAGATAATCATTACGCTTATAAAATGCAATTGCTCTTTCATTTTGCTTTAATGCAGACAACCATAGATATTCTTGACCTTCCTCTATAGCTTTGTCAAAAATCAATTGCTGAAGTCTACTTCCTATACCCTTTGAAGAAGTTCCTTTTAACATATATAACTTCTGTAGCTTACAAGTTTTATCATTTTTAATAAAATCGGATGGAGAATCTAATTGCAATTTAGCATAACCTATGGGACTATCATCCTCTTTAACTAACCAATATATATTATGTGATTTTTGAATACTTTGAGTGATTTTTTCCAAAGAAAATGTTTTTCTCAAATACCCTTCAATATCCTCTCGATCCCTAAACAGATAGCCAAAGGATTGATCAAATGTAGTTGCTCCCAAATAAGATATATTTTCTGCATCTTCAATTTTAGCTCGACTTAAACTTATCATTCAACTATCTTTTTCTTGGATCAATATCTTTAAATTCCTGTAATAATTTCTCAAACTTATTCTTATCAACAGGCTTATATACTGTTTTATCACTTAAGGGATACTTCTCTAATGTTCCAAAAGGTCTGGTAGGTCTTTTTTCAAAACCACCCCCACAATTAGGGCAAACATTATACAATATATTATCTACACAATCCTTACAAAATGTACACTCAAAAGTACAAATCATAGCTTCATCACTTTGATTAGGCAATGGTTTATTACAGTTTTCGCAGCTCGGGCGCATTTCTAACATAATTTGTTTCGCTTAAAATTTATTGTTTATTCTTCTTAACATAATCCAACACAGCTTCTGGTACCTTGACATTTTCTGATAAATCATCATTTGACACCGCATTATAAGCTACTTGTTTAATAGGTACTACCCCTGCCCATATTGGTAAGTTATGATCGTCCGGTTCATCCTTTACTCCTTCTGCCCTAACCTTTGCCGAAGCTGTTTCAATCTTAATTTCTAAGACTAAAGTAGCGTTAAATTCCTTATCATTGGGTTGTCGAACATTATCCCAATGCCCTGGGACCATATGGTTAAGAATACAGGCTAATGCTTCCATTTTTTCTTCTGGTTCTTCTATCTTTTTTACTTTACCAAAAACATTTACCGATCGATAGTTTGCAGAATGATGAAATGCAGATCTTGCTAATACTAAACCATCTAGATGAGTAACAGAGATACTAGCTTCACCAGCTTCTAGCAAACTAAGCATCATACGGTTTTTGAGGGAACCGTGAATATAAATTTTATCCTCTTTTCTTGCATAAGCTGTAGGGATTACAATAGCTTTCCCTTCCCAAACATAACCCACATGACATAAAAAGGCATCATCTAAAATTTTATTAATCGCATCTATATCATAATTTGCTCGTTTTGGTCCTCGAACCACTTTGTTTAGTGTAGAAACTGGATATTTTGACATCTTTTAATTTTTTAATACAACCAAAACTACTAGTTTTATGGGGTATTATATCAATCCAGTTTTTATATACTTAGTAGTCCAGTTATGTTTCCTTTTAAAAATAATATCAACTTAGATCGTAACTCCAGTCGTAACCTATATCTTCAGGTATGTGATCAAATCATTAGTTTTATTAAATCCGGAAAACTACCGCCATCTATTAAATTGCCTGGCTCTAGAAAACTTGCAAACGATTTGAATATCCATCGTAAAACTGTGATTTCGGCGTATGATGAACTTATTTCCCAAGGATGGATTGAAGCAATACCGGCAAAAGGAAGTTTTGTAACGAGCACCTTGCCCATCATTCATCCTAAAAAAATTATTGAAAACTCACCCAAAAATAAATACAACAACAAAAGTGGTTTTGAATTTATTAATCGACTTCATCTATATCGCTCACCAATATTATTACCTAATACCGAAGTATTAAAAATCGATGATGGTGTTCCTGATATTCGATTAGCTCCAATTGATGAAATCGCAAGAACTTATAGAAATATTACTAAAAAAGCACATCACAAAAAACTCCTGACATATGATTCAATTTATGGAAATCTAGAACTTAGAAAAGCACTGGTAATATACCTTAATCAAACGAGAGGCTTACACATAAACGAAGATAATATTTTGATTACCAGAGGAAGTCAAATGGGAATTTATCTTGTTAGTCAATTACTACTTAATCCAAAAAAACGAATCATTGTTGGTAATACCAACTATATGACAGCTGACAACACTTTTGAAGAAGCTGAAGGAATTATTGAACAAGTCCCTGTTGATCCTCAAGGATTAGATACAATGGCTATTGAAAAGCTTTGTAAAACCAAAGACATAACAGCCGTTTATGTTACATCGCATCATCATCATCCCACTACGGTAACGCTCTCTGCTGAACGACGAATGCATCTATTGGGTTTAGCACAGCAGTATAAGTTTGCTATTGTAGAAGATGACTATGATTATGATTTTCATTATAACAATGCCCCTATCTTACCTCTTGCTAGTAATGATACCAATGGAAATGTGATCTATATTGGTGGATTTACTAAAATTATTGCCCCAGCAATGAGAATTGGATATTTAATTGCTCCAAAAGATTTTGTAGACGAAGCCGCAAGACTTCGCCGTATTATTGACAGGCAAGGAGATACAATCTTAGAACAAACTCTTGCCAATATGATTACTGCTGGTGATATACAAAGGCATTGCAACAAGGTTTTAAAAATCTACAAATCCCGTCGTGATCTGTTTTGTAAACTTCTAAAAGAAAGACTAGGAGATTGTTTTGATTTTGAAATCCCCAAAGGAGGAATGGCTGTTTGGGTGCAACTTCACAAACAATACAATTGGGATGATGTAATCTCTGAAGCTCATAAACACAACCTAATGTTAAACCCGGAATGGCGAAGGTATGATAATGATAACTCTAACCACAATGGAATTAGGATAGGGTTTGCTGCTTTGAACGAAGATGAGATTTATAGATTCATTGATTTAATGATAAAGGCAATGAAGTCAGTCAAAAAAAAGTAAAGAATATCACAATCCATTCCTATCTCGCTAAAAACTTAATCACTTCAAATAAACTTTCATCCGGACTTTCTTCCATCGGTACATGCCCGGTATTTTCAAGAATTACCAATTCTGCGTTTGGTAACTCATTAACTAAACCTTGCCCCTGCTGTAGTGGAATCCACAGATCATCTGCCCCCCATAAAACTAAAGTTTCAGCATTTACTTTTTTTAATTTCTCTACATTGCTATTATGTTGAGTTTTTATCCTATCTATAAAAGCCTGACGATTACCCTCTCTAAGCATTAGATCATAATATCTATCCACGAGCTCATCCGTAATTTTTTGGTCATCAAAATATACTTGTTCCAAGTTTTTTCGAACCATTGATTTAGGAGTTATATACCTAACTACAGAATTAATAACCGGAGTTCTGGCTAATTTAAAAACCCAAGGCGTTTTTTTCTCAGATGAAGAAGGGTAACCACTTGCATCGATAAGAATAAGCTTTTTAACTTTATCCGGATAATCCGCCACAAAATTCCATGCGATATGACCTCCTAGTGAGTTTCCAACCATATAACAACTATCTACCTGAAGTTGAGAAAGAAATTCATTCACAAAATCAGTATATGCTTTTATACTATACTTACTACTTGGATTAGGTCCTGTTAAACCAAATGCAGGTAAATCCATTCGTATCACTCGATAGTTTTTGGTTAATCCATCTGCCCAATGATTCCAGGTGTGCAAAGATGCTCCGGTGCCATGTATCAAAACTATAGGTATTCCTTGGCCTTCATCACGATAATGTACATCCATTCCGTTTATGTTTATAAACTTTGATGTTTGATTAGCATATTTCAATTTCAACTCATCAACAGGAATATCCCATACAACTAGTGAATACAGAAAAAGTAACAGCAAAGTTATAATCAAAAGAAATATAACCTTCTTTTTTCTTAACTGCGTAATGAGATTCATCCTAGTTTTTTTTAATTCGATTTATACTACTGGGAATTATGTATAATATGTATACGTATTACAAATCTAGTTGATTTTCAGATAGTAACACAAGTTTTTAGCAATCCAATTTTAACATATTATTTCCCTTAAAAAGTAATTACAAACAATTTAATACTAGTATGTTAATTTAAAAAAAATCAATAAAAACAGGTGTAAATACGCTATTTTAAATCTCCATACTTTTCGAAATTTGAGCTATATCAAAAACAAAACATTTGAAATAGTAGCTACTCCAGTTTTTTGATTGTAAACGGCGAAATCCGAAAAGCCTATATAAAAAGAGTAGGAAATAAATAAAAATGTTATGGGATTTTATTCAAAAGAGCCGGTAGATCCGGCAAAAACGACTGCAACCTATTTATGGACAGGATTAAGAACACCCGGAATCTTTATTATAAATGTAGAAGGCGATGCGCCTAATTACTCGTATGGTTTCAGCCTAGTTCGTGACCCTCATTTTGTTGGAGGATTAAAAATAGATGCAATGGGTTGGACAGGCCCATTAGGTAAAGGTACAACACCTTATAAAGTCAATGGTTCATTTCCGGGAGAGTACAAATCTAAAATTGTTATTTCCGGTTCTAATGGTGATTTTCCTATCGATGTCAAAGAAGTACCGCACGATCAAGTTGATGATTATATAAAATCAAAAGCTGGATAATTTATCTTTTAGGGATTAACGTCTAACCAATTAAATTAATAAGGTATTAATCCTAATTACAGTAATCCATTTTACACACAGGAGGAATCTGAAAATCCAATATAAAAAAGAGTAAGAAATTAATATTAAAACATATAAAAATGTCTGGACTTGCAAATGCAAATAGTGAATTAAAATTAGGTGGTGGGGCTCAATTTTGGGTTTATCTTTCACCGCAAAATGATACTGCCAAAGTAGTTAAAGGCTGGTCAGTAACTTTATCTCAAGGAAATTGGAGTGACTCTATTACTTCAGAAAACCCAACCAAACAAATAAAGACACCAAACCTTTCTGGTACATTCGATATCAAAATAACAGAGACTGATTATTCTACTAATCCTCCTAGACAGATAGATATTCCTGCACAAGCTCCTAGTACCAATAAAATTGGTTGTAATTCTAATTGTGCTTCTATGGTAGGGATAGTTGCAAATGAAAAAGGACTACCCGGTGGAGCTAATGCAAAATTTTGGACCACATGGGATGCTATGTGCGCTAGCAAGGTATCTTGATCAATTACTATCTAAAAACTAATTGAAACCCAAAAGAAAGATCTAAATATTTGTCTTTCATATTAAAAAGACCCACTTAGTTATGGCAACTAAGTGGGTCTGCAATATCATTTTTTATATAATGAAATAGATTATTTTAGGTCAAATCGATCTAGTGTCATTACCTTGTTCCAAGCTGCTACAAAGTCTTTTACAAATTTTTCTTTTGCATCGTTACTAGCATAAACCTCTGATAATGCTCTTAACTCAGAGTGAGAACCAAAAATAAGATCTGCACGCGTTGCTGTCCATTTCAGTTCATTTGTTTTTCTGTCTCTTCCTTCATATTTTTCTTTTGCATCAGAAACTGCTTTCCAATCGGTACTCATATCCAATAAATTGACAAAGAAGTCATTGGTCAAAGTTCCGGGGCTTTTGGTAAAAACACCGTGTCTGGAATTATCATGATTCGCATTTAAAACACGCATCCCTCCAACGAGAACAGTCATTTCAGGAACTGTAAGGGTTAACAATTGAGCCTTATCAATTAGCAATTCTTCTGTGGTTAATGTATATTTTGTTTTTAAATAATTTCTAAACCCATCAGCCATCGGTTCTAGTACTTCCATACTTTTTTCATCAGTTTGCTCTTGTAAAGCATCCATTCGTCCCGGAGTAAAGGGAACTTTAATAGAATAGCCCGCTTTTTTAGCTGCTTCCTCTATAGCCGCAGCACCACCTAAGACAATCAGATCAGCCATAGAAACCTTTTTACCTTTAGCATTAAAATCGCTTTGGATTTTATCCAGAGTTGTCAATACTTTACCTAATTGTTTGGGATTATTAACCGCCCAGTTTCTCTGAGGGCTTAATCGAATACGAGCTCCATTGGCACCACCTCTCCTATCAGAATCCCGGAAGGTAGATGCAGAAGCCCAAGCTGTAGACACCAATTCACTGATAGTGAGATTAGAATTTAGTATACTTGATTTTAAATCATCAATATCATTGGTATTTACTAATTCATGATCAACTGCCGGAATTGGATCTTGCCAGATAAATTCTTCTTTTGGAATTTCTGGACCAATATATGTAGTCCGAGGCCCCATATCTCTATGTGTTAGCTTAAACCAAGCACGAGCAAAAGCAGTATTAAATTCTTCAGGGTTTTCGAGAAATCTTCTCGAAATCTTTTCATAAGCAGGGTCAAATCGTAGTGAAAGGTCTGTAGTCAACATAGTTGGTTTGTGTCTTTTTTCTGAATCAAAAGCATCTGGAAATATTTCCTCAGAATCTTTGGCTTGCCATTGATGAGCTCCACCAGGACTTTTTGTTAATTCCCATTCATTATTAAATAAATTGGCAAAAAATGTATTATTCCATCGAGTTGGTGTTGCTGTCCAGATCACTTCTAAACCAGAGGTAATAGCATCTTTTCCTTTTCCTGTCTTATAATCACTTTTCCAACCAAATCCTTGTTCTTCTATACTAGCGGCTTCCGGTGAATCACCTAAATGAGATCCGGGTGCGGCACCATGTGTTTTACCCAAAGTATGTCCTCCAGCAATAAGTGCTACTGTTTCTTCGTCATTCATTCCCATACGTCCAAAAGTCTCTCGTATATCCTTTGCAGCCAAAACTGGATCAGGATTACCATTGGGGCCTTCTGGATTAACATATATAAGACCCATCTGAACGGCCGCCAAAGGTTTTTCTAGTTCACGATCACCTGTATAGCGTTCATCATCCAGCATTTTAGATTCCGGACCCCAGTATACATTACTAGCAGGTTCCCAAACATCTTCTCTACCACCGGCAAAACCAATAGTTTTAAAACCCATAGATTCGAAAGCTACGTTTCCGGCTAATATCATTAGATCTGCCCAAGAAATCTTGCTACCATATTTTTGTTTGATTGGCCACAAGAGTCTTCTAGCCTTATCTAGATTTCCATTATCAGGCCAGCTGTTAAGTGGTGCGAAACGCTGTTGACCTTCCCTTGATCCTCCGCGACCATCTCCAGTTCTATATGTTCCTGCACTGTGCCAAGCCATACGAATAAATAACCCTCCATAATGGCCATAATCTGCCGGCCACCAATCTTGTGAATCAGTCATTAAGGCAGTTAAGTCTTTTTTTAGAGCATCATAATCCAAGCTATTAAACTTTTTTGTGTAGCTAAAACCTTCATCCATAGGGTTGGATTTAAATGAATGTTGCCGGAGTACACTTAAGTCCAATTGATTAGGCCACCAATCTCTATTGGTTTTACTATCATTACTTACATTGAGTCCTCCAGATGGGCCTTCTGAGGAGAATCCGAAAGGGCATTTTCCTTTTTCGGCTACATCTCCGTTAGTTTCTTTTTGATTACATCCAGTTAATAGAAGTATCAGGCAGGTTAAGGTTGTTAAGAGTGGTTTTTTCATTTGTGTGTTTTAAGAGTTAATAAATCATTTTATTACCATTCTTTAAATTTAAAAGTAATTTTTCGTAGATAAAAAATTGATAGGATGTATAAAATTATAGTGAAATAGATAACATCTATCACCTGCTATAAAGCAATTCTTAAGAAAAAAGCTGATAATGAATTGAGTTTACCGTATACCCGATAAACTATTAAGGAAGAAAAATTTATTTTACTATCAAGTCATATTTTTCAAGCAAACCTGATAATCCTGATGTACTAAATTTAGCTTTTTTTAGTCTATTATTTTCAGGATCAATCGTAAAGTTTTCTGCAGTTCTAAAATCTACTCTTTCTGCAATGGTATTCTTAAATACTGCATTCGATAGATTACAATTATGAAATACAGAACCTGTAAGATCAGTTTCTGTAAAATCAGCTTCTTTAAGATTACAGTTATTGAATACCGTGTTTTTTAAAACAAAACCATAAAAAGAAGCAAGGTCCAGATTACATTTACCAAATTCTACAGAAAACATAAAGTCATTGCATGTACTAAAATCTAGTCCAAGCATCTTACATTCTACAAAAACTACCTCCTGAAAAGAAGTTTCCTTCATCATCACCGAGCTAAATTTACAATTATCAAATCTACATTCTAGAAAAGTAACGACAGACATATCTGTACTCGAGAAGTCACAATTAACAAAAGTGCAATTATCATATTCTCTGGATGGTAGTTTCTGATCTGAGAAGTTTTGATTTTCAAAAGTTTTATCGATAGTTAGTTGCATGATTATTTTTTAGTTAATCCTCCAAGGTGGATTCTTTCTGTTATCCCCGGCAAAGTACAAAATGATTAGATTTCCATCAGGATCTTTGAGTCGGGCTTCTCTCCATAACCAACTTTGATCAGTGGGTAGCAATTCGAACTGAATGCCTTCAGCCATCAAACGATTTACTTCTATATCTAAGTTTTCAGTTTCAAAATACACATAAACACCATCACCATCAGGCAATTCTTCGACTTGATGAATAGAAAAAGTAGCATCACCTTCCACACATTCGAACCGAGCATAATGAGGCAGAGCTTCTACGATTAATCGTAAACCTAGTTTCTTATAAAAAGTAATAGATGTTGAAACATCTAATGATGGGACTGTGACTTGATTAAGATTCATTTATAATTTCCTGCGCTTCTTTTCTTTAGATAACAAATTCAATTCTCTGCTGGTTTGTCCAGCTACCGAGGTATTTTCTTCCGCTCGACGGATCAAATATGGCATCACATCTCGTACAGGACCAAATGGTAGATATTTAGCAACATTATACCCTTCATTGGCTATATTAAAACTAATATGATCACTCATACCATACAATTGCCCAAACCATACTCTAGAATCATTCTTATCAATATTTAGCTCAGACATTATATCCATGGCTAAATAACTACTTTCTTCATTGTGTGTTCCAATAAAAACCGAAATATCATCTAGATGTTCTAGCGTATACCTCATCGTATCATTAAAATTCTGATCGGTATGTGCTTTATCTTTACAAATTGGTGTAGGATATCCTTTTTCCTCTGCACGGTCATTCTCTTTTTCCATATAAGCACCACGAACGATCTTTACTCCTATTTTAAAATCATACACCTTAGCCTCTTCGTGGAGTTTATTTAAATATTCTAAACGGTCATGCCTGTATAATTGTAATGTATTATACACAATAGCCTTTTCTTTATTATACTTCCGCATCATTTTGGATACTAATTCATCTGCTGCATCCTGCATCCAGCTTTCTTCTCCATCAATTAGTACTGCCACATCACAATCATAGGCTTTTTTACATACAATATCAAAACGTTCTTCAATACGTTGCCATTCTGCTTCTTCCTCAGTTGTTAGCGGAGTACCTTCTGTTTTCTTTTGCCAAATTAAAAATCGTCCGAATCCAGTAGGTTTAAATACTCCAAAAGGCATTGCATCCTTCTCATCTGCGAATTCCAGAAGTTCCAGAGTTTTTTGTAATACAGCATCAAATTGAGCTTCCTCTTCCTTACCTTCTACAGAATAGTCCAGAACAGAGCAAACACCTTTGGTAAACATTTTATCCACCACAGGCATACAATCTTCTTCACTTACTCCTCCACAAAAATGATCAAATACAGTAGCTCTGATTAACCCCTGCACTGGCAAATGCGCCTTGATCGCAAAGTTTGTAACCGCAGTACCGATTCGTACCAAGGGTTCATTAGAAATCATTTTGAATAAAAAATAAGCTCTTTCCAGCTCAGAATCACTTTTTAAGGCAAAAGCATTTTGTGTATTTTCAAACAAGTTATTTTGACTCATCAAAGGTAATTTTTTAGAATTCTTCAGCTCTGAAGATGAATTAATAAAATATTGATAATTTATATGTTTCCTAAGCGATTATTTTAGGATATCTGCAAATATAGAACTTGCGAGTTTATTTTATTGCAAATTCTGCTTAATTTCGCCGATGTTAATCCACGTTATATGAAGCCTATTGTTTCGAAAGATTCTGTTGTGTATTTTAATGAAGAATGTTACTCACAACTAAACACTTATTTATCAGAAACCAACCACTCCAAAATATTCATCCTTGTTGATAGTAATACTCACGAAAACTGCTTATCGCTATTTATGAGTAAAATCGAAGGGGAATATGATATTGAAGTGATCGAAATCGAACCTGGTGAAATTCATAAAAACATAGAAACGTGTAGGGGTATCTGGAATGTTTTGTCTGAGTTGGGCGCTGACCGAAAAAGTTTGATGATCAACCTCGGAGGCGGAGTGGTAACCGATCTTGGTGGGTTTATAGCATGTACTTTTAAACGAGGGATCAATTATATTAATGTTCCTACTACGCTATTAGCTATGGTAGATGCATCTGTTGGAGGAAAAACAGGCGTAGACCTTGGTAACCTTAAAAATATGGTTGGGATCATCAGCGAATCCGAAATGGTTTTGATTGACTCAGCGTACTTAGCAACGCTACCGGTAAATCAGATGTGTAGCGGTTTTGCAGAAATGCTTAAGCATGGATTAATCCAAGATCGTGAATACTGGGAAAAGATCAGGGATCTTTCTAAGCTAGAGCTTGAAGATTTGGATCAGATGATTTATGATTCTGTGGTGATTAAAAACAATATTGTTTTTGAAGACCCTACGGAACAAAACATAAGAAAATATCTCAATTTTGGGCATACTCTGGGACATGCTATCGAGTCTTTCTATTTAACGCATCCTGAGAAACCAACTTTATTACATGGCGAGGCTATAGCCATCGGTATGATAATGGAAGCTTATCTTTCTGTAGAAACCCTTTCTTTGACCACTGAGGAATTAGAGGACATCAGTGAAGTTATTCTTGCAACATTCCCTAAAGTAGATATTGCTCCTGAAGATTATCAATCCATAACAGATTTATTGATCCACGATAAAAAGAATGAAAAAGGTAATATATACTTCGTATTACTAAATACTATTGGTGAGGCAAAATATAACTGTACAGTTTCTGATGCATTGATCATGAAATCTTTCGAATATTATGCTTCGCTTTAAGGTGTTCCTAATATTTTCATACATTTAGAATTCTAAATTCACACAAAACTCAACTGCTTTGAAAAAGAAACTCTTCAAAATCTTAAAAATATTAGTTCTTAGCATTATTGCTTTGATTATTATCGCCCTAGCAACTTTATATTTTTCATTAAACGAAAAACTTCCTGAAGGCCAATCAGGTGCTGAAGCTGATCAATTTGCCTTAAAGATTCAGGAAGCCGTTCAGCACGATAAATATATGGAAACAGATTACCTACAATGGACGTTTAGAAATAAAAATCACTATCTCTGGAATCGAAAATCTAACGTGGTTGAGGTTACTATTGGAGAGGTTATGGTCAAATTAGATTTAAATAATCCATATAAAAGTTCTATTTATGAAAATGGAGCAATGACTGTAAGTACAGAGGACAATACAATAATAGAAAACGCACTGGCTAACTTCAATAATGATTCTTTTTGGATAGTGGCTCCACACAAATTATTTGATCCTGGAGTTACTCGTAAACTAGTTACATTAGAAGATGGTTCTAAAGGGTTATTAGTTACCTATAGCTCGGGAGGAACCACTCCGGGGGATTCATATCTATGGAAAGTTGATCAGAACTACCTCCCTACAAGTTATCAAATGTGGGTGTCAATTATTCCTATCGGTGGTATAGAAGCTACCTGGGAAGGCTGGACCACTACAGAAAGTGGTGCTTATTTAGCCCCGGAACATAAACTACTAGGTTTTGGAATCCCTATTTCTAATCTTAGGGCGTGGAATGAATAGATGAGTATTAAGTACGGCAGTAGCCAGTATTCAGTAGGCAGTACTAAATAATATACATCAAAACAACAAAGACACGTAAAACTTAAACAACAAGACCAGTAGTACTACCGAAATAACATTAAGGATGAATCCTGCTTTTACCATTTCGGATACTTTTACATACCCACTGGCAAATACAATCGCATTGGGCGGTGTTGCCATCGGTAGCATAAACGCGCAACTGGCTGCCATCGTAACTGGAATTAACAGGTGCAGCATGGGTATATCCAACCCTATTGCAATTCCTGCAACTACAGGAACAAAAATGGCGACCAAGGCTACATTACTCATCAATTCTGTCATAAAAAGCATAAAAACGATCAGTAATAGTGTCACTACCAGTAAGCTTAGGCCTTTATTCTCGGCAATGGTATTGGCTACCAATTCTATCAAACCTGCGTGAGACAAACCACTTGCCAGTCCTAATCCTCCACCAAAGAGAATAAGGATTCCCCAAGGGAGTTTTTGAGTATCTTTCCAAATCAAGGTAAACTCTCCTTTGCTCAATTTAAACGGAATTACAAACAAAGCAAAGGCTCCCATCATACTAATACCGGTATCCGATAACTTAAGCCCTGGAAAGAAACTATTAATCGTAGTTCTGGAAATCCATAAGAATATCACTGCACAAAAAATAGTAAGCACTCTGCGCTCTGTACGTTTTATTTTACCAAGCTTTTTTAGCTCTTGATCTATCAGATCTTTGGATGCCGAAAAATTACCGATCCGATTCGGGTAAATCCATTTTACGATCACAGCATAAACAATACCAATCATTAAGACAGAAAAAGGCAAGGCCAGCAACATCCAGTTCAGGAATGAAATCTCGATCTGATATTCGTTTTCCAAAAAACCAACCAATACAGAGTTTGGCGGTGTTCCGATAATAGTTGCTACTCCCCCTACATTGGCAGAAAAAGCAATACCCAACATAATACTTAATGCAAAATTGCGATCATTCTTAGTAAAACCATCCTCATCATCCACCAATAGTTGTATCACGGATAAAGCAATGGGCAACATCACCACGGTACAGGCTGTATTACTAATCCACATACTCATAAAAGCTGTGGCAATCATAAACCCGAGAATGACTCGATCAGGGCTTGTTCCTGTAATTTTTATAATAGATAAAGCAATACGTTTATGCAGATTTACTTTTTCTAGGGCTAATGCCATGACAAACCCTCCAAAAAACAGGAAAACTATGGGGCTACCATAGCTTTGGGAAACCGTTTTCAAATCTAAAACACCAACCAGCGGAAACAAGATCAACGGAATCAAAGCAGTCACAGATATAGAAACCGCCTCGGTAATCCACCATACAATCATCCACACTGCAACCGAAAGTACTTTATCGGCAATTTCAGAAACTAATACAACCGGAAGGTTGATCAACAGCAAGAACAAGATAGGTCCTGCGATTAATCCAATCTTTTTGATGAGTGGATATGGAGTCATTTACTTTTTGCTACTTCCTGTGAATTGTTGAGATTTATTCTTGAACAGCACATTAAAAGTCGTTAAACTCCCATACATACGTGTAATATATTGTTGTAGATCTACTTTATCCTGATCATCTATCGTTTTAGAACTATTGATCTTTTGTTCCATCACTCGGATACGATCACGAACCATCACTATTTTATGAAAGAAGGTATCAATCGGGATTTCTTTAGATGCTAGATTCGTATCTCCTGGTTCTAAGATGAGTTTACCACCTTTCCATTTATCTGCGATAGGTACAATTTCTGAGATATCGCTATACCGCTTTAGCAGTTCTCTTAGTGTTCTTTCCACCTCATAAAAACTCACCGTATCTACCTCATCCTCTACTCCATCGATGACCTCAAAATCCTCATCTACATCAATGGTTTCTAATCCGTTTTCTATAAAGGTTACCCAATACATTTTTGCGGTTACATTGGTCACTACACCTAATCCATGTGTTGGGTGTTTAATTCTGGAGCCTATTCCTAATATCATTGATTTATGTTTTTAAGCTAAAATATAAAAGTATGCTGGTTTAAGCCAAATGATATACTATAAAATCTAATATCTAGTATTACACGATTGAGAAAACCTCCTTATATTCAGGATTAGGATATTGAAGGTATATGTACCAGAAAGTAAGGTCATCACACCTGCTTTGATAGCGTATACAAAATCCAATCGATTAGCATATATTCTTGTAATAATTTCTTACGCTTTATTAGCATTATGGTTTTCTATAAAGAACTGACTGATCAATGCTATTTACCACCATGCACGCCCATTTAGGAATAAAGATTTTAAAAAGTGTTTTGTGATTTATATCATTTTTTAAATAGTTGATAGATAGTAGATTTAGTGTATAGATCTTTAATTCTAAATCAATAAAAGCAATAACTATTTTACATATTGCGTGCCGTTCAATGATCCCTTTTTAGCTTACAGAGAATGAAAATAACTCAATCTAAAAAGCACATAATTAAAAATTAATGCCAAGAATACATTACCCTCACTATTCAAAACACACAAAAATGAAATATAATACTGTTGTTATCGGAGGCGGCTTAGCCGGATTGACAGCCGCAGCCACACTCTCAAAATTTGGAAAGAAAGTCCTTTTAATAGAGCAACACCACAAACCTGGTGGGTGTGCAACCACATTTAAGCGAGGAGATTTCATTGTAGAAGTAGGGCTGCACGAAATGAGCGGCCTGACTGAAAACGGATCGATTACACAAATTTTCAAAATGCTTGAAGTGGACAAAAATGTTCAATTCGAGCAAGTACCTGAGTTCTATGGAGTAGTTTCTGATAAGGAAGATTTTGTGATGCCACATGGATATGATGCAGCTACGAAAGCATTAATCAATAAATATCCTGAAGACGAAAAAGGTATCAAACGTTTTATCAAGTTGATTGCAGGAGTGCGAAAGGAAGCCACGAAACAACCTCGTTCACCTTTAAAACAAAAGCTAATTTATCCGCTGATGCCGTTGCTTTACCCTAATCTTGTAGAGGCAACTAAACATACCGTTGGGTCTTGGTTGGATAAGTACATTACCAATGAAAATGCAAAACTAGATCTAGTAGCACATCTTGCTTATTGGGGAGATGATCCTTATACACTATCAATGTTTTACTTTGGCACACCCTTTTCTGGCTTTATTGAAAATGGTGGTCACTTTATAAAAGGCGGTTCACAACAGCTTTCTAGTTACCTGGCCTCCTACATAGAAAAAAATGGTGGCAGTGTTCTTTTAGGTAAAAGAGTAGAGAAAATCATTACCAAGAATGGTAAAGCGACTGGAGTTACTTTCCGTGATAGTTTTAATGAGAATTCAAAACCTACTACTATTTTATGCGATAATGTTGTAGCTAATTGTGCCATTCCCACAGTACCGTCGATGCTAGATGATCCTTATTCCACTCAGCTGCAACAAAAAATCAGTTCAAAAATCAATTCATGTTCACTATTATGTATATATCTCGGTTTTAATACGGATGTAAAAAAGTTTGGTGTAAAATACTACTCAAATGTTTTTCAAGGAGATGGTGTAACTACCTTAAAAGATATTAAAAATAACCACCATGGAGATTGGTCTAAACGCAGATTTATTTTTGTAGACTATGGCAAAGTAGATTCCCAACTGGCACCACCTCATAAGTCTGAAGGTGTAATTTGTGCTGTGGATTATATTGAAGATTGGGAAAATTTAAATAAAGAAGACTACAAGGTAAAAAAAGAAGAAATAGCGCAAGTCTTGTTGCAACGATTAGAAAAGCAGTATCCAGGAATCCGAAATAGTATCGAATACTACGAAGTGTCTACATCCAAAACCATTAAACGCTATACCTCTAATCCAACTGGATCTGTTTATGGTTATGCCCAAACTAAAGACCAAATAGCACGTAAGCGATTTAGAAACAATTTCTTGATTCCTAACCTGTACTTTGCATCGGCATGGGCTTTTCCAGGAGGTGGTTTTGAAGGTTCAATTCAAGGAGGTTTTTTGGTTGCTTTGCAAATGAATCAGGATAAAATATGGTCAGCATGCGATGAGGTCAAATATGTCGATGACAGAGTTGTTGAGCTTATAGATCATAAAAGAATCGATGAGAAAAAGATCGAATTAAGTTTTGAAAAACCTACCGGATTTCAGCATCAAAAGGGACAGTACGCAATTCTTAACCTCACAAATCCAAAAGAAACCGAGCTGGATTTACCGTATCGCTGGCTTCCTGTTGTTTCTGAACCACAGGAGGATACCATAAGCTTTCAGGTAGAACTGAATAACAGCAGTTTTTCTAAAAGTTGTGAGCTTAGCGATATTGGTGATGAAGCCATTATATTGGGGCCTATGGTTTAGTTCTGCATAAATAAAAAAGCCAATGACCGCATATAAAAGTTGATGGTAATTGGCTTTATACTTGTCCAATTGTACACTTTACAAAATTGAATTATGATGAGAAAAGCAAGGATTCCTGATACTATGAAAGTCGCCGTTTTGAATTCTTATTCTGGTGTTGATGCACTAAGTATTGAGCAACGTCCCATACCAACACCGGGAAAGAACGAGGTTTTGGTCAAAGTTGCCTTCGCACCAATAAATCCCTCAGATTTGGCAACTCTAGTGGGTTATTATGGCTTAAAAAACCCAACTCCGATTGTTCCAGGTGGAGAAGGTTCTGGAGAAGTTGTTGCTGCTGGACCAGGAGTTATGGCAGGCTATTTTCTTGGTAAAAAAGTATCCTGTAGTGGTTGGGGAATAGGTGGAGGTGTTTGGTCGGAGTATGTCGTTAAAAGTGTCAAAGGTGGTGTATTGTCTTTGAACAAATCATTGAGTTTAGAGCAAGGAGCAATGTCATTAATCAACCCGCTCACCGCCAGTGCTTTTATAGATATTTCGAAAAAAGGAGGGCATAAAGCTATTTTATTGACCGCTGCGGCAAGTTCACTTGGTCAAATGGTTAACAGATTGGGGCGAAGCGAAGGAATTCAAATAATAAATGTTGTTCGCAGGGATGCACAAGTTGATCTTCTCAAGGCTCAGGGGGCTGATATTGTTTTGAACAGTACTGAAGCAGGATTCGACCAACAATTACATGACGCATGTCATCAAGCTAATAGCCGTATAGCATTTGATGCGGTAGCAGGTCAATTAACCAATCAGCTATTAAAAGCTATGCCTACAGATAGCAAGGTTATAGTGTTTAGTGCACTCTCCCGTCAAGCTATTCAAGCGAGCCCTGATCTTTTAATATTTGAAAACAAGAAGATTGACAGTTTCTGGCTGGGTCCATGGATTAGCAAACAAAATATAGGAAAAATGATGCTGTTGTGGAAACGTGCACAGAAACAAATACCAAACCATCTCAAAAGCGACATCAGAAAAATCTATCCGCTACAAGATGTGAAAGAAGCCATACGCGATTATACCAGCCAAATGACCGGAGGAAAAATTTTGTTACGAATGTGATAACAAAAACAGCTAGTGTTACCTATATGGTATTCTAAATTGTGGTAGGAGTATTCAAAAGATTAGATCATTTTAATTTACCAATAGCCAAGAAAACAAAATGAAAAATTTCATCACTAACGTATCGACCAGCAAAGCAGCAATGGTGGTAGGAGTTGCTTTTATAACCTCGATTTTTATTGTAACCTTGGTTGATGATTTTCTTTTAGCAAATTTTGTAGTACCAGGAGATACAGCAGTTTTGGCCAGGGATATTGAAACTAATGCGAGACTTTTTGTGTTTGCTGTTATTGGTTATCTACTCGTACTTGTTTTGGATTCTATAATTGGTCTTGCACTTTATGTAGTTCTTAAGCCCGCAAATAAGGATCTCGCGTTGCTAACGGCAATTCTCAGGTTGTTATATGCTTTTACGTTGATAATAGCACTCTTTGGTCTGGCATTTCAGATTATTGATGTGTATGGGTATGCATCCTTAAAACTTATGGGATACATATTTTTTGCCTTACATATACTCATACTTGGGTATTCGGCTTTTAAGGCTAAATACATCCCGAAAAGCCTTGGAGTATTATTGATAGTTGCGTCGTTTACCTATGTAGTATTCTTTATAGATTTTCATCTATCTGAAACACTTAACGCAATTATAATGTCAACCATGGCTATAGCCGAGCTTTCACTTAGTGTCTGGCTAATGATGAAAAGAAATAGGTTGCCTGAAAATAGTTTTTCATGACATAACAAACAGAGCCCTTAGATATAAGGTTTTGGCAAAAGAATAGTTTAAATATAAATACAGAAAACAGCATTAAAACTACTCGAATAAAGAATATTTAGTGTACAGTATATGGCTGATTTCATAAGCACAATGTTTTCTGAGGAAAATTCCCTATATTCACATCCCCAAAAGTAAGGTCGTCAAACCTACTTTGACAACGTAAACAACACCCAATCGATCACTACACATTCTTGTAGTGGTATCTCATATTTGTATTTATACTATAACCATTGTGGTTTTCCACAAGAGAATGTTTTGTGGTTAGTGCAGTTTAGTGTGAAGAATATTAAGAAAGTATATATAGTTGCGAAAAAGTGACTGTATTAATTATAAATAGTATATATGTGTACTGTTGCGCGTATTTTGATGTTAGTGTTAATACAAATCTATAATGGCAAAGACCCAATCAAGCATTAACCAACTGAGAACCAAAGAAACTCAGGTTACCGAAGAAGAATTTAATAGAGGAATAAACCTTTATATAAAATTTGTAGCCACATCTTTAGTGATACTTATTTTATTTATAATTAGCACTTACTGGCTGAACATAAATCTCACAAATACAATTATGTTAATTGGATATTATTTAATTGCAATTCCAGTTATATCTACAAGATATTTCAACATAAAAAACAAATCAAATTCTAATAACAAAATTATAAACTGGAATAATTTCACGAATAAGAAAAGGAAATTTAAATTCTGGTTGGGAATCGAAAATATGATTAATCTATTATGGATAATTGGAATTGTATTTAATATAATTTTTAATTGGAAGTAAAATAACGCTAACATTATATACGAAATCAGAGCAAAGTTTGGTACCAATTGAAAGGTCATTGACTTTTGCAATGGCGTTAAATTTTTATAAGTTTAATACAAAACAAAAACAAGCAGATAAATCTATTGGTCCAAGTATTTTTGCCTTGCTCCGATTCATATATTTAGCGTAGGCAAAAAGCTAAAAAACTTTATACATAATGAGAAAAACAAATTTTGATATTGCACTTTCTTTTGCAGGAGAACAAAGAGAATACGTAGATCAAGTTGCAAATATTTTAAATCAAAAAGGAATATCAACATTTTATGATAAATTCGAAGAAGCAAATTTATGGGGAAAAAACCTATATGACTATCTCTCTGATGTTTATATGAACCAAGCAAGATATACGATAATGTTCATTTCCAAAGATTATAGTAAGAAATTATGGACTAATCACGAAAGGCAATCAATGCAAGCAAGAGCTTTTCAAGAAAGTTCGGAGTATGTTCTTCCAGCTAAATTTGATGACACTGAAATAGCTGGAGTTTTGCCAACAACTGGATATATTAGCCTTCAAGATAAAACACCGGAAGAATTTGTCTTCATTATTGAAAAAAAATTAATTTATAGTGGTGGAACGATACCAAGTGAAAATTTAAGAAGTGCCTTATCAACAATTGTTACCATACCAAAAATAGATCCCAAAAATGTAGACTTAACCGTGATATCAGATGATTATCCAATCCAAGGAGCGCAAGTTTGTTTAATTGCTGATAACGGAACCACATTAAATGGAACAACCAACAATGAGGGAAAAGTTAGCTTTAATATTACAACAAGAAGACTGTATTCAGTTTTAGTAGCACATCCTGAATATTCGTCAGCAGTTTTAGAACAATTTGACACATCCGAGGATTTAAAAATAACATTAAAAACTATAGAAAATATAGGCTCTATTATTTGTATTAGTACTTGTCATATCAACGGGCTCAAAGGTAGACTAAATCCAATTCTCGATTCGCCAAGAAGATATTTTTATGCTGATAATATTGCAATACATGGAGGAAAAGAACAACCAGTTATGTTTAAGTTAAATGAACCTGTGCAAGTTGAAGATTGTAATGGAATTATAATGAATCTAATTTTTAGATTTATGCTAGGTAGAACTACATTGATAGATTATGTAAAACCAGTTTTTAAAGAATAAAGCCAATTTCCAATCAAATGAACAAAACACTAAAACTCAATAAAACCTAAAAAATGAGCGATAATAGCTGATTTAAGGTAATATTAAAAGATGAGTTTTACCTCGATAGACTTTTATAAATGTACAACACGCAAAAGGAGCAGCCAAAAATGCAATTAAACTGTTCAACGAAATAAGATTACACTTATCTTTAACCCATAAAATACCGAATATGGTATATAAATTATTGGCATAAAAACTAATTTTAAACTGTAGCCATTTTTCAGGACTAGACAGCTAAAAAAACGAATGAGAAAAATAATAACGATTACGATTATAAGTTTTATAACTTCAATTGGGTTTTGTCAAAATCAAGGAGAAAATATTCTATATATTGTTGACTCTATTCCAGTTATCGAAGAAACCTGCTCTACGAAGTTTGTAACTTCGTAGTGATCATCATAAGAAACAAAAACTATGTCGTTATTAAAGAATACTTTCTACCAACCAATAACAAAACCTTAAAAACAAGTAACATGTTTAAGTTCATATTACTTCTATATCTATCGCTTTTAACACAAACGCTATCCGCGCAACAATTCCTTTGGACTACAGCAAAAGGTACTGATCTTAATAATATACCTATAGAAAATGTCACAGATGAAGTGCTTAATTATTATGAGTTCTATGATTTTTATTCTGACGGATCAGGTTACAGTAAAAGTAATTTTTTGAAAATGCTGGAAAAATATATCGATGGTTCAGATGATGAGCATTATTTAAGAAAACTAATAAATGACACAGAAAAATTAACCGTTTTTGCTCTTAAAGATAATCTAGGCCAAGGCTCTGTGGTACTGATCATAATAATTAATTCTAGAGGTGTTGATATTGTCGCATTTACAAATAACCTTGAAGCAGATTCTATTCTCGCTACACCTTATGATAAAGAGAAATTTAAAAAATGGTTTAACTCCTTATTAAATTGATTCATTTTTTTAATTAGAAAACAAACAACCCACAACCAAAATTGGTCGCAGGTTGTGTTTAGGTAATCGCTAAGAAGAGGTAACCCTTCGCCAAGGGTATGGTTGCTACTGCAAACACCTCAGTCATTAACGCCAACGCTTAGCACTGCCCTACCTAATGTTTGCGTATCCACATCTCAAACCAGGATTAAGGTCTAGACCTAAACATTTTAAATTAAAAAATCGGTAATCTAATGAAACAAAAGATTACCGATCTATCTTAAAGAATTATATGTTAGTTACAATAATCTAGTTTTTCTGAAAACGTGAAATCAATTGTTGATCTCCCGATGTAATTTTGATAAAATAACTTCCTGAAGTAAGGTTTTCTACATTTAGAGTTGCAAAATCTTCAGAGACACTTTGATTCATAATTAGCTTACCAGTAATCGAGTATATCTTAATATTTGCTGTATTCTTAAAAAAGGTTTTGGGTATTTTAAAATTCAGATCTGTATTGGTCGGATTAGGGAACACCAATAACTTAGCGGATTCAAAATTTTCTATCGCTCCTTCTACAATATTGGTTGTAGTTGCTTCAAATGTAAAATGTTGATTCTCATTTTGATCATAACAACCCCACTGTTGTAAATTGGCTCCATTAGCAGCATTACCTCCTGCGATATCTAAACACCTACCACTATTTTTGGCTGTTATTAAAAACTTACCACCACCTACTGCAGTAATTATAAACTGTTGATTATCTCTACCATGACAATTCCATTGATGGACATTAGCACCATTATCTTCAGATACTCCGGAGATGTCTAGACATTTGTTACTATTTAAATTTCGGATTTCATAGTATCCTTGACCTTTGGCATTAAAAGTCCATTTTTGATTGGTCTGATTCACACATTGCCATTGATTGATATTGGCTCCATTTGCTGCAGATTGCTCCGAGACGGTAATGCATTTATTATTTTTTGTACGGATAAAATAAGTACCTCCATTGGCTACACCACTACCACCGCAAGATGTGTTGGTAGTGTATGTAGTTCTTCCGCAAGTGATGTTAAAACTATCCAGGTTTGATGAAGATCCTACTTTTCTCACTACCCAATTATGTCCTACAAAAGTACCTTGACTTTTTGATTGCCCTACGGCTACTTGCCCATAAGATTGTAATGAACCATTGTTGTTCCAAAAATATTCTACGGTACAATCTGTGCTGTTTCTAAAGGTAGCTGTTAATGCATCACCATTACCACAACTGCCATCATCACAGGTAGAAATACAATTAGCATTGTCTATAGTGTTTCGGATTACATTTCCCGGTTGCGTCCCAAAACCTTTATTAAAATTAATCCCTGTAGATTGTAAATGACAATAGCTCATAATAGTACCTCCTCCTGATGGAATCGTAGCGTTCGAAGAATTATAGCAAAAACTTGGACTTGTGTCTGGATCTCCATCCTCTGCTAAATATTTGTTACCGCAGTCATCGATTACTGAATTATTACCATTCCAAACACATGAGTGTGTGTGATGAGAACCAAAATTATGTCCTAATTCGTGAGAAAGCACGTATACCGACCAGGAATAAGTGGGTACATTACTAAAATTAGCACGGATTCCAGAAATCCCTTGATTATAAGAACCACAAAGACCAGGTCTGTAAGCGATTCCACCGCTATAAGAATAATTGACCAAATGTGCCAAATCTCCGTTAAAACTATTTTGATTTACATAATCTCGATAAGACCCTAAGTTATTAGCAAAGGGTTGCGAAGAGGTCCAAGTATTCATTCCGGACAATTTAATCGTTACATCCTCATTTGCATACATAACGGCAACCTGATTAAATAGTGCAGTCATATAATTAGCAGCTTGCGTAGTGCCTCCTTTATTATCTACTATATCTTTGCTCACATCAAAGAAAATTCCCGGACATTTAACAGAGGCTTTTTGAGTCCTCACATATTCTAATTGTTCTTTGGTGTATTCTTCTTTAATCTCACCATTGAAGCTACAAGAAAAGTCATTTTGATCAGCAATATCCGCATCATTATAAAAGATGTGTTCATTACTGTTGTCTAATTTTCCTAAGACTTTATTACCATTTTCTCCTCCAATACTGACCACTCCCATCACTTCGTCGTCTAACAAACTTAAGGCGACCATAGAATTGTTATTTCCTTTAACAATCCCACGATAATGGGCATCAGAAACATTGGTTACTTTCTTGCCAGAGGGCATTTCGACCACTTCAAAATCATCAGTAGTGATCTGCACTTTGACCAATTCTAAGGTCATTGGGAATTTCCCCGGGATGGTTATACTTATAGCTTCCGGAGTAGCGGTCTGCATGGATTTTAACTGACTACTCTGTAAGGATAATAAAGTGTACTCGGATAACGCTTTGGGTAATGGAACCTGTGATTTCTCTGTGGTTTCTATAAATAAGTTTACCTCCTGAAAGGGTACTCCATTTGCCTTTTGTTGAATTACAAGATTGCTGGGATCATTTTGCTGAGCATACGCAGCAGTGAGCGCCATTACCGCAGTAATGACGAGTGTGAAAACGTTTTTCATGGGTATAAGTTTTAATTCCAAAGAGCCTTATACTTGATTAGTTAGATCATAAAAAGATTTCTTTGAAGAGTTCATGTTACTTACAATTTAACCAATTTCTACCATCAAAATAGGTCTGCATATTAACCATTACTGATACTATATTACCCTCAATGACCAAAAGCAATACATAGTCTAAATTGTAGAAATTTTATTTTGTAATCACCCTTTGAGAGCACTTCGACACCTGTCCGCCTAATAAGGAAGCTCAGTGTAACAACTCAGGGTTCGGTAGCATCGTCTTCCGAGGGCTGAGGTTCTCGAAGCCCAGTTTAGATTAAAAAAGGCGAAGTCATAAACTCCGCCTTGTCTAGCCAACATAGGTAATTCTATTAATTATTCTATAAAGATTTTTTGAGTGATTACCTTTTTAGCATTTATAATCTGAACAAAATATACTCCCGCAGAAAAACTGCTTACATCTAATATCTGTTCTACATTACCCTCAGGAGATGAATTTACATCCACTGTTCTTAATGTTTTTCCGTTAATATCTTTGATCGATACTTTAGAAGAAAGGTCAGATACATTATTGATCTTTATGTTCAGAATATCTTTTACAGGATTAGGGTACACTACAATGGCTACCGGTAAAGAAGATCCATCAGAAGGTAAAGCATTTATATTAGCTCCACAAGGTCCTAAATTATCCCATCCGCTGCTAGTTCTTCTATACAGGTTACCTTGATACGTTACCAGAGATCCAACAGGGTAATTAACTCCGCTTTGCCATTCGCTAACGCCTTCGCACGGATCAGCAGTAGTTGGACAAGGCCCTAAATTATCCCATCCGCTACTAGTTCTTCTATACAGGTTACCTTGATAAGTTACCAGAGCACCAACCGGGTAACTCACACCACTCTGCCATGGGCTAACACCTTCACAAGGGTTACCTCCTGTGGCACAGGATCCATCGGTTGTATACGTACTTTGATTACATACGATCTGAAAAGTATCGTAAGCATCATTGTTTGGATCTCTTGCCTCCCAGGTAGCACCTACTATTGCATTTCTTTGAAGGCTTTGCCCTGCATTGATAGTAACCACTTCGGAGCTATTACTTAAAAAATAATTTAAGGTACAATCCGTATCATTTACAATAGTTACGTTTACATTATCTCCATTAGAGCAACCTCCAACATCACAAGTCTGAAAACAACTTTTAGAACTAATAGCATTACGAATTACATTACGTGGCTGTGAACCAAAACCTTTATTAAAATTAATTCCCACATTAGTAAGGTGACAATAACTCATGATTGTTCCTCCACCAGAAGGTAATCCTGGTCTTGCACAACCCCCTTCTGTTTGGTAACAGCCATCGATAGCGGTATTATTACCATTCCATACACAAGCTTGTGTATGCTGAGATCCTAAGTTATGCCCTAATTCATGTGCCACTACTTCTACTGACCAAGAATATGTAGGTACATTGCTAAAGGATCTTCTGATTCCTGATACAGCATATTTATAAGAGGAGCACGCACTATTAACCCAGGCTACACCTCCGGAAAAATCATAGGTTACAAAATGCCCTAAATCGCCATTAAAACTATTTTGGTTTCTATAAGAACGATAATTATTCAATCCATTAAAAGGCGCATTGGATGTCCAGGCATTAGCTCCCGACATACGAATACTAATATCATCATTAGCATATAACACAGAAACCTGGTTAAATATGGCTTCGATATAATTTGTAGCAGCCTGAGCTCCCCCTTTATCCCTTACAATATCATTTGCTATATCAAAGAAAATTCGAGGGCATTTTACCGCAGCCTTGTTTGGACCATTGTCCCGTAGTTGTTCTTCTGTATATTCTATTTTAGGGTTATCAATCATCTGACAAACAAAATCATTCAGATGTCCAATATCTTTATCTTGGTACAAAATCTGATGATCACTGTTTTTCAGTTTCCCTACCACCATATTATTAGATTGGTTCTCGGCACTTATAATTCCAGAGATCTCATTACCAAAAAAACTGATTGCCGCCAGGGAATTAGGTTGACCTTTAATAATTCCCCGATAATGTAATACAGAAGCATCTCTAGGAACAATCTTGCCTGATGGCATTTCTCTAATTTCAAAATCATCGGTAGTAACGTCTACTTTGACCAACTCCAGAGAGATGGCAGATTTTTGATTAGGAATCTGTAATTCCATGGTAGTTGGAACTTTGGATTTAAAAGAAGATAGCTTCTGTGTATCAAAAGAAAACACAGTATAATCTTTTAATTCTGAAGGAACTTGCAGTGCCGCTTTTTGATGATCAACAGCGGTAAAGAGCTGAAAGCTTTCAAAGGTTTCTCCAAAAGCTTTTTCTTGTTGGACTCTCTGACTTGGTTTTAGAGATTGAGTTTGTGCATAACTGATTACCGAGAAAAAGGCAATCAACATGGTTAAGATGTTTTTCATCGTAATAAAGTTTAGTTTTGAAGATTTCCCAGTTCATATTCTGTTGGCTAAATATGTTATCAAACTGTTAAACCTTCAATGAGTTTGTATACAATAAGTTACAAACTTCCGGATAGAACTAAACCATAAAAAAGCATATCCTCAAATAGCCCAATAATTTTCATGTAAAGTGTTAAAAAAGGTCTTATTTTAATAAAAAACACAAGTATTTTAGATTTATGTTGGATAATCAATACTAAAAAAGGAAAGAGAAATATTTTTTAATAGCCAAAAGAAAAGCGATCAAATAGCGTATCCGTACAATGATCATTTCGTAAGCAAATCTTAAAAAACAATTAAAAAAAGGATTACAAAACACCTACGAGTATATATGTTGAAAGAAAAGTATCACTAGGGATTCACCTTATTAACTCCAAGGGTTTTCCCCTATAAGATTGATAATCAAAAATTAATCTCAACAAATATTTTTGCAAACATAATTATCTTCAAAACATTTTAAATACTAGAATCCATAACATTACGATTATTATTCTGATAAAAATAATACGTATTTAACAAACACGAAACTAAACCTATTTTACTAAAAGCAATCAAATAACTACATTTGCAATCTTGGTTAAATTTTTATGGTAGTATCTGAAGAAAATATTGAAGTTTTAGGGGCAAGAGTACATAATCTAAAAAATATTGATGTTACCATACCTCGCGAAAAACTAGTTGTTATTACAGGATTATCCGGTTCGGGTAAATCTTCTTTAGCATTTGATACCATTTATGCTGAAGGGCAACGACGTTATATCGAAACTTTTTCTGCCTATGCACGTCAATTCTTAGGAGGTTTAGAGCGTCCGGATGTGGATAAAATTGATGGGCTTTCTCCAGTAATCGCCATAGAACAAAAAACAACCAGCAAGAGTCCACGTAGTACCGTAGGTACAATCACAGAAATTTATGACTTCCTGAGACTATTATTCTCTCGAGGAAGTGATGCTTATAGCTATAACACTGGTGAAAAAATGGTGAGCTATAGTGATGAACAGATCAAAGATCTTATCCTAAAAGATTTTAAAGGAAAACGAATTAACATCCTTGCGCCTATTGTTCGATCCAGAAAAGGACATTATCGAGAGCTTTTTGAGCAAATTGCCAAACAAGGATTTGTAAAAGTACGTACCGATGGTGAAATTAAAGATATCACCAAGGGTATGAAACTAGATCGATACAAAACTCATGATATAGAGATTGTAATTGACAGATTAGTTCCGGCTGAAGGGCAAGAAGACTCTAAACGTCTAATGGAAACCATTAATACTGCTATGTATCACGGTGATGATGTATTAATGGTGATAGAACAAGATGCTCAAGAAGCACGTTTCTTTAGTAGAAGTCTAATGTGCCCGTCAAGCGGAATTTCATATCCCAATCCAGAGCCTAATAACTTTTCGTTTAACTCTCCAAAGGGTGCTTGTCCAAAATGTAATGGTATCGGAAATCTTTATGAAGTAAATATTAAAAAGATTATTCCCGATGATACCAAATCAATAAAAAATGGTGGTTTAGTACCTCAGGGACCACAAAAGAACAATTGGATTTTTAAACAATTAGAATTAATAGCACAACGATTTGATTTTAAACTAAGTGATCCAATCAAAAAGATTCCGGAGGAAGCCATGGAAATCATTCTTCATGGAGGGAAAGAGAAATTTAGTATTGATAGCAAGACATTAGGAGTTACTCGTGAATATAAAATTGATTTTGAAGGCGTTGCCACATTTATAGAAAACACTTATAATAATAATGACTCTACTTCATTAAGACGTTGGGCAAGAGATTTTATGGATAACGTTCAATGCCCAGATTGTAACGGTTCTCGATTACGTAAAGAATCTCTTTATTTTAAGGTACATAAAAAAAATATTGCGGAACTATCTGCAATGGACATTGTAGAACTTGCAACATGGTTTAAAGATTTACCAAATCATTTAAACGAAAAGCAAAAACAAATATCAGGTGAAATCCTAAAAGAAATTAATGCGCGACTTCAGTTTTTAGTAGATGTCGGGCTTACTTATCTTTCATTAAACAGAAGTAGTAAATCGTTATCAGGAGGGGAAGCACAACGAATCCGTTTGGCAACACAGATTGGATCACAGCTAGTTGGAGTGCTGTACATTCTTGATGAACCTAGTATTGGTTTACACCAAAGAGATAATGAAAAACTGATTAACTCCTTGGTTCAGCTTAGGGATATTGGTAACTCGGTAATTGTTGTTGAGCACGATAAGGATATGATCGAACGTGCTGATCATGTGATAGATATAGGACCTCTGGCCGGTAAACACGGTGGAGAAATTATAAGTGAAGGTACTCCTGAAGAACTACAACAACACGATACTCTGACTGCAGATTATTTAAGCGGAAAAAAAGAAATAGAAGTTCCGGCTAAACGCAGAAAAGGAAACGGTAAAAAAATCTCATTAAAAGGAGCAACAGGAAATAACCTAAAAAATGTTTCTCTAGATATCCCTTTAGGAAAGATGATTGCGGTAACAGGAGTTTCAGGGAGCGGAAAGTCTACCTTGATTAACGAAACACTCTACCCTATTCTGAATGCGCATTATTTTAATGGTGTAAAAAAACCAATGCCATATAAAAGCATTAAAGGATTAGATAACGCAGATAAAGTTATAGATATCAACCAATCCCCTATTGGTCGAACACCAAGATCTAATCCAGCAACATATACGGGTGTATTTTCAGAAATCAGAAGTTTGTTTGCTAAAACTCCTGAAGCGATGATTCGTGGATATAAACCCGGGCGTTTTAGTTTTAATGTAGCTGGTGGAAGATGCGAAACCTGTAAAGGTGGTGGATTACGTGTTATCGAAATGAATTTCCTGCCAGACGTTTATGTAGAATGCGAAACTTGCCAGGGAAAACGATTTAATAGAGAAACTTTAGAGATCAGATATAAAGGAAAATCTATTTCTGATGTTCTGGAAATGACTATTAACGAAGCCTGTAATTTCTTTGAGCATATCCCAAAGATTTCAAGAAAACTAAAAACCATCCAAGATGTTGGACTTGGTTATATAACTTTAGGGCAGCAATCCACAACTCTATCCGGTGGCGAAGCACAGCGAATCAAATTAGCTACAGAATTATCTAAAAGAGATACCGGAAATACTTTTTATATCCTGGATGAACCTACAACCGGATTACATTTCGAAGATATTCGTGTATTGATGGAAGTACTGAACACATTGGTCGATAAAGGAAATACGGTATTGATCATAGAGCATAATATGGATGTCATCAAAATGGCAGATTATATTATTGATATTGGATATGAAGGCGGAAAAGGCGGTGGAGAAATCGTAGCCAAAGGTACGCCGGAAGAAATTATTAAAGATAAAAAAAGTTATACTGCTAAATTTTTAAAGAAAGAATTAGCATCTTAAATTAAATATATATTTATGAGAAAAGAACAACACCACAAAGGGTGGAACGAAATAAAGACTAATGACTCTTGGGCAATCTTCAAAATTATGGGAGAATTTGTCAACGGATTCGAAAAGATGAGTAAAATTGGACCTTGTGTCTCTATTTTTGGATCAGCACGTACTAAAACGGATGATAAATATTATGAACTAGCTGTGGATGTAGCCAAAGAAATTGTAAATCACGGCTATGGAGTCATCACCGGTGGTGGCCCCGGTATTATGGAAGCAGGTAATAAAGGAGCTCACTTAGGAGGAGGAACATCTGTTGGACTAAATATCGAATTACCTTTTGAGCAGCACGATAACCCTTATATAGACAGTGATAAAAGCTTGGATTTTGACTACTTCTTTGTCCGCAAAGTAATGTTTGTGAAATATTCTCAAGGTTTTGTAGTTATGCCTGGTGGTTTCGGAACATTAGATGAGTTATTCGAAGCGATGACGTTGATTCAGACTAAAAAGATTGCCAAATTCCCTATTATACTTGTAAGTACCGAGTTCTGGGGAGGACTTATTGATTGGGTTAAAAATACATTATTAGAAAAATTCGGAAATATTAGTCCAGGGGATTTAGATCTGATTCATGTAGTAGATACTCCTGCTGAAGTATTGAAGATTTTAGATAAATTCTATGGAGAATATAACTTAAGTCCAAATTTCTAATAATAATTTTGTTTACCTATTGCTTATTTTCGCATCTAATCAAAAAACAGTGTATAACCTTACAGTAAAATTTTGGATTCAAAAAAGATAGTTCATAACATTATTGCTTTATTAGCTTTTTGTGCAGTATACTCTCAGCATAGTGTTTCTATTGACGGTTTTTTGGATACTGATGCGAAAATTATTACCATTAACCAAGAGATTACGTATGTAAACTCATCTAATGATGTACTTCAGGAAATATATTTATTAGATTGGGCTAATAGTTTTAAGAGTAAAGTTACCCCTTTGGGTGAACGCTTCTCTGAAGATTTTCTCAAAAGATTCTATTATGCCAAAGATTATGAACGAGGATCTACCACAATTAAATCTATAATTGATAAAAACTCTTCTGCCAATCTTACTTGGTTCCGACCTGAAGGAAATCCCGATATTATTAAAGTTGGTTTAGAACAACCACTAAAACCAGACGCTAGTTATACATTTCAACTAAAATATCTAGTTAAAATCCCTAGTGATAAGTTTACCCGCTATGGATATCACAATAATGGAAACTTTAGTTTGCGATACTGGTATATGCTACCCGCTGTATATGATTCTAAATGGAATATTTATAGCAACAAAAATCTGGATGATATATATGCTCCTATTGCTGATTATCAGATAAACCTAACTATTCCATCAGCATACGAAATCTTTAGCGAGTTTCAGCAGGAAATTATTTCAGAATCAAAAGAAGAAAATAAAAAGGTTATCCGGCTTAATGGTAAAGATAGAAATGAAGCTAATCTATATATAGAAAGGCAAAAAACCTTTTACACTTTTCCGGCTAATGGTGTAGAATTTGTTAGTAATGTAGAAGACAATGATTTGATGCCAGAAATGAAATCTGTCGCTACAGAACGCATCATAAAATTTCTAGAATATAGGTTAGGGCCCTATCCTTTTGATAAAATTGTGGTTTCTGAAAGTGATTATAAAAACAACCCAGTATACGGATTAAACCAATTACCAGATATCTTAAGACCTTTTCCTGATGGTTTTCAATATGAAATCAAACAACTAAAAACGATTACAGAAAATTATCTCGATCGAACTTTGTTGCTCAACCCCAGATATGATGCATGGGTAAAAGATGCCATACATATTTATCTAATGATGGCTTATACAGAACAATATTACCCAAAAATGAAAATTATTGGTAATCTTAGTAAAATCATAGGTATCAGATGGTTTCATGCGGCAGACCTGGAGTTTAATGATCAATATTTTCTTGCATACAAAAATATGGCAAGACTATTTCTGGATCAACCACTAGATACGCCAAGTGACAAATTAGTAAAATTCAATGCTAATATCGCTAATGCTTATAAAGCCGGAGTAGGTTTTAAATATTTAGAAGATTACCTGGAAGATGATAATATCGTAGCTGAAAGCCTGAGAGAGTTTTATACTAAAAATCTACTAAAACTTACTAGTTCTAAGGAATATAAAAAAATACTTACTTCACTTTCTCCTAAAAGCATAGATTGGTTTTTTGAAGATTATGTTTCCACAAAGGAGCAATTGGATTTTAGAATTAAATCCGTAAAAAAACGTGAAGACTCTATCGAGGTCACTATTAAGAATGGTTGGAATAGTAAAATGCCAGTTTCTCTTTATGGAATGAGGGATAAAAATGTAATCTCTAAAACTTGGGTTTCTGACATTTCCGGGACCAAAAAAGTAACCATCGCTAATGAAGACCTGGACAAACTAGTTTTGGATTATGATCAAAATATACCTGAGGTCAACAGAAGAAATAATTACAGAAACCTAAAATGGATTCTTAACAAACCCATACAATTCAGGTTTTTACAAGATGTTGAAGATCCGAGATATAGTCAGGTATTTTTCATACCTGAATTCGAATTTAATGTGTATGATGGTTTTACGATTGGTTCTAAGTTTTATAACAAAACTATTATTAGAAGACCTTTTGACTATAAAATTACTCCTTTTTATGGTTTTAAATCCAATAAGTTATTAGGCTCAGCCGGTTTCTCATATCGACATCAAATAGCAGATTATGGTTTATACCAAATTCGTTTTGGAGCAAGTGGTAATATGTTTAGCTATGCTCCTGACCTATTGTTTAAACGATTTTCTCCTAGTGTAAGTTTTTCTTTTAGGCCAAAAGACCTAAGATCTAATGAAAGGCAACGACTCTCTCTAAGAAGCGTTAATGTATTTAGAGATCGTGATGAAGCTAACCCTGTAAGCACTCCTGATTATAGTGTATTTAATGTAAGATATAATTATTCAGATTTTAACCTTTTAGATTTAACTTCATATTTAGTTGATTATCAAATTGCGAAAAACTTTAGTAAAATATCTACCACTTTTAATTATAGAAAGATATTTTTAAACAACCGTCAACTTAATCTAAGATTATTCGCAGGAACTTTTCTATTCAATGACACTGAGAAAGATGAGGATTTCTTCAGCTTTGCATTAGATAGACCCACAGATTATCTATTTGACTTTAATTATCTTGGAAGAAGCGAAGATACAGGCTTAACCAGCCAACAAATAATTTTGGCAGAAGGAGGTTTTAAATCTAAACTAGAGTATCCTTTTGCAAACAGATGGATAACTACTTTTAATGCTAATACCAATATATGGAACTGGATTTATGCCTATGGTGATGTTGGTTTAGTTAAAAACAAAGGCATCTCTCCTAAATTTGTTTATGACAGTGGAGTAAGGCTTAGTTTAGTTGCAGATTATTTTGAGGTTTTCTTTCCTATATATTCTAATAAAGGTTGGGAAATTGCTCAGCCTAATTACGATCAGCAAATTCGATTTATTATCACCCTAAGTCCGGAAACACTAATAGGCCTCTTCACTAGAGAGTGGTATTAACCCTACTTAAACCACATATTCAATAAATGTGAAAAAATTGAATATTTGTTAATCAATCCTTAAAATACCAACCAAAAAAGATAATTTATCAATAAATTGTCTTTTTAAGTAAGATATCCTTAAAGGATTTAAGAGTTCTTCATTTGCAAATGGCTAGTTTTTTAACTAAATTTGCTCTCATTAAAAATCGTTCACATGCAGCCTGAAATAGTTACTACCCCTAATATTTCTTTCGAAGAGTATAAAAATCAAATACTTAGAGATTACAAGATAGCTTTGCTAAGTAGAGAGTGTAGTTTACTAGGCCGTCGTGAAGTACTTACCGGTAAATCAAAATTCGGAATTTTTGGAGGAGGAAAAGAATTACCACAGCTAGCAATGGCTAGAGTTTTTCGTAATGGGGATTTTAGATCAGGGTATTATCGCGATCAAACCTTTATGATGGCGATAGAGAAATATACTGTAGAACAATTTTTTGCTGGCCTGTATGCACATACTGATATCGAGAAAGAGCCTTTTGCCGCAGGAAGACAAATGGGTGGACACTTTGCAACGCATAGTCTTAATGAAGATGGAAGCTGGAAAAATCTAACACAACAGAAAAATTCTAGTTCAGACATCTCTCCTACTGCAGGACAAATGCCTAGATTACTTGGTTTAGCACAAGCCTCAAAAGTATACAGAAACGAAAAGAGTGTATCTGACCATACTAATTTTTCTATTAAAGGAAATGAAGTTGCTTGGGGAACCATTGGTAATGCAAGTACTAGTGAAGGTTTATTTTGGGAAACTGTGAATGCAGGAGGTGTTTTACAAGTACCAATGGTGATTAGTATATGGGATGACGAGTATGGAATTTCTGTACACGCAAAACACCAAACCACTAAAGAAGATATTTCTCTAATTTTAGAAGGTTTCAGAAGAGATGAAAATCATGAAGGTTATGAGATCATCAAAGTTAATGGTTGGGATTATCCTGCATTAGTAGATGCCTACCAAACTGCAGAAGACCTTGCGAGAGAACAACATATTCCGGTAATTATCCATGTTAAAGAATTAACGCAGCCTCAAGGGCATTCTACTTCAGGATCTCACGAAAGATATAAAAGTGAAGAAAGATTAAACTGGGAACGTGAACACGATTGCAACAAGAAATTTAAGGAATGGATTATTGAGCACAATATAGCTACTGCAGAAGATCTTTTAAAAATAGAAAAGAGTGCTAAAAAAGAGGTTAGACAAGGTAAAAACAGTGCGTGGAATGCATATTTGTCAGAAATTAAAGCAGAACAAAACGAAGCTCTGGAGATTCTTAGAGCTGTAGAAAATAAAAGTGCTAACAAAAACTTCATATCTCCTTTAATTCATACACTTTCTGCAAAAGAAGAGCCTATTCGTAAGGATATTCTTGAAGCTACCAGAAAGACCTTACGTTATATTACTAAAGAAAACTATCCTGAGAAAACTGCACTGCAGGATTGGATAAACAAATATATAGGTATAATTCAACCAAAGTATAGTGATCATTTATATAGTGAATTTGAATCTAAAGCCGCCAATATCCAAGAAGTACAACCAATATATGATCAAGACAGTCAAGAAGTAGACGGCCGAGTTATTCTTAGAGACAACTTTGATCAAATATTCAGCAGGATTCCCGAAACATTGATTTTTGGCGAAGATAGCGGTAAGATTGGGGATGTAAATCAAGGATTGGAAGGGTTACAAGAAAAATTCGGAGAGATTAGAATCTCTGATGCAGGTATCCGTGAAGCCACTATTATTGGACAAGGAATTGGTATGGCAATGCGTGGTTTGCGACCAATTGCAGAAATTCAATATTTAGATTATATATTATACTGTGTTCAAGGATTAAGTGATGACTTAGCCACTTTACGATACAGAACATTTGCTAAGCAAAAAGCTCCACTTATCGTAAGAACCAGAGGACACAGACTAGAGGGAATTTGGCATTCTGGATCTCAGATGGGTGGCTTAATCCACTTATTAAGAGGCATGCACATATTAGTCCCTAGAAATATGACTAAAGCGGCAGGTTTTTATAACACCTTATTAGATAGTGATGAACCTGCATTAGTTATAGAATGTCTTAACGGATATCGTCTTAAGGAAAAAATGCCTTCTAACCTTCCTGATATCAGAACACCACTAGGTGTTGTAGAAACGATCAAAGAAGGTACAGATATCACTTTAGTATCCTACGGATCAACATTAAGACTAGTAGAACAAGCAGCAAAAGAATTATTATCTGTAGGTATTAATGCAGAAGTGATTGACATACAATCGCTAATTCCTTTTGATCTAAATCACGATATCGTTAAAAGTGTTGCAAAAACCAATAGAATATTAATCATTGATGAAGATGTTTCTGGAGGAGCAACAGGCTATATCCTTCAAACACTTATAGACGAACAAAATATCTATAAACATTTGGATAGTGCGCCACAAACATTAAGTGCACAACCACATCGCCCTGCGTTTGGGACGGATGGAGATTATTTTAGTAAGCCTTCAGTGGAAGATATTTTTGAAAAGACTTATGAGATTATACACGAAGCAAATCCTACAGGTTATCCTAAATTAAGATAATCTAATTTGGGTTTTCAATTTTAATTCGCTTTCCATCTTTATAAGAAATCACGAAAATATTTTTACTAAAACCGGATTCCATTAAGGTTTTACGATATTCTTGTGCTTCAGGTAAGGTTTCAAAAACTCCAAGACTTAACTTAAAAAAGGAAGTATCACTGTACACTCTTCCATTAATGTACTTATCGGAAAGCGCAGAAACCTTATCTCCTTTACTACCTCTAAAAGAGTTTATTTGTACGGAATAAACAATATCCTTATTAATAAGATTTCTATACAGGTATAAATCCTTAATCACTTCTAAATCCGCTTTATTTTGCTCCAACTCGGTTAACTCCATTCTAAGAGAATCTAATTCCTCATGAAACCCTGTGATATTTACATTCTCAGCAATATCATTTCCCTGTAATGAATCATCAAGAAAAGAATTCATTAGTAAAAATACAGTGAACAATAATAACCCGATAGAGGTAATCCCCAAAATCTTTGCAGAACGATTACTCTTTTCTAGTTTTTTTGATTTTTTCCTAAGAAGTTCTTCTAGTTTTTGTTGTTGTACTTCTGCCTTTTCTATCTGATAATGTAATGATAAAAGGTCTTCATCTTTAATAACTTTCATGGGTATGAGGAAATTTGGGGTTATTCAAAAAAGACACACTACTAGAGTTTCTGTTCGGTTATTCTATATACAATACCATTTTTAATTTCTAAAATTAAAATAGGCTTATCCTTTATTACTTTTTGGAGTGCTTTTAATGGAAAATTATATGAAATTTTATTAATACTACTAATTTTAATCCTTGCATTGTCATCAAGTTCCAGAATTTTTATTTTAGAACTTCTATTTCGAACATAATGATTGTCATATAAAAAATACAAAGTATCTCCTTTATTATTAATATCATACTCTGCTTTGCCATTCTCCTTAGCTTTCTCTACCGCTTTTCTACCTTCATAATACTCAACATAATCTGCCTCTATAAAAACCACATCATTTTTTCTATACACTCTTTTTACATAGCAATGTCGTCTTTCTAAACTTACATTAGATTCTTCATCTTCGCCACGTTGAATATTCAGTAATGTATCTCTGAGTTTTTCATTAGCCAAGGTAACTGAATCCTGATCAGGCATCAAAGCTGTTTTATACTTTGTAATATCAGTTTTTAGTTTTAACAATTCAACTTTTAAAGAATCATTAATTTTTTGGATTTGATCTACACGAGAAGTATTAACAGCACTAGCTTCACCAGGATATAAAACGTTTTTTCTCAACAAATAGTACATTCCTCCTGCTATTAAAAACAATGCCGTGATAAAAACGATTATAAGCAAGTTTCTATTTTTCTTACTTTTCTCTAATTCATCCGAAATAGCCTCAATACTATCCTCTAAGCTTTGCTGCTTTATGTCAGATTTTTCTATTCGATATCGTATTGATAAAAGTTCTTCTTTCTCTTTATCCATGATGATAAGTTATCAAATCTGAAAGTCAATACCAAAATTAACTGATGTTACATTTTAAGTACTGAAAATTTATTGTCAAAAAACTATAAAATACCCTTAGAAAATTAAGCAAATAATCTATGGAATCCACTTAACGTCTTTAAAATTAGGTTTCCTTTTTTCTAAAAATGCATTTCTACCTTCTTTAGCCTCTTCTGTCATATAAGCTAGTCGTGTTGCTTCTCCAGCAAAAACTTGTTGTCCGACCATTCCATCATCCGTAAGATTCATAGCAAACTTGAGCATTTTTATAGAAGTAGGAGACTTTTCAAGAACTTCCTGAGCCCATTGATATGCAGTATCCTCCAGCTCCTCGTGCGGAATTACGGCATTTACCATTCCCATCTCATATGCATCCTGAGCAGAATAATTTCTTCCTAAAAAGAAAATTTCTCGAGCTTTTTTCTGACCAACCATCTTGGCTAAATACGCAGACCCATAACCTCCATCAAAACTAGTAACATCAGCATCTGTTTGTTTAAAAATTGCATGCTCTTTACTTGCCAAAGTCATATCACAAACAACATGTAAACTATGCCCCCCGCCTACAGCCCATCCTGGCACTACAGCTATAACCACCTTAGGCATAAATCGAATCAATCGCTGAACCTCTAGAATATTTAACCTATGCATTCCATCATCTCCAACATACCCTTGGTGACCTCTTGCTTTCTGATCTCCTCCACTACAAAAACTATATACTCCGTCTTTAGTCGAAGGACCTTCTGCAGAAAGAAGAATAACCCCTATAGAAGTATCTTCTTGTGCGTCATAAAAAGCATCATATAATTCACTTGTAGTTTTTGGTCTGAATGCATTACGCACATTAGGGCGGTTAAATGCAATTCTTGCTACTCCATTACATTTTTTATAGGTGATATCTTCGTATTCTTTAGCGATTTTCCAATCTATTGAACTCATTTTTCTTTGATTTGTTTAGATATCAAAAATAAGACAATATATCCTATATAGCTAGTTTTGAAAAATACATAAACATCCATCAATTACATTTTTTATATCTAATTTTGTGTAAACAAAGGTAGTTTTGCATAATTTTTTATATATTGATTATCATTTAAGATAAGATCATATGAAGTTTGTAGTAGGTTTACTTATAGGAAGCATGTGCTTCGGAGTTTTTGGACAAGAACAACGTATTAAAAAAGTTGATTGGCAAAAATTATCAGAAAACACAGTTAATTTAGTAGCAAAATATTCCATCACATATACAGAAAACAAACCTTCATTATCAATCATCAAAAGCCCAATTAAACTTTCTAAATACACTTTAACTCCGTTAGATTTTACTGTAGATTTAAGAAAACGACAATTGAGCTCTGAACCAGCAATGCTACAAATACCGAAAAACAAATTTATACAACCAGAATACAAGGTAGCCCTTCCTTCTATTTTTCCGGAAAAAACAGGATCCTTTACAATATCAAGTAATGGTAATTTTACAGGTCGACCTACAAATAGTGGAGAGTTAAAAAATACAGCTTATAAAGACGCTAGTGAATATACTGCTATTTATTGCCCAATAACTGGTGCAAGATTAAACTAGCTAGTATATTACTTACTCAGATAAACGTATTCCATCTTTTTCAATAATTATTTTACGAGCCTTGTATAATGAGCCTATTGCTTTTTTGAAGCTTTTTTTACTTAGTTGAAAAACATCTTTAATATCCTCAGGGTCTGATTTATCATTAAGATCAATAAATCCACCACTAGCCTTTAATTCATCTAATATTTGTTGGGCATTAGGTTCTATACCCCTGAATCCATGTCGCTGAAGAGTCAAATCTATTTTTCCGTCCGGGCGAACTTTTTTCACAAAACCTTTAAGCTGATCCCCAACAGTGAGTTTTTGAAAAATTTCATCAGCATAAACTAACCCCAAATGCTTTTGATTTACAATCATATTCCACCCTTGCGGTGATGGATGAGAAGCTATTAAGTCTACTTCATCATAAGAAGATAATAACACCAATGAATTATCAAGAAACCTATTTGTTTTACTAGATGCTGCCAGCCTATTGGTTTCTTCATCTACATATACATACACCAAATACCAATTCCCCTTTTTCATTTTGAAAGCCTGCTCTCTAAAAGGCACAAAAAGCTCCTTTTCTAACCCCCAATCTACAAATGCCCCAATTTCTGAAGTACTGGTACACTTTAAATACGCAAAAGTATTGGCGGTAGCAAAAGGCTCTAAAGTAGTTGCAATTATTCGCTCTGCATTATCGAGATACAAAAAGACCTTTAACTGATCTCCTATCTCAAATTCTTCAGGAACGTACTTATTTGGCAATAACACTTCATTCCCCTCTTCATCACTAAGGTAAATCCCTTGATCTCTATCTTTTACTATTTCTAAAGTGTTGTATGTTCCAAGTTTAAGCATGTTCCCATTATTTTTTTGCAAAGATAATTCTTTAGCTCTGCTAAGAGCTATATTAAACGAAAAAAGGCGTCCCAATAAGAACACCTTTTAAGTTTTTATAAAAAATCCTCTACTAGTTATAGATAGATTCTTTACCAAAATGTTTTGTCAATAAATAGTAAACTACAGCTCTGTATTTATTTCTGTTAGATTTACCATATTGCTCTATAACAGAAGCAATAGCTTCGTCTAGTTTTGGTCCATCAGAAAGCCCTAATTTTTTGATAAGAAAGTTTTTCTTTACTGTATCCAATTCGCTTTGATCACTACCAGATACTGTAGCTGCATCTGCATTATAGATAGAAGGTCCGCAACCTATAGTAACCTTTGTTAAAAGATCCATATCAGGTGTCTGTCCGATCTTGTCCTTAATATCCGCAGCGTACTTAGTGATTAATTCGTCTCTCTTGCTCATAGATGATAATGTTTTAGGTTTTTAGTTAATTTTAAATTGATATTTCAAATATAGATGAATAATAAGTAAGTATTTCACCAATAAATTGTATTAAAATGTAAATTTTAGATAAAATGCTTAAAATATCCGATTAAAGCATCATCATTTTCTTTTCTAGGGGTAAAAACTTCTAACAATTGGGGTAAGCTATTATTTTGATACAACTTACGAACTCCTTGAACTACTCCTTCCAAATCGTGGGCGGTATGATATGAAAAACCAAACATTTTGCATAAATGTTCCGCACTAAGTTGATGAGTTGTTTCAAAAAACTTACTAAAGTTACTACTTTCTTCTTTACCAGGCAAAATTCTAAAAATCCCTCCTCCACTATTATTAATTAAAATAATTTTGAAATTAGAAGGAATATACTCATTCCAAAGACCATTGCTATCATAAAAAAAGCTCAAATCACCTGTAATCAAAGTAGTAGAAACATCTGAAACTAATGCAGCACCAATAGCTGTAGATGTACTACCATCTATCCCACTGGTACCTCTATTACAGAATACCTGAAATGAAGGATTCAAAGAGAATAACTGTGCATACCTCACTGTAGAGCTATTACTTAACTGAATCATTTGATGACTTGGAATAGTGTCAAAAACAGCTTCAAAAGCTTTGAGATCTGTAAAAGAAACTTGATCTAAATACTCCTTATGCCCTATCCTTCTTTGATTTCTAACATAAAGCCAAGAAGATTTATAATCACTTTTTACGAATTTAGCTTTTGGTAAAAACTCTTCAAAAAAAGAATTAGACTGTAATTTAATATGTTCTGTTAAACAAAAATAGGTATCAAATGCTTTTTTAGAGTCTATATGCCAATGTGATTTAGGTTGGTACTTTCTTAGAAAAGCTTTAATCCTTTTAGATACTACCATTCCACCATTAGTTAAAAGAATATCTGGTCGTAGAGACTCGAATTCCTTTTTACTTAAAGTAGAAATCAATTGATCAATACAATTAATATGCGATTCGTGATGAATATTAGAAGTAGTTTCTGTTAATACCAAAACCGAAGGATCCTTTGCTAATAATTCTATCCACTTGTGATCGACCATTCCAGGTGAATTTACACCAATGAGCACCATTTTTCGTTTTGAATTACTCCATTCTTGAAGCATTTCTAATTTCAATTCTTCAGAAAATCTGTGCTGTGGATATTCTACCGGAATATTTCTCGGCTTAACCGTTGGTTCTTCAATTCTATCGTATAAAGGTTCATAAAAAGGCACATTAATATGAACAGGACCTTTTTGTTCTATAGCTCTATTGAGAGCCAAGTTAATTTCTCGTTCATTATGTTTTTGAGCTTCATGCAACTTCTGTCTAACCTTAAGATCTTCAATTTTACTTTCTGTAACAACTTCAGAATACAAATTAGCAGAATACAAAATATGATTCTCAAACACGTTTTTTTGGCGAATTGTTTGACCATCCCCAATATCGATTCGTTCAATAGGTCGATCTGCACTAAGCACTACTAAAGGAATATCACTATAATAAGCTTCAGAAATTGCTGGATAATAATTAAGCAACGCACTACCAGAAGTACAGACTAGTGCCACAGGTTTTCTAATTTGTTGTGCGATACCTAAAGCAAAAAAAGCTGCACAACGTTCATCTACAATGCTGTAACATTTCAAGTTTGGGTTTTCGGTAAATCCAATGGTAAGTGGTGCATTGCGAGAACCTGGAGAAATAACAATATGATTAATCCCTTTTGCTTCACACAAAGTGACCATGGTCTGCGCTAAAGGGATTTTGGAATATAAATGTTTCTTCATTCGAAATGCTAAATTACAATATCAGCTTAATAAAGCCAACGTTTTGAAAGTAATTTAAGACAACACCTTTTTTATAGTCTCAGTTTTTCTTACGGTTTCCCTCCATTCTTTTTCAGGAACAGAATCTTTAGTAATACCACCGCCAACATAGACAATTGCTTTATTTTCTTCTAACTCCATACAACGCAAGTTTACAAACAGATTAGACTCTACCTCTGAAGCATTAATTAAGTTAAGCTCTCCTAAAAAACCAGTATAAAACTTACGATCATAACCTTCATTATTAAGAATAAAAAACTTAGCCTCCTCTCTTGGAAGACCACAAACTGCCGGTGTTGGATGTAAAATTTCTACTACTTCTTTAATTTTAGAATTTCTACTATAATTATCATCAACAATTGCTTTTATATCAGTTCTCAAATGAAGTAAAGTTCCAGCACGATGTGTGTAGGTATTAGAAGAAATAATCTTGTTAGATATCAATGACAACCCTTTTTGTATAAAATCAACAACCATTTTTTGCTCTTCTGATTCTTTTTCTTCCCAGACAACATCTGCATTAGAATGATAAGGTAAAGTTCCTGCCAAAGCCATAGTATCAATCTCGTTCCCTTTACTCTCCAACAAAGTTTCTGGAGTTGCACCCAGCCAAGTTCCTACTCGGGGATGATACCATAAATAAACAAAAGCATTTTGATATTGACTAATCAGATCCTTAAATATCCCCAAAGCATTGACCGAATCAGAAAGAGGAACCTCTTCTTTACGAGACAATACCACTTTCTTTAAATTTCCAGAATTTATTACACGTACCCCTTTTTGAACAAGATCAATGTGTTCCTTTTTATTTATTTGGTTTTTAGCAAATAAAGTATGTTTACCTAAATCTTCAGTTTCACCTTTAATCGCATACGAAGGAAGCTTCACTTTAACAAAACTATCTTCATTATAAGGTATCAAAACGGCCTCTTTATTATGATCAAAAGGAGCAAAAACGAAACCGGATTCTAAATATTTCTTTACAGTATGTAAAGTCTTATTCTTCTGAAAAAAAAAGTTTAAATAATTCGTTTTTGATTTTCGGTAAACAACAAATGGTAATTGTTGATCTAATTGGTCTTGAACCTTAACATAAACATCATCTAGGTTCATACTATTTATGTTTAGAAAGAGCAATAGTCGTTAGCTTAACAACAGAAATTAATCGATCCTCTTCATCTCGTATCTTAATATCCCAAAGCTGTGTGGTCTTTCCTCGGTGTACTATCTCAGCTTTTGCAAACACGAAACCCTCTCGGATACTCTTTACATGATTAGCAGAAATCTCTATTCCACGAATATAGAAATCCTTAGCATTAAGAAACATAAACGAAGCTGCGCTACCAACACTCTCTGCCAATGCCACCATAGCTCCGCCATGTAAAACACCATCAGGTTGATGAACTCTTGGGGTTACGGGCATTTTTGCTACTAAATAGTCTTCACCTACTTCACAAAAGGAAATCTCTAAGGTTTCCATCAATGTGTTTTCGCACATTTTAGCACATTGCTTTAATATCTCTTCTTCGTTCGGATGCATCTTTAAAAAAATTTAAGTAAAAATAAACATTGGCAATCAAAAATTCTAAGTATATTTAATTATTATTTTAACGAACGTTCAATAAAATGCCTAAAACTAAAACATCTAAAGAAGAAGTCCTAAGCAAAGTGATACCGATACTAAGAGAACGTGGTATATCCAAAAGCAGCATGAGTGAATTAGCTAAAGCTTGCGAAATTCAGAAATCACACTTCTATTATTACTTCAATAATAAAGAGCAGTTAATTAAAGAGGTGCTGGCAACTGTAAATAGTTATTTCAAACACAACCTATTCAAAGTGATTGAAAATGATTCTCTTACTACTAAACAAAAACTTAAGAAAGTTCACGAACTCCTGGATAAAATGTTTAAAAATGCTAACAGTGGTTGCATTATGGCAAACACAGCATTAGAAACCGCACACCTAGATCCTATTTACAAAGATGAAATCAGACTTTTTTTTGGAGATTTCATCGCGGGATTACAGATCTTATTAGAACCTAATTACTCTAAGGAAGAATCATTATCGCTAGCTGAACAAATGGTTCAGGATCTAGAAGGTGGAATTTTATTGATGCGAATCTACAACGATCATAAATACATTAATAATGCTGTTTCCAGAATGGAAAAGATAATCTTGAATAAATGAAAACATATTATAAAATTGCAAAAAAGCCTTTTTTTGGGCGTTTCATGATACCTTGGAAAAACCCTTTATCACCAGAGCAAATTAAGGAATGGAACCCCATATCATTTAAAAGCAAATCAGGTGCATTGCTAAAAGGAATGCATGCTTCATCAAAAAAAGACCACTCTAAAGCAACGATAGTATTAGGCCATCCTATGGGAAAAGAAGCTAAAGCTTATTTTTTGAAAAACGGATATACCGATATCTTAAGGAACCAAGGATACAATGTATTTATTTTTGACATCAACGGTTTTGGAGAAAGTGAAGTTGGTAATTTTAATTATTATGAAGATATTATTGCCGCAGGAAGCACTGCCAATAGTATATTTCCGAATACCGCATTGGGCTATCTAGGAATTTCGTTAGGTGGGCAATGGGCTACCATTGCTTTTGCAGAAAAACATCAATATGACTTTGCCATTATAGAAAGCGCTGCAAACACATTAGATGATTTCTGGGTACAATATCCTTTCGCAAATTTTGCTTTAAAAACTCTAAATACATTAGCTCCCAAATTAAGGAAAAGAGTAAGAATGATCGACAGAATTAAAGAAGCTCATAGTCTTCAGAAAGTTCTTTTTATATATCTTGAAAAAGATGAACTAATTAAAGATGATGCGGGATATCACTTCAATAAAGCTATACCTATTGCTTCAGAATTACATATTATCTCTAATGCAGCACATGCTCAGATTCCTAAATCAAAATCCAGACATGATTATTTTAATAAAATAGTCTCTTTTTTTGACCATCAAACTGAATTACACCTTAAACAAAAAACAATTTTAAAATCTTAGTTAATGGAATCTTATACTGTTCAATCCTCTGATGGATACCCTATTTCGGTTCACGAATTCACTCCATCGACTCCCAACAACAAAACAATAGTCTTTGCTCCTGCCATGGCTGTACCACAAAAGTTTTATTTTAAGATGGCCGATTATCTTACTCAGAGAGGATGCAACGTCTTTACTTTTGATTATCGTGGGGTAGGCAGCTCTCTTTCACAAAGCCTTAAATCACTTAAAGAATACGGTTTTTTCTCCTGGACTAATGACTTTAAAGAAGTCTCTAAGCATATCAAAGAAAAATATCCAGAAAACATTCAATTTATGATTGGACATAGTTTTGGTGGAAATAGTATTGGGTTTAGTGATTCTTATCAATATTATGACAAATACCTAACCATAGGATCTCAATTTGGTTACTACAAGCACTTTACGCCAAAAATGCAGTTTTTAATTTACCTTAATTTCAAATTTTTTGTCCCCATAACCACTTCGATATTAAAATACTACCCCTCACCTTGGTTTGGCTTAGGAAATCCAATCACCTCTAGAGCTGCCAGAGATTGGGCTACTTATTTATTACACCCTGATTCTATGTTGCATTTTACACAAAGTAAAAAACTAACTCATTACGAACAGATAAAATCACCAATGCTTTTAATAAGCATAGAAGATGATCTTTTTGCACCAAAAACATCCGTAGATATATTAGGCAATAGAGTATATGAAAATGCTGAAGTTACCAGAAAACATCTAAAACCTTCAGATTACAACCTAAAAAGTATAGGGCATTTTGATTTTTTTAGAAAGAAAAATCAGGATATCTTGTGGCCGATTATTAATGATTGGTTCGAACTTAATTAAACTGTTTCATTACATGAATACCGAAGAAAAAACAATATCATACCAAGCAACAAACACCTATTCCACCTTAAACAACCTAAATCAAAACACAAAGAATGTATGGTTGGTTTTTCACGGAATTGGATACCTAAGCCGCTATTTCATAAGGCTTTTTGACAGTTTAGATAAAGAAGAGAATTACATCATTGCTCCGCAAGCTCCATCAAAATATTACAAAGGCGAAGATTACAGAAAAGTAGGCTCAGGATGGCTTACCAAAGAGAACACTAAACCCGAAACTGAAAACGTATTAAGATATATTGATTCTATTGTAGAAACAGAAAACATCCCTAAGAATTTGAATTTGATTGTTTTAGGGTATTCTCAAGGAGTAAGTATTGCAAGCCGATGGATTGCAAAACGAAAAATAAAATGCGATGCTTTTGTAATAATCTCCGGAGGGTTCCCAAAGGAATTACACAAAGAAGATTTTGAATTTTTAGGCAAAAAAACCAAAATCACACACATCTTAGGAGAAAAAGATCCTTATTTTGAAATTTCTAAAGTTGAAGCCGAAAAAGAACGAGTACAACAAATCTTACCAAAAATCGAATTCAGAGTACACAAAGGTGGTCATGAGCTAAATATTGAAACTCTAAAAAATATTGTTTAAATTTAGATAAGTCTAAACATATATCAATGATTAAAAACATATCATTACTTTTTATTAGTTTGTTTTTCTTTTTCCAAGCTTCTGCTTTTACTGGTCTGCTATCTGATATCTATATAGATCGGGTTACCGGAGAACAACTTGGGTCAGATGGCTCCGAAACAAACAATCTAAGAGTAATAGATATAAGAGAGTGGAATTATGTGATTGAAGAAAAAGGAGGGGTCAAATCCAAGGAAGGGATGTCTGAATTACACAAAAATAGCTTTGTGATTTCTATTGATGAAAATCAGATACAGAAAGAAATTCAAAAAGTTGCAGATGACACTATGGATGAGGGTTTAGAAAATCAAGTTTTTATTGTTTTAAATGTAAATACAGGTAGAATACACGCCTTAAGAGACTGGATACCTTCTCTAAAAACCAATAAAGAGATTATTATTAACACCTACGGAGTTGGTTTAAACAGCGCCCCAAGAGTAGGAGAAGGACTTATGCTTCTTGCTCAATTACACGGACACCCAAGAGCAGTGCGTAAGGACAAAAAAAATATCACAACTGTTTCAGAATTTGACATTGAAGTAGCTAAAGACTTAGGAATTACTGTTTTTGCAATTGACACCTTTGATACATTTGACACATTTAAATCGAGAACTTCTTATAAATCCTCTAGGGCCTTTCATATTCATAAAGTTTCAAAAGACGGGTCTACCAGAAATTTTATAGGTCAAACTTTTGGAGAAAACGGATTAAACACTTTCAATTTTTCTAATTATTTAGATTCGATGCTGAGAAAAGATGAATCTGTGCAGATATTATAATTGATCTTATTTACCTAATAAAACTCTCGCTTCTACAGTGTCATAAATAATTGTAAGCTTTTCAATTTTATTTTTAGAATTCAACTCAATAATATCTACTACTTTAAAATCCACATTTTCTCCATCCTTAAGCTCCCAGTGATAATCAAAAAGAAGTGAAATTCTATTAGAATCTTTTTCAAAAAACAATCCGTCAAATTTTAATTTTGAAGAATCCGTATCTTCGGAAAGCTGTTTATAAAAAGTTTTAGCAGATTGAGTACCATATAGCGGAGATACCACAATACCATCCTCCGTAAACAGGCCAATAACTTTAGCTATTTCATCTTTTTCCAGAAAAGAAAGGTAATCATGAGCAACTTCTTGTTTAGTCATAATTATAAATATCGTTCTTCAATAACCTGGAAATGATGTTTTTGGTGTCCTGACAAAATATAACCAACAGCTCTTGTACTCATTGGACTACCACTCGCCTCACCTATCTTAAGCAACATTTCATCGGTAAAACTCTTAAACAAGGTGATTGAAGCTTCACGAACAGCTTCAAAATCCGCAATCAACTCTTCTTTTGTGTAATTATTAGCATTAGAATTCGGAACATAATCATCTTGCTCAAATCCTAAAATTGGAGTTTTATCATTTCTCGCAAACCTTAGTGCCCTATACGCAAAAATACGTTCTGTATCTATTAAATGCTGTAAAACTTCTACAATAGTCCATTTCCCTTCCGCGTAAGCGTAAATCCATTTATCTATAGGAATAGAAGCGACAAAATCAACAAACTCTTTTTTACCTTTTTGCAGCCCTTCTATGATGTTAGAAGATTGTGCTTTAGAAATATAAGTCCCATAATAAGGGTTAAACTCTCCTTCTTTTAGTTGTGTGAGCATAGTTTTAAAATTAGATTTTGTTCACAATGAGATGTACAAAAACAAATGAGGTGGAATTTAACAATTTCCACCTCATTATATAATACTCTTAACAGTTCTTTATAACACTATGCTGAGTTACGACTAGCGTTAATATTACCAAATAGTGATCGAGTCACCATTTTTTCATAAACCTCCAGTTCTTTAGTATCGAGATTACCTGAACGATGAAAATCCTGAATTTTTTTTAATGCATACTGTTGTATCGTAAGTAATGGTAGTACAATTTTTTCACGAACATCGATAGATGCCTTTCCTGCCAATTCATTTTGCATTAGCTCGGAATACCCAGAAAGCTTTAGCAATAATCGTTTAGTCAACAAAAATTCATCATGAATGATATCCCAAAATGCTCCGTATTCCTCGTCCTCCTTCATATATGATGTCAGCTCAAAAAATGATTTAGTCAAACTCATCATACTATTACCTATTAAGGCTCTAAAAAATGCAGATTCCTTATACAAAGCAACAACTTTATCAAATTCTCCTCGATCTTCATATACCTTTAACGCAGTTCCCACTCCATAAAAGCCAGGAACATTTTGCTTTAGCTGACTCCAACTACCTACAAATGGTATTGCTCTAAGATCACCAAAATCAAGTGTTGCACTCTTACTTCGTTTAGAAGGTCGACTACCTATATTTGCTTTCCCGTAGTACTTTAATGTACTCATATGTTCTAAATACGGAAGAAATTTAGGATGCCCTTTAAAATCCACGTAGGTTTGATAACTAATATCTGCAAGCTCTTGCATAGTTTGCTTGTTCTCTACAGAAAAACGATTTACATCATTACTAGTCAGTTCATTTTCTACACCTGCTCCTAATAATTGTTCTAAATTATATTGACAAGAATCCAAAGTTCCGAAATTAGAGCTAATTGTTTGGCCTTGAACAGTTAACTGAATTTCTTCATCTTCTACTGTAGGTCCAAGTGATGCATAGAATTGATTGGTATTTCCACCTCCTCTGGCTGGTGGTCCTCCACGACCATCAAAGAACACCACTTTTACATCATATTTTCTAGAAATTTCAGTTAATGCTTCTTTTGCCTTAAAGATTCCCCAATTCGCCATTAGGTATCCTCCATCTTTTGTTCCATCAGAGAAACCTAACATTATTGTTTGCTTCATCCCACGGCGTTTTAGATGCTCCATATACACAGGATTACTATATAAAGATTCCATTACCTGATGAGAAACTTTCAAGTCGGGTACTGTTTCGAATAGAGGAATCACATCTACCGTAGGAACCTCCCAATCACAAAGCCTAATTAAGGCAAATGTCTCCATCACATTAAGCTCATTCCCGTTATTACTAATGATATATCGATTAGCAGCTCGCTCTCCATTCTTTTCCTGAATAGTCTTAATAGCGTAGATAGACTCCAGAGTTGCTCTTGTAATATCCTCTTCAAAAACTGATGGATCAAGTTTCCCTGAAGCTTCAGTAAGCACATTAATTTGTTCAGCTTCTGAAAGAGACTGATAATTATCTGGAAAAATCTCCAACCCTAGTTCGTTAGTTTTATTTACAACATCCGTAAGTACTTTATGATGTATTCTAGAATCCTGTCTAATATCTAAGGTTCCAAAATGAAAGCCAAAAATCTTAACTTTATTGATCAAATCCTGTAAGTCATCTAAAAATAATGACTGATGCTCAGAAACTAATTCTTCTTTTATTTCCAGCAAACCATCCATTAACGTCTCTACTGATAATGGTTCTGCCGTCTTTGCATAATAGAAATTATCATACAGAGCATTTTCTAAAACAGTAATTTTATCCTGAAGATTACCAAATGTGATTCTTCTTTTTAACTCTCGTATATCCCTGTAATAATTAATCAAAATTGTTTTACGAAGCCTTTTTGCCACTTTTAGCGTAGTTTCTGTGGTTACAAAAGGATTTCCATCTCTATCTCCTCCTGGCCAAAAGCCCAGGTTGATTAAATCATTATCAAGATCTTCTCCTTCGAATATATTTTTCTGAACATAATTATAAATAGCACTTGCAGAATGATAAAAAACATTTTCCAGATACCATATTAAACTTACCGCTTCATCATACGGCGTAGGCTTTTCTTTTTTAAAGAAAGCTGTTTTACCAAGTTGCGCTAATAGCTTTTTAATCTTAGTTAAATCATTCTCTCGTATTGCTGTATCCAGATCATTAATAATTCCTAATACTGTTCCAGGATAAAACTGAGTTGGATGAGCCGTTAGAGTTGGGCGTATTTTAAAACGTCTTAAATACTCCTTTAACTCTTCCAACTGTCCCTTTGCCTGAGCTTCTTCTTTAATACTTCTTAGCGTACCCCTACCATCCATGTTGTTTACAACAGGAAAAGCAGCGTCTTCAATTGCATCAAACAATACAACTTGTCGCTCTATATACTGAATAAACCTAAATAAAAGTTCGTGACGTTCTTTCTCTGAGGGGTTATCTTGATATAATTTAAAAAAACCTTCTACAATTTCCGTAGGGTTCTTATGTGCATCATAACCTTTTTCGCATACTTCCTGGAAAAGCGGTAATAAGACACCAGTATTAGTTATGGTATCAAAAGGTAAAGTCATAAATATACTATTGTATATCTGGTATTTGGCGAGAACATTATCGTTAAAACGTTCTAATTTTGGTTTACGTGCCATGGTGTGGTGGTAATTGTGGTTTAGTGGTTAAAAAATTCACATATAAGAAGATTATACATGAAAATAAATGTGATAAGTACTACATAAAAAAGCCCTTTGAGGGTTTCCTAAAGGGCTTTTTTATATTTTTTAACAAGACGCCCTTTACAATTCTTGAAAAATAGAATGCATTAAGCGTTTCTTATCATTAATACTTTCTTCTAAAGAAATCATTGTTTCTGTTCTGTATACTCCATCAATATCATCTAGTTTAAAGATAATGTCTTTAGCATGGTTTGTATCTTTAGCTCTTACTTTACAAAAAATATTGAATTTACCTGTCGTAATATGAGCCACAGTTACATAAGGAATTTCATTAATTCGTTGTAATACAAATTTAGTCTGTGATGTATTCTGTAGATAAATACCGACATAAGCGATAAATGAATATCCTAGTTTTTTGTAGTCTAGTGTTAACGAAGAACCTTCAATAATTCCTGCTTCTTCCATTTTTTTGACACGTACATGTACAGTTCCTGCAGAGATTAATAGTTTCTTTGCAATATCCGTAAAAGGAGTACGAGTATTTTCAATTAGCATGTCCAGAATCTGGTGATCGACTTCGTCTAATTTAAACTTTGCCATAGTTGTTTTTAATTATTTTTCCCGATTATTTACATTGCAAATTTAGCAGAAAAATAAAGTATTCGCACATTTTATTTCAACTTTTTGTTAATTCTGTTGAGAATAATTCAGAATTTAAATAGAATTTTAACAACTTAGTGTCTGGAACTATCATATTTCTAACGTTTTCGGAAGATATCGCTCTTTTATTGCCGATAATTTCCCTATGTCCATAAAATTTTCGTAAATCTTCGATTTTAACAACTTTTGGTATGAATTTCACATTATTTTCGAACAATTCTTCAGTATACTGAACGGCAATATCGACATTTTTACTATCCAAAATCACATCTCTGATAATGATATCATAAAAACATTTACCATTTTCAGGAATTAAAAAATAATCTTTATACCCTTCTCCGGTGACAGAATGATTAGCGATATAATGAACAGAAGCTAACAGCGCATAAAAAATGTATTCTCTGGTTATCTCACGATCATAGTCATCAGGATAATGCCCAGCTTCAAATAAAATTGTTGGGATCTCTAAACTAGTTAAAGTATCTCCCACACAATTAATATTAAAGCCATCATCATAACGTCCTATCTGATTCGGTATATATTTTTGCAAAATCGTATTCATCTCTACAATAACCTCCATAGCTTTTTTACGACAGGATGTTACAGAACGTTCTTTATCACCTGCAGGAGATAAAAAGGATACTGTAGCTGAGAAATTTGTTTCACCAGCACTAAAAATCGTACGTTGCCCATGAAGATTGTATGCGAAATCTGGCTTAATACTACTAATTAGATCGTTTAGAATCTTGCTTTCCTTCTGAGTCCTGTCCTGAGCATCTCGATTAAGATCTATCTGATTATAATTAAGCCTTGTATAGGCTTTGGCTCCATCAGGACTTAAAATAGGCACAATATACAAGGTACATTCTTTTAAAATAGATTCAGCGAGCTTATTAGAAGTATCAGTAAGGAAGTTTAAGAAATCAAAAATAGCTTTGGTTGTTGTGCTTTCGTTACCATGCATCTGTGACCAGAATAAAAGTTTCTTAGAACCTTCACCAAGAGTTATTAATTGTATAGAGAGATTATTTTCTGAAACACCAACTTCTTTGATGTCTAGTGTATTAGATAAACTATCCAAAAGAGGGTTAATGTGATCACTATGAATATAGCGCCCAAATAAAGCACTCTCCTTATACGTGTAGAAAAAATCCTGAAGTGTTTTAATGTCCATAAGAGTAAATATGACCACGAAATTACTACAGTTTAGCGAGTAATCATAGTAAACAACTATAATAGTTACAGATGTAAACTTACAGGTTGTTTACATCTGTAACAACAAGATTTTTACAAATGTAAACAACTCAAATTTTTACTTTTGTTTACAATTATAAACAGTCTATTTAGTAAAGTTTCCAAATGTATTAGAGTTATTAACAGTTAAAGTTATAAATAATTCTAAATATTTCTAAACATATAATAATCAGAAGTTAAAGTATTATTATTTAATGTTTTAGTTTATGCTAAAATATCTTTGTGTTACATTTGTAAACACGCTTTTTCAATACTTTTGTTTACCTTTGTAATCAATATTAAACATTAAAAAGGTTTACAATGGTAAACAGTAAGGATTTCGGGAAAAGAATTCAAAAAATAATGGATTTTTATAATGTATCTGCTTCATCCTTTGCAGATTACATGGGTGTTGGTCGTTCTTCTATTTCACATATTTTGTCAGGTAGAAATCGACCTAGTTTAGATTTTGTAATGAAAATCGTAGATGCATATACTGATGTAGAATTAGATTGGTTGCTGTATGGTAAAGGTGTTTTTCCAAAATCAGAAAACAAACCTCTGACACAAGAAACGGTTCAATCAACACCTACTACTCCTGCCTCTGAACCCTTACCTCCAACTCAGCAAACTGAGCAAGATTTATTTTCTACAACAATTACAGAAACTGAGGTTTCTAAAACACAAGGACCATTACAGGAAAATACTAAACGATCCATTACAGGAGAAAATAAAATTGATCGTGTACTTATTTTTTATACCGATGGTACTTTTGACGAGTATAGTCCGAAAAGATCTTAACAACTTTTTTTGTGGTTGTTATATATTCTCTGGAAATAGATTTATTTTCGTTTATCAGTTTTATTATGATATGTACCGAATTATTTTCCTTTTCTTTTCTATACTTTTTTTAGCTAGTTGTTATCAACAAGAACGAGATTGTTCTAATTTTCATAAAGGAACTTTTGAATTTGAAACATTATTGAATGGAGAGCTAACAAAAACCACATTTATTCGTAATGATTCTATAGAGATTGATTTTTTTCAGGGAAAAAGCGACACTGCTACCATACGCTGGATTAATGACTGTGAATATATCTTAAGAGAAGTACATCCTAAAAGTATGGCTGAGAAAAAAGCCATTCATATTAAAATCCTAACTACTGATAAAGATATTTATACTTTTGAATACGGATTAGTAGGTGCAACCAATAAACAACGTGGAACCGCAAAAAAAATAAAATAATGTTAGAAATTTTCACATCTGCAGATGCTTGGGTAGCTTTATTAACACTTACCTTTTTAGAAATTGTACTAGGAATTGACAATATTATATTTATTTCACTAGCATCTAGTAAGTTACCAGAAACTCAACAAAGAAAAGCTACTAACATAGGTTTGATACTAGCCATGTTAATGCGTATCATACTATTATTTGGTATTTCATTACTAGTAGCGATGGAAGCTCCTTTTTGGCATATTAGTTTACCTTGGATAGAAGGAGGAATCAGTGGTCAAGCTTTGATATTGTTTGGAGGCGGAATATTTCTTCTATACAAAAGTGTTCATGAAATTCATGAAAAAGTAGATGAAAAAGGAGAAGAAGAAAAGGAAATTCAAGCTAAAAGTTCTTCTTCACTATCCAATGCTATCGTGCAGATCACATTGATCAATGTTGTTTTTTCTTTTGACTCTATTCTTACAGCTGTTGGTATGACCAGTGGTTTAAGTGACAATCCTAATGATGCTTTATTGATAATGATTATAGCCGTAGTCATCTCAGTACTAATCATGATGGTATTTGCTACTCCTGTAGGTCGATTTGTAAACAAGCACCCTTCTGTTCAAATCCTAGGTCTTTCATTTTTAATTCTTATCGGGTTTATGCTTATAGCCGAAGCTGCTCACCTATCTCACCTTAAAATATTTGATAGTGAAGTTGGTGCTATTCCAAAAGGATATTTATATTTTACTATTGCTTTTTCATTGTTTGTAGAATTCTTAAATTTTAAGCTACGCAAAAAAAGTAAAGTGATTTCTTAAATTCTATTAATGAATCCAATTGAGCAATTTAATAACTGGTATGAAGAAGAGATTAAAAAAAGTAATCTTAGAATCCCCTCTGCTTGTTGTCTGACATCGATTGGGTTCGATGAATACCCTAACTCTAGATTTGTTTCTCTTAAAGAGGTTGTAGATCATAAGTTTGTTATTACTGGTCCTCTAAACTCTAGAAAAGGTGCGGAGTTGTTTCATAATCCAAAATCTTCTTTAACCTTTTGGTGGACAGAAACTGAAAGACAAGTGAGAATCCAAGGAGACGCATATCCCATAGAAGAGTCTCTGGCTAATACATATTTCGAGAGTCGAAATAGAGATTCTAAAATTGTCAGCCATATCTGTAATCAAGGAGAATCTATTGAAAGCCTTGACATTTTAGTAGAATCATTTGCAGCCAAAAAATCTAAACTTGAAAATACTGAAATCAAACGTCCTGAAAACTGGGGTGGTTTTTATTTAAACCCGAAAAGAATTGAATTCATGGAATTCAAGAAAAACAGACTACATTTTCGGGAGTTGTTTACAAAAGAAAATAATATTTGGGTAAACACTTTTTTGCAACCGTAAAATAGTTTCAAAGATTCCTTTAAATTTAAAAAGATCTGATGTGGAAAAAATAATCATTAGGAAAGTTAAAGTTGAAGAAATTGATTGGGTAAACTCTAAATATAAAAAAATAGGTTTCTTGGCTTCGGACTATGACAATGAGTATATTGTTATTGCAGAAATCAACAATAATGCTTGTGGATTGGGTCGACTTACTACAATCGATACCGATAACCTGGAATTAGGTGGAATCTATGTTTTTGACGAATTTCGTGGATTAGGTGTTGCCGATCAAATCGTAACTCATCTGATGTCTAAAGCTTCTAAAAATAAAAAAATATGGTGTTTACCTTTTAATCACCTTAAGGATTTTTATTTAAAATTTGGTTTTAAAGACCACTCTCTAAGTGATTATCAAATACCTAACAAAATTACCTCAAAATATCAATGGTGCAATAAAACTTATGATAAAGGAGTACTGTTACTCACAAAATTGCAAGTAGTTACTTAAAAATTAAATCTTAAAAATATCTTAAAACACAACAAGTTTTTTACCTTTGCCGGTTTAGAAATCTTAATAAAATGTTATTTAACTCCATTGAGTTTGCAAAGTTTTTACCAATAGTTTTTATCCTATATTGGTTAGTCTCTAAAAAAGACTTGAAAATTCAGAATACTTTGTTACTAATTGCCAGTTATATTTTTTATGGTTGGTGGGATTGGCGTTTTCTTTCTTTAATAGCTTTTAGTTCGTTCATCGACTATTTTGTAGGGATTGGATTATCAATGGCAGAAAAGAAGCGTGAAAGGAAATTACTTTTATGGATTAGTATCTGCGTTAATCTTGGATTCTTGGGATTTTTTAAATACTTCAATTTTTTTACCGAAAGTTTTGCTGATGCATTCACATTATTCGGCAAGCCCATTGAAGCTTCAAGATTAAATATCATTTTACCCGTAGGAATAAGCTTTTACACTTTCCAAACACTAAGCTATTCCATCGATGTGTATAGAAAAAAACTAGAACCCACTAGAAACTTAATTGCTTTTTTGGCATTTGTAAGTTTCTTCCCGCAACTAGTTGCCGGACCAATAGAGAGAGCATCAAATTTACTACCTCAGTTTTATAAGAAAAGAGAATTTGATTATAACAAAGCTGTTGATGGCTTAAGACAAATACTTTGGGGATTATTCAAGAAAATAGTTATAGCCGATAACTGTGCAGTTTATGCAAATGATATATTTAACAATTATGAGATACACTCTGGAAGCACTTTATTTCTAGGAGCAATATTTTTTGCATTCCAAATTTATGGAGACTTTTCAGGGTATTCAGACATCGCTATAGGAACCTCACGATTATTTGGATTTAATTTGATGAAAAACTTCTCTTTCCCATACTTTTCCAGGGATATTGCAGAGTTTTGGAGACGATGGCATATTTCGTTATCTACCTGGTTCAGAGACTATTTATACATTCCATTAGGCGGAAGTCAAGGAGGAATCTGGATGAAAGTAAGAAATACATTTATCATTTTCTTAGTAAGTGGTTTTTGGCATGGAGCAAACTGGACATTTTTAGCTTGGGGGTTTCTAAATGCTTGTTATTTTCTTCCTTTATTATTACTAAATAGAAATAGAAAAAACACTAATGCTATAGCAGAAGGAAGAGTTTTCCCTAACATGAGAGAGTTTGTAAATATTTTATCAACGTTTTTTATAACTACTATAGCCTGGGTATTCTTCAGAGCAGAAACTATATACGACGCTATAGCTTATATTTACGGCATCTTCTCACCTAGTTTATTTTCAATTCCTGATGTTTTAACGGAAAGGATGTTAGTAAAAATAGGAATCTTATGCTTTTTTATAATAGTAGAATGGATCCGTAGAAACAAAGAGCACGCATTAGAAATTAATCAAGTAATTGCTCCAAAGATATTGCGATGGAGTTTTTATTTTGTACTTATTGCTATGATTGTTGTTTTTGGAGGAGCTCCACAAGAATTTATTTATTTTCAATTTTAATTACTCATCAAATTCATGAAACGCTTTATACTAAAAATCTTATACTTTTTGATATTTGTTTTAGCACTCATGTCTATTATAGAATTATCGATCCCGCAACAGTACATAACCTATAGGTCTTGGGAGGCTTTTAAAATAGGTTCTAAAGATCTATTTACCGGCCCATTTTATCCTAATAAAAAAATTATCCGGGATGAATATGGTGATTTAGCACATCATACGGATTATAGTGTATTAAAAAAGAATATTACTTGGCAGACAGACGAATTAGGTTTCAGAAATGAAAAAGTCATAGATTCTCCAGATTTAATATTTCTCGGCACTTCTAATATAGCTGGGTGTTCTGTAAGCCAAGAGCAAAATATTTCTAGTCGAGTTTCGCAGCTAAGCGGCTTGTCATCTTATAATATGGCTCCATATAGTTTTCTGGAATTTACTCGTCTCCTGAATGCTGGAGTTATTAAAAAACCGAAAGTTTTAATATTTGGATTAATCGAGAGAGCACTCCCTTACCTTTATGTTTCTAAGATGGAAGAGGAAGAATCATGGGTAAAAAGCAATTATATTAGACTAAAGAATACAACTCCTTTCCAAAGTTGTGCGACTACAATTGATCATATTTCAAAACGAAATTTTCAGCACTTTGCGACAGCAAGAGTTAATAATAGTACTGGTAATGGTATTCAATCGACTATTAATAACAAGATGTTTTACTTTCAAGGAAAAAACGCTAAAATAGAAGCTACTGACGAAGTTGTTGGATACAATGTAGATATTATTACTAAATACCGTGATTTTTGTAAACGGGAAGGTATAGAATTTATATTTTTCCCTGTACCAAATAAAGAAACAATCTATTATGAATATGTCCCGTTTGAAAAACAACCAATATATCTAAAAAAACTACATATAGGTTTAAAGAATCAAAATATTAATGCCATTAACACTTTAGAATTATATAATAAAGAAAAGCCCAATACCCTTTTATATCATTACGATGATACACATTGGAATACAAACGGTATTCATCTGGTAGCAAAAGAAATACATCAACTCCTAAAGAAAATGAATCTAAAAAAGCTATAAATCAACCTGATAACCGTTTTATTATATTTATACTACTAAAAGACCAACCGATATGAAATTTAAGTGTAGTATAGATATCAATGTCCCAAATCAATATAGTTGTCGAGTTATTTGACAATCCGGATAACTTAAAAGAATGGCAAGACGGGTTTATTAGTTTTGAACCACTAAGCGAAATACCAGGAAAACCAGGAGCAAAATCATTGCTAAAATATAAACATATGTGCAACTCTGTAAAATGTAGCTTTACGAGACCAGATGGGAGTATCATATTAATTATATCAAGTTTAAAGGGTTCATGCTAAAATTAATGTCTTTCTTAATGCCCAATCTATCTAAAAAACACCCTCAAAAATGGCTTGATCAGTTTAAAGCTTTTGTAGAAAGGTCAGTATAGACAGATATTTAAAAATAACTTCTTTACCGCTGCAATAATTATAAATTTTAATGCATTTTTGCCAAAGTGATTATCCTATAAAACTGAATATTCTATGAACGCCGAAAAGGAATTACAAGCACGTAGCGGATCAATTTGTGAACTATGTAGTGCTTCAGAAAATCTAAAAGTATATGAAGTACCAAAATCACCAAATGTAGGCATAGATTCTAGTGTAATTGCGTGTTCAAATTGCATAGAACAATTAGAAGACCCAGAAAAAACAGATATCAACCACTGGCGTTGTCTTAATGATAGTATGTGGAGTCAAGTTCCTGGTGTACAGGTATTAGCTTGGCGTATGCTAACCAGATTACGTGCAGAAGGCTGGCCTCAGGACCTATTAGATATGTTGTATTTGGATGATGATACTTTAGCTTGGGCAAAAGCAACAGGAGAAGGAGAAGAAATAGATCCTACTCTTATACATAAAGATTCTAATGGAGCTATTTTACAAGCAGGAGATTCTGTAGTTTTAATAAAAGATCTAGATGTTAAAGGGGCTAATTTTACCGCTAAACGAGGTACTGCAGTACGAAATATCTCTTTAGTACACGACAACCCTGAGCATATAGAAGGTAGAGTCAGTGGTCAACATATTGTGATTCTGACTAAATTTGTTAAGAAATCGTAACTGTTGGTTTTTTTATGAGTGAGGAATCACTATAAAAATACCGATGTACTATGTATATAATACATCGATATCTTCTTTTTAATATTATCACTAAAATAAACTAGCCTGTTCTCCTCCTTCGGAATCCTTGTTAGCATCTGTTGAATCTGAGGATTTAGCCATTGGTTTAGTAGGCACTTTATCCGTAGCAGATACACTTTCTTCTTCTATAACTTCAATTTCTTCTGTAGGAATTGGTTCTGGTTCTTCATAAGGTAAAGGATCAAGTAGATTAACCTGTTTCACTTTATGCGTTGTCAATTGATTCCCTAACGCCTTAATACCTTTAATGGCAATAAATTCTTCAAAATTTATTTCTTCATTAGGTCGTTGATCTTTGCCTCTAATTTTACTAAAAACGATCTCTGCAACAGGTCTATAGTCGGTAGAAACAACTTCTAAAAAGGATTTAGGATTTTCAGAAATAAAGTTTTCTTCTCGTTCCGGGTTTTCTATCAGAAAACGTTTTACATAATAACGTTCTTTTTCTCCATCCCAATAAATGGCTGAAATTGGTTTTTTAGGGTTCCATTTTTCCAGAACTACCATATCAGAATTGAAATGCAATGTTATTTCCGGTATGATAGTTTTAACTAACCCTTTTTGATCAATAACCAATAAACGATCTTCTCCTCTAAATTCACCTAACAACTCTCCTCTACCATCAACATTAAGACGTTGTACAGTATCATCAAACCAAATTTTTCTAGGTTTTAGAGTAGAAACTCCTTGTTCCTTAAGTTCAATACGTTTAATATTATATTTAGTAACAATATTACCTTTTACGCCTCTTCCTTTGATCAATAAATCCGAAAAATCTAAATCAAACTTAAGTTTCTTTATACTTCCAGCTTGGCGTAAGAGTATTGTAACAACCTCTGCTTCACCGTTAGGGTTTGCTGAAAAGTAAGAGATTTTTGATGATTTTTTTCCTTGCGTCAAATCATACTCCTTATCTCTAGTAACTCCAGTTACAGCAAAACGTTTTACATAAGATGCTCCACCTCTACCATCCTGATAAATCATATTATATATAGTACGTTTATCTTTTTTCTTAAATATCGCTACATGAATTATATTTTTACCAATAAAAGTTTTTGAACCTACCTTAGTAATCATCAGTTTACCATCAGCAGTAAAACAAATAATGTCGTCAATATCAGAACAGTCCGTCACATATTCATCTCTACGTAAAGACGTCCCCACGAATCCCTCTTCTCGGTTTACATATAATTTTGTATTACGTATTACTACTTTGGTAGCTTCTATATCATCAAAAATCTTAATTTCAGTCTTACGCTCTTTTCCTTTACCATACGTAGTTTTCAATCGCTTAAAATAATCTATTGCAAATTCAATAAGATTTTCTAAGTGGTGTTTTACCTGCGCAATATCCTCTTCTAGAGCCTCAATCTTTTGTTGAGCCTTATCTATATCAAATTTAGAGATTCGCTTAATCCTAATTTCGGTTAAACGCACTATATCTTCCTCGGTAACAGCTCGCTTAAGATGCTTAATATGTGGTTGCAATCCTTTATCTATAGCTTCTATAACCCCTTCCCAAGTTTCTACCTCTTCAATATCCCTATAGATACGGTTTTCGATAAAAATTCTTTCTAGCGAAGCAAAATGCCATTGTTCCTGCAACTCATCTAACTGAATTTCGAGTTCACGCTTTAGTAATTCTACAGTATTATCTGTTGAACGACGCAACATTTCCGAAACTCCAATAAAATTTGGTTTATTATCCTCAATTACACAACCCAAAGGTGAAATAGATACTTCACAATTCGTAAATGCATATAGGGCATCAATAGTTTTATCCGGTGAAATTCCTGAAGGAAGATGTATTAATATTTCTACTTCTGCGGCAGTATTATCCTCTATTTTTTTAACCTTGATTTTACCTTTATCATTAGCCTTAAGAATAGAATCAATTAAAGATGTTGTAGTCGTAGAGAAAGGAATTTCAGTAATCACAAGAGTATTTTTATCTCGTTGAGATATTTGAGCACGAACTCTAGCTTTCCCTCCTCTATTACCATCATTGTAATTCGTAAAATCTGCTATTCCTGCTGTAGGAAAATCAGGAAGTATGGTAAATCGTTTTCCTTGAAGATGCTTAATTGAAGCATCAATTAACTCTATAAAATTATGAGGAAGAATCTTAGTACTTAACCCTACGGCGATTCCTTCTGCTCCTTGTGCCAATAACAAAGGAAACTTAACCGGAAGGTTAATTGGTTCTTTTTTACGTCCATCATAGGATAACTGCCAATCAGTTACTTTAGGGTTATATACAACATCTAATGCAAATTTGGATAAACGTGCTTCAATATATCTAGAAGCTGCAGCTCTATCTCCTGTAAGAATATTACCCCAGTTTCCCTGCATGTCAATCAGCAATTCTTTCTGCCCCACTTGTACCATTGCATCAGAGATACTCGCATCTCCATGAGGGTGATACTGCATGGTATGTCCTACAATATTTGCTACCTTATTGTATCTACCATCATCCAAATCTTTCATAGAATGAAGAATACGGCGTTGCACAGGTTTTAGACCATCCTCTATTGCAGGCACTGCTCGCTCTAGGATTACGTAAGATGCATAATCCAAAAACCAGTCCTTATACATACCGGTCACCTTAGTAATCACCTCTTGTGGTTGGTGATCTTCTGGAGTTAAATCGTGATGTAGTTCTTCGTTTTCGTTTTCCAAATCCATAAATAATTACTGGGGCTATTTTATCGGTTCCAAAATCGCTGAGTTATAAAGTTTTAAAGCAAACTTGACTTGAGCGTGCATTTTTTTAAAAAATTCGTAACTCTTAATTCCCTATATTTCTTCCTCTACTGTATCTAATTCTACTTTCAGGTTATCAATAATAAACTCTTGTCGTTGTGGTGTATTTTTTCCCATATAAAATGACAACAGTTCTTCTATCGACTTCTCCTTGTCTAACATAACTGGATCTAATCGTATATCATCTCCTATAAAATGAACAAATTCATCCGGTGAAATCTCACCTAACCCCTTAAATCGTGTTATCTCAGGCTTACCTGATAATTTTGCAATAGCATCTCGCCTTTCTTGTTCAGAATAGCAATAAATAGTTTCTTTTTTGTTCCTAACTCTGAATAAAGGTGTTTGTAAGATATATAAATGACCTTCTTTTATCACTTCAGGAAAAAATTGCAAAAAGAATGTAATCAACAATAATCGTATGTGCATTCCATCCACATCGGCATCAGTAGCAATTACTATATTGTTATATCGTAAATCTTCTAAAGATTCTTCAATATTCAGTGCAGCTTGCAAAAGATTGAATTCTTCATTTTCATATACAATCTTTTTACTCATGTTATAACTATTCAAGGGTTTTCCACGTAAACTAAATACCGCTTGTGTATTTACATCACGAGATTTGGTAATTGATCCACTTGCAGAATCACCCTCTGTTATAAACAATGTACTTTCCAAGTTACGTTCTTTCTTACTATCGGTAAGATGTATACGACAATCTCTAAGTTTCTTATTGTGTAAACTAGCCTTCTTAGCACGTTCACGAGCCAGTTTACGAATACCGGATAAATCTTTACGTTCTCGTTCGGCTTGTAATATTTTACGCTGTAAACTCTCTGCAGTAGTTGCATTTTTATGCAAAAAGTTATCTAATTTCGTTTTTACAAAATCGTTGATATATGTTCTTACGGTTGGTAAATCACCTCCCATGTCTGTAGAACCTAATTTAGTTTTTGTTTGACTCTCAAAAACGGGCTCCATTACCTTAATACTAATTGCAGAAACAATTGATTTACGAATATCACTGGCTTCATAATTTTTACCGTAATATTCTCTAACTGTCTTTACTATTGCTTCACGAAATGCTGCTTGGTGTGTTCCTCCCTGAGTTGTATGCTGACCATTAACAAAAGAATGGTATTCCTCACTATACTGTGTTTTACTATGTGTTATAGCTATTTCAATATCATCTCCTTTAAGATGAATAATATCATATAAACGATCATCATCTTTAATATTATCAGAAAGCAAGTCTTTTAATCCATTTTCTGAAAAATATTTTTCGCCATTAAAAATTATGGTTAGTCCGGGATTAAGATATACATAATTCTTAAGCATTTTCGCAACATATTCAGAACGATATTTATAATGCTTAAAAATCGTCTCATCAGGAACGAAGGATACTTTAGTTCCCCTTCTACGAGAAGTTTCTTCTAAAGTTTCTTCATTAGTTAAGTTCCCTTTTTCAAATTCTGCTGCAGCTGATTTGCCATCACGAGTAGATTCTACACGAAAATAAGTAGATAATGCATTTACTGCTTTGGTACCTACACCATTTAGTCCTACCGATTTCTTAAATGCACGAGAATCATACTTACCTCCGGTATTCATTTTAGAAACCACGTCTACTACCTTCCCCAACGGAATTCCTCGACCATAATCTCTAACAATTACTTTATCTCCTTGTATTGAGATTTCGATAGTTTTTCCAGCACCCATGACATATTCATCGATAGAATTATCGAGTACCTCTTTCAATAAAATGTAGATTCCGTCATCTGCAGATGATCCATCGCCTAACTTACCAATATACATCCCTGGTCGCATACGAATATGCTCTTTCCAATCGAGGGATCGTATATTATCTTCGGTATATTTGGTTTCCTTGCTCATAAAATTTTGGGTAGAATGCCTGCTAATATAATATTTCAACTACAGAATAAAAACAGGTATAGCACAAAGTAATTAACAAATAAATAACGGTTTTTGTTGATTATTGGTGTAGAGGAACATACCTTTTTTTATTACTAACTATTTCATAGAATAATCATTAAAAATTTTTCTTAGATGCTATGAGCTAAACATATCTATAAATAAAAACAGTTTTAAAACACCTAATAAACTATAATTTTCGAACAGATCTTGGAAGGTGCTAAAAAAAGAAAAGCGGATCAAAAAGACCCGCTTTTATATATTTTAGTTTTTACACCTAACCTTTTAACCAAGCATTCCTAAGATCTGTCTGTTCCTTACTTGAGTTCTTTGCTGTCGTTAACTTTTTTCCTTGGGTATAAGACTTAGCTATTTTGGTTTTAATAGTAACCTCTTCTCCTGCTCTATTTAGTTTAACTTCTACATCATCACCTTCTTTCCATTGAAAAGTAGCACCCAGCAACATATTAGCATTCTCTAGTGTAAGTTTAGCTCCATTAACTTCTACAATTTCATCATTTGGCTTCACTCCATTTTCTGCCCAGAAACTATTAGCGGTAACCAAATCAGTAAAATAAATTGTTCCTTTTTCTTGATTACCAGCTACAATTAGTGTTCCTGCATTCTGAATATAGCTAGTCTCTACTTTTTCAGAGGAGATCGCTAAACCAACTTTATCAAAAAATTCTTGATAATTAATTGGAGTTGTACCCACTACATGTTTTTGTAAAAACTCTCCTACTGAAGGGTATGTCATTGCAGTTATCTCTTCAATTATTTTATCATCTTCAAAAGGTTTATTCTTTCCATATTTAAGTGATAATTCCTTCATTAGCGATAAAATTCCTCGATTTCCTTGACTTTCCTCTCTCATTAATATATCAATACACATTCCTATTAATGCTCCTTTTTGATATACATTCACATAATTTTTAGCATAAGGATCATCCAAAATGTTTTCACTCATAACCGTAAAACTCATCGTATCATCAAATCCGCTAGCAGACTTAATTTTATCCATCATTTTTTCATAGAACTCATCTTCTTTGACCAAATCTTGATCAATTTGGAAAATACTAGCAAAATATTCTGTCACACCTTCATACATCCATAAATGCTTAGAAAATGTAGGTGCATTGTAATCAAAATAATGGACGTCTTCAGAATGTACGCTTAATGGGGTAACAATATGAAAAAATTCGTGAGAAACCACATCAATCATAGCTTCATCAAGAGCATTTTTAGGCATTTGTTCCGGTAATACGACTACGGTAGAAGTATGATGTTCTAAAGCTCCAAAACCACCCGGTGCATCTTCTGCTCCATCTGCTAAGTACAAATAGATATCATATCTTGGAGTACTATTAACATCTCCCAAATATGTTTTCTGAGCTTTCATCATCTTAAAAACAGTTTCCTTAATACTTGCGGCTGTATGTACTTTATTAGGAGAATATACACTTAATACAATTTTGATATCTCCTACCTGAAACTCTTCTACATCCAGGTTTCCATAAAACATTGGATTATCAGTAATATCAAAATATCTTGCTGCAAGATATTTATCCGTAGTTATAGAGCCATCTTCACTTGTCTCAGATCCGGCTTTTTGCAACGCCGATGTTCTTTTCATCGATGATGGAGCCTTAACTTCCAATGCATATTGATTATTTTTAAGAATATCAAAATACCCTATGAAACCGTGAAGGTTTAATACAAAGTTATCTTCCTGAATATTTGTTCCTGAAGGAGAAAATGGTTCTCCTTTATTTTCTTTTTCTACGTCAAAAGTATCATTAACCAAGTAACTGATTTTGTCAACTTGTTTTGCACTTGTAATTAACCAGGTGTTAGTATCTATTTTTTCAGTACTGATCTCATTTCCTTGATAATCTAATGCTTTAAAATCACCTACATATTTACCAAAATCACTAACCGCATAGGTTCCCTGTACAACTTTAGGTAAATAATATCTTACCGTATCCTTTATAAATCGGCCTGGATTTATAATTACAGGCGCTTTATCATCAGTAATTTTAGTTAAATCAATTGAAGTTTTTATAGGTAAACTAGTTGCTAAATCATTGGGTTGTTTTGTTGATCCACATCCTATCAGTAAAAGACCAATAGAAATTGTAGCTAATGTATTCTTCATGTTTTTAAATTAATTATCTACCTATGCTAGACGCAAGAAATAGAAAAGCGTTACAATTTTAGCATCACAAAATATAGATTTATTACGACTTTAGGGTATTTTTAGGTTTTTATTCACCTAAATCATCATTTTGGATATAATTATTGATACTGTTCGAATTCGACTTTCTGAAAACCCTAAACTATTCGACCAACATAAACCAACAATTATTTTTCTTCACGACTCTTTAGGTTGTATTGAACTTTGGAGAGATTTTCCTAAAAAAACTGCTTTATTAACTGGATGCAATGTACTTGCTTATGATCGTCAGGGATATGGACAGTCAGATCCTTTTAGCTGTTTAAAAAGAGATAATTCTTATCTAAAAACTGAAGCAGAAGTTCTTTGTAAAATAATTGACCACCTGGATCTAAAACAAGTACTACTATTCGGACATAGTGATGGTGGATCAATTGCTTTATTAGCTGGAGCATTGTATCCTAACAAAATTCTGGGAATTATTACTGAAGGAGCTCATGTTTTTGTGGAAAAAGAAACCATCGAAGGCATTAAAAATGCAGTACAATTATACAAAAACACTAATCTCAAAGAAAAATTATATAAATATCACGGAGATAAAACTGATAGTGTTTTTAGGATGTGGACAGAAACTTGGCTCTCAAACGAATACCGATCCTGGAATATAGAAGAGTATTTATCCAAAATACTATGCCCCTCTTTAATTATCCAAGGGAAAAAGGATGAGTACGGTACTATCGATCAAGTGAACTCTATAGTAAAACAAACTTTTGGAAATTCATCAGCTTTGATCATCCCGGAAATTGGTCATACTCCACACAAAGAAGCTACAGATATCGTTTTAAAAGAAAGTAACTCATTCATTTCTAAAATATTAAACATTAAGTTAAAGAAATGATAAAATTTATATTCATAACCAATAATTTAGAAACTTGTCATCCTCCATAGTATATAGAAACTATGACTATTGGGCATTATGCCAACTGGGCTTTATTATAAACACATCATTCAAATACTCTAATTATGAAATTCATCAAATCACTTATTTTACTTCTTTTCATAGCAAATATTGGCTATGCACAAGAAAGTCTCAACTATCAGAAACCACCTAAAGAGATTTTAGACCTTGTAGATATCACCTTAGCACCATCTGTCCAAATAGATGAAAAGGGAGAAAACATGATTTTTCTGTATAGAGATAGTTATAAAACTATTGCTGAATTATCCGAAAAAGAAATGCGTCTTGCAGGATTACGTATTAATCCAAAAACTAACATCTCAAGCAGAGCTAATTATTTTAAAAACATCAAAGTAAAAAAGACAACTGATAAGGAAGCTAAACAAGTCACAGGACTGCCAAAAAATGCAAGAGTAACCAATTTCAGATGGTCTCCGGATCAGAGCAAAATTGCTTTTACTAACACTACTGTCGATGGTGTAGAATTATGGGTTCTAGATGTTCTTACAGGAAAAGCAACTAAAATTACTGATGCTACTTTAAATGCCAATATGGGAAGCCCTTTTAGATGGTTTAGAGATAATTCTGCATTATTGGTAAAGTTTCTTCCTTCTAATAGAAAGCCTCTAATCAACCCTCAGGAAGCAGTGCCTACGGGACCAACTATTACAATTAGCGAGGGAACTAAAGCGCAAAACAGAACCTATCAAGATTTGTTAAAAACCCCAAATGATGAATACAACTTCGAGCAACTGGCTATTTCAGAAATTAAAAAAATAACGCTAAATGGAAACGCTAAAGATTGGGCTCCGGCAGCTATGTATAGTAATTTTTCGTTTTCTCCAAATGGTGAATTTATAATAATTACTGAAATACAAAAACCCTTCTCTTATTTAGTGCCTTACAGACGTTTCCCTCAGGAAACCAAACTATACAAAAGTAATGGAGAAGTCATTAAAACTATAAACAAGGTTGCTCTTACAGAAGTATTACCAAAAGGGTTTATGTCGGTTAGAACAGGTAAAAGATCAATGAGATGGAGAAATGATCAGCCCGCTACATTAATTTGGGCAGAAGCCTTAGATAAAGGTGATCCAAAAATAGAGGTAAGCCATAGAGATGAAATATTTATGCTAAAAGCACCTTTTGAAGATACACCTTCTTCAATACTAAAAACAATTAACCGGTTTTATGATATCGAATGGACAAATAGAGAAATTGCAGTTGCCTATGATTATTGGTGGAACACACGTAACACCAAAACTTATGTTTTTAACCCTTCGAAACCCAATCAAAAGCCCAATATCATTAATGATAGAAATTATCAAGACAGATATAATGATCCAGGAAATATTGTAACCGTAAAAAATGAGTTTGGATATTCTGTGATTAATATCGAAAATGATAATATCTATATGGTTGGTGATGGTTATACTAAAGATGGTCAATTTCCATTCGTTGATAAATTCAATTTGAAGACCAACGAAACTAAAAGAGTTTATCAATCTGAATATACAGATAAGCTAGAAAACATCTATTCTCCTTTTGACCTAAAAAAAGGAACGTTTTTAGTAAGAATAGAATCTCCGAGTGAATATCCTAATTATTATATCAGAAACATTTACAAAAAGGATGACTTAAAACAGATTACTTCTTTTAAAAACCCTTTTGCTAGTATCCAAAATGTTCATAAAGAGGTTATCAAATATAAAAGAGAAGATGGATTAGAACTCTCTGGCACACTTTACCTCCCAGTTGATTATGACAAATCCAAAAAAGAAAAAATGCCTATGATTCTTTGGGCATATCCTAGAGAATACAAAGATAAAAGCAGTGCATCACAATCAACCTCTAATCCTAATAAGTTTACATATCCTTTTTGGGGTTCTATGTTGTATTGGGTTACCAGAGGATATGTAATTTTGGATGGTGCATCTTTTCCTATTGTTGGAGAAGGAGACGAAGAACCAAATGATTCATTCAGAAAACAATTAGTAGCTAATGGTAAGGCTGCAATTGATGCTGTTGATGCTATGGGTTACATTGATCGTAATAGAGTTGCTGTAGGAGGGCATTCTTATGGTGCTTTTATGACTGCTAATTTATTATCACATTCTAACCTTTTTGCTGCAGGAATTGCTAGAAGTGGAGCTTATAACAGAACATTAACCCCTTTTGGTTTCCAAAGCGAAGAACGAAGTTATTGGGAAGCTCCAGAAGTATATTATACTATGTCTCCATTCATGCATTCAGACAAAATGAAAACTCCTCTCTTACTAATCCATGGAGAAGCTGACAACAACTCTGGAACGTATCCGCTACAGAGTGAACGTTATTTTAATGCTTTGAAAGGGTTAGGTGCTACAGCAAGATTAGTGATGCTACCAAAAGAAAGCCACGGATATAGAGCAAAAGAATCTATTCTTCATTTATTATGGGAGCAAGATCAATGGTTAGAAAAATATGTGAAAAATAAGAAAAAAATAGAACAACAAGGTACAAACTAAAAAAACATATGTTCCAACTATAACAAAAGCTTCTTAAAAGAAGCTTTTGTTATTTTATCAAATTATGGTAACAGATTCTTAACGATTATATCGTTTAAATCATTTTTATTAAGAGGTTTGTTAATAATATCATTCATACCAATTGCCAGGCATTCTTCCTTTACTTCTCCTAATTCTGCAGCGGTTAGAGCAATTATTGGAGTTGTTTGGTCAAACTCTCGTATCCTTTTGGTTGCTTCAGTGCCATTTACATAAGGCATATTAAGGTCCATTAAAATAAGATCAAATTCTTCTTTTTTTACCATTTGGATAGCATTAAACCCATTCTCAACAATTGTACAGTCATAACCTATCAGGTTTAAAAGATTCTTAGTTACAATCTGATTAATTTTGTTGTCTTCAGCTACTAATATCTTCCTAAAGGCTTGATTAGCATTTCTATCATCCTGACCAACATTATTCTTAGCTTTTTCTTCCACTATCTCTAGCTTTAAATCAAATTGAAATTTTGTACCTCTTCCTTCTTTACTATCTAAATGAATATCACTACCCATCATCTCTAGCAGATTTTTTACAATAGATAACCCAAGCCCAGTACCCACTAACTTGTTAGATTCTCTATCTATTTGTGAAAATTGTTCAAACACATAATCCTTTTTATCATCAGGAATTCCTACTCCGTTATCTTCTATTTCATATCTAATATCAATGTATTTTTCTGCAATAGACAATATCTTAATACGTAACCAAATCTTACCGTTCTCTGTAAATTTAGAGGAATTGCCAATTAAGTTAATCAAAATTTCGGATAATCTCAGAGAATCTACATTAACAGACTCTGGTAACTCATTGGGAGTTTCTAAGATAAGTTCATTGTTCTTGCTTTTAGCTTGGTATTCAAATGAATTCAAAAGGTTTTGAGATAGTTTAAAAAGATTTGTTGGTGTATTTGTTAATTGTAGTTTATTTGATTCTATTTTACTAATCTGAAGCACATTATTAATTAAATTAAGTAGATAATCCCCAGAAAACTTAAGTGATCCTAGTAAACTATTATGCTTTTCTGAGATCTCATTATCTTCCATCAATAAAGATGTTATTCCTACTACTCCATATAAAGGTGTTCGCAGTTCATGGCTAACTGTAGATATAAACTGTGACTTTACCATAGCTAATCTTTCTGCTTCGGCCTTAGCTTCTAATAATTCTCCATTCTTTTCTTTTAATATATCGTTAAGCTTTTTCTTTGATCGATATCCCAGATAAATAAAAAAAACTGCAACTAACAGAAGTATAGTACCTCCTAATGAAATAAAGCTAATCATCTTATTATTTCTAACGATTCCCTCTTGAAAAGCTTTTTCTTTTTTAGCTACTTCTAATTGTCTTTCGTACTCATCTACATCAAAACTTATTTTTGCTATTTCTATTTGCTTCAGTTTCTCTCTATCATAAAGTTTATCTTTATACTCCTGATATGTTTTGATATCGCTGTAGGCTTTTTCAGTATTTCCAAGATTGTCATATAAACTAGCCCTGGCTTTATATATATATGAAAGTTCTAACAATAAATCGTGTCGTTCTGCAGATTCTATTGCTTCATTAAAATTTTCTTCTGCTTTATTGAATTCTTTCTTACCAAGATGATATCTCCCTTGTAGATATTTCACTTCACAAAAACCTTCAATATCTCGGGTGGCAACCACTAATTCTTCTGCCTCTTCTAAATAAGGATAAGCTTTATCAAGTTTGCCTTGATCCAAGTATGTCCAAGCGAGATTAATCACTGGAGTTAAATATTCTTCAGGGATATTAAGTTCTTTACCAAGTTTTGTAGCCTTATTATAATAGAGTAGAGATTTCCTTAAATCCTTATTGCCATCAGAATATATATTTCCAAGGCCATTATAATTCCATAGTATTAATGTAGAATCTTTAGATAATTCAGCATATTTTAATGATTTTTTGAAATTTTCTTCTGCTGCTTTATAATCTACAAGAGTATTATAATTATAAGCCATTAGATAATATGCCTGCCCTTTATAATAATTATTATCAATCTCATGAGCATAATTAGCTAGTTTTATAGCAAATTCGAGAGATTCTTTAATCTTATACTCATACGTTAAGTTATTTGATTTGTCAACTAAAACCTGAAGGCTATCCACGATTGGAAACTCTTGTTCAAGCTGACCAAAAACATTATATACAGTACAGGACAAAGCAATTAGTAATGCAAAAAGTCGCCTCAAAATGATTGTTTTTTTGTTTACTTTCCTTAATACAATTTAAAAAAAACACTTATCTAATTCTGATCTCCCTTAAGATCAGTGACACTATTAAATAATTATATTTTAAAGATAATTTAATAAAAATAATACGAAAAGTAAGGTTTTTGATTTAACTGAGAAATAAATTAAGAAAACATAAACTAGTTTTTTCGTTTTTTGGAAACCACATAAATTCCTGAAATTACGATCAAAGCACCCATCATTTGAATCCACGATAAACGTTCATTTAATATAAAAAAGGCAAGCAAAATAGTAGATATGGGTCCAAAACTAGCAATAATTGAAAAATTAGATGCTCCTAATCTGGAAATTGCACCAGAAACTAAATATGATGGTATCAATGTAGAGAATATAGCCATTGCCAAACCTAAAAGATAAACTTCAATAGGGTAGTTCATGATATCTCCTCTATCAAAAATTAAGTACTGGATAATGATGCATAGAGAAGACACTATCATTACGTAAGATGTAAATGTTACAACTCCAAATTTAGGAATCAACCAACCACTTCCAGCTATATAAGAAGCATAAGTCAACGCACTCATAAAAATCAGAAAAGCACCTAAAAGCAGATGTTCGGACTCAAACTGAAACTCTCCCCAAAATGTTATAACTACTCCTATATATGATAAAACGATTGCTAAAAGTTGTGGTCTGGTAATCTTTGTTTTAAAGAAAATTCGAGAAATTATAATAACTAATGTTGGATAAATAAATAGAATTATTCTTTCTAATCCTGCTTTGATATATTGCAAACCTAAAAAATCAAAATAGCTTGCTAAATAATACCCAACAAAACCAAAAAACAAAATCCAAGCATATGAAGAAGATGTTATTTTATTAGTACCTAAAGGCTTGTTAAACAAAGATATTACAACATAAAAAGGAAGAGAAAATAACATCCTAAAAAGTAGTAAATGTTCTGAACTTACATCATACTTGTACGCTAATTTTACTAATACTGCTTTAGCAGAAAAAAGAACAACACCAATTACAGCTAAAAGTATTCCGAAAGAAAAAGACTTAGAGTTTTGCATTAACCAAAAATACTCTCCAATTTTTATACCTTAGCTTGTCAGCTTAAAACATTACGATGTCCAACAAAAAACCTCTTGAATTATTTTTCAAGAGGTTTTTTTGTATTTTTTTAGAATAGAAGTAGTTATACGTTAAACAAGAAATGCATTACATCCCCATCATTTACGATATACGCTTTACCTTCTACTCCTAATTTTCCAGCTTCACGAACTTTGGCTTCGCTTCCGTATTGTACAAAATCATCATACTTAATTACTTCTGCACGAATGAATCCCTTTTCAAAATCTGTATGAATTACTCCTGCTGCTTGAGGAGCAGTCGCTCCTATATTTACCGTCCACGCCCTAACTTCCTTAACACCTGCCGTAAAATAAGTTTGTTGATTTAATAGCTTATAAGCTGCTCTTATTAGAACTGAAGCCCCTGGCTCTTCAAGACCTATATCCTGAAGAAACATTTGACGTTCTTCAAAATCATCAAGTTCAGTAATATCTGCTTCCGTTCCCACAGCCAGAACTATTACTTCTGCATTTTCATGAGCTACAGCTTTTTTGACACTATCCACATATTTATTTCCACTTACTGCAGATCCCTCATCAACATTACAAACATATAACACAGGCTTATCCGTTATTAATTGTAACGGCTTTATATAAGCATTACGATCATCTTCTGAAACTTCAATTCCGCGTACGGATACGCCCGCTTCTAATCCTTCTTTAACTAGTGTTAAAGCTGCTTCCTCTTTTTGAGCTTCTTTATTTCCGGTTTTTGCAGTTCGTTTTACTTTCTCCAGCTTCTTATCTACGCTTTCCAGATCTTTAAGTTGTAGTTCTATATCTATAGTTTCTTTATCTCTAATTGGATCAACAGAACCATCAACGTGTACGATATTATCATTATCAAAACAACGCAATACATGAATAATAGCATCAGTTTCACGAATATTTCCTAAAAACTGGTTTCCTAAACCTTCTCCTTTACTCGCTCCTTTTACTAATCCAGCTATATCAACTATTTCCACAGTAGCTGGAATAACACGTTCTGGATTAACTAATTCTTCAAGCTTTTCTAATCTGGAATCAGGTACATTAACTACTCCGATATTAGGTTCTATAGTACAAAATGGGAAATTAGCACTTTGCGCTTTGGCATTTGATAAACAATTAAATAAAGTCGATTTACCCACATTAGGTAATCCTACAATTCCTGCTTTCATAGTAAATAATTATCTTAAAGAAGGAAAAAATCCATCTTGTTTTAAGGTGTGCAAAGATAATAGTATTCATACATAGGAAACAAGGTAAAATTAAATAAGATTGTCATATAATACTACTTCAGAAGTATTAGAAAACAACTTCAAAAAACTCTTATAACTCTCATTTTTTTCTTTTTTTGTAATTTTACCCCAACCAATAAGAATAAAAAATGAAAACTTTTAAGATTCTAACAACTGCATTATTTGTTTCTTTTACACTAACAACTTATGCTCAAAACGAAGAAGCCACAGCCAATAAAAATGAGTCTACAGAGACTGTAACTAAGATTATTAGAATTAAAGGACCTAATGGCGAAGAAAAGGTCATTAAAAAACAAGAAGTCATCACCAAAAAAAACAAAGTAAAACTTAGTGGGGATGAAAACGATACTAATCAAACAGCTATTTATAGTGACGATGAAGTATCTGTACAAAAATCAGATTCTGCGACTTCCAATGTCGAAGGATATACTAAAGTTGCTGATGGAAAAGGTTTTGTAATCACATTTACAGACAAATCCGGAAGTAAAGTTTCTAAAGCAAGACCAGTAAGTAATGGGTATTACATTGTTAACTTCGGTAGTAAAGACAATTGTTTAGGACATTTTGATGACAAGAAAAATTTTGTTTTAGAAATGTATGATGCAAAAACGGACCAAATAACTTCTACTGTATACAAAGCCAATTGATATAAAATATTTTTTCTAACAAAATAAGAGCCGGGATATATTCCCGGCTTTTCTTATATACAACATCTTGAAAAACAGCAGCTTGTTAACATAATTTGTATATTTTATTATAAACATGTGTTAAAAAGCTTTCCTTTTAGATATATTTATGGTCACATATTAATCATCTTAAATAAATTTTAATGAAAAAACTCACACTCATTTTGTTGAGCTTATTCACCAGTTGGTGCTTTGCTCAACAAACCGTAACAGGTACTGTTACAGACTCAGACGGAACTCCATTACCAGGAGTTAACATTATCGAAAAAGGAACAGATAATGGTACTACAACAGATTTTAATGGTAAATATAGTATAGAAGCTAGCCCGGACGGGACTTTAGTGTTTAGTTATGTTGGTTTTGCATCCAAACAAGTGTCTGTGAACTCTCAAGCTACCGTAAATGTAACTCTTTCTAGCGGTGCTGAACTTGAAGAAGTTATTTTAGTAGGTTCCAGGGGATTACCAAGAAGTAATACTGCTTCTTCTCTACCCATTGATGTATTACCCGCAAAAGAGTTGACTTCTACGGGTCAGATTACATTCGATAAGGCTTTGCAATATAGAATTCCTTCGTTTAATACGGTACAAACACCGGTAAATGATGCAACTTCAACATTAGATCCTTACGAAATACGTAATATGGGGCCTAGTAGAACTCTAGTTCTTGTTAATGGTAAGCGTAAAAATTTAAGTGCACTACTATACACGCAAACTTCTCCTGGTAGAGGAGAAACAGGTGCTGATATATCAGCGATTCCAACAGATGCCATTAAAAGAGTTGAAGTGTTGAGAGATGGTGCTTCTGCCCAATATGGATCAGACGCTATTGCAGGGGTAATGAATATTATATTAAAAAACAATCCAGAAGATGGTTCGGTAACACTAAGAACCGGTATTACATCTGAAGGTGATGGTGAAACGTTGGCAGTTAGTCTAAACGACGGAAGTAAATTAGGAGAAAATGGTTTCCTAAACTATACAGTAGATTTTTCGAAAGTAAATCTAGCCAATCGTCCTGGAAATGTAGATGCTGAAGGAGAATTTGCTGATTTTGGAGGAGCTAGAGTTGGAGAAAGACTTGAAGATATTCAAAGTTTTCTAGCCAGACGCCCTGATGCAGGAAATATTAATGGATCTCCAGAAACTACTGCTATGAAATTTTTGGTAAATGGAGGTTCTCCGATAAGTGAAAATTCTGAAATATATTTTAATGCTGCTTATGTTTACAAAAAAGTGAATAGTTTCGCTAACTACCGAACTCCTTACTGGAGAGATATACAAGATTTTCCATATTTAGGTAATTTCTTTCCAGGCAATAATCCATTTACTGTAGGAACTTTTACCGATGCTTATGGAAATACGTTTGATGGTAATGGTTATGATGGTTATGTCCCTACTTTTGATGCTGATTTAAATGACTATAATGGTACTGCAGGCTTTAAAACCAAGAAAAATGGTTGGTTATATGATGGTAGTATTACAGTAGGTGGAAACAGACAAACCTATACGGTTAGAAATTCTCATAACCGAAATGAAGTCTTCGGGTTAAATTATAATCCAGCAACAGATGCTGTTGAGCCTGTTAGACTATATCAGGAGAAAAGTCAGATTAGCTTTGACCCAGGAGGTACTCAGTTCAATCATATCGTAGGAAACCTGGATATCGCAAAAGCTATAACTGATCAAGTAGCTGTTTCTTTTGGAGCTGAATTTAGAAGTGAAAATTTTACCATTATAGAAGGTGAACTATCCTCGTATGATGGAGGTGGTGCAGATTCATTTGCCGGTAATCGACCTGAAAACTCAGGTAAATTCAATCGTTATAACTTTGGTGGATATGTAAATGTCTCCTATGACATTACAGAAGATATTTTCATAGATGGAACTGCTCGAATGGAAGATTATAGTGATTTTGGAGAAGCTTTTGTATGGAAAGTAAGTGGACGATATAAATTCTTAGAAGATAAGCTTAATCTAAGAGCATCTATATCCACAGGGTTCAGAGCACCTACATTACATCAAATTTATACACAAAAAGCTCAGTTTTCTTTTGTTCCTGGTCAAGGTATACAAGTTGGTGGGTTGATAAACAATGTATCCCCTCAAGCTAGACTATTAGAAATCCCACAACTTGATGCAGAAGAATCTACAAACTTTACTGTCGGTTTTGGCGCTAAAATAAACAAGGATATTGATTTTACTATAGATTATTATAATATTCAGGTAGATGACAGAATTGTTTTAAGTACAGAGATAGGACCATCAGCCGCTGGAAATACACCGCTGGATGATGTTTTAAGTGATAATGATTTATCGGATGTAAGCTTTTTTGTAAATGCTATTGATACTAAAACTTCGGGTATTGATGTAGTAGCAAATTACAGAAATATTGAGTTAGGTCCAGGAAAACTAGATATAAGCTTATCTGGAAATTATACCATAGAAAATGAAAGAGATGGTGCCGTTAATAATCCAACATTAGTTGCACAAGCTGGTCAATCTGTTGTTAATGATACTCAAGAAGCATTATTCTTTACCTCTAGACCTGAGTTTAAAGGTATTTTAGGGTTAAACTATGGAATGGGTAAATTTAATTTCTCGCTTAATAACACACTGTTCGGCCCCACTAGATTCAGAAATCAAGGACTACAAGACTTAGAAAGTCTTGTGGGTGGTAATGCTGCCGATAGTGATGGAGGATCAGATCTAGGTGTGGAATTTATGACTAAAGTCGTTACTGATCTTGGTATCAACTATAATGCTACTGACAATATAACAATTGCATTAAATGTAAATAATATTCTCAATGTGTTACCAGAATGGGAGTTTAAAGCACTAACTCCAACTGGAACTGCAGTACTAAATGATCCAGCTGCCGAAAAAACAGCTTTCAATTTAATCACATTTAATGGTAGATATTCTCAGATGTCTTATGATGGTTATCATTTTAGCCAATTAGGAACAATGTTCAATCTATCTTTAAACTACAAGTTCTAATACAACTTTTAGGAATAAGAATTCTAAATCGTTTTGCTCTGAAAAAGAGCAAAACGATTTTATTTTTATTAGAAATCCTAACACCTGTCCAAAAAGAGTTTCATTAATAAAATTGTGAATAACATATTTTCTTACTAGCTTTTAGATCATTTTAACGTTCTAATCAATTAAAAACGCTTCACGCATGAAAAAATTTACATTCATCTTATTTGGCTTATTAACAAGCTTTTGTTTTAGTCAACAAATTGTAACAGGTACTGTAACCGACCCTTCTGGGACTCCTATTCCCTTCGTAAATATTTTAGAAAAAGGTTTAGAAAAAGGAACAGCAACAGATGATCAAGGTAATTATTCTATTGCTGTGGATGCTAATGCAACACTTATTTTTAGCTATATAGGTTTCGAAACTCAGGAAATAGAAGTAGGAACTAGGGAAAAAATTGATGTTATATTGCAAGAAGGTGAGGCTTTGAGCACAATTATAATAGTAGGATCCAGAAGTCCAAAACGAACTGCCACTAATACTCCGGTTGCTATTGACATTATCGATATGGAAGATGTGGTTACCAAAAGTGGTAAAATAGAAATCAATGAACTGCTGCAATACTCAGCTCCTTCTTTTAATGCGAATAAACAATCAGGATCCGATGGTGCTGACCATATTGATCCGGCAACATTAAGAGGTTTAGGACCTGATCAAACCTTAGTACTGATTAATGGAAAAAGAAGACACTCTTCATCATTAATTAATATTTTTGGAACCAGAGGAAGAGGAAATTCAGGAACCGACCTTAATGCAATTCCTGCTACGGCTATAAAAAGAATTGAAGTATTAAGAGATGGTGCAGCAGCACAGTATGGTTCTGATGCGATTGCTGGTGTTATAAATATTGTTCTGAAGGATAGTCAAGATAAAGTTTCAGGTAGTATTAGTTATGGTGCTTATAATGCAAATGCTAAAGGAGACTTCCCTATTGGCACCCCAAATACAGATGGAAATAGACTAGACACTGAAAATGATGGAAATCGAATTGCAGATGATAAAGATTTTGATGGAGGTTCTGTAAAAGTAACTGCTAATTATGGTGTAGGGATTGGAGAACGTGGTTTTGCCAATTTCACAACCGAATATATCAGTAAAAATAAAACACTAAGACCAGGATTTAATTTTAGGAGAGGGTTTGGAGAAGCGGCTATTGATGGTTTTAATTTCTTTGCAAACGCTGCAATACCAGTAAGTGATAAAACAGAAATATATGCCTTTGGAGGACGAAATTATCGGGATACGGATGCCTTTGCATTTACCAGAAATGTAGGTGATGATGACGAAAGAATAATTCCTGCAAAATTTCCAAATGGTTTTACTCCTAGAATTACTTCTAATATTATTGACAATTCAGTTTCTGCAGGCATTAGAACAGAAACAGAAAATGGATGGAAAATTGATATTAATAATACCTGGGGTAAGAATAATTTTCATTACTTCATACAAGGGACTTTAAACGCTTCTTTAGAAGAAGCTTCTCCTACAGATTTTGATGCAGGAGGTCATAGTTTGAGTCAAAACACGACTAGTTTAGATTTCTCTAAGTACTATCCTAATACTGCAAAAGGACTTAATATAGCTATGGGTGCAGAGTATAGAACAGAGAATTTTATCATTTTTGCAGGAGAAGAAGCATCTTATGCTACTTATGATACAAATGGTAGACCGATAATTGATCCAACTACTCAGAGTCAACCAATAGACCCTATAACAGGAGATCCAAGACCTGGAGGATCTCAGGGCTTTCCGGGATACAGTCCTGATAATGAAGTAGATCGATCTCGCTCTAATTTATCATTATATACAGATGCCGAATTAGATATTTCTGATAGTTTTTTAATAGCTGCCGCAGCAAGATTCGAGAATTACAGTGATTTTGGAAGTACGATTAATGGAAAAATAGCCTTTAGAGTAAAAGCTATTGAAGGAATCAATATCAGAGGGTCAGTTAGTACCGGGTTTAGAGCTCCATCTTTAGCACAGATTTATTACAATCTATTATTTACAGATTTTCAAGGAGGAGAAGCTTCAGAAACCTTACTATCCCCTAATAACAGTCCTGTAACCGCTTCTTTTGGAATCGAACAATTAAAAGAGGAAACGGCAGTAAATGGTGCTATAGGTGTAACTGCTAAACTTGGAGATTTTACAATTACAGCTGATGGATATTATATCAATGTAAAAGATAGAATTGTACTTACTGGAACTTTTCCGGCTCCTGATATTCCTGACGTTGCAGAAGCCCAATTCTTTGCTAATGGTGTAGATACAGAAACTTTAGGATTAGACTTAATTCTTTCCTGGAAAAGTAATTTTAGTTTTGGAAATCTATCTGCATTACTTACGGGAAATGTAAACAATATGTATATAACAGATATTAATACTGATCTAAGACCAGATATCTTTTTTGGAGAAAGAGAACAAGCATTTTTATTAGCATCAGCACCAAGGAGTAAATTTGCTCTTAACCTAAATTATAGCAATGAAAAGCTTAATGGCGGTATAGGTGTAACCCGTTTTAGTGATGTTACTTTGGTTGATTTTGGTGACGACGACGATGTTTATAGTGCAAAATTCACAACTGATCTTAATGTAGGTTATAAACTTACAAATAATCTAAAGTTCACTCTTGGAGGAAATAATATTCTTAATGAATATCCAGATATACAAGATGATGAAAATACTGAATCCGGTGGATATTGGGATTCTGTGCAAATGGGCTTCGGCGGAGCTTATTATTATGCAAGGTTAGATTTTAATTTTTAAATAAAATCCCGAAAACTTTATAAAAGAGGGCGTCTCAAAAGTAAAAAAAGAAGCTGTCACCTGGAGTGGAGTTGAAATATACTGAAAACAATACTCATTATTTCTCGACTCCGCTCGAAATGACGGTGTAGATTACTTTTTAGACCTATTTACTATTTGTTTACTTTCCTAAAACAGCATCAATAGTGTTAAGATATTCATCAAATTTGATTAAATCGTTATGACTGCCGCCTTCTACAGTAATCATTTCTTTATTTGGGATTGGAATACTTTTGAATAAACGTTTTCCAGACTTATATGCCACGACTCCATCAATAGTCCCATGATAAATCGTTATCTGACATTTTACCTTTTGTATAAACTCGTCTGATGGAAATTTATAGTTAAGGACATAGTTTATCGGAAAAACAGGAAGCCATCGTTGCACTACATCCGTCATATTGTAATAGGGGGTTTCCAAAATCAAATGCCTGGGAGAGTTCTCTGACGCTACCTTTGTAGCCAATCCCGTTCCTAAGGATCTGCCATACAATACAATTTGGTCTTCAGAATAATGCTTTAATGTATATTCATAAAACAGCTGCGCATCACTGTATAAATTTGATTCTGATATAGTTCCTTTACTCTTACCATAACCTCTATAATCCATAACAATAACATCATACTGCTTATTGGCAAAAAAAGATGTGATCCTCCCCCATCGCTTTAGGTTTCCTTTATTACCATGAAAATAAAGTATTACGTCTTTGGGGTTTTTATTTTTGAAATGAATGGCATTAAGTCTTGCATCATCATCAGTTTCAATAAAAAACTCTTCAAAAGTATGATCAAATTGAAATTTATAATTTGCTGGAAGATCTTCCGGTTGAAAAAGTATTTTTTCCTGAAACATATATAGGAATAAAGCAATCAAACCATATAGTATTATCGCATAAAAAAGTATCTTTTTAAGCTTGTGCATTTACTTTTTTTGAGGAATGCTTTACTCCAATACTGGTATTAGAAAGATTAATCTTCCTCATTTTGGAATTTATAATCTCCCCAAGCATTTTATGATATGATTCGAAATTATTTAAATTCTTATGTCCACCGCCTATCACGGTATACAATCGGGTTAATTTTGGCCTTATCTTAGACAACTTAACACTGGATTTAAAAGGGATTAGCTTATCCTGCGTGCCATGTATAATATGAATTGGGCAATTTACATACTTAAGCCATTTATAAGTTGGAATCGGATAACGCATAATTAAAGATACCGGCATAAAGGGAATAAATTTACCCGCAACTTTACTTAAACTATAGTACGGAGCATCAAGGATTAGCATTTTAGGGTTATTAATAGAAGCCAATTTAGCTGCAAAGCCTGACCCCATTGATCTTCCGTAGAGAATGATATATCTCTCGTCTACCTTTTCTTTCAGTTTATTATAGACAAATTGTAAATCTCGCTTTAATGCTTTAAAAGAACGCCTACCCGTGCTTTTTCCAAAACCTCTATAGTCTAACATAATAACATCATATCGATGTCTAGTGAAATCTACCGCAAATTTCCCCCAACCTTTAATGCTTTTAGAATTTCCCTTTAGATATAATACTACGCCTTTGGGGTTTTCTACTTTAAAATGAAGTCCATTTATTATAGCTCCGTCTCTTGTCTCTAAATTATATTCTTCGACAATTTGATTATCATAATGAAATTGGAAATCTTTATCTAGTTTCTCAGGTTTAAAAATGAAATACTCTTGTAGATAATATAAAGCTACGCTTACGACAATATAGACCGCAAGAACAATAATTGCTATATATCCCCAACCTGGCATAACTGTAAATTCCTTTTTTTTGTAAGTATCTAATTTACAAAAAATAAATTGAAGCCATAAAAAATCCTGCCGAAGCAGGATCTTAACTATATCATTTGTAATATTTTATCGCCTAGCATCATATATTCTGAATCGAACACCTACACGTGCATATACATCAAAAAACTTACTATCTATATCTACCAGGTTATCTGTAAAATCATTCGTAACACCAACTTCGGCCATAATATCAAACATCTCTCCTACCATCTGAGAAAAACCGGCACCATATACACCACTAATTACGAGCTGCTCGAATTGGTCACTGGATTCTAAATCGACATCCCCTGCTTTAAAACTAGCATTATATCTAATGGCAGGTCCAACATTAACAAAAGGCCTAAAACGATCTTTACCTCTATTAAATAAAAATCTGAATTTTGGATTAAATCCGATTTGTAATGCTGATAATTTTTCTCCTTGCGGAATAACTACATTTCCTTCAGCAGCTGGTAAAGCAATTGCTTGATCTAATTCACTATTACGTTGTAAAAGTTCTACGGAAAAAACGATACTGGTTTTAGCACGATAGCCGCTAACATAACCATATCCTGCATTAACATAAAAGCCAATTCCGCTACTAGTGTCTGTGTTTTCGAGATTAATATTAGAGAATGTTCCTCCAGCGGAAACTTCCCATCGATACTGCCCGTATGAAGTGAAGGATAAAATTCCAAAAAAGGCCAAGAATACTATTTTTTTCATAATTTCATGTTTTGATTTGAGGTTGTAAAACGGACTAAAATACTAAAATTTAAAAAACGAGTACAAAAAAACCCGTCAAAAGCGACAGGTTTTTATGTGTTTTGACATAAATTCTTTATTCCTTATGCATAAAAGATTGTTTCTCTAACAAAAACTCTTCAGTTTCTACAACATCTTCATCAGGAACACAACAATCTACAGGACATACAGCTGCACATTGTGGCTCTTCATGGAATCCTTTACATTCTGTACATTTATCCGGAACGATATAATAAATCTCATCGCTTACAGGTTCCTGCGCTTCATCAGCATTTATCGACTTTCCGCCCGGTAATACAACATCTCCTTCCAGATCAGTACCATCTGCATATCTCCAATCGTCTGCACCTTCATATATAGCTGTGTTTGGACATTCAGGTTCACAAGCACCACAGTTGATACATTCATCAGTTATTATAATTGCCATAGCTCTTTTTTATTCTAAATTTGCAATCACAAAAATAACTCGTAAACTAGTGATAAACAAATAAGAAATGGTATTAAATGAAAGGATTACAGCTTTTTCTGAATTAGGAAAGTTCTTGAAACAATTCAAATCTTCTGGTTATGAGAAAGTTAACAGCATTCTTCATAATGATGATTTTTTTGATGAAATGATCCTTAAAATTCAGACTGCAGAGCACCATAATGGCTGGTTTACAAAAGAGAATGTTATTTTCTCATTAGAACAATGGGGTAATACACTTACAACAGATAATTTGACTAAGTGGTTGTCAACATATAAGTTAAAAGAAATTATACCTAAAACTATTGGTATTATAATGGCTGGCAATATTCCATTAGTTGGTTTTCATGATTTCCTTTCGGTATTGATCTCCGGTCATAATGTATTAGTAAAACAATCATCAAACGACAATCAACTTCTGCCCTATTTAGCTTCTTATCTCATTGCTGTTGAGCCTCGTTTTCAAGATTGTATAACTTTTACTACAGAAAGATTTACCAATTTTGACGCTATCATTGCAACAGGAAGCAATAATACCGCAAGATATTTTGAGCATTATTTTGGCAAAGTTCCTAATATCATACGCAAAAACAGAAATTCTGTTGCGATTTTGACTGGTAATGAAACAAAAGATCAACTTAAGGCACTTGGAGAAGATATTTTCAGATATTATGGACTGGGTTGTAGAAGTGTTTCTAAACTAATGGTTCCTGAAGGCTATGATTTTGATACTTTTTTTAAAGCAGTCTACTCCTATGGAGATATCATCAATAGCGCAAAATATGCTAACAACTATGATTATAATAAAGCCGTCTACCTGATGAGTAATTATAAGCTATTAGAAAATGGTTTTTTAATGCTAAAAGAAGATGAAAGCTATGCTTCTCCAATTGCCTCTTTATTTTACGAAACCTATTCTTCTACAGATACATTAGCACAAAAACTAATAGCTGATAAGGATAAGATTCAATGTATAGTTAGCGATCGTTTTATGGAAAACTCCATTGATTTTGGCCGGACACAATACCCTCAACTTTCAGATTATGCAGATGGTATCGATATTATTGAATTTTTGACAAAAATTAATTAAATATTTTATCATTTTGATAATACTTTTGTATTAGATTATTAGCACCTTTGTGGTGTTTTTCCTAACCGGGATTTTAGGTTAAAAAAACATAGTAAACTGGAATATTCAATAATAATAAAAATTACCGATGAAGAAGCACAATTTTAGCGCTGGACCTTGCATTTTGCCGCAAGAAGTATTTAAAGAAGCATCACAAGCTGTATTAAACTATAATGACTCCGGTCTTTCTATTATTGAAATTTCGCATCGTAGTAAAGATTTTGTTGATATTATGGAAGAAGCTCGCAGCCTTGCATTAGAGCTATTAGGACTAGAGGGTAAAGGATACAAAGCCTTATTTCTTCAGGGTGGTGCAAGTACTCAATTCCTTATGGCAGCTTATAATTTAATGGAATCAAAAGCCGGTTATGTTAATACGGGTAGCTGGAGCGCTAAAGCCATTAAAGAAGCTAAGCTTTTTGGAGAAGTTGTAGAAGTAGCTTCTTCTAAGGATGCTAATTATAATTATATCCCTAAAGGTTATGAGGTTCCTGATGATTTGGATTACCTACATTTAACTAGTAACAATACAATTTTTGGTACGCAAATTAAAGAACTACCTACTACAAACATTCCTCTTGTTTGTGATATGAGTAGTGATATATTTTCTCGTCAATTAGACTTTTCTAAATTTGATTTGATTTACGCCGGGGCACAGAAAAATATGGGGCCTTCCGGAACTACATTAGTTGTGATCAAAGAAGATATTCTTGGAAAAGTTACTAGACAGATTCCATCTATGTTGGATTATGAAGTACATATTAGTAAAGCTAGTATGTTTAATACTCCACCTGTTTTTGCAGTATATACTTCAATGCTAACACTAAGATGGCTTAAAAAACTTGGTGGTATAGCAGCCATTGAAGAATTAAATGAAAAGAAAGCGAAGCTTATCTATTCAGAAATTGACCTAAATCCATTATTCAAAGGGTTTGCAGCAAAAGAAGATCGTTCTCACATGAATGCTACATTTACATTGGCTAATGGAGATCTTAAAGAAACTTTTGACGCAATGTGGAAAGAAGCTGGAATAAATGGAGTTAATGGACATAGAAGTGTTGGAGGATATAGAGCCAGTATGTATAATGCCATGACCATAGAAAGTGTAGCAGCGCTTGTAGATGTTATGGGAGATTTAGAAAGAAAAGCATAAGTGAAAATAGTTATCTATTTCTTAAAAAGAAACCAATTAAAAAATTAGATTCCCGCCTTCGCGGGAATGACATAAAAAATAATCAATGAAAGTATTAGCAAACGACGGAGTATCTCAAAGCGGAATTGACGCTTTAGAAAAAGAAGGATTCGAAGTTTTAACCACCACAGTAGCCCAAGATCAATTAGTAAATTATATCAATGAGAATGAAATTTCAGTTTTATTGGTTCGTAGCGCTACTAAAGTAAGAACAGATATTATCGATAATTGTCCTTCTCTTAAAGTTATTGGCCGTGGTGGTGTAGGTATGGATAATATAGATGTTGCATATGCCCGCGAAAAAGGATTACATGTAATCAATACTCCCGCTGCATCCTCAGGATCTGTAGCAGAGTTGGTTTTTGCTCACTTATATGGTAGTGTAAGATTTTTACACGATGCTAACAGAAATATGCCTTTAGAAGGTGATAGTAAATTCAAGAACCTTAAAAAAGCATATGCTGGAGGTACAGAACTACGAGGAAAAACTCTTGGAGTTATTGGTATTGGTAGAATTGGTCAGGCGACTGCAAAAATTGCTATTGGTGCAGGAATGAATGTGATTGCTTATGATCCATTTATCGAAGAAGTTGATATCCCATTAGAGTTTTTTGACGGACAGTCTTTAAATTTTAAAATAAAAACTATTTCTAAAGAAGAAGTGCTTAAAAATGCAGATTTCTTTACGCTACACGTCCCTGCCCAAAAGGAATATGTAATTGGTAAAGCTGAAATTGAGCAAATGAAAGATGGTGCCGGTATTGTTAATGCAGCACGTGGTGGTGTAGTGGACGAAGTAGCACTAGTAGAAGCTTTAGAGAATGACAAACTAGGTTTTGCTGGTTTGGATGTTTTTGAAAACGAACCAAGTCCGGCCATTAAAGTATTAATGAACAATAAAGTTTCATTAACACCTCATATTGGAGCAGCAACCGGTGAGGCTCAAGATCGTATTGGACAAGAACTAGCTGATCAAATTATCAGTATTTTAAAATAGATTTACAGTTATAAATATGTAATTACCGCTTCAGATTGAAGCGGTTTTTTTATGGGGAAAAATCACTTATACTTGTATTTCATCCAAAAAAACAACACTTCGTCTATTTTTAGTAGAAATAAAACTAGTTCATACCTATCATCTTAGATAGAAAAACTGTAAATTTAGATTCCTTTAACTAAAAACATTAAAAATCATGTCTGGAATTTTAGATCTTTTAAATAGCCCTATGGGGAAACAAATCATTAGTGGAGTAAGCCAACAAACTGGTCAATCTACTGATAAAACCGGAAATTTACTGAGTATGGCTATGCCAGTATTAATGGGCGCAATGCAACGCAATGCTTCTACTCCTGAAGGAGCTGAAGGGTTACTAGGTGCCATATCAGGAAAACATTCAGGAGGTGGAATTCTGGATAACCTAGGAGGTTTATTTGAAGGCGGTGTAGAAGAAAGTGTAACTAATGATGGAGCTGGGATTTTAGGTCACATTCTAGGAGGTAAACAACCTGCTGTAGAAAGTGCATTAAGTCAAAAATCAGGTATTGATGCTGGTTCTGTAGGTCAAATATTAAAAGTTGCAGCTCCTATACTTATGGGTGCTCTAGGAAAACAAGCCTCTCAAAATAATGTAAGCGATGCTAGCGGATTAACAAATTTACTCGGTAGCATGTCAGGAGGAGGACAAGGTTCTAAGCAACAATCTCTAATAGAATCTTTCTTAGATGCTGATGGTGACGGAAGTGTTCTGGATGATGTAGCAGGAATGTTATTAAGTAGTGGAAGCAAGAAAAGCGGACTTGGAGGATTACTAGGAGGGTTATTCGGAAAATAAATAGCACATACTTGACTTAAATATTGTTAAAGCCGAAGGTTATTCTTCGGCTTTTTTGTACTTTGAATTCATATAGTTGGAATATGAAATACATTATTTACACATTACTATTGGGTTTTTTGGCTTATAGTTGTGGTACTACAAAAGATAAAAACACATACATTTCATATGCAGATCAAGCAAATGATACCATCAGAATTGCTAATGATAGTTTAGAATATGAGATTATTATTATCGAACCCGGTTTTAATGCCTGGTTGGTTACTCAGCAACCAAGAGGGTTTTATGGCGAGAATTTTTTAGAAATGAGAAATAGGCAATATGTGGTGGAATATAATCTACGAGTAGCGCAGCCGCAGCGATTTGACCCTAACCTTTACATGCAGCAGATTAATTATGAACCATTTATTCATTATGGGTATGAGGTAAACTACCTCCTTTATAACTACTTTTTGTTTTTTGAACAACGATATAATCAGCGATTTGTATTTTCTAGGCGTGGTAGAGGTAGGTTTTGATTCTCAAACTTTTTAGTTGTATTTTTGCAGCATGCAGAAATTTAAAGATCGTTGGGAGATACAATCAAACTGGCAGCTAGTATTTCCTTTTTTAGGTGTAATTAGTCTACTTTTTTCAGGGTATCTTATCAGTAAAAATGTTTTAAAATCTGTTGGTGTAGAAAATACAGATATAGCATATATTGGTCTAATCTCATCCATTACTATATTCTTAACTATTTTCTTTCTTTTTATTACACTAAAACTTTTTAAAGCTTTAGCTACAAAATGGAAGGTAAGCTATCGTTGGGAACTCATTGCAATTTTTATTGCCTTCGCAGTAACGGGGTCCACAGCTGCTAGAATTTCTGATCCAATAATTTCCTTTCTGGGCTTTCACAAAGAAACCACTAATGGTTTCCTGTATTGGCCAGTTAGAGTACTACTTATATTTCCGGTATATCAGGTACTACTCATCATATTCGGATGGCTATTTGGTCAATTCAAATTTTTCTGGGAATTTGAGAAAAAAATGCTGAGAAGAATGGGATTTGCTCGTTTTCTTAAAGATTAAGAAGGATCAATATCTATGATCTCTTTTACTTCTTTCTTTTTTAGCACATAAGTATACACCCACATTATTGTAAACGTTGGAATAATATCCAAACCAGGTAAAGCTTCTTCTATAAAAGTAATAGCTCCGGCAGCTTTTCCTATGTTCCCCTTATACATTCTAGTCATTAACCATCCAGAAAGAGGTGCCCATAAAATATCTGCAAACTCCCCTATTCCCGGGATGATATAACTCGCCATTCCCAGTCCATCAAAAAGTAAACTTAATCCTAATTTTTTATATTTATTATCTGTCATTAAATAATTTGTTATAATTCAATATACGACAAATAAAGCAAAGAGTATTCCAAAAAAATTATCCTAGATCAGCAGTAATCAATCTTAGAAACTCTGTACGGGTCTCTATTTTTTCGAATTGCCCTCTAAACCCTGATGTTGTAGTCACAGAATTCTGTTTCTGTACTCCTCGCATCATCATACACATATGAGAAGCCTCTATTACCACCGCTACTCCTTTAGGCTTTAAGGTATTATTAATGCATTCTAAAATATCATGAGTAAGTCGCTCTTGAACTTGTAAGCGTCTTGCAAACACATCTACTACTCTAGGTAATTTACTTAGACCTACTATATGTCCATTAGGAATATAAGCTATATGGGCTTTTCCGAAAAATGGTAACATATGATGCTCGCACAAAGAATATAATTCTATATCCTTAACAATTACCATATCATCATAGTCCTCTGCAAACATAGCACTCCTCAATATCTCTGCTGGGTCTTGATGGTATCCCTGGGTAAGAAATTGCATAGCCTTTGCTGCTCTCTCGGGTGTTTTTTGTATTCCTTCTCTATTTACATCTTCGCCAAGGTCTTCGATAATAGATTCAAATTTCTCCTTAACTCCTTCTGTTACTTCTATGTTATACTCTTCAAAATTCTTATATGGCATTTTTTAACCTATTAGTTCTGCAATTCTTTTTTTAATTTGTCGCTAAAGGTACTGTGTAATTTTTTAAGTTTTGGATTTATTACAAATTGACAATATCCCTGACTACTATTCTGGTTATAATAATCCTGATGATAATCTTCTGCATTATAAAAAGCTCCAAGTTCAGTCACTTCAGTTACAATAGGATCTTCAAAAACGCCTTGTTCATTTAGGTCCGTAATTACCTGCTCAGTTATATTCTTTTGCTCTTCATCTGTATAGAAAACCGCACTACGGTATTGAGTACCCCTATCTGCTCCCTGCCTATTTAGTGTAGTAGGATCATGAGTCACAAAAAACACATCCAACAGCTCTCTAAAAGTAATTAAAGAAGCATCGAATTCTATCATAATAGCTTCGGCGTGACCTGTTCTACCTGTTGTTATTTCGCGATAAGCAGGATTCTTAATATCACCTCCGGTATAACCAGAAATAACTTTTATGACTCCTTCTAATCTTTGAAAAACAGCTTCTGTACACCAAAAACACCCTCCTGCAAAAACTGCAGTCTGCATTTTATTATTTTCCATAATACTGTTAAAAATTAAATTATGTTTAACGAAAATACACATAACCTAAACGCTAATTTATTTTTTAACTTTTCGTTAGTATCACATTTCAATCTAAAAGTTAGTTTTGTAGCCTATTCCAAAAAGTAAGTTTTTTTTTACATTTTTATGAACATTCAATTACGCTTTGTATTAAGTGTGCTATTCTTAGTTATGTCTATCATTTCTGTGGCACAAGAAAAAAAGGAAATTATAGCAGAACGAATCAGCAATCCTCCAAAAATTGATGGCGTATTAGATGATGAAATATGGAAAAACATTCCTTCCTATGGCAATTTTAGGATGTGGCAACCTGGAAACGAAGGGGAGATCTCAGAAAACATACGAACAGAGGTAAAAATGGCTTATGACAATAAAGCAGTCTATTTTGCTGCCTATTTGTATGATGACCAACCAGACAAGATACTGCGACAATTCAGTCAGCGAGATAATATATTTGTACAAGCGGACTTTTTTAATATCTCGATAAACACCTATAATGACGGGATTAACGAAACTCGTTTTTTTATAACCAGTGCGGGTACCATAGGAGATGCCAGAGCAGATCAGTTTAATGAAGATTTTAGTTATAATGTAGTTTTTGACGCTAAAATATCTTTTGACGACAAAGGGTGGTATGCAGAATTCAAAATCCCATATAATGCACTTCGTTTCCATGAAGTTGATGTACAAGACTGGAGTATAAATTTTTATAGAAGATTCCAAACCCGAAACCAAACACATACCTGGAACTTTATTGATAGAGAAGTAGGACAAAGAACTCAATACAATGGTATCGTAAAAGGTGTAGAGAACATTGATCCTCCGGTAAGACTTACTTTTTTTCCTTTTGTTCAAGGTTTAGCCTCTAGTTTTGATGGAGAAACTGAAACAGATTTTAGCGCCGGAATGGATGTTAAATATGGGTTAAGTGATAGTTTTACATTAGATGCTACCTTAATTCCTGATTTTGGGCAAGCTGCTTTTGACGAAGTACGTCTTAATCTGGGTCCTTTTGAACAAACATTTGGAGAAAACAGACAGTTCTTTACAGAAGGTACAGAACTATTTAATAAAGGCGGTATTTTCTTCTCACGTAGAGTTGGTAATGGACCCACAAGATCTATTTCTGATGACGACCTAAACCAAAATGAAATTGCGGAGGAAGCTCCTACCAAGGTAAATCTACTAAATGCTTTAAAAATTTCAGGAAGAACCAAAGGTAATCTGGGGATTGGTTTTTTTAATGCAATCACAGAAAAAACAGAGGTACGAATCACAGATACAATTACCGGGGCTTCTCGCAAAGAAGTTGTAGAACCATTGGCAAATTATAATATTTTTGTATTAGATCAACAATTCAACAACAACTCTTCTTTATCGTTGATCAATACTAATGTTACTCGTAGCGGAAGTGATTTTAGAGATGCTAACGTGACCGGATTGGTATGGAATTTAGCCAACAAAGCAAACTCATATCGACTTACCGGGAGATCTATTGTAAGCCAGGTGAATTTACCGGGAGATAATATAGGAGGATTTGCTTCTGAAATTGATTTTGATCGTATTAAAGGTAACATCAGATATGGTTTTGGTCACGATTTAGCAAATACCACCTACGATATCAATGACTTGGGTGTAAACTTCAGAAATAACTTTAATAGTTTTAGGGTCAATGTCTCCTATCAAATTTTTAAACCTACCAAAGTATTCAATGAATATAGAATCAACCTATTCACCAGACATCGTAGATTATATAAACCAAGTGTACAAACATCTAACTCTGTCGGTGTAGATTGGTTTTTTGTGACTAGAGAGCGATTTGGATTTGGAGGATTTACTATCTATGACTCTGATACCGATGATTATTTTGAGCCAAGAGTCGATGGTAGATTTGTTACCTATAGCGAAAACCTTGGGGTTAATTTATGGGTTTCTTCTGATTATCGTAAGAAATTTGCTTATGATGCCAGAGTTTTTCATCGTAACTGGTATGAAGATGGCCAGGAAACCTATAGCATGAACCTCTCACCGAGATATAGATTCTCTGATAAACTTCTTTTGATATGGAATACAGACTATTCTATCCGTAAAAATAACTTTGGCTATATAGATAATAACGATACTGATGTTTTTTTAGGGCAACGAGATATTGCTACCATCGAAAACTCGCTAAGCGCTAGTTATAATTTTGATCCTTATAAAGCTATAAACCTACGTTTTAGAAATTTCTGGAGTACTGCTGATTATTCTGAAAATATATTTTTTGTACTTAATGAAGATGGATCCAGAACCCGAACGGATTATGACACCTCAGAAAATGATCCTAATACTAATTTTAATATCTGGAACCTGGATCTTAGCTTTAGTTGGAGATTTGCGCCGGGTAGTGAAGCTACGCTGCTCTATCGTAATAAGATCTTTAATCAGGATGAGTTTTCGACCATTAATTATACCGAAAGTCTGGATAACCTTTTTGATCAACCCATACAACATAATGTATCGCTTAGAGTAGTATATTTTCTGGATATTAACAACTTAAAACCTTCTTCTAAAGGATAATCTTGGGGATTCTGTAGATATTGATTACTTTCACAGCTTCAATTGATGTATACATGATCAAAGCGAAAAATATTCATAAAAACTATGATGATTTACACGTACTCAAAGGTGTTGATCTTCATATCAAAAAAGGTGAAATTGTATCTATTGTTGGGGCTTCCGGGGCTGGAAAGACCACTTTATTACAAATATTAGGTACTCTGGATCAATCTAAAAAAGTAAATAATAGTACGCTTACCATTCACGAAACTGATATCAATACTTTATCGCAGAAGCAGTTATCAAAATTCAGGAATGAGCAGCTGGGTTTTATCTTTCAATTTCATCAATTGTTACCAGAATTTACAGCGGTTGAAAATGTGTGTATTCCTGCTTTTATTAAAAAAACATCAAAATCTGAAGCCGAAAAAAGAGCTAAAGAGCTGCTAGATTTCTTAGGCCTCTCTCATCGTTATGATCATAAACCTAATGAACTATCAGGAGGTGAACAACAACGTGTAGCTGTCGCAAGAGCGCTGATCAATAATCCAAAAGTAGTTTTTGCAGATGAACCCTCAGGTAATTTGGATAGTGAAGCGGCCGAAAACCTACATAAACTCTTTTTTAAGCTTAGAGATGAGTTTGGGCAAACTTTTGTGATCGTAACCCATAACCAGGAATTAGCAGATATGGCGGATAGAAAACTCACCATGGTAGATGGTAAAATTGTGGGTTAACAGCAATGAAAAAGATTCCTAAATCTGAGCTCAAAGATTTCCTTGACGAGAAAGCGGCACTGTATGAACAACCTAAATTTATAGAAACCGATCCGGTTCAAATCCCGCATTTATTTACTCAGAAAGAAGATATTGAGATTGCAGGTTTTCTTACGGCAACCATCTCCTGGGGAAATCGTAAAAGTATTCTCACCAATGCTCATAAACTCATGAATCTATTGGGTAACAGTCCTTATGACTTTGTGATGGAGCACAAAGAAGATGATTTAGAAAAATTAGAAGGTTTTGTGCATCGTACTTTTAATAGTACCGATCTTACCTATTTTATCACTGCATTGAGACATATCTATACCAAATATGGTGATATGGAAGCTTTCTTTACTCAGTATAAAGCAAAAAATGATTTACAGAATGCCATTCACCACTTTAAGCAAGCATTTTTTAGTCTACCACATCTCACCCGAACCGAAAAACATATTAGCGACCCTCATAAAAATTCTGCTGCTAAACGTATTAATATGTTCCTACGCTGGATGGTTCGCAATGCTAAAGCAGGTGTAGACCTTGGTATCTGGGAGAGCCTCTCTCCTTCTCAACTCTCTTGTCCACTGGATGTACACTCCGGTAACGTCGCCCGTAAACTTGGATTACTGAAACGAAAACAAAATGATGGCAAAGCCTTACAGGAGTTGGATACAACCTTAAGGAAATATGACTCTACCGATCCTGTGAAATATGATTATGCGTTGTTTGGGCTTGGCGTATTTGAGAAGTTTTAGGGATTTTCATAGCTTTTAGGGTAGTGCCGATTTGTAATTCGTTACGAGTACTATATAAAAAGAGACTATCTATGATGACAATCTCTTTTTATAGCTAAACTTTTATATAATATTTACTTATCGTTTATATAACCGCACGGATTGCAAATCCGCGTTATCGGGGTAAAAAAAACATAATGTATTCAACGAAAACAAGTACTTGTGATCACATACAGATATTTCCTGTTTAGACAGAGTCTGTTAAAAAATTAACACACGGATATGAGTTTAAGGTACCTAATTACCTACCTAACCCGACCCTAGAACCTGGTCTGGGTAAGACAAAAGCTTCTATAGTCGATGGTTTTTGCTCGGTGTCACCGAGGTTTGGAATAGGGTCATCGATGGTTTAGACTACCCCTAGCGATGCTTTGATAGTCCCTCATCGAAAGGTAGATATACCCTAATCGATGGTTTACCCTCGGGTTCACTATGTCTGGAGCTTCGATTAACCGAGGTTAAGAACACCCTGATGGTAGGTTTAGGCTCCGCTACCCCCACCTTAAAGGTGGGTTTTTGAGGTTTTAATGGTTTTTGTTAACAGTTTTTGTTAAAAACTGACTCTACCCGGGCAACTACACCCATCAATTTATTTTTATAACTACCTTTCTAAACTGATTGATAATTATAAGAGCTAAGTTTTTTATAAAAATTTATTATTTATATTTAGATCTAATGTTCATTGAAGATACTGCTTTTAAACCTGTTGTTTTTTTGACGTTTTTTGCATTAAACTGTAAAATAACAATTTATAGGATATCTATAAAAAACTTATTTACAGATGATAGCATCTATAATATTACTATCCGTTTGGGATGCTACTCCCTAACCGACACGGAAACTCATCTGAGTATAGGTATGGGTTTAACGGTAAGGAAAAAGATGATGAAGTTAAAGGAGAAGGAAATAGTTTGGACTTTGGAGCAAGGATATTAGATCCTAGGGTTGGAAGATGGCTAAGTCTTGACCCACAATCGGAACAGAATTCTTCAACTTCTCCATACAGTTATGTGATAAATAATCCAATTGCTTTTATTGACCCAAATGGAGAAAATTGGTTTTATTATCAAGGGGAGGGAGAAAGTAAAAAAACTTGGCATCATCATGATGGAAGAGTCGCACAGTATACTGATTCAGATGGTAATACTCAGACAATTGAAAGTGATATGGAAAAACTTGTGCTATTTGAGGTTGGAGCGGTTAACATCCGTGGGGCAGATACTGGTGATATTAAAATTTACGATCAAGATCAAGTTGTATTGACAATAGAAAATGCTTTTGCTGGGAGTAAATCGAAAGGACAAGGTAATCCACCAGAAAGGACATATTTACTTGATTTAGGAAATAGAAGTGTTGCTAATAATGTAACTAAAGGTCTTTTGGATTGGGATATGGGAATTGAACAGATTCCAGAAAAAGTTCAGGATAGAAACGGTTATAGCTATTCGCCTCGGGCTGAATGGGGTCAGGGTAGAATTAGATTACTTGAAATGAATGATGATGTGTCTATTGCAGAGGCACAAGGGACTGGGTTTTATTATCATGGTAGAGAAAAGAGTAACGATGCTACTGCTGGATGTGTAGCTGATAGAAGTTGCGGAGTGTTTTTATATTTTTGGAGTGGAGATGGAGAGGATTACAGAACATTGACCCCGTTTGTTGTTGACAGAGGGGAAAATGGATTAAAATTTGAAGAGAGCAATAATAGCGATGAAAACACTAACGATAGTAATAAAAATGAAGACAAAAAAGATCCTCAAGGATAGTCTTAGAAGAGGTTGTGTAGGTTTTGTATTTTTAGTTTTTAGTTGTAAATCCTTAAAACCTGAAACCAATTTGTACACCTTACATGTTTATGACCAAAAAAAGTACAAGAGCACTCTTATTGGGTTTTATAGTTTTTTTGAGTGGGATTTGGAAAAAAAGATGTTTGTTGAGCAAGCTGGTATTTGTAATTTGGTTGATGGAGAAAAGGATTATTATAATTCTGAAGAAGGAACAGTTTTTTATGGAAAAATAAAATGTATTAAAGGAGATGATGTTATTGTACAATATTATAAAAATGAAGGAGGGCTTGAGCCTTCCGATCCCAACAATAGGAAAATGAATCGTATTGATACAATAAATTTAAAATCTCATTTTGTTCTTAATAATAGATTTGAGTATCAAAAGAAAAATAAAGTTTATGACTTTAAAGGACTGTCGTCTAAAATAATTAAAAGAACATCTTGTGTCCACTAAATAGACGTAATATAAAAATATTTGTAATCGGATGAATTTTGTTATGATTAACAGAAGGATTAACCAGATTTCGTGAATTTCTAATTCTTGAGGTTACTAGGTCGATATTATAATTTTTTGTAACCGCCACAGAATGCAAATCCAAGCTATCATTTAAATTTGTTGGGTTATAGTGTTGCTATTTTTAATAAATATAATATTAATCATTGGTTATATTAGATAGGTGATTACTGAAGCACCAGGGAACCCTATTGCTTCCTTTAAAAGAATTATAGTTGAATTCTATAATACCATGTTCTAGGGATAATTTAAATATACAATTGTCAGGTTCAACACTACTATCTTCTTCAAACATTTCAAATGCTGTATGTTTTATTATGTAGTAATCATCATCCTTATCAATAATTTCTATTAAATATCCTAAACTAAAAAAAGGTATATCTTCACAATTTGAAGATTGTTCGAAATATTTTTTTTCATCACTGTTTGTAATCAAAATTGGGAATTTAACTATACAATCTTTGTCATTAAATAATGGGTTAATAAAATAAATAGTATCATTTAGTTTCCCCCAATAACCATAAACTTTATCTTCATTGGTAATATTAAAACTATATGCTTCAAAACAAGTAGTGTCATTTAGTTTTAAACAACCTTCCTCCAAAGTAAAATCTACCTCACTTTTATTGGAATCTGTTTTAAATAAAGAATTATTATTCTTATGACAGCTTTCAAAAATCAATATAAAAATGACAAATAAGGTTTCATTAACTCTTTTTCTTTTCTTGAGCATAAACTTTATAAGCTGCTCTAATTCTTTTATATAACTTCCCCGCCCAGGAATCCTTAGGGATGTCCTTTTTGGGGGGTGAATTACGAGGGCTTGTGCCAGTCTTTTCATAGTATTCTTTACCATGAGCCTCGATATGTTCTTCTTCACCAGATTTATTGTATTTCTCATCTCCAGTTACATAGTAATTAATATCATTTTTTATATGAAAATCAATTTCATGAGCTATTGTCATTACTTTATCCACTTCGGATTCGGTGTTATTTGAATTGATTAAAACACCAAAGCGTTTAGTGTTTTTATCGTCTAGTATTTTCTTATAATCCTTTGCAGTGATTCCTAAAGCTTCTAAAATTTGAATAGTACCTGGTATATTATCCTCAAAATCAGTTCCTTCAAATTTTGCAGTTTTTCTATTATACAAATCCACTGCTTTCACAAAACCTCGAATCTTTCTATTATTAAAAGCTTCTCCTCCCTTATCGGAATTCGGAAATGGATTTTCACCAAAATAGACTTTATACTTATCAGATAATTCGGGTTTGCTAATTGAGTTTAATAAAACTTCATTAAGAACATCATCCTTTTGAACGACTTCAAAAAATACATTACAAACATCATTACAAGAAGGATCATCATTTATAATAATCAACTCTTCTAATCCTTCAAGTTCAATTGCATGAATAACCTTATTTCCACTAAAAGAATAAGGTGTATAATGAGGATATTCAGCTGTCAACGGATCCACCGCAAAGAACCTCCCTAAACGTGGATCGTGCATCCTAAAGGTGTAGTTAATCGAGTTTCCTTCCCCTTTTACTTCATCATCTTTTTCCTGTCCCTGGAAGCCATATCTATACTCTGAACTGTTTCCGTGTCGGTTAGGGAGTAGCATCCCAAACGGATAGTAATCATTATATGAAAGAACGTCTGGTATAAAGGTAATCAAATCATCTCTTCCTGCTACATCTCCCGCCGTATTTATTACTTCACTAATGACTACATTATCCAGATAATAAGTCTGATCACCACCGTTGTAGCCATTTTCCCTTAACCTCGTATTAATACGATAGTTGCGGGATTCATCAGCTGTAAAGGTAATTTTAAACGTTCCGCTTAGGTTAAATAACTCCGTATGGATCCTATTACCACCTTTCCAAACTCCTACCTCCAGGTCTGGAGTAAAGCTATCTACATTGACATCCATACTTACCTCGTAGGTTCTTCCAGCTAATAAATAGTAGTTAGCATTTGCACCGTTATTGTTTCTACCAGTTACCACCTTAAGACTTCCGGCTTCTAAAGTCATGCTCGTAGTATTATTACTGGCTCTCCAAGGATTTACATCATTCGTAAACTCTGTTACATACAATGGTGGATTACCAGTGGTAATATCGATAATCTCAACCGTATCCAGGTAATAGGTTTGTTCACCATCGCTATATCTGTTTTGCGATAGTCGTGTTCGTAATCTGTAGTTACGTGATTCATCAGGGGTAAATGTTGTTTCGTATACACCGGTCTGAGTCACAATATCCGATTGCTGTTCCTGATTCCCCTTCCAAATGCCTATCTGTAGATCAGGAGCAAAGGTATCTTTATCTACTTCCATAATGATACGATAGGTTCTACCGGCATATAGCCAATAGTTAGCTTGTGCTCCTTGGTTATTTCTATCTGTAGTTACGGCTAGTCTACCATCTACTACCTCAGCTTTAATCGCACGGTTTGTTTTTTCCCATGGCCCTACTCCTGCTTCAAAATTATCAAAATGAATCACATTGGTTGGCCTTGGGTTGGGATCAGTTACAGTTTGATCATCAGCAATTACCTTACGGTCAGTGACGACACTTAGTACATTACCTAAATGGTTGCTTAACTCATAACGTTTATCCCCAACTTCATTAGTAAAGATATTTTGATCAGCTACTGATGCATCTGTTATAACTATATCCTTTTCCTCTAATCCTAATCTACTGCTACCATAAATATGGTGTTCTTTAACTCTCAAGTCCTCTACAGTATCTCCAGACGTATCAGCCTCATACACTGCCATCGTGTTTCCTTGTGCGTCTCTTGTATAAAGAGTAGTTTTATTCTCAGGCATTACTGTTTTAGAAATACGATTCCCTAGCCCATCATAAGCAAAACTAATGGTACTACCGTCATCTTTGGTTATCTTACGTACTTTACCATCTACTCTCCACTCGATATCGGTAATCCCTTCTTTCTTATCACTAATCAACTGACCAATAGCATCATACTCATAGTTTCTTGGTCTCTGATCTTTTAGATCATTAAATCGTCCACCTCTAACAGCATCATTAACATGATCCAACTGGTTGGAGCGTTTAGCTTCTCCGGTCTCAGAATCTATGACAGTCTTATATACATAATCCAAAGAATCCATTTTACGCAGTCTACCTCTATTATCAACTGTGGTTCTGTTTAATGTTAATAGGTTACCATTATTATCATAGGTATAGTTAGAACTATAATTTTCGTCCACATTAGATCCATCAACAGCTCTACCTCGCATAGATTTGATACGATTCAATTGATCATATTCATAATGATTCAACTGAGCTGCTAGCATTGACTCGTCATTATCCAACAGGCCTGTCACCATCTGCTTGATGTTACCGTTATACAAGTTTTTACCACTTTGTAATGCTGTAGTATTACTATATGAGAATGAAGGACTTGTATTACCCACCGATTTATAATCTCCATTATAATAACTTAAAGAATATCCCATTGCATCCTTTGCAACATCAGATCCCGTAGCACCATCACGTCCCATATCAGCATCTGGTGTAAGATTCTCTGAGTTCACTCCTTTTAACCAACCTTGTAAGGTATATGCGTAATCCATACCCTGCACTTGTTTATCACCTAATTCTGTTCTAGCCAGTGGACCGTGTGCAAAGTATTGATAGCTCACATCTTGCTCCCAGATCATACCATTATCAGAAGTTTGCACATTAACAATACGGTTATCCGCATCATATTCATACTGATGAATAAACTGATCTGCTTTCCCTTTCTGATAGAATACTTTATTAACATTTCCACTAATTAAATCATACTCATACTGCGTACGTTTCATACCAGAATTAGGATCCGTATTAGTCAAAGACATTTGCCTATTATGCTGTATCAACTCATTCACATTACCATGAATATCATACGTATAGAAGATAGCGTTATCATACTGACGCTCAATAGTAGTTCCTGCTACATAGTTATCATAATAATAGATAGCAGTCACTCTGTTACGAGTGTTACTATTATAAACATCAAGATCTGACACTGTTTCAAAAACAGTAGTAGCATCTACTAATAGATCATTATATCGTGTACGTGTAACTTCCACTCTATCGGTTGATACATTATATGGATAGTTGTCCTCCACTCTAGCAGGAACTTCTGCACCTCCGGAAGTGAATATTAATTTACCAGTTGTATCATTAATATCAATCGCTACACTAGGAATCAACTCACCCGCTTCTACAATTCTTCCTAATCCGTCATAAGTAGTGTAACTGAATCTATTGTTTACTTTTTGTTTTGCATTCTGAGAACCTATAATCCTACCCAAATCATCATAGGCAAAACGTGTTACTCCACCGTCCGGAGTTTTTTGCCAAACTAATTGATTCAACGAATTATAACGATACTCAGTAATCAACTCATGATCAGGTAATAATCGACTACTTTCCTTAGCTATATTGTTACTTCTATATAGATTGATCGAATCATTAAGAGTAAGTCCGTTAGAAAATGTTGTATCCAACTCATCATTAGTAAATCGATCTGTACCATCCGGCGGAACTGTTTGAACCAGATTACCGGATTGATCATAATAATATAATGTATATTGATATTCTTTATCAAAATACTTCATATCAAATTTCTCAACAGCATTATCAATAGCATTAGTTACGTAAGACTTTACAAATTCTTCTCGTTTAATATTCAAGAAACTTTCATATGTATCTCTTGTATATGCAGCACGTACACTTTTTACAAACTGTTCACAATCTGTATCGTCCGGGAGGTCTATCCTAACATTTGTAAAATCTGTCGGGAATGGCCTTGGTACGCAAATACTCTCATTACCTGACTCATTCAAGTAATTGGTTGTCCAGGCAGTCCATGATTCTACAACATCAGGAGTGCTAGCGGTAGTTACGTGAGTATAATATAAATCAATGATTGGAGCTCTGCCTTCGTATGATGCACGCATTCCTGGATATCCAAAATTAAACTCGGTAGCGCCAAAACGGCCAATAGACATATAATTAAGATCTAAAGTCGAAGTAATACCAAACTTGGTAATAAAATACTGATAATCATCTACCAAATATTGTAATGAATTATCACAGAAATCTTCTTCACTGGTTATATCACCTTCTTCTTTGTCAGATATCCCATTCATCAGCGTTTCATATACTGTATATTTATCAGTACAACTTACTGGGGGCACTACTGGAGGGATACAAATATCAATACCACAAGGCTTCTCTTCGGTAATAATAACTGTTGATTTAGAAGTAATTTCTGAAGCTATTGATACTGAATTTTTGAACATTATTTCTACTTCAGAAAGATTGTCATCCGGCATGTCAACACTTCCTTCAACTGCACTCATTTTTCCTAAAAATGATCGGTCAGACAATAAACCTATGCTTTTTCCAGAGAAATTAGACGCAACAGCATTAGAAGCAGACAAATCCACTGCAAATATATCGCATAAATCTACTAAAGGGTTAACGGAAAATCTACCGTCACTTCGTAAGTCCGCTCTTTCAACTAATATCGCTACATTTTTTGCGATTAATGACTGACCTGTAGAATTGATGTAATTTACAGTGCCATAAAAACTGTTATTGTTTAAAGATCTTCTTAAAATTTTGACATCCAATACTTCACTTACATCATAAAAATCCTCTTCAAAATTGATTTCTATTTTCGTATTGGAGAAAGTAGTAGATTGTGCAAAAAGTTCAAATCTGGTTCTTACAAAAGCTTCTTTATCGGAATTTTGATCATTTCCTTTTCGGTACCAATATCTTGAAAAATTATCATTAAATTCTACATAACCAGGTTCATAGTTTTCTGCATAGAAAGGTACAAGTATGGTTTTGTATCGTTCATTAAGATTGAAACCTGTTCTAAACAGTGAATCATAAAAAGTAGATGCCTCTTCATTGGTGATCTCTCCTTTTTCTTCTTTAAACATTGCAGTCAAAGCACTAGCTAATACTGATTCGAATTGATTTTCGACAAAACCATCAGCAGGACATAGGTCTACATCATTATTATCTAATGTATCTGGATCCGGTTGTAGTGAATAATTACCATAAACCTCATTTAGATCACAATCAAAATAAAGATCTGTAGCTACCTGAGCACCAGAAGTACCAGAAAATCCTACATTAGAACGAGATTGAACAATTCTTATTACAGTAAATTTTCTAGTGCCTGTATTATCGATATATGCTAACGTAAATTGGTCAGGTGCAAATCCTGTGTCATAATCATTTCGTAAAGTAAAAGATTCTATACTGGTCGCATTAATAAGATTCTCATCAATAGTAGTAAACCCAAAAGTATGAATATCAGAAAACCTAATTACAAAACTTGCACTACTACCATTATCATAAAAAGAAAACTGAACATGATCAGTATTATTAAAATCTATTGCTTCATTATTACAGAAAATTGGGTTTTTAGTGCAGTGATATGCAGTATTATCTGTAAAAAAGGACTGTAAAAAACCAGTATACTCAGGATAGTTTCCTAAGGAGATTAGTTGTCCAAAATTATCTCCTAGGGCTTTTCCATCTGTTATCATTTTATTTAGTAACACTGTCATTTCTTCCGCAAATTTTGTGGAATATCCTTCAGCAAAACTACATTCAACTGCAGGAGGCTCTTCATAGAAAGAACAGTCTAAGAAAAGCTCTGTTGCATTATTGCTACTATCAATTGTGACAAAATTGAATAACCCGCCTCTTCGTTCTATAGGTCTAACTACTGTTCCATCTCGTAATTCATAAGCTATAGAGATAAAACTACCATCCGTACCTTGAGTAAACTCTTTATCAAGACATTCTATTCGCTGTATATCCTCCCAGTTTTCCTTTAATGAGTACGTGATTCTAAAACCAACAAACTCATTATTTTCCTCAAGTCCAATTGGGAAAAGGAGGCTATATATAATATCATTTGAAGTATTTCTATTTAGATTCAGATAAAGTTTTGACATATCCACATTTGTAGGAATGTTAGAACTTGTACTTGCATTAATAGCTTCTATTTCTCGAATTAACCTCCCCTCAAGATTAAGATCATTGATGAGATCATTTCTTAAATACTCAGGTAATAAATATTTTTCGGTTCCTAATGCATATGAACTTCTTAGCACATAATTTGTAATCTGGAATAGATTATTTTCTAATGACTCCTCTAATTGTTGATAATCTATACATTCAACCTCTTTAATATCACACTGAATAGGTTCTTCAGACCCCACCTGATCATTAATATCACCACAACATAAGAAATTAAGTAACCTGCAATCATTAAAACTTCCTCCCTCAAAATTTGCATTCAGTTGCGCTTTACTATTGATTTTCCCCGATGCAACTATTGATTCTCCACTAAAGAAACAAGACTCATATATTTTACCCTTAATTATTTTTTTATCTAATTGAGTATCTATGTATGTTATTCTGATGTTCTGATGTGTTATTAATCCTGTGCTGGTATATGCATAGCTAAAACCTACTCCAGTAACAAATAAAATATCATCAGGGTCTAGAGATTCTTCTAACTCTAAGGTCATTAAAGTTTCATTAAAACCAAAGTTTTTACTAATTGAAGATGCTAAGAACTCTATGCCTCCACCTCCTCCGGAATTGATTTGATACACTCCTCCTCCTTCATTTGACCATGTAGCTCCTTCTGCCCCAAAAAATGAAGATAAATAGCTGTCTTTATACTCAGGTATATTAGTAAGATCTGTATAATCTAATTGATTATTTGCCTGCAGTCTATTTAATAATCGTGCTAAAGCTTGGGCAAAACGACTTTCTTTATTACATCCTGTCGAACTATTTGAGTTCCCTCCACTAGGTAAATATTCTCCGATACCATTGGCCTCTGTAATACTACAATTAGAGATTCGGGCTTGGGTAGTACCGTTTAAGATAATCTCCTTATAGTCATCATCAGTACTATTCGTTCTTACCTCTGCTATTACTGCATATTCAAATATTTCATCTTCCTCTGTATTGGTTGCATAAATATTTTTAAGCCTTGTAATCACCCAGTTTCCTTCTCCATATGAACTCCAATTATAATTGACATCTGTACTTCTAACTATTATTGGCTGAAAACCTACCTCAAATCCTGCTTGATTAAATTTAATTTCCAAAGTGTTTCCATTTATCGCTGCTCCAATCTGAACTGCATCTTCCGTAGGATGATTTCCTCCTAAATCTTTAAATAATGCTGGAGTTAAATAGTTTCCTTTAAACTCTTGTGTGGTGGTAAATCCTCCACTAGGGTAATCCTTAAAGTAATACGTTAAAAACAACTCCAAGTCTCTTCCCATAGGACATACTCCAGTTTGCACATAATACTCATAATTAGTCAACTCTTGTAAATCCTCTAGAATGTCCTGGTCACTATCCCCAGAATTGTATAAATTGTCCGATGGCTTAAAACGCTTCTCTTTATCATCATATAAAGAAGCATTAGGATCATTACAAATATCTTCTTTATTACTAATCAGTCCATTTACCCTACTTTTAATACTTTCACTATAATCTGAGATTACGGTAAGCAAAGTTGTTGGTGGTTCTTCTGGACCAATACATCCATTATAGCAACCATTATTCTCTGCATAAATATTAGCGAATAAAGATTGGATTACCTGCTTGGCTGTAAAGTAATTTGCCTTATACGTATTCCAGAATTGATCTTGTTCTTCTTCTGTGGTTAAATTACTTTCAACTGTAGTTGTTCCGTTAAAAGGCTCATCACAATTGTTTATACTTCCGCAAACCATCGTTGCATACGAAAACTCTAACAAATTTCTACCACTACCATTGTAATTTGTATTTAGAGACTCAATGATCATATCTCTACGAATACCTTGAACACTACTATTCTCAAAACCTGAAAATGAATTTCTAAAGTATGGATCCTGATCACCAATGGTAGTACCACTTAACAAACCTTTACGCTTGGCTTCGTTATAGGTTTTTATGGATTGCAAATACACTTCATAGCCATCAGAGTTCATCGTTGCACCATTTACCGATGATATCTGTGCACAAACAGATTGGCTATACTCTAAGTAACAATACTCAGGGTGATATACCAATAAGGATTCTGCCCAATTATCCTGCCAAATATCATCTGATAGAAAATCAACAACATCAGCTAAATGTTGTGGTTCTACATATACAAATTCGGGATCATTGGCGATTTCTATGATCTCTATATCTTCTAAAAGAGTTGGTTCATAGGTTCTCTCTTCTTGCTCTTCTCCATTTTCGTCAGTGGTGAAAGTAATGGTTTGTTTTACCTTCACATAACTAATAGTACCATCTTCGTTATAATAATGTCCATCTATATATGGAGAAGTAGTACTTGGTGCAACTAAGTCATATCTAAAATGACGTGGATTACGCCAGCTGTTAAATGTATCCGCAACTTTTGTGCTATATAACTCATTAGCTTGGCTATATATGCTTAACGTAGTATCATTAGTTGAAGTAGATTGAGCATTAGACGTATCTTGGTTATTATACACATTAGCAGTAAATGCTCCGTATTGACCTAATGGCTTCATATCATTAAGCAAAGCTGATTCTGCAATATTGCAACTTAAAGAATTTGCTACAATATCATCGATTTGCTCATCTGTAGGATTTGCAGGAACATCTATTGTACCGTCAGCACAAGGTGCATTACATGCTCTTACCAAAGCATCCCATTGTAATCCAAATACTTCTTCTAACCTTTGTTTTTCTTCTGCCAATTCTGTATCAGAAAGATAGTCCAGATCAGAAAAATCATAATTCTCGATCTGGGTAGTTACATATGCGCTTCTACCTCCATAATCATTTATTAAAGCTTCCTCACATTCTTCACAGCTAATAAAACATCCTTCAAAGCTTAATACTGGTAAATCCGATACTTCTTCAGGGCTAATATAACAAGCATCATTGGGGTCCTGCAGCCTTAACACGTACTGATCCGCATATAACTCTAATGAGTCTTTATTAATTACCAGGCTTTTGGTGACACTATAACTTCCTCGTTTTACAGAAGCAACAAACTCTGGTAAAATAAACTCCCCTCCTGATTGACCTAGATCAATTGTGTTTTCTATAGGACCTGCAATCAAAGAATTGGCGTCCATATCCAATACATCAATTGCCAAATCATATACCAAAGGATATTGTACTGTATTATTTACCGTATCGCAAGCATAAATAAAATAAGGATCATTGTTCAATGTATAATTAAAAGTACGGTTCTCTTCAAACGGAGAAACTTTGGTGCCTGCATATTCTAAGGCATCCTCTAGCGCTCCAAGAGATTGTGTAGCGGTCTTAATATTATTGTCTTGATTAGTATCTTTAGCTTCTCTTGATAACTTTCCTAACAAATCAACATTTAGTTCTTTATGTAGTCCACTCTCATCGGCCTCATCCGTAAGTCCATCTAAGTTTGGTGGTGTATATCCAGATAATGCCGTAGCAATGGTTCTTCCTTGAGGATCGATATAACTTATACTGGCTTGTCCGTTAGGATCAATCACCAAATTTTTCTTATAGTGTGCTTTGTTACCAACACTATATCCGAATAATCGGTTTAACTCTTTTTGCTCTGGCGTACCATAGTAATACTCCATCTCTTGGCCACTACCAAGCTGATGAGTGACTCCTACACCACTCTTTCTGCGAATACGTCCTGTATTATCCGGCATATATTCTATCTGAGAAAAAGGATGACCCTCGGCATTTGGAATTCTAGCTCTAAACTCATCATTAATATCATTGGACTCTGAGTAATATTTACTGGCTCCATTAGTCTCGGCCATTGCCTTGACAGTAGTCGACTCATCCAAGACATTTTGATCATTTAAATCAAAATCCTGATAATCATAAGGTGTTCCGGGTTGTATTGTACTTTGATTAAAATCTCTATTATATCCAATTTGTTTTCCTGTTGTGGGAACCGGTAGCACCTCAACTGCAGGACGACCTTGAGCATCATAAATCACCTCTCCAACGATTACATTGTCATCAGAGTTGATCTTTGTAACCGTCTGACGGTTACGAAGCGTACCATCAAAATAACTTACAACTTCTTTCTTCTTGCCTTCTTCTGCATAACTGGCTTGAAATTGCCAGTTTTTATCTTGTTCATGATCTCCATTAACCTGATATTTATCAGGCCAGTTGGCTATTGTAGTTTCGTTGCTAAGACCACTACTCCATTGACCATACTTATATTTAGATGTATTTTCACTGTAACGCCCAACAGCTCTTACTCTATAAATCACATAACCCTTACCGTAAATCAAAGGAATATTATAGTTCGTATTAGTTGTTTGTATACGGGTACTATTTAATTCAAAATCACGGCTACTAAAAGCAATATTATTAGCGGTTTCTGCCGTTGCAAAGGTATCTCCATAGCTATCTACCCAAGTCCATTCTACTTGATAATGGTCAGCACCGGAAATATCAGCCCAACCTACCGATAATTCATTATGAGAAGCGTCGTAAGTTCCAGTTATACCGGGTGCTGCTTCCGAAAGAGATGCATAATATTCACTAACCAACTCCATATCCAATAAAATGTTCTCAGGAATATATCCATTAACATCTGCACCTGAACCAGTTTCCAGATTCTCATATCTTCCTTCATCAATGATTACTCGGGCTCCATAACGATCCTTCAAAACATGCTTTATTACATCAATTCCTCCATTACCAGCTCCTAATAACATATTATGCTCTACAGCTAATTTTACAGTATATGTATTAGCGCTATCAAAATCTCCATTCAATAATCGAGGGGTTACGGATAACTGTAAAGAATACCTGTACCAATTAAATGGCGCTTCGTTCGTATCTACTCGTAAAACAATATTTGTTGCCGAGGACACTATTGCAGCACTACTAATAGTAGTAAGATCCGGATTAAACTCTATTGGAGTCCCGGAGGTAAGTACACCATTAATCTCTGATGAATTATAAGATACCTTATTTTGGCCATAACCTATGGTTACAACAAAAAATAAAATAATAAGCTTTAGATATTTGGAAATATTTTTCATAAATACACTTATTTTTTTAATTGGCTTGATTGATTAATGTATAGCCTTTATACTGTTCGGTTAATGAGATATTATTATCGGGTGATATTGTAATAAAATCACTTAGAGCTGGTTTAGAATTATTTTGCAGATCTTTTAATTGTAAAAGAATAACTAAACGCCCATAATCCATCTTTTTTGTGTTACTCTCTTCATCTACAAATGGAATCAGCGTAGAAAAAAACAATTCCTGTTTTTCTATTAAATAAGTGTTCTTATTGATGTGTAAGACCACTTTACCATATGGATTTTGAGAAACAGGCTTATTCGAAACCATTTCACATATTAGAACCCCATTCTTTTCGGTTACCGAAGTTTCATAATAAAGCTTCAAAAAAACACTTACATCTATAGGAGAGTGTTGTGAAGCGGCACCTATCTGCGTTTTTGCGTAAATCACTTTCTTTTGATTATGATCTATATTCAATTGCGCTTTAGGAAACTGAAGTATTTCAGTTTTCAAGACTCTAAATCGAGTGACATCTTCATTTCTGACCATTTCACCTTTATAAGATTCGGTGATCGAATTACCCGTCAATCCTCTATGCATATTGTAGATGGTTTCTATCTCATATTGCTTCTTATCGTCATAAGATTTTTTTACTTTTTCAAGTACATCTTTTGCTTTTTCATTTTGCGCCTGAGCAAGCTGTGCTGTAGATACAAAGCACAGTAATAGCATTATATATTTTAACTTTTTCATCTTTATTATTATTCCTGTGCGTTATTAAGTTTAGAATTACCAGAACGTGTTTCCTGAATTGTAAAGACTCCTCGTTCGGTTTCTTTTTTAACACGTATCAGACCGCCTTCCTGATCATATTCATAGAAAGTCGCATAGTTATTTTCATCTAGCTCTGATTGCAACCTTTGTGTAATTGGATCGTATACAAAGGTTTTCATATTACCATCAAATGGGTGCATACGTATATCATCAAAATATACATTCAATAAGGCTGAAGCATCATTCTGAAGATTGCTTTCTAAAGAGATAACCATATTCGTAGCTTCTAATGGAATTGTAAAGTCAGCCGAAACTCGTTGCCATCCATCAATGATAGCTCCTTTAGGTCTGAATTCTACTTTACGAGTTTCCAAAGGAATATCGACACCATCACTATTTCTATATCTCAACTTAAGTAGAGAATTTGCATAATCCATTACTTGATACGTAGGATCAGAAACATAGTCGTACATAGTAATTTGATCATTAAGCAATGAAGCTGAGTTACTATCATTACTCAAATTCTGATTATTGTAAGAAATATTTACATCTACTCTCCTTTCGATATCAAAATATACAATCTGTCCAAAAGGAAGGCGGTCTACTGCTTGCTCTGTTACTGTCTCTACAGTTTGTCCCGAAATTTCAAAAGAAGAAGTGATACAAAGTTTACTACCACATATGTTAGCTGTTTTGAAACTTAGTTTTAATTCTGGATTTCCTAGTAGAGGATACCTATATGAAGCATCACCATCATAACTGTTATAGTCACTTGGAAAATCTAACTTCACTTTTGGGGTTCTGTACTCAAATCTGGTTGCATTTGATTCTGGAGACAAAGCAAAACTAAATCCTATCGTTTTATCAGCACCGTTACCATCTTGTTTCTCCTTTATATATTCAAAGTTATAAATGGTTAAGTTTTTATCTTCTGTATTAGCTAAAAATGGTACCAATACATCAAACTCTCTTGTATCAGCCTTAGGAATATAAACTTCAGGAATATGTCTTTCTTCTGGTAATGATGCTAATACTTTATCTTTTAGAATATGATTAAGTAAGTCTACGAATACATCACTAACTTCACTGAAGTTTCTAGTCATAGGATTAATAGCTTGTAAACCATCTTCACGAACCCATGCACTAATCACATATCTTGCTCCAGGCTGAGGGCGAAAACGTATACATCCCACTAATGACGGAGGTAATTCATCTGTAATCCTAACGATAACCTCTTCACGCTGAGTACTTGAACAACACCCAATATCACCTGGCGAACAACCAGTTTCTGCTTGCGCTGCATAATAGGTAACGCCATCAATTAGTTGTTCTGATGGGCTGTATGCTGTTCCTTCAAAAGCAGCATCATACCATACAATGTTACTACCAATTGCTACTAAGTCTGAAACATAAACAGGCTCATTAGTATAAAATGTTTGAATTCTATCCGCTACATATGGTGCCGGAACGTCAAAAATGGAGACAACAATACGCTTTCTTGCGCTTTCATTACCTAAAACATCTTTTTGAGTTAAGTAATATACTCCATTATCAACCAATCCTTCATCCAAAGAATAGGTGGCACCACCCGTTTCTTCTTTATACCATACCAATTCATGATTGTCTGATATGGTATATCTTTCTTCCAAATCAGCAACAGTAGCATCCTCTGAAGCACAGAAAGATTGCCATCCATCACCTTCTGGTTCATAGACACCTACAAATACTCCTACTTCAAATCGACAAGCACCATCTACTTTCTGTCCATAATATTTCTTTCCATCCTCTAGTGCTAATCCAGGAGATAATTCCGTTCCTCCGGAACGCGCATCAAACCAACGAATAGTATTATCCTGAGGTTGTAAATCACTTATAGTAGGACTAGTAGAAATTAAAAACTCTTGATAGTTTAATTCGATTAAATCATATCCCGTAATCCCTTCATCTATAACAACTCTAACCGCAATTCTTGGTTGAGATGCATTTTCTTCTGCCCATATAGTTACTGTTTCTAAAATCTCAATATCCGAAGCCAATGGTGATCCTCCTGTTTCATTTTCGAACCAAGCAATGGAGTTACCTGTAAATGGAGATGATAAATCGTCAATAGTAGGATAGTTGTCTGCTGAAACACAGAAGGATTGTACCACAGGGGTTCCTCCTCCACAGTCTCCATCAACTTTAATTACTTTGATACCGTCTATAAGTAAATAAACAGGGGCATATTCAGTTCCTAAATATTCCAGATCTGCCAAAAACTCTAATCTTCCAGATACGTCTGTTGCCACAAACTCAATACTCTCCTGAGTCCAATTTACATTTTCCTCTGTTCTAATCGCAGTTGACTTTTTATACGATTCTGTAGAATTTAATCTCACTTTCCATAAACCGTAAGTATTATTGATGACTTCAGTATCTAAATATTTTCTACCTACAGCCTGATAAAATGTAACTTTATATGTGCTTCCTATTTCTAAATTAGGAAGTTCAACTCCAAAATTTCCAGATCTTGTAGGTATGTTATTAGCCGGAACGCCAATGAAGACACCTCCATCAGGTGAAGGGATAAGGTTATCACTAATAATATCACTAGAAGGATTTACCGGAGTTAACCAGGCGTCTGGACGAACTATATTAAAGCTAGTCCAAGTGTCACAATCAAAATTATATTGCACCTCATCATTACCCGTTCTTGCTATACCGCTGCAGCTCTCAAAACTTCCATCAGCAATTCCTTCCAATACATCACAACCTCCACCCGGAGGATTAATTATATCCTCTAGTTTAAGTATAATCCTATTACGCTCTAAAGTCAATCCTTCTATAGTGCTATTAGTTGCTGTAAAATAATAGGTACCTAAATCTGCTTCAGTGATATTATTAATAGGAATCTCACGTAACGTAGTTTCAATTAAAAATTCTCCATCTTTAAACCAACGATAAGTATTGTTGGTACTGGTAAGATCGTCTGTAAATAACCTTGCTGTTCCACCTAATTCCACAATGATAGTTTCTGTACGATCCACTCTAGCCTGAGGGATATAAGTGTAGTTTGTTAGATTATCTCGATAACCTGGGTGCTCAGGTTCAAAATCACTGAATACAAAACGGTTATTATTGATCTGAACATCTGTATTCGCAACAGCAAAGTTTGGAATCAACAATGGTAAATCACCTCCAAAAGAGTTGAAGTCCAGATGTACGCTATATAATCCCGGAATTGTTGCTATGCTAGCCGGAATACTTCCAGAAAAGTTATTCTGAGATAACCAGAACACTTCCAATTGTGATAAATTACCAATTGCATCAGAAACTCCTCCTCTAAGATTATTCTCTTGCAACTTGATCGTTTGTAAAGGAGCTATGGTATATAATCCATCAGGTATTGTTCCTTCTAGTTTATTTACACTTAAATCTAAGTATTTAAGATTTTGTAACCCACCAATTGTAGTCGGAATTACAGAAGAGAATCTATTCAATCCTAAATCTAAGGTCTGTAAGCTTGTTAAGTTTCCTATCGCTTCAGGAATGGCACCAACTAATACATTTTCTCTAAGGTTTAGGGTTTGTAAGTTTGGCATATTACCCAAGCTTACTGGAATCTCACCGATCATATTATTTTGCGCCAGGTCTAAGATTTTAAGATCATCCAATACTTCTAATGAAGCAGGAATCTCTCCTCTTAGATTGTTATTAGGTAGCCGTATGCTTTCAATTTTATAATCTGCACTTACCGTTACTCCATACCAATTACAAACTTTGGATTCTGGATTGTTAATTAGCCAAGGCTGATTAACATTAGTAGTATTGGCCCAATTATCACCATTTGTGGTTTGATAGAAATCAATTAATACTTGGCGATCTGCATCAGAAACCTTACATGCTCCTGCAGGCAATACTTCTAGAGTAATAGGATTACGTTCTAGTGTTAAACCAGTAACGATACTATTAGTGGCTCTAAAAATATATTCTCCGGCATCTGTACTAGAAGCATTTTCTATTATATAATCTTTATTAGTTGCTCCCGTTATAGCAACACCATTTTTATACCATTGATAGTTATTATTAGGACTTGTCAAAGCTGTACTCGTTAAGGTAATTGATTGACCAGAAATTATTGTTTTAGTTTCCGTTTCATCTACATTGGATTGTGGACTATATTTAAAGTTATTTCCTAACTTAGTTTGATAATTATTAAATTCAACTTCAATATTAGAAAACACAAATTCATTATTGAAGAACCTTAATTGTAATAAATTTGGCATTCCCAAGAATTCTAAAGGAATGTCGCCAGAAAGTAAGTTATCATCAACTGCTATTAATTCTAAACTACTGATCTCTGATAATTCACTTGGAATATTACCAGAAAGTTTATTTTTAGACAAGCCAAGTTGTTTTAAGCTTAATAAGTTTTTCAAATCAACCGGTATTTGACCTGTTAGCTGATTATTAAAAACATTAAACCTTATTAGTCTTTCGAGCTGCCCTATTTCAGAAGGTATAGTACCAGTAAGTAAATTATTATAAACATATAGATATTGTAAGTTTTCTAAACTCCCTATCTCTAATGGTATTTCGCCATCAAGTTGGTTGTCATTTAACGCTAATTCATTTAAATATGGAAGACTGCCTATTTCTTTTGGTATACCTCCTGTTAATGTATTATTAGATAAATTAAGTTTAAGTATATTAGATAATCCTTGTAAAGAGGATGGTATATTTCCTGATAAATTATTAAAATGAAGATATAAATATCTTAAATTTTTCAGTTCACCAATACTAGCAGGAATGTCGCCTTCTAAACTATTAGCATGTAAGCCTAAGGTACTCAAGTCAATTAAATTTTTAATTGAATTGGGAATAAACCCTTTCAAATTATTGCTAAACAAATCTATGGCAACTAATTTCTCCCCAATCACATTTATCCCATACCAATCACACACTGGGGTATCAGTTAACCAATTAGTGTTATTCTTCCAATTAGGCCCATCTGTACTGTTATACAAATCAATTAAGACTTGTTTTTCGGCATCAGATACTCCACAAGTATCTCCTTCTGCACGTACTTCTACACTGATTGGATTACGTACCAAGGTTAATCCAGTCACCACTGTATTGGTTGCTTCAAAGAAATACATACCCGCATCATCCTGTGTAGCATTAGTAATTACAAGATCTTTATTAGTGGCTCCAACAATAGGTAACCCATTTTTATACCACTGATATTGATTATTAACACTAGTTAATTGTGTACTTGTTAATGTAATTGTTCCTCCAAATGCAATAGCTTGTGTAGCTTCAGTATCTACTTTAGCTTGAGGTTCATAACTAAATACTCCTGTAAACTTTGATTGATAGTTCGCAAACTCTGCTTCCAGATCAGAAAAGATGTATTCATTATTGTTAATCAATAAAACATCCATGTCTTGAGGTATATTCAATGAAGCTGGAGCCATTCCGCTTAATTGGTTCCCATCAAAGTTTACCCTTAACAATGAGGGTAAACTTGTAAAAATGTCAGGTAACGTTCCATTAAGACTATTTTGTCTTAGGTTAAGCTGGGTTACTCGGCCATCTTGAACAAACACTCCAAACCAATCACATACCTTAGATGCGGGGTCATTGATTAACCAAGGTTGGTTATTGGCCTGGTTATTGGTCCAGTTTGCTCCACCAGTGGCATTATACAAATCAATTAATGCCTGACGTTCCGTAGCGGCAACATTACAAGTTTCTTCAACCGTTAATGTAATTGGATGACGCTCTAATGTCAATCCGGCAATTACACTATTTGTTGCCGTAAAATGATAGACTCCGGCATCTGCTAAAGTTGCATTTTGGATTACATATGTTCTCGAAGTTGCTCCTGTAATAGCCGTGCCATCTTTAAACCACTGATAGCTATTGTTTTCGCTAGATAATACTGTCGTCAGCGTAATACTACCATTGGTAGTTACGGTCTTAGTTTCTACAACATCAGTCTTAGCTTGAGGACTATACTGATATGCTACGTTAAGATTCTGAACATATCCAGGGTGCCTACTTTCGAAATTAGAAAATATGAAGTTATTGTTTTCTAAAACGAACTCTTCTAATCTTGAGAACTCGCTAACTGTAAATGGAATAAATCCTGACAATTGGTTATTACTTAATCCTAAAAATTCCAGATTAGATAATGCTGTCAATTGAGAAGGTATAGTTCCTGAAAAACTATTATTTCTTAAGTCCAGTCGAACTAGCTTAGTAAGAATTCCTAATTCTTTTGGAATACTTCCTGATAATTGGTTATTAGATAAGTCAAGGATTGTGGCATTAGACAAATTACAGAAGGCAATTGGAATAGGCCCTTGCAAATTGTTATTGCTAAGATCCATCAGTGTCAGATTTGACAAACTTCCTAATGCTGGTGGAATCAAACCACTCAAATTATTGTTATCTAATGACAAAGAAGTAAGTTCTAATAAAGCTCCCATAGAAGATGGGATTTGTCCCGTAATGTTATTTTCACCTAAATCCAAAGAGGTAAGATGTAATACGTTACTTATAGAAGCTAGAATTGTTCCTAGTAAAGCATTATTTTCTAGGTTTAATCCTATAACTTCTCCATTCACCACTGTTACCCCATACCAATCACATACTGAAATACTAAGATCCCAAGGCTGATTATTAGCCTGTGTGTTGGTCCAATTCTGTCCATTAGTTGACACATACAGATCCCATAATGCTTGTCGTTCTGATGCTGATACACCACAAGTATCTGGGGTAATAGTTAAAGTTATGGGATTACGCTCTAAAGTAAGACCAGTCACAACACTATTGGTAGTGATAAAATGATACACTCCAGCATCAGTAGCAGCCACATCAGCAATAACTAAGTCTTTACTAGTTGCGCTAGGAATGGCTACGCCATCTTTAAACCACTGATAACTGTTGTTGGTACTAGTTAATGCTGTACTGGTTAATGTTATAGTACCGTTTTCAATGACAGAAAGGGTTTCTGTTTGGTCTACTTTAGCTTGAGGAGCGTATTTAAACTTTGTTCCTAATTTTGCTTGATACGCATTAAATTCTGCTTCGAAGTTGGAGAAAATGAATTTATTATCCTGAATTTCAAGTATTTTAAAATTAACAAAATTGATAAACTCAGGAGGTATACTACCTTCAAATTCGTTATTAGCCAAATACAAACTTTCCAGGTTAAGCAAGGTGCTTAATTCTTGAGGTATACTCCCTGTAAAATTATTATTTGACAAGGCTAGTACTTTTAGGTTTGATAGACCACTTAATTCTGCAGGAATAGTTCCTGATAATTCATTAGTACTAAGATTTAAACTACCTAAAGAAGTCATATTAGCCAATTCAACCGGAATACTACCTGACAATTTGTTATCAGATAAATTAAAATTTGATAACACACTAAGCTGACCTAATTCTGAAGGGATATCTCCTGTTAATTGGTTTGTAAAAAGATGTAAATTTATTAGAGAATTTAATGACCCTAATTCTGGAGGTATACTTCCACTTAATTGATTTCTCTCTGCATATAAGGTATGTAGTTTTGATAGATTGCCAATTTCTTTAGGAATCGAACCAGTAAGATTGTTCTGAAATAACCCTAAAAAGGTAAGCTCACTCAATGAACCAATGGTCAATGGAATACTACCAGAAAGAGCATTTCTATATAATAAAAGCCCTTCTAAATTAACTAAATTTCCTATTTCATTAGGAATACTGCCTATTAATCCTGGATTACCATTGATAGTCATTGCCGTAAGATGAATTAAATCCCCAATACTAGCCGGTAAGGTTCCTATCAAATTATTACCTCCTATTTGAAGTTTAGTTACTCTATTGCTTACTACAGTAACCCCTAACCAATCACATACAGGTATATTCAAATCCCATGGTTTGTTATTAGCTTGAGTATTTGTCCAGTTCTGTCCATTAGTAGCTAAATACAAATCCCATAACGCTTGCTTTTCTGCGGCTGATACCTGACATATAGGTTCAGTAACAGTCAATGTTATCGGATTACGTTCCAAAGTAAGATCAGTTACCACACTATTGGTAGCTGTGAAGTGATATACTCCAGCATCTGTGGTGGAAGCATTAGCAATTACAAAATCTTTACTAGTAGCTCCAGGAATGGCGACACCATCCTTAAACCATTGATAGCTATTATTAACACTAGTTAATGCTGTACTTGTAAGCGTAATTGTACCATTTTCTGTAACAGAAAGCGTTTCTGTTTGGTCTACTTTGGCTTGTGGAGAGTATCTGTAAAGATCATAAGTTGTGTAAACATTATGTTCATCCTCGAAATCTGAGAATACAAAATTATTATCCCATATAGATAAAGACACTAAACTAGGGATCTGAGATATTTGTACTGGAATTTTTCCTTCTAGGTTATTGTTACCCAATCCAAGTATTCTTAAGCTAGTAATATTTCCAAAAGCTTCTGGCACTTTACCTTCTAAGTTGTTATTATCAAGATATATTACCTGCAGACTTTGTAATCCTCCTATTTCATTAGGGATCGTTCCAGCTAATAAGTTATCACTTATGAATAGCTGAGTAAGTTTTTTCATGTTACCAATTTCGGGAGGAATACTGCTAATTTGATTTCTTTGCATTCGCAATACTGACAAATTTGGAACTTGAGTTAAACCAACAGGTAATGCTCCGCTAAGATTGTTATTGTATAGATATACTGTATTTAAATTTATCATTTGAGCACCAAAACTATTAGGTATTGATCCTTCCAAATTATTCTGATCTAAGAACAACTCTCTTAAATTTGTTAAATTTCCTATTGATTCCGGAATTTCACCACTCAGGTTATTATTACCTAAATACAAAATTGACAAGGAAGTTAGTTGACCAATCTCAGTTGGAATGGTGCCACTGAAATTATCCCCGGTAATCTGAAAACGTTGTAACAATGTTAAGTTTCCAATCGTTCTAGGTATTGTCCCTCCTAAATTTGGATTTCCATTCAGAAATAAAATTTCAAGATGTATTATATCTCCAATAGAATCAGTAAGAGTTCCACTCAAATTATTATTGAATAATGCAAGCTCAGTTACCTTACCATCAACTACTGTCACTCCAAACCAATCGCATACTGGTGCGTCCGTTAACCAATTGGTATTGTTAGTCCAGTTTAATCCATCAGTACTATTAAACAAATCAATTAAAGCTTGCCTCTCAGCAGCAGAAACACCGCATAAATCTGGAGTAACTGTTAAAGTAATCGGATTACGCTCTAATGTAAGATCCGTCACTACACTATTGGTAGCGGTAAAATGGTAAACTCCTGCATCCGTAGTAGTAGCATTTGCAATTACTAAATCTTTATTAGTAGCTCCAGTAATCGCTACGCCATCCTTAAACCATTGGTAAGAGTTGTTAACACTTGTTAATGCTGTACTTGTTAGTGTAATTGTACCATTTTCTGTAACAGAAAGGGTTTCTGCTTGGTCTACTTTAGCTTGGGGACTATAAACTAATGTTGTTATATTGTCTTTATAAATTTGAAACTCTGCCTCAAAATCACTAAACACGAAATTATTAGTGCTAAAAGTAAGATTGTTCAAAATATCAGATGATGCCAGTACAGCCAATCCCGATGGTATGCTTCCGGAAAAATTATTTTGTGCCAATCCAAGATATGTTAAGTTTGGCAATTGACCAATGGATTCTAGAATCTCTCCTGAAAGATTATTTGTTCTTACATCTAAAATCTTTAACGAGCTTATTGTTCCTATAGAAGAAGGTAAGGAACCTGAAAGTGTATTCCTACTCAAACTAATTACTTCCAGATTAGGTATATTACTTAACTCTAAAGGAATCTCTCCTTCTAATCTATTCCAGAAAAGACGTAAACCAATCAAATTGGATAAATTCCCTAACTCTGATGGTATTGTTCCACTCAGTGAGTTGTTACCTAGATTTAATTCTTTTAAAGAAGTTAAATTTCCAAAAGAAGCAGGTATAGGCCCCGTGATTTTATTTCTTTCAAAATGTAAATTTTCTAGTGTAGATAGGTTTCCTAACTCAGCAGGTAAAGGCCCTTCTAAACTATTAATGTATAACATTAAGGTTTTAAGTTTAGGTAAACTACCTAAAGAAGCGGGTACGGTTCCCGTTAACCTATTACTAAATAGGTTCAAAAATTCAAGGTTTACCAAATTCCCTAATTCTGAAGGAATTGAGCCTGTAAGTCCATTACTATAAAGGCTTAGCGCATATAGATTTGTCAAGTTACCTAATGATGGAGGTATCTCACCAGTTAACTGATTAGATCCTACATGAAAGAATTTCAAGGCTGTCATTGTGCCGATGGATGGTGGAATAGTCCCTGTCAATCCATTTCGTTCGAAAGTAACAGTTTCTAAATGTATTAAGTCGCTAAACGTATTAGGTAATGGACCGGCTACTCCATTAAGTGCCAAACTCAACCCTGTAACTTTTCCATTTGTCACCACCACTCCTTGCCAATCACAAACAGGAGCATCTGTTAACCAATTCGTATTACGTGTCCAGTTAGGACCATTGGTGCTATTATATAAATCAACCAAAGCTTGTTTCTCAGAAGCAGAAACACCACAATCTACTGTTAATGTGATGGTGTTACGTTGCAATGTTAAATCAGTAATTACTGAGTTTGTAGCTGTAAAATAGTAGGTTCCTGCATCTGCATCTGTAGCATTACTTATTATTAAATCCTTACTTGTAGCTCCTGCAATGGCTACACCATTTTTAAACCATTGATAGTTATTATTTGGACTGGTAAGCGCTGTACTGGTTAGTGTAATACTACCTCCCGGAACAACAGATAATGTTTCTACTTCATCTACTCTACCCTGTTCTAAATAAGAAAATCCAGTTAAATTATTCTTTAAAACAATAAAATCAGATTCGAAATCACTAAACACAAAATTATTGGTGCTAAACCCAAAAGAATTAAAAACATCATTAGTAGCTGATATAGCAAAACCATTTGGGATAATCCCAGAAAGCTTATTACGAGCTAATCCTAAAGTAGCTAATTGTGGTAAATCTCCTAAAGATGATGGGATCGAACCCGATAATTGATTCGTTGACAAATAGAGCGTTACCAAATTAGATAAGTTCCCAAATGTAGAGGGTATTTCTCCTGTAACTCTATTTTCTTCAATGGATAAAAATGTTAAATTAGCAAGCTGCCCTAAAGAATCAGGAATACTTCCACTTAATCCATTTCTAAACATATTAAGATAGGTTAACTGAGATAAGTTACCTAACTCTGAAGGAATAGAACCTGTTAATTGATTTGCATTTAAGAATAATCTCTGTAACTTAGTCAAAGAACCTAAGGATGCTGGGATACTGCCACTAAGACCATTTCTTGCCAAATTTAAACCTTCGAGGTTAACTAAATTCCCCAATTCTGAAGGAATCTCTCCGGTCAAAGCATTTTCAAAAAGACTAAGACCTGTCAGCTTGGACAAATTAGCCAATGATACAGGTATAGAACCTGACAATCTATTACTTTCCAAAGTCATTCCCGTCAAATTGGATAAATCACCTAAAGACGATGGAATCACTCCTGTAAGACTATTTCTTCCTAAATTAATACTTTCTAATCCTGATAAAGTACCCAATTCAGTAGGTATTTCTCCAGAAAGCTTATTAGAATTAAGATCAATAGCTTTTATATTGGTCCAATTACCAATGGTATTCGGAATACTACCTGTCAATCGACCATGTCGTGCTATAACTATAGATGTAAGATTTACCAGATCACCAATAGATGCAGGTAATTCTCCGTTAAGAGCATTATCCAAAAAGTATAATCTTACTACTTTACCATTTTCAACCCCAACTCCTGCCCAATCACAAACAGGTGCATCTGTCAGCCAGTTAGTATTTACCCTCCAATTAGCACCATCAGTACTGTTATATAAATCAATCAATGCTTGCTTTTCTGCTGCAGAAACTCCACATAAATCCGGAGTAACGGTTAACGTAATCGGATTACGTTCTAGTGTTAAATCAGTAACCACACTATTGGTTGCTATAAAGTGATATACTCCTGCATCAGTAGTAGCAGCGTTAGTGATTACTAAATCTTTACTTGTAGCTCCAGGAATGGCGACACCATCCTTAAACCATTGGTAACTATTGTTTGTACTAGTAAGTGCAGTACTTGTTAAAGTAATACTACCATTTTCTGCAACAGATAGTGTTTCTGTTTGATCTACTTTTCCTTGTAGTAAATAATTAAAAGTTGTTAATCCGGTATTATAAGTGGTATACTCGGACTCAAAATCATTAAAAACAAAGTTGTTTCTTTCTAAACCTAGACCTGTAAGAATACCACTAGAAGTAAGATTAGCTAAACCAGAAGGAACCTTCCCGGATATATTATTGTATGCAACTCCTAAACTTTGAAGGTTTGGTAATTGACCTATGCCCTCTGGAATAGAGCCTGTTAATTGATTTCTAGTTAAAGTTAACGATTTCAGCTTAGTTAAATTCCCCAGTTCAATGGGTATTGTACCGGTAATAGCATTTCTCTCTACAGTAAAGGTTTCTAAATTTATTAAATTTCCTAATTCTTTAGGGATTGAGCTCGTTATCTGATTAATATAGAGTACTAAAGTTTTAAGCTTGGTTAAATTTCCTAATTCCGGAGCGATATCGGTTAATTGATTAGAACCCAGATATAAACTCTCTAAATTAGATAGATTACCCAGCTCACCAGGAATAGGCCCAGTCAATAAGTTTCTCTCTAAACTCAAACTAATTAAATTCTGAAGATTACCAAGTTCCGGAGGAATTGCACCGGTAAGCTGATTCTGAAAAAGGTTTAGACCCGTTAAGTTGGTCATCGAACCAATTTCTGTAGGTATTGAACCAGTTATCAGATTACGCTCAAGACTTAAACTAGTCAGATTAGTCATAGTTCCTAACTCTGGAGGGATTGGTCCTGTTAACTGATTTAAACTTAAATTAAGAGATGTCAAGTTAACAAGATTACTTATTGACGCAGGAATTGTTCCGGTTAAGGCATTCCTAGTCAACCCTAATTGTGTTAAGCCTACTAGATTTCCAAGTTCTGTGGGTATAGCACCATCAAGTTTATTTATTGCCAGGTTTAAATATGTAAGGGATGTTAAATTACCCAAAGATGCTGGAACATCTCCTGTCAATAAGTTACCTCCCAGATCTAGAGAGGTTAAATTAGTTAAATTACCAATGGTTGAAGGGATAGTCCCGGTCAAACCATAGCTTCTAGTAATGGTCAGAGAGGTCAGATTTACTAAATCCCCAATTGAATTTGGAAGAGGACCCGCCACTCCACCTCCAAAAAGGTAAAGTTTAACTACTTTCCCATTTTCGACTGTTACTCCAGCCCAATCACAAACAGGCGTATTTAAATCCCAAGGATTAGCCCAATTGGGACCATTAGTGCTATTAAACAAATCAATTAACGCTTGTTTCTCAGAAGCAGATACACCACATGTATCAACCGCAGGTGTTACATTTAATATGATATTATTGCGCTGTAGAGTAAGACCTGTGACAATACTATTAGTTATGGTAAAATAATATACTCCCGCATCTGCCTCGGTAATATTACCTAAAACTAATTTTCCCGGAACATCCGGAATAGGTACTCCATCCTTATACCATTGCACAGTGTCATTTGGGCCAATAGCTATACTACCTAACAAAACAATAGATTCACCTTCAGCAACAGTTCTCGTTTCTTCTACATCTATTTTGGCTTGTGGGGTATAAAAAAACCTATTTCCTAATTTCAGTTTGTAATTATTAAACTCTGATTCAAAATCTGAGAAAACAAATTGATTGTTTTGAATCCAAAATGTTGAAAGATTAGGTAAATTTGTTAAATCGGGAATCTTGCCGTTAAGGTTATTACCTACTAAGTAAAACTTTTCTAAGCTTATTAATCCATCAAACCCTTGCGGTATAGTTCCTGTAAATTTATTATTTTCTAGGTGTAATTCTTTTAAGTTTACTAGTGAGCTTAATTCTGTAGGTATTTCTCCCGTTAACTGATTGTTATTGACAACTAGATAAACTAACTTCTCTAAATTCCCTAACTCTCTAGGAATGTTTCCTGTCAAATTATTATTATTCAAACCTAAAGTTTCTAAGTTTGAAAGTTGACCAAATTGACTAGGAATAGTTCCTATCAACTCATTAACATGTAGGGCCAGAAATCTTAAGTTTATTAGGTTTCCAAGTTCAGTGGGTATTTGCCCAGTTAGTTGATTGTTATTTAATGAAAGTGTATTTAATGATAATAATTGTCCTAATTGAATCGGTATATTACCCGTCAATTCATTTCTAAATAAATGAAGTGTTTCAAGCTTAGTTAACTGCCCTAATTCTGCGGGTATATTTCCAGTTAATTTATTAGTATCTAATCTGAGAGATGTAAGATGAATCAAATCTTTAATACTTCTTGGAATGGATCCTACAAGGTTATTTCCCATTAAGCTTACACTTATTACCTGATCGTTGGTTACACCAACTCCATGCCAATCACTTACCGGAGAGTTTGGATCATTAATCTCCCATGGTCTATCACCTACTCTGTTATTAGACCAATTATCACCATTGGTAGCATTGTATAAGTCTATTAATGCTTGGCGTTCTTGTGGTGAGACTTGTGCACTAATAGTTAAGGTACTAAAAACGGTGAATAGAACTAAACAAGTATACCTTGTTAGTTTTGATTTTATATATGTTAGATTTCTCATGTATCTAATTAATTTTCTTAGTTTTTAATCTAATAATCTTGGACTTTGTATCTGATCTCAATTAATGCTTGATTTTATCCAGGTCATCCCATTCAGGCAGTCCACATACTTTGATCCTATTACCAATTCCTGTTAAGTGAACAGATGTTCCTCTTACCGGTTTTCCATTACTCTTATTTAAGATCATAAATTCTACCTCCCAGGTATTCGGTGGATCCCCACTTCCTCCACGTACAACATCAAAATCTAAATCAATATATTTCTGACCTCTGATATCCAATACATCTTCAAATATGAATCGTTCCCCTAATCTATGTCTGACATCATCTTGAGTAAAAAGTTTTTCATCATTTATATAAAATGTCATCTGTCTATAATTAGACCTGTGAAATATTATGGCGTATTCTATAGGATCGTTAGGATTACCATGTATTGTAAATTCTGCACTTTTACCATTACATTCTTTTCGGCCGTTTACATATAAAACTTCATTAGTGGTATATCTTCCAAAAATTTGTGGTACCGCATCATCATCACATTCATCTCCTATACCATCATTATCATAATCTGCATTGGTACTTGGCGTATGAGGACATAAATCATTAACATCTAATATATTATCATTATCATAGTCATTATCCTTAGGTAACTCTCCAATAAGATTACGTTCTAACTCTGCACTTTCATTAGCTGGAATTAATAAACTTGTTCTTCCACTATGAGATACATTTTCTGATACTCTTACTCCTTCAAGACCATCTTTATCAACAGACCATTTAAAGTTAAAATGAGCGCTATCGGCATTTTTAAATGCATAATCCTCAAAACCATCCATTCCCATATCACGATATCTACTGTTAGAACTTACTGCGGTAGGAAGTGTATAATTATATCCATATTGTGCAGCAGAGTATCTATCAAGAGCATCTTTATTCTCTAACTCTGCTCCAAATGGGCTATACTGAGTAACCTCACTCGCAAATGTCCAGGCATCATTAGCCGAGCCAGATTTTTCCCAGCTACCATTTTCTAATAAAGCGTAGTAAGGTGTAAATTCTTTGAAATATCCTTCTCTACGGGTATTTACTTTAGAAGTACTACCTTCATTCACATTGTTTCGTTCTGTTAAATATGCATAAGATCTTTTAGCTCTCCATTCTCCTTTTGCATTATACACATAAGGATTAAACGGATTCTCAAAAGGATAATCACCTTGAGAAATATCTTCCAGGCTATCACCATTAAGAGACTCCGGTGCAAATGGAAGTTCACTTTCACATTGACAATTCCAGAAATCATTATATTCTACTGCACTTGCATTAACAATTCTTAAGTTATCTGCAGCAGATCTATTTGAATTTAAAGTGAATGTATTGGTGTCAATTTTATCTAAATAGGTACCATTTAGATCTTGGATAGGGTTCTTCATCATTGTAATAGACCCCATATTGGCCATCTGTTGATTTCGGTGTCCTGATCTTACAATCTTAAACCTAATATCATCAGTAATTTCTGATCCCTGGGATTTATTGATTACACTACCATTACTTTCCATCAACATAACTCCATTATCGGAGCCATTAAATCCAACGATCCATAAGCGTTTACTTACGTTTGCTCTACCATATGTAGCAATAATTTCATCTCCAAACGTAAAGTATTTTTTAGCATCGTTAATCGTGAAGAAATCTCCAGATCGTTTCAAAGTCCCTGTAATTCCTATGTTTCTGGATGCTTGACCCATATTTTCATAAGACCAATACGCTGGGAAATTAAAGTTATAGTACTCATCATCAAACTCATTTATGGTTCGAGTTAACAATACTTGACCAGTTTCTGCGTCCCAAGCTTCATTAATAGTAGATACTTTAGAACCTAAATCTATGGCAATTTTCTCCTTCATTATAGCAGTAGTGTGCACTACTTTGGTAGTTATTGTTGAAAAAGCAACATTCTCCATTTCTGTTCTAGAAGGTACAATTGTTGGAATTGGAACTACCACAACCCCAAAAACCAAGGCTACAACATTCGCTTTAATACCTTCAGTTTTTGATTTAGAATAACTTTCTCTAAAATCTGTAACTACATCATAATCTACACCTAGTTGACGATCATATAATACTTCGCCTCCTTTAGTAATTACAGGTAACTTATTATCAAGTACCGTTGGGTCATTTTGTTTTGTACTATATTTATATTCGACAGAAGACAAAGGTTTATCTTGACCTTCAGCATATATCTTCTGGAATCTCATCTTACCATTCATATCATTAGTATGAACCATAAATCCTTGAGAAAGAGCATATTCATTTCTGGATTTAATCTCTCCTCCAAAAAGTCCTTTGAGAAGATTTTCTAAAAATTGATTTTGATCGGTGGCATAATTATCCGGACTATCTAGATCAGTATAATCAACTTTAGTAGGATAATCCTTTGAAGTAAAGTATTCTGTAACAACTTTTCCGGTAGCGTGTTTTGTAATACCTTCTCTAGCCAAATTACTAACTGTGACTCTACTATAAGTTACAGAAGCAGAAGGAAAGAACGATTCACCAAATGGTTTTTCTACATAGTTTACTTCTCGCGGAGCCACTAATCGATCTGAGTTATTATAGAATGGTTCTACAAATGGGTTTTCCTTACTCATATTGGGTTCATAAGTTGCTACTCCACTTGTAGAACCATCTTCTAAATTATAGTCATAGGTCTGACCATATTCCTTATTATATTTTTTGTTATTATCAGGAATTGTTTGATCTACCATTTTATTCCATTGGTCTTTCATCACCAATTTCTTAATTCTGGCTCCTCCTCCTAACTTATAATTTTTAGGTGTAGACAATCTAATCCAGGATTTCTCTGGGATAAATCGTTGTGCACACAAAAATTGATTGCTTCTTAGTTTTCCATTGGGTCCGGTAAGAATATCTTTATTGGCTTGAAAACTACTCAGTACTTTTTTAGCAATACTCTCTATATTTTCTGACCTATAATCGGTATTTAAGCCATACACTAATCCATTTAGATATCTACGCCCAAAATACCAACCTGCTTTGGAAATAGGGTTTACCTGTTTTGTTCCGGCAACACCACCTTCCATATCAGTCATCTTCATCGGAATAGCAGCATATATTCCTTTGTTCTGAACCTCGAAAACATTTGCACTTTTGTTCTTTGATATTTCAAAATAACCCGTAACATAGTCGTAATTACTACTGTTTTCGCTAACAGCTCCAGATTTGGTCATATTCATAAGGAACCTGAAATACACCGGTTTATCTTTAATTCCTTTTAAATACTTTTGCTCAAAGACGGCATTACTAATCAGAGATTCTTCAGGCAGTTTGATATATAAATAATCTGCATCTCCGTCAAATACATTAAAGAAGCCTGATTTATATAACTTTTGATTACCTTCTGGATCAGATGAACTATTATTCTCTCCAGCACCAACAACTTTAAACATTTGCATAGTATCTCTATCCTGAACGAACTGATAGTCATCACTTTCATAAGTCAAATCAATTTTACCTCCAGATGGTAAATCAATTGAGGTTAAAGACCAGGCAGAAGCAAATGCGTCCTGTAGTTTTCTATCTTCTTGCCCAACAAAGGCAAATTCTGGAGCTGTAATTGGATCAGATGTATTACAAAACCCGTTATTACCTCCCTCAAAATCAGTATTTAACTGAGGTACATCAACACCAGCTTTGTTTTTAACATATACTACATTTCCATTTGCATCGTATTGCAATGCATTTTTTACAATAGGCTTATATCCGCCCCATACATCATAAGATTTCAGATTGTAATCAGGATTAAACCCTTCATAATTAAAGGTATACGGAGTATATTTCCCCATTTTAGAATCTCTATAGGTAAAATACACTTTCTTTAAAGTTAGCTTACCTCCTTGGTTATCCTCAGAAATCGCATCGAGATTGTTTTCTACATTTTTACACTGGGAGTAATCATATTCGAAATGAGCAGTTTTTATAGCACTGATAGGCAAATCATTGTCCTTATCATCATCTAATATTTTTGCTTTAATTGCTTCGGGTTTAGAATATAACCTTACCTTATCAATCTTATACATTTGTTGTCCTGATGATGGAGCGCCACCATTATCACCCACAACTCCTCTAGCGTCTTTACGTGGAGAAAGATCGAATAATGCTACGTGAGTCTTAGTGACAATCTTATCTATATACTTAATCTCTTTTTCACCATATAGATAACTCCCTTTTTGATCAGCTTTATCAGTATTCAAACCTGCGTTATATGAAGCCGTATTACGTGCATATGGTATTCTCCATTTATAATCTTCTTCTATGGGCTTGTATATGAAATTAGTATAAGCTCCTAAGTCATCATCTGTAGGCCCATCCCCTTTAACATCTTCATAATCAGAAGATAGCACCGAAGAAAGCAAATAGGTATGTGCATATGCCGGAGTTATTGTGGCGTCGTAGAAGTTGTCAATTCCACTTCTATTTCCTGTGGAATTCTCACCTGGTTGATAGGTTACAACTCCCTGTGCACAATTGTAAGCATTACTATCCGTAGTAAATGTAACTTCTTTCTTTACATTATTATATGCCGTTTCTCCAAACACATATGTAGAACCATCAGAATTAAGGACTCTTACCTCCGCAGTATGATGTGGTTTTGCACTCTTATTGGTGCGTGATTTAGCATATTCTTTATCTGCATAGAAGCTTACAAGTTCTCCTGCACTTATCTTTTGTACGTTTTGATTTCGTATATCCCTACCTCTCTTAAATTTGCCACTAAATCCAGGTAAAGTTCTATATTTTGGAGTATTGTTAGTGTTATATTCTTTAATACGAAAACGGCTATCAGCGTATTTATTGAAACTTTTTTTGCTACCTCCAATTTTTAAAGCGATCGGAGAATATCCTCCTAAATCCTCGAATAACTCTTGATCTTTATCCACTCTAGGTTCTCCGATATATTTAAAATACACTGGTTCATAATCTAATTTTTCATCAGATTCTTTTCTATCTTCTCTCTCTTGCTTAAAGTTTTTCAGCGCTTTTGTGTCCCAAAGACCTGTTCTACTCACCGACGGTGCACTTGTAAAATTAGCTCCAAAATGATACCCGGTTCCCGGTTCTATCTCAACTCCAAGACTCAAGCTAGAACTTTCATCTTCTACCAGGTCATCGTTAATCTGACCTACTTGACTTCGAAAAGGTCTGAACATACCACCAGCTCCTTGACCCTGAACCGAATATAAATCATAAGTATAATTAGAAACCGGTAAAGCCAATGTAGTTTTACTTATTATCTGATCTTTCTCTCTGTTATAATCCTTAATGTTTTCTGGAGATGCAAATCCCGTAAACTCGTATCCATACGCCTTTTCCTTTTTTATAGGATCTTTAACTTTTTGAACAGATCCCATTGCAGATACTTCCCCCTCAATATCAGCTCCAAAAATATCACCTCCCAATGATACTGCTACTGTACCATTATTATTTATAAAAGCGGTTCTTTTACGCGGAGTTAATGATACGTTGTTAAAGGAAATTGAACCTGATCCAGATCCAAATTGTGCTGTCCTACTTTGAATATTTTTGACCTTATCATACTTCTCATGTTCTTGATCTTTAACACCTGTTAATCCTAAAGATCCTGACAAGTTAAAGGAAGATAATCCCTGATTAGAATTATAAGATATCCCTGCGTTAAGTCCTCCCGTGATCGCCGCATTTTTTGTACTTCCCAATGTAGCACTTGCCCCAACACTTGGAGATACGGTAACGCCCTCAGTAGCTGAAGTTTCCACATCCACACCTACACTAACAATATTTGCTAAATCAAATGAAATACCATAAGATGGTGTAAAGGATATTCCCGTATAATTATTGTATTTAAGATTTACTCCAATTGATGCTGTAATTCCTACTCCGTTATCATCTAATACATTTACACCATCTACCTCTTCAAAACCAAAAATCTGATAATCTACTTTAGCCGATACACCTACAGTAACATTGGGCTTCATATTACTTTCATAAGTCATCTCATCCCCCTTAAAATCATCGGGGATACCACGAACTTGTCTATTGATTTGACCAACATTAAGGTTCCAACCTAATCCTACCCATGAAGCTTCCTGATCCATAGTTACTCCGGAATCATAGGCTAGATTCAATGGATATCCCCCAACATCCATTATTGGAATATTGTAGTTGAAATTACCAGAAGACAAATTCACCATATCCGATGTACCAATTGGTGTAAATGAATTAAATTCCGGCTGTGATGGACCACTAGTTAATGCCCATAACTGTGTGGGTTGCATCATCTGAACAATCATTTGTGTTGCCAAATAACATGCAATTACCTTACTTACTTTACTTTTTCGTATTGTATTGATCATATCACTTAATGTGTGTTATAATTTAATTGGGAAATTTATAAGCTTGATTTTGGATTCCTTAATATAGAATGGCTATTAAAGCATATTTTGAGGTACCTCTACTTGTCCTAATTAACAAGGAGGTAACAAAAGAAATCCGATAAAAATGAATAGTAAATTCTTTCTATAAATTATTGCTTAGTTAATTTCCCTCGTATTTATTGTTGGCGTATTCCAAAACGTCCACAGTAATGTTAATTTTATCAATGGCATACATTACATTGCCATTGCCTTGAGTTCCTAAAACAATTTTATATTGATTAGTTTCTCCATATTCCTTTATATATTGATTTAGTCTATTCCAGACTTTCTGACTAAGATCTTTAGAAAAATACTCATTCATTTTTCTCAACTCCTGATCTTCAGATCGAAGTTGATTTTCCAATTCCTGAGTTTTTTCCGTGTTTTTTTGTTCTTTAAAAATTGAATAGATAGAATACAAACTATCTAACTTCTTCTTTTGTTTAGTTATCTTTTCATTATTGATCTTTCCTAAATCTTTAGCCATGTTAAAACCATTAAACAGCTCAACATTGTCTACATAAACAATATCAGATTTTGAGATACTCGATAAATAAATTGAAAGTAGTACGGTGAGTGCTATTGCCAATAGTCCATTAATTACCAATAGCCAGGTAATATATTTCTTTTTCAAAGTGGTTAGTTTTATTTTGGGGCTGCAAATATATGTTAAAATAATTAACATATTACGCAAAAACCTTACTTTTTTATTATTTTATTATTTATTCTAATTTTTAGATAATTTCCCTATAGATAAATCAATAATTCTACCCAAAAAGTTCAAAAGCATTAAATCGTATTACATTAGATAATCTTTTCTTTTTGGGATGATTATATTCTAATCTATATATGTTTATGTCACGAATTATATTTTGTTACCCTTAATTTTATTTTTTTTTATTTTAACAACATATACGGCTTTCACTCTTACCTTTTTGAATAATCATAAATTTAGATTTATCCTAAACCATAATATTTACTTTACATTCAAAACATTTAGATGATATTTTAATAATAACAATAAAACACCCACATAAAGTTGTTCAACTGAGCCTTGCGCTAATTTTGTATAAACAAAAAATTAACGCAATCATGAAAAATTACTTAGGCTTAATCACATTATTATTTACACTTGTCGTTACTTCATGTAAAGATGACGATAACACTATAATTAATCCTCCAATTGGAGATATAATCGATTTAAAGAGTCACTCTATAACCCCAGTATTTCTTAAAAAGATGTCTGGATTTACTGACATAGAAATTTATAACTACCTATCTTCTGAAGATACTTATATCCCGGATTTCACTTATGGATCTATGGCTGATGGGGCCGGATTATTAAAAAACGAAGATGGTACCTACACGCTAATAAATAATATCGAAGCTGATTATGCTATCGCCAGGATTACATTAGATGAAACTTTCAAACCTGTTAAAGGAGAACATATCCTTAATGCAACCGCTACGGCAAATACTGCCCAATGTTCTGGATCAATGATTACTCAAGAAGAGCACGGTTTCGGACCATTATATCTTTCTGGTGGAGAATGGGGTGGTAACTCCAAAGGAGTTTTTGCAACAGATCCATATAGAGATGCTTCTATAGCTTCTACTCCACGAATGTTAACTGCCATGGGACAATGGTCTACAGAAAATGCTGTGGCTATTGGTAAAGATGCATATCCTAATAAAACAGTAGTTTTTATAGGAGATGACAATAGTAACAATGAAATTCCTTCGGGACAATTAGGAATGTACGTAGGTAACCATGGTGATGTAGAAGGTGGAAAATTATATGGTCTTAAAGTAACGAGTGCCGGAATTACCTATGAAATGGATATGGAAGAAGGTAAAGAATACGATATGGAGTTTGTAGAACTTACTGAAAAAGCTATTGATTTATTAGATGCAGAAGCTAAGACAAAAGGGGTAATGGGATTCTCCAGACTAGAAGATATTGACTGGAGAAGAGGTTCTGCCGCAAATAACAGAGAAGTTTATCTAGCGGTTACCGGTAGAGATAAACCAGATTTAATAGGAAAAGGAACACGTTCCGGAAGAGTTTATAAAGTAGTTCTAAACGAAAATGATCCAACCGGTGCCGGTAAAATCATTTGTGTACTTGACGGAGATAAAATAGGTGGAAAAGCTGAAGCATTCCATAGTCCTGATAACATTTTAGTAACAGAAAACTATGCTTACATTCAGGAAGATCCTAATGGAATCCAAGATTTTAAACCTACAGCTGATCATTATGCAAGACTGTATCAATACGACTTAAACACTGGAACTTTAAAAGCTGTATTAGAATGTGATCAAATTGCTGCAGCTGCTGCCGGATATGGAAATACTACCAGTACCTGGGAGATTACAGGGATGATAGACATCTCTGATATCATTGGGGTAGATGAAACCTTTATTATGATTACTCAAAATCACAAATGGGAAAAAGCTGACGGAACTCCTTTTACAGATCCTAATGCTAATCCTGATATAGCTGGTAGCAGAAAAGAAGGAAGTATGATGTTTGTTATAAAAGGATTAGGAAGATAATATCTAATATGAGAATACTTAATTCAATTCAATATATAGTTAACAAAGAGGTTTATGTTATCATAAGCCTCTTTGTCATTATTTCTTCCTGTTCAGAGACTCAAAAGGAAATAAAAGAAATACCTTTTAATCATAAATTACAAATTCAATTTACAAAGGATGTAAATAAAGCAATAGCCTATCTAGATAGTAGTAAAAATGATATCAAAAGCTTAAACAAACACTTTCTAGCTTCCAGAAAATATTTCAAAAAAATAGAGCCAATACTTTCTGCTTTAGATTCAGAGAATTATAGCTTTCTAAATCAACCCAATATTCTCAAAATTGTAGAGGAAGATTATACTGACATTAAGATAAAAGAACCTAGTGGCTATCAAGTATTAGAAGAAGAGATATTTGCGGATGAAATGGATACTGAGGTAGTCTTAAAACATATTAATTTGGTTTCTCACCGACTACAATTAATTAGGAAAAATATAAGTTTTGATCACCTAAACACATATCATTTCCTTTGGTTATTCAGAAAAGCATTTGTAAGAATAGCATTAACCGGAATCACTGGCTTTGATTCTCCTGTATTAGAAAATTCTTTGGAGGAATCCAAAATTGTATATAAAAGCCTTCTTGGTTATCTAGCTATTTTTAAAACCGAATTCAAAAACCCTGTCTTATTCAAAAAATGGAATCAGGAAATACAATTAACGATAGAAGATCTATCTGGAGATTTTAATAGCTTTGATAGATATCATTTCATCAAAAATCATACACATCATCAATTAGAACTTTGGAATCAAACTGTAAAAGATTGGAAGGTTAAATTTCCTTTTGAATTGGCTATAAAAAATGATGTGACTTCACTTTTCTCTTCTAACACATTCAATATTGATTATTTTTCTGATCATAATTTAGGAAAAACTACTCCAAAGAAAATAGCTTTTGGAGAGAAACTATTTTATGACAAAAACCTATCTTCAAATAAAACCATAAGTTGTTCTAGTTGTCACCTTGCTGAAAAAGCATTTACCGATGGTAAAAAAATAGCTTCTGGAGTTACACGCAACTCTCCTACCCTATTTTATGCGGCATTACAAAAAGCTTTTTTCTATGACAAAAGAGCTGGAAGCCTAGAAGGTCAGATTATTGCTGTTGTAGAAAATGAAAACGAGTTTCATACTAATCTCGAAGCTTTGGAAATTGCTATAAAACAAGATTCAGGATATTTTAAAGATTTTTCTGAATTATACCCTGATAAGAAAGTCAGTGATATTTATATTAGAAATGCAATAGCTAGTTATATCAGAAGTTTAGTACCTTTTAATTCTAAATTTGATCGTAACATCAATAATTTGGAAAATACGCTAACGCAAAGTGAAATCAATGGATATAATCTTTTTAATGGAAAAGCAAAATGCGCTACTTGTCATTTTGCACCGGTATTTAATGGCACTGTACCCCCAGATTATAAGGAATCTGAACTAGAACTAATTGGTGTACCAGAACGTAATGACACCATCAATGCAACTATTAGTAAGGATCTAGGCAGATATTATGTATATAAAACTCAAGAGCGTAAACATTTTTTTAAAACATCAACAGTTAGAAATAGCAATAAAACTGCTCCTTATATGCATAACGGGGTATATAATACTTTAGAAGAAGTTATTGACTTTTATAACCGTGGTGGTGGTTCAGGAATAGGTATTGAATTAGAAAATCAAACCTTACCTACTGATTTACTTAATCTTACAAAAAATGAAATAAATGACATCATAGCCTTTATAAAAGCATTGGATGAAAATCTCCCCGAATATTAAACATTTCATTTATTTTTTACATTTGTGGCCTCAACTTTTAGTTTTTAACATATATTTTTGTTAATTTTATTAAGAATTGTTCTCACACAACTGAACTCTTAATAAACCATGATTGCACCGGCTTTACCCAAAAACGAAAATTTCAGACTAGAAACACTAAGATCTTTAGAGATTCTGGATACTGAATATGAGAAAGAATTTGATGATATCACTGCCTTGGCTGCACACATATGTGGAACTGAGATAGCTCTGATATCTTTAGTCGATGAAGATCGTCAATGGTTTAAATCTAAATATGGATTAGATGTTTCAGAAACTCCAAAAGAATATTCTTTTTGTGCACATGCTATTCTAGAACCTGAAAAACCTTTAATAATTCCTGATGCACGTAAGGATAAACGATTTTATGATAACCCACTGACCGAAAAAGATAAGATCGTAATCTCTTATGCCGGTATCCCTCTTGTGGACAAGGATGGTTTTGCTTTAGGAACACTTTGTGTTATTGATGGTAAACCCAAAGAATTATCAGAAAAACAACTACAATATCTAAAAGCATTAGCTAATCAAGTTATTATACTCTTTGAACTAAATAAAAAAAATAGAGATTTAGAAAAAATACAAAGTGAACTTCAAAAACGAAATGAAACTTTGCGTGAATTTGCCAAAGTAATCTCTCACGATCTTAAAATGCCTTTGGCTAACATTGTTACTACATCTGATGTTTTAGAACTAAAGCTTAAAGATGTGTTGAACGAAGAAGCTAAAGAATATTTTGGGTATATTAAAGAATCTTCTTTTACCATGAGCACATACATTAGCGATGTGTTAGCACATTATGAGAGTGAAAGTCTGGTATATCAAAAACCTGAAGAATTTGGTTTGAACAATCTACTAACAGAAATCACTAATCTTTTAAGTATAAAGGATGACTGCATCATTAATTATCCAGAATCTGATACTGTTATAGAATCAAATAAACTAGCTTTAAAACAAATATTCATTAACCTCATCGGAAATAGTATTAAGTATAATGATAAAGAACAGATTATCATATCTATTGACACCTGTGAGGATGACATATTTTACTATTTTAAAATCACTGATAACGGCATGGGAATTCCACAAAATAAGATTGCCGGAATCTTTGATTTATTTACCACCGCCGGAAATGTAGATAGAAGTGGAAATAGAGGTAATGGTATTGGATTATCTACGGTTAAGAAATTAGTAGAAAAGTTAGATGGTAAAATCAAAGTTTCTTCTGAAATAGGTGAATACACTACTTTTGAATTTTCTATAAAAAAATAACTACCTTTTTATGCTAGCTGCACAAGCCTCTGCACACTTTTCTCCATCAATAGCAGCAGAGATAATACCTCCTGCATATCCAGCACCTTCTCCGCAAGGATACAATCCTTTGATTTGAGTATGTTCCAGTGTTTGTCTATCTCTGGGAATACGTACCGGAGATGAAGTACGAGATTCTGGAGCGTGAACTACAGCTTCATTCGTAAGATAACCCCTCATACTCTTATCAAAAGCCTTAAAACCTTCCTGCAATGTTTTATGAATAAACTTAGGGAATACAGTACTCATATCAGCACTAGTTAAGCCGGGTTTATAAGATGTCTCAGGTAAATCATTTGAAATCTTACCTTTAGTCATATCCACTAATCGCTGAGCTGGAACACGTTGGGTTTCTCCTCCTACACGCCAGGCTTCTTGTTCGATACTTTTCTGAAAATACATCCCGGCTAATGCTCCGTACTTAGAAAATTCTGCAAAATCTTCTAACCTTAGTTCTACTACAATACCACTATTAGATGTTGGTTGATCGCGTTTAGAGGGAGACCAACCATTGGTCACTACTTCTCCAGGACTAGTGGCGCAAGGCGCAATCACGCCTCCCGGGCACATACAAAAAGAATACATTCCCCTTCCTCCTACTTGTTTCACAATACTATACGGAGATGGTGGCAGGTACGGTCCTCGAGTATCACATTTATATTGTATCTGATCTATCAATTGCTGTGAATGTTCTACACGAACACCCAATGCAAAGGGTTTTGCCTCAATAACTATCTTCTTCGCATACAATAATTCAAAAATATCTCGGGCTGAATGCCCTGTTGCTAAAATTACTTTATTGGTAGCAATATAGCTTCCATTTTGAAGTGTAACTCCCCGTATTTCCGAGTTTTTAATATCAAAATCAGTAACTCGTGTCTCAAAATGAATTTCTCCTCCCCTCTCTATAATCTTCTCTCTTATATCTGCAATAATAGCCGGCAACTTATTTGTCCCAATATGTGGATGTGCTTCGACCAAAATCTGATCTGTAGCTCCAAAACCAACAAGCAATTTCAGAATGCGATTAACGTCTCCTCTTTTTTTGGATCGAGTATATAGTTTACCATCACTATAAGTTCCGGCGCCTCCTTCTCCAAAACAGTAATTAGAATCTTCATCAACGATATGATCTCTATTAATTGCTTTAAGATCTCTACGCCTGGAACGCACATCTTTACCTCGTTCTAATACAATGGGTTTAAGCCCCAATTCTATACATCTCAAAGCTGCAAATAATCCTGCAGGACCGGCTCCTATAATCACAATTTCGTCAGCTCCGGATACATCAGGATAATCGGGTAATTGTATTGGTTGATCTACAAAATCTTCCTGTACATATACTTTTACCTTGAGGTTAATTTTAATTGCTTTCTGACGCGCATCTATAGAACGCTTTAATATTTTTACATGTCTAATTTCAGATGTTGGAATACCATTTTTCCTTGAGACTTCAGTCTTTAGCCAATCAACATTATGAGCGATTTCGGGAGATACCTGTATGGTAAATTCGTATTGCAAGTTTTGAGTTTTTCAGATTTTTAGCGAAGATACAACTCTTAACTATAAAGTAGTTTTACAAAAAATTAGTGGAAAATTGCTTCGATATTTTAAAATACAAAAAAACAAAATACTTTTTAAGATAAATACACGTTATATTATAACTAATCCTTCCAAAAATTTAACCTTTTATTAGGTAATTAAGTTTCTATCTTTGAATCCAACAATCTTAAAACAATAAATCATGAAAAGACTTTTGATGATAGCCATTGCGCTTATAACTTTCACAGCAACGACCAATGCCCAGACGTTTAAATTAGGTATAAAAGGAGGGGTTAATTTTGCTAATCTTGAAGGGAATTTAGATCGAGTTGCTAATATCGATTCCAGAACAGGATTTCATATTGGTGGTTTGTTAGAATTAGGTTTTGGTGATAATTTCTCGATACAACCGGAAGTATTATATTCTTCTCAAGGGGCAGATGTTAGAGAGTTTGACACAGATATTGATTATCTAAATGTTCCTGTACTAGCAAAATTTAAGTTTCTGAAAATATTAAGTTTCGAAGTAGGTCCACAATTCGGGTTTGCGATACAAGAAGGTGATGAAAATCCCTTAACCGGTGATTTTAATAATTTGGATGTTAGTGGTGCTGCTGGTGTAAGTGTAAAAATTAGTAGCTTTTTTGCGCAAGCTAGGTATAATTTTGGATTTACTGACGCCTATGATAATATTGACACTAAAAACTCTACCGTTCAACTTTCTGTAGGGTATTACATTTTTTAAATCACATCAAAAACATAGATCTAAAGCGAGAGTAAACCTCTCGCTTTTTTATTGCCCAAAGGTTTGTTAAACAATAGTCAAAAAACAGAAAGGTTATGTAGCTTTATGAGAACTAAGTAACAAGTGTATTTTTAGTCATTTATTAATGAAATCTAACCTAATTCTTAATGAATTCGATTTGGAAGCGAAAAATCATTCAAGTTCTTGCCTTGCAAAAGCTGAGAAAATCAGGACAACTCTCAAGCGCGAATTCTCATGAAATAGCCAAACGAATCAGAACCCTAAGAATATCAACTTTCTCCCTGTTTAAAGATATCTTATTCATGACATTGGGAGTTTTCTCAGCTGCCTTTGGATTAGAAAGTTTTTTACTACCCAATATGTTTATTGATGGAGGTGCAACAGGTATCTCACTACTGATATCTGAGATTACATCTATTCCACTTTATATTCTTATTGTAGCGATTAATATTCCATTTATTATTATGGGATTACGTGTTATCGGAAAACGTTTTGCTATACGGGCTACAATTGCTATATCTGGTCTAGCACTGACACTATTTATTTTTAATTTTCCAGAAGTCACGCAAGATAAATTACTAGTTTCTGTATTTGGCGGATTCTTTTTAGGAGCCGGAATAGGACTTTCCATTCGTGGTGGAGGGGTACTTGATGGTACAGAGGTATTAGCAATCTTTATGAGTAAAAAGCTTGGTTCCACCGTAGGTGATGCAATCACAATTATCAATGTGATTATTTTTTCTGCTGCGGCTTATTTATTATCTATAGAAACTGCTTTATATTCTATGCTTACCTATTTATCTGCATCTAAAACTTTGGATTTTGTTATTGAAGGAATCGAAGAGTATACTGGAGTTACTATTATTTCTGAACACAATACCGAGGTCCGAAATATGATTACTCATAAAATGCGTCGTGGAGTTACTATTTATCAGGGTAAGCAAGGATATGGAACAAATGGAAACATGAACGAAGTTGATATTGTTTACACTGTAATTACACGTCTTGAGATCAGTAAACTTAATACCGAAATTGAAAAGATTGACCCTAATGCCTTTGTAATCATGCATAGTATCAATGATACCAGAGGAGGCATGATTAAAAAAAGACCGTTGGAGTATTAAGTACAAAATTATTCCTAAATGATTTTCTGGAAAAGAAAAAGAATTGTAGATTGAATTATTAAATATCGACTATTTTATGGAAACAATAATTGAAAACGCATACTCTGGTATCTTTGACAGAGTAAAAGCTGTAATAGTTGATTCTATTATAATAATCATTTTTATGATCATCATTACAGATGTTTTTTCTTCTTTTGAAGATGTGCCAAACAATGCTCGAATAATAGCCTTCGTATTTATCTTTTGTTTATACGACCCTCTTTGTACAAGTATTTTTGGAGGCACTATAGGTCATATGGTTAATGGCATTAAGGTAAAACGTGAAAATAATCCAGAAAAGAATATATCTTTCCTTCCAGCATTGTTTAGATATTTGGTAAAATCGTTTTTGGGTTGGATTTCATTATTTACAGTGATGGGAAATCAAAAACGCCAGGCAATTCACGATTTTTTGGCTGGATCCGTTGTTGTCTATAGAGAGTAGATAATATCAAAATAAATATTTATTCTCCAAAACTACTAATACCAAATCTTATAGTATATTTGACAAACTCTTAATAGGAATGCAGTTTAAACACCCGGAATTTCTTTACGCACTTTTTGCTCTTATTATTCCTATCCTAGTTCATTTATTTCAGTTACGACGTTTTCAGAAAGTAGATTTCACCAATGTACAGTTTCTTAAGGCTGTTACCATCCAAACCCGTAAAAGTTCGCAGCTCAAAAAATGGTTGACTCTTCTGACTCGTTTATTAGCGTTAGCAGCAATTGTTTTAGCTTTTGCACAACCATTTTTTGCTTCAGAAGAAATAGTAGGTAAAGCTAATGAAACTGCAATTTATCTAGATAATTCCTTTAGTATGCAGGCAAAAGGGTCTAAGGGGCCATTGCTAAAACGTGCTGTACAGGAATTACTTAGTAACCTTTCAGAGGAAGAAACAATATCACTTTTTACCAATTCAGAAACTTTTAATCAGGTTTCTAAAAAAGATATTCAGAATGATTTGCTTCAGATTGATTATAGCTCTAATCAGTTACCTTATAATGCTGTTTATCTTAAAGCAAAACAACTTTTAAGCACTTCTAAAGAAACCATAAAAAGAGTAATCCTCATTTCGGATTTTCAACAAAAAGATGAAGGTTTTGAACTACTTACAGATGCTGCCTCAAAAACGCACTTAGTACAATTACAGCCCGTGACACGTCAGAACATTGCTGTTGATAGTTTATATCTACAACGTAATATCAATAACGAGTTGATGTTGCAGATAAAATTAAGCAATACCGATGCTAATGCAGAAAATACTTCTTTAGCTTTATATAACGAAGATAAACTTATTGCCAAAACTGCTGTTTCTATTCCTAAAAACGGTTCTGTGAATACTGAATTTCGTTTAGATGAAAATACAAAGATCAATGGTCGTGTAGTTCTTGAGGATCCTGCCATTACCTTTGATAATTCCAGATACTTTACCATCAATACTCCCGAAAAAATCAAAGTAGTTGCGATTAATGAAGCTAATGATACTTTTATTAAGAATATATATACTCAAGATGAATTTGAACTGATCAGTAGTTCATTAGAAAATCTTAACTATAATGACATTAGTAACGCTAATATCGTTCTGGTCAATGAGATAAAGCAGATTCCTGTATCATTAACTAATGCTTTGAAATCATTTACTGATCAAGGGGGTACGGTGTGCTTTATTCCGGCTAACGATGGTGATTTAGCATCTTATCAACAATTTACATCTGGTTTTTCTTCAGAAGGTTTACTGACTGAAAAAAAGCAGGAAAAGAAAATTACTACTATTAATTTTTCACATCCTTTATATAAAGGAGTTTTTGATAAAAGAGTTGCTAATTTTCAATATCCAAAAGTAAACACATATTATCAGGCTAATGCAAATAATGTAGTTTTATCTTATGAAGATAGTAGCCCTTTTTTATATAAGACCAATAATTTATATGTTTTTACAGCAGCGATCAATAGTGAAAACTCTAATTTCAAAAATTCGCCACTGATTGTTCCTACCTTATACAATATTGCAAAACAAAGTTTACAACTGTCTGATATATCATATACTATTGGACAAAATAACACATACGATGTCGCTATATCTCTAGGACAAGACGGAATATTATCACTGGTTTCTGACCAGGAAAACATCATACCATTACAACAAAGTTTCTCTACTAAAGTAAGAATAACAACAGACGAAGTACCCACTAGAGCCGGAATTTATGCTTTGCAAAATAAAAATGACATTATTAAGCATGTAAGCTATAATTATGACAGCTCAGAAAGTGATTTACAATATTATAATCTAAATACTACAGCTGATTACGAAGTAACCGAATCTGTAACCACATTATTTGATCAGATAAAAGAAGAGACCAGTATCCAAGAACTTTGGAAATGGTTTATTATTTTTGCGCTGATATTTCTGCTAATTGAAATTCTATTATTAAAATATCTAAAATGAACCTCTTATTAAAGGCAGCTACCGTAATTGATCCCGAGTCACCTTTTCACAATCAAACGGTAGATATTTTGATCGAAAACGGAATCATCTCTGATATAGATGCCTTAATTGAAGCTAAGGATGGATTTCAAGAAATAAAACTAGATAACCTACATATATCACAAGGTTGGTTCGATAGTAGTGTCAGTTTTGGAGAACCCGGTTATGAAGAACGAGAAACTATTACTCACGGACTTGATGTTGCTGCCAAAAGCGGGTTTACAGGTATTGCGTTAAATCCAAATACATTACCAATAACTGATACCAGTGCTTCTGTAGGCTTTTTAAAAAGTAAATCACAAAACAATGCTGTATCACTTTACCCTATTGGTTCGTTGACTACGGAATCCAAAGGTCTTGATATGGCCGAGTTGTATGATATGCAGGAAGCAGGAGCCGTAGCTTTTGGAGATTATAAAAAGGCAATTCAGAATCCAAATCTACTTAAGATTGCTTTACTCTATGCTCAAAATTTTGATGGATTGGTACTTTCTTTTCCTCAGAACAATGATATCGCAGGAAAAGGTATGGTCAATGAAGAAGAACAAAGTACATTATTAGGGCTGAAAGGAATTCCGGCACTTGCAGAAGAATTACAAATCACCAGAGATTTATTTTTATTGGAGTATACAGGTGGAAAATTACATATCCCTACCATTTCTACAGCTAAATCTGTAGCATTAATTAAAGAAGCTAAAGCAAAAGGATTACAAGTAAGCTGCAGTGTAAGCATCCATCATCTGGCTCTTACGGATAATGAATTGACTTCTTTTGATGCTAATTATAAAGTTTTGCCTCCACTACGGACTCAAAAAGATGTAGATGCACTACTAAAAGGTATTGAAGATGGGACCATTGATATGGTAACCAGTGATCACCAACCCATGGATGTAGAACATAAAAAAGTAGAGTTTGATAATGCCAAATATGGTACTATAGGATTAGAAAGTACTTTTGGAATTTTGAATAAAATCCTCGGAACAGAAAAATCAATAGCACTACTTACCAAAGGTAAATCGGTTTTTAATATTGAGAACAATATCATAGATAAAGGAAATAAAGCAGAGTTATCCTTATTTACCCCAAAAGGAAATTCTACCTTTACAGAAGATAATATCTTATCAACCTCAAAGAATAGTGCTTTTCTTGGTAAATCAATGACAGGTAATGTTTATGGGGTAATTTCTAATGGAAAAATGATACTTAAATCATTATAACATGCAATCAGACTACGCAAAACAAGGAAAAACTGCTGCAATTGTTGCTTACATAACCATAATAGGAACATTAGTTGCTTTTTATATGAACAATGAAAAGAAAAATGCATTTGCTAGTTTTCATATTCGTCAAGCATTAGGTTTATGGATTATGTATTTTTTATTAGGTTCTTTAGTAAGTATTTTTAATTCTTGGAATATTACATATGCTTTTTATATATTCTTATTTACACTTTGGATTTTTGGTTTTGTTACTGCTATACGCGAAGAACAGAAACCTGCACCTCTTGTTGGTCCTTTGTTTCAAAAATGGTTTACGTTTATTAAATAGGCTTTTAAATAGTAATTTTTTAAAACCTATGTAACATTCTTGATGAATGCTCTACATATTATGTATAGTTACATCATACTTAACCAAATCATTAAATTAAACAGCCGTAATGAAATTAGAGTCAAACTATATCAAACAAGGAAAAACTACTGCAATTATTGCTTACATAACTTTTATCGGTACTATCATTGCGTATTTTATGAATAGTGAAAAAAGAAATCAATTTGCTAGCTTTCATATTCGTCAAGCAATTGGTATTTGGGTTTTATTCTTTTTAATGTATACTTTGATCAGTCCTTTTCATTCTTCATCCTTAAATAGTTTTTTTTCTATCTTTAAAATAGTACTAATATTATTCGGCTTATTTAGTGCTATACGAGAAGAACAAGAAATGTTACCCATCTTTGGGCCTCTATTCCAAAAATGGTTTGCATTTATTAAGTAAACACCTATCAAAACATGCTTAAAAAAGTTTTTAAGTTCATTCTAAAGCTTTTACTTTTTATTTTCTTGACCATACTAACCCAAATTGGTGGAATAGTCTATATTGCTGTAGAACTATTGGTGAAAAAACATATAAAACGATATCGTGCTAAAAAAGCAGGAATATTTCTTATTGCATACCTTACCCTTACTTTTTTAGTCGTTCCGTATATCGCACCAATATTTGGCCGAGAAAAGATAGATGATACTAACCTGGTAGAAGCGCATACTTTTTTTACCAAATTAATGAATCGAAATTATATAAGTTCTGAACTTCAGGAATCTTTAAAGGAAATAGCACTAGACTTTCATAAACAAAACCCTAGAATCAAAATCATCTATCTAGATGCTAATTTTCCGTTTATCAATGGTTTTCCTTTACCGCCACATTTAAGTCATAGTGATGGAAAGAAAATAGACATATCATTAATATACAAAAATCAAGAAGGCAATATTACCAACAAAAAACCTTCTTTAAGCGGTTATGGAGTGTATGAAGCACCTATTAAGGGGGAATACAATCAAATTAAAGCTTGTAAACAAAAAGGATACTGGCAATATGATTTTGCAAAGTATATCACTTTCGGAAAAATAAACAAAGACATAAAACTTTCAGAAAAAGCTACAAAAGATTTACTTTTGGCAATTGTAAAACAACAACAGATCGGTAAAGTTTTCATCGAACCTCATCTAAAGAATCGGCTGGGATTGAAAAACTCCAAAATACGATTTCACGGGTGCCAGGCAGTGAGACACGATGATCACATACATTTGCAATTAAAATAAGGCGCGACAAGCGCAGCCTCATATAAACATTAAGTAACCACTATGCAGACCAAAACGTTATCACTACATCATATTATCAAGGAGCCAACCATTAAAAAAGAAAAGACTCCTGCCCTATTTATGTTTCATGGCTATGGTAGTGATGAGAATGATCTATTTTCTTTTGCCTCAGAACTACAAGAAGAGTTGTTTATTATTTCTGTTCGCGCTCCATATCCTATGCAACCCTATGGCAATGCCTGGTACGCTATTTATTTTGATGCTCCACAAGGTAAGTTTAGTGATGATAAGCAAGCAATAGAATCCAGAGATAAGATTGCTAATTTTATTGATGAAGCTGTACAAGCATATGATCTTGATGCTGATAATGTAACATTATTAGGATTCAGCCAGGGAACTATTTTAAGTTATTCGGTTGCACTCTCCTACCCAGAAAAAGTAAAGAATGTTATTGCTTTAAGTGGATATATAAATGAAGATATCCTGAAAGAAGGATATAATAACAATAATTTTGATACTCTTAATATTTATTGTTCTCATGGAAGTGTAGACCAGGTAATTCCCATAGAATGGGCTCGCAAGGCTCCTATAAAACTTTCTGGATTAGGGATACAAACTTCACTAAGCGAATTTCCAGTAGGACATGGTGTTGCGCCTCAGAATTTTTATCAATTTAAGGACTGGTTAAGTAATAAGATCTAATAAAAAGGTAGTCCCGTAACTTTTCAGAAAGAGATTCTTACAAATTTTAAAGTATTCATAATTAAGTATTTACGATTGAAATTATGTGATATTTAAGTTATATTTAAGATACTTACTCTAACTTAAATATATTATTATGAAAAAACTCAATTTGTTTGTGACACTCTCTTTGTTGTTGAGTGTTTTTTTTGTTGCCTGTGAGGAACAAGAGGAAGTAATTCCTACTTTACAAGAAGTACCGGTCGATGTTTTAAAAAAACTTGAATCTTCAGGATTTAATGTAACTGACTGGATACCAATTAAGTTTGAAGACGGTTATATTGTAGAAGGTGATATTTTTCTTTCTTACAAAGATATCATGAGTTCTGATCAACCAGATGACGGTATTACAGTTACTTCAAAACAGTACAGTACCGATAATCTAGTAAGCACTAATGGTAATAGAACTATAACAGTATTTGTTAGCTCTAGGTTTAATAGTGCTACTTCTGCCGGGGTGGATCTAGCTATTCAAAGATACAACGATGAAAATCTGGAAATTAATTTCCAAAGAGTTAATTCTTCTAATGGAGCAGATATAAGAATTACAAGGCTGAACTTTTTCCTTGAATTCTTTGGTGTTCTAGGGTCTGCAGGATTTCCAACCAATGCAGGTGATCCTTTTAATCAAATTTCATTAAATGGTAGATTATCGAGACTTGGTTTTGATACTGGAGGAATTGCTACCATTGTATCTCATGAAATGGGACATTGTATTGGTTTCAGACATACGGATTTCTTTGATAGAAGTATTTCCTGCGGTGGTGCTACTTCTAATGAAGGAGATGGAGGTGTTGGAGCTAACCAAATCCCAGGAACCCCTTCTGGAGCTTCTCTTGCAGATGGTTCTTGGATGTTAGCTTGTTCTGATGGAGGTGATAGACCTTTTAATAACGATGATAAAACGGCTTTAGACTTTTTATATTAATGTTTTTTAGAACATTAGCCTGTTTGACTTTTAACCACCTTGTATTCCTCAAGGTGGTTAAATTATAAATAGTAATACCTACAAATTAAAAACAAGATCTTCTGGATAGTAATCTTTGTCAATAGTAGTTCCGGTTTGTAAAATTTCTTTTGAGTTATTTGGAGTTGAAACTACTTTTGTTTCCTTATTTTGACTCCATAAAAAAGTGCTGATAATTATCACAAATACAGCAGCCACTTGATATGCTGGAATAGGATAATGTAAAACCCTTGTCAAAAAGGATGGTTTTCTTATCATAAAATCCGGTTCCTCTAATTTAGGCTCTAACAAATTATCCTCTTGCCTAAATTCTAATACAGTAGTTTTAAAATCTTTATACAAATCAGCCCCAATAGATTCTTCTACTATTTGCCTCTCTTCAACAGAAAGTTGTTCATAATCCTTTAAAGCTAATAGCTCAAATATTTCCTCAGGTATATTTTCTTTATCCATTACCTTATAATATTAATTCCTTTAAACTTTTCAACGCATAGTAAAGCCTAGACTTCACTGTTCCTTCATTACAATCCAAAACTTGACTAATCTCTTTGATCGTAAGATTATTAGAATATTTTAATACAATAACTTCTCTATGATGATCAGATAGTTGTTTCATCTTTTCTTTCACTTTCAAAGATCTTTCTAGTTTATTGATATTCTCCTCCTCTTTTTCTTCATTGTCAATAGATAAAAAAGCTGAAGCGAATTCTGAATGTTTTTTTCGTATAGAATGACTTCGTATTTCATTCTTCCATCTATTTTTAGCAACAGTAAATATCCATATTTTAAAGTTTTTTGCAGGGTCATACAACTGGGGGGTATTGTATAAATTGATAAATACAAGCTGTGTGACATCTTTTCCTTGTTCGATATCTTGTGTTAACCATCCAATATATTTAGATAAAGAAACAAAATATCTATTATAAATCTGAACAAAGACATCCGGATTTCTTTCTTTAATAAATTGCTCCATTAACTTTTCATCAGAGAGGTCTTTTATTGCATAATGTGGCATTAGGCAGTAACTTAAATTTCTTATGTATTACTTCGTTTTTGTCTCAAACCAACTTAACACCTTATCTTTCTTTCCGCTATCCATAGCAATTTTATTAATCAAAGCATTATAATGATTGTATTTTTCAGTTTGTTTTTGGGATTTGTAATGATCTCTCATATGTATCAAACCAGGTAGATATGTTAGATTCATTTGCCCTTTGACCATTTCATCTTCAGGGTGATACTGAAAACTTTTAAATAAATATTCCATATAATATTTCTCTTCAAAATTCTTTTTAATTACAGCAGTATTATCAAAGCTTTTTTCTGAATATTTTAAAGCATTTCCTACTAAGTACATCTTATTTTCGATATTATGATCCCTAAAAAACTGGATCGATGTTCCAGAAGAAGTATAAACCGGTCTCTCAGATTTTTTCAATACTTGCACAGCTAAATAATCAGCATATTCTAGTGTCCCTGAAAAATCTAATCGTTTTTTAAGATTAGAATTTATATTTATTTTTTGAAAAATGGCTTCTCTATAATTTTTATTATCAGCCAGCAACCATTTATTCACAACTAATACATCTTCTCTTACATTATCACCAAATTGAAGTGCCCATTTAGGCTCTGTATCCATATCTCCGTTAGTAACAATTATCCCATTTTTTTCTACTGATTGTAGCGCATTGTAGTTCCATTTAAGATTGGCATCACTATAAATATTGCTCTGTAATATTTTAAGACCTAGTTCTCTGCATTTTGTTTTATCAAAAAGCTGAATATAATGCACTAATAACCAACCATAAACTTCGCTGCGGTCCGAATCAATAGCATATGCTTTTTTTAAGGATTGAATTGATTGATCCCTTCTTGTGTTAAGTCCTTTTATATAATAGTACTCGAATGAATTACCTATACTATTCTTCGCTTTAGTAATAATTGGAGTCAATGCTTCGTAAAAAGCAGTTTTATCATTAGCCCAAACATCAGGTTTCTGTAATTGCAATTTAGCTCTCTCCGCCTTGTAATAGTTAAGCCAAGCCTCAGCATTTCTTGGGTCCTTACTAATGAGTTGATTCCAAAGTCCTGACTGCTCTTGATAATATGAAACAGGTTTTTCTTCTTTAGCAATACCTTCTATTTTTTGAGGTTTTTGAGGTTTTTGAGCAATTGCAATTGAACACCCTAGGACAATAGTGATAAGACTATTGATATAAACGCTATGAATTCTCATGTTATATGTAATTAATTTAGAAAAATAATCTATGCTTATTAAAAGCATACTTCAATATAAATACACATCCCAAATAAAAAGGTTCAATCTAAAGTTAAAATTATGATAAGATAGAAGCTATACATATAATTAAGATACTATAGAAACACATTTTTCGTTTGAAATATAATACACAAACTCTTAAACCCCAACAAATGAAGACGCTAACCAAAATCTGCATTGTTTTTATTTTTTTGATTTCTTTTATCAATTCTAAAGCTCAGATTACGTATGAAGCTGCATTTCCTAACATAGACTTTGAATTTCCGGTAGAGATACAATCTCCAATGGATGGTACGGATCGAATGTTTATCGTGGAGCAAAGAGGAAGGATCAAAGTATTCCCAAGAAAAAGCGATGTATTTTCTTCAGAAGTAGACACTTTTCTTAATATTACAGATCGAGTACGTTTCAGAAACGGTCAGGAAGTAGGCTTACTAGGGTTAGCCTTTCACCCTGAATTTACCGATAATGGATATTTTTATACGTATTACACAACAGATAGCCCAGTATCCGGTATATCGGTTAGAATGGTATTGTCTAGATTTTCTGCTTCTGCTGCTAATCCAGATCTGGTAGATCCTGATACTGAATTAATTCTTTTTCAATTTGACAAAAATCAAAATAACAGCAATCATAATGGTGGTAAAATTGCCTTTGGCCCTGACGGATACTTGTATATTTCTATAGGAGATGGCGGTGGTGGTAATGATCCACAAGGTAACGGACAAAATAAAAATACAGCGTTTGGTAGTATTCTGCGTATTGATGTAGATCTGGATGGTAGTAACCCTGTAGAAACTAACCCAATTCTACCTAATGGTAATTATGAAATCCCTAGTGACAATCCTTTAGTAGGGACTACAGGATTAGATGAAATTTTTGTATATGGAATTAGAAATACCTGGAAATTTTCTTTTGATGAAGTTACTGGAAGAATATGGGGTGCTGATGTAGGACAAAACGCATTTGAAGAAGTAAATATTATCGAAAAGGGGAAGAATTATGGTTGGAGCAGGTTCGAAGCCAATGCTGTAGCTAATAGTGATGTCACTATTACTGAAACTACCGTTTTTCCTGTATATTTCTATAATCGTAACCAAGGAGATCGTTCTATCACGGGAGGTTATGTATATCGTGGTACGCAGATTACGAGTCTAAACCCTGATATCAGTTCTAAATACATATTTGGTGACTATGTGAGCGGTAGAGTCTGGGCATTAGATTATAATCCTACAACCGGAGATTCCAATAGCACTTTACTCTTTAATACTTCTGGAGAATTTGTTTCTTCTTTTGGAGTAGATAAAGATGGTGAACTATACTTTAGCGACTACGGAAGTAATGCAGAGATATACAAATTAGTAGATGGTACTAATGCTCCCTCAGGAACTACTGTAAATGGAATAGGGCAATGGAACACACTAAATCAAGGAGTTACAAATGGTATAGTACAGGCAATTGCTGCAAACACTAATGGCGATGTTTATCACGGTGGTACATTTAATCAAGTCGGAAACATCACGGCAAATAATATAGCGGTTTGGAACGAATCTTCAGGATGGCGTGCATTAGGGAGTGGTTCTAATGGCACTATCAATGCTATAGAAATTGCCGCCAATGGTAACGTCTATGCCGGCGGTTCTTTTTCAGAAATTGGAGGTATAACTGCTAATAATATAGCGGTATGGAATGGTGTTTCCTGGGCAGCATTAGGACCTGGAGTAGATGGCCCAGTAGCAGCATTAGAAATTGATACTGGTGGTAATTTATATGTCGGTGGTGTTTTTGAAACCGTAAACGGAAACACTGTAAGAAACATTGCAGTATGGAATGGTGCTACCTGGTCTGCGCTAACAGATGCCACTAATGCCGTATCCGGTACCAATAATGAAATACGATCTCTGGCATTAGACGATAATGGAACGTTATATGTGGGTGGAAATTTTGACGAAGCGGGAGACAATACAGCCAATAGAATTGCAACCTGGAATGGGACTAATTGGGGAACGTTAGGTTCAGGAACAAGCGGTTTTGTAGAAGCGATTGCAGTGACACCGACAGAAGTTTTTATTGGAGGTAATTTTGCAATTGCAGGAGGGCAAACCGTAAATCGTATTGCTCGATGGAACAAAAACACCTCTAGTTGGTCAACTCTGGATAACGGCGTTAATAATATTGTGAATACATTAATCCACGATGGAACCAATTTATATGTTGGAGGAGCTTTTGATACTGCCAATATTGATAATAGTAATCGCATTATTGTTAATAATATTGCAAAATGGAGTGAAATCAATGGCTGGGAAGCCATGGGCACAAATACAAACGTAGGTGTTGATATCAAAGTTAATAGTGTAAGCTTTGCAACTGATGTTGATGGATCGGATAAAATATTTGTTGGAGGTAATTTCTCAAGAGCTGGGAATACCGACGCTAATAACACGGCGCGATGGCTCTCAGAAAATATACTAAGCATTCCTGATAATCCTAATCAATCAATAGTTTACCTCTACCCCAACCCAACTACTGGAATCGTGCAATTGCCAAAAGAAAATGATTGGACCTTGGCTGATAATTCAGGTAAAATTATTGATAAAGGAAGAAGTACTACACTTGATATATCCAAATATTCAGTTGGTCTATATTTTTTGAAAATAAAAAATGGTAACACACTAAAGATTATTAAGGAATAGATAGTTTTAACGATACTTATCGTTAAGACCTATACCTTCCAATATCATTGGAACACTTTTTTCTAATCTTGATAAACGCGTAGCTTCTCGTTTTGCCATAGCAATATATTCAATGTATTCTTTTTGTTTAAAGGGTGTAAGCTCTTCAAATGATTTCTTAAGATCAGAATTCTCCTCTAAAGCATTTGCTAATTCTACTGGTATGTCAATAGGTTTAGACTTCTCAGGTTTGATTTCCTTTCCTTCTTTTTGATTTTGTATAGCTTCCTTAACATATTGAAGTACCAGGTTTTCATCTATTTCATGAACCGAGTTAAACCTCCATTGTCGAAGTCCTTTAGTTTTTCCTTCCTGAGCATTAATCATTTTTTTTTCTGTATCCTTCAGGAATACACCATTATAGAACCAAATTCCTACGTATGATTTAAAAGCTCCTATACCGACTACATTTTTACCATTCACAGTGTAAGCTGGTATTCCCCATTTTACAGTTTCTACCAGTTCTGTAGAGAGCATTATAGATCTCAGCTTCTCCAGGGCATCCTTCCATTCTGATTTCTTACTGATAAATTCTTCAACAGATTTATTTCTTTCCATGATTTAGATGACATTTAGTATACTGCAATGTAATAAAAGGAAAATTACCTGTTAAAAGACTATAAACTTAAGTTTTACACCTCTTACATTTAGATATTTTTCAAATAAAACACCTTACTATTATCAACTTATTTCGGTGTAGAAGGATGTTTTTTCACTTGATTCACCTAAAACCGAATAACTTTTATATAAAGAAAAAGCAACTGTTTAGCTGCTTTTACAAAAAATAATTTTTTTATGTCCACCAATTATTTATCCGGCAGGACTATACCGTTTAAATAACGGAACAAGTTTCTCTTCTACTATTCTATTAAAGGACTTCTTGATATCATCTTTAGTTTTTCTTCTTACCACTGCTATAAGATTGATAGCGTTTATAGGAATAACTGTTAACATTCCCCTATTACATTCTTCATTCTTGATTTTTGAAGAGAAAAAGTTTGCATATATATTATCATTTTTCACATCAGAAAATTCTCGCTTTGTTTCTTCTATTTCAGGAAGCGAAAACGAAATTTCTATCACGTCTTTTTTTACCTCATTCATATGAAATAAATCGATGATCTTATTTTTTGTATCTATTAGACTCTTACCGCTTCTTCGGGTAGGCTTTGGGTATACATACCGCCAGTATTTACAAGCAGCGACATAAACAATCGGATTCATAGTTACACTAACCATAAACACTTTTTTAGACAAGTTTCTAAACTTGGTCTTAATCATAGTGTTCATTATAATACTCTTAGGAAAATATGCTCCATTATCCCTAGCCTCTTTAATTACTCCAATCCCCGGACGAACATAGATGTTTTTTTTATTCTCAGGGTCATTACAATACATAAAATAAGCAAGTCCAATATCCTTAGCATCTTTTTTCATAATATAGATATCCATCTTCTCTAACTTTAAAAACATTTTTCTAAAATTAGTAATGGAAACCTGATCACTTATGGCTGCCTTAAATAAATTGTATAATCGAGTCTCGAAAGATGAATTTTCCCGAATTTCTCGGATAAGATGATGTTCTACTTTTGTCATATTTTGGGTTTTGTTGAAAGAAGTAAGTATCCTACATATGTTAATTATTTTTTCCTACAAACTAAAACCAATTTAGATTTTTTTTTACACCCATAAAACTGAAACTAGAATCTTTAACACTTATTGATGATTTCTTAATCAAAAAAACGTCTTAAGACCTAATTTTATTGATTTTTTACGGTTTTACCATAATTAACATGCGTTACTATTACAGCAAAAAAAATGCGATCCAAAAATTCAAAAAACAAAAAGAATAAGCATTTATTTTTTCCTACAAAAAAAGTTAAATTTTAACAAATAAATTGGTCATTTTTAACTAAACCTGATGTATAAGCGATTGTGAAGTTTATGAAAAGATATATTTATTTGACTGTCTGATTTTTACAATATCAATTATCTCTGTTTTACAATAAAATACACCAACTTTAAAAACAAAACATATAACACTTAAAAATTTAGGAAATGGTATTTGGAGACTGTTTTACAGAAACGTACTTTTATGATACATAAACAAAGGAACAGATAACTATCAATTAGGTTAGAAGCTAATTTAGTGTAAAGGCTAATAATCTTTAACTTTTGTAAGCCCTTATCTTAATGCACATTCGCTCGTCTTGAATAAAATCTAAAATATTAATAACCTTTATTCGTCGGTTATGATATCTTATCAGATCCTTTTTAAGTATAAAAAAAGAAAGCCATGAAAAAAATAATTCGTGTATTTACCATTAGTTATGTACTACTGCTTTTGTCGTGTAATTCAAATTCTAAGCAAAAGAACATCCAGAATAGTGATATTAATACTGATAGAAAAACGAATTATAGAGACTACTTCCCAAGTTGGTCACCTAAATTGGATGAGATTGTATATTTGACAAATAGAGATGGGAGTAACGAAATATACACTCTGAATATTAAATCTTTTATCAAAAAAAGATTAACAAAAAACAACATAAAAGAAGGAAGACCCGTATGCTCCCCGGACGGAAAATGGATTGCTTTTTATTCTGAAGAGATGACGGATAGAGAGTTATTTATAATGGATTATCAAGGTCAAAATAAAAAACGAATAACCTATTCAGAAGGAAAAGATGAAGCATTAAATTGGTCGCCCGATAGCAAAGAGTTAATTTATTATTCTGAACGAGATGGAAATGGGGAAATTTATATAAAAAATTTAGAAACTGACAGTTTAACAAGAATTACTAACCATCCAGCTAGAGATAGATGGCCTTCATATTCGCCTGATAAGCAATACATCGTATTCAATTCAGACCGAGATTCAATTCATAAAAATGATTTATATATTTATTCGCTTGAATCTGAATCTGTAACACGTATCACTGAGAACGATAGAGATAATTATAATCCAGAGTGGTCACCAAGTGGAGATAAAATTGTCTACACATCTGTTAAAAGAGAAGAGAGCTTAGTTACTATAATAAATACTAAAGGGCAGGTCATTAACACCATAACAAAAGATGGAAATCAAGAATTAGAACCAAAATGGAGCCCCGATGGAAAGAAATTGGTATTTGTAGCAATTATAGATGGTAACTGGGAGGTTTTTATTCACGATTTAGAAAAAAATCAAAGAATTAGATTGACTAATGAGTAGCATAAATAGCACTCTCTTTGATATATAAATAACAATATCTCAGGATTCGATAATATTAAACTTTGTAACACATGAAAGGGGCAAAATTTACAATGATATTATTTACACTAATTAGTCAAGGTATGCTATTAGTTTTGATTAGCTGTAAAGACGATTCGAAACAATTAAAACCACAGGTTTTTGAACCGGGAAATATATCAACCACTTCAGTAGAATATGCTACAACATTTTCTATTGATGACTCTGAAGTTTATTTTGCCAAAAGCAATAATAAATGGGGAACAAGTAACATGAAAAGTTCTATATATTATTCGGTTAAGGAAAATGGAGAATGGTCTACACCCAAACTGGCTTCATTTTCAGGTAAATATGATGATAGTGGTCCTCATATAAGTAATAATGGAAAAACTTTGTATTTTATTTCTAAAAGACCATCAAAGGAAGTTACACCAATTTCAAAAGATATCTGGAAAGTAGAAAAAGACAAAAATGGTACTTGGGGGGTTCCGATAAGGTTAAATGATGCTATTAATTCTGAAAAAGATGAGTATAGCCCGTGTACGGATAAATATGGTAATTTATACTTTGCATCCAATCGGTTAGGTGGATATGGTCAAGGTGATTTATATATAGCAAAAAAGGAAAAAGACACTTTTTCTTCACCAATTAATTTAGGAAATACAATTAACTCAGATAAAGGTGAATGGAATTTAGAAGTAAACAATGATGGTAATATAATTATTTTTGAGTCATCCGGAAGAGAGCAGAACCTTTCTTCATATGGAGATTTGTATATAAGCTTTAAAATCAACGACCAATGGTCAATTCCTCAAAATATTAAAGAAATAAATACAACTGGTAGCGACCTTTATGCTGAATTAATTGAAGATGATAGATTACTGTATTACACCAGTAGTGATAGTCTAAAAAGTACTCATACAAATATATATTCTATTGAATTTGCAGCACTCAATAAAAAATATCGAAAAAATGCTGTTTTATCAAAACAATAAAAAAGTAAAACGGTTGTCTGAATGACCAAATAATTAATCTTTTAATAAATAAAATTACTAAAATGAAAAAACTCCTAATCCTATTATGTATTACACTTGCTACCCAATATGACCTGCTTGCTCAGATTGAATTTGAATTAGAACCCTCCCAAAGTATGTCTATTACAGGAAAAGGACCTGGCCAAGATGCCGCCGAAAACCCTTTTTCAGGATCTAATTGTTATGCAATTATTGAAAATGCCGGAAAGAATGAATTTACTATAAGAATTCAAGAAGAAGGAGAAATTATAGAGACGATTTCTATTGAAAAAGGGGTAATAAAAAAGGTAAAACTATTGAAAGGATATGAACTATATTTAGATAGCAAATTGAAAGGAAAAGCTAAAATCGAATTCCAAAAAATGAAGGAATAAGGCGTACATCTATAAAGTATATAAGGTATTACCTGGGGTATGTATCATATACAAACTGCTAGTGAGCTTTAGATTAAAAAAAAACTTGAATTGGAAATGATATTTAGAAAAGCAACCGAAAATGATGTTCCTATAATTATAGAAATGATTGCCGATGATGAACTTGGTAAAAAAAGGGAAAACTTTCAAAAGCCCTTACCGAATGAATATATAAAAGCATTTGAAAAAATAAACTCAGACGAAAACCAAGAACTGATTGTGGTCGAAAATAAAAACTCTGAAATAGTTGGAACCTTACAGTTATCATTTATCCAGTATTTAACGTATAGAGGAGGAATAAGAGCACAAATCGAGGCAGTAAGAATTAGAAAAGATAAAAGAGGGCTTGGCATTGGAAAAACAATGTTTGAGTGGGCAATCAATAGAGCCAAAGAGCGAAAAGCACATTTACTTCAATTAACAACTGACAAAAAAAGAATAAAGTCTATCAAGTTCTATGAAAATTTAGGGTTCACAATGTCGCACGAAGGAATGAAAATGCATTTTAAATAAAAGATATAATCTCAAATTAACTAAAGACTCATGATATTAATAGTATAGTATTGGAAATGAAAATTATATTGTGCTTTAAAAATTGAATATTAACGATGGTGATATTTTATCCTAATAAAAGGTCTAGAGTTACGCAACTAAACAATGGTTCTTACATCTATTATACAACAGCTTTTTAAAATAACCCATCATGAAAAAATTCTCTATACTCCTTATAATCATTGGATTTTTCACATCATGTTCTAATGATAATAATAACAATTCAGAAACCGTAGTGCTCATAGGAAAATGGAAGTTGATTGAACAATTAGCTGATCCCGGAGATGGTAGCGGAACTTTTCACAGTATTGATAGCCAAAAAATATTGGAGTTCAAAACCAATGGAACTATCCTAAGTGAAAATGGATCTCTATGTAACCCATATTCTGAGCAGCAAATAACCTCAGGAAATTATTCCTTAAGCGAGTCTAGAATTACAACAAATTGTCAAGATCCAAATATTGCATTTATAAGTTTTGAGATTATTGATAGTTTTTTGATTCTTAATTTTGCTTCAAATGAAGGGTTTTCTCAGAAATTCATAAAAATTCAATAGAAATATACCAACAACACTCTGTAATAAGTTTTTTTTAATAACTACAGTAATATTTTTCTCATATATAACGAATATATTTGTTAGGAAACAGACCGTAGAAAATAAAGAATGTCGACTTCAGTTAACCGGATAAACAAAGATTATATCAACAGGATTAATAAAGCTTTGGTATACATAGATAATCACCTGGATACTGAACTATCATTAGAAACCATTTCTGGTATTGCTCATTACTCGCCATATCACTTTCATAGAATTTTTAAGGCCGTTATTGACGAAACATTAAATAACTATATTACTCGTAAACGAATTGAAAAATGTGCTTCGGTTTTGATGCATAAAGAAGAGGTAAGTATTACAGAACTTTCACTACAATATGGTTTTAACAGCAACTCTTCTTTTACAAGAGCTTTTAAAAGATTTTATAAGGTTAGCCCATCTGAATTCAGAAAACTTAACCCAGGTAAATTTAGCAAGATTGGTATAATTGATAGCAAGAATGGACAAGAAGATTTAATCTTTGAGAAATACATTTGCAACATTAATAATCACCTAAAATGGATTAAAATGAATGCAAAAATTGAAATCAAAGAAACACCTAATTTTAATTTGGCGAGTATTACGCACATTGGCGTAAACGGTGTTGAAAACACATTCGAAAAATTACTCAAATGGACCAGGCCAAAAGGACTGTTAGAAAACCCAAAAGCAAAAATGGCTAGAGTTTTTCATGATAGTTTTAAGGTAACAGCTCCTGATAAAGTACGCATGAGTATTTGTTTACTTACTGATGAATCTTTTAAAACTGAAGGAGAAATTGATAATCTTACCATAGAAAAAGGAAGATGCATCGTTGGACGTTATGAAATAACACCAAACGATTTCGAAAAATCTTGGAGTAGCCTTTTTGTCTGGATGAATGAAAATGGTTACCAAAAAGCAGCGCAAAATCCTTTTGAAATATATCATAATGATTTTCGGGACCATCCAGAAAACAAATTCATAGTTGATTTGCATATTCCGATAGCGTAAAAATGCTTATCTTATACAAAGCAATCGAGTTATCAAAAGTCTGTACTGATGAAAAATAAAATTGAGGAGATATGGATAGATTTGAATGAAGAACTTTACAGGTTTATAAATGGCAAAATCAGAGATGAGCAAATTACTAAGGATATTCTTCAAGAGGTTTTCTTAAAAATAAATGTAAAAATTGATCAGCTCAAAGATACTTCTAAACTTACATCTTGGGTATATCAAATCACTCGAAATACAATATTTGATTATTTCAGGAAACAGAACAAAAAAACTATAGCCATAGAACATTACGATATTCCGGAAAACGAAAATGAAGATTTTCAATACCAAAAACTAAGTAATTGTATTAATCAAAAAATTGACAACCTGTCTTTGAATCATAAAGAGGCTATAATTCTTACTGCTTTTAAAAGCTATTCTCAAAAAGAATTAGCTACGTATTTAAACATCTCATATTCTGGTGCAAAATCCCGAGTTCAGAAGGCTCGGGATGTTTTAAAAAAAGAAATCCTGAACTGTTCTAATGTTCTACATGATAAAACCGGTAAATTAATAGACTTTGATAATTAAAGATTATTATTTTTTATCTACGTCTTTTTCTAATTTCTAACGTCCATTAATTATAACATATAAAATGTATAAAAATGGATACAACGGAAAAAATCAAAGTACAGATTCTTAATGCTTTTACAGATCATAACAAAGGAGGAAATCCGGCAGGTGTAGTACTGGATGCTGATCATTTATCAAACAAACATAAATTAGAAATCGCCTCAAAAGTAGGTTTATCAGAAACAGCATTTGTTTCAACATCTAAAATTGCAGATTTCAAATTAGACTTTTTTACTCCTAATAGGCAAATTGCTCATTGCGGACATGCTACTATAGCCACGTTTTCATACCTAAAACAACTTGGAGTTGTAAAAAACAAACATTCATCAAAAGAAACTATAGATGGTATTAGAAACATAAAACTCACTGGAGATATGGCTTTTATGGAACAGACATCTCCCCAATATATTGATGTTAATCACAGAAAAGATCAAATTCTAGATTCACTTGGAATAAAAAATTCAGAACTTCTCCCGAACACTAGTATACAATTGGTCAATACAGGTAACTCCTTTCTATTAATTCCGGTTAAAAGCTCTGAGGTGTTAAAAAACATTGTACCTGACTACGAATTAATTACCAAAATAAGTAATGAATTTGATCTCATCGGTTTTTATCCTTTTACTACAGAGGTTAATAATCCTGAAAGAGATGCCAGCACAAGAATGTTTGGCCCTCGATACAATATTCCTGAAGAAGCTGGAACCGGGATGGCTGCAGGACCGCTTGCCTGCTATCTTTATGAAAAACTAAACATAAAAAAAGACAGGTTCTTAATACAGCAAGGAGAGTATATGAAAGAACCTTCTACTAGTCTAATAATTGTTGACCTAAAAATTGAGAACAACAAAATCCAAAGTTTAATGGCCGGAGGAAAGGGTTCCTTACAAAATCAAACTGAAATTGAAATAAGAGTCTAAAAACAAATTATAATTCTATATAATTTACTAGTTTTAATAGCTGTAGTACACCAATCACAAACTCACTATTATGAAAGATTCTGAACTAACTGAAGTTCCAGGAAATAAACCTTCCATTCTTCCTTGGGGAGAAGCTATACCTTTTTTTAGAAACTATTACGAATTCAAAAGAAAAAAGGTTGAAAAATACGGTGAAATTTATAAAATCCAAATCCTAAATAAGCAAATTTCTGTACTGCTTCATAAAGATGCTGCCAATTTCCTATTCGTCAAGCAAGGTAAAAACTTTAGTAGTAAAGAAGCCTGGGAATTGACCTTAAAAGGTTTATTCCCTAATGGCTTAATGCTTATGGATGGAGATCAACATAAACATCATCGTTCTATTATATCAGAAGCTTTTAAGAAAGCACCCATGGAAGGGTATCTGACCATGATGAAAGATATTGTCCCCACATATCTTAACCAATGGAATGAGACCAATCCAAAGCTTTTTCCATTACTAAAAGCATTTACCCTGGAAATTGCTTTAAATGTTTTCTTCGGAATTGATAAAGATCAAAAGTTTACAAAAATTAATCAAGCAATTAGTGATATTGTAGAAGCAAGCTCTGCCCTACCCATCAAATTGCCTTTTACTAAGTATAACAAAGGAATAAAAGCAAGAAAATATTTAATCAAATTTTTTAAAGAAATATTACCTCAAAGAAAAAACAATCCACAAAAAGACCTTTTTAGTATACTGGCAACTGCCAAGAATGAAGAAGGGCAATCCTTTAATGATGAACAAATTATTGATCACCTTATTTTCATACTTATGGCAGCGCACGATACCACTGCCAGTACACAAACAAGTTTTTGTTATTTCTTGGCTAAACATCCTGAATGGCAAGATAAATTACGTGCAGAAGCCAAAACTTTTTATAGTGAACACGGTACTGATTTCAAGGTCAGAGATTTAAGGAAATTAGAACTTATGAGTCTTGCCCTAAAAGAAACCTTAAGAAGATTTCCGCCACTAGTTTTGGCAGGTAGAGTTGCTACGACAGATTTAGAATTTAATGGGTACGCTATTCCCAAGGGCACTCATGCCTCAACAAGTTTTGAACATAATCATCATAACCCTGAGATATGGTCTTGCCCAATGAGTTTTGATCCGGAACGTTTTTCTAAAGAGCGAAGCGAGCATACCAAATGCCCTTATACCTACACTCCGTTTGGAGCAGGTTCACATCACTGTATTGGTTTTGCTTTTGCAGAAATGCAAATAAAATATGTAATCAGTCAATTACTACTAACTCATGAATGGTCAGTTCCCGAAGGTTATGAAATACCAATGAAGCCTGTACCTATGCAAGTACCAAAAGATGGATTACCCGTAAAAATGAAAAAAATATAGTCGTAATCATATGAAGAGGTTTGATAGAAAATATTATCTGCTGAATTATGTGTTTATAACTGGTTTGGTTATTCTATTCATAAATGATCATTTTCTAAAACACTATTTTTCTAATTGGGTAACCGGTAAGCTCTCTGATTTTATAGGTATACTTATTCTTCCTTTTTTGTTGACATTTATATTTCCCAAATTTTTAAGATGGAATATAATCTTTACTGGGGTGTTCTTTATATTTTGGAAATCACCTTATTCTCAAGAACTTATAAACTTTTATAACACATTTGCCATTATTAAAATCAGTAGAGTTATAGATTATACAGACCTCATAGCTTTATTAACACTTCCTCTTTCTTATAGTATACTATACAAGCTAGATCACTTGCCACGAATACAACTTAAACAAGTGATTATTAATCCTGTTTTTATTTTAATTCCTTCGATATTTATTTTAATGGCTACTTCGCCTCCACTTAAGTATTATTATACTTTTTCTAACGGTAATCTAAGATGTCATAAATGTTCTATACATATTAAAAAAAGTAAAGATCAAATACTTAAAGAATTAAAAGAAAATAACATTAAGGTTTATCCGGACACAAATCCATTAGGAGATAGCATTTCTACAAATCATTGGTACAGTCCAGACTCAATAAAAGATCAAAAATCGCCTTATTACCGTGTTGATGTTATTACTATTGATCAGGATACTATTAGAGATTTTCAATTTTCTATGGTGTCAATTAATGAGAATAAAACCAAGATTTATATAAATGGCATGAACATCTCAGAAGACATCCCGGATAATAAGGTAAAGCGAAAACTCAGAAAATATTATAGAAAAGCTATTAAAAGATATCTAAAACATAACCTTTCTATACAATAAAAAACTTATTCTTTCAAAATATCTCGAACTATCTTAAGATGATGACGAGTATGTATTTTGATAAATTTCTTTGCCTGTTGCTTATTTAATTGATTAAAAACTGGATGATTAAAATTGGATTTGTCATCTAAGCTATCTAGTGCTACCAATTTATCTCTTGCCAATGATAATTGTGCCACAATATCTTCCGTTTTAATAGTATCCGGTGGTAATACATATTTGGGAGATTGTGCTCTACCTCTAGGAATAAAACCGAATGTAAAAGAAAAAAAACGTGCAATATTAAACTTCCTTTTATATGCAGTAGGATCTGAATTTTGTAAAGAATCAGATATTCCATTAATCACTTTTAGACTATGATCTAAATGCCAGGCTACTGCAACTTTGGACACTTCTTTATTAATACTATCGCTATGGACTAGATAGTGCTCAATTTTATTTAATTCGCTTGTCATATCATCATTTTTTAAACTCTGCCCAGAAACTTGAATAACTACCAAAATAATCAAGCTTAAGATAAGAACAAATACTACTATCTTTTTCATATCATTTATTCTAAATATTTATTGTATTAAAACTGAAATCTATACCCAAAATCCGGGAAGAAACCAATCTGATTAACCTCATCAACACTATTGGTTAATCGATTATACCGTCTTACAAATACATTATCATTATTACTTACATTCTGTAGATCAACATAGAATTGATGTGAAGTTTTTTTAGTTCTACTGTTGATTTTATATCCAAACTTAACATCCCATCTAAAATAATCGTCAATTTGTTGACTAAAGGCAATGTCCTCCTGCAATACTTCAAAACCCGCTTGTTGAGAAGCATTTAAATCAACTGGAGTAAAATATCTTCCTCCGGATAAAGTAAGTCGGGTATCAAAAAACAATACATCCTTATTACCTTTTCCTATTAAAAATTCTTTTCCAGCCAAAAGATTCAAGACATACCCATTATTGAAAGGAGTATTACGTTCGATATTATCACTTCCTTCATATTTACTTTCAAAGAAAGAAGTCGTTAATAACCCATAATATCCATCAGTAAAGAATTTCTCCAGAGTAAACTCAATACCTTGATTAAAACCTACTCCTTCATTAACCAAAGACACTCTATCATTATCAAACCCAAAATCAGCTCCCTCGGTTAATGATGAATAACTCGATGGAAAAGCCTCTACAGCTGCATCCTTAATATCCTGATAATATACTTCGATTTTACCACGCCAACTGTTACTTATCCTAACATCGTATCCTAATACATAATGACTACTCTGTACAAAGTCCAAATTTCTATTCGTTTGTATTATCTCTCCATTTACATTTTCATTCAAGAATAATAATGGTAGCGGTACTGGCTGATAATGCAATCCATACCCTATACTAAGATTATGATTTTTAGCTATTTTATAAGTTGCCCCTGCTCTGGGTTCGAATACAAATTGCTTATTAAGCGTGCTATATTGACTATGTAATCCTGCATTTATAGTTAAGTTTTTGGTAAACCGAAATTGTCCTTGAATAAAAGGTTGAATAATAGTAAGATCATCATCAATATCTCTAAAAGTAGTAAGGTCAGGATCTCCATCCAGATTCAGATCTGGTTGTTCAGTGCGATCACGCAGTAATGATTCTATTGTAAAATTTTCTACTAGTACACCAGCTCTCAAAGTGCTTCTACTGCTCAATTTTGAATTAAAAAGTGTAGAGAATGACAACCGAGTTTCTGTATTATCCGCTTCCGTATATGAAATGATCCGCTCTTGTGGAGTATCTTTATCAATAAAACGGTCGGCATTAAACTCATTGGTATTTGTAGCGCCCGAAAGTATTGTTCTTAAGTAGGAACTTTTTCCAATATTAACCTGATGCTTTAGACCTACAACCCCAAAACCAGAATCTACAAAAGTGTTTTCATCTTCAGCAGCAAATAAATCATCTTCATCAATATCATCTCCAAGGAATTCAATATCAGAAAACCCAATAATTCCAAACAAAGATAGGTTCCCAAGTTTACCTTTTCCAAAATCAACATTAAAAGAAATATCAGAATAGTTAGGGGCAGCCGATGTTCCTCCTGCTCCAACACCCAATAATCCAACCAAAGAATATCGTCCGGCTATTAGAAACGATCCTTTGTTCTTTCCTAATGGGCCTTCTGCCATAGCTTCTATTCCAGTAAAAATACCAACCTGAGCAGTATATTCATAATCATCTAAATTTCCTTTTCTAAAACCAAGATCGAATACTCCCCCAATGGCGTTTCCGTACTCGGCAGGAAAAGCTGAAGTAATGAAGTCTGAGTTCTTTAACATATTTGGATTTAAAGCCGAAACAGGGCCTCCTGTAGTTCCTAATGTAGAAAAATGATTCGGACTAGGGATTGGAACTCCTTCCAGGCGCCAAAGTAGTCCCGTAGGCGAGTTTCCACGAACCACAATATCATTACGACTATCATCAGGAGCGGATACTCCCGCAAAATTAGCCGCAAGACGCCCCACATCACTTCTTCCACCAGAAAAACGTGTTACTTCTTCTACTCCAAACTGTCTGGCAGAAACTGATGCCAATTTGTTAATAGCTTTAGCTTTGGCGTTACCATTAGTGATCACTACTTCATCCAATTGATCAAAAGACTCCACAAGACTTATATTAGTCACTGCATCTTTCCCTGAAGTTACCACAATATTAGGTAGTGTAATAGATTCAAAACCAATAAAACTTACTCTGATACTCTGACGCCCTAATGGTACATTTTCTAATGTGAAATAACCATCTATATCGGTAACAGAACCAATTGCTTGTTCTACATTTAACAATTCTACTGTAGCTCCGACCAAAGGAGTTTCGGACTGTTTATCTTTAACAAGTCCTTTTATAACACCGGTCTGAGCATTAGAAATAAACACGCAAAAAAGTAATAATAATAAAAAAACCTTTTTCATAAGTCTATGATTTTATGATTTAAATCAAAGATGATTGGTTTATTTAAAGATTAAAACCCTATCTCTCTGAATTGATAATTTTATTACTGAAGTGTTATTTTTTCTTTTTAAGATCTTCTACCTTTTATTGAAATTTAGTTTTTCGGATCAAGTATATATAACAACAATTCAACAACTAATTTAACAATTGAATCCCTAATAAAAGTAACATTGCTTCTATGTTATGTATCTTTATAAGCATTAATCATATGCAGCATTACTAGTGATATCTAAGAATTACATAAAAAAATTTATTATTCGCTTTATGATAGTAAATCTGGTTTACTTTTTTGTGAAGCTGACTATAAATCATGATAAAGACGATTCTGGAATATTTGATCCTCCCGGAATATTTTATTATGTAAGTGCTTTTTTTCTATTGATGCTAGCCTGGGAAATTAATGATTGGTTGATAAGAAGGGAACTACATAATGATACCAATAAAAGTCTGGACATATCTAATGGTTTTAAGATATTAGGGCTCAATCTACTTATTGTACTTCCTATTTCTGGATTGGTATATTACACTGCAATCTTCGAATTAGATCAGATTTGTCAAATTGATACGGATGATCCTTGGTTAAGGTTTAGAATAGATTTTTTTAGAGCGGCAGTATTAGGCTTTGCAGCTATAGTATTCAACATGTTTTATTTTGCACTACAACAAAAAAAGGAACTAGAAAATACGATGAATAAACTCAAAAAAGAAGTGGTAACCTCTAAATACAAATCTTTAAAAAACCAGATTAGTCCACATTTTCTTTTTAATAGTTTAAACACTTTGACATCCCTGATGTATGAAGATAGAGATCTGGCCTCGGATTTTGTATCAAGACTAGCTTCTTGTTATCGATATATTTTGGATAATAGAGAAGAAGATTTAGTAAGTTTGGAAAAAGAACTTAGTTTTTTGGATTCCTTCATTTTTATGATGAATGTACGTCACGAAGGAGCATTAAGTATTACTACCAGTATCACTGTTGACCCTTCTGCTTATATCATTCCTACCTTAACACTACAAATGCTTGTAGAAAATGCACTGAAACATAATTATTATTCAAAAGAAAAACCTTTGGAGATAAGTATTGTTTCTATTAATAAACATCATATACTTATAAAAAATAATCTTCATGTTAGAAAGCAAAAAGAAGAATCTACAAAACTAGGACTCAAAAACATACAAAAACGGTATGCTTTTTACACCAATCAAAAAGTACTCATTGAAACCGAAGACGGTTATTTCAAAGTTACTATACCACTATTGAACAAAAACATTAAAGAGGTTGCTATTGTAAAAGTTTCATAAAATGAATGCAGTTATTATAGAGGATGAAAATATTGCTTCAAGACGGTTAGCAAGTTTAATTGAAGAATTAGCTCCAGAAATAAACATTGCTGGTCAGATTACCTCTGTAGAAAGTGGTTTACAATGGTTTACTAAAAACCCATTACCAGATTTAATTTTTCTAGATATTCAATTAAACGACGGATACGGGTTTGACATCTTAGATGCATTAGATAATCACCCACCGGTTATCTTCACTACTGCTTATAATGAATATGCTATCAGAGGTTTTAAATATAACGGATTAGATTATCTGTTAAAACCGATAGATAAAAAAGATCTAAAAAATGCATTGGAAAAATATAGAAAGAATCACTTAGATAATAGCAGCATACTAAACGAAGATAAGTTTGAGAAGATTAAAGATTTGTTTTCTAAAGAATTCAAACGTCGTTTTATGGTTAAAGTAGGTAACCAATTCAACACTTTTAGTGTTGAAGACATTGCATACTTTAAGTCCCACGAAGGCACTATCTTTTTACATGCTCATAATGGACAACAATATCCTATCGAATACTCAATTGACCAATTAGAAGACATTTTAGATCCAGTTCATTTTTTTAGAATTAATAGAAAGTTTATGGTTTCTGTAAAAGCGGTAACTGAAATTCATAGTTATTTTAATAGTAGACTGCTACTAAAATTAATACCTAAGGAAGAGGAACAAATCATAGTCTCGCGTGAACGCACCTCTAACTTTAAAAAATGGCTAGACTTATAAAAATTTCTTTTAAAGCTGAACAACTGTTAAAGTTTACATTTTTTTAGCTACACGCATTGAATGTTTTTCATAGGTTTTATAGTATCTCAGAACGGAACATAGGGGAAAAAACCCTATACTAAATTACGGTTTTTCCCCTACAGGTTTACCAAATAATTTAGTAGCTTCGCAAAATCACACCATTATCAATACTTTTTTTTAGGGAAAACTCTACTATTATAATTTACTGTTTACAAACTGTTTAACGAGATATCGCAGAGATTATACTAATGCCCTAAATTTGAATTATGTTTTTATCTTTCTTTACCAGTGTATTCAATTCTGACACTGTCAATGAAAATATATTTATCAGCTATACTGATCCCAAATCTAACAGAACTATTATGATCGAGGAGGATGACTGTTCAGTATGGTGTCACCTATTACAAAAGGATAAAGAAGGAATTGATTTTGACGGGTTTTTATGTTCTGTCATTGATCCCAAATTATTGGATGTCAATATAGATGACATATTAGAGTTAGGCAATACTCCTCCATTAAGCAAAGCATTTTCTAATAAACATAGTTACGTAAAAAACCTGAGGAAAAAAGATATCAAAATATATTGGGAAGAAGATCAAATAACAATCACCATAAGGAAAGAAACATATCTTGTTATGAATCTTAAAGAAAAAACCAGTTACTCCAAAGCAATAAGTAAAGATGGACCATACGGTAAGTCTTTACAAGACTAAGAAAAGTAGCTCTGGTAAGTGCTTTGCAATGCAATTTTTCAAAATATAGTTTCACTAATAAAAAACGTCCTGAATATCAGGACGTTTTTCGTAACAATTAACTAACTAAATAAATCTCAAATCAAATTATGAAATCTCAATCAACCTCTTAGGTTGTACTTTTGCCTCTTCTTTTTTAGGTAATGTTAGTACTAACACTCCATTTTCATAAGAAGCTGCTATATCTGCACCATTTACCGTATCTGGTAAGTTAAACCTACGTTTAAAGATACTATAGCCAAATTCTTTTCTTGTGTATTTACCGTCTTGCTTTGTTTCCTTTTCAGATTTGGTTTCCGAAGAAATGATAAGAACATCATTATCTAGTTCTATATTAAAATCCTCTTTAGTCAATCCTGGAGCAGCTAATTCTATAGCAAAATCATTATCTGATTCTTTTACATTAACTGCTGGAGTATTGAATCCAATTTTACTGATATTAGACGTTCCTCCTAACCAATCTGCGTTAAAAAAATCATCTAAAAGGAAAGGTAATCTGTCTGTTCTTTTTACTAAACTCATTGTATATTCTTTTTAAAGGTTAATCTTAATTTTAAAATCAATATGTATATAGCAATTAGGGTTCCATTGCAGATTTAATGTCATTATGACATATTTACGATAACACAAACTGTCATTTTGTCTTTATTATGTAGTTTTTGATGACAAAATCTCATAAAAAAACCCGCAAGAATCAACTTGCAGGTGGTAGAAAAAATATTTTAAATTTTATTAAGAAAACAATTCAAAAATACTTTGTCTTTGGAATTGAATCATCAACAAAGATAGATCTCGTTCTACAACGGGATAGTTCGACTAGATACATTCAATGCTCCGCCAAAGCGGATTTTGAAAACAGCATAAAAACTGAATGGATCCCGTTCTACAACGGGATAGTTCGACTAGATACATTCAATGCTCCGCCAAAGCGGATTTTGAATGTACAGTCTCACTAATTATAAAACCTTGAAAAAATTGAAATCAATTCATTAGGAGGGATTACTTTATTAGGATACTTATGCATTTCTTCTAAAACTGTATCTATAGCTTCAGGACGAAGCCCCATTTGCAAACCCAAATCTTTGATCTTATGAATCTCTTTAGGTGAAGCTTCCTGATCTACATTCATGAGTAGTACTAACCTATGAAATTGAAGAATTCTCTGTGATTCTGGTTGAAGATTCTTTTTTTCAGCTCCATTATCATACAAATCATCTATTTCTTCTTTAGAAACACCTAACTGAGCAGCTACTACCAAAATAAAATTATGTTCTTGCTCTTTATACCTCCTATCTGCTTTTGCAAATTGTATCATTTCTGAAAGCAAACTCAATTTTTCCTCCTTACTATACATAAACCTATTACTTTTTGTGCCGAAAATAATAAATTTCAGATTATAATGAATAACATTTCTACTACAAAGCATACCTTTGTAGCATGGGTTTAACAAACAATGACATTTTCAAAAAACTTCGCGTAGCGCATAAATTGCGTGATGATGATATTGTAAAAATTTGTGCACTAGTTGATTTTAAGGTTACAAAAAGTGAACTTGGTGCTTTTTTCAGAAATGAAAACCATCCTAAATATATGGAGTGTGGTGATCAAATACTACGTAATTTTCTGAATGGTTTGATCATCCATCTTAGAGGTCCGATGCCTGAAAAAAAGAATAACCCTTCCACAAAAAAATAACATAAAATGCTTAATTTGGTTGAAACTAACATTTTAACAACCAATCAATTAAGCATCTATGCTCTCCAAAAAAGAAAAACAACAATTTAGAGAAGAATTATTCAGACATCTAGACGGAATTGTCGTATCTCCCATAGCTTATGCTTTATTAAAAAATGGAATCACAAATTTTCTCTTAGAAAAAAAAGAAACATCTCTCTCTAAAGTAACAGAAGCGTTTAAAGCTAATGAAGGATATTTAAATGTTGCTTTCCGCATATTTGCCTCTCAGAGCTGGATTGATTATAAAGTAGATGATAACAAGGTAATTCTAAAAACAAATTCGTTTACTAAAATCGCCTTTGATCATTTTTATCTTTATAAAGGTGTAGTTGACTTATTGGAATATTCCGGAAAATTTCATCCACGCAAGTTCGAATTAGAACCTTTTCATAAACTCGAAAAACTATTTAATAAATATCAAAATCGTTTTCAACTAAAGCCTTCTGAGAATACTGCTATCCTTAAAATTCAAAACCAAATTCTTAAACACATAGAAGGTATTTTAGCAGGCCCCACTATCGTGCATCTTGGGATGGGTGGAATGTTTCATAAATATTTTATGGAGGCTTCTTTTAGCCCAGATGAGTATCACAAATTTCCCAAAAGCTTTGACACCATTCTTATGTTTTTAAGCCACCTCGGCTGGTTTAGTAAATCTAACAACCATTACACTTTTACCGAAAAAGGGCTATTCTTCGCCAAAAGAGCATCGGCTTATGGTGTAACCGTTTCCTATATCCCTATGTTTCGAAAAATGGAAGAATTATTATTTGGAAATCCTAATATATTATGGAAAGATGACGGCGATACAGAAACCCATGTGGATCGAGAAATGAATGTGTGGGGAAGCGGTGGAGCACACGCTACATATTTCAAAAAAATTGACGAGATAATTATAAGTTTATTCAACAAACCTCTCGAGGAACAACCTAAGGGTATTTTAGATATGGGGTGTGGTAACGGAGCATTTTTGATTCATCTTTTTGAAGTTATTGAATCTAAAACTCTTCGAGGAAAACATTTGGATGACTATCCGCTATTTTTGGTTGGAGCTGATTTCAATAAAGCTGCATTAAAGGCTACAAGGGTCAATCTTATACAAGCCGATATATGGGCAAAAGTAATTTGGGGAGATATAAGCGATCCTGATTTACTTCAAAAAGACTTGCTTGATAATTACCAAATAGTATTAAAAGATCTATTATCAGTAAGAACATTTTTGGATCATAATAGAATCTGGAGTGACCCCGTATCAAAGCTTGATACTCCTAGTCAATCAACAGGTGCTTTTGCATATAGAGGAAAACGATTAAGCAATAATGATGTAGAGCGAAATCTAAAGGATCATTTTACCAAATGGGCACCACATATAGAAAGGTTTGGGTTAATTGTCATAGAGCTACACACCATTGCTTCAGAATTAACTGCTAAAAATCTTGGTAGAACCGCTGCAACTGCCTATGATGCAACACATGGTTTTTCTGATCAATATATCCTGGAGATTGATTCTTTTCTAAAAGTAATTGAAGAAGTTGGCTTACAAAGTGATCCTAACTACTTTTCTAAATTCCCAGATTCCGATCTCGCAACCGTTAGTGTTAATTATTTAGTAAGAAACACTAAACCCTAGGTTCTAGTAAACTCTCTTATCACATCTTTATGATCAGGAAATTTATTAGCTAGACTTTCTCTATCTGCCAACTCAAAATCATCAAAGTCAAAACCGGGTGATACCGTGCATCCCACCAAAGAATAATCTTTTTTATTTTTTACACTGGAAGCAAACCAACAACCAGCCGGAACGACTAATTGTGGCAATTCTCCTTCCTCAATATCCATCCCAACAGTATACCGCTGATAATTTTTATCCGGAGTAATCACATGTACATATAATGAAGAACCAGAATAATAATGCCACATTTCATCTTGTTTAATTCTATGAAATGCTGAAAAGTTCTCTGAGGTCAATAAAAAATAAATTCCTGTACAATAATTCCGATCACCTGAGAATTCGTTATCCAGAACATCCTTAGGAATGATTCCTGAACTTCTATAAGTTTCTTTATAAAAACCTCCTTCAGGATGTGGTTTTAACTGTAGCTTAGCAACTATGCTCTCTATTTTTTGATTCATTATTTCTTTATTCTCAATTTACAATACTATAAAAACAATAAAAATGACACTTCACAAGACCTGTCCGATCTAATTCTTTTAGGAAAAGTAATATCTAAGGATTTGCCCAACCACTATCACAAAATAAGAATTTTAAGGTATTCAATCCTAATTTTAAAAACTTCTGGATGCTAATAGTAAAATTCTAATATTGCATTTTTTATGGTATAATAGTTGTATCATTGGATTGAAATAAATAAAACCATCATAATGATCACACTTAATCATCTTTTAAAACGCGCTATTTTGCTAGGCTTTCTTGTTTGCTGTATACCCAATGTTAATGCACAATTTATTGATAACCTAATCAAAAAAGCAGAAAAAGCATCAAAAAAAGAAATAGAAAAAGCAATAGAAAAGAAAGCAGAGAAGGAAACAGAAAAGGCAATGGATTCTATTTTAAATCCAAAAAAGAAATCTAAAAAAAGAAAAAAATCAAAAGCTATAATATCTTCCGAAGGAAATACTGGTCGCAAAAAAGAAACTACTTCGGATAAAGAAATTACAGATATAACTACAGATCCTATACAAATAAACAGGAAATTTAATTTTGTTCCTGGAGATAAAATATTGTTTCAGGATGATTTTTCTAAGGAGTTCGAAGGGGATTTACCTAAAAACTGGAATACTAACGGAGGTGGATCAATTGTCACCCTGGGTAATAGTTCAGAAAGATGGTTTGAGATCACTTCTGGAAAGAATATTTTTTATATTCCGGATGTGTTGCTTCCGCAAGAATATACTGTAGAATTTGATTTAACAATAATAGGTATTGATAAGTTAAGTATACTTGCATATTTTAATGTAATATTCAGCAATAACAATAAGTTTGGATTGAGTTACGCTCAATATGGAAACAAGAAAGAAAATCCGTATGCATACTTTAGACTTCCAATTAGTGAAGCTAATGATTTAGGTATTTCTATAGAAAATAGTCATGAAATAAAAAGCAAGATAGATTTAAATCTTAAAAAAATAAAATTTGATAATCTTCATGTCTCTATTGCTGTAAACAAAAAGCGTTTTAGAATCTGGCTTAATGATCACAAATTTGTGGATATTCCTAGATTCATAGAGGAAGCAGACGAGCTAAAATATTTGAAATTCAATTTAAGTAGTCTAGCAAAAGCACAGGTATTGATAAAAGATTTAAAAGTAGCAGAAGGAGGCGTAGATCTTAGACAACAATTGTTAAATAAAGGTACGTATACTTCTAGCGGAATCCTATTTAGCTCTGGGTCTGCAACACTAAAACTACAATCGTATGGAGTTATAAAACAAGTATCTCAGGTATTACAACGTGATACTACTATGAAACTAAAAATAACTGGACATACGGATGCAGATGGTAGCGAGGCGGAGAACCTAGCTTTATCAAAAGCAAGAGCTAATGCCGTTAAAGCTACTCTGGTAGAGGTTTATGGGATAGCTGAAGATCGATTAATCACAGATGGCAAAGGCGAAGTTACACCTGTAGCTGATAACACTTCTAATAAAGGGAAAGCGCAAAATAGAAGAGTAGAGTTTACCTCCTATTAACTTAAAAATGATTGTTAGCCACTTAAGTTTCGTTATATAGCTTAATACTACAACCTAATATAAAAACAGATAATCAATTCATTTTTCAACAAAAAAAGAAGCATTCGTTTAAACGAATGCTTCTTATATATTTCTATAGGTATTTATTTTCTTATTAAGCAAATACCGCTTGTACTTTATCAGCAGCTTCCTGGAATTGTACTGCACTCTGCACATCCAATCCACTATTATCAATCAATTCTTTTGCGATATCAGCGTTTGTTCCTTGTAAACGCACAATGATTGGAACCTTGATAGCATCTCCCATATTCTTATAGGCATCTACAACACCTTGGGCAACACGATCACAACGTACAATTCCTCCAAAAATATTAATCAAGATCGCTTTTACATTAGGGTCTTTAAGAATAATTCTAAAAGCAGTTTCTACACGTTTCGCATCAGCTGTACCTCCAACATCAAGGAAGTTAGCTGGCTCACCACCTGCTTGTTTAATCAAATCCATAGTTGCCATCGCAAGACCAGCTCCATTAACCATACATCCTACATTTCCATCCAGATCCACATAGTTCAGTCCAACTTCTTTGGCTTCAACTTCAATTGGATTCTCTTCACGGATATCTCTCATATCCACATAATTCTTATGACGATATAATGCATTATCATCCAGAGTTACCTTAGCATCTACTGCCATTATTTTATCATCACTAGTCTTAAGAACTGGATTAATCTCAAACATAGAAGAATCAGACTCTACATATGCTTTGTATAATGCCATCACAAACTTTACCATCTCCTTAAAAGCTGTACCACTCAATCCTAAGTTAAATGCTACTCTCCTAGCCTGAAATGGTAACAATCCAACAGCTGGATCAATTTCTTCAGTAAAAATTAAATGTGGAGTTTCTTCTGCTACGGTTTCGATATCCATACCACCTTCTGTAGAATACATTACCATATTTCTACCTGTAGTACGATTTAATAATACAGATACATAAAACTCATCCGGCTCACTATCTCCAGGATAATATACATCCTCTGCAACCAAAACCTGGTGTACTTTCTTACCTTCAGCAGAAGTCTGAGGAGTAATTAAGTTCATTCCTATGATTTGTTCTGCAATTTCTTCTACTTCTTTTAGATTTTTGGCAAGCTTTACTCCGCCACCTTTTCCTCGTCCACCAGCATGTACCTGAGCTTTAATCACATGCCATCCCGTTCCGGTTTCAGCAGTAAGTTGTTTTGCTGCAGCAACAGCTTCATTTGCATTTTGTGCAACAATTCCGCGCTGAATACGCACTCCAAAGCTGCTTAATATTTCTTTACCCTGATATTCGTGTAAGTTCATAATTTTGTCTTCTTTATGGAAGTCCCAAAAATATAAAAAGTGAAGTTACTGTGCCAATCTTTTGTCGTAAAAAAAGTGAATGATAATCAATGACTAATATTCTATCTAAATGGATCAAATTTGAATCAATAAACTAACAATAGAAGATTATAGTTTAAAATCCTCAAAATCCAAAGGATCAAAATTCTTAAAGTGCCCATTCATCTTGATCACTTCTTTAGCTCTATTCATTTCTTTGACTACAGGAATAGTAATTTTTAGGTGGCCAATTAAGTAATTGAGACGTTCTAGTTCACTACGAAGTTTTAGTAAATGATATTCCTGATGTAAAGCTAGCCCCACTTTGTGAGCTACCTGATAACTAACAAACGGAATATCAAAAATTGGAGGGTTATCTATTGTTAATTCCACATATAAAACAGCAATATTTCTCAATAACTCTTCCTGAAGTTCTTCTACTCCATTATCCGTATCTTCTAGAAATTCTACTTCTCCTCCAGCATATAACTTACCGGGCATCTGCGGAAAAAAATCAGTAACCCTAAAAATCCTTCTACCCATACAAACGACATCACTTTCTCCATTCGTATAGCGTTTGGCTACTTTTTGTAATACTACCTCTGTTCCATATTCTAATTTTTTATCGATATAGGTTGGGACACCAAAAGAAATTTTCTCTTCTTCACAATCTCGAATGAGTTGCTGATACCTTTCTTCGAAGATATGTAAAGGCAATCGTTCACCAGGATACACAACAAGTTGTAATGGAAAAAGAGGTAACATATTTTTCTTTAAAAATACTAATTAGCCCTTTTCTGAACCCTTAAACAGTAGTTAAAAAACCTAAAATCTACTTATTGAGTAGATTTTTTACACTTTAGACCTTAAAATATCTAATATAATTGATAATTTCGTAGGCTTAAATCGAGACCAGATGGAAAATAAAAATTTATTAGCAATCGCAAGAGAGTTTGGGAGTCCGGTTTATGTATACGACTCCTCAAAAATTGTTTCACAGTATAATCGTCTTAATGACGCATTCAAAAAAGTCAAACAGGTGAAACTTAATTATGCTGTTAAAGCATTATCAAATCTTGCTATTTTAAAGCTGGTAAATTCTTTGGGGGCAGGACTGGATACAGTTTCCATTCAGGAGGTACAACTTGGATTAGCTGCAGGAGTAAAACCTGGCGATATTATCTTTACTCCAAATGGAGTTTCTCTTGAAGAAATCGAAGAGGTTGCCGCAATGGGTGTACAGATAAATATAGATAACCTTTCAATTCTAGAGCAGTTTGGCACCAAACACCCTAATGTTCCGGTTTGTATTAGGATCAATCCACATGTGTTAGCTGGTGGAAATAGTAAAATATCAGTAGGACATATTGATAGTAAATTTGGGATATCTATACACCAGATTCCTCATATTCTTAGAATTGTAGAAAATACAGGAATGAATATTAATGGTATTCATATGCATACAGGTAGTGACATCCTGGATGTAGAAGTATTTTTATATGCTAGTGAAATCCTATTTGAAACCGCTAAGCATTTTAAAGATCTTGACTTTATAGATTTCGGAAGTGGATTCAAGGTTCCTTATAAAGAAGGAGATATCGAAACTAATGTTGAAGAGTTTGGAGAAAAGCTCACCAAGCGTTTTAATGATTTCTGTAAAGAATATGGCAAAGAATTGACATTAGGTTTTGAACCTGGAAAATTTCTGGTAAGTGAAGCAGGATACTTTTTAGCTAAAGTAAATGTAGTAAAACAAACCACCTCTACTGTTTTTGCAGGAGTAGACACGGGACTTAATCATTTGATCAGACCTATGTTCTATGGATCGCATCATGAAATTATCAATGTTTCTAATCCAGAAGGAAGGCAACGTTTCTATTCTGTAGTTGGATATATTTGTGAGACGGATACATTTGCTACTAATAGAAGAATCTCTGAAATCACTGAAGGTGATATTATTGCTTTCAAAAATGCAGGAGCCTATTGCTTCTCTATGGCGAGCAACTACAATAGTCGTTTCCGACCTGCAGAAGTGTTATGGCATAATAATGAAGCTCATTTGATTAGACAAAGAGAAACTTTTGAAGACTTGACTAAGAATCAGGTCGACGTAGATATATTTTCTAAGGTTGTAGAAAAAGTTTCCTAAAAACATATCACTGAATAGTAAAAAAACGTCGGAAGATTTCCGACGTTTTTTTTTAAACTATTCTTTCATCCCTGGTTGCACAATAGAAAAATCTTCTTTTTTCTTAGCCTCATCAACCATTCTTTTTACATCTTGCAATAATGCTTTAGCATCATAAATAATTCCGTCCTTGATTGTATATTTTACTCCTCCGGCACGAATGACTTTATTATCTTTTGTCAATCTTATGGCTCCGGTACCATACAGCACTTTTAAGTTTTTCAAAGGATTCTCTTCTACCAATACAAAATCAGCAAGTTTACCCACTTCTACAGATCCAATTTTATCAGATACTCCTAAAGCTTCTGCTCCATTTAAGGTAGCCGATCTTATAATTTCTAAAGGGTGAAATCCTGCTTCACGTAATAATTCTAATTCCCTAACATAAGCAAAACCATATAACTGAAATATAAACCCTGAATCAGACCCCACAGTTACTCTTCCTCCACGATTTTTATACTCATTAATAAAAGTCATCCATAACCTGTAATTCTCTCTCCAAGCTACTTCCTGTTCTGTTCCCCAATCATGCCAGTAAGAACCGTGTGAGATTTTACTAGGCTGATAAAACCTCCATAAAGAAGGTAAAGTGTAGGTCTCATGCCATTCTGCTCGACGTGCTCTTTGCAAATCACGACTAGCTTCGTATATATTAAATGTAGGATCTAAAGTAAAATCAAGCGCTATTAATTCATTCATTACCTTATTCCAATGTTCAGAATAAGGTTTTGCAGCTTGTTTCCATAACCTACCGGCCTCTTCAAAACGATGTTGTTCATTCTGGTAATTATAATCTAGCGGATAATGCTGTACCGTTTTATCTTCAAATAGTGCTTCGGGTAAACCGTACCAATGTTCCATTGAAGTTAATCCGGCTCTAGCCGAATGCAAAACATTCCATCGTGCTACATCTGTCTGCGCGTGGTGACAGGCTGATCCTAATCCTAATTTTTTATTTTCATCTAAAGCAGCAGACATAATTTCCGGAGCAGCACCAAAGAATTTTACTCCATCCGCTCCTTTCTTTGCATTTTCACGAACCCAGTTTCTTGCCATTTCTGAATTACTAATCGGTTGTTTACTACCTTGCCCAAAGCCTGTATACGCATAAATACGTGGTGCGACGATTTCATTTTTTAAGCTCTTTCGCTTTAGATCTAGTGTCCAATCAATTCCTCTTCCACTGGGTTCTCGAACTGTAGTAACACCATGAGCCATCCATAATTTAAATACATAATCCGAATCCGCCCCTTGAGCAACTCCACCAATATGACCGTGCATATCCACAAAACCGGGAAGCAGATACATCCCTTCAGCATTTAACTCTTTACCTCCTGACGTTAAGGCTGGACGTTTGGAATTATCAATAGGAACTCCAGGATATCCCACTACTACAATATCTTTGATTACATTCTTTTCTACAATAATATCGACAGGACCTCGCGGCGGTGCACCATTACCATTAATTAAAGTAACACCCCGAATAATCAATTGAGAAAAAGGACCTTCGCTAAATTGCTGAGTATAAGACTGAAAACTAATACAAAAAACAAAAGCCCAAAAAAGATATTTTTTAGTATTCATATTAACGAGTTTGAGTATGTGTAAAATTATATAGATATTAAACTTACAGAATTCATTATAGATTCTGTAAGTTTACTATGAATAATTTAACTGAATCCAATTTTATAAACGTATAAAAAACATTAAGACATAGTAGTTTAACTAATTTTAAGATACATTTTTCTTATTTTTAAGTCACACCTAATCAACATTTTTAATCATGGAAAAATTACAATGGAGCTCATTTACAAAAAAGATCTATATCCATACTTCAATAGAGAATCTATATAATTTATGGGCTACTTCTAAAGGTATTACTTCGTGGTTTTTGAAGAATGCAGAATATAGAAGCCCTAAAGGACAAGTCAGAAAACCCGGAGAACTTATCCAAAAAGGAGATACGTATACTTGGGAATGGCATAATTGGGATGAAAAAGAAGAAGGAGAAATTACTGAAGCTAATGGAAAAGATTATATCGAATTAACTTTTGGGGGTTGTAAAGTCTCAGTAAAGTTAGAAAAGAAAAACAATGTTACTATGGTGACCCTTATTCAATTTGAAATCCCTGAAGATGATGACAGCAAGCTAAAACTTCATTATGGGTGTAGTAATGGCTGGACATTCTGGTTAGCTAATTTAAAAGCGTTTATAGAACACAGAGTATTATTAAATGAAACTGAGATTGATCTGAGAGCACATGAATTGGCTGGATATCAGTTTGTAAATATGTAGATTATAATTTTCTGATATTTCTAATCAGATATTCTAAACCATTTAGTTTTAATTCATAAACGGTTTGTAATTGTTGACCTAATTTCCCTTTGGGAAAGCCCTTATTGTGATACCAAACAATATAGTATTCTGGAAGATCTATTAAATATCTATCTTTGTATTTACCAAAAGGCATTTTGGTGTTAGCAAGTTGAATCAGGAATTCTTTTTGAAGTTGAGTATCCAAGATTATTTTTTAAAATCTCTATAATACCACATTAAGGTTTCTACCTTCTTTTTCCACTTATTCTGAGCCTCTTTATTTTTTGAATGATCTGTTTCTTCATCATATAGCTGTTGCATATTAATACGCATTCGCTCTACTCGTTTATACATCTTATTAAGATCCTTCTTTACATTTTTTCCTGGCTGATATTCTTTTAATTTTTTGCGCATTATTCTGGCATGTAGCTCAGAAATATCAAAATGAAGTTGCTCATGAGCTAATAAATAATCAGACATTTGACCTTTTTTAACCCAAGATAAAGACGGATAACAGAAACTATCTACTTCATATTTTAACTCTATCTCCTCTCCTTGATCTTTACTATACGACCACTGATAAGTGATACCGGTATTAACCGCAGAATCAAAGTTACTATTATCATCCGGATCGCCTCTAAAGTCCGACCAGTCTAATTTACTTTTTTCTGCATAAGAAAATCGCTCCACATATCCACCACCTGCAAAAACTAAAACTAAAAAAATGGTAAAGATTTTACTCATAATTGTAACAATTATGCCCAACTAAAAGTTATATTTTACTATTTAAGTGCGCATACTAAAAACAATACGGGGCCAGTATTGATTGCAATCACAAAAATAACTTAATTTTTAACATACAAAAATGCAAACTGCACTTTTAGACAATATTTTTTGTATAATCAATTTTGATGCCATTTGTTATAGCAAACTATAACATCAATATTTTTCATCCTCAAAAGCATTGAACCATTGATAATTACAAAATATATTTTCTTCTGTACCAGATAAAAAATATCAGACTAAAACTTTAACTTTTAATTCTTAATATCGTTTACCTATAAAAACAAGCTGATTTGTGTGATCAGTTTTTGGTATGATGTTCTCAATTTACTCTACAACGGTTAATTTTAGATCATCATCAAATTTAATAAGATAAGCCGCCTTATTATAATAACCTCCCAAAAGATCTTTGGTATAGTTAAATTTATTTTCTACATATTGTGTTGTTCCTTTATAACTTGCAGAATGATATACATCATCTGCAGTACCTAATCTCATCAAAATATCATACATGATATCAAATCCTCTAACTGTATATTTATTAGGAACAATACCGTATTTCTTCTTATATAACTCAACAAAAGGAGTCAAAGACTCTTCATTTTCGTCAAATTCTTTATTAATTGACGGATAATGTAAATGTAATTTTGACAAGTGTTCATACTTGATACTATCATCATCAAAGGCATTATTCTTATCCGTAGTAAACAATGTTATCTGATCGCTTTCTGCCTTTGCATTAAGTAAAGCAGTAACATTACTTATCATTGCTATGTCACTCGATTCAAGAATTACCCAGTTTGGTTTATTCTTAGCTAGAACCTTGTTTAAATTAACTTCATAAAGATAGTTACCTTCTTCTATTTTTGCCAATTTTGCTGCAGGAAATTTAGCAATTAATTTTTTCTTTACTTCTTCATGCTTTTTCCCTTGCTGTACTATGATGATAATATTTTTATCTAATGAATCTTTTTCAATAAATGAGATTAATTTATCCTGCAACATTGCATCTGTTGGCCTGGTCTGGAAAAAATTACTATACAGTTTTGATTCTTTTCTAGAAATAGGTGAGAAAACGGGGGTTTCATATTTCTTAAGTTCCTCAACCACTGTTTCAACATTAGCTTGAAATAACGGACCGATAACAACATCCATTTCATCAAAACTATTTTGTGCTATAATCTTCTTTATATAATCTGTGTTTTTATTCTTCTTAGTATCAAATGTGTACAATTCTGAAGTAACCCCTTGAACCCTGGCCGAATCTGCTGCCATCTTTATACCTCTGTAAAAATCCAATGCTACTCTTGCACCTGTTTTGTTTTTAAGGTATTCTTCTGCATTTTGTCTAGACTTCATCTGTAATGTATCCACACCAAAAGGCAACATAATTGCAATCTTTCTGGACTTAAAGTTATACAACTTACTGCTTAAATCAATGATTTTCTCCTTATCAGTATCAACGACCAAAGCAGTAGTATCTACAACTGTCTTAGGTACCTTGATCACCATACCTTCTTTAAGGCCCTCTTTAATAAGGAAAGGATTCATTTTAAATAAAGAATCTGAAGAAATCCCAGTAACACGAAGTATATTATAAATAGTCTCCTTAGGAGGAACTTGATACAATTCCATACCTTCTTCTACATTCTGCTCCCCAAATGGTATAAAAACGGACGTAGGAACTAAAATCTCAGTTCCTATAGGAAGAGAAGGGTCCAAATTAGGATTAAGCTCTTCTAATGCAGGAATAGTTATACCATGTCTTCTGGCAATATTAAACTTAGTATCTTTAGGCTGAATACGATATTTAGTAATTGTAGAAACTTTAGTCACTGGAGCATCTAGCGGTTGCTGAGCCACAATTCCTTCCGCATAAATAGGAATTCTAATCTTATCCTTTCTTTTCAACTCTTCAGAATACAGTCTTTTATTATACTTTTTTATATTGTCGATAGCAACATTATATTTTTTAGCAATGCTAAACAATGTTTCTTTACGCTTTACTTTATGAGTTTTAAAACGTTCTATTTTAGGTTCTGTAGGAACTACCTTTAAACTATCTAGCACTGCATCTTTACCCTCCTGTCCTATAGTATCAATATTTGTATCGGATGTATCAGTCTTTTTAATCTTACTAACTCTTAATACCTGTCCTATATTGATTCCATTAATAGTTTCAGGATTAAGAATATAAAGTGCTTCTTCAGTAGTATTATACTTTTTAGAAAGATTATATATCGTATCCCCTAGCTGCACTTCATGAGTATTATACTCACTATTATCCGTTATAGGTATAGCAAGAATCTCTCCTTCTTTTATCCCTTCTTCAGCTTTAGGGTTTATCTTATAAATGGCTTCTGGAGTGGTATTATAGCGTTTAGCTATTCTAAACACGTTTTCCCCTTTGAGAACCGTATGACTTTTATACTTCTGTGCATAGGTAAAATTACTTGCTATAAACAGGAATAAAAAGAGCAATAAAATCTTTTTCATTAAATTATTATTTTTTTGCAACCCCTAAAATAAACTTTTTTATCTAAACGTTATTCCCACTCTATTGTTGCAGGAGGTTTAGAACTAATATCGTATACTACTCTATTAACGCCTTTTACCTTATTTATTATTTCATTTGAGGTTTTTTGTAAAAACTCATATGGTAAATTCACCCAATCCGCAGTCATACCATCAGTACTTTCTACGGCTCTAAGTGCTACACATTTCTCATACGTTCTCTCATCTCCCATTACTCCTACACTCTGTACCGGTAATAATATTGCTCCGGCTTGCCAAACCTTATCGTATAAGCCGTTTTCTTTTAATCCATTGATAAAGATAGCATCTACCTCCTGCAGAATGCTCACTTTTTCTGCAGTAATATCTCCTAAAATCCTAATTGCTAATCCTGGTCCGGGAAATGGATGCCTGCCCAGTAACTCCTTATCCATACCCATAGATGTTCCTACCCGTCGTACTTCATCTTTGAACAGCATTTTTAATGGTTCTACAATCTTTAGTTTCATATAATCCGGCAATCCTCCAACATTATGATGACTCTTGATCGTAGCACTTGGACCTCCTGTTACCGAAACACTCTCGATTACATCTGGATAAATTGTTCCCTGCGCTAGCCATGATACATCCTCGATAGCATGCGCTTCATCATCAAAAACTTCAATAAAGGCTCGTCCAATCGCTTTACGTTTCTTTTCCGGATCGCTTTCTCCAGCTAGGGCTTCCAAAAAACGTGCCGAAGCATCTACCCCCTTAACATTAAGTCCCATACCCTCATAACGTTTTAAAACCGTAGAAAATTCATTTTTACGTAGTAAACCATTATTTACAAAAATACAATGCAGATTTTTACCTATAGCCTTATGTAACAACATTGCTGCTACTGAAGAATCTACACCACCAGAAAGTCCTAACACAACTTTATCATTGCCTAGTTGTTCTTTTAAGTTTGCAACCGTTTCTTCCACAAAAGAATCTGGAGTCCAATCTTGAGCAACACCAGCTATATTTACTAAAAAATTCTCCAAAAGTTGTGTTCCATCTTTGGAATGATACACTTCCGGATGAAATTGAATAGCATATGTTTCTTCACCATCAATTTTAAACGCAGCATTTTCCACATCATGTGTACTTGCTAAAAGCTTACCGTTAGTTGGTAATTCTTTTATCGTATCGCTATGACTCATCCACACCTGTGAGCCTTCAGAAATATTCTGGAACAATTCATTATTGTTAACATAAGACAAGTTTGCACGCCCATACTCTCGTGTATTCGATTCTGCAACTTGCCCTCCTCCAAAATGAGCGAGGTATTGTGCACCATAACAAATACCAAGTAGTGGTTTTTTACCACGTATCTCTTTAAGATCAGGATGAGCCACATTATCGCCTCTAACAGATAGCGGGCTACCCGATAATATTACAGCTTTATAACTGTCAATATCCTTAGGTGGTTTGTTGTACGGATGTATTTCTGAATATATATTAAGCTCTCTAACGCGACGCCCAATAAGTTGTGTTACCTGTGACCCGAAGTCTAGAATAAGTACCTTGTTGTTTTGCATAGGCAAAAATAAAATTAAATTGATAACCCTGAAATCCTAATACAGATAATTTTCAACTTGTTTTTAATTATTTTACAAACTGAACGACTAACTATTAAAGAATGGTTCAAGTTATTAGTATATTTATTCAAAAAAAGCTATGAAAGCCACACTGTTAAAAGGTTTCTTTCTATTTTTCGCGCTATTATTTTTGTGTTATTCATGCAAAAGCGGATTAGACACCAGAGGCTCCGAGGGATATAAAAGTAGTATTAATGAGGCTTCTTTTACTTCTATTCCATTAACTCCTGGGAATATAATCAGTAAAATCAAGGTCGAAGACAAGGAATCTGAATGGAAATATGATCTTACCATTCCTGAAATTAAAGCAGGTGAAAAAGCGCCTCTGTTTATTGTCCTCCACGGGGGTGTAGGAAGTAAAAACTATACAAAATTTAGTGATTGCCTTGTAGTCCCGGGATTAAAAAACTCTAAGGGTTTTATCTTCAGCCCTTCTGGAGCCTGGAGAACCTGGACTTTGGATTATCTCGAAAAAAGAATTCTGGATTTTATTGACCTTGCTAAAAAGCATTGGCCTATTGATCCTGAAAAAATTGTTTTGGTAGGTTATAGCAATGGATCACTCGCCGGATGGGAATATGCCAAAGATTATCCTGATATTTTTTCGGCTATGATATTAATGGGTTCTAATTGCAAAGTTGAAGAAAAGTTAGACATTCCCATTTATGTGATTCAAGGAACTGAGGACAAATTTTTTCCCATAAAAAAGGCCCGTAAGCGCATTGCAGAGGCCAAAGCTCTTGGATGCAATATTACCTTTGTAGAAGCTGAAGGCAAAACACATATCAAAGCCTGTGAATATTCAGAAATATTAAAAACCAGTGTACCATGGTTACAAAACCAGGTATGGAATTTAAGATGATTACACCCTACTGTCCAATATAAGCCATTGTATTTAAATAGGTTATCAAATATTTTAGTATTTTAGGATATTCAATCACGGTCATCTAAATGAAACCTCTCGTAAATATACTATTGATACTAGGCTGTTTTTGCTTTTATTCTTCAACCGCACAAAACCAACAGAAAATTGACAGCCTACTTCAGGTTATTAAAGAAGAACAAAGCCACGACACCACACGGGTTAAAGCATTTAATGATTTAGGCCTACTATATGCATCAGTCGATCCAAAACAAGCAAAATCTTACATCAATAAAGCACTTACTATTACAAAAGACATAGAAAGCCCCAGAGGAATGGCAGGTACTCATAATTGTCTTGGGATAGTTTACTATTACCAAAAAGAATATGATTCTGCCAGGATTTCCTTCGAAAAAGCTTTGACGCTTAATCAAAAAGTAGATCATAAATGGGGGCAAGCTTCAGCACTAAATCAAATTGGGGTTATACAAATGATCCAGGACAAATATCATGATGCCATACAAAGTTACAGGAAGGCTAAAGTAATTTTTGAAGAAATGAAAGACACTGTATCCATGGTTTCTTCAATAGACAATATAGGATTAGTGTATCTAAAAATGGGGGATTATCAAAAAGCCAGTTCATTTGTCTTCAAAGCTCTTCAATTCTATGAAAACATGAACAATGAACCCGGTATAAGACGTGGATATTTTAGAATGAGTAGTATTGCCAGAAAACAAGGTGATTATGAAAAGGCTTTGGAATACTCAAAAATGGCACTCCCCTTTGCCGAAAAAGATGGAAATAAACTTCAGTTGGCCAGTGCATTAACGAATATGGCTGATTCTTATAGTAATCTAAAGGAATATGATAAAGCCATAGCATATTTTAATAAAGCTTTGGAATACCGTAAGTTATTATCCAACAAAAAAGGAATGGCTTTGGTGCAATCCCGTTTAGGTAAAACTTATTATGATCTTAGACAATACGAAAAATCGATTACCCAGTTGCGTCTCGCTTTAAATAATTTCTCAACAGAAGGAGATGAGAAGCCTAAAGCTTTGACTCATAATCATCTTGCAAAATCTTATCAAAAGCTGAATGAATTAAATGCTGCAAATCTTCATGCTAATACGTCACTTAATATTGCGCAGAAAATAGGAAATATTGAAGCAGAACGAGATAGTTATCTTACTCTGGCTGCTATAGCAGAAGACTTCGGGAAAAACACACAGGCACTACAGTTTTACAAAAATTATCAAACATTAAATGACTCTATATACAATAAAGAGAACGAAAAACGGGTTCGAGAACTACAGACCATTTATGAAACTGAAAAAAAAGAACAAGAAATAGTATTGCAGCAAAATGAAATCGAGTTGCTGGAACAAAAAGCAAAAACAGATAAACTACAACGAATCGTATTAGGTTATGGTTTAATAATCTCTATCATCATTTTTGGTTTAGGTTTTTATGGCTTACGCCAAAAGATAAAACGTTCTAGACTAGAAAAAGAAAAAGTAGATGCAGAATTAGCTTTTAAAAAGAAAGAACTCACCACCCATGCCCTACATCTGGCTAAAAAGAATGAGGTGCTTGAGAGCCTTAAACAAAAAGCCAAAACGCTTCAAACATCAGAAAACGGTCAAAACGGATATCAACAATTAATACAAACCATTAACTTCGACCTTCAAGATGATAATAATTGGGAAAATTTCAGAAAATACTTTGAGCAGGTACATAAAGATTTTAATATCAACGTAAAGAAGAAATTTCCTGACGTTACCTCAAATGAGCTTCGTCTAATGGCATTATTAAAAATGAATTTATCCTCAAAAGAGATTGCCAATATTCTTAATATTTCTTCTGAAGGTATCAAAAAAGCAAGATATCGCCTTCGCAAAAAGCTAGAAATCACTACAGATAAATCTTTACAAGACCTGGTCTTAGGCCTGTAAAACAAAGACCTAGACAAGTGTCCACCATTTGTCCCCTTCCTTTTTTTAAAGCGTCCACCTCTTGTCCACTACCATTTTTATATTTTTGATAATCAATGTTTTAGGTTTGTATAGTCATTAAAAATGATAATTTCCGTTTTGTGGTGTTCTGTCCGGCTATGATTGGGGGTCATATCGGGCAGGTCACACAAAACTTCACACATTAATAAACCACAAAACATTTTTTTCATTATGAAAACATTAAAAAAGAATTTAGGGCTATTCGTTGTAGTATTTTTCATCGCTTTAACCTTTGCTTGTAGCACTGATGATGGCCTTTCTATTGCAACACCATCAGTAACTTTTAAAACAACAAATTATGATTCCGATTTTTTTGAAGAAGGAAGTACAGAGATTCCAACAATACTATGGAATGGGGATCTAGGCACTTTGCGTTTAGGCAATAACATTCCCGGTATAACATTAGATGCTTCATCTGGAGTGATTAACTGGTCTAAAGCATTGCCATTAGGGATGAACAATGTAGAGCTTATTGCAACCAACTCTCAAGGTTCTAGCACGACAGTTATCACCATTGAAAATAAATTCGAAGGGACTTTCATAGGAGCGTACAACAGTGATCCAAACTCTACCGTTGTTTCCGCTAATTTTGCTATGGTTTTCGAAGACGATTTTATGATGACTGCCTATGATGGTGGACTAGATGGTACTCCTACCACAGAAGGTAACTGGACACGTATTGGTAATACTATAACCTCAGTATATACATATAATGACACAAGTTTTATTACGGTCGAAGTTGATGTAACCCATAATGAGACCGAAGCAATAATAAATGGCCAGTGGTATCGAGGTAGTGACAATACAACAACTCCCGTGGGATATCTATCCTTGTCATTAGATTCATTTATAGAAGCTAGAAACTCCTTGTCCACAAAAACTAACAAAAATCAGAATAAGGTCTTGCAAAGCTTATGATTATTTTTTTGAATTAGTCATAAAAAAGGCATCCAAAAAAAATGGATGCCTTTTTTATGTACAACCTATAAATTAATTAACTTTATAAAGACAACAATTACCCAATCCAATGAAAGATATTATCTTCTCCTCTATTGCCGTAGATCTTAAAAATGCAGCAGAAAATTCTGATCACCCGTTCAGATATTTTACATTAGCTACTTCTGACTTTAATAATATCCCAAGATTAAGAACAGTAGTGCTTAGAAATGTTGATGATGACCTGAATATGATGGTATATACCGATGAGCGGTCAAAAAAAATCTCAAATATCCAGGCTAACAATCGGGTAAGTCTTTTGTTTCTTGATCAACAAAGGCTTTTACAAATCTCTATAAGAGCCAAAGCAGAAATTATCACAGATCACCAAGTCATACATAAAATATGGGAACAAATTCCTGAAAAATCCAAAAAGGATTATACCACAGAATTATCTCCAGGGAAAGAAATAAAAAACCCTGAAGATGTCGATTATTTAGAAGGAAAACATTTTTTCTCTGCGATCAAGATCACTCCTATCCGGATAGAGTATTTGCGTCTTAAAAGACCAATTCATACCCGAGTAATATTCAAAAAAGAACTTGGTGAGTGGAAAGGCACTTATTTGGTTCCTTAACAATGTATTATCAAATTCTTTCATTAATTAATTTTAAAGGTTTTTAATTTGATTTAAAACCAAATAAACACTTAGAAACCCTAATTTTTTTGTGAAAATTAAATTCTTTGTAAAAAAACTAGAAATATCCACTAATCATATATTAATGGATTTTATTACTAATATCTAACATCCCTTTTTGATCAATATCTAACCGTTTTTTATAGAGTTTTTTTTTAAACTAGGAATTTTATGTTTCTTTAATAAAAGAAAAAGAAGTAGTAGCCGTAGAATTATACGTTTATTATACGGTTGTAAACGTTTTTACAATGGATAAATAGTAGCAATTGCAATTATAATATTGTTGGCAATAATTCCGTTACACCTCTAATGCCGTTTTTTTTGATTCGCGTAATTCATCACCCCAATTACAAAGTGTTTGTAAAGTTGGAGCAAGTTTTTTGCCAAATTCAGTTAAATGATACTCTACGTGCGGAGGTACGGTTTTAAAATCTTCACGTATTAAAAGACCATCTTCCTCAAGACTTTTAAGTTGCTGGGTAAGCATTTTTTCCGAAATCATCGGTAGGGCTCTTTTCAAAAGACCAAATCTGTTTGCGCCCAAATGGATGCCCCAAAGGACATTTATTTTCCAACGACCTCTCAATAATTCAACAGCAAAGGACAGACCACACTCTGCCATTTCTTTTTGGTTTTCACTAAAACTAGAGTTTTCTTTTTTCATGAAAGGTACTTACTAAATTGTATGTACTAAACTTTTTATTAGTACGAAGCAAACTTATCACCTTTGTACAAGAAATACAAATTATAATCTAAAAAAAACATAAAAATGAAAACATTAAAAGAATTATCAGACCTAAATGAAATCCAAGAGCTTCGCTACAAATTCGCCAAGGCGTTGGACAATCAAGACTGGAATTTATTTCAGTCGCTTTTGAACGATAAGCTGGATATTGATTATTCTAATTTCGGAATTCCGCAGGCAGAGATGACTAATCAAGACTACACAGCAATGATGCAGCACTCTTTTTCTACCAATGGACTTAAAACAGAACACTTTGTAACGAATATGCTAATCGATATTCAGGATAAATCTGCAAAAGCTGAAGTGAATGTACTTGCAAGGCACATTGTTGACCATGATGACAAGGAGTACACACTCGATGTCAATGCCTATTATGAAGACGAATTTATAGAAACCGATAAAGGATGGAAATTCAACGCCATAAAAATTAATCCAAGATGGATTACGGGAGACCCTTCAAAAATATTCACTTTCTAAACACAACAATCATGAAATCGAAGATTCACGAATACCAAAACAAATATTCAGTAATGAGTAAAACAATAATAATAAAAACAACAATTTTAATACTTTTAATTATGACAACACAAGCATCAAATGCACAAGCACTTATCAAAAAACCACTGCCAAAAGAGGCAATAACAATTCATGTAACATTTACAGCTCAAACAGGTAAAGCAGATGTGGCCAAACAGGATGTATTGGGCTTAAGTAAACAAGTTACGAATGAACCAGGAAATGTACATGTAAAGATGTACCAAAACCCTGAAAATGAACATGAGTTTACGTTCTATGAAACATTTGGCAGCAGAGAATTAGAAAAGAAGCATACGCAATATCCTTACATGGCTGCCTTTTACCAACGTCTTGGTAGTTATGTTCAAGAAGGAACAGCAAATACAGAATACTGGAAACTTTATAGCTATACCTATGGCAAAGGAATGAATACTGATTATGACAAATCGAAAGAAGTAAGTTTTAAAATCAAATTTACTACAAAAGAGGCCAAAGAAGAAGAAGCCAAGAGAATTGTAAATGATTTAGTCGCACATGTAAATAATGAGGATGGTAACATAGAGGTATTGATGTTTCAAAATCCAGAAAATTCTAGAGAATTCATGTTTATGGAAACCTTCGTTAATAAAGAGGCAGAAATCCAACATACCAAACAGGATTATATGCAAGTGTTTTATAATGATATTTCCAAAGTACTAGATGGTGAATCTACCTTGACCTATTGGCATCGCTTTAGTGATAGTGATGGACGAGCGTCTTCATTAGGAAATATTTCACCCTTCGCGGTTGTAATGAGCGTTTCAGAGCTAGAGCCTACAATAAATTGGTATCAAAATATATTAGGTTTTGAAAAAATTGCAGAATACGATTTAACAGAAGAACAGGGCAATCATTTGGTTTTGTTGTCTAAAAACAACTTTATGATTGAGTTGGTAAAAAATCAAAGTAGTAAACCCAAGGAAAAGATAGAACTTCCTCCATATCACTACAAAGCCCAAGGTATTACTCAGTTTACGTTTAAAGTGCCCAATGTTGACCTAGCTTTGCAGGAATTAGAATCAAAGGGAATTGTCGCTACTGGCGAAATTATGAGAAATGAAGATTTGGGTGTTGCCTATTTCTGGATTCAAGACCTGAATAACAATCTTATCCAGTTTATTCAAAACTAATTGTCGAAAGATATTTTTATAAGAAAATAAACTATTGCCAACAACGTATAAAAATAATAGCGGTTTGGGTGTTTAATCCAATCCGCTTTTTTATATTTAGTATCTGGATTAATACGAAAAGTTGACGTTTTTAAATTCGCTACTATTCTTATACAAAACGTTGTGCGTCAACCGAAAAAACTCACTGCTTTAATGACCAATAACGAAATACTTAAAAGCAAAAAAAGGGCATAAAAACTTATGCCCTAAATGGTTATTAATAATTGCCTTGACTTGCAGTGTTAACACTATACAAACTTTTTCCAGCAGCTATATATAAAGTGTTTTTATAATTGCCTTTACCAAATGCCAAATTAGCAGGTTTTTCAGGTGTTGGTAAATAATCAATTTCAGTACCATCTGGCGAATAAACATAAATACCCTTTCTATTTTCATCCCTAACTGCGGCATAAACATTTCCATTACTATCTACTTTAATTCCATCTGCACCTTCTTTAAAACCGTAGTCCACAAATATTTTATCAAAAACAGGTATTCCATTTTTATCAAGAGCGTACCTAACTATTTTCATATGCCCAAATTCTCCAGGACTATGTAGGTTATCCAAACTAGTATACGGGTGTTCGGCTACGTAAAGATATTTTTGGTCAGGAGAAATCGTAATACCATTTGGTGCGGAAAGATTTTTAATAACAGTAGAAACTTTTCCATCCAAGTCAATCATATAAACACCAAAAAATGGAATTTCAATTGTTCCATAATCCATATACCTAACATCCGTAAAATAAATTCTTCCGCTTTTATCAATAACAATATCGTTTGGACTATTAAAATCTTTACCTTCAAATGAATTTGTAACGATGTAAGCTTTTCCAGTTTTCATATCAGTCCTCTGAACATCTCTTGGACTATTTGCAACATTGTTTTGAACTGTATACAAATCCCCATTCTTACCAAATGCCATTCCATTAGTAAAGCCACTTGGAGAACGAAATAGAACAATAGAATCTTTACTTGGACTGTAATAATATAAATGTCCAGCTTGATTGTTGGAAAATTCAGGAATTGTCATATCGCTGAAATAAACATTACCTTCAGGGGATACCGCTACTGCTTCTGTAAAAACCCCATCACTAAATAGTTGTTTAACCTCGTTAGGTTTTGGGAATATCTTGCCACTTTGGGCATTTGTAATTATTTGAAAACCAAATAAAATACCGACTAATAATTTTTTCATTTTCTTGTTTATTATAAATTTAACTTGCATTATGCAAGTGCAAATATACAAAAGAACTTGTGAATTGCAAGTTGTTTTGTATATTTACAAAATGAAAAACAAGAAAAGGTCAAATTGCCCAATAAGTCATAGCTTGGATATCATCGGAGATAAATGGTCTTTAATAATACTTAGGGACATGATGTTCAACGGAAAGAATTTTTATAATGAATTCTTGAATTCAGACGAAGGAATTTCGACTAACATTCTAGCAAATCGACTAGAAATGTTGGTTAATTATAATATTATTAAAAAACAGCAGGATTTACATAGCAAAGCAAAGTGGTATTATTCATTAACTGAAAAAGGGATTGACTTTTTACCAACAGTTGTAGAGTTAATCTTATGGGGTTTGAAACACGATAGAATGAAGACACCCAAAATTAAATATGTATTGAGTATTTTAGATAATAAAGATAGTTTTATTGAAAAATCTATGATAGAATTGAAGATTGCAAATCAAAAATAATCTGAATTTCATTGAAAACCATAACGAAAAGCCGAACGCACAACAATGTATATAAAAAATAGGCGAAACAGTAATATGTTCAAGTATTTGGGCTCGTATCAAACTTTGTGTTTAACCGAAAGTTTCGTGCTTCGAAATCGCCTACTTTTCATATACTAACCGTTACCTGTAATTT
>NZ_JAGJEA010000019.1 GCF_018100805.1 Aquimarina sp. MMG016 | reverse complement strand
AACAGATGGTTGTGGTTCAGTAACCATTACAGGGACGACGACAACGAGCTTCCCGATTACGACCTTAGGGACTACTGTAGTAACGTGGACCTTTACCGATGCTAGTGGTAATGCTACGACTGCGAATCAGAATGTGATCGTTCAGGATATAATTGCACCAACGATTGTATGCCCAGCAGACATCACTCAGAATGTTGATGCTGGTTTATCTACAGCAGTAGTGACTTATACTACTCCAGTAGGTACGGATAATTGTACAGGAGTTACTACAACGCAAATAGCCGGATTACCATCAGGATCAGCATTCCCAACAGGAACAACTACAAATACTTTTGAAGTTACAGATGGTGCTGGTAATACAGTTACCTGTAGTTTTGATGTTATTATAACAGGCAATATTATTGCCAATGACGACACAGTAAACATAAATGGTACCACTGGCGGTAATTCGACAAACCTTGCAGATGCTAACGATACCTTAAATGGTAACGGAGTTACTTTAGGAACAGATGTAGTGATCACTACGGTTACGGATCCTAATCCTACAGATGGAGTTAGTTTAGACCCTATTACTGGTGAGGTTACTGTAGATCCAAACACTCCATCAGGAGACTATACGATTACATATACTTTATGTAGTATAGCTACTCCAGTAGTATGTGATGACGCAACAATTACAGTTACTGTGACAGGAGGTTTGATAGCTAATAATGATAGTGTAAGTATTAATGGAGCTATAGGTGGCAATTCGATTAATGTCATAGACAATAATGATACTTTAAATGGAAATGGAGTTACGCTTGGAACAGACGTTAATATTGCAACTATAAATGATCCAGATCCTACGGATGGTGTTAGTTTAGATCCAATTACAGGAGAGGTGATAGTTGCACCAAATACTCCGCGAGGAATTTATACAATTAATTACACATTATGTACAAATACAGTTCCTGTTCAATGTGATGATGCTACAATTACCATTGATGTAACAGGAATAATTATTGCAAACGATGATACCGTAATCATAGATGGATCAACAGGTGGTAGTTCGATTAATATTGCAGATGACAATGATGAAATAAATAATAACCCTGTAATACTTGGTGTTGATGTGAGGATAGCATCTATAAACGATACCGATCCGGATGATGACGTGGTCTTAGATCCTTCGACTGGTATTGTAATGGTGTTACCAGGAACTCCACCAGGAAATTATACGATTAGATATACATTATGTAGTCTTGATACTCCGGTAATATGTGATACCGCAGAAATTACAGTTATCGTAACGGGCACAATAATAGCAGAAGACGATAATGTTAATATTGCAGGTGTTACAGGAGGTACTTCAGTTAATTTGGTAGATGATAATGATACATTGAACGGTAGCGGAGTTACTTTAGGTACTGATGTTAATGTTACAGTAGTAAATGATTTAGATCCTACCGATGGAGTTAATTTTGACCCAACAACAGGTCAGATTACAGTTGATCCAAACACTCCTCCAGGAGATTATACAATTACTTACACTTTATGTAGCATAACGGATCCAATGGTTTGTGATGATGCCACAATTACAGTTACGGTTGACAATACACCAAACTTAGCATTAACTAAGACAGGAGAGTTTATTGATATTGATGGTAATGGTATTCCGAATGCAGGAGATGAAATTAGATATGCATTTACCGTCGAGAATAACGGTAATGTAGATATTACCAATATAGTTCTTACTGACCCATTGCCTGGAATACAAGTGACCGGAGGTCCAATTGATCTAGCTATTGGTGAAATAGATACAGATAGTTTTACTGCTATTTATACGCTTACTGCTGATGATGTTTTAGCTGGTAGCGTTATGAATCAGGCTTTAGTTACCGGTCAGGATGTTAATGGTAATGATATTGCAGACTTATCTGATGATCCTTTGAATCCAACAGATAATGATCTTGATGGTGATAACGATTTTGAAGATGTAACCGTTACAATGATTCAATCTAATGATGAGATTACTATATATACTGGTATTAGTCCAAATGGTGATGGAGTTAATGATCAATTCAGAATTATTGGATTAAGTAATTTCCCAAATAATACATTACAAATATTTAATCGTTGGGGAGTTAAAGTATTCGAAGAAGATGGTTATGAGCAGCCAGGAAAGAAATACTTTGACGGTTATAGTAGTGGTAGAGTAACAGTTAAAAGTAGTGATCAATTACCTGTAGGTACATATTATTATGTATTGGAATATGAAAACGCTGCCGGTGTTCGTAAATCTAAAGCTGGGTATTTGTATATAAATAAATAAATTAAAAACTATAAAAATTGTTGTCCCCTAAATCAAAGTAAGCTACTAATGAATAGATTTTTAATAATACTTATGTTATTCGGATTTGGATTGATATCTAATTTCGGTTATGCCCAGCAAGACGCTCAATACACCCAATATATGTATAACACCATAAGTGTTAACCCTGCATATGCAGGAAGTAGAGGAGTGTTAAGTGTAGCAGGTTTGCATCGTGGTCAATGGATAGGTTTGGAGGGTGCTCCTCGTACCCAAACGTTGACATTGAATACTCCTATTGGAGGAGGTGAACGATTAGGTTTGGGGTTATCTATTGTAAATGATGAAATTGGTCCAACAGATGAAACCTATATTAATGTTGATTTTTCGTACACAATACCTGTTTCAGATGAAGGGAAATTAAGTTTCGGACTGAAAGCTGGGATGCATTTGTTGAATGTAGATTTAACTAAACTAAACCTTTTTAATCAAAATGATAATCTCTTTCAATTTGATATAGATAACAAATTTAGCCCTAATGTAGGTATTGGGGTATATTATCATACAGATAGATTTTATTTTGGTTTAAGTACACCTAACTTATTAGAAACTGATCATTTTGATGAAAGTGCTACAAGCAGTGATAGTAGGGCGATAAGTTTTTTGGCAGAAGAAAGGATTAACTATTATATGATTGCTGGTCATGTATTTGATTTGAGCGATACTATAAAGTTTAAACCAGCTGTATTGACCAAATTAGTATTTGGAGCACCACTACAAGTTGATGTATCTGCTAATTTTTTATTTAATGATAGGTTCACTTTAGGAGCTGCTTATAGATGGAGTGCTGCGGTCAGTGCTCTAGCTGGTTTTCAGGTTTCAGATTCATTAATGATTGGGTTTGCATATGACTGGGAAACAACAGAGTTAGGAAATACACAATTTAATAGAGGAAGTTATGAGGTGATGTTGCGTTTTGAACTATTTAGAAAATATAACAGAATGGTAACACCACGTTTCTTTTAATTATATTTGAGGGCTTAATAATAACATTATGGGGGAGTTATTACTTAGATCATCACTGGTTTTGACGATGTTTTTTATGGGGAATTTTTCTTTTTCTCAAGAGAAAGATTTAGAAAAAGCAAAAAAGCAATATGATCGCTATGAGTACATTAGTGCTCAGGAAACTTATCTTAAAGTAGTTGAAAAAGGCTACGAAAGTGCAGATTTGTTCAAAAATTTGGGCAATAGCTATTATTTTAATAGTCAGTTTGAGGAAGCTTTGAACTGGTATGAAAAATTAGTAAATTCTTATCCTGACGAAGTAGAACCGGAGTATTACTTCAGATATGCACAAACTTTAAAAACACTGGGTGATTACGAAGAGTCTAATACATACATGCAGAAATTTGCAGAGAGTAATAAAGATGATCAGCGTGCTCAATTATTTGAATCAGGATCAGATTATTTAGACCGAATAGATTTTCAATCTGGTAGATTTGAAATAAGTAATTCAGATGTGAATTCAGAGTTTTCTGATTTCGGAACAGCTTTCTATGGAGATTATATAGTCTTTAGCTCATCTAGGGATACCTTAATTTTAAAAAGAAATATGCATCAATGGAATGATCAAGCTTTTTTAGAATTATTTGTTTCTAAATATGACGCTACTAATGGAACGCTTTCAGAATCAAAAAAAATAGGAAGTAAAATAAACTCCAGATTTCATGAATCTACAGCTGTTTTTACCAAAGATGGAAAAACAATTTATTTCACCCGTAATAATTTTGATAAAGAAAGAAGATACAGAACTGATAATAAAGGAACGAATAGACTAAAGATCTATAGAGCATATAAGAATGAACTAGGGCAATGGTCTTCTCCTAAAAGCTTGTCTTTTAATAGTAACGAATACTCCATAGCACATCCTGCATTAAGTATAGACGAAAAGACATTATATTTCTCTTCAGATATGCCTGGGGGAAAAGGAATGTCTGATATTTACTCAGTTGATATCAATGCAGATGGTAGTTTTGGAGAACCAAAGAATTTGGGTAATCGAATCAATACAGGTGGTAAAGAAACATTTCCGTTTGTAAGTAAAGATAATGATTTGTACTTTTCGTCCGATGGTCATTTAGGCTTAGGCGGATTAGATGTATATGTTACAAGGCTTGATCCAAAGACCAAAGAAGAACAATTGGTTGTGAATATAGGAAAACCTATTAATGGCCCTAAAGACGACTTTGCATTCATTTTAGATACTAATTCAAAAAGAGGATTCTTTTCATCCAATAGAGATGGGGGTAAGGGTAGTGATGATATCTACGGATTTTTACAATTAGAAGATCTAAAGAACTTTTGTGAAATCACAATTACCGGTGTAGTTAGTGATAAACATACAGGAGAACCTGCTACTGGAGCTAAAATTATATTATTCGATAACGAATTTAATATTTTAGACACTATAGAGGTTGGAGAAGATGGTTTATATACATTTTCAGAAAAGGTAGAGTGTGAAACTAAATATTATATAAGAGCAGAGAAGGAAGAATATAATACATTAGAGCAATCGATAGAAACACCTAATCAAACTCAACAACTTAATATACCTTTAACCATAGAAAACAAAATTAAATCAGCAGAGGTAGGTGATGATTTAGCAGAAATATTATCCCTTAACTCTATTTATTTTGATTTTAATGAGTCATATATAAGATCCGATGCCGCAATAGAACTAGCTAAAGTTATTGAAGTAATGATTCAGTATCCGCAGATGAAAATAGATGTTCGGTCACATACAGATAGTCATGGAGATGATGTATACAACCTTTATTTATCAGAGGAAAGAGCTAAAGCCACAATAAAATATATGATTGGTAAGGGTATAGCTGCAGATCGATTATCAGGAAAAGGATATGGAGAAACCGAACCTGTTAATAATTGTGGTAATGATACTAACTGTACGAAAGATGATTATCAACTGAATAGGCGAAGCGAATTTATTATTGTGAAATAATTATATAAATAGCCCTATGTAAATAAATCAATATAAATCCTTCGTTTATAGAAACACCTTACTCGTTTAAGGTGTTTTTTTATTTAAAAATTATATAATATATTGAATTAGAGTATGTTTATAGATTATGAATTGCTACTGTGATTTTGTAATTTTGAGCTGATAAAAGATATGGAAGAAGAAAAAGTTATTTTAGTTAACGAAAATGATGAGCAGATAGGCGTAATGCCTAAACTAGAAGCGCACCAGAAAGCCGTATTACATAGAGCTTTTTCAGTATTTGTTCTTAATAAAAAGAATGAACTCATGTTACAGCAGAGAGCTCATCATAAATATCATTCCCCAGGTCTATGGACAAATACATGCTGTAGCCACCAAAGAGAAGGAGAAAGTAATGTCGAGGCTGGTATACGTCGTCTACAAGAAGAAATGGGATTTACGACATCATTAAAAGATACAATTTCGTTTATTTATAAAGCTCCCTTTGATAATGGACTTACAGAACACGAATATGATCATGTTTTGGTAGGCCAATATGAGGGTGATCCACAGATTAATCCAGAAGAAGTAGTAGATTGGAAATGGATGCCTGTTGAAAAAGTAAAAGAAGATATTTCTAAGCAACCAGAAAAGTATACTGAGTGGTTTAAAATTATTTTTGATAAATTTTATACACAAATTGCTTTATGATAATAAAAGCTTGCAGAAAAGCTCATTTTAATGCCGCACATCGATTGTATAGAAAAGATTGGAGTGATGATAAGAACTTTGAAGTTTTTGGTAAATGTAGTAATCCTAAGTATCACGGACATAACTACGAGCTTATCGTAGCCGTTGAAGGTGAGATTGATCCGGAAACAGGTTATTTAATTGACCTCAAAATTCTAAAAGAATATATCAAAACAGAAGTTGAAGATTATTTGGATCATAAAAATCTGAATGAAGAAGTAGAAGAATTCATAGATCTAAATCCAACAGTAGAACATATAGCTACAGTAATTTGGAATAGGCTTCGCAAAAAAATATCACCAAAATTTGATTTAGAAATTACATTATATGAGACTCCACGTAATTTTGTGATCTATAAAGGAAAATAAAAAATGGGATTAGCAGTAGGAGATCAAGTGCCGGAGTTTGTATGCAATGATGATCAGAACAAAGAATTTAATAGTCAAAACATTATAGGTAAAAAACCTTTAGTTATTTATTTTTATCCTAAAAACTTTACTCCTGGTTGTACTAAAGAAGCTTGCGATTTTAGAGATAGTTATGAGGATTTTAAAGCACTAGGAGCTGAAGTTATTGGTATAAGTTCAGATAGTGTAAAATCTCACGAAAAATTTAAGAATAGATATCGTCTTCCTTATACGTTTCTATCTGATAAAGGAGGGGAATTGAGAAAACTCTTTGGTGTGAAATCAGAGTTATTTGGTTTATTGCCAGGAAGAGAAACTTTTGTAATAGATAAAGAAGGAGTAGTGCAGCTAAAATTTAATAGTATAAATGCGGCAAAGCATATGAGCAAAGCTATTACCAAAGTAAAAGAAATCGTTAATGAGTAGAGAATCCTTATATATTCTAAAGTTTGCGCCTATTCTAAAAGAAAAGATATGGGGTGGTAGTAAGCTAACGGATCTTTTGCATAAAGATTCAGAAAGCTCTCTGGTTGGTGAAAGTTGGGAAATTAGTGATGTTGATGGGGATTGCTCAGTAGTTAGTATTGGACATCTTCAAGGAAAAACACTTCGAGAACTATTATTACAATACAAAGAGGATTTAGTTGGGGTAAAGAATTTTAAACGTTTTGGTAACAAATTTCCATTACTTATTAAGTTTATTGATGCTAAAGAAGATCTTTCTGTTCAATTACATCCTGATGATAAAGTGGCAAAGCAAAAACACAATTCATTAGGTAAAACAGAAATGTGGCATATTGTTCAGGCGGATAAAGAAGCCAATATTATTGTTGGGTTTAACTGTGATGTGAGCAAAGATGTCTATCAAAAACACTTGGATGAAAAATCCATTAAAAATATTCTTAATTATGAATCAGCTGTAGAAGGCGACACCTTTTTTATACATCCCGGATTAATTCATGCTATTGGTGCTGGTGTATTGTTGGCAGAAATACAACAGACATCAGATATAACTTATCGCATATATGATTGGGATCGTAAAGATCAACAAGGAAAGTACAGAGAGTTACATCAGGAAGATGCTCTGGAAGCTATCGATTTTAATCCTCAGGACTATAAGATACAATATGAGCATAAGACTAACCAGGTAGTAGATTTAGTGTCCTGTCCGCATTTCATCGCCAATGTGATAGAAATTGATACTACAATAACGGTTTCTCATGCGGATTTGGATTCTTTTGTAATCTATATGTGTGTGTTAGGGCAAGCTATTATAGAAAGTGAAGAAAATACAGTAGAGCTTAAAATGGGAGAAACTATTTTGGTTCCGGCAAAAATATCAGAAGTTCGTATTTCTTCTGATAAAGCAAGGTTATTACAAACCTATATTTAAACTAAAACACTAATTTTGTACAAAACCAATATGATATGGCAAACAAAAGAGACCTTAAGAAAGATATAAACTACGTTTTAGGAGATATTATCGAAGAAGTATATGTGTGGGAACTAAATAATCCTGGCAAAGATAGTAAGGCAGGAGAAGCTATTATTGATGAGGCAATATCATCTTTCGATGAATTTATGGTTAGAGTAAATGACCGTAAACCTGAAAATCCTAAAAAACACTTTAAAGCTATTCGCGAAGATTTGGAGAAAAAAGCTACTTCATTAGTAGAAAAAGTAAATTCATTATAATTTTTTTCTAAAAAGTATTTGCAAATATGATTTGAGAAATTATATTTGCAACCGCTTTTGCCGATATAGCTCAGCTGGCTAGAGCAGCTGATTTGTAATCAGCAGGTCGTGGGTTCGAGTCCCTCTATCGGCTCTAAGTAAAGTCCTAAATGTAAAATTTTAGGATTTTTTTGTTTTTAAGGTTATTATTATAAAGGACGAGAAGCTTGTCGTGAGCGTTAGTCGAAGGGAGTTCCTTTATCGGCTCTTTAATCAAATCTCTGGATTTAATTTTAAAGCTTTTTATGAAATTATAAATATTGTAGAGGAATGAGAAGTATATATCCTGCAACTTAGTCTAAGTTAGTTTCTCTGTTAACTCTAAAAGTATAAGCCCAATTTCAAACGAGATTGGGGCTTTTTATAAATATTTAATCTACAGTTATTCTTCTTCTTTTTTTATAGTGGTAGTTTCCTTTTCCTTACGATCTTTAATATATTCAATTAACTGTTTACCGTAAATAGACTTTTTAACTTTAGGACTTAATGATTTTGCTACAGTATCCAAATATTTGATATTGGCATCAAATACTTCTTGTAAAGTTACATATGGAGCAACTTCCAACTTTTTATTATACATAGCAAAGTTGATTGTATATAGATACTTCTGTTTTAAAAGCTTTTTGTAGGCTTCATCATTTTTCGCAAGCTTTTCTTTATCATTTTGTTTATTGGCTTCAAAATCTTCTTTCATCAGTCTAAGATTTCTATCATTAAACCTTTTGATCATACTTTTGTATTCCTGATATTTCATTGCATTTTTGCCTCCAATTACTTTTACATCTTTTTCAAAATCTTTTAAAGATGTTGTAACGGTCATTTCTCCTTTTTCAGCAAAAAAATCAATTCGATCATTATACTGTGCACCGTCATCTTTATCAAGATATAAATAATGAATTTCGGGTTCTGTAACATCAGAGTATAATAAAAACTCTGAATTACCATCTATCAAGATAGAATCTACATTGACTAATGAATCGTTTTGTATTTTTTGTAAATACAGGGAGCCTACTTTTAAACCTTTGATGTTACCTTTAATAATAACATTTCCTTTCTTCTCCGGAGTGTTACTACAACTGGCTAATAATAATGTTATGGATAGTATGAAAAATAATCGTTTCATCTGTTGTTTTTAAATATTCAAAATTGGGGTACAAATATGCCATAATTTATATTTAAATACTAGCCTCCTGCTGCAATTTGCATCAATATAGTACATAAAATAGCACCATATGTTCCTACAACATATCCAAAAACGGCAAGTAATACTCCAACTGTAGCCAAAGACGGATGAAAAGCTGCTGCTACCACTGGAGCAGATGCTGCTCCACCCACATTGGCCTGACTACCAACTGCCAAGAAAAAGTATGGAGCTTTTATAAGTTTTGCTACTCCGATGAGTAAAACTGCGTGTATGGTCATCCAAACTAATCCGATAGCTATCAATCCAGGATTTTCCAGGACTCTACCTATATCCATTTTCATTCCGATTGTAGCTACCAGAATATAAATAAAAATACTTCCTAATTTACTGGCTCCGGCTCCTTCATATTGCTTTGCTTTAGTATATGATAATATAATTCCAATTGCAGTGGCTATGGTTATCATCCAAAAGAACTTGGATGTAAAAGAAGATAATGCTGAACTTTTATCATTAAATACTTCAAAGTTATTTGATAAAAAATTAGACATTCCATCCGCGCCCCAATGTGCAAGACCGACAGCTGTAAAAGCTATTGATAACATCACGATATAATCGGTAAGAGATGGATTTCTATTTATGCTTTCTGCATAGCTGGATACTTTTTGTTTCAATGATTCTATAGCGCTGTTATCAGCCTTTAACCATTTATCTATTTTATTACTTTTACCAATACCGATCAACAATATGGCCATCCAGATATTAGCTACTACAATATCTACCAGAACCATTCCTCCATATTTATCGGGATTGTACTCATAGATTTCCAGCATGGCAGCCTGGTTAGCTCCACCACCAATCCAACTACCGGCGAGTGTAGATAACCCTCTCCATACAGCATCAAATCCTACTCCTCCTACAGTATCAGGGGAGAAAGCTGAAATTAACAATATCGCTAAAGGACCACCTATTACAATTCCCAGAGTACCAGTGCCGAACATGATTAAAGCTTTGGGCCCTAGATTAAAAATTCCTTTGAGGTCAATGCTTAATGTCATTAATACCAATGATGCAGGTAGCATATATCTACTGGCTATATAATAAACCTGAGAAGATTTTTTAACAATTTCTCCATTAGCATCGAGTTCTTCCCATTTAGGGGCTATGATTCCCAAAGAATTAAATATTGCAGGTAATAAATAGCATAGTAATATTGCCGGGACATATTTATAAAAGGTTTTCCAAAATTTTGATTCTAAGGAGGAGGTGTAAAATACTAAACCTAAACAGAGTAATAAAATACCAAAGACAATTGTATCATTGGTAAAAAACGGAATGTTTTCCATGAATGAATTTGTTAGTTAATTGAGATGTGATGCAAAATACAATTTTTTACAGAAGAGAACGCCTGAAATTATATTTCTAATCGTTAATCCATTTTTTTAGGATATTGGTTTGTTGTTTAGTAGCACTAGGATTTTGCTGAATAACCACTTGTTGTACTTTGGGTTCTATAACCTTAGTAGTTAATGTTATAACCTCTCCATTTCTTTTGACTTTAAACGTTATATCATTTCCAACTTTCCATTTGTTAGAGTCTCCAAAAAGGTCATATATATTTTTGATCGTATACTTTTTGTCGTTGATACTTATTAAAGCATCTCCTCCCTGTACTCCTAGGTTTTTAAGAAACGTGTTATACGTCACTCCTTTAGCAAATATAACTTCTTTGGTAGCTTCAGATCCTTTGATATAGGGTTCTTGTTCAAAAAGAAAATAGGAGGAAGGGACTTCTTTTTTTCCAAACTGTAAGCCTAGTTTGTTTAAATAATATTCATAATCGATGGGTGTGTTACCTACAACGTGTTTTTCTAAGAATGCAGCAACTTCTGGAGAAGGTATTTTTTTGATGATCTTAATAAGTTCATCATCCTTAAAAGGCATTTCACTTCCAAAGGTATTAGAAAGGGCTTTAATTAGGTCTAATATTCCTGTTTGTCCTTCACTGTTTTCTCTAAGTATAATATCTATACACATAGAGATTAAAGCACCTTTTTCATATACATTACGGTAGTTTTGACGATATGGCTCTTTTAAAATGTTTTTACTCATTTCAGTGAAAGACATGCTGTTATCAAAATACTTGGCAGCTTCAATCTTTTCTAAAATTCTATTATAAAACTCTTCTTTACTAATAAGTCCCTGACTAATCTGAAATAATAATGAAAAATATTCGGTTGTACCTTCGTATAACCAAAGGTGCTGTGACATCTTAGGCTTGTTATAGTCAAAGTCATAAATTTCTTCAGACTGGATAGTTAAAGGCGTTACAATATGAAAGAACTCGTGAGAAACTACATCGGTAAGTGATTCATCGAGTTTTTCTTGTGAAAGTGATTCAGGAAGTACAACAACAGTTGATGTATTATGTTCTAGAGCACCAAACCCTTTGGCATCATTAGATTTAGAAGAAGAAAGGTATAGTAAAATACTATAATTTTTTGTGGAATTTATGTCACCAAGAAAATTCTTTTGAGCTCTAATAACACGTTCCATCTGAGGCATTATTTTAGCAGCTCTGTGTAATTTATTTCTAGTATAAACACTCAATAAAACAGTAATATCGTTTACAGAGAAAGTAACTTTGTCTGGCTTAGAATACATTATTGGAGAATCCGCCAAATCCGCATATCTTTTTAGATTATATTGGTCAGTTTCGATGGGTGAGGAAGCATCAGGAATTATTTTTGAAGGAGTCTTGATCAGTGAAGTTGATGCTTCAAGTTGTTTGGGATGTTTAATAAGCAGTTTATACTTTTGTTCCTTCATTTGATCAAAGTATCCAATAAAGGCATATAGGTTTAGAATAAAGATATCATCCTTAACAATATTTGTACCGGTTGGAGAAAAAATGTCATGCTCATCTTCTGTGTCAAAAGTGTCATTAACCCAATATGAGATCTTACGTAATCGTTTTACATTATTTATTTTCCAGCGATTATCCCCATATTTTTGGACATACAATGGGCTACCATCCTGATCAAAAGCTTTAAAATTATCTATAAATTTTCCATAGTTATTATTCTGATATGTTCCGGGAACGATTTTTGGTAAGTAATAACTGATGGTATCTTGATCAAAATTGGCTACTTCTAGCTCTACTTTGACTTTGTCATTTACCACATTTACCAAATCAATAGATGCAAGTATCGGAATATCACCAATCTCTATATTAGGCTGAGTAGTTTTACAGCTTGATATAGCTATGGCAAGTATACAATATATAAGAGGTATTCTTCTTCTCAGCACTATTCTGTAATGTTATTTTTAATATATGTTGCCACACCATCTTCTTTACCCGAAAGAGTTATAAAATCCGCAATCTCTAGGGTTTCCGGTTTTGCATTTGCTACGGCAACTCCGGTCCCAACTGCTTTGATCATAGCAATATCATTATAGTTGTCACCAAAAGCCACAGCATCAGCAATAGGAATATCAAAATGAAAATCCAATAGCTTTTCTATTGCCGTTAACTTAGATATACTTTTATGAGCGACCTCAATATACGTAGGTTTTGAACGATATAGATGCAAGGTGTCTCCAAAATTGTTCTCTAAAAAATCAAAAGCTTTATCGATATAGGTTTCTTCACCCATACACATAATCTTATGAGCTCCTTTTTGAGAGATTTTCCAATCTTCTACAACTTTTTCTGTAGCTTTTACAACAGGAGTAACTTTAGTATTCTCCATTTCTCTATTTGCCCAAAAATCCATTTCAGGAACAAACCAATCATCATTATGATATAAGCTAATATGAAAACTTTTGTCTTTATTGAATAAATTAAGCTTTTCTATAATATTCGTATCGATAAAAGTAGAGTGAATAGGTTTATGATCCACTAAAATTAAACCACCATTATAACAAATTAGAGGTTGATTGGTTATTTCTAATTCTTCTTGTAGGTGCTTCATTGCACTTGGCATTCGAGAAGAAATTAATATGACCGGTATTGTTTTTTTGATTCTTTTTATTTCTGAAATTGTAAAATCAGAAAGTTCTCTTTGTTTGTTTAGTAGAGTTCCATCGATATCAGAAAATACAATGCGATGCTGCATTATTTAATTTTTGATTTGGGTTATTAATTTTGTTCTGCCGATTGCTGATTTACAAAGGTAGCAATACCATTGAAAACTTCTGGCATAATTTCTCTCCAAGCTTCATTGTATGATTTATGGTTTTCTAAACGGTTTCCTTTGATTCCTCTTAAGATGTGATTCATATTCTCGATTAATAAGTACTCTGCCTGTGGAACTAGTTCTTTAAGTTTTTCGGCTTCAGATACTTCTACCTGTATATCTTTGGTACCGTGTATAATTAAGATAGGCATATTTAACTCTAATACAATTTCAGAGGGGTTGTATTTTATCCAGGATTTCATAAACGGTTGTAGGTTGTATCTGAAAATAGATTCTAAAGCAGGGTCGTACCCGGAAGCTCTGCCGCTTTCTTTTAGTTGTTTAAAGGCTATAGCAGCACTTTTATCCAATCCTGGAGCTTGCTTAGAAATCTGCTCAACAATTACCTGATCAATAGGCTGAGCATTACCAGCGATAGAAATAAATCCGTCAGCTTTATCTTTTGCAGCTACCATACCTACCAAAGAACCTTGCCCATGACCTAAAATAATGATTTTAGAATAGTTTCCATTTTTTTTAAAATAATCTATTATGGTATTGGTATCACTGATAAAATGATCTAACGAAATTTCGTGTTCTTTAATGCCTAATCCATCCATCTTAAAAAGCCTCTTATCATAACGATATGTTGCTATTCCAAGCTTTGCTAATTCATAGGATAATTTTTTAAACGTGTTAGTCTTAGACATTCTGTCGTTGCCATCTCTGTTAATTGCTCCAGCATCCATAACGAATATAACCAAAGGTACTTCTTTATCAGAGTCTGAATATGGTGTCACTAAAGAACCTTCCAGAAACTTGTTTATTTTCACAATTGCAGAGTTAAACTCTTTCTCTTGTGAAAAGCTAAATGAGCTAAGAGTAATAAGAAGTATAAAAAACTTTAATTTCATGAGGCACGGATTATATTGACAGGTGATTAGCTAACGACAAATGGTATGTCATATTTTGATATAGATCAATATTAGCTAAAAATTGTATCGATATTTAACGATTCACTAACATACCCTTTTTTATCTTTGCTTCAAAATTTATATATGTATATTCGTTTTATACTACTGTTTATATTATTATTTTCTTTCAATAGTTTTTCTTCAGAATATGATTGGGGTAAAACAGGACACAGGGCTACAGGTCAGATAGCAGAAGCACACTTAACAAATAAAGCAAAAAGAAATATTGCTACAGTGTTAAATGGTCAAAGTTTAGCGTTTGTCTCTACTTTTGCAGATGAAATAAAAAGTGATGATCGTTATAAAGGATATAGCCCTTGGCACTATATTAATTTTCCTTTTGATAAAAAGTATGGCGAAAATAAGCCTAGTGAGTTTGGAGACTTGATACAAGGAATAAATAAATGTATAGAAGTTCTTAAGGATAAAAAGTCTACGGATGCTGATAAAGAATTTTATCTAAAAATGCTGGTACATTTTGTTGGAGACTTGCACCAACCTCTTCACGTAGGTAGAGGAGAAGATAAGGGAGGTAATGATATTCAGGTGCGCTGGTTTAGAGACGGATCTAATTTACACCGTGTATGGGATAGCGAGATGATTGATTATTATGGTATGAGTTATACTGAGTTATCTCTTAATGTGGATGAATTATCTGATGATCAGATCCAAGCTATTGAAAAAGGAGAAATTTTAGACTGGGTAAATGAATCTCAAGCGCTTGCCAAAAAAGTGTATGCTTCTGCTAATGTGGGAGAAAAGTTGGGGTATAATTATATGTATAATTACTTTCCTGTAGTTAGAACTCAATTACAAAAAGGTGGGGTAAGATTGGCTAAAATCCTTAATGATATTTTTGGATAATTATCCTATTCATCAAGAACCAATTCCTTTCTGTATTGTTTTGGGGACATAAAGAAATGTTTTTTAAATGTCTTTGTCAAGTGACTTTCATCTGTATATCCTAATTGATATGCTATTTCAGCAATTGTAAATTCTGTATGCTGTAATCGATACTCAACTAACTTCATCTTATATTTTGTAACATACTGATGAATAGATTCTCCAGTTTTTCTTTTGAAATAAGTACTGATCGAACTTTGTGACATATTAAATTTATTTGCTAAAAAGTTAATCTTAGTACGTTCATTATCATATACATTTTGTCTAATATGACTTAGAATACGCTCTATCTTGGTGTGATTAACGGTAACCTCTCTTTGAACGGAGTTGTATTTTTCTGAGATATTACGGACAATAATGCTTAGAATTGTACTAATTGCATTAGAAATAATCTCTTGATAGTAGATTTTTTCATTTTTAAATTCCTCCATGACTACATTGTGGATATCCCAAATAATGCTTCGGTCATCCTCGTGACAAATTACATCTCCGGGAATAATATTTGGATGATGTAATAGTTGTTCAATTCGCTGTAGCCAATATTTCCTATCGGGCAGGTTCACTTTACTCGAAAATAAAAGTTCGGTAAACTTAAAATAAGTAAACTTAGAGTGCTCTTCAATTTCGAAATGATGAGTGTCTTCCGGAGCCAATAAAAAGATATCATTTTCACTATACTGAAATCTAACACCATTAATCGTATGGTGTCCACTTCCAGTTTCAACAAAAATAATTTCAAAGTAATTGTGATTATGTGGCTCCGCTTCCCATTCATCAAAAGAATACTGATGCACTACAAAGGTTTCATGTAATGTATAACGGTTCATAAACAATTTTTTAACATTTAAAGTTACAAAAATAAATCAACAAATAAGAATTGTTTTATACAAGTAAATTTTAACTAAAACGTTTGATCTTGTTGAAAACTAGTTGTTTAGTGAAATTTTGTACAAGTTGTGAATTGTTTTTTACCAGAAAGATTAAAATTTGACTTGTAATTTTATAAAGGAAATTTTAACACAAATCCTTATGAAGCTTAGAATCTATTTGTACTACATTATTAGAGTGTCGTTCGGGATGTTTTTAGTATTGGGTAGTATTTATAATGTGATTAAATTTTCGGGGTTTTTGGAAAGATTGGATGGTTATTTTAGTGCTGTTACTATATTTGATGTTGGTTTTATTGAATCCTTAGCACCATTAGTTCCTTTTGAAGAATTTGTAATTGGACTGTGTTTGGCACTTGGAGTTTTTACAAAAAGGGTTTTGATTGTAGCAATTGTATTATTTACATTTTTTAGTTTATTTCTTTTGGATGCAGGTAAAGTTGATTGTGCAATTATACATCTGTTTTTCTCTATTATTTCTTTTATACTATTAAAGAAAGATAACTATGATTTGACTTCTTTCCAGTATTCAAAGGATTTTTATTCGGTATCATAATTGATAAAAAGACATATCTCTTATTGCAGAGATTATATTCATAATTTGATTTTGTTTGATTGTTAGCACAACCCTTGCAGCTATGCTGTAGGGGTTTTTACTTAATAATTCTAAAAGTTAGGTTGATCCGTGGGTTTAAGACTTTTTTAGACTTAGGAATCTGATGTAACCAATACTCCTGAGTTTTGCCTTGCATAATAAGTAAACTACCGTGTTGTAATAAAAGTTTTTTCTTTAGATCGCTTTTGTTTTTATGTTTAAAGTGAAACCATCTTTCTTCTCCAAAACTAACGGATGCAATAATGGGTTCTTTACCTAATTCTTTTTCGTTATCGGCATGCCAACCATTACTATCTTTGCCATTCCTGTATAGATTTAACAAGCAGGTTGTAAATTCAGTTTTAGAAATAGTCTCTATTTTACCTTTAATTAATAAAAGCTCTTTGGTAAAAGGATGAGGCTTCATAGTGATATTAGAGTAGCTATATGGATTGTCATTATTGGCATATAATGCCGTGAGACGAGGTTGTAGGTGCGTTTTTCCAAAAACTGTGATATCATCCTGTTGCCATTGTATAACGTTTAGAAGTTTTTTGAATATACTATTTGCTTCCTGATGGCTAAAGAAATTAGGATAATAAATAACGTCCGCATCTGGCATATCAAGATGGATAGGATCTTGTATTGTATTGAATAAATCCATTTAAATATATTGATACGCCCAATAAATTAAACCAAATTGAAGTACTAATCTAAATACCAGTATTGATTTAGGAAGGTTTAAACTGGCTTTTTTATGTACTAACATATGTATATGTACAGGAAAAAATAAAATGAGCATAATTACAATTGTCCATAGAGAAATGACCCTGGTCGCTATAAATAATACTCCAATTCCTGAAGCAACCTCTGCCAATCCACTTAGATATACCAAGGTTCTATGGTATGGAATATATAACGGCATAATCCTCATAAATGCTTTGGGTTTAATAAAATGAAAGATACCTGCAGTGATAAAAATAGCAGAAAGAACATATATATGCCAGCTCATTAAACTCCTGTAGTTTTTTCTTTGCCAGCGTCACTTAATGCAAAATCTTTGCTTCTGGTCATTTTTTTAATAAAGCTTACTTTTCTAAACCTAAGAGCAGACCAATCTTCATCAATAGATACTTGTCTTACAGGTTCCAAGTTATAATCACCCAAGACTCCCCATCCGATATCCCTGGTAATTTCTGATGAATACTTTTTAGAACTTTTTTTAGGATAAGCAAACCAGAGTATAGCATCACCAACTAATTTTGGATAAACGGTCTCAATACGGTTTTCTACTTGTTTCTTTTCGGTAACAAAAACGATTGCAAAATCTACTTCTGACACCTGAATTAAAGATTCTTTGACAATAACGTCCTTAAGACAATCCAATTCTTTACAAAATCCTTCAGGTTCATTTAGGATCAGGATCTCATCCAATGCAGGGGGTAGTTGTAATTTTTTAAAAAGCGGAGTCATTAGAATAATTTTTTAAGAACTGAGTTTGTGCTTTTTAAATATACAAAAAATACCGCTAAAAAGCGGTATTTTAATTATAGATAAGATGTGTTTTTTAGTTAAAGTTTAATTTCTTTAGACTTTTCTGGTACTTGGAATATTACGCCTTCATCATCAATAAAAGTGATATTGGTAATCATAGCTTCCCCTAGCTTATCTGTTATTCCTTTTTCTGAAGTCCATCCATAAAAATCCCATTTGGTAGCAAAAGGAATTCCACTTACTGTTGTAAAATCTTTATAATAGATAGCGTGTGGGTCTTCTTCTGCTTTAGCAGTATCACCACCACTGCCAAAAGATACAATATATGCAGAAGCAGTTAAAACTTTAGTGTTTGGCTCGGTATAAATAACATACCAGTCGTCAGGAGCATCACCAGTACCTGCTTCAAATGTGAGTTTGGCAGTATTATATGATTTTTTATCCAGATCCCTGTCTTGTTGTAGTTCCCATTGAGTTCCGGGATCACTTAATTTGTATGGCATTCCGAAGAAATATGTCCAGGTAAACATATCAAATCGGGTTCCCTTATCATTTGCATCCTCGGGATGTAGAAAAACTTTTTCTCCGTCATAAATGAGCTGACTTCCATCCTTTTTATCAATTCTAATTTTTGTGGAGTTAGTAAGCATTGTAATCTTTCCTTCAAGATGCTCTTTACCACCAAATAAAATTTTTGCATCAAAGCTTACTGCGTTATGTTTTAGGAATTCTTGTTTTTTATGGGCCTTTTCTATACTTTGGATATAATAATCAGTAATGGGTACAGCACCATCACCAATACCTCCATCTGATTCTACAGGAATCACTTCATTTTTTGTATCATCCGTTTTTGTCGTAGTATTTTCTTTTTCTTTATTTTGATTACAACTAATGATAGTAATTAATACTAATAAAATCCAAATTCTTTTCATGATAGTATGATTTGTGTTACAGATTTTAAAATTACTAAAAGTGATAAGTGAATTACTGTATTTATGAAAATTGTAACAATCCAGGATTCAATAAAGCTACGCTTCTAATAGAAACGTAGCTTAAGTATTCAATATGAATTACAATTTTACTTTTTTCGCTTTATAGGTATTTCCTGACCTCCTTGATATAAAATAGCTTTATCAAATTTTCCGCCTTCTTTTATAAATTCTATTGCAGCAGGAAATTCTTTAACGAAGAATTTGGTTTCAGATTCGGGACGTATCTGGAAAGATTGTTGACCTGTTGCTTGTGAGATAAGTTTCCCATTTTCTAGTCTTACTTCTAGATCAAACCCTGGTTGTATTTCATAAGTACCTAAATATTGTTTTAGGATATCTTGTGATAATTCAATTTCCTTCTTTGCTGAAGGAAGTGGTTTATTAGTTTTTGAACCATTAGAAACCCTTATTCTATTTTTAAATTTGGACTCTATTTCTTTATCTTTTACAATGAATTCGATTTCAGAAAAACTATCTTCAAAGAAAAAATTATTTTCATTTTTAGGAAAGATTTTAAACTTACCACCACCTTCTCGTTGACTATATAATTGATCTTCTTCTAAAGTAATAATACGTATTGCTTTGTCTTCAAACTCATAAACACCTATTAGTTTTTTGAGTTTATCCTTAGAGATGTTGACTGCTGTATTGTTATTGTAGGGTTTATCAATTACAATCGAAGCGGCTTGTATAGTTACATCTGTAGGACTATTATTGCAGCTACAATTAGTTAATGTAGCGATATAAGTGTCTTTTTCAGGGATATAAATTCCATAAGAAGTATATCCAAAAATTCCTCCACCGTGTTCTATAGTTGGAGTGTTATTAATTTCATTCACCGTCCAGCCATAACCATAATAGGTAGGAGTCCCATTATTCAATTTAGTATTCTGAAAAGCTTTTTGTAGCGTTTCTTTTTTTACTAAGGTATTTGCATTTAGCCCTTTTTGCCATTTGTATAGATCTTCTACCGTACTCATTAATGACCCTGCTGCATAAGGCAGTGTCATGCTGAGGTAGTCAGAATTTACATAATCTTCTTTTTTTTGATATCCGGAAGCACGGTTTTTTATAACTTCACCTTTATGCCCATAATATGAATTGTTCATTCCTAATGGTTTAAAAATATCTTGTTCTATAAAGTCTTCATACGTTTTACCTGAAACTTTTTCGATAATATATCCTAATAAAATGTATCCTGAATTATTATATCCCCATTCCTCTCCTGGGTCAAAATCCATAGGTTCATTTTTAAAATAATCAATGAGCTCAGTGGGTGTCATATCTTTCCTTGCTATTTCGGTAAGATTCATGGAAGTATAGCTTTTGATTCCGGAAGTATGATTAAGTAGATGATGAATAGTAATTTTCTTTCCGTTGGTTGGATAATCAGGAATGAATTTGGTGATTTCATCCTCAATATTTAGTTTACCTTGCTCTAATAACATTAGAATAGCAACCGAAGTAAATTGCTTAGTGATAGATCCAATTTCAAAAACGTTATCTGATTTCATAGGTGTGCCAAGCTCCATATTGGATAAACCAAAGGCTTTATGATAAATGATTTCTCCTTTCTTGGCAACAATAACTGCAGCTCCCGGAGTGTCAGTCTTATATTTTTCTGAAAAAAGTTTATCTAATTGCGTTTCGATACTTTGTCCTGTAACTGTTGAAGCATATAAAAATGTTATCAATAAAGTTTTTGTAAATAATAATTTGAACCCTTTTCTCATTGTTGTTGGTTTTTTTGAATTGATATGTATGGTTATGACGATTGGTTTTAGCATCGGTTACAATAAAGGACGTAAAATATTCTGTTAATTTTTACCAATAGTGTAACAATCTTTAATAATTAATTACTAACTACGTATAACTCATTTTTCATAATCAATCTTACAAAACAATGAAATCAAAATTTTCAACATTATGGGGGGCAATGATAGTTATTCTATGTATGTCTTTTACACAAACGTATGCACAAGAGGTTATAGGAACCTGGAAAGGTAAATTATCTGTTCAAGGAAATGAAATTCCACTGGCTTTTCATATCGAAGAAAAAGATGGAGCTCTATCAGCTACTATGGATAGTCCATCTCAGGGAGCAACCGGAATTCCTTTAGATAAAGCAGTTTTTGAAAACAATCAATTAACTTTGGGACTTAAACAAGCAGGGGTGAAATATGTAGCATCTGTGGAATCAACTAAATTAAAAGGAACTTTTTATCAAGCAGGAATGGAGCTACCATTAGAAATGGAAAAATCAGAAAAAACAATACCAGGTAATCCCGAGTTGGTGACTTCTGATACCGAATTACTAGAATTAGGTAATCTGGATAAAGGGGATCATAAATACTCTGTGGAAGATTATTTTGCAAGACCAAAAGCTAGAAGTTTTCAGTTTTCACCAAACGGAAAGTATTTATCTTATAGAGAAAAAGATGATAATAAAAAAAACCATGTATATGTAAAAGATATTGCTTCTGGTAAAGTTACTCGTGTTATCGAGGAAAAAGAAGAATTAATACGAGGTTTTGGCTGGGTAAATAATGAGCGCCTAGTTTATGTTATGGATAAAGGAGGTGATGAAAATTATCATTTGTTCACCGCTGGAATTACCGGAGGAGAGAGCAAAGATTTAACTCCATTTGGTGAGGTTCAGGTAAATTTCTTGGAATTATTAAAGGAGGACAAAGACCATATTATTATTTCTATGAATAAAAATAATAAGCAAATCTTTGAGCCATATAAGATAAATGTTATTACAGGAGAACTTACTCAGCTATATAAGAATGAAGATGCTGCAAATCCTATAATGGGTTATAATTTTGATAAAGACGGAAACTTAAAAGGTTTTGTTAAGCTTCGTGATGGGGTTAATATGGATCTTCATTATGCCAAGGAAGAAGGTAAATATGAAATCATTAAGAAACTGAATTGGAAAGATACTTTCTCTATATTACGTTTCGATTATGCTACTGATAATCCACATGATGCTTATGTAGTATCTAACCTGGAGACTGATAAGTCTCAGATATATTTATATGACTTAAAAGAGGATAAAGTAATTAAAAAATTGTATTCTAATGATAAGTACGACGTATCTAATCTTTCAGTTTCTAGAAAAAGAGGGTATGAATTAGATTATTTTTCTCACCAAGGAGAAAAAAGAGTAGTGGAGCCAGTTAGTGATTATTACAAGAAACTTCATAAAAAAATTACTAATAAATTCCCTGACCATCAATATTCTATAGCAGATAAAACTGACGAAGAAGATAAATATCTGATCTTTTTACAAAGTGATAAGTTATATGGTGTATATTATTCTTATGATGCAAAAACTGAAGAGTTTAAATTACTATACAATTTGATGCCTCAGCTGAAGGAAAATGATATGGCAGAGATGCGTCCTATCACTTTTAAAAGTCGAGATGGATTAACCATACATGGGTATATCACTTTACCAAAAGAAGCTTTACAAGGAAAAAAAGTTCCATTAATTGTTAATCCGCACGGTGGCCCACAAGGAATTCGTGACTCTTGGGGATTCAATCCTGAGTCTCAATTATTCGCAAGTAGAGGATATGCAACATTACAGGTTAATTTTAGAATCTCTGGAGGTTACGGAAGAGAGTTTTTAGAATCTGGATTTAAGCAAATTGGTCGTAAAGCAATGGATGATGTAGAAGACGGTTTAAAATATGTGATTGAGCAGGGATGGGTAGATGAAGATAAAGTTGCAATCTACGGTGGAAGCCATGGTGGATATGCTGTACTTCGTGGATTGACCAAAACACCTGATTTGTATGCTTGTGGAGTAGATTATGTAGGAGTTTCTAATCTATTTACTTTTATGAAAACTATTCCTCCATACTGGAAGCCATATTTGAAGATCATCAAAGAGATCTGGTATGATGAAGATATTGCTGAAGAAAAAGCAATTATGGAAGAAGTTTCGCCGGTATATCAAATTGATAAGATTAAGAAGCCATTATTTGTAGTTCAGGGAGCGAACGACCCTCGTGTAAATATAGATGAGTCTGATCAAATCGTAAAAGCATTACGTGACAAAGGGTACGATGTACCTTATATGGTAAGATATGATGAAGGTCATGGATTTGCTAAAGAAGAAAACTCGGTTGAGATGTATAAAGCAATGATGGGATTCTATGCTAAACATTTGAATAAAAAGCAAAATACTAAACCTGTAAAAGGATAAGTTTAGTCTTTATTTGGGTAAAAACCTCCTGGATTTTGGTTCAGGAGGTTTTTTTATGATTTTTCTTCAAATTCAGGACAGTCTAATCGAATGTCGATATCTTTTAAATTAGTCTGAATCAGATGACAATAATGACTGTCTTTACTTTTCTTTTCATAGAACTTACATCCATAACAAGTTCTTTGTAAAGATAAGATCCCGGATCGATTAAGTTTATAAATCAACGAACTAAGAGTTTTAAATAGAGATTCCTGTTCTTTAGTATCAAAACTATCTACCTGCTTTTTAATGGGGTCTGCAAAATTTTCGATCTCAGCAACACTTTTTGTCCCTTTTGGTGTAAGACTAATATAATAACTTCTACTATCGGTTGTGGTTTTGTTTTTAGAAATCATATCCTTTTGCTTCAATACTTTAACAGCGTCACTAACTGTCGGTTTGGTAAGGTTGAATTCTTTTGCCAAATGGCTTACAGTACATAAATTCTCTTGATGATAGGCTACAAAAATTAGGATTTGTATCTGAATAGGGCTTAACCCTATTTTTTTAGCATGTTCCCATAACAATACTCTGAAAGCCTCAGAAATTCGTTCTAGGCCAATTACAATTTTGGCATTGACATCTTTATGCTGGAATGGTATGTTAAATATACTCTTGTTCATAGAAAAGCTAATGAGAAAGTTTAGCTTTCTCATTAGCAAAGTTAGTAATCCTAATTATTTGTTATATCGTTATTTACAATTTTCCATTTCGATAATAGAATAACCAGATGTTTGGATGTTATCAATTATTTCTTGAGTGGCTTTTTCTATATGACAAAAGCTGCATTCCTTAGAAGTTAAACCATAAGTTTCAAAAGGCTTGGAGTTCAGGTATATTTTACCAAACTCAAAAATTTGATTTTCATTTTTTAAGTTATCCGGAACCAAAATATCGAAATGCATTACAGACCCATCTTTTCGCCGAACATAGGTATCCCAAACTGCTATTTTCATTCTAATGTATTATCTAGATTGAACTGTATAGGGAAGGGAAAGATCGGTGCTCAAAACGCTATATACTTCATAAACACCAAGCATAGGTTTGTCTTTGATCTCTGTATTAACCTGCATATAAGCTGCAACTGCATCAAATCTAAAGTCAATTTTATGATTCATGCGATAGTCAGGAATTACCACTTTTATATTATTTCCTTTAGTAATTACCTGAAAACCGGGAGAATCCATATACATAGGCATCCCTGGATTGGTGGGAGGAAGTTTTACAGTCTTATCATCTTTGTTAAACTGTTTTACAGATAACCCACCTGCAACTCTATTATCTTCACGTAAAACTACCCAATGAGGATGCCAAATAATACCATCATTGTCATATACACTATCATTGTTTTCATCCCATAAAGGCGTATCATCAAAGTCAGGGTGAGAAGTGAGTGCTAAAGCCAAAATCCCTTCGGTTTCACTAAACCCAACATCAGTTGGTTTTAATGTAGTAGGAAAAACATATCCTAAGACCGGAGCACCGTGTAATTGCCCCACTGGATTCGGAGTAGTGGCTCCAGCATTTCCTTTTACCGTAATTTCCCAGATAATACTGGCTATTTCTGTATCATGGATAACAGAAGCATCTATGATCTGTAAATCATTGTTTTTGTCATTTATTTTTTCGTTTTCTTCACAAGCATTGAGTGAAGTACATAAGATGATTAATACTAAAGTCAAAATTCTGTTTTTCATTTGTAAATATTTGAGAATAGTTAGGATTCTTTAAATTAGGAATCCTAACTATTTGAATTAAAAAAATTACCCTTTTACATCAGCTATAGATGCACCATAGTTAATATGCAACACATTTCCATTTGGAGTTAGTAGAGCAGGAACGGATTGCACACCAGCTTTTTCTGCGGTTTCGATCTGTGAACGATCTTCGCCAAGGTGTATAATCTCTATATTAGTAGCGCCTATAAGAGTTACAATATCCTGTTCTGCACTTACGCAAACCGGGCAACCGGCATGATAAAAAATTGATTTATTCATTTGTTTAAGATTTTAATAGTTAGACAAAATTTCATTACAAATATAGTAAGGAATCCTAACTAAAAAAATGTTTTCACAATATTTTAGGTTTTCATAAAAAAACCGCTAAAACTGATGTTAAAGCGGTTTGTATTAACTTCTAATATTAGATTTGTCTAACCCCTACGAGCGTGACTCACTAACTACTACTCACTACTTTATCATATCAAAACTACGATTAATAAAAGCAGTTAGTTCTTCTCCTTTTAATAAATTCTGAGAAAGTCTAGCTAAGTCAAGAGATTGTTTAATCAAGCGCTCTTTCTTTTTATCGGTTTTTGTGTCCTTGATTTGAGAGACCAATTCATGGTTGGTATTTACAATCAGATTATACATTTCAGGCATATTACCCATACCAAACATACCGCCTCCACCGCCTGTTTGTTGCATCTCTTTCATACGACGCATAAACTCGGGTTGTGTAATCATAAATGGAGCAGCATCGCTATCCATAGCTTCTAATTGTACGGTATATTTCTCAGCAGGAATCACTTTTTCTAAATCTCCTTTTAGAACTTCTTTTTCTTCATCAGATAATTTAGAGATAGTTTCTTCATCTTTCTTGATCAAATTATCTACGTGATCCGAATCTACACGAACAAAAGTGATATTTTCTTTACTGGTTTCTAATTTTTGAATCAAATGAGAAACAATTGGAGAATCTAGAAGTAATACTTCATATCCTTTATCTTTTGCTGCAGCAATATAAGCGTGCTGATCATCTTTATTTGACGCATAAAGAACGACTAATTTATCATCCTTATCTGTTTGATTGTCTTTGATCTTTTCTTGTAACTCTTCAAAAGTCAAGTAGGTATCATCAACTGTAGGATATAAAGCAAATTTGTCAGCTTTTTCGAAGAATTTTTCTTCAGAAAGCATTCCGTACTCAATTACAATCTTAATATCATTCCATTTTTGTTCAAAATCCTCTCTACTGTTCTTGAACATAGAACTCAATTTATCCGCAACTTTACGAGTAATATAGCTAGATATCTTCTTTACATTACCATCCGCTTGAAGGTAAGAACGAGATACATTTAATGGAATGTCAGGAGAATCAATTACTCCACGAAGCATGGTAAGAAACTCTGGTACAATTCCTTCTACGTTGTCGGTTACGAATACTTGGTTTTGATATAATTGAATTCTGTCTTTTTGCATATTCATATCCTGACCTAGTTTTGGGAAATATAAAATTCCGGTAAGGTTAAAAGGATAATCTACATTAAGGTGAATATTAAATAAAGGTTCTTCGAACTGCATAGGATACAATTCACGATAAAAACCTTTGTAGTCTTCATCCTTAAGATCAGCAGGTTGTTTTGTCCACGCAGGGTTAGGATTGTTGATAATATTATCTACTTCCTGAGTTGGAGCAGGGTCTTCTTCTTTAGCACCTTCAGGTTTTGGTAAAGTTTCAGTTTTAGTACCAAATTTTATGGATACCGGCATAAACTTATTATACTTTACTAATAACTCTCTAATTCTTGCCTCTTCAAGAAACTCAGTGTCATCTTCACCAATATGAAGAATAATTTCAGTTCCTCTTTCTGTTTTATCATGTGCTTCAATAGTATAAGTTGGAGAACCATCACAAGTCCAATGAGCAGCAGGCTCATCTTTATAGGATTTAGTAATGATTTCTACTTTATCAGCTACCATAAAAGCAGAATAGAAACCAAGTCCAAAATGACCTATAATTCCTGAGTCTTTAGCACTATCCTTATATTTTTCTAGAAATTCTTCTGCTCCTGAGAATGCAACTTGATTAATGTATTTTTCAACTTCTTCTGCTGTCATACCAATTCCTTGGTCAACTATATGAAGCTGCTTTTTGTCTTTGTCTATCTTAACTTCGATCAACGGATTGCCATATTCTACTTTGGTTTCGCCAATATTGGTTAAGTGTTTTAGCTTTAAAGTTGCGTCGGTTGCATTAGATATAAGTTCTCTTAAGAAGATTTCATGATCAGAATACAAGAACTTTTTGATTAAAGGAAAAATGTTTTCTACCGATACATTAATATTTCCTGTTGCCATATTTTATAATATTTATTTAATTATCTCTTTATGAAATCTCTATTGTCAAAAAAAATACCAATGTCGATTGGCTGACAAACTGACATTGTAAGGTTACTTTTTTGCCAAAACAGTAAGTTATTAAGGTTAATTACGTCTATAATAATCGAAAAATAGACCTTTCAATTTTCTTGAAACAACTTTAACAAATTTTTTGTTTAACTTTTTATAAAAAAAATTAAACAATTCATATATTTACATATAATCAGTAGTTATGTCAGCATCCAATAAAAAGCAAGCGATAGATCATCAAGAAATAATTTCCAGATATATGAATTATGTTTTGGAACATGATGGTTACCCGAAATCTGTATACAAGTTTTGTAAAGCATCAAAAATAAAAGAAGAAGACTTCTATAGTTTTTTCGGAAGCCTAGAGAGTCTAAATAAAGGAATATGGAATGCCTTTTTTACAACGACTCTAGATGCAATGAATAAGAATAAAGAATATGGAGGGTTTTCTAGTAGAGATAAAATGCTAACGCTTTTTTATACACTTTTTGAGCTATTAAATTTAAATAGAAGCTATGTTTTATTCTCGTTACAAGCACATAAGGTCCCTTTTAAGAATTTAGAGCAGTTAAAAGGATTAAGAAAACATATTAAAGGATTTGCTTCAGAGCTTATAGAACAAGATAACGACGAAAAACTATATAAAATAACTAAAAATCCTGTTTCCATATTTTCTGAAGGAGCTTGGTTGCAATTTTTGTTCTTATTAAAATTTTGGGTAGATGATGAATCACCTGGTTTTGAAAAAACCGATGTAGCCATAGAAAAATCAGTAAACACCATTTTTGATCTTTTTGATAATACACCATTAAATAATGTATTGGATTTTGGAAAATTTCTATGGAAGGAGAAATGGATGTGGAATTAATGTAAGGAAATTTATTAATTATAGACTCTCCAAGTATAAATGAAAACAATAGATAAAATACCAACAAGCAAATTAGGTCGTACTGCAGAATTAGTAAAAACCGGAGTAAAGGTTGGAGGTAACTATCTAAAGTATTATGGAAAGAAAGCTGTAAATCCTAACCTTACAAAGGAGGAGCTGAACGAAGATAATGCAGCGGATATTTATGATGGGCTTAAAAACCTAAAGGGAAGCGCATTAAAAGTGGCTCAAATGCTTTCTATGGAAAAGAATTTACTGCCTAATGCCTATGTAGAAAGATTTTCTTTGGCACAATTTAGTGTTCCTCCCTTATCAGCTCCATTAGTAAGAAAAACATTCAAAAAATATCACGGAAAATATCCAGAAGAGTTATATGATACGTTTGCAACTCAATCTGTAAATGCGGCGAGTATCGGACAGGTACACAAAGCAAATAAAGATGGGAAAAAACTTGCTGTGAAAATCCAATATCCTGGAGTTGCAAACAGTATAAGTTCTGACTTGGCGATGGTAAAGCCCATCGCCATCAGAATGTTTAATCTCAAAGGTAAAGACTCAGAAAAATATTTTAAAGAGCTAGAAGGAAAGCTTTTGGAAGAAACAGATTATGTATTAGAGGTTCAGCAGAGTAAAGATATTACTAAAGCTTGTACCAAAATTCCTAATCTTAGATTTCCTGAGTATTATGAAGATCTATCCAGTAAGCGTATTATTACTATGGATTGGATGGATGGCTTACATCTTAGCGAATTTGCAAAACAAAATAAAGATCAAGAAAAAGCAAATAAAGTAGGACAAGCGCTTTGGGATTTTTATATGTATCAGATGCATATCCTCAAAGCAGTACATGCAGATCCGCATCCGGGAAATTTTTTAGTGGACAAAGAAGATAATTTGATTGCCATAGATTTTGGTTGTGTTAAGAAAGTTCCGATGGATTTTTATACACCATATTTCGAATTGGCTGAGAAGAAAAATATTGACGATTCCCATTTTTTTGCCCGAAAAATGTTTCAGCTGGAAATACTCCGAGAAGATGATTCCCCCGAAGAAAGACAATTCTTCTCGGAGTTGTTCCATGAAATGTTAAGTCTTTTTACAAAACCTTTTCAGGCAGATACTTTTGATTTTGCTGATGAAAGTTTCTGGAATGGGATTACAGAATTAAGTGAGAAATATTCTAAAGATACAGAACTAAGAAAAATGAATGGTAATAGAGGAAGTAAACATTTCCTATATATCAATCGTACATTCTTTGGTTTATACAATTTGTTACACGATCTAAGAGCAACCATACGTGTAAGAAATTTTGAAAAGTACCTATAGTCAGTCATCCGACTGACTTGGTTTGTTTATTTATTGGTTAGGTTGTTAGGAAGGTGTGCTGTGGTTGGCGCACCTTTCGCTTTTTAGTGAGATCCTATTTTCAATGCGTTAGCTTTTGAAAATAGATGATCGAACTAATCCCGCTGTAGAGCGGGATCTTCTGAAGATATTATGATGTTTTCTTTGGTAAACGCAGCGTATCGAAAATAGATGATCGAACTAACCCTACTACACGTCGGGATTTCTTCTTTTCTGCTATGGTTTATAAGATTTTGCAACAGACTTATTTATTGTTTATTAAGAGGAAATGGTTCTGGTGGTGCATATTCAACTATTTCTGCCGCGATAACGACTGCAGGTGAGAGGGATAGAATTATAATCACTCCCTAAGCAGGAGAAATTTCTTATTTTGAGAAAAATAGTATTTATTGATTTTAGGATAATGAAATTTGTAGTATGTCAAAAATACATTTCTGCGTATCTTGCGTTAGCAAATACTCTTAATAAAAATGTTTAAAACCAACCTACCCTTATATATTTTCATTCTTGGTATCCATTTTTGTGTTTTTTCTCAAGAAAAAGAATCGGTTCTCAATCTTATCAATCAAGTTGAAAATGAGGTAGATAAAATTAAAAAACTAGAACTCTTTGATTCTGTTTCAAAAGAAATATCAAAGCTGCAATCTATAGATCCAGTTTTTTATAAAAAAAACTATCCAAAATATGAACTTCAGTATATTGCTCTTGCGAGAGAATTGGATAGTATTGACTTGGCTGCATTTAGGACATCGCGGTTCACATATTTTTATCTGACTTCTGCGGGTAAACCCGATTCTGCTTTAGTAATAGTAAATAATATTATTAAGGATAGCCTTAAAATAAAAAAAAGAAAAAATTTAGGGCATTTGTATTTGAAAAGAGCAGGTGCTAATTTTCAGATTGATGATTTAAAAAAAGCAATATTAGATTATCAAAGAGCAGAAAAAATATATCACCAAACCAAAGACTCTATTTTTGAGGCAGATGCGATCTTTTTTAATGGTCAAGCGAATGAACGAATAGGGAATCTAACTCAAGCTATCCTTAAGTATCAGTCTGCCAGAGATCTATATGCAAAACTAGGAGATACTTCTTATGTGGCATTAACCAAAATAGGAGAGTCCAATATCTTTAGCCAATTATATTTATTAGATGAGTCATTTAGAGTAAGGCAAGAAATAAAAGCTTTACTTAATAGTAAGGAAAATAAAGACTATTCAGTATTGTCGGAGTTAAGCGTTAATGATTCTAGAGATTTTGTAAAAAGAAAAGAGTTTGATAAACAAGAAGAGGCTTTGTTAAAGGCATTAGAATTATCAAAAAAGCAAAATCAATTTCCTAATCAAAGTTTTGTGGTACGATCATATCTTGCGGAATTTTATGCTAAACAAGGTAAGCCTGAAATAGCTAGAAAATATTTGGATACTATTCAGTTGGAAGAGGATTTGGTAAATAGCCCTTTTGATAGGATTTTTTATCTAAAAGCTTTAGGAAGGGTTAAAATGGCTGAGGGTAAATATGAAGATGCAAAACCAGTTTTCGAAGAAGAGATAAAAATATTCAAGAAAGCAAACGATATAAGAGGGCAGGTGCATATAGAAAAAGAGCTTTATGAGGTCAATAAAAAACTGAATAACCATCCTCAGGCTTTGGTACATTTAGATAGGCATTTAGTATTAAAAGATTCTATATATAATTTAACCAGATCTAATAGTGTTATTTATTATCAGACACTATATGAGACAGAAAAACGAGATAGTAAAATAGCAGTTCAGGAGGCAAACATTCTGGCTTTGGAGGCAAAAAATAAGGCTAGACTAAATTTGATAATTTTTGGAGGTATTGGATTGAGTCTTTTCTTCCTTTCATTATATCTATACAGGAATAGAATTTTGTTGATACGCAATAAAAAAATGCAACAATCATTTTTACAAGAGCTCTTACAAACCCAAGAACGAGTTAGTAAACGAATTTCTAAAGATTTACACGATAGTGTGGGGCAAAGTTTGTTATTGGTAAAGTCCCGGGTAAAGCAAAATAATGATGAAAAAACTTCACAAGTTGTAGATGGAGTTATAGATGAGGTACGTGCGATATCTAGAAGTTTACATCCATTTAAGCTGGAAGAACTAGGCCTTACGGTTACTCTACAAAGTAGTGTAGAAATGATTGATGAGAATTATGATATGTTCATTAGCGCTGAAATCGATAATATCGATGAGGTTTTTGACCAAGAAAAGGAAATTAATATTTATAGGTTAGTTCAGGAAAGCTTTAATAATATACTAAAGCATTCTAATGCCCGGTCTGCCGAGATAAAAGTGGTTAATAAAGCAAATAATATAGAAATAGTTATTAAGGATAATGGTAAAGGATTTGATGTTTCGAAAGAAAAGTCCTCTACTTCAAAAATTGGCTTAAAAACATTGAGCGAGAGATCAAAGTTTTTAAAAGCTAATTTTAAAATCCTTTCTGAGATTAACCAGGGAACCACACTTATCTTCAATATTCCAAAACATGTTTAAACCAGACATACTTATAGCAGATGATCATCCATTATTATTAAAAGGGCTTGAAGAATTTCTGAAAGAAAAGAAATATAACATTATAGCTACTTGTAATGATGGACTTTCAGCATATAATACTATTATAAAAGAAAAGCCAGATATAGCTATTTTAGATATCGAAATGCCTAATCTTACAGGTGTCGAAATAGCGAAGAAATGTAAAAGGCATCAAATAAAGACTAAGGTTATATTGATTACACTGCATAAAGAGAAAAAATTCTTTGAAGTTGCTGTTAAATATGATATTCACGGATATTTATTAAAGGAATTTGCTTTAGATGAAATAGAAGCTTGTATTGCTAGTGTGGTGAAAGGCGAGCCTTATTTTAGCGAGAAGATATATAAACGATTTACACAGGGCTCAGGAAACCATGAAATCATAGAAAAATTGACACCTTCAGAGATTAAAATCCTTAAATTAATTTCGGATGAAATGACCAGTGCCGGAATTGCTGAGTTTTTAAGTATTTCAGCTAGAACTGTAGAAAAACATCGCGCGAATATCATTCGTAAACTTGATCTGGATCAAAAACCTAATGCATTACTGATTTGGGCTCAAAGAAATAAAGAGTTGTTTCTTTAATATAGATTCTTCACGATTACGTATGGTTACGTATATACTTGCGGTATAGTATTTTATATATTTGATGTAAATCAATTAACTGAAAAAATGATTTTATCAACACCTTTACAGAGTTTTACCGATATTTCATTTCAGATTTTTTCTAATCCTTTATTGGGTAAAGTTTATATTGATTTCAACTATTATATGCCCAAAGCATATTATGAAGTATTTAATAAAAACGGAGACTTAATAAAAAAAGGAAAAAACTTATCCATCCGGAATACAATTTCACTGGATTCATTTCCAACAGGGATGTATACAATTAAAGTACAGGGAGAAACTAAAAGTGTTGCTAAAAGCTTTTTAAGGTTTTGAAGATTTAAAAAACGGGGGAAAAGGTTGTTAATTAATTTTGGCAACCTTTTTTATTGTAAAAATCCATTAAAGTTAAAAGAAACCTAATCTTGAATTTACTATGCATGCATATAATAACATTGAAGTTTCTTTTACCAGAATTTAGAGAATACATATCTTGGGCTGCAGTTTTTTAATTATATGTAATTCGTTGAAAAATTACACAATACACACTCAATAATTTTTATATGTATACTTCCAAGATATCAGGATTAGGATACTATGTTCCTGAAAATGTTGTAACTAATGATGATCTTTCAAAAATTATGGATACCAACGATGAATGGATCCAGGAACGTACCGGTATCAAAGAAAGGCGTCATATCAAGAAAGGAGATGGTAATAGTACCTCTACAATGGGAGTGAAAGCTGCCGAAATTGCTTTAGAAAGAGCTAAGCTGTCTAACGATGATATTGATCTTATTATTTTTGCCACACTAAGCCCTGATATGTATTTTCCTGGAGGAGGAGTGCGAGTTCAGGATATGATGAATATGAAAACCATCCCCGCATTAGATATCCGTAATCAATGTAGTGGATTTGTTTATGCACTTTCGGTTGGAGATCAATTTATTAAGACAGGAATGTATAAAAATATTCTTGTTATCGGAAGCGAGAATCATAGTGGAGGATTAGATATGACAACCCGAGGAAGGGGAGTTTCTGTAATTTTTGGCGATGGAGCGGGAGCAGCAATATTAACTAGAAGTGAAGAAGAAGGCAGAGGTATATTGTCTACTCATTTACATAGCGAAGGAGCACATGCAAAGGAATTATCATTAGAAGGTCCTAGTACCGATCATTGGGTTCCGGAGATTATTGCAGAGAACCCGCAGGAAGATATCCCTTATTATCCATATATGAATGGACAATTTGTATTTAAGAATGCAGTTGTAAGGTTCTCTGAAGTGATTAATGAAGGTTTACAAGCTAATAATCTTAGCCCGGCTGATATCAATATGTTAATACCACATCAGGCTAATTTGAGAATATCTCAGTTTGTGCAAAAGCAGTTTAGACTATCAGATGATCAGGTGTATAATAATATCCAGAAATATGGTAATACTACAGCGGCATCAATTCCTATTGCTTTAACAGAAGCTTGGGAAGAAGGCAAAATCAAGGAAGGTGATGTAGTAGTACTAGCAGCTTTCGGTAGTGGATTTACCTGGGGTAGTGCAATTATTAAATGGTAATAATCTTCCAGAAGATAAATAGAAAAACGCGAAGCATTTGCTTCGCGTTTTTTATTACTGGGTTATCGTTTTTTAAAGGCTAATTCAAATAAATCATAACCAACTGTGTAATAATAGACGTTATAAATTATGATAAGTTACATAAACCGTGTGTTTTTATTGTATTTTTATATTTTATATGTTTTTCGTGAAAATAATTTTAAAATTAACTAATTAAATAAGAAATATTTAGTTAATTAACATTTTCTTTGAAATTATTTTAAAGAATACCTCCTCCGGATTTTTCATTATTATCTCTTCGTTTTCTGGATACCTTTCTATTTTTTCCACTACCAAAGCGATATGATAATCCAAGGTAAACAGTTTGTGTTTCTCCTTGGAACCTTCCGTTTTGAGGAAAAGGTGTGTCGCCGGAGAACCTGAAACGCATCGTATTAAAAATATCATTAAAATTGATACTTGCCGTACCTTTACCTTGTAAGAAATTATAACGTGCTCCTGTATTAACAAAGTAAAAAGGTTTAGATGTAAACTGAATACCTTCTTGTTCTCCTCGATAAAAACCAAATATTTGAAAAGTTAGATTTTTAGTAGCTTTAAAATTGTTATTCATTCTGAAGTTGTAGATAACTGCATCTACTTCTCTGGGAACTTGTATAATTTCATCCATTCCGTTAATTTCTACTACATCTTCTACAATACCTTTTTGAGTTTGAGCATAGAGATCAAAACTTGCGTTAAAATTCCACCATTTGGCTGGACGATAATTGCTTGAAATTTCTAACCCATACGCAGAGTTATTGTCAAAATTTTCGAATGTAAGTATCTGACCTTCCTCTACAGTTGGGTCAGCCAGTAAAGTTTGATTGATTTCATCATTAATCAAACGATAAAAAGTTCCTGCCGTGATAGATCCACCTTTTAATCTTTTGGTATAATTTAGCTCAATAGAATTAGTGAATTGAGGATCTAATTGAGGATTACCTTTGGAAGTAATTCGTGGAGTACTCCATTCTCTGATTGGATTTACTTGGTTAAGTCCAGGTCTATCTACTCTACGGCTATAGCTTAATTGAAAAGTACTCTTTTCTCCTGGATTATATGTTATATATGCAGATGGATACACAGTATAGATATCATCTTCAAATACTTTTTCTCCATTAAAAATTGCTTCTACCTGATAACTTTCGAATCTAGCTCCTAACTGATAGGACCATTTTTCAAAGTTTTTTCCATAAGTAGCATATAATGCATGAATGTCTCTGTCATAAATATAGTTAGAGTCATTGAAAAAAGTAGATTGATAATCATTATCTGTACGTCTTAATCGTCCTTCATAACCTAATTCTAGTTTTGCCTTTTCTGATAAAGGATTTACATAATCCAGATTTATGGTTGTATTAGTTCTTTCATTATTTAAGACATCATTATAATCATCCGTATTACCGCCTACAAAATCAAAGTCATCATCACTATCATTTTCAAAAACATTATAATCTACTTCTAACTCGATATTATGACCTTCTTTTTTGAAGTCATGTTTGTAGTCAAAATTATACGTAGAACCTAGATTGTCACTATTATTTACTAGATCTTGAAGTACATTGTTTTCTTGATTATCAAAAAAGATGATATCTGTAGCTCCACTAGTAACTCCATCAAATAAATTTTGATTTGTGTATATGGATACTGTATTGTGTTCATTGATGTAGTAATCAAACCCCACTTTAATTAAATGAGATTTATTATTATCTAGAAAACGAAAATCAGTTCTGTAATTTTGATCTTCTCTAAATACAAAACCTTGATTTAGATTTTTAGTGATATTTGCACCATAATTCCCATACACATTTATTTTACCACTTCTGTAGTTCAAATCAACAGAACCATTAAACCTGGCATTTTGATCCCAATTTACACCTAGGTTAATGTTTCCATTAAAACCAATATTAGCATTTTTGTGTAATACTATATTAATGATACCACTCATACCTTCAGGGTTATATTTTGCTGAAGGATTAGTGATCAATTCTACAGACTTTATAGACGTTGAAGGGATTTGCCTTAATAGTTGAGTAGGTGATATATTAGTTGGTTTACCATCAATAAGTATTTGCACATTGGGATTACCACGCAAAGCAATATTACCATCCTGGTCTACATTTACGGACGGAATATTTTGCATAATCTCTGCTGCAGTACCACCAGTAGTAGTTAAATCTTTTCCAATATTAATTACTTTACGATCAATTTTTTGTTCAATAGTAGTTCGTTCTGCTACAATAGTTACATCGTCAAGAGATTGAGCTTCTTCTTCTAATGCTACGGTGCCCACGTCAATATCTTTATTCTTTCTAGAGATTTCTATAGATTTTGTATATGTAGAATAGCCAATAAATTGAACTTTTAGAATGTAGTTTCCTTTAGGAATGTCAGTGATCAAAAAATCACCATTGTCAGTTGTTATGCCGCCTGTAACAGTTTTTCCAGCTCCGTCGTTAATGATTATTGTTGCATAGGGGATTGGCTGGTTAAGGTTTTTGTCAATTACCTTACCCTTTATGGTGCCCACAATAGCATTATTATTAGGTTGTGCCATAAGTGATAGGCACCATAAAGAAAGTAAAAGCAAAATCGCTTTTTGATTGAATGTTTTCATCTGAACGTTTATTTGATTGAGAGTTGTTATGCATTGTACTTTGTAATACATAATACAAATGCGTGTTTTTGTAAATTTTTATACGGTGATTAATCGTATATATGTGTGTAAGACGAATTTGTTTAAATTCTGTTACAGTTTATTTCGAATTTAACAATAAATTATAATCAGACGATTAAGTGTTATGTTTCTATTTGTATAAAATCTTATCATTGAATGTTTTACAGATCACTTTATATAATGTTAAATTTGCAACCAATTAAAAGATAGACTATGAAAAAAAAACTACTATATGTTATTATCTATATTAGTTATATTTCTTTGTGTCATGCGCAATCAAATAAAATCAGTAAGGACAGTATTTATAAACTGATTTCAGAATCCTTTATAGTTGCTACTCAGGGTCAGTATAATAAGGCTTATAAACAACTTAACTTTGCTTTAGAGTATGGTAAAAATATCAATAACGATTCGATTATTGGTGAAGCTTACAATTGCATCGGTGCGATATTTTATGAAATTGGTGATTATGACAATGCAGAAAAAAACTATTTATTATCTAGAAATGCATTGCAGAAAGCCAATTATGAATCATATTTAATTTATCATTATAATAATATCGCAGAATTATATTTTAAAAAAAAGAATTATGTCGATGCAGAAAAAATGTTTGTTAAATCTAGAAATTTAGCTCTTGAGCTTAAAGATAGTTATAAAGCATTATGGCCGATATATAATATTGCTAATATTAAATATATACTTAATGATTTTGATAGTGCGTATCTGTATTTAATAGAAACCATAAAAATATATCAACCCAATACAGAACAGCAACCATCTATGATTATTAACTCGCATATATTGTTAGCTAACATTTATGCTAAAAAAGAGGAATATGCAAAAGCGTTTGAAAATTATAAAAAAGCAGAAGAGATCTCTTTAGATCACAATTCTTATACAGAACTAATCGAGATAGAAAAAAGAAGGGTCGCTTTATACGACGGATTAAATCAGCCGGATAATGCTAAAATATCAATGGCTAATCAAATTATATACTTAGAGAAGAATTTCGAAAGTCAACAGAGTATACTGAATGAAAAAAATAAACTAGAACGTGATTTATTCGAAAAAGAAAGTAGTTTAAACCTGACTGAAGAGTTGAATAAAAGTCAAGAACAATCACTTAAAAAAATAAAATATTTTACACTTGCTCTCCTCGCCATGTTTATTGTACTAATTGGTGTGGTAATACTTTTGTATAGATCAAACAGAAAACGTTTAAAACTAAGCAATAGCTTTCAAGAAAAAAATAAAGAGCTTCTTAATGCCAAAATGAAAACCGAATATGCTTCGCAATTAAAAAATAATTTCTTTTCTACAATAAGCCATGAACTCCGCACGCCTCTATACGCGGTTACCGGTATTACGGATGTTTTGATTAACGAAAATCCAAAAAAAGAACAGGTGAACTACCTTAAAGCACTAAAATCTTCTGGAGAACATTTATTGTCGTTAATTAATAATATACTTCAAATTAATAAATATGATGCGAATAAAATAGAATTACATACCATAGAGTTTGATATTCAAGAGGTTGTTGATAATTTGATGAATGCTCTATATTATCTAAAGAAAGAAAATAACAATACTTTACACGTACATATTGATAACAATATTCCTAGAAGATTAAAAGGGGACTCGGTTAAACTATCTCAAATAATAATTAATTTATTAGGGAACGCATTGAAGTTTACCATAAACGGAAATATTTGGTTTAATGTTAACCTTATCAACCAAGAATTAAATAATAGTGATGTTGTAATGATAAGGATAAGTGTTAAAGATGATGGTATAGGTATTTCTAAAGAGATGCAAGCAAGGATATTTGATGACTTTTATCAGGAATCTAAACGACTTAATCGAGATTATGAAGGTGCTGGTTTAGGCTTGGCTATAGTTAAGCGTTTATTGAATGCAATGAATAGTAAAATAAAGCTAGAAAGTGAGCCTAATGTGGGAACAACTTTTTCCTTTGATTTAAATTTTGAATATGAAAAAGTAGATGTAAAATCGCCAAAAGAGATTATTAATAATAATTACAAAAATTTAAAAAATAAAGCTGTTTTGGTTGTAGATGACAACAACATAAATCAAATGATTACCAGGCGTATTTTAGAAAATAAAAGCGCTAATGTAATTGTAGTTGATAATGGCTTTGACGCTATAGATTTGGTAAAAAAACAAAATTTTGATATCGTTTTAATGGATATTCATATGCCTAAAATGAATGGTTATGAAGTGGCAACTAAAATAAGAGAATTTGATGAAGGAACGCCTATAATTGCATTGACGGCAGTAGATCTTAATGAAAATAAGGAGAGAATTTTATCTTCAGGAATGAATGGTGTAATATCGAAACCTTTTCAAATACAACAATTTTATTTAACTATAAGTAAATTTATTCACTAAGGAAGTTTTGTTTATCTGCTTAGAAAATATTTAGATTCAAATGGGTACGAATTATATTAAAAATCGCCCCGGGTTAAGGGGCGATTTTCTATAATAACCAAATAGTAACACTAACCATCAACTATGAATAAAATTTGATTATTATCTAAGTAACTAACTAACTAACTAAATTTATGAAAAATCATATCTTTTATAAGTAAGACGTGAAGCTTTTATTTGTGTTACACTGAAGCTTTGTTTTTAACATTTTAACTATGTTTTTTAACGTTTAACCCTTTATTTGGTATGGTAAAAGACATATTTTGGCTACAAATTCAGATGACATTTTATGAGTAAGAAAACGCTGGTACTAGGAGCATCTTTAAGAACAGATAGGTATTCTAATTTGGTAATTAATAGGTTGGTAAATAATAATCACGAAGTTGTTGCTATAGGGTTGAGGAAAGGTAGCGTTGCAGGAATAGATATACAAACAGAACTTATTAAGTTTGATGATCTTGATACGGTAACATTGTACCTAAATCCAAAACGTCAAAGTCAATATTTTGAGTACATAATTAGCCTGAGACCTAAAAGAGTCATTTTCAATCCGGGAACGGAAAATCCGGAGTTTTATCAAGTACTGGAAGAGGCTTCTATTGAAGTTGAGGTTGCTTGTAATCTAGTATTACTTTCTACGAATCAGTATTAGTCCTAGGAAGGTTAGGAGTCCGTTTAAGATTAGAATAAAGAAACCAAATTCAAAACCAAACCAGGTAGCACTATTGTCACTTATGATATAAGATAAGATAAGAGACAATATAGCAACAATAGGCACAAGGTTGTCTTTTACATTTAATTTCGTGAATAATCCAAATGCATATAAACCTAACAAAGGACCATAGGTATATCCTGCAAACACAAATAATTTAGCAATCACGCTTTCATCTTTGATAATGTATTTAAAAGCAATAATCACTAATACTAATATAAACGAAAAGAGTACATGGATTTTTTTTCGGGTTTTGACCTGATCAGATTTATTATATTTCTTTTCTATATCTAAAATATCGATGCTAAAAGATGTTGTTAACGAAGTTAAAGCACTATCTGCACTACTATAAGCAGCTGCAATAAGCCCAAGGACAAAAAATACAGCAATGCCAATACCTAATTCACTTTGTGTAGCAATAATAGGGAACAACTGATCTTTATGAGCTTCAATTTCGTGTAAAGATGCATATTGAGTTAGTAACAACCCTAATCCTAGAAAGATGAAGTTAACTATAGTCAATACGATAGTAAACCAAAACATATTTTTCTGAGCATCTTTAAGGCTTCTGCAAGTAAGGTTTTTTTGCATCATATCCTGATCCAACCCTGTCATTACTATAGCAATAAAAGCACCCGAGAAAAACTGTTTCCAGAAATAATCGGCACTTTTAAAATCATCAAAAAAGAACATTTTTGATAGGTCACTTTCTAATACATATCCTAAAATATTACCTCCGCTAATTCCTAAATCATCAGATACATAATAAATGGCTACTCCGACAGAGATTAACATAAATAAAGTCTGTAATGTGTCGGTCCAAACAATGGTTTTTATTCCGGATTTAAAAGTGTATAACCAAATCAAAAGAATGGTAATAATTACGGTAACCCAAAAAGGAACACCGATAGCATCAAAAAGAATAGTTTGCAAAACATTAGCGACTAAAAACAATCTAAAACTCGCTCCAACTACTCTGGATAGCAAAAAGAAAGAAGCTCCGGTTTTGTAAGAATAATTCCCAAAGCGTTCATCCAGATAGGTGTAAATCGAGGTCAGGTTTAGTCTATAATATAGAGGTAATAATATGGTTCCGATAACGGTATACCCCACTATATATCCTAGAACCACTTGCATGTAGCTAAATTGTGAAGCTTCAACCCACCCAGGAACAGAAATAAAGGTCACCCCGCTAAGTGAGGCTCCTATCATTCCAAATGCAACAACATACCAGGGAGACTGACGATTGGCTTTAAAAAAAGCTTCGTTATCTGCGTTTTTTCCTGTGAAATAAGATATTAATAAGAGGACTCCAAAATAGGCTGCGATCAATAGCAGAATATGTGTGGGTTGCATAAATTTTGGTTAAAATGATATACCAAAATACAAATTAACTAGAAACCCCAAAATAAACTATAAATTATTTGTTTCTAACATCACTCTCGATCTCTCCATCTCTTAATCGTATTACACGATGTGCACGAGCAGCAATATCTTCTTCATGAGTAACCATGATCACCGTATTTCCTGCAGCATGAATATCATCAAAGAGTTGCATAATCTCCAGAGAAGTCTTAGAATCCAAGTTTCCAGTAGGTTCATCTGCTAGAATAATTGAAGGTTTGTTCACTAACGCTCGTCCTACCGCAACACGTTGTCTCTGACCTCCGGAGAGTTGATTAGGTTTATGATCCATACGATCTGCAAGTCCAACATCGGCAAGTACTTCTTCAGCTCTGATAACTCTATCTTTTTTAGAAGTTCCTGCATATACCATAGGCAATGCAACATTATCCAGAGCAGTTGTTCTAGGAAGTAGATTAAAAGTCTGAAATACAAATCCGATTTCGCGATTTCGTATCTCGGCCAATTCATCATCTGTCATTTTACTCACATCATTTCCATTCAGTCTGTATGTTCCTGAGGTTGGAGTATCTAAACATCCTAAAAGATTCATTAATGTAGATTTTCCAGATCCTGAAGGTCCCATGATTGCTATATAATCTCCTGTCTCGATATCCAGATCAATGCTTTTTAATACATAAACGGTTTCTTGACCTAGTTGAAAATTTCTGACGATATTTCTGATTTCTATAACATTTCCCATGAATGTAATCTTTATGAGTTGTGAAGATACGATTTTAGACTATATGACGCAGTAGGGTAGAAGTTGTTACAGTCTTATAATAAAATGTTCTTTGACCTGTTCTTTTCTAAAAAATACAAAACCCAAAACAAAGGTGTCAATAGTAACTTTTACCAGAGGATTATTCTTTATTAGGTTCCAAGTAGCTTCATTATTATTGGTTTCGTGTATGTGGTTGAAAATAATTAGGCTATCATTATGTGTTTTAGAGAATAGTGTTTCAATATCTTTTTTGTCCTGAAGGTTTAGATCAAGATATAATACATCATATACATCTTCGTGTTCGATAGACTTAGAGATGATAATAGGGTTGCCTTCTAATAAAATTTGCGAGGTGATATCCGGGTTTATATTAGAGAGATATACTTTTTTATAATCAAAATATGAGAATAAACGATTGAGAAGCTTAACAGTTTTTAAACTAAAAGGGAGTTCACTTTTGTGTTTTTTGAATATTGATTTTAAAGCAGTATACGAAGGTCTCTTATTTTTATCATAAAAGCATTTGGTAACTAAATCATATACAAAAGGTGAGTGTACCCCGTGTTGATTAGTAGACCTAGCAAGAAACTTTAGATATGATTTTATTCGGAATAACATTATTCGTAATTCTTAAATCGTAATTCAAAAAATCAATTTATTCTTCCAATTTTTCAGAAAGTTCGAACCAGCGCATTTCGTTTTCTTCGATTTGTTCAATGATTTTCTGAAGCTTTTGAGATTCCTCATTGATTTTATCCGAGTCTAAGTTTCCATCAACAAAAAGGGCCTCGATCTCTTTTTTCTGAAGTTCTAGTTTTTTTAGATCGCGTTCAATCTTGCTATATTCTTTTTGCTCATTATATGATAGTCCTGCCTTGTTATCTTTTTTCCAGGTTTTCTTTACTCTTGGCTCTGAGTCCTCAGTTTTAGAACTTTCCGGCTCTTTGCTGTTTTCATAGATACGATAATCGGTATAATTACCAGGAAAATCCTGAATCACTCCATTTCCTCTAAAGACGAATAGATGATCTACAATTTTATCCATAAAATATCTATCGTGAGATACCACCATCAAGCAACCGGGGAAATCTAATAAGAAGTTTTCCAATACATTGAGTGTTACAATGTCTAAATCATTGGTAGGTTCATCAAGAATCAGAAAGTTTGGGTTTTGTATCAGTACGGTACAGAGATAAAGACGTTTTCGTTCGCCACCACTTAATTTTTCTACAAAATCATATTGTTTCTTTCTGTCAAACAAAAATCGCTCAAGTAATTGTTGTGCAGAAATCTGTCTTCCTTTTTTTAATGGGATGTAATCTCCAAATTCTCTAATAACATCAATAACCTTCTGGCCTTCTTTAATTTCTATACCTCTTTGAGTATAATATCCAAATTTTATGGTATCCCCAATAACTATTTTACCTTGGTCAGGGGTTATGCCACCGGTAATCATATTCAAAAAAGTAGATTTACCAGTTCCGTTTTTACCAATAATACCAATACGTTCTCCTTTTTTGAAAACATATTCGAACTGATCTAATAGAATTAAATCGTCAAAGCTTTTTGATATTTTGTGGAGTTCGAGAATTTTACTTCCCATACGCTCCATATTGATTTCTAATTGTACTTCGTGATCATTACGACGTTTATGAGCCCGTTCTTTGATTTCGTAGAAATCATCAATTCTGGACTTAGATTTGGTAGTTCGGGCCTTAGGTTGACGGCGCATCCAATCCAACTCTTTTTTGTATAATTGTTTAGCTTTACCAGTTTCGATTTGTTCGTTGGCAATTCTAGCTTCTTTATTAGTTAAATAGTACGCATAATTACCTTTATAGCTATATAATTGGCCATTTTCTAGTTCTACAATTTCATTACATACATTTTCCAGGAAATAACGGTCGTGCGTAACCATAAATAGCGTGAAATTCTCTTTCGCAAAATATTCTTCAAGCCATTCGATCATTTCCAGATCTAAGTGGTTAGTTGGCTCATCAAGATATAATAAGTCTGGTTTGCTTAATAAAATATTTGCCAGAGCGAGCCTTTTCTTTTGCCCACCAGAGAGTTGACTTACTTTTTTATTAAGATCCTCAAGCTTCAGCTTAAAAAGTATTTGTTTGTATTGTGTTTCAAAATCCCAAGCGCTTATAGCTTCCATTTCTTCAAAAGCTTTCTGGTACTCTTCAGCATCATCAGGGTTTTGAAGCGCTTTTTCGTACCTGTTGATTACTTTTAAAGTTTCGTTATCCGAAGCAAATATGGTTTGCTCTATTGTAAGATTAGGATCCAGATTAGGTTCCTGAGGTAAAAAAGACACTTTAATATTCTTGCGATATACAACTTGCCCTTCATCAGGTTCCTCGTCTCCTGCTATGATATTTAATAGAGAAGTTTTTCCAGTTCCGTTTTTGGCAACAAAACCTATTTTTTGTCCTTCATTAATTCCGAAGGAAATGTCTCTAAAGAGTATGCGTTCTCCAAAGGCTTTGGCAATATGTTCTACTGATACGTAATTCACAATTTTTGATAAAGTTGAAAAGTAACTAAAGCCTCAAAGATAGTAGAAATCGGAGTTTTAGCTTAAATAATGGTGACTTTAAATTTATATCTTTTTTTTCCTTCGGGTAATCGAAAAAAGAAAGATAAAAATCGCTAAAAAAATAGCAACCCGAGCTATATAATTTCCTGCTTTTACATAAAAAGTGATTTTGTCATTGGCTCTAATAGTTCCTTGTAAAGCACCTCTTTTTTCATATCCCAGAGAAGAAACTATGTTTCCGGTTTGATCTATAAAAGCCGAAATTCCCGTATTGGCACTTCGAGCAATACTTCTTCGACTTTCTATCGCTCTTAGTTTTGCATAATAAAGATGTTGCTGATGCCCTTGTGTATTACCCCACCAGGCATCATTAGTAATTATGGCCAGAAAATCCGCTTTATTTCTTGTGTAACCTGTAGAAAATTCACCATAGATACTTTCATAACAAATCATGGTGCCTACACCCACACTATCTTTTGTAAAGAAAACTTCTCTATCTTCTTGAGTTGTTTTTTTGGCAACAGTCCCACCAAGATCTATCATGGCATCACCTAAAACTGGCTTCAATACACTTTCATAAGGAAAATTTTCAATCCCAACGACTAATTTACTCTTATGGTATAACTCATCCGACGCATCTGGCCTGACGAAGAAAGCCGAATTATAATCGTCGTAGAAAACATCTTCTTTATAAATATTAGTTTGTTTTCTGATTCTTGCAGGATTGTTAAAGACATCTATTAACGAAATCCCTGATAAAAAATTGACATTCGGATATCTATCAATGATTTTAAGAGCAGTCCTTTTTGCGATCGATTGGGGGAAGTTGTGTAATCTGTTATTATCCGCAAAAACTGTTTCTGGGGCGATAACAAACTTGGTGTTATCACTAATCGCGGTAGTTGTTAAAGAATCTAGAAGCTTACTGATTCTATCATCAGTGGTATTATATTTTTCCGTATACGGATCTATGTTGGGTTGTAAAACCACTACTTCAATTTCTTTACCCTCTTCCTCGTAGGTTTTTAGTATAAGTATTGAAATCAAAATAGGAACAACGATAATAAGTCCATTTTTTATAGCAGATCTATAAAGAATTGCCTTGTCTTTATGTTCTTTAAAAAGTAATATACTTTTGAAAACACCTATGTTTACTATCCACACCCATAGTGTTCCACCAAATGTTCCGGTATATTCATACCATTGTATCCAGGAAGTAAAATTCGCAAAACCATTTCCTAGATTCAACCATGGCCAGGAAATCTGCCATTGCAAATGAAAATACTCAAAAGCCATCCAGAAACAGGCTAAGAATATAGTGCTAATCGTAAATGAGGTTCGTTTTGCTATTATGTGATATAGCAAAAACACAATAGTCATTAATAGGCTATTTACTAAAAGTGCAATAGCCATTCCGACACCAGTAGAATTGTAAATCCACCAGGTTGTTATGGTGTTCCAGATGAAAAATGAGAGGTAAGTAAAGCCTAAAACCTGAGCCTTACTGTATTTATTTTTGCGAATATCATATTCCACCAATAAAAGTGGTACAAATCCAAAGAATAAGAATAAAGGAAAACCATATGTTGGCCAACTTACTGCAAGTAAAAGTCCAGATAATATGGACAGTAAGGTATTCTTCATATAAGAGAGATCATCTGTGATAATAACGAAATTAAACTTATTTCGTTACAATTTTATAAATCAATACTAAAAAAAGTAATTTTTAATTGAAGTCTATCTAAAGACACTCCAATCTACTTTTATAGAAAAGACATTGGAGTAAATTGCAGCACTCTGATCTCCAATATCCGTTAGTGCATAATCCACGAATATTCCTTTATATTGAAATCCAACTCCAAAATTAGGTTGAAATCCAACCTCATCTGAGCCATCAAACTGCTCGATGTTTTGAAAATTACCAATACCCCCTCTTAGGTAAACTATTTTAGAATAATCTAGTTCAAAACCAAAAGCAGGAGTAACACTAATTACAGAAGAAGAGATAATATCATTGGTTTCGGCAAAACGAACATTCATATCTAATTCGGTATTCAGCATAAATTTCTTTCCAAGATCAAACTCTCTAGCTGCTCCAAATTGTAATTTAGGAATAGTGATCTCTGTGTTATCTGGAACTTCCTGATCTCTAATCTGAGGTATTTGATCTTCATCTGGGATTCCGTCTCCGTTAAGATCTCCGATAGCAAATTCTTCAACATTCCAAGCGTTAAAAGAGGTAGTAATATCTCGCACCATTACTCCAAATTGCCATTTGTTCTTTTGATATTGTATAGCAGCATCAAATCCAAAACCCCAAGAGGAAGCAAAATCACCAATTATTCTTCGAATAACTTTGGCATTAGCTCCATAACTTAATCCTTCTATTGGAAGTTTTCTGGAGTATGAAAATGTAAATGCATAATCGGCAGCAGAAAATAAATCAACTCTGGTGTAATCAATATTACCATCGGCATCAACTAAACTTGTCGTATCAAGTATGTCATCTACTCCAAATCTAATTAAAGATAGAGCTATTGCACTTTTTTCATCCAAAGGCATAGCAAAAGCCAAGTAATCATAATTAGCAATATTCGCAAAATAGGAAGCATGCATAAAGGAAGCTTGAGTATCTGTTAAATTAATCAGACCTGCAGGATTCCAATATCCTGAATTAACATCACCAGATGACGCTACAACTGCATTAGACATACCTAATGCTGCGGCATCTACTCCAATGTTTAGAAACTCGTTAGAATATTTTCTGGTTTGCGCAAAAGATTGGGCTGCAATCACAGAAAGTAAAACAAATATAATTCTTTTCAACTCAGGCAATTTTTCGCAAATATCTTACTATTTTTCAACATGATAAACTTTATTTGCTATTTCATATTGTACTCGATATGTTAATAGACGGAAATAACTCACTATTTTTACACAAAATTAAACCTTATGTGGCTTAAAAAGCAAATACCTAATTTCATAACATTATTAAATCTTTTTTGCGGTTGTATAGCTACTATCTATGCAGTACAAGGTAAACTAGAATTTGCAGCATTTTTTGTTATGCTTGGTATTGGTTTTGACTTTTTTGATGGTCTGGCTGCAAGAATGCTTAAAGTTCAGAGCGAATTAGGGTTGCAATTAGACTCTCTGGCAGATATGGTTACTAGTGGATTAGTACCAGGTATTGTGATGTATCAGTTATTGTCAAAAGCTTTCGGGACTCCATTTTATGTAACACCTGAGACTTGGAATTCTGAACAGATTTTTGCTAGCCTGGATTGGTCATACGTGTCGTTAATAGGATTGTTAATTACACTGGCATCAGCATATAGATTGGCTAAATTTAATATTGATACTCGTCAGACTTCTTCTTTTATTGGTTTGCCCACTCCGGCAAATACCCTGCTAATTATTAGTATACCATTAATTCTAAAGTTTCAGCAAGAAGTATGGATTTTGGAAATAATTCTTAACAAGTGGTTTTTAATTAGCTTGACGTTACTAAGTTGTTATCTACTTAATGCTGAGGTGCCTCTGTTTGCTTTAAAATTCAAAACTTGGGGATTTAAAGACAATATTGTAAGATATACATTTTTAATACTTACCTTAATATTGATTGTATTGTTGAAGTTTATTGCGATACCTTGTATTATTCTGCTTTATATCTTAATATCGTTATTTAGTAGAGGAGAGTAGTAGGTGATGGTAATTTGTTTTTAGCCGTTTAATGTTCGATTTTGAGAATATTTCGTTTTGAATAATACGTTGTGAGAATCACTTCTCCAAAACTCATCAATAATAAACCCAAATACTAATTAAAAATCCAGTTTCTTTTTTCTAAGTTCGAAGTTTTGACCTAGATATACCTTTCGAACCATTTCATCTTCAGCTAATTCTTCTGGAATACCGGCTTTTAGGATACTTCCTTCAAACATTAGGTATGTTCTGTCGGTAATGGCAAGAGTTTCTTGTACGTTATGGTCAGTAATAAGGATGCCGATATTTTTGTTTTTAAGTTGAGCCACAATGCGCTGAATGTCTTCTACAGCTACAGGGTCGACCCCTGCAAAAGGTTCATCAAGAAGAATAAAATTGGGGTCAGTGGCTAATGCACGCGCAATTTCTGTACGACGGCGTTCACCACCACTCAAAAGGTCACCTCGGTTTTTTCTAATATGTCCTAAACCAAACTCCTCAATTAAGGCTTCCATTTTGAGATGTTGCTCCTTTTTTGAAAGTTTAGTTAGTTGTAATACGCTTAAGATATTATCTTCAATACTTAATTTTCTGAAAACTGAGGCTTCCTGAGCAAGATATCCAATACCGTTTTGAGCACGTTTGTACATAGGATATTTGGTAATATCTGCGCCGTCCAGTGTAATTTTTCCACCATTTGGTTTTACTAAACCAACGATCATATAGAAAGAAGTAGTTTTACCTGCACCATTAGGACCTAAAAGACCTACAATTTCTCCTTGGTTTACTTCCAGAGAAATTCCTTTTACTACTTTACGTCCTTTATAGGACTTCATTAAATTGTCGGCTTTTAACTGCATATTAGAATGACTTCTTTTTATTTGGAGCGTTGCTATGTTGCGATGGTAAATTTACATTATTCTTTTTAATCCCTAGATTTTTTAAGCTTGAGATGCTTTTGCTTCCAATGCATCCCAGAATTCATAAGCACGACGAAGATGTGGAATAACAATGGTACCACCTACTAAAGTTGCTATTCCTAATGCTTCAGCAACTTCTTCTTTTGTTAACCCCTCTTTATGACAAGTCTCTAGATGGTAACGCACACAATCATCACATCTCAATACTGCTGAGGCCACTAATCCTAATAATTCTTTGGTTTTTACGCCCAAAGCTCCCTCCATAAAAGCATTAGTGTCAAGGTTAAAGATTCTTTTGATGATTTTATTATTGTCTTCAAGAATACGAGAGTTCATTTTTTCTCTATATTCATTAAATTCATCAACTATATTACTCATGTGGATTGTGTTTTTAATTTTTTATTCTGTCTTTTGATTACAACTTTTGAGATAAAAATACTAACCTCATATAATATTAATATGGGTATCGCTACAATTACTTGGCTTGCAATATCAGGAGGGGTAATTACTGCAGAAAGTATTAGAACGATCACTAAGGCATATTTTCGGTATTTTTTTAAGAATTCTGGAGTAACTAACCCTATTTTGGTTAGGAAAAACATAATAACCGGTAACTCAAATATCAATCCGCAAGAAATCACTGCAGCTCTTACCAATGCGATGTAACTATCAATATCAAATTCATTTAATACTTCCTCACTGACCTGATATCCTCCTAAAAAGTTTATGGATAAAGGAGTAATTACGTAGTAACCAAAAAGAACACCTAAGAAGAATAAGCATGAACAGATGATAATGAAACCTTTAGAATATTTTTTTTCATTACTATGCATCGCTGGAGCAATAAACTTCCAGAATTCATATAACACATAAGGAAATGCAGCAATAAATCCGGCAGTTATAGATGTCCAGATATGTACAGAGAATTGTCCTGCAACCTTTCTGCTTTGTACACTAAATGGCAATTCTTTAAAACACAGGCTTTCATCTAACCCCAAAAGTTTTGATAGATTACAAAGTCCATTATATGTTGGAAAATCTGGTTTTTTAGGACCAAAAATCAAAACATCAAAAATAAACTCTTTGGCAATAAACGCTGCAATTGCAGCAATTAATATAGCAAAGGTGGCTCGTATGAGGTGCCAACGTAGCTCTTCTAGATGATCCAGAAAAGACATAGATTGAGGGTCTTTTTTAGTGTTTTTTCCCATTATAAAATGCCTTCTCTCATTAAATCATGAATATGTAAAACTCCTGCATATTTTCCATCATCTTCAGCGATGAGTTGCGATATTCCGTATTCTTCTAATTTGTCCAGAGCATCAACTGCCATAGCATCATTATTAATAAGTTTTGGGTTAGGAGACATAATATCTTTGGCTGTCAAGCCACTAAAATCTTTATTGGTAGTTAACATCCTACGTAGATCACCATCTGTAATAATACCTAAGACAGTACCATTATCAGCAACAACTGTCATACCAAGTCTTTTTTCGGTCATTTCTACAATTACACTATTAATGTCTGAATCGGGAGATACTTTTGGTTTTTCATTTTTTGCAGTAATATTACTCACCCTCAAATATAATTTTTTGCCTAAGGCACCACCAGGATGATATTTTGCAAAGTCATTGCTCGAAAACCCTTTTAGATGTAATAAGCATACAGCTAAAGCGTCGCCAACAACTAATTGAGCGGTAGTGCTTGTTGTTGGAGCCAGATTATTTGGGCAAGCTTCTTTTTCTACATAAGCGTGCAACACATAATCTGCTTCTTTCCCTAAAAAAGATTCTTTATTAGAGGTAATCCCAATTAAAGTATTGTTAAAGTTTTTAATAAGAGGTACTAGAACTTTTATTTCGGGAGTATTTCCACTTTTTGAAATACAGATGACTACATCGTCTGTTAGAATATTCCCTAAATCTCCATGAATAGCATCTGCGGCGTGCATAAATACAGCTGGAGTTCCTGTTGAATTCATGGTTGCCACTATTTTTGAAGCGATAATTGCACTTTTTCCTATGCCGGTTATAATTACTCTGCCATTAGAATTATGTATGGTATCCACGGCTTTTGCAAACTCATCATCTATAAGCTGTTCTAAATTGGCGATTGCTTGTGCCTCTTCTGCAATCGTCTGTTTGGCATATGAAATAATCGTGTCTTTGGTATTCAAAATTTGGAAAATTTGCGTGTTATAAATAAAGATTTTATTATCTTTAAATATGCAAAGGTATGTAATACCTTATGAATTTTAAATACCGCCTAAAAAAAGCTTAATAATTAATTTAAGCTTTGCTTATATTTGGGGGTTTTTAAAATAAAATGATAACATCCATTAAGATCGTATTTGGGGAAACTGATTTTAATGATAGCGAGTCTTTATTTAATTGGTATATAAAAGTTTAATGATTTAATGAGTTTGAATGAAACCGACGTACAAAGTGCTTTAAAAAAGTACTTTGGTTTTAGTCAATTTAGAGGATTACAGGAAAATGTTATAAATAGTATTCTTAATCATCAGAATACTTTTGTCATTATGCCTACAGGTGGAGGGAAATCTCTATGTTACCAGCTGCCTGCATTGATGTGTGATGGTACTGCAATTGTAGTTTCCCCACTGATTGCGTTAATGAAGAATCAAGTAGATGCTATTCGTAGCATATCTTCTGAAAATGGAATAGCACATGTGCTAAATTCTTCTCTTAACAAATCAGAAATCAAAAGAGTAAAAGATGATATTGTCAATGGAGTTACTAAACTATTATACGTTGCTCCAGAATCTCTTACTAAGGAAGAGTATGTGGATTTTTTGAAAGAACAAAAAATTTCATTCTTAGCTATTGATGAAGCACATTGTATTAGTGAGTGGGGACATGATTTTCGTCCTGAGTATCGTAACCTGAGAAATATTATCAAAAGAATAGGTGAAAATATTCCTATTATTGGACTTACTGCGACTGCTACTCCCAAAGTACAGGAAGATATTCTGAAAAACTTGGGTATGAGTAATGCTCAAACTTTCAAGGCTTCTTTTAACAGACCTAACCTATTTTATGAAATACGTCCGAAGACAAAAAATGTCGATGCTGATATCATACGTTTCGTGAAACAAAACTCTGGGAAAAGTGGTATCGTATATTGTCTCAGTAGAAAACGAGTAGAGGAACTAGCACAAACTTTGGAGGTAAATGGTGTAAAGGCTGTACCTTATCATGCTGGATTGGATGCCAAAACCAGAGCCAAACATCAGGATATGTTTTTAATGGAGGATACAGATGTGGTGGTAGCAACTATTGCATTTGGGATGGGTATTGATAAACCGGATGTTAGATTTGTAATACATCATGATATACCTAAAAGTATTGAAAGCTACTATCAGGAAACTGGTCGCGCTGGTCGAGATGGTGGAGAAGGACATTGCCTGGCTTATTACTCTTATAAAGATATAGAGAAGTTAGAAAAATTCATGAGTGGTAAACCTGTCGCTGAGCAGGAGATAGGACATGCATTGTTGCAAGAAGTAGTTGCATTTGCAGAAACTTCGATTTCGAGACGTAAATTTATATTACATTATTTTGGAGAAGAGTTTGACGATGTAAATGGAGAAGGAGCAGATATGGATGATAATGTCCGTAATCCTAAGAAAAAGCACGAAGCAAAGGATGAGGTCAAACTTTTATTAGAAGTAGTAAGCAAAACGGGACAGATTTATAAGTCTAAGGAAGTGGTAAATACACTTACCGGAAAAAGCAATGCGCTTATTCTTTCTCATAAAACTAACGAACAATCGTTCTTTGGAAGTGGGAAATCCCAGGATGATAAATACTGGATGGCATTAATACGTCAGGTATTGGTGGCTGGATATTTACGTAAGGATATTGAAACTTATGGAGTCATTAAAATTACTGAAGACGGAAAAGAATTTATACAAAATCCTGTAAGTTTTATGATGACTGAGGATCATGTCTTTAAGGAGATTAATGATGATACGATAGTAACAGCGGATAAATCAGGAGGAAAAGGTGGTGGAAGTGATGAAAATCTTGTGAAAATGCTCAAGGACTTGCGGAAAACTGTAGCCAAAAAGTTAGGAGTACCGCCTTTTGTAGTATTTCAGGATCCTTCTTTAGAAGATATGGCCTTAAAATATCCTATAAATACTGAAGAGTTAGGAAATGTCCATGGAGTAGGAGAAGGGAAGGCTAAGAAATATGGAAAAGAGTTTGTTCAGTTTATAGCTAATTATGTTGAAGAAAATGATATTCTTCGTCCGGATGATTTTGTGGTTAAAAGTACCGGAGCCAATAGTGGTCTTAAATTATATATAATTCAGAATGTAGACCGCAAATTACCATTAGATGATATCGCCGCTGCGAAAGGCATGGATATGACAGCTTTTATTAAAGAGATGGAAGCTATTGTGTATAGTGGCACTAAACTTAATATTACGTATTGGGTAGATGAAATTTTGGATGAAGATCAACAAGAAGAAATTCATGAATATTTCCTTGAAGCTGAGAGTGATAAAATAGATACGGCGATAGAAGAGTTTGATGGAGACTATGATGATGAAGAACTTCGTTTGTATAGAATTAAATTTATTAGCGAAGTAGCAAATTAGAAAAGCGTCTTATACTAGAATATTAAAAGGCTTTGAGATATCTCAAAGCCTTTGTTTTAGATGTATATAACATCTTGATTATGCATAAACATCTGGATTATCATCTCCCTCACCATTTGTACATTGCGATGCATTGTAAATTATGGCAGGAAAGTTTAATAAACAATACTGGCTTGCTCCAGAAGGTTGCTTGGCTGTAGTGCCGTTACATACATAAGGACATTGAAGAAGTGGAAAACCTCCACCTAGTACCGATTCCTGATTCTTTTTACTTAATTTTTGAACACCTTCTAGATTTAAAATGTTTTTTAACATAATAAGTTGATTAACGATTTGTTTGTCTTTGAACATTTATAGACACTCAAAGTTTGTGTCTATATGTTTATATCACTTTGTGAATAAATGTTACTTTTAATAGTTTGTTAAAGTTTTATAAGCAATGAGAAGATTTATCCTTAAACTTTGTTAATGGTTGATTTTGTATAACCTAATATTTGTTTTTTACATAAAAAATGAAGGGGCTGTCTAAAATTTTTAGACAGCCCCTTTCTGTTTGTTAATACGTCAATCTTACTTAGCCTAAAGATTAAGCTTCTTCATCTATTGGGTAGCAAATTGGCAACCCGTAGATGTTACAGTAGAAAGGACCACTGAAACAGCCTGTTGGTGAAGATGCCGCGCATTCAGGGGATATTCCTCCGTGAACTGTTTTTTGTTCATTCTTGTTCAGTTTTAGAACTCCGTTTACACTTAAAATGTTTTTTAACATATTAAGTTTATTAATGACAGATCATACATTTTCCATTACCTAAATATACTGATCCAGGATAAGTACTGCATAATGCTGCACTTGTGTAACTTGGACGGATTCTCCCTCCTGTATCACCACAGGGAGTAGATGTGTCAAGTACTAACCCTCCATTTAATCCTCCGGTAACAGATTTTTGTTGGTTTTTGTTTAATGTGTTTACTCCTTTTACATCTAAAATGTTTTTTAACATAATTTCTGATTTTAAAAATTAATATTTATTTCGATTAAGACCTTTTATGTATGTCTTACAGTATCATGTTCCTTAAAAGAAAAAATGTTACTATTAAAAAAAAATATTTTTTGTGTTTATTTGGAATAATATGGTTAAAAGAATTTGTGGACTTCTAAAATCAGTGAATTGTGTAATGTGATTAACTATCTTTTTACTATATAGTTATATAGAAATTACTTATTTATTTTTCGATAGCCATATATGGTTAAAAACAATAATATTAGCCCAATAAATATGATGTAAATAAGTGTATTATAGTTGGGGTTAGGTATAAGCATTTCAGTATCTCCAATCAAAATAAGTGATGCCCAGTAATGTGGTGAAGCCTCTGCATCAGTATTTTTTTTTAAGTAATTCAATTTAGCACTTCGTAAAGCTTCTGACCTAGTTAGGCCCTTGCTAAGGTTTTTATAGAAATCTGAAGTAATAGTAGCGGTAGCTTTATCATTAGTACTCCATAGTGATGGAATTACAGTATTAGCTCCGGATTTAAAAAATCCTCTAGCTAAACTCATCACTCCTTCGCCACGCCGTACCTCTCCAATAGATGTGTTACAAGCACTTAAAACTACCAATTCTGCATTGTTTTTTATTGTGCTAAGCTCTGCCAATGTTAATTTGGAATTTCTAAAAGCAATCCACGGTGCAATAGAATCTGACGCATCTGCATGAGTAGCTAAATGAAGTATTCTATAGTTACCTGCTTCTGAAACGAAGTTTTCTTTAGTAGCATTTTTGTTAGTAAAGATTGTTCCGTTATAATAATCATTAGGATAGGTAAGCTCTTTTTTACTTTTTGAAAGTGTCGTTAATCCATTAGAAAAATGAATAGGAGCCACTCCAAGGAAATCCTTTTCTGGATTTCGAACGATAGATGAATTTTCTTTTGAAAAGGATAGAGAATAAGTATAATTGATCTCAGATTCTTCGATTAAATACCTTCTTTTTACAGGATCTGTAACTAACGCTTCAAAAGGTATTAGGTTAATGATATGATCTGGTACGATGGTTATTTGCTTATTTTTGATGTCATTTTGAATCTCCTTAGGAATTAGTGTTTTATAAATTTGATTTGCTAGCTGGTCATATTCTGTTACATCTTTATCAGTTTTAAAAGGACTGTTTAGTTTTTCTCTTAAGTTAAATACGCTTTTTTGTAACGATTTTGTGTTTTCAATTTTAAATAGTTCTTTGGTATTCGAAGTCAGAAACATAAGGTATCCATCCGGAGTTACATTGGCTACTTTTTCTGCCATGATATATTGTATAACAGCTTGATCTTTAGATAATTTTAATTCAGGTAACTCAATTATGTTAGGAATAATTGATGTGTGATAGAAAGGATATGAATGTGCTAGAGAATCTTCGAATTTCTTATATTTAGTTTTGGTATCTAACAATTTTTCTTGTACAGAATCTTTTTTGGTAGTTTGGGATGTATATAATTGATTTCTCAATACCGATATTTCATCTTTAAACACTTGTACTTTCTTTTTAATAGAAGAAGGGAGCGTATTGTTATTTTTGATGACTTCCTGTAATAATAGTAAAGCTTTGTTTTTTTCAATGAAATAAAAAGCTTTGTCATATTTCTTAAGATATAAACACGCTTCTAATCCCATAATGTAAATTTCTGATGCTAAATCTCTCCAGAATAGTTTTGACCGAAACGACAGGTTGTCCTTTATAATTAGATCTATCAATTGATCACTTATCAAGATTACTTTTATAGCTTCTTCATAATAAGAGGGGTTGTTTTTGGTTTTCCCTAGTTCGATCCAGGCTTTTAGTTTTCGTTTAAAAATCTCTAATAAAGTGGTTTTATCCTCTATTTTTAATAAATCCGTGGGAGAAGGTAGCCAATAAATATCATCGATATCTTTATTATAATATGCTGAAAATGCTTTTTGAAAATATTCATGAGCTTCAAGATTTCTTTTTTCATGTATGGCTCCCAAACCTAAGCCTAAATAAATGTTAGGAGTTAAGTCAGGACTATTACTTGAATATTTTAAGGATTGATCAAAATATTTTTTAGAAAGCTTTGTGTTAAGTTTAATGTTTACAATAGCTAAATTGCAATAGATAGTAGAGAGGTTTTCTTTAATGTTGTATTTCAGCGATATATTTAAAGCTTTATTAAATGAAGTTAATGCTTTGCTTAAGTCTTTAACTCCTACTCCTTCATAATAGAAATTGCCTAAGTTGTTATATACGTCATATCTTGTATATGGATCTGGTTTTTCCATTATATTTAAAATGGAATCTGCTTTTTTTAAATGAGTAATTCCTTTTAGGGCACTTTCTTTATTACGTATGTATTTATAGGAGGCAGAAATGTTTATATGATTATAAAGAATCTGCTTTTTTTGTTTTACAGAATCAAAGTATTGAAAAGCTTTCTCCTGATATTCTACAGATTTATATAGATCACCTATTTTTTCATAACAATTACCAGTAATTCCACAAGCTTTTCCCATTAAAAAGTTAGAACCCTGTAGCGCAATCATTTTTTTGAAAAAAACTATAGCAGTTTCATAGTTTTTGAGTCTATAATTGTAAATAGCAAAGTTGTAATAACTTCGCTTAAGAAGCTCTTTGTCAAGTGGTTCTACTTTTTCTCTGGCTTTATAAGCAATTTTGACAATTTTAATAGCTTCTTCCCAATGTTTTTCTTTATGAATCCACTTTGCTAATTGATGGGCATCTGATCCTAAGGATTCGAAATCTTTATTTATACGATGTTGTTCTAAAATAAGGTAATACTTATTTAACTTCTGATAATTGCTTCCCTGAAGTTGGTGTAAAGAATCTAACCCAACAGATATTTCCTGGCCTTTTATGGATAGAACCAGGAATAGAATAAAAATATGAGTTAGTTTAAATTGTCTTATAATTTATGAACTAATTTAGAATATTAATGCTAAAAGGGAATGATTCAGATACTTGTTGACAAGTGGGATTTATTATACTAATAAAATCAAAAGGAGTAGGTTCACATCTCCCACAATTAGGGTCACCATCTTCGCCATCATCTAATTCCTTTTTACTTGGTGTTAGAACCGCTGTACCACCGGTGATGTATTCAGGAATACACCCTTGTACAGGGCGGACACATTCTCTTGTAGGGACTTCATCACAGGGAACATACCATTCAAATACATTAGTACAAGCAGGCTCTGTTAAAGCAAAAATAGTGCTAAATGTATAATTTCTTGCAATTTCCAGAAGCGTTAGATTATCTTGAGAATCTCCATAAATCACTACATAAATCTTTTTGAAGCAGATAGGGACATTTCTGTTTGACTTAGTTTTTACATTATTGTCTATTTTAAATAAGTCATCTACATTAATAGCGTTTTTAGGAATAATATCTCCTTGTTCTACTATTTGTAACTCTTGTTCAGAGATGTTTTCTTCATTGGTACAACCTTGTATTCCTATTACTGCGATTGTTATTGAAAATAATAATGTGAGTTTTTTCATTGTTTAAATCTTTTTTTGTTTTGTAACTATATTAGTATATTCCCCGAACTATAAAAATGTTACCAGGCAAAAGTAAAAAAAATAATTCCTTAACCTATTTATAATGCCAGAAGTGCATAAAGACCTCTTACAAAAACTTGCCAATGGCGATAGAAAAACTATACAGGAAATATATAGTAGTGTTTTTCCGAAAGTACTAGGGTACGTCTCTAAAAATAATGGAGAGAAAGAGGATGCTGAAGATATTTTTCAAAAAGTATTGCTGCAAATTATTGCCAGATATAAGGTGAAGGCCTTTAAAATTGATAGTTCTTTGGAGGGGTATGTTTTTTCTGCAAGTCGAAATTTATGGAGAAGAGAGCTAAATAAACAAAAACGCATAGTAACAAATGATAAGGTTCTTGAACACTCTAAAGAATCGGAAGACATGACAATGGCTATTTTAGAACAAGAAAAATGGGAGTTATTTCAGGAGAAATTAACAGAGCTGTCTGATAATTGTAAACAATTACTTCAATTGTTTTTTCAGAAAGTGCCCTATAAAGATATTGTGGAGAAATTAGGATATAATACCGATAACGTAGTGAGACAGCGTGTTTTCAATTGTAAATCACAATTAACTAAATTGATTAAAAACGATTCTAGATATAATCAAATCAAGGAATTATGAAAGATTACCCGATAGAGATTGATGATTATTTGAGTGGTAATATGTCAACATCAGAAAAGAAAGCATTTGAGGAAAGGTTAGACACAGATCCAGCACTTGCTGAAGAGTTGATATTACAAAAAGATATGCTATCAATTTACGAAGATCAGGAATGGTTGGAAGGTGATAAAAATGCATTAAAAACGGAAGAAGCTAAACAACTAAAATCTTTTTTTGAGAGTGAAGAAGCTTCTGATTTAAAAACAACAATTAGAGAGGTAGTTTCAGAAAATAAATATAAGCCATACAATAAGTCTTTTTGGTTTATTGGAATTGCAGCATCAATAGCTTTATTAATAACTATTTCTTTATTTGTTTTTAAGGATAATAGTTATGATAAGTTATACGTAGAATATATTCGAATTGAAGAGATTCCTTCATTGGTAACCAGAGGGGTAGATAATAATAAGCTGTTAGAAGATGCACAACTGTTATTTGAAGAGAAAAAATATCAGCAAGCTATTTCCATATTTACTTCTTATCAGAGCAATAATAATTCTATTGAACCATTAAGTTATATTTATTTAGGAGTAGCCTATTTAGAACTTAAGGATTTTGATAATGCTTTAAACCAGTTTGAATTATTAAAAACGTCAAATACTTTACAAAGTAAAAAGGCAAATTGGTATAAAGCAATGGTGTATTTAAAAGAAAATAAAAAAAGAAAACTAGTAAATATTCTAAAAGGAATTCTATCCGACGAAAATAATTATAAGTTCAAAGAGGCTCAAAAACTTCTGGAAAAGATTGATAAATAGTGTAGAGCTTTGTAGAAGAAAATCGTTTTGAACGTTGCCTCACATTATGCATAAACAATCCTGTTTTATTATTCTATAAACCATCTCCAATTACCTATATTTGCAACTCATTTCAAATCAAATAAAAAACACCGCCATGCAAGACGGATTATACGCAAAATTTAATACAACAAAAGGAAGTATACTGGTAAATCTAGAATATAAAAAGACACCTGGAACAGTCGGAAACTTTGTAGGTTTAGCAGAAGGAAACCTTGAAAATCAAGCTATACCTCAAGGAAAACCTTATTATAATGGATTAAAATTTCATAGAGTAATTGCCGATTTTATGATTCAGGGAGGTGATCCTCAAGGAACTGGATCAGGAGGTCCTGGTTATCAGTTTGATGATGAAATCCATCCTGATCTAAAACATGATGGCCCAGGAGTACTCTCTATGGCTAACGCAGGTCCTGGGACTAATGGTAGCCAATTTTTTATAACTCATGTAGAAACATCATGGTTGGATGGTAAGCATACCGTTTTTGGAAAGGTTGTAGAAGGACAAGATGTAGTTAATACAATTGCTCAAGGAGATGAAATAGAATCTTTAGAAATTCTTAGAGTAGGTTCAGATGCAGAAAGTTTTAATGGAGTAGAGTCTTTTAGACAGTTTAATGGAGCAAAAGCAGAACGTGAGGCAGCGGCAAAGAAAGAAGCAGAGCAGTTGTTAGAAGAATTGGCGGCAGGATTTGATAAAACAGATAGCGGATTACGTTATAAAATAATTCAAAATGGAGATGGAGTACAAGCTGAAAAAGGTAAAACAGTTTCAGTACATTATAAAGGAAGTTTAACTGACGGTACTATTTTCGATTCATCTTATAAGCGTAATCAACCAATAGATTTTCCGTTAGGAATGGGACAAGTAATTCCTGGATGGGATGAGGGTATTGCGCTATTAAAAGTAGGAGATAAAGCTCGCTTTGTGATCCCTCCATATTTAGGATATGGTGCACAAGGAGCAGGAGGAGTAATCCCTCCAAATGCAGCGCTAATTTTTGATGTAGAGCTTGTAGGAGTTAAATAAAATATTTTTTAACATATCATATTTGCTAAAATCTCGAAGTGAAAAATGGCTTCGAGATTTTTTTATATGTTTTTAAATCTTAAGCTTCTTGTTTTTAGTAATTTGTGTTTTTGGTATGGTGATTGCTATGATCAAATCTGAGGATTGTTTTCTAGTTTTTTTTGAATAAACAAAAAGCAATCATTTTGTTAAATATAAGTTAATTTTATATTATTGGATATTTCAATGTATATTTGAATACTTACATTTCTTTTGATTAAATAAAAAAAGAAATGTTGCTGAATATTAAAGTATGAGACATACAATTGCGACTATTTTTATTTTATGTATTTATAGTTTTTCTTTTGGTCAGGAAAATGCTGAGGTTTTAAGTACCATTAAAGATCAAATTGAAATTATTGATAGTTACATAGAATTTGACACTTTTTATCTAGATCCGGAGGAATTTTTAGATGAAATGGCAGATCATGGAGCAGAATTAGAAGGGAATTATGAACATGAACGGTTAAAAAAAATCACCAGAAAAGTAGGTACAAGAGTAGCAGATGTAGTAACACTTTTTTATTTCTGGAATGATCAGTTGATTTATGTTAATTATAGACAAAATCCGTACTTCGAAGGTACTAATGAAAGTGGTCAACGAGTGATGGATTATTCGAATACTTTTTTACAGTTTGAATCCAAATATTATTTTAATAATGGAGAAGAAGTTGGTAGAGAATTGATAGGTAAGCCTTTAAGGGAAATAGAGCCTGAAGAAGAATTTGTGGAATACGCCCAGAAAATGAAGTCACTTCTTGATAATAAGTTCTACAACAAAGAAACCTATGAATTGCTACAAGGTAAATGGGCTTTTGTACAGAATACTGAAGATTATATAATTTTTGAAGGTACGATACGGTTTAATTTCTACAATGGGAAGTTTGCTAATCGATTAAAAACAAAGATAGATGATGGTGTGATGGTATGCTGGTTTCCAATGGATGAGCGTATATATCGATATAAAATTGTAGATATTAATGATAGCGTACTTACGTTAAAAAACCTTTTCTCAGAAGAAGAGTTCATGTATGCTAAAATAGAATAATACTAAATATGAATCTGCAATATCCTATAGGGAAATTTGATTGCCCAGAGCATATTACAAATGATCATATCCAGTTATGGATTAATGATATAGAAAAGCTTCCTTCAAAAATTATCACATTGGTTTCTAATTTTACAGACGAGCAATTAGAAACACCATACCGTCAAGGGGGCTGGACTGCAAGACAGGTAATTCATCATATTCACGATAGCCATCATCATGGATATATTCGTTTTAAATGGGCATTGACAGAAGAGAAGCCAATTATCAAAGCTTACAATGAGAAGTTGTGGGCTGAGCTTTTTGATACTAAATCAGCACCAATTCATCTTTCATTGGATCTAATAAAGGCTTTGCATGCTAAATGGGTATATTTTTTAAAAGGCTTATCTAATGAAGATTTAGAAAAAGCTTTTATACATCCAGAAGGTAATGTAGTTATTTCACTTGCCGAAGATATAGGTATCTATGCCTGGCACGGTAATCATCATTTAGCACATCTTCAAATCGTTGCAGAAGCTACTAAATAGATATTGTCATTCGCTGCATTTCTCGATAACCATCTTTTAATCCAGGATAATCCAGATGATAAAAAGAAATAGTTTTGAATCCTGCTTTTTTATAAAATTGAAGTGCCGGACTTGTGGTCATAACATCTAACCAAACCAATTTTTTATTCAAGTTTTTACTATATTTTAAGGTGAAATCAATAGCCTTTGTGCCGACACCTAATCCTGTAGCTTCAGCTAGGAGATATATCTTTTCAAGTTGAAGAGCTTCTGTTTCAGTATATCCTTTAACTTGTTGGTGTTTTCTTAGTTTTAGTAACCCCAAGATCTTGGTAGATTTTTTTACTAAAAAGTAAACGATATTTTCAATTTCAAAATCTTTTTCAAAGGCTTCTCTGGTAAAACTTAAGTTTACATAATAACTGGTATCTTCATCCTTCCAGATATGTGAATAATGTTCAGGGTAGAACTGTTGACTTACTTTTACTAAGTCATTAATATCCTTTTCCGAACAAACATAGAATTCAATTTCAGAACTCATAAACTACTCTTTCCACTTAATATTACAACCGATACTTGGTTTCTGAGGATCTGCAACTTTGGCATTTCTAAGAACTGCATCCAGAGCTTGTCTAAGGTCCCTACCGTTTACCGGAATACCATTTCCTGGTCTAGAATCATCCAGTTGACCACGATAAATCAGTTTTAACTTTGCATCAAAAAGATAAAAGTCTGGAGTACAGGCAGCATCATAAGCTTTGGCTACTTCTTGCGTTTCATCAAAAAGATATGGGAAAGTATAATTGTTTTTTCTGGCGGTCTTCCACATTTCGGCTGGTGCATCCTGCGGGTATTTTTCAATATCATTACTGCTAATTGCTACAAAACCAAAACCTTGAGAGCGGTAATCATTAGCAACTCTAACAATTTCTTCATTAACATGAATAACAAAAGGACAATGATTGCAGATGAACATTACTACAGTACCCTTTTCTCCTTTGATATCCTGTAAACTAACAGGATCATTAGTGACAGTATCAATAAGCTTAAAATCAGGTGCCACAGTGCCAAGTGGTAGCATATTAGAAGGTGTGCGAGCCATATTTTTTGAATTTTTTAGGTGATTCCAAATTACAATATTTCTATTGTATAAGTATAAAAAATAGTATCTTAGTTACACTGAAAACTCAATTTTATGCGATCCCTAGAGACTTGGTTTGAAGAATATGCTGTAAGTCATCAAAATAAGACTAATATAGCTATTCATTTTATATGTGTTCCTGCGATTTATTTTTCTATTGTAGGGCTTTTGATGAGTATTCCTAGTAGTTTCTTGGCGTCTACTGTTCCAGGAGAAAACCAATTTATAGAAAATTGGGCTTTTGTAGTGTTGTTATTTGTCTTGTTTTTTTATGTTCGTCTGTCGGTGAAAATGGCTCTGCAAATTTTAATTTTCTCTGCGTTCTGCATCATAGCTAACTACTATATCGGATTGTATGTCCCGTTATGGTTGGTTTCTCTAATCATTTTTGCGGCTGCTTGGTTAGGCCAGTTTTATGGTCATAAACTAGAAGGCCAAAAACCATCTTTTCTTAAAGATCTTCAGTTTTTATTGATTGGCCCTGCTTGGGTGATTCAAAAAATATTTGGAAAAAAATAATATGCAATTACAGGATTGGAAGAACTCAGGCTCTTATTTTCAATATAGAAATCGTCAAATATTTTGGAAACGGGAGGGTGCTGGAGAAACTCTGCTACTAATACATGGGTTTCCTACATCATCTTGGGATTGGTGGAAAATTTGGGATTCTCTTATACAGAAATATACAGTTTATACTCTGGATATGATAGGGTATGGTTTTTCTGATAAACCCATGGATTTCAATTATACTATTGCTGCGCAAGTAGATTTATGGGAGTTTTTTTTGAAAGAAAACAAGATAAGTGAGTTTCATATTTTGGCACATGACTTTGGTGATACTGTTGTGCAGGAAATGTTAGCCAGAGTTAAAGAAAACCCAAGTTATGAATTAGAGATTCAATCGGTTTGTTTCCTAAATGGAGGAATGTTTCCTGAAACTAATTTTCCAACGTTTACCCAAAGAATGCTTTTGACTCCTCTTGGAGTTATTCTGAAACATTTTATGGGCAGAAATACGTTGGCAAAGAATTTTAAAAAGATTTTTGGAAAAAACACCCAAGCTACAGAAAATGAGATAGATGAGTTCTGGGAAGTAGTGGATTATAACTCTGGTAAAAATGTAATTCCGAAGCTTATAAAATATCTTAAAGAAAGGGATACGTATAAAATTCGTTGGAGAGAGGCGATACAATATACCAATATCCCAAAACGTCTTATTGATGGAGGGGTGGATCCAATCTCTGGTAAGCATATGGCAGAGTTTTACAAAGAAATTGTGCCCAATGCAGATGTGATTGTGTTACAGGAAATAGGGCATTACCCTCAGGTCGAAGCTCCTGAACAAGTATTGTTTCATTATTATGAGTTTCGTGAAAATCTATAGTTGCTAACAACTAACAACTCCATATAAGAGTTACATTTCGTTACTAAAGAAAATTGCATTCATTAATAATTTGTTAGTACCATACCAGAATGCTCTAAAATTAGTGTTATCGGTAAATAAAATTACATTTCCTTTTCCTAGATCATTTTTCCTAAAAGGAACGGTGCCGGATAATGAATCTAGGTTCTTTTTACTTATATAACCACTTAGTAAAGGTTTTTTTGTGTATTGTATGGGATTGTTGTAACTCTGTTTGTCAGGTTTTATAAAAAAAGTAGTATTTCTAAATAATGAAATTTTGTCGTTTTTATAACCAAAATTTATAGGGTGAGAACGGTCGATATTAGCTTCAAAAATAGCTCCTCCAATAACTTGAGCGCCAAAAAAGTCTTGTTTTTGCTCAAACGTTATATTTTTTGCATCGTTTTTGGGTTTTGCAAATTCAATTTTCATAAACTCATTGTTTTTGAAAAACTGTGCAGCATTTCTATACCCAATCAAAGTACCTCCATTACGTATCCAAGATTTTAATTTTTCAGCACTATCTTTATTCAATGTTTGTCTCCAGCTATTAGGTAAAACAATGTGGGTATATCTCGATAGATTAGTTCTACTAAGATTATCGGTTTTAAGCTTAGTGATTGGTATATCATAACGTTGATCCATCAGGTGCCATACTTCTCCAGAATCATATGGCGTAATTCCTGATCCGGTAAATAATCCAATTTTAGGCATACGTAAAGTTCTGAATTGACTACTGCCTAAGTCAATGCCGTCGGTAAGTCCGGTTGATACACCAGTGATGTCAATATGATTCTGCTGTGCTACTTTTTGTAGTAAAGTATGTATTTTCTCAGCGCTTAATCTTTGATTTTGAATAGGGATCAAAATAGTTCCATAGTCATAACTTTTATTTTCTAAAGAAAAAGGTTTCATACCAACTTTGGCCCTTAGTCCTTTTTTTAGGATTTGATATAAAGCCTTAGGGCTGTAGTATTCGTGCCATTCCATTAAGTAGCCATAACTACTTTTAGTAACGGTATTAGCTTTTCTGTGCGAAAGATCAGTTATTTTATTTCCAAGATTGGCAGTAGATACATTATCAGAATAATCTAGATTAAAAGCCAAAGGAAATGTCCAGGCAGAAATATCATAGAATAAACTATCCTGGAATTTTGTTCTTTTCTCAAAAATAGCCTTGATCAATCTACTTTGACGTTGATTTTTTGGAACTACATAACTATATTCTTTTTTATAAGTTTTGCCTCCAGATTTTAAATTCTGCTTCAGTTCATGAATATCAATATGATGTCTTTTTAAGATTTCTGCCAGGTGATAAGCAGAAGCTGCATCTTTTTCACTTCCGAATATATATGCGTCTTTAGGTGCTTCATTTCTAGCATTGCCATAAAAATTGCGTTTATATTCCAGTAATTCCTTTCGCATTGATTTAGCGGCTTCTAAAGTAGATAAGGTAGCTGTAAATTGATTTCTTATTGTAAAAGGGAAAGTGAGTAGCCCATTGTCAGTCTGTTGTGCATGTCCACGAGAACTACCTTGTTCGAATAGAATACCGATGCCGCCATTGATGTCAGGAAAAGTAGAACCTTTTCCATAATAAAAATCATCAAAATTCTCTTCGGTATAATATAACGACCCGATATTGTCTAAAGCTTTTGCATGGTAATTAGCAATCTTTTTAGTCAATTGCTGATTCAACTTAGGAGTAAGTGGATGTGTTCTGGACTGAATCCCGGGCTGAAAAAAGAAAGTGCTATTAGATCCCATCTCGTGATGATCTGTTAGGATGTTAGGATACCATTGATGAAAAGTTTTGATTCTTGCTCTGGATTCTGGTAGTTGTACAGGTAACCAGTCTCTGTTCATATCAAACCAATAGTGGTTTGTCCTACCTCCAGGCCACACTTCGCTATATTCTCGATCCTGCGGATCAGAGGAGATGTTTTTACTTTTATTGGTATTTGCCCAATATGCGAAACGTTGTAAGCCGTCAGGGTTAAGAGATGGGTCAAAAAGTATAACTACACTATCTAGAAGCTTATCTATTTCCGGGCCTTGTGCAGCGGCAAGATGGTATGCAGCTACCAATCCAGCATTAGCTCCACTAGGCTCATTGCCATGAATAGAGAATCCCTGATATACAACTGCTGGTAAAGTTTCTGTATTTACCGCTCCAGAATTACTTTCTGTAAGCTGTATATGTTGTTTTCTTATTTGTTCCAAATTCTGATGATTTTTTTCAGAAGTAATGGTCAGTAAGAGAATCGGGCGATCTTCAAAGGTCCTTCCTCTATTTTCTATGGTAACTCGTGGTGAAGCTTTTGCCAAAACCTTCATATAGTTAACCAATTTATCATGGCTTACATGCCACTTACCCGGTACAAACCCTAAAACACTCTGTGGTGTTGGGATTTGAGAATTGTATGTAACGTTTTTGGGTAAGTAATATTCTAGAGAAATATCGTTTTGAGCAAAAGAAACTAAACCGATAAGTGCGAAAAAGAACGTAAAAAGATGCTTCATGCGAGTTGAGTTGTAATTTTAAAAGATGAAATATAAAAAAAACCGCTTCAGAGGATGAAGCGGTTTGCATAACTTTAACGTAAGTTATTGTTATTCCTAAATATCATCAAAGCTTACATCAGTAAAGCTTTCAGTAGAAGCTGCAACTTCTTCAGTAACCGCACTTGATGTTTCTTCATAAGATTTTTGATAATCCTTTTGATGTCTTTCACTAATTACTTCTTCACCTTTTTCATTGATAACAAAATCAGTCATCTCATTTAATATTTCAGTGAAGCCAGCAAAGTCCTCTTTGTAAAGGTAGATTTTGTGTTTTTTGTAGTGAAAAGACCCGTCGTCGTTGGTAAACTTTTTACTTTCTGTTATGGTTAGATAATAATCTCCAGCCTTGGTTGCTCTTACGTCGAAGAAATATGTTCTTCTTCCTGCTCTTAAAACTTTAGAGAAAATCTCTTCTTTATCCATCATTCCATTATCACTCATAATCCTTATTTCTTAAGTTAATTAGTATATTATGATAGAACCAAAAATCCAAAAAAATTGTTAATCGCACAAAAAAAACTCATATTTCTTTTTCGCTAAGCTGTTTTAAATACAGTTCTTTGTAATACCCTTCTGTGCTTATTAGTTGATTATGAGTGCCTTGCTGGATTATTTTACCTTCTTCTAAAACAATAATTTTATCTGCATTTTTTGTTGTAGAAACTCTGTGACTTACGATAAAAGTGGTTTTATGCTTAGAAATTTTGTTTAGATTGTTAAGAATTTCCTCTTCAGTTTCTGTATCTACTGCAGATAAACAATCATCAAAAAGCAATATTTCCGGGTCTTTAATAATTGCTCTTGCGATGGATACTCTTTGTTTTTGACCTCCAGAAAGCGTAATACCTCTCTCTCCAAGTACAGTATCATATCCTTGATTAAAACCAGTGATGTTTCTATGAACCACCGCATTTTTTGCAGCATCGTAGACTTCATAATCTGTGGCATTTTCTTTACCAAACTTTATGTTGTTTTTGATCGAATCGCTAAATAAAAAAGCGTCCTGTGGTACGTAACCAATGCTTTTTCTGTGATCTTTAAGATTTAGATTTTTTATCGGAATGCCATCAATTCTAATTTCACCAGCAGAAACATCATATAGTCTACCTATAAGATCCAGAATTGTTGATTTCCCAGACCCTGTTCTACCTATAATACCAATGGTTTCTCCATTCTTAATTTCGAAACTAACATCTTTTAAAGCAGTAATGTTAGTATCCTCATAGGTGAAAGAAACATTGTCAAAAGTAATATCTCCTTTAATTGGTGTGTTTTTGGTAACCGTATTGGTGATTTCGGGTTCCTGGCTTAGGAACTCATTTATTCGTACTTGAGATGCTTCAGCTTGTTGGATAATGGAACTTACCCAGCCTACTGTAGCTACTGGCCAGGTTAACATATTAACAAATATGATGAATTCTACGATAACCCCAAGATCTTTTATAGTCCCATCAATGAATTGTTTACCTCCAACATATATGACTATAATATTACTGAAACCGATTAGAAGAACCATTAAAGGAAAAAACAATGCTTGAACCTTTGCCAGGTCCAGGTTTTTATCTCGACTATTATTAGATAGTTCGGTAAAATTATCTTGAGTTTGCGGTTCAATACCATATGCTTTAATAACCGTGATGCCGCTAAAAGACTCTTGAGTAAAAGTAGTTAATTTAGATAGAAATTCTTGGACTATTGTACTACGTCTATGGATAGTAACACTTAATTTGTATATTAATATAGACAATACCGGTAACGGTGCAACTGTATATAAAGTAAGCTCTGGAGCAATACTAACCATATAACTAATAACTACCACAAATAAGGTTAGTGTATTGACGCTATACATAATAGCAGGACCAACATACATTCTTACTTTGGATACATCTTCACTTATTCGATTCATGAGATCCCCCGTTCTATTCTTTTTATAGAAGTTAAGCGATAATCGTTCATAATGCTGAAATACCTCATTTTTTAGATCAAATTCTATAAATCTTGATACTACGATAAAGGTTTGTCTCATCAAAAATGTAAAGAAGCCTGCCAAAATTGCTGAACCTAACAGGAGTAGGAGATTAATAAACAGATCATTTTTTAAATTACCCGAAACTGATGTTTGTCCGTCTATATGTTGTCGGATGAGATCTACACTATCACCTACAAAAGTAGGTACAGCAATAGCAAATATCCTTGCGATTACTGTAATGATCAGACCAATAAGAAGTCGGTATTTATATTTTAAAAAGTATTTGTTAAGATGGCGTAATGCACGCATAAAGTATTGAAAGTTAAAACACTAATTATTAGTAAATTCTTAAAATTTAATAACAAAAAATTTTAAATTCGTAAAAATACACTATTTTAGCACCTGTATTTTAACTATAACGCAATTATAATATTCTAAATTTTATAAAATATGATAACTGAAGTGCTTTCTATAAATGAGTTAAAAAAAGAAGCTCCAGTATTTGGACAACTATCTTTTGATAATCACGAACAAGTTGTTTTTTGTCAGGACAAAGATACAGGATTGAAGGCAATTATCGGTGTGCATAACACAATTTTAGGACCTGCTCTCGGAGGAACTAGGATGTATGATTATAAAACAGAATGGGATGCACTTAATGATGTTTTGAGACTTTCTCGTGGTATGACATATAAAGCTGCAATTACTGGTTTGAACCTTGGAGGAGGAAAAGCAGTAATTATGGGTGATGCTAAAAAGATCAAAACTCCTGAATTAATGAGACGCTTTGGTAAGTTTGTTCATACATTAGGTGGTAAGTACTACACGGCAGAAGATGTGGGTATGGAAACTTCTGATATGGATACGGTAAGAGAGGTGACTCCTTATGTTACCGGAATCTCTGAAGCTAAGGGTGGAGCAGGAAACCCATCTCCTGTAACAGCTTATGGTGTATATATGGGTATGAAAGCTGCCACTAAATTTGCATATGGTGATGATAATTTAGATGGGAAGAAAATTTTAGTACAAGGAATTGGCCATGTAGGCGAAGAGTTGGTTCGTTTAACATCAAAAGAAGGAGCAAAAGTAATTATTAGTGATATTAATGAAGAAAGACTTACTTCTGTTAGTAAAGCATACGGAGTAGAAATTTATAGAGGAGATGATCTGTACAGTGAAGCTGCAGATATTTATGCTCCCTGTGCACTAGGCGCTACAGTTAACGATGAAACTATCAATAAACTAAAAGTAAAAGTTATTGCCGGAGCTGCAAATAATCAATTGGCTAATGAAGATGCCCACGGTGCATTATTACAGAATAAGGGAATAGTTTATGCTCCTGATTTCTTAATCAATGCCGGTGGTATTATTAATGTATATGCGGAGATAGCAGGATATGGAAGGGAACAGATCATGAGTAAAACCGAAAATATCTATAATACCACTCTGGATATATTGAATAGAGCAAAGGCTACTAGTATTACTACAAATGTTGCCGCGATTAGAATTGCTGAAGATAGAATCAACGCTAGAAAAAAAGAACAAAAAAGTGCTTTATAAAAAAGTAACTTTTAGGCTAGGTAGATAAAAAATAATAGTATTTTTGCAGGGTAAAAGTAAGACATACTTTTACCCTTTTTTAATATTAAGTTCTTTGTAATTTCTATGTTAACCAGAAGACATATTAGAGTAAAAGTAATGCAGTCGCTCTATTCGATGAGACAGACGCAAAGTGACAACCTTGACAAAGAAGAAAAATTTCTACTTTACAGTATAGAGCAGATGTATGATTTGTTTCTTATAAATCTTCAGCTTCTTATAGAAATTAGAAAACAAGCCGCTGATTTTTTGACGAAAAGTCAGAAAAAATATTTAGCAACTTCAGAAGAGAAAAATCCAAACACCAAGTTCGTTAATAATGCAGTGCTGTTGTTATTAGAAAACAACTTACAACTAAAAGCTGGCGTTGATAAGAAAAAACTTAATGTTTGGGATTTAGACAGTGAGTATGTAGCTATTTTATGGAAGGAAATTCAAAATAGTGAGCTCTATGTCGATTATATGAGTACTAAACAGGGATCATTTAAGGAGGATAAGGACTTTGTACTTGATATTTTCAAAGAGATTATTGCTCCTAATGATAAGTTGTATGAATATATAGAGGACAAGAAACTTACTTGGATTGATGATTTACCTCTTATTAATACAGCTATTATAAAGATGCTTCGCAAAGTAAAACCTACTCATGATGAGAATATGGCGTTACCAAAACTTTATAAAGATATTGATGATAAAGATTTTGCTAGAAATATTTTTAAGAAGACTGCCCTTAATGGAGTGGAATTTGCCAAAGAAATAGAAGGTAAGACTCCTAATTGGGATAAAGATCGTATTGCAGAACTGGATAAAGCTGTAATCAAAATGGCTATTTGTGAGTTTGTGAAATTCCCATCAATACCTGTAAAAGTGACAATTAACGAATATTTAGAAATAGCCAAAGAATATAGTACTCCTAAAAGTAGTATTTTTATCAACGGAATTTTGGACAAAATATCTAAAGAGTACCAAGAGAACGGCAAATTGAATAAAGTAGGCCGTGGTCTTATGTAGTTTTAGAAAAAATAGTATTTTTAACCTCGAAATTTAATTTAAAACCCAAGTAATGAAAAAAGGAATTTTAATTTTAGCCGGAGTTTTTGCTATGACTTTCGTGTCTTGTAAAGATAAGGCAGCAGAAAAAGTTAAAGACGAAAATGTAGAAATAGCAGCTGAGCGTGATGCAAATAATGCAGAATTTCCTGTAATGACTTTTGCAGAAAAAGAGCACGACTTTGGTACTATTAATGAAGGAGATGTTGTAGAGCATAAATTTACGTTTACTAATACAGGTAAAGCTCCTCTAGTAATTGTGAGTGCAAAAGGAAGCTGTGGATGTACAGTTCCAGAATGGCCAAAAGAGCCTGTAGCACCTGGAGCAACAGGAGAAATGTTAGTGAAATTTAACTCTAATGGTAAGCCAAACCTTCAGAATAAGCAAGTTACAATTACTGCTAACACTGAAGCTGGAAAAGAAGTTCTTAAGATTAAAGCTATGGTAACTCCAAAAGCTAAACCGGCAAGCGGAACACCAACAGCTGAATAATTATTATATGGAACAAATTCAACAGTTTCTTCCTTTTATCTTAATATTTGTAGTGATGTATTTCTTTATGATACGTCCACAGATGCAAAAGGCTAAAAAGGAGAAAAAGTTTGCTGCAGAACTTAAAAAAGGTGATCGTGTAGTTACTAAAAGTGGTTTACACGGTAAAGTCTTTGACTTCAGCGAAAAAAACAATGCTGTTATTATTGAAACAGGTGCGGGGAAACTAACGTATGATAAATCTGCTATATCTTTAGAGATGAGTCAGAAGTTAAATGCACCAGCGACTGAAAAGAAGTAAGTAATAACTAGCCTACTTAATCCAAAAGCGCGATATATTCATTATGATTATATCGCGCTTTTCTATTAGTGAAACTTTATTTTTAGACTAATAAAAAAGTTATTTCCGTAAATCCTTTTTATTGTTTAGTTGTCGTCAATTCAGCTATTTTTACAATTACTTCTGTTGCTTTGATCATACTTTCTACAGGAACATATTCATATCGCCCATGAAAATTATGTCCACCCGCAAAAATATTTGGGCAGGGCAGCCCCATAAAGCTTAATTGAGAGCCGTCTGTTCCTCCTCTTATAGGTTTTATAATAGGGATAATATCTAAAGATTTCATTGCTTTTTCGGCAATATCCACAATATGCATTACAGGTTCTACCTTTTCGCGCATATTATAGTATTGATCTTTAATATCTACTATTATGGTTTCTTTTCCGTGTTTAGCATTGATCTCAGAAGCTATTTTTATCATGGTTTTTTTTCTAGCTTCAAAAAGCCCTTTATCATGATCTCTAATGATATATTGCAGTTGCGTTTCTTCTACCTTTCCTTTTATATCATACAAATGAAAAAAACCTTCTCTTCCACTAGTCTGCTCAGGTACTTCTTTCTTTGGTAAAGCATCAATAAATTCCTGAGCAATTAACATGCTGTTTATCATTTTTCCTTTAGCATACCCGGGATGAACAATTTTGCCTTTTATAGTGACCACAGCTCCGGCAGCATTAAAGTTTTCATACTCCAATTCTCCAATCTGACTACCATCCATAGTATATGCCCAATCCGCTCCAAATTGTTGCACATCAAATTTGTGTGCTCCCCGGCCAATTTCTTCATCAGGGGTAAATCCTATTCGAATTTTTCCGTGTTTGATTTCAGGGTGTTGTATCAGGTATTCCATAGCAGAAACAATTTCTGTGATTCCGGCTTTGTCATCAGCACCCAACAATGTAGTTCCATCTGTGGTGATTAGTGTTTGACCTATGTATAGTTTTAAATCATCAAAATAGTCAGGAGAGAGAACGATGTTTTCTTCTTTATTAAGGATAATATCTTTTCCATCGTAATTCTCTATGATCTGTGGATTCACATTAGCTCCTGTAAAATCTGGAGTAGTGTCAAAATGAGAGATAAAACCAATAGTTGGTACATCGTGATCGACATTAGATGGTAAAGTAGCCATGATATAAGCATTCTCATTAATAGTCACATCTTCTAGTCCGATGACTTTTAGTTCATCAACTAATTTATTGGCTAGATCCCATTGTTTTTCTGTACTAGGAGTAGTCTGACTTTCAGGATCACTTTCTGTATCTATGGTTACATAACTAATGAATCTATCTGTAATATGTTTTTTTGAAATCATGAATTGCTTTATATTATAGAATTTGAAGATTTCAAAAATAAGCTTTTATTAGAGCCTTCTAAAACTTATTTTTGCCAATCAAAACAATCTTCCATGTACAAATCATTGATTCGACCAATTCTATTTAGGTATGACCCCGAAGGTGTTCATCATTTTACCTTTAAGATGATTAGATTTCTATCAAAACTTCCTTTGGTAACATCTATTATAAGAAGTAAATATAAAGTGCAACATAGTAAACTAGAAAGAGAGGTTTTTGGGCTAAAATTTAAAAACCCGGTAGGATTGGCAGCAGGTTTTGATAAAGATGCAAAACTATTTAATGAATTATCTGATTTTGGATTTGGTTTTATCGAAATCGGAACTTTGACTCCAAAACCACAAGATGGTAATCCTAAAAAAAGATTGTTCAGATTAAAAATGGATAATGCTATTATTAATCGGATGGGCTTTAATAACGGTGGTGTAGAAGATGCTGTTAAACGATTAAAGAAAAATAAAGGAGTACTTATTGGAGGTAATATTGGTAAAAACAAAATTACTCCTAACGAAAATGCTGTAGAAGATTATAAAATATGTTTTGATGCGCTGTTTGACTATGTAGATTATTTTGTGGTGAATGTGAGTTCTCCTAACACTCCAAATCTAAGAGCATTACAGGATAAAGAGCCGTTGACTGAGTTATTGAATACATTACAGGAGAAAAACCAACAAAAACCTTCACAGAAGCCAATATTACTTAAAATAGCTCCAGACTTAACAGATGAACAATTATTAGATATTATTGACATCATAAAGGATACTAAAATAGCAGGTGTTATCGCCACCAATACTACGATTTCTAGAGCCGGTTTAAAATCTAATATAACTTTGGCTAATGAAAAAGGTGGTTTGAGTGGGAAACCTTTGACCAGCAGATCTACAGAAATTATTCGATTTTTATCAGAAAAAAGCAATAAATCTTTTCCAATTATAGGAGTAGGAGGGATTCATAGTGCTACAGACGCCATAGAAAAAATGGAAGCTGGAGCAAGTCTTGTTCAGTTATATACAGGTTTTATTTATGAAGGTCCTAAATTGATTAAGAAAATCAATAAGGAAGTGATTAAAAAAGGGTTGTAAACTAGTTTAGAATCAGTTTATGAGTTTCTGTTTTCCCAAAGGAATTCTTCATTCTTAATAAATAAATACCAGCGTTAAGATAAGTTAAATCTAGATTAATGTTTGTATTACTTCGTTCAAAAGTATAACGCCTTACTTGATTACCTAGTACATTGTATATTTCTATTTCTTTGATTAATGAAGATTTAGAGGTGTTAAGAATAGATATCTTTCCATTACTTGGATTCGGGGAAATGGTGATTTTGTTTCGTTGGTTTTCAAAAGAAGGTGTATTTAATATTTTTTGAGTAAAAACAATAGTTCCTATTTTTTGAGAATTAAAAGGAGCAACCCCTTGTAAGCTTGATATGGGTTCGTGAGGATTAGTAGCAGGATTACTAAGGCTGTATCCTGTACCTTCTTCAGTTCCTGCATCATAAGGATAGAGATCCATAGTGATTTCGGGAATCCATTGTCCGCCTCCATTTACTAATGAAATACTATTAACTGCAATCATCCAATCCGGACTTGGGGCAATCATAGAAGCTAGACTTACTAACGTGTAATTAGAACTTACTTCTAGATCGCTAATAGTAATTGTGCGTCCGGCTCCATTAAAAAATAAATCTGGACCATTGATAAACTGATCTGCATTACCATCGTTTATGGCAGTGGTTACTTCACTTGAAAAAGTTCCATTACTACCTAGTTCTGCAACTTGCTCGATACCAGATGTTGCAAGGCTACCCATTTCTACAAAAGTAACATTGCTGTTGTGTGTAACTCCTACAAGATTAGAAAAATGCGCATTGCTAGGTAATGTGCCGTGGGCTTCCCAGTTACTGGTAAAAACGATGTCATATGTGGCTGTAGTCTGACTATAAGTTGTAGTACAAAGTAAGTATAGAAATACTTTTAGAATAAGCTTTTTCATTAGGAATTGATTATGGTTGGTTTGTGTTTATCTTTATATTGTCGTTATTTTTAACAAACCTTACATTTTATTTTAATGAATTTAGAAATACTTTCTGCTTTTATAATTGCAACATCCGTATTGGCAATTACTCCGGGGCCTGATAATATATTTGTAATGATGCAAAGCGTGGTGAATGGAAAAAAATACGGGCTTTCTACAGTTGCAGGATTAATGACAGGGTGTATTATCCATACTACTCTTGTAGCATTTGGGGTTTCTGCAATTATTAAACAGAGTGAAGTTATTTTCTTTATTATAAAATTGCTTGGAGCTTTATATTTATTTTTTCTTGCTTATAAAGTTTTTAAAAGTGATGCATCAATACAGCTTTCAGGAGATGCGGTGCAAAAGAAAAGTCTTGGACAATTATTCAGACAAGGGTTCATAATGAATGTGTTGAACCCTAAAGTATCTATATTCTTTTTGGCTTTCTTTCCAGGTTTCCTTTTTAGTAAAACTATGAGTAATGTAATACAGTTTTATACTTTAGGAGGGCTTTTTATAGTGGTGTCTTTTGTGATTTTTGGGTTAATAGCTGTTTTAGCGGGTTATATTTCGGATTATATTAGAGAAAATTCCAAAGTCGGAGTGTTTCTAAAATGGTTACAGATTATTGTCTTTATCGGAATAGGAATTTTTATCCTTTTTTCTGAAAAATAATCATACTTTTATACTCTAAACTAAATATCTTCTAGTTTGTAGTACTAAAATGGTAGAAAAAGTAAAGATTATTGAATGCCCAAGGGATGCTATGCAAGGCATTAAAGAGTTTATTCCTACAGAAAAGAAAGTTCAGTACATTCAATCATTACTACGCTGTGGTTTTGACACCATCGATTTTGGAAGCTTTGTTTCTCCAAAAGCTATTCCGCAGATGGTGGATACTGCGGAAGTTTTAGCTAGATTAGATTTATCCCATACAGAAAGTAAACTGTTAGCGATTATTGCTAATGTTCGAGGTGCTAATGATGCAGCACAATATGGACCTATAGACTATTTAGGATATCCTTTTTCGATTTCAGAGAATTTTCAGATGCGTAATACGCATAAAACTATAGCAGAATCCGTCGAAACTTTACAAGAGATTTTGAATATTGCGGATAAAGCTAATAAAGAAGTGGTTGCTTATCTTTCTATGGGGTTTGGTAATCCTTATGGAGATCCCTGGAGTGTAGAAATAGTTGGAGAATGGACAGAAAGATTAAGTAATATGGGAGTAAAAATACTTTCTTTGTCAGATACAGTAGGGACTTCGACACCCGAAATTATTGATTACTTGTTTTCTAATCTAATTCCAAAATACCCTGAAATAGAATTTGGGGCACACTTACACACAACACCTACAACTTGGTATGAGAAAGTTGACGCCGCTTTTAAGGCCGGATGTAGACGTTTTGATGGTGCTATACAAGGATTTGGAGGTTGCCCAATGGCAAAAGATGAACTAACTGGCAATATGCCAACAGAGAGAATGATCTCTTATTTTACTACCGTAGATGCGGATACAAACATTAGAACATTGAGTTTTGAATCTTCGCATAATGAAGCTACTAAAATATTCACTAAATATCATTAAGAACCAAAAAAGCACAATGAAAAAAATAGTAAAGATTGTCGTTTTATTACTAATAGTTGCATTGGTAATTATGCAGTTTATTAAGCCGGATAGAAATGAATTGGGGTATGAATCCGTAGTTTATTTTGAAAATGAAACTAAACCAACTGCCAAACTGCAAGAAATATTAAAGAGTAAATGTTATGATTGTCATAGTAATCAAACTATTTATCCTTGGTATGCAAATATAGCTCCTGTTTCTTATTGGTTAGATCATCATATAGAAGAAGGCAAAGAACATTTTAATGTTTCTGAATGGGAAAGCTATACACTAAAGAAAAAAGATCATAAACTAGAAGAACTGATAGAAGAAGTAGAAGAAGGTGAGATGCCACTTTCTTCATATACCTGGACTCATGGAAACCTTGAAGAAGACGAAAAGAAATTATTGATTGATTGGGTAAAGGAATTGAGAGCTCAATACGCATCAAAATAACGTTCTGTTTTAAGAGAATATTAAATTCTTTTATTTTATTTAGATTTAATATAAATAAAGTTTGTGCATAACATTTAGATGTATATATTTGCATCTGAATAGTTATTTATATTAAGTCTAAATAAACAATTAATGAAAATCACAAATCTATTAAAAACTATATGTATATCAGGAGTATTTGCTTTAGGAGCTTGTTCTTCTGATGATGATACATTACCACCAGTAGTACAAATTCCAGAACCTGCAACCTACAAGTTTGAACGTAATGGCGAAAGTTCAGTAAGTTTTGGAGGACAAACGACTAGAATAGCAATGTCCGAAGAAATTATCAATGCTTTAAAAGATAATACACTTATAGATGCTGAAGCTAAGATCGATGCAATGTTTGCTCACGTTGAGGATGCAGATGATTTTTCTGATCCGGATTTGAATGCTTCTGATAAGAGTGTTAGAAGTAAAACTGCTGCATCAAGGGATTACTTCTCAGATAACACCACAGTAGCTGCTGCGATTAAGGTAGAATTTGATGGTTGGATTAAAAGCCAAGTTGATGAGGTATTTCCGAATTGGGGTAATGCAGCAACCGCGGGTACCGCAGGTTTTATAGAAGAAGGAGGAGCTGATCCGGCTATTCGATATGTTAATGCCAAGGGATTAGAATTAAATCAAGCCTTTGCTAAAGGTTTGATAGGAGCTTTAATGACAGATCAGGCATTAAATAACTATTTAGGGACCAATGTCCTGGATGAGGCTAATAATGTAGAAGATAATAATAATGACATAGTAGCAGATGGTAAAAATTATACTACTATGGAGCATAAATGGGACGAAGCTTACGGATATTTGTATGGAGCTTCTACAAATCCAGAAACACCGAATACAACTATAGGTAACGATGATAGTTTTCTTAATAAATATATAGGAAGAGTAGAAAATGATACTGATTTTCAGGGAATAGCAGCAGAAATATACAATGCTTTTAAATTAGGAAGAGCTGCTATCGTTGCAAAAAACTATACAGTTAGGGATGAGCAAGCTGCAATTATACGTGCTAAGATTTCTGAAATAATAGCAATTAGAGCTGTCTATTATTTACAACAGGGTAAAACAGGTATAGAAGCTTCTACTGTGGATTATGCAGCCGCTTTCCACGATTTATCAGAGGGATATGGGTTTATTTACAGCCTTCAATTCACTAGAAATCCAAATACAAATGCACCATACTTTACTAGAACCGAAGTTCAAGGTTTATTAGATGATCTAATGGGAGGTGCTAATGGACTTTGGGATGTAACTCCTGAAACACTACAGGCGATTTCCCAGAGTATTGCTGATAAATTTGATTTCACGATAATTCAGGCAGGAAGTTAAAAGATTGAACAATATATAAAATGATAAAAAAAGAGGTCGAAAGTTATATGTTTTCAACCTCTTTTTTTACATTTGCACAGCTTTATTAAGAATAAATAAAAATAAGATGAAGAAGTTAGTAGTATCACTTTTTATAATGTTACTTATCCTTGTTGCCTGCACTTCGGGTGATGATAGTGGAGTTGTTGCAGCAGATAATTTTGATAGAAAAGCAATGTTAGAAAATTTAGCCGATAATATTATAATTCCTTCTTATCAAGGTTTTTCTATGGATATGTCGGATTTAACTTCTGAGGCTTCTAAATTTATCACTACACCTAATGAGGCTAACCTAATCTCGTTACGTTCAGCTTGGTCAAAAGCATATATCTCTTGGCAATCTGTTGGTATGTTTGAGATAGGTAAAGCAGAAGAGTTTTCTTATAGAAACTTTATGAATGTATATCCTGTTTCTTCTGTTGCTATAGATGCTAACATAAACTCGGGATCATATGATTTAAGTGCAGTTTCTAAACAAGATGAGCAAGGTTTTGGTGCTTTAGACTATCTATTAAATGGTTTAGCTGATACTGACGCCGAGATTGTTACATTTTATACTACTAATACTAATGCTTCTAATTATATAACTTATTTAACTGACCTTACTACACGTATGGATGATCTTACTAAAGAAGTAGTATTAGACTGGATAAATGGATATAGAGATACATTTGTAAATAACAGTGGGTCTTCTGCTACAAGTTCTTTGGATAAACTCGTTAACGATTATATTTTTCATTATGAAAAACATCTAAGAGCTGGAAAAGTAGGAATTCCTGCTGGTGTATTTACAGGTAATACAGCTAGTGAAAAAGTGGAGGCTTTTTATAAAGGGGATTTGTCAAAGACTTTATTTAATGCTAATCTTGATGCAATGCAAAACTTTTTTAATGGAAAGCATTTTAGCAGTAATGAAAATGGAGAAAGTTTTAAAACATATTTAGATTACTTAGTTACTCTTAGAGGTGGAAAAGATATTGCTACTTTGATTAATAATCAATTTAATGTTTCCAGAACTACCGCTTCAGGTCTTAATGATAATTTCTCTAATCAAGTTCGTACCAATAATGTTCTTATGACTGAAACGTATAATGTGTTGCAAAAGAATGTGGTGTTTATGAAAGTAGACATGCTTTCTTCTATGTCGGTAAGAGTTGATTTTGTTGATGCAGATGGAGATTAAGCTATCGCATGAGTTTTAGTAATGAATATTTGAAAAAGAATACGGAGGCTGCACCACTTGCAGTCTTTCGTATTTTTTTTGGGTTGATGATGTTAATCAGTATTATTCGATTTTGGAGTAATGGATGGATTGATAAATTATACATTCAGCCTAAGTATTTCTTCTCTTATTACGGTTTCGAATTTGTAAAACCCTTGGGTAATTATACGTATTTGATTTTTGTTCTTTGTGGAGTCTCAGCAATATTTGTTGCTTTAGGGTATAAATATAGAATAGCAATCATTACTTTCTTTTTGAGCTTTACTTATATAGAATTAATGGATAAGACCACATATCTTAATCATTATTATTTTATAAGTATTTTGAGTTTCTTGATGATTTTTTTACCTGCTAATGCATATTTTTCTGTAGATGCTAAGCAAAAAGGAGTTTCATATCAGTTTATTCCTAAATGGACTATAGATTCAGTTAAACTGTTATTAGGTATTGTATATTTCTATGCAGGATTAGCTAAACTAAATTCTGATTGGTTGATAAAGGCGATGCCACTTAAAATTTGGTTACCATCAAAATATGATATTCCTGTATTAGGAGATTTGATGCAACAGGAATGGATACATTATTCATTTAGTTATTTTGGAGCATTATATGATCTAACGATTCCTTTTTTATTATTATATCGTAAAACTCGAGTTCTGGCTTTTGTTTTGGTGGTTGCATTCCATGTACTGACTCGTGTACTTTTTCCAATAGGAATGTTTCCGTACATTATGATTATAAGTACGCTAATATTTTTTGATGCGAAAATTCATCACAGAATACTGGCTGTAATATCCAAAACCTTTAGAATCAAAAAAAATACTTTCGATACAAAAAAGGTTTTCTTTTATGTACCAAGACGAGGCAAAATTATACTTACCACATTAGCCTTGTTTTTTACAATTCAATTACTTTTGCCGTTTCGTTATTTGGTGTATCCTGGAGAACTGTTTTGGACAGAAGAGGGATATCGCTTTTCCTGGCGAGTTATGCTTGTAGAAAAGGCGGGATATGCCAATTTTAAAATTGTTGAGGGTACAACCGGAAAGAGGTTTTATGTGGATAATGATGATTTTCTCACCTCTTTTCAGCAAAAACAAATGGCGATACAACCGGATTTTATTTTACAATATTCTCACCATTTAAAAGAACATTTTCAAGGACAAGGACATCAAGATGTTCAGGTTTTTGTAGAAAGTTATGTTTCGCTTAATGGTAGGTTGAGCAGCCAATATATTGATCCAGAAGTGGATTTGGGAAAACAAAAAGAGTCATTTAAACATAAAACGTGGATTATTCCATTTAAGGATGAAATTAAGGGATTATAGGATATTATTGTGTGCATTATTTATTATCAGTTCCGTTTCAGGACAATATAAATTTACTGGAACGGTAACCGATCAAAACAATCAGCCCATAGATAAAGCTGAAATTTATAACCAAAATACAGGAGAACAGACTATAACTAAATCGGATGGAAGTTTTGAATTTTTTGATGTTCAGAATGGAGAGTATTTAGTTACAATATTTAATTACGATTTTGATATTCTGGAAAAACGAGTTGAGGTCAATGGTGATACCAAAGTTGATTTTAAACTTAATCCATTAGGAGAGGAACTTTCAGAAGTACTTATTACGCAAAGAAAAGCCAAGGTTTTTGAACTAAAGCAGTTAAAACCTGTAGAAGGAACAGCAATTTATGCAGGTAAGAAAAGTGAAGTAGTTTTGCTCGAGAATGCACTGGGTAACTTAGCGTCGAACAATGCGCGACAAATCTATGCCCAGGTAGCTGGATTAAACATTTATGAAAATAGTGTAGGTGGGTTACAGCTTAATATTGGAGGTAGAGGCCTAGATCCTAATAGAACTGCTAACTTTAATACCCGCCAAAATGGTTATGATATAAGTGCAGATGTGTTGGGTTATCCCGAAAGTTATTACACACCTCCTGCAGAGGCTTTGAGCGAAATACAAGTAGTGCGTGGTGCGGCTTCGTTACAGTATGGGACTCAATTTGGAGGGTTGATTAATTTTAAGATGAAACAACCTAACCCTGATAAAAAGATCGAACTGGTCTCTCGTCAATCTATTGGGTCATTTAATTTGTTTACTAGTTTTAACAGTATAAGTGGTACTGTTGGGAAGTTTAGTTATTATACGTATTTCAATTATAAGCAAGGAGATGGTTTTAGACCTAACTCTAATTTTGATTCCAAGAACATTTATACGCATTTAGGATATCAATTATCTGATAAAACTAAACTTACAGGAGAGTTTACATATCTTAATTATTTAGCCAAACAACCAGGAGGGTTAACAGACACAGAGTTTGAGGAAAATCCTGATTTTAGTCGACGAACTAGAAACTGGTTTAAAGTAGATTGGAAGTTATTTTCCTTAAAACTAGAACATCAATTTTCTAAAAAAACTGATTTTAGTCTTAACTTTTTTGGTTTAGATGCTTCAAGAAGTGCTTTAGGTTTTAGAGGGGTACCAACAGATTTAAATAGTAATCCAATTACTGTTAATGATGAAGTAGATACCGAAGGTAATTTTGTTACCCCTAGAGATCTTATCGTTGGAAATTTTTTGAATTGGGGAGCAGAAGCAAGATTACTTAGCCGTTATAATCTGATGGGACAAGAATCAGTGTTTTTGATAGGTTCTAAATACTACCAGGCAAAAAATGATGCATTGCAGGGAGCGGGAAGTATAGGAACCGATGCTAATTTTGACTTACAAGGTGAGGCTTTTCCTGATTATGTGAACCAATCGAGTTTTGATTTTCCTAATTTAAATGCATCGGTTTTTGGAGAGAATATATTTAAATTTTCAGAAAAATTTTCGGTAACACCAGGATTTCGTTTTGAGTATATAAAAACAGAAACCAAAGGAGAATTTGCTAACTTTTTTATTGATAATGCACAAAATGCAGAATTTTTAGGGATTGAGACTGATAATAGAGTATTTGAAAGGTCTTTCTTCCTTTTTGGTTTAGGAGCAAGCTATAAATCAAATAAAGGTCTTGAAGTTTATACAAATATTTCTCAGAATTATAGATCAGTTACCTTTAATGATATACGGATTATCAATCCTACTTTTGTGATTCGCCCGGATATTTCTGATGAAGAAGGATATACGGCAGACTTAGGATTAAGAGGGAGAGTAAATAATGCTTTGACTTATGATTTAAGTGTTTTTGGCCTAAGGTATAAAGATAGAATAGGAGAAGTATTTGATGATAGGGCAAGAAGAGTGAGAGGAAATATTGGAGATGCGTTAATTTATGGTATAGAAAGTTATGCCAATTGGAACATAGCTAATACCTTTTTTGCAGACAAGACTAATTATGTATTGAACACCTTTGTGAATTTAGCTTTGACAGATTCAGAATATACAAGATCAGAGGAGCCTATTGAAGGTAATAAAGTAGAATTTATTCCTTTGATAAATCTAAAAACAGGTATAGGGTTTGGGTATAAAAACTTTTTGGGGAATGTTCAATTCACTCACTTGTCAGAACAATTTACTGAAGTCACTAACGCTGATAGAGGATTGCCAGGAACTAAAGAAGAAGGGACTTTAGGTAAGATTCCTTCTTATTCCATTCTAGATCTATCTGTATCTTATTCATACAAAAGATTTAAGTTAGAAGCCGGGATCAATAACCTATTAGATGAAAGCTATTTTACACAGCGTGCTACGGGATATCCAGGTCCGGGTATTATTCCTTCGGCTCCAATATCTTGGTATACAACGCTTCAGGTTAAATTATAAGCCTAATAATTAACCTTTGTTTAATCAAAGAATTAACTTTTGTTCAATGCTTCTACTGTGTTTTATTATATAAATTTGAATAAATATGTAAGCTATGAAAGAGTTAAGGGGCTATGATCAAATGTTGTCGGAGAAGAATAAACAATTAGTGAACCATTCATTACCATTACTTTCCTGGGAGTTTTACGGAGAGCACTATTCTACATTTACTAGTTTTAAAGAAGATATAGAAAATCTTAAAAAGATTAGTAAAAAATGGGATTTTAATCATAATTTTTATACCGAATTTGTCGAGAAAAAATCTGTGGTTATAGTTACTAGCCCAAAACTAGAGATTGTATATGCTTCCCATAATATTGAAAAGATGAATGGGTATATGCCAGAGGAAGTAATAGGTAAATCACCGAAAATGTTTCAAGGTAAAGATACTTGTGTTGTGACTTCCTTGAAAATTCGAGAAGCAGTAAAAGCGCAGGAGCCATTTGAAGTATCTATTCTCAATTATCGAAAGAATAAAGAAACATATATCTGTATGATTAAAGGTTTTCCTATACACGATAAGAAAGGAAAACTTATAAATTATATTGCTTTCGAAAAAGCTGCTTAGTTTCTTATCTAAATTCTAATAATACTTCTTCCAAAATAGTATGACTTTAAATTAGTCAAAATACTATTATATGCTGGGTGAAACTTAATAAAATGTGTATTTTAGTTATACAATAAAATTATGACTATATATGATACCAGAGATCGAAAAATCGCTAAATGATCAGATAAGATATGAAGCCAAGGCGTCTGCACAATACCTATCCATGGCCTGTTGGGCAGATATAAATGGATATAATGGTGTGGCAGAATTTTTTTATACGCAGTCTGAAGAAGAACGTGTACATATGACCAAACTGGTTAAGTTTATAAATGAAAGAAATGGTAAAGCTGTTATTCCTGCTTTAGAAAAACCCAAAGATAATTTTAAATCATTAATGGAGCTTTTTGAAATATTTTTAGAAAGCGAAGAATTTGTTACAGCACAGATTAATAATGTGATTTTTCAATGTTTGGAGCATAAAGATTATAATGTGCATAATTTTATGCAATGGTATGTGGCTGAACAGTTGGAGGAAGAGGCTACCGCACGTACGTTGTTGGATAAACTAAAAATTATAGGAGACGATAAATCCGGACATTATTTATTTGATAGAGATATTAATACTTTTCAAGCTAGTGAACAAGCTCCATAATAGTCTAAGTAACTGTTAATTAACAAATAAAAATCAAAGATTCCTTTTTTAGGAGTCTTTTTTTTATATTTTTGCACCTTATTTAGATTTAATTAAAATAAAAAACAAGCTTGGAAACACCATCTTTATATTCCCCTTGTGCAGGCATGAATTGTGAGATTGCCTGTGGAACGAAAAAGAAAAAATGCTGCAAAAAGTATAAGAAAAAAGGAAAAACTAATTGCAAGCGTTGTCCTAAGCTATAGAATAATAATATTTATCTCAATCTAATTTTTATCGAACTTTAAGAAGCGAGTATATTTTTATAATATACTCGTTTTTTGTAGTTTTCAATTATAAAGGTGTTTT
>NZ_JAGJEA010000018.1 GCF_018100805.1 Aquimarina sp. MMG016 | reverse complement strand
AAATGTAATACCACGTCTCGGCTATGGTTAGTACGGGAATTAAAAAGCGATTAATTTCCGATTAAGAACTTAGCCAAAACTTTTTATTTTGTTTTATCTTTTCATTTTAAAGCCAAATTAAAAGATTTGGCGGTGTTTTTAAATGGCACTGAACTTTCGTGAATAACAGAACGCCCTATTTGCTATATACGGTATTAGCAACTTGCTTTTCTATTTCCGATTTAAAAATTCTTTAGCAATTTCATCTACTACATTATGAGAATTACTCCATTTACAATATACATCTAATGCCCACTTTTTTATCAAATCTTTACATTCAGTTTCGTTAGTTGATTTATCTTTAATATCTGTCGTTGTAATATTTCCTCTTTTAAGTATTTCAGGAGGGTCCAGATACTCATTCTGTTTATGAACTTTGTATTTATTTAGATATTCACTAAGTTTTGGTGAAAGTTCATAAGTCCATTTTATGCCGTATTCAAAAATCAAATGAAGCCTTGACAGGTGAAAATGATTATTCCACCTACCGTGAATTTCTGGATGTTGTAATGTATGTGCATCAACAATCAGAAATCTATATATGTGATTTTCAATATTTGAAAAATCAATTTTTTGAAATCCAAGATTGAAAATTTCTAAGCATTCGTGAATTCCACGTTTTGTATTTGCACCGCAAAACTGACAGATCCCTTTACTCAATAAAGTGACTCCATTTTTTTCTGCTAAATCAATGTAATCTTGCATCGTGTGTTTTGCTTGTTGCTAATGCGAAATATCTGAATCGGAGCAAGGCAAGCAAGCTTAAACCAATCTATTTATCTGCCCATTTTTATTTCTTGCCTGCCTGCCATCCGCCAGGTAGGTAGGTTTAATTTATAAAAATCTAGCGCCACTGCAAAAAGGAAATGGCCTTTCGATCTAGCACTAAATTGCTCTGATTTTATATATAATGTTACCATTAGTGTTTTAGTCCGTCCAGAATTTTAACTTCGGCTTGGTTCAAGCTTTTAATCGGTAAATAAATTCCTTGTTTGGATTTAGTTTTTAAAGCAAAATATGATTTTCTTTTTAGAATTTTATCCAGTTCTGAGTAGTCTAATTCCGATTTACTTTTGTCAGATTTGATAATTATTTTTTCAGGTTCTATGGAATAATCAAGATCAAAGTTTTCGAACCACGAATTCTTAGTTAAAATTGTGATTAAAGGTCTCAGAATATAATAAATTCCAAAAATTATAAAAATTCCAGAGTAATTGGTTCCGAATTTAGCACTCTCGTCAAAGTATTGATTTAATCCCATTAATAATATAAGAGGCCCACATACAATTCTTAAAATAGAATAGAAAATTCCATAACCAAAGTAATATTCATTTAAGAATATTTTTATTTTTTCAGATTTTGAGATATTCAGCTTGCTCATTTTTTAAGTTAATAGTAACGCCAAATATATGAATCGGAGCAAGGCAAACAAGCCTTAACCAATTGATTTATCTGCGCATTTTTATTTCTTGCCTGCCTGCCATCCGCAAGGTAGGTAGGTTTAATTTATAAAAATCTAGCGCCATTGCAAAAAGGAAATGACCTTTTGATCTAGCGCTAAATTGCTCTGATTTCATATATAATGTTACAGCACGTTTTTTGTTTTTAAAATACGTTGTGCTGCGTTTTTTGCTTCGTTTACATAACCACTATTTTCATCCGCAATACGTTTCAATTCCGATTCAGGTTTTGATTGGAACTTTCGTTGATAAACCTCAATTAGCTTTTTCGTTTCTAGATTTTTATCCGTCAAATCTTGTTCCGTCAACTTTTTTTCAGGAAACATTTCGTTTAGTTGTTTTTTATTTAAAACAAGGAATGTAATTAATAAAGCCAAAAATATTGGATTGAAATTAATAGGTCCAATGTTGAATGCAATACTCCAATAATAAATATCGATTATACTTATAATTCCTAGTATCAATGTTAATCCGAATACATAAACAAAAAGTTTTTTATTCTTAAAGTAGAGTATTGTCGAAACTCCAATTAACACTAATCCAATATAATGTTTGTAATTCAGTATATAATCCGTCAAAAGTGTAATTCCAATTGAGTAGAGTAGGAGAAGTATACAAATCAGTAATGGAAATATTTCTTTTTTTATCATATGTGCTGTAACGTTCTGTGTATGGCTTGTTGCGGAATTTTCCAACGGAAATATTCCCATAAGTCGCCAAGGTAGTAACTCTGCAATGAATTCCGTTACTTATGCTGAGCTTTCCGAAGTAAAGAGTTCTGATGCAATGGGTTATATATCTTTATCCTATCATTATATTTGTAAATAAGAATCCATAAAGCCATAAAAGTCCATAAATATTGATAATTCCGAATATTAATTCGAAAACTAACTCTTTATTTACCTTATAATTTTTTAATTCCGAACCAATAGTTTTTAAATTTTGTTCAGTCTCGATTCCGATTTTTGTGTCCGCAATTCTATCTCCGATTCTTTGTGTTGGACTAACAAGTGTGAAAATCAAATCGATTGGTATAATTGGTAAAAAATTCCGTAACGAGCTTTTCCATTCATCCGCTTTTTGATCAGTCAGATTCTGTACTTGAATTCCGAACATTCGTTTACCAATACTCTTTCCATTTAGAAAATCTTTATTCATTGTAATTGGATAAACAATCATCATTGAAATGAACAAATCAGAAGTTAGTGAGAAAATTATAAATCCGATTACTGCCATAATCAGATAATCAATAATAAATGCTTTTGCTCTATTTTCTAATATTACTTTCAGGTCTTTTAATTTTTTAATAAGAGATAACGTGTTCGTGTATGATTCCGTTACGTGTTTGAACAACTAAATTAGCAAATACAAACCGAATAGAAAATCCACGAGGATTTTTGTAAGTAAGTCTTTACTAACAATGAGTTATACACGTTGACACGTTTTTTAATTATAGTAAATGTAATAAGTTAAAATAATTGCAGTCAAATTGTAAATTCCGTGAGCTACTATTGAAGCTGTCAACCGTTGGGTTATTAAGAATAATAAAGTGTACATAATAGTCGGAATTAATATATCAAACCAATCCATTAATGTAACTGGCATATGACCGATTGAAAATATCATAATAGATAAAATTGCAGAAAACCATAATCCTACTTTTGGGTTTTTAAAGACATCTTTAAGCACACTAATGAAGTATCCTCTATTAAAAAGTTCTTCTGTAACTCCACCACCAATTACTCCCAATGCAATAAACGAAAGGGTCCCTGTTAAACTACCATCATACATTCCCAACATTCCATTAATGTCTGGTCGGTTTATTCCGCCTGTATTTGGTATTATGAGTAAAAATTGAAGCATAGTCCATAACGCTCCAAATACAAGACCTAATAGGATATCCTTTTTTATGTTAACAAACTTTAGACCTATATAACTAAAGTTCTTTTTTAAGATTTTTAGTGAAGCATAAAGCAAGGCTGTAATTGAGAAAAATTGAAATAAAGCCATCCATAGTAAATTTATTCCAATCTTCCCACCATTTATTTTGGTAACGCCAAAGAATATATCTGGAATAATAAACAATACATAACCTAATAAAATTGTGAGTATGAAAACGATTATAGTTTTATTTTTGCTGATTGCTTTCGTCATAATATATTAAACTCTTTTAAAAAAATTAAAGACTATTTTCTAATTTGTAATTGTTTTCGGTCCATAAATACCATCTCTGTGAACCGTGACCGAAATAGTTCTCAGCCTAAAATAATTTTCTGATAAGTACCATAGTTCATCTATTCCCCGGTTACTTCCCCAAGTGTTTTTAAGTATATAAAACTTCTCACCGCTGCTATCGTATGTTACACCAACTAAATGCATATTGTACTCATCTTGTGTTGTCTGGCGGTTGAATGCACTTTGGCGTTCTTTTTGAGTTATTTTAGCAAGTGTTTCATATTCACCCTTCAAAGTGACGTAGCCATTATCTTTAAAGCCACCATCAGGCCCAATATCTCCATCCCACGCTAACGAAAATCCTAAATTTATTGCTTTGTCAATTGTTTCTATGAACTGTTCTACAGGTAAATTAAGATATTCCTTATTTCTCCAATTCGCTGTAACGTCTAAGTACTCTATCATTTTTATACATAACTGTTTAGAATTATGTAGCCTTTATTCAGGACGAGTCAATATGTGCCACAACATCTCGACTATGGTTAGTACGGGATTAAAACAAACTGACCTTTCGATTAAGGACTTAGCCAAAACTTTTTATTTTGTTTTATCTTTTCATTTTAAAGCCAAATCAAAAGATTTGGCAGGCTTGGATTAAAACTTTAAACTTCCGATTAAGCATCAAAATCCATATTAATTATCTTTAGAGAACTGGACTGGAGCTTTTCATAGGATACGTTGTTATGGGCTGGTTTTATTCTGTCCAACCAACAGTTTTTTTCCATTCCTCAATTTCCTGTTTTCTTTTTTTTAAGTCTGTCGGTGGCGATTGTTCATTATTTTTAGCTTGTTTTCTTATAATTTTAGTTTGTTCTTCAATTGAATTAAGTCCAATGGATTTTCGTCTTTGATTCACTTTTTTCAAGTCATCAAAAATATTAGGGCTCAATTCTCCGCTTTCATCCCAATCAAATTGAGTTCCATAAAGTTGTGGTTTATTCTCAAAAACTGCTATACGGTCAGTCAAGTACGCTAAATTTTTTGAATTGGCTTTATTTTGATGAACAGCAATTTCTAATAGTTTTACACACTTTTTCATAAAGTTAGGTTGTCCGATAGAATGTTGTATTATTAACCAAGTTGCTTCACTTGCTTCTTTACCAACTTTGTCAACTGTCGGATAACCTATTTTGTTTATTATTTCATTTAGAGTTTTTGCATTTCTGTTGTGAATTTCAGCCATTTCTTTATTGTAGCCTTCATCAAGTTTTCCACTTTCAATTAGTTTTTCACGAAATTCCAAATCAGTATTTTTCAGTTCGATTATTTTATCTGCAAATTCTCTGTAATTCATTCTGATAATTGTATGGTGTTTAACTTGCCCATAACGGTTTGTATATGGCTTGTTGCGGAAAATCAGCTATGATTTTCCGCCATAACCGAAAGATAGCAAATTGCGATCAATTACGTTTAAGGAAATTAGCCGCAATGGGCTATACACTGTGTTATGCATAGGCCTCCTTAATAATTTTTAATATTACGTTCGATGGTATTACAGCATAGTAGGGTAGTTTCCCTTTTGAAAGAAGAGCATCTTTTTCATAAAGTTCCCTTGTAAGTATACCTAAAACCAAACCTCTTTCATCAATTATAGGAGAACCACTATTTCCAGTGGATGTTTTTGCCGAAATCAAGAAGAGATTATTTCCTCTATAATCTTCAATATGTGAGTTTATTTCTCCCCTATGGCAAACTTGATACGCCTCTTTGGCCATTGGAATAGACGGATATCCAATCGTTATTATATCCGAAAGCAAGTTTGGCACCTCGTTGAAATTTAAATTGTCTGAACTAATTGGAGTTTTAAGCTCAAGAATTGCTATATCCAATTCCTCATTCAAAACAGAAACCTTGAATTCTAACTCCATATCGTTTTTGGTAAATAATCTAATTTTCTTAAAATTCGAGACAACATGATTATTCGTAATAATTAACTGTCTTCCATATACTGAGGTTAAGAACCCAGTTCCTATGTCCTTATCGTCATTTGAAGCTGTATTTTCAATTTTGAATACGGAATTACTGTATCTATTTGCGATATGTTCAAAACCAAAAACAAGGTTTTCTATTGCTCCGAATTCATTGGCGGCTTTTGCGACTGCTGTATTTGCCTGATAGAGATTCTCATTAGGAAAAAGCATGTCCATTTTGGTAATAAGAGAATTGTCAACCAATATATTCAATACGTGATTGACTAAAAGAAATTCTGCACCTCCTTGGTATTCTCCAAAATCCATTGAAGAAAACAAACCCATTCCTATTCTATGAGCCAATTTTTGCTCTCCTTTTTTCGTGAAAAATGAAACTATACTTTTGTGCAATTCAGGATTAAGTGACTTAGAAAGAAAAAATTGTATAATTTCAATTACTTCAGTTTTTCTCTCTCTTAAGTACTGCGATTTGCTTATCATATGTGTTTTGATGATTTTGACTTATGCATAACGCCAAATATATGAATTGGAGCAAGGCAAGTAAGCCAGAACCAATCGATATATCTGCGCATTTTTATTTCTTGCTTAATTTATAAAAATCTAGCGCTTTCGTAAAAAGGAAATGACCTTTTGGTCTATCGCTAAATTGCTCTGATTTCATATAATGTTACCACCAGTTATTTTATATTTTGAATAATATTATGTTCTCATAAAGGGTAAAGGTCTGCTCTTTTTCGTTGAAATTATTCAAATCCACTTTAAAGGCAGCCTTTTCAGATATGTGTTTTTTGTCAAACCTATAGTATGTATAACCATCTTGTTCAATAACATCTATTCCGGGAACTGGTTCATAATTAATACTGTCAGTTCCAAAGCCTAATCTCACAAGCCAGTTTCTATTTGGATTATTTTTATAAACGAAATAATAAAATTTTTCATCCTGTTTTAAGCTTGGTTTTTCGGTGAATCCAGTCAAAAAATACAAAGGGTCAATATATTGAGAGTTATTAAACTCTTCTAATGACATAGGTTTTTCTAACAATTGCCATTTATTTTCGGAGGGATAGTGAGTGATAATTGCATTTTCTGGACTAATATCAAAATAGAAATCAGGGACATTAGTTTCAAATTGTTTCGCCCAAGTCGAATCAACTATTAACCATGAATCGTTTATTCTTAAAGCATTCCAAGCATGACCAAAACCTGTATCTAAATCTGGTTCTACTGTTTGATTTGTTATATGTCTAATATGTCCAAGAATTATTTCATTTTCAATCTCCATTTTGTCCATAAACCATTTGTATAATACAGAATATCCTCCACATACTGCACTCCTTTTTTCAAATACCAGAAAAGGATTTGCATTATGGTTGCTGTCCTCATTGGTCCAACTTTCTTTTTTAAGTCTGTCCAACATTTCATAATCATATTGGATGTTTTTACTAATCCAATAATAGAAGAATCGTGCACGCTCTTTATTATTATTTATATTATTTTTCGCATAATTGGTCAATTCCTCCATTAATAGGTTTTTGTCCGCTAGTTCTTCCACCAATTCCTTTGCAGTTTTGGTCTGCCCCAAAAGGATGTTAATACCAAAAAAAAATAGGATTGTTAGAAAAAGGTATTTCATAATTGGTGGTAACGCTAAATATATGAATCGGAGCAAGGTAAACATACCTGAACCAATTGATCTATCTGCGCATTTTTATTTCTTTTTAAACTTATAAAAATCTAGCGCTAACGCAAAAAGGAAATGACCTTTCTATTAAACACTAACTTTGCCCTGATTTCATATATAATGTTGTAAAACGTTTTTTATGAACGATTTACGTCATCAATAAAGGCTCTATTCTTTTTTGAAAATTTGCGAATGCTATATTTAATTCTATCAATAATGGACATCTTTGGGAAATCTAATGGAATTATTGTTTTCAAACTTTTTAAGGATTTTAATTCAGAGTTATTTAACTCAATATGGTAAATAGAATTATCCAATTTTATAGCATATTCTTTCCCTCTAAATTGTGTAACCTTTATTTTCTTATAATTTTTCAATTCAAGTGTTTTATTCCAACCATTCTTTTGAATTAATATTTTGTCAAATTCTAAAATCAAACAACCAATTCTCGAATACATAAAACCGTTTAAAAACCAAAGAAATATTAAAATTAGAAATATAGAGCTTGATATTATTCCGATTAAATCCTGATATTTTTCAAATGAATCATCAGTTCTAATGGATGATGTCATTCTTAAAAGAAAGAAAAAGTAAAGTATTGCAAGCAAACCAATGAATTTAACAATTCTATGGTTAAATATGTAGTTTTTGTCTATCAGGGTTATTTTCATATGTTTTACAACAATGGAATAAAGGACATATGTCCTTTATATTCCATGTAATTATACCTACAAATCTAATGGATTTTTGATCGATTATAAATTGTTTATAGCCACTTCATCAAAACCTTTTTTATTCTTAACCAGTAAGAGGGGTAATCTTACACCAATTTGGTAATCACTTGTGTTTCGCTATGTAGGGTTCTATGTACAGGACATTTATCTGCGATTTGTAATATTCGTGCAATTTGTTTTTCATCCAGATCGCCTTCTAGTTTGATTTCTCTGTTAAAAGTATCAATTTTTGCATTGGGGTCATCTTCACAAGCCTCACAGTCTTCTTTGTGTTTTCTGTCATAACTGGTATGCACTTCTACCTGTTGTAGATCCCAACCTTTACGTGCAACGTACATTTTTATAGTCATTGCTGTGCAGGCAGATAGCCCTGCAGAGACCAATTCATAAGGGGTAGGGCCATAGTTGTTGCCACCTAATTCTTCTGGCTCATCGGCTACCATGTAGTGATCTCCTACTTTCATTTGGGTAGTAAAACCAGGTGTGTTATCTAAGCTAGCAACTACGTGATGATCACTTTTTAGTTTAGGGGTTTCGGGCATATTAATATATCTTGATGACCACCCCGCAATTACTTTGCCGGCATATATAGAATCTTCTTTTTGCATTAATAAATGATCAGCTCCATCCAGGGTAACAAAACTTTTAGGATGTCTGGCAGCCAGATAAATCTCTTCTGCATTTTTGATCCCTACAGTAGTGTCTTGTGGTGAGTGCATGACTAAGAGTGCTTTGTTTAGATTTTTGGCCACTTCCGGTAAGGATTTGGTTTCCAGATCGTCTAGAAACTGTTTCTTTATAGTAAAGTCTCTACCACTAAGGTTTACTACTGCTTTTCCATTAGCTTTGATTTCATCCAATCCACTTTTTAGTAAATGCTGCACGTGTTTTGGATTCGATGGAGCTCCTATAGTAGCTACTGCTTTTATTGTATCAATTTTTGTTGCAGCAAATATTACAGCTGCGCCTCCAAGAGAATGTCCTATAAGTAGCGATGGGGCTTGATATTCTGTAGCGAGGAAATCTGCTGCGGCCACCAGGTCTTCTACATTACCAGAGAAATTGGTGTCAGCAAAATCTCCTTCGCTTTCTCCTAACCCAGTGAAATCAAATCGCAATACTCCGAACCCTTGTGAGGTTAGTGCGCGACTGATATTACGAACCGCACCGAGGTTTTTATTACACGTAAAACAATGTGCAAAAAGCGCAAAGTTATGTGGATGTTGATCAACAGGAAGTTCTAAACGCCCTGAGAGTGTTTGTCCTTCATTATTGGTAAAAGTAACTTTGGATAGACTCATAATACTAGTTTATAAAGAGTTGATAAAGTCATTAGTTTTAAAAACAGTTGCGAATTCATCTTTTAGGTTTGCGATCTCGATATCGTGCACTAATTGGGCACTATACTTATCTCCATTAGCTCCAATCTTATCAAATGCTGCTACAGCATCTTCGATTAAAAATGTCTTAAAATCATAGTTAGCTGCCATTCTGGTGGTGGTAGAAACACAATGCTCAGTAGTAAGTCCTACAATGACTACGGTATTAATATCTAGGTGCCGTAGCTGCTCTCTAAGATCTGTGCCGATAAAAGCACTATTGACATTTTTTTTGATTATTGGTTCACCATCTTTGGGTAAGATAAAATCTTTAAAATCATTTCCTGATTTTCCGGGAAATAATGGAGAATCAGGATTAGTAGAGCAGTGCTTGATATGAAAAACAGGAAGCTGATTCGTTCTCCAGAATTTTAGAAGGGTTTCTATATTATCTTCTGCTTGTGGATTATTACGTTCTGTACCATAATATCCGGGATGATCTATTCCTTTTTGGATATCTACCAAAAGAAGCGCAGGATTATCTGTTTTATTCAAGCTCATGATTTGTATATTATATCCTTTTTTAGTCAAAAGAAGGATTTTGATGTTATTTATCTTTTCTAAAGTCGGTATTAAAGAAAACTCCTAACTGTAATCGGTCAAAATTTATTCCTGTAAAATGATTCTTAAGGTATCCAAGTTGAATGCTGAAGTTAGATTTTATATGATATCCTAAGGCTCCATATAAACGGTTCTGACCAAAAATAGGCTCCTGTAGATTAATAAAAACTTCGTCATAGACATTAAGAAACCACCGTTCATCAATGGGGTAGGTGAGTTGTAACCTATATCGGGCTCGATGTTCTGTAAAGTCATCTAATTGTGTACTGATAAATCGTTGCTCTAATCGATAACGATGCTCAAACTTAAATTTGCCAACTTCATTTTTTAGAATAAACTGCTCAAAAATTCGATGTTCATCAGAATTTTCTTCTCCTTCAATATCCTCAAATGACCCATCGGTATTGATATATCCATATCCAATAGTGGCTATAGCATTATCATTAATATGATAATTTAACCCGGTTCTCAGAAGTAACTGATTAAAAGTAGAAGTAACTTCATAAAAACGAAATTGGGCTTCTGTATGTATACTTAATTTATCACTTACTCTATTTGTACCAAAATACATATACCAAGCGCCCCATTTATCTTCTCCGGTTTCTTGAGAAAAAGTATACTGAATACTACATAAGGTTATGATGGTTAGAAGTTGAAGGGTTAAAATAGAAGAATTGAATTTCATATATTTAAAAATTTAAAGTAATGTATTCTAAATAAATTGTTTAGATGATTTTTTGCGGTTAAAAAATAATTAGAACATTCCATTGTTATGAGCTGACTTTTCTGGTATTTGTTGAATAGCGTCCCAATGTTCTATAATTTTTCCTTGTTCATTAAACAGAAAAAAATCCATGGTAACATATTCATCATTACCTGGCCATACCTGATGGGTATGTAGTGCTACAAGATTATCCTCCGCAATACATCTTACAAAAGTTATGGACTTGTCGGGATATTCTTTTTGCATCTTATCAAAATAATAGATAAACCCCTGTTTACCATCAGCAACATCCGGATTATGTTGTATATATTGATCTCCTACATATAACTCTACCGCTTTTTTTGGATTTCCTTCATAGGCAGTCTTATAAAATGCAATTGCATTTTCTTTGTTTTTTTGTAAATCCATAATGATACTACTATTACTTCAGGTGGAATTGTTTGGTTTCTTTAAATGGAGAGGTCTCTAGTTTCTCGATTTCTTCCCGATAAGGATTCCAATCTTTAGTAAAGAATTCATTAGTCTTACTTAATGCATCTTGTAATGCATCTTTAGCTTGCTGGATCAGAGTGTTTTCTGTCTTGGTCAATCCTTCTTGACGGCTGCTTACATATCGGTTCGCAATATCTAAGCGTTGTATCACATTTACTTCCGGGTTGCGAGTGATACCTTGTCGTTTATCTTCTTTACCAATATATAAAGCAACAACACTATCAATTTTTTTGGTAATGTTTTTAGAGTTTTTGATCTGATCTTTGAACTTTTTCTTATCTAATTTTTTAAGCTCTTTCTGATATTTAGTCGCAACTTCTTTACTTTCTACCAATTGTTTTACAGCATCTGCGGCAGTTTGTTGCATGCGTTCTATTTTTTTTGACGCATCATAGGTTTCATTGATGTTTTGTTGGGAAACCTGCAACCTAGGGTCACTTTTTACTTGAATCGAAGTTTCTGAAGTATGATCACCGTATGTAATGACTAATTTATATGTTCCTGGTTTCACGGTGACACCGCCCGGTTCTTTATCTTGTTTCTCGATTTTTCTAGCAGGTCTATCTGCCCCTTTTTCGTTTAGGAACCATTTCATTTTATGAAACCCTGTAGAATCTGGTGTCTTTTGTTTTAGGGTTCTTATCAATTTGTCTCCTTGATACACTTTGAGATGAATTGAATCCCACTTTACTTTTGCTTCCTCTTTTTCATCATCTTCACCATTTTCTTCAGATTCATCTTTTGGTGTTTCTTCTTTCTTTTCTTCTATCTGCAAATAATAAGAGATTAGTGCCCCATAGTCACGATTCTCGCCATTGTATAAAGCATCGCCACCAAAACGACTTCCTGTAGGTTGTTGATATGCCGCCAGATATGCTATTGGAGGATCAAAAACTTGTAGTTTTTGACTTAGGATATTTTTATTTTTTGCCAGGGCGCGCAATGGCCTTATATCATCTAATACCCAAGCTGCCCTACCAAAGGTTCCGATCACCAGGTCGTGTTCTCGGGGTTGTATCACCAAATCCTTAACAGAAACGGTGGGGAAGCCCTTAGTCCATTTTATCCAACTTCCTCCAGCATTTAATGAAATATATAACCCATCATCTGTGCCCAGAAACAACAGGTTTTTTTCTATTGGGTCTTCTACAATAGATAGCACATAGCTTTTAACATCATTACCATCTACAATACGGTTCCAGGTTTTACCATAATCTGTAGTTCTAAACACATAAGGAGTATAGTTGAATCTTCGATAGTCATTGGCTACCAGGAGTGCTTCTCCTTTGTTTTTATTAGAGGCCTTGATTTGTACAATCCAACTTCCTGTAGGGAGTTCTTTTATATTTTTTGACACATTTGTCCAGTTGGTGCCTCCGTTTTGAGTAATATGTACTTGACCATCGTCTGTACTTGCCCAAAGCATATTTTGTTCTAATGGAGAAGGTTCAATAACCAAAATTGTGCAGTGATTTTCAGCTCCGGTAGCATCCATAGTGAGGCCACCGCTTTCTGACTGCTTTAATTTTTCCGGATCATTGGTGGTTAGATCTTCAGAAATAATCTCCCAGGTTAATCCTTTATCGGTGCTTTTATGCACAAATTGACTTCCGAAGTACAGCGTGTTATTGTCAAAAGGATCAATATTGATTGCTGCGTTCCAGTTAAAACGAAGTTTTACTTTAGGGTCAGGATGTGTTGGTCTTACAGTATAATTATTGCCGGTCATCCAATCATAACGACTTACATATCCCTGCTGACTCATGGACCATCCATACTGCGAATCATCTTTATCGGGTACTACATCAAAACCATCACCAAAAGAAATCTCCTGCCAATATGAGTTTCTGATTCCTTGCGCTTTCCATACATAGGCTGGTCCACGCCAGCTACCATTATCCTGCATACCTCCATATACATTGTACGGATATTCATTATCTACATTAATATGATAAAACTGCGCTACGGGTAGGTTACCAATAAAACGCCAGGTTTTTCCACCGTCTTTAGTAATATTAAGCCCTCCATCATTACCATCGATCATAAAATTACCGTCTTCAGGGTGGATCCACCACGCGTGATGATCTGGATGTACACCATTATCTACTCCGTAAGCTGGCATTAATTGTGTGAAATTCTTTCCGCCATCTTCAGAAACATTTACATAGGTGAAGATAGAATATACTCTATTCTCGTTCTGCGGGTCTACATAAATTTCAGAATAATAAAAAGGACGATTACCGATATCATTTTTATCATTTATTTTTTTCCATGTAAAACCGCCATCAATAGATTTGTATAATGCATTTTTTTTAGCTTCGACTAAGGCATATATAATATTAGGTTTGTTATGTGCAATGGCAATACCAATTCTACCTAAGTCTCCTTTTGGTAATCCATCTTTATCTGTACGTTCTTCCCAAATTTTTCCACCATCATGAGTTACATAGAGTCCGGAACCTTTACCACCAGATTTAAAGAACCAAGGGTCTCTTTTATGTTCCCACATTGCCGCAATTAATTTATTAGGGTTAGTAGGATCCATAATCAAATCTGCAGCCCCGGTTTTATTGTTGGTAAATAATATCTTATTCCACGTTTTTCCACCATCAGTTGTTTTAAAAATTCCTCGTTCTGGATGCTCTCCCCATGGAGAACCAATAGCAGCAACATAAACAATGTTAGGATTAGTAGGATCAATGATGACTCTATGGATATGACGGGTTTTTTCTAGTCCCATTAATTTCCAGTTTTTTCCACCATCCAGGGATTTATATATACCATACCCTCCATTAAGGCTATTTCTGGGGTTTCCTTCTCCCGTTCCCACCCAGATTACGGAAGGATTAGATTGTTGGATCGCCACTGCACCAATAGAAGCTGTAACTTCTTTATCAAAAATAGGATGCCATTTAATTCCACCAGAAGTAGATTTCCATAATCCTCCTGAAGCGGTTCCCACATATATGATATCAGGATTGGCAGTGACAACATCAATTGATGTTACACGGCCACTCATTCCTCCCGGTCCAATATTACGTGGTGTAAGATCTTTAATAAGATCCATAGAGAATTCCTGAGCAGAAATTATAGTAGTAATACTTAAAAATAGTAGAAAAATATATTTTTTCATTGTGTATTGTGTGAGTGATTTATAGTTGTATTTGTTCTTCGAGCTTTGTTAAAAAATGAACCGCCGGATAGCGGTTTTTTAAAGATTGTAATTCTTTTTCCTTTATTCTAGGAGAAATATGAGTTGCAACTATTTGCTTGGGGTTAATGTGCTTTTTAATTAAAGCTTCTGCATTATCATCCATAAGCATCCAATAGGGGAGAACAGCGATATTAATATTTTCGTTTTGTAATTGCAACTGATCGAATAAATTGATTTCTCTCATCCAGTTTGTGTCACCAACGTGAAGTATTCGCCTTTTACTTAATGTTATAATGTAACCTACATTTTCTATGTTAATGTGCCTTTTTCCGGCGTGGTTTATTTTTAAACCAGTAATTTTTATGTTTCCTTGAGTAGTGGTTTGTTTTTTATAATCCTTTGTTGCAATAGTAAAGATTCTATTCTTAAAGTCATCAAAGTTTTTGGTAATCTGATGAGCTCCAAAAAGAAATGCTTTTTTATTAGATATTAAATAATCTTTAGATAATTGAATACTGAAATGATCACCGTGACGGTGAGTAAATAAAATCAAATTGGGTTGTAATTCTGCATGGATTCTATTTATTAATTTTTTGGTAGGAAAAAGATAATCATCTCCATATTTGGTATGTAAACCATCAATTAAAACTGAAGAGTCTCCATCAGAAAGATATACTCCCATATTTCCTGTATACGTGAGTGTTATATTTTCTTGAGAAACTCCTGAAATGCTGATGTTAACTAGAACTAAAAGTAAGAGCTTTTTTAACATTCTTAATTGATGATTTATAAAGGTGCATAAAGTTAACAAATTGATAACTCTAAAGTCTTAAAGGGGTGTTAAGGTAAAATCCGGTACATTTGAAGTAAAAAACACAAATTATGAAATTTATAGAGCTGACGGTAAAAAATCATATCATCCTTCATGGATTTGATGCTAGAAATAAAGAAATTACCGAAAATGTAGAAGTTGCAAAAGCAGCTAAGAAACTAATTGCAGTAGATAGAATTCTATCTGTCAGTGAAAAGTTTATTCTAACCAAATACGCTTATGATCGAATTGTGTATTGGGAGTATGAAGAAGAATACGAAAGCGTAAAAGCTATGCTGTCTGATCTATAGTAAACCTAAGGGTTCATAACTTTAGAACCGTTACTTTTTCTGGCAGAAATTAGGTTAAAGTCTTTATCTACTTTAATAATAATTACGCTACCAGTAGCGAGGTTAACCATTTTCCATCTGAATCCATATGATGTTTCAAAGATTGCGGACCTTGCCATTTTTCGCAGATTGATTTCATCTAGGTTCTCCACAATTTCTGTAACCAGATGATCAAATCCACGACGTTTTACTTCTTCTTCAGAGAGTTTGCGGTCACCGTTCTGAATTGTTTTAGTATTGTGTGCTGAAAAATTCGCTGTACAAATAGTGTTAGAATAAAGCAGAGAACTAAAGAATATTAGCGTGCATAGTATATAACTTTTCATATTTTGGGGATTTATGAATTACATACTATGGTACACTGTAATAATATGTAATTACTAATTTCTAAAAATTGTAATCATAATTATATTCACTGTTTAATGCTGGTTTTTAAACCTAATCTTGACTAAGGGTAATACAAAATTACGCTATCCACATTCTTTTTATGGTATTGTTTTGTTAAAAAAGAGTGAAGGTTCTTAAAAAATATAAGAAATAGCATCGTTTTTTTTGTATTTGTTGCGAAATTCTTAAAAATGAATAAACAGAACAGTTATTTTGATTTTTTGCGTTTTTTCTCCAATTCATAGATTTGTCTTCCTAACTCTGCTAAAAATGGGATGCCAATATCATCATATTCGTAATGATCATCATTATAAGTACCGTTTTTGTTGACGTGTATAGTAGCAGAAAGAATAAACTCTATTTGATTTTTGGTATCCTGTATATAGGCACAATCGGTTAGATATCCATAAGCATATCCAACCTTGTTATAGATATTCATATATTCCGGAATATCCTTTTTGGTATCACCATATATAAAAAATTTGCCATAAGAGTCATAATATGTTTTTTTGTCATAACCTGCTACTGAGGGCAAGGTTTTCATAGCGACCAGGACAGAAGCTCTATCTGCTGAGGTGATATGAAATCGTTCTTTTTCTTGATATAACTCCGGAAACTGGATACGTTTCATAGTTTCATGAAGCGAAGTCAGAGGTAGATAATTTTTTTCCGAAAAATCTTTTGGTTTTTGCATCAAACTATCATTGTAAATAAATCCTTTTCCTTTTAATATTTTATGCAATAATAACCTGGATTGAGGTGAGTTTTCTATACTTTCTTGAGTATACACAGTGCTACTATCGTGAGTATTTTCTTTAAAAAATGTAATGGACTGAGTTTTTGGATTATGAGAATAGTGTGCAGAAAGCCGATGCGAAATTCGTCCTTTTAGATTTTTGGATATTAATTTTTGATTTATATAGTCCTGACCAAGGAGCTCGAATAAACGATTATACGCTTTATTACTGCTTACCGCAAAAATTTTAAGGTTTTCTTTTTCTATAGAGGTATAGAGTGTATCAAGTTCTGTTTTAAAAATAGAACCGCGATTAATATCGACACCTTTTTCTTGTAGTTCTTTTAATTTTTCCAAAGCAATTAATGCTACAGGAAATTTTACGGTGCTAGCAGGGTAGAAGTAGATACTATCATTGACATTGAACTCATAGTCTACAAAACTAAGTGCTCCTTTCTTATCGCGATTGATCTGGGAATATAAAATTTGTACTTCATATCCTTCAGGGGCAGACATTACTTTTTTGATATGCTCGGTATCTGATGCCAAAACGGTTTCCAAAGGAGATCTTTTAGAACATGAAAATAAGAGCACAATTATCGTTAAGAGAGAAAAATGATATCTCATAAAAATATTTTTGATATAACTTTTTACCGATTTTATAGTATGTGTCTTTTTCAATCCTGAAATATGTTTTTGGATGGTTTACCATATTTTCCACAGTAAAAAGTATAGTAATGATACCTACAGCATTATCCCGGCATTAGTATAAGCAAATTCATTACCTGCTGATTTTATGATAAGACGAATTAATGTATTTGTAAGGTGTTGTCTCAAATATAATAAATGTTCGTGATTTATGTACATATTTCATCGTATCCGCTTTTTTACCACATAATTATCCAAAACAAATGTTAATTCTGATTTCTTATAGGAATGTTCAGTTCCTATCTTTTATAAAATGTACTAACTTTAACATATGAAAGAGAAAAAGAAATTATTCAAAAAGGGCTTTGCGTTTAAAGTTTACAAAGCTCCTGAACAATCTCCTTTTGATAAACTTTTTGATATTTTTCAAGAAGTCATTACGCATACATCGGGCGATCTTGATGAAGCTTTGGATTGGATGAAAGAGCTGGATAAAGAATATAATCTTACTGATGAGAACTATACGCTGGATGATTTTGTAGAAGATCTAAAGAAAAAAGGATATATCAGAGAGGAGATTAAGCCTGATGGTAAAGGAGGTATGTCTATTACTGCCAAAACCGAACAAGCGATCAGAAAACGTGCGTTGGATCAGATTTTTGGTAAACTAAAACGCAGCGGCGCCGGTAATCACAGGACCAATTATATTGGTAGGGGAGATGAGCACTCGGGTGAATTCCGAAATTATCAATACGGAGATTCATTAGAACGAATATCGATTACAGAAAGCCTTAAGAATGCTCAGATCAACCATGGTATCGGGGATCTTAATCTCACTGAAGATGATCTGGTGGTAGAGGAGACGCAATATAAAGCTCAGATGAGCACCGTATTGATGATTGATATTAGTCACAGTATGATTTTGTATGGCGAGGATCGAATCACTCCTGCAAAAAAAGTGGCTATGGCACTGGCAGAATTGATTACTACACGATATCCCAAGGATACATTAGATATATTAGTTTTTGGTAATGATGCCTGGCCAATAGCTATTAAAGACTTGCCGTACTTGCAGGTGGGGCCATATCATACCAATACAGTAGCCGGCCTACAGCTGGCTATGGATATGCTTCGAAGAAAGCGAAATACCAATAAGCAAATTTTTATGATTACTGATGGAAAACCCAGTTGTCTGAGAATGCCGGATGGTCAGTATTATAAAAACAGTAATGGATTGGATCGCCATATTGTCAATAAATGTTATATGATGGCACAGCAGGCCAGAAAACTTCATATACCCATTACAACGTTTATGATTGCACAAGATCCATACTTGATGCAGTTCGTAAGAGAGTTTACCTATGCTAATCAGGGAAAAGCATTTTATACCGGCTTAAAAGGTTTAGGTGAAATGATTTTTGAAGATTACGAAACCAACAGAAAAAAAAGAGTTAGAGGATAAAAAATAATATATGAAAATAGAAAATATTAAAACCCTTGGTCAATTAAAAGAAGCAGGATATAGTTCTAAAACTATAAAAGATGAGCTTCGGGATAATTTAAGATCAAAAATTAGTAATGGCGAAGAAACTTTTACCGGGATTCATGGCTATGAAAACACTGTAATACCGGAGTTAGAAAGAGCAATTCTATCTCGTCATAATATTAACCTTCTGGGGCTTCGGGGGCAAGCTAAAACACGTTTGGCAAGGCAAATGATTAATCTTTTGGACGAGTGGATTCCTGTGGTGGAGGGTTCAGAAATTAACGATGATCCTTTTAATCCTATATCTAGATATGCAGTTACCCTTATTGAAGAAAAAGGAGATGATACTCCAATTAGCTGGTTACATAGATCAGAGCGTTTTGCCGAAAAACTGGCAACTCCCGATGTAACCGTTGCTGATATTATAGGAGATGTTGACCCTATTAAAGCAGCAAATCTAAAATTGAGTTATGCCGACGATAGAGTGATCCATTTCGGGATGATTCCAAGAGCTAATCGTAGTATATTTGTCATTAATGAATTGCCAGATTTACAAGCTCGCATTCAGGTGGCGTTGTTTAATATTTTACAAGAAGGTGATATACAAATTAGAGGTTTTAAATTAAGGTTACCATTAGATATTCAGTTTGTATTTACTGCCAATCCGGAGGATTATACGAATAGAGGAAGCATAGTTACTCCGCTTAAGGATAGAATAGGCTCACAGATTCTTACTCATTATCCAGAAACTATTGAGATTGCTAAAACGATCACACAACAAGAAGCAAAACTTGATTCTAGACAAAGTGATTTGGTATATGTGCCGGATTTAGCCAAGGATTTACTAGAGCAGATAAGTTTTCAGGCAAGAGAAAGTGAATTTATAGATCATAAGAGTGGAGTGAGTGCCAGGATGAGTATCACGGCCTATGAAAATTTATTAAGTACGGCAGAATATCGTGCATTACGAAGCGGTGACAAGAGCACTTTGTTACGATTGAGTGATTTTGTAGGTGTGATTCCTGCTATCACCGGTAAAGTAGAATTAGTATATGAAGGAGAGCAGGAAGGGGCAGCTTCTGTAGCAAATTCTCTGATAGCTGATTCGATCAAAACAATATTTCCAACGTATTTTCCTAAAATAGAAAAACTGGAAAAAGAAAATTACCAAAGTCCATATCAGGATTTGATTGATTGGTTTTTTGAGCAAAGCGGCTTTGAGTTATTAGACGATATTCCTGATACAGATTATAAGAAAAAGCTGGATTCTATTGGTCCATTGAATGATTTAATTAGACAATATCAACCTGATTTGATTAAAGAGGATTCATATTTTCTGAAGGAATTTTTATTGTGGGGATTAGTAGAATACAAGAAGCTTAGTAAACATAGACTAACAGAAGGTTTTCATTTTAACGATCTTTATGGTAGTTATATAAGTGGTTTATAAGTTACCACCAAACCACAAATAACCTAGAATAGATATCTCCATTGTTTTTCATCCAAAGCAATGGAGATTTTTTTTGCTCTAGTTGAGTATGCATTTGTTGAAGAATAGTCTCATAAGAGTGCCAGGATTCACCATATTCAGGCTGCACCAGCCAATCTTTTTTTTCAGGAAGATAAAAAAGAGAAGCATTATACTTCTCTGGGGTAAAGTCATTAACTTTTATCCAGTATCCAACTATGCAATTATTGTTTATATGCGGTAATATATTTTCTTTTATAGAAAAAGGAACGAACAAGTTTGCCAAATAACATACTTGTTGTGTAATGTTTTTATGGTTTAGATTTAGATCTTTCAGATGAGGTTTTGTTTCTTCTTTATATAATAGAGGAAGTTGTTTTTGTTTCAGTTTTTCAATCTTTTGTAATAAAGTGTCTTTTCTATTAGGGCCAATCCATCTCTCAAGTTCACCTTCTATTTCAGGGTCGTATAGGTAAAACTTGTAAATCAATTCTATATGAAGTACTTTTTCCTCGATAAAATCTTTTACAATAAAATCTAATTCACCAATAGTTATTTTAGCGCTGAATACCTGAATGTTATTTGCAATAAGTTGTAACCTATCGGAAGAGGTTATTAAGTGTCCAAAAAAATGTTCGACACGTTTACCCAGGACTTCATTCTTTCTAATTTCGAGGTGTAATACATTTGGGATTTTTGCCTTGATAGATAATTCTTCAAAGTTAAATTGATGTAAACCAAATAGATTTCGATCATTCCATAATGATTTGCTTTTGAGAAAACCTAAATACTGTTTTTCTAAACTCATACAGTCTACTTAGAAAATACGGAGAAATATTTTTTAAGCATTGGTTTTAGTATTTTTCGATCCACAGGCTTTGCCACAAAGTCATCACATCCTGCTTCTAAAGCTCTTTGTATATCTTCTGCAGTGGAATATGCAGTTTGGGCAATAACAGGAAGATCAGGTCGCATCTTTTTTATCTTTTTTGTGGCACTGTATCCATCCATAATTGGCATTTTGATATCCATCAATACTAAATCAATTTCGGGGTTTTCATTGCATAAATCAACAGCTTTTTTTCCATTTTCTGCTCTATGAATTACAAATTTATAACCTTGCATTTTCATCAAAACAGTTTTCAGAAATAAATAATTCACTTCCCCATCTTCTGCAATTAAAATCACCTGCTTTATAGGTTCATTAGAAGTAGATTCTGAACTTAAGTTTTTGTTTGCCTTATTTGGATCTATAATTGGAAAATATGGAATGGTCAATGTAAAAGTAGAACCTTCATCAATTTTGGAAGTAAATGATATATTACCTCCTAATAATTCAGCATTCTTTTTAGCTATTGATAATCCTAATCCCAATCCATCATAACTTTTTGTAACTTCTTTTTCTGATTGAGAAAAATTCTTGAATATTAACTCTTGGTCTTTATTATTAATACCAATGCCTGTATCCTGTATAGGAATCTTTAGTTTTTCGTTTTCCGGATGACAAGAAATTTCTATTTTACCTTCATTGGTAAATTTTATAGCATTGTCAATTAGGTTATGAAGAATTTTATCAACCTTATTTTTATCAATTAATATAGTACTCTGATCGTTCGTAAGATCATTAGTAAGTTGTAATGTAATATTTTTTTCTTTAGCAGCTTTCTCAAATCTGCTTGTTATATCACTTATCAGTTCACTAATATTGGTTTCTGTAGGGTTTACCTTGACCTGGTTAGTTTGTAGCCTTGATATCTCTATGATATCATCAATTATTCTAATTAATTGATTACTACTACTCATAATGATTTCAGTGTATTCTGTTTGTTGTTCTCTACTTAAATTAGGATCATTTAATAACTCAGAAAAACCGATAATACCATTCATAGGTGTGCGTACTTCGTGAGATATGTTATGAATAAAGGCAGTTTTTAATCTGTTACTCTCTTCAGCATGTTCTTTGGCAATAACCAGTTCAGCCGTTTTTTCTTTAATAAGATATTTGAGATACCTATTTAAGAGTATAATAACTATGGTCAGCGATAAAATGACAATGGTAAGAGTTATCCAAAAACTTATTTTTTTATAAAAAGGTACTATTTCCTGATATAACCAGTTTTCGAAAATGATCTCTTTTTCATTATCAGTGATACTATTGGTAGCTTTAGTAATGATTTGATTGAGAATCACATTATTTTTTTGAACAGCTAAACTTGGAGCATAACTATATTGAGTTTCAGAAATAATCTTAAGATTATTAAGGTTTTCTGTTTTTATTAAGAAGTTGGTAACGGCTTTCGGACCTATATATGCATCATACTTACCTTCACTTACCGCCTTTAAACAAGCTAAGTCATCTATTTCTGTGACTATGGTGATGTTTTTTTCATTTTCTTTGAGAATTTCATCAATAGCATAGCCTTTAGGTACTGTAACCACCTTACCTTCAAAATCTTTTAGTTTAGAACCATAAGAAACATCATCTCGTGTAACAATAGTATGCTTGGATTCAAACAACTGAGCATAAAAACGAAGGTAATTATCGCGATTAGAGGTCTGTTGTATTTCTAAAATGATATCAATTTCACCACTTCTTGCGTCTTTCAGTAACTTTTCCCAGTTAGTATATAATATTCGTTGAAATTTATAACCAATTTTAGCTTCTATGGCATTAAGATGATCAATAAGAATACCATCAATTTGATTATTTTCATTTATAAATTGATACGGTGCGTAGTAGGGAAAAACAGCAACTGAAATTTCCTTGTTGTCATCTAACCACTTCTTTTCGATATCATTAAGCGTCTCTGGACTAGAGCAAGAGAGGAAACATAAGAAAATAGTAGATAACAGAAAAGTATATAATATTCTTCTTGGCATAATTTGGTTCTAAAAATCTCTCACTTTTCTTACTACCTCGAATAAAGGTACTACTAATAGTAACACTTTCAAAAAAAATAAGGAGTGTAATTTTCTAAATGGTATTAAGAGATATAATAACTATATTAATTATGTTTTTATATTCAAAACGTTATCAATAATTTGCTCCATTAGAAATAAGTAAATGTTTTCTTAATATCTTTTTCAATATTTTAGGTTCTACAGGTTTAGAAATAAAATCATCGCATCCCGCTGCAAAAGCATTTTGTATATCTTCCTTGGTAGAATATGCGGTTTGAGCTATAACAGGAAGTTGACCATTAATTACTTTAATCCTTTTGGTAGCATCATATCCATTCATCTCGGGCATTTTTATATCCATAAATACCAAGTCAATCTTATTTGTATTAGTACAAAAATCTACGGCTTCCATACCATTTTTAGCTCGATGTATATTGAAATCATATTCGGGCATTTTTAATAAAATTGTTTTTAGGAACAAAAAATTAACCTCACCATCTTCTGCAATTAAAATTTCATAATGTCTTGCTTCGGGGTTGAGTATTGTTTCACTTTCTTCTGATTCTGATATGTTCGAATCAGTAGGGTAGTACGGTAATGATATTCTAAAGGTTGTTCCTTTATTAGGAATAGAAGAAAATGAAATTTCACCTCCCATTAGTTGAGTATTTTCTTTTGCTATGGTTAACCCTAAACCTAACCCTCCATATTTTTCTGATATCTGTTTGGTGGATTGCGAAAGGCTTTTGAATATCGTTTTTTGATCTCTAAACTTGATACCCTTACCAGAATCTCTAACAGAAATAATCAATGTGTTTTGTGCGGTACAGGAGATTAATATAGCTCCTTTTTCAGTGTATTTAAGAGCATTTTCAACCAAGCTATTGATCACTTTAATAAGCTTGGCTTGGTCAATAAGTATAAAACGTTGGTCTTTTTTGATGTTGTTGTTTAAGATTAGGGAGATATCTTTTTCCTTTGCTTTTATTTCAAAAATTGAAAAAACAGTATTCATAACCTCATGAAGATCCGTCTTTTCCGGGTGTAGTTCTACCTGACCTGTTCTAAGTTTAGAAATCTCCAGAATATTATCTACACTTTTAATAAGTTGTCTGCAGCTATTTACAATAAGATCAGTATACTTTTTTCTTTCTTTCTTTGTTATTTCGGTATCATTAAGCAATGAAGAAAATCCCATGATCCCATTCATAGGGGTACGGATTTCATAAGATACATTATTGATAAATGCAGATTTTAGCTTATGATCTTTTTCTGCTAATTCTTTGGCCAATCTTAATTCTTTTGTCCTATGTTCTACTTTATGTCTTAAGTAAAAAGTTACACTAAGAACAATGAATAGTACAGATAGTATGGGAATAATGAAGTAAATCCAGAAATTAGTTTTTCTATAAAAAGGTTTGGTTTTAACAAAGAGCCAGTTGTCCAGAATTTTTTGTTTTTCACTTTCAGAAATGCCATTAACAGCTTTAAGAATAATATTATTTAGTGTCTTATTATTTTTATCCACAGCAATCCCCGGTTTATAAGATAGTTTAGTTTCTGAAGCTATTTTTAAGTTGCTCAGGTTTTTAGTTCTTATAAGATAGTTCACTACTGCTTTTGGGCCTATATATGCATCATACTGTCCTGAATTTAATTTTTGTAGGCATGTTAAATCATTTTTATCTTCAATAAAATTGAAGTTTGGATACTTTCGTTTTAAGTTTTCGAATATGGCATAATCTTCAGGAACAGCAATGTTTTTAGTACTTAAATCATTTATACTGTGATATGTTTCATCTTTTCTTATGGCAATTACATGTTGAGACTCAAATAGTTCAGCATAGAAATTTAAATAAGAATTGCGATCTGGTGTGGATTGTATCTGCATTACGATATCAATCTTATGAGCTCTAACATCTTCCATTAGTTCCGGCCAGTCAGCATAGTACCTTTTTTTAAACTTATGTCCTATCTTTTTCTCAATAAGGTCAATGTATTCAATATAAACTCCCTCGATGCTCTTGTAATTATCAATAAACTGATAAGGAGGGTAATAAGGAAATATGGCAATGGTTATGGTATGATTCTTCTTAAGCCATTCTAATTCTGAATCTTTGAGGACAGAATCTTTTTTACAAGAAATAATTAGTGGAGTTAACAGTATGATTGATAATAGAAAAAAAAATACTGTTCTTATAGACATTTACTTAAAACCTTCAATATTAGTTAAAGTGGCTACAAAACAGCCTGAATATCCAATTACTATAGTTTAGGAGATTAAATTTAAGGAATATTTTTTTAAGTATTATTTATTTAAAGCTTCTTAAAATAGAAAAATATTTTACCAATAGAGGTTTTAAAATATTAGAATCAACAGGTTTAGAAACAAAATCATCACAACCGGCAGCTAAAGCTTTTTGAATATCTTCCTCAGTAGAATAGGCGGTCTGTGCAATGATAGGTAGCGTAGGCCTTATTTTTTTTATTTTTGCAGTGGCATCATAACCATCCATTACAGGCATTTTAATATCCATTAATATCAAATCTATATCTTGATTGTCCTGGCATATTTCTACAGCTTCTTTTCCATTTTTTGCACGATGAATTACAAAATCATAATTCGTCATTTTGATTAGGATCATTTTTAGGAATAAAAAATTAACTTCTCCATCTTCAGCTATTAAAATGATATGTTTTTTTGACTCTTCAGAAAAAGGAGCTTCTATAGATGTTTTTATTGTTTCGGATTGAATTGGATTATAAGGGACAGTTACTGTGAATATAGTGCCTTTATCTATTTCAGATTCAAAAGAAATATGACCTCCTATCAAAGCCACATTCTCTTTCGCAATAGTTAATCCTAATCCTAATCCTCCATAATTTTTGGCTATTTCCAGTTCTGATTGTGAAAAACTAGCAAATATAGCTTCCTGATCTTTGGGGTTTATTCCTATTCCGGTGTCTTCAATAGTAATTAGTAAAAGTTTATCTTTGATTTTATGTGTTACTTTAACATAACCTTGGTTAGTAAATTTTATGGCATTATCAATTAGATTACTTAAAATTTTGGTAAGTTTTGATTTATCGATCAGAATCAATTTTTGATCATCCGGTAATCCATTTTCAAAATACAAATCAATATTTTTTTCTTCAGCTTTTATCTTAAAAACTGACAATAATGTTTGGAATAAAATAATAAGATTTGTCTTTTCAACAGTAATTAATATTTGTTTAGAACGTAGCTTAGAAATTTCCAGGATATCTTCTATAATACTCATTAATTGTTTACCGCTATTTACAATAATACGAGTATATTCTTTTCTCTCATTCGTTGTTAAATCCGGATTGTTTAGAGATTCTGAAAAACCAATGATACCATTCATTGGTGTACGGATTTCATGAGATATATTTCTAATGAAATTAGTTTTTAAACGATCACTTTCTTCTGCATTTTCTTTAGCAATTTTTAGCTCTCTGGTTCTTTGTTTTATTTTTATCTTTAGATAAGCATTGATCAACAATATACTTATTAATATTACTACAATTATACTTGAAACAAAAACCCAAAATTTTGCAGTTCGATAAAATGGTGTTACCACATTAAAAAGCCAGTTATCTAAAATAACTTGTTTTTCTTCTCTTGTAATACTCTTAGTTGCATTAGCTATAATGTGGTTTAGAACAGTGTTTTTTTTAAAAACCGCAATACCGGATTTATAGTTAAATTCTGTTTCTCCAACTATTTTTAGGTTGTTTAGGTTTTTGGTCTTTATCAAATAATGAATTACAGCTTTGGGGCCGATATATGCGTCATAAGCGCCAGAATTTAATTTTTGGAGACAGATAAGATCATTTTTATCAGATACTAGATTGAGTTTTGGATGTTTCTCTTTCAGAATATCACTAATAGCATAATCCTTTGGAAGCACTACTGTACTATCATAATAATTTTTTATTTCTGTTCCTGAAAAATTATCTTTACGTGTAACGATTGCATATGGTGTCTGGAATAATTGGGCATAAAAATTTAGGTAGGATTCTCTAATCGTACTTGGATGCATCTCTATAATAATATCAACCTCCTCTTTTTCTACAGCATCCATTAGATCGGGCCAGGTATCATAATAGTTTTTCTGAAATGTATACCCTATTTTTTCTTCAATAAGCTCTAAGTACTCCGCAAAAACACCATCAACTTCTCCTTTTTCGTTAAGAAGTTGATAAGGAGGGTAGTATGGAAATACAGCAACTTTTATTTGATCTTGCTGCTGTAACCATTCTTTTTGAGAATCATTTAGTACATTTTTGTTAGAACAAGATGTCAGAAAGATAAGAACTGTAATTTGTAATAATAAGTAGAGTAATTTTATGCGCATTACAAGTTTTTTTACTAAAAATGCAGACGCATTTTTAATAAATGTACTATAATTTTAACAATTTTAGAAAACAGATTTTAAATATAATAATATGTGGACATGAAAATATAAGTTCTTTTGTAGATTCTTTTAGATGTTTATAAAGGGAAATTTCAACCATTATTTTGATTGTGGTTTTAGATAAAAAATCTTTTCAATAGGTACTGTATTTAATGAATGCTTATTGTTAGATTTAGTCATTATTTATTTATCTCTGTTCCATCCGGATACAATGCAAATCTATTTTTAGATGTATCGTGTACATGATCGTGACTAGGCCAAGGCCACCCTCCAAATTCTGTCTGTTGGTATTCTAGTATGGCTTCTCTAATTTCAATCTGACTATTCATTACAAAGGGGCCATGTTTTACTACAGGTTCACCGATGGGTTTACCCTGAAGCATAAGAAAATGAGCTTCGGTACTACCATTTTTTATAGTATGTTCTTCATTAGGTTTGACGATAATCTCATGGTTAGCAGGAATTGTATATTCTTCGCTGGTAATTTCATTTCCCTTAAAAAAATACAAAGATCTATTTATACCTTCCGAAGTTTTTGGAAACGTGTATTCTGCATTTGGTTCCATTTTTATCGTCCATATAGCAATTTCGTTATCTGGATTTACGGCCCAAGAATCCGGAGCAGGAGCTGGAGCTACCTTATTTTCCATATTTCCTGCAATTAAAGTTATTTCCGTAGTATTACCTTCTTTGTCTTTTGTGGTCACTACGGGTATTTCTTCATTCCAAAGCATTTTAAAGTGTGGCTCAACCATTTTATTAGCTCTTGGAAGATTTAACCATATCTGAAATAACAAAAGTGGGTTTTTTGTTTCAGTATTCAATAGAGGAAACATTTCTGAATGCTGAATTCCTTTACCGGCTGTCATCCATTGTACATCTCCGTTGCCAAAACGTCCTGCAGCTCCCAAAGAATCTGAATGATCAACTAATCCTTTCTGAGCAATAGTAACGGTTTCGAATCCTCGATGTGGATGCGCAGGGAATCCCGGTATTCTTGTACCATGATACATGCGCCAACCATCTTTTAGGGTAAAGTCCTGACCGATATTTCGCCCTTCAAGAGAAGCATCAGGACCTAGTTTACCATTACCTTTAGGATATTTATCTTCGTGATAAGCACAGAATAGAAATGGATCACTAGTTTCCCATGGAAAACCTAATTGTTTGATTTTAATGATAGCTGACATAGTATTTTTTTTAAGTGGGTTTAATTTTCTTTTTGATATGCTTTTAATTCATCTGTAGTAAACCTGCTTTTAAAAGTAAAAGCATATGGGGTTTCTCCATAATCCCTAATATATTGTAATCTTTCTTTAGCTTCTTCCGGAGTAGGATGATGGTCTTTTTCTACGTACCAAAATGCCATATGCATTTTTTTCATATTATGGAACCACTCCTTTTTACGTTTTAATATTTCAACATGTGCCGTTTTATAAGTAAAATCAAATAAAGTATCAATATTTTCCCAAACAGACATATTGATAATCAAAAAATCATATTCAAATACTCTGATTGCGGTGGCATTACCTTCATCTCCCTTTAGTCTCCAAACAAAACCATTACTTTCTTCTGCTAAAGCGTTGATACGATCCAGGTTATTTACAAAGTCAGCCATAATCGGATCATTTATGGGAGCAATCATTTCGGCGATGTTAACTTGAGCTAAGTGCATATTGATTTAATATTTATTTGTTAGTAGCGTTTTTAGCTACTTCACTTAATTTTTTATCTATCATTTCTTTAGGAAGCCATTTTCCTCTAACCATTACTCCGGAAACTTGTTGTAAAGCCTTGATGTCTTCCAGAGGATTGGTATCCAGGATTACAATATCTGCGTCAAGGCCTTCTTTGATTTGCCCAAAGGTATTTTCTTTATCCAAAAAGATTGCTGGATTTATAGTTCCTGATTGGATAACCTGAAGCGGAGTTAATCCTGCTTTGATCATTCCATCAATTTCGTGATGTATGGAAAACCCAGGAACGTTGAATAGTTGTGGGGCATCAGACCCAAGTAAAATTCTACCTCCATTATCCTGCAATTTTTTTAACAATTGCCTTCTAATAGTATTAAATTGATTCCATTGCGCTTCTTCAACCGGATATTGATCTTTTCTTTGTTTCCAGTTTTGTAATGTAGAACCAGGCATGTACTTCATTTCCGGAGCTTTTAGTAGTTCTTCTGATGAAACGGGAGCAAACCATCTTTCAAATAAACTTTGGGTAGGTACTATCCAAACTTTGTTTTGATCTGCTAGCTGAACTAATTCATCTATTTTAGAAGTATCTGCTAATGGAGTAAAGTTATAGCCAAAGAAACCATTATCATTAGGGTTTACATTTTCTGACTCTGAGACAAGACCTTCAAGGAAACCATCTATATGATCTATAGATTCGTATTTACTTTTAAGAGCATGTCGTATACCTACATCAACCGGAACGTGTCCTGAAAATCCAATACCTACCTCATTTGCAGTTTTTACTACTTGATCAAATACGTCCAGTTTAATTCCTGGATGTATTTTTAAGAAATCATATCCGTCTTTTTGATATTGAGTTACTTTGGTAATAGCTTGTTCTTTATTTGTAACCGAATTACCGTTTAGAGATGGACTAGAAGTGAATATTCTAGGGCTGATAATTTCATTATTTGTAGCCTTCTCTCTTAACTCCAGGTGTGATGAGTGACCAAGCATCCCTCTAATGGTAGTAATACCATTGGATAGGTATAAAAATAATACTTCTTCAATACGTGCCTTACTTGTTGATGGTTGTGGAATATGGGCGTGCATTTCTGCCAAACCAGGAATAACATATTTGCCACTGCCATCTATTCTGGTAGTATATCTTTCTTGGTTTTCTATGGTAGATGAGATACTTTGTATTTTTCCTGAATCAATAACTATTTGCTGGTTTTCAGAAAGCGAACCATTTTTCACATTAATAATGGAAACATCCATAATAAGTGTAGCAGTTTTACTAATCTGTTTTTGTTGCTGAGCACAAGCAACCAAGGATACAATAAAGAGTATAAAAAGATATTTCTTCATTTTGGTTGTGTTTTTAATTTTCGAAAGTAAAGCACTCCAAACAATCATATTGCTTAGCAATTTCCTGGGGGTCATATATTTGATTTCCCTTAATGACACGATATATATTACGTGTATTTTTAATATCTTCAAGTGGATTACTATGTAAGATCACCAAATCAGAAACTTTACCAATATCAATAGTTCCAGATAAGGAGTCTTTATTTAAATATTTTGATCCATTATAAGCAGAAGTTTGCAATGTTTCTAAAGTAGTTAATCCTACATCTACTAAGCTTTCTAATTCCTGATGAAGTGAAATCCCTGAATACGTATAGGAATTATAAGCTCCACTATCAGAACCAGCTAATAATCCAACTCCCGAATCGTGTAAAGATTTTGTCAATCCTTTAAAAAAAGTATTAAGTTCTTTTCTGGATTTCTTAGCTTCATCAGAAGCGTTAAGAGCTCTTTTGATACGTCCTTGGTATGTTTTGATAATTCCTTTTCCTATGATTTTCAGGTATGGGTCATTAGTATGATCTACTTCATCAAGATAACTAAGCACATTACCAATATGCAATGTAGGAACAACGTAGGTGTTGTGATCAATTAAAGATTTAAAAGTTTTCTGTGCAGTAGTATCATTATACGTAGCTATCAGGCCATCCATAGCACTCCAAAATCCTACTTTTTTATTAATAATAGCCTGTGTGATTTCTTTTTCATTTGCAGAACAACCTTTCAAGATATAATAGAGATGTTCGATGGCTCCAATTCCAGAATCAACCGCTTCATTGAGTTCTATTGTAAAAGGCATATGTCCGGAGGAAATTATTCCTCGTCGTGAAGCTTGTTTTAGAATTTCTAAATAGTTATCTCTAGAAATTCGACTATCATAGATTTTTACAAAATCCGAAGGGATCTTTTGTAAAGAATCTAAAGCTTTGATGACATCACCTTTAGATTCAACTACTATAGATCCTGCCCAAGTTGCATTAGCTCCATCCAATTTTGGTCCTGATGTATAAATGGTAGGACCAATCAAAGTATTATTTTTAATTTCTTTTTTCCATTGTAAAACAGAAGTGGTTAGGTCACCACCGGCATCACGTACGGTTGTAATCCCATTAGCAATAAATAAAGGTAATAGATTTCTATTTTCATTAATTAAAGAATCTCCGCCTCTAAGGTGAATGTGGTTATCCCAAAATCCGGGAAGCATAAATTTATCTTTTCCATCAATTTTTTCTTTAAAAAAATAATTCTCTGAACTATCCACTGAAACTATTTTTACGATCTTTCCTTGACGTGTAAAGACAGTTTTTGTTGCTATACTTCCGTCTTCTATATCAATCAGGTTGACATCAGAAATAACTATATCGTATTGTTCTTTTTCCTTCTTAGAACAACTTATAGTTATTAATATCAATAAAAGCACAAATACTTTTTTCATAGTTATAGATCATTAAGTGATGATTTTTTTTATCTTTTTCTTTTGTTTGAATGTTCCTTGATCCACATCTTTAATAAACTTGATCAAACCGCTAAAAAAGTTCTTTTGATCATCAAATTGAGAAAGATGACTCCCGTTAGGGCAATGTAGATATCTTCCATTTTGTACTTCATTTGCGATCCACTCCATTTCCTTCGGATCCATAGTATCGTGTGTAGCTCCGATGGTTAAAGTAGGAACGGTAATTTTTGATAACTGATCTTTTACATCCCAATCTTTGAGCGTAGCATCACCTTTTATACCAAATTCACTAGGGCCTTGCATAGTAACATATACATCAGGATTTAGGTGTTTGAATGATCTATTAATAGGTTCCGGCCATTGATCTACTGGCATTCTGATCACATGTTTAGTATAGTAATGTTGTACGATAAGGTCTAAATAGCGTTCATTGCCATAGTCCTCTTCTTCTTCATAACTCATGATTTCCTTAAGTACCTCAGGGTCTAGTTTAGGCGCAAGTACTTCATCAGAATATTTTTGATATTCAGGGATAGAAGCTACCATATTAGAGATGATCAAACCTTTAAGGTTGTTTTGGTATTTTAATGCATATTCCATACCCAGGATGCCACCCCAGGATTGTCCGTAGAGATAAAAATTGTCTTTATTTAATCCCAAAGCTATGCGAACTTGCTCCACCTCTTCAACAAATCTTGGTAAATCCCAAAGACTTTTATCCTTAGGTTGATCGCTATAATAAGAACCTAGTTGATCGTAGTAATAGTATTCGATACCTTCTTGAGGAAAATACCCATCAAAACACTCGTAGATCTCATGTGTCATTCCCGGCCCTCCGTGAAGTAGGAGTACTTTGATTTTTGGGTTGTTACCGATGCGTTTGGTCCAAACTTTAAATTCTCCTTTGGGTGAGGTGATCGGTATCATCTTAATACCACCCATAAATTGATCATCACGATTGGTATAGTCAAAATAGTTGACAGCATCATTTTGTTTTTCTTCTAAGACTACTTTTTCTTCAGTTTTAGAATAAACACAGCTTTGCAGTATGACCAAAGTGATCAGGAGAAGATATTGTAGAGTTTTCATAATTGTGTTTTAAAATTTCAGGAGCTAGTATAATAATCCAGGTCAATTTAGTTATGTCCAATATGACATCCACATCCAGGTTTCATAAAACTCTGTGATTCCTGATGCCAAGGAAATGCTTGACTATATCGGTTGTTTTCCCACCAGAATTTAGATCTTTCTCTAGTTGTGTTTCCGATTTCATTCATCGTTTCGGTATCATATAGTCTACCATTTACCATCGTATATTTTACAGTTTCAGTATTACGGATATCTTCTATCGGATTTTTATCCAAAACAATCAAGTCGGCTAATTTTCCTTCTTTTAAAGAACCAATATCATTTCCTGCGCCTATATATTGTGCTCCATTGATGGTTGCTGCTCGCAATGCTTCCATTTTGGTCATTCCGCCTTGTTCGAACATCCATAGTTCCCAATGTGCGCCAAGTCCTTGCAATTGCCCATGGGCACCCAGATTCACTTTTACTCCGAGGTCAGTTAATGCTTTACAAGTTTGAGAAACTAGGATATGCCCATTTTCATATTCTTCATTCGGTACCATAGTTCTATGTCTAGCACGCGCATCTATAATAGATCTTGGAGTATATTTCAGGAGTTTTTCATTTTCCCAGACTTTATCATTTTGGTAGAAATAATATTCACCATTCATTCCTCCGTAGTTCACAATTAAGGTAGGAGTGTACCCTGTTTTACTGGTCTTCCATAACTCATTTACATCTTTATAAACTGGTGCTACAGGAATATTATGTTCCACTCCAGTATGTCCATCCATAATCATTGACATATTATGATAGAAAGTAGATCCTCCTTCGGGTACTACATTGATTTCCATTTCTCGAGCAGCTTGTAGTACCTGCTGACGTTGGTCTCTACGCGGTTGATTATAACTTTTTACCGATTTAGCACCAAAGGCTTTGGTTCTTTTGATGGCTGACCTTGCATCGTCTAATTTGTTTACTACTGCTTTAAAATCACCATCTGCTCCATAAAGAATAATTCCAGTGGAGTAGATACGTGGACCAACCATTTTACCTGCTTTGATCATTTCTGACATGGTGAAAATAGATTCTGTATTGGCTGAAGGATCGTGTGATGTGGTTACTCCAAAAGCCAGATTTGCATATAGTTGCCAGTGCTTTTGGGTAGTTAGCCCATATCTAAAACCACCAATATGTGCATGAGCATCTACGATACCCGGCATAATGGTTTTACCCTTTACATTAAATACCTTGGCATCTGTGGGAACACTAATATCTGATGCTTTACCTAGCTTTTCTATACGATTTCCTTTGATGATGATAGTACCTTCTTCGATAACCTGATCACCTTCCATAGTTATAATACGTGCATTTGTAAAGGCGATACTGCCTTGTGGTACATCAGTTTGTACTTTGAGTCCGATCTTGATACCTTCGGTAGTGATATCAGCTACTTTTTCTGGAGAGCCTGGTAAGAAGGTATACCTGTCTTTTATGTCATTGGCAAAATATTCATCTCCCAATGTCCAGAAAATCTTTTTGCTATCCCTGGACCAATGTAGGTTAATCCCTGCATCTTTAGATATCTGTGATACCGGAACCGATTTTGATTTATTATCCAGATCAATCGCTTTACCATTTAATACTAAAGGAGCTATAAAAGCTTTGTGTAGGTTGGTAAATGCGATCCATTTATTGTCAGGACTAGGTACAAGACGATTAGCATATTTAGATTTGATATGCGTCTTTTTATCTTTTCCGTTAAGGTTTACAGACTTCAGTTCTTTGGTAAGACTGCCAAAATACGTTCCTCCGATTTGATAAAAAATACGCTGACCATCTTTAGAGAACATAGGATATTCACCTTCATCTATAACCAATTTGGCATTAGCACCAGTAGTAGACATCGTATAGATTCCTGTGTTCTTGGTAAAACTTAATCCCTGATCACTGTTTCCGTTTTCCTTTCTGTAGGTAATTAAACTTCCTGTAGCATTATAAGCCGGGGTTCTATAGATCCCTCTTTTAGAAGTAAGTTTGGTAGCATTACCACCGGTTACCGGAATGGTGTGGATTGCTCCTAAATTTTCATCATTCCAGCTAACATATACAATCTGTTGCCCATTTGGAGAAAAGTTAGGTTCAAACTCCAGATCTGTAAATTGTGTTGTTAATCGCTGAGGTTTTCCGTTTGGTAAAGTTTTCTTATAAAGATGGCCTAAGGCACTAAACACAACTGTTTTTCCGTCAGGAGATGTTACTGCATTACGAATTACCTTGGCCGTAAAATTATTTGGTGCTACCGGAGCATTAAAATGAAGTGTTTCTGCAATTTTTACAGTAGCATTTACTGTGAACGGAATATTAGTTACTTGTGAGTTTTCTATATTTATTTTGTTGATCTTTCCACCGGACCAGAAGATAATTTCTTTATCATTAGGCATCCAGCTAAAATTAGGGTATATCCCAAAGATCGCCCAGGCTTCTTGCTGGTCTTTATTCAGTTGGTCATAAATAGGCCATTCTTCTCCTGTTTCCAGGTCGTGGATAAATAATACCGATTTAGTACGTACTCTTTTTACAAAAGCCAGTTTCTTACCATCTCTTGATACCTGTGGCCTTGCGGCACCACCAGGTCCACCGGTTACTCTTGTGGTTTTTCCGGTTTCGAACTCATATCTTTTGATTACATAGATCTGTTTGTTTGGATCTTTGTTATATTGAAAAGAACCTCCCGGATACATATCTTCACTGTAGTACATATACTTTCCATCAGGCGATATATTGGGCTCATTTACATCCTGCTGATCATTTTTTCTTTTGGTGATCTGTAATCCGGTGCCTCCACTGATATGATATTGCCACATTTCACCAGCACCTAGAGAGCGCTGAGAAGTAAAATGTTTTCTCGCGATCAGAAAATTACCATCCGGCATCCAGGTGGCATTATTCAATAATCTAAATTTCTCTTTGGTAATCTGCTTAGCATCGGATCCATCAGTATTCATTACCCAAATATTATCACCACCACCGGCATCACTGGTAAACGATATTTTTTTACCATCAGGGCTAAAACGAGGTTGTATCTCAAAAGGAATCCCTGTGCGCAACGTGTTGGCATTGCCACCACTGATAGGTATACTATAGATATCTCCCAAAAGGTCAAATACAATCGTCTCTCCATCTGGGCTTACATCCAGGTTCATCCAGGTACCCTCGTCTGTAGTGAAGGTGTGATCTTTATAATTGAATTCTCCTTTGGGGTTAGTAACTTCCCATTTGCTTTCTTCTTCCTTTTTATCCTTTTTCTTTTTCTGTGCTTGTGTGTTAAATGTAAAACATACTCCGAGTATGAGTATAGCAATCATGTGTTTGTGCATTGTTGAGTAATTTATGAATACTGAAAAATAGTGAATTCGTACATAAAAACTCTTAAAGTGATGTTAAGGGGAGCTTGTGAGTATATGAGTAAGGGAGTATGTGAGTTTGTAAGTTTTGAGGATTAAAATTTTCAGATTCAAATAACTCATAAAAATTAAGGGAAAAAACACCTTTTCTCAAAGTATTTTTTCTATTTTTAATACAATAATTTAGTATGAGATGTCAGATGCCTAACTGACAATAAATGTTTAGGTTATATAAACTCTTAAACCTATTTTTTATGAGAAAATCAATGTTGAAAATTGAAGGTATTCAAAAACTTTCAAAGAACTCTCAAAGCAAAATTAACGGAGGAGCTACTTTATCAGATTGTCCTCGAGGATGTTTTAGTCCTTATCTTTCTGATATAAATGGTACTTTTTGTGCGATACCAAGTCCGTCAGGAGCAGTTTGTTTTGGAACTATTAGAAACGATAAATGCTGCTTATAATATATCTTTAAATAACTAAAACGGACTTACAAGTCCGTTTTAGTTATTTAATCTAAAGTAACAACTTATCATATTTTAGATGAATGATGAGATTTATCTTTTTAGGGCAGCGATACATCAAGGACAGACCTTCTTTAATCATTTTCTTTACAATACATACACTTAATCTTCTGCAGACAATGTAAACTGTAATTTACTGATTACTTGTCACCAATTACCTCTTGATTTCTCATTCGCTTTACAGTATTTGATAATTTCTTTTATACGCTTATCACGAGTTTCTTGTCGTTTTGCTTGATTCAACCAATATAAGTAGCTTTTGCGATAACCAGGGGCAAAGTTTTGATAGTTTTCAAAAGCCTTAGGGTTTCGGTTAAAAGCTTTTTGCAGATCATCTGGGATGACACCATTTTCTACATCGTCTAATGCAGTCCAGGAACCATTTTCTTTGGCAATTTCTATAGAATTCAAACCACTTTGGTGCATTAATTCTAGTTTGATGAGTTCTATAATATGGTTTTTATTGACTTTGCTCCACACGCTTTTGGGTTTGCGAGGGCAAAAATATTGTCGTCGGCGTTCCTCATCTAGTCGTTTAACTGTGGAGTCTATCCAGCCATAACACAGAGCTACTCTTACTGCTTCTTCCCAACGCATACTCGGCTTTTTGGTTTCTACCTTATAAAAAATCAGATACACACCTATAGTCGTATGATGATTTTCGTGCAGCCAGGTACGCCATTCTCCATCATTTTTAAAATATAGCTCCGGTAAATTGGTCATCTAAAAAAGATCTTTTTTTAATAGTTTTAAGATACTAATTTTTTAGAAACAGAATATATAGTTTATATATCAACCAGACTAAATTACTGTAATACGTACTTTTTTCTTTTTAAGTCGTGTATTGTTCAATTTTTTTACTAGTTCATTAGCAATGGTTTGAGGTACAGCCACAAATGCACAATCTTGCTTTAATTCAATTATCCCCAGTTGGTCTTTATGAATACCGCCTTGTTTGAAAAACATACCAGCAATATCCCCTTTAGATATTTTATCTTTTCTTCCTCCGGAAATAAATAAGGTTTCCCAAAACCGAGCTTTATATGTCGTCTTCCCAGAAATATCTTCGTCTTTCGATTTTTTTATAAACTCCGGTAAATGCTCTTTTTCCCATTTTAATACATAAGCAGTTCCTTTTGCATTTACTCTGGCAGTTCTGCCATTACGATGAGTAAACTCTTCTATTGCATGTGGCAGTTCATAATGAATAATAAATTTTAATTCCGGAATATCGATTCCTCTGGCTGCCAAATCTGTGGCTATTAAAATTTGAGTGGTTCCGTTTCTAAATTTTATAAGAGCACGTTCTCTATCTTTTTGCTCCATCCCTCCGGAAAAACAACCATGACTAATCTTATTTTTGTCTAAGAATGTACTCACAATTTCAATACTGTCTCTAAAATTACAGAAAATGATTCCGGGTTGATTACCAATATGTAAGATTAAATCTAATAAGGTTTGTGATTTATCTTTAGCAGGAGAGATAACAGTTTTAATAGCTAATTTTTGCGCTGTATTCTTTTCTAAATAATTAATAATGGCGGGCTGATCTAATCGTACAAAGTTTGGGATCTCAACACCTTGAGTAGCAGACGTTAGAATGCGCTTATTTAGATTTGATAATTGATTGAGAATTCCTCTCATTTCATACTCAAAACCTACTTCTAGTGACTTGTCAAACTCGTCTAATATTAATGTTTTGATACTTGTTTTAGAGAATCGATCGTTACTAAAATGATCTGAAATTCTACCAGGAGTTCCAATTAAAATAGCAGGTGTATGCTTGAGCTCTATTTTATCTTTAGACATAGGACGTCCACCATATACCGCATTCACCTTAAAACCGGTTCCCATATTTCTAACTACTTGTTCAATTTGTATAGCTAATTCACGCGAAGGAACTAAAATCAATGCTTGCACATCAGTATTATTGGGATCTAATGTTTTAATGATTGGTAATAAAAAAGCCAGGGTTTTACCTGTACCTGTTGGAGAAAGAATCATTGTATTTGTAGTACAATCAATTACAGAAATAGCTTCTGCCTGCATTGGATTCAACTCTTGAATATTTAATTTAGTTAAAATATCCTGCTGTTTTTTAATACTATTTGCCATTGCGACTATTGATTTGTTTTTATAATTTTCTGATTCTTGACTTTAGCTATGGTAATACGCCAATAGTTTATCTATAAGTTCTTCTTTAGTAAGATGATGAAATACAGTGTGTACTTTTTCTTTAAATTCCGGTGTGATAGTATGGTTAGGTTTGGTTTTAAATATTTTTTTAGCCCATAGTAGGGTATTATTCTCTTCCAGGGTCTGAGGATCTGCTTTCGCGAAAGCAGAAAAAGAGATCCCTAACTCGTCTTCAAAATCTTTAATCTCATGTTTTTCTTCTTGTTGTAATATCGTCAATGCATAACCCGGAACTCCAGCCCTTGCTGTACGACCACTTCGATGCACATATACCTCATACACGTCCGGAAGATGATAATTAACAACATAGGTGATTTCTTTTACATCAATACCTCTTGCTGCCAGGTCTGTAGCAACCAAAATATCGATATGTCCTTCTCTAAACTGTCCCATGATGCGGTCTCTAATGGGTTGTGAGAGGCTTCCGTGCAATGCTCCTGAAGAGAATTTGTTAATCGCAAGATTCTTAGCAAGTTTATTCACTGCTGCTTTCGTTTTGCAGAAGATAATCCCACGTTGACCAAGTCGTGTATTCAGAAAATGCATTAAAACGTCTAACTTCTCGATAGGTTCTACAACGACATATTGATGCGTAATACCTTGATGTCCTATAGTCTCCATCTCTGATTCGATTTGGATGACATTTTTGGACATGTAATTTTGTACGAGTTGCTTGATGGAACCAGGCAATGTCGCCGAAAAAAGTATTGTCCTTCTATTATTAGGAAGCTCCTTTACAATATCATCAAGGCCTTCTCCCAATGAACTTACCATTTCATCTGCCTCATCCAATACGAGATAGTTAGCATTCTTAATGTTAATTGCTTGTCGTTTGATTAAATCTATTAAACGTCCTGGTGTAGCTACTACAATTTGTGTTGGCTTGGTAAGACGTTTTATTTGTGGTTTAATAGGTACCCCTCCACAGACTGCTGCAATCTTAACTTCGGGCATTTGTGTTGCAAAAGATTCTATATTCCTGTGTATCTGTTGCCCTAGTTCTCTTGTCGGTACAACGATAACAGCTTGTATAGTAGGATTTGTTCGGTCTATGAGTTGTAATAAAGGAAGCCCGAAAGCAATGGTTTTACCTGAACCGGTTTTGGCAAGTGCCACCATATCCTTTTTGGTTGTCAGTAGTGCCGGAATGGCTTTTTCCTGAATAGCAGTAGGGGTAAGAACATCTATTGCTTGGAGTGCTTCTTGTATTGGGTCTATAATGTCTAAATCTGAAAATTGAGTGGCCATATAAAATAGATTTTAGTTAAGATATGTACGTAATGTACGATGATATAGTTAAGCTTCTGCACGAATAACATCTACAAATAGCCTTTTTGTATTCGTGTATGCGCTTCATAATCAGTTATTTTTATAGGGATGCGAAAGTACACTTTTTAAACCAAACCATTTGGCGTAATTGGGTACTAAAAAAGCCCATCAATATTGATGAGCTTTTATTAAACTTAGAAGTATATGTATTAGATAACTTTTACGTTCACTGCGTTTAATCCTTTGTTACCTTCTTTTAGATCGAATTCAACTTCATCGCCTTCGCGAATTTCGTCTACTAATCCAGAAATGTGTACAAAATGATCTTTGTTAGCACCTTCTTCAGTGATAAAACCAAAACCTTTAGCGTCATTGAAGAATTTTACTGTTCCTTTGTTCATTGTAATGTAATTAAATTTATAATACTTTATGTTTTGCAAAGATGGTGCCATTTATTTGATTTATAGTAATTTAATTCATTATTTTTAAAATTATATATAAACTTGGTTATGTGATCACTACGAAATTGGTAGAATGGGTGAACTAATGTACTGAAATCATAATATGATTAAGTTTATAGTATTATCTTCTATGTATTCAGTTCAGTTTTTGAATTTGTAACTTGCCGTAAATTTTTTACAGACATTTTTATTAATGTTATCCAAAGACAAAGTAAAATATTATAGAAAATTGAATGGGCTTTCACAGCAAGGCCTGTCTGAAAAATCTGGCTTATCTATTAGAACCATTCAGCGGATTGAGAAAGGTGCCTCAGAAGGAAGTGCTCATACACTTTCAGCTATAGCAATGGCTTTAGGGATCAAAAATGATGAATTGTTAGCATCTGGATTGAATATAGATACTGACAACGATAATGTTTTGAAATGGATGAATTTTAGTGCTCTTTTGGTCCTGGTTATACCGCTTGCCAATGTGATTTTACCATTATATATTTACTATAAAAACCAACATATAATTAAACCCGAAGGTTATGCTAAGAGAATACTAAGTTTTCAAATATTATGGTCTTTTTTTACACTTCTCTTCATGGTAATAATTCCTATGGTTTTATCATTTTCATTTGAGATGTTTAGAGGTTCGAAAATTCCTTCTTATGTTTTGGTATATTTTATTTCAGTTATAGTTAATACAACTATTATTCTCAGGACTGCATATAAGTTAAGTTCAAAAGAATCGGTATTGGATTTTGTTCCTAACATATTATGAATCAATCCCTGTCATAATAATGTCATAAAAATGGCGTAATATTTTTATTCTATTAGCTTTTGCTGGACAATATATTTGTGCGAACAAAAAAGCAAAATATATGCGATATTACCTTATCACCTTTCTCATTTGTAGTATAAGTTGTACCAATACAGATCCAAAATATAACTCAGACAAAATAACTGATTTAATAAAAGAATTAGTTGATGATGAATTTACAGCCGGTGTTAGCTATGCCATGCAAATTGGAAATGCAGAATCCATAGTCGGTCAGTATGGTTTTGCAGATATTGAAAATAAGATTTATGTTAATGAACAGACGAAGTTTAGAATAGCATCTGTTACTAAACCAATTACTGCTACTGCGATTATGCAACTTGTAGAACGAGAAGAAATATCTTTGGATAATACTATTAATAGGTTTTTTCCGAATTTTCCTAACGGAAGTTCAATTACTATATATCATTTATTATCACATACATCTGGGATACCTAATTGGTGGGAAGGAGGAATGCCAAAGGATGAGCCTAAAAATTTTCCTATGTGTAAGAACCCACATGTGTATTTAGAAAGAATGAATCGAATATCAGATTTTGAACCAGGGAGCTATCACAACTATTCTAATAGTAATTATGTGCTCCTTGGAGAAATTATACAACTGGTTTCTAAACAGTCTTATGCTGATTACATTAGTGAAAATATTTTTATTCCTTCTGGTATGAAGAATACAGAAATGGAATATTCTGATTCGAATACAGAAGGTTATGCAAAAGGGTATACATATCTACATGAGGATAGTCATAAATTTGGAATTCCTGATGCTTATGCAATGCCTTTTTCTGCAGGTGGTTTAAGGTCAACAGCAACAGATTTGTTAAAATTTGCAAATGCTCTTCAGTTGGGTACATTAGTAAGAAAAGAAACATTAGCAACTATGATATCTTATGCTTTATTAAGTAATGGGAGTAGGGTTTATGAATCGTTATACTCACCTTCAGGTCAATACCCAAATTTCCCAAATAACATTGATAAATTCGGCTATGGATTGGGATTTCAAATTATGGATAATTTTGATACCAAAGTTATATCGCACGGTGGCGATATTGCAGGATTTAATGCAATATTTATTAATGTTCCTAAAAGTAACTCGAAGTTGATCATTTTAGCGAATACAGAAAATGGTATTTTGTCACAACTTAGAGCAATTGAAAAAACCATAACAAATATAGAATTACATATCACGGATTAGCCTTGTTAAAAATAATCGCGGTTACGATAAAATTCTCTAGTAAGGAGAGTTTACTGTCATAGAGTAGTGACAGTATTACTGTTTTATTGTTACAATGTGTTTGTGTTTTTATGTAAAAGATAATGATTAAAAGTAAAGCTAATCCATACAAGGTTATGATTTGTGTAGTCTAAATTTGATAATGCTTCTTAAAAATGTTTATTGTTGTGCCTTCTGTCTATATAATCGATAATAATACCAAGCTGCAATACCACCTATACAAGAAAATAAAGCCAACATCCAGAATACATGTTGATGACCTTTTATCCCTGGTGAATTATCCAGTAAATATCCCATTGCGGGTCCAGCGAATATATCGGGCGTATACCCTATAAGAGAAATAAGGCCCACAGCAGTTCCAGTAAGAACCAAAGGAATTTGGCCTCTCTGCATTACTGCAAAGTAAAGAGAACGTGCGGCATATACTCCGGTTGCCACAACTAAAATCGAAATAAAGAATAAAACCGTTGCAGAATTTGAAATCAAGCCCAGAGCAAACAACAAAGCCCCTAGGAATGAAACAATAAAACTAACGACTAACCAGAAAGTGATTTGTGAGCGGTCTGCTAATATCCCGATAAGAACACCAATTACCGGACGAACAAATAGTAAAAAAGTACCTACCTGGGCTGATTGCACCTGGTCATATAACATCACATCCTGTGCATATAACGAAAACACATCGGTGATTTTATAGCCTACATAAGCGCATAAAATGATGATCATCAATAACCATACTGAGGGTAAGCGTAATACTTCTGCAATTTGTGATATGGTTATTTTTTCCAGGATAATCTCTTGTTCTGTTTCGCGATCCAATTTCATAAAGAACCATACTGCTAATCCCACCAGAGTTACAATACCAGCAGTTACCAGTATCACTTGCTTAAAAGCTGCTCTGTTTTCCGGAACAGTAGCTTCAGATATGTCTGAGGTTATAAACAAAGAGAATATAAAAACTCCCATGGCTCCAAATAACGCTCCTACTAATCCTCGTCCACCGTCTAAAAATCCAAATGCCTTACCTTGTGAAGTAGATCCACCCCAAACCCGGGTGGCTTTGATCATTGGTGCCCAGAATAAAAAGATGGTAGTAAACCCCCAATACCCATATAATATTTTTAATACTGTATAACTTGGGAATGTAGCATAAACCAATCCTCCTAAAGCAGTCATCCAAAGTGCCACGGCTATTAATTTTCTTGGAGGGAATTTATCGGCCAGGGGTCCTCCAAAGAGATAGGATAATAAAGCTACAATGCCATATATAGAGAAACAAATGCCTAACTGAAGGTTGTCCAGACTAAATGCTTCCAGCACCGTAGGTCTAAAAACTCTGGCAAGCACAAACGGAAGAATAAATACGGATTCTCCTGCCAAAATAAGTAGAAAGAGAAAGTACCAGGGAGCTTTTTTTTGATTCATAAAGTGTAATGAATTAGATTTTTAAGTGTAAGTACAACCATTCTTGTCTAAAAACAGGTCTAAGTGTTGGTGTTTAGTTAATAAAGCTTACATAGGTTGTATAAAATTAGTTTGGAATATGAATCATAAGATGTATAAATATACATTGATCTGAACGAGTTTAAAAGTACAGACTTTGGGTTAAGAAACAAAACCTTAATTGTTTTTATCCATATTTGGAATAGTTTTTACTACTTGGTTGTTTAGCTTAAAAGATCTGAGGGTTGTAATTTTTACTACCCTCAGATCTTATGGATTAGATAGATTGTTTTATACGAGCATCCCAAACTCTTGTGGTCGCAACTTTCTGTGCATATTCTGTAAAGCTTTTAGGTTTCCTTTTAAGTACTTTTTCCACATCATTAGTGATTTCTGAATTCTTGGGGTTACCCAAAACCTCGGTGAATAAATATTCAATGAGCCAAATAAAGTCTTCAGGTAGTTTTGCACTTCGCATACCATCCGAATATTCTTGTATTGAGATCGGTATAAAGGTTATAGAACGTTTACTTACTTTTGCGATAGTATCAATGGCTTGTCTGAACGTAAGTGCTTCAGGACCCGTAAGCTGATATGTTTGGTTATTATGTTCGTCTTCTAATAGTGCTTTAACAGCAACTTCTGCAATATCATCAGTATCTACAAAAGGAATTTTTACCTCGGCTTGCGGTAGTGCTACAAATCCATCCAAAATTGGATCTAACAAAAAATTCTCACTAAAATTTTGGTTGAACCAACTAGCTCTTACTATGGTATATTCGATTCCTGAGTGGATAACTACTTGCTCACATAATTCGGCCTCCCGTTCACCTTTACCTGATAAGAGTACCAGCTTTTTTATGGAAGCATTTTTAGCCTCTTTTATTAATTGTTCAATGGCTTCTAATGCCCCGGGGACGGCTAGATCCGGTTGGTAGGTAATGTATACTTTATCCATACCTTCTAAGGTTTGTGACCAATTTTCCGGTTGGTGCCAGTCAAACGATGGTTGGACAGATCTAGAACCTACACGTACATTGTGACCAAGTCCTTCTAGTAGATTGACAATTCTTCTTCCGGTTTTTCCGGTTCCACCAATAACTAAGATGTTTTCTGATTTCATTTTTTTAGTTTTAATACCTGCCGTTTGGCAAGTGGGTTATTATTGAATATTGAACTTCAAGGAATTGAAGCCTTTTGTTTTTTATTTCTTTGTTCGTTTTATTTATAGAATAGCAGTCCCGTAAGAAGCAATATAAAAGCCATAAAAGAAGTAATCGTTCTTATCATATGCCAACGAGTCCAAGGTTTTTCAAAAGTCTGTCGCAAATCTGCTAGCTCTTGTTGAGAGATAGTTTCTAATAGTGTTTGGTCTAGTATTTCATTAAGGGGTATATTCTTGAATATAGTGACCATACCTACTCCCATAAAAAATAGGATAGCCACAAGTAGAAATAACCAGAAGATATTAGTATGTCTACTTAAATAAGCGTTTAAAAAGAGTAGAATGACCGGACCGAAAAATGTAATTAAAAAACTAGGATTAATTATGACACGATTCATAGCCTGGAATGACTGAAGAAATGTTAAGTTGTCCAATCGTCCAATTCCTGGAATGATTGCATTTGACCAGGTAAAGCATAAACCAGCTGTTAGCCCAGTGCCTATAAGGCTTAATAATAGTGTTATTGATCTTAATGAGAGTTCCATTGCTATTGATTTTTTACGGATGTAATCCAGTTAAGTAATTTTGGATAATAGATGTAGCATTTGTTGTACTATACAAAATTAGAAAGGCTTTTATGCTGGTGGAGTCCACAACAGTAACTTTTGCTGGTGATAGAAATGTAAAGCCTTTGTTAGGTTTTTGAAAGGCCGTAAGCGCTGCGCTTAATGATAAACTTAATCCGATAATAAGTTTTACTAATGCTGTCATCATTCAACTATTTTTAGTGGTTTGATGAAGCAAATTTCAGTGAAAAGACGTCGAAAGATTTATTCGAGGAGAAGTTTGATTTGTTCGAAAAGTGCGTTATTTGATTTGACTAGGTCTATAACCAAATTTTTTTGCAAAAGCATTAGAGAAAGAACTGAGGCTATCATAACCAACTTGCCAGGCTGCTTCTTGCACTGTTGCCTTTTTCTCACTTATGAGTTTATGAGCTGATGATAATCGTTCATTTTGAAGGTATTTAAATACTGGTACTCCAAAAACCTCTTTGAATTCCTTTTTGAGTTTAGTAGTGTTAAACCCTATTTGTTTAGAAAGTTCGGTAAGGGAGGGAGGGTTTTCTATATTTGACAATAAAATGTCTTTTACTTGATTTAGTTTGTCCCGATGATGAGGTTTTGATGCAGATTCTTGTAGTAGCGCCAGCTGCCCGAAAAAATGAGAAAGTAATGCAGTAATTTGACTTCTAAAAAACATCATTTTTGTCTTCCCTATATATTCATTAGTAAAAATAGCATCTACTATTCTCTCCATTTCAGGAGTCATAAAAAAGCTTGGTCCTTCTACATAATGATCGCTTGGATTAACTAATTTTTCTAGTAGTTCCGCAAAAATTTCACCCTCTTGATTCGGTAAATGGTCTAGATTACGTAAGGCTGTAGCTACCACTATACATTCTAGATTTTTATCGGGCGATATAGTATGCTCAAACTCTACCTTTTCATCCGCATAAAAAGAAAGCGCTAACCCTCTGGTATGGTGAAAGTCTTTTTGCTTTTGTTCAAATTTTACTGAAAGGTCTACGTCACCAACCCCATAAAATGCAATAGCAATTAAAGGCTCTTCAAAACGACAAATATCGATTTCGATGGTTTTTGCACTGGCCTCTTCAACAAGAATGATAAAGTCATTGATATGTATGAAATCTCTGGTCATGGATACACCTTAAATCTTAGAAATTGGAAATGACTTCTTTTTAAGAAATAAAATTAATAAATTAAAAGTAATTAAATTGTTATTACTTATATGGTAATACCCCCAATGATTTATTTATACTTTTATAGCTTATACAGACCAATAAAAAGTGTTTATGAAGAAGAAGGAAAGTGAAACTAAAAGAATAAAGAAACCTTGGCCTACTAAAGATGTTATGGAGCAGATTTATGAAATGAAACTTTGGGGCGGCAGTACATTAGATTTTTATTCGGGTATAGGATCGCATCATCCTGAGATTATAAGCCCGTATATAGGTGTTGTAACATCATTTTTAACATCTTTTAAAAACCCTCTTGTTGTATGTGATTTAGGTTGTGGTGATTTTAATGTTGGAAAAGAATTGGTGAAGCATACTAAAAAGTACGTTGCAGTGGATATAGTAGCAGATCTTATAGCACATAATAAAGAAAAATTTATAGCAGATAATTTAGAATTCCGTTGTTTGGATATTTCGTTGGATGATTTGCCTCCTGGTGACTGTGTTTTGCTAAGACAAGTACTACAGCATTTATCTAATGCCGAAGTAGAACGTATAGTGAATAAATTAGCAGATTTTAAGTATGTTATTGTAACAGAACATGTGCCTGAAGGAGATTTTGTACCCAATAAAGAGATTATTTCGGGACAAGGAATTAGATTAAAAAAACAAAGTGGAATAAACCTATTAGCTCCACCATTCAATTTTAAAATAAAAGAAGAAAAACAATTATTGACTGTTCCTTTACATGACGGTAAAGGGGTAATAGTAACTAAGATTTATACAGTTTTTTAAACTACATCTATATATAAATATACCTGTTCATAATTAAGGGTTTTACACCGTTCTAAATGCACTGTGTTTTTTTCTATGTTAAAGTGAATCTCTTTTTGTTTGTAGAGCAAGAAATACAAACTATACATTAATTTCACTTTAATATAAACAACCCAGAATATCTGTAAAGACATTCCGGGTTGTGTGAGTTGTATTGTAGAATAGTTACAATTCTAAAAGAATCGAGTACCTGCTCTAAACGAACCTGAGTTATAAGGACGGGTTCTTTTTACTTGTCGCTCAGTATTGGTAGAGGTATAGTAATAGTAGTACCAGATTCCGTTAGGAAGATCTACTTGATACTTAAGTACCCACTTCCAATCACTAAATGGCCAGGAAGCAGTATTCTCCCAGGCATAAAATTGTAATCTGGTGGTACCGCATACAACATTAGTATAGGTTTGGGTATCATCCAGTTCTTTCCAATCTCCTCCGTAATAAGAACTACGAGTCAAGGAGGTCCATAATCCACTATCACAGAAACGGATATCTGACGGTGTTGATACCACAGGAGAGCCCCAGCAATACCAGTTTCTAAAATTGGTGGATCCTACATCAGTACACGCTTTTGCTGTTATAGATGGTGTTACATAATTTGGATCCAAAAATTCTACTACTGCCCCCGACTTTTCTATGGCTCTACCGGATAGTTGTAGTTCAGACCCTTCTGCTGTTTTAGCGATACGTTCGGGTACTGCAACTGCACTTGCCGTCAAGGATACAAAAAGATCAAAAGGTGATCGATTTATACTATGTAAGCTTTCGTCCTGATTCTTTGCAGAAACTCCATATAGTGATTCTAACACAATCATTTCATCTTCTTCTCCTAAAGCAATAAATTGATACTGATGTCCGTCTTTTTGAATTTTTGCAACTTCTACAGATATACCACTTACTTCATTAAGATACTTAGCATCCTCAGTAGGAGTATCCTGTATCTCCTGCTCTAGTAATTGTTCTTCTTGTAGTTCTTCGTTTCTGTCCTCACAGGCAACCAATACAATCCCCAGCATAATCATTATTGCGAGCGTTTTTAAAAATCTTGTTTTCATAAAAATGGTTTTAAAAGTTAATTAGGTTTTCCGGAATTACCTATTGGATGCAAAGCTATGATGAAAGCCAGGGCGCATCAAGAAGTGAATCACGGTTTACCGATAGGTGTAGTACGGATAATATTAGGGTGTTTTTCCTTTGAATAATAAGTTATTGATCCTGAAATATTTACGGGATAACATTAGTGTGGTAAAAAAACGAATAAGAGTTATCTTTCTATTCTTAAGGTCAAAAGATTTAATGCTATTATGTGTTATATTCCTTTGCAGAGAGATCCTTTTTTATAGTTTTGCATTTTTAAAGAAAATTGATATGATCTCTATAGACGGAATAGCAGTAGAGTTTAGCGGTGAAACCTTGTTTAGCAATGTTTCTTTTGTGATTAATGAAAATGATAAAATTGCCTTAATGGGTAAGAATGGCGCTGGTAAATCTACTATGATGAAGATTATTGCCGGAGTACAGAAAGCAACCCGAGGAAATGTTCGTTGTCCTAAGGAAGCCGTAATTGCTTACCTGCCTCAGCATCTACTAACTGATGATGATTGTACAGTTTTTGAAGAAGCATCCAAAGCTTTTGGTGAGATCCAGGATATGAAACAAGAAATGGATCGCCTGAACAAGGAGTTAGAAACTCGTACGGATTATGACTCTGATGAGTATATGGATATTATTCAAAAAGTGACAGATCTGGGAGAAAAGTTTTATGCGATAGAAGAAGTTAATTATGATGCTGAAGTAGAAAAAGCATTGATGGGACTTGGTTTTAAGAGAGAAGATTTTACTCGACCAACCAGTGAATTTAGTGGCGGATGGAGAATGCGGATAGAACTTGCCAAAATATTATTACAGAAACCAGATCTGATTCTTCTTGATGAGCCAACTAACCATGTAGATATAGAATCTGTTATTTGGTTAGAAGATTTTCTAATTAATAAAGCTAAGGCAGTAATTGTAATTTCTCATGATAAAGCCTTTATCGATAATATTACTAATCGAACTATAGAAGTAACCATGGGTAGAATCTATGATTATAAAGCTAATTATAGCCATTACCTACAATTACGAGAAGAGCGACGCGCGCATCAAATAAAAGCATATCAGGAACAGCAAAAATTTATTGCGGATACCAAAACCTTTATAGATCGATTTAAAGGGACTTATTCAAAAACTAACCAGGTCAATTCTCGTGAACGTATGCTAGAGAAGCTGGAGATTATAGAGATTGATGAAATCGATACATCTTCTTTGAAACTTAGGTTTCCACCTGCTGCACGTTCTGGCGATTATCCTGTGATTGCAAAAGGATTGTCTAAACAGTATGGAGACCACGTGGTTTTTAAAGATGCTGATATGTCAATTGCCAGAGGAGAGAAGGTTTCTTTTCTAGGTAGGAATGGAGAAGGGAAATCTACTATGATTAAAGCTATTATGGGTGAAATTGACTATAAGGGACAGTGTGATTTAGGGCATAATGCCAAAGTGGGTTATTTTGCTCAAAACCAAGCATCGTTATTAGATCCTGATCTTACTGTTTTTCAGACCGTGGATGAAGTTGCCAAAGGAGATGTAAGAACACAGGTCAAAAATATACTAGGGCAGTTCATGTTTAGTGGCGATCATATTGATAAGAAAGTAGGAGTATTATCCGGAGGAGAAAGAACCCGATTGGCTATGGTTAAACTATTATTAGAACCGGTGAATGTGTTGATACTGGATGAACCTACCAACCATCTGGATATAAGGTCTAAAGATGTATTGAAGGAAGCGTTATTAGCTTTTGATGGGACCTTGATATTAGTTTCTCACGACAGAGATTTTTTACAGGGATTATCTAACAAGGTATTTGAATTTAAAAAGAAAAGAGTAATTGAACATTTTGAAACCATAGATAACTTCTTGGAAAGGAACAAAATGGAGAGCTTAAAAGAGATTGATTTGAAAGGGTAAGAAAGTTTTAGATTTTCTTATCTAATCGAATAATACCAATTCATACTTAACCATAAACGGTTTTGGGAAGCTGAATCAAAGAATTCACTAAGCCGATAATCTAAGCCTAATTCTAATTTGTTTTTTGCATTGAGTTCATATCCGATAAAAGGGATAATTCTGATCTCTAGATCTGCTTTGTTACTTTGATAAGAACCTAAGTACTCATTATTAAACTTGAGATAAAATTCATTAGGGTCTACACGGTCCCCATTAAGAGGTTTTTCTAACGTGACCCGATATCGCAACCTGAATGAAGGAGACTTCCGATTACTAAAAGTTTGATCGGTAACAAAGCGATGTCCTAACCTAAGAGCATCAAGGTTCTTGACAATAGTAAACTGCTGAATAGATCTGTGAACAATTTCATCACCTTCTATTCTAAATAAATACCCTAAGTTAATTGATTGCGAAGCTCCAATCTTATGAGAAACAATGGTTGTTAGATCTGTCAATACGTAATCATAAGAAAACTTATTGTCTAACATATCATCCCAAAGTAATTGTCTTGATTCGATACTGTTTATAAGCTTTGTGTGATCAGATAATTGATTAGATAAGACTACTTTAGGCAATAATCCATTGGTAAACGAGGATTGTGCCCCGAGAAATTCAGAAATGAATAGGAGAAGATATAGAAAGGCGTACTTTTTCATTCTAAAACTCAATATTATCGCTATTGCGCTGTACAATAGGTAATACTTTGATTATCTTACCGTTTTTAGATAAAAGCACTTCATAGGATTGATACCCTTTTTCTTTTTTACCTTTTACAATAAGTTCATACTGTAGTTGATAATCACCTTGGATATTACTTTTTTGGACCAATTGTAGTATCACGTCTTTATCACCTTTCCATTGAATCTGAGTTTTGATGATCTTGTATTTAAGAAAAATAGAATCAAGTGAAGTGCTTATATTCTTTGCAATAATAGGAGATAAGGTTTTAAAGCGTATTGTTCGTTCTACATCTAGTACATTTCCTAACAGATCGAATTCTATACTGTATTTATTGTTCTGGTAACGAGTTTTGGCTTCTATTGTTTTACCATCCTGGCTTTCTTCTGTGTACCACTTTATAGAATTTTCAGGAAAACATAACTTAATAAAAGTCAAAGCTTCTTTCGGAACTTCATCAGTATTTATTCTATATTCTCGCTCGAATTTAGTTTGCCCTTTACTATCTGCATAAGTAAATAGCATACAAATGAGTAAAACCAAGCTACTTTTTAGTAGCATATTTGATCCTATATTTTTTACTATTTTGATTAGACACATTCTTAAAAGAGACTTTTATACAGAACTGTTAATTATTATTAGTAAAAGTAGGTTTTTATTTGATTGCAAGTTATAGGTCTATTACTTATTGTAAATGTACAGAAAATGTTCTAGCTTGATGTGATTGATGATTTAGAATTTATAGATTAAGAAAATTGAATTTCGAGCGGTTTTTTCTCTATTGGCATAGATGTTAAATAATTATAAATATTTAAAAAAAACAGGTATTTACATCCTGTTTTTAGCTGTTGTGCTGTAATATTTTTGTGTAAAATTAATAACAAATAAAACACACAATCATTATGGAAACAGCAAGTTTAGAAAAAGTATTTAATGTGGGTAGTAAGAATGGAGTATCAACTGATGGGATTGCCGTAAATGCTTATGGGCAAGGTCAATGTTCAGGTGCGACTTACACGGTTTCTGCACATTCAACAATTGATGTTGATTTTACGATTAATATGTTATGCATTACTCCTGATAATGTTAAAACATTGAATGATTTGATACGAGGTCTTCTGTCTGCTTCAAAGCAACATGAGTATGATGAATTATCAAAAAAAGAAGTAAGTGATGGAATAAGTTTTTTCTCTTTCTTTTCTGGAGGAGCAAAAGAGTAAATCCTAATAACCTTACGATATATTCATTTGGCGAATACCGGCAGGAATCCAAAATTCAGAATATTACTACAGTATTAACTACAGAGTTTGATCTTATCAGGTTTCGTCTTCCATCATCTGATATGGTAATATTTGGTGTTAGTTTAGGTGCAGGAACATCTCTATATCTATTGGAGAACGAGGTATCATATTCGTTTTTAAAGCTTGGGATAGAGAAAGAATTCGGACTAAAGGATACCTTTATACTTGGACCGGGTTCAATTGAACCGGAACATAAGTTATATCCTGCTTTTACATGGCGATTTTCTACAAGCTTAACTATACAATCAGCTAAGTCGTTAAATGTTTCTTTAGGATTTAGCTTCAGTAGTTTAGGAAATTTTGTGATCATGGAGCGTTCACCGAGTGAACAATCGCTTTTTACCATCGATAGTTTTAATGCGCAAAATGGAAATGGTACGACCGAAAAGTTATCCTTGCAGGTAACGAATAAGAAAAGAAAAATTATATATAATGAGGTATTTATAAAGGTTTCCCTATGGTAATGAGACCCCAATTCAGGTGTGCCTGGACAGTATGTGTTATTTGATCTGTATATAATCAATCTCTAAAGCAAAGGACTCTGCTTTTTTATTACCAATAAGAAATGCAATTTCATTCAGAGTTTCTCCAGGGTAGTTAGGTAAATCTAATTTTCTTCCTCTAAATGCAGGGTACATTTTTGATAAAGGAATCTCAATAGTTTGCCAATCTCCTGTTGTTGTAAAATAACTAATATAGGAATAACGATCACGAGTACTTGTTTTTACCCTGAATTGATAACGTTTTCCATCTCCCTTAATACGCAATACAACCTTAGTATATTTTTTTATGATTTTAAGAGGAAATCGATATCTAACAGATGAAAAACCACCATTGTTTTCTAAAGAAACAAAACCTTCAAAGTTTCCATGTCCTTGGTCGTTAATACTAAATTTCCCTTTAGATAGGCCTCCCATTACACCATCGTTAACCACACGCCAATCCGAAATATCGGCATTTTTGTCAAAGTCAAAAAATAGCATAGCAGATACCATAATAAGAAAGTACGTGATTGAAAAAATATAATTCATTTTTGTTAATCATAAAGTTTGTAAAGTCAGTCTTCTATAGTTTCTATCTGCTTCATAATTTCTTCTGCTTCTGCACTTTTATCATCACTTGCTTTTCGGTTGGTGTGAGATAGTTTATAAGACTCTTCCATTAGCTGTTGATACTTTTTGGTGAGTACTTCTTTTTTTGATTTTTTCTTAAATAATCCAAACATGATACGACTTTTTGAATAGCAAATTTTTACCTAAAGTAGTTTATTATCGCTTAGTCAATTTTGAAATTTTTCTTAAATGTTTTGAATATTAAGTTAGTTTTAAGGTTTCAGGTTGGTCTTTTACTTTAAAATCAAATATATCATTTCGCGCATAATGACCAATAACATCAAAATCTAGTTTACTACGATTGATTTCATCTAGATCTAATTCTGTGATTAATACTCCAGATTGATCAAATAAAGGTCCAGCAATTACTTTGCCCATTGGGGAAACAATAATACTTCCTCCAGGACATATATCCTCTGATTCGTCTTTGACTAATGCTTGGTATTGTTCGGGATACATAGATTTGGTATAATATTGATTGCATCCTAAAACAAAACATCTGCCTTCTAAAGCAATATGTTTCATGGTGGCGGTCCATTCCTCTCTGGAATCAGCCGTAGGGGCAATATAGATTTCTACACCTTTATGATACATTGACATGCGTGCCAATGGCATATAGTTTTCCCAACAAATGAGTCCTCCAAGTTTTCCAATTTTAGTGTTAAAGGTTACTAAAGATTCGCCAGATGCTTCAGCCCATATAATGCGTTCTGTTCCGGTAGGTTTTATTTTTCTATGTACTCCCAGAAGACCATCAGTAGGAGAAATATAGAGCATCGAGCAATACAAACTGCCATTGGTGCCTTGTTTTTCTGTAGCTCCGATGACTAGATATATATTTTGTGATTTAGAAAGTTTTTCTAATCGTTTAAGATCATTACTTTGTAGATCAATACTGTTTTTATAGTAGGTGTTATAAATTGCTCTCCCTTCATTAGTTCTACTTCCCACGGTTGCTCCAAAATTAAAACCTCTGGGATAACCAGGAATAAAAGATTCTGGAAATACCAATAGCTCACAACCTTCTTTAGAATACGTAGCGACTACATCTTCAATTTTCTGTATTGTTTTTTCTTTATCAAAAAACACAGGGCTTTCCTGGACTACACCTACTTTGACCTTCATAACTATAAGTTTTTCATTAATAGATGAATAATACTTGATATTGGATTTAATTCTGATGGAATAGTGGTTATTGATTCTAAAACGCTACTTCCAACGATAGTGAAGTTATCCTTTAACGCTTTAATACAATTTTCAGCTTCTTTGATATGTAAACCGTTAGGAACTTTATAATAGGTTTTATCATAATCGTTTGGTTCGAGACAGTCAAAATCAAAGTGCAGATATAGGTGCTTTATATTTTTATCCTTTAATGTTTTTACCAAATGCTCTATGGATAGTGTAAGAGGGGCATAAATATGGCCTTCAGTAATTCTCAATTGTTCTGTTTCATCAATATCTCGAAGTCCTGCATAATGAATCTGTGATGCTTTGATTTTAGAAAAGAGTAGGGGATGCATCTTTTTTTCTCCTTCACCTAATAATGTTCTGAGTGGCATACCATGAAAATTACAACTAGGGGAATCACAGGGTTTATTAATATCTGCGTGTGCATCAAACCAAATTACTCCTAGGTTAGGATACTTTTTATTAAGATAAGACACTGGAACAATCTCGAGTCCGCAATCACCACCAATAGTTTGTATGGTTTCCGGTTGTGAGCTTTTGATATGATTTTTTAATCGGGAAAGCTGTTCAGTAATGGCATCATAGTTATTAATATCGTATTTCCTTTCTCCATTTTCGCCTGCCGGAAGTTCAGAAAGAGGAATATGTATAAATTTAGGATCGTTAACAAAGTCTAAAATAGTTTTAGCTCCTGATTCAATAGTTGTTCCGGTTCCTGAACCCTGCCATTGTGGGAAATAGATTTTCATTATAATGCTTTTATATTTATATAAAAGTTAGGGTCTACAGTTATTTTATCTCCTTTGAATTTTTTGGTTTGCCATTCGGCATTGGGCTGAATCCATTCTGCTTTGTCATCTATGAGAATCCTTACCGGCGCGTCGAATTTTTCTATGATATTCGTATAACGATATTTCAGTTTCCCATTTTTGAAACTATATTCTAAGGTTGGAATTCTCGTATCTCTGAGATATTGATTAAAGAATTCAGTAAGATCAATTCGGCTATGTTTACTTATATAATCTTCAATTTGCTTAGTAGTAACGGTTTGGTGATAGAAATCCTTATTCATTCCTTTTAGGATCGAACGCCATTTTTCATCATCTTCGATCAACTGACGTAATGTATGAAGCATATTAGCTCCTTTATAGTACATATCTCCTGAACCTTCGTGATTGACATCATAAATTCCGATTATTGGGCGATCGTTTTGAATGCCCTGTCGGGTACCGATTACGTATTCAGAAGCAGCTTTTTTTCCGTAATAATAATCAAGAAACAGGTTTTCAGAATATGCAGTAAAACCTTCGTGTATCCACATATCTGCGGCATCTTTATAGGTAATGTTGTTAGCGAACCATTCGTGTCCAGCTTCGTGAATAATAATAAAATCAAACTTCATTCCCCATCCGGAACCCGAAAGGTCAAAACCTCTATATCCGTTAACATACCCATTACCATAAGTCACAGAACTTTGATGTTCCATTCCTAAATAAGGAACTTCTACCAATTTAAAGCTATCTTCATAAAAAGGGTATGGGCCAAACCAGTGCTCGAATGCTTTCATCATTTTAGGAGCATCTTTGAACTGTTTTTTAGCCTTATCTAAATTATACTTTAATACGTAATAATCCATATCCAGAGTTCCTTTTTCTCCTTCGTATTGTTCTCCAAAATGGACATAATCTCCAATATTGATATTTACACCATAATTATTGATAGGATTACTCACAAACCAATGATAGGTTTTTGTGTCATTATTTTTTTCTTCTACTTTGCGAAGTCTTCCGTTAGAAACATTCATCAGATCTTTAGGGACATTAACACTAACTAGCATACTATCTACTTCATCATACATATGATCTTTATTAGGCCACCAGACGCTAGCCCCTAATCCCTGGCATGAAGAAGCCACAAAATGTTTACCATTTTCATCTTTTTTCCAAGAGATTCCACCATCCCAGGGCGCTTTTTTGGCAGGTTTTGGTTTTCCGCTGTAATATACTTCGACTGTGTTGATTTCATCTTTCTTTTGGGGTTTCTGCAATGTTATAAAATGAGCATTTCCCTCAGAATTCACATTCAGTTCTTTTCCATCTTGTAGTACTTTTTCAATCTTTAAAGGAGGTTGCAAGTCAATTTGCATTACCTTATGATTTTTTAATACTTTATATTGTATAGTATTCTTTCCTGCTATAGTCTTTTTATCTGGATGGACCGCAATATCTAAATGATAATAAGTAAGATCCCACCATTCACGTTCCGGAGTGATTGAGCCTCTTAAGGTATCTTGAAGGGTAAATTGTTTTTCTTGCGCACAGGCCTGTACTATTGAAAATGTAAATAGTACAAAATAGATTAATCTGTTCATGTATTGTATTTTATCAAACTATAGTATTGATGCTAATGTATATATAATTCCTGATACGTGACTTTACACCCTCGATATATACTTGTATATGAAATCTACTAGTTTTATAGTTTACAAAATACTACTTCTGATCTTTTTCCACAACTTACTTAAAATGTATGTAGCTGTAATGACAACTATAGTTAAAATTGTTGCAAATGTATATTCGCCGTAGATCCAATATCCTGCCGCAAAAAGCACCCCATAGATCAATACACAACCTACTAACATAGCCAGAATTCCGGAAGGAACACTCCATTGACTAAAATCTGTTTTGATATTGATCTGCTGTTTTTCTGCACTTTGGAGGATCGTTTTCCACCCCGGGCCACCAGGCTGAATTTTTTTATAGAAATCGAATAAGATGTTATCATCTTCGGGTTTCGTTAAAAAAGTGACTGTAAGCCATATGATGGTAGTAATGCCTACAACAATAGGGTATTTTGACCAACCCGGAAGCATTCCTTCCTGAAATAGAGCCAGGTTTACAGAATCTAGGTTAAAAATAATGGAGACAATACCAGAGGCGAACATAGCAGAGATTTCACTCCAGGCATTAATACGCCACCAAAACCATCTAAGTATAAAAATGAGTCCTGTACCGGCACCAAACATAATGATATAGTCAAATATCTGTTTGGCATTGGTGAGTAGTAACGCTAGGACAGCACTTAATACCATCAAAATAGCAGTAGAAATTCTACCAACCATCACCAGTTCCTTTTCTGAAGCATTTTTATTGACCTGTTGCGTATAAAAATCATTAACGATATAAGAAGAACCCCAGTTGAGATGTGTCGATATTGTGGACATAAATGCTGCTATTAATGAAGCTAGTACAATACCTAATAATCCTGATGGTAATCGTGTTAGCATTGCAGAATATGCCAGGTCGTGACCGATTTTATCTTTTTGCACTTTATCTTCTGGAAAAGCTTTGCGAATAGCGGTAAGTCCTTCTGAAGCAAAATAATATGCATCGAATTGTTCTTGTTCTGTATCACTAAGTTCTCTGGTTTCTGCCACTTTCTGCATTTCGATATAGTTGTACTTAGCGGCTTCCATGGTATTTGTATCATCCATAGGATACAGTACCAATGAAGCTAATGCAACTAAAATCCAAGGCCACGGGCGTATTGCATAATGCATGATGTTAAAGAAAAAGGTAGCGCCAATAGCATGGTTCTCATCTTTAGCTGCAAGCATTCGCTGAGCGATATATCCACCACCACCAGGTTCAGCTCCAGGATACCAAGAACTCCACCATTGCACAGCTAAAGGTATGATCAATAATGTGATCAACAATTCTGTGTTGTTGAAATCAGGAAGTAAAGAAATCTTATCTGCTACCTGTGGATGTGTAATTAAATTAGCAACACCATCAACTTCTGGTAAGTTAACAATATAATATGCGGCTCCAATAGCACCAATCAATGCTGTAAAGAATAATACAAAATCAGTATACACCACACCTTTAAAACCTCCTACTGCACTAAAAATAACTGTGACTACAGAAGCAATCCCTACGGTTTCTAAAGCGGTTAATCCCAACATTACTTGTCCTATTTTGATTGCTGCTAGTGTTACACCAGACATTGCCAGTATATTAAAAATAACTCCTAGATATACTGCTCTGAAACCTCTCAAGAAATGTGCGGGCTTACCTCCATAACGAAGATCATAAAATTCGATATCAGTATTCACATTAGATTTTCTCCAGAGTTTTGCATACACAAATACCGTTAATAATCCTGTGATTAAGAAAGCCCACCAAGCCCAATTTCCTGAAACCCCTCCTTTGCGAACAATGTCCGTTACGAGATTAGGAGTATCCGTAGAAAATGTTGTGGCTACCATAGATAGCCCTAAGAGCCACCAAGGCATATTTCTACCGGACAAGAAGAATTCGCTGGTATTTTTTCCGGATGTTTTGGAAACCCAAATACCTATGATTAAAGTGATAGCAAAAAAAGAAAAAATAAGAATGAGATCTAGAGTTGATAGTGTGATCATTAAAATGATTGTTTTTAAATGTGAATGTCTTTGTTGTTACTAAAAATGATTTCCTTTACGAGTTTTACATAGTTACGTCCAATAGGAATTCTATTAGCATCTATTTCTATCAGATTACCTTCTACAGATTTAATTTTATCTATGGCAATGGTGTAGGACCGGTGTACCCGAATAAAATTAGAACTTGGTAATTCTTCTGTGATACCCGTTAATGATTTATGCACAAGATATTTGCCTTGTACAGTAATCACCTTAATATAATCTTTAAGACTCTCAATATATAAGATATCTTTAAGAAGGATTTTGACTAGTTTTTTATCAACTTTTAAGAAAATAAAAGGTTCTTTATTGGAGTATTGACCATTTTTAGATTGGTTTTGATTGATAGTTTGATTTAGTTTATTTATGGTTTTTAGAAAACGGTTAAATGGTATAGGTTTTACCAAATAATCCAGTACATCCAGTTCAAAACTTTCTACTGCATATTCTCTGTATGCAGTAGTGATAATAATCTGGTAATCGTGCATACTGTTTTTTATAAAGTCTAATCCGTTCATTCCAGGCATATTAATGTCTAAAAAAACAGCATCTATATTACCTTCTTCCAGTATTTCCAGAGCTTCTATTGGGTTACTAAATGAACCCCGGAGTTCAATGTTTTTAAAAGAAGCCAGATGTGATTCAATGATCTTTATAGCGAAGGGTTCATCATCTATAATTATGCATGTAGTCGTCATAATAAAGGGATTTTTAGCAACACATTAAATGTGTTATCTATAATTTTGGTTTCTAAAGAGTAATTATTTTTATATAATAACTCCAGGCGCCTTCTTACATTTTCGATTCCTATTCCGTGTTTTTTTTCATTGGTATTATTAGTATTGAAATTGTTTTTAGCAGTAAATATAAGTTCTTCATCTTTTGCATTTTCAAAATGAATATCCAGTGCTACCGAGTCATTGTTTTTACTTCCATGTTTAAAACAGTTTTCGATAAAAGGTAATAACAATAATGGAGGAATCACTATATCGTCAATGTTACCTTTGATTTGTATTTCTGATGTAACCTTCTCTCCATGTCTTAAACGCTCTAGTTCCAGATAGCTTTGGATATAATTGATCTCATTTAATAAACCTATTTGGGGTTCTTTTACATCATATAAAACATACTGCATAATCTCGGACAGTTTTAAAACTACATCAGGAGCTTTTTCAGACTTTTCCATAGTAAGGTAGTATAAACTGTTTAAGGTATTAAAGAAAAAATGAGGTTGTATTTGTGACTTAAGATATTTTAACTCTGTTTGAAGCTGTAATTGCTTAAGTGATGCATTTTTTTTTCTTTCTGCAATCCAATCTATGGTTAACTTTATTGCGGTGACTAATGCCACAACATATATCTCCCCAATAGTAACTGCAACAATATGATTGAAACTAAACGCCTTTTGATTTCCAATAGCTTCAGGCCAGATATTGCTGGTAACTAATAATAAATTAAGCCACGTTCTTGCCACATATACTAATGCGAGTGTACCAATAATAGCAACAAAATATAAGGCTATTTTCTTTTTTAGTACTAGTCTGGGAATGAGGTAGTATATATGAAAATAAGTAATAATAATATGTAAACTAAATTCTACAATATTAGACTTTAAAGAATATACATAATCATCAAAGTAGCTTCCCCAGCGAATAAAGTTAATCAAAAAATACCCCGTCCAAAAGATAAAATGGTACCTCACTGGGATTTGGTAAGTATCAGATTTTAGTATTCTGTTAGACATAGTGTTTTATTGTTTTTTATGATAAATTGTTAAAAAACGTGAAAAAATTATGTGTTTTTTTAATCAAAAACAAAATACTTGTCATAATATTTTAAAATGTTGTTTTTAAGAAAAACGTTAGTATGTTGAAACATGTTGTTTGTTGTTTTTTTTATGTTGTTTAGATATTTAATTTCTTTTTAACATTTATTCCTGAAACCTTTAAAACTCAATAAATCAACAAATCAATCTTAATTTAAATGAGAAAAAGTATTTTAATTTTTTCTGTTTTTTTATCTTTTTTGATGATAGAACAAGTAAAAGCGCAGGAAAAAGCAATTTCGGGGACAGTAACTTCTAAGGGGCAAACTTCAGTTCCACTACCAGGAGTTAATGTTATTGTAAAAGGAACATCCAAAGGAGTACAAACAGATTTTGATGGGCGATATGAGATTAATGCTTCTGTTGGAGAAGTATTGGAGTTTAGTTATGTAGGACTTGCACCAGTTGCGGTGACTGTCGGCACATTAGACATAATTGATGTATCTATGGAAGAGAATCTAGAACAACTTGAAGATGTTGTGGTTACAGCTTATGGAATCAAACGAGAAGCAAAAAAACTAGGGTATTCTATACAAACAGTACAAGGAGAAGATGTAAGTAATGTAAAAACGGTAAACGTAACCAATGCACTATCGGGTAGGGCAACAGGTGTTCAAATCAATCAAAATGGTACAGGGGTCGCCGGTTCTTCTAGTATTGTAATTAGAGGGATTGCCTCATTGTCACCAGATAATCAGCCATTAATAGTCATTGATGGAGTAATTGTAGATAATGGTGGTTTAGGACAAGGAGGTTTTGATGGAGGTATCGATTATGGTAACGCCTTATCAGATATCAATGCCGAAGATATTGCATCTATTAATATTCTCAAAGGTGGTAATGCAACTGCGTTATATGGATATCGAGGTGCTAATGGAGTGGTATTAATTACTACCAAGAATGGAAATACAGGAAAAGTTCAGGTAGATTTTAGTACTTCAATCACTTTGGATGATATACTAGTTGCTCCTAAATTTCAAAATGAATATGGACAAGGTAGATTTGATACCGGAGCTAACGAATTGGTGTATGATACAAGTGTAGGAACTAGCTGGGGACCTAGATTAGATGGCTCACAGAGAGAACGGTTTGATGGGGTTGGAACAGCTGCTTATAGTGCCGATGATAATGATTTTAAAGATTATTATAGATTAGGATATACCATCATTAATTCTGTTGCTGTGGCACAGGGGTTAGAAAAAGCTAATTATCGATTTTCATATTCATATCTGGACAATGAATCTATTTTACCAGGTAGTGGGTATGACAGACATAATTTTAGCCTCAAAGCCGGATTAGATATCTCTAAGCGATTAAAACTTACAGGAAAAATAGATTATATCAGATCTAATGCTGAGAATAGGCCAGATCTAACTGATGGGCAAGCAAATTCGGTCAAAAATCTAGCTTTTAGACCTAGAAATATTTCTAATGCCTTACTAAGAAATAATTTTATCAATGAGGATGGAGCACCTAATAATTGGAATGGTGCTTTTATCCAAAATCCTTATTATGCTGCATTAACAAAACTTAATACCGATAAAAAGGATCGGTATTTAGGGCTACTAAAATTAGATTATAACATTACAGATGAACTTTTAGCTTCTTTACGTATTTCTCAAGATCAGAGTAATGCTAATGCTCTTGTTTTTCAACCTGATGGCGCATTTAATGTTAGACCTAATGGAGGGATGATAGATCTTACATCAACTACTACTATAAATAATTATGATTTCTTATTGAACTTTGATAAAAATGAAATCATATCCAATGTATCTTTAGGATTAACAGCGGGGTTAAGCCAAGCAACAGATTTCTTTAAGTTAACAAGAGCTACCGGAGAAAATATATTAGTTCCCGGACTTTTTGCGATTGACAATTTTTCTAATAAAAATGTAACTACGGATATAGCCGAAACTAAATCTAATTCAGTTTTTGGATCATTTTCTTTGGGGTATAAGAACTATGCATTTTTAGAAGTTACCGGTAGAAATGATTGGAGTTCTACACTACCAATTGATAATGCATCTTTTTTCTATCCTTCTGTTGGTGCAAGTTTTGTAGCCACTGATGCCTTTAATACCAATAGCAAAATTCTAAGTTATTTAAAACTAAGGGCTAGTTATGCAAAAGTTGGTAATGCTACAGAACCCTATAGATTAAGAAATACGTACAATATATCCTCAAATACGTATAATGGCCAGTCTTTCTTTTTCTTTGGCGCTAATATTCCTAGTGCAGAAGAGGGGGCTGCTCCGGGGATAGATTTGTCAAATCCTGATCTAGAGGCAGAATTATCTACAACTTATGAATTTGGTATTGATGCACGCCTTTTTGGGAATAGAATGACGCTAGATGCTACATATTATAATAATGAAACCGAAAATCAAATATTGGATCTTACCTTACCTCCATCTTATGGTGCAGAATCTAGAATAATTAATGCGGGGTTAGTAAAAAACTTTGGGGTTGAAATTTCTCTTAATGCAATTCCAATAGAGTCTGAGAAGTTTTCGTGGAATACTTCAGTCAATTTTTCTAAAAATGAATCCGAAGTAGTTGAATTAGCAGAAAGAGTACCAACGCAAGTCTTAGCAAGGCAGTTTAACGATGTAGTGCAATTAGTTGCTTCAGAAGGAAAACCTTATGGTGACTTGGTTGGCTCTACCTACGAAAGAGATGAACAAGGTCGAATTGTATATGATACAGATGGTTTGCCAATTGTGGGTGATCTTGGTGTAATCGGAAATGTAACGCCGGATTTCTTATTAGGATGGCAAAATACATTTAAGTATAAAAATCTAACCTTGGGAGTATTATTAGATTCCAGATTTGGAGGAGACATATTTTCTTTCTCAGATATCTCTCTTGCTACTAACGGAACAGATGAAAGAACATTACAAGGAAGAGAATTCTTTACAGGAGGACAAGGAATCCTGGTTCCTGATAATGCTGTAGTAGATGGGACCTTACCTGTAGAAATACAACAAAGAGGTGTGAACCCAGAGGCATATTGGACCAGATTAGGTACTATCTCTGAAGCTTGGGTATATGATGCTACGTTTGTAAAACTTCGCGAAGTATCCTTGACCTATAATCTAAATAGTAGCTGGCTTAAAGGCATTGGAGTAAAGACATTATCATTAAGCTATATAGGTAGAAATCTAGCAGTTCTATATAAAGACACACCTAATTTCGATCCGGAAAATGGATTTAACACCAGTTTTTCAGGAATTGAATTTTTTGGTTTCCCTAGTACAACAAGCCATGGATTCAAGATGAATGTATCATTTTAATAAAACTAAAAGATCATAAATATGCGATCATTATCCACTATATCAAGAAAAAGTGCTTTAATACTGACTTTACTATGTATTATATCGTGCACGCAAGATTTTGAAGAAATTAATTCAGATCCTGTAGATCCACAGTCTGCAAGTATCGAAGGTATTATGGCAGGAGTTCAATATTTTGAATTTGCCGAGCCTCGTTTTGTAACCTGGAGAGGGAATCTAATCTATACGTCACAGTTTTCACATCAATTTAGTTATAATGTAACTTCCTCCTGGTTCGGGGCAGATGCATACCAGAATAATCAAGGATGGACTAATGCTGTATTTGATGCTTCTTATAAAAAAGTCTCTTTGAATTTAAGGAATTTATTAGTAAATTATAATGATTTGGGAGATCAGAATGGAGCTGCTGTAGCAAGAATAATGATGTCCTGGTTTTATCAGAAAATGACTGATATCTTTGGTAATATACCCTACAGTGATGTCGCTGTAGCAGAATTACTTCCTCAAAACAATCTACCACAGTATAATACTCAAAAAGATATTTATACTGCCATTATTGAAGACCTCAAAACACAAATTGATATTATAGGTTCGGCTACAAATGCTATTGGCGGTGATGAAGGAGATTATTTATATGCGGGAGATCCTCAGAAATGGAAAGCATTTGCTAATACATTACGCTTGCGAATGGCTTTGCGATCTAGAGATGCATTTATCCAGGATGGAGAACAGGCATTTATAGATGCTGTTATTACAGAATGTCTTGCTGATGATTTGATAGAAGAATCCAGCCAGGCATTATTACCACGATCTGTTACTCCTTTAGAGTTATCTAACCTAGATGGAGGTTTTGAGGATATTTACCACGGTTTTGGAGAAACTTTAGGCCCAAAATGGGTGTTTACAGAACGGTATCTTTCTCTTTTAGAAGATAATAATGACCCAAGACTTTCTGAAGTTGCAGAACAAGCTCCAAATGGTGGATATGGAGGTTCATTTATAGGATCCAGAACGCAAGCAGTACGTGAAGATATGGCAATTCCATCGGCTAAGATTATTGGGTTGTCAACTACAGATGTTGCATCATTAGCTCCAATTCAAGTAGTAAGCGCTGCAGAATCATATTTTCTGCAAGCAGAAGCAGCAGTACTTGGATATGGAGGAGATGCTAATACCTTATACCAAATGGGAATTCGAGCGAGTATGGAATATTGGGGAGTTAGTAGTGGTGATGCAGATAATTTTATAATGAATGAAACCATTGCGCAACTAATAGGTAGTACACAAGAGAACTTGGAGTCGATTTGGAATCAACGCTGGTTGGCTGCCTTAACCAATGGATATGAATCTTGGGCTTTAGTAAGAAGAACAAACTTAATAGATGATTTAACTGATAATGCGTTGTTTTTTGTTACCCAGCCTAATAATGGAATTGTACCTAGAAGGCTCCCATATTCATCAACGGAGTTAGTGAGTAATGCAGAAAATGTAAATAAAGCAATTCAGCAACAAGGACCTGATGAAATGTCTACTAACATTTGGTGGGATATCGACTAAATTTTTAGATGCTTTTATATGCAATCTGTATTTTATTTTATGCTATACGTCGAAAAACTTTTTTTAGCAGTCAAATAGATGATAGCTTCATTATATCAAAGCAATTAAACAACTTATAATTATTAGGTTAAAAATGAATTCAGATACTAAATACGACGCTACTTTACATAAAAATGCAGTGCCATACTATAAAGATATTAGCTATAGAGAAGCAGGTAAATTTGAAGAAACACGATTTGAGAAAATTCATAATGTAATATTCAAAAGTTCTGATTATGCTTCAATCATTGTAGCTCAGGAAATAGCCAAATTGATCAAGGATAAACAGGCTGAACAAAAATGTTGTGTTTTGGGGCTAGCTACTGGTTCTTCACCGATTAAAGTGTATGAAGAATTAGTACGGCTCCATAAAGAAGAAGGTTTAAGTTTTTCCAATGTAATTAGCTTTAACCTGGATGAATATTATCCTATGGATAGGGGTAATGTGCAGAGCTATCATTATTTTATGCACGAGCATTTGTTTGATCACATAGATATTTTGCCAGAAAACATTCATATTCCTGATGGCACAGTATCTCAGGAAGATTTACATCAATACTGTATCGATTATGAACTAAAGATCAACGCAGCAGGAGGGTTGGATTTTCAATTATTAGGAATAGGGAGAACCGGACACATAGGTTTTAACGAACCTGGATCTCATTATAATTCAGTTACCCGAAGTATTACTCTGGACCATCTTACTAGGTCTGATGCTGCGTCGGCGTTTTTTGGTATTGCCAATGTACCAAAGAGAGCTATTACTATGGGGATTGGAACTATAAAAAAAGCCAAACGTATTGTTATTATGGCTTGGGGGCATAAAAAAGCGGGTGTGGTCAAAGAAACCATAGAGGGTTTAATTACTTCAGATATTCCTGCATCATATCTTCAGGAGCATAACAACACAACATTCGTATTAGATCAGGAAGCAGCAGAGGAACTAACTAGAATAAAAACTCCATGGCTAGTAGGTCCTTGCCGATGGAACAAAAAAACAAAGAGTAAAGCTATTGTTTGGCTTAGCCAGACTGTACAGAAACCTATTCTGAAACTAACGGATAAAGATTACAATGATCACGGGATGTCTGGGTTGTTGGCAGAAGAAGGATCTTGTTATGATCTTAATATCAAAATGTTTAACAAACTACAGCATACCATAACGGGTTGGCCGGGAGGTAAGCCTAATGCTGATGATACCAATAGACCAGAACGAAATACACCTCATAAGAAAAGAGTGTTGATTCTAAGTCCGCATCCTGATGATGATGTGATTTCTATGGGAGGCACTTTTCTACGCTTAATAGAACAAGATCATAAAGTACATGTAGCGTATCAAACTTCTGGAAATATTGCTGTATCCGATGAGGAAGCTATCAAATATGCTGAGGTCGTAAAAAACGTGTTTTCTGAAGGAGAAGGTTATGGTAACATTGATAAAATGATCGCTGATCTTAAGAAGAAACAGGAAAATGTAATTGATTCTATTGAAGTTAGAAACCTGAAAGGATTGATTCGTAGAGGAGAATCCTTTGGTGCCACTCGATTTTTGGGATTACCGGATGCTTATGTGAGCTTTTTAGATTTACCTTTTTATGAAACAGGAACAGTAAAAAAGAAACCGTTTAATAAAAAAGATGTAGCAATTCTTTCAAAATTAATTAAAGAAATAAAACCTCACCAGATATATGCCGCAGGAGATTTGGCAGATCCTCATGGTACACATAAGGTTTGTTTAGATATTTTATTTAAGGTATTAGAAGATCTAAAAGAAGAGGAATTTATGAAAGATTGTTGGGTATGGCTTTATCGAGGAGCTTGGCAGGAATGGGATATTCATGACATAGAAATGGCTGTTCCGCTAAGTCCTGATGAGGTATTAAAAAAGCGTAAAGCGATATTTTTTCATCAATCTCAAAAAGATGGAGTATTGTTCCAAGGAGATGACTCGAGAGAGTTTTGGGTTAGGGCAGAAGAAAGAAATCAACAAACCGCACAGAAATATCATGAATTAGGATTTGCAGAATATGAAGCAATCGAAGCATTTAAAAGGTATCATTTTTAAAATACAATAAAAACCATAGAAAAGAGAGAATTCCATTCAACTTTTGAAACGATAACATATACGTATGAAAAGATTTTTTTTGATCACCCTTTTTACCATTTGGGCTATACAATGGGCTTATGGTCAATCATCTATAGAAAAGTATTCATATAACTTAATGCCTTGGCCAAAACAGATTGTTTCTGGTGATGGTTCTTTTGTCATAGATAAAGATTTTACTGTTTCACTACAGGAAAATACCAGTAAGCGAGTCTATAATGCTTCTACACGATTTATAAGGCGTTTAACTAGCAAAACAGGAGTTTTCTTGGATGAAGGATTTCCAAAAAACTTGGATACAGAAGCATCTTTACAGATATATTTTAAACGAAAAGGGAAGTTAGAATTACACGAAGATGAATCCTATACAGTAGAAGTAACACCTACGAAAATTAAACTAGAAGCCAATACAGATATTGGTATTTTGCGGGGATTAGAAACTATTCTTCAGTTAGTACAGTTTAATACCAATCATTTTTATATACCTGTAATTAAGATTACAGATACTCCTAGATTTCCCTGGAGAGGTTTGATGATCGATGTAGCTAGGCATTATCAACCAATTCATGTGCTAAAACGTAACTTGGATGCTATGGCTATGGTAAAACTTAATGTTTTTCACTGGCATCTGACAGATGATCAAGGATTCAGAATAGAATCTAAAACCCATCCTAAACTTCATGAACTGGGTTCTGATGGAGAGTATTATACTCAGCATGAGATCAAGGAAATTATTCAATACGCAAAAGATAGAGGAATAAGAGTACTACCTGAATTTGATGTTCCTGGTCATGCGACAGCAATCTTAACAGCTTATCCTGAAATTGGTAGTAAAGATACTACATATCAAATCGAAAGACATGCTGGTATTTTTGATCCTACATTAGACCCCACTAATGAAAAAACATATAAGATATTATCTGATGTCTTTGGTGAGATAGCTTCATTGTTCCCGGATGAGTATATTCATATTGGAGGAGATGAAAATGAAGGGAAGCATTGGGATCAAAATAAAGATATTGAGGCGTTTAAGAAAAAACATGATATAAAAACTAATCATGCACTACAGACACATTTTAATGTTCGTCTTCAGGAAATTCTTAGTAGTTACAATAAAAAGATGATGGGTTGGGAGGAGATCATAAGCTCTGATATCAAAAACTCTGCAATTATACATTCCTGGAGAGGAGTAAATGAAGGTCTACCTCCGGGACAGTCATTAATACAGGCTGTTAAGCTCGGATACAAAGCTGTATTGTCTAATGGATATTATGTAGATTTAATGTTACCGATAGAGGAGCATTATCTGGTTGACCCAATTCCTGACTCAGATAAATTAACTGATGAACAAGAGAAATTCATTTTAGGAGGAGAAGCTACAATGTGGGGAGAATTAGTAACACCATTGACTATAGATTCTAGAATTTGGCCTAGAACTGCTGCAATCGCAGAAAGATTCTGGTCATCAAAAGAAATTAATGATATTGAGAGTATGCATTCTAGGTTGAATGCTATTAATCTGGATTTAGAACAACTAGGAATTACTCATAAAAGGAATAGAGATGTAGTCCTACGTAATATTGTAAAGACAGATAACATTTCAGCAATTGCTGAATTAACCAAGGTCTGTGAGCCACTAAAAAAATATACTCGAAATAAAGATGGTTTGGAATACAGATCCTATTCTCCTTTTACACTTTTTGCTGATGCCTGTACCAGTGATGCATCAGATGCCAAAGCATTTAATATTTTGGCGGATAAATTAGCTCATCAGAAAACAGGTGGAAAGACTATTATCGAAATTAGTAATTACTTACAAAAATGGAGCTTACTGTATGCAGAAATCGAAGATTTTGACAATCCTATCATTAATGAAATTAAACCATTAGCAGAAAACCTATCCGCAATATCGTTTATCCTTATTGATTTTATAAAAAATGGGAGGATTACATCTTATCAGGAAGAAATGTTAGAGCAATACCTGGAGAAAGCAAAAATACCTGTGGTAGATGTCGAATTGATGGTCGCAGAATCCTTCGAAAAACTAATAAAATATCTAAATAACAATAAAAAAAGTGTGGGGAATTAGTTTCTTTATGTAATATATCATTGTACAAATCCATTTAGTATTTTGGTTTTTACTTCTTTTACATAGTTTCTGCCAATAGGAATCATTTTATTTTCAATCTGAACACAGTTTCCGTCTATAGCTTCGACTTTATGAAGAGAAATGGTATATGATCTATGAATTCTCATAAAATCTTGCTTCGGAATTAATTTAGTCATAGCTAATAGATTACAGTGAGTAACATAATCATCATAAATGGTTTTAATAGAAACATAATCCTTTAGACTTTCGATGTAAAGAATATCTTTAAAATATATTTTTACCATTTTTTTATTCACTTTTACAAAAAAATAATCTTTTGTATGAGTTTTAGAACCTGATATTGCAGAAACTATTTTAAAAGAATCACTCTTGGTACTAATAGATCTGGAAACTCTGTTTAAAGCTTTCATTAATCTTTGAAGATAAATAGGTTTTATTAAATAATCCAAAACATTAAGTTCATAGCATTCTACAGCATATTCTCGATATGCAGAAGTAATAATGATAAATGGAGAGCTACTTAAATTTTTTATAAATTCAATACCATTGAGTTTCGGCATATTAATATCCAAAAAAATAAGATCGATATCCTCCTTTGATAAAACATCAAAAGCTTCAATTGGATTATCGCAGGTTTTAACTACTTCATACTTTTCAAATTTTTCAAGATGTTTTTCAATAATTTTTACAGCCAAAGGCTCATCATCTACTATTAAGCATTTTATTTTCATTGGTTGAGGGATTTAAAAGGGGGAAACCAATAAAAGAACGTATTACGTTAATTCATAAAGCCAAGTTAGATATTATATAAACGAGCTTGGTACAACAAATAGTTCAAAATATGGGGGTAAATAATTCAAATAACCATATTGCAACTAAGTTTAAAAGATATTTGAACTAAAGTGTGGTTAAGAGAGTAGACATTATTTCTTTTGCTTTTTGTATACTGAAGGTAAACAGCCAAAGTGTTCTTCAAAGGATTTTTTGAAATATTTATAGTCATTAAATCCTACTTCATAAGCTATTTGATTGAGTTTAGCATCAGTATTTATAATCATTTTAGCCGCATTTTTCAATCGAACCGATCTAATAAATGCTGATAATGAAAGCCCGGTCAATGATTTTATTTTGCGATATAAAGAGGATTGACTCATCATTAGTTCTGTAGTCATAAGAGGAATTCCAAACTCTGGATTTTGAAGATTTTTTTCAACCAATTGTATGGCTTGATTAATAAATTGATTTTCAACTGTATCGATTTCTATTTCTTGGGTGTCAGGTTCAAATCTTACTTTGTTATATAAATGATGCCTTAGTTTTTTTCGATTCTCAAGTATAGATGCCACTTTGGCCTTTACTACAAAAGGATTAAACGGTTTGGTAATGTAATCATCGGCTCCTGTTTGTATTCCTTCTATTTCAGAAGTAATAGAAGATTTAGCTGTCAATAAAATAATAGGAATATGCGAAGTAGTAATTTGTGCTTTGAGTTCCTTGCATAATGATATTCCATCTTTTATTGGCATCATAATATCACTTATAATGATATCAGGGATTTCATCAGTAGCCACTTCTAGTCCTGTAACTCCATTTTCGGCTTCCAAGATCACGTATTGAGCACTTAGAAGGTCTTTTAGGTAGTTTCGGATCTCTTGATTGTCTTCAACAAGTAATACTGTTATTTTAGAGGAATCTTCAAGGGGTACTAATTCCGAATCAGAGGATTTATGTTCTTTTTTACTTTCACCTACAGAGAAATTACCATTCACAGCATCATCCAGAGATGATGCGTAATCATAATCCATAGGAAGCGTGATTGTAAATACAGTACTCTTATGTATTTCACTGGTTACGTTAATGGTTCCGTGGTGTAATACAATAATTTTTTTTGAGAAAGCCAATCCAATTCCGCTACCCATCATCTCTACCGTTTCTGTAGTACCGACTTGATAAAACTGATCAAAAATCTTATCTAATTTATCCTCTGGTATCCCAATACCAGTATCTTTGACGGTGATAAAGCATCGATTTTTTTCGGTGTTAATTTTTAAAGCTATCGAATCTCCGGATTGTGTATGTTTAAAAGCGTTAGAAAGAAGGTTACTAAGCACAATTTCCATATGATTTCTGTCAAAAAGAAATGAAATATGATCCAGATTGCTTTCGAAGGTATAGTCTATTTCTTTAGATATGGCCATTTCCTTGAAATAACTAAAAGTGTTATATGCAAAAGCCACAAAATCTCCTTCTGAAACATTGAGAGTAAGCATATCTCTATCCGCTTTCCTAAAACTAAGAAGTTGATTTACCAGATTAAGAAGTCTATGAGCATTATTGTTCATAACCTTCAATTTGTTTTTTATAGAGTTATCTAAGTTTTTATACTCTATAATTTCTGTGAGTGGACTAATGATTAGGGTGAGAGGAGTTCTAAATTCATGCGAAATATTAGTGAAAAAGCTAAGCTTCGCTTCAGTTAGTTCGGTTTCTTTTTCTTTTTCTATTTTAGAGATCTCTACAATGTTTTGCAGTTTGGACTGTTTGATCCTCATACGTACAAAAAAGATAACAATACTTAGAAATATCAGAAAGTAGAGCAAGTATGCCCAAATACTTAGCCAAGGAGCAGGTTTGATAATTAATCTTATAACTTTTGGTGGAGTCCAAGCCTGGTTGTTTCTAGAACCAATGATTTGCAATGTATAATCGCCACTGGGAAGTCCTGTAAAGTTAATTTGATTATTGTCATTTAATTCTACCCATTCATCCCTAAAACCTAATAACTTATATCTGTAGTTTACGTTTGATTTTCCTAAATGGTCATTGAGTACAAAACTAAGTTGTACTGATCTTTCACGATGTGATAATGTTATCTCTTTATTATAAGTTATGTCTTTTCGAAGGATTACATGATTATTGATAGTATCTCTGGCAGCAATTTCTTGATTATCAATTATAAGTTTGGAAAGAATAATCTCAGCATCATTTTTGTGGTTTTCTATTTCTTCAGGGTTAAAAAAAGTGATATTATCTATACCTCCAAAATAAATATATTGGCCATCATTAAAAACACTTCTGGAATTAAATGATGAAGTCTTAATTCCATCTGTTTCTCCATAGTTAATAAAAGTTTTTTTGGCTTTATCGAATTTCATGATTTCAGTAGCAGTACTAATCCAAAAATTATTGTTTTTATCCGAAGTGATAGAACTTATAAAAGAATTGTTGATACCATCATCTTCACCATATATTTTCTTTATACTTAATATGTTTTTCAGATATTGTAACTCAACCAATCCATTTGGAGTTCCAATCCACATTTCATTTTGATCAAAAAAGATGCAATTGATGATAACCCCGGGTAATTTTTCTTTCATCAAGTTAGAGTGATGAATAAATGATTTTGATTTTTCATCATAAAGATGAAGACCATTAAATGTCCCAACCCAAACATTACCTTGATGATCTTCTTTTATATCTGTGATTCTGTCAATATTATCAAGTTTTAGATTTCCGCTTCCCCCATCATGAAAGTTTATGTATTGGCCGCTATTGACTATTTGATTGAGTGGAACGCAGTATACACCATTATGTTGAGTGCCAATCCATAATCTTTTTTTGGAGTCTACAAGAAATGAATTAATTCTTTCCAGTTCGGTGTTTTCGTAAACCCTCTCCCCACTATTTGAATTATAAATGTCAAAACTAAAATCAAAACCTATAAAAATTTGTTCCCCATATTTATAAATTGCTCTTTTGTGGTTTTTTGATGTTTTTGTTGCTAAAGTAGAAAAGTTACTACCAATAAATACTCCGTTTCCTAAGCTCCCAATCCACAAATTCTTTGAATCTTTACATATAGATTGAATATTGAAATCATGTTGAAGCTTTTCATTCTGAATAAGTTGATATGCATTGTTAAAAGCTTTTCCCGGAATAAGTTGTATTAGCCCCCCAGTAGGAGAAGATACCCAGATCATATTGTTGTGATCAACGTGGATATCTGTAATAATATCATAATTAATATTACGCTTTCTACTTTTTTCTTTTTGGATATTAACCTTCTTGAAATTTTTAAGGTTAGAGTCACTTACATATAATCCGTGGTTATGGGTACCTATCCACATTCTATTTTCTTTATCCAGGGCTAGGTGTCTGGCAAAACCACTTTGCGTACCTGCCCATATACTATCTATTTGTTTGCTGGTTTTATCGTAGCTATAGATATAAGGATTATAAACCCCTGCAGTACCTATCCAGATTTTATTACGTTTAGGATCATCTATCAAATCTGTGATCTCAATTTTTATAGGGAATTCAGAAGTTTCTTGTGTTACTGGATCATATTTGGTAAGGATATCATAATTGCCATACCATATATTACCTTGCTGATCTTTTGTCATAGTATACATCACACAAGTTGATTGAATATGACGTATAAGTTTGTGTTCCTCAGGATTGATTACGAATATTCCATCCAACCAGGTTCCAACCCAAATATTCCCGTTATTTTCTTGGGTGAGTGATATAATTCGTTGATCATTTTTGTTCCCTTTGTTAATAAGATGATTATAGTTTTTGATGATAGCTCTTTCTGCATTAAGTACTGATAATCCTCCACTTTTAGTGCCGATCCAAAGATTATTGTTGTGATCAATGAATAAGGTTTCTATATTTTCATTTTTTAGTTCTTTGTATTTTTCATTAGGTAGAACATATTCAAAATCATATCCATTGTATTTAGTTATTCCGTTCTCTGTTGCGATCCATTTAATGTTGTGATGATCACTTACTACAGAAGTTGTGTAGTTAGCAGATAAGCCTTCTTTAATCCCATAGTGCTTAACAACATAGCTGGTTTGATTGCTTTGCGAAAAGATTGGGGTACAGGTTATTATTAAAATTATATATAAAAAAAACCGTTGTGCATTTTGATTTTTTTTGATTCCAAATTCGTCAATTCGAGTGCTTCGACTAAAGGGAGAAGTGTATCGAGAATAGAATTTTGAACAAAAAAAGCTATTCTCGATATATTTTGTCTTCGTTTTACTACAACAAAACACTCGAATTGACGCTTTTTTGAGATAAACATTAAAAATGCATAATGGGTATAGAAAAGAAAGGTATAGAATTTTTTTAATTGAAGTTAAATTGTAATATATCATATGTATGATAGTAGCGTATTCCATTTGCAATTTATAGTTAACTATGCTTCAATTAGTAAGGTCAATTTTGTATAAATATATAACAATGGGTGTTATTTAATGTGTTTGTAAAGTAATGGGTTAAAAATGAAAACTTTATCTTTTTTTAGACCAACTACAGTTTTATTTGCATGAGTAGTATCAGGGGATATAAAATCCCTTTTATTACAATTTAACTTCTATACAGCGACAATTTTCAGTCATTCAGCTAATTAGTTTCTTAAGAGAAATATGAATTGATACTTTCGGAACAATGGAAAGATCAAATCTTTTCCATATAACTAAATACTAAATTTAACACAAATCAATTATGAAAGACCCAAAATTTACTTTGGATGATTGGCGGTATTGTAAAACTATTCTTGCCATATTCATCTTTTCATTATGCTTACTTGGTATAGGTAATACTTATGCACAGGTTAATACAGGGGGTAGTGCTACTACTGCAAATCATAACAAACAAGTTATAGGATATATTACGAACTGGGATGCCTGGAAATCAGTTAATGCAGGAGTTCCAGCCCAAGGAGCTTTAAATCACTTAAATATTGATTATAATAAGTATACCATACTAAATTACTCATTTTTTGGTGTAGCAGTCGACGGTTCTCTCCATAGTGGAGATCATAGAAATAAAAACATTTACCAATCGGGAGCTGTCCAACAACCGGATGAGCTTATACATGGAAATGTGTATGATAGTTGGGATCTACATTTGTTGCTAGGTGAAATAGAGACTTTTAGTTATATAAGTCCAGCAATAAAAGAGAGGGCCGAAGCTTTTGGATATATTATTAATGGTAATGAATGGTTGCATCCTAAATGGAGAATAAGTAATAATAGTGGATCAGGCAATGCACCTCTTCCTCTACCAAAAGAAGGTGGTGCTCCTGGAGTAATCGAATTATCGCATCAAAATGGTGTGAAAATAATGGCTTCTATTGGAGGATGGAGTATGTGTAAGCATTTTCCAGAGATGGCTGCTGATCCTGTAAAAAGGGCTCGTTTTATAGAAGATTGTAAGACCCTTATCGAAATGGGGTTCGATGGGATTGACCTGGATTGGGAATATCCAGGGCCATTTCCTGGCATGAATTTTACCGGAACGAATGCGGACTATGCTAATTTTGAAAATTTGGTACAAGAAATTAGAAACGCAATAGGACCAGATAAATTAATTACTGCAGCAATGGCCGCTGATTATAAAAAAATAGAAGGGTTCAATTGGTCGAAATTGTCTAGTACCATGGATTATTTTAATATGATGACCTACGACTTTAATGGAGGTTGGTCAAATATTGCAGGACATAATGCGCCAGTATATCCTTATGATGGAGCAGAAGCACCAGATTTTAATTGGCAAACATTATTAGATAAGATGAAAGGTATGGGAGTGCCTGTAAACAAAATCAATTTCGGAGCTCCTTTTTATGGTAGAGGTGTTGTTACTGATGGAACAGCGGATTTAAATGCTCCAACGGTAAAGAGAAATGTTACTATACAACCCGATGGGCCAGTAAGTACAGCAGCGGATTATACTAATTGGCCATTAGAAGTGTATGATGGTACACCAAACCACTTTTTTATAAAACAAAAAACAGGATCAGGTAGTGGTTGGACAAGGAAATGGGATGATCAAGCAAAGGTTCCTTATATGGTAAAAGGAAATTTCTTTTTGAGTTACGATGATGAAGAATCAATAACCGAAAAAGCTAAGTTTATTAATACAAATAACCTGGCAGGAACCATTATTTGGACAGTATTTGGAGATCTTGAGTTTTCAGGTTCACCACAATCTTTTGGGACAAAACTAAAGAGATGGTCTAATGTGCAGTCCCCTCTGATTAATAAGATGAATGAAATTTTTGCAAGCGGAGGCACAGGTAACCCACCGCCAACAGTTGCGATAACTTCTCCTTCTGAGGGAGCAACTTTTACTGCCGGAGATAATATCAATATTACTGCAGATGCAGCGGATAATGTAAGTATTGCCCGTGTAGAGTTTTATAATGGATCTTCTTTATTAGGTCAGGATACTACTGCACCTTACTCGTATAGTTGGAATAATGTTTCTGCCGGGAGTTATTCGATCATAGCCAAGGCGTATGATAATGAAAATGTCAGTGCTACTTCATCCGTTTCTATTACGGTTACTGGTATTGGGGGAAATGTTCCTCCTGTAGTAAACATAACTTCACCTAGTACGAATGCTACTTTTACAGCAGGTGCTACAATCAATATTGAAGCTAATGCTTCAGATAGTGATGGAACGATAAGCAAAGTAGAATTTTATAATGGAAGTACTTTATTAGGCGAAGACAACAGTGCTCCATATAGTTATAGTTGGAACAATGTATCTGAAGGTAATTACACGATTATCGTCAAAGCTATTGATAACGAAAATGCAGAAGGATCTTCGTCCGTTTCAATCACGGTGAATGGAACTGGAGGTGAAGGTTGTACGGCACCAGCCTGGGTTTCTGGACAGGCTTATACTGGAGGACAGGTAGTCTCTTATCAAGGACGTGAGTATAAAGCCAAATGGTGGACACAACAAACCCCTGGAGGTTCAGAGTGGGAAGACCTAGGGCCTTGTGATGGAGGAAATCCTCCGGGAGGATCTTGTACAGCTCCGGCGTGGGTATCTGGTCAAGCTTACAATGGAGGTGATATTGTCTCTTTGGATAATAGAGAATATAAAGCCAAATGGTGGACTCAGCAGAACCCTGTCGGCAGTTCGGAATGGGAAGATCTAGGACCCTGTGATGGAGGAGGAGATGGAGCACCTCAGATTTCAATAACTTCTCCGACAAGCGGACAATCTTTTATAGAAGGAAATAGTATTGTGATTAATGCTACTGCATCAGATAGTGATGGTAGTATTAGTAAAGTTGAGTTTTATAATAATGGAACTTATTTAGGACAAGATACCACTAGTCCATATAGTTATACTATAAACAATGCTTCTATAGGAAGTTACACATTTACAGCTAAAGCTACGGATAACAGTAATCAGTCAACTACATCAACTGGTGTAAATATAAATGTTACTTCTGATGGCGGATGCACTGGTAATGGTTTTAAAGTTGTAGGATATATGCCCAGCTGGCAAGGTAGTGCAAACGCTATTCAATATGATAAGTTGACACATATTAATTATTCTTTTCTATTACCTAATAGTAATGGCACACTTCGTCCTCTGGATAATGTGTCAAAAATGCAGCAAATTGTTTCATTAGGTCACGCACAAGGAGTAAAAGTGCTAATAGCTGTCGGTGGATGGATGGATGGTAATGATTCACCTTTTTCACAATTAGCTGCTAATCCAACTACCAGAACAGCTTTTGTAAATAACTTAGTCGATTTTGTAAATCAGTATGATCTTGATGGAGTTGATATGGATTGGGAATACCCAAGAGAAGGTAATGAACCACAGCATTTTGAACTATTAATGCAAGAGCTCGGTCAGGCAATGCATAGTAGAGGAAAATTATTAACTGCTGCTGTAGTAGTTGCAGGATGGAATGCTGATGGAGTATTGAATGGAGTATTTGATGATGTAGATTTCTTAAATATTATGGCTTATGATGGTCCTGATCATTCAACTATGGCTCAGGCAGAGAGTGGATTAAATTACTGGTTAGGAAGAGGACTTCCCAAGGAAAAAGCAATACTTGGTGTACCTTTCTATAGTCGTCCGCAAGCTCAAAGCTATGCTTCTTTATTGTCACAGGGGGCTAGTCCGAATAGTGATAGCTTCCAAGGGAATAACTATAACGGAATCCCGACAATCAAAGCTAAAACACAAATGGCATTAGATCGTGCAGGTGGTATTATGATGTGGGAATTATCTCATGACACAACAGACCCTAGTACTTCTCTATTAGCTGCTATTAATCAGGTAGTAGGTGATCCTTGTACCCCAGATAATGTAGCACCGCAAGTATCAATTACTTCTCCACAATCCGGCAATACTTATGTAGCCGGAAATAATATTAATATTGCAGCAAATGCCTCTGATAGTGACGGTAATATTACTAAAGTAGCTTTCTATATAGATGGCAATATGATAAGTGAAGACATTTCATCACCATATACCGCAAACTGGACTGCTATTAATGGTAATCATACTATTACGGCCAGAGCCACGGATAATGACGGAGCTACAACAACATCATCCGGAGTATCAATAACGGTATCGACAGGTGATACAAATACACCTCCATCTATAAGCATCACTAGTCCTTCGAGTGGAGCGACGTATGATGTAGGACAAAGCATTAGTATAACGGCCAATGCTAGTGACCCAGGAGGAAGTGTAAGTAAGGTAACTTTCTATGTAGATGGTACTATGATTAGCGAAGATTCCTCTTCTCCATTTACTGCAAATTGGACAGCAACGTTGGGTAATCATGATATCACAGCAATGGCAACAGATAACGAAGGAGCTACAGCATCTTCTGCAGTTGTGAATATTACGATACAGTCGGATACTGGAGGAGATTGTAGTACAGCACAGTATGTTGATGGATCTGCTTATGAAACTGGCGATAAAGTTCAAAATTCTGGCAAAGAATATGAATGTTTAGTTGGCGGTTGGTGTTCTGTTGGAGGACCATATGAACCTGGTGTAGGCTGGGCTTGGCCTAACGCTTGGAAAGAACTTGGTGAATGTGGTGGCGGAAATCCTCCAGGAGGAAATCAATCACCTACAGTATCCATTACACAACCTTTAACAGGTGAATCTTTCGCTGTAGGAAGTACAATTACTATTAACGCATCAGCTTCAGATGCCGACGGAAATGTAACTAAAGTAGAATTCTTTAGAAACGGAGTTAGAATAGGAGAAGACACCACAAGTCCTTATAGTTATACCTGGAATAATGCATCCACAGGAAATTATACATTAACTGCTAAAGCTACTGATAATGAGAATGCAATGGGAGAATCTTCTGTGGTGAGTATTTCTGTAGGGTCAGTAAATCCTCCTAATCCAGGAGGAGATTTACCAAAAAGAATTTTGGTAGGTTACTGGCATAATTTTGATAACAGTTCATCACTGCCAAAATTAAGAGAAGTCTCAGATAAGTGGGATGTGATTAATGTATCTTTTGCTATACCTACAGTGTTAGGTGGTTCTACAATGACTTTCTCACCTGATCCGGCGATATATTCTAGTGCTCAGGAATTTAAGGATGATGTAGCTTTATTACAAAGTAGAGGTAAAAAAGTACTGATCTCTATGGGTGGAGCTACCGGAGCTGTCGATGTAAGTAGCCCTACAGATGCGCAAGCTTTTAGTAGCTCCATGATCAGTATTATTAGAGAGTATGGTTTTGATGGTATGGATATTGACTTCGAAGGAAGCTCAGTTTCTTTAGCTGCAGGTGATACCGACTTCAAGAACCCTACCTCTCCAAAGATTGTAAACTTAATTAATGGTTGTAGAACAATTTTAAGTCAATTTAGCTCTGATTTCATTCTTTCTATGGCACCGGAAACTTTATTTGTACAAGGTGGATTTAGTGGATATGGAGGTGCAAGTGGAGCTTACCTTCCTATAATTTATGCATTGCGTAATGAAATGGATTACATTCATGTACAACATTATAATACAGGATGTATGTTAGGTCTTGATGGATTATGCTATAGCCAAGGTAATGCTGATTTTCAGGTAGCTATGGCAGAAATGTTGTTACAAGGATTCCCGGTAGCCGGAGGACAGCAATTCCCTGCCTTACGTCAAGATCAGATGGCTATTGGCTTACCAGCTAGCCCATCAGCAGCTGGAGGTGGTTATACGGCTCCTGCAGAAGTACATAAAGCATTGGATTATTTGATCAAAGGACAATCTTTTGGTGGTCGATATACATTACGTAACCCTTCAGGATATGCAAACTTTAGAGGATTGATGACCTGGTCTATCAACTGGGATATTGTTAGTGGATTTGGATTCTCCAATCCTCATAGAGCGTATTTAGATGCTTTAGATAGTAGATCTCCAGGTCTGCAATTAAGTAAACAGACCGCTGTTGTAGCTAAAAATCCTTTTGATACAGAAGTAGAGATAGATGTAAAACTAGAAAGTACACAATCTATTACAGCAGAGGTTTATAATCAAATAGGTGTTAAAGTAGGAGTTATAAATGATTATCAGAAGATGAAAGCTGGTAATCATAAGTTGAAGTGGACGGCTGATGATGTGCCTTCAGGTCTTTATTTCTTAAAACTTAGAATTGGTAAAGAAGTTAGAACCATAAAATTGATGAAACAATAAACACTTCTTAAAACCTATTGAAATTCATACCTGAAACATCTCGTTTCGGGTTTGAATTTCTGTATTAAGACATATCATATACACTGCAATAATTAAAATGTATGTAACATTTTTACTCTTAAAACTATACCTATGCAAACTCAAAACGTACTCTATAAAAGTATTGCGATACTCCAATTTCTTATTTGGAGCTGTTTTTTGAGCTTTACCATTGAAGCTCAACAAACACCTGTTGCTCAAAACGGACAACTTAAAGTTTGTGGAACTCAACTCTGTAATCAATACAATCAACCCATACAATTAAGAGGAATGAGCACTCACGGTATCCAATGGTATGGATGGGAAAACTGCCTCACAGAAAACTCTCTTGATGCATTGGCTTATGATTGGGATGCAGATATCCTTCGTATTTCTTTATATGTACAAGAAGGAGGGTATGAAACAGATCCCGTTGGTTTCACAAATCAGGTGAGTCGATTGATTAATGAAGCTACAGAAAGAGGGATGTATGCTCTTGTAGATTGGCATCAATTAAATCCTGGAGATCCTAATGCTAATTTAGAAAATGCAAAGCGATTCTTTACAGATATCGCTAATCAACATAAAGATAAAAATAATATCATTTATGATGTTTGCAATGAACCTAATGGTTCTGGTGTTAATTGGAATCGGATTAAAACCTATGCAGATCAAATCATTCCTGTGATCAGAGCTATCGATAATAATGCTGTAGTTCTTATAGGTACGCACGGCTGGTCAACCTTTGGAGTGTCTGGAGAAGGTAATTTACAAGATGTAATCGATAATCAATTACAGTTTGATAATGTGATGTATACATTTCATTTTTATGCAAAAAGCCATAGAGATGCATATTTAAATACTTTAGATCAGGCATCAAATCAACTACCTGTATTTGTAACGGAATTTGGAAGTCAGGAATATACAGGAGATGGAGCTAATGATTTTGTGATGACACAGCGATTTATTGATTTGATGCGTCAAAAGAAAATCAGTTGGACCAGTTGGAATTATTCTGATGATTTTAGATCTGGTGCAGTTTGGCAAACCGGGACTTGCTCTGGAGGTACCTGGACAACCGATAGGTTAAAAGAAGCAGGAAGATGGATTAGAGATAAAATTAAATATCCTGAAGATAATTTTCCTGGTGGTAATGGTGGAGATACTCAATCACCATATATTGGTAGTCCAATAAATATTCCAGGAAAGATAGAAGCAGAAAACTATGATTTGGGAGGTCAATCTATTGCTTTTAATGATCTAACAAACACAAATCAAGGAGGGGCTTATAGAAATGATGCAGTAGATATTGAAGTTAGTTCTGAAGGCGGATACAATGTAGGTTGGATTAAAAATGGCGAATGGCTGGAATACACTGTCAATGTTCAGGCAACAAAAACATATACATTAGAGTCAAGAGTTGCAGCCATAACTTCGGGAAGAAAGTTCCACATCGAAGTAGATGGTCAAAATATAAGCGGGCAGATCAATGTGCCTAATACCGAAGGATGGCAAAACTGGCAAACCGTAACAACTAATGTTACTTTAAATCAAGGGGAACAAGTTATCCGCATAGTGATGGATAGCGATGATTTTAATTTAGACTATTTAGTGTTTTCTAATAGTACAATACCTGTCAATCAACCACCTGTGTGTGCTATTACCTCACCTTCCAACAACCAAACCTTTATTGAAGGTAATTCTGTTTCAATAGCTGCTAACGCTTCTGATAGTGATGGTAACATCACCAAAGTCGAATTTTATAATAATAATGTATTATTAGATACAGATACTAGTATCCCATATACATATGTATGGAATAACATTCCACAGGGTAGTTACAGTTTGAGGGCAAAAGCATATGATAATGATGGAGATGACACTACTTCCTCAGTTGTTAAGATCACAGTAAATACATCAGGAGGTGGAGGTGACAATTGTGGTGCCGAAACATATATTGACGGATCTGCCTATGAAACTGGAGCTATTGTACAAAATGTAGGTAAAACATATGAATGCATTGTAGGAGGATGGTGTACTGTTGGGGGACCTTATGCTCCAGGTCAAGGATGGGCATGGTCTAATGCCTGGAAAAAAATAGGAGATTGTGATGCTTTAACCTTTTCAGAAGGAGAAACCTCAAAAGCAACTTGTGATGTAGCACTATATCAAAACGGAGCTACTTATCAAACTGGTGATGAGGTACAAAATTTTGATAAAAAATATAAGTGTAAAGTAGGTGGATGGTGTTCTATAGGAGGGGTTTATACTCCCGGGGGTCCTGATGACTGGGCTTGGCCAAGTGCCTGGGAGGAATTAGGCCCTTGTGATGGAGGTAGTGACAATCAATTACCAACAGTAAGTATTACAAGTCCAAATGAAGGAGCTCAATTCGAGTCTGGTGATCAGGTGACTATAATGGTAGCAGCTTCTGATATAGATGGTAGTATTAATGATATCACTTTCTTTATGGATGATGTCGCTATAGGATCAGATAACACATCACCATATGAAATTACATTCTCCCCAGTTGATGGGGCACATCAATTAAAGGCGATTGCGGTAGATAACCAAGGTGGAGCCACTACATCTAGTACAGTAAATATTGTCGTAAACCAAGATACTGGAGGTGATAATTGTAGTCTAGTGGTATATGTCGATGGAAATACCTATCAAACTGGTGATGAAGTACAGTATTTAGGTAAGAAATATAAATGCAAAGTAGGAGGATGGTGCTCTGCCGGAGGTGCTTATACCCCCCAAGAAGGTTGGGCCTGGCCATATGCCTGGGATGAATTAGGTGCCTGCACAGGAACCCCGGTTAATCAACTTCCTCAAGTAACCGTTTTAACTCCTGCTGTGGTATATACCGAAACCTTGCCCATTACCATTCCATTGCAGGTAAGCGCTGTAGATCCAGATGGCACTATTCAGCGTATCACCGTAGAAGTAGGAGGAGGAACATTACCATTACTTTCTCAGGGTAATGATATCTATCAATCAGATTGGACGTTTTATAACTATGGTACTTTCAGCTACGGTGCACAAGCTGTAGATAATGAAGAAGGATATACCAATTTTACTATTCAGGTTACTATAAAAGAACCTATTCAAGGAGGAGATTTTTTAATCTCGAAGGAAGAATATAATGAATTCTTTCCATATCGATATGGTACAGATTTAACAACCTATGAGTTAGATCCTACAAAAGATTTCTTTACATATGAGTCTTTTGTTGAAGCTATCCAGAGAATGAATAATATCGAAATTACTTTCGAACGTAGGAAAGGAACCAACTTATACAGACTTACCCGAAAAGATAAAACCACAAATCAGTCTTCAGTAATTAGAACAGATCCTGATTTTGATGCAGACTGGAACCAATCCAAACCTATTATAACACAAGTCGTGGATTATGGAACATTTGCCAATGAAGGTAATCAGACTACAATTAAGCGAGAATTAGCCGCTTTTCTAGCCAATATTGGGCAGGAAACTACAGGAGGATGGGCGACTGCTCCAGGTGGCCCGTATTCCTGGGGTTTACATTTTAGAGAAGAACAAGGTTATGAAGGAACAACTAATATAGGGTATCGTGATGAAGGCAATATAGCTTACCCACCTGCGCCGGGTAAATCATATCACGGTCGTGGGCCAATACAGCTAAGTTGGAATTATAATTATGGGCAAGTAAGTGAATTCTTGTTTGGCGATAAAAATGTGATGCTCAATAATCCTGAGCAGGTGTTGCAAGACGCTGCTTTGGCATTTCAGACAGCAATCTGGTTCTGGATGACCCCACAACACCCTAAACCTTCTGCCCATGATGTGATGGTGGGGAACTGGATTCCTTCTGCGTATGACCAGAGTAAGAATAGAAAACCTGGTTTTGGGATGACTGTCAATATTATTAATGGTGGATTAGAATGTGGTAGTGGAACCGAAATTCCAAAAGTACTAGGGCGCATTGGTTTTTATGAACGATTTACAGGAATACTGAATGTAAACAATGATCTGGACACAACGGATGATTGTTCTGAGTGCGGTTGCGCTACAATGGGACCTTTCTTTGGTTTGGAACCTGAAGATGATGCAAGGAGGATAGCTTCTGATAACATTTTAGAAAATATGCTAGAGGTTGAGGTAGCACCTAATCCATTTGAGGATGAATTGCGATTTAGTTTTAATACACTTCAGCAAACTAAAGTTTCTATCAGTATCATAGATTTTAATGGACATAAAGTTTTTAATGCAATAGATACAAATCTTAAAAGCGGGAATCAGCAGATCACTCAAGATGTATCTGCTCTGCCTTCTGGAATGTATTTCTTTCGAGTACAATTCGGAAAAGAAACTAAGACTTTTAAGATTGTAAAAAGATAACCTTAAGGAGCTGTCAGACTCTTGCAGGACTTGATCTTGTAGCTCGGACAGATCAAAAAAACAAACTTTAAAATGAAAACAATACATAAACTACAATTAAGAAAAAGCTTGCTATCCTACTGGTTGATGATTCTATTTCTGTTTGGCATGGTATTTACGCCATTTATGGTTGCAAACACAATAATTTCCAGTAATTATGAGTGGATAGCTTCTTGTGATGATGTACCTGCTTGGAATTCTGGTAATACTTACTTAGGAGGTAATCGGGTGACATACAATGGTGTTTTATATGAAGCCAAATGGTGGAACCAAAACCGAAACCCTGAAATGTATTCTGGTAGAGATGATGAATGGAGAAATCTAGGCGCCTGTGATGGAACTGGAGGTGATCCTAACATTTTACCTTCAGTTGTGATTACTTCCCCGTCAAGCGGAAGTACTTTTACACAGGGAGATAATGTAACAATTAATGTAAATGCTTCAGATAGTGATGGAACTATAACCAAGGTAGAATTTTTTAGTAATAGTACTCTAATTCATACCGATACCACAACACCATATAGTTTTTCTATAAACAATATTTCAGAAGGAAACTACACATTATCTGCTAAAGCATTTGATGATAAAAATGCATCAACACTTTCTACGACTGTAGATATTACGGTTAATGGCACTGGAGGAGGCGGTACAGGTAATTGTGATGCTCCTCAATATGTTGATGGTTCTTCCTATAATACTGGAGACAAAGTGCAAAACTTTGGCAAAGAGTATGAATGCCTGGTAGGAGGGTGGTGCACAGTAGGAGGTCCTTATGCTCCTGGTGACCCGAACGGATGGGCCTGGCCTAATGCTTGGAAAGAATTAGGAGAATGCGGAACCAATCCTCCGGATAATCAGAGCCCGACAGTTGCAATTACACAACCATCTAATGGTTCTAATTTTGAAGTAAATCAAACCGTCAGTATTACCGCATCAGCAAACGACGCTGATGGAACAATAGCCAAAGTTGAATTTTTTATAGATGGGAATAAAATATCAGAAGATACGACGTCACCCTACGCTAGTAATTGGATTGCAACCCAAGGGAATCATACACTGGTTGTTCGTGCTGTGGACGATAAGGGAGCGACCAGTGATTCGGTTCCGGTGAATATTACTGTAGGAGATGTAAATCCACCAACTACAGGACTTCCGGCAAGAATATTAAACGGATATTGGCATAATTTTAATAATGGATCCACTTTGATCAGGCTTAAGGACGTTTCAACAGACTGGGATGTAGTCAATGTTTCTTTTGCTGTGGCCAAGATATCTCCTACAGATGGAGAGATTGGATTCGAGCTATCTTCGGATTTTGATGCTATCGGTTATACCGAAAGTGAATTCAGATCAGATATTCGATTGTTACAGGACCGTGGTCAAAAAGTAATCGTTTCTATTGGTGGGGCAGAAGGGCAGGTGCAATTAAATACTGCTTCGGCACGTGATAAATTTATTACTTCTATAATTACCATTATAGAAGCATATGGTTTTGATGGAATGGATATTGACTTTGAGGGACAATCGCTGTCCTTTAACTTAGGAGATACAGATTTCAGAAACCCTACCACACCTGTCATTGTTAACACTATTGATGCTGTGAGAAGTGTGTGTGATCATTTTGGTGATGACTTTATACTTACGATGGCTCCCGAAACTTTCTTTGTACAATTAGGGTATTCCTTTTATGGAGGTATTTCAGAAGGTGCTGATCGTAGGGCAGGAGCCTATCTTCCTCTAATCCATGCTTTACGCGATAAGCTTACATTTCTACAGGTACAATACTATAACTCTGGTGCAATTACAGCACTCGATGATCAGTTCTACAATATGGGGAATTCAGATTTTTATGTATCATTAGTAGACATGTTGCTTAAAGGTTTTCCTATTACCAGGGACTCTTCTAAGTTTTTTCCACCACTAAGACCAGATCAGGTGTTGATTGGTGTACCTGCATATGTACAAGCCGGTAATGGGTATACAGGCCCACAGGGAGTGATCAATGCTTTGGATTATTTTATTAATGGAAATTCTTTTGGAGGGCAATATCCGTTAACCCAAACATACCCAAGTCTTAGAGGTGTAATGAGTTGGTCCATTAATTGGGATGAATTTGATAATCGAGCATTCTCTAATCCGGTTAGAGCTTATCTGGACGGATTAAGTAGAGAGAGAATATCTCCAGCTAAGCAGAAAGAGATAATACCCCAAGTAGAATTTTTATTATACCCAAACCCCGTTTCAGAATTATTATATCTAAAGATGAATATAAATACAGAGATGATCATAGAGTTTTATAATGCCTTAGGAATTAAGGTTTTGGAACATAAGAGAACGAATACTAGAAACGACCTTATAAATACTAGTTTTAGTGTAGAACATTTAGAATCAGGTATTTATTTTTATAAAGTAAAAACTTCTGACCAGCATTATTCGGGGAGTATCATAAAGAATTAAAACTTAACTTATATACAAACACAAATCAATTTAATTATGAAAACAAATCAGATCACAAGACTGGTAGCTGTAGGTTTGCTATGGGTTGCTTGTACCAATGAAGAAATTGACCTGGACACTGCAGGGACAGAATTACCTGGAGAAGATTTAACTGTGGAACTAGCATATCCCGAAGATACAGGTAAAGTAGCGGATATGTATTATGGAGGGATGAAAATCCCTGTGGAAGAAGTCAATGGTGAGTTTATATACGAGGGTGATATCATTTTTAAGAAAGATATGTTATCCACTACAGCTCCCAAACTGGTTTTTGAAGAAGAAGAAGAAGTTCCAACAGAAAGAAGTGTAGGTAGAACCGGAGGACGATGGCCTAATAATACCGTGTATTATACTATAGACAGTAACTTACCAAAAAAATACAGAGTTACCGATGCCATTGCACATTGGGAAGCCAATACCTCACTTAGATTTGTACAGCGCAGTAATCAGTCTAATTATGTGCGTTTTAGAAAAGGGTCAGGGTGTTCTTCTAGCGTAGGTATGGTAGGAGGTCGCCAAAATATCAATCTGGCAGACGGTTGTTCTACCGGTAGTACCATTCATGAGATTGGTCATGCAGTAGGATTATGGCATGAGCAGAGCCGTGCAGATAGAGATAACTGGATTACGATCAGATGGCAGAATATACAATCTGGTAAAGAGCATAATTTTCAGACTTATGTACAGCGTGGTAGAGATGGTGATGAATATACCAATAGCTTGGATTTTGGATCTATTATGATGTACGGATCTAAAGCTTTCTCTAAGAATGGTCAACGTACCATTACCAAAAAAGACGGTAGCGGTTATAGTACACAGCGTAGTGGATTATCATCAGGAGATCTAACAGGGATTAACAAAATGTATCCCGGTGATGGTGGAGGACAACAATATGAAAATGGTAACTATTATACCATTTATGGCGTTACCGTGTATAGGTGGAGTGATGTATGGTGGTATTGGGATAATAGCCAGAACCGATGGAGGAGAGTAGAATTACGCGGTACTACCTGGTATTACATTAGCTAAAATAGAAGGTGTTTTAGCTTAAAATAACAAAGGCTGCCATCTTATTAGAAACTAATAATATGTACAGCTATTTACATAAGTTTTCCCCATTTAGTTTAATTGTTTTTAGTTAGAAAAGTCCCAAGCTTTAGGTTTGGGACTTTTTATTAGTGGAATTCTGTTTTTAAAAAAGTGAAGCCTTTTATTTTGATGATATCGTAGGATAAAATAAATATATTTTGATTTAGAGGGTATTTTATGTTTATTTAGTAAAAGAAATAGAAAAGCCGTAGAATTATACGTTTGTAAACGTTTATATAATGGATATAAAGGACATATGTCTTTTATTCCATTGTTGTGTGCCATTTGAACAACCACTTTACGAATGATAAATAATGTTCCAAAAGAATTTGAATACCAACAATATCTTCGTGAGATACTAATCAAAAACGAACCACAAATTCCATTATACATCGCAACTGAAAAAGATTTCGAAAAAAGCGATGGAATAAATTATCCCTACAGAAGTCATTTTTATGTTTTCGGGTTATTGCACGAAAGCGAATGCAAACTTCAAGTAGGTATTAATACATACAATCTAAAGAAAAAATCACTTACCATAGTTGGGCCAGGAATTGTGAGAAATTGGATATCCAATAACTGGAATATGAACAATACAACCGTATTTTTTAAGGAATCACTTTTCAAAAAGCCTTTCTATGATAATTTTCTTTTAGACTACGATTTTTTTAAGGTTGGAGCAAATCACGTTATCGAGTTGACAGATGAGGCCTATTCTAACTTAAATGAGTTGCTCGAAACGTTAGAAAAATTCAAAGCCGACCAAAATATTGCCACAGGTATCTTATTTTCTATTCTTGAGTTCATCAATTCAATCTACTTAGAGAATTCAAGCGAACATTTGTTCTCAAGAAATGAACAAATCACTCGTGAGTTTAATGACCTTTTGACCAAGAATTATCGCACTCAAAAAAGTGTCCGTTTCTATGCCGATAATATGAACCTTAGCTCAAAACATCTATCTGATGTCCTCAAAGAAACTGTTGGCAAAACAGTCAAACAATCTATTGAAGCATTGATATTGATTGAAAGTCAGAGCTTGCTCAAACAAACAGCAATGGAAATAAAAGAAATAATGTATTGGTTAGGTTTTGAAGACCAGTCCTATTTCACCAAGTTTTTTAAGAAAAAAATAGGCCTTACACCCTCGGATTACCGCTCAAACTCTTAAATCCGTAAAAAGTACCAGACTAACCGATTTTCGCACTAACACTTGCCTTTTGAGTGTTTCGATATTTGTGCTGTAATAAATTAGTAATTAAAAAGACAGTAATTATGAAAACTCAAAATCTAAATGTAAATCAACTTTCAACAGACGCTTACAGAAACTATTTGTCGTATCTGGAAGCTATGGATAAAAAAGACGTAGAAACTTACGGTAAATTTCTTGCCGATGATGTGCAAATGTGGTTTAACAACGAGCAGTTTGGCATTGGAAAGGAAACCATCTTAAAAGGACTTGATGAGTATTGGCAAAGTTTTATGAGTATCGAACACGATTTGACTAACATTTATGGCACAGACAAGAATTATGTTCTCGAAGCCTTAAACCATTATAAGCGACACGATGGAAAAAATGCAACGGTAAAAGCAGTTGCATTTACTGACTTGAACGACAATGGAAAGGTCAAATCAGTTCGACTGTATATGGATATGGCACCAGTATTCAAATAAAAACGGCACACAACAATGTATAAACGCAATAAGCGGTTCAGGTCTAAGCCTGAACCGTTTTGTTTAAATTTAAGTATCTTTCTAACCGAAATGCAGTGGCTTAAAATCCGCTACTGCGTTTATACGAGACCGTTGTATACCATTTGAGCACAATGAAATTTTAAATGAAAAGCTACTTTAAATATACTGACGAAAATAAAACTGAATGCTTCTTTGAATTGGATGATGAATTCTACTGTGAAAGAGCTATTTATAAAACAGAGAATGAATTAATCAATACCTATTTGACAATTGAACAAGAACCTTATTTTTTGCCAGAAGGAAGTCTAAAAGAAGGATTAGAATTTATGAACTCAGGTTCAAAAGAAGAATTCGACATTTTGTGGAAAGAATCAATGATAGAATCGGAATCAGATTGGGATCAATTAAAAATAAAATATAAAATTGGGGAAAAGGTAAAAACCCAAATATTATGCTTTTATCCGACAGGGATTATCTCAAACTTTGGAGAGAAATTTAATGCAATATCTGACTATAAAACTTGTAGAGAGAAATTTGGAAAAGAGAGAATGTATCCGAATAATGAAATGGAATTGATAATTTCCAAATTCAATGACATTAATAAAATTGTTGAACTCACAACTAATGAATAAAAAAAGTATATAACAATTTGTCCTATGTAAAGCCCTTTTCCCAAGCTTAGGTCATAAAAATACGATATTTTA
>NZ_JAGJEA010000017.1 GCF_018100805.1 Aquimarina sp. MMG016 | reverse complement strand
ACTAGCGGTAGCGAGATGAATTGCCTACAATCTGTAACCGGAGCTAATCGAGATTCTTCTTCTGGAGTATTCTATGTTCCTTTTTGAAACTGAAACCTGATATTTGTGCTTTAAACATAAAACAATAATAGATACACTTCCTATAAAAAAGAGGCTGTACGTCACACAGCCTCTTCACCTCCATTTAACTAAAAGAAAAATCTATTTTGATTTAATTAAACACACAAACCTTAAATGATGAAAAAGGACTATATCGACAAGATACATCACCAGGACCTAAAAAAGGAGAACTATCCCAGCAATCTCTATTCGTATTACAACGTCTACCACCAATATTTCCTCCGTTAATTTCTTTTTGTTGCTCTTTAGTTAGAGACTTACCAAAATTTTCTAAATTTTTAATCATTGTGTAAAAAATTATAAGTTAGTAATACACTAATCTAAATTTTATATCACTGTAAAACACAACCCTGTGGAGGTTCGGCGGAATAATGTGGACGAACGTAATGAGAAAGTCTAAATTAAATGTATATATATCATGGCACATTTTTAATAAAAACATCCATTGTTCATTTTAAAATGCTCATCTCAAAAGCGTCAACCTGTCTACCATACCTGGTAGATTCGAGACATCCAATAAAAATTTTATCCAGTGAATATACTGACGTTCCAAAGCAGGGCTTTGAAAATCTTTTCTCACCAGTATAAGATTTGTTTTGCGTTAAAAAAAACTTGAAGCCTTGGAAAGATTTTAGCAAAACAAATCTGGTTTTGTCGAAGACAAAAATACCTTGAAAAAAGTGCCTTTTCTTTTGGTTCATTTTCTTTGGGCAAGCAAAGAAAATGAACAGAAAGCCAAATCAAAGGAAATAGGATGAAAATTAAGAATTTATAAATACCTGAAAAACAAATTATTATAAAATGCATCAATGGTAGTGTTTTGTCGTAGTAAAACGAAGACAAAATGTATCGAGAATAGTTTTTTTTGTTCAAAATCCTATTCTCGATACACTTCTCCCTTTGGTCACAGCACTCGAATTGACGGATCTGGAATCAAAAAAAATCAAAATGCACAATGGATTAATAACTAAAAAACTTACCCACTCACATGCTCACAAACTCACCGACTCACATACTCATCCGCTCACAAACTAAATTACTCAACTACTCACCCACTCATATACTTAAAAACTCAAAAACTATCTTTACATTTGCCCAAAAAAGAAAAGTACATGTTAATTATTGGTATTGCCGGAGGAACCGGTTGTGGCAAGACCACCGTAGTCAATCAGATTGTTAATGAGTTACCGGAGAATGAGGTCTGTGTGATCTCACAGGATTCTTATTATAAAGATACTAGTCACCTAAGCTACGACGAACGGGTACAGATAAACTTTGACCATCCGCAATCTATTGATTTTGATTTATTAGGAGAACATCTTTCAGCTTTGCGAAAAGGTGAAACCATAGCACAACCGGTATACTCTTTCGTTGAGCACAATCGTACTAGTGAAACGGTGAGTACCAAACCTAGCAAAGTAATGATCGTAGAAGGGATTTTGATCCTTACTAACCCTAAGATCAGAGATATGTTTGATATTAAGATCTATGTACATACTGATAGCGATGAACGCCTGATAAGACGATTAAAAAGAGATATTGCAGAACGTGGCCGTGATATGGAAGAAGTTTTGGATCGATATCAGAATACGCTAAAACCAATGCATCAGCAGTTTATTGACCCTACCAAAGAATATGCTGATCTTATCATACCCAACAATACATATAACAATGTAGCCGTTGATATTGTACGTACCATTATTAAGGAACGCTTAGTTTAACTTTTGTACCTTTACAAACAATATTATTCTTAGGCAGATTGAATCTTAAAGACTATTTTCAAAAGCTAAAAAACAAACCGGCATTGATTCCGATATTCGCCATATTTTTAAATAAATATGTGCTGATTGTCTTGCTATTTGTAGTTTGGATGATGTTTCTGGACACCAACTCATGGTTAATACATAAAGAGTTAGATCAGGAAATCAACGAGCTGGAAAATAACAAAGAGTACTATATCAAAGAGATTATTAAAGATCAAAAAGATATCAAGGTACTCAAAGACAGTAGTGAGTTGGAAAAGTTTGCCCGAGAAGAATATTTTATGAAACGTGATGATGAAGAGATCTACATTATAGAATACGAAGATAGTGTACCAAAAACCAAAAAAGATGACTAAATCCTTATTTGACAGTTTTGATGAAGTTTCTGCCAAAGAGTGGAAGCAGAAGATACAATTTGATCTCAAAGGTGCGGACTATAACCAAACCTTAATCTATCAATCTCTGGAAGGCATCAATATCAAACCTTTTTATCATCAGGAAGATTTAGAAAATATAAACAACCCGATCTCCCATCCTACGAGTTGGAAGAATTCATTAAGAATTGAAGTCGCAGAGGCTAATGATGGTAATCAAAAAGCGTTAAAAGCTATCCAAAAAGGTGCAGAAAGTATCTTTTTTATCATCAAAACAGCTGATATTGATCCAAAGGAGCTTTTAGAAGATCTAAATTCTGAAACTTCTATTTTTATAGAAACCGAATTCCTTTCGGCTTCTTATATTCAAAAAATAAATGACCTGGCTAAAAGCAAAGTATTATCTATTTATGTATTCACTGATATTATAGGTAATCTGGCCGTTACCGGAAATTGGTTTTCTAATCTTAAAGAAGATCATCTGGCTTTAGAGGAAATTACTAAAAACAATACCCTGAGCAGTACTATTAGTATTGATACGGGCTTGTATCAAAACGCCGGGGCAACTATGGTGCAGCAACTAGCTTATGCTTTGGCTCACGCAAATGAATACTTAAATCATTTTGATACTTCTGAAGTTAATCCATTAAAAAAATCTCCAATAGTATTCAAAGTGGCTATTGGTGGAAATTACTTTTTTGAAATTGCAAAACTAAGAGCACTCAGATTGTTATGGCAGACTTTGGCTTCGGCATATGGTATTTCAGAAGAATGCCACATTTTTGCATACCCTTCTCATAGAAACAAAACAGTCTTGGATTATAATGTAAATATGCTTCGCACTACCACCGAATGTATGAGTGCAATATTAGGAGGAGCAGACACGATTCATAACCTGCCCTATGATGATATTTACAATCTGGAAAATGATTTTGGAACGAGGATTTCGTTTAATCAATTACTAATTCTTAAAAACGAAAGTTACTTTGACCTGGTGAATAATCCTGCCTCAGGAACCTATTACATAGAGAGTCTAACTGATCAATTAGCAGAAAAAGCACTTTCATTATTTAAAAATATTGAAGAAGGAGGCGGATTCTTAAGTCAGCTAAAATCAGGAACGATTCAGAAAAAAATAAAAGAAAGTGCCAATAAAGAACAAGAGTTATTTGATAGTGGAGAAATTGTATTAACCGGAGCAAATACCTATAAAAACGCTGAAGAAATTATCCCCACATTCCAAAAGCCTGTTTTTCAAGAAAAAAGAGCCCGAAAAACGCTGCTTGAACCAATTATAAAAAGGAGACTGAGTGAGAAATTATTAAAAAAATCATAAAACAATGTTAATATTCCCCAAGTAATCCTTAACTTGTGGCTGAATATAAAACAATAGCGTATACATTAACATTACTAAATCTTAATCGATGCCCCATAAGATTAGATCTAGAGTCATATTTGTACTCTACTTACTATTATTCAGTTCTATTGCTCATGCTCAAACGAATGATATTTGTTTTAGTATAGACGAAACTGGTATTATAAAAAGAGCATATGCCTCTTTTGAAAAGGACATATTCAATCATTATAAATTCGGCAATGATTCTATAAAAACGTATAGAACATTTCTTGCTGAGGTAGCCAGTTTATCTATTGATCTCAGAAAACTTCCGTCCGATAATTCTATCCAATTAACCCGTGAGTTTAAAAAAATAGCCAATAATAAAAATTCGCTTTGGGTACGATTAACAGATTATGAGAATCAAGAAGCCAATAGAAAACCATATCCTTCTTCGACAACCAAAAAGAATGAAGAAGAAATTCTAATTTTTAATTATAGAGGTGGATTTATACAATGTCTTAAAAACACTAGTGATAGTGATGATTTTAAAGAGGTAATCCGTAACCTGGAGACAGATGCCAATATTAGTACTTCTCTGATTGCGCAAAAAATTTATTACATCTCGGACAAAGAATTTAATTCACTAGAAATCAAAAACTTCATAGCTTTTGATATCTACTACTCTATTTTGATGGTTGTAGAAAAAGCTTTTAAATAGTTTTATACAATATTCATTATAAAGAACCAATATTATTGATGTTTTCTAAAATTAATCATCAATAAAATCGTAATTTTACGTTTTTGTTAATGAAACTATTTCTTGAAAGTGAAATACCTTTTCCTGATACTTTTATCTTTTCTTCTATTCTCTTGCAATACAGCTATTCATAAAGCTCAAAATTGGTTAGAAAAAGCTAATAATGCTACTCCTGAAAAGCTAGAAGGAAATTATTTTCAAATTGAAAATACCCGAGTAAAAACTTTTCTTCCTCCGGAATTTAAACAATACACTACAGAACAATACCGTAAGACACTCGATTCTGTATTTCCTAAAAATCAAGTCAAAGCAGAAATGAGAAGACTGGAAACTATGAGAGACGTTAAAGGCTCTTTTAGTCTTTTTTTTGATAATATCACTGGTTCTACATATACCATAAATACATTCCCATTTACACCATTTAATCGTAATGATGCCAAAATGTTATTGGCAATGATGCGCAAAAATAATGATAAGGTTAGCCTAACCACTGATCTGAATTTCAAAAAAATAACAGCTACTTTTAAGAAAACTGATGATTTCACTATGTTTAGATCTATCTTTCAAATTGATAATATAAAAAACGATCATATTTCTTATAGTAGCACATATTTTATTACAGCAAAAAAGCAAACGTTTGTGATTAATCTAACCACACCATTTCAGGTTAACTTCGATCGTTATATTGAAAAAATGAAGTTCTAAAAAATGACTAGAAAAAATCTTCAACACATAACATTAAATTCAGAATTCAGAATTCAGAATTCTGAATCAAAAATGCATACAACCTCAGAAGGAATTGATATAAAATCATCTTATACTAAAAATGATGTTGAACATCTAGAACACCTAAACTTTGCTGCAGGACTCCCTCCATATTTAAGAGGCCCCTATTCTACAATGTATGTGCGCAGGCCTTGGACAATTAGACAGTATGCCGGATTCTCTACTGCAGAAGAAAGTAATGCTTTCTATAGGCGAAACCTTGCTGCAGGACAAAAAGGGCTTTCGGTTGCATTTGATCTTGCAACGCATAGAGGATATGATAGTGATCACGAACGGGTATTTGGTGATGTGGGTATGGCAGGTGTAGCCATAGATACCGTGGAAGATATGAAGATTCTTTTTGATCAAATTCCATTGGATAAAATGTCTGTTTCTATGACTATGAATGGTGCTGTACTACCTATTATGGCATTCTACATTGTAGCAGCAGAAGAACAAGGTGTTGATAAAAACTTACTTTCCGGGACCATCCAGAATGATATCCTCAAGGAATTTATGGTACGTAATACATATGTGTATCCTCCTACTCCATCGATGCGTATCATTGGTGACATTTTTAAGTATTGCTCCAAGAATATGCCAAAATTTAATCCTATTAGTATCTCAGGATATCACATGCAAGAGGCTGGAGCCACCTGTGATATAGAATTAGCATATACGCTGGCGGATGGTTTAGAATATATCAGAAAAGGAATTGAAGCCGGAATGGATGTAGATGCTTTTGCTCCTCGCTTATCTTTTTTTTGGGCGATTGGAATGAATCATTTTATGGAAATTGCCAAAATGCGCGCAGCACGTATGCTTTGGGCAAAACTGATCAAACAATTCAATCCAAAGAATCCAAAATCTTTAATGCTTCGTACACATTGTCAAACCAGTGGTTGGAGCTTAACTGCTCAAGACCCTTTTAATAATGTAGCTCGTACTTGTATTGAAGCTAGTGCAGCTGCTTTTGGTGGCACACAGAGCTTGCATACCAATGCCCTAGATGAAGCTATTGCATTACCTACAGATTTTTCTGCAAGAATTGCCAGAAATACACAAATCTATTTACAGGAAGAAACTCAAATTACACGAACAGTTGACCCTTGGGCAGGTAGTTATTATGTAGAATCTTTGACCAATGATATAGCAGAAAAAGCCTGGAATCTTATAGAAGAAGTAGAAGAGCTAGGCGGAATGACTAAAGCTATTGAAGCTGGAATTCCTAAAATGCGTATCGAAGAAGCTGCCGCCAGAAAGCAGGCCAGAATTGACAGTGAACAAGACGTCATTATAGGAGTCAACAAATACAAATTAGAGCAGGAAGAAGCTATTAGTACCCTTAAAGTAGATAATCAAGCGGTTAGAGACCAACAAATAGAAAGTTTGACAAGGGTAAAAGCTTCTAGAGATGAAAAAGCAGTAGAACAAGCCTTACTCAATTTAACCAATGGAGCCACTAATGAGACCGAAAATTTATTAGCTTTAGCAGTAGATGCTGCACGATTAAGAGCTACTTTAGGAGAAATTAGTGATGCGCTGGAGAAGAAATTCGGAAGACATAAAGCACAAATTAAAACATTTACAGGAGTGTATGCCAAAGAAATAAAAAATGATGAGTCCTTTAACAAAGCAAGAGAACTAGCGAATCAATTTGCAGAACTTGATGGTCGTAGACCTAGAATTATGATTGCAAAAATGGGACAAGACGGTCATGACCGCGGTGCAAAGGTAGTTGCCACTAGTTATGCAGATGTTGGTTTTGATGTAGATATAGGACCTTTATTCCAAACTCCGATTGAAGCAGCTAAACAAGCTGTGGAGAATGATGTTCACGTAGTTGGTGTTTCTTCGTTAGCAGGTGGACACTCGACTTTAGTACCACAAATCATCGCTGAACTAAAAAAATATGGACGAGAAGACATTATGGTAATTGTTGGTGGTGTAATTCCTCCAGATGATTATGAGTTCTTATTTGAATCTGGTGCAGTGGCTATATTTGGCCCTGGAACTAAAATAAGTGATGCAGCCATAACCATTTTAGACATTTTGATTTCGACATTTGAATAAAATGAATAACAAACAAAAAACTATGCACGCATAGTTTTTTGAAGTATAAATTGTAACTTTCCACCAATAACAATATAACATTATGAAGTATACAGATAAAATGCTTCGGGATGGAGCGCTCGAAGGAAAAAATATAGTGGTTACCGGAGGAGGTAGCGGATTAGGAAAAGCAATGACTAAATACTTTATGGAACTTGGAGCTAAAGTTGCCATAACTTCCAGAAATCTAGAAAAACTTCAAGGCACTGCAAAAGAACTTGAGGAAGAAACTGGTGGTACTTGTTTGCCTTTACAATGTGATGTAAGACACTATGATCAGGTCGAAAAAATGAAAGATGATGTTCTGGAAGCATTTGGATCAGTAGACGTTTTGCTTAATAATGCCGCAGGAAATTTTATTTCACCAACCGAACGTTTATCTGCTAATGCTTTTGATACTATAATAGATATTGTACTTAAAGGTACTAAAAACTGTACTCTGGCATTTGGAAAACACTGGATTGATACTAAATATCAAAATACTACTGTACTTAACATTGTTACAACATATGCCTGGACTGGTTCTGCCTATGTAGTACCTAGTGCTACTGCCAAAGCTGGGGTTTTAGCATTGACTAGATCACTAGCCGTGGAATGGGCAAAATACGGAATGCGTTTTAATGCTATTGCTCCGGGACCATTTCCTACCAAAGGAGCTTGGGACAGATTAATGCCTGGTGATCTTAAGGAAAAACTAGATATCACAAAACAAGTACCTCTAGGACGTGTTGGAAACCATCAAGAATTAGCCAATCTAGCCGCTTATCTAGTGTCAGATTTCTCTGCTTATGTTAATGGAGAAGTAATGACTATAGATGGTGGAGAATGGTTAAAAGGCGCTGGGGAGTTTAACATGTTAGAACAGGTTCCGGAAGCTATGTGGGATATGTTAGAAGCTTCAATTCGCTCTAAAAACAAAAAGTAAGTAAACTAAAATAACATTTATATTAAACAATTCATCAATGAATAAATCGATTTTGAATTTTTTTATTGGAGCTTTTATTTTAAGTACTCCAATTATATGTCATGGTCAAAATACTGCAAATGCAGAGCTAAAAACTTCGGCTGCTATAAACGAAGGAATCATTCCGGTTGATCCTAACGTAAAAGTAGGCAAATTAGATAATGGCCTTACCTATTACATTCGCAACAATGGTAAGCCTGAAGATAAAGTAGAGCTAAGACTTGTAGTGAATGCTGGTTCAATACTAGAAGATGAAAGTCAATTAGGTTTGGCTCATTTTATGGAACACATGAACTTTAACGGGACTAAAAATTTCAAGAAAAATGATTTAATCGATTATCTTCAGAGCATAGGTGTAAAATTTGGCGCTGACCTTAATGCTTATACCAGTTTTGATCAAACGGTATATATTCTGCCAATTCCAAGTGATGATCCTGAAAAGTTAGAAAAGGGATTTCAAATCCTTGAAGACTGGGCTCATAATGCGGAACTTACAGAAGAAGCCATCGATGGAGAAAGAGGTGTGGTATTAGAAGAATATCGTTTAGGACAAGGTGCTCAACAAAGAATGTTACAAAAATATCTTCCTTTAATTGCTTATAACTCTAAATACTCTGAAAGACTTCCTATAGGAACTAAAGAAGTTTTAGAAAACTTCAAATATGAAGATGTAAGAAGATTTTATAAGGATTGGTACAGACCAGACCTTATGTCTGTAATCGCTGTAGGTGACCTTGATGTGGCTACTTTGGAGAAAAAAATTAAAGATCATTTTACCGGACTTAAAATGCCGGAAAATCCAAAGAAAAGAGAATATTTTGACACTCCAAATCACAAAGAAACATTAGTAGCTGTTGTCTCAGACAAAGAAGCTCCTAATTCTGTAGTTAGGCTTATCTATAAGGACAGGGAAATGTCTCAACCAATGAAAACGATTGCTGACTATAGAGGTAACCTCATAGAAGGGCTTTTTGCTCAGATGATGAACAATCGCCTTAATGAATTAAGGAATAAACCAAATCCTCCATTCATTTTTGCAGGAAGTAGTCATAGTGGAACATTTGCAAGAAAAAGAGAAGCTTATCAATCATTTGCTTTAACTTCTGAAACCGGTCAATTAGATGCTCTTAAAGCTATATTACAAGAAAACAAAAGAGTACAGCAATACGGATTCAAAAACGGTGAGTTCGATAGAGCAAAAAAAGATGTAATTGCCAGTATAGAAAAGTTATTTAAAGACAAAGATAAAAGAGAGTCTTCCAGAATTATCGGAGAATATATAAACAATTATTTAGAAGAAGAAGCAATTCCTGGTCTTGAGTGGGAATATGAACAAACCGTTTCGCAACTACCAACTATCAAGTTAGAAGAAGTGAATTCGTTAATAAAAAACTTCTTGCACGATGATAACAGAGCCGTTGTAATGACCGGGCCTGAAAAAGAAGAACTAAAGCAAGTTACTAAAGAAGAGGTGTTAAAACTATTAAAAGAAGTTGAAACTTCTAAAATAGAAGACTACGAGGATGAAAAAGTGCGTGAAAATTTAATTGAAAAAATGCCAACTCCCGGAAAAATAGTAGATACCAAGAAAAATGAAGAGTTTGACTATACGGTATTAGAGCTAAGTAATGGCGCAAAAGTGACATACAAAAAAACTGATTTCAAAAATGATGAGGTTTTATTTACTGCGTATAGTTATGGAGGAAGCTCTCTATATTCTGATGAAGATTATCACCAGACTGTTTTCGCAAACAATAGTATATCACAAACTGGTCTTGGAGGACTGTCATTAAATGACATGAATAAAATGATGTCAGGAAAAATAGTTAATGTAAGACCTTTTATTGGAGGTATCTCTGAAGGGTTTAGCGGTTCTTCTACACCAAAAGACTTAGAAACTTTATTCCAACAAGTATACCTATACTATACAGGTGTAAACAAAGACAAAGAAGCCTGGAAATCTGATATGGATAAACAAAAAGGATTCTTGGCCAATATTTTGGCAAACCCACAAAACTATTTTAGCATCGAATTTGGAAAATTCCAAAATCAAGGTAATCCAAGATATTCTGGTTTTCCAACTCCAGAAAAGTTAGATGCTGCAAATTACGAATTAGCATACCAAAAATATAAAGAAAGGTTTGCCGGTGCAGGAGGTTTTAACTTCTATTTTGTAGGTAACATTGATGAAGCAAAACTAAAAGAATATGCTGAGAAGTATATCGCTAGTTTACCAGATACCGGAAAAGATGAAACTTATAAAGTATTTAACTACAGACCTTTATCCGGATCGCATGAAAAAATAATTTATAAAGGAGCAGATCCTAAAAGTACAGTTAATATTATCTGGAGAGGTGAAACTAAATACGACAAAAAGGAAGATCTAGCATTAGCAGCTACTGGTGAAATCTTAACGATTAAACTTATCGAAAAGCTAAGAGAAGAAGAAGGTGGTGTATATGGTGTTGGAGCAAGAGGAAATATAAATAAATTACCTTATGGTAGTTACAGCTTTAGCATAGGATTTCCTTGTGGACCTGAAAATGTAAAAAAATTAACTGAAGCAGCTCTTGCAGAACTTAAGAAAATAATCAACGAAGGACCTACCGATAAAGATCTAGCTAAAATAAAAGAAGCTAGGCTATTAGATTACAAAGAAAAAAGCAAGCAAAATAAATTCTGGCTGGATAATCTTAAAAACACAGATTACAATCAGCAATCCATGGAGAATTCAAAAAGTTATACAACTATGGTAAACAACATTTCAAAAGAAGAAATCCAGGAAGTAGCCAAAAAATATTTAGACAAAGGTCATATCCTAGGGGTGCTTATGCCAGAGAAAAAATAATTTTTTATAAATGTTTATGCAACAGACCACCTGAGAAGGTGGTCTTTTTTATAATCATCTGTTAATATTTTTCATTTTTATAATATATAATTAATTGTATTTTTACCTCTTAAATCCAAATCTCCCCACATGGGTAAAATAATAGCGATTGCCAATCAAAAAGGTGGAGTCGGAAAAACGACTACCTCAGTAAATTTAGCTGCTTCTCTTGGTGTTTTAGAGAAAAAAGTGCTTCTAATCGATGCGGATCCGCAGGCTAATGCGACTTCAGGTCTAGGCTTGGATGTAGAAACCATTGAGAAAGGAACATATCAAATTCTGGAACATACCGTAAAGCCAGAAGAAGCAATTGTAAAAACCAGTTCCCCTAACGTGGATATTATTCCGGCTCATATTGATCTGGTAGCCATAGAAATTGAATTGGTTGATAAAGATCAGCGAGAATATATGCTAAAAACAGCAATTGAAGGGCTACAATCACAATATGATTATATCCTGATTGACTGTGCTCCTTCTCTAGGACTATTAACTCTAAATGCTTTGACAGCATCGAATTCGGTTCTTATTCCTATTCAGTGTGAGTATTTTGCATTAGAAGGTCTGGGAAAGTTATTAAATACTATAAAAAGTGTTCAAAAGATTCACAACACTACATTAGATATAGAAGGGCTTTTATTAACAATGTATGACTCCAGACTAAGATTATCTAATCAGGTAGTTGAAGAAGTTCAAAAGCACTTTAATGAAATGGTGTTCAAAACAATCATTCAAAGGAATATTCGTTTAAGTGAAGCACCTAGTTATGGAGAAAGCATAATTAACTATGATGCCACTAGTAAAGGAGCAAGTAATTACTTAAGTTTGGCACACGAAATTATAAAGAAAAATTAGTAAGGATTTATGGCGAAGGCAACGAAAAAACAAGCATTAGGAAGAGGCCTTTCAGCTTTGCTGAAAGACCCTGAGAATGATATTAAGTCAGCAGATGATAAAAATGCAGATAAAGTAGTTGGTAATATCATAGAGTTAGAACTCGAAAGCATTGAGGTTAACCCTTTTCAACCACGTACCAGTTTCAATGATGAAACCTTACGCGAATTGGCAACCTCAATCAAAGAAATCGGTGTTATACAACCGATTACTGTACGTAAACTCGACTTCAATAAATTTCAGCTCGTAAGTGGAGAAAGACGTTATCGTGCTTCTAAGTTAGCCGGTATAGAAAAAATACCTGCTTATATAAGAATTGCAAACGATCAAGAGTCTTTAACCATGGCTTTGGTCGAGAATATACAACGTCAGGATTTAGATCCTATCGAAATTGCACTATCTTATCAACGTCTTATCGATGAAATCAATCTTACACAAGAACAATTAAGTGATAGAGTTGGTAAAAAAAGATCCACCATTGCTAATTATTTAAGATTATTAAAATTAGACCCTATTGTTCAGACAGGAATGCGAGATGGCTTTATCTCTATGGGGCATGGTCGTGCATTGATCAATATTGAAAACCAACAAGAACAACTTGACATATACGAAAAGATTATAGGCAACTCACTTTCTGTTCGTGATACAGAAAGCTTAGTACGATCCTTAAACAATAAAGATGAGAAGCCTAATATCAAGGGATCAAGTGCTAGTTCTAAAAACGAAATGCCAAGACATATTGCCAAAGGAATTAAAGATTTTTCAGAATATTTTGGTGCAAAAATTGATGTAAAGGTTTCAAGCAAAGGAAGTGGTAAACTAATCATTCCATTTTCTTCTGAAGAAGATTTTAAACGCTTAAAGAAACTTATCAATAGTGAAGAGTAAATCCTTTTATATTATTCTTTTTTTTACGTGTTTAATTACTCAAAATATTTTCTCACAGGAAGATGAAGAATTAAAGATTACTACAGAAGAAGTTGTTGTAAAAAAGAAAAAAGAAAAGAAGAGTAGACCTTATGAACCTTTGGCTCCAGCACGTGCAGCATTTTATTCTGCAATACTTCCAGGTTTAGGACAAGCTTATTCTGGCAAATACTGGAAAATACCTATTGTATATGCCGCTTTAGGCACAGGAATTTATTTTTATATTGATAACAATAATAACTATAATAGATTTAGAGATGCCTATAAGCTTAGATTAGCAGGCTTACCTATTAATGATGCTCAAATTGAAAATTTTTCTAATGATAGACTTATTGATTTGCAAAGACGTTTTCGACGAGAACAAGAATTATCTTTATTAGTAACAGTAGGGTTATATGTCCTTAATATTGTTGACGCCAATGTGACCGCGCATTTACAGCAGTATAATGTCTCAGAAGACTTATCATTAAAACCAAAAGTTAATTTTAATAATCTTGATGCAAAACCCAGTTTTGGATTATCGCTTAATTATAGTTTTTAGCAACTAAAAATTTAAACCAAGAACACTAACCACCAAAAGAATATGAAAATTGCACTGCTAGGATATGGCAAAATGGGTAAAACAATAGAAAAAATTGCTATTGAAAGAGGCCATACAATTGTACTCAAAGTTGATAAAGATGATAAAGATTACAATGTTTCAGTAGCAGATGTAGCAATTGACTTTAGTATTCCCTCTGCTGCGGTTAGCAATATTACCAATTGTTTTAATGCTAATGTGCCTATAGTTTCTGGTACAACAGGCTGGTTGGAACACTATGAGCAGATATTAGAGTTATGCAAAGAAAAAAAAGGAGCTTTTATCTATGCTTCTAATTATAGTTTAGGTGTTAACCTTTTCTTTGAACTTAACAAAAAATTAGCCAGTATGATGAACAATGTCGAAGGTTATGATATTGCCATGGAAGAAATTCATCATACTGAAAAACTGGATGCACCAAGTGGTACAGCAATCACCCTTGCTGAAGGCGTTATAGAAAACTCAAGCAAAAAAGATTGGAAATTGGATCAAGGAGATGACAATACAATTCCTATAGTAGCAAAAAGAATAGATAAAGTTCCTGGAACTCATACTGTGGCATACACCTCCGCGGTAGATGATATAGAAATTAAGCATACTGCACATAACCGTAACGGATTTGCACTAGGTGCGGTAGTTGCAGCAGAATGGTTACATGATAAAACCGGAATTTTTACAATGAAAGACGTTTTAGGTTTATAATATTGTAACACATTAGAAAGAAAAAGTACTTATACTAAAAAAATACTGACAAATGACACTTACTGAATGGTTTATATTTTTCCTTGTACTACAGGTTATTCATTTTCTGGGAACCTGGAAATTATACATTAAAGCTGGCAGAAAGGCTTGGGAAGCTGCAGTACCTGTATATAATGCTGTAATTTTAATGAAAATCATTAACCGCCCTTGGTGGTGGGTAATTCTGTTATTCGTTCCGGTAATCAACGTAATCATGCTACCCGTGATTTGGGTAGAAACCATCAGAAGTTTTGGGAGAAATAATAGAAACGATACCATATTAGTCTTGGTAACTTTAGGTTTCTATATTTTTTATGTCAATTATATGCTTGATGTAACCTATATAGAAGATCGAAGCTTAAAACCTAGAACATCTCTTGGAGAATGGGTTAGTTCTATTGTATTTGCGGTTGTAGCAGCAACGATAGTACACACCTATTTTATGCAGCCCTATACGATCCCTACAGGATCATTAGAAAGAACATTGCTTGTTGGTGATTTCTTATTCGTAAGTAAGTTTCATTATGGAGCGAGAACTCCAATGACATCTATAACCTTTCCTATGGTACATGATACCATTCCCGTGTTAAGAAAGAAGTCTTATTTTAGTAAACTTCAATATCCATTTTTTAGAATACCAGGTTTTCAAAAAATAAAAAGAAACGATATTGTTGTATTTAGCTGGCCTATAGATACTGTTAATGCATTTCAGCAATGGGGAGATGGTAAATATCATTACAAACCTATTGACAAAAAATCAAACTACGTAAAACGTTGTGTAGGTGTTCCCGGAGATTCACTGGCTGTAGTTGATGGATATGTTCATATTAATGGAGCACGGACAGAATTACCTGATCGAGCTGAAGTTCAGTTTTCTCATTTAGTTACTCCAAAAGGAGGAAGATTTAATCCTCAGAATCTTTATGACCGCTATAAGATCAAACCTACCGAATTTATTCCTCTGAATAATGGAAGGTTTAGAGTCTTGTTAACAAAAGAAAACGCACAGAAGTTTAAAAACCATCCAAATGTTGTAAGTGTAGAAAGAAATATTGCCCCAAAAGGAGCGAAAGACCCGAGAATTTTCCCAAATAATGGCAAAGTAAATTGGAACATAGATAATTTTGGCGCTATATATATCCCAAAAGCCGGAGTTACCGTAAAAATGGACCTAAAAAGCTTTTCTCTATATCGTAGAATCATAGAAGTTTATGAAGGATCTGAATTGGGTATTGATAATAAATTAACTGCAAACGGAACTCAAATTTTACTTAACGGGGAGCCTATAGATAGTTACACCTTTAAACAAGACTACTATTGGATGATGGGTGATAATCGTCATAATAGTGAGGATAGTAGAAATTGGGGGTATGTTCCCGCTAATCATATAGTAGGTAAACCTGTTTTTGTATGGTTTAGCTGGGATACTAATGGTAAAGGTTTCAATAAAATAAGATGGGATCGTATGTTCACTACCGTTGGAGGAAGTGGAGAGCCTGTTTCTTATTTCAAATACTTCTTAATTGTCCTATTTGGTTGGATTATTTATGGTCAGTATAAAAAGAGAAAAAAGGCTTAATAAAAAACCTTTTATGGTTTGAAATTATGAATCCTACCCTACTACACCCTATGTATTTTGGATCTATAGCTCAATATATAGCTATAGCTCAATCAGATTCGATAGTTTTTGAAAATACAGATAATTATCAAAAACAAACCTATCGTAATAGAACCTATATCTATGGAGCTAATGGAAAGTTATTATTAACTATTCCTATAAAACATACAGGAAATGGAGATCGTCAGCTATATAAAGATGTTCGTGTTGAAAATGATTTTCAATGGCAAATCTTACATTGGAGATCCCTGGAAACCGCTTATAGAACATCTCCATTTTTTGAATATTATGAAGACGAATTTGCTCATTTATTTGAGAAACCAAAAGAATTTCTTTTAGATTTCAATTATGAATGTATGGAAGCGGTTTTTGATTGCCTTCAATTAGATAGTAATTACACAAAGACAGAAGTCTTTCAAAAAAATCCTGAAGAAATCAATGATCTAAGAAATCTGGTTAATGCCAAAAAAGAAAAAACCTATGATATGAAATCCTATATCCAGGTATTTTCAGAAAAATATGGGTTCCTCTCTAATCTTTCTATTTTGGATTTGCTTTTTAATGAAGGTACTAATGCTTTGACTTATCTGGAGAGTCAATCTATTTTTTCATGATTCGACCAATCATACACTACGGGTTTCATTTTATTGTTCCATTATGTATAGCGCTACTTTTCTTCCCTAAACAATGGAAAAAAGTGTATTTCATATGTATAGCAGCTATGCTTATTGATCTGGATCATTTGATTGCCAATCCTATTTTTGACCCTAATCGTTGTAGCGTTGGGTTTCACCCTTTACATAGCTATTATGTAATAGGTGGGTATTTTATATTATGCATACCTAAAAAAACAAGAATTATTGGTTTAGCCCTGTTATGGCATATTTTTTCAGATCAAATAGATTGTTGGATGATGTAAGTTTACTCTTTTAAAAGCCCATAAATCCATGTATAAGCAACCACTCCTAGTGGCACCGAAGCACCCAACCAAAAAAGATTTTTAATAAAAAGAAAACCAAAAAACCCCATAAAAAAAGTATAACCGACAATAGCAAAACTTACTATTTTGGTCAACCTATTATCAACTAGAATCCCTTTACTTGCAGGGATTATTGATGCAAAAAACGATATTGAAATTAAAAACAATAACACATGACCCCAAATAAAATACGAAACAATACTAAAGGTTCCTAGTACTAATAATATAAAAAAGACAACCCCGGAAACCTTCTGTTTATTGGTTAACAAGTATTTTCCAAAACTATTAAACCTCAAAATCATATTGGATAAAGGGTCGACTATCCACCCCCCTAAAACGAATATCAAATAAGGAATAATTACAATATATGCCATATTCTCGTTACCCGAAGATTCTAAAACTTTTACTAATATCCTATAGACAATAAATAACCCAATAATAAAAGCAAATTGATTTTTGGAACTCTTATTAGACATCCAAAATGCGTACTTTAAATAACCTCTATAGACAAAGTTTTTAGCTTTAATAGCTTCCAGCATGCCCTCTTGTGCATATCTTGAAGTAGGGTCATTCTTAAGGGATTCCTTAAAATGTGTCATTGCTTCTTTATGATTCCCATGCTCTAATTGAACCCAACCCACATTAGCATGAGAAAAACTACCTTCTGGATCCTGATTTAGGGTATTACCAATAGTTTCTTGTGCTTCTTCTTTTCTTTTTAGTTTAGTAAGAGCTTGTGCCCTAACATTTAAACAAAGTACATTGTTAGGATCTAATTCTAATCCTTTATTAGCATAATTCAGGCTTGGTTGATACTGTTTAGATTCTAAAAATAAAAAACCTTTATATCCAAAGTAATCCGGTTCATAAGGATTTAGTCTTATAGCTTCATCGATAGCCTTCTTAGCCTCAGTGTTATTTTCATTATGTCTTTCAATAACAGATCTATTATAAAATAAATCATCTTCGTTTGGATATTCGGAGATCAATAATTCATTTAGTGATTCTGCTTTTTGGTAATCCTCCAATTCTAGATAACATTTAATCAGAAGATTTTTAGAAAGATAATCCTCCGGATCTTTTTGCAATCCTTCTTGTAAATATCTTATTGCCTCATTATATTTTTTTACCTGAAATAGCTGAAAACCTCTTTCAAAAAGCACATTATCCATTTACTTCTTTATTTTCAAATAGGTTAATATTTCATCATACAATCCAGAATCATTAGCATACAGAGCATAATTCTTTGAAGTTGTAAACCACTCTTTAGTACTTGGGTTGACCTGTTTTATTGCTTTAAGAATATCTTTTGTAGATAATGGTTTAGGAATTCCATCACTAAAGGACTGCATCAACTTTTGTTCAATTGCAACATCAACTGAAGCTTTTATATCTGCTCCAGAAAATTCTTTTGAGTTCTTTGCTAAAACATTATAATCTATTCTTTCTATAGGCTTATCCTTCAACATAATTTCATAAATGGCAGATTTTGCTTTGATATCTGGAGGTGAAACAAAAATAATTCGATCAAACCTACCTGGCCTTCTAAAAGCCGGATCCAAATGCCAAGGAGTATTTGTCGCCCCAAGTATCAAAATACCATCATTATCGCTATCAATACCATCTAATTCAGCAAGAAATTGATTAATAACATTCCTACCTGCTGATTTATTCATATCATTCCTATTAGCGCCGAGAGCGTCTATTTCATCAATAAAAATAACACAGGGAGTATTCTTTCTAGCAGTTTCAAATACTTCATGAAGATTTTGTTCACTGCTTCCAATCCACATATCCAATATATCATTAATACCTATACTAATAAAATTGGCATTAATCTCTCCTGCCGTAGCTCTTGCCAGATGTGTCTTCCCGCATCCCGGAGGGCCATAAAGTAATATTCCTCCACCAATTTTTTTACCGTAAGCTTTATATAAATCTTTATGTTCCAAAGGTTTAATGATTTTTAAAGAAATTTGATTCTTTACTTCATCCATACCTCCAACATCTGAAAAATCAATAGTAGGTTTTTTAAGAAATTTTTTAGCATCATTATCCACAAAGTTTTCCTCTTTACTAGGACCGCTCATTAATCTTAATTTATGATCAAAATCATCGTTCTGATATAAGCTGTCTATATTCAATATAGTTTGATAAGTATCCTTTGCTTCTGAAATATTATTTGATTCTAATTGACAATAACAAAGTAATTCTAAATAAGAAATATTACGATTATCAACATCTAATAATTCTTCTAAAATAATTTCTGCGGGTGCGACCTTATTCAGCTTATAATAACAATTTGCTAATCCAAATTTAGCTTCGATAATATCATGCTGGAGATTAATAACTTCTAAATAATGTTGCTCTGCATTACTAAAATCACTTTTATCAAAGTATGACTTTGCTATCCTAAGTCTTAGCGGAATATTATCTGGAGAAAACGAAAGTGCTTCTAACAGATCATTTATAAAATCGTTGCTCATTAAATAAATTATTTACAAATCAATATACTCGATTAACTCCCCATCCAAAAAGTAAAACAAATCTAAAATTTTATTCTAGAAAGAATTGGATAATGATCAGAAAGTTCCATATCAAAATTGTTAAACCCTAACACTTCGAATTCTTCTGAAACCAATATAAAATCAATCCTTACCGGAAATAAGTCAAACTCATATGTTTTGCCAAATCCTTTACCCGCTTCCTTAAATGTATCCTGAAGATTTTCGGAAGTAATTTTGTTATATATATATGAGTATGCGGTATTATTAAAGTCCCCCATCACAATATTCTTATACGGAGAAGTTTTTAAATGTTCTAAAATTTTATCCACTTGCTCCTGTTGTCTTTCAAAAGAAAACTGGATTCTTTGTAATAGTTTTTGCGAATCTTCTTTAGCCAGCATATCCGTATCAGGATTGATTTTATGAGATTGCAAATGCACATTATATACTCGTACAGTATCATTTTTTATGACAATATCTGTAAAAATAGCATTGTTTGCAGTCTTCTTAAATCCTAAAGAGCCACGATTAATAATGGGAAATTTTGAAAAAACAACTAATGCCAACTCTCCATTGTCATTATTAAAATCCTGATATTCGTATGGATATTGGCTAAAATCTATATCTGGATTATTATAAAACTCTTGTGCACAAAATATATCCGGGTTCTGAGCTTTTACCAACTTAGAAATATCTTGTGGAATATTATCAGAATCTATCCAATCAAAACGATTAAAACTATGGACGTTAAAAGTCATCAATGAAATACTTCCTTCTGCAGCATCAGATGACTTACCACTTAACTTATACAAAGATGATACATGCGAAATTCCTAAAACCAAGACAACCAAAGATAATATTGCTTTCTTATTCAACAGAACAACCCAATACAATAAAAAAAACAAATTGATGATAATCAAAATAGGTACCGTTAAACTCAGTACTGATAATAATGGAAATGATTTAGGAGATACATAAGGTAAAAGATATGATAACAACAATGCAAATGCTGCGACAGAATTCATTACAAAAACTATCTTGTTTATCAATTTCCTCATTCTTACTCCTTACCTGCTTTAAACAAAAAGTCTTTTTCTTCCTTGGTTAAACTATCATATCCACTTTTACTGATTTTATCCAAAATAGCATCAATCTGAGCTTGATTTGGGTTTTTAGTGGCAGTTTTGGTCTTTTTGGCTGTTGTTTTTCTTGACTTAGATTTATGAACCGTTTTTAAAGGGCTTTTCTTTTTGGGTTTAAACATGGTAGCTATCCCATCCATTAGTTTTTCGAACCAGGCTCCAATATCTTTCCCTTTTTTAAGCTGAATAGCGTAGAGATAACCAAAAACAGCCCCTCCTAAATGTGCTATTAAACCTCCCGCATTTCCTGAGTTCGGTAACTGAATTAAATCTGATAATACAACAAACAAACCTATTTGCCATAATTTAACATTAAAAAAGATGATCCTAACTTCAGAGTTTGGCGTATATGCTGCAATAAAGATCATAATTGCTCTCACTGCAGCCGAAGCACCAATCAAATAAGCCATTGTACCGTTCAAAACAGGAAAAACGTTATAAGCTACTACAAACAAAATCCCTCCACATATGGCACCTAACAAATAAATAGTAAGAAACCTTTTCTCTGTAAATAAATTAAGTACGTATTGACCAAACCAATACAAAATCAACATATTCCAGAAGATATGCCAAAAATCAAAATGTAAAAAACTATAGGTAAGAACACCCCACACTTGAAGGATAAGAGATTCTAACTCCGTTGGCAGCACGAACCACTTCATTAAAGCTCCAGGGGTTATATTAAATATCCAGGATCCTAATGTTGCAAACAAAAATAATAGAGTATTGATTACAATAAGCTTAACAATGATGTTAGCCGTTTTATATTGATATGTTAGGTTATTTGCTGCCATATTAATACCAACGATGTTGATTAAACGAATTCTTTTTCCAATACCACATAGTTATAAAACCAATTACAGCACCCCCAATATGCGCCCAATGTGCTATATTAGAAACTCCATAAAAACTCGTACTAGTAATTGCACCCATTATATCAGGTACGAAATAAAGTAGCATTAAATATTTTGCTTTTATTGGAAAAGGAATAAAAAGAAGATATATCTTTTCGTTCCAAAATAAAATTCCAAATGCAGCGATAACTCCTGATACAGCACCGGAAGCGCCAACCATATGACTATAATAAGAACGATACATGTTAGTTACAGTATCTTGATCAGTAAATTGCAAAACAGCTGTGTTATATCTTTCTTCTCTCATAAATTCTAGGATTTCATTTTTAACGAAACCTGCATCAATAAATGCTTGATAACCTGGAATGAAGTATAAATAATAAAATAATAGTTGTAGAGCTAACGCTCCAAATCCAGCTGAAAAATACAAAAACAAAAACTTTTTTTGACCTATACGATATTCCAAATCACTACCAAGCAGAAACAATAATAACATATTAAAAAAGATATGTGATATCCCCTGATGACTATGCATAAACATATATGTTAATATCTGCCAAAAATGAAAGTTATCATTATATGGAAACCAAAAAGCAAATAAACTAAATGATGTTCCTTGTAGTGTCAATGAACCAATAAAAAATATTACATTGACAATAATTAAAACCTTAACTGTTTCTGTAATTCTCCCCATTTAGTTTTTAAAATTTCTTATCAATCTCATCAACTGTTAACGTGATGAAAGTTGGCTTATTATCTGGTGATATGGTTGGTTCTGTACAAGCAAATAAGCTATTGACCATATACTTTTGTTGCTCAGGGTCCAAATCAACTCCTGATCGAATTGCAATATCCTTAGACATTGATTTAGCTAGTAAATCTGTTTGCGAGAAACCACTGTCTGGCACTTCGTTTTCCAGGTCGCTTAACAATTGTTCTAACAACTGAGAGACTTCTTTCTCTGAAGCCACACTAGGAATCCCAGTAATCTCAATCTCTCCTAGTGCAAATTCTCCAAAAATAAACCCTGTATTCTGTAGTTGCTCTTTTACAGTTTCTAATAACGTAATTTCTTTTTTAGAAAAAGAAAGTTTCAGAGGAAATAACAATTGCTGACTAACAGCACTTGCCATCGTAATATTACGAAGTAATTCTTCATATACAATTCGCTGATGGGCACGATGCTGATTAATTATGACCATACCGCTTTTAATCGTAGTTACTATATATTTACGATTAAGCTGATATGTAGTGTGTTGTTCCAATTCTTTTTTCTTATCGCCTTCAAACAAAGAACCTGTTACTTCGGTACTTTCAAATTGAACAGACGAGAAATCATTCTCATTAGATGTTGGAGTAGTCATCTCTGATTCTAATCCTACATACAGATTTTCCCAATCTCCTGCTGACTCTTTTTTATATCCTGTATAATTTTTTCCTGAGCTGCTTGATGACTTCTCCTCCTTAAAGGGATTAAAACTACGGTCAACTTCTATATGAGGAGTCTGAGCAACTTTGCTTTTATACTCATACGGAGTATCCATAGAAGCGTCTCTATTAAAATCCAATATAGGAGCAACGTTAAACTGTCCTAGACTATGTTTTATAGTAGATCGAAGCATGGCATACAATGCATGTTCATCATCAAACTTAATCTCAGTTTTAGTTGGATGAATATTAATATCTATAGAATTGGGATCTACTTCCAGATAAATAAAATAACTAGGATGCGCTTTATCTTTTAATAATCCTTCAAAAGCTGCATTAACCGCATGATTCAGGTATGCACTTTTGATAAATCTATTATTTACAAAGAAAAATTGCTCTCCTCTAGTTCTTTTAGCATATTCAGGTTTACCTACAAAACCTCCAATAGTCACTAAATCCGTTTCCTCCTTAATCGGAACTAACTTTTCATTAGTTTTTCCTCCAAAAACATGAACAATTCGCTGCCGCTGATTCGAAGTAGGCAATTTAAACACTTCACTATCATTATGATACATATCAAATCGAATATCCGGGTGCGCCATAGCTACACGATGAAATTCATCAATAATATGTCGAAGCTCTACCGAATTTGATTTCAAAAAATTACGTCTGGCAGGTATATTATAAAATAAGTTTTTAACACTAATTGAAGTTCCTTTTGGAGTAACACATACTTCTTGCGAGGTTACTTCACTGCCTTCTATTTTGATTTCGGTTCCTACTTCATCTTTTTCTTGGCGTGTTTTTAGCTCCACATGAGCAATCGCAGCAATAGAAGCTAAAGCTTCTCCTCTAAAACCTTTAGTATTTAACTCAAAAAGATCTTCTGCAGTTTTTATTTTAGAAGTAGCATGACGCTCAAAACTAAGTCTGGCATCAGTGACACTCATTCCTACTCCATCATCAATAACCTGAATAAGTGTTTTACCTGCTTCTTTAATAATTAATTTTATCTGGGTAGCTTTAGCATCAATGGCATTTTCCAGTAATTCTTTTACCACTGAAGCAGGTCTTTGAACCACCTCTCCAGCAGCGATCTGATTAGCTACGTGATCTGGTAATAGTTGAATGATATCAGACATTTATCGTCTTGCAGTAAATATGGATAAATCAAACTCGATTAAATACAAAAAGATGAAAACCAGAATAACGACAATATAAATTATCCTTTTATTAATTTCTCGATTTCCACGGTGTCTACTCGCTTTACGAGCTTCTGCCCAGTGAGACCCAAAATCAATATCGTTAGTAGTATCCCTATATTTGGTAATTCTATTCTCGAAATCATAGATGTTACCTTCACTCTTACCATTATAATACCGTGGGGTATAGTTATATCTTCGGTTCGTTCTTCTCTTAGGGATATTAAACTTCACAATCTGTTCCTATCTTAATATTATCCAAATATACTTAAAATGCAGTGTAATCTAAAGCTTTTAGCATTACAATAACATCGATATACCATCAACAAGGATCATACCGCTTTTTAAAACCTGTAAAAGAAAATACTATTTATAGAACTTAGCGTCTTTGCGAAGTTGCGCCATTTTTATAGCTGCTATCGCAGCTTCTGTTCCTTTATTACCGTGTTTACCTCCAGAACGATCTATTGATTGTTGCAATGTATTATCAGTAAGTACACAAAAAATTACAGGGATGTCATTATTGATATTTAAATCTTTAATTCCTTGGGTCACCCCTTCACAAACAAAATCAAAATGTTTGGTTTCGCCCTGAATCACAGAACCGATAGCAATAACAGCATCAAGCATATCAAAAGATTCTTGCATTTTTTTGCAGCCATAGATCAATTCGAAACTACCGGGAACATTCCATCTCACGATATTTTCTTTAATAGCTCCGCAATCAATAAAAGCATCAAAAGCGCCTTGAAAAAGTCCTTCTGTAATTTGGTCATTCCATTCTGAAACAACAATCCCAAACCGAAAGTTCTTCGCGTTTGGGATTGTCGACTTATCGTATTGTGATAAATTTTTATTTTCTGTAGCCATTAGTTTATGGTTAAAGGTTTCTTGCTTGTAGCTTGTTGCACTCCATAACCTGAAACCGCAAACCAGAAACTACAAACTATACTATTGCATCGCTTTAGCTCTTCCTAAATGTACATCTACCTGATTAGCTTCTACACTTTTAGAAAATTCTTCTTTGATTCTTTCTAAATGAGGAATCGCAACTTCAGGCTTATTCAGTGAAATTGCAGTTAGTGCAGCTTTTAGTAAAAACTTAGGAGTAGTATACTCATTATTCTTTGTAGCAGCAGCTTTTTCATAGTATGATAATGCCTCTTCAGTTTGGTCCAACTGAGAAAAAGCATCACCTATTCCTCCAATTGCCAAAGGACCTAACATCTCATCATCACTTTTAAAAGCATCTAGATAATCAATAGCTTCCTGATACTTTTTCATATTCAGGTAAGCAAAGCCTGCATAATAATTAGATAAATTAGCTGCTTTTGTTCCTCCATAATTATCTATAATCTGTAGGAAACCATATTTACCTTCTCCACCATTAAGTGCTAAAGTATATAATGAATCACGTAAGGTGCTATTGCCATTTACTGCATTATCAAAATACTGCTGAGCTTTGAACATTTCGTTAGAAGCTTCTTGCTCTTTTGGCTCCTGAATAAACTTATCATATCCAAGATATCCTAAAACTACAAGTGCTACAACTCCAACTATTATAAAAATATATTTTTGATTAGCCGCAACCCATTCTTCTGTTTTAGAAGCTGTTTCATCCAGGGTATTAAATACTTCTGCAGTTGTAGATTGATCTTCTATCTGTTCTACCTCTTCAGTTTTAGTTTTAGGTTTATATCCTCGTTTCTTATACGTTGCCATAAATTTTCTTTAATGAACGGCAAAAATAAAATTTTTATTCATAATTAAAAGCACAACTATTTAATATTTTTCAATATTTTGCGCAAGATAGTTACGAATATTACAACAATCACGACTCCTTGACGATCAACGATTTATGATTTTAAAATCACTTTCTTTAATAAATTATAAGAATTTTGAATCCATCAATTTTGATTTTGATGATAAGATAAATTGCTTCGTGGGAAATAATGGGGTCGGAAAAACGAATATTCTGGATGCTATTTACCACCTCTCTTTTGGTAAAAGTTATTTTAACCCTATTACCGGACAAAACATTAGACATGATTCTGATTTTTTTGTTGTAGAAGGTCTTTATGAAAAAGAAAACAGGGAAGAAAAGGTAATTGTAAGTGCTAAAAGAGGACAAAAGAAAGTTATAAAACGTAACGGAAAGGCGTATGACACTTTTAGCGAGCATATCGGGTTTTTACCTTTAGTTATTATCTCCCCTGCAGACAGAGATCTTATTACCGAGGGAAGCGATACTCGCCGTAAATTTATTGATGGGGTCATCTCACAAAGCGACCATAACTATCTAACTACCCTTATAAAATATTCTAAAATTGTATCTCAGCGTAATTCATTATTAAAATATTTTACGGTTAATAATACTTTTGACGGTACCACACTAGAGGTTTATAATCAACAACTTCACGAGTATGGGACAATTATTTTTCAAAAGAGGGCAGCTTTTCTGGAAACCTTCATCCCTATATTTATTAAACGTTATGAAGCTATTACCTCGGGTAGCGAGACAGTATCTCTACAGTACCAAAGTAAATTGGCTGATTCGGATCTTTTAACCTTATTAGAACAAAATATTGCCAAGGATAGAATGCTTCAATACACAAGTGTTGGAGTTCATAAAGATGATTTATCTTTTGAGATTGATGGGTATCCTATAAAGAAATTTGGCAGTCAGGGACAACAAAAATCCTTTCTTATAGCATTAAAGCTAGCACAATTTGATTTTATCAAAAAACAAAGCAAAGTAAATCCAATATTACTTTTGGATGATATTTTTGATAAATTAGATGAGAAACGTGTAGAGCATATCATCAAACTGGTTGATGATCAAAATTTTGGCCAATTATTTATTAGTGACACTCACGCCGACAGAACAGAAGGTGTTGTAAAAAAGATTTCTCAATCCTACAAAATCATAAAATTAGAAGAGAACAATGCTGAATAAAATTCTATATATAACATCGTTTTTATTTTTTGTTTCTTGCTCTTCTTCTAACCCTGAAGCACAAATACAGTATCTCGATGGTTATTGGGAAATTGAAAAAGTAATATTATCAGACGGGACAGAAAAGAAATACAATTTTAACCAGAGTATTGATTTTTTTGAAGTTAAGGATTCTGTTGGTATCAGAAAAAAGCTACAACCTCAGCTAAACGGAAATTTTATTTCTACAAAAGATAATGAGACATTTACTCTTAAAATTGAACAAGATAGCCTTAGAATATATTACAAAACTCCGCAATCAAGCTGGAAAGAAACCATAATTTCTGCTAAAGAAAACAGAATGACGATTACAAATAATACCGGAAATGTTTATTTTTACAAGCGATATCAAAAGCTATCATTATAATGGCAAAACGTCAGAATGAACATCAAAGTTTAAGCGAAGTATTAAAGGATTTTGTCGCTGATAATAAACTCCAGAAAGGTCTTGACAAAGTCGAGGTAAGAGATGTTTGGGAACAAATTATGGGGCCTGCCATTACCAAATACACTCAATCTATAAAACTAGAAAGAAGCACTTTATTTATACAACTCACCTCTTCGGTACTTAGAGAAGAACTAAGCTATGGGAAAGAAAAAATAATCTCTAATCTTAATGAAGGCCTGGGTAAAGAATTGATTAAAAAATTAGTGCTTAGATGATCTTTCTAATCTATCCTTAACAAACTCTATTTGTGTTTTTCCATGTGATTTTGGTTTACCGTTCTCATCAAGATTGACCATGGTAATATTTTCTACCTGGATGATCGTCTTACGAGTAAGTTTATTTCTCACTTCACATTTAAGTATTAAAGAAGATCTGCCGAATTTAACCACATCCATTCCAATCTCAACAATATCTCCCTGAACAGCAGAACTCACAAAATTAATTTCAGACATAAACTTAGTTACTACTCTTCGGCTTTCTAGCTGTATCACTGCATATAATGCCGCTTCCTCATCAATCCATTCTAACAATCTTCCTCCAAATAATGTTTCATTAGGATTTAAATCTCCAGGTTTTACAATTTTACGTGTATGATATCTCATATTCCCATATTTTCTTACAAAATTAGTTATAAATAAGGAAGAAATATTAAGTTTAAACGTAACAGCAAATGATTTATCACTTCTTGAATTTATAAGCAATGATTCTATTAAATTGAAAATTTCAAATAAAAAAGATTGTCATTTTATAAACCGAAAATAATAGGAATTAAAAAGAAAAATTATTGCACTATCAATTCTTGACAATACTGTATTCCTTCGGGACAAGTAGGTGTTTCTGTTCTAATACATATTTCATAAGTTCCAGGGCTAAATTGAAAGAACAATGTATTATCACCATTAGAACCTCCATCATCTTCGATGATATCATTGTTTATCACCCACTCATAAGTTACATTAGCAATATCAGGAAACTCAGCAAAGAAATTATAACTTGGTGTATCACCTTCTTGTTCAACAGTAAAGAATAAATCAGGGCAAATAGGTTCTACTAATACCTCTTTACAAAACTCTTTACCATCCGGACAAAGAGGAGAAGTATGTTTTATACACACTTCATGCATACCAGGATCTAGTGTTTGCAATAATTGATTATCTGCTCCAGGACCGCCATCCAACTCTATTTGTTGACCATCTACAAACCATTGATACCTTATACTTCCAATATCAGCAAATTCTGCCGTAAACACGTACTCTAACGTACCTGGTTCCTGTACAAATTCAAATAATAGGTCAGGACAGATTTGTTCTACAGTGATCTCTTTACAAAACTTAATACCTTCCGGGCAATCAGGAGTTTCAACTTTTAAACATACTTCATAATTACCTGGACCACCAGGAACACTGCCATCTAATACCGCCAGAAAATTATAATCGAAAGTAGGTCTAGCAACATCTCCAACCAATTCATTATTAATAAACCAGAAGAAAACAACATCACTTTGCTCTATAGTAGATATAAATCGATATGTCGCTGGACTTTCTATCAATTCCTTTGTAAACTCCGGATTAGGACACCCTACGCAATCATTGATTATTTCATAGAATTCGAAATAAGTATTTATCCTCTTTGATGAAAAATCAGGAGCAACCAATAAATTAACAGGAAACTTTAATTCTGGCTGATAGTCTGCTCCCTGACTAGAATAAAAACTATTAAATTCTTCCTTAGAAGATAATACAATCTCTCTTCTATCTCTATTTATTAGAGTTACCGGATAATCAAACTTAAAACATTGACTGAATAATCTATCAAAATCATGTCTTAACGTATCAAAATTACATTCCTGAAGCACATTTATTAAAGCAGCTTCATTATTTACTGTGAATTGAGTATCACTATTTCCATTAAATACAATCTGAACCGGAAACTGAAGTCCAGAAATATTAAAATTATTACTCTGACTAGACATCACACTTACCAGTCCATCATAGTTATCTATTCTAATACTGGAATCTGTATTATATCCTAATACTATTGGGTATACAAACCTGAAACACAGTTCTCTTTCAGAAATGATTACATCACCAGAGCCGGGACGAAAATTATTAAGTACCGTAACTAATGCTGTGCTCTGAGTTATATTGTCTCCAACTTCATCCGGGAAGAAAGAATCATCATTGACACAAGAACTTACCAACACAATTAATGCCAGTAATAATCCTTTGTAATATGTAATAAATTTCTTCAACATAAATCTGTCTTATATAAATATAACGTTTAGAATATAGTTTACCCTACCCCCTTTTATGAATTATAATCGTTCAAAGTATAAAAAATTAAATCAGAATCAAAAAACTTAGGTTTATACAAATACAAATTCCCTGGAAACGTATGGCAACGTTCCCAGGGAATAACCTAATTAATCTAACCTAACCAACTTTTTTATTCTATAACTAGTGTTTTACAATATTTAATTCCTTGAGGACAATTTGGCGTTTCAGTTTCTATACAAATCTCATAAGTACCTGGTCCAAACTGATAATACATATAATTATCTTTATCATCATTAGGCCCAACCATTTCTTCATCTACAACATCTCCATTAATTGTCCACCAAAATGATGTGTCTTGCATTCCATCAAAGCTTGCATAGAAGTTATATCCGGGAGTATTGCCTTCTTGTTCCATTTCAAAAAACAAATCAGGACAAGATACAGGGTCTTCAATTTCTATAACTTTACAGTAAGAAGTTCCTTCAGGACATTCTGGTGTTTCTGTTTTTAAACACACTTCATATCTTCCTGGACTAAATTGATAATAGAATCTATTATTATCTCCGTTATTAGAATCTTCCACAAACTCACCATTGATATACCATCCTAACCACTCTATATTTGAAGCGTTTTCAAACTCAACCTGAAAATAGTATGCTGGATTATCACCATCTTTTTCTGCAATGAAAAATAACTCCGGACACTCATTCTCTCCTCTTACTTCAATTTCTTTACAATAAATTACTCCTTCTGGACAATCCTCTGTAAACACTTTTAAACATACTTTGTATACTCCCGGATCAAATTGATAAGTTAACACTCTACTTCCTCCTTGTTGATCACTTGGGTTTTCTATCAACTGATCATTAATATACCAATCCAATTCAGCCACAGCATCCGTACCTTCTATTTGCGCTTCGAATACATACACTCCATTAGTACCTGGCTCCATTTCTTTGGTAAAAGAAACCTCTGGACAAACATCACTTACTTCTTCTATTACAATTTCCTTACAATATCTAGTTCCATTAGGACATTCTGGTGTTTCAGTAGCAATACATACTTCGTATACTCCAGGCTCTTTAAAATCATAGATAAGATAGTTACTTTCATTTGGAGAAGAATCTTCTACAAACTCACCATTAATAAACCATCCATAAGATACTTCTTCGATTCCTCTAAAATCAGCTATAAACTTATATTGAGAAGGTCTTTCGTACTGTCTTGATTCAAAGAATAGATCAGGGCAAGGATCTGTTTCATCTCTTTCTACAACAATATCGGTGCAGACTTCGATAGGACAGTTTTCACTTGCAACCTTTACACAAACTTTATATTCTCCAGGTTCGAATCTATAATCCAAAATCTGATCTTTTACATCACTAAGGCTACCTGTATCTACCTCATCTCCATTAATTGTCCAAGTAAATCTTACATCTTCTATTCCGTCAATCTGTGCAGCAAAACGATATACGGCACTACCAGTTTCATTATCAACAGTTACATTTACCTCTGGACAGTTATCAAATTCTTCTATTTGATCGCAGGAATTAAATCCTATTAATAGTGTAAAGATCATTACACTCCAAATGCTAAGTTTTTTCATGGTATCAAAATATTTTAGGGTTATTCAAATAATTAATTTCACTGAAGGCTTTTTAGCGCCTCACATAAATAAAACGCACCTAAAAAAAAATACCCTACCCCCAAGATTTATTTTTTCTAAATTTTATAGCTACCTATAGCTACCATGGCGTGTACTGCTAAGGCAGACCGGGCTATCCATTATATCTTTTATAAACTCCTAAATTTATATGCACAGCGGTGACAGTTTATAAAAGGATGCCATTTCTATCCCTCACGCAATACTTTAGTTTTAATTGAAATTTATAGGCTGCTCTTTTGATACGAAAGAAAAAAAATCTAGATTTGGACATCAATTTTTCATACCCCCTAATGTCTGATAACAAAAACTCTACCTGTAACGAACAAGCATTTGATCAGTTCTTTAAAAGTCAATCAAAACTTTTGAGAAACTATATCTATTATAAATTCGGTGATTTGGAACAAGCAGAAGATATTGTTCAGGATACCTTTATAAAATTGTGGAATAACTGTTCTAAGGTTCCACTTGATAAAGCCAAAAGTTATATATATACTATAGCGACTAATCTTGGGATAAGCATCACAAGACATCAAAAAGTAAGATTTAAATATCAAGATTATATTACTCAGAGAAAAAGTGATGTCACGAATGAATCTCCAGAATTCATTGCTCTTGAAAAAGAATACATGGAGAAACTAAAAAATGCAATTGCAGATTTACCAGAACGACAAAGAGAAGTTTTTCTGTTAAGTAGAATAGATAAAAAAACATATAAGGAAATAGCAGAAATGTCTAATGTTTCCGTTAAAGCTATTGAAAAACTAATGCATAAAGCACTGTTAGCAATGCGAAAGAAAATTGGTAATATTTAAAATCTGGTTTAATAAACAAACTAAAAAGCTAAAAAAAATTATTTAGTCAAAAAACTAAGAACCAAAAACCTAAAAAAATATTTTTTTTTTAATAAAGGGTAGGGTAAATTAATAATAAAACGTTTTCATTATATAGACCGAAGTTATGTTAGACGATAAAAAAGACGAAATATTCTTATCCAGATGGATTAACGGCGAGCTTTCTGAAGAAGAGCTTCGTGAGTTTAAATCTCATCCTGAATATGAGTATTATATGAAAATAATGGCTGGTGCGGATGCTTTGGACCTTAAGGGTTATGATGTAGAAAAAGAATTAACCATTATAAAATCCAAGAGAGGTAATAACACCATAAAAAAATCAAGCTCAGTAATTAAATTATGGCCATATTTTGCTGTTGCAGCATCTGTGGCGATTATATTAGGATTATTTTTATTTGGCCCAAACGAATCTTTCACTACCAATTACGGAGAACAGCTGGCTGTTACACTACCAGATGGTTCAGAAATGATCCTTAATGCAAAATCAAATGCTAGTTTTGACAAAGATAGTTGGGAAGAAAACAGAACTGTATCACTAGAAGGTGAAGCATATTTTAAGGTAAAAAAAGGAAGTAAATTTACAGTTACCACTAAAAACGGAGAAGTTTCCGTACTCGGAACTGAATTTAACGTACAATCCTATACTTCTTTCTTTGAAGTAGCTTGTTATGAAGGTAAAGTAAGTGTTACAAATGATCAACAACGTAAGGTTCTGACTGCAGGAAATGCCTACAGAAATTTAAAGAACATCGCCCCTGAAAGTTGGACATTTGTAGCACAAACCCCTTCATGGATTAACAGTACTAGTACTTTTAGAAGCGTACCGATTAAATATGTATTTAAAGAAATAGAAGAACAATATAATATTAAAGTAGATACCTCTAATATAAACACCGGTGTAATCTATACTGGTACTTTTCCTAATGATAATATAGAAGTTGCTCTTAAAACAGTTTTTAGTACCTTAGGCATGGACTATAGCCTATCTCAAGATGGCAAGACCGTCGTACTAGAAAAGTAGAAGCATGAATAGACTTTTATATGCATTTATATTTTTATGGAGCATATCTGTTTTTTCACAAGAAGAAACAAAAGTCGTTGTATTAGAAGATAAAACACTCTCTGAAGCCATTCCGCTTATTGAAAAACAGTTTAATGTAAAATTCTCATACATTAATCAAGTAATCGAAGGAAAAAAAATCTCTTTACGTTTAGCACCTGATACTTCATTAAAAGATCTAGCCAAAACATTAGAAACACTTACTTTTCTAAAGTTTAACCTTACCGGGAACAATTTTATAACCATAAGTAATTATACTAAAAAAGATCACATCTCAGTATGCGGTTATATTCTTGATGAAGAACTAAAACCTCTTAAAGATATTGGTGTGTTTTTTAAAACTACAAGAACCAATATTACTACAGATGAAAATGGCTATTTCACAAAAGATAGTATCCCTTTTAATTCGGTAATTCTGATCAGTGCTCCGGGTTTTAGGCAAAGAGTACTTAACTCTAAATCTTTTTTAGCGGGAGAATGCCCAAAAATTTATCTAATCAATAGAGAACAAATACTTGATGAAATCCTAATACAAGAATACTTAACAAAAGGAATCACAAAAAACAAAAATGTTGTTCATATAGATCTTAAAGATGTAGAAACACTTCCGGGACTTACTGAACCAGATATTTTGCAGAGCATTCAACAAACTCCTGGAGTTAATAACCCATTTGAAACCGCATCTGGAATATTTGTCAGAGGAAGTGCTCCTCACCAAAACCTAGTATTATGGAACGATATCAAAACATATCATCAAGGTCATTTATTTGGAATGCTATCCGCTTTTAATCCGTATGTAGCTAATGAGGTGAATTTTATAAAAAATGGAGTTAGTGCAAAATATGGAGGCAGAATTGCAGGTGTTATTGATATCAAATCAGAAAATGAAATTACAGAATATTTTACAGGAAATGCTGGTTTTAACATGATCAATGCAGATGTGGTAGTTCATACACCAATCGTTAAAGATAAAATATCTCTGCAAGTATCTGGTAGAAGATCCTATACAGATGCTCTTGAAACATTTACATATCAGCAATTATCTGATCGAGTATTCCAAAACACCAAAATATCAGAAACTACACTATTTGAAAAAGAAAATAATGATTTTTTCTATGTTGATTATAATGCAAATCTAATTATGGAGCCTTCTGATAGTGATAAAATTGAAGTAAACACCATTTATAGCAAAAATGATTTAGATTTTAGAAGAAGTGATAATTTGGAATCTTTTAGCGATGATTTAATCACTGAAAATGAAGGATATAATCTAAAATGGAATCATGAATACAGTAATACTTTTAATACAGAAGTAAGCGGATATTACACTAAGTACTTATTGAATTATCAGTTTACAACAAGGAGTGCAAGCATTATTTCAGAAATAGAAAGTAAGAAAAATAGTGTAAGAGAATTTGGTGCAACTTTAGGCTTTAATTATAGGCTATCTGCCTATCAAAATCTTATAGGTGGTTATCAACTTTCTAATAATAATATCCGATATGCTTTTGTTACCACAACACCTAGCTATGAACTGATTTTAGATCAGGATGACAGTTTTCTAAATACACATTCCTTTTATACTGAATATACCTACGAGAATCCGAAGAACCTCTTTATTTCAGCCGGGTTACGTTTTAATAATTACTCTGAGTTAAAAAAATCTTTCATCGAGCCTCGGGTTTTAGTTCAAAAAAACATTACCAAAAACCTAAAAATAAATTTCACAGGAGAATACAGAAGTCAAGCAGCTAGTCAAATTAGAGAATCGGTGGTCAGTGACTTATCTCTAGAAAATCAAGTATGGACATTGGCTAATGAAGAGGAGTTTCCCATTATATCTAGTTACCAATTTACATTAGGAAGCAGCTTTAGAAAGAACAAATGGCTTTTTGACATAGACGGATATTATAAACAAATTGATGATATTACAACACTCACAGCTGGATTTCTAAATCCTATTGACAATACTTATCATATCGGAGAAAGTAGAATATTTGGCATAGATGTTTTTCTAAAGAAAAGGTTCAGAAATTATAAAAGCTGGGTTAGCTATTCATACATTAATACTCGTAATAAATTTGAGGATATTAATAATAATGAATCCTTTCCTGGTAACTGGAATATTGAACACACCATCAAATGGTCTCATTTTTATAAAATCAATAATCTTCAGTTTTCATTAGGTTGGGTATGGCATACAGGTAAAGCATTTACCAATGTATCAGGAATAGATGAAAGTGGTGAGATTATATTATTAGAATATGATGAGATCAACAGTAACACATTACCCATCTATCACAGGCTCGATTTTTCTACAATCTATGATTTTAAGATAGGACAAAACTCGAACATAAAATATCGTGTAGGATTATCAATTCTTAATTTATATGATCGGCAAAACATATTAAATCGAGAATTCAGAACCACGAATTCATTAGATAATCGCTTTATCAATGCTGACATTTTATCCGTGGGGATTACTCCTAATATTAGTTTTAGAGTATTTTGGTAAAAGAACTATTTCTTTACATATTTTTAACCAATACCCATGTTTATAAAGAACAATAAAAAAGCCTGTCCAATAACATGAACAGGCTTTTTTCAACGTGTATTATTTTCTTCTTAGAACTGCTCTCTTCCAGAGAAATGAAAAGCACCCTCGATAGCAGCGTTTTCATCACTATCACTTCCGTGTACTGCGTTCTCACTAATTGAAGTTGCAAATTTCTTACGAATTGTTCCCTCAGCAGCTTCTTCCGGATTCGTTGCTCCAATTAACGTTCTAAAATCTTCAACCGCATTTTCTTTTTCTAAAATTGCAGCTACGATAGGCCCACTGGTCATATATTCTACTAATTCTCCATAAAAAGGACGTTCGCTATGAACTGCATAAAATTCTTTAGCATCATCAGTAGTAAGTTGAGTTAATTTCATTGCCACCACTCTAAAACCTGAAGCAGTGATTTGTTCAAGGATAGCCCCGATATATCCTTTTCTTACCGCATCCGGCTTAAGCATTGTAAAAGTTCTGTTTGTTGCCATTGTAAAAATGTATTTGTTGTAATTTCCTCTTCTAAAAGGAAACTTTCTAATTATTTACTTCGGTAAAACAACCGAATCTCTAAATTTTGTGCAAAAGTATGTATAAAAGCTTCAAAAACAAGAATAATTATTTAGAAAGTATATAGTTTTAGTTTTTCAAACTTCTTATTTCAATTACCTAGGATATTTTTGTTTGAATTTTTGCAATAACATATTATTTTCTCCCCTCATCTCCATAACTACCTCATTAGCATCAAAATTAAATTTTAACAAACCAAAACTTGGTACAGATACCACGTTTCCTAATCTATATTTATTTGACTCTCCTTTATAAGCCGTATAAGCGTGTGTCAAACCACTAGATGTAAAATCGACCAGAGGATAATTAAGTCCCGATACTTTGGTCATAGAAAGTTCAGAAATATGACGGTCTCCGCTAAGTAAAATTATATTTTTCACCTTTTTATCAATCAATAAACGTTTCAAACGCTCGACTTCGTGAGGAAAGTTACCCCAAGTTTCAAAACCATGTTCCGCCGATAGGAATTGAATACTACTTACTATAATATTAAAGTCTGCATAACTCGAAGCTAATTCTTCTTCTAACCATTTCCATTGAGTATCCCCTAAAATAGTTCCTTCGCCATTATCCCATGGTTCATATCTTTTCTTTTCATTACTATCTTTTCTCTGTAATGCCGATCTAAAGTATCTCGTATCTAATATGATAACTTTTATAGTCGCTTTTTCCAGTTCAAAAACCTTAGATAAATAAATCCCTTCTTGTGATCGCCTAAGATCACCTTTCGGTACATCCAAAAAGTCTAAGAATAATTGCTGACTCTCTTTTTTCTTCTCCCACTCTACTCCAGCATCATTTTTACCATAATCATGATCATCCCAGGTAGCAAGAACGGGAACAGTCTTCTTTAGTTTCTGATACTCAGGGTTATTATTTTGCAATTTATAATCATTGGCTATCTTTTGCATATCATCAGAATCTCCATAAATATTATCGCCTCCCCAAATAAAGAGATTTGGAGTATTCTTTAACACCTCATTCCATAATGGTTGAGGTTCGTTTTGCTTATTACAACTACCAAATGCAATTACATAATCACTTTTGTCATCATTGTTTTTATTCTGAGTAAAACAAAATGATGTAATACTCAAAAACAGGAATAGTAAAACATATTGATTTTTCATAGCTTCCATATTAAAAACTCAATAAAATTAATACTTCTAATATTACCAAAATATTATTTATTGTATATTCGCTGACTTATGAATACGCAAGAAATTAATGAAATAAAGGAGCTTTTATCTACTCCAAAAAATATAGTCATTGTACCTCATAAAAACCCTGATGGAGATGCAATTGGTTCGACTTTAGCATTATCGCATTATCTTACAGCATTAGGGCATCAAACTTCGGTTATTTCGCCTAATGAATATCCTGGTTTTTTAAAATGGATTCCAGGAGAAGATACTATTATCAAATATAACGAAAGTACTTCTACTGCAAAATCTAAAATTGAGAATGCAGAAATCATTTTTACTTTAGACTTTAACCATTTATCCAGAATAGGTGATATGGAAGAAAGCTTATCTAAAGCAGAAGCTACATTTATTATGATTGACCATCATCAACAACCAGATGACTATGCAAAATATACGTATAGTGACACATCTATGAGTTCTACATGTCAGATGGTTTATCATTTTATAGAAAAATTAGATGATCTAAAAAAGATCTCCCCGGAAATTGCCACTTGTATTTATGTAGGAATTATGACTGATACCGGGTCCTTTAGGTTTAGGTCAACAACCAGTGTAACACATCGTGTAGTTTCGGATTTAATCGACCGTGGTGCTGATAACACTGCTATTCATGAAAACATATACGATACAAATACTTTATCTCGTTTACAGCTTAAGGGAGTAGCGCTTAATAATCTAAAAGTATTACCAGAATATAAAACTGCCTATATTTCCTTATCGCAAAAAGAATTAGACGATCACAATTTTAGAAAAGGTGATACAGAAGGCTTTGTTAACCTGGGATTATCTATAGAAGGTATTAAATTTGCAGTAATATTTATAGAAAATAAAGGAGAAGGTATTATCAAAATATCCTTACGCTCTAAAGGCGATTTTTCTGTAAATGAAGTATCTAGAAAACATTTTGAAGGAGGAGGCCATCATAATGCGGCAGGAGGTAAAAGTAATCTATCGTTGCAAGATACGATTGAAAAATTTATTAGTATCTTACCGTCTTATAAAAATGTCCTAAATCCATGAGACAAATCTTTCCAATTCTTAGCCTATTAATTCTATTTTTTTCTTGCAAGACACCAGAAGCCAGAAAACCAATTACCGTAAAATCTGGATCTTTTATCAGTGAATCTATTAATAGAAATAAACAATTAGCCGCTAAAGAAGAAGCTAGAATTCAAAAAATTATTGATCAAGATAGTACCAATAATTATATTTCGTCTAAAGGAGGTTTTTGGTATTATTACTCAACAAAAGATACAATATCTAATATACAACCACAATTTGGTGATATTGTAAACTTTAACTATGATATAAAAGACCTTAGCGGAAATGTAATTTATACCAAGGAAGAACTAGACACGGTTAACTACATTATTGATAAGGAAGAACTTTTTCTCGGCCTTCGAGAAGGTTTAAAGCTTATGAAAGCCGGAGAAACAGTTACCTTTTTATTTCCTTCTTACCAAGCTTATGGATATTATGGGGATGATGATAAGATTGGAACAAATATTCCGTTAATGTCTAAAGTAACTTTACATACAATCATAAAAGAATCAACAACAGAAAATTAAATAAGTAACTCAAAAAATGAAAAAATTAAATCTTTTATTCTTAGCCGTTATTGCAATCACATTAAGTAGCTGTAAAGATAAGTACCCTGATCTAGGAGATGGTATCTATGCAGAAATTGTAACTAATAAGGGGATTGCTGTTGCCAAACTGTATTATGACCAAACTCCGATGACTGTAGCTAATTTTGTTTCTCTTGCAGAAGGTACTAATACTATGGTAGATAGCACATATAAAGGCAAGAAGTATTATAATGGAATCATATTTCACCGTGTTATTAAAGATTTCATGGTTCAGACTGGTGATCCTCTAGGTACAGGAACAGGAGATCCTGGTTATAAATTTCCTGATGAAATTGTAGATTCTCTTTCACATAAATCAAAAGGGATTTTATCTATGGCAAATTCGGGTCCCGGAACCAACGGAAGTCAATTTTTTATTACTCTTAAAGATACTCCTTGGCTAAATGGAAAGCATACCGTTTTTGGAGAGATCGTAATAGGACAAGATGTTATCGATAGTATAGGATCTGCGCCTGTTGCAGGATCAAAACCAAAAGAAGAAATCAAAATGCAAGAAGTCAATATCATACGTAAAGGATCTGCAGCAAAAGCTTTTGATACAGACAAAGCTTTTAATGATAAATTAAAAGCTCTTGAAGCAGAAAAAGCAGAAAAAGAACGCAAACAAAAAGAACTGAATGATGAAACAGCTGCTAAATTCGAAGAATTAAAAGCAAAAGCTACCATCCTAGAAAGTGGTTTAGGAATTTATTTCTTAAATCAGGGAGATGGTGAGCAACCTAAATTAGGAGATAACGTAAATGTGTTTTATGCTGGTTATTTTACTGATGGTAAAGTATTTGACACCAATAATGCTGAAACTGCCAAAGCACAAGGAGTATATGATGAAAGAAGAGCTGCTGATCCTAGAGGTTATGCTCCTATTCCTATGCCTTACTCTCCAGAAGCACAAATGATTGCTGGATTTAAAGAAGGTGTGCAAAAAATGAAAGTAGGTGATAAAGCAGTATTGTTTATTCCTTCGCATTTAGGATATGGAGAAAGAGGAAGAAGACCAATTCCACCAAATACGGATCTTATCTTTGAATTAGAAATGGTAAGCATCCAAGGCAAAGAAGAAGGTAAATAAACTGTCCCTTCTTATAAAAGATAAAAATCCCAAATCGACTTGATTTGGGATTTTTTTTAAGTTTATTTTGTTGGAATCTCCTTCAACGTTTCTTTTACAAACTTCCAATATTTCTGCACTGACGAAATACTAGCTCGTTCATCAGGAGAATGAGCTCCAAGAATAGTTGGACCAAAAGAGATCATATCCATCTCCGGATAGTTTTGCCCCAGGATTCCACATTCCAATCCAGCATGACAAGCTGCTACATGAGCTTTTTCTCCATTGAGCTTTTGATATAAAGTATCCATTACTTTAAGAATTGGTGAATCCATGTTAGGTGCCCAACCTGGATAATCACCACTAGTGGTTACTTCGCAACCTATTAGCTCAAAAGTAGCTCTCAATTTATTAACCATATCTATTTTTGACGACTCCACACTACTACGGGTCAGACATTCTATGGTAATCTCACCGGTTCCTATAGTGACTTTGGCAATATTATTAGACGTTTCCACAAGATCTTTTATCGAAGCGCTCATAGTATATACTCCATTATGTGCAGCATATACAGCTTTCAAAACACCTTCTTGCACTCCTAATTCCATTACCTTGTCGGGTATGCTCGTAGTTTTAACTTCGATTTGAAGCCCAGCATCTACAATTTCCAACTCGCTTGCTATAATCTTAGACAACTCACCAATCTCAAATTCAAAAGCCTCCGCTTGAATAGTATCCACTACAATAGTTGCAAAACTTTCTCTAGGAATAGCATTACGTAAGCTCCCCCCTTTAATTTCATGAATTCGCATCCCAAAATTTTCAAAACCATCAAACAATAAACGATTCATGATTCTATTGGCATTACCCAATCCTTTATGAATATCCATTCCGGAATGCCCTCCATTTAGTCCTGTAACAGAAATAGTATACGCAGTTTTTCCTTCAGGGACAGATTCTTCCTCATAAGTTCGTTTCGCAGTTACATCAATTCCTCCAGCACAGCCTACACCAATTTCATCATCTTCTTCAGTATCTAAATTAAGTAAAATATCACCTTGTAACCAACCGCCTTCTAATCCCATTGCTCCAGTCATACCAGTTTCTTCATCAATAGTAAATAAAGCTTCAATTGCCGGATGCTCAATATCTTTAGATTCCAAGATAGCCATAATAGTAGCTACTCCCAGTCCATTATCAGCTCCTAGGGTAGTTCCTTTTGCCATTACCCAATCTCCATCTACATACATTTCTATACCCTGCGTATCAAAATCAAAATCTGTATCAGCATTCTTCTGATGTACCATATCTAAATGTGATTGCATCACCACAATTTTACGATCTTCCATACCAGGTGTTGCTGGTTTTTTAATCAGCACATTACCAACTTTATCAACCTCAGTAATTAACCCAAGAGATTCACCAAAGTTTTTCATAAAAGCTATAACTCGTTCTTCTTTTTTTGATGGACGAGGTACTTCATTAAGATCTGCAAATTTATTCCAAAGAGTTTTAGGCTCAAGAGCTCTTATTTCTGAATTCATGTATATTGTATTTTCAGCAAATGTACATTATGATAATCTTAAATCAAATGAAGCTCCAAATGTTGTAGTTTTGTTTATCAGAATATTAACACAAATGCAATCCAAAACAAAATTATATCTTTCGATCTTACTTCCTGTTCAGATCATTTTTATTCAAATAATTTCTTTTTTTCCGGAATTTATAGAGCGTTTTTACAGTAATGGTTTTTTTACTTATACTTCTAAAGCACTACGTTATGTATTTGGATGGTTACCTTTTTCCTTTGGTGATCTTTTATATTCTGTATTGATCATTTTATTAATTCGTTTTTTATTTCTAAAGGTTTTTCGAAGAAATATTGCCTGGAAAAAAGTATTACTCGATATTGGAGCTACTCTTTCTATAGTATATGCCAGTTTTCATATTCTTTGGGGAATGAACTACTACAGACTTCCATTACACGAAATATTAAACCTTGATGATCAATATACTGAAGCCGAATTGATCAGCGTGTCTGAAAAATTAATCATCCAGGCTAATGCGCTTCATTCTAAGCTGGAGCCTATCGATTCTCTAGCTATTAAAATACCATACACTAAAGATGAAGTATTTAAGAAAACTATACCCGCATATCAACAACTAAATAATATTTTTCCGGATCTTGATTATCACCCAAAAAGTATAAAAACCTCACTACTCAGTATACCATTGACTTATATGGGGTTTAGCGGTTATTTAAATCCGATTACTAATGAAGCCCAAGTTAATGGGCTAATTCTTAATTATAAAGCTCCAACCACCAGTTGTCATGAAGAAGCGCATCAGCTAGGTTTTGCCAAAGAAAATGAAGCTAATTTTATAGCCGCACTGACAACTATAAATTATGATGATATATACTTTAATTACAGTGGAGCCACTTTTGCTTTAAAGTTTTGTTTAAACGATTTATACCTTCGCAACGAAGAAAAAGCCATTTGCCTTATCGAAAAGCTTCGCCCAGGAATACGAAAAAATTATCGTGAGGTTAATGAATTTTGGGAATCTTATGAAAACCCTTTAGAACCTATCTTTAAGAGTACATATGATAGTTATCTAAAAGTCAATAACCAACCAGATGGTATGGAAACTTATAGCTACGTGGTTGCGTTATTGGTAAATTATTTTAAATCAAATCCTATTGCGTTTCATGAGTAGCTTTAGTTTGTTAAAATATTATTAATTAACGACCTCTTTCTCCCTCAACCCCTATCTTTAAAGGCTATTGAACACTTTACACAATTCAAATGAGAAAACTATTATTATCACTTGCGGTGATATGTGGTGGTCTTACCCTTCAGGCTCAGGATTATTTCCCTAAAAATGATGGAGTTAAAACCACAAATGATAACTACACCGTATTTCAGAATGCAACAATTCACACTACCCCTAGTACAGTAATCAAAAAAGGAACTCTAATTATCCGAAAAGGTAAAATTGTACAGGTAGGAACATCATTAAAAATTCCATACAATAGTGTAGTGATTGACCTAAAAGGAAAGCATATTTATGCTTCTTTTATTGATCCTTTTACCAGTTTTGGTATAAAAAAACCCAAAGCACAGGGAGGTAATATCTTTAGTTCTAATGAGCAACCTCAATGGAAAGCCGGAAGAGAAGGTTATTACTGGAATGATCATATTCGTCCAGAAGTTAGTGCCCTTACTGATTTTAAATATGATGATAAAAAAGCTACTGAATATGTAAAAGAAGGGTTCGGAGTACTCAATACCCATATGCCAGATGGTATTATAAGAGGAACAGGCGCCTTAGTTGCATTAAATAATAAGAGCAGTGAAGGTGAACGATTACTAAGTGATCGATCCGCTCAGTTTTTATCTTTCGCCAAAAGCAATAAAAGTAAGCAAGTATACCCTACATCTTTAATGGGGGCAATGGCATTACTTCGCCAGGTATATCTAGATTCTAAATGGTATGCTTCAGGTAATACAGATAATAAAGATCTGACGCTGGAGGCTTTAAACCGGAATAAAGGTTTACCACAAATCTTTGAAGCCGGAAGTAGATTAAATGGTTTCAGAGCTGATAAAGTTGGGGATGAGTCTGGAATACAATATATAATTGTAGGCGGAGGTGATGAATATGCAAGAATTAATAAAGTAAAAGCAACAAATGCTAAATATATTATTCCACTTGACTTTCCTGAAGCTTATGATGTATCTGATCCTTACCTAGCCAATATGGTGAGTTTAGGAGATATGCGTCATTGGAATCAAGCTCCCACTAACCCTTCGGTATTGGCTAAAAATGGTATTACCTTTTCTTTTACTACTCATAAGCTCAAAAAAATATCTGATCTAAAAAGTAGAATAGAAAAAGCTATCGAACACGGATTAAATAAGAAAACTGCTCTGGCTGCCCTCACTACAATTCCTGCGCAGATTTTAGGGAAAAGTAGTCTTTTAGGAAGCATAAAAAAAGGGGCATACGCCAATTTCCTTATTACTAAAGGAGAACTATTTACCAAAGACAATATTATTTATGAAAATTGGATTCAGGGTCATAAAAATGTGGTAAACAATATGAACATAACTGATATTAATGGAAGTTATGAATTGACTGTAGCGGAAAAAACATATAATCTTTCTATATCAGGTACTTCTGCAAAACCAAAAGCTAAAGTAAAATCTGGTGAAACCACATTGGGAACAAAAATTAATTATAAGGATGATTGGGTGACCCTTACATTCACTAGCGAAGACAGTACCAAAATTGAATATACAAGAGTTGTTACTGCTATTGGGGATAGTCCTGATCTTTGGAATGGTAAAGCGGTGCTCCCTAATGGAGTTGAAACTACGTTTACGGTTAAAAAGAAACCGAAGGAGACGAAAAAAGACGATAAAAAGAAAAAATCTAACAAAAAGGAAAAGCCTGAAGTACTACCTATAACTTATCCAAACATTGCCTATGGCAATCCCAAAGTACCTACTTCAAAAGTTACTTTATTCAAAAATGCTACTGTATGGACCAATGAATCTAAAGGAATTTTGGAACAAACCGACGTTTTGGTAAAGAATGGAAAAATCGCTGCTATTGGAAAAAATCTAAGAGCCCGTGGTGCCATAGTTGTTGATGCAACAGGAAAACACTTGACTGCAGGTATTATTGATGAGCATTCTCATATTGCAGCAGCAGCTATTAACGAAGCTGGACATAACTCTTCTGCCGAAGTGACTATCGAAGATGTAGTCTCACCAGATGATATTAATATATATAGAAATCTAGCTGGTGGAGTTACCTCTATACAGATACTACATGGTTCTGCTAATCCTATTGGTGGTCGTTCAGCAATTATCAAATTAAAATGGGGTAAGAGTGCTGAAGATCTTATTTATAGAAACTCTCCTAAGTTTATCAAATTTGCGCTGGGAGAAAATGTAAAACAAAGTAATTGGGGTAGCAATGCTAATAATAGATTCCCACAAACTAGAATGGGTGTGGAGCAAGTATATACAGATTACTTCTCACGTGCTAAAAAATATGGTCAAAATAAAAAAAGTGGAAAATATCGTAAAGATATCGAAATGGAAACCCTGCTTGAGGTTCTTAATGGTCGACGTTATATTAGTTGTCACTCTTATGTGCAAAGCGAAATAAATATGCTAATGAAGGTTGCAGAAAAATTTAACTTCAGAATAAATACCTTCACCCATATTCTAGAAGGATACAAAGTAGCTGATAAAATGGCGAAACACGGAGTTGGTGGATCTACATTTTCCGATTGGTGGGCTTATAAATATGAAGTAAATGATGCGATTCCTTATAATGCTTCTATAATGCATAATCAAGGAGTAGTTACTGCAATTAACAGTGATGATCCCGAAATGTCTCGCCGTCTTAATCAAGAAGCAGCGAAATCTGTAAAATACGGTGGAGTATCTGAAGAAGACGCACTAAAATTCGTTACACTTAATCCTGCTAAACTACTTCATATAGACAAGCGTGTGGGAAGTATAAAGGTAGGTAAAGATGCAGATCTTGTATTATGGACTGATCACCCACTTTCTATTTATGCCAAGGCTGAAAAAACAATGATTGAAGGAGTGACTTATTTTGATCTTAATATTGACAAAATGATGAGGGAATCCATTGCTGAGGAAAGAAATAAGCTTTCCACAATGATGTTAAAGGCTAAAAACAATGGTCTTAAGACTCAACCTCCTAAGAAAAAAGAGAAGCAAAATTTTGAGTGTCAAACTATTGAGACCATTCATTAAATTAAAGATTCTAAAAATGAAAAAAATAGTATATATAATATTACTCGTTTCTTTCGTCGGAAAAGTAACAGCACAACAAACTCCTGCAAAAGTTCAAACAGAGGCCATAACTATAACAGGAGCGACAGCTCATATTGGCAATGGCGAAATCATAGAAGATAGTGTGATCATCTTTGAGAAAGGAAAAATAAAAGCTATTGGAGAAAAAGGAAAAGTTCCCCCACAAGGAAAAACTATCAATGCAGGAGGAAAACATATATATCCAGGATTCATAGCGCCTAACTCCACTCTAGGTTTAGTAGAAATTGGTGCAGTTAGAGCAACAGATGATGATAGTGAACTAGGATCTTACAATCCACATATACGAAGTATTATTGCTTATAACGCAGAAAGCAAAATTGTAGAAAGCATGAGACCTAATGGCGTGTTAATTGCTCAGGTAACCCCAAGAGGAGGAAGAATATCCGGAACATCTTCTATTGTTCAATTAGATGCCTGGAACTGGGAAGATGCCGCTATAAAAATAGATGATGGTATTCACATGAACTGGCCAAGCCCGTATACAAGAGGAAGATGGTGGTTAGGTGAAGATTCTGGTTTTAAACCAAATAAAAAATATGTAGAACAGGTTACAGAGTTTAAAGATTTTATCAATCAAGCAAAAGCTACAATAAGGTCAAAATCTTCTAATAAAAATCTTCCACATCTGGCTATGAAAAAAGTTTTTGATAATTCACAAACTTTATTTGTCCATGTAAGTTCTGAAAAAGCTATTCTGGATGTTATTGCTTTTTCTAAAGAATACGACATCAAAAAAGTAGTAATAATTGGTGGTGATGAAGCTTATAAATTAGTAAAGGAGCTAAAGGATAGCAATATTGCTGTGTTATTAAAAAGAACACATACTACTCCAAGTTATGAAGATGACCATTATGATCAACCCTATAAAAATGCAAAATTATTAATGGATGCAGGTGTATTGGTCGCTTTACAAAATAGTGGACAGATGGAACGTGCTAATGCTAGAAATCTTCCTTTTCAAGCAGGTACTGTTGCAGCTCACGGATTAGATAAAGAAAAAGCATTGCAATTAATCACAGGTAATAGTGCTAAAATTTTAGGTATTGATGACATCACCGGAACTCTTGAAGTTGGTAAAGACGCTACTCTTTTTATCAGTGGCGGAGATGCTCTCGATATGCGCACCAATCAATTAGAAAAAGCATATATTCAAGGTCGTGAAATTAGCCTGGAAAGTCATCAGACTAAACTTTGGAAAAGATATAGTGATAAATATGGTCAGTAATATTAGGTAAAAATCTCTGAGGGAAAACCTCGAACATAGAACAGATTTCTAGTTTTTAGACTTTTTAGTTATAGCGAGTAGCGAACTACGGCTATAAACCTAATAAGAAAATAAAACCCCATCAACAAGTAGTTGATGGGGTTTTATTTTTATGATTGCTTTACCGTCAGAATTTCTTTTGTCTTTTCTAATGCCTCCACCCCTGTTCCTCTAACAAGGATATTCAGATCTTTGTCCAGCAAAATAAATGTTGGAAATGCATCAATTTTAAGATCTTTTAAAATTTTAGGATATTTCTCTAACCCCCCTTTTAAATCTCTTTGTAAGAAGACATGATTCCATTTCATTTGATATTCTTTAATGTGCTCAAAAACTTCACCTCTTTCATCATCATATGCAAAACTTAAAATTGAAAGACGATCAGAATAATCATTATTAAGTTTTATAACTTCTGGATTAAGTTTTAAACAAGGTGCACACCAGGTTCCCCAAAAATCTATTAGTAAATATTCCTTTTGTGATATCTGTTTGGAAAAGCTAGTAGATTGGTATTTTAGGTCATTAAACTTCAAGTCTTTTATATTATCTCCTTCAGTATACCCGTGTGGTTTTTCTTTAATCTTTAAATCTTTAAAAAACAATTCCGAGAAATCTGAAGTAATACTATCTATACTAAAATATGAATCTGCAATTTGAACCGTATCTTTAAGTTTTGTCTCAACAAAATTATAATCCGAATAAGTTAGAAAATCTTCATTTTGCTTAGCAACTGCAAATGAAACGCCTAGAGGACCAGGGTTAGCGGAAATTTTGTAGTCTTTTTCTTCTAAAGTAAAAACCCCATTCCACCAGTGATCATAAGCTTGCATGATTATTACAAGATCAGTATACATCGAATCATCGGGTTTGCGAATGGTACCATTATTTGGAATTACCTTGTAAACCAAGCTACTATTCCTTATTTTGTTTTCTTTATATTCAGAGTAATCCAGGGTATCATATTTTACATCCTTACCATAATTAATACTCATTTTCCATTTACCGAATTGACGATCAAAATAATGTTTTTGATCATCACTCAAATCTTTATTAAAATTAAGATCATATGCTAAAAAATACTTTCCATTTTCATATCCGGAATATGCATATATCTTATTAGGTGATATAGAATCCGGGCTAAGAGCACTTCTGAAAGTAAAATACTGAAGTTTCATAGTATCTAACTTAGGTACTCCGGATAATTCTTTTGGAATAGAATCTAATATTTTAAAAGGACGTGCTGACATTCCTCCAGAATCGATTTTTTCGCTCAATACAACAGAAAAATCTTCTGTTTCAGAAACACTTTTCGAATCTTTATTATGGTTACAGGACAAAAACGGAAGGATAATTATTAGCAATAATAGTTTTCTCATGGGATCAATTTTAATGATTAAGCCGGTAAACATAAGGAAATTGGAAATTAACACCAACTTTTAAGTCTTTTTATCCATTTTGAAACTCCTTCATATCGTCAAGAGCGCTAATCAGCATGTTAACGTGATTAAGTGTACAACTTTCACCCATAATACCAATCCTCCATATCTTACCTGCAAAAGCTCCTAGTCCTCCTCCTACTTCGATATTATAACTATTAAGTAACTTGTTTCTTATAAGTGCTTCATCATTTCCTTCAGGAAGGAAAACAGAATTTAAGTTTGGTAATCTGTATTGTTCTTCTACTAAATACCTAAATCCTAGATTTTCTAATTTTGTTTTTAAAACCTGATGTACCTGTTGATGACGCTTCCATCGGTTTTCTAATCCTTCTTCCAATACTATTCTTAATGATTCTCTAAGCGCAAATACCGAGGATACCGGTGCTGTATGATGATAAGCTCGCTTAGCTCCACCCCAATAGTTTTTTACTAAACTCAAATCTAAAAACCAACTCTGTACTTTTGTCTTACGATTCTCCAGCACCTTAACTGCTCTATCCGAAAAACTGACTGGTGATAATCCAGGAGGGGCACTTAGGTTTTTTTGAGTCCCAGTATAGATTGCATCGATATTCCAATCGTCAACTCTCAATTCCATACCACAGTACGAAGTAACTGCATCCACCATTAACAAGCCACCAGCATTATGTACCAAATCACTGATCTCCTTTATTGGTTGTAAAGCACCTGTAGAAGTTTCAGCATGAACTAACGCTACTAATTTTGGATTTGGGCATTTATCAAGTACCTTTTTAATATCATCCGGCTCGATCACTCTTCCCCATTCCACTTCAACTTTATGAACAATTGCCCCACAACGTTCGGCAATGTCTGCCATTCTTCCCCCAAAAACTCCATTAATACAAATAATCACTTCATCACTTGGTTCCAAAAGGTTGACCAAACAGGTCTCCATACCGGCACTACCTGGAGCAGATACAACAAAAGTTAAATTATTCTTAGTAAGGAATGTGTCTTGCACCATTGTTTTCACTTCATCCATAATGGTAACAAATTCGGGATCGAGATGACCAATTAATGGTGTAGACATGGCTTTAAGTACCCTAGGATTGGCATCAGAAGGTCCGGGTCCCATAAGAATTCTATTACTTGTGTTAAGTTCTTTATACATAAATCTGGTTTTATTATTTAATCTACTATATCGTTTTCGTAAAAATAAATAATTAAAAAAAGTTCTATTTAAACCGAAACGGCACGTAAAGAAAAAAACACCTGTATATTATCAATTTGACAATCCTAGAACTACTAATCAGTAATAGATTGTGTTATTTTGAAAAAAGCAGCTTTATTTTTGTCAAAAAAAATCTAACCCCTAATAAGAAATCCCCTCAATGAAAATCATTAAGGGGATTTATAAAATTTTTAGTTAGCTCTTATTAAAGTGTCCCTCCTTTTTCAATAGTAGGTTTCTTGAATAAAGAATACGTAGGCTTATCTTTACTAGCCTTAGCATCTACAAAATTCCTCTCACTTTTGACTTCCTCTACTATTCCATTTTTATATGTTCTCCATTTTAATGTTTTAGGCAATAATAACCCATTAACATCATTCCAATCCGCATACTCTATCAAGCTTATTTTCTCACTACTTTCTTTACTGAAAAAAGTTACGGTATACCCTAAGTATTTCATTTGATATGATTTAGCATCATAATACAGGAAGTAATTATCTTTTGGAGAATCACCTACTCCTTCAGCATAAGATATTTTATAGCCTGGATAGGTTTGATCTCCTACCTTAAGATCTTCTACTTTTTCATATGTAATACCATCATCACCAAGTACAAATGGCATTGCATAAAAATAAAACATTAGGTTATGATAAAAACGAGGATTACCTTTAAAATATGTAGAGTCTTGCTCTATCCACACTTCTTTACCATCAAACCCTAAAACAAATTTATCCGTTTCTACCCTTGCATGGCGAGTTTTGAGATTAGTAGTATGTTTTTCGTTCCCCTCTGGGTTACTTAATTCAAAAACCAAAGTATTCATCTGATCAAAAGCTTGAATTCCGCCATGAGCTTTAAAAACGGCAGCAATATCTTTAGGAAAGCTATTTGATCTATCTACTATTACTTCTTCTTTTAGTTCCTCTTTAATTTCAGTTGTGTTTTCAGATTTCGTTTCTTGTTTACAAGAAATTAAAACCAAGAGCATTAAAAATAATGTGATCAGTTTTTTCATTTCAATTAAGGTTATGATTTATTTTTTAAGAAGATATAGTCGTATTATCTAAATAACCTTACAATGTATCAAGTTTTTTGCTTTTTCTTTTTGGCAGCTGGAAAAAGTACATTATTTAAAATCAAACGGTATCCCGGAGAATTAGGATGAAGCTCTAATTCGGTCTTAGGATCACCAACTCTATGTGTATAATCTTCAGGATCATGTCCTCCATAGAAAGTAAAGAATCCTTTACCTTTAATTCCATGGATATATCTAGCTTCGTTATTGGTTTTATTTTCACCTAAAATCAAAACATTAGACTTAATTTCATTTGGGTTATATGCTGTAGTTTGTCCCATAAAACCTTTTACCAAAGCTGTATGGTTCTGACACAACATGGTAGGAATAGGGTCCCACTTTGCAGAAAAATCCATCAAAGTAAAGTAATCTGTGGTTTTAGAAATACGTCGATTTCTCGTCATATCTATTGAAGAAAACTCATATACATTTGGACTGCGTTCTAATGTAAAATCTTTAAACGCAAAAGTTTTACTATAATTTATTTTAGATTGATATCCCGGTTCGCTAGGATCTCCATCAAACATTGGTTCACAAATATCCACTCCCTCCGCTGCTAAAGCTATCTCAAAACTATCTGTGGCACTACACATTGCAAACATAAAACCTCCACCTACTACATAATCACGTATTTTAAGAGCTACGGCTAATTTTTCTTCAGAAACTTTAGAATAGCCCAAACTCTTTGCTAGCTTTTCGGCAGCTGCCTTTTCCTTGATATACCATGGATGTGCACGATACGTCGCATAAAATTTACCATACTGCCCAGTAAAATCTTCATGATGTAAGTGTAACCAATCATATAGAATTAGATTATCTTCTAAAACCTCTTGATCATATATAGTTTCATAAGGGATTTCTGCAAAAGTCAAGACCATCGTTACTGCATCATCCCAAGGTTGGTTTCCTTTAGGAGAATATACTGCAATTTTAGGAGCTTTCTCCAGAACTACTGCTTCCATATTTTGAGATGGACTACTAATTTCTTCCAGAATTCCAGCAGTTTCTGTATCGCTTAAAACTTCATATGATACTCCTCTAATAGTACATTCTTTCCTAATCGCATCGGTATCAGGCAATAAAAAAGATCCTCCCCTATAATTGAGCAACCATTTAACCTTTAGATCTTTGCTTAAGGTCCAATATGTAATTCCATATGCTTTGAGATGATTCTGCTGACCTTCAACATCCATCGGAATCAAAACATAGGACGCATAGGATTGGGTAGCAAATAAAAATATTAAACCAACTACAACAGACCGTACAGGTATTTTTAATGTAAAAACATCATTAAAACACAGCTTTATTTTAGAAAGGAACTTCGTCATCATCATTAGAATCATTTATGCTACTCCCAAAAGCTTCATCCGCGCTTGGAAGATGTCCAGTATTAAATGGTTCATCTTCTTCACCTTCATTCATTTTAGAATGAAACTCGAAAGGAGTGCTAAAGTCATCTAAGTTATCAAATTTACCCAAGTGACCAATAAATTTTAACCTAATATTCTCTAATCCACCATTACGGTGTTTAGCAACAATAAATTCTCCTTGACCTTGGGTTGGAGATCTTTCCTCATCATCCCATTCATCAATTTTATAATATTCTGGTCGGTAAATAAATGATACAATATCTGCATCCTGTTCAATCGCTCCAGATTCACGAAGGTCACTAAGCAGTGGTCTTTTACTACCTCCACGAGTTTCTACAGCACGCGATAACTGTGATAATGCAATTACAGGAACATTCAATTCTTTTGCCAAAGCTTTCAGGTTACGAGAAATCGTAGAAATCTCTTGCTCCCGGTTACCGTTCTTACCAGATCCTCCAGCTGTCATTAATTGCAAATAATCAATAACGATCATTCTTATACCGTGCTGAGAAGAAAGACGACGTGCTTTTGCTCTCAGGTCAAAAATAGATAAAGAAGGAGTGTCATCTATAAATAACGGTGCTTTTTCAAGATCTTTTACTTTGACATTAAGCTGTTCCCACTCGTGCTTTTCGAGTTTACCGGTACGTAACTTTTCTGAAGACAAACCTGTTTCTGAAGAGATCAAACGAGTAATTAATTGCACGGAAGACATCTCCAGTGAGAAGAAAGCCACAGGTATATTCTGCCCAACTGCCATATTTCTAGCCATCGAAAGCGTTAAAGCCGTTTTACCCATACCCGGACGGGCAGCCACAATGATCAAATCACTAGGCTGCCAGCCTGAAGTAAGTTTATCCAATTTATCAAAACCAGACGGGATTCCACTTAAACCTTCTTTGTTAGAAATTTCCTGAATCTTTTTCTTTGCTTGAATAACAAGATTCTGTGCAGTTTCTGTTGATCTTTTAATATTTCCCTGGGTTACTTCATATAACCTGGATTCTGCCATATCCAACAGATCAAAAACATCTGTAGTCTCATCATAAGACTCTTCAATAATTTCATTTGATATTTTAATCAAACTACGTTGAATATATTTCTGAAGAATTATCCTAGCATGAAACTCAATATGTGCTGAAGATGCTACTTTTTGAGTCAATTGAATCAAATAATAATCACCTCCGGCAAGCTCTAGCCTTGAATCCTTCTTAAGTTGGCTAGAAACCGTTAATAAGTCTATTGGTTCGGAGTTTTCGAAGAGTTTAAATATCGCTTCGAATATGTATTGATGCGCTTCTCGATAAAAAACATCGGGGTTAAGTATATCAATAATTTCATCAACTCCTTTTTTATCAATCATCATTGCCCCAAGCACAACTTCCTCTAAATCAACTGCTTGAGGGGGTATTTTTCCTTTCTCAAGCGAGATTACGTTCCCCCGACCGTAACTCTTCTGTTGAGCTTGCTGTACTTTTTCCATGACTACGAATGTAAAAAAATTGTAAAGAGATGTACCTAAATACAAAGGTACGAATGTTCACCAGTCCTTAACAAATGAACTGTTAATAAGTAATTTTTATTGTTAATAAGCATAAAAAAAACCTGAAGCACGAAACTTCAGATTTAGTTAGCAAGTGATTTTTTAAGGGTTATCCTTTAAAGACTCCCATCTCTGCATATTTGTCCATGCGTTTTTCGACAAGTTCTTCTGGTGATAAGTTTTTTAATTCATCAAAAGTTGCAAGAATCTTATCTCTAACAGTTTTGAATATTTTTTCTCTATCACTATGTGCTCCGCCTAAAGGTTCCTTGACAATCTCGTCGATAAGCTTTTGCTTTTTCATATCTGTAGCTGTAAGCTTAAGCGCTTCTGCAGCTTGTTCTTTAAACTCCCAACTCCTCCAAAGAATAGATGAACAAGATTCTGGGGAAATTACAGAATACCAAGTATTTTCTAGCATTAGAACTTTATCACCAACACCTATACCTAATGCTCCGCCACTAGCTCCTTCTCCTATAATAACTACAGTAATAGGAACTTTAAGCCTTGTCATTTCCAGAATATTTCGAGCAATTGCTTCTCCTTGTCCTCTTTCTTCTGCTTCTAGTCCCGGATAGGCTCCCGGAGTATCAACAAAACACACTACAGGAATCCCAAATTTCTCTGCACTCTTCATCAGACGAAGTGCTTTGCGATATCCTTCAGGATTTGCCATACCAAAATTACGATACTGCCTTGTCTTAGTATTATATCCTTTTTGTTGACCTACAAACATAAAGCTCTGATTGCCAATCTTACCCAGACCGCCAATCATTGCCTTATCATCTTTTACATTTCTGTCACCGTGTAGTTCTAAAAACGATTCTCCACAAATGGCATCTATATAATCTAATGTATATGGCCTGGATGGATGCCTCGATAGCTGAACTCGCTGCCAAGGAGTAAGGTTTTTATAAATTTCCTTTTTGGTGTCTTTCAGTTTTTTCTCTATCTGCTTGCAGGTATCTGTAACATCTACTTCACTCTCTTCGCCAATTGCGCAAGCTTTTTCAAATTGTTCTTCGAGCTCTTTAATAGGGAGTTCAAATTCTAAATATTCCATAATTAAGAATATATTTATTTTAACTAGGGTTAGCTGACAAATATAAAAACTTTACTTCGTATTGTTATGCAAAGTTACGTCTCTTTTTCTTTTTTTCACATTTTTGAATATTCCGTTCAAGATTACAGTGCTAAGTATAATCAAAGCTCCATAGTAAAATCCAGGATTCATTTTTTCTGAATCTCCAAAAATCAAAAATGCTAATATAATACCATAAACCGGTTCTAAATTAATTGTAAGCATCACAGTATAAGGGCTTAAATACTTCATTACTTGTACAGAACCAATAAATGCATATGCCGTACATACCGAGGCTAGTAGCAGCATATAAAGCCAATCTGAAGATGATAATTGAAAAAAAGCAATGGAAAAACCTTCTGTTTGATTACCAAAAAAAGTAATTCCTAGTAGATAAAGAGTTACAACTCCTACTCCACTTAATAATTCATAAAAAGAAATCATTGACGGGTTATATTGTTGCGCAATTTTACCATTCATCAAGGAGAATACTGATGATAAAAAAGCCGAACACAGGGCATACACTATCCCCAAAAAATAATCTCCTTCAACTTTAAAAATTATATATAAACCTACAATAACCAATACTCCAAAAAGGATTTCGTACCAAATCACTTTTCGTTTATAAAAAATAGGTTCTAAAATTGAAGTAAAAAATGCTCCTGTAGATAAAAGCGCTAACGTAATTGATACATTAGAAACCTTAATGGCAGCGAAAAAAGTAATCCAATGAAGCGCAATAACTATTCCTGCTATAAAAAGGGTAATAAATAGCTTTCTAGTAACTACTAAAGAAATTTTTCTGAAATAAATAAATAAGTAGATAAACCCAGAAGCTAGTAGCATTCTATACCAAACTAAAGGCAAAGCATCAATAGATATTAATTCTCCGAGTATTGCAGTAAATCCCCATATAAATATAATGAAATGTAGATGAAAATAATTTTGAAGTTTAGCGTTTGGCATTATATAAAAGATAAATTGCTAAAATTCCAAAAGTGAAATTCGGAAACCATACCGCAACTATTGGAGGAAAATCTGACTGATTGGCCAAAGTACCTAATACTTTATCAAAAAAGATAAATACAAATGCTAATGATATCCCTACTGCGAGATTGACCCCCATTCCTCCTCTTCTTTTCATAGAAGAAACGGCAACACCTATAACCGTAAGAATGAATGCAGAAATAGGAATACTCCATCGCTTATAGGCGACCACTTTATATCTATTAACATCAGAAGACCCTCTTTTACTTTCTTTCTTAATAAATTTATTTAACTCTGTATAATTAAGAGTTTCAGCAACATAGGTCACAGGCGTAAATTCATCTATATTAAAAGGTAAAATAGTGTCCTTTTTCCTTGCTCTTTCTATAATATCACTATCCTCTAATACTGTTCTTTTTACAAAATCCCTTAACTCGTATATACTATCTTTTTCTATAAAAGTAATCTTTCTTGCAGAAATCTTAGTATCTAATCTATTACCATCAAAATATTCTAAGGTAAAGTTGGTCGCAGATTTCTTTAATGGTTGAAAATTATTTGCATATAAAAATATACTATCATTTAACTGCCTATAAACATTTCTAGTTTCTTGTACTTTTTTATGTTTTTTGAGATGAGTATACTTAAATTCATTAAACCCTTGACTAGCTTTTGGCGCCAAAAACAATCCCATTGCTAAGGCACCAACACATATTATAACTGCTCCAATCATATAAGGCCTTAGAAATCTCCAGAAAGAAACTCCAGAACTCAGAAAAGCAATAATTTCAGTTTTATTAGCTAATTTAGAAGTAAACCAAATTACTGAAAGAAATACAAAAAGAGGAAATAGAAGATTTGCAAAATAAACTGTAAAATCAAGATAGTATGTTACAATAGCATTAAATGGAACATCGTTCTTCAGCATATTATCTATCTTCTCAGAAACATCTACAATAATTCCTATAGGTATAAATAGAAGAATCATGGTAAAGAATGTACCCAGATATCTTTTAAGTATGTACCAGTCTAATATTTTCAAACTATAACCTTTTATCCATTTGTTTAACCATCAGATTCTTCCAGGAATAAAAATCTCCAGCTAAGATATGTTTTCTTGCTTCGCGAACCAACCATAGATAGAATCCAAGATTATGAATAGTTGCTATTTGTCTTCCCAACATCTCATTAACTGTAAAAAGATGCTTTAAATATGCTTTTGAATATTCTGTATCTACAAACGTAATTCCCATCTCATCAATTGGAGAAAAATCATCTTTCCATTTCTGATTCTTAATATTAATGGTTCCGTGCGCTGTAAACAACATTCCATTTCGCCCATTACGGGTAGGCATTACACAATCAAACATATCAACACCTAACGCAATATTTTCTAAAATATTAATGGGTGTACCTACTCCCATAAGGTAACGCGGCTTATCTTCCGGCAAAATATCAGTTACCACTTCTGTCATAGCATACATCTCTTCTGCAGGTTCTCCTACCGACAATCCTCCTATTGCATTACCTTTAGCACCTGCATTTGCTATGTATTCTGCAGATTGTTTTCTAAGGTCTTTATAGGTACTACCTTGCACTATCGGAAAAAATGTCTGATCATATCCATATTTAACAGGTATTTTATCCAAATGTTGCATACAACGATCTAACCACCTATGTGTCATGTGCATACTACGTTTGGCATATTGATAATCACAAGGATATGGAGTACACTCATCAAAAGCCATAATAATATCAGCTCCGATAGTGCGCTGAATTTCCATTACATTCTCTGGAGTAAAAAAATGAGTAGAACCATCAATATGAGATTTAAATTTCACTCCTTCTTCTTTAATCTTTCTGTTAGCAGACAAAGAATATACTTGATATCCTCCACTATCGGTAAGAATATTACGATCCCAATTCATAAACTTATGCAATCCTCCAGCTTTTTCCAGTATCGGAGTTTGTGGTCTTAGATATAAATGATATGTATTACCCAAAATAATATCTGGGTTTATATCATTTTTTAATTCTCTTTGATGTACGCCTTTTACGGTTGCTACTGTACCTACTGGCATAAAAATAGGAGTTTCTATTACTCCATGATCTGTAGTGATTTTTCCAGCTCTGGCTTTACTCTCAGGATCTTTTGATAAAAGGTCAAATTGCATAGTTTCTATTTCATCGAGCGCAAAGATAACTAACTAAAATTACTTTGATAGATCCTTGTTTTCGAAAACTTTTCGTTATTAACAACACTTTCTTAATTAAAAGCTATCCAGACATTTTGCCACAGTATACAAAACCTGTATTTTTGAGCCTTTATTAAAAGATAACTAGCATCATAATGCCAAAAACACAACAATTAGAGGATTTTGTAACACAAGTACGCAGAGATATTTTGCGTCAGGTACATAAAGTAAATTCAGGGCACCCAGGAGGTTCTTTGGGTTGTACAGAATTTTTTGTAGCACTCTATCAAGAAATAATGGATAGAAAAGATGGATTTGATATGGATGGAATAGGTGAAGACCTTTTCTTCCTTTCGAATGGTCATATCTCACCTGTTTTCTATAGTGTATTAGCCCGTAGCGGATATTTTCCGGTTGAGGAGTTAAATACTTTTAGATTAATTGACTCTCGTTTGCAAGGACACCCAACAACACATGAAGGCTTACCTGGTGTAAGGATCGCTTCGGGTTCATTGGGCCAAGGAATGTCTGTTGCCATAGGAGCTGCACAAGCAAAAAAACTTAACAATGATAATCACATAGTATATAGTTTACATGGTGATGGTGAACTTCAAGAAGGTCAGAATTGGGAAGCAATTATGTATGCCTCTGCAAAAAAAGTAGATAATCTTATTTCTACAATTGATCTTAATGGGCAACAAATTGACGGTTCCACAGATGATGTTTTGCCAATGGGAAGTATCAAAGGCAAATTTGAAGCATTTGGCTGGGATGTATTAGAAATCAAAGAAGGTAATAATATTACTGCTGTTATTGAAGGCTTAAAGGAAGCTAAAAGTAAAACCGGAAAAGGAAAACCTGTTTGCGTATTATTGCATACTGTTATGGGTAATGGTGTAGATTTTATGATGCACACACACGCTTGGCATGGAAAAGCTCCAAACGATGAGCAGTTAGCAATAGGTTTAGAACAAAATCCAGAAACTCTTGGGGATTACTAATTTATCCAAACTAAAAAGAAAATGAAAAAATATATAGACACAGGAAAAAAGGATACACGTTCAGGCTTTGGAGCTGGTTTGGAAGTTTTAGGAAAAACAAATGAGAATGTGGTTGCATTATGTGCCGATCTTATCGGTTCTCTAAAAATGGATGCCTTTATAGCTAATAATCCAGAACGTTTTTTTCAGGTTGGAATTGCTGAAGCAAATATGATGGGTATTGCAGCTGGATTGACAATTGGTGGTAAAATTCCTTTTACAGGGACATTTGCTAACTTTTCTACAGGACGCGTATATGACCAAATTCGTCAATCTATCGCTTATAGTGGAAAAAATGTAAAAATCTGTGCTTCACATGCAGGTTTAACTCTTGGAGAGGATGGGGCTACGCATCAGATTCTTGAAGATATTGGTTTAATGAAAATGCTTCCAGGAATGACTGTAATCAATACCTGTGATTATAATCAGACCAAAGCAGCTACAATTGCTATTGCAGACCATGAAGGACCAGTTTATTTACGTTTCGGAAGACCAAAAGTGGCTAACTTTACTGCAGAGGATCAAAAATTCGAAATCGGAAAAGCAGTGCAGCTTCAAGAAGGTAATGATGTTACTATTGTAGCAACAGGTCACTTGGTATGGGAAGCATTGCGAGCTGCAGAAACCCTAAACGAAAATGGTATCACTGCAGATGTGATCAATATACATACTATAAAACCTCTAGACGAAGAAGCAATTCTTAATTCTGTAAAGAAAACAGGTTGTGTTGTAACTGCTGAAGAACATAACTTCTTAGGAGGGTTAGGAGAAAGTGTTTCTAGAGTTTTAGTAAAAAACCTACCAGTACCTCAAGAATTTATTGCTACCAATGATACTTTTGGAGAAAGTGGTACTCCAGAACAACTTATGGAAAAATATGGTTTAAATGCTGCAGCTATAGTTAATGCAGTAGAAAAAGTTATAAAAAGAAAATAAGTTCATTACTTTATAAATAAAAAGCTTTCAGATATCTGAAAGCTTTTTTGTTTCTTGTCAAAAAGAAGATATAAAAAACTCCGGCAAGACCGGAGTTTTTTTATTTGTATATAACTAAATTGATTTAATTATTCTTGAACTCTCTATCATCAGCGTCTAAATGATTCCAAACTCCATCACCATCATCATCATAGAAAATAATTTCTCTTTGATCTAAAGGAATATCTTGATTAATATCTATTGATCCATCATTGTTTAAATCTCCAACAAAGGTAACCTCATCAGCTGTTGGAACTCGATCTCCATCATCATCCAGGTCAAAATAATTTGGTGAACTATCACCATCGGTATTATCATCATTATCTATAACTAATCCATCACCATCTAAATCTTCTAAATACGAAGGTATACCATCTCTATCATGATCAGATTCGTTTACATCATATAATTGTACATTAAAAATCAATGGAGCATATGCGGCAATTTGACTATTAGGTGGTCTATCATAATAAGCCAAACCTGATGGCATAAACACAACAAAATTACCAAAACCACTATAGGTAACTGTTCCATCCGGATTAGATGCAGGATTACCATCCACTGCTCCAAAAAAGTCGACAGTTGCTTCTCTGAAACCACTTACAACACTAACCAAATCAAACCACACAGGTGTGATAGCACTATCGAATACTCGACGATTAGGATCGTTATTATCTACAGGATCTTTATCATCAATGATACCATCTCCATCGGAGTCTGGTTCTGAAGCTAAGTCAGGGTTATCTACATCACTATTATCCGCTATACCGTCATCATCTGCATCTGGTCTACGATCTTCTCCATCACCTAAAGCACTACCATCTTCATTAGAATCTATGTCCGCTATATCTGGTATTCCATCTGCATCTCTATCCTGATTATCATAAAAAACCTCTCCCCTATAAGTAAGAAAAGTAGAATCCGCAGCTTTTGGTTGATTTTTTTCATCCGGAGTATCGGTACCTCTATTTAAGTTTAATATATATAAAGTATAATCAACATCATTTCTGGTTACTGTTTTTGTACTTAAAAGACCAGAACTCATGATTGAAGCTTCTCCACTATTAACTCCGGCAATAGTATCAAAATGTACCGTTTCATATTCTGGAGTACCATCATCATTTACATCTACATTAACCCTAGTATAAAAATGCGTTTCCAAATAATCTTTTAATACTATTTCTTCAGCCGCTTGTTGAGTTGTGAAGTCTCTTGGAGGAATAGTTGTAGGTCCATCATCATCATCGTTATTACACGCACATAATGCCAGTATGGCAAATCCTGTAGCGTAACAATATTTTCTTAAGTTCATCTCTTTGACTTTTTGAGGGCGCAAGATACAATTTTCTTGTACTTTTGTTTCACTATTTTTAGATATAAAACGCATTTTTAAACTTTTTTATGCGAGTTGACAAATATTTATGGTGTATCCGATACTTTAAAACAAGAAGTATAGCTACTAAAGCCTGTAAGGAAGGTAAAGTTAGAGTCAATGATGATCTAATAAAACCTTCTAGAGAAATTTATCCGATGGATAAAATTACTGTTCGTAAAAACCAAGTAAACTATGAACTTGTTGTATTAGATACACCTGACAATCGCGTTGGTGCTAAATTGGTTGATATATACCGTAAAGACACTACTCCAAAAGAAGCGTTGCAAAAATTAGATCTTTTAAAATATTCTAAAGATTATTATCGCAAAAAAGGTACCGGTAGACCTACAAAAAAAGATCGTAGAGATATTGACGAGTGGTTTGAACCTGATACTAAAGATGAAGAAGAATAAGTTGTGCTTTTAATTTGTTATATCTGTTATTAAGAGTAACAAACTCTTTTTTATCTTTGAGAATTCATAATAGATCCAACACTAATGGTGTTTTCAATATTCTAAAGCATGCAAACTGACAATAATATTATCCTTACTCACGAGCAGATTCAGCATAAAATAAAACGAATTGCTTATCAGATTTATGAATCTAATGTTAATGAAACAGAAATTGTTATTGCAGGTATTGCTAAAAATGGTTTTGTTTTCGCTAAACGCCTAAAAGACATTTTAGAGGAAATCTCAGATATTAAAGTAATTCTCTGTGAAGTTACAATGGATAAAACTGCTCCACAAAATACTGTACAGACTTCTATAGAAGTTTCTGACTATGAAGACAAAGCCCTAATACTAATAGATGATGTTTTAAATTCTGGAACGGCACTTATATATGGTGTAAAACATTTTCTTGAGGTGCCTTTAAAGAGATTTAAAACAGCTGTTCTTGTAAACCGAAATCATAAAAAGTATCCTATTAAAGCTGATTTCAAAGGAATTTCATTATCTACATCATTACACGAACACGTAAAGGTAACTTTTGGTGACAAAGATGTTGCTATTTTAGAATAGCAAGGTCATAATTTCGTTTACAATTTGATCAGAAGTTTTTTTATCGGTTATGATCTTATACTCTGCTTGATTATAGTAAAACGATCTTTCGAATAAATGTTTTCTAACAAAATCTTTCAGTTCCTCTTCGGAATTGGTGTGAGAAATCAGAGGTCGTTTGTTTCGTTCCTTAAATAATCTTTGTACCAATTCTTCTAATGATGTGTTAAGATAAATACTTTTCGCTTTCTCATTCTGTTTTACAATTTCTATGTTACCCGCAAAACAAGGAGTCCCTCCTCCTAAAGATATAATCGTATTATTATAGTTTCCTAAAACTTCTTCAAGATAAAATGATTCCTTTTTTCTAAAATATATTTCTCCATGATTTTCAAAAATTTCTGGAATTGTTTTTTTTTCACAGGTTTCTATATAATCATCTAAATCTAAATAATCCATTTGAACCATTTCACTTAAACTTCTTCCAATCAAGGATTTACCACTCCCCATATACCCCATCAAAACAATATTCATACGATCAATTTTATATAGCTTTTATTCAAAAAAAATATCATTTAAAATAAAATGCAAATTTATATGAATTTCTTCTTGAAAAATAAATTAATGATAGTATATTTGCACCCGCATTCAAGGAAAAAGAATGTATGACCTGGTAGCTCAGTTGGTAGAGCATCTCCCTTTTAAGGAGAGGGTCCTGGGTTCGAGCCCCAGCCCGGTCACAATAAATGGATACTACTATTCATTATGTTCTTAAAAATACTTTGATAATAATTTTATCAATGACCTGGTAGCTCAGTTGGTAGAGCATCTCCCTTTTAAGGAGAGGGTCCTGGGTTCGAGCCCCAGCCAGGTCACTAAAAAGTATCGTATATTCTGCGATACTTTTTTGGTTTTATACTATATTAGAATATTATTACACCTACCCGGGTGCTGGAATTGGTAGACAGGCATGGTTGAGGGCCATGTGTCCATTAGGGCGTGTGGGTTCGACTCCCATCCCGGGTACTTTTCTTTTCAAACTTAAAACTACAGATCAGTAAAAATAAACTCTTGATGATTTCATTTTTTTAACTAATCTTTTATAATTTTCGAATTACAAAAACTTTATATATCCAACTGTATGTTTGGTATACTCTTATGAATATATTCAAATGTTTTACCATAAGTTTTTGTAAAACATTTCACTTTTTAACAGTTTCATTCTTTTTTTTAACAAATCATAAAAAGATAAACGCTAATATTTGAGTAGTTTTGTTTAACACTTACAATAAAAAGGTGAACAATATTAAACAAATTTTCAGCATTAAAGACCTCGAAAACTTATGCGGGGTTAAAGCACATACCATCCGAATTTGGGAAAAGAGGTATAATCTGTTAAGTCCAAATCGTACTGAAACCAATATAAGGACTTATAGTTTAAAAAGCTTACAGAAATTACTAAATGTTACTTATCTGGTAAATAGTGGCTATAAAATATCTCGAATATCAAAGTTAAATGAAGAGGAAATCAATGAATATGTAAGAAGAATAGTCTCTGATAATAGCACCAAAAACCAAGCGATTAATTCATTTAAAATTGCAATGCTCAATTATGACTTGGAACTGTTTTTAAGCACTTATGAGCAACTATCCGAAAAAAGAACATTTAGACAAGTCTTCTGCGATGTATTCATTCCATTATTAACTGAGATCGGGTTACTATGGCAAACAGATACTATAAATCCTTCACATGAGCATTTTATAACCAATCTTATTAAACAAAAACTTCTGGTTAACATTGAAAAATTACAATATGCTCAACCCACTAAAACTGATAAGGCTTTTATTCTTTATTTACCAGAAAATGAGATCCACGAACTCGGTCTTTTATATGTAAACTACGAAATTTTACTTAGAGGCTATAGAGCTGTTTATTTAGGTGCTAGTATACCTTTAGATAGCCTTCCTAATATGTTAGGTTTTCATGAAAACACAATATTTGTATCATACTTCACCATAAAACCAGAAAAGGAAAAAATAGCAGAATATGTACAAGAGTTTAATGACATTGTATGTTCTGATAAAAAGAACGAATTATGGATGTTAGGCAAACAGATTATTCACGTATCACAAAATAGCGCTAACAATCATCGTTACTTTAACTCTATTAATGATCTAATTCTAGAACTTTAGAATATATATGCCCAAAAAAGTAGTAATTATAGGTTCAGGATTTTCGTCTCTCTCAGCATCATGTTATTTATCACAGTTAGGATATGATGTAACGATTTATGAAAAAAACTCTACTATCGGAGGAAGAGCAAACCAACTAAAAAAACAAGGTTTCACATTTGATATGGGACCTTCTTGGTATTGGATGCCTGATGTTTTTGAAAGTTTTTTTAATGATTTTGACTTTTCTACATCGGATTTTTATAGTTTACAAAAACTTAATCCTGCATATAAAGTCTTCTTTAAAAACAATGAAAATATATCTATTGCCGATTCTATGGAAAAGATATGTGACACATTTGAACAAGAAGAAAAAGGTAGTGCAGATAAACTAAAAGAATTTATTAATACCGCTAGAGACAACTACGAAATAGCTATTAATAATTTGGTATATCGTCCCGGGATTTCAGCTGCAGAGTTGGTAACAAAAGATACCATAACAAGGTTAGGAAGATTTTTTAGTACTATTTCTAGAGATGTACGGAAGGATTTTAAAAACGAAAAGTTAGTCAAGATTCTGGAATTTCCTGTATTATTTCTGGGAGCAAAACCTAGCAATACACCTGCATTTTATAGTTTTATGAACTATGCAGATTTTGGATTAGGAACCTGGCATCCCAAAGGTGGAATGTATCAGGTTATTTTAGGAATGGAAAAGTTGGCAAAATCTCTGGGAGTTGAAATCTATACCAAAACTAACGTAGAAAAAATCATTGTAGAAAAGAAAATGTCTACAGGCATATTAGTGAATTCTAAAAGAATCGATGCAGATATAGTATTATGCGGAGCCGATTATCATCATGGAGAATCACTTCTGGATCCTGAACATAGACAATATTCTGAAAAATATTGGTCGAATAAAACCTTTGCTCCTTCTTCTTTACTTTTTTATGTTGGTTTTGACAAAAAGCTAAAAAACATTAATCATCATAATTTATTTTTTGACACTGATTTTGATACTCACACCAAAGACATTTATGATAACCCCAAGTGGCCGAAAGAACCTCTTTTTTATGCAAATTTCACATCATTAACGGATAGTGATACAGCTCCGGAAGGTTGTGAAAATGGTTTTTTCCTTATTCCTTTAGCTCCGGGAATTGAAGATACAGCAGAACTTAGGGAAACTTATTTTAACAAAATTATAACCCGTTTTGAAAATCTAACTGATCAAAACGTTCAAAATAATATTATCTTTAAAGAAAGCTTTTGTGTTAAAGACTTTATAAAAGAGTATAATTCATATAAAGGAAATGCCTATGGAATGGCAAATACCTTAATGCAGACAGCATTTCTGAGACCAAAGTTAAAAAGTAAAAAAGTAAAAAACTTATTTTTTACTGGGCAGCTTACCGTACCAGGACCTGGAGTGCCTCCGTCGTTAATTTCAGGAAAACTGGTAGCAGGATTAATTGAAGATCAATATAAATTATCAAAAAAAGCAATATTACAGCCAGTATAACAACTCCTTAAAACACCCATATACATGAAATCGATTTTTGATTCCGTTTCTTACAATTGCAGTAAACTTGTTACCAACTCTTATAGCACCTCTTTTTCGCTAGCATCAAAAATGTTATCGGATTCTATAAGACAAGACACCTATAATATATATGGTTTTGTAAGATTTGCCGATGAAATTGTAGATTCTTTTCACGACTATGACAAAGAGAAATTGTTGAATGATTTTGAAGCTGAAACACATAAAGCAATTAAAGAAAAAATAAGCCTCAACCCAATTCTTAACTCCTTCCAAAGTACTGTACATAAGTACAACATTCAACCAGAACTATATCAAGCATTTATTAACAGCATGCGTCTGGATTTACATAAAACTACTTATCATACAGATCAAGAGTATAAAGATTACATTTATGGATCTGCCGATGTTGTTGGACTAATGTGCTTAAAGGTTTTTGTAAAAGGAGATGAAAAAAAATATAATGAACTTAAGGATAGTGCAATGAGTTTAGGATCAGCATTCCAAAAAGTTAATTTTCTAAGAGATCTTAAAGAAGATTATGAGGATTTAAATAGAACTTATTTTCCGAACACCGATCTTAGAGAATTGGATGAAGCTTCTAAAATAAGAATCATTAAAGAAATAGAAGAAGATTTTGAAAAAGGACTAAAAGGTGTTTTAAGACTTCCTGTAGAAGCTAAATTTGGAGTATACACCTCATATATTTATTATAAAAAATTACTTAATAAATTAAAATCTACACCTTCATTAGAAATCAAAAACACTCGTATAAGAGTACCTAATTATCAAAAAATTGGTTTATTAGCTAAATCATATTTCGATTATCGATTGAATCTAATCTAAATACCCAATGAGTATCTTAGTCTGGATATTAGTTTTCCTTGCTGCATTTTGCTTTATGGAATTTATGGCATGGTTTACCCATAAATACGTAATGCATGGTTTTCTATGGTCATTACACAAAGACCATCACCATAAAGATCATAATAGCTGGTGGGAACGTAATGATCTATTCTTCGTGTTTTATGCAGTGATTAGTATGTCTTGTATTATGTTACACGACCCAATTACTTTTTGGGTAGGAAAACCTATTGGATTTGGTATTCTGGCATACGGAATTGCTTATTTTATAGTTCATGACATTTTTATACATCAACGATTTAAATTATTCAGAAATGTAAATCATTGGTATGCCAAAGGCGTGAGAAGAGCTCACAAAATTCATCATAAACATTTAGACAAAAGTAAAGGAGAATGTTTTGGGATGTTGTTTGTTCCTTTTAAGTATTTTAAACAGTAAAGTTTTAACAATTATTCTGCCAGAAGCTGGTCTAAGGTTTCTCTTACTTTATCACTATTCCAATTTGCAGCCCCAACTTTATGAATAACAATATTTCCTTTTTTATCTATAACATATGTTCCCGGAATAGGTTTATGCTGAAAAGGTTTGGGATGCGCAGATAAAGATCTATATATTGGATAATAATAGTTTTTATCGTTCATAAACTTATTCAGTTCAGGGTCATCATCTTCTGTAAGAAAAACGAAAACAACCTTATCCTTATAATCATTATATAGTTTCTGAAGCGAAGGCATCTCTGCAATACAAGGCGGACACCAGGTAGCCCAATAATTTAGTACAACAACTTTTCCTTGTGCAGTATCAAAATTCATAGACTCTGTATTGACTCCATGAAGTTTCCAATCATAACTTGCCACTTGGGTTCTTTCATCAACTTCTACTATACCCGGACTAAAAGAAAATATTCTGGTTAAAAAAATCTGCATCATCCCTCTTGTATTGGGTATGAAAAAAAGTATTAAAAGAATTACAAAAAGTAAGTTAGAAATGTTCTTTTTATTGAACTTCATGCATGTTTATTTTAAATCAATATTAATTCTGTCTCAAAATTCTCATCAGCTTACAAATTTATATAAATTAATAAAGCGCAATCAATGATCGCGCTTTAAACTAACAAAAAAACAACAATGAACTATTTTTATTATACTCTCCGGCTAAAGAAGGTATTAAGTTCAAAATGTATTCTTATATTTTTTATTAAGGTGCATTACGAGTTACTTTAATTGAGTTAGAAAGACTAAAACACCCTTTTAGATCATTAGCATTCATTCCTACTTCTGCACCTTCTAATCCATCTTCAAAACGCAGATACCAAATCAAACAAACTCCAACGCCAGTATCGTCAAAGTCTATTCCTTGCACCATTTCCAGCGTACCTGGTAACCCAAGTATTTCACCCTGGTCATCAGTTATTACCCAAGTTCTATTTGTTCCTGAAGCATCACCGCTTAATGTGATCCCACTTACCATGTCTGGTGTTCCATCAACAGTAAAAACAAACTCATTATTAGTCCCACCAGATATCATTCCTGCATTGGCATTACAGTTTCGAACTACTTCAATAGAATTAGATAAATCAAATGTTCCTGTAATGTCACCTACTGTGGCAGCAGTTGCTATATTAGAATCGTCTTCGTAACGAGCATACCAGATAAAACAAGTTCCCGGTCCAGCTGCATTAAAATCAACACCCTCTACCATTTCTAAAGTTCCCGGACGTCCTAAAATATTATCCATTTCGTCTGTAATCACCCAAGTACTGTTGGTACCAAAGGCATTGGTATCATCTAGCATGATACCGCTTACCATATCCGGTGTTCCATCTACATCAAAACTGAAAGGTCCTCCAGAAATTTTACCTGCATTGGTTACTTGATTTCTAACCACTTCAATAGAGTTAGATAAATCAAATCTTCCTGTAATTTCGCCTACAGTAGCTGCTGTTGTGATATTAGAATCATCTTCAAAGCGTGCATACCAAATAAAACAGTTACCCGGTCCTGCATCATCGAAATTTACACCTTCTACCATTTCTAAAGTTCCAGGGCGCCCCAAGATATTATCAGAATCATCAGTAATTACCCAGGTACTATTACTCCCAATAGCACCGGCGCTGTTTAATGTAATTCCGGAAACCATATCAGGTTCTCCATCTACATCAAAACTAAATGGTCCTCCTGAAATAGTTCCTGCATTAGGTATTACAGGTAATACAGGTGTATCATCATCATCGCTACAAGAGGTTGCAACAAATCCTATTGCTAAAACCCCTATAATTAATTTTTTAAACATTGCTTTTTGTTTTATGATTATTATTACAGGATAAAAATATCCACATAAAACATTATAAAATGTTAGCTAACTAACATTGACCTTATTAAGCAACATTTTTAAATCGAATTTCTTTCCTATTGAAGTCAATAACATTTGATTCTTTGAGTTCATTCATTAAGATATTGAGGGTAGGCCTCGAAGATCCTATCAAATTAGCTATATCCTTTTGGGTATACGGATGCTGAATAACGGTATCCCCTGTTTCGGGACAGCAATAGCCATAGTCTTCTTTTAGTTCATCCAAAAATTCTAACAACCTGGTTTTAGTATCTTTAAAAAGAAGTAATTGCAACCTTCTTTCTAATCGTTTAAAACGCAAGCCTATAAATTTGTACACCTTAAGGCTAAAGGTTTGATTATCTCGCATCAATTCGTGCATTGTCTGCACTCCGATCGGACAAATGGAAGTAGTATTATCTAAAGATTGGGCAAATTCACTTCTTTTGTTTTCACCTAGTATTGCTTTTTCCCCAAAAATCTCACCTCTAGTTAAAATAGCTTTTACTACTTCTTGTCCTTCTTCAGAATAATATCCTATCTTGACCTTACCGTGCTCTATCAGATAGACTTTGTTGGCTGAGTCTTCCTCAAAATAGATATAGTCATTTTTCTTGTAGGCATCAAAATCATGATCCTTCTTGTACTTTTTAAATTTATGAGGACACAACACTTTAAACAGGTTGGCATCCTCAAAAAACCATATTGAACCCATGATGATTGTGTTTTAAGATGTTAGTTATGAGTTCTTGTCGTAAAAATTTCAACAACCTTACAGTAAAACACAAAAAACTCCCAAAGAATTATCTTCGGGAGTTATGAGGTATTTTAATGCAATGACCTATTAAATAATTCTATCTCGAATCGTTGATAAACTATCATTGGACAAAAGTTTTCCATCTTTAAAAACGGTTTTTAGCAATCCAAGATCTTCTTCCTGTTTAGTTACTTGATCTTTAAACCTTACTTCTCCCTCTTCTTCATATATATGAATCAAACCTTTTGCGGACTTTTTGGTTCCATCGTCTGTAACTGGATCCTTGAAAATTTCTCTTCCTTCGCCATTAACTTCTACATATGTTGCTTTCATAGCAAAACCAAAGGTATCCCGAGTATTATATTGATATGTAAAGCTTCCAATTCCCAATACTACATTGGTAGAAGCAAATCCCTTTTGTTTTAATCGCTCACATATTTGTGTAGCTCTATCTATAGTAATACTATCACCATAAATAGCTCCAATTTTTGGATTTAGTACCTTATATCCTTGTTCATTTATTGTTCCTCCGAATTCATCCCAAAGTAATTCGATCACGCCTTTGGCGATTATAGGATTTTCATCTTCACAACCACATATGATATCTACGGGATCTCCAGAATCCGGTCTAATGACTAGCTTACCTTCTCTTTCTAGAATTTCATTTTTTAACTTAGGAAGATATTCTGTAAGTACTTTCCAGAGATCCCAGGTATCAGACACTACTGATAAAATTCCTGTCGGGTAAGTTTCTAATAATCTTCTAAATGTACCAATCTCATCATCTTTACTACCAGCACACATCACACTGTGCTCCGTTGCATTAACACTACCAATTACTAATTCTTTGGTCACATCTGCATTATAATACGTTTCAAAAGCCTTAGCGACTGGAAGCGTATCACTACCGGAAAAAGACAAGGCGTGTCCCATACCACTGAGAATAGAAGATTCTGTTCCAGACATACCCCGCATAGAAAAGTCATGACCTTGCCAAGTTATAAAACCAGTATTATCTCTATCAGTTTCTGAAGCAAAAGCCATTAATATCTTCTGATATTGTTTAGCAATAGTAGCAGAAGTACAAGGTTGCCAAATAATATTAGACAATAAGGTTTCCAGATAATTTGTGAGCCAAAAGAACTCAGGTTTGGTGTTGACCAGCGTAAACATTGGCACTCGAATCGGAACCTCTGTACCCTCTGCTAATGCTTTAATTTCTATTGGCAAAAATCCTAAATCATGAAGCTGTTCTATATGAGTAATATCATAATCAATGCCTAAATAATGATCAACATACTTTTTATATTCTGAAACCACCTGTTCTTTTGGGGCATTAAAAAAATGTTCATCAAATTGCTTAATAAGATATTCCTTAATAAAATACTGCAACCCAAAAAATACTACATTATCAATTCCTTCTATTCTACTTTTTCTGGGAGTCCAGTTAGAATACACTAAAGTGGTACCATCTGGATATTGTTCTCTATGTCCTAATTTATAACCGTCTGTTAATAGTAGTGGATTCATAGCTTATATTATTTTGCGTTAATTATACGCAAATATAGTTTTTATTTTTAAACTGATAAAATTTTGAAAGAATTTTCTTTTGGATTATTTCAAAAATTGGCAGGAAACATGCTAGTTTTCATACTTGCGATTCATGTATTCTTTAAATACTTTTTGAAAACCACTAAGATCTACCTTTGCCTTTTTAACTTCTGAAGCTTCCTTGTATTCTATGTAGTTGGTCTTCCCTTCTTTCGCAAAGAACCGTATACCCTCTATTACTTTTCCCTTGTCTCCCGTGACTACATATCCTCTAAAAACTTCAGGATCTTTTGGACGTTGTTTCTCCCCTTTTTGCATTTCATTAATTAAAGCCACCATAAAATCGTTAAAAAAAGAATGTATATCCTTATGAGAAAAAATTTCTGGGTTCTCAAAATACATTTTCTGAATATCTACCAAATCTAACTTGCCCGAATGTTCCCGAAAACCAGTGGTTCCATAACCATATGTTTGATCATTTTGATCATATATAAATATGGTGCTATTTGCCGGTAGATTATCAACATTTCCTTTTATATAATATTTTGATCCTATATTCTCTCCATTTATATTATAAGAAGTAATCCAACTATTGTTCTCTCTAAATAATTGTATTTCCAGCTTCTCTCCTGCCGCAGCTAAGGTTGGTGACCCTATGATAATACTATCTCCTTGCTGAATCATAGAAGTTCGCTGATAATAGTGCATTGCAAATACATCTATATACAATTCTGCAATTTTTTGGTTCACTACTTTCTTAGAGAATATACCCGAAGGTACTTCTTCATACTCATATCCATCTATTATTTTATCATTCTTATAAACCGATTTGATGTTTAATTTTGGTTTATACAAATCTTTCGTATAAGCTTCATATTGTTCTTCATTCATCACCTCCCCTTCTTCCTCCTGGAAACCTTCTTTTTCAGTAGCTTCAGCTCCTAATGCCATTTGATAGACATCCAAAGAATATTGAAATTTTGCTTCTCCATTCTCATAATAATCTACTCTGGGGAACTCACTATTACCTTTTGAGAAATAACCATTATATGGTTTGCCATTATTATAAAAACCTTTATATGTTTTTTGGGGTTTTTCGACAATAATAAAGGAATCGTATTCAATGAAGTCATCCATATTTTGAGAATTTACAAGATTAGATAAAACGATACAGCATATTAAAAGAAGAGTAACTCTGACGCTACTTTTAGTTTTATATCCTAAAGGAAATTTGACAGCAATCATATATAGAATTTTAGAAGATAAAAATCGATACTATTTTTCACAAAAAACACTTTGTTTTCAGCTAAAACAGGGCGCACTAATTTCGGCCTTTTTCATCAGGATACAAAGAAGGTAGTGGATCACTTTGCCAAAGTTCTTTGGTATTGACATCTAATATGGTGAGTTTTCCGGTAAAAGCAGCACCTGTATCTACGTTCCAAAGGTTATATGCTTTTATTGGGGTATACTTTTTATAATCCGTAGTAGGTGTATGCCCTATATAAATTTCTTGGTAATGATTGAATCGTTTTGGAGAAGTAAGCATATCTGCTAGGTTTTTTTCTTCTACTTTATCTGCCAGTAAAGCTGCTTCCCATAAGGTTCTGTCCCAGAAATAATTAGACTCATATTCTTCCTTCCCTACTCCATGCATAGATGTAAATCCAGCGTGAACAAAAAGCCTGTTTTCTGTATCTATATAATAATTCTGAAGTTCATTAAAAAACTGTCGATGTGAATCATTCGTAAGCAAGCCAGATTGAATATAACTATCAATTGTTTCTTTTCCTCCGTGCGCTAACCAAACTGGATTGGTTGCCCCTTTATCCAACCATAAACCGCACCACAAATCGTGATTCCCTCTTATAAAGACACAGGAATTAGTTTCTGATAATTCAATAAGTTTCTGAATAGTTTCTGCAGATTCACTCCATCCATCAACATAATCTCCTAAGAAAATTAAAGTATCTTCTGCTGTTACTTTAGCCCTGTCCAAAACTTGTATCAGTGCTTTATATCCTCCGTGTATATCTCCAATTACTAGTATTCTCATAACCATTTCTTTCAGACCTGTCAGGTTTTTAAAACCTGACAGGTCTATTATTTCAAGCTTTAAACTCAATATATTCTGGAGCAACCATGTCTGTTAACCAAACTCCGTTATCTGATTGATAAAACTCAATACCCTTTCGATACATATCTCCGGATCTAACCGTTAATATTATTGGAACCCCTCTTCCGGAACCTACTCGCATAGCTGTTTCTCTTTCCTCACTAAGATGTACGTGATGTCGATTCATTTTTAGTAAACCATTTCTTTTAATATCTTCTCTAAACTTACCTACTGTTCCATGATATAAAAATTCTGGTGGCTTTATAGGTGTGTACTCCAAATCAACTTGTATAGAATGGCCTTGATTTGCTCTGATCTTTGTTTCATCTTCATTGAATGCAAAACGTTTTTTATCATTTGTTTCAACAACTTCTTTTAAGATATCTATATTTAATTGCTTACGCTGTGTATTCGCCTTGTTTATTAATTCGCCTACATTTGCCCAGCCATTTTCATCCAGCTCTAGTCCAATCTTACCCGGATTGTGTCTAAGGATAAGGCTTAGAAATTTACTTATTTGTTTTGTATTTGTTTTCATTGTTTTTCTTTTTGTCAATCTGCTCCCGTCTGAGAGTAATTCTTCTATAAATTTACTTCGACAATGCCTGTCCTGAGTTTATCGAAGGGCTCAGCATGACACTTTAACTCGATTTACCAGTTCTACTTATTATTCTTTTTAATTCTTCATAATCCGAAAGCACCGTAAAAAGATCATGTTCACATTCAGGTATAATATTTAATTTTAATGAGTTTATAATTTCATTCCAAAAATCACCAATTAAAAATATTTTAGGTCTATTAACTTTTGACTCTTTTCTAATAATATCTAATGTTAAAAACACTTCTGACAATGTTCCAATACCTCCTTTTTGAACAATAAAAAGATCTGTATTATCAATTAATATTTCTAATCGCTGATAAAGGGTTTCTGTCACAATGGTTTCAGTTAGAAAATCATTTCCTTTTTCTGGCCCTACTTGTTTACAAGTAACTCCAACAGCCTTTCCTCCTTCATCGGTAATTCCTTTAGAAACAGCTTCCATCATTCCTCCGTACCCTCCGTTTTTAACTGCATACCCTTTTTCAGCTAAGAAGGAACCAATTAATAAGGTTTCTTTATACTCTTTACTTTCTCGATTCTTACCAGATCCTCCAAATAGTGCCGCGTATTTCACTTCTTTCATTTTCATCTCTAATTACATTTTGAACTCTATTACCTAATTCCGATTCTTTGTTTTATATCATCAGAAACTTCATATATCTTTTCGTTAGGTACTAATCTTTTGGCTTCTTTATACTTTCCTTGTTTTAGTAATAATCTAATTTTTTTTGTCAATGGAGTCAAATCAGTTATTTCTTGTATCCACTCCTCATTATATTCTTTAATCAAATCTCTACCAATTCCAACCTGTATAGATCGTATTTTCATCTTAGCTCCTTTCAAAGTTCTTTCTGGATCCCATTGGATATGGACCTTTGCATTTTGAAATTCTTTATTCCAAGAGGCCCCACTCTTATAAATAGCTTTATCAGGATCTGTAAGAACACCTAAAGACAAAGCCTTTTCCCAACTGGCTCTCTTTATTTTTACAACTAGAATGTATTCTTGATTAGATTTTGTCCCCCAATTACTTCGTTCCATCAACCATAGATAGGAGGGTTTGATCCAAGTCATTCGATTAAATGAAAAGGGGGATTCGAATCTATTATTTTTGATTGCAGGTAATGCAATAGATTTACCATATGCTTGATATACGGTAATTGTCTCTCGATTATAATCTGCTCTTATTTCCTGAATCATGCTTCAAACTCTTTCTGAAAAGCTTCGATAAACCTTTTGTTTTTTGCATAAATCGCGAACACTACTTTTTCGAATACTCCTTCATATTTTTCTTTTAATAATTCAGAAAACAATCCTGCAATCATTTTAGGATCATTCTGAAACACACCACATCCCCAAGCTCCTAAAATCAATGTCTTATGGTCTTGACTTGCGGATAACATCAATAATTTATCGATTCTTTTCTTCATTATATTCGGTATATCACCAATTCTCTCTTCTTCAAACCTCTTCACTACCCCAGTATTAACAGCTGCAGCAGTAATTATTGAACTAAGAATGGGTATGTCAAAAATTCCCCACTATCTTTTCGGATTACAAGAACTTTAGGACTATAAATCATACCATCTGTATATGTGCAAGATTTCATTGCTTTATGCGTTTCATAAAACTCTATTGCCGATAGTTGACATGGATATAATCCTGAAGACCTGGCTATACTTTCCTCTTGCGCTTGTGCTCCATTAAAAAAACCTCCTCCAGGATTCTTAGCAGAAGCAAAGTTTAAACACATAGGATTTAAGAATCCTAAAGACGTGAGTCTTTGAATACTGCTGATTGTTGTTTCTTCCACTACTTCAAAAGAAGTTTCATTATTACTATTTATATTCGTTTTATCAAGTAAATCATCTAATTCTTTAGTATCATAAAACTTTGTCCCTGAGACCGCAGCCTTCTGAATTTCAGAAATATCTATTCTTTCTTCTTTGGTATTTATATAAAACCCTTGTTCTGTTATCTCAAGTGTTTCTTTGGCTGTTATTTTACGTAATGTCTTTTGCATTTTTACTAATTTTAAAATTGTCCATTATGGACTTAGCATATCCCTCACTTCCATCAGTGCAAAACCCAGTAGGTTCCGTCCTCTCCACAAATTCGGGTTTTGTGCTTTTTCATTTGCTTGTCCCATTCCAATTCCCCATATACGATCTCGTGGACTTGCTTCTACAATAACTCTTTTCTTGGTATTCAATAAAAACGCTGCAAGTTCTTCATCTTGGGAGAACTTATAATAGTTTCCTTGTTTTACAATCTCATATTTATGAGCGTCCCATATCTTAGGATCAAAGTTCTTTACTTTTCTACCTAATTGTTTAGCTTCCATAGGATGATTACATTCAATGATCTCATTCAACATGGCAACGTCCTCAAATAATTTTGCTTTTCCGGCCATCATCCAGTGTTCTGCTGTTTTATACATAACATCTTCTACTTCGAAAGGCTGACTCCACCATTGACTAAAACAGCTTTTACCAATACTTCCATCTTTATTAGGTGTATGTCCCCAGAAAAAGAGATACTTTAGGCTTTTTCCTCTGTTGAATTGTTCTTGTATGTTTTGTAATGTGTATTTCATTTCAATTTTTTCTTTACTTCATTAATCAATTCCCGTAATCCAGTCACCTGTTGTACTACATATCGATCACAAACAACATCCACATTCCCTTTTCTCCAGAATCCATCGGGACAACAAACGATTAACTTACCGCTTCTAGCAAACAACCCTAATTCTAATAATGTAATGGGTGACTTCGTATTTTTATCAAAGTACATCACAATCATATCAGACTGTTCTAAAGCTTCTAACTCCCAACTTACCTGCTCTTTAAAAACCGGATTGTCTATTTCTTGTTTCCAACTAGCATCCCAACTTGGTCTTCTAGGGTTTAGTACCGTTACATTTTCTTCTAATAATTCTTTTATTACTTTATCCTGCCACCTTTCTGCAACACCAACTTCTATGCTTCCGGCTAGAAAAATACTTAGGTTTTTATTTAGTTCTATTTTTGATGGTGCTGTTATTAGATTCATAGTTTCATTTTTTACGTTGAAATTTCAGTAGGACGTTCAAAAAATCTATATGCAGGAAAACTGCACCACTTTTTCCTCTTCTATATCTCTAAAAGAATTCGTCGTAAAGACAGTGTTAAAAGACTTATTTAATGTTTCAAAACCTTTGCTGAAAATTCCGTGACTTACAATTAAACTTAATTTTCCAGCTTTTTTTTCTTTTAATGCGGTTGCTAGTCCTAAAAATGTTCCTCCTCCATCACAAATATCATCTACAATTACACAATGTTTTCCTTTCAGATCTTCTTCATATACTCTAAATCCAGAAAGCTTTCCTGTTTTTACATCTCTTTTTTTAGAGCATTCTATCACTTCTATTCCACCTAAATACTCAGATACTTTATAAATCTTCTTTAAAGCACCTCCATCAGGAGATATCAACACAACATCTTCTTTAATATAATCCAAACATTGTCTTACGAATTCATAATTCTGGATCACCTTTACATTATTTAACAACGCTGGAGTCACCTCAGAATGTGGATCAAAAACTGTTACCAGATTATAATTTTGCGCATTTATAATATCTGCATAGACTTTTACACTTAACGATTCTCCAGATACCATCACACGATCTTGTCTAGCTGCCGGAAAATATGGAATGAGTACATTAATTAATTTCACATCCATTCTACGTAATGCATCTGTAGCAACTAACAACAAACCAACATCATTAAATGAATTCAATCGATGTGTTATGATTACTTCGTTTCCAATAGATTCCTCCGAGATCTTAATATGGGGTTCTCCTCCATTAAAAACAAAAGAAGTAAACGCTATAGATGTACCGAAAGGAGTAAATGATGGATCTAAATGTAAATACTGCATAATTGTGTTATTTTTACGCAAATATAAAAGAGATCCTTATATCAACAAAATATTTTGCGTAAAAAATACAATAAAAATGTTTGATAAGCTTTGAATCAACAGAATTACTCAACCCTTCTGTCTTTTCTAAAACAAAATTATTTTAGAAAATCCACCTTCCCTTGCAAGGGAAGGAACCTTTATTTTGGCAATGATTACTTTTAAAGTAAGAGCTTACTTTATATCAAAAAGAAAGCCCTCTTCTTTAAGCTGGAAGTATTGTTTCTGGTTGAATTTAAAGAGGTTTGCAGGTCTCCCTCTTCCTTCTGATATTTTTTCTTCTAGTTCTTCTAAGATACCAAAACTTAGAATCTTCTTTCTAAAATTTCTACGATCGATTTGCTTATCCAGAATAGTCATATATAATTTCTCTAAATCAGAGAATAAAAACTTATCAGCAAGTAAATCAAAACCTATAGGTTCATAGGTCAATTTATTACGTAGTCGTTTTTTGGCCATATCCAATATGGTAGCATGATCAAAAGCCAACTCAGGAAGGTCATTGATATCAAACCAAGCTACATCACTTGCATCGGTATCTGCTTTTATATTATGATGTTCTGGTTTTACAAGACAAAAATAGGTAACACTTACCACTCGATTTCTAGGATCCCTATCAGGTTTTCCAAAAGAGTATAGTTGTTCTAAATAATCTACGGTAACGTTCGTCTCTTCTTTAAGTTCACGTTCTACAGCATTTTCCAGGCTTTCATCTTCTAAAACCAAACCACCGGGTAAAGCCCACGAATCCTTAAAGGGGTCTACATCTCTTTTAATTAAAAGTACATGCAATGCTTTATCTTTATACCCAAAGACTACTGCATCTACCGCTACTTTAATATTTTGGCGTACCATATACGCAAAATTACAAAATTACAACTCTTTATAAAACAAAAACTCCCGAAGAATCATCTTCGGGAGTTTTCAATATAATTTTATATTATTTAAAATTTAAGCGTTTTGCTTTTTAATTAAATTCAAAGCAGAACCTTCTTTAAACCATTCTATTTGTGAATCGTTATAAGTATGATTTACTTCGATCACATCTTTAGAACCATCTGCATGAACAAACTCTATATTTAAAGTTTTTCCTGGTGCAAAAGCATCTAAGTCTAAGAAGTTGATAGTATCATCTTCCTGGATTTTATCATAATCCGCTTCGTTTACAAACGTAAGCCCTAACATACCTTGTTTTTTAAGGTTTGTTTCGTGAATACGGGCAAACGATTTTACAATTACCGCAACAACACCTAAGTGTCTTGGCTCCATTGCAGCGTGCTCACGAGAAGATCCTTCTCCATAGTTATGATCCCCCACAACTATCGTAGGAACTCCTGCAGCTTTATAAGCTCTTTGTACATTAGGAACCCCATCATACTCACCATTCAACTGATTTTTCACAAAGTTGGTTTTCTTATTGTAAGCATTTACCGCTCCAATCAGACAGTTATTAGAAATATTATCTAAATGTCCTCTATAACGTAACCAAGGTCCTGCCATAGAAATATGATCTGTGGTACATTTACCAAAAGCTTTTATCAATAATTTAGCTCCTTTAATTTCATTTCCTATTGGTTCAAAAGGAGTTAATAATTGCAGTCTTTCCGAAGTAGGACTGACCTTGACTTCAACATTTGAACCATCTTCTTGAGGTGCCAGATATCCTGCGTCTTCAACCTCAAACCCTTTGGGAGGTAATTCCCATCCAGTTGGTTCATCAAACATTACTTCTTGTCCATCTTCATTAAGCAACTTATCTGTTAACGGATTAAAATCCAATCGCCCGGAAACAGCAATTGCTGCCGTTAACTCCGGTGATGCTACAAAAGCATGCGTATTAGGATTTCCATCTGCACGTTTCGCAAAGTTTCTATTAAAAGAGTGAACGATACTATTCTTAGGGGCATTTTTAGGGTCACTATATCTTGCCCATTGTCCGATACACGGTCCACATGCATTTGTAAAAATTTTAGCATCTAGTTTTTCAAATATTCCAAGAATACCGTCCCTCTCAGCTGTATATCTTACTTGTTCAGAACCAGGATTAATTCCTAATTCTGATTTCATTTTTAAACCTTTATCCAACGCTTGTTGCGCGATAGAAGAGGCACGTGATAAATCTTCATATGAAGAATTGGTACAAGAACCAATCAATCCCCATTCTACCTGCAATGGCCAATCATTAGCTTTTGCTTTATCTGTCATTGCTATACCAACTTCTGTTGATAAATCTGGAGTAAACGGCCCATTTAATAAGGGCCCTAATTCCGACAGATTAATTTCTATAACTTGATCAAAATATTGCTCAGGATTTGCATATACTTCTGGATCTGCCGTTAAATGCTCTTTTACTTTATTAGCAGCATCAGCTACTTCAGCTCTTTCTGTGGCACGCAAATAACGTTCCATGGATTCGTCGTAACCAAATGTAGATGTTGTAGCACCAATTTCGGCTCCCATATTACAAATGGTTCCTTTTCCAGTACAAGACATTGACGTCGCTCCCGGACCAAAATATTCTACAATAGCGTCAGTTCCACCTTTTACAGTAAGAATCTCGGCCACTTTTAAAATCACATCTTTTGGTGCTGTCCAACCAGAAAGTTTACCCGTTAATTTTACACCTATTAATTTAGGAAACTTCAACTCCCAAGGCATTCCTGCCATTACATCTACAGCATCAGCTCCACCAACACCAATTGCCACCATTCCTAATCCTCCGGCATTTACTGTATGAGAATCCGTGCCGATCATCATACCTCCAGGAAATGCATAATTTTCGAGTACTACTTGATGTATAATTCCGGCTCCAGGTTTCCAGAATCCAATTCCATACTTATCAGATACTGATTCTAAAAAATTAAACACTTCGCTACTAGTATTCATAGCAGATTGCAAATCCTTATCTGCACCAACTTTGGCTTGGATCAAGTGATCACAGTGCACTGTAGTTGGTACAGCAACCTTCTTTTTTCCTGCTTGCATAAATTGCAATAATGCCATCTGAGCCGTTGCATCTTGACACGCGATACGGTCTGGAGCAAAATCAACATAATCTTTTCCTCTGGTAAACGCTTTTTTTGTCTTAACGTCCCAAAGATGTGAGTACAAAATTTTCTCTGATAGTGTTAAAGGTTTTCCGGTTACTCCTCGTGCGGCATCTACTCGTTCTGCAACCTGAGCATACACCTTTTTTATCATATCGATATCGAATGCCATAAGACTTGTATATATTTCTGTTATTTTATTTAAGAACTTCAAGATACAAAATATAGAGTGACTACGAAAAGGATATAAAGAATATAGAATGATTATAAAAAAAAGTATGTTACCCCAATAATGAACATTTCAAAAACCAAAATAGTTATCACAAAAACTAAATAAAAGAGAGTAATTTTAAACCCGATTAACTAAACAAACTATTGCTTGATAGAAAGTCTATTACAAAAACCGAAATACCACTTATTAATACACAAAAAAGCCTTAGTATAACAAATACTAAGGCTTTTAAATTATTATGATAAACCTTCGATTATATAACTAATTGTTTTTGAGATGGTTTAAATTTAGTTAATACAATACCATCAACTGCAGCTTCATACTCTTCCATCGTAGGAGTTCTTCCTAAAATTGTGGACAAAACTACTACTGGCGTAGATGATAACAAAGACTCTCCTTTTTTCTCACCAGAATCTTTTACAACTCTTCCTTGGAATAAACGAGTAGAAGTTGCCATTACCGTATCTCCAGGCTCTGCTTTTTCTTGGTTACCCATACATAAGTTACATCCTGGACGCTCTAAATAAAGCATATTTTCATATTTAGTACGTGCTAAACCTTTTGGTGCGCTATCATCGAACTCAAAGCCCGAGTATTTTTGTAACACTTCCCAATCGCCTTCAGCTTTTAACTCATCAACAATATTATATGTTGGAGGAGCAACTACTAATGGAGCATTAAACTCAACTTTACCTTCTTGCGCCTCTATGTTCTTTAGCATTTGAGCCAAAATTTTCATATCCCCTTTGTGAACCATACAAGATCCTACAAATCCTAAATCGACTTTCTTAGTACCTCCATAATATGATAAAGGTCTGATGGTATCGTGTGTATAACGCTTAGAAACATCCTCATTGTTCACATCTGGATCCGCTATCATAGGCTCTGCAATCTCATCTAAATCAATAACTACCTCGGCATAGTATTTAGCGTCAGCATCAGGTTTTAAAGCTGATTTTATACCAGTTTTAAGCTCTTGAATTCTAGTATTTGCTTTATCTACTAAACCTTGTAGCATTTGCTTTTCGTTATCCATCCCTTTTTCAATCATAATATGGATACGATCTCTAGCTATTTCTAAGGATTCGATTAATGTTTCATCTTCTGAAATACAGATTGAAGCTTTCGCTTTCATCTCTGCAGTCCAATCTGTAAATGTGAATGCTTGATCAGAAGTTAACGTGCCAATATGCACCTCAATGATTCTACCTTGGAATACATTTTCTCCACCAAATTGCTTTAACATTTGTTGTTGTGTTGCATGAACTACATCACGGAAGTCCATGTAACTTTTCATATCTCCTTTAAAAGTTACTTTTACAGATTGTGGAATTGGCATTGTAGCCTCACCTGTTGCTAAAGCTAAGGCAACTGTTCCTGAATCTGCTCCAAAAGCAACTCCTTTTGACATACGAGTGTGTGAATCCCCACCAATAATAATATCCCAATCACCTACTGTAATATCATTTAATACCTTATGAATTACATCTGTCATCGCATGGTATTGCCCTTTAGGATCACGAGCTGTAATTAATCCAAAGTCATTCATAAAGCTCATTAACCTTGGGATATTAGCTTTAGATTTATCATCCCATACTGAAGCTGTATGACAACCTGATTGATAACCCGCATCAACAATTGGAGAAATAACTGTTGCAGCCATCATCTCTAATTCTTGAGAAGTCATTAATCCTGTAGTATCTTGAGAGCCTACAATATTTACCTCAACACGAACATTAGAACCTGCGTGTAATGTTTTTCCTGGCGTAGTTCCTACTGCATTTTTATTAAATATTTTTTCTACTGCTGTTAATCCCTGCCCTTCAATAGAAATCTCTTTTGAAGTAGCATATACTTGAGGAATATCTATTCCTAAAATTTTACACGCTATAGTTTGTAGTTTTTTACCAAAAACAACTGCATAAGAACCACCAGCTTTTATAAACTCCATTTTTTGTGGAGTTAATGCTGTAGAAATATCTTTTAATTCTTTGTCTCCGTTATATAATTTCTTTGTCTTTGTATTTATAGTAAGTACTGTACCAGTAGCTACAGAGTATACTTCTTTCAGTATAGGTTCACCATCTTCATCTACAATCGTATTACCATCAGCATCTTTTTGCTTTACCCAGTTTTTTAAATCGATACCAATACCACCAGTTACCCCAACCGTAGTTAAGAAAATCGGAGCAATCCCATTAGTACCTGCAATTACTGGAGCAATATTAATAAATGGCACATATGGGCTAGAAGAAATACCTGTCCATAACGCTACATTGTTTACTCCAGACATTCTTGAAGAACCAACTCCCATAGTCCCTTTTTCAGCTACCAACATCACACGCTTATCAGGGTGTTTTTCTTTTAAAGCCAATAGTTCTTGTTGCATTTCCTTATTATGCTCAAACATACATTGCCCATGTAATTCACGATCTGATCTAGAGTGTGCATCTGCTCCTGGAGATAATAAATCTGTAGAAATATCACCTACACCAGCTACATATGTTACTATTTCTATTTCTTCATCAACTTCTGGTAAAGAAGTAAAGAACTCAGCCTTTGCATAACTTTCTAATAATTCTTTAGCTATAGGATTCCCCGCTTTGTATGCTTTTTCTAACTGCTCAGTATCTGCTTCATACAAGAAAACTTGTGTTTTCAGAACTTTAGCAGCTTCTTGTGCAATAGCTTCATCATTTCCTAAAGCTAAATCTAATAATACTTTTACCGAAGGGCCGCCTTTCATGTGAGATAATTGTTCAAATGCAAAGGCTGGTGTAATTTCTTCAACAACAAAATCACCAAGAATAATTTCTTTTAAAAATTTAGCTTTTATACCGGCAGCGCTTGTTGTACCTGGTAAAACATTATAAATAAAAAAGTTAAGAGAATCTTCTCGATGTGCGTTATCTTTATCTTTAATTTGCGAAATAATTTCGCTTAATAACTCAGCTCCATCAATTGGTTTAGGGTGTAACCCTTGAGATTTTCTTTCTTCAATTTCCTTGATGTAATTGTTATAAATGCTCATATAATATATAATAGAATTCTTTTAATGTTAAATGTAAGTATATAAATAACCCATAAATTTCTTTTTTTCTTGACGCCATACATTACAATACAATAACTCCATTTATATAATTGTATGATGGTTAACTATAAGATCTTTATTGAAATCAACATATTCCTTACATCCTTACTTAGTTTTAACTTCTCAAAAGTGTGAACATAAAATTTTCTCTATTAACTTTAAATGATATCCAGTCGCTTTAATAACAGCATCTACTCGATCGTCAACCTAGGCACACACCCTTTTTTATCATATCGATATCGAATACCATATATTTGTGTTTTATATTTTGAAAAGTCCAACAAAAATAAGCTTTTTAAAGGATTTTATTAAATGAATACTTCTAATAGCTTCTTTTTACATTTTTCAAAAAAACAGCACTTACATTTCCTCAAATTCATAAATTCTATTTATGAAAACTATGAAATCATTAAAAAAATTGAAAAGAAAATGACAGTTGATTTATAATTTTACGAAAACGTTATAGTAAACTATTCTAAATACCACTAAAAAATGTCAAATTTTAGCATAAAACAAAAAAGTGAAGCCTGTTAGACTCCACTTTTCATTAATCCATTAATAAGATTTAATCTTCTGATTTTCTTCTTTTATGCCTTTTACCTTTTCCTCTATGCCTTTTTAGCTCTTCATGCATTTTTAACTGATTTTCATTTAAAGAAGCAACAAACTTATCTTTCTCAGCTTTCATAGTTTCTTTATGCTTACTTCTTAAAGCCTTTTGTTCCTCTGACAAAGTTTCTTTTAGTGCTTTTTTCTTTTCTTTTTTTGAAAGACTCTTATCATTAGTAATAGCTAATTGCTCTTCTGTATAGGTAGCTTCAAAAGTTGCTTTTTGTTCTTTATGCAATGTTTTATGTTGTTCTAATTGTTCTTTTTGAGTATCAGAAAGACTCTCATGAAATTCTTTTCTTAACTCCTTTTTCGGTCCACGTCTCTCTTCTGTCTGTGCGGATAATGATGCAATTCCTGCACTCATAATACATATTAATATAAACACTTTTTTAATCATAACTTCTATTATTATTTTTAGATTTAATGATTAGACTCTAAGAAATGAAAAAGGTTTAATCTGCTTGACACAAATTGAACCTTTCACAATACAATTTTCTAAATTTTATACTCCTAAACTAAATAACTGATCTTTTGCTCAATATTGTACTTATAACATTTCTTACTTAAAACAAACTCTTGATAACATCTTCGATGCTAACACCTTCTGCTTCTGCTTTGTAGTTTTTGATCATACGATGACGAAGAATACCTGTTGCTACAGTCTGTACGTCTTCTATATCCGGTGAGAATTTACCTTTAATTGCCGCATTAGCTTTAGCTGCTAATATAAGGTTTTGTGAAGCTCTGGGTCCTGCACCCCAATCAATATAGTTTTTGACCAATTCTGCAGCATTCTCGTTGTCAGGCCTAGTTTTACCAACCATACTTACTGCATATTCTATCACATTATCTGCAACTGGTATGCGACGAATTAAATGCTGAAAATCAATGATCTCCTGAGACGTAAATAGTGGATTAATTTTTTCGGAAGTATCACCTGTAGTTCTTTTAACTACTTCTACTTCTTCCTGAAAACTAGGATATTTTAGCTCTATAGCAAACATAAAACGGTCTAATTGAGCTTCTGGTAAGGGATATGTTCCTTCTTGTTCTATTGGATTTTGCGTTGCTAGCACAAAATAAGGCAAATCTAATTTATAATGATGCCCCGCCACAGTAACCGCTCTTTCTTGCATAGCTTCTAACAATGCAGCTTGTGTTTTTGGAGGGGTACGATTAATCTCATCTGCAAGAATAATATTTGAAAACACAGGTCCCTTAATGAATTTAAAGTGACGTGTTTCGTCCAGAATTTCACTTCCTAAGATATCACTAGGCATTAAATCAGGAGTAAACTGAATCCTCTTGAAATCCAAACCTAGGGCTTGAGAAATTGTGTTAACCATTAAGGTTTTAGCCAATCCCGGCACTCCTATTAATAAAGCATGTCCTCCTGAAAATATAGAAAGAAGTATCTGATCGATTACTTCTTCCTGACCTATAATTACTTTTGCAATTTCTTTTTTGAGTTCGGCATGTTTGCTTACCAGTTTTTTTACTGCTGCAACGTCGTCTGACATACTATTTTTCTTTTTTTAACCAGTTACCACTGTACTCACAGTCTCTGTACTCTCCATTAATTTTTATATAAGTATCTGTAATTTTTTCTTCTTGCCACTTACGAATTGTCTCAATTTGCTTTTTTCTAAGCGCCAATTCCTGAATTTTCAAATAATCTTTAGCATAATCTGCAATATGCTCATCAAAACGATTAAGTACCGTAATTAATTTATACTTTTTTCGTCCTTGACGATCCTGATCAGGAATAACCAGTGACACTTCATTGGTTTTTAATTTGGATACTTGATCGTACAATATAGGGTCTATTTTGGTAAGTTCAAAACGAGAATCTCCAGTTGTAGGGTTAATTAATTGCCCCCCATCCTCACGTGTTTCTTTCTCATCGCTAAACTTTCTCGCAGCTTCCTTGAATTCAATAGATCCCGAAACAATACTGGTTCTTACAGAATCAACAAGTTTTTTTGCCTGTGAAACACTCGTACTAGTAACTTCGGGAACCAACAATATATGTCTTACATCGACCTCTTCGCCTCTAATCTTATCTACTTTTACAATATGCCATCCAAAATCAGTTTTAAAAGGCTCACTTACTTCTCCTTCTTGTAAACTAAATGCTACATCTTTAAATTCTTTTGCAAATGGCGCTTGTCTATTAATGGAGTATTTACCCCCAGTCGGTTTAGAACCCGGATCCTGAGAATACAATACAGCCTTTGTAGCAAAACTTGCTCCGTTTTCTACAATATCAGTTCTGAACTGTTTAAGTCGATCTACTACTTTTTGCTCTTCTTCTTCAGGGATTTTAGGCTCAATAACAATCTGCGCTAATTCTAACTCTGTACCAAATAGTGGTCTTTCTGCCTCTGGTATATCATCAAAAAACTCTCTAACCTCCTCTGGAGTAACTTCTACATCTTGAATGATGTTAGAACGCATATTGTCTGCAAGCTTATTGGATTTATTGATATCAAAAAGCTCCTTTTTAAAATCTTCAACATCGTCTTTTTTATAGAATTTAAGTACTTTTTCTAATGTACCCAATTCTCTGGTCATATAGCTTAATTGCTGATCTACCATAGCATTAACTTCTGCATCAGAAACAATAATACTATCCTGAACTGCATGATGCGCATATAATTTATTTTCGAATAAACTTCCTGCTAATTGACAACGACCAACATCCTGAGCAGAAACACCTTCGCTTATTAACTGCTGATATGCAATATCTATATCACTATCCAAAATTACATGCTCGCCAATCACAGCTGCTACTCCATCTATCTTAATTCTCTGAGACTGAGTTTGTACATCTACATTCTCTGCCACATCTTCCTTTTTCTCATCTTCAATAATCTCTTGTGCATTTATTTGCATACCTATGCATCCTGCAAAAAGTAGCATTAAAAATGTTTTGGCTTTAATTGAAGACCTCAAATTGTTTGTTTGTAATTGCATCTTTTGTAATATCCTTTTCTAAATTCTTTATCAATTCTCGCTTACGCTGATTTAATATAATTTGCCGTATCGTTGATTTCATATACTGCAAAGGAGCTTTTTCATTTCTTTTTAATACTTCCTGAATTCTAAACATATAAACCCCTGTACTATCACGAAGTCTAATATATTTTTTATTCTGTAATACCTCATTCCTTTTTCTTTTCTTAAGAATAGGCATTTTATTAAGCACTAAATCGAAAGAAACCCAAGTTGAGTCATTAAATGAGTAAGCCATATACTCCTGCTTTATACCATCTAAGTATTCTTTATCCTCATTATTAAAACGAATCAATTTCTGTTGCGTTGCAACAGTGTTACCATAATCGGTTGGCAAATGTAAGTAACGTAACTTTACTATCTCCTCTTGAAGCTTAAAATTTTCATTATTTTGTTCGTAAAAAGTTTGTAAATCCTGATCTGTTATCTCCATATTGATTGATTTGGTGATCACAGCATCTTTATACGCATTGATATACAATGTATTTTTATAGTCTTCTACAAGTTCATCAAAGTTTTTTAACTCTTTTTCTGTAAGATTACGTTTCGCTTGATCTATAAATAATCTTTCTGTAGCCCAAGTATTGATATAATTATTCACAATACTGGTACTATCATCTTTTGATGCTCCCTTTGGCACCAAATCTTTAATATCCTCTTGATATAGATAAAAATCATTTACTCTCGCAATAGCCTCTTGAGCAGTTTTTTTATTAAATTTTGCACAAGAAACACTTATAAAAAGTGGTAATACTAGTATAATATATCGCATTTATATTGAAATATCTTTTTTGATCCTTTTTACTATTTTCTTATTCACTTTTACAGTGTATTTTTCTCTTAACTGTTTTAACCAATTACTTTCTAAATATTCCTGAAAGTCATTAATTACCTTACCTTTAGTTTCATCAAAAGATTTTATCCTAGAAGGCAGTATTTCTTTTATCTGAATTAATACATTATAATTATTTTCCTGATTAACACCTATTTCTCCAACCTTTACTAACATACCTTTTGGCAGTGCATCTTCTCCTTTGACTAACTCTTCTTCAGAGAAAATTACAGATGGCTTCTTATTCAAGTTAATTTCTTTTTTTATATCATCTATTGTTTTCCCTTCTAAAAGAAATTCTTTGATTTTATTCACAGTTTTCTGATCAGATGAAGAAGCTTTCAACACCTTATATGTTTCTTCCTGAACATAATTATTTTTCTTTTCTTCATAGAATTTTTGTAACCCAATCGAATCCGTCTTAGCCGCATTCCATATTTTGGACTCCATAAGATCAAAAAGCAGTAGTCCATCTCTATATTCTGCAAGTACATTGGCAAAATCCTCATTATCTTCTTCTAAGTGTTCTTCATAATACCCCAGTAATCTTATACTTTCAAAATCATTATACATTTCTTCTACAAAAATACCTGTATCAGAATAACTTCTTCCCCTTCCCCCTTTTTCTTTCAAAAATTGTGCAAAGTCATCATAAGTATACGATTGTTTCCCTATCGTTAGTATATTTTTTTTGACATTATCAGTATCCGGAATATTCCAGTTTTCATTAAGAACCGTAGAAGGTATAGTCTTTTTAAAATATGAAATTGCCTTTATATTACGCTCTAGCTTATATTTTTTTCTAAGTGAATTAATAAAAGATTTGCTAACTAGTTTAGATCTACTATCACGCTTCACTTGTTTGGTCAAATTACTTTTTTGTTCATCAAAAGTCTTTGGAGGGTGTTTCTCCAATAATTTAATGATATGCCATCCATAATTTGTCTTAACAGGTTCAGACAATTCTCCTGGTTTCTTAAGAGCAAATGCGTTCTTTTCAAATTCTAAGGAATTTAGTGCTCCTTGTCCAAATCTATTTATTTTACCTCCGTTAATTGCAGTATTACGATCATCACTATATTCTTTGGCTAAAGATTCGAAAGATACTCCTTGTTTTAATTGCTGATTAATCTCATTAACTCTTTCCTCTGCCCCTTTTTCGGTTCTTTCGCTATTTATAGCTACCATAATATGAGCAACTGTAACTTCGCCAAGCTTTTTTTCTTTATTATTTACTTTGAGAATATGATAACCAAATTGCGTTCTAAAAGGTTCAGAAATATCTCCTACTTTGGTTTTATATGCGGCATCTTCAAAAGGATATACCATTCTAAATACTGAGAACCATCCTAAATCTCCTGCATTTCGTTTTACCGAGGGATCTTCACTATATAAATTTGCTACAGTTTTAAAGTCTTCTCCATTAATAATTTTATTACGCGCTTCGGTTATTTTCTGATAAGCAGCCAAAGTATCTTTTTCAGAAGCATTTGGTTTTACATTAATCAGAATATGACTGGCATTCACTCTTTCCAGAGATCGGTTATACGCTTCTTTGACTAAAGCTTCAGAAGCATCAGAATCTGTAAGATATCCTGAGGAAAGCTGCTTTTTGTATCCTGCCAGCTCCTTAAGATAAGATTCTTTTTTATCCAATCCTTGCGACTTTGCTTCTTCTAATTTTAACTTGTAATTAATAAATAATTCTAAATACTCGTCAATATCCTTTTGTGACTCATCTTTAACAAGATCAATATTTTTAAGATATACTCTTTTGAATTCTTTAGAATAGACTGGTGAATCATCAATAGTAAGCAGCACATCTTGTTGTTGTGCATTAATTGACGAAAAAAAAGTAATTACTATTAAAAATAAAAGTGATTTTCTGTGCATGATTTAAAAAAATAAAGCCCTTAATGGACAAAAATAACAATATTAAGAGGTTTTACAAGCCGTAATACTAACGAAAGCAAAATGTATATAGTATTCATTTTTAAAACTTTGATAATCTATTCATAAACAACTAAGTTTGTTTTGTAATTATATTATCATTTTAAAAATATGTTTTGGAACGAAAATTAAAACTCATTTGGGATTTTAGAGGTCCTAGTGCCAGTAAAACTGCACAACATCATCAAATTCACTTAAAAGAATATATTGTTTCAGAAAAATTATCTTTGGACATAACTGGTCATCAGGACTTAAATGACATGCATAGTATAGCATTTATGATAGTAACAGATTCAGAGATGAAACCTGTAAGAGACGCATTAAAGCCACATCGAGGGCAACTGTATACCGAATAATTTTTAAAAAAAATATGCCTTGGCACATATATTGATTTAGACCTTTTATATTTGCAAAAATTTAAAAATCAGTAAACAAGAAATTAAGATGAAGAAAATTATAGTAGCACTTCTGGTATTGATCTCAAGTTTTTCATTAACTGCTCAAACCAAGACCGGTACGATAGATAGCGAATTTATTCTTTCTAAAATGCCAGAACTAACTAAAGTTGAGGAAGACCTAAAAGCTTACAACAAAAAATTAGAGGACGAATTAAAGATTAAGGTTGATGATTATCAGGCTAAAGTAAAGGATTATCAGGAAAAGGTTGCAACTATGACTGAACCTATGAAAAAAACCAAGCAAGAAGAGATCATTAATCTAGAAAATGATATTGCTAAGTTCAGACAAAACGGATCTCAATTAGTACAAATTGAACAAAACAGACTTTTACAACCGTTATATCAAAAAATTGGTAAAACCCTTGAAGAAGTTGCTAAAGCAGAAGGGTACTCTCAGGTATTTACTATAACCACTAGTGGTTTAGCCTTTATAGATCCTAAATATGATCTTACCAAAACAGTAATATCTAAATTAGGCATCAAACTTGAAGAAGGAAAATAATAATTAGTAGTTTATAAAAAACAAAAACGCATCATTAAATAATAATGATGCGTTTTTTATTGCTCTTTTCAGAATATCTATCTCCTACTATAATTAGGAGCTTCTTTAGTAATAGTAACATCGTGCGGATGACTTTCATGGATACCGCTAGCTGTAATTTTTACAAAACGTCCGTTATCTTGAAGCGCCTGAATATCTTTTGCTCCACAGTATCCCATTCCAGCTCGTAATCCACCTACAAATTGATGAATACTCTCTATCAAATCACCTTTATAAGCTACTCTACCCACAATTCCTTCTGGGACTAGTTTTTTAATATCATCTTCTACATCCTGAAAATAACGATCTTTTGATCCTTTCTTCATTGCTTCTACAGATCCCATCCCTCTATAAGACTTAAATTTTCGTCCTTCATAAATAATTGTTTCCCCTGGAGATTCTTTGGTTCCAGCCAGTAGAGAACCTAACATTACAGTATCTGCCCCAGCTGCTATCGCTTTTGGGATATCACCTGTATATCTGATTCCTCCATCAGCAATGACTGGTACACCAGAACCTTTGATTGCTGAAGCTACTTCTAATACTGCAGAAAATTGAGGAAATCCTACTCCCGCAACCACTCTTGTAGTACATATAGAACCAGGACCTATTCCTACTTTTACGGCATCTGCTCCGGCTTCTACTAAGTATTTTGCCGCTTCAGCAGTAGCTATATTACCTACAACCACTTCTAAATCAGGAAATTTTGTTTTTACACTTTTTAAAACAGTAACCACTCCTTTAGTATGCCCATGAGCTGTATCAATCACTACTGCATCAACACCAGCCTTTACCAACGCTTCTGCACGATCTACAGCATCACCCGTAACACCAATAGCAGCCGCAACGCGAAGACGTCCTAATTCATCTTTGTTAGCCATTGGTTTTAGAGTTAACTTGGTAATATCTCTAAAAGTAATTAAGCCCACTAAGGTGTTACTATTATCTACAACTGGTAATTTTTCTATCTTATTATCTTGTAAAATAACCTCAGCCTCCTGCAAAGAAGTCCCTTCAGCAACGGTTACCAAGTTCTTACTTGTCATTACCTCAGAGATTGGGCGATCATCATTTTTCTCAAAACGTAAATCTCTGTTGGTAACAATACCAATTAATTTATGCTCCTTATCTACAATCGGGATTCCTCCAATACTATGCTCACGCATATTATTTTTGGCATCAATCACTTTAGCATCTCTAGGCAAAGTAACGGGATCTATAATCATACCGCTTTCTGCACGTTTCACTTTACGAACCTTCATAGCTTGTTGCTCAATGGTCATATTTTTATGCAAAACTCCAATACCTCCCTCCTGAGCCATAGCAATAGCCATTCTACTTTCAGTAACTGTATCCATAGCTGCAGAAACTATAGGAACATTAAGTGTTATGTTTCTTGTAAATTTTGTTTGAATACTTACTTCGCGCGGTAATACTTCAGAAAATGCTGGGACTAATAAGACGTCGTCATAAGTTAGACCTTCTCCAAGGATTTTGGATTCGTGTGCTGTCATAGCAATTAAAAATTTAATTGCGTGCAAATATACATCTTTTTTAAAGTAATAGTTAAATGATTTTGGTTTTATTTAATGATAATCACACCAATCAGCTTTCAGTAAAAAATTAAAACAATACTTGAGATTAAAAAGACACTTCTAATATTTACTTCTTGCTAAATAACCTATAGTATTCAAAAAACAAATTTTAACATTTCTCTCAACCCTATGTTTCAATAGGGTTTCTAAATTATTTGTTAAAAAATTTAACTTATTTAACAATATTTTAATATTAATACGTTATCTTTCAATACCTTAAAAATGATTAATAACCTACTTAAAAATAGTAAAAGCCCCAAAATACTATGAGAGTGATTCTATGCCTATTGATGATATGCATGTGTTTTAACAATACCAATGCACAATACAACAAAGATTTAATTAAAGAAGTTAATTTCCCTAAACTAGGAAAAAAAGAGATACGTACTAATACCCTAACAGAAAGAATTGTACCACTCGCTATGATAGCTGGTGGAATACTTCTATCGAAGACCGATTTTGAAAAATCTTTACAAAAGGATCTTAGAAATTCTATGGGAGATGATTTTTACTTTAAGATGGATGACTACACCAGGTACGCCCCTATAGTTCAAATGTACAGTGCAGATCTTTTTGGAGTTCAATCAAGAAATCATTGGTTCGATCAAACTAAAAACTTGGCGCTATCTGCTATTATTGCAAATACCGCTTCTACTGTGCTAAAAAAAGAAGTTGGTAAAGGAAGACCAGGAAATCCAAATGAGAAAAATTCTTTTCCATCCGGTCATACTACGACTGCCTTTGCAACCGCATCAGTTTTATATGAAGAATTTATTGATACTAGCCCTCTTTTGGCATACAGTGGATATATTTTTGCTGCAACAACTGGAGGACTAAGAATGTTAAATAACAAGCATTATCTTTCTGATGTACTGGTTGGAGCTGGAATTGGTATCCTTTCTACAAAACTTGTATATGCTTTGGAAGAATATATTTCATGGAATCCTTTTAAGAAAACTGAAGGTCTAGCATTCGCTCCGCAATTTGGAGAAGATCATTTTGGTTTTTACTTATCTCAAACATTTTAATAATAGTTCTTTAAAAATTACTCAAAACCCCTAGACAACATACCCCTTTAAAAATCAGTTATTTACCCCTCTTTAAAAACCCTAATATTGTGTACTTTTGAAATAAGGAAGTTGTAACAATTTGAGTTAGCCAATTAAATAGTTCTCTTTTACAAAAACCTGAAAAACAAAATAATGTCAACACTCTCATCGAGAGCATGGGCCAACCGTAATGGGGAGTATAAAGCATCACTATAGGGAAGATTTGTGATTTACAACGGTAAAGTGGAAGTGCTCTTAAAACCAAGGATATTTTTAGTTTTTTCAGGTTTTTTTGTTAGGATATCACTATTTAATATCTAACAGGCAGTTATTGTTCAGTATAAAAGTACATCCATCTTCGATACAATACTGTTAAGCTCCAAAACTTATCTGAAGAGCTATTTTATTTCTTTAAAAAAAGTGACTACAATACTTTTGTAAAATCACGTAACTCTTCTAACCTAACTTAAGTCATGAAAACTTTTCTCAATAATTATTTATTAATACTAGCCATACTATTCTTATCAGGTTGTACCAATGAAGAATTAGATACTGATTTCACAAACATTGAAAACTCAAATACACAAACTCTTAAATCTACTATCCACCAAGGATTTTGGGAAAATGTATTTACGGATCAATTTAATGGAGCATCATATGTCAGTTTTGAAAATAACTGGAATTATCTATACCCTTGGGGTAGTGACCATAATGGATCTGCAAGAATGTATGGCAGTTCCTCAGATCACAATCATATATATAAAAACGGCCGTGGATATCTTACTATAAAGGCATCTCGTATTAACTGGAACGAAGGAAACAGTTCTCACGACCCTTGGTTACCAATTCGTTACCATTCTGGTGCCATTTACGCAAAGAAAAAAGTAAATATCAGTGATCAATTCCCTGAATGGTCTCTAGAAGCTAGAATTGCTGCTCCCTCATCTCGGGGCACCTGGCCCGCATTCTGGATCACTCACGATGGCCCTTGGAATGCAGAGAGTGATATTATGGAGTATAAAGGCTCTAAAGTATGTTGGCAAAACACTTGGGATCTAGGTTGGGAAGAAACAAAAACCACAGTTTACAAGCCTGGATACTGGCACACTTATAAAGTATGGATTACCAAAGAAGGCAATCACGTAGACCTCCACTATTACATAGATGGTATTTGGAAAGGACAACATAGAGGTAATTATTTTACATATAAAAACCTAAACATTATTTTAAACCTACAGATGGAAGGTGCTTCTGGCAACTATGGTCCTGCTGGTAACACTTATATGTTTATTGACTGGATAACTGTTGATAGAAAAAGAGCATATTAATATTTATATAAATTCATACCTATAATGGTATTCTTGTTTTGCACTCCGGACCAATTTTCGTAACTTTAGTAGGAACTTCTATAACAAATCAGGGAGTCTCCCCTTCTTCCTTTTTACGTTACTTTTAAAAAAACTTATAATTGAGATTATTTCCCGTTCTCTTTTTTAAACGTTTTTATATAAATATAATCAGAATACAAAAGTCATGAATCCAATCGCAATTTTTAGCACTTTATTTATAATATTTCTTTTAGCCGGTATCCGAGTTGTTTTTGAGTACAAAAGAGCATTAAAATTCAGGTTCGGAAAGTATATAAAAACATTAGAACCTGGTTTTAGATGGATTATCCCTATAGTAGAAAGCATTCAGGTCGTAGATATAAGAGTAATTACAATCAATATTCTTTCGCAAGAAGTAATGACTGAAGACAATGTACCCTGTAGTATTGATGGAGTGGTCTTTTTTAGAATTAACAACCCCGAAAAAGCTGTTTTGGAGGTTGAGGAATTTAAGTTTGCTATTTCCCAATTATCCCAGGCGGCGCTTCGGGATGTTTGTGGTAAAGTTGAACTGGATATCATTTTATCTAAACGAGAAGAAATGGGTAAAAACATAAAGGCTATTGTGGAAATAGAAACTAAAGAATGGGGAATTGAGATTATAGATGTTAAAATCAAAGATATTCAATTACCAGAAAATATGAAAAGAATGATGGCTAACCAAGCAGAAGCTGAACGATCTCGAAGAGCGCGAATTATATTAGCTGAAGCAGAAGAACAAGCAGCTGGAAAATTATTAGAAGCAGGAAAAATGATTGATCAATCACCTTCTGCAATAAAATTAAGATTATACCAGACGTTATCCAATATTGCTGCAGAAAAAAACTCAACCATCTTATTTCCTTTTCCGGAAGAAGTATTACCCAGAAAGGCTGAGGAAAACTAAACCATTTTTATAATCCTAAATTAATAATAAAATCAATCATTAATTCTCATTTTTAAGTACATTTAGTATTAACCAATGTACTATGAAAAAATGTTTGTTTGTCATATGGATTGCCTGCTACCCAATTTTTGGACAAACCAACGCTACATTCTACGGTTTAAAATCCCACTACGGTTTCATTATTGCACATTCTGAAGAACTAAAACCGATATCCCAAACTAATCCATATGGTGCACAATTAGAACTAAGTTGGTTAAGAAAAAGTGACAAAGCCTGGAAGACCTGTCATTGTTATGGAAGAAGTGGATTCTCTTTTGCTTATTTTAATTATGCCAACCCTTCTGTTTTAGGTAGTTCTTATAACTTAATCTACTTTGTGGAGCCTTACTTTACCTATCAGGGACCATTAAAGTTTTCTCTTCGAGGATCTGTAGGTGCAACATACCTGGATACTATATTTGATGAACAATCTAATCCCGAAAACCTCTTATTCAGTACACAGCTCAGTTTTTTTTTAGCTTTATCCCTAAATCTTAATTATCACCTAAGTGACCAATATGCATTAAATCTATCAGCCAATTATAATCATATTTCTAATGGAGGTCAAAAACAACCTAATAAAGGAATGAACTTTCCTACCTTTTCTATTGGAATTGATAAAATTATAGATTACAAGTCTCTAAAACCTAAGCCCCAGTCACTCAAAACATATAGTAAATCGCTAAAATATTATGCTGGTACTTTTTTTAGTTTACGATCTTCTGATCGAGAATCAGAAGCTACTAATCATCCTTTAATTGGTATAACGGGTGGAGCATTAAAACCGCTTTCTGGGATTAATGGTATTAATGCAGGTATCGAGTTTTGGTATGATTGGTCAGATCGAAAAATTGCACAACAAAGAGTAATCGATGACTCTGCTTTTTCTTCTGCTCTTAACTTAGGGCATCACTTTTCCTTTGGAGATTTTTATTTCTTGCAACAATTTGGTTTCTATATAACTCGACCTAAAAACATACAAGGTAATTCTTTATATCAGCGATATTCTTTTTGGTATAGTATTGGAAAAACTAAGCGATGGACCATTGGAGCTTCCTTAATCGCTTATGGTAAAGTTGCAGATCACATGGATGGTAGATTAATATATATAATTAATTAATTTTTTGAAAGGTTTTATAGCTCTAAAATAACACCCTAACTTAATTTAAAATACCAGCGATCTTATTACGCAGAAACTGTTGTTCTATTTTGGATTGGGTGAGTTGTAAAGCCTTATTATAATATTTTATTGCTTGTGCAGTTTGTCTTAGTCTATGATATATTTCTCCTAAAACTGCATGGTATAAATAGTACTTTTCCATAGTTTTTTGATCATTAATTTCATAAACGGTATCTAAAGCTTTTTCTGCACCTTCCAGTTCTAAAATCACTAAACAACGGTTTAGAAACACTATGGGATCCGTGGTAATCTTTAATAATAAATCATAATAGCTCAATATCTTTTTCCAATCTGTTTTATTATATCTTGTGGCTATACAATGTTGGTAGGCAATGGCCGCTTCAATATGATAGGTAGTTAGGGCATCACCAAATGCCGCTCTATTAAGGTAGTTATTTCCTGCTGCTATAAGTTTCTTATCCCATATATTTCTATCCTGATCTGGTAGTAAAATTAAAGTTCCTTCTGCAGTAACTCGACTCTCTATTCTTGCTGCGTGAAAATGCATTAATGCCATCAATGCATAAGCTTCTGGAAGTTGGGTTTGTAAATTCTGTAATAACGACCTACATAATAAAATTGCTTGCGCAATCAGATCTTTGCGTATCAATTGATCTGTGTGAGTAGCATTATAACCTTCATTAAACATAAGGTAAATAGCACTCAGTACTGTACTAGTTCTGGAATTAATTGCTGCTTTGGGTGGTATTTCAGGACGAATCTTATGTTCTCTAAAGTATTCTTTGGTGCGATACAATCGCTTAGAGATAGTATCTTCTGAGGTTAGAAAGGATTTAGCCACTTCTTTAGTACTAAATCCACATAACGACTTTAGAATAAAAGTAATTTGATTTTCCTGTGAGATATCAGGGTGACAACAGGCATACATCATTCCTAAAAAATCATCTTGAATATGATTCTCTTCCCAAAAGTTATTCATTGTTGTTGTCAAAGTATATTCTGAAGTCAATAATTGTTTCTTAGGATCTGAGAAATCGATAAGGTGACTATGTTTTTTTCTTCTTATGATATCTATCGCCTTGTTTTTTGCTGTGCGATATAACCATGCTTTGGGGTTATCCGGCATTCCCCTATATTTCCAGGTTTCTAAAGCGCTTACCAAAGCATCCTGAACCACATCTTCTGCCAGTTCAATATTTTCTGTACCGAAAATTTTAACCAAAACCGCAACCATCTTCCCAGACTCCTGTCTAAAAAGATGGTTTAATGTTTGGTCTATATGGTCTTTATTTTCCAAAAAAGAATTATTCCATTGGACTAATTTCACGTACCTCTATACTACAATTGTACTCAAGGCTTGGGCAATCCTTTGCAATCTTTGCAGCTTCATCTATTGAGTTTGCTTTAATTAACAAATACCCTCCTATAAGTTCTTTACCTTCAGCAAGCGGCCTATCGATTACTTTTGCACCTCCATCAATAAGAGTTTTAGCTTCGTTCATTAACGGTTGTCCACCAACAAGTTTACCTTGTTCTGCAAGTCCTCCCATCCATTGTTGCCAGTGCTCCATGTGTTTTTGCATTTGTTCAGGAGAGTTTTTTTCATATACTTCTTGACCTCCACGTATAATATATAAGAATTCTTTCATCTTTTTATAGTTTTAAATTATGGTAATCATTAAACCTCATCTGGCCATACTTCTCTAACTTCAACTGAAGATTCCCATTGTAGTCCAGGACATCCTTTTGCCATTTGAGTAGCTTCATCTAATGTGTTTGCCTTAACTATAATATATCCACCAACTAACTCTTTAGCCTCGGTAAGTGGCCTATCCGTCACTTTGGTTCCACCAGGAAGAACAGTATTACCTCCTGGATAAAGACGCTCACCCCCCAGGTACTGTTCTTTTTTTGCAATTTCATCAATCCATTCTATCCAATGTTGCATATGAGTTTCTTGTTCTTCTGGAGACTTGGAATCCCATAATTCATCTCCTCCTTTAAAAAGTAACATAAATTGTTTCATAATCTTAATTTTTTAAAAGTTTATTTATCTATTACATTATGATGACGAACCCAATATTGATATTTGGACAGACCTTTATAAAATTATCATAAAAAACTTCAAATAGCTATTTAAAAACTAGGATGAACTAAGGTAAGAAAGATAATAAGTGGTTAAAAACCAGTTGTAAATAAGTTGCGTGCTCCTCTGATACCACAATTTTGATATTTATGATAGGTCCGTGCCGCATGTTCTTCTATATCGTCTCCAGTACCATTCATTATCCAAACAGTAATGGCAGAATCCAATGTATATGCTTCTGGAGCCATAAGGTGAGTAGTCCATAGTAATGGATTAGCTTTTGCATCCTGAATTTCTGACATAAAAAAATTCTTGCTGTAACATGCCAAAATCATGATGTCTCTCTTGCCTTTAGGGTTGCTATTATAACTAATATCAACATCGAAATCCATTAATCCATCATGCCCCACATATGATATTAGATTTGACCCGCCACCAAAAAACAAAGATGTTTCATTATGTTTTAGTGTTATCGAATTTTGCCCATTGGATGCTTTAAGAAAATCTTCAGTACATGTCTGAATATATTCTCCGTCATATGCTTCAGCCAACATATATATATCTTCAGTTACGTGCTTAAATAATAGTCTATCTAGAACGTAAGATGTATCTGAAGCAACATTTTTTATAAATTTCCAATCTTTAGCTTTCTTCTTAAAGAAGGTTTTCACCCCATAACCTGCACCCCAATATAAATTATTTTCAGGGTCCTGTCCGTTACCAATTTTCTCTGGGACAGGCACAATACCCTGAAACTTATTATCACATAAAGCGACATACACATGAATTGTTCTGGTTTGCCCAAAAGATTTTAAAGCAAAAAAAATAATTAACAAGATTGATATGTATAATTTATTCTTCAATTCACCTCCATATTTTTGATTAATTCTAAATTCTTCTTTTCGATCACTGTCAACTTATTCGTTACATTGGTTTCGGTAGGGTCATACCAAGGTTTTGGTGCAAAGAAATTTTGCCATTTAGGAGTTTTAAAAATATATCCGTGAGATGCAAAAATCTCATTTCTAATAACAGCTAATTCTTCTTTGGTTTTACCTAATAAATCTGATTCATTTAAGATACTAATAGAAGCGTCATAATGATCTCTATCTAATGATATAATTTCTGTAATTAATCTTCTAAATTCTCCATTATCAGCTACAGGAAGGAATTCTAACCATACTTTTTGTCCCATTATTTTTTTATCTTCCAAACAATTAAGTTTTTGTCTAGTTTCTTTAAAAACAAATAAAGAATCGGATTCATATATCAATTCTCGGGTATCATTAAAAGAACAGCCAATCATAGTGCGCCTTAAAACTGTTTTCCCCATCTGCTCTCCCTTTAAATTAAAGGTGGTTAAATCATATATTTCACATTGTTTTCCTGCGTCACAACTAACTTTTGTAGAAAATGCAATATAGTTATCGGTTTGTACTATAATTCGATCGGTTAATAATTTATCAACATCTTCAGTTGGTTTAAATCCAAAGTATATTTCAGATAAGTCCTTAGGTATTTCTGTTCCTGAGGTATCAAATAATTGTATTAAAGCATTAAAATTGTTTTGTTGCGCATAACTATTTGACACCAAAAAAGTTATAGCAAGAAATAAAATTCTCATTAGAGTAATTATTAAGATGACTGACGGTTCGTGTGATTTTTAGCGATAAATATAACCCAAATTACCCACAAAAAATATAACGGAAACAGAGAATATCTTATATTAAAGCTAAATATTTCTCTTTTATAACGTGTAAATGATGTAATTCGTGCCCAAGAATATGGTAACATTGTTTTATCATTTCTGGCAAAGGCTAATACTCGATAGGCATAAATTCTTTCATCATCTATAATATGGCCCAAGATTTCCTTTACTGACCATTTATTAGATGCATATTTGAAACTTAATGCTTAATTTCATAATGAAACTATAAAATCTTTTGTTTCTGCCAAACTATAATTGAGCTGTTGTATCAAACTTCCATCTCTTTTTACATATTTCATATACATCTCAGTATAGGATGGATATTCTGTATTTGAAGGAAATTCAATGGTTTTGTATATCAGAAATTTGTTATTTCTTTTTAATCATCATTAAAGTAAACCAACCTAATAAAACAATAATTACCACCATAACTGCCCATAACCATATTTTGTTAACAAATAAAGGTTCCTTAACTGACTCTTTCTTTTTGTCAATTAATTGTTCCTCTCCTACTTTTATGATTGTCAAACTATCTGGTAATTTAGACGGCAAATAATTAATATCATAGTTAGGCTTACTTGCTTTAGGATTGTTGTAGGTTAAATAATATTTAGCTGGAGTTGTAAAGCGAGCCATCAATTTATGCATATACCCTTTTACAGATATATCTTCAATAGTTAATGGTTGATTATCGTGATTATCAATTATCACTTGTAGTTTCTTAGTAATTATACTACTTAATCGAAATTCATTTTCCTCTATAGAACTTAGGGTTCCTGATTTAAGTGTTCGATATTGATATTTCCAACCTTTGGTTGTTTTTATACTATCTGACAAATATCGAATCGCTATTGGTCTATAGTAATCAAAATCATCTGCAACTTTGATTTTAAGATAACTTACCGGAACAGGGAAATCTAAATCAACATCTATAATGCTTTGCTTGTTTTGCTTATGATTTTTAGAATCAAACTTAATAACCGGATAATCTTTATAACCAGCTTCCTTTACTTCTCGAAGGGTTACTTGAGCTTTCTTTAATACAGGTTTTTCTTTCGTTCTTATAAATAATCGAAAATAACGATACTGAGCATTAGGAATATTAAGTGTTGTAAATTTATAATTAGTTAAATCATTAACAATAGATAATATTCGATAATCTTCTGTCACAGTAAACCACTCTTTTTGGTCTGAACTACCCTGAAGAGTAACTAACCAATCAAAATTAATTTGATCAAATTCCAAATCTATACGATTAATGGTCGTTTCTGATGGAATTCCCAGAGTGATATAAGAACCTTTATGGTTAAAGGTTGTATTCAGAATTTTAAATTGAACTGTTTTACTAGATATTTTCCCTCTCATCAGTTTTAAAAGATATGGAGCCTCTACCGTATCTTTTTCTTTGGTTATCCCAAAAATTCTAACATCAGAAAGATTATGATGCGTTTTACCAAAAACTTCATCAGGAAGTACTATTGAATGCCATTGTTCCTCTATTTCTAAAACTTCTCTTTTATAACCATATTCACTCATTTGAGCATTAGAATACACAAAACATAATAATAAAAGACAACTACTAAAACTTATTTTAATCCTCTTCATCTGCGATGACATTTTTGTATTTGTTGTATAAAAATGAAATAATCAATAATAGAATTCCTAATGACAAAAAGACAATAGTTTTTGGAATCGTTTCTAAGTGAGATATATCATAGAAGAAAAGCTTAATTAATGTAATCCCAAACCATATAAAAGCCAGAATACGCAAATATTGTTTTTTCTTCCAGATACCCAAAACGATAAGAAACAATGAGTATACCCCCCATAAAATACTCAAGCCAAGTTTATATGTAGCAGATGAATTCGCCATATCTAACCAATGAATGAGCTCACTACTAAGAATCCATATAACACTAATATGCATGATAAAATCAAACGCTACTATAAAAGTTCTTTTAAGGAATTTTTGTCTTACATATCGATAACATGCAAAGAGTAATAAAATGATGAACAACAATGAAACATAGCGTATCCAGATATAAAACCAGTTACTTTGGTTAAATTCCGAAAGTTGTTGTTCCAGATAACTTTCTCGAAGTTCACTTAATACATATAAGCTCCTGGTCAAAAAGAATAAAATTGCCAATACATTTATAGGTAATGTAATGTACCCCAAAAGGCTATCTTTTAACTTACGGATATTGACAAAAGATAAAACTGTTAAAAAGAGCAACGTATAATTAATCAACCATACCGCTTTGAAATCTCTTAAATTTTGCAATTTATCATATAACAGATTCTTATACTCTGATGATCCTTTATCTTGGTACGTTAGTACCTGTGCGTTGGCATATAACTGATTCCAATATGCTGCAATCTCCATTCTAAAGGCAAAATATAACGTAAACAAACATAAAGCCCCCAAGCCAATCATAATCATTTTATACAACCATTGAAGATTAGCCCACGGAAATGGAAATTTCTTATTCTTATGCAGATAATACATAAATCCAAAAGATAATGTACAAAGCAATGATGTGAGTAAATTAATATTAAGTATAGGTATAATCTTAGTTTCGGGCTTCTCAGGAATATATCCGGAATATACATTTGACCAATCATGCAGAATACTAAAAAATATCAATAAGATTAATGGATAAGACAGTTTTTCATATAATGGAACTTTTTTTGTTCTTCCAACCCAAAACAATAAGGCAGCTTCACCCGCCCATAATAATGTTACCCAATTACCGTCTAACTGAACAGGAAAAGCAATTGTTAAAAACACCAATACCATTCCTGAAACAAAGTAAAACAAGTTTCGATCCGCAAGCTTCAGCTTGTAAATAATTATACTTACTACAAAATGTATGACAGCATTACCCAATGTAAATACTCCTAATAATTCCTGGCCAACCTCATGATCATCTAGTAAAGAAAATCCAATACCATAAAATATGAAAGAATTAGTTAGCTGAAGGATTAAATCTCCAATCCCAAAATTTTCTTTTTTCTTTAGTTTATACAATAAAAACATAAGATAGCTTATCACGAAGAAAATAATCAGAAAAGTAAATGCCCATGTAAAATGATCATCTTTTGTATAATCAATTACATACCAGGAAAAGTAAATTAGCCAGGTAAATATAAATGACGAGACATAAAGTGATTTCCAATACTTTTTTAACGCAATAATCAATATTCCAATATTTATGATTGCTACATAACTAAATAAGATCAAAAAATTACCAGAACCATCACTAAGCAGAAAAGGCACGGCATAAGCCCCAACTAGACCGATATGCGCGATAATCTGTTTATTATATTGTAAAGCCGTAAAAACTGTAAACGCAGTAAATACTACCATCAATACAAAGGCAAAAAGTTGAGGAAAAAGGTCATATAAACTATAACCAAGAAACGTAATGAAGTACATAATAGCCATAGCACCACTAACTAATACAGCGCTATAATTTTCATACTTTTTCTTTAGTTTCATCCCAACACCTAAAAGTCCAAGCCCAGTCAAGTACCCTAGAATAATTCTAGTAAGTGGGCTTATCAAATCATTCTCAATAGAATACTTTGCTCCAATGGCTACTCCAATTACAGTAATTATAATCCCTATTTTATTAATCAGGTTTTCTCCAATAAACTTCTCTAGATTAGATTTAGTTTTAGGTTTATTAATTTTTGGACTGTTAATTACCTTTGGTCGGTCTACTGTTTGTTTTTCAATCTGAGAAGGAGAATCATCAATAGATGCTTTTTGATTCTTTTCAGTGATTTTCGGAAGTGGTATTTCTGTCTTCGGTTTAGATTCTTCTGAAGGTTTTAATAAATATATTTCTTTTTTAAGATTTTGTATTTCTTCAAAAAAAACTTGTTGTTGTTTCTGAAGAATTTCTAACTTTTCAAGAAGTTGACGAATTCGATCTTGGTTATCTGCCATAGTTTTTTAATATACTTCGCATTTTGATAATAAAAATTATAAAAGTCTTAGTATTATCTCACCACTCTTAAAAAGATGCGAGGTTATATAAAACTAATCGAATTTTATTATTTGTTAAATATAACTAAACTTTTTACGAAGCAAAATTGAAGGGGTTTTATGGAGAACGGTACTGCTGTATGATTTTAGCATCAACCCAATAAATATCCTGATTACTGGTATAAAATAAATATTTACCATCTTTTGTCACAAAAGGGCACAACTCATGATTTTTACTATTGATAGGTTCATCCATATTTTTAGATGGAGTCCAGGTTCCATCAGCATTCTTAAAACTTATGTATAGATCACCTCTTCCTAAACCATTCTTTCGTGTAGCACAAAAAATAATATAGGATTCATCCGGGGCCACAAAAACATCAGCTTCATATGCTTTGGTATTTACTGCATCACTTAACTTTTTAGGTTTTTGAAACTCCCCATCAATAAATTTTGAAGTATAAATATCAAAATCACTGTTATTGTTCTTTTCTGCAGCAACATTAGAGCTAAAATACATGGTGCCATCATTCGTAAATGACATATAGTATTCATTTCTATCCGAGTTTATATTTACTCCGGCGTTTATAGGTTTTGACCAGCCATATGGTCGTTTTTCTGAATACCAAATATCATGATCTTTATTACTTCCTTTACCATTTAACGGTCGATCTGATATATAATACAATCGATACTCATCCGGAGATAAGAATGGGTCATTATGACCATAACTTTTGTGCGAAATAATAGTTTTTGGTGTGGTCCAGGAATCTTTTTCTAATCTGGTATACCTTGTTTCAGCTCTTCCATTAATATCAACTCCATAGAAAAACTCTGTACCATCTTTAGAAAACACTGAACCAAATTCTGATTCTCCGGGCTTTGATATCATATCTGGCGCAAAGACCTTTGGGATTAATGATGGTGGTTCTTCGCCTAAATACTTCAGGGATTCATCAATTTGAGCAGACAACATTACACCTTGGAATATTATAAACAGATAGGATATTATAAACGTTTTCTTCTTACTTTGATGATGTCTCATGCGCTTTTTTATAAAAAATCTTACTTACTATCTTCCATTCACCATCAATCTTAAGCAAACTCATATAATCAATAAATGTAAATGTAGGATATTCAATTTCTAATCTGGCAGTAGCCGCATGACCAGATATATCGACATTGACAACCTTTGTTTTCCTGTTCTGTTTAGGACCAGGCTTCATTACTTTTTTAAAAAATTCTAAAGCATTAACATCTTGATAACCTTCTCTGATATATCTCATAGTGGCCGTTTTATGAAAAGCTTTTTTTAAAGTCTCAAAATCATTATTGGTTCCTCCTTCCAAATAATAGTTAACAGTTTTTTTTACCGCTTCATATTCAGAGTTCTGACCATTAATGGACGAAGCAGTAATAAGTAATAACGATAAGATTAGAAAATGTTTCATTTTGTTTATTTTATGATTGATACGAAATAGGTTCTTGGTCTAATGTAGAAAAACATTTTTGATAATATTCATAAAGATTCCTTAATCCTTTTAGGGTCATACATTTAGTTTAATTAAACAACAAATATAAATTATTAGAATACTATCATTATAATTAAAACATTAAGCTTCTAAAAACTGCTTTTTAATAATCATTATTTAATACTAATCCACAATTAGTTTTTATATTTGCACGTTTTAAGATGATAACCCTAAATGGTATTTAGTAGCGCTTATTTTTTACTCCTTTTTTTCCCTCTGACTATACTCCTTTACTTTATTGTTCCAAAAAAGTTTAGGAATCTTGTTTTACTTATTGCCAGTATATATTTCTATACTTATGGAGAGGAACTTTTGGTATTGGTAATGATATTCTCGACTCTTGTCGATTATAAATGCGGTATTCTAATTGAGGAAGGGAAGCGAAAACTTGGCTTAAGGATTTCTCTCCTTACCAACCTACTAACGCTGGGGATATTTAAGTATTTTAACTTTGCTATTGATAACTTATATACGCTACTGGATTCACTCCAAATTGATGGAGAAAGTTTACATAGTCTGCCTGAGATAATACTACCTCTAGGAATTAGTTTTTATGTATTTCAGACTATGTCTTATACTATTGATGTCTATCGTGGCGATGTTAAAGCAAATAGAAATCTTATTGAGTTTGCTACATACGTAACTATGTTCCCTCAACTAGTAGCTGGCCCGATCGTAAGGTATATAGATATCCATAAAGAAGTTTCTGATAGAGAGGTAACATTAATTGGCTTTGCTAAAGGGTTAGAACGTTTTGCCATTGGCCTCGCAAAAAAAATGCTTATAGCTAATACATTTGCCAGCGCAGCTGATATCATCTTCACAGAAAGTGGAGGAGGTTTTTCTACATATTACGCTTGGTTTGGTGTAATCGCATATTCATTTCAGATATATTATGATTTTTCAGGTTATTCTGACATGGCTATTGGATTAGGTAAAATGTTTGGTTTTAACTTTTTGGAAAACTTTAATTACCCATACATCTCTAAAAGCATACAAGAATTTTGGAGAAGATGGCATATCTCTCTTTCTACCTGGTTTAGAGACTATCTATATATTCCTCTAGGAGGTAACCGAAAAGGTAAGTATCGTACATACTTTAATTTGTTCGTTGTATTTTTTATTACAGGCTTATGGCACGGAGCCGCATGGAACTTTATAATTTGGGGATTATTTCACGGACTTTTTATTATTATAGAAAGAATAGGATTTAAAAAGATATTAGAAAAGATTTGGATTCCTTTTCAACACCTATATGCACTGTTTATTGTTCTTGTAGGATGGGTGCTTTTTAGAGCTGACAATTGGGATTCTGCACTATCTTATCTAAAAACTATGTTTGTCTACACAGAAGGTAATCAGACAGTAAATGATTTTATAGCTTACTTTAATAACATTAACGAATTAGCATTCACAAGTGTATTAGCTATACTATTTTCTACACCTATCTATCCATATATAGAAAGCAAGCTAAAAAATCCAAATCTATTGATCATAAGATATTCTTGTATAATTATAATGCTCGTCATTTCTATTATTTACGTAGCAGCAGATTCTTATAATCCATTCATTTATTTTAGATTTTAATAAATAATTCTTTCAAAATCAACACTATACTCGTTACTATATTTTCTTTACTTGTTTTTATCTGCAACAAAGTAATAGTGCTAACGTTTTTTAGGATGTATAATTTATAACCCAATTAATCTTTTAACAGGGTCTAATAAACAAATCAAAAAACGATGAAATATTTTAAACTACTTTTAATTACAATTACATTAATATCAACCTTTTCATGTTCATCAGATGATGATAATCAAGATCATATAGGTATCTGGAAATTTACTGTTGGATCTGTAAAAAGTTCTTCAGTTAACGATAATAAAGTTGCTCCAATATCTACAGAAATAACCAACTCTGATTGTTTCATAAATCAAATTATTATAAACCCCAATAATACAGCAACAATAATAACTTCTTCTAGACTTGATGTAACATTACAAAAGTTGCCAGAAACGACTAATGAATTTGAACAACAAATTAATTGTGTAACTCAGCAAGAATCGTCCAAAACATATCCTTGGATTAAAGAGGTCACATATTTTGGTGGTTATGAAGAGATTACCCTTTTTGACGAAAACCTCAATACATATCTTACTTTTATTTTATATCCTAATGGTGTATTAAACGCACTTCCTAGAGATGGAAACATTGCTCATAAAATAATTGAAATAGATGGAGAATCAGTGATAGTTGAAGAGAAAATATCCCTAAACTATGAAAAACAATAAATTAAGTTATTCTGATATAATCAAAATTTAGTAAAATATATCTATCAAAATCAACGCCATAATAGTTACTATACTTTCTTTAATTCTATTGTCTGCAACAAAATAATTGTACAAATGTATTTTAGGATGTATAATCTATAACCTAATTAATCTTTTAACAGGGTCTAATAAACAAATCAAAAAACGATGAAATATTTTAAACTATTTTTAATTACAATTACATTAATATCAGCCTTTTCATGTTCATCAGATGATGAAACCTATGACTTTACAGGAACTTGGAAACTTACCAGTGTATCTTCTTTTAATTATTCCCCTGATAATAAAGAAATTCAAGTTTCTAATCAAATCAATCCTAGTGAGAATTGTTTACAAAATGAGTTTTTGATTATTAGTAATGATGGTAAGGCTACATTTAATTCAAGTTCTGAACTAGAAATATATTTACAATTAGTTGAAGGTACTACAGATCAATTAGAACAACAAGTTAATTGTATTGAAAAAGAATCCAATACTATCTACTCCTGGACAAGCGGAGATTACGTTAGAACCAATGAAGATGGAAGTTTTTCTACCATTAATTCTTCCGGATTTAATACTATTACATTAGTAGATGAAACTGAAAGTACTTTTATAACGGTTAATGTTTTACCCGAAAACGAATCGAGAATAATATTTGGGTCACACCCTAATGAAACAGAAAGTCATTTTATTGAATTTGAAGGAGAGACTATAGAAATAAATGAGATTAGATACCTAACTTATGAAAGGCAATAAATAGATCTGTTCTACTCAAATACAAACCAATTAAAATTAAAAAATAGGATCACCCCTCAGGATGATCCTATTTTTTAATTTTAATTCGTTAGAAATCCTCGCGATATTCAAAAAGACATTGTAAGAATACTCCAAACTCCCCAAGAAATCCAAGTTAAATTATTAATTTTGCAAAAAATTTAATCGAATAAATGTGAAGTTTTATTCTTTTTTAGGGTAACAAAATTACTCTGAAAGGCATTAAGAATAGTAAAAAGTTCTTAAATGCAAAAGCTTAACTATTCAGGTTGCTTATCAAGAAAAATTCTTTTGGAAAAACTTTTTTGATACTAAACCAATCCCGAATACCGTATTAGATATTAAAAATGATTTTAAGGGTGTAAATTTTAATTTTCATACCTTAGGTGATAATATAAGTGCTGTGAGATTATAGAAAGAAATATTGATATTTTATTGACAAAAAACTTTCAAAATTATCCAAACTAAACTTGTAAACTATATAATTACATAAATCCTTTATGCCTGCTTACGAAGAAAAAACACTACCATTGGTTTCTATATGTATTCCAACATATAATGGAAGTAATCATATTAAAGAGACTTTAGACAGTGCAATTAACCAATCATATAAAAACATTGAGATCATTATTACCGATGATCATTCTTCTGATGACACCTTGACTATTTGCGAATCATATGCAGAGGAAGATAGTAGAATAAAGGTGCATAAAAACGAAAAAAATCTAGGTTTAGTAGGTAATTGGTGTGCATCCCTAGAAAGGGCTTCTTCTAAATGGGTTAAGTTTTTGTTTCAGGATGATTTATTACAAGAAAACTGTGTTGAACGCATGATAAAATGTGCTATAGAACATAGTGTTGATTTTGTAATTTGCAATAGAGAATATTTTTTTGAAGAAGGATTTAATCCAAAAATAAAAAGGTATTATTCAGAAAAGCTTCCAAAGACTGAAAATATTTTTAATGAGGAACGCGTTTATACTCCAAAAGAAACTTCTAAATTGATATCTAATCATATTTTTAATAACTGTATTGGTGAACCTCCTACATTTCTTTTTAACAAAGAAAAATATTCAAGGAGTGATTTTCCTGACAATTATTTCCAGCTGATAGATTACATTTTTATTTTAAATAAAATTCTAGTTCATAATTTTGTTTTTATAAGTGATAAATTAGTAAAATTCAGAGTTCATACTTCTTCTGAATCTATGAAGAATAGTAAAGTTAATACCGAAAACACAAAAGAGTTTCATAAATTTTTATATATCCAGTATTACGAAAAAATTCAAATCTGTTATGAGATTTTGAACAACCCTATTTTTAGTGAGGTAAAAAAACATATTCCTGAAAAACATATTACAGTTATTAAAAATCTTTATGCCGGATCTTCATATAAAAGACATGGTTTTGATAAAGTATTTCAATTTTATAAGAAATCCGATCTTAGCAGTTTTATTTTAGATAAATTTTCTTCCAGCTATACTTATCTATCGTATAAAGTATATAAAACGATATATAAAAAGGTTAGAAAAAAATACAAAATATGATCTCATGGAATTAGTATCTGTAGTTATCGGCACATATAATGGCTCTGAGTACATTGAGGATCAATTACAAAGCATTCTTAACCAAACATATTCTAAAATAGAGGTTATAATTGTTGATGATGCATCAAATGACACCACTATAGATATCGTTACTGAATTCAGTAAAAAACACAAAAATATCATCATTCACGCTTTTGATAAGAATGTTGGATATATCAAAAATTTCGAACGAGGTATTGATTTAGCCAATGGAAAATATATTGCGTTATCCGATCAGGATGATTGGTGGGCTCCTACTAAGATAGAGAAGTTAATAAATTCGATTAGTGATTATGATTTGGTGTACTGTAATTCTACTTTTGTAGACGAAAAACTAAATTGTTTAGGCAACAGTTTTTCCAGCACAAAGAACTTAATTAATTCTAATACTCCTCTAAATTTTTTATTAGACAACTGTGTTTCTGGACACGCTTCTTTGTTTACAAAATCTCTTTATAATAATGCTAAACCATTTCCTGAATTAATTCCTCATGATTGGTGGTTGGCTTATGTAGCTTCTTTAGGAAATGGTCTATTTTATCTAGATGAGCCTTTAGTAAAATACCGACATCATCAAGATAACGTAATTGCATCAAATAATAAAGATAAAAAAGACAAGAAAAAGAATAAAAAGTCAAAAGGTCAAAAATTTAAAGAAAGAAGACATCGTATTAATAACTTCTATGATAGATGTCCTGATGAATTACAAGAAGAAAAAAGAATTATTTTATCCGTAAAGGAGTCATACAGCAACTTCTCTCTCTCCAATAACCTTAAAAGAGTAGCAGTACTATTTTCTAACAGAAAAGAAATACTAAAAATTAATAAAAAGAATGATCTTGAAAAAATGTTTTATTTAGCAAATATGTTCTTTAAAATAAAATAGGTTCAAAATCATATTTCCTTTATTAACTCTTATAGCGACTGCATACTTACTAATTTTTTATACATCCCATCCTTAGCAAGTAATTCTTGATGAGTACCTTGCTCGACTATTTCTCCTTTTTGCATTACCACAATAGCATCTGCTTTCTGTATTGTAGATAATCTGTGTGCAATAACAATAGAGGTCCTGTTTTGCATCATTTTCTCCAAGGCATCCTGAACTAAGCGTTCGCTCTCCGTATCTAATGCTGAAGTAGCTTCATCTAAAATCATTATCGGAGGGTTTTTAAGCACCGCTCTGGCAATACTTAAACGTTGCTTCTGTCCGCCAGAAAGTTTTCCTCCTGAGTCTCCAATATTAGTATCTATACCTTTTGGTAAATCTTTAACAAACTCCCAGGCATTAGCAATATTTAATGCATCAATAATTTCTTCGTCACTTGCATCTTCTTTTCCTAAAAGAATATTGTTTTTAACGGTATCATTGAATAAAATAGAATCTTGTGTGACTAGTCCCATCAAATGACGTAAAGACTTTTTCGAGAGATCCTTAATATTTTCTCCATCGATAGAAATATCTCCTTTATTCACATCATAAAATCGAGTTACCAAATTAGCAATAGTAGATTTACCACTTCCTGATTGCCCAACTAATGCTACTGTTTTTCCTTTTTCTATTTTCAACGAAAAATCTTTTAAGACATATTCATCTTCATATTTAAAAGAAATATTATTAAAAGAGACATCACTATTAAAACCATTTTTCTCTAAAGCATCCGGTTTATCTTTTAATGGTGAAATGGTATCTAAAATCTCCAATACACGATCTGCAGCTGCATTTCCGGATCGTACTCTATAACTAGCCTTACTGATCGCTTTTGCCGGAGTTAATATTTGATAGGACAGTGCCATATATCCAATAAAAGCACCACCTGATAAAGTCTGCTCTACCAGAACCATACTCCCGCCATACCATAATAAAGCTGCAATGGTCACAATCCCTAAAAATTCACTAGTAGGTGACGCCAAGTTTTGTCGGTGACCAAGACTATTAGAAAATCGAAAAAATCTACTTGTCGAATCTTGAAACCTTTTATTAAAATGCGATTCAGAATTAAATCCTTTGATCACTCTTAATCCACTTAACGTTTCCTCTAAAGTGGATAAAAATAATCCTTGTTCCTCCTGAACTTTTTGTGAATGTTTCTTTAACCGCTTACCAATCAAAGAAATAATAAATCCAGCAATCGGAATAAAAAGAAAAACAAATAAAGTAAGTTTTGCACTTATAATAAACATCGTTATAATAGCAAAAACTATAGTTAATGGCTCTCTTACAATTAGTTCTAAAACAGATAATAATGACACCTGAACTTCAGCCACATCACCTGAAATACGAGCGATAATATCTCCTTTTCTTTTTTCTGAATAATAAGAAATTGGTAAATTAATTACTTTATCATAAATACTATTCCTAAGGTCTTTCAGTACACCATTCCTAAGATATGTAACAAAAAACACAGCTAAGTAACTAAACAAGTTCTTTAATAAGAATAAACTAATGATCATAATAATCATATATAACAAGGCTTGTTGAGGTCCCTCTGCCTCTGAAACAGATGTAACAAAATAGTTTAATGAATCCTCTGCAAAAGATTTAATTTTAGTTAATCCCTCATATGTAGGTTTTACTGTTACTTTTTTACTTTCTCCAAATAATACATTAATCATAGGCATTAGAGATACCATTGCAAGCGTACTAAATAAAGCATAAAACACATTACATATGATATTAAGAATTGCAAATCTTTTATAGGGTAGAATAAAATGTGATAACTTCTTTAAGTAATTCATTAATTATAATTGATTAAAAAATGTGCAGTTTTTACTAATGAAAAAAGATAGTTTTCATTTTTATCCTGCACAATTAGAATTTGACACAAAAATAGAACTTATTTTTGGTTATGATACCTCCTATGGTATCAACTATAATACCAGCTTAGTTTTATTGATCAAATTATATGACTATATGACAACTTTGTCAGTCCTTTTCATACAGAACAAGTCAGTTTTGGAATATCCTAAGATTATGGGTCCCACAGATTACTTTTTAAAATCAACAATTAATTCTTACAATAAAAAAGTAAATCAGGGTAGGGTATTTTAATATACAAACGTTTTTAATATAGATATTCATACGATATCTACATACCTTGAACACACCTACAATATGGCAAAAAGGAGATACTTAGACTATAGTAACTCCTTTTTCTCTTTTCTTTTAATAAGATCAATATTATGCTCTTTCTATTTTACAAATAAAACAGCCAGCCTCTGCATTTCTGGCATGTAGATAAGCTATTTCATCATGTGCATTGAATATTCGAGGAATCATAAGATCTATATCATTATCCCCCACCAACTTGGCAAAAACCATATGTTGTTCTTTACTATATCCAATTAATGATAACGGGAAGTTTTCCTTATCAGCTTTAATTTCAGATGGAAATCGATGAATATCTTTATATGATTGTACTTCTTCTTTATGAATAAATATAGGTCCTGGTTGATTAAAAGCATTGTCAATTTCAAAAGGGCTATAACTACATAACAATCTCTTATCTTGTCCAGGTTCAAAAGGTTTTAATGATACCCTACAAGGGCCGAAACCTGTTGCTACCTGTTCAATTACACTGTTATCAAATTCGTCTATACGTTTACTACGAATCTTAGATGCGTATTGCTCTGTTAAAGGAATAATTCTAAACTGGTTCATGTAATTTGTTTTAAGATTATATACAAAGATGTTTCTAAAACCAAACATCTTCTACCCGAATCTTGCTCAGTTTGCATCTACTTTTGCAGCTTCCCAGCCTATAATTGCTGTTTTTCGAGTATTTCCCCAATGATATCCACCTAAATCCCCAGAAGATTGTATTACACGATGACAAGGAATTAAAAACGCCACAGGATTATTACCAATAGCTGTACCAACAGCTCTGGAAGCTTTTGGTTTATCGATTTGCTTGGCAATACTTCCATAGGTAGTTAATCCTCCTAATGGGATTTTGAGCAGTGTTTGCCATACCTTAAGTTGAAAATCAGTTCCTTTAAGATGTAACTTTATCTCATCCGGTTTTTCCCAATCCTTAGTAAAAATGAATAACGCATTTTGTTGTATCCTATCTACTACCTGATTAAAAATTGAGTTAGGAAAACGTTGTTTCAAACTCTTAAAAGCCTGTTCTTCATTATCAATAAATGCCATATGACAGATCCCTTTTGATGTAGAAGCTACTAGAACCCTTCCAAAAGGAGTTTCTGCATAACTATAATTAATAGATAGTTGTTCTCCTCCATTTTTATACTCTCCCGGAGTCATTCCTTCGATTTTCACAAATAAATCATGTAGTCTGCCTGTACCAGAGAGGCCTGTTTGATAGGCTACGTCAAACAATGAGGTTTGTCGATTTTTAAGCACCTGTTTAGCATATTCTAAACTAGTATATTGCAAAAATTTCTTAGGACTCACACCTACCCAATCAGTAAATAATCGTTGAAAATGAAAAGGACTTATATGTACTTTTTCCGCAATCTCTTCTAGAGTAGGTTGCTCCTTAAAATTCTCTTTGATATATGCTATTGCTTCAGCAATACGGTTATAATTAAAATCATTCTGGCTCATTACTATATTCTTATTAGACACTATAAAAGTATATTGCTTTAGTTTGGTTTAAAACCCAAAACTTGCTCAATTTAATGTACTAAAGAAAATAATAAACATATCAACACATTAATCCATCACAAAGCTAAGTCCACCAGAAAAAATACTAGCACTTAATCCTGTACTACGTTCGTATTGTCTAAATCGTAAATCCAGACTCTTTAGACCAAATTTCCAGATGTGTAGTTTTGTAAATATATCTGTATAGCTTACTCCGAATCCATATTGGTTAGCATCAAAATCTGACAAATCATAATCAGAGGTATAGAATTCTGATGTGGATAAATGTTGATTAAATGGTGCAAAATAGTCTGCAGCCGTTTGGTTATAAAAACGATAGCTCGGATATAATGTAAATTTATCCGTTATTTTAATAGGTACTTCTATACTGGCAGTATGCGAATTGATACCCCAATCATCAGTGTAATATCTGTAAAATGTACGTATGGTAAAAAATTCGTTAATGTAATAATGTAATCTTCCTCCAGCTGCAATTTTAAACCTGGAATCTGGTAGCCTTTCTATATCATCTCCAATAATGAAATTTTGAACAACCACATCAGCTACATCTGCAAATTGCACTCGCTGAAAAGGAGTGGATAAGAGACCTTCCTGTTGAATAACATCTAACACCAAGGATCCTTGCAATTTTTTAGATAATATCTGAGAAAAACCTAAACCTAAAGAGTAGGAGTTTCTGGATTCATCATCAAAAGATATAAAATCTGGTTGATCTCTTAACTCTGAGGGATAAATTGCGTTCCAAGTATCTAGAAACACATTGGCTTTTAAACTTAACTCTGTATTCTTTTCATTAAATAATTTGGTATAGCTTCCTCCAAAACCGATAGAGAAATAATCATATTCGCTTGCTACAGAGACATTAGCTGACCATATATCATTACGGTCATCGCTGCTATGACTATAAGTAGTTGCAAAACTTACTAAAACGTCTTTTTTTGATGCCCCTGAGGATGCTACAAAGGGATCAGCCGGGACATCTCCATCATAAGGATCAACATTACTAGAAGAAGCAGAAGTATATGCCGAAATTCCAGCATCTATAGCCAAAACATCATCATCATTTAATGGAATAGAAACAACAATAGTAGGAGTAATATCAGTAAGCTCTTCAGTTCCTATTCCTCCAGTAACCGCAGCATTGTCACCATCTTGAGTATAATAACTCATTAAATAATCTACTTCTGTTGCTTCTAATACTCTTTTTTTATAGGTTCTGCTGGTATCTTCTTGTTCTTCCTGGGCAACTACTAGTGCTGTGAATAAAAAGACAAATATGATGAGGAGTTTTTTCAAAAGGTATATTGTTTCTAAAGTTTTTAGTATTTACTATAATTTCAGTTTTCAGGTTAATTAGACCTCGCTCAACAAAAGGATAAGGAACTTACTTAATTGCATCCACAACCACCACCTGTTTTTCCTCCGTTGGCTCCTGCTGCTGATTCTCTATATGCCTGAAAATTGGTCTCGAAGCGATCAATCTTTTTAGAAGCTAACTCCATATCCGGATCATTAATTGCTACTTTTTCGTATTCTTTTACCACTACACAAGAATGTAGAGATAATAACACTACTAAAATTATAATAAGCTTCTTCATAAATATATTATTTATCTATTTTTATATGATCAGAAGTATGTATGTTCCCCTGATCATCAATTATGATGCATTCAATTCCTTTTAATTGTTTTATTCTATTCAATCCAACTTCTATTCCCATCACAAAAATAGAAGTAGCTAAAGCGTCTGCTAATTCAGCCTTTGGAGCAAAAACTGTTGCACTTACTATTCCGTTTGACGGGTAACCAGTCCTGGGATCAATAATATGAGAATAACGTTTACCATCCAACACTACGTATTTTTCATAATTACCAGAAGTCACAACTGCTTTATTAATCAAAGGCAATAATCCAAAAGCATTGTCTTTATTTAATGGATTTGTAATTGCTACTTTCCAAGGAACTCCATCAGGTTGTCTCCCCCAGGTATTCATATCTCCTGAAGCATTAATGATTCCTCCATCTACTCCCATAGACATTAAAAGATCTTTTGCTTTATCGGCTGCATAACCTTTACCTATTCCTCCAAAACCTATTTTCATTCCTTTTAACTTTAGGAATACTGTAGATTTTTCTTTGTCCAATATAATGTTTTGGTATCCTACTTTATAAATAGAAGCCTTAATTTTGGTTTCAGAAGGCATTTTATTCATACTTCCATCGAATTTCCAAATTCTATCCATTGATGCATAACTAATATCAAAGGCTCCATCGGTTAATTTAGAAATTCCTATTGCTCTTTGGATTAAATCAAAAAGTTCCTGATCAATTATTACGGGTTCAATTCCTGCTTTGGTATTTATCAAAGAGGTTTGTGAATTTTTATCCCAGGAAGAGATTAATTTTTCAATCCTTTGGATCTCTTCTACTGCTATATCTATGTATTGATCAGCACTTGTTTTATCTTCTGCAACAACGGTTATATCAAAATCACTACCCATTAAGGTGAGTGTTCGCTTATATATTTTTTGCGAAAGACAGTTAGTACTAACAAAAAGTGAAATCAAAAATACAAGTATATATTTCAAAATATTATTTAATCATTCTATTTAGAGTTTCTATATAAAAGGCTGGAGTTACCTTTTTATACCCTGTTTCTCCAAGCTTCTTTCCTTCTTTATCCAAAACTACAACTAATGGAAAACCTCCACTTTTATTATAGATTTCGGCCAACTTTATATTTTGATTCTGTAGTGATTCTGGCAATTGATTTTTTTTCTTTCTGGGAAAATCGGCTTTAAGTAATACATAATTTTCCTTAGCATACTTCTGAAACTCTTCGGTTTCTAGAATTTGTTTTTCTAATTTAATACAAGGCGCACACCAATCAGAACCAGCAAACACTAAAATTATATGTTTATTATCTTCTTTGGCCTTTTTCCTAGCGATTTCAAAATCAGTTAACCATTCCTGTGCGCTTAAGAAATTAATTCCAGA
>NZ_JAGJEA010000016.1 GCF_018100805.1 Aquimarina sp. MMG016 | reverse complement strand
TAGGAATTAGGAATTAGGAATTAGGAATTAGGAATTAGGAATTAGGAATTATGAATTATGAATTACGAATTATGAATTACGAATTATGAATTACGAATTATGAATTACGAATTATGAATTACGAATTATGAATTACGAATTATGAATTATGGATTATGAATAACTCCTTTATGATATAAGTTCTCGAAGCCAAATGTAACCGCAAATCAAAAGTTTTGAAGTGGAATTTAATCAGGAGTTTTTATGTACTTTGGGAGCTAGGCTTTTGGCCCAGCTAATGGCATCAGTAAGGTTATCAAAGCTTTGAATTCTATTTTTCATAAAAAGTTTTTCAATCAACATATTCAGGCGCCCTCTCTTGGTATTGCTCACCACAGCATAAGCTCTTAACTTATAATTATTGCTATAAAACTTAATCCAATCACTTGGTTTTACAGCATAGGAATGTATTCGATTAGATATGTATACAATGTCCCGCCCATCATTTTCATACAATTCTGCGATATCTGCAGCTACAATCTTGCCGTGATAATCCCACGTATATAAAACACCCTCATTGATCTCTGCTATAATAAAACCATCAAAGAGATAATATATACCAAAAGGATACTTTAATTCCTGTATCGCATCCTTATAAAAAGAAGATTCCTTTACATACTCCATCGTACATGTAAAAATATGCTAATCAGCGAACTAAAGGACAAAAATAAATCTTAATTATGAATGAATAATCGATAAAATGTTCTAAAAACAGATGAAAGACCAAGAATACTTATCTAACTAATTACATTATAAACAATTAGTTAACAATATCTGATTTACGAGATACATCTGATATCCGGTATTTTGTTTAGATGGAGATCAGAATATTGGGGTACAAAGCTTAATCAAAATATCAAAGCCTTGATCTTATCGGCATAACCCCTACTTACTTTTACCTTTTCCTGGTTGGATAAAACGATCATATAACTCTTGCCATATTTGGTTACCTCCTTGATCTTATCAAGATGTACAATTGTACTACGATGAATCCGTAAAAACTGTTTAGTATCCAGTTTTTCTTCCAAGACACTAATCCCATGATTACTGATAAAAGTATCTGAAACGGTATGCAGTTTTGAATAATCGCCATAGGCTTCGACATGATAAATGTCATTAGTAGCAATGGTTACATATTTAGTACCTTTCTGAACAATAATACGTTCGGGATATTCATGTTTTTGTTCTATATGTTCTTCTGCCAAAGAGATGATTTTATGTACTTCGCTAATACGAGCAATGGCAGCATCAAAACGTTCTTTGGTATAAGGCTTTAAGAGGTAATCAACTGCATGTACTTCAAACGCTTTTAGGGCATATTGATCATAAGCTGTGCTAAAAACAATCTGTGGGAGTTCTTCCAGATGCTCCAGGACATCAAATCCAGTCATCCCCGGCATCTGAATATCCATAAAAACAAGATCAGGTTTAAACTCATTAATGATCTTGACAGCATCCACCCCATTATTGGCTTCACCTAATAGAATAAGATCTTTATGTGGCTCGAGATATTCTTTAATTAACGTACGGCCCGATTTTTCGTCATCGACTATAATTACTTTTTTCATTCTAAAATGTCATTCTGAATTTAATTCAAGATCTATTTAATTAAACCTGTTTTGTGGATTCCAGATCAAGTCTGGAATGACAAATAGCGTTATGAAATTTTTAAATTACTAATGTATACCTAAAAATCAACAAGCTTACCCACTCACCCCTCAAATACTCACAAACTCCAAGGCTAAATGCTAAACTGTACCACTAATCCCCTAGGGTGATTATCAAATAGAAAAAGCCCTGAATTATATATCTTTTCTAGTCTTTTTTGGGTATTGCTTAATCCTACTCCAGTCTCCATCATCATGGCTTTATCTTTGACTCCGACTCCAGTATCTTTGATCTCAAATAAAAGCGTTCCTTTATTTTCTTCTTTAATAGTAATTGTAACACTTCCTCCTTCGGTTAAAGGTGAAATTCCGTGCTTTATCGAATTTTCAACCAAGGGCTGTAATAACATAGGGGGGATTTGGCGACTCAATAAAGATTCCTCAACATCAATATCGATTTGTAAACGATCTTCGAAACGTTTCTGCTCCAGATCCAGATATTTACGTACAAAATCCAGTTCGTCTTTTAATGACACTAAATCTTCTTTACTAGCCTTGAGCTGATACCTGAACAAATCTGATAAGTCTGCAATCATCTCACGGGTACCTTCCATCTCTTTGGGGATGCCGGCATTAATCGTGTTAAATACGTTATACAAAAAATGAGGGTTTAGCTGTGCCTTGATAGCACTGAGTTCGCTTTTTAGTGCAGCATTTTTCAACTCGATCTCATTGCGAAGCTTCTTTTGATTACTCACATAATACTCATAAGCATGAAAAATGGAAAACTCAATCATATAAATCAATGCAGGAATGTATATATCCCATTTTTCTGCGTTTCCTTCTAAATGTTTCATATCGAACCCTTCACATACCCAATAATAACCTTTCCAAGCCATCATAATAAAAAAAGGTAAGGTAACTACATGAAGTAATAAACGATAGTTAAGTGGCCACTCTTTACAAACCCTAAAAATCAATATCCAAATAATAGCTGTGGCTATCAACATCATCATATATTGTAGTCCAGCGCTATCGAACCACTCCCATAGGTTAAAAAGCTTTTCCCATTTATTCGGTTTTTCCCAATAAGAAGTCCATAGGGTAAATCGATATATAAATGATAATATTAAGTATAGTGAGATCACCGCTGTTATTTCTCCTAACTTGATACCATATATTCTTTTATTCCACATAGTAATGATTCTTTTGATCTATACGATCCTCGTGAAGATAGTAAAGTTTCTAATTTATTATTTATCCTATTATCCAGTATAGGTCAAAAATGCAGATTATTGATGTCCTATAGGGTTTCAACAAAATTATTTATAATCGATGTGGGAATAAAGAATTTATCGACCAATAGTCCAATAGCACGATAGATTGCCCCTGGACAACTTATCGATTCATTAGGCAACTCAGCAGATACTCTTTTGGAAACTTTGTAAAAGTCTTCACCTTTGGGTCAAACAAAAAAATATGAGATCGTTTTTATTTAGTTTAATATTTATCATAGTATGCCAAATGAGTATACTGAATGCACAAACATTAAATGGAAAAGTGGTAGACCCTGAAAATAATCCGGTACCCTATACTAATGTTATTCTTAGTGACACTAACCAAAAACTGGTTAAAGCAGGTATTACAGATCAAAAGGGTAATTTCTATTTAAAAAACATTCAGAACAATACGTATCAACTATCCATAAGTAGTTTGGGTTTTACAACCTATACTAGGGAGATTTCCATTAACGGAGATAATATAGATTTAGGTACCATTACCCTGAAAGAAAATACCGAAGCGCTGGAAGAAGTAAAAGTAACTGCCAGAAAACCTATTGTAGAGGTAGAACCTGATAAAACTGTATTTAATGTTGCAGAAACTATTACATCATCAGGAAACAACAGTTTAGATCTTTTAAGAAAAGCACCGGGAGTAAGAGTAGATAATAATGATAATATTATTGTAGAAGGGAAAAACGGAGTTCTAATTTATATTGATGATCGCCAAAGCTTTCTGCAAGGTGATGATCTTACGGCCTTTTTACAATCGCTACAGGCCGATGAGATTGAAAGCATTGAGATCATTACCCAACCTTCTTCACGTTATGACGCAGCTGGAAATGCCGGAATTATTAATCTTCGTCTAAAGCGTGAAAAAGGATTAGGTACCGTAGGTAGTTTTTCTAATACTTTGACTTATGGAGATTTTCTTAGAAACAACGCTCAAATCGGAATCACAACCAAAGCCAAAAAGTGGAATTTCAATGCTAATTACAGCAATTTTACAGGACGCTCTACCGGATTTATTAATCTGTATCGTATACAAGGGAACAATATTTTTGATGCTCGCTCAGCGTCTGAATACGATGTAACTAATCACAATATCCGTACTTCTGCTGATTATGTGATCAATACTAAAAATACCTTGGGGGCCTCAATCAATGTGTCCTTAAGAAATGCTGAATCCAGAACGAACTCCCGCACCCCCATTATAAGAAGGGCAACACAACAAATTGATAGTATTCTGTTGGCTCCAAATAGTAGCGAGAATAAAAGCCTGAATCTCAATACCAATCTTAATTATCGTTATAAAGATACGTTAGGAAGAAGTCTGATGATAGATCTCAATTACGGACGATATGTAAGAGACCGGTTTAATAACCAACCCAATATATATGTGACTGCTGATGGAAACATATTGAATGAAAATATAACAGCTCAAGATACTCCTATTGATATTGATATCTATGTGGGAAAAGCCGATTACGAACAAAAATTGGGTAAAGGAACTTTATCCCTAGGATCTAAACTATCATTTGTAAAAACTGATAACACCTTTGACTTTTTCACCAATGAAAACGGAGTAAGTAACCTGGATGAAAGTCGTAGTAACAACTTTATATATGATGAGATGGTAACGGCGGGGTATGTCAACTATAATTTTGCAGTTAAAAAATGGAAAATACAAGCGGGGCTACGAATGGAAAATACGCATTCTAAAGGGGATTTAACTTCGAGCAACCAGAATAACAACAAAGCGGTAGAACGGGATTATACAGATTGGTTTCCATCGGGCGGAATTACTTATCAGGCATCTCAAAACAATTCATTGGCGCTAATTTATAGTCGTCGAATTCAGCGTCCAAACTATCAGGCATTAAACCCATTTGAGTTTCAGTTAGATGAATTGAGTTTCAGAAGAGGGAATCCTTTTTTACAGCCTCAATACACGAATAACATAAAGTTGTCACATACCTATAAGTATACACTTACCACAAGCCTAAGTTATTCATATATCAATGACTTTTTTGCTCAAATCACCGAGGCTGAAGGCGAAAGCAGAAACTTCATTAATACTCGTAATGTTGCTAATCAGGAAATCTATAACCTAAGTGTATCCTATCCCAGAAAAATTAATGAATGGTGGAATATCTATGTAAGTGCTTATCTATATTACAGCAATTATAAACCTACGGATCCTTCCTTTATTCCTGTAGATCAAACTACCCATGGTGGATATGCACAAAGTACGTTTACACTTGGTAAAGGATTTACTTTTGAGATAAGTGGTTGGTATAGTAGTCCATCGATTTGGGGTGGTACATATAATACCGAATCTCTTGGATCTCTTAATGTAGGACTACAAAAAAAATGGGATAATTGGACTATAAAATTAGCAGGTAATGATATTCTATATACCATCCCTTGGAGAGGAAGAACTCAATTTGGAGATCTTTTTATAGATGGTCGTGGAGGTAGTGATAGTAGAACCGTACAGCTATATATAGGTCATTCTTTTGGCAATAAAGATGTAAAGACCAAAAAGCAACGTAAATCAGGTCTTGAAGACGAACAAGATCGTATCGATAATTAATTATAGGAAGTCATTCATCCGTCAAACAAAACCAACCAAATATATTTTATCTAATAGTGAGCAGAGTTAAGAAACTAATCACCACGATTATCATCTAGTCCCTAACTCTGCTCAAAATGACATACCTTAATCCCTTACCCTCTTTTTTTAAGTTATCTGGATTTAAAAAGATTATTCAGCAGGGATGCGGTTCTTTTTATTTTAAAATTCTCTTACGAACCTTAATTTACAAACCGCACTACCAGATTGCTCAAAATATTCTAATCGGATATTGTGATATCTACCTACCAAATCCACTCGTTTAGTATGCGTTTTTGCTTTTTGTACCTTCCATTCATTAATAACCATTTTACCATCTATAAACAGTCGAACTCCATCATCTGCTTTAAGTTCTATACGATAACGACCAACGGGAAGAGGCACTTTACCCCACCATCGAGCAGAAAAATTATTAGACCCTACTCTATCTAATCGATTACCTGCTCCCCAATCAAAATCAATTACAGGCTCGAAACGATAGGCTGCCGGTACATTGCGATCCAAGTCAGAACCTTCTGGTGCTTTTTCTAATGTAGTACCTCTATAATATTCTCCTAGATATCCTTCTGGTAAAATCTGAAATCCAAGAAAGGCACTATAGGTATTCTGGAAATAATCTACCTCGATGGTTATATTTCCACCTTGGTGTTCATATACCTCACTATAATTCTTAGTTATACTGGGCTTCCACCCATCAATCAACTTAATGCCATTAATCTTTAGTATTACGCCATCGTCTCCCTTAATATGAAAACGATATCTTCCTACCGGTAACCATACGGTTCGTTTTGCCTTTGCAGAATAGGTATGATTAGCCAATTGAGAAGGCCTGGATCCCGGTAAATCCGAAAGGTCATTAACTTTGGCATTCGCTATAAATGTGTCAAAGTTGATTCCATCATAATATGTCACATCCCACTCTGTTTTTTTAAGCTCAAAGGTAAACCGTGCACTCCATCCCATATTAGCATATTCTATGGCGACATCGTGAAACCCAGCTTTTAACCATACATCTTTGTTCTGAGGGTCAGGCCCAGTGGTATGATGGTCTTCTATCAATTGTTTACCATTAATACTTAGCCTATGGCCATCATCAGATTGTAGTTTTGCATTATAATACCCATCCTGGGCGATGAATATTCTTCTACGCATGTGTACACTTACCTGATCTGTTTTCAAGTTTTGTGTCTGACTAAAATTATTGAGTAGTTTATCTATTTTATTAAAATTTAATCGCCAAGGTTCTGAGGATCCGTCTTGATATTGATCTATAAGCTTAGCCTTACCTGTGAGTGCCAGGTTCCTGAAAACTACATAATTAATATCCGGACTACTATCTTTTCTCATATCCCATCGAATGGGATCTTGATGCACGTCTGTTAGCCAAAATTGTTCTGACCACCCGAAATGCAGCGCCGCCCTGTAATATGTTTTGGATCCCATCTGTGGTATTATATCCAGATGACGATATTCTACCTTAACTTGATGTGTACCTTTAGTAATGGTCACCGGATTACCTGAAGCATTATTCTGATTCCAGTCATCTAAAACTAATTGATTAGCAACCCAAATACGACATCCCCCGGTATGTAATGCATGAAATTGATAAGTGCCCCCTTTAAAAAACAAATTTGCTTTGGATCTCAAAGAGAAAACCCCTGGTTGTTGACTGTTGATTGCCGGAGGTACATGACGCCATTCTAATCTGGTTTTGGTATCTATAAAGGTATTTGCAGGATCTCCAAATAAGCTATCATTAGTAAATATCTCGTATGTAAAATGGATAGGCTCAATGTCTAATTCTACTACCGCGCTTCCTTGGTTTTCATAATACTCTACCCTTAAAACGTGATCTCCTCCGGTAAGATAATGTTCTTCTGTATAGCTTTGTGCAGGTTGATTTTTCCAGGCGTTAATGACCAAGCGATCATCTACATACAAACGTATTCCGTCATCACCTTTTAGGTGAAAACGGTAATATCCTTCTTTGAACCGTTTTAATTTGGTAAAACGGATAGAAAAATCATTCTTCAGGGGCAATGAGTTGAGATCTATCAGCGGGTTTAGTGTAGTAATTGGCAATTCAAACCTTAATGCACTACCTGCTCCCCAATTATAATCTAATTCATCAATTTCTGTAGGCACAGGCAATGTTACGGTCTGATTGATCAAGAAGACTTTTATTTTAGCCTGCACGCTATTAAGAGGGCTACCCATTAAATGTTTATTATCATAATATTCTACCAGCCATTTTTTTTCATGCTCAGGATTTGCCTGATGATCAATCATAGTAAATGCACTATGTGAATAACGTCTGTACCAACCATAGGGCATTAACAAATGCCCACCATATTCGGGACCTAATTGATGTGCGGTAGAATTGGCTCCTCCCCAGCTATTACGAACGATAAAAAAACCACCTTCCATATCTTTATGTAGGTCGTTTCTATCTATAAACCCAATAATAGTAGTGCAATGACTTGACCCAATACCTTTGGAATCCAAAGGGTTCGGCATTGTAACCGTACCTGTAGATGTACTCCAACCATGAACACCGCTTACCAGTCCTACACAGCGTCCGGTTTTTAATGTTTCTTTAACCGCAGCAATATCTCTGGCAGGAAGCGCCACAACCTGTCCGTTTTTATAAAACTGAGCTCTATCCATCGCTTCATCAGGTACAGGGAGATGTACATAATTAGATCCCATATTGGTGCCATTGTATGGCAAATACGCTTCTTCACAACCGCCATACTCTGCATAATGTCGTAATGCTGCAAAGCCACTATATCCTCCTGCCCCAAATAACTGTCCTCTTTTAGAATACCAAAAAGTAAGCTCTTCTGATAAGTTTATAGGTTGGTTTCTAGGATCTCTAAAATATTCCATACCTTCAACAACAGCAGTAGAGCAAAATGCAGTACAGCTCCCTCGCCCACCTTGGTTACGTGCATCTCCAAAATATGGACGTAAATCTACCGCTGCTATAGCTCCAAAGTACCAATAGAAAATCTCAGGGTAAATATCCCATTTTTGTATATCTTCTAATGAAGCTATCGGAATATCATCCAGTCCTAATTCTGTAACAAAACGATCATAATCAGGGTCATCTGAACTAAGATGCCCGGTAAATTTTGGTTGTTCTACGTGTTCTTTTATGACTTGTAATTTATCCTGCGGAGTGGTTTGTATAGCATAATTGATCAATTGTGTAAGCGCCAGTTCTGACACTTTCATTTTTTTAGCTTCTTCCTTTAGAGATAAACCATCCATTGCCATTTCTACCAATACCTCCTTATTAAAGATTCCTCTTTTTTTTAGCGCATTACTCAATCTCTTTTTAGCAATTTTTTCTTTTCCCAGATAAATCTCTGTTCCCCCTATTTGCAATCTTTCTGCTATATCATCTTTTTCAAACCCATAAAGATAATCATCAATTGGACTAATAATTGAATGCCCTAATTCCTGTCCGTTGGTAGCTATTGATAAATTAATAACTTCTTTTACCGCGGCACTGCGTTTCACTCTTGATGCACCTAACTGTTTTTCGTTATCGTGATCAAAAACCTTAATGACTAGTTCTGGCCCACCCTTTTCTTTACTTGTTTTTTTAAAATCTCTATCTGTATAATTAATAATATATCGTCCTTCATGATCTGTGATGCAATTTCCTAATGCATCCTCGCCATTGACATCCAGGTCAAAAGCTTTTACAGTTACATGAGAAAGACCTTCTCCTTTTGCATTAGTTATCTTGCCGGTGATATTCCAAGTTTTCATATGTTTGGTTTTAAGAGTTTCATACTCTTTAATGTGTTTTTACCTAAAAAGGTTAACATCACATATGCGGAATTTTCCAACTAATTAGAAAACATAAAAAAGTTAACTATTAAAAAATGAAGTAATAATAGGGGTAACATTTTTGGTGTTCAAGACACTAATGGTGATTGTAAACTTAAGTTGATTTATGAAAAAGACATTTTTACTACTTCTTATTACCATACTTACAGGTATCGGAACATATGGCCAAAAAACAAATGCGACCCTTATATTTAAAAATGGCATCAAACTAAGAGGTCTTGGTACGGTCATTAATGATGGTGATGTTAAGTTTAGGGAATCCAAAAAACATAAACGAGTGTATTATAGTTTTGACAAACTGGATTCTGTAATGGTCTATGATACAGATGTCGTCTATACCTATGTCCGCAAAAAAGTAAAAGACAAGTTGGAGCGAAAGGTATTACGGGTTGTAGCCAAAGGAAAAAAAGTAACGCTATATAAAGTAGTTATAGAAGGATACACTGATACTGGAATGGGTCCCAGTTTTGGCCATCACCATTCTATCAGCGGTTATTATGCGAGCAAAGAAGGGGAAAAAGAAGTAACCCACCTGGGGTCCTCAGGGTTATTTAGCATTAATTTTAAAAAAGCAGCCTCCAAATATTTTGAAGATTGCCCTGTTTTGGTGGAAAAAATAAAGAACAAAAAATATAAAAAACGCAATATCTTAGAGATAGTAGAATATTATAATAAGGAATGCAAGTAGTTCTTTGTCTGACGGCATAGATATCGCATATTTAATTATAAGACCATACAAATCAAGGGTACTCTAATTCATGGTTTGCTAAAGAATCTGAATCTGCTATTTTGATTAATCCCTAACCGCCATTGCATTGACAGTAATACGACTATTAATAGGAGTAGGAATATTCTGAAACTCCAGCCCGTTTCGCCAAATTTTTATTCTTTGATCATCGGGAACCATATTACCTTCTTCTTCTTCTGTAAGAATTTTTTCTGTCATTCCCATCACATAAACATCACCCTTATAAATCGTGACACTTACTGCGCGTCCCTGGATAGTGGGTTCGTCTAAAAATGAAATTACTCCATTTTTCCATAAGGCAGGAGCTGGATCACCACTAGTAACTGTTAACGGATTACTTCCAGCGATATAAACATCCGTATTATCGACATACAAGCTTTCTGCCGCTGTATAAAAGGATTCTCCGTTATTCAGATCAATTTCTATCCCATTTTCCCAATACTTGGCAAGGCTATTACGATCATAACCTTCTCCTATAATGTAAACGTTTCCGTTTTTGGCCACAATTCCGGAGGCATTTGTACGATAATCCTCATTATTTAAAACCGTGGCAACTCCATTTTTCCAATAGATAGCTCTACTTATATTTACCGTTTGATCTCTTATCAGACCACTAACATAAACATCATTTCCATCTACAAAAACAGATAAGGCGTTACTCAACGTATTTTCTAAAGTGGTACGTATTCCGTTTTTCCATAAACTAGCAACACCAACACCATTCAGAAAGCTTAGACCACAAGCATAGACGTCATCTCCCGACACATAAATACTATTAATAGTAGCTTGCTCTGATGGGTCTGTTTTTAAGAAAGGGATTCCATTTTTTAGAATATGAGCTACGTCATTCTCTAATTCATTAATTGAAACGTATACATCATTATTACTAACAAACACATCTGTACCTCTGCTTCTACCAGAAATATTACTTCTAGAAAGTTCTACAGGTATACCATTAGCCAATAGCATTACTTTGTCAATAACAATAGGATCATCTTCATACCCAATAACAAATACTTCTGGGGTAGCATCAGAAATAATAGTATCATCGTCTGACTTACAGGATACAAATGGCATCATGATTACTAAAATCATCATATATATACATAACTTTCTCATAAACTCAACAGTCGTTAAATTGAAATAATTTTTAATATTTACTTACTACTAAAGAAGTAGTGGTTTGCTTCTACAAATGTGTAAAAACAAATCGTCATATTTACCCCTGAAAACAAGGGTATTTGATGAGAAAATATATAATGATAAACTGTGTTTTTCTTTTGTTTAAAAATTTTATGTTTTGAAATCAGGGGAGCATATCATTCTCTATTTGGATACCAGGCGTTCTGTAAAGAAAAAGAACCTTTTATGTAGTATTTAAAAGCGTCTACAGTATAAAAACCTGATAATAACCTTGGGAGATCGTCTGGAACATATGGATCAAAATAAATCTGTAAAGGTGTTTTAATCCAAACATCATCCACAAACAGCGTTTCTGTATTTACTATTTCTACATATAGATATACTTCGTCAATTTGTGCATCTTTTATGCTGTTTACTCCTTCATATAACGCATTAAGATATTCTTTTTTTGACTTTTCAGAAGCATCTTTTGATATCTGAGAAGTTTTTACCAACAGTAATAACTTATTACCGTTTTTCTTTATGATATAGTTGGTTAGCGAATCTTCCTCTATCTCTAAGACCCCTTCCATATGATTTCTAAGCCTTTCAATTTCTGATGTATCCGGATGAGGCCATGGGCGATTTAATTCTTGTGTTTGTCTATATATCAATCTACCAACAGCCTCTTTTTCAAATTCTTTTGTTTCATTTATTAAGTAGTGTAGTGATTGTGGATATTGCTCAAATAATAATTCATAAAGCACTCTATCTATTTTATCCAAATAGTAGAAATATGAAGAAAATTTAGGGTCATAAATTAACTTGTACCTGGATATAGAGTCTGTTTTCTTTACATGATTCATTATACCCGTATAGGCCATATTTAAGGAGGCTACATATTGTGGTATTTTTTCTTTTAATCTATAGGTATTGAAAAGATAACGTAGAGTATCCCCTATTGGATAAATTTCAGACAATTGTTCTCTTTCTGTAACATAATACATTAGGTATGGATCTTCTTCATATTGATCAAAAAAACTAAGGATATCATTATGTCTTCTCGTTAACCCTTCCACTGTATAATTAGGGTGCTCTATAGTATCTCTGTTATGAACCGCTGTTACTTTTGCATATATTGTACTCCAGTACCTAGCCAGGCTTTTTAATTTAGCATACTGATAATCCAGGTCTCTGATTACATCCTTTTTGGCCCTTATTATATTTTCTTTTGCTTCTTTCTTATGTAGATACCGATCCTTAAAAAATGTAAAGCTGGTAAATAGTAGTATAATACAGCTAAAGATTACGAGAATTCGAAACCAGGTTTTCTTAGTATCCGATGTTTGCATAAAGTTTATAGTTTTAGTCCGGTATACCAAATAAGCCCTATCTGATATAAAAACAAAACAAATATGCAAAAACCTATTGTTTTGTACACCCCTGAAAACAAGGGTATCTTAAGAGTAATATGTAAATACTCCGGTTGATATGGATTTACCCTTTAAATCTGTATTAAAATATTAATATTCGTTTTAGCAACTGAAACTTATATTTCATAAAGTTTTTTAGGTGTTTCATAAGTTAATACTCTTCCAACTTTTCTGATAGCCATAATTTTATATTTAGAAATGATCACTCAAAACTTATAAGTTTTTGACAACTATTAGGAAAGTTTAGCATTATACTTTTGCATCATTAAAAGATTGAATAATCTAAAAAAGTAAACCCAAAATAAAACTATTTAATAATTATGAAAATTTACATTACCCTATTTATTACACTTGCACTATTCACTGTATCCTGTAGCAAGGATGACAGTCCTATTATTATAGAAGAAACTGACATCATTATTGCAAAAGAAGACCTGGTTGGAGTATATAACGTATTGACTAGAACTGATTCACGTGAAATTAATGGAGAATTTGATTACCAAAATAGAATTACAGATTTCACGGCAACAGAAGAAGTAGCTGAGTTTACATATACAGATAATGGAACCCTTCAATGGAGATCGAAAAAAACTCCAACAAGCGGTGTTGGTGGTTTTTGTTGGTCCTGGATACTTACTGATGGTATGCTATCTTTGGATAGTAATAGTACTACTGATGAATTTGATTCAGACTCTACCGAAGTGTTGTCTTATGAAAAAGATGGAATACTGGAAATAAAACATATAATAAAATATATAAGGGAAAATGGAAATGTAGATATCTACACTGTTGTATTTGAAACTACAAAAATTGAGCAGGCAACAATTGACTCTTCCGGATGTCGATTAGATTAATTTTTAGGTAAAAAAAATAAAAGCTACGAGCTTGATAAGGTCTTAAACAATAAGCTTTATCAAGCTCAATGTATTTTCACCCCTTACTTTTCAATACTCTATTTCTAATACGCTAATAATCCTAACAACTCTTTTTCAAACCTATTTTTAGCCAAATATTGAGCTTCTAAATTAGGTTCAAAAGGTATTGGAGTTTCTATACTGGCCACTCGCCTTACCGGTGCATCCAGGTATTCGAAGCAGTTTTCCATAATTAAAGCCGATATATCCGAAGCTATACCGCCAAACATGCTATCTTCTTGTAAGATAATCGCCTTACCGGTTTTTTGTACTGATTGATACAAGGTTTCTGTATCTAATGGTTGTAAGGTTCTCAGGTCAATCAAATCAGCAGAAATCTCTTTGTTATTTCCTAATACTTCTAATGCCCAATGAACTCCTGCTCCATAACTAATGATTGTGATATCATTTCCATCCTGTAACACAGATGCCTTCCCGAAAGGGAGATTATAATATCCTTCCGGCACTTCCTGGCGTATACTTCTGTATAAAGCTTTATGCTCAAAAAACAATACGGGATTTGGGTCTTCAATAGCTGTGGCTAACAACCCTTTGGCATCATAGGGAAATGCTGGGTATACCACTTTTAACCCAGGTGTTTTGGTAAACCATGCTTCATTGGTCTGACTATGAAAAGGTCCTGCTCCTACTCCTGCGCCACAAGGCATCCTAACCACTACATCAGCCGATTGCCCCCAACGATAATTAGATTTAGCTAACAGATTAATGATAGGATTAAATCCTGAAGACACAAAATCTGCAAATTGCATCTCCACAACAGCTTTATAATCATTTACTGCTAATCCATATCCGGCAGAAACAATTGCGGACTCACAAATCGGAGTGTTACGAACTCGTTCCTTCCCAAAAGCTTCTACAAAACCTTCTGTGATTTTAAAAACACCACCATATTCTGCTATATCCTGCCCCATAATCACCAGGTTGTCATTGCGTTGCATCGCTTCTTTTAACCCATCAGAAATTGCGTCAATTAACCGAAGTTCATTAGTAGTTGAACTTGGTTGTTTCTCTGTATAATAAAATCCCTTATAAACATCCTTCAATTCTGTATCCAAATCGACCGCTACAGTACGTTCTTCTTTAGCCTGCTTCCAGTGTGATTCGATTTCTGATTTAATCGCTGAACGTTTTTCCAGATCTTTTGTTTCTGTAATAACACCCTGCTCGTATAAATAGTCTTTATAGTTTTCTATAGGGTCCTTTGCCTGCCAATGATCCATAAGTTCTTGCGGTACATACTTAGTTCCACTAGCTTCTTCGTGACCTCGCATCCTAAAAGTTTTAAACTCAATTAGTATCGGACGTGGATTTTCTCTAACACTTTTGGCCAGTTCACTTACCTTATGATATATCTCTAGTATATTATTACCATCAATGATATGAGACTCGATACCATAACCCAATCCTCTATCTGCCAGATGCTGGCAGTTATATTGTTCACTAGTTGGGGTAGATAATCCGTATCCATTATTCTCAATACAGAATAACACTGGTAGGCTCCAAACTGAAGCTACATTCAACGCCTCATGAAAATCACCTTCACTGGTTCCTCCTTCTCCTGTAAATACAGCTATAACTTTATGATTCTTTTTCAAAAGATTACCCAGTGCAATACCACATGCAACCCCCATCTGAGGACCAAGATGTGATATCATTCCGACAAGATTATACTCCTGAGTACCAAAATGAAAAGAACGATCACGGCCATTGGTAAAACCATTAGCCTTGCCTTGCCATTGGCTAAACAATCGATATAACGGAATACCTCTGGTGGTAAATACACCCAGATTACGGTGCATAGGCAAGATATATTCATCTTTTTCTAATGCAGATGTTACTCCTACTGATATGGCTTCCTGACCGATACCACTAAACCATTTGGATATTTTTCCCTGGCGGAGCAATACCAACATTTTTTCTTCAATAAGCCTTGGTGTTAGCATATTGTGATATAATGAAATCAATACATCATGATCAGATGTTAGCTTATCAAATTGTAGCTGTGATTTTTCCTTAGAAATATGATCCATAAAAGAAAATTAATGGAGTAAATGTAATTATTTTTCGTTCAGAATACCATGTCGTTTAGACAATATTATTAAGTAGTTGTTAATTTAAACTAAACAAATCTATGAATTAGTTAAATTTACTATGATTTTAGAACCATATATTCAGAATCAAGTAAAATGATTTATATCCGAAAAATGTTGAAATTTTTGGAGAACTATTATACTTTTTACAGCAAATACAACTATTTTAGTTCTTCAATATAATGACTCACACTATGAATAATATACCAAGCGTAGATTTGGCTGATTTTTTGTCTGATGATCCATCGCGCAAACAGAAATTCGTTAACGAAATTGGAAAGGCATACGAAGAAATTGGTTTTGTGGCCTTAAAAAACCATTTTCTAAGTGACACACTTGTAGACAATTTATACAAAGAAGTAAAGGCCTTTTTTGCTTTACCAGTTGATACTAAGGAAAAATACGAAATCGAAGGCCTTGGTGGACAACGCGGTTATACTTCTTTTGGAAAAGAACACGCTAAAGGTAAAAAAGAAGGTGATCTTAAGGAATTCTGGCATTTTGGTCAGGAACCTGATGCAGATGCCAATCTAATCGAAGAATACCCTCCTAATGTTATTGTAAATGAACTAAAGGATTTTAACGTAACTGGAATGGAAGCATATCGAATGCTGGAGAAAACCGGTATTTATGTACTAAGAGCCTTAGCACTTTATATCGGGATCGACGAGCATTATTTTGACCATTGGGCAAGTAATGGCAATAGTATTCTAAGACCTATCCACTATCCTCCTATTACTGAAGAACCTAAAGGAGCAGTTCGTGCCGGAGCTCATGGAGATATCAATCTTATTACCTTATTAATGGGGGCTTCTACCGGAGGGCTACAGGTACAACGTAAAGATGGAGCATGGATAGATGCAATCCCAAAAGAAGATGAATTGGTGATTAATGTTGGGGATATGTTAGAACGCCATACTAATAATAAATTAAGATCTACGATACACAAAGTGATTAACCCTCCTAAAGAACAATGGGGAAAACCAAGATACTCTATCCCGTTTTTTATGCATCCCAGAAGTGATATGAAGCTGAATTGTCTGGAAGAATGTATTACTGAGGATAATCCTAAACAATATGATGACATCACAGCTGGCGAATTCTTACATCAAAGATTGGTAGAAATCGGATTAATTAAGAAATAATTACTAATCAGTACTTTTTATTATAAACACAAGTCGCATCAAAAACCCCATTAGATCATTTATTCATTAACATCATTAATTCATTAAATCAAATGGATTTACAAGACCAACTAAAAAACCTTTTTCCTGATCATAAAGTCGAAGAGGAAGAACAGATTAAAGAGACTGAAAAAGGAATATGGATACAGGATGATCCTATCATCTGCAAATATGAAAAACGAAAGGGAAAACCAATTACCATACTCGAAGGGTATACCGGAGCAGATGAAGATTTTAAAAAACTAGCCAAAGAACTAAAAACCACCCTAAGTGTTGGTGGAAGCTTTAAAGATGATCGCATCATTATCCAAGGAGATTATCGAGATCAGATTATGAATATACTGAAAGAAAAGGGGTTCAAAGTAAAACGAGTAGGAGGATAATTTTGGAAACAAAAACGTTACATATCACTAATGGGGATAGTCTTACCGATCGACTAAAAGAAATGCAGCTGGTCGATGGTGAGTTTCTGGTTTGGCGAGAAATGCTTTGTGAGGGTCCAACCTGCCATAAAGTAGAAGGAGAAGATTCTATTAAGAAAAGAGAGGATTTTCTGAAAAGATACTACAGAATTGATCATTCTGATTATGAAGAAAAGTTTGTCTCACAACTAAAAAAGTTTGATGACCTTCAGCAATATGATGAAATTATACTGTGGTTTGAATATGATCTCTTCTGTCAAATCAATATGATAGCTGCTCTTAGTATTTTACTGCGTAAAGAAGTAAAAGACATTCCTGTATATCTAGTGTGTAGTGGAAGAATTGAGAACGGAAAAAAGTTAATGGGACTCTGCGAACTTACCGATGCTCAACTAAAAAGCCATTACAAAAACAAAATACTATTAGATATTGACGACCTGGAGTTTGCTGATTATGTATGGACGTTATATTGTGAATCTAATCCGAAAAAAATTGCTGGGCAGATTAAAAGAAATTCTTCTTTTGAATATTTATCTATTAGCCTAAGAGCACATTTACAACGTTTTCCAAATATGCTTACCGGCCTAAATGTATTAGAACATAATATTCTGGAAATGGTAGAAAAGTACCAAATCAAAAATATCAGACAACTTATGGGATATGCCCTAGAATATCAAGGGTATTATGGGTATGGCGATATGCAAATGAAACGTGTTATCGCACGACTTTTTCAGTTTTTGGATCAAACTAAAGATCGTCTGGTACTATCAGAAAGAGGTAAATTGGCATTAAAACATAAAAAGAACTTCTACAATACTCAAAAATTGGATTGGCATTATGGTGGCGTCAAAAAATACGACTACCTCTATAATAATGAATCTCATACCCTTTTAAAATTATAATATGGCCATAGCCGAATCAGAACTTATTCTTAATCAAGATGGAAGCATATACCATCTAAATCTTAAACCGGAACATCTAGCTGAAACAGTTATTACGGTTGGTGATCCAGATCGTGTAGATCAGGTTAAACAGTATTTTGACAACATAGAATTCAAAATCCAAAAAAGAGAATTCCATACCCAAACTGGAACATACCAAGGAAAAAGAATTACTGTCATCTCTACTGGTATCGGTACCGATAATATAGATATTGTGTTTAATGAATTGGATGCTTTGGCTAATATAGATTTCACATCACGAAATATTAAACAAAATCATACTTCATTAGATATTATTAGAATTGGTACCACCGGAGCTATACAAGCAGATATTGCTGTAGATAGTTTTATTGTTTCTGAGGTAGCTATTGGTTTTGATAGTCTTCTTCACTTCTATGATAGTTCGCATGTACAGTTTCCTCAGATTTCTGCCCCCCTAATCAAACACTTAGATTGGGATTCTAACAAGTCAGCGCCCTATGTGGTAACTTTTGATAAAAAGCTAGGGAGACATATGCAGAGTGATGAAACCCAAAAAGGATTTACGATTACCAATGTTGGTTTTTATGGACCTCAGGGAAGAGTACTAAGACTGCCCACTTCTGATGCTAAACTAAATGAAAAGATCGCTTCTTTTGTATACGCAGATAAAAAGATAACCAATCTGGAAATGGAAACTGCCGGAATTTATGGAATGGCAAAACTTCTTGGTCATCGAGCAGTATCTATGAACGTAGTTCTTGCGAATCGTGCTACAGGAACATTTAGCCAAAATCCAAAAAAAGCTGTAGATCGCCTTATACGGTACACCTTAGATAAGATTAAGAGAATTTAACGCTAAAAAAATATGAAGTTATTACATCCAAATAGTGTATTCGATTGTAATTTTAAAAATAAATTATAAAAGAATCAAGTAACTAAATAAAAAAGGATGGAGCAATGTCCATCCTTTTTTAATATTATATTTAGAGAATACCTAAAAAGTATTCATCGTTTTAAAGAAATTCTAACCAAATAAAATTTTAAGGCTTATTAGGAAATTTGTTAATAACAATAACCCAACAAATATAACAATCCCGTTCTCTAAAGGGTTACTTTTTAATTTTGCAACCTTTACTTGAGCGTTTTTGTTCTTTAAAAAATTCTTTTTCATAGTAATTTTGTTTTTATTTGGATTAAAACTTGAGTAAAACTATTTCTTTTATCAGAATTACATTCCAAATATAAAACAAATAATTCAATTTACACGATAAAAAACACAAATAATCGATAAAATACACAATTTTTAACTTTTTAGCTTAAAAAAAGTAAATATGCATACTATAAAAATTGGTGGTGTCCCAGAACATTTTAATCTACCCTGGCACCTTACTATAGAGGACGGAAGTTACTTAAAAAACAATATACAATTAGATTGGATAGATTTTCCCGGAGGAACCGGAGCTATGTGCGAGGCATTAAGAAATGCAGATATAGATATAGCCATAATTCTTACTGAGGGTATTGTAAAAGATATCATAGCCGGTAATCCAAGTAAAATTGTACAAACTTATATAGATACTCCATTAATATGGGGAATTCATGTAAGCGCTAACTCCAACTACCAAAACCTTTCTGATTTACAAAACACCAAAGCCGCTATCAGTAGGTATGGGTCCGGATCACATCTTATGGCTTATGTAAATGCCCAAAACGAAGGTTGGGATACTTCTACCCTAAAATTCGAAGTGATTAAAAATCTAGATGGTGCTATTGAAGGGTTGACTAACGGAAATGCGGATTACTTTATGTGGGAGCATTTTACCACCAAACCGTTGGTAGATAAAGGAACATTTAGAAGAGTCGCCGACTGCCCTACTCCCTGGCCTTGTTTTGTGATTGCTGTTAGAGAAGAGGTTTTAAAAACCAAAAACGAAGAAATAAAAACAATTTTAGATATCATCAATACTACCACAGCAGATTTTAAGAAAATACCTAGTATAGATAGAACACTATCACATCGATATGATCAACAATTAGAAGATATCCGAAAATGGCTGGAAATCACAGAATGGAGCCAATCGCAAATCCAACCAGAAATTCTAAAGAAAGTTCAGGATCAATTGCATATACTTAATATCATTGAAGAAAAAGTAGATCCTAAAGAATTAATTTTTGCATTATAAGCAACCTTTTTACTATGATTACATCTTATTCCTAAGATTAACAATTATAACCTAACAAATAATCGTGGCAGACTTTTTGCTACACTAAGGAAAACAAAAAACAATCTAAACAAAATGAAAAAAATTTTCGCACTATTAGCAATTGTATTAATATCCCAGGGTGGGTTTGCACAGGATGATTCTGGTTTACCGCGTAGAGATATCAAGAAAAATGATTTCGGTATTAACCCGTTTAATTTAGTAGCTTTTGGAGCTCTGGATGTAGGTTACGAAAGAATACTAAATGATAATACATCTTTTGGAGTAGATGTATTCTATAGATTAGCAGATGATGAAGATGAAAATGATGATTGGATTGATACTGATGATATTTTTGATAAGGAATTCGCTTTAACAGGAAAGTTTAAATATTATATAGGTGATCGAGTGGCTCGAGGTTTTTATGTAGAAGCTTTCGGGATGTATTCTTCTGGAGAACATGATAACGAAAGACAAATCATAGATACCGATACCGGATTTATTAGTTTTGTTGATGTAGAAGAAGAATATTCAGATTTTGCTCTAGGTTTTGGAGTCGGAGGAAAATTTGTTACCAGAGGTGGTTTTGTAATTGATGTTGGATTTGGTTTAGGACGAAATCTATTTAGTAATGAAAGCCCAGAAATTGTAGCCAGACCTAATTTATATATAGGATATAGATTCTAATAATCTTTGTACAAAAAACAAATAGTAAACGGTTCTAAAACTTTTTTAGAACCGTTTTTATTCTCTACCGGGTAAATACCCCGAGGCTTGCCTCGTATGAAAAAAATAGTAATCTTTGGGCGTGAGCCCAAGTATTCATATACACAAGAGTCATAATGTTTCTATGTTGCTCTATCATTTAGTTTGTTCAACTAAATATAGGCGTATGGTTTTGAGTCCAAAAGTAGATCGTATTTTAAAGAGAACCTGTTTGGATATTCAAGACAGATATGAGATACATTTTTTAGAGATAGGATCAGACAAGGATCATGTTCATTTTTTAGTTCAAAGTGTTCCAACATATAGTCCCACCAAAATAGCGAGGACAATAAAGAGTTTAACAGCACGAGAGATATTTTCTAAAGCACCTGGAGTAAAAAGAGCTCTATGGGGCGGTGCATTTTGGGGTAGTGGTTTTTATATTAATACAGTTGGTCAACATAGTAATGAAAAGGTGATAGCAGAGTATGTAAAGAATCAAGGTAAAGAACAGGAATATGAGATTCTTCACATCAACAGACAATTAAGATTATTCTAAAACTAATGCCTCGTGGGCTTGCCCCGAGGATCATTTACTATTAGTTAAACTATATTTTGAAAAATTGCGTAGCAAAGCGTTCAAAATAGTTAGTTGAACCTGCCTACCTGGCGGATTGCAGGCAGGCTAACCCCGCTTTTTCAGCGGGGTCTTTAGTTTAAGACCTCGGCCCTTGGGTCGATTTTTAGAGTCCAGGGTTTGCCCTGGGATTTTAATACACTTATTTTACCATTTTCTTGTGTAAACAATTAAACTCATGAATAAAGTCTATTCTTTAGGGTAGGGTATTCCTTTATCCAAACGTTTAATATACAAGCAGGTATGAATAATGAATTGATTTTATTAAAATTCAATAGATATTACATTTTTAACCCTGGAATTATTAACAAATAATTAATAATACATCTTATACGGCATAACCATACAGTTTAACTGAAATATTTTTGTACATTTGCCGTGCCTACCCCTAAAAAAGAATAAGTTATTAACATATGGCGCAACCATTTTATTCATGCTATATCTAATAATTAACTAACAAATCAATTATGGCTACTTTTTTATTAATTTTAGGCGGACTGATAGCTTTTAACTTCATTTTATTAAAATTCAGCATGCAGTCTGTAGATGCTGATAAAAAGAAGGTAAAAGCTAAAAGAACAAATCTTCACGAAGCTGAAGTTGCTAAAACAAAATCATCCAATATTCCAGAAGCTGCATAATTTCACCAATCAATTGCAGTTTGTTGTGTTTTCTTTAGATATGAATTTGTTTTACTAAAATGCTTATTACCAAACCAATATCCCCTATTGGCACTTAATGGTGATGGATGCCCGCTTGTTAACACACAATGCTTTTTAGTATCTATCTTTGCTCCCTTTTTCTTCGCATAGCCTCCCCAAAGTAAAAACACTACATTTTCTTTTTGATCAGAAACCGTTTTAATTACCGCATCCGTAAATTGTTCCCAACCTTTATTTTGATGTGATCCAGCTTGATGCGCTCTCACTGTCAAAGTAGCATTTAATAATAAGACTCCTTGTTTTGCCCAACGTTGCAAATTTCCGCTTGACGGAAAAGGAATCCCCAGATCTGTTTCTATTTCCTTAAAAATATTGATTAGTGATGGAGGACTATCAATACCATCATTTACTGAAAAACATAAGCCATTAGCTTGTCCCACTCCATGATAAGGATCCTGGCCAATAATTACTACTTTGAGATCATCAAACCGACAATGATCAAAGGCAGCAAATATTTCCGGACCTTTAGGGAAACAGGTCGTATTTTTATATTCTGTTTTAACAAAATCAGCCAGATTTGTAAAATAAGGCTTCTCAAATTCCTCATGAAGTTGGGTTTTCCAACCCGGTTCAATATTTACATTCATAGGTATAACAAAAATTGTAGTATTTATGTACTTTTGCTTTGCTTAAAAAACGACGGAAGATAACCCAAAAATAGGGTAAAACAAAGTATGATTCGGATTTCTAAAAAAACACTTGACGACCTTGAATTTGGAACTGTTCTCAATCACGTCTCTGAGTTGTGCAATACAGATTATGGTATCCAAAAAGCATTGAACATCACTCCTTTTGGATCAGAAGATCAATTGCATACTGCTCTTAGTCAAGTATCAGAATATAAATCTTCTTATCTTAATGATGCACGAATCCCCAATCATGGATTTGATAGTATTGATAAAGAACTTCAGTTACTAGGAATTGAAAATACATTTTTAGAGGCTTTTAACCTTAAGAAATTAATTTCTATAAGTACTACAACTAACGGATTATTAAGTTTTTTCAAGAAGTATCATGAATTGTATCCTGTTCTTTTTCAAACTTCCACAGAAACTCCTTTTACCAAAGAGATTATCAATCTTATTGAAGCAGTTCTGGACAAATTTGGAGAAGTAAAAGATAATGCTTCTCCTGTTCTTCAGAATTTAAGAAGAGATATCAACCAAGTACAAGGGAAACTAAATGGTAGCTTTGGTAAAGACCTTACTCGATATAATAGCCTTGGATATCTAGATGACATTAAAGAAAGTGTGGTAGATAATCGCAGAGTGCTGGCAGTAAAATCCATGTATCGCCGAAAAGTAAAAGGTGCGATTATGGGGAATTCTAAAACCGGGAGTATTGTCTATATTGAACCTGAAGCCACACTTCAATTCAGTCGTGAGTTATCCAATCTACAGTATGAAGAACGAGAAGAAGTTGTAAAAATATTAAAAGAACTCACCAATAAACTTCGTCCGTTTTCTGAGCTTTTACAGCAATATCAGGAATATCTAAGTGATATAGATGTAGTAGCTGCCAAATCTAAATATGCAAACAAGCTTAATGGAGTATTACCTAAAATCTCTAAGAATAGAGAGCTAACTCTAAAAGATGCATATCATCCCCTGCTCTATCTTACGAATAAAGAAAAAGGAGAAAAAACATTTCCGCAGACTATTTCCTTATCACAAAACAACCGAATTATTGTTATTTCGGGACCAAATGCCGGAGGAAAAAGTATTACATTAAAAACAATTGGTTTACTGCAGATCATGTTACAAAGCGGAATGCTAATTCCTGTGCATGAATATAGCAGAATGTGCCTATTCAATACTATATTGACAGATATTGGAGATAATCAATCTATAGAGAATCATCTTAGCACATATAGCTATCGATTAAAGAATATGAATTACTTTCTTAGGAAATGTAATGACAAAACTTTATTCCTAATCGATGAGTTTGGAACAGGAAGTGACCCAGAATTAGGAGGAGCTCTAGCAGAAGCTTTTCTTGAAGTTTTTTATGAACGAGAATCTTTTGGAATCATTACCACACATTATGCAAATCTAAAGATGCTGGCGAATGAGTTACCCGAAATGACTAATGCTAATATGTTATTTGATGCCAGAACCCTAGAACCATTGTTTAAACTGCATCTTGGTGAGGCTGGAAGTTCATTCACCTTTGAGGTTGCGCAGAAAAATGGTATTCCTTATAGCTTGATTAATAAAGCAAAGAAAAAAGTTGAACGAGGTAAAATTCGTTTTGACAAAAGCATCGCCAATTTACAGAAAGAGCGTTCTAAACTCCAAAAAACAACCTCTTCTCTAAAAACAAAGGAACAAAAAGCCGAAGAAGAAAAAGAACGCTTGGAGAAAACCAATGAACGTATTCAGCGAAAGCTAGAGAGTTATCAAGAGCTATATGATAGTAATCAGCGTTTGATCTATCTTGGACAAAAGATTGATGATCTGAGTGAAAAGTTCTTTAACAATAAAAAGAAAAGGAACTTAATTGATGAGTTTATGAAAATTGTTCAGGTAGAAAACTCTAAACGTAAGAAGCAATCTGCCAAACAAAGAAATATACAAAAAGCCAAAGAGAAGAAAATAGTTAAAGAAGTAGAGAAAAAGGTCGAAGTCATTCGCGAAAAGAAAAAGGAAGAAAAAAAGAAAGAGGAAAAAATAATACAGCAAAAACCAAAAGTAGCTTTAAAAGTTGGTGACCGTGTAAGAATGATTGATGGAAAATCTGTGGGAACCATTGATACTATTGAAAAAGGAAAAGCAGTAGTGAATTATGGAATTTTCACCACCAATGTAGCTGTAGATCAACTAGAATTTGTAGAACGCAAAAAATAACCTAAATCCAAAAATGGAAATCTACATATACCTTATTTCATATATTCTATTAATTATTGGATTATCTGTTTATGCTTCTCGTTCTTCTACTACAGAGGATTTTCTCATCGGTGGCAGAAACCGAAGTAGTTTTACTATCTTATTCTCTAAGTTTGCTGGTGCAATTGGAGTCAGTACCCTGATTACTTATACAGGATATGCATATAAATTCGGTTGGGGTCTTTTTGCCATGTCCATTGGCTCTGTAGTAGGTTATCTCTTATTTGCTTTCTGGGCAGCTCCAAGAATAAAAAGACTTTCACTATCCGGTAATTTTTATACGCAAGGAGACTTACCCGGTTATGTAACCGGAAATAACAAAACCACTACAATAACTAATATCACCACAATGGTGGTGCAATTCTTTTGGGTATTGTTGTCACTAGCCGGAGGAGCCAAAATTATAGCATATTTTGAGATTATGAATTATGAATATGCCGTGCTGACAACAGCTCTGGTAGTAATGATATATGTATTATTATCAGGTTTTAAAGCGGTAATCATTACAGACGTACTACAAGGATTGATTATTATATGCTTTCTAGGGCTTTTGATTTACAGTTTGTTTAATGGAACTAGTTTTAGTTCTGTATTAAATGTTTCTACAACAGAAAATGTAAAAATTGGTAGCATCATTGGTCTAATATTATATGGTGGGTTATCTGTTTTTGGGCTGGCCGATCGTTATCAACTTTGTTATGCTGCCAAAGATGAGAAATCACTAAAAAAAGGTATGGGATTAGCCATTATTCCTGTTTTGGGGATTGCTTTTTTATTGCTTTTGATCGGACTCTCTGTGTATGCCCAAAATCCTTCATTGGATCCCGATACAGTTTTCGTTTACGCCATGAAAAACCTGTTGAACCAGTCCTTAATACCTTTATTATTAGTGTTATTTTTTGCAGGTTTAATGAGTACAGCTGATACTTCTGTATTTGCGGTGGCATCGCATACTATTTTTAATACTAAACAAGAAAACAAAGTAAATAAATTACGTATTACCACAATTGTAGTAATTATATCATCAAGTGTCATAGCTTTATTTTGGAAAAGCATTGTTGATATCACTATCGTTGGAGCTGCATTAAGAATGACACTTTCAATCCCTATGATATATGTTATTAGACAAAAGAAAAACAGTGGTCGATTTATTGCTAGTGTAATTGGTGGAGTATCAGGTTTACTTATTGGTTTAGCAGCTTTTGGAGCTAAACCAACCATTGCTATAACTGTGCTTTTAGGCTCTTTGCTCGGGTTGATCTATAAATCAAAAGAGCGTTAATACTCCATCTGATAATCAATATGATTTTGATTCTAAATTCAGACTAAAATAAAGGTCCCAACTGTTAAGTGAGATAAGTTCGACATATAATTTTGAATGTATAATCCATACTTTTCAAAATGGAGTTTCACTTAGTTAAAGTATCCTTAAACCACAATTCTGACAGTATTACTTTTATATATTTGGTGAAATTGAACTAAAAATTGCACCTATAATCATGCGAAAATTACTTCTAGTAATTAGTATTTCTTTACTATTACCAATAACTACTAAAGCACAGCAACCTCAAAAACCAAATTCAGTAGAAATACATGAAGCTATAAAAAAGCTAAATTTTTTAGGTTCAGTGCTCTATGTTGCAGCGCATCCGGATGATGAAAACACACGACTCATTTCATATATGGCTAATCAGGTTAAAGCCAGAACTGCTTATCTATCATTGACTCGAGGTGACGGTGGACAAAATCTAGTTGGGCCGGAAATAAGAGAATTATTAGGAGTTATAAGAACGCAAGAATTATTAGCAGCACGCAGAACAGATGGTGGAGAACAAATGTTTACCAGGGCTAACGATTTCGGATATTCTAAACATCCGGATGAAACATTAGGGATTTGGGATAAAAAAGAAGTATTAGGCGATGTAATTTGGGCAATACGCAAGTTTAGACCCGATGTAATTGTCAATCGTTTTAATCATAGAACACCTGGATCAACTCATGGCCATCATACTTCTTCTGCAATGCTTAGTGTAGAAGCATTTGATATGGTTGATGATAAAACGGTATATCCGGGTCAATTAAAATATGTAGACACCTGGAAACCAACTCGATTATTTTTTAATACATCCTGGTGGTTTTATGGTAGTAGAGAAAAGTTCGAAAAAGCTGATAAATCTAAATTATTGTCACTAGAAACCGGAGTATACTACCCTACTCTTGGGCTTTCTAATACAGAAATTGCTTCGTTAAGTCGTAGTCAGCATAAATCACAAGGATTCGGAAGTACTGGTTCTCGTGGAACTCAAACCGAATACATTGAATTGATAAAAGGAGAGTTACCAACAGATAAAACTGATATATTTGAAGGAGTTGATACTTCCTGGAACCGAGTAAAAGGTGGAAAAGCTATTGGAGATATTTTATATCAGGTCCAAAAAGACTTTGATTTTAAAAACCCAGCGGCTTCTATTCCTCAATTAATTAAAGCGTATCAACTTATAGAAAAGCTAGAAGATAAGCATTGGAAAACTATCAAATCTAAAGAAATTAAAGAAATCATAGCAGCTGCGTCCGGGTTATATCTAGAAGCGGTTTCCAAAGAAATAACAACTACCAGAAATAGTGATGTTAGCTTAAATATTGAAGCTATTAATCGTAGCAACACATCTATTAAATTAAAATCAGTACAGATTCCTAGCCTTAGAATTATAGAAAACTACGGAGAATCTTTAGAAAATAATGTTAGAAAGAATTACGAATTAAAGGGAACTATTCCTGCTAATGCAGCTTATACTAGTGCTTATTGGTTAAAAGAAAAAGGTACTTTAGGAATGTATGCTGTAAAAGATCAAAAACTGATCGGTACGCCGGAGACAAAGCATCAAATAAAAGCTATTTTTGATGTGGCTTTTGACGAAACTGTACTTACTTATGAAAAAGATATAGTATATAAAACTAATGATCCTGTGAAAGGAGAAGTGTATAAACCCTTTGAAATTATTCCGGCGGTATCAGCCAGTATAAAAGATAAGGTTATTATATATGCTAATGGACCTTCAAAACAAATTCCTGTTACTATTAAAGCAGGAAAAGCTAACATAAACGGAAGTATTTCTTTATTACACCCTGAAGAATGGCAGGTAACTCCTGATAATATAGATTTCAGTTTGTCACAAAAAGGAGAAGAAAAAACAGTAGTTTTTACGTTAACTGCTCCCGCAACTCAGAGTGAAGGATACATTTCTCCAAACATTCAATTTGAAGGAAACGAATATAATGATGAAGTCATTACTATAGAATATGAGCATATCCCATCTCAGACCGTTATATTACCTTCTGAAACTAAAGTGGTTCGTCTGGATGTTCAAAAAAAAGGACAGAACATAGGTTATATTGAAGGTGCTGGTGATGTGGTCCCCGAAAGCTTACAACAAATCGGATATAAAGTGACTACCATAGATCCTGAAAACATTTCTCCAGAAACATTAAAACCCTTTGATGCTATTGTTATAGGTATTAGAGCTTATAACACCATAGAAGAATTAAAGTTTAAGCAACAACATCTTCTGGAATATGTCAAAAATGGAGGAAATTTAATTGTACAATATAATACTAGCCATAGACTAAAAGTAAAAGATGATCTTGGACCATATCCTTTAAAATTATCAAGAGATCGCGTTACTGATGAAAACGCAGAGATCACCTTTTTAGCACCTGAGCATCCGGTATTAAACACGCCCAACAAAATAACAACTAATGATTTCAAGGGTTGGGTACAAGAACGAGGATTATACTTTCCTAATGAATGGTCTGATGAATATACTGCAATACTAGCCTCCAAAGATAAAGGAGAATCCTTAAAGAAAGGTCCTTTATTAGTAGCTAAACACGGAAAAGGATATTACGTATATACCGGATTAAGCTTTTTTAGAGAGTTTCCTGCTGGAGTTTCCGGGGCTTATCGCCTATTTGCAAACTTACTATCTTTAGGAAAATAAACTGAAGTTTTCATGGATACGCAAAAAGATAAAATCATCTGGAAAAAATGGTACACAGCTGTATTAATTGCTAATGTGATCTATATTTTATTATTCTATTTGATTACCAATAAATATTCCTAAAAGATCATCACTCATTAACTCATTTTTTCATTAACTCATTTTCGCTCTAGAATATGCAAACTATAGATTGGATAGTACTCATTGGAACCTTATTATTCATTGTTTTATACGGAACCTGGAAAACCCAGGGTAGCAAAAATGTTCAGGAATATATTCGTGGTGGTAATGAGGCTAAATGGTGGACCATTGGATTGTCTGTAATGGCCACACAAGCCAGTGCGATTACTTTTCTGTCTACTCCAGGCCAGGCATTTCACAGTGGAATGGGTTTCGTACAGTTTTATTTTGGGCTTCCAATCGCAATGGTGATTATTTGTTTAGTCTTTATTCCATTGTATCATAAACTAAAAGTATATACCGCATATGAATATCTTGAAAGCAGGTTCGATCTTAAAACTCGTACACTAACAGCTATTCTATTTTTGATTCAAAGAGGGTTAGGTGCAGGGATAACTATTTTTGCTCCGGCAATTATATTGTCGGCGGTGTTAGGATGGGATCTTACCACTCTTAATATCATCATCGGTATCTTAGTAATTATCTATACCGTTTCTGGCGGAACTAAAGCCGTGAGTGTTACTCAAAAACAGCAAATGGCAGTAATATTTACTGGCATGTTTATCGCTTTTGGCTTGATCATAAGTTATCTCCCTGATGATATTACCTTCTCTAAAGCTCTGGACATTGCCGGAGCCAGTGGAAAAATGGAAGTTTTGGATTTTTCTTTTGATCTAAATAATAGATATACAGTTTGGACTGGGATTTTAGGAGGAACCTTTTTGATGCTTTCTTACTTCGGTACGGATCAAAGTCAGGTACAACGTTATTTATCAGGTAAATCTATCAAAGAAAGTCAATTAGGATTATTATTTAATGGTTTGCTCAAAGTGCCTATGCAGTTCTTTATTCTGATGGTTGGTGTAATGGTTTTTGTTTTTTATCAATTTAACCCTACTCCTGTTAACTTTAACCCGGCCGCTAAAGAAGCAGTAAAAATTTCTGAGTATAATAAAGAATATAATACTTTGGAAACTGAATTATTACAGATTCAAAACTCAAAAGAAAAACTCATCAAACAATGGATGGTTGAAAAGGAAATGGGGGAAGCTTTTGATGTCAAAAATAGAGTGGCTCTACAAAGTTTTAATGAGGCTGAAGAAAATATTAGAGAACAAGCAAAAACTATCGTTAAAAAAGCAGATCCTGATGTAGAAACTAACGACAAGGATTATGTTTTTATACACTTTATACTAAACAATTTACCAAAAGGATTAATTGGTTTGTTATTGGCTGTAATCTTATCAGCAGCAATGTCTTCAACAGCTTCAGAATTAAATGCTTTGGCGTCTACCACTGCTATTGATCTTTATAAACGTAATGTTACTGAAGAAAAAAGTGACCAACATTATGTAGTTGCTTCTAAAGTTTTTACACTAGTCTGGGGAATACTCGCAATTCTGGTGGCCTGTTTTGCTAATCTGTTTGATAACCTTATTCAATTAGTGAATATTATCGGCTCTATTTTCTACGGAAATGTGCTGGGCATATTTTTACTTGCCTTCTTTATTAAATTTGTACACAGCAACGCTACTTTTGTAGCCGCACTACTAACACAAGTAATAGTTATTTATGTATGGTGGCAAGATTGGCTTCCCTTTCTTTGGTTGAATGCATTAGGTTGCGGTGTGGTCATATTTTTAGCCATTGTCTTACAGTTATTCATACCAACAACCAATACTAGTAAACCTGAATATACTACATAAGCATTATCTGAAATATTTTATCAAATAAAAAAGCCCGATATTTATACGTATCGGGCGGGACTATTTTTAAATTATAAAACAAAAACCTAATGATGTACAACAGCTTCTGATAAATATGAAGAAAGGTGCTTTTGAAACCTATTGTATTTTTCAATGATTCCATTAATTTCTTTATTGCTATTAACATCATTTGAGCGTTCAGAAACATTTTTGACCAAATGAGTTGTTTGATTTATCGTCTGTTTTAACTTAAGCCCGTTATGATTTAGTTCCATATATTGTTCGTGCATATCCGGAGTACAAGGTTCACATCGATATGAATGTAATTCTGAAAGCATAGAAGAGAGTTCGTTTCCCATTCTACTTAATCTTAGATAATTGGTTTGCTGGTTTGGGGAATCTTTTGTGATGACACGGTTTCTCATGATTGTGGTTGGGTTTTAGGTGAGTATATCTATTAAATATATAAAATATTACACTTATTATCAATTAGTTACACACAAACAGCATATATTTTTGTTTTATTCAAAAAAACAACCAAAATTTTGCGATAAGCATAAAATTTAACAACTAATTAGGTTCGATTACATCATAAAAACACAAAAAGAATTACTCTTTATATACTTTTAATCATCAACAAAACAATCAAAATCAGCAAAATGAATAATAAAAAAATCATCAAATGGGGCATTATTGGATGTGGTAAAATTGCACATAAATTTGCAGAAGATTTAATTACTATACCCAATGCAAAACTGCAAGCTGTCGCTAGTAGAAATCTAGGAAAAGCAGAAGAATTTGGTCATACATATGAAACTTCAGCTTGTTACGGTAGTTATGAAGAATTGAGTAAAGATCCCAATATTGAAGTTGTTTACATAGCTACTCCTCACGTTTTCCATTACCAGAATACTTTGATGTGTATTCACCAAGGCAAAGCTGTGTTGTGTGAAAAACCCTTTGCTATGAACATAAAGCAGGTTGAAGAGATGATCGCTGTAGCAAAACAGAAAAAGGTTTTTCTTATGGAAGCACTTTGGACCTATTTCTTACCCCATTATCAGTATGCTTTAGATTTAATAACTTCTAAAGAGCTTGGCGATGTAAAAAACATAACTGCTGATTTTGGTTTTGACAGTACTTTTAATCCAGAAAGCAGATTGTTTAATAAAGACCTCGGTGGTGGAAGTTTATTAGATGTAGGCATTTATCCTCTATTTGCAGCTTTAAGTATTTTAGGATACCCAGATGATATAAAGGCCGAAGCTTTTTTTGGTAATACCGAAGTTGATGAAACCTGTACTATGGAGCTTCAATATAAAAACGGAACTACAGCCAGACTATTCAGTGCAATTACTCAAAAAACAGCAACTGAAGCTATTATAGAGCTAGAAAAAGGTACTATTGTGATCAATAGCCGTTTTCACGAACCTTCATCTGTCACTGTTATTAAAAATGATGTTTCAGAACTCAAAGAATTTATGGTAAGTACCAATGGATATAGTTTTGAAGCAATTCATGTACAAGAAATGTTACTTCAGAATAGAACGGAAAGTACTCTAATGACTTTTAGGAAGAGTTTACATCTTATTAAATTATTAGACACTGTTCGAGAAAGAATTGGATTGTATTATGATAATCATTAAAAACAAGAAACGCCCTGAATACTCAGAGCGTTTCCTAAATGATTTTTGTATATGTGTGTGAAAAAGAGTGTTTATTTTGCTCCCCACTCTGCAAGAGAGTCTTTGTTTAATTTAACATAGTCAGCATTTCCTGCTTCCTCTGCTAGTTTTAAAGATGTCTTAGCAGCTTTTATTGCCCCAGGCTTATCACCTGTTCCTGCATAAATTAAAGATTGTTGTCTATGATACCAGAATGCTGGCTTTTCACGCCCTGCGATTGCTTTATCAATATGCTTTTTAGCTTTATCGAATTCTTTTAGATCTTTATAAAATACTGCTGCTTGATAGTGATCATTTGGAGATGGTCCAGACATCACCTGTTTGATACTAGCCAAAGCTTTATCTTTAGAAGGAACTTCGATCTTTACTGCAGCTTCTATATTTGACCAAACAAAGTTAATTTTTGCAGAATCCATAGTAAAGTCACTAAACATAATAGTAAATGTCTCTACATTGAATGGTATCTCAGTTGCCTTAACTGTAGTTTTTGCAGCCACTTTAGCATCATCCCATTTTTGAGGAGTTCCCCAGTTTTCTGCATCACTATAGAAAATTACCTCCCAGTTTTCCTTACCTGGTTTAGTAAAAATAGCATATGTTCCTTTTTTAAGTTCTTTACCATCAACTTTTACATCATCTCCAAAAGTGATCTGAGTGTTTTTATTGGCTCCTGTTCTCCATAACTTATCATAAGGTACTAAGTTTCCAAAAATGGTTCTTCCTTTCATGCTCGGGCGAGAATATTCTATAGCGACATCTGTTAATCCAATCACTTGTTCTGCTTTTGCAAATGGACTAGGTTGTGGTACTTTTACTTGTGCTTCTATATTTAAAGATAATAGAGCTACAGAAAGAAATAAGACGATTTTTTTCATGGTGTTTAATTTAGTTAAGAATTGTTTTAGTAGTAAATTATGGAACGAAAATAAAGGATTACCTCTGTATTAAGAGTTAACAAAAACTTAAAATAAGTAATGTTATATTTGCCATCATCTTATGAAATTATGAAAAATTATATTTCAGAATGTATTGGAACTTTTAGCTTAGTATTCTGTGGCACGGGAGCTATGACAATTAATGAAATTACCGGTGGTGATGTGACTCATGTAGGGATTGCTATTACCTGGGGATTAATCGTAATGGCTATGATTTATGCCTTTGGCGAAATTTCCGGAGCACATTTTAATCCAGCGGTTACTATAGCTTTTGCCTATGCAAAAAAGTTTCAATGGAAAGAAGTTCCTAAATATCTATTTGCACAATGCATTGGAGCTATTGCGGCTAGTAGTATTATGCTTTTCTTATTCCCAGACAGTGAATACCTGGGAGGAACTTTACCTTCTTTTGACGCTTTAAGAGCATTCATACTAGAGTTACTACTCACCTATTTCTTAATGGTAGTAATTATTAATGTGTCCACTGGTTCTAAAGAGACAGGAACTATGGCTGGAATTGCTATTGGTGGGGTGGTCGCATTAGAAGCTATGTTTGCAGGTCCTATGACCAATGCTTCTATGAATCCGGCTAGATCATTAGGTCCCGCCCTATTATCTGGTCACTGGGAACATCAATGGCTATATTTTACAGCTCCGATTATTGGAGCCTTATTAGCAGTTCTTACCTGTAAACTCGTAAAGCCAGAAAATTGCTGTGACGATTGTTAGGGAAAATTCCACGAATTTCAGTATATTGATAGCCCCTTATTAATATGACTTTGTTATATATAGATGTAGTAATTCTGATTGTTTTACTGTATATAAATTACCGAAAGTATAAATTCTCTACAGAGTTTGGTATAAAACAAAATACTGGATTAGCAACAATTTTTGTAATTGTTGTCTTATATGGTATTTCTATACCAGCCTTTAGCACTATATTAGTGAAATTTAGTTTCTTAAAATCTGATTCTTCAGAGTTTTATCTCGCTTATAAAAAAGTGAGACTCCCTTTTTATTGGGTTCTAGGTATGATCCAATTCATATATTTAATATTTGTAAACCAAAAAGTTATACCAAAAAATTCCTAGAAAGCAATACTGTTGATTTTTTTCAGAATTGTTATTGCAAAACTTATCTTTTTTAACATATATTTATCATTGCATAAACCATTCCCCCTTATGGACGTATATTCTAATGAATTTTGTCAGATGGAATTGCATGATCGTTTTGTTATTGTAACCATGAACGAAAATGTAAATCTCACACTCACAGAAGCAACTATTTTAAGAGATAAGCTCAAAAAATATTATAATTCTAATCATTTTGTAATGATTAGTCATCGTAAGTATAAGCATAAAGTTTGTGACCAAGTATACAAACAAGGACAGTTACCTAATATGAAAGGCCTTGCTATAGTTTCTAGCGATGATAAAGAACGAGATCGCGCCATGATAGAACAGCAATTATATGGTAAGTCGTTTACTTTTTTTGAAGATCTTGAGGAAGCCAAATCTTGGGCTGAAGGATACTTTTAGCTTAAAAAATTATTTTTTGTTTAACAATTAACTGTTTTTAGTTAAACAAAATGATCGTACTTTTACTTCAAACTTTTAAAAAGTATGAAAATTTACACCCTAAAAGCAAAACAAAACCTTCCTATTTCTGTTGAAGATGCCTGGAATTTTCTATCTGATCCTAACAATTTAAAAACCATTACTCCTGATTATATGGGGTTCGAGATATTATCTGGAACGGACCGAGGTATGTATCCTGGTCAGATTATACAATATATAGTTACTCCCGTTGCCGGAATTAAAAATAAATGGGTCACAGAAATTACTCATGTAAGGGATAAGGAATATTTCGTCGATGAGCAGAGATATGGGCCTTATGCCCTTTGGCACCATAAACACTTTATCAAAGAAATTCCAGGTGGTGTGGAAATGGAAGATATCATAGACTATAAAGTACCTTTCGGAATATTGGGTCAATTAGTGCATCCAATTCTAGTAAAACCAAAACTCAAAGAAATTTTTCAATATCGAGAACAAAAATTAATTGAGTTATTTGGAGAATTTGAATCCAATATAAACCATCAAATTGTATTTGCTTAACTTTTAGAAAATGAGAAAAAATATACTCCTTATTGGTGGAAGCCATGGAATAGGCTTCGAAATAGCGTTAAAATTATATAGTGAACATAATATATATATAGCATCTCGTACATCGGAAAACCTGGGAAATCTCGAGGTTACTCATATAGATTACGATGCTTCAACGGATGAAATTGATACTTCTTTACTACCTGAGAAGATAGATGGATTTGTGTATTGTCCCGGAAGTATTAATTTAAAACCTTTCAAAATGCTTACTCCACAAGCTTTTGAAGATGATATGCAGATCAATTTTATGTTTTTGGTCAAAATCATTCATACTATTTTACCCAAACTAAAAAATGCTGAGCAAGCGAGCTTGATTTTCTTTAGTACTGTAGCTGTAAAAGTAGGGATGCCCTTTCATACCAGTATTGCAGCTGCTAAAGGAGCAATTGAAGGTTTTGCCAAAGCGTTGGCCGCAGAATATGCGCCTCAATTTAGGGTAAATGTCATTGCACCCTCTCTCACGGATACTCCTTTGGCAAAAAGATTATTAGGCAATGATAAAAAGAAAGAACTCATGAATAATCGTCATCCGTTGAAACGGGTTGGACAAGCTGAAGATATTGCTAATATTGCAAGGTTTTTATTAAGTGATGATAGTAGTTGGATTACCGGGCAAGTGATTGGTGTCGATGGAGGGATGTCAACGCTTAACGTAAATTAGAATGAATCAAAAAATTTCGATATTTTGGCTTAGAAGAGATTTACGATTAGATGATAACAAAGGATTATCTGAAGCCTTACAAAGTAAATATCCAGTACTTCCTATCTTTATTTTTGACAAAAACATCTTGGATCACCTTCCTAAAAATGATGCTAGAGTAACTTTTATTCATGAAACTCTTCAAAGCATAAGGAAAGAACTTCAAAAAAACTTTAAAAGTTCTTTGGCAATATTTTATGGTTCTCCCAAAATTATTTTTGATCAGCTTATATCAAAATATGATATCCAGGAAGTCTATACCAATCACGATTATGAACCTTATGCAAGGACTCGTGATGACAGGATCAAACAACTTCTGACTGAAAAAAATATAGATTTTTATACCTATAAAGATCAGGTTGTCTTCGAAAAAGATGAAATCCTAAAGGCAGATGGTAACCCATATGTAGTATACACTCCCTATAAAAATAGGTGGAAAGAAGTTTTTAAGGCTACAACACTAAAAATTCATAATACCAAAAGTCTATTAAGCAACCTTATTCAGGAAAACAATCTTCCCAACATTTCATTAGAAGAAATGGGGTTTACAACTTCATCTATTAAAGTTCCACAATATACTGTTACGCCAAACCTTATTCAGAATTATGAAGACACCAGAAATTTTCCTGCAGTAAAGAACGGAACTTCTCGTTTAGGGCCTCATTTACGATTTGGAACTGTGAGTATTCGCAAAATGATCCAAAAAGCTATTAACGAAGAAAATGAAGTATTTTGGTCGGAATTGATATGGCGAGAATTCTTTATGCAAATTCTTTGGCATTTTCCACATACCAAAGACAGATCCTTTAGACCAAAATATGATCGTATACAATGGCAAAATAATGAAAATGATTTCGAGCAATGGAAGAAAGGTGAAACTGGATACCCTTTGGTAGATGCAGGAATGCGAGAACTTAATGAAACCGGCTATATGCATAACCGCGTTCGAATGGTTGTCGCAAGCTTTCTTTGCAAACATTTATTGATCGATTGGCGTTGGGGAGAGGCATATTTTGCAGAAAAACTATTAGATTACGACCTGTCTGCTAATGTAGGCAATTGGCAATGGGCAGCAGGATCAGGCGTTGATGCAGCACCATATTTTAGAATATTTAATCCTACTACACAGATCACTAAATTTGACAAGCAGTTAGAATATATCAATACCTGGGTAAAAGATCTCAATGAACTCACCTACCCGAAACCTATAGTAGATCATAAAATGGCACGCGAACGATGTCTAAAAACCTATAAAGAAGCTGTGGCAATATGATCTTAACTTTTTCTTAAAACCAATGAATTGAAGTTTTTTGTAATTTCAAAACATCTTTACACATTAAATAACCTTATAAACTTCAATCCAATGAATACACAACAAGTAGCTGACCGCTTAGTAGAACTTTGCCGCTTAGGCGAAAACATGCAAGCACTTAACGAACTTTACGATACAAATGTCGTGAGCAAAGAAATGCCAGGTTATCCAACAGAACTTTGCAAAGGAAAAGATGAAGTTCTCAAGAAAAGCCAAGATTGGTTTGCTAGTGTCGAAGAATTTCACGGAAGTGAAATCTCAGATCCCATTGTAGCTGGAGATCACTTTTCTTGTAAAATGAAAATGGATTGTACTTTTAAAGGGCAAGGGCGTATGGAAATGGAAGAAGTGTGTGTTTACACAGTAAATAATGGCAAAATTACTGAAGAGCAATTCTTCTATAGTATGCCTAACTAGTATAATTTAAGTTCCAAAAAAATAGCGTTCCTGTCATTTCGTGCAAAGTCGAGAAATAGAGTCTTCCTCTTATTAATATATTTCTACAGCGTTCAATGTGACGGGTACTAGATTTAAGCTCTCTTTTCACAAAAACTTCAGCATCTGGTGTAAAGCAGGATTATGATTATCTTCTTTCCAGATAACCGACAATATAGCTTTTTGAGGTATTCTTGGTATTTCCAGAAACTTAACTCCCAGATCGAACCCGTGTTTCAGTGAAGTGGGAACGATGGCCACCCCCATCCCACTCTCCACAAGCTTATATATAGTCTGTGCATGAACGGATTTATGTGAAACCTTAGGAGTAAAACCTTTGTCCTCGCAAATACTCATGATTTTATCATAGTAAACAGAACTATAATCTGATGAAAATAGAATGAAATGTTCATCTGATACTTGCTTGATATTTTTGAAACTGCTTTGGTCTAAAGGGTATTCCTTCGGCAACACTAAAGAAAAGGAATCAATATGAACAGTTTTCATACACAAACCCTTTGGAACCCTAGCTAATCTAACGAATCCTAAATCCAATTGATCTTTCTCGATAGCTTCTACCTGTAAATGATTTGATAATTCCTCTAAACTGAATTGTATATTCGGATAGGTTTCATTAACTTTTACTAATAATTCAGGAATGACAGTTTGCATAGCTGAGCCCAAAAACCCAATACGAATTTCCCCATCACTACCTGCATTGATCAAATTAGTTTGTTTTATCGTAAAATCAATATGATTAAAGATATATTCAACTTCTTTTTTCAGGTATTTACCCGCTTCAGTTAGGTTAACATTACGTTTGTTTCTGGTAAAAAGTTTTGCACCTATAATCTCCTCCATTTGTTTGATCTGACGACTGAGCCCTGGTTGAGAGATAAAAAGCCGTTCTGCTGCTTTTCTAAAGTGTAGTTCTTCGGCTACAGCCAAAAAATAAGTAAAATGACGGAGTTCTAATTGATAACTCATAGTTATTAATTGATGATAAAATAAGTATTTCTAATTATCAAAAATACCGATTAATTTAGTGAGAACAAATTAGAAGCACATCCATGTCAGATACATCACATCATTTTTCATTCGGAGAAGATCATCTCACTGCAGGTATAGCTATACAAATTGCTCGTGGAGAGATTAAAGGCACTATTTCTGAAGCTTCACGAGAAAAGATCAGGAATAGCAGACAAATTGTAGAAAATATTGTCGAAAAAGGCCATCCTGTATATGGTATCAATACAGGATTTGGGCCATTATGCACTACAAAAATTTCTAAGGAAGAGACCAAAATATTACAGAGTAACATCCTACAAAGTCATAGTGTAGGTGTTGGAGAACCAATTGATACAGAAATTGCTAAACTGATGCTTATCCTAAAGCTTCAATCTTTAGCCAAGGGTTATTCCGGTATTGCCGAAAGTACTTTGGACCGTATTCTTTGGCATATTGACAATGATGCGATTCCTGTTGTGCCATGTCAAGGGTCTGTTGGAGCATCTGGGGATTTAGCACCACTCTCTCATCTTTTCTTACCATTAATTAGTTTAGGAAAAGTCGAATTTCAAGGTAAAACGATTACTACAGGAGAATTATTTAAGGCAACAAAATTACAATCTTTGGATTTAGGCCCTAAAGAAGGTTTAGCACTGATCAACGGCACACAATTCATCGCCGCCCACGCTGTAAAAGTGGTTGAAAAGCTACAAAGCTGTTTATCACAAGCTGATATTATTGGAGCCATGATGATCGAAGGCTTACAGGGTTCAGTAAAACCGTTTTACAAAGAATTACACGCATTAAGACCTTTTAAAGGCAATATCCATGTAGCATCCAGAGTAAAATCATTACTCAAAGGCTCTGAAATTATGGAAGACCATATCGATTGTGATCGTGTACAAGATCCATATTCATTACGTTGTATCCCGCAAGTTCATGGAGCATCTAGAAATGCTTGGTTACATCTTAAAGAACTACTTGAAGTAGAATTAAACTCCGTAACCGATAATCCAATCATCATTAACGAAGACCTTACGATTAGTGGAGGAAGTTTTCACGGGCAACCATTGGCTATGGCGATTGACTACGCTTGTCTGGCTGCTTCAGAAGTTGGTAATATTTCTGATCGTCGTATTTACTTAGCTTTAGAAGGAAACTCGCCAGGAGTACCCAAACTATTGATGGAAGATACCGGGATCAACTCCGGATATATGATTTTGCAATATACTACCGCAGCGTTAGCTAGCGAAAATAAAGGACTTTGTTTTCCTTCGAGTGCCGATAGTATTCCAACTTCTTTAGGACAGGAAGACCATGTAAGTATGGGCTCTATTGGTGGTAGAAAAGCATTGAGAGTGATTGAAAATGTAGAAAAAATTTTAGCTATTGAATTATTAACCGCTGCACAAGCCTTTGAATTTAGAAAACCTCTTAAATCAGGACCAATTCTGGATGAAATATATAAGCTTCTAAGAAAAGAAGTTCCATTTGCCAGTAAAGACCGCGTATTTGCTGATGATATTGAAAAAGGAATCAAAATCATTCAAAACAAAATCATTATAGATATCACTAATAATGTAATCAAAAAGAAAAACTTAACACTGGAAACTCAGTTTTCTAATGAATTTGAAATATATTAATCATATTCCTTTTGTTATTGCGACGTCTATCCACCTAAAGAGGGTAAACCGGAATCATAATCCAATATACATATGAAAGAATACAAACTAATCGGTCCCATCACACAATTAATCTCTTTGTCTAATACTCCTGTCAAAGGCGCTTTAAAAGATGAAGATTTAATCATTATCAAAGATGCGGGTATTCTTATGCATAGGGAACAAATTCATGCTGTCGGAAAATTCTCTGAACTGAAAGATAAAACCGAAGTATTAGATGCAGAAATTCATGAACTAAAAGCCGATTATGTCGCGACACCCGGATTTATAGATTGCCATACCCATATTTGCTTTGCAGGTTCAAGAGCCAGGGATTATGCTATGCGCAATTCTGGTAAAACCTATCTGGAAATTGCCAAAGCCGGTGGCGGAATTTGGGAAACAGTGACCAAAACTCGAGAAGCTACTATTGAACAATTGATTCATAGTACTACAAAACGAGCTAATCAATTACTCAAAAATGGTATCACTACTATTGAAGTAAAAAGTGGTTATGGTCTTTCTGTAGAAGAAGAACTCAAAATGCTTAGATCCATTAAGGAAACTGATCTTAACATTGAAGCAGACTTGATCGCAACCTGCCTTGCAGGTCATATGTTACCCAAAGATTATGATGGTAATCATACCAAGTATTTAACAGAAATAAGCGAGCAACTCTTTCCAATTCTAAAAACCGAAGGTTTAACCAATAGAATTGATGCTTTTATCGAGCAAAGCGCTTTTACCGCAGAACATATTTACCCCTATTTCCATAAAGCAAAAGATATGGGGTTTGATATTACTGTACACGCAGATCAGTTTAGTACCAGCGGTAGCGAAGTTGCAGTTAATGTTGGAGCCATTAGCGCTGATCACCTTGAAGCTAGTACAGAACGAGAAATTAATCTTTTAGCCAAAAGCGATGTGGTATCTGTGGCATTACCAGGAGCATCAATTGGACTAGGGTGTGCTTTTACGCCAGCCAGAAAAATTCTGGATGCAGGAGGAGCTTTAGCCATTGCTAGTGATTGGAATCCTGGTTCAGCGCCAATGGGAGATTTATTAACGCAAGCTTGTATACTCGGAACTTTTGAAAAATTAAGCAATGCAGAAATAATAGCTGGATTGACATCCAGAGCTGCAATGGCACTAAATTTAACAGACCGAGGGACGTTGACTTCCGGGAAATTAGCAGATTTCAACTTGTTTCAAACCAATGATTTTAATGAAATCTGGTATCATCAAGGTAAATTAACACCCTCTCATGTTTGGAAACGAGGAGATTTAATATATACAAAACAATAATAACTCAACTGTATTCTCGAACGGAGTCGAGAGACAAGTGGATAAGACTTTAATCACATTTAAACTCCGCTCAATGTGACTATAAAATAGAGATAATGGCATCATTCAAGCAACAAGTAGTACAAGGTATACCAAAACAGCTCCCCGAAAAGAAAGCTTTTGACCCCAATATTAGCCGAGCACCAAAACGTAAGCAAATTTTAACTCCTGAAGAAAAAAAACTGGCCGTTCGTAATGCGTTGCGATACTTTCCGAAGGAATGGCATAAAGAACTTGCTAAAGAATTCCTGGAAGAACTCAATGAATTTGGGCGTATCTATATGTATCGATTTATGCCGGATTACAAAATGATGGCTCGCCCTATTAGCGAGTATCCTAATAGATCATGTCAGGCTGCAGGAATTATGTTGATGATCCAGAATAATCTGGATCCAGCAGTAGCACAACATCCGTATGAGCTAATCACCTATGGTGGAAACGGAGCCGTTTTTCAGAACTGGGCTCAATATCTGTTGACCATGCGCTATCTGGCGACAATGACAGATGAACAAACCTTGCACATGTATTCTGGACATCCGATGGGTTTATTTCCTTCCTCAATAGATGCTCCTAGAGTCGTGGTGACAAATGGAATGATGATTCCAAATTACTCCAAACCGGATGATTGGGAAAAATTCAATGCTCTGGGAGTTACGCAATATGGACAAATGACTGCAGGAAGTTATATGTATATCGGCCCACAAGGAATTGTTCACGGAACCACCATTACTGTGATGAATGCCTTTAGAAAAACACTACAAAAAGATCAAAAACCTGCCGGAAAAGTATTTCTAACCTCTGGTTTAGGAGGAATGAGTGGCGCGCAACCCAAAGCAGGCAATATAGCTGGCTGTATTACTGTTTGCGCCGAAGTAAATCCTCGGGCAGCACAAAAGCGTTATGACCAGGGCTGGGTAGATGAAATTATTAGTAACATCAAAACCCTGATTGAGCGAGTTAGAAAAGCAATTCAGCATAAAGAAATAGTTTCTATAGCCTATCAGGGCAATGTGGTCGATGTATGGGAGCAATTCTACGAAGAAGAAATTCATATCACTCTAGGGTCTGATCAAACTTCATTACACAATCCTTGGTCTGGTGGATATTATCCAGTGGGTTTAAGCTACGAAGAGTCTAATGAAATGATTGCCAATAATCCTAATGCCTTTAAAGGCAAGGTTCAGGAATCGTTGCGTAGACAAGCTAATGCAATTAACAAACATACATCCAGAGGCACCTATTTCTTTGACTATGGTAATGCATTTTTGCTGGAAGCTTCCCGAGCAGGAGCGGATATTATGTCTAAAAATGGTATTGACTTCAGATATTCGTCATATGTGCAGGATATTCTGGGTCCTATGTGCTTTGATTACGGATTTGGCCCATTTCGCTGGGTTTGCACATCTGGTAAACCGGAAGACCTTAATAAAACCGATCAAATTGCTTTAAAAGTGATGAGAATTATCAAACAAACTGCACCGACTGAAATCCAACAACAAATGCAGGATAACATTACCTGGATTGAAGAAGCAAATCAGAATAAGCTAGTTGTAGGCTCTCAAGCTAGAATTCTATATGCAGATGCCGAAGGAAGGATAAAAATCGCTCAGGCGTTTAATAAAGCTATTCAGGAAGGTAGAATATCAGCTCCTGTTGTATTAGGAAGAGATCACCATGATGTAAGCGGAACAGATTCTCCTTATCGCGAAACTAGTAATATCTATGATGGCAGTAAATTTACCGCAGATATGGCAATCCATAATGTGATTGGTGATAGTTTTAGAGGAGCTACCTGGGTTTCTATTCATAATGGCGGAGGTGTTGGATGGGGAGAAGTAATTAATGGTGGTTTTGGATTATTATTGGATGGTACTGATGAGGCTTCGACTCGATTAGAGCGAATGTTATTTTATGATGTAAATAATGGAATCTCTAGAAGAAGCTGGGCACGAAATGATGAAGCGCTATTTGCGATTAAACGAGAAATGGAAAGAACCCCTCAACTGAAAGTTACTTTACCGAATATGGTGGAGGAAGATTTACTTAATGATATTTTTAAATGATACACCTACCCCTATCAAGAGTTAAAAATATTTAGTATTCTCTCTTGAGAAGAATAGAATTTCAACTCAGCTTTGCTGGGTGAGAAATTCTTGGGTTTGTAATAGAAAAAAGACCAATATAATATGGCAAATTACCAAAAACCAAACGCAGCGATCTGGACTGGACACCAATCAGATAGCCAACTGTACTTCCATGAAAAAATTAAGTGTATTGACCTGGAAAATGATATTTTGCCTAAAGACAAAAAAAAGAGGTTTGGCCTCTTGGGATATGCTTGTGATGAAGGAGTTAAAAGAAATCTGGGAAGAGTTGGCACGGCCGAAGGTCCAAATTCGATCAGAAGAATGTTAACTCCGCTATCAAATCACCTGAAAAATGACATAGAAATCATCGATTTTGGAGATATTACAAGTGTAACTTCCGATTTAGAATTAACCCAAAGTATAACTTTAGATAAAATATCATATTTATCTGGAAATAAAATATTTAATATAATTTTAGGAGGAGGTCACGATTTAGGTTTTGCTCACTTTAATGGTTTACAAAAAGTGTATCCAAACCAAACTATAGGAATCATTAATTTGGATGCACATTTTGACCTTAGAGAAGTAGAAAAAGAACCGAATTCCGGTACTCCTTTTTATCAGATAGCAGAACAACAGAACGATCGTTTCAAATATCTTTGCCTTGGTATTCAAAAGGTTTCTAACAACAAAAAACTATACGAAACAGCCAAAAAACTAGGGGTACAATTCATCGAAAATACCGAATTTAAACTTCAAAATTTCACCTCAATTTCTAACCAGATTCAATCTTTTATCAATACCGTTGATCTCATTTATCTCACGATTGACATGGATGGATTTTCTTCAGCTTACGCACCTGGAGTAAGCGCTCCTTCCCCACTCGGATTTAACCCAGATATAGCCATTAAAACAATCAAATTAATTTGCGAATCCAACAAACTTATCAGTGCTGATATTGTAGAACTTAATCCCAAATATGATATAGACAACTGCACAGCTAGGCTAGCAGCAAGATTGGTTTATTTTTTAATTGAAGAACTATCTTAATAAAAAATGTATTTTTAACCTCTAAACCTTATTTAACAAGCAAATGAAAAAGGCTTTAGCCCTCTTCATATTTATGATTAATAACTGTATCTCTTTCTCTCAACAAAACGAAACAAGATATATAAGCGAGCATTTCTCTTTTAAAGAAGGCTCAACAGAATATCTTTTTGGAAACAACGTCAAACTCAGATCAGAACCTAACACAACTTCAAAAGCTATAGATTTACTCTCCATTGGTAGCAAAATCGTGATTCTTTCAAAAGAAGAGGAATTTATGCAGTTTGAAGGATTAAAATCACACTGGTATAAAGTCAACTATAAAGACAAAATTGGCTACATACTAGGAGCCTTGATTGCCTCTAAGAAGCTTAGCTATAATGACGTTAACTTTTATTTCAATATAAAAAAAGACGCAGAGAATTTACAAATCAAAATAAGAAATCTTCAGAAAGGTAAAAATTATATCGAAGCTAATTTCAATTTAATAGGACGAGAATTTGAAGCTAAACTATCCAACAACAAGGGTATTTCAGAAGTTTCCAATATTATTACTATTGATTATCTATCTGAAGCTTGCGGTATACAAGGAGGAAAATCATATGTGTTTTGGGATGGAACTCAATTTCATCATGTAGCGGATTTATCACAAATTTCCGAGGCTGGTATTTTCTATTTTTCAGAAGAATTTATCTTTCCTGATGAAGAAAATGGTGTGCCGGGAAAAGTTTATTACGTAAAAGAACAAGGAGAAACAATAGACGAAACTACAGGTTGGACAAAAACAACTATCGAGAAAAAAGAATTTTCTTGGAGTCAAAATAAACTAACCCCTTCTTTACGAACAAAATAGATAAATCCATGGAACAAATCGCAATTACACTTATCTATATTCACGCTTTTTTTGGTGGTATCGGCTTGTTAACTGGCTTGATAAGTATCATGAGTAAAAAAGGTAGGTTTTACCACCGCAAAAGTGGGAAAGTATTTTCTATCACCATGCTTATTAGCGCTTCAATTGCGATCCCTATTACTATTATGCCTAATCATGAAAACCTACTACTAAACCTACTCTCTATTTTTACGATCTACCTGGTGATTTCAGGAAATCGGGTGTTGGTATTTAAGAAGCAACACACACTCGGAGCTATAGATATTCTTGTCACCAGCATTATGGGTTTAGTTTTTATCGGAATGATTGCTATTGGCATATATTATAAAATAAACAACATACCAAAAGGCATACTGTTTTTCTTTTTTGGAGGATTTGGAATCTTAGCCAGCATTAGAGATATTAAGCTTTACAAAACCTTTAAAACCAATCCAACAGCATACCTTTCTAATCATTTAGCCAAAATGTCCGGAGCATTCGGAGCAGCAGTTACCGCTTTTCTACTAGCCGCATTGAATTCGAGCACTTTATGGGTTTGGCTCACCCCTTCTATCTTAACCTTTACTTTTGTAACTTTTTGGAGAAGAAAGATTGCAAAAGCATAGGCACTGTTACATTTCGAGCACAGTATCGTCTTATTATCAAAACCACTTCTAAATGACTTTTAGAACTATTTTTGAGCGTACTATTCGTTACTTTGTAGCCTTTTTCATCTTTATTTATGGAGCTGCAAAACCACTTCAGTTTGGAACAAAAGAAAATCTACCTGACATCCCTGTAAGTGAAATGACAGGAATGGAGTTAATGTGGTCTTTTTTCGGATACTCTACAGAACTACCTATTATTATTGGAATTCTACAAGTAAGTGGTTCATTACTGTTATTATTTTCCAGAACCAAAATTATCGGAATACTACTTTTACTACCTATAATGGCAAACATTGTGTTGTTTGATCTGTTCTACCAGGTTCACAGAGGTGCTACTATTAACGCAATAGTATTTCTAGTAATTCTTATTGGTCTTTTGTTTTTTGAAAAACAAAAATTACTACAGGTTTTCAAAATCATTACTTCAAAAGAAAAGAAAAACCCAAAAGCTATTCAGCTTTTCTTTATTTGCGCAACTCTAGCCGCTACATTGTTTTTCATATACACCCTGATACTTCAGAAACAAACCTAACACTAAAGAGGCTTAAAATCACATAAGTTAAAGCATAAATAAAAAAAAAAGGATTACCCACTACAGCAATCCCTTTCTGGTACCTAAACCATATAACTAAACTCAATTACTTATTATCTGCGCATAGCGTACTTAGACGCTCTCGGAAGTTCTCTTATAAAACTAAAAACTGTTCTGAAATTCATTTCTAATGTAGAATAAAGCTGACTCATGATTGTGATATTTTAGGATTAACTGATACTAATATACACACTTATCAACAAAATAACAAATAAAATGTTGATTTAATGTTAATAATTTGTTGAAATAATTAATAAAATCGTTTAAATACACAAATTTTGATATATAAAAAATATTACGACAGAAAATACTTATTTTAATTGTTAATAACTATGTTAATAAGTGCAGAAAACACAATAAAATCAAGGGGTTTCATGATTTAGTTTTTATAAAGAAATAGCCAAAAACATCACTTTTATACGGTTTTAAAGGCTTTTGAAGCCTGTTTTGGGGTTATACACAATTGTTTACATGCTATTCACATACATATCAAGATCTTTTCAACAGATATGTTATAAGGTTTCCTTACATTGTTATTATGAAAACAGCTACGGTAAAAGAATTGAAAACAGAATTAGGGTATCGATCGCGTGATGAGCTTGTAGATATTTGCCTACGCCTATCTCGATTTAAAAAAGAAAATAAAGAATTACTTACCTATTTGCTGTTTGAATCCACCCATGAAGAAGGATATATTATAGGGGTAAAAGAAGAAATCGACGAACAATTCGAACTTATTAACACCTCCTCCTATTACTTTATTAAGAAAAGTGTTCGTAAGATTCTGAGAATGATAAAAAAGTATATCCGTTATTCTAAAAACAAAGAAACTGAAGTAGAACTATTACTATATTTTTGTCAAAAGCTAAAAGACTTTAAACCATCAATTAAAAATAATACTGTACTGCTCAATATCTACTATAGGGAGATTAATAGCATCAAAAAGAAGGTTAGCACCTTACACGAAGATCTGCAATATGATTATCTGTTAGAATTAGAATCTTTACTGGGATAGAAAGCACTTAATCCCAACTCAACTAGGTATGGTATAAAAATATAGATCGCCATAATGGCGATCTATATTTTTAATTTATGTGTTGTTATAGATATTACTCTTGTGGAATACGCTCATCTATAAGTTTTAGTGCCGAATCACCCATAAGCTCTATCATATCCAGAATATCTCGTATACTTTGCTCTTCTTCCATTTGTTCCTCTACAAACCACTGTAGAAAGTTTTCTGTACCAAAGTCATTTACCTTTCTGCATTTTGCCACAATCTTATAAATAGATTGAGTAACAGAAATCTCTTGTTGTAGTGCTAACTCAAAAACTTCTTTTAATGTAGCATACTCATGAGATATATTAGAAACATCGGGAGAATGTGCCGCACCACCACTATCATTAATGAATTTAAAGATTTTCATCATATGTTCTCTTTCTTCTACAGACTGTCTGTAAAAAAAAGAAGCACTTCTACTCAATCCGCGTTGATCACACCAAGAAGCCATTGCTAAATATACAGATGATGAATGTTGTTCTTTGGCTATTTGTTGATTAAGCATATCCATAACCTCCAGATTAATGCTTATTTGTTGTCTTGCTATATTTTCCATAGTGTGAATTTTTATCCTAATTATAAAATTAAGGAAAATAAGACGTTAAAAAGGGTCGGGGATGTAATTTATAGACAGTCTAAATCTACACTAAATTAAGCAGCAAGAGCAGCATTCAATTCCATCATAGCAAAAGTACCTTGGATCAGCTCAGTAAAGTCTAAAACCTGCAAAGTATCTAATACAACTATATGTTCCTTATCACAAAACGTCAATAAGGTTACATCACAATGATTTAGCATATATTCTAAATGCTCGGGAGAAGACAATTGTTTCGCTTTATAACGCAAACTAAGTAATTGACAGAAAGAAACCTTAACCTTTTTGTGGCCAAAGTCTATATAAAAACACCTATGTGCTTTAGATTGATAGGATGTATAATATTTTGAGGTAAAAAGTAATTCCATATTCCGGATGCGAAACTAATTCTTATTTAGATTTATTCCAAATATTATGTCGATTTTCTATCCAAAACCTATCCTATGAGTGATTTAATATCTACAATTTAAGTGCCGATTACTATAATCTATCCTGTATCCAGGTAGTTATAGTATCCAAAAACTTTTCTTTTTCAAGATCATTATGCAGCTCATGATATCCATTATCAAACAATACCAGATCAGCTAAGTCTGCTTTTTCAGAGTATTCTTGAGTAGCCTTATAATCAATTATCCTATCCCCTGTTCCGTGAAGTAGCAACACAGGTTTTTCTAATGTCGAAGCGTTCTCAATTGCCCAAAACCCAGCTTCTATGACCGGAAAAGAAAAATTAGGACTAATCCTATCATGAATCAGAGGGTCATTTTTATATTTCTCTACCTCTTCCGGTATTCTGGATATCGCTTCTACCTCCAGTTCCGAAGGAAGCGTAACCGAAGGGGCTATTTTTTGCAACAGTTTACCCAAGGTCATTTTCCATACCGGGGGTTGAAATGCTAGACGCAAAAACGGACTAGTCAACACTGCACCTGTAATATCCGGTTTGTTTCTCAGCACATAGTTAATTACCAAATTACCCCCCATACTATGCCCATATAGAAACACAGGGACATTCTTAGCGAGGTTTTTTGTTTTTGTAAGCATAATATCCAAAACCTCCAAAAGCGATGTATAACCCGGGCAATGCCCTCTTTTACCGCTACTTTTACCGTGACCAAAATTATCATAGGTAATTACTCCTATATGTTTTGCCAGCAGCTCCGGGATTACATAGTCTTTATAACGAGATGAATACTCACCCATCCCGTGTACTAATAAAACTATCGCTTTATAATCATTAGGCAACCAGTACTGCTCAAAAAGTTGATGTTTTTTATACTCAAAAAAGAATTCTTGATGTTGCATAGTTTAAATATACTATTTTATATTTCCTCGCAGTTCTTGCAAGAAGGAATATATAAATTACCTTAGTAATTCTATCAACAAACTAGATGTAATTAGATTAGAGTATGAAAATTTTCGACATTGATTCCAAAGAATGTATTGAGTTTGTCAATAAATATAATTCAAAAGAAAAATTTATTAATGACTTTAAATCTAAATTCACGCATATATTATCTTTTCATTCTACAAAATTATCACAAGAAGAATTAGAGCAGGTATCTGTTCAAGGTTTAATTTGTGCATCTCTAAAATTATATCGTGAAAAAGCGATATCAAGATTTATTCATGAAAATGACAAAGATATTATCAAAGAAAAAATTATAAATTCTATTGATTTATTTTTAAAAGAAACGACTCCGTACACGATTGGTGAAATTAATTTTGGATTAATCAAAGAAAGTTTACTTAAAGAATATCATTATCTAAAATTTGGTTCTGAGGCAATATTGGGTTTGGCTTCAAAGCTCAGAAAAGAGATAGGTATTAACTTTAGAACAAGAATGATCAACTATGGAAAACCATACATAATTTCGGTAAATATACCCTTAGAAAAAACTGAAACTATATGGATAGAAAATATTTTCGAATACTTAAACGAAAATGGTTTGGAAGCTTCTTTAGTTTATAAGTATAACATACCAAAAGAGTTAATCACTAATATAAAAGAAGAAAAGGAACCTTTTGATGTGAGAGGATATGAATATTGTTAAAAGAAAATAGGTAACTATTATAATAACTAATATTGTTTAAAATATCTATCTTAACGAAAATCAATTTTTGTGTTAAAACAACTCTTAACTTATTTCTATGAGAACCCAAAGAGACTTTTCTTAATAGATGGAATTGGAGCGATAGTATCCGCTTTTTTACTAGGGATTGTTTTGGTCAAATTGGAGAGTTTTTTTGGAATCCCAATATCAATGCTGTATGTACTTGCATCGTTACCAGTTTTTTTTGCCATTTATGATTTGTACAGTTACCAAAAAGATAATGATAAATTAACTGGATTGTTAAAAGGAATCGCAATCATGAACTTACTCTATTGTAAGCTATCCATTGGATTGACAATTTTTCATTATCAGAAAATAACGCATTGGGGTTGGACTTATATTATAGTAGAAGTTTTAATTATTATTATACTTGCTATTATTGAATTAAAGGTAGCAAAAGAACTAAACACTACAATTCGACAACGTCAATAAGTATTAATAAACCAATAAATCTATATAGTTTAGATTTTTAACCTTCAAGGTTTTACAAATACGAAACCTACTCCTCAAACATCAAAGAAATAAACTCTGCTACACAGGCAGGTTTTTCTACTCCTTCTATTTCTACGGTACAATTACAGGTAACTTTTATTCCATTTTCAGCGTAATCTTCAATCTTAGCAATACTGCTATGTAATCGTACTCGGCTACCAGCCATGACAGGGTGAGGAAAACGTACTTTATTCAGTCCGTAGTTGACTCCCATTGCAAAACTCTCAACCTTCATAACATCCATCAACATCTTAGATATCAACGATATAGACATAAATCCGTGGGCAATGGGTTTCTTAAAAGGAGATTCTTTTTTGATACGTTCCAAATCCACATGTACCCATTGGAAATCTTGTGTGGCTTCTGCAAACGCGTTAATCATCTCCTGGGTAACGGTTAACCACTCTCCTACTGGAAGTGATTTCCCTTCGTGGGTTCTAAACTCTTTAAAGTTTTTGCAAATTAGTTGGTTCATAGTTTTATTTTTTATTAACCTATATCACACTGAGCTTCCACCCCAGACTGACAACAATATTTTACTTTGTGCTTATAACTCTTTTCCGTAGCTAAAACACCTCTAGCCCCTACTTCTACAGAGCTCAGCACAGGTCTAAAGAGGGGAACAACTTGCGACTCACATACTCACCTCTCAAAAACTCACATACTAGCACACTCAAAGCCTACCTCGAGATTCCTCCATCTATCGTAAGGCAAATACCCGACACATACGAAGCTTCATCGGATGCCAGATATAGATAACCATACGCAATATCCATTGGTGTAGCAGCTTTTTTAAGTGGTATCTGTGATTTGATTCCGTCCAGATGTTCTTTCGGGATCTGTTCCGTCATTTCGGTTAAGGTAAAACCTGGTGCCAAGGCATTCGCAGTAATTCCGTATTTACCGAGTTCCATCGTCCAGGTTTTAGACATCGCAATCACTCCAGCTTTGGTCGCCGAGTAATTCGTTTGTCCGAAATTACCTCGTAATCCTACATTAGAAGCCGCAGAAACAATCCTACCGTAACCAGCTTCTTTCATATACATAGAAACTATTTGTGTGCATAAGAAAACACCTTTGAGATTGACATTAATCACCGCATCCCATTCTTCTTCACTCATCTTATGCAATGTTCGGTCTTTAGTGATTCCTGCATTATTAATCAGAATATCAATTTTACCATATTTGCTATGAATTCTTTTAGCTTCAGCCTCAATCGCAGCTTTATCTGTCACCGAAATCTTGGTAAATTCTGCGGCATTACCTTTTGCAGTGATTCCTTTAGCGGTTTCTTCTCCTTCTGGTAATAAATCCCAAATGACTACTGATGCTCCTTCCTGAGCAAATAATTCTGAAACGGCTTTGCCAATACCTCGGGCTCCTCCAGTGATAATGGCTACTTTATCTTTTAATCTCATAATTTGTTTATTAGAAGCTGATTATGTTTTCATTAAACCAAAGCTGTCACGCCCATCGGAGTCGAGGTACAATTTAAACAAGATGTCCCTCGACTTCGCTCGGGAAAACAGAAAGAGAGATTCAACAATAATCAATCTTTTTTTTATCCTCTATTCAATTTTATTTTCTACGAACACTCAATCACCACTTTCCCTCTCACTTTTCTCTCCATCATTTCCTCTAAGGCGTCAGGGGCTTCATCCAGAGGGTATATTTTATGAATATGTGGTTTTAGTTTTCCTTCTCCATACCACTGCATCAGTTGCATCGTATTTTCCATATTCTTTTTAGGCATTTTCATCGCAAAACTACCCCAGAACACCCCTACAATCGAACTACCCTTTAATAATGCCAGATTCAAAGGAATCTTAGGAATATCACCTGCAGCAAAACCAACGACGAGATAACGGCCTTCCCAAGCCATTCCACGAATAGCAAATTCAGAATAAGGACCTCCTACAGGATCATACGCTACATCTACTCCTTTGCCATCTGTTAACTCTTTGATTCTGGATCGTAGATCTTCTGCCGTATAGTTGATCACCTCATCGGCTCCGTACTCCTTACATAGTTGTAGTTTTTCATCAGAAGATGCCGCAGCAATTACTTTGGCACCCATCAGCTTTCCTAATTCTACAGCAGCTAATCCTACTCCACCCGAAGCACCTAAAACCAATAGCGTTTCTCCTTCTTGCAGTTTTGCTCTGTCTTTTAATGCGTGGTATGATGTTCCATACGCCATCATAAAAGAAGCCGCCACCGGAAAATCCATCATCGGTGGTTTTTGGAAACAAGCATTCCCTGGAACAACTACTTCTTCAGCATAACCGCCGTGCATCACAAATCCAAAAACTTCATCGCCCGGTTTTACGTGTTTAATCCCAGATCCAACCTCTTTTACCACTCCAGCAATATCACTACCGGGTGTAAATGGCAAATTCGGTTTAAACTGATACAATCCCTGGATAATCAATGTATCTGGAAAATTGACTCCACAGGCTTTGACCGTAACGATAACTTCTTTGTCTTTAGGTTTTGGGTTTTTGACTTCATCAAGTATTAAACTCGATGGTGGTCCGAATTCTTTACAGATTATTGCTTTCATGGTTAGTTTGTGAGTTTTTGAGTATGTGAGTTCTTTAGTATTTCAGTATTTAAATATTTGAGTTAACTAATTGTGCTTACTATTCAATAACCTTCAAGACTAGTTTACCCATTTTATCCCCTGAGAATAGGCGCAAAAATGTTTCGTGAAAGTTTTCGATACCTTCATAAATATCCTCCTTGGTTTTTAGTTTACCGGTAGCAATCCAACCTCCCATTTCCATGGCGGCCTTACCATAGTCTTTGGCATAATCCATTACCACCATACCTTGCATCGTTGCTCGATTCACTAATAGCGACAAGTAATTTTTAGGACCTACTACATCATTCATATTATTATACTGCGAGATAGCTCCACAAATCACGATTCGTGCGTGCATTCGTAACCTAGATAAAGCAGCATCCAGGATTTCTCCACCGACATTATCAAAATACACATCGATTCCTTTAGGACATTCACGTTTTAATGCTTCATAAATATCTTCAGACTTATAATCTATGGCAGCATCAAAACCTAATTCGTCTACCACATACTTACATTTTTCCGAGCCTCCAGCAATTCCTACAACACGACAGCCTTTGATCTTTGCAATTTGGCCAACTACGCTACCTACAGCTCCTGCTGCTCCGGAAACGAGAACAATATCTCCTTCTTTAATCTTTCCTACTTCTAGTATACCAAAGTAAGCCGTCATACCAGGCATTCCCAAGGTTCCTATGTATAATGGCAATGGTGCTATGTTTGGGTCCACTGGGTACCAATTTGCACCATCTGTTACTGTATACTGCTGTACACCTCCCCAACCAGTCAGAAAATCACCTTCTTTATATTTTGGGTGATTAGATTTCATCACTTTTCCAATGGAGCCGGCACGCATTACGTCGCCAAGTTCTACAGGTTCTATATAGGATTTACCTTCTCGCATCCATCCACGCATTGCGGGATCTAAAGAAATGTAATGATGCTGAACTAGGACTTCTCCTTCTCCGGGCTCTGGAATTGGGTTATTCTGTAATTCCCAAGTATTGGAGTCAGGTAATCCTTCCGGCCGATTTTTTAAGATGATTTGCTTATTCATTATTGTGTTTTTTTTTATATCTAAAAAATTTAATTCGTTTTTATTTCTTCTGAAGGCTATCTACAAAAGCCTTCATCTTTGCTCTTATTTCGGGCTTCCACCAAAGTGCTATGGCTTGTTCTAGATCTACTGTCGGATCAGTTTCCATACAATCTAACCACGGTTTACGTAGTTTATACTTCGTATTTTTAAAAATTTCCTCATCCGCCCGGAGATACTGTTTCATTTTAGCTTCAGCTTTAGGTAAAACCTCATCAAGGACACACACTTCATTTACCAAACTAGAATTCAGAGCTTCCTTAGTGTTTAATAATTTTCCATCTAAAAGATACTGATTTGCTAAACCTTCTCCTAACCAAAAAGCATATCCTCGGATCAGATTACTCGAAATCTGAATATTCACAGCCACTTCATTCAATCCTATGGTATATTTTTCGCCTTCTGCCATAATACGATAGTCTGATGTGATGGCAATAACACAACCTCCTGCAGGAGAATGACCGGTGATCGCACTAATCATAGGTTTAGTAAACTTAGCTAACTGGATATACATTCCTCCAAAATCATTGAAGAATTCTTTCATCTTTAGTTCATCATAACTAAATAATTCAATTACATCCAATCCAGCTGAAAAGAAATGAGGAATTCCGGTAATGATTACTCCTTTTACTGAATCATCCCCTTCCAGATCAGTAAAAGCTTGTCGAATCTCTTTGGTCATCTGGTGATTAATAGCATTGACTTTTCCTCTATTCAGTTTAACAATCGCGTAATTATGCTTTCTTTCTATATGAACTGTTTGCATTATTTATTTTTGGATTTTTAATTTTAAAGTATGTTACAAAGAAGTTCCTCCGTCTAAAGTTATTGTTTGACCTGTGATGAATTTGGTACTATCTGAAGCTAACCAAACTACTGCTTCCGCAATCTCCTCTGCCAGTCCATAACGTTTCATAGGAATCACACTTTTAAGCATTTGATCCATATCTGGTCTTACAGATAATAATTTATCCAATAAAGCAGATTCTGTATATCCAGGACATACGGCATTGATACGTATATTCTTAGTTGCGTATTCTAAGGCAGCAGATTTTGTCATTCCAACTACTGCAAATTTACTTGCGCTGTAAGACAGGTTGTTTAATGAAGCTTTTAAGCCTGCTAAAGAAGCAATATTTACGATGTTACCATGACCTTGTTTCATCATTTGTTGTAACGCCAGTTTCATACAATAGAAAACGCCTGTTTGGTTTACAGCAATCACACTATCCCAATCTTCTAGGGTATACTCACCAGTCTTTGCCATATTTCTGGGCCCAATTCCAGCATTGTTCACAATGACGTCTAATTGTCCAAACTGCTCAACAGTTTTTGAAATCAATTGTTCTACCTCATCATACTTTGCCACATTAGCTGTAATGACCACAGCCTCTCCTCCTTCATTTTTGATCTCATCCACAACGTTCTGAGCCTTTTCTTCTTTAATATCGGAAACTACTATTTTGGCCTGATATTTTGCAAAATATTTTGCTGTAGCGGCTCCTATTCCTGAACCCGCTCCGGTAACCATTACTATTTTGTCTTTTACTTGCATGTTAATATGTACGTTGGTTATTAAATGTCTATTTTTCTTTACATAAAATTAATCTCGAATCTTCTAAAGCTCTGCTTCTCATCTCTGCAGGATAACCTTTTGTTGTGATCATACCTATAAAGTCTTCTTTGCTGGCATATTCGACAATCAAAACTTTATCCCATTCCTTATCTCCATCAGGCCCAATAAGGTTGAACATAGGTTTTCCCTGATAAATCACTCTAGCTTTGGAGGCCATAAAAAAAGGCATTACAGCATTCATATATACTGCATAAGCTTCTGCTCCGGAAGTTTCTGTTTCTTCAACCTTATCTTTAAATTTTAGTAAATTCAACATCTGGAAAGATCCTTCTACCGGTAAAGCTGTAAAATCATGAAATTGTTTAGGTGTCACCCCAGTATATGTATCACTCATAGTTATTTGATTCTAATTTCTGTAGCACCTGGATGTAGATCCATAATACCTGAATAGTGCTCTTTCATATTATTAAAAATAAAATCCAAAGGAACGTCTTCGAAATGTCCATAATCCTCCAGGTATTCCATAAACACATTCCCATCATTATTATATTCCTGAAACATAGAGTCATTTTCTCCATCAAACTCCAGTGGTGCCACATTACATTTTTCGCATAAAGCTTCATTAAAAGCCGGTGAAGCCTTGAGCCACTTCCCATCAAGATGAATATTTACAATACCATGAGGTGTTAACTCATTAGTTCCAAATTTTTCGATAAGCCGCTCTACTCCAATATGGTTTTTTACTTTTGCCAAATGTATTCTTGCCGGTATTCCTAAGGCACGTAAACAAGTAATCAATAAAATAGCCTTGTCAATACAATGCCCATGCGACTTTTTAGCAATAATACTTGCCTTATATCCTTCTCCGGTAAGGTGAATATGATATGGGTCATATCTCCAGTGGTCTCTAACCTTAAGATAAACTTGTTTTGCTTTTTCCTTCGGTGAAAGGGTTTCACTATTAAATTCTTGAATAATCTCCTGAATTGCTTCAGTTTCATAATCAAAAAAGTATGTTGAGCTTAAATAATCCATTTTCATTAATCTATTTTCTTTTTCTGAATTGCCTGAAAAGCCAAATTACAAAGTAATTCTGCTGCTTTATTCAATTGTGCAAAACGAGGATCTGTAGTCAAGCCTTTGCTATATCTGTAATAGATCTGTTGTGCAATTACCGCAATTTTAAAAAGTCCGAATGCGTAATAAAACACTAAGTGATTGACATCTCTTCCACTTTTTTGTGCATATAATTCTACTATTTCACTTCTTCCGGGGTTTCCTTCCATAATTGTCGGTGACGGGATTCCTTGTTGCACAAAAGGATGATCACTAGCCATAGTCCAATACCCCAAAGAAGTTCCTAAATCCATAAGAGGATCACCTAAGGTCGCCATTTCCCAATCAAGGACTGCAACAACCTCTTTCCAACTATCATCCTTAAAAACGACATTATCATACTTAAAATCATTGTGAACTAAGCTATGTCTATACTTTGTGGGTTGATTTTCCTCCATCCATTTCATTACCTTCTCAGCCGCAGGAACATCATCTGTGGCGGCAGCAAGGTATTGTTTACCCCAATTGAGCACTTGTCGTTCTACATATCCTTCGGGTCTACCCAGGTCTTCCAGTCCCGACGCTTTATAATCGATGTTATGTAATTCTACAAAAGTATCCAACCATGAATTGGCAATGGTCTCAAAATCACCTGCTGGGATATTTCTTTTTTTAGCTTCTTTAGCACTAAGAATAATCCCTTCCATCTTTTCCATGATGTAAAACTGACATCCCAAAACACTTTCATCATCTGTATAAGCATACATTTTGGGCACTTTAGGAAAAGTACTGTGAATTCCTGATTGCACCTTGAACTCACGACTCATATCATGACCTCGTTTTACTGCTCCAAAAGGTGGGCGGCGTAAAACATACTCTTTATCTTCTATCTGTAATAAATACGTTAGGTTAGAATATCCATGAGTATATTGCGTGACTTGCCATTCGCTTTGTTCATTATTTATAAGTCCTTCTTTCTTAAGGAAATCTTTTAATGTTCTTTCATTCAGTTCTTCGCCTTTGCGTACGTTTTGCATGTTTATGTGGTTGATTTATAAGTCTTAGACCGGTAATTTAAATTTTGTTTCAGCATACTTATTGATTACACTTTTTCCCAGTTGGTACATATGGACTTCATCAGGGCCATCAGCCAAGCGCAGCATTCTTGCCGCTACAAAGAAATGAGCCAATGGAGTATCAGGACCAACGCCTTTTCCTCCGTGAATTTGCATGGCACGATCTATTACCTTCAAAGCCATATTGGGTGCTACAACTTTGATCATTGCTATTAAATCTTTTGCAGATTTATTACCTTCTTTATCCATCTTATCAGCAGCCGAAAGTGTTAAAAGGCGAGCCTGCTCAATTTCGCATTTAGATAGTGCAATTTCCTGACGTATGCTACTAAAGTCTTTGAACGTTTTACCAAAAGCAATTCGTTCTGAAGCACGTTTCGACATTAATTCTAAAGAACGTTGTGCCATCCCAATCAATCTCATACAGTGATGAATTCGTCCGGGGCCTAATCGACCCTGTGCTATCTCAAAACCTCTTCCTTCTCCAAGAATTAGATTTTCCTTAGGAACACGAACATTGTCAAGTACAATTTCCGCATGACCCTCAGGAGAATCATAAAATCCAAATACAGTTAAAGGCCTTATAACCTTTAATCCAGGAGTATCCATAGGAACCAATATCATACTTTGCTGTTGATGCCTTGGAGCATTAGAATCTGTCTTACCCATAACAATAGCAATCTTGCAATGTGGATCCATTCCTCCGGAAGACCACCATTTTCTACCATTTATGATGTAATCATTGCCATCTGCAACGATTGATGTTTCAATATTTGTTGCATCAGAAGAAGCTACCTGAGGTTCAGTCATTAAAAACGCTGAACGAATTTCGCCATTCATTAGTGGTTTTAACCATTGTTCTTGCTGAATAGAAGAACCATACTTTGCCAATACTTCCATATTTCCGGTATCGGGAGCATTACAGTTAAACACCTCTGAAGACCAAAGTACGCGTCCCATAATTTCTGCCAATGGTGCGTACTCCAGATTCGTTAATCCAGGACTTAGTTCTCCATATGCTTTAGGTAAAAAGAGATTCCATAGACCAACTGCTTTAGCTTTAGCTTTTAAATCTTCTATTCCTGGCCAGCGTTTCCATCTGTTATCAGGATTATAATTGAAAGCACCTACTTCTTCTTCTACAGGAAGTATATGTTCTTCAAAAAAAGCATTGAGTTTTTGTTGAAGGGAAACTATTTTTTCTGAGTAATCGAAATTCATGTCATATGTATCATAATGCCTCTCGACTTCGCTCGAGGTGACAGATAGGTTATTATCTATATTTAGTTAATCCAAGGGTTTATTTATCCGGCAATCATATATCCTCCATCAGCATTGTAAACTCCTCCGGTCATATAAGCTCCGGCATCTGAAGCTAATAAACATACAATTCCCGCCATTTCATCCGGCATACCCATACGCGCACTCGGCAATGTCTTTTCGATCTTATTAAGTAATTGCTCATTTTGCCACAGCGCAGCGCTAAATTTGGTTTTAATCAATCCAGGGCATATTACATTAGCACGAATACCGTGCCTACCCCATTCCTTAGCCTGGTTTTTAGTCAACATTAATAAAGCAGCTTTACTGGTACTGTACAACCCTAATCCTGCTCCTGGAGTCAATGCTTCAACTGAAGCTATATTAATAATACTGCCTCCTCCACGCTCTTTCATAGAAGATAATGCTAGGTTAGACAACATCCAGGGAGCTTTTACATTAACATCCATAATTTTATCAAAAACTTCTTCTCCCGCATCCTCAATAGGACCGAAAATAGGGTTAATAGCCGCATTATTTACTAAAATATCGACTCCGCCATAATGTTCTATAGTTTTTTTGATCAGGTTTTCTCGCTGCTCCGCTTTTCCTATATGACAAGCTATGCCAACGGCTTCTAATCCTGCTTTTTTAAATTCAGCAGCAACTTCATCTACAGCTTCCTGGCTTCGGCTACTGATGACTACTTTAGCTCCATGTTCTGCGAGACCTTGTGCAATTGATTTTCCTATTCCTTTACTAGAGCCTGTAACAATGGCTACTTTACCTTCAAGATTGAATGATTGTTTAATACTATTCATTTAGTTAATCTGTGAGTTTTTGATTAATAAGTATCTTTTTAAAATCTAAAAATTAGTTGAAAAGTTCCTTTTCTCCCGCTATAGTTAAGACTTCTTCATCCATCAAAATTTCAGCTAAACCATTAGTCTTAGGTAATTCATATTTAAAGAAGAATTTCATAGCGTGGATTTTACTCTCGTAGAAATCTTCACTATGTGTTTTATCTCCTGTAACCAAAGCGTTTTTTGCATGAGATGCCATATCTAACCATATCCAACTCATAGTGATTGTACTTAGAAATTCCATAAATGGTGTAGCATCAGCTAAGAAGCGTTCATAATTTCCTTTTTGTGCAAAACCTACTAAGAAACCTATTACTTTCTGAGCTAATTGTAACTTCTCACCTAGCTTTCCTGCATGACTTTTTAGATCATCAAACTTAGAAGCATCCTGAATCGTTTGCATAATTTCTGCAGTCAATAACTCTAATGCTTTACCATTTTCCATGAGAAGCTTTCTACCTAATAAATCCTGAGATTGAATTCCTGTTGTTCCTTCATAGATCGGGAAGATTCTAATATCTCTATGATATTGTTGTAGTATAAAATCTGAACAGAAACCATATCCTCCTAATACTTGTAAACCGTTAGAAACAGTATGTGCACCCATATCTGAAGGATACGTCTTTACCATAGGAATAATCAATTCTAATAATAGTGCATATTTCTCTTTCTCAGATTTATCCTTAAGTGTTTCTTTTAAATCATAATATTTTGAAGCCAACATCACCAGACTCAATGAACCTTCTGCAATTACTTTCTGTAATAATAACATTCTACGCACATCTGGATGGTTAATGATCAATGTCTGACCTTGTTCAGGATCTTTTTTACCTGTACTAGCCAGTTTTCTTCCTTGAGGGCGTTCTTTTGCATATTGTAATGATGCCTGATAAGCAGCGGTGGCAATTGCGGCTGCACCACGACCTACTGCGATACGGGCACCATTCATCATCAGGAACATATATTTAAGACCTTGATGAGCTTCTCCAACTAACCATCCACGGCAGTCATCTGCATCTCCAAAACCTAAATGTGTCGTACAGTAACCCCGCTGTCCCATCTTTTGAAAATCCGCTACTGTCGTTACATCATTAGATACCAGACCTCCATTTCCATCAGGACGTTTTTTTGGTACAATAAATAAAGAAATACCCTTAGTTCCGGCTGGCGCACCTTCGATTCTGGCTAATACCAGATGTACAAAGTTTTCTGCATATTGGTGATCACCACCTGAAATAAAAATCTTTTGTCCGGTAATTTTATAAGAACAATCTTCTGCTGGAACTGCTTTTGTTACCACATCAGATAATGAGCTTCCTGCTTGAGGTTCTGTCAAACACATGGTTCCTCCCCAATTACCAGAAAGCATATCTGGAACATAAGTATCTTTTAACTCTTCACTTGCAAAATGTATAATCAATTCTGCAGCACCTAGTGTAAGGCCAACATATCCTGGCAAATGATTATTAGCTGCATCCTGAATAAAAGCCGATGCGGTATATGCCATCATAGGCAATTGTAATCCGCCAGCTTCATAATCAAATGTTCCGGAGATTAGTCCCATCTCTCCTCCTTTTTTCATCATCACTCCTACTTGTTCATGTACAATAACAGCACCGTCTTTATGATAAGCAGGTTTTTCATCCATTTCTTTGAAGTATGGAAACAATTCACGGTCTGAGAACTCCTTAACTGAATCTAAAAACAAATTTAATGACTCTTTATCATGATCAGCAAAGCGATCTTGTTGTAACACTTCTTCTAAGTCATGCACTTCATGAAGAAGATACTTTAAGGTTTCGAAGTCTATATATTCTTTAGCCATTGTGTGATAATTTTAGAAGTTAATTATTGATTACACAATAAAGTTCGGGAATATTTGATAGATTCTTATTAAACTGGTTTAATAAATATCAAGTTTTAGAAAGTCTTAACAATTTAACAAATTCTCTTAAAACTAAAAGGCTTCGTTATAAGGAAGTTAAGCTTTAAAAACAACATGTATTTAATTACTATTTCTGACTTAAACGTTTACGAATCTTGGAAAGTCCTACTGGTGTTAACCCTAAATATGATGCTATTAGATATTGAGGAACTCTCTGAAATAGTGTAGGTCTCTTTTCTAATAATTGCAGATACCGTTCTTGATTAGAAAGGTTTCTAAGTTGATTGATACGTTGAAAATTTATCACGAATGTTTTTTGCATAGACAATCTCCCAAAACGCTCTAACGCATGTGAATAATCAAACACTTTTTGTACATCTGTTTTAGAGATAGCATATACGATTGTATCCTCTAATGCTTCAAGATAAGACTCTGAGGGTATCTCTTCTATATAAGGATATAAATCTGTAAAAAAATAACCTTCAGTAAAAAACTCCATAACTCTAGTTGTACCTTCCTCTATAGTATAATACGACACACAACCTTGTTTTAGAAAATAAAAATTGTACATATACTGATCAGGTTGAATAAGAAAGCTGCCTTTTTTGTACACCTCATTTTTATAAAACTGAAGCCCAAATTCCATGTCAGAGTCACTAACATGGGTAAAAGATCGTATGGTTTTCTTTAGGTCTTCCAAGAATGATTACTGTTTTTAACGAAAGAACAAAATATTTTGCACGGGACAAAGGTAAATCATAAATCTATCCTTATAAAATCAATTAAACAATTGTTAATTTCTAACCAACTCTTTGTATTCCAGCAAATAAAACTCTAAAAAACAAAATACTCCGTTATAAACATGAAATAAAAAACTATCTTTGCAAACTTTATTATTAACCCCACAAAATCTATCCAATTTTGAGAATTTGATTCTATGGATACCATTAATTTTTATCAAATATCAGTTTTACTTTTTCAAGGTCTAATTGTTTCTCTATTAATTATATTCTTATTTCGATTAAGAAAGATTATGGGTATTGGCCCTTTATTTGCGGCATTGGGGCTTTTTCAGTTTATGCAATTTTTTTTGGCGAGTACTATATATTTTCAAATTTCAGAAGATGTCTTAGTTTCTCCTGGTTCCTCTGTATTATTTGCCTGCAGCTTATTTGCTGTATTGCTTATTTATATAAAAGAGGATGCTATAGAAGCTCGTAAATTAATATATGCTCTACTTGTAGCTAATATTATTATGTCTACGCTTTTGATTTCCTTTAGCTGGAATATTGGAGATTCAGAGCTGGTGAATCCCATGAACATTTCAACCAAGTTTTTTGATACCAGCGCCTATGTACTATTTATTGGAACAATAGTATTGTTTATTGATTCAGTTTTAATCATTTTTATTTTTGAACTTATTTCAAAACATATTTCAAATCTTTTTTGGCGTATCTGCATTACAATGCTATTAGTCTTAAGCTTTGATGCCATAGTATTTACTATGGGATCTTTTTGGTATTTCGAAAACATGTTGAGTATCCTTATCTCAGGATTAATATCTAAAACTTTTTTCGGGTTATTTTATAGTATAATATTCACAATCTATCTGAAATATTTTGAAAAAGAAACATCTACATCTAATAATGCCAATCGTACTTTTAAAGATATATATCATACCCTAACGTATAAACAAAAATATGAAGTTGCAGAAAAGGCTGTTCAATTAAGTGAAAATAGATATTCTACACTTACTAATCTTGTTCCAGTAGGAATATTTATGACAAGATCGGATGGTAAAACTACTTTTGTAAATCCACAATGGTGTACTATTTCCGGACTATCCAATGAAGAAGCTCTCAATGATGGTTGGATCAATGCTGTACATCCTGATGATCGAGATAGATTACTAAAAGGGTGGTATGATGACGCAAATAAAAAACGACCTTCTAAGTCCGAATATAGATTTTTACGCCCTGATGGTTCTGTTAAATGGGTATTAGGTCAGGCAATCCCAGAGTATAATGAAAATAAAGATATCATAGGATATGTAGGAACTATTACTGATATTACTACTATTAAAGAGTACGAACAACAACTAAACAGGCTAAAAGAAAAGGCGGAAGAAAGTGATAGATTGAAATCTGCATTTTTAGCAAATATGAGTCATGAAATCAGAACTCCTATGAATGGGATTCTAGGTTTTGCAGAATTACTAAAAGAACCAAAATTAAGTGGTGACGATCAACAATTATATCTTAGTTTAATCGAAGAAAGTGGGCGCCGTATGCTCAATATTATTAGAGATATTATAGACATTTCTAAAATCGAAGCCGATCAAGTAAAACTTTATCTATCTGATGTAAATATTAATGAGCAAGTAGCATATTTATACCGGTTTTTTAAGCCCGAAGCAGATCGAAAAGGAATTCAACTTTCCTTTAGTAATGAATTACCAGATGAGAATACAATACTCAGTACCGATAAAGAAAAGTTCAACGCTATATTAACCAATCTGGTAAAAAATGCTATTAAATACACAAATGAAGGATCAATTAAATTTGGATACGAAGTAGATGGAAAATATTTACGCTTTTTTGTAAAAGATACGGGAATTGGAATCCCTGACAATAGAAAAAAAGCTATTTTTGATCGATTTGTACAAGCCGATATAGAAGGCCGTTTTGCTCTGGAAGGTGCTGGAATTGGTTTATCCATTGCTAAAGCTTATGTAGAAATGCTGAATGGTAAAATTTGGTTAGAAAGTAAAGAAGGGCTCGGATCTATATTCTATTTCACTATTCCATATTCTAGAAAATCATAGGATTCCATACTATTCTAAAAAATTTATATAAAACAAATGCCTTTCTTAGCTTTTAAGAAAGGCATTAAAGTTTATTTATAAAAAATATTAATCCATTCTAACAATCTTAGCTCCAATAGCCCTAAGACGTTCATCTATATTTTCGTATCCTCTATCTATCTGTTCTATATTATGAATGGTAGAAGTACCTTTTGCACTTAAAGCCGCTATTAACAGTGAAATCCCTGCTCTGATATCAGGAGAAACCATAGTAGTTGCTTTTAATGTAGATTTAAAATCATGTCCAATAATGGTAGCTCTATGAGGATCACACAATATAATCTTTGCTCCCATGTCAATTAGTTTATCAACGAAGAATAAACGACTCTCAAACATTTTTTGATGTACCATCACTTCTCCTCTAGCCTGTGTAGCTACTACCAATACAATACTCAATAGATCTGGTGTAAAACCTGGCCAAGGAGCATCAGCAATGGTCATAAATGATCCATCTATATAACTTTCGATTTCATAACCATCATTATGTGCAGGGATAAAAATATCATCTCCTACGCGCTCTACAGTAATTCCAAGTTTTCTAAAGGTATTAGGAATTAAGCCAAGATTTTCCCAGCTTACATTTTTGATAGTAATTTCACTTTTAGTCATTGCCGCCAAACCGATCCATGAACCAATTTCTATCATATCGGGCAATACTCTATGCTCACAACCTCCAAGAGATGCTACTCCTTCAATATTTAATAAATTAGACCCAACCCCAGTAATCTTTGCTCCCATAGAGTTAAGCATCTTACATAACTGTTGTAAATATGGTTCACAAGCAGCATTGTAGATCGTAGTAATACCTTTAGCAAGAACTGCTGCCATTACGATATTAGCAGTTCCTGTAACGGAAGCCTCATCCAACAACATGTGTGTTCCTTTTAACCCTTCTGGAGCTTCAACCCCATAAAAACGTTCTTCTTTATTATATCTGAATTCTGCTCCGAGGTTGATAAAACCTTCGAAATGAGTATCTAGACGTCTTCTTCCTATCTTATCACCCCCGGGTCGTGGAATATATCCTTTACCAAATCTAGCAAGTAATGGTCCAACGATCATGATTGATCCTCTTAAACCACTTCCTTCTTTTTTAAATTTCTCGCTTTCGAGATAATTGAGATCAAGCTCATCACTCTTGAAAGAATATTTCCCTTTATCTAATTTCTGAACCTTTACGCCTAGGTTTTTTAAAATTTCGATTAACTTATTTACATCCCTGATATCAGGTATGTTAGAAATAATAACTTCTTCTGGAGTTAATAATACTGCACAAAGAATTTGTAAAGCCTCATTTTTAGCTCCTTGAGGAGTAATTTCTCCTTTAAGCTGGTGGCCTCCTTCTATCTGAAAAGTACCCATGTATGGTATTAGTTAGTGGTTATTGAATCTGGTTGGTTAAAATTTAATGACGTTTTTTACCTCTACTACGATAGTTCTTTTTACCACCAGTATTAGAATGTTTCTTCTTTTTACCTCTCATTAGATCAGTAGCATCTGTAAGATCTTCGCTACTTCCTTTTAGATTGATTTTACCATTACTTAATTCCAACAGATGGTCAAAAATGGCAGCGTCCTCTACGGTATCTTTATTCCAGTTTAGATAACATTTTTTCATATGATTAGCGATAGTGTAAGTAAGAGCAGTTTTTAATTCTCCTTCTTCCCAACTAATAGCTACATCTATCATCCTTTTGATATTATTACCATAGAAACGATATTTTGGGTGATTCTGAGGGTATTTAAGTGGGTCTGGTCTTTCTTCCAGTATTTCTTTTGTCAAAACAGGAAAAGGAGCATCTACATCAAGTTTAAAATCACTCATAATAAACAATTGATCCCATAACTTATGCTGAAACTCAGGAACGTCGCGTAAATGAGGTTGTAAGTTACCCATTACGGCAATAATAGATTTGGAAACCTTATTACGTTCTTCTCTATCTTCAATAGAAACGGCATAGTTGATCATTTTTTGTAAATGACGACCATACTCTGGTATGATGAGCTTTTCGCGCTCTGTATTGTATTCTAAATTATTAATATCCATAAAATGTTATAATAGTGAAGTATTTTACCCACGGACTTTGTGATAAAAGTAATTCGTTTTGCAAAATAATAAAATTATATAAGTATGATAAGCTTTGAAAACAAAAGTTTCAAATTTATAACTACATCAATTATATAATGAAAAAGTAGTCTCTTTTTATTGTTTATAGAGAGATTACACCTTCTACCTTAACAGAAACCTCTTTATACTTAATAATAACCTGATCAGGGTTTTTCATTCGTACATTAATTGATACACTGGTATATTTACCATTTTTGGATTGTTTGGTGTTAATTACAGCGCCTAAATTATCAAATATATCTTTTATCTGTTCTATTTTATCAGTGTCAGTAGGAACTATAAACTTGTACAAATACGTATTAGGCCATAGTGCAGTATCTGCTAATTGCACTTTTAATTTTTTATAAAACTCTTCTTGATCCGTCATATCAATACCTAGGCAAATTTTTAGCCAAAGATACGGGTTATCTTTTATAAAAACTAAGTATGATTTATGACAGTTGAAGTCTAAGTGTTATTTTTAGACAGGATTTGATATTGCTCCAAGGTATCGATATCTATTCCTTTACCAGAATCTGAAACCACATCTACAAACTCCTTATATTGTTTAAGGATATATCTTGCGCCAAAATCTTCTTTTAATTTAGATAATTCTTCAAAATAACTTGACGGAAAAATAGCCGGAACACCTACTCTTTTTGATAACCCCGTGGCGATAACCTGATCTGGCTTCTTGACAAACTCGGAAATTAACTCACTAAGGTGCTCAGCTTCTAATAGCGGCTGATCAACTAGTGAAATTAAAACTGCATCGTATGACGAATTTTCTTGTAGTATAGATTTTATACCAAAACTGATGGAAGATCCCATACCTGATTTCCAATCATTATTATATACTATGGTTAACGGAAAATCATCAATTTCTTTTTGAATCAAATCAAAATATGCTCCTAAAACCACATAAGTTGATACTTGATCTAACTGTAAGGATTGAGCAATGGCATGTTCTATTAAAGTCAGTCCTTTCCAGGGAAGTAATTGCTTTGGTCTACCCAGTCTGCTAGAGGATCCAGCAGCCAATATCAAATGAGCTATCTTATGATTTTGTAATATAGGCATCTATACTCTTCCTTTTAGGATCGTCATGGATAGCTCCCTTTTTATCCTGTAATGGTATGGGTTTTTGATTTCTAATTACAGATAAAATTTCGGCAATTATAGAAATTGCAATTTCCTGAGGAGTTTCTGCTCCCAGATTCAATCCGGCAGGTCCATGAATGCTTTCCAGAAACTCTTCAGAAACATCAGGATCGTATTCTATAAAAGCATTTAATAATTTTTCCCTACGCTTAGCAGGACCCAATAATCCTATATATGCAGGTTGTTCATCTTTTATAGCTTGAAGATATAGAGAATCCTTGGCAAAATTGTGGCTCATTAAAACGATAGCTGTTTGGTCATCAATATTCTGAATGGATAAATCTTCGGGAGTTGTATTTAGAATTGTTTGTGCTCCAGGAAAACTTTCTAAGGTCTTAGGATCTTTGGCAGAGCATACCACAGTAACTTCCCATCCTGTCGCAGAAGCTAACTTGCATAATTGCATAGCATCATGCTCCGTTCCAATAATTATAAGTTGAAAACAAGCTTTCATATTCCTCTGAAAACAATCTAAAGCAATGTCTGGTTGGTTCTTATCTGAAAACGAAATCTCAGATATATTATCAAAACTTAAAACAGAACCCATATGATTATTAAGTTGATCTTCTTTAGAATAAAAAGACTTTATTCCAAAAGATTTTCTGGACTTAAACTGCTTTCTTATCATCTCAATAGCAATATCACTAACTGTAAAAGTTTCTAACAAAATATATAAAACACCTTCACAGCCTAAACGATATTTACCATCATAGGTCATGATTTTAGGTTTGCCGGTATCAAAAACATATTGTGATTGACGAAGCACTTCTTTTTCAACACATCCTCCACTAACGGCGCCTACCATGTAACCATTTTTCAGAATAAGCATTCCTACACCGGGCCTTCGATATGATGAGCCTTCAACATCAACAACAGTAGCCATAACAGCAGGTATCCCCTGCTGCTTGGCTTCAGTATATGCTGTAATAATTTCTTTGAATTCGTGTGTCATACTATCCTAGCGGAGCTTTAGTTTTCATATGCTTTATAAATGGCTGTTTGTATAAACGAATACCTTTTGCTGCCTTAATAGCATTAGCTACAGCTGCTCCAGCCGGTGGTAATGTTGGTTCTCCAAGTCCTGTAGGTGCAATATCATTTTCTATGAAATGCGTTTCTACTACCGGAGTTTCATTGATTCGTATCAATTGATATTTGTCAAAGTTTTTGCTTTCTGGTTCTCCATTTTTGAAAGAAAAATCTCCATACATTGCATGCCCAACACCATCAATTACACCACCTTCTATTTGATTTTTGGCTCCGAGAGGATTAACGACGATTCCACAATCCACAATACAAGTAACCTTCTTTACAATAGGAATATCATTTTTTAACACCACATCCGCAACTTCAGCAACGTGAGTATTGTGGCAATAATAAGCACTGAATCCCTGAAATACTCCTTCTTTAGCATTACCCCACCCAGATTTATCAACAGCCATTTTGATTACTGCCTCCAATCGTTCCGGAGAATATTGAATATTTTCGTCTTTAGTACCCTTTACTTTTTGCAATAAATCTAGTCGAAGTTTTATACGGTCTATTTCTAATATTTCTGCGACCTCATCGAAGAAACTTTGCTCTGCAAAAGACAAAAAGTTAGTATAAGGAGCTCTCCAAGCCCCAGTGGTAATGTTACTGTCATACTTAGCTACATCAACCTGGTAATTCTCTATAGCACCAGCCGGAAAGAAATGAGGAATCAATCCATACATATTAGAGTTTATAGAAGCTTCCTTAAGATGATAGCCAGTCATTTCGCCATCTTTTACAGAGGCTGCGATTTTATATTTTATAGCAGGTCGATATATTCCGGCAGACATATCATCTTCTCGGGAATAAACCACTTTTACAGGTTTTTTGGCTAAACTGGATATCTCTGCTGCTTCTAAAGCAAAATCTCCATACAGTCTTCTACCAAAACCACCTCCCATTCTAGTCATTTCTACTGTTACCTGTTCCGGATCTCTTTTAAGCAAATCTGCAACTCTTCTTGCAGTACCTGCAGGAGTCTGTATCGGCCCTACCAAACGAACATTATCATCTGTCACGTCTGCAAAGAAATTCATCGGCTCCATACAGTTATGAGGTAGAAACGGCGATTCATAAACTCGCTCTATCACCTGGTCTGCTTCTGCAAAAGCTTTTTTTACATCTCCATCTGCACGCATCGTATTAAATTCCGTACCATTAAGCAAACCCGTAAGAATCTTATCATGTTCTTCCGTACTTTCTCCTTTTGTCTCTTCAACCCAATTAGCTTTTAAAGCTTTTTTACCCTTCATTGCTGCCCAGGTATTGGTTGCGAGAACTGCAATTTTATCTCCGAATTTAATTACTTCCTGAACTCCTTTTACCCCTTTGGCATCAGTATCATCAAAACTTTCTAACTTTCTGCCAAAAGCTGGCGGTCTTAATACCGAAGCAATTGACATACTTTCTTCTTTATAATCTAATCCGAATAGTGGTTTACCTGTGGTAATTTTATCAATATCTACATTCCCGGCATCCCTTCCTATGATTTTAAAATCCTTAACTTCTTTTAAAGTAACATTTTCAGGAACTTTAAGAGCTGCAGCTTCTTTAACAACTTCGCCATACCCTAATTTATCTCCATTAGCATTTATGATAACTCCATTCTCTGTTTTACAACTAGAAGCTTCGACTCCCCATTTAGTGGCTGCGGCATTAATTAGCATTTGTCTAGCTGTAGCTCCTGTTTGACGCAGTGGTTCCCATCCGTGACGAATAGATTGACTACCTCCTGCAACTTGTCTTGTAAAATTTTTAGTATCCAAAGCACCTTGCACCACGTGTACATTTTCCCAAGTTACATCAAGTTCTTCTGCAATGAGCATAGGCATTGATGTCTTTACACCTTGACCAATTTCAGGATTTGGTGAAAAAATGGTCACCATTCCGTTATCTGCAATCTTAATAAATGCATTAAAATCATTAAAGTTCAATTGAGAAATATCTACTGGCGGTTCAGCTTCAGGTTTACAGGCTTGAAACAAATTAAACCCAATTAACATTCCTCCTCCGGCCAATGCCGATGTTTTTATAAATGACCTTCTACTGAAAGAAGGTGATACAATATTTTTCATTTTGGTACGATTAAATAGGTTAGCTCATTTTACTGGCCGCAAGCTCTACAGCCTTTTCTATTCTATTATAAGAAGCGCATCTGCAAATATTACCACTCATCGCATCTCTAATCTCTGTTTTATTGGGATTGGAGTTTTGACTTAAAAAAGCGGCAGCTGACATCATTTGTCCAGCCTGGCAATATCCACATTGTGGTACATCAACTTCTTTCCAAGCTTGCTGAACAGGATGTGAAGCATCTTCAGACAAACCTTCGATAGTAGTAATTTCCATGTCTCCAACATTAGAAACCTGCAGTAAACAGCTTCTGGTAGCAGATCCGTCTATATGTACAGTACAGGCTCCACATTGACCTATTCCACAGCCAAATTTGGTACCTACCATATCCAGATGATCTCTAAGGACCCATAATAAAGGAGTATCTTCATCAGCCTCAACAGAAAGTGGCTGACCATTTATCTTTAAATTGTAAACAGGCATGAGTTTTGATTTTATGATTTGTATTTAACTAGTCTAAATAAAGCAATTGCCTAAGAATTGCTAATGAAGTTACTAAAATTTCATTAGCAGCTTCTAACTTTAACAGAGCTTTATAGTAATCTTAATATGATTTTTAAATTCATATTATAATTCCGAAATTTGTATCAAAATCATTCCTTTGACTAAAAAAAGAGTTGTTATTACAGGAGCACCAGGCACAGGTAAAACTTCTGTTATCGTAAAGCTTGAACAAGCAAATTTTTTCTGCTTTCATGAAATTATTCGTACAATGACCCAAGAGGCCAAGAACAATGGCGATTCTACAGTTATTACATCTAATCCTATTGTATCAGTATCGGATCCCTATAAATTTAACCTCGATATTTTGAATGGTAGGATACAGCAGTTTAATGATGCGGAATTCAAAGAAGACCATATTCTTTTCTATGACAGGGGGATTCCGGATGTTCTGGCATATATGGATTATTTCGGACAATCATATAAAGATGATTTTAAGCAAGCTTGTAAAACAAACACCTATGATCATATTTTCTTATTACCTCCCTGGAAAGAAATCTATGTATCAGATGAAGAACGTTATGAAAGCTTTGAACAAGCTCAGGAAATCCATAATCATTTATTAGAGACTTACAGCAGATTTGGATACCAATGTATTGAAGTTCCCTTTGGAACAGTAAAAGAACGAAATGATTTTATTCTTAAAAACATCAAATAGTTGATCCAATCTCCGTTACAAATATTACAACAATATTGGAAATACAATAGTTTCAAACCCTTACAGAAAGAAATTATTGATTCTGTATTAGAAGGCAATGATGTATTTGCATTACTCCCAACAGGAGGAGGTAAATCTATTTGTTTTCAAGTTCCTGTAATGATTAAAGACGGAATCTGTATAGTGATTTCTCCTTTAATTGCTTTAATGCAGGATCAAGTGCAGCATCTACAGGAAAAAGGAATTAAAGCTATTGCTTTACCTAGTGGAATCAAGTATACTGAATTAGACACTCTACTCGATAATTGTATTTATGGTAATTATAAATTTTTATACTTATCACCAGAAAGGCTACAACAAGATATAGTTCAGGAAAGATTAAAACAAATGAACATCAATCTAATTGCTGTAGATGAGGCACATTGTATATCACAATGGGGTAATGATTTCAGACCTTCTTACAAGAAGATCAAAATTCTTAGAGAAATTCATCCTGCCGTTCCAATAATCGGTTTGACAGCTTCAGCTACTTCTAAAGTAGTAGATGATATCATTCAGGAGTTAGATCTTTTTCAACCTAAAAAATTTAAAAAATCGTTCTTTAGAGCCAATCTAGGATATCACGTAGAAGAAGTTTTGGATAAAAACTATAAGATTATTCAAATACTGAACAAAAATCCAGGAAGCTCTATTATATATGTAAGAAACAGAAAATCTGCAGTAGAAATTAGTGATTTTCTAAACAATAGTGGTGTAACAGCTGCTTTTTATCACGGAGGTGTAGACTCAAAAGATAAAACCAAACGATTTCATCAATGGTTATCTAATGAAACCAGAGTCATGGTTGCCACTAATGCATTCGGTATGGGGATTGACAAACCTAATGTAAGAACAGTTATTCATTATAATATCCCAGAAAGCCTGGAGAGCTATTTTCAGGAAGTTGGAAGAGCAGGACGTGATGGAGTTACTTCATTTGGTTTTCTTTTGAAAAATGAAAATGATATCCATCGACTAAATAACCAATTCATCAAAGTATTACCAGATGCGGATGCTGTAAAACTAGTTTATCGTAAGTTATGTAACTACTTCCAAATATCTTATGGAGAAGGACAACAAAGCATTCATGATTTTAATTTTAATAAATTTTGTAAAACTTACGAATTAAATACGCTAATTACCTATAATGCATTACAATTTCTTGATCGATTTGGCGTCATTAGATTTACGCAGCGATTTACAAAAAAAAGCACTCTACACGTACTAACTACGGGAAATCAAATACTAAATTTCTTATCAAACAATACACAATATGAAACAGCAATTAAAGCTATTCTGAGAACCTATAGTGGAATTTTTGATGAAGAAGTAAATATTAATATATCCCTAATCGCTTCAAAAATAAATAAACCTGAGGAGGAAATAATTTCAGCGCTGAATAAACTAAAAGATGCTGAACTTATAGAATTCAACCATAAGCTTTCGGATGCAGAGATTATATTTCTAGTCCCTCGTGAAGATGATCATACTATTAATAGAATAAAACACCATCTACAAGAACAAAACGCGTCTAAAATAGATAAAGTAAAAGCAATGATTAGCTTTACTGAAAATGATACCATCTGTAAAAGTAGGCAACTCCTGCTCTATTTTGGAGAACAAGAAACAAATGATTGTGGTATTTGTAGTTTTTGTATTTCAAAAAAGAATGAAAACCTGATATCTGATATAGAAGAAATTCAAAGAGATATCATAAGGTTATTAAGGGAAAAAAACTTATCTTCAAGAGATTTGATCACACAATTAGAATATCCCGAGCATCTGACCTTGGAAATCCTTAGAGAAATGAATGAACACCAAATCATCAAAATCAATCACGATAATAACTATCAGCTAGTATAAAATAATGAGAGACTTACGAATTGTATTTATGGGCACTCCGGATTTTGCCGTAGAAACCTTAAAAACTATTATAGAACATAATTATAATGTGGCTGGTGTCATTACGGCTCCCGATAAACCAGCAGGAAGAGGCAGAAAACTAAGAGCTTCAGCAGTTAAAGAATATGCTTTATCACAAAACTTAACTATTCTTCAACCTACTAATTTAAAAGATGAGAGTTTTATTGAAGAGCTTAGAAGCTTAAATGCTAACCTTAATATTGTTGTTGCCTTTAGAATGCTACCTAAAGTAGTTTGGGATATGCCTGAGTACGGAACTTTTAACTTACACGCTTCTCTACTTCCGGATTATCGAGGTGCAGCGCCTATCAATTGGGCAGTAATTAATGGAGAACAAAAAACGGGAATCACAACCTTTTTTATTGATGAAAAAATTGACACCGGACATATTATACTTCAAAATGAAGTTTCAATTGCCCCCACAGATACTGCAGGAGTATTGCACGATACATTAATGACTGAAGGTGCTCAATTGGTAATAGAAACTATTAAGGCCATAGAGAATGATAATATTACCTTACAACCACAACCTAAAGATGCTTCTTTCAAAACTGCATATAAACTCAATAGAGAAAACACTAAAATAGATTGGAATGCTGATTTAGAGACTACCTACAACCTTATTAGAGGACTTAGTCCTTATCCGGCAGCCTGGACTCTACTATATAATAAAGGAGAAGAACAATCTATAAAAATATATGACGCAAATTGCGAAAAAGAAAATCATACACACGAAACAGGAAAGATTATTGTAGAAGATTCTATTATTAAAGTAGCTGTGAAAGAAGGATATATAATTGTAAATAAGCTTCAACTTCCAGGAAAAAAGGCAATGGATGCTAAATCGTTATTAAACGGTTACGTTTTTTACCGAGATGCTAAAATGGGCTAAACCCCTGTTATTACTAGAGTAGGAAAACCTACAAAAAACAGTCTTGTTTATTAACAATCACCTTGAGTTATTAACAAATCCCCGTATTTACTGGGCTAATCCTTGCACGAATCATAAATCCGTATAAATTTGTAGAGCGTTTAACAAAAGATTGGTTTAACCAACAATTAATTTAAAAACAAAATTATGAACAAAACAGAATTAATCGATGCAATGGCAGCTGACGCTGGAATCACTAAAGCAGCGGCTAAAAAAGCCTTAGAATCTTTCTTAGGAAATGTAGAAGGTACACTTAAAAAAGGTGGTCGTGTTTCTTTAGTAGGATTCGGATCTTGGTCAGTTTCTAAAAGAGCTGCAAGAGAAGGTAGAAACCCACAAACAGGTAAAACTATCAAGATAGCTGCTAAAAACGTTGTGAAGTTTAAGGCTGGTACTGATTTGTCAAATTCAGTAAACTAATCAGTTAGTTTTCGATATTATTAAAAAGCCTCCTAAATAGGAGGCTTTTTTTATGGAAAAACCACAAAATATCAGTAACCACTTTGATTATTAGAAATAATTATTTAGATTTAATATGATTAAAACCACCAAATGATAACACTTAGACCCTCAAAAGGACATCTACTAATTGCAGAACCATCAATCATTGGTGATGTTTCTTTTAATCGTTCTGTGGTGCTTCTTGCTGATCATAGTGATCAAGGTTCTATTGGGTTTATCATGAACAAACCTCTTGAATATGCTCTTTCAGACTTAGTACCAGAAATTGAAGCTGATTTTAAAATTTATAATGGAGGACCTGTGGAACAAGATAATTTATATTTCATTCATAAAATACCTCATCTGATTCCTAATAGTGTAGAGATTTCTGCTGGAATATATTGGGGTGGAGATTTTTCTGTAGTTTCTCAATTAATAGCTGAAGATAAAATCACACCAAGCGAGATTAGATTTTTCTTAGGATATTCCGGCTGGGATGCAGAACAATTAAACCAAGAACTCGAAGCTAATTCCTGGGTTATTGTTGAAAACAGCTATAAGAAAAACATCTTCGGTAAATCATATGATACTTTCTGGAAAGAAAAAATGATTGAACTCGGAGGCGAATATCTACTTTGGTCAAATTCTCCTGAAAACCCAAGCCTTAATTAACAATACTACTTATCTCCTAGTCGTATTCTGGAATTAAGTATTCCTAACAACCTTCTACTCACGGTATTCTTGTATTCTTTTTTTCTGAATTTTGTTATAGGTATGATTCCACCAATCACATTGGTAATGAATAGTTCATCTGCTTTTTGTAGCTCAAAAGGAGAAATAGAGGCTTCTTCTAACTGGTATTCCTCTAGTTTTTCTAAAATTCTCAACAATTGAGTTCTCAATACTCCTTTTAAACATCCATCATCTATGGGAGGTGTTTTGATTGTATTTCCTTTTACCAGAAAAACATTACCATTTATAGCTTCCAGAACCATTTTATTAGTATTCAGTAACAGACAATTTTCAAAACCATTTTCCTTTGCAAAAATACCCCCTAAAATATTGACCAGCTTATTATTAGATTTTAGTGTAGAAAGAAGATCCGGAGCCACATAGTGATCTTTAAAAAGAGTCACTGTATAACTGTCTTCTGATATTGTATAAAAATTAGTAGATAATTTGGAAACCGATATTACATAATCTACTTCATTCTTATCCGGTGTGTATAATCCCCCAGAAACCCTATTGATGATTATTTTAACCCTAACTGAAGAGTTAAGTAACCCATTTTCCGTGATTAAATTTATAATTTCTGATTCTAAAAACTCTGGAGTAAACTTCATAGGAATTTGCATTCGCAAAATTCTCATAGAAGCCATTAACCTAAAATAGTGATCTTCCCAAAAAAGAATAGATCCGGAATTCACTCTTATAGTTTCAAAAACTGCATCCCCATATGCATATCCTCTATTATCTATAGATAACTTAGCCTCATTATTATCTAGTAAGTTTCCATTAATGCTAACCATAAAAAAGTCCCTTATAACTTTTAGTTGTTAAAAGGGACAAATATACATTATTAACTACAGGATTTATGCCGAACCTAAAACATGTTTAAGGTTACCAATCATATTTTCCCAAAGCATTTTGTTTTCATCTAATTCATCGTCCTCAGAATAATCCGTAACCATTAATGAAACATCTTTAGTGATCTCATCTACCTGAATACGCAACTCAAAAAAGTAATCATCTCCTTCTTCTTCATCAGCTACCCATCTGAATTTAATACGCTCTCCAGTCTTTTTACTTAAAAGCTTCGCTTCCTCTTCAGAATCATCCCAAATGAAAGTAAATAATTCTCCTCTAGAATTGACATTATCGGCAAACCATTCAGATAGTCCTGAAGGGGTAGATATATATTGATATAATAGTTGTGGAGAAGATTGAACAACAAATTCAAGCTCGTATTTTGTTTTATCTGACATATTAAATAATTGTTGGAAAGCCAATATATAGATTAATTATCGACTTTAAAAGTTCCAATGAAAAAAAAATTAATTATGCATTATTGTTTGCTGCAATATATTTTGTTTTTATATTTGCACCCGAATTAAAATGATGTAGCATCTATTTGGCGAGGTAGCTCAGCTGGTTAGAGCGTTGGATTCATAACCCAGAGGTCGGGGGATCGTGCCCCCCTCTCGCTACACTAATTCGTTTAAGCCCTTATTTTTAAGGGCTTTTTTTGTTTTATGGAAGAATTTATAGTCTACATATTGTATTCAGAAAAGCATAACAAACACTATACTGGATATACTTCGGATTTGATTACTCGTTTTAGGTCACATAATTCATAAAATAACCTTAAAATCGTAACTAAAACACTTTTAGATTGTCTATTAAGTGTGTACAAAACCTTAACAACCATAATAATATTTCTACTAGCTGCAGTCAATTATGCTAACACAGTTTATAATTATGCTTTCTCAGAAAAAGATAATATCACCTTTTCTAAAGCCGAAATTCTAAACGATCATACAGCCCGTATTCCTTTTAAGCTTATTGATCGCCTAATCGTTGTTGAAGCTGAGTTACTTAACAAAAAAGGAAACTTTATCATAGATACAGGCTCTGAAGCATTATTACTGAACAAAGTTCATTTTCCATTACGACACCGCAATAAGGTAAAAAAACAGCAAGCTTCAGGAGTAATAGATAATATAGAAAATCCTTTTGAGAAAAGACTTCAGGAATTTATTCTACATAATTTTAGTTTAAAAAATAAAAATTCAGATGTTATTGATCTATCCCATATTGAGAAAAGTAAAAAAATGCATTTACTAGGTATCATCGGATATGATATTTTAAAAGACTACGAAGTTTTTATCGATCTACATCTTAATCAAATCACTTTGTCAAAAGTGGATCGTTACGGAAATAAACTAGATCAAAATAGAATATATTTAGAAAAAATTGTTGATAGCATAGATTTCAAATTAAGAAGACACACCATAGTGGTTGAAGGCTTTATAAATGATAAAAAAGTTACCTTTGGTGTAGATAGTGCAGCAGAATTCAATCAAATTAATAAAGACCTGGACAAAGATGCTTTAAAATCATTTTATCCAAAAAAACGATTAACACTAATGGGGGCTGGTAATGGTATGATAGAAGTTATGGCAGGAAAATTGTATAGGGTTAAACTGAGTAAAACCATATATTTTGGTCCCATGAATACAGTGTTAACAAATCTTCATAAAATGAACCAAGCTTTTGGCACCAATCTAGATGGTGTATTAGGTTATGAGTTTTTTGCACAAAAAAGAACTATTATTAATTATCAAAAAGAAAAGCTATATTTCATAGATTATCCTATATTAAGACAGTGAAGAAATTTAGCCTATATATTATATACATAGTTATCTTTTTAACTAACGCACAATCCTATGCCCAACAGGATACCATGAAAGGGTATAGAGTTGAAGGAGATGAGATTGTCTTTTCTTTTGACAGAAGAGATTATGACAAAGCTACTTCTGATGAGAGTGGTAAAAAATACGATTTCGACGACCTGGATATCGAGAATGTAGTAGTCTCAGGGGAGTTTAACAAGTGGTCTACCAAGAAGTGGAAAATGACTAAGGTAGATGAGAATATATATGAGCTTAGAAAAAAAATAACAGATTTTACAGATGAATTTTCTTGGGAGTTTAAATTTGTAATTAATAATTCATATTGGGCAGAACCTTCTGATGAAGACAAAAACATTGTTAGAGCTACTAAAAATGGTAGCAGATTAAATGTTTATAATCTTAAAATGTATACTGCCTACCCTCATGACTTAGGGAATGCATCATTTATACTAAAAGGGTATCAAAATGCAAAAAAAGTAGTTGTATCCGGAAGTTTTAATAAATGGAATGAAAATCTGTTTTTAATGAATAAAACGGAAGATGGGTGGAGTTTAAAATTACAAATGAAGCCTGGAGAGTATCAGTATAAATTTATTGTAGATGGTCAGTGGATAGCTGATCCACATAATTTGTATAAAACAACAAATGAATTTGGAGGATATAATTCTATTCTTAACATCAAAGTTCCTGTAGATTTTATACTAAATGGTTATCCTAATGCTGAAAAAGTTATTCTGGCAGGATCATTTAATAATTGGTCAGATAACAACTACAAAATGATTAGGACTAAAAACGGATGGAAATATACTGTATCACTTTCAGGAGGAAAACATCATTATAAGTATATTATTGATGATCAATGGATTGTAGACCCTGATAATCCTGTTAAAGAATATGATGCTGAAGGGAATATTAATTCTGTTTGTATGGTGAAATAAAGCCTATTAGCATTCCCACTAATATTCAAGAATAACCTTAAAAAAACCTCTAAGCACAACAATCTAAACCGTTTGTTTTTAAAATATTAAACATTAAACACTAAATTATTTTTTAGATTTGTTTTTATGAAAGCACCCAAATTTCCTGATAATGAAAAACATCGACAGGTTGCTGTAGAAAAGTATCAATTATTAGATACTTTACCTGAGGAAAATTATGATAATATCACTTCTTTAATGTCATATATTTGCGAAACGCCGATATCTCTAATAACCTTATTAGACAAGGATCGAAACTTTTTAAAATCACATCACGGAATCCCATTTAATGAATCTCCACGAGAGATTTCCTTCTGCGGTCACGCTATTAATTCAGAAGATCCAATAACCATTATAGAGGATTCTAGAGAAGATGAACGTTTTCATGGTAATCCTTTAGTTACAGAACATCAAGCTATTTTTTATGCAGGAGCCCCTTTAGTAGATTCAGATGGTTATAAATTAGGTACTTTATGTGTATATGATACTAAACCAAGAAAACTTACTCCTGAACAAAAAAAGGCATTGTTAGCGATGTCAAAACAAGTAGTCAATTTATTTGAACAACGATATCAAAACTTAAAATTAATAAAACTTCGGGATAGATTAGAAAAAAGAAATGAAGACCTTAAGAAATTTGCTAGTATAGTCTCTCATGATCTTAAATCTCCACTAGCCAATATTATTTTACTAACAGAGCTTTTAGAAGATGATAACAAAGACATACTTAATGAAGTATCCTTACAATATCTAGAATATTTAAAAACTTCATCATATTCCCTCAAAGATTATATTGATGGTATACTAAGGTTTTATAAAAGTGACGACCTAATATATAGTAAACAGGAAGAAATCCATATAGACAACTTAATCGAAGAATTAAAAAAGATAACAGACTCTGAACACAAAGTTACTTTTAGTATTGAAAGTAATGTAAAAAAGTTTGTGGCCAACAAAGCTGCTTTAATGCAAGTCTTAATAAATCTAATAACTAATGGGATTAAATATAATTCTAAACTAAAAGCAATTATCGATATTAAGATAATTGAAAATGAAGATACTTACGAATTTGCTGTTAAAGATAATGGTAATGGCATACCCGAAGGTGATTTAGATAAAATTTTTGATCTATTCTCTGTAGTTGGAGTTGAGGATAACAGTGGCAATATAGGTACGGGTATTGGATTGGCCACTGTAAGGAAAATAGTCAAAAACCTTGGCGGAAAAATCTCTGTGTTTTCGATTGAAGGAAAAGGAAGTATATTTACATTTTCCATGGCTAAAATTATACCTGAAACCAAAGCATAAAACAAAAAAACCTTCTATAAAGAAGGCTTTTATGAATCAATATTTTATTGATAATTAATTAATCATACATCTTTTTAGTTAACTCATCAATTTGCTTTGTCTTTTTCTCCATATATTTCACCATTTTATCCATTTCTTCAGAAGATAATTTAGTAATAAGGGATTTATATTGTCTATTTAGGCTACTACTAGCGTCACTTAATTTAAGAAATGAATCCATGTCATTAGCAGCCACTGCCTTTTTATACTGTGCTACATATGCCTCATAATCCCTTACATATCTTCTAGCTTCAGTATCATCAAATGTAGGAGCTCCAGGAGGAACTTTAATCACTTTCTTTGGAGTAGTTTTTTTCTTTTTCTTCTTTTTCTTTGTTACTTTCTTAACAGATGGTTTTTCATCTTCAACTTGCATAACAGGAATTGTGTCCTGAACTTCTTCTTTAACTTCTATTTTATCAGTTTTAGGGTCTTTTTTACAAGAAACAGCTAATAACGCAGCTAGATTTAAGAAAGTAATTAAAACAATTCTTTTCATGATTGGTTTTAAAATTTTTAGGGTAGTTATTATTTAATGCAATTATTTTAAGATAAAGTTAACTAAGTTATTTCACAATTACACATATTCTGTATTATAAAATTGACATAAGTTTTTCAAAATTAATTTCCTCCTGATTACCAGTACTCATGTCTTTAACTGTAAATGTGTTTTTTTCAATTTCTGAAGTACCAGCTAGGACTACAAAAGGAATCTCTCTTTTATTAGCATACTTCATCTGTTTTGCCATTTTGGCATTATCAGGATACAACTCTGCTTTGATTCCTTCTAAACGCAATTTCTGCACTGCCTTAAGACAGTACAATGCTTCTGCTTCGCCAAAATTGATAAATAACACTTTTGTAGAAGCTGTAACAGTTTCAGGGAATAAACCTAAATCTTCTAACACTAAATAAATTCTATCTAACCCAAAGGATATTCCTACTCCACTAACATCTTTCAACCCAAAAATACCTGTAAGATCATCATAACGACCACCGCCACCAATAGATCCCATTTTAACAGTCTCTGGAGCAGCAACTTCAAAAATCGCGCCTGTATAGTAATTTAGACCTCTAGCCAAAGTAACATTTAAATCTAATTGTGCTGTCGATAGTGGTAATTCTTTTATAGTATCCAGAATAAACTGTAATTCTTCGACTCCCTGCATTCCTTCTTCAGAAGTAGCCAATAAGCTTTTAAGTTTATCTAATTTCTCTGAGGTACTACCAATAAAATTAAATAACGGCTTTACTTTTTCGATAGCATCTTCAGAAATACCTTTAGCCAACATTTCTTTTTTCACCCCATCTTCTCCAATTTTATCCAATTTATCCAATGCGACCGTAAAATCGATAAGCTTATCACTAGCACCAATCACTTCTGCAATTCCAGATAGGATTTTGCGGTTATTGATTTTGATAGTTACCCCTTCCAAACCTAGTTTGGTAAATACTTTATCATATAACTGTATAAATTCTACCTCTTGCCATAAGGATTTACTTCCTACTACATCCGCATCGCATTGATAAAACTCTCTAAATCTTCCTTTCTGAGGGCGATCTGCTCTCCAAACCGGTTGAATTTGAAATCTCTTAAAAGGAAAATCAATATCATTCTGGTGTTGTACCACATATCTGGCAAAAGGAACTGTAAGATCATAACGAAGTGCTTTTTCGCTAATCCTGGAAGTAAGCTTTACACTATTCTTACTAGAATAAAGCGCATCATCTACTTTATTTAGAAAATCACCACTATTTAATATCTTAAAAATCAATCGATCTCCTTCTTCTCCATATTTACCCATTAGAGTTTCGCTATTCTCAAAACTAGGTGTTTCTATAGGTTGAAATCCGAACAACTGAAATTGTTCTTTAATTGTATTCATGATATAACTTCTCTTAGCCACTTCTATGGGCGAAAAGTCACGGGTTCCCTTTGGTATGGATGGTTTTTGTGCCATTCTTTAATCTTTGTTTCAGATGTTAATTGTCAGGCTTTAAAACTTTAAGTCAAAAACCAGAAACTTTGAACTAATGAGCTGCAAATATCTAAAAATGGATAAAATTTTAGGATAAAAACACAAAGAGTTTTGAGCAGAAGAATAAAAATTAGTTTTTTAGAGTAACTTTAAAGCCGTTTAGTAGTCTTATCATACAAACCGGTTAATATAACTCATCATGTTTTCATTGTTTAGGGAGAATATTCGTATTGCTTTAGATTCTATCAAAGGGCAAAAATTGCGTACTATTCTTACCGTTTTAATTATTGCTATCGGTATCACAGCTTTGGTTGGGATACTTACATTGGTAGGAGCTTTAGAAAACACTATATCAGGTGATTTTGCTTCTATGGGTGCGAATACCTTTAATATCCAACGTTATGAATTCACTACTAGAAGAGGTGGTAGTGGCGAACGTGAAAAAATTAATCCGATTATCAGCTATCGTAATGTAAGACAGTTTAAAGATAAATTTCAGTTCCCTTCTTCTAAAACATCCATATCTTTTACTGGTACCCAGGGAGCAGAAGTGAAATATGAAAATGAAAAAACAGATCCAGAGGTATCCGTATTAGGTATTAATGAAAATTATCTTGATAATACTGGTACTGAAATCGACAGAGGAAGAAACTTTACTTTTTTTGACATAGAGAATAATAATAACGTATGTCTTATCGGATCTGATTTTACAAAAAATATTTTTAAAGATACCAACCCTATAAATAAAACAATTAGTATCCGAGGTGTAAAATTTAAGGTCATTGGCATCTTAAAAAGTAAAGGTGCTACTTTTAGAAACAATCAGGATCTAAGAGTGTTAATTCCTTTACAAGTTGCCAGATCAATTTATACTTTACCCAATATTAATTATAATATTAGTGTAAAAGTGGATGATAAACAGTTTCTAGAAGGAGCTCAGGATGAAGCTATTATAACCTTTAGAAATATTCGCGGATTAAACCCTGTAGAAGAAAATGATTTTGGAATTGAAAGAAGTGATGATTTATTAAACCGGATCTCTAGTATCACTTCTTACCTATATTATGCTGCATGGATTATCAGTATTATCACCATTTTTGGGTCTTCGATAGCATTAATGAATATTATGTTAGTTTCTGTAACTGAAAGAACACGTGAAATTGGAGTTCGAAAAGCGTTAGGTGCTAAAAAACGTACCATTGCCGGTCAATTCTTTATGGAAACCATTCTTATAGGTCAGTTTGGCGGTTTTTTAGGTATTATTCTAGGAGTCTTAATTGGTGGAGGAATTGCTTCTTTTATTGAATTTAGATTCACTACACCCTGGCTTGCCATGATATCTGCAACTACTATTTCGTTTGTCATTGCAGTAGTCTCAGGATTATACCCTGCAATTAAAGCAGCAAAACAAGATCCAATTGAATCTTTACGCTACGAATAATTTAGTTTTTACTCTTTTAACTCAATCAAATCCGAAAAATATTGATATAATTCACCTTTTGTAATATTGGCTCCTTGCTGAATTATTTTGAATCTGTCTAAATTCTTATCATCGCTATACTCCTTAGAAGCATTATAAAACTCCACAGCTTCGTTCATTAGATTATTACGCAACCAATCATAACCCTCACGAGTAGTAATATCAATTGTATCATTATTAACCTTAATAGCAATCAAACGCATTTGGGTTTCTTCTAGTTCAAAAAGATGAATCTGATCTTTAGAAAAATGTTCTAAGTATTTAGCCTTTGTCAAGACACCTTCCCATACCAAATCACTAAACACATCTATTTCCTCCTCTGCTACTTCAGGTTTATTGGTTTTAATATCTTCCCATTCATCTGCTGTAATAGACTGAGTAGCCAAAAAATTAATAAATTCCTGATGTAATTCTTCTAACTGTTCTTTTGTAAGTCTTGCGTACTTCATTTTTTCAAAATTGAGTGCAAAAATAAGTAATAAAAAATCAGTTCTCATAAGGTTGAGAACTGATTTTTAATGAAATTCAAAAATTGAATTAGCCTAAGTTTTCACTTAATTAAAAATATATCGTAGTCCAACCTGTGCTTGCCATCTGGAATCTAAACTAAAATCATTACCAAAAGTTTTAGTCTGGGATGTATCAAAACTATAAATAGGCGTGTTAGTAGCATCTACAGTAACTCCAATGGGTTGATCATTTACAGGAAGCTCAATAACTCCCCAATCAGAACTTAATAGGTTACCAAAATTAAGAATATCTATACTCAATTGTATGGTATTGGTGCTCTCTCCTATTTGAAAATCATAATCCTGAAGGAATTTAACATCCCAACGGCCTCTCCAAGGACTCAATATCGCATATTTCTCAGCATAACTTCCTCTTCTATCTCTTAAATATTCATCTTGTTGAATATAAGCTTCAAAAGCTGCTCTCTGATCTGCTTGTTCTGTAGGCGTTCCTGTAAAATTATAGGTTGCTAACTCATCCGTTGTAGGAATATAAATTAAATCGTTTAATACGGATCCATCATTGTTTATATCCCCTGAATATGTATATGAAAACCTACCGCCTTGTGCATACTCATAAAAAGCTCCAACAGATGTTCTCCACTGTTTGTTTTTACCATAACTAAAAGACTTATTGAGTTGCCCAACAATTCTATGCTTATCTCCATATCTCGAAGCTGTACTCACTGCTTGATTAACATTACCAAAAGCCGGGTTTCTATCATAAGCATCACTCGATATTTCTGCATCAAGAGAACTTGCATCTTCTGCCTCTAAATAGTTATAGGCAATACTGGCAAATAATCCATTATTAAAGCTTTTTTGCAGTTTGAAAGACCAGTTAAACGAATGTCCAACATTAGTATTCGTAAAAACATATGCATTTGTTGGGCCTCCAAACTCATTTAACGCTCTATCAGAAGCCAAATAAATAGGCCTATCGTCAGCTCCATTTAATATCCCGCTTGGTGTACGCAATCCATAATTTCTTACCATTTGTGCATTGATATCTTCAGTATAAATTATATCTGTCGAAGCAATAATTCCATTTTTAAATTTATAATCAACACCTAAACTGTTTCTAAACACTTGAGGGAACTGAAAATCAGGAGCTGAAGTTGTGTAGAAAAAGAAATTGGGATTAGCTACCTGGTTTCCGATCCATACAAACGGTAAACGCCCGGTGAAAATACCCGTTCCACCACGTATCTGGAATGACTTATCGCCTTTTACGTCATAGTTAAAACCTAATCTTGGTGATATTAATAATTTTCTAGAAGGAAGATCTAAACTATTAAGTTGTGTTGGGGTTCCATTTTCATCAAAATAGGTAATTCCTGGTTGATAATTTCCATCAGGAAATGTTCCTCCTGCTGCTCTTTCAATATTCTCTGCGATTTTATCTTCTGTATCAAAAAATAGCGGTTGATCAACCCTTACACCATAAGTTACAGTTAGTTTATCACTAATTTTCCACTTATCCTGGGCATAAAAAGCTAACTGTCCAACATTGGTTTCTGCCAGCGCCCAATTATCAGTAGCATTATTAGTGTCAAAAACACTTTGAGCATTAGCTAAAGCTTCTGCAATAAGTCCGTTATTGATTGCTTCCTCAAAACTATTTGTAGAACCAGGTGTTATTCTTACACTATCAAAATCAGGTGCAAAAGTACCAACTCCACCATCAGCATTAAAATAAGTATATACACCAAGGTTAAATGAATTGTCAAATTCAAACCTTTCAAAACTACCTCCTAAGGTAATAGTATGTTTACCAGTTACAATATTCAAATTATTAGTTACCTGATACACTTTTTGTTCCAATCGATTATTGATTGAAAAAGGTTCATGACCTGCAACAATATATCGTACTCCATCTTGTTGAATATTAATTGGCGGAGCAGGTGCAGAGAAAGGATCTCTACTATCATCAAAAAATGTGTATCCCGCTTGAAATTTATTAGAAATATTTCCTGCAAAATTGGAGTTTAATTCTACCAAAAATGAATTAATCTTGTTATTAATTCTATAACCAGCATTTCTAAATTGCAATGTCGTTAAATCAGGTCCTCTTCTACCAATAGCTTCAGGATTAGCGGGTAAATCTCTTGATGCATCTAAAAAGTTATAAATCAAAGCCATTCTATGATTATCACTAATATTCCAATCCAACTTCAATATACCTTTAGTGGATTCCGTATCATGGGTATACCCTTCGAATGGACCTGTTTGATACCCTAATATTGCTAATTGATCTGAAACGTACTGTAAGTCTTCTGCAGAAACACGAGACACATTTGCTCCAGTTAACCCAGGTCTAGCTGCCAAAAAATTTGACCCTAAATCTTCTCTATCATCTCTTTCGAAATTACCAAAGACAAAAAGTTTGTTTTTTATTATAGGCCCTCCAATACTTAATCCATATTGCGCTTGAGTAAGATCAGGTACAATAATATCATCATCCCCTACTTTATCACCTGTCATATCTTGATTACGATAAAATCCGTATACAGTACCTTTCCATTGATTAGTACCACTCTTGGTTACTGCATTTACTGAAGCTCCAGTAAATCCTGCCTGAGTTACATCATAAGGAGCTGTGGACACCTGTATCTGATCAATAGCATCCAGAGAAATAGGCTGGGCATTGGTTTGCCCCCCGGGAGTAGCTGCATCTAATCCAAATGGGTTATTAAAAATAGAACCATCCAAACTGAAGTTATTAAACTGATCATTTCTTCCACCAAAAGAACCGTTACTGGATGCAGTAGGTTCTAATCGATAAAAATCTGCTGCAGAACGTGTAATAGTTGGCAATGATTTTAACTCTCTATTACCAATACTAGTTTCAGCCCCAGTTCTTTCACTACTGAAAGTTGAGTTTTTGTTCGAAGTTATTACCACCTCCTCTAATTGATTATCATCTTCTATCATTACAACATCGACATTATAAGTTTGTCCTAATTGAAGGTATACATCATCAAAGAGTTTTTTCTTAAAACCTACATAACTAATTGTTATACGATATGGACCACCAACTCTAAGGTTAATCAAGTCAAATCGTCCATCAAAATTTGTTGTTCCGCCATAGTTAGTGCCTGTAGGAGTATGAACTGCAGTTATATTAGCTCCTGGCAATAATTGATTGGTATTATCATAAACTACACCTGAAATATTAGCAGTAGTTACCTGTGCATTAACTGTAGTTCCGATTAATGCAATAATTAGTGTGAAGAAAACTTTTTTCATTGATTGTAGAACTTTTGTGTGAATAATAGAAATTTACACAAAAAAAACCGCTCAGATGAGCGGTTTTCTATATTCTTATAAACCAGTTATTAACTGATTTGAAAAATCAAATTACTTAGCTTGAGCAACTACTTCAAAAGTTACTGGTGTAATTACTGCTCTATGAAGACGAACAGAAGCTTCATACTGACCTAAACGCTTGATTGTTCCACCAGGTACAGTTATAAATTTCTTCTCTATTTCTACACCTTCTTTAGCAAAAGCCTCAGATACATCTGCATTAGAAACAGAACCAAATAACTTATCACCGGTTCCTACTTTTGCAGCAATCTTGATTTCTAATCCACCAAGTTTCTTAGCTACTTTTTCAGCATCTTCGATTTCCTTCTTTTCTTTAAAAGCACGTTGCTTTAAGGTTTCAGCCAATACTTTCTTTGCAGATGGAGTTGCCAATACAGCAAAACCTCCAGGAATCAAAAAGTTACGTCCATAACCGTTCTTCACTTGTACTACATCGTCTGCGAATCCTAGATTCTCAACGTCTTTCTTTAATATAAGTTCCATAATGTTATGACGAATTTTATTTTAATAAATCACCAACGTATGGCATTAATGCTAAGTGTCTAGCTCTTTTTACAGCAACACTTACTTTACGTTGATATTTTAATGAAGTTCCAGTAAGACGACGTGGTAATAATTTACCTTGCTCGTTTACAAATGCCATTAAGAAATCTGGATCTTTATAATCAATATACTTGATACCAGATTTTTTGAAACGACAATACTTCTTATTTTTTGTAGTATCTATATTAAGAGGAGTAAGATATCTGATCTCTCCGTCTTTTTTTCCTTTAGCTTGTTGTTCTATAGATGACATAATTAAGCTTTTTGTTTGTTTCTAGTTCTTCTTTTTTCTGCCCAAGCAATAGCGTGCTTATCTAGACGTACAGTAAGATAACGCATAATTCGCTCATCTCTTCTAAACTCAACCTCTAATGGGTTAATAGCTTCACCAGCTACCTGGTACTCAAATAAGTGATAAAAACCACTTTTCTTGTGTTGGATTGCATAAGCAAGCTTCTTAAGCCCCCAATCCTCTTTAGATATCATCTTGGCACCGTTAGAAACAAGAATGTCTTCGTATTTCTTAACTGTTTCCTTTATCTGGTCTTCAGATAAAACGGGATTCAAGATGAAAACAGTTTCATAATGATTCATAAAAAATCTATTTTTAATTAAAATTGGGTGCAAAAGTAAGATTATTTTTTGGATTTTCAAACTATATTTCACTTCGACGAAACACGATTTTAATCGATAAAAAGCGTAAAATGTTTGCGGAAATAATATATATTCAGTAATATTGTATTTGAATATTAACTTAAGCAAGTGTGGAACAACCTCAATTAAAATGCGCGGTAGTAGATGACTCCCGCCTCCAAAGACTAGCTATAGTAAAACTAATAGATGAACATTCTTCGCTAGAATTAGTGGCTGAGTGGAACAATGCTATTGAAACTAAAAACGGATTATTGGATACGCAGGTAGACTTACTATTTCTGGATATCGAGATGCCAATCCTTACTGGTTTTGACTTACTAGATGATCTGGAAAACAAGCCTCATATTATTTTCGTTACCGGAAAAACAAAATATGCTTTTAAGGCTTTTGACTATGATGCCGTTGACTATCTTAGAAAACCCTTAAAGAAAGATCGTTTTAATGCTGCTGTGGAAAAAGCACTAAGTATGTCCCGTCTGGGATCTGAAAGTAGTGCGATTGAAGATGATGATTATATTTTTGTAAAAAGTAATCTTAAAAAACGTAAAATATTTTTAAGCCAGCTTAAATATGTTGAAGCGTTAGGAGATTATGTAAAATTAATTATGGAAGATGGTGATCCTATCGTTGTTCTAGCTACTATGAAATCTTTTGAAGCAGAACTACCAAGTGATCGTTTCTTAAGAATTCATAAATCTTATATCGTTAACCTTGATAAAGTAGAGCGCTATAATAGTAGAAATATCGAAATTGCAGATGAAAAGATCCCGCTTAGTAGACATAAAAAACATTCTTTAATCGAAGCTTTAAACAACTAATCGGTTAATTTTATAAAGTTTAAAAAATCCTGCTAGTAGCAGGATTTTTTGTTTTAGTAATTATCTACATTAATTATAATTCTCACGCCAGAGAACTCTTTTATACTGGAAAAAGAAATCTTTATCTTTTTTATCGCCTCCTTGGTTTTAGAAAGTGATTGTCCTTGAGGGATTTTTATCAAGATATTTTTGTGGTATTGATTTCTGATTCTGGCAATTGGAGGAAATTCAGGACCGAGTACATTTTCCTTAAAAACATTCCTCAATGATTTTGCTAACCACATCATAGCATCATTTACCCTGTTATAGTCTTTATGCTTGCCAGTAATTTTAATGATTCTATAAAATGGAGGATATTTATATTGATGCCTCTCCTCTATTTGGTCTTTATACATTGAGGAGTAATCATTAATAGATACCTGTTGAAGAATTTGATGAAAAGGATTATAGGTTTGAATTAGTACTTTACCTCTCTTACTCGTTCGGCCTGATCTACCAGAAACTTGTTGTATTAATTGAAAACTTCGCTCATGAGCTCTAAAATCAGGAAAGTTCAATAAGTTATCTGCATTCATTACACCTACTAAACTTACATTTCTAAAATCCAATCCCTTAGTCAGCATTTGTGTGCCAACAAGGATATCAATCTCTCCTTGTTCGAATTTATTAATTATTTTCTCGTACCCATGTTTTCCTCTAGTAGTATCTTGATCCATTCTACCAATATTATGATCCGGAAGAAGTTCTTGTAGTTCTTTTTCTATTTGTTCAGTACCAAAACCTTTAGTGGATAATTCTGTACTACCACAGGCCATACATTGTTGTAACATTGCTGTATGATAACCACAATAGTGACAACGTAGTTGATTTCTATGATTATGATAAGTAAGGCTTACATCACAATTAGAACATTGGGGTGAATGTCCGCAAGTATTACACTCTACCACAGGTGAATATCCTCTTCTATTCTGAAAAAGGATAACTTGCTCGTTTTCTTTTAGTGCTTCCTGGATACTTTCTAACAACGTATCACTAAAATGACCTGTCATTTCTTTCTTCTTATACTTGGTCTTAATGTCTACCAAGTTAATCTCGGGCATCAATACATTGCCAAATCTTCTAGTAAGTTCCACTAATCCATACTTTCCTTGTCTAGCATTATAATACGTTTCTAAAGAAGGTGTAGCAGAGCCTAATACAACTTTTGCTTTAAATATATTTGCTAAAACCACAGCGGTATCTCTGGCATGATATCTTGGTGCAGGGTCATATTGCTTAAAAGTACTTTCGTGTTCCTCATCAACAATAATAAGTCCTAAATCTTTAAATGGAAGAAATATCGCAGATCGAGCACCAATAATCACTTTTGCTTTAGAAATATTATTTTTTACATTATTCCAGGCCTCTACCCTTTCATTAACTGAATATTTAGAGTGATATACAGCAAGTTTTTCACCAAAATATTGTTGTAATCTAGTGATAAGTTGAGTAGTTAATGCAATTTCTGGTAGAAGATATAGTACTTGTTTGCCTTTCTGAATATTCTCCTCTATTAATTTTACATAAATTTCAGTTTTACCTGATGAAGTAACCCCGTGTAATAAACAAACTTCCTTCCTTGTAAATATTTCTTTGATTTCTTGAAATGCAGTTTCCTGAAATTCATTCAATTGCTTAGAACCTTCAGATTGTTCTCCATCATATTGAACTCTATCCGTTTGCAAATGATATTCTACTAAAATATTCTTATCTACTAAACTTTTTATTACTGAAGAATTACTATTAGATACTTTAGTTAGTTCAGTTGCCTTGATGGGTTTTGTCGTCTGAGCTTGTAAAGTAAAGAGATGTAATAAAACTTCACGTTGTTTTGGAGCTCTAGTCATTGAATCTAATAGAGCTCGCAAAGCTTCTTCTGCGATATAATCCGGATGCAATTTGATATATCGAACTACTTTGGGTTTATACTGTTCATATATTTCTTCCTGAACGGTGATTATTTCTTTTTCCAGAAGTCGTTTTATTACAGGAAGCACATTTTTCTTACTTACTATATTCATTACTTCCTGAATACGAAGTAAGCTTTGATGTTGTAATGCTTCGTAAATCAAAAACTCATCGTCTTTAAGCAGTGAATCATCTATAGAAACTTGATCATTTTTAAGAATAATAGTTTCACTCTCTAGCAAAAATGCGCTGGGCAAGGCTGCACGCATTACTTCTCCTCTTGTACACATATAATAGTCAGCGATCCAAGACCAGAGTTGCAATTGATGTTTTGTTACTATTGGAGACTCATCCAGAATATGTTCGATCTCTTTGGCTTCATATACCTGCGGTGGATTTTGATGAACAGCAACAACTAAAGCTGCATAAATTTTACTTTTACCAAATTGAACCGCAACTCTCATTCCCGGTTTCAGAAAAGCTGCTTCACTTTTATTAATACTATAAGTGAATTCTTTATCAAGTGGAATAGGAAGGATTACATTTATAAAATATGCCATTCAGGTATTTGGTAAATCTTATACAAGTTTGGTTTACTAAACAAAAATACAAGTTTAACTTATAGTAGTTTGTATAAATCCAATAATAAAAAAGCTCGATTGGTAATCAATCGAGCTTGAGTTTATATTTTTTCTGAGATGTTATTTACTCAATCCTAGCATTCCGCCTTTAATGAGTTCACACGCAGGTTCATTACCTAACCATATTTTAAATAATGCATATTTAAAATCACGCCCTTCTACATATCCCATTTCTTCTCCATTCTTATAGGTTCGGATTCCTTTTCCTTTGATATATACTAAGTCATAAAAATCATTAATTTGGGTTGGTGCAGCAAATAACTCCAGAAAACTATCAATTCTTTCATCAAGACTTTGTGTATTACCAAACATTGCATCGTCAAAACCTTTTCTAAAGACTTTTTGCATTCTTTTATTTGTTACCTTTTTAGAATTAATCACTAATCGAATAGACATACTCTCATCAGCGTCTAACACTTTTCTATCGTCTCTATACTTATTTACAGTATATAAACCTCCTGAATATGTTTCTATACCTAATACTTTTCGCACTCCTGCGCCATTAAGCGTAAGTTCTTCTCCTTCAAAAGTAACTTTATACGGGATAACAGCATCTCCAACTCTGATTTGAGCCGTTACCATAGTTGTAACAACTAATACAATAGATAGGGTAATTATTTTTTTCATGGTTTGATTTTTAAAGATTACAAGGACTTAGTTCTCCTTTTTTTAAAAACCTAACGTTAAGAAATGTTAAAATACTATTTTTGACTACGATAAGAAATCATTAAACGTCTAAAAACTAAACTTTAAGCCACTTCTGAGTTCTAAACAAAAAAGCAATATATCCTCTTACATTCAGTACATTAGGATCATCTTCATCAATCCAAATCTTACAACGATATACTTTTCCATTTTCAGGGTCTAGAATCGTACCATCTTCATATTCACTACCATCTTTCTCTAACCCCTTGATGATTACCATTCCTTCAATTGGTTTATTATAATCATCTCCTTCACATTCTTTGCAAAGTTTATTTCTTTCTGCTTCATTAAGGATACGACTAATTTTACCATATACTTTATCACCTTTTTTATAGATCTCTACAATAGATCTTGGTTCTCCCGTGTTGTCATCAATGGTTTTCCATTTTCCAACAACTTGACTTTGGGCATTCATACCCACTAGTAACACAACGGCAATAAAAAGAGTTTTAAAAAAATTCATATTTGTCAATTTTTATTTAGATAATTTTTCTTTACGGTCTCAATATAAAAAATATGATGTGAAGAAAAAAAAGCTACCTGCAACTAACAGATAGCTATATATACTTAAAATAGTATTTATGTTTATTGTAACCCAAGCATTCCTTTCTTTAAAGATTGGCTTGCAGGTTCATCTCCCAACCAAATTTTAAATAATGCATATTTAAAATCTCGACCTTCAATGACACCAAGTTCTTTATCATTTTTAAACGCCTTAACACCAACATCTTTGATATAGACTAAATCAAAAATGTCATTCTTTACAATAGGTTCATTAAAAAATTTAATGAACTTATTTATTCTTTCGTCTAAAGCTTTAGTATTACCAAAAGTAGCTTTCTGGAAACCATCCTGAACTGCTTTAATCATTTTCTTTTGCGTCACAAATCCAGAAACTATATTTAGTTTGATAGCCATAGTCTCATCTGCATCCAAAATTGATCTCGGATCTTTATTTTTGTTTTGTAAGTAAAGTCCTCCAGCATATAAATCAATCCATAACATTTCTCTTAACCCTGCTCCATTAAGCTTTAATTCAGTTTCTTCGAATTTTTGTTCATAAGGCAATACAGCTTTACTACCTACCCTAATTTGCGCAGTTGCAGAAGACATAGTTATTAGCACAACTACTAATAATGTAATTTTTTTCATTTGATAAAATGGTTTATTTGGGGTGTTAATAAATTGTTTTAAGAGCAGCAAGCACAATAATAAATATTATGCTTGCATAGCAATATGTTACAAATTACGTCAAATTTAAGCATTTCATCGATAAAAACAAGCTTTTAATCTAATTACTTACCTAGCATTTCATTTTTTAAACCTTTATCTGCAGGTTTGTTTCCCAACCAGATATTAAATAGTGCTGTTTTAAAATCCATTCCAGGAATATATCCTTTTTCTTTACCGTCTTTATAAATGATACTTCCTTTTCCTTTTTCATAAACGATATCATATACCTGACCTACTTCGATCTCATCTTTAATAAATCCTATGAATTTTTCTATCTTATCTTTTAAAGGGGCGGTATTTCCGTTAGTGGCTTTCTTAAATCCATCTCTTAGTGCTCCAGCCATTTTTTCTCTAGACATCATTCCTGATAAAATATCCAGTTTAATCGCCATCGTTTCATCAGCCTTGGCAATTGAAGCTGCATTAGTACTTTTCTTTTGTAGATATAAGCCTCCGGCATAAATATCAAAAAAGAATTTTTCTCTTATTCCAGCTCCATTAATTACTAAGCTTTCACCACCAAAAGTAACAGTATTAGGCAAAGTGGCATCTCCAACCTTAGTTTGAGCATTTACAGAAAATGTACTAATAAATATAAGAAATAATACGCTAATTTTTTTCATTTTAAAAAGTTATTTTATTGTTTATGAGTATGTTAATTAAAATTTTTTCTCAGTTTATTTAAAGAGGCGTTTAACTCGAAACCTAATAATAAAAGATTTGCGTTAAGCCATATATAAAGCATTAATATCAGCATTGCCCCAATTGATCCATATAATTGATTATAGTTTGAAAAATTATCAATATATATCCCAAATAAATATGTTGTAATAATAATCAAAAAAGTAGTCATAAATGCTCCCGGTGAAAAGAACTTATTTTGTTTACCTTCTGAAGTGCCAAAATAAAATAAGGTAGCCACTATTACAAATATCATAATAATAAAAAGTGTGTATTTACCAATTGTTAACCAAAAAACGGTGTCATCCACTACTCCTAATTCATTTAAATTACTTACTAAATAAGCAAAATATAGAGTTACTATTACGGTTAATAACAATAACGATGCCACAACCAAAGAAACCCCCAAAGCCACTATATACTGTCTTACAAAGTTTCTATTCAATGTTACATGGTATGAATATTCAAACCCAGAAAACACTGCATTGATTCCATTGGTCATCAAAAATAAAGAAAGTATAAAAACTGTAGATAACAAACCTCCTCGTGGATTAGAAGAAATATCTTTAAAGATATCTTCAAAAAAAACAGCAGATTGTGTTGGTAATGCATCAATAACAAATTGATAAAAGTTTTCCTGAAAATTCTCTATAGGTACATATGGAATCAAATTCAATAGAAACAGCAGAAACGGAAACAAAGACAGAAAGAAACTCCATGAAATTGCACTTGCTCTGGCGGAAAAAGTTCCTTTAACTATACCTAAAGTATATATCTCAATCAAATCATACACAGATAAACCTTCAAAACCCGGAAGAATAATCTTTTTTAAGATTTTAACCAGAATATTGATTACAGGAATTTTATGCAGCTTATCTTCGATCGATTTTGACATATATTATACTGCTTTCAGGCTCAAATCTAAGTTATATACAGAATGTGTCAATGCACCACTGCTGATATAGTCAACACCACATTCTGCATATTTGCGAACTGTTTTTTCGTTAATTCCACCACTAGATTCTGTTAAGCAGGTATCGCCAATAAGTTCTACAGCTTTTCGGGTATTGTCATAATCAAAATTATCTATGAGAATTCTATACACTCCAGGGGTTTTTAGAATTTCTTGTATTTCATCAAGATCACGGGCTTCTACAATAATTTTGAGATCCAGATCATTATCTGAAAGGTATTTTTTGGTTTTCTCTATGGCTTTTGTTATTCCTCCTGCAAAATCGATGTGATTATCCTTTAGCATTACCATGTCATAGAGTGCAAATCTGTGGTTCTCTCCTCCGCCAATCTTCACCGCCCATTTTTCTAATGCTCTGATTCCAGGTGTGGTTTTACGCGTGTCTAAAATTTTGGTTCCTGTTCCTTCCAGTAACTTAACAAATTGATTAGTCTTTGTTGCAATCGCACTCATACGTTGCATAGCATTAAGCACCAGTCGTTCTGCTTTTAAAATAGATTGTGAACTACCAGAAACATAAAAAGCAATGTCACCGTGTTTCACAGATGTTCCATCTTCTAATAAAACCTCAACTTCCATATCTGGATCTACATAATGAAATACTTTTTTAGCAAAATCAACTCCTGCTAAAATCCCATCATCCTTTACCAGAAGCTTTGCTTTACCAGTAACAGATTTTGGTATACAAGCAAGAGAACTATGATCTCCATCTCCTACATCTTCTCTAATAGCATTAGCTATAATAAGATCAATTTCTTTATTAAATTGAGTTTCACTAATCATTTGGAATGTTATTTTTGCTAATGTAAAAAAAGAAGTCGTAAGTACGAAGCAAGAGACATAAGTCCTGTAAATAAAATTTTAACATACGACGTAAAACCCTAAAAATGAACATAAAGCTCATTGCTATAGGCAAAACAGATAATAAACAACTAGAAGGCCTTACCAGTGTTTATATTAAAAGGTTAGGCTTTTATATCAAATTTGATTTTGACATCATACCAGATTTAAAAAAAGTAAAAAACCTTAGCGAATCTCAGCAAAAGGAAAAAGAAGGAAAATTGATTCTGGATAAAATCACGACATCTGATACCTTAATTTTACTGGATGAAAATGGAAAACAATACGATTCTGTTGCTTTTTCTGAAGTATTACAAAAGTATATGAATAGTGGTATCAAGCAATTGATCTTTGTTATTGGTGGGCCCTATGGCTTTAGTCCTGAGGTTTATAATAGAGCTAACGGAAAAATTTCTTTATCAAAAATGACTTTTTCCCATCAAATGATACGTTTATTCTTTATCGAACAGTTGTATAGAGGGTATACGATATTAAAAAATGAGCCTTATCATCATCGATAAAGACTCATTTTTTTTAGTATATATTATTTTTTAATTATTCTTTTAGTAATCTAACTTGCCCTTTACCTTCGATCAAAATATTGTAATAGCCGGGTTCTAAATCAGATATTAATAACATTTCTTTATGTTGTCCTGCAACAAATTCTTTTATCATTTTTCCAAGTAAATCATATAGCTTGATTTTATCGCCTGCATCTAATCCGGATAAATATACTGACTCTCCTGCAGGGTTAGGGTACATTAGGATTTCTCCTGCTTCGTGTTTATCAGATTTAGAAAATCTTATTCTACTACTTGTATAAGGTATTATATTCCACTTCTGATTGTTATTTGAACTATTAAAATCCCATAACTGTACATTAGCATTTATTAATCCTCCGTCTCTATCCAATGCTTTTTGTTGACAATGTATAGGTAAAATCGTAAAACTACTCTCGTTAATCATTATTTTCCACTTTTGATGATCATCATTAGCGCTATACCAAGACATTACATCTGCTCTATTACTACAATTGGCATTACGCACTTCTAAATACCTATTAGTACTCCTATTCTTTATAGTATAGACATTGTCACCTAAATGATTGAACACCCATCTTTGATCAGTATTATTTCTTGGGTTACGCATTTTAGCGCTATGTCCTTCTCTCCATCTGGAGATAATACGCTGATTAGATTGGGTAGAGGTAATATAGTATGTTCCATCAGTAATTAATTGATCGTTTAATACAGTAACGCCGGTAAACTCATCTCTGGTAATCGCATCTTGCCAAGTAGTACCTATTGGTCTAATATATACTTTATAAAAATATCCTGACCCCGGTTGTGGAGGATTCGCCAGATTTACCGTAACATTTTTTGTTCCTGTACCAGAAGAAACGCGTTCCATTTGTTCTCCTAACCATCTATCAGGTGCCCAAAACTCTACTACAATTTCTCGATCTGTTTTTGCGGAATAATCGACATTAAAAGTATACGATGTTTTAGGTTCAATACTTGAATCCGGATTTACAAAAGCTACTTCATCATTTATATCTGTAATTACAGTAACACCTGTAAATTCTGTTCTATAAATAGCTTCTTGCCAAGTAGTGCCAACCGGTCTGATATAAACTTTATAAAAATATCCTGAACCCAGTTGCGGAGCATTGGGTAGATTTACGGTAATACTTTTTATTCCGGTACCAGAAGAAACAGGTTCCATTTGTTCTCCTAACCATCGATCTGATGCCCAAAACTCTACTACAATTTCTCGATCTGTTTTTGCGGAATAGTTAATATCAAAAGTATATGAATCTTTAGACACTATTGTTGTTAGTGCATTATTAAACGAAACCTCCTCTATAACTCCGGGATCTCCACCTGTATCATTATCACTTACATTTTTAATAATAGCAGCAATTCTGTTTCTTTCATTAGATGAACTTCTATCTGTCCAGGACCATACCAATGTTCCTGCCCAATTATTATTTTGTATAGCTGTCCCTAAATTCTCTGCACGTATAGTTGATAAATTATGATCGTTGTCTCCTCCCTGTTGACCAAAAAACAAATCATCTGGATAATACTCTCCTATAATTGCTTCTTTATCAACCTTATTCACATCATACCTGTTATGAAAAGGTGATCCCTTGGAACGAGCCCATTTATAGTAATGTATGTTATAAAAATCGAGATATCCTTGATTATCATTTCCTTGAAACTTTAGATTAGCATCAGAATATGCATTCCAGAATCCGTTATCTGCATCTTCTACATTAGTTAAAAAACCCAAAGCTCCATTGGTTATTTTTACATTAGGCTGTGCTCTTCTGATCGCCCCAGCTGTTCTATTTACGAATTTCTGGACATCAGACATGGTAATTCTTTCTTTAAATCCATCCCAATGACCAGCATATTGATTAGTCATCCCTTCTGGTTCATTAAAAATTTCCCAAGCAAACAATGCCGGATGATCACCTATAAAGTTAACCAAAGGAAGTAAAGCGTTATTGATATAAGCATTCATATAATAATCCTGAGTGAGCAACTTCTTATTAGCAGAAGCATCTACTCCCCATTGATCCTTAAGCATATCGAATGACCAAAGACAAATCTGTACTTTAAGTCCTTTAGTCTTAGCTAGATCCAAAATATTTTTCACATCTTCATGAAAGAAAGATGGGTTTGGCTTTACTGTTTGATTATTATCAAAAACCGGGTTTGTAGAACCATTAGTATGATACCACCATCTAATAACATTTCCGCCTTGATTCTTTACAAAATCCATGGCCTCACCGAACTTATTCAATTCTGGGTGATACTGATTACTGGAAAAAAACGGATCCACACCAACATCTCTACCGTACTGAATCCATGCCAGATTTAGTCCATTAACGAACGAAATACCTCCAGATAAAGAAGATTGTTTTTCTGCATTTTTCACATCCATATTATTGTTTTGGTTCGTTTTTTCGAAATACTTGGCAAGGTGTTTCAAATTTAAGCTTTCTTTCTGAGCTTCAATAAGATCTTGTTTGTAGTTGGGACTGTTTGTCCAAGGTTTTTGTGATCGTTGCCCATAGATTTGTGTGCAAAAAACCACAAAAACGAAAAGCATAAAATTTTTCATTTTGTTGAGATTTGTGTTAGTCTATATGTAACGAATATTTATTGGAATATTTTAGTTTTTACCTTTAAATTATTATCAAAATAAAAAGCACAGAATTACATAGTTATAATTCTGTGCTTTTTGAAAAATCAAAAATTCTAATAGTTATTTATTCTTTTACGATTTCTTTTAAGTCGCTAAACATGTCAATAAAATCTTCTACCAGATCTATAGAAACATATTCTTTATCCATAAAAACATTTAACTTCCCTTTTTTTAGTTTTACATTATATCCAATTTCTCCTTCATTAAGATAATCCCATTGGTATGTATTACCTTTTTTAGTCATTTTGGCATCTAAATGATCATTAAGAAATCTTTTTAATTTTTCAGTTTTTGAATTAGGAAAACTGGCATTCAATGTATATAAATCATCATTGTTGGATATAGAGATATTTACCTTATAGTTCTTGTCTCCTGGTTCATCGCTAGAATAGCTAATGGATACTTTGGAATTTGACGATTTCTGAGCATTTCCAACTGAAACTGCTAACACTAAGCATAGTGCACAAATGATTGTTTTCATCTTTTTAAATTTATTGTTTTTTTAATGGTAAGATGGAATTCACCATATGACATATCGGTACATACCAATACACTCACTATGGCTCATTTCATAATGTTCGATTTTTGATCCGCCTCAGGCGGACAGATTAATGATTGATGATAAATAAATGATTTATTGTTGATCCGATTTTGATGTTAATGATTTGAGCTCTTTACCCATCTGTTCGAATCTTTTGATTTGCTTTTCTGAAGCCAGCTCTTTGTCCAGATTAATTCTTAATCGATTTCCTTTGAGCTTTACTTCATACAACTCCTCATCGTCGATTTCTTTGCTCCATAAATAAGCTCCGGAATCGATAGTCATATTTTCTTTTCCGAATTGATCGACAAGATATGATTTCACATCATTTTGCATATATTCCATAAAACGAACCTTGATTCTAAAATCATCGTCCATATCCAGGATTGCAAAAGTTCGGTAATAGCTTTCTTTCTCTGTATCCTCATCAATACTAACACTTACTCTAGTAGACGATTTAGATGAACTGGTTGTACTGGTTTGCGCTTTTGTAGATAGTAAACCTAATATAAGGCTAACTATAATTAATACTAATGTTTTCATGATATTTGATTTTTGATCCACCTGAAGTGGACAGATTGATGATTGATTATTTTTTTATTCTATTCTAAAAGTAAGCCCTACTCCTCTTACGCTTTCTAACGTAATGTTTTGGTCTTGTTTAAAATACTTTCTTAATCTACTGATAAATACATCCATACTTCTACCCGAGAAGAAGTCGTCATTACCCCAGACGTCTGTTAGTAACTCTTCTCGTTTGACCATAGAATTTTTATGATTCCATAAGTATTGTATCAATATGGTTTCTTTCTCGGTTAATCGTTGAGTTTCTTTTTTAAAATTCAATTGATGATTAGTCACATCAAATTTATATTTACCAATGGTAATTATTTCTTTCACTTTAGGTTTATAGGTATTTGTCCTTTTTAAGATATTCTGAAGTCTTAATACCAAAATATCTGCTTCAAAAGGTTTTACGATATAGTCATCTGCTCCTAATTTTAGCCCTCTGATTTTATCTTCCTTCATTTTCTTTGCTGTTAGAAACACAAAAGGAATTTCTGGGTTTATTTCAATGATGTTTTCTGCCAAAGTAAATCCATCCATTTTGGGCATCATTACATCCAGCACACATATATCAAAATGTGTTTTATCAAATATCTCCAATGCCTCTTTTCCGTCTTTTGCCCAACTCACATTATACTCATGAAGTTCTAGATATTGTTTTAGAATACTTCCGAAATCAAAATCATCTTCTGCTAATAAAATACTTTTCATTCTGCTTCTGCAATGGGTAAGGTTATCGTAAATGTTGTTCCCAAATCAGGTCTGCTTTCCAGATCAATTCTACCGCTATGCGCTTTTACAATCTGATTTGTATAAAACAAACCAAGTCCTAGTCCTTTTACATCGTGTACATTGCCATCGGTAACTCTGTAAAACTTCTCAAAAACTTTGCGATGTTCCACCTCAGGAATACCCACTCCATTATCGTGAATAGAAATCTCATACAGATCATCTTTGAGTTTTGTACGAAGTACAATTTCTACATTACCCTTTCCGTATTTAACCGAATTATCCATAATATTGAACAAAGCTGTTGTAAATAGAAACTTATCAATGTCAAGATATACTTCATGAAATTCTATTTTAGAACTAACGATAACATCTTGCCCTTGAACAGAAAGCTTGAAATCTTCTATAATTTCTTTAAAGTATTCTTCATCAATTACTTTTTCTTTTTTCAAAGTAATTTCTTCAGACCCCAATGTATTATGCATTACCTGGTCTATTAATTTCTGCAATCGTCCATTTTGTCTATCAAGAATATCCAATGCATTAGAAAATGCTTCAGGTGAGTTTTGTGTTTCCTTATTTCTCAAGCTTTTAGAAGCAATACCTAAGGTAGCCAGAGGAGTTTTTAATTCGTGAGTAATATTATTGATGAAATCTGTTCGTACATCGGCGATCTTCTTTTGTCCAATTAATGTCTTAATTGAATAAAACAATAATCCAACAACAAAAAGAAACAGTAATACGGAGCACACAAACAAACTCGTCATTTGTTTTAAAACTATACGTTGCCATCCTATAATATTGATACTATCTTGTGTTCTGATTTCCAGGTCAAGTTTAGTTTTCAAAAGCTCTCCTTCTTTATCATCTTCATAATCGTGTTCTGTAAACCATCTCCCTTTACTGATTACATTACCTTCTTCCTCTGGAAAATCTTCTCCAAAAAGAAAATAATTCTCTCCTTCATTCGCTGCAAAAACAGTATCTATAGGATTGCCATTCTCGAAAATAACAACACTTTTGATCGTCTTTTTATATTTTAGATCGTAACCTAGATTAGCTTTTTTGATTTCTTTTTTATAATACTCCTGAAATACCTTATTCAATGAGTCTCTATGAAGTCCAAACTGCTCAATAGTTTCTTTTTTAAGAAGTTTTCTTTTTTTGTATTTCACTAAGTTTTCAGTCAACTTATTGTACCACATTTCCGTTAGTGAATCCATTTCTTTAGTATTATCAATACTAGAAACAGATTTTTTGGTTTCCTTTATAAATACATCTTTTTTAAGCTGGTATGTGTTATTGATTAGATAAGCCTGAATACCAGAAAGTGCTACCAAAGCCAAAATAGAAGTAATAATCAATATGTTTATCTTATTCCTCATTATGATGATGTGTTGAAGGTTATTATTATTCTTAAGTATCTAAGATAATATAAACCTCATACTTCTTGACTAACTATTCGTTTTTTGATTGATGATGTTATCAAAAGTATATCAAAGAATATAACTATGACTTAATTCTAACATCGTTAACCCATCATTAACGTTAATATAGACCAAAAACCCTTATAAAACAGTACTTATGAAGCTTTATGTTAATACCTCAGAAATTAGGATTAATTCTTACATTTGCTGATTCATTAACCAATCTCTCTGTATGCTCCCTTATCTAAAGCTTATAAAACTTGATAATCTTATAATCATAGCTTTGGCACAATTGTGTATCAAGTATGGCCTTTTTGAGCCATTTGGCATAGCTATAACCCTCAACGGTTTTGGTATTGCATTATTAATTATTGCTACTCTTTCTATTGCAGCAGCTGGAAATATTATTATCGAAATTTATGATTACGAAGGCTCTATAGAAAAAAGCCTAATAAATGGGGCTGTTACAGAGAAATCTGCTAATCGCTTATTTATTATTTTTAATGTAATTGGAGTTTTGATTGGGTTTTATCTAGCAAATATGATCGGAAGATCAGGATTTGCTGCACTATTTATCATTACATCAGGTATCTTTTACATATATGCTTCTTATCTTAAAGAGATTCTGGTACTAAAAAATGTAATTATAGGGTTACTTACCGCCTTAAGTTTGCTCGTAGTTGGGATTTTTGATTTATTACCAGCCATCACAGCAAAAAATCGAGAATCACAAACCGTTATTTTTTCTATCATTCTAGACTACTCCATATTTGCATTCATCATTATTGTTTTACGAGAGATCATCAAAGATTGCATTTCCATTGATAAAGATCATAATTTAGGCATAAGGACTATCCCAATAGTTCTAGGAAAAGATCGAACTATAAAATTAATTGGTAGCTTGGGAATTCTTCCTATTGCCGCAGTTATCTATTATATTTACTCCTATCTTTTTTCTAATACCAATGCAGTACTAATTGTATTAGCTTTGATTGTAGCACCTTTGTTATATTTTATGATTAGAAGTTTTTCTGCAGAAACTAATAAACAGTTAAAACAACTGAGTTTAATTTTAAAAATCATCTTGATTATATCATCAATATCTTTGCTTTTTTATCAATTTATTTTGAAATAAGTTATGCTCAAAAATCTACTCAAAGACCATCATATCATTCTGGCCTCCGGATCACCCAGGAGGCAACAGTTTTTTAAAGATTTAGATCTTGATTTTACTATACAGTTAAAAGAGGTCGAAGAGATATATCCTGATCATCTACAAGCTTCAGCAATATCAGATTATTTAGCAAAACTAAAATCAGATGCATTTGGTGATCTACAAGATAATGACATCTTGATTACCAGTGATACAATAGTTTGGCATAATAACAAGGCTATAGGAAAACCAAAAAATCTTGAAGATGCTAAAAGAATGATCACTTTATTATCTGATGATACTCATGAAGTCATTACTTCGGTATGCTTTAAAACCAAAAGTCAGGTTAAAGTAGTACATCATACCACCAAAGTGACTTTTAAGAAACTTTCTTCTGAAGAAATCAACTATTATATAAACACTCATAAACCATTGGACAAAGCTGGAGCATATGGTATCCAAGAATGGATTGGTTTTATAGGAATAGTACATATCGAAGGTAGTTATTTTAATGTCATGGGGCTACCTACTCACCTTGTTTATGAAACGTTAACAGCACTTGCCAAATCATAGGTTTGTCGTACTTTGCATTAGCGCAGTTATAAAAAAATTAAGTCATGAAAAAGTCAGTATTAATATTCGCTTTATTAGGAGTTTTGATTGTTATTGCTTGCAGTAATATCAAAGCCGATGAAGCCAATAAAACAGAAACAAACCATATACCAATAGAAAAAAGAGAGCCTGCCAAAGCACTTTCTGAAGAATTTAAAAAGTATTGGTATGCTGGTGAAGCAGAAATCTCTTCCTACCAATTAGAACAGGCTCGTTATGGTGAAATCAGAAAAGGTACTGCAGCCCTTATTTATGTAACCGAAGATTTCTTATCTAAAGAACAAGTAAAAGCAGATTACCAGAATTCTGATAATATTCCTGTATTAAAACTAAATGCTACTAAGAAATTTAATACCGGTGTTTATCCATATTCTATTATGCAGAGCACATTTTATCCTGTCGCAGACAATCAACACGCGATAAAGATATCTAGTTCTATGCAAGAATGGTGCGGTCATGTATATGCACAGCTTAATAATAGAAAGCAGTTCGAGATCATGTCTCATTCCTATTTTCAGAGTGAAGCAGATCAGGAATTCTCATTAGATAAAGCAATTCTGGAAAACGAGCTTTGGACAAAGATTAGAATCAACCCAGATGGTTTACCACAAGGTGATATCAAAATTATTCCTTCTTTTGAATATAGTAGATTAAGACACAAGGAAATAAAAGCATATGCTGCTAAAGCATCATTGAGTAAACAAGGAAACACAAATACATATAGTATTACCTACCCGGAACTTAACAGAAGTATCAGTATTACTTTTACGAGTTCTTTTCCTTATGAAATCGAAGGCTGGACAGAAACTTTTAAAAGTGGTTTTGGACCTAATGCCAAAGAGCTAACCACCAAAGCTACCAGAATTAAAAGTATCAAATCTGCTTATTGGGGTAAAAATACTAATAAGGATGAAGCATTACGAGTAGAATTAGGGCTTCAGTAAAAATATAAGCAAATAGAAATCTAATGAAAACCATACAAATGAATAAGTTATCAGAATCCGAAATCAAAACTCGTCTTAAAGATGTTGAAGGATGGGAATATGAAGATAATGCAATACACACGTCTTTTGAGTTTGAAAATTTTAAAGATGCATTTTCTGCAATGTCTCGTATTGCTTTTGAAGCAGAAGCGTTAAATCACCATCCGGACTGGTCTAATGTTTACAATGTAGTAAACATAAGTCTATCAACCCACGATGCCGGAGGGGTGACAGAAAATGATTTTCAACTAGCTAAAGCAATTGATGGTATTGTAGAAGAAGAATAGACTGCAGAAAAACAATATTGCGCTTAGAAATTCCAAATAAGTAAGTATTTGGAATTTCTTTTTTTTGAATATATAAACATTTGTCAAAAACTTGGTTTCTACTTATGTTTGTAATTAGATACTTAAAATTATAATATGGGAAGAGCTTTTGAATTTAGGAAAGCGCGTAAAATGAAGCGTTGGTCAGCTATGGCTAAGGCTTTTACTAGAATAGGTAAAGATATTGTAATGGCCGTAAAAGAAGGCGGCCCTGATCCGGATTCCAACTCTCGTCTAAGAGCAGTGATCCAGAATGCGAAATCTGCAAATATGCCCAAGGATAATATCGAGAGAGCTATTAAAAGAGCCTCTGATAAAAGCCAGGGTGATTATAAAGAAGTACTTTTTGAAGGATACGCACCCCACGGAATTGCAATTCTTGTAGAAACTGCAACGGATAATAATAATAGAACTGTAGCTAATATCAGATCATACTTCAATAAGTGTGATGGTAACTTAGGAACATCGGGTTCTGTAGAGTTTATGTTTGACCATACTTGTAATTTTAGAATCAATGGTGAAGGGCTTGATCCTGAAGAATTAGAACTAGAATTTATTGATTATGGTGCTGAAGAAGTGTTCCAGGATGAGGATGGAATATTGATCTATGCTCCTTTTGGAAGTTTTGGAACTATCCAAAAAGAATTAGAAGGTCGAGAAATTGAAATACTTTCTTCTGGTTTTGAACGTATACCACAGGTAACTAAAAAACTAACTCCTGAGCAAGCTGCAGATGTAGAAAAGCTTCTGGAAAAGATTGAAGAAGATGATGACGTACAAAATGTATATCATACTATGGAGGAGTCTTCAACAGATTAATATTTTGTTGAGTTAAAAAAGTTAATGATGTTACCAACTCTTTGGTCAATTTCATTAATTTTGTCGCCCAATCTAAAAATCCAAAATATGAAAAAGCTTATTTATTTATTTGTTCTTGCTTCTACTTTAATACTAACTTCTTGTTCAAGTGATGATACAAATAATATAATACCGCCTATAGAAAATTTTATTGAGTATGATGGCAAAATAATACCAATATCATCTGCTATCATTGAGGATTTTAAAGGGATATTTAATAACACTTACTACAGCTATGATGTTTTATTAACCGGAGAATTAGACGGGGTTGAGTATTTTACTGTTTTAGTGTTACTTTCCCCAATTGAAGGTGATAATGTTGTTTTTACACCAGGAACCTTTGGATACCTTCCTACTCCACCTTCTTCACCATCTTTCTACCTAGAATCCGCAGAATTAGAACTCAATGAGATATTTGAATCATCAGCAAAAGCTGGTGAGGTAATAGTCTCCGGAGAAGCTCCAAATTATAATGTATCTGCTGATCTTACTTTAGCGAACGATAAAAAAATAACTATAAAATATAGCGGAGAGTTTAGAATTGTAGATCAAACTCCTAATTAAACAAATAAAAATATTTATATAATGAAGAGTTTAGCGCCGCTAAGCTCTTTTTTTGTTATGTTTGATGCTCATTTGCGACTATAGTTAAAACTTTCATTATGCAACGATTCATCATCATTCTATTACTTTTTATTGGAAATATTACTTATGCTCAAAATATGACTAATGAAAAGCTGCAAGAAATTATAACCAAAAATGCAGATACAATTAATGGAGTGGTAGGTAATTGGCAGTTTGTTTACAAAGAAATTCCTATGCTTTGTGTTACCGATGCTGCTAATAACAGAATGAGAATTATTGCACCTATTATAGAATCTAATAACCTGGATAAAGATTTACTTCTAGATTCCATGACTGCAAACTTTCACTCGGCGCTAGATGTAAAATATGCTATCGCCAATGGGATACTCTGGTCTGCTTATATTCATCCACTAAAAGAGTTATCTGATAAACAATTAGAAAATGCTATATCGCAAGTATACTATGCAGCAAAAACTTTTGGAACAACTTTCTCTAGTACAGAATTACTTTTTGGAGCAGGAAACCTGGATAAAGAGTCTGAAAAAGAAGAAAAAGAAATCAAAGAGGATAATACTCGCAAGTTTTAATCTACATTAAAACTATATTCCGGAACCTTACCTTTTACTCCTTTAAAGAAACTATATATATATTCTAAATCCTTTTCTTGATTATTTGTAGGATAAAATGGTTCAGAAATCTTATTTTGTTTTTTACCAAAATCAAAAGTCACCAAAATAATAGGAACATTAGCCGCTTTAGCTATATGATAAAAACCGGTTTTTAGTTCTGTAACTTTTTTTCGTGTACCTTCTGGTGCTATTGTTAGCCTAAGCTCATCCATTTTTTGAAAAATATCAGCTATGGCTTCTACTTTATTTTGCCCAGGAGTTCTATCAAGCGGAATCCCTCCTACTTTTTTAAAATACCAGCCAAGAGGCCATTTGAACAATTCCTTTTTAGCCATAAAGCTGATCTTCAAACCCACTAGTTGTCGAATCAACAAACCAATATAGAAATCGTGCCAACTAGTATGTGGTACCACTGCAACAACACACTTCTTAACTTTATCACTACTAAAGTCACCAATAATTTTCCAACCTAGAACTTTATGATAAATAAATGAGGAGAAACGTTTCAGCATAAAAAAATAATAAGGCTTACAATGTACGATAAATTGCCTTTATTTTATCCGAATCGATTTTAGATTTCCAATCTGGTCCTAATGCGTTTTCCCAAAGGGGTTCTAAACTTAGAGCAACAGCAGTCATAACATCTAATTGTTCTTCAGTAACATTTGCACATATTTCAGATGGTAAATTGATATTATGAGTCTTTTGCATTTCCTTAAATAAATCAACTCCTTCCGGATAAAACTCTTCTAATTTATCAAAAACGATACAATTACCTATTCCATGCTTAGTTCCCAACACATAAGCCAAGCCATAACTCATAGCATGAGCTACTCCTACTTGAGAATATGCAATACTCATACCACCATGCCAAGAAGCCATCATCAATTTAGCGTCTGCATCTTCTTTATCTAGATTATTATCTAAGAAGATGGCCTTACATAAATCTAATGCTTTTTCGCCATAGCTCTGACTAAACGTATTAAGATATGTGCCGTTCAGGGATTCTATACAATGTATATAACAGTCCATTCCTGTATAAAACCATTGTTCTTTTGGAACATCTCTAATCAATTCAGGATCTAATATGACCTGATCAAAAGGTGTAAAATCAGAGTTAATTCCTAATTTACGATCCGGACCGGTAAGTACTGTAGTTCTAGAGACTTCTGCTCCTGTTCCTGAAATAGTAGGAACACCAACATGATATATTGCTTTGTTCTTTACCAAATCCCAGCCTTGATATTCGCTTGCGCTACCAGGATTGTTAAGCATAATAGCTACTGCCTTAGCCAGATCTAACATAGAACCTCCTCCAATACCGACAATTCCACTAGGAACAAACTGATATTCATGTTTAATCTGAGTCACCAAGGCATCAACCTGAGAAGTTTTAGGTTCCTCTGCTGTCGATACATATATAATCTTATCTATAGAAGATAGCGATATTCTATCAGCAATAAATGAAGTATTATTTTCAAAAACGTTATCAATTAAATAGATAAATGGGGCTCCGTGTTTACGAGCAGGAGCTAGAATATCTTTAATTTGATTAAATGATCCTTTCCCAAATACCACTCTTGGTACCATCGGAAAATTCTTATGAACAGACAATTTTACTTGTTCTGCTACCGTAGATTCTGCACTCAAAAGACTCTGATTATTAATTAATTTCTTTGCTTTTTCTAAATCTTCCGGGGTATCTATTTCCACTCCTTCGTGGCGAGTTTCTACCATTTTAATATTCTTACCATATTCTAAATAACGAATACATTCGATTTTTTCTGAAGCTTCCAGGGTTTGCATCGGTAAACGGTAAAAATCTAAAATAGCTTGTTTTCTAAAGGCATATACACCTTTATGCTTATAATATGTGTGGTTTATTTCTTTATCTCTGGGATACGGTATTGGTGAACGAGAAAAATATAATGCATAATTATCTCTATCTACAATCACCTTTACACTATTGGGGTTTACTATATCATCCCAATCATTCATAGGAGTCATCAAACTTGCTAAATCTATACGATCCGCATCATCTTCATAAAAAACCCCAAGTACTTTTTCCAGGCTTTCTCGCTCTGTAAATGGTTCGTCTCCTTGTACATTAACTACAATATCAACATCCATATCCGATACAGCCTCAGCTATACGATCACTACCGCAGCTATGCTCTTTAATACTCATAATTGCTTTACCTCCGTTAGAGGTAATCTCATTATAAATAATATCACTATCTGTAACTACATATACCGCATCAAAAAGTTCTGTACTTACTGTTGCTTCGTATGTTCGTTGAATAACTGTTATCCCTCCAAGGTCTTGCATCAACTTACCCGGAAAACGGGAAGCAGCATACCTTGCGGGTATCATCGCGATGGTTTTAAGCTTATTTTTGTTCAAGATTGCTTGCTCTTTTGCAAAGGCAAAAATAGCTTTTTTCTATCTATTTTCAAGACGGACGCACAAATAGTTTTTTATAAACTTTTCTAAAAATTGCAAAAATTAGTATCACCAAAATTATTGCCAAAGGTGCCAAAAAAACTGATACAGCAGACATTATGGTTGCTGCTCCTGTCTCAGCAGTGGCGATAACGGGATTGGCAATTCCTCCTGTAGTAGCTGTAGATGTTAGCCTGGAAGCACCCATTGTACTTTTTACTGAAGCAGCTGTGCCTCCACCAGCAATGATAGCTAAAGCCCAGGTAATTACAGGGCTCAAATCTGCTAGAGTAGATACCATAACTGCTGTTCCGGCAATTGCAGCTAATGGGATTGCAATAGTATCCAACAAATTATCAAACCAAGGAATATAATAGGCAAAAATTTCTATCACAGTGGCAATAGCCAAAACCCAAATTGCTAATGAGCTCCCTACCCATTCCCAGCTTTCATTTAACGGAATCATTCCGTAATGCCCCGCCAAACTTACAGCCAGTAAAGGTAAAAACACTCTAAATCCAACAGAAGCTGCCAAACCTACTCCAAGGCAAATACTTAAAATTGTTTCCTGCATACCCTAATATACTAGTTTTCTACAAAAAAATCATCTTTAAACCCTATCAGATATAATTTCTGTTTAGCTCGGGTAATGGCAGTGTACAACCATCTAAGATAATCTTTGTTAATACCATCGGGCAAATAAGGCTGTTCTATAAAAACCGTATCCCATTGCCCACCTTGGGATTTATGACAAGTAATTGCATAGGAGAATTTAACCTGTAGTGCGTTAAAATATTTATTATTCTTTACTCCCATGAACTTTTTATACTTTGAAGTTTCATCTTCAAAATCCTTCTGAACTTCTTGATATAAACGATTAGACTCTTCGTATGATAAGGAAGGGGTTTCTGAAGTAAGTGTATCTAATAATAGAACTGTTTCGAATGGCTTTTGATCAGGATAGTCTACCATAGTTATTTTTACTTCCGCAAAGCGAAAACCATATAAATCCTTAATAGCATATATCTCCAATACTTTAATGATGTCACCATTTGCAATGAAACCAGCTTCACTTTTGGTATCTAACCAAAAATAATTATTCTTCACTACCATCAGATAATCACCCGCAGAGAGTTCTTCTTCTTGAAACAGTATTCTAGAACGTATCTGCTGATTATAGGTATTAGCCCTTTTATTAGAACGCAGGATAATCACTGATTCTTCATGTCCTGAACTGGCATAAGAATCATTAAGTGCATCCATAATTTCGTGTCCATCAACCAATCGTACGATATCTGCATATCCTGAAACATTAAATTGGAAGGATTCAAAAAACTCTTCATTTAATTGCTCTCTTAGTGTTGTTGCATTCATTAATATACCGCTATTCTCTGCCTGACGAACCACTTCATCTAATTCTATTTGTTCCACCTCTTTATGAAAACCCATAGATAATGTATTTGGATCCAATGCAGGACTAACTTCTAACTTTACAGGAGGTAACTGTGCAGTATCTCCTATAAAAAGAATTTTGCAATTATGGCCGGAATATGCATACATCATTAAGTCATCTAACAAAGAGCCGTTTTCAAAAAGCTTACTCTCACTGGGAGCATCAGGGATCATAGAAGCTTCGTCTACTATAAAGATTGTATTACGACTTTTGTTTTGCTTCAGTTGAAAAGCTAAACCACCACTTTTATTCTTTTTAGGATAATAAATATGCCTATGAATGGTTTGCGCTTGTCTACCAGAATAATTACTAATCACCTTTGCTGCACGACCTGTAGGAGCCAATAATACTGAGCTTAGCTTAGCTTTCCATAAGTTTTTGACCAAAGTTCCTATTAAAGTTGTTTTTCCGGTACCTGCATATCCTTTTAAAAGAAATATAGAGTCTTTGGATCCTGATAATATAAAATTAGAGAGCTTATGCAGCACAACATCTTGTTTTAGAGTAGGTTCAAAAGGAAAATCGTCTTTAAGTAGCTGATAAAATTCTGTTTCCCTCATGAAATATATTGATGCTTTATACCCTTAAGCTGTTAATAATTCAAAGATACTAATGATTTTTTGGCTATAAACTTTTACGATTAAAAAAAAATTGTAGATTTGCGTAATACACTAATGTTTAAAAGCTAAATTAAAAAATGAAAATTGTCATTCAATTAGTTCTGTGGGTAGTTATCGGTTTCCTTGCTTATATGGTATATAATTCGGTAATGGGTCCTGTAAGATTTAATAAAGTTAAAGAAGCGCGTTATGCTAAAGCTATTGAAAATCTAAGGGATATCCGTCAAGCACAATTAGCTCATAAAACAGTAACTGGAAGATTCGAAAAAGATCCTCAAAAGCTTATTGCTTTTTTAGATACTGCAAAATTCACATTAACTCAGCGAAAAGATTCAAGCTTTATCAGATTTAATAAAGTTCTTAAAATTGATGAACCTAAAGATACAGTAGTTATTGACACACTAGGATATGCTTCTGTAAGAGATTCTTTGTTCAAAGGTACCGACCGTTATAAAAATATGATGAAAGTTCCTGTAAAAGGAGTTGACGCTGCTTTTGAAATGGACGCTGGCTTTATCGAGAAGAATGAATTGAAAATAGCTGTTTTTGAAGCCAAAGTATCTAAGGATGTATTATTACACGATCTTGATAAAGATTTATTGATGCAAGAAAAAGATGTCGTATCTGTAGATGGAGTAAATGGTACACACCTTTCTGTTGGTTCCATGTCAGAGGTTAAGACTAATGGTAACTGGCCTAAATCATATGGTGCAAACGACCAATAATATAGATAACAATACGTTATATACATTGTCCATTCAGGTAAGCTTGAATGGACTTTCTTTTTGTACTGCAAATGCTGAACAAGAGATTACTGCTTTGGCATATGAAAACTTTGGGGTGCAATTAACTCCTGAACAGGTTTTAGAAAAAATAAAATATGTTCTAGATCATAATCCTGATCTAAAACATGATTTTAGCACTATCGAGGTTATCTATCAGAGTGAGCTATATACTTTTGTACCCAAAGCATTATTTGATGAAAATCATCTAAAGGAGTATCTAAATTACAATGTGAGAGTACTCGCTACTGATTTTATTGCCTATGATGAATTAAGTCAGCACGAGATTATTACTGTTTATATACCTTATACAAATATTAATAATTTCTTCTTTGACACTTTTGGTTCGTTCACTTATAAGCACTCTGCCACCATACTTCTCGATAGCTTACTAGCACAGCAAAAAAATAATGAGCAAACGACTATTTTTGCTAATATAAACTCTAAGTCCCTGGATCTGATAGTCATTAAAAAAGGGAAATTCATATTGGGTAATACATATCCTTACGACACCAAAGAAGATTTTTTATATTATTTGATGTTTGTTGCTGAACAATTAGAATTGAATCCTGAAGAATTCAAACTTGTTTTCTTAGGTGATATCGCAAAGGATAGTGAGTTCTGTAAAATTGCTTATACGTATATCCGAAATGTAGATTTTGGAAAACGCGGTAAAGAAATTATAGTATCAAAAGAAGTAAAATCTTTTGAACCCCATGAACACTTTGTTTTACTAAGTCATTTTTAATATGCGTATTATCTCTGGAACATATAAAGGAAAACGTTTGACAGCTCCCAAGAAACTGCCGGTGCGACCTACAACAGATATGGCTAAAGAAGGACTATTTAACATCTTAAACCATCATTATCATTTTCCTAGCATTAGTATTTTAGATCTTTTTGCAGGTACTGGTAATATAAGTTACGAGTTTGCATCCAGAGGCACTTCTGATGTAACTGCTGTTGATGCGCATTATGCTTGTATGGGGTTTATAAAAAGTACAGCTAAAGATCTTGATCTTCCTATTGTTACTATAAAAAGTGATGTATATAGTTATCTGGAAAAACTAAAGCGAAAATCTGATATCATCTTTGCTGACCCTCCTTATGATTTTACCACGGAGCAGTTTGCAAAAATTGCAGCATTAGTCTTTGAGAATGACTTATTAAATGAAAACGGAGTTTTGATTATAGAACATTCTAAACATACTAAACTGGATGATGCTCCCTACTTTTCTAATTCCAGAAAATATGGTGGTTCCGTATTTAGTTTTTTTGAGAAAGAATAGTTCATCTTTTCTAACTAAATTATATTATTTAATTTCAATTCAATAGTAAGTGTTTACCCCATCATTACAGATGATCGAATTGAATACTCATCAATTGTAGTCAGGTTACTTAATGAATTGATTTGATGCGAAGTATTTGATATAATATCTTCATAAAAAGCCAGAATCTTAGCATCAAAACCAGGAGTATCTTCTGCTGTAAGCTTAAAAATATCCATCTGATACACAAAGTTATTGAGGATATGATGGCTAGACGATAACATGGCTTTGTAGATATTTAATTTTGCATTTTCGACTTCGACCTTCTTACTACGCCGGTAGGTATCAATAAAAAGAAAGACGAAAAATATCAATAAAGGAATAATAATTTCGTCAACTTCGAATTGCTCTATACTAGCTAAAAAAGCAATGAATTTTTCGAAAAGTTCTAATTCTAGGGTAATTGCGGTAAAATAAAAAAAGACAGATAATACCAATCCGATAAGCGTCAGTTTATACTTGTCCATAAGGTTTGGGATTAGGGTTTTGAGGAATGATGGTTTGTGTGGTTTACTAGATTTACGGGTTAACAATTTATTTGAAATTGTATATACGTTTAGGGATTTCGCGTAATAAATATAGGGAAAAAATCGACTAGCTATAAATTTTACAAGTATTTTAACAGATTTTAAGAGTTTACCTCTCAATACTTTATCATAAAACCTCTAGTGCTAAATAAAAATAAGGTATTACTATATAACTACAATATTACCAGATACTTTTTCAAAACAGAGTTTTGCTAAAAAAAAGCTACAGCATGCGATACCCCTATCCTTTACTGCAGCTTTTATAGTTTTAGTAATTTCTGACTAAATTAAATACACCATACTAAAAAATCAGATCTTACATACTATATATGTCTTAAACATTGATTTTGTTACCCCTGAGACTATATTATTTAACAGTATTTAACTCTTTTTATATGTAATTAGCATTTTTTATACACTAAAAACTTAATGATCATAAGTCAGGGGTCACATCCTAAAAAAATTACCATGGCTTTTGCTACAAAATGAATGTGTGCAGATTATTTCAATATTTGCAGCTTGTTTGACCTGGTTACATAGGTAGTGAATACTATTTTTTCTTATTTTTTGAGGATATCTTAAAATTTCTCCTTGCTTTTATCTTATTGTATAACACTATAATCACTACAAATAAAGCTAGTATCATAAAGCCACCTCTACCCGTCAAGTATTCTATAATTTCCATAGTTACATATTAATCCATAATAGAGTCGACAAAAAATGATATCCTTACATTTTTGATATCTTTTAAATACTTTAACGTGATTGTACTATATACCTCGGAGTAATCTAACATTAAGGATATTAGGCTATTAGAGAAGCTCTAGACCTATTGATTCCCCTCGTATTTATGATTAGCGTATATCAATATATCTTCTGTAATATTAATACCCTCCTCAGCAAACATAACGTTGCCATTACCCTGAGTACCTAAAACAATTTTATACTCATTAGCCTCTCCATATTCTTTGATATATTGATTTAATCTATTCCACACTTTTTGGCTAAGATCTTTTGAGAAATATTCATTCATCTTTCTTAGTTCTTGATCCTCTGATCTTAATTGTGTTTCTAGTTCAGTAGACTTTTCTTCATTCTTTTGCTCCTTAAGGATCGAATAAATGGTATATAAACTGTCAAGTTTTTTCTTTTGTTTAGTAATTTTATCCTTATTGATTTTTCCTAAATCTTTGGACATATTAAAACCATTAAACAACTCTACATTATCTACATAGACAATATTAGAGTTAGAAAAACTGGATAAGTATAACGAAAGCAAAACGGTTAATGCGATTACTAATACACCATTGATAACTAATAATATAACTGAAGTTTTTTTCAAAATTTTTGTTTTTAAAGGTTGCAAATATATTGCATTTTATACAATTTAGTATACACTTAATCTATTATGAACTTTTTCAATTTCTTTATCCACATAAGATTGTGCAAAATGCACATAGCGATAAAAAGAACTACTGTTACCAGTATGGCCACTTATATTTCTCACCAGATGCTCCGGCATTCCTAAAATAAGCATGGTAGTTATCGCAGTACGACGCATCATATGACTGCTCATTTTATCACAAAATCGAATATTTTCATTCTGAGTTTTTTTAGAAGTTTTAGGTACCTTTCCTAATCGTTCTCTAGACACATCTATCGAAGTGGTAAAACCGGCTTTTTCTCCAATACTTTTTAGTGTTTTGTTAAAATTGAACAATGTTATAGGCGTGAACACCATATTTCTATTACTTCTAGGTTTATATTTTTTATAAATCGCTATGGCATAATCAGGTAATTTTACAGAAGTAAATGTTTTGGTCTTTTTGCTTTTCACTTTTAGATAAAAATCATTGTCAACATTTTCAAAGTTTTTATTGGTCAGTAAAAATATATCAGAAAAACGTAAACCCGTCGTACACCCAAACACAAAAATGTCCTTAATACGTTGTTCAGGCCTGGTTAAAGAAGCTTCGAACGCTTTATCATGTATTAAGAATTTAAGTTGCTCCGGCGTAAGTACCAGAATATCTACTTCTTCTTTTCTTACATATAATAATTTATGAAAGTCTCCTGTATTGAAGTCTTTATCGTTTTTAAGATAATTAAAAAAGGTACGTATCTGTTTCATATTCTGTCCAACATAATTATCGTAGCATCCTTTTTTAAACATAAATTGGGAAAACTTACTATAAAACTTTTTCCAATAATTTTTCTCTGAAGTTTTTTCGCGTTTCGTCAATTTGGATGCATCACAGATCCGTAATTCGAAATCGGTGTCTGTAGTAAACTCTATTAGATTATGCAGTACATAACGATAATTGTCAATTGTTCCTTTGGTAATGCGTTCGCCATTCTTTTTTAAACGTTTTCCCGTTTCTGAATCCCGAATAAATTGTTTAAAAAGCGGTACTAGTAGTGTTGTTTTTTTCATAGCCAGATACAAGACTTATTATATCTAAATGTCTTAACTACCAAAAATGTTACCCCTTTGCAGTATAATTTAACTAGTTCTGCAGATATGATTTAATTATCACTCTTCGATGAGCAAGGTTCTCCTCAAAATATTATAATTATTTGTTATGTTTTTTGATGTATTAAATCCTCACATAAATAGGATATATATGTTAAAGAATTTAACACGTTCATATGGTTTAGGGTACCTTAAACATTACCCTACCCACCCTTAGAGCTCGGTATGGGTAGGATTAAAGATTCGGTAGTCAATGGTTTATGCTCGGTACCACCGAGGTTTGGACTAGGGTCATCGATGGTTTAGACTACCCCAATTGATGGTTTGATAGTCCCTTATCGAAGGGTAGAGATACCCCAACCGATGGTTTACCCTCGGATTCATGATGTCTAGAGCTTCGAAGCACCGAGGTTTAGAATACCCCAATCGAAGGTTTGGGCTCCCCTGGCCATACCTTAGGGGTGGGTTTTTGAGCTTTTGACGGGTTTTGTTAACAGTTTTTGTTAAAATTGATTTAGCCCGTTTATAGCTTTCTCGGTCAGGTAGGTTTGTAATTGGTATCATAATTAACAGCTTCTCTCAACAACATTATCATTCGAAGTTACAAACTTGGAATGCAGAGCAGCAGATACACTATTTTTCACAAATGATAACAAACAAAGTTTGCCACAGAATTTATATCTATATTTATACATAAGTTCATTGAAAATTATGCCATAAAACCGATCATTTTTTTGATGTTTTTTACTTGATTTAGCTAAAAACAAGTTTTTACAATATACACAAAATCCTGTTTTAAAAGCAATTACACAAATAAA
>NZ_JAGJEA010000015.1 GCF_018100805.1 Aquimarina sp. MMG016 | reverse complement strand
GACTAGCGGGAGCGGGGGATTATAAAACTAAAAAAGCGTATACATAAAAAAACCGCCACTTGGGCGGTTTCTTATTTCCTATTCTTCAGGAACATATTCATACTTCTTGAGTTCTTCTAACTCTTTGGCAACTTTTTCTTGCCATTCCAGTTGCTTTACCCTGTCAGAATAACTTTCATTATCATATTGAAATTGAGCTTCCTCATAATCATTCAAGATTTTTTCATACATCTTTTTATAACAAAGAACATTTTTTTCTTCTATTTTAAATAGACTATCTATTTTCTGTCTTATTTTTCTTGCATATAATTCGGTTATATCAAAATGTAACCTTTCATGAATGAGGTGTTCTTCAGAATCTGTAATTGTCCAGGATTTACTTTTGTCAAAGTAACTTCTGACAATATATTTAGGAATCTCTCCTTCGTAAAAATTACTTTTGATAGAAATTTTAGAAGAAGTAACTGCTTTCATAAATCCTATATCTTCAGGGATATCCCCTTCAAAGTCAGACCAAGTTACTTTTGAATTAGCATCCCATAACTTCAAAGTAGCCGAATCAGTCTGTAGGCATAGACTTGTCAAAATTAAGAACAGTATTTTCAATTTAATTCGATTTAGATTTTATTACCACATTAGTATTAGTTCCTATAATACCTTTCCCTTTTATTAATTGTTGAGGGTTTACTCCTTGACCTTCTAGAATTTTAATGATAGCGTGAGCTCTACCTCCTGTTAACCATTCAGCAGGCCCTACACCACCATTGACTTTTACTCTAGTTTGTAAATTTGGTTTTACTTTAAAATTCTTTGCACCAAGAGTTCCTTCAACTATTACTTTCATTTGTGGATATTCTTTCAAAGTTTTAATTAGATCGCTTAATATTTTAACCGCTCCAGCTTCATCTTTGAGATAAGTAGTACTTGGCTTAAAGGGGATATTAAAATTTATATCTACTATAGGAGGTACAGTACTTCTTTCATTGGCATCATCTACAACTCTATTTCTAGGAGGAGTAGGAACAGACACTTTAGGTATTCTAGGAGGTCTTGGGTTAACAATACCTAATTCTGGTAGTTGTTGAGCTCCCAATACAAGTGGTGATATTTCAATAGAAGTTTTAAGATCTGGAATATTAGGAGAGTTATTAACTACAGAGGTAGTAGATGTAGCTTTTCTTCTATTTCTTCTTCTCCTCTTTTTTCTTTCAGGAAAAATATTATCTGGTCTTCTCCAAGCTTGAGCTAGTGAATCTCCACTACTACTACAGTCACAAGTATTACCACTAAATAATTTCTTAACTCCATTAACAGCATGTCTACCAACTGCTTTTAACCAATTCCATATTCCAAAACCATACAAATCAACGTAACCGACAGGATTGTTGTTAGCCATTACATATGGAGATTGGTTATTAAAAAAATCGGTCATAGGATCCATTACCATAAACCTACCAATAGCAGGGTCATAATGTCTTGCTCCAAGATCAAACGTATTCATATTCAAACTTTGATCAAATTCCTTGCCATTGAAAGAATAGTTGTGAGGCACACCAACAATCGTATTATTGTACCCTTTGTGTTGTAGCCCAAATGGGTAATAGTTATTTTCCTCTAAGATTTCGTGAGCATAATCGTTATCTCCGTCAACGTCTACATCATTTCTAAGAATGTCTACTTTCCCATCTCTGTCGCGGTCTGCGTAGGACAATCGAATATTTCCTAAATGGTCTTTATACTGATAGATATAATGAAACCCTTTGGATACATCATTCTCATCTACTGGTTCTGTAAAACCTTCTGGATGGTTAAAGAATTTTAATCTAAAAACATCCATATTATTTGGCCCAGTAGGTAAACCTTGGCTATAACTACTTTTATAGATATAATTACCTGCATATTGAGTAGTAGTTATACTTGGGTAATCACTTAATTTTTTACTTAATTTCACACCAGTTGCGTCATAGGTATATGTTATTCTACTTCTAAGACCGTTAGCAGATTTCACACTTACCTGTATCGGTAGATTAAGATGGTTATAGCTAATGCCTGTAATGCCTTTATTGTTATCTATTATCATATTACCATTAGCATCATATACATAATCATCATCTGTATTGGTGCCATCTTTAAATCCTTCCTCAACACCACTACTATCTGTAACACTTCTAAGTTGATTACTGCTTGTATTATATGCGTAGCTTAAGTTATCCATTACTCCAAAATCAGAAGAATTTGCTTGCCTCTGTCCTTGTCGTACTAAATTAGTGATATTTCCATTTTTATCATAAGATACTCCTGTAAGATTATAATTACTAGTATTATCAATAGCCATTTTAATACGGTTTAGGGCATCATAGGTGTAGGTATAACTTGTACTTATCGGGTTGTTTGTTTCAGGATCTATGCTATTGCCATTAGCCGTACTCCAGCTGGTTTGACTAATGTTTCCGTTAAACAACTTTTTACTCTGATCAGCAATATCATTGTATCTAATGCTAAAGTTGAATAGATCGTTGTCATTTTTGGAATCATTATTAATATCTTTCAACCATCCTCTTACATTATAGGTGTAATCCACATCTTGTAATCCTCCACCGGTTTCTTTGTTTTCTAATTGTCCTAATTCATCGTAGGTATTGACTACTAAGGTTTCCGGAGACTGGTTATTGATCTTTTGAGTTTGTTTTAGTAATCTACCCATATGATCATAGCTAAAAGCATCAGTGGTTACAATAGGTGCATTACTATCTTTGATATGAGTAGTTTTTGTTTCTTCTACTTTACCTGCAAAATCAAGTTTAGTCTCTACAAGATCAATTGTATTTAGATATTCATTTTGTGTAGCCACATAGATTGGTCTTGCTTTTTTATCATAATAACTTACTGTAGTAATCCAGTATGAGGTATTTAATACTTTTACTTTACTTCCAGTAGCTAAAGATTTGGTTTGACCAGATACTTGTTTGCTATATACAGCTCCGGGATTTGAAAGCTGTGCAATAGGATTAGTCCCTAGAAAATTATAATCATCATAATAATTGATGGTTAGCACTTCTGCATTTTGTACATCTGGATACCCGCCATTATCATAATACATGGTCGTTCCACCAATCATTACAGCCGCTCCTCTTTTTACCCATAAGTCTCCTACAAAGTCATTGACTTCGTCCTGTATTTGAGTTCTTGTTTTATTAGCAATAGTAATCTTACCAGTATATGCTACTCTTCCAAAAGCATCATATTTGGTAAATAGCCAGATACCTTGTGTCTTTAGCAATGGATCCTGAGTTAGAATAGGTTGATCCAACTTGTTGTATACAACGGACTCAAAGGTATCAGTATCTCCTTTACCCGGTATTTTCTTTTCTATCAATCGATTACGCTCATCGTATTTATATTGATAACATAGTTCGTTAAGCTCATTTGTAGATACCCCATCGGTAGCATTTAGGGTTACTTTTGGAGGAATTACATAGGTAAGGTTACCATAATCATCATAGATATAATAGGTGTCATGTGGTACCTGGGGTTCTATAGTTCCATCATTGTTCGTATCAGCATCAGCATAGGTTCTTTTTAAGATAACTCTACCTTGTTTGTCTTTATATTCTCGGGTGGTATGATTATTACCATCCGTGGGTTGCCAGTTTTCATCTTTGGTGATCGTGACATACAATTGATTAGGGTCATAGTATCCCTCTTTACCCAAGGTTGGTGTCTCAGTATTATTAGGATCTGCAAAATTGACTTTAAAATACACTACCTCATTGGTGCCATTGGTACCCCAATCAAACTTAATCGTATGATCGGTATCCGTATCATTTGCTTTCCAATCCTCACCCGGAGCTCCTTGTTCTAATACTCGGTTTAGTGGTGAAGGTTCGAAGATGCTCTGGCTATAGGCATTAACATCTGCCTGCGCCATTCCGTCAAAATCAGTTTGATACTTATCTTGATAATACGCATTGATATCTGTATTGATACTTACGGTAGTATAACTTCCGGTTGGATGATTATTGTCATTCTCTCGCTCAAAAGGCAGGTATTGCTTGTCTTGTCTACCATACTCATCATAAGTGATATGAGTGACAATATCTTTTTTATTGGGAGAAGCTTTGATCCCTATCTGTTGTTTGGGTCTACCCAATCCATCAAAATAGGTGATGCCTTCTATGACTTCATTATTATTTCTGATATCATTAGAGGATTGCATAGCTTTCTGATATGCTCTGGTAAACACATAGTTTTCATTTTGGTTTAATGCTATGGGTAGATATGGATCAGCAGATACCCTAGCATAAAATGTACTCCCTGGTTTGATCCAGCTATTAGGTTTAAGTATGATACTCTGAGTAGCTGTTAATGTCTCCGATCCTGTAACCGTGTAATCACCATCTTTGATAATTGTACTTGGTGTCTGTGCTATGGCTGCAAAACCTACAAAAAGTAATGCAATCGTGATATATTTTTTATACAATTGATTCATGTTTATAATGCTTTTATGTTATCTCGATTTCCTGTAGTTTGGGTATTCTAATTTTGGTTACCCCCACCACCACAGTCGGATTTTGTATTATAGGTTTTAGTGTACGATTTTTTTATTCCCGTTTCGGTATCTGTAGTTTCCAACTCTACTATATCAGTCTTGTTACTGCAATCTAAATAGATGTAAATCTCATTGCTATTAGATTGAGACACCCCATCGACATACCATTTATAAGTGTAATTGCCTGACCCTCCAGAGGATGTCGCTGTTAACCTATACTGTTGATAGTTCTCATTTACATTGTGGTTTGTTTTAGAAAATCGTGATACTAGAGGATTCGCTCCCTCGGTTACTGTTATAACCATAGAAGTTGTTTTTGTTTCACCTGTTTCCGTATCTGTTACTTTACAGGTGACTGTAGTATCTCCTATATAATCGTAATCCATCTTTACCTCAAAGGATTTACTAAAACTAGAAATGGTTCCCCCGGTACCATTAATAGTCCAACTATAAGCATAATGTCCAGATCCTTTTGTGGGGTTTATGTCGAAAGTATTATATGTATTTACTATAATAGAGCTAGCAGAAATGATACTCCCTATAGTTAAAGCATCAGACGTATCTGGGATATCATCCGTATAATTATACTTGTTTTCGGATATCAGATTACCATCTGCATCTTTTACAAATTTTAATCGGTTAAATTCATCATATTCATAATAGGTTGTATACCCTCGCGGATCGGTCATACTAGTGACTCCAATTAATGGATCATAGGTGTAAGTAGAGATCATAGCATCTGGCAAGTTGGTTCTCAACGCATCTAGATCTTTTCGCAACTTTCCTTCATTACCCAAATCCCCATGTGTACGGTCATTGTCTGCATTAGATTTCGTTTTCAAATTTGCTACATAAGAGGCTACCTGATCATAAGTGGCGTTTTCAACTTTGGCAATTGGTAATGTGTTACGATACCCCCAGATATAAAGACTATGGGTTCCGTTTTCTCTAAAAACCTCTTTGATATTACCATTTTGGTAATACGTATAGTTTGTCTGAGTCCCTACCGTATTTTCTTTGAAATCAGATACTTTATTAGGGTAGAAACCATTACCGATGGATATAAAACCTATCTCTTTATGAAGTTTTAATGTGTCATTTTTTAGAGTTTTTATGGTTACTGGCTGAGAAATTTGATTATTCTGTACCATCCCATTAAAAATTGGGGTATTTGTATCAAATGGGTATTCGAATTGCTGTTCTAAAGTATTTCCGTTGCTATCTGTTGTTTTTGTTTTTTCAATCAGTTGGCGATTGTTATATTGATAATCTGTTATTTGATCTAAAGTATTACCATTCTCATAATAAGATATAGTATTCTCCTTGATTTTTTTAAACCAACTATCTAATTCTGCATAGCTAGAAAACAAATATTTTGTTTTCAATTCAGCAATTTCTAAAGGGTTTGTCGGGTTTAAACCATAATCAAATTGTGTAAAATCGAATCGAAGATCTTGACCTCTGGCAACAATAAAGCTAAAAGGATGGTTTTCATTACTATCTAAAGTAGTATTATTAATATACAGGCCTCTGACTTGCTGAAATCCATTAATTGATTTACTATTCTCTATACCATCTTTTGTATATGTTGTTTTGCTTAAAACATTACTCTTTGTTAAATCAATACCTAACGGAACTTTAGGATATTTAAATAAGCTATTTTCTATAGGAAACGAGTAATTTGTTATTACATACCCGTTATCAACACCATTGGCTTCTGTTATGGTTTTGTAATATACAGGAGACCCTGAAAAACTTGATGATTGGTAGTATCGATCAGCAAAGAAATAGTGGTTTTCTAAATACGTCGTAGTTCCGTCTACTAATTTTTTCGTTTTTTTAAAGACGGTGGGGTTTTTTGAAGCGGTAAATAATTTCCCCGTAGAAAACCCATCTTTATCATTGTAATTAAATGTTCTGGTAATACAATTGTTTGGATCATTATCCGGACAATCCTCCATTGAAGAAACTCGAATACCTCCAACATCATTATTTGTATACCCTAGATTATCGGTGTCTTCTTGAAATTGTATCCTAAACTCTGCAGGCCCAGTAAGGTAATTCATGAATTGAGTCGAAATAGTGAATTTATACCTTCCTGGTAAAATGACCATTCTTTTTGCCGATCCTTGTAAATTTTTAATTTGATTATCAAAATCTGCAGGGAAATAATCTATAGCCAATGAAGGGCAAATATACGGAGGGACATTTTTGTCTTCGGCATATTTTTTAACAACATCTTTAAAATAAATACTAAAATCATTTACTTGAGCTCCTAATGCTCTGGGTGGCGGATTAACTTTATGGAGTTCTTTATAATAATCCTTAAGAGGGCATTCATCATCCAAACGCTCGATTTTAAATTGTATATTATCTAGTGTACTTTTACTTGCAAAGTGATAGCCAATATTAATTGCCTGAGGCTTATCTATAGTAATTATCTTATAAGCTTCTCTATATGTAGGCTTACCAAAAGGCCAAGTTTCATCAGGTTTCGGTACTAATTGTATTATACGAACAGCGGATTCCATAGGAACCGTACTATAATCAGTTCTAAATTCTTGTTTTATTTTATTTTGTCCATAATTAATTTCTGTATATCCTCCTGTGGGATATTTGATCTTTTTTAAAGCTCCTAATCTGGTATGCTCAAAACTAATACTCCTATTACTTTCATACCTGCTTGCAGGAACATTGATTAAGTATTCATTAGCTTTTCCGTTAAAATATCCCCATGGGTCTTGACTTAAAGGTTTTTCGTTTTGATTTACAATACGAGAATTAAAAAAGTCTGGCATTGTTATGAATGAACTATTTTGGCCATAATACTCAAACCCATAATAATTTTCAGTATTTTTTGTAATACCAACAAGAAGATTTCTAGAACCAGAATATGAAAGATTATATTCATTAGTATTGGAAAAGTTATCATTAACCTGGAACGAAGTATATAATAAATGGTTATTTATAGTTTCTGTATTAAATGCTATAGAGCCTCCAGGAAATGTTATTGTTTCTAAAATTTGTCGTTCTATGGTACTTTTAGCATTTGTCTCCCAATATGTTCCGTCCAAATATCTCATTCCCTCATCTATCGGGGTTGCTGCATCTGCATAAAGCGCTGCACCGTAGGCATTAAAATCATAATTTACAAAAGTGTTCTCTTTATATAGAAATTCAATTTCTCGATCGTTTATATATTTGATTTTTGTAAGATTCCAACTCATTCGATGATTTATACGAATCTCTTCATCGATTTCAGGAATGGTTTTTTCTATAGCTGTAAATTCATATTCAATACCTTTATCGTCGGTAACGATAAATGCTTTTATTTCATGAGTATCATTTGTAAAATTTGATTCCCATAGAACCTCTACCTTGTGATTATGTTTAGATAAGAATACAGGAGTTCCATCCAACCCTATTTTAAAAGAAAAGTTAAGCCCTCCTACATTAACAGTGTATTTATCAACTTCAGAATCATATTCTTTGTTTCTAAATTTTCTAATATCTTGTATTGTTAGAGCTTCCTTACCTCCGTTTTTATAATTGTATACTTGCTCTCTAACATAGTTGTTTCCATAGTACCCATTTTTGCTTTCATCAGGCAAACCTCTTACTTCTCTGGAAACTATCCCATTGGAAATTAGATTCCAACCTAAACCCATTATAGAAGGTTTGTCCTGAAGTTTAAGCCCTCCATAATTGTATGCTAAGTTAATAGGCCAACTGTTACCTCCTACCTTTATTGTATAAATAGGCACAGTGAAATTCATTTGGCCAGTAGCGTTATTTAAAGGTAAACTCCCATATCTAGTAAAACTAGTAGCCTCTGGAGAGCTAGGTATAGATGGTTCAATAACAATACCATCTGCTTCTTGAGAAAAAGTAGTTATTGTACTTAGTAGCAATAACAGATTTATTATAATTATTAATTTTAATTTCATAATAATTTTTGGTTTTATACTGTTGAAGACAGTAAGACTATCTTAATTCCTAGTTTTTACCCAACAAAGCCTCAATCTTAGCTAATCTAGCTTCCAGGTTTTGGTTGTTGGTTTTTAATTGATTGTTAATGGTTTCTTGCTCCTTCAATTGCTTCTCCTGTGCAATCGTATACAACGTCAGCTCCTCGATTTTTTCCAGGAGTTTCATATTCATAAGACCTAGTTCTACACCATTGGTTTCCATTTCTGTAGCTGATGGAATATTAGGTAAATGACCTTGTGTTGCAATATGCTGTTGTACTTCTTCTATAGTGAGGAGATCGTAGTCCTTGGTAAACACATAATCCGGTGCAGGAACAGATAAGTCTATTTTTACTTCTTCTGCGTGGATGTTTCCTTTTACGGTGAGTTTGGCGTCTGGGGTGGTGGTGCCGATGCCCATATTACCAGAGACTGCTAAATGTGTGTTAACAGGAAGTTGTGTTGACGCTTCATATCCTATACTAACACCTCTATACTGGGATTTGTCACCTACATTTGGTTGTAAATGCAGGGTAGAATAATATTGACCATAATTACTTACGTCAGAGTGTCTTGCAATAATCCATGCTTTACGATCATTAAATCCTGTTGAATTACCAAACTCAATTCCATTATTGGAACCTCTTGATTTCATAAAACTGTTTCCACTACTTGTTGTAGTTGGGTAAGATGCTGTTCCATTAGGAAGGTAAATACTAAGTTTCGTATTGGGACTTGTTGTTCCTATTCCAACATTACCACCATTAAAAAATGAATTTCCATTAGAGTGAATAAGAAATTTATTCTCCACACTATCATTTCGTCCACTTATATATCCATGTCCTTGTCCATTCATTGCAACTCTAGCACTACCACCTTTAGAAACACTTATATATTGTGAAGCATCAATATAATTGGTGGTTTTTAAATCCCCTATAACGTGTAATTTAGCTGTTGGGTTCGTTGTTCCAATTCCTAGATTACCATTCACAACTACTTTTCCTGGGTTTTGTTCACTACCACCAGAGTAGTTTTGGTAAACTTCTAATGCAGCATCTCCATAATGTCCTATATCTGTTCCTAATCTAAAATGATTAGTATTACCATTACTTCCAGCCCACATTTTAAATGGAATACCAACTCCTCCGTCTCCAATAGCAAAATTTCCTTGAACGTGTAATTTTTCTATTGGATCGCTAGTACCAACTCCCATTTTCCCATTAGATGTTAAAGACAAAATATTAATCCAGCTCGTATTATTGTGTCTTCCTTGAAAATTTAGTAATGTTTGTCCACCTGGATCAGAATTTATTATTCTATGTCCAAATCCAGATCCATAATTAGAGGAATTCCAAGTAATGGCTTTGTTTACATAATTATTAGCATTTAGATTGTCAAATGTTGTGGTTTGCGCACTAATAGTTAAGGTTAGCAATCCGGTAATTGCTATGATATAATTTTTCATAATTGATGGATAGGTTTATTTTTTATTAAGTAATGCTTCTAATTTCTCTTCTAATTGATTAATTCTATCGTTTTGTTTTTTTAGCGCTTTAATTTCTTCTTTTTGCCCCTTCAATTGCTTCTCCTGCGCAATGGTATACAAGGTCAATTCTTCAATTTTTTCCAGGAGTTTCATATTCATAAGACCTAGTTCTACACCATTGGTCTCCATTTCTGTAGCGGATGGAATATTAGGCAAGTGGCCTTGTGCTGCAATATGTTCTTGTACTTCTTCTATAGTTAATAGATCATAGTCTTTGGTAAATACATAATCAGGTGCAGGAACTGATAGGTCGATTTTTACTTCTTCTGCGTGGATGTTTCCTTTTACGGTAAGTTTGGCGTCTGGGGACATCGTTCCGATCCCTACTTTACCATCATTTTTTATGACCATTTTATCACTTGCGGGACCATTGTCTTGAACAGATCTGAATTTGACCAAATCACCTGATTTAGAACCTATATACAATGTGCTTAAACCATATATTTCATTAGTGTCCATAATTAATTTGGATCCATCAGTACCTGAGAGTGTGAAATAACTCCCTGCAGGATTCCATTTACTAGCAATTGTTCCTCCTTTTATTATTTCAATTTTACCCAAAGGGAAATACCAATCACCTTTTACAGGAACATCTTCTAATGAATCAATGTTAGAAGATTCAATGGGCAAATCAGGAATGGTTATAATTAGAGGAGCTTCTTTAGTTACCAAAGTAGTAAATGATAAGTGCCCCCATCCTCCATTAGAATATCCCCATACTTCAAAAACATTGGTTGTTATTTTTTTAAAGCTTAAAACAGACTGGTTAATTCCAACTACATTATATTGCCAATCACCAGTAGAGTTTTCTCTTAATCTTAAAATAGCATTAGCATTATACTTTGTCCAAGTATTTACATATTGGAAATCGACTGTAATATTTACTGAATTATGATTTCCATTACCATTAAGGTCAATATTCATTAATTTATACCATTTACCTCCAGAGTGTTGACCAAGAGAATACTTTTTTTCATAATATACTGACTGATTAAATTAGGTTTATATATAGGTAGTGCCATTTATGGCAAAAATGTTACCCTACTTTTTTGAAAAAAAGAAGTTTTCCCCAAAACTTTTTTTAAAACAAGCGGCGAAAATACATGAAAAAAATGACCTGAGTCAATAGCTATAGGGGGTACATTTCCCCTTTGTGTTTAACAAATTGTTAAGAAGTTGGATGTTAACTATCTGCTGCACAGAAGTATATGTGCTGGAATAAAACAATGTTAAAATTTAACATTTTAATTATTGTATGCTTAATTAATATATTTGGTGACCTCAAGTGGATATTTGCCATAATGAAATAGCCATTTGATGAGGTGAATTAAGAATTATGGTAGTATAAGTGTAAATCATGCCTGTCTAAATCATAAATCATGTGTAGTGCAAAGGTGATTTGTTTATCTGAAATGGTAGTTAGGCGGACATATTTACTCTTTTGACAATTGTAACTTGTACTTAGTTAAAACAAAATATTAGTAAGGTCTGTATAATACTCCAGAAGAAGAATCTCGATTAGCTCCGGTAACAGATTGTAGGCAATTTACCTCATTGAGTTCTCTTAATACTCCCATAAACCCAAAAATCAAAGCTTCTTTATAATCGATAATATCTGTCGAAGGAATAATGACATTGGCCTGCCCTTCAAGTTGTTGTTGTAATATTTCAATCAAAAAATCATTCTTGGCACCACCACCGGTGATAAGCAGTGAACTGTTGTTTTTATGGGTGTCAATGATGGTATTAGCTATCTGGGTTGCGATATGATGAACTGAAGTGTGTAGCAAGTTTTCTGGTGTGTCATTAGTGTTTTCTATTATAGGAATTACTTTGTCGACAAACCATTCGTAACCCAATGATTTTGGATAGGGCAGGGAGTAATAAGCTAATGCGTTTAATTGATCTAGTAGTACTCTGTTTAGGATACCGGTTTTGGCAATTGCTCCACCGTGATCGTATGCTTTGTTTATTTTTTTGCAAATGTAATTCAGTAACATATTGGCAGGGGAGATGTCAAAAGCAATTCTTTTTCCTTTTACATCAAAAGAAATATTACTAATACCACCTAGATTAAGACAGAAATCATAATCACCAAATAGTAATTGATCCCCGATAGGTACAAGAGGAGCTCCCTGACCACCAAGTGCCACATCTAGTGTTCTGAAATCACAAATTACCTTGTGACCAGATGCATTGGCCAGATGCTGCCCGGAACCGATTTGGTACGTTAATCCGATTTCGGGTTGATGAAATACAGTATGCCCATGACTGGAAATAAAATCTACCTGGATTTGATGTGTGAAAATGAACTCTTTAGTTTTCTCACCTAACCAAGTTCCAAATTCATTATGAAATGCTAATAGATCGACAGCGTTTAAGTGTACAGTATTTTTTAATTTTTCTTTGAAATGATTATCATAATCAATGCTTTCGGCTTTCTCAATAGAAAACTCCCAGGAATTATTATTCTTTGTAAAATGGCAATATGCAATATCCAATCCGTCTAGTGAAGTCCCGGACATCAAACCAATTACTTTATAGTGATTCTTTTGCATTGTATTTTATAAAAGTTGAACAGGGATTTTTCCGATTGCTTTATGGTTACCTAAAAAATGCTGAGCAGCCGCCCGCTGAAAGCTTTCAAGATCTTGATAACACAGTACAATATTTTTAATATAATCAGTCGATAATACTCTTAATGCATAAGGGTTACCGAATAGGTATAAAGTTACATTCTTTACTTTACTTAGTTGAGCTATGAACTGTTTTGTTTCTTCATTGATCCCAAAGTTATTTAATGGTTTTATGGAGGGAGGGAAGAGTGCTATCAATATATGATCAGTGGTGAGATCTGTTTTTGTATCGGATACCATATTGATAGAAGGTCTTTGTTTCTGTATTTCATTATAGAAATGACAATCATTATTCTTTCCTATACAAATAGCTTCAAATTCTCCTGTGTTATAGTTTTTAAAACTTTCCGGATCACTTTTGTACATAGTTATAGCGGTCTCAGCAATTTTTAGATTCAGAGTAGTGTGATCAATACCTCCATCATTGTTTTCTTTCTTCTGTGAAAAAGCATGTTCTTTTAGCTTCTGTATTCTTAGGATACTTTCTTCAATTTGATGATCAGAAGCATTTTTTTCAATCATATTGATACCTTCTTCTACATGTTCAGCAAAACATAAGATATCATTACCCGCATCAAAGGCTTTCCATTCTAACATCCCTTTTTCATCGTATAATTTAGAAACACTATGCATATTCAAAGCATCTGAAATGACAACTCCTTTAAAACCTAATTCTTTTCTTAATACCTCTTTGATGATGTCTTTGGATAAAGTTGCAGATGTATTCTTATCATTGCTTAACGAAGGAACAGCCAAATGCCCAATCATAATACTATCAACTTCTTGTTCAATAGCTTTTATAAAAGGATATAATTCTTGATTGTAAAGTTCTTCTTTAGTTTTAGAAATTAAAGGAAGTCCTAGGTGAGAATCTATATTAGTATCTCCGTGTCCGGGGAAATGTTTAAAACATCCTAGAGTTCCAGAGGCTTTAAGCCCTTGGTAATATAATAATGCACGTTTTATGACTTGTTCTTTATCTTGTCCAAAAGAACGATACCCAATCACTGGGTTATCGGGATTCATATTAATATCTACTACAGGAGCCAGATTCATATGAATGCCAATACTTTTAAGATCATTCCCAATGGCATTACCAACTTGATGGATAAGTTCATTTTGATCCTCTGGTATTGCACCCAGTGTTAGCGCATACGGATATTGTGGTGTATTTTCTACGCGCATCGCCAGCCCCCATTCTGCATCAATGCTTATGAGTAGTGGAGTAGGAGCAATACTTTGATAATGGTTGATCAATTCCTGAAGCCGTTGATAGCTGTTCTCATTTCGGATTACTTTTCTTTTACCTTCAAAATTACTTGCTGCGCTAATCCTGCTATGAAAAAAAGTAAGTACTCCAATATGGTAATCTTTGATGAGGTTTTCTAACTTTTGTATTTCAGCATCGCTATCATTGATAAATGCTGCAGGACAAAAGAATTGCCCGATTTTTTCGGTTTTGGATAAGTTCTTGAGGTCGATATGCTGATTTGTTTTTTTGATAATTGTGATTTACTTTTTCAAATTAATAAATCTTATACTGGTAGAAAAAGATTTTAAAAGCGCTGCTTTTGAACGCTATTTTTTTTAATAAGAGCATTTAATCTTTTTCTTTCTTTCCGTAATCCGCAGGATATTGAATATACCTGGTAAGGATAATCCCCGGAATCGCTGCTATGGCAACCCAGATGAAAAATCCAGTATAGCCAATGGCTTCCTGGATAATACCGCTTAGCATACCTGGAAGCATCATTCCTAATGCCATAAAGCCAGTAGCAATGGCATAATGTGAGGTTTTGGAAACGCCTTCGGCAACATAAATCAAAAACATTAAATAGGCAGCAAACCCAAATCCGTACCCAAATTGTTCCACAATAACGACCACTGTGGCAAATACTACTGATGTAGGTTGCCAGAACGCTAATAAAGCATATAATAGATTCGGGAGGTTTAATGCCAGAATCATCGGAAGCATCCATTTTTTTAATCCATATCTAGAAATAACTATTCCGCCCAAAATGCCACCAATGGTTAACGCTATAATCCCAAAAGTACCATAAATGGTTCCTACTTCGGTAGTAGAAAAAGCTAGTCCTCCTGCTTCTGTCTTATCTAATAAAAAAGGAGATGCCATTTTTACCAACTGAGATTCGCCTAAACGATAAACTAAAATAAAAGCTAAGGCTATCCAGATTTGTTTCTTCTGAAAGAAGGTAATAAATACATCAAGAAAACGTACTTTATTTTGTTCTTCAGTATTGGTAGCTACTTCTTCCACTTTAGGAGCAGTAAAGAAATTGATGAGTGTTAATACGATCATAATGATTGTAGTAATAATCATGGTATAGGACCAGGCTTTTTGATCATTACCATAATATTCTTCTAAAAAACCGGCAAGTACTACAAGTAATCCTTGCCCTGTAATCATTGCTAATCTGTAGAATGTACTACGTACACCTAAGAAGAAAGATTGTTTTTTTTCTGAAAGGGCAAGCAAATAAAATCCATCTGATGCGATATCATTAGTTGCCGAAGCAAAAGCTGCAATCCAGAAACAGGAAAGACTTAAGATAAAAAAGCTATTGGTGGGTATAGTAATCCCAACACCTAAGAAAGCTATTGCCAGAAGCAATTGCATCCCTAAGAACCATTTACGCTTAGTACTGCTAATATCTACTATGGGACTCCATAAAGGTTTAAGTACCCAAGGTAAGTATAACCAACTGGTATAAATACCAATATCAGCATTGCTTACTCCTAACTTTTTATACATAATTACAGAGAGTGTGATGATAATCACATAAGGTAATCCTTCTGTAAAATATAATGATGGCACCCAAGCCCAGGCATTTTTGTCTTTGTTTGATTCGGTCATGTATGGTTTTTAAGGAAGGGTAAGATACTCACAAATTATTATAATACTTATTTAAATTTTGTCGGTATAATTGAGCTCTAGTTCATCAGGATCTATTTCGGGTAAAGACTTCTTATAATAGAATTCAATGATTTGGTTTTCGAGATATGTTCTAATTTCTTTAACCTTATCTTCTTTGAACATCATATAGGCATTCATAGCTTCTGCTTTTTTGAACTCCTGCACCAGATCATCAGGTTCGTCAATAATGTTAATACTATATTGATCAAACCTTTTCTTCATCCAACGATGACATAACAGTTTAGTTTTACTATCAGAGACATCTTTTTGAAGTCTTCCTATTTTGAAGTCATTATCAGGGTCTTCTTTGGTAATCCGATTGAGTATTAATTTACTCCTGGTATATTCCCTCTCAAATTTAAAATCAAGACGGCGCATATCTGCTTTTAGATCTTTGATTACGGCTATTAATGCATTGTGATATACGATTAGGAATTCTTCATATTCATATAAAGCATCCAGAAATACTATTGCATTTTTTTTATATAATCTCGGAATAGCTTGATGCTTCATTTCTTTGAAAAGCTTTAATAGCTCTTCTTGATATTCTTCAGGAATATTGACGAATAATGAATTGTTTTTTAATGATCTTATTTGGGCAGTTATTTGTAATCGTGTGCCTTTATACACTACAGATTTATATCTAAATCTATATCGATTAGGAGAAAGATCTTCTTCTTGCTGTGCATAACCTTGATGCATAATTATACAGATAATAAGAAATTTCAAGAATTTCATTGAAGAGATTGGTTGCTTAGTATATGATAACGCAATATATTACACGATTGTTATATTACCTAAAATACACTTATAATTCACTTCGATTATGATTATTTTTTGATTAGAGCAACTTCTTCAGTAGTAACCATTTTCTTTTGAGTATTTCCCCAACTATTCATAATGTAGTTCATTACATCAGCTATTTCTTCATCCTCCAGGCCGAGAGAGGTCATAGCACTGTTGTATGGTTTTCCGTTTACCTTTATAGGACCATTTAGACCATATTTAATAGAATGAATACTTTCTTTTCGTTTGTCAACCAGCCAATCTGATCCGGCTAGGGGCGGAAAGACTTTAGGAGTCCCTTTTCCGTCCGGGAGATGACACTGCATACAGAAATCAGTATATATTTCTGAGCCCTTGGCAATGCTCTCGGATAATTTGGCATCCTGAATTTCCATCGACAAATATGTGCTGTCAGAGTTTCCTTGCTGTGCAATAATTGATATAGTAGTTATGAAAACTGCAATTTCTAGTACTATTATTTTTTTTAATCGTATAGCTCTCATTTTGCTTGCGGAATTATCTTTACAATACCTTTATTTTCTATGGCTACGTATATATATCCATCTGGACCTTGACGCACGTTTCTAATACGCCCCATATTATCTAATAGTTTTTTTCTGCCAACTACTTGATAACCGTCTAACTCTACGAGTTCTAGGTATTGAAATTTTAGAGAGCCTACAAGTAGATTGTTTTTCCAATTGGGATATTTATCACTGGTAATAAAATCCATTCCACTTGGAGCGATAGAAGGAACCCAATAATATAGAGGCTGTTCCATTCCTTCTTTTTTAGTGATATCTGTAATTGATGTACCGCTATAATTGATGCCATAAGTAATTATGGGCCATCCATAGTTTACACCTTTTTTTATAGGATTAATCTCATCACCACCTCTAGGCCCATGTTCGTGTACCCAAATTGTTCCGTCTGGATGTATTGCCATACCTTGCGGGTTACGATGTCCATAAGAATAAATTGCTTTCTTTGCATTCGCTTTATCTAGAAAAGGATTGTCTTTAGGGATACTGCCATCATCGTTTAATCGATATATTTTTCCACCATCTTTGGTAATATCCTGTGGATTTACATCACGGTTACCACGATCTCCGATACAGAAATATAAATACCCTTCATTGTCAAATTCTATACGAGAACCGAAATGATGTCCACGAGTAGTATTTGGTGTTCCTTTATAAAGCGTTTTTATATTAGAAAGCTGATTATTTTTGAGTTTGGCTCTAATCAAAGCTGTATTGCCACCTTTTGCAGAACCATCTTTAGATGAATACGTAATGTATATCCAACCATTTTCTTTATACTTAGGATGTAGCTCTATATCTAATAACCCTCCCTGATTACGATTATAAACTTCGGGAACATTACCTACTGAGGTTTTGTTGCCATTTTTAAAATGAATTAGCTCTCCACTTTTTTCAGTAATTAACATGCTTCCATCAGGTAACCAGACCATTCCCCAGGGGATTTGTAAATCAGGAACCACTACTTCTGTAGTATAGTTTTTTGGATCTTCTTGTATTGGAATGTCATTTTTCTTTTCCTGCGCACAGGAAAGTAAGGCGAAAAACGAAAAAATAATCACAGATATAAAATTCTTCATGAATAGAGGATTTACTCTGGAAAAATACAAAGAAAATTAAACTATAATCTATAATTTATGTTAATGCCACCATACATGTTAAAAGGTAATCCAGGATAAAAATACCTCGGGGCATTACCTCCAAAACCTCTGGCATTAATCTGTAATTGCGAAGCATATTTGGTGTCCAAAACATTATTAGCTCCAATAGATAGGTCGTAAAAAAGGTGGTTTCCTATGCTATTTTTATAACCAATTTTACCATGTAATAATTTATAGCTTTCGCTAAAAGAAGTATTGGTATCATTAGCAGGTATTTTACCTACCGATTGAAAATTGAGATTACCATAAAACCCTTTTTCCGCAATAAGGTCGATTCCAATATTGATTACTTCTGAAGGAACACCTGTAAGATCATTACCAGAGAAATTATTATCAAGATCTACAAAATCTTTGAATTTGTAATCATATATAGAAGCATTGGTAAAGAAGTTTAATTGTGATTTACTAAAAATTAATAGGTTGTAGTTTACTTCGGCTTCAATACCATTATGAATCGTTCTACCTGCATTAATCGCAAAGAAATTATCTTCAACAGTTCTTCTGGAAACCAATAGATCTTTTACTCTCATTGTATATAGCGATATAACACCATGTAGTCTGTTTAATAGTTTATATCTGGTACCAATTTCATAATTCCAACCAACTTCCGGTTTAATATCAGGATTAAAAATCCCATCTGGGAGTAGAGTTTCTGAAGTTGTAGGAGTAGAGAAACCATGAGCGATACTCCCGAAAAAGGTAAAATGTGAATTCAAAACATAATTGATACCAAGTTTAGGAGAAAGAATAGGGTTGAAATCAAATTCTCCTGAACTATCCTCAGCATCTGATAGAAACTGATCATCAATATCAAAAAATGTTTGGTTGAGGTGTATTCCTATATTAAATCTTAGTTTTTCGTTGATTTTATAATTTGCTTCTGCAAAAAGATTATAATAATATCGCTTTTCATCCAAATCCGAAAGTAGATCTCCTCGCACACTACCAGTACCGGTAGGGAAATTCTCATATAAATTTTCGAACGTTCTACCATTATAATTGTCATAGAATAGTTCTCCTCCCAGATTCCAATCCAATTCATTGTTTGTGATTTTGTGATTACCTAAAACTCTACTTCGGATACCAAAACTATTGGATTCTTCTTCGAGGATATTAAAAGGTCTAGGCTCGTAGTTTTTTTTTAAAGATCCAAATATACTTGTGCTTTGTGATAGGCTCTCTGTATACTTGTGTTTCCAGGTTAAACCAAGTAAACCATAATCCACATCTTCAAAAGCTTGTGACCGCCCCCAGGTAAAAGCTGCATGCCTGGGATTCGTATCAAAATCTTCCTGATCTAAGGAACTCGGGATACCAGCTTTCAGATTAATGTAACTCCCTAGGATGGAGAAATTGTCCTTTTCTCCGGCTTCGATAGCTGAGGTTATCGTTATTGTTTGTCTATTATACTCATTGTTATCACGATATCCATCACTATGATTATTACTGTACAAAATATTTAGATTAGATTTTTCTAATCCGACTCCGACTTTGGCTATGATTCTTTGCAGTCCATAGCTGCCAAAAGTTGATGATATTTCACCTTCAGTAACTCCTGAGCTAGTATATTCTGGTTGTAGTAATATAGTTCCACCTAGTCCTACACCATAAGTACTAGATGAAGGTCCTTTATGAATTTCAATATGTGATAATGCTGCTAATTCCAAATCTTCGATGGCAGATTCTCCATTACCATCAGTAAGAGGAATATCTCCAAAATAGGCTCTGATATTAGCGGTACCAAATAAATTCCTTGCTCCAATACCTCTAATCGTGATTCTGTTAGTATTTAGCGTTCCGCTTTGCATAAAAACACCAGGAACTCGATTAAGGATTGGTGATAACTCTAATGTGTTACTTCTATTAATGGCTTCGTGAGTGACTATAGAAACAGACTCTGTAGCATGTTTTTGTTGTTGAGGAATCGAAAAATCATTAATAATGACTTCTTCTAAAGGAATACTATCAGATTGCGGGTAACAATAACAGCTGAAAAGGAATAAAAGAGAAAGGATATTTTTCAAACTACGATTTTTTATCAAATATCGGAAACTAACTTATAAAGTGTAAAATAATCACGATTGTGTTAATGATTATTACTATACATTATATAATTGTATGTTGAAGAGTTTCTTAAAAAATGAGTTATTATTGCATCATTAATCAAAAAACAAAAATCAAAAATGAACAAAAGAATTCTTTTTCTTACGCTATTCTTAATGACAACATTAGCTTCTGCTCAGCGAATAAAAATGGATAAAAAAAAGCTACAGTTTTTGAAGGGTGAAACTAAAATAGGAGTGGAGTTAACTTTTCCGGGCGACTTTAAAATACAGGGTTTCAGTCTTTTTCTTCCAGAACCGGGATTTGAAATAAGAGGAGGAAAAACTTCGGAGAAAGTGTTTATAGAAAAGATGAGAAAAAAATGGGGGAAGAATGATGCTGCTCTTGGAGAGAGATGGGTGCAACATTATAAAGAAGCTAAACAAAAACAATGGCAGGAGCTTTTTTTAAAGACAGTTAATGAGGGATTGCAAGAATATACTGATCTTAGATTTACTTCTTCTGATGAAGATGCTAATTACAAACTTATTGTTGAAGCAGATTGGATGTATTTTGGTTATGGTAAAGTTCAGGTGGCTAGAAATGGAGCTAAATTAATTACTACTTTAAAATTTGTTAAAGTTTCCGATCCAGAAACAGTGATATATGAAACCACTACACCGAATATTTTAGGCAGCTATATTAAAGGTGAATTTGGTGATATTGTTAGAATGGGTAATTGTTATGATAAGTTAGGGCATTTATTAGAAATACAATTAAAACGAATTTTAAAATAAAACCTGATAATGATTAAAAAGATAACTTTTTTGACTCTTTTATTTATCAGTTCGATTTCTTTTGCACAAAGAATAAAAATTGATAAGAAACAATTAGCGTTCCTAAAAGAAGAAACCAAAATAGGGGTCCTGCTGACTTTTCCTGAAGATTTTGTAATGGACGGAAGTCGAATACGGGAAACAGATTTTTTATTCATAAAAGAAGAGACCTGGAATGAAAGAATACCACCAGATGGAGGAAGAAAATGGCTGGAAGCCTATGAGACTTCGAAAAAAGAGGACTGGGTAAATGCATTTGTTACTGCTTTTAATGAAACCATAGCTAAGCATAGTAATCTGAGATTTACTCCAAACACTGTTAATACTAATTACACCATTATAGTAGAAGCAGATTGGATCTATATGGGATATAATGGAGGGATTATAGCTCAGCGAGCAAAGCTAGTTACTACATTGAGATTTGTAAAATCTCAAAATATAGAGGATGAGCTATATTCCACAACAACTCCGGTGATTAGAGGAGGTATAGGAGAAGGTGTTTTTAATGATTTATGCAGGGTTAAAGAGTCTTATGATATGACGGGGTATATATTAGCACTACAATTAAAAAAAGTTTTAAAATAGTTTTTGAAATTTTATAGGTTTTAATAAAAGACTTTACTTATATTTGCACCCGCAAAAAGGATAACCATTTCGGGGTGTAGCGTAGCCCGGTTATCGCGCCGCGTTTGGGACGCGGAGGTCGTCACGCTTGAGGCGTGACCACCCAAACATTTAAAATATGTTCGTTTATATATTATATAGCGATAAAAGTTCAAGATATTATGTAGGTCAGACTGCTAATATCGATAAAAGATTGAAAAGACACAATTCAGGGATTGTTCCATCTACAAAAGGTGGTGCTCCTTGGAGATTAGTTTTGCAACTCAAAACATCTTCAAGATCAGAAGCAATGATTTTGGAGAAAAAAGTTAAAAAAAGAGGAGCAAAACGTTTTATAGATAATCATTTCGGGGTGTAGCGTAGCCCGGTTATCGCGCCGCGTTTGGGACGCGGAGGTCGCAGGTTCGAATCCTGCCACCCCGACTAAGAAATCCAATCACAATAGTGGTTGGATTTTTTATTTCTTATAAATCTTAAGCATGCCTTAGATTGTATTGAGTAATAGCTACACTTTCTATGTTTTTTTCAGATCAGAATTGTTAATCCTTAAACTGATATTTATTTTATTTAAAAAAACGGTGCAAAATTTTATGAAATCGATAGTTTTAATAACCCTGTTTTTAAAACTTGATTTTTTGAAAAGAAATGCGGAATATTCTTCAAAAATGAGCTAAAATTCTGATGGTTCTTTATCTTTTTAACGTTGAAAAAGATAAAATATCAACACTCAAACGTTTGCGCAAAAAAATGATATTCATTTAATTATTTTTTAAGTTTTTTTTTACAAATATTTATTCAATCGTTTGAGAAAAGTGATGAAAAAATACACTCTCTCATTCGTAGAAATATTTTAACACAAGTAATAACACACAAAAAAACTTAATTATGAGGAAATTACTCTTTTTCGGCCTTTTATTGGCTTTATTTTTTCCAAAAGTCAGTTGGGCTCAATCTGGTAGAGATCTACCGTTTTCGTGGGACAATGTCACGGTTTATTTTTTAATTACGGATCGTTTTAATAATGGAGATCCTACCAATGATACCAGTTTTGATCGTCAAAAAAATAGTACAGCTAATGAACTTGATTTTCAAGGAGGAGACATACCTGGGGTTACACAAAAAATCCGAGAAGGATATTTTGATAAGTTAGGAGTGAGTGCTATCTGGGTAACTCCAGTAGTAGAGAATAGACATGGATATATTGGCACACAATATAATGATTATCCTTATCATGGGTATCATACTAATGATTGGACTGCTTTTGACCCAAACTTTACTTCTGCAGAGCAGTTTGAAGAATTTATCGATGAAGCACATAACCATGGTATTAGAGTATTGGTAGATATAGTAATGAACCATACAGGTTATGTTACATATAAGGATGTAAATGGTCAGAGAATACCTGTTGATCAGGATTATCCTCTAGACTGGATAAGATTACAATGTCAGAAGGATGGAGAACCTAATAATGGAGAGTTACCTTGTGATGATTATTCAACACCTCTTTATGGATTACCAGATATTAGAACAGAATCTTTTAACGAAGTAGCACTTCCACAATGGTTATTGGATAAATGGGAAGTAGAAGGTAGAAGACAGCAGGAACTTGATGAGTTGAATGCATATTTTGCAAGAACCGGAAAACCAAGAACTCCGAGATACTATTTGATTAAATGGTTGACAGACTGGGTTAGAGAATATGGTATCGATGGTTTCCGTGTAGATACAGAACGTCATGTGAGAGCGGATGTTTGGAAAGAGCTAAAAGAAGAAGCTGTTCTGGCACTAAGAGAGTGGAAACAAAACAATCCAACCAAAAAGCCAGATGATCTTGATTTTTATATGACTGGGGAAGATTCTTCTCTGAATATTAAAGGAAATGCAAATGATCCGTTACCGGAAGATTTTACAGTTAGTAAATTTAACAGTATGATTAACTTCGAATCTCCTAAGGATGCTTATACCAATATGGGGCAGGAAGAGATTTTCAGTTCTTTTGCTGATAAGCTTAACCGTGATGGAGGATTCAATACTCAGGGAGAGTATAATATGATTAGTTACCTAAGATCCCACGATTATAACCAGTACTATACTGGTAATATGTATTATGGTGGAACTACATTATTATTATCACCAGGTGGGGTGCAAATCTACTATGGAGATGAGTCTGGAAGACAGTTTTTTGCTCCTCAAACATATCCTGATGCAGGGTATCGTGGTTTTATGAACTGGGATTCATTAGATGAAGGAATGTTGTTCCATTGGAGAAAATTAGGAACATTTAGAAGAGAGCATACTTCTGTAGGAGCTGGATCACATCAAAAACTAAGTGATTCACCTTATATATTTAAAAGAGAATATAATCGCAATAATGAAAGCGATAAGGTTTTGGTTTTTCAGGGACAAGATGGAGACTTCACTGGACCACAAAGTGTATACGGAATGTGGGCAGATGGAACAGAGCTTAAAGATTACTTCTCAGGTGAAACAGCTATTGTTTCAGGTGGAACAGTTGATTTTGGAACTGCATTTGGTTTAATGTTAGTAGGAGAGCCATTAGAGCTTACAAGTTCTGTGAGTTTATCTGTTAGTCCGGCATCAGGATTATATAATAGTCCAATTACAGTTGAAATGGTTGCATCTTCTACAGCATCTGGGGCAACGACAAGTATTTTTTATACAACTGATAATACAGACCCATCATCTGCGAGTACGCCATACAATGGCTCATTCATAATTGATGAAACTACCACAGTAAAAGCAATAGCTATTGACTCTGAAGGAAATGAATCTCCTATTGTTACCAGAGATTATGTTATAGGCGATGGCGGCCCATTTGATGTACATTTCAAAAAGCCTTCGGATTGGTCTTCTGCATATATATATATATTTAATCAAAACACTGGAGAAGCATTACCAGGATTCCCTGCATGGCCTGGAGTAGAAATGTCTACTGTAAGCAATACACCTTGGTTTAAATATACTATTGATCAAAATGTACAAGTAGGTATTGTATTCAATGATAATGGTGGAGCACAGAGTGATGATTTAACAAGAATTAAAGAAGGATGGTATGATAATACTTGGTCTGATACTTGTCCAAGTGATTGTCCGGGAATAGTTATTGATGATCCTTATGACATATATTATAAGAAACCAAGTGGATGGAATAGCGTTTTTGTATATTTATATGATAAAAATTCTAATACAGCCATTCCTGGATTCCCTGCCTGGCCTGGAGTTCAAATATCAGCTGTAGGTAATTCTCCTTGGTATAAATACACCGTTAATCAATCCGTAGAAGTAGGAATTGTATTTAATGATAATGGCGGTGCTCAAACTGATGATTTGTTTAGAACTACTGAAGGATGGTATGATAATAGTTGGTTTGATGCTTGTCCTAATGAATGCCCAGGTATTACAACAGGATTTGATGTGTATTTCAAAAAACCAAGTTCCTGGAGCAATGCATTTATCTACGTATACGATAAAAATGCAAATGCTGCTATCCCTGGAGCACCAGCTTGGCCGGGAGTAGCTATGAATGCGATAACAGGTTCGCCTTGGTACTCATACAATATTGATCAAGATGTAGAGGTAGGAATAGTATTTAATAGTGGTGATGGTTCACAAACGGATGATTTATTCAGAACTACTGAAGGATGGTATGATAACGTATGGTCTGATACTTGTCCAAGTGAATGCCCAAGTAACGGAGCATTAAGATCTTCTGCATCGGTTAAAACATCTATAAGCGAAAATCTTAGTTTAGTAAAAGCATGGCCAAATCCTTTTACTAATTCTCTGACATTATCTTTTACTGGAAATATGGTTGATAATGATGTAAGCGTTTCTATTTATGATATATCAGGTAAGAAAACTAACGTAAGCTTAACAAAAGATGCTAAGCTTAATGTGGTAACTATTAACACATCTAGTTTGGCTGAAGGAATGTATTTAATGAAAGTTAGTTCTAATAAGAACACTGAAGTAATTAAAATAATGAAGTAATCATTCTTTTTTATGATCTAAAACCTGCTAAATTCGTTTAGCAGGTTTTTTTTGTTAATAGTGCTAAGTCTTTTAAGAAAAATGTAAGGAAAATAAACATTGCTTTAGTTCTTTAAGTTAGGGGTAGGTTGTATCTTTATACGAGTTAATTGGAAACCTATTTCTTCTCTAAATTTTATCTATGGAAAACCTTGATGCGGCAAGACTCCAGATGGCATTCACCTTAATATTTCACATTGTTTTTGCTTGTATTGGTATGGTAATGCCTTTTTTTATGGTAGTCTCTCATTATAAGTGGTTAAAAACACGTGACCAGATTTATCTAACACTTACTAAGTCCTGGCAAAAAGGAGTTGCAATATTCTTTGTTACCGGTGCTGTTTCGGGTACAGCGCTATCGTTTGAGTTAGGATTACTATGGCCGGAATTTATGAAACATGCCGGCCCCATTATCGGAATGCCTTTTTCATTAGAAGGAGCAGCCTTCTTTGTAGAGGCCATAGCGTTGGGATTTTATCTGTATGGCTGGAATAAGTTACCGGAGAAGTTTCATTGGATTACAGGAATTATCATTGGAGTATCCGGGGTTGCTTCAGGGATTTTGGTTGTAGCTGCAAACGGGTGGATGAATGCTCCTAGCGGATTCGACTATATCGATGGTAAATTCTTAAACATCGATCCTATTCAGGCGATGTTAAATCCAGCCTGGTTTACACAAGCTTTGCATATGACATTAGCTGCTTTTACTGCTACTGGGTTTGCGGTAGCAGGAATTCACGCATACCAGATATACAAGAAGAGAAAGGTAGAACTACATAAAAAAGCTTTTAAGATTGCAATTACCTTTGGAGCCATTGCGGCTATTTTACAGCCTATAAGTGGAGATATATCTGCAAAAGATATTGCAGAGCGCCAGCCTGTAAAACTTGCAGCTATGGAAGCGCATTACAATACTGAGAAAGGTGCCCCTTTATATATAGGTGGGGTAGTGGATGCCAAAACGCAAGAAGTAAAATATAAAATAGCCCTACCAGGGATGTTATCATTTCTTGCCTTTGGAGATTTTGATGCTGAGGTAAAGGGCTTAAATGATTTTCCTGAAGATGAAAGGCCTAATGTACCCATAGTTCATTATGCTTTTCAGACCATGGTGGGTATAGGTGGGATACTAATGCTAGCCGGAATTTTATATTTTATTTCATTGAAAAAAAAGAAATGGTTTCAGGATAGGAAGTACTGGTTGCTGTTTATCATATTAGCTCCCATGGGATTTATTGCCCTGGAGGCGGGGTGGATTGTAACCGAAGTTGGTCGACAACCGTGGATTATTCATAAGATTATGCGGACCAAAGATGCGGTTACACCGATGCCGGGGATCGTTTTTAGTTTTTATATGTATGTTGTCGTCTATCTTACGTTATCAGTTGCGGTTACATGGTTAATGCTTCGGCAGATTAGAGTTCTTAATCAATCAAATCAATAGGTATGTTATATGTAGTATTATTCTTTCTAATATTTTCTTTATATCTCTATGTGGTTTTGGGTGGGGCAGATTACGGAGCAGGTATCGTAGAACTTTTTTCTTCAGAAGAGAATCAAAAAATTACTAAGAAAACATTATATCGTGTGATGGGCCCCGTATGGGAAGCTAATCATATCTGGATCATTATTTTGATTGTGATATTATGGATTGCTTTTCCGGTATATTATAATATTATGGTGGTTCATCTTCATATTCCACTAACAATTGTATTACTAGGAGTAACATTACGAGGAGTAGCCTTTGTTTTTAGACATTATGATGCGGTAATTGATAATTCACAACGATTGTATGATGCTATGTTTAAAATTTCGAGTTTAGTGACTCCCATCTTTTTAGGCATGGTGTTCGGGACATTGATTAGTGGAGAAATTAAGATCGTGGATGATATCGCAACATTATCTTTTTACGAAGCCTTTGTACGACCTTGGTTTAATGTATTTAGTGTGCTGATAGGTCTGTTTTTTGCAGCATTATGTGCCTTTTTATCGTCTGTATTATTAATTGGAGAATCAGAGGGAGGAAAAGAAAATATTTATATACGCAAAGCCAGAATAGCAACAATTGTTGTCTTTGTTGTGGGATTAATAACCTTTGGCTATGGGTACATATCTGATTATGTTTTTGTAAAAGATTTTATTAAAAACCCTTATTCAGTTATTTCCATGCTGTTGTCAGGGTTATTATTGATACCACTTTGGTTAACTATTAAAAACGGTAGAAGAATATTAAGTCGTCTTTTTGCAGGATTACAAGTGTTTTTAATTTTACTGGCAGCTTTGATATCTCATTTTCCTGATATTGTTATTACAGAGACTGGTAGTATAAGTCTAATTGATAATATCGCTCCGGATAGTGTGATAAATGCTTTGGGAATAGCATTAATAATAGGAGGAACATTAATACTTCCGGGCTTGTTTCATTTATTAAAATCTTTTAAGATGATTAAGATTTTGGAACGCAATAATAATCCTTCCATTTAATTACAAGATTATTATATTTGCAATCTAATTTTTTCGGGTAGTAGCTTAGTCCGGTTAAAGTGCTGGTCTGGGGGACCAGAGATCGGAGGTTCGAATCCTCTCTACCCGACAAACAAAATCCAATCACGAAAGTGATTGGGTTTTTTTATCAATTATTTTTCTGCAACTTTAGTCAGTTTAAGTTCTCTCTTACTAATTCTGATTAATACATATTCAAGATACTTAAATTTTCTCTAGTATCAATGTAACTTTATTAAAATTAGCAGCACTATTAATTACAGTTCTGTATTCTTCATATAGTGAAAAATCGATAATATTTTGATTGTAGTACTCTTTTATTGATACAACTAGTTGATTATCATTTAACTCGTATGAAGATTTAAACATAAACAATTCTTTATTGTCCATACTATAAGATTCGTCTATGTTAATTTTATCAAGGTTTTTAAATTGATACCCCTCAGGAATGTCAACAATTATTTTTCTGTCATAGCTTCTTTCAAATTCATTTTCAACCGGGAGTTGACGTGTTTTTTCTTGATACATCTCTTGTTGAGGACCAATTATATTTCCTATCTTAAAAAGATATTTATTTCCAGCTTTATCCACATAGTCTTCAGATTTTAGCTCAGCAATGATTTGCAATGGTTTATTGCCAAAATCCTTTGCAGATGCATTAAGCACTTTCTTTTCTATGATATCTAAATTAGGATTTATAGACTTGATAACCCCATCTATCATTTCATTTTTGTTTTCTTCTTTAGCAATATCCATAAAAGGTTGGACGTACACAGCGTAGTAACCATCCATGGTACGATCCATTTTTAATTTGGTGGTAGTTAGGTCGTTCGAATCAAAACTTACATTCATTACCAAATCATAATTGGTTTTATCATAATTGACTGGTTTAATGTATTTAATACTACCTACTCCAGAAGTAAAACCTCCCAAAGTGACTTGTTTTATAAACAATCCGTAATTATCTGTTAGATATCCTGGAGGAAAGCCAAGTCTTGAATCCAATTTGGTAGGAGCCATATAGAGCTTGTTTTTTGGGAAATAAATTAAGTTTTCTTGTAAAAAATTGTAGGCTTCAAAATTTTTATCAAATTTCATTTCCCTTCTATCTGTAGTATATACAATCTGGTGTTTAATTTCTAACGCATTAAATAGGGTAAGATATAGTTTTACGATTCCTCGCTCATTGGCTACCTTATTGTCCAGGATGCTTGATATATCTTCAAGATCTTCCCTGCTTATGTCGCCTACATAAATATTCGCTTTTATATAGTTCTCAATAGAACGAATTTTAGTTGTGATATTTTTACTGTCTATACCTGCTATAGATTTTAGGAACTTTTTGATTTTGTTGTTAAGTTTGCTATCAACTTCATTATATAAGTTTTTGTAAATATTTTGGGAACCTGCCCTATAGGATACAATATCGTTTTCTGGATTGTTTGTATTCTGTTTTAATTTATAAACTAAATATTTACTTATTGCACTATAAGGAGCTTGTTCCTCTTTTTCTAATGCTCCAATTTCCTTTAATTGTAATTTCCAGTGATTCTTATCCTTATTCGTTGAATCTTTTACAGCTTCAGGTAGATTATTATATGTTTTGATTTGGAAGATAAGATTAGATGGTGCCAATAGTTCGAAATCAACATTCTTTTTATCAAAATCTGATTGCAACGTTATCCTATTTCCTGTATAAGTAGGGTACCTTTTTACTACAAAAAAATATTCAATATACCCTCCTTTTTCTATTCCTTCTAAAGCATAGTATTTTAATGTACGTTTTGTCTCTTCATCTGTAGAAGTTAAAATTTTGGAATCGTCTAATTCTATGACCTTACCATCTTTAGTAATCACTCGAGCTTTATTTTTTACAACTTCTGAATTCGAGGAAGATGGTAGATAAACTTTATTATATTTTTCAATATTGTCATTAGAGTTAAGCCAATAAAGCTTATGGATCAATGAATATTCTACAAAGCTATCTTTGTTTAAAAAATAAAATTCATTAACTGTCTTATCTTTAAAAGCGACAATATCTTTATCCTGAAATTTTTCTATGTCAATATTCGCTATAGGGTTATCTTCCCAATCATATGTTTTGTAATATGGTTCTTTTTGACCCCATATATTTGTTATACAAAGAAAAAATGCTAATAGATATATTGGTGATTTCATAATTATGCTATAGTGTCTGATTATTTTTTGTCTTTTAAAACGATTACTTCTTTAAAATTCTTTTCTACTTTCTTAATTAGAGCATTAAACTCTTTTTGTTGTTTTAAATCTAATAGGATAAAATCTTGATCCATCACTAATTCATAAATGATGGTATTACCTTTTTGTATATAGTTAATAGAGCATTCAAAAAAATCATTAGAAACTGAAAAGTTTTCAGGAATAAAGTCTACGGTTTTCTTTTCTGGAATTTCAAGCACGGTCACATTTTTTACATAAGATTTATAACGGTATTCCCGTGCAGTCTTTCGGTCTTCCTTTAGTTTAAATTGAGTAAGCTCTCTATTTAGATTAAGGTTGATATATGTTTCATTCTCCAATTTATTTATATAATCCTGAATATTAAAAGTATATTCTACAATAAAATCTTTATCATAATCATATTTATTAATTTCCTTGAAATCTTCTATAAGAAACTTGTTATTTCCTTTTCTTAACTCTCTGGTGTAAACTTCTTTTAAGTTTTCTTCTTTTTTCTCTCTTTCGAAAGTGTTAAAAAAATCGATTTTAGAATACCCTGACAATTGAAAATTACCACTACCAGTTATTGTTTGCTCATTTATTTTTATGAATGTGGAGTCAATAATGGCATTCCTTTTAGAATCTATTACCGGAACTTCTTTAATAGTAAAATCTTTCTCTCCTAAAGAAATTAACGCTTCTTTACCTTGGATAAAAGGTGTAGGTAAATCAATTGGAATATACCTTCCTGTAGCATCCAGATAATAAACCTTGTCTCCATCCATATATGCTAAAATCATGTGGTTATCGACTGCTGGAGTAGGCACTTCGTTATATTTGTATGGAATACTTCGTGTACCAATCCAGGTTAGATTTCCACTCAGACCTGCTATTTCCAACATTTCCTGAAGTATACTAGAGTTATCCTTACAATCACCATATTTCTTATTAAATACATCATTAGCTTGTCTAGGTACAAACCCTCCTAATGCATATTCGAATGCTATATATTTAATATTCTCCTGAACCCAGTAATAAATTGCTTTAACTTTTTCTAGATTTGTTTTTTTATCTTGTGTTAGAGTTTTTACAATTTTTTTTAGCTCATTATCAGCTTCATCTTTATTGATATCCTTGACTAAGGAGTAATACCATCCATATAGATCTGACACCTCACCTAATAACTTTACTTTTTTACCTTTTAACTCATATTCTGTAATCATAGGTATGAGATGAGGAAGAGTGTTCCTAAAATTTGGAGCCCCGGGATCAAGCTTAAATTTATCAACATCATTAGCCTCCCAACTATATATGTGCTTACCTCGTTTTTCAGATTCAGAAAAATTAATATTTATTTTCTCCGTATTAAACTCCTTAAACCTTATAGAAATATCATTATCAACTCTAATTATAAGCTTGCTTTTTACAGTTGGATGAAAATCGGCAAAGTAGAAAGAGCCTAAAAATCTAGGGTTCTTGATTTTTTCCTTGTATCGTAATTTTGATTTTGAGCCAGGTTGTAAATTAGGGTAGATAAAATTGATGGATTTTGAATCGTCATAAAAACTTTGATCCATTTCATCTTTGGTTACAAAATCTTTTACTTCGATTTTATTATATTCACCATCTTCATAAACCATGGATGCAGCCTCAATAGATTCTACTTCTAAAAATGTAGAATAATTAATAGACTCCTTAGATCTATAAGTAGCTGCTGCATCAAGATATAAGTGTTCTTCTTTTACCTCTTGAGTAATAAAAATTTCTCCATTTTTAAGACTAATATCAATCTTTCTTTCTTCCAGTAGTTTTACGGAATACGCATTGGGATATTTTTCTTTATACTCTTCAAATATTGGAGAAGTCTTTTGGGCTTGTCCAATAAAAAACAAGAGTAATACGACTCCTAATAATTGTTTTCTGTACTTCATCATTTCTTAGTTTTCAGCCATATCATTAAAGTATGTCTTTTCTTTAATGAGTTTACTTTTTTCATCGTAGTATTTGGCAGAACCACTTTGTTTATCATAACGGTAGTTTACTTCTTCTTTTACTTTTCCGCTTGGATAATATTTTTTATGTAACCCGTGTAATAAATCATAGTCATAGTTGGTTTCGCTTTTGGTTTTCCCATCGGCATAATAATCAATATATTTTCCGTGGTAATCACCATTTTTATAACTTGCTTTACGTTCTAACTGACCAGAATAGTAATATGCTTTAAATTCATTGATGAATACTCCATTTTTTAGTTCTGCTTCCATTGATGGTTTTCCATTATCAAAATACGCTTTAATCTGTCCAGAATAATTTTCTATAGGTATCATTGGTTTCAGTTTACTATTCTTATCTTGATAACTGTATCCTATGATTTTACCATTATGATAATATCTTATGGCCTGTAATTTGCTCTCTGGACTATAGAATGTTCTCTCTCCATGAATTTTTCCATTTTTGTATGGAGTAGCTCTAATCAAAACACCATTGTCATTGTAAAGCTCATAAACACCTTCTAATTGCCCTAATTTATAATTGTATTTTTTATTTAGTTTTCCATTCTCATGATAGGTTTTCCATTCACCAACATACTCACCATGAAAGTATTCTCCCTGCATACTAATTTGTCCATCATCATAATACCAGGTCCATAGACCGTGAAACTTGTCATTGAAGTATTTTCCTTCTATATTCTTTTTTCCTTCAGCATTAAATCGCACATAATCACCATGTTTGACGCCATATAGGTAATCTGTAGTAGAATAGACTTTGTCATTATATTGCTTAAATGAAACGGTATAGGATTTTTTAGTGGGATCAAGTTTTATCTCTTGTAGTACACTGCCATCTGGTCTAAAATATGTCCCGGAAACCAAATTGTCATATTCATAAACTAGGGTATGAGATAATTTTCCTTCAACACTATAGGACTCTTGTACACCATGTCGTTTCCCTTTATGATAAAAATCTTTTTCTTTTATTTTTCCATTATTATAATAAGAAATCCAGGTTCCGTGCCATTGATTGTCTTTATTCCATCCCTGACGAGATATCTTTCCATTTTTATGATAATCTACATAATATCCTGATAGAGAATCGTTTTTGTATTCTGTGATAGATTCTTTTTCTCCGGATTTATAATAACTATAATATTTACCCTGAAGCAAATTATCTTCATAAGTGCCTTTATTTATCAAAACTCCATCAGTATAGTATTTCCATTCGCCCTTTTTTCCACCTTTAATATCATAAAGACCTTCTGTAATCATATCTCCTAGAGATGAAAACCCCTGATAATAAAATTCTCCTTTCTTCTTTTTAGCTTCTTTAATCACTTCGCCATCTTTATTGAAGTGTTTATGTGCTATGAATTCATCATTACGATAAGTGAAATCATATATCAGTTTTCCATCAATATCATACTCTTTGTAAGCATCATTAAGCTTTCCTTTATTATAAGTAAGTTCATTCATTAGCACACCATCGCTGTAATAAAATTTCCAATCGCCATCATAATATCCCTCTGAGGTAGTTCCTACTTCATATTTTTGACCATTAGAATAGTAGGTTGTGTAGGTCCCGTGATAAACACCATCTTTATACTCATATTCGCCACGGAGTTCGCCGGAGTTATGATACAATTGTTCAATTCCATTAATTTTACCGCCTTTAAAGGGGCGCTTCTTTAAGATTGAACCATCAGGATAATATTGTTTGAGCTCTCCTACAGGATTACCATCTTTATAATCCACATCATATTCTTTGGTTATTTCGCCTAAAGCATAAAAGGACAGATATTTACCATTAAGTATATCGTTTTCAAAAGTCTTATGTACGATTAAAGCTCCCTTCTTATTATATACTTTATAATCACCATTTAATTTACCTTCTGTATAAAAACGCTCTGTTTTTACATTTCCGTTGTTATAATATGATGTGTATTTTCCTTCTAGCTTACCATTTTTATAGTTTTCCTTTTCTGTTATATTACTAAATTGATCATACCAAATCCACTCTCCATTTCTTAGTCCATTGCTATCAAATTTTCCTTTTCCAGTTAACTTTCCCTCTTCATTATAGATTTCCCAATTTCCAATTTTCTTACTTCCATTGGTTAGACCGACCGCCTGAAGAAAATCATAATTACTAAACACATAGGTCACTTTTTGCTTTTTTCCATCAAAGATTTCCTCATGTTCACCATCCATTAAATCCTCCCACTTATCGTAAAATAAATCAATAAAGGACTGGATTCCATCAATATTTTTATCTACTATTTTTTTAAAATCAGGGTTTTGGATAGAATATAAAATGGTAAATGTAAAATTATCGAAGTGATTATTTTCAAATACCCATTTATAAAAAGGTACATATTTTTTGTCCCAAAACCCTCCATTACCTTCATAATCTGATAATTGCTCAAAAAGAGCGTGATTCTGCTTAGTTAATGCGATATTTATTTTATTGTTAATTTTATAATTGGCATTTAAAGCCATGCGACTATCCAATACTAGATCAATATCTTCAAACGTATCATCATCTACAGATATCTCAATTCCGACAGGTTCTAAATCATTCTTTTTTGAGATCAAAGTGTTAACTGAATTTAATACATCAAAAGAATGTTCACCGTCTGGATTTAATAATAAATACATATTAAACGCCATCAGTGCCTGAGCAAACTTTCCTTCCCGATAGCATATGTTTCCAAGTTCTAAATGACTCTTCCCAAAAAAGGGGTTTAAATTAATGGACTCAATATAATTTTGTATAGCCTTATCAAACTGTTTTGTTTTTTTATAGATTAATCCCAGATTATGATAAAGTACATTATTTTTTGGGTATGTCTTTAGGGCTTTATTGTAGAGATCTATTGCATCCTGATACTTCTCGGATTCACTCAACGCTAACCCTTTATTTAGTAAAAAAGAATATTTGTATTCAGCATTAGGGAGTTGAAGCCCCTTATTGCATACTTTAACAGCGTCATCATATTTTTTTTGTTGGATTAGATAATATGATTTTGTAATCAAAGTTGATTCATAGATAGAATCATTCACATTGATTTTATCAAGCCTTTCTATAATTTTTTCATAATCTTGATTTTCTTCTAATGTATTTAAGTCTTTCACAATTTCGTCATAGTCGATATATGCTATTTTTTCTTGAGCATAAAAAAGTGAAGACGTAAACAACGCCATTAATAAAAATGTTCTTTTCATAATTTGATTAAAAATTGTTGTGACGAAGTGTGTGAATAGAAATCATAATTTTTATTTATCCAATTATGTTTCTTTGTTACGTTAAAGGTGCGCAAACATATAATAAAACCTTTAAATTACCAAAACAGTTTTTTTATTAATAGTTTATCAATATCCTCATTAAGGGTGCTATTTTCACTCCAAGTTCGATTTATTTTTTCATTCATTGACATATGTAATTCCTAATATTATATGTAAGTGTCTTAAAAGAACAAAATGTTACCCCCATTTTCCCTAAGTTTAGTTTTTTCTTCTATTCGTATGTATACTTTCGATTTTTGTTTTTCTACCGATTTGGCATTTTTTTAATCACTACCAAAAGTCTCTGCCAAACCGACTTGTTTGAGTCATGTTTTGAAAACAGCTCTTTTTGTTATTTCCTCATTACTATAATCTAGTAAGTGATTTTTTATATACCAAATTATACACAATTAACCCAATACTAAGTATAATCATAGCTATCGTTCCTATTGAAATAGCTAGTGTCGGGTTTTCATATAATCTTTCATAAAATAACCATGCAATAGATGAGAGTAGTCTTGTGGGTATGAATGCTAAACTTATACATATTGTCAGATACTTTGGATTGGTATATTCGGTAAGAATAGAATTAATAATTGGTGCAATATGCACTTCTGCAATGACCAGAAAAAATATGGACATTAAGTATATAATCGTATGCTGATTACTTGGAGTTTTTGGTACTAGAAATAATACTCCGTATGAGATCGTCCCGCATATAAAACCAATCATTAATTTAAATAATTGAGTGCTATAAAAATATGTCCATAAAATAATGGCTACAAGACTTATAGGTAAAATAAATATTGAGTTTATAGATGTCCACAGGCTTTTTGGTATGGGTAAAGTCGAGATTTCACTTAGTTCTATTTGTAAACTAGAAAAACGAATGTTTGAAATATCATGAATAGCCCAGAACAAAGCCACCATTATAAAAGCAATCATCACCGTTATAATTCTCCGTTGTATAGGTAACGTGTTAGTCAATTTTTCTTTAGGGATTTCTTCTTTAGAAAATAGAATAGGAATTATCGAGAATAACATTAGAGTGCCGGTAATAATGAACCCAATATTCCAGCCATATTTTTCTCCAGAATAGCCAATCAATAGGATGCCCAAAAACGCTCCTAGATTAGCAGCTAAATAAAGCAAAGTGAATCCAGAATCTAATAGTTTAGTTTTACTTAGATAAAGTTTTCCAAAATTAGAGGTCATATTAGGACTATATAACCCACTACCAAGGATCACAAGAAACAACCCAATGTAAAGCCCTATCGTTGAAGGAATACAAAAAATAAATGTCCCTATGCTTTGTAAAACCCCTCCGATAATTATTGATTTTTTATTACCAATAATCAAGTCTCCAAGGATCGCACCTATAACCTGAGAAAAAACTAATAAACCTACAAACCATACATAGATGTATAAAGCTTCTGTTCTGTCCATTTTTAAACTTTCACTAACCATATATATAACAAGTAATGAACGAAGGCCATAGTACGAAGCTCTTTCTAATAGCTGGGATAAACTATAGAAAAAAGTTTCTTTATAATGAGATGGGCTTAGTATTCTTTTCATTTGTTTTTTTTAAAATAAGGGTGGTCTATTAATCAGTGTTATTATTGCTCGTATAACTACCAATTAGGTTTTTTAACGTTTTTTAATTCTTCAGGTATAGCTTCTTTTTTATAGATACTATGAAAGTAGTAGTTTTTTTTAAAAGGAGATTTCCTTACTAGATGTAGTGTGTTTTTTTCTAATAATGCTTGAAAGTAATATCGATCCATGCTTCCTGCAATAGATACATTTTGTCGTTGAAAAAATTCAATTTCGAATTCATTAGAACCAATAGTATAAAAACCTTGACTTCCAAAATCTAAATTACTTTCACCATTCTTAATACGTTCCATTTCTTTATCGTCAAGTACATAAGGAGTGAATCTAAGCACATGTCCACTTTCGAAAAACCATAAAATATCAGAGTTATAGGTAGATTCTTTTTCATTATCATCTTCAAAAAAGAAACTATCATTCGTAAAAGAATATTCTAGTCTATACCAATATTCAGTATCCAGAACTCTTTCTACACCTTCATTAGGGATGTTTTTTAATGTCCAATGTTTTTCATTGACTCTATATCTTCCGTTTTCATCTTCTTTTCCATAGTACACAGAACAGCAACTCATTAGGAAACCTAAAACTATAACTAGTGCCTTTTTTTTCAATTCAAATGGTTTTTTAAACATTATCAATAGTCATTATAAGTATGTGTCTTAATAGGGCTAATTGTTACCTGATTGTTGATAAATAAGAGTTTGATATTAGAGCCGAATATACAATTATCGGCCAAATGCAGACAGCTATGAATTATATGCTCTTAGGGTTGTATACTATCTTTATTTTTTAATACCAGAGCAGTATCTACTATTTGTTCCAGAGCATATTCTCCCTTATAACTGATATACGTACCCTCTTTATCAATAACCACAAAACTACCACTGGGATAATGATGTCTAAAAAAAAGTTTTTCGATAAGCTGCCCGGGGTCTTTATACCAGTTTATGACACCGCTATATTTTTGTAACCCTGTATACTCTTTATAGATATAAATGGGCTTGGTATTAGCCGAATCTTTTAAGTATTGGGCTAACTGCTGATGTCTATTAGCAGTAACTTCTTTAGTGGAGTTTGTATTGATATTATAAGTATCCTGACCCGGATAATACATAATTACGGTTGGTACATTCCTGTCAATGGTATCATTAATTGCTTTTTCTAATACCTCTAATAACATCTCTCTGTTTTCTACTGTACCTTGTACCAACCTGGGAGTTAATCTATGGTGATGAGCAGAATCCCCGGGGATTTTAAAATGAGATAAACGTTTCAGTTTTCTGTTAAATTTTGATTTGCTAATAAGATTATTATGTTCATCAAAATATTTAAATCCTTTTTGGGGAGAACAATTTATAAACCCTCCTGTTATAAGCAGTAATAAGAATATATGTATTAGGTTTGTTTTGGTTTTCACGGTTATAATAGCATGATTTTTGGTTTAATACTTAATTAACTATGTTGTATACACGGTGTGTTGTAAGGTGTTTTATGTACCAGCTATTTTTGAGTAAATATCTAAACTAATAAATGCTCCATGTTTAACTTCACAATCTTGCATAGTTCCTTCCAAATTGAATTTTAGTTTTGCAAGAGCTTTTTTACAATTCACGTTTTCTGTTTCTACAAAACCCTCAATTCTATGCAATCCAATACTATCAAATCCGTAATTAAAGATCAGTGGCATTGTTTCGGTCATATAGCCTTTTCCCCAATTTTCTGGCAACAACCAAAAACCAATTTCTGCCTTTTTATTTTCTGTACTCAGATTGTTTAATCCTCCTGCTCCAAGAAATCTTCCATCATCCTTTGAGCAAACAGCCCACCAAATTCCAGTTTCATTTTTTTCAAGGTCAGCAAACCAAGTCATTTGTTCTTTCGTCGCTTCTAAACTGTTGAAACTAATTCCATAATACTTTGTAATATCAGGATGAGAAAGTCCTTTAAAAACATTTTCTAAATCCGAATCGACAAATTGTCTTAAGAGTACTCTTTCAGATTCTAGAATTGGAAATTTTCTTTTCATTTTAAATTTAATTCTTAGTGACTTACGGTCTGTGTATGAAATGTAGCGTGCAAAAAGACACTAACTTTTCGGATTAATACAGAGCCGAATTTTTATATTTTGTTTTTAATTTTTCTCTTTTTAAAAGCCAAATTAAAAATTTGGTGGACTTTCTAAATATATACAAACCTTTCGGTTAAGCACTTATTAGCTATGTTTTATACACCTTAGCTATGTTTTATACACCGTGTTGTGGGCAGTTATTTATATTAGTTTTATTGATTTTTTAAATTCTTCAAATTCTATGTTGGCAAGTTGATTTTGAGCTTTGGATTGATGGCAATTAAAGTCGTAATAAAATCCATTATGCTCTGCTTTTAATACTTTCAGCTCGACTTTTAATGGCTCATTTATTTCAATATGTTCAAATAAATATTCAGCGTCATATTCATAGAATTTACAATTACTAATGAAATAAGGCTCATACTTTTTTATCACTTTAAAGTCCTTTAAAATCATAAAAGTTCCAAATTCCGACATTTCCATTAGTTCTTCGAAAGTTTCGTGTCCTAAATCTTCGAGTTCTTCTTTTGGCGTTATGTTTAAAGTAATTGTTGGTGAGAAAATACCTTTATATTCAGGTTTGTCCTCATAATATTTTGTAGCAATACAAATAGGGTCTCCCAATTCCTCCCATATTTCTTCTTTTGAATCTTCAAGTCCCTCTCCAATTATTTGTTCGCTTTTAATTTTCCCAAAGTCTTTAACAGCAATGAATCCCCAGTTTTTCGGTTTGTTGAATAGTATTCCAAGTTTTTTATTTACATAAACACTATCATTTATGGCAACAGCATTTAAAGGGTCAACAGTAAGTCCAACCAAAGCAAGACTTGATAATTTCATAAACTGTCTTCTTCCTATTCCCATAGTTTGTTTTTAATTGCCCACAACGTTTAATGTATAGCCCGTTTTAATGGGCTTATACATAGTGTTGTAGTACGTTTTTTATATATCATTAAGATCAGACTCTCGCTTTTTGGTTTTTTGATCCTTTTTTTGCTGAAATCTTTTTTTCTCTTTTTGTTTATTTTGATTTAACCATTCTATGTCAGAGTAAGAAATTTCAAATTTAGAATCAATTAACTTATTTTTAGATTTACGAACATAAGTAAGACTGATTTCAATTTTGGTTCCACATTTAAAATAATAATGATCTTCCCAGCGAATGTCATAATCCTCAATGGGATAATGCTCCTTTTGTTCTTTTGAACTTCTTATTATATGTACTTGATCATTTTTAGGATACTTGTTATTGAAATCTTCAATTATGGACTCATAGTATAAGCTATTATGCGGATAGGTTAAAGCCGATAATTTTATCTCTCTTAACAATTCTTTTTCGTCAAATTCCGATAAGAACTTAAACTCAACTTGGTTTTCAAATTTGGTTAAGTATCTATAGCTAAATCTATATCCCGCTCTATATTCGTAGTCTTTTCCCACATTTTTGGGACCAACTTCATTTCTTGCGAGCTCATAAAAGGTAGGATAGTCCATTCCAAAATAGAAGTTTTTAAAAGCTTTATTATTTCTACATTTTTTGGATTTTAATAAAAAAGCTGATTCAAGACTATCTAGAACTTCTAATTTCGTTTTCAGATATTTTCTGCTAATTTTACTATCATTTACTTTGGAATCTATACAATTCATAAAAGATAATAAAACCACCATTCCCAATATCAAGTTCAATATTTTCTTTGTCATTTATATATGTCTTTACGAAATGTACTACAACAATATAATATGTGTACTGGTACACATATATCTATTATATCTATCCGTTTACAAACGTATATTAAACGTATAATTCTACGGTTAGACTTCTAAAATAACTAAAAATTCCCCGTAATTAAAAAAAGAAACAAAAAAAGGGTAACATATTGCGCTGTAATGACACATACATTAAACACTATATCAAAAATTTAAAAACCAATTATGAAAAAAACAATTCTAGTACTCCTAACTGCAATCGCATTAACTTCCTGTAGCTCTGATGATGGCAATAGCATTATAGAACAACAAGCTGTTGCAGTCACACCACCAGAACTACTGATGGGTAAGTGGATGCTAACAGGAGGAGAACACGAGATGGGAGGGATCTTATTGATTGATGATTGCCTGAGTGAAGAATTAGACTTTGTAGCAGATCGTGATTTCTATCGCAATCTAACAGCCAGACTTGCAGATGCTGATCCCATAGAATGTATCACACAGGAATCTGAAGGTATATTTTTTGTAAACCAAGAAAAAACAGAAATTACTACGATCATAAACCTAAAACGAAGTGTATATAAAATTGTTAAACTAGAAGAAAGTGAATTACATCTTAAAGTGATCTCTAACAATAACGACGGAACATTTGAGAATTTCACAGTTTTTTATGCCAAAGTAGACTAATCCAAATTCTTTACTTCATGTGAGTTTGATTTGGTATCAATTTAGAACTGTCGGGTCGAGCGGAGTCGATACCTAGTTGCATTATACAGATAGCATGACCTCTCGACTCCGCTCGAGATGACAGAGAAACAATGCAAAATTATTTAGAATTAGTTTCATTGGGGAGCTGGATGCATCAGTAAGGCATTACTTGGCAGATTACTACATCAAAATCAAGGAAACAATCAATATTTTTTTAGGGAATAAACAAACTTTTTATAACTACATTTACGCTTTTTTTTAAACAAAAATAGATTTTAGACATATGAGAAAACACATACTTAGTATGGTAATAGCACTAATAGGAATTAGTGGATACGCACAGATTAACTTCGAAAAAGGATACTATATCAATAATGCAGGAGAAAAGACCGACTGCCTGATCAAAAACCTGGACTGGAAAAATAATCCAACTTCGTTTGAGTATAAAACAGCAGAGGGATCAGAGATCAAAACAGCAACCATCAATACGATACAAGAATTTGCAGTAACAGGTGTGATCAGATACAAGAAAGTGACTGTTAATATTGATAAGTCTACCGAACAGATCAGCCGATTAGGAATAAATAAAGAGCCCGAATTCGAGGAAGAAACGCTTTTCTTAAAAGTATTGGTCGATGGAAAAGCCAGCTTGTATTATTATGAAAACGGAAACCTAAGACGTTTCTTCTATCAGGTAGATGAGTCTAAGATAGAACAATTGATCTATAAAAAATATAAAACCTATAGGAATGATGTTGCTACAAATCTCTACTTCAGACAACAACTCTGGGCCAATCTGCAATGTAAGGACCTGAAGATGAAAGAAGCAGTAAACACCAGTTATAGAAAACGAGAATTGATTAAATATTTTATTAAGTATAATAACTGTGCAGGGGGCGATTTTATAACGTATAAGAATGAAAATAAAAAAGACGCTTTTAATCTAAGCATACGGCCGGGGGTTAATTTTTCTTCTTTAAAAACTGATAACAGCCAAAATGATTTAAGGGATACTGATTTTGATACCAAAGCCAGTCTAAGACTAGGGGTAGAATTAGAATATGTGTTACCGTTTAATAACAATAAGTGGGCGATTATCTTGGAGCCTACGTATCAATCGTATAAAGCAGAAAAGTTTATTACCTATTTTAGATCCACTTTATTAACGATAGAGACTAATGTAGAGGCAGATTATAAATCCATTGAGATCCCTCTGGGAGTGAGACATTATTTCTTTCTGAATAAGAATTCTAAATTATTTGCTGATGCAGGATTGGTTGTTTTGGATATTGCTATGAATTCTAAAATTGATTTTGAGGATGAAAGAGGAATGGATCTGGAGATCGACTCCGGAGAAACAGGCAATAATTTCTTTTTAGGTTTTGGGTATAAATATAAAGATAGATATGGTATCGAGGCACGATATAACTTTAATAGAGAATTATTAGGCCCTTTTGGTTCCTGGACATCAGAATATGGTGGGTTTTCTATACTATTAGGATATACGATTTTTTAGTCCACATTAGGGAGTTTAATTCTCAATGGGTTACCTCAAACTGTTTTTTTTTTTTAGATTTGTTATTCTTGCATGTAGCAGGAGCCTAAAAAATACTGCTAAGGCCTTGAAATTGAGGTGTATTACGTAAATAATGTAAAAATAAAATGGGGAAAAAGTAGTTAAAATCCATTAGATTTTATTAATTTAGAAGCAACGTAAAATGTATTATTAACCCCATATCGGGATTTGTTCCGGGTATGGGGTATTTTATTTAACCATTAAAAAATATTTAAAATAATGCTGCTGACTATATGCTACATTAGTAATGCTTCGGAAAAATTGAAAAGTGAAGATATCGAAATGCTTATGGTCGAAACCAAAGCATTTAATAATGCAAATAATATTGGAGGAATACTCATTTATTCTGATCTAACTTTTTTTCAGATTATAGAAGGTGAGTATGATTTGATTAAGTCGCTTTTTAAAAAGATAGAACAAGATTATAGGCATTATAATGTTTTAAAGATTTTGGAAACAAAATCTACAAAAATGAGGTATGAAAGATTTAATAGTAAATATATTACATACCACAGAGAAGAAGCCAATATTGAGCTTCAGAAGTTCCTGGAAATTGATGATAATAATATGTCAGATCATGAACTACATAATTTGGTTGTATACCAATCCAAAGTCTTATCTAATATCTATTAAAAGTCTAGTGAAACGATGAATTTTCAGGGATATATAAATACAATTGACAACACTATATGACAAAATGTAGTTGCACTTCGAGACAACGCATTTGCTACATTTATCGTTATATTTAAATAGTCAAACGTGTAAATCCAATGGTATAAACTCTAAGCTGGAAAAATTATCGGTAAAACCCTGCTCCACAAAGCCTCCCGACTTCATAGAATTTAGTAACTTCAACACTTTTACTATGTAATTAATAAATCTAAAAGCCTAATAGACCTATGGAAAAACTAGTAAGAGCAATTTTAGCAGGATGGGGAGCAAAAAAAATTGGAGGTGGAAAATGTGGGTGTGTTGGCACTGTAGTAGTATTTATTATACTTTATTGGTTGCTAGGGTATGTATTCAAACTATTCTGAATTCGCCTAACCTAAAAATAAATAGACTGATAAAAGATGTAAGCTAAATCTATGGAGCCCAATGAAAAAAAGAAAAACGAAGATAAGTTGGTTGCAAAAAGCACGTGAAAGCTGGAGTCACACGGGTACCAAAAGACCTCCGTTTGCAATAGCACCAAAAAAAGGTCAGCGATCTGTTTGGGATTTTCCACGTCCTCCGATTATCGAAAAAGTGAACAAACCGGTACTAATCAATCATAAAGGTACAGAGATAGCACGCTCTTGTAATGTCTTAGCAGTGCTTGAGACCGCTAGTCCACCAACATATTATATACCTAAGAGAGATGTTAATATGAGTACACTTGTTAGCATACCGGACAAGACCTCGATGTGTGAATGGAAGGGGAGTGCAGTCTACTGGGGACTGAAAACTATGATTGATAGACCTGTGGCCTGGTCCTATCCAAATCCCTTTCCGGAATTTTCTGCATTAAAAGAGTATATCGCTTTCTATCCTCAACATCTAGAGTGTTATATCGATGGGGAACAGGTAAAGGCACAATCCAGCGAGTTTTATGCAGGATGGATTACTTCGGACTTAGTTGGACCTTTTAAAGGCGAACCGGGAACAGGACATTGGTGATGCATCATTTTTATACTGGATCTAAGTTATCGATATACCAATGAATAAAAGTTCTAATAAATGATGAAAAACTCTTTTGTCAAATATATTTCTAATTAGAAGGTTAGCCCAATGGCATATAGGGTTCATATTGAAACAGATTCCAAGCCTTATATTTGTATTTGAACTGTTCTAAAATTTGTTTAACTAGAGTTTACATAAATAATTAATATGAAAGTATATGCATCAATAATCGCATTATTCACTTTAGTATATACCCAAGCCCAGGATAAAAAGATTTTCCAAAATCCCAGTGAGCTTGTAAAAGAGACTCAACGAATAATTTCTATTGAGTCCGGAAAGAAGATAGATACGGCTTATTTTAGAACTCTGTTCCTGCCAACAGCTAATTTTACTGTGGTTGGGAAAGAGAATAAGAAGTTCATGCATGAAACGATGAGCCTAAATGAATTTTTAGAAACTCTTACCGATGAATATTATTCTCTGGGTTATTAGGAAGAATCTACAGGAGAAATCATTGAAGAATATAATGGTATTGCTCAAATAATTCAAAGTTTTGAAGGGCTCGATTCTGAAAATAAATCGGGAAAAGGTGTAGGAAGCTATCAATTAGTGTATTCAGGTGGTAGATGGTGGATCGCTAATATGGTTTGGGCGATGAGTTCTAATAATGGTAAGGACATTCCGTCAAAGTACTTAAAAAACCAAAATAAGAGATAATAACAATCATAATAATAGATGACCCATTGAATGGATTGATTACTTTAAAGGAGTTTAAATAACCAATAAAAAGCAAAATGAAAAAAAGGAATTTAGGAAACAATGGATTAGAGATAAGTGAAGTTGGTTTGGGTTGTTGGCAAATTGGAGGTAATTGGGGTAATCAAATTGATAAGGAAAAAGCTTTTGAAATCCTTAAGGAAGCTGTGAATAATGGAATTACTTTTTTTGATACTGCAGATGTATATGGTGATGGAAGAAGTGAAGAATTAATAGGAGCGTTTTTTAAAAACTCTAATACTAATATTAAAATTGCTACAAAATTTGGACGTGGATCTGATTTGTTTCCTAATAATTATACAGAACAGGCTTTAAGAGATAGTATAGATGCCTCCAGAAGACAATTGAATGTAGAGTGTATTGATTTATTGCAGCTACACTGTATACCTACAGAAGTGTTAAAAAAAGGGGAGGTTTTTGATTGGTTAAGAATTTTAAAAAAAGAAGGCAAAATTGCTCATTTTGGAGCAAGTGTAGAGAGTGTAGAACAGGGGCTGTTATGTCTGGAACAAGAAGGACTTCTATCACTTCAGGTTATTTATAATATTTTTAGACAAAAATTAACTCAAGAATTATTACCTCAAGCTAGTGAAAAAGGTGTGGGGATTATTGTTCGCCTACCTTTGGCTAGTGGTTTGCTCACAGGAAAATTCACAAAAGAGACACAATTTCTCGAAAATGACCACAGAAATTTTAATCGTGATGGAGAAGCATTTAATGTGGGAGAAACTTTTGCCGGACTTCCGTTTGATACTGGGATAACATTATCAAATGAATTAAGAACACTTTGTCCGGAAAATATGACTATGAGTGAATTGGCTCTACGTTGGATATTGGATCATAAGGAAGTATCCACCATTATTCCCGGAGCAAGTACTCATAAACATGTTTCTAATAATGCTAAAGTAAGTAACTTACCTCCACTGTCTAAAAAACTAATGACCGAATTGGAAGAGTTTTACCACAAAAAAGTTCACAAACATATTCGTGGAGTGTACTAAAGCATGAGCAAAAATATTCCTGGCGCTATATAAAAAAGTCGAAATATGGATTCTCATTTGAGGAAGGAAAAGTTGAAAGAGCATATTGAGAAATTAATACCTCTTACTGATGATGAGTTTTTATTTGTTTTATCTCATTTCTCAGTTGAAAAATATAAAAAAATGATTTTCTTATTCAGCAAGGAGACAATGTTACATATTGTTATTTTGTTATTTCTGGACTTTTAAAATTAGTTTATGATGATAGAGATGGGAAGCAACATATTGTATCATTTGCAATGGAAGACTGGTGGGAAAGTGATTTTTCTGCTTATTTCACAAATACTATAGCAAAAATGTCGTTACAATGTATTGAAAACACTACCGTATTCTCCTTAAGCCTTAAAGATTATCAAAAACTGTCAACTGAATTACCTAAAATGGAGCGTTTCTTTCTTAAGAAATCTATTTCTGGGCATATTGCTTCACAACATAGAATTTTATCTTTTTTAATGTCGAATGCAAAGGAAAGATATGAGCAACTTCTTAAACAGTATCCAACATTGTTTCAACGAGTTCCTAAAACTCTTTTAGCTTCTTATCTAGGTGTTTCACGCGAGACTCTTAGTCGACTTTCTTCTTAGCCTTTTTATAATTGTGATATTTATCACACAAGAATGATTCTATTATTGAAATATTTGTAATAGAAATATTAACTCTTGATTATGAAAAGTAGCATAAAAATTTTAGCCTCATTATTATTAACCTCAATATCGATATTAGCACAAAATAAAAAAGAAGAACAAATGGAAAAACGAATAATTAATCCTTGGAAATGGCAAAACAAAAGAAGTTATGTACAAGCTATTGAAGTGACAAAACCTGAAGGTATACTATATGTTTCAGGACAAACAGCAATCGATGCTGATGGGAAATCAAGTACAGCTGATATGAAAACCCAATTAATTCAGTCTATACAAAATATGGAGAAAGTTATAAATGAAGCCGGATATGAATGTAAAAACATTGTGAGATTGAATATGTATACAACTTCATCAGAAGAACTTTTTACTTGTTTTGATGTTTTCCAAAATTGGATTGCTAACCATAATATAAAGCAAGCAAGTACCCTGTTAGAAGTAAAAAGTCTTTTTGAAACATTAAAAATAGAATTAGAGGCAACTGTGGTTAAATAATCTTAGCAAATTGGCTAAGAAAACCTTGTTTTTACAAACAAAAAATCCGAACATATAATGCTCGGATTTTTATATAATATTCAGTTAGTATATGTACTACTTCTTAGTATCATTTTTCATATTCTCCTTAATGACCCTGTAGAACTCATCAAATTTAGGATCGATAAGGATTCTGGTAGCGGTTTCAATACTCTCAGATCCATACTCGCTTTTTCCGGAGACTTGCATCCTTTTAGGATCTACTTTATGATCTTTTTGTAAAGCTCTTACTACAGATGCTGCCTGTTTAGCACTTAGATCCCAGTTGTCTTTTAGGTTTTTGCCGTCAAATTTTAGAGCATTGCTATTACCTTCTACAGTAATTTTGATATCCTTGTTGTCATTAAGTGTCTTGGCAATTCTTCCTAAAACCCCTTTAGCTTTATCTTCAATTTTAGTGTTTTTATCATTTTCACCAAATAAAAGAGTATTAGTAAGCGTAATATAGATTTCACCATTTTTAAAAGCAATGGCGCCATCACTGCCTAAACTGTTTTTAAACAGTGTTAATACTTTCAGTTTTGCAGAGTCACTTTTGCTTAATGCATCATTGATCGTATTTAGTTGCTTATCTTTTGCCTTAATAGCGTCTAATGAGGTTTCTAGGTTTTTAGCTTTCTGGCTGGATAGTTCTGTAAAACTACTCATGTTTTTTAATAGCGAAGCATTGGTTTCTTTAAGGTCATTAACCTGAGTTTCCATAGTTTTCACCTCAGCTTGACTAGTTTTCTCATTTTTGCGAGATTCTGCTAGTTCACCTTTTGTTTCTTTTAATTCTTTCCTCAATTTGTCAATTTCAGTAAGAAGATCTTTTTTCTTTTGCGCTTCTATAGATGAGACGGTCAAAAGCAATACTGATGCGAATACAATAATTTTTTTCATAGTAATAATGATTTGGTTGCAGCTGCTAAAGTAAAACTTTTTTAGAAATTAAGGAAGTTACCTATAGTTATCACTGTTTCAATAGTTCCTGAGCATGCTGAATACTTGAGTTTACTTGATCACGCATTTTTTTGACTTCTATCTCTTCTTCTAGAAGAATTTTCATTTGTGATGCTAATTCTTCAGGGCTTAATTTTTCATCCTTCTTTTCGTATGGAAATTTATCACTAAAGTCACCCATCCATTCCATCATAAAGTCATAAGAATCCTTGAGGCCTTTCTGAGCTTTTGCATACGATTTACCAGCATCCGTAGTGTCAATTTTGGATTCCAGATCTTTGATCATAGTACTCATTTCTCCCATCTTAGGCATTACTTCATCATGGACATCAATGACCTGTTGCATTAAGGTGTCAAATTCTTGTTCTTCTTTAGAAAGTTGGTTGCACGATACCATTAGCATTAATATTGTACAACTTGTTATTATATATATTATAGATTTCATAATGAATAGGGTTTTTATATGTTCAAAAATACTATTTTTCGATATTTTCTAGTGCTTCCTGGTCTTTGAATTGCTTTTCAATGTTATTCATTTTACGATTATGTAAGAAAATTTGAAAAAAACAAAACGCTATTGCTATAGCTAAAATAAGGGTTATCATGGCGATATGGTTTTAGGGATATTAACCTTAGTTCTTCTTTTGAAAAAATCAATAATCAATATGAGTAGTAAACTAACACCAAATAAGGGGAAAATGATGGCTAGAACAACAAGAATAATGATGATACCATATCCAATCTTAAAAGCTACAGGAACTTTTGGTATACCCCAACTACCTTTTCGTTTTCTTAATATATATGAAACCAGAGCTGAAGCACTCATTATGATTAGCGCAATTGCAGTGAGTAACATTAATACCCAGTTCCAGGTGCCAAATTCTCCTTGGTGAAAAGCCATAACCCACATCCGTCCGCGCATTAATACTCCTACATCTTGCCAATGAAGCTTTAATATTTCTTCTCCGGTATATTGATCAAAATGAATTTTTTGTTGAGTACCCAGATCTGATGGGTTAAAATTAGATACGCTAAAAACTCCTTTTGGTCCTTTGGGAAAATCCAAAGTGACTTTTCCCGGAAGATTTAATGTTGAAGCTTTAGCTACCATTTGGTCTAAGGTCAATGATTTATCTTTTGGTATAGATTGTAGTTGATGACCCTGCCAAGTAGCGGGATATCCTGTATTGGTTATTTTCTGAACTTGTTTAAAATTTTCACCAAAAACATCTGTCCAGGGAAACCCACCGGCCAAAATAAGTATTAGTAATCCTGAAATCCAGAATCCACTGATGGAATGTAGGTCTCTAAAAAAAGTTCGTTTTCCTTCGCTAGTTCTAGGGATAAAGAAACCTTTGAGTTTCCAACCTCTGCTGGGCCACCAGACATATAATCCGGTAAGGATGAGTACTAACATCCAGCTGGCAACAAGCTCTATGATTTTAGTGCCGAATTTACCCATGAGCAATTCTCCGTGGAGTTTCCGAATTTTAAACATATCAGTTTTTTTGGATATGATTTCTCCTGAAACTTGACCAGAATAGGGATTGACATACAAACTACTTTTTCCTCCAAATCGCCCTGAGATAAATTCTGTTGCTCGATTTGCAGATTTAGATAGTACTATCGAATTTGGTTTTTTGATTGCGTTATCATTAGCAATTTCCCATTGTTTCTGATAAGAAATAGGTTCTCCGGATACTACAACTTCTCTAATATGTTGCTGTCTTGGAGTTTCGTAATCCGCTTTGAATAGATAAATAGCTCCTGTAACAGAAAGTATAAGTATGAATGGTAAAGAGATAATTCCGGCAATAAAATGCCATTTCCATAACCATTTGTTTAGTTTTTCGTTTTTTCTCATATCTATATGATTAAAAAGTATCTAAAAAAAAAATCTACTGCCAGCATCATCTATTACCCCATAATAGAAAAGCAAGGTTGATTAGAGATGTTAAAATTTCAACTTTGCTCTATCTGACAGTAGATCATTATTATTTTTTTTAAAAATTATATCTCGCTCCAAAATGAAAAGCACTCGGATTACCAATCGTAAAACTATTTTCATTTCTGAATCTATTATACGAAGCTCTGGCTGCATATAATTCATCGGTGATATTTAAGGCGTGTGCCCAAACTTCAAAGCCTTTATAAGCAATAGAGGCTCTGAGGTTAAAAATATTATGCCCATCGTATGTCGCAGTACTCATAGAACCATCTTCATTTTCTACTTGCCCCTCAAAACTGGTATTATACTTCCCAACCAACTCGTGTTCCGCAGTAATACTAAAACCGATACCGTTTTGTAGTTCATTTCTATATGTTACTAAAGAAGTACCTAATAAATTTGGGGCAGTCTCTCTATCCGTGTCTGAGTAATCTACACCTCTGTCAAAAAACTCTACGTATCGATGTTGTGCATAACTACCGTTGTGGGTTAACGATAGTCCTTTTATTGGCATCCAGGTAACACCATATTCAATACCATAGGATTGTGTTTTACCCGCATTGGTGTTGAAGAAATCATCATTTTCATCACGAAGGGTAATTAGCGTGTTCTTTCCTTCCAGAAGGTAAATAGCAGCATCAAGCTTTAGTTTAGAAGGAATAGTAAAATATCCTCCTACTTCGTAATTATTATATTGACTTGGTTTTATACCTCTCAGCTCATTTCTATTTCTATATAAAGTCGAAACTTGAGGAGGAGTAAAGCCCTGAGAATAGTTAGCATATACTCCGGCCTGGTTTGTGAAATTATAATTCAAGCCTAATTTTGGAGCCCAATTATCAAAATCATCTTTGGAGTCTTCTACGCCAACAATACCATCAGCTTGATTGTCATAGTCGTATTTGAAACCGTCATAACGTAATGCAGCTGTAACTTTTAAGGCTTCTATAGGTGAAATTTCATATTGAAAGAAACCTGCGTAGTTAAAGATATCAGCTTCATAGTTAAGAATAAAATCTCCTGAATTTATAGTAAAACCAGTATTCCTCCCTGTTTCGGTATCTACAAATACATCAATGGTTTCTGCCATATAATTCTGAGGAGAATAATCTGCAGTCCCGCCTAAAATTAAAGAAGAATCGGCAAAGCCAAAATCTAACTTATGCTGAATCAAACCAACATAACTTCTAAACTGATTTGAGTTTATCTCACCAGATCCAAAACCTGTTAGCTGTCCTTGATTTCTGAATTGACGAATTCTGTACGATGGATTCTGATCCATTCTATTATCTCTTACCACAAAGTTGAAAGAGGTTTTGTTTCGATCATTCCAAAATTTGTCTAAGGTAGTTCTTGCTCTAAAAGCAATGGCATCTCTTTCTGTAAAAGTTTGATCACTTTCATAGTTTCCTCCATTATAATCAGACTCACTTAAGGAACCTGACATGTCAGAACGATATTGTATTGCATCAAAAACAGTAGTCCATTTGGTTGATGAGTTGATATCATATACAGTTTTGAAAGTAACGGCTAACTTTTCATAATCACTATGTTCGATAGGGCCATCTTCACGTTTTACATGGTGCCCACCAATATAAAAACCAAACTTCTCTGATGTTTGGTCAGATATTTCTAACTCATAACGTGTTAACCCTAAGTCGTTAGTTTGAAAACCGATACTTCCTGTTAATTCTTCGGTTGGGTTTTTAGTAATAAAATTAAAACTTCCACCAATAGCTTCACTACCATAAATGCTAGATGCTGGTCCTTTTAAAACTTCTACACGACCATAAGAAATATCATTCATTTCTAATAAGGCATTATGATTAAATACTGAAGTTGGGCGGATTTGCAATCCATCTTCCAGGTATAAAAACAATGCTTTTGTAGAAATAGGAGAACGCACTGCCATAAAATGTTGCTCGTTACTTGCAGCTCTGGAGGTTGACATAAAAACTCCAGGTACTTGATTCACCAACTGATCAATACCAAACGCTTTAGTTTCTTTTATGGTTTGGGCATTAATGGTAGAAATCGAACCCGGTACTTCAGAACGTTTTTGGATCTCACGACTTGCAGAAGTTACCAAAACTTCTTCTAGAGCAACATTATCTTCAGTTAACCTAATCGTATTAAAACCAGAAGTAAGTGTTACTCGTTTGGTGATATATCCTAAAAAGCTAACGGTAACTTCTGTTGAGTTTTCTAAGGTGATTGTAAAGTTTCCTTCACTATCACTCATTATACCATTTGTGTTGTTATTAGGAGCAACTATGGTTGCTCCTGGTAAAGGGTTATTAGAATTATCTATTATTTTTCCTTCGTATGAATTTTGTGCACGACTAAATAAACTCACAAATAGTAATGTGAGTAACATATAATTTTTCATTAATTATTTTATATATAAATTTTTTATTCCAAGAAATTACATCCCTGAAATGTTCATAAACAAGGTTTCTTCTAATTCGACAATTAGAAGTTTTACAGTTTTGTATGTAATTTATATATGTTGAGGAGGGTGGTCAATGTCTTTGGAAACATTAATTACTTGAAGTTGATTTGGTTTCCAATTGTGAGATATATTGAAGTTGGTAATAGTATTATCGTACAATGTAATTGTAGTATCCTGAAAATAAAGTGGAATAAAAGATTCTGTAATGATAATAGTTTCAGAATTTTCTTTTGATGATTGTGTTTTAGCCTTCATTTGGCTCATTAAATAACACTTACCATTACAATTAAGGCTTGGTCGTTCCTTATTAACACAATATTTATCTATAATCTCATTAATATTGAGCTGGTAATACATAACTGTACTGATCTCCATAGCAGGCCTTATGGCAAAAGCTGAAAATAACAATATGGAAAACAGGATTCTCATCCGCACAAAAATGAATTTCGTGCAAAAGTACGGATTTTGATATTTTTAATACTCCAAAAGTTTAATAATGAGTTGTTAAAATATATTATAATTTAGTAGAGATACTATAAATTCTACTCAACCCATTTTCATATGAGTTCATAGTTTTAAGAAGTTGTTCCAGATTTTTACGAGTGTCTGAGTTGGCTTTTATAGTAGTTCTTTTACTGGTAAAATATAAGGTCTGCGTTTTTATATCATAATATGGGCAATAATCCATCTTATTAGAATTGATAGTTACCATAAGATTTTTGGCTTCAGACCAGTTTCCATTTTCATCTTTACGAGAAATATAGAGGTCTCCACTTCCTAAACCATCTTTTCTTTGATATCCTCCAAAAATTAAAAATGATTCATCCGGGGCAATGTAGGCATTGTATTCATATCCTTTAGAATTAATAGCTTCGCTTAAAGAAACAGGTGTAGTGTAAGTGTTGTTTTTCCATTCACTAAAAAAAATATCATCTTTTCCTTTTGTAGGAGCAGCAGTACTTGTATAGTACATATTTCCATTACTTGCTATAGAAGGATAGAATTCATCACCTTTAGTATTTATTGGACTACCAATATTTTTGGGTTCTGACCACTCTGATAAATTATTTGATCGTTCTATATACCATATATCTTGGTCTTTGGGCTCTGTTTTTGTTTTGTCTAACGGACGGTTTGAGACGAAAAATAGTTTTAACCCATTTGGAGAGAACATAGCTTCCAAATCCCCATATTGGCCAGAAAATGGAGCAACCTTGGGAGATGACCATTTGCCTTCTTTTTTAGTAACTTTTATAATTATAGAGAGTTCTCCATTATATCCTTGTGCAGTAAAGTACGCTTCATCCTGAGTAGGGGAGATCGTAAAATCTCGAACAGTAGGAAATTGTGTTATGATTTCCGGAAGAACAGATGTTACTTTAGTCTCCTGACTTATCGTTATTTGAAAAGTCAAGAGTAGGAGTGCAATAATTTTTTTCATTACAAAATATTTTGATTGATGATTTTGAAATATAAAGATTATTGTTAATTCGTAGTATTAATGTTTTGGTAAATATTCTTTCGGGATAGGGTTTTGCTCTGTTTCTTGAGTCCAGTAGATATTGACAACCCACCAACGATTACTATCATCTAATAATTGAATACTGTTGATTCCTCTCATAAAAGGATCTGTATCTGATTTACTTTTAAAAGATTCATAAGTGCTGAACACTTGAGTAATATTTCCAAAGGTATTGGTAGCGCGGTGGATTTCTTTTTCAAAGAAGCCGTTTTCGATTAACCATTTACCAGAGCTTTTAATATAATCATCCGGTGACAAGTACCGTAACCCATAAATTCCATCTTTATTCTTACCAGATGGGATAAGTCTAGCATTTGGTTTAAACAAAAACCTAAACAGTTCCCAGTTTCGTTCTTCTCCCTTTTCCCCAGAAATTACAGCATAAAGCGTTTCTAACGTGCTATCTAAGGTTTTTACTTTGTCAAGATATTTCTCGTTGTTTTCCTGAGCTTGGATAGCTATGATTGCTAAAAGAAACAAAATAGTTAAAAATGATTTTTTCATAGTATAATGATTTATGAATTATACATCTTGTACAAAGAAAATTGCATTATTATTCATGTCATAGAATCCAAATTCATGTGTTCCCCAAGGAGTATTACGTCTTAATTTATCATTGGGTACCGTACCTCTTTCTACAAACTCATCAAAGATAGGTTGTACATCTTTTACAAAAATTTTAACTACAGAAGAACCTCCAAGTAAAGGATCATCTTTTGTATCAGCGTGCCATTGCAGATGTAACGTTATGTTATCTCTTCTTATCCCGACATACATATCTCCATCTTTAAATAATAGCTCAAATCCGGCTTTTTCTTTATACCAATCTAAATCTCGTTTGATATTAGCTGAAGGTAAAACAGGCACTACAGTAGGAAGTGTGACACTCATTTGATGATTGTTTTGATTGATTACTTTATTTTTCCATCATGAAAACCGGCTCTTTTCCATTTTCCTTGTTGAAATACCCAAATGTTGGTCACACGGTACTGGTTTTCTTTAACTTTACCCGAGGTAATACTGGAAACCGATATTCTAGCAGTAATGATAGCTGTGTTATTATATATTTCTACTTTAGTTTGATCCATATTATACGAACTAACAGACAGGATACCAGAATCAATATCTTTTTTTCTTTTGTGTAAATAGTTAAACCAGTCTTCTTTTCGTATCGATTCAGAATTACTATTAGTGTGTAAGTAATTGTCTGTAACCATCGATTCCAAGGTTTTGATATCTCCTGTGTTAAAAGCAGTGTTAAATTTTTCGATGGTTTTTAATAGACTTTCTTTAGTAGCTAATGATTTATCATTATGATTTGGCGGGGAACAATGTATTAGTATTATAGCTATAGATAATAATATAATGGTCCTAAGTACTTTCATGATAACTTATTAAATTATATCTTATAGTAAAACATTAGAAATCAGTTTTTCCACAGTAGGGTGATCATTGCCTCCAGCTGGTTCTATAGTGATATTAATAGACTCGGCATGGTCTATATATTTCATAATAATCATATCTTGATCTGCTGGGATCACTCCCATATCTATCATCTCACCATCTACATCAGCCCACATCTGATAGGTTTGATCATCTCCTAATGAAGCGAGCCCTTGGGGATTAAGTATAACTTTTTTTTCTTTATGATTTACATAGGTAATAGCATTAGAGTTAGGGGAGAGCTGATTTCCTTTTAATACGAGTTGTATGGCATTAGGATTATTAATAGCATTATACCATGAATCAGTTTCATTAAGGTTTTCTTCTAAGGCCACAATTTGTTCACGTAACTCCTCAGTTTCATTTAATACTATATTAAGGTTATTTTTTGATTCTTGCCATTGAGTATATAACCACCCTGTACTAATCATGAACAATGTTGCAAGACTGGCTGCAATCACCAAATATTTATAGTTATTTTTTTTCTGAGAGATAGGAATTATCTTTTGATCCTCAAGAGAATTAATTATAGATGCTTTGATATGCTCAGGTGGATCAATAGCATTCTCAAAAGCTAATTTCTCGAAATCATCTTCCAGTGTATTGAAATAAGTTCGTAGTTCCGTATCTTCTTTAAGGAGTAATTCTATTTCATTATTTTCCGAATCAGAAAGTTCTCCCAATAAGTATTGTTCTAATATCCCAGTATCTCTTATAGCCTTCTTATCCATCATTTTATCAAATCTATTATAACCCATAATATTATGAGTTGTTTCTGATAAGTCTCCCTTAGTTTTTTTAATGCTTGCTTTATATATGACTTAAACGTTCCTAGAGGGACATCCATCTCTTCATGTGCCTCTCTATGTGTAAGTCCATTAAAATATACAAGCTCCAATGCCTTTTGATGATGAGGGTCTAATTGTTTTAAAGAACCATTAAGTTCTAATAGATCAAATTCAGGTTCTTTTGTGCCTTCATCTTTATATACACTTAAATCTTCATTTTGGATGAGTTTAATAGGATTTCTTAAAGAATTTAACGTTAAGTTTTTGGCAATTCTATAAGCCCAAGTAAAAAATTTTCCCTTTTCAGGATTGTATTGATCTGCTTTTTTCCAAATTTTTAAAAAAGTTTCTTGTAATAAATCTTGAGCTTGTTCTTCGTTTTTACATATGCGAAATATAACTCCATAAATTGCTCCGGAGTACCTGTCATATATAGAAGATAGAACTTGGCTATCTCCTTGTTGTAATCGTTTTATGAGCTCTAAATCGTCCTGCATAGTTTCAGTAAGGTTACTCAAATTTAAGAAAAAAAGCCTCCTTCCTCATCCAAAAGCATAAAACTTGTGTATATGACTATGAAAAGCGCGCAAAACATTGTTTAATTCTTTAAAAATAAAAATCATGAAAAAATTAGTTTTCGTTGTCTCAACTCTTATGTTATTCTTATTTACTCAAAATATACTTGCACAAAAATCCGATAAGGATATTGTAGATGTGGCAGTATCTGTAGATGATTTCTCTACATTAGTCACCGCATTGAAGGCAGCCGATCTGGTTGGTGCTTTAAAAGGAGATGGTCCTTTTACAGTATTTGCACCGACTAATGATGCTTTTGGAAAAATAGATTCCAAAACGTTAAACTCATTATTAGAACCTGCTAATAAAAGTAAATTGGCCGCAATACTAACATATCACGTGGTTAGTGGACAATTAGCCGCAGGAGATGTTGTAAATGCCTTAAAGAAGGGTAAAGGTAAAACCGAAGTGACTACATTAAATGGTAGTAAACTGAAAGTAATACAAAAAGACGGTAAAATTTGGTTAAAAGACCAAAATGGAAAGTATAGTCAAATCGTAAAAACAGATGTAATGGCTAATAATGGAGTGATTCATATTATTAGCGACGTGGTGATGCCTTAATTGATGGTTGGTTTTTTAGATGTTAGGAAAAGCACCTTATATTAAATTATGAATAAGGTGCTTTTTATATCTAATTAATACTTAAAGGTGAATAGAATTATTTCTCAAAAAAAAGACACAATACTGAATTGGTATTGTGTCTTAATCAAGTTGTTTAACAATAATGATTATGCAACCAATATTCTATTGATTATTTATATTTCGGTTTAATTTCTTTAAACTTGTTTATTGCTAATTCTAGCTCGTAAAGGCTATCTGATGACACTGGAATAAACTTATTTCTACTTTTATGTCTATAAGCTCCATCATAGTATTCATAAGCGGATCCTGAACTAATATCATTTACGATCTTGTAATCTGGCGCAAATCGTACTATATTTCTACCTATATTGTCTGCATGTCCGTGATCTTGTGTGATTCGACCAAAATAATCTCCATCTCTAAAATATACTGTTGGGTTCATACCTAGTTCTCCGGTGTAACCAATAATATTTTCCGCAGTAAAAAAATCGTCTCTGTAATTTGGCATAGGTTTTAAATTTTTAGATAATTAATTGTTTTTTTAAGTATGTTTTGTGTGTAAATTATGGAGAAATTATAGTCTTTTTGTTTATACAAATATAGACAAATCTATATAAATTAAATATAAGGGTTTATACGTAATTATTTATTTATAAGGTTTTTGTCAGGGCTATTCTTAAGTTCAATTAAGGTAGTTTGAGCAGCCGCACAAAGTTTTTCTTTTCCGTCCTTAACAATAAACACTTCTGATCTACAAATGGTAAGTGTTTTTCCGTTTTTTAAAATATTGGATTTGCCAATCAGTAACTCTCCATCACCAGGAGACATTAAATTAAGTTTAAATTCTACGGTTAATACAGAAGAATTTTCTTCCATTAGGGAGAAACCGGCATATCCAGCAGTATTATCAGCTACTGTACTAATAACACCTGCGTGAAAGAAACCATGTTGCTGAGTTAGATTAACATCATATGGAACATGGATTTCACAATAACCAGGTTGAACATCGACTAATTTAGCATTAATCAATTTCATAAATTTTTGACGATGAAAGCTTTCCTCTACTTTTTTCTTATAATTAGCTGATTTAGGTGTGAATTTCATGTAGTAAATAATCGTAAAGTTACTGTTAAGCTTTTTGAATTCTGCTTCTTATCCATTTAATCTGCCCGTTATGGTTAGATTCATGTTCACAAACATGAAACCATTTGCAATAGTTATTGGTAGGTCCCCAAGACCAATTTTTATCTACGGCCATTAACCATTCATCATCACGTTTTGCAAACTCTTCCAGGGTATGTTCGCGAACTTCTTTTAGTTTATCTAAGTAATAATCTAAATTATTCCCTTTAATCGTTCTTCTCGCTCGCTCTCCAAGACCTGAAGGAATACTCCAATTATCTCGGTCTTCTTTACTCCAATCTCCCCATCGTTTTCCTTCAAAAGTATGAATTTGATAAAAACGTTCTGTTGCCGCAAGATGTAATAGCATAGCTCCAATAGAATTAGAATCTTCATCGTGTATGTAATCCAAATCAGAAGTACTTAAACCTCTTACTGGGTTCAGGATAACTGATCGCATCCAATTCATCATAGATACTAGGGTCCCAATTTGTGGAGAAAATCCTTTTTTAGGGCCTATAATATTTATTTCATCTTCTACAGCAATAGGGCTTGCACAAGATGCGTTTGGAGCTGCAAATAGACTAGTTGTGCCCAGAGCCACCATAGAAGACTTTTTTATAAAACTTCTTCTATCGAATGATTTCAGTTCATTTTCCATCCTTTTTGTTTTTAAATTAAAAGCAAGTCATTAAGAAATTTAAAGTATCAATAAATTTTTGAAAGCATTCATAAGAACTTCTTAATTCTTAACTGTAAACAATGGTAAAGAAACTTTATACTTTACGACCAAAAGTCTTATGGCTATAATTAATAATGTAGTTAGGATATAAATTACATTTTGATCTATTTGGTAGATATATAAAGTCATAAAGCATACTCCACCAGTTATTGAAGCAGTAGCATATATTTCTTTCTTAAAAATCACAGGAATTTCATTGCACAATGTATCTCTTATCACTCCTCCAAAACAACCGGTCATAGCACCCAATGCAATGGATACAATAGGCTCTAATCCTGATTGAATACCGGTTTCTACACCTATAATAGTAAAGATTCCTAATCCTATAGTATCAAATAAGAAAAGGGATTTACTAAGGTATCCTAGTTTATTCCTAAAAATGATGGCAATTATGGTAACACTACCAATTAAGTATATTGTCAAAGTGTTTTGCATCCATGATACGGGTGTATTACCGATAAGAACATCTCTAAGTGTTCCACCGCCTATTGCAGTTACAAAAGCGATAATAAAGATTCCAAATAGGTCAAGTTTTCGATGCATAGCCATTAGAGCCCCTGAGATTGCAAATGCAACGGTTCCTAAAACATCTAGTATATCAAAAAATGTCATTACAATGTGTTGTTTAATTTTCTAAATGTTAAAAGTACTATTTGTTATTGTAGTTTTTCAAAGAAATTGAAATAGTAGAACTTTATAAGTTCATAAGAATTCTTAATAACTTTCATGTAAGGTTTCTGATCAAATTGCTACTTTTACATCAGATAAAACGAAATGATTATGTCTGACACAATAGAAAGAATAAAATGCCTTATTATAGGTTCAGGACCTGCAGGATATACTGCAGCAATATATGCAGCAAGAGCTGATTTAAAACCAATTATGTATACAGGTATGGAACCTGGAGGACAGTTAACCACTACTACCGAGGTTGATAACTTTCCTGGATACCCGGAAGGTATTGATGGGCCTACAATGATGGTGCAATTGCAACAACAAGCAGAACGTTTTGGTACAGAAGTACGTATCGGAATGGTTACTTCTGTTGATTTTAGTAAAGAAGTAGGAGGAATACATAAAGTAACGGTGGATAATACGACAGAAATTGAAGCTGAATCGATTATTATTTCTACCGGAGCTACAGCAAAGTATCTTGGACTCCCAAGTGAACAGAAACTAAGAGGAGGAGGAGTTTCTGCCTGTGCTGTATGTGATGGTTTTTTCTATAAAGGACAAGATGTAGCTATTGTTGGAGCAGGTGATACAGCTGCAGAAGAAGCTACATATTTAGCTAATATCTGTTCTAGTGTTACAATGCTGGTTCGAAAAGATTATATGAGAGCTTCTAAAGCTATGCAACATCGTGTGAATAGCACTCCCAATCTTAAAGTTTTGTATAATACAGAAGTAGATGAGGTATTGGGGGATCAAGTGGTTGAAGGATTACGGATGGTGAATAACCAAACCGGAGAGAAGTCTGAAATTGAAATCACCGGATTGTTTATAGCTATAGGTCATAAACCTAATACGGATATTTTTAAAGGTCAAATTGATATGGATGATACCGGATATATTATTACTGAAGGAAAGTCCACAAAAACGAATATTCCAGGAGTGTTTGCATCAGGGGATGTTCAGGACAAGGAGTATAGACAAGCGGTTACCGCTGCAGGAACAGGTTGTATGGCTGCTTTGGATGCAGAACGTTATCTGGCAACTGTAGAAACTAGTGAAGAAGTTTCTGCTTAAAACATACTGAATAAAAAATTCTTGAAGCCTGATATATCTATAGAATGTATCAGGCTTTTTGATATCTTAAAACCTAATGTTTTAAACCATAAAACTATAACGGTTTGTTAATTTTATGAAATAATATCATATTACCATAAAGGTATCAACAGTAATCTTCTTAAAATTTGTAATTTGGGCGAAGCAACCAGCTTAACTTATTAACATAAATTCATGAATGCCCATCTTAACAAAGCGATACTTTTGCTTTCGTTTCTTTTATTTTCTCATTTTTTTTATGGACAGAAAGAAGCTGATGAAAAACTTCAAATAGCGATTGATTCTTTAATTGTAAACCCTAATTTCTCTTATCAATCACTACTTAAGATTGCTAAAAACGGAAAAAACTCAGATTCACTTAGAGCTAAAGCTAAGCTTCAACTTGGAAATTATTTTAATTCTATTGGGATCGTAGATTCTTTATTGTTTTATACCAAAGAATCGTTAACCCATTTAAATAGTAAGAAACACTTGGCTGAGGCTTATCGTATAATGGGATCAGGTTACCGTAGAAGTGGTAAAATAGATGATGCTATAGAAATACTTTTTAAAAGTCTCGAGATTTCTGAAAAGATAAATTATAAGGAAATGATTTCTAAGGTGAAATCTGATTTAGGAATTCTTTATGGTAATAAAAATGAACTAGATAAAGCTATACAATATTTTGAAGAAAGTATAGCTTCAGCTTATAATGATCAGGCGATATATGCAAATTACTTAAATATTGGTAGTATTTATTTTTTTAAAAAGGATCTGGATAATGCAGAAAAATATTTTATAAAAGCTTTTGAGTTAACTCCTCCTGAGAAAGATCCAAAAGTATCAGCAACGCTTTCTTTAAATATTGGATCAGTTTTATTTGAAAACAAGAAATATAATGAGGCAATTGAATATTATGAAAAAAGTAGAAGTATTGCAGATGCATACGGATTTAAGGATAAAAGTATCAATGCTATAGCTCATGAAGCTTTAGTTATAGATGCTTTGGGCAATTCTAAGAAAGCTATTACAATGCTTACGGAAGCATTACCAAAGGCTGTAGAAATTGACGAGCTTGCTATACAGAAAAACATTTATGAAAACCTAGCTACAGTTTATACCAATGCTGATAAACATAAGTTAGCTAATACAGCTCTTGTGGAATTTCATAAGCTTAAGGACTCCATTAATAACAGAAAACAGCGTAAGGAAATTACAGAATTAGAGGTTAAATATGAGACTGCCGAAAAAGAAAAAGAAATTCTGGTTTTAAAAGAAGATCAGTTGCTAAAAGATGGGGAGATTAGTAAACAACGATTATTAAAGCAATCGTTTGTTATCGGGTTTATAATCATTCTAATTCCTATAGTAGCATTATTAATTGTTTACTACCAGAAATTAAAAGTAAAGAATAAATATAATCTTCAAAAAGAAGAATCTCATAAACAAAAAATTAATGCGATTCTTAAAGGACAAGAGCTTAAACTTGCTAATACCTATACAATTGCTCAGAACGAAGAAAGAGGTCGTATCGCCAGAGAATTACATGATAGTGTAGGAGGAAACCTAGCAGCAATTAAGTTACAATTGATGAATCCAGGGAAGGATAAAGGAAAGGAAGATGACATAGTCGATCAGATAGATGAGGTTTATGAACAAGTAAGAGAAATATCACATAACCTAACTCCTAAGGGACTTAACAATACTTCATTTACTAAGTTTGTAGGTGATTACATTCATACAATTGAAAAGGTTACAGAGCCGGATATTACGTTTGTTCCTTACCCTATAGATAAAGTTGATCAGATTGATGAAAAACATAAAGTAGAAATTTTTAAAATTATACAAGAATTGTTGACTAATGCATTGAAACATGCAAGAGCTAAAGTAATAGAAGTATGCCTAAATGCATATAAGGATACAGTAGAGATTATTTTTGAAGATGATGGTATAGGATTTGATACCCAAAAAGTAGCCGATGGAATTGGATTGCAAAATGTAAGAGATCGTCTATCTGTATTACGTGCAAGAATAGATATAGATTCGGCAATAAATAGAGGTACAGCAATTAGAATTAAAATCCCAACAGAAGATAATGATAAAGGATAGATACAAATTAATTGTTGTTGATGACCACAAAATGTTTTTGGATGGGTTATTGAGTATTATTAGTCATGAATCTGATTATCAGATAGTCTATAATGCTAATAATGGGGAAGATGTAAAAAAATATTTAGACATTAATCATAAAGAAGGAATAGATCTAGTTATTTTAGATATTAATATGCCTAAAATGGATGGTGTGTCGCTCAATACATATATAAAAAAGACATATCCTAAGGTCAAAACCTTGGTCATTAGTATGTTGTTTGAACCACAAAAAATTTTGACACTTACCCAAGATGGGCTAGATGGTTATGTGCCAAAGAATGCTCCAAAAAATGAATTGTTATTGGCAATTGAAACCATTCTAAACGGAAATAAATATTTTGCAGAGAGTGTAAAAAAAGCATACACTGAGAGTGTTTTTAATCAAAAGGAAGAAGTTGCAATAAAATTAACTAAAAGAGAAAAAGAGATTTTACAACTTATAGCCAAAGAATATACTACTCAAGAAATTGCAGACGAACTCTTTTTAAGTAAATATACTATAGAAGGATATCGTACAAGCTTGATCTCTAAACTCAATGTGAAAAACGTGGTTGGTTTGGCTAAATATGCGATTAAGATGGGATTGGTGGAGTAGCTTATATATAGATTTACTTATCTATCATCTTACCAATAATATAATGGTCTAGCATTTAAAACCTTCCTGCTTGAATATTTGAATATGTGTTTACTTTAAGTTTTGAGTCATTTTGATTTAAGACAAGGTCATGCATATTAGAGCTATTGTAACCAATAGAATTTGAAACTGGAATTGTAGTAAAAATGTATTTTTCTTGACCTTGATCAAAACTGAAACTCCTTGGGAAGTATATACCATTACCAAGATCTATTCTAAACAAGAACAACAAATGCCACTGCTCTGATCCTATCATTTGTATAGCTCTATCAGATATCGTAAATGAAATATCTGCAGTCACAGAATTTTCTTCCTTAGGAATTATATTTATAGGTGTATTTAGAGTTACTGATATTTCTTGGTTATTTTTTCTACCATTATTAGGCCCGAGCAATATTTTATAATCGATTTGATTTCGATTCCTCAACATTTTTGCAAAAGTTATAGATGCCATATATTGTGTTGTGAAAGAAAGTCTACTATCTACTCTTGGAAAACTTGTATCAGGTATTAGCAGATCCTGTAATGAATTTCCAGTGTTAAGAGGTTTTAATGTTATTTGGTTAAGGGTAATTAAATTAACTAACATTGCTAATTCATCACCAAAACCTTGTAAATTTCTAAAATACGCATCTTGAAATCTAGTTCTTCTATTTTCTAAGTTTGAAATATTATTGTTATTTCTTAGATTATTTAGTTGTCTATTGAATTGTTCTCTTTCTCTTCTATTTGAACCTATTTCTTCATCAAAGACCGGGTGATCCTCGTTATGTAATGCTATTTCCGTCATTCTAGCTTGATACAAATCTTGGTTATACTCCCACGCTTTTCTTCCGTTTAATGCAATCTCTACGTGGTTTCCAAAAGAGTAGTTTTTGAAAAATGTTTCAAGTTCGCTATCGCTTAAATAAAGAGCTAAAGTATACAATCCAAATGCTAAAGCACCAGTAATCCAAGCAGCTGGTCCAGCCCATACAAGACCTGCTCCAACAGAGATAATCCCTGTTGATAATGCTGCTGCACCAGTTGACATGGCAAAAGCGACGCCTGCACCAGCAAAAGCTAACCCTGCATCATTATCACCACCTTGAAAACTATAACCTGAATTCCAGAATGATGTCATAGCGGTAATCCCTCCTCCAATAACACCAGTTATTGCTGAAACATTACCTAGTGTAGTTTTCAGGGCTTCTTGTCTAACTATGTGACTAGTAAATTGAAAAGTCGCAGCAGCTAGATCTGCTGTAGTACCTATCCAGGAAACAGTATTGAATGCACTAGGATCTTCTTGGTAAGCTTTATTAACATTTGACCAATTAAAAATTTGTAATAATGCCAAAGGACCACTAAAAGCTGGGCTATTTACTATACGATTGGCCCAAACGCTTGTATGATTAAGAGTTAATACATTTATTGAAGCTACAGTGCCAACACCACGTATTGTTCTTGAAATATTGAGATTATCCCCATCGACTACTAACCTTCTCAATAGCTTTGTTCCCCTATATTCATAGGTAGCTATTGTGCCTTTACCATCAGCACCTATTTGATCAATCTCTATTCTTGAGACATTTCTAGTAATTGCTTCTCTCCTCAATGCCTCTTGTAAACTCTGTTCTTGAAAATCCGCTACAACTACACTACCACCACTTCCTTTTGTCGATACCCTAACATTAGTGAACTTGGCTTCTATATTAGAAGTAATCCCACTTCTATTATTTTTCATTAAGTTCTCCGAAGAATATATACCTAAAACACTACTTAGTAAACCAGCCAATTTATTAGATATATCTTCCCAATTTTCTAAAAGTACATCCTCTATAAACTCAATTTTTTCATTATTAATCCTGTAAACATTATCATCCTCTTCACTTTCTAATAGTTGACTAATAAGATTAATGAAAGACAAATGCATATCTTCTTCTTCAGAAAAAGCATTTCGAAGGTCAAGATGTCTGTCAATGTCTCTTGGATTCAGCACTAAAATCTCGAATGGGTGATTACTAGTTAAAACACCGTCCAGAAGATTAATTGGAGTTCCTGCTAAGTGATCTAGAAAACAATTTCCATTACGATAATAATCGTGGCTTATGAATAGATACAAGTCATTCTGAAGTCTTCTTATTAAATTTCTCTGCTCTTGACGCTCAATGACACCAAGTACGTTCTCAAGTTTTTCTTTATCGGCACCTCTTTGTTCTTGTAAGCCAATTCTATCTTCTTGACCTCTATACCCTTTAATTATATATGTATAACTATCACCAAACTTTTCTCTCGTCTCATTATCATTAAATATAAGATGATAACTCGTTTGGGCTAGCGTGAACATATCGATACGTTTAAGTTCTTCGTCACTGTAGGGATCCTGTTCCTGATAGTTAAGCATTTTATATGTTAGCATATCAGGATCTCTTCCAGTACGCATCGCTTCAATGTTTGCTCTTAGGTTAGCAATTTCTGTTGCAGTTGCCATGGTAACATCAAAAAGACAACCAATAGGATCAGGTAGTGTAATGAAAAGATCTCTTTTTTTATGAGGAGCTTGAGTATGCCCCGGTGGAGGTTGCTGATAAGAGTCTATGGTTTCTAGTATATTTTGTATCCAAGAAGAACAGCTTTCTTTATGGTGACTATGTGCAATCTGGATATCAGAGTATGGCAAAGCATTTGGATAGGACATGCTAGAGCTGGGAGAATCTCCCTCGAAAGGCTGTAAATGAATTTCGATCATTCTTTGTTCACGAAGTTCCTTTTTGCTAATCATATCTTGAAGATACTCCCACGACCACTGCACCTGACTAAAACAAATCCATTTATGATAAGGTTTTCCTGTATGTTCATTGATTTCAGTAAACTCTTTTGAATGTTCGATATTCTCTTCTGGTGTTCTAATGTCCTGTCCAATATTACCGTCCTTATATTTTACCCATTTATATTGTCCGTTAATATCGATTTGATATTCGTGGTAAATATCCTTCATATCAGGAATAGTCTGTGCATTTTCGTCTATGATATAAAGATATCCAGAGTGCAAAGTAGTTCTAATTATTTCAAAATGTTCAAGGTTGATAGCATCTATTTCGCTTATGTATTGAGCTTTTTCCGTAAGCTCAATAAAATCATCACCATCTGTAACACCTTTTGATGATACCACGGTCCAATCCTCTTTATTATGTTTTGGTAATAACCCGTATCTTAGGAAATGTAATCTAATTTCTCCAGTTAAATTGATATTAAGTTCTTCAGCTTCATTAGTACAAATTGTAGTCATATTAGCACCGTGAGCAGGAGATTCTGACTCAGATGTTGTTGTCGTAGATTCTTGTGTTTCGGTCGCCATTATAAGTCTTTTTGGATAGTTAGTGTTCGATTAAAAATTCTTCCCATTTCTTTTTTGAATGATTTAGAAAGACTTGTGGAGCTTTTGCAAATTTTTTGCTTACCGTATAATTATCTCTTTTTTTCTGGAAGTCATGTTGTTTTGCATCCATAGCTAAAATCCTTTTGCCGTAAATAGTATATATATCATCTCCTTCTATTTTTATAAGCCTTAAATCAGCTGGTTCAATACCACCTCTACAGGCTTTTTGGTATACAAACGTAATTTCCTCTATTCCGTTATTATCCAAATCTGTTAGTTCAAAAGAATTATCAAGATATTCGATAAAAAAGTCTACAGGACAATTGGTTATGCTATCTGTATGGATAAGAATATTATTATATTGATTGTTACCTGGAAATATTTCAACAAACAATTTTTCACCTTGCGAATATGTGGACTTAGATAAGACAATAGTGTTCGATTGCCATTTCTTGCATAGCACATTAAAAGATCCTTTTGATATCCTATCATCACAAAGACTATTTTGATTATCTATCGCTTTTTTATGATTGCTAATGGCAATTATTTTATTTTTTTTTGCACAGCTATGAATGACTGGAATCATAATCATCAGCATCAGCATTTGTGTCAATTTCTTCAAGTTCATAATGATTTTCTGTTACTTCATAATCAGACGGATATCTGTATGCTTTTACATTGGCCGGATCAGCTATGGTATAACATACTTTACCATTTGTTGTATTATCACCTCCTTTTTGGTTACCTCCTAAAACAACTAGACTATTTCCTTTTTTTCCTGCTACAAATCCTACATGGCTATAATTTAAAACAACAATGGCACCATATCCAGGTTCACTAACCCCTTTTCCCCAACTTTCCCAAGAATAGGCTCTGTAACCAGTATTACTCAAAAGATTTTCTGGAATTCCTGATTGTTTTAAACACCAATAAACGAAGGATCCACACCATGGATCTCTTTTATCATCAGATATTTCTCTTCCCATTAAAGAAGAGTTATAACCAGCTGCATCATGATATTCGATCACTCTTGGATTATGACTGTCACCGATTACTTCTTCTACTCCCATCTCTCCTTTTGCTATTGGCATCCAAGGGGGGGTATTTTCTTCTAGGACTTCTTCCTCATTTTCTTCTATATCAGGTAAATCTGTTGGGATATCGATTTGTGCAGTGTTAGTAATAGATATAGGTACACCTCCTGTAGCACATTTAATTGTTGATCCACTTAAAAGGGCTAATCGGCCATCTACAGCTACACTATCTGCTGTTCGTTTCCATTTTGTAGGAGCAATTACACTGGCACAAGGAGGAGGGCTTTTTCTCCATTTTTTACATACTCCACCAAATACAAGATTTGCTTTACCTTTGTCTGCATCCGTTGCCCACTGTGTATCTTGCATTTGTACCTGAGCATGAGATACCATTAATTTTCCACTGCTAGAGCATAGAGGGCATTTTAGGGTGGCTCCGTTAATCACAAATTCTCCAGCCATAGTTTTATATTTGAATTACAGTGATTTTGCTTTTGTATTCTTGTCTCCCGTATTTTTCTATAATATGAATGGTAGCATTATGTAACCAAGCATTAGTTTGATTCATAAAATTATATGTCCCATCAACATTTAGATATTCTTCATTTTCAGGATAATTGGCGTTGATTTTTAGTTCAATTTTTTTTGTATCCCTAGAAGGTTGTAATGATACTTCTTCCTTAGCAACAATTTTCCCATATCTTGTATTCAATCCTTGGGATGAAGATTGACTCTGGCTTGTATTATATTGATGGTATAAAGGTTTTAATAATGCTCCAAAGTTTTGATATAAAGAGATTTCTTCTATCAGTGTTTTTTCTGAGTTTAAGATTTCATTTGTTTTATCGATTAATTGCTGAACCTGTTTACCTCTATATTTACTTTCTATGTATTCTTTTGTATCCTTCCAAATTTCTTGTAGTTCAGAGATGTTGTCAATTGCCATAATTTTTCCTATGTACGAAACTCTAAGATTAAGCTTATTATAAATAGAAGTTATTTTCTTAAGAATATCTTGCATTGCATAAGATCCATCAGAAAACTTTAGATGAATATTCTTTACTTTTATATATACAAAACGAATATAAGGTTGATCTTCATTAGAGTTTGTCTTCAATGACACTTCTCTTTTACAAGAACCTATGATATTTCTAGAATAATTTATAGGAAAAGAGTTTTCTAGGATATAATTCTTTTCTCCTTGTAGTGGTAAGCTTAATTTTGCTTCTTCTGTTATAAATGTATATTTGGTTTGTATCATTTTATGTGTTCTTAGATTATGAAAAGAATTATTATCCTTTACTAATTTTTACATTACCACCACCTTGGAAAGATGCTGTTGCGCCACAAGCTATTTTCATATTTTGTTTACTTTGAATTTCAGCATTTCCACTATTTTGTACTAATTCTCCTCCTACTGAAGTTGTCATTTTATCTTCCACTGTATTTGTATGGCTACGGGATGAGGTTTCGTGACTCATTCCGGTTTTCATAACAGTATTGTTACCTATATTAAACTTAGCATCTTCCTGAACATTCATTTCAAAGTTCTTTGAGTTCAAGGTCATTTTTTCAATAGCAGTAATAGTGATATTATTATTGGCAGTATCGATATGAATTGTATTGGCATTTTGATCAATGATAGTGATGAATTCTTTTCCTTCTGCATCGTTCAATTCTATGGTGTGACCGCTTCTTGTTCGAATCGCTTTAATATCATTATTATTGGTTTTCCATCCTGCAGACTTTGCACTTCCGTTATAGAGTGTGCCCATAACATATGGTCTTTCAGCATTTCCTCCTTCAAAGCCTATAAGTACTTCTTCACCAATTTCCGGAATGAAATGAAAACCTTTCTCACCTCCTGAATGAGGTGTCATCACACGTAACCATGGCGTGTGTTCTCCTAAGGGTTTTTGCCAGTAAAATTGTACTTTTATTCTGCTGATACCCTCAGGATCTATATTATCCGTAACCGTAGCTACCTGTGTTTCACTTTTAGGATGAATTAGAATGTTGGTTTTAGGGTAAACATCTTGTTCTACAGATGTTCCTTCAAAATGATTAATGTATTTGCCGTTTTCTGTAGCACTATGTTTAATTTTAGTAATACGAAATTTACCTTGACTACTTCCGGCTTGTTTTATATTTACAACTTTTCCTAAGCTTACGCCTGGGTTATCACTAGTTCCAGTGACCGTTACTTGTTTGATTTCTTCTGCCTTTTTTTGTTTTTCTACTAATGTATTAAGGCGTTGTTTGGTTTGTGGATCATCATAAGTGCTAAGAAAAATATTAGTTTTATGAGGATACATTTCCTCACTTTTTTGAGAGGCAAAACCGTTATATCCATTTATGGAACTACTAATTTCTTTAGTTGTTATTTCGTGCTTTTCATCATTTATATAATCATTAGTAAAAAAAGAATAACTATTAGACATAGGATTTATGCTTCTGGAAAATTCTTGTAAGTCGAATCCATATGTAAGAGACACTTCATCAGTGTTTTTTGGTTTTCCGAATATTAGGCTTTCTCCATCATAATAAAACCACTCTCCATATTGAGTAGCAAGTCTGCTTGCATACTCAAAACTGCTTTCTCCCTGTTGTACACAATAATGTAAGTTGTCATTAAATTTAGGATTGATCTCGGTAGTAAGTTTAGACCGATCATATTTTTGAAAAACATCACTAAGTATTGAGCCTAAATCCGCATCACTATAAGAAGCATAATGAGGGCCATCATCTGTGAGTATGGAGTTGCTTTTTGCTTTAATTAGGATTGAATCTCCCATCTGCCGGTGAAAACCATTTGTCGTTTTAACTTCGGTTACGACACCTTTAAACTTTAGTTCTTTATATATATTTATAGTATCTAATGAAGAAATCATTAGCGTAATGGTCTGTCCTAGAAAATCATTGCTTTCATCATTATTCTTATCTGAGATATTTTCTAATACATCCGTTCTGCAGGTTATCTCTAAGGTCTGATGCGCATCAATTTCTTGATATAGTTTTAGATCTTTAAAAGCATCTATAGGAGTACTACCAACGTATATTTTAACATTAGACTGTAGTGCCATTTTTGATTAAGATTTATTAATTATTTGTGTGTTTTAAGTATTTTGTTCAGGTTACATCTTCCTTCTAAAATTTATGTTTATTCATATAAGTGACAGTATTGACTTGTATTTGATTTTCTTTAAAACTGATGATATAAATTCAGATGGTTTTGACAACAATCTTAGGAATCCGTTATTTGGTATGAATGAACCGATGGTAATGTTATGAGGTGGAATACTCGAATAAGTTCTTAAATTCCGGCCTAAGTTTATAGCTGCATCACCAGGGGAGAGCTTGTAATTTGAAAAAACTGTTTTTCGGAAACAAGATGAAATGATGGACCATAGTATAATCATCAAATATGTATTAGATAGCATCTTCATATAGGTCTTTTTTAGATTTTATGAATCTATTCACCTACAATTTTTTCCTTACTTTTTTATCAAAAGTAGAACATAATGCTATCTTTTACATCCCTATATTCTATAGAAAAGAACCCCTGAAAACCACCATGTTTTTGATTTTATGACAGGGGGGAGGTTTTAGTATTTGATATGAATGAAATTGTTTTTTACTTCAGCTGCTTAAGGAGGCTAGGAGAGTAATCTATTTTCTTTTTGTATAAAGTAACTTCATTTTCGAATTTGGTAAGATTGATTTTAGCTTCTCCTAATACATAGATTTCAGCCTTGTCTATAGCTTCTATATTGATTTCTTCATTGACTAAAAGGTAGCAATCAGAGGTGCCTTCTGCAATTAATTTTGTTTTCACACTAGAAAGTTTTTCGCCATAAAAATCAGTATCACTATCTGCTCTAACTAATAGTGACTTTATTTCACCTTCTAATTTGGCGGATCCTTTTTGATATAAATCGACTTTAAGGCTGTCTGCAGTAACAATTCCTTTTAATTCTGAATTTTCATTGACTTGATAAGAAACTTCAGTTGCATTGACGTGTACATCTAAAGTTGATTTTCCGTTAGAAACGCTATTTAGTTTACCAGATTCTACGGTAAAAAAGGCTTCGGCTTCTCCGTTAGTTTCAATATCTAGATTTCCAGACTTAATAGCTGATAGAGATTTTGCATCTATCTTATCATTTATAATTATCTTTTTTAATTCTGAAGCGTATAGGATTCGAATATTTAAAGCTTTTGCGCGTCTTAGATCTTTAGTGGATTTTATAGTAAGAATACTATCCTTAATACTAACATCAATATGCTCTTGGAGATTACTATCGGCTTCAATCCTGATCATATGATCACTATCTTCATCAAGAGAAACTTCGAAATTATCATATAAATCTATGGTGTGAAATCCGTCGATAATTTTTTCTTCGGTCATTACAATTTTATTACCCTTAACTTTTTCTTTCTGTGCGTTTAAGTTTCCTAAAATGAAAATCGAAAATAGTAATATAAGGAATGTTCTCATGTTAAGTAAAGTTTTATTTTTTAAACAGTTTTTTCTGCATTTAAGTATGTATAACGTCAAATTTGTTTTACAAATATAAATGACTGCTTGATAGTGTAGACGTTACATTTAATTTTAAATAATAAAAAATAGATCTTCAAATTAAAGAGATCTATTTTTTTGGATAGCTATTTGTAAGTTAAGTAGTATTATTAATGGTTTTTACATTCTTTTAGCTTCTTCTACAATCTTACCATTTTCTCGAACAATAAATTTGAGCACCTTTCCTTTTTGGTTTTGAATAAATTCAAAGGTGAGAGGCATTTCTTTCGCAAAAAATAGAGTTTCTGATTGCGGATGCATTTTCAATTGCATTTTGCCTGCATTCATCTGAAGGTTTTTTCCTTTCACAGAAATGTTGACTAAACCAGTTTTTGGAGCTTTATACTGACCTACAAATGTAGCAAGTATATCATCAGAAAGTTTAATTTCTTTTTTGGCAGCGTTCTCTGATGTAGGCTGGTGGTCATAACTAAGTACACGAGACATTTTCCAGGTATTATCTTTATGTTGCCACACATGAGTAAATTTGGCTTTTTCGATCAATTTTTCTTCTTTACCTTTCTCTGTGATGTAGAAAACGTGTTCGCCAGAAAGAATTGCTCCATAATTATTTAAAGGATGTACCTCTAAAGTTCCTGCTACAACTTCTCTTCTTAATCTTGGATTTTGGGGAGCACACAAACTATTTCTTACTGTTTTTAGTAAATGATCTAAGCCTTCAGTTAATCCTCCTTTATCGTGATAAAATTCTAAGTCTTCAGTAAGGAAATTTTTAAAACTCTCAGCATTACAGGTATTATATGCTTTCCAGAATTGTTTATCCAGATTAAGAATAGTCTCTTCTAAATTAGGAGTATTAGATTGGGCATTTAGTAATGTTCCCGATGAAAACATTAGGATAAAAGTGCAAATTATTGCTTTTGATAAAATGGTTTGGATTCTCATTATTCGTTTTTTGGTTGATGATGATTGATTATTATTTTTTTTTAAGTTTTTGAAATATTAAAGGAATTCCTTTTCTAAAAATCGTCCATATTATAAATGATAATATTGTTAAAACACATCCTATACCGATTGGTAAAATTCCTCCAAAAGTATATGTTAACCCAAGAATAAAACCTAATAAATTTCCAGCAAGGTGAATAGGAATGAATAGCGCAATGATAAGGGGCAACCATATAGCATATTGTAAAATATTTTCTAATCTAAACTCCCATAAGAGTGACATTAGAATGCCGAAAATCAAACTGCTAATAAAACCAGTTGTGATTTTTGATAAGCTGTAAATTTGTTTGTTTTTATAATGTTGCCATTTGCCTAATGAAAGTAAAATCCAGCTTAATAAAGGGATGGTTAATAACCCCCACCAGTTAGATATACCGGGTAAGTCTTCTCTAGCTAATAGATGATGAGTGGTAACACCTCCGCTAAAATATTCCCAAAGAACATGAAATGTAACTAAAGAAGTTACAACAATTATAAAAGGTATTTTGTTGTTTAACACTTTTTGAGTGATCATTTTTTGAAGGATTAAGAGTGAAAAACTATCTGAAGAGTCTATAATTATTTGGTTGATTAGTTCCGTACTCTCCAGACAGTTTTGTTTTGGTTGGTTTATAGATTGGTTAGGGTGTTGGTATTAATGTCTTCTTACATTCCCTCCTGAATTATCATCTTCGGATACCTTTTCAGGGTTTCCATAATAGATAACATTAGCACCACTGGTAGCTTTTCCTGTAAATTGATCCTTAGCATGAATTCTTATATTTGATCCACTAGTCGCTTTGGCTTCTGTTATTAAACTTAACAAGTCATCAGCTCTTATATTTGCACCACTAGTAGCACTAGCTTTGTGGTTATTTACTTTACCTGATAAATTCATAATAGCTCCGCTTGTAGCAGAAGTGTTTAATGTTTCTGCCTTTACTCGTAGTTTAATATTAGAGCCGCTGGTAGCACTTATGGTAAGATCTTTTAGCATTACCGACTCTTCTGACGTTAAGTTGGCACCACTAGTGGAAGATATTCTACTTATTTCGCCGTATGATACATAAATACTTTTTTCATCTGCCATGTAAATGTTTTCATCTGAAGTTATATAGAGAACATCTCCTTTTACATATACTTCAATGTGTTCGTGCAGGTTCTCATTTGCTTCAATAATTACTTTTCTATCATCACTATTTACAAGTATAACATCTAACCCTCTACTTGCTTTAATAGCATCAAAGTTCTCATTGATTGTTTTTTCTTTTCGAATTACTTCTCCTTCTCCTTTTACTCCATTGAAAGCAATATTGCAAGAGCAACAAAAAGCGGCTAAGCATAAGGTTACTAAAATTTTGGCTAGTGTATTCATAATGTTGATGTTTTAAGTTGTTAAACTGTTCGTTTTTGATTGTTAATTTTCGGTTTTGATTTTGATTCCGTTCTCGTCTATTTTAATGTCTACTTCTTCGCTTTTAAGTTGCACTCCATCTTCATCAATTTTGAGATTGGTATTATCATCGTCAGAGTTGATGTTGATTTTTACATCACCGTCTTCATCTTTCCATTCATTGTATTTCCATTCACTTTCCTCTTTACAATCATCACATTCGAATTTGCCATTAACTAATTTCAAATACTTTCCTTCTTTTTTATCGATAGTGATATAATCCTCATACTTCCAGGAATTATTGTATCTAGAAGTGTTATCATCCGCTAATACAGTTATCCCTTCAGGTAAAGTCAAAATTATTTTAACTTCTTGATCTCTGTATTTGTTTGCATAATCTGTAATTGCATAACCATCTAATAATAGTGTGTTACCTTCTATTTCATAAGCATATCTAATTTCTTCTGCTCGCTCTCTAGATTCATCATAAGAACTACCTTCTGCTTTTTTTTCTATAGAAATACCTACTACAGAATCTCTTTTAGAAGCCTTCAGATATAGTTCTATATCTTGTAGTACAATTACTCTATTACCTTGTGGGTCTCTTTTAATTTTGTAATTATTTCTATGATATAGGCTTCTTACATACCTATTGTTACCTACCATTTTTATATTTAAGGTATCATTATTAGTAATTGGTAATAATTCTTCAGTACTAATTACTTCTGCATCAAAAGCTTCTTGTGTGGCTTGACGAACCCCTATAATTCCAAGTCCGATTAATGAAAGTAGCCAAATTCCTAATAATCCTAGTTTTGCAGGAGTACCAATAGATTTTAAATTACTAATCAGAATTTTTAGTCCCAAAATAAAAAGGAAGAAAAATGGTATTCCGATTACAAAAAAGAATAATAATGATAATAACCATAAAGGTACATCAGGGTGATTACCAACCTCGAAGTATTCTACCCAAGGGGTATCCATAAACCCAAAGGTTCCTAAAGTAAATAATCCTACGAATATGCTGATCAGAGAAATACCAGCAACCAGTATAAGAATCACTCCTACAAACTTTACAAAAACTTTTAATATTGCAAGCAGTACATCCCCAAGTGTATCAAAAAAAGTGGTTGAGCTACTTTTTACTTTATCACTATATTTTTGATAATCTACATCTTTAACTTTATCAGCAACATCATTAAATCCTTCTTTCACTTTTCTTTCTATGTTACTGATATTTATAGGCTTTCCCCGCATAGCTAGCTCATCCGCAGTGGTTTTGGCTTCTGGTATTACAATCCATAATACGATGTAAAGTAGTAGAAAAAAACCACTTGAAGCTAAAGTTAAAATAATCCAAGCTAAGCGTAACCATATGGCGTCTATACCTAAATAATGCCCTAATCCTGAACTTACACCTCCCACATAGGAATTAGAAGTATCTCTGAATAGTTGCTTAGATGCGGTTGGTCTTCGATAAGAAGATGTTGGTTCATCTTCAAAAATTTCTTCATCCAATCGGTAATCCTCAGGTTGACCCATTACTTCTATAACTTCGTCAACTTCTTTTGCTCCGATAACTTGTCTTTCGTCTTTAATTTTTTCACTAAAAAGCTCTGCGATACGAGCTTCGATATCAGCTATAATCTCGTCTCTTCCTTGCGAATCCGTAAATGAACGTTTTATAGCATCGAGATAGCGCTGTAACTTTAGATAAGCGTTTTCATCGATATGAAAAAATATGCCTGCTAAATTTATATTTACTGTCTTGTTCATTTTGCTTCTTTTTTGTTTTTAGTTACGAGATTTACTGCATTTCGTAATTCGTCCCAAGTGATGTTTAGTTCTTTTAGAAATAATTGTCCGGTTTCTGTTAGTCCGTAATATTTACGTGGCGGTCCTGATGTGGATTCTTCCCAGCGATAGCTAAGTAATCCTGCGTTCTTAAGTCTAGTAAGTAAGGGATATATTGTGCCTTCCACTACTAGCATCTTTGCATCTTTAAGGGTTCCTAGAATTTCTGCTACATAAGCGTCATCGTCCTTAAGGATAGAAAGTATACAGTATTCTAGAACACCTTTGCGCATTTGCGCTTTCGTGTTTTCGATCTTCATAAAGCTGATTTTTTTAAAATTAAACTGTTCATTTTTTGATTGATTTTTTGATTGATGATGTTATTTAAAAAAATATTGATCAGAAAATACTACACCAGTCACAAAAACTGATGCTAAAAGATAATTGATTAGGTTAAATTTTATCGTATATCTCTGTTCTTTTGATGTTTTGATTACTAGAAATAATAAGGTGAAACATACTGTTAATGGTAATATCCAGTTTCCAAGACCTAACCAGGCACTTATTCTGGCTTCGTCATTTGGTTCTATAACCGAAATAAACATTGCCATTGATCTCATATAAAAGCCAAAGAATAAAAATGGATACCAGTACCTATTATTTGTTTTTCTAATGATATAAAAGAATATAAATGAAACTATGATTGTGAATATTGGACCAGCTGCACTTACTAATTGATTGTGCCAAACAGTTTTGTATTCTCCATCTAATAAGAAAGCTGAATTAAGTGTCATTCCCATATCATACCCTAATAGTTTACCTGCAAAGAAGTGTGCCAACTCGTGAAAGAAGAAGGATAACACAACGGCCAAACCAGTGATTAATATATATGATATGTTAATAGATCGTTTCATTTATTTTATAAATCTTATGGTTAAAGGATATCTGTATTCTTCTCCTTTATTAGCTTTTATTGCTGCAGTAATAATAAATACTAACTCTAAAAAGAATCCTACTAGCGCAATAATCCCAATAAATGATGCTCCAATTAATGTTCTAAATCCTCCGGGATTAGAAAGATTGATATGAAGATCATTAAAATTGACTATATCATAAAAGGACGCATCTCCAAATACATTAAAAATAAAAAATGGTACCGAGAACATTCCTAAAATAACTGTATACAAAAGAATACTTAATTGAAAATTGATAGCTTCTTTACCGTGTCTGTCTATAAAGTCTGATTTATCCTTATTCACCGTCCATAATAGAATAGGTACAATGTAATTACCGAAAGGAATTATGTATCTGGAAAATATCCCTAGATGCATAAATGTTGCGATAGTTTTGTGATTATTAGTGCTCATTTTTTGATTGATATAATAGTTTCTTATGCAAATATATGGTTAAAAAAAGGTATTATGCAAAACATAGTACCATAATTTAACATAAATTTAAGATTTTTAATAGTTTTTCCCAACCATAGTTTTATCTATATTGTATCTGTAAAACAAGTACTATGAATATTACACCAAGAAAACTTAATTTCTTTTTATTATTGAAGTTGCCATCAGCATGGTTATGTGGGATAAGAATGAAAAAAATAGATAATACTAGCTGTACGGTGACAGTAAAACACAGGTGGATTAACCAGAATCCTTTTAACTCTATGTTTTGGGCAGTGCAAGGGATGGCAGCCGAATTAACAACAGGAGCTATGGTAACAGGTTATATCAGGGATAGTGGCAAAAAGATATCTATGCTTGTGGCTAATAACAATGCTACCTTTACGAAAAAAGCTACTGGAAGAATCACTTTTGTGTGCCACGATGGTAAATTAGTGGAGGAAGCAATTAAAAAAGCCATAGATACAGGAGAAGGGCAAACTGTTTGGATGAAATCAGTGGGAGTAAATAGAGAGGGAGTTGAGGTATCGACTTTTAATTTTGAATGGACATTGAAAGTCAAAAATTAAAAATAGATATGAAAACAGATGAACATTGTAACACTTCTGATAAATTGCTCACTAATAAAATAAATATTCATTAATCAATAAAATATTATATAGTATAAATTATGACAGCACACGAAATTGACTACGACATTATTGGAGAAGAAATGCAGTATGTAGAGATCGAATTAGATCCGCAAGAAGGCGTTATTGCAGAAGCAGGAAGTTTTATGATGATGGATGATGGTATACAGATGGATACAATCTTTGGTGATGGGTCACAAAAGGACAAAGGAGTTATGGGTAAAATCTTTGGAGCAGGAAAAAGATTGCTTACAGGAGAGAGTTTGTTTATGACTGCTTTTTATAATCAAGCCATAGGTAAGAAGAAAGTAAGTTTTGCATCACCATATCCAGGTAAGATTATTGCGGTAGATTTAACTCAGTATGGCGGTAAATTTGTTTGCCAAAAAGATGCTTTTCTTTGTGCTGCAAAAGGAGTTTCAGTTGGAATAGAGTTTTCCAGAAAATTGGGTAGAGGGTTATTTGGAGGAGAAGGATTTATTATGCAAAAGTTAGAAGGTGATGGAATGGCGTTTGTACATGCAGGAGGAACAACAGCCAGAAAAGAATTACAGCCAGGAGAAAAACTTAAGATTGATACTGGTTGTATTATCGGATTTTCTAAAGGAATTAATTACGATATCGAATTTGTAGGAGGTATTAAAAATACAATTTTTGGAGGAGAAGGTTTATTCTTTGCAACCTTAACTGGTCCTGGAGTAGTTTACGTGCAATCTTTACCTTTTAGTAGATTAGCGAATCGAGTTTTGGCATTAGCACCAAGAGGAGGAGGGAAAAGTAGAGGTGAAGGTAGTATTTTAGGAGGTTTAGGAGATCTTTTGGATGGCGATAATAATTTTTAATAATGTTAAATAAGGGCTAAAAAACATCTTTTATGGTTTTATTTACATATATTAGTATGAACAAACTTTAAAAATGTAAGCCTATTCCTACAAATTACTTGTTTAATTTTAACATTTTTAACCCCTATTAATTTATGGCTAGAGCAATGTTTGATTACACTAAGACGGTACTTAGAAAAGTAAGTTTTGATGTTAATCTTTTTACAAAGGAAGTTCTAAAAGCACTAAACAGACTACTTCCACACGAGATTGAAGAACTTAAAATTTGGATTCAATCTTTAACAGTTAAACAACCAGAATTACAATCTTGTTTAATCTATTTAAAACAATAATCAAAAAAGCGACTTTTTAGTCGCTTTTTATTTTTGTAATAGGACTGATGATTTGTACATTCTGAAAAGCAATAGCTCCTTTGACAACTCCACTTATGGTTGAATGCAAAGCTTCTATAATTTGCATTTTTAATTCGCTTTTATTAAAAATAAGACTTACTTCTCTAGCAGGAGAAGGTTCATTAAAATAATGTAGATTATTCTTTTCATTATCTTTTATATCTAAAGTATGTAAATAAGGAAGAAGTGTCATTCCTAAACCTTCATTGGCAAGTTTTACTAATGTCTCAAAACTTCCACTTTCTAATTGAAAATGATCTTCTTCGTAGCTTTTTTGAGTTTTACATAGATTAATAATTCCATCTCTAAAACAATGACCGTCCTCTAAGAGCAGCATATCGTCAATATCTAAGTCTGAGATATCGATTTTTCTCTGTTGGTTTAATCTATGGCTAGGAGGAATGTATCCTACAAAAGGTTCATAATACAATACTCTTTCTTTTATATTTTCATTCTCTAGTGGAGTAGCTGCAATTGCTGCATCTAGATGACCATCAAGTAGACGTTCGATAATAGATTCGGTGTTAAGCTCTTCTATTTTAAGTTTTACTTTTGGATATTTTTTAATGAAATTGTTTAAGAACATAGGTAAGAGTGTTGGCATCACAGTTGGGATAACTCCTAACTTGAACTCTCCACCAATGAACCCTTTCTGTTGATCCACAATATCTTGTATGCGTTCACTTTCATTTACAATATTCCTAGCTTGCTGTACTAGTTTATTACCAACTTCAGTAAGTGCAATTGGTTTTTTACTTCTATCAAAAATTAATATATCTAATTCCTCTTCTAGTTTTTGGATTTGCATACTTAATGTAGGCTGAGTAACAAAAGTTTTTTCTGCGGCTTTGGTAAAATTCTGATGCTCTGCTACAGCTAGCACGTATTTCAATTGTGTAATGGTCATATTTCTATTTCTAGTTTAATTTTGTAGTTTCAGACTTCTGACAAAAATATAAAAGCTATTGATAATATTTATTAAAAATCTATTAAAAATTTATTTTACTTATAGCTGTATTTAAAATGTTAACTTTTTTAATTCTGATTTCACTAATTCATAAATCTAAAAAGTAACAAAAATGAAATCAACCAAAAAGCTTATTACATTATTGAGTTTAATGATAATTACATTTTTTACTTCCTGTTCAGAAGAAGATGTATTAGAAGAACTAACAGGAGGATGTGTACCTCTATCTGCGGTGGAAAGTTATAGTAATGCCTTAGAGCGATATAGTAGTGACCCTACCATCGAAAATTGTGAAGTATTAAAAGCAGCATCAATTAATTATTTAAATACATTGGATAGTTGTCCTCTTATTGATGATCAAGAGCTAAGACAAGCCTTACAAGAGGCAAGTGAAACTAATTGTGAGGATTAACATTTTACAAACTTAAATAAGAAAGGTTTTACAAATACTTGTAAAACCTTTCTTTGATTGATGAATTTGATTTAATGTTTACATTCTAATCTCTAAAGTTAAGTCTTCATTCCCTACCTCAAATTTTGCATCACTCCATATTGGTGGACCATAACTCATATTGTTATTAGATACTCCATAACTTTCTTTTGGCATTCCATTAGCTTCAAAGTCCATACGATTGTTATCATTGGCATCGTGGACACAAGAAATTGCATATGTTCCTTCAGGTACGTTGGTAAAAGTAATTTCTGCAGTACCATCGGTGATTTCACTTTTTTCTGATTTAATAGGAGCAGCCTTCATAAAAGTGTTCTCGTCATATAACCCAAACATTACCTTACCGTCAGAACTTGTTACATTTGGAACTGTTACCGTAATGGTTATTCCTTTAGTATCTTGAGCGTTCGATACAAAGTTTAAAGTGATCATTAAAAGAAATAAAGCTAGAGTTTTCATTGTAGTTAATATTTATAGTTATTAGTTCGTTTTTGATGATTCAAAAGTCTATAAATCTTAATTTGTTTTATAAAGTATAATACCCAATTGTAGAAATTGAAGGATGAAATGTAGTTTGGTGTTTGAGTAGGTGAGTATGTAAAAAATATCTATTTGGGAAATCTTAATTCTACAATCGTACCTATAAAAGCCCTCTGGCCTTAATTTCTAGGTATTTGTTAATGGTGTTTACGGTGAGATTTTCTGGAGTTGTTAATACAGTTTGGATACCATGTTTTTGTAGTTCTTTTACCATTACCTTTTTGTCATAAGCAAATTGTTGTGCAATAGTTTGGTCGTATATGGTCTGCAGATCTTCTGTGTTTTTAGTAATCAATTGATTAAGCTCAGTGTTTTCAAAAAATATAACAACCAATAAATGTTTCTTTGCTAAAGCCTGTAAAAATGGGAGCTGTCTTTTAAGAGACGAAATATGCTCAAAATTGGTGTATAGTAATAATAAGCTTCGATGAGTTATTTGTCGCTTAATATGAGCGTATAACAAACCAAAATCCGAATCCAGAAACTGAGTTTTTATATTATATAATGTTTCGGAGATATTATTGATATATGTTTTCTTTCCGCTATCCGGTAAAAAGTTATTTACAGTATTCGAAAAAGACAACATACCAACTTTATCATGTTTTTTTAATGCAATATTAGAAAATGCCAAAGTACTATTCACCGCGTAATCCAATAAACTCAATCCGTTAAAAGGTATCTTCATCACACGACTAGCATCAATAACAGAATATATAGGTTGGGATTTTTCGTCCTGAAATTGATTGATCATCAAATTTCCGTGTTTAGCAGTAGCTTTCCAGTTAATAGTTCGTACATCATCACCAATCACATATTCTTTGATCTGCTCAAATTCCATAGTATGACCTATTCGCCTAATTTTTTTGAGACCAATCTGTGTTAGTTTATTATCTATAGCCAGAAAATCATATTTCTTCATTTGTATAAATGAAGGGTAGACTTTAACCGTGGCAGATTTGTCAAAGCTATATCGTCGTTTTACCAAACCTATTATTGTAAGAGTATATACATGAAGACTTCCGAAAATGTATTCACCACGATGTACGGGGCGTAAAGAATACTCAAAGTCTAAAATAGATTTAGAAGGGATACTTCCGGTTTTTAAAAAATCACGTTTTTGAAACTGAACAGGTATTTCATCAATAATTTCTACATAAGTATTAAAACTGTAGTTGTTTTTTACTCTAACAGGTACTACGTTAAAGTCACTATTAGAAAATTTGTCAGGTAACAGTCTGCTAGCTTCAATTCCGTTTTTAGTATTGTAGAGGACTACTACATCAAACAAAAATATAATTATAAACCCCCATACCAATAACCATGTAAGCGGATACAAACCAGTAAACCAATACGATAGTAAAAAAAGTATGGATATACCTGTAAGAATGTAAAATACTCTTGAACTTAGATATAAGGATTTGATAAATTTGATCAAAATTAGCGTGGTATTTCTACAGATTGCAAAATCATGTCGATAACATTTTCTGTTGTCATTCCTTCCATTTCACGTTCTGGAGAAAGAATGATTCTATGACGTAAGACCGGAAAAAGTGACTTTTTGATATCTTCGGGAGTTACAAAATCACGACCATCAATAGCAGCAAAAGCTTTTGAAGCATTCATTACAGCAATAGAAGCACGAGGAGAACCTCCTAGATACAAATGTGGATGATTTCTGGTTTTGCTTATAATCTCTGCAATATATCCCAAGATTTTTTCCTCAATAATAACCTCGTGAGTTTTTTCTTTGAATTCTAAAAGCTTTTCTGGAGTCAAAATCGAGTCAACCATTTCTAATGGTTTATGACTTTTTCTTTCATGATGAGTTTTTAGAATATTTATTTCTTCTTCTAGAGAAGGATAATCTACTTTGATTTTAAAAAGAAAACGATCTAATTGTGCTTCTGGCAATGCATATGTTCCTTCTTGTTCTATAGGGTTCTGAGTTGCTAAAACCATAAAAGGTGGTTCCATTGGGTAGCGAATTCCATCTATAGTTACTTGCCGCTCTTCCATAACTTCGAATAAAGCCGCTTGTGTCTTAGCCGGAGCACGGTTGATTTCATCTATCAATACCATATTAGAGAAGATAGGCCCTTTCTTGAATTCGAAATCGCTGGTTTTCATATTCAGAATAGAAGTTCCTAATACATCACTAGGCATCAAATCCGGAGTAAACTGAATTCTGTTAAATCCGGTCTTTAGAGTCTTTGCAAACAACTTTGCGGTAATAGTTTTGGCTATACCCGGAACACCCTCAATCAATACATGACCATTAGATAATAATGATACAATCAATAGTTCGATAAAATCTTGTTGACCTACAATAACCTTTGCCAATTCTGATTTTAGCTTTTCAACAGATTCTTGTAATTCACTTAAATCTATTCTGTTTTCAAAACTCAGGTTCTGTTCTTGTAAATCAGTCTGTGGAGTTTCTAGGTCAGGATTATTAGTTATTTCTTCGTTTTCCATAAAATAATATTTTATAACAAATGTATGATCACCTCTTTATGATCGATTTTTGAACTGAGTTATTAGCTCGTGAAGCCGCATCAATTCTTCTTTTTCGATTTTTGGTTTTTTATTTAGTTCATCAAAATACCAAAATAATCTTTTTGTATCATCCAGATCATTATTACTTCTGGCAGATATATCAATGAGCGTTTTATCGTCTAAATGATCTGTTGGTATCCTCAATACGTTACGAACATAATCTAAAAACAGTAAAATTTGTTTAGTGGCAATTTCTTTATGTCTCCTTTTCTCAAAATACATTCCACTAATGGTTCTGGTAAAAGCTAAAGTCTGATTTTTTAGAGGTTCAATAATAGGAATACTTCGTTGCTTACGTTTACCTTCAAAAATCACGAATAAAATTACTCCAAAAATCACAAAATAATATGCCCATTTTAAGTATCGATTTCTCAATAGAAAAAATAGAGGAGAGGTATAAAAGGTTTTTCCGGATTTATAATAGTTGTCCCAAAAGATTTGTTTGCCGCTATCTACATATGCCAAAAGGTTTTGAGTATACTCAAAGTTTTTATCCTTTAGTATAAAATAATTTCCAAAAGCTTCAGGGAAAGTATGTAGTAGAATCTTTCCACTACCGAAGGTTTCTTGTATATAATTGATTTTAGGATCTTTTATTTTTAAGGTATCATTATATAGTTGTGTAACACCTAGAACTGTAGTATTTATCGTATCAATCTCACTAAAATATGGATTGTAAACATCGCGATCATATATATAAGGATCAGTACCTTGCAATTTTTTATTTGTTAACGCTACTATTGGTTGTGTATTGATGTTATCAAGAGACAACAGATTATCCATTTCGATCTGTAGGGTATCTAATAGATTGTTACTAATTCCCTTAGCAGAAATAAATAAAGTATTACCTTTCTCAACCCATTTTAACACTTTATTGAGTTCATCATCATCAAAGTTGACCGCACCATTTATAAAGAAATATGTTCCAGCAATAGAATCATTATCTGTTAGAAATTCATAAGGTGGTTGGTTTATATCTTTAAGACCAGAAGCATTAAATGATTCTTTGATTAAATTATACGAAACAAATGTTCCTAAAGGAATTTTATCTGTTTTGGCATAACTAGGATACCAGTTTATATCTTCAGGTTCACTAGATTCCAGATAGGTAAGCAATCCAATGACCGCTATAAGGATAATAACAAATATTTTAGCTTTTTTACCTAGCAATTTATGATTGAATAGTGTTAGTCATTGATTTGAATTCTTTCTCTGCTTGTTGATATGAATTTTCATCCACTTCAAAACTTCCGTACCAAATAAAGTCATATAATCTGGTAATAACCTTGAACTGATTCTTCAATGAATCATCAGATAACTCTTTGATATAATCCATATTCGTTTTCTGTGATTCCCAAGCTATAATTTCCTGATCAGATAATTTTTTTAGTACAAATAGGTAATAGTATCTAATCGCTAATCGGTAGTTTTTGTTTTGTAATGCTTGTTGTATTAGCTGTTGAATATCTTGATTCTGAATGATGTCTTCATCTTCAGTAAGTTCTACTTGTGGGGCTTTTTGTTTCTCAAAAAGCATATCGCTGGGATTTACTTTCATAAATAACCAGATCAATAAAAATATAACTCCAATAACTATTAGATATGGTAATATCTGCAAAACTACTAACCAGAAACCAGATACTTCGTCAACACCAAAAAGCCATTTTATAAATTTAGTGATAATCTGGCCAAACCATTTTTTTAAACGAGTCCAAGCGTTATCAGGCTCTTCATATTCGGTATAATTAAAGGCATCATCAGCCTGAAACTCTTCTATTTTTTGATTATCAAATTTTTTAACATCTTTAGGTGTATCCATATCATATATTACTTCTTGCGATATAGATGCGCTTGTACTGTACTGAACTTTAGTAGATAAGGAAAAATTTATACAAAAAAGTAAGAGATAAAGAAATTTCAAATTATTCTGATTTACCTAAGGAATCAATTTGCTCCAAAGTCCCTGTATTATGTTTTCTTTCGTTGATATTAAAATAAATAAAAGCTGCAGTGATTGCAGTTATTGAATATAGTACGTATTGGGCAGCAGACGAAATTGTATTTAGTAAAATAAAAACCCAATCATACATTTCGGAAGGATCAGAAAAGGAGCCTTCTGATGCAGCAGTAAATGTTTTAGAGAGGCTATATATCATTGCAGGAAGCCCAAAAACAAAACTGATGACCCAAATAATGATACCCATAATAAGAAAAGTAGCAAATGAAATCCACCATTCATTCTTTATAACATCAAAACTTTGACTAATTGATTCTGAAACACCTTGGTCTTTAAATACCATTACACAAAAAGCTAGATTCAGAGGCACGTACAAATAAATTCCTGGTAAGAAACATAAACAAAGCCCAAAAAACAGAATGATGGAACCAAGCAATCCTAAACCAATTATTTTTCCGAGACTATTTTTAAAGTTAATTTCTACTTGAGTTTTATCAATAACCCCATTATTTTCTATGTATTCTTTGATGATATGCATAATACTCCCGAAAAGCGTTGCATAGAAAACAGCAAGCGTAAGTAACATTAATATTGCACCAAAGAATATATTTACAGAATTAAATAATTCTCCATTGCTGATACTAACAGGATCCAATAAATCAGCTGATAAATAGGTGTAATATCCAGATGCAACTAATAAAATGATAAAAGGTATTCCTGAAGTTTTTATTAAAATTGAAAAAATAGTCCTAATATTCTGTCGTAGAAAACCAAATGTATCTGTAAGGATATCTCCTAATTCCCTTTTCTTTTTAAATTCTATATAAGTGTTATTCATTTTGTTGTTTTTTATACAAATATCTGGGGTAGATTATGTAGTAAAATAATATTAAAGCTAAAGATACTGATATGATGAATATAGCTAACCAATCAGGCATCTCGGTATGTCTAGTCACAAAACCTTCCAGAAATCCAGCAATTATAAAAAGAGGTACAGTGCTAATAACAATTTTTAATCCTGCTTTAACCCCTTTTACAAATGATGTAAGACGCGTATATGTTCCTGGAAACCATATCGACTTGCCGGCAACCAATCCTGCACATCCTGCAATTATAATTACGGAAATCTCAATTGTACCATGTATCCATATAGTTCGGGCACTTTCCCATAACAATCCTTTTTCATAAAAAAAATATTGAAAAGCCCCTAACATAATAAAATTTTGCATTAGCATATAAATAGTACCAATACCCAATAGGACACCCAAAATAAAACAATATAATGCCACTTTTATATTATTAATGGTAATCCCCAAAAACATGTTGGCTTCTCCCATTTGTTTATAAACAGCCATTGGATCATCATTAGCAATATTTTCTAATGTCATGTTTACATATCGATCACCTAAAATAGATCTCACAAAAGCGCCATCGGTTGCTGAGGAATACACTGCAACAGCGGTAAATAATGCAGAAATCAAAAAAGCAATTAACAGCTCTTTTTGATAATGATAAAATTCTAAAGGAAATTCATTAACCCAAAACGAGTAGAAACGATTTTTCTTCTCTTTTTTAGTTTTATATATTTTTTGATGTGCGTTTGAAGCAAGGCTATTTAGATAATTTAGAGTTTGACTATTAGGGTAAAAAGTTTGTGCATAACTCAGGTGGTCGGTTATTTCTATATATAAGCTCGAAAGATCATCTGGGGATAATTGAGCATTATTCGTCAGAACACTTTCGAATTTTAACCATTTATCTTTATTTTGCTTCACAAAAGCCGCCTCGCGCATACATCATAATAAATTAAAGAGGTTCAAAGAAACATAATTAATGGATAATTTTCAAATAGAAACTGCTCAAAATGTAAGTATACAGCAAAATGTAGCTGGAATAGGAGAGCGGATATTAGCATTCTTAATAGATATTTTAGTTGATATAGCCTACCTTATCATAATGGTTTTTATACTTGCTGCTTTGGATATTGATAGTGGAGACGAATGGGCTTTTGGATTGATTTTAGGACTTCCTCCTTTTTTATATCATCTATTATGGGAAACATTTTGGGATGGTAAATCTCCAGGGAAAGCTGCGATGAAAATTAGAGTTGTTAAATTGGATGGGTCTAAACCGGCATTTTCTAATTATTTAATTAGATGGTTACTTCGTTTATTGGATATTTCTTTGGTTACCGGAGGAGTAGCTGTTGTTTCGATTTTATTTAGTGGGAAAGGACAACGGTTAGGGGATATGGCAGCAGGAACTACAGTGATAAGTGAAAAACAAAAGGTTAAATTTCATCAAACTATTTTAGTAAACATACCGGATGATTATGTTCCTGCTTATCCACAAGTTACCGTTTTTTCTGATGCCGAAATAAGAAAGATTAAAACTATCTATAGTGATGCCAAAAGATATGCAAACCACAATGTAATTCTGGAATTGTCTAACAAAGTAAGTACTTTGATGGAAGTTACTCCACAAGAAAAACCATTACAATTTGTGGCTAAAGTTATTGCTGACTATAACTATTATACTCAGAGGTTGTAGTGTAGTTGGTTAGTATTTGAGTACGTGAGTTTGTGAATGAATTATTTTTTCTATAAGAATTAACTCAAACCTCAAAAACCTATTTTATAACCTCTGCTTTAATAAAGATGTTTTGTTTTGGCCACTCACTGCCATCAACAGGAACATTAGAGATTTTATCTGCGACACTCATACCTTTTACTACTTTTCCGAAAATAGTATGTTCTCCATCTAAATGATGTGCTCCATTTTTAGCAATTACTATAAAAAATTCATAAGGTGTAGAACGGTTAGAAGGATTATCCACCCATTGTTTTGATAGGGCAACAGATCCACGGGTATGTTTTAATCCTTTAACTTGTTCTTGTGGGATGGTATAATCTCCTAATTCAAAACGTTTTCTGGCCATTTGATCGCGATCACTATTTCCCCCTTGAATTACAAAACCCTTAGCAACCCTATAAAAGAATGTCTCATCAAAATACTTTTGTTTAACCAGGTATATAAAGTTAGCCCGATGTAATGGAGTTTTATTATATAGTTTGATATCGATATTTCCATACGTAGTTTTAATTCGCACTAAGGTTTCTGGATTTTCTTTTCCGTACTTAGCCATAAACTCCCTAAGGTTTTTGTTATTTAGTTTAAAAGGTTCAGGCTCAGCAACACTTTTTTTAATTTCTTTTTTTTGCTCAGCAGTATCTATTTTCTGTTTAGTTTTTTCTTTTGGTATCGAGGTTTCAACTTGTGTCGTATTTCGGGTGTTTTTTTTAGAATTCTTATCTTCACAACTTGATAATATGAAAAAGAAAATAAAACAATACAATAAAATTACTCTGGTCAATGACATTTGAAACATTTAAAGAATTGATTCCAAAAATAAAGAAAATGTCAGTACCTGGAGAATCTTCTCACTTTATTATGGCTCCAGAGTTTAGGCAACAAGAGCTGTATAGAATAAAAATAGAAGAAAAAAATCCCAGAAATGCTGCTGTACTCATGCTTTTTTACCCTAAAGATGATATTGCTCATCTTGTTTTAATTCTTCGACCAGTGTATGAGGGTGTACATTCAGGGCAAATAGCATTACCAGGTGGAAAAGTAGAAAATTTGGATAAAAGCTATGAAGAAACTGCCTTACGCGAAACCTGGGAGGAAGTAGGAGTAAAGCCAGATACAGTTCAGTTACTAAAAACTATGACTAAGGTATATATACCACCATCTAACTTTTGGGTACATCCATTTTTAGGTTTTACTCCAGAAACACCTGATTTTGTTATTCAAGAGGAAGAAGTTGCCAAGGTAATTGAAGTCCCAGTAACAGAATTGTTGAATGAAAACAACATAATTTCAAAAAAACTAACTACTTCTTATGCAGAAAATATTGAAGTACCTTCCTTTATATTAAATGGTTATACAGTTTGGGGTGCAACAGCGATGATGTTAAGTGAGCTTAAAATGTTACTAAAACAAGCTTTAGAATTATGATTTTGTATATTTGGCTCTTGTTTTTTCGAAGTTTTCACAAGAATTTATCGAAGAAATTATCAGTTATTTAATCTTTTGTTAGTAATTTTCATTGAAAATCAATTTATTACAACATCTTATTAATTTTTTTGGCTGATGCTAAACAACTTACTAAACTAGAATTTATTTATGGGATTGTTTAAGAGAAATCCTTTTGGTCATATACTTTTTCTAAAAAAATGGCTGATTCGTGTTATGGGGTCTTTAACTCATAGACGTTATAGAGGCTTTAACGAACTTCAGATTGAAGGAAGTGAAATTTTTAAGGACCTCCCTGACAATGGAGTTTTATTTGTATCCAATCATCAGACTTATTTTGCAGATGTTGTAGCGATGTTTCATGTATTTAATGCTAGTTTGAGCGGACGTGTAGACTCTATTAAAAATATAGGCTATCTGTGGAACCCAAAGCTTAATTTATATTATGTAGCAGCTAAGGAAACTATGAAAGCTGGATTATTAGCAAGAATTCTGGCATATGCAGGGGCAATTACTGTAGAGAGAACTTGGCGAGAAAAAGGTCAGGATATCAATCGACAGGTAAAGATGAGTGATATCACTAATATTAAGAGAGCTCTAGAAGATGGTTGGGTGATCACTTTTCCACAGGGAACAACCAAACCTTTCAAACCTATTCGTAAAGGTACCGCGCATATTATAAGACAATATAAACCCATAGTAATTCCTATTGTAATAGATGGTTTTAGAAGATCCTTTGATAAAAAAGGAGTTGTCATTAAGAAAAAAGGAATTCTTCAATCTATGGTTATCAAACCACCATTGGATGTTGACTATGAAAACGATTCAATAGATAATATTGTAGAAAAACTAGAATATGCTATTGAACAACATCCGTCTTTTCTAAAAGTAATTCCTCAAGAGGAATTAGAAGCTCAAGAAGAATTAAACAAAAAGAGAAGGTGGGAGTATTAATTAAATCTTCTATACTTTTGTTTTGGATAACTCACATTTCTTACATTTTGATCTACTTATTACTTTATTAATCTTCTAATAAAGTATATAGGTATATAATTCTTTTTTTTGATGTATACTTTTTAATATTGATTAGTTTTAATTTATTGATCAGGTAAGGGAAGTTATTTTATACTTAAAAATGGAGATTCTTATTTAGGAAAAAGTGTGCATACTATTATTCTTACATACGTACTAACGAAAACCTATGACAATAAAAATATACTGACTATCCCTGTTTGACAAGACGATAACCTCTAATACATAAGGTGATTTTTCTCTAAAAGTCAGAACATTATATAATCTTCTGCCTTTTATTTTGAGAAATATTGAAAAAATAATGGTTTCTAAGTGAAAACTGTTATTGGTTTATGGTATTATCCTATATTCGAAAAATGGAATTGCCCCAATATAAGGTTGTTATATTATCTCTGGCTTTTTGTATTACTGCATATTCTATTCAAGCTCAATTAGGATTTTGTAATGGAAATTCAGGAGATTCTATATTTAATGAAGCTTTCGGTACAGGCACCGCAAACGGGCCAGAACTACCGGCAGGGACAACAGGATATACCTATGTCAATGGAACTCCTGATGATGGAGAATATACTGTTTCAAGTTTTACAGGATATTTTGATTGGCATAATACTCAGGATCACACTCCAAATGATACTAATGGTAAATGTTTAATTTTTAACGCTGATTTTGTGGCAGGGGAGTTCTTTAGAAGAACGGTTACAGGGCTATGTGAGAATACTTCGTATGAATTTTCTTCCTGGTTGTTAAACCTTCTACCTGCTAATAGCTGCGATGCTAATGGAATTCCGGTTAATGTCAGGTTTCAAATATGGGATAATACGGATACCAATTTGTTAGCAACAGGAGATACAGGAGATATTTTTTCAAGAACTTCTCCTGTTTGGGAACAGTATGGATTGGTTTTTCAGACATTACCAGGGCAAACATCGGTTATTCTTAAAATGATTAATAATGGTAATGGGGGCTGCGGTAATGATCTTGCCATTGATGATATTATATTCAGAACATGTGGGGATTTTATTACTATAGAAGATGATCTGGCTAATACTAGTATAACTGCCTGCGAAGAAGATATACCTATCACTACTCAACTTACTGCGATACCAGATTTTTCTATTTATAATTCACATGCATATCAATGGCAACAGAGTATAGATGGTGTGAATTGGATTGATATTTCTGGTGAAACCAATCAGACTTATACACCTCCAGCAATTATCACTTCTGTCATGTATAGAGTAAAGGTTGCAGAAGATATTATAAATCTTGCTAATCCACTATGTATCGCACTATCTGAAGTTTTTGATATCAAAGTTGTTTTACAACCTAATGAACCTTTAAGTATGGGAAATGTGAGTGGTTGTAGGAATGTAGAACAGATTATTTCTGTTTCCGTACCAGATGGAATTATTGTTAATTGGTATGATAGTGATTCGGGAGGAACAATAGTACAATCAAACAGCACTTCATATCAAACAAGTATACCGGGGACATATTATGCAGAAGCAATTTCAGTATTAGGTGATTGTGTATCTTCTTCTCGAACTGCAGTATCTATAAGTGTTTTTGAACCACCAATTGTAGAAGATCAGGAATTACTTTTTTGCTCAGAAACCCAAATCATTCTTGAAGCAGGAATAAGTAATGTTACTTATGCATGGAGTACCGGTGAAACTACATCAGAAATTACTGTTGATAATCCTGGGGAATACACTGTTCAGGTTACTGATGCTAATGGATGCTCTAGCATTAAAGAGATTACCTTAATTGAAAACCCAATTCCTGTAATTGCCAATATTGCAATTAATGAAGATACAGTGACTATTATCACTGCAAATACAGGTAATTTTGAATATTCCCTAGATGGTATAGTTTATCAGGATAATGCAGTTTTTACAAATCTTGAAGCAGGGCTATATACTGGCTATGTAAGAGCAACTGGCAATTGCGGGATCGCAACTCAAGAGTTTATTGTTTTAGATATTCCAAAATACTTTACACCTAATCAGGATGGAGTTCATGATTTTTGGAATATTGGGGGAATAGAAAATTATCCAGGAGCTTCTGTATATATTTTTGATCGTGTTGGTAAACTCCTGAAACAGGTTGTTCCAAATGATGAAGGTTGGAACGGAACATATCTTGGTCGCTTAATGCCTTCTTCAGAATATTGGTTTAGCATTGACTTAAAAAATGGAACTATTATGAAAGGACATTTTTCTCTAATTAGATAGTATTTTTACTCTAACCATGTTTTAAAATCCTTTACCCTTTCTCTAGCTACTATAATCTCTTGTTCATTAAAGTGATTTAGTTTAATCTGGAGTCTGGAGTTGGTATATGAGATAATATCTTTAATAGCATTGATATTTACATAAAATTTGCGACTAACTCTGAAGAATTGTTGGGGGTTCAGCTCATCTTCTAATGATTCCAAAGTCGTATCAATAAGATAGTTTCTATTTTCTTTTGTATGAAGATAGGTTCCTTTGTTCTCAGAATAAAAGCATTCAATATCTTCTACAGAAAATATTTTAAGATGTTGACCAACGCGAGCTGTAAACCGCTTTTTATATGTTCTATCCATTGGATTGATTAGTAGCTTTTTGATATCCTCAAAATCCACTTTTATGGATTGTGTGGAAGGTAACTGATCTTTATATTTTTTTACTGCAGTTTCCAGTTCTTCATCATCGATAGGTTTTAATAGGTAATCTATACTATTTAGTTTAAAAGCTTTTAGTGCATATTCATCGTAAGCGGTCGTAAAAATTATAGAACTTTTTATATTAATAGTATCAAATATTTCGAAGGATAAGCCATCACTTAATTGAATATCTAAAAAGATAAGATCCGGATGCTCATTGTTACTAAACCATTCTATTGATTCACTCACAGAATGTAGCATGGTATTAACTTTAATGTCCAGATCATCTAGCATTCGACTTAGTCTTCTGGCAGCAGGTTTTTCGTCTTCAATTATTATTATGTTCATATATTTTTTGATTGTTAGATTTTTAGACTAGTTAGATTATTGGATTTGTTACGTTACTTAAGGTCCTGGATGATTAGAAGAGGTGAATTATATAAAGAAAGAGACTCTAGATCTAATAATCCAGCGACCTGATTTTACTCCCAAAGCTGTTTTTCTTTATCCTCTTCGTCCATGTATTTCCTGATTCTGCGTTCTTCCCAATCCTTATCAAACATTGGGTTAGTTCGGTATGCTTTTACTGCGTGGAAGGCTAAACCAATTCCCCAACCAAAAGCAGCCCATAAAAACCAGGCATAACGCCACTCATTTGTATAATAATTTATTCCGGCCAGAAACCCAATAATAATGATATAAGAAAATAGGTTATTGTAAAACTTCTTCAACTCGTCTACGCGTTCTTTTGCTCGTTCGTATCTTTTTTGTTCTTCAAAATCTTTCATGATGATTAGTTTTTTTATTAGTGTTTTGTATGGTTTTATGATGCGTCTAGCGTATCATCTTTATCCATTAGCTGTTTGATTTTACGTTCTTCCCAGTTTTTACCAAAAATGAAGTTATTTTTAAAAACTTTTAATCCGTGAAATAATAATCCTATTCCCCAAAGTAACGGCGTGATATACAAGTGCCATTGCGCCCAGTTTTTAAATCCTTGGCTTTGAAAATTGGTATTGATAAAAAGTACAATCAGGTTAATTACGATATAAAAGGTGAGATGTGTATAAAAACCTCTTTCATCATCGACTCTTTTTTTAGCGTATTTATATTTTTCATCTTCTTTAAAATCTTGCATGATAACTCTTTTTAGTGATTGTTTTTTGATTGAATATAATTGATGTTTAAAAGAAATTTTTGGTGTCATCTTTATCCATTATTTCTTTGATTTTTCGCTCTTCCCATTGTTTACTGAAAATTATATTAGGATTAAAAACCTTTACCCAGTGAATAAATAGTCCTATGCCCCAGAAAAATGGAGTTATATATAAGTTCCAGTTTAACCAGTTGTTGAATCCTTCATCTATGAAATCGGAGTTAATAAACAACAAGAAGATATTGACAATAATGTATACTGTAAGATGGCTATAAAATCCTTTTTCTTCTTGTACTCGTTTTTTTGCTCGTCTGTATTTTTTTTGTTTTTCAGAATTTTCCATTTCCCGTTGTTTTAAAAGTTATCAGTCTCATCCATTAATTCTCTAATCTTTCGTTCTTCCCATTTTTTACTAAAAATGGACCTTTTAGGTTGTTTTTCTAATCCATTTTTGCCTCTGAACGTCCATAATCCATGGCCTGTTAAGAAGATACCCCATAATAAAGGAGAGGCTACTAAATTTGGGATTAAATACCCTTCATATATATAATCTTTGAAATATAGAACCACAATAATAATGGCAATATTTATAACTATATATACGCTTAGATGCGTATAAAAAGATTGTTCTTCTTGGACTCTTTTTTTAGCTTTTCTATATGTTTTTAATTTTTCTGAATTTTCCATGTATATTCTTTCAGATATTATTCTTCTCTTCCATAAACTCTTTAATCTTCTTTTCTTCCCAGTTTTTACTAAAAATGGATCTTTTAAATAGTTTTCCTAACCCGTTTTTATCTCTAAACGTCCAAAGCCCATGTCCCAGTAAGCCCAATCCCCATATAATCGGAGTACCGATTAGGTTCCATATAAGATAGTTGTTATATCCTTCATCATCTATATAATCACCCAGTTCTATTTTGAAAATAAAGATGACGATATTCATTACGACATATACAGTGGCATGTGAATAAAATGCTCTCTCTTCTGTAACACGTTTTTTAGCATTTTTGTATGCTTTTCTTTTATCAAAATCATTCATAGTTCCTTCTATTAGATTCATTCATATACTTTCTGATTTTTTTCTTCTCCCAATCTTTACCAAATATTGGGTGTCTGTCAAATGCTTCTCCATAATGGAAGAGTAACCCTAATCCCCATCCTGCTATTGGGAAAATAACCCAGGGAAGATCGAAACCAGTCGTTCTGTAATTGATAAATATCAAAAATGGTATTACAATGCAGTAAGCGGTTAAACTACCATAGAATTCTTTCATTTTCTTAACTCGATCTTTGGCTCTTTTATATTTAAGGTCTTTTACGATTTCTATGTTCTGTGATGTTGTCATATCGATTGATGTTATTCTTTTTGTTAATATTGGTAGCTTAGCAATAAAAGCTGTTTCTGTTTTAAAGACAGAAAACTCTCTCTTAGTAAGCAATCCATATCGTTGTTTTACATTTCCTAATCCTACACCGCTACTTTGTTTGATCACTTCTTTAGGCTGTAGGTTGTTTTCTACAATCAGAAAACCTTCATCTTCATAAATTTTAATATGTAATGGTCTGTCTGGCATGACCACATTATGTTTGATCGTATTTTCTAATAATATCTGTAGCGATAGCGGTACTACTTTTGCTTCAGGGTTAGATGAGTGTTCAGGCATCTCAAAAATGATACTATCCTCAAACCTTAATTTCAGTAAGGTCATATAGGTTTTAGCAAATTTTAATTCCTCATCTATAGTTACTAATTCTTTATCTTTTTGCTCTAAAACGTATCGATATACCTTGGATAAAGAAGTAGTAAACTTTTGGGCCATTCTTGGGTTTTCATCTATCAGTGATGTCAATACATTAAGACTATTAAACAAAAAGTGTGGATCCAGTTGATTTTTTAAAGCTGCAAACTTTGCTGAAGCTGTTCCTGCAATTATTTTTTGTTCTGTAACCTTAGATTCTTGTCTGTGTTTCCAGTAGAACGCTCCATAGAACAGAAAGGTTACTACGGTAGCGATTGATAGAGAAATCAAGTAATATTGAGGTCTCTCATTACTAATAAACTCTAAAAAGCCTTTTTCATAAACAAATACATTGTAAAATAATCTTGCTACGAATATTGCAACTACAGAAACCATAGTAGCTAGGATAATGGTTACCGTCAGATTTTTTACCTGATATAACTTTTCTTGAAACTTTTTTCTTAGAAATATAAATAGGTATACATTAGCGATGTATATGATTATTGAAAACACCACATTCTCCAGGTATTCGTGTAGCAATTTTTGATTAAAATCTATCTCAATTCCTTTGAAATAATATACAATTAGGAATGCGATGAAAATTGCAGTTCCGATCAAGATACCTTTTCCTATTTCTTTAAAAATGTTCATTCAATTTTATTTACAATTTTCTTGAATCCTCGCTATTTGGTTTTTTCCCCAATCTGGGTAAAAAGGTGTTTTAGAAGGTTCTTTTTCAAAGTACAAGATAGCTTTTTCTATCTCAGAACAAAAGGCTTTTGGGTCTTTACCCCAGAATTTTGCTGCTCCCATTTGCCATTCTGCATGATATAATATTGCTCTTGGGTTTTCCGGCTCCAGAATTTTAGCTTTTTGATATAATTCTTCCACTTTACCAGAATGTGTCATCCCATATTTTGCTCCATCATATACGACATAGGCAGTGTTTAACATTGCTTCCATAATTAATAATTCAGCATTATCTTTAGAGAAGATTTTAGCTTCATTCAAATAATCTTGAGCTTTTTTTAATCTAGTTTCGATTTCTTCAGCATCTTTACTGCTAAAAGAAGTTACAATATGAATCTGAGCTGCATAATAATATGGTAACCAGTTTTCTTTTTCCGCTTTAGCAATACGCTCAAAAAGATTAATAGCTTCATCCCTTTTTTGGTTTCCCCAAAGTTCAAAAGCTTTACTCATCCCTTTTTCATAAGCTGTTTGAGATTGGATCGTTGTGATTGCAAAAAATGATAGAATTAAAATAATTAGTCTCATAGTTGTTATTGTTTTTAGATTACGATGTAAAGATCAGCAGTTTGGCTTCCTTGTGATAATATTTATAACTGAACTGTATTTTATTTAGGTTGAATTGTATTACAGTTCAATCGATTGATTTACTATTTGTTCTGATACCGAAAATTTTGCATCTTCCCATTTAGGAGGGCCAAAACTTCCTTTAGCATTGTTACTTGTGCCATAAGGTTCTTTTGGTATTTTGAAAAAATTAGAATCTAATTTTTTATTGTTGTTTTCGTCGTGATATAATGAAATGGCATATTCTCCATATGGGATATCATTTAATGTGATTTTTAGAGCGCCTTTTTTAGCTTTTATAGCAACTGATCTGAATATTTGTTTATAGAAATTACTTTCACTATTGTAAAGGCCAATCCTAATTGTTCCTTCTGCAGATTGTATATCAGTAATATGTATTTCAATAGTACTAGTTTGATTTTGAGCATTCGTTGCAAATACGAATAGAGTTATAAATGTTATTAATGCGATGTACTGTCTGGTTTTCATAATTTATTTGTTTTTAAAGTGATAAAATTTGTGATGTGTATAAAAGAGGATGAAATGTTTTTATCTACTACTAGTTTACAAATTATCTAACTGATTATCGGTTTTGTTGTCGCTAATCGTCCAGAAAAATCCTACAATAAAAAATCGATCAGCTGGTTGCCTTATAGGGCGTCTGGCAAAGTTTCCATTAACATCAGGAGTATTCGAGTATTGATAGTTAAAGATATTATCAGTGCCCAAAACATTAGAAACGGAGAAATACAGAATTTTTTGTTGACTAATTAAATATGCCCAACTAAAATTTAATGAGTTGTATGCTTTGGTTTTTCTATTCTGAAAAATTGTGGTGTTGGGATCATTATAAGGTCTTCCTGTTGCAAAATTATATGTGCCACTGATTAAAGATTTCCAATCTTCTACCCAATATTTAGTCACAAGGGATACGTTGTGCTCTGCGGCAAAATTAGGAGTGGCTTTAGTTGGGAAATTTCTGTAATCTCTTTCTGTTTTTAAGTATGAATAGCTTGTCCAGTACTCAAAATTTCGAAATGATTTATTATCCCTCCAAAAAATATCTAAGCCACTTGCATACCCATCTCCGGAACTATTATATATACTATTAAATTCAGGTCTTTCTGTATCGAATTTTACTAAATTATTGTAAGATTTGTAATAGGCTTCAGCTCTAAGAGTTTTACCATTATGTTGGTATAAATAGTTGAGAATATAATGAGACGATTTCTCTGGATCCAAAGTAGTTTGGTATTTTAATACATCTTGCTGTGGCGCTTGATAGAAATCTCCGTATGCCAGTGATATTTGAGATTTAGGAGAAGTTTTGTACGCTAATGATGCTCTAGGAGAAATTTTGGTATAATCTAATAAGGTATTATGGACACCTCTAACACCAATTTGCATTGCCAGACTTTTATTAAAAAATACATTTGCTTCAGCAAAAGCAGCTGTACTGTTATTATTATATGATGTCCTGAAGGTATCAAAATCTGGATCGGAAGCTTTTTCAGAAAAATCATTAATGAATTGTTCTGCTCCGAAATTCAGTTTAAAACGATTACTAAATCTTTTTCTCAGTTTTATCTTTACGTGAAAACTATTATCATCATTATCAACATCGGTATTTACAATTTTTACGTCATTATGATCATTGGCAAAACTTATACCTGTTGCAATTTTCCAATCATTGCCTAAGCTCCCTTTATATGAAGTGTTGAAGTATAAGTTTCTGTTTTTTAACCCAAAATTAATTCCCTCAGGAACATTGATATCTTCCTGAATCAATTGTAAATCCGTATAATTTAATCCTCCATATATTTTAAGAAGTCCTTTGTTAAATTTATAACGATACACAGCTTCGCCGGATAAGGATTCAAAAGGTTTTATCCAATCCACTCGTTGTGATATGATTTCTTGGTAGGGTTTTAAGTTTAAATAAAACGCATTGACACTTAAAGAATTTTTCTTCCATTTTTGAGTATTTCCTATTCCAAGTCCAACACTTATAAACGATAGGTCTGTTTTTTCTTGATCAGGTTCATCGATGGTGTTTAATAACAAAACACCAGATAGTGCGTCTCCATACTCAGCAGAATAACCTCCTGTTGAAAAATTAGTACCTTTAAATAGAAAAGGGGAGAAGCGACCTCTTGTAGGAATATTATTTGCGGTTGCATTAAACGGTTGAAAAACCCTTAACCCATCTATGTATACATTGGTTTCATTAGCGTCACCCCCACGAACAAAGAGTCTACCATCTTCTGCAACAGTAGAAGTTCCTGGTAGCGTTTGAAAAGCTCCAATGTAATCTCCAGCTGCTCCTGCGGTGGTTACAATATCCAATGGATTTAGAACAGAAGCTTTGCTATTATCTCCGGCAGAAAATGTTCCTGCATTAAGAATCACACTGCCTAAAGAATTTACATCTTCTCTAAGTGTAATTTTTAGAGCTGTCATTTTAGAGATATTGGTAGTTAAATTATATGTTTCGAAAGAAAGAAATGAAATGACCAGCGTTTGTTCTCCGGTTTCTTCTGTAGAAAAAGAAAAGCTACCGTCTTCATTACTAGAGCCACCGTCATAAGTTCCTTCTAGATATATGTTGGCACTTTGTATAGGGTTTCCTTTCGGGTCAGTAACTTTTCCGGTGATTGTGGTTTGAGCAGTTATGTAACTACAGATGAATAGTATAATAATGGTTAGTGTTGATCTCATTTCCTTACTGTTTTTTTATTGATGGGTCAAAAATGTCTTATCCCATTGAATCCTGAAATTGAATCTGACCGAATTGTTTAAACTGATGGATCAATTGTAAAAAAGGTTAACTTTTGTTTCAACTATTTTTTTAGTTAAAATATTTTGAATTACTTTTAGTTCATTATTCATCAATCAAAACATGAAAATAATACTACTATCAATTTTTGTCATGATCTCTTTTGTGGCAAAAAGTCAGGAGCTTACTGTTTTTTATAAAGAGGAGAGAAGAGCTCATTATTCTCAGTTAAGATCATCTGTTCATAAACGTTTTACCTCTGAAGAAGATTTGGCACTTATAAAAGATAAAGCAAAAGTTCAGGGAAATCAATTTGCTTGGTTCGAGTTTACTAGTGTTTTAAGAATTGATAAAAACAAATCCATCTACTATCCACAAGAAGAAATTTCTAATGACACCGTAAATAGTGCAGTCTCTTATGGTAAAGAAGGAGAAAAACTTTTTATAAGTAGAGAAATTTCTGAACGCGAACATAGTATAGTTTATATAAATATTCAATCAAAGAAGAAGATTAGTACAGAATATACCTATGGAAATAATTATTTAATCTCAGAAGATCTTACTGAATTAGATTGGGAAATCACCAAGGAAAGAAAAAAGATAGGTAAATATGAATGTCAGAAAGCTATTCTAAAACATTATTATGATGAAAGCCAGATTTATGCAAGTGGTGGGTATCTTTATTATACCACAGAAGTTTGGTTTACTGATGACATACCATATGGTTTTGGACCGGCTGGGCATTGGGGTTTACCAGGTCTTATTCTGGAGTTTAAGAAAGGTAAGACACGAATTACCTTGGACAAAATTATTTTTGATCTGGATGGTTTTAAAATAAAACCACCAGTCAAAGGTGAAAAGATTACCCGAGAGGCATTAGAATTAGTACCAATAATGGAATTTAGAGAACATTAATCTATAATCTATACTCTTTCTATAGTATCTGTTTTATTTTTAAAAGGCCTAACAATTAGTCGAGCTGCTTTGTCATAATTGATATAGTTATAGGTCCAATTAAAAAATGTCACGAAACGGTTTCTAAACCCAACTAAAAACCAAAGGTGAATAAACATCCAGATAAACCAGGCAAAGAATCCTCCGAAACGTAATTTTCCTATATCTACTACTGCTTTATTTCGACCAATGGTAGCCATGGAACCTTTATCAAAATATTGAAAAGGAGTCATTGCTTTTCCTTTTAAAAAATGTTTTAGGTTTTTTGCCAGATGTCTTCCTTGTTGTATTGCCGGCTGAGCAACCATAGGATGACCTTTAGGATAATCTTTGGTTTCCATAAGGGCAATATCTCCTAGCGCAAAAATGTTATCGTAGCCATCAACTTGATTGAATTCATTGACCTTATATCGATTTGCCCTTGGTATCAAAGATTCTGCATTTATGCCATCAACCGGAGCTCCCGTTACCCCAGCAGACCATATAAAAGTTGCGGTTTTTAAGGTCAAATTAGTGTTGGTATAAACGATATTATTTTCATAGTTGCTTACCTGAGTACTTGTATGAACGTTCACCCCCATTTTTTTAAGGAATTTAGCAGCTTTTTCAGAAGCATATTCACTCATAGGAGGTAATATTCGATTAGCACCTTCTATCAAATGAACTTCCATCTCACTAAAATCCATATCCGGATAATCTTTAGGGAGCACATTTAGTTTTAACTCTGCTATTCCTCCTGCTAATTCTACACCAGTAGGACCGGCTCCAGCTAACACAAAACGTAGGAGTTCTTTTCTTTTTTCTAGATCAGTAGTAATAACCGCTTGCTCTAGGTTTTCGAGCATTAAACTTCTTAAATTCAATGCCTGCGGTAGATTTTTCATTCGCATCGCATTGGTTTCGATAGTTGTATTACCAAAGAAATTTGTCCGAGCTCCGGTAGCAATCACTAAATAATCATATGTAATATCACCAATGCTAGTATATATTTTTTGAATCTTAGGATCAATAGACTCTACTTCAGTCATTCTGAAATATGTGTTTTTTCCTCTTTTTACTATTTTTCTTAGTGGATAAGCTATAGAATCAGGCTCTAATGAAGAGGTAGAAACTTGATAGAGTAGTGGTTGAAAGGTGTGATAATTATGTCTGTCCAGAAGTACAAGTTGTACATCTTCTTTAACCATTTTTCTGGCCAAAGAAACTCCAGCGAAACCGCCACCAATAATGACTAATCTTGGTAGATTACTATAAGGAATATTCATCTGCTATGTTTATTTTTCCCAAAAGTCATATAAAAATTGCCGACAAAAATATCATCATAAAACAATTTGATGATTGTGACTTATTTTATATCATAATGTATTGTATAACAAAGGTAAAATGATAAAGTCATTTACCCTATAGAATATTTATTTTTATATTTTAAAACAAAAAACACATTCATAATCAGTTGATTGTTAAGTGGATATCAAATAATGATTTTTTAGTTTTCGTTTAGCCTGTAACAGAAAAGATTTTTATGCTACATATAAGCAGTAACAAACCAAAGTGAATAAAGAATTAGAACATAGCTTCGTAACTAATCTTGAGCAGAATCAAAATATTGTGCATAAGGTCTGTAGGATATATACCAGTGACCGTGACTCACATAATGATTTGTTTCAGGAGATTACCATCCAACTCTGGAAAGCGTACCCCAAGTTTAGAGGAGACGCTAAATTTAGTACTTGGATGTATCGAGTAGCGCTGAATACAGCAATAACATTATATCGTAAGTCTAAGAGGAGTATTAAGACATCTGATATTGATACTATAGATTTTAAAATTAAGGCTGATGAATATGATGATGAGGTAGAGCAACAGCTTAAACTCATGTATAAAGCGGTTAAACAGTTAAACGATATCGAAAAGGCTTTGGTTTTTCTGTATCTCGAAGATAAATCATATAAAGAGATTGCAGATACTATGGGGATTACAGAGGTAAATGCAAGGGTGAAGATGAATAGAGTGAAAACTAAACTAAAAAAAATACTAAATCCTTAGTTATGGATGAATTAGAATTATTAAAAAAAGATTGGAAGAAGCAAGAAGATGCGCTTCCGAAGTTGTCATATGATGAAATCTATCGAATGATGTTGAAAAAATCTTCATCAATTGTGAGATGGATCTTTATCATTAGTATTATAGAATTTGTAATTCTAGCTGGTTTTGAGATTTTTGGTAGGATAACCGGGATATATGATGAATTAGAAATGGCAGGTTTTGGTAAAGGAACAGGAATATTTCTTTCTGTTTTATCATTCGCAATATTAATATTTTTTGTGACTAGATTTTACATTAACTATCGAAATATTCAAACTACTGATTCTGCAAAGGAATTAATGAAAAGTATACTTAGAACTAGGAAAACGGTTAAATACTATGTCTTTATTAATCTTACTTTTCTAGGGGTCCTGATGTTTTTTATGTATGGTTACTTACTGTTTTTTAATGAAGAATTTCTTGAACTTAGCGGAATCCCAAAAGATACTACACCAAAAATCGTTCTTATAATCGCTCTGCTATTGATTGTTGTTGTAGCAGTTGGTACTGTTGCCCTAATATATTATTTCCTATACGGTAGATTAACAAGAAAATTAAGAAGAAACTATAAAGAACTTGAGAAATTAGAAGTTTAATTCTTATTTTCATTAAAAGCCGATGGTAGCAGTTGAGGAATGAATTTTACCAAAAGGGGTAATAATAAGCTTCCTCCAGGGAGAATAAAGATAGCTAAAGAAGGGATCGTTTTGCAAATATCTAATAATTGCTTTTTTACCTGTTGTTTTTCTTTCTTAGAAAGTTCTCTAACAGCTGATTGACCTAGTAAAATCATTAAGTCCTTACTTTCAGAAATCTCTTTAATTAATCTTTTTTTATTTCGTAGAATTAATAAATTTACTGTTCTAGAGGTCTGGTTGTAAAAATGAAATGCGGGATTTGAGTAATTAAAAAACGATATTCCTTCTTTATGTTTTTCGATAAATTGATAAACAGCTTCTACAGATGCCGAAACCATTTTCTGATCAAGATATAGTTCAGCTCCTAACGCATTAATAAAATCTTTCTCACTTTGATCTAATTGTTTGTCACTCCATATCGCCAAACTTGTGAGGTCAAGTATATATCTTTTTTCCAGATCATCTATGTAATCATCTAGGTCAATATGATCAAAATTAGCCTCTTCTTCCATAGAAATGTCAGTATAACGAACAGAAGAAGCAAATAATTTGACTAACAGTTTGTCATGATCATCTTTTTCCTGCTTAGAGTTTAAAGCCAAGAAAACCGTATTTGTCAAGGTCTCTTCTAATTTTGTAGCATATTCAATAGGATCTTTATCATGAATCAAGTAATGTTCAAAGGCTAGTACATCAATAAAGAGTAAGGCATTGGTGAGCAGATGACTAAAATTCTTCTGAAAAATAGATTCATTAGTTTGTATCCTAGCGTGTATTATTTTTTCTAGTTTTTCACTTTTTTTTGAAGCAATGTTATTAATAAAGGAAAAAAAAGATTTTTTAGTATCTAAGTAATTGTAAAACTGAATAAGTGCATCAATAAAATCATTTTCACTTGCATTCTCTATAGTATCATAATAGGTAACAATTAGAGCTGTAAATAAATTGATTTTTGTTTTTTCTTCCTCAGAATAGTTAATGCCAGAATTATTAAATGAAACAATACTTACCGACGTTCCATATATGAACCCGGTTTTTTTCAGATTAGAATATAAATTATCCAGGGATAACTCCAGTAGATACGAGTTCACATCTAAATCCCTTAAAAACTTATCAATCCAACCAAAAGTAGAAGGGTTCATTAATTGTGGTTTGTTACAAAGTTAGTTTTATTTTTTATCAAAACGATATTCTATTACTGATACTACATAGATATCTTGTTTAACAATATTTTAGCTTTTAGATAAAGCTATCAAGATGACATCCTCATAAGTACTGATGTAAATAATCGAGTATTTGTCTAATGTTGAATGCCAATTTTAATTATAGAGCTAATACAAAATGTTTTTAATATCTCCTGGTATGAACCAAAGTAGATAACAGATTTGGGGTGAATAACTGATTTTGAATCAGAAAAAAGGGGTTTTTACCCCGGATGAGGCTTTCTTTTTTTGATGTATCAATAACGTATAGTTTTTGATTTTTGTTTTTGGTGTTGCTGAAACAAGCTTATTTATTGGGGGATAAATAGACTTTTTTTGTTTTGCTAAAAAATATTTAAAAAAACTTAAAAAAATGTTTGTATGGTTTTACCGTAAATGAGATATTTTTCTAATTTTGCACCTCACTAAACAAAAAATCACTTTATTATGAAAAAAAGTACATTATTACAGTATTGTATTATGGCTTTATTTTTAGTTTTTGCTTCTTGTAGCAAAGATGAAAATGAAATCATTTTAGAAGATCCTTCAGCGGTAGTTGAAGAACTTGAATTTGTTGAAAAAGATGGATCATTTGGGTTAGATGAAGCAGAAATAGAAGAAGGAGAGGAAGAAGCTCCTGCAGAGTCTGCTTTTGCTAAGAGTTATAATCACTATGATTATACATTGCTTAAACCATCTGGTTTAAAACAAAGGGATGTTGATAGTATTAAGTGTGGAGATTCTAAGACTTTACCTTTATTAGTGGGATCTTATAAGAAAAAAGTGGGTAGAGTTACTGTATCTAATGATGGAGAAAATCTGTACGTAACTTTTAAGGCTAATAGAAATAGATATATGAAAAAAGTGTACTTGTATATTGGGGAAAAAACAGGTATACCTTTTTACTCTAACGGATTTCCAAAACTTCGTGAATTTAATTTCAAAGCTTTTCCATATTACTATGGAGGGATGAAGAAAGCTACTTATGTAATTCCATTATCTTCAATTAATTTAGATTGTTTCGAGATTGTTGCTTATTCTAAAGTATACGATAAAAAGAGTAGATGTTATTATTCGGCTTTTGCATATAATAAAAACCTAACTCAGGGATATAGCTATTCCGGTTACTCTGGTTGTTACTATTATGATGATTGGGTAAGATCTTTTGAATATTGTGTTCAAAAATGTGAGGCAGAATGTGTTCAGGCTTATGGATTCCATGAAGAATGTGGATTCTGTGAAAATGATGTGTTTAATACATTCTTAGCATATGCTTTTATTGATAGAAATGGACCAGCTGGGTTTAATATAGAATTAATCACTAATCCTGATGGATGTGATATTTCTAATAGTACAGAAGTAGGACATTTTAATGTTGCTGCGGCTAGCGAAACAACCTTAAAAATAGAGTACCAAGTAAACGCAGGTTATGAAATGTGTGAAATAGATTTTAACTATGGTACTTCTAGATTAAATACACCTAATAATTATTCTAAGGTATTTGATACTCCGGTAACTACCTTTAGTTTTGAAATCGAAAGACTTTCAGGAGCTAATATCTATATGAATAGTGGAGCAAAAATTACTACAACCAACTAATAAATAGGTAATAGAAGTATCTAAGAAAGATACTTACTTACATTTTTAAAATTTCAGGGTTAAGATTCTAAATCTTAACCCTTTTTTTATTTAAAATGTTTTAAAACAGGTTTTTAAGTGTTAATTTTTAAAAATCATAAGTTTTTGACAACCTGAAAGAATAGGCAGCAGAGTACTTTTGCACCGATTACTTGTTAATCTGAGTTAAAAACTTGTAAATATCTGTAAGTCTGTGATTTAGTGTGTTTAGGTATTTGTGTGTTGATTATTAAATATCTAATTTCGCGTCAAATTTTAGAATTAACCAATTTATTTAAAAGTTTACCCCTTAATATTTTAAAAATTAACCTATTATGCAAAATTATTTAATCTTATCATTTTTTACTTTACTATTAGTAAGTTGTAACGGTACTTCGTCATCAGAATCTCATAATCATAAAGATTCGGCAACCAAAACTGATGCATATGAAACTCATGAAGATACTCATGGAGAAGAGATGCACAAAAAATCAAATCCAGTATTTATTAATAAGCATGTAAAAGTAGTACATGATGAAAAGAAAGAAATTCCTGATGCACATGGAGGTTATGTCGTAGTAGGTAAAAATTCTGTATACTACTGTCATATCCCAATGTTTTCTAATCCTAATCATCAATATCAGATTATTGCAGAATTTGATTTAGGAGAAGAAGTGCAACAACGTCTCGCAACGTTTTACGAAAAAAATAATACGGCACCTTATTTTCTTGCTAATTTATCACAGTGGTCAAAAGTAGAGAAAGAAAGTATGGTTTTAGCGGAAATGTTTTTAAACGAAAAAGGAGAATACAATAATGGTGATAAGAAAGAACTGCGTTATGATATTTTCTACAATAATTTCCCTTGGATGGATGGTGTTGATCATATTATAAGTGATGGACAGTTTTTTGAAGGAGAAAAGGCAGTTACAGAAAGCAAAAAGGCAGTTTTAGAAAACCTAATTGTTTTTCATCATTATACCTTGGACGATAATGCGATGTATCCGCCTAACTTGACATATTACCTATTCGGAAAAGGAGATGAAGCATTTATCTCTCACTACGTTCTAAAAGGGCCAAGTTTTCAGCATATTGTTAAATTAAAAGAAGTTCCTGCTGGTGTATCAGAGGAAGAATTACGAGATGGAATGTTGATTTCATTTCCAGAATTAGCAATGTCTGAAGAAAATTATATTGATAAAGCACCGCTTACAGAAGAATCCTATGATGTGGTTATCAAAGGAAAAAAAGGACTTCACAAAATAAATCTTGAAAAACACTTGTGGTTTATTCATAGTAAAGAGTTAGAAACTCACTAAAATTAAGGTCTAATTTCCGCATAAAATATATTAAAAGAACGAGAGGCAGGAGCCTACCGAATGCCTCTCCAGGTTCTTGTTTTTCCCAAATCTTAAAATATTACCATGATAACAAAAACGTTACTCAAAAAGGGTTCAACGCAGTTAAATCCTGCCTTAAAAGAGGATATTAATAAAACCGGAGCGTGGTTTTTAGGTTCAAAAGGAGAAAATGCAGATTGGTTTTCAAGAATGATCCTAGAAGCAATAGAAGCCAATATAGATGTAAGAAATTCATATTTTCCTGAAGATCCTCATTTCATCACCCAAGAAGTAAAACAATCATCAGAATATCAAGAAAGCCTTCGCACACTAGAAAAGGAATATCATAAACTCCTGAAAGAATTAAAAAATTCCGCCCCGTTTTTTAGTATGAGAAGTGCAGGACATATGCTTTGGGATATTAATATTCCAAGTATTCTTGGGTATTTCTCGGCACTATTATATAATCAAAATAATGTAGCTGCTGAAACTTCACCAGTAACTACTTTATTAGAAATGCAAGTGGGTAATGACCTATGTGAAATGTTGGGATACAAAACTACTCCTATATATGCTCCTAACGAAGACCACCAACACATAGATCCGGGAACCGTGGGATGGGGACACATTACATGTGATGGTACCGTAGCAAATATCGAAGCGTTATGGATGGCGAGAAACCTAAAATTTTATGCTGTAGCATTACAAAACGCAATTAAAAATGAAGAAATATTAGCTCCTTTACAGGCGTTAAAAATAACAACACTAAGTGGAGAAAGAAAAAAAATATTAGATATCACCACTTGGGAGAGTCTTAACTTGCCTATTGATGAAGTATTGTCCCTTCCTTCTGTTATTATTGAAGATTTTCCGGAAATAACTGTTGAGATATTAGAAGAAGAAATTGCCAAACACTCTGTGCAATCTCTTGGTTTTTTTAATTTTTATCAAAGATATCTTACTGATATTTCTAATGCTCCAGTGGCTATTACACCAAATACGCAACACTATTCTTGGCCTAAAGCAGCAGCACTATTAGGGATTGGAGAACAAAACTTAAAAATTGTACCTAATGGTTTGACTACACAAATGGATATCGAAAGATTAGATGCAATACTAGCTAGTTGTGCAGAAAATAAAATTCCAGTGATTAGCACTGTAGCTATTATTGGAACTACAGAAGAAGGAGCAGTGGATGATTTGGAAAAAGTGATGCAGCTTCGAGAAAAATACCGTAAGCAAGGTCTAGAATTTACAATTCATGCTGATGCAGCTTGGGGAGGGTACTTTCCATCAATGATACGTAGTAAAGATGATTCTAATGATTTTTCTTCATTACCGATTAGTGATTATGTAGCCCGTCAGTACCAAATGTTAGCACATACCGATTCGATTACAATTGACCCACATAAAGCAGGCTATATTCCTTATCCTGCTGGAGGTCTATGCTACCGCAATTCTGCAATGCGTAATCTGGTGTCGTTTAAAGCACCGGTAGTTTTTCATGGAGGCTTAGATCCAACAGTTGGAGTGTATGGGGTAGAAGGCTCTAAACCAGGTGCCGCAGCTGCTGCTGTATATTTATCTCATCGAGTTATAGAAACTAATCAAGATGGGTATGGTAAAATTTTAAGTGAGTGTACTTTTGCAGCCAAAAAATTCTATGCAGAGCTTGCTTGTCTTGATTTAGAGGATAATCCTTTTGTATGTATTCCCCTAGTCGCAGTTCCTTCAATTAAAGAAGGGAAAAGTAAAACAGAGGTTATAGATGAGTTGTTATTCTTAAAAAGTAGAATTATTGACGTTCCTAATCAAGAAATAATTGCAGATAAACCTGCGATGGAGTTACTAAAGAATATGGGACAAGATCAAACTATAGTAACCTATATGTTTAATTTCAAAAATGCGGATGGAACTTTGAATACTGATCCGAAAAAAATGAGTGACTTAAATGATAAGCTTTATAACCGATTAAGTTTTCATCCTTGGCAAGATGATATTGAGAAAACACCATTAATTGTTACAGCTTCAGAATTTGATCCTAAAAGTTATTGTAATAAGTTTATGAATCATTTATACCAAAGAGCTGGTCTAGCAGAAATGCAAGATACTCCTTTGAATTTTATCATTTCTACTTTTATGAATCCATGGATTACAGCGACAAATCAGGGAGAGTTGCTAAAAACATATATTAAAGTTCTTAAAGAAACAGTAGTAGAGATTATAAATGAGGATTATAGATAATTTCTTAGTTATTGTATATTTGGTTGGTGGTTTCGGATTTAATTCGAAACCACTTTTGTTTTTAGACTACTTTTGTACTTATAAATATCAATTTAATTGAATTTGTGAATGAAAAAGCTAACATTCTTATTCCTAATTACTATGATCACTTCCTGCCAGGACACCAAAAGTGAAAATTCCAATTATCAAAAAATTAATCCCAAAAAACTAACTCCAGGTTCGATTGTTCATAAATCATTAAGTAAAGAGCAATTACAGAAAATTAAAAAGATTCATAAAGCCTTTACTGAAGTATATCCTATTTCTCTAGATGAAACGATTACAAATTTTAAACGAGATCAAAATCCTGATAATGAGATAGAAATTTGGTCTGCTATGAAGGAAGCTTATGAGAAGTTTGCTTTAAAAAATAATAGAGAAGACCAATTACAAAAACGAAAAGAAGCTTTTAAGTTGGTTTTGATGAGATCTATGATGTCAGAAGAAGAAACTATAAGAATGTTTGACTTAAAAATTTTGACAAAAAGTGAGGTCGACAAAATTCTAGATAGTTATTTGTTAAGTAAGAAACCTATCAAAATTGAAACTCATTAAGTGTTTGTAAAAACAAAAAAGAGGTTGATTTAGCAACCTCTTTTTATGAATAACTTTAATTTTTTATTGAATGATTCCGCCACAACTCACTCTACTACCAGCTGCTCCAGAAGGTTGAGACTTAAAATCATCTTCTCCCTGATGAACTATAATTGCTTTTCCAACAATGTTTTTCTTTTCATCATCGCAACCTATACACCACTCATTTGTAGCAAAGGTAATATTACCATTACCTTGGGCATCAGCTTTAAAATTACCAATATCTCCTCGGTGAAAACCTTCTTTAGCTCCCCAAGCACCGTGTGGTTGCAATGTAGGATTCCAATGACCTCCCGTTGATTTACCATCAGCCGAAGAACAATCTGCTTTCTCATGTATATGAATTGCGTGTTCTCCTTCACTTAATCCGGTTAAGGTCGCTACCATATTTACCATGCCTTCAGATTCAGTAAATACTACTTTACCAGATACTTCACTATCACTTTTGGGATCTAAAGTGATTTCTAATGTTTTTGTAACATCTTCTTCTTCAGTAGTTTCTTTTGTATTTTCTACTCCTTCTTTTTTATACTCTTCTGTAGTAGTTGCATCTTTCTTTTCTCCTTTACAACTAAACATAGCTATACTCATAAGAGTAAGTAATCCAAGTTTTAACGTTTTCATAGTTTAACGATTTGTTTGTGGTTTACAAACGAAAGATAATGCAGTTTTACCTTATGACAAAGGATTTAATATAGAAATACCGTAATTTAGATACCAATTGTACTCAATTCTGTAATACTTACCCCCATGTTTCCATCAGTAGTTAGACGATACTGATATAAACCTGTTTCTCCTACAGCAATCATCAAATTATCGGATATAATAACATCAAATGCATTTTTGTTTACAGATGTTACCAGTTTGGATTCTAAAGGGTTTGATACATCAAATACTTTGATTTCATCATCACATACAACCAAAAAATCTCCATATAATCCAATACCGTTTGGAGATGTAAGGTTTCTGGTACTTACTAATAAAGGTTCCGTAACTGTAGTTACATCATAGATTTGTAATACATTTAGATCATTTCCACAAAAACTACCTCCACGTAAAGTTACAAAAGCATGAGTCTCATTGGCAATCACTGGATCACAAGAAGTAAAATGCTGTACATTAGATAATTTTTCTGGAAACTCAGGATTTGTTAATCCATAAATAAACATTCCGTTTCTTGAACCGATATATAAATAATCTTTAAAACTAAAAAGAGTTTCAATATCAAAACCAATTGATACAGTATTTACTTGAACTGGATCTTTAATATCTGTAATATTATATACATTAAGATCAGAGTTATCTACAGTGTATAAATAATCGCCTTTTAGGGTAAACGTTGCGAGAGAACCGCCTTTTCCATCTAATTCTGAGCTGGGAGGAGCAGAACTATTTCCTGAATCTGATTCACAACTAAATATAATAAAGGATGTAAGTATCATTGTGATATATTTTTTCATGGTATGTTAATTTTAGTTTATCAATTTCCAGGCCACAACTACACTATTTTCAGGAACATTGTATGGATAAGAACCATCAGGAGCTAATAACTCAGGAAAAGTATTGATAATTCGTTTGGTTAGAGAAATTTCTTTGTTTGTAGCATTATATTCTAAAGCAATAAGATCTGTAGCTTGATTGATATATAACATATTATCTCTAATAGCTAAATCTGTTGAGCCTGGTGCTTCAAGAAATTGTAAGGGAATAGGGGATTCTGGATTAGTATTGTCATAAATATGGAACCCTTTATGTACTTCGTTTATGAACAGAAGATTATCTTTTACATAAATCTTACCGGATATATGAATCGATACTGGGGGTAGTAGTTTTACAGAGCTCTCAAAAGTAACACGATCTATTGCTACAGGCTTATATTTAGAAAACCTTATGACATCATCATCATTGTCTTCGCAATCTAACAGAAAAGGACAACAGCTTTGAAATGTAATAAGGAGTAATATTAGGAATATTTTTGTTGTTTTCATCTTTTGATTGTTTGTACAAAGACGAAAAACTTCCAAAATGGTTGCGTAATACTAAGGGGAGAGTACTATATTTTTTTGATTAGTTCCTTATTATCTCTAATACCTCTTTTTAGGTTATCTACTATAATTAGTGATTTATCGATACGTTTTTGTGAATTTTTGATTTTTAGAATAAAATAAATTAAACTACGTTTTTTACCATCCGTGAGCGACTCAAAAATATCAAACGCTTCAGGATCACTTTGTAAAACGGCATCAAACTCTTCCGGCATTTCTACTCCATATTTAGAAGTGTCTTCTAGTAAGGTGACTTCAAAATAATCACTAGGAAAAACCCCTAGTTTTTTTTGATTCTGTTTATTAAAAGTAATATGATATAATCCATGAAATTTTTGAAGGGCTGCATGAAATTTTATTGATTTATTATTATAAGTGATTTGGATAACTACTCTTTTATGTCCATCATTTATAAGTAATTGTGCGATATTATCAGGAACAATAATACTGTGAGAAGTATTAAGTGAAGTTTCAAAAATCAATTCTTTCATGGGATAATTTTTAAGCCATAAATCGAGCATAAATATATAAAATGTATTGGTATCAAATATTTCGGTTCATAAATCGAAACCTGGAAAAAGTTGTTTAATCTTTTTATAGTTTACTTAATCATAATAGTTTTTTGATAATGTTAGAAATGGTTTTTCATCGATTTTGAAAAATAGACATCTACAATTAAACCGTAATTATAAGATGGTATTGTCATTATTTCAGTAAGTTAGATGCTGTAAGAAAAGTATTATTTAGTTTTTATAACCCCAGTATTTATATAGGATAATAGAGTAGGAGTTGTATGAAATGATATTTTTATTATTATTTAATAATTTTGTAAGAAAAATACCTCATTTAACGTTTTTAATATGAATTCCTTGTTGTATTAACTAAATCGTTAAATTTTTATTAATTTTGAGCTACACAAACTCAAAACTTTTACAAATGAAAAAAATGTACTCGTTTGTCTTACTGGTATTCTTCCTAGGTCAAACAATGCTTGCGCAACAAGTAAACAAAGATGCACTGAATCCAGTGATCGATGCACACTTTAACTCTCTTAAGAAATCTTCTAATTCGGATTTATCTTGGATGGTAACGGATATTGTACCTTCTTTAAATAAGAGTTTGCAGCACGTCTATGTGCAACAATCTTATCAAGGAACAAAAATTCTTTATGCAACCAGAAAACTTACTGTTCAGGATAATAGTAAGGTAACCTATATGGTGGATCAGTTTGTACAAAATCCGGGATCAAAAATAGTTGCTTCAAAAGCTTCTTTTTCTGATCTAAGTGCGATAAATAAATTAATAGGTCAAAAAGGGCTTAGACAAGCAAAGTCACTTAACAAACAAGTAAAAAAATCAAGAATTGGTAACATTAATGAATATACTGGTTCAGGTCTTACTATGGATAACTTGCCTATAACCACCGAACAAGTATATGTTAAGGATGGAGATCAGCTAAAACTTGCTTGGAGAGTTAGCCTTTATGAAGAAAGTGGTCAAAATTGGTGGGTTGTTGATTATGATGCTGGAACTGGTGAGGAATTAAATCAGGAAAACTGGGTGATTGAATGTAATTTTGATGTTCCAGGTCACGAGAATCATGATCATGGTGATTCAGTTCTTTTTGATAAAAAAGTAGAGGGACCACTAACTGAAGCTGCTTCTGCAACCTTAGCTCCGGATTCTTATAATGTATATGCAATGCCGGTAGAGAGTCCTATACATGGTAATAGATCTATAGTTACTGATCCTGCTAATACTACAGCGTCCCCTTTTGGATGGCACGATACTAATGGTAGTGCCGGAGCTGAATACACAATTACAAGAGGTAATAATGTATGGGCTCAGGATGATAGTAATGGAAATAATGGTACAGGTTTTGCACCTGATGGAGGATCAAGTTTAGATTTTGATTTCCCGGTTAATTTAAGTCAATCACCAAGTAATTATCGAAGCGCTTCGGTAACAAATTTATTTTATTGGAATAATATTATCCACGATGTATTCTATCAATATGGATTTGATGAGGCTAGTGGTAACTTCCAGGAGAATAACTATGGAAAAGGTGGAAACGGAAGTGATTCTGTAAATGCAGATGCTCAAGATGGAAGCGGAACAAATAACGCAAACTTTGCGACACCGGGAGACGGATCTAATCCGAGAATGCAGATGTTTCTTTGGAATAGAACTAATCCAGGAAGAGATGGTTCTTTTGATAATGTAATTATTATCCACGAATATGGTCACGGAATTTCTACAAGGTTAGTAGGAGGTCCTAGTTCAAATGTTCTAGGAGGATCAGAACAAATGGGTGAAGGATGGTCAGATTACTTTGGATTAATGTTGACCATGAAAGCTGGTGATTCTGGTACTGATGGTAGAGGTGTAGGTCCATACGTACTTGGACAAGGAACAGACGGAGCAGGAATTCGTCCAACACGGTATTCAACAAACAGAGCTATTAATAATACAGATTATGCTGATATAGGAGGTTTAGCAAGACCACACGGAGTAGGGTATGCTTTTGCTACAATTCTTTGGGATATGACTTGGTTATTAATAGATCAAGAAGGTTTTGATTCGGATTTCTATAATGGAACAGGAGGAAACAATATAGCATTAGCACTTGTAACTGAAGGATTAAAGAATACAGCAAATAACCCAGGATTTGTTTCTGGTAGAGATGGGATCCTTCAAGCTGACCAAGATTTATATGGTGGAGCTTATAATTGTTTAATCTGGAAAGCATTTGCTGAAAGAGGAGTAGGACAAGATGCTAACGAAAATAATAATGGTGGTTCTAATGGACAAACTGACCAAACAGTTTCTTTTGTGAATCCTTGTGATGGCGGTGGACCTGGTCCAGGTACAGATGAGTGTACTGGAGATGTTTCTTCTTTCCCATTTGCAGAAAGTTTTGAAACTAACCTTGGAGATTGGAAAAATGCTACAACTGGAGATGATATCGATTGGACCAGAGATGCTAACGGTACTCCATCTAACAGTACAGGACCTAGTAGTGCAGCAGATGGTAGTTTCTATCTTTATGTTGAAGCTTCTGGTAACGGAACTGGATTCCCTAATAAAAGAGCGATCTTAAATTCTCCTTGTTTAAACTTTAGTAGCTTAACTACGCCAACACTTACATTCCAATACCATATGCTGGGTAGTGCTATTAACTCTTTAACTGTTGAAGCTAGAATTAACAACGAAGGGAACTGGACAAGTGTATTCAGTAGAAATGGAGCACAAGGTTCTAACTGGAATGCTGCTGATGTAGATCTTGCAGCCTATGCAGGAGAAGCTAGTGTGCAATTACGATTTAACGTAGTAACAGGTAGCGGTAGCCAAGGATGGCAAAGTGATATTGCGATCGATGCGGTTAGTATCCAAAACGATACTGGTGGTCCAGGACCAGATCCAGATTGTACTGCATTAAACCTTAATGATTTCCAAATCAATCCTTTCTCTAATCAGGATAGAGGAGGTACAGCTACTATTGTAAATGGTGGAGCAGGATTATCTATGCAAAATAATACTTGGAAAGAAATCGCTCTTAATTATACAGTAACCGCTAATACAGTTGTAGAATTTGATTTCAGTAGTTCGGCACAAGGAGAAATCCATGCAGTTGGATTTGAAGATGATGACGCATTAACCCCTGCTAGATATTTCAAAGTTCATGGTACTCAGAATTATGGAGTAACCAACTATGATAATTATGCTGGAGGTACAACATCATATGTAATCCCAGTTGGTAATTTCTATACTGGTAATATGAATAGATTTGTATTCATTAATGATGATGATGTGGGGTCGGGAAATACATCCATATTCTCCAATGTGAAAATTTATGAAGGAACTTGCGGAAGCTCTGCTGTAGCAGTTAACTTCGGACCTGAGACAGCTATTATGGGAGATCAAGGCGAAGATATTTTGTCTGACATAAGATTATGGCCTAACCCTGTACAAGGAATACTTAACGTATCTATGGCAGGTAAGCAATTATCTAATACTACATATACTGTTACAAACCTTTTAGGACAAGTAGTCGGAAAAGGACAACTTGATGGTTCAATTAATGTAAGCAATCTAGAAATAGGTGTTTATATGTTACAGATTGAAAATCAGGAAGTAACAACAACAAAACGTTTTATTATCAATAAATAATCGATTTGTAGAATAATTTGGAAAGACCGTTCTTTTGAACGGTCTTTTTGTTTTTATATCAACAACAATTACACAATAACTTTTCTTTATGATGAAAATATTGATCTCACTCTTTTATAAAGCCTCCAAAATCTCCCTAAACTTTAAAACTCTTTTTAGTTAACTAAGAATCAATTATTTGTTAAGTTAATTATAAGTTTGAGTTAAAGGAATTAATTATTAATTAATAATACTTTGTATATAAAACTTCCTCGTATTTATATGCTATTTTCGGTATTGCTAACCTAACACACAAAAAATGAAAAAACTCTTTTTCCTGTTTGTAATCTTAATTGGATTACAAGCCCAAGCTTCAAATGACAAATATCGACTGACCTTAAGAGGTAATCCTGCTACTTCAATAGTTATTGGATGGAATCAAACTTCAGGAAGTAATCCTGTTGTTTATTATGGGACAACTGATTTTGGAACTAATTATAATAGTTACACAAATTCTAAAGCTCCAGATAGAAATGTTTCTTATAAAGGAATGAATAATACTTTTGCTCGATTAACAGGTTTACAACCCAATACCGCGTATTATTTTGTAATAAGGGATAATCAGGGTATTAGTGAACGTTTTTGGTTTAAAACAGCTCCAGCAGACAATAGTAGATTATCTTTTATTGCAGGAGGCGATTCTAGAAATAATAGAACACCAAGAAGAAATGCGAATTCTCTTGTGGCAAAATTAAAACCCCATGCAGTTTTATTTGGAGGAGATATGACAGATAGTGATTCTAGCAGTCAATGGCAGAATTGGTTTAATGATTGGCAATTAACCATTGCTTCTGATGGAAGAATGTTTCCTATTATCGCTGCTAGAGGAAACCACGAAGATAGTAACAATAGTATTTATAATCTATTTGATGTTCCATCTTCCAGTGTATATTATGCAATAACATTCGGGAATAATTTAGTTAGAACGTATACATTAAATACAGAGATTTCGATTTCAGGAAATCAAACTGCCTGGTTAAGAAATGATCTAAATGCTAATCCAAATGCTATCTGGAAAATGGCACAGTACCACAAACCTATGCGTCCTCACGTTTCGTCTAAAGGAGAAGGAAATAACCAATACAATAATTGGGCACAACTTTTTTATGATAAAGGAGTAAAACTAGTAGTAGAGTGTGATGCACATACGGTAAAGACCACATGGCCGGTTCGTCCTTCTGCGGGATCAGGCAATGATGAAGGTTTTGTAAGAGATAATACTAATGGTACAGTATATGTCGGCGAAGGATGTTGGGGGGCACCGCTACGTTCTAATAATGATAATAAATCATGGACTCGTAATTCATCTAGATTTAATCAGTTTAAATGGATTTTTGTCGACGAAAATAAAATTGAAACTCGTACTATAAGGGTAGATAATGCTTCTCAGGTAGGATCGGTTTCTAATAATAATGTGTTCCAAATACCATCAAACCTTGATATTTGGAACCCTTCAAACGGAAGTGTTGTAACAATTAATAGAGGAACGGTTGTAGATCCTGATCCAGATAATGGAAGTATAGATGTAGCCATTAGTTCGGGTAATGATGACGTAGAAGAAAGTCAGAATGGAACGTTGTATACTAATAGTAGTGACTTGGAGATGGTTTATGATAGCTATAATAATAATGGGTACCAAAAAATTGGATTAAGATTTAGAGGTGTTCAACTACCAAATAATGCCACGATAACTACTGCTTATATACAGTTTACTGCTGATGAAAGTAATAACGCCGGTACAGAACTGGAAATTTCTTTACATAATAGCAATAATTCTCCAGCATTTTCTTCTGCGAATAAGGTGTCTGATCGATCTACATTTTCCAGTAAAGTTACATGGGAACCATCTTCTTGGTCTAGTGGTCAGAGTGGAAGTGGTCAACGTACTCCTAACTTAAAAAATATGGTGCAAAGCCTCGTAAATAAAAGTGGCTGGATTTCTGGAAATAATGTAAGTTTTATTATTAGAGGTAAAGGAAATAGTCTAAATAGCACTTCGGCAAAAAGAGTTGCGGATTCCTATGAAGGAGGAGCTAATAAAGCACCAAGATTGATTGTTAGTTACACCACTTCTTCAACTCCGCCAGATATATGTGCAGGTGTAGCTTCTTGGCAAAGTGGAGTATCATATTCGGTAGGAGATCAAGTCACCTATCAAGGTAATTTGTTTGAACGAACCTCAGATGGTTGGAACTTCATCGGGCCTTGTGGTACGACTAGATCCAGAAATAATATAATTACTCAATTACAATTTCCTCCAGAATTAAATATCCTTAGTTTTAAATCGTATCCTAACCCATTTAAGAGTATAATTAATATAACAACTTCACAATTCGAAGCAAATAAAAGCTACCAAGTATTTATTTATGACTTACAAGGTAGAGTAATACATAAAGAAAATATTTCTTCAAAGTCAAGAAATAAAACAGTTACTATTACTCCTAAAGTTACCAACAAAGGAATTTATTTATTAACGATTAACGACGATAATGGAAAAACCATTAAGACTCAGCGATTGGTAAAGCAATAAAATAGGAGGAATAAAAAAATTCTAAGCGTTTGTTTAAGAACCGTTAATTCTATGTTAGATTTAACGGTTCTTTTGTAAGATAATATTTTGATGGAAGGTTGGATATTGGCTACATTGAACTACTGGTCAGAATAAGTAGTTTTTTATACCTTTTATAGTGAGAAAGGCAATTAAACTATATTAGTTGCTTCTCTTTTTTTGATTAATTAACCTTTTATTCAACACTTCTCTAGATATTTCTTTATAAGAGCGACCTATTGGAAATACTCCATTCCTATTCGTTACATTATGGTTGTCAAACCGTACAACGTGGTGAATATTAATAATAAAGGAACGATGAATACGTATAAAATCATTCGGAGGTAATTTGTTCTCAAATTCAGAAATGGGCATTAGGGTAATATGTGTGCCTTGTGTCGTAACAATCTTAATATGATTTTTAATTGCTTCAACCTGAAGAATAGTAGCAAATACTATTTTCACAAAAGCTCTTTCTGATTTGATGAAAATATGTGGTTCATTTTCTGTAGTTTCTGTGATACTATTTTCTTGGATAGATTGATCCTGGGGTAAGGTATTTGTATTCGTAGATAACATTCTTTTTAACTTACTTATGGTCTGTAAAAAACGTTGAAGACCTATAGGTTTTAACAAATAATCTACCACTTCTAGCTCAAAACCTTCTAAAGCATATTCTCTATGTGCAGTAGTCAATACTGTAAGAGGCTGTTTTTTTAGCATTTTTAGCATAGATAATCCGGTTATTTTGGGCATTTGTATGTCTAAAAACATTACATCTACCTCTAGGTTTTCAACTGCCAAAAAAGCCTCCACAGCACTATGGTAAATACCAACAATAGTAAATTCCGGCACATACTCAAGATGAGAGGCTATAACCTTGGTAGCCATCTCTTCATCATCGATAATAATGCAATTGACTGTATTTTTCATGATAAACCTTCTGATAAGGTGATCTTCAAACGTATTTTAAAAGTATCCTTTTTTATGATATCTAATTCATGTTCTTTAGGATAGATTAAAGCTAATCTTTTTTTAATATTAGTTAGTCCAATACCAGACTGTAAATTGTCATTAATAGTGGTTTCGTTATAGGTGTTTTTAATAACAAAGTATAAAATATTGCCCTTTACTTCAATACTTAGATCTATAATAGAATCTCTTTCTTCCTTTGCAGGACCATGTTTAAAAGCATTTTCTATAAAAGGGAGCAATATCAATGGCGAAATATATACATCAGGAATATTGGATTTTTTGTATCTGAAATCTAATTTGCGGTCATATCTAAGTCTTTCCAGTTCTATATAATTTTCCAGATTTTCGATTTCACAGGACAAGGGGATTAGCGATACATTACTATCGTAGAGTAAATACCCTAGTATTTCGGATAATTTTACCAACATATCTGCAGCTTTTTTGTCTTGTTGTAGTACAAGGCTATAGATGTTATTGAGCGTATTGAAAAGAAAATGAGGCTGCACCTGGTTCTTCAGATATTTTAACTCCGCTTCTATTTTTTCTTGTAGTAATGCCTGGTTACGTTTTTGTTCGTGTAAAAAGTTTTGAAAAAATTTAATACCTAACACCATTCCTGATATATAAGCCAATTCTACCCCTTTGAAGACAAAACTTCTAAAAGTGTTAAAGTTATCATCTTTGCCTAAAATCTTTGGATAAACTACTCCATAATACATGAGGTATAATAACCAACCAAAAAATAAAGCAGTTATCCCGGCAATCAGAATAAATTTAAGATATTTCTGCTGATATAAATATTTAGGCATTATTACGTAAGCAATCATATAAGCACAGCCTATTTTCATCGGAAGTACTAATGCTTCAAAAAAAGCCCATTGCCATAGTGCTTTATTAATACTGATAAAATAATTGGTAAATACATAAAAAGAACTCCAAGCACCCCAATACAATATATGGCGGATAATGCGCTCCAACGACCATGAATCATATTTTTTTAGCCAGATCATACTGCTATATTACAATTATTTCTACAGGACTACTACCACAGGTAAAGTTTTTGTGACCAGTAGTTAAAAATAAAGGACAAATGACTATTTCATCAATTTTTGAGATAAACAACTTATAAAACTTGATATATAAACAAATTCCGTTATGTGTACTTCATACCGGTATGCTTGTCCTTTTTGTTACATGAGCCTTAATGATTGCCATACATTCATATAAAATTTAAAATTAAGGAAGCAAACAATAATCAAAAAATAGGAGTATTATGAAAGCAAGTATCATTTTTATTCTAGCTCTATTGATGGGTAACATAGGATTTAGCAATGAAGTAGAAGGAAGTATAGTTTTATTATCCTCTAAAAACAAAAAAGTAGTTTTAGCATATCATGGTTTTGAGAATGTAAAAACTAAAGTAATCATAGAGGATACAAATAATAAAACATTGTATAGAGAGAAAGCCAAAACTCCCGATGTTTTACAAAATCAGTTCTCTTTAACAAATTTAGAGGGGAATACATTTTTAGTTACGTTAGAAAACGAGTATAAGGTTGTGCAAACCATATTCAAATTTGTACAAGGGAAAGCAGAAAAGGTAGAAACTCCGTTAGAGGTATTCAAGCCTGTTTTTAAGAAAAAAGGTAGCATTGTATTATTGTATATTCCTAATCCTTTGGAAAAAGAAGTGAGTATTACAATTACTGACAAGAAGGGAGTGAACCTTATACCCACTATAAGATCTAGCAAAGTAATGATCAAAAAGAAGATTGACTTTTCCAAATATAGTACTAAAGCTGTGATACAAGTAGATAATGGAAAGCGTTTTTTGGGGAGTTTTAAGTTTTAATTCATAGTGGAAGTATTTTTTATACTTTATATAGAGTTTGAAAAGGGAAGTTTAACCATAGGTTACTTCCCTTTTTGATATATAATCCGTATCATAAATCAAAAAGTTTTGGTTGACCGGGTTGTCAGCTTTAATTAAGGTTTAAACAGGTTAAAGATAAACCTTGCCACATTTAATTTATATTTGAATGCTTAGCAAATAATCAACGATTTCGAGAACTGTTTTTATATTTTTTATATGTTGTTGGCACATTTTTAACCTCTTAGAGTTTAATTCTCTAGGGCTTATCTTAGAAATTTACTTAACTCTTAATAAGAAATAACTAACTTATTTTTAATCAGAATCTAAAATGCTATTTTTGCGCATTAAAAAGTTTCATAATTGTAGCAAAGGTATTTTGTTATCCTCTAAAGTTGGATTTTTATGAAATGCAGAATATAATATTTTGAATATAAGTGAGTAAAATTCTTATCTATCGTCCTGATATTGATGGTTTAAGGGCAATTTCGGTTTTTTTAGTAATTCTATTTCATCTCGATTTTTCAGTATTTAGTGGTGGGTTTGTTGGTGTTGATGTGTTTTTTGTGATTTCTGGCTATTTAATAACGAGTTCTATAAATAAACAGCTTCTCAGTAATTCATTTTCTTTCAAAGAATTTTACATGAGAAGAATACGAAGGATTATCCCTGTTTTAATTTTTGTTTTAGCAGTGATTACGATTCCTGCATATTTGTTTTTGTTTCCCAATGATTTTGAAAGTTATTCTCGAACGGTGTTACATACAATGTTGAGTACAAATAACTTCTATTTATGGGTAGCTAATAATGATTATTTTGCTTGGAATACTGAATTTATGCCATTGCTGCATACTTGGTCCTTATCTGTTGAAGAACAATTTTATTTGGTTTGGCCCATTTTAATGTTAATTCTTCATCGTTTCTTTGGTTTAAGTACTAGAGTATACGTTGCTATTGCATTTTTAATTTGTACCATTCTGTTATCGGTTTATTTGACGGGAGAAGATAAGTCTATGGCATATTTTTTGTTGCCAGCTCGTTTTTTTGAGCCTTTGATGGGAGCAATTTTAGCAATATTGTGGGAGCGAATTCCGAAGCGTACAAAATCAATTAATCACATCATTTCTATTATAGGAATTTTACTTGTTGTTATACCAGCTATAGTGTTAACAAAAGATAGTGTTTTCCCTGGGTTAAATGCTTTTTGGCCTTGTTTGGGCGCTGTATTGTTGATTTTGTCAGGAAAAGAAGAAGATTCAAAAGGCGTAGTCAATCGTATATTTGAGTTTCAGAGTATTGTATTTTTAGGATTACTATCGTATTCAATGTATTTGTGGCATTGGCCAATAATAGTGTTCACAAAATATTTAGGTTTTGAGTTAACATTGCCGATAGTCTTAATGATTATTACAGCTACAATTTTATTGTCATATTTTTCTTGGAGATTTGTCGAGCAGCCTTTTAGGTATAAATTCAAGTATGGATTTTCGAAAACAGTACTCTATATTTTATTTCCAAGTGTAATGGTTGCCGGTTTTATTTATGGAGTAATTGATAGTAAAGATGGATTTCCTCATCGTTTTCCTAATCTAACTGAGTTTAATAGAAAAGCGAATTTTCCGGATGAAGTAAGATCTAATTGCTACAATACACATAGAATTGGTAACTATAAAGAGTGCAATTTAGGGGTAGTTAAAAATAAAGTTGATGGTATTTTGATAGGAGATTCTTTTGCTAATCATTCTGCCTATTTTGTTGATATATTAGCTAAGGATGCTAATATGTATTTTGATGTTAGTGCGGCTCCAGGTTATCCGTTATTACGTAATTTAGATTATCCTGATACATCTGGTGATGACTATGGAAAAAAGAGATTCGAATATGCCAAAAAAATGGATGTTATTTGTATCGCAGCATTTTGGGAGGCCATGGCAATTGATTCAGAAAATTACAATCAAATACTCGAATCTATACAAGAATTAGTAGCGTTGAAAAAGAACGTAGTTATTATTGATCATTTAAGGATGACAATTCCGACCAATGCACATAAAATGAAGTTGCATAAAGCTAAAATGGGAGCTCAGTTTTTGAAGAAAGATTTATTGATTCCATGTTACAAACGTCCGGAAAAGTATATTGTGCAGGAAATCAAGAAAAGATTTCCTTCAGTTACCATTATTAATATGAACGATGTAATGTGTGTCGATGGTAAATGCGAATATGTGCTTAATGAACAAATCGTTTATCGCGATTTTTATCATTTAAATATAAGTGGAGCAAAGTCGATAGCAGAAAAGTATCTTGAAGAAAAAGGAAACCCTCTAAAGGTTCTGAATAACAATCTAAAAAAATAGACCCTGAAGCGAAATCGCCTAAATTCAATTTTTTGATAAAAATGTCATCTTAGACCTGATAAAAATCTATATAATCCACTCAAATTTAAATTTTACCAACTCAGCTAAACAGAAAAGTATTCTTAACAAGAGGCTATTGAATTTGTTTTTTCTAGAAATCATTGGGTTTTGTGATGTTGCTATTGTTGTAAATTGTTTTTTAGAGTGTTTCAATCAAAATATCCTCACCGAGTTTTTGTTTAAATTCATTTTTGAATTTATCATTCAATTCTGGCCAGTTCCAAAAAATGATTGCAAAGTTGGTAAAAATTAAACTGTTATCATAATCATAATTTTCTATTAGAGTTTTGCGTTTACAATTGTGACAATTCAGAGATACTTCTTTTCCAGAATTCCAAGCTGAAATTCCTTTAGCTAATTCACTTATAAATTTTATCTCATTAGGATCTTGTTGTTTATTATCTTCTCCGTAAAAGGTTGCAGGATCAATATCTTTAATTAAATCCTTTTGACATTTAGGGCAAACCACCCTATCAGGGAGAAAAAAGTCTACGCCCAAATCCCAATTCAAAACATGTCTTAACTCCCTTTTTTGAGTAATAAACTCAACTTCACCACTCCAATCTTCCTCTACTATATCTGTATATCTAGATCCGGCATAATGCAATGATTCACCCTCATTTGGTTTCAATAGGATTATTTGGTTATCTGACAACCATCTAATAATATTTTCCTTAACAGCCAAGGTGTTATTAATAACCTTTGTTTTAGTGAAAACAGTATATCTTTCCATATATTTACATCAAATGATTTATAACGGCTCATATAACCGTCATTTATGGATTAAATTAGCAATTCTAAGCGGATTCAGGTTTAGTATAATCTGCCGTAATTATAGTTATATATTATTGACAACTGGTTTTAGTCTTCACTTAAAAAATAATTAAATGTCAGTTTATGCGAATTAATTAGTATAATCCCTATGTCAAAAGTCCAATCATCAGTTAGATTCCAACCACCATATCCGCCAGAGCTCTTATCCCAAGGACTCTTATCGTAATTACAGTATATAAAAGTATTTTTCTTTTCATAATCAGACATTATCAAATGATGAAATTTCCTGGCATTCTCCAATGACATTCTTTCTGAATTTGAATAAGCCAAATCATATCTGATAGCATTAAAAAGCATTTCCTTTCCATATTCAAAGTCAAACTCTTTCCAATTTTCATTTAATTTTTTAAAGCCTGTGATTGCCCAGCTATCCTCATCATTAATTAATCTTTGATGTTCAATTTCTGTTGCTTTGTTAAGCAAATCGATTCTTTGTTCAAAAGTTTCAATTTGAAAACCACTTATATTCATTTGAAAAGAATTTCCCCAAAAGTCATAAAGATCGTCACTATTCTTTTCTAAATTTAATTTCTCAAATAAATATTCAATTTCCATTTTATTCAACTTGTTACCTTGGTGATGGTAGTTTAATTTTGTTTATTTATTTCCAGTTTTAGATTCGATTTTGAAGGGTTTTTAATTTCTTGTATATACGTGTTGTATGTTACGTCAATCTTATCACCTACTCTTAATATTGCATATTTTATTTCTTTAGTATGATCATAAGGAAGTGCTGTAGAAGTTACATTATCCTCCCATTGATGCCCCCTAACCTGCGTAACATATTTCCTAATACTTTTTCCTTTTGAAAAAATAATAATAGGTAATTTTGTATCGCCTATTTGTAAAGTAAACTTACCTGGGTTGATAGCTTCAAATCGAATAGAATGGCTAACCGTTTCTTCACGTAAACCTCTATGAATGGAATAGCTCGAAAATAGATCTATTACTTTCAATTCATCTACGTTATTTGTTATATCCCAATCCAATTGCCTTTCTTCTTGTTTCCATATTTTAGTCTGCAAATCTATTTTACCCCAAATATTATATTCCTGATTATTTCCAGATGAGAATTTATTTGCTATAATATGGCTATCCCAGTAAATAGGAATAACTATGGTATCGCCCACTGAACAAGTATAACTGATGAAAGGATTTGGTTCCATTCCAGAAAAAGTCCTTGAAGTTCCTTTTTTTCCTACTTTGATTATGTTAAGAATACTATTGTTTTTATAACCCCAACCATCTTCATATTTAAATGTTTGTTTTATAGCATACACCTTTTTTGTTTGGGGAACAATATCAATTTCAAAATAACTCTTTCCTGAATCTTGTTTAATAATCATATCACCAATTTCAAAACTCTCATTCTTAAATGTCTCTTTGAAATCCTTGAAGTAAATTTTCCTTAAAGAATCTAAGTCTTGTCCAAACATTATTTTAAACTGCATTAGTAATATTAAAATTAATAATCTCATTTAGTTATCATAATGTGTTACCAACAGTTTTGTATGAAGTTAGTTGTGTAGTTAAGCATCTAAATTAACAAAGTTGGACGAGCTAGAGAAAATTTTGAAGCGATTTCGTGATTAGCAACAGCCTAGAAATTAATATGGTGTTGTATGTTGGTTTTTTATTTATCTTTTAATAGTACTGTATATTTTCCCTTTCCAAAATAATTTTTCTTTTAACGCCAAAGTATTTTTAAAATTAAAATCAAATTCAGCTTTTATGATTCCTTTTAGAAACAATGACTTATCAATTAAAATTTTCCCATTTTTTAAATTGAAAATATGATTTCCTAAATTTCGTGTACTATTATATTGATTCCAAGCATAACAATGCTCATTTTCTAATTTAATATGTAAATGACTATATCCTGAAATATTATTTATTGTTTCTCCTTTAATTCCACTATTTTTCATTTTTTTAAATTCCATATGGTCGTAAATTGTACCTTCATAAACATTTGTTTCGGATTTTATAGAATGGAATATATGCGTTGTATCTATGATTTTATAATATTTACTTAATGAATCTTTGAATATTTCTCCTGTTTCATCTTTCATTCGGTTTATAACTTTTTGGAATTCTGGAGGAAAAAGTCCAGTGTCTAATCTTAATTCACCATTTTTATTTCTATAAATACCTTCATTATAATTCCATTTTTCTCTAAAAGAAAAATCGCCATTTAGATTTTCAACCCACTCAATTTTTATTCTGTTTTCTGAATTAGCTTTTTTCTCATATGTTTTACAAGAAATTCCAATTAATAATAAAAAAGAAACAATTATAGATTTACTTTTCATTCGATTTAGTTATAACGACTCGGGTTATGATTTCGTTGTGAGATCATCTGCAGGATTATTTCATTTAGAAACCAGCCGTTGATTAATAATTTTATTTTTAGGGGTACAAAACTATAATGAATCATAGGAGCCATTTTTGTAGTGCGTTTTTATTCGTTTTTCTATTTCAGTCCAATGGTCATTTCTCAAAGAATACAAAAATCGATTATAAAACTTTGTTTTCCATTTAAAAAAACTATTCTTTCTTTTAAAATATGCTTTTGCACAAGCGTCTTTCAGCCACGTTTCATCAAAGCTATTCCATTCGCCTGCCACACTTATTAAATTACCTTTCAGTACTGGAAATACTTCGTAAAGGTCAATTTCTTTTAATTCCGATATATGTAAGTCAGAATTAAGAAAAGTATTGATTATCGATTCATAGTCAGAATCTTGTAATTCAGTGTCTAAATAAAATTCCGAAATTGAATTCCAAATTGGTATTCGTTTTTCAAGTTCAAGTTCAAGCTCAATATCTATTGAATTATCCCTTGTCCAAGGATTAATGAATTTCTCATATTCTGTCCATTCAATTTTTATTCGTTTTATTAGTTCATCTCCTGCAAATGCTATCGTTCTTTCGTACGTGTTATAAACAACAAAATCAATATTATCATCTACGTAAAATGTATCATTTCCATTAAATTCAGATACTTTTAGTTCGTCAATTATTTTCGTTTCTTTTGGATAGGTAAACTCAAATATTTTTCCAGTTTTAAGCTCGTTATAAATTCTATTTAGTTTTTCAAAACCAAAATTTTCGTCAAATTCATTATCTCGAAAATAACAAGTGTATTCTTCATTTTCTCCAGAAAGTGGGATCCAAAAATCGAATGGGTTTATATCCCATTTTTTCTTTAATTCCTTTATGATTTCTTTCTCGGTTTTCATTTTATCAA
>NZ_JAGJEA010000014.1 GCF_018100805.1 Aquimarina sp. MMG016 | reverse complement strand
TTTTGATATATAAAAGGAAATGCTTCGGATATCATTTTAAGAATGATAACTTTTATGAAGCCTTAGAAATTGGATTAAGCATATTAGATTCGATTTTTTTAAAGAACTCTGCATTTTTAAATGGTTTTCTCATATAGTCATTAAACCCAGAATCTGGATGTAATATCTCTTTTATGGTATCTTGTGTGTCTGAGGCTGTTAATGCTATAATAGGAATATTAATGTCAAACTCCCTTATTTTTTGAGTAGCTTCCATACCATTCATATTAGGCATGTTTAAATCCATGAGGATAATATCGTATCTGTTTTTTTGTGCCATTTCTACGGCAATAATACCATCTTCAGCGATTTCGGACTTATAACCTTTGCTTTTTAGAATGTTTTGAGTGACAATTTGATTTATTTTATTATCCTCAACTACTAAGATATTATAGTCTTCAGAACTGGCTAGCGGGATATGTCTTTTGACATTATCAGGCGTGTTTATTTCCTTATTTGATGAATCAATTTCAAAAGGAATAGTGAAATAAAAAGTAGACCCTTTACCTGGAGCACTTCTTATTTTGATGTCTCCCCCATGTAGACTAACTAATTTTTTCACGATGTTTAAGCCAAGGCCCGTTCCTGTAGTATGATCTTTGGAATTGGCTTGAGAAAATTTTTCAAATATTATTTCTTGTTTATCCAAAGGTATTCCTCTTCCATCATCTTTTATTTCGAAAGTTATATCAACCATATTGTCGGAGATAACTGGTTTGATAAAGTTTAACCAAATGTTTCCATTCTTAGTAAATTTATTAGCATTACTAATAAGGTTGATTAAAATTTGAGATAATCTCACAGAATCTCCAATAAGCATTGTTGGAATGTTAGGATCAAAATCGAGATGTAGTGTATTATTGTTTTTTTCGGCCTGATATTCAAAAGAGTTTTTAATATCATCTGCTAAATCTTTGATATTATATGTGGACTTATCAAGGCTAATTTCATAAGATTCCATTTTGGTAACTTGTAGTACATCATTGATTAGATTAAGTAAGTGATCTGCCGAAAATTTCATAAGCTTAATAAATTTATGATTTTCTTCATCTTTAATCCTTTGCATGAGAATTGATGATAGGCCTACTACACCATATAGTGGTGTTCTAAGTTCGTGACTAACTGTGGATATGAATTTTGTTTTTACGGCTGCGAGGCGATCAGATTTTTCTTTAGAAATTTTAAGTTCTTTATTTCTTAATGCTAGAGATTCTCCAAGAACTTTTGTTTTTTTATGATTATAGATAAAGAAACAAAATAGTATTAAACATATTAGAAGTAGTGAAAGAGTAAATATTGATATTGTTTTAGATTGCTCTGCTTTTTGTGTTTCTATTGTGTTTTTTTCTTCACTTACAACTAATTGTTTTTTGTATTGATCTGCCTCCAATTTTTCTTTTTCAAGTGCGGTTTGATGGTGTTTGGTATATTTTTTTAAAATTTGATATGCTCTGTCCTCTCTACCAATTTTAACCAATAAGTCTTCATATTTTTTGTAAATAGTCATAGCTTGTCTAAAAAACTGATTGGTCTCGGCTATAGAAGCAGCTAGTTCAAAGTATTTTATTGCAGTATCATAATTTTTGTTGCAATAATAATATTCACCAAAACTAGTGTATGTTACTGCTAATTTAGAAGCATAGTGCTGATTGTTTTTAAAGTATTTTTTACACTTTTCAAGTAGCTTGTATGCCTTACTATAACGTTTTGTTTTGATGTAAATATTGGCAAGATTTAATTCTAATATATGTCGTGAATATGTGTTTAAATCATCAGAATTCTCGTAGATATGCTTTATTCTTTTTAGAGCTCTACCAGGCTTATTAAAACCATTTAGATATACTAGAGCTATATTGTTATTTATATCAACAGTTAGTTCCGGAAACCCTTCAAGTTTTTTTATGAATAGATCAGCAATTTTATAGTTCCTAAGAGCTTCTTTATACTCTTTAGCAGAAAAATGAATTTTTCCAAGTAAATTATAAGAGTACCCTTTTAAATAATATTCTTGTTGGGTATTGAATTTTTCAGATACATCGATTATTGTTTCAATAATCATTATTGAATTAGCTCTTCCTATTGAATTTAAATGATTTTCGGTCTGGATAATGGTGTTCTCCAATTCTGAAAAAGACATTTGTTCATATTGTTGAGCATTGGTTATAGAATAAAATAGATTAAGCCATATGAAGTATATACAATACTTCGGAATATTGATGTTATTCATTGTTCGATATATTTGGGGCTCCTAAATATATTGAAAAACCTGTAAATATTTATGGTAAAAACGTAAAAATATAGTTTAAGTGCTTGGAAAAGTATTAATTAACGTATTAAATGTAAGTGTAAGACTACTTTTGACTAAGTGGTTTAGGCATGGATATGGATTACCGGAATATTGAAAAATAGTACTAATTAAATAATTAATGAGTGGTAAAAAAAATCCCAAGTTGCAATGACAACTTGGGATTTTGAATAGAGAATTTTTAACTAATTAATCTCTAAGAATGCTTCTTGAAATAACGATTTTTTGGATTTCACTTGTACCTTCATAAATCTGAGTGATCTTAGCATCTCTCATTAATCGTTCTACATGGTATTCTTTTACAAAACCATTACCACCGTGTATTTGAACTGCTTCTACAGAAACTTCCATAGCTGCTTGCGAAGCAGCTAGTTTTGCCATAGCCCCAGATAAATCATAATTTTCATGGTTATCTTTATCCATGGCAGCTTTATATACCAACATTCTTGCAGCTTCAATTTGTACATGCATGTCGGCCAGCTTAAATGCAATTGCCTGATGATTCATGATCTCTGTGCCAAATGCCTTACGAACTTTTGAATATTCTTTAGCTAACTCGTATGCTCCTGCTGCAATTCCTAATGCCTGAGCTGCAATTCCGATTCGCCCTCCTGCTAATGTTTTCATTGCAAATTTAAATCCAAACCCATCTTCACCAATACGATTTTCTTTAGGTACTTTTACATCATTAAAGTTAAGCGAATGTGTGTCACTACCACGGATCCCTAACTTATCTTCTTTTGGACCAATTTCAAATCCTTCCCATCCTTTCTCAACGATAAATGCATTGATACCTTTATGACCTTTTTCTTTATCAGTTTGTGCAATAACTAAATAATAATCTGAAGTACCACCATTTGTAATCCAGTTTTTGGTTCCATTTAGGATATAATGATCACCTTTATCAATTGCAGTTGTTCTTTGAGAAGTCGCATCACTACCAGCTTCAGGTTCTGATAAACAAAAAGCTCCAATAGATTCTCCTGTTGTAAGTTTAGAAAGATATTTCTCTTTTTGTTCTGGAGTTCCATAAGTATCAAGACCCCAGCAAACCAAAGAATTATTTACTGATACGATAACTGAGGAAGATGCGTCTATTTTGGATAATTCTTCCATTACTAAAACATAAGAAAGTGTATCCATACCGCCACCACCATATTCAGGAGATGCCATCATCCCTAGAAATCCAAGCTCTCCCATTCTCTTCACCTGTTCAGTAGGAAATTCTTGTTTGTTATCACGTTCAATTACTCCAGGTAGTAATTCAGCTTTAGCAAAATCACGAGCTGCGTCGCGTATCATTAATTGTTCTTCGGATAGTTTAAAGTCCATTTCTATATGTAATTTACTGTGCGTGCATAATACGCAATTTGTACTTTTTGATGAATAAAAATCGAGATAACCCCTCAATTTTTATTAATTCTACAAATATAAGCGATAATATAATAGGTTTGCTGTTTTTTTGATTTTTTGATAAAATCGTGCTTTAGCTAAAAAAACATCTTATTTTTTTAGTAAATCTGTAAAGAAATCTATTTTTTGATGTAAGATGATAAAGAGAATTTTGTGTATATATTTTTATTTTTATTTAAGCTTTTGCCATATTTAGTTTTTTATATTTGTGAGGTCGCATTTTGACCCTAATTCAATTTGTTGTAATACTTCTTTAATATGACTCAAATCTAACCTCCGTAAGGAGGACTACTTTAATTTAAAATTACAAACATAGGTTGTGTTTAGACAATGAAATATTTATTCAACGAATTGAAATTTTTACATGAAAGAATTATTAAAAAAATATGAAAATAAAACTCCGGAAATAGTTTTTAATTGGAAAGATTCTGAGACTGAAGCTGAAGGCTGGACTGTTATAAACTCTCTAAGAGGTGGTGCCGCAGGTGGCGGAACCAGAATGAGAAAAGGATTAGATATGAATGAAGTCCTTTCGCTGGCAAAAACTATGGAGGTTAAGTTTACAGTATCTGGCCCTGGAATTGGAGGTGCAAAATCTGGAATTAATTTTGATCCCAATGATCCACGTAAAAAAGGAGTTTTACAACGTTGGTATAAAGCAGTTTCACCATTATTAAAGAGTTATTATGGAACTGGAGGAGATCTTAATGTTGATGAAATTCATGAAGTGATTCCGATCACAGAAGAATGCGGAGTTTGGCATCCTCAAGAAGGAGTTTTTAATGGACATTTTCAACCAACAGAAGCAGATAAGATTAATAGGATTGGGCAATTACGTCAGGGAGTGATTAAAGTCTTAGAAAACACTACATTTTCACCAGATGTTTCTAGGAAATATACTGTGGCCGATATGATCACTGGTTATGGTGTGGCTGAAGCTGTAAGGCATTATTACGATATTTATGATGGAGATGTAAAAGGTAAAAAAGCTGTGGTTCAAGGTTTTGGTAATGTAGGATCCGCAGCAGCTTATTATCTATCTGAGATGGGAGCTAAAGTAGTTGGGATTATTGATCATGCAGGTGGTCTAATCAATGAGGACGGTTTTTCTTTTGAAGAAATAAAAGAACTATATTTAAACAAGAAAGGAAATAAGTTATATAGTGAAGTTTTAATTCCTTTTGAAGAGTTAAATGAAAAAATATGGTCTTTATCTACAGAGATTTTTGCACCTTGTGCGGCATCGAGATTAATTACCAAAGATCAGATCACTCAGATGATAAATGCTGGATTAGAAGTGATATCGTGTGGAGCTAATGTTCCTTTTGCAGATGAGGAGATATTTTTTGGGCCAATTATGGAATTTACAGATGAAAGAGTGAGCCTAATACCTGATTTTATTTCTAATTGCGGTATGGCTAGAGTTTTTGCATATTTTATGGAGCGAAAAGTACAAATGACAGACGAAGCTATTTTTATGGATACTTCGGATACTATTAAAAAAGCAATTCAAAATACCTATAATAACAATCAAACAAAAACTAATATAAGTAAGACAGCATTTGAGATAGCTCTCAAACAGTTGTTGTAATATAAATCGTACTAACCAAGTTAATTATGTTGAAGTATTTTTTAGGAAATAGTCCGAAATGGTTTAAAACCGTAATGATCGGATTTTTAATTTTTAATGTATTTTCTTATTACATTTTAGGGCCAACCGTTACAGCTTGGTTATTTATCGGAGAATTTATTTTCACACTTGCCATGGCATTGAAATGTTATCCATTGCAATCAGGAGGGCTAATAGCAATCCAGGCAATTGCACTGAATTTAACAACAGCAAAAAATGCTTATCACGAAGTAGAACAGAATCTTGAAGTGGTTTTATTGCTAGTTTTTATGGTGGCAGGTATATACTTTATGAAACCACTTTTGATGTATATTTTTAGTAAGGTATTTACCAAGATTAAATCTAAAATGATATTGTCACTATTATTTGTTTTTCTATCTGCAGTACTTTCGGCATTTTTAGATGCTCTAACTGTAACTGCGGTATTGATAAGTGTGGCTGTAGGATTTTATGGAGTGTATCACAAAATCCATTCAGGATCGGGTGACTATGATGAAAGTGGAGTTTTGGATAGAAAAGAACTGAGCGGTGAAACTTTGGAACAATTCAGAAGTTTTCTTAGAAGTTTGGTGATGCATGGAGTTGTAGGAACAGCGCTTGGAGGGGTTTGTACTCTAGTTGGAGAGCCTCAGAATCTGTTGATTGGTGAACGAATGGGATGGGATTTTATAGAGTTCTTTTTAAAAATGGCTCCAATCTCTATACCGGTTTTAGGAGCAGGTTTAATTACGACAGCAGTTTTAGAACGTACAGGGACGTTTGGCTTTGGAGCAAAGCTGCCGGATATAGCACGTAGAATAATTGAGAGCTATACTGAAGAAGAAGATGCAAATAGATCAGATCGTTCTAAATATGGTCTAATCGTACAAGCTGTATCAGCAATTCTTTTGATTATTGGTTTAGCATTGCATTTAGCACCAGTTGGTTTTATCGGATTAGCATTAATTATTGTACAAACAGCCTTTATGGGGATCACTGATGAACATCAGTTGGGACCTGCGTTTGAAGAAGCATTGCCATTTACAGGATTATTAGTAGTTTTCTTTGTAATTGTAGCAATGATTCATGATCAGCATCTTTTTACGCCTATTATTGATTGGGCATTAAAAATGAAACCCGAAGATCAACCAGCGATGTTCTATGCTGCCAATGGTATTCTTTCTATGATCAGTGATAATGTCTTTGTAGCGACCGTTTATATAGGGGAGGTAAAACAAGCCTTTGATGGTGGAGTGATATCTCGAGATCAGTTTGAGAAATTGGCTGTAGCTATTAATACAGGAACAAATTTACCTAGTGTTGCAACACCTAATGGTCAAGCAGCGTTCTTATTTTTACTAACATCTTCGTTAGCACCATTGATAGGATTGTCATATATGAGAATGGTGAAAATGGCATTTCCATATACAATAGTACTGGGAGGAATTGGCTTATTAGGAATTATATACATATTGTAAAGAATAAAAATATTATACTTAACCTTCAGAAATAACGTTAGTATACTAACACTAAATTAACAAGAACAGATGACATACTTATTTATGTTTGGTGCTTTCGCCCAAAAAGCAAAGGATGTAGATCCTGAAATAGAAGACAAATCATTATCAATAATGGATCTACTCCTTAGTGGAGGAACCGGTGGGGTGGTTATTATTGCAATTTTGTTTGTACTTTTATTTGTTGCAGTATATATTTATTTTGAAAGGCTTTTTGCAATTAAGTCCGCGTCAAAGTATGATGAAAGTTTTATGAGCCAGATTAAAGATAACGTATCTAGCGGTAAAATTGAAGCGGCCAAAATTTTGTGTGCTCAGACTAACAATCCAGTAGCGAGATTAACTGAGAAAGGAATTTCCAGAATAGGTCATCCACTAGAAGATATCAATAAGGCAATCGAGAATGCAGGACGTTTAGAGGTATATAAGCTAGAGAGAAATGTAAGTATATTGGCTACCGTTGCAGGAGCTGCACCAATGATAGGATTTTTAGGTACAGTAATTGGTATGATTTTGGCATTTCATAATTTGGCGTCAAGTTCAGGAACCGCTGATATGGGAGTTTTGGCAGAAGGTATTTATACAGCAATGACAACTACAGTAGCAGGATTAGTAGTAGGTATTGTTGCATATATAGGATATAACCATTTAGTAGTTCGTACCGATAAGGTCGTGCATACAATGGAGGCAAATGCAGTAGATTTCTTAGACTTGTTGAACGAACCTGCATAGTATGAATTTAAGAGGAAGAAATAAAGTAAGCCCGGAGTTCAGTATGAGTTCGATGACAGATATTGTTTTTTTGTTATTGGTATTTTTCTTATTGACTTCTCCGGCTATTACTCCTGAAGCTTTGGATTTGATATTACCAAAAGCAAAAGGAAAGAGTTCTAATGTTCAGAATATATCAGTTAGTATTACCAGTAAGTTACAATACTATATTGATGAAGAACGTATCAGTCAAAGTAGTTTAGAATCTACGTTAAGATCTAGATTGGCAGGACAAAATGAGCCTACTATTATTTTAAGAGCTGAAGAAGGAGTACCTATCGAAAAAGCGGTAGGGGTGATGGATATTGCTAATCGTAATAAATTTAAAGTAATTCTGGCAGTACGACCAGACTAGGGTATGATAAAACTAGATACAAGACATAAAAGGAAATCATTTATTTTAACTACAATCTTGCATGTAGCGATTGTCCTTTTATTGTTTTATCTGGGAATAAATGCAATAGTTGAAGAACCAGAAGGAGGTATAGCTGTTAATTTTGGTACAACGGTTACCGGATCGGGTAAAATCCAACCTAAAGAAGCTATTAAATCTTCTCCTAAGCAGACAACTCCTGAACCAACACCGGTTACGCCAGAACCACAAGAAGAGATTCCAGAGATACAGGATGAAGTAGTTACTCAGGATAGTGAGGATGCTCCGGTAATTGATAAAAAACCAAAGAAGATACCTAAAAAAAAGGTAGAAAAGCCAAAAGAGAAACCTAAGGATAAACCATCTGAACAAAAGCCCGTCGAAAAACCAATAAAGAAACCTATAAAAAAGGTTGAAGAGAAGAAACCAGACCCTAAACCAGATAAATCCACTTTAGATATTTTGGATAGTTTTTCTAACGCCCCTAAAAGTGATGGTAAGGCCAAGGGTGGAGAAGGTGATGATAATAAACCCGGAGATAAAGGAAATCCTGATGGAAATCCGTATGCTAATAGTTATTATGGGCAACCTGGTCCTGGTGGAACAGGCGGAGTAGGATATGGACTTAACGGTAGAGGAAGACCTACAAACTCCAAAGTAGTTCAAGAATGCAATGAAGCTGGTCGTGTGGTTGTAAAAATAGTGGTTAATAGAGAAGGAAGAGTGATTCAGGCAACCCCAGGAGTAAAAGGCACAACTAATAGTGCCAGATGCCTTATGGAACCAGCAAAAAAGACAGCATTAACATTTAGATGGAAAGCAGATCCAAAAGCACCAGCAAAACAAATTGGTTTTGTAGAAGTTAATTTTGGATTAGGAGAATAATTTCTATGAATTATAAAGAGACACTGGATTGGATGTTTAACCAATTACCGATGTATCAACGTCAAGGAGCTAGTGCATACAAAATAGATCTTACCAATACAATTCAATTAGCATCCTATTTAGATAATCCTGAAACCAGATTCAAAAGTATTCATGTGGCAGGGACCAATGGTAAAGGTTCCACTAGCCATATGTTAGCATCGATTATGCAAGAAGCTGGTTACAAAGTGGGTTTATATACTTCACCACATCTTAAAGACTTCAGAGAGCGTATTCGTGTCAATGGAGAAATGATTAGTGAGGATTATGTGGTTAATTTCATTGCAAAGCATAAATCTTATTTTGAAGAGAATCATCTTTCTTTTTTCGAAATGACTGTGGGATTAGCTTTTTTATATTTTGCTGAAGCAGAAGTGGATATTGCAGTTATAGAAGTTGGACTAGGAGGAAGGTTAGATTCTACTAATATTATTACACCGGAAGTTGCTGTGATTACTAATATAGGTCTTGATCATACTCGCTTTTTAGGAAACACTTTGAGTGCAATTGCTAGTGAAAAAGCAGGTGTCATTAAAGAGGATATACCCGTTGTCATTGGGAGAGCAACCCCGGAAACTTTTTTAGTCTTTAAGCAAAAAGCAGATTTATGTAATAGTGAATTAGTTTTAGCCAAAGACTATGAAGGGAAAGTATACTCTTCAGATTTAGTAGGGAATTATCAAAAGGAAAACATAAAAACTTCTCTGCAAGTCATTTCTGTTCTGAATAATAATGGTTGGGAGATTCCTGAAACTAGTATTGAAAAAGGACTTAATAATGTTTCAAAAAATACTGGGTTATTAGGAAGATGGCAAGTTTTACAACAAGATCCTAAAGTAATTTGTGATACTGCTCATAATGAAGATGGCTTAATACAAGTTATAAAGCAATTGCTAAAAGAAGAATACAATCAACTTCACATCGTTTTAGGTGTAGTAAATGATAAAGATTTGGATACAATATTACCTTTGTTTCCATCAGAAGCTCAATATTATTTTGCAAAACCAAACGTCTTGAGAGGTCTTGATGAAAAAATATTAAAAAAAGAAGCATTAAAATTTAAACTACTTGGGAAAGATTATCCAAGTGTTATGGATGCCTATCAAGCTGCATTACAGCAAGCTATAAAGCAAGATGTAGTTTATATAGGTGGAAGTACATTTGTAGTTTCAGAAATAATTTAATTTTTCTTTAAAATTCTTTTGGTAGACTATAAAACTGTCTTATATTTGCATCCGCAATCAGGAACAAGGATTGTGAAAAACATAAAGGGCGCGTAGCTCAGTTGGTTCAGAGCACTTGGTTTACACCCAAGGGGTCAGGGGTTCGAATCCCTTCGCGCCCACAGAATTAAAATCCCAATACAATTTTGTATTGGGATTTTTTATTGGTAATAATTTGAATATTTCCCTAGTGTTCTTTTCTATGAAATTTTGATAAGCATATATAAATTACTTTTCTTAAAAGTAATTTCCGAAGAGCTTAAACCAGACCGACAAAAATAGTAGTTATTTATATTTCATATGAATCCCTGTTTCTCATAAATAATCATATAAATATAGAGGTTGAGGGGGTGGAAATTTCAAAAACAACTATACAAAAACTATACAACCGAACTTTTAGAACACAAAACATAATTATTATAGAGTAATATCCAATATTTTTAGCGATTTACAAATCATTAAAATTTTAACATGGGCATTATTTCATTCGTAGGATTTACATTATTAGTTGCGATTATATCATATATAGCTACAAGAAAAACAGATGAAACTTCTTCAGAAGGTTACTTTTTAGGAGGGAGAAGTCTAACAGCTATAGTAATTGCAGGGTCATTATTACTTACCAATTTATCAACCGAACAAATAGTAGGGCTTAATGGACAATCCTATACAGAAGGTATTCTTGTAATGGCATGGGAGACGTTGGCAGCCATTGCGATGGTAATTACAGCAGTTTTCTTACTACCTAGATATTTAAAGGGAGGGATTACTACGGTTCCTCAATTCTTAGAACGACGTTATGATACTACAACAAAAGCAATTACCTCGGGATTATTTTTAACTGGTTATGTTGTGGTTTTTTTGCCTATTGTTTTGTATTCAGGATCTTTGGCTATTAGTACTATGTTTGATATTCCTGATTTGTTAGGAGTTTCTAAAAGTACTTCCATATGGATGTGTGTTATTGGTATTGGGGTCATAGGGTCTATTTATGCGATTTTTGGGGGCTTAAAAGCAGTTGCTGTATCCGATACGATTAATGCTGTTGGATTATTAATAGGAGGTATAATGATTCCGATTTTTGGTTTATTAGAAGTAGGTGGTGGAAGTATGTTGGAGGGAATTAATAGAGTGATGACTACAAATCCAGAAAAATTTAGAGTTATAGGCGATAGTGATTCCTCAATTCCTTTTGCAACTATTTTTACGGGGATGATGCTAGTACAATTATTTTATTGGGGGACTAATCAAGCCATTATCCAAAGAGCACTGGGTGCAAAGAATTTAAAAGAAGGACAAAAAGGATTATTATTAGGATCATTTATTAAAATATTAGGGCCCATTATCGTTGTTTTACCTGGGATTATTGCTTTTCATATGTTTGGAGACAAATTATCAAATGCTGATGAAGCATATCCAACATTAGTTAGTGAAGTACTGCCTTTGTCCTTAGTGGGCTTTTTTGCAGCTGTGCTGTTTGGAGCTATCCTAAGTTCATTTAATAGCGCTTTAAATAGCTCAGTGACACTATTCGGAATTGATATTTATAAGGAGTATTTTAACAAAGAAGCAAGTGAAAAGCAAGTAGTAAAAGCAGGTAAGCTTTTTGGAGTATTTTTAGCAGTTTTTGCAATGATGATTGCTCCGTTTATAGCAAATGCTCCAGATGGATTATTTGGATACCTTCAAAAAGTAAATGGATGTTATAGTATTCCTATTTTGACAATTATTGTAGTAGGATATCTTACCAAGAAAGTACCTGCAATAGCTGCAAAAATTGCCATAATATCAGGAGCAACATTCTACTTGATTTATGTTGTACTTGATGCTACTATATTGAAAGGTGATTTTCCACATTTTTTACATGTAATGGCTATACTTTTTGTTATCAATATTATTATTATGTTAGCAATTGGTAAATTGTACCCAAGAGAAAAAGCATATGAACAGAAGTATACGATGGAAGTTGATATTACTCCCTGGAAGTATACCAAAATAATAGGTGTGGTTATATGTTTAATCGTAATATCTACTTATATATATTTTAAATAATTGAAATATCTTAAAGACATAATTTTATACTTTTTATTTCTGTTTTCTGCGATAATATCTTCACAAGAATTACCGCCGATAGAAACATATTTGCCTGAAATTTATGGAGGCGAAACTCAAAATTGGTCTATTTCTCAATCGGAGAACAAATATATTTATGTTGCTAATAATAAAGGCTTATTAGAGTTTAATGGTACAAGTTGGAAATTGTATCAACCTCCTAAAGGAAACAATGTAAGGTCCGTAAATGCTGTTAACGACCGTATTTATACAGGTTTTTATATGAATTTCGGGTACTGGAAAAAAAATGATTTTGGAGATCTGGAGTATACTTCTTTAAGTGATGCGATTGAAGATCAATTAATTGAGGATGAGCAGTTTTGGTACATCGTTGATCAGGAAAATTGGATTCTTTTCCAATCACTAAACAGGATTTATATGTATAATGTTGATACTGAAAAAATCAACATCATTGAATCTGAAGCAGGTATGCTTGGTATGTTTAATGTTAATGGTGTAATTTATTATCAAGATGTAGAAGATGGGATTTTTAAAATAGAAGAAGGAAAACCAATACGTGTTACAGATTTTTCTATATCTGGCAACGATAAAGCAGTTAATATTTCTGAAACTTCTGATGGAATTTTGATATTGACAAGTACCAAGGGTTTTTTTGAAGTTTCAAATGGTAAAGTTCGTAAATGGAATATTCCTGCAGATAATTTATTAAATTCATCAAGTATATTTAGCAGTATACAACTTAGGGATAAAAGTTTTGTTTTAGGAACTATCTCTAAAGGATTAATTTATATCTCCTCATCGGGTAGCCTTGTATACCAGATTAATCAAAGTAAAGGATTAAATAATAATACTGTTTTATCATTATTTGAAGATATTGATGAAAACATTTGGTTGGGATTAGACAATGGTATTAATTGTTTGAATATTAAATCTCCCGTAAAACTTTTTAATGATGCTAAAGGTAATATTGGTACAGTATATACGTCGGTTATTTTTAATGATTTTCTGTATTTGGGAACTAACCAAGGATTGTTTTACAAAAGGTTGAATGTTGATGAACAGTTTATGTTTGTTAAAGGAACAAATGGTCAGGTTTGGAGTCTTTTTGTATATGATAATTTACTTTTTTGCGGACATAATTTTGGAACCTTTTTGATAAAAGAAAATACCTCCAAATTAATTTCTGAAATACAAGGAGGATGGGTTTTTAAAACTGTTCCGGGGCATCCTAATTGGCTATTACAGGGGTCTTATAATGGGCTTAGTATATTAGAAAAGCAAAAGAATGAGTGGACTCTAAAACATAAGATAAAAGGATTTGATTATTCCGCAAGGTTTTTAGAAATTCATGAAGGGGTGATATGGGTGAATCATGAGAGTAAGGGGGTTTTTAGAATCAAAATGGATGAGCAATTCTCTAAAATATTAAGTGTTACCAAACCCTCTTTGCTTAAAAAAGGAAAAAACTCGAATATAATCAGCTATAAAAAAAATATTTTATACGCCCACGAACAAGGCATTTTTTCATATAATAAAAAGACTGAAAAATTTGAAAAGGAAAATATTATAAATCAATCTTCGGACTCTGAAAATGATGATATTGGTAAACTTCTAAAAGATGGAATCGATAGATTATGGAGTTTCTCCAGTGATAATATCAGTTGTATTTCGCAAAGTCAATTTTCTGAGGATCTTATGATTACTAAAATACCAATACCGAGATCTTTAAGAAAGGAAATGTTTGGTTTTGAGAATATAATGCATATTCGAGATGATGAATATTTGTTGGGTACAACCAATGGGTTTTTGATTCTGGATATATCAAAAATAAGTTTTAAAGAGCATACCACTCTTTTAGATAAAGTATCTGTAAAATATAAGGATACAGAATTTAAAAAAGTATGCCTTTCTCAGGAAGCTCCGGTTTTTGCATCTAATCAAAATACAATTTCCTTCTCTTATGCTACCCCTGAGTATGATAAATATCTTATTTCCAAATTTCAATATAAATTAGATGGTTTTTATGAAGATTGGAGTGAGTGGACTACTGATTCGAATATCACTTTTGAGAATTTACCATTTGGGGACTATACTTTTATGGTAAGAACTCGGACTGGAAATAAGTTAAGTGAAAATGTATTAGAATATAAATTTAAGATAGATAGACCTTGGTATTTATCAATATTAGCAATTGTTCTCTATTCTTTATTATTTCTAATTACGATATTTTTAACGCATAAAGCATACAAACGATATTACACTAAACAGAAGGAGAAGTTGTTAGAAGAAAATAAAAAACAACTTGAGTTGAAAGAGTTTGAGAAAGAAAGAGAAATCATGAGGTTAAATAACGAGAAGTTAACTCAAGACATAGAAAGCAAAAATCGGGAACTTGCATCTTCTACAATGAACATTATAAAAAAGAATGAAATTCTTAATACTATTAAAAAAGAACTTCAGAAATCTGAATCTGAAAGAGGAAACTTACGAAATGTAGAGCGAATAATTGACAAAAATTTGAATAGCAAAGATGACTGGAAGCATTTTGAGGAGGCTTTTAATAATTTGGATAAAGATTTTTTGAAAAAATTGAAAGCAAAGCATAATGATCTTACCCCACACGATCTGCGATTTTGTACTTATTTGCGACTAAATTTGTCTTCCAAAGAAATAGCTCCATTATTAAATATTTCGGTAAGAAGTGTTGAGATTAAAAGATATCGTTTAAGAAAAAAGTTAAAATTAAACCATTCTGATAGTTTAGTTAGCTATATCTTAGAAATCTAACACTACAACATTTTACTAAATTACTACAACATTACCTATACTCCAACGTTGGAGTTCAGCTACAACTTTACTTTTTTCCACTTTCTTAAAGAAATAATAAATCATTAATCGCTTCTTATTTTATAAGGCTTTTCCACAAAAAATGGTTGGTATTAGCGTAGTTCTCTTTGGTGTGTATGTTTTTTGTTGTGGTTCGATATTAAGAATTTGTTAAGGATCGTGTCTAAATTTGAACAAATCAAACAAAAACATTTATGAAAATTAAATATTTCTTAATGATCGTGTTTTTAACCACAATAGTACACGCTCAAGAAATTAAAATTAGGGGAAAAGTAAAAGATGCTAACGGATTAGAATTACCAGGGGTTAATGTCATTGTCAAAAATACTTCAATAGGAGCAGTTACGGACTTTAATGGAGATTATATTCTGGATAATGTTCCGAAAGGTAGTACGATCATATTTTCTTATGTAGGATTCGTTACCCAGGAAATAGCTGTTCAGGAGAACTTTGTAATAAACGTTACCATGAACGAGGATAGTCAATCCTTGGAGCAGGTAGTAGTTATCGGTTACGGTACACAAAGAAAAAAAGAGATTACGGGAGCAGTTTCTGTAATAGGAGCAGAAACAATTGAAGAACTTAATGTAGTCAGAGTAGAACAGGCATTACAAGGACAAGTTGCAGGTGTAAATATCACATCACAATCTGGAGCACCAGGAAGCAGTTCTACGATATCTATTAGAGGAATATCTACAAATGGAGATAGCAGACCATTAATTTTGGTTGACGGAAACGTAATTGAAGATTTAAGTGTTATCAATCCTAATGATATAGAAAGTATTAATGTGTTGAAAGATGCAACCGCCGGTATTTATGGTGTTAGAGCAGCAAATGGAGTGATACTGGTTACTACAAAAACGGGTAGGAAAAATCAAGAATTGAAGTTCGAATTTGATTCCTACACTGGTTTTCAGGAAACGACCAGAAAGATACCGGTATTAAACGCAACGGAGTATGGTGTGATTATTAATGAAGCATTTGCAGCAGGAGGAAGTACTCCCCCATTTTCAAATCTAGCAAATTTAGGAGAAGGAACAGATTGGCAGGATGAAATTTTTAGAACTGCAGTAATTTCTAATGTTAATTTTAATACTAGTGGTGGAGGAAGTAATTCAAGATATTCGGGAGGAGTTTCGTATTTAACTCAGGATGGTATTGTTGGCGGTAATGATGCAAATTTTAATCGTTTTACAGGAAGGGTAAATTATGGATTAGAATTTCTTAAGAATTTTAAGCTAACTACAACCGCTATTTATACACATACTAATAGAAAGACTTTATTAGAAAATACTTTGGGGTCGGTATTGTTTAATGCACTTAATATGTCTCCAACCTTACCTGTTAGGGATGAAAATGGGGATTTTACATTAGCAGAAGGATTGGGGAATGAAGTGATTAATCCAGTAGCTCAGATAGCAAATACATTTAATAAAACACAGACTGATAAAATTGCAGGTACTATTGGGCTTAACTATAAATTTTTCAATGATTTCAGTGCAGAGTCCAGATTTCAGTTCAATTATGCAGAGGTAAAAGGAAAAGTTTTCTCACCAGAAGTTTTTTATGGATCCGGAAAGGTTTTTAATGTCGACAGAAGTAGTGTCAATGAATCTAAAAATTTCTTCAGGGATTTTACTTTTGACAATTTTTTAAAATATGAAAAAGTAATCGCAGATGATCATGACTTAAAAGTTTTATTGGGGATGTCGGTTTTTAAAACGACTGGTACGTTTACCGGATCCACTGGGTTTGATATTCCAGGAAATTCCTATAGTAATGCTAATATATCTCAAGCCTCAGATGTTGTTGATAATTTTCCGAATGGAGGTAACACATTTGATTCAAGGTTACTTTCATATTTTTCAAGATTGCAATACAATTATAAGGGGAAATATTTACTGTCTGCAGTGATAAGAAGAGATGGTTCTACTCGATTTGGTCCTAAAAACAAGTTTGGATACTTCCCTTCTGCATCTGTTGGATGGGTAGCGTCTGATGAGTCTTTTTTGAACAATAGTAAATGGTTGAATTTTCTTAAAATAAGAGGTAGTTATGGTGTTTTAGGTAATGATCGAATCCCGGATTATAGATTTGTCTCATTGCTTAATGGAGAGGGAGTTTATGTAATTGATGATGAATTAGTGTTTGGTACTGCTATCGGAGCACTTTCTAATCCCGAGATTAAATGGGAAAAACAGAAAACATTGGATATTGGTTTTGATACCAGAATATTAAATAACAAAATTGATATCACCGTTGATTATTTTAAAAAGAGAACTGAAGATCTATTGGTGATAGCACCTGTTTCAGGAATTCTTGGGGTTGGAGCTCCAGGATCTTCACCTCCGGTGGTCAATGCAGGAATTGTGGAAAACAAGGGGTTTGAGTTTCTAATCAGTTATAATGATCAGTTTTCAGAAGATTTTAAATTTAATATAAGCTATAATTTAACTACGCTAGAGAACGAGGTTATATCCGTGAACAATGATAATAGTTTTATTCCTGGAGGTTCTTTTGGAGTTGGTCAAGATCCGCCAGCAAGAATGGAAGCAGGTAAACCAATTGGATATTTTTATGGATTACAAACAGATGGAATTTTCCAAAATCAAGCAGAAGTTGATGCACATGCTATACAAGCTAATGCCGCTCCTGGAGACCTTAGATATGTCGATATAAACGGAGATGGAACAATAGACTCCAATGATAGAACAGATATTGGAAACCCAATTCCGGATGTTACTATGGGATTAAATATAGGATTCAGTTATAAAAATTTTGATTTCACCTCTTATGCATTTGCCTCGATAGGTAATGATATAGTTAGAAATTATGAAAGAGACCAACAATTGGTAAACAGAAGAAATGGTTTTTTAAACCGTTGGACAGGAGAGGGAAGCACTAACTCTTTTCCGAGAGTGACGACCGGAGCGAATTCCAACACTTTATTTTCTAGTTTTTATGTAGAAGATGGATCATATCTAAGAATTCAGAATATACAATTCGGATATACGATTTCAGAAAAATATATAGAACATATTGGCATAGATAAATTTAGGATTTATGCTTCAGTAAATAATCTATATACATTCACAGAATATAGTGGATATGATCCATCCGCGTATCAATCTAATCCAGATCCAAACACTGCAAGTCCAATTGGAGCAGGGATTGACCAAGGATTTTATCCGGTACCCAGAACATATTTATTAGGAGTAAACCTTAAATTTTAAAAAAATGAAAAAGGTAAAATACAATATTCAATCAGCAACCCTTATTATATTATTGATATTCATAGGGATTACTTCTTGTAGCGACGATTTTGTAGATGTAGCTTCCGAGGATGAAAATTCAGAAGATTTCTTTAATAGCGAAGAAGATTATCAGAGCGCTTTGATAGGAGCTTATGATTTATTACAATCTACCTATATCAATGTGATGTTAGGTGAAATTGCTTCAGATAATACATTGGCAGGTGGAGAAAGTGCTACCGATGTACCTGGGATACAGGAAATTGATGATATGATGCATACTCCAGTAAATCAGCAGCTCAGAGATATATGGTCGTGGATGTATGCGGGAGTTAATAGAGCTAATTATATCATGGAGTTTAAGGATAAGATTGATTTTCCAGGTAAAGAAGAGGTTATAGGACAAACACGTTTCTTAAGGGCATATTATTATTTTGAATTAGTAAAATGGTTTGGAGATGTACCTTTAGCAATTGACAAAAGAATTCTTTTTGGAGAGGAGACTGAAATTGATAGAGTTTCAAAGGAGCAAGTGTACACCTTGATAGAACAAGATCTACTGTTTGCTGCGAATAATCTACCCGCAACTCAGGCTGAAATTGGTCGAATAACGCAGGGAGCGGCAAGAGCACTGTTAGGAAAAGTATATTTATATCAAGATAAATTTACAGAAGCTGCGGATGTTCTGGATCTTGTAATCGAAGGGCCATATGATTTAGTGACAGATTATAATTCGATTTTTGAACAAGAAGGTGAAAACAATATTGAATCTGTTTTCGAGATACAATATTCAGATGAAGAAGGTGCGGGATTTGGTTGTTTACAATGTAGTGAAGGAAATGTAGCAGTAGGTTTTAACGGAATAAGAAACTACTCCGGACCTTTATTCGATTCAGGTTTTAGTTTTAATGTGCCTACTCAGGAAGCTTTTGATGCTTTTGAAGATGGAGATATTAGAAGAGATGTAGCAATTTTAGATATTGATGCTTGGGCAGCTGCTCAGGGAGCTACATTCTCTACGGGATTTGAGCATACTGGATACTATAATAGGAAATATATAGCACGCCAAGGAGATTTAAATACAGGAGATGCCAATCTTACCAATCCTAATAACTACAGGGCGATCCGATTTGCGGATGTATTGTTAATGGCGGCAGAAGCTCATAACAGAAAACCAGCGAGCAATGATACACAAGCTCAGTTATACCTAAATAGGGTAAGAACAAGAGCGCAATTACCCGATGTAACAGCTACCGGATCAACACTTACAGATGCTATTCTGCAGGAACGAAGAGTTGAGTTAGTAGGAGAGGGACATCGATTCTTTGACTTGGTTAGAACAGGTAGAGCAGCTCAGGAAATAACGGGCTTTAGTATTGGGAAACATGAAGTGTTTCCGATACCATTGATAGAAATTCAATTAGCCGGAAATAGATGGCAACAAAATCCAGGATACTAAAAACTAAACAGAAGAAGATGAAATTTTTAAAATATATATTCAGCTTATCTCTACTCGTATCATTCTTTTTTGGTTGTACAGAAGATGATAATTTTGATTATTTAAACAATGTTGATGCCCCAAAAAATGTAACAGCACTTTTACAAATTGCTCAGGATAATTCGGGCTTGGTGACAATTACTCCTAATGGAGAGGGAGTAGTATCCTTTGATATTTCTTTTGGTGATAATACTACAGAAACTGTTAATGTACAGTTAGGACAAAGTGTAACACATTCTTATACAGAAGGAACATATACCTTACAGTTAATTGCTAATGGAATTACCGGTTTAAAAACCGAAGCGACCCGAGAAGTAGTGGTGTCTTTTAATCCACCAGAAAATTTAGTGGTTACTATTGAAAATGATGCAGCTGTGTCTAAACAAGTAAATGTTACGGCAAATGCAGATTTTGCAATGTCTTTTGATGTGTATTTTGGTGAACCGGGAAACGACGTCCCATTAACCGCTAATATTGGGGAAACGGTTTCTTATATATATCAGGAATCAGGAATGTATACTATTAGGGTGGTTGCCAAGGGAGGAGCTATCGAAACCACAGAATATACCGAGGATTTTTTAGTAACCGAAATTCTTGAACCTCTGGTAGCAGCTCCAACTCCACCGGCCAGATCACCTCAAGATGTGATTTCTATGTTTAGTGATGCATATACAGATGTAAATGTAGATACTTGGCGTACACCTTGGTCAGATACTACTTTTGAAGATGTTGCTATTGATGGAAACCCTACTAAAAAGTATAGTGCTCTTAATTTTGCGGGAATAGAGACCACAACTACTACCATAGATGCTAGTTCAATGACTCATTTTCATACTGATATTTGGTCACCAAATTTAACAGAGTTTAAAATTAAATTGGTTGATTTTGGGGCAAATGGAGTTTTTGATGGAGGAGATGATGTAGAGCACGAAATTACAATATCTAATCCAGCTGTTGGCGAGTGGGTAAGTTTAGATATTCCATTATCTGATTTCACTGGATTAACAACCAGAGCTAATATTGCGCAATTAATCTATGTTGGAGCACCTTCGAGCAATGCCATAGTTTTTATTGATAATGTTTATTTTCATAAACCACCCGAACCAGCTTCTGGATTAGAAGGAATTTGGAAACTTGCACCAGAAGCTGGGGCCTTTAAAGTAGGGCCAGCACCTGGAAATGGAGATTTCTTTTCTAATAGCTTAGATGATGTAACTACAAGAGCTTGTTATTTCGACGATTTTTATATTTTCTCTATTGATGGAAGCTTTAGTAATGAATTAGGATCTGAAACTTGGCTAGAAGGTTGGCAAGGAGTATCTCCAGATCAATGTGGAACACCAGTTGCTCCACATAATGGATCAGTATCAGCAACATATTTATATGATGAAGGTGCGGGAACAATTACCCTTAATGGCGAAGGCGCTTTTTTAGGGTTGCCTAAAGTGGTTAATGGTGGTGAATTACCAGGTGTTCCTGTTCCATCTTCCATTACTTATAATGTATCGCTTTCTAATAATAACAATAGAATGGAGTTAACTATTGAAATTGGAGGAGGGGTATACTGGACATATCAGCTTATAAGAGAAATACCGGTCATAGCGGGCACATGGAGACTGGCGCCAGAAGCGGGAGCTTTTAAAGTAGGCCCGGGGCCTGGAAGTGGCGATTTTTTTGCAAATAGCTTGGATGACGTTACCACTAGAGCTTGTTATTTTGATGACGAATATGTTTTTTCACCGGATGGCAGTTTTAGTAACGTTTTAGGCGCTGAAACTTGGTTAGAAGCCTGGCAAGGCGTTGCATCAGATCAATGCGGAACACCAGTGTCTCCACACGATGGGGTTGGTGTGGCTACATATACCTACAATGAAGGAACAAACACAATTACTTTAAATGGATCGGGTGCTTATCTCGGATTGCCAAAAGTAGTCAATGGCGGAGAATTACCGGGTGTACCTGTTCCAGAATCGATTAGTTATGATATTACTCTTACTGATAATAATACTATGGAAGTAACTATTGAAATAGGAGGAGGAGTATACTGGACGTATAAACTTATAAGATGATTTATTTATGAAGAATCATATAGGATTGACGATAATAAAAGATAAACACATGAAAAAATTAAAATATAGTTTAGGAATTTTTATTGCATTGAATTCATTACTATTCGGTTGTCAGGAAGATGATGCATCTGTAGGAGAAATTATCGCTCCTTCTAATATTCAGGTTTCCATAGATATTGTAGGAGCTGATGCTAATAACCCAAATGGAGACGGAAGCGGAACAGTAAATTTTTCTGCTACTGCCGATAATGCAATCACTTACAAATTTGTTTTTAATGGTAATGAAGAAGTATCACCATCTGGAAACAAAACATATGACTTTTCGGTTACAGGGATAAGTACCTATACAATAACTGTTATAGCAGTCGGTACGGGAGGGATATCATCTAGTACTTCTGTTGATGTGGAAGTATTGGTATTATATGAACCGCCAATAGAGTTGATAACGTTGCTAACCACTGGATCTTGGAGAATCAAAAGCGAAGCTTCCGGCCATTTTGGACTCGGACCTGTTGGAGCTAACGTACCAGCGGAGTTCTTTGCCGCACCACCAAATGATAAAGCCGGTGTAGGTATGTATGATGATCGCTATATTTTTAGTGCCGATGGGACATTTACTCATATTACAAATAGTGAAAATGATGATCCTACAGAAGATCCATCCGGAACCGTTTTCGGAAGAATTAATTTGATTGATGAATTAGGGTCACATAGTATTACACCCAATGGGGCTGATATTGAAAACTATCCATTAGATGATTATACAGGTGGATGGTCAGTTAGTGCACCTGGAGGATTAGAAACACTCAATTTGACAGGAACAGGATTCATTGGTTATTACACAGGTGGAAATCATAGATATGAACTTTTTAGATTTGCGCAACAACCACCAAATGAATTGATTTTAAGAACCACAGACGGGAACAATGAGTTTGACTGGTGGTTTATCATTACTTCTGAAGAAGTAGATACAGGAGATGATGTACAACCACCTTTCGATACATTGATCTGGTCAGATGAATTTGATATAAATGGAGCTCCAAGTGCTACAAACTGGACTTATGATTTGGGTACAGGAACCAATGGATGGGGGAATAATGAATCTCAAACATATACCAACGATCCTAGTAACGTTATTGTCGAAAATGGATTATTAAAGATTACAGCCATAGCTGAAAATGGGGGATATACCTCGGCGAGAATTAAATCACAAGACTTATTTGAATTTACTTATGGTAGAGTTGAGGTAAGAGCAAAATTACCTGCTGGAGGAGGTACTTGGCCGGCAATATGGATGTTGGGAGCTAATATACCAGATATAGGTTGGCCAAATTGTGGAGAAATAGATATTATGGAACACGTGGGTAATAATCAAGATGTTGTGTCTAGTGCGCTTCATTTTCCGGGGAACTCGGGTGGTAACCCTATTTTCAAAGCTACAGACGTTCCTGGAGCGTCAATGGATTTTCATGTCTATGCTGTTGAATGGTCATCTAGTGATATTGTTTTCTTTATTGATGGAGTCGAATATCACAGGTATTCATACACACAAAATTTACCATTTTATAATAAAGATTTCTTTTTAATTCTTAATGTGGCAATGGGAGGAAGTTTTGGAGGTACAATTGATTCTGGGTTTACAGAATCTTCCATGGAAATTGACTATGTAAGAGTTTATCAATAATATAGAATTAGAGTTTAATTTTAAGTTATTTTTTTGGAAAGACACTAATGCTAAATAGGTTTCTCTAAATTAAAAATTTCATAAATAATAGATTGATGATTAAAAATAAAGGTATAGTTTTTATAAATATTATTTTTATGTTATTCATGTTTGGTTGTAATACACCAGATAATAATGTAAAAAGTAGCATTTTAGGAACTTCTCCACTTATGAGCCAAAATATTGAAAAAAAGGTAGATTCCTTACTTTCTCTTATGACCCTAGAAGAAAAGGTAGGGCAGATGAATCAGTATAACGGCTTTTGGGACCTTACTGGTCCAACCCCGAAAGATGGAGCTGCTGCAAAAAAATATGAGCACCTTCGGAAAGGTTGGGTGGGTTCAATGCTGAATGTAAGAGGAGTAAAGAATGTGAGGGCAGTACAAAAAATTGCGGTAGAAGAATCAAGGCTTGGCATTCCTTTAATCATAGGTTTTGATGTAATTCATGGATATAAAACTATGAGTCCAATACCACTGGCAGAATCTGCTAGTTGGGATATGGAAGCTATCCAGAAGTCTTCAGAAATAGCAGCACTAGAAGCTTCGGCAGCAGGAATCAACTGGACGTTTGCTCCTATGATTGATATTTCTAGAGATGCCAGATGGGGTAGAGTTATGGAAGGAGCCGGAGAAGATCCTTTTCTGGGTGCTAAAATTGCCGAAGCAAGAGTAAAAGGATTTCAAGGAGAAGATTTGTCCGCAAGTCATACTATTGCTGCTTGTGCTAAGCATTTTGCCGGATACGGATTTTCTGAAGCAGGAAAAGACTATAATACCGTTGATATCGGGACTTCGACATTAAATAATATTGTTTTTCCACCGTTTAGAGCCGCCACCAAATCGGGGGTAAGAACATTTATGAATTCTTTTAATGAATTGAATGGAATTCCTGCTACAGGAAATAAAATGTTACAGAGAGATATACTTAAAGGTGATTGGCAGTTTAATGGGTTTATAGTTTCTGATTGGGGATCTATTAAAGAAATGATCAATCACGGTTATACCAAAGATGGCAGTAGTGCTGCAGAAACAGCCGTGAACGCAGGATCTGATATGGATATGGAGTCCTATTTATATATAAAGAATTTGTCCTCTTTAGTAAAAGAAGGAAAAGTAGAAGAGCAAGTTATTGACGATGCTGTAAGAAGAATTTTAAGAGTAAAATATGAGTTGGGACTATTTGATGATCCCTATAAGTATTGTAATTATGATAGAGAAAAAGAAGTGATCGGTAGTAAAGCTAATCATGAAGCAGTACTGGATATGGCTAAAAAATCTATTGTTCTTCTTAAAAATAATAGAAAACTATTACCACTTAAAAAGGAAGGGCAAAAAATAGCTTTAATTGGTGCTTTGGCAAATGATAAAAATAGCCCATTAGGAAGCTGGAGAATTGCTGCTGATGATAATACAGCGGTTTCTGTATTCGAAGCGATGCAACAATATGATAAGAATTCATTGGTATATGCCAAGGGAGCTGATGTGTCTTTGGGTGAAACTGGATTTGTGACAGAAACTAAAATCAATACTACGGATAAAAGTGAGTTTAAAGAGGCTATTGATGTAGCTAAAAGCTCAGATGTGGTAGTGATGGTTTTAGGCGAAATAGGATTTCAGAGTGGAGAAGCAAGAAGTAGAACTGAACTGGGTTTACCGGGAGTACAGCAAGAACTTTTAGAAGAAGTATATAAGGTGAACCAAAATATCGTTTTGGTATTAAATAATGGTCGTCCATTAACGATCACATGGGCAGATAAACATATCCCAGCAATTGTAGAAGCGTGGCATTTAGGGTCGCAAAGCGGTCATGCAATTGCGCAGGTTTTATATGGGGATTATAATCCTAGCGGAAAATTACCAATGAGCTTTCCTCGTAATGTAGGACAAATACCTATTTATTATAATTATAAGAATACAGGAAGACCGGTTGAACCAAATCCGGACATTGTATTCTGGTCACATTATTCTGATCAGAAGAACACACCTTTGTATGCTTTTGGCCACGGATTAAGTTATACTTCGTTTACATACGAAAACGTTATCGTAAACAAAGTAAACTCTTCATCGTACAGCCCCGAAATAAAAGTATCCGTGGAGATAACTAATTCAGGAGATGTAGCCGGTAAAGAAGTGGTTCAGTTATACATTAGAGACCTTTTTGCCAGTGTAACCAGGCCTGTAAAAGAACTAAAAGGTTTTGAGATTATTTCTTTAAAACCTGGAGAAACTAAGACTGTGAATTTTGAACTTAACTCTGAAACTTTAGGTTTCTACGATAATAATGGAGAATGGCTTATAGAGTCAGGAGAATTTGAAGTTTTTGTTGGAGGCAGTTCAGATAATACTATAAAATCAAATTTTGACTTAGAATAAAATTAAAAAAGTTTTAACCATATCATTCTTCCTCCGGGAGTTCTGATACTTCCGGTTTATGGAAGGATGATTTTAATATGGATCAACTGGTTTATACATTTTACCGGAACCAAAAAATGATAAAAATTGACCTTTAATATGTCATTTATATAGTAACTAAACCTTGCAATTGACCGAGATTATAGGGATTCTTATGTTGATGAAAAATATGTTTCCAAAACAATTTTAAATCGTTTATATCAAAATAAGGAAGTGATGTCAAAACAAGGAGAAGTAAATACAGCTCTACACAGGTAACTGAATAAAACATGAGTTCGCATGCAGATCAGATACCTTAATATTACAAGCATTTTTTTGACCCAAAACGAAAGGTTTTTTGGGCTATACTCTGACTTATTATGGTTGTTTTAGTATTGCTCTTGGGAAAGTATTAGGAAAACAATTTAAATCGATTTTCAAATCATGTTTATAGTGATTTTGAAAGTGAAAAATTAGTTTACTTATGACCTTATGCTTCATAGATAATGATATTGGCTTCCGTTAAGCCTACCCTAAAGGCAATGGTGAATTTCATTAAGAGCTGTATGGATTTTCCATAACGGAAGCGATATCTAGAGTACTGAATATAAATATGTAATGAATGGAAATATAAATAAGAAATTAAAAATGAAATCTAATAAAACTCAACGTAAAATGAAAAATAGAATATGGTTGGTAATCTCACTTCTTTGCTTGGGGTTGTCTAATTCGTTTGATCTTCAATGTCAAATTGTACCTGTTGGAAACGGTAGTTATACAACTACTTTTCCGGGAGTAGATGCTGCGGGGCGAAATAGTTTTCCTTCGGGAACACCTTGGCTTTCCGGAACAGTAGCTTCAAAACCAGTTCCAACAAATGATTGGTGGTCAGATATGATTAAAACAGATCATGGAGCAAAAGCATTTAATTATCCGTTATCCTTTAGATCTTTATCTACAGGGCTCAATGTCAATTACACTATTCCGTTAGCTTCTAAGGCTAAAGAATATCGTGAACCTATGAGTGGCGTAGAATCCATTGTTATAGGTACAGAAGGTCTTAGTACTTCGTCTTCGACGGTTTCAGATCATTCAGATTGGAGTGTTACGATGAATTGGGGAGATCAGTTTTATAGTACTGTCAATATAGGTTCACCATTTGTATATTTTGAAAAAAGTAACACGGCAGGACCTGCCAAAGTAGCTGTAAATTTTAATGGTAATGGAGTAATTACTGATGGAAATAAACTGATTATTCAAAACAATATGAATAATTCTAATTATGTAGTTTTTGCTCCTACAGGATCCAATTGGGTAGGAAGTAACGGAATTTATACTTCAACATTAAACGGAAAAAACTATTGGTCAATGGTGCTTTTACCATTTGGAGTTGATATAAATGCAGCTATTGTGGAATATGAGCAATATGCATATGTATTTCCGGATAAAACTACAGTTGACTGGAGCTATAATGAAGGTACAGGTAAAGTGAGAACCACCTTTACCGTAACTCCAGATATAAAAGAAGGGAGCAATTCTAACGTGTTACAAGGATTACTCCCTCATCAATGGGATCGGTTAGCATCTGACTCTTCTCAGCCAACAGGAAATACATATCCATCGGTTCGAGGTACAATAAAAACTATGGTGTCCAATAGTTTTATTGTAGAAAACACCTTTAGTGGTATTCTGCCTACATTACCGGATCTTGGAAAGTATACCGATGGTTTTGATCCTGGTACATTAGCTCAGAAAATTGATCAAATAAAAAATGATGGGTTACCGCTATGGACGGATTCATATAATCAGGGTCAGGATATGAACCGCTTGATACAAGCTGCTAGAATAGCAGATCAAATCGGAAATATCGAGGCAAGGGATCTTTTGGTGAATACAGTTAAAACTCGATTAGAAGACTGGTTGACTGCTGAAAGCGGAGAAGTAGCTTTTCTTTTCTATTATAATTCAGATTGGAGTGCTCTATTGGGGTACCCAGCTGGTCATCGACAAGATGTAAATCTTAATGATCACCATTTTCATTGGGGGTATTTCATTCACGCTGCAGCTGCTATTGAACAATTTAATCCAGGTTGGGCTTCACAATGGGGAGAAATGATTAATTTATTGGTAAGAGATGCCGCTAATCCCTCAAGAACAGATACAATGTTTCCTTTTCTGAGAAATTTTAGTCCTTATGCCGGACATAGCTGGGCCAATGGCTTTTCTTCTGAACCTTTGGGTAATGATCAAGAATCTACCTCAGAATCGATGCAGTTTAACTCTGCACTGATTCATTGGGGAACAATAACGAATAATAGTGAGTTAAGAGATCTTGGAATTTATCTATATACTACAGAATTATCAACCATTCAGGAATATTGGTTTGATGTAGAACAACGCAGTTTTCAACCGGAATACGCCTATGAAATGGTTGCAAGAGTTTGGGCGAGTGGATATGATAATGGTACCTGGTGGACAGAGGATGTTGCGGCTTCCTATGGAATACAATTGTATCCAATTCATGGAGGTTCGTTGTATCTCGGACATCGAACTGATTATGTAGATAGGGTATGGCAGGAAATGACACAAAATACAGAAGTATTAAGCAATGCACCCAATGTAAATTTATGGTATGATACCTATTGGAAATTTCTTTCCTTTACAAACCCTGAACAGGCATTATCGCTATACAGGGCTTATCCAGATCGAGGAATTAAAGTAGGCGTTTCTGATGCGCAAACATATCATTGGTTACACACGATGGCTTCTCTTGGTCAAGTAGCGGAAGAAATTACGGCAGATTACCCAATTGCTTCAGTATTTATGAATAATGGAATACCAACCTATGTTGCACATAACTATAGTAATGCTCCAATTGTGGTCAATTTCTCTGATGGATATAATCTGAAGGTTCCTGCAAATAGTATGGCGACTAGTAGAGATATTGATGTTTCAGTAACATTATCTTCGGACGCATCAGTGGTCCCAGTAAGTGGTAATACAAATTTAATTGCTGAGGTAAACGGAGCTGGTGTTACTAAAGTAGAGTTTTATATAGGAGAAAGATTAATAGGTACTGATACCTCTGCCCCCTATATATTGAATACAGGAGCTCTTTCGGCAGGTTTTCCAAAAGTATTTGCCAAAGCTTATGTCGGGAATGATCTTGCCATTTCTAATGTAATATCTATTCAGGTTGGTACTCAGATTGCGTATGGAGGAACACCTGTTAATCTTCCGGGAACTATTGAAGCTGGTCTTTTTGACATTTTTGAAGGAGGAAATGGTCAAGGTATTACGTATTCTGATAATGATACTTTTAATCAAGGTAATTTTAGATCAACCGAAGGAGTAGATGCTAATAACACCAATAATGAAGGTTTTACAGTGGGTTGGATAGGCCCAAGTGAATGGATGGAGTATACTATAAATGCTGCAAATGCGGGGCGTTATAGGGTTGCCATACGATATGCTTCAGGAGATACTAATGGAGGAGGGCCATTTTGGTTCGAACGTGATGGTGTAAAGATTAGTAACAATATTTCAGTACCATTTACTGGGTCAAATTGGAACGTATGGCAAAATGTAGTTACAGAAGATGTAAACTTGGTAGCTGGTGAACAGGTGATACGAGTTGCTATTGGCAATGGCGGATTCAATTTAGGGAAGATGACTTTTGAATATATAGGGCCGCCAACAGATGAGGTGTTAACTAACATTATAGTAACTCCATTAAACAGTACATTGATAGTTGGAGATGCTCAGCAATACCTTGCAGAAGGCATTGATCAATATGGAAACCCGTTTGCAATTTCTCCAGGTTGGAGTGCTTCGTGTGGTATTATTGAAAACAATGGGATGTATACAGCTTCTACAGCTGGGATGTGTACGATTACAGCTTCTGTTGGTGAAATTTCCGGCACCTGTAATGTGACCATAAATGAACCCCAAATACCAGTATTATCAAGTATCATGGTAACTCCGGCTTCTGACGATATACTGATCAATGAAACACTACAGTTTACAGCAGTAGGTTATGATCAATTTGGAAACCTTTTTACGATTGCCCCAACCTGGTCGGCAACCGGAGGAACCATTGATATCAATGGATTATACACTGGATCTTCAGAAGGAAGTTTTACGGTTCAGGCAACTAGCGGTTCGATAGCAGGAACAGCTTCTATTAACGTTTCAGATAATATTCAGGTGTTATCTAGCATTACAATATCTCCTTCTGATGTAATTCTTTCTGTTAATGAAACAAAACAGTTTATGGCAGAAGGTTTTGATCAAAATGGAAACGAGATGTCAACCAATGTAAGTTGGTCAGCGACCGGAGGAATAATTGATGGACAAGGTGTTTATTCTGCCACAGCTCCAGGTAATTTTACTATCCAGGCATCTGATGGTAACATTTCTGCTACTGCCACCGTAACGGTCTCTAGTATGATAGGAGTATGTACAGGAGCCCCCATAAGTGGAGATTACACCTATAGCGCTTCTGGAGATACAAATAACCCTACAATTACCTTTGAACCCGGATTACCTGATATAGGTAGTTCTATTGCTATTTTATATTATGGCACCTACCCTGGTGGAGGATATCCAGGATATATTGTGACTCCTGGAGTACCTTTTCAGATAAATGCTAATCAAGGTCAAACCGTGTACTTTTATTATACATATAGTGTGCCGGAAGGAGGAGAAAGAAATACTGCCGCTGAAATGCATAGTTTTCAGGTAGGTGATTGCGGACCTCCTCCTGCACCTGTGCTTAGTTCTATTACTTTATCACCTGAAAATTCATCTGTTACGAATGGAAGTACTTTACAGTTTACAGCAAATGGGCTTGACCAATTCGGTAACCCCTTTCCTATATCACCATTATGGTCTACCGATGGAGGTTTAATAAATACTAATGGTTTGTATACTGCATCCCAAACCGGAGTTTTTTCGATTACGGCTTCAGTTGAAGGAGTTTCAGCTACAGCAACTATTACAGTTAATGACCCTCCAATATTGACAAGTTTACAAATCTCTCCTGGTTCATCATCAATATTTGTTAATGAGACAATCGTATTCTCTTATTCAGCATTAGATCAATATGGAAATGTGTATCCATCAACACCTGTTTGGTCATCTACAGGAGGAGTTATAGATTCTACTGGGCTCTACAATGCAACCAATATTGGAACTTTTTCCATAAACCTTGCTGACGGACCTGTGAATGCTACAGCTACGGTTACCGTAAATGAAGCTCCAAGTACTTGTGTATTAACTGCTGCTAATGGTGATTTTACAACTGAAGTGTCAGCAGATCTGTCCAATCCAACCTTAACATTTATGCCATCGCGACCTGGGTTAGGAAATACAATTTTGATATTATACTATGGCACGAATCCTAATGGTGGTTATCCAGGTTATTATACCAAACCTGGAGTTCCTTTTCAGATTAATGCAATTGAAGGCCAAAAAATCTACTTCTATTACACATATAGCTTGCCAGAAGGAGGAGAGAATAATACTTCGGGAGTGAAAAATGATTTCATTGTAGGAAACTGCAACGATTCTAAATCTTTAGTAAAAGACATAGATACTAAAATATCAATTTATCCTAACCCAATGAAAGATAGAATAACATTGTCGGATATGGATAATGTTAACAAAGTTAATGTTTATGATATAAGTGGTAAACTGGTTCTTTCAAGACAAGTTGACCCAAAATTGTCATCGATGGATATTACAGTCAACTCTTTATCCAAAGGATTATATTTGATAAAGGTTTATGGAGAATTGGATGTAACAATCTACAAAGTGTTTAAAGATTAATAGTCAATATTAAATTCCTAAAACTTATCTTTAATAGTCACCCATTTGTTAGGTGCTGTTACTAAATAAAAATCCTGAAGAATGTTTTTCAGGATTTTTTTTTGCCTTATGTAGCTATGAAATATTTTGTTCAGTGTTATCGAATTCTAGATTTAGAGGTAAAACTTCAGTTGAATTAATAATTTGTATTATTGTAATAGTAATATATTTCTTTAGTTAATTGGGATTCAATAAAGTAATATCACTTTTTCTTATGGTTGTTTTTTGTGCTTTGACCAAAGCACAAGAGTTACCTCCTATTCAAAACTATTCACCCAAAGATTATAACGCGGAAAATCAGAATTGGGCTATTTCCCAGTCTCCAGGCAAGCTAATATACATTGCAAATAATAATGGATTATTAGAATTTAATGGTGCTGTGTGGAATTTGTATGCATCTCCAAATGAAACTATTCTGAGATCGGTTAATGTTGTAGATGACAGAGTCTATACGGGCTGCTATATGGAATTTGGATTTTGGAAAAGAGATGATTTTGGAGTTTTGCAATATACCTCTCTATCCCAAAAAACAAACACCAAATTAATAGAGGATGAAGAGTTTTGGAATATCATAAATATAGATGATTGGATAGTTTTTCAATCTTTAAACAGAATTTATATATATGATACTAAAGATGAATCAGTTAATATCATAGATGCAAACAATACGATAACTAAAAGCTTTAAGGTAAATCAAAACATCTATTTTCAGGTTATTAATAAAGGTATATTTAAAATTGAGAATGGTAAGGACATTTTGTTTATAGAGGATGATATCGTTAAAAATAATGAAATTGTTAATGTTTTTGACACCAGTAAAGGCCAGTTGATTTTAACCAGAGATCTTGGCTTCTATAGTTTTGAAAACGATGCTTTGAAAAAATGGGATGTCAGTGCAAATGACCTATTATCAGAGGTGAGTGTTTATAATGCAATACAGTTAAAAGACCAAAGTTTCGTATTAGGAACAATATCCCACGGGGTAATTTATCTTAGCGAAAAAGGAGACTTTTTATATCAAATAAATCAGGATAATGGATTGTTAAATAATACTATTTTATCACTTTTTGAGGACATAGACAGTAATATTTGGTTAGGCCTTGACAATGGTGTTAGTTATATTAATATAAACTCATCATTAAAAATATATAGTGATCACAAAGGGGTTTTAGGAAGTGTCTATGCTTCGGCTATTCAGGGCGGCAATTTATATCTTGGAACTAATCAAGGTCTTTTTTATAAAAAACTGGAAGGCAAAGACAATTTTAAGTTTATCAAAGGTACTCAGGGTCAGGTTTGGTGTCTAAAAAAGATCGACGAGATATTATTTTGCGGTCATAATGCAGGGACATTTATCGTAGATAACGATCAGGCAAAAAAAATAACTAATGTTGCAGGCACTTGGAATATAAGTAAGTTGAAAAATACTTCAAATCTTCTTCTACAAGGAAACTATGATGGATTGTATGTTCTGGAAAAAAAGGACAATAGTTGGCAATCAAGAAATAAAATTAAAGGTTTTAATAATTCATCCCGATATTTTGAGGTTGCAGGAAATGAAGTTTTTGTAAATCATGAATACAAAGGTATTTTTAATGTATTGGTGGATAGTAGTTTTTATGAAACAAAAAGAATTGCTATTGATAGCCTGATAAAAGGTTCAAACTCTGGACTTATAAAATATAATGATAATATATCATATGCCTCAAAAAACGGTGTGTTTAAATATGATTACCTCAAAAAAAGATTTACTAAAGATAGCCTATTGAGCACGTTGTATTCTGAAAATGAGTATGTTTCTGGTAAGTTGATATTGGATGAAGATAAGAATTTATGGATTTTTACAAATTCTAATATAAGTTTTGTAACTCAGGGTACGCTCACAAAAACTCCAAAAATTAACAATATACCTATAACAAAGGAAGAACGAAAAAGTGTTGCTGGGTATGAAAGTGTTATGAGTTTTGAGGACGGAAAAACCTATTTATTAGGTACTAGTTCGGGATATATAACTATTGACATTAGTAAATGGCATATTAGAGATTTCAAGGTTCATTTGGGAGACGTCATCAATGGGAGTAATAAAAAGAACAGAGCGGCAATAAAACTGGTGGACAGAGATTTAGAAGGAGATTTTAAAAGTACAGAAAACAATCTAACAATATCTTTTTATGCTCCGGAATATAATAAATATACAAAGCCAAGATATCAGTTTCAGTTGTTAGGAATGTATGATGATTGGAGCGATTGGTCTGAGAATCCAACAATATTCTTCGAGAACCTACCATTTGGAGATTATACATTTAATGTGAGATCCAAAATAGGGAATAAGATTTCAGGTAATATTGCTAGCTATTCTTTTAAGATTGCTAAACCTTGGTATATTTCCAATCTAATGCTGGCTTTTTATGCTTTGGCTACGATATTGTTTTCATTTTTTATGCATATGATGTACAAACGATATTACAGAAAAAAGCAACAAAAATTAATTGAAAAAAATCAGCGTGATATAGAATTGACGAGGGTCGAAAACGAAAAAGAAATTATAAGAATTAAAAACGAACAGTTAAAACAAGATTTTAGGAATAAGAGTAAAGAATTAGCTGCTTACACAGTAGACGTTGCGAAAAAAAATGCACTTTTAACACAAATAAAAAATCGACTTACTAAGATTCAAGACCAAAGCATTATCGAACCAGTGCTAAATATCATCGACAAAAACTTAAACGAAAATGATAATTGGGAGTCTTTTAAAGAAGCGTTTAATACAGTGGATAAAAAGTTTTTAAAAAAATTAAAAAAAATACATCCGGGTTTATCTTCAAATGACCTAAAACTATGCGCATATTTACGCTTAAATTTATCATCCAAAGAGATCGCACCACTCTTCAACATATCAACCCGAAGTGTTGAAATAAAACGTTATAGACTTCGCAAAAAAATGAATCTATCACATGAAGATAACTTAGTGAGTTATATTCTTGAGATCTAAAATATCTATACATAAGTTAAACATAACTCTACATTACCTATACATGGGTATATTTTTAGGTAAATTTTATAAAAACTTGTATAGATCGTAACATCTATTAAATAAAAGGGTTTCAGCATTATTATATTGTTAAAAATACCCTTAAATTCTTACGATGTATATTTTTCGTTGAGTTTTTTTTAATGATATCATAATTTTTAACAATACATTTAACAACCTCAATTGAAGTACAAAATTATATACTCTTAAACCTATAAATGTAGTTTTATCGATAAATCAAAAGATAAAAACTTACAAATATTGTACTTAAAGAACTTTTCCTGATTAAATGATTTGTATAGCATTTAATATTACTTAAAAGATCAATTCAAAATAATTATATGATGAAAAGCAATTTTCTAGGGCTAATACTTTTCTTGTTTACCATAACTGGAAGCGCACAGATTGATCAAGTATCAGTTGTGAATGATAGTAAAGGGATAAAATTAGTAGTAAACGGAAAAGATTTCATAGTCAATGGTGTGAATTGGGATTATGTCCCAATTGGCTCTACTATAACTGATTCCGGAATTTGGGCAAAGTCTGATGATATTATTAAAGCTGCAATAGACGGTGAAATGTCCTTATTAAAGAATATGGGGGTTAATGCCATTCGTACGTATAATCTAAAACCCAAGTGGATTAAATACATCTATGAGAATTATGGTATTTATACTATGCTCAATATTACGTTTGGAGCTTATGGACTAACCATAAATGGCGCTTGGGTACCACAAACCGATTATGCAAATCCGGATACAAAAGAAGTCTTAATGAAAGAAGCCAGGGATATGGCGAATACTTATAAAGGAACTCCTGGATTATTAATGTATATGATAGGTAACGAGAATAACTATCACTTGTTTTGGTCTGGTGCCGAGACAGAAGATATACCTGTCGGTGAAGATGATACTAGTAGGTTAGCGGCAAGATTTCTTTATCGAGCTTTTAACAATGCAACCAAAGAGGTTAAAAAAATAGACCCTGATACTCCCGTAGCTATTTGTAATGGGGATTTAGGTTTTTTAGACATCGTAAAAGAAGAATGTACAGATATAGACATTTACGGAACTAATATGTATCGTGGAATTTCTTTTGGAGATGCATTTCAAAGAGTTAGAGATGAATTAAACCTCCCTGTTTTATTTTCCGAATTCGGTGCAGATGCATTCAATGCCAGAGACAATCAAGAAGATCAATATTCTCAAGCCTACTACAATCTAGGTAATTGGAAAGAAATTTATGAAAATGCAGCAGGGCTAGGAAAAGCCGGGAACTCAATTGGTGGTTTTACTTTTCAGTTTAGTGACGGTTGGTGGAAATATAAGCAAACCGAAAACCTAGATGTTCATGACAATGCTGCGTCCTGGGCCAATGGAGGTTATAATCGGGATCAGGCTAAAGAAAGTGATAATAATATGAATGAAGAGTGGTTTGGTATTTGTGCCAAAGGACCAACCAACGAAAGAGGTCTGTATGAATTATATCCACGTGCTGCATACTATGCCTTAAAAGAAGCACATGCACTGAACCCATATGACAATGGAATGACCCTTGATTTTATTAATAATTATTTTAATAACATTCAAATCATGGATGGAATGTTAAAAGCAAGAGGGGATAAAGCTGCATTAGAAGCCAAGAGGGGAGGAAAAATAAGATTAAGTCAACTAAGAGCTGAATTTACTACGTTTAACACTGGAGGTAAATTAATCACAACTCCAGAAAATGAAGATCCAAATGCAAATGTATTTCCAAATCAACAAGGATTCGATCATATGCAGTCCTACTACATTGGTGTAGAAGGAAGGCCTTCACCGAGTATGCGAGCCAATGTAAATTTTAATATCCTCGGTAATGTTGCAGAGAATCCTATTAATGAATTGTTTTATGAAAGTGTAGGTAGACCAGTTGTAGTACAAGGTGTAGAAGGAGGAAATGATCTAGATGTTGAAATAGCTGATTTTAATAGGCTACGTGTTTATAATGCAGAATACGAATGGAATACTAAAATTGTTGATATAAAAGGGTTTTATAGAACAGGGCATTATCATTGGGGCTATGAAGGAGATTTTTTTGGTTTGTATCCAGAAGCGAACTATGGACCAAATTTAGATATTTACAATGGTGAAATTTTAGGTATGGAACTGAACGGTAAGGGCAGTTTAAATGGTTTGAAGGCTGCATTCGGCCCCCAAATATGGTGGGGCGCTAACCCTACTGCATTGCTAAAGTATAGCACTAACATAAAAAAATTCGATATCACGGGTATTTACCATAGAGATTTCGAGACGGATATATCATTAGATGAAACCGGAAGTCGTGTTTTAGATGCAAATCAAGTAAGAAGTGGTGTAATTCCACCCTGGCCAACCGAAAGAGCTACTCTAGTAGTAGAAAGAGACTTTGGCGCATTTGGTGTTACACTGGGAGGGATATGGGCAGGTAGCCCACTAAATGATATTAAATATCAAGATATAAGAGGTGAATCGGGAAACTATGTGGTGTATGAGGATAAGGTAAATTCAGGCGATAATTGGGGTGCTAAAGCAAAAATAACGTATTCTAAAGGCAAGTTTAATTGGTATGCACAAGGCGCTACTACTGGGTTGGTAGCAAATGGAGGAGCGGATCAAACACAATCATTTGCAGGTTGGAAACTAAGAGATAATGGAAGTGGAAACCAAAATAGTTTTCTAACAGGTTTTACCTATTCAATTGGAAACTGGCAAATAGCTCCTAACTTTCTATGGCAAGATCCGTTGGTAGATGCTATACCAAATGATGCTGGTGGAACAGCAAGATTAAGAAACATCCTTGCCGATCCTTTTGTAGTAAGAGCAAATAGAAAAACGACAGCAGGAGAAATATTATTTACGTATGATCCAACTCCTGGCTCATGGTTTTATCAATGGGATAGTGATAGATCAGAAGATGCTAAACTTGCGTTTAATTTAGGTTTTGTGTATTGGCACCTTCCCACAACGATGGATGCGCATATTGGTTTTTTAGCGGATCGTACCATATTTGCATTTCCTAATTCTGTACCTGCTAAAGATTTATGGGAAGCACGTTCACGAATTGTATCCAAAATAAATCCGGATTTAGCCTTAATAGCCAACTTATTTGCAGGTAATGGTCAGGCAAATGGTAGTGATCCAAGAGAAATTGATAGAATTGGAGGAGATATTCGTGTGATTTACAAAAAATGGATGTTTCAACATACGTTTCAAATAAACGATTGGGGCCCTTATGATTATCATCGAGATTTCAACCTAACATATCCAGTACAATTAATGTTAGATATATCGACATCTATTGGTAAACCCGATTGGTTTATTTTACCAAACACTAGAATCGGGATTCGAGGTACTTGGCGTTCTTTAAATGAATTTTCTCCTCGTTATTCGCCAACTGCAGTTCCGCCAAACACATTCCCACCTGAACCTAGATTAAGTCCTGTAGGGTTTGATGATGGTAACGAATGGGAGATACGAACATATGTACATATTAACATAGGAAAATAATACAATGACAATGAAGAATAGAAAACATATCAATTTAAAAACCATTTGCCCTTTAATATTGGTTTTAATGATGTTATCTGGTTGTGAAAGAGGACTTTCAGACGAAGCGGTTTTTGCAACCTTTCCAAATACTGCAGATATTTACACAGATAGTCCGGTAGGTCTTACAGACGAATTTTTTAAATCATTTGACCCTGCACTTGGTGCCAACCCAGAAGGATTTGGCACAGATGATAATGTAGCTTTTGAAGGGAACTCTTCTATCAGAATTGATGTGCCAGCACCAGGAGATGCAAACGGAAGTTTTGTTGGAGGAATATTTCTAGACAGAGGAGAAGGAAGAGACTTGACGGGTTACGATGCTTTGACTTTTTGGGCTCGGGGCTCCATTACTGCAACCGTTGGCCTAGTAGGTTTTGGAACCGATTTTGAAGATAATAAATTTGCAGTAAACGGGCCGAGTATTCGGCTATCTACAGATTGGAGAAAATACATTATACCAATACCTGATCCTTCGAAGCTAATACAAGAAAAAGGAATGTTTGTATTTTCTGCCGGCTCTTATGATGTATTACAAAATGATGACCCTGCTATAGGCACTTCATTTGATGATAATTTAGGGTTTACTTTTTGGATGGATGAACTGCGATTTGAGAATTTAGGTACCATCGCCCAGTTAAGACCCGCTATTTTTTCAGGAGAAGATTTATCAGAACAATTATTTGTTGGGTCAACAAAAGAAATTGATGGTTTAAGTGCAACTTTTAATATAGGAACCGGTGACAACGTCACGGTAGGTTCGGCACCTAGTTATTTTGATTTTTCGTCTTCCAATACGGGTGTTGCGTTTGTTAATGAACTTGGACTAATTGAAATAGTTGGTGAGGGTACCACAATGATTACAGCACAACTTGATGGTGTCTTAGCACAAGGTTCCTTAAATTTAGAAGTATTAGGAAGTTTTGTCGGTGCGGATGTACCACCAGTGAGAGATCCCGGAGATGTTATATCCATATTTAGTGATGCCTATACCAGTGTTAATAATTTGAATTTTGCTGCATTTAATGATGATAATGTACAAATCCAAACACAAAGCTTCAATGGGGATCAGATTGTTACTTACGACAATTTAACTTTTGTGGGACTTGGTTGGGATGGAACAAATAATGTATCTGCGATGACACACCTTCATTTAGATGTACAACTGAGCAGTTCAGCAAATCCAGCTCTTACAGTTCAGTTAATTGACTTTGGAGCAGATAACTCAGATGGTGGAGGCGATGACACAGGAGGTGGGTTTACTATACCTAGCTCAGAATTAATAGAAGGTACTTGGGTAAGCATAGACATACCTATAAATGGCTTTACAGAAGCAACGGCAATTTTTCCTGGTTCTCCTAATTTAAATAACATAGCAAGAGTAGCTTTTGTATCAAATGGGAGTTCTTTTATAATCGATAATGTATACTTCTACAGAGAATAAAAAAATAAAAAATGGATAAGAATTTGAATAAGATAATTGGATTTCTTGTTATTTCCTGCCTTTTTATAATGAGCTGTACAACCGATGAAAATCAAACAGTGGTCACATTCACTAATTTGGTGGCAGAAGATAATTTTGATGTGGATGGTCAAATAAATACCTCTTTTTGGAATTTTGACATCGGCGATGGCTCAGAACAAGGTCTTCCTGGATGGGGAAATAATGAGCTACAATTCTATACAGACAGATCTGAAAACGTTACTGTTGAAAACGGATTTTTATTGATCACCGCAAAGGAAGAGAATTTTAATGGGGCACAATACACCTCTGCAAGAATACAGACTAAAGGAAAATTTCAACAACGCTACGGTCGTTTTGAGGCACGTATACGTCTACCTTTTGGTCAGGGAATGTGGCCAGCATTTTGGCTATTAGGCGATGATAGTGATGGTAATATCTGGCCACAGATAGGGGAGATAGATATTATGGAGAATACTGGTGATGCTCCAACGGAAATATTTGGTACGGTCCATGGACCTGGGTACTCAGGTGAAGATTCCATATCAAAAACGTACACCTTAGAAAATGATAGGGTGGATACTGGTTTCCATATATATGGCATAGAATGGGGAGCAGACTATATAAATTATTATATAGATGATGTATTGTATTATCAGATCACTCCTGAAGATGTGAATGAAGAAACTGATGGACAAGGTACATGGGTATTTAACGATAGACAGTTCTACATTATTTTAAATCTGGCTATTGGAGGCAACTTACCAGGACCTCCAAATGCAGAAACAGTTTTTCCACAAACCATGGTCGTAGACTATGTACGTGTATATCAATAATAAAAGTGAACTAATTTAATTAATAAAAATTATGAAACGAACCAATTGGAAGAGTTTTGATTCACATCGAAATGACTATTTGGCGAGTTCCAGATAACCTCTAAAACAATAAGATAACTCATGAAACAATTGATCAAAAAAACTAATATAATCTGGTTTCTAGCTATATCCGTTGCCTTTTTTGGTTGTGAAGATGATGACGATGCCAACTTACCACAGGTTATTGCAAGTTTTACACAGACTATAAATGAGGACACAGGGATTGTATCTTTTATCAACCTTTCAGAGAATGCAGATAGTTACGAATGGGATTTTGGTGATGGAACAACTTCTACTGAAATTAATCCAACCAAAGTCTACCAAACAGGTAGTTATACTGTTATACTAACCGCAAAAAATGTAGCTGGAGCAGAAGGCACTTTTGAAGATGAAATATTCATAAATATTCCATTACCACTTAATATTCCTATTAGGTTTGATGACTCAGGTGTAAACTATGGATCGGTTGAAGTATTTGATACACAATTTCAGGTGATTGCAAACCCAGAGTTATCGGGGGCTAATGATACGGCTTCAAATGTTGGGGAGATCGTATCTAATGGAGTAGAATTTAAGGGAGTAACATTTCCTTTAGATACCCCCATTAATTTTAGTGGAGCAAATAATACAATCCAATTGAAATTATTCTCTTCGCAACCGGGAAATATGTTAGTTAAATTCTCAGGAGGAGTTAGTGGAGCACGTGATGTAGAAGTAAATACTGCACATGGAGGAACAGGTTGGGAATTATTAGATTTTAATTTCTCCACGGATGCGGTTAGAAGTTTTATTAATGGAGATCCGCAAAATGGGCAGCCTTTTGTTCCAACCGGACAATATAAAAACCTTGACTTGTTTGTTGGTTTTGCAGACGCTTCAGTATCAGGAACTTTTTATGTCGATGATATTACATTTATTGAAGTAATCCCTACCGATGGGTGTAATGACGTTCCGATAGCTGCTACATCTCTTCCGTTAGATTTTGAGGGTTGTGCTACGTTCCCTTCAGAAGATAATTTCGGATCTATGATCACTTCTGAATTAACAATAAATCCATCAAAAACTGGTATAAATACTTCTGATTTTGTGTTAAAAGTAGATAAGCCTACGGGTTCAGATTTCTTTGCAGGAATTCAAAATACATTTGCGGACGGTTTTGATCTTACAACTACAGATATCTTTAAATTAAAAGTATACTCTACGAAGGCAAACGTTGTCTTCCGATTTGAATTATTGGCAAATCCAAATGATGGAAGTATAGGAAACCCTAGTCCTGTATTTGTAACGATTCAGAATGCTAATGAATGGACTGAAGTAGAATTTTCATTTACCAATTTACCGGCAGCACCAACGGCATATAACCAATTAGTTATAAAGCCAGATAATGATGAATCTGATAGTCCAATTACAAATGGAGGAACGTACTATTTAGATGATCTAACACTCAATGCTGGTGATCCTGATCCTGTTTTTGATGATGGTTTATTAATGAATGGTGATTTTGAAGGAGGTAGTGATTCTTGGGTTTCCGGTGTTGGAGGACCTCCGGCACCTGTTGTAACAGAAGGCAACAATACGTTCTATCAAGTAAATGTAGGAGCAGTCGGCACTCCATTTTCGGTAAACTTGAGTCAACAATTAAATATTGAAGATGGTCAAACATATATCCTATCATTTGATGCTTGGACTGATGCTAGTGCTAATGGTAGAACACTTATTGCAGGAGTCGGCCGTAGCGGTAATCCTGACTTTGCCAATGCAAACACTAATGAAACACCTGGATTAGATAATCCAGTATTATCAACAACACCAACAAGATTTGAGTATACATTTATGGGTGTTCCTGGGGCAGCAGATGGTCGTGTATTATTTGATATGGGAGATCAGTTAGGAATCGTAAATATAGATAACGTGGCATTATTCCTGAGTGGCGGCAGCTGTAGTGGAGGACCAACTATGGATGTGGTTTCATTCCCTGTAGATTTTGAAGATTGCGAAGGGTTTAATATTTCTTTTGGGTCAAATCAATCAAAAGAAATTTTAGATAATCCAGTTTCTGGAGGAATAAATACATCTGATAAGGTGTATCAGTTTACAAAGCTAACCGGTGCAGACGGTTTTGGCGGGTTTCAAAACATTTTTGAAACTGGTTCCTTTACAAACAATGCTACTATTACCTTCAAGATTTATTCGACCTTACCAAGCCAAGAGATACGTCTGGAGATTGTTGCTATCCCTAATGAAGGAGGTGCTATTGGTAATCCAGCACCTTATGCTCAAAACCTAACAACAGCAAACGATTGGGTAGAAATGTCCTTTGACTTATCTACCAATGCATTTCCTAATACATCAGACGAATCTGTATATACTATGTTAGTAGTAAAACCTGGTAATGTTGATCCTGGTACTACGCCGGCAGACGTTACCTTTTATATAGATGATTTTAATATTACGCCGAATTAATATCAAATGATCTTATCAGTTTAAAATAACAAAAGATCGAGAAATAGTGCACTCAACCTTTCTTTGAACCTTAAAAATAAATGATTTGAGGATTAATCTTTTAAATCAAAGTAGATAAAAAAAATGATAAAGAACTCTGTATTAACGTCAGAAAGAGCAGAAGATAAAGAAGTCAAACTGAACTACATTGATATAAATAATGAAATGTTCTTTATGATCTCTAATTCTGATAGGATGCGTCCCTTTTTTATGAGTATAGTTAGTAACTATAATCATTGGATGTTTATCTCCAGTAATGGAGGTATATCTGCTGGAAGAAAAAATGCTGAGTATGCATTATTTCCTTATTACACAGATGATAAAATAACCGAATCTTATGATATCACTGGAAGCAAATCAATATTTGAGGTTAATAAAGGTGGTCAAACGTATATATGGGAACCTTTTTCTGTAAGGTCTGAGGGTAAATATAATACTACCCAAAACCTATACAAAAACAAATACGGAAACAAAATTATATTTGAAGAAGTTAATCATGACCTAGAGTTAACCTTCAGCTATCAATGGAATTCCAGCAATGAGTTCGGTTTTATAAAAAAATCAAAACTTACCAATACTTCTAACGAAGCTGTAGGAGTATTGGTTTTAGATGGAGTTCAAAATATTATGCCTGCAAGTATTGGTAGCGATCTCCAAAATCAATCAAGTAATTTGGTAGATGCATACAAACGTAATGAGCTGGAAGATTCTTCCGGATTAGGAATCTATGCTTTAAGCGCTATTCTGGTGGATAAAGCCGAAGCAAGTGAAGCACTAAAAGCTAATATAGCCTGGTCCATTGGTTTGGAAAACCCTAAATATCTGGTTTCTTCGTTGCAACTCAATAATTTTAGATGTGGTCAGCCCGTACATCAAGAAACTGATATCAAAGGGGAAAAAGGAGCCTATTTTGTGATATCTCAAATAGAGTTGTCCTCTGACAATTCTAAAGAATGGATAATTGTTGCTGATGTAAATCAAAATCATTCTGATATAGCCCGTTTGTTAAAACAAATCAAAGAAGACGTATCACTGTTCGATAAAGTGAATGAAGATATTTCCTTAGGAACAACTCAACTGATCGAATTAGTAGCTGCATCTGATGGGATTCAATGTTCTGCAGATAGCCAAAAAGATACTAGACATTATTCTAATACGCTATTTAATATCATGCGTGGCGGAATTTTTGATGACAATTACAAAATAGAAAAATGGGATTTTAATAATTATCTAAGGAATGCTAATAAAAAAATAGCACACAGTTTTGAAGATCTTTTAAGCCAACTACCGGATATATTTACGGTTCAAGAACTTTGTAGGGTCGCCAATACAGTGGACGATACCGACTTTAAGCGCCTATGTTCAGAATATATGCCGCTAAAATTCAGTCGTCGTCACGGGGATCCAAGTCGTCCCTGGAACAAGTTTTCTATTAATACACAAAGCGAAATTGATGGCTCCAAAATTTTGGATTACGAGGGTAACTGGAGAGATATTTTCCAGAACTGGGAAGCTTTGGCAATTTCTTATCCAGAGTTTATAGATAGCATGATTCATAAATTTTTGAATGCTTCCACCTTTGATGGTTATAATCCATACAGAGTGATCAAAGATGGTTTTGATTGGGAAACTATTGAACCTGACGACCCCTGGTCTTATATTGGTTATTGGGGAGACCATCAAATTATCTATTTGTTAAAATTTTTAGAGTTTATAAGTAATTATAAACCCGGGCAATTGGAGAACTATTTTACTCAAGATGTATTTGTTTATGCCAATGTTCCTTATAAAATAAAACCATATGAATCGTTACTTAAAAATCCTAAGGACACCATTATTTTTGATGAAGAATCTGATAAGAAGATTCGTCAGGAACGATCAGTATTAGGAGCAGATGGAGCTTTGCTACGAGATAAAAACAACACTATTGTAAAGACTAATTTTATAGAAAAAATACTAGCTACCTCTTTAGCTAAACTATCTAATTTCATTCCTGAAGGAGGCATCTGGATGAATACGCAAAGACCTGAATGGAACGATGCAAATAATGCTCTGGTTGGTAATGGAGTCTCTATGGTGACCTTATGTTACCTAAACAGGTTTTTTAATTTCTTTGAAGAATTATTACAAGACACTACTGTGGAAGAAGTATCAATATCAATTGAAATGATGGATATGTTCACTCAAGTTCTGGAAACTTTCGAACTTAATAAACACCTTCTTTCTTCATCTATTAGTGATATAGATAGAAAAGTAATTTTAGATGATTTGGGCAAAGCCGGTAGTGTCTTTAGGAACCAAATATATGATTATGCTTTCTCAGGTGAGAAAACAGTTTTGTCGATAGATAAATTGATACGTTTTGTTGCCATAAGTAGATTATATCTAGAACATTCTATAAAAGCCAATAAGCGTAAAGATAATCTATATCACGCCTATAACTTAATGACAGTAAAGAATAATGCTGTCTCCATTTCCTATTTAGACGAGATGCTTGAAGGTCAGGTAGCCGTTTTAAGCTCTGGTTATCTTACCGCAAAAGAAGCACTGGATGTATTAAATAGCTTAAAGAACAGTAAGCTTTTTAGAGAAGACCAATACAGCTATTTACTGTATCCAAATAAAGAACTCAAAGGCTTTTTAGAGAGAAACACTATTCCTGAAAGGGTAGTTTTGTCATCAAAACTATTACAAAAATTATTGAATGATGGTAATGTTGAGATTATCGAAAAAGATGTGAATGGTGAATATCATTTTAATGGAAACTTTAAAAATGCTGACGATGTACGTGTAGCATTAGAAAAACTTTCTGAAACCAAGTATCAACCCCTCATAACGTTAGATTCTCAAAAAGTACTTCAGGCGTTCGAAGATGTTTTTAATCATAAGGCATTTACAGGACGATCAGGAACATTTTACGGTTATGAAGGGTTAGGATCTATTTATTGGCATATGGTTTCTAAATTATTATTAGCCGTTCAGGAATGTTGTATACAGGCGATTAACAATAATGAAAATGAAGTAATTATTGGGCACTTATTAGAACATTTCTATGAAATTAATGAAGGGATCGGAGTTCACAAATCTCCGACCTTATATGGGGCATTTCCTACAGACCCTTATTCTCATACTCCTTTTGGTAGAGGAGCTCAACAACCAGGAATGACCGGTCAGGTAAAAGAAGATATTTTAAGTCGTTTTGGAGAATTAGGAGTCTCTGTCAAAAACGGTAAGCTAAGCTTTAACCAAGGTTTATTGCGTAAAACAGAGTTTTTAAAGAATGAAAAAACATTCGGATATGTAAATGTCCTGGGGAATCATAAAGAAATAGCATTGTCCAAAAACCAATTGGCTTTTACTTATTGTCAGGTACCTGTTGTATTTCAGATTGCAAATCAAAACAGTATTGAGTTGATTGATAAAAACAATATAGCTACCAGATTTGAGGACTTGATGGTAAATACCAAGATGAGCAAACAGGTTTTTAGTAGATCAGGAGACATTCTTCAAATTACCGTGAATTTAAAAGAAGATCAGTTAAGATAGATTATAGTATTTAAAAAATGCTGAAAACATGAAATTGATAGTAAAAATAGCAATACTTGCCATAGTTACAGGACTAGCAATTTCTTGTGGTCAAGCGAAACAAAAAAAACAAGACCAACCCCAAATCAAAAAAGAAGTGACAGCAAAAGATATTCTTGGAAACCCGAAGTATTTAGCCATGTCATATGGAGGATACAGAAAAAATACCCGTGACATACAACCCACTGTTGAAGAGTTTAAAGAAGATATAAAAATCCTCTTTGCGATGGGAATCAGAATTTTAAGAACTTATAATGTAAGATTACCTCATGCTTCAAATGTTTTAAAGGCAATACGGGAATTAAAAAAGGAAGATGCTGATTTTGAAATGTATGTGATGCTGGGTGCCTGGATAGATTGTAAAAACGCATGGACCGATCAACCACTAAATCATTATGAAGAAAGCGAGTACAATGCCGAAGAAATTGATAGAGCAGTTGCGCTAACCAGGGAGTATCCGGATATAGTAAAAGTAATAGCAGTAGGAAACGAGGCCATGGTCAAATGGACAACCTCATATTATGTACAACCAGATGTTATCTTAAAATGGGTAAATCATTTGCAACACCTGAAAAAAGAGTCAACACTTCCCAAGGATTTATGGATTACAAGTTCTGATAATTTTGCCTCCTGGGGAGGAGGATCCAACGAATACCATGTAAAAGCTCTCGAAGACCTTATAAAAGCTGTAGATTATCTATCAATACATACGTATCCAATGCACGACACCCATTATAATCCAACTTTTTGGGGTGTGTTTGGAAAAGAAACTGAACTATCGAGTTTAGAAAAAATTGATGTCGCTATGAAACGTGCACTTACTTATGCCATATCGCAGCGAGATAGTGTTGCCAGTTATATCAAAGGGCTAGGTGTTAATAAACCCATTCATATAGGAGAAACAGGCTGGGCAAGTGCTTCTAATGGTTTTTATGGACCCGAAGGATCCAAAGCTACAGACGAATACAAAGAAGCGCTGTTTCACAAATTAATGAGAAATTGGACTGAAGAAAATAACCTGTCGTGTTTTTATTTTGAAGCATTTGATGAACCTTGGAAAGATGCACAAAACCCTGGAGGATCAGAAAATCATTTTGGATTATTTACGGTTGACGGCAAAGCAAAATATGCGCTTTGGGATTTGGTAGACGATGGGATTTTTAAAGGACTCACTCGCAATGGAAATCCTATTACAAAAACCTATGCTGGTAATAAGGAAGACCTGCTGTTAGAAGTGCAATTACCTCCTGTCAAAAAAGAGATCACTTTAAATCATTAGAGCATGAAATCACTAAAGGCTTATTGTTTATTTATTCTGATATGTATGAGTTGTAACAAAAACCTGGAGCAGTTACAAGTGGAAGTTATTGAAACTTCAGCAAATGGTAATAAACTTACTATTATCACCGAGTTTTCTGATAGCCTTGAAGCTTCCAAAATAAGCTTAGATCTGGAAAAAGAATATCAGACCATAACTGGTTTTGGAGGAGCTTTTACAGAATCTTCAGCATACTTGTTAAACAAGTTGGGAAAAGAAAATCGTCAAAGAATTTTAAAAGCTTACTTTGATCAGGATGGCGCAAACTATTCTCTTACAAGGACTCATATGAATTCTTGTGACTTTTCCCTTAGCAATTATTCCTACACACCTGTAGAAGGGGATAAAGAATTAAAACATTTTTCTATTCAGGAAGATAAAGACGATTTAATCCCAATGATCAAAGAAGCAATGGAGATTTCAAAAGACGGATTTAAAATTTTTGCTTCTCCATGGACTGCAGCTCCCTGGATGAAAGATAATAACAATTGGGTGGGAGGCAAGTTGTTACCAGAATATTATGATACCTGGGCATTATTCTTTTCTAAATATGTAGATGCATACAAAGAAGAAGGTATTGATATATGGGGATTTACAGTAGAGAATGAACCGCACGGAAATGATAATAATTGGGAAAGTATGCATTTTTCTCCTGAAGAAATGACCGATTTTGTCCAAAATCATTTAGGACCAAAATTAGAGGCAGAAGGAAAAGGAGATATAGTCATATTAGGGTATGATCAAAACCGAAGAGAGTTAAAAGAATGGGTAGATGTGATGTACAAAAATGAAGCCTCCTCAAAATATTATGATGGTACCGCTATACACTGGTATGATAGCACTTATGAGTATTATCCAGATGAGTTGCAATATGCTCACAACAAAGCACCGGATAAACTTTTAATTCAAACAGAAGCTTGTGTAGACTCCGAGATTCCTAAGTGGAAAGATGATGCCTGGTACTGGAGTAAAGAAGCTACAGATTGGGGATGGGATTGGGCTCCCGAAAAGGATAAACACCTACATCCTAAATATGTACCGGTATATCGATATGCAAGAGATATTATCGGTTGCTTAAATAATTGGGTAGATGGATGGGTTGATTGGAATATGGTTCTGGACAAACAAGGAGGGCCAAATTGGTTTAAAAACTGGTGTGTTGCACCCATTATTGTAGATCCTGAAAAAGATGAGGTTTACTTAACGCCTATCTACTATGTTATGGTACACTTCAGTAAATACATTCGTCCTGAAGCCAAAGTAATTGGAGTAAAACACACAGATAAAGAACTTATGACTACGGGAGCTATAAATTCTGACGGTTCTATAGTCGTTGTGGTGTTCAACCCAACAAAAAAGTCTAAACAATTTTCTCTTAGTCTAAAAGAAAAAAATAAAGTGATTTCTATTAGCTCGCAAGCTATACAAACCATAGTAATTAATAACTAAAACCTGAATATGTCAAATATTAAAACTGCCGCAAAAGATAAAGTTCCCGTAGGTCAAAAAGCTGCTTTCGGTACAGGTCATTTTATATTAAATATATTGCCTGGAACGCTTCAGGTTTTTATTCAATTCTTTCTATTAACGGCGTGGGGAGTTGATCCTTTATGGTCTGGACTTTTAGGTGGGCTGCCTAGAATATTTGATTCGATAACGGATCCAATAATGGGTTTCATTTCGGATAATACTAAATCCAGATGGGGCCGTCGAAGACCCTATATTTTTGTTGGAGCTATCATAAGCGGTATACTTTTCTTTTTAATGTGGCAAATTGATGATAATGCTTCTCAATCATATATTATTTGGCATGTCATGATACTTCAACTACTATTTCTTATCGGTAACACTATGTTTGCCACTCCATTAGTTGGACTAGGATATGAAATGACATCAGATTATAACGAAAGAACACGTTTAATGGCATTTTCTAACACTATGGGGCAAATTGCATGGATGATTGTGCCATGGTTGTATGTTATTATTCCCGACTCTAATACATTTAATACACAGTCAGAAGGAGTCCGTACAATGGCATTCATTGTAGGCGCAATGTGTATAGTTTTTGGAATTTTACCAGCGTTATTTTGTAAAGGTATCGATTCTTCGCATATGGAAAATCGAAAAGAGATTAATTTCAAAACACTTGCTGCTAACATGAAAGACTTATTTGCAGGAATTGTTCAGGTTTCTAAAAACAAACCGTTTATGAAGTTATGTGGCGCGACATTCTTAGTCTTTAATGGATTCCAACTTGTTGCTGCATTTGGAGTTTTCATTATTGTATTTTATATGTATAATGGCAGTTATGAATTAGCCAGTACTTGGCCAGCTTGGTTTAATACTATGAATGCTATAATTACAGCATTTATTGTCATCCCAATTATTTCGAAAATGGCTAATAAATGGGGGAAGAAAAAAGCTTTTATAATTTCAACTGTTTTGTCAATAGTTGGTTACCTTTTAAAATGGTGGGGTTTTGATAAGGAGCTTAATAACCAATTTAATCAAACAGGATTTGGTAGATCATTAAATGCTGGAATAAGTTCCATTTTTGAATCTTTAAATCCAATATTGGATACAATAGGAATGTCCTGGTTTAGTATAGATCCCGGAAGCGAAGTGCCGTGGCTCATATTTGTACCAATACCATTATTTGCTTTTGGAATGGGAGGGTTGTTTACATTAATGATGTCTATGACTGCAGATGTATGCGACTTAGATGAATTAGAAAATGGAATGCCACGTAAAGAAGGAACCTTTGGAGCTATTTATTGGTTGATGGTGAAAATTGGGCAGTCCATTGCACTGGTTTTAGGTGGAGTAATTTTAAGTATTGTTGGATTTGATCCTAATGTTACTGAGCAATCTTTAGAAACCATGAATGGACTTAGAGTTGCAGATATAGTAGTTCCATCGGTAACTGCCGCATTAGCAGTATGGGTAATGTGGAAATATAGTCTTACTGAAAAGCGAGCTAGAGATATAAAAATCGAATTGGTAAATCGCAGGGGCGAGCTTTAATAATAGTTTGAGATCTTATATAAATAGTTACTTAATATGTCTTATAAAGGAAAAAAGTTTTTGTCATTAGCATCAATAGAGTATGCTAATAAAAGTATTGATGATTTACGATCTTTATTTAAAGAGGTTTTAGAAGAAGGCATGCATGGTTTGTGTTTTAGTGCTTATGTAGAAGGACAAAAACCTGGAGACCAATTATCAGAAGAACAGATTAGAAGAAGGATAGAAATTATTAGCCCATATACCAAATGGATACGTTCGTTTTCGTGTATAGAAGGTAACGAACTTATTCCTAAAATTGCTAAAAAATATGGACTTAAAACACTTGTAGGTGCCTGGTTAGGTGATGATACCGATATGAATGTAAAGGAAATAGAGAGTCTTATTCAACTATGTAATGAAGGCTATGTTGATATAGCTGCGGTTGGAAATGAAGTACTATATAGAGGGGATTTAACAGAGGGAGAACTATTACACTACATTTATAAGGCGAAGGAATCAATTTCCGGTATTCCAGTTAGTTATGTTGATGCATATTATGAGTTTACCGATCACCCTAAAGTAACTGAGGCGTGTGATATTATTTTAGCAAACTGCTATCCTTTTTGGGAAGGTTGTGATCAAGATTATGCGTTGTTATACATGAAAGACATGTATCAAAGAGCATTACGCGCCGCAAATGGGAAAAAAGTTATTATTTCTGAAACTGGATGGCCCAATAAAGGAACCAATCTTGAAGGAGCATTCCCTTCTGAAGAAAATGCAATTAAATATTTTATCAATACACAAAAATGGTCTGAAGAAGATAGTATAGATATTTTCTATTTTTCGTCATTTGATGAATCCTGGAAAGTAGGATCCGAGGGAGATGTTGGAGCATATTGGGGTATCTGGGATAAGTATGAACAGTTAAAGTATTAGTAGAATCTTTTTTAAGGTTATCAACAATAGATGAGATATTGTTTTTAAATAATAAAAATAAAACTGTTGGTTTCTATTTTTTTGTTTTGGTTGTATTTGTAGTACTCAAATCCTAATTGCAGTAATTACTTTCGATATGGATGACATCCAACAATTTATTTGTTAATTGTGTTTTATATACTGGTTTTGATACTATTGTACCTATACTTCACGTTAGATAAGTGTTTTAATATGGTGTTTGTTATAAAAACACTATTTTGTAGCTGATTTAACCTACACATACCCTTTTGAACTTTATTATATTATATTTTATTAGGATTCAGGAATCTCCAGATACTGGATCATATCGTATCTTAGGTATTCTTTTTTTGATAGCTATGCTTTTGATATGCGGATATTATGTGTCCAGATATTTAGAGACACTTTATGTTAAGTTTTATAAGAAGCCTTATTTTATTCATTTTTATGTTCCGATTAAGAAATTGCCCACTAAGTTTAAGTCTTTTCTTAAAACCAATAAGTTATATAATCAACTAGATAAAAAAAGGAAAAAGTATTTTGAACATCGAGTAGTTCGGTTTTTGGAGACAACCAAGTTTGTTAGTAGAGAAGATCTGGTAATTAGTGATGAAATGCGTATGGAGATTACAATGAGCGTAATTCAGTTGACATTTGGAATGCGTAATTATTTACTCGATTATGTAAATACTATTATTTTATATCCTAGTTCATATTTTTCAATTCTAAATCAAACAGAAAATAAAGGAGAGTTTAATCCCAGGTCAAAGGTTTTAGTGCTTTCATGGGAACATTTTCAGAGTGGAAACTTACACGAAGAAGATGGAGTTAATTTAGGAATACACGAAGTTACACATGCGATCCATTATAATGCTATAAAAAGTAATGATATCAGTGCAGAGATATTTTATGATACATTTTTGGAACTAGAGAAATATCTTGGATCAGAAGATGTAAGGAATAAGGTGTTAGAAACTAATGTGCTAAGGGATTATGCTTTTACAGATAAGTTTGAATTTATAGCAGTTCTGGTAGAGGTTTTTATGGAATCTCCTAAAGAACTAAAAGAAAATCTCCCCATAATATATAGTTACGTACAACAGATGCTTAATTTTAGATATTTTGAAGACTAATTTAGGTTTCGATCAAATCATTTTACAGAAAAAAGTTATATTTATGACCTAAACAATTTATGTATTATGGAACAAATGGAAGGATTACAACAACCAATGCCATTGGTAGGGTCGCTGACTGATGAAAGAAGAGTCGCTTTTTATAAAAAGACGTATACTCATCTTGCGATGGCGGTTTTGTTATTTATTATTGTAGAAACTATTTTTTTTCAAATACCACCACTTTTAGAATTTGCATTATCTCTTACTCAAGGATGGACTTGGTTATTGATGCTGGGAGGTTTTATGTTAGTGACCAGTTATGCAGAAAAAATGGCTATCAAAAGTCACGATAGAGGGAAACAATATATGGCACTGTTACTTTATGTAGTTGCTGAAGCTTTTATCTTTATTCCGTTGATTTTTGTTGCTATGATGATTGCTGCAAATGGAGGAGGAGATATCCTAAATCAGGCAGCAATACTTACTTTAGCATTATTTACCGGGTTATCCGCGATAGCTTTACTAACTAAAAAAGATTTTTCCTTTTTACGATCTATTCTGACTATTGGGTTTTTTATTGCTATGGGATTGATTATTGCAGGAACGCTTTTTGGCTTTAACCTTGGATTATGGTTTAGTGTGGGTATGGTTGCATTAGCTGCCGGATCTATTTTATATCAAACTTCTAATATGATTCATAAATATTCTGAAGATCAATATGTAGCTGCTTCTCTTGGATTATTCGCTTCATTAATGTTATTATTTTGGTATATCTTAAGTATCTTATCAAGATTTAGCGGAGACTAGAAAATCATATAATTATGTATATAGTAAAAGGCAGGTTTTAATTAAAACTTGCCTTTTTTTGATAAAAAGTAGCTTATTTGCTCACCAACAATTATTCAATAAACTCTTATTATCCATAACTTTTTATTCAATAGATGATTTTGGAGTATTGCTTCCTTCTTCAAGAGTATAAAATTTATTGATATCTAAATTTTTGAATGTGTCCATAGCTCCTGAAGGCCAATTGATAATTAATTCATCAATTTTGCTACTGTTGGCTAATCCAAAATGGGCTCTAAGGCTATTATGGCCCATAAATGTATTTGAAGCTGAAATCTCTCTCTTCTGAGTGACAATTTTTCCGTTTATGTTGGAAGTTAATTGTAATCTAGCTCCTAAGGCAGCTTTGTTGGATTTTGTGCCGATTAATTTAAAATTCACCCAACCATTATCGTTTTTTAGATTATTCTGAAATAGGCTTTTTTTAGATCCGCCTACCACAAAGAAATCCAAATCACCATCGTTATCATAATCTCCCACAGTGATTCCGGTAGAATTACCAGAGGTAACAGCATTAATTAAATTAGAATCATTTTCTGTAAAGGTCCCATCCCCATTGTTGATAAAATAACCGCTGCCTTTTGGGCTAGAGGCAGTGATGAGAATGTCCAGATCTCCATCATTATCAAAATCAGCCCAGGTATTTGATAAATTATTAGTATTTGTAGTAGTAAAAGGAGCTTCAGATTTTACGTATTTTCCGTTGTTATTTATATACAGTTTGTTTTCGGTTCCGGAATAATTAGTGAGGCTTACATCAAGATCACCATCATTATCAAAATCTACTGCATTATAACATTGCCCATCTTGTTTTTCTTCAGAAAAAGAAAGTTCTGTATTTGTTAGTTTCTGAAAACCTTCATTTCCAGTTTCTGTAAGTAAATTTTTATAAATGAAATCTGGCGCTGCACCTTTTACTCCAGCTGCAGGGCCACTCGCGATAAATAAATCGGTATCTCCATCTTCATCATAATCAATCCAATTAGAAACCGTATATGGGGCAAGTTTTGTTAGAAATTCATAAGATTCTTTTATTTCGGTGAAAGAACCATCTTTATTTCCCTTATATAATCTATTTGGGAAATGACTATTGCCTAAGAACTTATCAGCAAATGTTAGTATGAAATCAGGATGACTATCATTATTATAATCACACCATTGAGTACTCCAGGTAGCTGAGTCTATATCATTCAGGATAGTTTTGACTTCGGTAAATTTACCATTACCATTATTCTTGTAGATTCTAGTTTCTGCTTTAGTTTTTGGAATAACCCAGGAGAATATAAGATCCAGATCACCATCGTTTTCATAATCTGCCCAACTACAACTATTCAGTGCTACTTCTTTAGAACTAGGAATGTCTGTTGATATGGTTTCAAATTTTCCTTCACCTAGATTTTTAAAAATAGTACCAGCATAGAATAAATCAAGTTTATTATCATTATTGATATCTGTCCAGGATGTACCAAAGAAAGTTCCCTTTATAGGAGCTTCAGAAACAATTGGGTTGCTTTCATCGGAGACTAAAGTAAAGTCTTGAGCAAAAGTTTTTGATATAAAAACACAACAAAAAAATAAGGTCAAAGTTCTCACAAAATAAGGTTTTAGTATTAATGAGAGCTAAATTCTACAAAGAAGCATCAAAAAAGGTTTAGAATTATAATTTTTTACTTTTTTGATTTTAAAATTGACTTCAATATTGTTTTAGCGTGAATTCTAGAATTCTCTATAAACCAGATGTGTGTATCCATACCACCACAAATCACTCCTGCCAGGTACAAATTCTTTAAATTGGTTTCCATGGTATCTTCATTATATTGAGGATATAATTTTTCATCATCAGAAAGCTGAATTCCAATGCTTTTTAAGAAATCAAAATTAGGTTTGTATCCTGTTAATGCTAAAACATAATCATTCTCTAAGCTGATATCACCTTCAGGAGTTTTTATGATAATTTGATTAGGAAGAATTTCTTTTACTTCGGCATTAAAATATGCTTTGATACTACCTTCCTCAATTCTATTGATGATATCAGGGCGAACCCAGTATTTAACTCTATTTCCAATTGCAGGGCTACGAACAATCATGGTAACTTCAGCTCCTTTGCGATAACATTCTAAAGCTGCATCGACAGCAGAATTGCTAGCTCCCACAACGACTAACTTTTGTTTAGCATAAAAATGAGGATCTTTATAGTAATGAGAAACCTTGGATAAATTTTCTCCAGGAACATTGATGGTATTGGGTAAATCATAAAATCCTGTGGCAACAATTACATGGGAAGCAGTATATTTTTGTTTTTCGGTTTCGATATGAAAAATATCGCCTCTTTTTTGGACAGTAATAACTTTTTCAAAAAGATTAATATTCAGATCATTGGATGTAACAATTCTTCGGTAATATTCCAGAGCTTCATTTCGCTTTGGCTTTGCTTCTTTACTAATAAAAGGAATATCATCAATCTCCAGTTTTTCTGAAGAAGAAAAAAATTGCATATTAATAGGATAATTGAAAAGAGAATTAACAATTGGCCCTTTTTCAATGATTAAGTATTCTATTCCATTTTTCTTGGCTTCAAGACCACAGGCTATTCCAATTGGCCCACCGCCAATAATAATTACATCTATATGTTTCATTAAGAAAATATCTAATATAGTTGACGGATATAATTTTATATACTTACAACACTAAATACTTTATAAAACTACTAATTTTTAAGAGGTTGATAACTAATAAAGGCAAGCTTCTTGGTAGAAACTTGCCTTTTATTAGATAAAAAAGTACAATCTATTTAATCACTAGCTTTTTGACTATACTTTTTTCATCTATAGCAATACTTAAAAAGTAGTTTCCTTTAGGTAAGGAAGATGTATCCAATACAATCTCTTCTTTAGTATCAAAAGTGTTTTCTGAAATAATACGACCAGAGGTATCGATCATATTTACTGAAATAGGGTTGTTGACCTCTAGTTCATTAATCGTAATCTTAACTGAATTTTTAGAAGGATTTGGATATAGTACAATACTGGAATCTGTAGTGTCTTCTTCAAGTTCTTTTCTAGGAAAATTCAGTTTTTTACCTTCTTCTATAGTATAGAATCTATTTGCTCTAAGATTAGTATGGGTATCAACATTTCCTGAAGGCCAGTAAATAACTAGTTTATCAATCTTGGATGCTTTACCTAACCCAAAATGAGCACGTAAGCTATTATGCCCCATAAAAGAATTAGAAGCAGAGATTTCTCTTTTCTGTGTTATTTCTTCGCCTTTTATCCTTGCTGTTAGTTCTAACCTGGTACCTAGAGCAGCTTTGTTAGAAGGATTACCCACAAGTTTGATATTAACGAATCGATTTTTGAATCTCAAATCATTTCTAAAAAGCGCTTTAGTTCCAGCTCCAACAGAAAAGAAATCCAGATCTCCATCATTATCATAATCTCCTACTGTGATTCCCGTAGAGTTGGCTCTAGTATCAAGGTTAATAATATTTCTTCCACTTTCGGTAAAAGTGCCGTCACCATTGTTCTTAAAGTAACCACTACCGTGACATCCGGAATCAGTGATCAAAACATCTAAATCTCCGTCATTATCAAAATCTCCCCAAACATTAGATAAATTATTATCATTGACCTGAGTAAATGGAGTAGGGGTTTCAATATAAGTACCATCTTCATTTACATAAAATTTATTCACCACTCCACCAAAATTAGTCAAACAAATATCGAGATCCCCATCATTATCATAGTCGACAGCATTATAGCACTGCCCATCTTGTGGATCATTGGAAAAGGAAAGTTCTGTGGTTGGAATCCTTTCAAATCCTTCGGCGCCATTTTCTATTTGAAGGTTTTTGAACAAAAAATCTGGCAAAATACCTGCTGGTCCCGCAGCCGGGCCACTAGCGATAAACAAATCTCTATCGCCGTCTTCGTCATAATCAATCCAACTGGATACAGTATATGCAGCTTTGGTGGTAAGAAACTCGTAAGGTTCAGTGACTTCTGTAAAGGTGCCATCCGAATTACCTCGATATAATCGATTTGGAAAACTGGTGGGGTTTAAAAAACCATCAGCAAAGGTGAGGATAAAGTCTAGAAAGCTATCGTTATTATAATCACACCATTGTGCACTCCAAGTTCCGGAATTGATATTGTTGAGTATGGTGTTAGCTTCAGTAAATTGACCAGTGCCATCATTAGAATAAATTCGAGTAACCAAAGTCGAAGGAGCAGTAAACCTGGAATAGATCAAATCCAGATCACCATCATTTTCATAATCCGCCCAACTACAACTAGATAAAAACGTATTTTGTGGATTTGGTATATCTGTAGTGAGAGCTTCAAATTTACCTCTACCCAAGTTTTTGTAAATAGTTCCGGAATAAAATAGGTCTAGAAGGTTATCATTATCGATATCAGTCCAAGCAATACCAAAAAAAGTTGCAGCCACAGGCGTGTCAGAAACGATTGGATTGTCAGTGTCAGTAATTAATGTGAATTTTTGTGAAAAAGCAGTAATTGAAACGCTGAAACAAAAGAATAAAATTAGAGTTCTCATAAGCCTAGGTTTTTAAGATTTATAAGAATAAATTTCCCCAAAGTTTATGAAAAACAAGTTTAGAATTATAATTCTTTACTTTTTTATGATACCTCTAATACTTTCTTTTTGTATTCTGAAGGAGTGCATTTAAATTTGTTTTTAAAAGCATTGTTAAAAGTAGCTTTGTTATTAAACCCAACATCAAAATAAATAGTCTTTATACTGGCTTCAGCATCTTCTAAAAGCAATTTTTTAGCTTCTTCTAGTCTATATTCGTTGATGAACTGATTGAAATTCTTATTGGCTTTCTCGTTGATTAGCTTAGAAAGCATATGGCTAGAGAAACCAATTTCATCAGCTAGTTGCACCAACCTTAAATCATTATTCAGATATGGTTTTTTAGTATTGATATGTGAAATCAGTTTTCTATAGAATTCGTCTTTAGTTGTTTCGGTCAGTTTTCCATTGCTATCTTCCTTTAGAAATATGTTTTTTAATAATTCACCATTAAAAATAGATGGTTCTTTATATACCATATATCCTATAGCATATATACCAAAACTCATAGAGAAGGATATGGCATAATCCCAATGTATATTGAAAAATGAAAACTGCACCAGAACATAATAACTAATATAAGCTAGAGAAAATATGGAGAATAAGTTGATTAATGTAGAGGACCACTTCTTTCTTACCAGTTCATATTGTGAAGCAGTTTTAGTCTTATGAAAAGCAATAAAATCTTTTATGGTAATTAAGTAAATGATAAACGAAATAGCTGCCGGCCAGGGCGATTTAGAAACTCCAAAGAAGTAAAACAAGGTTTCTTCTCTATATTCCTGAATATTTTGAAATCCATCGGATCTAAATAAATAGTAGGCTAGTATTAGAAAAGACAAAACTGCAGGAACAAAATGAAGCCATTTTGCTCTGAAAGTGTTATTATAAAAACGTGTAACATAGCTATATAGTAAAGGCCCAAAAGCTAAATACCAGCTAGAGTCAAAAAAATAGAGATAGGGATGTGTTAATCTATAATTTGTCCAAAAAAACACATACTGAAATAAGATAAAAGAAAACCCCAGTATAAGTAAAATTATGGGCAAGTTAATTTTCCTGCCATTTTTATTAAGGCTCAATATGAAACTTAAGAAGAACCCTAGTGAACTAACCAGGAGGAAAATAGATGTCCAGGTATCAAAAGACGGTGTTGGGTTCCCTTGCATAATCAAATATTACATATTCACAATCTCCTTTAGTTCTTTGATAGTTTGAGTAGGGTTGTCACTTTTAAAAACAAAACTACCAGCTACCAGCACATCAGCTCCAGCTTCAACCAGTTGCTGTGCGTTTTTGCTAGTTACCCCTCCGTCAATCTCTATCATAGTACTGGCGTTGTTGCGAGTAATGATTTCTTTTAGTTGTTTTACTTTTTTATAAGTATTTTCGATAAAAGACTGTCCCCCAAATCCTGGATTTACACTCATAATACATACCAAATCGATGTCATTTATAGTGTCTTCTAATAAACTTACATTAGTATGAGGATTAATAGCAACACCAGCTTTCATTCCTTCAGCTTTTATAGCTTGCAATGTTCTATGCAGATGTGTACATGCTTCATAATGAACGGTTAGAATGTTGCTCCCAAGATCTGCAAAAGTTTTAATATATCGATCAGGATCTACAATCATAAGGTGAACATCGATAGTTTTTGAAGCGTGTTTGACGATGTCTCTTAGCACAGGCATACCGAATGAAATATTAGGAACAAAAACTCCATCCATAATATCAATGTGAAACCAATCTGCATCACTATTATTAATCATTTCTACATCGCGTTGTAAATTAGCGAAATCCGCTGCTAATACAGAAGGGGCAATTAATTTTGAAGCCATAAAAGTTGTGTTGTTTTCAGCAAAAATACTATTAAAGTTTTAAAAACTATCTTAAGCGAGCTTCATAAATTTTTGAGCAAGGTAAGAGATGCTTTTGTAGTTTTCAGGATTGTTTATTTTTTCATTGTCAAGAAACTTTTGCAGTTCTGTATGTCCAGAACCATCTTTGATGACAGTAAAAGAAGAGTGATACGATGAAAAAGAAGTGTTCTTTGTTTCTCTATCTATCATCTTAATTACATTATAATGTCTGGAATCTTGTTTTATTTTAGCAAACAATTTTTTGATAACATCTTCTTCTCCTTGTAGCACTTGAAAAAAGTTTCCTTCAGAATGAATCAAGACTCCCATAATCTGATTTATATTATTTTGGAGTTTGACAAAAATCATTAAATCTAGGATGTCGTTATCAGTCAATTCTGATGAAGCAGTACTTACATAAGTTATAGTATGCCTATTGGTCATGGTTGTTTTGATTTTGCTAGTACAATAAAAATACGATTTTTTCAATCATTGGACTAGTTTATTGCATTTTCTGTAATAATTAGATTGTTAAAGAAGAAATATTTACATGAAAAAACCTCCGGTAATCACTCCGGAGGTCATTCATCAATCAAAAAACGAACAGTTATGTTATAAAACTGTTTGTAATCGCAATTTAGGAAAAATAAAAATTATCCTAAATAAGTTTTTAAGATTTTACTACGAGATGTATGTTTTAATCTACGTATTGCTTTTTCTTTAATTTGTCTTACACGTTCACGAGTAAGGTCAAAAGTCTCTCCGATTTCCTCTAAAGTCATTGGATGTTGATCTCCAAGACCAAAATACAATCTAATTACATCAGCCTCTCTTGGCGTTAATGTTTCTAGAGCTCTTTCGATTTCAGTTCTTAATGATTCGTGTAAAAGTGTTCTATCAGGATTTGGTGACTCACCAGAATTTAATACATCATAAAGATTAGAATCTTCACCTTCTACAAGCGGTGCATCCATACTTACATGACGTCCTGAGTTTTTCATAGACTCCTTTACATCATTAATAGTCATATCTAACTCTTTAGCAATTTCTTCAGCACTAGGTGGGCGCTCATGAGATTGCTCTAGGAAAGCATATGTTTTATTGATCTTGTTTATAGATCCAATTTTATTTAATGGTAAACGTACAATACGAGATTGTTCTGCTAATGCTTGCAGAATAGACTGACGAATCCACCATACAGCGTATGATATAAATTTAAATCCACGAGTCTCATCAAAACGTTTTGCCGCTTTTATTAATCCCAAGTTACCTTCATTAATCAAATCAGGAAGAGTAAGTCCTTGGTTCTGATATTGTTTTGCAACAGATACTACAAATCGCAGGTTTGCCTTTGTTAATTTTTCAAGGGCTCTCTCATCACCAGCCTTAATTCTCTGAGCTAATTCTACTTCTTCATCTGCAGTAATAAGATCTACTTTTCCTATTTCTTGCAAATACTTATCCAGCGATGCAGTCTCACGATTCGTTACCTGCTTCGTAATCTTAAGTTGTCTCATCTATTTTGTCCTTGAAATTTAATATGTGAATATTTAGGGCTTTTATTTACTTATACGTAAAGTGTTACTGAAATGTTACAAAAAAGATAATTTAATTTTAACTTTTCTTTTTCACAGCGATTTTTATTATTTAGTCGAATTGTAACCTAAGTACTTACATACTATTCAAACTCCAGGATATTTTTTGCTGTAATAAGAGATCTCAAAGCATCTATTTTCTTATATATTTTATTAAAAAACAGATTCCTTTCCTTTTCGCCCACTGTGCTTAAAAGTTTGGAGCCATTCATTTGAATTGTTAGGAATTTTTCGGCTTGATCACAAGTGATAACATCGTTAGTTCTATAGTAAGATAGGATTGTAAATGGAACGTATAATGATCGCTCAGAAGGAGTTTTTACCAAAACTCTGTTATTCATTAAGAGTAATTCATTATAATATAATTTGAAAGTATCTTTTTGATGAACTACTTTTTTTGCAATTTTATTAATTAATTCTTCAAGATCATTACATACTTCCAAAGCGTCTTTTGGAGTAAGGGCATTAGATTCAAAATAAAAATGTATCTGTTTTAATGTACTATTGATGGTAGTAATATCCCAAATCTCAATAGAGTTAAGGTCATTATAAATATTACCGAGGCGTTTTGCTGCTTCCAGAAGTGATAAAGAAGGGTTAAAACCAGTAAAGCTTACATCACTTAGCCCTTCATTCATGATTTTTAACCAAACATACATTTTGAATTTAGAAAGTAGATTATCATCAGAAGTATAGAATATAGGAAGATCCTTGGCAGAATATATCATCTCTACTTCTTTGTTATTGATTAGCGGTTTTAAAGACTCATAGGAATTAATATAATATGCCAGCAAACTATCCATATCTGTAACTGGTGCAGTCTTTTTTACAGCTACGATGTGTTCTTGTTCATTAGTGAATAATTGATCAATGGATATACCAAAATATTTGGCAAGAGCAATTCCTTCTTCGAGAGATAATTTGCTTTTTTGACTCACTCTGCGATGAGCCGCGTCATAGCTAATATCTAGTACTGTAGCAACTTCTTCTATTAAAGAAGCTTTATCAGGAAGCGAATTTTTGATTAAATCTAAAAAGTTTTGTGACCCCATTTTTTGCTTAGTGATTGGTAAATTGAAAAAAGTGCAAAGCAAAGTAAGGTAGAAAATTAAGCTATTTTTTGCGAAAATCGCAAAAAAATAATTATCCAATTGTGCTAATTGCGTTTTAACTTGTTTTTATCGCAATAGTTTTGACTTGTGGAATTTTAAAAACAATAAAAATGAAAACAAAATTGATAGTAATCTTGGTATTGATTTATGTATCATCCTTTGGACAAGATCGAAAAGAATATTTTCCCGTTTGGACATATCACAGTAAAAATTCTGATATCTATGGAGTTTCTCTTGGTGTTTTACCAAAAGGAATTCTTAAAGACCTGACTTTAACTAGAACTTATGGCATAAGAGCAGAAGCTCCTGGATTAGGTTTACTTTATTTTATGGCTCCAAGATCTTATATAACTGGAGGGGTAGAAGAGAAGTATATCATAGAAGAAGTTTATGGAATTAACCTATCCGGAGGAGGTCTAAGGTATATCAAAGTAGATGGTTTCTCAGGTGCAGTTGGGGGGCAATATTTGCAAAAAATGAATGGAATAGCAGTTGCATTTATGGGAAATTCTATTGAGGAGCATTCTGGGATATCAATAGCATTCATGCAAAATGAGATGCACGCAGGGATTGGACTTTCTGTTGCTTTAGGAAATATGGCAAATCACTATAAAGGAATACAGATTGGAGCAATAAATGAAATTACAAAAATGGGGGTGGGTATGCAAATTGGACTATTTAATAAAAGTAATGATCAGCGAGGCATTCAGCTAGGTTTGTGGAATAGGAATTCTAAAAGATCTTTACCTTTTATAAATTGGCAATTTAAGAGTTGATTTTATAATAGTCACCAAAAATTATTTTCAAAAAAAATAATTTTTGGTGACTATTGCTTCTTATTAAAATTGAAAAGAAAAACCAGTTTGAAGAGTAAAATATAGAGGATTATAACTCTCTGAATTATTACTAGCATTCTGTAAATTGTATTTAATCATTGGTTCTATGTAGAGATTAATGCTTTTGAATACGTTGTATTGAAGGCTGGATCCAAAATTTAAACTAAAATTTGTCTTAGATATCTTGTTATTACTGCCTATCGTAATGCTTTGAGGGTCAATAATTGAAATTTTAGTGTTTTCCTCTATGAGCAGACTAACCCCACCAACTACATAAGTTTTTATTTTTTTATTTATCAATTCATAACCCATTTCCATTGAAATCTCATGATAATTGATCTTTTGAGAAAGATCTATAAACTCAGCATTATTTATAATTTCATTAATTTCTGGGGTGGTTTGAATTCCAATACTTCCTAGGATTGCGGTGGTTGAGCTAGCTTCAATATTTTTAATCTCATTTTTTAATGTTATTTTGTTATACCCAATTCTTGAGGAAAATCTATTCCCAAAATGTGAAGTAAAAAGAATACCATAGCCTATACTTATATTTCCTTGATTAGGGTTTTTTGCAAGATCATTGTTGATAAGAGATCCCGCAGGAACAATATTGTAAGCGGGAATGATATGTGCTCCAATGCTAAATCTTTGTAATGTTTTGTTCTTTTTTGGAACTGAAGAAATGGAATCAATAATTTCAGCTTTTTTTGCTGCTATAATAGAGTCTTTTTCTTGCGACTTGAATAATGTATCTGATGGTTTATTAAAACTTGGCAGAATATCAATATTTCTGACATTATCATTTTTTGCAATAGTATAAGTACTTGCCTTAGAAGTATCAGTTAACTTTAATTTATTTCGATCTTGATTATTTATGATCTTCTCTGATTGAATAAAAGCTGAACTGCTTTGAGTGAAATTTAAGTGTTCTGCATCTTTTTGTTTTGATACATCATTCTTTTTTTCTGCAAGTTTATATTTTATGACATTTTTTAATTGGTCGGAAGACGAGTTTGTATTGTTGTATACCGATTCTTTGTCCTTGTTAGTCGAAGTAATTTTTTTAGATTTTATGTTGATTAAAGATTCCTGATTTTTTATTGATGAATCTTTAGTTGGTACTATCTTTTTTGAAGCTTTGCCTTTTGTTACTTCTTTGTTATTATCCTCTAGTGATTCTGAGTCGGTAATTGAGTCTGTGGTTGTTTTTTGTGGAGAGGTTTTATATGGATAATTAATAGATTGGATTAATAGTACTAAAAAAAGTATACCGACAAGGCTCATTGGGATCCAATAGGTAAATCGATCATTTTTTTCTTTATCCAATTTGACCTCAATATTTTCCCAAGAGGTTTTAGTTGGAGATTTTTCAAAACCTTCTAACCGTTCCTGAAAAGCTTTTCCAATATCTTTTTTAGTATCCATTACTTATCAATGTTTTTTTTTTATGTGCAGACACAGAAACTACCTTTGTTTTTAGTAAAACTTTTGCTCTATGCAGGTTAGATTTTGATGTTCCCTCGGATATCTGTAGCATTTCTGCAATTTCTTTATGAGAATAATTGTCCAATTCATACAAACTAAAAACCAATCTATATTTAGAAGGAAGCTCTTGTATTAATTTTAAGAGTTCGTCCAGAGAAAAATTAAATTCTTCGTAATCGATGTTAGTATCTTGAATCAGTTCTTCTTTTAAATCTATATTTTTTACGAAGTCTTTTTTATACCTATCTATAGCTTTATGAATAGTTATTTTTTTCATCCAACCCTCAAAAGAACCTTTAAAATTATACTGATTTATTTTTTTTAAAATAGCCAAAAAAGAGTCTTGCAGATTATCCTCCGCCTCATCAAAATTGTTACAATACTTTAAGCACAAAGCAAAAAGTCTATCCTTATAGGTATGAAACAGTTCACTTTGCGCTTTGCGATTATTTTTTTGACACTCCTTAATTAATCTTTTTTCGTCCAATCTTTCATAAATATTAATTTATTAAGTCTGTTTTTTTTAGATTATATGGCTGATTCATAAAAACAGTAAAATGAGTAAGAATATCGCAATTAATTTAGTAGGTTAATTCTTTGTACTTCATTATAATTGATTAATATCTATTTTTTTTACCAAAGTTTTAGGAAATAAAGATGTAGTTTGTGGTGTCCCATATCGAAATGGTGTAATAAATAATTTATCAATTACCTGAGAATATTCTAAATCATCTGCATATACTGATGATACTGATATAAGTGATAGAGGTTCTGAATCTCTTAAAGAGTCTACTTCTTGCAAAATAAAATCAGGGATTTCATATATTCTATAATCAGTATTTATAGATGCTGGAGAAATTACTTCCCAAGTGATTCCATTAGAATCTATTGGATTCCATTTCCACAAAGAATTTATATATGAAACATTGCTTCCTGTTGATGAAATGGACATATTCTCAAAAGTACTATTATTCACAGTAATTTGTGGATTGATAAAATCGAATGTTGTGGGGATTTCTCCAACCGTACGCTGTATGTAACTTGTATTGTCACTTTTGGCGGTTAATATTAGTTTAAAATCTTGGAATACTGATGGAGTATATACTTCCATTTTATTAGATACTATTTTAGGGTCAAAATCTCTATATAGTACGTAATCATTAAAAGAAGTAAGGTTATTATCTTGTAGACCGTGTAAACGAATAGCATATTCCAAATTACCTATAGACTCAATTGTAGAAGTGATGGTATGCTCATTTTCCATTGCAATATTGTTATTTAGATCTATAATCTGATCACTATTACTTTCTAAATTCAAAGTTTGATATTGTGGTTTATCATTAGATAAATTAGTTGTTATACAAGTAAAAGGAAGAACTTCTAAGAATTGATATGATATTGGTTCTTCAAATATGAAATTAGCTGGAGAAAAATGACCGGATCGTGCTATTATAATCTCATCAAAATCTGTTGGAAAATTATTTATTTTAAGACTTGTGGTTGAGTCTTGGAAAGGTATATTATTATATAATGTAATTGATTTACCTAATGAAACATCAAGATAACTCCTTACTCTTATTGTATTTATAGTGTTTTCAGATACGGAGAAAATCGTTACTGCAATTTTTTCTCCTGTATATGATAAGTTCTTTAATTCTATAGTATCAGAATTTAAAAGTTCTCCAAATCCCAGGTCTTCTCCATTTATCCCTTTAACCGAATAAAACATTCTATACTTGTCTAAAGAAACTACATCATTTTCTACAAATATTGTTAGAATAGTATCCGTATTAGGTATAATTGTGGCTGTATTATCTGGTGATGTACACCCTGATATTAGGACTAAGAAAACTAATAAGAATTTTTTCATGGTTTTTAGTTTTAAAATGTTTTAACCAATAGACTAGAGGTTTGCAAAAGGTTGCGTTTTTAAATTGTTAAATAAATCGTGAGTGTTCATGTGTTTGGTTATGGGTGCTTTGTTTTTATTCAGTTTGATTACAAGATTCGGCAACTAAAACGATTCTAATAATCTCAAATGTTTCTGAAGTCCAATTTTTGATTCTCACAAAGATGATTTGGGGATTAAAAGTATTTGTGTAAGCCGAAGTGTCTAGTCTATGGGTGTCTTGTTCTGCATCCAGAATCGTTTTATGAAACGATAATTCTAATTCATTTGGATCCATATCTTGTCTGAAAGAGGTTATACAATCTGTATAGTTGTCAAAAATAAACTCAGCTATATTTTCAGAACCTTCTAATTCGCATTCTTTGAATTCTACATAATCACAAGAATTCACAATGTTGCATTCTTTTCTTATTAGATATTTTTGATCGTTTTGCAATAATTCAATTGAGTTTTCATCAACAATGTTGGCTTTCCAATCAAAATTCCAATTTTGAGGTGCTTCAGAATCATCTTCTAGATGTATATTTATGTGTAACTCTTTTTCTATGAATAGTGCAATCCAAGATGTTCTATATGCATTTCCTTGATCATAGAATATTCCAGTTCCGTTGGGGTAAAAATCGAATAATGATTCGTTATACCTATCGTTTTCTGTTAATGAATTTATTTTCCAGATACAATTCTCCTCTAAAATATTATTACAATTGGTTATGATTTGAGATTCAATACAACCTTCAATTGCCTCTTTCAATTGAAAATTATTATTAATGGTAATGGTAGTTCCCTTTTCGGTAGTTCCAGAGATTGGATAGCTTAATCCTATTGCATTTTCATTAGGCATTCGTCCCAAAAGCTCAATAAATTCTATATTATTTGATACAATTTTACTTTCTGCAATCTCTCCATTTTCGTTATATAAGTATATGTTAAAAGGATAGATAAAAGTTAGACATACTGTTTCAGAGTCTTCCGCTATGCTTTGTAAATCATTATATAGCTTAGAATTAACATCGATTTTTTCAATATTATCGAATAGGTCAAATTGCTCATTTACACAAGAAGCAAGAGTAATTAATAGAATCTGGCATAATATTTTTTTCATGTTCTGATTTTTAACTGTTATACCCTTATAGACAGAAGGTGTAAAAATGGTTGCGTCTAAGTTTTCTAAATAAGAAGGAAGAGATCTTGTGATAATCGCAAAAAATAGTTTCAATCTCTGTGTTTTTTGAGAGTAGGATTTAGAGATTGAAGCTAAGTTTGAGAACTAAACAATAAAAGCAATTTAATTATGAAAAAAGTATTCAAGATTTGGTTGTTGGCGGGTTGGATTGTGTCTCAAGTTTTGATTTCCTGTAGTGGTGGAATTGCACCTGTATTTAATAAAAAATTCACTTCTGCCACTGTAGGTTCTGTTAATTCTTATGTAGCAAAACCTATTTATTATGGAGAAGATACTTCAGCGGTATATGGTTCTATTAACCTGGATTTTGCCAATCACGAACAGTTTAGGCAAGAGCAAGTAGATAAAAAGACGATGGCGTCATTTAATGTATATCAATCTTTTACCAAGAGAAATTGGAATTTATTTTATGGAGCTAGCGGATCTTATGGGAAATATACATTTAAAGGAGAAGAATTTGATGTAAATAATAATCCTACTATTGTTAGATTCAATGAAAATTATGAATTCTATAATTTGGGTTTAAGCGGGGGAGTGAATTATAGAGTTTCAACCTCCAAGTTTGAGTTTCGACCAATCGGATTAAAAACAATATTTAATTATGAGTTTGGTTCTTATCAAGAGAAATTGTCTGCCATAGAGAATATTGATGAGTCAGATCGGCTTCAAAACTATGAAGTATTTAATCAAAATCCTCTTTTTACTGCTCTTTTAGAAAGCGAAATAGAGTATAAGTTTAATAAAAATAATTCTATAAGTTTCGGTACTTTCTTGGGGTTGAATTCAGTTAACTTTGAAGATGGTCGTGTTTTGGGAGCTATGAGTAGTTACAAGTATAAACAATTTGTGCTTAGTTATTTATATGAATCTACATTGCTTGATACACAATATAATGAAAGTAAAAATATTGGTTCGCATAATATTGGTATAGCTTTTCAACTTTTTTAGAACTAAAAAATGCCTTCTAAATTAGTTCAGAAGGCATTTTTATATATTAGATTTTATATTTACTGAATCACAAAACGCCCATAAGTATTTTGAATTTTGATTAGATAAACACCTGTGTTTAGGTTTTTAGTGTTTATGTTACCGTTAGTGTGTTTAATTTGTTCCTTTAGAAGCAATCTTCCATTTAAATCATATAATTCGACTAAACCAACATTGTTTTTTGCTTTAATGAAAAGATTTTGGTTTTTTACTGGTATAGGATATATAGTAATGCCTTTACTGCTTAAAGAGTTGTCTTCAATTCCCAATATAAATTCTGGAGCACCAAACCCTATTTTCTTACCTACATCTCCAATTACATATGGTAACCTAGTTCCATTGGCTTCAAACTCTTCTGCGCCTGCATCATAACTTGTAGGTCTTGTTCCGTCTAGTATATCTTTTGTTAAAAAAGAATATGTTCCTATCCCGGAATCAATTGCATCACTTCCGTTAATTAATCGATAAAAATCTGTTCCTGGTTGTAACAAACCGGAATTAACCGTTTGATTATTGTTAACTCCATTAGTTAGGTCCCAATTTCCGTTTTGAGTTATATTTCCTTCATATATAGAAGTTCCGATTGGTGATGTTACTTCCTGTAATGCACTGTCACTAGAGTTGAGCATGATATTATTGGCAACAACAACATTTTCAGGAGCTAGAGATAAGTCACTTTTAACTTTAGTTCCAACTCTTAATGCGTAATTACAATTTACAAATGTATTGTTGATAATAACAGCATCCTTAACTTGATAATAGCCATTAAGAGCTGTATTTAATCTTCCATTAGAGATGTTTATACCACCGGTTGCATTGGAATTGGATCCGCCAGGTTTATCAGAGTTTACTCCTTCTATATAATTATTGTATACTTTATGACCTTCGCCAATAACTCTGACACCTCCCGAAAAAGAATTGTTATTAGCAAAAAAGTAATTATTATATACTTCACAATTATTACCGTGTCTAAGAGTGAGGGTTCCCTGATAATCTCTGAAGGTATTATTATAATATTTATTCTCCCCACTTTTATTAGAGATGATTTCTACCTCTCCAGACCAATTATTAAAAAAGTTGTCATATACTTCGGTGTTAGAAGGATGAAGTGAAGTGCTACTATTACCAATTCTGATTGCATCCTGATCATTAAGACCATTAATATCATTGTTTACAGGGGTTCGATCTGCAAAATAGTTATGATGAATTTTGGTGAAGTCTGGCTCCGCAAATTCGGTAGAAGTAGCATTTCTATTGTCGTTAATAATACTGCCTACACCGTTTTTACCAATAAATGAACTATAACTAATTTCATTAAACTGCCCATAAACGATAATCCACTTAAATGTATCTTTTTCTTGTGATATAGTTCCGTTATAACCATCAATTTTTATATTAGTTACAGTACAATTGTTGCATTCATTACTGCTTGAAGTTCTAAATTCTATAATTGGATCTATTCTGTCGCTACTTGTTACCAATCCAGATGGGTTCTGAAAAATTATTCCTTCAAAAATTATATAAGCCCCACCCATACTTACTCTGGAATTTCCTTCAAAAAATACTTGACCAGGATTTTCTGCTTTTATGGTTATAGGGTTTTCTGAGGTGCCAGTCTTATTTATGCTAATTATGATGTCTGTCCAAGTTCCATTTGCTAGGCTAATGGTCGTTCCTGCAGATGCATTGGTGATTGCTGTTTGTAGTTCTGCATTATTATTTACAGTTTGTGCAGATGCTTGGTAGCAAAATGCTATGAAGGCTAAGGTTAGCATAAAATTGCTTACTTTTTTTTTCATGATTTTAGGACTTTACTTTTTCTGTTTTAATTGGTTAACCAATTTGGTTAACCAAGCAAATATACCATTCATTTTTGAAAAATCAATATTTTTTTGTAAAAACAGAAAAACGCCTTCAACTGAATTGAAGGCGTTTTATTATAAATAACGGTGTATTATTACTAGTTCTCTTTTTTACCAGGTCTTGGTTTTCTATCACCTTTAGGTCTATCACCTCTTGGTTTATCGCCTTCTGGTCTTGGAGGTCTAGGAAGTAAAGCTTTTCTAGAAACTTTTTCCTTACGAGTTCTAGAATCAATACCAAAGTACTTTACATCAAATACATCTCCCATATTTACCACATCACTCACATTTTCTGTACGTTCCCAAGCTAATTCAGAAACATGAAGTAGAACTTCATTACCCGGAGCTTCCATGTATTCAACTACAGCACCAAAATCTAGCATCTTGACAACTTTAACTTCATATACACTTCCTACTGCCGGTTTAAATGTAATCGAATCGATTTTTGCTAATACCGCATCGATTCCTTCTTGGTTTGTACCTAGAATTTCTACATTTCCTTCCTCAGTAACAGGGTCTTCATTAATTACAATGGTAGTTCCTGTTTCTTTTTGTAATTCCTGAATTACTTTACCTCCAGGTCCGATAAGTGCTCCTATATATTCTCCAGGAATAGTTTTGGTAACCATTTTTGGAGCATGTGCTTTCACATCAGCATTTGGATTGGCAATAGTTTCGGTTAATTTACCAAGAATATGTAAACGACCATCGGCAGCCTGCTTTAAAGCATTTACTAAGATTTCATAAGAAAGCCCTTTTACTTTTATATCCATCTGGCAAGCGGTAATACCATCTGCAGTTCCAGTTACCTTAAAATCCATATCTCCTAGGTGATCTTCATCACCTAAAATATCAGATAATACAGCATATTTTCCAGAATCTGCATCAGAAATTAATCCCATTGCGATACCAGAAACTGGTTTTTTTAATTGTACACCTGCGTCCATTAATGCCATAGTCCCTGAACATACTGTAGCCATAGAAGAAGAACCATTAGATTCTAATACTTCTGATACAACACGTACTGTGTATGGGCAATCATCCGGAATCATTCCTTTTAATGCACGTTGAGCCAAATTACCGTGCCCTATTTCTCTACGAGAAGTACCACGGATTGGTCTTGCTTCACCGGTTGAGAAAGGAGGGAAGTTATAATGTAAATAAAATGTTTCTTCTCCTTCATAAGAAGGCATATCAATCTGATTAGCCTCTCTAGAAGTTCCTAGAGTTACTGTAGCTAACGCTTGAGTTTCTCCTCTTGTAAATATAGAAGAACCATGAGTGGATGGTAAATAATCTACCTCACACCAGATAGGTCTTATATCAGTAGTTTTTCTACCATCAAGACGAAGCCCTTCATTTAAAGTTAAATCACGAACAGCAGCTTTTTCTGCTTTTGCATAATATTTAGAAACTAAATCTCCAAAATCTTCTAATTCTTCTTCTGAAAAAGTAGCTACTATTTCTTCTTTTATTTCAGCAAATGCAGAACCTCTTTCTTTTTTAGATGATCCAGCTTTTGCGACAGCATATACTTTATCATATGCCATATCGTGAATCTTCTTTGCTAATTCTTCATCTTCTCTTTCAGGATCATATTCGCGAACTTCTTTTTTACCGAAAGCTTCAGCCAATTTGATCTGTGCAGCACATTGTATTTTAATGGCTTCGTGTGCAAATTTGATAGCTTCTACCATTTCCTCTTCAGAAATTTCATCCATTTCACCTTCTACCATCATTACAGAGTCTGCGGAAGCTCCTATAACCATATCGATATCTGATTCATCTAATTGAGCTCTGGTTGGGTTGATGATGAACTCACCATTAACTCTACCTACACGAACTTCAGATATAGCACATTCAAATGGGAAATCTGATAACTGTATTGCCGCAGAAGCTGCTAATCCAGCCATTGCATCAGGCATTACATCTTCGTCATGAGACATTAGTTGAATCATCACTTGAGTTTCTGCGTGATAATCTTTTGGAAAAAGTGGGCGTAATACTCGGTCTACCAGTCTCATTGTTAGTACTTCACCATCACTTGGTCTGGCTTCTCTTTTGAAAAAACCACCAGGGTAACGGCCAGAGGCAGCAAATTTTTCACGGTAATCTACTGTTAAGGGTAGGAAATCTACATCACTTTGTTTGTAGTTAGACACAACTGTACATAATAACATACACTTGCCTGATTGAACAACAACAGAGCCGTGAGCCTGTTTTGCTAATTTTCCGGTTTCGAGGGTGATTTGTCTTCCGTCACCTAAGTCGATAACCTCTTTATAAACTTGTGGAATCATAATTTTTTGATTCAAACCTGTATATCCTATGCCATATATTAACAGCTAGAAATATCTCAGGCTTAATTAAACATTGGTTTCCGTCTTACTCGGACGGACAAGGTTGTGTTGTTGTAGTTGATGTACGACCAATGAAAAACTAAGGCATCATTCTTACCAAATGGTTTGAATGTTTTTATTAATAAACTTCTATATAAAATAAAAAAAGAGGCACGAAGCCTCTCTTTTCTTATTTTCTTAATCCTAATTCTTTTACGATTGCACGGTATCTCATGATATCTTTTTTCTTAAGATAATCTAGTAAATCTCTACGTTTACCTACAAGTTTTACCAATGAACGCTCAGTATTAAAATCTTTACGATTGTTTTTTAAGTGCTCAGTTAAATGAGTAATTCTGTGGGTAAATAATGCAATCTGACCTTCTGCACTACCGGAATCATTTTTTCCTTTTCCGTGTTTTGCGAAGATTTCTTCTTTAATTTCTTTTGTTAAATACATTCCAATATTATTTAAATGATTTTTATGTATACATAGCATTCTGCTATTAGCGTGCAAATATAATACTTTATTGTGTTAGAAATAGTTTTTGATAAAAAATGTTTTAGAATTAAACCTTTTCTAAAGTGTTTAGTCTTATAGATGTAACATTAAAATTAAATACAATGAAGAACAATTTTTTTAAATTTAGTTTGATTGCATTCTTATTAGTGGTTTTTGTGGGATGTGATGATAGTGAAAATATTGATAACGTATTAGGAGAAATAGATTCTAAAGATGCAGAATTGTCTGCTAAAATTGATGATGCTTCCGAAGTGTTAAGTGATGCTGTTCTACAAACATATGAGTATGAAGAAAGTGAAAATAAATCACCAATACATCCTCATTTACCGGATTGTGCAACAATAGATGTGCAAATAACCAGTACTTCGAAAACTGTAACTCTGGATTTTGGATCCGATGGATGTGAAGTAAGAAGTGATCATATTGTAAAAGGAAAAATAATTATGTCTTATACAATTGATATTGATGCAATGTCTAAAACTATTAATTATAGTCTGCAAGATTTTTCTATCGATGATATTCAATTTGAAGGATCAAAAACGGTTACCAGGCAGAAGGCTAATAACAATGGTAATCCTCAGTATACTATGAACCTTGATTTTACTGTCACTTTCGTTGACGGCAGTCAGGCATCAAGAACCGGAAACAAAACTAGAGAATGGGTAGAAGGTGTGTTTAATGGTAATTGGGGTGATAATGTATTTTTAATCACTGGAGCGTGGGAAACTAATTTTGCTAATGGTAATACACATAGTACAATTATAACCACAGCACTACGTCGTGAGGCTAGTTGTAGGTTCTTAGTCAGTGGAATGGTAGATTTAATAAGGACTAATTTTAGTGGAACTTTAGATTATGGAGATGGATCGTGTGATAATTTGGCTGTATTTACCAATAGTGAAGGAGAAGAAAGAGAGATTAGATTATAAGAATAGTTTATAAAAGTAAAAACCGCCTGATTTTAGGCGGTTTTTTCATTCTTTATAATAAGAATACATTTTTTAGTTGGCCAAAGGTCTGTTTAGAATTAAATCTAAATATAGATTTATTTTTTGTTTTAAGTTTTGGCGTGGAGTTATAAAATCTAAGAACCCATGTTCTAAAACAAATTCAGAAGTTTGAAAACCTTCTGGTAATTCCTTTCCTGTAGTATCACGTACTACACGAGGTCCTGCAAATCCGATCAATGCTCCAGGTTCTGAAATATTTATATCGCCTAGCATAGCAAATGAAGCGGTTGTACCTCCTGTTGTTGGATCTGTACATAATGAAATGTAAGGAATGTTGGCATCTGCTAATTGTGCAAGTTTTGCTGAAGTTTTTGCTAATTGCATTAAAGATAATGCTGCTTCCATCATACGAGCTCCTCCTGATTTAGAAATGATCATAAATGGAATTTTATGTTTTAAAGAATAGTCCGCAGCTCTGGCAATTTTTTCACCAACAACACTTCCCATAGAACCACCAATGAATGAGAAATCCATACATGCAATGACTATATCGTTACCATTGGATTTTCCTACGGCAGTTCTTACAGCATCCTTAAGATTTGTTTTGTCCATGGCATCCTTAAGACGATCCACGTATTTCTTTTTGTCTTCGAATTTAAGAGGGTCTTTTGATGATAGGTTTTTATCAAGTTCTTTGAATTTATTATCATCAAAGAGTATTTCGAAATACTCTGCACTACCTATTCTTACGTGATAACCGTCTTCGGGACTTACATAAAAGTTTTTTTCGAGCTGTTCTGCGTCTACAATTTTTCCGGTAGGAGATTTATACCAAAGCCCTTTGGGTACATCTTTTTTATCTTCAGTAGCGGTTTGTATACCTTTTTGCGTTCTCTTAAACCAAGCAGTCATAAATTATTATATTAAAAAAGCTGAAACTCATAATTTTAAAGAGTTTCAGCTTGGTTTTCTGTCTTTTATAATGTGTTTACATTATTTAAATCTTCAAAAGCCTTCTTAAGACGATTCTTAAAAGTGACTTCTCCTTCTCGAAGCCATTTTCTTGGATCATAATACTTTTTATTAGGCTCTTCAGAACCATCAGGGTTACCTATCTGGGTTTTTAGATATTCTACATTGTTTACCATATAGTCACGAATACCTTCATTAAATGCAAACTGTAGATCAGTGTCAATATTCATTTTAATCACACCATATCCAATAGCTTCTCTAATTTCTTCTAAAGTAGATCCACTTCCTCCGTGAAATACAAAATCGATGTGGTTATGCTCAACTCCATATTTCTCTGAAATAAATTCCTGAGAATTTTTAAGGATCTTTGGAGTTAATTTTACATTACCTGGCTTATAAACTCCGTGTACATTACCAAATGCAGCTGCTACAGTAAATTTATCACTTACTTTACTTAATTCTTCATAGGCATATGCAACTTCTTCTGGTTGTGTGTATAATTTAGAATCATCTACATCACTGTTATCTACACCATCTTCTTCACCACCAGTGATTCCTAGCTCAATCTCCAAAGTCATACCCATCTTGCTCATACGAGCTAAGTATTCCTTACAGATTTCTATATTTTCTTCGATAGGCTCTTCTGATAAATCTATCATATGTGAGCTATATAATGGTTTTCCAGTTTCTTTATAAAATGCTTCTCCTGCATCTAATAAACCGTCAATCCACGGTAATAATTTTTTTGCACAGTGGTCAGTATGCAAAATTACCGGAACTCCATAAGCTTCTGCCATTAAATGTACATGTCTTGCTCCAGCTGTGGCTCCAGCGATAGCTGCTTTTTGATCTTCATTTGACAATCCTTTTCCTGCATTAAATTGCGCTCCTCCATTAGAGAATTGAATAATTACAGGAGAATTTAGCTCTGCGGCAGTTTCTAATACTGCATTGATCGAATTAGAACCAATTACATTTACTGCGGGTAGTGCAAAAGCTTTTTCTTTTGCATACTTAAAAATCGCTTGAACTTCGTCCCCCGTAGCAACTCCTGGTTTGATGTTGTGACTCATAATTTAGTTTTGGTTTATAAGCTTACAAAAATAACAAAATTATATGTAAAGAATTTTATATTATAATCTAAAGTGAAAGTGTTTTGAAAATTAATTAGTTAAGAAATAATAAATGGTCAAAAGTAATGCTAAAATGGGTAGTTAATTCCTAGGTTATATACGGCCTTAGATAAACTATACCCTTTAAACCAACGCTGGTCTTCATCATTAGCTGGATTAAAGGTTTTAAAGCCTACATCTAGTCTGATGATAAAGAAATCAAAATCATAACGAAGCCCTAAACCACTACCAACAGCAATTTCTTGTAAGTCGTCAAACCCAGAAAAGATGGCATCTTCGTTTTCTTCATTGTCTAATACATTCCAGATGTTTCCGGCATCTATAAAAAAGGCCCCATTAAGAGATCCCAAAATGTTGTAGCGATATTCCAGGTTAAATGCCAGTTTCATATTAGCTTCGTTAAACTCATCTCTTCCACCACTACTACCTGGACCTAAACCATAAGCCAACCAAGCACGATTATCATTGGGGCCACCACCAAAAAAACTTCGGGCAAACGGTATGCTATTAGCATTTCCATAAGGGATTGCAATGCCGCCAGAAGCTCTAAATGCTAACACACTTTTGCGCCCAAGATCCCAGTGTTTTATATAATCCATTTCGGTCTTGGCATATTGAGAAAATTCAACATTAAATACTTTAAAACGATCGTTTGATTCTTTTTCTCGTCCTGTAAGTTCAGAAATAGAGTTGAGTACATTACCGGCAAACTCTATTTTAGCTCTAAACCTTGAGAAATTTTCATCATAGAGATTTTTACGATTGTTTTTTAAATAAGTATAACTCGAAGCAAAAATTAAATTATTTTCTGTTAATCGCTCTTTTCGCTCATTGATATTCCTGATTTCTTGTATTTGGTCAACTCTTAGATCACTATTAGGATTACTGCCAAGTGATTCAATAATGAAATCATCTGCACCTTGTTCATCAATTGTCAGTGAGCCTTGATCATTAAGAAAGGGTGAATCAGGGTCTAATACCTGCACTGCAATATTATTTAAACGGTTATATGAAGAGTTATACACTCTAAAATAGTTTTCTACATTTAGATTGTCAACAAACTGTACATTGATTAGGTCGATCTGATTGGTGATAATAGTATTTGGTCTCCACTTATAACTAAATGTTCCAGATGCGTTTACTTTATCCAACCCGATGTTTCTTTGTGCGTTTATCCCAAAAGTAAGATTAGTAGTTGGTGACATATATTTTGGAATAATCTTATTGGTTTTTAGTGGGAAAATTATTTTTGGAAATGACAATTTAAGGTCGGCTCCTATTTCTGAAATATCAAAAAATTGACCACTACCATCTACAGCATCCCTGGAGGAACCTATACTACCTCTTGCAGATATTTCTAATAACTCAGCTCCTCTAAATACATTTCTTATTAAGAATGAGCCTCCAAATCCTATTCCAAATGCTTGAATATCAGAAGTTGATACATCAAACTCCGCATTGGTGCTATATTTTTTTCTAGGGGTCAATAGTACATTAGCTATTAAACTACTTCCTGACGGATCATTAGGATCTAGGTCATATCTTATATTGGGGTATTTAAAAGCTCTTAAGTTACTGATTTGATTGTAGGTTAATGTACGATCCCTATCCCTAAATATTTCTCCGGGGCTAATCAATATAGAGTTGGTAATAGCTTTTCTAGTATACTTTAATTTGTTATAAGAATAAATATTGTATCCATTATAAAAAACACTATCACTAGGTATTTTGTCTCTATTTAGAAATGAGTAATCTGTAAAAATGTTTACCTTACTAATGGTGTGTACCTTGAACGGAACTCGCGCAGTAGAATCTCCTTTAGTTACCTGCCTATTTTTTATAAGCATGTTCAGATTTACTTTATGATCTGTATTTACTGTGTCTGCATCAAATTTTATATATTCTTTTTCAAAATGAAATAGACCTGAATTTCTATATAGAGAGGTTAATCTTTCTCTCTCAGTTTCTATATCTAGTGTTTTGTATTGTTTTCCACGAACTATTTTAGATGCTTCCTTGTTTTTAATATACAAAGAATCAGCGTCTTTTGATTCTATTTTGGTATATAATGAATCTATTTGATATGGTTGTTGTGGTTTTATATAATAATCAATAGTAGCTCTTTGGTCATTACCTCTATTGATTTTATAATCCCCTTCAACATTAAACCATCCATTATTCCAATAATAGGCTTTTAGTCTATTAAGTGAGCGTTTAGCTTTTGATTCATCTATTATGGTAGGGGCTTCTCCGGTTTCTTTAATCCATTCATTAATTCCAGCTAAGCCAACTCCTAATCGATTTACCTGTTTTTTAGAAAGAAAACTGCTCATTCGTTTTTCTCGATTAGGTTTTCTTTTTAACCACGCCTGATATGAAGAGTCTTTGTCAATGCTTGCGAGGTTGTAGATGTGTAATCTAAATGGAATTCCGACTAGCTTCACATTAGGATTTTGGTATAGTTGATTGGATAATTTAGTGTCGTTAGTTTTTACACTATCTACAAATATTTTATTCTTGGTAAGTAGATAATCTTCCTCTGGAACTCTTTTAACGGCATTACAGGAAACTAAAAAGGTTGTAGTTAACGTAATTAATAATATTTTTGTCAGAAAGTATTTCAATACGAATTCATTATTGAGTCAAAAATACACTATTTGAATGGTTAGCAAAAACCAAAAGAAACTAATAAAAAGTTTATATCAAAAAAAGTACCGAAAACAACATGGGTTATTTGTTGCTGAAGGAAAAAAGGTAATTCTTGAGTTGTTAGAGGCAGAAGTAAAGCTTCATTCTCTTTTTTCTACCAATGAGTTTTCTTTTGATATTCCTCAAAACCTTCACTATGATGTTACAGAACAGGAGTTAAAACAAATAAGTTTTTTAGCTACTCCTCAAAAAGCATTGGCTATTTTTTATATTCCAAAAAACCAAGATGTAAATACGGATAGTTTGGTTTTAGCCTTAGATGATGTTAGAGATCCTGGTAATCTGGGTACAATAATCAGATTATGTGATTGGTTTGGAGTTACCGCCTTGGTTTGTTCTGAACAAACGGTTGATTGTTATAACCCAAAAGTTATACAAGCAACAATGGGATCTATTACCAGGGTGAATATAAGCTATGTAAATCTTCTTGACTTTCTTGAGGATCAGAAAGAAATGATTTTCGGAACCTTTATGGATGGAAATGATATTTATGCTGAAGAATTACCTGATAATGGGGTTATCGTAATGGGGAATGAAGCAAATGGTATTTCTTCTGAAATAGAACAGCTGGTTAACAAAAAAATATCGATCCCTCAATTTGGTTCAACAAAAGAAACAGAAAGTCTTAATGTGGCCACAGCAACGGCAATAGTTTTAAGTGAATTTAGAAGAAGGTTTTAAAAAAAATTACTGAAAAGTAAAATTGATAAAAATTCCTCTGGTTTGCATTTTGTCAATTGATGATGTCCATTGACTATTAGGATTGTTATCTCTAACTAATTCATCCGACATAGCAAATACTCCACGAATAGAAGGAGAGAACTTGAAATAGTATAAATAGAAATCAATACCAAAACCAACTTCATAATAGCTAGTGTTGGTTGTCATTCTGAATTCTCCTACAGAGTTATCATCAGGATTATCTTCGTTGCTGGATAAATTAATCGAAGTAGATATTCCTCCAACAACAAAAGGTTTAAAATTATTTAGTCTTTTGGTAGAAATTTTTAATAAAAGAGGAATATGAACATAAGTAGACTTAACTTCTCTAAAAGAATCAGATGTATCTGTAAAATCTGGCCCTGAAAAGGTTAAATTTCGTTGAGAAAAAGTTACCATAGGTTCTAATCTAAGATCCAAATAGTCATTGATTCTCATATTACCTAATAAACCAACACTAAATCCCGTTGAGCCACTTACCTGGATGTCCCCATCCAAAGGTGAGGTTTCTCCTTCAGGTATGGCATTATAATCAAAATTAAAATTGTAACTATTCAGTCCAAGAATGAAACCCCAACTAAGTCTATCTTTATCAAAGTTTTGAAGGTTTTGAACTCTTTCTTTAGAAAATAGCTGAGCACTCATGTCTTGAGTACATACTAGAACAGCAATGATTATAAAAAACTTCTTCATATTATTTTGTGGCTGTATAAATTGTTGCAACACCAAAAGTTTGTGGCTTATCTTCCATCTCTATAAACCCGATTTTTTCCAAAATATTGTTGAACTGTTCACCATAAGGAAAAGCAGCGGCACTTTCGCTTAGATATGCGTATGCTGATCTGTCCTTAGAAAATAATTTTCCAATTGTAGGTAAAATTTTGGAACAATAAAACTTGTATCCTTGTTTGTAGGGAGTCTTTGTGGGAACTGAGGTTTCTAATACCACAAAAATCCCTCCAGGCTTGAGTACTCTATAAATTTCTGAAAGCCCTTTTTCTAAATTTTCAAAATTTCTTACTCCAAATGCTACTGTAATAGCATCAAAATAATCATCTTTATAGGGTAAGTTTTCGCTATCTGCCTGAACCATACTTATAATAGAATCCAGATTTTTAGCTTTGATTTTATGTTTGCCAACTTCTAACATTCCTGCAGAAATATCAAGTCCTATTATTTCAGTAGCTCCTGTCTTAGTAAGACTTATGGCTAAGTCGCCAGTTCCAGTGGCCACATCAAGAATTCTTTGAGGTTTTGTATTACTGACAAGTTTAACGACTTTATTTCGCCATTTTATATCAATACCAAAAGAAATTACACGGTTAAGGCCGTCATAGTTTCCAGAAATGGTATCAAACATCTCTGCAACCTGCTCCTTTTTTGTTCTGGAGCTATCATTATATGGTGTTATTTTTTTTGACATCCAAAAAATTTAGGCAAATATACATTTTTGCAATAGATAGTAAGAGTAGAATCACATTTAGTTATAGTTAATCAAATTTCACCAGTTATTCAATTTGCACTATCTTTGTACACTTTTATATTTTTAAGACATAATTATTTATGTTTTAGTTGATTTTATGTTTGATGAAAAACAATAAACAAAACCGATGAAGATCATTATTGCCGGAGCTGGTGAGGTGGGATTTCATTTGGCTAAATTACTTTCATTTGAGTCTCAAGACATTACACTTATTGATACCGATAAAGAATGTCTTAACTATGCAGATACTCATTTAGATATTAGAGTTATTAAGGGAGATGCTACTTCTATTGCTATCTTAAAAGAAGCAAAAGTGGAGAATATGGACATGGTAATTAGTGTTACCTCTAGTGAGACTACTAATATTACGGTGTGTGTATTATCTAAACAAATGGGAGCTAAGCGCACTATTGCAAGGATATCCAATACAGAATTTATTGAAAATAAGGATGAAGTTGGTTTCATCAAGTTTGGGATTGATGAGCTAATTTCACCAGAGGCATTAGCGGCTAGTGAAATTGAATTACTACTCAATCAATCTGCGTTTCACGATAGTTACGAGTTTGAGGATGGTGCTCTGACAATGGTAGGTACAACATTGTCCAAAGAAGCCTTGTTTGTTGGTAAAACTGTAAGAGAAGCTGCAGATATATTTCCTGAGTTACATTTTATGCCAGTAGCAATTCAGCGTTCAGGAACACAATATACATTGATTCCAAGAGGTGATACTAAGTTTAAAGAAGGAGATCAGGTTTATTTTATAACCTCTAAGGGGGGTGTTGATGAATTATACAAATTAACTGGTAAGGTTAAAGAACAGATCAAAAAAGTAATGATTCTGGGAGGAAGCAAAATAGGGTATAAAACCTCTTGCGACCTGTGTGATCATAAATTTAGGGTTAAACTAATAGAAAGAGATAGAGATAAGGCTTTTGATTTGGCTGATGATCTCCCAGCTGCATTGATTATTAATGGCGATGGACGTAATGTAGAATTACTAGAAGAAGAAGGTATATCTGATATGGATGCATTTATCTCTGTTACAGGAAATTCTGAAACCAATATTATGTCTTGTTTGGTTGCAAAATCCAAAGGAGTAGGTAAAACAATTGCTTTGGTTGAGAATATGGATTATTTTCAATTATCTCATTCTATAGGAATTGATACATTGATTAATAAAAAACTTCTTGCAGCAAATAACATTTTTAGATTCATAAGAAAAGGAGAAGTGGTAGCTATGACCAAGCTCAATAATATGAATGCTGAGTTATTGGAGTTTATTGTGAAACCGACTTCTGAAGTAAGTGATAATCTGATAAAAGATTTGGATTTTCCTCGTTCTGCTATAATAGCTGGTGTGATAAGAAATGGTGAGGGTCTTATTCCGTTGGGAGAATTTTATATTCAGGCAGGAGATAGAGTAGTAGTATGTTGTTTGCCAAAATCTATTAAGAAAATAGAAAAGCTCTTCTTATAACAATGTCTAAACTGAACTACAAGATTATTTCGCATATTATGGGGCTTTTGTTGCTCTGTAATGGAGGTTTTATGCTACTGGCGACAATTATTAGTTTTATTTATAAAGATGGGGTGACTATAGATATTATGTTGGCTGCCCTAGCTACGTTGTTTGTTGGGATTGCACTGATGTTTCTAACTAGAGAACATCAGAAAGAAATTAATAAACGAGAAGGATATATTGTAGTTACTTTTGGTTGGATTTTTATGTCATTGAGTGGTACACTGCCATATTTGTTTTCTGGAGCTATCCCGACTTTTACCAATGCTTTTTTTGAAACGATGTCAGGTTATACGACTACAGGAGCTTCTATTCTTAATGATATTGAAATTGTTCCAAAAGGTGTTTTGTTTTGGCGTAGTTTAACTCATTGGATTGGCGGTATGGGAATTATCGTATTAGCTATTGCAATTTTACCACTTTTAGGAATAGGTGGGATGCAGTTATTTGCAGCTGAAGCACCTGGACCTAGTGCTGATAAACTACATCCACGTATTACCGATACTGCTAAACGATTATGGTTGATATATTTTGGATATACTGCTGCTGAGACCATCTTGCTTAAATTAGCCGGGATGGATTTTTTTGATGCTATAAATCATGCGTTGAGTACATTATCCACTGGAGGTTTTTCTACTAAGAATGCAAGTGTTGCCCATTGGAATGATCAACCAGTTATACAATATATTATTATATTATTTATGTTTTTGGCAGGTATGAATTTTGTGCTAAGTTATTTTGGGTTCAAAGGAAAGGTACAGAAGATTATCAAAGACGAAGAGTTTAAATTATACACGCTGTTTATTATTTGTTTTACGATTGTTGCTACGCTAATTATTTATTTTAAAGCAGATGTTTCTATTTCTACAATTGATCATCCTATGGTTTGGGGAGAAGCAGAAAGCGCTTTTAGACATGCGTTATTTCAGGTATTAGCTGTAATTACTACAACTGGTTTTGTGAGTGCTGATTTTACTATGTGGGCTCCTTTTTTAACAGTTTTCTTTTTTGGGATTATGTTTTTAGGAGGTTCGGCGGGATCTACAGCAGGCGGTATGAAGGTAGTAAGACATTTGATAACTATACGCAACGGAATATTAGAGTTTAAGCGTACATTACACCCTAATGCTATTCTTCCTGTACGTTATAATACAAAGGCGGTTTCCAAAGAGATCGTGTTTAATGTGCTTGCCTTTTTTATTCTTTATATGCTCTCTTTTATTATTGGTTCATTGGTTCTAGGGGCACTAGGATTGGATTTCGAAACAGCTATAGGTGGAGCAGCATCCTCATTAGGTAATGTAGGCCCTGCATTTGGTAAACTAAGTCCTGTTAATAATTTTGATGTGCTACCAGATTTTGGGAAATGGTGGTGCTCCTTTCTTATGTTAATAGGCAGGTTAGAGTTATTTACCGTCCTAATATTACTTACGCCTTTCTTCTGGAGAGACAGGTAATTACAATTGATTTAGTATTGAAACTCCCAGGAAGCAAAAGAGTGTGGAGTTGAGTTCCACAATTCGGTTACTTTTTTGATAGTATGCTTAACTTTTCCATTAATATTTTCCAGATACTCTTCCTCGATAAGGAATATATCTAGAATAGACTCGTAATAATCTGTGTAGTTAGCATCAAACTCGTTTTCCGGTCTGATATTAAGAATTTCTTCTTCTGTCTTGGTTACTTTGAAATTTTCCTTAAAAATTTCAAGTACGTTTTTTTTAACGATACGTTCTTTTTCCGAAATGTCCATAATTTTAGGTTTTAAGAGATTAATGGATAAATCGACAAATTATAAATCAAAAATTTTCTATGATCGAAAATCTTCATACTAGGGGGAAATTGAAGAGTTGTTTGTTATAAACGAAATTAAAACTTTTTATTGTTCAATAAAGCTCTAATTTTCTTTGAAAGAGTAAATTTTGTTTTTACTTAACATTAAATAGCCGATTACTTGTCTCGATGAGTAATCGGCTTATATCATAAAATCTCTTTTTAAGAAACTAAGAATTAGCTTACAGCTTCTTTAATTCTTTTCAAAGCTTCAATAATTTGTTCGGTGCTCGCAGCATAGGAGATTCTTATACAATTCCCATTTCCGAAAGCAACACCGGTTACTGTAGCTACATTAGCTTGTTCTAATAAGTACATAGAAAAGTCTGTTGCATTTTCAATAGTTTGGCCTTTTAATGTTTTTCCAAAATAATAAGAAATATCAGGGAACACATAGAATGCACCTTCTGGTTTATTGCATTCGAATCCAGGAATATCTGCTAATAGATTTAAAATTAATTTTCTACGTTCCTTAAATTCATCAACCATATAATGAATATTACTCACAGGAGCTTCTAATGCAGTAATCACAGCACGCTGCGCAATACAATTAGCTCCACTGGTTACTTGTCCTTGTATTTTATTACAAGCTCTGGCAATAGAAGTTGGAGCGCCAATATAACCTATTCTCCATCCCGTCATAGCAAAAGCTTTAGCAACTCCATTTACAGTAACAGTTCTGTTGTACATATCTTCAAATTGAGCCATAGAAGCATGATCTCCAACATAATTGATATGTTCATATATTTCATCACTTACTACTACAATGTCTGGATATTTTTGAAGCACATCAGCAAGAGCTCTTAATTCTTCTTTACTGTAAATAGATCCACTAGGATTACAGGGAGAGCTATACCATAACATTTTTGTTTTTGGTGTAATAGCAGCTTCAAGTTGTTCAGCAGTCATCTTAAAGTCTGTATCAATAGAAGTTCTTACTTCTACTGGAACTCCTCCGGCAAGTTTTACAATATCACTGTAACTTACCCAGTAAGGGCAAGGTAAAATAATTTCATCTCCAGGATTGATATATACCTGGGCTATATTGTATAAAGCCTGTTTAGCTCCAGTTGATACAACAATCTGTGAACGATCATAAGCCAAATTGTTATCACGTTTAAATTTGGTAATGATAGCGTCTTTCAATTCTACATAACCATCTACAGGTGTATAAGAATTATAGTTGTCATTAACTGCTTGTATAGCAGCTTCCTTAATGAAATCCGGAGTGTTAAAATCAGGTTCTCCTAAGCTAAGTCCAATAATGTCTTTTCCTTCAGCTCTTAGTTCACGAGCTTTTGCAGCCATAGCTAACGTAGCAGAGGCTTCCAATGCATTAATTCTGTCTGATAATTGTGTACTCATTTCCGATACTTGTGTACTCATTTCTAATTGGTAAATAAAAGTTATGATTGTATTGCCGCAGGCTTCGTTCCCATTTCTTTAAGATGTTTAAAATGAGCTATTATAGCCTTACGTGTGGTTTTGTATTCGTTATACGGAAGATTAAACTCTAAAGCAGTTTGTTTTACTATTTTAGAAATCTTCGTGTAGTGAATATGGCTTATGTGTGGAAAAATGTGGTGTTCCACCTGATGGTTTAACCCACCTGTAAACCAGTTTACTATTCTATTTTTAGTAGAAAAATTGACGGTAGTAAATAATTGATGTATTGCCCAAGTGTTTTTCATGGTTCCTGTTTGGTCTGGTACAGGCATTTGTGCATCTTCTACCATATGCGCTAATTGAAATACAATGCTTAAAATTAATCCTGCTACGTAATGCATAACAAAAAATCCTATTAATATTTTCCACCACGAAATAGATAAAATAATCATGGGGATTACTATCCATATAAGTACATAAATAATTTTCGTGACAACAATAGTACTCCATTGTTGAATAGGACTTGGTAATTTTCCATATGCAAGTTTACGAGCAAGGTATCTTTTGGTCTGTTTGAAATCAGTGGTAAGAGCCCAATTAAAAGTTAATAAGCCATACAAAAATATAGAATAATAATGTTGAAATTTATGAAAACGTCTCCATTTTGCGTGTTTCGTAAATCTAATTACTCTACCAGCATCCATATCTTCATCATGTCCGTGGATGTTGGTATAAGTATGATGTAGTACATTATGTTGAACTTGCCAGTTATATACATTTCCGGCAAGAATATACATACTACTACCCATTAGATTATTAATCCATTTCTTTGAAGAATACGAACCATGATTACCATCATGCATAACATTCATTCCTACTCCAGCCATACCTACGCCCATAATAATTGTGAGCAATAGCATCCACCATTGAGAAATATTTAATGTAAGTATCAAGAAATATGGGGTTAGAAAAATAGAGAACATAACTATTGTTTTTATATGTAATCGCCAATTTCCTGTTCTTTTTATGTTATTATCCTTAAAATACTGATTAACTCGTTTATTCAGAGTTCTAAAGAATTTAGCGGAATCTACTCTGCTAAAGCGCACATTGGGTGTAGTCATGATAGTTGAGCTTTATGACCAAAACGTCATTTGTCATTCTAATATTGGGTAAAGTTAGGGATTTATATTTTTTAACTTCCTAAAAAGAAGTAAAATATACCGGTTTAACATGTATTTTTACAATCTAATTTTATGTTGATGGATATCTTATTAAAATATTTTCCTGATTTAACTGAAGAGCAACAATTACAATTTTCGAAATTAGGAGATTTATATGCTGAATGGAATGCTAAAATTAATGTAATCTCCAGAAAAGATATTGAGTCTTTATATGAAAGACATGTATTACATTCTTTAGGGATTGGAAAAGTTATGAGTTTTAAACCGGGCTCACAAGTTTTGGATGTAGGTACAGGAGGTGGTTTTCCAGGGATTCCTTTGGCGATTTTATTTCCTGAAACTCAATTTTATTTGGTAGATGTAATTGCTAAGAAAATTAGAGTTGTTAATGAGGTTGCAAAAGCTTTGGGGTTACAGAATTTGAAGGCTGAACAGCGAAGAGCTGGCACTTTTGATGACCGATTTGATTTTGTAGTAAGTCGTGCTGTGACGAATATGCCTGATTTTGTAAAGTGGGTGCGTAAAAATATTACCAAAAAAAGTGTACACGATCTGCAAAATGGAATTTTATATCTAAAAGGAGGTGACCTAACTGACGAATTAGCTCTTTTTCCTAAAGCAGTTCAATATGATTTGATAAATTATTTTGAAGAGGAGTTTTTCGAAACTAAAAAAGTAGTGTATTTGCCAATTAAATATAAGCTCTAGCCTTTCAGGTTTATTCGCATTTCTATTAAATGCTTTTCGAAGCCTACCTTTTCGTAGGCTTTTATAGCTCTTGGGTTTTTGTCGTAGACAGTAAGTCGAATTTCCTCCAGGTCTTTAGTTTTGAACCAATCATACAAATACTGAATTATTTTTTGACTGATTCCTTTACCTCTATGCTCTTCTTTTACATACATAAAACCTATGTAACCTAGTTGCTTCTGTTTGAAGAACTCTTTTCGATCTCTTATCTGCCCATAACCACTACCAACAATTTCTCCTTCAATTTCAGCTACCACTACATTAGTATGATCTGATTCTATGTATTCTCCAATATCGTAATAACTAATTTTTTCATTAGTTTTTAGTGTAATATCCATTGGACGCTCGGCTTCGATAAGCTTTTGTTCAAAACCCAATAAAATCGGGAGTTCTTCTAATTTTGCTGGTCGGATAGTCATTTTTTAGATGCTTTTAAATTTCTTTTTTCGAAATAAACTTGCAATTAAATTTACTAAAAGCAATAATTGACCAATTAAGATTAACAAAAAAATAATTATTTGAATCAAAAATATTTTTTCTTCTGTCTTAAATGTTGTTGTTAAGTACCCTAATATTGTTAATGTCAAAACTCCAATAATAGTTGTAATTGTATGTGCGATAGTTAAGAAGCTTATTAGCTTTCTGTTTAATGTGAGGGCTAATCAATATAGAGCCCCATAAACTAAAAATATAAAAGATAGTAAAAACCAAACCTGAAATCGGGCAATTACAAAATAAGTGTCATAAATATTTACATCCAGCGTTTTATCTCCTAAAGAAAAACCGTATATCAGAATCATTGGAATCAATGTCCAAAATATGATATACGGTTTGTTTATTATAAGTTTCATCTGAAACTACTCACCTAAAAACGGATATCTATAATCTACAGGAGTGACAAAAGTCTCTTTAATTGTACGCGGAGATACCCAACGTAATAAATTGAGGTATGACCCTGCTTTGTCATTAGTTCCTGATGCTCTAGCACCACCAAAAGGCTGTTGTCCTACTACAGCTCCGGTAGGTTTGTCATTGATATAAAAATTACCTGCACAATTTTCTAAAGCTTTAGTAGCTTCTGCAGCTGCATAACGATCAGTAGAGAAAATAGCTCCGGTAAGCGCATATTCACTAGTCTCATCAACCAATACTAACGTTTCTTCCCATTTGTTATCATCATACACATAAATAGTAATAACAGGTCCAAAAAGCTCTGTGCACATTGTGGTATATTTAGGGTCTTTAGCCAAAATTACTGTAGGTTCAATAAAATAACCTTTGGATTTGTCATAATTACCTCCAGCAATAATTTCTGCATCAGCATCATTTTTAGCCTGATCGATGTATTTAGCTAATTTATCAAAAGATCCTTCGTGAATTACGGCAGTAATAAAATTACCCATGTCTTCAGGAGAGCCCATTTTAAAGGATTTTATATCTTCCTTTACATATTTCTCAACATCAGCCCACATGCTCTGAGGTATATATGCTCTGGATGCAGCACTACATTTTTGTCCCTGGAATTCAAATGCTCCTCGAGAGATTCCTGTAGCTACTTGTTTAGCGTTAGCACTTGGGTGCGCAACAATAAAATCTTTACCCCCGGTTTCTCCTACAATTCTTGGGTATGTTTTATAATTATGGATATTAGTTCCGATTTTAGACCAGATATCTTTGAATACGTGAGTACTTCCTGTAAAGTGAATTCCAGCAAAATCTGGACTAGCTAATACAGTATCAGTAATCATTACAGGATCTCCATATACCACATTAATCACACCATCCGGAACTCCAGCTTCTTTAAAGATGTCTACAATTACTTTAGCAGAATAAATCTGACTATCGCTTGGTTTCCATACCACTGTGTTTCCCATTAAAGCTGCACTAGCTGGAAGATTCCCTGAAATCGCGGTAAAGTTAAATGGAGTAATTGCGTATACAAAACCTTCGAGAGGACGATATTCTAATCTATTCCACGCTCCTGAAGTAGAATCAGGCTGATCTTCATAGATCTGAGTCATAAATTCTACATTAAAGCGTAAGAAATCTATAAATTCGCAAGCGGCATCAATCTCTGCCTGAAATATGTTTTTAGATTGTGCTAACATCGTAGCTGCATTAATTTTTGCTCTATACGGTCCGGCGATTAGTTCAGCTGCTCTTAAGAATACTGCTGCACGTTGCTCCCAAGCTAAATCAGCCCATTGTTTACGAGCTTCAATAGCTGTATCGATAGCTTTTTGGACATGTTGCTTTTCAGCTTTATGATAGGTTCCTAATATGTGCTTGTGATCGTGTGGGGGAGACATAGTAGATGTGTCTCCTGTTCTGATTTCTTCTCCATTAATATATAAAGGTACATCTATTGTGGTGTTGTACATTGCTTTATATGTTTCTAGAACTTCTTCTCTTTCAGGAGTTCCTGGAGCATAAGATTTAACGGGTTCGTTTATTGCAGTTGGAACTTGAAAAAAACCTTTTCCCATGATATAGTGTATTGTTTAAATTAGTAAGATGTGTATTTGATGAGTTAGTAACCTCAAGTCGCAAAGATAGAAAATTAAAAAGGCTAATATTCATTTTAACCTTTTATAAACATGCTTAAAGTAGTATGTAATTTTTTTTGTAAGTTGTGCGATATTATGTCGACCCAAACTTTATGTGTACAGTTACATTAATCCCTATTGAAGAAAATAATTTTATTCTTACCTCTAATCGTGATGAGGCTGTAAATCGAAAAACACTATTGCCGGAATTTTATCAGGTTAATAAAACCAGGATGTTATTTCCTAAGGATGCTGTTGCAGGTGGTACTTGGATTGGTGTTAGTGATAAAGATACAATGATTTGTTTGCTTAATGGTGGTTTTGAAATTCATGAAAGAGCCGTGTCATATAGACAAAGTAGGGGTGTTGTTGTTAGGGACTTGTTAGGAGCTGATGATCTAAAAAGTGCAATAGAAGATTATGATTATTCAGGTATCGAGCCCTTTACTATTGTTGCTGCTAATTGGAGCTCTGATCTTGTGTTTTTTGAACTAGTATGGGATGGGCAACAAAAACATTTTAAAACTTTAGAAAAACAGACTCATATTTGGTCTTCCTCTACATTATATACTCCAGAAATGAAAGCTAAACGTGAAGTTTGGTTTGAGTCTTTCGAGAATCAAAATGTACTTACTTCAGAAACATTATTAGATTTTCATAAGAATGCTGGGATTGGTGACAAAGATGTAGATCTGCAGATTGATCGAGGTTTTTTAAAGACTAGAAGTATAACACAGATTGTAAAGAATGAAGAAGAGCTTTCAATGCGATATGAAAATCTTCAAGATGAGGAAATAAGTACAGTTGTTTTTGAAGCTATTACGGTATAGCATGTGTTTCATTAATTAAAATTTCTACTCCTGTGAATAATTACACGGGCAAAATAATTTCATTAGCCTTTCCAGATACATTTGTTCGATTTTCTGACGAAAAAACATCTACTGCAATACTGCAAATGTTTGGTTTAGGTAAAAACGGAATCATAAAAGCTGGACATGCGGCTCTGGTGCTTATTGAAAATAAGACAGGTGTTGCAGAATATTATGATTTCGGAAGATATATAACTCCTCAAGGAAAAGGAAGAGTTCGTAGTGCAGTAACAGATGTAGAGTTAGAAATTCCTTTTAATGCTAAATTTACACCAGAAGGTAATTTGTCTAATATAGACGAATTTTTATTATGGTTAGAGGCTCACCCTGAAAAAACACATGGTAGTGGGCGTCTCGTTGCATCAGTATGCGATTACATTTATTACGATAAAGCAAGGTCCTATGTTTTGGACTTACAAAGTAAAGGAAGTATACCATATTCTACTTTTAGGAAAGAAGGAAGTAATTGCTCAAGAATTGTAACAGACACTTTGCTTTCAAGTACAGATCTATCTAAAATTAAAAAACCGTTGCGCCGTAATAAATTATTTACCCCAAGTCCTTTGGGTAATGTAGAAAAGGCTTCAGTAGGAAATATTGTCTATCAAGTAGAAAAGGGAATTCTGCAGGAATATCCTGAATCTGTTTTTAAGGAAAACCTGACTAATTACTTTGATAAAAGAGCACCGGAACTGAAAAAAGAGAAGAATATTGTTTTGCCTGATTTTTTAAAGAAAGCTCATTTTCTTTCTGGTATAGGCAGTAGTGCATATTTTGTTCTTAATAAATCAAGTAACGAGGATTTATTTGAGATCAAAAGGTATACAGAGTATGGAGAAGAGGATTTTAGAGGTATTTTTGAAGTGAAATCGACTTTTGATTATAGAAAAAAGTACAAATTTGTATATGATTCTCATTGTAAATACTGCCATGTAGAGCAAGAGGGAAGGAAAATCAGATTTGACTTAGTAAGAAGAATATTTACATAAGTGTATAAGGTTGATTTTTGATATCCTTCTAATCTATCTAATAAATTTTTTACTTCTTCTCTCAGATCGATAATTACCATTTCTTTAAAGACGGCGATAACTTGATTATATACAGTGTTTTTATAGTTCTTTTCCTTATTTTAACTAGGTTTGAGTAGATGTTTTGATTTTTTATTTTTCTCAAACGATGTATAAAGTCTATAATTAGTTTAAGTTATAACGATATAGATTGTTTAAAGTGTTGATTTTAAACTTTTTTATTGGTTTTTGATCGAAAAAATAAAAACAAGCTCCATCGTTATATTTATTTGTAACCTATTTATTTTCAAAGGTTTATTTTTTTTACCGGTTTTCCCTACTAATTATTTCGTGATTATTTTTCTGTTCTTGCTTTTTAAATTTACTTACTCAGGATTCTAGGGTCTTGGAGGTAAAATTGTTTGATTAATTAAATAACTAAATAATTAAGTAGGTCATGGGGGTTAAAAAATTACTAAAATCATTTTTCATTGTATTATTGTTGAATTTTTCTTCTTGTCAAGTAGAAGAATTTGAGAATTCAAAGCCTAATCAGGAAGTATCTTCTAATGTGGTAAGAAAGTATTATGGAACTCAGGAACTGTTTTTGGAAAAGACAGATGGGCAGTATCTATTAGAAGGGGATATGGTGTTTCAAGAATCACAATTATCAGATCAACCAGTAACGAAAAAAGGTGTTGGTATTACTCGCAATTTCTGGACGAATAGTACAGTTTATTATGAGATTCAGGAAAGTTTACCTAACCAACAGCGTATTTTTGATGCTATTGCACATTGGGAGGAGTATACTAATTTACGTTTTATTCCTAGAACTGATCAAAGGAATTATGTGTATTTTCAATTTGGTAGTGGTTGTTCTTCATTTGTTGGGATGACCGGAGGTAGACAGGCAATTACATTGGCAAATGGTTGTAGTACGGGTACAACTATTCATGAGATTGGACATGCTATTGGTTTGTGGCATGAACAAAGTAGAAGTAATAGAGATGAGTTTGTTACTGTGCATTTCGAAAATGTTAGAGATGGTTATGCGCATAATTTCATGACCTATATAGAAAGAAATAGAGATGGGTTTGATTATTCAGATGTCATGGATTTTAATTCAATAATGATGTATGGGCCTTATTTCTTTTCAAAAAATGGAGAGCCCACAATTACAAAAAAGGATGGAAGTACATATGCTATAAATAGAATCGAACTTTCTTCAACAGATATAGAAGTAGCAAATATTATGTATCCTAATACACCGATCCCGGTCAGTGACACTAAAGAAGTTTATGTTTATGATCTACAAAGGTATAATAAGGTGTATGCTTGGGATTCTGGCAACCCTAATCCGATTCCTTGGCCAGGAGTAAATATAAATTCTTACACCCCAGAGTTAAGTGCTTTTAATACAAGCTCTAAATGGGGGAAAGTAGATGTTACTTTTTATGATGAGAAACAAGAAACCAATATTATTTTTAGTAATGATGGTTCGTGGCAAACAGATGATTTGATTGTAAATAAAGAATATCCATTTTTTTATAAGGACAATTGGTATTCAGTGATTCCATCAGCTTCAGAGGAAGATGAATTATTAATTGTGGTGAAAGGGTATACACATCTATATGCCTGGGATGGTATTAATGAGTTTTTGGGTAATTGGCCAGGGCTTCAAATGGCTGACCTGGGTAATGGCTGGTACGCTACAAAAATACCATTTAGACAGTGCAGTAATGTTATTTTTAGTAATAATGGATATAACCAGACTGCAGATTTATATACTTGTAAGGAAAATCCATATTATTACAATCAAGGGTTTTATCAATATCCTCCTGCAAGATAAATTTATAGACTTAAATTTTAGCATACTTCTAAAGGCTGGCTTTATTTCAAAGTCAGCCTCTGAACTGAATTATTATAGAAGGGAACACCAACTTGTATGCGATTTTCATTGTCATTATTGCCTCGATTAGCGAGGTAGAAGATAGACTAGATTAAATAAGTGATATTTAGTTAAGTGCAAAAGGAGCATTAAGTTTGAAGCCCGGGATAGCTACTTTAAATTTTCTTGCAGATGTAAAGTTAATCATGTAGTAATAACCTTTCATTGCGCCATAAGGAGAACTTAGTAAGCATCCACTACTGTATGTGTGAGATTCACCAGGTTTTAAGACTGGTTTTTTCCCGATAACTCCTTCTCCTTCTACAATTTCAGTATTATTTAATGAATCTTTTATTTCCCAAAAACGAGAGGTGAGTTGAACAGAATCTTTACTTTGATTTTCAATAGTAATACAGTACCCAAAGGCAAAATGAATTTTATGGTTCTTATAGAAAGTACCTTCAAAAGTGGTGTCCACCGAAATTTTTATGCCTCTAGTAACCTGTTGAACCATATTAATATGTAAATAGAGATCCTATAAAAGTAACTATAATTCCAATACTAGCTAAGATAAAAAATATTACATTGACTAATAGAAATTTAACAATAGTTTTGATCCTACTTTGATTATAAAACTTTCGCATTGCCTTGTAGAGATAAAATAAGAATATTATTATAGCAATTCCTGATGCAATCTCATTGTTAGTGATCTGGTCAAATAAAATTGCTATTCCTAATAAAATGAAAAATAATGTTTGTGTATGGAACGTGAATATTAAATGTTCCATATAAGAAAATGGTCTTCTAATATACAGTAACCATATGCCAAGACTGAAGAAAGGAAGGAATAGAAATATAATAAACGGTAGCTTGTTTAAAATAAATTTTATTAGTTCAGAAGGATCTTCATTAAGTTTTTTTGTTCGTATACCTTTCTTATATAGATATCGGTTATACTTGGTTTTTTTATGTTTCAAACTATCCAGAGCAATATTCGGGTATTCTTGTTTGGTTTTTTCATAATGAGATTGATAGATGTCAAAACGTATTAGTGATTCTTTGATAAAATTCATCGTGTCTAATTGCGTTTCGGTATAATAAGTCACTTTGCTATCAGGTTTCGGAATTGAATCCAGATCTTTGGTTATCGTTATACTTTCTTTGTTTTTGTTTATTTTAAAGTTAAAACCATTTTCAGAATTCTTTTTTGCTTTTTCCGCAGCTTTATACCCATCATTATAGCCTCTAGAAAAATCATCCAGGTTCATAAACAAACCATTGATAATAAAAAAGATTATTGAAATACTAAGGTAAAAACGGAACGGATTAGCATATTTTATTCGTTTACCTTCTATATATTCTTTAGATATTTTTCCTGGGTTAAATAGTAGAGCAATTATAGTGTGTCTAAGTCGAGAATCATATGAAAATATGCTAGCAAAAAATTCTCCAAAAAAATCTTTTAAAGACAATTTTTTGGTAGTGTTAATTTGTCCACAACTATGACAATACCGATCAATAACATCTAATGGTACCCCACAATTAAGACATTCATCTCCCCTGTGCTTTTTTAGAAATCGCCCGGTGTTTTTCATTTTTGGTTGATGGTTTTCCCGAAATGAGGTTAAAGTAAAGGTATTTCGATACAAAACACAAAAAAAATAGAAAGTTAGGATGGCGTGTAATCAGTAACTGTCTAAAGCAGAATCCTCAAACGATAGAAATGCGATGTAAGAATTTTTTTTACAACGTTTTAGGTCGACGTTAGTTGTGTTTTTAGGCAATTTTATTGGTGTTTTATCGAAAAAAATAATTTAACCTTTATCGATATAGGTGGTATTAAAATTTTGAATATCAGTATTTTAAAAAGTTTTTTTGAAGAGTGTGGGTGGAAGTTTTTAAAAAAGTCTGTATGTATTTTTGCGCATTCAAATTACGGTTTAACAATAAAAACTTTTATCAATACTTATAACCCTGAAATATGAAAAATACCATAACTACATTCAGAGTGGTTTTCATGCTTTTATTCATTTCTTTGAACATCACTTCTGTGAATGCTCAATACAACGTAGATGCACCATGGATGTCTGAAATTAAATTAAAAGAAAAGTCTAATGAGGTAAATGCTACTAAATTTGATGAGATAGTTGATGCTTTTAATCGCTATTGGGAAAAAAGAGATTTTTCTGTAAAAGGAAGTGGGCATAAACCTTTTAAGAGGTGGGAGGAGTTTTATAAGAATTCTTTGATGCCTGATGGTACTTTACCTACTCCAGATTTCTACTGGGATATTTGGGAAAAGAAGCAGTCTAAAAGAACTTCTGGGCAAAAAAGTGCAAATGCTTGGACCCCAATGGGCCCTTATGATCATAATGGTTCTAATTCCTGGTCACCTGGTCAAGGTAGAGTCAATGTGGCGATTGTAGATCCTAACCAATCCAATGTGATGTATGTTGGTGCACCTGCAGGTGGAATCTGGAAATCAATAGACAATGGAGAGCATTGGGAACCACTTTCGGATTATTTGCCTCAGATCGGAGTTTCAGGAATTGCAATAGATTATAATAACTCCAATATTATTTATATTTCTACCGGAGATGATGATGCTAATGATGCATTAGGTGTTGGTGTTTTGAAGTCTGTGGATGGCGGGTATACGTGGAGCAAAACAGGTCTAGATCCTTCAGATCAATATGAAATCGGTAATGACATCTATATAGATCCAAACAACTCTAATAAATTATGGGTGGCTACAAGCAAAGGAGTTTATAAAACCGAAGATGCTGGAGCAACTTGGACAAAATCTTTATCTGGTAATATAAAAGATATTAAAATAAAGCCAGGTGATACTAATGTTGTTTATGCAGTGACTAGAAATACTTTTTATAAGTCTACTGATGGCGGTAATAGTTTTTTTATCGTTAGAAATGGATTGCCTTCTAACTCCAACAGATTGGTTATTGATGTTACTCCTGCTAATCCAGAATATGTATATCTACTGAGTGCGTCAATGAATAATTCTTTTCAAGGGCTTTATAAATCTATAAATTCTGGTGCTAGTTTTAATAAAACTAGCGAAACCCAAGATATTTTTGAAAGTACACAGGCTTGGTATGATTTAGCATTAGCTGTTTCTGATCAAGATCCTAATCAGGTATTTGTAGGATGTTTAAATATATGGAAATCAACAGACGGAGGAGATAGGTTTATTAGGATTAATAGATGGAATGATCCAACTCAAGTTACTTATACCCATGCAGATATTCATTTTTTACGATATTATAATGGGAGATTGTTATGTGGTAGTGATGGAGGTGTTTATGAGTCTAAAAATAATGGGGATTCATTTACTGATTTAACAAAAGGACTTCAAATTGGTCAGTTTTATAAGATATCTGTTGCAGAAAATAGTAGTGCCGATCACATGGTTGGAGGTTTACAAGACAATGGCGGATATGCTTTAGATGGGTCACAATGGAATGTATATCACGGAGCAGATGGTATGGATTGTGCTGTGCAAGGAAATGATTCAAATACATACTATGGGTTTATACAATATGGTGGAAGTTTATATAAAACTGAAGATAGAGGTAAAACAAGAAGGTACGCAGCGGGTGGTCCTGAAAGTGGTAATTGGGTAACTCCATTAGTGTCTGATCGCAATGGCAATTTGTATGCTGGGTACAGCAGTTTATATAAACTTGAAGGTACTTCTTTTATAAAGCAAACAGAATTTGATTTTGGAGGAGACAATATAGAGCATATCGAGTTAGATCCATCGGATACTAATATTATATATATAGCAAATGGTCAGAATCTGTATAGAAGTACCGATAAAGGAGTTAATTGGATAAAAGTGTATAGGTTTACCAGATTTATTACTTCCCTCGAAATCCATAATGATAATAACCAAATCATTTATGTTACTACTGCAGGTTCAGGAGGAGAAGTACTTAAATCCTTAGATCAAGGGAATAGTTTCTCTGATATCACTGATAATCTCCCTGGACTAGGGAAGTTTGTAATACGACACCATAAGGGAACAGAGTCTATATACCTAGGTACTTATATGGGAGTATATGTTAAAGATGGAGATCAACCTTGGCAAGAATATTCTTCAGATCTTCCTAATGTGGCTGTAAGAGACTTAGAGGTGAATTTAAAGGATAATGTTCTGTTGGCAGCAACTTATGGAAGAGGAGTGTGGAAAGCACCATTGCAGGTCCAATTACCATCAGATGATGTAGCTCCTTCAGTTCCAACAAATGTTGTGGCTTCAAGTATTAAACAATCCTCGGTTACTTTAAGTTGGAGTGCCTCATCTGATAACATTGCTGTGACTGGTTATGATATATATCAAGGAACAGAATTTGTGAAGTTTGTAAGTACAACTTCTGTCACTATTAATGGCTTATCGGGTGATACTAATTATGAGTTTAGTGTAGTGGCAAAGGATGCAAAAGGTAATCAATCGGCTTTTAGTGAAGCAGTTTCAGTAACTACAGAAGGTTTGGCTGAGATTACGTTTAGTTTTTATAAGCCCGCTGGATGGGGTGATGTTGTAAATGCATACTTTTTTAGTTCAGTTTCCAATTCAGCATTAGTAGGGACTAGTGGATGGCCAGGTGAACAAATGAGTAATTATCCTGGTACAAACTGGTATCAATATACTTTAGTTTTATCTGAAGGAGTAAGCCCGGATGATATAAGAATTGTTTTTAATGGAAATAATGGTCAGACTGATGATTTGTCGAGAGGTACTAGTGGATGGTATCAAGACGGTGTTTGGAGTGATGAGTGTCAAAGAGATTGTGAAGGGTTGAATAAAACCGTTGTAGATATTTATTTTAAAACACCAACATTTAACTGGGGTAGTGTATCAAATATTTACTTGTTCGATATGGCTCGAAATGTTACTCTAGAAGGTACTGCTGGATGGCCTGGTCAGGTAATGACAGTAACAAATGGTTCTGCTTGGAGTAAATGGTCTTTTATAATTCCTAATGGAGTTTCTCCTGATGAAATAGGGGTTATATTTAATGATGGTAATGGAAAACAAACGGTAGATTTAGTGCGAGGCAAAACAGGTTGGTTTACCAGAACCTATCCTAATACAGATGGGAAATTCAATGGTTTTTGGAGTGACTCCTGTCCTTCGTCTTGCGATACTGTGCCTATAAAAGAAGAAGATTCTCGAGTTTTTGATGAAATAAATAAAGCATCAATTGCTCCAAACCCTATCAAAGGGCAGTCAGTATTGAAATTAAATACAATAAACGGTGGAGTTGTAAAAATTATAGCGGTTAATGTCTTAGGGCAGAAGAAAGTAATTTATAACCAACATGTGGAAGCTGGTAACCAAACTATCCCATTAAACAGAGGTGATATTGAAGGGGTTGGAATGTATTTTTATACAATATTTGTTGAAGAAATAAAACTAGAGACTATAAAAGTGATTGTCCAATAATTTATTTTAAAACAGTTATTCTAAAAGGTGGAGCTTTCAGTTCCACCTTTTTTAATTGGTTATATTTCTGGAATTTCCTGTTCCTTTGCCAATAGCTCTATCATACCTCGCTCCAGGAGCTCTGTAATAGGGTATGATAGTATACTCATTTTCTGTTTCGTCAAAATTACCGCTTATAAAACCTGGATCTATGCTGCCATCTGGTCGAACAAGAACATATTTGTAGTTGTAAAAACCTTGTTTGAATAGTCTTTTAGTGAAATATAAACCACTTTTTTTGTCATATTTAAGACGAGTGGAGTCGTCCAGAGTATAATTATTGAAGTTTCCATAGATGTGTAGCTCTCCGTCACCAATAGATTCATAACATTCTAGAGTAAAATGCATCCAAACATAATCTGCTTGAGAATTACTGTTTTCTGCACGTAGATTTCTAATTACAAAATTACCATTAATATCAGGGTTATAAGTGTAACGTCTATTCGCTCTTTTGATATCAGTAAATAAGAAGTTATGATAGATGTCCTGTAGTTCTATGCGTTGTATATCTGGGGTAGAAGAACGTACTTCTTTGCTGTCGAAACCAATAAATTCATTTCCTCCATCGAAACTGGATTCTTGGTCATATTTATATATCAGACTATTAGTTATCGTGAATTGAGGAATAAGATTAGTAATTGCTCTTTTTAAGTCGTTGTTCTGGATAACCAGAGTTTTTACATTTCGTTTTGGGTTGCGTAAAATTTCGTTGGGAGAATTTATTTCGAATTGTATAGATTGCCTAGAGTTTACATAGTTGAGGTTTCTGGATCTTTTTACATAAGACTTTATAAAGGTCAGATCTTCATAAATTATAAATTTCCTAGAAAATATTACTTCATCATCTATGTTATAAACTTCTATCATATAATTCCCACTTACTTTAAAGCCTCTGGTGTCTTGGTTTGGGATAGTAAGTGTATAATTGCTGTATAGCTGAAGGGTGTTGAATGAGTTTTCGTAATTAAGAATTCGGACTTCGTCAAAACCATTCAAGAATTCGTTTTTATATAAAGAAGAAGGAGTCCAGTCAAAGTTGTAATGACTGATTCTATAATAATAATCAGATTCATCCCCTGTGATATCATCAAAATTGAGTTTAAGTGATTCTCCAAGTTTAAATATAGGTGTTCCCGAAAACTCTGAATTTCCTCCATACAGCTGAATGGTTTTAATATACTCAGGAGGTGATATTTCTTGAGAATTTTGTTGTGCGATAAGGTTATGATAAGCGCATAATACAAATCCTAAAAACAATAAGATTTGTTTAAGTTTTTTTCTCATTTATTGATAATTAAGAATGTAAATATAAACAAAAAGTGTGCCTAATGTACTTTGGGATTTCTGTATGGCGAAAAATTATTATTTAGAATGATTATTAATAAAACTTTATAACATAACCAGTTTTAACTTACGTGTTTTAATTAGTAAATTTGCACGATTTTTTTAGTTAATTAACATAGACTACAAATATGTCAAAAGACATTCGTATCAGAAAAGGCTTAGACATTAAGCTTGTTGGCGAAGCAGAGAAAAATACTGTAGATGCCACCAGAAGTAATGTTTTTGCAATTAAGCCTGACGATTTTCACGGTATTGTACCCAAAGTTATTGCCAAACAAGGTGTAGAAGTCAAAGCCGGCGAACCACTTTTTCACTCTAAATCTAATGAAAATATGCTTTTTCCATCTCCAGTAAGCGGAGAAGTGGTGGAAATAGTGCGTGGTGCAAAGAGAAAAATATTAGCATTTAAGATTCTTGCAGACAAAGAACAGCAATATGCTGACTTTGGTGTTAAAGATGTAAATAGCTTAAGTGGTGATGAGGTAAAAGCTCATCTTTTATCTTCAGGTTGTTGGCCTTTTATTAAGCAGCGTCCATATGATGTAATTGCTAATCCTGATGTAGCTCCAAAAGCGATATTTATCTCAGGATATACAACAGCACCATTAGCAGCAGATAGTGATTATGTGTTGGCAGGTAAAGAGAATGAGCTGCAGGCAGCTGTCACAGCGTTAAGCAAGTTGACAGAAGGTCAAGTACACGTTTCTGTAGGTAAAAAAGGTAACTCACCATTGGCTGGGCTTAATAATATAGCACTTCATAATGTTTCTGGACCACATCCTGCAGGGAATGTAAGTGTACAAATTGCTAAAATCGATCCAATTAATAAGGGAGAAGTAGTTTGGGTGGTAAATCCGCAAGATTTAGTGATTATAGGAGAACTTTTGCTTACCGGTAAATTCAATGCAGAAAGAACAGTGGCATTAGCAGGATCTTCTGTAAAGACTCCTAAATACTTTAAAACCAAAATCGGAGCCGAAGTATCGTCTGTGGTATATACATCAGGAGTGCATGATGAAGGGAATATAAGAGTAATAAGTGGAGACGTGCTTACCGGTGATAATGTAAAGCCTGATGGTAATCTTGGATACTATCATAATACGATTTCTGTGATTCCTGAAGGTGATGATTATGAATTCTTTGGTTGGAACAAACCAATTTTTAATAAAATTTCTCCTTCTAGAGCATTAACGTTCTCTTGGTTATTTCCAAATAAGAAATATGATTTGAATACTAATACTAATGGAGAACATAGGGCTTTTGTTGTAACGGGAAGTTATGAGACAGTATTTCCTTTGGATATTTATCCACTGCAATTACTTAAGGCATGTGCAGTAAATGATTTGGATGCAATGGAGCAATTAGGGATGTACGAAGTAGCTCCTGAAGATTTTGCTCTTACAGAATTTATATGTGTTTCTAAGCAACCACATCAGCAAATCATTAGAGAAGGGTTAGACTTAATGTTAAAAGAAATAGGATAGTGCTATGGGATTAAAAGATAAATTACATAAACTAAAACTAAAATATAAAGGCAAGAAAATGGCTCCCGCGTTTAACGCGATCCATACTTTTTTGTATTTACCTAATGAGACTACGCATTCAGGGGCTCACGTTCGAGGAGCAGATGATCTGAAGCGTACTATGAATACCGTGATTATGGCTTTAGTGCCATGTTTACTCTTTGGTATTTTTAATGCAGGATATCAGTATTATTCAGCAATTAATGGTTTTCCTCAAGAGTTTTCTTTATTTGAACATTTTATCAACTGGGAGAATTTTGTTTTAGGAGCGTCAAAAATAATTCCACTAGTTGTAGTTTCTTATGGAGTTGGACTTGCAGTAGAATTTTTATTTGCTGTAAAGAAAGGACACGAAGTAGAAGAAGGATATTTGGTAACTGGAATGTTGGTGCCGTTGATTGTTCCTGTTGATACTCCGTTGTGGATGCTTTCAGTTGCAGTAATTTTTGGTGTTGTGATTGGTAAAGAAGTTTTTGGAGGAACTGGAATGAATATCTTAAATCCTGCGTTAACCATAAGAGCATTTTTATTCTTCTCATATCCAGGTTGGATGTCAGGGGATAAAGTGTGGGTACACTCTGCAGTAGAAAAATCAGGAGTTGATGCCTTATCAGGAGAAACTGTTCTGGGATATCTGGCTAATTCTAAGCCATTCGATTATTCGGTTTCAGATATGTTCTTTGGATTTATTCCAGGTTCTGTTGGTGAAACATCTGCTTTCCTGATCCTTTTAGGAGGTTTATTCTTAATCTACAGTAAAATTGGTAGTTGGAGAATTATGCTGAGTGCTGTTCTTGGAACATTAGCAATGGGATTAATATTTAACGGAGTTGTTGAAGCTGGTTGGATAACAGATTCTAGTAAGTTTTATGCTCTGATGAATCTTGAGTTTTGGAAGCATTTAATAGTAGGGGGTATAGCATTTGGAATTGTATTTATGGCTACAGATCCTGTAACTGCCTCTCAAACCAATAAAGGAAAATGGATTTATGGGTTTTTAATAGGATTTATATCTATTCTGATTCGTGTATTTAATCCAGCATATCCAGAAGGAGTATTCTTAGCAATATTATTAATGAATGTATTCGCTCCAACAATTGATCATTATGTAGTTCAAGGTAATGTGAAGAAAAGAATGAAACGTTTAAAATTAAAAACGGCTTAAGTCATGGCAATCAATACAGATAAAAATTCATATACAATAATTTTTGCCATTGCCATGGTGGTAGTGGTAGGAACTTTATTAGCAGGAATATCTTCAGTACTTAAACCAAATATTACAGCTAATAAGATTACAGAAAAGCAACAAAATATTCTTTTTGCTATGGGAGTTACTGATAGCGAAGATCCTAATGAATTTGTTCCGGCAGAAAAAGCTCAGGAGCTATTCGATCAATATGTAGGATCAGAACAATATATTGTTAGTGGTAGCACAGCAGAGAAAACAACTGATGCATTTAATATTGAAGTAAAGAAAGAAAACGATAAAGTAAAACAAGACTCTAATTACGAAAGAAAAATGCCATTATTTATCGGGCAAAAGGATGGACAAAGGTTCTACATTGTTCCGATGAGAGGTAATGGACTTTGGGATGCTATTTGGGGTTATGTTTCTTTAGATAAAGATTTTAAAACAATCCAAGGAGCATTTTTTGATCATAAAGGAGAAACTCCTGGTTTAGGAGCTAATATCAAAGAAGCCTTTTTCAGAGATGATTTTAAAGGAGAAAATATTTTCGATACTGCTGGATCATACAAAGGAGTAACAGTAAAGAAAGGTAACGCTGATCCTAAGAATGAAAGAAAAGAAGATAATGCTGTAGATGCTATTGCCGGAGCTACAATTACTGGTGATGGTGTAACTGCTATGGTGAAGAAAGGAATCAAAATGTATTTACCTTATTTCGAAACTTTAAAAAAATAACAGATGGCTGAAGTAACAGAAGAAAAAGTTGAAGTTAAAGTAAAAGAGCCGAAAGAGCCTTTGTTTTCGAAGAAAAACAAAAAATTATTAATAGATCCACTTGCTGATAACAATCCAATTACCATTCAGGTATTAGGTATTTGTTCGGCATTAGCTATTACAGCGCAGTTGAAACCATCAATTGTAATGGCAATATCGGTAATCTTTGTGTTAGGAATTGGTAATGTAGTAATCTCATTGATGAGAAATATTATCCCTTCTAAAATCAGGATCATCGTTCAGTTGGTTGTAGTTGCAGCTTTAGTGATTATTGTGGATCAGGTATTAAAAGCATTCGCATATACCTTAAGTAAAGAACTATCTGTATTTATTGGACTAATCATTACCAACTGTATTATAATGGGACGTTTTGAAGCATTTGCTTTAGGTAATGGTCCTTGGAAATCTTTCCTTGACGGAATTGGTAATGCTGCAGGATACGGTGTATTACTGATTATCGTAGCTTTCTTTAGAGAGTTATTGGGATCGGGAACTTTGTTCGGAGCTAAAGTGTTAGGAGATCCAATCGAAAAGACTGGATTGTATGCTATAGGATATGAAAATAATGGTTTTATGGTATTAGCACCGATGGCACTGATTACCGTAGGGATTATTATTTGGATTCAAAGAAGTAGAAATAAAGCATTAATAGAAGATCATTAAAATAAAGAAACATGGAATATTTAGAATTATTTTTAAAATCGATCTTTATAGATAATATGGTATTTGCATTCTTCTTAGGAATGTGTTCGTACCTTGCAGTATCTAAAAAAGTATCCACTGCCGTGGGTCTTGGTGCTGCCGTAATATTTGTATTAGCTATTACCGTACCGCTAAACTTTTTACTAGATAAATATATTCTTAGAGAAGGTGCTTTGGTTTGGTTGGGGCCTGAGTATGCAGACTATGATTTAAGCTTTCTTACCTTTATTCTGTTTATTGCTACTATTGCTACTATGGTACAGTTAGTAGAAATTATAGTGGAGAAGTTTTCACCTTCTTTATATAACTCTTTAGGTATTTTCTTACCATTAATTGCTGTAAACTGTGCAATTCTTGGAGGATCATTATTTATGCAACAAAAGGAATTTGCTAATATCAGCCAAGCTGGTGTATATGGTATTGGATCAGGTATTGGATGGTTTCTAGCTATATTGGCAATTGCTGCAATTCGAGAAAAAATTAGATACTCTAATGTTCCTGCTCCATTAAGAGGATTAGGAATTACATTTATCCTTACAGGATTAATGGCAATAGGTTTTATGAGTTTTGGAGGAATGCTGACCGGGGGAGAAGAAGAGGAGAAAAAAGAGACCAAAGCCGCTCAGGTTGAAGAAAAAGAAGCTACAAAAGAGGTAGCAGAAAATACTAACGTTACAACATTTAAATAATATGATATTTTTAGCATCTACCGGTGGAACGATAGCGATAACTATTATTTCGTTTTTGGTACTGACTCTAGTTTTAGTAGGAATCTTATTATTTGCAAAAGATAAATTACTGCCTTCGGGTCCTGTAAAAATTACTATTAATGGTGAAAAAGAAATTGAAGTAGCTTCTGGAGGTACTCTGTTATCTACTCTTGGTAACGAAAAGATATTTTTACCATCTGCTTGTGGTGGTGGTGGAACCTGTATTCAGTGCGAATGTCACGTGCTTGAAGGAGGAGGAGAAGCATTACCAACAGAAACACCACATTTTTCTCGTAAAGAGTTACAGCACGGAGCACGTCTGGCTTGTCAGGTAAAAGTGAAGCAAGATATGAATATAGAGATTCCTGAAGAAGTATTCGGAATCAAGAAGTGGGAAGCTGAAGTAGTTCGTAACTACAATGTAGCATCTTTTATCAAGGAATTTGTAGTTCGTATTCCTGAGGATATGGGGTATAAAGCAGGAGGGTATATTCAGATTGAAATTCCTGAATGTGAAATTAAATATTCTGATATAGATATTACTGCACATCCAGAAGAGCATGATACTCCGGATAAATTTAAGGCGGAGTGGGATAAATTTGGTCTTTGGCCATTGGTAATGAAAAATACAGAAACGGTTGAGCGCGCATATTCTATGGCTTCTTATCCAGCAGAAGGAAGGGAGATTATGCTGAATGTACGTATTGCGACTCCACCTTGGGATAGAACTAAAAATGGATGGATGGATGTAAATCCTGGTGTAGCATCTTCTTATATTTTTGCGCAGAAACCTGGAGATAAAGTAGTGATTTCTGGTCCTTATGGTGAGTTCTTTATCAATGATTCTGAAGCAGAAATGTTATATGTAGGTGGAGGAGCAGGAATGGCACCAATGCGTTCACATTTGTATCACCTATTCAAAACCTTGCAAACAGGTCGTAAAGTTACTTATTGGTATGGAGGTCGTTCTAAGAGAGAATTATTCTACTTAGATCATTTCTATGACTTAGAAAAGAACTTTCCTAACTTTAAGTTCTATTTAGCTTTATCTGAACCTTTAGAGGAAGATAACTGGAAAGTTAAAAGTGATATAGACGCAGAAGGAGATGGATTTGTAGGCTTCATTCATAACTGTGTGATTGATAATTATCTTAATCATCATGAATCACCAGAAGATATAGAGTTGTATTTCTGTGGACCACCATTAATGAACAAAGCTGTTCAGAAGATGGGAGAAGATTTTGGTATCCCTGATGAGAATATCAGATTTGATGACTTTGGAGGATAATCTTCCAGTAGTATTATAAAATAGAAAACCGATACAAGCTAATTGTATCGGTTTTTTTTATTGAATACTGTGAGATATTAAAATTTGAACATAATTCCGAGATGCAGGTTTTCTGGGCCAATTCTTATTCTATGATTATCAAAACTTTGTTGTCCCTGTGGTTGAAAAATAGGGCTTCTGTCGATATCGGTTTGAGAATAACTATAATCCAAAATTTCAAACTTTGTAAAAAGTGATAGGTTTTTTGTGATAAAATAGTTTAAACCAGTTGAAAATGTTGCACTATAAGCTTCAGTTGTATCTTTGAAGGTGTTAAAACTTGTCTTAGCATTAGAGTAATCCAAAGCAAGTTCTGTAAACACATTAAACCTCTTTTTAGGCATGAAGAAGTAACGACCATTGATGCCAACTCCATAAATGTTATAGTTATCTGTATTAGTCAATAAAAATTCTGATTGTACCCCTAATGAAATATTATCGGATATAAAATATCCTACAGAAGGTTCTACAAATAACTCATTATTTGGGGTGAATTGATCGCTTATTAACCCACTATATTTTACTGCTCCTGAAATGTAGAAATCTCCTTTTTCAAAGCCATAGTTATTATCTTCTTGCGAATAAGTAATTGAAAATGTAAATAAGATGATTAGAAGTGAATAAATAGTTTTTAAATTCATAATGTTCGTTTTTTAAGATTTAATTAGTAATCGTCTTTAAGGACTATGGGCGAAGTTAAATAGTTTGTTAAATTTTTGTTAATATAGATAGTCGATCTGTTTTAGGACTATTTTTATTAAGGGAAAAAGTTGAATTCGATTACAATTAGAGTTATGAGGAAATATGTCTTTTCGGTTACAGTAGTGCTAGTTTTATTACTATTATTTGTGAAAACTTCTAAAGGAAAAATGATTGCAAGTCATGTGAAAGGAATTACAACCAATATGATCAGTACTGCTGATTATATAAACGCAGAAGGTGATTCAATTTCTACCAGAGTTACTGTGCCTAGTGGGTACAAAAGAGTACAATATGAATCAGGTTCTTTTCAGGAGTATCTTCGTAACTATCAATTAAAACCATATGGTAGTAAAATTATTAATTATGATGATAGTGAATATTTTGCGCAGGATTGGCACGATGCCATTTTGGAAGTCCCCGTTCCTAAAAATGGGCTTCAGCAATGTGCTGATGCATTGATGAGAATTAGATCAGAATATTTATGGAAAGAGGACAGAAAAGATGAAATTGGTTTTAATTTTACTTCTGGCCATTATTGTTCTTGGAAGAAATATGCAGAAGGGTATCGTCCAAAGATATCCGGTAATAATGTTACTTTTCATAAAACAGCTTCACCTAATCATTCTAAGTTTGGTTTTTATAAATACCTGAACTTGATTTATACTTATGCAGGAACGTTATCCATGTATCATGAATTACCAAAAGTATCTGTTGCTGATATTAACATAGGCGATATGTTGGTAAAACCCGGTTCTCCTGGGCATATTGAAATCATTGTAGATGAGATCGTAAATGAACAGGGAGATAAAATGTATCTTTTGGCTCAGGGTAATACACCAGCTCAGAGTGTATGTTTGCTTAAAAATTTCGATGATACTTCTATTTCTCCATGGTATCGATTTGATAAAAATGAACCCGTATATACGCCCAGTTATTATTTTGATGAGGCTAAGTTTATAAGGTTTAAATAATATTTAGATCGGTAACTTCCCTAATCATAATAGTGTGTTTACTCATTCTGCATTTTGCAAAACATAATTTTTATGGAGCTTTACTCTAAATCAAAAAAAGCTAACCATGAAAAATTCTATTCTATTTCTGTTTTTTGCGTCATTAATTAATCTTCAAGCACAAGAAGCTCCAGAGGTTCGGTTAAATGATTCTACCCGATTGAAACTTTCTGTTTTGAGTGTAGATGTACAAATTATCGGAAATTTTGCCACTACTACTTATGATATGAAATTCTATAATGAATTAGACAGAACACTAGAGGGAGAATTAGCATTTCCCTTAGGACAAGGGCAATCGGTTTCTGGATTCGCAATGGATGTTAATGGAAAAATGAGAGATGCAGTTATTGTGGAAAAGGAACTTGCGAGAGTCGCTTTTGAAAGTACGGTAAGGAAAAATATAGACCCTGGGCTTTTAGAAAAAACACAAGGAAATAATTATAAGGCGAGAATATATCCAATTTTACCAAAGGATTATAAACGTATTAGAGTAACGTATGAGCAAGAATTGTTCTTGACTAATGATGTTAAAGTATATGAACTTCCTTTGGGTTTTAAAGAAAATTTGGATGAATTTTCAATAGATATTAAGGTTTACGGAAAAAACAACCCTTTAGGGGTTAATAGTATGTTGAATTTTAATCAAAATGATGATAGCTTTCAAGCATCGTTATTCAAAGAAAACTATACTCCTTCTAATCCGATAATAGTTCATATTCCTGATACGCTTGGATCAAAGCAAGTATTAAATTATAATAACTTCTTTTATGTTAATCAAAGACTAAAACCAAATTCAAAAATAAAGAAGAAACCAAACAAGATCACTGTTTTATGGGATGCATCTTTTTCATTGGCACATAAAAAATATGAAAAAGAACTGGAATTGCTGAATTTGTATTTTACATATCTTCAGAATGTGGAAGTTGAATTTATTTCATTCAATAATTCAATTAACAATCATAAAAGATTTATAATAACTGATGGTGCATGGTTAGATTTAAAAAGAGAAATTGAAAGCATTCGACATGATGGAGGCACTTCTCTAAGTTTTTTGAATGCTTTAAAGCTAAAATCTGATGAAGTTATTCTTTTTACTGATGGGTTAGCGAATTTAGGAGATTATAATTTGTCTGCTAAAAAAACTATGTATGTAGTAAATTCTTCAGGTTCAGGAAATCATGAGTTAATGAATGCTATGGCTACTACTTCTGGCGGAAGTTATATAAACCTTACTAGATATACTTCTATAGATGCATTAGAAATATTAAAACACGAAACATTTCAGTTTTTAGGCATAAAAAACAATAAAGATGTAGAGGAGATATATCCAAATACAAATACTAACGTAATATCTGATTTTTCCGTGACTGGTAAATTTTCAAAAAATACTGTTCTTACCTTACTTTTTGGCTATCAGAATAAAGTAGAAAAGAAGGTTAAAGTTTTTGTGAACAATAGTACATCTAATGAAAAGATAGTAAAACGGCTTTGGGCAAAACAAAAGTTAAGGTCTTTAAACAAGAATAAAAAAGAAAATAAAAAGAAGATTATTTCTTTAGCTAAAAAATATAATTTGATTACTGACTATACTTCGTTGTTAATTCTAGATAGAATAGAAGATTATGTAAAGTATAGAATTGAACCTCCACAAGAGTTAAGATCTGAGTATAAAGAAAGAATTGCGAATATTGAAGAAGAAGAACTATATAAACAAGAGGAAATACAAGAAAGGAGAGAAGAGTTATTTGAGGATTATGAAGATTTAATAGAATGGTATACCACAAAGTTTCCCAAAAAGAAAAATAAAAAACCGATAAAACCTAATGTTCGAACTAGTTCTAATAATATAAATCAAAACCCGGTTCAAAATACAGGTGTAGATACTTCTCAAATTACAGATAATACAAATGATGTTATAGAAAGATCAAATACCACTGTTGAAGCTAATGTTACTGTCATAGATTCTACAAGAAGAATTGTATCAGGAGTTGTGACTGATGAAAAAGGACTTCCTTTACCAGGTGTAAATATTGTTGTTAAAGGAACTTCTACAGGAACACAAACTGATTTTGACGGGAACTTTGTAATAAACACAGATGTAGGTCAAGAATTGGATTTTTCATACATAGGTTTTGTTTCTGCTAATATTACTATAAATAACTCAAATACTATAAATGTTGTTCTAAAAGAAAGTGCTTCGATGCTAGAGGAGGTTGTGGTTACAGGTTATGCAGCTCAAAAAAAATCATTTATTACAGCATCGGTAGCAACAGTACAATCTGAATCTTTTTCTGAAGCCCTAGCTGGAGTCGTTTCTGGAGTAACTGTGTCTGGGCAATCAGGAGCATCTTCTAAAGTTGAAATTCGAGGAGTCTCGACTATTTCAAACAATTCGCAACCTTTATATATTGTAGATGGAATTCCGGTCGAAGGTAATCCAACATCTCAGTTATCTCCAGATCAAATAGAATCTTTGCAGATTTTAAAAGATACAAGCGCTTCAGCAATATATGGTTCTAGAGGAGCAAACGGAGTAATTGTAATTACAACTAAAGAAGGTAAGAAATCTAATAAAGATGCGATTGCAAAATTGAATCAAGAAATAACAGATAAAATACAACTAAAAGCCTGGAATCCTGATACACCATACATCAAAACCTTAGAAAAAGAGAAAACAGTAGATTTAGCTTATATGAAGTATCTGGAAATTAGGAAAAAGTATACTAATATTCCTTCATTCTATCTGGATGTAGCAGATTTTTTTGATAAAAAAGATGCTCAAGACATTGCCATTAGAGTGCTAACAAACTTAATGGAGGTGGATTTAGATAATCATGAGTTGATGAAAGCCCTAGCATATAAACTGGAGTATTTTGATAAATATGATTCAGCTGTGATTGTATATGAGAAAATGTTAGAGTTAAGGCCAGAAGAACCACAGTCGTATAGGGATTTGGCTATAGCATATGAACATATTGGAGAAGTTCAGAAAAGTTTTGACCTGTTATATAAAATATAAAATGGAGAACTACTAGATAAAGATGAAGACGAACGATTTTACGGAATAGAACAATTAGCATATGTCGAATTAAATAGACTGGTTTTTAAGCACGAAAAAGAACTTAATATTAGTAAAGCAAATAGGATAAAGTTTTCAGAAACTCCTGTAGATGTTAGAATAGTTGTAGATTGGAATCATAGTGATACTGATTTAGATCTATGGGTAATCGATCCTAATGAAGAGAAGGCATATTATTCCAATACCGAAACAGAAATTGGAGGAAGGTTATCTGAAGACCTGACTGAAGGTTATGGCCCAGAGGAGTTTATGTTGAAAAACGCAATTAAGGGAAATTACAAAGTTATGATTGATTATTATGCGGATAATGTTCAAAAGATATCTGGTCCTACAATCTTAAAAGTAACTGTGTATACCAATTATGGAAGGAAGAACGAATCAAAAAAAATAAGTATAGTACGTTTAGATAAAGAGGAAGATGAAATAGAAGTCGGGAACTTAAAATTTTAATTAATATGCTTATAATAGTATCTTTGCAGCGCTATGACAAGGATACTAACCAAACAAGAATTACATAACCTGGCAATGAATATTGTTGGCGAAGAATTAGAAAAAAAAGGCTACGAATTTATAGCTATTAATAGCAAATTAGGGAAACATCCACAGTTCGTATGCATTGATAAATCAAATCAACGATACTTTGTAATTGTAAAAGCAATATCCTATCCTGATAATCCACATAATTATGATATGGTTTGGATGGAAGCTTTTAAAAAACATGCCAGAGAACAGGAAGCTAAAGTGTTTTATGCTGGAGTAGGTTTACAAAATGCAGAAAATCCTAATAAACCGGTTTTTTTAAACGAGGATTATGTGTTGGAATATGCAGGATTGCAAACAATAGAAACACATCTCAATTAATTCTTATGATTAAAAAACTTATTTGGGGGCTTATAATTGGATCTTTAATTTCCTGTAAGGAAGATTCAAAATTAAAGTTGAATTATAAAAAAGGAGAAGCCTTTGGGACAACTTTTTCGGTACAGTTTATAGATACTAAAGAAGTAGATTTTTCTAAGTCATATGATAGCTTAATAGAGGTAATCAATACTTCGATGTCAACATATATCAACGATTCTGATATTTCAAAAATTAACCAGGGGGATTCTACTATTGTTGTAGACGAACATTTTCAGAAAGTTTTTAATACTTCAAAAAAGATTTATAAAGAAACTGGAGGTGCTTTTGATCCCACTGTGGGTGTTTTGGTAAACGCGTGGGATTTTGGGCCAGAAGGAAAAATAAAAGCTTTAGATAGCCTTAAAATTGATAGGTTATTAATTTCAGTTGGGTTGAATAAGGTTGTACTTAAGAACAATAAAATTATAAAAAAATATCCTAAAACTTATATTGATTTTAATGCTTTGGCTAAAGGATATGCAGTAGATGTATTTGCTGAATTCTTGGAGCGTAGAGGGTTTGAAAATTATCTTGTAGAGATAGGAGGAGAGATTAGAGGAAGGGGTAATAACCTGGTAAAAGAAAAACCATGGAAAATAGGAGTAGAGGATCCTAATTTTGATGAAACACAATCGTATAGTAAAGTGATTTCATTACAAAACGAAGCTATGGCGACCTCTGGTAGTTATCGAAAGTTCAAGATTGATGAAAATGGTAATCGCTATGCCCATATCATCGACGCCAAAACTGGATATCCTCATAAATCTAATCTCTTGAGTGTTTCGATTTTAGCTCAAACCTGTATGGAAGCAGATGCGTATGCCACTGCTTTGATGTCAATGGGATTAGAAAAATCTAAACAATTTCTAAAGAGCCATCCGGAACTGAAAGTTTATTTTATTTATGAAGATCAGAATAAAGTGTTACAAACACTTTCTGTAAACGGTTTTCCAGAAAATTAATATTTAGGCAATTAGAAATAACATCAGTTTAGAAGAGACGAGTTAATACTGACTCTTTTGCCTCAAAAATAACTAGGACTTATAGCAAACAGGAAGTATTTCTCCTTTGGCTAAACAATATCGAGTAACTTCTTCTTCTGATAGCTTAGCAGTATAATCAACCTCTTCTACTTTGAAACCAATACGCCTTAATTTATTAAAATAATCTAAACCATATATTCTTACGTGATCATATTGTCCAAATATCTTAGCACGTTCCTTTCTATCTGTAATACTATTATCTTCAAAAGTAGTTTCACGATTTAGGTCTTGAGGTATTTGTAAAATGGCCACTCCTCCTGGTTTTAATACTCTTAAGAGTTCTTGCATAGCTTTAGTATCATCTGGAATATGCTCTAGAACATGATTACAAAAGATAATATCATATTCATCATCCTTAAACGGAAGGTTACAGATATCGGCTTTTACATCAGCCAAAGGAGAATTAAGATCGGTGGTAGTATAATCCAGGTTTTTCAGTTTTCTAAAGCGCTTATAAAAAGCTTGTTCCGGAGCAAAGTGTAATACTTTGGCTTTAGCTGTAAAAAAATTGGTTTCAGTCTGTAAATATAACCACAATAACCTATGGCGCTCAAGAGATAGTGTAGATGGAGAAAGTACATTATCTCTTGGGTTTTCGTACCCATAGGGTAAAAATTTAGAAAAACTTCTTTTATCTATAGGATCTGTAAACGTTTTTCCTTTTAAGAATAATACGATAATAGGTCTGGCTATATAACTCAATCGAATCAATATAGGCCTTGGAATTGTATTCAGTATTAGTTTGAAAAGTTTTTTCATATTTATAATTACTCAATCACAATTTTTGAGTATTATCCTAGAATATACTAAACTGCTAATAACTCTTGCCTAAAAGCATCTTCTTCGTCAGATTCAATACCTAACGCCTGGTAGATATATTTAAATGTCGAAAGAATTTCAGGTTTACCGTCAATAATAGCAACATCATGCTCAAAATGAGCACTAGGCTTACCATCTGCAGTAAGAATTGTCCAGCCATCCTGTAGCTGTTTAATACGATGTGTGCCCATATTAGTCATAGGCTCAATGGCTACTACCATTCCTTCAATAAATTTTTTCCCTTTACCACGACGTCCATAATTAGGCATCTCAGGATCTTCATGCATTTTTCTTCCCAATCCGTGACCTACTAATTCTCTAACAACACCATAACCGGCATCTTCAGTGAATTTTTGGATGGCATAACCGACATCACCTATGCGATTATTAACTTTAAACTGGGCTATACCCACATATAAAGATTCTTTGGTAACCTTTAGTAAACGTTCTACTTCCGGAGATACTTCTCCAACAGGAAAAGTATAGGCATGATCTCCATAGAAATCATTTTTGACAGCTCCACAATCAATAGATATAATATCACCTTCTTCTAGTGGTTTATCATTAGGGATGCCATGAACCACTTGGGCATTTGGGCTCATACATAATGTATTTGGAAAATCATACAACCCTAAAAATCCAGGTATAGCTCCATGATCTCTAATGAATTCTTCTGCAAGTTTATCCAATTGTAACGTGGTAACACCTGGTTTTACCTCAGGAGCAAGCATTCCTAGCGTTTTAGATACTATTAATGCACTCTCTCGCATTAATTCAATTTCTTCACGTGTTTTTACAATAATACCCATATATCTATTATACAATTCTGAATTAAAGGAAGGCAAATTTACAAAGAATATTAGGATATCAAGCTAATCCTCATAGGAATGCTTGTAAGATACTCCTGATAAAATAGCTAATATGTCTTTCTCTAAGGTCTCTCTGGCAAATTCTACATAACGTCCGACCTCTTTTCCATTTTTATAAAATATAAAAGTTGGTACTCTCTGAATATCTAATCCTTTTTCATAGCCTTCAGGGGTATCCTTTGATCGGGTTACTGTAATCAATTCTAGATTGTTGTAATTAAAGTTTGCCTGATCCAGTATTTTATAAAAATTAGGAGTTTCTCTTTTACTATCACTGCACCATGTACCCATAAATGCTTTGATAGATATGTCTTCTAGGTATGGTGAAAGTAGCTTTACCGTTTCTGTATCCACAGCATAATTTTCGAAATTACTATTAAACCAAATTCCATATGGATTTTGTTCTAAGGCATTCCTAGTTTGTTTTCCTACTAACATATTTGCTTTAGCTCTTTGTATGTTTGTTGTAGAAGGTTCTTTACTTATATTTTTTGATGTCGTTTGCTCGTTGACTGTGCTTTTAGATATACTTCCACAAGATAATAATAGGCTAGAAATAGTAAAAAGAAATATTTTTCTCATTTTTTTAAAAAAATTAAATAGCTCGCTAATATAGATAAAACCTGGTGTTGAGAGTTATGATTTGATTTTAGTTTAACAAAAAATAAAAATAATACGCAGCGTTTTTGTTTTCTCTGGTTTTGTAGATAGAAAACATTAATAATCATTAAAAAAGTAATACCATGAAAAAATTATTGATTTGCGCATTAAGTTTTGGACTAGTAGTTAGTTGTACTGTAGAAGATGTTGATAACGATATATCTTCTTCGGATGATCAAGAAACATTCGAATTATATAAAAACCTTGATTTTGCAATGGATGATTTTGGAAGATTTTCTGAAAGAGCTTCTGTAGAATTAAAAAATGCAAATAAGAGTAGTAAAGGATCTTGTATTTCTGTAGAATTATTGGTTCCGTATCAGGAATATCCAATAAACGGATTTTCTGAATATGAATACTATAATAAGGTTGTAGTAAATTCTAATGAAAGTTCTTGTCGTTTTGATGATTGGCGAGGTACTATAGAATATTATGTTGCTGGTGCTCTAACTGGCAAATGGAAAGACTCTACAGTTTTTAAAAATGTAAGAGGGGATGAAGGATATATATTTGAAGGATATAGAACAGCTAATTTGGTAGAGAATCTTAGTAATGAAGAAGTACAGGTGTATGATGTTGTCATTGATGGTCTGATTACTGAGCCAAATGGTGATGCTTATGAGTATACTACTAACAGAAATTTTGTGTTCACAGACCGTTATACAGCAACAGAAACTTTAGTGTTAGAAGAGTCTTCTTCTTTAAAAGGTGTTAGTCAAGAATTCTTTATAAATTCTAAAACAGTGGATGGTAATCCAATAGTATTTAAGAGAGAATGTTTTGATGGGTTTAATTTCTTAAGATATCCGGTTCAGGGATCTCAGGATTTCTCTAGTAGTTTTGGTGTTAATTTTAATGTTGATTATGGTGACGGAACTTGTGATAAAGAAGTGACACTTACCTCGGATGAAGGATCTATCACTTTTAACTTATAAAGAAAAGATATTGGTTAGTTAAGTTTGAAAAACTGTCTACAAATTTATTTGTGGGCAGTTTTTGTGTTATTAATTTAATGAAAATCAATGTTTAATATTGATGCGTCTTATGTTTTTATTTAAATTTTTCCTCTACTAGCTCTTTATTTACCATAGCTCCAGAGATATTACCTGCGTAAACAGCATTTGCTACCGAACGGATAAAAGTAGTATTGTCACCACAAGCATATACTCCATAAATATTTGTTTTTTGGAAGGCATCTACTTCAATATATCCCTGTTCTGTTAATTTACAACCTAATTTTTCTGGGATATCAGAATGCTGAATAAAAGACACTTGCGAATAAACTGCTTTTATTGAATGTTTTGTTCCATTTTTAAATAGTATGTTTTTAAGGTAACCGTTTTCCTGTTCAAAACGGTCGATTTCGGTTTCAATGATTTTAATATTATGATCAGTTAGTTTTTTTGTTTGCTCAATGGTTAAGGTAGATTTTCCATTAGTAAAAAGAGTCAAATCTTTGGTTAAATTATTTATCATTTTGGAGAATTCAAAACCATAATCTCCATTTCCTAATATTCCTGTTTTTTCATTACGTACTTCATATCCGTGGCAATAAGGGCAATGAATAATAGAAACTCCCCAACACTCTGCAAACCCTAAGATATTAGGCATTACATCTTTAATCCCTGTCGCAAAAATTATTTTTTTTGCCGAAAATGTTTTGTTTGAAAGTGTAGAAATATTATATCCATTTTTTGTTTTCGTCCCAGTTATTGCTAAGTCATTATAAAAAGAAACCGTCTTGTATTTTTCTACCTGTTGTCGAGCAAGAGTAGATATTTCTTTTGGCGTTTTTCCATCAAGTGTTATAAAATTATGGGATCGTGGTGTTTGTCTGTTGCAAGGTTTGTTAGTGTCTATTATTAAGACCTTTCTTAATGATCTGCCTAATGCCATTGCAGCAGAAAGGCCTGCATAACTACCCCCAATTATTATGACTTCAAATATATTGTCTTCTTTCATAAAATTACGTTTTGTGATTACTGATAATGGTATACTCCAATTATCAATTTATCTATGCATGATAAATCTGTCAAATAGATTTTCATATCAATTGGTGATTTTTAGATTAAATTTTGATGTAAATCATTAATTGCGGATATCACCGTATTACCATAACCTTTTAGTAACTCAATATGAGTTTGGTCAACAAGCGTTACAACAAATTCAGAATTAATAAATTCGATCTTAATATTATTCAATTCTTTTGGATCAATTAGACATTCTGCCATAGGTTTATTTTTTTGTAAAAGTAAGATAATTTTACGTTATTGCAACAAAGTCGCATTAAAAATGAAAAGAAGAACCACACAATCCAAAACAGAAATATTAAATATTCTGAAATCTGCTGAATCAGCATTAAGCCATGATATGTTGCAAGCACGATTAGTTTCTAATATTGATAGGGCAACAATTTATCGTATTCTAAATAGATTTTGTGAGGATGGTTGGGTTCATAAAATTGTAGGTGATGATGGTAAGCGGTATTTTGCGCTATGTTTGAACTATGGTAATGGAATAGAGAAACGTGACCATAATCATTTTCACTTCAGATGCCTTGATTGTGGAAAATTAGAATGTATAAATAACGAAATTGATGTTCCGTTACCAAGCGGGTACGTTTCAAAGTCTTTTAATGGGATTATCTCTGGTTATTGCAAAAACTGTTCGTAAAACTGTCTTAAAGTTGTAGGTAGGTAGTCCATAAAAGTAATACATATCTACTAATTACAATTCCCTTTCCCCGATATGATATAAACACCATCTTTTTTGCTTAGTTTTAACGTAAGTGATTTGACAATGCTATTCAATACTTTTTCGGTAGCAGCATCATTAAAATTACCTGTATATTGACAATTTAATAACGATCTATTCTTTAGTCTGATTTTAGCATCAAAGTTTTCTTCCAAGTCATTTAGAATTTCTTCTAATTTGACATTTTGATAATATAGATTACCTGTTTTCCAAGCGAACTGATTAGGTGATTTTTCTATAGTTACAATTTCCTGAGTAGTTATCTTAAAGCTTTCACCAGGAGTAATCTTTTGTTTTTCATCTGTTGCTAAATGAGTTATTTCGGCAGATCCTTCAATAAGTGTCATATAATCTCCATCTTTTTTGGTTGACATAGCAAAGGAATTGCCATGAACTTCTACCTTACCTTGTTTGCCATATATGACAAATGGTTTGGATGTATTATCATTTATACTAAAGAATACTGTTCCGGTAAGATATACTCTTCTATAATTTAGTAGCGAAGCATCATAATAATTAACTCGGCTACTTCTTCGTAATACAATAGTACTTGAGTCAGGTAGTTTTAGATATTTGGTTTGCTTTGTTGAAGCATATTTTTCTGAAGCTATATAAGACATTCCTATTAACCCTTTCTCTTTTAGGTCTTCTTCCGCTTGTGAAGTAATAATTTCTTCCTTGGGGGATTCAGTTTTAACCGGTTCTTTAGTTACTGCTGGTATGGTTTTAATAGTATCTATTACTATTTGTTGTTCTTCTTTTTGGATGATTGGCTTTTCGTTTTTAGCTGGCGTTATATTAATATCTTGTTCTGAAGTTTCTGGAATAATATCGGTTTTCTCTGAAGTTTTATTATTTGTAAAGTAATAAAGACCGAGTATAGCGCATATAATTAGAGCTATAATACCAGCTTGATACCACGGCAAATAGTTTCGATTTGTTTTTTCCTCCTGTAAAGCATCGTAGATATCATCAAACATATTGGTAGATGGTTTGACAACATCATCCTTAAACTTGGATTGCAAGAGTTCTTCTAAATGGCCTTTATCATCTTTCATCCGTTATTGATTTTTACCATTCCATTATTTTTCATATTCTCCAACAGCTTTTTTCTAGCTCTCGTGTAATTTGATCTCGATGTACTCTCTTTGATCTTAAGCATTTTTCCTATTTCTTTATGAGAATATCCTTCTATAGCATAAAGATTCAGAACATAACGATATTGTTCAGGTAAATCACTGATTAACGTTCTTAATTTTTCTATAGATATTTCCTTTGATAAATAATCTTGCTCAGATTCGTTTACACCTTGTTCATTGTCTTCAAAAAAATCCGAATCTTCTATATGAACTGTTTTTTTTAGTTTATGCCAATGATCAATAGCTGAATTAACAACGATACGTTCAATCCAGCTTCCTAGCATTCCTTTGTGATTATATTTTTTTATACTCTTGAAGACTTTGATAAAGGCTTCTTGTACAACATCTTCTGCATCAGATTGATTCTTGCAATAACGTTTACTTACTGCAATCATTCGTGGTACGAAAAAAGTGTAAAGTTTTTCCATGGCATCCCGATTACCCTTTTTACAGGCTTTAACTAATCTGTCTTGCTCTTCTTTATTCATGGATTTGGTTAGTGCATAAAAAAGCTCATGGTATATAACCTAGAGTATCGGATTTCGCTGCGTCTTTATTCTACTTTTTTAGATGTTTTAACAAAAAAAAAGATGTTTCAATTTAATAAAAAGAATGTTAAACCCTAATTATACCGCAGAAAATAGTCCATGTTTTGAATTGGAAGTAACAAAAAATCCCTAACGCTTTTATCATTAGGGACTAGTTTTTATTATAAAATTATAAGTTAAATAAGCGATTTGCCAGTCATTACTTCTGGTTTGCTTACGCCAATCAGCTCCAAGATTGTAGGAGCCATATCTCCAAGAACTCCATCTTTAACTTTGATCTGATCATTATCGATCAAAATAAAAGGAACCGGATTGGTAGTATGAGCCGTATGCGGAGACCCGTCAGGGTTAATCATAGTTTCACAGTTACCATGATCAGCAATAAGCAAAGTGGCGTATCCATTCTCCAGACCAGTCGTAATAACATCTTTTACGCATTCATCCACAGCCTCACAAGCTTTAATTGCAGCTTCCATTACTCCTGTATGTCCTACCATATCACCATTGGCAAAGTTAAGACAAACGAAATCTACTTCTCCTTTTTGTAATTCTGGAACTAAAGCATCTCTTAATTCATATGCACTCATCTCTGGTTTTAGGTCATAAGTAGCAACCTTTGGAGAATTTCTCAGTATCCTGCTTTCACCCTCAAAAGGTTCTTCTTGGCCTCCTGAGAAGAAAAACGTAACATGTGGATATTTTTCTGTCTCTGCAATTCTGATTTGGGTCTTTCCTGCTTTAGCAAGTACTTCTCCCAGGGTCCCTGTGATATTGTCTTTGTCATAAATTACGTTGATGCCTTTAAAACTATCATCATAATTAGTCATCGTTACATAGTAAAGAGGTAACTTATGAGTATTGTATTCGTGCATATCATTTTGGGATAGCATTTCTGTAAGCTCTCGTCCACGATCAGTTCTGAAGTTAAAGAAAATGATCACATCATCTTCCTGTATGGTAGCTATTGGAGCTCCGTTTTCTTCTACTACAATCGGTTTTATAAACTCGTCTGTAATATCGTTATCATAACTAGTTTGGATACTATCGATAGCATTGTTGCTAGATTCTCCAATCCCATTAACAACTAGATCATAAGCCAGCTTAACGCGTTCCCATCTTTTATCACGATCCATAGCATAATATCTACCAATAATAGAAGCTAGTTTACCAGTACTTTTGGACATGTGATCCTGAATATCCTGAATATGTCCTTTTCCTGACTTTGGATCTACATCTCTACCATCTGTAAATGCATGAAGAAATACATTGTCTACTTGTGCATCATTTGCCGCGTTTAGTAACCCTTTAATATGATTAATATGAGAATGAACTCCACCGTCACTTACCAAACCTAGTAAGTGGATATTTTTATTATTGTCTTTGGCATATTGAAAAGCATCTTTTAGAGTAGATTCATCTTTTAGCGTGTTGTTTTCTACCGCCATATTAATCTTAGCCAAATCCTGATATACAATTCTGCCAGCACCTAGATTCATATGACCTACTTCACTATTTCCCATCTGACCATCTGGTAAACCAACATGAAGGCCGTCGGTTCGTAAAGCTGCATTAGGGTATTTGGTATATAAACTATCAATAAATGGTGTTGCTGCGTGATCAATAGCAGATACTTTAGGGTCAGGAGAAGTCCCCCATCCATCTAGTATCATTAGGATTACTTTTTTATTCATAATGTATTCTTAATAAAAAGTTTTTGGTTGGTTGGTAATTGAGTCATAGCCTCAAAAAAATAAAATAAGAGGCTAAGTTACGATTTCGATGATAAGTGGGCAAAAAGAGGGAGTTATTCCTGTGTTATCTATTCCTTTTTGAAATATTAAATAAAAGCATTTTTTGTGAAATCGTTAACGAATTTGTGTAGGGAAGGTTAAAAATGAGTTATTCTTGATATTTTGGTTATTTGAGTAAGAATAATGTAATTTATTTGCGCCGTCAAATTTGACAATACACAAATCAGTAATTGAACTTAAAATCTAAAAAAAATGAGAAAGTTAACAGTTTTAGTATTATGTATGACCATAGGATTGGTTTTAGCCAATGATCCGGTAAAAGATCTAAGACCTTATGCAGTTAAAAAGACAGAGATTACAAACGTATCACCTTTTTGTATTTCTGTAGCAAAAGGGGATTATGAGATGGTCAAGAAAATGATTGAATTAGGTACAGAAGTTAATAGCTTCTCCGGAGGAATGACTCCTCTTATGTATGCTGCGCGGTATAATAGAGTAGAGATTATTAAATTATTAGTAGCCAATGGTGCTAAAATAAGTAGAAAAGATGCAAAGGGCAATACAGCTGCGAGGTATGCGGAAAGATCTGGAGCCAATGATGCAATAAATATGTTAAAAGAACTTAAACAGAAATAACTATACAGAGTTAGCACTATGTAAAGTAAATCCGCTTAACTTAATTTATTGTTGAGCGGATTTTTTTATGTTTTGTTAATTATTTGATTTTCAGTATATAAATACTCGTGAAAAGGTTAAAGTTATGTTATATAATTTTCTTGTTTGTAACAAAACAATGTGTTTGATGGTCTTATAAGTAATCAAATTAATTAATCTAAAAATTCATTCATCATGAGAAAAATCGTTTTATTTACACTAACTGCATTGTTAGTATCATCTGCAAGTTTTGCTTTAGAAAACAATATGACTGTTGATAGTCATACCTATGAATTTGTTGCAAACAATCAAACCAGTCCTTTTTGCATGGCTATTGTAAAAGGAGACACCGAAACTGTTAAGAAATTAATTGAGTTAGGAACTGATGTTAATAAGAAATCAAATGGTATGACTCCATTAATGTATGCAGCTCGTTATAATCGTGTAGATATTATTAAAGTATTGGTAGAAAAAGGAGCCAAAATCAAAACTAAAAACGAAAAAGGATATAATGCAATGAAGTTTGCAAAATTATCTAATGCTAAAGAAGCAATGGCATTACTTAAAGAATTGTCGTAGTGACAGTATTAATGTAGTGTAGAACCCCATTTGTTTCATTGCAGATGGGGTTTTATTTTCCGCTATATTCTCTTATGGCTTCTTTTATTTTTTCTATACGATTTTCTGGATCAGGGTGAGTACTCTGAAACTCCGGAGTTTTATTGGGTCCTGCTGCGGCCTTTAGAATTTTCATCACACCTATCATTTCTTCCGGATTATAACCAGCATTAAGCATAAAAAGAACACCAAGTTTATCACTTTCTAATTCATCATCTCGTCCATTACCTAAAAGGATGTTTTGCCCAATTCCGTTGACTAAGCCTCCCATATCTGCACCTACTGATGCACCTGTAGAAATAGTTTTCCAAAATTCGTGTTCTGCAATTCTTTCTGCAGAATGCCTTCCTAAAACATGACCAATTTCATGGCCTAAAACACCTGCTACCTGATCTTCATTTTCTAACTTAGATAGTAGCGCATAGGTAATAAATATTTGCCCTCCGGGTAATGCAAAAGCATTTATCGTATTTGGATCTGCCAAAAGATGAAATTCATACTTATATGGTGTTTTTTTGGCCATACTAGAATTAACCAGTTTATTACCTACCATATCAATATAACTCTGTAATTTTTGATCATTATATAAACCGCCATGTTGCTCAGCCATTTGTGGAGCACTTGCTAAACCAATTTTTATCTCCTCATCGCTGGTCATATCTATATTCTGAACTCGGTGAGTATATGGGTTTTCAGTTTTATTATTACATTTCTTAATAAAGGCAAAGGCTACAATCGCAAGTCCGATTAATATCCTTATTTTCATGCCACCACGTCTCATAAAAATTGAGTTTTCTAATTAATAATCAAATGTTTTTTAAAGTTACTAAATAAAAAAGTTGCTTACCAATAAATGTATTGACACTTTTTGATAAGCAACTACTAGAGGTATTATACAGGGCAATAAACTTGTTTAGTACACTAGCATAGTCAAGCACATGTGTTAGCGATAAAATAACTGAGTATAGTAATATCTTCCCTGTTGATCTTTGATGGCAGCGATACCGGTATAAGTATAATTACCTTCAATATTCTTTTTATGTCCGGAGCTGTTAAGCCAACCGTTTACTACACTTTGTGCATCACGATATAAATAAGCAACATTTTCTGCAGTATTTCTGGCATTTTCTTTTTCATTTAATATATCCCCACGAGCATTAAAATTATCGTGGCTTATATCTCCCTGAACTATCATATAGTTGGTGTGATCTACAGCTAATCCTTCTGCAGTACTGTTTTTTTGTAATGGAGATAGTCCTATACTCTGTCTGTGTTGATTAACAAGTCTATGAATTTCGTTTGCAACTGAAATATCATTAACCAGATTAGTAATTACTGGTTGTTCGATTTCTGAAGAACTATCATCAGAGCATGAGATAACGAAAAGTAGCAGCGTAAATATCCTTAAATATTTTACTAAAGTCGTTTTCATTTTAGTTGAGTCTTGGAAATATAATAACTAAAATATTAGCGTTTTAGTATGTCTTATAATAATTGGGGGTTAATATCAAAAATGTTTTCTTTAATATATTGCTGTATGAAATCTTCTGTAAAGTGAGAGCTACCCATAAGTTTGGCCTTTTGTAATTCGGTTTTAATATCTAGTTTTTGATATTCTTTTAACATAGGAATAGAAAGTGATGCATAAGAATAGTGCCAGGGTTCATATTTAAACCCTTTTCGATCTTTCATATCTGTATACACTAAATAGAATCCAAAGCTTTCTGCATGTTTGTCCATCCATTCTTTGAATTTGCAAAATGGTCCATTATTCTCAAAGTTTTTCTCTAGTAATAATCCTTTGGGTTGAGGTGGATTACCATCCACAATATCGAGATCAGTACCCCAGTGATGTCTGGAGGTTCCTGGAATGGTAGAATATTCCACAATTTTTTTGATTACTTGAATAGGAGAGAGCCCTTCTGAGGTGAATTTCTTGTATTTACGCTCCCAAATCCGGTTTTGATGTGCGTAGTTACGATAGCTGGAAACGACTTTGATTTTGATACCGCTTTTAGCAGCTTCAGCTTTCATCTTCAGAAAAGCTTCATAGACTTCTTTTTGAAGTTTGTATCCATGACCATATAATGTTGGATCACTCTTTCCCATAAGGTCATCTTTAGAAAATTGAGACTGAAACATAGAAAACGAGGTTAATGATAGACCTAATGCCACCATAGCATTAGTTTTTATAAAATTTCTTCTTTGCATAGGATCTAAATTACGTTTTTTCTATTTTATATAAGAAGGCAGGTACTCCATCATAGATAATTTCTTTTTGAAAAGTTAGTCCTATCTTTTCTAATACTCTCTTGGAAGCATCATTGTTTTGATGTACATGTGCGTAGATTTCTTTATATCCCATAATAGTAAAACCATATGCTATAGCTCCTTTTCCAGCTTCAGTAGCGTAGCCTTGATTCCAATATCTTTTAAAAAACCTAAAGCCAATTTCTACTATGTTTTCGTCTGGATGATATTTTAAACCGCAAAAACCCAGGAATTCCCGGGTTTTTTTATGAATCACAGCCCATCGGCCTATGCCATAATCTGTGTATGCAGTATAATTTATAATAAAATCTTCTGCTTCAACAATTGAACTAAATGGTTGATCTCCTGTATATCTGATGACATCTGGATCAAGATTGAGTTCATAGAGGTTTTTTGCGTCTTCTGTTTGGAGTTTTCTAAACAATAATCTTTCTGTAGAAAAAATGGTTTCCACAGTACTGATTATTAAGATAAAATACCATCTATAATACCATAATCTAATGATTCCTGAGCATCCATCCAGTAATCACGGTTGAAGTCTTTTAATACTTTATCAAAGTCTTGTCCGCAATTATCTGCGAGAATCTGTGCACTTAATTCTTTAGTCTTAAGGATTTCTGCAGCTTGTATTTCTATATTAGAAGCTTGTCCTCGAGCTCCTCCACTGGGTTGATGAATCATCACCTTAGCGTGTGGTTGAATGAATCTACGCCCTTTTTCTCCAACACTGAGCAAAATAGATCCCATAGAAGCAGCTAAACCTGTACAGATTGTGGATACAGGGCTTTTCAAACTTTTTATTGTATCATACATTGCAAAGCCCGAAGTAACATAGCCTCCAGGGCTATTGATATATAATTTAATTTCGTCATTATTAATCATGTCCAGATACATTAATCTATCGATTACATGTTTGGCAGATTTATCATCTACCTGTCCCCAAAGGAAAACACTACGTTCTTCCAAAAATTTTTTATCGATCAGATCCTGTGTTTTTCCTGATTTTTCTTTCATTATCGCGGTTTTTATTTTTTTAAGATTTCTTTAAATATACCAGATAAATGTATAATTATTTTTGCAGAAAAGCATCATATGGATTTAGCATTTCACAAAATTTTAAAGCAAGATATCTCTACAATTCTTCCAATGATTCAAAAATTGATGAATAATCAGTTAGAAGACAAAGTTTTGGGACAACGTTTCTCTGAAATGTTTGATCAGAATTATGAGTGCTGGGGAGTACATTTTGAAGGAAAAATAATAGGTGTATTTGGTCTATGGTTTATGACTCGCCATTATGCAGGCAAGTCTTGTGAGCCTGATCATGTGTATATTGATGATAAATATAGAGGCAGAGGAATAGGAAAAGAAGTATTTTCTTGGATCTACGAGTATGCTCGAAATAAAGGTTGCGAAACTTCTGAGTTAAATAGTTATGTAAGCAATTACCCTTCACATAAGTTTTACTTGAATGAAGGCTATGAAATATGGGCACATCACTTTGTGAAGAAGTTATAATATTCGAAATTTATTACCTGTTTATATATAAATATCCTGCACGATCTTGTTGACCATTTATATACAAAACATAGTAATATGTTCCTACAGGAAGCTCTTTTCCTTTGGCAATTGTAGCTCTTCCTTCAGAGATTCCGCCCCAAGTATTATTATACCCTTTTTGGCTAAATACCTCTACACCCCATCGATTAAAAATAAAAAGTTCATTATTAGGAAATTGTGCTATTCCTTGGATGATAAAGGTGTCATTAATACCATCCCCATTAGGGGAAACAGCATTAAAAATTTCAAAATCACCGTCTAATATACGATTAGAAGAACCAAAGGTAAGTACTACATAATCATTAGGAATTATAGGTTGTGATATAATTTCACCGTTAATTAAATCTCCTGTAGTTCCTAGGTTACCTAAGTTGACCCATTGCTCGAGGTTTCTGTCCCAGCCAGCAACTCTGAGATCTGTCAAACTACTTACCAATTCATCAATATTACTACTGTCATCCCAAGTAAGGGTAACTCTGGTTTCTACATCTCCATCCAAATCCCAAAACTCAATATCACTAACTCCGAATAGTAGATTGCCAAAATTAGTGGTGTCAAAACCACCGGACGGGAAGATGCTTATACCAGGGAAATTTGGATCTTCAAAGAAGTAGGCTCCTTTAGAAGTGTTTATGGCAGCTTCATTATCAATACTCATTGGACGTAATCGCTCATCATCTCCAATAGGGAAAGTAAAATCCAAAAGCCCAGTTATAGCACTATAACCGTCGACAAAACTAAAATCATTTTCGTTTAAATAAATTGCATCATTAATATAATCTAATGAAACATCAATATTGTCTCTGGGTGTATTCACACGACCACTTATAAATTGTTGCGAATTAGTGACACCCATAGCTATTTCGAGAAATAGGTCGTCTGGAACATCAATTTCCAGGTCATTAAATATTGGGCGATTAGTACCGGAAACCGTAAGATTATTATTTTGGTTATAAAACCCGGCAAGTCCCAGATTTTGATCAAAAGTACCATCATTGATTAAATTGATATGAAATCCAATCTGACCTTGATCATGGATTTGGACGTTTCCAAAATTATGAAAAGCTTCTTGACCAAAACCCGAAAGACTGAGTTGTATTATAACAAGTAAACTAATATATTTTATGTATTTCATCATATCAAACTATTTTCTCCATGCTATTTCGATCAATACTTGTGGAAATGCTACTCCTCCTGCCACATTAGGAAGAAAGCATTGTAGAAAATCCCCTTCATTAAAATCTACATTAACTGTGTTATTATGCCCACCTTCAGCATTGGTAATGGTGAATGTAAAAATAGGGGTGGTGTTATCATTGTTTTCAATTTCTATATCAAAGGTGTCTACATTGTTACTTTGCACAGTAATAGCAGTAATAGTCCCATCCCTTATCATTCGCCACCCATTGTTGTTGGATTGTGCTCCATTAAATTGTCTTAAATACTCATTTGATGCGTTTCCAGAGTTTCTTCCCCAACCTATCATGGTACGATCGACACTTAACCATTTTCCCCTAGTTTGATCATAAGCATATAATAATCCATCAGTATTGTCTACATAAAACTCTCCTCGGTTTGCACCGGTGGGAGTGGTCGTGTTGGGGCGTACTCTAAGCGGTACTTCATTGCTTACAGGGTTAATATCCAATGTAGCTTCCGGATTGTCTGTATTTATACCTAAGTTACCTCCGTTTTCTAAAAACATTCTGTAATCCGCTACGTTGCTTTCTACAAAATTCAAACCGTTTCCTAATAAATTCCAATGCCATTCAGGTGTGCCACTAGAGTTTTGAAAAGCTAATACATCAACGCCTGAAGCTCTAATAACCAATGGATGATTATTAAAATTTGGAGCTTCGTTAACTAATAATTGACCATTTGAAGCAGAAATACGAAGCTCATCACTATCATTTGCTTTTAATATGAGATCTTGAGCATCTGTGGTACCTATAAAATCTGTAGTATCATCAGTGTCTGTATTACCATCTATTTTCCATCCGGAATCTTCAGATAACATCTGTACCCATTTTGTTCCATTAAACTGAAAAACTTCTCCTAAACTTATATCAAAAACCATAGCTCCGGTTTCAATATTTGCAGTAGGTATTGCAGCTATCTGAGCAGTTGTTCCTTGTTTAAGGTCTAATAACAATTCAGGATCCACTTGCGCTTTCGCGAAAGCATAAAAAATTAAAGTCAATATGAAAGGGAGTGTTTTTATCATAAATTCCAAAAGGCTATTTGATTTTCTTCTATTTCCTGAATAAAGGTATCTTCTTTTCCACGATTCCACATTATTATTTCAGCAAAACGAGTGTTACTGCGACTTGTGGATCCTCCGGAAGTATTTGTGGCTAAAGCACATATTCCAAAGGGTATAGCGGTAGGTCCAAAGGATTGATTATCCGGAAAGTTACCATTTACTCTTTCGACACCCCCTAATCTAAGTATTGTTCTGTCTATAGTTGCGTTACCAGGATCATCTCTTCGGATAAATGAATATTGATCCCAAACATTTAGACTGCCTGGGTTTGTTGTGGTAGGTAGTTCATTTCTAAACCTTCTTGGGTTATTACAACAATAACCAGGATCAAAATAACAAAATTCATCCACCCAATTGATATGTACCAACCACCTATCTCCACCAGTTAAAGCTCCAAATGCAGAATCAGCACGATCTGTAGCATAAAATACCCCTGCTACAGATCCGTTTTTGCCATTTTCTGTAACTTCTGCCATAGTATCTTCTACAAAAAGAATATCATTTGCCCCATCTCCTGCAAAATAAGGTTGGGTAGGATCAGGAATAAATTGAGGTTGTTGTGTCGTATTGGTTTGAATAGCATCCCTACCAATCTCACTTTGGTCATACCATCGTTCTACAAAAACATTTGCCGCTCCTCTCCAAGCATCTATAGCTTCTATGTCTACACGATCATCGCCACCGCAGAAAAAATCCAACGTTGCATTATCTGAATCCCTTCGTAACTTAATAAGCGCACCTTCATAATCAGATCTAAGAAGTCTTAAAGAATATGCAAAGGCAATATCTGTGGTTAGCGTTTCATCATCTAGAATATGATATGGCTGCATGGCAGGAAATTGATTGTAATTTCCTATTTGTGCATGCATAGCTACACCAAAACATAACAATATATATATGAGAATTAATTTCACCTTAGTTCTTTTTTAAATCTCCTGTTACATTATATACATCTGTTCCTGTTGCAATAATACCGATTCCCGCTCCTGTGCCCGCCGTAAAAAATCGAGCAAGTCTGTTTTGAACAATAACTCCGCCTCCGCCGGTTACCTGAACTTGTCCTGCGCCTTGCTGATATACACTTACATTAAACCCTATGGGTAGACCGGCGGGTATAGTAAGGGTAACATCTGTGGCACTGGTAAAAGTTAATACATTACCATCATCAGAAGCTTGTAATGTATAGTTTCCTGTTTGAGCATTGACAAGAGGCCCAAAATAGAGTTTGCGCCAAGTGGTTCCATTATATACGTATACTGCTTTGATATCTGTATCGTATATCATATATCCTTCATCAATATTTGCAGTAGATATAGCAGCAATTTCTGTAGTAGTTCCTTTCTTTAAGGCTAAGATAAGTTCAGGGTCCACTTGCGCTTTAACTAAAGTGGAAGTGCAGAGAAATAAGATGATAAGTGCTGTGTTTTTCATAGCTGATGTATTTTAGAAACCAGGTATTCTGATTACAGTAAACATAAATTCTGAGTCTCTATCTGCTCTATTGCCTCCTCCATTATCATTATCTCCTATATTTACTTTAAAACCAGTTGTTTGTTGATCATAATATGAAATGTCTAAATCATCATTACCAACACCAGCACCATCTTGTAATGTAAGTTGGATAATATAATTTGTACTGGAGAGTGCGGTTGTAAAAGTAACCTGATAATCTCCGTTGGCGTTACCACCACCACCAGCAGGGTTGTTGGTAGTTATTTTTGTGACAGTTGCATTAAAATGTGTACCACCACCTCCAGAAGGTGCTTTTCCTGCAGCAAAAATGACCGGTACTTCTAAGAAATTACCTTGATTATCAGATGCAATTCCTACTACGGGTTGTTTAGCTGCTGTTACCTGTACATCAACATTCGCTTCTCCATATGCTTTTGCTTGTATCTCTCCTGTGTTTTTAAGTTCCACTTCTTTAGCAGCATCAGCCTCTGTTCTTAGGATAAGACTTCCTATTCCCACAGCTGAGCTTTGTTCTAAAACAGTATTGTTTCCTGTAGTGTTTATATCCAAACGAGTTCCAGCCGATTCACCTGCTCTAACTAATGTTCCCGTTCCTCTTACATGTAAGTTAGCATCAATAGTTGTTCCCCCCGAAAAATCACCTACTCCTACAGTGCCGTTATTATAGATGTTACCATCAGCACTTGTAGCAGGAGTGTCATCAGCATCATCTGTCCAAGGACCTTGCAGATTTGACTTATCTTCCCATTGAGGATTTCCAGTGGAATCAGTTGTAAGCACCTGATCGGCAACATCATCAGCGATTTTGATAACAGTTATGGCATCATTGGCAATATCGGCTGTGGCAACCGTTCCATCGAGTATATTTTCAGTTTGAATGGCATTGTCAGCTACTTTGGCATTAGTGATCCCATCGGC
>NZ_JAGJEA010000013.1 GCF_018100805.1 Aquimarina sp. MMG016 | reverse complement strand
GAACATTCACTCCAACTTCAAAATTATCTCCATTAGGTGTAACAGTAATAGATCCATCAGGAGAGGTAATATTTTGTATTTCATTCCTATCATCCGAATCCCCATCATCAACATTTAAGGCAATATTATTACCACCACTAATAGATATGTCTCCAGAAGTACCATTGGTAGACAATGTTTGACTATCAGTTCCTGGGTTGTTCAATATAGAAAGATCAATTGTCTGAGTAGTATTATTTTCGAGTTCTAATGTGATAATATTAGTAGTCGGATCGAAGTTGAAATTAGTAATCTGTTGGTTATCGGTATTGTCAAGATAAGGAGTAAGATTAATATCAGTTGCGGATGCGTTATTCGTTACCGTTAAAATATTAGTAGTGGTATTCAGGTTCAGATCCTGAATTTCGTTAGTAGGATCACTATCGGCATCATCTACATTAAGAGTAATAGTATTTCCATTACTTATAGAAATATTTCCAGGGTTATTATCAGTAGATAAAGTTTGGTTGTCGGTACTTCCGGCTGCTAATTCATCTATAGCATCTTGTACATTGGTTCCTGAAAGTGCAGAAGTAGTATTGTCATAAGAAACCTCAGCAGCATTTTGATCATCTGTTCCCACAAAATCTATGGATCCAGTAGTATTTCCGTTATCAAAAGAGAAAGTCCCATCTCCATTAGCAATTAGTTGTGCTTTATTGATAGTAACAGCTATATTATCTTCATTTGTATAGGTAAAGGATCCATCATTATTGTCCAGAATAAATGTAATTGTCTCCGCCATACTACATAAGGATTGCCAACTAATACCATTATATTGGTGTACACAGTTTTGGTCAGTATTATATACCATAGCACCTGCTAAAGGTGAAATTAGATTCATTTCTGCATCACTGACTCTAGTAAGTACAAATACTTTGTCTGCACTTTCTAATTCTAACAATGATGAGGGATCAATAATATTAGGAGAATCTCCTACTTTAACCTGAGAATATACTGTTCCTAGATTTAATATAACAAGTAGGATAATGGTAGTTTTCAACTTCATTTGGTAACAATTTTTTAAAATTCTAAGGGGTAAATTTTTTATTAATCTGCTACATTAAGTTTAATTTCAAAATAATTAAACTTAACCATCTTAAAGATAGTGATTAGCTTAATTTTAATGGCAATACACTCAAAAATACAATTTTTTTTAGACGAAATACGTTTTTTGCCGTTTAAAAGTATTACTTAGAAAGTTGTTTTTTCCCCGACTAATAAATTTTTAATGATAAAGTTTTATTTATTTAATCAAAATATTATACATTTGCCGTCCGGAACGCGGGAGTAGCTCAGTTGGTAGAGCGTCAGCCTTCCAAGCTGAATGTCGCCGGTTCGAACCCGGTCTCCCGCTCTGATAAAACCTCACTATTTTAGTGAGGTTTTTTTATGGATGAATATGAGTAAATGTCGTCACGCTTGGAGCGTGATCTCCCGCTCTGATAAAACCTCACTATTTTAGTGAGGTTTTTTTATGGATGAATATGAGTGAATGTCGTCACGCTTGGAGCGTGATCTCCCGCTCTGATAAAGCCTCACTATTTTAGTGAGTTTTTTTTATGAATGAATATGAGTGAATGTCGTCACGCTTGGAGCGTGATCTCACACTCAATTAGAATTTTATTTAGAATATAGACAAACCTGTTAGGGTTGTAAGTCTTTCTAATGCATACATTCCCAGTTCTGAATTTCCTTTTGGGTTAAGAGGAGGGCTCCAAACTGTAACAGCGTACTGCCCGGGGTGAACTGCAGCTATTCCACCACCAACTCCACTTTTGCCGGGTAAACCAACTCTAAAACTAAATTCACCTGCCTCATCATAAAAACCACAAGTTTGCATTATAGCATTAATACGTTTAACCTTGTGATGAGAAAGTATTGACTTGTTAGTAGTCATTTTTTTTCCGCCATTTACATATATCATAAAAGCTGTGGCAATTTCCATGCAAGACATTTCAATAGCACATTGATAAATATAAAAGTCTAAAACTATTTCAATATCATTTTTGATATTACCAAAGGATTTCATCAAATTAAGTAAAGCAGCATTACGGTGACTGTATTTTTTTTCGGATTGAAACACTTTTGGATTGATGATAATCGTATTATTATCTGTAATATCATGTATGAATTCCAAAAAATCTTTTTTTGGGTTTGCTAAGTGTGAAATCAGTATATCAGAAATGACTAATGCACCGGCATTAATAAATGGATTTCTAGGTATTCCTTGTTCGTATTCTAATTGAACTAGAGAATTAAAAGGATCTCCAGAGGGTTCGACATCTACTCTTTTGAATAGTTCATCATCCAACAAAGACATAGTTAAGGTAAGTGCAAAAACTTTAGAGATACTTTGGATTGAAAATCGTTCTTGATGATCACCAAAACCATAATGTCCTGAATTAACACAATACAAATGCATTCCGAATTTTTCTGCTTCTATTTTTGCTAGTTCGGGGATATATGATGCTACTTTGCCCGTACTGTTCTTACATGAAACTTCAGAAGAAATAGTATTCAATATCTTTTGATAATTCATAAATATGACTAATTTAACTGAGATAATGAGGTACCAGGATCAATCTCATAAGGAGCTTTATTTTGCTCAAAAATCCTAGCGGATAAACTTCCTTTTAAGATGATTTCTTCATGTTTTACTTCTAACCAGCTACCTTCTCTTAACCCTATTACTGGTTGTGGATTAAGACGATGAAACTCTTTAATTCTAGTCTCTCGGGTTTCTCCTTTATGAGTAGATTTTGGATCAGGATCAAGATAATGAGGATTGATATTAAAAGGCACCAGACCTAAAGTTTTAAAACTGGAGGGATAAACAATAGGCATGTCATTGGTAGTTTGCATTGTTAAACCGCAGATATTACTACCTGCACTTGTTCCTAAATATGGAATACCTGATTGTATAGCTTTTCTTAATGACTCAATGACTTGATTTCTGTATAATTGATCTACCAGAAGAAAAGTATTTCCACCACCAGTGTATATGCCTTGAACATTTCCGAACGCTTCATTAGGGTTATCAAACATATGAATGCTGACTATTTTTTTATTAATTTTTTTGAAAATATTATTGATTCCAATCGTATATTCATCATGTGATATTCCACCAGGACGGGCATAGGGTATAAATAATATTTCGTCACAATTGTTATACAATTCTACCAAGGTTTCTTGTAGATATTCCAGTGGTTGACTCCCGTGAATAGTAGAAGTACTGGCAATAATACAGTTTTTCATCTGTTTTTTTGATAAAGGTAGTTTAACGTTTTCTTATATCGAAATCTTTTAGGAAGATAAAAAAAATGTAGTATCTTGACTATCCAGAATCAATAACTATCCCTACTATGAAAGTAAAATTCGCTATTTTTTTTACCTTTTTTACAATTAGTTTATCCTTAGCACAAATCACCCCGAGAGTTATGATTGATGGTAAGGTTAGTGTTCCAATAGGAGATGATGTAGAAGGGGTAGTGGTCTATAACAGAACTTCTAGTAAAGGTACCATTACAGATGATAAAGGAGTTTTTAGAATCAGTGCAGGGATAAATGATAGGATTGAAGTTGTAGCGATGCAATATCAACACTTTATAATTGTTGTAGATAAAGGAATAATTGATAGTAAAAGATTGAATATTTTTCTAAACGAATCTGTAAATCTACTAGAAGAGGTAATTGTAACTCCGTATGATTTATTGGGTAATGTAAAAGTAGATGTCAATAAAATAGAAATTGATCAAGGAAATATTGCGGAGGTAGCAGAACAAACATCAACAAGGATTAATGATGCAGATTATGATTTTAGACCAGATAGTCTTTCTACGCTAGACAATAATTCTTTTACAAAAGATGGAATGATCAACGGACTAAATTTTGTTAACCTTTTTAAGTTTGTATATGATAATAAATTAATTGTCAAAGAGAAAAAAAAGAGTATCGATATAGATGTTAAAGTCAGAGATGTATATAATGATCAGTTTTTTAAAGATTATTTAGCTTTAGAAATACATCAAATCAATGATTTTATCTTTTTTGCTGAAGATAACGGTCTGAATAATAAGTATTTTGAGTCAGGAAAAGAACTTGATCTTCTTCAGTTTTTGGTTTATCAAAGCAAGCTTTATAGACAGCGACAATAGCTTTATTGTTTGATAAGTCTGTAACGCAACTAATTTTCGAGAGTCTTATATGTTGATGATCTAGAAGGGTATTAACTTTTCTAAACATAACGTCCTTTAATTGTCGCTAATGTTTTGGTCATTAAACATACATATATGACTAAAATAATAGTGATCAGTTTCTTTATTTTGATTTCTTTTCAAGGTTTTGGACAATCCGAGATGCTTGAAGGTAAAATCATTGCAGATTCTCTTGAAGGATACGCTATTAATATCGTAAATTTTACTAAAGAAGTTGGGACGACTAATGATGAGCATGGTTTTTTTGATATTCCAGCCAGAATAGGAGACTCTATTGTTTTTTCTTCGGTTCAATATGAACCATTATCATTACTTGTTACTCAGGATGATTTGGATAAAGAAAAGATTGAAGTTATTTTGAAACCTATAGTCAGAAAACTCGAACAAGTAAATGTAAGTAATGTAGAGCTTTCGGGTAATCTTAATAAAGATGCAACTATTGTAGAGATACAACCATTTGTAAACAATAAAAGTTTAGGACTTCCTTTTAGGGATATAAAACAACCAACACAAGCTGAGCGTAAAATCTATACGGCAAAATCAGGTATACTCGATCGACCTATTAATTACCTTAACGGTACTCTTAAAAAGTTAAAAAGAATAAAGGCGATAGAAGATTTAGAAAGATTAATAGAAAAGGGAGAGACTTCATTTAACATCTCTTTTTTTGTGGATGGACTGGATTTGCCAGAGGATTTGATATCGGATTTTATGTATTATTGTGCAAAAGATGAGTATTTTAAAAATCTCTTGCAAAGCTCTAAAAAACTTACATTAGTAGAATTCTTTCAGAAAAAGGCAAAATCCTATAAGGTGTTTAAAGAAATTGAATGACGAAATTTAACTTTGGCACAATTTTTTAATTCAAAACTTTAAAATTAATTACATTTATCGCCTTGAAACTTTTAATAATGAAGAGAATAATATTAATTATATTATGTGTGTTTATAGTTCCGATGAGCTCATTTAAGAAAGCCCATAAATTTTATGTGAGCGTCACCCAAATTGAGCATAATGAAGAGCAGCAGTCATTACAAATGATTTCTAGAATTTTTATTGATGATATAGAAGAACTTCTTAAAGAAAGATATAACGATTCAATTATGCTAGGTGTAGAGAAAGAAACTTCAGGGGTTAATAAATACCTGAAAAAGTATTTTGATCAGAAGCTTTTAATTAATGTAAATGGAGAACAGAAGTCATTGAATTTTATTGGTAAGGAGTACGAAGAAGATTTAATGATTTGTTATCTGGAAATAGAAAATATTTCTTCGTTAGAAGTCATCGAGGTTTCTAATCAAATCCTAATGGATCTCTTTGAAGAACAACAAAATATTATTCATGTAAAAAAAGGCAAACAGCGCAAAAGCCTTATCCTGGAAAAAGGAAAAGATAATGGGATGTTAAAGTTTAGTAAATAAATCATTAAACTTTTAAAAAACAGCTATTTTGCAAGCTATTATACTTAACACAATACTACTAAAAAAATGAAAAAGATACTTTTCACACTTTCGATGACTTTTATGTTATCGGGATCTTTTATGTATGCTCAAAATCAGGGAGGAGCTAAAGAGTCTAGAGAATTAGGGCATACAAACCAAAATAAATTCAAGCAATTATATGAAGAGTTTGCTACTCCTAATATGTATAGAACAGCTTCAGGTGCTCCTGGTCCGGCATATTATCAGCAACAGGCAGATTATAAAATGGATATAGAGCTTGATGACAAAAATAAAAAGCTATCAGGTAAAGAAACCATTACATATACCAACAATTCTCCTGATGATTTAGAGTTTTTGTGGGTACAATTAGATCAAAATATGCGTTCCAGAGATTCCAAGACTCCTTTGATTCAACCTGGTGGTGTTGCTATGGCAGATCAACCAAATACGTTTGTGGGTAAGTATATGGGACAAGGATTCGATGGAGGATTTAATATCACTTCCGTAAAGGATGCTAGTGGTAATCCTTTAAAATATACTATTAATAGGACTATGATGCGTGTAGAGATGCCAAAAAACTTGGCTTCTGGTGGAAAGTTTGTGTTTTCGATTGACTGGTGGTATAATATTAATGATCACGTAAATGGAAGAGGAAGATCTGGATATGAAGAGTTTGAAGATGGTAACAGGGCGTATGTGATTGCTCAGTTTTATCCTCGTATGGCAGTGTATAATGATGTAGAAGGATGGCAAAACCATCAATTTTGGGGTAGGGGAGAGTTTGCTTTACCTTTTGGAAATTTTGAAGTAAATATTACTGTGCCTTCTGATCATATTTTAGATGGAACTGGAGTATTAGTAAATCGTAAAGAAGTATTTACTAATGAGATGATGAGCCGTTATGAAAAAGCAAAAAAATCATACGATAAACCTGTAATTATAGTATCAGATAAAGAAGCAAAGGCTAAAGAAAAAACTTTTGCACAGGATAAAAAGACTTGGAGACTAAAAGCAGAAAATGTTCGTGATTTTGGTTTCGCAACTTCCAGAAGATTTATCTGGGATATGATGGCGGTTAAGATAGGAGATAGAGATGTAATGGCTGTTTCCATGTATCCAAAAGAAGGAAATCCATTATGGGAAGATTGGTCGACTAAGGCTGTTGCAAGTACTTTAAAATCTTATAGTCGTATGACTTTTGACTATCCTTATCACAAGGCTATTTCTGTACATGCTAAGAATCAGGGGATGGAATATCCTATGATCTGTTGGAATTATGGACGCCCCGATAAAAAAGGTAAGTTTAGTGATCGTACCAAGTTTGGTATGATGAGTGTAATTATTCATGAAGTTGGACATAACTTCTTCCCGATGATTGTGAATAGTGATGAGCGTCAATGGACTTGGATGGATGAAGGGTTAAATACTTTTGTGCAATATGTTGCAGAGCAGGATTTTGGAGAATGGTATCCAGAAGCTTTAGGGAAAAATTATAAAAAGTACCCTTCTCGCAGAGGACCAGCTGCTAAGATTATTCCTTATATGAGTGGTAATCAAGAACTACTTTCTCCAATTATGACACAGTCAAATAATATTCACCAATTTGGTCCTAATGCTTACGCTAAGCCGGCTACAGGGTTAAATATTCTTCGGGAAACAGTAATGGGTAGAGAACTTTTTGATTATTCATTTAGAACTTATGCTCAAAGATGGATGTTTAAACACCCAACACCTGAGGACTTTTTTAGAACCATGGAAGATGCTTCTGCAGTAGATTTAGACTGGTTTTGGAGAGGTTGGTTTTATACTACAGATTATACTGATATAGGAGTAAGAGATGTTAAGAAATTTGTAGTTTCAAAAGAACCAAATCAACGCGCAAAAGATTTCGCTAAAGCCAGAGGAGCAAGAGTAGAAGACTTTGGACCATTAGTATTTATGGTTGAAGAGGGCAGCGATGAATATGCAACGATAAAGAAGAACGGAAATATTATAGATGATGGTAAAACCCTAAAAGAGTATTTATTAGATAACTTTTCTATCGAAGAACGTGATAATTTAAAAGAACCTAAATTTTTCTATGAAATTACTTTCGAAAAACCAGGGGGACTTGTGATGCCTTTGATCGTTGAGTATACCTATGAGGATGGATCAACAGAAACAGTTACGTATCCGGCAGAAATCTGGAGAAAGAATGATGATGCAGTGAAAAGAGCTATTGCATCAGAAAAAGCGATTTCTAAGATATTAGTTGACCCTAATCAGGAAACTGCAGATATTGATACTTCAAATAATAGTTGGCCACAAGAGAATAAGGTTGGCAAGTTTGATCAATTTAAAAATAAAGTAAAAGGGCAGTAGATCTGAAATTTTACTAAAAACGAAAATGCTAAGCCATTCACCAATGTGAATGGCTTTTTTTCTGATTGATATTAGTTATATTTGCAGAGTTATGACAACATTACCTTTATTTATCAGCGGTACAGAAATAGCCTTTATAGTTTTTATATTGGTGATGGTCTTTGGAGCGGATAAAATTCCGGAAATAGCTCGTGGATTAGGTAAAGGAATGCGTGTTGTAAAAGATGCCACTAATGATATTAAGTCAGAAATTACCAAGAGTGCAGAAAAACATGGTATAGATACTGAATTACCAAATTCTCTTACTTCAGATATCAAAAAAGAGATAGATCAGGTTAAAGATGATATCGACGAAATTACCGGCCCTATCAAACGTAAGTTTTAGGTTTTTACTAGTAGACTCCAGATTTTTTACAATTAAATTTTATATCCTTACGAGAACTAGCTACTTGTTATTGTTCACCTATGTCTTACTTACTTTTTTTAACAAAAAATTATGAATTCAGTGATTTCTTACAGTATAAGTAGACTTTTAGGTCTTATGCAAGCATAATACCTAAGTTTGTATTAGCACTACCGTAAAAATATGCGCAAATATTTAGATTATATTTAATATATTAGCTGTGAAATTATTAAAATCATAATTTTTAACTAAAATTATGATTTATGCGCTTGATTGCATTTGCACACAAACTCTTAACTTATACTAAAAATGAAAAAATTAACTTTTCTAGGCTTAGGGCTTTTATTTCTATTCTCCTGTTCTAAGGAAGATCCATTAGAGATTACCGATCCTAATTCTAACTCTATTGAACAGCAAAAATTATTATCAATTTCAGAGGTAAATGAATATATCGCCTCAGAATTGAAAAAAAAGGGTGATGTTAATTGGACTAAAGCTCCTGCTGTTGTGCTATGGAGTGCAGCAGTTCATGGAAATAACCTATTAAGTGTAGGTTATGGTAACCAAGATCAAAGCTTTTCTATTGAGAAACGTTCATCAGAACTAATAAGTGCTAAAGAAAATATTTTTAGCATAGTTCAGGAAGAAGAACAGTTGTCTAAATCAAAAATTGTGATGCATGATGACGACATCCTCAACTATGTAGATGTTACTGTAACAGAGTTAGAAACGGTAGTAGCTTTACAGGCTGCCGATCAGATTAGATATATTCAGCCGGCGGGATATACTTTTTATCTCAAAGAAGATCGTATTCAACAAAAAGATTTTGGGTGTAATCAAAGTGGGGAAAGTATTAATGGTGCAGATTATCGTTTGATATCACCTAATGCATGGTTTCCTTGGAATTTTGATAGACATAATATCTCTCAAGCCTGGAACTATAGTACGGGAGCAGGTATTACTGTTGGTTTAATAGATACAGGTATCTCAGGTAATCAAAATTTATTGGGTAGTAATGGATTTAATGACGGAGCATCTAATGGTCGATCCATAGAGCGATATGGAACATATATCGATTCTCCATGGTGGTGGTCAAATAATGTGGACGGTCCTAATGATAGATGTGGGCATGGTACACAAATGGCATCTACGCTTGCCTCTCCTAGAAATAATGATTTTATGCCTGTTGGTGTTGCGTATAATTGTAATCTGGTTTCATATAGAGGTACAAGTGACGTAGTGTTAGAAGATTATCACGAACGCAAAGGAGTTAGTAATGCTTTGAAAGCCCTCGGGAATAGAGGAGATGTAAAAATTATTTCCATGTCGGTAGGTTACCCTTGGTCTATTGGAAATGTGAAAGATGCGGTACGATATGCGTATAACAGGGGTAAACTTATTGTAGCTGCAGGTGGAACTTCTACATCGTTTACCAATTGGTATGGTGTGATTTTCCCAGCTAGTATGAGTGAAACTGTAGCGGTTACAGGAATTAAAGACAATGGATATAACCGCTGTAGTAACTGTCATGACGGTAATAAGATTGATTTTACTATTATCATGCAAAGAGCAGGTGATAACAATCGAAATGTACCGGTTATTGGGTTTAATACCGGAGCTAGGAATTATGTTGGAGGATCTTCGGTTGCAACTGCTACAACAGCTGGTATTGCTGCTTTAATATGGGCACGTAACCCAAGTATGTCTAGAGATCAGGTTCTGGATAAATTAAGAAGATCAGGAGAATTCTATCCTAATCGTAATAGTAAATTTGGATATGGTAATATTGATGCACTAAAGGCTGTGCAATAATTTAGAATTGTAATTATGTAGGTTTATAAAAGGCAAAGTTTTTAGGATTTTGCCTTTTATTTTACCCTACTTATCGTTAACCCATCTCGAATTGGAAGTAATACAGTTTCTATTCGGTCATCATCAGCAAGAAGTTTGTTATATGCTAATAAAGCTTTAGTAGAAAGATCATCTTCCTCAAGTTTTTCAATAACCTTTCCACTCCATAATACATTGTCTGATAAAATTATTCCTCCTCGGTTCATCTTATTAATAATTAAATCAAAATAAGTTGAATAATTTGGTTTATCTGCATCTATAAATACTAAATCAAATTTCAGATCTAGATCAGGGATAATTTCAGTAGCATTACCAATATGCTGATGAATTTGATCTCCATATGGGGAAAGATTAAAGTATTTCCTTTGAAAACGTTCTAACTCTTCATTAATATCAATGGTGTGCAGTATTCCGTCTTTTTGCATTCCTTCTGCAATGCATAATGCCGAATATCCGGTATATGTTCCTATTTCTAAAATACTTTTAGGCCTAATCAATTTAGAAAGCATACTTAGTACCCGCCCTTGATAAGGACCACTAAGCATACGCGGTTGTAATATCTTTTGATACGTTTCTCTTGTAAGTTGTCGTAATAACTCAGGTTCTTGTTGAGTATGATGTACTACATAAGTATCTAATGCTTCCGGGATAAAGTGCATGATTTTTAATGCTTAATAATCTTCTCCAAAGATAATCCTTTATCAGTTTTGGTCTCTAAGAAATAAACGCCATTATCTAAGAATTGAAGATTTACTTTTGTTATATTTTGATTTTCAGTAAAATAATAACTTTTTAATACTCTACTATTGATGTCATAAATTTGAATCGATTTTATATTTTCTTCACCACTTATATATAATAAATCTTTTGTTGGTTTTGGATAGATAGTGAATTCTGGCGTATTTCCAATTTCATTACTACTTAAAGTTGCACAATTCAGACTATACGTAGTTGTTTCATCTTTTTTCCATTCACTATTATTATTAGCTGCATCTACATCGTTAACCTGTACACATGCCAGATCAGGATTGTTATTAATATTAAGAGAAGCTAGATTAAGATTTTGGGTAAGATTTAGGTTATTAAGATTGTTGTCTCTACCTGATAGTTCTTCGAGGTCTGGATTTTGACTGATATCAATTGTGGTTAAATTATTGACCCAAAATGACAGAATATCGAGTTTAGTGTTTTGTGTTACGTCTAGACTTGATAATTGGTTTTCGCCACAAGATAGATTTTCTAGATTTACGTTCTGTGTTACATCCAAACTGGTAAGATTGTTATAAGGACATGCTAACCACTTAAGTTTTGTGTTATTTGTTAAATCAAGATTAATTAACCCCATATTATTACAGAATAAAAACTCGAGATTAATGTTTTGTGTAACATCTATAGCAAAGTTATTATCAGCACAGTTCAGATAAGTCAGTTTTACGTTTTTTGTAAGATCAAGGTTTGATAGGTTATTAGCCTGAGCAATTAATCGGATTAGATTTGTGTTTTTGGAAGTGTCTAAACTCATCAGACTAGAATTGTCACAAGACAATTCTTCTAATAAAATATTTTGAGTTAAGTCAAGTGTGGCAAGTTTGGTGTTGCTGAACGATAATCGCTTAAGATTAGTGTTTTGTGTGAAATTGGTGGTCAAAGGTGAGTTGGTACTATTAAAATTATTATTACATAATACTGTTTCTAGAGCTAGGTTTTGAGAAAAGTCCAAATCTGTAAAACGATTATTAGAACAACTTAAGAATGTTAGATTTGTAAAGTATTGAATACCATCTAAAGAAGTAATATTTTTTTGATTAATGAATAACCTAAGTACAGTTGCTGCTTCGCTTTCTTGAATTTCTCCATCATTATTAGTATCCACATCTGTTCTAGTAGAACCGTTTCCACTAATTTCTGCTACATTATTATTTATCAGTGCATTTTTGAAGTTAGCATCTGAAAAGTTAATATCTGTACCCCATGATTGGGTAATTGAAAAATTAAAAACAAATAATAATAGTAAGTAAGCTTTTTGCATAATTGATAATTTTAGTTTGCGAAAATAGTATGAATTGTAAGTTCTTTTTATTAAAAACCTCTATATATTCATGTCGCTAGAATTTGCTATGTTACTTTAAAAACGTGTATATTTTTGATTATTTATATTGTGTTGAGGAAGGAACTTTATAATTTTTAATCTAATAGATAGATTTTACTATTTATTACGACTTATTTTGCTTCATTCTTTTTCTGAACAACAACAAAATAATAAATAGACATAGTAAAATAGGAATGATTAACCAATAGTTAAAACTAGTATATATTGGTTCTGGATCACCTATAAGTACTAAAAGTGACCAATAATAAGGAGAAGCTTTCCTCATTGAATGATTTTTTAGATAATCTAGTTTAGCTATACGTAATGCCTCGGATTTGGTTTTTCCTTTTTTTAGTTGCTTATAAAAATTAGTTGTCACTTCTACTGTAGTCTTATCGTCAGCTTTCCATAAAGTAGAGATTACACTATTAGATCCGGTATTAAAAAAGCCTCGAGCTAAGCTCATAACACCTTCACCTTTTTCTATTGTTCCAATCGATGTGTTGCAAGCACTTAACACAACTAATTCTGCATTGTTTTTGGTAGCATAGATATCGTTTAAGGTAATTTTATTATTTACCCCTGCAATCCAAGGTATAATAGAATCATTGGCATTAGCGTGTGTAGATAAATGAATAATCTTATGTCTTGATAATTCATCTATTAAGTTTTGTTTAGAAGCTTGCTCATTTAATAAGACAGTACTATCAAATCCTAACGCAATTTGATCAATCTCGGTTTTTGTATTTTCTAGAACAGGAAGATCAAAGGTGTATTGCACGGGGGCAAAACCTAAAAATTCTTTTTCAGAATTACGTTTTAATTTTTTGTTTTGAAGTAAAAATGAAATAGAATAGGCGTAGTTGATCTCATAGCTTTCTATTAAATAATGGTTATTGTTGTCAAGCAAAGCTTCAAAAGGAATATTGTATAAGTTGTGATCTGAAATAATGGTTACTTTCTCTGTAATATAAGATCTAGTTTTTTTGGGTATTAGGGTATTATATATACGTTTACTGACCGTTTTAAAGCTTTCGAACTCTTTTTTAGAATGCAAGGGCTGAGAAACAAGCTTGCCAAATGTTTTAATATCTTTCTGTAAAGTTTCTACATCTTCAATTTCAAAAAAATCAGTTGTATTTTGATTAATAATTAATCCATACCCTGTTTTATTACCTAGGATATAGTGAATAAATGAGTAGTTATTATGGTTACTATATTTTTGTACTTGGTCTAATGATATAATATCAGCAGTACGTTTAGAACTATAATATTGAGGGTAACTTATTTCTAAGGAGTCTACAAAAGCAGAGTATTTTTGTTTAGCATTAAATAACTCTAATTTTATAGAATCAGTAATTGATTTATGATTTTTATTGTTTAGTTTGTTTTGAGTATCGGCAATTTCTCTTTTCAATAAAAATTCTCTTGCAAGAATACTATCAGGAATAATATTTACTCTTCTTAACTCTTCGTTGCTAATGTCTTCTAGTAGTAATAAAGCCTTATTTTTTTCTATAAAGTATAATGCTTTTTCGGGTTTGTTGAGTACATAGCATGTTTTGACCGCATCCAGGTATAAGTCAGAGGCATCATTTTTCCAAAAAAGATTAGATTGTTGTGCGTTACTTTCTAATCTTATGATATCGACTAGCTTATCGCCAAGAGTGGATATGTTTAATGAGTTCTTTAAAATGGAGATATCTTTATTTTTTTCATATAATTTTTGAGCAAATTTTACATTGTCCTTCAATATCTTAAGAAAAGTATTTTTTTTAGGATTGATTTGCAATTCATTATCATTAGGCAATATGGTTTTGTAGCCATTTATTTTAATGCCAGGTGCGATTTGTAATAATGCACTATTAGAGTGTTCGATTGCCTGAAGAAAATTATTATTTCTAAAATAAGCCCAGGCTTTATTATGAGAAACCAATGCCTTAAGTGTATTATTGTTTTCGATATGTTTTAGCGCATTGTTTAGATAAAATAGAGAGGTATCGATTTCTTTATTTTTCTTAAGACCTTGTATATCGAAATATGTTCTTCCAATCCATTCTCCGTTATCTCCGGATTGTATAATTTTATTATAATATTTCAGAGCATTTAAAGTGTCATTTCCTTTCTTTTTATATAAACTTCCTAATATAGAATAGGTCTGAAATTTATTATCATCGCTAACCTTATCAAGCATAGGAATTATAGAATCAGCTTTTAAAGCTTTTTTTATGCCTTCCTCGCAATTTTTTGTGTCACCCAGGTTAAAGTGAACCTTGGCAGCTTGTAAATAGCAGAGTAATAGCCATTTTGGTTCATTAAGCTCTATGGACAAAAGTTCTAGTTGATCCAATGCTGATAAACTATTGGGATAATCTCTGATTTTCCAGTAATTAAGTGCTAATCTCCAATAGGCAGATCTTTTTCGAGTGAGATCTTTGGTAATCGTTACAAATTGATTGTAATGTTTTATAGAATTTATAACATCTCCTTTTATATAGTAGAAAATCGCAAGGTTATTTAGGGTTAAAGTGTAGGAATTAAAATTTGATGATTTTAATTTTTGACGTATATCTAATGCTTTTTTCGTATAAGTAATAGCTTTATCTAGATCTTTTTTATACCACCACTTTCCATACTCATGTAACTCGACAGCTAAAAGAGAATCTTGCTCTGGTCTAGTATATGTGTTGAAAATGCTATCTATGGATTTGTCAATGTCTCTGTGTTCTTTTTTAGAGTTTAGAATAGACAAAAAAGGCTCCGATCCCTTATACTTAGTTTGTGATAGTATGGGATCAGAAGAAGCCAGTAAAACGAGTAAAAATAAATAAAGGTTCAAGATTGAACCTTTATTTATTTTAATACCGTGGTAAAACAATATTTTCATTAGTTTGTACAAGGTACGAAACGGAATTTAATCTCGTTCGTGTGAATTGTTAGTGATAGTCTATTGAGTCTTACAACTATTTCCTCTGGGATTTCGTCTGTTGAAATATCATTATCTATTCCTCCGTCATCAGCAGAGTCACCAATGTCTCCACCAACACCATTGTCATTACTATCTCCTTCTTCATTCTCATTATTAAGAAGTAGAGGGCTACAGAATATCCAACTCTCTTTAGTGTTACAAGATGTTGGAACTCTACGTATAACAGATGTTGCGAATTCTTTTTCTATATGTTGTTCAAGCAAATCTCTTTCTTCTGCTGTATAGTTTCCATCATATTTGATATAATAAATAATAGGTGTATCACATGAAAAATCAGAATTCCGATCCGGAAATCTGTCTCTCCCAAATTTTGATTGTATTTGTTCCGTTTCAAAATTTTCTTGATGATAATCATCCTTAGAACAGCTTTGTGTGATTGCTATTGTCAAAATAACCGATAGAATTAATCCAATTTTTCTCATTTACTTACTTTTTTTGTAGTTACAATATTACTAATTTTTAAAGGCAAACTAAAACCTATGTATTGGTATATGAAATCTTTTATTTGTTACTTGATTTCTAAAATATTTTTACAACTAAGCATTTAGTTGTAAAACACTATAGTAACTGAAAAAAAATACTTTTGTTTCATTATAATCTGATAATTTTCTTTTTTTACAGTTTAACCTTATTTAATGCGTGGATTAATACTCGAACATTTTTAGGAACAACTTTAATTTCAGATCTGTTACTTATTTAGTTTATGTCACCATTCTTTAAAATGTTACTTCCTGTATTATTTTTTTACTTTTAGATGATAAAACATATTGCCTAATTCTCAATTGTAATCTGTATTTTTGATTCAAAATTAAACTCACTCATGCAATTCAAAAACACTAAGGAATTTGCTCAGCAACTAGATAGCCAAGATCAACTTAGCACATATAGAGAACAATTTATTTTTCCTAAAGTAGACGGGAAACAGGTCATATATTTTACAGGAAATTCTTTAGGCCTTCAACCTAAAAATACTCAGCAATATGTAGATGAAATCATGAAAGATTGGGGTGAGTTAGCTGTAGAAGGTCACTTTTATGCTGATAAACCTTGGTGGGATTATCATGAGCGATTAGCAGAACCTCTTTCTAAAATTGTGGGAGCTAAACCTTCAGAAATTACGGTTATGAATACTTTAACCGTTAATCTTCATTTATTGATGGTTTCTTTTTATCGCCCAGAAGGAAAGCGATATAAAATTATTTGCGAAGAAAAAGCTTTTCCTAGTGATCAATATATGTTACAAAGCCAGGTGAAGTTTCATGGATATAATCCAGAAGATGCTATTGTAGAAATTAAGAAAAGAGACGGAGAACATAATTTCAGGACAGAAGATATCCTGGATACTATCAAGAAAGTAGGAGAAGAATGTGCCTTGATTCTGATTGGAGGGGTAAACTACTATACAGGTCAGGTATTTGATATGAAAACCATTACTAAGGCCGGTCATGATATTGGTGCTTTTGTCGGTTGGGATCTTGCACATGCCGCAGGTAATATCAAATTAGAGTTACACGATTGGAATGTAGATTTTGCAGCCTGGTGTAGTTATAAATATATGAATAGTGGCCCGGGTAATGCTTCGGGATGTTTTATACATGAGCGTTTTCATAATAAAAAGGATATCCCACGATTCGAAGGTTGGTGGGGGACGAGTAAAGAAACCCGGTTCTTAATGAAACCTGAATTTGAACCTATGTCTAATGCGGATGCCTGGCAATTAAGTAATGCACCTGTTCTGGCAATGGCTCCTTATTTAGCATCATTACAATTATTTGATAGTGTCGGAATGGATGCTTTGATCGAAAAACGAAATCTTATAGTATCTTATTTAGAATTTGTTTTAAAAGAAATCGATAAGGAAGTAGATAGTACATTCGAAATTATCACACCATCTGACCCTCAAGAACGAGGAACACAATTATCAGTCTTTTTACACGGAGAAGGAAGAAAGCTTTTTGATTACTTAATGAAAAAAGGGGTGATTGTAGATTGGCGAGAACCTAATGTAATTCGTTTAGCTCCAGCTCCATTTTATTGCTCTTATGAGGATATGTATGAATTTGGACAAATACTCAAACAAGGTATTCTAGAGCAATAGTTTATGACCTGATCTGAGTACTATATATTGTGGGTGTAGTGCCTGAGTATTTTTTAAATTGTTTTGAAAAATAAGAAGGATCATTAAAACCGCATTGATACATAACTTCTGATACTGTGATATCCTTTTGTTGGAAAAGTTCTTGTGCTTTTTTTACTCTAAATTCATTTAAAAAATCTATAAAAGTCGTGCTGGTTGAAGCTTTAAACATTCTACAAAATGAATTTGGGGTTAAACCTAAAGTATTGGCTACAATTTCAGAACGAATTTCTTTATCATAGTTATCATTAACATATTGATATACCTTTGATATTCTCTCCAGAGATTGTTTATTACTATCTAAAGAATAATTCTTTTTGATCAGTGTTTTCTGATCATTAGCTATTGATAATTGATATAAAATTTGAGTAAAGTTCAATAGTTTTTGAGTATCTGTTTGATTTTTAAACTTTAGGAAATATCCAGAAAGTTTTTTTTGGGTTTCAGCAGAAAAGATAATCCCTTGTTTAGATTTTTCTATAAAAGCAATAATAGATTCAAATTCGGGAAAAACAGCCAGTTTTTCCTTAATAAAGCTTTCGGGAAACTGAATGACAACTTCAATATTATTTTTAAACTGTTTATTGCCTAACGGCATATGTGGAATATTAGGGCCTAGAAAAATGAGTAACCCATCACTATATTCACCAGAAAAAGAATCTACCCGTATATTGCCATTACCATTCCTTACAAATACAATTTCATATTCAGGGTGAAAATGCCAGTTGATAATAGAACATAGTGAAGAATATGTATAACTCTCAATTTTTAAAGACTTGGAGTGTTCCAGATATATATTTTCATAAGCAATATTCATATAACAAAATTATCATTTTGTACGAAAAAGAATAGTATTTATGAATATTTTATCATAAAATGAGAATATTTTGTATTAAAGATTGACTTGCTGAAGGCTTAATTTTGAAATAGTTGTGTGTTATCTTATACAATCCGATATATGAATTCTTTACAATTAATTTTGACGAGATTACGTTATTTTGGCCCGGCTTGGGTATTTGCATCTCTAAATATTATAGTAGGAACTTGGGTATTGTATATTCCTCAGATCAAAACTAAGCTGGCTATTGATGATGCACAGCTAGGAATTGCGTTGTTTTGTTTTGCTATGGGTACGTTGACAATGATACCGTTATCCTCAATGATCATTGATAAAATTGGAGTAGGTAAAACTACATTTTATGCTATAGTAATTTTTTCACTATTGTTTTTGATACCGGTGGTTATGCCTACTTATCTGACTTTATGTTGCTCTCTTTTTTTTGTCGGGTTGTCGGGTTGTCTTACCGATATAGCTATGAACGCTTTGGTTTCTGATATTGAACAAGAAGATGGAGTACATATTATGTCTGCATCACATGGGTTTTTTAGTTTAGGAGGTGTAATCGGTGCTGGTATTGGTAGTCTGGTTATTACTTATTTTGAAGTTGCACTAGTTCACATGTTATGTTCAGTTATTTTTGTGATAGCTACAAATCTGCTCATATTCAGAGTGTATTTTTTTATCAAAGGCCGAAAAGAGGAGAAAGAAAAAAGAAGGTATAATTTTAAATTAATGAAACCTTTATTAGGGTTAACGATGATTGCTTTTTTAATAATGGGTAGTGAGGGTGCCATAGAGCATTGGAGTAAATTATATCTACAAGATATTGTGCTAATTACATCCGAAAAAATCTCTGGATTTGGTTTTGTGTCGTTTTCTGCAATGATGACTTTAGGAAGGTTTTTAGGAGATGAAGTAAGTAAACGTTTTGGCTCTTTTGCAATCATAATAGGAGGGTGCTTAATCAGTATTTTTGGTTTTGCAGCTGTTCTGATGTCTCACTTTATTATTTCGATTATTGGGTTTGGCTTGGTTGGATTAGGTTTTTCGGTAATTATTCCAGAACTATTTAGATTGGCAGGAAAGAACAATGGAGTTTCTTCTGCTCAAGGAATATCCTTTGTAGCCGGATTCGGTTACCTTGGGTTTTTATTGAGTCCTCCTTTTTTAGGATTTTTATCAAAGATAGAAAGCCTACAACTAAGTTTTATCTCATTATTAGCTGCAGCGGTAATAGCTCTAATTATCACATTCTTAGTAAAGAGAAAAACAATCTGATTATTCTCTTGTGACTTCTACATTAGTAAAATGTAATTTCCAATCACCTTCATTTTTCCTGTGCGCTTTGGCAATTTTTATTCCATCAAAGTTTTTATAATCTTCCCAAGAAGTTATTAATGACGGTTTTTCGGTATTTTTCTTTCTAAATACCCATTCTTTAATTATAAAATCACCTTCAAAATAAAAATCATATGCATCTCCCGGAGTATAACCACCTTTATTGTTATATACTACAGTGAGTTTTTGCATTTGTTTTCCGCTAATGGGTGCGACTTCATTTACTTTAAGTGTAGAATTATAACTCGAAGCATCCCATACTAAGTTAAAAGGTGCCAATAACCAAAATTTATCATTGATAAATCCTTGGTCTGCTTTTACAGATAAACTATCAATATTGTTTCTGTTATATGTAATTGTATCTTCCGCAGTGATAAGTGTAACGATATCTTCTTTGGGTTTCCAACTCCAAGAACGTTCATAATGAGTAGTATCACGATCTACATTAAAAGTGAATTTTATTTCTTTTACATTATTCCACTTTTTTATGCCGTGAGCCTGAGCAATGGCCTCAGCAGTTGTAGTCATTTTTTCTTTCTCTACTCTAATAGGTTCAGGATTTCTTACTTCTTTATCATCTTCATATTTTTTTTCGGTTTTAATTTCCGTTTTACAAGAAACTATAGACAAAGAAATAAAAGTAAAAAGGATGAACTTTTTCATGTAGGATTAGTTTTTTGGCTAAAATATAAAAAGAAAAACCTTGCTAAACTGAATTAACAAGGTTTTAGGTTTTGAAATTTTTCAAAAGGTTATTCCACCACCAATGTATATTGAGGAGTTTTGTTTAGTGGACAAAAGTATTTATATGTACCTTTTTGTAAAGTAACCGTATTCGAACTTTCGGTTTTACCTTCTTTTACCACTTTGGTTACATAAGCATTTTTAATATGATTTTTAGAGTCAGAAGCATCTTTTCCTTCAGGGACTAATACGAATCCTACGTCAGTACCTGCATTGTTATTAGAGATGTTGAAAATATAGGCTCCTTCTGATAATTTTATTTCTTTTTGAGTAAACTCTCCTTTAGTTTGTTCTAAAGTGACTGTTTTTACATCTTGCGCTTGTGCACTAAAAGTGATTGCTAAAATAAATGTGAATGCTGTGATTAACTTTTTCATGATTTTAATTATAATTTAAATGATTTAATAGTTTTTTGTAATTAACCCGGAAAGGATAAAATGATCCAAATATTTTTCCTTTCCGAGAATGTTTATGTGATTATTTATATAGATACAGTTTCTAGTGGTTGTACGGCAGGAAAGTCTACCGGAATCTGTGTGGTGTTGTTTATATAGTTAGAAATTGTTTTATCTCCAACAAGTACAATAGTATCAATTAGGTTCCCTTTAGTATATCCAACCGCAAGGAAGTTGTCTACTACATTTTGATCAGCTCTTCCTCTATTTTCAGTAATATTCTTAGCTAGTTTTGCCAATGCGTCTAGTTTTTGATCAAAAGAAGCGCCTCCTGCTCTTAATTCTAAGATTTGTTCGTCTGTAAAACCATTCATTTTACCAATAGCTGTGTGTGCAGAAAGACAATAGTCACATTCGTTTACCTGACTTACCACTAGATTTACTGCTTCTTTTTCTTTGTTAGATAGTGAGGTTTTAGCATTCGAAAAGTTTAAATAATTTTCTAATGCTGTTTCACTATGTGCATAAGTAGCAAATAAGTTGGGTACAAACCCCAAGGCTTTGTTTAGATTGTCAAATATGGCTTGATTATTAGCGCTTACTTCTTCTCTTGTTGGTACATTAAATGTGCTCATTTTTTAGTTTTTTTAATTAATATTTTATTGAATTATTTGTTTTAATTTGATTTTACAAAGTTGCGACAGAAACCAGGGTAATAAAATGTTCGTTTTTCCCGAGTACATGTCAAATCTTCCCGATCACTTTTTAGTTTTTGACAAAAGGTTTTTCTGCATCACAATAAAAATCGTGGATTGCTTTTTGTTCGCAATGTGTTTTTGGGCTAATCGAGTTTATGATTTGTTTTTTTCCTTGACGAAAAATCTCTATTAAATTGAAAATTGATTTATTCTGAATCATCTTTATATTGTTTTAAATTTATGATACAAAGATGCATTTAGAAGAGAGGTTAAGAAATGGTAGTTTTTCCCGATGGGTTGTCAATTTTTCCCGAACATAAAAAAACCTCTAAATAATAGAGGTCTTGAGATTAAATTGGTGAAATATTTTTTATTAAAAAAACTTAACTTGTTTTCTGTGTATCCAAAGAATTAAAGCACTTAAGACAAAAGTTGCTACGGCTGTTATAAAAAGAACACCACCATCGTTGTTAATTTCAATTCCAAGTTTAGTAAGATGCATAAGAATAGCTCCTCCAATTATTCCTAGAGTCAGTGTTGCTCCTATCCAAACTGTTTTTGGGATTAAAAGTAGTATTCCAGAAATAAGTTCTACAATGCCTATACTAATTCTTCCATAGGGTTCCATTCCTACTTTGGTAAATATGTAAACACTATCTGGATGAGCAGTAAATTTAAATCGTAGTGTTTGGATTAAAATTATTGCTACAATGATCCGAAGCAATAGGGGTAAAATCTTTTTCATGTTGAGTTTGTTGTTAGCTTTTAATTACGTTAAATCAATTATAGAACACTGGGGAGAGCGTCTATTTTACCATTAAAAGTATTCTTTCTTGTAAGAAAATACAACTCTTCAAGGTTATTATCTTTCTTAAATTGATGAAGCAACTCAGGTAAGTTTTCGTTTAAAAAGTCTTTAAAAGATTGAACATCAGAACTTAGGTTTGCTCCTTTTCTAATAGTTTTTAGATATACAATGCTTAAAATTTCTAAATTACTTCTCTCTGATAGGAATAATAGTACTTCTGGGTTTTCTTTAGCTTTTTTGATCTCAATTCTAAAGTTAATGTATTCTTTTTCAATTAACTCTGAATTAAAATCACTAAAATTGTTGGTATATACAACTTCTTCAGTTTGGTTATTTAGGTAAACTGTTTCTAATTGGTCCTCATATATGACCTGAGCATTTGTTATTAAAAAAGAGAATAATAATAGGCTCAGGACACTTGTTTTTATATTGTGTATTGAAGTTTTCATGATTTTATGTTTTACCCGAATTGTTTTCGGTGGTTGATTATAATTTACCATACAAAATTGGGGCAAAAACTAATAAAATGACATTGCACTTTTTCCTAGGAACATGTCAATACTTCCCTTCAGGTTCTAATTTGAGTTGTTTTTTAAACTCAGAAGGAGAAAAAGATGTATGTTTCTTAAACATTCTGCTTAGGTGTGACGCATCTTCAAAACCAATTTCATATGCAATCTCTTTAGCTGTTTTGTCTGTATATATAAGTAGGCGTTTAGCTTCTAAAATAATTCGATCATGAATAATCTGTAAAGGACTTTTCTTAAATTTTGCAAAGTTGTTAGATAATGTTTTAGGAGATTTAAAAAGTTTTCCGGCGTAAAAAGATACTGAATGCTCTTTTCTAAAATAACTTTCTACCAATGAGTTAAAAGCTCTCATTAAATCAATCTGTTCATTATATACATTTTCAAAATCACTTTGTTGTTTCATTAAGCGCGTAATGGTAATAATAAAACGAGCCATAAGCATACGTAGCATTTCTGCCTGAATGTTGTCTACGGTTTGCAGTTCGTCTAAGAAGACGTTATACAAAAAATCAAGTTTTTTTTGATTATTAGCGTCAAGTTCTATTATCGGGATAGTATTATTTCCATAAAATAACAATCCCATACAACTTACTTCTTTATCATGATCTTTGATACAATAAAACTCTCTATTGAATTGATATACTGTTAGATGTTGCCCTTCAATAAATTTGAGATATTGATTGGGGGTGAGAACAATTATTCCATTTGGTTCCAGAGTAACGTTTATACCATCAACTTCTAATGTAGCAAATGTTTTTCTTGTCCAAATAAATGTGAATAATTCTACATTTTTTGATTCAGAATAAAAGTTCAATAACTCTTCATCTGCTATTTTTAATACCGCATCGGTAGAAAATTCTTTAAACTCTTTGATCATAGGCTTTAAGTCGTTTTAGTACTGCAAAACTTACATTAATATTTTAGAAAAGATTTATGTTCATAACACCATGCCCATCGCTCATTAGGTTCGGCAGAGATGACTACGGTGTGATTGTTGTGTAGTTTATAATGTTGACTTGCATGTTTGTTAGGAGAAGAGTCACAACATAGCGTAACTCCGCATTCCTGACAGGTTCTGAGATGCACCCAGTGATCTCCACTTTTTATACATTCTGCACATTCGTAATTGTTGTCGGTTTTGATATTATTAGCGTCAAAACCCTGCAAATGCTCACATATCTTAGTTTTTAGTTTCATATTTCTGCTAGATATTCGTGTACAAATTTTATTGCCATAGCACCTTCGCCTACAGCTGATGCCACTCTGTTCATTGCGCCAGCTCTTACATCTCCTGATGCAAAAATTCCTGGGCTACAGGTTTCTAGTAAAAAAGGCTCTCTATCTTTTTTCCAAACCCTTTTAAAGTTTTCGTATCGAGTAAGATCTCTTCCAGTTTCTATAAAACCTCTTTCATTTTTAATAATATCTAGTGTAATCCAATCGGTATATGGCCTAGCCCCAATGAAAATAAATAAAGCATCTGCAGGAACTCTTCTTATTTCAGAAGTTTCACTATTAGATAATTCAAGTTCGGTAAGACGATCGTTTTCTCCTGAAGCTTTGGTGATATTTGTGTGTCCCAGTAATGTTATATTATCAATTGCGTTTATCTGATCAATTAGGTAGCTAGACATACTGTGTGATAAATCTTTCTTACGCACTGTGATATATACATTTTTGGCAAACTTAGAGAGATACACTGCGGATTGACCAGCAGAGTTACCACCACCCACAATAAATACTTCTTTGTTCTGGCAGGCCTGAGCTTCGGTCATTGATGATCCATAATAGATTCCGGCACCTGTGTATTTTTCAATGCCTTCAGATTCCAGTTTTCGGTAATTCACACCTGTAGTAATGACAACACTTTTGGTGCTAATACATTCACCATTTTCTAAGGTAATACTTTTATACCCATCTTTTTCTGTGATAGAAGTTACTTCTTGAGGGGATAAAAATTCTATCCCGAACCTTTTAGCTTGAGTAATAGCTCGATGTGTTAGTTCTTGTCCACTCAATCCATTAGGAAAGCCAAGATAGTTTTCTATTCTGGAACTCGTTCCTGCCTGACCACCAGGGGCGTGTTTTTCGATTAATAAGGTTTTTAGGCCTTCAGAACCACCATATACTGCTGCAGCTAATCCGGATGGTCCTGCACCAATAATGACCACATCATACAGACTGTCTTTTGGATGAGCATTTAACCCTAAAGATGTTGCAAGCTCAACAATATTGGGGTTTTTAAAACAGTTGCCATCCTGTAACGAAACCACAGGCATATCTGCCGCAGTTAGATCATGCAGTTTTATAATTTCTTTGGCCTTATCACTAGTTTCTGCATCTAACCATTGAAAAGGAAATAAATTTGCAGATAAGAAATCTTTGATATCATGAGATTTTGGTGAAAATTGATATCCAATAACTTTAATTCCGTCAAACTCGGGTTGAAAATTTAATTGCCAAACGTTCAGCAGATCATCCAATGTGGGGTATAGTTTTTCTTCAGGTGGATTCCAGGGTTTGGTCAAATAATAATCAAGTTGAACATCGTTAATAGCTTTAATAGCGGCATCAGTATCAGAATATGCTGTTAGTAGTACTTTCTTGGCATCAGGGTAGAATATTTTGGCTTCTGTTAAAAATTCTACACCCAACATTTCCGGCATTCGTTGATCAACTAAGAATAAAGCAATGATTTCGTTTTTCTTTTTTAAATCCGCCAATGCTTCTAAAGCATCATTGGCAGAATCTGTACTCATGATACGATATTCCTTTCTATATTTTGATTTCAGATCTCGGGTAACCGCTCTTAATACTTGTGGATCATCGTCTAATGCAAATATGATAGGTTTCTTCATTCGTTTTATTTTTCTTAAAAATCAAAATTATCAGGGTCGGGCCCTGTACGTTGGTGTTTATCCAAAGAATCAATATAATTCATATCTTCTTTAGTAATCTCAAAATCAAAAAGATCAGCATTAGAAATGATTCGTTGTCTTTTGACTGACTTTGGGATTGTTATTACTCCTTTTTGTAGATTCCAGCGTAATACAATTTGGGCGACTGTTTTATTATATTTTGAAGCTAAATTCTTAAAGACATCAAGTTCAAAAATCTTTCCTTGCATCATTGGAGACCAAGCTTCATATTGAATTTTATGTTGATTGCAGAAATCAATTAAGTCTTGTTGCACTAGGTATGGATGAAATTCCATCTGATTGACCATTGGTTTTATTTCTGAATTATCAAAAAGCTGTTGTAGATGATGTTGCATAAAGTTACTCACACCTATGGCTTTTATTCTTTTTTCATTGTAAAGTTTTTCTAAAGCTTTCCAGGTATCTATATATCTCCCTTTTACCGGCCAGTGTATTAAATAAAGATCTAGATAATCTAATTGTAAACGGTCTAAACTTTTTTCAAAAGCTTTTAATGTCTGATCATAACCTTGATCAGAATTCCATACTTTACTTACTACAAAAATATCTTCTCTAGAGATGTTGCTGCTATTGACAGCTTGTCCCACTCCTTCTTCATTTCTATAGATACTTGCCGTGTCTATATGCCGATAACCGGTTTCTAATGCCCAGTGAACAGAATCAATCACTTCATTATTGTTATCGGCAAGATAAACGCCTAACCCAAAATAAGGCATTTCTACCCCATTATGCAAAGTGAATGTTCCTTTAATATCTGTGATTTTTTTCATATTTCTTTAATCAATTGGTAAACAAACTGTAAAAGTAGTTTCGCCTTTTTTAGAGGTCACTTTAATATCTCCGTTATGCTGGTTAATAATTCGTTGTACCACTTCTAAACCCATTCCAGTGCCTTTGCCAATACTCTTGGTAGTAAAGAAAGGATCAAAAATAGAACTCAGATGCTCTTCAGGGATTCCTTCTCCGTTATCTGTAATATCGATTTTTATAAAATTCTGATCCTGGAGTGTGGTAATTTTTAAAATCCCGGAGTGATCCATGGCATCAATAGCGTTATCAATAAGATTAGTCCATACCTGGTTTATTTCACTAACGAATATTTTGGGTTCTGGTAATCCTTCAGGAAACTCTTTATGTACTTCGATGTTTTTCTTCTTCAACTTATGATTAAGCATAGTAAGCGTACTTTTGATACCAATATGAATATCGTTGGCAACCTTTTCTGGTGCGCGATCCATATGAGTATAACTTTTTACAGATTGTACCAAACTCGAAATTCTGTCTGATGCTTCTTCAATTTCACCAACCATTTTCTCCGTAGTTAATACGTTTTCGATCCATTCTATGGCGTTGGGAAAATTATGATCACCAGTAGTTTTATGAATTTCTTCCATAGCTGGAATCCCCATACAGAAATCTAGTAAGGTTTCGGTAAGTTCAAAAGCGTTATCCAAACCATGATCTTCTAGCCATTCTTCTAACTCATCTTCCTTTTCATTACGTTCTGTAAGTTTCATGTTATTTTCCGGGCGATTATTAATCTTATCAAAAAGGATATTATTCAAGAGATCTACTTGTTGCTCAGAAATTTTAATCGAAGTGATTTTTTTAAATTTCTCTGGAACATTACCTAAATGTTGTTTTAGGGCTTTGGCACTTCGTAACATAGCAGAAGCGGGATTATTTAGCTCATGAGCTAAACCGGCAGATAATTTACCAAGCGCCATCATTTTTTCGGACTGAACATTGTTTTTGGTAAACTCCCGGACACGAGAGGTCATATTATGCACTAGGCTTTCAGTAAGTTCATAATGACTGGAAATCATTTCTCTAAACAATGATTTTTCTAAGACAAGTGCTTCTATATCTTCAATAACTTCGCCATAACCCAAAGCAGAACTTAACCTTGAAAATGGTAGTGTGCCGGCAATACTATTTTTAGAGATTTCCCCAGTAACCTTATAATTGCCATTTTGTTCAATTTTAATTTCTACTTTTCCTTCCAGAATAATAGAGAGTTTATCAATAGTATCTCCTCTTTGGAAAATGTATTCTCCTTGTTTAAAAGATTGTACAGTCGAGTTGTCAATTAACCATTGTAATTGTTTGTCTGGAACATTAATAAAATCAGGAATTTCACGAAGACGTTGTGTGGTAACTTTCATTAGACTAAAAATAATTAATTAAAATACCCTTTGCAATAGTTCACAAAGGGTGTTTTCTTAAGATTTTTATAAAATTGACCTCTTAATTTAAGATTTGTTCAATAACGATTCTGTTTGTTGATCAGGTTTTGCATACTTAAAACGATCCAACAATGCAGGTAGCGCATATCCATCTAACCCTATAGATGCTACTGTCTCTACTTTATCAAGTTGGGTCCAACCGTCTGGATGAAGGGTTTTCTCGTCAATATATAAATGTTCGATGGCTCCTATAATAAGAATGGTATCATTTTCTTGGATTAGGTATTCATTTATGTATTTACAACCTAATTGTATAGCGCTATTTTTTACATATGGAGCGTGAAAGTTACCCAGAAACACTTCATTAAGATCAGTTTTGTCAAATTCTGAAATATGCTCATCATATTTTGCAGAGGTGTGATGTGCATCTGCAATTATATCTTTATGAACTTGATTTACTGTGAAATATCCTGTTTCTTTAATGTTTTTATACGTATTTCTGGGAACAGTGGTGGGCCTTAGGATAAAACCAAGCATCGGTGGATTACTGCCGATGTGGATAATAGAATTGAAAATAGCCACGTTGGTCACATCATTCTTATCTTTAGTTGCTAACAAGTTACAAGATTTGTAGCCTGTACAACTGTTAATTAAATTAGCACGATATCTGGATGGTAATCCGAGTAGGTCTTGTGCCGTGAAGTGATTTATCATTCTAATAAAGTATTTATATATCAAAACTACCTATTCAAAAAATATTATGAACAAAGAATTTGATAAATATTTTGAAACCAATAGGCAAACATGGAACGAAAAAGTAGCTATTCATGCAAAAAGTGAATTCTATGATATGAAAGCTTTTAAAAAAGGAGAGACTACTTTAAAACGTTTTGAGTTGGAAGCTTTGGGTGATGTTTCAGGTAAGTCTTTGCTGCATTTACAGTGTCACTTCGGGCAAGATACTCTTAGTTGGAGCAGGATGGGAGCTCGATGTACAGGAGTAGATATTTCTGAAGAAGCAATTATACTGGCAAAAGAATTAAATAAGGAGCTAGAACTGGATGCAAAATTTGTTTGTTGTAATGTATTGGATACTTCTGATCATATAAAAGATCAATTTGATATCGTTTTTACAAGTTATGGAGTTATTGGATGGCTGCCAGACCTAAAGCCTTGGGCAGTTATGATCGCTGAACGTTTAAAACCTGGAGGTGTTTTTTATATAGCAGAATTTCATCCCATAGTATGGATGTTTGATTATTTAGAAGAAAAACCAATTATTAAATATGGATATCATCAAAAGGAGGTTATTTATGAGGAATATCAGGGAACTTATGCAAATATGGAATCTAATATAATAAGTAAAGAATATGGATGGAATCATGGGTTGGGAGAGGTAATATCAGCCTTAACTGAAGCAGGATTACGAATCGAATATCTTAGAGAATATGATCAATCTCCATATCAAATATTTCCTGATTTGGTAAAGAAGGAGAAGGGGATATTTGAAACTAAAGATAAATTGTATCCGTTACTATTTACAATAAAGGCAGTAAAGGAATAATTCGGTAATAATTCTTACATTTACCGAAGGTTTTAATGTTTGCATATGCTCTTCCTATTGGTTGTGGCGGACCTGTCGGAACATTAAAACTCGGATCATTTCGAGATTCTACATAATTCCGGCAAGTTGAGAATTATAATAATTTATGCAAACAAAAGACATAGCTATCGTAGGAAGTGGCCTCGTGGGTTCACTGTTAGCCATCTATTTAAGAAAAAGGGATTATAAGGTTACTGTCTTTGATAGAAGACCAGATATCAGAACAGTAGAGTTTAGTGGTCGATCTATAAATTTGGCCATGTCCGTACGCGGTTGGAAAACCTTAGATACTATAGGTATTGGTGAAGAAGTACGAAAACTTGCTATCCCTATGCATAAAAGAACAATGCATATTACAGGTGAACCAATATATCATCAAAATTATGGAAAAGATGGTGAAGCAATCTATTCTATACCTCGCGGGATTCTTAACCGAAGAATGATCACACTTGCGGAAGAAGAGGGAGTTGAATTTCGGTTTAATGAGAAAGTATGGGATATCAATTTACCTGAAGCAAAAATTTATACTGGAGAAACTGAAAAAGGTGAGTGGAAAGAGTATCAATTCGATATTATTTTTGGCTGTGATGGTGCTTTTTCAAGAGTTCGACATAAAATGCAAAGGAGAAGTAGGTTTGATTACTCGCAGAAATTTTTAGATACAGGATATAAAGAATTAGGTATTCCTCCTAATCCCGATGGAACTCATAAGCTTGATAAGAATTCACTACACATTTGGCCAAGAGGTAAGTTTATGCTCATTGCATTACCTAATCTTGATGGTAGTTTTACCTGTACTTTGTTTATGCCTCATGAAGGAGAAAATTCATTTGAGCAACTAACTACTGATAATGGAGTAAAAGCTTTTTGGGAAAAATATTTTCCTGATACTATAGAATTCATGCCTTCACTTTTAGAAGATTTTGCAAATAATCCAACAAGTGCTTTGGTAACGATGAAATGTTATCCCTGGACGTATTGGAATAAAGTAGCATTAGTAGGAGATTCCGCGCATGCAATTGTACCGTTTTATGGGCAAGGAATGAATGCCGGGTTTGAAGATATTACAGTACTTGATGAACTTATAGAAGATATGGGAGATGATAATTGGCAGGATATCTTTGAAGCATACCAAGAATCCAGAAAGCCTAATGCCGATGCCATAGCCAAGTTATCTTACCTCAATTTTATTGAGATGAGTAGTAAAACAGCAGATCCTAATTTCTTATTACGAAAAAAAATTGAAAAACATTTCTATGATAAATACCCTGATAAATGGGTGCCTCTATACTCTAGAGTAACATTTAGCCATCAACCCTATGATGAAGCTTTTAATATTGGAGTTCGGCAATCAGCGATAATGGATCAGGTGATGCAAATGGAACATATTGATGCTATTTGGGATACTAAAGAAGTAGAACAATATATTCTTGAACTTTTAGAGGAGAAAAAATATAAAAAAGTGAAAAGTTCTTAATTGGATGTTTACTATATAGTAATTAGTTTTTGTTCCAATTATTGAATCTACAATCCAATAAACCTTTTTAAAAAATTCAATTTTTTAGTGCTGTATGGTGAGTATTTAAAGTTAGGCTCAATCCAGAAAGGTTTTTGCAAAACACTCTTATAATGCGAGAACGTTTCGAAACCGTACTTTCCGTGATAGTTGCCAATACCACTGTTACCAACACCACCAAAAGGAAGACTTTGTTCTGTAAAATGCATCATAGCATCATTTATAGCGCCACCCCCAAATGATATTTCATTAAGAACCTTATTCTTTGTGGATTTACTTTTTGTGAAAACGTAACAAGAAAGAGGTTTTGATAGTTTTTTGACTTTTTCAATAGCTTCGTCAATGGTCTCAAATGTTAGTACAGGTAAAATAGGACCAAAGATTTCATCTTGCATTACTTTGTCTGTGAATTCCACATCTTTTAATACCGTAGGAGGTATCACTCTTTGATCTCTATTACCATTTCCACCAATAAATACTTTGTTTGGATCGATCATATCTTGTAGTCGGTCAAAATTCTTTTCATTAATGATCTGAGTATAATTATGGTTATCTACATTGTAATCAGATTTCTCTATCTGTTCTTTCATTGCGGATAATAATTGATCGTGTATACTAGATTCTACCAAAACATAATCAGGAGCAATACAAGTCTGGCCTGCATTAAGGAATTTTGCCCAAATTAGACGCTTTGCAGTCATTGGGATATTGACATCCTTAGTGATAATTGCTGGGCTTTTACCACCTAACTCTAGAGTTACAGGCGTTAGGTGTTTTGCTGCCGCCTGGTATATAATTTTTCCCACTGGTATACTACCGGTAAAAAATATTTTATCAAATTCTATAGCCAATAAATCGGTCGTTTCTTGTACACCTCCTTCTATGACTTTAAAAAACTTAGCATCAAAATTTTGATTAATGAGTTGAGCCATGATTTCTGAGGTTCTAGATGGAACCTCACTTGGTTTAAGAATAACTGTACATCCTGCAGCTATGGCAGCTATGGCTGGACATAATGATAATTGATATGGATAATTCCATGCACCAATTACTAATACAGTACCATAAGGTTCAGGTATAATATAACTTTTTCCGGGAAGATTGGTTAACCCTGTAGAAGCTTTCTTTTTTTTAGACCAACTCTTGACTTTTACTAATGCTAAATCTATTTCATGATAAATTATAGATAATTCTGTAACATAAGTTTCAAATTCAGATTTTCTGAAATCTTCATCTATAGCTTTATAAAGAGCTGCTTCATTTTTCTTTAAAATACTCTTAAGACGTTTTAATTCGTTTATCCTAAAGGACACATCTTTGGTAGCATTCGTGTTAAAAAAATCACGTTGTGAATCTATAATTTCTTGATAGTTCATAATTGGGAGAGCATTGAGATGTTGTTTTAAAACTAACAGGTGTTAAGTTAAGCTTTTTGTTTTTTAAGTTCAAGTTCTCGTTGCATTTGTTTTACGGTAAGTGTGCTGCCATCATGACTCCATCCGGGTGGTCCAAAAATATACATGAACTTATGATACCAGTTTTTTGATTTTTTAGTGTCATTCCATATATCTCTGTATTCATGGGTGAGAATTACCCATGGGTTATAAGAGTTAGGAGCATGTGTCACTCCATACTGAACTTCGATATTATCATCTAATTCTTTCCAGGTACCAAAGATTTTATCAAAAATATTTAGAAATCCTCCATGGTTTTTATCCATATATTCTACATTTTTAGCGTGGTGAACCTGATGCATAGTATGTGTATTGAATATTTTTTCGATGAACCCCATTTTAGGGATATAAACCGAATGCAATTGAAATTGCCATAACGCTTCAATACCTAAACATACTACCACCATTTCTGTAGGAAAACCAATCGCAGGCATCCACATATAGAATAACGGTTTATAAAGTAAAGTAAACCAACCATTACGAACCGCAGTCCCTAGATTAAAATTGTCTGAAGAATGATGTACAATATGTGCTGCCCATAAGGCTCTTACCATATGATTTTGTCTATGAAACCAATAGTACGTAAAATCGTCTGCAAGTTGACATAATAACCAAACATACCAAGCATATCCAAAAGATGTCCAACCCAGAATATTCGTGCGAACACCGTTGATCTCTGGATTAAAAAGCTCATAAATATAGTCAAAGATCAATATGGTTAGTACCGTTTTGATCAGTGGCCCAAGAATTGCAGAGCCGACTCCCATAAATAGACTGGCGCCAAGATCCTTCCATTGATAGAGTTCTTTATGATTGTGATCGTGAGTCTTACTGTAGGTAAGTTCTAGTAAAATTAGTCCTAAAAAGCAGGGAACTCCATAGACTAATGGGTTAGTAAAATCCATTCTTTTTCTTTATTTTTTTTATTGCCGCAGAATATAGGAAGAATTTTTAATTATCCTTTAACAATCATAGAGCTTATTGCATTGAACTGACTTTTTTAACGATTGTCTATGCAAAAAATTATGATCTGATTCTTATAATTTTTTTTACACATTTAAAAATACAAGTATTAGTCCATGTTACCTCCCATAGCTTCATAGGCTTTAAGTACATTTTTTAAAGCTCTTTTTTCTTTACTACTTATGGTACGTTCTTCTTTTTTTTCTTTGCCAATATATTTTATTTTGCATTTTTTACTAGATGCAATAGCTTGCATCATGAATATATCTTCATCATCTGCTACTTTGTCAAACCATTCTCTAGTCCCACCAGATTCAGCAAGAGCTTTAAAATCTCCTGGTTTTTCTTCTTCCATGGTAAAAACTTCTCCGTCAGCAGTAATAATAATTTCTTGTATATATAACCACTCTTTTTTTGAAAAATGATTAATCACCATGGCTAGCCAAGGTTTCTTTTTTTCTTTTTTTCCTATATAGGCATAAAGCGCATTAATACTATTTTTCTTAGGACTATATTTGTCAGAATACCATGTAACATCATTGGCAACATCATATTTCTTTTTTAACTTACTAAGTGCCTTTTTATAGTCTTTCTCAGAGATTTTCTTTTCTTCTTTTTCTTCTACTTCTTCTCCATGCCTGGTTGCTATAATGTTCTTTTCGACTTTTTTCAAAAACTTTTTACCTTTTTTGCTTTCCTTAGAGCTTGGGTATTTTTTGATCAGCGTCTTAAGTTTTTTTCTGCTAGATAAATAGTCTGCCTTATCATAGTAACCAGTTGCCTGCTCGTATAGTTGACTAGAGGTTAATTGACATTCTGCAATTTCTTGCTTAAGCTTTTCATTTTCTTTTTTCAGCTTGTTATATTCAGCTTCAGGTATTCCGCAACCAATAATGAATAGTAGTATCAGGGTGTAAATAGGTATAGATTTTTTCATAATCAGTATATGTTACAATTATGATTTACAATTAAAATGATGTTAATTATAAATTTTAAATTCGTTAAGTATTAATTGGGAGTTATTAAGAGCAAACGTTTAAATATAAATAAAATACTTTAAAAAACATATTTTAAATAAAAATAACTTATTTTTAGTAGGAATAAAGCTACAATTTTTGATTTTTAGATCTTTATTTCACAAAAATCTGAGTAGGTTCTCTAAAAGATTTAAACTCTAATGCATTACCACAAGGGTCGTAGAAAAACATAGTTGCTTGTTCACCAATTTCACCTTTAAATCTAATGTAAGGTTCTATTGCGAACTGAACTTTTTTTTCCGTAAGGCTTTTTGCTAGATTTTGCCACGTATCCCACTCTAAGATAATTCCAAAGTGTGGAACCGGAACATCTTTGCCATCAACAGGATTGGTGTGATTGTTTTCGGCTTCTGGTTTTGACTGATAATGAATAACTAATTGATGACCAAAGAAGTTAAAATCTACCCAATGATCACTACTCCTGCCTTCTTCCAGATTAAGAATGTTAGTATAGAAATCTCTTGCTTTAATAAGGTTATCTACGGGAATAGCAAGATGAAAAGGAGATAGCGTATTCATGTTTTCGTTTGTTAGTATAATATCTATAATTTATTCTTTTATTCTATTCCAGATGTCAAGGTACATTTTCCATTGATTATTTACCTTTTTCCAGATTACAACATACTTGCCTTTATAACTCATTTCCGTTCCGTCATCATTTTTATTCTTACCTCGGTATATTCCATAATCATGCGCAGTATCTCCAAGAATTACGATTTCTTTAGGAATAATTTCATGCTCTACTGGTGTGTAACCTGATGACCCTGACCATCGTTTTTTGATAGCTATATATCCAGAAATTATAGGAGCATTGTTTGGAAAAAGCTTTCCATTATCCGTATATGATTTTGCCAACGCTTCAAAATCTCTTTTTAAGTATGCTTTAGAAAAAGCTTTGGTAGCTGCAATAATTTGTTCTTTGTCAGAAAGTTTTTGAGTATTTACTCTTTTTGTACATTCAATTTTCCAGGTTGGATATGAAAAAGACTCGTTAGTATTAACCCATTCGCCTAACCATTTAAATCCTTTATCGTTTATATCATAAAAATTAATTTTGTAAAAACCATCCATTCCGTTCGGAGCTTTTTGCTCACGATATAAAATAATTTTATCATCCTTTTTATTTCCTTCCCAGGCAGAAAGAACAGGAGTCGGGCTAGCAGAAGAGTAGTAATGTACATACCACTTACTACTATCTGCAATAAATTGTCTTATACTACCTGAATTTTTACCATCTTCTTTTATCGTTTGATCCTGAACTCCCATTCCGTTCATGATGTATTTAAATTCCCAAGTCATTGTATTGGGTTTTGCCCAGGTTTTATCCGGGTTTCGAGTTTCTGAGATACAGTCACAAATTCCAATTAAAGGTGCGAAATCCAGAATTTCTTTTGGTGCTTTGGGGTTAGGTTGCCCAAAAGGATATGCTTCTGAGGGTTCATATTCACTTTGCGAAAACGTAAAAGTACTCACTAAAAACAATGAAAAGACTAACTTCTTCACTTGATTTTGTATTGATTAGTAAAGTAATTTAGGTATTTTGTGAAAAGAATAAATCTGAGAAGTTAGAAATTAGGAAATAATTAACAGCGATATTTATCTTCTACGATCTTTCCTTTTTTTGTTTTTGGACCTGGAGGAATCTCTTTGAATGGAGGTCTTTCTACTATCATTTTTGGTATTAAAATGTTTTGCATTTGGATTGCGTCTTCTAGGTTTAGAATCCTCTATAACTGAAGCTTCTTCCGTTTTACTAGAATCCCCAACGTCTGAATTAATGACTTTTAATTCTTTTTCTGTAAGATATCGCCATTTACCAACTGGTACATCAAGTGAAACGTTCATAATCCTAATTCGTTTAAGACGCACTACATCATATCCTAAATATTCACACATTCTACGAATCTGTCGATTAAGTCCTTGGGTTAGTACAATTCTGAAATCATATTTGTTGATTTGTTCTACCTCGCATTTACGAGTAACGGTATCCAGAATGGGAATTCCGTTAGCCATTCTTTTAATGAATTGTGGACTAATTAACTTATTTACTGTAACCAGATATTCTTTTTCGTGATTGTTTCTTGCTCTAAGTATTTTATTGACAATATCACCATCACTGGTCAAAAAAATTAAACCTTCGCTTGGTTTATCAAGACGACCAATTGGAAAAATACGCTTGGGATAATTGATATAATCTATGATGTTATCCTTTTCGTTTTGTGCAGTGGTACAAACGATACCAACAGGTTTGTTGAATGCAAGGTAGACGTGTTTTTCTTTTGGTTCTGTAATCAATTCTCCATCAACTTTTACCACATCATCTGCAGCTACCTTGGTTCCCATTTCAGGAACTACATCATTGATTGTTACACGACCTTGATCAATTAATTTATCTGCCTCACGTCGTGAGCAATATCCAACCTCGCTAAGGTACTTATTAAGTCTGGTGAGTTTGTTATTTTCCACAGTGCAAAGGTGATCATAAAAATTAATCTTTCAAAAAATCAATGATCATATCATCAACTTCATCAAAGAATAAAGAGTGTCCAAAATCTTCTGTAGCCACAAATTTAACTCCTTTCCAGTTTTTGCTAATACTTTCTGCTTCAGAAAAAGGAGCTATATCATCGTGTTTGTCATGAATCAGCAACCCCTTGTGAGTCATTTTTTTAGCAAATTCAGCAATAGAAAATTCTTCGAAATCGTATCCGAATTTTCCCTTAAAATAGTCACTTAACGCGTTCATGAATTTAGAAGAAAGCTTTAGGATACCCTGATAATCTTTCATAATCCTTGATAATTCAGAAGGAGGAGCCAGTACAACGAGTTTTTCTATTTCGGGATTTGGATATTTATATTGATGAAAAATAGTAGTCATACCACCAACAGAATGTCCTATAATATGATTGGGGCGGTATAATTCTACAATTTTCTGAAGAGATTCTGTATATAATGGGACATTTAGTAGCTTTCCTGATGAATTACCTTGGGCTGGAGCGTCAAATGCTACAACATTATAACCTTCCTGAAGTAGCTTTTGGATTAAGGTTTTCCAACGATGAGTATTGCTTTCCCAGCCATGGACCATGAGTATAGTTTCGCCCATACTTGGCCATAAATAGGTTTGCAAAGCGATATCATCTATCATTACTACTTCATCTTCTGCTTCTTCCAAAAAATATTCTTGTTCAGGTAAAATGTCACCTTTTCTTGGTGTACAAAACAAAACAAATGCTTTATGCAAGGCTTTTTTTGGAGCAAAAAAGAACAGTAATAAAAGTCGTTTTCCTACAATAATAGGGATGTATTTTTTCAGTCTTTCTTTCATTAATCTTCACGATGTACTGTTTCCATAGTAAAAGCAGGAAGGCATATGGCTAAATATTCGCATTCCTCGTCAAAAGGATTGGAATATTGAATTCTGGTATTCTTTTCTATTTTAATAGATTGTCCTGCTTCCAGAATTACTTTTTCTCCATCTATAATAAATTGCTTCTTACCTCGAATAATATATGTGTATTCATCAAATTCCGGAGTCTGAAAAGGTTCACTCCAATTTGGTGGAGCAATCATATGAGCAATACTTATTTCAGAATTTCCATCTGTTGCTTTGCCAAAATGTTCTTCTATTAATTTATTGTCAGTGGTGGGAACAATAAACGGAGATTGCTGAATAGTATATTTTTTACTCATGCTGTTTTATTTTTCATCCCAGGTGATTAAAAAATGTTTAATTTTTGCAGAATCAGGTATATTAGCAGCTTCTATTTTAGTATCCGTATTAAACTTAAATTCACTAGGTAATTCTTTTTTATCAATCGTCAGGTAAGCCTGAATACTATCAATAAATATTACTGCAGAGCTTAATGTGTTATTAATCTTGGATATTTTATAATTATTTTTGATATCCATAAAAACGCCATCAGCTGATAATCCTAAATCTGTATGATATCTTGGATCTATGATCTGTATGGTTTCGATGGTAGATTCTGGATTCAATTCTTCTCTAGGTTCTAAGATCAAAAGTTTTGCTCCGCCTTTTTCAAAAATTTCTATCTCATTGGAGGCAGTTATAAATTGATCGGTTTTTTTTCGTTTTACAATAGAATCACTGGCATAAATAGAATCCAACTGATTTACTTTAATGACATTAGTTAAATGCCCTATTCTATTTGTTGATATTTCAAAAGGGTTTAATTTCTTTTCCTTTTGACAGCTTATTAAAACAATGCCAATAAATAATGTGATAATATTTTTTTTTGTGTACATAATTAGTCAGTTAAATAATTTGTGATAATACTTAAACGTAAATTATTTTAATAACTTATTTAAGACTCCTAATGCTCCTCTAATAAAAGTAGCACTGGTCAATACCTTTACAATGGCTTTTTCAGTTGTACTGGCTCTTCTGCTACTGGAACGAGATCTGGACGAACTTTTATTTAGTTTTTCTCTTTCCTTTTTGGCAGCAGCTTTTGCTTCTTCAGCTTCAGCCTTTTCAATTTTTTCATTTAAAATTTCATAAGCACTCTCTCTGTCAATGTCTTCATTGTATTTTGAAGTAAGATTTGATTTTTTAAGTAAAGCTTTTAGTTCGGTATCGGTTAAAACATCCATTCTACTCATTGGAGCTCTTAGCATAGTTGCTGCAAGTGGGGTAGGGCGTCCTTTTTCATCAAGTGCGGTAACCAGAGCCTCACCAATACCTAGAGAAGTAAGTACTTGTTTTGTATCATAGTATTCAGAAATTGGATAATTCTCTGCAGTAAGTTTGATAGCTTTACGATCCTTTGCTGTAAAGGCTCTTAATGCGTGCTGAACTTTAAGTCCTAACTGACCCAGTATCCCATCCGGAACATCAGTTGGGTTTTGGGTTACAAAGTATAATCCTACACCTTTAGAACGAATTAATTTAACTATACTTTCTATCTGTCCCATTAATGCATTAGAAGCTTCTTTAAAAATAAGGTGAGCTTCGTCTAAGAAAATTACTAGTTCAGGACGTCCACTATCACCTTGTTCAGGGAAAGTTCCATAAATCTCTGCAAGTAGACTAAGCATAAAAGTAGAGAATAGTTTAGGTCTATCTTGTATATCTGTCAGTCTTATAATGTTGATAAAGCCTCTGCCATCATCATCTACTCTGCATAAGTCTTGTGGGTCAAAGGATCTTTCTCCAAAAAAGATATCACCACCTTGTTGCTCTAATTCAATTATTTTACGAAGAATAGCACCAGTAGATGCTGTAGATATGCGGCCATAATCTTTTTCTAGTTCTTTCTTACCTTCTCGTGTTGAGAATTGTAAAACCTTTTTTAAATCTTTTAGGTCTAAAAGAGGTAATTTATTATCATCACAATATTTGAAGATAATAGAAATAATTCCCGCTTGAGTTTCTGTTACATCCAGGATTCTTGATAAAAGTACTGGCCCGAATTCACTTACAGTGGCTCTAAGTCTTACACCATTTTGCTCTGAAAGCGATAGTATTTCTACCGGAAAATCTTTAGCTTCAAACGGAATACCTATTTTTTCATGACGTTCATCAATTTTAGGATGACCGGGACTTGCTGCTGCAATTCCACTAAGGTCACCTTTGATATCCATAAGTAATACAGGTATACCTTTCTCGCTTAGGTTTTCTGCAAGTACTTGCAATGTTTTAGTCTTACCAGTACCAGTTGCTCCCGCAATAAGTCCGTGTCTATTTAATGTTTTTAGGGGAACTTTTACATGGGCATTAGTAATAGTTTCTTCATTATGTATTGCAGCTCCAAGGGTAATAAAATCACCTTTGGTAGTATATCCTTTATTTATATGATCAAAGAACGCTTGATTATCACTCATAGTAGATGTAAATTTTGATAAAAATAGGAATCTTAATAATTCTATTGAAGAAATATACTTTAATTTTAATGCAATGGTAAATATCAACTTTTAATTTTTTTCACATGAAAAGATTCTTTATCCTTATTGTAATTAGTTTTTCTTTAATTGGTTGCCAAACGAAGCAAGCTGACCCTATTTTTCATAAAACCCATGAACCCAAAAAAGAAAATGCTCCTTTTTCTGATATTGTTCAGGTTGGAGATTTATACTTTCTAGCGGGACAGGTAGGCATGAATCAGACTACAAGAAAATTAGTAGAAGGTGGGATCACTGCCGAAACCAAACAAACTTTGGAAAATATAAAAGTAGTTTTAGAACATCATGATATGGATATGAATGATGTTGTTAAGTGCACAGTGATATTATCAGATATTGAAGATTTTGCGGCCTTTAACGAAGTGTATAAAACATATTTTCCTCAAAAACCTGCTAGGACCACTTTTGCTGCAAAAGGTTTAGCAGTAGGTGCCAAAATTGAGATTGAGTGTGTAGCCGTCAAAAGCTAATTATACTATAGTATTCATTAAGGACGATTTTCTTTTAAATTAAGTATTGTTGTGTACCTTTGCACCCTTATGCAAAAAAGTATACAGAAATTGGTAGATGAAGGTAAGATGCTTCCACTTATGGAAGAGTTTTATACCATCCAGGGAGAAGGATATCATAAAGGGACAGCAGCTTATTTTGTTAGAATAGGGGGATGCGATGTTGGATGTCATTGGTGTGATGTAAAAGAAAGTTGGAATGCAGATTTGCATCCTCCAACTGATACTGATGTGATTGTTAATAATGCTTTGCAGTACAGTGATGTGGTTGTAGTAACTGGTGGAGAACCTCTTACATGGGATATGACTTTACTAACTACAGGTTTAAAAACTAAAGGCGCTAAAACACATATAGAAACTTCTGGAGCTTATCCCTTAACAGGAGATTGGGATTGGATTTGCCTATCTCCTAAAAAAGTTAAACTTCCTAAAGAAGAAGCCTATCATAAAGCAGACGAGCTAAAATGTATCGTATATAATAAGAGCGATTTTGAATTTGCAGAGGAACAAGCAACCAAAGTTTCTGAGGACTGTATATTGTATTTACAGCCGGAATGGAGTGTTCGTGAAAAAATGATTCCTTTAATAGTAGATTATGTGATGAAAAACCCAAAATGGAAAGTCTCTCTTCAGACTCATAAATACTTAAATATTCCATAAAAAACTTTTTTAATTTACGGTTTCTAACTTTTTTGGATATAATTACAAGTAATTGATTGTTAAGGGTTTATGGTTTAACCGTAATACTAGGGGAAAACCCCCTATAGATTGAGTTATTTTTGTAGTAAATTTCTTCAAATTAGATTAGTTTTTTTAGTTTAAATATAAGCTTTACCTTTTTTTTAAACATTTTGTCGAAATTATTCATTTTGAATTAACTTTTGTTTTACTGTAGCAAGCAAACTTGTTAAATTTACATAACTAATTAAAAATGAATACGCTATGAAACAGTTTTACTCAAATTTAGGATTAAATTTTAAAGTTATACTTCACTTTTTAAAAGACTTACCAGGTGCATGCAGTTATGCCATACACCGATAATACTAAATTTTATGTGTAGTTAGAATTTTGTACTTTACTTAATCATATGATAAGTAAGAAATAAGAGATTATCAGATAATGATAATCTCTTATTTTTTGTAGGAAATTTTAATATTTATTAACAGGAATTTTAACATTTATTTACCGTTGTCTTATTAAATTGATGCTTTACCAAAAAGTTAAAATCTTTTTAATAATTATCTTGAATATTTTACAACGATTTAATAAATTTAATACCAATTAATCACTTAATTGTATCATATGAATCAAATTTACTCTATTCTTGGGCTTAATTTTAAAGTAATGATTGAGTTCTTAAAAGATCTTCCTGAAGCTTCTGGTTACGCAATTCGTAAATAAGACTAGTTTTAGGATATTTTTGAAATTTATTACAGATTTAATTTATAATAAGAGACTTCCCCAAAATACTCGGTAGTCTCTTTTTTGTTTTATTATTTCTTGTAAAGAATGTGATTATCATAGGATACTAAGTGATAATTGAACTTGTAATTGGTGTTTTTAACTTATTTTTTTGTTTTTGGGAAGCTGTTTGAAGTTAGGGTTTTATGCTCATGGGGGGACAAAACCCCATAAATAACAGATCTTAGTGTAAGATAATTCTTCAAAATTTAACATCGTAAATGGGTTTTTGTGCCAAGTGTCGTTTGTAAATTATTTTATATCTAAAATAATTATCTAAAAGTGTTAATTATTTTCATCGAAAATGCCCTCTACCATATATTTGTATAACAATTTAAAAATCAATTAATTATGAAGTTTTTTTACGGTATATTGACGATAGATATTAAGGCGTTGAAGAGTTTTTTGAGACAATTACCATCGGCTTGCAGTCATGCAATCCATAGATAGGAGTCGAATTTTAAATTGAAAATTGTATTGTAAGTAAATGTTTTTACTTGTAGTAATAATCTTTCAAAAACGTAGGTATTATAATAGGGTGTTTTTTTGTGTTGGTTATCGAGAATACCTAAAGTTTTATCTAAAATTGAAGTAATAATATTGACATCAGGATGTCTAGGTGTTATATTTGTTTAATATTAATGTAAATAAAAATTATGGGGCTATTTTACACAAAATTTAGATTAACTTTTAGAGTTGTCATGGACTTTCTAAAAGAATTACCTGGAGCGTCTAGTAACGCAATCCATAGATAGGGTGAGAACAAATTATTCCTTTTTCTTGGAATAAGTTTATTTAGGGAAATTTAATAAAAAAGAAAAAACCGGTAGATCTAGTCAATCACCGGTTTTTTCTTGGTGTGATATTATGTTTTACATATAGAAAGGAACTTCAATACGAGTCTTGTCCCATCCCATAACCATATGATAACCTTTATCTACTTTCTTAAAAGCTATAGAGAATACTTCTAAAGCATCCCCCGATGATGCAGGAACTTTAATCCTGGCCACATCTTTTCCTTCATCATAAGAATAAGCTCCCCAGCTATCCAGATCAGAGTTCAGGATAACAGTCCATTCTTTTTCTCCAGGTATGGTATAAAGACTATATGTTCCCGCTTTAATGGTTTTGTCTCCCATTTTCATGTCCTTAAAAAGCTTTATCTCGGTTGCTTCATCAGCACCGGTTCTCCATACTTTGTCATATTTTACGAGCTTTCCAAATATGTCTCTACCTTTTTTCTGTGGTCTACTGTATACAACTTTGATTTCTGGTTTGGCACTTCTATCCGCTTTTGCATACGTAATATCGGTTGGACTTTTTTGTAATCCGGTAAATTTCTGGGCGTTTGCAGTTGATAACGCACCTAAAAACATAATAGCAACTAATAAGAGTGATTTTTTCATAATACTGATTTTGATTTCTATTTACTGACGTAAAGATATTCTTGATCTTACATGGTAAATGTTAATCAGGTCTATAAATTCTGTTAAAAGTTGTAAATAACAGTTTGATAGTAAAAAGGGGATATTAAGGGTTTTTAGTTTCAATAAATATTGTTTTTGTTGTTTTTTGATTTCAAAATGAAATGTATAACGGGTTTATGGTTTTTAATTTGTAACTATAAAATGATATTTGACCACTCAATTAATAGAAAAAGAAAAGATTATGTGTGGAATTGTTTGTGCTTTTGATTTAAAGCAAGATGCAGAGGTGTTAAGACCTCAATTATTAGAAATGTCTAAGAAGATTAGACACAGAGGTCCGGATTGGAGTGGGATTTATGCAGATGACAAAGCTATTTTAGCTCATGAACGTTTGGCAATTGTTGACCCGGTATCTGGTAAGCAGCCATTATTTAGTGAGGATAAAAAAATAATATTAGCTGCCAATGGTGAGATCTATAACCATAGAGAACTTCGTAAGCAGTTTGAAGGAAAATATAACTTTCAGACAGAGTCTGATTGTGAAGTAATTCTAGCATTGTATCAGGAGAAAGGTGCTGATTTTATAGATGAACTTAATGGGATTTTTGCATTTGCATTATACGATGTAGAAAAAGATTCTTATTTGATTGCTAGAGATCATATGGGAATTATTCCTTTATATATGGGTTGGGATCAAAATGGAACGTTCTATACAGCTTCAGAATTAAAAGCTCTAGAAGGTGTTTGTACAAAAATAGAATTGTTTCTACCAGGGCATTATTTGAGTAGTGAAGAAGGAGAGTTGAAAAAATGGTATGTAAGAGATTGGTCTGATTATAATGCTGTTAAAGAAAATCAAACTAGTATTGATGAGGTAAGAGATGCTTTAGAAGCGGCAGTTCATAGACAATTAATGTCAGATGTTCCTTATGGAGTGTTGTTGTCTGGAGGGCTGGATTCTTCAGTTACCTCTGCAATTGCAAAAAAATATGCTGATAAGCGAGTAGAATCAAATGATACTAAAGAGGCTTGGTGGCCACAATTACATTCTTTTTCTGTTGGGTTAGAAGGGTCTCCGGATTTGGCTGCTGCACAGAAAGTAGCCGATCATATAGGCACGGTTCATCATGAAATCAAATTTACAATCCAAGAAGGTCTGGATGCTATTAAAGATGTGATCTATAATCTGGAAACATATGATATTACTACGATCAGAGCTTCTACTCCTATGTATTTGATGGCGAGGGTGATAAAATCTATGGGTGTAAAGATGGTATTATCAGGAGAAGGTGCCGATGAGATTTTTGGTGGGTATTTATATTTTCATAAAGCACCAAATGCTCAGGAATTCCATGAGGAGACCGTTCGTAAATTAGACAAGCTACATATGTATGATTGTTTACGAGCTAATAAATCTCTTGCTGCTTGGGGTATTGAAGGTCGAGTACCATTTTTGGATAAGGAGTTTATGGATGTTGCTATGAGAATCAATCCTCAAGACAAAATGATTAATGGAGAACGTATGGAAAAATGGGTAATTCGTAAAGCATTTGAGTCATATCTTCCCGAAAGTGTTGCCTGGAGGCAAAAAGAACAGTTCTCTGATGGAGTAGGGTATAGCTGGATTGATACGCTAAAAGAAGTAGTTGAACAAGAGGTGACAGATGAACAAATGGCTAACGCACATTTTAGGTTTCCTATTCAAACACCGCAAAACAAAGAAGAATTTTATTACCGTTCTATTTTCGAGGGGCATTTTCCTAGTGATGCCGCAGCGCTAAGTGTGCCACAGGAAGCTTCTGTAGCATGTAGCACAAAGATAGCTTTAGAGTGGGATGAGGCATTTAAAAACATGAATGATCCAAGTGGTAGAGCAGTAGCAAATGTACATGATGACGCATACAAGTTAGAGCAAGTTGAGTCATAATAATAACATGCGGCTAGAGCATAGCTGTAAGTTGAGTTAATTGAGATGTGAAAGCCCTGAGGATAGTCCTTAGGGTTTTTGTTTTATGTTTAGTTTATAAAAACAAAAAAGGCCTTAGATATACTAAAGCCTTCCGTTTTGTTCTGTCAAGTTATTAAGATACTTGACTTAATTTCCGCATCGCCCTTGATTAGACCATCTTCTATTACTTTGTAATTCGTATAAGAAACCTCGATAAGTTACTTTGTCACCAGGATTGTATCTTGTAAATCTATTATATTCAGCTACTCCGTCACAAATATCTGCAGGCGGGTTAGTGGTGTCACATTCTTTAATTAGATTCCACGAGGAGAAATCTCTTTCGTATAATTTTCCTCTATACGTTACTCTGTCACCAACTTGGTATTGTCTACCGCTTACCCATTCATCAATCCCTTCGCAAGTGTCGGTATCTCCACCACCGCCATCTCCTGCAGGGTACAGCTTATTGGTCCCAGCAATATCACCGGCAGATAATACACTTCTAAACGGTATACGATCACCATTTTTCTCTAGCATTACGGGTTGACGGTTTTTACTGAAAGTAAAACTACTATAAATCATGATAGACCTAACATCAAAAGGACCCGGGTTTACTGAGTTGTTATCTACTCTGAATTGGCTTATAGCGCCATTCTGAATGTTTTCAGGAAAAATATCAACAAATTGATCTCGGTCACTACGGTTTTGTTCATGTAGATAACCTAGAGTGTGTCCAATTTCATGAGTCATTACTCCAACTCCAGTTCTTACTCCCATGTTGATTCTACCTCTAGAACCATTGTCTCCTAAACTCGCAGAAGCACAATTACATTGGTCACCATTATTAAGAATAGTTACATAAGAACGTTCATTAGTTCTTTCTTTAAACTTTATATTGGTTTTGGAAGTCCATTCCTCCATGGCTTTAAAAGTAACATCACGTTGATTGCTAGTAAGGCTACGATCTAATACATAAACAATGGTGTTGTCTCTCCATTTTCTAACTCCGGAAGCAAGCCCAAGCTTGGCATCGATTTCACCTGGGGTTTGGTTTGAGTCATAGATAGTTTTTTCGTCTTGTAATTGCTCTGGATTAAATTCCACATCCCCCCATTTAAACATTCCGTTTTCAAGTTCTTCAACTTCTATAAGAGTTCCTTTGAAATATTTTTCTACAAGTTGAGGAGTTTCCAGATTTTCCGGACTTTCTTCAAAACTTTCATTAGTACAGGAAGTGATAAAAAGCCCAAGACTTAATGTAGTTACTTTTACTAAATTAAAAAGATTTTTAGTTTTCATTTTTTAAAATTTGAGTTTGTTTTTTCCAAGGTGATAACTAACTTGTTGTCACTGTTATTACAATTTTATAAGTTAAAAGTATTTTAAAAACTCTTAATTCATGTTAATGATTGAGTATTCGTAATATCTGGACTAGTATGCGTATAGATTTATTTTGTTTTGCAATTCGGTATGATGTACTTTATACATCTTTTTTATAGGTTTATTGGTAAACTTTTTGAATCCTTATCTCTTTGATTTTATGATTTTACTAGTAAATAAGAGTATTAGTGTAGGTTATAATATGGGTTAAAGTGATATCTGTGTATATAATTTTTTGAATATTAATTAGAAATTGTTTTGAATAGTTGTTGTTCCTAGTGTATGAATATTATACAGCTCATTTTTAAAGACTTGTGATGCAGAAATTGTCAAATAATAAAATGTTATGATATTCTTAAATCGTTTTTAAGCTTGTTTTTATCACTTTTAAGAGCGTTTTTTCTTTTTATAGTGTTATTCTTAACTAATTGTTGATAACTCTTTAAATCATCTTCAATAAAATCCTTTTATCCTTTTACTGTTTTTTTATCTTTGTTCGTTAACCAAAATTATCATAAAAATAAAGCTGGTTTATGAGCGAAGAAGCAAACAAAAATAAGTATTCAGCCGATAGTATTCAGGCATTGGAAGGGATGGAACATGTGCGTATGCGTCCGTCGATGTATATTGGAGATGTTGGTGTAAGAGGGTTACATCATTTAGTGTATGAGGTAGTAGATAATTCTATAGATGAGGCGCTTGCTGGTCATTGTGATACTATCGATGTTACCATTAACGAAGATAATTCTATCACAACCAAAGATAATGGTCGAGGTATTCCGGTAGGAATTCATAAAAAAGAAGGTGTTTCTGCTTTAGAGGTTGTAATGACTAAGATCGGGGCAGGAGGAAAATTTGATAAAGATTCTTATAAAGTATCAGGAGGACTTCACGGGGTTGGGGTTTCTTGTGTAAATGCATTATCAGATCATTTACATGCCATTGTTCATAAAGATGGTAAAGTATGGGAGCAGGAATATGAGAGAGGTAAACCGTTGTATCCTGTAAAGTCTACAGGGGACACTGATTTTAATGGTACAATTGTAACCTTTAAACCGGATACTTCTATTTTTCAGCAGACTACAGAATATAATTATGATACGTTGGCTAGTCGTATGCGTGAATTAGCATATTTAAATAAGGGGATTACGATTACCCTGACGGATATGCGTCATAAAGATGATGATGGAAATTATGTTTCAGAAGTATTTCATTCTGAAGAAGGTTTAAAAGAATTTGTGAGATTCCTGGATACAAGCCGTAGTGCAATTATTGGTGATGTAATTTCTATGGAAGGAGAGAAGAATGATATTCCCGTAGAAGTTGCGATGATTTATAATGACTCATATGCAGAGAATTTACATTCTTATGTTAATAATATCAATACTCATGAAGGAGGTACGCATCTTTCTGGGTTTAGAAGAGGATTGACTTCGACACTAAAGAAGTATGCAGATTCATCAGGAATGTTAGATAAGTTGAAATTCGAAATAGCGGGAGATGATTTTCGCGAAGGATTAACGGCTATTGTTTCTGTAAAAGTTGCAGAACCGCAATTCGAAGGACAGACTAAAACTAAATTAGGTAACCGAGAGGTAACATCTGCGGTATCTCAGGCAGTTTCTGAAATGTTAGAAAACTATCTTGAAGAAAACCCAAGTGATGCTAAAACAATAGTCGAAAAAGTAATTTTGGCTGCTCAGGCACGTCATGCTGCTAAGAAGGCACGTGAGATGGTGCAACGTAAAACCGTAATGAGTATTGGTGGGCTTCCTGGTAAATTATCTGATTGTTCAGAGCAAGATCCTGCATTATGTGAAGTATTTCTGGTTGAGGGAGATTCTGCAGGTGGAACTGCTAAACAAGGAAGAGATCGTATGTTTCAGGCAATTCTTCCCCTTCGTGGAAAGATCTTGAATGTAGAAAAAGCCATGCATCATAAGGTTTTTGAAAATGAAGAGATAAAAAATATTTTTACGGCTCTTGGTGTCACTATTGGAACTGAAGAAGATAGTAAAGCATTAAATCTTTCTAAATTAAGATACCATAAGATTGTAATTATGTGTGATGCGGATGTAGATGGTAGTCACATTTCGACATTAATTTTGACATTCTTCTTTCGATATATGAAAGAATTGATTGAGGCAGGACATATTTATATTGCTGCACCACCACTTTATTTAGTAAAGAAAGGTGCTAAGAAACAGTATGCTTGGAATGACGATCAGCGAGATCAAATTGTACAGCAGTTTGGAGAAAATTCCAAAATCCAAAGATATAAAGGTCTTGGAGAGATGAATGCAGAACAATTGTGGGATACAACTATGAATCCTGAATATAGAACACTAAGACAAGTTAGTATCGATAATTTAACCGAAGCAGATCGTATCTTTTCTATGTTGATGGGTGATGAAGTACCTCCTCGCAGAGAGTTTATAGAGAAAAATGCGGTATATGCTAATATTGATGCCTAACAAAATATAAGATTCTTTATTAAAGTCCGTTATACTTGGGTATAGCGGATTTTTTTTATATTGCATTGCCTATTAAGCCCAAATCTTATGAAAAAACTAATTCTTTTATTAGTATTACTTGTTAGCCATTTATCATTTTCTCAGACGGATATTGACCGTATTCTAGAAATAGGTATTGTTAATGCCCAACGCTATAGCCAGGATTATTTTGCTGCTGGAGGAGAATCTCTTGTTAATAATATGTCTAATGGTTGGTATAATACTGCTAAAGTCAAAAAACTATTTCATTTTGAAATAGGTGTCGTAGGTAATTTATCTTTTGTAAGAGAGGAAAAGCAAACATTTTTATTAAATACCCGGGATTATGTAGATCTTGTTTTTACAGATCCTAATTTAGGAACAGCAGAAAATGTTCCTAACGCATTAGGGCAAAATCAAAATGGTATTTCTGTAACTATTAACCCAGGACAGATTTCGGAGTTTCAGGTAACTCTACCTAATGGTATTGGAGGATCTGCACTTAATTCAATTCCGGGAGGATTTATTCAGGGGTCAATGGGACTGATAAAGAGTACAGAAATAAAGTTACGTTTTTTGCCAAAACTTAAAGTTAGAGATAATGCAAAAATACAGCTGTACGGAGCAGCTTTACAACATGAAATTACGGATTGGATTTTTAGCTTAAAGAGATTTCCTTTAAGGATTTCTGGTTTATTAGGGTATACTAATGTTAAGGGGTTTTATGATCTCAATGCCGAAAGTGGTATTGGAGGTAGTGGTCAGGAAGTAAAATTAAACTCTAATTCCTGGGTGATATCTGGTATCTTATCTACAAAATTACCTGTAATTAATTTCTATGGAGGTATTGGATATTATTTTGGCTCTACAGATGCAGACGTATTGGGTACATATCAGATCCAGAATGGGCCATTTGCTTCAGATATAATTACCAATCCTATTAGCGTAAGAAATAAGACAAATGGTGTTAAAGCAACAATTGGAGCTAAGGTTCAATATGGAGTTTTTAGAGCTAATTTAGATTATTCTCTTCAGAATTATCAAAACCTTACCTTAGGAATGAAAGTAGGATTTTAATTTACTTGTAAACAACTATTTATTACTTGTTAATAACGGTTTAGTAGTGTTTAGATGTGATTTTTAAGCGGAAATTTCCGCTTTTTTTTGTAACTTTAGTAATCACATTGTATATAAAATTCACTGCTATGAACAAAAAAATACACTGGACACTAATTATCGCATTTGTCTTTAATTATAGCATTTTGCTAGGTCAAAATGATGTGATTGTTGTATCGCCTAAGTATCCTAAACTATTCAAATCAATACCTACGCTAACATCAGATTCACCAGAATGGGTTGAGCTAATGTATAGCGAAAACCCAAATGTCGAAAAAATTGCTTTAGCTTATGAGAGATATTATCATGACAAACCTTTGGTAAAAAATGTGCATACACAGAATTATAAGCATTTCATGCGAATGGTGTACTCCAATCAATATGTAAAAGAAGATGGAAGTATCTATATCCCATCTGTAACTGAAGAAAAAATACTTAAGAAAGCGAATGCTCCTAAAAAATCTCGAATAAAAAATAATAAACTAGTGGCCAATTGGACAAGAATGGGGCCTTTTGATACCTACCAATCCACAGGCTCTAGAAAACAGTCTCGACATTCTAATATATATGCCATTGATCAATCTCAGAGTAATACTAATGTGCTTATTGCCGGAACTGAAACAGGAACTGTTTATTTTTCTACCGATAAGGCAGAAAGTTGGACGTTAACTGCTAATGAGTTATTATTTGGTTCTAGAGGAATTGGTGCCGTAGCGATTGATCCTAATAGTGATCAGATTTTTTATATCGCTAATTCCAATTCGTTATATAAATCCACTAATCAAGGGGGTAGTTGGTCAGAGATCCATAATATTTCGGGATTACGGATTACGGATATATCAATTAATCCAGACAATAGTCAGGAGATTATTACAGCTGGGGGGCTTGGTTTATACAAAAGTATAGATGGGGGTAGTACCTGGAGTCATATTCTATCTGGAGAGAGGTGTTGGGATATAGAACGAAAAACAGATGATAACAATACCATTTTTGTAGCGCGAACAAATTCAACTAAAAATATTGTTGAAATATGGAAGTCAATAGATAGTGGAACTTCCTTTGCAGCAAAAACATCCGGGTGGTACAGCCCGACAGGAGATGTTGCGGTAAGTGCAGGTGGTGCCAGGATTGGAGTGACAATTGCAGACCCTAATAGGCTGTATGTTTTGTTATTAGGAAATGATGATTCATATGCAGAGGATGTAAATTTTCAAGGGATTTATATGAGTAGTGATGCGGGAGAAACTTGGGTGTTGCCGTATGATGGTGATGGTGATGGTAATGCTGATAATGATCCCGGAGGACCTTATAATGCAACAGACGATTGGTGTATGTCTTGTTTTGGAATTGGTGGTGGTAATTATGATCAAGGATTTTATAATGCGGCTATTGATGTTTCGGATACGGATCCCGATAGATTTTTAGTAGGACTGTTGAATCTTTTTAAATCAGAAGACGGAGCGAAAACTTTTACCAGATGGGGTGGTTATCAATGTGATGGATGCGGGGATCACTATCGTCATCCGGATATACAAGAAATAGAGATTAATGGAAATGATGTTTGGGTAGCTTCTGATGGAGGATTAGACTTGTATGATCCTAATTTTGATTATATAGATAGTAAAATGACCGGAATAGACGGAACCGAATATTGGGGATTTGGTCAAGGGTGGAATGAGGATATTGTGGTTGGAGGGCGCTATCATAATGGTAATGCTGTATATAAACCTAATTATGCCAATGGAAGATTTATTGCTTTAGGCGGTGGAGAAGCCCCGACAGGATATATGAACCCTGCAAATAATATAGCTAGCTTTAGTGATATTAGTGATAAGGTAATACCCGAAAATTTTACGGACCCTGTTACAAACGCAATTGTTAATGTATCCAAATATCCTAATCAAGAAATTTATAGCTTAGCTAAAAGAAGTGAAGTAGTAAGTGACCCCAGATATGCAAACACACAATATTTAGGGAGGGATAATAAATTATGGAAGACAGTAGATGGGGGTGCTACTTATAATATGATATATGAATTTGGTACAGATATCGAACATAAAGTTACAGATATAGAAATCCCCAGAGCAAATCCTGATTATATATATGTAGTACAATATTTGCCCAGCTCTGCTACTAAACTATGGAAATCTGTAGATGGAGGTGCTACCTGGACAGAATTGGCAGGTCCAGGAAGTAATTCGTATGTAGAACTACAGGTAGCTACAGATGATGAAAATGAAGTGTATGTTTCTTATGGTAATGATTGGTCAAACGGAAACAAGGTTTTTAAATCTATAGATGGAGGCGTAAGTTGGACAAATCTCACGACATCAACACTAGATCGTTCTGTACGACACTTGATTATTCAGGATGGAACTGAAGGTGGGGTTTATGCTGTAACCTATAGGGATGTGTATTATCGAAATGATAGTATGACGGATTGGATAGAATTTGGAGATGGTTTACCGGGAAGAAGAAATTTTAATAAACTCATTCCATTTTACAGAGATGGAAAAATAAGGGCGGCAACTTATAATTACGGAATGTTAGAAAGTAATTTATATGAAGATTCAAAACCCATTGCCCAACCTATTACACTTAATAAAAAATATTATTGTTCAAGAGATGATATTCAGTTTGAAGATTTTTCGGTGTTAAAACATCAGGGGGCAAGTTGGTTATGGAGTTTTCCTGGTGCGAGTTATGTTTCTGATGCTACGATAAGAAACCCTATTGTGAGATATGATATTCCTGGTACTTATGATGTTACCCTAACCGTAACAGATGTAGGGGGTAATTCGGATACTAAAACTGTAGTAAATATGATAGAATTTGAGGAAGATTTATGTACTACCGCAGTTGCAGATATCGGAAATGCAATGTATACCACATCTACCAATAATTTTAATGATGAATATTTACAGGGAGAAGATTTTGGATTAGATAATGTTACTCATTTTACCATGACCGCTTGGATTAAACCTGATGATGTTACTCAACAAGGAGCTGCGGCTATTTTTTCTTCAAAAGATAATACAAATGGTGGTAACATAGCACTTAATATAAGAACCTCTAATGAGTTGCAAATTCATTATAAGGGAAGTCAGTGGCAATGGAATCCAGGACTTTTTGTAAACCCTGGAGAATGGAATTATGTAGCTATGGTAACCACACCAACTGAGATTACGTTATATGTAAATGAACAAAAAGCAGCAAAATCGAATTCTAATAGTAATCCATTTAATATGGATAATTATTATGTTGGTAATCATGCGGGATTATGGTATCGTGTTTTTCGTGGGTTTATTGATGAGCTCAAAGTTTGGGATAGAGCCCTAACAGAGGACGAAATAAGGCTACAGCGACATTTAATTCAGACAGATATGTCTGATCCCAATCTTCGGGCATATTGGCAGTTTAATCAATTAATTGACGGATCTAAGATTTATGATAAAAAATCGAGTAGAGATCTTATTTTAAGAAGAACTCCTGAGTTTTTAGGTTCTACCGCTCCTGTAGGTATCGGAACATCAGCAAAAATGGAGGTTAATTCTTCTGGAGTTAAGGATTTTGCAGGCGCTGGAGTTAGTATAGACTTTGCTTCAGGAACAGTTCCTAATGGAGAGGTCGTAGTGACAAAACTCAATGCTGCTCCCGATACAAACCCAATTACGACTGTAATTAGCGATACTTATTGGGTGATTAATAATTACGGAACCAATACTACTTTTGATGTATTAAATAACATCGAGTTTACAGGAGTAGGAGATATTTCATCGATTACAGATCCATCAGAACTCAAGCTTTTTAAACGTAATAGCAATGATGATACATCAGGAACCTGGAGTGCTGGAGAAGTAGCTTCAGGAACTGCTTTTGACATTGGGGCACAATCAGTAACCTATTCCAATCCGGATATTACTTCTTTTAGCCAATTTTTTAACGGAATCGGACAAATTTTAAGTACAGATGAGGTGGAAGTGCAAGATGAAAAATTCGAGTTATACCCGAATCCTATTGTAAACGGAAATGCACTTAGATTTAGCAATATTGACGAAGGTTTTATTTTTACTTTGTTTGATATTTCCGGAAAAGAAGTTAGAAAAATGAGAGTAGCATCAGATCAAACCATAATCCAAGGTTTAAGATCAGGAATCTATATTTTTAATATTGAAACCTCTACAAAGATGTATAGTGGCGAATTAGTGATTCAATAATTTTTTAGGGTCACATTCATAAATTTTGGTTGATAATATTAAATTATGATTTATTATAAGGTTCGTAATTTTACGAACCTTTTTCTATGAGAAAAAGAATGATTTTTACCGGAATTATGACCAATATCATTTATCAGTAATTAACCTTTTTTTGAGAAAAGAAATCGTTAAAGAATTCGTATTTTCGCGAAGCAAATAAATTTAATTTCAATCATAAAATATATACAATGAAAGTTACAGTAGTAGGAGCAGGAGCAGTAGGTGCCAGTTGTGCCGAATATATTGCCATTAAGGATTTTGCTTCAGAAGTAGTGTTGTTAGATATCAAAGAAGGATATGCAGAGGGGAAAGCGATGGATCTAATGCAAACAGCTTCTTTAAACGGTTTTGATACCAAAATAACAGGAACTACAGGAGATTATTCTAAAACTGCAGGAAGTGATATTGCTGTGATAACTTCTGGAATACCTCGTAAACCAGGTATGACTCGTGAAGAATTGATTGGTATCAATGCAGGAATCGTAAAAACCGTGTCTTCTAGTTTAATAGAGCATTCTCCAAATGCAATTATCATTGTGGTGAGTAATCCTATGGATACGATGACTTATCTAGTGCATAAAACAACTGATCTTCCTAAAAATAGAATCATTGGTATGGGAGGAGCATTAGATAGTGCACGTTTTAAGTACAGATTAGCAGAAGCTTTAGGTGCTCCAATCTCTGATGTAGATGGAATGGTAATTGGTGGACATAGCGATAAAGGTATGGTGCCGCTAACAAGATTGGCAACCCGAAATAGTGTGCCGGTTTCAGAATTTATTTCTGATGATCGTTTAGAGCAAGTAGCTGCCGATACTAAAGTTGGTGGAGCTACTTTAACTAAACTTCTTGGAACATCTGCTTGGTATGCTCCCGGAGCAGCTGTGTCTGGATTAGTTCAGGCAATCGCTTGTGATCAGAAGAAAATATTCCCATGTTCTACTTTGTTAGAAGGAGAGTATGGATTAAATGATTTATGTATCGGTGCACCTGTTGTATTAGGCAAAAATGGTATTGAAAAAATAGTAGAAATTGAACTTAGCGATGCTGAAAAAGCGAAACTTGCCGAAAGTGCAGAAGGCGTTAAGAAAACCAATGGATTATTGGAGTTGTAATACTTCTTGATCCAGATAATATTTATAATAAAAGCTGCTTTATTGCAGCTTTTGTTATTTAAAGCAAGAATTTTAAGTTATTCTTCTTTGAATGATTTATAATATTAAAGGGATTACACTAGATATTTATCTAAAGACTTTAGAAATGCAGTTTTAATTTTTTTATATTTGCCGCATGAAGAAAAAATGGTACTTCAGAATTTTAATTTCTGCACTTGCAGCCCTTGTTGTTATTCAGCAACAAACTGTTGTACCTAATCAGGAAATTGTATTAGAATTTGTTGATGTTGAAGTTACCTCTCTAGAAGCCCAAAATGCGATTGCTGTTGTAAAAAGACAGTTACAATCTATAGGGGTAAAAAACACTAGGATATCAAAAGGATTAAAAGACGGTAAGCTCAAAATCACATATTATAGTGAAGAGGACGTAGATTATATAAAAGGTATACTTTCTGAAGAGGGCAATGTTGAGCTCAGCCATATATTTTATGATCAAAATGGTGAAAATGACTCATTTCCTAAAAAGAAAGAAGATTCAAGAGATTACAACCTTGATGTTTATGAAATCCAAAAAAGCACAGATTTTGATGCTGACTTTAATGGTAAATATGTTTTAGAAATAAACATAGAACAAGACGGGGATTCCTCCTATAATCTAAATAGTTTTGTTTCCGGAATTAATGTCCAGAATATAGACCGGCTTGTAAAAGTAGCCGAAAAAGTAAATACAAATATTGCAATTGCAATAGATAACACTTTTCATAACATTCCAGAAGTAAGAGCCGGACCAATTTCTTAATTGGAATTCATAGCTTTTAAGAAATTCCAAAAATCTAATCAGATTTTTAAAAGTTAAGCAGAGTAGTTTATAACTCTTGAAAAATCATTTTAACTTTTAGATGTAGCTTATATCAATGTTATGATATAGCAAAAGTACATAGTAAATAATTAAAAACAATTGTCAAATTCTGCGTGAGTTCGATAGGTATTCGTTTAACCAGGTTTGACCAAAATAAATAAATAATGCAAAATAAAGGACTTGTTAGGGTATTTGCGATTTTATTCGGTTTGGTATGTGTTTACCAATTATCGTTTACGTATCTAACTTACACAAAAGAGAAAGAAGCAGAAGTATATGCACAACAAAAATATCCAGAAGCCGGAGACTCTAAATTAAGAGAAACTGCACAAGGTGTGTTTTTAGATTCCATAGGAAAAGAAGAAATTTTTGCCGGTATTACCTATAATGAAGCAAAAGAGTGGGAGCTTAACAAAGGTCTTGACCTTAGAGGAGGGATCAATGTAATTCTTCAGATATCCGTAAAAGATATTTTAAAAGGTTTAGCTAATAAATCTAAAGACCCTTCATTCAATCAGGCTTTGCTAGCTACCGATGAATTACAAAAAGATAGCCAGAATACATATTTGGAGGATTTCTTTTCAGAGTTTGAGAAAATTCCAGATGCAAAATTAGCTTCGCCGGATATTTTTGCGAATAAAAACTTAAGTGATGATATCACTTATGATATGACTAACGACCAGGTTAAGCCTGTTTTAAGAAAGAAAATAGATGAGTCTGTAACCTCTGCATTCGAGGTATTACGTAAACGTATCGATAAATTCGGTGTTACACAGCCAAATATTCAGCGTTTAGGAGAATCTGGACGTATCTTAGTAGAATTACCTGGAGCTGAAGATGTAGATCGTGTACAGAAATTATTACAGAGTACGGCTCAGTTAGAATTTTGGGATGTAGAAACTTCTCAGGAATTAGGTACTTTTATTGGAGCAGCAAATCAGTTGTTAAAGCAAGAACTTGAAGCAAAGAACGCTCCAAAAGAAGTAGAAGAATTAAAAAGTGAAGTAGAGGAGAATACTGAAAAAGTAGCAGATTCAGCGCAAGTAGATACAACTAAAACTGATGCAGATGCAGCTATAGAAGATTTGTTAGAAGACGCTGTAGATTCTGCAGAAGTAGAAGCACAAGTAAATCCAATTAATGATTTGATTAGTTTTCCATTAGTACCGGGAGCATTGTTCTCTGCTAATGTTAAAGATACCGCTCAGTTAGGTGCGTTTTTCAGAAGATCTGATATTAGAGCATTACTTCCACAAAGTGTCAGATATACTAAATTTGCTTGGAGCAAAGGTAAAAAAGATGTTGAGGTAGTAGATTTTTATGCACTTAAGGGTAATAGAGATAATGAACCTGAATTAAGTGGTGGAGTTATCACTGATGCTGCTCAAACTTTTGATCAGACTAATAATGTAGTGGTTACTATGCAGATGGATGGTAAAGGTGCTAAGAAATGGGAAGAAATGACCGAGCGTGCTTATAACCAAAGAAGCCAGATTGCAATTGTACTTGATAACATAGTATATTCTGCTCCAGGTGTATCTTCAGGTCCAATTAGTGGAGGAAGAAGTGAAATTTCAGGAGACTTTACTATAGAAGAAGGAAAAGATTTAGCAAATGTATTAAGAGCGGGTAAGTTACCAGCTTCTGCAGATATTATTCAAAGTGAGATTGTTGGTCCATCCCTTGGTCAAGAAGCGATCGATAGTGGTATTATGTCTTTTGCAATAGCGTTAGTATTGATCTTGATCTGGATGATTTTCTATTATGGTAAAGCAGGTGCTTTTGCGGATGTTGCGTTGGTAGTAAATATCTTGTTTATATTTGGAGTATTGGCTGGTCTTAGAGCAGTATTAACACTTCCTGGTATCGCTGGTATTGTATTAACGATTGGTATGTCTGTGGATGCAAACGTACTTATCTTTGAGAGGATTCGAGAAGAATTAGCCAAAGGTAAATCTCAGGTAGATGCGATCAAAGACGGATTTAGAAATGCTTTATCTTCAATTCTGGATGCTAACATTACAACAGGCCTTACTGGTTTAATCTTATTAGTGATTGGTACTGGTCCGGTTAAAGGTTTTGCAACAACTTTATTAATTGGTATTTTAACCTCTCTATTTACTGCAATTTTTATCACTAGATTGTTTATTGATGGATATGGTAAAAATGGTAAAGAATTAGCTTTCTCTACGGGAGCTACTAAGAATTTGTTTAAAAATGTAAATATTGATTTCTTAAAGAAGCGTAAAATATCTTACGTTATTTCAGGAGTTATCATAATTGCAGGTATTGGTTCTTTGTTCACAAATAGCTTAGATTATGGTGTTGATTTTGTTGGAGGTAGAACTTATACTGTTCGTTTTGCTAAAGATGTTGTTCCTACGGCGGTAGAAAAAGATCTTGTAGCCGTGTTTGAAAGTGCACAAGCAAAAACTCTTGGAGCAAACAATCAGTTAAAGATTACGACTAAATATAAGGTGAATGAAACAGGTGCAGAAGTAGATGCTGAAATTTCTAAGAAATTATATGAAGCTTTGAAGCCTTACCTAACGGATAGCTTAACATATGAGCAATTCTCTGATGGAGATGAGGATAAACAAGTGGGTATAATGTCTTCTATGAAAGTAGGTCCTACGATTGCGGATGATATCCAAAAAGCAGCATTCTGGTCTGTATTAGGATCTTTGATTGTGGTATTCTTGTATATCTTATTCCGATTTAGAAGATGGCAGTTTAGTTTAGGTGCAGTAGCCGCTGTATTCCATGATGTATTAGTAGTACTTGGTGTATTCTCATTAACCTGGAAGTTTATGCCATTTAATATGGAGATCGACCAGGCATTTATCGCTGCTATACTTACAGTAATTGGTTACTCTCTGAATGATACCGTGGTAGTATTTGATAGAATTCGTGAATTCTTCCAGGAGCATACAACTTGGCCACTAAGTAAAAATGTTAATGGAGCATTAAATAGTACCTTAAGCCGTACGCTAAACACCTCATTGACTACTTTATTAGTATTGGTAGCAATTTTTATCTTTGCTGTGCCATTAAGAGGGTTTATGTTCTCATTAATCATTGGTGTATTAGTGGGTACGTATTCGTCTCTATTTATCGCTACACCAATTATGCATGATACGGTAAGTAAAGTAGGTTTAAAAGAAAAGAAGACCGAAGAGTAATTAAGAAGTAATTCTTTGTGGATATAAATAAAAAATCCGTGCACCTTGATGTACGGATTTTTTATTTTAACTAAATCGTTGTGCTTACTTTTTAATAAAAGCAATAGAATCCCCGGTTTTAAGATTCCATTTGTCAGTCTGACCTGCATTTACTTCTAAAACATATTGTGCAGGAGCTTCAGAGGGTAAAGAGCTTTCATTAAGAGGTTTTGCATTCTTTTGGATGCTTACCACTTTGTTTTTAGAATTAATGAATATAATGTCCAGAGAAAACTCAGTATTCTTCATATAGAAGGAACGAGGAGCATCTTCTGGAAATATAAATAGCATACCTCGATCATTTTGCATTGACTTTCTATACATCAAACCCGTCTGGATTTCGTATTCATTATCAGCAATTTCGATATCTAGTTTTGTAATCGTATTCGTAACAGAGTCTTTTACGCTATATAATGTCAGTTCTCCTTCCTTTTTAAAGGAAACTTCTTGAGTAACTATTTTTTCGTTTTTAGATTCAGTTTTACAAGAAAACAAAAAGACTGTAGCGACTGCAACGAGAGATAAACAAATGTTTTTTTTCATTAAAATTATTTTAAAGACTAAAAATATATAAAAAAGGAGTGCTTCAAAAATCTGAAGCACTCCTTTTTTCAATTAAATTACAGCGGGTTTTGAAATTATTTTACGAGGTGATGCACTACGTTTAAGCATTTATATTTATTCCCAAATTACTTTTCTTTCTCTTAAATTATATTTATCCCCATTTTTAAGAAAATAGAATAATTGATCTTTATTAGGTAAATTCTTTTTAGCAGAACCTGTATACAGGTTAGATACCTCGATAGACCAGAATGATTGGTCATAGATAAGAACATAACTTTTTCCAATAACTTCGAGAATATCTCCTTTGACAATAATAGCTGTGCTCTCATCAATTCCTACACCTAATAGCTCAGGTTTATTCTTAAGAATTGTAAACATGTCAAATTGTCTATTTCTGGTTAAAACGTGTTGATCAATTGTAATATTTGAGATAAATCCGAATCCAACTTCATGATCTCCCATCATAATTTGATTGTTTTTAGTGTCTCCTCTTGCTAAATAAGAACCTTGGATAGTTGCACCTGCAGAGGATCCTGCAATTACACCTCCTCTGTCTAACAACTTAAATAATTCTTCTTGTACTTTAGTGTTTAAATAACTATCTGCAATTCGCCAATGTCTGCCGCCAGTAAAAAAGATACCTGTAGCCTCTTTAATGGGCTTAACAAAATCATCTGTATTGGCCTTTGCAGGATCACTGGTATGTAAAATAGTAAAATTGGGGATACCGTATTTTTTAAAATTTGTTTTTAGCAACGTCGTATCAATTTGGTTATTTCTAACAAAAGCAGTTGGAATTACAACTATTTTAGCAGAATCTCCACCAGTCAGATTACGAAATTCTTTCATAATGTCGGTATCACCAATTTTCCCTCCTCCTATGGCTATGAGTGTTCCGTTTTTACTTCCTGTAGTTATTTTTTTCTCCTGAGCAATACCGTATTTTGGAAATAGAAATACGGTGAAAAACAGTAATGACAATATTTTTTTCAACATTTTATGTTTTTTGATTATAACTGAATGATTTTTTAAATAATTGTGGCTAACAACCTAATAATTTCCCCAATCAATCTTACGAGATACCATCATAATGGTTCCAAGAATTAAGAACAACCCTATACTACCCACTAGTAAAGCATAATTTTCTAGTTGAATGATCACAAAAATAAAAGCATACAAAGCCGCTAAAGAAGCTGCGATGAATCCCATGAACTTGAAACTTTTTAGGATTGCTTTAGAGTACATAGAAATGAGTATAACTACGGAAACACCTGCAATACCATAAGCGTGTAAAAAACTAGAATGCTCAGATATAGAAATCAGAAGTGTATAAAACATCGTCAGTGCCAGTCCAATCATCAGGTATTGAAATGGGTGAATATGAATTTTACTAATACTTTGGATTAAAAAGAATACCAGAAAAGTTAAAGCAATAACCAGGTATCCATATTTAGTGGCACGCTCACTCTTTTGGTATTCATCCACAGGGATAAGTAACTTAACACCAAAAGCGGAAGAAGTGATCTCGGGTAACTCACCAAAAAATTCTTGTTCGAATTCTCTATTAATTTCCAATATTTTCCAATCTGCTTTAAAACCATCTTTGGTAATTTGCTTGGTTTTAGTGTCCGGTAGGTAATTGCCATTAAAACTTGGGGATGACCAGTTCGAAGTCATGGATACGTTTGTTTCACGGCCTACCGGGATGAATCGTAGTTGCTCACTTCCGTTTATTTTAAGATGTAAACTGAAATCTATAGAATTCTCTTTAGGAATTGATACTTCCTTTAGAAATTTTGTTTCTAAGGTATTGGTGTATGAGTTCTTTGAGTATCGAGATCGTAGTGGATATTTTTCTGATCCTAATTGTAATTCCAGATTGCTTTTGATTCCCTTGGAGTTGGTAGAATTGATGATTACGGTAGCTTTGTTCCATAAGATATCTTCGGTTTTGATATCTTGCATTTCAAAATTTGGTGCTGTAAAAGCTCCCTTGATATTCATGTCAGAAGTGTATACTACCGATTCATAGATGCCTCTTTTTAAAGTTTCGGATTCAATATTGGCATTAATATCTAAGGTGTTAGGAAAAAAATAAGAATAGTGTACGGTGATTTTATCCTCTGTAATATATCCTTTAGTCTTTTCATCCCAAATCTTTTTTGGATGATGAATTTGATAAGGGATTTTTAGAACTGGACCATATAACAAAACTTGGTTTCCCCATTTTTGATTGATTTCGCTAACCACTTCTTCTTGTCTAAAAGATCGTTCTTGTATTAGGTTTTTGATATACGATAATGGAATTAATAATACTAGAATTAGTATTCCTACCATTAACATACGAACGGTTATGGAGGTTTTTATCCATTGCCCAAATGACTTTTTTTGCGGTTGTGTATCCATGATATGTAAGATTTATAGTGTTTGAATTATTTTTTTTCTTGATGATATTGAATAAGGTGATAAGTAATGATTAGAAATCCACCAAAACCTATAGTAAATGCCCAAGTGTTGAGATGTTCTATCGGAAACAGAATTCTTTTGAGGATGTCAGATAGAATACCAATTGGATCCTGTAGTATATCCCAACTGTTCCATCGTAATACCCTACCCAGGTAAATTCCGAAACCACACAGGAGTAAGGTTATGTAGGTTATAAAATTTGTAATTTTTATAGAAAACCGTTCTCTGAGTAAATTTTGCATTAACTGTAGAGAAGCAAAACCAATGATCAAACCATTAATAGCGAATGATAAGATCAGTAGTACATCAAACCAAACAGATGTTAAAGTGCTTAATCTTATATGTTGCAAGTCGGTAAGTATGTATGGTGAATTGGGTAAAAATGCCAGCCATATCACAAAACCTAACCAAAATAGAATTTTGTTGACTTTTTTTATACTCAATAAAAAAGTAATTCCATATGGGATACATGCTAGAAATAGATTCCATACCAGAAACATAAAAAATATTGAATCTGTTTTTATAATTCTAATAAATAATAGGATAAAACTGAATGCTAAAGCTGCTGCGAAACCCTTAATAAAAGGTAATTGTTTATAGATCGTATTCATTTAATAAGAATTAGTTAAAAATGGATTGTTCATAACCAGGAATACATAGCCAATTGCTACCGGAATATTGATTGAGAAAAGTAGAATGGTTGTCAGATTTTCTTTATAGTATTGATAATTGATAATAGCATTAGCAATGATACCGATGAATGTGATTCCATTAATTACTAATGCTATGAGGACATAAAACAATCCTCCCACCAGAAAGGCTTCTGATCCAAAAACCAGATAGAGCAATAGAATTAATGTTCCTAAAAGAAAACTTATTGTCGCTAGTATTAAAGCTTTTTTGTTAATGGTTTGTCTTATTTCCATAATGGTGATATTAAAAATGTAGTTTGTAATATTTGAATGTCTTTGTGTAATAATTTTTGATAATCCAGCTGGTGAAAAGTATAAGCTGCTTTTCCTGTACGATATGCTTTTCTAAATAATTTTAATTTATCAGGGTAGAGTAGTGTGCCTAAGAAAATTACAGATAGTAGATATAGGCTTCGTTTCCCATTCCCCAAAAGATAATATTGCATAGCAACCTCTTCCGGAACTGAGATCCCTATGTCAGTTAATACATGGAATACATCATGATTTTCCAGTTTAGGTTGTGGGCTAAAATCATGTTTTAGTAAAAAACAACCCAAGTGAAATCCTAAGCTTTCTTTAGGATATTGCAGTAAAGTTTTTAAAGAGATATCCCAAGGTGTGTTTTTCTTGAACCATTTCTGATAAGGGATCTTGCTCCATTCATATATTGTTTCTAAAATAAATGCTCTCATTTTGTGTTTTTAAAAGTACTTTGAAATTCAAAGTAAATAATCAAAAAAAATATGACTATTGTTTTAATAGTTTTTCAATAGCTTCTACGTGTTTTTTAAAAGCTTCACGACCTTTTTTTGTGGCACTGTAACGTGTATTGGGTTTTCTACCGATAAATGATTTTTCTACCACGATATATTCTTCTTTTTCTAACGCTTTAGTATGGCTTGCAAGGTTTCCATCAGTAGCACCAAGTAATTCTTTTAGCATTTTAAAATCAGCATGCTCATTCACCATCAATACCGACATAATACCTAACCGGATTCGATGATCAAATGCTTTGTTTATATTACCTATTATATTTTTCATTCTTGTTTCCGCATAAGCAGAAAAATCTCTTTATTAAATATTAAAATTCTTTGGATTACAATGAATGTAATTACTACTTTTCACCTTTTCAATTATCAAACTCATAAAATATATTGGTGTTGATACTAAGAGCGAAAAAATAGCTCCGGTAATAAAGGAAAAATTTCTACTTGTGTCTTGTGTTAAAAGCTTCAATGCTATTCTAAATTCTTCTGTAACTTCATCACCGGTAAAAAAACCATCTTGGTTGAGGTCATATTGATTAAGATTCCATTGATAATAGATATCATCAAAAGTATTTTTACCAACCATAAAACTATATATTACAAAAAAGATTAGGCTATATATCCATAAACTTTTTTTGTATTTCTTATCAAAATATTTCCTCTTACTGACTAACAAAATCAATATAGTTAAACTTATAACCGAAGGAATAAGCAGGTGATATGGTAATGTGATTGAGTTCATTGCTTATCTATCGTGATTAAAGTATATCAAACTTCCGTATATGATATGCATTACTCCAAATCCAGCTACCCAAAACCAAAACCCATAGGTAGGAAACATAGAACAAATCAAACCCAATATGATTTCTATATACCCTAAGTATTTTACATTACCAATTGTATATTTAGAGGCATTAACCAAAGCTAATCCATAAAAGATTAGCATTAATGACCCAGTAAGACCGTAATGGTTATTAAAGATTTTGATGGCAATAAATATACCACCAGTTACTAATGGAATTAGAAATGCAGAAATCAACCTTCTAGATGCTGTATTCCATAGCGTTTCATTGTTCTTTTTAGCCTTTCTATGACTTAAATAAATTGCGGTTAGTACACTTAATAAAGCTATTAGTGTTAAATCTAAAAGAATATAGTTAAATATTTTTCCGTCAAGAATCAAGTATTCTCTACCACTAATGCTTACTAGGTAATATGCTATTGCTGCCCCAATTAAAGCATAAATTCCGGCCATAATTCCTGATAACCCACTAAGAGAGAAAAAACGTGACGATTTGTTCATCATATCTTTAATCTCAGTGATATCTTTTAAGTATTCTTCTGTGCTCATTTTAAAAGTACTTTGAAATGCAAAGTAAAATTAAAATATTGAATTGTGCAAAATTTATTAATTTTTCTATATAAGATTAATTATCGAGTTACAATATAAATAGTAACTAATCCTAGTAATATAGGGAGGTAAAAGGGTAGTAAAGTTTTTGAAAAAATGCTTGCAAACCAAGTTCTATTACCTTTGTAATAATGATTTATCATCATTTTAAAGTCAATCTGATCTTCATTTTTAGTTGCAACATCTTCATAAAGATCGCGAAACATTCTCTCTCTGGAAATATAAAAACCATCCATAATCCAGAAAATTAAAAGAACAAAAAGGGACGCAATGATCAGGGGTATATTTCCATATGTTATTGAAAGGGCAAATAACCCAGATACCAATGTAATACTCCAGCCTTTAATGATAAAAGAACTCGAATTCATTCTATTAATGATGTTTTGAATCAATTCGAGATGTTTTAGTTTTCTGTCCACTTTATCAAGCAATTTCTTCTGGATTAAAAAGGTAATAAATATCTTGCAATCACTAAAGGATAAAATTCACAAATGAATCCAGCAGAAGCATATATTCTTAAACAACCGGAACCTTTTAAGTCAATATTGTTACATCTACAAGTAATTGTTGAAACAACTGTTCCTGGAGTAGAGCTGTTGTATAAATGGAGAGTTCCGTTTTATTATGTAGAGAAAAGTCCAATCTGTTATCTTAACGTAACCAAAGGATATGTCGATGTAGGATTCTGGGGAGCCCAGTATTTTACCAAGCATATCGAGAAATTAGAATCCGATAAAAGGAAGTATGTAAAATCTCTTCGTTATAGAACTCCGGATGAAATAGATGATCAAGTGTTAATCGAAATCCTGGAGCAAGCGTATACTTTTAGAAATGAAAAGTTTATAACCGATTGACAGTTTGTCTAATAGCGACAAGATTACTTAATAATTTTTCCAAATGTTTAATATCTAGCATATTTGCTCCATCGCTTTTAGCATTAGCAGGGTCAAAGTGTGTTTCCATAAATAATCCATCAACGCCAGTTACTATTCCTGCACGTGCAATAGTTTCAATCATATCTGGTCTTCCGCCGGTTACTCCGCTAGTTTGGTTAGGTTGTTGCAGAGAATGAGTCACATCCAGAACAGTTGTCCCGTATTGTTTCATAGTTGGTATTCCTCTGAAATCAACAATCATGTCCTGATATCCAAACATAGTTCCACGATCAGTGATCATCGCGTTGTCGTTTCCACTATCTTTTACCTTTCTAACTGCATGTTGCATTGCCTCAGGACTCATAAATTGTCCTTTTTTAAGGTTTACAGTTTTGCCTGTTTTAGCAGCTGCAACCACCAAATCAGTTTGACGTACCAAAAAAGCTGGAATCTGTAAAATATCTACATATTCTGCAGCTAATGCAGCATCTTCGTTTTCATGTATATCGGTAACCGTAGGAACTTCAAAAGTTTCTCCAACTTTACGAAGAATTTTTAATGCCTTTTCATTTCCGATACCAGTAAAACTATCAATTCGGCTACGATTTGCTTTCTTAAAAGAACCTTTAAATACATACGGAATCTTTAACTTCGAAGTAATTTCAACTACTTGTTCTGCAATTCGTAATGCCATTTCTTCTCCTTCGATAGCACAAGGACCAGTTAAAAGAAAGAAATTGTTGGCTTCAAGATGTTTTAGATTTGGTATGTTCTTTAGTTGCATAATAGCTTATTTTAAAGGGCAAAGATAGGGGTTTTATTGTCACAAATTATGCAATATAATGAAGAGTTTATGATGCTGATTTTAAGACTTTTCAAATAAGATATAAATAATGTAAAATCTGTAGAAATAACTCGTACCTTTGCAGCCTTAAAAAAGAAGCGTTTTATGACAGCTATAAAGAATATTGCAATTATTGCTCACGTAGATCACGGTAAAACTACTTTGGTAGATAAGATTATGTACCATTGTCAATTGTTTCGTGAAAATGAAAATACAGGTGATTTAATTCTTGATAATAATGATCTGGAAAGAGAAAGGGGAATTACAATTACTTCTAAGAACGTTTCTGTTACGTATAAGGATACCAAAATTAATATTATCGATACACCTGGTCACGCCGATTTTGGTGGAGAGGTAGAGCGTGTATTGAATATGGCTGACGGAGTACTATTATTAGTAGATGCTTTTGAAGGACCAATGCCACAAACACGTTTTGTATTACAAAAAGCTATTGATCTTGGTCTTAAGCCTTGTGTGGTTGTGAATAAAGTAGATAAAGAAAACTGTACACCGGATGAGGTTCATGAAAAGGTGTTCGATCTAATGTTTGAACTTGGGGCAGAGGAGTGGCAATTGGATTTCCCAACTGTATACGGTTCTGCTAAGAACAACTGGATGAGTGAAGATTGGCAGAAGGAAACTGATAATATCGAGCCTTTACTTGATATGGTAATAGAACACATACCTTCACCAAAAATTGAGGAGGGTACTACTCAGATGTTGATTACATCATTAGACTTTTCTTCTTTTACGGGAAGAATAGCTATTGGCCGCTTACAAAGAGGCACATTGACTGAAGGAATGCAAGTTTCTTTAGTAAAGCGTGACGGAACTATCAAGAAATCGAAAATCAAAGAGCTTCATACTTTTGAAGGATTAGGAAGAAGAAAAGTGGATAAGGTTGAAGCTGGTGATATCTGTGCTTTAGTTGGTTTAGAAGGTTTCGAAATTGGTGATACTGTTGCCGACATAGAAAATCCAGAAGGTTTAAAAACTATAGCTATAGATGAACCAACAATGAGTATGTTATTTACCATTAATGATTCGCCATTCTTTGGTAAAGATGGTAAATTTGTAACTTCTCGACATATTAAAGAAAGATTAGAGAAAGAACTAGAGAAAAACTTAGCACTTAGAGTTAATGAGACGGATAGTGCCGATAAGTTTATGGTTTTTGGTCGAGGAGTATTACATTTATCTGTACTTATCGAAACTATGCGCCGAGAAGGATATGAACTACAGATTGGACAGCCACAAGTAATCATCAAAGAAGTTGACGGAGTAAAATGTGAGCCAATTGAGGAATTAACTATTGATCTTCCGGAAACCGTTTCTGGTAAAGCGGTAGAAATGGTAACTATGCGTAAAGGAGAAATGCTAAGCATGGAAGCTAAAGGAGATCGTATGGTTTGTGAATTTATGATTCCTTCTCGTGGGATTATTGGTTTACGTAACCAGCTATTGACAGCTACTGCAGGAGAAGCTATTATGGCTCATAGATTTAAAGAATACCAGCCACTTAAGGGTGATATTCCTGGTCGTATTAATGGATCTTTGGTTTCTATGGAAAAGGGAACCGCAATTCCATATTCGATTGATAAGCTACAAGATAGAGGGAAATTCTTTGTTGATCCGGGAGAAGATATTTATGAAGGTCAGGTGATTGGAGAAAACTCTCGTGGGGATGATATGACGGTTAATGTTACGAAGACTAAAAAATTATCTAATGTGCGTTCATCAGGAGCTGATGATAAAGCTAAGATTGTTCCTGCAATTAAGTTCTCGTTAGAAGAAGCTTTAGAATATATTCAGAAAGATGAGTATGTAGAAGTAACACCGAATCACTTAAGACTACGTAAGATTTTTTTAACAGAAGTAGAGCGTAAAAGAAATAAAATAGTTTAACACATTAGTGGATATATTTATCAAAAGAAATCCCGAGGAAACTCGGGATTTTGTTTTGTAATCAAACCCACTCAAGAAAATTTTCCCTAAGATGTTTTCTATGTATGGTGAATAGGATTCAAGTTACTTGCGGATAGCATAACCACTTGCGCCAGGCAATTGCTTCAGAAAGTTTTTCAATGCCTTTATATCCACGATTAAAATTCCATAAAACAATTTCATAAGTGTGATATTTATATTGTTAAACCAATTTTGAAGAATACTATATTCTCATTACTATATAGATTACAGAAATTAAGCCAAGTTGCTTCAAAAAAAGAATTTTATAAAAACTTTAAGTTTATGAGTAAATGATTATCGTTTGAGGTCCAGGTTTTATAGGTGATAAAATATACTTTGGGAAGAATAGATGAAATAAAAAATCCCGAGTTTCCTCAGGATTTTTTCTTAATAATTTGGGGTAATTTTTGGGGCATTTATAGGCTTGGGGTCAATGCTGTATTATAAAAAGTAACTTAATACTTAATTTCCTTCATTTTTACGTTGCAAATGTAATAAATGATACTTACGGAAGACTTGTAAAATCAATTAAAATATCGGTAAAAAACAATATTTATCGTCAAAAAACACAAAAACTATGTCTTTAGACCAAAATCTATTCGTTGAAATTGTTGGATATTTTGCATCATTTATGGTACTTATATCTTTCTTAATGCGAAATATCAAAAAACTTCGTTTAGTAAACTCTGTGGGGTGTTTGGCTTTTGTAATTTATGGAGTGTTACTCAATTGGTCGCTACCTATAATAATAACTAACGTGGCAATTATGAGTATAAATTTTTATTACCTTTTTATCAAAAAACAAGCGTGAGCTCGTTTTAGATATTATAAAAGTAATATTTAAATTCCTGATACTAAAACAATTTGACTATTTTCACTTTTCAATAAGATTTTTTTTGTGAAATATAGTATAAGGAAATACCAAAGAGAGGATTATAAGCTTTGGAATGATTTTGTTAAAAAGTCAAAAAATGGCACTTTTTTATTTCATAGAGATTTTATGGAATATCATGCTGATAGATTTGAAGATTATTCTTTAATGGTTTTCGATAAAGAAAAGCTGGTTGCACTTTTTCCAGCTAATATTGACAAAGATATTGTGTATTCACATCAGGGGTTGAGCTATGGAGGGGTCTTACTATCTGCTAAAAGTAAATTTGTAAATCAGTTAACAATTTTTGAAGCGTTATTAAAGGAGCTACACCAAAATAATATTCGCATACTGAAATTGAAAGTGATTCCAATGATATATCACTTAGTTTCACAAGAATTAGATTTGATTTTGTTTTGGTTAAAATCTAAATTATATAGAACGGATATTTACTCAGTTATAAATACTAATACTTTTTCTAAGCCTAATAGAAATCGACAAAGAGCAATAAAACTGGCCAATAAAAAGGGGCTTTTAGTAAAAGAATCTGATGAAATAGATGTTTTTTGGGATGATATACTTACTAAAAATCTTCAAAAAAGATTTGGAACTACTCCAGTTCACACTAAAGAAGAGATCCGTTTGCTCAAAAATAAATTTCCTGATCATATCAAGTTATTTTGTACTTATGACAGCAATGCGGTTAAAGCCGGAGCTTTACTATTTCTTTCTGATAATGTAGCTCATTTTCAATATAGCTCCGGATTAGAAGACCGTGCTGATGATGGAGCATTGGATATATTATTTGATACTATTATACAATTATATAAGGGTAAAAAGTATATAAGTTTTGGTTCATCTACCGTTCCGAATACTGAATCTATAAGCTCAGGTCTGTTGTATTGGAAAGAAAGTTTTGGAGCTACTAATATTGTTCAACAATATCATGAGATACAAACAGAGAATTTTTATTTGTTAAATGATAAATTAGTTTGAGGTTTAAAATAAAAGATATTATACTAATCAATTGATTAAGAATTCATCCATGTATCCATATATTTTTGAGCAACCTTAATATAGTAATGATGTTTTTCAATAAATTTTCGAGCACGTTTACTAATCGCTACAATTTCTTCAGGATTAAGAATGAGTTTCTCTAAATTTTTAGCAATATCTTTAACGTCAGGTAGAGCATTAATGGCTACAGGTTCTTTTAATCCATAATGATCCATAAACTCTTTCTCTGCACCTGTGAAGACAACTTTACCGGCAGCCATAGCTTCTAGGGCATTATATCCTTGATCGTAAGCAAAAACTTGATCTAAAAGAATATGTGCTTTTTTGTATTGTTTTAGATATTCATTGTATGGAAGACTATAAGTTGTTATGATCTCTACCTTTTCAGGATATTTTTGCTTAATAATCTCTAACGCATCGGTAAAATATTGGTTTCCTTTTTTTAGTGCTCCCTCTTTGTTGATACCGTGAAAGATTACAATTTTATCATTAATTTCTATAGGACTATATGCTATGATATCTGTATTTATAGGATTTGGGATTAATGATTTTGCTAACGGTTCGTCTTTTAATGGAAATACGTAATCTATATCTGAAGGAATAACGCCTTTAACATTGTGATATACATATTCGTGTAATTTTTTATATAAAGGAGTTGTATATTGTAATGAATATTGAAATCGTTTGGATAGGTTTTTATTCTCTAAATATGGAGTGAGAATATGATATTTTAACTCGTCTTTTAAATAGTAAGAAATTGATTTATAATCATCTCCACATGCCGATAGAAATACGTTTTTGTTATTCTCAAAAAGAAACTTTAATAACCTTTTTTCGGAATGATACCCAATACTAAAAGGTGATTCATTTATAAGTTGTACAACATCATTGTCTTTCAATAACTCTTTATACCGATTGAATCGAATCGTAGTCTCTATAGCAGCGATATCAAATTTGGTGATTTTATGAATGAGATGTCTAGCTTTATTAAGTAGAAAATTGTTTTTTATAAACCGCGCATCAGTATTAATATCTATAGGATATTGTTTAAAGGAATCACCATTTCCAATGAGTAATACTTCGTGGCCATTTTTAATCAACCCTTCCTTTAGTGAATTATGAAGTCGGCTATATTCCCCAACAAGTATTATTTTCATCCGTTTAGTTTTCGGTAAATTCTATAAAAACTATAAAAGTCTATTATAGCCTTTCATAAAAAGAAATATATTTGTTGTAAAGGTAATTTTTAATCCTTAAATAATAAAAATAGGACTTTCCCGAATTCAGGCTTGCTTAAAAAGATAAATAGGGCTAATCAGATATGTTTAATAATGACAGATAAGAAACCATCCATCCCTTTTTTAGATCTTAAAAAAATCAATAAGTCATATAAACAAAAATCCAATGCTATTTTTTCTAGCTTTTTAGATTCTGGTATTTATATCAAAGGTAATTCTGTAGAAAAATTTGAGAACGCTTTTGCTACTTTTTGCGGGGTAAAATATTGTATCGGGACAGGTAATGGTTTGGATGCTCTAACTCTTATCCTAAAAGGGTATGTGGAGTTAGGGAAGATTAATATTGGTGATGAGGTGATTGTAGCGGCTAATACATATATAGCTACAATTCTTTCTGTTATTCATGCTGGATTAAAACCTATTTTAATAGAACCTAATGAAGAGACATTTAATATCGGTATTGATCATATTAAAAAAAGTATTTCACCTAGAACAAAAGTTATTCTTCCTACACATTTATATGGTCAATTGGCTCCAATGAAAGACATCAATGCATTGGCAAAAGAAAAAGGATTCTTGGTAATAAGTGATGCTGCCCAGGCTCATGGAGCAAAGGACAAACATGGTAATACGTCAGGAAGCCTATGTGATGCTTCTGCATTTAGTTTTTATCCGACAAAAAACTTAGGAGCCTTGGGAGATGGAGGGGCTATTACTACCAATAATGAGGATCTGGCAGAAATAGTTAGAAGTTTGGGTAATTATGGAACTTCTTCTAAGTATGAAAATGAATATATTGGTTTCAATTCCAGATTGGACGAAATACAAGCTGCGTTTTTATTCGAGAAACTCTTACATTTAGACGGCGATAACATAAAACGCAGAAATATTGCTAAACTCTATATTTCTTGTATTAAGAATGATAAGATAAAACTTCCAAGCTGGGACGGCAGTGATGCTCATGTTTTTCACCTTTTTGTTGTTAGAGTAAAGAATAGAAAACATTTCTGTGATTATTTGACCAATTCTGGGATTGGATATTTAATTCATTATCCCATTCCCCCTCATCGGCAAAAAGCGTTAGCTGAATTTTCATACTATTGCTTGCCTATTACTGAAAGAATACATGAAGAAGTAATAAGCATCCCGCTTAATATTGGGTTGAAAGATTCAGAAATTGAAGAGATCATTAAAACTCTTAACGATTACTAATAGTGAAATTATACATTGATAAAATAAGAAAAAATGTATTGGTAAAAGTTAGCTCCTTTAATGCCATTGGGGTGTTTGTTAAGATGGTTACTGGGCTTATTAGTGCAAAAGTTATCGCTGTACTTTTGGGTACTGAGGGGATGGCTTTACTAGGTAATCTTCGTAATATGCTGTCTTCAGTTCAGTCGGTCGGAACATTGGGACTGTATAACGGTGTTGTAAAGTATATATCAGAAAACAAATCAAGTAAAGAAGAGTTGATCAGTATGCTTTCAACAGCATACTTTATTTGTTTTGTAGTAACAATGAGTTTGGCAGGTTGGTTGTACTTTGATGCAGGTTTTTGGAATGATTTAGTATTTGGAGAACAATACAGTTTTAATTTTGTTTTTGAGGCGCTAGGTTTAGCATTACCATTCTATTCTGCTAATACTTTATGTTTGGCAATTATTAATGGTTTTTCTAAATATAAAGTTTTCATACTATTGAATATAGTAACTAGTATTTTAGGGTTATGTGTGACTTTGCTTTTGATATGGGAGTTCAGATTAGAAGGAGCATTTTTAGCGATTGTTTTAAACCCTGCAATATCACTGTTGATTACTGTCGTAATCATAATGAATCAAAAGAATTTTACCAAACTACTTTGGGTAAACAGAATCTCTCTAAAGTATATTAAAAGGTTTGGTTCATACTCTATAATGGCTTTATTATCTGCTACTGCATTACCTTGGGTTTTAATAAACATTCGAAATTTATTAATTAATACCCAAGGAGCTAATGAGGCAGGTTATTGGGAAGCAATGCTTAGAATAAGTGATCAATATATGCTGTTTATTACTACACTGTTAACAATATACTTGCTTCCAAAATTATCTGAAATCAGAAGTAGTAAATTATTTAAATTAGAAGTGCTTAATTTCTATAAAATAATTTTACCAGTATTTTTAGCTCTTTTTTTAGTGATTTATTGGTTTAGAGGTTTAATTATCAATGTGTTGTTTTCAAAAGATTTTCTTTCAATGGAACCTCTTTTTATATGGCAATTGTCAGGAGATGTTTTTAAAATAGCCTCATTAGTAATAGCTTATCAACTAATAGCAAAAAAGATGTTCTGGCAATATATTGTTACCGAAGTGCTTTCGTTGAGTTTTTTATACCTTTCTAGTGTTTATTTGATTGGGAAATATGGTTTTGAGGGAGCTTCTATGGCACATTTTTTTAATTATGTCTTTTATTTTTTAATATTGGTTTTAATGTTTAATAAATCATTTTTTGGTTCTGACAGAAGCATATGATATCACAACAAAAAAAGACAAAAATTTGTATTATTACGGCTTCTTTAGGAATTGGAGGTGCAGAGCGATCAAGTGCAATTCTTTCTGTTATGTTGACTGATAAAGGTTATGATGTTACTATCATCAGCGAGCTAGATGAAGTGGTATATAAGTATAAAGGAGAAGTTGTCATTTTGGATAAAATGGTTAATTTAAAAAATGATTTATTAAGACGGATAGCAAAACTAAGACACACTTATAAAATAATTAAAAATAAAAGCTTTGATTATATAATTGATACAAGATCAAGACAAAATTGGCTAAAGCAGATATTTGTAAACAAAACAATATATAATAAGGCTTTAACAATAGCCATGGTACATAATTATAAACTCTCTTTATATTTTCCATCAAATAGAAGTTTAGCTAGGTATTTATATAAGGATACATATAAACTAGTAGGAGTTTCAGAGGCTGCAGTTAAACATTTTGAAGATAAATATGGTTTTGATCAAGGGTTGTGTATTTATAATGCATTTGATGAAAAGTTATATGAAAAATTATCAAAAGAACAGGTTGTCTTGCCAAAGGGTAAATATATCTTAGCTTATGGTAGAATAGTGGATGAGCATAAAGACTTTTCATTTTTGATAAGAACATATGCAAAATCAAAACTACCTTTATTAGGGATTAAATTATATATTATTGGTGATGGTGTTGATAAAGAGAAGATTATAAATTTGGTTGAAAGCTATGGAATTGTAAAGCATGTAGTTTTTATGAATTTTACAAGCAACCCCTTTCCTTATGTAAAGAATGCATTATTTACTACGCTTACAAGTAATTTTGAAGGCTTTCCAATGGTTATAGTAGAGTCATTAGCGATGGGTACCCCAGTGGTTTCTGTAGATTTTAAATCCGGCCCTTCAGAAATCATTGTTACTGGTGAAAATGGTATATTAACACCTTGGAAAAAAGAAAATGATTACATAGATGCTCTTAATAAAATGGTTGAGGATGACGATTTTTATGAAAAATGTAAAGAAGGTACAGTGTCTAGTGTTTCAAAATTTAAAATAGAAAATATTATTCCGCAATGGCAAGCAATACTTCCTCCAATAAAATAAATACTAAAACTACAGTTGAAGACTGTTTTATTATTGAAACCCCTAAAATCCAAGATCCTAGAGGGAATATTGCTGTTATTGAAAAAGAGACGATCCCTTTTGAAACAAAACGAGTATATTATTTATACGATGTTCCGAGTACCTCAAAAAGAGGAGGGCATGCTCATATAGATTTGTTTGAACTTTTAATTCCAGTTAGTGGTATTTTTGATGTAATATTAGATGATGGAAAAGAACGACAAAAAATAACACTTAATAAACCAGATAAAGGCTTACTTATTGTTCCTGGAATATGGAGAGAGTTAGAAAACTTTTCTTCGGGATCAGTTTGTTTAGTTTTAGCTTCCAATGTATTTATGGAAGAAGATTATATAAGAGACTTTGTTGATTTTAAGCGTTTTAAACTAAAATGAATTAAAATATGTTTTAGTATTACCTTTCTTTACTATCAAAATAATATCCTAATCTATATAAATCGAAAGCAATCATAGAAGGATTTGCAGAAAGAATGTTCCTTTTTAGAAAAGAGCCAATCAATCTATACGCTAAAACTACTAAGATGTGAAGTCTTAATTTGTAGATTTTTTTTGCTAAATGAGTAATTTTCGTTTGATGAGAATAGAGTAATTTTTCCTTAACAAAGGATTTCCTTACATCAATGGATTCTAGTGATTTTTTTAAGAATATTTCACTAGTTTCTAGACCAAGATGTATAATAGGGTTATGAATATGATGTATAGAAAGCTTGTTCTTTTTTGCTTCCATTGCAAATAAAGTATCCTCACATCTTAAATTAGGTATTTCTTCGTTAAAGGTAACTTTATCAAATACTGACTTCTTTATTAAAAAGTTAAGTGTAAGAAAAGAAATATAAGGCTCTTTTACTCTCTTTTCGACAGAAAGAGCTTCTCTATTATTACCATATTTCCAACGAAGTACTTGTTGTTTTTTTGGCTTTTTTGCTTGATATACGATTCCTCCGTAGACAACATCAGTGACTAAAGGGAGATGATCTAAATAAACCTGAATAAATGAATCGTGTAGAGGCACTACATCGGCATCCAGAAATAGTAAATTATCGTGGTTGGCTTGTTTAGTAAGAAGGTTTCTAATTTTACTACGACCTATATTTTCTTTGAGTCCTATGTACTTACAAAAAGAAAGCTTTTCAATTCCTTTGTTTTTTTTAATTATTTCTGAGTGTGAAGACGCATCATCTGCTACAATAATTTCATAAGTAAGTGATACTTTTTCTAATTGGACTTTCAATTGTCTGACCAAAAGAGTAATATCATAATTATATGTAGGAATGAGTATAGAAAGCATAGCTTAAAAGGCTTCAAAAATAGCGAAAATAACTATATTGCTTCCATCATTGTTTTTAAACTATGTCATTTATAGATAAGCAGTACAATAGAGATCGAATTGCAGAGATGATTTTAGAGTCATTGAATCATAGTTTTAATGAATTACAACATCAGTTTGAAGCTTCTAAAAGTCATATCGGTTATTTTTTTCTGGATAATGTTCTACCCATGGAACTTGCCAAAAAAATATACGATAACTTTCCTTCTAAAGAAGAAGTTTATTTAAAGAAAAGTATCAGAGAATTTAAATATGTCACTGCTCAAATGAATAAATATCATCCATTGCTAGAGGAGGTAATTTATGCATTTCAGGATAATCGTGTGGTTGATGTAATATCTAAAATATGTGGCTGTATAGAAGTGCAACCTGATGATAATCTATACGCTGGTGGGATTTCTATGATGGGTGAAGGAAATTACCTTAATCCACATCTCGATAATTCGCACGATAAGGATAGAAACTTATGGAGAGCTCTAAATTTACTATACTACGTTACTCCGGAATGGAGTCTAGAAAACGGAGGGAATTTAGAATTATGGCCTAACGGGATAGGAGGTGATCCTCTTGTAATTGAGTCTAAGTTTAATAGATTAGTTGTGATGTCTACCCATAAACGTTCCTGGCATTCTGTAAATGAAGTGAGAATAGATTCAGTAAGATGCTGTGTTTCTAATTATTATTTTTCAAAAGAACCAATTGATTCTCAAAAAGGCTTTCACGTCACTACTTTTAGGGCAAGACCCGGTCAATATTTTAAAAATAAAGTTTTGCAAATTGATAGTGGATTAAGAATGGCATTAAGAAAAGTTTTTAAAAAAGGAGTAAAAGAAAACCCTCATGTTTATAAAAAAAATAACAGATAGTGTTTATGAACCAAATTGTTAGGTCAACTATTGATAAACTTAAAAACACGAATCGAATAGAGTTGTTGATTTATACAATTACTATTCTTTTAGTTTTGTATAGAGGAGTGGTTTATGAGTTAGATAGTTCTGCTTTTCTGTCTAAGGAAATTAATAGATCTTCTGGATACATTATTTTTCTTTCTTTTTTTAAAAAACTATTTAGCTCTTATTTTGAATATCCTCTTCTGATTGTCCAGTTGATTTTTAATCTATATGGAATTCGTATGCTTCATAATTGTCTAAACGATGTATTCAAGTTTCAGAAACTATTTTCTGTATTGAGTGTGTTGATTTTATTGGCTCCAGTTCTATATCTTCATCTTACCGCAAATAAGATAATGAGTGAAGCTCTGTGCTATCCTCTCTATCTAATATTTATTGCTAATAGTATATATGCATTTATAGAGCATAAAGAAAAAAACCTTTTTCACTCTGCAATAACTCTACTGTTGTTAGTTTTTGTGCGAGGCCAGTTTTTATCATTAGTTCCCATAGCCTTATTATTATCCGGATACTTATTTTTTATCACTCGAAAGAGAAAGCATATTCTTTTAGGAATCATTTTTTTATCAATTCCTTTTGTTTCTAACATCATGGATAAGAGCTTCCATTATTTAGAATACGGATATTATGTTTCTACACCATTTATTGGACCGAGTATCATTACCTCAGTTTTTTATGTTTCAGATAAGGAAGATGTTTCTCTTTTTAGTGATAAGGATGAGAAGATATATTTTAAACAAGTTCAAGAAAGATTGGAAGACCAAAATTGGACTAATAACTATGCTAACACATTAGAGTATACAAGTTCTTTTTCGATATTTCATGAAAACTACTCACATATATGTAATCATACTATTCATGAATATGGGATGAAGTTTTATGAGCAAAAGGGATTACCCTTGAATGAACGTTATATTGCTACAGATAATTTAACTCAGAAGATGTATTTGCCTTTGCTATTAGATAACTTTAAAGCCTGGTTTAAGCTGTATATCCAAAATATAAAATCATCATTAGGTAGTGCTAAATATTTATTACTACATTTTATTATTTTGGGAATAGGTATTTATTTCATGGTTAACAATGGTTCAAAACTAGGGAAAATGCTGGTTTTTGTGTTTTTATGTACTTTTAGTAATATTGCCTTTTTGGCAATAGCTACAAGCTCAGGAAACCGATATACGTTTTATAATGATTGGGTAGTATTTATTGCTTTCTTTTTGTTTGTTGATCAATATTTTAAAACTCAATATCATAATGCAAATTAAGCTATCTATAGTCATGCCTTGTCTCAATGAGGCAGAAACTTTAGCGATTTGCATTAATAAGGCAAAAAGCTTTTTAGAGCTAAATAATATTGTAGGAGAGATTATAGTAGCGGATAATGGAAGTACAGATGGTTCTATAGAAATTGCCCAAAATTTAGGAGTTAAAATTGTCCATATTTCAATAAAAGGATACGGTAGTGCTTTGAGAGGAGGAATAGAGGCAGCAGTAGGTGAATATATTATTATTGGTGATTCTGATGATAGTCATGATCTCGAAAACCTGAATTTATTTGTTGAAAAGCTTGATGAAGGATATGAATTAGTTGTGGGTAACAGATTTTTAGGCGGAGTAGATAAAAAATCTATGTCTTTTTTACATCGTTATGTAGGAAATCCTATTCTGACTTTTATTGGTAAAATGTTATTTAATTCTAAAATAGGAGATTTTCATTGTGGTTTAAGAGGGTTTGCCAGAGATGCTTATAAAGGATTGAGTCTTACAACTACAGGAATGGAATTTGCGTCAGAATTAATAGTAAAAGCAGAACTAGAGAAGCTGAAAATAACTGAGGTGCCTACCAAGGTATTTCCTAGTGGCAGGAGTAGGGAAGCACATTTACGAACTTGGAGAGATGGGTGGAGACATCTACGATTTTTGCTGTTATATAGCCCTAGATGGCTTTTTCTTATTCCTGGAATGATACTTTTTTTATTTGGGATTATTTGTTCGATAATACTCATAGTTACTCCGTTCGATCAGAACAGTGATTTTCTAAATCTCAGAACATTATTATATGCCTCTGGTATGTCATTAGTTGGTTTTCAGTTTATTCTTTTTTATGCGTTAACTAAGATTTTTGCAGTAAGTAATGGTTTACTTCCCAGAAGTCAGCGGTATGGTTCAATATTTAAAGTTATTAATTTAGAACGAGGATTACTTATAGGATTTACATTAATTTTAATCGGTATAATGGTGTATTTATATACAAACTTTACTATAGTATATGACGGTGCAGTTACGTTTTCTGCTTTGGATCAGAAATCAACAGTAATTTCTGTAGGGGCATTTCTGTTTGGAACACAAATTATCTTATCTAGCTTTTTCTTTAGTATTCTTGGACTTAATGATAAAGAAAATTAATCAGGGGCTACTCTTTTTGGTAAACACCAAAAACAAAATCTGATGAGTGTTCTTTTAGATATTGATTTTCAAATTCAAATAGCTCTTTTAAAACTTTTTCTTTTTCAGGATCTAGATCAACAAAATGATGAGCTATATCTTTAAGGGTATTTGCCAAAATGTTACCGCCATATGGAGTTTCATAAATAGGTTTTAGATGACGATGCACGGCAGGAATAATACTTTCTGACTCAACACATTCAGATGGATCTGCAAGAATTACCCGTAAAACACCAGATCCATAAATTTTGTTTTTATAAAAATTTAATAAATATCGTTTTCTATATTTTTTAGGTATAAGCTGTAATGATTGATTGACAGCTTTGATTTGATGTTTAGGGAACTGTAATCTGTTAGGTCCTACAAATTCATCAATTACCAATACACCTTTTTCTTTTAATGTTTGCTTAATTTTTTGACCTACTAACTGATCAATGTTTTTAAAATGATGCAATGAATGGTGAAAAAATACAATGTCGAAGTAGTTCTCAGGAAAATCGTATTCATAAATGTTCTGAAGCTTGAATTTTATGTTTTTGAGTTCTTTTTGATTAGCAATTTTTTTTGCTTCATCAAACAATACTTCATTAATATCTAAACATAATATTTCTTCAAAATTATCAAAACTTGCAAATTTCAATTCATGATCACAGATGCCGCTACCAATCGATAACATCTTTAAGCCTTTGGTGTCTTTAAGAAGCTCTTTAACCAGAAATTCTTCAAACTCCATGTTTTTGTCACCAGTAATCAATAGGTTCCAACGTTTTTTTACTTCAGGAATGATCCACCAATTTGCGGAAACAGTATTTAGTTCATTAAACGTACTCTTGGTCCTTTTGATACCACTAAAATTAAATTTAGATGCTATAAAAGATACGCCTCTTTGCTTAGATTTTGCATAGGTGTCTATGATATCATCAAGAGTTATAAGACGCATAATGTTTTTGTTTAGTAGATAATCTACCCCTTTCGTTGTACTACCTCAAAAACCTTATTTCCATCACATTTTAGTGTTTTAGATGGATACTTTAATAATAAAGCATAATCATGTGTAGCCATAAGGATGGTGTTTCCATTTTTATTGATATCCTGTAGTACTTCCATAACTTCTACAGAAGTCTGAGGATCTAGGTTTCCTGTTGGTTCATCAGCAAGAATAAGCTCTGGATCATTGAGCAATGCTCTTGCAATTGCAATACGTTGCTGCTCTCCACCTGATAATTGATAAGGAAATTTAAAATCTTTGGTTTTCATTCCTACTTTATCCAGGACATCATCAATTTTACTATCCATTGCCTTTTCATCGGTCCAACCTGTAGCTTTTAGAACAAACATTAGATTGCCTTTTACAGTTCTGTCATTCAATAATTTAAAATCCTGAAAGACAATGCCTAATTTTCTTCTTAGAAATGGAATTTGATTTTCTTTTAAAGTTCTAAGGTCAAAATCCACAATACTTCCTTCTCCTTCAACTAAGGGAATATCACCGTACAATGTCTTCATAAAACTACTCTTTCCTGTACCAGTTTTACCAATCAGGTACACAAAATCTCCTTTGTTAACTTCTACATTAACGTCGGATAAAATCAAGTTTTCACGTTGGTATATCGAAGCATTTTTGAGTTCAAGAACCATATTAGACATAAAAAGAATCTGGATTTGTTAATTTCAGTAAAAGTAAAAAGTTTTTTATTGAAAACTAATGAAACAGCTTTACTATTTAGGATAACCTTTTTTAAAGATTAATATTTTATCAAAAGGATTTATTTCGAAGTATTATCGAAATTCATGTAATTATCGATAAAATCTTTCGTTATTAAAATGAAGATTAGGCTATCTTTAACACAAAATTTATCCACGGGAAACGATATTTACTTTTTAAGATTGTAAAATTTAGTCAGATGAACAAATACATCACCTTGATGCTTTTTGTGATTAGCCTGTTAGCGAAATTATCCGCTCAGCAATCCGCAATTTATACCAATGAATTAGTGCTGTATAACCAAGCATTAGAGTTATACAATAACAAGCAGTTTCTTGCAGCACAAAACCTGTTTGATAAAGTCCGAGATGCCGTTGATGACGAAAATATAGATGCCGAATGTACCTATTACATAGCTAATTGTGCTGTTTGGTTGAATCAAAAAGGAGCGGATCAATTAATGGAGGATTTTGTGGTTCAGTATCCTACAAGTATTAAACGAAATGCAGCCTATCTGGATGTCGCCAATTACTATTTTGATAATGGTAAATATGCTTATGCTCGTAAGTGGTATGAAAAAGTGGATGAGGGTAATATGAGTAGGGCAGAGAAGGAGAAGTTTAATTTTAATAATGGATATGCATATTTTAAGATTCAACGATTTAATGAAGCTAAAAAATACCTGAATCGGGTAGAGGAATCTGATAAATACGGAGCTAAAGCGAAATATTACTTGGGTTTTATCGCCTATGAAGGTGATAACTATCAGGAGGCTACCAAGTTATTTGATGAGGTAAAAGATCTTGATGAGTATAATAAGAACCTGTCTTATTTTCAGGCTGATATGAACTTTAAAGCAGGTAAATTCCAAGAAGCTATTGATGAAGGGGTGGGTAGGTTGTCAAAGTCGAAACCTTCAGAAAAATCTGAATTAAATAAAATTATTGGGGAGAGTTATTTCAACCTTGGTCAATATGACAAAGCAATTCCTTATCTAAAGGGATACCGAGGCCGAAAAGGAAAATGGAATAATACAGATTATTACCAATTAGGCTATGCGTATTATAAACAAGGTGATTATACTAGCGCCATTTCCGAATTCAATAAAATTGTCGGTGGTCAAAATGCTACTGCGCAAAACGCATATTATCATTTAGCAGAATCTTATCTTAAGACTGACCAAAAACAACAAGCGCTTAATGCGTTTAAGAATGCTTCAGAGATGGATTTTGAAGCTAAAATCAAAGAAGATGCTTTGTATAATTATGCAAAACTAAGTTATGATATTGGTAATTCGTTTGAGAGTGCTCCAAAAGTACTCCAATCTTACTTGGATACATATCCCAATACTGAGTTCAAAAGCGAGATCAAAGAGCTGTTAATAAGTTCTTATATCACTTCTAAAAACTATAAAGAAGCAATGGATTTGCTGGAAAGCAGTCGAGATTTTGAGGATAAGGTTATTTTGCAAAAAGTGGCTTTTTATCGAGGGATAGAATTGTATAATGAAGGTAATTATACAGAAGGAAAAACATATTTTGATAAATCACTTACTCAGCAACGAGATCCAAAGTTTACTGCCAAGGCAATATATTGGAAAGCAGAAAGTGATTATTTGCAAAATAATTTTGAGGAAGCTTTAATTGGTTTCAAGCAGTTTAAAGGTAGCCAGGGAGCTTCAACAGTTACTGAATATAAACATATTGATTACAATTTGGGATATACGTATTTCAAATTAAAAGAATACGGACAGGCTGCTAGTTATTTTGATAAGTTTTCTAAGGAATCAGATATAGATAAAACTATGGTGACCGATACTTACCTGAGATTGGGTGACAGTAATTTTATCTCTAGTAAATATTGGCCGGCAATGGAAGCCTATAATAAAGCGATTAAAAATGGTGGTTCAGATTCTGATTACGCACATTATCAAAAAGCTATTAGCTACGGTTTTGTAAAAAAGAATAATAAAAAGATCAATGACTTGGAGATGTTTCTTAAGATGTATGATCGTTCTACCTATCGCGATGATGCTATGTTTGCATTAGGTGATACCTATGTTGCCGAAAATAAAATAGATAGAGGAATCGAAGCTTATGATAGATTGATTAAGAATGTCCCTAGGAGTTCTTATGTCCCCAAAGCATTACTAAAGCAAGGTTTAATCTACTATAATAGTGATCAGGGTAATAGAGCTTTATCTAAGTTTAAGAAAGTAGTTGCTGAATATCCTGGAAGCGAGGAAGCAGTACAAGCAGTTAATACCGCACGGTTAATTTATGTGGATCTGGGAAGAACAGATGAGTATTCTAGTTGGGTAAAAGGGTTAAGTTTTGTGAATGTTACAGATGCAGACCTTGATAATACTTCGTATGAAGCAGCCGAAAAGCAATTTATAGAAAATAATGAGGCAGGAGCGATTAATGGCTTCGAGAAATATCTTAATGAATTTCCGAATGGATTACATGCGCTTAAGAGTCATTTTCAATTAGCACAGTTATATTTTAAAAAAGGAGATAAAGATGCGACGATACCACATTATGAATATATTTTGAAACAAGAACGAACAGAATATACAGAACAGGCTTTGGCTAGGCTGTCGCAGATACATTTAGAGAATCGTAATTACGAAAAAGCAATTCCAGTATTGGAACGCTTAGAAAGAGATGCAGATTTTCCTCAAAACATCGTTTTTGCACAGTCTAACTTGATGAAGTCATACTATCAATTAATAGATTATGCTAGAACTATTGTGTATGCCGAAAAAGTATTGGCTAACCCTAAGATCCAGAATGATGTAAAAAGTGACGCACAAGTATTTATCGCTAGAGCAGCATTGCAGAGTGTTGATGATGTAAGAGCCAAAAGAGCATATGTTGAGGTTGAGAAAATCGCAACTGGAGAATTGGCTGCAGAAGCTTTGTATTACAATGCATTTTTCAAAAATAAAGAAGGAAGTTATAAAGCTTCTAATGAAGTTATTCAGCAATTGGCAAAAAACTATTCAGGATATAAATTATATGGTGCTAAAGGTTTAGTGTTGATGGCAAAAAACTTCTATGGACTAGAAGATGCTTATCAAGCAACTTATATTTTAGAAAGCGTGATCAAAAACTTCACTGATTATCCTGATGTTGTTACCGAAGCCAAAGAAGAACTCAGAAAAATAAAAGCCGAAGAGGCAAAAACTAATTCATCCATCCAAACCGATCAGTAATCCATTTATTAGTTATTAAACGATTTGTATCTTATGCATAGATATTTTCAGAAAGAAATACTTTTTTTACTTCTTATAATAATCAGCAATATAGTTGTTGCACAAGAAAAGGAAAAAGAAACCATAGAAACCGAACGAGTAGTAATTGTCAAAGCATATACACCGGAGATTAGTGATGCTTTTAAAATTAAATCTACTCCAATTTTAGACGATTCTATTACCCAAAAGAAAAAGGAAATACGATATAGTATTTTTTCGGTTCCGGTAGCTTCGACTTTTTCGCCGGCAAAGGGTAGAGCAGCAAATATCGATCGTCCTAAAAAGATTCCTATTTATGATAATTATGCGACTCTAGGTTTTGGTAATTTCACTTCAGTTTTAGCGGAGTTTTACAGTAATTTTCAACTGAATCGCTCTGATAACTTAGGATTATATTTTCATCATAATTCATCCCAAGGAGGTATTGATGGTGTACAATTGGATGATAAATTCTATAATACTTTTTTAGATCTTAATTATACCTCACGAACTAGAGACTATACGTATGGTATTGAGGTAGGAGTAGAACATCAATTATATAATTGGTATGGATTGCCGGATATTCCTGTATTAACTCCAGAACAAATCGATGCTATTGATCCAACTCAGAATTATTTTGGAGCTAAAATAGGAGGGAAACTTCAATTTGATGATCTGTACTTCAAAAAAGCAGAATTAAAGTATAGATATTTTGGCGATGCACTAAGTTCTGTAGAACATCATGTAGTAGCAAAACCAACTTTTGAGTTCGAAATAGGAGATGAATTAATTACTACTAATTTTATAGTAGATTATCTTGGAGGAAGTTTTGAGCGTGACATTAACCCAGTACTTCAGATTCCTAATGATTTTAGTATACTTAATATGGGGGTAAATCCAAGTTTGATAGTGTTAAGAGATAACCTTACTTTAAATCTAGGAGCAGCTGTGTTTTATAGTGTCAATAGTAAGATTGATGATAATGATTTGTTTATATATCCAAAAGTGACCGCTTCGTATAGGTTGTTAGATGAAGCAGTTATTGCTTATGGTGGATTAGAAGGAGAGTTGAAACAAAATACCTATAGGAATGCTGCTCACGCCAATCCTTATGTATCACCAACGATAGGGCTTACTCCTACCCACAATCAATATGATGCATATGTAGGGTTAAAAGGAAAGATCTCTGATGTGGTGAGTTATAATTTTAGAGGAAGCTACACATCAGAAAGTGATAAGCCAATGTTTGTGAATAATAGAATTCCAACAACGCAATCAGAAGGCTTTGATTTTGGGAACTCATTTACATACAGATATGATGATGTAGAAACAGTGATTGGTTATGGAGAACTAAATTTTAATATTGCTAAAAAGTTTAAATTAGGAGCATCCATAGAGTATTTTGATTATACTTTGGATAACGAAGAACAAGCCTGGAATTTACCAGAGGTAAAAGGTTCTGTTCTATTGGATTATCAGATTACTGATCAATGGTTCGCTGGTGCACAACTATTTTATGTGGGTGAAAGAAAAGATATTGATAATACGGTTCCCTTTGCGCCACTAACTCCCGAACCTGTGATTACTTTAGATAGTTATTTTGATGCTAACGTTAACCTTGGATATCGATTTAATGAACAACTTTCTGTTTTCTTAAAAGGAAACAACCTAGCCGGAGAAAATTATGAACGTTGGGTAAACTTTCCTGTACAGGGTATACAGGTGTTAGGAGGTATAACCTATAAGTTTAATTATTAGTTTTCTTTGAAATCCTTATCTTAGGTATAGTTTTTGATTTTATAAGAATAGCTTTGGATCTAAGTTCCAAGTTTCCTTATATACCGTTATTTCTATTGAGGTAAGAATCTAAATAAAATTGATAATGAGATACTTTACATTTTTATTATTCTTTATTTTTTGTAACACATTGGTTGCTCAGGATAATTTCGAATTGTATTACGAAGAAGCCGAAAATGGCTTTAGAATCTTAGCTGATAATAACGAGTTTTGCCCAGTGTCGGCAAAAATAGATTTTAGATTAGAAAATTTAAATTCTTCTAATGGTAATAATAAGGTATTTGTTATTCCTGCTAAGACTAAAAAATATTTGATCACAGATCTTAGTGTAGTCGATCGAAAAAAAGCTATGAAATTAGGGTTCAGTACATCCTATAATTACGGGAATCATAATTTAGATACTTATGATAAGAATTTTAAGTATTACTTGCCTTTTGGAAAAGGAAAATCCTATTGGTTATCACAAGGGTATAATGGTTCTACCTCACATCAAAATGAAAACGCCTTAGATTTTAAGATGGATATGGGGACTAAAATTTATGCAGCCAGAGATGGTATTGTAGTTGATATTGAAGAGAGTTTTAGTAAAAGCTGTACCAATCCGGAGTGTGCAAAGTCTAATAATTATATTGTTGTATATCATTCTGATGGAACCTTTGCAGAATATACTCATATTAGAAAAAATGGGGCTGAAGTTGAAGTTGGGGATAAGATAAAAATAGGTCAGTTTATCGGTTACAGCGGTAATGTAGGCTGGGCCACAGGTCCACATTTACATTTTATTGTGTTTTACCAAAGAATAAAAGATAGAGAAACCTTGAAAACTAAATTTTTAATAGACAATGGTAAAAAAGCCATTGAATTAGTGGAAAAGGAGAAATATCAGCGACAATATTGATGAAGAGCTAGAAAGCTTTTTACTTAGGTTCTAATGTCATTACATAGTCATAGCTCTCATCCAGGTATTTTGCTACATTATCTAGATCCTTGAGCATTTCATCCGGAATCAAAATATAACCTTTCATTGTTGCGCCATAGGATTTATAGAGCGTAGTATTCAGTTCTTTCATATACTTTTCCTGAATTTCTTTAGAGAATCTAATACCTATTTCACCTGCTTTATTAAATAAAGAGAACATATATCCATTAGCTGATGTATACGGCATTGTTTTGCCTTTTCTTTTAAATCTTGTGCACTTACTAACAAGTTCATCGTATACTTTTAGTTTTTCTTCCCACATTTTATATTGAGTTTTATTGGTTCAACTAGCTATTGTTTTCATTTTTGTTTCCAATCTTTACGTTTCAATTTATAAACCATACAATCACTATCTCCAAAACTTCTTTTCTCCACAAATCTAAATCCAAGTTTTTCATAAAATCGAATAGCATTAATATTGGATTCCAAGGGGTCTATTAAAATAGCAGTCACATCATTGTTTCTAAAACAACGTTCTATGGCTAAATTCATCATTATAGTACCGTATCTCTTTCCTAAATCGTCTTTTTCTCCGATCCAGATATCTATTGCACGAAGATTTTTTGGAATAGTACCCCAATAATGGGATTCTTCTTCTCTTGGATCGATAATCTGAACAAAACCAATAGGTCTTCCATTTAATTCAGCAATAAGTTGCTCTCTCCATTCCGGAAAGCGTTTTAGTTCATACTCCCAATTCCAGTCATCATCAGGATCAGAATCAATAACATGTTGCTGCGTATCCCAATATTGTAAAAGTGCTAAATCTTTAATATTTGCTATGCGAAAACTTATACTTTTATCCTGAAACATGATATTGGTATTCAGTTTTTTGTTAAGCTAAATTTACTGATTTTCTTAATACATGTGAAAGTTATAGATAATGGTGTTTTGGGTTTATTGCTTTTGAAGATATTCACCTAGTCTATCAAACGTGGACCCCCAGCCGTTGTAGAATCCCATCTGCTCTTGTTGTTTGCAGTATTCTTCTGTAGCGTGAACAACACTAAATGTAAAATTAGTTTGATCACCGTTTTCCTCCAAAAGAATATGCAGCGTAACACCTTCGGTCATAGGTTTAAAATCAGCGGAAGTAACTATTTTTTGGAGCTCAATAATTTCTGAATATATGCCTTCAGCAATAAATTCATTTCCATCGGGCATTTGCATAGCGTATTTCCAACTGCCACCTACTTCAAAATTATGTTCAATTACTTTAGTTTCCATTCCTTTTGGCCCCCACCAGTTAGCGATATGTTCTGGTTGAGTCCAAGCTTCCCAAACCAATTGGATTGGTGCATCAAATGTTTTTTGTAAGGTTAATGTGCGATTGTCAATTTCATTAATTTTACTCATCTTGTTTATTTTTTGATTTTAGTGTATTTAAATATTCCCCAAAAGAATCCAGTTTTTCTTCCCACAAGCTTCGATATTGTTCTATCCATAAAAAAGCGGGGATAAGGTTTTTAGGTTGTATGATGCAATAACGCTCTCTACCTTGTTGATTAATATGTATAATTCCACATTCCTTTAGGATTTTTATATGCTTGGAGACTGCAGGCCGGCTAATGTCAAATTTTTCAGCAACTTCATTCACGGTTAACTTTTGGTTTGCTAACAAGGTTATAATATCTCTTCTCACAGGATCGGCAATTGCTTGAAAAACATCTCTTCTCATAAAATAAGTAACTGATCGGTTACAAATATACTAGTAACCATTTGGTTACACAAATTATTTTGGTAATAAATGTTTGGGGGATCATACTTTTTGTTTTCGTAAAAAGCATAGAAGGGGTGTTATTTTAATATATAAGTATTGTTTTTTGAGGCAACTGCATACATTTCATCATAAAAATATTGTATATCGTATTTAAGAAAATCTTAACCTCTATAAAATATTGATATACCTATTTTTAGGCTTTGTAAACATAAATCAAACTCAACTATATTATGCAGAAGCTCTCTTTTTTACTTATTAGTACCATTCTTTTTATTTCATGCCAAAAACCTAAAGAACAAGCTGATTTATTGGTTTTTAATGCTAAAGTCTATACCGTAGACGATACAAAACCGAGTGCAGAGGCTTTTGTAATAAAAGAAAATAAGTTTGTAGCGGTTGGTAATTTAGAAGAAGTTAGTAAAAAATATACGTTTTCAGATTCGCTAGATGCAGAAGGAAAAACAATTGTTCCCGGATTGATTGATGCACATTGTCATTTTTATCGTTTAGGATTGCAACAACAAAAGGTAAATCTGGTAGGAACCAAAAGTTATGATGAGGTATTGGAGCGTATTGTAGCTTTTCAGAAAGAAAAGAATGTATCTTTTATTACTGGTCGTGGTTGGGATCAGAATGATTGGGACGTGAAAGAATTTCCAACTAAAGAAAAACTAGATAGCTTATTTCCAGATACACCTTTAGCTGTTACCAGAGTAGATGGTCATGCATTACTTGTTAATCAAAAGGCGTTAGATCTTGCTAAAATTACTGTTGATACAAAGGTTTCTGGTGGCGAAATCATTAAAAAAGGTGGTAAGCTTACTGGTGTTTTAGTGGATAATCCAATGAGTTTGATCAATGCAATCGTTCCCAAACCTACGATAAATGAACAAATACAAGGGCTAAAAGATGCCGAGAGGATAAATTTTAGTTATGGATTAACTACGGTGGATGATGCAGGGTTGAGCCCACAAGTAATAGCATTGGTAGATAGTTTACAAAAAAAAGAAGAGCTAAAGATCAGGATGTATGCAATGGTGAGCAATGTACCGGAATATGTTGATTATTATTTAGAAAAAGGTGTTCACAAAACTGAAATACTAAATGTATCTTCTTTTAAGGTATATGCTGATGGGGCTTTGGGATCTAGAGGAGCTGCGTTAAAAGCACCATATTCAGATAAAGAGAATCACCACGGAGCTATGGTAATTGGTAATAAGGATTTTAAAGATTTAGCAAAAAGATTAGCTGGGTCTCCTTTTCAGATGAATACACATGCTATAGGAGATTCTGCAAATGCTGTAGTAATGAATACATATTATGAAGTATTAAAAAATAAATCAGATAGAAGATGGCGTGTAGAACATGCACAAGTAGTTGCTTCTGAAGAATTTGAGATTTTAGATGATAACCTGGTAATGAGTGTACAGCCAACCCATGCAACTAGTGATATGTACTGGGCGGATGAGCGATTAGGGGAAAAGCGTATTAAGGGTGCTTATGCATATAAAAAATTATTAAATAAAACTGGTAAACTAGCTTTAGGAACGGATTATCCTGTAGAAAATGTAAGTCCTTTTTATACTTTTTATGCGGCTGTAGCCAGAAAGGATCTCAAACAATATCCTGAAGGAGGTTTTCAGAAAGAAGATGCCTTGACTCGTGAAGAAGCTTTAAAAGGAATGACGATCTGGGCGGCATATAGTAACTTTGAAGAACTCGAAAAAGGAAGTATCTCTATTGGTAAATATGCAGATTTTGTAATCCTTGAAGAAGATATCATGGAGGTTGAAGAAGATAAAATTCCTAATATAAAAGTGAAATCGACCTATCTTAACGGAGAAAAAGTGTATTAGTTTGGTAGGATGTATTAGGTAAGGAGTATACAGTTTTCCATGATCTCTTACTAATCAATTCAATAAATATTGAATGCTTCATTAATTATTTAATATTAAGTACTATTATCTTCCTCCATTAGCTTGCAGATCTGCAATACATAATGGATCTAGTTCGGGCACTCCTTTTCCTAGCATTTCCATCATACCGCTTCCAAACTCTATGGATGCTTCCATTAGGCATTTTTCTACATTGCAATGCCCTCTGGAACCAGGATCCTCGTGTGATGATTGTAATGTTGTGCCAATATTCACAAGGCCTAATAGATGAGCAAATTCGTGATTAAGTGCAGCGGTTTCAATGGTGGTTACCGTAGGTCCATTAGGTCTGTTTCCCAAACGACGTATAGTGTTTTCATAAATGACAATGGATGTATTTAGATATGCAGTTCCTAAAGTAACATTGGTCTCTGTATCATTTACGCTACTTCCGTCGGCAAAATAAATATAAACAGTGATATCATCACCAACATTAAATGCTGTTCTGGTATTGTTTTCGATTTGTGTAATCTCATCATTAGTAAAAGGATTGAGATTAGAAGAAGCTACTGATCTTTGGTTAATCGTGATACCATCTGGTTTAAAAAGACGTTGTTCTAAAAAACTTTTAAAGTTTTCTACAGCGTTATTTGTAGGTTCAAACCCCTGTACAGATACCATTTCTATAGTCAAGCTTTTAAAGTTTACAGAGCTTAATAAATCATTAGCAGAAGTGCCCAGAGGTTGTTTGTTATTTATTTGTAAAGGATTTACGATAACATCATTATCGTCATCATTAGAACAACTCGTTAAAAAGATAGAGCTGATCAACAATATGCCAAGCAATTTGGTGATTTGCATAGATGTATATTTTAAAAATCAGTTAGCTGTTACCTAATAAAGTGAATCTATTAAGAACTTGTTTCTATCATCAAAGATTGTACCAGTGTATTAAAAAAGGGAATTTCTACGGTTTTTCAGTTTACAAGGTAAGTTTTGCTAGATAATCATAGTTATCACCTTCATAAACCAATTCACTAATAAGGCCATTAGCGTTTGCAGCATTTTGCAGCGTATTATAATCTATATATAACCAATCAAACCAATCAGATTCTTGATTTTTATATTTTAACTTGTATTGCATTTCTCCGTAATACCCTGCAGAAGCATCTACCCAGAATCCTCCATCTTCATCAGTAAAGAGATAAGAAATATCTGAAGAATCAATTAAAATTTGACCACCAGGTTTTAGTAATGTTTTAGTATGAGATAAAAATCGATCGATTTGTTCTAGTTTACCTATGATACCACTACCATTCATAAGAAATAATAAAGTATCAAATTGCTGATCTTTTAATTTAAAAATATCTTCCTCAAAAGCATTTTGAACACCTCTTTTTTTACAAATATCTATAGCGCCTTTAGAAGTATCAATAGCTGTGACATCGAGTTTTTTTATTTTTTGAAGATAAACACTATGGCTACCTGCTCCACAGCCTACATCCAGAACTTTTCCGAAGGAAAGATTCAGGGCTTTTTGCTCTAGCAAAGGCATGTCATCATACTTTCTGAATAGATACGGGATAGGTATGACATCATCATCAAAATCGGGAGCCTGAACAATAATATCTTCCTTATAGTTTTGATTATAATAATCTTTTATAGCCTCTCCAAAGACGTCTTTATTCATACTTGACGGATATTTTTCTTTAAATTATTGCAGGTAAAGATTTTATAAATACCCATTATAGGTTAATTTTGCTGCTATGCAAGAATTCATAGATCAATTACCGAAACTGGCCAAAGATAAACAGAAAGAGAATAAAAAATACTTTGCCAAGCTTAAAAAGAAGCCACCCAAAGATTTGGATATAATTATGAAGAATTTGCATGTTAAAGAGTTTCAGAAAACTGATTGTCTGGAATGTGCAAATTGTTGCAAAACTACAGGTCCATTATTTACGGATATAGATGTTGACCGTATTGCAAAACATCTGAAAATGAAATCACATCAGTTTGAAGAACAATATCTTAGGAAAGATGAAGATGGAGATTTTGTGTTACAAGAGACTCCTTGTACTTTTCTTGCTCATGATAATTATTGTTTGATCTATGACGTAAGACCGAAAGCTTGCAGGGAATACCCGCATACGGATAGAAAGAAATTTCATCAGATTTCTAACTTAACTATGCAGAACATAGCTATTTGTCCGGCGGCTTATAATATCGTAGAAAAGATGAAAGCCTTAATTCCATTAGAGCATAAAAGTAATAGGAGGGCATAATTTTAGTTTTTTTAACTCAACTTTTTATTTCTATAAACTCCTCTGTTTCCTTAATTTCATTATCATTTGGAGGAGGGGTTGGAGAGGCCATAATATGTACTCCTGTTAAAGGGGCTACTACCATTTCTCCAGTTTCTTTTTCAACTTCGTAAATAGATTTTCCACCACCGGTTTCATAAGATCCAGCCATAGATTCTACCCAAAAACTATGTTCTCTCTCTTTAATAGTGATTTTAGAGCTCCAGTTATTTGTTTTGTCCAGGTGATCTAAACCAATCGCTCTTAAGACTAATGAAATATTTTCTGAGGCGTCATTATCTAAAATATATAAGTAAGCATCAGTAAAGAGGTCCGAGTTGCTTTTTGGGTGATAATGACCATCTTTTCCATGATTATTACTCTCTATATTTTCTTTGGTTATTTTACCTGAAGGAAACTCTACTTTTAGATTATAATAGAATTGAGAGTATAATGGGACATAGAATACATTTCTTTCGAAAGAAATAATAACTCTTTTATCACTTGCTAATACTCGAGTATAATCAAATTCAGATTTGTTTATAATATATTTTGTCGATTTATTCTGATTGAACTTATTCCAGGCGAGATTTACTAAGGAATCTTTACCAAGTGTTTTTAATCTTTCAACTTCTTTTTTGATATCTTGAGAATGCATGTAAAATGTAAATAGTGTCAAAAAAATAACTAAAAAGCCTTTGTTGTATTTCATTTTAATACTTAAAAACTATTGGTATAAAAGGTATTTACTTCTTGTAATTTTAAATTTTGCCAACCCTTCTGACCATGTTTTTTTAATTTCGGTAGAATTGTATCCTTCTTCAATTTGTTTTTGAAGCTTTTCGGTTCCGGCATGTAATGTGAAGGATTTGGTATTAAAAAACTTTGTTTTGTCTTTCATATTATGATAAGCTTCAATTATCCATTCTAGACGTATTCGACTTTGTAAAGGAGTATCTCTTAAATCTCTGCCATAACACGGTTCTCCTTGATGTTTAGGGTATTTTGCTCCAAAATTAGGTTGAGGTATGTATGAATAATCGAACTTTTCTTTAGTTAAATCCGGTGAACCAAAAATCTGAAACTGCATTTCAGTTCCACGTCCGGCATTAATTGTTGTTCCTTCAAAAAAACCAAGGCTTGGGTATAAATTTATTGATTTGTCATTAGGTAAATTTGGTGATGGTCGTATCGGAAGACTATAAGGTCTATCGTGAGTATAGTTTTTGACAGGGATCACTGTGATTTTACATGTGAGATTATCACCCAGCCAGCCTTCACCATTAATCATTTGTGCATATTCTCCAATGGTTATTCCGTGAACTAATGGTATTGGATGCATCCCTAGAAAACTAGAATGTTCCTTTTCCAGAGTTGGACCGTCAATATAATTCCCGTTTGGATTAGGACGATCCAGAATGATCATTGGGATATCATTTTCGGTGCAAGCCTGCATCACATAGTGCAATGTAGAAATATAAGTATAGAACCGAACTCCTACATCCTGAATATCAAAAACTACAATTTCGATATCTGATAAGGATTCATTAGATGGTTTTTTATTTTTACCATATAAAGAAATAATAGGTAGTCCTGTTTTAATGTCTTTTCCATCTGCAACAAGTTCACCAGCATCGGCTTTTCCTCTAAAACCGTGTTCTGGAGCAAAAACTTTTTGAATAGTAATGTTTTTGGATAAAAGGGAGTCAACAAGGTGAGTATATGCTGGAAATTGATGCGAGAAACTTTTGCCTATACTTTTTGGAATTATAGGGTCAAGATCAGGATACTTAAAAATTACAGAGGTCTGATTACTTACCACACCTACTTTTTTGCCTTCTAGAAGAGGTATATATGCATCTGTTTGATTTGCACCAACAATAATAGGTTGAATAATTTTTGTAGTATCTCGTACAACATTTTGTTGTAAAGAAGGTTTTTGTTTTGATGAGACATCCTGAGACAAAATCTTTGTACTACTTCCACAAGAAATAAGAAGTGTACAAAAGAATAAAAATGTATTTTTGAGCATAATTCTAATTAATACCATATAACACCTTTGAATTTCGAATATTTTATTGCTAAACACCTTATCAAAGGTAAGGAACACAAAAGTAGCATATCATCTCCAATCATAAAAATTGCCATTGCTGCTATAGCTATTGGTATGATTATGATGTTGATAACAGTCGCTACGGGTGTAGGTTTACAACGTAAAATTAGAGAAAAAGTTGCCGCATTTAACGGTCATGTGATAATTTCTAGTTTTGATAATAACAATAGTCTAGAATCTTGGTCACCTATTAGTACCACTCAAGATTTTTATCCTGAATTTAAAGATGTAGAAGGGGTAACCCATATTCAAGGTGTTGCAAGTAAAGTAGGTGTGATCAGAACAGAATCTGATTTTGAAGGAGTATTAATGAAAGGTGTTGGAGCAGATTATGATTGGAATTACATAGAAGAATATTTGGTTGAAGGAAGATTACCTGATTTTTCTAATGAATTAAATCAAGAAGTTTTATTGTCAGAACATATCGCTAACCGATTAGGTATAGGAATTGGCGATAAAGCAGTGACTTACTTTATGAAAAGAAGTTCTACAGTAAATTCTCGCCCAAATATTAGAGCTCTTAAAATTGTAGGGATTTATAATTCTGGTTTTTTGGAATTTGATGAAAAAATTCTTTTTGCAGATATTAGACATATCCAAAGGATGAATAAATGGAAAGAGGGTGAAGTTGGTAATTTTGAAGTTTTTATTGATGATTTTGACGAAATAGATAAAAAAGGTCAGGAGATTTTTGAAAATATTCCATCAACCTTAGATGCACAGACTATAGCTTTAAAATATGGTACGGTATTCGAGTGGTTGAAGCTTTTTGATCTTAATATTATAGGGATTATAGCTATTATTATTTTAGTAGCAGGAATTAATATGATTACCGCATTACTGGTTTTGATATTAGAAAGAGTTCCTATGATCGGTATTCTAAAAGCTTTGGGCTCGTCTGACCTGAGTATTCGAAAAATGTTTTTATACAATGCTGGATATTTAATTCTGATAGGCTTGTTCTGGGGTAACCTGATAGGTATTGGTTTGCTTTTTATTCAGGAGCATTACGGAGTTATCGGATTGAACCCTTCTACATATTATGTTAGTACTGCTCCGGTATATATTGATATTGGTTATATAGTATTACTTAATGTTGGAACATTATTACTTTGTTTGACAATGTTGTTAGTGCCTTCTTATGTGATTTCAAAAATAGCTCCGGTCAAAGCAATTCGTTTTCAGTAGATTGTTATTCTTTCTCAAAAATTGCCAATCGATAAACTACATCGTATCTTTGCAATTCTATAATTTCCTGTAAAGGAGTACTAAATTTAAAAGATTGGAATACGCAAAAAATATATTAGAAACTATTGGTAATACTCCTTTGGTGCAGCTAAATACCTTGGTAGAAGATGTAGATGCATTGGTATTGGCTAAATATGAAACTTTTAATCCGGGAAACTCGGTAAAAGATCGTATGGCACTAAAAATGATTGAGGATGCAGAAGCGGATGGGCGATTAAAACCAGGAGGTACTATTATAGAAGGAACCTCTGGTAATACTGGTATGGGATTAGCCCTTGTAGCTATTGTAAAAGGGTATAAGTTGATCTGTGTAATGGCGGATAAGCAATCTAAAGAGAAAATGGATATTCTTCGTGCTGTGGGAGCCAAAGTTATGGTTTGCCCCACCAATGTAGAACCAGATGATCCTAGATCATATTATTCAGTTTCAAAAAGATTAGCAGAAGAAACTCCTAATTCCTGGTATGTAAATCAATATGATAATCCTTCTAATGCTGTTGCGCATTATGAAAGTACAGGACCCGAAATCTGGAAACAGACAGAAGGTAAAATAACTCACTTTATCGTTGGAGTGGGTACTGGTGGAACAATTTCTGGTGTTGGGAAATACTTAAAAGAAAAGAACCCTAATATTAAGGTCTGGGGAATAGATACCTATGGTTCAGTATTTAAGAAATATCATGAAACGGGTATTTTTGATGAAAACGAGATCTATTCTTATATCACAGAAGGCATTGGAGAAGATATTTTACCTAAAAATGTAGATTTTTCGGTGATTGACGGCTTTACAAAAGTAACTGATAAAGATGCTGCGATATATACTCAAAGGCTAGCAAAAGAAGAAGGAATGTTCTTAGGGAATAGTGCAGGTGCAGCAATAAAGGGATTACTTCAGCTTAAAGAGAATTTTACTAAAGATGATGTTGTGGTCATTTTGTTCCACGATCATGGGAGTCGATATGTGGGTAAAATGTTTAATGATGACTGGATGCGTGAAAGAGGTTTTCTGGAAGAGGAAGTTTCTACAGCAGTTGATTTAATAAAGAGTCACTCAGAGAAACCTTTGGTTACTGTTAAAACAGAAGAATTAGTATCACATGCTATTGAGCGTATGCGCAAATTCCAGATTTCTCAAATACCGGTTGTAGATAGTGATGGTTTTGTAGGTTCAGTGGATGAAAGCGCCCTTTTTACTGCTTTTCTGGATGATAAGAATATGGATAGCACTCCAATTAAAGAAGTAATGAAAGATCCATTCCCAATTGTGAATTCTACAACTTCACTTGATGAAATATCTAAGTTGATCAAAAATGGTAATCCCGCTGTTTTGGTAGCTTTAGAAAATGGTAAACATCATATCATTACCAAATATGACGTAATAAGTCATATAAAATAATTTTTTTATCTTTATAAAGTAGATATCCCCTCTATCGGTTTTTTTCAACTGATAAAGGGGTTGTTTTTATACCCCAAACTATTTTTTAGGATTTATACGCAACTTTTGTAGTAAATGGCAATCTTTAGTAGAGAGGGTTTTTCTAAAATTAGAGGATTATGCGTAGATATTCATTTGATTTTGCTGATATAGATGAGCTTAGAAGTTATTATAGATCGCAATTAGATCCAGAAGGAACCACCGATCGTATTATTTTTCCACCAGAAATAGGAGAAGGATATCTTTCATATTATAAAATCTCACCTGAAGTTTTTTTATTGATCAATAATTACAGGGCTAATACAGATATTGAGTACATAAGAAAACCTATTGCAGAAAAAGATATTATTTTACACTTTAGGAAATATGCGTTAGATCATCAGATTGAGAAAGATGAGATTGTAAGTACATACTCTGATAGTTATACGCCTGGAAATATGCGATGCATGGATGCCAGAAATGGTGAGCGTGTATATATTACAAAAGGTGCAGAAGTCAGATCTACTATGATTGTCCTTAAGAGTGCCTATACTAAACCTTATTTTCTAAAAAGAGGGGATATGGCTGAGCGGGTAGATAGCTATATCCGATATTCCCATCAACATATTAATAAGTTTTATTTGTCTTACAGGCAGTCTCAGCTTTTTGATCAAATTGTTACGCCTGATTTTAATAAAATTGAAAATTACTTATATTTTGTAGCTAGAGGAATTAGGCTTTTAGAAACCTTTTGGAAAGATGTTTTGAAATGGGATACAGAAAATAACCCTTTTAATATTAATAGTGCTCAAGTAGGAAATATATATGAAGTTAGTAATTATCTCGAAAATCATTTACAAGAACCTTTTGTTGGAGTTGATCAATTAGCAACTATGGCACTTATGAGTCGTACAAATTTCTTTAATATGTTTAAGGAGATTCATAATCAAACTCCATTAGAATTCTTCAATAACAAAAAACTAGAAAGTTCATATAATATGATTTTTTCTGAAGGGCTGTCTATAAAAGAAGTGATGGTTAATCTTAACTATTCAAATTCTTCAAAATTTAAAAAAGCCTTTTACGATAGATTTGATGTGTACCCTGATGTAAGCGTATAGGCTTTAATTTTCCTAATCAACTTTATAAGTACGAATAGTTAAAAAATAAAGATGGTCGCCAAAAAGGCAACCATCAATAACCTAACACAAACTCAACTAAGCTTAGGGTTTTGTAATCTTTATGTCGTGTGAATATTATTTTCCCGTAATATTATAGAACAAAGTAACTAAATGAAATTGTTGTAATAATTTCCATTAATACATAAAATTTTACCAATAGTACATTTTTATCCATAATTAACTTGGCTTTAAGAATAATTGGCCATTATCGTACTGTTTGATATAGGTTAGTTCGGGTTTTTACGCGTTTGAAGAAGTTTACCTATCTCATTTTAAGGGGGGAAGGATATAATTATGTTTTTTTTGTCTAAGAGGTTTGATGATCCAGTATTCTAATAAAAGTTTCGGGTTCCGGTCTTACTCTGTAATTATTGGTTTGATCTGCAAAAATTATTTTACCTTTTTTATTTGTTATAATTACGGTTGGCATAACGGTATCGTTATCATAACCTAGCGCCTGAAAGCCCATAGGTAAACCATTTTTAGCATAGATATTTAACTGTTTAGCAGCTTTCCCTTCTTTATCTACCAGAAAATTGAAATTTAGGTCGAATTTTTTAGCTAGAGATTTTGTATGCTCGTGAGGTTGAGGACTGATAAGTATTATGTTAGTATTTCTTTTTTCGAGTTCTTTGTATTGCGAAGCAATTTCTTTAATCTGTGCCATACAAAGCGGACACCAATTCCCTCTAAAAAATAGAAATATAGAAGGGTTGCCAATAAATTTAGAAAGATTTACTTTGTTTTTTTCAGCATCCTGTAATGTTAGTTCTGGTAATTGATTGCCAACTTTTATAATCGTATTGGTTTCTCTTTTATCAAATGTAGAATACCACCTTAAATAGAGTATCCACCCTATAAATAAACCAATTGTGGGTAATGATCCGTTTAGATCTTTTTCAATAAAACCCCCAAAAATGAGACTAATTAGTAAACCAATAGCTATAAGTACAGTCTGTATTCTAAGATTAGCATCGGTCCTAGCAACAGATTTTATAAAAATTAGAAGGAAAAAAAATGTGATGGTAGAAGCTGCTATCATTCTTCCGATGTATCTATATGATATTTCGTGATTAATTAGATGTATAAAACTATCAATTGCGAAGTAAAGCGCAATTAATGGAAATACTGAGATGAAAACAGATTTCAGAATATTATTCATTAGTTAAGGTTTCTTATTTAGTCAATGATAGTTTGTTAGGCTTACAAGGTTATCATAAATTTTAGTATTTTCATCGGCTATGAATGAAGATTTTGTCCAATATTTATGGAAATATAAGAAGTTTGAACTATCGAACTTAAAAACCACAGCTCAAGAACAGATTGTTCTCCAGCAAGTTGGGGTACATAATATTGATAATTCAGGACCAGATTTTTTTAACTCCCAAATGGTTATTAATAACCAAAAATGGGCAGGAAATGTGGAAGTACATATAAAATCTAGTGATTGGTATGTTCATAATCACGAAAATGATCCTGCTTATGATAATGTAATCCTACATGTTGTTTGGGAGGATGATATGGATATCTTTAGAAAAGACAATTCAGTAATACCAACATTACAGCTAAAAGATTATGTGGCTACGGACTTACTGTCTAAGTATCAAAAACTTTTTAGAGATGGTAATAATAAGTGGATTAGCTGTGATAAAGAATTACCTGAAGTTTCTGGTTTTGTGATTTCCAGTTGGCAAGAGCGGTTATATCTGGAAAGACTGGAGCAGAAATCAATGTTAATTTCAGGGTTACTAAAAAAATCTGCCAATAATTGGGAGGCAGTTTTATTTAGACTTTTAGCCAAAAATTTTGGACTAAAAGTAAATGGGGAAGCTTTTTTAAGCTTAGCAGATTCTATAGATTTTTCAATCGTAAGAAAATGTAATAACGATTTAAATCAACTTGAAGCACTTTTTTTTGGGCAAGCGGGGTTTTTGGAAAATACTTCAGAAGATAACTATGTAAGAGAACTTAGACAGCAGTATGGATTTTTACAAAACAAGTTTCAGTTAAAAACAGAAGGAGTTTTACCTTTTAAGTTCTTTAGATTAAGACCTCCAAATTTTCCAACAATTAGATTGGCTCAATTAGCAATGTTATATTTCAAGAATCAACAACTTTTTAGTAAAATTATAGAGATTAATACTATTCAGGGCTTCTATGAGGTTTTTAAGATACAGACAAGTGATTTTTGGCAAAACCATTATACGTTCGAGAAAGAATCTAAACCAAGAAAAAAACACATAACTAAGTCTTTTGTAGATCTAATTTTGATAAATACAATCATACCAATCAAGTTTTTGTACGCTAAAAGCATTGGAAAAGATGTAGAGGATGAGGTTTTGGATCTAATTTCTCAATTGCCTTATGAAAAAAATAATATAGTAACTGGATTTAAAAACATGAATGTTAGCATAGAGAATGCGTTACATTCGCAAGCGATGATTCAACTTAAAAATAATTATTGTGATCAGAAAGCATGTCTGAAATGTGCTATTGGTAATAATTTATTGAATCAGGATTACATTTTAGGATAATATAATTAATTTGCAGGATGCTTTATAATCTAAGACATTTTTTAGAACGAAACGGATTTTATGTTTCTAGTAGATTGGCAGATAGGTTAGGGATGCGAGCAAAAAATGTTCGTTTGTTCTTTATTTATTTAACCTTTGCTACAGCAGGATTGGGTTTTGTGATTTATCTTAATATGGCATTCTGGCTGAAATTAAAAGACTTGGTATATACTAAACGAACTTCTGTATTCGATTTATGATGACAATTTACAATTGGGGAAGACCAAGGATATATATAGCTGTAGTTTTACTGATCGTAGTAATCAGTATTGGAGTACTTGGCTTTCGATTTTTTTCTGATTATTCGTGGGTCGATGCCTTATATATGACGGTAATTACTATGACTACGGTTGGGTTTGAAGAAGTGCAACCATTAGATGATAATGGTAAACTGTTTACTGTATTCCTGATTTCAACAAGTGTAGTAATATTTGCATATTCAGTATCCGTAATTACAGAATATATAGTGAGTAAAAATGACCCTAAAAGAGTACAATTTAGAAAAATGCAAAAAATGATAAATAAGCTTGATAATCATATTATCATTGTTGGGTATGGGCGTAATGGAAAGCAGGCTGCTGCTAAACTAATGGCTTATGATAAGCCTTTTATTATTGTTGAAAATGATAATGAGGTTATTGAGAGATACCAAAGCGATGATATTTTATTTCTTAAAGGAAATGCTACAGAGGATGATGTGTTAATTGAAGCTGGTTTAAAAAATGCCAGTTGTTTGATTTGTACACTTCCTGAAGATGCAGATAATTTGTTTATCGTTTTAACAGCGAGACAAATCAATAAAAAACTAAAGATCATAAGTAGAGCTTCGCAAGATGCATCATATAAAAAGATTCGCTTAGCAGGAGCAGATAATGTGATTATGCCGGATAGAATAGGAGGAGACCATATGGCTTCTTTGGTGGTAGTCCCTGATTTGATTGAGTTTTTGGATAACTTATCTATTGTAGGTAAAAAGTCTATAAATATTGAAGAGGTTTCTTTTGAAGATATGTTTGATGATCAAAATGAAAGAACTATTCGTACTATAGATATGAGATCAAAAACCGGATGTACTATTATAGGCTATAAATCTCCTGATGGAGAATACATTGTTAATCCTGAAGCAGACACACTTTTGAAACCTGGGTCAAAGGTAGTTGTACTTGGTCGACCAGAACAAGTTAATCGTTTAAATAGAGAGTTTGACATTTAACGATTACAAAACATTTAACCTAATAAAAATTGTATGCATCCATTTTTTTTAGCATCTTGCTGCCTTTCTTAATAACTAAATTCAATTAACTCACAGAATTATGAAGAGATATCTTCTTTCATTTTTAGCACTCACAATTCCATTTTTAACATTTGCACAAGAGACTACAGAAAAAGGTCTCGACCAAAAAATAGATGAAGGTTTTAAGCCTATTTCAGATTTTTTCTCAAATGTAATTTTCTTTGAAGTTTTTAGTGGTGCTCCATTTGTTATTATATTATTAGTAATGAGTGCCTTGTTTTTTACTATATATTTTGGATTTCCTAATATTAGATATTTTGCTAGAGCAATCAATGTAGTAAGAGGAAAATATGACGATGTCGAGGGGCATGGAATCGAAGGAAAGCCAGAAGTAAATGTAGTAGATGGAGATATTAGAGATACTATAAGAGATGAGAGTAAAGAAGGAGAAGTAAGTCACTTTCAGGCATTAGCGACTGCAGTTTCAGGTACCGTGGGTAATGGTAATATTGCAGGTGTAGCATTAGCAATTGCATTGGGTGGACCGGGAGCAACTTTTTGGATGATTATCTGTGGATTATTAGGTATGTCAACCAAGTTTGTAGAGTGTACTTTAGGTGTACAGTATAGAGATGTTGGTGAAGATGGCACAGTATACGGTGGACCAATGTATTACCTGAGTAAAGGGCTTAAAGAAAAAGGTTTCGTATGGTTAGGTAAAATTACTGCAGTTTTGTTTGCTATTTTCTGTATCGGAGGATCTTTTGGTGGAGGAAATGCAGCACAATCCAATCAGGCTACAATAGTATTAAAAGAATTGATGGGTTTAGAAAGTGCTGGAGCAGGTACGATTATAGGTGTGATACTGGCAATTCTAGTAGGTATTATAATTATAGGAGGAATTAAGCGTATTGCATCCGTAACGGAAAAAGTGGTTCCGTTAATGGCAGTAATGTATATTCTTGCTTGTTTATATATAATTTTTAGTAACTTCTCTTTTGTAGATGATGCACTAGCTATGATTGTTACTGAAGCGTTTAAGCCTAAAGCTATTGGGGTAGGAGGGTTAATTGGAGTATTATTGGTTGGTTTCAAAAGAGCTGCGTTTTCTAATGAAGCAGGTGCAGGTTCTGCATCAATAGCTCACTCAGCGGTAAAAACCAAATATTCTGCATCAGAAGGTTTAGTAGCTTTATTAGAGCCTTTTATTGATACCGTAGTGATTTGTACAATGACTGCGTTAGTAATCATTATATTTAACTCTGGAGGAGCTTTCCAATACGGAGGAGATGGTAGTGGAGCTGTTTTAATTGATGGTGTTTCATATGAAGGTGCAGGAATCACATCGATAGCTTTTGCTAAATATATTCCTTATTCTAATGTTTTCTTAACTATTGCGGTAGTACTTTTTGCTGTTTCTACAATGATTTCCTGGTCTTACTATGGTTTGCAATCTTGGAAATTTTTATTTGGAAGAGGTAAGACTGCAGATTTAGTATATAAACTATTATTCTTGACATTTGTAGTTATAGGTGCTGCAGCTAGTATGAGCTCTATTTGGGCATTCTCAGATGCAATGATTTTTGCAATGGTATTCCCTAATATGGTAGGATTATTCTTCTTATTCCCTGTAGTTAAAAAGCAATTAGCAAGATATTTTGATGCTATAAAAGCTTCAAAGAATTAGAATATTATTTTAATGAGCAATATAAAATCCCATTTCGAGATGCATTCACGTTTTCGAAATGGGATTCTTCTTTTATCTATATTGCTATTTGTATTAGTCTTGTGCTACACTTTCTTCCCATATTATACTAATAAACAAAATAATTTTAAAGAATTAACTGCGTTTCAGAAGCAGGTTGATTCTCTTAAGGAAATTGAGCAAAAGGAAAGGGTTCAATATAAACAACGACCTTTTAATCCTAACTTTATTTCTGACTATAGAGGATATAGCTTGGGTTTGACTCCAGAACAGTTGGATAAGATATACCAATACCGTAAACAGGGCAAATGGATAAATTCTACTGCAGATTTCAAAAATGTTACTGGAGTTTCAGATTCTTTGTTAGCCATAATTTCACCTATGTTTAAATTTCCGGAATGGCTGAATAACAATAATAAACCAAGGGAATATAAATCGAATAAGTTTCCTATTAAATCATTTAAGCAGAAGGGTAATCTTAATGTGGTAACTGTACAAGAATTGCAAGAAGATTTAGGTATACCTGATTTTATTGCAGATAAGATTATTAAGCATAGAAATAAATTTAAAGGGTATGTTGATGACATTCAGCTTAAAGATGTTTCGGGATTGTATGAGTATCACTATAACAAGATTTTATCATCATATACGGTAAAAACACCTTCAAAAATTAATAGGATAAATCTAAATAATGCAAGTGTAAAAGAATTAATGGAGATCCCTTATTTTGATTTTGAAACTGCTTTAGAGGTCAAAGATTTTGTAGAAGCTAATAATGGAATATCTAATTTTGAGGAATTAGGAAAAATTGAAGGGTTTTCTTTAGAAAAAATTGATAGATTAGCATTATATTTGACATTAAAATAAAAATCGGAAAAAATAACCTTGTTTTTTGATGATTCTGAAATTTGACTACTGATTTGTTTAGAATCTTTCAGAATTTCTTAAAATATGGTAACACACGAAGCTTCAAAAAAATTAAAATTGTCACATGAATAACATGTATTTTACAGAAGAGCACGAACTTTTTAGACAGAGTCTTAAAGACTTTTTGCAAAAGGAAGTTACCCCTCATATTGATAAATGGGAAGAATCTGGAACAATAGATCGTTTTATTTGGGAGAAATTTGGAGAGATGGGCTATTTTGGTATTGCCTACCCCGAAGAGTATGGAGGAATGGGATTAGACTTGTTCTATACTATTATCTTTTTAGAAGAACTACAGAAGATCAATTCAGGAGGTTTTGCAGCTGCAATGTGGGCGCATGTATACTTGGCGATGACTCATGTAAATAAAGAAGGAGACCACCGAATTAAAGAAGAATATTTAACTCCAAGTATTTCTGGTGAAAAAATTGGGTGCTTAGCTATTACAGAACCATTTGGGGGGTCTGATGTAGCAGGAATGAGAACCACTGCGGTAAAAGATGGAGAACATTATATTATTAATGGATCCAAAACCTTTATTACCAATGGTGTATATAGTGACTATTTAGTCATTGCTGCCAAAACCAATCCTGAATTAGGCAATAAAGGAATCAGTATTTTTATTGTGGATCGAGAATCTCCTGGTATTTCTGCTACTAAATTGGATAAATTAGGTTGGAGAGCTTCTGATACTGGAGAAATAGCTTTCGATAATGTAAAGATTCCTATTAATAATTTGATGGGTGAAGAGAATAAAGGTTTCTCTTATATTATGCAGCATTTTGCTTTGGAACGATTGATAATGGGGGTTAATGCACATGCTAGAGCTGAACATGCATTAGAATATGCTATTAAATATATGTCAGAACGTGAGGCATTTGGTAAAACAATTGATAAGTTTCAGGCATTAAGACATAATGTAGCTGATATGGCTAGTGAAGTAGAAATGTGTAAAGAGTTTAACTATTCTATTGCTAAGAGACTTAATGATGGGCAATATGTGGTAAAAGAAGCTAGTATGTCTAAACTGCTTTCTACCAAGATGGCTGATAAAGTAATATATGATTGTCTTCAACTTCTGGGTGGCTATGGATATATGGAAGAATATCCGTTAGCAAGATTGTTTAGAGATAGTAGATTAGGGCCAATCGGAGGTGGTACTTCTGAAATCTTAAGAGAGATTATCGCCAAAATAGTGATTGATAAAAAAGAATACAAACCAGCAGTGAAACAGTAGGTAGGATTGATGTTTTGGCGAAAATTGTTTTTTCAATTCGCCAAAATAGTGATTGATAAAAAAGAATACAAACCAGCAGTGAAACAGTAGGTGGAATTGATGTTTTGGCGAAAATTGTTTTTTCAATTCGCCAAAATAGTGATTGACAAAAAAGAGTACAAACCAGCAGTGAAACAGTAGGTAGGATTGATGTTTTGGCGAAAATTGTTTTTTCAATTCGCCAAAATAGTGATTGACAAAAAAGAGTACAAATCAGCTCCTAGGTTTTTTTAGAATAAAATATAATAAGATTATGAAAGCGTCATAAACAATTGGTTTTTGACGCTTTTTTTATGGGTAAACCGTAATATGTTGTTTTTTACAAGTTTTAAACGTTAATTTTTAGGGTTTTATTAACACGAAAACGTTTTCGTTTAACTTCAATCGTTTTCGTAAAGTTCTAAATTCATAATTTGAGAATAAATTAACACAAAACACTAAATTATTATGAAATTAAGTAATCTTTTTTATGGGTTTGCTACTACAACGTTGTTTTTCGTTTCATGTAGTAAAGATGAAGTATACGAGACTGTAGATTCTGAATCTATTGATCTCGTAGAAGAAGTTTCTTCTAAAGCTCTAAAGCCAATCGGTTCTGGAGTAATGATGCAAGCATTCTATTGGGATGTTCCTGCGGGAGGTACCTGGTGGAATGTTGTAAAGAGTAAAGTTGGTGAATGGAGTAATGCGGGAGTTGATGCAATTTGGTTGCCGCCAGTTAGTAAAGCCCAGAATGGACCTTTCTCCATGGGGTATGATCCTTTTGATTATTATGATTTTGGGGAGTTTAACCAAATGGGAAGTACAGAAACTAGATTTGGGTCTCGTTCAGAACTCACCAGTTTGATTACTGCTGCACATAATAATAGTCTTAGTGTAATTGCTGATATTGTAATTAATCATAACAGTGGAGGAGATTTAGAGTCTAACGAATTTGCAGGAAAGGATACTTATACAAAGTTTGAGCCAATGTCCGGTAAGTTTTTTAGAACTAAATATGATTTTCATCCAAACGAGGCATATTCGTCAGATAGTGGAATTTTTGGTGGGTTTCCAGACTTAAGTCATAGCAAGGTATATGTACAGGACTGGTTATGGGGGAGATCTAACTCTGTGGCTAAGTATTATAAAAACACAATGGGATTTGATGGATGGAGATTTGATTATGTAAAAGGATTTGAACCGTGGGTTGTTAGGGAATGGAAAAACAATGTAGGAGGATTTTCAGTTGGTGAATACTGGGATGGAAATGTAAATACATTGGATTGGTGGACAAATGAAGCACAAATGTCAGCATTCGATTTTGCTTGTTATTATAAAATGAGAGATGCATTTGTGGGTAATAATTTAAACGCCCTTAGTGGCGATATGCTGTGGAAAAGAAATGCTTCTAGAGCGGTAACTTTTGTTGCTAACCATGATACTGATGAGATTTATAATAATAAGATATTAGCATACGCATATATTCTTACACATGAAGGGTACCCTGCACTTTTCTACAGGGATTATGAAGATTGGTTAGATAAGAATAAATTAAATAATCTTATTTGGATTCATAATAACCTTGCGGGAGGTAGCACTTCTAATCTATGGACTGATAATGATGAATATATTGCCAGAAGAAATGGAGGAGGAGGAAAGAATGGATTGGTTGTATATATCAATAACTCTAATTCTTGGAAAGAAAGATGGGTTCAAACTAATTGGTCAAATAGACAAATAAAAGATTACACAGGTGCTTCTGGTTGGCAACCAACTACTCAAGGAGGTAGATGGGTTAAAATTCAAGCACCGCCAAAAGGGTATTCTGTTTGGTCTTTAAAATAAAATAGATTAAAATACTTTCTTGTTGCTAACAAACAAGATTCTTTACTTACTTATAAATTCTAAAACGACTTTTTGTTTGTCTATAAGCCCTAAGACAGATAAAAAGTCGTTTTTTCTACATAGTAATATCTAGTATTGTTGAGCAAAAACATAAATTAACTAACTTACTGTAAAAAAAGCTTTGTAGATAATACTTTTATAGTATCTTTGCATCCTAATTTTTAAAGAAAGGAGGTGCAACTATGTTAATTATACCAGTTAAAGACGGAGAGAATATAGATAGAGCGTTAAAACGTTTTAAGCGTAAATTCGATAGAACAGGAACGATGCGTCAGCTTCGTAAGCGTCAAGCATTTACAAAACCTTCTGTAGAGCGCAGAGCTCAGGTTCAGAAAGCTGCTTACATCCAGCACTTGAGAGACCAGGAAGAGATTTAAAAAGTTGAAGCGCAGTCTGTCCTTATAAAGGAAGCTTCGTTTTTCAGTATAAAATTTTAACCGTTGGGATTCCAAAAGTTTCATACTTTTGTTTTCTAACGGTTTTTTTATGTTTATTTCAGAGTTTATAGATTATTTACTTCTCGAAAAAAAATATTCTATACATACAGTTACAGCTTATAAGTCTGATTTACTTTCTTTTCAGGAGTTTTGTCTAAAGGAGCATGATATTTCTGAAATATCAAAGGCTAATTATCCACAAATCAGATCTTGGATAGTGATGTTGGTTGATCAAGGTATGTCTAACCGTTCTGTCAATAGAAAAGTATCTTCCCTTAAAACCTATTACAAGTTTTTGCTAAAAATCGAACATATAGATAAAAACCCATTAGCAAAACATCAGGCATTAAAAGCTCCAAAAAAACTGCAGATTCCATTTTCGGCTAACGAGGTAGAAGATGTCCTAAAGGATCTGTTAGATGATGAAGGGTTTGAGGGTGTTAGAGATCGGTTGATTGTAGAGTTGTTTTATGCCACAGGTATCAGGAGAGCCGAATTGGTAAACTTGAGACTTTCTGATGTTGATGTGGGTGATAAACAGATAAAGGTGTTGGGTAAGCGTAATAAAGAAAGATACCTGCCTCTTCTTCCTTCGGTTTGTGTAACTATAGAGAGGTACTTGTTGTTAAGATCTGAATTGACAAGTAATTTAGAAGAGTCATTTTTACTACTGACTAAAAAAGGAGTTAAAATCTACGAAACACTTGTGTATCGAATCATAAATAGTTATTTTAGTAAGGCATCCTCAAAGGTAAAAAAGAGTCCGCATATCCTTAGACATTCTTTTGCGACACATTTGCTGAACGAGGGAGCAGATTTAAATGCTGTAAAAGAATTGCTTGGACATTCTAGTTTGGCTGCAACGCAGGTTTATACACATCATAGCGTTGCTCAGTTAGCTAAAGTTTATAAACAATCTCATCCACGGAATAAAAAGTAAAAGATAAACACTCTTGTTTGTCGTTCTTTTAGGCTAGAAATATATTGTTTAACCAATTAAACTAACATCTATGAAAGTAAACTTGCAGTCCGTAAATTTTAATGTAGATCAAAAACTGGTGGATTTTACCCAAACTAAGTTGGATAAGTTAGAAAATCATTTTAACCGAATAATTCATGCCGATGTGTTTTTGAAAGTTATGAATACGAGTGGTAAGGAGAATAAAATTACTGAAATCCTATTAAGTGTACCTGGAGATGAATTTATGATCAAAAAAATTAATAAAACGTTCGAAGAAGGTGTAGATGAATGTGTTAGTTCTTTGGAAAGACAGTTAAAAAAACGGAAAGAAAAATTAAATGCACATGTTTGACTATTTTTTTAGAAAATAGTTTTGTGTAAAAAATAAATTATTATACATTTGCAGTCCGTTAGAAATAGCGGACTTTTTTATGTTCAAAAACATAGTGAAAAGCCGATATAGCTCAGCTGGCTAGAGCAGCTGATTTGTAATCAGCAGGTCGTGGGTTCGAGTCCCTCTATCGGCTCTAAAAAAGTAAAAGTTTGAATAAAAACTGAAGCTTTTATAATTAAATTTTGAATTGCAAAATAATTGTCTATTTTTGCGCTCTCAAAATTGATAAGTTCATAGAAGAAAATATTGATTTTTATTATTGGGGAGATACTCAAGCGGCCAACGAGGACAGACTGTAACTCTGTTGTTTTTTAACTTCGCAGGTTCGAATCCTGCTCTCCCCACTTTTTTAATTATGGATTCAAAATTTTGAATTCTTAATTTAAAATGCGGGAGTAGCTCAGTTGGTAGAGCGTCAGCCTTCCAAGCTGAATGTCGCCGGTTCGAACCCGGTCTCCCGCTCTAAGCATAGAGCTGATCTTAAGAGCTTATTTTGAGATTGGATTTTTAATATAAGTGTAGTGATGAGTCAGATTTCTTTCTTAAATGACATGAAAACTCTGAGTTATCATTATACTCATTTAAAAGCCGGTGTAGCTCAGGGGTAGAGCGTTTCCTTGGTAAGGAAGAGGTCACGAGTTCAAATCTCGTCATTGGCTCTTAGTTCAGAATTATAAATTGAACACTAATATATAACTAAGATTAAATAAATTAATTATGGCAAAGGAAACTTTTGATCGTTCCAAACCACACTTAAATATTGGTACTATTGGACACGTTGATCACGGTAAAACAACTTTAACTGCTGCGATTACTAAAGTATTAGCAGAGGCTGGTCTTTCTGAAGCAAGAGATTTCGATACTATCGATAATGCTCCTGAAGAGAAAGAAAGAGGTATTACAATTAATACATCTCACGTTGAGTACCAAACTCAGAACCGTCACTATGCGCACGTTGACTGTCCAGGTCACGCCGATTATGTAAAGAACATGGTAACAGGTGCTGCTCAGATGGATGGTGCGATCTTAGTAGTTGCGGCTACTGATGGTCCTATGCCACAAACACGTGAGCACATCCTTTTAGGACGTCAGGTTGGTATTCCTAGAATCGTTGTATTCCTTAATAAAGTGGATATGGTTGATGATGAGGAATTATTAGAGCTTGTAGATATGGAAGTAAGAGATCTTCTTTCTTTCTATGAGTATGATGGAGATAATGGGCCTGTAATTGCTGGTTCTGCACTTGGAGCACTTAACGGTGAGAAAAAGTGGGTAGATACAGTAATGGAGCTTATGGCTGCTGTTGATGAGTGGATTGAGTTGCCTAAGCGTGATGTAGATAAAGATTTCTTAATGCCTATCGAAGATGTATTCTCTATTACTGGTCGTGGTACTGTTGCAACTGGTCGTATTGAAACTGGTGTTGCAAACACTGGAGATCCTGTAGAAATCATCGGTATGGGAGCTGAAAAATTAACTTCTACTATTACTGGGGTTGAGATGTTCCGTAAGATATTAGATAGAGGAGAGGCTGGAGATAACGTTGGTATCCTTTTAAGAGGTATTGAGAAAAGTGAAATTTCTAGAGGTATGGTAATCACTAAGCCTGGTTCTGTAACTCCTCACGCTAAATTCAAAGCAGAGGTTTATATCCTTAAGAAAGAAGAAGGTGGACGTCACACTCCATTCCATAATAACTACCGTCCACAGTTTTACGTTCGTACAACTGACGTAACTGGAAACATTGCGCTTCCTGATGGAGTTGAGATGGTAATGCCTGGAGATAACTTAACTATTACTGTTGAGTTGATTCAGCCAATTGCAATGAATGTAGGTCTTCGTTTTGCAATCCGTGAGGGTGGTAGAACAGTAGGTGCTGGTCAAGTAACTGAAATTTTAGACTAATACAATAATTATATATTAAAGTAAGGTATTCACTCAGGTGAATACCTTGCCTTATGTATACGGGTTTAGCTCAGTTGGTAGAGCACTGGTCTCCAAAACCAGGTGTCGGGAGTTCGAGCCTCTCAACCCGTGCAAAAGAATATACTTAAGCAAAATTGTGTTAAAGGGTGTTCTTTAAGATTGAAAAAAGTAACCAGATGAGAATCCTTTCCTAAACGAAGGTAAAGGAGACTCTCAACTCGGGTTTCGATAATCAATATTTTTTAAATGTTGATTGTTAATTAAATGGAATGTATAGCGAATATATTTTTTATTCGTTCAAAAAGTAAAAAAGATGGCTGGATTTATAAATTACATTACAGAATCATATAACGAGTTAAAAAATCATGTGACTTGGACCCCTTGGGCAGAAGCACAAAGATTAACTTTAGTTGTAATCGTTTTTTCGGTTATTTTTTCTTTGGCTATCTGGGGAGTTGATACTGTATTTAGTAATGTAATAGAGTATTATTTTACTTGGGTTAAATCTTAAATTCTAAAAATGGCTGAAGTAGATAATACAAAAAAGTGGTACGTGGTAAGAGCCGTTAGTGGTCAAGAGAATAAAGTTAAGGACTATATAGAGCGTGAAATAGCTCATATGGGTCTTGAAGATTTTATTTCTCAGATATTAGTACCTACAGAAAAAGTTGTTCAGATCCGTAATGGAAAGAAGATAAATAAGGAAAGAGTTTATTTCCCTGGTTATGTAATGATAGAGGCTAATCTTGCGGGAGAAGTTCCTCATATCATAAAGTCTATTAATGGTGTAATTGGATTTCTTGGAGAAGTTAAAGGAGGAGATCCTGTGCCATTAAGAAAGGCTGAAATTAATAGAATGCTTGGTAAGGTAGATGAATTGTCAGTGAAAACGGATAACGTTGCAATTCCTTACACAGTAGGAGAGACTGTAAAAGTTATAGATGGTCCATTTAATGGATTTAATGGTACTGTAGAAAAAGTAAATGAAGAAAAGCGTAAACTAGAAGTGATGGTTAAGATTTTTGGAAGAAAAACACCATTGGAGCTAAGTTATATGCAAGTAGAAAAAGTATAATAATTGTTACATTATATATCCTGAATTGTTCTCTTGCTTCCAACTATAGAACAATCCTAAATTTAAAATTACAAAAATGGCTAAAGAGTTAAGTAAGGTTGTAAAACTACAAGTTCGTGGAGGTGCGGCTAACCCATCACCACCTGTTGGACCTGCTCTAGGTGCTGCTGGAGTAAATATCATGGAATTCTGTAAGCAATTCAATGGTAGAACACAAGATAAAGCTGGTAAAGTATTACCGGTTGTTATTAATGTGTATAGTGACAAGTCTTTTGACTTCGTTATTAAAACTCCACCTGCAGCTGTTCAGATACTGGAAGCAGCAAAACAGAAGAAAGGTTCTGGAGAGCCTAATCGTAAAAAAGTGGCAAGTGTTACTTGGGATCAAGTTCGTACAATTGCAGAAGATAAAATGCCTGATTTAAATGCATTTACTATCGAGTCTGCTATGAAAATGATTGCTGGTACTGCTCGTTCAATGGGTGTAACTGTAAAAGGACAAGCTCCTTTTTAATCCAAAAACGTTTACAAAATGGCAAAAGTAACAAAAAAGCAAAAAGAAGCACGTGCTAAAGTAGATAGCAATAAAGCATATACATTAGAAGAAGCTTCAGCTTTAGTAAAAGAGATAACAAACGTAAATTTTGATGCTTCAGTGGATCTTGCAGTTCGTTTGAACGTAGATCCTCGTAAAGCTAATCAAATGGTTCGTGGTGTGGTAACATTACCTCACGGAACTGGTAAAGATGTTAAAGTGTTAGCATTAGTTACACCAGATAAAGAAGCAGAAGCTAAAGAAGCTGGTGCTGATTATGTTGGACTTGATGAGTACCTGGATAAAATCAAAGGTGGTTGGACAGATGTTGATGTAATTATCACTATGCCTAGTGTTATGGGTAAATTAGGTCCATTGGGTAGAGTATTAGGTCCTCGTGGTTTAATGCCTAATCCTAAGACTGGTACTGTAACTATGGATGTAGCAAAAGCTGTTTCTGATGTAAAAGCCGGTAAAATTGACTTTAAAGTTGATAAAACTGGAATTGTACATGCTTCAATAGGAAAATCTTCTTTTGATGCGGAAAAAATAGCTGGTAATGCTAAAGAATTATTAACAACATTAGTGAAGTTGAAACCACAGACTGCAAAGGGAATATATATTAAGTCTATATATATATCTTCTACAATGAGTCCTGGTGTAGAGATTGATTCTAAAAACTTTGCTGGGTAATTAAGATAAACGATTATGACAAGAGAAGAAAAATCATTGGTAATTGAAGACTTGACTGCTCAGCTTGCTGAAAATGCTAATATTTATTTAGCTGATATTTCAGGGTTAGATGCAGGGACAACTTCAAATTTACGTAGAGCTTGTTTTAAAGCTAATGTATCATTAAAAGTAGTTAAAAATACACTCCTTGCAAAAGCAATGGAGAAATCTGATAAGGACTTTGGAGAGTTACCTGATGTGTTAAAAGGTAATACTTCAATTATGTTTGCTGAAACTGGTAATGCGCCTGCTAAGGTTATCAAGGAGTTTCGTAAGAAATCTGAGAAACCTCTATTAAAAGGAGCATTTGTTGAAGAAGCAATATTTGTTGGTGACGAGAATCTGGAAGCACTTGTTAATATCAAGTCTAAAGAAGAAGTTATTGGCGATATTATCGGTCTGTTACAATCTCCTGCTAAGAATGTTATTTCAGCATTAAAATCTGGAGGAGGTACAATAGCCGGTATCCTTAAAACATTATCCGAAAAAGAAGGATAATTATTGGCGAGTACGCACTTTTTAACAAATTATATTTCAATTAAAAAAAATTATTTAAAACGATAGAAAATGGCAGATTTAAAAGATTTCGCAGAACAATTAGTTAACTTAACAGTAAAAGAAGTTAATGAGTTAGCTGATATATTAAAAGAAGAATATGGTATCGAGCCTGCTGCTGCTGCAGTAGCTGTTGCTGGTGGCGCTGCTGCTGGTGGAGGAGATGCTGCTGAAGAAAAAACTGAATTCGACGTAATTCTTAAAGCAGCTGGTGGTGCTAAATTAGCAGTTGTAAAACTTGTTAAAGAATTAACTGGTCTTGGTCTTAAAGATGCTAAAGGATTAGTTGATGAAGCTCCTAAAGCAATCAAAGAAGGAGTAGCAAAGGATGAAGCAGAAGCTCTAAAAGCTCAATTAGAAGAGGCTGGAGCTGAGGTTGAGCTTAAGTAAGCTTACCAAATATTGACACAAAGGTTTAGCCCCGGAGAGTACTCTCCGGGGTCTAAACCATTTTGCGTATATAATTACTATGTATATAGTACGCACCCATTTTTTAAATTTTAATTTAATTCCGTCCATTGATGTTAGCAACGCAAACTGAAAGATTGAATTTCTCTTCTGTAAAGAATAGACCTGATTATCCTGATTTTTTGGATATTCAGATTAAGTCCTTCCAGGATTTCTTTCAATTAGAAACAAAGTCTGAAGAAAGAGGAAACGAAGGTCTTTATAATACCTTCATGGAAAACTTCCCGATTACGGATACTCGTAATCAATTTGTACTAGAATTTATCGATTACTTCGTTGACCCTCCAAGATATGATCTTCAGGAGTGTATAGAAAGAGGTCTTACGTATAGTGTGCCATTAAAAGCACGTCTTAAATTATTCTGTACTGATCCGGAACACGAAGATTTTGAGACTATTGTTCAGGACGTGTATTTAGGTACAATTCCTTATATGACTCCAAGTGGTACATTCTGTATCAATGGAGCAGAACGTGTTGTTGTATCACAATTACACCGTTCTCCCGGAGTATTCTTTGGACAATCGTTCCATGCTAATGGAACAAAATTATATTCTGCCAGAGTAATTCCTTTTAAAGGTTCTTGGATAGAATTTGCTACCGATATTAATAGCGTGATGTACGCATATATCGATAGAAAGAAAAAATTACCAGTTACTACTCTTTTCCGTGCGATTGGATTTGAGCGCGATAAAGATATTTTAGAAATATTTGACCTTGCAGAAGAGGTAAAGGTTTCTAAATCTGGATTAAAGAAAGTACTTGGACGTAAATTAGCTGCACGTGTATTGAATACATGGCATGAAGATTTTGTGGATGAAGATACTGGAGAAGTAGTATCTATAGAACGTAACGAGATTGTTTTAGATCGTGACACTATTTTAGATAAAGACCATCTTGATGAGATTATTGATTCTGGTGCAAAAACTATATTATTGCATAAAGAAGATAATCAAAAAGGTGATTATGCTATTATCCATAATACATTACAAAAAGATCCTACTAACTCTGAAAAAGAAGCAGTAGAACACATATATCGTCAATTACGTAACGCAGAGCCGCCTGATGAGGAAACTGCAAGAGGTATTATTGACAAGTTATTCTTCTCAGACCAACGATACAACCTTGGTGAAGTAGGTCGATACAGAATGAATAAAAAATTAGGTCTTAATATCGAAATGGATAAGCAAGTACTTACCAAAGAAGATATTATTACTATCATAAAATACTTAATAGAGTTAATTAATTCTAAAGCAGAGATTGATGATATTGACCACCTTTCTAACCGTCGTGTAAGAACAGTAGGAGAGCAATTATCACAGCAGTTTGGAGTTGGTTTAGCTCGTATGGCTCGTACGATCCGTGAACGTATGAATGTTAGAGATAATGAGGTGTTTACACCGATCGATTTGATCAATGCTAAAACTTTATCATCTGTAATTAATTCATTCTTTGGAACAAATCAGCTATCTCAGTTTATGGATCAAACAAATCCATTGGCAGAGATTACGCATAAGCGTAGACTTTCAGCTTTAGGTCCAGGAGGTTTATCACGTGAACGTGCAGGGTTTGAGGTTCGTGATGTTCACTATACGCATTATGGTCGTTTATGTCCTATAGAAACTCCTGAAGGACCAAATATTGGTCTGATTTCTTCACTTTCTGTATTTGCAAAAGTGAATTCAATGGGATTCTTAGAAACTCCTTACCGTAAGGTAGAAGATGGTAAAGTTGATATTTCTAAATTCAGATACCTAAGTGCTGAGGAAGAAGAGGAGAAGTTAATTGCACAGGCTAATATTCCTATGAAAGAGGATGGAACTATCGAAGCTGATAAGGTAATTGCCCGTATGGAAGGTGATTTCCCAGTTGTAGATCCATCTACTGTACATTATACGGATGTTGCACCTAATCAGATTTCGTCTATCTCGGCATCTTTAATTCCTTTCTTGGAGCATGATGATGCGAACCGTGCATTGATGGGATCGAATATGATGCGTCAGGCAGTACCATTATTAAGAGTGGATGCGCCAATCGTGGGTACAGGATTAGAACGTCAGGTAGCTTCAGATTCTAGAGTACTGATTAACGCTGAAGGCGCTGGAGAGGTAGAATATGTAGATGCGCAAAAGATCACTATCAAGTACGATAGGACTGAGGAAGAAAGAATGGTAAGTTTTGATGGTGATTCAAAAACTTATGAGCTTATCAAATTCCGTAAAACCAACCAAGGTACTAGTATCAACCTTAAGCCAATCGTAAGAGTTGGGGATAGAGTTGAAAGAGGACAAGTACTTTGTCAAGGTTATGCAACTGAGAATGGGGAGCTTGCTCTTGGTAGAAATATGAAAGTAGCCTTTATGCCTTGGAAAGGGTATAACTTTGAAGATGCGATTGTAATTTCTGAGAAAGTAGTAAGAGATGATATCTTTACATCTATTCATATTGATGAATATTCTCTGGAGGTTAGAGATACTAAATTAGGTAATGAAGAATTAACTAATGATATCCCTAATGTTTCTGAAGAAGCTACTAAAGATCTTGATGAAAATGGAATGATTCGTGTAGGTGCAGAGATCAAGCCGGGTGATATCCTTATCGGAAAGATTACTCCAAAAGGTGAAAGTGATCCTACTCCGGAAGAGAAATTATTAAGAGCTATCTTTGGTGATAAAGCTGGAGATGTAAAAGATGCTTCTTTAAAAGCTTCTCCATCATTACACGGGGTTGTAATTGATAAGAAATTATTTGCGAGAGCTATTAAAGATAAGCGTAAGCGCTCTCAGGATAAAGAAGATATTTCTGTATTAGAGAGATCATATGATGCTAAATTCGCATTGTTAAAATCTCAGTTGGTAGACAAGTTATTTGCTATTGTTGGTGGTAAAACTTCACAAGGTGTAATGAATGACCTTGGAGAAGAAGTACTTCCTAAAGGTAAGAAGTATACTCAGAAAATGCTTAACAGTGTTGATGACTACGCTCACCTTACTAAAGGTACTTGGACAACTGATAATGATCTTAACGATATGGTTGCAGACCTTATCCACAACTATAAGATTAAAGAAAATGATTTACAAGGTAATCTTCGAAGAGAGAAATTTACAATCTCTGTAGGAGACGAATTACCTTCAGGAATAATAAAACTTGCTAAAGTTTATATTGCTAAAAAACGTAAACTTAAGGTAGGTGATAAGATGGCAGGTCGTCACGGTAACAAAGGTATTGTTGCACGTATCGTAAGAGAAGAAGATATGCCATTCTTAGAAGACGGAACACCGGTAGATATCGTATTGAACCCACTAGGAGTACCTTCACGTATGAATATTGGTCAGATTTATGAAACTGTATTAGGATGGGCTGGTCAGAAATTAAGTAGAAAGTTTGCTACACCGATTTTTGACGGAGCTTCACTTGATCAGATTAATGAATTGACTGATGAAGCAGGAATTCCAAGATTTGGACATACATATCTATATGATGGTGGTACTGGAGATCGTTTTGACCAACCTGCAACAGTAGGTGTGATTTATATGCTTAAGCTAGGTCATATGGTAGATGATAAGATGCACGCACGTTCTATAGGTCCTTACTCATTGATTACTCAGCAACCACTTGGTGGTAAAGCACAATTTGGAGGTCAACGTTTTGGAGAGATGGAAGTATGGGCGCTGGAGGCTTATGGTGCTTCAAGTACACTTCGTGAAATACTGACTGTAAAATCTGATGATGTAATAGGAAGAGCCAAAACATACGAAAGTATCGTAAAAGGTGAGCCTATGCCAGAACCAGGATTACCAGAGTCTTTTAACGTATTAATGCACGAACTAAAAGGTCTTGGTCTGGATATCAGATTAGAAGAATAATATATATGAAATCGTACCCTGAGCGCAGGCTAAGGGTACGATAATCATTAATTATTCAATTTTAAATTACAATAATTCTTAAGCAACCATATATTATGGCAAGAAATAATGATAAGAATACAGTAAAGAGATTTAATAAGATCTCTATTGGTTTAGCTTCACCAGAGTCTGTTTTAGCAGCATCTCAAGGAGAGGTTTTAAAACCTGAAACTATCAATTATCGTACTCACAAACCTGAGCGTGATGGTTTGTTCTGTGAGCGTATTTTTGGACCTGTAAAGGACTTTGAATGTGCTTGTGGTAAATATAAAAGAATTCGTTACAAAGGTATTGTTTGTGATCGATGTGGTGTTGAAGTAACCGAAAAGAAAGTTCGAAGAGACCGTGTAGGGCACATTAACTTAGTAGTTCCTGTGGCACACATTTGGTATTTCCGTTCTTTACCAAATAAAATAGGATATTTATTAGGTCTTCCATCTAAGAAGTTGGATATGATTATTTACTACGAACGTTATGTAGTAATTCAGCCTGGTATTGCTAAAAATGAAGAAGGAGAACCAGTACAAAAGATGGATTTCCTTACAGAAGAAGAATACCTAAATATTTTAGATAGTCTTCCGCAAGAGAATTTATATCTGGATGATACCGATCCTAATAAATTCATCGCTAAGATGGGAGCAGAGTGTCTGATCGAAATTTTAAGAAGAATTGATCTTGATGCACTTTCTTATGAATTAAGACATAAAGCAAATAACGAAACATCAAAGCAACGTAAAACAGAAGCATTAAAGAGACTTCAGGTTGTTGAAGCTTTTCGTGATGCAAATAAAAATAGAGAGAACCGTCCTGAATGGATGATTCTTAAGGTAGTACCGGTAATTCCACCAGAATTACGTCCATTGGTACCACTTGATGGAGGTCGTTTTGCAACTTCGGATTTAAATGATTTATACCGTCGAGTAATTATTCGTAATAACCGTTTGAAGCGTTTGATGGAAATCAAAGCTCCAGAGGTGATTTTACGTAATGAGAAGCGTATGCTTCAAGAATCTGTAGATTCATTATTTGATAATACACGTAAAGCATCAGCAGTAAAAACTGATTCTAACAGACCGTTAAAGTCATTATCTGATTCCTTAAAAGGTAAACAAGGACGTTTCCGTCAGAACTTACTTGGTAAGCGTGTAGATTATTCTGCTCGTTCGGTAATCGTTGTTGGACCGGAATTAAAGTTATTCGAATGTGGTCTGCCTAAGAATATGGCAGCAGAATTATACAAGCCATTCGTGATCAGAAAATTGATTGAACGTGGTATTGTAAAAACGGTAAAGTCTGCTAAGAAAATTATAGATAGAAAAGAGCCTGTTGTTTGGGATATCTTAGAGAATGTTCTTAAAGGACATCCAGTATTGCTAAACCGTGCTCCAACGCTTCACCGTTTAGGTATCCAGGCATTTCAGCCTAAGCTTATTGAAGGTAAGGCGATACAATTACACCCATTAGTATGTACTGCATTTAATGCGGATTTTGATGGGGATCAGATGGCAGTACATTTACCATTAGGACCAGAAGCAATTCTAGAAGCACAGTTATTGATGTTAGCATCACACAACATTCTTAACCCTGCTAATGGTTCTCCGGTAACAGTACCTTCTCAGGATATGGTGTTAGGTTTATACTATATGACAAAGTCTCGTAGATCTACTCCAGAATTAGAAATCAAAGGTGAAGACCTAACTTTCTATTCTCCCGAAGAAGTTACGATTGCTTATAATGAAAAGAGATTAGACATTAATGCTAATATTAAGGTTCGTACAAAAGATCTTAATGAAGAGGGAGAATTAGTAACTAAAATAATCGAAACTACTACAGGTAGAGTATTATTTAATGAAAAAGTTCCTGAGCAAGCTGGATATATTAATGAGGTACTAACTAAGAAATCTCTTAGAGATATTATTGGTGATATCCTTAAAGTAACTAGTGTACCGGAAACAGCTGTTTTCCTTGATGAAATTAAGAAGCTAGGATATAACTTTGCATTCCAGGGCGGATTATCGTTCAGTTTAGGAGATATTATTATTCCTGAAGAAAAGCATACTATGATTGCTGATGCCAATACTCAAGTTGATGGTATTGTAGCAAACTATAATATGGGTCTTATTACTAATAATGAGCGTTATAATCAGGTAATTGATATTTGGACTTCTACGAATGCCAATCTTACCGAGTTATCAATGAAACGAATCAGAGAAGATCAGCAAGGATTCAACTCTGTATATATGATGCTTGATTCTGGAGCAAGGGGATCAAAAGAGCAGATTCGTCAGCTTACAGGTATGCGTGGACTGATGGCAAAACCTAAAAAAGCTAGTTCTGCTGGTGGAGAAATTATTGAGAACCCGATTCTTTCTAACTTTAAAGAAGGACTTTCGATTCTTGAATATTTTATTTCTACTCATGGTGCTCGTAAAGGTCTTGCAGATACCGCACTTAAAACTGCAGATGCTGGTTATCTTACACGTCGTTTGGTGGATGTAGCACAAGATGTTATTGTTAATATCGAAGATTGTGGTACGCTTAGAGGTGTAGAAGTAACTCCGTTGAAGAAAAACGAAGAAATTATAGAAGGCCTTGCTGCCAGAATAGTAGGTAGAACTGCGTTAGTTGATGTGATTAATCCTTTAACTCAGGAATTGCTTATTGAAGCTGGAGTGGAGATTGATGATGCCACAGCAAAAATTATAGAGAATTCTCCAGTAGAATCTGTAGAAGTACGTTCTGCACTTACTTGTGAAGCTAAGAAAGGTATTTGTGTAAAATGTTACGGTCGTAACCTTGCAACTGGTAAAACGGTTCAAAGAGGTGAAGCTGTAGGTGTTGTAGCTGCTCAGTCCATTGGAGAACCGGGTACTCAACTTACACTGCGTACTTTCCACGTAGGAGGTATTGCAGGTAACATTTCTGAAGAAAATCAATTAAAATCTAAATTTGCTGGTAAAGCAGAGATAGAAGAATTGAAAACTGTTAAGGGAGAAGATGCAGAAGGAAACGAAATTGATGTAGTAATCTCTCGTACTTCTGAAGTTAAGATAATTGATCCAAAGACTAAGATTGTTTTAAGTACTAACTTAATTCCTTATGGTTCTCAATTGTTTATAAATGATGGAGATAAACTGTCAAAGGATGATGTTATTTGCCAGTGGGATCCTTATAATGGTGTGATTATTTCAGAATTTGCTGGTAAAGTAAGTTATGAAAACATCGAACAAGGTGTAACTTATCAAGTAGAGATTGATGAACAAACTGGTTTCCAGGAAAAAGTAATTTCTGAATCTCGTGATAAGAAAAAGATTCCTACACTCCATATAATGGGCAAAGGTGATGAAGTATTACGTTCGTATAACCTTCCGGTTGGCGCTCACTTAATGGTGGATGACAATGATAAGATAAAAGTTGGTAAAATTTTGGTTAAGATTCCTCGTAAATCTGCAAAAGCAGGTGATATTACAGGAGGTCTGCCAAGAGTAACAGAATTATTCGAAGCACGTAACCCTTCTAATCCAGCTGTAGTAAGTGAGATTGACGGTGTGGTATCATTTGGTAAGATTAAGCGTGGTAATCGTGAGATCATCGTAGAGTCTAGAATAGGAGAGATCAAGAAGTATCTTGTAAAACTTTCTAATCAGATTCTTGTTCAGGAAAATGATTATGTACGTGCTGGTATGCCATTATCTGATGGATCTATTACTCCAGAGGATATTCTTAAAATCAAAGGGCCATCTGCAGTGCAGCAGTATCTGGTAAATGAAGTACAGGAGGTTTACCGACTACAAGGAGTGAAGATCAATGATAAGCATTTCGAAGTAGTGGTGCGTCAGATGATGCGTAAAGTAAGAATCCAAGATCCGGGAGACACTATTTTCCTAGAAAATCAATTAGTTCATAAATCTGATTTCATTGAGGAAAATGATGAGATTTTTGGAATGAAAGTAGTTGAGGATGCTGGAGATAGTGAAAACCTAAAAGCAGGTCAGATTATTTCTCCAAGAGATCTAAGAGATGAAAATTCTGTTTTACGCAGAGAAGATAAAAACTTAGTTACTGCAAGAGATGCCTCTCCTGCAACGGCAACTCCAATACTGCAAGGTATTACAAGAGCTTCGCTACAGACTAAGTCATTTATTTCTGCGGCATCCTTCCAGGAAACAACAAAAGTATTAAATGAAGCCGCTGTAAATGGTAAAATTGATACGCTAGAAGGTCTTAAAGAAAATGTAATTGTAGGACATAGAATTCCTGCAGGTACTGGAATGAGAGATTACGAAAGCATTATTGTTGGTTCTAATGAAGAGTTTGAGGACCGAATGGAACAACGACAAGAAGTTAATTTTAATTAATATAGAAAGCCTGCCTTTTAGGCAGGCTTTCTTTTTAGTGAAACATTATTTTGAAATGCAGTAATGCGTAATTTTCAAAATAAATAGTTGAACTAATCCTGCACTTTTTGTAGGATATAATATGTATATAAAACATTTTGAATATGGCTGATGATAAAAACCAAAAACAAAACCAACTTAATATCGAATTAGATGAAGCTATTGCTGATGGAATATATAGCAACTTAGCGATTATCAATCATTCGGTTTCTGAGTTTGTTATTGATTTTGTGAATATTATGCCGGGTAGGCCAAAGAGTAAAGTTAAGAGTAGAATTATTTTGACTCCTCAGCATGCGAAACGCTTATTAAAAGCATTGGGTGATAATGTGCAAAGATTTGAAGCAGCTCATGGTGAAATTAAAGACTATGATCAACCACCAATTCCTTTAAATTTTGGTCCGACTGGTCAAGCTTAGTGTAATAGTATTTTATTATAGTTTTTAATTTTTATATTAATTAAAACTATATTTATATAAAAAACCGATTTAAATAATGCTGTTTAAATCGGTTTTTTTATTTGTTGTTTATAACTAGTTGCTATTTGCTTAAAAACGCTTTAAAATACACTTAAAATCGATTTAGAACTCAGAAGTGTAATGAAACGTAATAGACGGATACTTCTGTTGGGTCATTTGTAAACTAAAAGAAGAATCGGCTAAAAATACTAATTGTCCTTGTTTGTCCTTTGCTAAAAATTTACTTTTTACACGTTTAAAATCTTTGAATTCTTCGTTTTCAGGATCTTCGGGATCTACCCAACAAGCTTTATGCACATTTAGGTTTTCGTAGGTACATTTAGCACCATATTCGTGTTCTAAACGATACTGAATGACTTCATACTGAAGCGCTCCAACAGTACCAATTACTTTTCTACCATTTAATTCTAGAGTAAACAACTGTGCTACACCTTCATCCATCAACTGATCGATACCTTTTGCCAATTGCTTAGATTTCATTGGGTCGGCATTATTAATGTATCTGAAATGTTCTGGAGAGAAACTGGGGATGCCCTTATATTGAAGCTTTTCGCCTTTAGTAAGTGTGTCGCCAATTTTAAAGTTTCCGGTATCATGAAGTCCTACAATGTCTCCTGGGTATGATATATCCACGATCTCTTTTTTCTCTGCAAAAAAGGCATTTGGACTAGAAAATTTAAGTTTTTTGTTATGCCTGGTATGTAAATAGGGTACATTTCTTTCAAAAGTACCAGATACAATTTTTATAAAAGCTAATCGATCTCTATGTTTAGGATCCATATTTGCATGGATTTTAAAGACAAAACCGGTAAAATCCTCTTCTTCAGGTTTTACTAAGCGTATATCACTTTCTTTTGGCCTTGGTCGAGGAGCAATTTTTATGAAACAATCCAGTAGTTCTCGTACTCCAAAATTGTTTAAAGCTGATCCAAAAAATACAGGTTGTAGATTACCATTTTGGTAAGATTCAGCATCAAAAGAAGGATAAATTCCTTCTACAAGTTCCACTTCTTCTCTTAGGGTTTCTGCAGCACCATCTCCGATGATTTCATTAAGTTCCGGAGAGGATAAGTCCGATATCTCTATGGTTTCTTCAATATTTTTGCGACTATCTCCACTAAAAAGATTGATATTTTTTTCCCAAATATTATAGATTCCTTTAAAATCATATCCCATTCCTATAGGAAAGCTCAGAGGAGTAACAGTAAGACCAAGCTTTTGTTCCACTTCATCTAATAATTCAAAAGCATCTTTACCTTCCCGATCCAGCTTATTGATAAAAACGATCATAGGAATATTACGCATTCTACAAACTGAAACCAATTTCTCTGTTTGTTCCTCAACACCTTTTGCTACATCAATGACCACAATTACACTATCTACTGCTGTAAGAGTTCTAAATGTATCTTCAGCAAAATCCTTGTGACCAGGAGTATCCAGAATGTTGATTTTAATATCTTTATATTCAAAAGCTAGAACAGAGGTCGCAACAGAGATCCCACGCTGGCGCTCAATTTCCATAAAGTCACTTGTTGCACCCTTTTTAATTTTATTAGATTTTACCGCACCAGCTTCCTGAATTGCCCCACCAAAAAGGAGTAACTTCTCAGTTAGTGTGGTTTTTCCAGCATCTGGGTGGGAGATAATTCCAAATGTTCTTCTTCTATTTATTTCTTCAAGAAATTTCATATATCATCTACTCTATAATGCGCAAATATAATGAAGTGAGTGCTACTTTTTCGTTTGTAATGAATTATATATTTAGTTAATTCTACAGTTAATAGGGATAACAGATAGATTTCGAATCAAATCGTTTGATCATTATTTATTCAATTATATAATAACAGACTGAAATTTAGTTTTAAAAATATTCTTGAAACAAATCTACGGAGGCGAAATGTTAATTTAATATTGGGAATTACTAGTATTTATTATTTTAACTATGAGGAGTCAGTTCTTGATTTTGGTGTATGCCTTACTAAATAAGAGGCAGGGAATAATCCCTAGTATTAAAATTATGTTAATTTATTTAATTTTTTTTGTAACTTTACTTGTATAATGCACGTATATTTTTATAAGTAAAATAGATAAACTAAAAAGGTTATTCTGGTTTATTGTTGTTAAGTTTCAAGCAAATTTTATGCATTTCATCGTTGTAAAATGCCTTTAATCGTCAAAACATCAATGATTTATTACAAAAAATTGTTAATAACTTATTTTTTTTTACGATATTTGTGCGTTATGTAGAATTACGGTAAAACCGTAACCTACAATGTAAAGCTTAAGTAAACATACTATTATCCCAAATCAAAAGTGCCTATGAGAATTATTACTCAACCCCAACATGTGCACAAGTATAAATATAATAACCTACTTCTTAGGGCGTTATTACTATTTCTGTTTTTTTTATATTCCGCTTCGGCAATTGCACAAACTTCTACTTTTGATGCTCATTGGTGGAACGGTGAGGGGTATTTAATGGATTTTAGAACCTCTCCTCCTACTATTACTTGTAATTTACCTTCAGACGGTGCTTTTGAGGCAACTTCTGCGTGGAGTGATCCATTGACCGGAGAACTTGTTTTTTATGCAGATAACGGTACAGTAAGGGATAATGCGGGTAATCTTTATAATAACCTTACAATTCCTACGGATCTTTTAAATACAAATGCTACTAGAACTCAAATGGCTGTTGTAATGCCTGTACCCGGTACGAATTTGGAACAGGTGTACTTATTACACGGTGATGGTAGCTCTGGTAATAGTGGTGGTAGTAGCGTTGGGACTACGTACTATTCTATTATAGATATTCCTTCACAAACTGTAATTAGTAAAAATAATGTATTAAATAATGCAACCTCAGAGGCCTTATATGGTACTAATAATGGTGCATTATGTGGAGCTTGGGTGGCTACATTAGGATACGACGACCCTAGTTGTACATCAGATTGTGCCGCTAGTTTGAATTTGTGGAGAGTTGATTCTGATAATCTTTTGGCGCCCGCTAGAGCTAATAATCCTGATGTATCTGTTAGTTTGCCGACTAATTTTTCGGTAATAGCGGATAGGTCTTCAATTCGTTTTTCTCAACAGAATGACCGAATCGCAGTTGCAATCGAAGCTATTGATGGAGGTGTTTTTTATGCTGATTTTAATGAAGAAACTGGAGCTGTTGGTGCTTGGACTCATGTTCCCAGAACAACCACGGAGCTTACCGATTCAGGTTATAGTTTAGAATTTTCTCCTGATGGTAGTAGGATCTATTACACACATGAGAATTTTACCGTGGCTGTGGCTTGGGCGTCTGATCTATATATGCATATTATCGGTGATAATACTTCTGTTAGAGTTGAGGATGAAACATTGGGGTCTTGGGCAGGTGTTCAATTAGGACCTGATGATAATTTATATTTAGCAGCTAGTGGAAGTGGAAATGTGTACTATTTGACTAACCCAAATACAGTTACAACTGCTGCAAGTGCTAATTTTCAATTTCTTGATATAAGCGCCAATGCTACTTGTAGCACAGCAGTTGTTCAGGGATTTAATTTTACACAGCAGGTAGTTTTCTTTTCATCATGTTTACAAGATACAGATGGCGATGGAATTTTTGATGAAACAGATATTGATGATGATAATGATGGAATTTTAGATACAGTTGAAGGTGTTGGGGATACCGATGGGGATAATATCATAAATAGCTTAGATCTAGATTCGGACAATGATGGAATCCCTGATAATATAGAAGGTCAGACAACTATAGGTTATGTTATTCCTAGTGAAGTAGATTCAGACGACAATGGTCTTGATGATATTTATGAAACGACGCCTGGTTCTGGAGAAGGAATTACTCCTGAGAATACAGATGGTCTTGATAATCCAGACTATTTAGATATCAATAGTGATAATGATGGTGGAGATGACACAGAAGAAGCTGGGCTTACGTTAGCAAATAACGATACAGATGGTGATGGATTAGATGATAATATTGATACTTCTGCAGATTATTCTGATCCGGGAGGAACTATAGATAATCCTTTGACAGGAGGAATCATATTACCAGATGTGGATAGTGATGCAACGACTGGAGGAGATGTTGATTATAGAGATATCTTCAATACTGATGATTTTGATGGTGATGGTGTATTGAATAATGAAGATCTTGATGACGACAATGATGGGATTACGGATACGCAGGAATTATGTGGTACCGATCCTGCTAATGTTGTAGTTCCCGCAACTATAGTTGTATCTATATTAACAGATAATTTACCAGAGCAAACTACTTGGACGTTGACTGGCCCCTCTGGAGTAATTGCCACTGGAGGTCCATATACTGGTCAGCCTTCAACAAACGTAATAATCCCTCCAATATCTACACCATTGGTAGGTAGCTTTTCATTTACAATTTCTGATAGTGGAAGTAATGGAATTTGCTGCGCTAACGGTAATGGTACGTACGATGTGTCATTAAACGGTGCATCGGTTGCTAGCGGAGGTAATTTTGGAGCTTCAGAAACTACCAATTTCAATGTAAACACAAATATTAATCCGTTTACCTGTTTTACCGCCGACCCTAATGAAGATACAGATGGAGATGGAGTTGTAAATTTTCAAGATCCTGATTTTTGTACCTTAAACTCTAATGGAGTTTGTGCCAATATGGACACTGATGGTGATGGTATAATTAATAGTTTAGATTTAGACTCAGATAATGATGGTATTTTTGATGTTATAGAATCTAATGCTATTAGTGTTTCTGGAGTAGCGGATAGTGATAATGATGGAAGAATAGATGGAGCTACAGTGTCTATAGCTGTTGGAGCAAATGGAGTTTTTAATAGTATAGAAACTACTGCAGAAAGTGGTCTTCTGAGCTATACAATTGCCGAAAGTACGGATGATAGTGATACCATTCAGAATTATTTGGATTTGGATAGTGATGGAGATGGAATACCTGATAATGTCGAAGCCCAAACAACTGTTGGATATACAGCTCCAAATGGAATTTATAATATATTTGGAGTAGATACCGCTTATTTAACTGGTCTTTCTCCCGTTAATACTGATGGAACTGATAATCCTGATTACTTAGACACAGATAGTGATAATGAAGGAGCAGATGATACAACTGAAGCAGGATTGACACTAACGAATTCAGATGCCGATGGTGATGGGTTAGATAATGTTACGGATACATCATCGGGTTATAGTGACCCTGGCGGTAGTATTGATGATCCACTTAGTGGGGCAGTTATTTTACCTGATGAAGATAGTGATGCAAGTTCAGGAGGAGATTTAGATTTTAGGGATGATGCCAATGATAATGCGGATTTAAGATTAACTAAATCAGTAAATAATAGTTCACCGGTAGTTGGTAATAATGTGATCTTTTCAATAACAGTTACTAATGATGGACCAATCAATGCAACTGGAGTTCAGGTTACGGATCAATTACCATCCGGTTATACTTATGTGAGTGATGATAGTGGAGGTGATTATAATTCAGGCACCGGACTTTGGAACATTGGAACTTTAAATAATGGAGCTTCAATTACAATAGAAATTACAGCTACAGTTAATGGAACTGGTTTATATTTAAATAGTGCTGAAATTACTGCAAGTGATAATAATGACCCGGATTCTACTCCAAATAATAATATAAGTACCGAAGATGATCAGGATAGTGTTGCTACTTCACCAATTCTGGCAGGAGATCAGGATGCTGATGGGATTTTGGATGCCATTGATATAGATGATGATAATGATGGTATTACAGATACACAAGAATTGTGTGGTACAGATCCTGTTATTACAACGATTACGATTACAATAGATTTAGATCGGTATGAAAATGAAACAACTTGGGAGCTTAGAGACCCTTCTTCTAATTTAATAGCAAGTGGAGGTCCATACCTGAATGGTGATTCTATAATAACTTCCTCTACAATTGTAAATACAACTGGTAGTTATGAATTTACCATTTTTGACTCCTTTGGAGATGGGTTAAATAGTACTGGTGGCTCTAATGAGAATGGTACTGCAAGCTATGCAATTGATGTAAATGGAACCAATATATTTACGTCAGCTAATTTACCCGATTTTGGAGATGAAGATATTCAAACTTTTACCGTAGCCGTATCTTCCAAGTTTACATGTCTATCTAGTGATCCCGCAGCAGATGATGATACTGATACAATACCAAATTATCAAGATGCAGATTATGCTGCCGCTAATGGTTCTTCTTTAAATTCAAATGGGGTAGTAGCTATTTTAGATACAGATGGTGATGGTATAATTAATAGTTTAGACCTTGATTCTGATAATGATGGGGTTTTTGATATTATTGAGGCGGATGCAGATAGTGTTTCAGGAGTTGCAGATGCGGATAGTAATGGTAGAATAGATGGTGCAGATTCTACAACGGTTGGAGCAAATGGATTATTTGATTCCGTAGAAACTACCGCAGAAAGTAACGTGTTAGCTTATACGATTGCAGATAGTGATACTAACTCAACATACGACCCTTATCAATTAGACTCTGATAATGACTCTTGTAATGATGTAGAAGAGGCGGGTTATACAGATGATAATAGTGATGGATTGTTAGGACCTTTACCTATAACAGTTAATGGTAATGGTCTTGTTACCAGTGGTTCTGATGGATATACGACTCCAGCAGATGCAGATTCAAATACAGTATTTGATTTTCAAGAGGTAGGTACAGGCCCAACAATTAATAGTCAACCTACACCTCAAACAATATGTGCTGGCGCTAATGGAAGTTTTACAGTTGCAGCAAGTGGTTCTAATCTTACTTATCAGTGGCAATTAAGTACTGATGGTGGATCTAGTTTTAATGATTTAAGTAATGGAGGAATTTATTCCGGAACCAATACTACAACATTAACAATTACAGGGGCTAATGATGGATTGAACAATAACCAATATCAGGTTATTGTAGGTAATAGTGCTTATGTCTGTGGAGATGTAACATCTAATGCTGCGATCTTAACCATTCCGGATGTTTCGGCTATCGCCGTTGGTGCTAATCCAACTACTTGTGGAGGGAATAATGGTTCAATTACTTTAAGTGGATTAACGGCAAATACCGTATATAGTGTTAGTTATTTAGATGATGGTGTTGCTATTGGTCCTAATAATATTACATCAGATACTGGAGGTCAGGTCATAATCGCCGGATTAGATGAAGGTGCTTATACAAATATAACAATAGGTTTATCGGGATGTTCGGGATCAACATTGGATATTGTCTTATCTGACCCTGCTATCCCTACTGCAAATCCAATCACTGGCCCAACAGCGGTATGTGTTGGAGCAACAATAGACTTAACAGAAGGAACTGCTGGAACTATCTCTTGGTTTTCTTCAGATACAGGTGTAGCTACAGTTAATGGATCAGGAGTTGTTACAGGAGTTTCAGCTGGTACTACTAATATTACCTATACAGTTACGGATGGAAATGGTTGTACTTCTTTGCCTTCTGTAGCCTATGGAGTAACGGTGAATGCTACTCCAGATATTAGTACGACTGACACACCTTCTATATGTCCTAATGAAAATTTTGATTTAACGTCTATAACAATTTTAGATGCAAATTCTACTGGAGCAACATATACTTATCATAGTGCTACACCTGCAACAGGAGCTAATGAATTAGCTAGTAGTACGGTAAATCCATCAACAACTACAACATATTATATATTAGCAACTACTTCCAGTGGTTGTACTGATGAGTTAGCTGTTATAGTTACTGCTGAGGATACTACAGCACCTGTAACGCCTACTTTGGCAGGAGTTACTTTAGAGTGTGAGGC
>NZ_JAGJEA010000012.1 GCF_018100805.1 Aquimarina sp. MMG016 | reverse complement strand
CGAATGTGTATAACGTTTAATATATGTGTCGTAGCAGGGCAAAATGTTACCAAGCCATTGAAAATTATCTGCGGATTGATTGCTAACTTTTCCTTTGTGCAAGCATTGCGCCTTTATAAATATACAATAACCAATCGATTGATCACTTAGCTGCTATGACCACATATATGGTGTTACAGCACATTTTTTGTTTTTAGAATACGTTGCGCTGCAGTTTTTGCTTCATTTACATATCCACTACTTTCGTCCGCAATACTTTTCAATTCTGATTCAGGTTTTGATTTGAACTTTAGTTGGTAACTTTTAATCAGCTTTTCCGTTTCCATATTTTTGTCAGCTAACTCCTGTTCAGTTAATTCTTTTTTAGGAAACATTTCGTTTAATTGCTTTTTATTCAAGGCAAGAAATGTAATTAGCAAAGCTAAAAAGATTGGGTTGAAGTTAATAGGACCGATACTAAATATGATGTTCGAATAATAAATATCAATTAAGTTTAAAATCCCGAGTATCAATGTCAATCCGAATATATAAACAAACAATTTTTTATTCTTGAAATAAAGTATTGTTGAGATTCCAATGAGCGTTATTCCCAGATAATGCTTATAATTCAGTACATAATCCGTCAGAAGCGTAATTCCGATTGAGTAGAGTAGGAGAAGTATACAAATCAGTATTGGAATTATTTCTTTTTTCATCATATGTGCTGTAATGGTCTCGTATAACCGTCAGTTACGGGTTAATATGCTTTAATTTTCGGTTTAGCACAGACTTTAGCAATTCCGAGTGGATTCGGACGTAGTGGAATCCGCCGTAATTGTGGTTATACATTGTTACCACACGTTTTTTATTAAAAGTCCAATTATAATTATTGGCGGTAAAATTATCAAAGAATGATAAATCAATCCAGTTTTCAAATAATAATCAGCCTTTATTAGAAAAACATCAAATTTGTCCAATTCGTGATATTCAGCTTTTGAAGCTTTAAACATATTGTGGTCAATTGGCTGATGATTTTCGTGTCTTTCTAAAATTCTTTCATATTTACTTGAGATTTTTTCGGCAAACTCTCTTTTCTCATTTAATTTCGGTTTGTCGTTTAAGGTTTTAATATTCTTAAATCGTTATACAAACTTGACAATTCAAGACCGCAATTATGATATTGTTTTGCTTTTGTGCTAAAATCTTTAGCGTTTTCTATTTGTCCGAAAACCAATAATAATATAGAAAGACAAGTGATTGAATAGGCAATTAAATTTTCATCAATTGTTTCAGTCTTATAGATATTGTAAACAGATAGAAGTCCAACAGCAATAAGATATACAGATAACATACTCAAACATAAGTTTGATAAATCAGCAACTTTTAAAAGCCTTTTATTTGCGTTAAATCGACTTCCTTTAGTCGACCATATTTTATAATTCAATTCCTCAAGAAATGTTTTTTCTAAATAGTCTTTGTGAGATTTTTTCTTTTCCAATGTAGGTTTACTTTTTTTCAATTCTCTTTAACCTTTCTGTTATATCCATTTCGTATTGTTCAAGCAACTGCTGATTATTTATTGCAGTATTTACATCTTTTTTAATGATTTTCAATTCGTTAATTATTCCGTCAAGTTTTTTGTCTAAAATTATTTGATTGTCGACAATTCTTTGATATTCTTCTGCTGTCATAATGTTGATTCAAATGTGTGGTAACAATGGAATAAAAGACATATGTTCTTTATATCCATTATATAAACGTTTACAAACGTATATTAAACGTATAATTCTACGGTTAGACTTCTAAAATAACTAAAAATTCCCTAGAATTAAAAAAGAAAGATGGGTGCTATACAAAAAAACCTGCTTTGTCACAAAGCAGGTTTTTAAAACACATTTCTATATAAACAAATAAATATAAGAAATATCTTGCTATTGCTGATTTAACAAAGGCACTAGCACATCATAATATCTTTTAGCGATTTCTACCGCACCAGCCTCATTATAGTGCACGGGGTCTGCATAATACAGGCTATTATTGGTGAAACCTGTATTCATATCTACCGTAACTACCTGAGAGGTGCTCGTAGTTTTGTCGGTAGCTAATTGTATAACCTGTGTTTCGAAGGTTGTGAGCTGGTTGTTAAGGTTGGTAACTTCTTGTGAATTGCCAAAAGCACCTGCAATGATCTCTACCACGATAGTCGCGTTAGGATTATTGGCTTGAATACCATCAATAATTAACCCAATATTACTAATTACTTCTGTTACCGGGCGTATGTTGTCTGCGACATCATTACCACCGATTCCTAATAATACGACATCAGGTCCTCGATTAGCGCTTGTTAAAAAATCGTTCAATTCTTCCAGAACTCCGCTAGTATCGATTCCACCGATACCTGCATGGTCATTATCAAAAGCGGTATCCATAAAAGTAGGATAGCTGGCATTATCCTCTAGAGGACCGATCAAATTAAAATTGTATCCTCCTGATTTCATGAGTTTCCAAAATTCATAGCGGTAGCTTTCGTATTCAGGACGTGCGCCTTCAATCCTGGAGTCACCCATACAAAGGATTGCGATTTGATCTGCAGTGAGATCATCGCTGGTGGGATTTGGCGGATTGGTAACAGAGATATTGTCATCATCAGAACAGGCAAATGGTGACCAAAATAAAAGGATTGCTAAGACATAGATTAACTTTTTCATGTTTTTCATTTTTTATTGTTTTTAAAATTGGATTCGATAACTGAGTATCGGGAAAAATCCGGTTTGATTATTAAATTCGATTTTACCAGTTTCGGTATCATAAAATCGTGAGGCTGCATTTTTGCGAGCCAGGATATTTTGGATATCTAAACGTAATTCGTGAGTTGTTTTTGGGTTGTTTTTGATATAACTTATCTGTACATCAAAGCGCAAATAATATGGTAATTGCTCCTTGTATGCACGGTCATAATCAAATATAGTTTGTTGTTGATTTATGGATTCCTGCAGATCTAAGGGGAAGAAACGATTATTACCGGCATAAAGAATTTTACTGTTTAAGCCTAAAATATTTTTTTTAGCCTTACCTACCATCCATTCTTTACCTCCCAGGGCATTAATCGAATAATTCCCATTAAGCCTTGAATTTCTCTTGATACCATCTCCTCCTTTGTATTTTGAATCATAAAAAGAGGCATTAGTCATAAAGTAATATCCATCAGAAAATTGTTTTTCCAGAGTAAGCTCAATACCGGTGTTAGTTCCAGTACCAGAGTTACTTAATGGGAGATTTTGAAAGGATTCATCAAATTCAAAATCATTAAGCAGACTAGAGTAGACCCCTTCTGCAGTATTTGGTTGAGCTCCGGCTATAACCGGGATATCAAATAATTGCTGGTGATACAACTCAACTTTGAACCTAAGGTTTTTGCTAAGAGCTGTGTCATACCCTAACACAAAATGCCGGGCCTTAGAAATCTTAACATCTCTATTGTTTTGTATAATGCTGCCGTCGTTTAATATTTGACCGCCCACATACAACTCCAACGATTCGAGCTTACTATGTTCTCCATAACCAAAAACAACAGTATGTTTATTATTAATGGAATAGCGTAAACTTGCTCTGGGCTGTAGTAAGGTTTCTTTATTGAGGTTGAAATAAAAACCATGTACACCCGTCACTAATCTAAATTTTGAGTTGATGTTATAGCTCCAGTTAAGATACGATTGCAGGGTAGAGGTGTTTCCTTTTTGGTCATAGCTCTGTACTGGATTTTGTGAATCTTCTGATTCTTCCAGGACTTGTCTTCTGTTAAAACGATATCCTAAAACACTATATACAGCACCACCTTCTATAGTATGCTTGGCAGATAGTTTGGTTTGCAGCACAGTCTTGGCACGATAATAACTGCTAGAGTTGTTTTTGATATAGGTGTTGATATTATCATTAGCAGTAAGGAATCGCTGCAACGTAGCATCACCACTTTTTGCTTTGTTTCCTGCAAAAGATAGGGTAGAGGTCAAAGCCGTTTTATTCGAGAGTGGTATCTGATGTTTAAGACCTAGCATACCTACATCATAGGATTGCCCGGTATCATCATCTTCATCATCACCAAACGAGAATTTGCTGAGTCCTCCAATTCCAAATAATGAAAAAGTACCCAGTTTTTTGGTTGGAAAATATAATTTTAGCGATAGATCCTGAAAACCATTGTTTTTGGTTTCATCGGCAATGCTAAATCCCAGTTGGTCTACCAACCCCAATGTGGAGTATCGGTAATTGAATAAATAGGTTGCTTTTTTACCTTTGATAAAAGGCCCTTCTGAAGCCACATCAAAACCCAGAAATCCTGCCTGAAAGGTATGCTCTCGTTTTTCGGCATTTCCATTTCTGAAATGTACATCAAACACTCCTGATAACGCATTACCATATTGACTAGGGAATGCTCCAGTAAGAAAATCTGATCTAGAAAGCACTTGCGAACTAAAAATACTCAACGCTCCCGAAGCACCACCTACAGTAGAAAAGTGATTAGGACTGGGGATCTCTACCCCTTCCAGTTGCCACAACATTCCTTTGGATGCATTACCCCGTATGGTAATATCATTAGACAAGTCATTACCACTTTGTGTTACTCCTGGAAAAACGGTTGCCAGACGTGATGGATCTCCTAATGATGCGGCATATCGTTTTGTTTCTTCGATAGAAAAGGAGCGAGCACTTATTTGTGCTGCACGATTTACGGCACTAAAGTTGGATCGTTTTGCTTGGATTAGGATTTCGTCTAGTTCTGTATCAGATTCGTTTAAAGAGGTGTTAAAAACCAATTGCTTGGCAGAGGTAAGCAATAAGTCGCTATACTCTCGGGTTTCAAAACCAATAAAGCTTATTTCGATCGTAACCCGTCCGATAGGTACATTAGAGATACTATACTGACCTTCCAGATCTGTTACAGCTCCAAGAACTTCGCCACGAGTGGTGGTTACTTTTACATTCACCCCAATTAATGGTTGTGAAGAGTTGTCGTCTGTTATCTTTCCTTTAATGGTTTGTGTTAAATTCAACCTTTTCAGAACACATCGACCACCAAGAAAATCATAAGTGATCGGCAGGTTTTTAATCACTAATTGAATAGCTTTTTTAACCGAAATGTTCTTTTTATTTATACTTATAAGCTCATTCACAGGAATGGCACTACTACTAAATGTAAATTCTATCCCAGATTTCTGAGTGATGCTCTTTAAAACTTCAGAAAGGGGTAATTCATTTACAGATAGATCTATTTTTTGATCAGATTCTTTGGATTGACCAAAACCAGGTAGCTGAATCCCAAAAACTGTAATGATGCATAAGATTTTAAAATACATTACTATTATTCGCATGCTTTTCCGCTAATATTGTATTGTGAATTACTAATTTTTCCCCATTGTAGATCAAGTGTAATCCCTATAAATTTTAATACTTCCTCTATTTTTGGATCTTTAAACGTACTGGTAAACTTGCAATTTCCTATAGCGGGATTGCTTAGAACAATGGTTATATCAAAATAAGTTTCTAATTCCTTAATAACTTCAGAAAGAGAGTCATTATCAAATACCAATGTTTTTGTTTGCCAAGCCAATGTATTGTTTTCGGGGTTTACCGATTTTGTCATAGCTTTTGACTTTGAATTCCAGCTTGCAACATCATTTTTTTCTAAAACCAATGAGTCTTTTTCTGCGATGAATGCGACACGGCCTGTCTTTACTAAAATATCTACTTTTTCCGGAGTCGTTTCTATATTAAATGAAGTCCCCAGAACCTGTACCTTTGTAGATGATGCATTGACAATAAAAGGTTTGGTAGTATCCCGATGCACCTCATAAAACACCTCACCTTTTTCTTGTGATAATTTTCGTTCCTTGTTAAAATCAGGGTCATACACCACTTTGGAGTTTTCATTTAACCAAATCGTACTACCATCGGGTAATGTAAATTCTTTTACTTCTTCTGCATAGGTTTCCAGGGTTACAGTTCTGCCTGTAGTAAGGTATATGGTAAGGGCAGTGGCAAATAAGATAACAACGGAAGCTGCTATGCGTAACCAGCTGTTTTGATACCAACGCACTTGAGGGTTTTCTTTGGTGATGAAACGTTGCCAGGCTTTTTGGGTATCAACGTCTAGCTTCATTTTTACATTAGCACTAGCACGCCAGGTTCTCTGTAATTGTTCAAACTCAAGACGATTATTATCATTGGAGATATACTTCTCCCACTTTTTTTGTTCTGAAGCCAACAGCGTTTCTTCCTGAAGCTTTTTTCGGATGATATCTAGCAACTTCCCTTCCATATCTTAGCTATATTTAATGATCACTATACATTGAAAATAAAAATTTATAGGGGTGTTGATCTTATAAACTTTCAAAAATAAATTGTCTCATATCATCATCACAAGTGTTACAAGTAAAGTATACACCGTGATCACCTCCTTGAATTTTGTTAAACTTATTACGTATTCCTAACTCATCCAAAAGTGGGTGAATCAAACAAGGCCCTTCAGTAAAGTCTCCATCAGGATTGGTTTGAGATTCAGGGTCGATTGTACAAGTTGTATCAGAATCGTTATCTCCGTGGATACTATATAAAATAGGTTCTCCGGCATCTACCCAATTGGCCTTAAATAACCCTCCTGAAATACTGATCACTCCTTTTATTTTTTCGCTTGCACCGGGATTACCACTATTACCAGATATACCTCCGGTAGCAGCAATGTGATTTTGTATTTCTACAGGTGCAGTGGCCAGATTGCTTTCATCCATATAGGCATAGTGAAGTGCCATAACTGCTCCCGCAGAGAATCCACCAACAAAAACATTATTATTATCAATGTTATACGTATCGTCTTTGGTAAAAAAGCGTACCGCTGCCCTCATATCATGTACGGCATCAACCACTGCTTTTTTTAAGGAACCATCCCCTTCAATAAATCGATAACTTATGGTAGCAGCGACATATCCTGATTGTGCAAAATACATTGCCAATTGGTCAAAATCTTCTTTGGCTCCTTCTGCAAATCCACCGCCATGTGCTAATACAATAAGAGGTCTGTTTGGTTCAGTATCATTGGCGGGTTGATAAATATTCATAGATAAATCAATAGTTCTCCCAGCCTGAGTAGTACTTCTGCCATAGACCACATCTCTCGATTCTTTAATTTGTGAACTATTAAACACAATGCTATTATACCGAATTCCAGAAATCGGATCGATTGGATTGTTCATATTATCATCGCTTGAACAAGAGAGGAAGAACATTGAAATTATTGTAAATAACGCAATTATCTTTTTCATTTAAATTACATTTTTAAAATTAAACTAGGTGCCATAGCAGGCTTAAAAACTTAGGATCCCTATAAAGAAATAACAGTGAAATTTGTTATTCTTTATTAGTAAGACTGACCTGTTTTGAAAAACACGTAGTAAAATTTTAATTTTTTTACAGAAATAAATCTGAAAGCAATAAAAGTGGTATGACCGCAGGAAAAAAATCGCCTTGCCGTCCTTTAAAATCTTGTCTTAGATGTTTTAATGCAGCCGAAATTTGTGTTTCTACTGTGCGTTTAGAAACCTGAAGTTCTTCGGCAATTTCATCATTTGATAATCCTTCAAATCTGGACATTGAGAATACTAAACGACAACGAGGAGGTAGTTGATCGAGTGATTTTTGTAATTCTTCTAAAAATGACGCAGGAACATCAAATGTTTCTGATTCACCTTCTACAAAATACATGGTAGCATATTGCTGTTCTCTGATCTTTAGTCTCTTTTTCTGATATAATTTGGTTAAAGCAAGATTTTTGGTAGTGGTGCGTAGATACGCTTGTAAATTTTCAATTTGACCTTTTCTATTCCATACTTCCCAAAGTTTAACAAACACTTCTTGAGAAATATCTTCTGCAAGATCTACTTCATTAACAACATAATATGCTGTTTTTACTACCATTGGGTAGTGCTCGTGAAAGCTGTTTTCAAAGGAACTAGAATAAGAGTTCAAAGTGATATTATTTATAAATACTTAAGTATTTTTATTTAGTGATTGTATTAATTTTTTTATATTCTAAAACCACATCCTAAATGTAATATTAGGGGTTAACCTTAATGATTCCTGACGTAATACATCAAGCTCCACTTCATCGGTGTTGGGATTTTCGTCCGCTTGGTAGCTAATAGAAAGAGGAACCTGCCGATCATAAAGATTAAGAGCAGAAATTCCTAATTGACCTCTCCAATTTCTGTTTTGGTTAAAATTAAACTTGTATGTGATAGAGGCATCTAATCGATGATAGCTAGGCAAACGTTGTGCATTGGGAGTGCCAAATTCAATTTCATCATTTACCAAATCAGCATCTGTAAAAGGAGCTCCAGACCTCCATAACCAGCCTAAAGAGAATTCCCAATGTTCTAATTCATAGGTATTGGAAATCCTAAAATTATGAGTGATATCATTATTACCGGGAAAAGAACCATCTTGTATTTCAGGAAATGTATAAGTTACATCATTAAAAGTATACCCAATCCAGGTTCTAAAGTTTTTAAATCGTTTCTTAACTAACACATCGACACCGGTGATTTCGCTTTCTCCGGTTGAGAGTTCGGGATCAAGACTGTTAAATCCATTGGTAAGGGATGTTAAACCATCAATATTTTTAAAATACCCATCTATTTCGATATTCCAATTATCATTGGAGTATAATAACCCACCAGAAAACTGTGTGCTTTCTAGTATTGGTATTTCATCGTTATCAGAGTGAATCCATAAACTATTTTCTACCCGCAATTGTGTGTCTTCAAATTCTACTAGTTGACTTATAGGTTGATATCTGAGCTCTCCAGTTGCTTTAATACGCAGGGACCGAGTAATAGGATACTCTATATTTAATCGGGGTTCTATATAAAATTCATCTACTACCGAATAATGAGAGGTACGCAACCCTAAGTTGATAGCTCCTTTGTTCCTAGGAATAAAAGTATAATTAGCGTAGAAAGAATTTGCAGTATTTTTTATAAGGTCGGATTCATTAATTGGTGTTTCGAATTCACTTTCTCGAGTAATATTATAAAACACTTCATTGTTAGATAGTTGATATCCTAACTGAATGGTATTCTTTTTATTAAGTTTATATCCAACGTTAAGATCTATACCAACCTCTTCTACAGTATTTTTTCGTATGGATTGCTCTTCAATTAATTGTTCTTGTCTTTGAGTAAACAGATAATCAGAGTCATAAAAAGAATAATATCCTTTTAGACTATGTGTTAATCGATCGAATTTGGTTCCTTCCCAAGAGAAACTAGCACCCTCATTTTGTATATTAAGCTCATCAGTAAGTAGGTCTTCATCATCATTTACCTCAAAAGTGAGGTCATTTTTAGTAAAAATCCCACTAACTAGAATTTTATCATGCTCAGAAGCATCAACAATTATTTTAGCACTGGCATCATAGAAGAAAAAGTTGTTATCAGTTACTTTTCCTGCTTCCTCATCCTCTTCATCTTCTTCATCGGGATCTGGAATTGGGTTATTAGGGTTTTCAACAATTTTGGTGTTTTGAAATACTTTATCAAAATAGGCTTCATAAGTTGGAGTAGTTATGAAATCGGTATATGCCCTTCTTCCGGAAATGATAATTCCTGCCTTATTACCGATAGGAGTTTTGAGAAAAAGATCACCGTGTGTGCCATTAATTCCTGTACCACCACTAAATTTCTCAGGTACTTCTGTGTCACTTGAGATATCAATCACACCGGATACTCTATCTCCATATTTAGGATTTGCTCCACCTTTTAGAACTTTTGTCTCGCTAACTATATTAGGGTTAAACGCAGAGATCATCCCAAAAAAATGTCCTGTATTATACATTCTTATATTGTCCCATAATATCAGATTTTGATCGGGAGAGCCTCCACGAATCTGGATACCGGTTGCGGTTTCATCAGGACTACCAATACCAGGAATTAATTGTATACTCTGTAAAATATCAGGCTCGGTCTGCCCGGGAAGAATTCCCAAGTCTTCATTAGAAACCCCCAAAGATCCATCGATATTTTTGCCAACACCTTTGGTGATATATTCTACAATAAGTACTTCTTCTAGAGCAGTGCTTTGTGTAAAAAGAGGTATTTTAGGGCAACGAGTATTTTTAAAATCAGTAATGCTCATCAATTTCTCCTTATATCCTATAAATACTATCTTAATAGAAGTCGTTTCATCCAAAAAACCCAATTGAAAAAAACCATCCTCATTGGCAATAGTTCCGGTATTCGTATTTTCTATTAGTATAGAGGCATAGGGTAGAGGAGCATTAGTAGCTTCATCAAACAGGTATCCGCATACTTCTATTGTTTTATCCGGAGCGCTAATGATTACCTGTCTTTCAGATATTTTCTTAAACTCAAGCTTGGTTAATGCTTTTAGTGAAGCGATAACTTCATCCAGAGAGGCATTATTGGTAGAAAGTGTAATGATCTTGTTTTTTACCACTTCATTGCTAAAAGAAAAAATAAGGTTATAAGATTCTGAAATGCCTTTCAGGATCTGTTCCAATGGAGTTTCTTTATAATCTGCGGTGATTTGCCCATGTGCTGAAGAAGCTAATAAAAATACTACTACAAAAATCTTTCGCATTGTTATTGTGGAGATAAAGTAACTGTTTTATTTACTACCGTATAACGAATTGCCATCGGAGTTAGTACTGATTGTAAAGCAATATCGAGATCAGAATGGATAAATCCACCAGTAAACAACTTATTTTGATCAATATTATTTCTAATAAAAGAGATATTATACTGTCTTTCAATTTCATCCAGAACCAGGCTTAATGTCACGCTATTAAATAAAGTTTCTCCATTCATCCAAAGGGGTTCTGTACCTGCAATTTTACTTTGGATAAATTTCTTGTCTTTTAGAGTGACAGCATCTCCTTTTTGTAATACTGTTTGCTGATTATCTGTTGTCGAAACTCTTACTTTGCCTTCATAACAGCTTACCTCAAAAAGTTCCTCCCTTCCTTTTACATTAAATTCTGTACCAAGTACTTCAACTTTTCCTAGTTGAGTAGTTACGGTAAAAGCACTTCCTTTAGCTACCTTAAAGAATGCTTCACCATCCAATCGTACTCCGCGATCATTAGACCAGAAGAAACGTTGATGAGTTAAAGAAGAGCCTGCATTAAGATCTGCAGTACTACCATCAGGCAATGTTATCGCCAGTTGTTGCCCTGGATCAGAAGTATAGGTGATTTTATTAAAAAACAATCCAATTATAAGTAGGATGGATGCTGCTGCGGATATTGCATATATAAAAGGTTTGAATCGTATTACCTTGCCTTTTTTAGGTTGATCAAGTTTATTGATAGTAGTTTGCAACGATTTTTGGGTATCAAATTCCGGAGCCCTGAAGTATTCCAGACCTTTTACGATTTTAGCATAATCCTCGTATTCTGGAAGCTCTTTTAGTTCTTTCAGTTCTTCAGAAGTGAGATCCTTGTTTAACCACTTCGCTAGATATGTATTTTCTTTTTCACTCAGCATAAAAGTTTAGCATATAATTCTGTTTTGATATCAAATTGTTAAGCTAATAACAGGCAACTTGGATAATACCCTACCTTGATTATATATTTTTTACCAACTTTCTCAATTCTTTTAATGCATTGTGCATGCGTTTTTCTACAGCTTTTACAGAAATACCAAGCATTTCAGCAATTTCGTTATATGTTTTTTTATCAATACGATTTAATAAAAAAACTTCTCGTTGTCCTTCGGGTAGATCTGCAATTGCATTCTGAAGCTTATCCATAAACTCCTTTTCTTCCATAATAAAATCAGGGGATTCTATATTTTTGCTACTATGAGGTAATCCTGCATATTCTAGTCGCACTTTTTGATGCGCTACCTGATTATAAAAAAGATTGGTGGCTACTTTATAAAGAAAAGCTTTGGCCTTATCAAAAAATACTTTTTTACAGTTATTCCAAAGTTTAATAAATGCCTCCTGCATAATATCTTCTGCTTGTTCCACATCTCCACACTTATAATATATATGATTTCTAATGGTCTGTGCGTGAGTAGTAAACAACTTGCTGAACACCGGTTGATCACAAACAGATCTAGAGGATAACTCCATATAAGGAAATTTTTTTTCGATTTCTGGTAGGGTGAAATGATTTTCACCTGTTATACACCCAAAAATAACTTATTATGACCTCGAAAACAAATCTCAGAATTGCGGTAAGTATAATTACAATTTTAGCTGTAATATCTATTGGATTTAAATTAAAACCTATTCTTCACAATTATGATGGTTTCAATCCTGAAAAAGTATATAAAGTTAAGTATAGCTACTTTTTCAAGTCTGAAGAAAAGAACACCTATGTAAAAACATTTATTCCTAAGAATAATCTGAGACAACGAATTTCTCGAGAAAAAATTAATGGAGACAATACGTTGTATTTTAAAAAGCAACAAGAAAAGAATAATAACTCTAGGGCAATCTGGAGTACTACAGAGGATAAAGATAACTATCATTCTGTAGGTTATGAGTTTGTTTTTGAGGGTAAAGAAAGAAACTTTGTTGTTCCTAAAACTTTTAATATTACTTCTGGTAAATATAGAGAATACCTAAAACCTACTAAGAATATACAATCTGATGATGCTACTATCAATGAATTAGCTACTCAGCTTGGTCAAAACACCGAAAATGATAAAGAGGTTATCAAAAATATATTTGATCATGTTTCCAAAATCCCATCAGCACCAATCATTACCTTAACAGACGCACTTACGACCATTCGACAAAATAGGGCTTCCTGTAATGGAAAGAGCAGGTTGTTTGTGGCTTTAACCAGAAATCTTGGATATCCTTCCCGAATAAAAGGAGGAATTATTTTAGAAAATACGAATAAGAGAACATCGCACGTATGGGCAGAGGTGATGATCAATGAAACTTGGGTTCCATTTGATGCATTAAATGGCCATTTCGCGTATTTACCATCTAATTATCTCGAAATATATAAGAGCGATGAATTTTTGATCACACATACTTCGGGAATTCAATTTGATTATACCTATGAGATTGATGAGGTGAATCATATCGCATTTCTAAAATTGAATTCTGAAGAGATTAGATCATTATCTAGTATTTCTTTGTGGAATCTGGTAGAAGGTGAGGTTATCCCCAAGACCTCACTTAATCTACTATTATTATTACCAATTGGTGGTTTGTTAGTTGCTTTTTTAAGAAATGTAGTAGGAGTAAAGACCTTCGGGATTTTTCTTCCGGTTTTGATAGCATTTTCTCTATTACAAACAGGTTTTGTTTCAGGAATAATATTATTTGTGGTACTAATTTTATTGGTGGGATTGATTTCTTATCCTTTTGATAAAATGGGCCTATTGTATACTCCAAAACTAGTAGTTTCACTTACTATTATGGTCGGATTAATGATCATAGCAACTTCTATAGGATTGAAGTTTAATATTGCCTGGTTAACCACATTGACATTTTTTCCAACAATTATTCTAACCATTGCAGCAGAGCGATTTTCTAGAGCAACAGTCGAGGATGGATATAGATTAGCGATTGATAAGCTTTTTCAAACGCTATTGACTACAACAATCTGTTATGGGTTATTTTCTTGGGATGCTTTACCATCGGTTCTTATCATTTTCCCTGAATTTATATTACTAATCATCGTCTCAGCTGTGTTATTAGGAAGATATATAGGTATCCGATGGGTAGAATTTTATCGATTCAAGCCACTTTTTGAGTAATCTTCTGTTAAACAAAACATTAAAAAATATTAAGCATTATGTTTTCAATTATCCAACATATGAAATCACGCAAAAGAGCTAACGTAATTGGCTTAAACGAAAGGAATATAAAACTCATTTATCCGAACAATGAAAAGAAGCATTATCCCCTGGCAGATGATAAAGTGCTGACTAAGGAAATTTTACATCAATACAATATTCCCTGTGCAGAGACTTATGCTGTTATAGAATATAATAGTGATATCAAGAAGGCTTGGGAAGTATGTAAAAAATATACTACCATGGCCATAAAACCTGCTAATGGTTGTGGCGGTGGTGGTATTAAAATCATCAAAAAAGATCTAAAAGGTAATTGGATCAGTAGTGGCAAGGTTATCTCTGAACGCGAGATCTTTCAGCATATGGCAGCTACCATTATGGGTTTCTTTTCGCTAGGCTCTCATGATAGAGTTTTAGTCGAACAATGTATAGAACCTCATCCGTTTTTTCACGAAATATACCCTCAGGGAGTACCAGATTTTAGAATTATAACATTGGATCACACCCCAATTATGGGAATGTTGCGCATGCCAACAGATCGATCTGATGGCAAGGCAAATCTTCATCAAAATGGAGTAGGCATTGGTGTCGATATGGACAAAGGGACATTAACTGAAGTCTACGATGGGCACACATATTTTAACTACCACCCCGATAGTAAATATGTCGTAAACGGAGTGGCAATTCCATATTGGGATGAAATTGTCAAAATCTCAATTGACGCTGCAAAGGCTTTTCCTCTTAATTATCTGGGCATAGATATCGTAATTGATAAGTATAAGGGTCCTCAGATTATGGAAATCAATGTTAGACCAGGCTTGGGAATTCAACTGGTAAACAAAAAAGGATTAAAAAAAGCAATACAGGAGAAAACAATTAAGTAGAATAGAATACAAAAAAGGTATGAATACAGGAAGAATTATAATTACAATTATAATAACATTAACGGTTAATTCAATATTTGCACAAAGCAAAAGTAAATTTAATGCCGAAACACAAGGAGGATATGAGTATAACTATTTCAGAAGCCCAAAGGAGATAAGAACAGATAATGATGTGATATTAACAGATAATGATTTAATCGCAAGCAGCTTTTATCAGGATGTAGAGTTAAACTATAAATATCAATACAAATGGGATAAGAATCGAATCAGGTTTTCGGCTAACCCTTTTTCCAGGATATTTTATGAAAGTTTTGATGATAGCTATTGGAGCCTTAATGTCAAGGCAAATTATGATTATAAAATCACCAAAAAAACATTAGTATTCGCTGAAGCAAGATTCTTAAGAATGAATAGAGAAGGGTTAGGAGGAGAGCAAGATGTGTTGATTAACCCTTTGGGATATACCAATTATGGTGCAACTGCCGGTTTGGAGTTTGAGCCATTTAGTAATAATGAATTAAGTGTAGAAGGGTTTTATAATTTCAGGAATTTTGATGCTTTTGGAGTTCGAGACTTGCAGTTTAATGAATTTGGAGCTCAATTATCAAGTGTTCAGACTTTTAAAATAAATAGATTAAAACATAAATTAGGTGCTGTGGTGTATGTAAAAAAACGGTTATATGACACTTTTAATGCCAGCGATGTAGATGGTCCCAATGGAGAAAGAGATTGGGATTATGCTAAGGGAACATTTTTTTATCAATTACCATTTAGCAAGCAATTGGAGATAAAACCAAGTTTTTCATATTATGTAAGAATTGACAATTCTACTAATCGTTCAGGGTTTAGTCAATATGGTCCTGGAATCGCTATGAAATACAATAATGATAAAACAAAAATAAGAACTACATTTTCTTTTATTACCCGAAACTATGAAGAGATTGAAGCTAGAGATACAGAAGATTTGATAGGAGAAAAATTAAAATATGAATATGCTAATTTTCAGTTGAATGCTTCCCAAAAAATTGGAGGTGGATTTTCTGTAACAGCAACTATTTCCTCTAGAATCCGTAGCACTAATTATACAGATATAGATGCACGTTCTTTTAGGAATTATAGAAATCAATACGCCGGAGTTGGTGTATTGTGGGAGTTTTAAGATTTCTCCCAAACATGGTGGTTATTTTTTTGGTTAAGCGTTACTTTTGTAGCGCTTAACTTTTTAGTGAAACCCTGTTTTGAAAAGATTGCACTTGCAAGCTTTCAAAAAAGATCGGTTGAACTAATCCCGCTGAAGAGTGGGATCTCTATATATATATATTAATTTGAGGTTTATTAGATCATGGCTAGAGACGAACAATTAAAAGAAAGATGGGAGCTATTGGTAGCAAAACTATCAGCACAGTTTGCCGATGGAGAAGATCTGGATCTGGATGGCATTATTTACCTTATCGGAGTACAGGAATTAGGACAGGTACATCGCAAATTTAAAAAAGACGAAAAACTTGACCTTATGCATATTGCAATTTGTCGTCTTTTAGAACCCTATGGATATTATGAGTTTGATTATTTTGATAAAGAAGGGTGGCCACATTACAAAGTCAAGGAGCAACTACCTAACCTAAAAGCTGGGGAACAGTCCGTATTGATGAAAGAAGCAATTGTTCAGTATTTTCTTATAAGTGAATATATAGAATAATGCTATAAATAAAAAAATAGCAACCCCTATTTCTTAGAGTTGCTATTCCAGAGTAAAATTAATTCATAATATTTATCTGCTCATTGCATACCAACTGGCTGCTGGAAGATTACTAATTAGATTTTTCAATTTTTTCATGTCTACAATTAATACTCCAAAAAATAACTTTTTCATATCCCTAAAATTTTAAATTAAACAACAAGTCATAAACTTTTTCATCTATACCTGATGGTTTATTCTTTTATTGATTGCGAAGCATTTTTGGTTAAATTCTTATATAAGATTTACATACTTTAAACCTTATTAGGGTGTATCATAAAAATAATTAATAAAGGTAATTTGGTCAAGAGTTTTAACGGGCTTTAACGTACTTAAGAATACTTTATGTTAAGACATTTATAAGGTTTAAAAAGACAATAAATAGCGAAGGAAAAAATTATGAATATTTTATTGTCAAATACTCCGAAATCCTGGGGTGTAATTTCTGTATTTTAAGTTATATTCTTTAACTTTAAAAGAAAAATGCAATGATTTTCAGTGGTTTATACTTTTCTCAGATTCCCAATGATTCCGGTCCGATTTATAGAGAAACATTGATGGGAAGATTACCGGTGGAACCTTTTAACACGATTAGTAATCTTATCTTTTTGTTTATCATTATCTATTTTTCGATTCGGATTTATAAAAATGTCAAGCAACATACTTTTTTGGCTTTTTGTATTCCTGTTTTGACAGTAGGATTTATAGGAGGAACCTTGTTTCATGGAACAAGGAGTCATCAGGTTTGGTTGTTTATGGATTGGATACCTATTTTGATTCTGTGTTCTGCAGCAGTGTTTTATTTTATTTTTAAGCTTTATAAAAAATGGTGGCAAAGGCTTCTAGCACTCGTGGTGATCTTTACAGCTTCATTTGCTATAAGGTTTTTGCCCATTCCAGAGGTAATTCGGACTTCATTGGGGTATGTGATCACTGCCATAACAATGCTCTTTCCGATTGTATTATATCTTATAAAAACTAAAGGTAAAAACAAGGAGCTTGTAATTTTTGCGGTGTTGAGTTTTGTAACTGCAATAAGTTTTAGAAGCATAGATAAACTTTTGGATGCAGAAATGTTGTATATGGGTACACATTGGCTCTGGCATTTATTTGGGGGGATCTCGGTTTTCTTTTTGATGTTGTATACTTATAGAGATAAATTAATTGCGATTCAGAAGTAATATTTGAGCTTTCAGAAACATTAAAGATGTATTCAGAAAGTTTATGAATATTGTGAGACGCAGTTTTATTATTTTCGCCCTCTCATTCATCAATTTAATTTTATCAAATGAAGAAACTGGTTTTTAATATCTTGATTTTTGTATCTTTTTTGTTTGCATCTTGTGATAATGATACTGATGATCCATCTAATCCGGGTATAGAAATTGCAGAAACCATTCAACTATTAACAGATAATTCCTCTAAATCGTGGAGTGTTTCAAAAGCGTTGATCATCAATCCAAATAAAGGAACTTCTTTAGATATCTCTAATGAATCTAATATTAAAGATGATGTATTTATTTTTTCAACAACCATAGTTGATAACCCGAATTTGTCAGGAGAGCTAGCTTCTGTTATCTGGAAACGAAGAGAAGCTGTTAATTGGAATGCAACTACTAACGAAGAATTGTATAAAGATTTTTATGAAAAAGAATTAGTATTAGGGATAACAATTTCTAATCTCAATCCAGATACTTTTATAGGTTTTGAAGGCTTATTTGATTTCACTGTAGTTAGTGAGAATAAAATTATTGGTAGGATACGTGTAGGAGATTTCGTAGAAATGGAAATCACCTTAATTCCTTACACTGATAGTAATGCACCAGTAATTTCTAATTCTCTGGAGTTCAAAGAAATTGGTTTTTATGGAATTGATGGTATAGGAATTGGAATGACGAGTTCGAATCAATCAAATTCTTTGATAATCAGTAGAAGAGGAGATTTTGATTTCTCTATTTGCGATACAGCTCTAGAAGAAATAATCACTTATGATGTGGTTACAAATGAGTTTGTTCTAAAACCTTTTTGTCAACCTTCCGGTTTTTTTAACAAAGAACCAGAAATAGTTAATGGAAAACTTATAGTCGTTGCAAGCAATACTATTAATACTTATCAAACAAGTCTTACGAATAACCCAACATCAATATCAAATAATTTTACAACTGAAATATTTTCAAGACATAAAACAGCTTCTTATGATACGGATATTTTTATTGTAGGTTCAATGCTTAATACTGCTGGTGGGGGTGATACTTCTGAATTTTTATTTAAATATAATACTGTCTCACAAAATTTTGACGAAGTTGCCAGATTACCAGAACCTGTATTTTATGCTGATGCCGAAATAGTAGATGATAAGCTTTATATATTTGGTGGAAGTTCCAAGCATATCGGAGAAGGAGCGATTGATACAATATCTATTTATGATCTAAACACTGGGGAATGGCAGAGTTCATCAATTCCCAAAGCAGTTAATGCTACTTTTACCGATAGGTATCAAAACCTTATTTATGTGGGAGGTTATCGAGAAATTGACGGAGGAGTGTATGAGTCGTTCTTGGGGGTATTCAATACGACAGACGAATCATTTACCGAAATTTCTATGGAATCTGATATGGTAATAGATGATGTAATTAGAGAGCTTAAAATTTTGAATAATAAACTCTATTTGGTAACTGGAGCTATTACGGGCGGCTCGATCAAAATTTACGAAGCAGAATTAAACTAATTACAGTCAAATAAAAAATCAAAAAACGCTTTCTGAAAAGAAGGCGTTTTTTATGATTTAAATTCGTTAAATTTGCGGTTCTATTAAGCAATAGTGATGATTGACAAGATTAAAGAGTACATAGCTGAGGTTGATGAGTTCAAAGCCAAAACCAAAGAAGAAGTTGAAGCTTTCCGAATTAAATTTTTAGGTCGAAAAGGTATTGTTACCGAGTATTTTTCAGAGTTGAAAAATATAGCTTCTGAACAAAGAAGAGAGTTTGGGCAAACGGTTAATGCTCTTAAGAATGCAACTGAGAATAAAGTCAAGGCTTTTAAGGAGGAATTAGAATCCAAAGAGGAAGATGCAGGTAACTATGGGGATTTAACACGTCCAGCTGAGCCAATCGCTATAGGTTCACGTCACCCCATCTCTTTAGTCAAAAATCAGATTATCGATATTTTTTCACGAATAGGATTTAATGTTAGTGAAGGACCAGAGATAGAAGATGATTGGCATAACTTTACAGCATTAAACCTACCAGAATATCACCCGGCACGTGATATGCAGGATACTTTCTTTATACAGACTGATCCTGATATTTTATTGCGTACACATACTTCGTCTGTTCAGGTGAGGTATATGGAAAATAATAAGCCACCGATTAGAACAATTTCTCCGGGAAGGGTATATCGTAACGAGGCTATTTCTGCGAGATCACATTGTTTTTTCCATCAAGTGGAAGGACTTTATATTGATAAAGATGTCTCGTTTGCAGATCTGAAGCAAACATTACAATATTTCACCACAGAGATGTTTGGTAAGTCTAAGATCAGATTACGCCCTTCATATTTTCCATTTACTGAGCCAAGTGCTGAGGTAGATGTGTATTGGGGGTTAGAGACCGAAACTGATTATAAAATGACTAAAGGAACCGGTTGGTTAGAGATTATGGGATGTGGAATGGTAGATCCTAATGTCTTAAAAAACTGTGATATTGATCCTGAGGAATATAGTGGATTTGCTTTTGGGATGGGAATTGACCGTATTGCACTGTTATTATATGGAATCTCGGACATCCGTATGCTTAGCGAAAATGATGTACGTTTCTTAGAGCAGTTTAAGTCTTCGTTATAGATTAAAAATGAAGAAAGATATTGAAATACCAGTAGTAGAAAACGTCTACGTTGCTGTAGTTAAAGAATGGAATGAAGATTTTTTAGCACAGGATTGGAACGCTTATATTATTAATGATCGAGAGACTCCTATAGAAATGGTTTTGGTAGTGACTAAAGGGTATAAAGATGACCAAAAAACATCTTTGCTACGTCACGGTATCGGAACTGTTGAAGCTAAATCATCTGCCAAAATAGAAATGATCCAGGAAGAATTATTAGCTATGAATAATGAATTTGCTGTTACTTTTTTTGCTGATGGAAAGCTATATGATAAGAAATACGTCTTCAGAAAAAATACCATTAATGAAAATGCTTTTCAGGATTTACCTGTAATGGAGCAGCGAGGAGTTTTGGTAAAATAAACCAATCTTTAATCTTCAGTTTTTAGACTCAACAAAATAATCTATAGAGTCAAATACATGATTAGGGTCTATAGCATCTAGTATAGAAACAATTAGTTTTCCAAACCCCGAAAGTGTGTTTTGCACCTTGTTTTTGCCAAGTACACTCGATATGGTTTCGTCTCTATTACCAAATTTATAACCTTCTTTTTTAATCCATAGAAGGTTTAATATATGTTGCATAATTACATTACCTAACTGATCTATAGAAACTGCTATTTCTAGGAAATAACCTCCTAATCCTTTTAAAAAACCTGTAAATAGCCTATAAAAGAAACCATATACAAAACCGATAGGAATCGTAATTATAAATAGTATAATAGAAATGAGAAAGAGTAAAAGACCTACAAAAATGTTGACTTTTCTTTGTGTTTGTTGGTTATTGCTTGGAGTATTCATGATGTCTATATTTTTTGAAGTAATAGATTTTCCAAAGTATAATCCAGTGTAAAGGTATAATATCTAAGGAGTTATCATGAAGATAAGAATTCTTTTTAAAAAAAGCCGAAAACATTTAATTTCCGGCTTTTCTGATGAAATATTTTTTTGGGTATGATTATTCTTTGATTTCAAATGCGATAGGTAATGAATACATCACACCGACATTAACTCCATCGTGTACTCCTGGTGTCATCTGAGGTAATTTTTGGATAACACGAATAGCTTCGGTTTCTAGCTCGGGTTGTGGTCCTCTTGCCTTCACATCTACTATTTTACCTTTGTGGTTTATCTTAAATCGTACATAAATTCGTTGTATTCCTGTTAATTCAAGTTCATCTCCAAGCTTGGTGTTGAATTCGGAACCAACAAATTGAGTGATTTTCTGCGTAAAACACTTTTTGGATTCTGACTCAACCAAGCCTTCGCAACCAGGAAACCCAGGTACTTTTTCGATAACCCCAAAAGGTATTTCAGCATCTTTTACCACATCTTTATAGGCTGGATTGGATACCCCATTTTTTGTAGTTAACATCGCAAGCAGTTTTAGAGCTTTTTCCTCTTCTTCGCTGATATTGCCCTGGATTTCAATTTGATGGTGTACGGCTTCAATTTTTTTGATTAAGTCACTTTTGGATGCATTATCCGTTTGTGCAACTGAATCTTGCGTACAAGACGTATAAACCAGCATACTACAGATTATAGGTACTAATAGTAAATACTTTAATTGAAAAATTTTCTTTGATTTTGATTTTTGTAACATAACTATTCGGTTTTTGATTAATGAATGATTAAAAAATGTATTGATAAATGAAACTCTTTCTGTTTGAAAGATTTGAGATAATAAATTCTGATAATATTCTTTTTCGTCTGTTTCGGCAATGGCCTTAGCATCTGCTATATACTCCTGAAGTGTTGCCATTCTGTTTTGATAGATATACACTAATGGATTAAACCAGAAGATGATACGTAAAACTTCGAAAAAGAGTAGATCGGCAGAGTGATATTCTTTTACGTGAATTTTTTCGTGTAATAAAATGTTCGTCTTTTTAGTTTCAGAAAGTGATTCTCCTAAAAATATGGTATTAAAAAAGGTAAAGGCAGAACTGGTATTAGGTAATGAAATCAGATTAAAATTATCTATTCTAGTTTTGATTCCTTTTTGTTTAAGCTTTAGGATTGTAATAATCTTGTAAGTGAAAAGAAATAAGCTTATAAGCATTCCTAAATACCACAGATATTCAAATACTTTAGAGATTGTGATGAACTGAAAAAAGGTGTCTGATGATCCAATCAACACTTCTGGGAGTGATATTTCTTTGTTAGCACTACCTATTAATATTGCTGGTAGTTGTATCTGATACTCTTTTGGAATACTTTTTTGTATCACTTCTATTTGTACAAGTGGTAGTACGAAACTCAGGACATGCGTTACTAGAAGATAGGCTCGGTTCCAGTTAAAAAAGGTCTCTTTTTTAAGAAGCAGATCATAAACCACCAGAAAAAGTAGTTGAAAAGCCAGGATTTGTAAAATGTAGTGTATCATTTTTCTTTTTCTTTATTGATTCCTTTTAGGGCTTCTTCCATTTCCTCTATACTGATATCGTTCCTTTTCATAAAAAAAGAAACCATACTCTTGAAGGATCCTTGAAAATAACCATCTACCAACTTGGTTATACTCTGATTGCTATATTCGGCTTTTTTAACAAGTGGGAAATAGATATGAATTCGTCCTTCCTTTCTATAATTCACAAAACCTTTATCTTCTAATATTCTTACAATAGTAGAAACAGTATTATAGGCCGGTTTAGGTTCAGGCAGTTGCTCAAGTATAGAGACTACGCTGCCTTCATCTAAATTCCAGAGAATTTTCATAATGTCTTCTTCTGCTTTGGTAAGTTGCTTCATGCCTAATGTAATTTGTTTTTGGTGAAAATTCTCAAACTAAAACCTTAGTTTGAGAATGCTAATATAAACTAAAATATTAGTTCGAACTAATATTTTAGTTTGAAAATGAATTAAAAATTACATTTTACCAGTAAAAAGAGTAGGAGAGTATGTTGTAAAAATTAGTGATATAAGGCTATTGAGCCATTTCGTAAGCTTCTTTTAGCCAATTGATAAGTTCTGTATCTACCTCATCATCTGAGGTAAGTTTTACTCTATGTGTACACATGGTACCAAAAGGACCGGAGTTTTCTAAACGATCAGTGATAGGTTTTCCTTTAAGCTTTAGTCCTAAATCAATTCTGGTTTTAGTAGCTGGTTTAATTAGGGCAAATTGCTTTTTTCGGATAATACTCACACTTCCTTTTTTGGGAGTTTTAACTACATCTTTACCAAAAGTATCTACCGCCGCGATTAGTTTTTCATAGATAGGCTTCAGACTTTCTTTGCCCTTATATTGATTAGTCAGTAAGTCTTCAGACGTTTCGTTATTATCTTTTGAGAGTGTTACTATAGTATTTGCAAAACCGTGGGTTACCCCTTGTTGTTCTTTAAGAAACTTGACTCCTTCACTATGTTTAGTAAATGCTTTGGCTTGTAGTATTTTTTTCCACTCGTCTAATGACTTACCAGTTTTTTCCGGCATATTGTCAATCATTGTTTGTAATGCTTTGTCCATAAATTATAGTTTACCAGGCACCTAAAATGGCACCCATAATGGTTAATGATATTGTACAATATCCGGCGTTGATAAGATAAGCTTTTAAAGATTGCATCTCGAATATATACAATATACCTAAAAAAGTAGCGACCCACCCAAATCCTGCAAAAAATCCTGCCATAGTACCAAAGGTCACATCGGCCTCTATTCCTATAAATAATTCTAGATTTAATGCTGCGATAAAAGCTAGCAATATAGATATTCCAAAAGTCTTGGGTACGCTTCTCTTTTTTAGAACTTCTTCTGAGAAGTTAAATAGTTTCATCCAGGTACGTCCGAAGAGAGGACCATACCAAATACCACCTAGAACGAATGAAGATAATGTGGCAATAAATACTGATAACCAATTAATGTTTCCGAATGAGGTTGCTAAATCCATAAAAATGATGTTTTGATAAAGCAATGTTAACAAAACACTTTTTACGGATATAGTAAAAAATTAACCTTCGCGATCTAGCGGAAAGAAATTAGGCTCATCATCGTTAAAATCTCTATATATAAATTCTTCAGGATTAAAGCCTGAAAAGTGTTTAAACTCTTTAATAAAATGAGATTGATCCGCATATCCACATTGATAAGCGACCTGAGACCAGGATATTTTTTCTTTTTGGTGTATCTGATGTAAAATTTCGTTGAAACGCAAAATGCGTTGAAAATACTTTGGTGTTATGCCAATATACTTCTTACACTGATTAATGAGGTGTTTCTGCGTATTGGGATATTTTTCGATCACCTCAGCGTAATTAGTAGCAGAGGTTTTTTGTAATTCTTCTAGAACGGTAAGTAATGCGTTTGGCGGAGTTTTATTAGTGTCAAACCGATGCGTTAGCCACTTTTCAGCAGCAACGAATTTATCTTTAGAATCATTTTGAGTATAAATTTCTTCCCTAAGTTGTATGATTTCTTCTCCTAATATATCTTCGGCTGGTAGAATTCTTTCATTCAATTCCTGAATAGGAAAATGAAAGAAAGGATAAGCACCGAAGGGTTTAAACTGAATCACAAACATTTCTGATTTCTGGTGTGCTGAGATCGAAATGTAGTTTTTATGCATTCCGGAAATCCATACTTTGGTAAAGGTGTTATTGGGTTTTAGTGTTTCGTTATCAAAAGTATTCCTGGGTATATCATCCAGCTCGAAGATGATGAAAATATGTCCCGTGGGCACAACTCTCTCGATAGAATGATCCGGAATAAAATCTTTGAAGTGAAAAACAGATTCGATATATTGATTTATCGGAGAAACTATATTATGTGTTTCGAATAGCATAGTTTTGAGATTTTATGGTTGCACTTTTTGGATAACCGGTTTAAAGGCAGAAGAAGTAATGATCACCGTATCTCCTTGTTGGAGTGTCTTGACTTCAGATTCCTGTGCGGTTATATGAACCAGGTTTGTTCCTATTAATACACTGACTTTATGAGTATCCTTTTCTTTTTGTATGTCTATTACCTCTCCAAAAAGTTTCAGCTCGCTATCTACTTTATTATTTGTGAAAATTTCCAGAGGAGTACCGTGTCGTTCTATTTTACCTTGATCTATACAATAGACCTGGTCTGACATTTTGATAATTTCCGAAATATTATGACTTACCAGAATGGTGGTGAGCTGGTATTTTTGATGCACTTTGAGAATATAATCTTGCAATTTGATCCTCATAGCAAGATCTAATGCCGAAAGTGGTTCGTCAAGTAACAAAATTTCTGGTTGTTGCACCATTGCACGAGCTAGGGCGACACGTTGTTTTTGTCCACCAGATAGGGTTTCGGGTTTTCTATGTTGTAATTCTTTTAATTCTGTGATCAAAATTAATTCCTCAACAATGCTTTTATCCTGAGTTTTGGATAAAGCAAATTCCAGATTCTGGCGTACGGTCATATTCGGGAACAAGGTATATTCCTGAAATACAAAACCGATATTGCGCTGTTGAGGTGAAAGATTAATCTTTTTTGTGGTATCCAGCCAGGGTTCTTCTTTTACCTCAATTTTTCCTTTGTCTGGTTGTAGTAGGCCTGATAGCATTCTAAGGATTGATGTTTTTCCGGCACCTGATGAGCCATATAAAGTAACTAATTGTCCTTTTTGGATATGTAATTTTACATCAAGTACCATTTTTCCTTGTGTCGCATTCAGGGTTTTATGGATATTGAGCTCGATCATTTCCAGAAACGTTTTAGATATCCCCCATTGGTAAGATATACAGCGAGTAAAATGATAAAAGTAATGGCAAACAAAATCAAAGAATAGGTATTGGCAGCACCATAATTCAAGGCCTCCACCTCATCGTATATGGCAATTGACGCCACTTTAGTTTTCTCCGGAATATTACCTCCAATCATCAATACAACACCGAATTCTCCTATGGTATGTGCAAAAGCTAATACAATTCCTGTTAAGAGAGATGGTTTGATATTAGGTAACAATATTTTGAATAGAGTAGTGCGTTTAGACTTCCCTAAAACATAGGAGGCTTCTAGTAGAGAAGGTGACAAACTCGATAATCCCGATTGAATAGGGTGTACCATAAAAGGTAAACTATATAATATAGACCCGAGTACTAAACCAGAAAACGAAAAGATCAAACGTATGCCCAACCACTCATTAAGCCAACTACCGAAAGCATTTCCGGGACTGAATGCCATCAATAAATAAAACCCTAATACCGTGGGAGGTAATACCAGAGGCATGCTCACTAAGGTTTCGATAACGGGTTTGATTCGTGATTTTGAATATGCCAACCAATATGCCAATGGCACAGAAATGACCAACAAAATAATGGTAGTCACCAATGCGAGTTTAAAAGTAAGAATAAGCGGATCCCAGTCGATCATTAGATATTCTAGTTGTGTTCAGGAACTAAATATCCGAAATCTTCCAGTATTTCTTTGGCTTTAGCCGAAAAAAGAAACTCGTAGAACTTGATAGCCTCCGGATGTGCGTCTTCATGATCAATTAAAACCACACCTTGAATTATGGGTTGATGTCCTGCCTCTCCAACCTTCATCCAATGTCCTTTTTCTTTTATTTCAGGAGCTAAGATTACGGATTCGGCTGTAAAACCGACTTCAGCAGATTTTGACATAACAAATTGATTCACTTGTGCAATGCTTTCACCATATACCAGCTTATCTTTGATGGTATCATAAATATTCCATTGTTGTAAGACCTCTATTGCTGCTTTCCCATAAGGAGCAGTTTTAGGATTGGCTATGGCGATATGATTAATATTAGGGTCTCTTAAAGTGTTCATAGAAAGTTGAATTGTATCCTGTGCGGTCCACAATACCAACCTTCCGTAGGCATATATTTTTGGAGGATTCATAGAAAACCCACTATCATAGACTTTTTTGGGATATCTCATATCCGCAGAGATAAAAATATCATAAGGAGCTCCTTCTTTAATCTGTGCAGTAAGTTTACCAGAGGAGCTGATTACCAAATCACAGTCAATCCCTGTTTGAGTTGCAAAAGTTTTAGTTAACTCTTTTATTGCAAATTGCATATTGGCGGCTGTCGCAATAGTAATATGATCAGATGATTCTTGCTGACAAGCACTAAAAAGTGCAGCGACTAGGATAATGATGACCAAATGGAATTTTATCATAATACACTATAAGAAACCTATAGCCGAAAAATACAAAAAGCTGTGATACTCTAGATAATTGTTTGGTTTATTTTATAAAGTTCCTCATTGTTTTCTTTGGTTGCAAACAGATTAATGGTAGAGTAGTAGAATAGTAAATTACCTGTTAGAGGTTTTTCGAAAATATCCTGCATATTGTTGTAACCCTGTATTCATCATCTCTATAGTTGCTAGACTGGTGATTGTAGCCCCTGAAATTCCATCGATTTGTTGATTTCCTTTAGAAATGTTTTTACCTCCTTGCAGTAATCCGAAAGTGGGATTTATAAAAGATATATCAGTATCCTGGAACTGGTTTTCGAAGGAGCCTAGCGTTATACTTGCACCATACCCTTCAGATTCTCCTTTATGGTCAAATGCTACCTTAAGAATTTTCTTTTTTAGGCGATCCACCATAATTTTAGCCCAGATAACATCCATATATCCTTTGCCAGTTACTATAAGTATTGCTTTATCAGTGTTCAGTATTTCAAAAACAGGTAGCCTATCGACTTGTTTAGATTTGGTAATATCCTTGTATAGCTGTACCGCTTCTTCGATATGGATTGGTGTTGTATTTCCTGAGGAATCGACAGCTTTGGTTATCAATAGATTGTTGATATCTACATTTTGTTTAGTGTTGATTTCGGCAAATTCCAAGATATCTTTTAAAATCGGTGATATTTGGACTTCTTTTTGAGGCTCTGCCTGCGACTTAGAAACATCCTGTGTGTTGCTTTCAGATTGTGGTTTGCAACTAAAAATTAGTGTACAAAATATGATGCATAATACTATCGTTCTCATGAGCCTAGATTTGTGTTTACCTTATAGGACAAAAGTCGTTAACGCAGATTAGGATATCAATGATTTTTGTCAGTTGATTGCATCTTCTTTTACTATCATAAGTATTTTTAGTCAATTATTCTTACAAAGCACAACCAATTCTTTCTACATTCTCACATATTTCCTCTATGTTTTCTGCTTGTCCCAAACATATTTATATAATCAATAAGGTAATTATTTATCTATTCTATTAACTGTTCATCTATCCACCCATCGAATTCATTAGAATATATTGTGAGAGTTTCTTGCGAATGATGTTTTACTTGAATCACAAATCTAAATCTTACTGGAAAATTACCTTCTATACCTGGAGTTAAAAAGGTTAAGACTTTGTCAGATCTTACAATTTTATTTTTAGTTCCATTTGATACAAATCAAAATTCTTTGCCCAGAAATCTTTTTCAACTTTCACTAGTTTGAATCCCATTTTTTCATAAAACTTATAAGCGATTTGGGATGTCCTGACAATAATCAAATCAATTTCATTATTGTTATTCAATTTATTAATTCTGTATTCAGTCAATTTTCTTCCGATGCCTTTACCTTGCATATTAGGTTTAATAAAATCCCAAGAAATTCGAGCAATTCTTTCTGTTGGAAAGTAGTTAATTCCGCCCGCCCCAATAATTTCATTATTTTCTTCCACAACAAAATAATCTTCCACTTCATTATCGAGATATTTCTTTAAGCTCTCTTTTTCAGTTTTATCAAAAAATTTAGGCGTATTTAGATCTAACAGTTTAAGAACTGAATCTTTGTCATTGGGTGTGTAAGGCCTTATTTTCAAAATGGTGATTTAATTTAGTACTAATCGTTCTGATATCATTACAGAGTATTGATAATTGATTTTGTTTATTGGCCTTTGTCGATTTTAAACCATAATTTGTATTACTCTGTTTTCAATTTCATTACTTGCTCTAATAGTCCAGGTAAACCACTCGAGTTAATATTATCATTGTTCCAGAAACTCATAACACAACTTACATAATGCTCTCGTATTTTTTCTGAAACATAATAAATGGTTAATGTTTTTCCTCCCGACATTCCTGCCAATAAAGATTTTACACCCGTAAAATCATAGATTACTTTTTTTGCTGTTGTAGGCACTCCTTCAAATTCAATAGCAACAGTCTCTTCAGAAATCACTTTTCCACCTTGTTTTGTTTTTGTTCCAAGAAGTTGATAGTGGTTCGCCTTTTTGGCACTTTCTAAACTGCTATGCAATGACCAATTCATTTGTCCGAAATAAGGACATTGTACATTATTTATATTGATCCAGCCACAACTACTATCTAGTTGTATAGTTCTACCTGCAAAATTTATAGAACTTGCCGATACTTTATCATAGTTTTCTGATGGGATACTATTATTCGCTACCCAGCCAATAGTTTGTTTAATAAATGATTTTGGTACTTTTTCGTAAAATCCAAACCAAAACACCTGAATTCTACCTTTTGGATTTTCGATGAAATAATATGTGCTATACTGTGATAAGCTGTCAGAAATTTTATCTATGCTAGCTGTGGTTATATTTTTGAAATCAATTTTATCATCAACAGAAGTTGTTGCGTTTTTTAACTTATATTTTCTCAGTACTTTTTTTAGGTTTTTTTCAGTAAAATCGTAATTAAAAATCTGACTTGTAAAATCAACCCCATTTACATTATAAAAAGTGGTTCCGCTATTGCTTATGCCTCTTAGGTGATCTATAGCAATAGTATCGAACTGAGCAAAACACCAAGAACCTATAAAAAGAAAAGTAAAAAGGAATCTGTTTTTCATATTTATTATTTAAAGGTTTCTTGCAGGGTGGGTTTGCTTTGTAAAGGAACCATATGCAATATACGAATTGTTAGTATTGATTCCTTAAACCGGTGTAATCGGTTTAGAACTACTTAATCCTGTTTTTCAGCTCCAAAATAATTTTACTTTCTTTTTCTGTCTGCTTCGGAATATTATATGAGCTCCAAAAAGCTGCATTATAGTCTTTAGCTTGATTTTCAATACTAGAACCAATATCCATGTTTCTTGTAAACGGATGGTTTTTTACCTCATCAACGATTATATTATTTATAAAAAGCTCTTTTTTAGGATACTGGGTAAAAAGTAATTTGTTTGATTCCAGGCCTTTAAAAATTTTCCAGGTATCTTCTTCTTTCTGATATTTTAAAAACATTTTTCCATTATACTCTTGGTATTCCAGCACCAAATTATAGAACATTTGATGTGCTCCATTTGTAAATCGTCTTCTCCAGGACTTTTTATTTTTTGCTTTTCTTGTTAATTCAATTTTTACAAAGGCAAAGGTTTCAGTATCTATAAACAATACGGCGTTTTGAAAAGGCTTATCGACACCTGTTATTTTATAAACTAGGCCATTGCTATAGGGTACAATACTTTCGAGATCATATTTCCATCCGTTTTTTCCTTTTATAGGACCGTAATCAAATCTGATGAAATCATCTTCGATTAGATCCATAATTGAGTTTTTTCTTTCCCATTGTGCATTCCAGGGATGTTTTTCGGCCAAATAATTTGTTTTTACCTCTAATAGTTCTACCTGAGGTTCTCTTTGGGTTTTATAGCCTTGGTATAAAAATTTGGCTGCACATTCCAGGTATTCTACATAGTTATCATCTTCTTTTTGTAGATCTCTTATGTATCCTTCTAAGATATAAGGTGTGTTGGGATAGTTGTTAGGGATTTGTTTATATGCTTTTTTTACAATTTCTTTAGCCGTTAATTGTTTCTTCTTAGTTGCTGTGATCACGACTTCATTAAGATTACTAATTTCTGCACTTAATACTATATTTTGATGCGTTACAAAATCATCAATTTTTCTCTCTATAGATTGGTATCCCAAACAAGATATTACTACAATATTTGATTGGTCAACATCAGAAACATGAAAAATAAATTCACCGTCTTCGTTGGAAACGGTACCTATGGCTTGTCCTTTTAGGTATATCGATGCTAGCGAAATAGCTTTATTATTCTCTTTATCCAGAACTCTTCCTGTGATAGTTTTCTGATTGTTTTGCGCAACAATTGCAATTGAAAAAAAGGCGATAATAGCAAAAGAAATGATGGTCTTATTCATAGTATGCAGACGAATCAAATGTGGTTTTGTTACTGTTCTTACCATATTCGGTAAGATATATGGTCTGCACAAGTTAAGAATTAGACTTTAATACCATGGTAAGGGTTATAAAGTGTATTGTGAGATTTATTTTTTACTCATAGCACCAAAATAAAAAAAGCTATCATAACAATATCATAGCTTTTTTATTTTATGATCTCCACTTCATGTTTTCACTGGTGGGATGCTCACACTAGTAGTGAAAGCAGAAGTAAACTAATACGTATTTGATTACTTCATGTTATACCCATTGACCACTACGGTAGTCAGAGCATACGGTACCACAACAGTATACTTCTCTTAAGTTTCTAAAGATTTCATAGCAATAATCCGGACCACCACCGCGTAGTTCCAGTTGTGAGTTTTTGGATAATGTTGTAACCCCTTTAATGTCTAAAATAGATTTCATAATAATTGGTTTTAATAAAAAATAGCCCTTTTAGGTTTATGTTAGAGGAGTATGAAATGTTACCTTGTTTCGTAGAATCGGTAGATGTTTTTTGGTTTTGGTGGATTGATTTATTCAAATTTTAGGATTGATTTTCTATACACTGTTTCACTATATTTCTCCATTAATTCAAACTCATTATTTTCTTTACTTTTTATTGCTATAATTATATCTCCACCGATCTCATACATTTGTTCATCTGCCATAAAAAAGACTCTTCCTCCGCTCAATCGCACTCCAAAATTATTAAGCTTAAACTTTAATTCAGAAAAGGTTGTGAAATGTCTATCAAAATTATCTTTATGTGTTGAGATATACTCTTTTATATAGACTGTCTTCCCTTTAAATGAATCACATTTTTGATAAAATAACAGTAGTTGCTCTTTAAGTTCTTTATTCATTGTTATTTGTTATCTCTGGGTTTTGTCTAAGCTGCGTTGTACTGCAAAATCTTCTCACCATCACATTCCATTAAGGTAGCGGTTGCAATATACCATTATCGAGTGGGTTTCAATTATTAGTTATGGTAAAGTGATTGATCACATGGATAGCAGATTAATATATTAGACTTCTTCCTTTATCATTTCTTTTTTGAGTTCAATAATTTCTGAAAGGGTCTTCATCTCTTTTATGACGCTTTTTCTTATAAAGAAAATCAAGATAATCGCTATAAAAATATACGAAACATCCATTAGAATCATTTGCCAAGTATCAAAATACTTACTAAACTCCGGAGAGATCATATAAAACCCTATGCTATACAGTATAATGATAACAATTGTAACAGGCCCATGAATCCTTTTCCTATAGTCGTGAAAAGCAATAGTATCCTCTGTATTTTTTATGGCATTGTCGACCATATCAATCTTTTTAGCTTTGGAAACACTAATAGCTTCTATGAGTATTCGCACTACTATTCCGCCGATCATCAGCCCTACACCAATTCTACTTAAAATTTCTTGTACAGGAGCTAAGAAATAGAAAAATGCAATTAGCATGACTACTAATAGTGATAATACGATGATGTTTCCATAATGAAACTTAGTACTGAACCTCTTTTTTGTATTGATATCAGCTATCGCTTTATCAAGATCGAGAGGACTGTTCTCGATATCCTTTCTATTTTGTTGCCATAACCCTTGCAACTTTTCGAATTCATTATTCATTTTCTAATATTTTTTTTAATCGTTTTTTGATTCTGTGTATCTTAACTCTCAGGTTGGTAGGTTGGATACCCATTACTTCAGCGATATCATCATATTCTTGTCCATCCAATACCATCATTATAATCAACCTATCTAATTCTGCCAGTTGTCCTATGGCACCATATAATGCATTATTTTGATCATTGACACCAGTCTCCTCCATAGTTAATGTATTCACCACCTGATCAATTCCCAGTTTATTTTTTTTCTTCTCTTTTCGCAGATATTGTAAACAAGTATTTACTGTTATTCTATAGACCCAGGTTTTATGCGCAGAGTCTCCTCTAAACTTTTCCAGAGCGTTCCAGATATTTATAAAAACTTCTTGCGAAAGATCATTTGCCTGATCATGATCTCCTTTTACATATCCTAAGCACATCTGCAAAACCATCGCGAAGCATTGTTGATATAGCTGCTCGAATTGTTGTTGGTTCTTCTTAGTCATTGGCTAAAAAAGTATTTACTTTTTGATAAAATAGTTCTGGTTGATCAAACATAATAAAGTGTTTGCTATCCGGTACCATTTCGATGGTTTTTTGAGATAACGAAGCATATTGCTTTTCAAAATTACCTTTGGCCATTTCTAACGTAGGAAATGATGCCCCTAGAATCAATGTTTTTGCTTTTACCTTGTCTAATACATTTCTAAGATCCAGTTTTAATAAGTCTGTATATCCATACACATACGTTTTGCGATCAGCTTCCAGCATCCAGTTTAGCAGTATTGCTACCTTATCTTTATCATTGGTCATATTCTGAGCCATAAAAGAAACACTTTGTTTAAATTGTTCTTCACTCATATCCAGCATTTGTTGATTATACGGGCTGTCGTATTGTATCTGACTTACAGGTACTCCCGGCATCATGAGTGCTCTCATACAAGGTATAGAATCCACCAGTATCATAGCGGTTATAGTATCCGGTAGAGCAGCAGCAATATCTACCGCCAGGTTACCACCCATGCTATGGCTAATGATGTTTACATTATTAAGTTTTTTATCTTTTATATAAGCGATCAATTCTTTTTTAATAGTATCATACCAGGGCATCGCAATTGGAGTATTGCCATTGAATCCAGCATAAGATACCAAGTGATGTTCTCCTTTTTGCTCTAAATTCTCTATAGTTTCATTCCAGATAGATCCGGGATTCGTAAAACCGGGTAAGAATAGTATTGGATTTCCTGCTCCCGAAACTTCTACTTTAATTGCCGAAGACTGCGCAAAACAGAAACTTACCATTAATAATAAAACGAAGGTGATTTTTAAATTTTTCATGATGTTTTATGTTTTTGATTTTACCCTTTGATGCAAAAGATCAAAAATTGTTACACCACGGTGAATTTTTTTTTGAAATGAATAGAGATTCCTAAAAAACTATCACAGTAATTTTTTGATACTCGTTATATGAGAGAATAGTACTATCGGAACGATAACGGCCGGTAACCAAACGAACGGAAAATAAGCAACCCCAATATTAGGCTGATCAAATGCTAATTGCTGAAATGGTGTTTGCGCACTTAGTACTGCTATGGTTAGTATATTGATTAGAAGTCCCAAACAAAGAAAATTCCATATTAGTAACCATGTTCTGCGTTTGTTCTTAATGAAGAAATAAGCAATCGGAGCAGTAATACCAGAGATAATATCCAGATTCCATCCTTCGAAGGTCATCAATACAGGAACCAAGCCATCCAAAAAAACCAGGTAAAGTACAATTTCGACAGGAATTCTAACAATATGTAATACAGTTAGCCATTTAAGATCCAAATCATTTATAAATGTATTGTACTTTTTTACTAAAGTAACCACCAGCACCAAAAGTAATCCCGGGCCCAATAGAAAAATAAACCTGGGAGGACTTGCATCTGTATTTTGATAAAATCCTATAAAAGCTAATACTCCGGTAATCACCATCCATATTAGAATCCCGATACTTATTTTTTTGTTTTTTGTGGCTTTGTAGAAAAACCATACGGTGAGTAGCGTTGTTAATAAGATGGTTATATACGCAACGTTGATCTGTATTTCCATGTCAAATTATGTTATAGCTATTACAAAATTCGGAATCTATAGCCGAAACCAACTTGACAAATGGCAAGAAATCAAAGGATAAATGGTATTCCATCATCTTTTTCTTCGTAGTCTGCTTAAGGTACTATCGGTAATACCTAAATAAGAAGCTATATTTTTTAAGGGAGCATATTGTATGATCTGGGGTTTGGTCTGTATTAAATTTTGATATCGTTTTTCTGCCGTTTGGTTGATCATAGCATAATTTCGCTTTTGGGAGGCAATAAATTTTTTAACCAGCATAGCTCTTCCAAAATCTCTAAATGCCGGCTTGCCGTGAAACAGCCGGTTTAACTCCTGATAAGAAATCCTGAGCCCTTCGCAATCGGTCACAGCTTGTATATAAGCTTCAGCCGGTACACGGTTAAAGAAAGACGTAACTTCAAAGACAATTGTGTTTTCCACAAAAAAATCTATAGTGACTTCATCTCCATTCAAATCATACAAAAAGGTACGCATCAACCCTTTTTGCAAGTACAGGTAATCATCACTTATTTCTTTGGGCTGCAATAGAAATTCTCCCTTTTTTAGTGTTACAGGGTGAAAAGCATTGTTGATTGCTATAGCATCCTGTTTTTCTAACGGCACATTGTTTAGTATAAATTCTGATAATTCCATAGGGTGTAGTACGCTATATTATTGATAAAGTAAGTAAGGTAGAAAATGTTTTTAAAATTCTGGAGTAAACTTTTTTAGGACGAGATATTTGTATTGTAACGAGCGAGATATTCTCGATAGCCGACGATTGTGTTCTATATCTTAAATATCTAATATTTTTTTCAAATTTTCCGTAGAAAATTTGAAAAACCAGCTACAAATCAATGTAACTGGTTCTTAGTATTTATTTTTTACTCATACCGCTACGAAGTCACAGACATTCGCAGAGCATCACTCTTCGGAGAGCGGTGGCTGTCATTTTAGTAACAATCTCTTTACATTATTTAACTATACTGTTTTTAAGGTACAACACACTTATTCGTGGCACGGAAAACATTTCCGCGCTATCATATCCGAGGAATCGGGTTTTACCATTGAAATCAGGGAACGGGACTTTATTTTGTCCAAAATTGCCACCATTTTTTATTTAATTTTCTCTTTTTGTTCTCAACTTCTCTTAATTTTGTTTCTTCTTGCTCTTTTTTGTATTTAGCAATATTCTCAGCAATCTGTTTCTCCCACTTTTCATCTTCAAGTCGCTCTTCTTCAGTATAAGTTCCATTGTCTTTTCTTAATTCTTTAGAACCAGAAAAAGCTATATCGGCAGCACCAACATCAATAACTCTTTCTTTATGCATTATTATTCCTAAACCATGTTCTTCATCCCATGGACAACCGCATTCAAATCCAACATAGCTTAATTCATCTTTTTTATCATCTAAGATGTGAATATTACCTATTCCAATTACTTTTTTGACATCATCAATATTTTGAATTTTGGGAAACCCAAACTCTTCATCAAATTCAGTTATATCATAAACTTTCATCAGTTTTGGATAATATTCGATTATACCTAGACAAAGAGCATTTAATACATCGGTCTGATTGTTATTGAAATATTCTAAAGCTTTTTTTTGAAACTCTTGCGGTTTTTCAAAATCATATTCTTCAATATGAATTCCTATAATTCCATCAGAGTCTACAGTTTTAGCCATTGAATAAGTACCAGTTTCTCTAAATTCTTTGATTTTTTCAAACCGTTCTTCTAGATACCACTCTTCTCCTTTTTTAAAGTTAAGTTCAATCATTCTTTTTCATATTACTACTACTGTGTATATTATTACCTTTTGATCATTAGTTGTCGTCCCATCCGATAGAGGTGTTGTATGGTTTCTTCGTTAGATTTTCCTTTATGATATAGTCGAGTAATCCATTGATAGATTGTACTTTCATAAGGTTCTCTGCGAGCAACGGATGCAAAAAACCTGTCGCTCTGGATGTGTAGTGTTTTTAGAACAGCTATAATGTAGCTATAGTAGCGCTCGTCTTCTTCTATAGTCATGATGTGTGATATTTCCCCTTTGTTTTATATTTGTAAAACGGGGTAATTTACACTTTATTTTCTAAATGGTAAATACCTTGAGGTAAGCCTCGCCAATAAATGTTTAAAGTTTGAAAACATATTCCTATAGCTTACCCAGGAGAAACCTACTGTTTTTCGACAAATGTTTTAAACTGTTGCATCCATTTTTCTCCTTGCTTTCGATAAATACTTGGGAATAGGATAGCCATTAGTTTCGGCAAAACCCAATTCATTCTGATGTATTCATATTCGTATTCATATCGGGTTTGGTTTTCACTAATTTGGATAAACGTGCATTTCATAGTGTTGTCCATATGCTTATGATAATAACTGGCTTCAAATGAATCTGGAAGGTTATTTTTGGTAATTATCTCGGTTAAGATCATATCACGTTTCCCATACTTGTAATACATTTTGGATTTTGCTCCGTTTTGACCTGCAACACCACTAATCAGCTCTTTTTTTATAAATCCATCCTGATATTCTTTGTTGTAATCCGAGTTCATAAATAAAGCTGTTACAATCTCTCTTGATCTATCAATAATGACTGAGCCCTGGTACTTCATAATGCTATGTGTTTAATTTATTAAGGCATAGTTAAAAAGATAAATTTTCATTGCGGTTACAAAACCGTTTTGTAACCACTTTTTTTTTCAGGATTTAGCTGTTCCTTATCTTTTCGAGATATTCTGAAGGAGAAATCCCCTCAAATTCTTTAAACGCTCTGTAAAATGAAACCTTGTTATTAAAGCCGGATTCAAAAGCAATATCAATGAGCTTTAGTTTACTATCCTTATTTTTTTGTACGATTTTTTTTGCTTCATTTAATCTATATTGATTGACCAACTTCTTAAAAGAACAATTAAATTTTTGATTGATAATTTCAGATACGTAAGCCGGAGGAAGCAAAACTGATTTAGAAAATGTTTTAAGGCTAAGATTATCGTCTAAATAAATTTTGTCAGTCTCGAATTTGTTAATAATCAATTTTTCATCCTTTCTTCTTTTTTCCAAATCATCCAAATTTGGAGGTTTACTATTAAAGATGACTGATTTATCAATTAGTTTATATGCCACAGACTGAATAATAAAAGTCATTATCAGCATACTAATTTGATTAACCAAGGCAAAATTGTATTGCCCTATGGGTTGAATGGTAAAATATATAAGATGCAAAACCAAAAATGCAGAATAACCCATCAGTACGGTGTAATACCAATTTACCAAAACATTATTGGTCACTTGATTTTTAAACTGCTGTAATTTTTTGATACTAAAAAAGATGTAAACACCGATGTAAGCAAAAAAACTGAGGATGAAATAAAACTCAAAACTTTGATAAGAGGGAATTTTTGACATAAAACCCGCTACTGTTTCTAATTTTTCCGCTCCGCTCAAGAAATAAAAAGGAAGGTTTAAAAACAGCATTAAAATAAATACGATAAAATGTAAGTAGCTTTTTTTTGATAATCTATAATGCTGAATAGTTATGGCTAATGCCATAAATAGCATTAATGGAGGTTTTAAAAAACTGATAGGATGGCTTATTCCTAATATATGAGGGATAGAATTAATTAATTCTGTCTCTACTAATAGGCGTTCAAAAAGAGTTATTCCCTCAATAATTAAAAGAGTGGCAAACAGTTTCTTGAATAATGTTCTTTCTGACTTTAATAAGATATAGGCGATGAAAAATGCTTGACAAGTTCCAAAGGTGATTAAAATATTAATTATCAATGAAGTTGTAGTCATTATTTGTTCTAACTAAGTGTTTTTTCAAAGATAATTAGTTTGATTTTTAGTTGCGAATTCCAGTGGGATCTAATTACCACTAAAGCTTTTATGTACAAAAGGTATCCTAAAGTCTGGTATCTCCTTTACGGATTGTTTTATGACCTATTCATTTATCGGTATTATGTCTTATAGTACATTGACCAAAAGATACCAGCAGATTATCAATACCCGTATTGCTAATGGCAAAGATGATGAGTCTGATCAGTAACCCCTGTTATATATAATTAGTAACGCCTTCTGTGTTATTGGGGAGGCGTTTTTTAATTATCTAAAATCCATAAGGACTTTTATCATTCATAAATGGGCTATCAAAAGTTTTCCAACCTGTGGTTTTTAAGGATTTTCCGTCAGTGTTCATGGGTGTAAACCTAACCTTATACTTTCCTTTTCTGTTGAAGGTAAATGCTCCGGCGCACATACCGTGTCCTACATTGAGTTTTTCATTCCATTCTTTGATATAAAAAACTGTCTTTTTATTGGTAGAAAGATCTAAGACTTCTGTTTTATACCAAACTTCTGATGTGGTATTATTGTTTATATCAAAAATTGCATTTGCAGAAGGACCACAACCATAATGAACTACCTCTGTAGTTTGATATTTGACTTCTAGATTGGCATTTAATAATTCAGTTGTTTTTTTATTTGATGTTTTCCAAAAAACTCTTTCTCTTTCTTTTTTCTCAGTATTCCATCGCATCATTTCTCTGGTTTCATTTTTGGTTTGCTCATCATATTTCAGGAAATAAATGGTGTTGGGTTTTAGTAGTTGTGAAGGCTTGAATATTGCTTGAGTAAGATACATCTGACCTTTTAGGATTTCCAGAAGATTTAGTTGGATTAATTCTTTATTCTCACTCTCCAGGTATACTGCTCGATTTTTGAAACTATTAATTGTCTTTTCACTAAAAGAATAACCCTGAATAATAAACATAGCACTAAGACTTATTTCTTTTTGTTCAGGAAAAAACACCATTCCACTTGCTGAGCAGTCCGCATAAGCAGATTTGATTCCTATTGTTAATAGTAAAAGAAAGAATATTTTTTTCATAATGTTAGTTTTATAACTTTTATCAAATATTGTTCCGTTCCGTCTGCTGCCAGAGAATCTTTCTGTAGTATCTTATGGATTGTTTATATTGGGTTCTTAATTTAACGGAAAAGATAACCCTAAACCTACTCCTCCTGCGAATTGCTCTATAGATGGATGAAAATAATAGCTTACCGCAAAGTCAAAATTATGTCTGGGACCAAGGGCTACTCCAAGAGTAAAAGGTATATGCCACTGTAATCCATTTTCTTTTATATTGGTAAAAGGGGTGAAGGTTTCAAAAGAACCAATAGAGGCACCGATACCAACTTCGGTATAAGGAGCAAACCAGGGAATAGGGGCTACCAGACGAATTTTCCCACCCAATAGAAAAGCATTGGCTGTTACTTTATATTCAGGTTGATTGGGTAGATTTTGGTCATCATCAGCTGAGGTTAAAACCAGTCCTGCATAGGGTCGTACACCAAACCATTTGGTTAAAGCATATACATATTCTCCTTGTAGATAAAAACCGGAACCGGAGATATCTATATCGTCAAAAGGAAAACTGTATCCAAACCCTATAGAAGCATCAATAAACTCACCGGTTCTGGGTTGAGCTTTTGTCAAGTTAGAAATAAAAAAAGTGAAAAAAATAGTAGTAAAAATAATACGAAAAGCAGTAGATGTATTTGTCATTTTTGGTTAAGAGTATTTTTTGTAAAAGGTTGTAATGTTATAAGTATGTGTCATTAGAAAGCAAAATGTTACCCCTAATATTGATAATTTTCTTCTTCACTGATACTAGGTCTCGGCATAATGGTGGTAATATGCTATCCAACACGTGGAGAAAATATGTATCAGCTCTAATTCTGCCCAAGATATCTTTCTCTAATAATGCTTATATGATGTATTTCGTGACCAATAATGGATTTAAGAAAATTTTCAAGGGTAACTTCATATGGCCCTGCTTTTCCTTTTAACTTTAATTGTTCTTCGGATAAACTATCAATAAAGCTAACAGAAGCATGCCTAACATTTACAAAATCTATGATTATTTGTTCAAATGTTAATTTATTAAAACGGCTATTTTCTATTAAAGAAACTTGGTCATAACCCCACAGTTCAACTGTTTCTTTTCTACTCATCAAAAATGCGCGGAATATTTTAATTCTTTCGTGATCTGTGATGTGACCAACAATTTGTTTAATATTCCATTTTCCGGAGGCGTATCTAAATGCTGCTTTTTTCTCTTCTATTGATTTTAGAAACGTGATAGTTGTTAATGAAGAAAAGAGGGATTTACATGCGGAATGTTTTACCAAATCAAAATAATAAGGAAAACCATCTTTTGGTGTATATTTCATAGGTATACTAAACTGATTTTTAATTGTATTCCTCTTTCTGTTGTTGCCATGCGCTGATGTATGGTTTGCTCATTATCAACACCAATAGTAGTTAGTATATTATATTGTTTTGGTCAACAGTGTTCTACCATTGGGTTTAAATCCTTTTTTTGAATACAGTTGGTATGCGTTCTCATTATGAGGTTCCACTTCTAGGTGTATGGCTTTTATATTAAGCTTCTTTGATTCAGATGCTATAAAATCAATGGTCATTTTTCCGATTCCCAGATTTCTATATTTTTCTTTTATATAGAATTCATCAATAAATGCATCCCTACCGTTATATTCAAAACTAAATCCAAATGTCAATACCACATATCCGATATTTTGATGTTTTTGTTGGATTAGATAAAGTCTCCCCAATGATTCATTCGATGTAAATTGCAATAGGTTTTCCTCCCCAATTCTCGGATCAAAAGGATATCCCTCAATGTCATTAAATGAGGTCATCATTTCTAAAAGATCAATTTTATCTTCAATCATATATGGCTTGAATCCTATTTCCATTTTCTACATTATTGGAGATATAAGTATGTTGTAACCAAAGGTAATTATTTATCTTTTGTACCTGCTGGCTATGGGTTGCAAAATTTGTGGTAGCTGCACTATGAACTAGTGGGAATTGTCGCGAAAGAGATATTCGAGCCAGTCTAGGGTTTTTTTTGGGTATAGGTAGATCCGGTTTGATCTAGTAACCGGGTTTGAATTTTTCAAAAGATAATTTATGAGATTCCGCAATAGAATTCTTGCATAGTAATACCATATCATAAGTAATCCTTGTTAAGTTTGCCTCAAATGTGTCCTTATTAACAAGGTTTTGTTCTTTTTTGTCAAGTTCTTGTGTAAACTCCATTAACTTTTGATATATATCATCATCGGAGACAAGTAACACTTCTCCATGATATATTTTCCATAGTTCTTTCTTAGTATTATCAATAGAAATAGAATCATTGTTATATGCTATAGAAGAGAGAGTATTACATAGTTTTTTATACACTGTATATCGTTCTATAGACATAAAGTTTACAAATTGATCTTCTTTTGATTTATTATATTTATAAATACTAATCCCTAAAGTAATTATTGAAATTATTACTATCACATATTTAATAATTATATCAATTTTTTTCAGTCTATATTCCTTAAGGGCTAGAGCTACATTATTTTCCTCTATTTCTTCTTGCTTTCCCATTAGAGCTCAGTTTTTGCATAAATTTTTTGGAGTTGTACTCCGGTTTATCGATTCTTATTTGTTTTCCTTTATCCAACACAATAAAATAAGGGAGTGTAGGAACATCATATTTATTTTTCATTTCATAATAATAGGCATCATTATTTTTATGATTAGCTCCTCCTTGTAGTTGTACCTTTACTAATTCATATTGTGATGACATTAGCTTAATAAATTCTTGGTCTGCACAGACGTGTTTTTCGAATTTTTGACAAGGTCCACATTTTGAATAAGTAAAATAGATGAATACTTTTTTATTACTCATTTTGCTTTTTAGTATCGCATCATCAATATTATTATGCCAAATAGGTTTGTCTTTATATGAATTACTACCCCAACAAAGGAATAGTATTATTTTTAGTATAAATATGCTTTTCATTGTCTCGAATTTTAAAAATTAGCATTAAAATAGATGAATTTCATTTTTAATAAAATAAAAAAAATTAATGAATAATGCAAGAAAATGAATTTTTTATTGATTATTTCGTAATAAAAATGAATTATTTATTAAAAAATCAGATATTTTTTCAATAAATAATTATGTAAAAAACTATATAAAAAAGGAAAATTCCCTATTTTAAGTTTTTAGTGGACAGTACACCAATTTTAATTATGTCTTAGACAACAAACTGCAAATCGCCTTCTCAAAATTACCAACTTCTCAAATACTAATCCACTCCCAAACTCACCACTAACAAAAACACGTATAAATACGCTATTTTAAGATTACATAATCCCCGAAATTAGTGGAGCATTAAACATATCGGTAGATGTCTTATATCTTTCGGATATACTTACCCCCTTAATATTCATACAAAATATATAACTCATGAGTAACAACATTTCTATGCTGTGCAAAGAGCTACAGCAAGCCACAGGGAGTGGCACGATTACCTTTCCTAACAAGGCAGTTACGGCTGTCAATGTGGATGATTTTTTAAAAAATGTACTTAAAACGGATGACCTTACCTTTACTGGTGCTATGGTGGATTGCAAAGGGTCATCGGTAACACTGACCGGAGATTTTATCCTGTTTGGGGTGCATCTTACCGTTAATTGGGGATTTACAGAAGAAAAAGACGGATCTATCACCTGGACCTTTGGAGCGGGAACCAAAGATGTGTCGACGATCAATCGCCTGGCAACACACTTTTTGTCCAAACAGTTTAGTTTGCCATCTAACCTTTCGGGGCTGCCGGTCAAAGGGATCTCCTTTCAGGCAGCGATCAATACCACAGATAAAAACTATAGCCTCGATCTGGAGGCCACTACGAGTTGGGGAGAAGTAGAACTCTATGTACGTAATGTATCAGGTACTTGGGGTGCCGCATTGGGTATCGGAGTATCCACAGGGTTTAACCTATCTAATATCGATAAAGAACTAGCGGTATTTAATGAACTGGAATTCTCGGATTCTGCGGTGGTGATTTCTGATTTTGATGACGATAGTCTTAAGATTGCAGGGATAACCGGTGTGGTAGATGGAGCGGAGTTTGCCTCTACTTTATCCGTACAATCTAATGCAGGTACATCTGCTTTGCCTATTATTATGAATGAACTGGCCAAGAGCCTGAGTAATATTCCGGTGCAGGTGAGTATTGATCTGACTAAAACGAGTTTTGAGGTCAAAGCGGCGATCGAGAAAAGTTTTCCACTACCCGGATTTAGCAAGGTTGTACTATCTGGGATAGCAATGACCGTTACCTCCACACCATCGGTAAGTCTGGAGGGTACGCTGGAGCTACCAATCAAGATTCCGGCGAATCCTAATGTTAATGAGGTAGAAGTAACCGGAGCGATCTCCTTTACCTTCTCTGATGGTACAGGAACCATACAGGCTGCGCTTAATAGCGATACCGAGATCATATATCCGTTTGATTTCTATGGTGTAACGCTAGAGGATGTAGGGGTAGGACTTGATGTTTCTTTTGGAGTAGAGACCGGAGCCGGTGTAACGCTAGAAGGTGCTTTTTTATTGGGGCAGAAAAAGACAAAACTGGATGAGAAATTTGCCATCACCATGGAGTTTACAGACGATCTGCCTAACCCATCCTTATTATATGTGGCTACCAAAAACCTGAGCCTACCGGTGATCTTTGATTCGGTGATTGATAGCGGGATCACATTGCCAAAAGTATTGAGTGACTTTAGTTTTGACGAGTTGATGTTCTACTGGTGTGATAAGGCACAGCAACTACCGGATGGCACACAGTGCCAGGTAGGGATTGGATATAATGCGGCAATTGATTTCTGGGGATTCCATACCTATTCTGCATTGATGATTAATCAGGGTACAGGAATTAGTGGACAAGCGAGTATTGATCCTATTCATTTGTTAGATAATAATATCTCCCTTACGGGGAAAGGCCAAGCGGGATATGGCGTTACAGCCGGGGGTGCATATTTTGACTTTGATACTACCAAAGAGGCTTTTGATGTTAGTGTCAATGCCAATGTTTTAGGAATCAAAGAAGTGGTTAATGCTTCGGTATCGCCTACGGCATTGGATATCAGTATGAAAACAGATCTTAAATTTTTACAGGATACGGTAGATGTAGAGTTTAAGAACGGAGGAACCACTATGGCTTTTGATACCAGCCTGGCAATTGGTATTGATTGTAAACCAACAATCAAAATAGGAGGGATGACCCTGGGTACGATTCATATTAATGATAGTATGAATGGCTCGATCGATTTCTCTTTTAAAAATGGAGCACTAAGTGCTGCAGTAAATGCAAAATTCGACTTTAACGGAACAAAATTTGGGTTCAAATACGATATTGGTGCAGACCTAAAAGATCTAAAGAATCTGGCTAGCATTATCGAACAAAAAATACTAAGCGAAGCTACATCTATCTTCTCCTCTTATTTCTCTAAAGTAGCCAATTATATCGAGGTTTTAGGAAAAGGATTGCTGACCGGAGGAGATTTTGTAGTTAGTGTATTATACCATGTATATAAACTGCCGGTGGTAGATTTATTCAAGGAATTAGCCAAATTACCGACTGGTTACCATGTCAATGGAACTGTGGATTTTCCGATAAAAATTGAACCGGGAATTCCGTCTCATAAATTTCATGCCGACTTGGGGCATCTGGTAGACTTTCATGTAGATACTCATGGGGATACCCATAAATGGATCCATTGGGATATTCCGGGGATTAATAAGCATGCAGATATTAATGCCAGTGAATCTTTCTCGACTCCTGGATTTAAAGTAAAACTGGTGGATATTGATCCGAGTCAGCATTTTGATATGACGATGCCTCCTACGGTACATGCTGATGCTAATTCGCCACATGTAGATGCCAGCCCACATATAGATGCTTCTTTTATAGGCGGTAGTCTGGGTGTTAGCGGTAAAACGGGAGTGAATAGTAAAATCGCCCTGAGCGATGATATCAGTTTACATGCACATATGAGTATCAAAGCACATGCGGGAGTACATGCCGATATCTTAGGAAAAGGAGTGCATGGCGATAAGAGCGCACATATTGATGAAGGATTTTAATCCCTCATGGAGGATTTAATTTACCGAGGCTCGCCTCGAGAACAAAAACTATGTTCAGAAACATACCTCGTGAGCTTGCTCCGAGGTTGTTAATTCCCTCATTGAGGGTTTGATTAACTAAAAATATAACTATGGGAGTAGAATTAAGACCGCTGGGGGTTAAGTGCAATATTGCTTGTCAGTATTGTTACCAGCATCCGCAACGCGATGTGGAAGAAAGCACCAAGCCATATGATATGGATAAGATGAAAGAAGCAATCCTGCAAGAGGGAGGAGATTTTACTTTGTTTGGTGGAGAAGCGTTATTGGTACCAATAGAAGATCTGGAGGAATTATGGTCGTGGGGGTTAGAGCAATTTGGAAGCAATTCTGTACAAACTAATGGTTCTCTGATCACGGATGCGCATATCGCAATGTTTAAAAAATATAAGGTTAATGTAGGGTTGTCAATAGATGGTCCTGGTGACCTGAACGATGTGCGATGGGCAGGAAACCTGGAACGTACCCGAAAATTAACCCAACAATCAGAAGATGCTATTGCTCAATTGGCTAAAGAAGGGCTAAAACCTTCAATTATCATTACCCTACACAGAGGTAATGTGGGTACTGCAGAGAAACGGAAACGTATGGGTGCCTGGATCAAAGAACTTGATCAGATTGGAGTGCGTGCAGCACGATTGCACTTGATGGAAGTAGAGAGCGAAAGTATCCGTGCGATATACCACCTTACGGAAAAAGAAAATACAGAAACCCTCTTGTATTTCCATCAGCTGGAAAGTGAGCTAAAGCAGCTGCGATTTGATATTTTCTCAGAGATCGAAAGCTTACTAAAAGCAGATGACCACGGATTAAGCTGTGTATGGAAAGCTTGTGATCCTTATACCACCTCAGCGGTACGTGGAGTAGAAGGTAATGGTCAGCGCAGCAATTGCGGAAGAACGAATAAGGAAGGGATTGATTTTGTAAAATCAGGACTGCCATCTTATGCACGATATATTTCATTATACCATACTCCACAGGAACATGGGGGATGCAATGGATGTCGATTTTTTGCGATGTGCAAAGGGCATTGCCCGGGTACTTCATTAGAAGGAGATTGGAGAAATAGAACCGAGCATTGTAATGTGTGGAAAACGCTTTTCGAACTTACAGAAGAACGAATGATTGCCGAAGGCGAAGTACCGCTATCCACTCATGGGATATTACCATTTGTAGAACAAAAACTGATCGAAGGATGGAGCCAAGGGATCAACCCTTCTATACAATCGCTGATTGCCCAGGCGGCACAACAACAAAAAGTATCATAATGGAAGTATTAGACTATAATATCCCGCCCTTTAAGACGATGGGATGGGTGAGTGATAAAGCCAAAGAAACCTGGAATAACCGTTTCGAAAAAATCAACGGAGCGATCATATTTACAACGCTAAAAGCATTAGTCAAGGGAGATTGGGATTCGCAATACCTGATCGTAGAGGGTTGGAGTTATTTTAAAATTCTGGAATTGGCAGCACCGATGGAAATCACGGTGAAGGCAACTTTTTTAGGGAACGAAAATGTAAAAGGTCCGGTGTATTATGAAGTGCTATTAACCAATAAACATACTGATCCTGACACCTTAAAATCCAGTTGCTGTATAGCATGTACTACAGCCATTAGAGAAAAGAATAGGAAGGAACATGTTTGGCAAGCTGTACTGAATACAAAGGCCTATCAGCAGGAAGGGCAGATACTTAGTTTATCATCTGGGTCAGATACCAGTGTTTTTTGGCAACGATTATTGGTGACCATAGGAACACAACATCGCTGTAGTTTGCAATGCAAAAGATATGCATCGCTACAAGAAGCCCTTTTTGATAAACTTCAGGTTTTTGGGTATGAACAAGAAGCTTTGTGGTTGTCAGAAATGTATTCCTGGCCGGTAGAATGGTGTGCCAGTCACGGGATTTGTGAATTGAGGACACCCATCATAAAATTGGCATATGATACGGATCCCACAGCAATCCCGCATACCATCAGGGTAGAAGGGGATAACTATCCAACAGAAGGAGCACCCGGAAAACGATTTCCGTATCGTAAAAGGAAATTCTTAAGAATTACAGATTCCAAATCATTTAAAGCAGGTTTACAACATGGAAGTTAAAGAAAGATATCAGTTAAAAGCATGGGAACATATGGCGGTACCACAATCCGATGGTAGTGATACCAAACTGTTTCTGGAATATGCAAAAAATACTAATCTCCAGGTAACCGAAGATGCTCAATCGGGAGAACCTAGAATATTTAATAACAAAGTAGCACTACGCCACCTGGATTGGGATGAAGCATTTCTGGAGAAATTTGAGCATGCACCTTTTACACATCCCAGTATACAAGAGGCAGAAGCGCTAATAGCCCTTTGGCCGGAGGTGTATGATCAATGTAGTAAGATTCTAAAAACTGTCAATCCTATGCTGATCAAAGGCATTGCAGATGATAAAAATTATGGTGGTTCTAACAGTCATCAACCTGAAAATACATTGGGAGCAGTTTGGGCTACTGTGCATAACCCGGTGTTATTAGCACAAGCACTGGTTCATGAGATGGCGCATAATAAGCTATTCTCACTAGGGCAACATTTTGAATCCACAGCACCTTTATTTACTAATGGAGAAGAAGAAGTATTTGATAGTCCGGTGCGATTGGATATCCCAAGGCCGATTTCAGCAGTATTTCATGGAGTGTATGCGTTTACGCATGTACTTGCATTAGATAGGATACTCTTTGAAAAATCTGAATTAGAAGATAAAAAGCAAATTTTAGGCTTACTACATTTTAATGCACTTAGGGTAAAGAAAGGGGCAGCCCTAATCCGGAAATGTGCAAAGTTGACAGATAATGGAGAAGCTTTTGTAGATCGATTTCTGCAGTGGGCAGAAGATGAGGTCACAAAAGCCTTGGAGATTTGCAAAGCAAATATTAAGGATAAAGAAGGTGCAATAGTGCTTATAGGCCCGGATAGTGAAGAGAAATTTAATGTTGCAGAGCAATTGAGTCAAAAATTTGACAGAGAGGTAATTCATGCCTCAGATATATGTTGGGATATTTGGGCGGAATCTGCAGTTGTTACTCGCAGAAAGCAAGAGCTATATGGTTCTAGTGAAGTGATGAATATCTTTAAGAAAAGTCAAAAGTTTTCTAATAAAGAATTTCTTCATAATTGGATGCGTTCTGGAGTATTATATCCAGAAGAAGTAGAGTTTATGCAGTTGCAGTTATCGCACTACCTGCTTACCAATTATCCCAATGCAGTAATCTGTTTGGGTGAAGATCATACATTAATAGAGCGTCCAGATTTTATAAAACGATTACAGCGGTTGTTTAATGAACTACATACCAAAGTGATATATGCTTGTCCGGTTTTACGAATAGATGACACTATAGAAAAATTGGATGTTTTTAATGCTGAGGAGCGAAAAAAGAAATTGCAAAAACTGCTATTTGGGCCGGCAAACCGAACGCTTTCTGCATATGTTTTTGATACAAATACATCAGATAAAGAAACTATAGAGGATTTGTTGGAGTTGTTAAAGATATCTTAGTCATAACGGTTGTTATTTAAATAAAAATTCCCTCTCTTAGTTAGGAGAGGGAATGATGTAATTATACTATTTGTGCTTTCCCAACAGGCTAATCTTGTTCCCCCAACAATTACGATCAAGCCATAACCCACATAGCTATAATTACAAGAATTGGTTAGATATAATCCAACCGCTTAATATCTTACACTATAAGGAGTAGCTTAACTTTAATAAAGCACTAAAAAAAGATGAAAATATGATTTGGGTGTGAAGTATTTTTCGACTGCGAAGATAAAAATTTATTTGAATAAATAATGTTTTTACTTAACATTTTTTTAAGAAAATAATTCCCAATGTGCTATGATAATGGTTCAGGAGATTCTATAAAGCTGGTTTTTATATTATCGTCAGTATTTTGGTGTTGAGTACTATCAAACAGTAATTTTTCTTCTTTAGAAATTTGTTGGATCATAACAAGTGTTAGAATAGCAGCAGGAATGTCCATAAAGTCAGAAAACATGTAAGCCTGGGTTGATGTAATGAATTGATCTATGGTATCATCCTTAAAAAGGGTTTTAAAAGCAAATGATCCAATATAATTAGTAATGATAAACAATGCCCACCAAAAACCAATGATAGAGAAATTGATATTTGATTTATGCTCAGGGTTTAATTGCGAAACTCTGTTTTTGGTTTCGGTAGTAATCTCTCTTGCAAGACTGTAAGGTCTGAATAGGGAGATAATTGGGATATAGTATGAACTTTGTTGACAATTTTTTAGGATCTGGGATTAATTTTTATCCAACTCATAAGTTTACCTCTTCATCAATTCATACACTAATTCATAAAGAACCTCTAAGAGTATAGTTGTTGGTATCAATTATAATCTCAGGGTCTTTTGGTATTGTTAACTTAAAACCGGAATAGTCATGAAAAAACTATCATTAGTCATTATTGTAGGAGTACTAATCCTGCTATACTCGTGTCAGGAAGAAAACATTTTTGAAGAGCAAACCACTATAAGTGAATCTTCTGATATCGACATACAAACGAAAGGCCCATCAGGGCGGTTTTGCAAATTTACACTGCAGTTTAACGCTAGATCAGAAATCAACCCTGCTACAGGAAAAAGAGAATGTGTATATAATCCTTTTGAGATATGTGCTATAGTGGATTGTCTTCCTAATCCTTTTGTTGAGTTCGAACCACCATTAATCATTTTTGACCCTTGTGCAATTATACCTTGTGGATGGGATATCCAGGATCCTTGGATTATTCCTGAAGTTTTGGATCCGGCAGCTTTGGTTTCCTTAAAAGATAAATTGCAATTAGATATTGACCCGAGGTCTCAGGGTGTACCCATTGCATTGAATAAATCTATTTTGGTCATGCAACTGTATAAAGAAACTAATATGTTATCTCTCATTAACCAATCGTCTAGTAATGATATTGCACATTATGAAGCCTTTACCCAACCACAACCACAACCCAGTATCTTTTATTTGGATCGTAAGCTTATTCTGGATGCTGAGGTAACTAAAAATTTAGGCCTACATGGGAATGCGATTAAAGCAGGGAAGTACCCAGTGATTTTTAATAGAGAAAATAACACATATAATGTAGTTCTTTCTGTAAACAGAGGGTTCTATGAATAATATTTAACAAGGGAAGTAAGGAAGAAAATCGTCAATTCTAATCATTACAATAAAAATAGAATTGACGATTTTTTATTTTTTATGTTGACCTTTTTATCATCTATCACACTAAGCATTAAAGCTCTCCCCGTTATGATCAGTAAACCAACAGCTGATCATTGGGGAGCTTTTTATATGTATACTAATCTTAAAACCTTTTTATTATGAAGAAGTTATTTTTTGTAATTGCAGTAGTAATGCTCGTTTCGTTTTGGGCGTGTGAGAGAGAAACCATCCAGGAAAACCAATCCACAATAGTAGATGAAAGTAATCTCGAAACCGTAGATGATAAATATTATGGAGGCTTTTGCTTTTATTATATAGAATACGGATTTAAATGGGCAGGTAATTGTTATTCGCATATTCCTGGGATATGCGAGTATAGACGTATTTGCATCCCGAAAATAATCTATAAACCTTGTCAGCTGATACCTTGCTGGCCTGAAATATTGGATCCATGGATTATTTATGAAAAAATTGATCCAAGAGAGTTTTTATCAATTCGCGATAAGTTAGAATTGGATATTGATGTTAGACAAGGAGCAATACCTTTTGCTATGAATGAAGCGGTTCTCGGACTACAGTTCTATGAAGAAAATCGCTTATTATCGTCTAATGGCAAGGATTATATTTATACTCTTAAGCAAGACTTGGTGTTAGACAAAGAGTCTGTAGAGCAATTAGGCTTGAGGGGCAATGTCGTTAAGGCCGGAGAATATCCTGTGGTCTTTAATAGAGAAAACAAAACTTTTAATGCCCTCTTAGGAGTCGAAAAAGATTTTCGTCAATAAATTTATAGGGTAAATAACTCTATTTGTTGGTACAAAAATCCCTTCAGAACTTTCTGAAGGGATTTTAAAATATGTCTTTCTCAAAACTATGTTTCTTGTTTTAGCTTAATACCCGACTTTCTCTCTTACTCTAGCTAATACTTCGTTAGCAACTTTAGTAGCTTTTTTGGCTCCAACGGCCAAAGCTTCATCTACTTCATTAAGGTTCTCCATATAATAATTATAACGTTCACGCTCTTTAGAGAATTTTTCTATTAATAACTCGAATAAAGCTTGCTTTGCATGGCCATATCCGTAATTACCACCGAGATAATTATTACGCATCTCTTCTAATTGTTCTGCAGATGCGATTAATTTATACAATGCAAACACATTACAAGTATCCGGATCCTTTGGGTCCTCTAGTGGAGTACTGTCTGTTTCTATTGACATGATTTGCTTATGAAGTTTTTTATCCGGTAAAAACAGGTTGATGATATTACCTTTAGATTTACTCATCTTAGAACCATCGGTTCCCGGAACATACATCGTATCTTTTTGTACCTGCGCTTCTGGCAACACAAACATCTCTCCAAGTTGCGAATGCATTCTGGAAGCAACATCTCTTGTCATTTCCAGATGCTGCAATTGATCTTTTCCAACAGGAACAATCTCTGCATCATACAATAATATATCCGCTGCCATAAGCATAGGATAGGTAAATATTCCGCCATTTACATCTTCAAGACGATCAGCTTTATCCTTAAAAGAATGTGCTAGTGTTAATCGCTGATATGGAAAGAAACAGGTCAAGTACCACGACAGTTCTGTTACTTGCGGGATATCACTTTGACGATAAAAAACGGTTTTTTCTATATCAAGCCCAAAAGCTAACCAGGTAGCAGCGGTAGAGTAGGTGTTCTCACGTAACGTTTTGGCATCTTTGATCTGAGTAAGTGAATGCATGTCTGCAATAAAGAGAAATGATTCGTTTTCAGGTTGATTGGCCATATTGATTGCCGGAATGATTGCTCCTAGCAAATTGCCTAGATGTGGCGTTCCTGTACTCTGTACGCCTGTTAGAATTCTGGACATAGTAATTTTCTGTTTCCCGCAAAGGTAAATTTTTGTTGAGATAGGGCAAATCAAAATTGTTTATTTTTGGGCAATGTCAATTTTGAAAAAAATATTAATCCTTTTCTGGAGGATATGGTTTTATGTGGTGATGGGTATTCCTATCATTATTCTGTTTCCTGTGTTGTTAGTGCTAACATCAAGAGAACAATGGTATCCTCAGTTTTTTATATTTGCCAGATTTTGGGCAAAGATTGTTTTGTATGGTTCTGGATTCTTACCTAAGGTAACGTATGACATCAAGGTTGATCGCAAACAGAGTTATATGTTTGTGGCTAATCACACCTCTATGACGGATATTATGCTGATGCTGTATTGTGTAAAGAATCCGTTTGTTTTTGTAGGGAAGAAGGAATTGACCAAAATCCCGATTTTTGGATTTTTCTACAAACGTACTTGTATATTGGTAGATCGCAATAGCCAGCGAAGCCGAAAAGAAGTGTTTGATCAGGCACATGCGAGATTACATGATGGTACCAGTATTTGTATTTTTCCAGAAGGAGGGGTGCCTGATGATGAAAGCTTGCTTTTGGATGAGTTTAAAGATGGAGCGTTCAGATTGGCAATAGATCACCAGATTCCAATTCTACCTTTAACTTTTTTTGATAATAAAAAACGATTTTCGTATACTTTTTTTAGTGGAAGTCCGGGAAGGATGAGAGCACATATTCATCGTGAAATTTCTACCGAAGGATTAACACAGGAAAACAAAAAAGAACTAAAAGAGAAAACCCATGAGATTATTCTGAAAACACTGGAAGCTGATCATAAAAATTAAAAAAGAAAGCCATTCCTAGTCAGGAATGGCTTTCTGTTCATCATCGCTTCCTGATGAAACAATGGTTCTAATCAACTAAATTAACCTAAACACTTTTCTTTATATTGTTCATCAAAATCTAAAACTCAACCCGGTATATATCCCAATGGAATAAGGTCTAAAATTTTCTGATTCGTTTTTAAATCCATTAAATTGATATTTAAAAATTGGCTCCAGATTAATCTGAAACTGTTTCGTAAGATTATAATTAACACCCAAGCCAATATTACCAGTAAAACTTATATCATTTAGATTAGATCCTTCTCCCAGAGTGGTAGTAAAATTACCAGCGTCAATTGACAGTTCATTATCATTAAGAAACAGAGTGCTAACTCCACCAATCATATGCACCCCTATTGTATTGTCAACCAGATTATATTTTATTTCCAGTGGGACTTCATAATAACTAATACTATGATTTAATAACCCTGGATTTTGACCTTTAGACAAAGCAGCTTCATTAACATCAAATGAAGGAGATTGCGAGAAATTAGCATCTGCAGTAGCTATATCAGATATAGCAATATCCCGAGCACTTTGGTAATAATTAATGCCCTCAGGATTTTTTTGGGAGGCGGTAGCCTCAAAGCCAACATCTCTGGTGTTATAGCCAACATCCAGTTTATGCAATCCTGAACGCACACTTATTTTATCACTTACATTATAGGCGACTTGTACACCATAACTTAAATTTATTTGTCCGGTCTTAGAATTATCAGAGAATTCTGATCGTACTGAGGATCCACCACCAAAAGAATCATAATATATTGGAGCAACATTAGGAGCTACAACCCATTTTTTTCGATCTTTTGTTTTTTCTGCGACAACCTCTTCCTCTTTATTATTAATGACATCAAAAATGGATTTCTTTCCATCATTTAATTCCTCTTCTTCGGTTTCTTCTTGTACTTCAGCATTAGTATTATTTTCAGCTATTTTACTATTGGTGTTCTTTTCGTCATTGTTTTGATGAGCATCAATGAAAGTTGTTTGTTCACTATCAGTTTTATGGGTACTGTTTTGATGATCGACAATAGTAGTTTTTTCTGGTTTATCTTTTTCTGTACTATTGTCTGGATGAACAAAAGCAGGGTTTTTATTAGCTTTTTTATCTAATGCATCATTAGTTCTTAAGTTATTATTTGCGATTCGGTCTTTAGTGTTGGTGGTATTTGGAATTTGTTCTTTGCCTTTGAAAGCTTTAATCTTATCATTGGCAGATGTGGCTACTGCATTTTTCTTTCTATCTTTTTGTTCCATAGAATTAACTAGACGTGTACCTTGGTTAGTATCCATATTGGTATTGCCATTAGCATTTCCTGAAGGATCTTCTTCTGAGGAAACTATAGCTTCTTTTTCAGTAGTATCCGAAGTGTTGATTTCTTTATCAGGAGTGATATCTTCTTGAATCTCTTTAGGTTCTTCTGTGCTCTCCACAATTGTTTCTTGTATGGGGTCTTCGCCAAAAGATCTATAACCAATAGTAAGAATAATGGCCACCAAAGCCGCAACTCCGGCTATTCTGTACCAAAATGGTATGACAAGAACCCGTTTACGTTTTTTATTCTGACGGGCTTTGATTTTTTTCCATACAGCATCATCGGGAGTCACTTCAAAATCCTTGAACTTCTCCTGAAAAAGTCTGTCTATGTTTTTTTTATCGCTCATCTTCATCCTTTAATTGATTGAACACATGGTTCGCGATTACTTTCAATTTTTTCTTTTAAGATATTTCGAGCCCGGGCCAGGTTAGATTTAGAGGTCCCAATAGAAATATCTAACATTTCTGCTATTTCTTTATGCGAGTAGCCATCTAACACATATAAATTAAACACTAATCGATATCGATCCGGTAATTGTTGAATGATTTTCAATAGATAATCTAATGAAATATCGTCTTCATCAATTTCTACATCTACTTCTTCAATTTGTTCTTCATTAATAATCTCAAAAACTTTTTGTTTGCGATATTTCTGAAGCGCTGTATTTATGGTAATACGTTTCATCCAACCCTCAAAAGATCCCTGACTCTTGAATTGTTCAACTTTGTCAAAAATCGTTATAAAAGCATCTTGCAATGTATCTTCTGCACTAGAGTAGTCATTAGAATATTTCAGGCAAATTGAGAACAATTTACTACTAAATAATCTATACAACTGTTCTTGCGCCTTAGGATCTTGGCGTTTACATTTTTTTATGAGTTGGTCTAAACTCACCTATAGCTTTTATTTTGATTCGTGTGATTAATAACTACTGTACTACAGGAACTTCAATGGTTAAAAATTGATTTTCTCCCTGATCATTTCTTCCTTGCCAAAACCTAAAAACATAAGAATCTTCTGATCCTACAAAAAAGTTAAGTGATGCTTCTACAAGTTCTGTTTGCCCAAGGTCTTCACAAGAACCAGTCTCCACAACTACATTGACTACGGCTACAGTACGTTCGTTACCTAGTCTGTCATATTCATATCCTGAAAAGGAATGACAAGTTGAAGGTCTGAAATAAGAAGTAGTAATTTTTACAGTTTCTCCTCTGGTAAATTGATCCGGAATATCCACAGATTCTACGGGAACTAATTGATAAGTGAAGTTGATATCACTATCATCATCGAGAGAACACCCTGAAAAACAAATTGTTATCAATAGGGCTAATATTATTTTGATTTTATTCATTAGATATAACTTTAGGGTATTATATGCCTAATACTATAGAATAGATGACCATATCAAAATATGGTTGCGTATCATGGGTCTTAAATTTATATTATCCAGGTAAAAGGTATAAAAAATCCCGATACTTGATAGCATCGGGATTTTTAGTTTTTATATCAGAATAAGCTTATTCTTTTATAATTTTTATAGCTTCTTTGATTTTTTCTTCCAGTTCTTCCATTAGTTCCGGATTGTCATTAAGTAAAGATTTTACTGCATCACGTCCCTGACCAAGTTTAGTATCCTGATAGCTAAACCAAGATCCACTCTTTTTGACGATTTCATAATTTACACCTACGTCAATAATCTCTCCGGTTTTTGATACTCCTTCTCCATACATAATATCGAATTCTGCCATTCTGAAAGGAGGAGCTACTTTGTTTTTCACAACCTTTACCCGGGTTTTATTACCCATTACTTCACTATTACTATCTTTAATTTGTGCAGAACGACGAATATCTAAACGTACGGAAGCATAAAATTTTAAAGCATTACCACCGGTCGTAGTTTCTGGATTACCAAACATAACGCCTATTTTTTCACGAAGCTGGTTGATAAAGATTACTGTACAATTAGTTTTGCTGATAGAGCTTGTTAGTTTTCGTAGTGCCTGAGACATCAACCTTGCGTGAAGCCCCATTTTAGAATCTCCCATCTCACCTTCGATCTCACTTTTTGGAGTCAAGGCAGCTACAGAATCTATTACAATAATATCAATAGCCCCTGAACGAATTAAGTTATCTGCAATTTCTAAAGCCTGTTCTCCATGATCAGGTTGAGAAATGATTAGATTGTCAATATCAACTCCTAATTTTTCTGCATAAAAACGATCAAAAGCGTGTTCTGCATCAATAAAAGCTGCAATACCTCCAGCTTTTTGAGCTTCGGCAATAGCGTGAAGTGTTAAAGTAGTTTTACCAGAAGATTCTGGCCCATATATTTCCACAACTCGACCTCTGGGATATCCTCCAACACCAAGTGCCAAATCCAGACCTAAAGAACCGGTAGGAATCACATCAACTTCCTGAACGGCGCTATCGCCCATTTTCATTACAGTTCCTTTACCGTATGCTTTATCTAGTTTATCTAAAGTTAGTTTTAACGCTTTTAGCTTTGCATCTTTTTCCGTACCCATTTTTGCTCAAATATCTGATTGAAATTATTATGTAAATGTCTGCTAAAATACTATTTCTTTTTGTAGTTACCATTTGGATTTTAAAATGGTTATCAACAAAAAAACTTATATAATTGGCCTAGAATTTAGATTAATAAATCAAAGTGATTTCACAATTCAGAGTTTGATCTTAGCTATATATACTAGGTGTTTAGAACAATTTAATAAGGGTTAGTTTTGTTAAGATTAAAAATTTTGTTGCTGTGACGCAACCTTATTTAAAGTCTTGCATCTAACCATTAAAAGCAAACATGAACTAATGTAGAGGAAGATGTACGATGAAATTTCTTAAAAGAGTGATAAGAAATAACCTAAATGGTTGTACAGTTACAATTAGTAATTGTATTGTCGAGGGTGGCTAGCTTCGTTATTTATATTTTTTAGATAAATTAATAAATAACGAATTAGTCCAAAAAATGCCTTGAAGTGGTTTCAAGGCATTTTTTATTGGTAGGAAACCTCAAAAACACTGCTTATTCTTGCATATCAAACGACGATTTGTATTTTTGCAAAAAAATTGAATTCTTTTTAACTTAAAAAATTAGTATAGCATGCAACTGTACAATAAATTAAGTGCAAAGGAAAGAGCGGCTCTTATTGACGAGGCCGGTACCGAAAGGCTCACGCTATCTTTCTATCAATATGCACATATCGGTAATCCTGAACTTTTTAGAAACCACCTTTTTATTCATTGGAACGAACTTGATGTTCTTGGTCGTATTTATGTAGCTAAAGAAGGAATTAATGGTCAATTATCTGTTCCAGCGCCTAATTTCATGGCTTTCAAAAAACATTTGGATAGTATTTCATTTCTGGAAAATGTACGTCTGAATATCGCTAGAGAACAAGACACAAAATCTTTTCTAAAACTAAAAGTAAAGGTTCGCCACAAAATTGTGGCTGATGGATTAGATGATAACACCTTTGATGTTACAAATAAAGGGGTGCATGTAGATGCTTCTAAGTTTAATGAGTTGATAGAAGATCCGGATACAGTTTTGGTGGATATGCGTAATCACTATGAAAGTGAGATAGGTCATTTTAAAAATGCTGTAACACCTGATGTAGACACGTTTAGAGACTCCTTGGATATCATAGAAGAAGATCTGAAAGATCATAAGGAAGATAAGAAACTTGTGATGTATTGCACAGGAGGAATTCGTTGTGAAAAAGCAAGTGCGTATTATAAGCATAAAGGGTTTAAAAATGTATTTCAACTCGAGGGAGGTATTATAGAATACGCAAGACAAGTAGAAGCACAAGGGTTGGATAACAAATTTCTGGGTAAAAACTTTGTCTTTGATCATAGAAGATCAGAACGAATTAGTGATGATGTAATTGCGAACTGTCATCAATGTGGAAAACCCTGCGATACCCACGTAAATTGTGAGAATGAAGCTTGTCATCTTTTATTTATTCAGTGCGAGGAGTGTGCTGCTCAAATGGAGAATTGTTGTTCTACAGCATGTATGGAAATTAACAGACTACCATTTGAAGAACAAAAGGCTTTGCGAAGAGGAAAAGGAAATAGTAATAAAATATTCAAAAAAGGCCGCTCTGAAGCCTTGAAATACAAGAACTAATATAAAATATTTTAGATGCTATGGCAAATACGTTTTTTCATAGTATCTTTAGCAATTAAGATGTTAGAAACATAATAGATTTCTGACTTGAGTAAGAACCATATTTGCTGTGATTTTTATTACAGGCAAATTTCAATATATAAGGACATATGGGGTGCAGTAGTTGTTCTTCCGGTAAAGACGGACAACCTAAAGGATGTAAGAATAATGGTACATGTGGTACCGATGGTTGTAATAAATTAACAGTTTTTGATTGGTTGTCAAATATGTCACTTCCTAGTGGTGTGGCTCCATTTCATTGTGTCGAGGTAAGATTCAAAAACGGCCGAAAAGCTTTCTTCAAGAATACAGAAAATCTATCTTTAAGTATCGGAGACATTGTTGCTACAGAGGCTTCTCCGGGTCATGATGTAGGTATCGTTACGCTAACCGGTGAGTTGGTGAGAATCCAGATGAAGAAGAAAAAAGTAGAGGTTGATGGCGAGGATGTTAAAAAGATATACAGAAAAGCTTCTCAAAAAGATATCGATATCTGGCAGAAAGCCCGAGATCGTGAAGAAACTATAAAAGTTCGCTCCAGAGAAATTGCAATTAGATTGCAATTACAGATGAAAATCTCTGATATTGAGTTTCAGGGAGATGGATCTAAATGCACTTTCTATTATACTGCCGAAGAGCGGGTGGATTTTAGGCAATTGATTAAAGAATTTGCTCATGAATTCAGTACAAGAATAGAGATGCGCCAGGTAGGTTTCCGCCAGGAAGCTGCAAGGCTGGGAGGTATAGGGTCTTGTGGGCGTGAGTTGTGTTGTTCTACTTGGTTAACAGATTTTAGATCCGTAAATACAAGTGCCGCAAGGTATCAACAATTGTCATTGAATCCTCAAAAACTTGCTGGTCAGTGTGGTAAGTTAAAGTGCTGTTTAAATTATGAATTGGACGCTTATATTGATGCATTGAAGGATTTTCCGAAAACGGAAACCAAACTTCAAACCGAAAAAGGTACAGCAGTATGTCAAAAGATTGATATTTTTAAGGGATTCTTATGGTATGCATATGAAGGGGAGTGGATGCATTGGCATAAAATTTCTACAGAAGATGCTAATGAGATCATTGTAGCAAACAATAATAATGAAAAGGTAGCAAGTCTAGAGGAGTATGCTTCTGACCTTATCGAGGATACTAAAACCAATTTTGAGAACGTTGTAGGACAAGATAGTTTAACTAGATTTGATAAACCGAAACGTAGTAACAAGAGAAGAAGAAACCGTAATAAGAAAAAGAATACCACGGGTAAACCTGCTCCTCAAAAACAAAAGGTTACTGCTACAGCAAATAAATCAAAAGGTGGAAACACTGAAAACAAGAACTCAAATAAATCAAAAAATCAACGAAATAAAAGGCGCAAACCACAACAACGGAGAAACAATAATGACAAATCTTAAGCTGGTTATTATTATAATTGCTTTCTTAGGTCTTGTTTCTTGTGATGATAATCGGGTTTTTGATGAATATCAAACAGTTTCCGAATCTTGGGAAAAGGATGAAGAAATCAGTTTTGCATTACCTGAATTAGACACGAGTAAAACATATAATTTATTCATTAACGTACGTAATGATAACTCCTATAAATACAGCAACTTATTCTTGATTAGTAAAATGAAATTTCCAAATGGAAAAGTAGTTACAGATACGCTAGAATATCAAATGGCTGCTCCCAATGGGAGTTGGCTTGGAACTGGATTTACTGATCTTAAAGAAAACAAGTTATGGTATAAAGAAAATGTTAGTTTTACCGAAGATGGAGAATATATTATTACTTTGCAGCATGCTATGCGTAAAAATGGCGAAATTTTAGGAATAAATTCATTAGAAGGAATTACAGACGTTGGTTTTAGAATAGAATCTGCCCAAAAACCTTAAAAAAAATGGCAAAAGCAACACCCAAATCAAAGAAAAAAACATCAAAGTTACCTGAAATAAATATCCTTAAATACATTAAAGGGTTTTGGATCCTTTTCGGTAGTGGTATATTATTAGTTGTCCTATTATTTTTATTTGCTAGCTGGGGATTTTTTGGAGAGATGCCCACATTCGAGGAGTTAGAAAATCCTCAGAATGACTTGGCTACACAGATTATTTCTTCAGATGGGAAACAAATAGGTACTTTTTTTAAAGAAAATAGAACTCCTGTAAATTACGAAGATCTTTCAAAACATCTGGTTGAAGCCTTAGTGGCTACAGAAGATGCGCGTTATTACGACCACTCCGGGATTGATGCCAGAGGAACCGTTAGAGCATTTGCTTTCTTAGGAACTAAAGGAGGAGCTAGTACTATTACACAACAGCTGGCAAAATTGCTTTTTACTAAGAAAAGATCGAAAAGCTGGCGTAGATATACTCAGAAAATAAAAGAATGGGTCATAGCAACACGCTTAGAAAGACAATATACTAAGGATGAGATCATGACGATGTATCTCAATAAATATGATTTCTTGAATCAGGCTATTGGTATAAGTTCAGCTTCGAGAATTTACTTCAATAGAGATACTCCAAAGGATCTGAAAATTGAAGAAGCAGCAACGTTAGTGGGAATGTTAAAGAACTCATCTCTTTTTAATCCAATTCGTAGACCAGAAAGAGTTCAAAACAGAAGGAACACTGTCTTAAGTCAAATGGCTAAGTATGGATATATTACCGATCAAGCAAAAGATAGTTTGCAACAAATACCTTTAAAACTGGATTATGCTCCAGAAGGACATTCTGATGGTACAGCAACATATTTCAGAGAATTTGTAAGGAGTTGGATGGGTAAATGGGTAAAGAATAATCCAAAAGGTGTAAACGAAGATGGAGAAACAGATTATTATAATATTTATAGCGATGGTCTACGTATTAATGTTACCATAGATTCCAGAATGCAGAAATATGCTGAAGAGGCTACAAAAGAGCATATGGCAAATCTTCAGAAGGAATTTGATTTACAAGAAAAAAATAATAAAACATCACCTTTCAGAAGTCTTACTAAGCCTGAAGTTGAGGGAATTATGAGAAGGGCTATCAGAAGTTCTGCTCGTAGAGCTAAAATGTTAGAGCAAGGCAAAAGTGAAGAGGAGATTGTAGCTTCTTTTGATCAGAAAACCGAAATGAAAGTATTTTCTTGGAAAGGTGAGATTGATACGATAATGACACCTAGGGACTCTATTTTATATTATAAAAAATATCTAAGATCAGGGTTAATGTCTATGGAACCTCAAACTGGACATGTAAAAGCGTGGGTTGGAGGTGTAAATTATAAACATTTTCAATATGACCATGTATATCAAGGGGCTCGTCAAGTTGGATCTACCTTTAAACCATTTGTATATGCAACAGCTATTGATCAGTTAAAATTATCACCTTGCGATACATTACCAAAATCACAGATTACAATTCCCATAGGAACTCATGGGGTAGTTGATGAAGATTGGACTCCAAAAAATAGTGATGCGGATTATACAGGATATATAAGTCTTAAAGATGCGTTGGCGCAGTCTGTTAATACTACTTCTGCTCGATTAATGGATCGAATTGGTCCGGATCCAATAGTAAGGTTGGCAAAGAAAGCGGGTGTAGGATCCGATATTTTAGCAGTAGCATCCATAGCTTTAGGATCAGTAGATTTAAAATTATCAGAAATGGTAGGTGCGTATAGTACTTTTGCGAATCAAGGGATATACAATAAGCCTGTAATGATTACTAGTATCGAAGATAAAAACGGTGCGTTGTTGTATCAATTTGTTCCGGAGACTCGTGATGTAATTAGTAAAGAAGCAGCTTATGTTACCATTAATCTTATGGAAGGGGTAACAAGATCAGGATCGGGTACTAGGCTGAGAACAGGGCCATCTAATCGATATTCTATTAAAAATGTAGTAACTGGCCATCCATATGGATTTGATAATCCGATTGCCGGTAAAACTGGTACTACTCAGAATCAAAGTGATGGTTGGTTTATGGGGATTGTTCCAAACTTGTGTACAGGTGTTTGGGTAGGAGCAGATGATCGTGCAACTCACTTTAAAAATACAGAATTTGGTCAGGGTGCTACCATGGCATTACCAATTTGGGCATTATATATGCAAAAGTGTTATGCGGATAAAACGTTAAAGGTGTCCAAAGAGGATTTTGTAAAACCTGAAAAACTAACTATCGAAGTCGATTGTGATAATTTCAAAAAGACAATTAAAGACGATGATAATCCGGAAGAGGATTTTAGTTTTTAGTCAGAAATCTATTCCTTAAATATTTGTAAAACTTCCCAAATTTCAAACGATATAGTTGCGTTTTTTTAGTACTTTTAAGCTGCTAAAATTAGAACACTATGATTCGTAAAACGGTTAGCGGAGTGACCGAAGCTTTATCAGGCGTAAAAGACAACATGACGTTAATGCTTGGAGGTTTTGGGCTTTGTGGTATTCCGGAAAATGCTATCTCAGAATTAGCTAAACTTAATGTCAACGGGCTTACCTGCATTTCTAACAATGCCGGAGTAGACGATTTTGGTTTAGGGCTTTTACTTCAGAAAAAACAAATCAAAAAAATGGTTTCTTCTTATGTGGGAGAAAATGATGAGTTTGAACGACAGATGCTTAGCGGTGAACTTGATGTGGAGTTAATCCCGCAAGGAACCCTTGCTGAACGCTGTCGTGCTGCTCAGGGTGGATTTCCAGCTTTTTATACACCAGCTGGGTATGGAACCGAAGTTGCAGAAGGTAAAGAAACCAGAGAGTTTAATGGTAAAATGTATATTCTGGAACAAGCTTTTAAAGCTGATTTTGCATTCGTAAAAGCCTGGAAGGGTGATGAAGCAGGTAATCTAATTTTTAAGGGAACAGCAAGAAACTTTAATCCTTGCATGGCTGGAGCAGCAAAAATTACGGTTGCTGAGGTAGAAGAATTAGTTCCAGCCGGTACTTTGGATCCTGATCATGTACATATCCCCGGAATTTTTGTACAACGTATTTTTCAGGGGGAAAGATATGAAAAAAGGATTGAACAGCGTACTGTTAGAAAAAGGTCATAATATCTTAAAAATTACTTTTAAAATCTAAAAACATAAATCATGGCGGCATTAAGACTAGGAGATGAAGCACCAAACTTCACTACACAAACTACAGAAGGAGAAATTAATTTTCATAATTGGCTAGGAGATAGCTGGGGAGTGTTGTTTTCACATCCCGCAGATTATACTCCGGTTTGTACCACAGAATTAGGTACAGTAGCTAAGTACACTGAAGAATTTAATAAACGCAATGTAAAAGTAGCTGCATTGAGTGTAGATGGATTGGATTCTCATCACGGTTGGATCAAAGACATAAATGAAACGCAAAAAACTACTGTGAATTTTCCAATCATTGCAGATGAAGATAGAAAAGTATCAGAATTATATGATATGATTCACCCTAATGCTGATAGTCAGTTAACTGTACGTTCAGTGTTTATAATTGCGCCGGATAAAACAATCAAACTAACGATTATATATCCTGCCTCTACAGGTAGAAATTTCGACGAATTATTACGGGTAATTGACTCACTGCAGTTAACTGCTTATCATAAAGTAGCAACGCCGGCAAATTGGAATCAAGGAGAGGATTGTGTCATTGTTCCTTCAGTTACTAATGATGAAATAGCAGAACTATTTCCTAAGGGGCATAAAGAGATCAAACCTTATCTAAGAATGACACCACAACCTAATTTGAATTAATATTTATTCTAAAATATAGAATTAAGCATGCTAGATAAAAAGGGAATTGCAAAACGAATCGCAAAAGAATTAAAAGACGGTTACTTCGTAAATCTAGGGATCGGTATACCCACATTGGTCGCCAATTATATTCCTGAAGGGATTGAGGTGGAATTTCAGAGTGAGAATGGTGTTTTGGGTATGGGGCCTTTTCCTTTTGAAGGAGAAGAGGATGCAGATATCATAAATGCAGGTAAACAAACTATCACCACAATGCCTGGAGCATCTTTTTTTGATTCTGCGATGAGTTTTAGTATGATTAGGGGGCAACATGTAGATTTGACTATTCTTGGTGCAATGGAAGTCGCAGAAAACGGTGATATCGCTAACTGGAAGATTCCGGGTAAAATGGTAAAAGGAATGGGTGGAGCTATGGATCTGGTAGCTAGTGCAGAAAATATTATTGTGGCCATGATGCATACCAATAGGGCAGGGCAATCTAAATTACTTAAAGAATGTTCACTACCCTTAACTGGTGTAAATTGTGTTAAGAAGGTAGTATCTAATATGGCAGTAATGGAAATTACTGAAAAAGGATTTAAACTTCTCGAAAGAGCACCTGGAGTTAGTGTTGAAGAAATTCAGAATGCTACTGAAGGGAATCTAGTTATTGATGGAGATATTCCTGAAATGATGCTGGACTGATAATAATCAAATTCTTTTTACAGATCAACGTTTACTTTTAATCTAACTACGAATAATAAATTAGAAAAGTTTACGTTTTATGTTAACAGACTTAGAATACCTTATTTTGAAAGAAAAATACTACACTTTCAACAATTCTTCTATACACCTAAACCTTTACTTTAAGCTGTAAAATCATCAATAATGTTAACAAACGTTAAAATTTTGTGTTTTTTGTCGATTTAATGTGTACTTAAACGTGATTAAAGAAAATAATTTGCATATTAGTGCTCCCTAAAAAATGATACTTATTATTGAGGTATTGTTTTAAAATAAATTGAGTTTTTAACCACACATATTTGCCCTATTATGAAAAAACGTATGAATCGTCTACAGAAAACAGTTAAACCAACTTTAGAATTGATTTCTAATTGTATGTACCTAGCTAAGAAAGTATTTTTGTTGATGTGATTTTTTGTTGTTAATTAATCGCACTTCCCCCAAGTCGCGATGAATGAAACCTGTTAGACTTATAAGCTTAACAGGTTTTTTTAATGCCAAAAATTAAACCAGCTTCAGAAAAATGTTACATGCCTTTAGGAATAGCATTAATTAATTTTTGGGTATATGCTTTTTTAGGATTTTTGTAGATATCATCCGCATCTCCACGCTCTTCGATTTTACCTTTATTCATGACCAATAATTGATCAGACATATATTTTACAACAGCCAAATCGTGAGAAATAAAAATATAGGTAAAACCAAAGTTATCTTTTAATTCATTAAGTAAATTCAGAACTTGTGCCTGAACCGATATATCCAGAGCACTAACAGATTCATCACAGATTATTAATTTAGGTTGCAAAGCAATAGTTCTGGCAATACCAATACGCTGGCGTTGGCCACCACTAAATTCGTGTGGGTATCGATTAAAATGAACTGCATCCAAACCTACACGTTTTAGTAGTTCAATCACTTTTTCTTTTCTTTCAGCATCGTTAGCATATAACTTATGCGCTTTCATAGGTTCCATGATAGCTTTCCCGACAGGTAATCTGGGATTAAGAGAGGCAAAAGGATCCTGAAAAATTAGTTGAATCTCTTTACGCAAAGTTCTAATCTGAGATGATTTTAGCTGGGTAATATCTTGCCCCTTGTATATTACTTTTCCGCTATTAGCTTTATCCAGTTGGAGTATAGTATTACCCAAAGTAGATTTACCACAACCCGATTCACCAACCAAACCAAGGGTTTCGCCTTCATATAGTTTAAAGCTTACTTGATCAACTGCTTTAAATTCCTTTTTACGGAATAATCCAACTTTAGAAAAATATATTTTTTTTACATTAATCACTTCTAACAGTGGTGGATTTTTGTAGAGTTCTTTATGATATTCTTCACGTTGAGTTTTAGTAATTACTTCTTGAATTGTTTTTTCTTCTTTAAGAAAATCAGCAATCGTCGGCAATTTCTTTAATCGCTTGTCCAATGAAGGTCTTGCGTTAATTAACGCCTTAGTATACTCTTCTTGTGGGTCATGGAATATTTGATCTGTATTACCATATTCGACCATTTTACCTTGATACATCACTAAGACATGATCTGCGATCTCAGAAACTAAAGAAAGGTCATGAGAGATAAAGAGAATACTCATTTTGTATTCTAGTTGTAACTCTTTTAATAATTTTATGATCTCTTTCTGAACAGTTACATCCAGAGCTGTTGTAGGTTCATCCGCAATAAGTAATTTTGGTTTACAAGCAATAGCCATGGCAATTACAATACGCTGCTTCTGACCTCCACTTAATTGATGTGGATAAGAATCAAAAGCTCTTGTTGGATCCGGAAGCCTTACTTTTTCAAATAAAAGAAGTGCTTCAGTTTTGGCTTCAGCTTTAGACAATTTAGTATGCTGAAGCAAAATTTCAGTAACTTGTTTTCCACATTTCATAGAAGGGTTTAGAGAACTCATGGGTTCCTGAAATATCATTGCAATTTCATTGCCTCGAATAGTTCTAAATTCCTTTTCTTCCAGGTTAAGTAATGATTTACCATCATAAATCACATTTCCTTCAGGAATAGTGGCTGTTTTTTTAGGTAATAATCCTAAAATGGCCAGTGAAGTTACAGATTTACCACTCCCGGATTCTCCAACTACCCCGAGTATTTCGTTAGTGTGGATGTCAAAAGAAACATCATATAAAACTTGGTTTGTATTTCCTTCAGAAGAAAAAGCAAGGTTTAAATTTTTAACAGAAAGTAAAACTGAATTATCCATAGTATATACGTCTGGTAAAGTTAGGAAATTCTATAGGTTTTGAAGATTTCTTTTTAAAACTATTTTGGTGTGATATTTGTTATATTTACAAACGATATTTAATATGAAGCTACTCAAACTCTCCTTACGAACCCGGATTTTTATCTCGATGACTGCATTGGTATTGTTAGCTTCTGTATTAATAGCAGTTGTATCTGTGTATCAATATAAGGAAGAGGCAGAAGAATATCATCAAGATCGACTGGAACGGAAAGAACAACAGATCGCGGTTTCTATTGATAATGTTCTAAAAAGTACTACATATCCGGTTACCGAAGAAAACATTGCAAAAATCTTTAGATATAAAGGAAGGATATATCAAATTTCTGAAGAACACTCATTACCTATTAATATTTATGACCTTTCAGGGAAGTTGATGCTCAAGTCCGAAACCACTTTTGTGAAAGATACGGTACGACTAAGCGCTGTAATTATCGATAGCCTTTCTAATCAATATGATAAACGATATCTTGTCGAATCCCAGAGAGGTGATACCAAAGTAATATCTTCCTATACCTATATCACAGACAAAACTTCAAAACCACTTGCGATACTAAATCTTCCATATTTTGAAGATAATGATTTGATCACAAGAGAACTTTTAGAATTTTTACAACGTGTAGGGCAGGTATATTTAATAATGTTGGTCATTGCGATTTTTTTAGCATATTTTTTATCTAAATACATCACTAGATCGCTGAAAACAATTTCTGATACTTTGGACCAAACTCGATTAGATAAAAGAAACAAAAGAATTGAAATTGGTGATGCCAGTGATGAAATTCATTCTTTGGTCAGCGCTTATAATAGTATGATTGACGAGTTGGAACAGAGCGCGGCAATGTTGGCCAAAAGTGAACGAGAAGCTGCATGGAGAGAAATGGCAAAGCAAGTTGCTCACGAAATAAAAAACCCACTTACCCCGATGCGTCTAACAGTTCAGAGTTTTCAACGAAAATTCGACCCTCAGGACCCTGGCATTGAACAAAAGATTAAGGAATATAGTGACACCTTGATTCAACAGATTGATACTATGAGTTCTATCGCTTCAGCATTTTCGAATTTTGCACAAATGCCTGCGCAAAAAAGCGAAACTTTAGATGTAATTAAAATTGTGGGGCTTGCATTAGATATCTTCAATGAAGATTATATTATTTTCCCTTCAGAAAAAGAAGAAATTATTGCCAAATTCGACAGAACTCAGCTAATACGGGTGGTTACTAATTTGGTTAAAAATGCTATACAAGCAATTCCGGAAGATCGAACACCAAAAATTATCGTAGATGTATTTTCTGAAAATGGCGAAGTTGTCATTACTGTAGCTGATAATGGAGTAGGAATCACAGAAGAAAATAAGAAGAAGATTTTTGAACCAAAATTTACTACAAAATCCAGTGGAATGGGACTTGGGTTAGGAATGGTAAAAAATATTGTGGAAACCTACAACGGAAGTATTACCTTTACTTCTCAGCAAGATAAAGGAACTGTCTTTAAAGTTAAGTTCCCTAGAGAACAATAACTCGTTTTTCAATAATTCTTTAAAATATTCTTTGTATTTGTGAAAAAAATAGAGTGGAAAAAATACGTTTTTGAGTTTCTATCTATATTTATTGCAGTGCTATCGGCATTTACCCTTAATAAATGTAATGATAATAGAGCAGAAAACTTTTCTGAAGAAAAAATCCTTAAAGAAATAAGAAATGGTATTGAATTAGACTTAAAAGATTTTAGTGGAAATAAATATGGTCATACTACCAGCCTTAAAGTTACCCAAATGTTTAGGGATTTGCTTCAAAATAAAAAGGTTAATCAGGATTCTATAGCATTAGCATATGTACTTCTGTTTAGGGATTATGCGCCTATTGTAAATCAATCTGGATATGAATCATTAAAGGCAAGCGGTCTTAAAACTGTAAAGAAAGATTCATTGAGGTTCGAGATTATAACACTATATGATTTTTATTATAAGATTATTACTATAATTGAAGATGATGTTGATGAAATGAAGTCTTTTTCTAATTATTTTATCCTTATGAATGATATTCTTAAAGATTATATGGTTTTTGACGAAAAAGGCCAATTGGTTGAAATTAGACAGCCAATCGAAATATCTCCTAGTCAAAAAAATGAAATTTTCAGTTATTTATGGCGGTTAGAAACCAATAGAAATTACAAATTAAGGAAATATGAATTGGTTGAGGAAAAGATGAAGCTCTTGAAACAGCATATAGAAGAAGAATTAGATTAGAAGAAAATTATAAAAACAATATTTAAAACCATGTATACAAATATTATCACCTCACAAAACGACGGAATTACTACTATTACCATTAATCGTCCGTCTAAATTAAATGCATTAAATAAAGAAACGATTCAAGAACTACACGCAGCCTTTAGAGTGGCGGATGTGGATGCTGATACTAAAGTGATTATCATTACCGGAAACGGAGAAAAAGCATTCGTTGCGGGCGCAGATATAAGTGAATTTGCTGATTTTTCTGTATCAGAAGGTGGAAAACTGGCTGCAAAAGGGCAAGAGCTGTTATTTGACTACGTAGCGAACCTTTCTACTCCTGTGATCGCGGCAGTTAATGGTTTTGCACTTGGTGGAGGGCTAGAACTGGCCATGGCTGCACATTTCAGGATCGCCAGTGATAATGCAAAAATGGGACTACCAGAAGTTTCTTTAGGTGTAATTCCGGGGTATGGTGGAACACAACGGTTACCACAATTAGTAGGCAAGGGTAGAGCTATGGAAATGATTATGACTGCAGGAATGATAGATGCTAATCAAGCATTACAATACGGTTTGGTTAACCATGTAACTTCATTAGAAGAATTAGTGCCGTTAGCAGAAAAACTAGCTGGTAAAATCATGAGAAATTCTTCTGTTGCCATTGGAGCCGCAATTAAATCAGTAAATGCTGCTTATGAAGATGGTGTAAATGGTTTTAATGTTGAAATTGAACAATTCGGAAACTGTTTTGGTACAGAAGATTTTAAAGAAGGTACTACCGCGTTTTTAGAAAAACGAAAAGCGGATTTTCCGGGGAAATAGGCTGGTATAGATTCAGTTGTTTACCTGTATTTTGTGTAGTTGATTTTTTTATCTTTATACATATACTCTTAAACCACCTATACCGATGAAAGCGCTTTATAAAAACCCTATAGCACTTATTTTAATAGCAGTTACCGTTGGAGCATTTATTTTTCTAAAAGATCAATTGCCTGCATTAGATTTATCTCAGTTAACCCCTACCAATATTATAGCAGTGCTGGGTTATATAACCGTGGTGATGTTAATTGTGGAGCAATTTATAGAGATTTTTGTCAATGATCCTGATGAAAAAAATAAAATGCAACGCAAACAACGTATCGCTGATATTTGTAAGGAGGTAGAAAACGAAACTCTGGAACAAGCAACTAAAGACAAACTGCTAAGTGAAAAAATTGAACTAGAAGGGCAAAATATTACCAGAGGCTTAAAAAGAAAACAGAGAATACTGATTATTAACTTCGGAATAGGATTATTGCTGGCGTTTTCCGGGTTCAGAATATTGTCAGGTTTTTTATTCGAAACTTCCTTAAATTCAGGGGCATCAGAGACACAGCTGACATTGGTTCAGTCTATTGATATCATTCTTACCGCTGGTATTATTGCTGGTGGGAGCGATCGTGTACATCGATTGATCAAAAGGATAAAAGCTAATTTTGAAGAAGATGAATAACAATTTAAAGTATATATCTAAGATACTACCCAGAAAGGATAGGGTAATATAATATCACTTTAATTATTTTAGCGATTGAAATATTCGAATCGCAATGAAATACTTAAGCTTTTTACTTTTCTGTCTAATTACAACCACATTACTTTCTCAGGAACAATTTACTGTTAATGAAGGCAAAATGTTTTTTGAAGAAAAGAAACACACATATCTTGATTTCACAATAAAAGACAATCAGGGAGGGTATGTATTGATAAGGCCTGACTATTCATCTACAATAGGAGGGTTTAAACCAAAAGGTTTTTTCATTGAACATTATGACAAAAATCTGAATATGCTTAAACTTTCTAAGTATGGTGATAAAAAAACCAAAATCTTATATGCCTTTATACTCGAAAACAAGTTGCACATTATAGAAGGCAAGACAAACCTTGCCAGGTTGAGAAATAGAACTGTAAAACTAATCGCCAAGACTGCTGAACTAGATAATTTTAGTTTTACTGAAAATGAATTTTTTTCGTTTAATCTAAATGAAAAATATGGAGAAATTCTTGACTTTTTTGATCGGGATCGAGAAGATTTGGAAAATAACTTTGTCAAATTCATTGTTTCGGAAAACAAAAAAATTATTGGATTGAATTTCAGTATTAAGGCAAAAGAGTCAGAGTATCATAATACCTTTTTGTTTGACAATAAATTTAATCAAATACATCATAACGAGATAGCTTTAAAAACAAAAGATAAAAGCTTTGCGTATGATAATATGTCGATTAATGAACAAGATCAATCTGTTTATTTAGTTGGGAGATATTATCCAAATCTTGGATTTAAAAAATCTAAAGGACAGGAATTGAATTTTGAGGTTTATAAACTAAATAATTCTAATAAAAAATCACTGAATCTGAAAATAGGAGGAGGTTATGTTGGCAGTTTATATCCTAAGTTAATAGGTGATAAGATATATCTCATAACTTGCTATCAAAACATGGAACAAAAATTTCAAAGAGGCTTGGCTTTTTTTGAAGTAGATCATGAGAATTTTGAAGTGTCAAATAAATTTTTGATCCCTGTAAAGCAAGGTTTGCTAAATGATAATTTACCTGGAAAGGGACTTTTTAACGGAATGTTTTCGAATAGTTTTAATAATAAGTATTTGTTTAATTTTCGATTAAAGAATCTTTATAAAACAGAAGAAAATGATTTTTTATTAGTTGCAGAAGAGTATTATAGATATCAGCAATCCAATGGACAAAATAGTGTGCCAATGGATTATCATGGAGGAATATTAACACTAAGGTTTACTGATGAAGGCAAAGTAAAAGCCTGTACGTTAATAGATAAGAATCAATTTGACGCACCACAATCATCTAATTATAATTCTGTACTAAATATTTATAATGATAGTAAAATCCATTATTTATTTAATTATAAAAAGAAGAAAGAAGGAAAAAAAGGCGACAAAGTAAAATTTAAAAGTTCTGGAAAAAGAAAACTTAACCTTGTTTTAATAACTGTAGATTCACAAGGCAATGTGATAGAAAACAACATAAAACCATACAAAGACGGAGCGAATAGTTTTATGGTGAGAAGTGGTTATCATGATAAGGAATTGAAGGAATTGTTATTATTTGGGAATAACCCTAAAGAAAAGAAAAAACAACTAATGAAGTTAAGCTTCGATTAGTTATAAAAATTCATTTCATCAATATACTCCCATACTTCTTTAGGTAATAAAGGGCGAATATTTTTCTCTTCTGCGATAGCTTTACGGATAAAAGTTGAGGAGATTTCCATGATTGGCGCATCAACCCGATGAATTTTTGGATGATCTTTGAATTGAGCTTCAGTTTTTCCTTCTGAGATACGTGGATATACGTAGATATGATGATTCTCTAAAATTACTTCATAGTTTTTCCATTTATGGAAGCTTTTCAAGTTATCTTCTCCCATGATCAGGTTAAATTGATCATTAGGATACTTCTCCTGAAGGTGAGCTAAAGTATTTACTGTATAATTAGGTTGCGGTAGCTTAAATTCTATATCACTTGGTTTAAGTTTAGCGTATGAATCGGTAGCGCGATACACCATCTCATATCGATGATGATTATCAAGTAATGAGCTTTTCTTTTTAAAAGGATTATGGGGTGTTACTACCATCCATATTTCATCAAGATCAGAATATTCCGCCATTTGATTAGCAATGGCTAAATGACCAATATGTATTGGATTAAAAGTTCCAAAATATAATCCGATTTTTTTCATGAAAAAGAATTCTTTTTCATTCCCGTGTAGACGGGAATCTTTTTATTACAATTACACCCTAGTTCAATAAAAACTTCTTCACCAACTGATACACTTCTGCTTTTGCTTTTTCGAGATCATCGTTAGTTATGATGGCATCAAATTGGGGTGCAGTAGCCATTTCTGTGGATGCTTTAGCAACACGCATATTGATTTTATCCTCGGATTCAGTTTTGCGTTTTTTGAGACGAATTTTCAGCTCTTCAATACTTGGAGGTTTTATAAAAATAGCTAGTGTACGATTAGGATAAATCCTTTTGATATCCAAACCACCCACTACATCAATATCAAAAATCACATGTTTACCATGATCCCAAAGACGTTGTACTTCGGTTTTTAAAGTCCCATAGAAGTTATCTCGATATACTTCTTCCCACTCCAGAAATTCATCAGCTTTTATTTTGTCTTTAAACTCTCTTAGAGATAAAAAGTAATAATCTTTTCCGTGAACTTCTGCACCTCGAGGCTCTCGGGAGGCTGCAGAAATAGAAAATCCTAGATTTAATTCTTCTTTGTTGAGTAGATCCCTGACTAAAGTAGTTTTTCCACTTCCGGACGGTGCCGAAAGTACAATAAGCTTACCTTCCATGATTTACAATACGTTTAGTAGTTGTTCCTTAATTTTTTCGAGCTCATCCTTCATTTGCACCACCAGTTGTTGCATCGGAGCGTAATTAGATTTACTCCCAATGGTATTGATTTCTCGACCGATCTCCTGAGTGATAAATCCTAGTTTTTTACCATTGGAATCTGGAGAATTTAGGGTTGTAGTAAAATATTCCAGGTGATTAGCCAGTCTGACTTTTTCCTCGGTAATATCAAATTTCTCTAAATAATACACCAATTCCTGCTCAAAACGATTTTGATCCACTTCTTCTTTTAAATCAGAAACTGCCTTATGTAATCGTTCTCTAACGACCTCCATGCGTTCCGGATCCATCTGTATTACTTTCTCTAATAATTCTCCAATATTTTTAATGCGAAGGGTGAAATCTTTTTCCAAGGCTTTACCTTCGTCAACTCTGTAATCTTCTATGGCATCAAGCGCTTCTTTAAGTGATTTTTCGATCGCTTTAAACTCTTCTTCGTCAATTTCCTCTCTAACAGTTTTTAAAGCATCAGGCATGCGAACTGCCATCTTCATAAATTCAGTGGTTTCTCCTGAATTGTGAATGGATTCTAGTTGTTTGATATAATCCTTAACAACTGCCTCATTAATTTTTGTTGAAGTTTCCTCTGCAGTAATTTCCACGAACAATCCAAAATCTACTTTCCCTCTTTCTAAAGTTTTGGCAATAGTGTTTCTCATTTTTAGTTCTTTTTCACGGTATTGTGAAGGAATACGGGCGTTGAGATCTAGGTTCTTGCTATTAAGAGATTTAACTTCAATAGTGATTTTTTTGGTAGGAAGTTGAAGAATAGACTTCCCAAAACCGGTCATAGATTTGATCATAGAATTATGCTAAAAGTTGCACGAAGATACAAACTAATTACGAATGCAGAATGTAGAATCAAGAGTCTGTTACTATTTCTGATCATAGAAGAGAATTATAACCTTCTCACCCCTTTAATAGGGAGATGTCCGCCTGAGGTAGATAGAGGAGGGTTAAGCTTCGGGATTTTTATTCCGGATTCTTTTATACAGTTTGATCCCCATCATTAGTAAAACTGCCAGAGATATAATACCTATTACCCCGTAAATCCAGTTTACCGCATCTCGCACGACAACAAGAAAAATTACTGCAAAAAGAATAATTGTTGAGCCTTCATTCCACATTCTCATTTGGTTGGAAGACCATCTGATGATATCATTTTGGAGCTGCTTATAGATATGATGGCATTTTAGATGGTAGGCGAAAAGTAATACTATAAACCCCAATTTTACATGCATCCAAGGTTGTTGTAACCAGGCTGGCATTAAAATTAGTAACCAGATAGCGAATAACGTAGCTAATATCGCCGAAGGCCAGGTGATGATGAACCAAAGACGCTTGGTCATTAATTTAAACTGTTTTTCAAGTATTTCTCTATCTGGTGAAGGTTTCTGTGCTGCTTCAATATGATAAATAAATAATCTGGGGATATAAAAAAGCCCTGCAAACCAGGTAATCACAAAGATCAAGTGTAGGGATTTTATGTAGTTATAGTATTCGAGCATCTATCCTGGTTTTTTAATTGGGTTTTGATTTGTATTAAAGATTGAATAAACAATGATTGTGTTATTTTCAATCTCATATACTATTATAAAAGGAAATCTTTGAATTGGAGCTTGGCGGAAAGTATTTTTTGAAATTTGAAAATGTTTTGGAAATTTTTGAATGTAATTAATTTCAGATCTTACGCTATTTAAAAATCGAAAACCTAATCCTTTAGATAAAGAATTATACCATTCGATCGCATCTTCCAATTCTATCTCAGCTCTGCGCTTTAGAATAAGTTTATAAATCATATTTTTCCCTAAGGCGCTTTTCTACTTCATCCCAGGAAGAGCCTTTTGTCTCGCCATTAAGATGTCTTTTACGGTCTTCCTCTAAAAGCAGGTAGTGAGATTCGGGAATTAAGTCAATAGATTTCATTTTATAAGCTTCTTCAGGTTCCATTACCAAATCACTATTATGATTTTCTAAGATGTTTTCAATTTGGTTTAGGATATTGATATCAGTACAATCCAAAATGCGCTTAATCAATTCTAGTTTTATTTGATGAATATCCATATATCAAATATAGTGAATAATAAAAATACAGAAGAGTTCTATAATTACTCCTCGACAAAAAGATAATTAAGCTGCAGAGTATTGAATTCTGTATTAAAGTTTTTAATTTCTTCTGAAATTAGCTTGTCAAAACTCTGTAATTGCTTCTCGATCTGTTTAGTTAATTCGTTTTTGACCTCAATGTCTTGAGCAGTTGGCCCAAAATCTCCCATACCTACCAAGGAGTTAAGGTGCCCAAGCTTATTGGTCAATTTGATTGGGAAATTCAATGGATCTTGATTACTACGGTTTTTGGTCTGATATAAAGCTTTTTCGATTTCGCTAAATTGTTTCTGGAGATCCTCAGCCTTTTTTACTAGATCTTTTGTTTTCTCATCGTCCTTATATTGAGTAGAAAATGATTTGAGCTGCTCATTGATTTTTCGAATTTTTTTAATCGATTTGTGAGCGCGATCTACGGTTTTATTTACACTAGTAATAAAATCATACTGGGATTGCATAGCTTGTGGAGTAGCCTCTGCTCTAGGATCAGCTACTATGGTAAAAGATTGTCTGGCAACTTCTTTTCCGTTAATGCCTAAACTCACCTTGTAATTTCCTGGAACGGCTTTTGGCCCATCAAGATTTGCCCACCAAAGAATCATTCCTTTTAGTTTTTCAGCACCATCACCTCTCATATTCCAATTGAATTGATTGGCACCTTTCTCAAGATCTTTTAACTTATCTTTTTCTTCTTCGGCTTGGGTACTAAAGGATTTGATAGTATCATTTTTAGCATTAAAATAAGTTAAGGACACCGTATCTTTTTCTTTATCAAAATTCTTTAAATAGAAATAAGTCATTACTCCAGCTGGATGATTGGTCCCTTCGGTTTTTGAATCTTTGACACTTCCTCCGCGCATGCGATAGGTTGACTTCGGTTTAAAAAGGACATAGTCCTTATTTTGTAATGAATTATTTAGCTGGTGTATCAAAGTTAAATCATCTATAATCCATAGACTTCTTCCTTGTGTAGCCACAATTAAATTATTGTCTTTGATGGTTAAATCCGTAATTGGTACTATAGGAAGATTTAACTGAAAAGATTGCCAGTTAGTACCATTATTAAATGAAATGTACATTTCTGTTTCTGTTCCAGCGTATAATAACCCTTTTCGTTTTGGGTCTTCACGAAGCACACGTGTAAAATGTTCAGTTTGGATTCCATTAGTAATTTTTGTCCACGATTTCCCGTAATCGATAGTTTTGTATAAATAAGGAGCAAAATCTCCTGATTTATATTTAGTTCCAGCGATATAGCAAGTGCCTTCATCAAAAGCGCTAGGTTCTATACTGTTGATCATCATCCACTCCGGCATTCCTTTAGGTGTAACATTATTCCATGTTTTCCCACCATCCTGACTGATATGAATTAGTCCATCGTCACTACCAACCCATAACAACCCCTCTTTAAGAGGGCTTTCTGTAGCAGCGAAAATCGTACAATAATATTCTACCGAGGTATTATCCTGAGTAATTGGTCCCCCTGAAGATTTTAGTTTTTCGGGGTCATTTCTAGTTAAGTCCGGACTAATCACATCCCAACTCTGACCTTCATTTTCGGTAACATGAACTCGGTTAGAGAATGTATATAATCGATTGGGGTTATGTTTAGAGAACATAATTGGGAAATTCCATTGAAAACGATATTTCATATCTTCCGCCCCATGTCCCATAGGGTTGTCAGGCCATACACTAATGGATCGAACTGTTTCAGTTTTATGGTTTACTCTGGTTAAGAATCCATCGTAGCTTCCTCCATAAACAATATCATTATCTTTTGGATCGATAGCGATGTGAGCTGATTCTCCTCCGGCAGTTCGTTCCCAGTCATCTTCTGATATAGAAAATCCGGTACTTCTATGATTAATTCGTATTGTAGAATTGTCTTGCTGAGCTGCATAAATCCGATACGGAAAACTATTATCAGTAGTTACACGATAAAATTGAGAAGTCGGTTGATTGTGATACGTGCTCCAGGTTTCTCCACCATCATAGGTCACTTGCGCACCACCATCATCACCCATAATCATGCGTTTTGGATTCTCAGGAGCGATCCATAGATCATGATGATCGCCATGAGGAGCTCTGAAACCGCTAAAGTTTTTCCCACCATCTTTACTCTTATGATAAGATACATTTACTACGTAAACCACATCTTTATCCTTTGGATCTGCATAAATTCGACTATAATACCAGGCACGCTGACGTAAGCTTCGGTCACTATTCAATTGTTTCCAGGTGTCACCACCATCATCACTACGATACACACCACCTTTTTCTTTATTTTCTACAATTGCCCATACTCGCTCACTATCAACAGGAGAAACAGTTACGCCCATAATCCCGAGAGTATCTTTGGCAAAACCTTTGTTTTTGGAGATTTCTTTCCAGGTATTACCACTATCAGTACTTTTCCATAAAGCCGATCCATCTCCACCAGAACTTAAACTATAAGGAGTTCTTCTGGCATTCCAGGTAGAAGCATATAATATTCTGGGGTTATTAGGATCTAAAGTTAAATCTACAGCACCAGCATCTTGATTAGCAAATAATACTTTGTTCCAGGTTTTACCACCATCAATACTTTTGTAAACACCTCTATCTGTAGTTGGTTTATAGATGTTTCCTAAAACTCCAGCATATACAATATCAGGATTTGTTGGATGAATAGCAATTCGAGGGATATGTCTACTTTTTGGCAATCCGGATTGAACCCAAGTTTTTCCTGCGTCGACACTTTTCCAAACTCCATAACCCGAAGATACATTACCACGAAGGGTTTTCTCACCACCACCAACATAAATCACATTAGGGTCACTTTTGGATACAGAAATGGAGCCTATAGAACCTCCAAAGAACCCATCAGAGATATTTTCCCAGGTGCGTCCTCCATCTGTTGTTTTCCATACTCCGCCACCTGTTGCTCCAAAATAGAATAGATTTGGTTTTCCTGGAACACCGGTCACTGCAGCGCTTCGACCACCTCTGAATGGACCAATTAATCGATACTCCAGAGCGTCGTATAATGCTGAGTTATAGGTTTGCGAATTAATGCTAAAAATACTTCCGAAAACTAAAAAGATCAGAAGTATGATTTTGGAGAATTGAAAATGCATGTTATGTTGAGTTTTAGTTTGAAAAACCCTAACATTTTTGAGAAAAATTCAAAGAAATAGATTTGATGGCGCACTAAAATCAGGAATTAAAAATTATCCCGAAAGATTTTCACGTAATTTTAACCTTGGTGTATGCGCCATCATTATTATTTTTGACGAATGCTTCAGCAAGGTTTCATATTAGTATTGAGTTGTTTGGGTGTAATCCAGGCACTTTTTCTTTGTTTTTATCTTTTTACCTTGAAAAAGGGAAATAAAAGGGCTAATCAATTTTTAGCTTTTGTTTTAGTAGGGTTAACTATACGAATCGGAAAATCTGTTTTTCATAATTATATTGAAGTAGATCCAAGGCTTCGCAATCTTGCCATTTCAAGTATATTGGCGGTTGGTCCTTTTCTTTGGTTTTATGGTAAAGCATTATTCGAAAAACAAAACACTTTCTCACATAGAAACTATTTTCACCTCCTACCTTTTGGACTATTTGTTTTATGTAGTCCCGTTATTCCTAATAGAGGAGATTTTGCTTCATATCTTGCATATGGGTTAGTTTTTGTCCACCTGGCAGTATATCTGGTAATTTGTTGGAGCTTCATTTTTAAAATCAGAAATGATAAAAGTTTGCAACTTTTGCGATGGTACCAAAATATAGTGATTGGGGTTAGTGTGATTTGGATGCTTTATGTAGGTATTTTGATAAGACTTATCCCTTTTTACATACTTGGTGCAATTTCCTTTTCTTTTTTAATGTATTTATTCTCCTACTTACTTTTAAAACGACATATTTTTGCCTTAGAAAAGTATGGCAATTCGGATATAGACAGAGGTACTTCTAAAAAATTATTGCAAGAGGTAAAAACCCTCCTAAAGCAAGAAGAAATATATCTTGATGCTAATGTTTCTTTACAAAGTGTGGCAGAAAAACTGTCGATTACGTCTCGAGAATTATCTCAAGTGGTTAATGAGAATGAGCAAAAGAATTTTTCAGAATTTGTAAATTATTACCGGATTCAAAAAGCTAAAGAATTACTTGTTTCGCCAGAGTACGTTTCAGAAAAGATTGCTACGATAGCATATGATTGTGGTTTTGGCAATGTGACTTCTTTTAATCTGGCTTTTAAAGCCGAAACTCGACTTACACCCTCACAATACAGGAATCAATTCAAGATTGCCTAGTTTTTCGTTTTAAAGATCATGTTTTTTAAAGGGTTTTGATGAAATCTTTTTGATTTTGCATTTCATAATTCAAAACCTAACAATGTATAAGTTATTCTTTTTATTGCTATTGATTATTATAAGTTGTGGAAAGACACAAGAACCTATAACCATAACTTCTTTTAAAACAAAACCAGTTAAAGAAACTGTAATTGATAGTCTTAATAATCCCTGGAGTATTGCTTTTTTATCAGAAGAAGAAGCTTTGGTGTCCGAAAAAGACGGGAATTTGGTTAAAGTGAATCTGGTTTCTAAAGAAAAAAAGGTCATAAATGGATTCCCCCGTGATCTTACCGATAGTATTCGGGTGGTTTGGCGAGGAGATAATTCGGGAATTTTTGAAGTATTGCTAGATCCTGAATTTAAAGAAAACAATCACATTTATCTTTCCTATGCAGCAAAACGGCAAGGAAAAGGAAGTGCAACCAAAGTAGTGCGTGCTACCTTAAAAAATGATGTTTTAACCGATATCAAAACTTTACTGGAAGCGGGCCCTTTTACTCGAGAATATTATCACTATGGAGGGGGGATGACCTTTGGTGTAGATGGCAAATTATATGTAACCATCGGAGAGCGATTATTTAAAGAAATTGATGAACCTCCAATACCAATTGCACAAGACCTGACGGATAAACGTGGAAAAATCTATCGTATAAATCCTGATGGAAGTATTCCTGATAATAATCCAGATTATGGAGAAACAGCAGTTCCTGGAATTTATGCTATTGGAATTCGAGCTGCACAAGGAATTGCTGTACAACCAGAAACAGGAAAGCTTTGGTTTAGTGAACATGGTACTCGACAAGGAGATGAAGTGAATTTACTAAAAGCTCGAGCCAATTACGGTTGGCCGATTATAACCACAGGTGGTTATCGAAGTAAAGATTATGTACCACCCACTATAAAAAGAGCAGTGTATTCAGATCCTGTTTGGTATTGGCAACATACAGTAGCACCAACAGGACTTATATTTTATACGGGAGATGAGTTTCCGGAATGGAAAAATGATTTATTAGTTCCGGGATTGAGTAGGGGAAGCCTCTGGCGATTTCGAATAGAAAATAATACTGTAAAAAGTGCTGAAGAATTATTTATCGATGATAGAATTCGATCTAGAAAAGTAGCTCAGAGTCCTGAAGGAAAATTATATATGCTTACTGATGAAGATAATGGTAAGATCTTGAGAATAAAGAATGTTTCACCAGCTATAAAACAATAAAAAACTTATGAAAACGAATTTTTTGATACTACTATTTTTAGCAATGTATAATGTACTTAGTGCTCAATTAGAAGAAGATCAGATTAAAATTACACTTAATAAATATATTGAGGGAACTTCTTATAATAATCCCGAAATGGTAATGGAAGCATTTTATGAGAAAGCTAACTTGTTTTTAAGTCATAAAGAGAAAAAACTATGGATTATGCCAATTAAGGAATATGCTGCTGGGCTTAAAAGTAGAGAAAAAGGAAAATTTAATGGAAGAACAGGAAGCATACTATCTGTTGATATAGAGAATGATATCGCTACAGCGAAAGCGGAAATTTTAATTCCAAAAGGAGAATTGCGATTTATTGATATATTCCTACTAAAGAAAATTGAAGGAAAGTGGAAGATCATTAGTAAGGCTGCGACTAGAACTAATTAGGGATAACTATCAACATAAATTAGTGTACTGGTTTTGGAGGAATAAGTTCTTTTCGAACCTCTCGATTCAAAAAATATCCTGTAACAATTGTTGCCAAAACATCTGAGATAGGGAATGAGATCCAAACACCTAACTCACCATAGAATTTTGGCAAAATTAAAACAAGCGGAATAAAAAAGAAACCTTGCCTGGAGAGTGTAAGTAATAAAGCCGGAATAGCTTTACCCACTGCTTGAAAATAGGCAGCTCCAATTAGTTGCAACGCAATAATAGGTGTTGCTGCAAACACCCAGCGCATGGGTTCTGCAGTATGAGAAAGTACAAACTGATTTAATGCTAATTCTTTTGCAGAAATATTTGGATCATTACTTATAAAAAGTGCTGTAATTTCGGTAGGAAAAATCATTAAACCTATAAAGACTAATGTCGCCAGGATAGCAGCATATTTTATAGCCGTATTAATGGTTTCACGAACACGAGGATACTGTTTCGCACCATAATTATATCCTGCAATAGGAAGAAATCCCTGGGTAACCCCAAAAACAGGAAACAAGGCAAACATCAACATTCTACCAATAATGGCATAAACAGCTACCAAACCTTCTTGACCTAAATTGAATAAGATGTTATTCATCAATAAATAGGTGATACTTACCACGGCTTGCCTGGCCATTGTTACCCCTCCAAGAGAAGCAATTTCAGAAACAATGTCTTTTTGTAATCCTAAATGACGAAATCCGATCTTCAATTCAGAATTTTTTGAAGAAAAGAACCAGAAAATGTATAGAAAACAAGCCAAATATGAACCAGTAGTTGCCCATGCTGCTCCATGCATTCCCATATCCAACAGGTAGATTAATACATAATCCAACAATAAGTTACTAATGGTGGGGATGATCATTGCAATCATTGCAAATTTTGGTTTGCCTTCAGCACGTATCACGGTGTTTCCCATCATGGCAAAACCAAGAATAGGAACTCCGTATAAAATAATGGTGTAGTAGATTTTGGCAGGTTCAAAAATGTCGCCTTTTCCTCCAAAACCTGGTATAATATCGTCCACAAATAGTAATCCAAGAATTACTAGAGGAACCATAACCAGAAACCCAAGAGAAATTTGATTACCAAAGGTTTTTAATGCCTTTTGCTTGTTTTCTGCACCTAAAGCACGCGAAATAATACTAGAGCCTCCTACGCCAATAGACATTCCTAAAGCTCCAATAAAAAAAGATACTGGAAGCACTACATTGATTGAAGCAAATGCAATAGATCCAATCCAGTTTCCTACAAAAATTGAATCAATAAGGATGTTAAGAGACATCACTAATATCCCAATTGAAGCAGGAACAGCTTGCTTGATCAATAATTTACCAATGGGCTCTACCCCAAGTGCTTCAGAGGTGACTTTAGCCATTATATGACAGGAGTTTTAGCTTCACTCCATGCATTTACCCAATTAGATAATACGTCAGCCCAATCATCTCGGTCGTTAAGGCAAGGAATGGTAGTGAATTCTTTTCCACCTACTTCGTGAAAAATTTCTTCACCTTCCATAGCAATTTCTTCTAAGGTTTCTAAGCAATCAGAAACAAAAGCCGGAGTAACAATGGCCATTTTTTTAGTCCCTTCCTTCCCCATTCTTTCAATAGTTCGATCAGTATATGGCTGTAACCACGGATCAAAACCTAATCGAGATTGAAATGAGGTAGAGTAAGTTCCGTTTTTAAGATCTAATTTTTTAGCTACTTGTATTGTTGTCATTTCACATTGATGGCGGTAGCAGAACTCATGTTGCTTTGATCCTTTTTTAAAACAACATTTACCATCCATCTTACAGTTTCCGTTAGTAATGTCACTTTTTCTGATATGTCTTTCAGGAACGCCGTGATATGAAAAAAGTAAATGTTCATAATCTAGGTTTTCTATTTTCTCCTGGATGCTTTTAGAAAGGACTTCTATATATTCGGCCTTGTTATAAAAAGCAGGAACATCGGTAATTTTCATATTTGGAAAGTGTTCCTTTCTTAACTCTTCGGCTAGCACCAAAATAGTTTCGGTTGTTGCCATTGCAAACTGAGGGTATAACGGAATTATCATTACTTCATCCACTCCCTTGTCATGTAGTTCTTGTAATCCTTTTTTAATGCTCATTGATCCGTATCGCATTGCTAAACCCACAGGAATTGCCGTGCGATCAGCTACTTTTTTCTGTAATCTTTCAGACAAAACAATAAGAGGAGAACCTTCATCCCACCATATTTTTTTGTAGGCTGCAGCGGATTTTTTAGGACGTGTATTTAGAATGATTCCTTTAACTAATAATGTTCTCGCCCAAAGCGGAACATCAATAACTCTGGGATCCATTAAAAACTCACCTAGATATTTTTTTACATCTTTTGGATCTGTACTATCTGGAGATCCAAGATTAACAAGGAGTACGCCTTTACTCATAACTTTTCTTTTTCAAGTTCAACAAAAATACAAACTATTGCCGTCTAGAATACTAAAAAAATGATAAGAGTTTTTGATACCACTATCAGAGTTTAACCAAAATAAATTCTTTAATTAAACAGTGTTTAGATATACGTTAAATTCTGATAAACCGAAAGTTGAGTAATTTTATTTTAGTATTTTTATAGGTATCAAAAAAGCATTGGAATGAAACGTATTATTGTAGATGTCGAAAAAGACAAGCTACCTTTTGTCCTGGAACTATTAGAGCAATTCGATTTTGTGTCTGTGTTATCAGATGCTGATGAAGAAAACCGTGGTATGTATGACTCTATTGTTTCTTTGCAGAAGGGAGTTGGAATTCCCAGAGTGGAATCCTTAGACTAAAAAGACCTTTTAATTTAGGCTCATCACATATTTTTTTGGAGTAGTGCCATATTTCTTTTTAAATGCGGCTATGAAATGACTTGCCGTACTGTAGCCTACTTTTAAACCTACTTCATTTACATTATGAGTTCCTGAAGCTAGCAACTGTCGGGCGACTTCCATTTTGTAATCGAACAAGAAGGCATATACCGGTTCTCCATAAATTTGCTTAAAACCATCCTTAAGCTTTTTGAGCGGCAAACCTATTTCTCCTGATAATTCTTGCAGAGTGGGAGGTTCGGCCATTCTATTAATAATGATCTCTTTTGCCTTTTTAATTTTTAGTACGTTCTCTTCATCTACTAAAAATGGACATTGTTCAATATCAGCGTCTTCGGGTCTGTTAAAATAAAGACTCAAGAGCTCATAGGCTTTGCCCTTAAAATATAATAACTTAATAGATGGATGAAGACTATAATTCATAATTTGATTTAGCACTACTGCCATTGATGGAGAAATGCTTCCATCTGTATAATATTTTTTATCACGATTGCCTTCGCCTAAGAAAGGAATGTAATCTGCTTCTTTAGAAAAAAGTGAATGAAATTTTTTTATAGAAATTAGAATAGTAATCAACCAGGAATCTCTTTCCATCTCCAGATTCATAGGCAGATCGCGCTGAGGATTGTACAGGAGTAGTGAATTTTCTTCAGAAAGATTTAGCGCGTAACTTCCATTGTTGAAATTAAACTTTACAGCACCTTTGATGCAGTAATGAAACTGAATGTAGCTACTGTTTATTTCTCTGACAACTCGTTGATTATCATTGGTTTCGTTTTGAAATTTTAGGATAAAAAAACCATCTTCAATTTGGGTTTCTTCTAAAATCCCTGGAGCGTTATTTTTTAATTCAATTTCCATAGGTTGTAAATTATTTATTTAGAATTAATCTAAACTATCGCTAAAAGAACCTTTCATATGGTTACAAAAATAGGGCTTTTCAATTATTTTAGTGTAAATAATGTCTTAAACAACGGTTTTCGATATTTAAAATTCTTCTGGCGTTATTTTTTAACCCTTAGGAAGAATATTTTTGTGACGGAAAAATATAGAATTGATTGAATGGAGCCTCACCTACGAGCAAAAGGAACAAATTTTTACACTATTGGACTTAGCTATAAAAAAGCTGATGCAGCGATCAGAGGACATTTTAGTGTCAGTGATGAAGCTAGAGAGGCAATACTAAAAGAAGCTAAGGAAGATGGTGTTGAAGCATTGTTAGTTACATCTACTTGTAATAGAACTGAACTTCATGGTTTTGCGCAACACCCATTTCAGTTAATCAAACTACTTTGTGAACATACCCACGGAACTGTAGAAGAGTTCGAGAAAGTAGCTTATGTACACAAAAATAGTAAAGCAGTAGCACATTTATTTAGAGTTGGAACTGGTTTGGATAGTCAAATCCTGGGAGATTTTGAAATCATTAGCCAGTTAAAAACCAGTTTTAAAGCCTCAAAAAAAATAGAAATTACTAATCCTTTCTTAGAAAGATTGGTAAATGCAGTGATTCAGGCAAGTAAACGAATTAAAAACGAAACAGAAATTTCTTCTGGAGCTACCTCAGTTTCATTCGCTTCAGTTCAATATATCCTCAGAAATGTGAAAAACATTTCTGATAAGAATATTCTACTTTTTGGAACTGGAAAAATTGGGCGGAATACTTGTGAAAACTTAGTAAAGCATACAAAGAATGATCATATTGTTTTAATTAATCGTACCAAAGATAAAGCAGAAAGAATAGCTGGTAAATTCAATTTAGTTGTAAAGGACTATGCTAATATTCAATCAGAGATCAAAGAATCCGATATCCTTATTGTTGCTACAGGAGCTCAAAACCCTACTATTTCTAAACAATTGATTCATTCTGAGAAACCATTGTTGATTTTGGATCTTTCGATACCAAAAAATGTATCTGATGATGTTACTGAATTGTCAAATGTAACTTTAATACACCTTGATCATTTGTCTAAAATGACCGATGATACTTTAGAACGAAGAAAGCAATATATTCCTCAGGCTGAAGGCATTATAGAAGAAGTGAAGTTGGAGTTTGATAGTTGGTTAGAAACTCGAAAGTTTGCTCCAACCATAAAGGCACTAAAGAAAAAATTAACTACGTTAAAAGAAGCTGAGATTAATTTGCAACGCAAAAAATATACTGATTTTGATGAGGAGCAAGCAGATATAATTAGTAGTCGAATCATTCAGAAAATCACCAATCATTTTGCCAACCATCTTAAAGATGAAGAAACTTCTGCAGATGAAAGCATAGAATTGATTCAAAAAGTCTTTCAATTACAAAACAAATAGTCTTGGCTAAAACAATTCGCATAGGCACAAGAGATAGTGAGTTAGCACTTTGGCAAGCTAATACAGTAAAAAAACAGCTCGAAGACCTTGGATACAAAACTGAATTAGTTCCAGTAAAATCTACTGGAGATTTAGTTTTGGATAAACCTTTATATGAGTTAGGAATCACCGGAATTTTTACTAAGACTTTGGATATTGCCATGTTAAATGGAGATGTCGATATTGCTGTGCATTCTATGAAAGATGTTCCCACTGCATTACCAAAAGGAATTGTAGAAGCAGCCGTTTTAGAGAGAGCAGATGTACAGGATATTCTGGTTCATAAAGGATTAGATTTTTTAAAGACTGAAGGGACTATTGCTACCGGAAGCTTACGTCGAAAGGCACAGTGGTTACATAAATACCCAAATCATAAGGTGGTAGATTTACGCGGAAATGTAAATACCCGAATGCAAAAACTTACTGATAGTGATTGGAACGGAGCTATTTTTGCTGCTGCTGGTCTAGAACGAATTAATCTAAAACCAGAAAACTTTATAAATCTGGATTGGATGATTCCTGCTCCAGCGCAAGGAGCAATGTTAGTAGTTGCGATGGAAGAAGATAAGTATTGTATAGAAGCATTAGCAAAGTTAAACAATGAAAAATCTGAGATATGCGTACATATCGAAAGAGAATTTCTAAGAGAGCTCGAAGGAGGTTGCACTGCACCAATTGGAGCTTTGGCTAAGATAGAAGAAGATACTATACATTTCACGGGAGCATTATTTAGCCTTGACGGAAAACATAAAGTTGAGGTTCATAAAAAGATAAAAGTAAAGGATAGCATAGGTTTTGGTAGGCAATATGCTCAGGAAGTGTTAGATAATGGGGGTAAGGAATTGATGGAGGAGATAAAGGCTAGTCTGAAATAAATTGAGTTCTGGATCAACCATATTATCCACAAAAAAACTCACAGTAGCTCAAAAAGAGTTATTACTCAATTCAGGGATCGGATTTGTAGAGTTTGATGCCATTCAGATTGAATTTTTAGAGGTAACAAATGAAAAGGAAGTTGAGAATGCAATTTTCACAAGTAAGAATGCAGTAAAAGCTATTAAAAATTCTGGAATGAACATTTCAAATTGCTTTTGTGTTGGTGCTAACACCAAAAATTTTTTAGAAGAAAATGGTCAAAAAGTCTTAGAAACTGCTCAAAATGCTTCAGATTTAGCTGAAATTATAGTGGAAAATTATAAAAATGAGTCTTTTCTGTTTTTCTGTGGAAATTTAAGAAGAGATGAATTACCTGGTCTTTTGAAGCTAAATAATGTTCAGCTAAAAGAACAAATTGTGTATAACACATATTTAAGTTCCAAGAAATTTGATCGAGTTTTTGATGGTATTTTGTTTTTTAGCCCTTCAGAAGTTCAGAGTTATGTTGAAGAAAATCAGATTGGAGATAGTATTGCTTTTTGTATCGGAAACACAACAGCTTCTGAAGTAAAAAAATATACTAGAAATATAGTAATAGCAAACAAACCTACTGTAGAAAACGTAATTGTTCAAGTAGTGAAAACACTTGGTTACCCTCTTGAAAGGGGTTAGAGGAGTGTTTTAAAACAATAGTAAACCAAAAAGCCCTAAAATAAGTTCAGGAAAACATTAAGATATGATAAAAAACGACCTATTTCTTAAAGCTTTAAAAGGAGAAACCGTAGAGCGTCCACCGGTTTGGATGATGCGTCAGGCAGGTAGATATTTACCTGAATTTATGGCGCTAAAGAAAAAGTATGATTTCTTTACCCGTTGCAGAACTCCTGAATTGGCATCAGAAATCACAGTACAGCCTATTGATATTATTGGACCAGATGCTGCAATTCTGTTCAGTGATATTTTGGTGATTCCGCAGGCTATGAATATCGAAGTAGAGATGAAAGATGGGATTGGACCTTGGTTGCCAAATCCAATTCGATCCTTAAAAGATGTGGAACAAGTTGTTGTTCCAGATGTTTATGAAGAACTTGGGTATGTTATGGATGCCATCAAACTGACTAAAGAAAAGCTAGATAATCGTGTTCCTCTAATCGGTTTTGCTGGTTCTCCTTGGACCATCTTGTGTTATGCAGTACAAGGGCAAGGCTCCAAGAATTTTGACAAGGCCAAAGAATTATGTTTTGCACATCCAGAAGCAGCTCATCAATTATTACAAAAAATCACAGATACAACTATTGCTTATCTTAAGGCAAAGGTTGCTACAGGAGTAAATGCAGTACAAGTGTTTGATAGTTGGGGAGGAATGTTGTCGCCTGTAGATTATCAGGAATTCTCCTGGAAATATATTCAGCAGATTGTTGATGCGTTAAAAGATGAAACCGAAGTAATCGTTTTTGGAAAAGGATGTTGGTTTGCTCTACAAGAAATGTCAAAATCTGGGGCTTCTGCATTAGGAGTAGATTGGACGTGTTCTGCAAGAAATGCCCGTTATCTAACGGGTGGAGATATCACTTTACAGGGTAATTTTGATCCATCGAGATTATTATCACCACCAGCTGAGATCAAGAAGATGGTAAAACAGATGATCGATGAATTTGGCAAAGATAGATATATAGCCAATTTAGGTCATGGGATCTTACCAAATATCCCTGTAGAGAACGCTAGAGCATTTGTGGATGCAGTTAAAGAGTATCAGGCATAATAATGAGGATTTGGAGTGTTCTAAAGAAACTAAGCCTACAAGAGCTGTTCTTGCTAGCTGTCTTAATGCTCCGAAAACCATTACTTATTTTTCCTACACTTAAGGCCACAAAACTTACTATGAGCGTTTGTGACAATCTTTATGGAAAAGCTCATCACGCTAATGGAAAGGAAAATGCTTTTAGGCATGCGTTATGGAATCTTTTAATTTGCCAAAAAGTCTTCAAAATCACCAAGAATGTAGAAAAATCTATTGCCTGGGCGCAAAAAGTAACCGATTTACACGAAAAACTAGCTCCTAACCCTCCATTGGAGGAAGCTATGGATTTGCATAATAATGTGTTGGGGAGAAACTATTTCATTTCTATACAATATGTTTCAGAGGAAGAAACGATTGCATTTTTGATAAAAAAAATAGAAGAAGCTCAATCTGTTTCTACCATTGGGGAGATAGACAAACATAAAAATGTTTTGGTTTATCTTTTAGAATAAATAAATTGAAACAAAATTCTACAGATTACTACTAATTAGAAGGAAACAATCAATCTTTTATTTTAAGGAAGGTAAAAATCATTACTTATGTTTAAAAACATCATCAACGGAGTCAAAGCATATTTTGGAACTTTTAAGTTAATCTCAAAACTCGGATTATGGAAATATTTTTCTATTCCTATTTTGATTAGTGTGCTTACAGGGCTAAGTTTTGTAGGGATGGTCTATTTCTTTTCAGATAACTTAGGGGGATTTATTGCAAAAGCCTGGGTTTGGGAGTGGGGGTCAGAAACTTTTACAACGATCAGTAATATTTTAGGTGGTGCAATAATTCTTGTGATAGGTTTGGTACTGTATAAGCACATTGTGATGGCATTGTCTGCACCATTTATGAGTCCTGTTTCTGAAAAAGTTGAAGCGCATTTGTTGGGTGAAACAAACCATCAACACCGTAATACTTCATTTAGACAACAATTATCCAGAGGTATTCGTATCAATGTGAGAAACTTATTTCGAGAATTGCTTTTTATGGTACCGCTATTAATTTTTAGCTTTATTCCGGTAATAGGAATAGTATGTACCATTTTGATTTTTGTGATACAAGCCTACTATGTAGGGTTTGGTAATATGGATTACACAATGGAGCGTCATTTTAGTTATAAAGAAAGTATTCAGTTTGTTAGAAAAAATAGAGGAACAGCTATCGGTAATGGATTAGTGTTTATGTTGATGCTTTTTATTCCGATAATAGGTTTCATTATTACTTTACCTATATCAGTAGTAGCAGCTTCTACCGAAACTGTGAAAATTTTGGATAAAAATAAACTTATCGCAAATAACAGTAACGAAGAAAAACCTAAAGAAATAAGAGGATAGTTATTCTCAAAACGAAACAACCAATGAAAGATAAATTCTATCAATACATACAAGACCTTCAGGATACGATTACCTCAAAACTTGAAGAAATAGATGGTAAAGCAAAGTTTCAAGAAGATATTTGGAAACGCCCAGAAGGTGGTGGAGGAAGAACCCGGGTGATTGAGAATGGTAATGTCTTCGAAAAAGGAGGAGTAAATATTTCTGGAGTTCACGGAGCCTTGCCTAAAGCGATGCAAAGCTATTTTAAGGTCGGAGATGTAGATTTCTTTGCTTGTGGATTGTCTTTAGTGTTACATCCTGAAAATCCAATGGTACCTACTGTGCATGCCAACTGGAGATATTTTGAAATGTATGATAAACAAGGCAATATTGTAGATAGCTGGTTCGGGGGAGGTCAGGATTTGACACCCTATTACTTGTTTGAAGAAGATGCTAAGCACTTTCATCAAATTTGTAAAACATCTTGTGATAAGCACAATCCAAGTTTTTATGCAACGTATAAAAAGAAATGTGATGAATACTTCTATAATGCCCATCGCGGAGAAGCGCGAGGTATCGGAGGTTTATTTTTTGACTATTGTAAAGCCAGTGATGAGATGTCAATGGAGAATTGGTATGATTTTGTAACTGAAGTAGGAAATAGTTTTCTTGAGGCGTATGTACCGATTGTTGAACGAAGAAAAAACTTACAATATTCTGATGAACAGAGGGATTGGCAGGAAATCAGAAGGGGACGATACGTAGAATTTAACTTGGTTCACGATAAAGGAACATTATTTGGGCTTAGAACTAATGGAAGAATAGAAAGTATCTTAATGAGCCTTCCGCCCAATGTACAATGGAGGTACGATCATCATCCTAAACCGGAAAGCGAGGAAGAAAAACTGGTTAAAGTGCTAAAAAAACCAGTTGAATGGCAATAAGTTGTTTTTTTTTCCTATATTGCGTCGGTTTAAGTAGTTAACCAACAAGCCCTTAATCAACATAAATCTTAATCTATGAAAAAACTTTTACTATTAATAGTCGCAACCTTGGCTTTGACAAGTTGTGAATTTCTTCCGAAAGCAAAAACAGGATTTACTAATTACTCTAAGCATGTTATTGAGTTTAGAGATAATAAAATTGTACTTTCTGATGAATATACAAAAACTACCCCGGAAGAATTTACCCAAAGATTAGATTCACTTAATGATGAACTAAAATTTAAAAAACTTGCTTTGGCAGAATTAGAAAGAGTTCAGTCTAAAAAAGTTGATTTTGAATTATTTGTTGATGATACTAACGTAGAGAACTATGTATTTATATATACTCGTGATTTTGTTCAGTTTGATGAGCATAGTGCTGCGAAGTATGTATCAAAATTAAATGGTCAATTTCTGGATGAAGCGAACAAACAGGAGATAAAATACAAAAGGATTCACGGACGATATTTCTTTACTCCGAATTCTAAAATTGTAAAGCTAAAATATCTTAAAGCACATAAAAAAGAAAGAAAGTTCGAAGCAGAATATATCGTTTCTTTAAAAACAGGAGGTATTGGTTTACACGTAAGCAACGTAGATAATGTTGATTTCGAGAAATCAATAAAACGATTGGCTTCGAAATAGTCAGTAGAATTAATTTTCTTAGGTTAGCAAACACATAATGATTTTTTATACCTTATCCTAAAAAATAGGATGGTGCAAAAGATCATTATGTGTTTGCTTTTTGTTTTTATTATGAGTGGTTGTGCTCGTAATGTAGAACCTACTGTGGAGAATATTAATAAGATATTTTCATCTCAGGACTTTACTTTTGAGTTTCATAAAACAGACGGTGCCTGTGAGTCTCTAAGCTTCAGAAATGACTACTTAGTATATAAAAGCAATAAGCCCACCATTCGTCGTGAGATTACGTATGAAGAGGTATTGCTAATTAATGATTTTATTCAAAAACTTGTTAATCTTCACTCTGGTGAATTAAATCCTGAAGTTTCACCACATTATATCATCAAAAATACAGCCTACAAAACGGTTATCACTCCGGATCAGGAAGATTTTTATTTTAAAGCATTAATTAAGACCCTAAAATTAAAATAGGGGGGCAGTTAGTTCTCTTCTGGAGCAGAGAACTCCTTGATAGCTTGATTGGGTTCTATAATATTGTATCCTTTCCAAAAATTAGGATCGTATTTGGATAAGTATGTTGCCTTTACGTTTTTATTTTCTTTACTATCATTGAATTGGGCTTCGCTGATCCTGTTAGAATCAAAAACTACAATTTCGTATTTGTTGCGTAACGTACTTACTACATCAAGATCAAGTGATAGTTCATTTTGTTTTCTTCTACCTTTAACATATTTGTTTTTTTCGATCACCTTTAATGGTCGATCAACACCTATTTTATTACCAGTGGATTTTTCTATAAATCTCAGACCATATTTACCGTCGCTTCCTTTAGTAAAAAAAGCTTTGCCCTTATAAGTTTTTTCTTCAAAACTAAATCCTAGTAGTTTTATTTTTCTAAGAGATTTTACATTCTGAAAATCAATTCGCATTACTGCAAAATCCTCTGTATTGATATATAAAGTTCCTTTAAAATCTCCACGCCATTTAGGAGAAAAATTTACTATGTATACACTGTTTTCACCAATGGATGTAAAATCTGTATGTTCGAATTCATATCGACCTGATTTTCTGATCACATCGAGTTTTGTACCTCTTTGAAAAAACAGGTCGTTAAATAAATTGGTAATATTCATCTTTCTGGACTTAAAGAAGATATTTTCTTTATCTCCATCACTCTTATTAGCATTGAGAATAGAATCTACCTGAACTTTTTGACTAAATATCCCAGACTTTATTTTTAAATAAGAATTAGGTTTTACATTGTCTTTGAATATTTTTTCTAGTTTTTTATATAAACCTTCTAATGAACCAGTATTGTTTTTATCATATAACCTAGCGCCTTTAACAACATGAAGTTTTTGCTGATCTTCGTTTCCATAAAAATCACAAAGAGCCTCAGCAAAAAATTGAGAATTTCTGGGGATTACTTGTACAATACTATCAATAAGTTTTTTGTCTAATTCTTCTATAGAGGATTCTTTAAACTTGATCTCTAGTTTATTCATGTAATTATTATTGGTTTCTCTAAAAAACAACCTCTTTTTTGTTAAATCCAAGTCATAATTTTTCTCCAAATTATCTTTGGCGTTATCAATAATTTCATCTACTGTTAGGTTTTTATTAGACACAAAAACACCACTTAATTCTATGGCTTTTGGATTTATATAGATGATACTATCTATTGTGCTTTTAATAGAGATACCTAGTTTTTCATATCCCATGGATGAGATATAAATAGAATCAGACTTAGGTGTTGTATCCTCTAAAGTGATACTAAATCTTCCTTCTTCATTAGTAATAATCCCTGTGTTTTCTGATAACTGGATGGTAGCGTATGAGACGGGTTTATTTGTTTTTTTGTCAACAACCCTGGAGCTTATGCTTTGCGCATTAATAAGAGTAGTGAAAAATAGCAGAATTAAGGCAGAAACAGCTTTTTGTAACGTCATATAATCAAATTAAAAATGCAAAACGTTATATGAATAACGGTTTTATGCATTAGATCATATTTCTAAGGTAAGACTTAAAATTTTAATACTAAGTTAAATTATGTATTTGAATTTAACTTAGTATTAAAATTCCTAAAATATAAAGCTGTTTTCTATAAGGTTTTTTAAGACTCTTCTCCTTCTAGAACTGTAAATTCTTTAATTGCGGTATTAGGTTCTATAATGTTATGTCCTTTCCAGAATTCTGGGTCGTATTTAGATAGATATTGAGGCTGTATCACTTCATTTTCTTTACTGGTTTCATATTCTCCTTCGGTTATGGATTGAGAATCAAAAACGACTAATTCATATTTGCTAATTTCTCCAGCTCCAATATCTAATGCTACGGACAATTCATTTTGTTTACGTTTTCCTTTCACATACTTATTTTTTTCAACAATTTTTAAAGGTCGATCAATCCCAAAAACATTACCTCGGGTTTTTTCTATATATTTCAGATTGTATTTGCCATCTGAACCTTTGGCGAAAATTGTTTTTCCTTTATAAAGAGTGTCATAAAAACTAATTCCCAGTAAGCTAAAGTTTCTTAGGTTTTTTACATTTTCATAATCAACTCTCATAATAGCAAAATCCTCGGTATTTATAAATAGAGTTCCCTTAAAATCTGCTCCTCTTTTAGGTTCGAAATTTATAATGTATACACTACTATCATCTATTGTAGTATAGTCTGTAACTTCAAATTTATATCTGCCGGATTTATCAATAAAATTAAGCTTAGAATCTTCTTGAAAAAATATGTTGGACAGGAGACCTTCTATTGTGGATTTTCTGTATTTATGAAAATGATTTTCTTGACTTTTATCTTTATCCTCTAGTTCTTCTTTTACTTCTGCTGCCTCAGCATTATTTTGGATAATAGAATCCACCTGAATTTTAGCACCAGGAAGCCAACCAGATTTAATCTTTAGATAAGAGTTTTGTTTTACATTCTTTTTTAGGATGTTTTCTAATCGATCAGATAAGGCATTCATAGAACCGTCATTGCTTTTATCATAAAGCTCTGCGCCTTTTACGATACCTAGTTTTTGTTTTTCGAAATTACCGTAGAAATCACATAGGGATTCGGTATAATAAGATGATTTTCTGGGGATAATGGATATGACACTATCTATGAATTCTCTATCAAACTCTTCAATGGTAGATTTTTTTAGTTTAACATTGATTTTGTTGATGTCAGTAAAGTCGGACTCTCTTAAAAATAGCTTTTTATGAGATAAATCTTTGTTGTAGTTTTGATCTAACCTCTCTTTTACATTATCCATAATCTCATCGATGGTTAGGTTCTTATTGGTAATAAAGACCCCGCTGAGTTCGATAGCTTTAGGTTCAATATAGATAATACTATCTGTTGCATTACCTAATGGTATAATTACCTTTTCATATCCCATAGAAGAGACGTATATAGAATCTGTTTTCGTAATTTTCTTATCTAGTGTAAAACTAAATTTTCCTTCTTCATTGGTAATGACTCCTTGATTTTTTGCATACTCAATAGTTGCATAGGGGATAGGTTGATTAGTTTTTTTGTCAATAATTGTGGAACTAATGGTTTGTGCAGTTATAGATGCAAAACCTAATAAAAAAGCAATAGATGTAATAGTGAATTTTTGAATATTCATGTGTTGATGATCTTATTTCTGATTGATAAAATTATGTTTACTAACATAGACGCAATTCTTATTATAATAGTTGCCTGTGAGTTTATAAAATTAAGACTGAAATGAGAAGATCTTGTTACAAGAGTAGATTTAAAAAAGAAAATCACAGTTAGAACAGCGCATTCTAACCGTGATTTTCGGAACTTAATTAACTAATTAAATTTTTATTCCAATACCGTTTTTAGGTTATCGTCAGAGTTTCTGTCGATTAATTTATTATATGGATCAATTCCTGCTTTTAGTGGCTTTTCGTTAGTGATAATTGTAAAAGTATTCTCACCGGATTTTAGCCATCTTCTTTCTAGATAGAAAGGGTTTTTAAGAGGTACTTCCTGATCATCAATAATATCTTCTCCAAAAAGGCCTACTTCGATATAATTGGTTTTGTCATCAGTGCGATCTTCTTTACCGCTATCGGTGTAGTATATCTTTTTAGAATCTACTGTAAAAGTGGTTTCATACTTACCATTATCCAATTTTTTAGTTTTGGCTTCTGTAACTCTGTTTTCATATAATACAATTTCTTTAAAACCATCTTCTACCGAATACTTTAGTGAGTCTGGAGCTACTTTATAGATAGCATCAAATAAGTTTTCTGAGGTCGGATATACTCCTTTCTCAAAGTTTTTATATTCATGTGCAAATTCTTTCAAAGCCTTATTGATTTTATCTTCTCCAATGATGTCTTGTAATTCATACATAATCATTGATCCTTTTCGATACCAAATATAACCTCCAGTTTCTACATTCATTAAAGAACGTTCAGGTTTAAAAGTAAAAGCTCTACTTCTCAGATATTCATCTAGGGAATATTTTAGGAAGTTTTTAATTCCATTTTCGCCATATTGATGCTTCATTGTCATCAATGAAGAATATTCTGCCAAAGTTTCTGAAATGATGTTTGCGCCGGAAGTTTTACTAGGAGTCACCAGATGTCCCCACCATTGATGAGCTACCTCGTGAGCGGTAACTCTAAACGCATAATTAAAGTCTTCTGCTCTGTCAAAATCTGCCGAGAATCCAAAATTTTCTGAGTAAGGAATAGTTGTTGCAAAAGATTGAGCAAAAGTAGCATAGGCCGGAAATTCTACAATTCTAATTACTGAATTAGGATATTCATAGAAATTTTTAGAACAATAGTCTAAAGCCACCTTAGTTCCGTCTATAAAATATTTTAGATTTCTTTTGTGCTTCGGAGAGTGATAGATCTCGATATCTACCTTCTTCCCGCTTGGAGCTGTCCAATTAGACTTTTCTACGTCGTATCTAGCGGAAACAACATTAAAGAAAAGATCAGTCTGCGATTCTAGTTTATAATGATAATATGCTCTATCATTTTCTTTCCATTCTTTAATCAATTTACCTGGTGCAATCGCTGTTTGGTCACTGGTGGTGCTAACTACTGCTTCAAAATTGATGTAATTGGCATCCTCATTAAACAAATTTTTCTTTAATGCTGTGGAATCCGTTCTTGGTGGAAATAAATAATCTAGCTTTTCTAAACCGTATTTTTTACGTATTCCGTTATCACTAAGGGTTCTATCATAATGAAAACTAGGAAAAATAGAACTATTAAAGAAAGAACCATTATATAATACTTGGGTTTCCATGTCATTTGAAAAACCTTTTGTCTCAGCAGTTATATTGATAATAAGTTCTGCTTTTTGTTCTGGTTGTAAGGTTTTTGGTAATTTATAGAAGTACATCCGATTGGTAGAATCCGAAATTACAGGCTTTAGTTCTGTACCATTATATTCTATTTTTTCGAATGTTGTGCCCAAAATAGGATATTGAACATTAAGTAATAAAGTGTCTATCGGAGTATCATAATTGTTAATTATCTGGAACTCTCCTTTAGCTTTTACATTTCTTTCCTCAGGGAAAACATCGATATATGCTTTTAGATCTGTTACCTGTGGATGTGCCTGATTGATAAGTCGTGAGTACTTCTTTTCAGCATCAGCCTGAACTTTATTGATATAATCTCCACTTTCAATTCTATTGACTACTTTAAGATTATAATAGCTATATCCTGCTACGGATATAAAAGCAATGACTACTACTGTAAGAGCTCCAATGGTTTTAGCATTAAACCGTTGTTTTGCAAGAAATAAACGTTCTTTTGCGGTAGAATAAAATCCTCGGGTCCAGAAAAGTTTACCAATAATCATCAGAATTGCAGTAAGTAAAATCCAATATAGACTCAACCATAGAATACCCGTAAGATAGTGGCCAAACCCATTAAGATCGCTAATAAATATTGGAGTAGTACCTCTAAAAATAAGAAGCGGATTGGTGCTCTTAAAAGCTAGGGTAACCAACAGAGGTAGCCCCAGATATAGAAGGATAACAATAAAATGCCCTAAAAACTTATTGTTCACTAATACATGAACAAAGAAAGCCATAAGTATAGTCATTACATAATTAGGAAACACTAACATAAAATTATAGGTAAAATACATCCCCAAATTATATTCAAAATGACCATTAAAGGTTTGAAATAATAACCCAATTATAATATTAACAAGCGTTAATAGAACGGCAATACCTACTAATGAAATGATTTTAGAAAAATACATGCTGGCATTGCTGATTGGCAATGCATCATAAAATACGAAGGTTTTATTCTTTCGAGTTCTATGAACCGCCTCTCCGGAGTAAATCACTAAAATGATAATAGAAAGTAGTATAATCCCTCCAGAAATATATTGAATCACTAATCTGGTAAGTGGAAGGTTAGGTGTGCCATACGTTTCATTTCCATAAAAAATAGTCATTAATGATATTGCGATACCAATAATAATTAGAATAATAAAAACGGGATCTTTAAGAACGGATAAGAATTCAATCTTGCTTAAAGATAACAGGTTTTTACGTTCTTCTTTTTTGTTAAATACTTGTGTTATAGAAGATATTAAAGATGGGGTATAAGCATCATTATTCGTTTTTTGTTTTTTTGATCCGGTAAGTAAGAATTTTTTATAATCAAACTTAAAAAGAGTAATCAAGAAAAACACTAATCCCACTCCTAACCAAAGTAGCCTATTTAATAAGAATTTACCATAAATGGGTAACTGATTAACATTGAGTTCGTTGATAGACCAATATTTTTTCACAAAACCATAGGCTTGTCCTCCAAAAGGATCTAAGTATACACTTAACCATTGATTATCAAGATCACCTAAGAAATCCTCAGCTATTCCATACATAATAAACAGACAAATACCTCCAAGGTAGATAATTGGCATTTTCTTGAAAAAAGCCATTAAAGAGAAGAATAATGAACCTACCAATAAAGCATTGATTTCTAAAAGGAAGATAAAAGGAAGAAGATAGGAAGAGAAGTTGAACATATCATATTCTCCATAATCAGGACGATCCCAAAACATTCCGATGGTAAAACCTATCATTGTTCCCAATACTATAAAAACATTAAGCATTGTGGTAATAGTGAAACTTCCAAAAAATCTACCTAATACATATGATTTTTGACTAATCGGAAATGTAAAATAAGTCTGTGCAGTTTTATGGTCCTGATCTCTAAAAATAGGCACACCCATAATGGCGGCATAAAAGAAAATAGAAATAATAGAAATTACTCCAATGACTCCTGTAATATTATCTGGACTATTTACATATTGAGCAGTAGAGGATTGCTGGACTAATGCTAGAATGACACCAATAATTAATCCTAATCCTGCATATATCCAGGTTGCAGGTCTCCCCAGACGGTATTTTAACTCAAATAAGAACATTTCTTTCATAATTATGCCTCCTGTTCTTGTTTTTGGTTAATACTATAAAAATAAAAATCCTCAAGATTGTTATCTACAATCTTAAATCCTTCTCCCGGGTTGGAGTCGCTGTATACATTTACGAAAAATTGCCCCCCTCTTAGGTAATTAGACAATACAGTAAATTCATTTTCAAAATGTTCCAATTCAGACTTTTCAATATGTTTTTTGAATACTTTTCCGTTCAGTGTATTAGACAGTTCCTGAGGGTTTCCTTGTGCAAGAATTCTACCTTCATTAAAAACCGCCATATTTTGACATAAATTAGTCACATCATCTACGATATGCGTAGAAAGAATAACAACTGCATTTTCACCTAATTCACTTAATAGATTATGAAAACGGTTACGTTCTAAAGGATCTAACCCCGCCGTAGGTTCATCTACGATGATTAGTTTTGGATTACCTAATAATGCTTGAGCAATTCCAAAACGCTGTCGCATCCCTCCGGAGTAATCCCCCAGATTACGACTTCTAAATTTATATAAGTTTACTTTATTCAATAAGTCTGCTACGTACCCTTTTCGTTCGGTTGCATTAGTAATTCCTTTAACCTTTGCAATATGATTAAGCATCATTTCTGCAGAAACCTTTGGATATACACCAAAATCCTGTGGTAAGTATCCTAAAACCTTACGTAATTCTTCCGGTTGTTTAAAAACATCTATTCCATCAAATTCTATAGCGCCTGAATCTGCTAATTGTAATGTAGCTATAGTTCTCATTAACGTTGATTTTCCGGCACCGTTTGGACCTAAAAGCCCAAACATTCCTTTGTCTAAAGTTAAATTGACATCATTGAGTGCTTGGGTACCGTTAGGATAGGTTTTATTAAGGTTTTTTATGGTGAGCATATATTCAGTTTTTTTGAGTTTATGTATTGAAATGTTAGTAGTCGTTGTTAAGTTTTTGTTACAAAGTTTAGCATATTTTGAATAAAATTAGGTGAGATCAGTATCTTTACGACTATTAATCGATCATCACGAATGCAACAACTCCGCAGAAACAGAAGACTTAGAACCAACGATGCGATTCGTTCTTTAGTCAGAGAAAATACCATTACACCTAATGATTTTTTAGTTCCACTTTTTGTGGTAGAAGGTAAAGGAATAAAAGAAGAAATAGCTTCAATGCCTGGCTATTATAGATATAGTCTGGATTTATTAAAAAATGAGGTTAAAGTACTTTGGTCTATAGGTTTAAAATCAGTGCTTCTTTTTGTGAAAGTGCCTGATAATTTGAAGGATAATAAAGGAGCCGAGGCTTTGAATCCTGATGGATTAATGCAACGAGCAATCAAAACAGTAAAAGAAACTGTTCCGGATATGTTGGTGATGACTGATGTGGCTTTGGATCCATATTCATCTTATGGTCATGATGGAATTGTAGAAGATGGTTACATTGTTAATGATGACACTTGCAACGTTCTTTCAGAAATGTCCCTGTCTCATGCACAAGCTGGGGCTGATTTTGTAGCGCCTAGTGATATGATGGATGGACGTATTTTGGCAATTCGAGAATTGTTGGAAAAAGAGAATTTCAAGAATACCGGTATTATGAGCTATAGTGCCAAATACGCTTCGGCTTTTTATGGTCCTTTTAGGGATGCGCTGGACTCTGCACCGGGTTTTGGGGATAAGAAAACATATCAGATGGATTTTTCTAATAGAGATGAAGCTATCAAAGAAACCCTTATGGATATTGAAGAAGGTGCAGATATCGTTATGGTCAAACCGGGATTGTGTTATTTGGATATCGTAAGAGATGTTAGAGATGCAGTTGATGTTCCTGTAGCTGTGTATCAGGTGAGTGGAGAATATGCTATGTTAAAAGCTGCAGCAGAAAAAGGTTGGTTAGATCACGATGCGGTAATGATGGAACAAGTGATTGCCATGAAAAGAGCAGGAGCACACATTATTGCAAGTTACTTTGCCAAAGATGTGGTGAAGCTTTTAGGATAATAAAATTGTAAGACTATGGTAAGCAAGGATAGATTATATCAAACATTCGGAGAGTTATTGTATGTTGTGGCAATGAGTGATGGAGTGATCCAAAAAGAAGAAATCCAAACACTTGAAGAAATTTTAATGGGGCACCCAAAGGGAAATGAAATCAAATGGTCTTTTGATTACGAGAATGATCAGCAAAGTGATATCGAAACACTTTATAAAAAAGTGATAGAAGTGTTTTCTGATAACGGACCTGATGAAGAATATGATTTTATGATTTATGCATTGAGTAAAATTGCTGAAGCTAGTAAAGGTACCGATGCCAAGGAAGAAGCAGTAATTCAAAACTTCTCAAGAGATTTATTAGAGCGTTTCAAAAAAGATATTGAAATAATCAAAGAAAAATATAATTCATAGTAAGGTATATGCAAAGACTAATCCTCCTCCTCAGTTTAGTTGTGTTAGCTGTAGGTTGTCAATCAGAGAAAAAAGAAAAAAAGCAGATTACCATAGGTACAAAGAAAGAAAAAGCATCACCCTACGATACAGGTAAGGCTATTTTTAATGGTAAAGGGAAATGTTATACCTGCCATAAGATTGACAAAAAATCTATTGGCCCGGGTGTTATTGATATTATGAAAGTTTATAAAGATCAAAAAGGTGATTTAATTGCTTTTCTTAAGCAAGAAGCAGAACCCATCGTAGATCCTGAAACTTATGCTGTGATGAAAACTAATTTTGCAATTATCAAAACATTTACAGAAGAAGAGCTTAACGCTGTCGAAGTATATATGAATGAAGTTGCTAATGGTAAAACGGAGTAATGAGCAGACTACTGATCATCATTTTTATAATCTCTGGCAATATAATGGCTCAACAAACAACTCCTAAAGAAGCTTTTCTGAAAAAATGGAATAATTCTAAATTATATCTGCTGGAAATTGCTGAATCTATGCCGGAAGATATGTATGACTTTAAGCCTACCGAACGTGAAATGAATTTTAAGGATCAATTGCTTCACATTCGTGGGAATATGTTATGGTTGGGGACAACTTATTTTTCTTCAGAAACATTTGATAGGGATAAGTTAAGAGAAAACCCTCCACAGACTAAAGTCAAAGCTATTAAGGCACTAACCCAAGCTTTCGATTTTGTATATGAAAAGATAAAAAATACTGACCCAGCTGATTTTAAAACCGAAGTAGATTTTTTTGCTGGTAAAAAATCAAAACTTCAGATTCTCAATTTGCTTCAGGATCATGTGACACATCATCGAGGGCAACTAATCGTATATCTAAACCTGAATGAGATTAAACCACCAAAATATGTAGGTTGGTGAATTTTACAAACAGTTTTTATATTTAGTCGACTTTCAACTTCCTCTTTATTATAAGATAAAACACAACATAATCAATTGTTTTTAGTATAAGAAACATATACTTATATGCGTGAATAATAAAATTAACATTTTACAGTTGAAGGAATTAGAATATGTTAATTTTTAAATTAATAATTCACACAAACTAATATGGCTTATTAAAAACACAAACTCATGATTAATAATTTACAGGCACTACTACTTAGTTTAGTAGTAACCGTGACTTCTTTGTATTCAGTTCATGCTCAATGTAATGACGTGACCTTGGCATCTATAACAAATCCCGGACCATACAACGTAGAAACCCTAACAGAAGCTGATGGGTTAAGAAATGGCCCAGACTATTTAGAAGCAACAGTATATTATCCTACAAACGGAACACCGCCATATCCCAGTATTGCTATTGTACCAGGGTTTACTTCCGGTCCGGGAGCAGTACGAGCTTGGGGACCGTATTATGCTTCTCATGGAATCATAGCTATGGTTATAGGAACTAATGACAGACGTGCATTTCCTGATGCTAGGGCAAATGCCTTATTAGATGCGTTAGAAACCTTACGACAAGAGAATACACGTGTGTCTTCTCCACTTGCTGGGCAAATTGACACGAATAAATTTGCTGTAAGTGGTCACTCCATGGGAGGAGGTGGTGCCCAGAGAGCAGCAGTTTTGGGTTCCAATATAAAAGCGGTAGTAGCCTTATGTCCTTGGTTGCAAACATTTAATAGGCCAAGTCTCGATCATTCGACTCCAGTTCTTATTTTTAGTGGGCAGAACGATAATACTGCACAACCATCTCAGCATGCTAATATTCACTATAACCAAACCCCTGATGCAACCAATAAATTACTTTACGAAGTAAAAAACGGAAATCATTCTGTTGCCAACAGTCCTTCGGCAGCACAAGGAAGTGTGGGTAAATTAACAATTTCATGGCTTAGGCTGCAATTGGATAGTAATAATTGTTATTGTCCCTTAATCACAGATGATCTGTTAGATAATTCATCAACAGCATCATTAATTCAGACAAATATTTCTTGCGGAACATTATCCGTTGATGAGTATAATAATGATCAGTTCATATCAGGTGTGTATCCTAATCCAACAAATTCAATTATTACTTTAGAAAGCAGGTATACAAACACTAAGAAATATGATGTTTTTTCTATTATAGGGAAGCATTTAATTACCGGTAAAATTAACTCGAATAAAGAGGAAATTGATTTGTCATCATTAACACCAAATATTTACTTATTAAAAGTTGACAATCAAGTTGTAAAAATATTAAAAACGGAATAAGCTTAAAGGCTCAAAAAAATGATAGTATAAAACCTTACAGACTGTTAAAACGTGTGGGGTTTTTGATTTTTAAATTAGCGAACATGCATTACTTTTAAAATCGTCTTTGAATTCGAATTACAAATAAGTTCACTATTTTACGCTTATTCCTACCCAAATTATTTATTACCTTAGCAGCTACAATTTACATCTGATGACCTTACTAATTATATACGCAGTACTTTCTATTTTTTTTTCTTTTTTATGCTCAATTTTAGAAGCGGTATTGCTAAGCGTAACTCCAACATTTATTAATCTTAAAAAGAAAGAAGGAAAAACATATGCTACTACTTTAGAAAACCTAAAGAAAGATGTAGACAAGCCACTAATTGCTATTCTGACACTAAATACAATTGCACATACTGTAGGTGCAATTCTGGTAGGGGTGCAAGCAGAACAATTGCCTTATAAATTTGAAATACTAGGAGTAAATATGGTTGGAATTGTTTCCGCTATTATGACAATGCTAATTTTGGTAGTTTCGGAGATCATTCCTAAAACCATTGGAGCTACTTTTTGGAAACAATTGGCTAATTTCACGTCTAAAGCACTAATAATACTAATAGCTCCATTAAAATACACAGGTATATTGTGGCTTCTACAATTAACAACCAAACTCATAGGAGGAAAGGGACATCATGGGAGTGTTCTGAGCAGAGAAGATTTTTCTGCAATGGCAGATATTGCTGAAGAAGAAGGTGTTTTTGAAGAGTCAGAGTCTAAAGTGATTAGAAACTTGCTTAATTTTAAAGCTATCCCAGCTAAGAGTATTATGACTCCACGGACTGTGCTAAAAATGGCGCCCGAAGATCAAAATGTACAAGACTTTTTTGAAAATAATAAGAATTTAAGATTTTCTAGAATACCAGTTTTTAAAGATAATCCAGATAATATTACAGGATATGTTCTCAAAGATGAGGTGTATAAGGAAATGGCAGAAGATCATCACGATAAAAAGTTAGGAGATCTTAAGAGACAACTTTTTGTGGTAGATCGCAGTATGGCAGTACCTAATTTGTTTGAGAAATTGGTAGAACAACGAGAGCACGTAGCACTTGTGGTAGATGAATACGGCTCTGTAAGTGGTTTAGTAAGTATGGAAGATGTAATCGAAACCCTTTTAGGGTTAGAAATTATGGATGAAAGCGATACTGACTCGAATATGCAAGAACTGGCTCGTAAAAATTGGGAAGATCGTGCAAGAAGACTTGGAATTCTGGAAGATAAAAAAGAAGAGTGATCGAAACTGCTTATATAGAGACACCACTGGGGATTGCTTCTATCTCAGGAGATGAAGATGGAATTACTAGTGTTTCTGTAACAAAAGAGTCTTCCGAAAAACCTTCTACAAAAATCCCTGTAATATTACAAGACGGAGCGCTTCAGTTGCAAGAATACTTTCAGGGAAATCGGACTGATTTTGATTTAAAATTAAACCCTGCAGGAACCGATTTTCAGAAAAAAGTGTGGGATGAACTCCTGAATATTCCTTTTGGTAAAACCACAACATATTTGGATATGGCTAAGCGATTAGGCGATCCAAAATGTATTCGGGCAGCAGCATCTGCAAATGGTAAGAATCCGTTATGGATCATTGTACCTTGCCACCGTGTAATAGGCAGTGATGGCTCGTTAACAGGTTATGCTGGTGGATTATGGCGTAAAAAATGGTTATTGGATCATGAAAACCCCGTGAAGCAACAGTCTTTGTTTTAAAGGTGAAATTAATTTTCATACTTTAGTAGAGTTAAAACTCAACATCTCATTCATTAAAGTTAAAACAAATTACATTTATGAAGGTAATCAAACGTTTGCTCCAGGGGCTATTAGCTATTATTCTACTTTGTGTAGTAGTATTATACATTTTTGATTATGAATATATCTTTAAGGGAGTCAGAGTAGTTTATATGACTGGTCATACAACGGCATATATTGATGATTATGATCATTTTGATAATCGTACAATTACAAAATCTAAAAACCCAATTGCCTGGAACCTACATCAGGATTATAATAAAGCTAAAAGTACAGATAGATTAAACGAAATTAATGATCGATTAGGTACTGTGGCTTATATGATTATCAAAAATGATAGTATTTGGTATGAAAATTATGCTGATGGATATGGTACTGAGTCCAAAACCAATTCCTTCTCTATGGCTAAAAGTATGGTGACTGCCATGTTGGGGAAAGCTATAATGGATGGTTATATAAAAAGTATGGATGAGCCACTTGGTGATTTTTTTCCAGAATTTTCTGAAGGATTAGCAGCAAAAACTACGGTTGGAGACCTTTCGTCAATGTCTTCTGGATTGAATTGGGATGAAAGCTATAAAAGTCCTTTTTCTATTACTGCCAAAGCATATTATGATACAGATATTAGAGAAGTATTATTAGGGTTAGAAGTAGTAGAAGAGCCAGGTAAAGAATTTAAATACCTAAGTGGTAATACTCAGTTACTGGGAATGGTTATTGAGAAGGCAACAGGGAAAAATTTATCAGATTACCTATATGAAAGCTTTTGGGCTCCTATGGGGATGGAGCAGGATGCCTTATGGCAATTGGATAGCGAAGATAGTGGGATGGAAAAGGCGTATTGTTGTGTTGCCAGTAATGCAAGGGATTTTGCCAAGTTCGGAGTGATGTTTAAAAACAAAGGCGTTTTTAATGGAAAACAGATTTTACCAGCTGAATTTACAGAGTTAGCTACCAAAAAACGATTCGAAGAAGATGATATGTACGGATATGGATTTTGGTTATCTGATCATCTGGATAAAGAGATTTTTACGATGCGTGGTATTTTAGGACAATATGTAATCTGTATTCCCGAAGATGATGTCATCATTGTGAGGCTAGGACATAATAGAGGGCAGTTTGTACCAGGAGAATCTTTTACCAATGACTTTTTTGTTTTTATCGAAGAAGCGTATAAAATGTTAGATAATGCTTCATAAGTTAAACCTGGAACATATTCTCTTTTTAGATATAGAAACTGTTCCAGAGCAAGAAAATCATGAAGAATTAAGTGAAGAGATGCAATATCTCTGGGCTGATAAAACCAAATATCAGCGTAAAGAAGATTTCTCTCCAGAAGAATTTTATGATCGCGCAGGAATCTGGGCTGAGTTTGGTAAAATTGTATGTATTTCTGTTGGTTATTTCACTTTTAAAGGAGAAACCAGGTCTTTTAGAACAACTTCTTTTTATGGAGAAGAAAAACAACTCCTTATAGATTTTAAAAACCTGATTGAAATACACTTTAACAGACCACATCATTTGCTTTGTGCTCATAACGGAAAAGAATTTGATTTTCCTTACATAGCGCGTCGAATGATTATCCATAGTATTGAATTACCTTATAAGTTGAATCTTTTTGGTAAAAAACCTTGGGAAGTCCCACATCTGGATACTTTGGACCTCTGGAAATTTGGAGACTATAAACATTATACTTCTTTAAAACTATTAACAAATATTTTGGGTATTCCTTCTCCAAAAGATGACATCGATGGTAGCCAGGTAAGAGATGTGTATTATAAAGAAAAAGATATCGATCGGATTGTCATTTATTGCGAAAAAGATACAGTAGCTGTGGCTCAGATTTTGCTTAGACTTAGACAGGAAGAACTATTGGATGATGATGAGGTGATTTCAGTGTAAGTTGATCTAAGGGGTTTAGTTTTTGATATTATATGACATACAATATAAGTTATATGTATTGACTAAAAAATTCAAAAGCTCTTAATTCATTATAAAATGTTTCTTTGGGAAGATAGAATCCAACATGTCCTCCATAATCCGGAGTTTCTAAGAATAAATTTGGATTGTTTTTGGCTTCGGCAATTGGATAGCATTTGTCCCCCAGAAACGAATCATTCTTTGCATTAATTATAAGTGTAGGAATCCGGATACTGTTTAAAAATTGTTTACTACTGCATTTTGTATAATAATCTATAGCATCAATATATCCGTGAGCTTTACTTGTGTATAAATTATCAATATCTATAAGTGACTTACAAGCTTTTATATCTGATTTGGTTATTTTATCAGGAAAAACGACTTGTCGTTCTATCAACTTAGCTTTGAGGTGTCTTATAAACCTTTGTTGGTAGATAAAATTGTTAGGTTTATTAATAGCTTTCAAAGAATCATGAAGATCACAGGGAGCCGAAATAGCTACACCTGACTTTACTTGTGAGGGAATTTGTCTTTCTTCCCCTAAGTACTTTAACATAATGTTTCCACCTAAACTAAAACCACATATAGTAATCGATGAATATTCATATTTTGAAATGATATAAGTAACTATAGCATCAAGATCGTCGCTTACACCGGCATTATAAGATCTATATTTTCGATTCACTTCGCCACTACAGTTTCTTAGATTAACTGCAGCGGTATCCCATCCGTTAACATTGAGATGCTTGGCAAGCCCAACCATATATTGACGTTGTGCGTTACCCTCGAGTCCATGAATTATAATAGTCATGTGTTGTGAAGGCTTTGTAGAAGCATAACTCCAATCCAAATCTATAAAATCGCCATCCTCCAGTTCCAAGCGCTCTCGATGCTGCTGGATACCATTGATCTTACGCATTAGATTAGGATAAATGGTAGAAAAATGACCATTCCTGAATAGAAAAGGAGGTTTGTAATCGGATTGAACTAAAGGCATTAGTACAAAATATTATCTTTTGGTTGTACCTTTTCGGGTAATTCTTTTTCATCCAGCATATCTCTCAGGTCTATTTCTATAGTTCTACATAATGCAGTCATAGGTACATCGTTTACCCTTCCTTCGAATGGATCCTCGCTATTACTTCCTATTTTTTCCATCGTAGTAAATATCCATGATACTAAAACCGATAAAGGGATCATTAGAAAGATAAACCAGGGTTGGATATCGTGAGACATGTCTTTTAATTCATTTTCAAAAACATTTAGCATGCCAAATGGAAGGAGTAAAACAAAAATCCAGGTAAATACAGTACTAAAATAAGCATATTGCCTTGGAAATGGTGTGTTTTTTATACGCTCACATTTCCCCTGAAGGTTATATAATTCTTCAAGTACACCGTGTAAAAGTTGTTTGTCGAATTCTGTTATTTTTCCTTCACCACATAGTTTTTTGATGTGTAAGCCTTGATTTTTTACAATGTGAGTGGCTGTATTTTTTCTTTGCAATAAATCTATATATTCTTCATCGTGTACAAAATCTCTGGTAGCGTCACATGCAGGCTTTTGTTCTCCATGTTTTTTAAATAGTTTTTCTACTGCAGCATTTTCTTTGATAGAAAAAGAAGTGGGTTGTCTTAGCTGAATTCTTAAAGCATTGATCCATGCTATATGACGATGTATAAGCACTTTTTTAGTTTCCTGATCATCATTAACCAAACTTACTATTTGGTTCGCCCAGGTTCTCGAATAGTTAACGATACCTCCCCAGATTTTACGAGCTTCCCAGAAACGATCATAACTTTGACTGTTTTTGAAACCGATATAAAAAGCCACCGCAATACCAATAACGGATAAAGGTTGAAATGGGATGTCAATGAATGTCCAGTCTAAAAAATAGTAGATCGAGAAAATTCCGGCTGTGTAAATAATGAAAAACAATAAGTTTTTCCAGGCATAACGAAGTATAAGCCCCCAACCAATATTACGTTTGATGTACATGTGTGAATTTTTGTTCTAAAATAATAAAAATATAAAGACCTTCAAGGTTTCTGAAACCTTGAAGGTCTTTATGATCATTTGAGGTATACAATAGATATTATAAAAACATTCCTCCCGAAGCTTCTATTCGTTGACCATTAATCCATCTAGCATCTTCGCTGGCTAAAAAAGCAACTACACCGCCAATATCTTCAGCAACCCCAACTCTTCCCAGAGCAGTTACAGATGATAATATTTTTTCTAATTCTGGATTGTTTTCAAGAGCATCCTTATTCATATCGGTATTAATGGCTCCGGGTGCAACTACATTAGCAGTGATTTGACGAGCACCAAGCTCTTTTGCTAAATATCTGGTAAATGCTTCGATACCAGCTTTCATAGAGGCGTATGCACCATATCCCGGAAGGCTAAATCTTGCCAATCCTGTAGAAATGTTGATGATCCTCCCTCCATCGTTCAATAATCCTAACGCTTTTTGGGTGATGAAGAAAGGACCTTTTAATTGAATATTTACTAAGCTGTCAAATGTAGCTTCTGACGTCTCAGCGACCATTTCGTGAGCAATAATACCGGCATTGTTTACCAAAATATCGAATTTTGAAGTATTCCAATGTTTTTCTAAAGTGCTTTTTATTGTTGCAAAGAAAGTGTCAAAAGTAGAACTATCACCAACGTTTAATTGAAATGCTACAGCGTTTTGACCTAAAGCTTCAATTTCTTTAACAGTTTCATCTGCCTGGTTTTTGTTAGCATTGTAAGTTACCAAAATATCTGCACCCTGTTGTGCTAATCTGATAGCCATTTCTTTTCCTAGTCCACGGCTACTTCCTGTAACCAATGCGATTTTGTTTTCTAAAGTTTTCATTATTTGTGTTTTTATATGATTATTAAATAATTACACTGCAAATATCTTTCAGAAATCAATGCTGATAAAGGCACATTTTTTAGGAAGTATGGTATATTTTTAAGAAAAGAGATTTTTTACTGTTTTCGATACTGATTAGGAGTCAGTCCGGTTTGTTTTTTAAAGAACTTTGAAAAATGAGTAGGTTCATTATAACCAAGTTGATAGGCAATTTGCTTTATGGGTATGGAAGATTTAGAAAGTAATGCTTGAGCTTCAATTAATATTTTATCCTGGATCCATCGATTAGCAGATTTACCAGTTTTGGTTTTAATAACCGTAGAGAAGTAAGCTGGATGTAGCTGTTGCGCTTCTGCGAAAAAAGCAACCTGTAAAACGCCGTTTTTAAGATCTTTTGATCTAAAAATACTTTCCAGATCTTTTTTGAATTGATTCACAATCTCACTGTCTCGATCATACGCAACTTTAAAAGAATCGTCTTCCAATAAAAACTCTTTTACTTTTAACAGAAAAACCATGAATAGTGAACTCACAATTTTATGTCTTAAGGTAGATTTTTTGTTTTGTTCTTCCAGAATCTGTTCTGCCAGGTGGTGAAGCTCTTCGAATCGCTTCCGATCTAAGAAGCAAGGAGGAACCATTTCAGTCAATAGAAAAGAAAATTCGTCAAAAACTGTGTTATGGATATGTTCTTTTAGATATTCTTCTGATGAAGTGATAATAAAACCGGTTACAACCTCTTCAATGCCAAAGGATTTGAGGTGTCCCGGATTAGTAAAGTATAAGGTATGCGGTTTAGTACGAAATTGGTGGTCATCAATAGTATAAAAACTTTTTCCGGATTTAATTAATAGAAAAGAGAAGTAGTTGGCTCTAAATATAGGTGATTCTATCGGTTTATTGTGCACTATTTCCATGCGATGAATCGTAAAGTCCGAATCTTGCATTATACTGTTACCAACTTTTTCATCTTCGTAGAGATCTGATAATTTGTTATATGCTTTGATATTGGTATTTGCCTTCATCTATGTATAAATATACATAATTTCAAGTCTATTTTACTATGCATGCATAGTAAAACATTTCGTATTTTTGTAGTTCCAAAAAGGTAATAGATATGTATATAAAAGAATATGAAATTAGATGGAACGATATTGATGCGAATCGTCATTTAGCTAATAAAGCATATATAGAATTTGCAGCACATACTCGTATGTCTTTTCTTTCAGAACAGGGCTTTGATAGAAGGCTGCTTGGTAAATTTAATATAGGACCTGTAGTTTTTTATGAACACATTTATTATTTTAAGGAGGTTTTTTACGGAAGACCGATAAGAGTTTCTTTAGAACTTTCTGGTTTAAGCGAAGATGGAAAGTTTTTTGAGTTCAGACATAATTTTTATGATCATAAAGGAAGAAACTTTGCACAATGTGAGATGATGGGAGCCTGGATAGACCTTGGCACGAGAAAACTAATTCCACTTCCGGAGGAAATGCAACAATTTTTAGATAAGATAGAACGTCCAGAAAACTTTAAAGTGCTCACCAAAGAAGATACACGAAGGTTTAATAAAACTCCTAAGGATTTAACCTAAAGCTTTTGGTTTTTTAGTGACCAAATATACTCCCATAAAAATTAAGAGCGTAGCCGTGACTTTAATAATATCAAGTTTATCTTTACCCAATCCGATAGCAAATATGGATGCCAATAAAGGTTGAAGATAAATAAAAACAGCTACGGTAGTAGGCTTTAGTTCACGTATTGCAAAAATATTAAGAATGTACGTTCCAAAAGTTGCAAATAGAATAACGTATCCTATTTTTAAATATCCTTCAAGGGGAATTAAATCTGGTTGTACTTCTAGTAGTTGAGAGAGTCCAAATGGTAACACAAAGAAAAAACCAATACCATACATCCATTTTATAAATGTAAAAGGATGATATTTCTGAGTTATCTTCTTTACCACAATAATGTAGCAAGCATAAGAAGTAGCGTTTACAAAAATCAGAAAATTACCTAATGAGGGATTAGTTGCAGTGGCAGAATTTCCTGTGCCGTAGAGTATAATAAGCAGTGTTCCTGAAAGCCCAATTAAAACACCTAATATTTTTAGAAGCCTAACTTTTTCTTTTAGAAATATTACAGCTAAGATGAGCACAATGATAGGAGTTGTCACCATCAAAACAGATGCACTGATCGGAGTAGTTAGATTGAGCCCTTCAAAAAAAGCTAACATGTTTATTCCTACTCCAAATAGGGAAGCTAAAGCGATCTGAGCAAAATCTTTACGCTCTATTTTTTCTTTGGGCCCTAAAAAACTAATAGCCCAGAACAACAGAAAAGCTCCGGCAACACGCAGTACAATAAATCCAAAAGGTTTTATGTAATGAGGCATAACATCCTTAGCAATCGTATAATTTGCTCCATAAAATATGGCCACAAAACTTGCTGCTATGAGTGCTAAAGCTCTTTTACTCATAGTTTATATTGCTGCTTTTGCCGCTTCAACTACTTTTTTACTATTACCAATAAAGATTTGATCATTAGCAATAATTACGGGACGTTTTAGAAACGTATAATGTTCAAGAATTAGATTTTTGTAATCTTCTTCCTCTAGATTTTGGTTTTTGAGATCACGTTCTTTATATAATCTGGCACGTTTACTGAACAAGCTTTCATAACTTCCTGCTAGCGCATACATTTCTTCAATTTGGGCTACCGTAATAGCGTCATTCTTAATGTCTTGCAATACATAATCAGAAGGAGGGTTTAATTCACTAATGATTCTTTTACAGGTGTCACAAGTGGATAGGTGATATATTTTTTTCAATGTGAAAATGGTTTATGTGTCAAAATCATCACAAAGGAAATTCATTTCACGATGAAAACTTATATTTTTGGCTAAAAATTAAGAACCCTATGCAAGATCCAATAGAAATCGCACGAGTCAACCGAAAAATTTTAGAGAAAATATTAGATAATCATTCTTTAGAGCAACTAAATAAAGTTCCCGAGGGTTTTTCAAATAATTTGATATGGAATATTGCTCATGTGGTGGTTACTCAGCAATTATTAGTCTATAAATTGAGTGGTTTACCAATGATGATTGATGATGAAATGGTAGACAAGTATAGGAAAGGCACAAAAACTGAAGAAGTAGTAAACCAGGAAGAAGTAGATAAAGTAAAAGCTTTGTTATTTTCTACTTTGGATCAAACTGAAAAAGACCTCAAAGCTGATATTTTTAAAGGGTTTAAAGAGTATCCAACCAGCACAGGTTTTGTATTAAAATCGTTACAAGGTGCTTTGAATTTCAATAATTTTCACGAAGGTATTCATTTAGGATATGTTTTGGCGCTTAAAAAGTCATTATAAGATATTGATAGTAAAAAAGGGAGCTACTTCCTGTTTGTTTAGTTTTAAAACAATACCATCTTCTGTCGAGACATTAATTTCATTTGGATTATAATAAAGAATGACTTCTTTGTCAGTGATTCCTATGTTTTTAGGTAAATAGAATCTATCGCCATCAAAAAATATATTAACCTCTCTGAATTTTCTAAAAGGTTTGTTTTGGGTGATGTTGTATTGATTTCTTATTATTTTTTCGGCATAATCATTAAAAAGTTTATGATCTTTGATAAGCTCATCATTTATGATTTGTTTGCCAGTTTTAGTGTTGATATTAAGATATGTGATTTTGTCGTTCCTGCTTAAACCGCCTTCATGAATTTGAGATTTCATCTTTAAAGAAATGATATCATTGTTTTGAAAGCTTTTTTCGTAATCAATGAAAATACCATAAGGGGGTTTTATGCCTTCAGGATATTTATTACTAAGATTTAGATAAGAGTCATGAAATTCATCTATTGCTTTCTTTAGGGTTTTATGCGGTTCAACACGTCCAATGTTTATAACAGTACAAGCAGTTTTTTCTACTTCTTGATTTATACTTTTTGAGATTTCGTCATTATCCGCAATGTTCAATAAATTGATTTTTACTGAATCGCAATTAAATTTTTTACAATTAATTAGTGTGTCTATTTTCAAATTTTGTTTTTCAAAAACCAAAGGTTTTGAATTATTACAACTATAGAATCCTATTAAAGTTAGTGTTAAGAAAAAGAATTTTGAGATAATGTTAGTTTTGATATCAGTTATCATATATTACAGTGTCGATATGGAAAATGATTATAACTTCTTTTTTAAATTAAAGTATTTTATTCAATTTCAAAAGCAAAAAAAGAAGCTACATCTTGCTTTTTTAATTTAAGTTCGATAGGTCCTTCAGCGTATGAACTAATTTCATACGAATTATAGAGAAGAACAACTTCTTTATCTGTAAAACCAATAGTCGAAGGCAAACTGAAGGTGTCATTTTCAAAGAAAAACCCAGTGCTATTTATGGATTTATCTTTAGAGATGTCATGTTGAGTCCTGAATGCTTTTTCGGCATAACTCTCAAATTCTTTATATTTTTTAAAAAGATCACGATTAGAGATACGCTTTCCGGTTTTTGCATCTATATTTATATATGATACGCCTCCATATCCGTGAGCTCCACCAGTAAAGACATAAGAATCCATAATGATAGAGATCATATTCTCGTTTTGACAGCTTAGATCACAGTCAATAGTAGCTTCATAAGGAACCGTTTCTTCCGGAAATCGTTTTTTCATCCCCAAAAACGAAAAGTTGAATTCATTGATCGCATTTTCTATGTTTTCTTCTGGGTCATTTTCTCCGATATTAAGTATTGCGCAGGCCACACTTTCAATCTCTTTATTAATTGCAGCCGAAATTGAGTTGTCATTAATAGATTGGATTAAATTAATTTCTAAAGAAGCACAATCAGTTCCCTCACAATCAATTATGGTCTTAGCATCAAAACGTTGTTTCTCGAATATATAAGATTCTTTGGTATTACAGTTGTAAAAACTAGTAAAAATCAATAGCAAAAAAATGGTTGTAAGACTGATGTTAGGTTTTGTGTTAATCATCTACTAAAGGTATTCATTGAAATATGATTAGAACGAATTAAATCATACATTTGCTCAGTTTTTTAACATAAAACCGAACAAGTTAATTCATTCTTGTCAAAAATTTATGGCTATATGAAATTTAACACTAAAACTATACATGGAGGTCAGGAACACGACCTTGCTTATGGTGCGGTGATGCCTCCAATATATCAAACATCTACTTATGCCCAGACTACTCCTGGAGGGCACAGAGGTTTTGAATATAGCAGAACACACAACCCAACCAGAAAAGCATTAGAAAATTCTTTAGCCAGCATAGAAAATGGAAAGTTTGGATTAGCTTTTGGGTCTGGACTGGCTGCAATTGATGCGGTTATTAAATTATTAAAACCTGGTGATGAGGTAATCTCTACCAATGATTTATATGGTGGAACCTATAGATTATTTACTAAGATATTTGAAGATTTCGGGATTAAGTTTCACTTTATTGGGATGAAAAATGCAGATGAAGTAGCTGGTTATGTGAATAAAAATACAAAACTGATCTGGGTGGAGACACCAACTAACCCAATGATGAATATTATAGATATCAAAGCTATGGCTGAAGTGTCAAAAAAACATAATGTATTATTGGCGGTAGACAACACGTTTGCAACTCCTTATTTACAGAGACCTTTAGATCTTGGAGCAGATATCGTGATGCATAGCGCGACTAAATATATTGGCGGACATAGTGATTTGATAATGGGAGCTTTGATTGTAAAAGATAAAGAGTTGGCAGATAAATTATATTTTATCCAAAATGCAAGTGGAGCTATTTGTGGTCCTCAAGATAGTTTTTTAGCCTTGAGAGGAATCAAAACATTACATATTCGTATGCAACGTCATTGCGAAAATGGAGAAGCGATTGCAAAATACCTGAAGAACCATCCGAAAATTGAAAAAGTATATTGGCCAGGTTTTGAAGATCATCCTAACCATGATATTGCCAAATCGCAGATGGATGGTTTTGGTGGAATGATTTCATTTGTTACTAAAGGAAGTGATTATGATAAAGCTATTAAAATAGTCGAGAATTTAAAGGTTTTTACTTTGGCAGAATCACTCGGTGGAGTAGAAAGCTTGGCTGGACATCCAGCAAGTATGACACATGCATCTATCCCAAAAGAAGAGCGAGTAAAGACTGGAGTGGAAGATTCGTTGATCAGATTAAGTGTGGGGATCGAGGATGTAGATGACTTAATTGCAGATCTTGAGCAAGCAATCGATTGAGTATTATTAAATTCAAAAAAATAGATATATATTTTTAGTAATATCATATATTTGACTCGTAAAAATAACCATTCAATAAGAATCTATTAATTCTGTTAACATATGCAAGCAAAGATCAATGCATTTATGGAAGAAGTGAGAGCTCGAAATCAGCATGAACCTGAGTTCTTACAGGCGGTACAAGAGGTGGCCGAAACGGTAATTCCTTACATCGCTTCTAACGAAATTTATAATGGTAAAAACATTCTACTTAGAATGGTGGAGCCAGAAAGGGCAATTATGTTCCGTGTTCCTTGGGTAGACGATAAAGGTGAAATTCATGTGAATAGAGGGTATCGAATTCAGATGAATTCTGCAATTGGACCTTATAAGGGAGGATTGCGTTTTCATCCTTCGGTGAACTTGAGTATTCTTAAATTCTTGGCATTTGAGCAAGTATTTAAAAATAGCCTGACTACACTACCAATGGGTGGTGGTAAAGGAGGGTCTGATTTTGATCCAAAAGGAAAATCTGATGATGAGATTATGAGATTTTGTCATAGTTTTATGAGTGAATTATATAGGCATATTGGTCCAAATACAGATGTTCCGGCTGGTGACATAGGGGTTGGAGGTCGCGAGATCGGATTCCTATTTGGTAAATATCGTAAAATGAAGAACGAGTTTACCGGAGTACTAACAGGAAAGGGTATTTCCTGGGGAGGATCATTGATTCGTCCTGAGGCTACCGGATATGGGACAGTTTATTTTGCTCAAAATATGCTGGAAACCAAAGGAGATTCTTTTAAAGGAAAGACAGTTACTGTTTCGGGTTCTGGTAATGTCGCACAATATGCAACTGAAAAAGCATTACAGCTAGGAGCTAAAGTGGTTACACTTTCTGATTCTTCAGGATATATTTATGATAAAGACGGTATCGATCAAGAGAAGTTGGAGTTCGTTATGGAACTTAAAAATGAAAAACGAGGACGTATCAATGAATATGTAGATAAATATCCTTCGGCTGTATTTCATAAAGGAAAAACTCCTTGGGGAGAGAAATGTGATATTGCACTGCCCTGTGCTACACAAAATGAACTTAATGGAGATGATGCAAAAACATTAATAGTAAATGGGTGTATTTGTGTTAGTGAAGGAGCTAACATGCCAAGTACACCAGAAGCAGTATCGGCATTTCATGAGGCAAAGATTTTCTTTGCTCCAGGTAAAGCATCTAATGCAGGAGGCGTGGCTACTTCAGGTCTTGAGATGACTCAAAACTCTTTACGTTTTAATTGGACCAGAGAAGAGGTAGATGAAAAATTAAAACAAATTATGGAGGATATTCATTCTGCGTGCCTAAAGTACGGTAAAGACGATGATGGATATATTGATTATGTAAAGGGAGCCAATATAGCAGGTTTTGTAAAGGTAGCTGATGCCATGCTTGCACAAGGAGTAGTATAAATACTAAATTTTATAACATAATAAACCGTTTGAGCTTCTAGCTCAAACGGTTTATTAGTTTTTTATATTTTATGAATGGATTTCGAAATGGAAAGATTTATGTTGTAATGATAATAGTAAGTCTTTTACATATAATGACTGCAATAATTACTATTTTAGCGTGTTATCAGAACAGAATAAAGTTTCTATACTATTATGCGTAATTTTATCAAGTTTTTTTTCTTTTTAATACCAATATGCTTGTGTTCGCAAGATTTTAGTAATCGGTGGACTGGTCATTATTCCTATTTTCAGATCAGTGACTTATACGTTAGCGACTCTAAAATTTATGCAGCTTCTGAGAATTCAATTTTTGTTTACGATACAGAAAGTAATACTTCTAAAACATTTTCGACAGTAGATGGTCTTTCTGGAGAAACCATCTCTTCTGTTTACCATAGCTCTATTTATGATTTAACTGCAATTGGATATGAAAATGGTTTGATAGAAATACTATTAGGTAATGATGATGTAAAAACCTTTATAGATATAGTAGAAAAACCAACAATACCGCCAACGGATAAGAGAATCAATCATTTTTTTGAGAGTGACAATATTTTATACATTTCCACCGATTTTGGTATAGTTGAATTTAATTTGGATAGGATTGAATTCAGAGATACTTTTCTTATAGGACCAGAAGGAAGTCAAGTTAGAATTACAGGAACTACGGTTCAAGGAAATTCATTGTATGCAACGTCATCCAGTAATGGTATTTTTAGTGCTGATATTAATAATTCTAATCTTGTAGATTTTAGCCAATGGACACAGCTAGCACTTGGTAATTTTAATGGAATCGAAGTTTTTAATAATCAAATTTACGTATGGCAAAATACAACAACCATTCAGTTATTGACAGGGAATGTTTTAACTAATGCTATCACCACTACTTCTGCAATTCTGGATTTTTTGGTAAGTGAATCAAATTTGTCAATAACATTAGCTGACAGAACTTTAGTTTATGATACTAATCTGCAAGAAATAAGTACTGTTATTAGCAATACAGATAATGCTTTTACTCTTAATACATCTACTGTTTTAGGTAATAAAATATATTTGGGGACCAGAACAAAGGGATTATTGGAGGTTGATATTATGAACACATCGATTAATAACCTCATTTCACCAGATGGCCCATTACTTAATATACCATTTGCATTAGAAGCGTTTAATAATAATCTTTGGGTAGTTTATGGAGATCATAGTGTGGATTATAATCCATTTCCATTACAACGAAGAGGAATTAGTAGGTTGAAAAATGGGGTTTGGCAAAATATTTCCAGAGATAATGTTTTAGGAGCAGGAGCTTTAAGTTATATTACCATCAACCCAAATAATGAAGAGCAAGTTTTTATTAGTAGTCTAAATGATGGGTTGTTAGAGATTAATAATAATGTGGTCACGAATTTGTATAATACTACAAACAGTGATTTTGAATCATTTGTTCCTGATCATCCTACTTTTGAATTTACATTTCTTTACGGTTCTGTGTTTGATAGGAATGGAGATTTATGGATTGGGAACTCGCGAGTACAAAATGGGTTAAAACGATTTAATATCGATACAAAAGAAATTTTTAATGTAGACCTGGCAAGTGTAATCCCTACAGCAGATCAAGATCTAGGTTTTAGTGATGTGGTTTTGGACAGAAATGGTAATGTTTTTACAGGATCATACCTTAATGGTGTTATAGGATATAATATTAGCACTGGGCAATTAACGAAAGTTTCAAGAGAAGGAAATTTGCCTAGTGTCTCGGTCAGTGCATTAGCAATGGATAGGAATAATCAATTATGGATTGGTACTTTTAAAGGCTTAAGAGTATTGTTTAATGCTTCAGGAGTTTTTCAAGAAAGTAACCCTCAAACGAGCCAAATTATAATTCTTGATGATGAGAGTGTACCGCAAGAGTTACTTTTTGATCAATTTATCACAGATATAGAGGTAGATGGTTCTAATAACAAATGGGTTGCTACTTCATCTTCTGGGGTATTTTATTTTTCATCTGATGGGCAAGAAACATTAGAGCATTTTACTGTGGCTAATTCTCCACTTCCTTCTAATAATATTTTAGATATTTCAATTGACGACTCTACAGGATCTGTTTATTTTGCTTCTGAAAAAGGATTATTAGAATTTAAAGGTACTGCTACGGGACCAGAAGATAACTTAGATAATGTCGTGGCCTTTCCTAATCCTGTTAGGCCAGGGTTTAGTGGTCGTGTAACCATAAAAGGACTTACCAGTAGAGCCAGTGTGAAAATCACGGATATTGAAGGTAATCTTGTGTATGAAGAGATAAGTGAAGGAGGAAGTATTCAATGGGATACCTCGGCATTTGGTAGACACAAGGTAGCCTCAGGAGTATATCTGATTCTTGTGACTGGAGAAGACCAGGCAGAGACGACTGTTTCTAAGCTTTTGATTGTTCGCTAATGATTATTAATTCTCCAGCTATTGTAGTACATTCTTTACGTTATGGAGAGGCAGATCTGATAGTTAAATTATTTACCAAAACAAGTGGTTTACGATCGTATTTATTAAAAGGAGTCCTAAAGTCTAAAAGAGGAAAAATAAGATCTTCATTTTTTCAACCGTTAACCTTATTAGAGATAGAAGCCGTTCATAAAGATAAGGGTACTTTAGAAAGAATAAAGGAAGCTAAAATTAGCAAACCTTACCTAACATTACATAGTGATTTAATGAAAAGTTCGATAGTATTCTTTCTTTCAGAAATTCTTAAAAATTCTATACGTGAAGAGGAAACCAATAAAGACTTATTCGAATACCTGGAAACTACTTTACTTTGGTTGGATTCTCATGATAATATTGGTAATTTTCATATCTCTTTTATGATAAAACTCACTCAATATTTAGGGTTTTATCCAGATTTATCCAGAATAGATTCGGAATATTTCAATATGCAAGATGGTTACTTTCAAAAGAATGATACAAACCTGTATTGTGTTAAAGGAGAGCATATTTCAAAACTAAAAGAGTTTTTAGGCACGACATTTGAGGAAAGTATGAATATTAAGCTGTCCAAGACTTTAAGAAGTCGAGTTCTTAACGTTTTGTTATTATATTTTGAATTACATTTGCACGAATTTAAAAAACCTAAATCGCTATCTATTCTGAATGAAGTTTTTGAGTAAATCATCTCTGTTTCCCTTTCTTTTATTGATTTTATTCTTTTTTCCAAAGATTAATGCTCAAGAGGTAACGGTTTATAGCAAATCTAATAATGATCCAATTCCGGATGTTGCGATATATAATAAAATAAAGTCCAAAAGTACAATTACAGACTTTGATGGAGTTGCTGATATTTCTATGTTTTCAGAAGACGAGACATTATACTTTGCTCATGTTTCTCATATCACAACTAATTTTTCAAAAGCAAAGGTTAGAAGGATGGGTAATAGAATCTATCTTGAGGCAAGCGAAAATGAACTTTCTGAAGTTGTTATTTCTGTATCTAAATGGGAGCAAGAACAAAAAGATGTTACCCAAAAAATAGTAAGTATATCATCCAATGATATCACACTGGCCACACCTCAGACTTCTGCAGATTTATTACAAAGCAGTGGTCAGGTTTTTATCCAAAAGAGCCAATTAGGTGGAGGTAGTCCAATAATTAGAGGTTTTTCAACCAATAGATTGTTACTGACGGTTGATGGAGTTCGTATGAATACGGCAATTTTTAGAGGAGGGAATGTACAGAATGTGATCTCAGTAGACCCTTTTGCAGTTAATAGGACAGAAGTGATATTAGGTCCTGGATCAGTGGTTTATGGAAGTGATGCTGTGGGCGGGGTGATGAATTTTTATACAACTCAACCTAAATTTGCCATAAGTGGCAGGAATAAGCTTAGTGGTAATGCTTCTGTAAGATATGCAAGTGCCAGTAATGAAAAAACAGGTCATATTGACTTTAATATAGGTCTAGAAAAATGGGCTTTTTTAACTAGTATTAGCTATACTGATTTTGACGATTTAAAAATGGGTAGCCATGGCCCGGACGATTACTTAAGGAATGAATATGTAGAAACCGTAAATGGAGAGGATATAGTAATACAAAATGAAGACCCTGAAAAACAGGTGTTTACTGGTTATAATCAAGTCAATTTGCTTCAGAAAGTGCATTATTTACCAAATGAACATTGGGACTTCAATCTAGGTTTAATGTATACTTCAACCTCAGATTACCCTAGATATGATCGTTTGATTAGAAGAATAGATGGTAATCTGAGATCTGCAGAATGGTTTTATGGACCACAACGATGGTTTATGGGTAATTTGCAGGCATATCATAAATCGGGGAGTATATTGTATGATCAAATAAAGATAACAGGAGCATATCAATATTTTGAGGAGAGTAGAAATGATCGAAATTTTGGAAGCTCTATTTTAGAAAGAACCCAGGAACAAGTTGATGCGTATTCTATTAATTTTGATTTAGAAAAAAAGCTAAGCAAAAAAACTACTTTGTATTATGGAGCTGAGTATATTTTGAATCAAGTATTTTCTGATGGTACTGAGCATAACATTGAAACAGGAGAGCAAGTAAATGCGCCTTCACGCTATCCTGACGGATCTACCTGGCAATCTGTTGCTGCTTATGGAAGTTTAAAGCATAACTTCAGCGAAAAATTAAGATTTCAAGGTGGTTTGAGGTATAACAGGATCATTTTATATTCAGAATTTGATAAAGAGTTTTTTGATTTTCCATTTACAGAGGCTAATTTGGACACTGATGCTGTAACCGGAACTGCTGGTTTTAGCTGGTTGCCCAACGATATGATTCAATGGAAATTAAATTTTTCCACAGCATTTAGAGCTCCAAATATTGATGATGTCGGTAAAATTTTTGATTCAGAACCCGGATCTGTAGTAGTTCCTAATCCTGATTTAGTACCAGAGTATGCATACAATGGAGAACTAGGACTTAGGGTTAATATAGACGAGGATTTTTCATTAGACCTGGCTACGTATTATACATATTTGGATAATGCATTAGTGCGTAGGGACTTTAGTTTAAATGGTGAGACTCAAATACTATTTGGAGGAGAATTGAGTAATGTGCAAGCTATACAAAATGCTGCAAATGCAAGAGTTTATGGTTTTGAGGCCGGAATACGATACAATTTTGCTAAAAATCTTAAGTTTACTTCACAGTATACTTTTGTTGGAGGAGAGGAAATATCTGATGATGGCTCTACAGAAGCATCTAGACATGTATCTCCACAATTTGGAAATACACATGTAACATATACGTCTCAGAAATGGACTATAGATGCTTTTGCAGTTTATAATGGACAGTTTGACTTTGATGAATTGGCACCTTCACAACAGAACAATGCTTTTTTATATGCTGCAGATCAAAATGGAAATCCGTATGCTCCATCCTGGTATACTTTGAATCTAAGATCTCAGTATCAGTTTACACCAAGTCTTCAAGGTACCGTTACAATTGAAAATATAACAGATCAAAGATATAGACCTTACTCGTCGGGTATTGCTGCTGCAGGAAGGAACTTGATTATGTCTTTAAAATATTCATTATAAATTCCAGTCTTCTACTCTGAAAAATAAATTATTCATATTTGATATTGATGGTACGCTAACAGATAGCGTATCGATGTATCTTATTTCGGTGACACAATCATTATTGTCTTTTGGGATTACTGATATAGATACAGATTATAATAATTATAAACATCATACGGATAGTTATGCGCTTCGTTATAATTATGAGCGTAATTTTCAGAATGATCTTCCGGATAATTTACTGGATGATTTTGAAGAAGATCTTGTAAGGCAGATGCTTAATTTTGATCCTGTAAAAGAAATTATGGGTGCAAAATCTGTAATTCAATTTTTTAGAGATAATGATATTTCATTTTGTTTTGCAACGGGAGCACTCCCAAAACCTGCAATGCTAAAGTTAGACCAATGTGATATTTGGTATGATGAGCAGATATTAGCCACTTCTAAAACACATGAATCACGAGAAGGTTTTGTAATAGAAGCTATTGAAAGGTCAAAATCTTTTTATAGCAGATCAGATTTTGATCAAATTATTTCTGTCGGTGATGGGCTTTGGGATTTAAAAACCGCACAGAACTTATCTTTAGATTTTATAGGTATTGGATCCAAGAATGAAGCGAAACTTCTAGATCATGGAGCTAAACATTGTTTTCATGATCTAATAGAATTTAAAAAACACTTATTCTAATCCTTTTTACCTATTAATACGCTCATTAAGTTGGTGTCGAATGTTTTTTTGAGTGCAGTGATTTCTTTTACATTTTCATTTGGTATAGCAATAGAAAGTACATAATGTCTTATTTTCCAGCCTTCTGATGTTTTTTCTACAATTCCACTTCCTCTACAAATCCCCATTTGAGTGTCAAGTAATTCATCAAACCAAGCTATTTGATTTTTTTCTTCAGTAAAAATATTTCGTTCTAAAGTAGTAAAACTCCAAGCTTTTCCTTTGTCAAAATATGGTTTAGCAAATACCTTAAAATCATCATAACTCCAATTTTCAGTAGGATCAGTTCCAATGAAAATAGAATTTGACGTCATTAAACCAAAGTATGTGTCAAAATTTGCTTCAGCAGCTGCTTTATGCCACTTTTCTAATGTGTTGTCAATGTCTGAATTGTCTTTTTGCTGTGCAAAAGAAAAGCTACACGTGATCATTAGAATGGATATAATTATTTTTTTCATACTATATTTTGTATTATTCTTGGATCCTTTCTTTGGTATCATTAATAGGTTCTCTAAGGCTATCTCGATCTCGTAACAATTCTTTCTCAATGTTTTCTGGTATGGCTAGTGACAGTTCATTTAATTGAATAACTAAACTGTTATATGCTTTTAACAATCTTTTATTAGCCTCTAGAAGTTTTTCTGTGCTAGGATGTTTTTTCTGTGCTAGTTTTTTTAATAAACCTGATTCTGTGGATAGTACAGTAAGTCTGGAATTTATAGTATTTACATTAAAATCCTCGGATAGGTTTTCATCTACAATTTGGATTAATACATCAATACTATCTGCATATTTTTTTATATAATATGGATTATAATTATGTAAGGATATAATGAGATTGTTGAAGTTTTGAAAGTCCTCAAAAGACTCTAAGTCCTTTTGCGATTGTGAGGAAAGCTTTAATAATTTAAAATCAATCTTTTCTTTTGATAGGCTGTCTAATGGAATAATACTGTTTTCTTCCTGAGCAATAGATGTATTTTCTTTTTTGCAACTAAAACAAATTAGTAGTATTCCTATAAAGAGAAGTGATCTCATGAGTATGATTTATCAGTAAAGACTCAAAAATAAGGTATTTATTACTGTGACAAAAATTAAAAAACCTCAGGACAATTTCCTGAGGTTTTTATATACACTTAAATTAAACAATATGACGATTTGTGTTTTTAGTGTATGTTAGGTATAATGAAAAGTTCTATTTATGCACTACTTACTAAGTTTGTGATATGGTTAGCACAGGAGCTTTAACAGTAAAGGGCAATGGATATTACTTTTTTTAGTTAAGATTAACGTTTCTTTAGTAAATAGAGTTAGATTTTCACACTTTTTGGTAAAAACTATATTTGAGTAACTGATAAAAAGATAAACTGTTAATTAAAGTATTTACCTATATTTAAGTTTTTAAAACACAAATCATGGGTATTATTTCTTTTTTGGGCTTCACCTTATTAGTAGGTGTAATAGCATACGTTTCTACTTTAAAGACAGATGAAAGAACATCTGACGGTTATTTTCTTGGAGGAAGAAGCCTTACTGGAGTTGTTATTGCTGGGTCTTTATTATTAACTAATCTTTCAACAGAACAGATCGTGGGATTAAACGGTAGTGCTTTTACTGAAGGGATTTTAGTAATGGCCTGGGAAACCCTAGCCGCCATTGCAATGGTGATTACTGCAGTATTTTTATTACCCAGATATCTGAAAGGGGGTATTACAACAGTACCTCAGTTTTTGGAAAGGAGATATGATACAACTACTAAAGCCATTACCTCTGGACTTTTTCTTACGGGCTATGCTATAGTGTTATTGCCAATAGTGTTGTACACAGGTTCTTTAGCATTGAGCACTATGTTTGATATTCCTGAAATGTTAGGAGTTTCTAAAAATGCTTCTATTTGGATATGTGTTTTTGGAATTGGTATTGTAGGATCAATCTATGCAATTTTTGGTGGATTAAAAGCAGTGGCAGTATCTGATACCATTAATGCTGTTGGATTATTGATAGGAGGGATTATGATTCCGATTTTTGGTTTACTGGAAATTGGTGATGGTAGTATTGGAGAAGGAATAACTACTTTGTTTAAAGAGAATCCGGAAAAGTTTAATTCTATAGGTTCCAGTGAGGCATCGGTACCTTTTGCTACTATTTTTACCGGAATGATGTTAGTGCAATTGTTTTATTGGGGAACCAATCAAGCGATTATACAAAGAGCCTTAGGAGCCAAAAACCTAAAAGAAGGACAGAAAGGGTTGATACTAGCTTCATTTATTAAAATACTTGGTCCATTAATTGTTGTATTACCGGGTATCATTGCTTTTCATATGTTTGGTGATACGCTTGACAAAGCTGATGAAGCCTATCCGATGTTAGTAAGCAAAGTGTTACCATTATCGTTAGTAGGTTTCTTTGCTGCGGTCCTCTTTGGAGCGATTTTAAGTTCATTTAATAGTGCTTTGAATAGCTCTGTTACGCTGTTCGGAATAGATATTTATAAAGAATATTTCAATAAGGAAGCTTCAGAACGACAAACCGTAAAAGCGGGAAAACTTTTTGGGACGGGATTAGCTTTATTCGCCATGATTATTGCACCGTTTTTACAACATGCAGAAAGTATTTTTAGTTATTTGCAGCAGGTAAATGGATGTTATAGTATCCCAATTTTAACGATTATTGTAGTTGGCTATTTGACCAAGAATGTTCCTGCGATAGCTGCAAAAATTGCCATTATCTCAGGAGCTGTCTTGTATTTAATTTATGTGGTTCTGGATTCTACTGTTATGAAAGGTCAATTCCCTCACTTCTTGCACGTGATGGCTATCCTTTTTGTCGTAAATATAGTTGTAATGTTGATTATCGGTAAACTGTACCCTAGAGAAACTGCTTACGAACAACAATACACCAAAGAAGTGGATATCACACCCTGGAAAAGTGTTAAGCTCATTGGAGGAGCGATTTGTGTAATTGTAGTGGGCATCTATATCTATTTTTCATAGAGAAACAGTAAAAATATGCTTAAAAAAACACCCCAATACTATAATGTATTGGGGTGTTTTTTAAGACCTTTATTTTAACTAGTTAAATTTTAAAATCTTCAGGTTTGAATCCATTATTGAATTTTACATTGGTAGAAATTTCAGATAAAGAAGGTTCTTCAGAATATTTGCCTTTGTCGTCAGGGATATATGCATAGCGATGAGTTGGTACCTGTATTCCATCAATTTCTGTATATTTTACTTTCATTAATAATACAGTATCATTGATTCCCCAGGCTGGTAGAGAGAAATAAAATTGATCTATCAATTTAGTATCGGTATTAACATATAGAATGTAAGCATCATTCGCTTCCTTACCTGTTTTTTGAGGATCATAGGATACAGTTACTTTATCATATGTCTTTCCACCTATAGGTTCTTGCCCAAGATATTTGTAGGTGGTGCCCGGATCCCCGATCTTAAAATTCATCATAAACCAATAGTAGTTTACTTGTCGTAAAAAATCTGTAGTTCCTAACATTTTTTCATCTGTCATTTCTTTACCATCCATACTCATAGAAACCTTTCCTTTAGCAAGATTTTGTATAACAGGTTGATTACCTTCTGGTAATACGTTTACCTGATGTGTCGTATATTTGGCCCATGAATATTCTCCATCAAAAATATATCGCTCTACAGAGATATCTTTTTTACCGTCTGCTTGTTCATAAGTATAAGTGTATTCTACATCTTTCAGATTCCAAAGCGTATTCCAACCACCTGATGCTTCAGCAATAGCTTTGATAATGGTTTTTGGTTGATTTACATCATAAGTAATTTCTTTTTTTGCCGGTTTTTTTTCTTCCACAACTTTAGTGTCTGCGGAAGTAGCGGTTTCATCTGTATTTTTTTCTGATTTTTTTTGATTACAGGATGCGTAAGCAAAGACTAGCAGACTTAGCATTCCTGCTTTGAAGATTTGTGTGATTTTCATAATGGCGTTATTAAGAGTTTATTGTTGATTTGATAGATTTTGGTTGATATCTAAAACGATATTAAATGTACCAAAATCCAAGCTAGTGATGAAGTTATTAACGAAACAATAATATATAGTACTTGCAATTTTTTGATCATAAAATTTAGATTAAATTATTGATAAATAACATCTTATCTGCATTGTTTTTTAATCTAAAATTTTTTTAAACCAAACTTTTTTCCGATTTTAGTTCGACTAACACAAATCGTCAACTATGAAAATTAACGTATTACCCACGGTAATATGTTGCTTTTTTCTTGTGCTTTATAGTTATGCTCAAGAACAGCGACATGTTTTTAAAGGAGAGAGTTCTTCATCTCAAACTATTAATTTTTCTAATACAGATGTAATCTCCCAAAACAAAGCTTTTATCAGACATGAAAAGGGATTGGCAATAAAGGGGAAAACCCAGAAATCTCCCGAGCTTATTCTAAAACCTATCAAAATTAAATTAAAAAGACCAAAACCATTTATATCTGCTTATACCGTTTGGAAAGGATCAAATCTGGATTATAGTCGGATGAAACTTAATTACCGTACTTCTAGAAATGGGAAATCCTGGTCAGCATGGAAAACAGCTGTATTTGATGGTCATCTGGAGCAAACAAGTGAACGGATTACATCCAAAATGGAATTCTTGGATAAACGTGTAAAGTACATTCAATATAAAGTTTCGTTGGAACCATCGTTAATAGATGTAGCTATAGCTGATGTTGAGTTATTTCACTATAGTCCGGGAGAAACGTCTAAAAAGTTACAAAAACAGATGCAGGAAAGTGCCAAAACCACAGCTAAGATGGCTTGCGGTAAACCTTCAGTAATTAGTAGGGGGCAATGGGGTGCAATTCCCAGAAACTCGGCAGCTACGTCGGCTGTTTCTCATCTGATTGTACATCATGAATTTGGATCTAACACCAGTAGTGATTGGGCTGCAAGAGTAAGATCTATACAGAACTTTCATATTAATGGCAATGGATGGTCCGACATAGGATATAATTTTTTGGTAGATCCTAACGGAGTAATTTATGAAGGTAGAGCAGGAGGAGATAATGCTATTGGAGCGCATTTCTGCGGTAGAAATAGAAACACAATGGGAGTTTGTATGCTTGGTGATTATTCTTCAGTAACGCCAACTACAGCTACCCAAAATTCATTGAAGAATTTATTAGCCTGGAAAGCAGATAAAGAAAATATAAATCCTATAGGATCATCTTTTCATTATTCGGTGAATCGTTCATTAACACATATAGCCGGACATCGTGATGCAGGTTGCTCGGCTTGTCCAGGAAATGGCGGATATGCTACTTTAGGAGGAATCAGAACTGGTGTAAATAGTTTAGTAGCTAATGGCTGCTCAGGAGGAGGCAACCCACCTCCATCAGATAATACTCCGCCTACAACTTCTATCAGCGGAGGGAGCGTTCAGACAGGAGATTTTACTGTGAACTTTACTGATAATGATAATGTAGGAGTAACCCGAAGATATTATCAGGTATTGGAAAAATATAGTTCTAGTTTTTTGGCTAATCGACGAAAAGGTTTTTTTAATGAAAACTTCGGTCAGGACTTTGGGGTGTATGACAAAGGAGCCGGTACTTGGAATGTGACCGATGGACGTTTAAAGCAAACCAACACTACTTCTGATAATACCTTATGGAGTTCTTATCTGATTCAGGATTCAGGATTACCTTATTTATACGAATTTGCAGCCAAGCTGAATTCAACTTCTGGGCCTCGTAAATTCGGAATTCATATCATGTCTTCTGATGGAACATTAAGTCAACGGGGGAATTCATATCTGATATGGTTTAGTGGTGAAGATAACAAAGTCCGGATTTATGAGACTGTGAACAATCTTCTATACTTCAGAGCGATTGCAGATGTGTCTTTGGATAATAATTGGGCCAAATATCGAGTAACTTATAGTCCTGCATACGGAGTACTTCAAGTCTGGAAAAACAATGAGTATTTATTAAACTGGACCGATAGTAGTCCTGTTGCATCCGGAGTGGCTATTTCTCTGCGCACTAATAAGACTTCAATAGAATTTGATGATCTTAAAGTGTATAAATATAGAGGAGGAAATAGCGCATTAATTACTGCTGGAAGTGGAGATAATAATAAAGATCTACGAACCACCACCGGAAAGATTAAGAGTATGGTTCGTGATGATGCCGGTAACTGGTCTTCTCCCGGGAACTTAGATGTTAGTATGAATTTTTCAAGATTCTTAACTAAAATTGAAGAGTTGGATAAGTTAACCTTATATCCAAATGAAGTAACCGATCAAGCTACTATAAAATGGCAACAACCTGAATATGGAGCTGTACATATCGGGGCGTATGACATGCAAGGAAGAGAGATTGCCAGAATGCCTAAGGATTATATGGATAAGGGATTAAGTGAGTTAGACATTACTTCATTAACAGATCCTCTTCCCACAGGATTATACCTGATTAGATTAAGTTCCGGGTCTTATAATGAAACCATAAGAATGATGAAGAAATAGTGACCTTTATTTAATGAAAATCAACTTTATTATAGATGCAATATCCTAATCAGGTATTGCATCTTTTCTTATTTATGATAGTGCTATGACAGGAGTACCTTTTCCAGTTTCACAAAGTGATTTTAGGCTGTCCAGAAATCGTCCCCACTGATGGTTACAAAATCCAAAGAATTCAGTTTCATCTGCCCAATTCATATGTAAGAATTTAAGAAATGTAGTATTATCTTTCTGTTCTAGTTCGAAGGATAATTCTGTTCCAATCCATTCGTCATCTCCATCCACACATTCCCATTGAACTAATTGGGGAGCGCTAAGTTTGGTAACCTTCATTTTATTAAATATTCTTTGCCAAATCTAAAATGATTTATAAAACCCTCTTCTGGTTTGGCTGTTGTCTGAATGGTCCACCAACCTTGTAATTCTTTTTCAGAAGTTATTGCATTATATACTTGGTCGGGGTGAGCTTTGATTAATAAATTATGTCGGATGTTAGGTATTGTAGGAGAGTTTAATCAGTATAACTTAACTTTAGTTTCTTTAGCACCCAGTGAAGTTAAGTATTTTGTAACTATTTCAGCTTCTTCGCCACCACGTTGTGCATGATGTAAAAGAGTAAACCCATGAGGCCCTTTTGCATTTAATGCACTTGGGAAAAGATCTAGCATTGGTTTTATAATATCTATCCTGCCAAAGAGAGCTGCGGTAAAAATGTTAGCTTGGGCACCCTTGTCTATAAGATATTGGGCTAATTCTTTATGACCAACATGACTCGCAGCTCCCAGGGCAGTCTCGAAATCACCGAGTTTCCAATCATGAGCAGCGTTAAGCAAGGTCGGATGCTCTTCAAGCAGTTCTTTTACCTTATCAAGCTTACTATGCCCTGCTCCTACAAATTCTGCTACAAGCTTTTTATCTAATTGCTGTTCGTCTTGCTGTTTACCATATACTATAAACGGTGACAAAGCAATAAAACCACTTGTCATCATACCGGTTTTTAAAAATTGCTTTCTATTCAGGAGGTTCATTTTTTGAGTTATCATTTTTTAGATGTAATCTAAGAATACATACTTCGTACAGTTTTTCAGGTGGAAATAAAGAACCATCATCATTAAAGCTTCCAAATTGTGCGTTGGAAATATAATAGAACATATCTTCTGCTATTTCTCCTGTAGTAGGATTATTCATCATTGGGTGATTTACTTCTAAAGGAGTAGAATCAATAATTTTATTTCCAGAATTATCCAATTGGAACTGTTGTACTGTGTTAATATCAGGTTGGATTCCGATAAGAGCATGGTTATAAAAATATAATCCATCAATACTTTCTTTTTTGGAAATTTTTAAACCTTCGGGGATTTGTAATTGTTTGATTTTGTTGTTTGATGTATTCATAGTTGCGATACCACCAGAATGTGCAATGTAGAGTTTTGATTCATCATCAGATAAGGTTATTCCGTTTGGATATGCAATAGCATCAGAAGATATGATTTTTTTTAACCTATCCTCGGTACTGGAAATTTTATAAATAGAGTGCTCAGAGAACATGTGGGTGATATAAACATCTCCTTGTTTACTGATGACCAAATCGTTAAAGAAATGTACTTCTTTTGAGGTGTTCAGGACATATTTTTTAATCAGCTTACCTGTGTCTAGATTAAACTTAAAAACTCCTGCCGGACGCCCTTCTTTATCATCTTTCAAGGTGTAACCTTCTAAGTTATCTCCACCGGAGCTACATACCCAAAGATGGCGTCTTTTTGCATCAACCTTAAGACCAATAATCATCCATAATCCATCTTGCTTTGGGAGAACAAAATCTTTTTGTAATCCATCTTTTGAAATCTTTATAATTTTTCCTTTTCTAGTGCTTCCTATATAGAATTCGTTTTTGATTGAATCATATGCAATACTTTCTGGAAGTAAATCTTTTTCAGGAATTGTAAACGCAATGTGACTATTATTCAAGCTTTGGGCAGGCATCTTGAAAAAGGAAAAGGCAATACATAAAAAAATGATTGCAAAAGATGGATAGACTCTCATACTTATATACTTTGGTTTAATTAAATGTAGTTAACTTTATGACCTATCGAGAAATTTTTATATCAATCAGAACAGGTCTTCTGTATACTTTTATATCTCTTATGTCAAATTGATTTTAAGTTTTATTGATCTCTAACAGCTTTAAAGTCTTCATTATTTCTGCCTTGTCTTACCCATTTCCCATGTATTAAAGTTTCAGTTAACCAATTGATAGTGTGCTCCGAGGTAGGAGTAAAGGTTTCTCGGTATTTTCGGGTCCATCCTTTTAATTGGGGGTTGGGGATGTCTGGATAATTTTCAGCATAAAATACTGTATATACTCGTTGTACTTTATGCTCACCAAGCATAATATATTCTCCTTCAAAAAGGATCTCATTATCAATTTGGTACTCTAACCAAACTATCTTTTGGGTATTAGGGTTATATGTAATCATACCTTCAGAATAGACCTCCTTTTTTTGATCTGAAAACAATCCTGTTTTAGACCAAATGACTCTTTTATTATGACCCCATTTAAAATCAATTACCTTCAGGTCTTTATACTTGGCATCTCTCTTAATAATAGGATCATCAGAAGGCGGTCCCCAGGTACCAATATAATATGATAATTGCTCCAAAGGGTTTTCTTGCTTTTGAGAAAAAACATTTTCAGAATGAAAAATAATACACAGAACAGAGGCTAGCAAGAATGGTGTACATCTCATATAACTAGGGTTTTTAATCATAGTAATTTAATTAACCTTGTTTTATAAAGAATGTTTTTTATATAAAATAGCATACATATAGGGTGAACTAGAATTGTATTTATGTTAATTAGGAATAAGTATTTGACATAAGTTATTAAGCGTTAAACATAAAAAGCAGAAAGAGGAAACGTAAAAAGTAGCTTTGTTTACTATATTGTAATTGATTTGAATATTAAGCAGGTTACATATCATATTATTTTCTGGTTGGTTATTATGTTTTCGTTCGCCATATCAGAATGGGGATACAGACAAAGTTTTGCCGATGCTATTATTTTTGAACTGTTATACCTACCATCTAGAATAATTGCTGTATATGTCAATTGGTTTGTGTTGATCCCGATGGTTTTGTATAAAAACAAATTCTTGATTTATTTTATTGAGTTAGTATTACTTCTGGCAGTTGTTTCGGTTTTGCATAGGTATTTTGTGTTGTATTGGGGTTATCCTAAGTTTTTTCCACAATGGATGGATGGAGAATATGTTCAAGTATGGAAATTTTCTCGATTGGTTCAGACTGCGCTGATCATTATATCACCAGTTGCGTTTACTACAGGTTTTAAGTTGTTTATAGATTGGTATAAAGAACGAAGGGAAACAGAAGCTCTAAGAAGAGAAAAAATTGATGCGGAGTTAAAGTTTTTGAAATCTCAGACTAATCCTCATTTCTTGTTCAATACATTGAATAGTATATATGGATTAGCACTCGAAAAGTCTGAAAAAACACCAAGCTTGATCTTAAAACTTTCGGATATTCTAAGCTATACATTATATGAATCCAATGTCAAAAGAGTAACACTGCGTAAAGAATTAACCCTTATTGAAAACATTATTGCCTTAGAAAAAGAACGATATGAGAAACGAGTTGTAATTGATTATAAATTAGAAGGAGATATTGAGGGGATTAAAATTCCACCTTTGATACTTGTACCATTTATAGAAAATGCTTTTAAACATGGGTTAAAGAATGAAGTAAAAAAAGGTTGGATTAAGATTAATATCAAAGCACTAAAGAGTACTTTATCTTTTAGAATCGAGAATAGCATTGCTAAAATTGAAGATGAAGAGAATAATAATGGAGGAGGATTAGGGCTTCAGAATGTATCTCGAAGGTTGGATTTATTATATGGAGACCAAAAAGAATTGTTGATTCATAAAACAGACGATACATATATTGTAGATTTAACTATCAAATTGTTAGCGCATGAATCTTAAATGCCTCATAGTAGATGATGAGCCTATTGCTCAGAATATTGTCAAAGGATTTATCACTGATATTCCTAATCTAGAGGTATTAGGTGTGTGCGACAATGCCATGGAAGCCCTGAAGATACTTCAGGAGCAATCGGTAGACATCCTGTTTTTAGATATCGAAATGCCAAAAATCACAGGATTAAGTTTCTTAAAAACATTGTCCAAACCACCTGCTACAATCATTACTACGGCATATCGAGAGTTTGCATTGGAAGGATTCGAGCTGGATGTCGTTGATTATTTGTTAAAACCATTTTCTTTCGAAAGATTTCTAAAAGCCGTAAATAAAGTTTGTGATCACAAAGCAGGAGAACATAACGAAACTAAAGTTTCTTCCAAAACCTATGAATATTTTAAAGTAGATCGCAAAAATATCAGGGTTGATTACGATAATATTATTTATATAGAAGGATTAAGTAATTATGTAAAGATTCATCTACAGGACAAGCATCTTGTGGTGTACCATAAATTGATTGATTTAGAAAAATTATTACCAGACAATCAATTTATTCGTATTCATAAGTCTTATATCATAGCTGTAGATAAAATCAAAGCTTATGGCAATGATTATGTAGAGATATTAGACAAACAGCTATCCATTGGGAATACCTATAAAGATCACTTTTTTTCAAAATTATCTGAGAAGAATAAAAATGGTTAACTTAAGCTTTTTACAAAACGATAGAAGTTCCTTTTCCCTATGCGAGAAGGTTAGGATGAGGAGGTTCTATATCAAAACCATCACCTTAGTCCTCTCTCAGAAGGAGAAGAAACCACAAACTGAAATAATCAGCAATTTAGGTTAACTATTTTCTCTCCATCCACTCATTAAAATCTACATATCCCAGAACTTGTTCTGGAATAGGATGTTCTAATAATTGTTCACTAAGGTTTACAAAAGCTTTTGTTTTTTCTGAAGAAGAATGCTCTACTGTTTTAGACAAAAATTTTAAGATCACCTTTTCATAGAAATCTATGTTTTTATCCTTTCTTAGAAGTTTTTTCATATTATTGATCAAATAACGTAAAGAAAACCCATTGCCTAACTCATAATGAACCAGTAGATTAAGCCATTGTGTGTAATTGATAAGATCTTTTCTGTCTTTTTTGGTCTGATTATTAAGGATGTCATTAATCCAGCTCAGTGATTTTTTGTAATCTTTTTTCGTGAAGTAAATGTTAGCAAACTGAAACCTAAAAGAAAGCCAATAGTTGTCTGGAACTAATGTTTTATGAGTAGCAATAAAATCCTGGATTTCATCAATAACCTCATGGGTGGTATGGAGTTCTTTGAGCGTTCTATGGATTTCTAATTCTATATTATAGAGGCGTAGTTTTTCTTTAATGAATGAGGCAGAAATATTTTCTATAGCCTCAGCCTTTTGTTTAATTAATAGTATTCTCACAAAAGCTTCTTTGTAGTGTTTTTTGAAGACCAAAAAACCGAGTAAGTTATTGTTAACAGAAAAATACATCGGAAAGAACTCTTTTAATAATTCTGGATATTGTTCCCATTCCTTAATTAATTCTTCAATAATCCGTTTTGCTTTGTCATGATCTTTAGAAATCAGTAGTTTTCTGTATTTATGTAATGTTTTTAGTGTTTTGTTCTGAAGAGAAACCCCTTTTTTATGTGATATAGAAAATTGTGTAGGATCAGTATTAGCTAATAAAAGATCTATATAATCATTAGTGGATTGCAATGTGCTTTTTTGTTGTTGTATGATAGATTTGAGTCCCGAAAAATCCTGAGGATATAGTGCTTGATAAACTTTTCTGTTCCAGTCTTGAATATGAAATAGTAATAAGTCATTTTGGAAGCTTTTTGCTTTTTTCTCAGCGCGTTTTAGTTCGCTTTCGCAAATTGCATATTGCCCTTTGTAAAATAAGATCTCTACGTTACGTATAATATCAATGAGCTCTGCATTTTTTGAGAGTTTAGCATGATAGTTTCTTAAAGACTGTAGAATACGATGTTTTAAGTAGTTCTTGATGGTGGTCAATTGATTTACGAATGCTTTATCCTTAAAGACATCTTTGATTTCGGCTTCGTTATACGTTTTCTGAGCTTCAATGGCATCAAATAGAATTAGGTATTCTGCAGCTTCGTTTCCTTGTGAGTTTAGCTTAAAATAGCGTTTTTCACTTTTGGACAATGATTTGATTAAGTAGAATAATTCTTCGTTTTTCTTCATTTTAGAAACCTATGTTTTTTCAAAAATATAATTTTTTTCGAGCTAGAGATCATTTACATTTGAATAGTTATTAATCAATACATCAACAAATCATGTCAAGTGCAATTAGCTGGTTCGAAATACCAAGCACCAATTTCGAGAGAGCAGTAAAGTTTTATAATGAAATTTTAGCTGCTGAGTTACAACCTATGGAAATGGATTTTAAAATGGCTTTCTTTCCATATAAAGATGGGGGAGTAGGAGGCTGTGTTACTCATGGCAATGGTAATCAACCTTCGCAAGAAGGAACCTTTGCTTATCTTAATGGAGGAGATGATTTATCGGTACCATTAGCCCGTGTGGAGAAAGCAGGAGGAAAAATAGTAATGCCTAAAACTTCTTTGGGAGAAAATGGTTTTATGGCTGTTTTCCTTGATACCGAAGGAAATAGAGTAGCTTTTCACTCTATGGGGTAGTGTTATGTTAACTGTCATCTTGAGCCTGCCTACCCGGCGAATGGCAGGCAGGCTCAAGATGACAGTTTGGTTATATTTAAATGTTATATGCTAACTTATGCAATATTTTACAGAAGATTTTATTGGCTTTTTCCAAGAATTATCTAGTAACAACCATAAGGATTGGTTTCATGCGAATAAAAAACGGTATGAAGCTAGTGTAAAAAAACCTTTTGAGGTATTTGTGGGTGTTATGATTTCAGCAATACAGCGATATGATCCTGACCTAAAGGTTGAACCTAAGGATTGTATACTTCGTATCAATAGGGATATTCGCTTTTCTAAAGATAAATCACCGTATAATCTGCATTACACCGCTTTTATTTCTAGAGGAGGTCGCAAAGATAAAAGCATTCCTGGTATCTTTTTACGTTTTTCTCCTGAGATGGTTGGTATAATGGGTGGCTGTTTTGGACCTTCAAAAGAGCAACTTCATAACATAAGGACTACCATTAGCCGTGATGGTTCGGGATTTAGGAAGTTGTTAGAGGATAAGGATTTTGTTCAGAAATTTGGTGAGATTAGAGGAGAAACCATAAAGCGGATTCCTAAGGAATGGCAGGATGCTCATAAAAAAGAACCGCTGATCGCTAATAAACAATTTTATTTTGTGGGAGAAGAAGCTCCATCACTTATTACGAGTGAGTCCTTGGTTGAAGAACTTATGAACTATTGGAAAGTGATGTGGCCGGTAAATGAGTATTTAACCAAAGCAATACAATAATGGCTTATAGCGAATATATGGCAGATCGGATTCATCAGGTCTTAAAAGAAAAAAAGGTGAACTATTATGCAAAGAAAATGATGGGAGGGCTCTGTTTTATGGTAGATGATAAAATGTGTTGTGGTATTCATTATGATAAAAAGAAGGAGACAGATCTATTGATGGCCAGGATAGGAGAAGAAGCTACCCCTGAAGCCATGCAAAAAGAGGGTTGTCTACCTATGGATTTTACAGGTCGTCCTATGAGAGGTTATGTTTTTGTAACTCCGGATGGTTTTGATCTGGATATAGATCTAGAGTATTGGATACAGCTATGTTTAGACTTTAATCCTTTGGCTAAGCGGAGTAAGAAAAGAAAAAAATAGTATCTCTAAAGTCTGTTATATATATCTTTTCAGGATTTATTAACGCGCTTTGTTAATTGGAATGGGTAACTTATTGCAATTAAAATCCAAAGTGATGAAGGATTCTGATATATCTAGAAGAGCATTTGTAAAAAATACTTCACTAGGAATGATGCTTATAGCATTACACCCTGAGTCTTGTTTTGCTTATGACAATCATCCTAAAAATATCGCAGCAGTAAACCTTTCCAAATTTGATCTCATCAAAAATATCCGATTACTAACCAGTACTTCATTGGATAAAATGAAAGCTTTTTATGTTGATAAATTAGGTTTTTCAATTGAAAGCCAGGAAGATGCGGAAATAACATTTATTGCAGGAGTTTCTACAATTACCTTTATAAAAATTAACCCAAATCTTGGTAATCCCTGGTATCATTTTGCCTTTAATATTCCAGAAAACAAGCTACTAAGGTCTAGACGATGGTTACTAGAAAGAACAGATATAATTCCAACACCCAAAAGAGCTAGAGATCCTAAGTTTCCGGATGATGTTAGACATTTCAGGAACTGGAATGCACATTCTATTTTCTTTTGGGATCCTGCGGGAAACTTATTAGAGTTTATTGCCAGACATGATCTTAAGAACGGAACAGAAGGAGAGTTCACCTCTAATGACATTCTGAATGTTAGCGAAATTGCCTTTGTAGTAGATGATCAACAAGGAGAATCAGAAAAACTACATGATATATTTGGCTTAGATGTGTATCCTAAAAACAGTAATTTTTGGTGGGCGATGGGAGATGAAAAAGGATTGCTTTTATGCATCCCAAAAAGGCTTTGGGGAGAAAACACTGATACCCCTAAAAGATTTAAAATATTTAAAACCGAGGCCACTATTGTAGGACTGGATAATAAAACATATAGTTTTTCGCATTTCCCGTATCAAGTTCAAATGACAAAGAGGAATATATAAAAGATTGTAAACCATGTACTTCATATGCTTAGGTAAAAAATATGGCATCATTTTTTTAATGGTGTTGATCGGTTGGTTAACTTCCTGCCAACAAACAGAAACTGATCCTTCAGATATAATAATACAATCTTTAGAAGCTCACAGAGGAATTGAAAATTGGGAGAAGGTAAAGGAAATTTCATATCTAAAAACTACTATTTTATACGATAGCCTTGGGAACATAGAGAAAAAACTAGTTCAAAAACATAAAAATATTTTTAAACCGGAGTTCTCTGCAGCAATGGAATGGGAAGAAGATTCCATGACCAAAAAAGTTATTCTTAAAAAAGGGAAGATATCATTGTTTCACAACGATTCTTTGCAAACCGATGCGAAACTCAAAAAACAATCTTATAAAAGTATCATTGCCGCCAATTATGTGTTTTGGCAACCCTATAAATTGCTGGATAAAACAGCTAAACTCACCTATATAGGAAAAGAAGAAATAGATAATAAACCTGTTTATGTGATACAAGCAAAGTACAACAATGAAGATGGTTCACCTGCAAATACCTGGTGGTATTATTTTGATACTAAAACCAATAAATTAGTGGGCAATATGGTACATCATAGCCCAACTTACAGTTTTATTAAGAATATTAAATACGAAAACCAAACAGGGTTGTTTCTTAATGCAGAACGAAAAAGTTATAGGACAGATAGTCTTAGGAACATAAAATTCCTAAGAGCTGAGTATTCTTATAAAGTTTTGAACTTTAAATAACAACCTGAGTTCGGTTAATATTAATCTTATAATCAGTTATTTAAAACAGTGCCCGCCATTCGCTAATGTAGACATATAGTATCTTTGCCACCTACCTAAGCTCTGCAAAGTTTTATAAATTTATTGGAAGATAAGGAAATGTGTAAAAATACAGAGCTAATTCTGATGAAGAATTAGCTCTGTATATAATAAGATCTAAGGTTTATCTTTTTACTATTTTCTTAACCAGTTGTTTCTGGTCGTTTTTAATAATAACAAAATAGTGTCCTTTAGCCAGTGGCTTTGTGTTGATCTCTATTTGATTAGAATGTATATATTGAACATCAAAAGAAGTACTTAATTTTCTTCCTTGAATATCTACGATACTTGCTACTGTATTGGTTAAACTAACCGGACTATTAATGATAAGTATATCCTCCACAGGGTTAGGGTATACGATCAAACCTTCTTCGAAGCTGTTTTCATTGGTGCTTAAAGTAGCTTCAACATTAACGCGAAAATTAATAGTTTGGGTTGCTGTACCGCAATTAGGGGCAAAAGTTACGGCTACCGTCCAGTTTCCTTCCTCATCTCCATTATCCTGAATATTCGTTAGATTAACAGTATTTGTAGTATAAGTTGCACCACCGGGAGCTGTCCATATCAATGAACCACTAAATTGAGAAGCAGGTAAACTTAATTCCAGATCAGAATCTTCTCCTATCATTATTGTAGCTCCATCACTAAAACTAGTAGTACTTCCTCCATCAATAGCATATAGTGTATCTCCATCAGATAGATCTGGATTGTCAGCATTTACATTGATATTTATTGGCGTTCTTACGGATTCACAGCGTCCTCCTTTAGAAGTAAAATTCCAATCATAGAAAAAGTAATAAAACTCCGGAGCGTTTACAGTATTCCCGATAATTGAAACCACATCCGATGGTGAGGTATATGGATAACTTACTCCGTTTCCTGATGGAGTCCTTCTCATTTCTACCAAACCGCTTGGAATAGAAAGTACGTGACCATCACCTTGCGGAATATCAAAATTAACAGTTACAAGCGATTCACCAGCAGGGATATTTATCGTAGTAGATGCTATAATGTTTCCGAATGCATCATTCACTTGAATAAGTCTATCTCCTGATGACATGGCAGACATAGTAAATGATTCTAAAACGATATCATCATTAGCATTAAAAATCAATCCTTGAGGAAAATTATAATCAGCAGCAGTATTTACTGCTGGCGATGGTGAAGCTTCAGAAACGATTACTTTTGATAACCCTGACACAAAATATGTAGTATTAGTGTTCAAAGCAGGAGTGGTAAAAGAAGAGCCTGTTGCTATTTCTGTTCCACTACTTGCTGAATCATACCATTTGTAACCTGCGCTTCCGTTAGCGGTTAAAGTAGCGGTATTATTATTACAAATATCAATATCCGTTGCAATAGGTTGAATTGCCTCTTGTAAGTCTATAGAAAAGTTGTAATCTACAGCACCACATGTTTCAGGAGAGTTAACCGCTACGGTATATAGACCTGCCTGGTTCATACTAAGATCACTTAGTGTTACAGATGAAGCGCTACTAGAAAATCCATTCGGGCCTGACCAGTTATAGGTAGGATTATTACCGGTAGTAACGGTTAGTTGTAATGTAGCGGATTGACCGGTACAGAGTCCTAGTGATAAACGCTCTTCAAATGTTGCTCCATCTATTGATGTTGCTTGATCTGCTACAACAGTGGTACAGCTGGGGAGTGATGATCTCCATATTCCTCTGCCATAAGTGGCTGCTGTAATAGAGTTGTCCAGGATATTGATTTCTAAATCGGTTACAATGGTGGTGGGGAGGTTGTTAAAAAATGGAGTCCAAACACCATCAGTAACATTTCTGTATACTCCAATACTGGTTGCCAAATAAATAGCATCTTGAGCACTTCCGCTTTGATGCACAATGTCATTAAGAAAGAAGTACTTATCAGTTGCAGGTAAATTTTTTGTTATATTATCAAAAGTACTTCCTCCGTCATCAGATCTAAAAACGGCAGAGGATGTGGTAACCCATACAATATTGGGATTTGTATGATGAACGGCTATTCCTTTTATTGTATTTGCAAAAGTAAATACATCAGCGACTGTACTTCCGGAATCGTTACTTTTTTTAAGGACTGTGCCCACAGCAATATACAATACCGTATCATCAGAAGGAGCAATCTCCATTTGATTAGCAGAGGCCCCAAGATCTGCTAGTTCGATCCATCCGTTTTCGTCAGCATTGAGACGATATAATTTATCATATCCGGCATACAGTTCTCCGTTAGAATCCATAGCCAGGGGAGTCACCCAATTACCATCAGCTCCTATTGGAGGGTCAGCATATCCTGTGCTGCTGCTTCCTGCTGTGCTGGAGATGTATAAACCTCCTCCGTTCTGAATAAATCCGTAGTATTTATTTTCATTGGTAGGATCAATGGCAGTATCCATTCCGTCTGCTCCATAATAATTTTGCCAGTTACCATTACCATTATTATAGGCATGTCCACCATTATCTTGTAATCCCCCTACCATTTTATTGGCATTATCAGGAGATACTGCGATTTTATAAAATTGACTTGCTTGGATTCCCCCGGTATGATCCGTAAAATTACTTCCTCCGTTAGTCGTTGAATAAATTCCACCATCAGAGCATACATACATGCTACCATTAAAGTCTCTTATCATATGGATATCTGCATGGGTGTAAGAAGAACTGAAAGGTGAACTCCAGTTGTTCACTTTAGTAAACAAAGTACCTCCGTTAATGGATTTCCATACATTAAGACAACCTACATAGATTTCTTCGGCATCTGTAGAAGACACACCTAGAGCAAGGTCATAAAATGCCTGATTGCTTTCTAAAACATCAGTAGTCGTATTTCTTGCAGAAAAGGTAGTTCCGCTATCTACAGAACGATATACGCCTTGTATAGTGCGGTCACTAGCCGCGCTTAGAATGTAAACATAATTGGCGTCTGCAGGAGTAACATCGATAACCATTCTACCACTTCCGGTAGGTACCCCATTGGTGATTTGGGTAAATGAATCCCCTCCATCAGTAGATTTATAAAACTCATTGGTAGTAACTGCATATATCGTATTAGGGTCCCCTGGTTTAAGTTTGATATCTTTTATATTACCAGCTAAGGTAACATTCCAGGTACTACCTGCATTGGTTGACTTAAAAACCCCATTATTTGTAGCCACCCATAACACATTAGAATTGGTAGGGTGCATATAAATATCATTCATAGAAGAAGGAGTATTTTCGGGATTTAGCCCTGTCTGATTCCAGGTTTGGCCTGCGTCTGTAGATTTAAAAACCCCTGCACTTAAGGTATCTGCTCCATCATCATCTCCTGTAGCGATATATATAATATTAGAATTATTATAATCAATAGCAATCCCCGAAACACCGATTTGAGGTAGGTTATCGGTTAAGGGGCTCCAATCTACACCAGAGTTTGTAGACTTCCATAGTCCACCGGCCGGAGCTCCCACGTACCAGGTGGTAGATACATTAGGATCTACAATAATAGTGTTGATTCTAGCCTGACCCGAGGACCAGGATCCTGTATTGGTATGTGTAAAAGGGCCAAAAGCTTGCCAACTACTAAGATCTGTAGATGCTTTTTGTATAGCTTTTTTATGTTCCCAAGCCACCCACTGATCTTTTACCGTTGGTAGATATCCTTCATCGTCAACTACATGTTCCCATATATATTCCCATCTCTTAAATGGTTTATATCCACTTCCTTTGGCGTTAGGGTCGTGGGTTTTCCAATAAGCATTAAAAGCTTGTTGAACTTCTTTAAAAGTTGGTTTATAATTTGGATTTTGACTTTTTTTCTGAATAATGTTTTGCATCCAGGGTGCATCCTGGTTAAATTGAGCTTGCAGTGCTCCAAAAGAAAAGATGAGCAAAAAGAAAAATATTTTTTTCATCATACTATGTATAAGTTTAAAATTGAGTTAATTAGATGAGATTGGTAAAAGTAATTAAATTTTAGAACCTGAAAACACATAATTAAGAACTTTTATCTAGCATTATAGCAATCTGCTAGACAGTAAATACCTGTCTCTATGCTACCACAGCATTATCTCTGTGATAGTAGAGAGCGACCTGGTTGATACCCTATACCTATCTGCGAGATAGCTCTGAGCTATGTTTCTGAAGGGTATGTACCCCTCGACAAGACGCATACATCATATGACAGGTAGGGGTTCATATAGGTGACAACCACCTGACAGACCCCTTATGATGATGGGTCTGACCCCTCCCTGAGACGGGTAACAACCCATTGACCAGATGCCTTGTTACCCTTAGCGAGATACCTCTTTACCATCAGTAACATACCTCATAGGTATCTCTGAGACAGGACTGACCCCTGCATAAAATTCAGCATATATGTTAAAAACATAGGAAATTGTCATTATGTCAGGTGTTTTGTTGCGAAATTTTATTCATAAACAAATATTTGACTATAAGAATGTTACCTCCGATTTTTAGGTTTAATTCTTTGTTCCAATTGGATTTTTTAACATTTTGGAACAACTCTTGACCTACATAAGGCAGTAAAGTTGTCATTACGATCAGCGATATCGATAATTAGTATCTGTTGTTTGGACGCACTCGATAGATACCAGGGATTGGTATCAATGATAGTACGGCATACTTTACAAAGTAAAATGAATTATTAATTAAAAAACTAAAAACTATGTCGTTGAACAATTTGATAAACGTAAGTTTTACTGAGGAAGAAGTAACTGCGTTAACAGGACATTTAGCAGGGATCAAACAAACCCTGAATGGTAAAATGGTAAACCTTACCGGAGAAGAGCGTACTAAGTATGGCCGTATTGCCAATCAAAACAAGCTGATTGTAGCTAAAGCTAAAAGCTATATGAAACAGCATCCGGATTGGATACCCGGTTTTTTGGACAAAGAGCGGTTCGATAGGGATTATATAACCCGAGAACAAATGGAAGAGATGATCCAGTTATTGGAGAATTATACGCAGCAGTTGATTGATACTAAAACCTTACTGGATCATGATAATTATACCAATGCGTTGAGCTTTCATCGTAAGGTAAGATACCTGGCAGATGAGGATGAACCGGGAGCCAAAACGGTATATAATGATATGAAAGTATTGTTTAAGGCTCGTAGAAATACTACGGAACCTATTACCGATGAAGGGGATCCTACTACAGAAGAAGAGGTAGCATAATAATGCTAATCTATAATTCATAAAGGTTACTCGTATGAGTAGCCTTTTTGTGTTTTAGTTTTTTGATGAATGAACTCCGGAAATAGATTAATGATATTGATATAAAAATGCTAAAAAAGCCAGTTACCTTAAATTGTTGCTGGCTTTTTACATTATTTATTACTGTTCTTACATACTCTTATGTGGCACGGAATGCAATTCCGCGCGATCGGGTATATCTTTTTAAGTTTATATCATAAATCAGAATTCACTTTCCAATAATCTCGTAAACCAATATTTGGAGAATTGGTTATATCGACTACCAAAAACCATGTCTGATCTTTTTTATCTTTAACCTTATAAAAATTAAGCATAATATCCTTTCTAACAACGTCCTCTTAATACTTCGGTGATATGTGTTCACGTTCTTTTAGATCTTTTATTAGATTGTCGTAATCATTGAAGTAAACATATGCAGAATCTTTATCTTCATAAGTATCTAAAATAATATCTTTTAAATCATCTCTATTTGAAGTCAAATTAGATATAATAGATTTTTGTATGCTCACTTTATTTTTTGCATACCTTTTTTTATGTGTTTCTACACTGGGCAATATTAATTTATCTATAAAATCGCCTATTTTTTTCTTCAACTCCATACTATATTTAGTTAAACTTATTAAGAACTAAAACTCCATTGGCAAAGAAGATTTTATTTTCTTAACATTCCCCTCGCTGCCGCTAGTT
>NZ_JAGJEA010000011.1 GCF_018100805.1 Aquimarina sp. MMG016 | reverse complement strand
CCGATGGTGATGGTACTTGTGATCTGAACTGTGATAATGATGGTGACGGTACCTGTGATCTGAACTGTGATAATGATGGTGATGGTACCTGTGATCTAAACTGTGATACCGATGGTGACGGGGATTGTGATCTGAATTGTGATACTGATGGCGATGGCGATTGTGATATCAATTGTGATACCGATGGTGATGGCGATTGCGACCTGAACTGTGATACCGATGGTGATGGTGATTGTGATCTAAACTGTGATACCGATGGTGACGGGGATTGTGATCTAAACTGTGATACCGATGGTGACGGGGATTGTGATCTGAATTGTGATACTGATGGCGATGGCGATTGTGATATCAATTGTGATACCGATGGAGATGGTACTTGTGACTTGAATTGTGATACCGATGGTGATGGCGATTGCGACCTGAACTGTGATACCGATGGTGATGGTGATTGTGATCTAAACTGTGATACCGATGGTGACGGAGATTGTGATGTGAATTGTGATACCGATGGCGATGGTGATTGTGATCTGAATTGTGATACCGATGGAGACGGCGATTGTGATATTAATTGTGATACCGATGGTGATGGTGATTGTGATCTAAACTGTGATACCGATGGCGATGGCGATTGTGATATTAATTGTGATACCGATGGTGATGGCGATTGCGACCTGAACTGTGATACCGATGGTGATGGCGATTGTGATATCAATTGTGATACGGATGGAGATGGCGATTGTGAGCTGAACTGTGATACTGATGGCGATGGTGATCCGGATATTAATGTCGATACAGACGACGATGGTAATTGTGATTTGAATTGTGATACTGATGATGATGGTGATTGTGACTTGAATTGTGACACCAATGGTGATGGAGATTGTGATATTTTCTGTGAGCCTAATCAAGACAATGATGGGGATGGAGTTCCTGATGCTGATGAATGCCCAGATTTCCCTACTTGTAGAGATACTGATGGGGATGGAATTCCTGACTTTGAGGACGATGATGATGATGGCGATGGTACACCAACTTCTGATGAAGATTCCAATGGTGATGGTAATCCAATTAACGATGATTGTGATAATGATGGAATACCAAATTTCCTTGATCCTGATCCTTGTGGTATTACCAATATTCCTGCAGGATTCTCACCAAATGGTGATGGCATCAATGATACATGGGTGATTCCAGGAATAGAAGCGTTCCCAAATAATGAAGTCAAAGTATTTAATCGATGGGGGAACGAAGTATTTGATGCCAAAGGTTATCAGAATGACTGGAATGGGGCTTCTACCGGAAAGCGTGTAATTGGTTCTAGTGAAACATTACCAGCAGGAGCATACTATTATATTATCGACCCAGGTGATAATAGGACGCAACCCATAACAGGATGGATATATATTAATTACTAAAATGATATGTGATGAGAGGATAAGAAATCCTTATCCTCTCTCTTTAAAAACAATAAAATATAAAATGATGAAAAACTTAAACTATATATTTTTTGTACTAGCACTATCATTAGTAGTACAAACCAAAGCACAGCAAGATCCTCACTTTAGTCTTTATAAATATAATATGAATATTGTCAATCCTGCATATGCAGGAACAGAGGGCAATCTAGAAGCTCTTTTTGGAGTTCGAAGCCAATGGACAGGGATAAAAGATGCTCCTGAGACCTTCAACTTTAATGTAAATTCTCCTGTAGGTAGAAATGTAGGGTTGGGATTAAGTGCTGTAACTGATAGGGTATTTGTAGTTTCAGAAACACACATATATGCAGATTTTTCCTATAAAATAAAAATTACTGATGTAGTAGACCTATTTGCTGGGATTAAAGCAGGTGGATCTTTTCTTGATGTAGATCTCAATGGGTTGGTAGCAGATGATCCTTTATTTACAGAAAACATAAGCAATTTTAATCCTAATGTGGGAGTAGGATTTTATTTAAAAGCACCGAAATATTATGTTACTGTTTCTGCCCCTGGACTATTAAAAAATGATAGGTTCGAAAAAGAAGGAGTAGTACCTGTTTCGGCTAATGATAATGTTCATTTCTTTACCGGAGCTGGTTATGATTTTAATCTAAGTGATAGTTTTATGCTAAAACCATCTGCTATGGCAAAATTTGTGTCGGGTGCACCAGTATCTGTTGATTTGACAGCTTCAATGTGGTATAAAAAGCGTTTGGAATTAGGAATTAACTATAGACTAGATGAAAGTTATACAGGTTTTCTAACCATGGAATTCTTAGATCATCTTAGAATAGGATATGCTTTTGAACGTGCAACAACGGACATCAATACCTTTAGTAATGGGACTCATGAGGTGGTATTAAAATTGTTATTAAGAAATAAAAAGAAAGCATATGTTACAGAAACAAAACTTTAAGAATTAGCTGATACATAAAAATAAGTAAGAATTACTAACCTATTTGATTGATGCTATGCTTAAGTGAAACCTTTCGATATTTATGGGGTATTATCGAAAGGTTTTTTAATATTACCATAATATAATTTCATGTATTTGTAAAGAGGGAATTTTTACTTATATTTATATACAAGTTATATCTATTAAAATGGCATACTTGATAGATAGGCAAACTTGTTTTTTTCTTACCCCACAAATTTATATGATAGTCTCAGATAAATAATATTCTTAATGATGATCTGAAAAAAAAAGCAGATATAGAGAGAATGAATACGATATTATAATTGCAGTAAAATAACCTTAGTATTGAATAATAAAAAAGTGTAATATTTTCAATTCTATTAAGAAATAAAACAACCCCACAATTGTAAAACTTTGGCGAGCCAACAAAAGCAGGGTCTGAATAACGATTAATTAATGAAAATCAATCATTATGAAAAGACTTTTATGTCTTAATATTCTTTTAAAACTATTTGTTTTATATGTGCATAGGATGCAATATTTCCCTATGAAAGAAATTGTGTTTCTCTTCTGTATATCCCGTGAGATGAAAAATAGTAATTCTTTAGCAGCTTTCCGATATTTATCTCAATTTTTTAATACTTTTTTAACAAGTATAAAAACGTATATCTCTATAAATAAACTCTTTACTTTTAAAGTATTTACTTTTTATGGTAACATGTTACATGCTAAAACGCAAATAATAATTACTTTATTGCGCAGTCATATCACTTCTAGGGGTAAACTTTTTAACAATACGAACATAAGTTTTTTAAACCTCAAACCCATCTGGAATATTCATTATAAATTGAATAAAAACATTATTTAAATTATGAAAACACATATAAAAAACAATAATTTTCTTTAGTAATGTGTTTACTTAGAACCTCCCGTGATTTATTGGGGTAATAACGGGAGGTTTATTCTAAAAAACGCATTACAATAACAATACAAAAATGCTATGGTTTGTATTGTGGCACGATTGATTTTTATACATTATTGTATATGAAAAAGAAGAATGATGAATGTGCCGAAAGACTGTCTTATATAAGACAGTCTTTTTTGTTAATGCATTTTGCTATTTTAGCATTTATGATGGATATTAAATTACTCGAGTACCTTGAATCTTTTCTCACTCCTAGGCGTTTAGAGTTGTATACCAAAGTATTAGATGAACGAACTAATCATTTTACTGTTGCGGTAGAAGATGTATATCAGTTGCATAATACCAGCGCAGTAATGCGAAGCTGCGATGTGTTTGGGGTGCAAAATATACATGTAATCGAAGAGGTAAATCAAAAGCGGATTGATCGGGAAATTGCCATGGGAGCACAGAAATGGGTAGATATTAATAGATATAGCACCACAAAAGAATGTATTAGCAACCTAAAAACCAAGGGATATCAAATTGTAGCTACTACACCGCATGACCATTCTGTAGAACTTATGGATTTTGATGTAACTAAACCTTCAGCCTTCTTTTTTGGAAAAGAAGTAGAAGGCTTAAGTGACATAGTTTTAGAAGAGGCAGATACCAAACTGCATATTCCTATGGTGGGTTTTACTGAAAGTCTTAATATTTCGGTATCGGCAGCTATTATTCTGCAACATGTAACTTCAATGTTAAAAAAGACAGATGTTCACTGGCAATTATCTAGGGAAGAAAAACTACAAAAACGAATGGATTGGGCTAAAAAAGCGATCAAAAGCCATAAGCAAATTATAGAGAGATATCATGGCACAAAGTAAACGTGAGATGTTTTGTTTAGTACTTTTTTGTCACTCTAGTTTAATCTAATTTGGTGTGTAATATACCTGCTTTTTTTTACTAAGAATTTAATAAACAATGGTTTAAGCGTAGTTTTTTGAAGTTGTTAAATTATATAGGTTTAAAATTATTTCATTATATTTGAGTAAGAAACTAAATATATAAAGTTTCATAAGTCCTCTAAACACAACAACGTCATGAACAAAAAACCATCCTCTCCCAACAAGGTTATATCTTTGTTTAAGCAAGTAAAAGGTAAGCTCAATGGAGCTAAATCTGCTAATATTCAATATCATAATGAGGTGTTGGATATCTTTCAGAAGAAGACCACTACTACATAGAGATTCTTAATTTTTTTCGATTACATGCAGAGTATACTTAACAAAGTATATAGGTGATTTGTGTTTTCAAATCTTAAGAACAAGTTGTATTTTTAAGCTCACTCTTAAGATATAGTTATGATCACTTGGTTCGAAATCCCAGTTACAGATATTGAACGTGCAAAATTGTTCTATGAAAAAGTTTTTGATATTCAAATTCATTTAGTGGAAATGGATGGAGTACAAATGGGATGGTTTCCTAACACCAATCAAACCGGAATAGCTACAGGAACCTTGATTCTTTCAGATGAACATTATAAGCCGAGTCCTGATGGTGTCTTAGTTTATTTCTCCTGTAAGGATGTCGCTAATGAAATAGGAAGAGTAGAGGAGGCGGGAGGTAAAGTTGTTTCCGATAAAAAGATGATCTCAGAAGAACATGGATATATGGCTTATTTCATCGACTCAGAAGGGAATAGAATTGCATTACATTCATCACAATAATTCTTAATAATAGATTTTTAACAAAAACTATTAAAAAATATATCAAAATTATCAAAACCTACCCTTTAGGATGGGGTGTGGAGCCTAAACTTACCATGAGGATAGTCAAAACCTCGGTACTCCGAAGTTCAGAACATCATGCGTCTGAGAGTAAATCATCGATAGGGGACCATCAAACCATCGACAGGGGTACTTAAAACCATCAATGACCCTAGTCCAAACCTCGGTGACACCGAGCCTAAACCATCGCCATCGGAGCTTTGAACTTCCATATACCGATCTCTTAAGGTGGGATGGGTAGTGCTTAAGGTACCCTAAACCTGTCCAATACCTTAAGTTTTTAACAAGTTGAAATATGGATAAATAAAAAAATCCCGGCAGAGCCAGGATTAGTATAGTCGTGTATAGCTGAAGAAAAACTTATTTTCTATCTAATACTTTATATTCTTCGTAACATTCGCTAATGGCGTCTAATATTTGTAGATCATTAGCAAATTTTATAAAATCAGCAGAGTAATTACAATTTCGTAGAATTTCATCGATATCTAATCGTTCTACCTGCAATAACGCCATCAGGGTTTCTCTATCAAATTTGTTTTCCAAAAGATTACGGATTTCATCATCTTTTTTCATTTTACGTAGCTTACGTAACTCTTTAGACCGTTTTCCAAAGATGTTATATAAGAAGTCTGCAGGGTTAAATATAGCTCCTAATACTTTATTTACTGCTCCTGGTTGTCTGCTACCGCCTTCATACCCGGAATTTAAACCAGAAATACTATATCTATAGTTGTTATAGACAGGAATTCGTTTGGCATCAATTTCCAGATAACCAGTGAGTTGTACATCTTCAATAACAACCTCTTCCAGTGCTATACCTAACTCTGTCATTTTAATTTTTACATCACCAAACTTAGTCCAGTCATTAGTCACCCTTACTTTTAGTGGTTTATAACCGATATATGAAAAATATAAAGTGTCATTAACTTTAGCAGGAATAGTGAATTCTCCCTTTTCATCAGTAATTGTACCTATGACTTGGCTTAAGTTTACTATATGTACACTTTCTAGTTCTTTATCTGTAGAGGCATTAAGAACTTGTCCTGATACTGTATCTGAACTATCCTGTGCATAACTTGTTACACCGATTATAAGTAATATGTATAATAAAATTCTTTTCATGTATTCTATATGGTATCCAATTTTAAATAAGATAACATAAAAATCGCGCCAAAAATCATATTACTATGTTAATATATAATTTTATCTACGATCACTACGCTTTCTTCTGTCTCTTCTTCCGTTGCCCGATTGCCCTCCACGATCTTCTCTATTAGAGCGCTTTTTTCCTTTGGGCGTAAATCCTTCACTTCTACGTTTTCCTTTATAACCTCCATCATTACCGTCACGTCGTCCTCTTCCTCTTCCTCGCCCTCTGTTTCTGCCAGAATCTTTAGAAATTTCAACATTTACTTTTCTGCCTTCCATTCTGAAATCTTCAAAAACAGCAAGTACTTTTTCCTGATGTTCTGATGCAGTATTAAAGAAGGAGAAGCTTTCTTTGACATCTACTCGGGTTAAAGCGTCTCTTCCGAGTTCTAATACTCCTTTAAGAAAGTCTTTAAGTGTCATCCAGTCGAATCCGTCTTTTTCTCCAACATTAATAAAGTAACGAGTACTACCATCACTGCTCCCTGAGTCTCTTCCGCCATCTCCTGCAGTATTAAGATCTCTGGCGTTTTTATAATAATTATGAAAGCGAGAAAATTCTACAGAGAAGAATTTTTTGATTAATTCTTCTTTAGTAAAATCTTCTAATACTTCATTAATAGAAGGTAGATAACTATCAATCTCATGATTGATTTCTGATTTAGCAATATCATTTGCCAAGTGAAACAATTGAACCTGACAAATTTCTTCTCCGCTGGGGATTTCTTTTTTCTCAAAGTTCTTTTTTATAATACGCTCTACAGCCTTAATCTTTCTAACCTCACTCTTAGAAACGATCACCATAGAAACACCGCTTTTTCCTGCACGCCCTGTACGTCCACTTCGGTGTGTATAGGTTTCAATTTCATCCGGCAATTGATAGTTGATTACGTGGGTTACATCGTCTACATCAATTCCACGAGCAGCAACATCAGTAGCTACTAACATTTGTATTTGACGGTTTCTGAAGCTTTTCATTACCAAATCTCTTTGGTTTTGACTCAAATCCCCATGTAGAGCAGCAGCATTATATCCATCTTCAATAAGATTTTCTGCTACTTTTTGGGTATCTCTTTTAGTACGGCAAAATATTACAGAAAAAATATCTGGATTAGCATCTGCAAGTCTTTTTAAAGCTGCATATCGATCTCTGGAATTTACCATATAGTATTCATGAGATACATTTTTAGATCCAATGTTTTTATGACCAACGGTGATTTCCACAGGAGAACTCATAAAACGTTTGGCGATGGTTGATACCTCTTTTGGCATAGTAGCCGAGAATAACCAGGTATTTTTGTCGTCTGGAGTATTAGAAAGGATAGCTTTGATATCCTCATAGAATCCCATATTCAGCATTTCGTCTGCTTCGTCTAATACACAATACCCGATATTGGTAATGTCAACCATTTTTCGGTTGATCATATCTTGCATACGTCCAGGAGTAGCCACTATAATCTGTGCGCCACGTTTGATTTGCTTAGCCTGATCAGTAATACTGGCACCGCCATAAATCGCTACAGTATGTAATCCCGGAATAAACTTTGAATAGTTTTTTAGTTCATTAGTAATTTGAAGACAAAGCTCACGGGTAGGAGATAAGATTAACCCTTGTGTAATTCTACTGTTACTATCAACTTTTTCTATCAGAGGAAAACCAAAAGCAGCTGTTTTTCCGGTTCCGGTTTGTGCTAAAGCAACAATATCTGTTTCTTCGTTCAGAAGAATGGGGATGGCCTTTTCTTGTACTTCACTAGGGGTCTCAAACCCCATTTCATTCACTGCCTTTACGATGGCTTCACCAAGGCCCAATGCTTCAAATTTGTTCATATAAATTAAATAAGCCGCAAAGGTACGGTTTATTATTGGTCTATTACAATAACGAAGAGTATATTATAATGTTACAAATTAGCGGTATAGATAAAATAATGGTTTAAAAATTTTGAATCATAAGTTGTAAAAATTGAAGTTACTTAATAACTTCAATTTCAAATACTTGATCCCAGTATTTTCCGGTAACAAATAATTGCTTGGTATCAGCTTTATATGCAATTCCGTTAAGCACATAATCTGAATCCTTTTCTTTACCAATCGGAGTCGCTTTTGATCTAAGTCCTTTTAAGTTTATCACCCCTTCCAGAGCTCCATTATCAGGATTGATGATCGCAATACCATCTTTTTGGTAAGTGTTTGCATAGATTTTTCCTTCTACCCATTCTAACTCATTGAATTTAGATTTTACACTTTTATTAGTAGTTACCTGGATGTACTCTTGTTCTGCTAAGGTCTTAGAGTCAAGGATCCAAATTTTTTCAGTACCATCACTTTTATAAACATGCTCTCCATTATTACATAATCCCCAACCTTCTTTACTATTATTATATGTAAAACTTCCTGTTTTTTTCATAGTATTCAGGTCATAGATGAACCCTGTCTTGGACTGCCAGGTGAGCTGATATATCTTATTATTAAGGATCGTAATACCTTCACCAAAATATGCTTTATCCAGATCTACTTTTTTTAAGACTTCACCGGTTTTATAATCTATTTTACGCAAAGATGAATTTCCATTCTTTCCTGTGTTCTCATATAATGTATCTCCTACAAATTCTAACCCTTGTGTGTAGGCCTTGTTGTCATGAGGGTAGGAGTTAATAATCTTGTATCCATATATTTTAGGAGCTTGATTATTGAAGAAAGTTACTTTTTTAATAACTTCTTCTATTTTACCATCAAAGTATACTACTGCTATAATTTTATGACGCCCTAGTTTTTCATTATCTATTTTTTCTGTAAAAGGTTCAGAATCTGATAATGTTTTGATTTTTGTATTATCAATTTTATATACAACAGAGTCAATAGCAATGTTTTTTTTGTTTACTAATGTTGTTTTTAAGGTTTCTCCTATGTAAACTGCCCCTTTTTGGTTAGCTATAGAAAGCGAAAAGTACTTTGTTTTTTTATCTGCATTGCTTCCGCAGCAAATTAAAGTAGAGTTTAATATAATGAAGGCGAATAGGTTACGCATGGTATCGAGATTTGATAGATTAAGGAGCAAGATATTTATTTTAATTGGGTTTAAAAAATGATTGTAATATTAACTAAAGGTTGTATCTTTGCACCCGGCAAGTCCTACACAACCAGCTCCTGTTGAATCCCCCAGGGTGGGAACACAGCAAGGGTAGACGGTCGTAGCGGTGTGATGTAGGTAGCTTGCCTTTTTTTGTACCTTATTGTTACCTTCTTTTTCTTTACTTTTATCATTCTATTATAGTAATTATGGGTTTTAATATTACAGGCTATTCTACTGCACTTTTTTCTACCTGGTATTTTATTGAAGAACTAGGCATATTATTTGATGCCGGCGAAGGTGTGACCTCCGGACTGCTTCAAAAGAGCAGAAAAATAAAACATATTCTTATTTCTCACGCTGATAGAGATCATTTGACTGGATTGTTGCAATTAAATCAACTTAACGCTAGAGAGGGATTTCCGGTAGTGTATTATCCTGAAGACTGTGGTTCATTTCCAGCTTTAGAAAAATTCTCTAAAAAGTTTGATACCCATGTAAAAGGTACATTATGGAAACCCATTACTGAGACTTCGGTTATAAAGATAAAAAATGATATTCTAATAGAATCTATAAGAAATAACCATATTGAAGCCCCTGATAATATGGCAAAAAGCCTTAGTTATAAAGTGGTGAAAACAAAAAGAAAATTAAAAGAAGAGTATAAGAACCTACCCGGAAGAGAAATCAAAAAGCTTATTGAAGAAAAAGGAAACGAAAAGGTCACAAAAGAGATTAGAACGAATGTGTTGGGATACTCAGGAGATACTCCTGTGGAAGATTATTATCGATGGGATAATACTGATATACTAATCCATGAAGCAACTTTTTTGGATGAAAATAATCAAAGAGAGGTTAACTCTCGTGGTAATAAACATAGTACCTTGGAGGAAGTGATTAGAATGGTTTCTGAAATTAATATTCAAAAGCTAATTCTTGGTCATTTTTCTTCTCGTTATTCTGCCGAACAAATTGATACTCATATTAGAAAGTTGTGCGATAAATATGCAATCAATATTCCGGTATATAGATTATTACCGGGCGAGATAAAAAGAGATATTCTAAATGGAGTATCAATTAATAAATAATGTTTTCTTGGTCAAAATTCGTAATTCTAAATTCATAAATCGTAATTGGTAATTGTATATTTGCCCTATGAACACAGATCAAAATTCTAAAGTAGTTTTAATAACCGGAGGTTCTTCGGGATTAGGGAAATCTATTGGAACTTATCTTACTGAAAAAGACTATATCGTTTATGGTACTAGTCGAAACCCATCAAAATTTAAAGAATTTAAACCATTTGAGCTTTTGCAATTAGATGTTGCTGATAAACAGAGTATTCAATCTGCTGTAGAAACTATTCATAATAAACATGGCCGATTGGATGTATTGATTAATAATGCCGGAGCCGGAATAACAGGTCCTATTGAAGAAATCCCTGAAGAAGAAATTATAAAAAACTTCACAACGAATTATTTTGGTGCCATTCAGGTAACAAAAGCAGTATTGCCAGGAATGCGTGAGCAAAACTCTGGATTGGTTATTAATGTAACCTCTATTGCTGGATATATGGGGTTACCTTTTAGAGGAATATATAGTGCATCAAAAGCTGCTTTAGAATCTACTACTGAAGCTTGGCGAATGGAGTTAAAAGATTTTAATATTAAAATGACCAGTGTAGCTCCGGGAGCTTTTGCTACTAATATTGCAGCAGGACGTTTTCATGCACCTGTCATAGAGGGCTCTCCTTATGAAGAAAAATATGGAATGACCCTAGAATCAATTAATGAAGATGTAGATTCAGGTAAAGATCCATTAGATTTAGCGAAAAAGATTCATAATGTTATTCAAACTCCTAATCCTAAAGTACATTATAGAGTAGGAGCGTTTATGCAGAAGTTTTCTGTAGTACTAAAACGATTCTTACCAGGAAAAGTATACGAGAAAATACTAATGAATCATTATAAATTATAGGGTTATTTTTATCTTCGCGATCTATAAAGGAATATAAACCAAAAAACACAACAATCACATGAAATTTTTTATTGATACTGCTAATTTAGATCAGATTAAAGAAGCACAGGATCTTGGAGTATTGGATGGAGTGACTACTAATCCGTCTTTGATGGCTAAAGAAGGTATCACAGGGAAAGAAAATATTATTAATCATTATAAGAAGATCTGCGAGATTGTAACAGGAGATGTTAGTGCAGAGGTGATTTCTACGGATTATGATGGAATAATTAAGGAAGGAGAAGAGCTGGCCAAATTACACGATCAGATTATTGTAAAAGTGCCTATGATTAAAGAAGGAGTAAAGGCAATTAAATATTTCAGTGATCACGGAATCAAAACTAATTGCACACTTGTTTTTTCTGTTGGACAAGCCTTATTAGCGGCAAAAGCTGGAGCAACTTATGTTTCTCCATTTATTGGTAGATTAGATGATATCTCTACAGATGGGTTAAATCTTATCGCAGAAATCAGAATGGTGTATGATAACTATGGTTTTGATACTCAAATTTTAGCTGCTTCTGTTAGACATACTATGCACGTAATCGATTGTGCTAAAATAGGTGCAGATGTAATGACAGGACCACTTTCATCTATTGAAGGATTATTAAAACACCCATTAACGGATATAGGTTTAGCTAAATTTCTTGCGGATTATAAGAAAGGAAACTAAATTGATACAGAAGAGATTCTAATGATATTAAAAGCTGTTCGCTAAGGTGAGCGGCTTTTATTTTTGCAAGCTTGCAAAACTAGTATATCTCATGAGTTTGTCCTCAAAAGTAGTAGAGAAAAGATCTGCATTAGCATTTATAATTCTACCTTCGAGATCTACTAAAATGACCTTATTTCTATAATGAATTACCAATTCTTCAGAAGAACACTTGGGATATTTAAACTCGTATTCATATCCAAGGTTATAATGATGTCTTTTTATAGTCTTCAACCAATTTTTAGTTTGTTCTGCATCGGTGTTTATAGCGATAAAATCAATTTCGGGATAGATTGTACTTAGGTATGAAGCTTTTTTATGAGCTCTTACATAGTGATTTTTACTTTCTATAGACCAAAAATATAGAGCAGTGACAGGTTTTACAAAAAGAGATGATAGTCTTATGGTTTCACCATCTGATTTTATCAAATCTTGATCAGGAATAATATTATTTGGCTTTAATCTGGAGGTAGACCTAGATAGTTTTTTTAATTCCTTTTGGAATTTCTTATTTGTACTTTTAGCTAAATAATGTTTTAATACTTCATTAGAAGAATGATGATCTTCGCTTTCTAATAGGAATTTTGCAGTAAAACCTCTTAATAAATTATTTTTAATATACGGATGCGTAATTATACTGTCTATAATACTAAGCTCGTTAACGGTAATTTCTGCCTGATTCTTAGGGTATGTTTTGGTCTTGATATAATTACAATAAGACGAATTGATAATGTGGTTATTAAGAAATTGATGGTAAGAATATAATCTCTTTAGATCATCATCGTTATAATCCACATCCTTTCTATATACGAAGAACGATTTAGGCAAATCCTTAAACGGATCCAAACTAGTCATACCAAAGTGTCTGTAGAAATACATTTCATACCTGGAATAGAAATCGTACATAAAACTAGATTCCGCTAATTTTTGTGCAAGATTACTTAAGTTGTGCTTGCTAGTAAGTCGATCGAACGCTTTTAATCTTAATCTTAATAAAGAATCCTGATTTTTCTTAAACGCTATCGGAGTTTGTTTAAAATCTGTATTTTCAACCCTTTTTCTTTCTGTTTCATTTTGAAGAAACATGTCTATCAAGAAGTTGTTTTTTACGGCTCCTCTTCCTGTAAAAACTAAGGACTCATCAAACTCTAAAGTGTTTAAGCGAATCAATATACTATCGCCTTTTTCTAAAATTAAAATTTGATTTTCAGGATTATGCTTAAAAGAGTAGATTCCTTCTTTTAGGTTTTCAACTTTATGAAAAAACCTATTATTTTTGTCTAAATAGATAGTATCGTGATGCGCATTATCTTTAGAGAGAACAATATAATTGGTATTTGGGTTTACAATTTCTCCTCCAAAATAAGTGTGTTCTCCAATGTCCTTATTTGTAGATTTACAACTAAAAAAGGAAAAAGATAAAACAGATATAAAGGTTAAAAACCTTATAGTATAGCGTTGCATTTAGGGAACTATTTATATACTTTTTGTTCAAAAATAAAGCGAAACGGCTTTTACGCTTGTTAATTCTACGTTAATTGTAGAATTTGTAGAGAATCATTTAGAATTTGTAGCTTTTTTGTGAGATATTTCTATATGTACAATGACATATTAAAGTGCCATTGTTGATAGATTTAAAATAATAGTAGAATGTTTCAGGTTCTGCATTGATTTTTCTACTTTTGCGCCGAATTTAATTTTACAATTTTTTAATCATGTTATCAGTTTCTAATCTTTCAGTTCAATTTGGTAAGCGAGTGCTTTTTGATGAGGTAAATACTGCATTTACACAAGGTAATTGCTATGGTATTATTGGAGCCAATGGAGCAGGGAAATCAACATTTCTTAAAATACTTTCCGGAGCGATGGAGCCTACTTCAGGAAACGTGCATTTAGAGCCGGGAAAACGTATGTCTGTTTTAGAGCAAAATCATTATGCTTATGACGAGCACAATGTGTTGGAAACAGTTATTATGGGTAACAAGCCTTTGTTTAAAATCAAGACCGAGATTGATGCCTTATATGCTGATTATACTGATGAGAATGCAGAAAAAATAGGAGAATTACAGGTGCAGTTCGAGGAAATGAATGGATGGAATGCCGATAGTGATGCTGCAGCAATGCTTTCTAATCTTGGAATCAAAGAAGATCTTCATTATACTATGATGTCTGACTTGGATACTAAACAAAGAGTACGTGTATTGCTTGCTCAGTGTTTATTTGGTAATCCTGATGTGTTGATTATGGATGAGCCGACAAACGACTTGGATTATGAAACAATTTCTTGGTTAGAAACATTTCTGGCCAATTATGATAATACGGTAATTGTTGTATCTCACGACCGTCACTTTTTAGACTCCGTATGTACTCATATTTCTGATATTGATTTTAGTAAGATTAATCATTATAGTGGTAATTATACTTTCTGGTATGAATCTTCTCAATTAGCAGCTAGACAGCGAGCACAACAGAATAAGAAGGCTGAAGAAAAGAAAAAAGAATTACAAGAATTCATTGCACGATTTAGTGCTAATGTTGCAAAATCTAAGCAAGCTACTTCTCGTAAGAAAATGATAGAGAAGCTTAATATCGAAGATATCAAACCGTCAAGCAGACGATACCCTGCAATTATATTTGAAAGAGATAGAGAAGCGGGAGACCAAATATTAAATGTAGAAGGCTTAGCAGCAAGTCTGGAGGGAGATACTTTATTTAAAAACATAGATGTAAATCTTGCTAAAGGAGATAAAGTTGTCATCTTTTCCAAAGATTCTCGGGCTACTTCGGCATTTTATCAAATTCTGAACGATAAACAAAAGGCTGATGCAGGTAAATTTGCTTGGGGAATCACTACTACACAATCGTATTTACCGGCAGATAATAGTGAGTATTTTCAGAATGACCTTTCACTAGTAGACTGGTTACGTCAATGGGCAACTACCGAAGAGGAGCGTGAGGAAGTATTTATCAGAGGTTTTCTGGGTAAAATGATTTTTAGTGGAGAAGAAGCGCTTAAAAAATCAAATGTATTATCAGGAGGTGAAAAAGTACGTTGTATGTTATCCAAGATGATGATGACCAGGGCAAATGTGTTAATGTTAGATGAACCAACAAATCACCTTGATCTGGAATCCATTACTGCATTTAATAATTCTCTAAAGAATTTTAAAGGTACTGTCCTGTTTACAACTCATGATCATGAGTTTGCGCAAACTGTTGGTAATCGGGTGATTGAGCTAACACCTAATGGAGTAATTGATAGGTATGCTACATTTGATGAGTATATGAGTGATCCTAAGATCAAAGAATTGAGAGAAAAGATGTATGCTGTGAATGTCTAGAATATAATAGAAAATGAATAGGTCATAAAAATCCTGCATTTTGCAGGTTTTTTTGTTTTATTTCAACAACCCTTCAAATTTTAAAAACATATAATCTTTAATTGTGGATTCCAGAGTTTCTTTGGACGCGTTAAAGAACATATCATCAGTGATTAATTGCATAATAAAATATTCATCGAGCTTGGCTAAAAGATCTACAGAAACTGATTTAAACATTTTGTTTTCTATACCAAATAGATAGAACTGCTTAAGGTCAGCAAGTAATCCTTGTAAAAAATCCTCTATAATTTTCCAGGCGGTAGGAAAATGCAATTGTAATTGTTTGAGATAAAAGGCAGAAATATCCTTAGCACCTTCCGTCAAGATCTTGGCTAAAGTATCATAATGATAATCTATTTTTAGAATTTCTCCAGTGATTTCGTCTTTATATGTGTTTAGCCGATCAATCCTTACTTGAGTGATGTATTCAAAGATTTCTTCCTTGGTTACAAAATACTGATAGATAGTAGACTTACTTTTATTCATCAGTAGCGCAAGATCATCTATGGTCAATTCTCCTAAGTCTACCTGTTTTAATTTAGGGAGTATTGCTTGAGTCCATTTTTCTACTTTCTTGTTCTTTTCCTTTCTGTCCTTTACAAGAGATTTCCTACCCATATTTGATAAATTACAAAAATCGAACTATATTTGTTTTAATAGTTCGAAAAAATAACAATTTTTTTATTTTCAAACTTAATCATTTAATTCATGTCTGATCAAGCAATTTGGCAAAAATATACTGGAAAAGTAGCCTGGCCAACCATTATTTTGTTTACAAGCCTATTTATAGGTTACATTTTATTATGGTATGCTTATCAAAATGGACTTAAAGGAATCTGGACATCTTTAATCGGAGCTGTATTAGCTTACGGAATGTTTACGATTAGTCATGAAGCTAGCCATGGTAATATCGCTGGTGGAGTGAAATCCTATCAAAAATTCGAGCTGGCTCTAGGATGGTTGTCTTCACTGTTTTTATTATTTCCTTATTCTGCATTTGTCGTTATTCATTTACGTCATCATGCGCATACCAATGATCCTGTAAAAGATCCTGATAACTATGTTAATGGTAAAAATGCACTTTCAGTATTATTTAGATGTATTACACTAATTGGTCACTATTTTGGATTGTCTTTTGGTAAAAACAGTAAAAAAGACCCTGCTATGAATGTTGTAAGAAGGCATTCTTTAATGTTTTTGATATTCTTGAGTGCAGTTTTGATCGCTTTAATAGTTTCTGGTAATGGATTGGGATTATTCTATGTTTTTATTCTTTCGGCTTTAATCGCAGCACCGATATTGGCATTTTCATTTGATTGGATACCTCACTATCCACATCATAACTTGGATAAGTATCATAATACTAGAGTTATAACTATCCCTGGATTGGAGTTTGTTTCATTATACCAGAGTTATCATTTAATGCATCATTTATATCCTAGAGTACCTTTTTATAAGTATAAGAGTTGTTTTCAGGATTATGAAGAAGTACTTCAAAAAAAGCGTTCGCCTGTAGAAGGTTTTAGAGCTCAGGATATGTCAATAATGAAAAAGGAGAATACTTATAGTGATATCAAAGCTGGAGAAACCTGGAACTATATTCTAGAAGTAGAAAATATAATTCAGGAAACACATGACACAATTAGAATTGTTTTCAAGAATCTGGATATAACAGGTTTTAGCTATAAATCTGGGCAGTATATAGTAATTTCGGATTATGTTGGCGGTAAATTAGTGAGTAGGTGTTATTCAATTTGCGAAGATCCTTTAACAGGTAAGTTGGGTGTTGGAGTAAAGAGAGTCCCCGGAGGGAGGCTTTCAAATCATTTAGTGAATCATACAAAAAAAGGGTCTAAACTAAAGATTTCTGGTGTTTTTGGGAACTTCCTTCTTCCAGACAATCTTCTGGCTCCATTAGTTTTAATTGCAGGAGGGAGTGGTATTACACCTATACTTTCGATGCTGAAAACGGCGTTGAGAACTTCAGCTCAAGAAGTAACCTTGTTATATGGCTGCAAAAGTAAAGACGATATCATCTTTTCGGATGAAATAGAGGAATTATCTAAAACATATCCTGATAGGTTAACTTATTTATTAAGTCACGAAATTTTAAATACAAGTATACAACATCATTATTTAAGCGATATAGCTAAAAACTCATTATGCTATATCTGTGGACCAAAACCTATGATGGAAGCCTCTAAAGTGGTACTTAGGAACATCGGTGTTATTGAAGAAAATATTAAAGTAGAGGAGTTCACATATACTACTGAAAAACTTTCGGGAGAAGAATATAGTGTTGCTGTTAACGTAAATAAACAAATGTTATCTTTTCCAGTGGATACTTCAGAAACCATTCTGGAAGCTTCTTTACGAAATAAAAAAGAATTACCGTATGCTTGTAATATGGGGCAATGCGGCACTTGTAAAGCTACTCTTGTAGAGGGAGAAGTTATTTGGAGTAAAACAGAAAATATAGCTTTGCTAGAGAATGAATTGGAACAAGGATTTATTTTACCTTGTGTATGTAAACCCAAAACGAACATAAGCCTTAAAATATGAATTTAGAGACAGCATATGATTACGTCATTATAGGAAGTGGTTTTGGAGGATCAGTGAGTGCGCTAAGACTTTCGGAAAAGGGGTACAAGGTTTTGGTTATCGAAAAAGGAAAGTGGTACAAACCTGAAGATTTTCCTAAGTCTAATTGGAACCTGAAAAAATGGTTATGGATGCCCTTTTTTAGATGGTTTGGGATTATGAAAATGTCATTTTTCAGACACGTAGTTGTCATTTCAGGAACAGGAGTGGGAGGAGGTTCATTGGTTTATGCGAATACATTGCCCGTTCCTAAAAAGGAATTCTTTACCTCTGGTAGTTGGGCGAATTTAACTGATTGGCAGACTGAGTTGAAACCTCATTATGAGATGGCTTTAAAAATGTTGGGAGCACAAAAGAATCCACAACTTTTTGATGGAGATAAAGCATTAAAAGAGCTAGCTTCCAAGATGAATATCGAAAATGATTTTAGTGCTACAGATGTAGCAGTATTCTTTGGGATACCTAATAAAACAGTTTCTGACCCTTATTTTGATGGAAAAGGCCCTGATCGGACCGGTTGTAATTATTGTGGTGGTTGTATGACCGGATGTAGGTTTGGAGCCAAAAACACCTTGGATAAAAATTATTTATACCTAGCGCAGCAATTAGGAGCAGATATTCTTGCAGAACATGAAGTTTTTGATGTAACTGCTTCAAATGATGGTTATGAAGTGAAATATAAATCTTCGACTAATTTTTTTAAGTCTAAAAAATCTATTAGAGCTAAAGGTGTTATTTTCTCGGGAGGGGTTTTAGGAACTGTAAAATTACTACTAAAGCTAAAACAAAAATCACTTCCTAATTTATCTGATAAGCTAGGATATGGCATAAGAACTAATAATGAAAGCCTTATCAGTGTTACTAATCTTAATGGTAAAAAAGATATGTCTAAAGGTGTAGCTATCGGATCTATACTCAATACAGATAAAAATAGTCATTTAGAAATCGTTAGATATGCTAAAGGTTCAGGTTTTTGGAGATTGTCACATCTTCCGCTTACACACGGTAAAAATACTGTAGTTAGAGTTGCTAAAATGGTTACAAGTTTTATAAAACATCCAATTGCATATATTAAATTGTATACTACAAAAGACTGGGGGAAAAGCACTACTGTTTTACTTTTTATGCAGACATTGGACAGTACTTTAAAATTTAAAAGAAATTTATTTGGTGTGTTGAGTACTCGTCTTTCGGAGGGTAAAAAACCATCTGCTTTTATTCCGGAATCTTTAGGTTTAGCTAAACAATATGCTAAGCTGGTAAAAGGTAAAGAAACTGTTTTTGGGTTAGAGCCTTTGGCAGGAATTCCATCTACAGCACATATTTTAGGAGGAGCAGTTATGGGAACTGACGCTTCAGAAGGTGTTATTGATCAGAACAATAAAGTTTTTGGTTACGACAATATGTATATCTGTGATGGATCAATGATATCTGCTAACCCTGGTGTGAATCCATCACTTTCAATTACAGCAATTACGGAACGAGCAATGAGTAGGATACCTGATAGAAAAGAAAATTAATCTTTTTTATCAGGATTTTGGAGATATCTAAAGATAAGATACCCTCCAAAAATAATAAACACTATCGTAAATAAAGATCTGAACGTCCATTCAGATTCAGCCTGGAACCGATTATATAATCTAAAACTACCAAGCAAAACTAAAGTAATCCCTATCATTAAATCCCAGGTTTTGCGAGGAGCCTTATTTTCTTCTTCCATTATTAAGATAAACTTTTTTCGATAATAGGAATCGCGTCTTCAACATCAGTTTTTTTTACAAATAATTGAATGTGATCAGGAATTCCACCCCCAAAACCAGCTAGCATGCCAGATTTCATATCATCTCGGGTAATAGAATTAATACCTCTATCCTGAAGTAATGTTTGTAAAAACTGGACGTTTATTAAACTGCCTGTATATACTCGTTCATATTCGCTTTCGGGAAACATAATGTTTATGTTGTTTATGCATTAAAATATTTACTATTCCAGATAGCAGTATTAAAGTTTTTGCCCAATGCAAATCCATAAAATAACACCACGGCTGCAACCGATTTGAACATAAATAAAAATTCCATAATAAATATAGAAGTAGAATTCTGTTTGGTAAATAAACCATCCGGAATCATAAAAGTAAGTAAAAGACTGACAATAAAAGTAAGAATAAGTAAATTTTCAAAACTTTTAAAAAACCACATTATGCGTTTGCGTAGTGGATGCAAATCATTACCCCATTTATGTATTAAATAAAAATAATCGTTTCCTAAAGGAGCAAAAAGGAGAGGATCATCGGCATTTTCTAGTTTAAATAACTTAGAAGGAGCAATAATCTTAAAACCTTTAAGTTCTGTACCATGTCTTTTTTCTAATGATTTAATTTCGAAAAGAGCTTCTTTTGGTAGTTTACCTTTAAAATATTTTGAATTCAAAAAACGAAGCCTGTAATCAATACAGATCTTTTTGATTTGGTCAATGTGGTATATATTTTTGGTCTCAAGAAGATCAAAAACAAAATCATTAGCAGAAACTACAGTGTTATCTTCTAGATTTTTTAGAATTCTTTCTTTGTGTAGAGCATCTTTTTTTAAAACATTAGCTACTTGTGCAGCCCAAGTAGATTCATCAAAATTTTTAGCTCTAAGCTTATTCAGTTGATTTTGGATATTTGTTCTGGGAAGTATCATTTTTCTTTTCTTTAGCTCCACTAAATTAGGGATTTACGTTTAGGATTACAAGAAAGAAATAAAGTTAGGTTTAATTAGAATGATTAAAAATTGAATTAAAAAAGAGGTTGTCTGAATAGGCAACCTCTTTAATATTTAAAAGATTAAGTTTTTTTTAGAACTTATGAGATGAAATCAAATGATTTTTTTCATTGATAAATACTACGTTATCTATCTCATCAATAAGATAATTAGGGGTTTTATCTAATAACTCTATTTGTGTGTCATTAGTACCGGTTTTTTTATTAACCATATATATGAAATGCTTAGTACCTGCATCATTTTTTACCTTGCTCACTACAAATTTATGACTACGATTCTCTTTAGAGTTAGAGAACCTTGTTAATGTTACCTCAAAAACAGTTGACATGTTACCTTGTTCTGAGCCAGTATACATTCCTGCTACTACTGTAGAATTGCTTTTTCCGTCAGTTTGGTCTTCTGACCTCATATATACACCATTAGATAAAGCAGTTAAAGTATTAATATTGTCTAGAGAACCTTGTATGTCCAAATCAACACCTACTATATTTAATCCTGTTTGTGCCATTTTCAAGAAGCCATCTACAGAAGCAGCAGGGCGATAGTAATTAGTGTATTTTAGTTCCCCTGTAGGCGATAATAAGGATATGTGTTGATCTGCATGTAACAGATATCCTGTACCATCAATATATTCTGCTACTAAAGGTGTTTTTTTCTTTACTTCTTTTAACTCAACATCCTCCGCAAATAATTCTATATTTCCAGTGTTAAGGTCAAATTTATATCCTTTTTCATTTTCGAATAATACAACCTTATCTTCTTTTTCGTCATAGGTAACTGCAGGAATAGATTTGAATTTCACATCTTTATCCCAAACATCTTTTCCTTTTTCAAAATCTAAGATGTTTGATCTCTCTGTGGACACATACATAACTCCTTTGTTTGTAGGTGTTACATAATAAGAATATCCTTTTACTTTACTTCTCCATACTTTTTCACCTGCATCATTTACTAGAGCAATAGTTCCATCTTTTTCATCTTTACCAATGGCGATCATTCCTTTTTCATGAGGAATAACTTCATCCAAGAACTCAATTTTAAAACTTTTTTTCCATTTAAATTCGTTGGTTTGTGGATCAATGATGTTAAAACCTTCAGTTTCAACCAAAATTAAATTGTTTTTGTCATCTGGTCTAACATCAATTAGTGTGCCTCTTAGTTTTAGCTTTCCTGGAGTAATGTCTTCTCCATTAGACGGATTAAGAACAGTTAACACTTTAGATTTTCTAATACCTAGGTATAAACTGTTATTGATATCAGAATATACCAAAGCTTTGATTTTTTTATCTGCCTTATGATGCCATACTACTTCTCCAGAATTGATATTTAAAGCATAAATATCTTCTTTAAGGCCTACTATAATATTATTTTCCTTATTAAAATATGGGCCGTGATGTATAAAAGATGATTGTCCGAACTTTTCCAGTAAACCTTTAGTTTCTCCAAGTGGAGTGATCCAGTTTTTTTGCCAGGTTTTGAGACTGAATGACATTAGATTTCTTTCTTTACCTTTTACCAATTCGAATAGGATCATTCCTTTATCAGGCATTAATGAAAAATTTCTGATTTTGTAACCATCGTCTTTGGTATCAAATACAATATTTCCATTACTGGAATTAAGAATCAATCCACGAGTTTTTCCTCCTATGGATACATATTCTATGTAGAAAAGAGGCAAACCATCAATATTTAAAAAAGTATTCTTATCTATCGCTTTTAGTTCCTTATTGTGCCAGATGGTTTCTCCAGTAATATTATTTAGACCTACAAGTCCTTTAGCTCCGGAAGCAATTATGGTTCCATCATTTGCTTGTTTGATCCATCCAACTTCATACAAAGTTTCTTTTAAATCAACTTCCCATAATTTTTGCTGAGAAACAACAGATAGAATTGAAGCCATGCATAATATGACTATTAGGTAGATTTTTTTCATAGTTCGATTTAGGGTTTTGTTAAGATTTTTTTAACTTTTGCAAATGTGCAATAAAATTAAATGCAAAACAAATGAGTCTATTTAATTTAAGAATTGTTTAATGCAGATAATTAAGGAATTAGAATAAAAAATGCCTTTGAAATTATCAAAGGCATTTTTTGCAATTATTGTTTAAAGCTATATATGCTATCTTAATTCAGCACCTAGTTTGTTTTCAAAATTGTGCTGAAGCTTATTCATGATCTTGTCGATTTGTTTGTCAGTAAGTGTTTTATTTTCATCCTGAAGCGTAAAACTCACTGCGTAAGATTTTTTACCATCAGGTAAATTCTTACCTTGATAAACATCAAACAAGCTAATTTCTTTTAGTAATTGCTTTTCTGTTTGCTTAGCGATCATATGAATTTCTTCAAAACTTATAGCATTATCTAGTAACAAAGCAAAATCTCGACGTACTTCTGGGAATTTGGGTATATCTTTATATTTTACTTTATTATGTTTAGCGTATTCTAAAACATTATCCCAATTGAAATCTGCGTATAATACCTCTTGTGATATGGAAAAATGCTTTAGAACAGATTTCTTTACAATTCCAAAATCAACAAGTTTAGTTTTACCAAGGCTCAGGGATATTCCTTCAGAAAACAAGTCGTTTTTGATAGGAGAAGTTTTTAGTTTCTTTAAGCCTAAGCGCTCTAAAATTGTCATAACAATACCTTTCAGGTAAAAGAAATCGCTAGATTGTTGAGTTGTTTTCCAGCTTTCTTTTGCTCTGTTTCCAGAGGTAATAATACTTAGGTGTTTGTTTTCTATTCTTTCACTATTGTATTGATGATAGGTCTTTCCAAATTCAAATAATTTAAGATCAGCACGTTTTCTATTGATATTATAGGAAACTGCTTCTAAACCTGAAAATAGCATAGATTGTCTCATAACTGCTAAATCATTACTTAAAGGATTTAGCATTTCTACATTGTTTTCAGTTTTAAGCTGTTCGCTTAAGTTTATATACTCAGGACTAGTTAATGAATTTGCCATCATTTCATTAAACCCTTGACCAACCAATTGATTAGAGATGGTATTCTGAACGTTATTGTCAGAAAACTTATCAATATTAGCTATAGAAGCATTTAACTTTTGAGTAAAACCAATATTGTTATATCCATACACTCTAAGAATTTCTTCTATAACATCAGCTTCTCGTTGGACATCATTGCGATAAGCCGGAATTGTTAACCCCACACCGAGTTCAGTAAAGCTATTGATTTTTATATCTAAAGAAGTCAGGATATTCTTTATAGTATCTTGTGGTAGCTCTTCACCAATGAGTTTTTTAGTATTTTCAAAAGATAAAAACACCTGGAAATCCTCAATCTTTTTAGGATAAATATCCGTAATCTCACTTGATACATGTCCTCCAGCTATTTCTTTTATGAGAAGAGCAGCTCTTTTTAAAGCATATTCTGTAATATTAGGATCTATTCCGCGTTCGAATCTAAATGAGGCGTCTGTATTAAGTCCATGTCGTTTAGCCGTTTTACGAACACTAACCGGATTGAAATATGCTGATTCTAAGAAGATCGAAGTTGTTTTTTCTGTAACTCCTGAATTCATTCCGCCAAATACACCTGCAATACACAGTGGTTTTTTAGCATCACAGATCATCAGATCTTCCTTGTGTAATTCACGTTCTAGTTCATCTAGGGTAGTAAACTTAGTACCTGAAGCTAGTGTTTTGACCTCTATTTTGTTGCCTTCAATATAATCTGCATCAAAAGCGTGTAATGGTTGTCCTAACTCGTGCAGTACATAATTTGTGATATCAACTACATTATTCTTTGGAGTAATTCCGATTGCTTTAAGTCTGTGTTGTAACCATGTGGGAGATTCATCTACTTTTACTCCGGAAATAGTTACACCACAGTATCTTGGTGCAAGTTCTGAGTTTTCTACCTCGATATCAATTTTATGTAATCTGTTTTCTACATTAAAATTACTAACAGAAGGAGTGATTAATTCCATATTAATATCTTTCTGTAGAAGACCAGCTTTAAGATCACGAGCAGTTCCCCAGTGACTCATTGCATCAGCACGATTTGGTGTAAGCCCGATTTCAAAAATGTGATCATTTTCGATATCGAAGATTTCGGCAGCTGGAGTTCCTACTGCAAGATCAGCATCTAGAATCATAATCCCGTCGTGACTATTTCCTAGGCCCAATTCATCTTCTGCACAGATCATCCCGTGACTCTCTTCTCCGCGAATTTTACCTTTTTTGATCTTCCATTCTTTTCCCTCAGCATCATATAGTTTTGTGCCTATAGTAGCCACAGGAACTTTCTGTCCAGCGGCAACATTAGGAGCACCACAAACGATCGGAACCGGCTCGCCATTTCCTAAATCAACTTTAGTAACCTTTAGCTTATCTGCATTAGGATGTTTTTCGCAGCTTAATACTTGTCCTACAACTACACCTTCTAAACCACCTTTTATACTTTGATACGTTTCAATTCCTTCTACTTCCAACCCTAAATCAGTAAGTAATTCTCCTGTTTTTTCTGCGTCCCAGTCGAGGTTAATAAATTGTTTTAGCCAGTTATATGAAATTTTCATCTGTGATCTTTCTAAATTGAGCCGGTAAAGATAATATATTGGGTAGAGGTTACAAATAGTAAAAAGACCTTATCTTCAATAAAAAAGTGTATATTTATTTTATTATTAATTTTGCATTTGTATTATTGATATACTATTTACCCAAAACTACATTGAATATTAATTAAAAAGTTGAAAACATGAAATCGATCAGACTAGCATTTATCTTAGTTGTGGCCTTTTCTTTTGGACATCAAGGAATTTTTGCACAGGAAGAAACTGTACAAAATACAAAGGAAGTGGAGATGACAAAAGCAGAAAAAAATAGAATAAGACTGGAAGAGGCCAAGAAAAACCTAGCAAGAGAAAAAGAACTTCTGGCCATTGCTAAACAAGGAGGGATAGTTAATAAATCCTTATCACGTGAAGAAGTTAAAAAACAAGGTGGAATGCCTCCAAGAACTCCAGAAGAAATAAAGAGAAAAGAAGCAGAAATTGCAGAAACTGAAGAAAAAATTAAACAATCTGAAGCCGAGTTAAGAAAAAAAGGCGGTAATAAATAAAACCAAATGAACTAGAGTACTATCTTGTCTAAGATTTTACAAATTTTAATTTTAAAAAGTCCGGTAAGTTTTGAGTACCTTACCGGACTTTTTATTTTAAAACTTTGGTAATGAAAAAAAATAGCTTTCTCATATTATTAGTGTTTATCACTTTTGTTTCCTGTAAAGAAGATAATAAAAGGATTGATTTAGATTTTAAAAGTGGTCCTTGGCGTGCTACTTTAGAGGTTCAGGATAATGAACAATTACCATTTTTATTTGAAGTAATGGACGATCAAACGTTAAAGATTTTCAACGCAGAAGAAGAGATTGATGTTGATGAGGTGGAGATTAACGGAGATTCTATTACGATCAAGTTTCCTGTTTTTGAAGGCTATGTAGCGGGTAAGTTTGTGGATTCATTAACCATCTCTGGTAGCTTTATCAAAGAAAGTCTTGATAGAGTAGTGCCTTTTGAAGCAAAGTATGGAGAACAAGATAGGTTTGAGGTAACTTCAAGAGCTAAATATAAAATTACTGGTAATTGGGAAACAGTTTTTAGCCCCAATAATGAAGAAGATAGGTATATCGCAAAAGGCATTTTTAAACAAACTGGTAATGTAGTGACAGGGACCTTTAGAACCACTACAGGAGACTATCGTTATCTGGAAGGCGTTATGAATAATGACGAACTGAAATTATCTACATTTGATGGAGCGCATGCCTTTTTGTTTACTGCTAAGGTTACAGATAGTATTATCAATGGATATTTTTATTCAGGTAATCATTGGAAAGAGCCTTTTGTGGCAAAACGCAATGAGAATTATGTACTTCCTGCTGCTGATTCTTTTACATTTATAAAAGAAGGATATGATAAGTTAGCATTTAACTTTTCTGATATGGCAGGTAATATGATATCTTTAGATGATGAGAGGTTTAAAGATAAGGTGGTGTTAGTTCAGATTATGGGGACTTGGTGTCCTAATTGTATGGATGAAACTAAATATTATGTGGATTTCTATAATCGTAATAAAAACAAAAATGTAGAGATTGTGTCCTTAGCTTTTGAATATGCAAAGACTAAAGAAAAAGCTTTTAAGTCTATAGAAAGATTAAAGAAAAAATTAAAAGTAGATTATCCAATTCTACTGGCTCAATTCGGTACTTCTAATAAACAAAAAGCTCAGGAAAAACTTCCAATGTTAAATCATGTGTTATCATACCCAACTACTATTTTTATTGATAAAAAAGGAGAAGTCCGTAAAATTCACACAGGTTTTAATGGTCCGGCTACGGGGCAGAAATATTTAGATTTCAAGAAAGATTTTGAAAGTTTTGTTAATCAGCTGTTAAATGAATAATGTTGATTAACAATCAATTGTGACTTTAGGTAGTAGTTTAACACTACGGTAACACTAGGATTGATAATTACCGCTTAATATTGTTAAGGGCAGAACTCTACTTTGCCTATATAGTGATAGTAATTAATCAAAAACAGTTAGTCATGAAGCAATCCCAATTAATTACAACATGCATTGCCGCCGCAATGATGTTGTTAACGTCTCACACAAATGCTCAGCTCCAAACACCCGAAGGAAGTCAGCGTGCTCAGGTTACTCAGCGTGTTGGAATTACAGACATAACCATAGATTATGGTAGGCCAAGCGTAAAAGATCGCGAAATCTGGGGCAAATTGGTTCCTTATGGATATAACAACCTTGGATTTGGAACAGCAACCGCAGCACCTTGGAGAGCTGGAGCAAATAATAACTCCACTATAAAGTTTACCCATGATGTAAAAGTAGAAGGAAAAGATATTAAAGCAGGTATATATGGTTTGCATGTTGCGGTTAAAGAAGATGGCGGAGCCACAGTAATATTTTCCAAAAATGCCACCTCCTGGGGGAGTTATTTTTATGATCAAAAAGAAGATGCTTTACGAGTAGATGTTAAGACCAAAGAAGTACCGCATACAGAAACGTTAACTTTTTTATTTCCTTCTTATGAAGCTAATAGCACAGTAGCAGTGCTGCGATGGGAGAAAAAAGAAATTCCTTTTAATATTGAAGTTGATGTGAAAAATATTGTAATGACAGGAATTAAAAATGACCTCAGAGGTAATAAGGGTTTTACACAATCTAATTGGGACAATGCAGCCAATTATGCTTTTAATGCTGGAGAATTAGATCAGGCACTAGAATGGGTGAATGGTTCTATAACTGGTAATTTTTTTAGCAAAGAAACCTTTGGAAATCTTTCTTTAAAGTCACAGATCCTGGCAAAACAAGGAAAAATAAATGAAGCCATGGTTCTAGTAGATAAGGCTGCAAAGCTCGGTAATGCAACTCAGGTATTTCAATTAGGAAATGGCCTTATTGGTCAAGGACAAAAAGACAAGGCATTAGAGGTTTTAAAAAATAATGTAAAAGTTAATAATGGGGCTTGGCCTTCTAATTATGGATTGGCTAGAGCATATTCTGCAACCGGAGATTATAAAAATGCCATTAAATCTATTAATGTAGCTATGAATAATGCTCCGGAAAGATTTAAAGGAAGATTATCTGGTGAGTTAGAGAAACTTAAAAAAGGAGAGGATATAAATTAAGTAAGTGAAACTCTATTTTGAAAATCCGCTCTAAGGCGGAACATTCAAAATAGTAAGTTGAACTTATTCCGTTGTAGAACGGGATCCATAACAATATGATTTTAGTTTTGAAAATCTGCTCTAACCTGGTGCATTCAAAATAATAAGTTGAACTTATCTAGCAGCTGAATAATATATATAAAGTCAGCTTTATTTATAAAATTCGCTAAAGTTTTAAGATAACAAAAGGGTTTAGAAAATTTCTAAACCCTTTTGTTATGAATATGAGAATATAAAGGTTAATATTTTTAGTGTACTTTATAACGACTCTTTTATGACCAATATCATATAGTCAATATTTCTTATTACTGTATCTTTGCATCACCAAATTTATATACATGAGTAAAGCCGTTTATATTGCTACTATAGAACCTAATAGTGGTAAATCACTTGTCGTTTTAGGAATGATGAGAATGCTCCTGGGTAAGGTTGCTAAGGTCGGGTACTTCAGACCTATTATTGATGATCCCAAAGAAGGAGAAGTTGATAATCATATTAATACAGTAATTTCACATTTTGAATTAGATATTAATTTCAAAAACGCTTTTGCTTTTACCAGAAGTGAAGTGCTTCAGAAATATAACGAAGGTAAATCAAATCAGGTTATTGATATAATCATTCAGAAATATAAAAACCTGGAAGAAAAGTTTGATTTCATCCTTGTAGAAGGAACAGATTTTTCTGATGAAGGCAGTATCATAGAGTTCGATATCAATGTTATTATAGCTAAAAACCTTGGAATACCCGCAGTTATAGTTGCAAGTGGCACAGACGAAACGAATGAAGAAATTGTGGGTAATATTAAATTGGCTTACGATACTTTTCATGGAAAGGATGTTGATGTGCTTGCTCTAGTAAGCAATAAGGTTAATGAGGGTTGCGAAGAAAAATTAAGAGCAGCACTCGAAATGAGTTTTGACAATGGAGTAGAACAAATCATTATTCCTAAGGTAGATGCTTTAAGTAATCCTACAATCAAAGAAATTGTAAAAGAGTTAGATGGTAAAGTACTTTTTGGCAAGGAATTTTTGAATAACCAGGCAGGGAGCTTTGGAGTTGGCGCGATGCAGCTGCGTAACTATCTTACCCACCTTAAAGATAATAGTTTAGTTATCACACCAGGAGATCGAGCAGATATCATTCTTGGAGTATTACAAGCCAATATATCTAATAATTACCCGAAAATTTCCGGGATTATCCTCACTGGCGGAATTATTCCTGAGGAATCTATTCTTAAGCTGATAGAAGGTGTTTCGCTGTCATTCCCTATTATTTCTGTAAATTCAGGAACATTTTCGATTACCAATAGGATTGGAGCAATCAAGTCTAAAATATACGCAGATAATCCACAAAAGATTATTACATCGATAAGCACTTTTGAAAAGTATGTAAATGAAGATGCTTTAGCAGAAAAGTTGGTTACTTTTAAAACAGATGGTATTACACCTAGTATGTTTCAATATAAATTATTGCGACGTGCATTACAGCATAAAAAACATATTGTATTGCCCGAAGGTTCTGATGAAAGAATTCTGAGAGCAACATCCAGATTGATTGCAACTGATGTAGTGGATATTACTTTAATCGGAAACGAAACTAAAATCAAAAATAAGGCTACCAAGTTGGACATTCCGATTGATTTTGATAAAGTCAATATCGTTTTTCCTACTGAATCCGAACACTTTGATGATTATGTACAGACATTTTATGAATTACGAAAACATAAAAATGTAAATCTGGATATGGCAAAGGATATGATGGCTGATGTATCCTATTTTGGTACAATGATGATTTATAAAGGCCATGCCGACGGGATGGTTTCTGGTGCAATACATACCACACAGCATACTATTCGCCCAGCATTACAGTTTATCAAGACCAAACCTGGAGTAAAAGTAGTGTCTTCAGTGTTTTTTATGTGTTTGGAGGATAGAGTTTCTGTATTTGGTGATTGTGCAATAAACCCGAATCCTAATGCCGAGCAGTTAGCAGAGATTGCGATGTCATCGGCACATTCGGCAGCAGCTTTTGGTATTGAGCCTAAAGTAGCTATGTTATCTTATTCTTCTGGGACTTCTGGTAAAGGAGCAGATGTAGACATTGTGAGATCTGCAACGGCAATTGTAAAAGAAAAACAGCCTGAGCTTAAGATTGAAGGACCAATACAATACGATGCAGCTGTAGATATGAAAGTTGGTAAAAGCAAATTACCGGATTCTGAAGTTGCCGGTCAGGCGAGTGTGTTGATATTTCCGGATCTGAATACTGGAAACAATACATACAAAGCTGTTCAGCGAGAGACAGGAGCACTAGCCATTGGACCTATGTTACAAGGATTGAATAAACCTGTGAATGACTTGAGTAGAGGGTGTACGGTAGATGATGTTTATAATACAGTTATTATTACAGCGATTCAAGCACAGGGTTTATAAAATAAAATAAATTAAAGAAAACAGAGCATACAGTAAAAGGTTAAACATCTTTTTATCTTTATTCTCTTACCTATATTCTTATTATAAATATATGCAAATACTAGTATTAAACTCAGGTAGTTCATCTATTAAGTTTCAATTATTCCAAATGCCCGAAGCAAAAGTTATTTGTACCGGTTTGGTAGAACGCATCGGTTTAGAAAATGCCGTAATTACTTATAAAACTGATGATCATAAAATTGAAGAAGTAACAAGTATTAATACTCATAAGGTTGGTTTACAGCTTATCGCAAAATATTTAATGAGTAAAGAAGTAGGAGTAATACAATCCGCTTCAGAGATCCAAGTAGTTGGGCATAGAGTGGTACACGGCGGCAGTACTTTTTCTAAAACAGTAGAAGTCACTTCTGAAGTAAAACAAAAAATTGATAAGCTTTCTGCTCTGGCACCATTGCACAACCCTGCTAATCTCCAAGGTATTTTGGTAGCCGAAGAAATTTTTCCTCAGGCGAAACAAGTAGCGGTATTCGATACTGCTTTTCATCAAACTATACCTGTTGAAGCTTATAAATATGCCATTCCTAATAGGTTTTTGGATGAAAATAATATCAGAGTATATGGTTTTCATGGAACTAGTCATAAATATGTTTCTGAAAAAGCAATTGAATTTTTAGGTAAAGAAAGCTCCAAGATTATCTCGATACATTTGGGTAATGGTTGTAGTATGACTGCTGTAAAAGATGGAAAGAGTATAGATCATACCTTGGGATTTGCTCCTATGAATGGTCTGATTATGGGTACTCGTTCAGGTGATATTGATCCGGCCGTAATATTTTATATGGTAAACTCACTTGGGTACTCGTTAGATGAGGTAAATACCTTGTTACAGAAAGAAAGTGGAATGCTTGGACTTACCGGGTATAGTGATTTACGGGATATAGAAGCCGAAGCAGAAAAAGGAAACAACGACTGCTTATTAGCTTTGCAAATGAACGCTTATCGAATTAAGAAGTTCATAGGTTCTTATACCGCAGTCATGAATGGATTGGATGCTATTGTATTTACAGCTGGAATAGGTGAGAACTCTGATGTGATAAGAAAAATGGTGTGTACTGATATGGAATTTTTCGGTGTTGAATTGGATAAAGAAAAGAATTCAATTCGTTCTAAAGAGATCAGAGATATAAGTACATCTTCTTCTAAAGTGAATATTGTAGTCATTCCTACCAATGAAGAGCTGGAAATAGCAAAACAATCTTACAAATTATATATATAAAGAAGCTGAAAAGCTAATTTTTCAATTCTAGGGGTCAGAAAATAATTCCTCTAGCCCATTAGATGCATTAAATCCAACTCTTTTGTAATTGTTAATTAACTTCTCAGACTTCTAATAGTTTTAAGCAAAGATACAACGCCCCCATCGGTCACAGTAACCTGGTTCGCAGAAACTTTGTCCTCCAAAACTGATCAGGCAACCGCTTCTGCTTGGGCAACAAGTAGCTCTAAATGAAGCTCCTTTGACTTGCTTTTGTTGCTCTTTGGTTAATTTTTGAATTCCAGCTAAATCTAAAATTTTCTTCATATGTGCGAATATTTAAGTTGATACTTAAATTTAACTCAAAATATTGTAAATCATATATGTAAAACACGTTAAACAATTGCGGTTTTAGTGGTTTAAGAGCATATAAAATGGCAAGCTAATACAGCTTGCCATTCTTTTACTTTAAAATTTAATGTTTCTTAAGCAAGAATACAAATCCAAGGTCTATATCGATCACAATAGCCAGCTTCGCAGAAGCTTCCGCCAGGGTAACTAATTTGACACCCTCTTCCATTCGGGCAGCAAGAGATAGATATTCCTGCTCCCTTAATAGTTCCCTGTTCTGCTCTGCTTAACTTTTGAACTCCTTCAAGTTTTAAGATTTTTTTCATTTTGTGTAATATATTTAAGTTAGTACTTAAATTTAGTTTAAAATTATGTATTGTAACTATGTGAAAAACATATAATTATTAAGGTAAATACCTTGATTTTGGAAAATTCCAATCTTCACCTTACAATCAAAGGAGTATATTTCTTACAGTTACGTAAGAAATAACTTATTAACTGTTTTTTAATTTTGTAATAAGTTGTTTTTTAATGATTTACAAGTTTTTTTTGATATAAATATCAGGTTATCAACAGTCTAGGTAACGATTTGGTAACATTGGGGACTAGCAAGTTTGTTAAAATACTTATAGCTTAGAACTCGTTTTATAATACTAACTCACAACACAATGAAAAAAATACTACTAGGCGTGGTATTGACTATTTCTGCTTTTGGATTTAGTCAGGTGCCAACGTATTACAACGATGTTAACTTAACTTTATCCGGGCAGGCTTTGCAGAATGAACTAGCTACCAAAGTAACAAATACTCATACTACTTTTTTATCGTATACTCCCGGGGTTTGGGATGCTCTAAAGCAAACGGATTTAGATCCGACTAATTCATCCAGGGTGATTTTGATTTATGGTTATAATGATACCGATGGAAACTCTAATACTGATAGGACGAGGGGAGTAAACAATAATGGAGGAGGTACTACGGATTGGAATCGTGAACATACATATCCAAAATCGTTAGGAAACCCTAATCTAGGTACATCAGGACCTGGAGCAGATGCGCATCATTTAAGACCGTCTGATGTCAGCAGGAATTCTTCTCGTGGGAATAGAAAATTTGCTGATGGATCAGGTAATTCTGGAGCTACCGCCCAGGGACATTGGTATCCTGGTGATGAATTTAAAGGTGATATTGCCAGAATGATGATGTATATGTACATTCGATATGGTAATCAATGTTTACCAACTAATGTTGGTATAGGAGCTGCAACTACAAGTGATAGCAATATGCTTCAGTTATTCCTAGAATGGAACGTGGAAGATCCTGTTTCGCAATTAGAATTACAAAGAAATCCACTTCTAGAAAACATCCAGGGTAATAGAAATCCATTTATCGATAATCCGGCTTTTGCCACACAAATTTGGGGAGGACCCCAGGCAGAAGATAGATTTGGTAATACAGGTGGAGGTAGTGATACTCAAGCCCCAACCAGTCCTGGTAATTTAGTAGCTTCTAGTACAACTCAGACGACCACACAGTTATCTTGGGAGGTGTCTACAGATAATGTAGGTGTAACCGGTTATAATGTGTACAGAAACAATTCGCTATTGACTTCGGTTACTAGTACTAATTACAATGTTTCCGGTTTATCAGCTAATACAACATATTCATTTTATGTTAGAGCAAAAGATGCTGCTGGTAATTTATCTATACTAAGTAATACGATTAGTGTAACTACAGAAAATAACTCTGGTGGAGGAAATACGCTTTGTAATACTACTATTACTTCATTTCCTTATACAGAAGGTTTAGAAAGTGGTTTTGGAGGATGGGTACAATCTGGATCATCAGATGATTTTGATTGGATAAGACGTTCAGGAGCAACACCATCAAACAATACAGGCCCAAGTTCTGCCTCTTTAGGTTCCTACTATATGTATATGGAGTCTTCTAGCCCAAACTATTCTAATAAAAGAGCGATATTGTATTCTCCTTGTTTTGATCTTACTAATGCTTCTCAAGCTACATTTTCTTTTAAATATCATATGTATGGTGCTTCTAATATGGGGAGTTTAGCTTTAGAGTTAAGTTTGGATGGTACTACCTGGACATCTATATGGAGTAAGTCTGGTAATCAAAATAATTCCTGGAAAACAGCAAGTATTAATTTAACGAGTTATTTAGGTGAAAAAATACAACTACGTTTTAATGGTATAACCGGAACTACCTGGCAGGGGGATATGGCCGTAGATACTATAGATCTTTCTACTTCCAGCGGTGGAGGAAGTAGTGATGTAAATCTCAGAATTACATTTGATAATTATCCTGAGGAAACGAGTTGGGAGATAAGGAATGATAGTAATCAAATCATATACTCAGGAGGAACTTATGGTTCTCAGGCCGATGGTTCCACAATTAATTTATCTAGAACTTTAGATACAGGTTGTTATACATTAATAGTTAATGATGCCTATGGAGATGGTATTTGCTGTACTTATGGTAATGGTTCTTATGCACTAACAGATACTGGAAATGGTGACGTTTTAGCTTCAGGAGGAGCTTTTGGATCACAAGACAATAAAAATTTCTGTGTAGGTTCCTCTGCAAAAAATGTTTCACAAAATGTTTTGAATAAAAACATAGAACAAAACATATCACTATTTTATCATTACCCTAACCCAGTACGAAATAATCTTTTTATTAAGATGAAAGATACTGATAATGTATCTTATAAAGTTATAAATCGTATAGGGCAGATTATTAAGGAAGGAAAATTAACAAATGATACAATATCATTAAATACTTTACCTTCTGGATTATATTTTATTTCCTTATCCAAAAATGGACAGACAATGACTAAAAAGTTTACAAAAAAGTAGTAAAATAAAAGTATTTATAAACGTCACTTATTTAGAGTGGCGTTTTTTGTTTTCTAAAGTTTGGTACTTTCAATTTTTAGTACACCAGGCAAGTTATTAATAGTGGATTTTTTTAACAAAATATTTACACTTTTTTAATCTTGCAAGAAGGAATTGGAAGAAAACCATAATTTTTCATGAGGTTTTTAAGTAAAAATAATATAAAATGAAATAGTTTTTCTTCTTTTTTCCTAGTCAAAATTACACTTTATCGATGTTTTTGTTGTTTTTAACTAGTTCTTTCTAATAAATATTTCATTTTAAAATTAGGTGTAATTTTCCCCATTTTTAAGATATAATCATCACTTTGCTTTATATGTTAAAGAGTATAGGGGATATATCCCTTTTATTATTACGGTAAAACCACAATGAAAATCTGTAGTTTGTTTGTAAATTAGTTTCAGGCTTAAGAGATGTAGCTTTTTATGTATTAATAAATATAATTATTACTATATGATTTTACTTAAAATTACATCTTGTATTTATGATTTGTAATGCGCGATAAATCATAAAATATTTTAACATTAAGATTAAAAAAACATAAGTTGAAACATAATAGTTATGAAGCTTTTTTCTTACGTTTTTTATCCTTTCGCACAACACTCTTAAAACTCATTAAAACTGTAAGAATATTCACAGTAATTTATCTTACTAAAATCAATTTGTATACATACCTATGAATACAGATTTGATTACCGATAATGTAAAAAGAATGCTATGAAAAAGAAAAATTAGTTATGAGTGTATCTGCAAATTTTAATACGTTTTGTGACAACTTGACCATTTCAGAAGAGAAACAGGCTATAATTTCTCTTAGGTTTAATTCTATATGCGAAAAATTGAATAAGGTATATTGGAATTTGAATTCTACTTATGGTGGAATATATATTGGAAGTTATGGAAGGCGGACTGTAAACTCGTGGGCAAACGAAGTAGAAATGATGTTTGAAATGCCCATTGCTTTAAAGCAGAAAGTAGAAAGCTATGGAACAAACGTTCAGTCCGCTTTTCTTAATGACGTTAGAGAGCGTATTTCAGAAATTTACCCTAGTGCAGTGGTTGATAAGGAAAAAAATACCGTTGCGGTCATTTTTTCTGATAAACTTAAGATTCATGTATTACCAGTTTTTAGAGATAAACGCGAAGTTTATCTAAAGGCAGATCTAAGTTCTGGAGGCAGTTGGAAGATGTTTGATCCAATATCAGAAGTGAAAGCTATTAATCTGGGTAATCAAATAACAAACAATAATCTACAACAGTTGTGTAAAATGATTCATTCCTGGAAAAGGAATTGCAATGTACCAATTAAAGATGTCCTTCTGGATACATTTGCTTATGATTTTTTGATGCAATGGCAGCATAGAAATTGTCATTATAAAAATTATGATTTAATGTGTGTGGAGTTTTTTGAATATTTAAAAAACCAAAAGCCTTCTAAGATTTCTTGGGAAGTTTTAGGTAGTGGACGAGTAATAAAAAACGTTGAAAATTTTAGGTACAAGGCAATAGTAGCTTATTATAACACAAAAAATGCAATCGATCTGCAACGAAAAAATAAATACTGGAAGTCAAGACAAAAATGGCGAGAAATATTTGGTAATAAATTTCCAGAATCTATATTGTTAGAAAACCAGATAAAAAAGCTGTGTCAAAAAGTAGAACGTTTTCATAAGGCAGAATTGAAATGCGCTAATATACTTAGGCAAAAAGGATATATAAGTAAGGCTACTCAGGTGTTTTTTGCAACCATGATTGTAATAGGTCTGATGATTATAGGAAATACTGATGATTTTAATTTAGGCGTTATTGTTTTTGGAGTTTCTGTAATGCTATTTGTTTTTAACTTATATGTGCAAAGGTTTAATTTTAGTACTGTTATCAGAAAACATAAAGAATCAGCTATAGAGTTGTTAGATATTCAGAAACAATATAGAAATTTGTTATATGAGCTCAATAATAAAAACACTAATGTAGCAATCTTAAGAGAGAAAAAAGAAGTGTTACAAAGTAGATTGAGAGGTGTGTATTCAGGGACATCAGTTTTTATTAGCAAAACATATCTTGAAACTTCTAAGATCTTTAATAGGCCACATGAAATTTCTGATGAATCATCAGTGCCTTTACATCCGAAAATTAAAGTTCCTATTTGGCAAGGAAATAAATTTTTTATGGAACAACAAGAACAGAACCTTTTAGGAAATCAATAATAATATCTTATTATATTGAATATGATATAAATTCTACTTTCATCTATTTTTTTGAATTAGATTAAGACTAATTTTGTGCTTAATTGTTCGTAAAAGTAATACTCACAGATATGGAATTGGTTCTAAGACCTTGGAAAATGGATGATCTGGAAAACTTAGTTGTTTATGCTAATAATTATAAAATAGCGAGAAACTTAACTAATAAATTTCCGTATCCATATACAGAAGAGGATGGTGTACGTTTTATAAATTATACCCTAGAAGATAAAACTGCACATATTTTTGCCATCGAAATTAATGGTGAAGTCTGTGGTGGAATTGGTTTACATCCTCACACTGATGTAGAATGTAAGAATGCTGAGTTGGGATATTGGTTGGCAGAACCTTTTTGGGGCAGAGGGATTATGACTCAAGCTATAAAAGAGATAATAGATTATGGTTTTGCAAAGATTGATATTAATAGAATTTTTGCAAGGCCATACGGAAGTAATATTGGATCACAAAAAGTATTAGAGAAAACAGGTTTTAAACTGGAAGCCAGATTTGAAAAAACGTTTTTTAAGTTTGGAGAATATGAGGATGAGTTAGTGTATGCGGTAAGAAAGGAAGATTATTAATTAATTTTTATAATCTAGCTAATATAATTCCAGATATTCTTGTGTTTTGCTAATTGCTGATATGTATACAGTAATACTTTATTCTTTTCTTTAGCTAGAGAAGGGTCTTCGCTTAAAATTTTCATTGCATAGTGTCTTGCTGTTTTGAGTATATCATTATCTCTAACAATATCAGCGATTTTTAGATTTAATACACCACTTTGTTGTGTTCCCATAATATCACCTGGCCCTCTTAGTTTTAAGTCAACTTCTGCAATATCAAACCCATCATTGGTACGCACCATCGTTTCTAGTCTGGTTTTACTATCCGCAGAAAGTTTATGACTAGTCATTAGAATACAAAAACTTTGCTCGGCACCACGACCCACGCGCCCTCTTAATTGATGTAATTGTGATAGTCCAAAACGTTCAGCACTTTCTATAATCATAACACTAGCATTAGGAACATTGACACCTACTTCGATTACGGTTGTAGCAACCATAATCTGAGTTTCACCTTTTACAAAACGTTCCATCTCATAATCTTTATCAGCAGGTTTCATTTTACCGTGCACAATAGAAATTTGATATTCAGGAGCAGGGAAGGAACGAGCAATGCTTTCATAGCCATCCATCAAATCTTTATAATCCATAGCTTCGGATTCCTGTATTAAAGGATATACAATATAGATTTGTCGTCCTTTTTTGATTTCATCTGCGATGAACTTAAATACTTTTAGACGATTACTGTCATATCTGTGTACCGTCTTAATAGCTTTACGACCAGGTGGTAATTCATCGATGATCGAGATATCCAGATCACCATATAAACTCATAGCTAATGTTCTGGGTATTGGTGTTGCTGTCATTACTAAAATATGTGGAGGATAGGTATTTTTATGCCAAAGTTTAGCACGTTGAGCTACGCCAAATCGATGTTGTTCATCAATAATTGCTAATCCAAGATTTTTAAATTTTACTTTATCTTCTAGTATCGCATGGGTGCCTATCAAAATATGTAATGTTCCTTCTTCTAATTCCTGATGGATTTCACGACGTTCTTTTGCAGTAGAACTTCCCATTAATAATTTTACATTAATATCCAGATCTTTAGTAAGTTCTGTTATTCCCATGTAATGCTGATTTGCCAGAATTGCAGTGGGAGCCATTAAACATGCCTGAAAATCATTATCTATAGCCAATAACATCGTCATTAATCCCACAATTGTTTTACCAGAGCCTACATCTCCTTGTAGTAATCGATTCATCTGGGCACTGCTGCCAATATCATTGCGTATTTCTTTAATAACACGTTTCTGAGCATTAGTGAGTTCAAAGGGTAAATGATTTTTATAAAAATTATTGAAGTATTCTCCAACTTCTGTAAATGGGAAGCCTTTGATCTTTTGTTTTCGAATTAGCTTTTTGGTAATAAGCTGTAATTGAATATAAAATAACTCTTCGAATTTTAGCCTGAATTGAGCTTTTGATAATAAATCCTGGCTCTTCGGAAAATGAATATTAAAAACAGCTTCGCTTTTAGAAATTAATTTTAATTCTTCTAGAATTTCAGAAGAAAGCGTATCATAAAACCTGACTTTGGTTTCTACAAACAGTTGTTGCATCATTTTCATCACCACTCGATTGGTGACTCCTTTATTAGAAAGCTTTTCTGTAGATGGGTAGACCGGTTGCATCGCAGTTCTCAGATTTTGTTCATGTTCAGATAGCAGTTCCATCTCCGGATGTGGCATACTAAAGCCATTATAATATTTGGTTTTCCCAAAAATCACATAAGTAGTATTTAACTTTAGATTGTCTCTAATCCATTTATGGCCTCTAAACCACACCAATTCCATTTCTCCGGTATCATCAATGAATTTAGCAACTAGTCTTTTACCACGTTTCTGTTCTACAGTTTTTAGATGTACAATTTTTCCGATGATTTGCACTTCTGCAGAATTACGTTGTAATTGATTGATTTTGTAGTATTGCGTCTTATCGATATATCTATTCGGAAATAAGTTGACCAGATCTTGATATGTATGAATCCCTAATTCTGATCTCAAAAGAGAAGCTCTCGATGGCCCAACACCTTTTAGATAATCAATTGGAGTTTGTAAAATATTCGGATTCATTATAACGAATATAGTATTTATTAAAATATAGTTCAAAGCAAAATTTGCCACATAACCGTGTTAAATTCGTTATTTTGGCAGAACATTTGATTAGAAATGAATATGCGAATTATTTTATATGTGTTTTTATGTTGTATTTCCTTCGGAAGTATGGCGCAGCAATTGGATTCAGTGGATTTTCTTAAGGCTAAAGCTGAAGTGAAAATTACTGCTAAAACCAAAACTGTAAAAGGAAAAGTAAGATATACCTTCAAAATACTAAAACCTGAATCCTCCATTTATATAGATGCACAACAAATGCAAATAGAAAGTGTGCTTTTGGATGGTAAGAAGCCTGAGTTTACTTATGATAAAAAGAAACTATTTATAGCTTCAGATTTTAAGATAAATTCTACCCATGAAGTAGTTGTAACATATAGAGCTAAACCAAGAAAAGCATTATATTTTATAAAGGATTATCAAGGTAATGATCAGATCTGGACACAAGGACAAGGGAAATATACTTCTAATTGGCTGCCAAGTCTCGATGATATGAATGAAAAAGTAGAGTTTGACCTTACGATCAATTATCAAAAAGGATATGAGGTTATTGCCAATGGGAAACTTACCAAAGTTGAAGCTGTAAATGACTCTATCCAAAGCTGGCAATATGATATGCAAAAGCCCATGAGTAGTTATTTAGTAGCATTTGCAATTGGTAAATACGAAAAAGTAGTGGAGACTTCTGCAAGTGGAATCCCTTTGGAAATGTATTACTATCCTGAAGACAAAGAAAAAGTAGAGTATACTTATAAAGATAGCAAGCGAATATTTGATTTTTTTGAAAAAGAGATTGGTGTTGCATATCCTTGGCAAAATTACAAGCAAATTCCGGTAAAGGATTTTTTATATGCAGGTATGGAAAACACGGGTGCTACTATCTTTTCTGATGCTTTTGTAGTGGATAAGATTGCATTTAGTGATCGAAATTATATCAATATTAATGCTCATGAACTTGCACATCAATGGTTTGGGAATTTAGTAACAGAGACCGAAGGGACGCATCATTGGCTTCAGGAGGGGTTTGCAACTTATTACGCGCTGTTGGCTGAAAAAGAAATTTTTGGAGAAGATTATTTTCTTTATAAACTATATGAGAGTGCAGAACAGCTCACAGAATTATCTAAGACTTCTAATGCTACTTCTTTATTGAATCCAAATGCAAGTTCGCTGACTTTTTATGAAAGAGGAGCCTGGGCGATTTATGCACTTAGAAACTTAATAGGAGAGACTAGTTTTAAGATTACCATTCATAATTACCTAGAAAAACATAAATTCCAAAATGCAAATACGGATAATTTCTTTGCCATTGCTGAAGAAGTTAGTGGTAAGGATTTGTCCGAATTTAGAAAATTATGGTTAGAAAATGTAAAGTTTCCATCCAAGGAAGCACTGGATATTTTAACTAAATCTGAGTTTATTAAAAAATACCTGAGTTTAGCAGGAGAGCGAACCCAACCACTAGCTGGTAAATGGGGAGTATTAGCTAAGTCATTGGATTTTCCAGTAAATGATTATATAGGGCAGGAGGTGATTTACCAATTATCTGGAGACACTTCGCAAGAAGCTATAGCACTTTATGATAAGGCTTTTGAGACCAATAATATTTTTGTTCGTCAAGCAATTGCGAATACGATGAGTGCTATTCCTCGAGGCCTCAAGGATCAATATGAATCTTTGTTAAAAGATGATTCTTATGCGACTATAGAGCCTGCATTATATCATCTTTGGGCGAATTTCCCTAAGGAAAGAAAAAAATATTTAGAAGACACTAAGGATATTTTAGGTTTTAATGACAAGAATATTCGAATACTCTGGTTGGTATTGGCACTTAGTACAGAAAATTACCAGACTGATAAACATCAGCAGTTTTATAATGAATTATCTGGTTATACTTCGTCTGATTACCATTTTACTACTAGAGAGAATGCTTTTACTTATTTAGAAAGCCTGAACGCTTTTTCTGATCAATCTTTAACTGATCTTGTAGATGGAGCTACTCACTATAACTGGAGATTTAGAGATACGTGTAGAAAAATTTTGAATAATTTATTAAAGAAAGAAAAATATAAAAAGAAATATGTAGTTTTAAAGGACAGTTTGCCGAAGGATCAACAAGATTTTTTACAAAAAAAGTTAACCCCATAACTGTCGTCTATGCGTGCATTAGTAATTTCTGGAGGAGGAAGTAAAGGAGCCTTTGCAGGAGGTGTTGCACAATATTTAATCAATGATTTAGGGAAAAAGTATGATTTGTTCCTTGGGACATCTACAGGAAGTCTTTTAGTATCTCATTTGGCGTTATCCAAACTTGAAGAAATTAAACATTTTTATACATCAGTTAACCAATCTTCAATATTTAGTAATTGTCCTTTTATTATTAAAAAGAAAAGAGGGTATATCAATATCAGTATCAATCATTTTAATGTATTGCGAAATCTATTAAAGAAAAGAAAATCTTTTGGAGATAGTAGTAATCTTAGAGATTTAATCGCAAGTGCTATTTCTATTGAAGACTTTGAGATATTAAAATCAGAATCGGTAGATGTAATTGTTACGGTGACTAATCTTTCTACAAATGAAGTGGAATACAAGTTGTTAAAAGATTGTGAGTACGAAGATTTTTTAGATTGGATCTGGATATCGTGTAATTATCCACCTTTTATGAGTTTAGTGCGAAAAAATAATTGTGATTATGTGGATGGAGGTTTGGGTTCTATGGTTCCTATCGAAGAAGCAATTAAGAGAGGAGCCACAGAGCTAGATGTAATTGTTTTAGAAACCGAAGTCAATTATCTAAATCGTATGCCAACTAAAAACCCTTTTTCTTTGATAACAAATATGGTAAATTTTATGATGGATAAAATCGAAGTACAAAATATTAGAATAGGTAAGTATCATGCTATGCAAAAGGATGTAACTATGGATTTATATTATACTCCAACTGTATTAACTACAAATTCATTAGTTTTTGATAAAGAAAAGATGACGGAATGGTGGGCAAATGGTTATAAATTTGCCAAGCAAAAAAATAATTCTAATCCTTTATAATATAAGTATGAGAGCATTGGTAATTTCTGGAGGCGGTAGTAAAGGAGCTTATGCTGGTGGTGTTGCACAATATTTGATGCAGGAGCAAGGAAGGGAGTATGATCTTTTCCTAGGGACTTCTACAGGTAGCCTTTTGATTCCACATCTGGCATTGGGCAATATTGATAGAGTATATGATATTTATACTAACGTTACCCAAAAAACTATTTTCAATGTTAACCCGTTTGTGGTTCGTAAAAAAGGAAACAGAGAGTTTGTATCTATAAACTTTTTCTCATCGTTATGGCAGTTTTTAAAGAAAAAACGAACATTTGGTGAAAGTAAAAACCTAAGACGGAGTATACGTAGGAGCTTTTCTGAAGCAGATTTTTTGGCCGCTCGAAAACAAGTAAAGGATGTGGTGGTTACTGTATCTAATCTAACCAAAAACAGGACAGAATATAAATCAATTAATGATTTCTCTTATGAAGATTTTTGTGATTGGATTTGGATATCTTGTAATTATGTGCCTTTTATGAGTTTGGCAACCAAAAACAATTGTGAATATGCCGATGGCGGCTTTGGTTGTATGGTGCCTATTCGAGAGGCAATAAAACGAGGAGCAACAGAAGTTGATGCTATTATTCTTGAGTCTGAGAATATGGAATATCAAAAAGTATTAGGCAAAAACCCATTTTCTTTAATGGTAAATTTATTTAGTTATATGCTTGATCAGGTAGAAGGTCATGATACAGTATTGGGCAAATTAGCAGCTACTCATAAGGATGTAGCTTTAAATTTATATTACACACCATCTAAACTTACTGAAAATTCACTAGTGTTTAATAAAAAACTAATGCGTAATTGGTGGCGACAGGGTTTTGAATATGCAGAGCAAAAAGCTAAACAAGCTGAAGAGAATAAGCTTAAGGATATTGATATGGCAGGTTAGAGTAACTATGCCTTTATAAACATAAAACAGCCGGAAAAGTATTTTTCCGGCTGTTTTTATATTCAAAAGTTTCGTTGATCTCTATTTAGATTTCATAAATTTCTTAGTCATTTTGTTATTCACTACTAAAAAATATAAACCAACTTCCAGAGATTTAGTGTTTACTGAAGCTATCGGACCATTATAACTTGTTACTACTTGTCCAAGCATATTAACAACTCTAACGCTATATACTTCTTCACCAACTTTTTCAAGCCCGTTAACAAATAGAGTTTCGTATGCAGGGTTAGGATAAATAGTTACATTATCTATTGGATTAGGAGTATCTACGGATAAAGCTTCAATCAGAAGGCCTTCAGAAGTAGTGCTACAACCCGCGGCATTAAATACTTCTAGTGTATACACACCTATTTCTTCAACAATGATACTAGAATTGGTAGCATTTTCTATAGCAACATCATCCAGATACCATTGGTATGCTGAGTATTGACCGGCTACTGAGATTTCAAACTTATCGTCATCTAAGGAAATAGCTGGTACTTCTGGAGCATCAATTGTATTAACGGTTACTGCTGTTCTTTGATCAGTTTCACACTCTCCTAAAGTAGAGATTTGCCAATCATATAAATAATAATAAAATCCTTGTGGGTTGCTTGTTGCTGTACTTTGCTTAATACTAATAATATTAGATACCTGATACGGATAATTTATATTTTGGTTACTTCTAAATAAGTTTGCTCCATCTGTAAATCCAATTCTTAAATCGTTTCCTGCAGGAATATCTAAATTGATTTCTATAATACTTTCTCCATCAGGTATGTTAATAGTTTTTGTTGCTAAAACTTGTTCAGAAGTATCAAGAAGCTGTAAAGTTCGGTTCCCGGCACCTTGTGCAGAAACTCTTGCTTTTTTTAACATTAAAGGCTCTTCTGCATCGAATATCAGATAATATCCGCCACCGTGTATATTACCAGAAGCATCACTTATTTCTTTCATACCTACTTCAGCAGTAGTTATAGGGCTAGAAGTTCCTGATACATAGTATGTTTTTCCTTCTGTAAGCTCTGGTGTTTCAAAAGTACTACCGGTAGCAATTATATTGCCGCCTTGCTCTTGATCATACCAGATATACCCATTACTTCCGGATAAACTAAGAGTTACAGATTCTCCAGAACATGCATTTTCAGAAATACCATTAGGTAATGTGGGTACAGATATATCTACAAAGTTGTCTTTTGTATTGGTATCGCTACCTATATCATTAGTCACCGTTAATTTTACTGTGTACGTTCCACTTTGCGAGTATGTGTGGTTTGGATTTTGAGATGTAGAAGTATTGCCATCTCCAAAATCCCATAAATACGTATTTACTGTATTTATTGAAGTACTTTTAAAAGCAACTTGGCTACAATCTTTTGAGGCCTCAAAATTAGCTACAGGAGGCTGATTGTTATTACCTGGAGCATAAGAACCTGATATTGAATAAAAACCTATTGATGAATAGTCTGAATACCCAGTTGATAAGTTACCTTCTCCAACACCATCGATTTCTATAAAATAGGTACCTCCATCTAGAGTAGTATTAATACTAGCACTAAGATCTCTTGATGGGCTGGAAATTGCAATTTCTTCTCCGGCACCGTTTAGAATTCTTGCCTGTATATTTAGATTAGGGTAATAAGGATCCGGTTGGAAATCAAAATTAACTTCTCCACCCGCAGTTATAAATGATAAAACATCTTTATCAGCTCGTGTGGTAATCAATCCGGAGTTTTGAGAAGCGTTTACATTTCCCTGAGCATCAACAATCAATTCACCGGCCTCCGTGATAGTATCTCCAAAATCATCATTCTTGTATCCAAAACCATTACGGTTTCCAGAAATAATGGCCAAGTCATCTTGATCTTGATCGGCATTGTCATATTCTCCTTTACTCCAGTGTCCAATAGGTCTGTTAACACTCCATCCCATAATTGGACTCCAATCTCCATGTCCGGCATAATAAGTAGTTCCTGATCTTAATCCATCATGTGATAAACCCAGGGTATGTCCAACTTCGTGAGAGCCTGTTTCTCCGGCAGATCGTGTACCGTTGTTAAATGCCCAACAAGGGTCATCATTTCTGGTCGAAGAAAAAGAGTTTAGATATGCTACTCCTCCAGAGCCTGGAGCTGCAGTGGTTGTAGAGGTAAAAATACACATCATTCTTCTATTCTGAGGTGCAGCTTCATAGATTGCTCTATTGGTAGTGATATTAATATTGAAAGGTCTAAAATCCTCAGCCATAATTCTCCAAATAGCTAAGATTTTATCATCACTATAACCAGAAGGAACTGCATCTATCCTTGATCCACCAGCCCATCTGGTGTTTTCTACAACTTCTCCATCAAAATCAAGGTATACAGTAGCTTCTGCTCCAGGAAGGCTTTGAAGATCAGGTGCTTTTGCAGAAACCTTTCCTATATCTTTTTCTTTAGATGCAACTTGTTCAAAATCAATACATAAAACTTTATTGATATCAACTTCTTCTATATACACATCATCATTATCGCCAGAGTAATATTTGTATGCCTTTTTTTGATCAAACAAAATAATATGACCTTCTAGAATACCATCTTGTTTTGTAATATTAAATGTAGAAGAAGTATTATTTCCAATTAATCCAATAATTGAGTAATTGTTTATATCTCCTTCTTTTAGATTAACTTTTCCTGCAATAGATTCAGTATCAGATAATTTTAACGTAATAGTATTTGATTTATTAATACTTAATAGTTTCTGACTAAAAATACTTTCATTTCCAAGGGAATAAGAATTTTTAGTTTGAGCAATAGCAGTACTGTTGGCAAATAGGATAATGAATAAGATCATTAGGAATTTGACACTTCCATTTTGCAATGTATTACAGGGTTCCCGCAATAATTGCTTTAATAAAATAAGGGTTTTCATTTTTTGAGTTTGTGTTTGGTTAAGCTTAGAATATTTAGTTTTAAAGATTATCTGTGTTTCCCACCCAGTATAACTGTTGAGTTATAAAATTATTACACTGATTAATAGTAGGTTAAACAGTATTTGCTAACGTTGTAGGAAAGCTGTTGGAGTTTTAACTTATATAAATAGAGGATAAGAAGCCTATTATTACAGGCCTGAAGAAAGATTTAGGTAATTACCCTAGGATGTAAGTAATTAAGGTTTTGTTAAGGGTATTTTACAAGTAATTTAACAGCGTTGTTTATCGTTGTACTAAAGCCGACTTAAATTAGTAATTTAAAAAATAGCAAAGCTATTACTAGAGGATTTCGTTAATTTCTTCTTTAATGATGGCTAAAGCTTTGTCACTTGGCGCACCATTTTCAATTAGCTGTGTAAGGATTACTTCTCGCATTTTATCTGCAGAATTCACTTCTTCATTGAGAGAAGCTTTTCTGATCATAGCTATTGTTCCATTCTTTGCAGCTATAATTGTATTCCAACAATCATCCGATACATAAATTTGCTGTGTAAGATTATGCTCATATTCTTGATCAATAGTATGGATTAATAGAGATTCATAGTCTTTTTTTTCTTGACTTACTGGGGGCATTCTGTTTAGTAATTTACCTGGGGAAATTCTTTCTAACAATAGAGCAATACGTTCATATGCTTGAAGCTTTAGTGGTAGAGACTGTTTCTGGGTTTCTCTATGCAGAAGAAATCTTCGTCTTTTTTCTTCATTATCCGTATGCACTTTAAAAAAATAAAAAGCTAATAGTGTAATAAATAATGACGGAATCAAAGATATTAGTAAAGGGATTATTTCTATATTCATAGGTATTATAACTATTTAATGTTTTTCTAAAAAATTAAGCCAAAGTATATATTAATTATATGCTCCACCAAGATACGTACAATCTTTTAGATCTTGTGTACAAGTATATGCTACTGAATTCTTATTATATTTAAATGACTCTTTTAGTGTTCGGGTTAATTCTCCATCATCTACATTAGTATCAATATCTTCCATGGTAAACTGACTTGGATGTTCATAGCCTGCTGAATGAGTTATTTCTATAAGTTCTTTTCTAAATGTTTTAAAATATTGAGCTAACCTGTCTGATTTAAGAGGAATATCAATTCCTTTTTGTAACCACTTACTTTGGGTGGCAACACCACTTGGGCATCGATTGGTATGACATATCTGAGCCTGGATACAACCAATACTCATCATAGCTTCTCGAGCAACATTAATGCAATCAACTCCCATTGCAAAAGCCATTGCGGCTTTTGCAGGAAACCCTAATTTACCACTACCGATAAATACAATACGATCAGTGAGATCATATTGCTGAAATATTTTATAAATCGATGCAAAACCATATATCCAGGGTAAAGAAACGTGATCCGCAAAACTTGGTGGTGCTGCTCCAGTGCCACCTTCTCCGCCATCTATAGTAATGAAGTCAGGACCTTTATTGCTTTCTGACATAAGTTTAGCCAATAATTCCCATTGCTCTGTTTTACCGATTGCAGCTTTAATTCCAACCGGAAGCCCAGTCTGTTCTGCAATATCTTCTATAAATTGTAACAATTCCGAAACATCACTAAATGCGGTATGTGCTGAAGGAGATAGGACATCTTTTCCTACTTCAACTCCTCGAATATCTGCAATTTCAGAGGTTATTTTGGCTCCGGGAAGAACTCCTCCTTTGCCGGGTTTAGCACCTTGGGATAGTTTAATTTCTATGGCTTTGATAAATGGATTTTTCTCCACCAACTGCTTCATTTTTTCCATAGAAAAGTTACCATTTTCATCTCTAACACCAAAATAACCTGTTCCGAAATGAAAAACAACATCACCACCATTACTATGATATGGAGAGAGTCCTCCTTCTCCTGTATTATGATATGCATTGGATTTTTGAACTCCTATGTTTAAAGATTCGACAGCTTTTGCAGAAAGAGAACCAAAACTCATCGCCGATACATTGATTATTGATCCAGGTCGATATGGTTTTTTTCGTTTATTATATAATCCCATCACTTTTGCACAGGGAAGAAATGTTTTATCCAGCTTATTAGGATGATTTTTATCCACTCTAAATGGAATCATACAATTCTTTATAAAAATGTGTTGGTGTAAGTAAATATCTCTATCTGTACCAAAACCTTCGTAATTATTTTCATTTTTAGAAGAAGCATATACCCAACCTCTTTCGATTCTATTAAAAGGAAGCTCTTCGCGATTATTGGCAACAAAATACTGTCTTATTTCCGGACCGATACTCTCTAACAAGTATCTAAGGTGTCCTACTATTGGAAAGTTATGACTTATAGTATGTTTTCTATTAAAAAAAATATCTCTTATGGCTACAATAGCCAATATGATGAGAATCCACCCCCACCACGAAATTACACCTAAAAAATTAAGAATAGTTTCCAAATTATTTTTAATTATTGAGCATTAAGATAATCTATTGTAAGTTGTGACATCACTTTTACACCTAAAAGTAAACCACTCTCATCTATATAAAAGTCTGGAGTATGGTGTGCAGCAGCTTTTTCAGTTTCTTTTGATTTTCCTCCTAAAAAGAAATAAAATCCGGGAACTACTTCCTGGAAATATGAAAAATCTTCCCCTCCAGTAGTAGCTTTTGATAAAATTACATTTTCTTTTCCAGCAATACCTTGTATAGTTGGTAGCATTTTCTTTACCAAATCCGGGTCATTGTAAGTAATTGATGTATTGTTCTGAAAATCAATTGTAGCCTCTCCACCATATGTCTTAGCAATAGAAGGAACCATTTCATTCATTCTTCTAATAATCAGTTTTCTCATTTCTGGATCTAGCGTCCTTACAGTACCTATCATTTCTGCACTTTCCGGAATGATATTAAATCGTACACCACTTGTTATTTTACCGACCGTGATTACTGCGGCTTCATTGACTAAAGGAGATTCTCTACTGATAATGGTCTGAAGTCCATCAATAATTTTTGCCGAGATTAGAATAGGGTCTACACCACTCCAGGGAGCTGACCCATGTGTTTGTTTTCCTTTGACATTAATAACAAAACGTTCTACTGCTGCCATAGTGCCACCAGGTTTATATCTAATTTTACCTACAGGAGTTCCGGAATTAATATGAAGTCCAAATATTGCATTAACATCGGGATTTTTTAAAACTCCTTCTTTAATCATTAATTTAGCTCCTCCTTCTTCTCCTGGCGGAGGTCCTTCTTCTGCAGGTTGGAAGATAAATTTTACAGTTCCATTAATTTTGTCTTTATGTTTACTGAGAATTTCTGCAACCCCCATTAGAATGGCAGTATGTGTGTCATGGCCACAGGCATGACTTACTCCAACTTCCTGACCCAAAAAGGTAGTTGTTACAGTAGATTTAAAAGGAATATCAACACGCTCAGTAACAGGAAGCGCATCTATATCTGCCCGTAAGGCAACCACTTTTCCTTCTTTACTGCCTTTAAGAACACCTACAACTCCAGTTTTTGCTACATTTTCAGTAACTTCTATACCTAGATCTTTTAAATGTTTTGCTATTTTTTTAGCAGTGTTGAACTCTCGATTTGATAATTCTGGATTTTGATGGAAATCTCTTCGCCAATCGATTACTTTTTTCTCTATACTTTCTGCAGCTGCTTTAATCTCAGGATTAATCTGAGCTTGGGAGGTACTACAAATTAAGAGGATTATGACTAGGATGAATTGTGTTATATTTTTCATTGAGTTAGAAGTTAATGAGTCTGTAATTTTTATTTTGTAATTGAACAAGGGCTGTCATAGCAGATAAAGCAAATTTTATTTCTGGTAAAGCATCTTCTTTAGAAATACTCCTATGAGCAGCAGTCTGACCACATAATATAATTTGAACACCATTTTTTGCCAGGGAAGAGATTAAAGGTTTATTTGGATTGTTAATCCCATATTTACTTTTATACTTTTTATCATTTAGAATATCATTTGCTGCTGAGCCATGTATAACTAATGCTACTTTGATGTTTTCAAAGGGAACGCCAGCATGGTTGTGCATATTTAAGAATCGAGCAGCAGTATTAATAAGTGGATTTACCTTGGTGCTATCATTAAAAGTGCGACCTACGTCGAAAACAACTTTTAGCTCACTTTTCATATCTGTATCAAAATCAGGATTTGTTACCTGATATGTTTTTCCGAATTCAGTTATGATTTGTCCTTGTATTTGTTTTTGTTGACCAACACTTAATAATGGAATAAGTACAGTTAAGAGTATAGATAATTTGAGTTTCAAACTTTGATTTTTGGTTTTTAAAGATATTCAAAAATCTATAAAAGGAAAATTAAAAATTCCTATTTAAATACAGATATACTAAAAAAAGCATATTACTTAATTGGTAATATGCTTTATAAAGTATTAAAAATTATTTTTTATTGTTTAACCAATTTCCCTACAGACTCGTTATTGATTAAAATGAAATATAAACCAGATGATAGTTCTGATATGTTTAGCTCTTCATTCGGTTTAAATACAGAGACTATTCTTCCAATAGAATTAACTATTCTAATATCATTTTCTTTCATAGTTAACCCTTGTATCAGTAATTTTTCATCACTTTTTATAGGATTTGGAGCAAAGGTATACTGACTACATTGGTCAGATACATTTATATTGACCAAGGTTCTGGATTTTGTTATGCAATCTCCTGCAACTCCTTGTATATAATATGTTTGTGTAGATGACAGTATAGGTGTTTTGTATATGGAGCCTGATGTAATTAGATTACCTCCCGTAGGAGCATCATACCATTCATAATCATCACTACCGGTCATAGTAATTGTAACTGATTCTCCCGTGCAAATATTTTGGTCATTCGCTATTGGTTGACCAGGAATATTAATTGTGACAAAACTTATTTTTTCTTCTGTATCACTACCTAGGTCATTAGAGGTAGTTAATGAAACGGTATAACTTCCACTTGTAGTGTATTCGTGTACTGGGTTTTGTTCTGTGGAGGTATTACCATCTCCAAAATTCCATAAGTATGAATCCACTTTGTTTATAGAAGTACTGGTAAAAGTAGCTAGGGAGCAATCTGTTCTGGCTTCAAAATTAGAAAGTGGCGGTTGATTATTATCTCCAGGAGTATATTGTCCAGAAATTGTATAGTTTCCTAAAGAAGCATAATCGGTATATCCCGTAGAAGGATTTGATCCTTCGCCTACACCATCAATCTCTATAAAATATGTTCCATCGGTAAGTTGAGTGTTTATCGAAGCACTTAGGCCGGTTGGATCCGAAAAGGCAACTTCTTCTCCTAATGCATTTAAGATTCTAGCTTGAATATTTAGGTTAGGGTAATCTGGATCAGGATTAAAATCAAAAGACACATTTCCTGTTTCAATAACGAAAGAAAATACATCTTTATCAGTTCTTTGGCTAATCAAACCAAAATTCTGATTAGGACTCACATTTCCACTTTGTTCTACAAGTATTGGAGTAGCTTGGTTAATATCATTTCCGTGATCATCATTCTGAAACCCAACTCCATTTCTGTCATTTGCTATAATTGCAATATCATCCTGGGTACTTGTTGAGTCATCGTATTCTCCAGCACTCCATTGACCAATAGGTTTACTTGCGCTCCATCCCATAATAGGACTCCATGTACCATGACCATTATAATATGTTGTACTACCAATACCATCGTGAGATAATCCTAGAGTATGACCAACCTCATGCGAACCGGTCTCTCCTGCAGCTCTTGTAGATAAATTATATATCCAACAAGGGTTATCATTACTTCTTGAAAAAGAATTAACATAAGCAACACCGCCAGATCCTGGAGCTGCATCATTTGTAGGAGTGAAGATACACATCATTCTACGGTTTTTTGGTGTAGCTTCAAAAATGCTTCGATCAGTTGTTATATTGATATTAAAGGGCCTAAAATCTTCTGCCATAATTTTCCAAATCTCAATAATTTTTTGATCTGAAAAATTTGGAGACACAGCATTTATGGTTCCTCCATTTACCCAGCTTGTTCCTGAAACTACTTCACCATCAAAATCTAGATATACAACTCCCGGAGCACCTGGAAGACTTTCTAAAATGGGTGCCATTTTTGAAAAAACCGTTCCAACATCTTCTTCACTTTTTGAATCTACTCTATCAAGCTCAATACAGAGCACTTTGTTGATATCTATTTGCTTGATAAAAACTCTACCATTTTCTTCTGTAAAAATTTCATAAGCAATTTTAGATTCTCTTATAACAATATTACCTTCTAGTTTACCATTAGTTTTGGAAAAAGTAAAGGTTGAAGACTCTTGATTGTTTACAGAACCTATTAAGGTAAGATTTTGGCCTTCTGTTTTTTGGAAATTTAACTTTAATGATAAAAACTCACCGTTACTTAGATTGAATGTTTCTTGTTGTGATTTCTTAGATATAAGTAATTTATTAATGAAATCACTCTGGTTTTCTGAAATCAAGAATGATTTTTCTGACTGAGCATTAGTAGTAAAGTAATTTACCATAAGAAAAGCAAAGAAACAGTACTTGAGGGTTTTAATATTCATTATTATTCGTTCGTTATGTTTTTTAATAAATAATAAAACTCTCAACGCATTTTAAGAAAGTAATCATTGAGAGTTTTGGCAAAGGATTTATAAATTCTGTTATGAAATACTAATTATTCGTTCTAATGGAATAATAGTAGATTGTTTAAGTATGACTTCTTTATCTGTAATTCCCCATATGGTAGTTTCCACTTTTTTGAATCCTTGATCATCTACAAAAACAATTCTTACTTTTTGATGTTCTAGATTACCAAGGGATAGGGCTCTTTGTAGTTCAAGAAATCGATCAATTTGATCTTTTCTCTTATTCAGAACATCTTGTTTTGGAAATTTTAGAAATCTAATTTGCTCTTTTTCAATATTCGTTACATTCATATTAGGGGCCATAGTGTTAGGTTTAAGTTACTATATATTCATAAAGGGAAACGGGGTTTTGTTTAAAACTGGTTAAATATAACGTATTTTGACTTATAAAAACGCTTTTTATCGATTTTTAATTTTTAAAGTTATTAACGATGTAGGAATTTTGAAATTAAAACAGTAGTTTTTTGTAGGAATTATTGATATCCTATAAAAGTTTCCTGAGCTTCGAGCACAGAAGTGACATATGTTTTATATTCCTGATATTCTTCTGTTGTTATATTTTTTAAATTAGTTTTAGATTCAATATTTACTTTTAGATGGTTAGAACTAACTAATTTGTAGTTTATTTTAAAAGAGTGATTTTTATAAGTATATGATTGATTTTCTGGTATTTCTGTGAATTTATTAGACTTCCCTAAATGAATATCATATTCATTAATATAATGATCAATAGTTTCGTATTGGATATACTCAATTGGGTATTTTCGATCATCTACATTGATAATATCACTGCTATATGCCATAGTAGGTTTTGGTAGTTGAATAATTTTAGTATTTCCGATTTTATTAATTTTTTCTTTTGAAGTGACATCGATAGTAAAATCTATATCTGAATTTTTAATACGAGTTTTAGTTTGATATACAGTATCGATTTTTATGTTTGAACCTAATGAGGAAGAAAAGGCCTCATATATGTTTTTTTTCAAAGTTTTGTAACTAGGCTCTATAAATATACCTTTATAATATGATGAAGCGGCACCCTGAATTGAAGATTCAATATTATATTGTTGATTTTTATCTATTATATTGACCTTAATCTTATTGTTGAATACAGATTTAGTTTTGGTTACATCCTTAAGTTTAAACAAATCGTATTTCTTATTATTATTGGTTGACATAAAAGGAATTTCCAATCCGGTTGCATTATATAAGGATGTTGGTAAAGATTTGAAGGGTAGGTGTTTATCTGTTAATTCTAAGAATTGTTCTTTTCCATCGATTATTACTTTTACAATACAATGGTTAAAATTTTGACTAGGCAATACAAGTGCCTTCTGTCCATAGTCTGAGGTAAGAATAAGCAATAGATTAGATTTTAAGCCTGCTTTTTCGGCTAGTGTAACAAATAGTGTTGAGAAGTCTTTGCAATCTCCTAGTTTGGTTCTTATTGTTTTTGATGGTTTTTGAGGAATAAAACCACTTTGTCTGAAACTAACATAACTATAACTCATCGTATTCATTATATAGTTATAGATAGCTTTTGCAATATCTTCTTGTGATAAGGATTTTGTTCCTTTAGGAAAAATACTATCATATGCTTTTTGAACCTCTGGGTTAAAGATCATTTGAGATCTAACTAGGTCTGAATACCAAAATGCAATATCATTCCAATTGGATATTGTGCTTATATGAAGATATCGTGCAATATCCACATCATTCGGCATATAATATTCGCTTTGATGTAATGGTTTATTATTTTTTAGATTCCAGGTATATACATCAAAATTATCTTTGGATTCTTTGGTGTATGATAACTCACCATTAGTCACTTTATGCTGTACAGATCTTCCTTTTGGAGCAAGGAGGGTATATTTGGTTTCTACACATGGGTGATATGAATCAAACTGATAATAATCTATAAAATCGTTATAAAACCTTCCATATCCGCTATAACGAGCTTCATAATTAATATGAATAACATCGCCTTTACTAAGGCCATTAAAAACAAATTTAGAGCCACTTTTTTCAGCAGGAATAACAGATCCATCTGGTTTTACAATTTCGGATTTGATGATTGTATACCCACCGGATAATCCTAAATCATATTCCTTAAAACGTTCAATGCCTGCTTCTGAAGTAATTTCGTAGATAAAAGTATTATTAGATTTTCCTCCGCTTTCTGGATATAAAAGAGTAACTACTTCATCTAATAAAATATTAAATCCATAGTTGTTGGATAAATCTTTATTACGGTGGGTGTCTATGTAATTATAAGCATCTTTAGTAACATAAGTTTCAATGATATCTTTTTCATTCTTTAAATCTTTAATCTTTTTTCTTAAAGATGAATTATTACTATTATGTGATAGCGATTCCTGATATGCAATTAATGCTTCTTCCTTTCTTTTTAGCTGTAATAAAGCATCTCCTTTATATTTTTGCATTTTATATGAATACGGATAGTTATCCAAAGCTTTTTCTATAAAAGGTAATGATTCTTTATACTTCTCGTATTTATGTAGTTGCTGTATAATATCTTCTACAGCATAGTTGTCTCCGCTTAAGGGTTCATACAAAGATTTAAGTATGGATAAAGCTTTCTCTTCTTTATTTTGTTTATTATATAAACGTGCTAGTTTGGTTTTAGATGAATAATCAGAATAATTCTCGACGATATATTCTAGTAATTCAATTTCCTTTTCATTATCACCAAGTATTGCAGTGTATAAACCAGTATAAGCATTCAATATTTTTATCCACTTATCTTTTTTGGCAGTAGCAACTAAATTATCTAGTTCTTTCTTAATTTTGGATTTATCAGATTTTCTTACCGCTAAAATTATATTTGCCGATTGGGACATCATTTTATAATCTGTTGCGTTAGAAAGTTTGTCTAGAAATTTTTCCAAGCTTTCTATATCCATTCTGGATAATTTTGATCGATCACGAAACTTATAAATCAGAGATAAATAATATTCTTCATCATCAAGTTCCAGATTTTTCATAAGCTCTTGTAAAGATGTTCTATCCTGTTCTAATTCATAGGTGATGATCATTAATTTTCTGATCATAGAACTCTTAGGGTATTGTTTTAATATTGGTGTCAAGTATTCTTTTGCTTTTTCGTATTTAGAGTTTCTGATATAGCATTGAATCAAACAATATTGGTAAAAGAAATTATTAGGATTTTCTTTGATTTTATTTAGAAAGAATTCCTCTACAGAGTGATTTACTTTTATGGGGTTGATCACTTCTTTAGAGGCTGTATTGTAATCAGTAACGGTATCACTATATTTAAGAGTTTGTATAGGATATCCGGATTTGTCAGTAATTCGGGCAATAAAATAGCTAGCACTATTTCCTTCTGCATTTTTGATTAGTAATCTGTTAACTCCTTTAGGAATAGTAATTTCTACGTTGTAGGCATCTATATCAGTAATTACATCTTTAGCATTTTCGTATACAATTATATCATTCAACCAAACTTTGAAATTACCTGAATTTCCTAACCTTAGAACTACTCTTTGGTCGTTTGGAGAGGTAATAAAGGTCTGAGCATAATTTACTCCATAACCATACTCAGCATGGTTTGTGAAAAACTGATAGGCCTCTTTTTTTAATTCTTTAGGGATATACCAATTTACGCTTCCATTACTATTGGCATCAAAATCTTCAGTACTTGAAGCTTTTTGCTCAGGAGGGTATACAATGTCTAATCCACTGTTGTTTAGATTTTCAAAAACACCGCAGAATTGCCATTCTCTAATCCCAGATAATTTAGATTGAATTTGATAGTATTCTTCCCAATTATTTTGATATCTATATACAACAGAATTTAGATATAGTAAAGCTTCTTGTATGGTTTGATTTTCTACTTCTTTTGAAGAAACTTTTTCAATTGCACTTATATTATTGATATTAAATCCTGATTTTAAGTAATCATTGAATAAAAATTCTTTGTTCCATAGTGCATAAACGTAATATTCATAGTCATTAAAGGCCATTAGTTTATCTATAAACCCATTCAGGGTAGCAAAGCGTCCATTTTCTGCTCTCAGAATTTGTTCTGTAATAAGATGTTCTATATTTTTTTGCTTGATCTTTTGTTTTCGAAATAACTCGATAGCAGTTTCTCTGTTATTGGATAATACTTCATTCCAATATTTTTGATAAGATTCTTGAGAAAAAGTGTTGCAAAAAATAAGTGCAGAAAGCACTATAAAGAAGTAATATTTCTTCATAATTCTGTAGGTTATATATTTTTTAATGTAGATAATGGGGAAACTATCTATAAGCTTGCAATATACTAAATCTAAGGGATTTTTGTTGTGTTAATCTTGTGTAAACACTAGATAGTTAATGTTTTGTTTAAAAGTAAACTTATATAAGCTTCCAAAACCGTCTTGGTTTACTTAAATTTCGGGTTTTAAATAATTGCAGATTTTGGAAGAGTATTTAGCAGAATTGAATGATGCGCAACGAGCTCCTGTACTTCAGGTAGATGGCCCTATGATAGTTATAGCTGGTGCGGGCTCTGGTAAAACACGAGTGTTAACTTATCGTATTGCTTATTTGATGCATAAAGGAGTGGATTCATTTAATATACTATCCCTGACATTTACTAACAAGGCAGCACGTGAGATGAAAAAGCGTATTGCCCAGATTGTAGGCTCTAGCGAGGCTAAAAATCTATGGATGGGTACATTCCACTCAATTTTTGCTAAAATATTGAGGTTTGAAGCCGATAAACTAGGATATCCTTCTAATTTCACTATCTATGATACGCAAGATTCTCAGCGATTGATAGCCTCCATCATTAAAGAAATGGGGCTGGATAAAGATATCTATAAATACAAACAAGTATATTCTCGTATATCTTCATATAAAAATAGTCTGATTACTGTAAAGGCATATTTTCAAAATGCTGAACTTGTTGAAGCTGATGCTATGGCAAAGCGTCCTAGAATGGGAGAAATCTATCAACATTATGTAGATCGATGTTTTAAGGCTGGGGCAATGGATTTTGATGATTTATTATTAAAAACCAATGAGCTGTTGAATCGTTTTCCTGATGTTTTAGCTAAATATCAGAATCGTTTTAGATACATATTAGTAGATGAGTATCAGGATACAAACCATTCTCAGTATCTAATTGTAAGAGCCTTATCGGATAAATTTCAGAATATATGTGTGGTGGGTGATGATGCGCAGAGTATTTATGCTTTCCGTGGAGCGAATATCAATAATATTTTGAATTTTCAGCGAGATTATGATAATGTACAGCAATATAGATTAGAGCAGAATTATCGATCTACAAAGAATATTGTAGAAGCAGCAAACTCTATCATTGATAAAAATAAGACCAAGCTTGATAAGGTTGTTTGGACAGCAAATGATCCTGGTCCTAAAATTATAGTAAACAGATTAATTACTGATGGTGATGAAGGAAGGTTTGTAGCGAGCTCGATTTTTGAAAATCAAATGCAACATCAGTTAGGGAATGGACAATTTGCAGTATTGTACAGGACTAATGCCCAATCCAGAGCGATAGAAGATGCTTTACGAAAGCGTGATATCAAATATAGGATCTACGGTGGGTTATCTTTTTATCAAAGAAAAGAAATCAAAGACGTACTAGCTTATCTTCGATTAATAATTAATCCAAAAGATGAAGAAGCATTAAAACGTGTCATTAATTATCCGACCAGAGGAATAGGCGGAACTACAGTTGATAAATTAGTAGTAGCGGCAAACCATTATGATCGCTCTATCTTTGAAGTTATTGAAAATCTAGATCGTATAAATCTAAAAATCAATAGTGGTACTAAAACCCGATTAGAAAACTTTATGAATATGATCAAAAGTTTTCAGATTGCGAATCAGACATCTGATGCTTTTGTTCTGGCTGAGATGGTGGCTAAAAAAACGGGTTTATTACAAGAACTTAAAAAGGATGGTACTCCAGAAGGAATAGCTCGGATCGAAAATATTGAAGAGTTACTAAATGGTATTCGGGATTTTGTTGAAGGTCAAAAAGAATTAGCTGATGAAACTGGTTCTCTGGCAGAGTTTCTGGAAGATGTAGCTTTAGCAACAGATCTGGATCAAGATACCGGAGATGATGACCGAGTAGCACTAATGACCATTCACCTGGCAAAAGGATTAGAGTTTCCTTATGTTTATATTGTAGGTATGGAGGAAGATCTGTTTCCATCTGGTATGAGTATGAATACCCGGAGTGAACTAGAAGAGGAGAGACGTTTGTTTTATGTAGCCTTAACTAGAGCCGAAAAACAAGCCTACTTAACGTACACTCAATCTCGTTATCGATGGGGAAAATTGGTTGATGCAGAGCCCAGTAGGTTTATTGAGGAGATAGATGATCAGTTCTTAGATTATATTACTCCTGTAGATAATTATAGATATAAACCATTAATTGATTCTGATATTTTTGGAGAGGTAGATAAAAGCAAGCTTAGGCTAAAAAAACCAGTTTCAGGATCTCCACCAGTTGCCCATAAGCCTTCTGAAGAACAACTAAGAAAGCTTCGTAAATTAAGACCTGCAACTGATAATGTAGCTGGTGAATCCAAAACTAACCTTTTTGATGGTGATCTTATTCCGGGGACTATGGTTGAACACATGCGTTTCGGAAAAGGAAAAATCTTAAAATTAGAAGGAATAGGACAAGATAAAAAAGCCGAAATCCATTTTGATAAAGGAGGAATAAAAAAATTATTGCTTCGTTTTGCTAAGTTAAAGATAATAGGATAATAATTAATTAAAGTGTATTGTACCTTTACAGGTAACTATATTAATAATGGCAGAGTTCGTAAAATTATATGAAGAGAACCCAAACCCGCGTGAAGTACAGCGAGTAGTGGATTGCTTACGTAATGGAGGATTAATAATTTATCCTACAGATACTGTCTATGGTTTAGGGTGTGATATTACTAATACCAGAGCTTTAGAACGTATTGCGAAGATCAAAGGAGTGAAATTGGCTAAAGCTAATTTTTCCTTTATTTGTAAGGATCTTAGTAATTTGTCAGATTATGTAAAACAAATAGATAATGCAACGTTTAAACTACTTAAACGTACGTTGCCTGGACCTTATACCTATATCCTTCCTGGGAGTAATAATCTACCAACGGTATTTAAGAAGAAAAAAACCGTCGGAATTCGTGTTCCTGAAAATAATATTTGCCAAGCTATTGTTGAGGAATTGGGGAATCCTATTGTTTCTACCTCTATTTATGATGAGGATGAAGTGATTGAATATACCACAGATCCTGAGTTAATACTCGAAAAATGGGATAACCTGGTTGATATGGTCGTGGATGGAGGATACGGTGATAATATTCCTTCTACGGTAATTGATTTAACAAGTGGAGAACCTGTATTGCTTCGAGAAGGTAAGGGGAGTGTGGATATTATATAGAGATGAGTTTGTGAGGGCGCTTCGCTATTAGAGGTGAGGTATTAGGTGTGTACTTCTAAATTCAAAAATTCATAATTATAATATATTCCGATACTCCAATACTCAATCACTCAACAACATAATTCATTTCATTTCTATAAGCACTTGGTGTTTTTCCGGTAAATTTTTTGAATAGTTTATTAAAATGTGAAAAATTGCTAAAACCACTTTCATAGCAGATATCAGTAATACTCGTTTGTTTCTCGTGCAATAATTTTGCGGCATGGACAAGCCTATATTCATTTACAAATTGAATAAAAGTCTTACCAGTAATCTTTTTGAAATATCTACAAAATCCGGGTACACTCATGCTTACTTTCTCGGCAATTTCTTCAAGAGGTATAGGACGAGTGAATTCTTCTTGAACAAAGTTAAATATCAGATTAATCCTATTATTATCCTGTAATTCTGTTTCAATAATAAAGCCTTCGGCATTAAGAATTGTATAATCATCCGTTAACTGCATTTCTTTTAAAACTTGTAAAATGCCCAGAAGTTTATCAAATGTATCTAGATTTTTTAAGGCTTCGATTTGCGCGCCTATTCTTCTTTTTGTATCTCCGTGATATACGATTCCTTTTTTAGCCTGTTCCAGTAGTTTACCAATATTATTCATTTCGGGAATATTAAAAAAAGAACTTCCTAAAAAATCCGGTAACATCTGTATAATAGTTTCGCTACTATTTCCGGTTAAGGTATCGGTAAAACCGCAATGAGGTAGATTAGATCCAATAAGCATTAGGGCTCCATTTCTATAATACGACATATGACTACCGATTTGTCTTTTTCCTGTACCACCATTGACATAAACAATCTCTATTTCAGGATGATAATGCCAGATGGGGGCTTTATTCATTTTTTCTTTAGAGAAACTTTCATAATATATCGAACTCCCGAATTCAGGAACAATTTTCTCTAGAGTAGGCTTTACACTTTGTAGTTTTTTCATAGTTCTTAAACTAAATAGATTTTTATAGAGGTAATATTCCCCAAAATATTGTGTTGAAAATGTTAAATATATGCTTAATTAATTTTAATAATGTGTTAAATTATCATTAATATGGTTTAAACGTATTTATTGATGTTAAAATAGAACATATATATGCAAATATAGATGTATTTGTTAAAATGATCCTGATTTACATTTGTACCACAAAACGTTAACAACTTTAAAACTAGAAATGATGAGAAGAGTAATTAACCTATGTGTATTGATTTGTGCTGTAGTATTCAGTACAAGCATGAAAGCAGCAGATGTTTTATCTGTAAAAATTGGAACCGCTTCTACAATTCATGTTTCTTTATCTAATGCTGCGATTGGTCAACAGCTGTATTTAAAGAGTTATGAAGGTGATATATTATTTAATGTTACCCTGCAACCAGAAAAAACATTTGTAAAAAGCTTTGATCTGGAGTTACTACAGGATGGTATTTATTTTGTGGAAACAGAAACTGAATTCGAAATAAAAGTAACTCCTGTTTTAAAGAATAATAAAGGTGTTGCTTTGATAAACAATTCTGTAACTACAATTTTTAAGCCGGCTATTGACAAAGATAACGGTATGATTAATGTAATGTTTACCAATGCAGAAAAGTCGCAGGTAAACCTTTATATCTATGATAAAGAAGATGTTTTATTACACGAAGAAGTGATATCAAAAAATGAAGATATTATAAAAAGATCTTTTGATTTTTCTAAAGTACCTTCTGGTGAGTATAAAGTCTATTTTAAGTTAAAGGATAGAACTTTTATAGAACGCGTTAGTATTTAATTGTTTTTATATAACCACAACAATAAAGGCAGCTTCTGATAGGGCTGCCTTTTATTTTTTAGAAATATCCCAGTTTTTTTTTGACCTCTTCTTTGTAATTCCTGCCAATAGGTATTTTTAGTCCTTTTATTTCGACCTCACTAGGAGAAAAAGCATCAATAAAATCGATTCCTATAATAAAAGAACGATGAACTCTTAAGAATTTTTCTGTCGGGAGTATTTCTACAATACTAGAAATACTTTTATGAGCAGTAATCTCTCGATCAATTGTTTTTATTTTGATATAATTTTTTAGACTTTCTATGCATAAGATATCTTTCAGGAATATCTTTTGCATCTTTTTTTCGACTTTGAGATATATAAAAGCTTCTTGATAGTTAATCCCGTCGTCTACTGTATTTTTAATTTGGGTTGCTGGTTTTTCTAACTTAAGTACTTTATGTATAGATTTTAAAAAACGGGAGAATTCAATGGGTTTGAGTAAATAATCAATGGCTTCCAGATTAAATGCATCTACCGCATAATTACTATATGCAGTTGTAAAGATTACTTTAGGAGTAGGGTTAAGTCCTTTTAAAAACTCAATCCCGGTAAGTTCTGGCATCTGTATATCCAGAAAAATTAAATCAACTTTGTTTTTTGCAATAAAATCAAATGCTTCAATAGCATTGGCACAAGAACCTATAAGTTTCAGATCATTAATTCTAGAAACATAACTTTCTATAATTTCTCTTGCCAGAGGCTCATCATCAACCACGATGCATTTAATCTTTTCTTTCATCCTAAATTGATTTACTGCAGATTTAATTTTAAAAATACTTCATATGATAATTCATTATCCTTTATAACTAAAGTATGTTTATCCTTATATAATAAATCTAACCTTTTTTCGACATTAGAAAAACCGATACCGCTATCTGTGGTTTGTTCTTTTGAGTTTTGATTTTTTCCGTTTTCGACCTGTAATACAAGTTGATATTGTTTTACGACTAAATTAATAACTACCCAGGAGTTTTGGGTACAAGATGTACCGTGTTTAAAAGCATTTTCTACAAACGGTATTAAAAGAAAGGGTGATATTTCGTAGTCTTTATCTATTTCTGAATTAAAACTTATGTCTACATTTTTATCAAATCTTATTTTTTCTAGATCAACATAATTTCTAAGGTATTCAATTTCTTTAGATATAAAAACTTTTGGAACATTTGCTTCATATAACATATACCGCATTAATTGCGAAAGCTTAAGTACTGATTGTCCTGCCAGGTCAGATTTTTTAATTATTAGCGCATATAGATTATTTAATGTATTAAACAAGAAATGTGGGTGAACCTGGTTTCTAAGTTGATTTAATTCTGCCTCTAATTTTTCTTTTTGTAGTGTTAGTGCCTTTTGTTGAGAGTTGTAATAAAACTTAAAGAAATTTACGCCCAGTGGGATAATAGCGGCAATATTTACATCCAAAACAGTATTCATTAATTCTGTGATGGTAAAATACCCCTGACTTTGCCAACCAGGGAAATAAGATGGTTCTACATGAAAGTATATGATGGGTCTTTGTATACAAATACTACAGAAAAGTAAAAGTAAGATGTATGATATGATAAAAGCGATAAATTGTTTTTTGAGGAAAAATTTTGGAATCAGAATGTAAATAGAAACATATACTAATATCATTCTTGCAGGCAACCCGAAAGACTGTATGATAAATGAGCGACTATAATCATTATCGTGTGTTCCCCAGGTGACACCAAAAAATATGATCAACCCTATCCAATACACAATGTGTTTTGCAATTCGGTTCGGAAATTTGTTTTTGGTAATAAATAGATTCATCAAAATAGATATGAATTGGATCTCCAAAATCTGAAAAAAAGTATACGTATCATAGTTTTGATTACAAACAACCGGCAATATAATACATACAACATTAATACAATTTCTAAATACTACTTGAATTATTGTTCAGCAAGTTTCCGTAATAATTGGTTGTTTATCCAAAAATCGGGTAATCTGTATTATCAAATTGTTATTAGCATTCCGGTGTAAGTACTTAGAGCCTGAAAACAATTAAAATATAATTATGAAAATCAATTTTAGAAGTATACTGCTTGCCACAGTATTTATTTTTGGGACTTCTTTTATGAGTCAAGCTCAAAAAAAAGAAAATATTAAACACGTAGAACCTCCATTTTGGTGGGTGGGAATGAAAAATTCTAATCTGCAACTACTTATTCACGGAGACAACATCGCTAAGTATGATGCATCTATTGATTACCCCGGAGTTCAATTAAAAACTAGTAACAAAGTAGAAAACCCGAATTACTTATTTCTAGATATATCTATTTCTGAAACTGCCAATCCAGGTAATCTAAAAATTAGGTTCAAGAATGGAAAGACAACTTTTGATCATACTTATACCCTGAAATCAAGAGAAAACAGTGGTAGAAATGGTCAATTGGTTACACCATCTGATGTTATGTATTTAATCACACCGGATCGTTTTGCTAATGGAGATGTCACTAATGATTCTACTGATGATACTATCGAAAAAGAAAACCGTAAAGATATGAACGGAAGACATGGGGGAGATCTAAAAGGTATTCTGGATCATTTTGAATATATAGAAGAATTAGGTGTTACTACTTTGTGGTTAAATCCCTTTTTAGAAAATGACCAGCCTGCCTATTCTTATCACGGTTATGGAATTTCAGATTTTTATAAAACAGATTCGCGTTTTGGCAATAATGATGATTTTATTACTCTAGTAAATAAATCACATCAAAAAGGAATGAAAGTAATTATGGATCAGGTATTTAATCACTGTGGAGCTGGACATTGGTGGATGAACGATCTTCCATCAAAAGACTGGTTAAATCAATGGGACACCTTTACTCGTAGTAATTTTACCAACATTGCAGCTGGTGATCCATATGTATCACAGAGTGATTTTAACCTACTAACGAAGGGTTGGTTTGATACCAACCTTCCTGATTTAAATCTTGAAAACAAATTACTACAAACCTATATGATTCAAAATTCTATTTGGTGGGTAGAATATTCAGGAATTGATGGGATACGTATGGACACATACCCATATCCATATAAAGAAGCTATGGCTAATTGGATGCAAGCGCTTACAACAGAGTACCCTAACTTTTATATGGTGGCAGAGACCTGGGCAGAACGAGCATCGTATTTGTCATACTGGAATAACGATAAACAGAATAGAGATGGGTATACACCTTATGTAAATAGTGTGAGCGATTATCCTTTATACTATTCGATGATCAGAGCTTTTGAACCTAACGGTGATATTTCAGAACTATATAAAACTCTTGCTGAAGATTTTGTTTATGGAAATCCAGGAAATAATAAAATCTTTAATGGTAACCACGATGTGGATCGGTTGTTAGCGTTGTTGGACGGAGATGTAGAGAAGTTAAAGTTAAGTATGGTGTTTACCTTAACTACACGTGGAATACCACAAATATATTATGGAGATGAAATCTTGATGAAAAATAAAAGACCTGACGGGAAAGTAAGACAGGATTTTCCTGGTGGATGGAAAGGTGATAAGAGAAACGCGTTTACTAAAGCTGGTCGAACACCAGAAGAGAATTCTACTTTTAACTATATCAAAACTATTCTGAATTGGAGAAAAAATGCTAAATCTATACACGAGGGTAAGCTTACTCATTATCAACCGTTGGATAATGTATATGTATATTTTAGACATACAGATTCCGAAAAAACTATGGTGATTATTAATAATAGCAAAAAAGGTTATAAAGGTTATGATCTAAGACGTTTTAGGGAATCTATAGGGGAGTTTGTCAATGCAAAAGATATATTGACAGGTAAAGATTTTAGGAACTTAAACAAGATTGATTTACCGGGAAATTCAGCTTTAATTTTAGAATTATCTAAATAAATGACTTGGTGGTATGAAAAAAGTATTTAATATTGGAGGTGTATCATACAATTCAATTATTCATTTGGATGAATTTCCAGAACCTGTTCCTACTACAATTCATCACTGTAAATTTAAAGAAGCTGTAGCCAATACTGGTGCCGGAAAAGCAGTTAGTTTATGTAAATTAGATTTTGATGTTACCTTTCACTCTTTGATCGGAAGAGATAGTTATGGAGAAGAAATTATCAATTATCTCGATCAACCGCAACTTAATTTTATATATGATATCGATCCTCAGGGAACAGAACGACATCTTAATATTATGAATCAAAAAGGAGAACGGATTTCTATTTTTATGAATCCTATGTCTGATACTCCTGATATCGATTATGATAAGTTTTCTGATGAGTTGAATTCCTCAGATATCGTAGTGGTCAATATTTCTAATTACTGTAGAAATATTCTTCCTTTATGCAATGAAGTGGGAGTGGAGGTATGGACAGACTTACATGATTATGATGGAACTAGTGGTTATCATCAGGATTTTATAAATGCTTCTGATTATATTTTTTTAAGCTCAGATAATCTTAAGGACTATAAACCATTTATGGAATCAATGATTTTGCAAGGCAAAAAAATAGTTGTTTGTACTCATGGAAAGGATGGTGCTTCAGTGATTACTCCAGACGGCTGGATGGATATACCTATTATCGATAAATATGTAATGAAAGACACTAATGGTGCAGGAGATGCTTTTTTCTCCGGTTTCGTATATGGTCATTCAAAAGAGTATAGTATTAGAAAATGTATGCAATTGGCTACAATTTCTGCGGGTCTGTGCATTCAATCAGATGAGATTGCTAATCATGATTTATCGGCAAAACGTATAGATCAAGAATATCAAAAATATTTTTCTTGATATCGTATTTCAAGTTTTTAGTAAAGTGGATTAGAATAGATTATTCGCCTTCAATTTCTTCAAGGTCTCCTTCGATTTCTTCTAATTCACTTTCTATTTCTTTGAGTTCTTCTATAGCTTCCTCTTTAATCTTCTCTTCTTTTTGTTCGAATTCCTGATCAACAGCAACCTCATCTTTAACCCATAAAGATTTTGTACCACTACCTAGTATTACCAAAACTCCTATCACAACAAATAGTAACGATAACTTTTTAGGCTTTTGTTGTTTTTTAGAAATATAAAAAGCTCCCAAACCTGTTAGTAATGCAATAATACCAGGAAGAATTCCTAATGTGCCAAACGGAAGGATAGTCATTATTAAACCTAATAAAGAAGCTACGGCAGCTAATATTATGAATAGAACTCTCATAGTTGTTTAATTTTTTAATCCTGAAGCATCGGTGAGGGTAAGTAAACCTGTTCCTGCAGGGATACTGAACTTAATCAAAACAGGAACTTTGTTTTTATCAGCAGTCAGATAAATAATATTTTTATTATTTCCTTTAAGGACATTGCTATTGGAGCTTACGGCAATTTTGTAGCATTCCTTTGTACCTATAACTTTATTGGTAATGGTTTCTTTACCCAGTAATTTTAAATATGCAGTCTGAGGTTTTCTGTCAAACAAAATGGTAATCTTTTGATTAGAACCTACCGGAGCTTTGTCAATATCCATATTTCTAATCTGATATAGCGTAGAAACTACATCATATGTATTACTACTCATTTTTAAAGTGGTAGTATTAGGCTCTTTTTTCTTTTGCATAGTAGCTTTAATGGTTTTCTTTTTATAGCTATATACATATTTTTCTTTTTTGATGTAGCCCCCTTCGTTGATATCTCTTTTGTATAGATATGGCTTTAAAGTCTTTGGACTTACATAGGCTTCATAGACATCTCTGATTTTAAAAAATGAATCCCATTTAGAATATGTAGCTGCATTACATTTTAATCGCAGATAATTACTTTTTCCGGTGTTTACTCTTTCGGTTTTCATAATAACCTGTGCAAGATTAGTAAGTAATCCAGACATGTTATACGAAGCGGTATACGTTAGTTTTTCATTCGCTCCGATAGATGTGTTAGTAGAGTTTTGGGCTTTGGCAAAAAAGGTAATACCAAGAAAAAGGTAAATAAATAGGTTTTTCATCATTTGAATAAAAAAATATTGTCAAATATAAAATAAAAAAAAGGGTTAATCCATATGATAACCCTTTTTAATATAAATTATATTTTTTTAGTTTCCTCCTTGAGAAGCTTTTTTCATTCCTTCTTCGATCATATTATAGAATTGATCAAGCTTAGGCAATACTACAATTCGAGTACGTCTGTTTTTTGCACGATTTGCTGAGCTACCATTATCAGTAACAGGAACATAGTAACTACGTCCGGCAGCAGTCATACGCTTAGGATCAACTTTAAAATCATTTTGTAATACACGAACTACAGAAGTTGCTCTTTTTACACTTAGATCCCAGTTATCAAGTAAAACTTTGTTTTTGATAGGCACATTATCGGTATGTCCTTCTACCAAGAATTCAATGTCTGGCTTGTCATTAACTACTTTAGCAACTTTTCCTAACACTTCTCTTGCTCGAGATGATACATTGTAGCTACCACTCTTAAAAAGAAGCTTGTCAGAAATAGAAACATAAACTACACCTTTCTCTACATTAACTTCGATATCATCATCGGCTAGATTACCTAATGCTCCTTTTAAGCTTGTTACTAAAGCTAAGGTTACAGAATCTTTCTTGTTCATAGCATCATTCATCGTTTTGATCTGTAGATCTTTTTCTTTGATGCTTTCTAAAGATTTTTCCAGGTTTTCTGCTTCTTTAGTAGATAAAGTAGCTAAGTTTCCTACATTATTCAGTAAAGCAGAATTTTGATTCTTTAAATTAGAAACCTGATCTCTCAATACTCTTAATTCAGAGTCATTACTTGCTTTATCTTCAAGGCAGCTATTTAACTTTACAGTTGCTGTATTTAGTAAATCTTGAGTTTCTTTCTGTTTCGCTTGGAGATCTGTAAACTTCTTTTGCGATACACAAGAAGATAGTAGTACAGCCATTGAGGCTCCAATAATCATTACTTTTTTCATTAGAAAATGTGTTTTTAGTCTTATTCTGGTTATATAAACTCAAAAATATTAAAAAAGTGACGCATAGATACACCCTTAACATTATTTTAAATTTATCTAACCGGGGTTAATTGATTAAATAGTTTTTTCTTTAGTATATAATACTGCCATACAACGGAAGAAATAACATAATATTTCTTTTTACCACTAGTTTTTTTACGTTTTTTGATAAATTTTGGAAAATTATAATAAAAACTAAAATGTGCTTTTATAATAGCGACAAAATGAGAAAATCTACCTTCGAAAATAAATTTTGCTCCAGCAATTCCATCCAGAATCATTCTTATAATTAATATAAACCAAACCTTATTTCCAGAAACGTTTTTGAGTAATAAGTATAAGCTGTTTCTAAAATTAAGATATGTCTTTTTAGGATTCATGGTATCCAATGTGGCACCTCCTAGATGATAAACAGTTGACTTATCATTATATAAAATCTTGTGACCTTGATTTTGAATTCGCCAACATAAATCAATTTCTTCCTGATGCGCAAAGAAATCTTCATCTAGTTTTCCAACTTCATCAAAAACAGATTTTCTAACAAATAAACATGCTCCACTTGCCCAGAAGATCTCACTAGCATTATTATATTGACCAAGATCTTCTTCTAGCGTATCAAAAATTCGTCCTCTACAATATGGGTATCCTAATTTGTCAATAAAACCACCTGCAGCTCCCGCATACTCAAAGTGCGTTTTCTTTTTGTAATCCAGAATTTTAGGTTGTATTGCTGCAACTTCTTGAGCATTTTGAAAGGTTTCAATAATTGGAGTAAGCCAATTTTCGGTTACTTCAATATCGCTGTTGATCAAACAATATATATCGGCTTCAATTTTTGCCAAAGCATCATTATATCCTTTTGCATATCCACCATTGGTTTGATTCTGAATAATATTGATTTCTGGAAAAGTTTTGGAAACATAAGTAACGGAGTTATCTGTAGAGGCATTATCTGCTAGATATATCTTAGCTTCTTTAGAATGTGTTACAACAGAAGGCAAGAATTCCTCTAATATAGTCTTTCCGTTCCAGTTTAATATGACGACTGCAATGTTCACAAGTGCAAAATAAAAGGTTTAATTCTTAATTAACGGTTGTTCATAAAACTAATTTTATGTTTTAAAAAACGATAAAGGTAGCTTATAGTATGATATAACTACAAACTTTATACTTTCTACTTATAATTTGGAATATCCTTTAAAAAAGAATAACGTTTCTCATCATAATTCATCTGACAATAATAATGGTTCATACCATTAGTGATCATTAAATATTCTGATTGCAGTTCTAGGTTGTATCTGGCAATCTGATCAAAGGTTTCTTGAGTAATCTTTACGGTATTTGATTTACATTCTACAATAAGAAATATACTACCATCGGGGTTAAATATAATTATATCATATCGCTTGTTGGTGTCATTAACTTTGATCAGTTTTTCTACATTAATTAGGCTTTTGGGATACTTTTTTTCTTCGATAAGGTACTGCACTGTATGTTGACGAACCCATTCTTCGGGAGTAAGGATGATAAACTTTTTACGAATTTGGTCAAAAATAGAAACTTTATTTTCGCTACTTTTGAATCTGAATTGATATGCTGGAAAGTTAAGCTTTTGCATAACACAAATGTGATGATTTTTTCTGAATGGACGAAGTAAAACAAATTGTTAATGATATCAAGAATGGTAATATAAAGCCTATCTATTTTCTGATGGGCGAAGAACCATACTATATTGATAAGATTTCAGAATTTATTGATAAAAATGTCCTGGCAGAGGAAGAAAAGGGCTTTAATCAGATGGTGCTGTATGGGAGAGATGTGAGTGTAGAAGATATTGTTTCTAATGCAAAACGATATCCGATGATGGCAGAACGCCAGGTAGTTATTGTTAAAGAGGCGCAGGATCTATCCAGAACGATCGAAAAACTAGTAGATTATGCTGAAAACCCACAGCCTACAACGGTTTTGGTGGTCTGTTATAAGTATAAAAAGCTAGATAAACGAAAGAAACTTCATAAGGTTATTGCCAAAAATGGGATTATTTTTGAAGGAAAGAAGCTTTATGAAAATCAGGTTGCTGATTGGATAAGGAAAGTATTAGCAGGTGCAAAGTATAATATTGAACCCAAAGCTGCGCAAATGTTGGTGGAGTTTTTGGGTACAGATCTGGGTAAAATCAGTAATGAATTAGAAAAGTTAAAACTTATTATTCCTGAAGGGTCACAGATCACTGCTCATCATGTAGAAGAAAATATCGGAATCAGTAAAGACTTTAATAATTTTGAACTTCGTAAGGCAATCGGAATTAGAGATGTAGTCAAAGCACACAGAATTATTAATTATTTTGCTCAGAATCCTAAGGATAACCCCTTGGTGATGACTATTTCTTTATTATACAGTTTTTTCTCACAGGTTTTGCAATACCACGGTTTGTCAGATAAGTCTCAACGTAATGTGGCGAGCGCCCTTAAGGTCAACCCATATTTTGTAAAAGACTATACAGAAGCAGCACATAATTACCCCATGAAAAAGGTAAGTCAAATTATTGCTTTATTGCGTGATGCTGATGTAAAGAGCAAAGGAGTAGGGGCAGCCAATCTTCCACAAAGTGATATCCTAAAAGAGCTTTTAGTAAAAATAATGGGGTGAATCAATAACGATATGGTTTGAGCATACTTAACTCCAAGGGGTGAAGATGCAGTACATCTTAAATGATATAAAGTAGCAGAATTATATTTTTTATTAATAATTGTTTAACATTGGTTTAAGGACATCAACCTTAAATTTAGGGATGCGTGTTTTTAATTTCTTCACCAAGAGCATTTTTCCAATTTTACTGGTTAATTTTATAGGGATTTTAGGGTATAGTATTGTAATCCCCATCCTAATATTTATAGTTACCGATTTAGGAGGTAATGGCTTTATTTATGGAATATTGGGTGCCACATATCCTTTTTTTCAATTTATAGGAGCCCCTATTCTCGGTAGACTTTCTGATCGAATTGGTAGGAAAAAGGTGTTGGTAATTAGTCAAGCGGGAACGTTTCTTGCTTGGGCTTTGTTTTTGGTTGCTTTACTGCTCCCCAAAATCACATTATGGTCATCAAATACTGAATTAACAGGTAATTATATAATGACATTACCATTAGTTTTGCTTTTTGTTGCTCGAATTTTTGACGGATTTACCGGAGGTAATGTCTCAGTCGCAAACGCTTATCTTTCTGATGTTTCTACCGATGAAGATCGCGATAAGAATTTTGGATTGATGGGCGCATCCACTAGTTTAGGGTTTGTACTAGGACCTGCCGTAGCAGGTATTCTAGCCTCAACTTTTTTAGGAGAATCATTACCAATAATGTTAGCCGCTATGATCTCATTGATTGCTATTTTTGTAATTGTGCGTAGATTACCGGAAAGTAACCCTTGTGTTGTAGATACTGGTGGGCTTAATGTAAAATCATTCAGACGTTTTTTTCAGGTAGAACATAAAGATTGTTATACAGATGACCTGACAGCAGAAGAAAATGATAATTCGTTAGTAAAAGTTTTAAGACAAAAAGGCGTTCCATTATTATTTGGGATATACTTTTTGACTTTTTTGGCATTCAGTCTGTTTTATGCAGGGCTTCCGATTTATGCATCTACAATATTGAATTGGTCATCAATAGACCTGGGTATTTTTTTAGCATATTCTAGTGTAATTATGATTGTAGTACAGGGACCTTTATTATCCTATCTTTCTGGTAAGATTTCTAATATTTTTTATATCGCTATAGGTGCTGTTTTTCTATCTACAAGCTTTTATTTATTGTCTTTTTCGGATATCGTTATGTTGTATATAGCGATTACATTACTTTCTCTGGGGAATGGGTTAATGTGGCCCAGTTTTTTATCCTTGTTGTCCAAGACAGGAAATCATCAGATGCAAGGAGCCATACAGGGATACGGAAACAGTATGGGTAGTTTTGCCAGTATCTTTGGACTAGTGTTGGGGGGTATTTTGTTTGAGAGTATTGGTGTCAAAGTATTTATGATCGGATCCGGGATATTTATTTTGATATTTGTATTAATATTTTGGAATTATTTTAAAACACAAAAACCTATATCAAAACCTACTTCTGAAGCACAGGTAGTTTAGAACATATAGCACAGAATAATTTTAGCTTTGCTTACCAAAACTTTAGTCATCCTGCTTAAACGTTTAATTTCGAAAACTAAAATTTTAATCTCCGATGCTTAACGTATAGCTATGCAGACTATGTTTTTGGTTATATAGACGATGTGTTGCGTCTTTTTAACGAAGTGTTTAGCTCCATCGACTAAAACTTTTATTCATCTTTCTTAAAAATATAGTGCTGATTACTAAAAATTTAGCTCTCCAGGCTAAAACTTATGTCTTTGTAGCTAAACAGAACGTCTTTTTGGCCAAACGGAACGTCTTTTTGGCCAAACGGAACGTCTTTTTATCTAAACGGAACGTCTTTTTATCTAAACAGAACGTCTTTTTGACCAAACGGAATGTCTTTTTTGGTCAAAAGGAAGGTTTTTAGTAATGTTGTCTTATTTATACCTTTGGATTAGTAGCATATACGGTAGCTTCAGTAATGAAACCACGATCATCCATCTCTAAAAGACTGGAAATGGTATGTGCAATTTCCTCTCCTCTTAGTTTGGTTTGTTGTTCAGCTTCAGTGTATTGTTTTTTTTCAACATTTTGATCTACACGATTATCTGCAAAGCTGGTCATTACTTCACTAGGATTTACCTGCATTACTCGGATATTATGAGGGCGTAATTCATTTCTCCAGCTTTCTGTCATTCCGCGTAAAGCAAATTTGGTAGCTACATAAGGAGAGGCAGTGGGAGATCCTTTGAGAGAAGAGGTAGAACCGATGTTAATAATATTACCATATTCTTGATCTATAAAATGCTTAGCAGATTCTTTAGCACATAATGTTGCTCCTAGGATATTGGTTTTAAACTGATCAGTAAACCTATCCGCTTCAATATCAATAAGCCTGGAGATATAACCATATCCGGCATTATTTACCAAAGTATTTAGACCTCCCATTTTGTTTTTGGCCTCTTTTACCATTTGTTGCACCTGGAGTTCTTCTGTTACATCTGCTTGTATATAATCAATTCCTAATTCTTGTGCGGTTTGCTGAAGTGTATCTTTGTTTCTTCCGGAGATGACCACCTGAGCTCCTTTTTCTTTTAAAAGTTTGGCAGTAGCTTTACCTATTCCGGAGTTTCCTCCCGTGATGAGTACTTTTGCATCTTTTATATTCATGGATTCTAAAGATTTTAAGTTATAAGATTATGAATTTTTGCGTATTGTAATAGCATTATCGTTTTTCCATCTTTAATTTCCCCTGTATAGATCATATTAAACGCCTTGTCAAAATCTAATTCGATTACTTCTATGTTTTCTTGTTCTTCTGCTAATCCTCCTCCCTGGCTTACTTTCATTTCTTTATCATATTCAGCTACAAAAAAATATACAATTTCTGTTACCGAACCGGGAGACATATAAGATTCAAAAATCTTTTTAACTTTGGATACTTTATACCCTGTTTCCTCTTCTGTTTCTTTTCTTATGCAATCCTGGGCATTATCTTTATCTAATAATCCGGCAAAGGACTCAATTAGCATCCCAGTTGGGTTTCCATTTACATAGGTTGGCAGTCTAAATTGATTAGTAAGTATGACTTTCTTATTCTTAGTATTATATAAAAGTATTGTGGCCCCATTTCCCCGATCATATGCTTCTCTGGAATGGGTTTCCCATTGACCATCTTTTTTTTGATAATTATATGTGACTTTATTTAGGGTATACCAATTATCAGATAATAATTCTGTTTTGAGTATTTTGATTCTATCATTCATACTTTGTTATTATAAAACCTTTTATGTATGATTAATTACCGAAAATCAGTTACAGCTTTCTGCTGTATTGGCAAGTTAATTAATTCAAATGAATTTCTCCTGAGGAAATTCCGTAGCGATTAAGTATATAAGATGTTGTGTCTTGTATTTTATGATTTTATAATTACATAAAGTGATGTAGGATTTAGTTCCTGCATCACTTTATGTACAATATTTTATATTCTAAATTATTTAAAGATAGCATTATACCATTCAATAGCTTGATCAGCAGTTCTGTCTAAAACTTCTGGATCGTCGTAGTATTGTAGGTGACCTGTTTCTCCTTCCCATTGTAATTTTTTCATGGTCGCTGGTACCGCTTCAAATTGTCTTTTAGCCGCATCAGGTAAAAAACTATGATCACTATGAATCATCAAATAGGGCTTATCTAATTTTTGGGCTGCAGTTAATGATTCATAATCAAAAAGCAATGCATCACTCATTTTTGGATAATTATTTACCCATACTCCATTATCAGACCAGCTGTGATACCAATCCCACACAAATTTTCCCGGCATACCAACATCCATTCTGGTTTGATCTACTGCAGGGACATTAATGACTTCTCCTGTTTGCTTAAAGGTATTAAGGGCTACTTTACCAGCTGCAATCCTTTCTTCTAATGCTTCTTCTGTTCCCATCCATTGAATATCACCTTGTCGGTCTCGGTAGTGTCCTGCAACTGTTACTAATCCCTTGAATATGTTATCTTCTGATACTGCTCTTAGCATTTCTGAGCTGCCCTGACATAACGCAAATCCAACAATTTGCTTATCATTAACCATAGCAAGAGAAGCCAGATATCTAGCTGCAGCTTTTGCATCTTCGACTTTAGCAATTGGGTCTTCTAGTTCTCTTGGTGTACCCGCACTCTCTCCGCGATAACGTGGGTCAAAAGCTAATGCTATATAACCTCTTTCTGCAAATCTTTTAGCATATTCGGTTGGCGCTTGTTCTTTTGCATAGGTCATAGGCCCTAATATAGGAATCGCCGGATATTGCTTTCCCTCTTCATAATTAGCAGGTAAATAAAGGTCTCCTACAAGTTCTGAACCGTTACTTTGAAATTTTACTTTTTTCATAATGTATTTTTTAGGTGTTTAATTTTTAATGGCTAATTGTGACAATGCTATATTTCCTGATTGATATTTAAAATTGAACCGCATTTCGGTAATTAACCATTTTTCTTCTTTCTTTTTTAGGTTAAAATCATAGCTACCGACTACGGTCCATAAATTTTCTTTCTCATTTTCTAAATAGTGAGTAGCTGTACCGTAACAGAATATTTTTGCATTGGTATCATTCTGCTCAATAATAAAATTGCTTACCTGATGGTGGGTGTAATCAAAACCGGGAAGGATACCCTTCCAGCTATCTATAATTTGTTTAGGACTAACTTCATTAGCAGGTGTTCCCGTCATTGAAGAGTAGTCAAGAGTTACTCTGGAAGCAAATGATTGTTCTACTATTTGCCAGTTGTGTTGATCTGCAGCTATAAAAAGCTGGTTGATGAATTCTTGTGTGTTTTTCATATGCTGTGCGTGTAAGGTGATTGTAAAAAGGCTTAACAAGACGATGATTAAATTCTTCATATCATTTATTTTTTTGTTGATACAAAGATGCGCACAAAGACAGCACAGCTTATTTATGAAAACAAACTAAAAAGTATGAATTTCAAATATGAGCAGACTTCCTGTATCTGCCGGGAGTGTTTTGGGTATGTTTTTTAAAAAAATTGTTGAAGTTATTTGGTGAGTCAAACTGTAATTGGTAAGCTATTTCTTTGATGCTTAAATTGGTCTGAGTCAGGTATGACTTTGCTAGATGTAAGAGGTGTTTGTGAATATATTGTAACGCGGTTATACCTAAATTGTTCTTTACGATAGCATTTAGATGATTAGGATGTACGTTTAAGATATCGGCATAAAAGCTAGGTGAGTGCAAGTTTTTAGAATAATCCCATTCATTATCTTCTCGAAAATGAACCTCTATTAATTCCTGATAACGACTTAATAATTTTAAATCTGCAGTTTTGATGATTTGATTGGCAGTTTCTTTAGATACTTCCTGGTCAAAGTATCTTTTTACATGATTTAAAAGAAGAAGAACATAGGTAGTGATGAAATCAAATTTATCAGCCTTGTCACTATGGTATTCATGATTTATTTTTTCATAGATGTTCAATAATGTTTTCGTCTCTTGTTCATCAACCTGAAAAGGAATTGCCTTATCAATCTTTAAGAAAGGAAATATTTCTAAAAAGTCTTTAAAATGATGAGATTGAGCAATAAAGTCGCGAGTCATTAAAATATAATAACCTTCCCAATTGGGAGCAATATCCCAGGATAAAATCTGAAAAGGTGAATTAAAAAAAACAACAGAGCCATTAGGAAATTCTGAATAATGACTGGCTAGGGCTTTACCTTCTCCATTTATTTTTAATGCAATTGCATAAAAGGCATGTCTGAAGGCTGGCATTTTATGAACCACTGTAGGCATATTCTCTTGGAAACTTCTGACAACAAAATGCTCGTGTTTAGCAAGCGGTATTCCCGTTGCCTCTGAGTATTCTTTTAATGTTTTGAAGTTTTTCATTTGGTTCTTATACTATACGAAGCGGTAAGTGTAAAATATGTTTTGATATATTTTTACATCTTACTATGTGTTGCTTTTAACTCAGTTATCGCTTTTTTAAACCTTGTATTTAATCCTTTTTCCAAAACGAGTAAGTCTGATGTCATTAATTTAATTACTCCTATAAAATCAACGACTTTTGTTGATGAATTTGTTTCTAACGCTTTGTGTAATACAGATGTGCCAAAATCGATATATGTTTCTTGATATGTATACACATTTGATATTTTTTGAATTAATTCAATATCGAATTCTTTCATAATTCCACTAATTTTAGCTCCCTCAAAACCAGTCTTTTGTAGCCTGGCAAATAGAAACCCATTCCATCCTTTTATTTTATGGTGATTAAACTTATTGGTTATTGTAAAACTTGAAAACTTATCTTTTTCACTTAAATTGATTGATATACTATCAATTTGGATTTTAATGGCTTCATGATAATTGATATGTTTTTCAAGTAATTGTTGGTTAGATTCTAATTCATTAACAATTATACTTAAAGATTTTTTCTTTTCTGATTTTATTTTACTGGCCTCATTTATGTTGCTAAAATAAACTCCCAAAAACACACCAAATGCGACAATAATTATTTCTATAAGATATTTAAAAATGTTTTTTGTGGTTTTATTCATTCTGAATTATAGTTAGTTTTCTCAAAAATAGTCCTAATTTTCATTCTTTTTTATTGACGTCAACAAAAGAATATGATGAGTTCCGGATCTTTTGTTAGCTCTAAATGTAAATTTCTATGAAAGTGGTAGGTATGAGAAATCCTTTACTTCGGTCATAACAAAAGAACTTTGCACTTTAGAAATATTTTCTAATGATGCCAATTTATTTGAAAGAAAATCCTGATATTGCTCCATATCTACAGCATAGATTTTAATGAGGTAATCAAACATTCCAGCTACATGGTAACATTCTACCACTTCAGGAAACTGCTGAATATCCTTTTCGAATTTTTTGATAAAATCTTTTTGATGCTGATTTAATGTGATATTGCAGAAGGCCATTAATTGAAGCCCAACTTTTTTACGATCTAGAATTGCTTTATAAGATTTTATATATCCTTCTTTTTCCAATTTTTTCACACGTTCAAAAATTGGAGTAGTAGTTAGGTTTAACCGCTCTGCGATCTCTTTGATAGTGATTTTACCATTTTTTTGTAATAGAAGTAGTATTGATCGATCAGTTTTATCCATAATATTTTTCTGTTTGAATATTATCTACATATCAAAAATAGAATTTAATTCTTTATATATCTATAAATTTTATTTTTTATGCTGAATTTATGCAGTATTATGGTTTTAAATTCTTTTAGGTGTAATTTTATAAAGAGTAAAAAGAACAACTATTTTATTATATAATACCTAATATATGAGCAAACACGACTTTAATCCAGAGAGTTTGATGATGACCTACGGCTACAAACCAGAGTTGTCAGAAGGAGCTATTAAATGTCCAATATTTCAGACATCAACATTTGTTTTTAAAACCGCAGAAGAAGGAAAAGCTTTTTTTGAATTGGCTTATGGTTTACGTGAAAAATCACCTAAAGAAGAATTGGGGCTAATTTATAGTAGAATTAATAACCCTAATCTGGAGATACTGGAAAACAGGCTGTGTCTATGGGATAAAGCAGATGATTGTGCAGTGTTTGAGAGTGGTATGTCTGCCATTAGTACCGTGTTGTTAGAATTTTTGAAACCAGGGGATCTGCTCGTATATAGTAACCCTGTGTATGGTGGAACAGATCATTTTATTCACCATTTTTTGGATAAAATTGGTGTAGATACTATTGGAGTCATGCCGAATCAAAGTATAGAAGAAGTAGAGCAGATGATTAAAGCTTCGGGCAAAGCGGATAAACTTGCAATGATTTATCTGGAAACTCCCGCTAATCCAACTAATGATATTGTAGATATTGAAAAATTCAGTCTATTGGCCGAAAAGTATAGTACAGAGGATAGAAAAGCATTAGTGGCGGTAGATAATACTTATATGGGACCACTATGGCAACATCCGCTACAATGTGGAGCAGATTTAGTATTGTATTCTGCAACTAAATATATTGGTGGGCATAGTGATTTAATTGCTGGAGCAGTTTTAGGAAATTCAGAGTTAATGTTGCGAGTGAAAACTTTGCGTACATTTTTAGGCAATATGGTGAGCCCTCATACGGCTTGGTTGATGCTCAGAAGTTTAGAAACATTAAAAATACGAATGGATCAACAGACCCAGAACGCTCAAGTGGTTGCAGATTATTTAGAAAATCATCCTAAAGTAGATAAAGTATACTATCTGGGATTATTAGAAGAAGGAACAGAAGCCTATGAAACATATCAAAAACAATGTTCTGCTCCTGGAGCAATGGTATCTTTTGATATCGTAGGAGGTGAAAAGGAAGCTTTTATGTTCCTGAATAGTTTGAAGCTGATGAAACTAGCTGTAAGTTTAGGAGGTACTGAGAGTTTAGCACAACACCCTAAAACGATGACACATGCTGGAGTAGATGAATTACAAAGACAACAAATGAATGTAACAGATAAACTATTACGTTTATCAGTAGGAGTAGAGAGCGCTAAAGATTTGATATGGGACCTGGAACAAGCATTAGAAAAAGTTGAGGTCAATCTAGAAGTCGAAACGTTATAGGGATTACAAAAAATCCTTCTCATAATAGATTAAGCACGGTTATGAAGAAAGCTGTGCTTTTTCATATACCTAAAGTAGGGAGATGTTTTACTTTTTTATAGAGCAAAGCTGCAGTAATGCATTTTTTTAATTTAGCTTCAGGTACATTGTCATTTATCCTAAAAACTATTGCCCTATTTCCTTCAAAACTAAAAGAGTCTTTATATACTGTTCTAAATGTTGTAACTAATTTGGTAGAACAACTGAAATACATAGCATATTGCTTTGGTTTACTTTTCTTCCAGTCAATTCTAATAGTACTGCCTTTTTTATTAAGATAGCTGGGTTCACCCCATTTTAGAGTTTCCTCTATCTCCGATATTTCTTTTATTTCGTTTGCGGTTTCTATAATTAAGGTTCTAAGGTTTTCTATTTTTTTTCGAATGGCATTAGGATAATTGTTGAATACAGGCTCAACTTCCTGGTTTGTATTGATTTCTACATTGTTCATTTATCAGCAAATTTTAATTGATATTGGATATCATAGAAAAGGAAAATCAAAATAATAATTACTTAAATATAAAATTTAAAGGTTAATTATCTCTCATAATTCCCTGATGTTTTTGACTTGTACTCTTTAATATGTTGATTTTTTGGAAGAGTATAAATAGGTAATATTCTAATTTACAAGTGTTAAGGGTGTATCAACTATCAAAAATGGGTGTTTTCCCCCATTGCGCAGTATGCGCTATCAAAGTATCTTTACACCATATTATTAAAAACACTTTATGAACCATTATTACACATATAAAACCATGAATTTATTTAGCTTCAACTTTCGATTTATTTTAGAATTTATTAAAGAACTTCCAAAAGCTAGTAGCCACGCTATCCACAGATAGTCAATAGTTTTTATAAAAATATACCTTAGTGTTAGTGTTTTGGGGAAAACTTGACTGGTAAGGAAAATAAAAAAACCGTTTGCTAAGGCTTACGGTTTTTTTGTATAGTAGAAAACTTGTCTTTTTTAGTGAGTTATCCTTTTGTTTATTAGGGTTTTAAGATTTAGATCATCACTGCTTGTATTATTTTTTATATTAATATGATAATATTGTTGAAGTTTTGGAAAATCAATACTTTTTTAATCGGTTCTTGGATATTTTGATCTAAATTTTTCTTAAGATTAACTATTGAATTCTTTTTAATTTTAGAAGTGAAATTGTTGTCTACCGTTTTTTTCTAACCTTTTAATATGTTTTTGGCTTCAAAATTATGGTAACTACATGTTGTTATCTTGGGAAGGAGTAAGATGATTTTGATAGGTATAATTTACTTTTTGTTATTTATCATTAATGATTACTTCAAAATATCATAATTATTATAAACTGAAATATATCTGATTTCTACTTTAATAAGCACTTAGGGGGTATCAACCATCAAAAATGGGTGTTTTCCCCCATTGCGCATTATGTGTTATCAAAGTATCTTTACACCATATTATTTAAAACACTTTATGAACCATTATTACATCTATAAAACCATGAATTTATTTAGCTTCAATTTTCGATTTATTTTAGAGTTTATTAAAGAACTTCCAAAAGCTAGTAGCCACGCTATTCATAGATAGTCAATAGCTTTTGCAAAAATATACCTTAGTGTTAGTGTTTTGGGGGAAACTTAACTAGTAAGGAAAATAAAAAATCCGTATGCCTAGGCATACGGATTTTTAATGTAAAACGATTCTTAGAATTTATTTCAGAGCTCCAACCATATCTTCTGGTTTTACCCATTCTTCGAATTCTTGTTCACTTACATACCCTAGTGCGATGGCTTCTTCTTTTAGCGTAGTGCCATTTTGATGGGCTGTATTCGCAATCTCAGCTGCTTTATAATATCCAATTTTAGTATTTAATGCAGTAACTAACATTAATGAGCTATTTAATAGCTCTGTAATTCTTTTATGATTCGGTTCAATACCTTGTGCACAATGTTCATCAAAAGATACACAGGCATCACCAATAAGTTGAGCACTCTGTAATAAATTGGCAGCCATTACTGGTTTGAAGACGTTTAATTCAAAATGTCCTTGCATTCCACTCACGTTTATTGTTACATCATTACCTAATACCTGAGCGCAAACCATGGTTAAGGCTTCACACTGTGTGGGGTTTACTTTTCCTGGCATAATAGAACTACCAGGTTCGTTGGCCGGAATGATTAATTCTCCAATACCACTTCTGGGACCAGAAGCTAGCATACGAATATCGTTTCCGATTTTGTTTAAAGAAACAGCTAGCTGTTTTAAAGCGCCGTGAGTTTCTACAAAAGCATCATGAGCCGCTAGAGCTTCGAATTTGTTTTCTGCAGTGATAAATGGTAAACTGGTAAACTGTGCAATAAATTCTGATACACGTTTAGCATATCCTTTTGGGGTATTTAAACCAGTACCAACTGCTGTTCCTCCAAGTGCCAATTCTGCTAGATGTGGTAATGTACTTTCTAAAGCTTTTAATCCGTGATCCAATTGAGAAACATAACCGGATAACTCTTGACCAATAGTAAGAGGAGTAGCATCCATAAAATGAGTACGCCCGATTTTTACTACATCTCTATACTGTTCAGATTTCTTCTTTAATGTATCTCTTAGTTGCGTAACTCCGGGAATAGTAACTTCTACGATCTTTTTATATGCTGCGATATGCATTCCTGTTGGGAAAGTATCGTTAGAAGATTGGGATTTGTTAACGTCATCATTAGGTTGTAATGTTTTATCCCCTTTGCCAATTGTGTGACCTGCTATTTGGTGCGCACGGTTAGCAATTACCTCATTTACATTCATATTGCTTTGGGTGCCTGATCCGGTTTGCCAGATTACTAAAGGAAACTGATCATCATGTTTCCCTGCTAAGATTTCATCACATACTTGTGCAATAAGATCTCTTTTTTCGATAGGTAATGCTCCTAACTCACAATTGGTGTAAGCAGCAGCTTTTTTTAGATATGCGAATCCATATACTATTTCTAAAGGCATAGAGCCCGGAGAACCAATTTTAAAATTATTTCTGGAACGTTCTGTCTGAGCTCCCCAAAGCTTATCGGCAGGAACTTTTACCTCGCCCATTGTATCCTTTTCTATTCTATATTCCATAGGTAAAGATGATTTGTTTTTTGAAAACGCAAATTTAAGCATTTGATAAGCTATTTCTGAATAAAGAGATTACTTTTTAAAGTAAGAAAGGAAGCATTAAGGAAGTTTTTTAAATAAATTATTTTAAGCTATGAATTAAAAGGAAGAGTTATTATCTTTGGCAAAAATTGAAAATTATAATATCGTTATGTTCGAGTTTGATCAGTATCTTGGTTTTTTAGCATTTTTAACAATCCTGACTATAGGGTTTTGGTTAATGATCTTTTTATTAACTTTTGTAGTTCCTTATTGGATTATTGGTGCTAATCTTGAGAATTTCAAATTAAGAAAAGAAGCTAAGCGTAAAGCAGCATTAGGAGAATAGATACAAATTATTATATATATTATATAAAAGGAAGTCCAATTTGGACTTCCTTTTTTTGTTTACCGGCGTATTATATTCTTTTTGATAAATAATATTCGAAACATAAATACCTTGAGGAATAACATTTATCCACAAAATTAGAACACCCATCCTCAAAATAATTAAAGTCATTGAGTAATTGATTTGCTTTACGTAAAAGAAATTAAACACAAATCATTATTCATTAAAATATGTCATTTAATAGATCATTATTAATCATTACCTTATTTTTTGTATCACTTATCAGCTATTCGCAAAGCCATAAAATTGCTGCATCTCTGACCGGGGGAATAGTACAAGATGGATTTAGCGGTATGGCAACTTTAGACTATAAAGTAAATGAATTCGATTATCTACAACTTAATTTACAGGCTAGTTTTTCTGAAATAGAATTGGAAAACATAGATGTTCCTGTTGATTTATATTCATTTAACGGAGGCTTCTTTTTTGATATACTTAGGAATAATTCCCGAACCTTTGCTTTGTCAATAGGTGCAGGTGGGACTATAGGTTATGAAACCATCAATGGAGGAGATGAAGTATTAGAAAACAATTCACTTCTTACAATCGATACCGGTAAGATAGTTTATGGAGCTTATGCCGGTATTGATGCTGACATTTTTTTGAATTCTACATTGGCATTGAACATCAAAGCAAACGAGATATATCATATTAATAGTGATGTTGGAGAATTTACGCCGTATGTCGGGTTGGGAGCGAAATTAATTCTGAAGTAGAGATCTGGAAGATTATTTTATCCTTCAAACTCTTCATCTCCACCATTGAAGTCTCTTCTGGATCGTTGTCTTTTTTTCTTTTGATTAAATCTATAGGTAAAAGATAGATTAAAACTACGTTCTCTCCATTGAAATTCACTATCAGAAGTAAAGGAAGGTGTTGTAGCAGTACTTATTCTTTTTCGTGAATTGAATACATCACTTACATTAAAGGTTAATGAAGCTTTTTCTTTAAAAATATCTTTACTAAATGCCAGATTCATACTAAAAATACCTTCGCGTCTGGTTTGTGCATCTTCACTTGGTCCTCTATAGAATATTCTAGTTTGCCAATCGACTTTGGCTGGCAAAGTAACTTTGTTATTCAGTCTTATAAACCAACTGAAGTTATCTGCATCAAAATTTTGCCCATTAAAATCACCTCTAATATTATTCTGAAAAGCATTTAAATTACCATTAATTCTCCATTTACGACTAGGGTTATATGTAAGTGTAAACTCAAAACCGTATCGATCAGAACTACCCAGGTTTACTGGTGTTCTTCTTATTACAGGTACTCGAACTTCCTCATTGTTATCATCGATACCTATAACTGCAGTCGTTCCTGTGTCTTCAGAAATAAAAGTAAATACCTGAGTAGAATGGCTATAATAAATAGAAGTATTCAGGGTTAGTTTTCCAAATCTATTTAGATAACCCAAATCAAAAGTATTAGCATAGCTTGGATCAAGATCGGGATTCCCTTGAAATAAATTAGTAGCACTGGATCTAGAAGGAAATGGATTAATGAATCTAGAGCGTGGTCTTCTAATCCTTTTATTATATCCAAGAGTTAAACTTTGTTTTTTAGATAATTCATACCCTAAATTTATTGTTGGGAAAATATCTGTATAATTCTTTTTAATAAAATCATTACTGGTTTGTTGGTCTATTGTGATTCTGGTATCTTCTATTCTTAACCCTAATAGATAAGAAAATTTACCAATCTTACTGCCGTATTGGGTATAAGCTGCATTAATACGCTCTTTAAAAATCAAATTATTTGATAAACTGTCATTTCTAATAATAACTCCATTATCTTCATCTTCAACCAAAAAATTAGTATCTAAGTCATTAAAGTTACCTCGATAGCCTAGCTCAAACTGGCTTTTTTCTCCTAGAGGTAGTACATAATCTCCTTGTAATAAGATACGATCTTGGTCTTCTGTGGTATTTACTAATTCTATTCTTGATATATTATCTTGGGTGATTCTGGAGTTTTCTTCTTCACTACTATTTTCAACCTGAAAATCAAAAGTTAATTTATGACCATTAGCATTAAGATCTTTTGTATAGTTAAGTGAGTATTGTTTTGTTGTATCATCTTCAATTTCAGGATCAAAACGTATGTTCTGACTTAATATCGTACCGTCAGTATCCGGTCTTGTGATAATATTTGTAGTATTACTTTCATTATCACTAGATCGATATAAAAATGAAGCGGTTATAGAAGATGTTTTATTAATATACCATTCTACTCCTATATTAGTATTTAAACCTTTTCGGATACGATCAAAATCCCTTTCCTCATTTTGAAAAGTATCTGGAAGATCAATTATTTGCCCAGGATTATCAGGATCAGATCTTAGGTTGAAGAACTGTGATTCAGTAAGAGAATTTCCTGGTACTTCGCGATAATTATATCCTGAGGTGGTAAAAAAGTTAAAGTCTCCTGTACGATAATTAAGGTTTCCTGATATACCAGCCTGAAATGGAAATCCAGAGTTCATAGTTAGAGCACCGTTCAATCCCTGAAGTTTACTTCGTCTTAGAATAATATTTAATATTCCTGCTGTTCCTTCAGCATCATACCGTGCAGAAGGAGATGTGATTACTTCTACACGTTCAATGGATTCTGCAGGTAGTTGTCGCAATGCATCTGTACTATTCAATCCGACTAATCCAGAAGGTTTTCCATTAATCAATATTCTAACATTGTCGTTTCCGCGTAAAGCGACATTACCCTCAACATCTACAGATACAGAAGGCACATTATCTAATACATCACTAACAGTCCCACCCCTTATGGTAAGATCTTTACCCACATTATAGATTTTTTTATCCAATTTGATTTCTACGGTAGTTTTTTCTGCAACTACTACCACATCATCAAGAGTTTCTCTATCTAAGCTTAATGTTATTGTACCTATATCTTTAGATTTGAATAATTTTTGCTTGGGAAGCTTTTTAGTTTTAAAAGAAATGAATTCAATATTGATATCATAAATTCCTCTATTGACTTCGATACTAAATTTTCCATTTTTATCTGTAATACCACCGGTTATTATTTTTTGCAATCTAGAGTTATAGAAAGATACAGTTGCATATTCCAATGGTTTATTAGTGTCTTGATCTAATATCAAACCAGAAATAACTACGGATTCCTCTTGGAAATTTCTTTGTTGTGCAGAAATTAAAAATGTAGAGATGAAAATTACAATAAATATAGGTTTTCTCATGCTTAGCAAGTATAGCTTTTTGACCAAAAGTATCGAAGTACATATAACGATGAGGTTAATTGTCTGTTAAATATGATTTAATACAATTTTTGCACTAACTAATTGATATATGGTTTAATCGAAAAAATCTTTTTTTTGATTTTTTTAGTATGAAAATTCTTGTTAATTTATAAGGTATTGTCTTACAGTGCTTTAAATGAAATGTTGAGGTTTTTGTTAATGTAATTTTAAAACATAAAATTTCTTTACGGTTTTTCCACATAAAAAAAACACAATAATTCTTGTTGTCATTACGTTTCGAGTATTTACATTTGCACTTTGTTTTTAAAAAATTAACATACTAATCGTCAAATAATTGTTTATGAAAATACAGTTGATTAATAAGCTTTTATTAGTTTTTATTATTTCAGTTTTTACACACTCATTGAATGCACAAAGTCATAAAACAGATTTATCATTGACTGGGGGAATAGTTCAAGACGGATTTGGTGTTGTGGCTACATTAGATTATAAGGTTAATGATTTTGATTTTCTTCAGTTTAATGTACAAGCCAGCTTTTCTAATTTAGAAGTTCAGGATGTTGATGTTCCTGTAAACTTGTATGCATTTAATCCTGGTTTTTTCTTTGATGTTATAAGAAATAACAGTAGAAAATTTGCTTTATCACTTGGTGCGGGCGCTACTTTAGGATATGAAGTTATAAATAACGGAGATGACAAACTTGATAATGGTCAATTATTACTTATTGATAGTAAGTTTGTCTATGGTGCTTATGCAGGAATAGATGCAGATATTTTTATTATTCCGACGTTTACCATAAACATAAAGATTAATGAAATGTACCATGTCAATAGTGATATCGGAGAATTTAGCCCATATATTGGCGTTGGTGGAAAATTAATATTATTCTAAAAAATTTTAGAACTATGAAAAAGAGTTACAAATATATTTCTGGGATGTTAGTTTTTCTTTTGTTAGCAATCGCTTGTACTAAAGAAATAACTGAAGATCTTTTAGTGTTTTTTAAGGTTGAAGTAAGTAAAACTGGTGCTATTCAGACTTTTGTTAATACATCTGATGATATTCAGTTTAACATTACCGGTATTGATGGTATTCAGGCTGGTGACTATATGTTCAAATACGAAGTTATAGAAGGAACAGGTTCATATACCATTAATTCTGAAGAAATTCCGGAAGATGAATTCATAGATTTCCCTAGTGGTTCTATTTCTGTGAGTTATACAGGGACTACAGTAGGAACCCATAAAGTTTTAATCACGATAAGGAATATTCAACAAAGAGAAGAACAAATAGAATTAACTTATAATGTTCAAGATACTGCATTTACTTACCAAATTGAACCTCAGGAAGGTTCTGCTTATATTGGAGAAGTAAAAGAGCTAACTCAAAATACTACACAGGTAAGCCCAGATACTTATGAGACGAGGTATTCGTTTGTCGTTGCTGATGAGAATACTGGTACAGCTAAAGTATTGATTAATGGCGAGGATGCTGCTCCGGATACATTAGTAGATACACCTGCTGGAAATTTTGTTTGGCAATTTGAAGGACTTACTTTAGGAAGAGTTCAAATCTTATTTACAACTGAAAGTAAAACTTTTGGTATAATTAGAGAGGCTACAGTTACTTTACAAGTAACAGATACTCCTGATTTTGAATTTAGTGTCTTTAGAACAAGTGCTCCTCCTATTACAGGGGTCCCAAATAGTCTTGGTTTTAGTATTGAAGAAACGGCAGGCTCTTCGACGTATACCATGACCTATACAACATCTAGTGAAGGAAGTTTATTATATAACGGAACATCTTATCAACCAGGACAAGAAATTCCTTTTGTACTTGATGAAATCACAGGACAGTATACAGGAACGGTAGCAGCAACTCATGAGCTTGTTTTTACTGTTTCTAATGCAAATCAGACACCTGTTGTTAGAACAGCAATGATTAATTTCGTGATTCAGGATCCAGATGTTACTGCTCCTGTAATTGTATTGGTTGATGAGGATAAAAATCCCCTTATTGTGCAGCAAGGGAATGCTCTTGTTGATCCTGGAGCTACCGCTACAGATGATAGAGACAGTGTAGTTGAGGTTATAGCGTCTAATAATGTGGATGTTAATGTTCCTGGGGAGTATACTATCACGTATACCGCAACAGACGCTGCACAAAATACAGCCTCAATTACTAGAACGGTAATTGTTAATGCACCTCCGGTAGCTGTGATTAGTGCAAGTCCACTATCTGGATTAGCGCCTTTGTCTACATCTTTTAATAATTCTGGATCAACTGATAGTGATGGTAGTATTGTATCGTCTTCTTGGGATTTTGGGGATGGAGAAGGCACATCTGGTGTATTTCCTTTAGCTACAACTCATGAGTACGCTGCGGGTAATTATACTGCTATTTTAACTGTAACAGATAATTTAGGTGGAGTAGGAACTGCAACTGTGCAAATAGAGTCTATAAACCCAGACTCAACTGCACCTGTAATAACCTTGAATAGTCCGGCTCAAAACCCTCAAATAATACAGTTAGGAGGAACCTATACTGAATTAGGAGCAACCGCATTAGATGATGTAGATGGTACAGTAACTGCAACTCCTTCCGGAACAGTAAATACCAGTGTTGCTGGCTCATATATTATTACATATACTGCTAGAGATGCTGCAAATAATACAGCTACAGCTACAAGGACTGTTATCGTAAATGCTCCGCCTGTAGCTAGAATTACAACAAATACAACCTCTGGACCAGCTCCGTTGACGGTTTCATTTAATAATTCTGGATCTACTGACCCTGATGATGCGATACAGAATTCAACTTGGAATTTTGGTAACGGTAATAATACTGGCGGTTTTCCAAATAATAGAAGCTTTACCTTTAATAGTGCAGGGACATACGATGTGACAATGACTGTTAGGGATGGCCGAGGAGGAGAAGATACGGCTACGGTAAGGATTACGGTGACTAATCCTCCAGATACTACTCCACCAGTTATTACAATTCAAGGTTTCACGAATGTAACGATAGAAGTTGGAACTAATTACGTGGATGCAGGAGCAACAGCAACTGATAATAGAGATGGAAATATTACTTCTCGAATTCAAACCACGTCTAATGTTAATACAAATATAGCAGGAGTTTATACTGTTAGGTATAATGTCTCTGATAATGCTGGTAATGCTGCTCAGGAAAAAGTTAGAACTGTTAGAGTACAATGTGTTTGTGATCCTGGCTTTGTACCTTGCCCAGACCTTCCATTTTGTGAATGTGTTCCGGAAGGACAAATAGATAGATGCTTACTCTAAAAGGTTTAAAGATTTAGATAAAAGAGAAAAACCCTTTATTTTATGCTATAAAATAAAGGGTTTTTCTCTTTTATAATATTGTTATAACTTTCTCTGGAGGTCTTCCAATAACTGCTTTTTTGTTTTTAACGATAATAGGTCTCTCTATCAATTTAGGGTTTTCAACCATAGCTTTTATCAAGTCTTGATCTGAAAGCTCTTTACTTTTATATTTTTCTTTCCAAATAGCTTCATTTTTTCTCACAAGTTCAATTGGAGAAATGTTTAAAAGACTAATGAGTTCAGATAATTCTTGTTCAGTAGGAACGTTTTCCAAATATTTAATAATATGTATATCTTGATTTTGCTCTTCTAGAATAGAAAGAGCCTGTCTGGATTTGCTACATCTTGGATTGTGATATATTTTAACCATTGTAATTGTTTTTTAGTCTTCATTTTTTTGCCCCATCATCATGAGATAGGCCTTTAGGAAAGCATCAATATTTCCATCCATAACTGCATCTACATTACCAGTTTCCTCTGCAGTTCTGACATCTTTTACCAGTTTATAAGGGTGCATTACATAATTACGAATCTGAGAACCCCACTCAATTTTCATTTTAGAAGCCTCTATTTCATCTCGTTGCGCTCTTTGTTTTTGAAGTTCAATCTCGAATAACTGTGATTTTAGCATCTGCAATGCTTTTAACCTGTTTTCTTGTTGTGACCTGGTATCGGAACATGAGATCTGAATTCCGGTAGGGAAGTGTGTAAGTTGTACTTTAGTTTCAACTTTATTCACATTTTGCCCTCCAGCTCCGCTAGATCGAGATGTTATAATTTCATAATCTGCAGGGTTGATATCGATCTCAATACTATCATCGGCAAGAGGATAGACATAAATTGAAGCAAAAGAGGTATGTCGTTTTGCATTACTATCAAATGGCGAGATTCGGACTAGGCGATGTACACCATTTTCTCCTTTAAGCCATCCAAAAGCATAATCTCCTTCAATTTCTAGAGTTACAGTTTTTATTCCGGCAACATCTCCTCCTTGATAATTTAATTCTCTAATCTTAAAGCCTTGTTTTTCAGCCCACATTAAGTACATTCGCATTAGCATACTGGCCCAATCACAACTTTCGGTACCACCAGCACCAGCAGTAATTTGTAATACAGCACTCATGCTATCTCCTTCGTCACTGAGCATGTTTTTAAATTCAAGCTCTTCGATCTGCTCTAATGCTTCGGTGTGTCTTTCATTAACTTCAGTTTCCGTAGTATCTCCTTCTTTGTAGAATTCATATAATACTTCTAGATCATCAACCAGAGTTTCTCCTTTTTCATAATCCGAAACCCATTTTTTTTCTGCATTAAGAGCCCGCATTATTTTTTCGGCTTCTTGGGCGTTATCCCAAAAATTAGGAGCAAAAGTTTTTTCTTCTTCGTTGGCTATTTCAATTAGTTTGGCATCAATGTCAAAGATACCTCCTTAACGCAACCAGGCGCTTTCTCAGATCTAATATAGATTCTGTGTTAATCATAGTAGTTTTAATTTATAGCAAAAATAGGATTTAACAGTTCAGTAAGAAACAATTTTTGGATTATTTTATAGCTTTAAAACTTTTGCAAATATCTCTATACAAACCATCGTTCATGAAACCACATCTCTTTTATTTGTTCTTAATTATAACTAGTTCAATTTCAGCTCAATTTTTAGAAAAACAAAAAGATCTTAAACCTTACAAAGGATATTTTAATTTTTATTATAATGAATCGAAGGATGAAATTTATTTAGAGGTTGATAAAATAGGTGAAGAGTTTCTGTATGTTCATTCATTAACTACCGGTCTTGGGTCCAATGATATCGGTTTAGATAGAGGTCAAATTGGAGATGGGGTAGTAGTAAAATTCCAAAAGAGTGGGAATAAACTATTACTTATTCAACCAAATCAGCGATATCGGGCTGAAACAAATAATGAACTTGAAAAGAAAAGTATAGAACAAGCATTTGCTAAATCTGTTTTGTTTGGGTTTCCCATAAAGCAAGAAAATTCTGGTAAGTATATTATTGATTTCACTCCTTTCTTAATGCAGGATGCCCATGAGGTTATATCTAGGTTAAAATTTAAAAAAGAAGGGACTTATAGTATTGATAAGTCTAAAAGTGCTTTGAGTTTAGAAAGAACTAAAGCTTTCCCTAAGAATGTTGAGTTTGAAGTTTTATTAACCTATAAAGGTGCTCCAAAAGGAGAACATATTAGATCTGTGGCTCCCGATGCTAAATTTCTTTCAGTAGTTCAGCATCATTCATTTGTGGAGTTACCGGATAACAATTACAAAAAGAGAGAGTTTGATCCTAGAAGTGGAGCTATATCTATTTCTTATATGGATTATGCTACTCCCGTACAAGAGTCAATTACCAAACGTTATATTATAAGACATCGATTAGAAAAAGAAAATCCTGATCAAGCTATTAGTGAAGCTAAAGAACCAATCATTTATTATTTGGATCCAGGCACTCCTGAACCTGTTAGATCAGCTTTATTAGATGGTGCAAGATGGTGGAATCAAGCTTTTGAGGCTATAGGTTTTAAAGATGCCTTCCAGGTAAAGATATTGCCATCTGATGCTGATCCGATGGATTTGCGATACAATGTAATTCAATGGGTGCATCGATCCACAAGAGGTTGGAGTTATGGAGCGAGTGTAGTGGATCCAAGGACGGGTGAGATCTTAAAAGGACATGTGAGTTTAGGTAGTTTGCGTATTCGTCAAGATTTTTTGATCGCTCAAGCATTAATGAACCAACCTTTTAAAAATAATGATGATAATTATCAACCTATGTTAGAAATGGCTCTAGCTAGAATTCGTCAATTATCAGCTCATGAAGTAGGGCATACTATTGGATTTGCTCATAATTTTGCAGCTAGTACTAATGGTAGAGCTTCTGTAATGGATTATCCTCATCCTAAAGTTACGCTTAGAGATGGTGAAATTGACTTATCCGATGCTTATGATACCAAAATAGGGGTATGGGATAAGGTCACCGTAGCTTACAGTTATTCTGAATTCAATGAAGACCTCGAAGAACAAGAGAAGCTAAACCAAATTTTAGATGAAGCCTATCAGTCTGGTTTACGTTTTATTTCTGATAGTGATGCCAGACCTCCGGGAGGGGCTCATGCTTTGGCACATCTTTGGGATAATGGAAAAAATGCAGCCGAGGAATTAGAAGAGGTGTTAAAAGTTCGAGAAGTGGGAATTCGTAATTTCTCTGCTGAAAATATTAGAAGTAATGAACCTTATTCGATTTTAGAAGATGTTTTTGTTCCATTATATTTCTTTCATAGGTATCAAACAGAAGCCGCGGTAAAACTAATCGGAGGATTAAATTACAATTATTCGGTAAAAGGAGATCAGCAAACTATTGTGGAGACTGTTGATGTAAGACAACAAAAAGAAGCATTAAAACAAGTCTTAAAAACCTTATTCCCCGAAGTTTTGGTAATCCCTGAAGATAAACTAGAGCTTTTTCCGCCAAGGGCTTTTGGGTATAATAGAACCAGAGAATCTTTTAAAGGAAAAACTGGAGTTGGGTTTGATCCATTAAGTGTAGCTTCAACAGCTAGCGATATGAGTTTGTCATTGTTATTACATCCTCAAAGAGCTTCTAGATTGGTAAAACAAAAGAGTTTGGATGAAAAACAGTTAGGATTGTCAGAAACGCTTGATGAATTGATTGATGTAACTTTTAAAGCTAAAACTCAAAATAATTATCATAAAGAGATTCAATATATGGTGAAGTCAAATGTCTTAAAACATATAATGAGTCTTGGTAATAACAAACAAGCATATTCGCAGGTGAATGCAATTGCTTTTGGGAAAATTAGAGATATAGGCTTATTGCTTAAAAATGATAAAAGCAACGGTGTAGATAAAATGTATACAGGCTATTATTTAAAACAAATTAATGACTTCATAGAGAAACCCGAGAAATTTAAAATATTACCTTCACCAAAAATTCCTGATGGTTCTCCAATAGGAAGTTATCAATGTGAATTTTATAAAAGGAATTGAATTTTCGCGTAAGCAAAATAAAAAGATAGATGAGAATAGATTTAAGAAGTGATACGGTTACTAAACCTACCTCTGGTATGCTTAGTGCTATGATGAATGCTGAAGTTGGAGATGATGTGTATAAAGAGGATCCTACGGTAAATGAATTAGAAAAAAGAGTAGCCAATATGTTTGGTAAAGAAAAAGCTTTATTCTTTCCTACTGGGAGTATGGCCAATCAGACTGCTATAAAATTACATACACAACCTGGAGAGCAACTGATAGCTGATGAATATGCCCATGTTTATAATTATGAAGGAGGAGGGGTTTCTTTTAATAGTGCTGTTTCTTGTAAATTAATTAAAGGATATAGAGGGATGATCACAGCTTCACAAGTAGAGCAGTCAATTAATCCACCGGATTTTTATCATAGTCCGTTAACAAGTTTGGTATGTATCGAAAATACAACAAATAAAGGAGGTGGGGCTTGTTATAATTTTGAAGAAATAAGAAAAATCAGAAAAGTATGTGATGATCATAATTTAGGGTATCATTTAGATGGTGCTCGATTATGGAATGCTTTGGTAGCAAAAAAAGAGAGTCCTTTGCAATATGGAGAAGCTTTTGATACAATTTCGGTTTGCTTAAGCAAAGGTTTGGGAGCTCCGATCGGATCAGTATTGATAGGTAATACAGAAATCATGAATAACGCGATGCGTGTTAGGAAAGTTTTAGGTGGAGGGATGAGACAAGTTGGGTACCTTGCTGCTGCTGGTTTATATGCGATAGAAAACCATATAGAACGTTTAGACGAAGATCATAAACGAGCTCAAGAAATTGGAGAAGTATTAGAAAATTTATCTTTCGTAAAAAAAGTAGAGCCAATAGATACTAATATCGTTATTTTTACTATTGATGGTGATGAAGAAGATTTTATTTCAAAAATGGAAACTAAAGATGTGCATTTTTATGGAATGGGACAAGGGAAATTAAGATTTGTCACTCATCTTGATTATACTCCAATAATGCATGAGCATTTCTTGAAATTGTTGAAGTCCTTTGAAATAAATAAAGCTGTTCAGAAACTCTAAACAGCTTTATTCAATTTTATACATTAAACACTTAAAAGATTAAACTTCTTTAGTACCTGCGCCAGGTGCATTTTCTTTTACTGAATTGATTCCGTTTTCCATTCCGGATTCAGAAGAATACATTTGGCTACTACCGATAACTTGTCCATTAGTAGCTTTTAAATTAAAAAAGAATCTACCATCTTTCGCAGTTTTGCGTTCATATCTACCATCTTCAGAAGCGTTTTTTTGTACAGAAGCGATTCCGTTCTGAGCAGCAGCTTTACTATTATATACCTCACTACTCAAGATTACTTGCCCGTTTTTAGCTTTTAGTGTAAAATGGTAACTAGATCCTTCTTTATTTTTAAGTTCAAACATGTTTTTAAGTTTTAATTAAATTAATATGACATTGTTAAAATTATATAATTCTTATGAGAAAGAAAAATTTATAAATTATGAAGGTTTGTTTTTTGTGCTTTTCATCGAAAAAGAAAACAGATTGTCGAAAATATAAGATTTTCTAATATTACTTTATAAGACTATATTTTCCCCGATGGTAATTTCGTATCTTATTATAAATATTTAATAACCACAAATGATCAACTATGAAAAAACAGATCTTATTTTCGATTTTGTTAGTACTGGGGTTTAGTACTACTTATGCTCAGGATTTACCACCAAATCCAGAACCAGGAAAGTGTTATGTACGTTGTACCACTCCTGATGTTTATGAAAACCAAACTGTGCAAGTGCAAGTTACTCCTGAGTTCAAAAAACTAAAGGTAGTACCTGCAGAATACAAAAAAGTAACTGAAGAAGTAATTATTAAAGAAGCATCAAAGAAACTTACGGTTGTTCCGGCTAAGTATCGCACGGAAACAATTACTTTTCTTAAAAAACAAGGGGCTTCTACGCTTAAAGTTATTCCTGCTAAATTAGGTACAGGAGCAGAAACTGTGGAGATAAAGCCTGCATATGCACAATGGGAATTAGGTTCGCCCGCACCGGATTGTGCTTCAGGTAACCCTGATGACTGTCGTTATTGGTGTTATAAAGGTTACCCTGCTGAATTTACAACTGTTCCAACTCAGGTTTTAAATGCTGATGCAACTACTTCTAGTAATCCAATTCCTGAACAATCGGGCACTTATTCAAAAAGAGTAGTGGTTGAACCTGCAAGGGTTATTGAGGAAGAGATTCCAGCAGAATACGGTACGGTTACCAAAACAGTATTGGTAAAAGATGCTTATACAGAAGAAGTTGTTGTTCCTGCAACATTTAAAACCGTTACAAAAGAGGTGCTTACTCAAAAAGGCGGACTTACGACCTGGAAAGAAGTAGAGTGTTCTTTGGTTGAATATTCAGCTTTACCAATTAATTGGGATTTAGGGAGTGCAACGTTAACACCACAGGCAAAAAGTATAATTGACACCAGATTAATGCCGGTATTAGCTAACAACCCTGGTGCTAAAATGGAAATTGCTTCGCATACGGATTCAAGAGGTTCGAAATCAAGTAATAAAGCGCTTTCTGATAGAAGAGCACAATCTGTTGTTACTTATCTGATTTCTAAGGGAGTTAACTCTAGCCGTTTAGTTGCAAACGGATATGGAGAAACAAGGCTTAAGAATAGATGTTCAGATGGTGTTACTTGTACAGAAAGACAGCATGCTTCTAATAGAAGAACAGAATTTAGGTTAATTCAATAAGAAGTTGTTATAATCATTAATTTAAAAAATGCCTGATAAAGTTATCAGGCATTTTTATTTAGTTTTTGAATTTATCCAGTAACTCAAAATGATATTTGGTGTCTCTTAGAGAGCTGTATCCAGAAATTTTATCCAAGACTTTTCCTTTATCATCCATTATATTTATTAAAGGAAACGATTTTTCCTTATTGTATAATTCTACAAGTTTGTTGTTTTCAATATTCTGCTCTTTAGATAATAAGTCCTTATTTCTAGGAATATCAATATATAGGAAAATAAAAGAGTTTTTATATTGCTCAAATTTTTGACTGTTAAAAAAATCTTCTTGTAGCATTTTGCAAGGTCTACACCAATCACTTCCGCTAAAGTACATAAGGATAGGTTTTCGTTCCTTTTTTGCTTTTATCTTTGCACTTTTCCAATTCTGTATCCATAATGAATTTCCTTGATCAAACTGTGCAGATGCTGAGAAACCAATAAAAATAAAAATGAACAAAAGATTTTTCATAGACTATGAATTTTTATTATTGAATTACCAAAAACTATTCCAACTATTTCATAAAGTTGCCTAATCCAGGAATATTGGGCATCCCTTCTTTAGCCGCCGCCGCAAGTTCTGCTTCATTGATTTGAGTAGCTTTTGCAATAGCTTTATTAATAGTAAGTACCAAATAATCCTCTAACTGCTCTTTGTCCTCTAATAATGTATCAGAAATCGAAATGTTTTTTATTTCTCGATTTGCAGTTATGGTAACTTTTAATGCATTATCAGAACTATTTTCATCGATAAGTACAGTATCTAATCTTTTTTTTGTCTCTTCCACTTTTTGTTGAGCTTCTTTGAGTTTGCCCATCATTCCCATCATATCTCCAAACATGAGTATATCTTTTTTTAAAATTATTAAGGCAAAATTAGCATTTTGCCTGTTAATAAACCAGTATAATAATATGAAAAGACTATGTATTATATTTCTGTTATCTATTATTTTAGCAACTTCATATAAATGTATAACCATGTCAACAATTGATACAGATATAAAGCCTCCAATAGCAGATAAGAACCCAACTAATCTGGAAAAACATGACGATGTTCGTGTTGATAATTATTTTTGGCTAAAAGAAAGAGAAGATGCTAATGTTATTGACTATCTGGAACGTGAGAATGATTATAACGACAAAATGACTTCGCATACCAAAGATTTTCAAGAATCACTTTTTGAAGAGATGAAGGGTAGAGTTAAAGAAGAAGATGCATCTGTGCCTTATAAGAAAAATGGATATTGGTATATTACCAGATATGAGAAAGGGAAAGATTATCCTATTTACTCTAGAAAGAAAGAAACATTAGAGGCAGAGGAAGAAATACTTTTTGACTGTAACATAGAAGCAGAAGGACATAGCTATTTCAGAATGGTAGGTTTAAATGTAAGCCCCGATAATACGCTTATAGCTTTTGGAGTGGATACGGTAAGTCGACGTAAATATAATATTAGTATCAAAAACCTGGTAACCGGAGAAATTTATCCGGAAAAAATAGAAAACACTACTGGCGGGAGTACCTGGGCTGCTGATGGTAAAACACTTTTTTATACTAAAAAAGATGAAGAAACCTTGCGCTCTGATAGAATTTATAGACATATACTAAATACACCAGTAACCAAGGATGTAGAAGTTTATAATGAAAAAGATGATACTTTCAATACGTTCGTTTATAAAACAAAATCTAGGAAATATATCATTATTGGTTCTTATAGTACTTTGACTTCAGAATATAGATTTCTAAGAGCAGATGATCCTCAAGGTGAGTTTAAGGTTTTTCAACCTAGAATTAGGGGGGTAGAATATGGTATTGCACATTATGAAGATCATTTTTATGTGTTAACCAATGCAGATAAAGCTTCCAACTTTAAATTAATGAAAGTTAGTGAAGAAAATACTGCTAAGGAAAATTGGGTAGATCTTATTCCTCATCGCAAGGATGTTTTGATTGAAGATGTAGAGATTTTTAAAGATTATTTAGTTATCAGCGAGCGGAATAATGGTTTGAATATGATTAATATTAAAAGATGGGATGGCTCTGCCGATTATTACCTTCCTTTTGATAATGAAACTTATACTGCTGGAGTAAGTACCAATCCAGATTTTGACACAAAACACTTAAGATATTCTTATAACTCTCTTACTACTCCCAATTCTGTGATCGACTTTGATATGGAAACCAAAAAGAAAGAAGTAAAGAAAGAACAAGAGGTTTTAGGAGGGAAGTTTAATAAAAATAATTATATATCAGAGCGAGTATGGGCTACCGCCACCGATGGAACCAAAATTCCGATTTCTTTGGTATATAGAAAAGGTATAGAAAAAAACGGAAAGAATCCTTTATTACAATACGGTTATGGTTCTTATGGTTCAACCATTGATCCTTATTTTTCTTCTGTTAGATTAAGTTTACTTGATAGAGGGTTTATTTATGCAATTGCACATATACGCGGAAGCGAGTATTTGGGTAGATCCTGGTATGAAGATGGAAAGCTATTAAAGAAAAAAAATACTTTTACTGATTTTATCGATTGTTCTAAATTTTTGATAGAAGATGGATATACCTCTCAGGATCATTTATACGCCATGGGTGGTTCGGCTGGTGGACTTTTAATGGGGGCGATAATAAATATGACTTCAAAATTATATAATGGAGTAGTGGCGGCTGTACCTTTTGTAGATGTGGTCACTACGATGTTAGATGATAGCATTCCATTAACTACAGGAGAGTATGATGAATGGGGTAACCCAAATGAAAAAGAGTATTATGGATATATGAAGTCATATTCTCCATATGATAATATCGTTGCTCAAGAATATCCTAATATGCTAGTTACAACAGGATTACATGATTCTCAAGTGCAATATTGGGAACCCGCCAAATGGGTAGCGAAGCTAAGAGAATTAAAAACAGATGATAATATCTTGTTATTACACACCAATATGGATACTGGTCACGGTGGCGCTTCAGGAAGATTCGAGGCTTTAAAAGAGGTTGCAAAAGAATACGCTTTTTTATTCGATTTAGAAGGAATAAGGAGTTAATTGAAAAATTTAATGTAACTTCGTACCGTTTTTTAGGCGGTAAATGATTCCCCATATTTATATCATTTACTTGTTAAAACGCAACTATATGAAAGAAAACATAAGGGCTTATAATAATGTTTTGGAGCTTATAGGTGATACCCCACTTGTAAAACTAAACAGTATTATGAACGACTTTCCTGGCAATTTCTATGCTAAAATAGAATCTTTTAACCCGGGACACTCCACCAAAGATAGAATCGCACTTTATATTATTGAAGAAGCCGAAAGAAAAGGTATTCTTAAACCTGGTAGTACTATTATTGAAACGACAAGTGGAAATACAGGGTTTAGTTTAGCTATGGTTAGTGTGATTAAAGGTTATGACTGTATTCTAGCTGTAAGTTCAAAATCTTCTAATGATAAGATTGACATGCTTAAAAATATGGGTGCTAAGGTATATGTTTGCCCTGCTCATGTAAGTGCAGATGATCCTAGGTCGTATTATCAGGTAGCTAAAAGACTTCATGAAGAAACAGAAAATTCTGTGTACATTAATCAATATTTTAATCAATTAAATATTGATGCCCATTACAATTCTATGGGGCCTGAGATATGGAATCAGACCAATGGTCTGATTACACATCTTGTAGCTTGTTGTGGTACAGGAGGAACCATTTCCGGTACAGGAAGATACCTGAAAGAAAAGAATAATGACATTCGTATTTTAGGAATCGATGCATATGGTTCGGTTCTAAAAAAGTATCACGAAACTCGAGAGTTTGATAAAGATGAAATTTATCCATATAGAATAGAAGGGTTAGGAAAAAACCTGATTCCCACAGCTACGGACTTTGATGTAATTGATAAGTTTGAAAAGGTAAATGATGAGGATAGTGCCCTCACTGCACGTGAATTAGTAAGGAAAGAAGGTATGTTTTTAGGATATACCAGTGGAGCAGCTTTGCAAGGAGTAAAGCAAATGGCTATGCAAGGAGAGTTTGATGAAAATAGTAATGTAATAGTTATTCTTCCGGATCATGGATCCAGGTATATGAGTAAAGTATATAGTGACGATTGGATGACCGAACAAGGTTTTTTTGATGGTCAAAACGAATTAGAAGAAATGAAAGTTGAATTTATTAAGTAAGTTCAGAATCTAGAAAATTGAAGCATCTGGCACTTTACAGATGCTTTTTTGTGAATTTATTATTTATAGCAGTGTTTTTTGATATAATTATGTGATCACATCAATTTTCTGTATTTTCGCAAACTTAAAGAAATCAAATTTTTGGTAGATGAGAGATTTATTTGATAAGATATATAAGGACAAAGGTCCTTTAGGGAAATGGGCAGATCAGGCAGAAGGATATTTTGTGTTTCCAAAGCTGGAAGGCCCAATATCAAATAGAATGAAGTTTCAAGGGAGAGAAGTAATTACTTGGAGTATAAATGACTATTTGGGCTTAGCTAATAAAGAAGAAGTTCGTAAAGTTGATGCTGAGGCAGCGGCAGCTTATGGTTCTGCATATCCTATGGGGGCAAGAATGATGAGTGGTCATACTGATCTTCATGAGCAATTACAGGATGAGTTAGCGACATTTGTGGATAAAGAAGCAGCTTATCTTTTAAACTTTGGTTATCAAGGAATGGTTTCTACAATCGATGCCCTGGTAAGTAAAGATGATATTATTGTATATGATGTGGATGCCCATGCTTGTATAATTGATGGTGTAAGACTTCATCAAGGACAACGATATACATACCGACATAATGATATCGAAAGCATAGAGAAAAACTTGATGAGAGCCACAAAAATGGCTGAAAAGACTGGAGGAGGAATTTTATTGATTTCTGAAGGTGTTTTTGGTATGCGTGGTGAACAAGGTAAACTTAAAGAGATTGTTGCTTTAAAGGAAAAATTTAATTTCAGGATTTTTGTTGATGATGCTCATGGATTTGGTACTCTGGGAGCTACTGGTGCAGGAACTGGAGAAGAACAAGGAGTTCAGGATGAGATAGATGTGTATTTTGCCACTTTTGCAAAATCAATGGCTAGTACTGGAGCATTTATTGCTGCAGATCAGGAGATTATTGACTATCTAAAATATAATCTACGTTCTCAGATGTTTGCTAAATCATTACAAATGCAGTTAGTGGTTGGTGCTTTGAAGCGTCTAGATATGCTGAGAACTATGCCTGAGCTTAAAGCTAAGCTTTGGGAAAACGTAAATGCTTTACAGAATGGTCTTAGGGATAGAGGGTTTGACTTGGGGACCACTCAAAGTTGTGTTACACCTGTATATCTAAAAGGTAGTATTCCTGAAGCAATGGCTTTAGTAAAGGATTTACGAGAAAATTATGGGATTTTTTGCTCTATAGTTGTATATCCTGTAATACCAAAGGGATTGATCTTATTGCGATTAATTCCTACTGCATCGCATACTCTAGAGGATGTAGAAGAGACACTAAATGCTTTTTCGTCAATTAGAGAAAGACTTGAAAATGGTACTTATAAAAGAGTTTCTGCAGCAGTTGCAGAGGCAATGGGAGAATAAAGTTTTCCTTCTTCTTACATAAAAAAAATCCGCTATCAATAGCGGATTTTTTTTATGTGGGGAGTTGTAGACGTTCTTGTTTTTAGGATAAATCCTTAAGTTCTTTTCTAAAAGTTCTTCTTTTTTTATGTTGTTCATGCTCATAACCATTCCATAAAGCCTGGATAGCTTTATTTTCTTCTAATTCTGGATTGGTTTCTACTACTTCAATACCATTACGTATAAAGGCTTCATTCATTTCTTTAAAAATGAGAGCAGTAACTCCTTTGTTCTGATATTCCGGATCTACTCCAATAAGGTAAAAGGCTGCAGTATCGTTTCTACGCTGTGCTTTAAGAATATGTAAAAAACGAAGTGGATATATTTTGCCGTTCATTTTTTTTAGTGCTTTAGAAAATGAAGGCATAACAATAGAAAAAGCAATTAGTTTACCTTCCTTATCGGCAATACACGTTATGTATTCTGGATTTAGATATGGTAAGTACTTTTTCTTATACATTTCGATTTGATAGGGTTGTATAGGAACAAAAGTCTGTAGACTACTATATGTCTTATTCAAAAGATCAAACATATCATCGGCATAGACCAGAAGCTCTTTGCTTTTGTTGAATTTAAGGAGTTTTAATTGGTAACGTTCTTTAATGATCTGTGAAAATTTAATAACTTTCTCCTTAGTCTCTTTGGGAACTTTAATTTTATATTCTACCCAGGTAGCCGCTTTTTCAAAACCTAATTCTTCCATATGTTTGGCATAATATGGATAATTATACCAGGTAATCATAGTATTTAGTTCATCAAAACCTTTGATCAAAATACCAGCTTTGTCCATGTTGGAAAACCCTACGGGGCCTTCCATATAGGTTAAGTCATGCTTTGCGCCATATTCTCCGACTTTTTTTAGTAAAGCTTTAGTAACTTCAATATCATCAATTACATCAAACCATCCGAAACGAACTTTTGGTTTTTTCTGTTCTTTTACTTCGATCCAATTTATAATAGCAGCAATTCTTCCAACTATAACATTGTTTTTATATGCTAAAAAGTATTTAGCGTCTGCATTTTTAAAAACAGGATTCTTTTGAGGATTCATTACATCAAGTTCTTCTTTGATAATAGAAGGAACGTAATAGGGGGAATCTTTATATAATTGAAAAGGAAACTTAACAAATGTAGTTAAATCTCCTTTCGAAGTAATTTCTTTTATTGTAATCATATAATATGAACTAAAACATAGCAAATATATAACCCTTTTTTAAATATTGTAACTATAAAGTTTCAATTACAGTATATTTAATAGTTTTCGAGGGCTTATACCTGTTAGCTATTACTGAGACAATTTATTGATCGTCCAGTATTTTTAGCTCTTCATCAATTTCTTCTTTGGTTTTTTCGTTATTAGCTTCTTGCTTTTTCTTTTTAGCTTCTTGCTTTTTACGCTTTGCCTCTTCTTTTTTTCTTTTCCTTTCTTCCTTTTTACGTTTAGCTTCTGCTTTCTTTCTGCGTTTAGCTTCTTCTTTCTCTGCTTTTGCTTGTTCTTGTTGAAGCTTTTCGTATTCGTCGTCTATGTTTTGATCCTCTTCAGCTTGTTTTTGCTCGGCTTCTTTTAGTTTCTCTTCTTCAGATTTAAATTGAGCTTCTTCTTCTTCCAGTTTTTTAAGTTCTGCATCCAAGTCATCCAATTGATTATCTATGCCTTCATCTTGTTCTATCTTATCTAATTCTGCATCGATATCATCAATCATTTTCTGTTTTTCTTTCTCTTCTTTAAGACGAGCTTTTTCTGCTTTTTTAGCTTCTTTTTCTTCACGTTTTAACCTTCTGCGTTCTTCTTTCTGGAACTTTTTGTCTTCTTTTTTAGCTATTTTTTCAGCTTCAATACGTTCACGTTCTAATCGCTCTTCGGTTCTTCTTTCGTCAAGGTCTTGTTCTATCGCATCTCTAAAACTATCATCTTCGAATTCATTAATAAAAGGTGTTTTTCCTAGCTTGAGGCTATCATTTTCTTCTTGTTCGAATTCATCAAGTTCCAATCCGTCTTCTCCTTCTCCTTCTTCTTCTTTTTCTTTAACGCCACCTTCTAGTCCAGGTTTTTCTATAATTTCATCTTTGGTATGCCAATCAAAACGATAAGATGCACCAACACTAAAAGTAAAGATTGAAGGAGTGTCCTTAAAATTAAACGCGACATTAGTGTCAATTTGCAAATCTTTATTAAATAGATATGCTCCACCTAATCGCAATATATCGTCACTATAGAAATCACTTTTTTGACCTTGATATTCTCCGAAAACAGCCCATTTATCTCTAATGGTATGGGTAGAAGTTATAATCCATCCTATAACAAGATCATCGGTTGTTATTTTGTCAAAAATTAAGTTAGTAACTAAAGCCCAGTCACCACTAAGACGGGTATTCCAGTTATTTTGAGTAGCTAATACAACTTTTGGGCTAAAGCCTTCATCTCCAGATGCTGTGAATGGATTGTTTTTAGTAACAAAATTAGCTCCTACATATGCAGATACCGCAGGAATTAATGATTTCCACTTAAAACGATGTGTTCTTCTCCAGCTTTTTAAGTCTTCATAATCTATAGAATCCTTTTCTTTAGGTTTTTTATAAGGATCATAAATTAGATATTTTGCTCCGATGGTGTTTAGTTCAAAATTACTTTGACGTATTTTCTCCTCAGTACCTCCAACCGCTATTCTTACACCATCACTTCTATATTTACCATTGAACCTAATTTCTAATTGCTCGATTAGCAGTCCATACCTAGCAGTATAATCGAAATTAAAAGTGTTTGTTCTTGTATTTAAAATTTTGTGTTTCTGTTTCCCAAAACCAAAACCGCCTTCGAATTGAAGTACATTGTTACCAACAGAAAAAGCACCCTGAGATGTTCCTGGTCTATTAGAGTTAATTTTTTCTGTGTACTGTGCCGATCCTATAAAACTTAATAAAAGGAGGCTAACCAGTAATAGAATTGATTTAGGGCTCATATCCAATACTTTTGGTTCAAATATAGCAGATTTTATCATTTTTTTAGGACAGTAGGGCTGTAATTGTGTAGAGAGTTCTTTATTTTTGAAAAAAAATAATATGCAAGAGTCTTCATTGCAAGGAGTATTAAAGGTTCTTCTCATTATATTACTGGTATATTATGGACTAAAGATATTAACGCGTTTATTTGGTCCTCTATTGCTTAAGTATGTAACAAAGAAAGCCGGTGAAAAGTTTCAGCAGCAGTTTAATCAGTATCAAAACCCTGAGCAATCTGCGCAAGGAGAGGTTACTATTGATAAAAAGTCAAAACAAAATTCTTCTAATAAAGATGTAGGAGAATATATCGATTTTGAGGAAATTGATTAATTTGGCGCTTCATTTAGTAAACCAGCACTCATCATGTCTTTAATTAAAAGATTCTTACCTCACTTTTTTGTTGTCTTAGGTTTTATCATTGCTTCATTAGCGTATTTTAATCCTGTTCTTAGTGGAAAAAAAATGCGCCAGAATGATATCGTACAATATACCGGGATGGCCAGGCAACAAACTGACTTTAGAAATCAAACAGGAGAAGAGCCTTACTGGGCAGATAATGCGTTTGGAGGAATGCCTACTTACCAAATGGGTGCCCAATATCCTCATAGTTATATTAAAAAATTGGATAGATTAATTCGTTTTCTACCAAGACCGGCAGATTATCTTTTTCTATATTTTATTGGCTTTTATATATTGTTATTAGTTCTGAAAGTTGATTATAAATTAGCTTTTTTAGGAAGTTTAGCATTTGGTTTTTCTACATATTTTATTATCATTTTAGGCGTAGGGCATAATGCCAAGGCTCACGCTATAGGATATATGCCTTTGGTTTTAAGTGGAATCATACTCACGTTTAGAAAGAAATATATTTGGGGATTTATTTTGTTAGCAATTTCTATGGCATTGGAGATCGCTGCTAACCATTTCCAGATGACGTATTACTTGTTTTTATTAGTGCTGGTATTGGGAGTATCTTATTTAGTTGATGCTTATAAAAAGAAAGAATTATCAGATTATTTTAAAGCACTTGGAGTAATGATTATTGCGGTATTCTTCTCTGTATTATTAAATGCTACAAGTTTATTGGCAACTAGAGAGTATGCTAAATTTAGTACTCGTGGGGATACAGGCATTACCATTCAACCAAATGGAAAAGAGAAAGAAAGTTCTGGGTTGGATTATGAATATATCACTCAGTACAGCTATGGCATATTAGAAAGTTTTAATCTTTTTATCCCAAGATTTATGGGTGGGGCTTCATATGAGGACCTGAGAACAGACTCTAATACCTATGAAGAACTGTTGAAACTAGGAGTGTCACCAGGACAAGCAAAATCTGTTGTACAATATTCTCAGACTTATTGGGGAGATCAACCTATTGTTGGAGCTCCAGCATATATTGGTGCAACAGTTATATTTTTATTTGTTTTCGCATTGTTTTTAGTTAGAGGAAGACTTAAATGGTGGATTGTCGGAGGATCAATTTTAGCTTTACTATTATCTTGGGGGCATAATTTTGGTTTTCTAACAAAGTTATTTATTAATTACTTTCCTCTATATGATAAATTTAGAGCAGTTTCATCGATACAAGTAATTATAGAATTGTGTCTACCAATTATGGCTGTTATTGGCATACATAAACTTTTTAGTGATTCAGTTACTAAAGAAGAGAAAGAAAAAGCTTTAAAATACACTACAGCTATTATTGGTGGTATTTCTCTTGTCTTTTTATTATTCAAATCTACTTTGTTTAGCTTTAGTGGATTAGGAGATAATATGATAATTCAGCAAGGAGGTCCTGACTTTCTGCGAGCGATAAAAGAAGATAGAAAGGCGATGTTTACTTCAGATACGCTACGTTCTTTAATTTTTATATTATTAATAGCCAGTGGATGCTGGTTTTATCTAAAAGGTAAAGTAAAAGAAAACATTCTATTGATTGGTGTTGGAACTTTAATAGTTCTTGATCTCGTACTAGTGGATTGGAATTATGTTAACAAAGATAATTTTGTTACAGCAAGAGAGTTCGATAGACCATTTATAGTAAATAATGCAGATAAAGAAATTTTAAAGGATAAAGGACATTTTAAGGTTTATGATTTAACTACAAATCCATTTAACTCGGGTAGGGCTTCTTATTTTCATAATGCTTTTGGAGGATATCATGCTGCAAAGCCAGGGAGAGCGCAAGATTTATTCGAATTTTATATTGCCAATGGAGATGTAAGTATTCTAAACATGTATAATGTAAAATATATCATTACTACAGATCAAAAAGAAGGCCCACAAGCACAGCTCAACCCTTATGCTAATGGTAATGCTTGGTTTGTCAGTGATCTAAAGTTTGTAGATACAGCAAACGATGAAATTTTAGGATTAAAGGAACTGGATAATAAGTCTGAAGCTATAGTCAATACCAAGTTTAGAGATATCGTTTCTAAAGCTAAGTATGAATCTGATAGTTTATCTACTATAGAGCTTACTTCTCATAAGCCTAATCATTTGGTATATGAATCTAATAATACACAAGATGGATTTGCGGTATTTTCTGAAGTATATTATCCGGGCTGGAAAGCTTCTATAGATGGAAAAGAGGTTGGTCATGCACAAGTAAATTATACACTACGCGGATTACCGATTCCTGCAGGGAAGCATAAAATCGAGTTCAGGTTTGATCCTCAGGTTATAAAAACAGGAGGTGTTATAACATTGACGAGTACAATTGTTTTTATCTTATTAATGATAGGAGGATTGTTTTATCAATATAAGAGAACTGGGAGTTTACTATCTTTAACAAAAGAAGAGAAGTAATATTCGTTTTGAAAAAAATCCTGATCATTACATATTATTGGCCACCTGCAGGAGGTCCCGGCGTGCAACGATGGCTTAAATTTGTAAAATATTTTAGGGATTTTGATGTAGAACCAATAGTGTATATTCCGGAGAATCCTACCTATCCCCTTGAAGACGCTTCTTTACTTTCTGAAGTTCCTGAAGGAATTAAGATTATTAGTTATCCTATTTTTGAACCTTACCGTTTTGCGCAACTTTTTTCCAGGAAGGAAACCAAAACTATTAGTAAAGGGATTATTGCAGGAAAAGAAAAGCAATCTCTTATACAGCGGTTTTTATTATACATCAGAGGCAACTTCTTTATTCCTGATGCTCGTAAATTTTGGGTAAAACCATCTGTAAAGTTTTTGAAAAGCTATATCAAAGAAAATGATATCAGGACTATTATCACCACAGGACCACCACATAGTGTGCATTTAATAGGGGAAGAGTTAAAATCTCAATTGTCAGTCAGTTGGGTTGCTGATTTTAGAGATCCGTGGACAACGATTGGCTATCATGATCAACTGAAACTCTCTAAAAAATCTATAAAAAAGCATAAAACTTTAGAAAAAGAGGTTCTTAATAAAGCTGATCATATTGTGGTTACAAGTTTTACCACTCAAAAGGAGTTTCAGGAAATTACGGATAAACAAATATCCGTGATTACTAATGGTTATGATCAGGAAGAAGTTGCTGAAGTTGATTTAGACGCAAAATTCACGGTTTCTCATATAGGTTCATTATTGTCCGGACGAAACCCTAAAAACCTTTGGAAAGCATTATATGATCTTACAAATGAAAATAATGCTTTCGCGGAAGCGTTCCAATTACAGTTAGTAGGCGCAGTGAGTGATGACGTATTAGCATCGATTAAAGCGTCTGGTTTAGAGGCTTTTTTGGAGTTAAAAGGATATGTCTCACATACTAGAGCAATCGAAATTCAAAGGAGTTCACAAGTATTATTGCTTATTGAAATTGATACAGAAGAAACCCGATGTATTATTCCAGGTAAATTGTTTGAGTATATGGTTTCTAAAAGGCCAATTTTAGCGATTGGTCCAAAGGGCGCTGATATTTCAAGATTAATAATTGAAACCAATTCTGGAAATTTCTTTGAATATCGAGAGTATGAAGATATAAAGATGAAATTGCTTCAGTATTTTGAAAAGTATAAGGAAGGAAAACTAAAATCTGAGGTTACAGGAATAGAAAAGTATAGCAGGAGAGAACTAACCAGGGAATTGGCAAAAGTGTTAAAAGGAAACGGAAACTAATGTAATGGGAGTAGTCATTAATCAATCCATAAAAAATGTAATCATTACCTTTTTTGGTTTTGGCATAGGAGCAGTAAATACACTGTTTTTATTTACCAATTTTATGGAAAAGGAATACTATGGATTGGTTTCATATTTGATTTCTGCTTCGAATTTAATTTGGCCACTTATGGCATTCGGTATGCAGAATACTTTGGTCAAGTTTTTTTCTTCATATAAAGATAAGGATCAACAAAATAAGTTTTTAACGCTGCTTTTGATCGTGCCGTTTGGGATTTCATTGTTTTTAGGCGTATTCGGAACTATATTTTACACTACGTTACAAGGGTTCTTTGATGATGAAAATACTGTAGTTCAGCCTTATATATGGACAATTTTTATACTTGCCTTTGCGGTATCTTATTTCGAAATATTTTTTGCCTGGTCCAAAGTAAAGCTGAAAAGTGTTTTTGGCAACTTTATGAAAGAGTTATTTCTTAGGGTCAGCACAAGTATTCTTTTGATTTTGGTTTATGCTAAAATACTCTCGGTAGAAGAGTTTATTTATGGTTTGGTCATTTCCTATATACTAAGAACTATAGTGATGATGATATATGCTTTTGGTTTGCATAGTTTTAAGTTTCGCTTATCATTACCGGATAATTATGTCTCAATTTTTAAATATTCTAGTTTAATATTAATAGCTGGATCTGTGGCTACTTTATTAATTGATCTTGATAAGGCGATGATCGAACGTTACTTACCGATCGAAAACCTTGCAGATTATCAACTATGTGCTTTTATCGCTATTGTAATTATAATTCCATCACGGGCAATGCATCAAATTACGTATCCGTTGACTGCTAAATTGATTAATGAAAAAAAACGTGATCAGTTGCACGAATTGTATAAGAAAAGTTCAATAAATCTATTAGTTACCAGTGGTTTGTTGTTTGTGCTAATCATTTGTAATGTAAAACAACTTTTTGAGATTATTCCTGATGATTATGAGTTGTATATATGGATTGTAGTTTTAATAGGAAGCGCAAAGCTCTTTGATAACCTTTTAGGAAATAATAATTCGATAATTTACAATTCTGATTACTATAGGATAATTCTTTATATCGGATTAGGGATGGCAATTCTTACTTTTGTATTGAATATACTATGTATTCCGGTTTATGGTGTAACAGGGGCTGCAATAGCTACTTTTACTGCAGTTTTTTGTTATAACGTTGCAAAATTATGGATTGTGAATGCTAAGTTTAAAATGCATCCGTTTTCAAAGAAAACATTTTTGACCTTAATACTAATCTTAACTTTCGTTTTTGGATTTTACTATTGGGAATTACCATTTCATCCAATATTCAATATTGGTATTAAGAGTGTTTTAATCGGAATCAGTTATGCAATTGTTATTTATGGATTAAAGATATCACCTGATATTAATAGTTTAATCAAAAAATATTTGATTAAGTAATCATACTAAAAAAAGAAAATCCCTCGAGGTGCCTAGGCATTCAACTCTGAGGGATTTTCCAACTAACCAACCAAAAAAATAAAAATTATATATGTTTTCTAGCTTCTACTTCTGGCAGAACGAGAACGAGGGTTTCCTGATCTTGCTGCTCTATTAGAAGTATTACTTCTTTGTTTTTTTATGTTTGTTCTAGAACTATTTCCTTTACTACTATAACGACTGTTATTGGAACGTTTTGTTACATTACCAGAACGATTTCTACTTGTTCCTTGTTGTCTCTGAACTCTATTATTTCTTGTAACAGGTTTTTGAGCTCTGGTGCTTCTTTGCGTTCTTTCGACTCTGTTGGATCTACTTCTATTATCTTTTTTATAAGAAGATCTATTCGATCTTGTAGCTACGGTGTTTCTGGTTCTTCTATCCGATTGAACTCTTGCTCTATTATTAGGAGTGCTCCTTTTATTAGATTGCACTCTGTTTCTAGACTGAGAATTTCTGTTTATTGATCTAGATCTATTTTCAGATGTTACGGAACGATTTCTGTTAATATTTCTAGTTCTATTGTTAGTAGTAACTGATCGTGATCTGTTTACACTTCGAACTACATCATTATTTGATCTTGATCTACTTCTATTTACAGTGCTAAAGTTTCTATCATTACGTTTATACATGTTTCTTCTGTAATCACGATTTCTATAATCCAAACTTCGCGCTCTAGAAATTCTGGTACCTCTATTATAACTTCTTACTCTCTGATGTGGTCTATAGTAATTACGGTTTCTGTATGATCTGCTATAGTATCCACTATAATAGTTGTTTCTGTATAGATTATAAGAACATCTATAAGGTGTATAAAATCTTCTGTATGGTCTGTTAAAAACAATACATCTACTTACTATCGGAATGCTAAAATATGCATGAAATGGTCTGTATGTGTAGTATCTATTGTAATTGTTGATATATCCCGTATAGTTAATAAAATTTCCGTGGATATTATAGTTAACATATAATCCACCTACTCTGGATACACGACCAAAACTATTATACCCAATATATATATCGCCGGCCTGGGTTATTCTACCATAATAATCATAAAAAATAGGTACATCTTCTATTTGAACTACAGCGCCATAATCATCATATTGCACATAAGCATCATAATCATATCCTGAATTAAAACTGATGTTCACTCCGGGACGATTTATATTAACACTTACACCGTTTCTAGGTCTGTTAAGATAAAAATCAAATTGCCCATCTGCATAAACTGAAAACTCAATTCCACCTTCGTTAAAGATGAATGATTTTCCATAATTATAACGTGCAGTCGATTCTGCTTTAGTATCGAAAGCATTAGCAGAGAAGGATGCTAATAATAAACCGGTAAAAAGTAAAACAACATTTTTCATAATTTGTGATTTTAATGGAGCATCTCCAATTTGTTTTTTTGATACTCACTTTTATATTATCAAGCAACGTGCCAAAAATTAAATAGTATGCATTACAGTTTTAAAAAGTTTTTAATCTATTGTGTTTATTATCTTTTTTAGTTGTTAGTCATATACCTTTTAGTCTTTTGTTATATGAAAAAAAGTAAATTATTCAGGTATGATGTGGTAGGGTAGAATCAATTGTTGGCGTTTTATTAATGTATTCATCAAAAATTCTTCTGATTATGAAGAGATGAATAACCCAAATGTACTTTAACCAAAAGCTTATTTATGAAAAGAATATTTTTAATATGCATTAACCTAATATTTTTAACTGCTTTATATAACTGTACTAGTACAGACGATACTCCAGATACCATTCCAAATTCTGGTGATTCCAATCCAATAACGGTTGAACCAGGAACACCGTTACTTACGGATATGCGGACTTTTATATTTGGTCATAGTCTTATTGTTCATGAGCCTCCATTAATTCCTACACCCAGCAATGAAACTACGGTACCTCATTGGATGAAAGTTTTATCTAATTCAGCAGGATATTCATATGCCGTGGATGGACAATATGGTTTTCTTCCTCAGCACGATAACCTTCCTCCAATTGCACAATGGGGATTTGATATTGTGCCTGGAGTATGGAATTCTGATACAACTCCTTTTGCCGAAGCTGACTTTAATACTGTGTTATTAACGGCTGCTAACTTCATTCAATATCAATCTTCAAACATTCCTTATGATGGAGATAATCCAGATAATACTACTCCGATTGGCGCTACAACTACTATAATAGATTGGTTGCTAGAGCAAGAAGAAGGAATTACCATTTATATTTATGAAAATTGGCCCGATATGGGATTCATTAATTCTTTTCCGCCCACAGAAGAAGAATTCAATACTTATAATAACTATACCACAGGAGATTTTCATAATTGGTGGTTGGAGTATCACGATACTATTATAGATAGTAGACCTGATGCCAATGTAAAAATGATTCCGGTTGGACCGATAATAACCGGACTTCTTGCTGATTCTGCATTAATTGATATTCCTGTTACTGAATTGTACGAAGATGATGCTCCACACGGTCGTCCTACTATTTATTTTCTAGCTGGTTTGATCACCTATTCTGCAATGTATGGAGTGCAACCTCCTGCAGATTTAGAAATTCCGACTATAATTCATAGTGGGGTTAGAGAAAATTATCAGGGTATTATTGATTTTATATGGACGGAACTTCAGAATTTTAATGATGAATCGGGGGATAGTCGGGTTTGGTAATATTTAGTGTTTGTGATAAAAAAATGCAACTTTTGTATTTTGGTCTGCATTTTTTTATGATTAGGTTGAAAAGTCTTCAATATATATAAGAAGCCAGCAACCATTTTCTTTTTTAAATCCAAAATCTACCATTATACCATTATCAATACCGATTATATGATATACATAAAAGTCATCTTTCTTTTTTTCAATTTCTACCTTATAGGCATCAACTTCTTTATCCATGGCTTTATGATCAACGCTAAAATCCATAAAAGAAAAACTCTCAGGTGCAGTAAAATCTTCTATTGGAGTGGTTTGGTCTTCACCATAAATATCATATGATATATTTTTTAGAGGAAATTTAATTCTTCTTATCTGAAAGATACTATCTGATGAAAATTTTGTAAAAAAAGACTTGAAATCCATATCACAATGATATGGTTTAAGTTGAACGATCTTAGGTTTTATGGTAGAATTTTCTTTATGATCTTCTTTTAATATTTTAGATATTTCTATAGTGCCATTTGTGATCGCTTTGCCAAAGCCAATTGCAGAATTATAAAAAAACATACTAACTAAAAAAATAATCGAAATTGGAATTATTAAAAATATTAATACTCTGGTGTTTTGATGTTTTTTAGCCATTACTTTGGAAACAAACTTTTATCAATGTTAGGAATTACTTTCAGGGCATTTTTGTAATACAATTTCTTCAAAACTTCATCACTTAAGTCTAAACCATACATTTTCCAGAAGGCATGGTATCTTTTGTAATATGGGAAATATTCATCATCAGATTCTAATACCCTGAAATAAGTATAATATTCTTCAGGTTTCCAAGAGTCTTTACCAAACATTACACGATCTTGATACTTGGTAAGAAATTTTTTAGCATTACGAGGTTGTCTACCTAATTCTGCAATAACAGCACCAATTTCTGTATACATATTTGGTATTTCATCCATCAACTTAGCTAGTTTAGCTAGATTGTTTCCATACCAACCTAAGTGGGCATTTATAAACTTAGTATTCTTATGCTTTCTGAAGATATTATGTTGCTCTTGTATAATAGTTTCCCAAGAACCTGTTACCTTGGAATCTCTTTTTCTCCTAGAGCGTAATTTCAATTCTAACCAACGCTCATTTTGATTATCGTGAGCGTCCCAGAATGGTTTTGGATCAGCGGAATGAATCAATACTGGAATTCCTAATTCGCCACACTTTTCCCAAACAGGCCCGATACGTGGATCATCTATTTTAATACGATTACCGTTACTATCTTTATTATCCATTCCTTGGCTTTTATAGATTTTTAACCCATTAGCACCAAGAGCTACATCGTTTTCTAGCTGTTGTACCGTTTTTTTGGTCCATCCGGGTTCATCAATTCCTGTAAGACTAATATTTGTAAAAACAATAAAGCGGTTGGGGTGATTAGTTTTTACATTTTCTAAGGATTTAATGAGATGTTCGTCTGATCCTCTTCCTCTTCCGGATAGGTTAACCATTACTGCCATATTGAGCTTATCCATTTCAGAAACAACTTTTTGCAGATTTTGTGTTGGCATCCTGAATTGATGATTATGCACGTCTATAAAAGGAAATTTAGCTTTTTTGATTTCTTTTCCCGGAACGACTAGAGTAGAGGGAGGGTCATAATCCTCGAATTCCATTTTTTGTGCGGTAATTGATGTAGTAGTTATAAAAATGAGTAATAGAAAGGATTGAATAAACTTCATATCTATCGGGTTTTTTGAAATTTGATTTATAAATATAGAAGAATACTTTTCACTCTAAAAAACCTTAACAACACTTTAATGCGTTAGGGATAGTAGTGAAAATCCCACAGCATTGTACATCCTGAACTTGTTGAAGGATGTACAATGCGAGGAATTGTAGCGGATCTACCTACTGGCAGACAAGTAGTCCGGCTCGAACGCCCAAAAAAGAAAATCCCGCTACCAGAAGTATTAGGTAACGGGATTTTAAACAACTAACCAACAACTAAATCTTATTTTTTAATCATCATCTCTGTCATCATCATCGTCATTACGATATTTTTTCTTTCTTTTTCTATTCTTATAGAAGTACTCATCTTGGTTATGATGATTTTGATTTCGGTTGAGGTCAAAATATGGATCGTGTGTTACAGTACATCCATCAATTCCGCAATATCCACATCCTCTATAATGAACATCTCCTTCTATAAATTTGATTCTACCGTGTTTCTTATAATAGATATGCAACCCACCGATTTGAGATACTAATCCTCTTCTATTATATCTTATGATGATATTACCAACTCTTCTTACTTGATTATATCTATTATAGCTAATGTAATTAGACTTTACTCTTTTTAATCTTCCGTAGTAGTCATATCTTACTAAGTTATGATATCTGTTATATCTATAAGTTCCAGGAGTGTTATAACTATACCAGTTAGATTGTCTGAACCTTGTTCTTCTGTTTAAAATTTTGAAATCAATTCCTCCATCCGTATTGATAAAGAATTTTACACCTCCTTGAACAAAAGCAATTTCTTGCTTATGATGATAGCGATTGGCAACCCTATCATTGTGATCCAAATGTTTGTGATCGGTCGTCGCTTGAGCAGCTGTTCCAACTAGTAACATAGCTGCCATAAAAAGTATCATTTTTTTCATAACCTAAATGTTTTGGGTTAATGCCTACTCATTAGCTTTTCGGCTTCCGCTATTTGATCAGTGTAGTTTCAAATGGCGTGCCAAAAATTTAGAGATTATGAAAAATGAAGTGTAATTGTTTGTTTTTCAGTAGAATATTTTTTTAAAAGGAGGAATGTCTCTACACTTTTTCCTTTAAATATTTCCCAGTATAAGAATCTTTGTTTTTTGCAATTTCTTCAGGAGTACCTTCGGCAACAACAGTTCCACCATTTTTTCCTCCTTCTGGCCCTAAATCAATAATGTAATCAGCACATTTTACGAGATCCATATTGTGTTCTATCACCAGAATAGAATGTCCTTTGGATATCAGTTCGTTAAATGATTTGAGTAGTTTTTTGATATCATGAAAATGAAGTCCTGTTGTAGGTTCGTCAAAGATAAAAAGTGCTTTGTCCTTAGTATTTCCTTTTACAAGAAATGAAGCTAGTTTTATACGTTGCGCTTCACCTCCGGAAAGGGTAGAAGAACTTTGCCCCAATTGCACATATCCTAAACCAACATCTTGTAAGGGTTGAAGTTTTCTTTGAATCTTAGTCTGATTATGTTCTGTAAAAAAATCTATAGCATTATCAATAGTCATGGTAAGGATATCATGAATACTTTTATCATGAAAAGTTACTTCCAGTACATCTTTTTTAAATCGTTTTCCTCCACAGGTTTCACATTCTAGATGAACATCCGCCATAAACTGCATTTCGATTGTAACTTCACCTTCTCCTTTACAGGTTTCACAGCGACCACCATCTACATTAAATGAAAAGTGTTTGGACTTATAATTACGAATAGATGATAATTTCTGGTTAGCAAATAGACTTCGAATATCATCATAGGCTTTGATGTAAGTGACAGGGTTGGAACGTGATGATCGCCCAATAGGATTTTGATCTACAAATTCTACATGTTTTATGTTGCTGTAATTTCCTTTTATTTCAGTAAACTGACCAGCTTTTTCTCCGTAACCACCTAATTCTTTTAATATAGATGGGTAAACAATCTTTTTAACCAAAGTGCTTTTCCCGCTTCCGGATACTCCGGTAATGGCTGTAAAGATTCCTAATGGTATTTTAACATCAATATTATTTAGATTATTTTCTCTGGCTCCAATAATCTCTATAAAATATTTAGAGGTTCTGCGTTCCTTCGGAACTTCAATTTCCAAATTACCATTAAGATACTTTGCAGTTAAGGAATCTGCCTTTAGAATTTCCTCAAAATCGCCTGTAGCAACAACATTTCCGCCAAAAGTTCCTGCTTCTGGGCCAATATCTATAATCTCATCTGCGGCTTTCATAATATCCTCATCGTGCTCTACAACAATAACGGTATTGCCAAGATCACGAAGTGATAAGAGTACGTTGATTAATTTTTCTGTATCCTTTGGGTGTAAACCAATACTTGGTTCGTCAAGAATGTACATAGAACCTACTAAGCTACTACCCAAGGAGGTTGCCAGATTAATACGTTGTGATTCTCCTCCAGAAAGGGTGTTGGATTTTCTGTTAAGGGTTAAGTATTCTAATCCTACGTTTTGTAGAAACTCTAATCGATTATTAATTTCCTTAAGTAATCGCTTGGCAATTGCAGCATCATATTCGTTAAGTTTTAGCTTTTTGAAGAAGTCAGCTAACTCATTAAGAGGTAATTCTACCAAATCATTAAGAGTAGCATCGCCTACTTTGATATAATTAGTTTCTTGTCGTAAGCGTTTTCCTTTGCACGTATTACATTTAGTTTTTCCGCGATAGCGAGAAAGCATTACACGATTTTGAATTTTATATGCTTTGGCCTCTAATTCTTCGAAGAAAGTATTGATTCCTTCAAAATATTCATTACCTGTCCAAAGTAATTCTTTCTGTTCTTCTGATAGTTCAAAATATGGTTTATGAATCGGGAAATCAAATTTATATGCGCTATTGACCAACTGATCTTTATACCAACTCATACTATCACCACGCCAAGGAAATACAGCACTTTCGTATACGCTCAATGCAGTATTAGGAATCACAAGATCTTCATCTATACCGATCACATCTCCATATCCTTCACATTCAGGACAGGCTCCATAAGGGTTGTTAAAACTAAAAAGGTGGACATTAGGTTCTAGAAAAGTCATTCCGTCAAGTTCAAACTTATTACTAAACTGACGAAGTTTCCCATCACTTAATGTCTCAATAGAACAAGTTCCTTTTCCCTCAAAAAAGGCAGAATCCACTGCATCTGCTAATCGATTATAGAAATCTTCATCATTTCGTTTCACTATACGATCTACAACCAGAAACAACTTGTCTTTGTCTTTGATTTCTGCCTCTTCTATTCTAATTACAGAGTCATTAACTTTTACACGAGCATACCCTTGTTGTTGTAGCACTTTTAGTTTACCTTCAATAGTACGTCCATTTTCTACCTGGATTGGTGAATTTAGAAGTAGTTTCTCTCCTTCTTCAAAAGATTTTACATATTCTATTACATCCGTAACTCGATCTTTTTTTACCTGATTTCCAGAAATAGGAGAGTAGGTCTTACCAATTCTAGCAAAAAGTAACTTCAGATAATCATATATTTCTGTAGTTGTTCCCACAGTAGATCGTGGATTAGTAGAATTTACCTTTTGTTCTATTGCAATGGCAGGGGCTATACCCTTTATATAGTCAACTTTAGGTTTATTAAGACGTCCTAAGAATTGTCTGGCATAAGAAGAAAGACTTTCTACATATCTACGTTGTCCTTCTGCATATAAAGTATCAAAAGCAAGGCTTGATTTACCAGATCCGGATAGTCCAGTAATGACGACCAACTTATTCCTTGGTATAGCAGCGTCTAAATTTTTAAGGTTATGAAGTTTAGCCCCTTTTATTAATATATTCTTTTTTGGATCTAAGGTCGTTATATCTTGAATCATAGTAATCATGCGGTAAGAGCGCAAAGATAATGATTACAAAAGAAGTATGATAACTGGTTGATAATGAAAGTTTAGTTAAAAAAATTAACAGAAAATTGTTTGATTTTGAATGATTGTTGTTATATTGCACCCAGAAATAACCAAATCTAATTAAAAGAATAGCCTATAGCGAACCTTTACTTTTTAAGTTTAACATAGCCCGAGCCCCAAGCTTGTTGGTACTAAAACAAAGTCAAAGGTATGAAAGATTACACGCTATCAGATGCACATTTGGTAAATGATTACATCAAAGGAGATGAAGGTGCTTTGTCTATCCTTATTGAACGCCACAAACAACGTATCTACAGTTTTATTTATTCCAAAGTTTTTGATCGAGATGTTTCTGAAGATATTTTTCAGGATACTTTTATCAAAGTTATCCGTACTCTGAAAAATGGAAAATATAACGAAGAAGGAAAGTTTTTGCCTTGGGTGATGCGTATTGCTCATAATTTGGTAATTGATCACTTTAGAAAAGGAAATCGTATGCCTAAATTCGAAGATAACGGAGAGTTTAGTATTTTTTCTGTGATCAGTGATGGAGATCTTAATGCAGAAAAAAAATTGATTAAAAGTCAAGTAGAAGAAGACTTACGTAACCTGATTCAGGAGTTGCCAGAGGATCAAAAAGAAGTTTTGGTAATGCGTATGTATCGTGATATGAGTTTCAAAGAAATATCTGATAAAACAGGTGTAAGTATTAATACAGCGCTTGGTCGTATGCGTTATGCATTAATTAATTTGAGAAAGGTTATTGAAAAAAATAATATTGTATTAACAAATTAATATTTATTTATACAATAAAAGTAACATTAGCCCCGTTATCATCTTAAATAACCCTAATTTAAGATCATTAATATGGCAAAATTTTACTTTACGTCCTCTAAAAGAGAAGAAAAACAATTAGTTCCAAAACAATCTACAGTAGATTTTCTTTTGAACTATTCAAAGGCTTTAAGTGTTATAGATTATAAAAATTTGAAGTTTGAAACGCTTCTAAACTAAACTTTGATAAAAGACCTGTTATTTTGTAACAGGTCTTTTATTTTTTATAATAATCAGCTAATACTGTTTTTCTGCCTATAGTTTTAGTAATAATATCTTTTTCAAGATTCCAACCTCGAGCAGGAGAATATTCTCTTCCGTACCAGATAATTTGAAGATGTAGATCATTCCATAATTCTTTAGGGAATAGCCTTTTTGCATCTTTTTCGGTTTGAGTTACATTTTTTCCATTACTCAAGCCCCATCTATACATTAATCTATGAATATGTGTGTCTACCGGAAATGCAGGTACACCAAACGCTTGAGACATTACTACACTAGCAGTTTTATGACCAACAGCAGGTAATTCTTCTAATGCTTCAAAACTTTGAGGAACTTCTCCATTATGTTTGTCAATAAGAATTTTTGACAAACCATGAATACCTTTAGACTTCATGGGACTCAATCCAACAGGTTTTATAATCTCTCGTATTTCTTCTACCGATAATTTTACCATTGCGTATGGGTTGTCAGCACGTTCGAATAAAAGAGGGGTGATTTGGTTTACTCTTACATCAGTGCTTTGGGCACTCATTAATACTGCAATTAGTAAAGTATAAGGATCTTTGTGATCTAAAGGAATTGGAATTTTTGGGTATAATTCTTGTAATGTTTTAATTGTGAAATCTACTTTTTCCTGTTTAGTCATGTGTTAAAAGGTATTTGTGCTAAAATTAAAATATCAATCTAATATAACAGCTTTGAATCATTAAATTTTTGATAAAACTATGATTGAATTGATCTTTTTGTTTTATTTTTATAACATAACTTTAAACAAAACTTAATTTAATATATTATAAAGAATGACAACATTAAAAGTAGGGGATAAAGCTCCTAATTTTTCAGCATTAGATCAAGAAGGTAACACTATTACTTTGAACACATATAAAGGAAAGAAACTTGTGGTTTTTTTCTATCCAAAAGCTAGTACACCTGGATGTACGGCTGAGGCTTGCAACCTCAGAGATAATTATCAAACATTTCAGGCTCAGGGATATGAAATATTAGGAGTTAGCGCTGATAGTGCGAAACGTCAACAGAATTTCAAGAATAAATTCGAGCTTCCTTACCCTCTTCTAGCCGATGAAGATAAAAGTGTAATCGAAGCTTTTGGTGTGTGGGGTCCAAAGAAATTTATGGGTAAAGAATATGATGGAATTCATCGTACCACATTTGTTATAGACGAAAATGCTGTAATATCTGAAGTAATTACAAAAGTAAAAACCAAAGATCACGCTGCACAAATATTATAATTCTTAAGTGTTAGAAGCAGAAAAAGCATTAACTGTATTTTACAACAGGCTAATGCTTTTTCTTTTACAAACAGTAAATTTATTTTTAAACAGTTTCTTTGGTTTTATATCCAAAGAAATTATTTTCTTTAATCATTTCAGGAATAAGCTCTGGTAATTTATCTTCCCATCCAGATTCTCCTTCTTGTATCATTTGTAGTACTTCTCGAGAGAAAATATCCATAATTTCAGAATCATAATCTGTGATATCCTGAAGTTTACCATTGTATTTAAAGAACTTGTATAACTCTTTCATTCTTGGATGTACTTTTAGGTTTTCACTAGTTCTAAGCTCTCCGGTTTTATGATCCTTTAATGGATATAGGTAAACTTTTAAATCTTTAAAGAATAATTTACCAAAAGCTTCTAAGATACCACCGCTAAGATGTCTATAATACTTTTCGTCAAAAATATCTATTAAATTATTGACCCCCATGGATAATGCCATTCGCTCCTTTGTATAATTAGAGAAATAATCAACTACACGATAATACTCCTTAAAGTTAGAGATCATAACAGTTTGTCCCAAAGAACATAATAGTCTTGCTCTAGACATAAAATCTACTTCATCAATTTCTCCTTCTGCTCTAAGATTGGATAGTGTAATCTCGAATATGACCACAGTTTTATCTTTATTCACTTTGTTTTCATTTAAAAACATATTAAGTGATTTCTTGTAAATATCCATATTTACTCTGGTAACCGGTCTGAAACTTCCTCTAAGCGCCAGGATATTCTTTTTATATAGAATCGCAGCAGGTAAAATATTATTACCATCAGGGCCGAACATTACTGCTTCTGTCATCCCGTTTTTAACAAGTTGTAAACTCATTAAGCGATTATCAACTTTCTTAAATCTTGGGCCCGAAAAGTTAATTGTATCAATTTCTATCTGATCTTTATCTAAGTGGTCATAAAGATATCGAAGTAATTTTTTTGGGTTGTCATACTTATAATATGCACCATAGATAAGGTTTACTCCAAGAACTCCAAGAGTCATCTGTTGTAAACGGGCATCATTTTCATGAAATCGTATATGAAGTGTAATTTCATTATAATCTTCATTTGGAGTAACTTGATAACGAATACCGACCCAGCCATGACCTTTATACTTTTTGGCAAAATCTATAGTAGCTACAGTATTTGCATAACTAAAAAATAATTTATTCGGATGTTTTTCTCTGGTAATACGTTTTTCAATGAGCCCAACTTCATGTTTAAGCATTTTTTTTAACCTTGCTTCAGTAACATAGCGTTTATCATCTTCAATACCATATATCGCATCACTGAAGTCTTTATCATAGGCACTCATTGCTTTGGCGATTGTACCAGAAGCGCCACCAGCTCTAAAGAAGTTACGTACAGTTTCTTGTCCGGCACCTATCTCGGCGAATGTACCATAGATATTCTGATTGAGGTTGATGCGTAAGGCTTTACTTTTTATAGAGGGAACAGATTCGAATTCCTTATCTCCCATGATAGTAATAGGCATAGTGAATCGGGCTTTTTTTGTTTACTGTAAAGGTACTAATACCTTCATTATAATAAAAGTTGTATCACAGATTTTTGTGTAATAAGATTGATATAAATCACTTTTGCAAAAATCAATTACTTTTTTGCTTAAAAATAGTTTTACATTTGTCTTGCACTTTTTTTGAAAAGGATGGAAGTAATATTTCTTGGTACAGGTACATCTCAGGGAATTCCAATTATAGGAAGTACTCACCCCGTATGTCTAAGCGAAGACCCAAGAGATAAGCGTTTGCGAGTATCCGTATTGATTTCTTGGGATGATTATACTTATGTGGTAGACTGCGGTCCGGACTTTAGGCAGCAGATGTTAGCCAATAATGTAATGAAGATTGATGGTATAGTATTTACTCATGAACATGCAGATCACACTATGGGATTAGATGATATCAGACCTTTCTTTTTTAGGCAAGGAGATATCCCTATTTATGCGCATCAGCGTGTTTTAGACTCGTTAAGATCAAGATTTAACTATATTTTTTCTTCAGAAAATAAATATCCAGGCGCGCCCAGCGTTATAGAACACGAACTAACTAACCAACCGTTTGCGCTGGGTAATCTGGATGTGATTCCTATAAATACAATGCATAATCGTTTGCAGGTATTTGGATTTCGTTTTGAAGATTTTGCATATTTAACAGATGTGAAAACCATTGAGCAACAGGAACGAGAGAAGTTAAAAGGAGTTAAGGTTTTGGTGGTTAATGCATTGCGAATAGAACCACATCATTCACATTTTAACCTGGAAGAAGCTCTAGAGTTTATTTCAGAAATACAACCAGAAAGAGCATATTTAACTCATATTAGTCATATGCTAGGCTTTCATGCAGAAGTTGAAGAACAATTACCGGAAAATGTACATATTGCGTACGATAATCTTAAAATAATTATATAAAAATGAGAAGTAAAATATTTTTGTATCTATTCATCTTTGCCTTATTGTTTATACTTTTTCAATTCATGAATGCAAAGAAAGCTAAAGAATCTTATGATGCTAAAATTATAAACCTACAAGAACGAATTAGGGAGAATGAAGCATCTGCGCAAACAACTATAGATTCATTAATAGATGCTAATCTGGATCTTACTTATTTTTCCTTGGATAGTGATGAAGAAGCTAAAACATATTTTGAAGAAAAAGGATATGATGCTAAGAAGCTGGAGTTAACAATTAGCGATCAAATCATAAGCCAGAATAAAGCCGGAAAAGATAATCCGATTGTTCCTTTTGTAGGTATGGAAGGAAATATGAGTATTAATAAAGTGAGATTACTTAATCATAGATGGATTATTGCTGATTTTACAGATGGTGTGTATTGGGGGCAACTTTTTATTGTATACGATGTTCGTGAGGATGGAGTAGTGGACTTTGAGGTAGAAAAATCGTTTTTGTATCCTAGAAGCTAAGCTTTATGGGTTTTGAATAATAAAGCTGCCTGAAATAATTTCCAGACAGCTTCGACCGCAATATTATATTTTTTTGAAAATATTACTTTCTGATAACATCTACTGTTCCTATGGAACAGATTTTTTTGCGATAGGTAACTCTTATACGCATTCTATATGGTCCATAAGAGGTTACCATAAATCCATAAATTCTTTCATAGTCGGTTATTAAGTATGAAGAATCTGGTTTGTTAGCAATTGCCAGATCTCTCCAATTATCTAATCTAGAGTTAAGCGCATATGCTGGAGAACAACAGTTATTTAGATCAACCTCGATTACTCGGGTTTGAGTATGATTTCCAACCCAACTACAATTGGCAGGAAGCTGTTCAGTGCGACAATTATCTAACATATTTACCATTAGATACTGATTTGGCATATCCCTACCTTTTCTACCTTGTCCTGTGGTAAAATTACAGCCATTATTGGTCAGGTTATCATCACAAGAACCTCTATTTGTACTATAACATTGAGATGAAGTTTGAGTTTCGTGCTCCAGGTTTTTAGTGTCAGATTGTTCAATATAATCACTTTCAGTTTCAATAGATGTTAATTCATCTCTTTCGCACGAAGAGAAAATGAATAGACTTAATAATAGTAAGAAAAATAAATGGTTAGTGTTTTTTGAGTTCAAATTTTTCATAATAATAAGATTTGATTTGCCTACTCTTTTTAGGATTTTCGGTTCCTCCTTCTTTGTTATCTTCATATCAATTGGAGTTAATTTTTGTTACCCTAAAAGGGAAACGATATGATTTTACGACCCGAAAAGGAAATTTATAGCGTATGAGATGAAATCTCTTCAAAGAGAAAGGCGTATCATTGAGAATTCAATAATTCTGCTTGCTATACTTTGGTTATCGCTTAATTTTATAGGGATTCTTTTATATTTGACTTCATTTGAATCATAAACTTAATCCTAAAAGATGAAAACCAAATTTCTTTCTATTCTACTGCTCTTATTTGTTATTACTTTTAACTTTTCTTGTAAAAAAGGAGATGGATTCGTTGTAGATAAAAATGAGTATATAGAAATCCCAAGAGAAAATGGTAAGTATATTATAAAACTATATTCTGATCATATTATAGAAACTTCTTTTATTCCTACTGGTGAGACCATAAATCTAGAATCTCATGCCGTAATAAAGGATAAAAGTATTGAGGCAGATTTAGTAAAAACCGAAAATGGTTTTACGTATGGAACAGATGGAATAAAGATTAAGGTGACCAAAGAACCCTTTCATATTTCATATATTTATAAAGGAAAAGAATTAATTTCTGAGAAAAAAGGGTATATCAAAACTGATTCAACTGAAATTCTGAATTTTAATTTAGATAAAGACGAGGTAATCTATGGAGCAGGATCTAGGGTAGTAGGAATGAACCGAAGAGGCAAAAGATTAGAATTATATAATAAGGCTCACTATGGTTACGGAACACATTCCGAATTAATGAATTATACCATGCCCTTAGTTCTTTCTTCTAAGAAGTATGCTGTACATTTTGATAATGCACCGATAGGGTTTTTAGATATTGATAGTAAAAAAGACAATACACTAAGTTATGAAACCATAAACGGAAGAAAAACTTATCAAGTAATAGCCGGAGATGATTGGAAAGAATTAATGTACCAATACACAGACTTAACAGGTAAGCAACCTTTACCACCACGTTGGGCTTTTGGTAATTTTGCCAGTCGTTTTGGGTATCATTCAGAAAGAGAAACTAAGGAAATTGTTGCTAGGTTCAAAACTGATAGTATTCCGTTAGATGCAATAATTCTAGATATTTACTGGTTTGGTAAGGATATCAAGGGACATATGGGGAATCTTGAATTTCTAAAAGATTCTTTTCCTAACCCAAAGCAGATGATTAATGACTTTAAAGATAAGGGAGTAAAAACTATTTTGATTACAGAACCATTTATATTAACGACTTCTAAAAAGTGGGATGAGGCTGTGGAAAAAGCAGTTTTGGGTAAAGATTCTGTTGGTAATCCATTTAAATATGATTTCTATTTTGGTAATACCGGAATTGTGGATATTTATGACCCAAAAGGAAAAGAATGGTTTTGGAATATCTATAAAGAGTATACCCAGGATTTTGGAGTAGCCGGATGGTGGGGAGATTTGGGAGAACCAGAGGTTCATCCGTCAGATTTACAACACGCTACAGGAAGCGCAGATGAGGTGCATAATATTTACGGGCACGATTGGGCAAGGTTGGTTCAGGAAGGGTATCAAAAAGATTTTCCCGATCAAAGACCATTCATTCTTATGCGTGCGGGGTACTCTGGGTCACAGCGATTTGGTATGATTCCTTGGTCTGGGGACGTAAGCCGCAGTTGGGAAGGATTACAACCACAAACGGAAATCGCTCTATCCATGGGAATGCAAGGATTAGGATATATGCACTCAGACCTTGGCGGATTTGCAGGAGGAGAGGTGTTTGATCCGGAATTATATACACGTTGGTTGCAGTATGGAGTATTTCACCCCATTTTTAGACCACATGCACAAGAGCATATTGCTCCCGAGCCTGTTTTTCACGATGATAAAACTAAGGCATTAGCCAAAAAAAGTATAGAGCTTAGATATAGCTTATTGCCATATAATTATACACTTGCTTTTGAGAATAATCAAACTGGTATGCCGTTAATGCGTCCGTTATTTTTTGATACTACTGCAGATAAAGAATTACAAGAAGTAAGCTTTGCTTATTACTGGGGAGATAACTTTTTGGTATCTCCGGTAGTAAAACCGGGTGTTGCATCTATGGATATTCCATTTCCAAAAGGATCAAATTGGTATGATTTCTTTACAGGAAAGTCTTATAAAGGAGGAAAGTATACAAGCGTAGAAATTGCTGAAGATTATATCCCTGTATTTGTTAAAGCCGGATCTTTTATTCCAATGGTAGCTCCGGTACAAACTACGGAAGAGTATACCACTAAAGATTTGACCTTACACTACTATTATGATACAGAGATTAGTTCTGGTCAAGGAAAATTGTATGACGATGATGGAAAAACACCAAATGCTTTTGAAAAAGGAAAGTATGAATTGCTAAAATTTGCTAGTAAATCCACTGCAGAAAAACTTACTATTATACTATCCGCGGATACAGGTAAGAGTTATAAAGCTACTAATAGAAAACTTACCTTAATGATTCATAACGTTCAAGCTGCTCCAAACTCAGTTACTATTGCTGAAAAGTCTAAAGATTTTAACTGGAACGAGTCTGATAAATCGTTGATTATTAATTTAGATTGGAACTCTGCTGAGTCTACTGAGATTGATATCGAATTTTAATCGGAGGTAGTTTGATATCTAAGTTTACGAATAATGATTTTAAATTTTTATCATTACATTTAAGAATGAAAAATAATGCTTTTCCTATGAGTTAATAGTACAAGTTTATTTTTAGTGTCTATTGTAATTTTCGGGTTTAAAACGTTGCATTATCTAAATAATCAATATGGAAGACGATTCTTTGGAGAATAGTTTATTAAGTTTAAAAATTGTCATTAGATCAAAAGACAAGGAATAAAACAGTTAACCAAAAAACGAAATATCAATAGGCTACATAATAATTACAACCAATAAAAACACACGAGTATGGAATTAGGTGCATTTTCTATAAGTCTTAGTGTCAAAGATATTAATGTGTCGAAAGCGTTTTATGAAAACCTTGGCTTTGAAGTCTTTGCAGGTGATATTGAGAAGAATTATCTCATTATGAAAAATGGAAACGCTCTGGTAGGATTATTCCAGGGAATGTTTGAGAATAATATTTTGACTTTTAATCCGGGATGGGATGAAAATGCAAATACCTTAAAAAACTTTGATGATGTTAGAGAAATCCAACAACACCTCAAAAGTAAAGGAGTAAAACTAGAATCAGAAGCAGATGAAAATACTTCAGGACCTGCAAGTTTTGTAGTACTCGACCCTGATGGAAATGCTATTCTTGTAGATCAACACGTGTAGAACTTTTAAGTAAAACTAAAATACTATTTATGCAGAGAAAACCCATTTCTTACTCTGTTTTATTTTTAGAGGTTTGTTTTAACCACAGTTTTTAGAAAATTATTTTTGTCGCTGGTAATCTATTAATGATACGTGATTTTTCTTTTTCTGAAAATTTGTTTTTGCTTAATTCTAATAATTTGAGAGATGCAAATCCGTTTAAATCATCTGGCAAATATTCTAAATTATTATTTCTAATCAAAAGGACTTTTAGGTTCGTTAAGTTTTGAATCTGTTGCACTAAATCTTCAATTTTAATATTGGGATTATTGTCAAGTACTAAGCCTTCAATTTGTTGAAGAACTTCAATGTTATTTGGGATTTTACTCAAATTATTATTTGAGATTATAAGAATCCGTAATGATTTGATTTGGGCCATAACTTCAAAAGCTTGTTCGAAATTAAGCTCAGGATTGTCTTCTAAATGAAGTTCTTTTAATTTTTTTAGAGTGGATACTCCGGTAGGAAGCTCTGTAAATTGGTTTCCGCTAAGGTATAGAAAATCTAAGTTTTTTACACCGGATAAGACCTTACAAGCCTGTTCAAAATCTAATTTATGGTTTTCAGCTATGTCGATCTCTCTTAGGTTAGAAAAAGAGGTTAGTACTTTAGGTAAATTATTGAAGCTGTTATTACGTAAATTTATTACAGAAAGCATATTCAATCTGATCAAATTATCCGGTAAAGTAGACAAGTTGTTTCCTTGAACATTTAATAGTGTTAAGTTCTGCAAATTCTCTATTCCCTCAGGTATTTCTTTTAACTTGCAGTCCGTCAGGTAGAAAGAGTTTACATTTGGTAATTTTTTTGTGTTATTGGGCAATTTATCTAATTCTTTACAGTCTAAATCTAACCATTTCACTTTTTCAGGTTCTTGTAGAGCAGTTAAAAAGGAAGTATATCTTTTATCCTGGCAAATAGTAGTTGTAGGAAGTAACAAAATCAGAACTAGTATTTGAATTCGCTTCATGTTTTTTTTAATTGTTTATTACCACTACACACTTACCAAAAGTAAATTTATATTTTTTTATCTACGAAGTGAACATTTATAAATGTATAATTCTCATTGTTAGATTGAGCGATTAAAATTTTAATAGGACAAACTAAACGGAATTTCTTTTTAATAAAGAAATATCTAAAACCTTATTCATACGAGGGGACTAACCCTCTTAATCCCATATCCACTATGGATTCTTCGGTACCTGGATTTACATCCCATTTATCATTTCCATTAGTGTCTATCCACTCAAAACTTTTATTGATGGATAGAGATAGCGTTACCACGATATCTTCCGTTTCTTCTCCGGTAATTACCAAGTTAGTATCAAAACTTCCTGTCACCACACAAGAACCCTGTGGAATAGGAGAGGTATTGAATAATGGATTAGGTACTGTCGTTGCACCTTCTGGTGCTTGCCCGGTTTGTACACCTGTAATAGTCTCAAAACCCCAATATCCCTGAAGTTTATTGTCGTTGACTGTTACCTGTTCATTTTTAACGGTATAGTCGGTGATATACGTGTTAAATCCTACAAAACTGGCTACCGTTCCAGTAAAAGGAGCATCATTAAAATGAAATGTGACGTCATAATTTTGATACGAAAGGGATAGGCGAACCCACTCATACGATCCCGCCTGAATATCTTTGAGAGGAATTTCTAAAAAAGTTTCCCCAGGAGCTACTATGTTAGATTGATCGAAATCAATTGCTGTAGCACCTCCGGTATCGGTTTCCGGTGCTTGATATAGTATGGTACCTTGACCTAAAAAGGTACTAGCATTGGGTGCTAACTCTAAATAATGTGCCGAGATACTATTAAACACAGGGTTTTGTCCTGCATTTCCAGCTTCAATATCCGTTTGTGATCCATCATTGCCTAACCGAACCTGATTAGGATCCACAGCAAGTTTTACAATTAGTTTAGGCTTGTTTTCCACTGATGCATCATCGTTACTACTGCATGACGATAGGAACGTAATAGCAATAGCTACCAGTACTAAAAAGTAGATTTTCATGGTATGTAAATTTTTGGGGTTGTTTTAAATAACATTCGTAAGATACAAATATGATTTAAAAGAAGGAATTAAACACCTAAAAGTAGATAATACTAATTATTAATAAAACCAGTTATTCAATACTTTCAACAAAATCTAAAAAGACTTTTTTATGACGTTCAAGATCCATCTTAGGAGAAAGCGCTACTCGAGCAATATAATCTTTGTCACCTTCTTTAGTGGTCCCTTGAGTAGATGTAGCAGGTATCGTCCAATAACAACCTTTTAATTGTCCATAACTCACACAGTATTTACTTTTATTAGGAATTTCGTTAATCATTAGATTGATTAATCTATGATTTAATGCTCTTTTGTAGGATTCTTTTTCCTCTTCAGTAGCACCTTTTGTAGGAAGATCCAATGAAAATACAGATGGAGTAAATCCTTGTTCTGCTAATTTCTCTGAAACAAAATTGATTTTCGCCTCAGGTAACGTATCGCGGATAAAGTTTACAAATTCTCGTGTATTTTGATAGGCATCATGAATTCTCTGGTTCATAGATGGTAATTGTTCGGCCAATATTTCCACCTGAAGATCTGTAGCCTCATTATCACAAAGTCTTAGATGCAATGCTATTTTCTCCATTAGGGCTTCGGATTTTTTGTTTGCTACACAGTAGCCTGCCGTACATCGTCCACCGCTTGGAAATTTAGATCCACTTACATAGGCAATAGCTCTAATCTTAGAGAGTATTTCACCTTCACCAAGGAAATGTACATTAGGGCAAAATGTTTGATCTAAAATAAATACCGGATCGATAGCAATATCACCATCCGGAGTTGTACGTTCCTTACTTAAAACATCTTTTAATTGTTCAAGATCCGGAACTTCGACTCTTGGATTTGTTGGAATTTCTGCAATGATGTATGGTACAGCATCTTCTTGAGCAATTTTGTTCAAAACAATGTCAATACTTTGTACCATATCATTGTCACCATCTACTGGTAAATCCATGATTTCTACATTATCAATACAAACAGCAACACGTCTTGCCTGATCATTGGTACCTCCATAACAATTTGGAGGGACGACAATTTTGATAGCCTTTCCTTTATACTTTTCTATGGCATCGTGAATTAAGCCCATCATAATGGCATACTGCATAGATAATCCGCTAGAACCCACTAGTGGAGTTATATATGTGCCAGTAATATCCTTTATGGAATCTAGAACCTGTTTTTTGTTGTTCTCAATATTAGTATTCTCCTGATCAGAAGGTTGTTTAATGAGATGCTGTAAGGCAACCAAAGTGTTGGCAGGTGTCATAGCTATGGTTTCCCTTCTTCTTACGTGCTGAATTTCAGAAATATAACTTTCGTTTTGTTCAGTATGTACTAATAAAACACTTCCCAAATACTGGTGAATATTAATAAAAAAGTCAACGTTAGGGTTGAGTTCAAAATTACAAATATTATCCTGTTGTGAAATGAAAATGGTACTACCACGAAACTCAGGAATAGCTGATACACTTCCTACCTGCTTTATATCAAATTGATATCCATAAACACGCTTTAGTAGATCAATATCAAAAAAATCAGGTAATTCTCCTGTATAGGTAATTAAGGTGTTTTTATTAGCTAATAAATTTTTTCTTAGCACTGCTAGAACAGGAACCGTTTTTGATGAAAAACTGATTACATTTTCTGCGTTTAGATGATGTAATTTAGCAATGCTCCATTCTAGTACACAAGACAATGGATGCCCTAATCGAATATAGTCGAAAGCCGTAGGTAATCCATGTAGTGCTGATGATTGAGAATTATTGTCATTATATAAAATCTCAAACTGTTCTAAAAATTGAATTTTAGCCAATTTTTCATCATAAATATCCAATCGATGGGTTGTTAGACTCAACCAATCATTTGGCATATTTTCTAAGACATCGTTAATATAAGTTAGCGTGTTATTGTCTTGCATAATTTTCACCTTTAAATAAGCCAACAAATATACGTTAATTAGATTTTTTTAAGTGCTTCAAATTGTTGTTACATTACAATGTTCTATGCAGAGTACACATTCTGAAGGGGATACATTATAAACCTTGTTCGTATTGGTTCTTATTTCTTTTCATATAAAATCTTTTCCACCTTCTTTCCTTTTACAAACTCATCAACCAAATATTAAGCTGTAGCTTTCATTGTACGTTTTTTAATTGGTGCTAACGGTTTGTATAAAAAACGTTTTAATTTTATAAGTTATTAGCTGCTATCTTTTAGATATATGATATTATTTCGCTTTAATAATATATTGATACGGAAGCAAATCTACGTTTACATTAACAGAGGTATAACCTGCTTTTTTTAATTCATTAACAACTACATCAATAGATAACTTGTGGTTTAAAGGAGGGCCAACAGGGATATCAGTTTTAAAGAAATCGATAATAACTAAATCTCCGTTAGATTTTGTACCTTTTTTTACTTTAGCAAAATATTCTATACGATTTTCAATATGATGATACGTATTAACAATGAATACCATGTCGGCCTCTTTTTCTTTCAATTTAGGAGAATCGTATGGTATTTTACGGGTTTCAATGTTTTTTAAATTGTTTTTTTTAATTCGATTTTTTAGAAACTCTTGAAACTCATCATCTACATCAGCAGCAATAACTGTTGCTCCTTTTTCCGCTAATTTCACAGAGAAATAACCAGAACCAGCTCCAATATCCATGATAGTTTGTCCTTGTATGTCCCCTAAATATTCCAATACTTTTTGGGGTTGTTGATAAGCATCTCTTTCTGGAGACTCAAATCGTTCGATTAAATCTTTAATAGAGGATCGGAGCATATGTTCATTAGCTGAACTATGTTTCGATTGCCCATCTTCGTGGTGCTCGTGAACATTTTCTTTTACTTGGTCAGTACCTGAAACATGATGATTGTTTTTACATCCCAACCATAGAAAAAATGTAATTATAAAAGCTATTTTTTTCATTTCTGTTTCGGTTTTAAGTTTAAGCAGATTGCAGCTCACCCCTAAGAGTATGGTTTTTTTGCGATAAACACTAAGATAGCAAATAGAGTAGAAACCATAGTATAGGTGAATAGAAATTTTGATAAAGAATTTCGTTACCATAAACTGTTCAGTTTTTATGTATAGTTTTACTTATCAATCTTGCATCCTCCAGAATTCCTTTAGCAAATGAAAACCAAGTCATACCCAGGTCTTCAGACTTATATATAACATAGGATTTTTCTTCCGACCTATTTTTTGATTTATTTTTTAACTAGTACTTCATTTAATTTCTTCCTGCCATTATACCACCATCAATATCCCAAATTGCTCCAGTTACCCATGAACTTTCATCTGATAATAAGAAGCGTATGGTTTTTGCGATATCATCAGATCTACCAACTCGACCAATAGGATGGAAATCATTAAAGCCTTGTAGTGTTTCTTCGATTTTATCCTTTTCGATAAAAGCTCCATAAATTGGTGTTACCACTACAGCTGGGGATACGGCATTCACCCGAATATTGTATTCTGCTAATTCCATAGCAAGATGTTGCGTTAAAGAATGAAGACCTGCTTTTGCCATAGAATAAGCTGAAGAAGGTGTAGCTTTAATAGCTTGTTTTGCCCACATAGAGCCTATATTCACTATAGATCCGCCACCATTTTTAATAAGTATATTAGAGGCTGCCTGGTTAATAAAAAAGAAAGCACGATTGAAGTTGTGATAAATATCGTAATCCGCTTCTTCGTGCTCTAAAAAAGGTTTAGGACTGAAGTAACCTGCTGCATTTACAATATATTTTAAATTTGAAGCAACACTTTTTAGAGATCCTGCAAAAGATGTTACAGCATTAGCATTACTAAGATCTACATTGATCGTTTTTACAGATCCCAATTTAGATAACTCCCTTTCGGCATTTGTTAAATTAGCATTATTTCTACCCACAATAATAGTTTCAATGCCGTCTTTTAATAAAAGTTCTGCGGTGGCTTTTCCTATTCCAGAAGTTCCACCAATAATCAACGCTTGTGTTTTCATATTTTTTACCTTTTAAATTAATATTGGTACAAATTTCAATACAAATCCAAGTAAAAAATGGTAATCCAGAAACTGAGAATGGTAATTCAGAGATGTGTCTTTTGAAACTGTTTGGGAGTATAGCCAGTTCCTTTTTTGAAATATTTAGTAAAATAAGTAGGATCATCAAACCCTAAACCATAGGCAACTTCTTTAATTGAAGTAGTATGACTAGATAACATACGTTTGGCTTCTAGAAGTTTACTATGCCTAATGATATTGGCAGGTGTGTCTAGTAACACTTTCTTAGAAATGTCAGTGAGTGTTTTAGTATTAGTACCTAGTTCGTTTGCAAAATATTCTATACTATGAAAGTGTTCTATTTCTTTAAATACTAGTTTTTTAAACTCTGCAGCTAACTTATACCCTGGGTTTGTTTTAATATCAAAATTATTGTCAAGTTTTCGTAAACGTTCAATTTGAAATAAAATATTTTGAAAATAATGATATATCTGTTCTTTATAATAGTTATCTCTTGTTAAGATTTCTGATTCTATAAAGGAGGTTAGTAACCCTATTTTTTTACTATCCTCTTTGGATAATTTTAAATGATTGCTTCCGATTTCATTAAATATAGATAACGATAATCTATTCATTAAACCTTCTTTTCCTTTATTGATAAAATAGTCATTAAAATGGAACAAGTATCCTTCATTTGGAGCATCTAAACAGAAGTAATGTATTTGATTACGATTAATAAAGAAGATGGTGTTTTCTTCGTGATTTATAGTTTCATAGTCTATAAAATGACGGCCAGGTTTTTTAAACCAGATAATTTGATAAAAACTATGTCTGTGAGGAACTGATGCATGTTTTTGATTGATATCGAAATAAGACTTGGTGTCATTTATTTCAAAATGAAGTTTTGAATAATCATCTTTATGAAGATCGTAGCTTTTAATTGTGTCCACTATCTTTTTATGTTATTAACGGTTTGTGTATGGTTAGTTGTGTTGAGACTAAAGATAGCAAAAGGGAACGAGCATGATGATAATTCAGAATAGTATTTTTCGATTAGAACTGACCAAACTCTAGCAATTAATTATACGCTTTGTTAGCAACAGTCATTTCTCCTTCTTTAATGTTTTTATATCGGCTATTAATTGATTGATTGAGGTTTTGTTTAAACCATTATAAATTCCTCTAATCTGCCTGTTTTTATCAATCAATATAAAATTTTCAGTGTGTAAAAATTCATCTTTTTCTTTATTCAAACCTAAATCTTCTTCGACAAAATATTCCTGTCTACCTAAGTGGTATATCTCTTGTTGCGTGCCAGTCACTAAATACCATTTGTGAGATAAAATGCCTTTATTCAAGGCGTATTGTTTGAGAACAGAGACTGAGTCTCGCTCTGGAGTTACTGAATGTGATAATAATAACACATCATCATCTTTTAAAAATTCATTCTGTAATTCCATCATGTTAGTAGTCATTTTGGGACAAATACCAGGGCAACTCGTAAAGAAAAAATCTACTACATATATTTTATCCTTAAAGTTTTTCTCTGTAATAATTTCTCCTTCCTGATTAGTAAGGCTAAAAGGCGAGATTTTATGAAAGGAATCTAATGCTTCATCGTTAGGTAAAATCCAATGAGGAGTGAAGGTAGCTTCGTTATAAAAGGGAAGCGTTTTGACTCTAGTTTGGTTGTGCTTTGATTCATTACAAGCAATCAAGCAAATCATTAATAGAAAAAGAATGTTTTTAATTTTCATATTTAATACTTTCACCTTCTAGTCCATAACAAAGAGCAGCTTTTTTTAACCCGAAAATTCGACCTTTTCTGGCTTCATAGTTGGCAAACAGAGCACCATTTTTTCTAAATGCTCTTTGTAGGCCTTCCTCTTTTCCCATATTTAGGTTTAAAATTTTATATAGCTCCCCAGTTGGGTACCATTTTTTTTGTTCTCCATGTGCTCTGCCTTCATAAAAATTGTAGTGTGCAATTAAAATATGTGTTGAATCTCTTGTCCATACTTTTTTCTCTCCATGTAACTTTCCTTCATGATAATTGGAAACATTTTTAAAATATCTGTCCGGATACCATTCGATAGTCTTGTTTTGCTTTTTCCCGTGTAACATCCCAATCTTTTCCTTCAAACTGTTATCTGGATAATAACTAACAACATATCCAGAATAGGGTAGACCGTTTAAAAGCCATAATGATGTTTCATGATCATACTGCAGAGCTGATTTTTCAATGGTAATTTCTGGTATCTCAAGAAAACATTTAGCACTATTACTTCCAGAAGTTTTTCTTTTCTCTACAGGAGAACAAGCCATTAATAAAAGGCTTATCAGCAAAAGCATCCGAAAAATTGTTTTCATTTTTATGATTCTAACTTAAATAATTTATCTAACGAAGAAGCTACCATTTATGAATGAAATATGAATGGTACTTTTATTTCAATCAATAATCTAAGATTGGGCTACATGATACTATTAGGAGTACCTTGTAAATCACCGGCAAAAAGTGCGATTATGGATCCTAAATAAAATTCGTTAATGATATGATAGTGATAAAATTCTTCACCATCACTATGTTGTGTTGATGAGATATGACCACCTGAAACATCAAGGTTCGTTGGATGATCTCCAAGAGAATTACATTTTCTTCCATAGATTAAGAATCCATCAGCCATTATACCGACCAACTTTTCATCATTATGAGAAAGCACAGTATTTTCAGGAACATCATATGACTCAATATGATAGTGATAACCACTAGGACCGTTGTGAGCTCCAGCATAGTCAAACGTTTCGACAATTTGTTCTTCTATTGGACGGTTTGGTCCCTCGGTATCATTGAAAATAGGAACTCCCGTTACAGAAATACCGATTGGACCTAACCCAGTAGCTGTACTGGAAGCAGCTATTTCTGGTGCAGCAGGAATGGTAACAGTTAAATTACGGTCTCCTATGCGTCCAGGTGTTTGAGCAATAGCTACTACTGGAGCAATATACAAAGGGGCTGTCTCCTCCCAATAAGGTGATGTATGGTTAGGCATACCATTTGTTTCAATCGTAATTTCATCTCCATCAAATGAAATTGTAACCGCATCCTTGTTAAATTCATCAAATGCCGATACTGGTGTTTTGGCTACATCGTTATCAGTTGTAGTTGTTGTATCGTTATCATTGTTGCTACAGGACGTATAAAGTATCAATGATCCTAAAAGGACTGTAAAAAAAGGAAAAACTGATTTTGTCATAACTATTTCTTTAAGTTAATTTCCTTTTAGACCATCAATTAATCAAAATCCTTCGGGGGAGGTGAATGTTTTTTCTTACTTAAAAGAAGTTTGTTGGTAGCTTTTTTTATAAAATATTTAAAATCAGATAGTTGCTCTTTGTTTAAAGATTTTTCTATGTCTTGAAAATGTTGATATGTCATTTCTATTTTTTCCATTTCCAATTGTTGATATTTATTCAATATGCTATCCTTACCAATACTATCAACAGAGTTCGTAAGGCTTTCAAAATATGGGAAAAGCAATCTTGCCTGTCGCTTATTGATTTCCTCCATTTTTTGTTTATGTTCATCAGCCAATTCGTTAAAATGAGATGCTTGTTGATTGTTTAAGCGTAACATTTCGATTACTTCCGACCGAAAGTTTTTAGGAGGAGGTTGATGTCGTAACTGTGGTTTAGTCAGCAAAAAAAAAGCTAAAACTATCATATTCAAGACTACTAAACCTAAAATGATATATTTGTAAATTCTTACTTGGTTCATTATTAATAAATTTGATATGAACTAATTAGTGATTCTTTATAGGTATCCTCAAATGTAGCATAATCATAGTCTACTTGTCTATTTAGGTTATAGTAAATCAGTGCGGTTGAGTTCATCAAAAGAAGAAAAATGGCCACAGCCGCAGTATACCTCCATTGATGCAAAGGAACAACCTCAGTTTTTTCAAGTTTAAATTGGTTGTTAATTTTTGCAAATAGCTCTTGTTGAGGCTTCGCTCGTTGACTGCCTTTCATGCTTTGAAAGACATCTTCCATCCATTTTTTTTTAGAGTCATTCATGTTACTTTTTTATTTTGACAATTATTTTTTTGATTTCCTTCGGTGAGGGTAAATTTTTTCCAATTCTGTCCTCATATTTTGTTTTGCTCTTTGTAGTAAGGATTCTACAGCTTTTAGGGAAGTTTCCATAATGTTGGCAACTTCTTGTCGGGGCAGTTCTTCAATAAAACTTAAAATAAATGCTGTTTTTTGATTTTTTGACAGACAATCGATTACTTGGTAAAGTATTGCTGCTTTTTCTTTATTTTCTAATAAAACTCCGGGATGCTCAAAATCAATGTGTTGATGTGTTTTAATGTGTGTCTTTAAGAATTTAAACCTATTCTTTTTTTTTAAGTAATTAAGTGATGTATTGACCGTAATTCGATAAACCCATGTATTCAATGAGGATTCCTGTTTAAACTTTGAAATACTTTTTAAAATTTTTAAAAAAACATCTTGTGTGATTTCTTCTGCGTCTTCTGCGATTTTGGTATAGCTTAATGCTGTATTATAGATTTTTTCCGAATACAATTTATACAATACGGCTAAGGCTTGTTCATCTCCATCAGCAACAGCTTGTATAATTTCGGTTTCTGTTCTCAATGAGTTTACTTGTTTTACTCTAACTAATCGTAGTTCAGATTATTGAATTTCAGTGACTTTAGTAATATTAATAATTATAATTTAATCTATTCCGTTTGTATAAGTAAATTTCAACTAGTGAGAATGTATGGTAATGGCTTGTGTATGAAACGTAACGTGTAAAAAGACACTAACTTTTGGATAAACACAGAGCCGAATTCTTATATTTTGTTTTAATTTATCACTTTTAAAAGCCAAATTAAAAATTTGTCCGTCTTTGTAAGTAAGAACAAACCTTTTGATTAAATACTTATTAGCTATGTTTTATACATCGTATTGGCGGTAGTTTTTATTTTCTTTTTGTTTTATTTATCAAAATTTTATAAATACCATAACCTAAAATTCCACCAATAATTAATGAAATTATCAAGTTCAAAAAATTTGGACTTGGATGCCCATTGTCAGCAGGTCCAGCACTATAAAATAAGTTCAAAAATGAATTCATTTCGTGAATGTGATAATAGCAAATGTCTGGAATAAGCAAATCATATAACAAAGTAAAATTCGTTATTACCATTACGATTCCGCAAATCGAAATCAAAGTCCATTTTGAAGTTTTACTTTCTCTCATTTAACAATCCGTTGAAATTATCAAATTCGGTTTTTCTCCAACTTCTATTTTTCTATAATTAACGAAAGCTCCACATTCCAAAATTGCGTTCAATAATTCAGGTGCATTTTCTTTTAAGTACTTTCCGTTATCAATTTGTAGTAGAGTTGGTTCGTCTGTCAGTTCGTCGACACAGTCAATCCACGCATTCATATTTTGTCCATAATAATCTGGGAAGTTCAATTCTTTCTTAAATTCAGAGTGGAATGTTTTCCAATTTTTTAATCTTTTTCCTTTAATTCTGAATGTTTGCATTTTGTTTTTCAAATTACTGCCAATGTCTCGGTTATGGTTAGTACGGGAATAAAGGTAGTAAACTTTGGATTTGGCGGACTTGGTGTAAAGTTCTAAATTTTGGTAAAGCATCAGAATCCTCATTAGGACACCTTGTTGTATCCTGTATTTAACTTTTGTCCGTTATACTTTTAATTTTTTCATTCGCAAATTCAAATTCTGATTTACCCTTTAATTTTAAAGTATCTCCTGTTTTCATTCCATTCGGTAAATCAACTGCCAATATTGCTTTATAGTCAATACCTACAATAACCTTAGAGTTATTAAATTCCCAAGACTGAACAGTTTGTTTTCTTTCAGTAAAGTATTGTTTTGCTGATTCGGCTTGTTTTATGAATTCCTTTATTCCTTCCGTTCTTAATTCCACATTTCCATTTGATACATTTTCAAAAACAACATTTTCGGTCAAGTCTTTCGTCATTCCATTAATATCAAAGTTATTGTATGATTTAATATAGCTTTCAATTACTTGCTTTCGTTGTTCATTCATATCTTTTTTAGTTTGGCAACCTAAAGCTGAGATTATTACAATAATCAGGATTATTCTTTTCATTCCTTAAGGTTCTTTATTGGTCACAACGTTTATTTATAATGCGTTTATCTGCTGGAGGCGGCATATATAATATACAAAAATTGGTGTACAACATTTTTATTTTATTATTTGTCCGGTTAAATCAGTATTGATTTTCTCAGTATTCAACTTGATATAATAGTAAGATTAGACTTTTGAATTGTTAAGTTCAATTATTAAAACTTTGTTTTTATTCGAGTAAACTATTCTTTTTGTTTAAATTAAGATAGTCCGTTCCGAATTCCGATTCCAATTCCGTTTTTGTCAATCCAACAAGATTAGCTTTTCCTAAATCCGAATTTTTATTAAAAATACTTAATTCAATCAAGATTTCGGTTTTATCATCGTAAGTAGGCTCGTACTAACCAATTAATTTTATATAGTGTTGATAACAGTTTTTGTTTTCAGTTTTCTTCTCCAGTATACAATATATATCGTTCCCAAAATTGATGGTAAAGTCCAAGCAATTAGATTTCCTATTCCTAACCCAGCAACTATAAATGCAGTAATTGAGGCAATAAATGCTCCAATCATTTTTCCGATATGATTAGAGAGCCATCCGTTTTTTGTTTTTCCAACATTTTTATAAAAAATAAAATCTCTAATTGTTAATGAAAGTCCAAAACCACCAAAGAAAACAAATAATAGATATGTCAAATTTCCTTTAATCACACCATAAGCACCAAATAAAATCATAAGTATCGATAGAATTAACATACTTCCAGAAATGATTTTATCAATTGGTTTTGCAAGATTCTTGCTTTTTGATTTAAAAGTCAAAATTTGATTCCCAGAAATTACTAAATAAATAGTAAATAGTCCAATTAGAAAAAGAAATATATTTTCGTGATTAGGTAGCCAAGAAATTGGCATTGAGATTAGAGAACTTATTACCATTCCGATTGAAAATAATTTTCCCATTTTTTTATGAGGTTTACTTCCTTTTTTTACAATTATACTTCCAATTCCTGTTACTAATCCAAGTCCACCAAAGAATGCGTGGATATAAATCAAAATTTTTATCGTTTCTTCCATTTATTTTTAATTCAGTTTAACGGTTCAAAATTCAGATTATAGTTTTGGTTTAGAAAGCTTAAAATTCTGAATTGTTGTTTTTTATTGATGAGTTGTTTAATGTTTTACAAAGGTTTTATATACGTTGTCGTGCATTCGTATTTTTACCAAGGCCCATTTTTTGTGATATTAATGAATTTTTCGTTTTCCATTCGAAAAGCACCTCCAAAACCAACAAACCAAAGTCTATTGTCTTTATCCCTAAATATTTCAAAAATTACTGGTCGTTTATTGTTTTCGGTTTTTTTAATTTCAGTTAACTTCTCTTTGTTGTATTTAAACAAGAAATGTTGATTAGATACAAACCATATGTTACCGTCTTTATCTTCTGCTATACTTCCAATTCCTTTGCCTTTCTCAATTTTTCCTTTTGTAATATTATGGGCTGTACTGTTTTTTAAACTATATAACCCGACTTTCGTTGATACCCATAATTGATCATTTTGGTCTTCAAATACTTGATTGATAAAATTTGTTTGGATTCCTAGTTTTTTCGAAACATTTATGAGAGTGTCATTAGGGTATGAAAATAGACCTGCATTTGAACTAAACCACAATGTACCTTTACTGTCTTCAAATATATTGTGAACCATTCTTGTACTTGAAACCCCTACAGTTGTGTCGATTTTTCCTTCCGGAAGACTAAAGTTCGTGAACTCCTGACCATCATAAACACATACACCATTAATGGTTCCAATCCATATTTTTCCATGCTTATCAGCATTAATAGACCAAACATCATTGCTAATTAGTCCATCTGATTTAGAATAATTATTTACAATTTCTCCGTCAATACTACTCACACCATCAGTATGTCCTAACCATATTTTTCCATCCTTACCTTCTGTGATTTCTTTTATTGTTACATCTTTTCCAGATTCACTAACGATACTATCAATGTGGATTAATGTATTTCCGTTAAGTTTAAATGCTCCGTTTTGGGTTCCAAACCATAAATTCCCTTTACTGTCTTGAAAAATGGTTCTTACGACTTGACTAATCTGACTTTTAAAATCTGAATGGAATAAAGAGTATTCATTGTAGTTGACTTTTGGCTTATTCTCGTTTAATTTTTTTTCTGAGTTTACGTGGTTTTGTATATCAATCTCATTTTTTTGTCCATTACAAGAGTTTAAAATAAGCGCCAGAATTATGGCAATGGTCAGTTTAGTTTTTATCATCAGTTTTTGGTTCGAATATGACGCACAACAGTGAATATATGTGTTGTAACAGGGCGAAATGTTACCTTTCGTTTCGATTTTACAACGCATTGGTTGCTAACTTTTATTTTTGCAGGCATTGTTTATTCTGATTGATTAATTATTTCAATCGTTTGTTTTTCCTCAATAGGCTTTTTAATTCGGATATTGATTTTTCTATAATTCCACTTTCCGTTTATTCTGTCAGCAGAAATATCTATAGAAGCTTTTCTTTTACTCCCTTTAACACGAATAGATGAATCAACTGATTTATGATCATCAGAATATCGAACTTCACCTTCTAAGATTGCTAATTTGTTTATTGGTTCTAATTCACCCAAAAGATCAGTTACTTTTTTATTCTGTTGCGCTTTTTCTAGTGCATTTTCATAAAGTTCAGTATCTGAGTATGCTTGAACAAAATCAGTCATATGTCCTCCCATCCCAGAAGAAAAAAACAAAACCACAGAAATTGAAGTGAAAGTTATAAGTGGTAAAAACCATTTCCAATTCCGATTCCACCAACTTTTTTTCTCAATTATTTCATTATTCATATAGCTTTTTTCAATTACTGGTAATGTGTTTGTGTGTTGTTAGCTGCGTAGGCTATAACTAAGTTAGTAAAAGAAAACAAACCAGAAGAAAATTCATAGGATTTTCAGAGTCCACGTAGAAGAAGCTATTAACCATATACATTGTTATGTGCATACTGCATTCTTCAGCATTATCTTTTTGAAAATTGTCCATGCTATAGTAATAGATATCCATTCCATAGGTTCTCATTCCTTCTCAAATTTGCAGTGTAAAAAAAACAAAAGAAAAGATGAAAACTAAAATTCCATTAAAATTAACACTCCTAGTTCTATCTCTGGGTTTTACAATTCAAACATTTTCAAATTCTAAAAACACAAACATTATGCAAGACACAAAAAAAGAAACTATCGGATTATTAGTAACAATGAAAGCAAAACCAGGAAAAGAACAAGACGTAAAAAACTTCTTGCTTGGAGGATTAGATCTAGTGAATCAAGAACCTCAAACTGTATCTTGGTTTGCCTTTCAGATTGACAATAGTACTTTTGGAATCTATGATACTTTTGAAGTAGAAGAAGGTAGGCAAGCACATTTAACAGGAGAAGTTGCTAAAGCTTTACTGGCTAATGCAAACCATTTGTTAGAAGATTTCAACCCAAAGACAAGCATTCAAGCAGTACATGTGTTAGCTTCTAATCATAAAGCTGGTAAACAAAACAAAGGTTTGTTGGTTGTTATGAAAGCGAAGGAAGCTAAGACAATAGATGTAGAAAATTTCTTAAATGTAGGCAAGCAATTAGTTGGTGACGAACCAAAGACTTTATCTTGGTACGCTATTAAAATAGATACTAATACATATGCGATTTTTGATACTTTTGTAGAAGATTCAGGTAGAGATGCCCATCTAACTGGTAAAGTAGCAGCAGCACTTATGGAAAACGCTCCTGTTATTTTAGAAGGTTTTGAATCATCAGCAATCCAAAAAATAGATATTTTAGCTTCCAAATAATTGTTATATTTAGAAAGGAGTGTAGCAAACACTCCTTTCTTTTTTATATAAATGATTTTAAAAAGAAAAAACAGATTCCTGTGGCTCAAATTATTATTGATAAACATAATGGTGAACTCGCGTTTAGATTAGAGTATTTTGAAAATCTCAGTCAGTTTGATCATTTGCAACGAAAGAATTATTATTCTATCATTCTATTAAATGGCAGTAATTATAAGTTAAATGCAGATTTGTCTACTTATGAATTAAAAGGGAATCAAATGATTTGCTTGTCACCTTACCAGCCTTTTATGATTACTTCAGAAAGATCTTGTTCGGGATGGTTATTGAACTTTCATCCTGATTTTTTTTGTACGTATCGACATCAGAATGAAATTGAAACGGAAGGTATTCTTTTTAACAATTTTCAAGGACTACCACATTTTCAGCTTTCTGAAGAATCCCTGTTTTTTAATTTAATAGATCAAATTTCAAAAGAGATGGATAGAGACTCTATCGCTCAACATGAAGTTCTTGTAGCTTTCCTAAAGGTATTCCTAATAGAAGCAGTAAGACAAAAAAAACAATTTGATGACAATGTTGTACCAAGGTTTTCTGATAGTCAATCAGAGATTTTGCAAAATTTAGTAGATGCTATTGAGAGTAATTATTATGAGTTACATTCTCCCAGGGAATATGCAGATGTTTTGTGTATTAGTCCTAAAACGCTAGCAGGAATCGTAAAAAAATATTTGAATCAAACACCAAGTACATTAATTTCAAATAGAATTGTTATGGAGGCCAAGCGTGAACTTTACTTAACTTCAAAACCTTTGAAACAAATTGCTGCTAGTCTGGGTTATGATGACGAGTTTTATTTTAGTAGATTTTTCAAGAAGAAAGTAGGTGTTTCTCCAGATACGTATAGAAAAACAGTAGGATTCGCTAAACTAGAAAAATGATTAGCATACAACTTTTCTCCAGTTGTACATCATTTAGGCTATGGTTAGTACGGGAATTAAAAGTAGTGAACTTTCGGTTAAGTACATAAACCCATATTAATTATAACTTTTGTTGTGTGTTCATTTTCTGTACTTTACTGTTTTATAAATTTATGGGCAAATAATTTATTTTTAAATCTTATAAAATATACTCCATTTTCTAAATTAGAAACATCTAATGTGTAATCATCAAAAATAGAAACCTCTTCAATTAATTGTCCATATATATCAAAAATTTGAATTCTTACTTCTTTGGATTCTTTTAACTTCAATGTAATAAAGTCTGATGATGGATTTGGATAAATAGAGAAGTGATTGTTGTTTAAAATGTCATCTACACTGAGTGTGCTATCTAGAGTTATGGTTTGTAATAAACTATTATACCCTGTTTCAGTTTCCCATATATTCGTATTTGCAAATTGAATACTATAATCGGGATTCATTGCTAAATTAGTTTCTTTATCTGGTAACCAAAGATACAATTGAAATGTTCCTGTTAGTCCTAAATTAAAATTTTGAGTAATTGAAACAGAAGATTCCCATGTTCTAATATCAGTATCGATTAATGCCGTTGTAATTTCATCAGTTATGGTGTTCTTCAAAATTAAATATACATTTCTTTCTTTAAAATGTCTTGCATAACCAACATTTGATAAATCTATAGTTAAGTCAAAATCACTAGTGTTTGTTGTTATTGTGGATGAATTTAAAACAAATCTGTATCCAATATTTTTTACAATATCATTATAGTGGCCTGAATTAATTACCTGAGTCCAAAAGGGAGTGTAGTAATCTCTATTTATAGTTGTCCAATTGGTTAAATTCAATTCATTCAGCGCATTAGCGCCACTAGTTCTAAACCCATTATCACAAGTATTTAGTCCATTAGTTTCTCCGGTCATTGGTAAATATTTGGTTTCGTTAGCAATATAGGAGTAATCAATTGCTCCAACCGGATTTTCACATTGCGAGGATACCGAATAAGTCCCTTGATCACCATAATCATTAAGAAAGGCATCGTTATAAAAACCAATCCTAGCATTGGGTGTATTTTGATAAGCTGTTTGCTCAGTTAGTTGTGTCGTGCTATACATTTTAGTTTTAATTCCAGCATATCTGACTTGAATAGGAATTTCTATAGGTATAGCAGCTAACATAGCGTCTATTATTTCTTTGCGATTAGCCCATTGAATTTCGGAGATATTGCCATCGGTACCAAATTCTGTAGAGTTTGTATAATACCATTCTCCCCAAGTACCAATAAAGCCGGCTTGAACAGAAAAAATAACATCTTTATTTGTATTTAATATTGGAGAAAGCTGAGAAATATGTGTTAATATTTGAGATTTGGTTGGTTGTTGTGCTGTAGTTCCTTGGGAATTAGAATAAGAAAATCTCACAATGATTTTAAGACCCGCATTTCTAACATTATCGAAATCACCTTGAATATTTTCTAAAAAAGTTGCGTTAATATCTGAATTCAGGAATGCATCCAAAAGAAAATAACGATATACCACAGTTACTTTATCTGTACTTGTCTTCCAATTATTTAATGTAGCAACAGAAAGGTTGTTGTAATCTGTAGTTGTAGCATAGTCACTAGATGTAATAGAATATTTTTGTAAACCTCTCTCGGGGTTTGCGATAATATCTGTAGATGTTGTATAATTTGTAGACTGTGCTAATACTAATGTACAACTATATAGGAGTAGTGTGAATACTAATGATTTCTTTAAAAAAAATACTTTAATCATAATTGTTTTTTAATGACAGACAAAGTCTCGTATAAGAAATGTAGGACAGGTGATAAGCGATACGTTTTGGGTTGGTACTAAGCCAAATATAAATATTTTACTTTTATCATTTTTTGAAAACGCCAAATTTTATATTTGTCGACTTTTCAAACAAACATGAACCTTTCTATTAAGACCAAAAGCCCTATGTTTTTTTAAATATTGTTACCTGCTTTTGTCTTATGAACTTTCACCGAAATGCAGGATATAAAACTTATTTTTGGTTTCAAAAAGAAAATTTTCTTCAGTGCTGTCTCCCCAAGGCAAGTTTATCTCAAGATTCATTTTATAGAGTTTTCTATCATCAGGTAAGAATTCTGTTAATAACATCACCAAATACTCTGATAAACTATCTCCATTATTTCCATTTTCTTTTTCTATTAGCTTATCACATGTCCATTTTTCTATTGTTGGAATAAATTCTATTGACCAATTTTTTATTTCAATCAATTCAATTTTATTTTTTATTTCCTCTTTTGTGTAACGCTCAGAATTTGAATTCAAGTAATCGACTAAATCTTCTCGAAGACCGTTTCCTTCATTTCGATTAACTCCAAAAAAACAATTATGTCCGCCTAAGAATGGGGTATAAATACTTTTAACTCTTGATATACAATCTAAATATCCACTTATGAAGTCTTCATTCATATTTCTAACTTTTGCTGACTTTAATTTTATTCTTAAAATCTTCAAAACTGCCCATTAGCTTAAGAAACTAATCGGATTCTAATGTGCTAAATTACAGGTAACGGTTTGTGTATGATTAGTTGCGAGAAAGTACGCAGGTACTTTCCGCCGTTGCTAAAGATAATTAATGCGTGTGAATTTCCGATATGGAAATTCCGCCGCAATTAATTCATACACTTTGTTGTGCTTTCGTTTTTATTTTTTCCGCAACTATATTCCATCTTCTTTGTCGGTATTTGTAAAATGATTCGGCCCATTTTACCACAAAACTAGTTAAGAATCCAGCATATAATTCAATTTCATCAGTGTATTTTATTAGATTCTCATTTAGCTTCACCATTTCAATTCTATGATTCCAAACCTTAACGATAGAATTTTTTTCATTTGATAAGACTGTATATTTTTCTGGCATGATATCAACCAATTTTAGAGTGTGAATACCACCAAATGGAATAAAGCCATAAACGAGCAATTTGACTTGTACTTCCATATCAGTTTTCCAGTGTTTTGGTAAATTCGAATTTACAGGCTTGAACTTTATTTTACCTTTACAGATAAATTCCAATAATGAACTTTTTTGTACTTCGTTCCAAGCATTATCAATATCAATATTAAGTTCAGAAGAAACTGTCAATTTTCTTCCATTGACTTTTTTTCCTTTGTAATTGATATCTATTTTTTCAATTTTCGATGACATTTGTTTTGTTAATGGGTCAAAATGAAGCACAACGTGTTTGTGTATGATTTCGTTGCGTGATTTAAGCAACTAATTTAGCAAATACAAACCGAATAGAAAATCCGCGAGGATTTTCGTAAGTAGGCAAGTACTAGCAATGAATTATACACGGTGTTGTAGGTAGTTTTATAATTTATTAATTGGAATCAATCTAACAGTATTTTCACCAACAGACCTAAAAACACCGACAAATTTCAAGGATGTATTACCAAGGCTTTTAATAGAAAATCTTATTGGATAGTTTGGAAGAGTTGCCCTTGAAACGTAATAATAAAAACCATTGCATTTGAAATCGTCTGTAACGTCAATATTTTCCATATAACGTTTCCCAGTAGGATTTAATAATTCCTTCGAAGTTACATTGATTTCTACTTCAGTTTCCGTGTTCTCAACAAGAATAATATATTTTGACATAGGTTCAACGTACGTTTCTGCACGAATCTCAAGTTCCATCTCTATATTTGGTACTATTTCCTTTACATAACCTCTAACATTTTCGTAGGTTTGATGAGTACTATTAAAAGTGTTTTTGTTGTTAATTACATCTATCATTTGCCTCAATCCATAATCAAGACCTTTACCAAAGATATCAATGTAAAGAGTTTGAATTAAAATAGCAGGCATCATGCAATCATCAAGTTTTACCGGAATTAACTTCACTTTATTTTGAGTCGCCTTATATAATGCATTTTGCCATTCAAGTTTAACCATATTACTCGATAAACTGTTTTTTGAAACAAAGAAAAAGAAGTATTCACATGCTTCCAATCCTTCATTCATTTTGTCTATTATTCCTTCTCCAGGTTGCATAGACCAACTATCATAGAATACTTTATCCATTCCAAAGACTTCGGATAATTTTATAGCAACAGGCTCTACAATTGGTTTGTCGTTATAATTATGACTTAAAAATATCATTACAGTTTTTTTTA
>NZ_JAGJEA010000010.1 GCF_018100805.1 Aquimarina sp. MMG016 | reverse complement strand
ATGCATTAATGCATATGCACCCTTCGGGATGCAAACACACCATACAATAGCCGTTATATGCAATTACGAGAATATAATAATGTGTAATAAATTTGACTAATATTAAGAACTACATCATAGGAAATGAGTGAAAAAATTGAACAGTTGACTGAAATGGTTTATGAACAAGATTATGGTTCATTAAAAGAAGAAATTAAAAATACTAACATAAATCTATTTAATGAAGGAGGGCAAACTTTACTTCATATTGCATCATCAATTGAAAACTCTTCAGAAATAATTAGGATTCTTGTTAATGGTGGAATTAATGTTAATACACTTGATAAGGATGGGTGTACTTCATTGCTAGAGGCTGTGAAATATGATTGTCCTAATAATTTGAAGGTGCTTTTTGACCTTGGGGCTGACCCTCGAATTCCAAATTCGGAAAAACAATCACCTCTTCAAATTGCTTGTGCGGGAGATAATTTGGAGTGTGTTCAGACTTTAATAGAAAACGGCGTTTCCGTTAATGATGATTCAGAAACAAATAAAACACCTTTGCATTATGCCGTTTATAGCAGATCAAGTATTGATTTAATCGAATACCTATTAGATAATCGCGCAGATATTAACGGTGGAGATGGTTATGGTACGCCATTAATGAGTGCGATTTCTCGTGAAGATACAGAAATGGTCAAATATTTAATTGGAAAAGGAGCCAAAGTCGATGGCCCTAAAAATCTTAATGGAGAAAGTACGATTGAGTTTGCAAAACGAGTGGGTAATGCTCAAATAGTTAAATATCTTGAAAAAATAGAAAAAAGCATATAACACTGCATAAAAATGCATTAAAACGCATTTTACACTAAACGTTGTGCGTCATACCCGAAAAACTGAATTATAAGAAGCAAACTTCAAAATGACAAAAATATCATACGGAAAAGCTAAACTTTCGGATTCGTTGAGAATATCCGTTTTATTGAAAACAGTTTATATCCAAACTTATGCGGTTGATGGAGTTACATTTGAGTTTGCAAATTTTATTACAAAGCGTTTTTCACCTGAACTCATTGAGAATATAATAAAGGAGAATCCTAGCCGACTAATCATTGCTTATCAAAATGGAAATCCTATTGGAGTGGCTGAAATAATTTACGATAGTAATTGTCCAATTAGAAAAATACCTGTTCCCGAATTAAGTAAATTGTATGTATTGGAAAGATTTTACGGAAAAGGAATTGGGTACGGACTTATGAATGAAGCGGAGAAAGAAGTACGTGAAAATGGATTTTCTGAATTTAATCTTGAGGTTTATATTAATAATGCGAGAGCAATCGCTTTTTATAAAAGACAAGGTTATGTTTCATTAGGTAATGTAGATTTTCCAATGGAATTTAATACCTATGAAAATTTGGTAATGAATAAAGCGCTGAACTGAAAAATTACGAACGCACAACACTATCTATGTGATCATAGCAGTAAAGTGATAAATCGAATGGTTGTTGTATTTTTAGTAAGGCGCAATGCTTGCAGAAAGTAAAAGTTAGGAACCATTGTGCAGAAAGATCGAAAAGCAAGGTAACATTTTGCTCTGCTACGACACATATATTAAACGTCGTCTACCATTAAACCAAAAATTATTGAAACTCAAAATTCTATCTTTTATAGTTAATAATGGACTTGTTTTCGGAGGGTTTATTATGGTTCTTGTTAGCGGAATAATAATTAGAAATGGATTCATTGATAAAAAAATAACGGAACAAAATATTTTGGTTGAAGTAACTGTTATAGACTGCTCCGAATTCGGAAAACGGAATTACTTTCTTGATTTAGAATACAACGGTAAAACTTTTACGAAACGAACAAAAAAACAATATTGTGAAAGGCTAAACAAAAGAGATAAGATAGAAATGCTAGCCAACAAAACCAAAGATGAATTTATTTTTATTAATGAATATAAAAATGATAATGATTTTGTCTATGGTTTTATTTTGTTGGGTATAGGATTAATAATCACTTATAAAGGGTGGGCAAAAAAATAAATATTAAAAACAGTAGACAACACGGTGTATAGCAAATCTGCAATGAATTCCTTAACGGAATTCATTGCAGATTTGCTACCTTGGTGACTTATCGGAATGTTTCCTTCGGAAAATTCCGCAACAAGCCATACACAGAACGTTAGCGAAAATCTTAAACAGAATTTATAATTAAATGAGAAGAATTATTTTATCCTTTTTGATGTTTTTTGTGGTTCCGTTTATTTTTGCACAAAATTCCTTTCAAAAAGCTTTCGATTCCAAAAGTAAATCAACAAAAGAAAATATTCGGATAGAGTTTTCTGATGATTTAGGAAATTCTGGTCACTTGCCGATATCCATTATAAAGGGTAAAACTCAAGGACCAGTTTTCACAATTATTGCAGGCGTCCATGGGTATGAGTACCCACCCATTGTGGCAACACAAGAAATACTAAAGGAAATCAATCCAAAGGAGCTCAAAGGAACAATCGTTATTATTCCAATTGCTAATATGGTTTCTTTCTTCACAAGAACACCTTTTATTAATCCTCAGGATCAGAAAAATTTAAACAATGCTTTTCCTGGAAAAAAAGATGGTAGTATAACAGAACAAATAGCTTTTTTTATTACAGCAAATATAATTGCTGTTAGCGATGTTTTTTTGGATGTTCATGGAGGAGATGCCCCTGAAGATTTACTTCCCTTTGTTTGTTATTACGACAACAACAAAAAACCAAAGCAAACTGCTTTAGCAAAAAAGCTTTCTGAAAATAGTGGATTTCAATATGTCGTCTCCTATCCATATACCATCTCAGAAACTGAGCCAGCAAAATATACCTTCAAACAAGCTGTTCAAGATGGAAAAACTGCAGTAAGCATTGAATGTGGTAAGTTGGGTAATGTACAAAACGAGAATGTCTATTTGATTAAAAAAGGGGTATACAATATGCTTGAAACTATGGATATGTACTCTAATGGAACGGGAGCCCATAAAAATGTAATTTACCGTAATAGTCAGACTTATATAAAGGCTAATGTAATGGGTATTTTTTATAGTAAATATAAAGCGGGAGATATGGTGAAAAAAGATGAGGTTGTTGGTTACACTACTGATGAATTTGGTGTTATTCTGGAGGAATACAGAGCAACTAATGATGGTATTATTTTGTATATGCTCGCTACACCTCCTATAAATGTTGATGATACCGTTATGTGTATTAGCGCCTATATAGATAACTAAACTTTTGCTAACATAGGGTATAAACATAGCTAAGTAGCTACTAAACCAATAAGGACGTGCCTATTTACAGGGTTCACCAAGTTTTTAAAATTACCATTTACAATTGATAAGTTAAAAACAAAATATAAAAATTCAGTTCTGTGTTTATCCGAAAAATTAGCGGCTTTTTTGCACGCTACAAAATCATACATTAAACGTTACCTGTAAGCTGTAAATTATTCAAACCTTCGAAAAATTATCTTCAAAGTTTGAAATAAAATCATTAATATATTTCTTTGCTTTATCAGATTTACGAAAAACTAAATGATGTACTCTTTTTAGTCCACTTCTACCAATTCGTTTGAAAATCAAATCATCAGATAACTTAAATGATTTTAAAGCCCATTTAGGCATACACATTATTCCCATATTTGCGTTGACCATTTCTAGGGCAACTTCGGTAAGAGGGATAGCGGAAATCTTGAGAGGAGTAATTTTATTAGGTTTTAAAAATTGGTCATATACCGAGACCGTTTCCAAAGGAAAAGAATGGATTATCAAATGTGTTTCTGAAAAATCATTTGGATCTAAAAAATCAGTTTTATTCAAGGTATTTTCTTTATGCATAATTGCAAAAATTTCATCTTCGTAAATTTCAATACTTGATAAAGTTTCATTTTCAGGTTTTGAAGTAATTATTGCTATGTCAATTTCATTAGATAAAATTTTTGGTATTGGTTGGTGCGTTGCTTCAAGAATTAAATCAACATTAATACCAGGATATAAAAGCCCTATTTTTTGTATAAAAGCAGAAAGGCCTTGATAAAAACTATAACATTCTGTACTTACTTTGATAGTGCCAACAGAACCAGTTCTCAACTGCTCAATATTTTGAAAACCTTTTTCAATACTTTTAAGAATTGTATTCCCTAATTTATATAATTCAATACCTTCATCTGTCAATTTCCATTTATTTCGGGTTCTAAGAAAGACCTTAAATCCCAATCTTTCTTCCAGTTCTCTTAATTGGTGACTCAAAGCCGATTGCGTTAAAAACAATTTCTCAGCAGAATTAGCAATACTACCTTCTTCTACAATAGTCTTTATAAGTCTAAAATATTTGATTTCCATAAGTAACAAAGTTAACGATTTGTGGTTATGGCGTAGTTGATAAAATTTCAGCTAAAAATTAAAAAAGCTCAATTTCAAGATTCTAAATAGTACAATACCTAAACTAATTTTGACAAAAAACAAATTCTAAAAATTATGCAAAAACAAAAAATGAATTCAACTACCGATTTACTAAGTGCAGTACAAACTTATTTCGATGCCCTTTATTATTGTGATACTGAAATACTCAATAAAATATTTCATAAAAGTTCTAGTCTATTTGATGTCGATGAAGGAAAGGTTTTCGTTGAACCCATAGATAGTTTTAGCAAAGATGTTGGAGGAAGAGTATCACCTGAGAGCAAAGGACAGGAACCTGAAGCAGAAATTTTATTGATTGATTGGCTATCACCTTCTTGTGCAACAGTAAAAATAAGAATTAGAGCACATCAGAATGTGTTTGTAGACCATCTTGGCTTTGTTAATGGAGAAGATGGATGGCAGATAGTTTCCAAAATATGGCATTTGGAAAAAGTAATAGCCTAAGCCTTTAATCATTTTTGACTTCATTTTTATGAGCATCTAACAGAAAAAGTCAGCAGGTAACAAAGTATAAAAGTAATAGCAATTTAAGTGCAAACACGAACTGTTTTTTGTATTTATTTAATTATATTATAATCGATACGTAAGAGAACCTAAATTCGCTATTGCTTTTATACAAACCGTTAGGTTCATTGCAAGTGACAAAGAATAAAATGACAGATATAATCAAGAAAAACAGAGTTTTAATAATCCTAACAGTTGTTGTGGTGTTAGGAGTACTAATTTTTAATGTTTTTTACTTCTCATCAAGCTATGGAATTGTTGAAATCAACAATGTGAACTCCTTGTTTTTAGTTCCGTTTATACTTTTAGTCTGTTGGCTTGGGATGATACTTGGGACCACAAAGAAAAAGGAAGATTTTGAACTAGCATATAATAATCGGATTACCGAAAGAGAAAAGAACGTTTTAGAATTAATTGCCTTAGGTAAAAAGAATCAAGAAATTGCAGACCAATTATTCGTTGATATTTCTACTATTAAAACACATATTAACAATATTTACAAAAAAACAGGTCTTAAAAACAGGAAAGAACTTTTTTCATTGAGTCAAAAACTATTAGAAAAAGGTTGAGACCATTAAATCCACCTTTTTTTCCATCCTTGTATGCTTGGGATATTATAGGATTACATTGATTTTTGTTTAAGATTTAAAACAAATGAAAATGATGAAATTCAAAACACCAATAATTTACGGATTTGTGGTTGCCCTTGCTGGCAGTATATTAATGCTTACACTTATTGAGCTTAAACTACTTGGGCCTAAAGCTATTTTGTTAGACAAGGAAATGGTGGGAGGTACTGTTCTATTCCTAATGCTTTATCTTTTTTTACTGTTTGCTATTTATTTCGCAATCAGAAAGAGAAAAGAATTGAATGGGCAAATTATATCCTACAAAGAAGCTCTTTTACAAGGACTTGTCTTAAGTTTATCAACAGCGATATTTAGTATACTATTTACGTATCTTTTTTATGAATTACTCTACCCGAACTATGTTGCGGATGTACTTAATGCTCTAAAAATAAAAATGGAAGACACAAATGTTCCATTAAAAAAACTTGAAGCAAAACTATTGGAAAAACAAGAATATTACAGTACTTCAACGCAAAGCTTTTATTCCTTTGTTGGTAATCTCATTACAGGAATAGCTTTTACACTACTATTAAGTTTCTTTTTAAAGTCAAGTAATAGAAAATGAATCTAAATAAAAAAATACAGATTATATTCGCAAAGCAACTGAAGACCAAATTCCGTTACTTGAAGAAATCAGACGACTTATGCATATAACGATTGACGAAGTAGGTGAAGAAATGAAATAGGGTTTCCCAGTTTTTTCGAATGGAAAAGATTTTGCTTATTTGCGTTTTGCAAAAAAACACATCACTCTTGGTTTTTATAACATCGACAAAATAAAAGCCCCAGATAATTTATTAGAAGGTAAGGGTAATACCCTGAAACACATAAAAATAAAAAGAGCAGAAGACATAAAAATAGAAATGTTTATCAATTGGTTAAACAAATTACAGACTAAAGAAGATGATAGAAAATGGAAAGGAATATGAATATAATAGTTGGAGCATCAGGACAAGTAGGTACACATTTAATTAATAGACTATCACAAAAAGGTGTCCCCACAGTGGCAGTTGTTCGTGACCCAAACAAAGTTAAAAGTTCTAATATTCAGATTAGACAAGCAGATTTATTTGTTACAGACCAAGTTGTGAATGCTTTTGAAGGAGGAACAACAGCATTTCTGTTGACACCTGAAAACCCAACTTCAAATGATATCATAGGAGATACTAGCAGAATAGTTGAAAATTATAGAATAGCTGTTGAAAAAAATGGAATAAAACGAATAGTTTGCTTGTCTAGTATCGGTGCTCATCTCGAAGGAAAAACGGGTAATCTGTTAATGTCAAGAATTTTAGAGCAGGGTTTTAATGAATTGAACATTGAGAAAATAATTGTCAGGCCGTCATATTATTTCAGTAACTGGCTTGGTTATTATGATACAGTCGAGCAATATGGCGTTTTACCAACTTTTTTCCCTGGAGACTTAAAAATTTCGATGCATTCGCCTATTGATTTAGCAGATTTTCTTGCTAATATCATAGCTAAACCAGATCAAACAGGGACTACTAAGGTATACGAATTAGTAGGACAAGAAAAATACAATTCGCAGGACATTGCTAAAGCTTTTTCAACCATATTAAGAAAAGATGTATTTGCACAATCTATTCCAAGTCATAAATGGAAAGAAACACTAATGTCAGTAGGTTTTACAGAAAACACTGCCAATAATCTCATAGATATGACACAAACAGTAATTGACGGACGGACAATTCCAGAATTTCCGAATGAAACAATAGAATTAAATACAACTATTGAAAGTTACTTAAAGACACAACTTAGGAAATAATAACAAATGCTAACAATGACTCCTATAGTTAATACGGGTTTTGGAGTTTAATTCAAAGTGTAACCACAAAGCAAAGGTCGGAGCAAAACAGAAAGGTTGGTGATTAGCGATCCCGTACTACTCATATATGAGACCGTTTTAGTCTATTAAAAACAAGAACTATGCTTAACCTCAATGACAAAAAATCTGTAACTACTGAAAATAAAAGTGGATTATCATCAGATGAAACGATTTTTCATTATTCTCAGAACGGAACTACGATTACTGGAAAATATAAAGGAGGTTCGATACTGGAGGGACTTATAATCGGAAAGCAAACTCAAGATTCAAAAATTGAGCTCTTGTATCAGTGTCTTACAACCGAAGGTGAATTGAAAGCGGGTGAATCAAAAGGGACGATTTCAGAAACTCAAAATGGAAAACTGAAATTAGCATTTGACTGGAATTGGCTGAATGGAGATTTATCGGGAGGAAAATCGGAATATATAGAAATTGAATAAAACTGGATACAACATCAAATATATGATGATAGTAGCTAAGTGATTTATCTATTGGTTGTTGTATTCCTGCCTGCCTAGTACCAAATAGATAAGAAAAATTGGAAATTAAGGTAACATTTTACCCAGCTAAGACACCTATATAAAAGTTGTAGTCAATTATGAAAAATAAAAAGACGGATGAATGAAAATTTAATAGCTATCATAATTTTACTTACTTATTTTTCACCTGTTTTTTATCAATTAGGAATAGTTATAAAGGAGAACAAAAAAGGAAACAAAATACCGTTAAAAAAATTCAAAAAGTTTCTAAGGTATAGTAGTGCTATTTTAATACCTGCAATAATTGGATTTGGGATCTTAAGTCATACGAATTTTTTAAACTATGAGAAGCCTTTGACCTTTGACAAATACGACCAAATAACGTTTGAGAATTTTAGAGGTTTAGAATTTTTCAAGAAATCACTTTATGGTAACGAAAGATTTGCTTACGTCGTTACTTCTATAGAAAGTGACATTGATAAAAATTTTGTTATGGTTCAATCTCTTTTTTACCCATCTCGTTCATTCGTTTATAAAAAAAATACAAATAGTAAAGAATTGCTAACTCATGAGAAGTACCATATAAAAATAACTGAGCTCTTCGCTCGTAAAGCAAAAGAAAAAATATCAAAACTCGATAGGTTTGAAAAAGATAAAATCGAGGAAATAATTCGACAAGCTGAAAAAGAAGAACGAAAATTTCAAAGAGAATATGATTACAATACCTTCCATAGTTATGTTTTAAGTGAACAAAAAAGATACGAGAAAGAAGTAGATAGTTTACTAAATTTGCTAACCGATTATGAAAAACCAAAAATTCGATTTAATGACAAAAATTAGACTTATCATCTTCGTTTTAATAAGTATAGCATTAACAAACTGCAAACCAGAAAAACGCGAATTCCCCATTGATAAACGATATTGGGACTTAAACGATTATGATAAAGTGGTTTTGGAATTGAATTATGGTTACAAAGCGGATGAAAAACTTCCAACTTTTGATGACCCTGAAACGAGAATTATTATTGAAAAACTTACTGATCAACAAAATTTTAATGTAGTACTTGAGGACAATGAATTAGGACTTAAACATAAAAACAATGTAGCAGAAAAATTCTTTAGTGAATGGAAGGATATGAATAATATCTATGATGCTCTAGACAGGAAAGATCAATATCTATACGACAAAGAAATGCTTGCGGTTTGGCATTTTGGATTAGGACTTCAACTAAAATATTTTAGATTAGGAAATGAACAGATAAAAGAAAGTGCTGATGATCCTAACTCTTCAGTAGTTAAGAACAATATTAATTCGAATGTAAGAACTCTAATTAAAAATTATTTGATCTATCTGGATGAAATAAATAACGAAAAAGCCTTTACGGAAGAGGGAAAGACAAAACTTGCAGGTGGTATTGATAAATATTTTTCCGCATTAATTGAACTTTATCCAGAAGCTAATTACAGCGGAATGAAAAACAAAGCTGAGTTAATGATAAAAAAAAGTAAATCGGATAAAATAAGATCTTCGCTTAACAATTTAATAGAATTAATTGATTCGAAAAAAGAAACCGAAAAAAAATAAACGCCTACAACACAGTTTGTATCATGCATATACTACCTTCGGGAAACAAACGCAATAGACAAGATACTTTACAAGCGAGCAGAAAAGTAAAATTCGAACTAAAAGAATGCCAAATAAATTATTGAAACCTGTTGAATACAAAATTACTAAACCTGGTATTGATCAGTATTGGACTTTATTTGATTCAACCGGTTGGAATGATGTATGTAAATTCACAATCGAAGAATTGGATATTGCCATTGAAAATAGTTGGTATTCTGTTTCTGCATATTTAGAAGGAATTTTGATTGGTTTTGGTCGAATTATATCCGATGGAATTCATCACGCACTAATTGTTGATTTAATTATATCTCCTGATTACCAAGGAAAAGGAATTGGAAGTGAAATATTGAAAAGATTATTGGAGAAATGTACTGGAAATAACATTCGAGATATTCAATTGTTTTCAGCTAAGGAGAAGTTTAAATTTTATGAAAAGTTTGGGTTTCAAAAGCGAGCCGAAAATGCTCCTGGAATGGAATATAAATATTGAATACTGAAAATTGCAAGCTTGTAACATTATCATATAAAAAATCAGAGCAAAGTTTAGTGGCGAAATCGAGAAATTATTTCCTTTTTGTAATAACGCTCAATTTTTATAAATTGAATAAGAAATAAAATGAGCAAATAAATCAATTGGCTCAGGTGTGTTTACCTTGCTCCAATTCATATCTTTGGTGTTAGTGACAATCAATTCAAAATCGAATAAAAATGAAAGTTACAGCGGAAAAAAATGAAAAGGTTGCCAATATGATATTTGCATCCATTTATCCACATTATCTGAATAGATTAGAGAAAAATGGTAGAACAAAAGAAGAGCTCAACCAAGTAATTAAATGGTTCACTGGTTTTGATCAGGATGCTTTACAAGCACTTATTGATGAAAAAGCAACTTTTAGAACATTTTTTCAAAAAGCCAAAATAAATCCAAACGCCCACTTGATTAAAGGAGTCGTTTGTGGTTATCGAATTGAAGAAATAGAGGATGAATTTGAATTGTATAAACAATGTAGGCGTATGGAAAAGTTGATTGATGAATTGGCAAGAGGTCGTAAAATGGAGAAAATTTTGCGTGAAGAAAAAAAGTAGAAACAGGTGCTAACAAAACCTAAACTACGTTAAAACGCAGCTTAGCCAAAACGTTGTATACAGCGAAAATTTTGAGATTAATGAGGATAAACATTCAAAATTATAACCCGAAATGGAAAGAACAATTTGAAAGTTTGCGAGAATACCTATTCCCACATTTTAAGTGAATAGTTTCAAAAATTGAACACGTTGGAAGCACTTCAGTACCGGGAATGGCTGCAAAACCGATTATTGATTTAGACTTAATTATTGAAAATGATAAGGAGGTTTTAAAAAAGGTAATAAGTAAACTTAAAGACCTTGGATATACTCACTTGGGAGAAATGGGAATTTCTGGGAGAGAAGCATTTAAAAGGAATAGTTGTCAAACACCATTTACCAATTCTAAAAAAGAATGGTTTGAACACAATCTTTATGTATGTAAAAAAGGAAGTACAGGATTAAAAAACCACTTAGCTTAAAAAAACCATCTTTTAGAAAACCCGGAAAAAATAATAGAATATAGCAATCTGAAAAATGTTCTTGCGAAAAAATTTCCCAATGACATTAACTCTTATATTGATGGAAAAACTGATTTTATTTTGGACATTCTGAAAAAAGAAGGAATTAAAAATTCCGAAACCGAATTAATTGAAAATGAAAACAAAAAGCCAACGCACAGCAATATATAGCCGTAATTACTGTGGATTCGACTACATCCGAATTTACGTGGATTTGCTAAGGCCAATACCAAACCAAGAATTAAATTAGATTAACCCGTAGCAGACGGTTATACGAGACCGTGGTACGCCATTGAGAAATTAAAATTTTGAAAGAATTATTAATAAAAAAAGGAGAGATATTGCAACGAAGTGGTGAACTAAACACAAAAGTTTACCATGTCAAGTCTGGTTTACTAAGAAGCTATTCTATCGACAAAAACGGCAAAGAAAATATTTTCATGTTTGCTCCAGAGTCATGGGTGATAGCAGACAACTGTAACCCGGAATCACCTGCAGATCTATTTATAGATGCTTTAGAGGATTCAAAAATAATTGTTCTACAAAAGGACCTTGAAAGAGAAAGACAGAATGTAGTTGCTTTTACGAAAAGGTTAAACGCATTGCAAAAACGAGTTTTAATGCTAATCAGTACGAATGCCATTGAACGTTACGAATTTTTTGTTCAAACCTATCCTGACATAGCTCAGCGGGTACCTCAGCGAATGATCGCTTCATATATTGGTGTTAACCCTGAAACTTTGAGCGCTGCTAAGTCAAAACACCTACAAAAAAAATAGCTTTTTTCATTTCTTATGAAATCATAATGCAAAGCATTTTTGAATACTAGACATTTGTTTTTGAACAAAGTACGAATCAATGACTCAAAATGTTATTGCCTTTGGGGCTTCAAACAGTAAACAATCCATTAATAAGCAATTTGCTCAATTTACAGCTAACAAATTAAGAAATACAGAAGTAATTATTCTTGATCTAAATGATTTTGAATTACCTATTTATTCAATTGATTTAGAAAAAAAGTCAGGCATACCCGACAATGCAATTAGATTTTCAAAATTTATTAAAGAATCTGATGCCATAATCATTTCACTAGCAGAACATAATGGCCTTTACACCAGTGTGTTTAAAAATTTATTAGACTGGATTTCAAGGATTGATGGTGTGAATATCTGGAGTGACAAGGCTATGTTTCTTCTTTCTACCTCACCTGCTAAAAAAGAAAGAAACTATGTGATGAAAGTTTCTCTAGATCTATTTCCGGCTTTTGGAGCTAATATTATTGCCAGTTATATCTTACCCTCATTCAATCATTATTTCAAAGACAATCAAATAATAGAAAAAAATCATGCTCGAAAATTTGATTCAGAACTACGCAAATTTCAGGAACATATTAATCAAATATAATTTACTATGAATTACAAGACTTTTTTTAAAATCGCCACAGTACTATGGATCATTTGGGGTTTGGTGCACATGTTTGCAGGCATTATGACCATTTATTTTATAACGTCTGGTAACATAAGCGGAGCAGTAGGTGGAATAGCAGATGCTGTTGATCCTAATACCCTACAAATGGATTATCCAACTGCATCTGGGGCAATTATTGGTCAACATGGTTTCAATCTTCTTTGGGTAGGTACTGTGACACTTATTTGTGCATTTTATATCTGGAAAGGCAATAAGAATGCTATCTTCCTGGCAGCTATTGCCGGTGGTTTAACCGATTTAGGATACTTCATCTTTTTAGATTTAGGAGGTTTTGTACACTTTGTTCCGGGAACTGTCATGACCTTGGTCTCTTCAGCGGCTATTGTTTTAAGTTTTGTAGCTCACTTTAAAACCAAAATTTCGACAGATTCCAGTTCCTAAAAATGAGTTAATGAGATCAGTATTTAGTTTTTCTCTTAATACTGATCTTATTGATTTTAGGTTGTGTCATCTTTTCTGATTTATTCTCAACTGGCAAATTATCATGGTAAAAACTTTTAGTATATTCTTTATTATTACATTTTGTTTGCCTTATAACATCATGACACAAGAGGAAGAAAAGGAAACCCAAAAAGTACCTGCTATTAGCATTTTAAGAGCAGAGGAGTCATACATATATCTAGATTCAATAGAGAAAAATCTTTTTTTTCTGCAACCTCTTAAACTATTAACCATTAATAGGAAAAATAATATTTTTCTTACATTGGGTGGAGAATATCGTGCAAGAGTAGAACATTACACAAACGAGAATTATACTGACAGAGACCTGACATATTATTCTCAAAGAGTCAATTTACACGCCTCTTTAATGCTAGGTACTAAGTTTCGCCTTTTTGGCGAACTATACAGTGGTTACGTAACGGGTAATGAAAACTTATTTCTCGAATCTGATGAAATTGATGTTCATCAAGGTTTTTTGGAGTGGAAACCTATCAATTCTTCTGGCCTTAAGACAACCATCAGATTGGGAAGACAAGAAATTGGATATGGTGCTTCTCGTATTGTTGGCATAAGAGAAGGACCTAATATGAGAAGGACTTTTGATATGGTAAGAGTTATTGCTCAAAAAAACAGTTCGTCTATGGATCTGTTTTATGGAAAAGAAGTCAACATTTCTCCTTTCAGTTTTGACAATAAATCCAATATTTTTAAAGGTAATAAATCCAATCCTGTTTTTTGGGGAGCATACTATAGACGTCCTTTTTTAAGCGGTAAAGGTAAATTAGATTTTTACTACTTTGGCTTTTATGCTAACTCCTCCCGATTCAATGATGTTTTAGGTAAAGAAACTAGACATTCTATCGGGGTTAGATCATTTGGCACTAAAGGTCGATTATCCTACAATACCGAAATCATCATACAATGGGGCAAACTTGATAACAGTGATATTTTTGCTTATAACATAGAAACTGATTGGAAATACACGATTATCAAAAATGACTGGAAACCTAAACTAGGAATTAAAACGGACTGGTCAAGCGGTGACCAACATGTTGGAGATGGAAAAGTAGGAACATTTAATCCAATATTCGTCAATCCGGCGATTTACAGTCTTGCTGCGGTAAATACACCGGCAAATATCACAAGCCTGCATCCGAACTTCACTTTTTATCCTTTAAGAGATTTAACGATTTACTTGGATTACGCCTTCTTCTATAGAACTCAATCAAATGATGGTTTGTACACTCCGCCACGCTTTTTAACACGAGAAGCAAATGGAATTCGTACAAAACATGTTGGAGATGTATTTGGTTTGAAAGTATCATATGAGGTCAATCGCAATATTTCTTTTGATCTGCGGAGCTCTTATTTTATAGCTGGCGAATTTATTAAAGCGTCAGGCGATTCAGAAAATACTTTCTACATAGCTCCAACAATGAGTTTTAAATTCTAAGTTTCCCACTTAATGAATAAAAAAACAACATACATTATTATGATGAAAGCCAAGATTCATTTTTACACAAAAGTGTTTACAGCGAAAAAAATACAACGCACATCATTGATCTTTTAATCGAGAAGGGGTTTCGGTTAACGTTCAGAATTTATCCGGTTATACACCATTATCTCTTGCAGCCTATAGCGCTGACGTAAAAACATTAAACTATTTGTTAAATAACAAAAAAGTTGATGTATCTATCTCTATTAACCATCCAAAGAATCAATAATCAGTTATAAAAAAAATATAATTGACTTTATCTTAGTCAACTATAGTTTATCAAAAAATTAGATGCCTTATTATTCTAAATACATAATAAAGTAGAGATATTATCTAAATAAAAACGGTTTACAACAAAGATTTGTATGATGCATATGCACCCTTCGGGATACAAACCCAACATATAATAGATGTTGTATCCAATACTAACTAGGGAAATTATCTAAAACCTTCCCTTTTTTCATATAGGTTATCGACGAATTAGAATATCATTTAGGTCTAAATACTTTAATATTCTTTTCATTTGTATTCAAGATATATTCACCGATCAATTCCAAACAATATGGAATTGCTGGAAATACGGCTTGAATACATTCTCGTATTGATTTAGGCTTTCCAGGAAGATTTACAATTAATGTTTTATTACGTATACCCGCAGTTTGTCGAGACAATATAGCTGTTGGGACATAATTCAAACTTTCTTGTCTCATCAACTCTCCAAATCCTTGGAGTATTTTATGACACACTCTTTCAGTTGCTTCAGGCGTAACATCTCTTGGCGCAGGCCCAGTCCCTCCAGTTGTAAAGATGAGGCAGCAACTCTCTTTATCACTAAGCATTATTAGTTTTTGTTCGATAATATTTTGCTCATCAGGAATTATCTCGTATACAGCATTCCACTCTGAAGAGATATACTCATTTAAAACATTGATAATCTCCTTGCCAGATACGTCTTTATAAATCCCCTTACTAGCCCTATCTGAAACTGTAAGTATTCCAATCTTTATTAAGTTCATTGAGTTGTATTGATTCAGTTTTGCGACAATGATAAGAAGATATTAAATTAAAAGCAACAATGTTGCATTAATAAAATTATCTATTATATTTACACATAAAGAAGTATTAAAACTCACAAATATATTTCACTCTAAATTCAATAGTATTATGCTGCAAAGAAAATTCGACCAAGTTGTAAAAAAATATTTTCCTAATGCGATGGATGCAAAAGATACGTCTATTCATTATTTAGGGAAAATGCAAAATGATCACAAAATTGATGTTTCAAAAGTATTGATGGCGACATCTGTATGCTCAGATGATATCAACGTTCCTTCTACAACATTCTTTAATGTATTGTTTGGTCCATTTATTATGGGAGGATTAGGAGGCTTACCTTTTGCAGGGCAGACCGGTATGACTGCTTTTGCACATCACATTCCTGATGAAGGTAGTGCATTCATATTTTATGGCCCTCATATAGGACTTACCCTTGAAGGGGATTTGGGTAAAATGTATAGACCCCGTCAAGAGGAAACCGGTAACTCCTGCGGAGCACTCATGTTGGCATTAAGCCGGCTCAAAGATGATAATTACAAACCTATATTGAATGAAAATGACTATCAACAAATGAAACTTGAAGAAAGTTTGCTTCCTCACCGTAAACAAATATTGGATAGTGATCATCCTCAAAAAGCGATTACCGAGGCAACATACGAAATCATAGACAAAAAGGTTCACGAATATATTAAAACCTGTAAAGATGAATTCCATGTTGAAAAGGTAGCCCTTTTAGGAGGAATTATTATCAATACCGATTATGGATTAGATGATTATTTTGATACTAGAAACTTCGAAATTATTGATGTCAAAAATCTTTAATCTTACTCTTATTGATATCATTCATCTTTTTATCTATATTAAATATAATGCAGAAGCGCCTATATTTTATTTGCCCTACTGATCATCTTGAATCTGTTATAAATAAAGCTTTCAAACAAGAAAACTACTATTGTACCTCGTTGGGTAATTCTATTAGATTTACTTCAGAAATGGTAGGACAGATAAATGCTTTAATAACGACAAAAGAGATTAAAGAAATTACGTTTGTATTATCGAGTAACAATCACATCATTACAGATGCTTTAAAGAATCATGATTTCATGAATATAAGAGGGCTAGCTAATTTTTATAATGAAATTCATAAACAAAAGTTGCATTCTGAAGTATTATGGCAGACCAATCATCGTCAATTTTTAATTCTTTCATATTATTTAAATATGAAAATAAAAGAATTGCATTTTGAATTAAGTAATCTGTCATGTATTCCTGTCAAAATAAATGGTAAGATTTATAGTAGAGAAGAGAATGTTTTTAAGAATATATATTCTGATCTGATTTGTATAGAAAAGCATTACGTTAATTAAGAATGGTATGAAATACAATCGAAGAAAATTTATTTCTTTTATAGGAAAGGCTAGCTTGGGTACAATGATAACTCCACCTTTTTTAGTTGGCTGTGGTAATACCAGCAACCCTTCTGGCTTGAAGGAAGAATCTAAACAAAACCTTGACTCTCTAAAGCAACTAATACTAAAAGCTTTACCGGCATCTGATCAAGATGACTTACTGCTTACCAAAGGGTTGGATTATCACGTTATCATAAAATGGGGTGATAAAATCAACGACGAAGATACTTTTGGGTTTAATAATGATTTTACTTGCTTCATTCCTTTTGATGAAAACAACCCTAAAGATGGATTGTTATGGGTAAATCATGAATATATTAATCCGCTTTTTGTTTCTGACTATAATAAAAACCTGAAACAGCATCGTACTATAGAACAGATAAATAAAGAGATGTACAATGTTGGGGGAACGATCATTAGAATTAAAGAAGAAAATGGAAAGTGGAGCGTCGTAGAAAATGATCCTCATAATAGACGAATTACTGCTCAAACACCCATTCAATTAAACTGGGATAGTTCGATTAAAGAAACATCTACAGTTATGGGAACACTCAGTAATTGCTCAGGTGGTATTACACCTTGGAATACTTTTCTGACTTGTGAAGAAAACTATGATGCATTTTTTGGCGAGACCGTATACGATGAAAACAATGTAGCTACACATAAACCAAGTTGGTATGGTTGGGAAAATTTCTATGATTACCCTCCAGAACATTATGGTTGGGTGGTAGAAGTAAATCCAAAAGACGGAACAGCCCAAAAACATATTGCTTTAGGTAGATTTGCACACGAATGTTGTACACTGTATGAACTAAGTGATAAGAGAGTGGTTGCTTATACGGGAGATGACAAAAACAACGAACACTTGTATAAATTTATTTCTTCAGAACCTGGTTCTTTAAAAGAAGGAACGTTATATGTTGCAGATACCAATAAAGGGAAATGGCTAGCTTTGGATTGGGAAAATCAATCTGTTTTAAGAAATAAATTTAAAGATCAGACAGAGGTACTAATTAGAGCAAGAGAAGCTGCAAAACTATTGGGCGCAACTGAGTTAAATCGTCCTGAAGATATTGAAATTGATCCAATTACGGGAAATATATTGGTTTCATTAACTAACAACAAGAGTAAAAATGATTTTCATGGTTCAATTCTAAAAATTGAAGAAACCAATGGAGATTTCGATGCTTTGAGCTTTAAAGCTTCTACATATATGGCTGGCGGTGAAGAAAATGGATTCTCTTGCCCGGATAACTTAGCATTTGATTTATCCGGAAATCTCTGGATTACTTCAGATATTTCAGGAAGTAGTATGAATAAACGGGATAAACCTTACATGCCTTTCAAAAACAATAGTTTATTTGTAATTCCTAGATATGGCCAAGATGCAGGAAAAATAATCCGAGTTGCCTCTGCTCCCAGAGATGCAGAACTCACAGGTCCTTGGTTCTCTCCTGATGGAAAAACTTTATTTTTAAGTGTTCAACATCCTGGTGAACAAACTATGGATTTAAACAATCCCAATAGTACTTGGCCTTTTGATAAGGATAATATCCCAAAACCTGCAGTCGTGGCAATTACAGGTGATTTAATTGAAAAGATAAATAAACTAAAACAAATCGAAGGTTAACTTCTTAAGCAAAGAAAAGTTATAATATTTCACCCTAATTAATTTTGTGCCTCAAATGAGATTATGTAGGATCTAAAGTCATTTAATTTGGATTTGTATTGTAATTTGTATAAAAAAAACACTGGACAAACGGTGTATATGGAATCATAGCCTCCTTCGGGAAGCAAATGTATCATTCAAAGACCGTTCGTAAGAACAGAAGGCCATAATTCAATTAAAAAGCTGTTTAGCATCATTAGGGAAATAAACCGATTCAATAGAATACGGTTATAAAAAACAATTACGAATTTGGTTTCATTAATGGCATGGTAGTACAAAATTGCATATATTTACTACACATAAATAATTCATATTTTGAGAGTGATTTTGAAATTTATAGTAGCTTAATAATTAGCCATTAAACTCTAAGGCTAATAATTCTTTGTTCGGATATTCTTCCGAATGAATTTTCATTTAATCAATTTATTCGTGTGTTGTTTTATCGTTACTGATAACGGCTTTCTAGGTTTTTTAGCTTAGTTATTCATATGCTTTATCACTATAGATGACTAGCTCTGAATTAATAGGGTTTAGACCTACTATCACATACGAATCTTACACCAATTAAATATAAAATATAATTATTCGTGAAAAATCAAGAAGTTAAAAAGAACCCGGAATTTTTAGAGTACGTTTTGAAATTGAATGGAGGCATAGAACTTAATAAAGCATTACAAATAAGCCTGAATCAAATTAATGAATTAGATATAGCTCAATTAAACAGAATTGGCTTGAAAACTTATAAAGAAGGCAAATGGACAATTCATAAAATATTACAACATCTCATAGATTGGGAAAGAATTTGGTGTTTTAGAGCTATAATTTTTGCTCGAGGAGAGGGAACCGTTCCTGATGCGCATGACCAAGAAATAATGGGCGAAAATTCAAATACAGATGAACTGTCAATTGATCAGTTGATAAATGAACTTCGAATTGTACGCCAATCGACAATGATGATGTTTGAATCTTTCAATAAGAAAATACTTGAAACCAACTGTAAGTTTTTTGAATATGAAATGCCTTTGTACACAATTGGATTGACAATAACAGCACATCAAATCCATCATTTTAGTATAATAAAAGATAGATATATTCCTTTGTATGGATAAATGGTAAACTTCAAGTGCTTTTTTAGATTGTAGACAATAGCAGATAAAGGAATATATAAGCTTCCCCTAATTATTTGCCTGAATTTATTAGGATTGAAGTCAATAACCGTAACAAATAGCAAGATTTCTTGATTACAATTTGTATGTGTTTGATAAAGAAAGCAAGGTTGTCCATATTAACTTTTGAAAAAATACCTTGTATACATTATCAGTTTATAATGGTAGGGCTTTATTCAGTAATCCAACAAACAGAATAAGCTTGTGCGGTTACTCATTGCTTTATATTCAAAACCTTAGCTGTTTTTTATTAACTTAGTTCCTAATACTATGATCCCACGAGGTTGTTTTTATTAATTAAAGAACTATCAATGGTTGTAAACTGAATATATAATTTATAATACATGGAACGAACAAAACAAATTGCAGATCGATTTAGAGAAGTTATTTTGGATGGTAAATGGGTTGTAAATACTAATTATAAAGATCAGATAGTAAACTTATCCTGGAAACAAGCTACAAAAAAAGTAGGGTCTTTAAATACAATTGCAGCACTTACTTTTCATATCAATTATTACATAGCAGGTGTACTAAATGTTTTAGAAGGGGGAGCTCTGGAAATTAGAGATAAATATAGTTTTGATATGTCTCCTATTACATCACAGGAAGACTGGGAGAAACTATGCGGAACTCTTATGAGCAATTCGGAAAAATTTGCCGATTTAGTTGAATCTCTGCCAGATAAAAAACTGGATGAAGTATTTGTTGATCCTAAGTATGGAAGTTATGAAAGAAATATTGAAGCTATGATTGAGCATAGTTATTATCATTTAGGGCAGATTAGCTTAATCCATAAGATGTTGTTAGAAACCGATTGATAAATGATGAAAGTATTGGAGATATTATCTGGATTACGATTAGCATAATATAAATTATGTGAATACATATGTAAATATGATTTCATTAATAAATACCAACACAAATCATGTCAGAAACAATAAAATACCGTACGTGTCACTTATGTGAGGCAATGTGCGGCTTAGAGATTGAGGTAAAGAATAATGAAGTAATCGCTATTAAAGGGCATAAAGAAGATGTTTATAGCCGTGGACATATTTGTCCTAAAGGAGTAGCGCTTAAAGATTTGCACAATGATCCAAACCGATTAAAACGACCTGTAAAAAAAACAGCGGAAGGTTGGCAAACAATATCTTGGGAAGAAGCCTTTGATATAGCAGAGCAATCTTTTAAAAAAATCCGAAAAAAATATGGTAATGATGCAATTGGTACCTATACCGGAAATCCTACAGTTCATAATACAGGTACCGCAATAACATTATACGACACGATCAATGCTTTGAATACCCGAAATCGTTTTGCATCCCATAGCCTGGATTCTGTTCCTGTTTTTTTAGTAAATCAAATGATGTTTGGCCATGCAATGATGGCTCCAATTCCGGATATAGATCATTTGGACTACCTGCTTATTATTGGAGCTAACCCTATGGCATCTAACGGTAGTTTTATGTCTACACCTAATATTAGAGAAAAAATAAAGGCTATCCAGGAAAAGGGTGGGAAAGTGGTGGTTATTGATCCTCGTAAAACAGAAACGGCGGATAAAGCTAGTGCACATTATTTTATTCACCCTGAAAAAGATGTGTTGCTACTATTATCAATTATAAATGAATTGGTATTACGTAATGCAATCCCGAATTCTAAAGCGCTTTCACTGGCAGATCATTTAGATGAACTAAAAGAAATGGTTCAGCCATATACCAAAGAAGTAGTTGCTCCTATGACTGGTATGAGCACTGAACAAATAAAAAATGTTGTAGATGATCTCATAAAATACCCTCATAGTGTGGTTTATGGAAGATTAGGCGTCAATACTCAATCTTATGGTACGCTATGCCAATGGCTAATTACTAGTATTAATATTTTGCTTGGGCAATTAGATATAAAAGGAGGGCTCCAGTTTACTTTACCAGCTATTGATTATGTGACTTTAATGGCACATGAGTCAAAAATGTTTCGTTATAGTAGCAGAGTTAAATCTTACAAAGAGATTGTTGGCGAATTTCCAACCGCTACATTAGCGGATGAGATATTGACTAAAGGGAAAAATCAAATCCGGGGCTTTATCAGTATTGCCGGAAATCCTGCTCGTTCTGCACCTAATTCACAATTGGTAGAAAAAGCATTGGCTGATCTGGAATTTATGTTGGCAATTGATATGTATGTAAATGAGACGACACAGTATGCAGATCTTATTATGCCTCCTGGAGTAGGGTTGGAAACTATGCATTACTCCTTTGTACTTCATATGATCGCGACCCGTAATACGACTAAGTTTAGTCCAGCTCCTTTACCAATTTCTAAGGATCAACGCTATGATTGGCAAATTATGGGCGAGTTACAACGACGTTTGTTTACGGGTAACCTATTTCAGAGAATAAAGAGCAATATTATGTCTAGGATTCATCCTAAAACGAAATTAGATTTAGCTTTAAAAACTGGTCCTTATGGAGTATGGGGCGGTCGCTTTTTGCGAAAAGATGGGTTAAGTTTAAAACGTTTAGAGAAGCATCCTGGAGGCATAGAATTATCAGAATTAAGCTCGGTTTTACCCAAGCGATTATTCACCAAAAACAAACGTATTGAATTGATGCCAGAAATTTTTGTTAAAGAAATGGAAAAAGTAAAAGAGCTTTTAATTCCAGAAAAAGTGGAGCAATATCCACTAAAACTAATTGGGCGAAGACATTTACGCAGTAACAATTCCTGGATGCATAACTTACCGGTTTTAGAAGGAGGTTCTAGAACCTGTACCATGATGATACATCCTGATGATGCCACAACTCATGGAATCCAACCGGAAGAGGTGGTAGAAGTATATTCTGAATTCGGTTCCATCTCTATTGAAGCAGAAGTCACTACAAATATTATGCAGGGCACCATTAGTATTCCGCACGGTTGGGGGCATGATAGTGAAGGTGTACAAATGCAAACTGCAAAACGCAATGCCGGAGCTAATATTAATCAACTCATGGATCATGATCGATTAGACCCATTGTCTTATAATATGGCATTTAATGGTCACCCGGTAGCAGTTAGGAAAATAGAATCTGTATAAACAACTTTCTGTAGAAAAAATAATTATGATTTATTAAAAATAAACCTATAAATAAGGAGATGGGAAAGTTATATTCTGATTTAGCTGTAGTTTATGAAGCAATGTATGCGACCTTTATTGACTATTTAGAGGAGTACAATTTTTATAGTAAAATCATTAATAGATATAATAAAAAGAATCTTTTGGAGATCGGAAGCGGAACAGGTAATCTAGCTTCATATTTTGTCAAAAAAAGTTTTGATTATCAAGGGTTAGATTTTAGCAAAGAAATGATTGCTATAGCAAAGGCTAAAGTTCCTAACTGTAAATTTATTGAGGGTGATATGCGGAATTTTAAGCTAGAAAAACCTATTCAGAGTATTATCATGACTGGTAGAACGATTAGTTATCTAGTAACCAATGAAGATGTGAAATCAACTTTTTTAACGGTAAATAAAAATTTAGAAAAAGGAGGGGTTTTTTGCTTTGATTTCATAGATGCTTATCGGTTTATACCTGAAATTTTTAATGAAAAAAGGATTACACATAAAGCAACTTATAACAATATAAATTACATGCGGAAAAGTATTTGGGAGTTGAACTTAGAATCTGGAATGGATGTTCAATGGACTTCAAAATACTATAAAGAAGTAAAAAATGAATGGATAGAAATAGGTGAAGACCATGCTAATGTTCGGACTTTTCTAAAAAGTGAACTAGAGATTTTTCTAACCATCAATGGTTTTGCAATCAAAGATATTATTGAAAGAAAATCTTACTTTTTCCCTACATATGTTATTGTTGCAGAGAAAAAATAATTTACAGATATATGAGAAAACAATTTGGTGGAAGAATTACTAAGGCACATATAGAGAAATATAGCCAATCTAGGAATTGGGATGGTAAGAAATTTGTGAACCTGGAAGAAACTACGATGGATATTAATATTCAGAAATTACCGAAATTATTATATAAACAGTTTTGCGAAAAAGAAAACAGAGAACCCAAAGAAAAACTTCCCATTATTCAATTCGATAAAGATGAATTTTTGAATCAATCTGAAGGAGCTAAATTTATTTGGTATGGACATTCGGTAGTATTAATGAGAATAAATGATCAGACGATTTTAATAGACCCTATGTTAGGAGGTAACGCTGCTCCTGTTTCTCCTTTTGCTATGAATAGGTTTAGTGAAGATACCTTAGATTTGATTCATGATTTTCCTGAAATCGATATATTGTTGCTTACTCATGATCATTATGATCATTTAGATTATGATAGTATTCAACTACTTAAATCTAAAACAAAAAAATACGCGGTTGCAATGGGTGTAGCTCGTCATTTGGTGAAATGGGGAATTCCGCAAGATGATATTGTGGAATTCGATTGGTGGGATGATATGAGTTTTGGAGATATCAAAATTACTTTTACACCGACTCGTCATTTTTCTGGACGTGGATTGACCGATCGAGCAAAATCACTTTGGGGTGGTTGGGTGTTTAAAACATCAAAAGAGAATATTTGGTTTAGTGGGGATGGTGGTTATGGAGAACATTTTAAAGAAATAGGAGAGAAGTTAGGACCGTTTGATTTTGCATTTTTAGAATGTGGGCAATACAATGAAAACTGGCATCAGATACATATGTACCCTGAAGAATGTATACAAGCTAATTTAGATACAAAAGCACAAATAATAATGCCTGTCCACTGGTGTGGTTTTGCGCTAGCACAACATTCTTGGAAAGAACCAGTAGAACGGTTTGTTACAGAAAGTAAAAGAATGAATATGCCATATATGACCCCTAAATTAGGGCAGCTTATCACTATAAACAAGATACCGGAAAATGTTTCGTGGTGGAAAGAATATTAATTTGCTAAATTCTTTATTTCAAAAGAAACTCCAGAGGGATATGAATTCTGGCATTCCAACTCTTTTCATCATGAGAAGCTCCTTCAAATTTTTTAGTAACCCAGTTATTTCCTTTAACATATCCTTTAGCAACCATCATTTCATCTACCTTTATTTGAAAGGGTTCATATTGAGCATCTAAAGTTTTTGTTCCGAAGTCAAAATATATTTTATGCGTACTTGGATCAGGAAGAGTAGCTGGTAGCGTATTCATATAGGCTTCTCCTAATATTTGAATTGGCCAATGTGTAGATACGCAACCTGCAGCTCCAAATACTTCTGGATATTTACATATAGCGTATAAAGAGATTAACCCTCCCATAGAAGATCCCATTACTGCAGTATCCTCTGTTTTAGTAGATACATTATAAGTTTTGTCAATGAATGGTTTTAACTCTTCTACTAAAAACTTAAGATATTCATCAGAAAATAGAGAGTCAAAACCAGTGAACTCTTTTAACCCTTTTTTTGCCTCAGCATTCTCAGTAGCTTCAGCAGGAGCTTTTGGCATATATTCAGAAAAGCGTTTTTTTCCATTATTCCAGGCAGCGACAACGATAGTGTTTTTGATTTTATCACCTTTAATTAAACTGTCCACTGCTTCATCCACACCCCAATCAATACCTGTATAAGATGTTTTAGGATTAAATACATTTTGCCCATCGTGCATATATAATACTTTGTATTTTTCCGGAGAAGCGGCTTCATATCCTGTAGGTAAAAAGACTTCTACATTACGCGCATCCACATATTTTGATGGAAAATTTTCGTGTAGTACAATTTTATGCCCTTCAATAGTTGAGCTTGGCGTGATTACCTCGGCGGTCTTACTTGTTTTAGCTTGTTGATTACATGAAAACAACATAGGAATAATAAGGACTAAAACGTATTTATATATATGCATAACTATAATTTATATTACCCTAAAAGTAGGTAAATAATTGAATATTGTATCTTTTATGAATGAGATTTTAGATTATTTTCATAAAAACAATAACCCATAATGAGTATAAAAAAATCAAGAAAAGATGTAAACTATATTGGCGTATTATTTTCTTCATAGGCGATCTGTATAAGGGGAATGAAGCTTTGGTATAAAGTAGGTTTTGTTAGAATATTGAAATATAGTTATTTATGAGCTTTTAAAGCGTTGGCGAAATTACAAGAAACAAAGATTCCATAAATAGAAGCTGTTATTAAGGTTGTGTTAAAATTACTGGTGTAAAACCAAATTATTTCCTAAATATTCCTGTAGGAAACGCAACTGGGCTTTCGTGTCCGTTTTTACTAACAGTTGCAATTCCGAATAAATAGTTGTCAATTACAATTCCTTTCAGGACAAAATTATTAACATCACCCACAAATCTGCTGTGATCCCAGGTTGGAGAAGTAGTGTCACGCCAATATATTTTATATCCTGCTATGTTTTGATCCTTAACTTTCTTCCATCTGAATTTTGCCGAAGGTTCTACGATACCTCCAATTTCTAGCTCAGTCACAGTCGGTGGTGCCCAGGCAATACTGGCCATATTGATAGCATTTACTGCGGTGAGCTTTGCAGCATAGTCAAAGTTAACGTGTTCCACAACATCACCATATTTGATTCCGTTTTCTTCTCTAATATCCTGATGCTGCTGAGTATAATTTTCATGGGCTTCCATAATTCGAATACCGGCAAAACCAGCATCATTAAATGGTCTATGATGCCCACCACGGCCAAAACGATCTAATCGGTATACTAACATCGGGTTCATCTCAGGCATATAGGTTTTAGTAGTTTTATGAACATATCTGGCTAATTGTCTGGAGATACCGTCTACCTCTCCTCCATAAAAGCGTCTTCCTCTTCTTTGGCTATCAGTCTCGGTTGGAGGAACAGGTTCTGAGAATATTCTGAAGGTTCTGTTATCAATTACACCATCAACACCTTTGATATTACCTATCATATCATTGTTCATCACCCCAATGATATTCCAGTTATTTTCTTTGGCATATTTTGCTAATCCTTGTCCACCGAATAATCCTTGTTCTTCTCCTGATAATCCAACATAGATAATACTGCTTTCGAACTGATATTTGGATAATACTCTGGCAGCTTCAATAGCTCCAGCCATACCACTAGCATTATCATTAGCACCCGGAGAATCATCGGTATAGTTTGTTGGATCAGTAATACGAGAATCAATATCACCGCTCATGATTATAAAACGATTTGGATACTTTGTTCCTCTCTGAATTGCAACTACATTTACTACCCAAACGTCTTTTACAATTCGTTGATTAGCACCTTTTTTTACTAGATCTTTTTGATAAAAAACTTCCAGGCAATTATTACAGTTTGCTGAGATTTTATCGAATTCTGATTTGATCCATCTTCTGGCAGCACCAATCCCTCTGGTTTTAGACACAGTATCACTTAGCGTATGACGAGTACCAAAATCCGCTAACGTTTTAATATCTTTTTCTATACGTTCAGCAGAAACAGCATCAATAATATTATATATTCTTTGATCAGTCTGGGCTATTAAAATTGTAGATAGTAAAAGTAAAGCAGAGGTAAAAAATGTTTTCATCTGTATGATTTTGATCGCCTAATTTAGATAAAAGAGACAAAGTAGTAAGGTATCTTAACAAATTTATAAGACGATGTATCACAGAATATTTTTGAAACAAAAATCAATTTATCAGATTTAGATTTGTTATTGTTGCTAGAAATCGAGTGTTATATAATATTTTAACTATTACTTATTAACACGAAAACGTTGTAGTACAATCAGTGAATGGTCTAGCTATATAATTCCTTATATATTCGATAAAATAAATCATACTAGTAAATAGTAAGGAATACATTAAGAATACTATGTCCCCGGTTTTCTTAACTGATTTATAGGAAAGCGACACCCCACCAAGTAAAAGTTTTATTCTTCATGAATCTTGTTTTATACAATGTATTTATGAACGGTATAATGCTTGTAAATAGACCTTTAAAGTATGAGAAAAACTAAAAAAGCTAAAATGTTATTGTTATTTCTTTGTTTACCCCTTCTTTTTTTTGGGCAACAAAAAAATGAAAGTGAATATTATAATTGGTTTGACACTATTATAGGAAAAGAGCATACCGGTTTATATAATGGTAAACAGTATGTAGATCTGGACATAAATAAAATACTTAACAATAAACATGCTTTTTTCTTTTCTGATGAAGTATTAACAGGATCTGTTATTTATGATGGACAACCATACTATAATGTAGGAATAAAATACAATTTGGAACAAGATAAACTTCTAATAGCCTTAAAACCTGGTTCCTCTGCTTCGGTAATGCAATTAATATATGATAAAGTAGAAGAGTTTACTATTAATGATTACAGGTTTATAAGAGTTGAAAACATTGATAAGAAAAATTATACTAATGGATTCCATCAGGTTCTTTTGGATGATAATGAAATTTTGTTATTAAAAAAACATACGAAGTCAAAAATTAAAAGTGCAGATGATCTTGAAGGTAATAAGCAGTATTATGAATATAGAAGCAAAAGTAAATATGTACTTTATTTTGACCAAGACTATAAAGGGGATATAAAATCTAAAACTGATATTATTACCATTTTTCCCGAATTAAAAAAAGAGATTAAGCAGTTTTATAAAGCACATAAACTACTAAGACGAAAGAACCCTGATGCCTTTATGAAAAAAATATTTGCTGAGATAATTAACCCATCATCAAAAAATGAATCATAGTACTATGAAGAGATATCTCATTATTGTTTTTTTATTTTGTTTTAAGGTTATAAATGCTCAAGAGACTGAGACACAATTTTCCATTTCTTACGATGCTTTAGATTTAAAATCTGTACTATTGAAGATAGAAGAACAAACGGATTATAAATTCTTTTTTCAGGATTCTTGGGTAAAAGAATATACTTCAATGTCTGGTACTTATGAAAGCACAGATATTAAGGCGTTACTTCAAGATCTTTTTAACAATACAGTTATTAACTTTTATATTACCGATGATAAACGAGTAATTCTTACTCCAAATACTATTATTTATGATAATTTACCAAAAGGTTTTTTTGGAAAAGAACCTAATGATACAATAGTAAAAGAACGTTTATCAAGAAAAGCAGTTTCTCCGGTCTTTAGAAATCCACCAAGATCATCAAATCAAAAAATTGAGACTATAACTATCGGTAAAGCATTGAAGAATACTTCTAGGCGTAATTTCACCTTATCCGGATATATAAAAAACCAGCAAACCGGGAAGCCTGTCCCAAATGTTCTAATAGTAGTTAACGGAGAAAATATTGGAGAGGAAAGTAATACCGATGGTTTTTATGAAGTTCAATTACCTATTGGATCTAATCTCATAGAGATGAATTCTATGGGAATGGAGAATATAAAAAAACGTGTTGTTATTTATAATGATGGAAGCTTAAATATCAATCTTAATGAAAGTATAGAGCTTTTGGATGAAATATTACTAGAAACTGAGATTAATAAAAATGTAGAAGAAGTAGTTACTAAAACAGAAGTGGATGTTGAGGAGTCTAAGAATATTCCATTAGCGTTAGGGGAGCGAGATGTGCTTAAAGTAGCGACAGCATTACCTGGTATTACTACGGCCGGCGAAGGAGCAACGGGTTATAATGTAAGAGGAGGTAAGTCTGATCAAAACCTGATATTATTGGATGATGCTGTTGTTTATAATCCGCAACATTTTTTCGGAATTTTTTCAGCGCTTAACCCTTTTGCCTTAGGTGATGTAAGCATATATAAAAATGGAATTCCGGCAGCTTTTGGAGGGAGGCTATCTTCCGTTTTTGATCTTAAAACCAAAGATGCCAGTGTAGATAAATTTAAAGGAGAAGGATCTATTGGCCCGGTAACGGGTAATCTACTTCTGGAGACTCCTGTAGTTAAAGAAAAATCCGGTTTGATGATAGGAGGTAGAGGCGCGTATGCTAATTGGATTTTAAGCTCCTTAGATGAAGAATCTTTGAATGATAGTGAAGCTTCTTTTTATGATGTTGTAGCTAAGTATAATCATCAGATTGGTAAAAATTCTAAACTTGAAGCTACAGCATATTGGAGTAGAGACGACTTTAGCATTACCTCAGATTCTTTATATGTGTATGGAAACAGAGCCTTATCGTTAGGATGGAATTATAGATTTAATGATAAAAACTCAGGAAAGTTATCTTTATCTAATAGTCAATATAATTTTGATATTGAGTTTGATGGAGATTCTGATGATGATTTTGAATTAGGTTATCGTATAGATGAAACAGAATTAAAACTTAGGTTTAAATACTTGTATAGTGATAGAATTAAGTTTGATTATGGAATATCTAGTAAATTATATAATGTCCGCCCTGGAAATATTAAACCTTTAGGAGCAGAGTCTGTAGTTACTCCTTTAGAAATAGAAAAAGAAAAAGGATTAGAATCGGCGGCGTTTTTAGCTGCAGAAATAGATCTAACTAAAAAAATAACCCTGGATGCTGGTATTAGATATTCTATGTTTAATGCATTAGGTCCTGGGAATCAAAATGTATATCAAGAAGGAGTTCCCAGAGATGAAGGTACAGTAAGAGAAACTATAAACTTTGATAATAACGAAAACATAAAAACCTATGGTGGACCGGAATTTAGGCTCTCAGGTAGATATTTGTTAGGAGAAGACTTTTCTTTAAAAGCTGCCTACAATAAAACTTTTCAGTATATCCATATTTTATCCAATAATACTACGGTATCTCCTATAGATACTTGGAAGATTTCTGATCTTAATATAAAACCTCAAAGTTCTCAGCAATATTCTATTGGATTGTATAAGAATTTTGATAACGCCGCTTATGAACTAAGCCTGGAAGGTTTTTATAAACGTTCAAAAAATATTCTGGATTTTAAAACAGGAGCAGAGGTATTACTTAATGAGAATATAGAAACAGAAGTATTACAAGGAAACGGAAAATCATATGGAGTAGAATTTCTATTAAAGAAGCAAAAAGGAAAACTATACGGTTGGTTAGGGTATACATACTCTCGTTCTTTCCTTCAATTAGATAGTCAATTTAATGAAGAACGTGTGAATAACGGAGATTTTTTTCCATCAAATTTTGATAAACCTCACGATTTTAGTTTAGTTGCCAATTATAAATTGACTAAGCGATTTAGTTTAGCAACTAATTTTGTGTATCAGACAGGAAGACCAGTTACCGTTCCTGTAGGGAGTTTTACTTTTGACGGATCAGAGTTTGCCGTCTTTAGTAATAGAAATGAATTTAGGATACCGGACTTTTATAGGCTGGATATAGGATTAAACATAGAAGGAAACCATAAACGAAAGAAATTAGCACATAGTTTTGTAACTATTTCTGTTTATAACGTATTAGGAAGAAACAACCCCTTTTCGGTATTTTTTGTAACCGAAAATGGTGAAGTTAAAGGGTATAAAAGTTCAATATTTTCGGTACCTGTTCCATCAATTACCTACAACTTTAAATTCTAAAAGATTATGAATCTTTATATGATGATATCAATGCATAAGGGAATAAGCCAGCGATTGTTGGCGATATTATTTTTGATCATAGTATCTGGTTGTGTCGAACCTTTTGAGATCGAAACTAATAATTTCGAAAGTATATTAGTAATTAATACAACAATTACTGATGAAATGAAGAATCAACAGATATTGTTATCCAGAACTTTTAAAGCTGAAGAAGAAATAGATTCCAGAGAAAGAAATGCAAGTGTCATTATTAGAGATAATAATGGTATTGAATATAATTTTGAGGAGGTAGATCCAGGTAAATATATTTCAGAACAGGAGTTTAGTGCTGTTCCGGGACGAGAGTATCAGTTATTTATTAATACTCAGGATGGGCGGTCATACATTTCTGATAAAGCTATTTTACCTCAGCAAACATCAATAGAAAATGTATATCCAGTACGAATGTTTAATAATAATGGAGAGGAAGGTGTTGGAATCCTTGTGGATAGTTTTGATCCTACAGGTAATTCAGTTTATTATCGCTATGAATATGAGGAATCCTATAGGATAAGAGCTCCTTTTTGGGTTCCTGTAGATTTAAACTCGGTTTCTTTTGATGTTGTGTTTGATTTTGAGTTTTCCGAAAGATCAGAACGTCAACGAATTTGTTATAATAATGGTTTTTCTAGTAACATCAATGTAACTAATACGACAGCTGTTGCAGAAGATAGGGTAACAGGTCATCAAGTTAGATTTATTGATGCATTGGATATTAGGGTAGCTGATCGTTATAGTATTTTGGTTAGACAATTTGTTCAGTCCAGAGAAGCAAATGGCTTTTATCAGACATTGGCAAGTTTTTCTGAATCCGAAAGTTTGTTTTCTCAGGTGCAACCCGGATTTATAAATGGTAACATTGTTTCAGCAATTGATTCTAATGAAAGAGTGTTAGGATTTTTTAATGTTTCTTCTGTATCTACTAAAAGAATATTTTTTAATCGCGAGGATATTATTGGTGATCTACCAAGATTTAATCCCGGATGCGATAGAATATCTCCAATTCCTGAGCCTGATGAAAGCTTTGAAGAGTTTGCAGGACGATTACAAGCCTTGATAAATACCGGAAGAGTCAAGTTTTTAGAAGAAAACAGAATGCCCGTATCAGGAGAAGGACCTCTCGTTTTTATGGATCGTCCTTGTGGAGATTGTACCGCTTTTGGAAGAAGTGATCCTCCAGCATTTTGGGTTGATTAAGTTCTGTTTTAGTACTTATTTATTGAATTATATGACTTTTAAAAAAATATCTCAGTGAACATAAAATCTTTAGTATACAGTCTATTTATTCTTACTTCAATATTGCAGGCACAAAGACAATCTGTTTTAAATAATGCTGAAGAATTATCAGGCTATAATCAGATTCCTCAAGAAAAAGTATATATACATTATAATACAACAGTATTATTTGCAGGTGAGTATTTACATTATAGTGTGTTTTGTTTTAATACCGTTGATAATGCTATAAGTAATATTAGTAAGATTGCATATGTCGAGTTGGTTAATGAGAAAGGAAAGGCTGTTTTTAAGCATAAGATAAAATTGGAGAAAGGTTTAGGTCAAGGAGATTTCTTCCTTCCTGTAGCAGTCCCTTCTGGTAATTATAAGCTAATTGGGTATACCCAATGGATGCTTAATGCGGATAATAACTTTTTTTATGGAGATATCAGTATAATAAATCCTTATCAAGGAGATCAAAAAGAAATTCTTTCTGCTCAGCAGCCCTTGGATTCTATAACTGAATCCAGTTTAGTATCTACACAAACTAATCCATTAGAAAATGCAAGTATCAGTGAGAGTAATGGAATTAAATTATCCATAAACGCTAAAGTTTTTCAAAAGAGAAGCCATGTGGTATTGACTATGGGGCAAACCAATTCTTCTAATAGATCGGGTAGCTATTCGGTTTCTGTTAGAAAAAAGAATGCTTTTAATACTGCCAAATCAATTACAGCAAAAGATTTTTCTGAATTGTATGCTACAGATAAAAAAAGTGGACCCAAAAGCTTAGGTGCATCTGTTTTTTTACCTGAAATGCGAGGAGAACTACTTTATGGTAGAGTTATACCTAAACAAACAGACCTAAAAGAAAAGCTGGTTAATGTCTCATTGTCCATACCAGGTAAAACTAATGATGTAAAAGTTGTATCTACTGATGAAAAAGGTGTTTTTGTTTTTAATATAGATAAGGTTTATAAAAGCAATGAAGTCATACTACAGGTATTGGGAGAACAAAGAGATAAGTATACGATAACACTTAGTGAGGCTCCGGAAGCGAACTATCCTAAAATGGAGTTCTATAAATTTAAGATTACAAGAGCAGTAGAGAAAGATATTGTTAATCGAAGTGTTTCTAATCAGGTAGAGAATAGTTTTTTTAATATAAAACCAGATACGATTCAGGAACCCAAAGAAGGGATCTCTTTTTATGGTAGTAAGTTAGAGACATATCTTCTGGACGATTATACCAGGTTTTCAACAGTAAAAGAAACTATTGTAGAAGTAGTGAATGGGGTGTTTACAAGAAGAAATAATGCAGGAGAGAAAGTATTTGCTATACGTGGATACTATCCAACTCAGGAGAATTATGATTTTGTGCCGCTTCTTATTGTTGATGGTGTTGTTGTACAAGAACATGAGGATATCATTAATTATGATGCCCGAAAAGTAAAAAGTATCAGTTTTATCAGAGATCGTTATTTCTTAGGGACTAAAGTTTTTGAAGGCATCCTTATTTTGGAAACTATCGATGAGGATTATACTGAGACATTGAATAAGTCTTATATTCTGAAAAAAGAATTGATACGCCCTCAATTACAAAAAAAGCACTATAGACAACAATATACTGCAGAAAGTAAGGCCTATGATCGTATTCCTGATTATAGATATCAATTATTATGGAAACCAAACATTACTATTGAAAAGCAAAAAACTACTCATAAGTTTTTTACATCAGATATTACAGGAGATTTTGAGATATGTATAGAGGGGTTCGAAAATGACGGAACCCCTATTTCTATAAAAGAATATTTTACGGTAGAATAGCTGTTATATTAGAGCTATCTCAGAAAAGTAACTTTAGAAATTTTATCATCTGTTACTTCGTATATTGCAATTACGCTAGAATATTTATCATTAAATCGTACATATTCTCTATCTACTACTTTATTGCCTAATACAATACGATTTTTGATCTCGCAATATAGATTCGGTACTCGTTCGAACATACTTTTGAATTGTTCCCTCATTTGTGATTTTCCATCCATAGAAAGCTCATCCGGAAAGTTATAGATCTTGATATCATCTGCATAGGTATCCATAAAAGCATCTATGTTTCTGGCATTATATGCATTTACCTGTCTTTGTACCACCTGTTCCGGAGTTTCCTTAATCAAATCTAATACATTCAGAGCTTTTCCATCTTTGATCACTTCGTGAATTGTGTTCAGGTTTTGAAGATCCTCAAGAGGGTCTTTATCCAAGATTACTAAATCTGCTATTTTACCTTCAGTAATTGAGCCTAATTTGTTGCCCAACCCAAATCCTTTAGCAGCATTGATGGTAGAAGCTTTTAGAATTTCAGCATTTGATACACCAGATTTTAACATAGCTTCTATTTCTTGTATGTAAGAAGAAGCGTGAACCGTGCCAATATTTCCTGCATCGGTTCCTGTGGCAATATTAACACCATTATCGACAAGCGTTTTTAGATTACTAAGCATAATACTATCTCCTTGTTTGTATCTCTGTTGTAACCATTCACTATCTTTTCTTAGATTTCTTATCCTTTCTGGTACCTGTTCGTCAGATAGTTTCTTCATATCAGTCAGAGACCTATATACCGTAGGATGAGCAAAAGCCAAATCCTGAGGATGATTATCAGGTTTACCTAAGAAAGCTTTGCCATAATTTTTGCCCACTATCAATGTAGGTATATAGGTAACATTGTTTTTCTTCAGAAGGTCAATAAATTCTTTATCCACCAAGGTATCTCTTACACTATGTACTAATATATCCGCACCTGCTTTTACAGCAAGCTTAGCAGTTTTCAGATTTGTGGCATGTACAGTAAGTCTTAGATTGTTTTTGTGAGTTAAGTCAGAAATATGTTTTACTACAGGATAGGTTTGTTCTGCAGGCATATCTTTACTTGTGATATACCATATTTTTATAAAATCGGGTTTGTAAGGAAGCATTTTATTAAAAAGAGCAGTAGCTTCTTCCACAGTAGTAATTTTTTCAATAGGAATATCCTTTAATTTAGAAAATGCTTCAGGTTGGTAAGGAGAAAACAAGGGTCCCGTTACATAGACATTAGGAGAAAGATTGTTTTTGGCAACACTATCCCTAATCGGGAAATTAGAAAAAGGTCCTCCAACATCCATCACAGAAGTGATGCCAAGCCTTAGGTATCTCTTGAAATTATCAGGGACAATATCTTTAGAAAATTGTATCTCATCTTCATAAGAAAAGATATGTTTTAGATCCAATGCATCCGGACGGGTATACAAACTAGCCGTTTGGAAAAAATGAATGTGTGTATCGATCATTCCCGGTATTAAAAACTTCCCGGTTCCATCAATTGTTTTCTTAGCTGCAGAGGAAAGTTTTTTTGAGGAAATTCTAGAGATGTTTTCTCCTTCAATTAATATGTGTTGATTTGATTTAGTTTTTCCTGTTTCTACATCAATGATAGAAATATTTTCTATTAAGATGGATTGCGACACTAAGTTTGTATAGCTTAATGTCAAGCAGATAAGTATGACGATTAGTTTTTTCATTGTAAATATTTGTGTGATATTAGTTTATAGTATATAGGTCAATGTTTTGATCTTTCCATTTGTTACCTTATATATTGCTATAATTCTAGATTTTTTTCCATTAACAGTAAGGTATTCTTCATTAATTATCATTTTTCCATAAACAATTCTGTTTTTAACGTTACGATTCAAGTCAGGAGTCTTTTCTAATAAAGAAGCAATCTCATTTTTTAATTGTTCTTTTCCTTTGTATAGCGTTTGATCTGGAAAATTGGATACTTTGATATTATCAGCATATTTGGCAATATATGCATCTATATTTCTGGAATTGTATGCTGCTAAATGTTCATCTACAATTTTAGCAGCACCTTGTTCTGGTTTTGATTTATCAAAATGAATAATTTTTGAAACTTTACCATCGGTAACCTCATACATTTTTATAATGAGGTAGTTATGATTAGCAAAAGTCATTTCTTCCTTATTAATTACATAATTACCTATAATTATTTGTTCCCTCACTTTTGTATTTAAGTCTTTTACTTTGGTAAACGTTTGTTTGTAAAATTTTTTGAATGAAGAAAGATCATGAGAGGTTTTATAATTTGGATAATTATATAACGCTACATCCTTTGTACAGTTATTAAGAAATGCATTAATATCTTTTTGGTTATAAGAATCTAATACATCCCTTACAGCTAGTTCTGCTGGAGTATCAGATACCACAGCCAGCAAGGTTGAGGTGGCATTGGTCGCAATCCTGGTAATATTACCTAGTTCTCTATTCTTAAAAGTATGAAACACACGCCAATCTGTATCCGTTTTGGGGTTGACTATATAGATTTGATTTCCTTTGCCCATAAGGATACTACCGTTAATCAACCAGCACATATCTTCTGCTTCCGGGATTGTATTGACAATTTTTTTGGTCGCTCCACTAATTGGATTCAGTGATTTAATCTCCCATTGCTCTTGTTCTTTACTAATATAACTTATGAGCTTACTGTTTGGGATTTTATGTAGAGACCGACCTATTTTTTTCTGCATTGTATGATTAGAGTTATCCAGGAGGTTAGAAACCACTAGTGATAACCCTCCATCTTCTAGTACAGAAGACACGATCATATTCTTAGTAAACCAGGTATGATATCCTACTTTCAGATTTTCTAATAAAACCTTTGATTTACCCGTTTTATAATTATATGTATACAGCAATTGCTTGCCCGTTGTATCTAGTCTAATAGCGGATACCGCCTTTTGGTTTGGGATTTTAGTAGGGGAGTACTCGCTACCGATCGTAGTATTAGAGATCCAGTTTACTTTAGCGTCTCTAATATTATAGGCCGCAATATCGGTTTGCTCATTTCTGGTAGAGGAGAATAAAATGATATTATCATTATAAAAAGAAGGTTGATTGTCATACCCCTTATTGTTCGAGATGTTACGTTGATTACTTAGTACCAGCCCTTCTTTTGTAGTATTAAGATCAAAAAGATATACCTCTGTGTTAGATTGTGCAATACCAGATGTAGTAATGCATAGCAGTACAAGAATTAGTAAGCCCTTCATAATGTTGGATTTGATATGCTCTAATATATGAAGATACTATGATATAGTTTTTTACTCTTCTCCTAATCTTGCTTTTAAATCCTTAATTATTGTACTCTTCTCATTATTCTCTATTTTATAATAACTCAGACTTGTGAAGAGGTAAATAACAACAAATAAACTTCTGGTATCTGTGGTATTGAGTGTGTTTGGATCCATGAATTTACTAGAGATTAATGAAACCAAAAATATAAGAATAGAGATGGTAGAAATAATTTTTAATGCTTTTTTCATGTTTTTTTTGATATACCTATGTTTTATAAATTTGTATAGTAATATATAGGTGTCCTCAAGTTGCAAAATGTTACTCTATTTGTGTTTTTTTTGTAGCAAGCAGTGTATTAATGGCCGAAAAAATTATTTAGTAAGATTGAGTTTAACATAAGATAAAATTCTGATTTTATGAAAAATCTAAATATGCAATGAGATTATTTATAGTATCTTTCGGATATGTAAAACATAAATGCTGATCAGTATACCTTGATTTCTAAAAATCCCTACACTTTTTTTGACCGCTTTTGTTTAAGAACTCCAATTTTACCATTGGAATATTATAAAAACCTTATATCCAACGATGATTTTTTGACAAACTTATTTCAAGTATGGGAAAACCCCATCGTCAGAGAAGCTATTTTTCTAGCCTCACCTGAACTATATACAGAATTGGATAAAGGTTTAGCAATAGGGGTAACAAACAATAGATTAAACATATCATTAAAACATGCTTTACTAAAATACCTATCACGTATGACTTCTCGTTGTACTCCGTTTGGAATATTTGCAGGTTGTGTTTTAGGGAGTTTTGATAAGAATACCCGTGTAATACTTGAAGATTTGTCTAAGTATAAAAGACAAACCCGATTTGACATGAATTTTTTGGTTGCCTGGTCTCAGAGACTATCAGAAGAAAAGGGAATTAGAAAACAATTATTATGGTATCCTAATACAAGCCTATACAAAATAGGGAATCAATATAGATATATAGAATATACATATACAAAACACAATAATAGAAGCCATGCCCTGGAAGCGGTGACTTATTCTCAATACCTACAAACAGTTCTGGAACGAGCTAAACAAGGAGCTAATCATGGAGATCTTGCTTTAGTACTTGTTGACAAAGAGATTAGTATAGAAGAAGCGGAAGATTTTATAGATGAACTTATTGATAACCAAATATTGATAGGTGAACTAGAACCCACGGTAACAGGAGAGGATTTTTTATTACAGATACAAAAAGTACTTAGTAGGTATGTACATACTGAACAGTTATGTACCTTTATTTCTGATGTAAATGATGTAATTTCTACTCTTGATACCCAGATAGGAAACACTATACAACCTTATAATGAAATATGTGAGATACTTACAAAAAAAGAAATCACGTATAAATCAAAATATCTTTTTCAGACAGATTTGTATCCTAAGTTGTCAGAAAATCAGTTAGATATCAAATGGGGATATAAACTCAAACGATTATTACCTGTATTGAATAAAATAACACCTACATATCAGGATACAAATTTGGATCGTTTTATAACAGCTTTTTCTAAACGATATGAAACCAGAGAAATCCCTTTGACGATTGCATTGGATACAGAAATAGGAATAGGATATTTACAGCATCAGAGCGCATCGGATTCAACCCCTTTCTTAGAAGACCTACTAATACCATCAAAAGTAACACAACAGCAACAAATAAGTTGGCACCCTTTTTATGAGGTATTGGATAAAAAACTTCAGGAATCAAAGTATATATTAGAGATAGAAGATAAAGACCTGACAAATTTTACCGAAAACTGGAATGATCTCCCTGATACTATGTCTGCTATGGTAGAATTAGTAAAGCTCAATAATGAAGAAAAAATGGTGTTATCATCTGTAGGAGGCACTTCTGCAACTAACCTTTTAGGTCGATTTACAACCGGGGATACCGAATTGAATAAGCTGGTAACAGAAATAGCAGAGATCGAACAACAAATGAACCCAGATATGATTCTGGCAGAAATAATCCACCTACCAGAGTCCAGAACAGGAAATGTAATCCGAAGAACTTCTATTAGAGAATATGAGATTCCATATCTGGGAAAATCCAGTGTACCTCAGAAAAACCAGATTTTGATAGATGATTTAATGATATCTATAAAACAAGGTAACGTTTTATTAAGATCAAAGCGATTAAACAAATATGTTTTGCCAAGATTGAGCAATGCTCATAATTATAGTGCTAATGCATTACCTATTTATCATTTTTTATGTGATCTGCAACAACAAAAAACCCGTTCTGGTATTGGATTTTATTGGGGTGCAGTATTCCAAAATAAATCATTTCTCCCCAGGGTAGTGTATAAAGATTTTATCCTTGCCAAAGCAAGATGGAAGATTCATAAAGAAGAGATACAGGATTTTTTAACCTATACACCGCAACAATTATTAGAACATATTGACTCCTGGAGATTGAGACATTCAATACCCGCAATGGTACAATTAATAGATGGTGATAATACCTTATTAATCAACTTAGAAAGTCCCAATGCTATACAAATGTGGTTGGATACCATAAAAAAGAGGTCAGAATTTATCATAGAAGAATTTTTGTTTGTAGAGGACAGCATTGTAAAGAGGGGGATACAAGATTTCACCAATCAATTTGTTATTTCCTTTTATAATGAAGAAAAGTTAAAAAAGAGTGGAAGAAACTAAGAGGATATTTGTCACCGGTGATGAATGGCTATACTACAAACTATATTGTGGCGCCAGGACTGCAGACTTGATATTAACAGATACTATGAAACCATTTATTACATCTTTACAGAAAAAAGGATGGGTTGATCAGTGGTTTTTTATCAGATATCAGGATCCGGATTTTCATTTACGAATACGATTTCATTTAACAGATATAAAGCATATAGGAGAAATAATTTTATACTTTCATCAATCAATACAATCGTATGTAGCAGATGATATCATGTATAGGGTACAAACAGATACTTATATTAGAGAGTTAGAAAGATATGGCAAGCATACTATCGAGTTATCAGAAAAGCTTTTTCATCTAGAGAGTGAAATGATATTACAAGCGATTGACTTTATAGAAGATGAAAATGTATACTTCTTATTTGTTCTGAAAGCTATTGATCAACTTTTGGGACATTTTAGATATGAATTAACAGAGAAGTTAGATATAGTAAATAGAAACAGAAGTGCTTTTTGGGCAGAATTTGAAGGGGATAAATACCTCACAAAACAACTAGATAAAAAATATAGAAAAGTAAAAAAGCAATTAATAGAATTCCTTCATTCTCCCTATGAAAACGGTGAATATAAGATATTGAATCAAGTATTGTCTCATAAATTAGAAGAATCAGATATGTGGGTAAAGACCATATTAAATAATCTGATCAATATTCAAGAAATACAAAAAGATGATCTGATTACTAGTTATATTCATATGCTGGTTAATAGGGCATTTCGTTCAAAACAACGATTTTATGAATTGGTTTGTTATGATTTTTTGATGAAGTATTATAAAAATTTGATGTTTCAAAAGCAATAGCTCGTGGTTCATAGGAAGTGTTGTAATAATCGTAAGCAGCGATTTCCATAAGTAGATTCCGAATCCTTGCCTGCCAGATGGGTAGGGAGTACGGCATGATAAGGAAATGCAGGAACAAATCAATAAAAAAGCCCATATAGCTATACTATATAGGCTTTTTAATCTCTTTACAGATAATTACCTTTTGTTCTTGATCTTATCCATCGCTATTTTATAACTATCCGTTCTTTGGATACCATAATGTCTTAAAAAACGACGTATTACGTAATTTAGCAATACCATTACTGTAATAATCCATATCCATTTTGTCATAATTGGATGCTTATTTAATTACCTCCATCTGTAGCGTACGATTGATGACCATTACCTGTACCTTGAGGCGTAGGATCGCTAGCAGTAATAGTTTTTGTTGTTCCAGTAGTATTGGTAGTTGTAGTATCTGTTAAAATACTTCCTCCTTTAATCAAAGAAAGATCAGAGAGTTTAGCTATTTGAAATTTTTCTAAACTTAGTTTTCCAGATGTTGTTTTTTTCTTCATTACATATAATTTTTATTTTCCGCATCAAACATAGAAATAATTATCAAAAAATATGAGTTTCTTATATAAAAGCTTACGTGTTTTCAGGAATTGCGGTTTTTAAAAAATTGATAATTAGGTAGTTGTGTAGTTTTTAAAAGTTTTGTTTTTCCCCTAGTTTTTTGATAAAATACGAGGGTTGTATGCCATGAATCTTATAAAAAGACTTAGAAAACGCATCAGCAGAGTTAAAACCACATTCTCTGGCAATCGCTATAATGGTGTAATTTCTAAACTTGGGATCGGTTTTTAGTCGTGTAACTGCATGTTGGATACGTAGCTCATTAATATATAGACTTAGGCTTTTTTGTTTATAATGATTGACCACTTTAGATAAATACTTAGAATTGGTATTTATTTTTTTGGACAAATCATTACTGGTGATATTTTTTTGTAGATAGTCCTGGCGCTGTTCGAATTTGTCTAGTTCATCCAATATTTTCTGAACAATATCTTCAGAAATCCCCAGGGATTTGGACTCAGTTTTGTTTTCTGATAGGGATTCGATCTTTTTATCCCTTTTAGGCTTGTCTTGGTATAATGCGTCAAACCGTCGTTTATATACTTTTCTTTTATGATAATTAAGGATTAATAAGATAAAAAATAATAGAGCAACCATAACCAATATGACAATCCATATAACTGATGATTTTTTATCGGTTTCTAAGGAGTCTATGATTTCTTGTTTTTCTGATAATAATCTGGGGGTATCATAGTTTTGTACAATCTCACTGATCAGGTATTTATAGTTGCTATGGATAGTGCTGTCTACTTCGATCAGGCGTTCTATATACTTTAATTGATTTTCTTTATCCTTAGTTTTTTTATAATGATCAATCAAGACTTCATAACTTTCTCTGTTTTCGGGCATGATATCATGAATTTCCTGAAATAGTTCATCTACTCTTTTATGATATTCCAGAGCTCGGCCCTCATTACCCAGGGCAGTTTCGGTTTTGGCCAGATAAAAGTAAGCCATACTCTCATTGGACTTGTCGTTTTGTTCTTTTAATGCCTGGATGGCTCGCTGCAGGCTATCTTTGGCAATGGTATATTTTTGTTTACTATATAGATTAATCCCTTCATTAAGGGTAAAATAATGAGTAAAACCTTTTTGATCATATTGTATCGATTCTTTATATCCTTTGGTATTGATAATGCTAGCAGAGTCTAGTTTTTTATTAAGGTGGTAGCTATCGGATAAGGCAAAAAGAGCAGAGAAATAATTAAAAGACCCTTTTTCTTTCGGTTTTGCATAGTATGCATAACTTGTTCTTAATGTCTTTAGCGCATTTTTATGATCCCCAAGCCTACTCCTTAGAATCCCAATATTAAGCTCACTCCAATAGATAAAGTAGGTGTTATCATATTTTTTGGCCTCTTCATTTATCTTGATGTAGTACTCAAAAGCTTCTTTATAATTAGATATATTATAATAAACAGTAGCTTTTACAATGTATGCATATGTTGGATATATCTTTGAAGGATAGTTTTTGGTTACGTTTAATATACTATCCCCATATTGTAGAGCGATGGTATTATTATTAACCCACGATAAGTAGTAGTACCCATCCGCAATCTTAATGGAATCTTTTTCTTGCTTTGCTTTAGCAAGATACATTTTTGCATATTCACTAGCTTGTAAAGTATCTTTTCCTTTATAATCGTAATACCTCTCTTTTAGGTATTGATAGTCATTTTTTTTAGAGGAGGTAGTATCTACCTGATATGCAACAAGAGATTGTAATGGAAAATATATACAGCAACATATAATAAAAAAACGTATCGACATTATCTTTTTTGGGATTAAAATTAGGTGGAAACTATCAGTTAACAAAACGCAAAGATACTATTTTATGTTAATGCTCTTTTTGTCTGTTGTTAAGTATTTAAATATTTGTTTTTCAGTGTTTTGTGGTTTATTTGGTTAATCCGTGATTCATAGAATCGCGGCTGCGTTTTCATAGAATCCACGATAGATTCCCTTGTTTTTAGGAATCTGCTCCCACTATATTTGCCCCGATAGATTAAGTAACAAGTAGCATCGTTCTGGTGCTAAAAATTTCAACATTTTTTTTAAATCACTTTATCTCATGTTTAAAATAGCGATGATTAGTAAAACCATTATTTTTTTAATGCTCTCCATATTCCTGGGGAGTTGTACCCCGGATGCAATCAATCCTCCGGATATACTACGTCCTACAACTCCGCAATCTCTACCACTCATATTGCCACTATCACCAGATACGATACCTACGCGGGATATCCCTGTGGATTCATTAGTAGTGAGTGGGCAAGTTTTGTAGTATGGGAGTTTGTGAGTATGTGAGTGGATTAGTAGGTTGTACACATTGATCAGAAAAGAACTCTTACTGTAAAAAACATCCCTCTAAATCTCCCTTCCACTTCGGCAAGCTCAGCGACTCAAGGGAGACTTTCGGACCCTCTTACAGGCTAACAATGAACAATACATACTATTGATAGGAATAAACAACAGCAATAAAAAATTATAATAAACAATAACAATACATAATACATAATAAAAAAACCATGATAGAAAACAATAGAATTAGCAAGGTATTGACCACAGAAGAAGTAACCGCTATTAAGGATAGCGTTGCTACCCTAAAAGGAACCTTTGATTTCCTACAAAACCTAACGCCTAAAGAGCGTAAAAACTTACCCAAGATCAATAGCGCCAATAAAATCTTCGCAGAAGATAGCATCCATATCCTGGAGGGCGCTCCCAAGTGGATTCCAGAAGCATTAACCGCAGACGAAGCCCGAAAAGACTTACGATTATACGAACAATTAGACCCGGTCATCCTGGAACTGGAGGGATTGCTACGCCAGATGAAAGATACACAGATGCTGGCGGGTAGTGAGGTATATCGTGTGGCATTATCCGTATACAGTCTGGCAGATGCCGCAAGAAAAATGCCTATGGAAGGCGCACAGAGTGCTTATGAATTGCTCAAAACCCGATTTACCCAGAGTATAAATACAACGACGAGTACTACGGATGGGGATAGTTAGTTGGTGAGTATGTGAGTATGTGAGTATGTGAGTATGTGAGTATGTGAGTATGTGAGTGTGTGAGTAGGTGAGTGGTCAGCAACCTTGGTCTTAACTGGGAGGCACGATAAAAAAGCAATATAAAACCAAAGTATATTGTGATAGGTATACATTTTTATATGGATTTTTTGTCCTCCCGGGCATACCTACCGATTTGGCAGGCAGGGATCCGGAATCCAAAACAGAAGTAATAGGATTTATAGTAAGTAGTGTGTTAAGAACAATTTCTGTCACACCGAGTGTAGTCGAGGTTCACGCTCAAGATGACAGTGCGTATAGATTATGCAATATGACACAACAAAAAAAGATAAAGCGATGTATAAAAAGGCAAGATCATTATTAAAAAAGACAATACCACACACAACAAATTGATGTGGAAGTATAAAAAACTTGGAATCACATATAAAACCAGTGGATCAACTGACTATGATACCAGCTCGACTCGCAAACTATAGTAGGTACACTGACAAGATTACCACAGCCTATAAGAACATAAGTACCCTAACTGACAAATGTACGTGGATCTTTAACAGATTTTCCTAAAGCTTTAACAACTGAAGTACCCCAGGGGTACTGATGAAGTGGTTTTCTAGTTTGTGAGTAGGTGAGTGGATGAGTATTTGAGTTAGTGAGCGTATGAGGTTTCTGGTTGGGGAGTGGGTTGGTATGTGAGTATTTGAGTTGAGGAGTTTTTGGGTGGATTAGGTACTTGGAGAAAAGCTAATCATCAAATGAATTAAAAGCTGTAGTAACAATGATAATAGATATAGAAGAAGATCAAAGACATTTTGCTTTCTACTTACAGATGCTACAAGTGCTTCATATAGACTTTCTGGAGTTTTTTATAGCGGTAGCCAGAACACAACACTATGAACAGATGATTATAGAGTGGATAGAAAACTTGTATCAACAAGGAGCAACGGTTGAGGAATGCAAAAAGATCATATACCAAAAGAGGCATCACTATTTTTTTACTCGTGATGAATAACCAAGCAAAACATAATAATAAAACAAGGCGGAAACCGAAAAGCCTGACAATAGAGTAGGTACCATAGTATAGGTGATATTATATAATCAACAAAAAATCACCTAGTAGAAACAGAGTAATAACTAAAAATTAAATTTTAAAATCATGAAAAAACATCTTAAAAAATTCGGGAAAGGCTATTTTGCTATTTTTTTAATTAAAGTAATATTATTTAGTGGTAGCTTTCTAGTACAATCTTGTCAATCATCTGATGATGAAACTATATTGGATATAGAAAAACAAGATGCCTATGATGAGCTGGAAAAAAATCTTAATAAGGCAAATACCATAAATAGTAATACTTTTAAAAAGTTTCAAAATAAATCAGGAGATCTAACCCAACAACAGGTAGATGTATTGGCTGATTCATCATCAGAACTAGCAGTACAGCAAGCACTTGCACCGGTTATGGTATCTAGTAAAAACCTTTTTGCCTTATATGGTGTTTCTGAGTTTGATTTGGCTACCATATTTGGTGACGCTAATGATCCTCGTATAGCTATTTTAGGAACTATAGTTGCAGAAGTAGAGAGGGAGTATAATCAAGCTCCGGTTGGATTATCACTTAGTTTTCAGGATTTGTTAGTAAATAAATTACATGCGCAATCCGGAGGACCAAATCCGTGGGTGTGTGCTGGGCAGGCTTTTGGTATAAATACAATAGCACAATTATTTGCAGGTGTAGTGAGTAGATCAGCTATTCTAGGTGCAGCTAGAGTAATTGCCAGTAGATTACTGGGTTGGGTTGGTGTAGGATTAGCTATTTATTATTTTGGTAAATGTATGGATTATTGGTCAGAATCTCCTATAGGAGATAGTTCACAAAACTTGGATGACTATATAAACATTAGTATACCATCATTAGATAAAACATACATTCTTCTAAAAAGTGATATCAATTATGTGTCTAACTCAGAATATGAATTTAGACAATATGGTAGTTATGCTATTTATGAAATTAATGAAGGGTTTAATGGGATATGTGAAATAAAAGTTAAAAGTCAAACAATTGGAGGGGGTATGTTTATAAATCGTAATCTATTTTTCTCACCAATTACCGGATGTAGTATATTGGAGGATATAGGATTAAATGGGGGTGGACCATTAGGGAATAGGCTTATTGGAAATGGATCTGTAGGTAGGTTTGACTTAGGGTCTAACTAGATATTTCATGAATATTTTACTATTAATCATGTCCATTTGTGGATTAGGAAGTGTGATTTATCAGCTTTTTGTATACTATAAAAAAGATAAAGAACTGTTTAAGGTATATAGTTATGTATTGGTATTTATGTGCTATTTTATATATGATGTGATCATCAAAAGATTTCTGGATTAAGACCACTATGATGATTTGATAACTAGATTTGATAGTTTATTTGCTTTCAAATCTAGTTTTGTTTTAGGGAGCGGATTTTTAAAAAGTTTGAAAAACACCACCACTTGACTTAATCATATTAAGATTTTAAACAAAAAAACCCATAAAATTAATTTTATGGGTTTTAAAATTATATTATGATTTTCACTTAAATTCCGTAAACAGAAAACCTGTAATTAGGATATGTTACGTTAGTTAATGAAAATGACGGATTATTAATAAATCTACTTTCATCTGTACCTTGTACATACCATCCATTAGCGTCTACGATTAGAATAAGTGTATTTAATATTGGAGTAATATCTGCTGTTGCTCCTAAATATGAGAAGATTATTCGTTCTCCTTCAATTCTTTGTACATCGAAAATAGCAAATATTGAACTTCCGTTAAATACAAATTCCATTGATGTAGGGCTTCCAGGAAATCTAGCATCATCAAATATTATATCTACAATTCTAAAACCAGATCTTTTCCCAAGATTTAGAAAGTCTTGTGAAGTTTGAGCTAGAAAATTTCCAGAAGAATTGTCAAAATATAAATACCTTCCAAAATCAACCCCAAATCCATCTACGTCGTCTGAAAACAAAGCTGGAACAAGACCAGTTGTTATAGGCGCTAAATCATATCCAATAATTGTAGTGACTCCACCATCTTGTGATGTATAAACATTATTAATTTCATCATAGGTAAATGAAGATATCTCATTTCCATCTACAACAAGTGGTTCAAGTAAATCAAAACCAGCTTCGGTAACCGCTAGAGGATGAATTGTAGAGTTTAATTCCCCAGTAGTAGAATCAAATTCTGATATATTACCTCTTCTGAACTCATCATTTAAAAAAGTAAAAGTAGCACTGTAAGTAATCTCATTACTACTATTTAAAACCACAAGATTTCTTAAAAAACTAGGGGTGTTGAATCCGTCCTCAACGCGAGGGTATAAATTTCGGATATTTTCGATGGCTTCCTTATCTGAACTTGTAGCCTTCTCAAATACTATAGTAGATTTATCTCCTGAGTCCGTTTTACTTCTAAATGTAATAGTGTCATCAGTAACTTCCTCGAAGATAAATTCAAACTCAGCTCCAAGACTAAATCCATTAGATTCAAATAAAAAATGAAATGTAGAATAATTTTCAAAGACTAGCTCTGGGAATTGTGCAATACCTACTCTATAAGAAGTTTCATAGTCATTAATTCCTCCTAACAAGTCAGATGTTATTTCTACTGAATTATCTTCATTAAATTTTAAATAGATATTATATGCACCAATTGTGCCTTCTGGTTGATATCTGGTTTTCCATCCAAACTCAGACTCTACTAAAGTTTTTCTATATCCATCTAATAATGTGTTAACACGGGTATCTACATCCGTATCAAACAACGGCTCTACATCATCATTACTACAGGCTACCAGGCCTATAGCAAGAAAAGCTAGTATATATGTTTTTATATTTTTTAACATCGTAATTCGTTATTAGTTAATACTGTTTAAAAACTCATCTCTTAGCGTTAAAAGATCAATTCCTACATCTTCTTTCATATACTTAACCACTACATCATATTTTTCCTGGATACGCTCACGCCCTTTGTTTCTATCCAGACAATCTTGTCCCTGACCGGTACAATCCTCTGGAGTAATATACGTAGCTTCGAATACCGCAGGATCTGTAGTAATGATATAGGCAATAAGTTCGGCAAAATCCTCACCTACTGCAGAAGTACCATAAGGAGTAACCATACCTCTGGATATAGCACTACCAAGGTTTTCTTGTGTCCACGTTCCCGGAGATGTATAATCATCACCAGAGATGTTATAGAACGCCTCTACATCAAAGTTAAAGTTCTGATCCACAATATGAGCAAACTCGTGGTGTAGGGTTCTAAACGTTTGTACAATCCAAGCGGTATTACCCGGCGCATAATCATTAGCCTGAGTTAATGTTACTCGTACTCCAGAATCTGCAATTCCTAATGTAATAGTCCCATCACCATTAAATAGAGGAGAACCCAGGATCACAATTTCTCCAGGAAAATAGGTCTTTAAAAACGCTTCTCCCTGATCAGAAGCCTTGTTATAAGGCTCAATCCAGGCTTGTTTGATCAATTCTGCCACAGGTCTTACAACCTCTCTTCTTGGGGGTACTGCAAATCTGTTGGCAGCAATGTATCGATCTACAAACTTATAGATGATCACACTACCATAAGGGTCTCTAAACTCCTCCTTAAGATAGACATCTAATGGATCTGTTGACTCTGGTTCTAGTTCAAAAATTGGAGTCGCTTTAATACTCTCTTCTCTTTCACACCCAGAGAATAAAACTCCAATAAGTGCTAAAGACAAAATACTTTTTAATATGATTGCTTTTTTCATAATATTATTTTTATCTAGGATTTGGTGATATTCCGAAGGATTGTGCATCTTGTGGAATTTGTACAGCTTTTCTTAGGTCATTGGCAGTTAACTCCAGTGTTCCACCACCTTCGCTTACTGGCAATACGTGGGTTACAGGGATATTATATCTCTTAATATCAAACCATCTTAGTCCGTGGTCCCAGAATTCTTTTGCCCTTTCATCCAGAATTAATGCTAATAAACCTGTAGCTTCATCCGGTGCACCATAAAAAGCTGCCACCGCCGCAAGATCAGTAAATTCTGCATCGTTATAACGCTCTCTGGCTAATACATTGATGTCTGCTAAGGCAGCAGCTTGATCTCCTAATTGTAGATTAGCTTCGGCTCTGTTTAATACTACTTCTTCTCCTTTAAGCTCTACCCCAATATGATATGGTGTTCCTGAGTTAGAAGAAAGATTTTCTCTAAAGAAAAATTCTCTAAGTCTGGATAAGTATCTGGCATCTGTACCAATTCTCCAGATTCCTGTAGAGGTTCTTTCGTCTCTGGCACCTAGCGGATTAGCAAATAATCTATTTACATCTGTATTGTTAAGTCTATAACCAGTTCCTCTACGCTGATGGTTACTGATCTTAGTCATTACTAATACATTGCTCTCATCAGTAGGATCTCCATACTTATCTGCAATGTCATTATATCCCGATCCTTGTAAATCGTCATAATTCTTTACATAAATACTTGGTGATCCATCAAGAAACAGGTCACTGTATTTTTTACAGTTGGTATAATCTCTTTTCCATAGATAAAACCTAGATGCAAATGCTAAACCTGCTTTTCTGGTAAAGTGATATTTTTTGGTACCAGAAAAGAAACGATCATCAATTAATGATAGGCCTTTTAATAAATCAGCTTCTACCAAATCATATACTTCTTGTACCGTATTACGGGTGTACGATGGTAAGAATTCTGTTTCTGGAGATGATATATAAGGAATACCAAGATTAGACCCTGCATTACCATCATAATGTAATCCAAACATATTTACCAACATAAAATGGTTATATGCTCTGGATAGTAATGCTTCTCCTATAATAGCATCCTTAAAATCCTTGTCACCTTCTAAATCATCTATAACCGCTAGTACCTCATTGGCGTGAGCAATAGCTTCATAACTTTGATCCCAGAAAAATGTTGGAGTATCCTGAAATATGGCATCTACTTCATCCCAGGTATATACTTGTTGGTCCTGGATACGGATAAAGTTACCACCAGCGGTTTGTACGATACCATTACCATCAGGGTTACCTGTAGGACCTGCAAGATCAGTATAGATATCTGTAAAAGCATAACTAGCTTGAGAGTAAGAATCAGCTACTACCTTAGCAGCTTTCTCTAAAGTGTCTAGTTCTAATCGGTCATCCGGAGATTCATCCAGATAGTTATCGCAGGCAGTAAAAGCAAGAGCCAGTGATAGGAGTGGAGCAAATATTTTTAGTTTATAGTTTTTCATCTTTCAATTTTTTAAAATCCAACATTAAGAGAAAAGGTTACTGATTTTGGAACCGGTAACGCCGCACCACCTGCATTAAAGAATTCAGGATCTTGTCCATTTAATTTATCATCTGAATATAACAAAAATAAATTTTCTCCTTGTAAACGGAAGGTAGCGGAAGCTATTCCAAGTTTTTTAGCATAATTACTTGGCATGTTATATCCTAGTGCAATAGATCTCATTCTGGCATAGCTACCATCTGCTACTCTTTGATCACTATTGTTGTATAATTGGTAAGCATTATCTCCACCTAGTTCGGTCAGGGCAATTCTGCTATCCAGGATTGCAGGAATATTTGTTATATTCTCATCTCCTGGTAGTGCCCATCTATTGATTAACTCTCCCGGTAGTGAGTTAAAGTCAGTATAAGATGAATTAAAATTACTGTTCAATCTGATCTTATAATCAAACTTAAATGAGATGTTAGCAGATAAAGTTAGGTTTCCGTAAGTAAACGTATTACTAAACCCACCGGCACCACGTGGTTGTGTTGGTCCTTCGTATTTTAGGATTTGTTCGATATCCTCTCTGCTCTGCAAGTCAATATTAGTTACGATATTATTGTTTGCATCAAAGAAAGTAGGAATACCAAATTCGTTAAGTCCTGCAAATCTGGTAGAATATAAAGCAGAAATCTCACGTCCTGTAAATGGAGACCCCTGAGACTGTACTAAGTCTACTAAACGAGGATTAAATCTCAACTCAGTAATTTTTTCTGTGTTATATCCAACATTAAGATCTGTAGACCACTCAAAATTACGAGTCTTTACATTTACTGTAGATATAGAGAATTCATAACCGTCGATTTTCATATCGGCATAGTTACCGGTCTTAAACGCTTGACCACCAACACCACTAGTCTTAATAGTACCGATCAGGTCAAATGAGTTACGCTTATAGTATCCAAGTTCACCAGCAACACGATTATTGAATAAAGAGTACTCCATACCAACACTAAATTCCTTTAGTTTCTCAAAGGTTAAGTCATCATTTTCTAATGAATTAATATTGATTACTGTTTCTACATCATCAGGTCTTAATGGTACTCTACTTCGTAGATCCAGAGAAGCACTAGTAAGTGGACCTCTACCACCGGACAGACCATAAGTAGCTTTTAGTTTTAACAAATTAATAGCATCGATACTCATAAAGTCTTCGTTATGAATATTCCATGCACCACTAATATTATAGTTAGTAAGATATCTTGCTTTACTACTACTACCTTGCAAGTTAGATCCATCATATCTTAATGTACCGTTTAAAGTATACTTGTTTTTTAAGCTATACCCGGCATTAAAGAAGAATCCAGTGAAACGATCTCTAAAGTTGGAAATATCAAAATATTGATCATTTTGGTCTGTAAGCTGATCAATAGCATCGGGATCAGTATTTACTAAGTATCCATTATCATAAGAGATACCAATACCGTTATACTCTCGTGCAGTTCTGGTAGAAGATTTGATTTCCTGACCTAATAAGAAAGTAAACTTATTATCGTCATTAATCTGTGGATCCCATGTTATTGCATTTCTCCAATATACATAATCCAAAATATCTTCATTATAGATATTGATACCACCTTCTGGTAAAATAGAATAAGGAGGTCTAGTAGGATTGTCCTGATCTTGGTATAAGAAAGGATTTACCTGTGCTAATACACCTTCATCTGCTCTAAAAGCTTCCGCCTGGTTAGATTTATCACCAATAACGTGTTCTCTTTGAGTAATAGCCTTTCTATAGTTAAAAGTAGAATTAAACTTTAGTTTATTAGCTATTTTATAATCTATATCAGTCTGAAAAGTGATATCAGATACATCGATATTGATCAGGTTATTGTCTAATTCGTGGATGATATTAAATGGCGCATAGTTTTTTCTAAAAAATTCTAATTGTCCATTTTCATCATATGGAGTAACACTTCTACTATTCGTTAACGAGAAGCTATATGGGTTGATGTCGAATTCACGCTCAAAATTACCGGTAAGAGGATCTAATCTTCTGTCATTAGTACCTGGAGCTATTTGATCTCTAATACTAGCTGTAATGTTGGTTGACACCTTTAATTTCTCAGATAAATCAAATGAGTTTTTTAATCTTGCAGTATATCTTTTGGCATTATCTCCAATCGTTAATCCCTGATCGTTAAGGTAACTCAATGAGAAAAGATAGGTAGATTTATCGCTACCACCAGAAATGTTAAGAGAATGATTCTGTTGTACAGAGAAATCATTGAATAATACCTTAAACCAATCTGTATTAGCTCTCTGATACCTTGTAAAGAAGCTATCTGCTAATTGACCATTAGCTCCGATTTCTACATCATTAGTAGCTCTTAAGTTATAATATTGTCCTAGAACACCATAAGATTCTGCTCGTTGTGCTGTAGTAAGGTCAATTAATCCTTTATTCACTAACTCTGCATATACGGATAATTCCTGCTGCGAGTTTAGTACGTTAAAGTTTTCATATCTAGGTCTAAGTCTATAAGAGAAATTACCGTTGTAACTAACTCTCATACTTCCTTTTTTACCTGATTTGGTAGTGATCACAATAACACCATTTTTGGCACGTGCACCATATAATGCAGTTGCAGAAGCATCTTTAAGTATAGAAAAGGACTTAATGTCATCTGGATTTAGACCTGCAATAGAAGATCCGATTAATGAGTTAATGTCTCCAGATGCCAAATCACCCTGAGCTAATTCTACGTTATCTTCTAGAATAACTCCATCAACTACCCAAATCGGGTTATTGTTACCATTAATAGAGGTGTTACCCCTAATTCTAATTCTTGGAGAAGCTCCAAAAGAACCAGATAAGTTATCCACAACAACTCCAGAGTCTCTACCCTCCAGTAATCGAGAAGCATCAGAAACTCCATCAATTTTTACATCATCTAGGTTAAGTACAGTAGCAACACCGGCAAATAACCTTCTGTCACTTTTTCTATATCCATCAGTAATAACTACTTCTTCTAGTGATTCTACAGATTCTTTTAATTCAATATTTAAACTTTTCTTATTCTTAATCTCTATAGTTACCGTCTCAAAACCTAAATTTTGGACTTGTAAAACATCGTTTACGGATACGGTAATCGCAAAATTACCATCAAAATCGGTAACGACACCATTATTGGTGCCTTGTACAGAAACAGTTGCGCCGGGTATAGGAAAACCAGTTTTATCGGTTACAGTACCAGTAAGTTCGAATTTTTCTTGCAACATTTCTAATGCAATATCAGTCTTAGAAGAAAGTAACGCATCTTTAATTAAAGCAATTTTAGTATTGTTGATCTCGTTAGAGATATTAGCTGCATTTGCGTTAAGCACTGTAAGTGATAACAAAAACAGCATTACTTTGAGTTTAGTTTGAAGATTAAACTCCGGGGTTATTATGTATCTAACATAACCCTGTCCATTTTTTTTCATATTTTGATAGGATTTAATAATTGGACTAATTGTTTGATTGAATTAAAATCGTGGAATACTAATGTGTTTCCCGATTTAAACTTTGTTCTGGGCAGGTTTAAGAGAATTGTACTTTTTTTACATATAAATCATTTTAGTTATTTCAGCATTTTAATAAAAGAGTAAATATTTGTTGTGATCAATTAAGGAATAGAGTACACTATGAACTTATAATATATAAGTCCACCAAATCAATTATTCACATATAAAGACTATGTAAATGAATTAGTTAATAGTGTAAGATTTTCCCTTTTTTTTTGTCAATGGCAAATATATATTAATATTTTGTTAATTGGTGAAGTATTTTTAACTAATTTTTGATTTTGGTAGTTAAAATTCATGTTTTTGGCCTGTTCTACTTGTTTTTTTTGGTTTTGTTCACAATAAAATTGTTTTATTAAGCTTTTTTTAACTTCATAAATCGAAGCTATATGCCTTTTAACGAAGTTATTCGTAAGATTTCTCCCTGCCTTTCTAATAGGTTGATTATTAAACAATTGTTAAAAATGAAGCGGGAAGGTATTGTTCATTTATTATTGTATAGCTAATGATATACCTCTTGTTAGAAAAGAAATTAGGTGTTTCTTCTTAATAAGATAATTCCCATTATAGGGCCAATTCCTAGAAATAAATATAATAATGTAGGGTCTAGATAATCTAAAAGAAAAGATAATAATTGTATGCTGATTATGGTAATCGCAAATCCAATACAATTGACTATAGTTAGTCCTGTGCCCCTTAGCTCTGGTGGAGCTGCTGCGGCAACCATAGTAGAGAATTGTGGGGAGTCTGAGATGACGAGCATTCCCCAGAGGCATAAGCATACAATGAATATTTGTGGAGGAAGTTGAAAGAGTAGAGGAGAGCTAAGACAAAATAAACCTGAAATAAATAATGAGTTTCTGGCTACTTTTCTACTACCTACTTTAACAGAGATATACCCACCAAGTATACAGGAAATAGTACCAATACCAATAATAATAAAGGACCAGAATGAAACTTGTAATTCGATAGATTGAAGATCTGCATAGGTCTTAAGGATTATCGGTACGAACCCCCAAAACGCATATAGTTCCCACATATGTCCAAAATATCCAAAAGCAGCTTTTCTAAACCCTATAATACTAAAAAGTTGTGTAATTACTCCTAGTTGTAGTCTGGATACTGGTTTTCTGTATGGGCCATCAGGAACTAATAGCCACATGACTAATCCTCCAATACTGGCTAATGCTGATGTAAATATGATTACCATTCGATAATCGCTACTCCAGGAAAGTTCTTTTATTAAATGAGGAATTGCTGTTCCTAGTACTAGAGCTCCAACCAGGAAACCTAAAGCTTTTCCTAATCCATCTTTATAATAATCAGATGCAATTTTCATACCCACTGGATAAATTCCAGCAAGAAAAAAACCAGTACCAAATCTGGCTGTTAGTAAATTAAATATTGCAATATTGGGGATTAATAGTGATAGGTTTGACAATGCTCCAAGAAATGCACAAATCATAAATATCCGTGATGGAGAAAACCGATCAGAGATAGTTAATAGTGCAAATGTCAATGTGCCAACAATAAAACCGAATTGTACAAAAGATAGTAGATATCCTAAAAGATTAAACTTTACAGAAAACTGTGTTGCCAGATCATCGATAATTGCATTACCAGCAAACCATAAGGAAGTACAAAGGAATTGCGAGACAATAATTACCGGGAGTATATAGAATTTTGGTTTCAGGAGTATCTGGGGTTTATGGAAATATACATATTATTTTAGACAATTGATTTGTTAAGAATTAAAATATTATTCTGATAGAATAATGGTACCGAACACATCTGCATTGATCCAACCTAGATTTTTTTCTTCTCCGGGAATAAAAACTGAACCCATAAAATTTTCCCTTTCTTTACTACCATCATTATCATTATATGCAATAGCGAAGCCTAGTTTATGACCCTTTTTAAGAATGACTGCGTCATTTGTTTTTCCTTCTTCATAAGTTTTATCATAGATTATGATTTCGAATTCCCAAACAGAAATATCGTTTTTAGTAACTCTTTTTGTGGCAACATGACTGTTATAAAGAACAGGCTTTTTATCACTAGCCAAATCCACCACATTTCCATCTAAAGCTATGTGATATGCAAAAGCGTTATTATTATATTGGTGATTTCCTCCGGAATTATCTGCATCTATAAATATTTCAACACAATCATCATCCCACCAAAGTTTTAAAGGATCGTCATATTGATCATATAAAACATCATCCTTTATTTCTACTAAGACATAAAGAGCTTCTGGAGTCCAGGTGATTTTATATCTTCCAAAAAAGTCATTAAACTTGGGATACTCTCCGATCCATCTCTGGTCCATTGGATACCAAGTCGCTTGTTGCCATGCAGGATCATTCATATTTCCATCTAATGATGGGGTGATCTCAGCCTTTATAACTTCTCTGATTTGATGTTCTTTTTTTACGTTTTGAAAATCTTCAACACTTGTGTTTTGCCCCAGGTTATTATGGTTGTAGTTTTTTTTACAGCTTAAAATAACCAGAGAGAAGAAAATAAAAATTAGGTGTGATCGTATCATCAAGCATTATTTGTTGTCTGATAAAAGTAATAAAGAAAAATTAAAAAACGGTTGCTACTTATTTAAAAGTAACAACCGCTCTAACCTTTATTACAGCAGCATTGCTGAAAGTGAAAATAAAGGGTATGTAATTATTTGTTTATTGCTTTTATTTGACTCAATGTTTTTCCGCCTAATGATACTTTGTAGAAATAGATTCCTTGTTGGCCTATCTCATTACTGATAATATCAATTTCCTGATTTCCAGCTTGAGTATTTTGGTTATAAATGGTCTTAGTCTGTCCTAGAATGTTAGTAACGGTTACAGTTAAGATACCATCATTTGGAGTGGTAACACGTAAAGTTGCGCGATCTTGAATTGGATTAGGAAAGATTGTTGCTTTCATGTTTTCTGCAATATCTTTATCAGTGTTTTCTAATAATCTTGCCGCACTACTAGATGGACATCCCGTTGTGCAATTGTTTGACCAGGTTCCTGTTCGTTTACCGTTACTGCTTCCTGTAACTGTAAACCATCCATCGGTTCCTCTTGTTAGATCCACTGTTTGTTGTCCATTACCATTGTTAAATACTACACCAACATTATTTGGGGATACTCCGTTTGGTAAAGTAAATGTGTTAGCACACCATGTGGTACCACTTAAATTTGTCATGCTTTCACCAGGCCAACCCGATGTTCCTGAAAGGGTCTGATTAGTAGCTTTATTATATAAATATAGATTTGTGTTGTTCCCCCATCCACTTGGTTTTCTAAAGTTAAGGGTAACCTGAGAAGAATTAGAAGAACCACTACATTCTGATGGACAGTTATCAGACCAGGTTCCGTTAGTATACCATCCATCACTGCTACGTGATAAATCTCCGGTTTGATTATTTCCGTCATTGAATATCACTCTGATATTTGCTGCAGAAATCCCGGCAGGAGGTGTTAGTGTATATGAATACCAAGGAGTACCAGAAATATTAGTTGTTTGTTGTCCAGGCCATCCCGATGTGCCAGAAATTGTAGCATTGGCCGCAGCATCATAGAAATATGCATTAACAGTATTACCCCATCCGGAAGGTTTTTTGAAATTTACTGTAAAAGGAGCAACAGTTTCTCCACCACCAGTGTTTCCTCCCTGTGTCCATACGGCATAATCATTACCAGAAGTCTGCAATACCCAGCCACTACCATTTGGAGACCAGTTGCCACTACCTAATTTCATTGCCAGTGTACCACTTTTTCCGTCTATATATGCTGCATATAAATCATTTCTTGCTTCTGCTATGTTAATGGTAGAGGCAGAGTGTACTCTTACACTTTTTCTTGCTGCGATAAGGTCCTTGATTGCATTACGAACACCAATGCCACCATCAAAAAAGTGTGTCCAGAATACTGCCGGATTACCTGGGTGAGTCAATATATATGCATATCCTTTTCTAAGATTGGTCTCTCCTCCAGGAAATACATATCCTGATCCACAACATTGTTGTGCAAATCCGGTATCGTGATTGTCCAGGAAGGTAACAGACTTTGATGGATTAATACCAATCATTCCTGATGGTCTTCCTTGTCCATCTCTTAAATATGATAAGTTATTGTCTCTAATCGCGTTTTGTAAACTAACTTTAGTATTAAAATCAAAAGCAGAAGAAGATTGTTGTGCAAAATTAACCCAGTTATTAGTCTGTACACGACTACTTTCTAATAATTCACCTACGGCAAAATATGGACTGGTTGCATCATTATATTCTTTATTATAAATAGGATCATATCCGTGAACGAAATCATATCTCCAGCCATCAAAACCAATGTCATTTTTTAAGAAATTCATCCATCTAATGATTTCAGCTCTTACAGCAGGGTTTTTATGATCCAGATCCCTTGCAGCAGCAAATGTACCATTTGATCCGTCTGATTTTAATGCTGTCCCCGGAACATAATCTCCGTTGATACTAAATTCTACAGGACCATTAACAAAGTTTCTTCCTTCATCATCAGCAGTGATATAAAAAGTAGGCCAATCCGGATTTTCAAAAGTTACGGCATCATTAGAACCTACACGGTGATTAATTACAACATCACTCAAAACCTTGATATCGAGAGCATGGAATTGATTGATCAGATTTACTAATTGTGCTTGTGTTCCATATGCACTATTTAAGTCATACAACTCTCTTGGTAAATACCCCTGGGGTGCAGCCGAATTACTTGGTGGTGGCATCCAAATCATATCTATACCAGCATCTTTGATGGCATTTCTATTTTGCGATACTACATTATACCAGGTTTGTCCAGCTGGTTGGTTTTGTACATTCCAGTCAAAAGCCTGAAACAATACATCTTCATCCTGTGCTTGAATGCTTAGTAGAGGTAAACAAAAAAGAAGGATTAGTAAAAAGTAATTTTTCTTCGAATTTTTCATTTTGCAATTTGTGTTTTTGTTATAAACGAGTTTGTGTTATCACATAATACAATGAATTGTACCATGAGTTGGGATCAATTAATTTTCAAGAGGATATGAATATTGCTTCTTACGAATGATTATTACGTAATTAGGATATACTCTAAATAGAATAAAGAGTTATATTTTAATCAAATTTGATAAGAAAAGTTTTCTGACGACTATAATTATACTATAACTTCTGTTATATCCTGAATTTTCATTTAAATCTGAAAAATGTGCTCGGGCTTATTATTGCTCTATGACCAAAAATGTATTTTTTAGTTAAAGTAACTCTAATAAAAGACTTGTTTTCGTTGGAGGGGAATTTGATTTCATAAAAAGTAGTTTTTTGTTTGTAATAGTGTTTCTTGTGTTAAATTTTCACTAAGTTATTACGAAATATTCATATTTGTAGGACGAATCTTAAACTACAACGTTTTCGTGTTAATAAATTAATCTTGTTTTATAAAATATTATAAAGGTTTAGTATAAAACTGTGAGTTTTGGCTTATCAAAGCGAAGATTTTATGTAATTTTTAGAAAAATGAAGATTTATTCTTTTCTTACATAACTTTTTTACGAAAGGTTGTTGTTTTTGTAGTAATTAAAAAACCGCCTTTTTATACCCAAAAAGACGGTTTCTTAAATCAAAATTAAACAACTCCCTAGTTTAATGCCATAGGGAAGGCAGTACGGTATGTATTAACTAATAAAATATCCGTTTTCTTCTGAAATTTTATCAGCAATTTTAGTTCTCAGTGCGACTACGTTAGGTTGATTCGTATACTTCGTAAAACGCTTAAGACCCATAAGCATCATTCTCTGTTCATCACCTTCAGCAAAAGAAACGATAGCTTCTTTTCCTTTTTTAATAGCAATATCTACAGCGTTGTATAGATATAATTGAGACATTGCAATCTGAGTTTCTTGAGAAGCTTCTCCAAAACGTTTAGCATTTTTCTCTGTACGTAAAATTGCAGATTCTGCCATATAGATTTCGATTAGAATATCTGAAGCAGCCATTAATAATTGTTGGTGCTCTTCTAATTTAGGTCCAAATTTCTGAACTGCAGAACCAGCTACCATTAGGAATACTTTCTTAAGTTTAGCAACGATTTCTTTTTCTTCAGCAAATAACTCAGAATAGTCAGGAGTATCAAAAGAAGGGATACCTGTCAATTCATCTGCAACTTTCATTGCAGGTCCTAAAAGATCTACATGACCTTTCATAGCTTTTTTTACAAGCATACCAACAGCAAGCATACGGTTGATTTCATTAGTTCCTTCGTAAATACGAGAAATACGAGCATCTCTCCAGGCAGATTCCATCGGAGTATCTGCAGAGAATCCCATTCCTCCAAAGATTTGTACACCTTCATCGGTACAATTCTGAACGTCTTCAGAAACTGCTACCTTAAGAATAGAACACTCAATAGCATATTCTTCAACTCCTTTAAGTTCTGCTTCCTGGTGTGAGTTTCCTTCTGCTTGTCTTAAAGCAATTCTATCTTCAATGTTTTTTGCAGCACGATAACTAGCAGACTCATCTACATAAGTGTTAGTTGCCATCTCAGCAATTTTAGACTTTATTGCTCCAAAGTTCATAATTGGAGTTTTAAACTGAATACGCTCATTAGCATATTTAGTAGCCTCATCAATTACTCTACGTTGTGCATCTAAACAAGCCGCTGCTAATTTGATACGACCTACATTTAACGCATTCATTGCAATTTTGAATCCATTACCTCTCTCTGATAACATATTCTCCACCGGTACTTTAGTATCACTAAAGAATACCTGACGGGTAGAAGAGGAGTGTATACCTAATTTCTTTTCTTCATCACCTAATGTGATACCATTAGAAGGATCATGTTCAACTATAAATCCTGTAATGTTTTTATCATCTTCAATACGTGCGAATACAATCATCACGTCACAGAACCCAGCATTAGAGATCCACATTTTCTGACCAGAAATCAAATAGTGTTTTCCGTCATCAGATAAAACAGCTTTTGTTTTTCCTGAGTTTGCATCAGATCCAGCACCAGGTTCAGTCAAGCAATATGCTCCCATCCATTCACCTGTTGCTAATTTAGAAACGTATTTTTTCTTTTGCTCTTCGTTACCATATAATGAGATTGGCATAGTACCAATACCAGTATGAGCACCAAAAGCAGTACTGAATGATCCTGTAGCTCCAGAAATGTAGTCACATACAAGCATAGTAGAAACAAACCCCATTCCTAAACCTTCATAATCTTCAGGTACAGCAACACCGAGAAGGCCTAGTTCTCCGGCCTTTTTCATACAGGCTTCAGTATAGGCATAATCTTTAGATTCAAACCTTTCCCAATGTGCCCATAGCTCACGATCAACAAATTCTTTTGCACTATCGCGCATCATTTTTTGCTCCTCAGAAAAATCTTCTGGAGTAAATACATCTTCTGCCTTAGTTTCTTTTACAAGGAACTGTCCTCCTCTAAGAATGTCTTTGTTTATAGTTTCTGTACTCATCTTTATTAGTGTTATTTTCTTATTCTATTTTTATTAATTCAAAAATTCATAAATACCTGCGGCACCTTGCCCTGTTCCAACACACATAGTGACCATACCGTATTTACCTTTCATATCTCGTTTACGCATTTCGTCAAATAGTTGTACCGATAGTTTAGCTCCTGTACATCCAAGTGGATGTCCTAATGCAATAGCTCCACCATTAACATTCACGATATCTTGATTGATATTTAGCTCACGCATTACAGCCAAAGACTGAGAAGCAAAAGCTTCATTCAGTTCTATCAATTCAATATCATCTTGTTTTAATCCAGCTTGTTTTAATGCTTTAGGAATAGCTTTTACAGGTCCAATACCCATAATTCTTGGCTCTACACCAGCTGCGGCATAATTAACTAAACGTGCAATAGGTTCTAGATTAAGCTCTTTTACCATTTCCTCACTCATCACCATTACAAATGCTGCACCATCACTCATCTGAGAAGAATTACCCGCTGTTACACTACCGCCAGCAGCAAATACAGGTCTAAGTTTAGCTAATACTTCTTTTTTAGTACCAGCTCTTGGTCCCTCATCTTTAGTTACTGTATATGACTTTGAAGCTTTTTTACCGTTCTCATCAACATAAATTTGCTCTACATTAATAGGAACAATTTGATCTTGAAAACGATTTTCAGCTTGAGCCTTTAATGCTTTCATATGAGAATTATATGCAAATTCATCCTGGTCCTCACGAGATACTTTAAACTGATCAGCAACAGCTTCAGCAGTGTTACCCATTCCCCAATAATAATCTGCATGACCAGAATTGGCAAGATCGTAATTAAGTTCTGTTTTGTAACCTGTCATAGGAACTGCACTCATACTTTCTGCACCACCTGCAATAATACAGTCAGCCATTCCTGCTTGGATTTTTGCCGTTGCAATACCAATAGTTTCAATTCCTGAAGAACAGAATCTATTTACGGTTACTCCGGGAACATCAATAGAGTCCAGACCCATTAATGAGATTAAACGAGCCATATTAAGTCCTTGGGAACCTTCTGGCATTGCATTACCAACAATTACATCATCAATACGCGCTTTATCTAATTGTGGCAGTTCTTTCATCATGTGCTGAATAGTTTCAGCTGCAAGTTCATCAGTTCTTTTAAATCGGAACACTCCGCGAGGAGCTTTTCCTACGGCTGTTCTGTATGCTTTTACTATATATGCTGTTTTCATTTTTTTAATAGATTTTTAGATTATTCGATTTTTAGACTAGTCGGATTTCTAATATTCTAGTAATCCAACAATCTAGTAATCTAATTACGTAATGGTTTTCCTTTCTTAAGCATATGCTCGATACGCTCAAGAGTTTTACGTTCTGTACATAAAGACAAGAATGCTTCTCTTTCTAGGTCTAATAAATATTGCTCAGTTACCAAAGTTGGTTCTGATAAATCTCCACCAGCCATTACATACCCAAGTTTATTTGCTATTTTGTGATCGTGCTCAGAAATATATCTACTAGCTTCCATAGAATCTGTACCTACTAAGAACATTCCTAAAGCTTGTTTACCAAGCACCTTAATGTCTTTGCGACGAGGTGGTTGAGTGTATCCTTGATCAGCCATTAATTTAGCATAAGCTTTTGCAGTGGCAATTTGTCTGTCTTTATTGACAACAACAATATCTTTTCCTTTCTGAAGTAGATTTGTATCAAATGCTTCATAAGCAGATGTTGATACCTTAGCCATACCTATAGTTAAGAAATGTTCCTGAAGTATATTTAGTTCTACATCATCTTTCTTGAAAAGATCCGCTGCCCTTAAAGCCATTTCTTTAGAGCCACCACCACCTGGGATAACTCCAACACCAAACTCAACAAGTCCCATATAAGTCTCTGCGGCAGCTACTACTTTGTCAGCGTGAAGTGAGATCTCACATCCACCACCAAGTGACATTCCGTGAGGTGCTACAACAGTTGGGATTGCAGAATAACGCATACGCATCATTGAATCCTGGAAGTATTTTACTGCCATATTCAGTTCGTCATACTCTTGTTCTACTGCCATCATAAATATCATACCTATATTGGCACCTACAGAGAAGTTAGCAGCTTGATTACCAACAACTAATCCCTGGAAATCTTTTTCGGCAATATCGATTGCTTTATTAAGTCCTGCAAGAACGTCTCCACCAATAGTATTCATCTTGCTTTGGAATTCTACGTTTAGGATTCCATCGCCTATATCTTCAACAACAACTCCACTGTTCTTGAATACCTCTGCAGATTTTCGAATATTATCTAAAATAATAAATGCGTCTTGTCCAGGTATTTTTGTTTGTTCTTTTTTAGGAATATCGTAAAAATATGTAGCTCCATCTTTTACAGTGTAAAAAGAAGTATTTCCTGAAGCAATCATATCATTGACCCAAGCTGCTGGTTCAAGACCTTCAGCTTTCATCATTTCGATACCTTTTTCTACACCAACAGCATCCCAAATCTGGAATGGACCGTGTTCCCAACCAAATCCAGCTTTCATAGCATCATCGATTTTATATAATTCATCGGTGATTTCTGGGATACGATTAGATACATATGCAAAAAGAGCAGATAATGTTTTGCGATAAAACTCTCCAGCTTTGTCTTTTCCTGATACTAATACTTTAAAACGATCTACAACTTTATCAATGGTTTTAGTCATTTCTAAAGTAGCAAATGATGCTCTTTTGTTTGGTCGATACTCTAAAGTATCTAAATCAAGAGAAAGAATTTCTTTTTTACCTTCTGCAGTAACGTTTTTCTTATAGAACCCTTGTTTGGTTTTACTTCCTAGCCATTTATTTTCCATCATAGTATTGATGAAAGCCGGAAGCTTGAATAATTCAAGACGTTCGTCATCAGGACAGTTTTCTGCAATACCATTAGCAACATGTACCAAAGTATCTAACCCCACTACATCAACTGTTCTGAAAGTAGCAGATTTAGGACGGCCAATAACAGGCCCTGATAATTTATCAACCTCTTCTATAGTTAATCCCATTTCTTTTACCATATGGAATAAACTCATTATACTAAAGATACCTATCCTATTACCAATAAAAGCAGGAGTGTCCTTAGCTATCACAGAGGTTTTACCTAAATATTGTTCTCCATATCCATTAAGGAAATCCAGAACTTCCTGAGAAGTCTGAGGTCCAGGGATAATTTCGAATAATTTTAGGTATCGAGCTGGGTTAAAGAAGTGTGTTCCACAAAAATGCTTTTGGAAATCTTCGCTTCTACCTTCACTCATGAATTTTATAGGAATACCAGAGGTGTTTGATGTAATCAAAGTACCTGGTGTTCTATGTTTTTCTAAATTTTCAAAAACTTGTTGTTTAATATCAAGCCTTTCTACAACCACTTCGATAATCCAATCTACATCAGCAACTTTAGCAATATCATCTTCCATATTTCCGGTAGTGATACGATTTGCAAATTTCTGATGATAAATAGGAGAGGGTTTGGATTTAAGAGCCGCGGTAAGTGAATCATTTACCAATCGGTTACGGACTACCTTGTCTTCTAGGGTTAGTCCTTTAGCTTTTTCTTTGTCGTTTAGTTCTCTGGGAACGATGTCTAATAATAGTACTTCTACACCAATATTAGCAAAATGACAGGCAATACCCGACCCCATAATTCCTGAGCCGACGACTGCAACTTTCTTAATGATTCTTTTCATTTTTTAACTTCGGGTTGTTAAGATGTTATAGATTCTTGTTTTGTGTAAATTTTCTTAGATGAAATAAGGTCATTAATTATCTGAAAAACCTCTAAGAAGGTGTCTAGCTTTTCCTTTGGAATATGCTTTCTTACAGTGCTATCAAAGGTAAATACAACTTCTTTAGAAAAATTTCTCATTTCTACTCCAAAAGGAGTTAAGTATATTAACACACCACGGCCATCCATTGGATTTTTCTTTCTAAAGATTAATCCTTTTTCTTCCATGGTTTTCAAAGTACGCGATAAACTCGTGGCTTCCATTCCCATTTTAGGGCCTAGAGAAGTGGATGGAGTTCCATTTTCAGGATCTATACTTAATAGTGCAAATCCAGTTGCCATTGTACTCCCTTTTTTACTTGCTTCTTCGTTATACATTTTGGCTACAGCCATCCAAGTAGCACGAAGTGCATAATCAATTGTTTTTTCCCTCATTCAAAAACTTTATTATGAATGTAAAGGTAAGAAAATTTATTATGCATGCATAATAAATTGAATAAAAAATTAGGAAAAGTTGAAGTAATTTACGTTTTTATGTTGAATTAATAAAAAAACTCCCCATAAAATGAGGAGTTTACTGATTAATAGTTAAGGTTATAAACTATAAAATTGTAATCAGTACTTTGAATTAGCCATAAATTTTAGCATATAATGCTGAATATTTTTCTTTGATTATTTTTCTTCTAAGCTTCATAGTGGGAGTTAAGTGCCCTGCATCAATACTCCATTCATCGGCGGTAAGTTCGAATTTTTTAACGCGCTCCCATTTTCCAAACTTTTCATTGTGTTCATCTATTTCCTCTTGATAACGATCGATAACTGTTTGATTACTGATCACTTCTTCCATAGAACCGCCAATACTGATTCCTTTTCTTTCTGCCCATTCTGTTAAAAATTCAAAATTTGGTTGAATAAAAGCTGCTGGCATTTTTTCTCCTTCTCCGATTACCATAATTTGTTCAATAAATCTAGACTGTTTCATGGCATTTTCTATCAATTGAGGAGCAACATATTTACCACCTGAGGTTTTGAACATCTCTTTTTTACGATCTGTAATTCGTAAAAACCCTTCGCTATCAATTTCTCCGATATCACCAGTATGGAAATATCCGTCCTTTAAAGCGTCATTAGTTTTTTCTTCATCTTTATAATATCCTTGCATCACTTGTGGACCTTTGACAAGAATTTCTCCATCTTTAGCAATTTTCACCTCAGTTTCAGGAAGTATTTTTCCAACGGTTCCAATCTTAAAACCTTTATTTCTTACATCATTAACTGAGATCACAGGAGATGTTTCAGTAAGACCGTATCCTTCCATAACCGGAAGTCCTGCGGCATTAAATACTCTAGCAAGTCTGGGTTGCAAAGCAGCACTTCCTGATGCAATTACTTTCATATTATTTCCCAGGGCTTCTTGCCATTTACTAAAAATAAGTTTTCTGGCGATTCCTAATTTCTTTTCATACCACCATCCATTAGCACCGTAGGGTTCATATTGTAGCCCTAATTCAACTGCCCAGAAAAATAGTTTCTTTTTTATACCAGTAAGATCAGCACCTTTTGCAATAATTTTATCATATACTTTCTCTAGCAATCTTGGTACTGCCGTCATTACATCCGGCTTTACTTCTTTTAAATTATCACTAATCGTTTCCAGAGATTCTGCGAAGTAAATTGAGACACCACAATATTGATAAAAATACATGGTCATTCTCTCATATATGTGACAGACCGGTAAGAAACTCAAAGCTTTACTATTTCCACTTTCTAGTGGAAATCTGGTAGAACTAGCCAAAGCATTACTCACAATGTTTTTATGACTTAACATCACACCTTTTGGTCTTCCGGTAGTTCCTGAAGTATATATTAAGGTGGCAAGGTCTTCTTCTTTAATAGAAGCCATTATTTTTTCTACTTCTTCTTGATTGCTATCGTCTTTTCCTAATTCTAATACTTCATTCCAGCTTTTGCAACCATCTATATCATTAAAAGAATATACTTCTTTTAATGAAGGTACTTTATCTTTTATGTTTTTTACTTTTTGACATACCTCTTCGTCAGATACAAAACAATATACAGACTCAGAATGATTAAGAACGTATTCATAATCTTCCTGAGAAATTGTAGGGTAAATAGGTACATCCTGGGCTCCGATTTGAAGAACACCTATATCCATGATATTCCATTCTGTTCTATTGTTAGAAGAGATTATTGCGATCTTATCATTTGGTTTTACTCCTAATTTTAATAAGCCTCGACTAATTTGGTTAGCTTTCTCAACATATTCTTTGGAAGAAGTGGCAACCCATTCTCCATTATATTTTGTTACTAAAGCTTTTTCTAAATTAAATTTTTCTAATTGATAGTGTGGAAAATCAAATAGTCTAGTAATTGTTGTCATAAGTTGTTTTAGATATTTTTCAATAATATTTTTGACTCTAAATAACTATATCGTTAGAGTAAAAAATAATACTATGCGTGCATAGTTTTGCAAATTATAAAAAATCTTATAATACGCAACTCTAATATATAAAAAAACGAGCTATCTTTTAATAACTCGTCAATATTTTATGATTTTTGGCTAAAGAATAGTTTTGACCTATCTATAAAATCATTTTTATACTAATTCGGCTAAAAATTATTTTTTATAGTTCTCTATCCATAATCGGGCATTTACAAAAGCTTCTAACCATGGTGAAACTTCATCTTTCCTTCCTTTTGGATAATTCGCCCAGTTCCACTGGAATGTTGAACGCTCAATATGTGGCATCGTCACTAAGTGACGACCAGTTTTATCGCACATCATTGCTGTGTTATAATCAGATCCGTTAGGGTTGGCTGGATATCCTTCATATCCATATTTTGCGACAATATGATACTGATCTTCTGGCATTGGTAAATTAAATTTACCTTCTCCGTGAGAAATCCAAACACCTAATGTACTTCCCGCTAAGGTAGAGAGCATTACAGAATCGTTTTCCTGAACTTTTACTGATGTAAATCCGCTTTCGTGTTTATGAGAATCATTATGAAGCATTTTTCCGTGCACTTTGTGATCAGGATTGATCACTTCTAGCTCCATAAATAATTGACAACCGTTACAGATTCCTACAGAAAGCGTATCTTCTCTTTTGAAGAAGTTTTTAAGGGCAGTGTTTGCTTTTTCATTATACAAGAAAGCGCCGGCCCAACCTTTTGCAGAACCTAAAACATCGCTGTTAGAGAAACCTCCAACTGCACCAATAAATTGAATATCTTCTAAAGTTTCGCGACCAGAGATTAGATCAGTCATATGCACATCTTTTACATCAAAACCTGCTAAATACATTGCATTAGCCATTTCGCGCTCAGAATTACTTCCTTTTTCACGTATGATGGCAGCTTTTGGCCTCTCGACTCCGCTCGAGGTGACAAGAAGTTTTCCGGTGAAGTGCTTTGGAAATTCGTATTGTAAAGGTTGATTTGCATAATTATCAAAACGATCTTTGGCTAAATCATTAGCGGTTTGCTTTTGATCTAAAAGAAATGAGGTTTTGTACCAAGTATTTCGAAACTCTTCGATATTCAGGTCAAATACATCACTATTATTTTTGATATGTAAAGTTCCTTTTTCCGAAACCTTACCAATAGTAAAGAATTCAATTTCATTTTGAGATAAAATGGCTTCAATATCTGAATTGGCAGTACTTTGGAAAACAATTCCGGAATTTTCTGCAAAAAGCAATTTAATAGTATCTTCTTCTCCAATCAAAGTCAGGTCTAGATTAGCTCCAAGATTAATATCAGCAAAACATAGTTCTAATAATGTGGTTACTAAACCACCTGAAGCTACATCGTGACCTGCAACAATTTTATCTTCTCTGATTAAATCCTGAATGATATCAAATGTTTTCTTCAAGTTTGCAGCACTTTTTACATTTGGTGCTTCGGTACCGATTTTATTAGTGATTTGCGCAAATGAAGAACCTCCCAGCTTATAGTTATCTTGAGATATATTGATATAATAAATATTTCCACCATTTTTCTGAAGCACAGGTTCTATTACTTTGTTGATATCATTACAGTTACCAGCAGCGGATATAATTACAGTCCCTGGAGCAATAACTTCTTCATTAGGGTATTTTTGTTTCATAGAAAGAGAATCCTTTCCGGTAGGAACATTTATCCCTAAATCAATTGCAAAATCTGAAATCGCTTGCACTGCTTTATACAATCGTGCATCTTCACCTTCATTTTTACAAGGCCACATCCAGTTAGCGGATAAAGAAATAGATTTCAATCCATCCTTAAGGGGTGCCCAAATGATATTGGTTAATGCTTCTGTAATAGAATTTTTACTTCCAGCTTCCGGATCAATTAATCCTGAAATAGGGGAGTGCCCTATCGAAGTAGCAATTCCTTCCTTGGAAGTATAATCTAATGCCATTACACCACAATTGTTTAATGGTAATTGCAGAGGTCCCGCACATTGTTGTTTGGCAACTTTTCCACCTACACATCGATCAACTTTATTTGTCAACCAATCTTTACAAGCTACGGCTTCCAGTTGTAATACCTTATTCAGATATTCTTTAAAATGGTTTATGTTATAGTTGATTTCTGCATAATTACGATTAATGGTTTTGTCAGTCATTATCGTTTTTGGAGAACTCCCGAACATATCTTCAAGAGCTAGGTCCATTGGTTTGTCACCTTTTGTTTTTGATTCAAAAGTAAATCTATCATCACCTGTTACATCACCAACCTGATACATTGGAGAACGCTCGCGATCTGCAATACGCTGTAAGGTATCAATATCTTTTTGGCTAATAACTAATCCCATACGTTCCTGAGATTCATTACCAATAATTTCTTTAGCTGAAAGTGTTGGATCACCAACAGGTAATTTATCTAAATCAATTTTTCCTCCGGTTTCTTCAACTAGCTCGGATAGACAATTTAGGTGACCACCGGCTCCGTGATCGTGGATAGAAACTATAGTGTTTTTTTCACTCTCTACCATACCTCTGATTGCATTCGCAGCACGTTTTTGCATTTCGGGATTAGAACGTTGAATAGCATTTAATTCAATACCACTGCTGAATTCTCCAGTATCAGCGGATGACACTGCAGCTCCACCCATACCAATACGGTAGTTCTCACCGCCGAGAATCACAATTTTATCTCCTGCTTCAGGTTTATCCTTGATAGCTTGCTTGGCTTTTCCGTATCCGATTCCTCCGGCTTGCATGATTACCTTGTCAAAACCGAGTTTACGAGCAGCCTCTTCATGTTCAAAAGTTAGTACAGATCCTGTAATTAGTGGTTGTCCAAATTTATTCCCGAAATCTGATGCACCATTAGATGCTTTGATCAAAATATCCATTGGAGTTTGGTATAACCAATCTCTTTCTTCCATAGCTTCTTCCCAAGGACGATTATCTTCTAATCTAGAGTAAGAAGTCATATACACTGCAGTTCCTGCTAATGGTAAAGAGCCTTTTCCTCCGGCTAATCGATCTCTGATCTCACCACCTGAACCGGTAGCAGCTCCATTAAATGGTTCTACTGTAGTTGGAAAATTGTGAGTTTCCGCTTTAAGCGAAATAACACTTTCGAACTCAGTTTCTTGATAAAAATCAGGTTTATCAGCACGTTTTGGTGCAAATTGAGTCGCTTTTGGACCTTTTATAAAAGCTACATTATCTTTATATGCAGAAACAATATCATTAGGATGAGTTTCTGAAGTCTTTTTAATCAGTTTGAATAGGGAAGTAGGTTGTTCTTCTCCATCAATTACAAATGTGCCATTGAATATTTTATGCCTACAATGCTCCGAGTTTACCTGAGAAAAACCAAATACTTCAGAATCGGTAAGTTTTCTACCTATTTTTTCAGCAACACCTTCAAGATATTGGATTTCTTCATCGCTTAATGCTAAGCCTTCTTGTTTGTTATAAGCTGCAATATCATTAATTTCCAAAATGGCTTCCGGTTCAATATCTATAGTATAAATATCTTGATTTAAGCCTTGATACTTTTGTGAAAGCATAGGATCAAAAGCTGTAAAATCATTTTTTACAGCTTGAAATTCTTCGATACGAATAATTCCTTCGACCCCCATGTTCTGAGTAATCTCAACTGCATTGGTACTCCAAGGAGTGATCATTGCGGCTCGCGGACCAACAAAAAAAGCGTCAATAGACGCCGAGGATATTTTAGGTTGGTTGCCGAATAACCAGGTTAACTTTTTGATGTTTTCTGACGAGATTTCATTGGTTGTCTGTACTGCAAATACTTTCTCGTTTTGGTTTCCGAAGAAATGGATCATTTTTTGGATAATTGTGTTGTGTTGAACAAGCAGCAAATTTACTATTTTTCTATATAATATTTGATATAAATCAATAGTAGAATACTAGAGTTATTCACTGAATTTTGAACAATAAAAAAGCGACCGAAGCCGCTTTTATAATTTATTTAATGATTACTTTTCTAAGTATGCTTTTTTGTGGAGTTGATAATTCGAGAAGTAACATCCCTTTTGGTAAATCAACTAACATTGTGTTTTCTTTTGTAGGTGAGATATCAGTAATCAATATTAACTTTCCTGTAATATCAAACAACCTAACTTCTATGTTTTCAGTAACATTTTTTGCATTAATAAATATGGTTCCGTTAGATGGGTTAGGGTAGATGGAGAATGACTCTTCTGATATATCAGGAGTAGATAATACTGAAGCATCAATTATTTTAAAACTATCTACAGTCCATCGAGTGGGCGATCCATTTGAATAATATTTGAAAGCAAAATGTACTGTTCCTGAAATACTACTTATATCAATATTTTCGAAGAAAACTTCCTTTTCTACACTATTAGATATGTCTGTAGGAATTGTAATATTAGGGACATTGATCCATGTTGCAGCGGTAGGATCTCCTGTACCAGAATAATTATTTGAGTATACTAATTCTAATATGGTTGAACCAAAACGATAATCTAAATAAAAACTTAGTAATTCTGTGCCAGAAGCATCAAAATCAAAGCTATTAGTAGTTATTAGCCAATCTCTACTAGCTACATCTTCTAGAAAACCATTCATCTGATAAGCTCCAGAGTTATTTTGTCCAAACGAAGTTTCACATGTCCAACTTTTATCACTGGCTTCGTCATATGCTGTGAAATTGGCTGATACTGTAGCACAATTTTCAAAATTTTCCTCGATAATAATATTATTGATTAATGTAGTTCCATTTACTGAAGTACTTAGAGTAGAAGTATTCCCAGATGTATCTCTTGCCAAAACAGAAAATGAGTAGGTAGTTTCTGGAGTCAGACTAACAACGGTTGTAGAATTAGAAGTAGTGGTAGCATTGTAAACTCCATCTACATAAATATCATAGTTGAGTACTTCTACATTGTCAGTGGAAGATGTCCAAGAAACATCAATAGAGGTAGAGGCTTCATTAGAAACTATAATATTGCTAGGGACTGTAGGAGCTTCAGTATCAGGAGGTGTTGCCGTCCATATCATTTCTACATATTCGGGATGATTGATAAATGGATTCGCGTTACCCTGAAAGTTATATGATGCATCATTTCTATCTAATTCTTTTTGAGATACAGGGTCTGCATTATGCCAGGAAATCAAAAGATTGATAAACCAGCTCTCATAAAATTGATCTGTAGATCCATCCATTGGATTATTTGTAGCTGTATGTGGATCCCAAGTTCCGCTACCATCTGTAGGAGCGTTAACAGCTTCATCTTCATATCTAGTTGCAAAATATAGTAAACATCTTGCAATATCACCTTTGAACTCATCAATAGGTTCGAAGACAGTCCCTACATAGCCAGGAAAAGTATTACTCCCAAGTTTTGAGCCGTTGTCTGATGTTTCTGTAGCAGTGGTAACTTCTCCAAATGGGAAGTTACTTCTAAGACCATTAACATATCCATCAGAAGGAATTACATGATGAACATCTGTTCTCATTGGATTTATACTGTTGAAAAAACCTTGAGGAAATAAATGTTCTCTATTATAACAATCTCCTTCCATGCTAAATCCAGAACCTCCACAAGCATCCCCAGGATCTGTACCCCCATTAGTATCGTGGGCATAATTATATGAATCTACTCCTGCAGGATTTTCAGAATACATATCCAAAACTGAATTGTCATTTTCAAAATAAGTATCATTGTCTGTTGTTTGATAGGCAGTATACAATGCTCCGTAACCTTGATCGACATGACCGGTAGAGATAATGTTTTTTAATTCAGTCTTTAATGTATATCCGGTCAATCCATCAGCTGAATCGTAGTAGTTGGCTGGTACTTGAGCAAGGCCAATAAAACTAGTTAAAAATAATAATGTGAGTAGTTGAGTTTTCATTTTAAATACAATTTTCCTTTTAGTTATAGTTTACGTTCCAATTTTGCCATATAAAATCCATCAAAACCGGATTCATGTGACAGTATTTTTTTGTCTTTTGTAAAAGTAAAATTCTTACCGATCTCTGAGGTTAAGAAATCTTTAACTTGATTTTGATTCTCAGAAGGTAAAATAGAGCAAGTAGCATATACCAGTTTTCCTCCTGGTTTTACCATTTTTGCATAACTTTCTAATATTTCGGCTTGTGTTTTTCTAATGGTATCCAGAAATTCTGGTTGAAGTTTCCATTTAGCATCAGGGTTACGACGTAAAACGCCTAAACCGCTGCATGGAGCATCTATTAGTACTCTATCAGCTTTGCCATATAGTTTTTTTATATCCTTTGTGCTTTCTATTACTCTTGGTTCGATATTATGTGCACCAGCTCTTCTAGCTCTTCTTTTAAGTTCTTTGAGTTTATTGCCATAGATATCCATAGCAATAATTTGTCCTTTGTTTTGCATTAATGCAGCTAGATGTAGTGTTTTTCCACCGGCACCGGCACAGGTGTCCACAACTCGTTGGCCAGGTTGAACATCCAAAAACTCTGCAACTAGTTGAGAAGAACCATCTTGCACTTCGAATAAACCATTTTTGAATGCTTCCGTAGAAAATACATTTGCTCTTTCTGTTAGTTGAAGAGCATCAGGATACCCTTTTACAAATTCTGTATCTATATTTTCGTCTTCGAGTAGACCTCTAACTTTATCTCTCGTACTTTTTAATGTATTGGCGCGTAGCACAACAGGGGCTTGTTGGTTTAAAGCGCTAATCTCTTTATCCCATTGTTTCTTGAGCTCTTTTTCGCCAAGATCATCCATCCAATCAGGAATTGATTCTCTGAACTTTCTAATTTTGCTCAATTCATCAAACTTGCCTTTGATACGTCTAGTAGGAGTAGGAGCAATTTGTTTCCAATCTGGCAGTATGATTCCTCTTAAGGTTGCCCATACCGCGAATAGCCGCCATAGTTTTTCTCTGGAGAAAGGTTCTTTTACTTCTGCAATTTCTGCATAAAGACGTTTCCAGCGTACAATTTCATATACTGTTTCTGCTATGAAACTGCGATCTCGAGACCCCCATCTTTTATCTCTTTTTAATAATTTTTGAACAACCTTATCTGCATAATCACCTTCATTAAATATCTCATGTAGTCCATCAATTACCGCAAAAACCAGATTTCTATGTAAACGCATCCTATTAATTTTTAAAGGAGTGCAAAGGTAATTTATTGTTATAAAATACTGCTATATTTGATCAAAATTATTAAGAATGAGGATATTCTATATCGTATTTGTGATTTCATTTTTTGTTTCTTGTACTAAAGAAAAAGTAATTGAGCATAATTTTTCTAAGGTTAAGGTTGATACCATTTTTCAGGACTCTATTAGTATTAGAGCGATAGCGGTTGATGAAAATTTGATGATATATACAGGTACTAATGGTAAATATGGTTATTTTGAATTTAATAAAGATTTTAAAAATGGAAATCCATTGTACTCATTTTTTACTAAGAAGAAAAAAGGGATTCTCAATTTTGAAGATAAAAAACCAAGTTTTAGGGCAGTAGCAAATACTGAAACAGATTTTTTTGTAATGAGTATAGAATCACCTGCATTGTTATATAAAATTAATAAACAGTCAGGAAAGGTGAAATTAGTATATACCGAAAAGCATGAGAAGGCATTTTATGACTCAATGGCTTTTTGGAATGATAGAGAAGGTATTGCTATGGGCGATCCTACTGAAGGTTGTTTATCAATTATTATTACTAGAGATGGAGGAGAGCGTTGGAATAAGGTTTCCTGTGATAACTTACCCAAAACTATTGAAGGAGAAGCTGCATTTGCAGCGAGCAATGGTAATATTTCTATAATTGGTAATAAGGCTTGGATTGTAACAGGAGGTTTGAAATCCAGGGTTTTTTATTCTGCTGATAAAGGAAATACATGGGAGGTTTTTGAAACTCCGATTATTCAAGGAACACCAACATCAGGAGCATATTCTGTTGATTTTTATGACGAAGTTAATGGAGTCATATTTGGAGGAGATTATACAAAACCAGATAGTAATTCTGCCAATAAAGTAATTACTAATGATGGAGGAAAAACCTGGAAGTTAATAGCTGATGGAGTTACACCGGGGTATAAGAGTTGTATTAGATATATTCCTCATTCCGGAGCTAAAGAAATGATAGCTGTTGGGTTTACAGGAATTTCCATCTCTAATGATTATGGAGAACATTGGAAGGAGTTAAGTAAAGAATCGTTTTATACCTTGAGGTTTATTAATGATAGTACTGCTATTGCAGCAGGTAAAAATAGAATTGCAAAACTAGTATTTAAATAAAAAAAAGAGGCTTTTTGATAAGCCTCTTTTACGGTGATTTAATTAGTACTTTCGCATTCGTCTTTCTCGTAATTGTTGCATAAGACGTTTATTAAAATCTGTTTCCGCTTTTATGAGTTTTAGTATCTTTTTATTTGATAAAACTTTTTGTAAGTCAATAATTAGTTTCTTTCTCGATTGTGCTTTTTTATCTTCGGCATCCAGATAATTATCTAAAAAATCTCCAGCTTGCTTATCACTTAATCCATCAGGACCGTTATTAGCGTCTTTTAGAGATCTTATAAGTTTACGTTCTTCTTTCTTAAGATTTTCGACTGTTTCCTGGTGTTCATTATAAATAGGCCAGAATTGTTGAGCTTCTTTACTGCTTAAATCTAATTGTTCTGTAATATAAGCAACCTTAAAAGCTTTTACCTTTTCTCTTTGCCCTTTTTGAGCATAAATCTGAAGAGTAAAAGTGATACATATAAGTAATAGTATATTTTTCATAAAGTTCATTTTATTCACTAAATATAATTTCATCATCTAAATCTTCATCAGATAAGTATTCTAAAAGAGCATCATCACTAATAGATTTTTCTTCAAAGGGACTTAAGTAATTTACCTCTTCCTCTAATAAAGAAGCTATTTCTATACTACTAAGTTCAATATTTCCTTCATCATAATATGCCTGAATATCTGCAATTGCAAGGGTATTGAAATCAAGAGAATCCGATTGTTTGGTAACGACTACTGAGAATATAATAGCTATCATTGCAGCAATACCAGAGAAATAAAAAATATTTCGCTTAGAAAACAAAGAAATTACCTTACCCTTTGGTTTTTCATTACTTATCTTTTGAAACAAACCATCCTCTAAAGATTCGAAATAGTCATCAGGAACTTTGAAACCAGTTTCAGAAGTATTTTTTGACATATCAGCATCTATGTGATTCATTAATTTCTTTTCGAAATTATCAAAGTAACCTTCAGGTATTTTAAACCCATTATCGTTTGTATGTAAATTATCTTTTTTCACTACTAATAGGACTTGTCAAATGTAAAAAGGTTTAATTAGATTTTAAAAATTCTTCAATTTTTTTAGAAGCTAAATGATAAGAAGCTTTTAGAGCCCCTTCGCTAGTTTCTAATATCTCTGAGATTTCTTTGTATTTTAACTCCTGAAAATACTTCATATTAAATACTTGCTGTTGTTTTTGAGGAAGGGTAGCAATTGCTTTTTGAAGTTTCAATTGTATTTCATCTCCTTCATAATATACGTCGGCTTCCAGGTTTTGGATCAATCGCATACTTAGTTCTTCATTACTTATTTTATATTTCTTTGCTTTTTGATTCAGAAAAGTAATGGATTCATTGGTTGCAATACGGTACAACCAGGAATATAGTTTACTATCACCTTTAAATTTTTTTATATTCTTATACACTTTTATAAATACATTTTGTAAGATATCATCAGTGTCTTCATGGTTTTTTACCATATTTCTGATATGCCAATACAAGCGCTCCTTATATATTGATACAAGTTTGCTGAAAGCAATATTGATATTATCATCAGATTGCAAATCCTTAAGTAAGTACTCTTCTGTTATTTTCAAAAGCTAAAAAGTATTATTTAGAGTTAGAAAATGTTTTCTTCATATGGATTAGACTAATGTAATTAAAAAAGGTTTAATTAAGAGGAAAAAATATGTGCAAATGACTTATTTGTAAGAATATTGTAGGAATAAATGTTAAAAATAAGATTAAAAACAATATATTTTAGATAAAAAGCAATATTTATTTGGTGGATTAAAAAAAAATGGTATCTTTACATCGTAATAATGAGTTAGCGCTTTCATTTCCCCCAAGATGAAAGTTTTTAATAAAAGTGAGTTTTAATTTTAGAATAAGCCCCTAAATTAAGATGATTTGTGTGAAGAAAAAGAGTGCGAAAGCGCTCTTTTTTATTTTTATAATACTTTCCGAAACATAAATATAAATAATTATTAAGTAAGAAAAAGACTACATAAATATAATTTATTTATATTTTATTATTGTTAAAATATTATTTTTAACGATAAAATGCAGTTTTTGCTTTGAGAATTGAAAAATTGTAGTATCTTTACATCGTGAAAATGAGTTTGTACTTTCATTCTCCCCAAGATGAAAGTTTTTTAAAAGTTGAATTTTAATTTTAGTTAAGCCCTAAAAATTAAGATGATTTGTGTGAAGAAAAAGAGTGCGGAGGCACTCTTTTTTGTTTATACTGTTTCTAGGTTTACTGCAGGGAATTTTTAGTTGAGTGAAATTATAAATCTAAATATTTGTAAGTTTTTTACTACAATATTTAGTTTAAAAACGTTTTTTTAATGATTAAATGCTTTTTTTTTAGATAAAAAACGATTTTTATTTGGTTTATTAAAAATATATAGTATCTTTACATCGTAATAATGAGTTAGCGCTTTCATTTCCCCAAGATGAAAGTTTTTAATAAAAGTGAGTTTTAATTTTAGAATAAGCCCCTAAATTAAGATGATTTGTGTGAAGAAAGAGAGTGCGAAAGCACTCTTTTTTATTTTACATTATTGTGTCAGATGTAAGTTTTGTATTACTAAGTATTTATTTTTGTTGTTTTTTAATGGTAAAAAACATTTTTTTTCGATAAAGTACTTAAAAAGCCTTGTTGAGTTTAAAAATAGTAGTATCTTTACACCGTAATAATGAGTTAACTCTTTCATTTTCCCCAAAATGAAAGTTTTTAATAAAAGTGAGTTTTAATTTTAGAATAAGCCCTTAAATTAAAATGATTTGTGTGAAGAAAAAGAGTGCGAAAGCGCTCTTTTTTGTTTATAATATGTTGATTTGCATACTAATTAGTATGCAGATATTTAGTTGAATTACTTAGTTATTTGTTGGACTTACTTCAATATCTAGCAGGGATTTTGGTTTAACCGACGTATTGATTACAGGTATCTCTGTCCTTGGGGCGACTTTTAATTTTAACACATGGTATTATGTCGACTATTTCTGAGTTTTATAGGGCTTTTGTGTTATAGATTACTTTATTTCACTTTTAAGAAGTTTGTTATATAAAATCCTAAACAATCTTTATTTGGATAAAAGAGTTTTGTTAATATTTGAATTATCAAATTAATTCTAGTAATAAAAGTTCTACAATGTATTTATACTAGTTTTAGATCTTTTTTAATTAAGATTATCTTCTTATCCAATAATTCATTGATTGTTTCAAAATTTATAACAGATTTTAATGGTTCTTGTACACTGATGTAGAATTTTATTTTTGGTTCAGTACCACTTGGTCTGGCTGCAATTTTACTTCCTAATTCTGTATAGAATATTAAAACGTTGGATTTAGGAATATCAATTGTAGACTCTGTATGATCTTGAAGATTTTTGGCAATGCTGGTTTGGTAATCCTCTATTAATACTATTTGTTCTCCATTTAATTCTTTTGGAGGGTTCTCTCTAAGATCTATCATAGTTTGTTTGATCTCAGCTGCTCCATCAATGCCTTTCTTGACTAGAGAAACCAGATTTTCTTTATAAAAACCGTGATCTGTATATAATTCTATGAGTTTATTATAAAAAGAACTTTTATTTGCTTTGGTATACGCAACAATTTCGCAGGCCAATAGGGTAGAGGTTACTGCGTCTTTATCTCTAACAAAATCTCCAACCATAAACCCAAAACTTTCTTCACCTCCTCCGATAAAATGTTTTTCTGGGAAATCTTTGATCAACTTTGCAATCCATTTAAAGCCTGTAAGAACCTCTTTATATTCTACATTATAAGCTTCTGATAGAGTTTTCATCATAGGTGTAGAAACTATTGTAGAAGCTATAAATTCATTGCCGTTAAGGCCTTTTTTGGTTTTGTAATATTCTAAAAGAAACCAAGTCATCACAATCATGGTCTGGTTTCCATTTAATAATTGTAGTTCTCCCTTATTATTTCGAACCGCAATTCCTAATCGATCGCAATCCGGATCTGTTCCAATAACAATATCGGCATTTACCTCTTTAGCAAGTTCCATTGCCATTGCTAAGGCTTCCGGTTCCTCAGGGTTTGGTGATTTTACAGTTGGAAAATTACCATCTGGTTCTGCCTGTTCTTTTACGATATGAACATTAGTATACCCGGCTTTTTCTAAGGTTTCCGGTACTGCAGTGATTGATGTTCCATGTAATGATGTGAAAACGATAGTCGTATTATCTTTGGCTTCCTGAGTAGCTGCAAAGCTTCCGTTTTTTACACTTTGTTCAATAAAAACTGTATCAATTTCTTTATCAATATATTGTATCAGTTCTGAATTTGTTTCGAATTTGACATCAGCATATTGTAATGAATTTATTTCTGCAATAATTTCCCCATCTTGTGGCGGTACTAATTGTCCACCATCTTGCCAATATACTTTATAACCATTATACTCGGGGGGGTTATGACTAGCGGTTAATACAATACCACAATGACAATCCAATTCTTTTACCGCAAATGATAATTCCGGGGTAGGACGTAGGCTGGAAAAAAGAAAAACTTTAATTCCGTTAGCAGAAAATACATCGGCCACTATTTTGGCAAGTGTATCACTATTATTTCTGCAATCATAAGCAATTACAGCTTTTGGCTGTTCTTCTGAGAATTGTTTAAGAAGATAATTACTTAGTCCTTGAGTACTTTTTCCTAAGGTATATTTATTAATTCTGTTAGTGCCTACACCCATTACACCGCGCATACCTCCGGTACCAAATTCTAAGTCTTTATAAAAACTTTCTTTTAGATCTTCTGGACTACTTTGTAACTTTTGAATTTCTTTTTGGGTATCCTGATCAAAAACTGGTGTTAACCATTCTTCTACTTTATTTTTTATACTAGAATCTGTGATTTGCATGCGCGTGATTTTAACTACAAAAATAATATATTTTCAATATTGATTGTAGATATATGATATTAACTTTATTGAAAATACTAGTTCAGATATATTGAAGGGTTTAATCAAAATCCAGAATACTATTCTATAGTTTCAGCTATATTGTATCTTTCCTTATTACGTTTGCTGGTTAAAATAATTTCACCAAGAAATCCTGCAAGAAAAAACTGAGTCCCTAAGATCATGGAAGTTAGTGCTATATAGAATTCAGGACGCTCCGCAATTAATCGTCCTTTTATTTCTATGAACAATTTATCAATTCCCAGGTATAATGAAAAACCTAAGCCCACTATAAATAAAATGGTTCCAATTAATCCAAAAAAATGCATCGGTCTTTTACCAAAACGAGACATAAACCATATGGTTACTAAATCAAGGAAACCATTAATAAATCGGCTCATTCCGAATTTGGTTTTACCATATTTACGAGCTTGATGCAGAACCACTTTCTCCCCAATCTTAGAAAAACCTGCATTTTTAGCTAGGACAGGAATATACCGATGCATCTCTCCGTGTACATCTATATTTTTAACGACAAGGTTTTTATAAGCTTTTAACCCACAATTAAAGTCGTGTAATTTTACTCCGGAAGTTCTTCGTGCAGCTGCGTTAAATAGTTTTGACGGAAGGTTTTTGGCAATAACAGAATCATATCGCTTCTTTTTCCAACCGGAAATCAGATCAAAACCTCCTTTAGTAATAAGATCATACATCTCTGGGATTTCTTCTGGATTATCCTGCAGATCGGCATCCATAGTGATAATAACATCTCCCTGAGCAGCTTTAAAACCGGCATGTAATGCTTGAGATTTACCAAAGTTTTTAAGAAAACGAATTCCTTTTACGTTTTGATCTGTTTGAGATAGTTCTTTGATCGTATCCCAAGATCCGTCATCACTACCATCATCAATAAATAAGATTTCATAAGAAAAGGAATTGGATTGCATAACTTTTGCAATCCAATTATATAATTCATTAAGCGATTCCTGCTCATTGAGCAGTGGTATGACAACAGATATATTCATATAATATTAAAATAAATCCTTCTTCTTTTGAATAATTAACCCTCCAATTAATGAAATGATAAACCCAAAGAAAAGGTTACCAATTAATGCAAAAGCAGAAATAATATATGGAGATGTGAATTTTGCAGCCATTTCGATACTTTGATTCAATTGTTCTTCTGGCATATCCGGAAAACGTTCGATCATTTGGGTACGCTGAGCTTCTGTTATCTGGTTAACCATATCCGGTTCAATAACATTCATGAGTAGAATTGTCCATATGACTCCTACGATTCCTCCAATTAACGAAATACCTACTCCAATTTTTAAAGCTTCTCCCAGAGTAATGTATCCTTCATTAGCTTTTTTAAAGGCAGTTAATCCATACATAATGGTTCCTATCAATATTACAAAACCAATTAGAGAGTGTACCCAATTCTGCTCTGTATAGCTATTAGTAACGTATATTACAACTCCAAGTCCTACGGATAAAATTCCAAGAAGCAATCCATAATTTATAATATGTTTTTTTGATGAAGCAGTATTTTCCATAATTAATGATATTTTGGTTAGTTATAAACCATAAGTACACAAATGTACCAAATTGTTACACTTGTTTGTTAAAAAAGAAAATTAAATAGAAAAAGGAGATTTTAGGTTATTCAAATGGATCCTTGTTTTTCTGCATAATAGCACCTGCAAAAAGTGCGATAATAGTCCCTAATACTAAATTAAAAACTAAACCAAAAATATTAATTAGATAGTTGTTCTCTTTGTTTGCAGTTTTGTTAGATTCTTGTAATTCTTTTGCTGGTAGCTTATCTGTCGAATTAATAATTTCTTGGATGGTTTCTGGAGAAACTACTTTTACCAAAAAAATATCCCAAGTTGTTTGCATAACGACGCTGATTAAAACAATTCCAAATCCTACTTTTAATGCTTGCCATAAGGTTAAAAAACCATCATTTTTGGATTTGTATTTATAAATACTATAAAATATAAACCCTATATACAGAGATAATTCAAAAATAGAAAACCCCCAATGTATTGTAGTTCCATTATCTGTTATATGGCGAAGAAAACCATAAATAACCCAAATAAAACCAAGAATTACTCCATAGGTTAGGATATGTTTTTTGGTAGAAATAGTAGTTTCAGCCATGTATAAATATATTTTTTGGTTGTAATTAAACCATAAGTATACAAATATAAAAAAATGTTACAGTTGTCAAAAAAAATAGCATTTTATCGGGATAATTCATGTTTTTATCGTATATTTAACAAAATTTTACGGTTTTTCCGTAAGACTTATATGGTCTAAGGCATCATAAAATATGGGGATTTACTCAATTTGGGTAGTAGTGGTTAAAATGTTGGAATATTGTGATTTAGGAGTAAGTTTCTTTAAAAAATAAATTTTAAAATTAGTGTTGAAACACCCCAATTTTTAAAATTGTATAACATATAACTAAAAAAATCACGCATGAAAAAATTATTACTTTTATTATCTATTATAACCTTTGTAGGTTTGTCATCCTGTTCTAAGGATGAAGACGTTGGAATCTCTCAGGAAGAAAAGGAATTTCTTGTTAAGAAAACTTTAATTGAGTTGAATAAAAGTGTCATTAAAACAGGCAAGTTCGAACAATTTCAAAAGTCCTTACTTCAAAAAACTGCTACCGATAACCTAAATGGATCAGATATAGAAGCTTTGTTTTTGGAGTTTTTAGGAGATCAATCACAAACCTTTTTGGATTTATATTATCAACTCGAGGCTATGAATATGACAGGTGAAGAATTTACTCGTATTGCGGATCAGTATGAATATCTAATATTAGGTGTAGGAAGTAATCTTCAGAAGAGGTCATCTGATTGTAGTATCAGTAGCCTTGCTTGTTCCATTTGGGATTGGTTCAGACGAGCCCAAGAAGTAGCTAATGATGAAGGTGTTAAGCAGTGATGAACTCTTATATGGATTTTACTAACATTATAATTATTTATAGAATACTTAAATAAAATGTATTTCTTTATTTCTAAATGTTTTGTAATTAAAAAATAAGTCTTAAATTTGCACCTCGAAAAACGAAAAGATTAATACGATGAGAAAAGGTATTCACCCAGAAAATTATAGATTAGTAGCTTTTAAAGATATGTCAAATGACGAAGTGTTTTTAACTAAGTCTACTGCGAATACTAAAGAGACTATCGATGTTGATGGTGTTGAGTATCCGTTAGTGAAGTTGGAAATTTCTAGAGCTTCTCATCCATTTTACACTGGTAAATCAAAACTTATCGATACTGCAGGACGTATCGACAAGTTTAAAAATAAATATGCTAAATTCAAAAAGTAATTTGGTATTAAGATTTTAATCTAAAGCCTTTCTTTACGGAAAGGCTTTTTTGTTATTACTACTTACTGTACTTTTGAACCAAATCACAAAATATAATAATAGGGCTATGAATTATATTCTTTTTGATGGAGTTTCACGTGACTCATTATTACCGTTTACATATACCAGACCGGTTGCTGAAATCCGCATAGGAATTCTAACAATACGAGAAAAGTGGGAAAAATATTTAGGATCTACAACATCTACGGTTACAGAAGATTATCTGAGTGAAAAGTTTCCGATGGTAGAGTTAGAAGAAAATGTGATGCTCAATGCATCATACCTACCTACTGCTAATCTTGTAGAGATGGTAAAAAACTTACAGCCGGAGCAAGCGGTTTTTTATCAGGATGAACCTATCGCATTTTATGTAAAAGAAGGACAAGAAGTTGATTTTGATACCTATGATGTTATTCAATATGACTATGATGTTTTTAATGTGAAAAATACCTGGGATATTTTTTCAAAAAATGAACGAGCTATCCAAGAAGATTTTGAACTATTGACTAAAGGTAGGAAAAGCCAAGCTATTCCGGATAGTAATAACATCATAGCTGCAGAAAATATTTTCCTTGAAGAAGGTGCTAAACTGGAGTTTGTAACGCTTAATGCTAGTGGTGGCCCTATATATATTGGTAAGGATGCAGAAATCATGGAGGGGAGTATTATTAGAGGGCCGTTTGTGCTGTGTGATTACGCAACTATAAAAATGGGAGCCAAAATCTATGGCGGAACTACTGTGGGCCCATATTCTAAGGTAGGAGGAGAGGTGAATAACTCAGTGATTTTTGGGTGTTCTAATAAAGGTCACGATGGTTTTTTGGGTAACTCGGTATTAGGTGAATGGTGTAATCTTGGCGCGGATACTAATACTTCCAACCTAAAAAACAACTATGCTCCTGTACGTTTATGGAGTTATGAAACCCAAGGTTTTGCTAAGACCGGATTACAATTCTGTGGTCTAATGATGGGTGATCATTCTAAATGTGGAATCAATACGATGTTTAATACAGGAACTGTTATTGGAGTGAATGCAAATATTTTTGGTAGTGGTTTTCCTCGTAATTTTGTGCCAAGTTATAGTTGGGGAGGAAGTGGTGGTTTTACCACATATCTAACCAAAAAAGCTTTTGAAGTAGCTAAAGTGGTAATGTCTCGAAGAAATATAGAATTCACAGAACAGGATGAAAAGATTCTGGAACACGTTTTTGAAGAAACCAAGGAGTGGAGAAAGAGTTATTAGTGGTAAAATAAAAACATCACCTATTGTTTAATAATAGGTGATGTTGTATTAATTTAGGTTAAGATTTTTTTAGTACGCAATTGGTTTTAGAGTTTATTTGGTAAAATGATATTCTGTAACATTAGTAAAATCATAATCCAAACCACTAATTACTAGACTAGAACCATTAAGTAAAGAGAATCCACTCATTTGATGTAGTTCTCCAAACTCTTCGGTATAACTATCTTCAAAATTATCATCAAAGTAAAAAGTTGTGTTTTCAAATTCTATGAGGATTATCTCTTCTTTTTCTTCATTATAGGCCCAATATCCTTTAGATGTTTCTTTGGAACCGAACTCATCATTTACAGTTTCATTTACTATTGTGCATGTAGATATGCTTTGATCAAAGATGAAGCTTTGTTTTTGAAATTGAAAATCATTTATCACGTATGTACCATCTGCATTTAACTCTAACTTTATTTCAGTCGAAGCATAGCACCATCCTTTATCTTCTGGAACAATTAATGTTTCTTGGTTATTACAATTTATAAAGCCTGGACTTTCACAAAAATTAATTTCTCCTACTGGAGTTGTTATTCCGTTAGCGACTTGCTTGGTATAGTTCCAAGTACCAATCAAATTAGGATTTCCTCCCCAAGCTTCAACTTCTACACAGATTTCTTCAGCTGGACTAATATTTCCTTCTTCATCATAGATACATATTACATAGCAGAATCGACCTGCTGTAACACTATCTTCAAAATCAACATCGATTTCTATATCTCCATCATTATTTTTGTTCGAAACCTTTCTTTTCTTATGATTTGATTTAGAAGATTTTACTCCTACCGGTACATCCCAGTAATCAGGTGCGAGTGTTCCGTCCTCATTTTTTATCTGTATATATGATCCTGCGTAGTTAGTTGGAGCATTTAATAAAATGCTGAAACCATTCTTTTGAAAAGCAGATTGCTCCTCTTTATTAATCGTAAAAGATAAACTCCCATTAGAAGAAGGAGCATTTCCAGTTATTCTTGATCCACCATCAATAATTAGATTTTTAGATATTTCTGTTGGATCTAAAAATACTTCTTCTGAAGGATCAATATTGACAGGAGTTAATCCAATTGCAGAATCATCATCTCCACAGGATAAAATTGTTAAAAAAACAGATGCTGTTAGGCATAGTATAACTTTTTTCATAGGATTTGGGTTAATTATAAAATGTTAGTATGCTGTTATAAGAATTAACGGCGAATATAGGGAAATAATCGATTAAAAGACGTTAATAGACGACGAAGTGTGTTAATTTTTTGAAATAACTAAAAAAATCACTTTACTTTCTCCTTCCAAACACGTTTTAGGATCAAGAAATTCTGAGGATTATTAGTTAGTCCTCTTACATTTTTTTGAGTAAATCGAACCACTTCATCATAATATAAAGGAACAATAGGAGCGTGAGCTACAATAATTGAATCCATTTTTGCATACTGTTTTTCACGTAATTTAGTATCCTTTATCAGAAAACTTTCTTCATAAAGCTGATCAAAAACTTCATTTGAAAAGTGAGTATAGTTTGGTCCGTTAGGAGTGTGGTTTTTACTGTAATATGGAGACAGAAAATTTTCTGCATCGGGATAATCGGCTATCCAACTAGCTCTAAAAGTATCTAACTCACCGCCCCATTTCTTCTTACGTATTGTAGCCGGTGCCATAACATCCACAATAATATTGAGTCCAACTTTTTCCAACTCTCGCTGGATAAATTCACAGATACTTTGATAGTTACCATCTGTGGCAATTCTTAGTGTAGGGTTTGAATTTCCTGTTTCTTTAATATATTGCTTAATTAGTTTTCTAGATTTCTCGGGGTTATAGTCATAACCGGGTATATTGTCAAAACCAGGTAAACCTTTCGGGATGAACCCGTTTATAGCTGGTGTTCCGATTCCATTTTTGAGATACGTAATCATTTTCTCTCTATCAAAACCGTGATTTACGGCCTTTCTAAGTAATATTGACTTTACTTCTTCTGTATCTCCATCAAGATAAAATCCCAGATACTCTGAGTTTAAATAAGGTCCTTTAGAAATATTTATTCGATCTTTATATTGTTCTCTTAGTTTTCCGGTTGGTGTAAGTAGCTCATCTTTGTAGGATGCATCCAGACTGTTGAGTAGATCAATATTACCTTTAGCAAATTGTAAAAATTCACTTTGTTTCTCCGGTAAAAAAGTAATAGCAACAGCTTCTAGATAGGGTAATTGCTTTCCTTTTTCATCTTTTTCAAAGTAAAGTTCGTTTCTAAGAAATACTAATTTTACATTCTCTTCCCATAATTTGAATTTAAAAGGTCCTGTACCTATAGGGTTTGATCTGAAACCATTTCCGTAAAATTCAACAACTTCTTTTGGAACAACAGAGCAGTAACGCATACTCATTAGTCCTAAAAAAGCTGGTAAGGGCTTTTTTAATTTAATCCTGAATATTGTGTCATTCTTGGCTTCATATACCTGAACATTTTTTAGTACCCAATTTCCGGGAGAAGCAACTTTTGGATCAATAAGTCTATCAAAGCTATATTTAAAATCTTCTGCAGTTACTATTCGGGTACTGTCCTTTGTTTTGAATTGTGAGTGTTTATGAAACTTTACGTCATTTCTAAGAAAAAAAGTATAGGTAAGATTGTCTTCAGAAATATCCCAGTATTTTGCAATATCAGGCTGTACGTGTAAAGAATCGTCTAATTGCACTAATCCGTTAAATAACTGGTTTGCAGACCATATATTGGCTACATTTCTTGCAAAGGCGGGGTCTAGTGAGCTAATATTATCAAATTGATTATATCTAAATACCTGATGGTCTCTATCTTCTTTTGAGGAGCTTCCGCAGGATAAGAAGCAAAGAATGGTGTAAGCAGCTGTTAAATAATGAATTATGTGTAAGGGTCTAACGAATTTCAATTTTAGTAAACGAATTATTGTTGGTATATTTGCAGCCTTAAAAATTTACTCTGCATCTGCTCAATCTTTTTGAGCTATTGTTATGGGTAAATATAATGAGTTTTATGAGAAAAAAGGTTGCTTTTTATACGCTTGGTTGTAAACTGAATTTTTCGGAGACATCTACTATTGCCCGAAATTTTAAAGATGAAGGTTTTGACCGTGTAGATTTTTCTGAAAATGCTGACATATATGTGATCAATACGTGTTCTGTTACAGAAAATGCTGATAAAAGGTTTAAAACCATTGTAAAACAAGCTCAAAAAATAAACTCGGAGGCTTTTGTGGCTGCCGTGGGTTGCTATGCACAGCTGAAACCTGAAGAATTAGCGGCTGTAGATGGGGTAGATCTTGTATTAGGAGCCACAGAGAAATTTAAAATTACAGACTACATTAACGACCTTTCTAAGAATGATTTTGGAGAAGTACATTCTTGCGAGATCGAAGAAGCTGATTTTTATGTGGGTAGTTATTCTATAGGAGATCGTACACGTGCTTTTTTGAAGGTTCAGGATGGATGTGATTACAAATGTACGTATTGTACAATTCCTTTGGCTAGAGGGATTTCACGAAGTGATACTTTAGAGAATGTATTAAAAAATGCTAAAGAAATCTCTGAACAAGATATTAAAGAGATTGTACTCACTGGTGTTAATATAGGTGATTATGGCAAAGGGGAGTTCGGGAATAAAAAACACGAACATACTTTTTTTGAATTAGTACAAGCTCTGGATCAGGTTGATGGTATTGAGAGATTACGTATTTCTTCTATAGAACCTAATTTGTTGAAGAACGAAACCATTGATTTTGTATCGCAATCCAGAACATTTGTGCCACATTTTCATATCCCACTACAATCCGGGAGTGATGAGATATTAAAACTGATGAGACGCAGGTATCTTAGTGGATTATATGTGGATCGTGTTAAAAAAATAAAAGAGGTAATGCCTCATGCATGTATCGGAGTTGATGTTATCGTAGGATTTCCTGGTGAAACAGATGATCATTTCTTAGATACTTATAATTTTTTATCTGAATTGGATATTTCTTACTTGCACGTTTTTACGTATTCTGAGAGAGACAATACCGTTGCGGCTGAATTAGAAGGTGTTATTCCAGCTGATGTAAGAAAGAAAAGAAGCAAAATGCTTCGTGGGTTATCTGTAAAGAAGAGAAGAGCTTTTTATGAAAGTCAATTAGGGACAGAAAGAACGGTTTTATTCGAATCTGAAAATAAGGAAGGTTATATCCATGGATTTACTGAAAATTATGTCAAAGTAAAAATGCCTTGGAATCCTTCTTATGTAAACACGCTTCGCAAAGTAAGACTTACGGAGATTGATGAAGATGGAATGGTGAGGTTTGATTTATTGTAACAAAACACTTAACTAATTAAGATAACACATAAAAAAATCTGCACTAAGGCAGATTTTTTTATACGATTCTGTTAGGAAGCTATAAATTAATCCCTACAGGAAGAAGATCTTTGTATTTTCTTCTATTTTTTCTCATAAACTTTGCAATAATAGGGCTTGTGGGTACTAACCTAATATTGCGCTCTTCGATGATATTGAATACTGCAACTATAAAATCTTCTGCATGTCCTTTTTCGAGTAGTTCATCACTCATAATAAGTTTAGTTAAGAAGATTTTTCTTTCTTGTTGAGAATACTCAATTTTTGCTTTTTGACCTTCAATAGTAGTTTCGAACTGTCTTAGAAATTCATTGTCAATCACTTCTAATCCGACATCACTTATGTTCTCCATATTATTTTATCAAGTGTTTATGTTAATACTTTTGTTGGGTATATCCCCAACTTATTTCACTTTTTTGAGATAAAAACTCAAAAACTAACTTCAGTGTAATGATTAAAAAAATCACACTATTATATTACTAACTAAGATTTGTTAGTATAAAATTCCCTTTTTACAATTATTTAATATAGAATTTCCTTTCAAGTGAAATGGGAATACTATAATTTTGATGCGCAAAGATAACAAATTTAAAGCTTTAAACTCAATATTCACTGTTAAAATACCTATGTCGCAGGAAGTTAGCCATGTTTATTTTGTACCAGGAATGGCAGCAGATGTTTCCATTTTTGAGTATATAAAATTACCTGAAGAAAAATTTGAGACACACTTGATTCCCTGGAAAATTCCTGAGAAGAATGAATCCATTGAAGATTATGCAAAACGTATGTGTAATGAGGTACAACACGATAACTGCGTTTTGATTGGTGTTTCTTTTGGAGGAGTAATGGTACAGGAGATGAGTAAATATCTTAATGTAAGGAAGCTAATTATCGTTTCTAGTGTTAAGAATAGATTTGAGCTTCCGAAACGAATGAAAATTGCGAGAAAAACCAAGTTCTATAAGCTTCTTCCTACTTCTGTAGTTTCTAAAATTGATAATTGGGAAAAATTAGCTTTTGGAGATTTTGCAAAAAAAAGAGCAGCAATGTATCAGCGTTATCTGTCTATTAATGACAAAAGATATTTGGATTGGGCTATAGAAAATATGGTGTGTTGGGATCAGGAAGAAACTTTAGAAGGATTAGTTCATATTCATGGAGATAAAGACATTGTTTTTCCGATATCAAATATTAAAAACTGTATCACTATTGAGAAAGGAACCCATGTAATGATCATCAATAGAGCAAGATGGTTTAATAAACATTTACCTCAAATAATAGAGGATAACTTGCATTAGTCTAACTTTTTACGTTATATTGTAACAATAAAGTTTTATTCCCCCAAATAAAATCTACTTAATGATGAAGATGATAAGAAAAGTATTGGTTGTATTAGGTGTATTATTCACCTTTGGAATATTGATAAATGCAACTCAGGAAGATCCTGTAAAATCCTTAGTTCAAGAATCCCTTGAAGAAAAATTGATAAACGACTATAACGTTTATGCAATTCCTATGCCTGATAATTTAAATTTTTCAGGAGAATTGGTTCCTATAGAAAATCCTGATATTAGAGAACGTATGGACAGAGAGCTTTTGGTTAATACCTATTGGCAATCTAATGGTTTGTTACTTTTTAAACGAGCAAACAAATATTTCCCTATTATAGAACCTATTCTTGAAGAGGAAGGTGTTCCTAATGATTTTAAGTATTTAGCAGTAATCGAAAGCAGTTTAACCCAAGCAGTTTCTCCAGCTAGAGCTACCGGTTTTTGGCAAATACTAAAGGGAACTGCAAAAGAATATGGTTTAGAGGTAAATGCTAATGTTGACGAAAGATATCATATAGAAAAATCTACTAGAGTAGCTTGTAAATACCTGAAAAAAGCCAAAGAACGTTTTGGTTCTTGGACTCTGGCAGCAGCGGCGTATAATGCAGGTAGTGCTGGGGTTAATAGAAGATTAGAAAAGCAAAATGTAAAAACATATTACGATTTGCTATTAGGTGAAGAGACAGGTAGATATGTGTTTAGGATTGTAGCGGTTAAAGAGATTTTAAGCAACCCAAAACGATATGGTTTTAATTTTAAGAATGAAGATTTATATGGACATATTCCTACATTTAATGTTTTGGTAGATGAACCAGTAACAGATTTTACGGAGTTTGCCAATCAATATGGAATCAATTACAAGATTTTGAAACTTCATAACCCTTGGCTTAGAGAAGCTCATCTTAATAATGCTGCGGGAAAAGAATATCTTATCAAGATACCTAGAGAAGGGTATTACAAAACTACTGTTGGACAATAGTATTTTATAATAGATTTTTTGGTTAAGTTAGCTGCTAAAATCTTTTTAGCATGAATACTTCTGTACTTATCTCATTAATCTTAATTGGGTTATTAGCTGGTTTTTTTAGTGGAACTCTTGGGATAGGAGGTAGTGTGGTTATGATACCATTGTTGATACTTTGGGTAAATTTTTCACAGCATGAAGCTCAGGGTACTAGTTTAGCCGTATTAGCAGTTCCTGTTACATTATTGGCAGCATATAACTATTATCAAGAAGGTTATGTGAATTGGAAATACGCCGCGATAATTGCGGTTACCTTTATTATTGGAGGGTATTTAGGAAGTAAATTGGCAATTTCAATAAACCAAGTGCTACTCAAAAAAATCTTTGGTGGGGTATTGTTACTAGTAGCTTTGAAAATGATTTTCGGAAAATAAGTATGCTATAGTTTTCTCTTTCTGGTTCTTTTTTTCTTTTTCGAGTTGTTTATAGAATCTTTTTTCTTTTCCTGACGATACCTTTCATATTCTTCATCAATTCTTCTTTCTTCTTCTGTTCTACCGTCTTCATCAACTTCTTCTTCCTCTAATGGATTAGTCAATTCTTCTGGTGTTTCAGTATCTCCTGCTAATAGCCCTTTAGCATCTAGATCTGCAATAAGAAGAGAGACACCTTTGGACAATGAATTAAAATGAATGTTGTAAGAATTACTAAAAGTTTCTGTAGAGTGATGTGTAACAACTTTTTGAATATCAAGAAGTTTTTTCTCTTCGTCAATAAAATAAGTCATAGGAAACCCTAATGCGTGCTTAAGTTTATTGATGATATAAGAATCCTGATTTGTTCTTTCATCTACATATACTAATTGAACATTTTCGCTATATTCTTTTGCTTTTCCTTTTAGGTTTTCTTTAGAGTCCCAAAATAAGAATACAAAATCTATTTGATCATGAAATCTATCTGCCAGATCATTAAAAGCAGGAATCATTCCATCACCTGGCATACACCACGAAGCAAAAGACACTAAGAACATGTGTTTTTCAAAATCTCGTAACGGAATAGGATCACCCTTTAAAGGATTAACCGTAAAGTTGTCTACATAAGTTCCTTTAAGATGGTTATTCACTAAAGAATCAAAAAGAAATTGACCTCGTTCTATATCATTTTCTCTATACGCTTCATCAATCTTTTGATTATATTTCACAATATGAGCTGAAATGGCAACAGAGAAAGGTATTCTAACTTCTTCCTGAGAAAATGTATGGGTAAAGTGTAAAAAGAGTATTCCTAAAACTAATAATTTCTTCATTATAGATCAATTACAATAGCTAATGTACTATAAAGTCTTTAAAAAAATGTTTTTTGCTTCAAAAAACTTACCAAGTTTAAGCCTTACTTTATAGTGATTATCTATTAGATAACGTAACTTAATAAACAATTAGTGTGCCTAAATCTTTTTCATTTGCTGTTTCATCATGGTGATTTGATCTTTCAGCATGTTATGCTTGTCTAATTTTTTAGCTTCAGTAAGTAATGTTTGAGCTTCTCTTTTACGGCGTTTGGTCATAGCGATCCCAGCAAGATTAAGTTTGGCAACAGCTAGGTCTTGATTCATAGATAAACCAAGTTTGATTGCTTTTTTTAGATATTTCTCTGCTTGAGTAATATTGGTTTGTGATAGCATAATACCAAGCAGATAATTATAATAGCCTTGTTGTTTTGTAGTTAAAGCGCTTTCAGGATTTTTTATTTTATTTAGCCATTTTTTAGCTCCATCAAAATCTTGTTTACGTAATCTAAGAAAAGCCAGAAGAATTAATTCGTTTTTAAAATATAGAAAAACAAAAATCAAGGATAGAAGAATAAGCATAATCCCATTGCCGATATACCCTTCAATCATCTGCCATACGGCTACTCCTATAATGATTGCTGCAATTACTAATTTTATATTTTTATTGTACATTTATTTGTTTGATTTTTGAGTCGCGGCAAAGGTAATAAAAACAAATAAAAATATTTTGATATTTAGGTTTGTGAAAGTAAAAACTCTTCGTATATTTGCCCGCAGTTTTGAGCAGATATACTCAAAGAGATCAATTTAGACATTTTTCAAGAAGATAAAGATAGATAGCAATGAAAAGAACGTTTCAACCATCAAAGAGAAAGAGAAAGAACAAACACGGTTTCAGAGAGCGTATGGCTTCTGTAAATGGAAGAAAGGTGTTAGCTCGTAGAAGAGCTAAAGGGAGAAAAAAGCTATCTGTTTCATCAGAGTTAAGACACAAACACTAATGATTTTCGTTAGTTAAAAATATTAAAGGTGTTACTTTTAGAAGTAACGCCTTTTTTTATATCAATTCATTAAAATTCATACAACACAATTTTAGATACATGCCAAAAAGAGAAGACCTTAAAAGTTTATTGATTATTGGATCTGGCCCAATCATTATTGGTCAGGCCTGCGAATTTGATTACTCGGGATCACAAGCATTACGTTCTTTACGAGAAGATGGAATTGAAACCACTTTGATCAATTCTAATCCGGCTACTATTATGACGGATCCTTCTATGGCGGATCATGTTTATTTGAAGCCGCTGAATACAAAATCTATTATAGAAATTCTTAAAGAACATCCTCAGATTGACGCTGTTTTGCCAACAATGGGAGGGCAGACTGCTTTGAATCTTTGTATCGAAGCGGATGAAAAAGGTATTTGGAAAGATTTTGGTGTAGAAATTATCGGTGTAGATATCGACGCGATTAATATTACTGAAGATAGGGAACAGTTTAGAGAGCTAATGCTGAAAATAGGAATTGGCATGGCACCACAAGCTACAGCCGGATCTTATTTGAAAGGAAAAGAAATAGCCCAGGAGTTTGGTTTTCCATTAGTAATTAGGGCATCTTATACATTAGGAGGGGCTGGAGCATCTTTTGTATACAAAGAAGAGGATTTTGATGAGTTATTGACCCGAGGACTGGAAACTTCGCCAATTCACGAAGTAATGATCGATAAGGCTTTGATTGGCTGGAAAGAATATGAATTAGAATTGCTAAGAGATGCCAATGACAATGTGGTGATTATTTGTGCAATAGAAAATATGGATCCGATGGGTATTCATACAGGTGATTCTATTACTGTTGCACCTGCAATGACCCTTAGCGATAAAACATATCAGCGTATGCGTGATATGGCAATTCATATGATGCGCAGTATTGGAGACTTTGCTGGTGGTTGTAATGTGCAGTTTGCAGTGAGTCCAGATGAACATGAAGAAATCATAGCGATTGAAATTAACCCTCGTGTTTCTCGTTCGTCAGCATTAGCGTCAAAAGCAACGGGATATCCTATTGCCAAAGTAGCTGCTAAACTTGCTATAGGATATAACCTGGATGAACTAGACAACCAAATTACAAAATCCACTTCGGCATTGTTTGAGCCTACATTGGATTATGTGATTGTAAAAATTCCACGTTGGAACTTTGATAAGTTTGAAGGATCAGACCGTACGCTAGGACTTCAAATGAAGGCTGTGGGAGAAGTGATGGGTATTGGTAGATCTTTTCAAGAAGCACTGCACAAGGCAACACAATCTTTAGAAATTAAGAGAAATGGTCTCGGAGCTGACGGAAAAGGGTATAAAGATTATGACCAAATCATTAGTAAACTAACATATGCAAGCTGGGATCGAGTATTTGTAATTTATGATGCAATACAGATGGGCATACCATTAAGTCGTATCCACGAGATTACTAAAATTGATATGTGGTTCTTGAAGCAATATGAAGAGTTATATAACCTGGAAAAAGAAATTTCTACATATACAATTCAATCTCTTACCAAAGATTTGATTTTGGAGGCAAAGCAAAAAGGTTTTGCAGATAGACAGATTGCGCATATGGTGGGATGTTATGAAAGTGAAGTGTACAATAAAAGAGATGAGCTTGGTATAAACAGAGTCTATAAGTTAGTGGATACCTGTGCTGCCGAGTTCAAAGCGGTAACTCCTTATTTTTATTCTACATTTGAGGCTGAAATTGAAACTCCTGATGGAACTGTCTCTGTACATAATGAGAGTGAAGTGAGTGACCGAAAGAAAATTGTAGTATTAGGATCAGGTCCGAACAGAATTGGTCAGGGTATAGAATTTGATTATTGTTGTGTACACGGAGTACTTGCCTCTGCCGAATGTGGTTATGAGACTATTATGATCAATTGTAACCCTGAGACTGTTTCTACTGACTTTGATACAGCTGATAAATTATATTTTGAGCCTGTTTTCTGGGAACATATCTATGATATCATCAGACATGAAAAGCCGGAAGGAGTGATTGTTCAGTTAGGTGGACAAACGGCCTTGAAGCTTGCAGAAAAACTAGACCGCTACGGGATTAAAATCATCGGAACAACCTATCAATCCTTGGATTTAGCAGAAGATAGAGGGAGTTTTTCTAAATTGTTAAAAGATAATAATATACCTTATCCGGAGTTTGATACTGCCGAGACTGCGGATGAAGCTCTGGAGGTAGCTGATCGATTAGATTTCCCAATTTTAGTACGCCCATCATATGTGTTAGGAGGTCAGGGGATGAAAATCGTAATTAACAAGCAAGAACTAGAAGAGCACGTTGTTGATTTACTACGTAAAATACCAAATAACAAGTTACTCTTAGATCATTATCTGGATGGAGCAATCGAAGCTGAAGCAGATGCAATCTGTGATGGTGAGAACGTATATATTATAGGTATTATGGAGCATATTGAACCTTGTGGAATTCACTCAGGTGATTCTAATGCAACATTACCTCCATTTAATCTTGGTGAGTTCGTGATGCAACAGATCAAGGATCATACACATAAAATTGCCTTAGCACTGAATACTGTAGGATTAATCAATATCCAGTTTGCGATTAAAGATGATACAGTGTATATCATAGAAGCCAATCCTAGAGCATCCAGAACAGTACCTTTTATTGCTAAAGCCTACGGAGAGCCTTATGTAAATTATGCGACAAAGGTAATGTTAGGAGAAAAGAAGGTTACAGATTTTGATTTTAAACCTCACTTAGAAGGTTATGCAATCAAACAACCAGTGTTTTCTTTTAATAAATTTCCAAATGTAAATAAGAAACTAGGACCAGAGATGAAGAGTACAGGAGAAAGTATTTTATTTATTGATGATCTTAAAGATGATCAGTTTTATGACTTGTACTCCAGACGTAAGATGTATTTGAGTAAGTAAATTACTTTATAATATTAATTTAAGATTCCATTGGATACTCTGTATTTAATGGAATTTTTCTTTAATAGGAAATTAAATTAGTTTAGATTTAACTTGTCCTAATTTGATTTAAATTATTATTGATTTTATTGGAGAAAACTACAGACCACAAAAAAAGCTAGAATCACTTAAAATCCATTAAGACGTTGTTAAAAAATACCTGTCATTAACTAATTTGAAAGAATTAACAAAATACTAAAGGGGAACTTTTGTGGTAGAAAGTAAAATTAAATGATATATTAATTGAAAAAAACTCTAAAATATTCTTATCAAATTATAATAGTTCTAACTATTACTATTTTTGTTTTTGAAGTTTCATATCGATTTTATGTAATTGATTTTTATAAATTAGAGTTTAGTAGCTTAAACAAAAATGTAGGAGATATTTCAAAGAATGTCGATTATCTGATTATAGGAGATTCATTTTCTACATATCCCGACAATTATGTAGATCTTCTGCGAGCAAAGTATCCTGAGAAAAAAATTATAAACCTAAGCATACCGGGTATCGGAATAAAACAGGTGAATAGTTTTGTAAGGTCTAAGATTAAAAAGTATAATCCAAAAAACATAATATATCAGGTCTATACGGGTAATGACCTTATCGATGTAAAACATTTATCTAATTGGAAAGAACTGTCAATACCAAGAAGTTTGTATTGGAAATTAACTGATTATTTTATGTCGGGAGTTTATTTAAATCAACGCCTTAAAAAATACAATCCCAATATTAAAACATCATATTCTGATAAAAGTGAGTTTTCTCCTGAACTCTATAATCAAAGGGAAGTGTTACTTTTCAAAACAAATAATGAGTTTCTTTATAAAAGTATCGTTTTAAAAGATGATTTTATAGATAGATATGACACTTGGAAAAAAGAGATGAATATTTTCTTAAACAAAATGCCAAAAAATAGCAATGTATTTGTCTTTTTCATTCCCCACTGTTCTCAACTTAATAATTACTATTTAACAAATATGGAACAACTAAATGGGGTGTTTGAGGATGTTGATTCTTTTCAGAAAACGGATTATCAATTTTACATTAATGCCAAACAGGATTTACAGAGTTTTGAAAATGTAACATTTCTAAATCCAATTTTATATCTTAGGCAAAAGGATCAAGAATTGAATCGATTGTATTTTAAGAATGATTCACATTTAAATGCAAGTGGACAAGTGGAGATTTTTAATTTTTTGGACAATTCAATTTTTAATTAATGTATATACTTGGAATTTCTGCATTCTATCATGATTCTGCCTGTTGTTTGCTTAAAAGTGGTAAGATTATAGCCGCTGCTCAAGAAGAACGTTTCACCAGAAAAAAGCACGATCCTTCTTTTCCACAAAGAGCTGTTGAATTTTGTCTTAAAGAAGCTGGGATAGATGTATCGGCAATATCATTGGTAGTATTTTATGAAAAACCATTTCTAAAATTTGATAGGATTATCAACTCTATTCAGGCGAATGCACCATTTGCTTTTGATTTTTTTAGAAAATCGATAAAAGCCTGGACTAAAACAAAACTTTGGATTCCTGCTATCATTAAAAAAGAATTACAATATTCAGGAAAAATTTTATTTTCAGAGCATCATGAATCTCATGCAGCGGCTACTTTTTTCACATCACCGTTTTCAGAAAGTGCGATTGTAACTATTGATGGAGTAGGAGAAAAGACCTGCACGACAATAGCATTAGGGAAAGGAAACCAGGTTACAATTTTAAAAGAGCAACATTACCCACATTCTTTTGGATTGTTATATAGCGCATTTACCCAATATTGCGGTTTTAAGGTAAATTCAGGTGAATACAAATTGATGGGATTAGCTCCTTATGGAAAACCAATATATAAAGAATTGATTTTGGAACATTTTGTTTCTATTTCAGATCAAGGCGAAGTGCGCCTTGATCTAAAATATTTCTCTTTTGATAAAGGAAAGTCAACAATTAATAAAACTTTTTGTGAAGTATTAGGAAAAAAAGCCAGAAAGCCAGATGGAGAAATGACTTCTTTTTATTGTGATATAGCTAGCTCAATACAGTCTATTACCGAAGATTTTTTGAAGATTATAACCAGTTACTCGCAGAAAGTGACAGGAATGAAAAATTTATGCCTTTCTGGTGGAGTAGCATTAAATTGTAAGGCAAATGGTGAGCTGATTAAAAATACAAATTACGAGGATATATGGGTGCAACCAGCATCTGGTGATGGAGGAGCTGCCGTTGGAGCTGCTTTTATTGGATATTATCATTATTTAAAAAATGAAAGGCAGTATGTAGCAAATGATTTACCAAGCCAGGCTTATTTAGGGGTTGGTTATACCGATGATGATATTATTGCCGTATTGCAGAAATATGATATAGAATATACAATACAGGATGATGATCAACTTTGTGATAATGTGTCAACTGCTCTACAGAATAAGAAAATAATTGGTTGGTTTCAAGGTAAGATGGAATTTGGCCCCAGAGCTTTAGGAAACCGAAGTATTTTGGCAAGTCCTTTATTTGAGGATATGAAAAAACATGTTAATATGAGTATTAAGAAAAGAGAAGGTTTCAGACCTTTTGCACCTATTGTGCTCGCTGAAAAAGCACAAGATTGGTTTTCTAATATAATACCATCTAAATATATGTTGTTTACTTTTAGTAGCGATAAAAAAAAAGAAATCCCATCGTGCATTCATGAAGATGGAACAGCCAGAGTACAAACTTTAAATAAAAAAGAGCACCCATTATTACACCAATTAATTAGTTCATTTGATCAAAAAACCTCTTGTCCTGTGTTGATTAATACTTCTTTTAATGTAAGAGGAGAGCCTATAGTAGCTTCGCCATTAGATGCACTGAAGTGCTTTTTTCAGACCGAAATGGATGTGCTTGTACTAGGGAATTACCTGATTGAAAAAGGTAACAATATGAATGCAAATGCTATTCTTACTAAACAAATACATTATGAATTGGATTAAAAGTAATTTTAATACTGTAAAGAAAAATAGTTTAGATAAAAAAAAACAAAGACAATTTGGGGTATTGGTTATTGCTTTGCTTTTAGCGATATTTTTTGTGTCAGTTTATAAGGATGGATTAATATTTAATAATAAGCAGATCATTACAGTAGTAAGCTCTTTAGTGTTAGGTGGATTGCTATTATTACTCCCAATACTTATTTTTCCTTTTTTGTTTATTTGGTTATTTGTAGGCAATATTTTGGGAGAGATCAGTTCTTTTGTTATTTTAGGGATAGTCTATTACCTACTTTTTTTTCCAATTACTTCTGTTTTAAAAATAACGAACAAGAAAAAAATAACTACTGGATGGATAGATAAAAAAGAAAGTATAGATTATGAAAAACTATATTGATCATGAATAAATCAGGGATATTTTTAGAGTTTTTGAAGTTTTTAATACGCCAAAAAAAATATTGGTTGATCCCCATTATTATTGTCTTGGTTTTACTGGGTGCTTTATTAGTTTTTACAGAAAACTCTGTAGTATCACCTTTTGTATATTCCTTGTTCTAGTTGTCAATCGTTTCAATATTTTTTTCAAAATAGGATTGTATGAATTTAAATATATTTTTAGATATTATCGTATTTCCTTTTTCTGCTATGTGACAAAAATCCGTATATATAGTCTCTGTGTTTTTATTGAAAGCATTGCTAATGTTATGAAAAGTAGAGTCTTTTTTTATCAAATCATTTTCTAAAATAAGATCATAAGAGTTAATGTATAATCTCTTATAATATTCATTCTTTTTAGCCATTATTTTTTCATGCTCCGAAAGTGTTTTATGTGAATATATGTTTGGCTGTAAAAAATTAAAAACTTTAAAGTTATATTGCATACTTAATGCATTAGTTATTTGTAAATTTCTAATGTAGTTATTTGCAATGTCTTCTGATAATTGATTGGACAGGTCAGGGGTAAAGGTTTTTTGCTTAAAAATTTTGTTTTGTAAATATTTAATAAATCGACTTGTATAGCTTGTGTTTAATAATAATTTAATTTTCCGAACATAATTAAACCTAACTTTAGATTCTTCTTTATTCAATTTTGCATTTGTAGGTAATCCAGCTTTGTTGTTTAAATATCCAGAAATCACCTCATTTACTCCATCATAAAAAATAACCATATCCGGTATGTTATTAGCTAGTAACTCCTTTTGCAACTGTATGTTCTCTACACTTCTATTATATCCGTGACACCCCAAGTTTGTAATTTCAATATTTCGTTGTGGAAATTTTTCATAAAGTAACTTTGACAGTTGTGATGGAATTGATAGAGAATCTCGAGCTCCAGTACTATACATAGTAGAACCTCCTAAGCAGAAAATCTTTAATGGATTAGAAGGGGTTTTTAAATTTAGGTTGATTGTTTTTCTATGCCCTTTTTTATCTATAGTATTATGTTTTGTGGATTTTTCTCTTAATTTAAAATGTACATAAGATTCCCATTCTGTGTCCAAATAGTATAATTCGTCATAAATTTCTTTTACAATTAAGGGATCTACATTTTGATAAGCTCCAGAGGATATTTTAAACTCTACATTTTTGTCGTATCGCCGTTTGTCATTATAATTAAATACAACAGAAAGAATCATTTCTAATATTAGAATCAGAAGGACTGTATTTCTAAGACTAATTAATATGGGTTTAATTAAACTCTTCATTTATGGAAATTTTAAAAATAAAATTTGTTTCACCCACTACTTTTTTTTCAAGAATACTTTTAAAAGATAGGTTGTTTTTTGAAGCGATAGATTCTATATGTTTTATTTCACAATCTTGAGACAATATCATTAAAACACAATTGTCCTTTTTTACATATTCGGGTAACTGAAAGAATAATTTTTTGAAATACTCAAAGTTTGATCCACAAAACCACGCCTCTTCTTTTATGTTTTTTGGTTCCTTAGGGTAATAGGGTGGATTAATAATAATGTAATCAAACCTCATATTTGTTAAGTTCTCAAATAGATCTGAATATCGGATAGAAATATGTAAATCACTTTTTGAGGAGGATACTTTTAATCCTTGTAAAGCAGAGGGATTAATGTCTGATGCGGTCACAATTGCTCCTTGATAAGCTGCAAATAATGAGATAATGCCTGAGCCGCAGCCTAATTCTAATAAAGTTTTATTTTTTAAGGATTGCGTTTTGAGATAATTCAGTAAAATTTTTGTGCTAATGGTTAGATGTGGCGGAAATACACCTGGATGCACAATAGCTTCAACGTTTTCAAACTTATATTTTCTCGGTTTTGAAAAATAAGTTTTAAAGCCTATTTTAGCAATGGGATGAATAATTCGTTTAATAATATTTCTCATCTATTCAGAATAAAACCCTTGGATTTCAGGTTGGCGATATTTCCAGATTTTATGCAGTGCTTTGATCTCGTAAGGAAATTGATACCACCCCAGTTTAAATCGATAACCAGATATTAATTTTAACATTTGTTTTTTATATCCTTTAATTCTAAAATCCGAAACTGTTGGGTAATATCCATTGAGTACGGTTTCAAAGTTTTTTATAGTGTCTACCATTTTTGGAGTGAGCCAAGGAGTTAGGGGGTTTTTGCGAAGATCAAATTTTTCCCAACTGGGAGAAATCCAATCTTCCAAGTTTTGGGGAAAAGAGAAACCAGCATCAATGATTTGTTGGTATAGTTCTGATCCTTCTGTGGGAACTGGACTGTATAGGTAAATAATTATTTCAGCATTAGGATTGATTTTCTTAATTTTTTTAATGAAGTTAATATCCCACAGAATTTGGTCATATACTTTCTTTTCATTTTCGGCAGGTAGCCCTAATACAAATGATAGCTCAGGAATAATATCTACTTTTTTCATACGCGCTACAAACTCTTCAATCATTTTACCGGATTGAGTGCCGCCTTTATTCATTTGTTTTAAGACTTCATCATTCCCTGTTTCGGCTCCCAGAAAAAACATGACGCATCCAGCTTTTCTCATTAAAAGTAAGTCTTCATCACTATACTTATTAATTGTGTCGATTCTTCCTTCTCCCCACCATTGTATATCATCATCCTTTATCAATTCAGAAAATTCTAAAACACGTTTCTTAGAGGTGAAAAAATTATTATCATGAAACTCAATTGCATCGATGTTATATTTTTCTTTAAAATATAAAACATCCTTATACACATTCGCTGCAGACTTTGCTTTCCATCTTGCATTATAAATTGGTACTACAGCACAGAAGGAACAGGTAAAAGGACATCCCATACTGGAATGATATGCTAATGTCTTGTTTCCTAAAAAAGTTTTGGATAGATAATTTTCTAAAGGATAAAAAGAATTTAAATATTCATAAGGCAAAGGAGGTAAACCGTCCTGATCTAATAATGCTTCTTTAGAAGTTTGTACGATCTTTTGATCTTTATTAAGATATATAAGATTTTTGATAGTATCGACTTGATCTAAATCTCTTCTTTCTAATGTATTTATAAGTTCTGGAAAAGTATTATCTCCTGGGCCAGTAACAATATAATCAACATACCCAGAAGTTATAGAAACTTTATATTGGTTTGATGCAAAATAACCACCCCAAATTATAATACTATTTGGATATTTTTCTTTCACCTTTTTTGAAAAAGGAATAGCTTGTTTCAATTGCGGACCAGGCATTACAGTTGAACAAAAATATTTGAATTCTCCCGTATCAAAATAGGAACTAATTGTTTTCCAAGGATCAGTTTCCAGGTTTCCATCTACAAAAACATAGTCATATTGTCCATGGATAGAAGCCCCAACTTGCAAAATTGTATTAGGAATCCTGTGTTTGGCATTTGCACTTCTGGGGTTGAATATTAGAATTTTGCTTTTCACAGGATAAAAATTACAGATTTTTTGCTTGTATTATGATTATTTCGACCGTATCGATTAGTTGACTCAGTTTTTCCCTGAAAATAAATAAAAATTCTAAATTAGTTCTTATATATTCGTTTTTTTATATGTATCCTATGATATCCAAGATTAATAGATTAAATTATTTGACTACTATTATTTCGGTAATCCTGGCAATATTTATATTTGAATTTGGCTTAAGGCTATTTATAGATAATCCTATTATTCATATTCCAGAAAATGAACCTGTTATATTTGAATATGATCCTAATTTAGGATGGAAGGGAAAGAAAGGACAATATATATTTCCGCCATATAGTCTTTCTGGTAAAGAGACCCAACTTTCAATTCTCGAAGATGGGGCAAGAATAACTTCGATTACACAAAATAGTGTTAGAAATACCTTACCAAAAATTGTTTTTTGTGGAGGCTCCTTTGTTCAGGGTTGGGGGGTGGATGATTGTGAAACCTGGGCATGGAAAGTGCAGGAAAAATTAGAAAACTTCGAAGTTTTGAATTATGGGACTAGTGGATATGGAACTTACCAGTCATTGCTAATGCTCGAAAGAAATTTACCACTTTTGAATAAAACAAAGGTTGTATTTTATGGATTTATAGATCATCATGAATTAAGAAACATAGCTGGAACTATATGGATTAAAATTCTTAATCGATCTTCTAAAAGAAAACAGGTATATGTTCCATATGCTACAATTGATAAAGACAGTGTTTTAAAGCGAAACTCTCCTGAAAAGTATGATAATTTTCCATTTCATAAACATTCCCGGGTGATACAACTATTAGAAGATGTTAGAGATAAGTTTGCTGGGGATGATAGAATTTATAATAAAAGAGTAGTTACTGAAAAAGTTATTTTAGAAATGAACAAACTATGTGAATCGAATGGAGTGACATTTGTTTTTGTGATATTATCTGCTTCTAAAGAAGTTAAGGATCATTATATTAAATATTCCGATAATAATCATATAAAAGTAATCGATGCCAATGTTGAATTAAGTGAAGATATGATTGTTGAAGGAGATGGTCACCCAAATGAAAAAGTACATTTGGAATGGGCAAATATTTTTTTAAAAGAGTTTAAAAAAATAGAGATTGACTAAGATTCTTTAGGCAATGTGTTAATTAGGTGTTGGCTAAGATTATTATTGATGTCATTAGAAATCAATATTATATTTTAATGCTCTATAGGAATACGTGAATTTTTCAGAATCATTTGTGAAATTAATGTCTAAAAGAATATTTCCTTGGCTATCAATTTCTATAATATCCGATTTATTGGCTTGTATCTGAGAAGATGTGTGGCCTCCCCAGCCGATAAAAAAATTGTTGTTATTTAGTTTCTGAACAGAACCCATGATATTCATAAATAAACCATCTTGATGATATTCTTTTATAATGTCAATGTCAAAGTTATTTTGGTCTATTTTGTACTCTAAAATTCGCGTTTTCTGATTTTGAGTTACATTGTTATCAAATAGTAACAACGTACCATCCTTGCTTATGTTAGCATGATGTTGATGAGAAAATATTTCTTGTTCATTTAAAATAAAATTACTGTTAGAGCCACCTAATTTCCAAATGATTTCACCACTGGTTCTATGAATTTTGTAAAGCTGATCGGTATGACGGGCAGATACAATAAAATGATTGTCTGATGGATCAATGCTAAAAGAATTAAAATGAAAATAATCTACTGGACCGAGAGTATTGAACTGATTTTGGAATACTGGACTTACCGAATCAAATATCTCTGGATAATCAGCACTATTCCATTCGAAAATCACCTCATTATTTTTGATTTCTTGAAAAACAAAGTCAATAAGAGAAACTTTTTCAATACCTCCATAAGCCGTCATATCCACATTTTCTCTGGTAACGTAAGCTGGAATTATATAGTGATCATCACTAAAATAAATGAAATCATGATTATCAGCTGGATATGCACCATGCCCATTATTTGGTAAGAGCATTGCTCTTTTAATTTCTTCAAAATTTTCATTCATCACAACGACCTCATCATCGTTAATGGTATAAGAAAAACGCTTTTGATTATTTCCAATTTTATGATAGTCAAAATTTCCGACTCTTGGATGGGGTACTTTATTATAATAAACAGGAAAGCCCGAATTATCAAGAATAGCTATGTAGGTATGATCTTTAAATCCTGAGGCTAATGAAAACTCATAATAATTGACAAAAATATATCCTTCAGAAGGATTGTTACTTGCGATAACATTAGCTTTTGGTAAATCTTGGGGAATATAATGTAGTGTATAGTTTATAATTTTTCCTTCATCATCCAAAGTAGATATGATAATATCCTGTCCATTTTCTAAGTTAATAATAGCTTCAAAGTTTTCAACAATATTGCCATTTACAAAAATAGAAGGTGAACTATTTGATCTTTCAAATGTTATAGATATATCACTTAATGTATTTAGAGAACTTACAAAATAGTCTGTGATAGATTTGTCAAATTCTGGAATTAAATCTCCGGAGGAGATCTTAAAAGAAAAAACCGGATTTTTTATTATTGCATTATCATCATCATTAGAACAGGAAATTGTAATACTAGCAATTAGCAATAAAAATATAATTTTAAGGTATGAAAATCTAATTAAATTTAGTCTTTTGAAATTGAGAGTGGAAGACATTAAGTTTTGATTTTAAAAGTTAAAAAGCACTACAACAACGACTACAAGCTGGAAGTAATCCATCATTATTCTTTAAATCCGATCTAAATTTATTTAAAACTTTAGAGTTCCATATCTTTTTTAAAGAAGTATCATAGAGATTTCCTAATGTTAAATTATAGCATCTTCCATGTGCAGGAATAACACTTCCATCAGATTTTATCATAATATTTGTAAATATGTCATTACACATTTTACCAATTATTTTTTCCGGTTTATGATAAAATTCATTTAGTTTTTCTTTTGACATAATTTCGGGAGAAAAAGTTATTGGGAATGGATAGTTATTATTTTTGATTTCATTAATTTCTTTTAGAAGCAATTCTAAATCAAAGTTTTCAATATTCACTTCTTCTACATTGGAAGCTGTTGCAGGATAGATGTTAGCCCATAATTCATTATGAGTATCTGCGACATACTGTGGTGTAAAATTAGTGTGCATAAAACCTAATTGCGTTAAAGGATAGTTTTTGAAAAAATCGGCAAACTCCTTTAGGTATCCGATGTTCCATTCTGTAATTACACAGAATACAGAAATGGGAAGTTCCGGTCTTAAGTTCAGTACTTCTTCGATACCTTCTACAGCTTTTTGAAAAGATTTTTTATGTCCTCTAATTTCATTATGAATATCTTGCGGACCGTCTAAAGAAATAAAAAGACTATCTAATCCACCGTTTATCAAAGTACTTGCTTTTTGTTTTAACGTTAGTGCATTGGTTGTTATTGAAGTTTTTATCTGCTTACTTTTTGCATATTGCAAAGAAACTTCCAGATGCGGGTATACCAATGGCTCGGTAAAAGCATATCCCAGTTTAGACTTCGGATAATATGCTGCCATTTGATCTATAGTTTTCTGAATAAGCTCTAATGGCATATTAATGGGATGAGTACCAACTAGATTCTGTGCAAAATTGGTTTCCATTGTTTTGGTGCCAACGTCACACATTTTACAATGTAAATTACATACATTATTAACTCCAAGAATAATCCATTCAGGGGCAAAAAGAAATTTTTGAGGAAAATATCGTTTATTTACTGTTTTTAATAATGAAGTATACATTAATTCAATTAAGTTAGTTATAAAGATCGCAAATAATATTTTAATTTTAATATTCTGGATTTAATATTCCATATATCAAAAAAAGAAGTTTTTTCTAAAATTGAATTCAAATATTGGACCCCTTCTTTTTTATCATGATTCTCTAAATAGTATTTAGCAATTTTATAACATATAAAACTATAGGCTCTTAAATATAGACCGTTTTTTAAGTCATATTCTTCTTTAAGCGTTTGTAAAGTCCTTATAGCATCTATAGAATGGACTATGTCAAAGTTTTTGGTGTAATTCCCTCCGTGCCTCCTCATTAGGGTAAGAGGCTTGTCTACATAATATATTGGATATCTAGATGCTACTTTTAAATAATAATCATGTTGTCCTTCAATAATTCCTTCATCAAAAAGACCAATGTCGTTTAAAAGCGATTTCCGCATTGAGAAAACCGGAAAGGCCAAAATATCGCCAAATAACAATTCTTGGAGGATAGGCTTATAAAAATCACCATCGAATTTATAAAAAGGTTCTTTCAAATTATCCCTAGTAACAAAGTGTTTTAAATTATGTATTACAAAGTACGCATCTTTTTGAGTAGAAAAGATCGAATGCATCTCAAAAAGTTTTTCCGGTAGCCAAATGTCATCAGAGTCTAAAATGGAAATTATATCTCCTATTGAGTTCCGTAAACCTATATTTCTTAGTTTGCTGGGGAATCCAATTTTTTCACTATAAAAATATTTAATTTTATCAGGGTTAGTTTTGATAAATTCATTCACGACATTTTTTGTGTCGTCTGTAGAACCATCATCTATGATTAACAATTCATAATTAGAATAAGTTTGATATAAAACACTCTCAATAGTTTCTCCAATCAAATGAGCTCGATTATATGTAATAGTAATAATACTAAATTTCATTTATTATAAATTAATGACATGAGTAAATAAGCCCCTGAAATTTTCTAACTGATGAGAAACTGCAATTACTGTAATGTTATTTTTTTGAGCATGATCCAACAAAAACTCAAGAACTTTCTTTTCGGTTTTTAAATCTAAGTTGTTAGTTGCTTCGTCCAATACTAGTATCTCTGGTTTTTGCAGTAATGCTCTTGCGATACATAACCTTTGTAATTCTCCTCCGGATAAATTAGTTGCTTCTAAACCGATATAAGTGTTTTCTTTATTAGGAAGTTTATCTATCACTTCTTTTAGATCCAATGAGCTGAGCAGTTGTTCTAGAAAAATAGAGTCTTCAAAATCCTGATTAATAAGTAGATTATCTTTGATAGTTCCTTCAAAAACAAAGGGTTTTTGGGTTAAATAGGTTATGAGATTAAAGTAAACGTATTTGTTTATTGAATTTATTTCAATATCATCCAGATACACACTTCCCTCCACTGGATCCATAAGTTTAGTAATAATGTTTAGAAGTGTAGTTTTTCCAATTCCCGATCTTCCTGAAAAAGCTATAAAATCACTTTTTTTGATAGTAAGATTGAAATTATCAAGAATTGGACTCTTTTTTTCATAATAAAAGGAAATGTTTTTTAATGCTATTGAGTGTTCGAAATCTAAAGCTTTTTCAGAGCTTTTTACTTTAGTTATGTTGGTTATTTTCTTTTCTAAAACTTCCAGAGAGTAAATGTGAGCGTTTAAATTGGTACTACTTAGACTTAATTTGTTAACAGATGGGATTGCCTTAAATAATAGCGCCACAAATACCGAAAGAAAAATAATGATACCTTGGGTTTGGACTTTGAAGAATTGTATATATATTAATAAGCTGCATAGAAGTATAATCATAATAATTTCTGTTTGTTTGCTAAGGTTTACCCTTTTTGCATAAAGAATTGCATAGTTATGATTTAAACTTTTATTTGAATTTCGAAATTTTTCTAAAAATTGATGGATTAAGTCAAGTTTTTTTATGGAGAGATAACCATTTAGTAAATTGTTTAAGTTGCTGATGTTTAATGAGTAATCCCGGATTCTGGTTTTATTGATATTTTCAATAGCTTTTTGATTATACTTTTTGGTTATGTATAAAATTAGACCTAATACAATAATTGCGATTAGGGTAACTTTAAAATTAAAGTAGCAACCTACGATACAAATAATGGTTAATAGAAGAACTTCAGAGAAAATGGTATTCAAGGATAACAAGACATTTCCAACAAAATCGTTAGCCACAAAAATTACATCTTTAATAGCAGAAGATTTTTTTTGGTTTTTCAGCGATTGATAGTTACCCAGAATATAGTGTTTAGACAATAATACCGAATATTCAGAACCTAAATTGAAAGCTATTTTAGCTTGGTAATTATTAATTAAAATCGAAAAATAATTTTTTATGATAAAAAAGATAATTATTATAAAGGCCAATAATACTCTGTTCTCTTCAAGAAATGGTAAGTTTAAAAAGTTTGTTTCAATACTTTGATCTAATAAGTTAACAATTAGGGGTATTAACAAAAAAATGGAAAAAACATCGAGAATTAATTGAACAAAGGACAATGTCAAAAACAAGGGTGTTTTTTTCTGATATTCCTTTGGAATAATTTTCCAAACTCTTATGATTAACTTAAAAAGCTTTATCATTTGTTAATAATTATGATATTCGGGAATTATATAATTGTGTATAAGCCAATATTGTATCCTCTTTTGTCCAAGGTAGTACTCTTTTTTTTATCTGTGTTGATTTGGATAATATTTTAGTTGTAAAAGAAACCAATTCTTCATTCGAATTACCTATATGCCATTGAGGAATATCGATAGTCGCTCCTACATCAAAAGACACTATTTGCATTCCGGAATAAAGAGCTTCAGCAAATACATAACCAAAAGATTCATAAGAACTGGTATGAAGCAAAACGTTAGCAGTAGCCATTTTTTTTAAAACATTTTTTCTGCTAAGTTTTCCAGTAAGAACAATAGTATTGGTCAATTTTTTTTGTTTAATATAATTTTCCAAACTGTATCTAAGTTTGCCATCACCAATAATTTCGGTAGTAAGATTAGGAAATTCTCTTACTAAGGTATCGATGATATCAATAAATAAATGATAATTTTTTATCTCATTTAAAGATCCAACTCCCAATATATCGATGGTATTTGATGATATATCTGGAAACTTTTTTGTATCGACACTCCAAGGGATTATTGTAGAATGAAATCCCGAATTTTTAAATAATTCTTTTTGATGATTTTTAGATAATGTTATAACAGAAGCATTTGAATTCGAAAGTAATTTGATATATCTATTGTTTTTGTATACATCTTGTCCCATCGCCGTAACAATATGTTTAACTCCATATTGAGAAGAGAACTTTTGACCAATCAAAGAGCATTCTCCGATCCAAAAACTATGGATTATAGTAATGAGAGATTGATTATGGATTTTCTTTAAAAAAGACATGGCTTTTTTCCATATCCATATTTTTTTCATCCGTAAGTTTTTCCCATTTAATGGAATTACATTAATTCCGTTCCAGAGATAGTTTTCTTTCTGGAAAGGATATTGAAACGTAATAACCGTCATTTTAACTTCAGGGAACTGTATACGCAATGTTTTAAGGTATTCTTGTAAAGCAGGAATAGTTGTAGAATCCTTCTCGCCATAAGGGAAACCTGGAGTTAGAAAAACTAAATGGTGTGTCTTGTCTATCAAAAAAATGTAGTTTACTTCCAAGCAGTATTTGTAAATACTAAATCGTTTGTTTTAATGAATATAGGATTCTTTTCTAAAAAATCATAAGATATTATCTCTCCATTAATTGTATAAATGTATTTATACTCCTTAATACTTTTTAAGGTTTCTCTAATGATGCTGTTAATTTCTCGTTTAAATAAACAGATACCGGCTAGTTTTTCAATCTTCAGAAAAATTTTATTGAAAAGCTTGAAAGGAATATACTTATTATAAATATTTTCTAATAAAAAGTTATAATGAAATGATACATATAGGGTAGGGTATTGCGTTTTTTGTAGTATTTTATATATAGAAGGAAGGATTTGAAATTCAGCACCTTCTACATCCATTTTAATGAAATTGATCATATGAATATTCTCTTTGGTTATGAAATCTGACAGAGACAATGTTTTTACAGTAATTGTACTTAACTGATCTTTACTTCTAGAAAGAATACTAGATGAAGACATTCCGTATTTTTTACGTGCATGAAGTTTGGTGGACCCTTTAACTGCAGCAATGGCTATCTGATGAGGTTTAATCTTTTTTGATAGATCAGGGTTTAGAGAAATATTCTTTTCCAATTCTTCAAAACAAATAGGGTCTGGATCAATAGAGTATACTTCTTTGGCAATGTGAGCAGCATATAGACTAATAACACCACTCCATGCACCTATATCAATAAATGTGGTATCTTTCTTTACAAAAAAATCGATAATATCAAAGGATTGAGGTTCCCATTGGCCTGTGTTGATGTAATTCCAAGCTTCCGTGTTTTGCCCAGGATTGACCTGAAAAGAATGATTTCGCAACGATATATGCATAATTAAAAGGTATCCAGATCTCCAAAAGTCAGTTTCAATTTTTCTAATGGGAAATCAGAATTAAAATTTTTGTATCCTACCACCCAGGATTGAAATTGATGATCAGTTCGTTTTTCTAAAAGTGAACTTATTAAAGTATTTGGCGATGACTGAAATGTTATGTAGCCAATTCCATTTTTTGAAGCAATTTTTTTTAATAAATCGAGAGCTTTGTCAAAATCCTCCTCATTCGTAATTTCTATATCTCCAATTAAAATACCATTTTTCACCTTTAGCCAAAAAAGTGAATTATGTAATTCGATTGTAAAGTTATCACCAAATGCTTTATAATCATAGTAATTCTGATCTCTTACAGTAGACACTACATGGTTATTTTTAAAAACGCTTCCATTTATGCTGGCTTGGGTTTTATAAGGATTAAAAACATCCGTGATATGTTTTTGGTATAGTTTGTTAGAAATTTTGGAAACTCTTGATAACTTTTCGATAGGAAGACCAGATGTTTTAATACTAAAACCGCACATGCGTTCCTGATATAACCAATCCAATTTGTTTAAATATCCATATTCTGAATTTTGATTAGGAAAACCCCAAACAAATCTAATACCTGCTTCTTTTAATTGGGTATCAGTGAGCTTTCCTAGTTTTGTAAACAGACCTTTTCCAGTGTAGTTGGCTAACGTCATGGCATCTCCGTATTGAGCTGCAAGTTCTTTTTTACCCTCGAATTCCATCAGCATTGGAATAGCACCATGAAAAGCAATCGGATTTCCATTATCATAGGCCAAATGCCCGAAATAACTTTTTCCTAAATAAGTAGTGTCAAATTTTTTGTGAATAAAGTCTAATGAAACATCATTATTAAATACGGCCTTATAGAGATACTTAAGATCCTTAATGTTTTCTCGTGAAAGCGCAATGATTTGGTAATCCATATCATTAAAAATAAGATCCTTTTAATAAACAAACAAGTTGAAGTTCTAAAGAAATATATGGATTCATAACAAATCGATTTTTAAAAGCTTCTTGCTTTTGGTCTTTTATAGAATTATAATCGACTAATAAAATCTTTTTATACCCAATTTCAAGGCAATAATCCGCCAATTCTTTGGTGTAATGACCAAAAGGGAAAGCGAATTCCTCTATAGAAGTATCACATATAGTTTCTAGAATTTGTTTGCTTGTTAAGATTTCTTTTTTCGCGTCTACTATCGGAATAGATGATAAACTGGCATGAGTTTCTCCATGAGAACCAATAGTAAATAATTTATTTTTAGAAATCTCTCGAATTTGTTGAGCGTTCATCAATTTCCAATAATCACTCAATTGATCAGTATCTAAGTGATGCCAATCTTCTTTAAAAATGCTATACAAACTCTTAATTTTTCCGTAGGGCAAGGTTTTTAATAAATTCTTTAATGTTATACCACTATGACTAAATTCGTTTTTTTTGTTTCTTTTGAATTTTTTACCATCAAAGACGAATTCTTTTTTCGTTGTATATAATGATATAATATCTAGGAAATCGGCCCATAAAAATGACTTTTTTTTATGTACTGTAGTAATATAGAAACTAGCAGGGATGTTATATTTTTCTAATATTGGAATAGCATATTTATAATTATTAAGGTATCCGTCATCAAAACTTAAAGCTAAGTTTAGAGTATTTGTTTTAAAGTTTTTTTGGTAAAAATCCTCTAAAGAAATGACATTGTAATTTGTTGAAATGTATTTTATGAATCTTTCAAAATATGTTTTTGAGAAAAAACGGCTATTCATTTTCGTTTCACCATATAAATCAATACCGTGAAAAACTAAAATATGTTCCCCGCATCTATTCTCAAGAAGCTTGTTTTTTAATCCTATCTTTAAAAGAAACAATCTGTAAAACAGTACCAAACGAGATTTTATTCTAACCCATAACATCTATTATTCTTTTTCTTTTATTTGATATAAACTCCATCCATTATCAAAATTTTCTAATGTTTTTAAATTATAGAATTGTTTTATGTACTCCCAGTTTTTCATAGGGTTTTCACCTTCCCATTGCTTGGTAAACAGTGTAGGGTTGAATAATACCAATTCATTTTCTTTATAATCAACGTACAAATCATTGTACATGTTTTGATATTTGAAATCCAGTCCTCTTCCTTGTAAGGAAACATCGAAATCAAAACCATACAAGGTGTTTCCCTGATAAAATGACATGGAATTGGCCAGTTGTTTTTCGAAGAGTGTTCTTTTAAATACATTGTTAAATGTATAGCTCCACATTAATAACTGAATAATTATACAAGTCCTCCCCAATACCTGTTTATATTGCGTTATCAACTTTATACTAGTAAGCTCTATAAAAGCTGGATAAAAGAATAATAACACTAAAGGAAATAATAGTCCAAGGATTCTAATGTTCTGAAATGGAATTCCAGCTAAAAAAGCTAAATACATAATAATGGGAATCAACACTACTTTTTGTAAATGAGAAAAACCATTAATAGATGTTTTTAAAGTGAAAACTATTAATAGAATACCAATAAAAATAAATCCTGGATGAGTTAGAATATATAGTACGAATATTAAATTAGGAAAACGATAGGTTTGAAGTCCATCAACGGTTTCATAACTAGAACTAAAATATGTTGCAAAAGACCATGAATTTAAAAAATAATTTGAAGTCCCTTCATATAAATTATCATTTTGCAATATTATGAAAGGGATACAAATTAAGATACTAAAAAAAACTCCAATGAAAATATCAGTAAAGTTTTGTCTTTTAATGACTAAATAAGTGATGTATAGAATTACAGGAAGTGTAATTACTAAAGTAGCGTATCGTGTCATTAATGCACAGGTGGCAAAAATAAAGACTGATGCAAAAGAGTTTTTTTTTTGGTATGATTTAAAGAAATAATAGTAAGTTAGCATAACGAACATGGAAGCCAAAATATCAGACATTACTACCAGTCCAGATTTTAAGAAATAAGGAGAAAATAACCCAAAAATTAAAACATAGTAAAAAACAGATGATGATTTCTCCGGATATAATAACTGAATTGTTTTGTATAAATATATAAGAGAAATAGAAAAACTTATTACTGTCAAAAAGTGTAAGCCAAATGCTATATTTCCAAAAACATACCCAAATAGGCTACCCAAAAAAGGATATAATACAGGCCAATAAAAACTCCCAGGATGTTGTCCTCCTTCAAGATAAATTTGTATAGCTTTTGAATAACGAAGGTATTCATATGAATCCTGGCCATATAATCCATCAAAACCAATAAACTTTAGTACTAAAAGAAAAATAAGAGGAATCCCTAAATAGGGACTATATTTATGTGTTATTAAATATAAAATTTTCAATAGTTGATTTTATCTATTTAAAAGTAATCAATAAATTGGATTATTAGCAATTAGATATATGTTATTTGGTATTCTAAAAAAATAGGTTAGTTTTAATTTACATTTGCTTTAAAACCCAAAGAATGGAGGAATGTATTTTTTGTAAAGGACATGAACGACAACCTGTTTTTAGGATTAGGACTCATTCTTTTCCTTGGGAACTGAAATCCTGTGTTTCCTGTAAAGCTTACTTACTTTCACCATTACCAACAAAAAAACAACTTGAAAGTGCTTATTGTATGCAATACTATGGGCAAGGGAAAACCAAGTTTAATCCATTAATAGAATTTGTAGTGAATACTTTTAGAAGGATTAGAGCGTCCAGAGTCATAAAAGGAATTCCCAGAGATGGTAAGGTTTTGGATATCGGTTGTGGTAGTGGAGCTTTTTTAAATTACCTTCATGAAAAATATAATTTTGGATTGTTTGGTCTGGAAATAAAAGGAGATATTGCTGAAAGGGCCATAGAACGTAATAAAGGGTTCAAGTTATATGTGGGTTTTTTTAATGAGATAGATTTTAAAAACCAAACTTTTGATGTAATCACAATGTATCATGTTTTTGAACATTTATTGACACCCTATGAAGATATTCAAAAGATAAAAAAAATATTGAAACCAGGTGGGAAATTAATCATATCAATGCCTAATATTGATAGTTGGCAGGCCACTATGTTTAAGGATAAATGGTTTCATTTAGACGTTCCCAGACATCTTATTTTTTTTACTCCAAATGATTTTAAAAGAATTATGAAATTTGAGAAGTTTTTACTAAATAATGAACGTTATATTTCCTGGGAACAAAACCCTTTCAGTTATATACAATCTTGTCTAAATGGGTTATCTAGTAAACACAATTTGTTGTATGAATTTCTGAAAACAAATAAAAAGAATAAATATTCTCGATCCGATTTATTTGAAATTGGATTACACATGTTGTTTACTGCGATTACTTTACCTCTCTTTTTAATTATAGATGTGTTAGAAAGTGTTTTTAATAAGTCCGCAACTGTAGAATATACTTTTACCTATCTCCCAAATGATTAATAATAAGAAAATAGTTGTCGTTTTACCGGCTTATAATGCTTCAAAAACATTGGAGTTAACTTACAAAGAAATACCTCATGATATTGTTGATGAAGTGATATTAGTAGATGATAATAGCACGGATGAAACGTTTAATGTTGCACGAAAAATTGGAATTAAACATATTCTTAAGCATGAAAAAAACAAAGGATATGGAGCAAATCAAAAAAGCTGTTATCGAAAAGCATTAAGTTTAGATGCTGATATTATTATCATGTTGCATCCTGATTATCAATATACACCTAAGTTGATTCATTCTATGGCGTATTTAATAGCTAATGAGGTATATCCTGTGGTTTTAGGTTCACGAATACTTGGAAGAGGTGCGATGAAAGGTGGAATGCCAATCTATAAATATATCTCCAATCGATTTTTAACCTTATTTCAAAATATTGTAATCGGGCAAAAGCTATCGGAGTACCATACAGGGTTTAGGGCTTTCTCTAGAGAGGTTTTAAAGTCGCTTACCTTGGATCATAATTCGGATGATTTTATTTTCGACAATCAGATGTTATGTCAGATTTTTAACAAAGGATTCGAAATAGGAGAGATTACTTGTCCTACTAAATATACTAATGAAAGTTCTTCCATAAGTTTTAGACGCAGTGTAATTTATGGATTAGGAGTTTGTAAAACATCGATTCAGTATTTTTTTCATAAAAAACGTATTAAGGAGTTTTCTATATTCAAATAGAGCATAGTATATTTATTAAAACATCAACTTTGAATAAAATATACTTTCTTTGAAAGATTTAAATTTTATCTGAAATTGGCATATTCTAAACAAAGCGTATTATATAAGCCTTTACAAATATTGGCTCAATTTAGGTGTAAATATAAATTCTTTAATATTCCGTTAGAAAAGAAAATAGCTGATTTAACGATAACTAAACAACAGTTGTCTTAGTTTTTTTGATAAACCGATACCACATAAAAGGAGAATCCTTTTTTCCTAAAATTTTGTTGAGTATACTTTTTTTATGTTTATACAAAATTTCGAACTCTGATATTTTATTAAATGAATGATGAAAATAATGATTCACCATTTCAGGGACTCCTAATTTTTGATAATATGTTATAGTTCTTTTTCTGGCAGGTTCAATCTCATTTAATTTGTAAAAAGGACTGTCTAAGAGATGTAGTTCTCCCTGCTCTTTTAATAAGCTTTTTAACCTGGATAAGATATGTTCCAGATCTTCAAAATATTGTATGCAACTATTCACAGTAACGATGTCAAAATCTTCCAAAATTTCTACTCCTTCAGAAAAAATATCAGCATATATAAAATGTAGGTTAGGTTTATCAAAAACTCTTACCGCTTGTTCTAACTCTATATCATTGACATCAACCCCCAATACTTCAGAATCCGGTATTAATGATAATTGATAACTAAACCAACCATTGCCACATCCAAGATCTAATATTTTTATAGGCCTGTTAAGATTTTTTAGATATGTAATAATTCTTTGAGTAGATTTTTGACGTAACTTCCATTCATCATAATAATGATGATTTTTGGATACACTAGGGAGCTGTTTTACAATTTGGTCAGCGTAGACTCTTTTTTCAAGATCCCTTACTTGAATATATAGATTGGAAAAATCATTTCTTTTTTGAGTGAGATAATAGACTCCATTCTCTTTTTTTATGTTAGTTTTAAGTAAAGACATCACTGGATCTTATAATATTTCATCGCAAAAAGGGCTAACAGGGATTTTATCTTTAGTTTTATCAAATCTGTTGTAATTGACGTTGAGGAGGTTTTCTTTTTAAAATAGTTCACCTCATTTACAATTCTTCTTACTGCAAAATCATAAAACTTACGATGATAAGTACGCTTAAAATCAATATCTCGATCTGTTGAGGTATGCCAGTCGGGTTGAAGTGTAATATCATTTTCTATCTCATTATATAAAGATGTGCCTTTTATCGGATACGCTACGGTTATGGTAAAATGAGTAGGATTCGCAACTTTTAGATGATGTATTGTTTCGGCAATATCCTTTTCATCTTCACCTGGATATCCTACCATAATAAAGGTGCCGGTTTCGATTCCTAAATTATTTGTTTTTTGAATAGCCTCTCTAACTGTTTCTACTTTTACGCGTCTATCCATCGCGTCCACAATTTTCTGCGATCCGCTTTCAGCACCTATCCAAATACGATAACAACCCGCTTCCTTAAGTTGTTGTAACACTTCGTCATTTAGTCTTTCGGCACGGGTAATACACTCAAACGGAATAATGGCATCTTGTTTCATAACCTCTTCATGAAATGCTGCTAACCATTTATGACTAACTGTAAATACATCATCCACAAACCAAATAGAATCTGGTTTATATTGCCGTTTTAGCATTGCAAGTTCTTGCGCCACCAAATGTGCAGGTCTTCTGCGATAACTCTGTCCATAAACTGCAGTACTGCACCATTTACAGGTATAAGGGCAACCACGTTGTGTACTTATTGTCATAGAGCTCATACCATGATTATTTTTCCAGGTGTCCAAATATTGCTGCATATCTACAGCTTCGCGATTAGGGATCGGGAGCAAAGAAAGATCTTTTATTTTGGTTCTCGCAGCATTTTTTACAACCTTGTCCTTATCAATATATGCAAGACCTGGTATCGTATGGATGTCTTTTTTGTGTGTAATCGCCTGATACAATTCTAGCATGGTTTCTTCACCTTCTCCAATAACCAGATATTGTGCTCCGGCACGCAAGTAATTTTCGCAATTGTATGTTACATCTGGGCCTCCTAGCACAATTTTTGGGAAACCATAAATAGCATCATTTTTTAAGATATGGATAAGCTTAATGACATCAACTTTGGTCATTAAGTTAGCATAAATGGCTACAACATCTGGTTTTTTGGATGCAATAAAATGTAACTGCGCTTCTTTAGAACTAAAAGTAGTATCAAAAACATAATTCTCCACCTGATGTTCATTCAAATAACCCGAAATGTAAAGTTGTCCAAGAGGAGGATAGGGTTTCATGATCCTTTGTTCTTTTGGATCAGTACTTAGGTAATATGCGTGGGTCAGAACTATACTCATATTTTTGATAAGGAAATGATATAATGATCACTATACTTTGATAAGAACGAGAGACGTTTGAATACCTGATCTAATTTTTGAAATATCTTTAATAGTAAGGGTTTATTCTTAAAAAATGTTTCAAGATAAGAAGGAGGTATAAAGACACCTATAGGCGACTTTTGAATTACCTCGTAACCGATTTTGGATAAATTCGCTATATCTTTGGGGTTATAATACCAGGTTGGGACTACAACTCCATCGACATCTGCTTCAACGTACGTTTTGGTATTGCGTCTTAATGCTTTTTTAAAACTTCCTTTTAGTACAAAGTAAACAGTTTCCAGTAAACAATGTTTAGGCATAATAACGGCAACTATTTTACCCTTAGGATTTAATTTTTCTGAGGTTGCTTTAAAAAATGTTTGCAGCTCATCTGGTGAAAGACAGTTTAGACCGCCGAAATCAGAAAATATAACATCAAATTTTTTTTGAAAAATTGTGTTTTGCAAATCATTTATGTCTAATGTCTTAAATTTTAATGATTTTAATTCATCAGATTGTTTTCTTTTTGCAACCTCAATCATCTGTTCCGAAATATCGGTGGCTATTACGCTATACCCTTGTTTTGCTAACCAAACGGCATCTTCTCCTGTTCCACAATTGATTTCTAAAATCTCTAACGATGTTTGTTTAGGTAGTATTTGAAGCAAAAATTCCTGGACCAGATCTCTTTGTAATCTTCCGATATGACTATTTGTAAAAACTTCGTCATAATTTACGGCTGCTATGTCAAATGAGCTATTCATTAATATGTTCCATTCTTTTTAAAATCAGGGAATCCAAAAAGGCACTAGGCACATAGTAAGGAAGATAGGCAATTCTTTTCAACGTTTCGGAAGTGATTTTTTTTGGGTTTTGTACAATTTTTTTTAGAAAATGAATTCCTTGGCTTTTACGATACTCTTTATGCACATATCGATGCAGTTTTTTATAATACCTAGGGTTAAAGGTTCCTCGAAACATCATAGCAAGATCATCAGAATCCGTCCAATTAGCCTTAAATCTGAGATCATCTTTTACCTTATCATAAAATTTAGTTCCTGGTAATGGATAAGATACCGATACACCCAGATTATCCGGAACCAACTCTTTTATCATTTTTATGGTTTTGGAGATGTCATTTTTTGTCTCACCAAGATACCCGAATTGAATAAAGAGTGCTACACGTATGTTTTTATCCTTTAATAATTCGGTAGCTTTATAGATTTGTTCTACTGTAGTCCCTTTATCCATAGCATCTAATATGGATTGAGAACCGCTTTCAGCACCTACCCATACTTCTTCCAAGCCGGACTCTGCTAAAGCATCAATAGTATCTTCTTTTAGTAATAGATCAACTCGACTTTGTATGTAATACTTTAGCGTGATATTTGTTTTTTTTAGCTCGATATTAAAGTCCTGTACCCAACCAGGTTTAAGACCAAAAATATCATCACACATCCAAAAATGTTTAACATTATAACGCTCTTGTAAAAAATCAATATGCTTTACGATATATTCAGTGGAATGTGTGTTATACCGATTTCCATAAATAGGTTTGGCGCACCAATTACATTTAAAAGGACAGCCTCTAGTTGTAGCAAGATTTAATGTAAATTCATTACCACCAATGCTCCAGATGTTTTTATAAGCGTCCATATCGACTAAATCCCAAGCAGGTAATGGAAGCTCATCTAGATTTTTAAGCACCTCACGTTTAGGATTGGTAATGGTCTCATCATCTTTTGTGTATACAATACCTTTAATTTCTTTAGGAGATTTATTAAGTTTTAGGGTAGTGATAAGTTCTAAAAGTGTAACTTCTCCTTCTCCCTGAATTATATAATCAGCACCGTTAAACAAGTATTTAGGGTAATGGTCTGTTGAGTCTGAGCTATTAACTATAACGGTGCAATTGTGGCTTTTACCTATTCGCATCATTTCAAAAGCTGCTTCTCTCATTTTTGTGAGGCACATTTTGGTTAAATAGTTAAAGCCATCATCATATAATACTAAAAATCGAGGATTCTTTTCAGTAATTTCTTTTTCGATCTCATAAGGATTATCTCTAAGGTTGGTGTCAAACAAATCAACTGTATAACCTTTTTCTCTCATTAAAGCAGCAGCATATAGGGTTCCTAATGGAGGGAAAGGAGTTTTATTTTTCCATTGCTTAGGATCTAAAGGGTAGTAATATGAGTGCGAAAATAGAATATCAAGCATGCTCTTGTTCTAATTCTATATTATATTTATTCTGAAATTCTTGATACTTTTGGTTAAGTCTATCGATAACTTTTTTCTGAAAGTTCTGAGGGTGATGCTTAGAAACATCTTTGGTAGACTTCATCGCTACTTTAAAATCAGTCTCACTTAAATGATTAAATTTTAAATGCCACTTTTTTAAAGTAATTCTTAAAAAAAAATGATCCAGAGAATTTCCAATTTTATTATTAAGAATATACCTGATAAAATTAGAAACCCAATTCTTTTTAATGTTTCCCTGCAAAGGTTTTTTACCAATTTTTAAATTTGGTAAAAATTTAGAAACCCATTGATTTGATTCATAAAAAGCATCAAAATCACCCGAAATTGGTATTAGAGTTAGTAATTCTGTAGCTGTAAATATATTTTGTTCTTTAATCTTTAACTTATCTTCAGAAATGAAATAGTTAATACAAAAGAATTTTCTAGAATTGAATAGAAATACTTTTTTATATAAAACCAATAAGGTTCTTGCTATCCATAAACGTTTTGGCTCAGTAATAATAAAAAAATCTACATCACTATCTTCATCATGATAGTTTTTAGATAAAGCTCCGGAGATGCCTACTGCTTTTACAAAAGGAAATTTAGAAATAAAAACCCCTTTTCGTACAGCTTTATTCATAACCGATTTAGCATATTTATTTCCTTTCATACGTCTGGACACTGTTTGTATATTATTATCAAGAAAATAATAACTCTCACTATTGGAGACTACACCTTTATCTTGTAAATAGTTTAATTCATCGGTGATTTCTTTTTCCGTTGCTGCATTAGAAAATAGGTAGATTTCTTTTGCAGAGAGAGGGTACTTGAAAATCGAAAAATATAGCAAGGGTTTTAAAGAATTCACAAGAAGCTGAGTTTTAATTAGAATATTGCTAATAAAAAAGTTTAGAGTTTTTTAATAAATTGATAATTGTGTTTTATTTTAAATATATAGATTTTACCATAATTTCATTCTTAATATAAATGTACAAATAGTTAATTCTTTTCTAAATAGTGAATATATTAACATTATGCATATCAATTTGAGTACAAGTAACAACTTTAATATTACTATTTCTAAAGAAAATGATTAAAGCTGAAAATATGAGTTTAAAGAGGTATAAATCTATAATGAATAGCCTCCATGAAATTTACTACTATATTGTTTTGGTATAGTTATTTCTATTTTTTGATAAGTTTAAACTCAAAATTCACTAAAATATCTTCAGCGATCTTTTTACTGACAATGCCAGGAATCTTAATATCAAAATCTTCAGGTTTAGTTTTAAAAGAAGACGAAACTAGAAAAGTATCATCGTTTTTGTGTAAAGATCCTTTTACACTTATATTTTTCGATTTCCCATGTAATGTCAAAGTACCTTCTATTGTATATTCATTTCGTATGTCATTTTTATCAAAACCAACTAATTTTCCTTTGAATGTTGCTTTAGGATAATCATCAGACTCTACATAGTTCTCATTAAAATGTTCTTCCATCAAAGCATTTTTGAACCTGAACCCTTTCATCAAAGCTAACGCTGCAAATTCACCATTATCTGTATTTAAAATAGCAGTAACCGAAGAGTTTTTGGCTTTTACTTCTTCAAAAGAAGGTACTGAAGCTTCAAAGCTTATTGTTCCCTTTTTGGTAGTGTATTTCTCTTGGGCTAAAACAGCTCCAGAAACAAATAATAATAAAAAAAATACTACATTTTTCATAAGTATATGGGTTTATTGTTCTAGTAATCCATCTGTATTCCATTGCAAAATTAAATCAATAGTTGATTGAGGTAATCTCGGGCCTCCAGATGGCATAAGAAAGCTAATATCTTCAGAAGAAACTCTATTGAGAAGGCCTCTATTGTCAACTGCTTCTTTAACTTGATCATATGTTAGTAATGGCATAGGAGCAAAATTAATTGGGGGATCGTTATGACAAAAAACACAATTGTCATCAATGATCGTCTTTATAGTGTTTTCATAAGTAACCAATTCCACAGAAATAACCTCCACTAAATCATCTTCGCTATCATTTTCGCAACTAATATTGGCTAAAACTATACATAGGATCAAAAACTTAAGAAAATATGTTTTCATAAATTGCTTTTAAGGTATTATTTTGAATGGTAGAAATTATGTCAAATTTCGTTGATATGCAAAAATAAGTTTCATTAGGTGGATAATTTTCATACATTTAAAACAAGTTTTAATATGAAAACAAGTAATGAAAAAATTATTGATAGTAATTTTAGTCCTTGGGATAGCTGGATTTATTGGGTATAAATACATATATCAATCACATCGCGATATTCAAAGTGAAAAAGCTGAGTTTACAATTGCTGCTGCGGAATTGGTTAAGGAGTTTTTTAATGATCCCGAAGCTTCTTCTAAGAAATATTTAAATAAAACCATTATTGTCACCGGACAGCTTACAGAAATAGAAGAAAATTCGCTATTGCTTAATGATGCCGCATATTGTACTTTTGATGTCAATCACAAAATTACCGAAACAAGTTTAAATAATGACTTCACGGTTAAAGCAAGGTGTATTGGATATGATGAACTTCTGGAAGTAGTAAAGTTAGATCAGGCGTCCTTGATAAAATAATTCTCATTAATTGTATTTATAAAACTACCTCATGAAAAAACTCTTATTTTTTTTATTCTTATTGCCATTTATAGGATTCAGTCAGGATGATTTACTTGATGAACTAGAATCAGAAGTACAAGATGATAATTATGTTACTGCTACATTTAAGGGACTTAAGATCGTAAATTTTGAATCTACTAAACTTGTAAGTAAAAGAAACTTGTTTTTTGTTGTTTCCCATCGTTTTGGTAGTGTCGAAAATGGTATTGATGATTTTTTTGGATTAGATCAGGCGGTTACTCAACTTAAGTTTATTTATGGTATTACTAATGGATTAAATATTGGTATTGCAAGGAGTTCTTTTCAAAAAACTTATGGAGGCCATATTAAGTATCGGATTACAAGACAAAAGAAAGGAGGGTTCCCTTTTACTATTGTAGGGTATAATTTGCTAACTATTAATACGGGTTTGGAGAGAGAGCAATTACCTAAACTAAAGTTCAATAATAGATTATCCTATGTTTCCCAGGTCTTGATAGCGAGCAAAATTGGCAAAAATCTTTCTTTGGAATTTGCACCATCTTATTTACATGAGAATTTTGTAAGATTTGATGATCAGGACAATTCACAGTTTATAATGGGTATGGGAGGAAGATATAAGCTAACCAAACGATTTAGTATTAATCTTGATTATGGCGTTCATTTCAATAGAAGTGGTAGTTCTACTTTTAAAAATCCATTATCAATTGGTTTCGATATCGAAACTGGAGGTCATGTATTTCAGGTACATTTTACGAACGCCCAACCAATGTTTGAAAATGGTTTCTTGGGTCAGGCATCAGGAGATTGGGGTGATGGTAATTTTTTCTTTGGGTTTAACTTGAGCAGAGTATTTGACCTTTAAGAATTTCGTTTAAATGCGATCAGTTCTATGATATATTTTAATACATAAGATGTGTTGTCTTAAGAAGTACTTCTAAACAACTCATAAACTTTTCTAAAAGAGCACTTTATTGGTGCTCTTTTGCATTTTTATTAACAGATTGAATGTTAGTAAAGCAGTATCTTAAGTTAAAAGTTATGTTATGAAAAATGTATTACTATTTACACTGTTTTTAGTTGGAACTATTTTGTCTTATTCAAGTGGGTTGAGTGATAAGGAAGCTACTTTTTTTAATGATGAAGTATTTTCTTTTGAGATTGAATCTTCTACTCCTTCAGAATTTTTAAATATTATTTTTAATGGCCCAAGGAAACCAGTTCTTGTTAAGATTATAGATAAATCAGGCTTTATTAGAATTGAGAAAAGAATGCACCTGGACACTCAGATTGACCTTTCTATACTGAGAACAGGATTGTACTTAGTAAAAGTATATTCTGGTAATCAGATGGCTGTAAAGCGGTTTTATAAAGGGCGAGATGCTATTAATATAAGATAGTCATTTACTCTTCTATTAAACCATCTGCAATCCAATCTTCTACAATTTTTATGGTTGCACTGGGTAGCCGGCCACCCTCTTCAGGTGGAGGCATTACTATGGTAAAACTAGAGGTAAATATCCTTCGGTATAATTCTCTTTCTTCTTCAGCATTTACTACATCTGCATATGTTACAAGTGACATAGGTGCAGAATTTGTAGGGGGATTAGAATGGCATTCAATACAGTGAGTGTCTATAATAGGTTTTACATCTGCATTATAAGTTGATGTTTTACCTGGAATAGGATCAGGATCAATTATAATTGGTGGCTCAGTATTATTATCATCACTTCCTCCACAGCCTATTATAGCAAAGGAAAATATCAATATTATGACAATTGGGACTAACTTTTTCATACTATTTTGAGGTTTTTTACCGAAAGATAATAAATTGTGTGGACTAGTATATAACGAAAAGACTACAAGATAATTATAATGCCAGCTTAATGTTATATTTTTTTAACAACTCTAAGTGTTTTTCCATTTCAAATTCTGATGCTTTAAAACGATCTCTTCTGGCATTGGCTTCTTCTTTGCGAATAATACTTCTTACAAAACGGCGTACCGCAGTTTCATTTTCAAGAACCAAACCAGGTACCGAAACACTCTTGCCTTCATCATTTTTTGCTACCATTGTAAAATAGCTCGAATTACAATGTTTTGTCTTTCCAGTTCTTATATTTTCAGCCTCTACTCGAACTCCAACAACCATAGAAGTACTGCCGACGTGATTAACAGAAGCCTTCATAGTAACTAATTCACCAACTTCAATAGGCTTTCTAAAATCTACTTTATCCACACTAGCAGTGACACAATAGGTTTCAGAATGCTTAGATGCACAAGCAAATGCAATTTGATCCATTAAAGAAAGGATATATCCACCGTGTATTTTTCCACTAAAATTAGAATGAGAAGGAAGCATTAATTCAGAAATAATTACTCTGGATTCTGTTGGCTTCTTATATCGTTTCATAGTAATATTTTTAAATTTTATCTATTTCTAAAATGTGGTGATTCTTCTTCCGTGATGTCAATGATGAAATAATTAGTATCTCCTAACCAACTAATTTTGGCATATCGTTCTTTATATTTTACCTTTACATATCTTCCTTGTAACTCTTCCAGTTTTTTAATAAGGTCTTCATTTTTGCCTTCCACAGAAAAGCTAAAAATTTGAGCTCCCGAAATCCCCTGGCTTATTTCACCTTCCCAGGTTTTAACCATCATACCTTTTTTACTGAATTTTATAAGTTCACCACTTCTGGTTCCTTCACTATAAGTTGAGTAATACACAAAAGCATACCAACCTGCAAAAAGAGCCATGATAACAATAATAATTATCGCTAAAACCTTTTTCATTATTTATCTTTTAAAGTGCTTTATAAACTTTAGTCATAAACTCGTCAATTTGACTAGGTTCTAACCATCGTGTGACTACAACTACATTTTGTTTTTGATCAATTACAATGAAGTTACCTCCAAAACCAGCTGCATAAAATAGATGCTCTGGCAGACCTTCCCAATGTCTATTTCCCTTTTGATTTAGCCACCACATAAAACCATAATTAGAATTTGCATCAGAAGATGTAATAGCTTCTTTGATCCAATTTTCTGAAACCAACTGTTTTTCTTTCCATTTTCCATTATTTAGATATAAAAGCCCAAAACGTGCGTGATCTAATGTGTTAATAAATAACCCGCCACCAGAATGTCCTCCGCCGCTTACCGATTGCATTTTTATGCCATCAATGTTTACCCAGGAATTTTTGTATCCGTACCATCTCCAGGTAGTAGAAGCGCCAATAGGATCCATAATTTTTTCTTTGAGTACTTGTGGTAAAGGTTTTCGCCAAACATTGAGTAATGAATAGGCTAGCACATTAACTCGTACATCATTGTATTCAAAAATAGACCCGGGCTCACTGAATTTTCTGGATTTCCATTCATCAATCCCACCTTCTCTTGGTGGACGATCCGCCCAATCATAGCCTCCCCAAAGTTGCCCGGACCAGTCAGAAGATTGGGTAAGTAAATGTCTCCAGGTAATTTTTTTGTTATGTTTTCCATCAAAAGTATGATCCCAAATATATTTATACGTAAAATCATCTACAGTAGTAATTAATTTTTGATCTATTGCGAGACCCGCCATAGTAGATAAATAACTTTTGGTAACGCTAAAAGTCATATCTACGCGATCAACATCGCCCCATTTAGATATGATATAGCCATCTTTGATAATTAAACCTGCTGATGTTCCTCGTTTTTTAGTAGGGCCAAGTATCTTATGATAAGGTTCGCGTTGAAAACCTTTTAAAATTGCCTGACGTAAGTCTTTAGACCCTGAGTATTCGTGGTCAATAGCAAACTGAACTGCTTCCTGAAGTTTTCCGGAATTGATTTTGAATTCAGAAGGTTTTTTCTCTTCCCAATTTCCTTGTTCCGGAAAATAGGTTTGTTGTGCAACTATGGTATAAGAAATAAACTCTAATACAATTAATAGAAAAGAAATTTGTGATAGCTTTATATTCATTAGATTGTAGAGTTACTTCGTATTAATTTGCGAACGACCATAAAAAAACCAATAGCAAATAAAATGGAACCAATAAAACCAATTCCATTAACTACCATATTTATAATAGAATATATTTGAATTCCCCAGGAATCGATATATAAATACATGAAATTGAATGAAATGGATACTAAAAGTATAATAACGTTACCGATTAGAATCAGCACTCCCTCTATTTTACTACCAACCTTCATTAAATAGTAAATAGCAATACCAATAAAAAATAGGGTAGGGATGATATATAATAAAGCGGTTAATGTTCTTGTTAAAATTTCGGTGAAACTTGATTCCATTACATTCGTTTTTATGTATTATTATTCATTTTCATCTTCCATCGCACGTTTGATGATAGGTTCTGGAAGAGATTTTTTTGCTTTAGCGCCCATTTTTTTAAGTTTTTCTACACTGGTGATTAGATTTCCCCGTCCTTCTACCAATTTATTCATAGCAGCCGAATAGTCTTTTTTTGCATCGTCTATCTTTTTACCAACGCCGGTCAGATCTTTAATTAGTCCTTCAAACTTATCATACAATGCTCCAGCTTGTCGTGCAATTTCAATAGCGTTGCGTTGTTGCTTTTCGTTATTCCACATGGTATCAATAGTCCGTAGTGTGGCTAAAAGTGTAGAAGGAGTAACGATAACAATGTTTTTCTCAAAGGCTTGGTTATACAATTTGCTTTCTTCATTGATGGCTATCGCAAATGCGGGCTCTATAGGTACGAATAGTAAAACAAAATCCGGAGATTCGATATCATATAAATCTTGATAATTTTTTTCTGAAAGTTGATCTACATGACGTTTTAAAGCAGAAATATGTTCTTTTAAATAATTGGCTCTTAGATCTTCATCATCCTCGTTTACAAAACGTTCATAAGCAGTAAGTGTTACTTTAGAGTCAATCACCATCTTTTTGTTATCCGGAAGGTAAATCACTACATCCGGTAAAACACGTTGACCGTCTTCTGTGGTAAAACTTTGCTGTACAAAATATTCGCGATCTTTTTCTAAGCCTGATTTTTCCAAAACTCGTTCCAGGACCAATTCCCCCCAGTTCCCTTGCATTTTACTATCACCTTTTAAGGCTTTGGTTAAGTTCGTAGCTTCTTTGCTCATTTGCTCATTGAGGTCTTTGAGTCCTAAAATTTGTTGACGTAGAGCTGCATGATAATCGATACTTTCTTTATGAGTTTGTTCTACTTTCTTTTCGAAAGTATTGATTTTTTCCTGAAGAGGATTCAACAGATTTTTGATATTCTCTTTATTCTGTTGTGTGAATTTAGTAGAAGTTGAGTCTAAAATTTTATTAGCTAGGTTTTCAAAGTCTTTAGAGAATTTTTCTTGTAGTTTTTCAACTTCTTCTTTTTGTTCATTGCTTTTAAGCTGAAGGTTTTCAAACTCAGTATTACGACGAGTCAATTCTGTATTTAGAAATTCTTTTTCTCTGCGAATTTCTTCTCTCTCTTGCGAAAGTTCTAAGAGTTGTTTTTCTGAAGTGTTTTTTAGTTGATCAAACTGATATTGAAGCTGGTTTGTTCTTTCATTAGCAGCACTTTGTTCACTTTTGCTTTTAAGTGAAGCTACATATTTTCCTATAAAAAAACCCGCAATAACAGCTATAATAATTGCCCCAACAGCAATAATGATCGGTGTGTATTCTGACATGTAATCTTTTATTTATTCAAAGATAAAAAAATACGGTGTAGGAATATTTTAGAACGAGTAAAACTTATCCCCTTACTTTATACCTTCCGGATTTATCATCAAATAGAATCAAATCTTCTGGAAATAGAGAAGAAAAAGCCCGGCATTGAATTAATTCCTTGGGTCTTCCGAACTCAAATCCTTCTTCATTCATTACAATCATCTTATCACATAACTGTATGGCAAAATCAATCTCGTGCGTAGAAAAAAGAATAGTTTTTTTAGTCTCAAAAGCAAGACGTTTTAATAATTTCAGAATATAAGCTTTATGATATACGTCTAAATGAGTTGTGGGTTCATCTAACATTATAAAAGGTGTGTCCTGAGCAATTGCTCGAGCAATAAGAGCTTTTTGCAGTTGCCCATCACTAAGTTCAAAACATCTTTTAGAGGTTAACTCTGTAATATGAGTTACTTCAATAGCGGCTTTAACTTTTTCAATATCGTCTTCACTCATTTTACCAACCCAATTGGTGTATGGCTGTCTTCCTAAAGCTACTAATTCATATACGGTAAGGTTTTTTGAAGCAATTTGCTCAGTTAATACCACACTTAGCTGAGAAGCAAGTTCTACTGTTTTGTATTCTCTAATCTCTTTATCTGACAAAAATACACTTCCATGAAGTGGTGGTTGAACTTTGGATAAGGTTCTGAGTAAAGTAGATTTTCCAATACCATTAGCTCCAACTAATCCTACTAATTCTCCTTCGTGTAGTTTTAGGTTAATATCGGCAGCCACAACATTGAGTTCTTTTTTATTGTGATAGCCAATAGAAAGATCTTCAGTTTTAAGGACAATATGTAGGTTTTCGTTATCGATAACTTTTCAGATTTAGACTTAAAATAGCATTTTTCTTTTTCTTACCAATAACCAAATCACTACTGGAGCACCAATTAGTGATGTGATAGCATTGATTGGTAGCGTATATTCAGTACTGGGTAACTGTGCAATAGTATCACAAATCAACATAATAATACTACCAAATAATAACACAGCCGGAATCAAGGTTTTATGATTCGAAGTGTAAAACAACTGTCTGGTTAAGTGTGGTACAGCTAGACCAATAAAAGCAATTGGTCCGGCAAAGGCTGTAACACTTCCGGCTAGTAATCCTGTTGCCAGAATAATAAGAAAACGACTAGTTTTAATGTTCAGTCCTAAGCTTCTTGCATAATTTTCTCCCAGTAACAGTGTGTTTAAAGGTTTTATAGACATTATTGCTAATAATATTCCTAAAACAAATATTCCTGAAAAAATCATAACGTCATACCAGGATAGATTTCCAAGGCTTCCGAACCCCCAAAAAATATATTGTTGTAGTTGTTCTGCAGGAGCAAAGTAGGAGAGCACACTCACGATAGCAGTTGTAATACTTCCAAACATTAACCCTATGATCAGTATAGCCATGGTGTCTCGTACTTTAATAGATACCAACATTACTGCAAATAGCACCAGAACACTACCTAAACTAGCGGCTATAACCAATCCCCATTTTGAAATTAAAAAGGAAGAAAGCCCTATACCCGCTGCTGTACTTCCTAAAATCAATAAGGCTACACCAAGACTGGCACCTGAACTAATCCCTAAGACAAAAGGACCAGCCAGAGGGTTTCTGAATAAAGTTTGCATCAATAATCCTGAAACTCCTAAGCCACTTCCTACAATAATAGCAGTTAATGCTTTCGGTAAACGATAATCTATAATAATATGTCTCCAGGATTCTTTTTCTACAGTTCCGCCGACTAAACTGCTTAAAGTGTCTAACCAAGGAATAAATACAGATCCCAGGCTAATGTTAGTAATAAAACATACTAACAGAACCATAATGATACTGATAAAAACAGTTTTATATGATTTATTTGGGGTCAACTAGTTTAGTTTTTCGAAAAAATAGGGTTCGTAATCTGTTAATACTTGAGGGTGAGCAATGTGAATGATATCTTTAAGAATTAAATCCGGACGCATAGGCCCTAATTCATAATAGATCAATCCACCTTTAACACCCATCTTTAATGTTGAAGAATATACGGTTTTATTTTTAAATGCATCAAAAAGTTCGTATCTGTGATTCTTTTCTTTAAGTTGTGATAACGATTTAGAATTGCCAGATCCAATCCATAGATCTGCATTCTGAGCTTTCTCTAATACACTTTCAAAACTTAAGCCTATACTACCTGTCTTTTGTGTATCAGCCCATAGATAATTGGTATTCGCGTCCTTTAAAAACTTTGCAACATAACTCTCACCACCAGGTACATGCCAAACGTCTTTGAACATATTACCGGAAACAACAGTAGGAGGGTTGGTTGTGTTCTGAGCTAATAAAACCGCTTCATTATAATCTTTTTTAATGGTCGAAAAGATTTCTTCTGCCTTTTTTTCTTTACCGAAGAAAGCTGCAACGAATTTAATCCATTCTGCTCTTGCTAATGGGTGTCGTTCCATCCAGGAACCGTTTATGACAACTGGTATACCGGTTTTTTGAATTAAGTCATAAGCTTTGGTATCTCCTGTCGCAGAAAATCCGATAATAAGATCAGGTGATAGCTCTAAAACCACTTCAGTATTTAGGTTTCTTTCGCCTCCTATTTCTTTCACCTTTCCGCTATCTATCAATGTTCGGGTTTTTTCTGAGGATACGTAATCAGTATGTGGAAATCCTACCAATTTATCTTCTAATTCCAGATACTCCAGCATTGGAACATCTGTAGTAGAGGTAACTACTATTTTTTCTACAGGAACTTCAATAAATGTAGCATTAGTATGAAGGAGGGGTTTTTGAGTGCCTTTAGGATATAAGATATAGGTTAATGCATGTTTTGCATCAGGCCAGGGAGAAGTTACTTTAATTTCTTTGTAGTTTTTTTTGTTTTGTATCGTAAACCCTGATGCATATTCAATCTCTTGAGGAGCCAGATACATTACAGTAAGCTGTTCAGCCTCTTTAGGTATTTTTTTGCAAGAATTGCAGATAAAAAACAAAGAAAGTATGATAAGAATGCTACGCATGTGATAAATCATTTTGGTAAAAATAACTAAATAAGAATAAGTTTAAACTCTAAAATAATTTTTAATCCTTGTGATATAACTTTTGAGAATTTCTATGGAATTTAGCGTTAATTTGCGGTATGGAAATGTTACTATAAAACGTAAAAGATTCGGAATAATTTTAAATATTAAACGAATAGTATCGAATTTCTAATGACAAGCTTGTGAAAAAAGAATCATTTTTATGCTCTTGGAGCGGTGGTAAAGATAGTTGTTATGCATTACATCTAGCTGTAGAGAAAAAACTTACTCCAAAAGTTTTACTTAATGTTTTGAATGAATATGGAGATCGATCTCGATCACACGGAATCCCAAAGGAAATATTAGAAGCACAAGCCAAAGCATTGGATTTGCCCATTCATTTTTTTGAAAGTACCTGGAATGATTATGAGAGATTATATATCCAAAACCTGAGATCTTTAACCGAAACTTATGACATAGGAGCTTCTGTATTTGGTGATATTGATATCGAGTCTCATAAAGCCTGGGAAGAGAAGGTTTCTAGTGCAGCAGGTTTACATGCTTTTTTACCTTTATGGCAACAACCAAGAAAACAATTAGTGTTGGATATGATCGATTATGGTATCGAGGCGATAATTGTTTCTTGTAATCAAACTTTAGGGTCGGATTTTCTCGGTAGAACAATAGATAAAGCCTTAATTATGGAACTGGAAGCGATGGATGTGGATGCCTGTGGCGAAAACGGAGAGTATCATACATTAGTGACAAATGCTCCTCTTTTTAAGGAGAGATTAAAAGTGCGGATGGTGAATCAAGAAAAATCTTCTAATTATAATTTTACAACACTGGAATTAGGCTAAATTTTAATCACTTCGCCATATCCTATTTTTATACTAAAAGAATCTTTGAGTTCTATTTCCTGAAGACTGGCAATCAATGCTCTCATAGGTCCGGCATGAGTAACAATAACTATTTTTTCTGTAGAAGAATGATACAATGACTTGTAAAATTCCATCACTCTTTGCTGAAGCATAACATACGACTCTCCATTAGGGACTTGAACATTGACAAAATCTTTCATCCAGGGATCAATTTCTTTCTGGTTAATATCATCCCAGGGTTTTAGTTCCCAATCCCCAAAATTCAGTTCTTTAAGTCTGTCATCAAATATTATTTGATGGTTGAAAGTTTCAGCTAATCGCTTACATCGCTGTAATGGACTACTATATATTTTATCAATTTTGTTAATAGGAATTTGTTGATGGATTTTTTCTACTTCGGATTGAAATGAGTCTGTAACTCCTAAATTGCTTTGTCCATAGCAAATCCCTTTTTTAATATCAGGAGTAGTATGCCTTACTAAATGTATTTCCATATTGCTATAATTGTAAGATAAAAAACGACTTCACTTAATTGTTGAACAGCCCCGGCACAATCTCCGGTTTGTCCACCAATCCATCTTTTAAACTTAGCTGCTAAAAACATTTTTGACAGATACATTGGGATAATAGTGAGAAAAATCCATAGGTTTTGAAATAAAAAAAGAGGTATGATTCCAAAAAGCCCACTTATGACTAACATCTGTGTATTCATGCTTTTTGCAGCAGGTTTTGCTTTACTGTCTTCAGTATCTCTAACATAAGGATGCGTATAGATAAGTGTAGTAGCAATAAATCGACTTAGACTATGCCCGGATATTAATACTAGTGGAATGTAAAAAGGAGGAATTTTTATTAAAGCGGTGAATTTAATCGCTAGAATTAAAAGTATGCCTACTGTACCATAAGTTCCTAAACGAGAATCTTTCATAATCAAAAGAATTTTCTCTTTGGTCCACCCTCCGCCAAACCCATCACATACATCAGCAAAACCATCTTCATGAAATGCTCCAGTGGCATAGATTGTGGTAAAAATCGATAGTAAGACAGAAATTTCTATGGAAAAAAGAAAAGAAGCTCCGTAGAACACAACAGCGCCAATACCCCCCACAATTATTCCAACCAGAGGAAAGTATTTGGAACTCAATCTTAAATATTCGGGATCATGATTTACCCATTTTGGACAAGGAATACGTGTAAAAAACATTAATGCAGTAAAGAAGATATGGATTTCTTTTTTCATTTTCCTTTTAATTTTAATTCTTGTAGAAAAGCTCCCTCACCACTCATACCTATTTGCTACTTACTCCGGCACTCTCAAAACTAGCCATATTATTTAAAAAAGCTACAGCAGATAGAATTATCGGAAATGCTACAGCAGCACCAGTTCCTTCTCCAAGTCTCATGCCTAGCTGTAGTAATGGTTTTTTATCCAAGAATTGTAACATTTTTTGATGTCCTTGCTCTCCAGAAGTATGTGCAAAGACACAGTAATCCAAAACGTCAGAATTCAGTGCGTGTGCAACCAATAAGCCGGCAGTTACTATAAAACCATCAATGATAATTGTCATTTTTAATTCGGCTGCTTTTAAAATAGCTCCGGTGATCATCGCAATTTCAAATCCCCCAAAAGTTGCTAAAGCTTCAATAGCAGATGACGGATTGTATTTATAAAATACTTTGGATAAAATATCTTGTTTGATTTTGATAGCTTCACCCTGTAGACCTGTTCCTGCACCAATGCATTTGGTAATCGGGATTTTAGTAAAATACGACATCAGTAATGAAGCTGATGAAGTATTACCAATTCCCATTTCACCAAAACCAATGATGTTGCTACCGTTTTGATATACTTTGGTTACCAGATCAGCGCCTTTTTGAATTGCATTTTCGCATTGTTCTATGGTCATTGCGGGTTGCAACTGATAATTTTGGGTTCCATAATCTACTTTAGCATTAATTAATCCTTCGGCTCCATTAAAATTGTGATTTACTCCTGCGTCTACTATTTTTAAGTCAATTTCATTTTGATTACAAAAAACATTAATTGCAGCTCCTTTACTAAGGAAATTATATACCATCTGGGATGTGACTTCTTGTGGATAAGGATTTACTTCTCTTTTTTTTGCAATACCGTGATCTCCTGCAAAAACAATAATAGTTGGTTTGTTTAATTCAGGTTGCTCTGTATTTTGTATAAGACTAATTTGTAAAGCAATTTGTTCTAAAGTACCTAGAGCGCCAATAGGTTTAGTCTTATGATTAATTTTATGTTGAAGTTGCTCTTGAAGTTTAGGGTTTGAAACGGTTTGTATTTTGAAATTCATTTATTTTAAGTTTAGAGGAATTCCTGAAACCATTAAGATTGCTTTATCTGCGTGCTTTGCAATATGTTGATTCATCCAGCCTTGTAATTCGGTAAATTTCCTTCCGATTTCTGTAGAAGCGTGTACACCCATCCCGATTTCGTTAGAAATAATAATGATAGTAGCATCTATTTGTATTAGTTTGTCAAATTCATCTTTAGCTTGTGAAAGAGATGCTTCTATATCATTTTTAGTATCTACAAAGTAATTTGTCAACCATAAAGTAACACAATCAATAACGACTACGCTCTTTGGGATAATGACTTTAGAAATTTCTTTTTCTTCTTCAATAGAAGTCCATCGATGATCACGATCCGCAATATGTCTATCAATTCGTTTGCTATGATTGTCATCCCATATACGCGAAGTAGCTAGATAATAAGGGGATTCGGAGAGTTGAAGTGCCAAGTCCTGAGCATAACTACTCTTGCCTGAACGTTCTCCTCCTGTAATATAATAAAGCATCAAAGAATGGTTTTTTTAAGCGCACAAAGTTACTGTGATAAATTATTTATTTGTTAAAGTAATCTCAAATTCTATAAAATATAATACATTCGCGCTGAATTTTGGTTCTGATACGCTTTAAAGTGTTGAAGATTAAAAGGGAATCAGGTGAATAAATTATGAATTCATAATTCTGAATTTAGAATTAATAAATCCTGAGCTGTTCCCGCAACTGTAAGCTATGCCTAATCGGCACTGATAAGTAAAATATCAGTGTGTATAGGTGCTTGTTATTAAGACTTCAAAAACCACTGTCTGCCCTCGGCGGATGGGAAGGTGAATAACAAGACGCAAGCCAGGAGACCTGCCCTAATTCGTTTGTATCAAACTTTCGGGATAAAAGTTTGGGTATGGGTAAACTACATACTTTTTTTCCCTTATTTTTTAAAATTAGATAGTCAAAATCATGAACAAGAATTTGTTTTTTGGGGTAACATTTTTGATGTTAGGATCTTCTGTTACATACAGTCAAGATCAACAAACAGAAGAAAAAATGAATGAATTAGAAGAAGTTGTAATTTCTGATTCAAAATTTAAATTAAAAAGAGAACAGAGTGGTAAAGTAATTACCAAAATTAGTGCTGAAGAATTAGAACGTAGTCAAGGTCAATCTGTAGCAACTGTACTTACCAGAGTAGCAGGTGTGTTTATTAATGGTAGTGGAAGTGCAGCAGGTCAAAACCTTGGAGTTTATATTAGAGGAGGACGTAATCGACAAGTAGTGATCAGGGTTGATGGTGTAACGGTAAGTGATCCTTCATCTTCTAATGGAGATTTCGATTTGAGATTACTTTCTGTAAATCAAATTGAAGGGATTGAAATTCTAAAAGGGGCATCAAGCACTCTCTATGGCTCAGGAGCTGCAGCAGCAGTAATTAATATCACTACCAAGGCTGAAAGTAAAAAAGCAATTGCTGCTAATTTTCAATCCAGTATTGGAACGAACCAATCTCAGGATGATCAGGATTATGATATTAACGAATTTGTTAATCTTGCTTCTGTAAATGGTACCATTGGAAAAGTAAATTATGTAGCCAGTTTTGGAAATCAGTTTACTGATGGATTATCAGCTGCAGAAGCTGATAATGCCGAAAGTGATGCGTTTAGTAAATTTAATGTATATGCTAAATTAGGGTACCAATGGAGCAAGAACTTTAAATTTCATTTTTTTGGTAATCTCGATCAATTTAAGAATGAATTTGATGCTGCAGCTGGAGTAGATGGAGATAATAGATTTAATAGTCGTCAGTTGCGTGGAGGAACTTTTTGGGAAGCTAAATACCCAAACGGTAGCTTTACATTTGTAGATAGTTATGCTTTGTTAGAAAGAGAATTTGACTCTAATTTTCCTTCTAGATATGAGAGTAAGGTATATACTTTTGATGCTTATAACAAGTATAATATTAATAATACTTTCTATACGGTTGTAGGAGCAAATGGCTCTTACAGCGATTTCAATTTGTTCAGCATTCCTTTTGGTAGCGAAGACTTAGAACAAACTATTAATGATAATGAAGCCGATTTTGATATTATAGATCCTTATGTTAATCTAGTGTATACATCTAAATTTGGGTTAAATATTAATGGAGGAGCCAGGTTAAATATTCATAGCGCTTACGGAAATCATTTGGTATATAATTTTAATCCGTCTTTCACCTACACTTTTGGAAGTAACTATATCAAAGCATTAGCTTCTTATAGTACAGCTTATATTACTCCATCATTGTTTCAATTGTATGATGTTGCATTTTCATCAGGTAATCCCGATTTAGAACCAGAAGAAAGTACAACTATTGAAGGAGGAATAGAATTATCTCATGAAAAAAGAGCTATGATTAGTGTGGTGTATTTTAATCGCAAATTAGAAAACTTTATCGCTTCTGATAATAATTTTAGAAACATAAATATTGAAGAAGATGTTGAAGTGGATGGAATTGAGACAGAAATATCCGCCAAGCTATTAGACGACAAACTTACCATTAATGGAAATTATACATATACTAATATTGATAAATTAGAAAACAACATTAGACTTGCTGAACATATGATTAATGCTGGTATTGGATATCAATTAAGTAAAAAAACATATACCTCTCTTAATTACCAATTCAATACAGAAAGGGGTGATAATGATTTTGGTAATCTGGACCCAGTGACTTTTAAGCCAACAAGGGTTACTCTAGATAGCTATGGAGTGTTAGATTTTTATATCAGTCATCAGGTAATGAAGAATTTTAGTGTTTATGCTGCAATAAATAATATTACTAATGAAGATTATCAGGAGATTTTTGGGTTTAGTACTAGAGGAAGAAATGCAAGAATAGGATTTAATTTAGAGTTCTAATCTAATCTAATTTAAATCAATTTTAGATTAAATGCAAAAACTCCCAAATTCATCTGAATTTGGGAGTTTTTTTTATAAAGAGCTTTCTGTTTTTAATTAAAAGGAATAGTAATATCTTTTTTATACATCATTTCATAATCAATATTAAACATATTACTGTCTCCAAAAGATTTTAATTCCTTGGTATTATAATTTGCTTTTGATCGATTGCCTAAAATATCATCTATGGCAGCTTTTAATAGAGGTTCATTTTCATCACCAAGAACACCTAAGTTTGTGAAATCTTCTGCAATGCGTATTTCCGGATCAAAACCACCAAAATAATCGGTAAACCCTACAGAGTTTATAGTTTTCAATACTAAAGGTTGCATGGCATATCGATGTCCTAAGTTTAAGTTTTTTCCGGTTCTTCTTAAGTCGTCTGAATCATAAATCGTTGTAGAAGCTTGAAATTTACCTCTAGTAGTAGTTCCTACCTGTATGACATCGATATATGGATCCAATGCATTAATGATCAATTCACTTGCGGATGCTGAACCATTAGTTGTCAATATATAAAGCCTGGATAGATTTAGGCTATTTATTAGAGTGCCGCCTACTATTTGATTATCAAATCGATTAATTATAAATTCTGGATTATTAGTTAGATAAAATTGTTGAATCTCAGGATTCCATTCCTCTGTTGTAAATATTTGTCCCGCAAATTGTCCTGTAATCATACTAGCAAGATCTTTGGCAGTTTCAGTATTACCTCCAGGGTTATATCTCACATCCAGAATTAAATCAGTAACACCTCCGGCAACAAATTGTCCGAATACAGCATTAAGTTGAGGATCAAAAGCATCATTAAATTGATTATACATAATATATCCTACAGGACTACCACCTACATCTAGTATTTTACTAGTAAAAACTGGATTTTCAGTGTATTGTCTTTTTGTCAAAGAAATAGATTCTCCGGTTGCAGTAACAGAATTACCATCATAAGTGGCTAAACCAATTGTATACGTATCCGGGGATAATAAACTCCTGCGGTTATTAACAGTAATTTCCTGCCCGTCAATGGTGTTAAATATCATTCCTCTTTGTATACCTTTGATTTCGGCATCAGTTCCTGGTAAGACATAACGCACATAACCAAATATCTTTGGATCCGGATCATCAGTAAAAGAAACCAAACCAAACTCCATACCATTATTTAATGTAATACCATTAAAAGACTGCTCTAATGCTATATAGTCATTTACAATCCAACTAAAGTCGTCAATCATTTTACCACTTGCAGGATCTATTTCTTTAGAGCGCAATGCTTGAAAAAGTTCTTCAGGAGAAGAAAAACCATTTAGAAAATCTATGTACTCCGAATTTGAAGTAAATCTATTATTTGCCAAATCAGGAACATCTGGTTTATATAGATAGCGAGCATTCATTCCTCTTCTAACAAAATTTTTTATTTCTAGCTGGGTTGCAGGACGTATAACATCATCGTTATCATTAAAACAGCTCGTAAAAAAACTTCCGAGGAAAAGAAATATGGCAAAATATTTTAGGGGTTTCATAGCATTATTATTTGTAAATAGAACCTTAAATGTAATGACTTTATTATAATTTCAGAAAAAGAATGTAACAAATTACTTATGTAGTCGTCTCCCTTATATAAAACTGACGGAGTTTTATACCAACAACCAAAACAAATGAAAGAAAGAGCATTTATAACGCTTACTAATGGATTTAAAGACAAGCTATTCAGATTGGCAAAGCGTTTGTTGGTAAGCAATGAAGAGGCAGAGGATGCTACACAAGAGGTTTTGTTGAAATTGTGGAAGAATAAAGGCAAAATGGCTGAGTATAAAAATGTAGAAGCTTTTGCAATGACGATGACCAAAAACTATTGTTATGATAAGTTAAAGGCTAAAGAAACCGGAAACCTGAAGATTGTGCATAGCAATTATAAGGATGAGAGGCCTTCGTTACAGCGACAAGTAGAGGCAAAGGATAGTCTGGATTGGGTAGGTAAGATTATGAATGATCTGCCAGAACAACAAAGAATGATTATCCAGCTTAGGGATATAGAACAATACAATAATGCAGAAATTGCTGATATGTTAGGGCTTAATGAAACAGCAGTGAGAGTAGCATTATCTAGAGGAAGAAAAAAAATTAGAGAAGAATTATTAAAAAAGCATAATTATGGAGTTGTCTAACATTGAAAAATTACTGGAAAAGTATTTCGAAGGCGAAACGACCATTTCTGAAGAAAAAGAATTAAAGGTTTATTTTACCAGAGAAAATGTGCCGTCACATCTAGAGAGATACAAAGATCTGTTTCAGTTTTTTTCTCAGGAGAGCACCATAACTGCTACCAAGGATCTAAATCTAAATACAGACAAGAAGCGAAAAAATTATGCTTGGGTCGGTATTGCAGCATCAATAGCTCTGATTGCGGGAATATTTTTAACAAATACTCCACCTGATCCAGAAGAGATGGGTACTTATGAAGATCCTGAAATAGCATTACAAGAAACCAAGAAAATTCTCAATATGGTTTCGCAATTAATGAATGAGGGTAAAAAGGACTTAGTGTACCTGAACGAGTTCGAAACAGCCAAAAAGGATTTGGTGTATTTAAATGAGTTCGAAGAGACTAAAAATAAATTAATAAAATAAATAAAAATGACTGTCCCGAAATTTTGTTAGCAAAATGGATATCGGGTAATTAAATGTAAGTATTATGAAAAAGTTAGTAATTGTTTTAGTTTTTGCAGTATTACCATACATATCAAGTGCTCAGAATAACTTTGATAAGTATGAGAACATGAAAGATGTTTCTTCTGTGGTGGTAACTAGCAAAATGTTTAAGCTATTAAGCAAAATTGATATAGAAAGTAATGACAAAGAAGTGCAGGAATATATGAATCTTGTAGAAAAAATAAAGAACATCAAAGTTTTTGCTACAGATAATGATGAAGTAGGTCAGCAAATGAGAGCAGATGTAGCGAAATATCTTAAGAGTTCTACATTAGATGAATTAATGCGTGTTAATAGCGATGGGAAGAATGTAAAATTCTACTCTAAACCAGGTAAAGATGATGATCATGTAAGTGAATTATTTATGTTCTTGGATGGAGTACAAGAAAAAGGAGATGGTCCGGATACGGTGGTGCTTACGATTACGGGAGATATTGATCTAAAGCAAGTATCTAAGATTGCAGATCACCTTAATGTTCCTGGAGGAGAAGAATTAAAAAATGTAAAAAAGAACTAATAATTAGTTATTACTGTCCTATTGAGCCTGCATGAGGCAGGCTCAATGGGATATAAAATTAGTTTCATTCAAAAAAAATCATCAATCAAAAATAACAATCAACCTATTCGCTTAAGGCGGATCAAAAAAATAATCAAAATGAAAAATATAGTTAAAGCCATCAGTGTAGCTTGCATAGCATTACTAATGAGTTGCAATAGTGAACCTTCATTACAAAAATACTTTGTTGATCATCAAGAAGATAATGATTTTCTTGCTGTTGATCTTCCATCTAGTTTAATTGATACTGATAAAGTAAAGCTTACTGATGATGAAAAAGAAGCTCTAAACAGTATTAAAAAAGTTAATGTTTTAGCATTACCGCTAAAAGGAGATGTAGAAAAAAGATTTGAAGAAGAGAAATCTACGATTGATAAAATCCTGAGTGATGACAAATATGAAACCTTAATGAGATTTGGATCTAATGGTGTAAAAGCAGTGCTTAAATTTCAAGGGGAAGAAGATGATATTGATGAGGTTATAGTTTTTGCATCTCACCAGGAAAAAGGTTTGGCGTTAGTAAGGGTTTTAGGAGATAATATGAGACCTGAAAATATGGTTAAGTTGATGAATGCTATTGATAAAGGAGATGTTGATTTAGGTAGCCTAGAGAATATTGCTAAAACTTTTGATATAGATTAATTTCTAATAGATATAAAATGAATTACTAGAAACTGAAACTTCGATTATTTTTTAATCGAAGTTTTTCTTTGTCTATAATTTCAGAATGCTCTATGGATTTCAGATTTACATAAAATAAACAACCAATAAAAAATAGAAATATCCATCAATATAATTGGTACAAAAGATGCTTTAAAATACCTATAACGCTACAGAGAATAAACTCTTTATACAGATTACCTCAGGTAATATGATTGTAACTTTGTTATTCAGCATAAGCTAAATAGACACTTACCTTTAAATACCAGTATAATTTGAGGGAGTTACTTGTTTTAATTCAGTTTTTATTTCATCAGAAACCTCCAGAGTCTCTATGAAATCAGCAATAGAATTCTGATTAATTCTTGAGTTAGTTCTGGTCAATCCTTTTAAGGCTTCGTATGGATTAGGATATCCCTCTCTTCTTAGAATGGTTTGGATAGCTTCAGCAACTACAGCCCAGTTATTCTCAAGGTCTTCAGCAAATTTTTCTTCATTAAGTAATAACTTGTTCAGTCCTTTTAGTGTTGCTTGAAAAGCAATCACGGTATGCCCAAAGGGTACACCTACATTACGCAGAACGGTACTGTCTGTGAGGTCTCTTTGTAATCGACTCACTGGTAGTTTAGATGCCAGATGTTCAAATAGAGCATTAGCAATACCAATATTACCTTCACTATTTTCAAAATCTATTGGGTTTACTTTATGTGGCATTGCAGAAGATCCTACTTCTCCTTTTTTGATCTTTTGCTTAAAATAATCCATAGAAACATAGGTCCATACATCACGATCCAGATCTAATATAATAGTATTGATTCGCTTTAACCCATCAAAAAGAGCAGCCATGTGATCATAATGCTCAATCTGAGTCGTAGGAAAAGAATGATGTAGCCCTAGTTTTTCTTGAACGAATTGTGTTCCAAAAGCTTTCCAGTCAATATTTGGATAAGCTACTTTATGGGCATTATAATTTCCTGTGGCTCCACCAAATTTAGCAGCGCTAGGGATGTCATTTAGTAAATCAAATTGTGCTTCTAATCGAGTCACATATACCTGGAATTCTTTTCCTAATCGAGTAGGAGATGCAGGTTGCCCATGCGTACGGGCTAACATAGAAACGTCGGACCATTCCTCAACAAGAGATTTTAATTTATCCTTTAACTCTAAATATTGTGGTATATATACGTCACCAATAGCTTCCTTAATACTAAGAGGGATTGCGGTGTTATTAATATCTTGAGATGTCAGTCCAAAATGAATGAATTCTTTGTATTCCTGGAGCCCTAAAGTATCGAATTTTTCTTTTATAAAATACTCTACTGCTTTAACATCGTGATTAGTAACTTTTTCGATATCCTTTATAGCGGTAGCATCTTCAGAGGAGAAAGAAGTATAGATCTCTCTTAGTTTTTCAAATAAACCAGTATCTATTCCTTGTAATTGTGGTAACGGGAGCTCACATAAAGCAATGAAATATTCAATTTCTACGAGTACACGATATTTGATCAAAGCTTCTTCACTAAAATAAGTGCTTAGAGATTTAGTTTTTGAAGCATAACGTCCATCAATAGGAGAGATGGCTTGCAAGGAAGATAACGACATAAGGTTGTGTATTTTTTGAAAGCTGCAAAGATAAGATATAAGTTTTGATTTGTGATTTATGATCCACTATTTTTAAAGCCAAAACCTATCTCAGTTTTTTCAAAATTATTCTGGATCGAGCCTTATAAGCAGCACTACCAGAATGATAGTTGTTTTCCAGTGTTGTTTTAAGCTCTGGATGTATCCATTCAAAATCAGTACCTAATAAATAAAGGCAAGTGATAGAATAAGCTTTTGGAGCAACTTTTTGATCTGTAATTAACCAGTCGAAGCAAAATTCTGCTATTTGCTCCCTATGTTTTATGGTTAAAGAATCCCTGATTATCGGTTTCTTTTGTTCATAATATGCTAAGATCAGATATTCGCATATCTTAGCCATCGGTCTTACTGCCGGATGCTGGTATACTTTAGGGATTAACATAAAGAGTTGATCAAGATATGGAAGAATAGCTTCCAGATGATGCTTACATAAAAATTCTAATCCCCAGGAAGCTCTACACGAAATTTCCTCATCTACTCTGGAGCAGATGTGTAACAATTCTGGTAATAACTCAGGATGCTGAATAATTAGGTTTGCAAAGTGACTTCTCTTTTCACGAGAATGATTAACGCTGCTTAAAATTTCTTCGAGGTGAATCATTTCTTTATTGCTTTTCGCTGTTGTGGATGAGGTATTATAAGTTAACCATTATGCTACATTTCAACTTTTTGATTTTTAAAAAAAGAAGGATCTGATTGCTTAAAAACTCATCAACTCACTTACTACCTTAGGTACTCCCACTGTTGCCTTTTCTGCCAAAATATTTAAGTGTTCTCTTGGGTGGATTGCCGGTTTAGGGTCAATAAAATGAATTGGGGTTTGATGTGATACATATTGTACCAGTCCTGCAGCGGGGTATACTTGCATTGAGGTGCCAATTATAATTAATATTTCAGCTTTTTCGGTAATATTAATGGCCTTCTCCATCATAGGTACATCCTCGCCAAACCATACAATATGCGGACGTAACTGAGAATTATGTTCACAAAAGTCTCCTATATTCAAGTCAGTTTTCCAGTCTAATACTAGTTTTTCGTCAAATTGGCTTCTTACTTTTAGAAGTTCGCCATGAAGATGGATAATGTTACTACTACCTGCACGTTCATGCAGATCATCTACATTTTGTGTAATGATAGTTACATTGTATGATTGTTCTAATTCTACTAAGGAAAGATGCGCTTTATTTGGTTTTACATCTAATAACTGACTTCTTCTTTTATTGTAGAAATCCAATACGAGCTCAGGATTATTATTCCAGCCTATGGGAGAAGCTACTTCCATAATATCATGACCTTCCCATAATCCATTGGCATCCCTAAAAGTATTGATGCCACTTTCGGCACTCATGCCAGCTCCTGTGAGTACAACTATATTTTTCATTCTTGATGTAATTAAAAAAAATCCAGGAGGCTTTGCCTCGGGATTTCCGATGAAATGTCATTCCCGTGAAAACGGGAATCTAAATATAAAATCAATTTAAAATATTTTGTGAAATATCTTGATAGATTTCAGAAGTTAAACCTATAATTTTTAGATATAAATAATTTTAATTCTATAGTTTTTGTCTATTTTTTAATAAAATTAAGCTTTAATACATCACTTCTGAAGCATTTTTTTTGATAATGAATACTAATCATTAAACCTAATCGTTTTAGAATCTCTAAATCGATATTTCGATAAAAGACATATTTATTCGCTGAATAGCATTATGTAACTACCTGGTAATGTGATGTATCCGTATAAGTATTGTGGTTTTACCGTAACTTATTGATTGGTAAATAAGCTATCTTGTAACTAGATTTTGGGAAAAATAAGGATAATTTGTGTTAATAATAGTTTAAATGCGTATTTGTGAATACTGTGAGCCTATTGTTAAAATATAGTTCCTTTTCTTAAAATAACAATAATAGAATTGAATATATATCTAATAACCAATAACATTTTTTTAATCTTCACACCCTATGAAATACCCTTATATAATAATCGATAATGATAAAAAATCTGCAGACTCTATTCAATTAACTTTAGAAGGGCGTTCCGATTATATATGTACTGGGATCGCTAAAGATGAAGAAGAGGCTCTGGACTTAATTTTGGAAAGAAAACCAAGGTTGGTTTTTTTAGAACCAGAGGTATCCGGATTGCATAATGATAAGACTCAGTACTCCTTGCTTTCAGAACTTACTAAGTATATGACTCATCTTCCCGAGTTTGTAATCATCACTAAAACAGCAGAATACGCTATAGAAGGAATACGAAATAGTGTATTGGATTATATACTTAAACCTTTGGGAAAGAGTCAATTGGTAAAGACTTTATTACGGTTTGAAAAAGATTTTGGCGAGGTACTTGATAATACCTTGTGTTTTAAATCATATGGCGATTATCGTTTTCTTAATGTAGATGAGATCCTCTATTTAAAAGCGGATAATAATACTACAGATTTTATGATGAGCAATGGTAATAAGGTAGAAGCTTTTAAAACATTAAAGCATTTCCAGAATTTATTGCCTGATCATTTTGTTCGGATTCATAATAGCTATATTATAAATACGAAGTATGTCTCGAGGATTCATTTCGGAAAAGCAAAATGTGCTATAAAAAACACCAATGACCTGATTCCTTTTTCAAAATCATATAAAACAAATGTTGAAGAAATTAAGGATAATTTAGCTAAGAAAAGTTTAATATATATATAGTATTGATTTATACTAGTAATGAAAAAGCCAATAAAATTTATGTTTTATTGGCTTTTTTATGTAAAAACCGTAATGTTCTCTTTTAATAACCTTAGTAATTTAATTCCTACAGTTTTTTAAGCTTTTTTTAAAATATGACCATCCACTCGTATAATCGGTTCATCTACCTCTTATACTTATCCATCTACTAAAGACACCTTAATATATTGGGCGCGCGCGAGGCTTGAGCGTATATTTGTAGTGTACAATTAAGGTTATAAACAAACTTTAACAGTATAAAAAAGAGACATAGCAGCGCAGCTAACCTTTAAGTAAACAATGAATAAACAACCCCATAAGGCAGCAATGTCTTGAAAAAGAAAAATTAAAAAGTCTAAAAAACATTAAAAAATTAAGATTATGAAAACTATCAAAACTATATTCGCAATATTATTTTTAAGTTCAATGTTTATCGCTTGTGAAGCTGAGTCTGTAGATGCAGAGACTGGAATAGAAGTTGAAGATGTATTTAGTTCAGAAGAAGATGATGTTACTGTAAAACCAAGTTAATTCATTATTATTACTAAATTAGTAGGAATAATACATAAAAAATAAAGAGGAGCATAAATTTATGCTCCTCTTTATTTTTTATGTATTATTTTAATTCATTAAATTGTATGTTAATTTAAAAAAATAAATGAAGTCTTTTGGTAAAAGTATTTTTTTGGTTTTTTGTCTTTTAATTTGTTATGGTTGTTCAGATCAAGACAAAGATTTTGAAAAAGAAGAATTAAAGATAAATTTAATAGATGTTGATTTGAAAAGTGCGGAAGATAAATCAAAATCTATTGAAGAAAGAAAAAGAATATTAAATAAAGCTTATGGTGTCGCTAGCACATTTCCAGATAGTGAGATAAAAATTGCTAAGTTACATGAGATATCAATTAAGTATTATTCATTAGAAGATTACAATAGATTCAAGCAACTAAATTTAAAGGCTTTAAAATCTTCTTTAAAAATTTTGGACTCCGTAAAAATTGCAAAATCTTATGGGTATCTAGGCATTTATTATAGAGATGTACAATTAGATAGCGCATATAAGAATTTCTATGAAGCGGATAAAATTTACCTAACATTTGATAAAAATCAAAAGAGAAATATAACTAGTTATGCCTTTGATCATGGAAAGATATTACTTGATCTAGCACAGTTATCACGTAAAATAAAAGATTATAGTAAAAGCGAACATTTTACTATAAGAGCGATTAAAAAGTTTGAACTATCTGAAGATTTATCTTACTTACCTGTTTCGTATAACAATTTGGGGATTGTTGCTAAACAATTGGAACGTTATGATGATGCTGTAAGTTACTATTCTAGGGTTATTGAGTATGGGAAAAATACAAATAATGATACTTTATATGCTGCCCTGGGGAATAATAACATTGGTACTGTTTATAAAACCATGAAAGAATATGAAAAAGCTGAAAAATATTATAAAAAGGCTTTGTCTTATAAGGTTTTTTTGGACAAAAGACCTAAAAGATATGCAAGATACCTGGATAACCTTGCATATGTAAAATTTTTGTCTGGAAATGATACTAAAAGTGTATTAGATTTATTTTATAAATCTTTAAAAATAAGAGATAGTATTAATGATGTAATAGGTATTTCTACTAATTCCTTACACTTAGCTGAATATTATCAATCTAAAGAAAATGATAGTTTAGCAATTTACTATGCTGAACAGGCAAAAAATGCATCTTCTAAGGTGCATAATAATGTAGAATTACTTCGTTCTTATCAATTGTTATCAGAAGTGTCTCAAAGTGACGAAGGTTTACTATATGCCCAAAAATATATAAAGTTAAATGATAGTCTGATAAAAGAAGAACGGTCCTATGTCAACAAATTTGCGCGTATTCAATTTGAAAGTGAGGAAACAAAAGAAAAACTAACTGCTATCAGCCGTGAAAATGAAATCTTGGTCATTGCGGTATTAGGATTAACTGCATTATTCCTATTAATTTATATTATCTTTAGACAGCAGCAGAGTAACAAAGAGTTATTGTTTGCACAACAGCAACAAGAGTCTAACCAGGAGATCTATCGATTGCTCCTTAACCAGCAGGTTAAATTAGAAGAAGGAAGACAATTAGAGCAGCAACGTATGTCAGAAGAATTGCATGATGGCGTGTTGGGTCGATTATTTGGCGTACGATTAAGTTTGGATGGGATTAACCAGCGAGCTAATGATGGCTTTACAGAAGCCAGAAACAAATATATAGAAGAATTAAAGGCGATAGAAAAAGAGATTAGATTGATTTCTCATGATTTGGGTACAGAGACACTGTCACCAGAGGTAGCTTATATCGATGCCGTAGAAAGTTTGATTAGTGATCTGTGTGAGGCGCATAAGATAGATTTTGAGTTTAGGAATGATGAAAACATAGATTGGGAGGAAGTAGATGACCTTAAAAAAGTAAATTTATTTAGGATTTTACAGGAGTCGTTGCAGAATATTTTTAAGCACGCTAAAGCAAAAATGATAAAAATTAATTTCGAATATGTAAATGATAAGATAAATCTTATTATTTTAGATGATGGAATTGGTTTTAAAAGTACCAAAGTAAAAAGAGGTATTGGCCTCAAGAATATTACATCCAGAGTAAGTCAGATGAGTGGAGTAGTTGATTTTATTAGTAATAAAGATACAGGAACTACTGTATCGGTTAGTGTTCCGGTATAAGGATAACACAAAAAATCAATGTAAACTAAGGTAGTGTTATAATAAATTATCCCCTTAATAGTTTATAAATAATGCCTAATTAACTGCAAATTAAAACAACAGATGAAAAAAAAGCTTAAAGTTCTTATGATTGATGATCACCCTATGATCATTGAGGGGTACAAGAATACCTTATTAGGAGAGAATCAAAAAGAGTACCAGATTAAAATTGATATTGCATCTAATTGTGATGATGCTTTTGAGAAAATTCAGAAGGCATCTAATGGGACTCCTTATGATATGCTTTTTGTAGATATAAAATTACCACCTTCATCAGATGGTACGATCACTTCAGGAGAGGATTTGGCAAAACATGCAAAAAGATTATTGCCAAAAGCAAAAATTATTATCCTTACCATGCATAGAGAAGATCACAGGATACATAATATTCTTAAAAATATTAATCCGTCTGGATTCTTGATAAAAAGTGACCTGACCTCTAGTGAACTATTATTGGCTTTTAATAATATAGTAAGTGGCACACCGTATTATAGTGCTACGGTGAATAATCATTTCAGGAAAATGATGACTAATAATTTCTCATTAGATGAAAAGAATCTTAAGATTCTATATCATCTTTCTCGTGGAGTTAAAACTAAAAACCTTCCTAACTATGTAAGTCTTTCATTAAGTGCTATCGAGAAACGTAAGAATCAGATTAAAGAAATGTTTTCTATTGCCAAAGCCGATGATCAAAAACTTCTGGAAGAGGCTAGAAAAAGAGGTTTTATATAGTTTTATATAACTAAAAGATAACTAATACTTTACAAACGCATGGTGACTATATCATGCGTTTTTTTTATTCTAAAAATATGGTTTTAGCATCAATTTAAACAAGTTTGACAAAATAAAATACATACTTTTTTTACGGATATTCCATAAACTGTATTGGTGACACTCATAAGTCATAAAGGGGAATTTAGGTGCTTTTTTAGAATTTGTGAAATGTTAAATTTTAGTATTTAATTAACAATTATAAGATAAAACCTACTTGTACATGTTGTTTTATGTTGATAAATTAATATTTAATTCGCCTAAAACTATTTGTATGATGCTATAATCTTGATAAAATCAACAATTCGCTGTATTTTTTTCAATATTGGGATATAAAAAGGGATATTCAATAAAATACGGTTTAACCGTAGTTATTTTGAGTTTGCAGTGTATTGTATATCAAACTTTTATGTCTAAATTTATAATGTTAAAATTTATATAACGTAAAATTTAACTATCAAATAGTTAGCATATAGAAAAAAGTATTTTAAGACATTTTTATTTCCTACCCCATCCATTGATGTCTTTATTTTTTCAGGATAGTACTAATTATTTATAGAATAAAATTGTCAAAAATTAGGATGTTTAGATAATAATTCGCCTCGCGAGATTAACATCAATGAACTAACAGTATTTAATTAGCTTTAAAAAGTTGCTTATGGATGATTTTACTTTTTCTTCTTTACTAACCGTAGTGAAAAGATTTTTCTTAGTACCTACATCCTTAGTACTTATATTATATGCTACGGGCTTAGGCCCTGATACTCTGCATAAAATAGATAGCAAGTATGATCAAAATAATCAGCGAATCTTAGAAATGCAGCTTACTAATATCACAATGTTTTATAATCAACAGATAAACACAATAAAAATATTTTATGATAAAACCGGTAGTATGATTACATAACTATTGTTTTAAAAAACAAAGCCTTTTTATGATGGTGATAAGTAATAAATCAATTAATCTAATAGGCTGTAAATAAAACAACCCTGCAATTGTGAAACTTTGGCGAGCCAACAATAACAGGGTCTAAATAACGATCAATTTAAAAATAAATCAACCATTATGTTGCTATCCAATAGTACATCAAAAGATGTACCACAATCTCCAGGTGGAACAATTGTCATATATACTGATGATAATATTGCATTACATCAAAGAAATGACAAATGTAAATATTATTTACTTTTCTATATAGGGATAATAACCCTTTTCCTAGGGGTGTATTTCTTCATTGCACTTACTTTTTTAAATAGTTCGTCTTATCTGGCAGTGAACTCAGAACACTCCAAAAGAACTTATGCATCAGATCAAGAAATACCTTTATTAGGTGCCATTGCGAAACAACAATGTATACATAAAGATTCTTTTTATAATAGGTTTGGACACTATACTTCTCAATCCAGTACATTTTTAAAGCCTGTTTTTAAGAAAATAGCTTCGAATCACCTCAAAACGAATTACAAAACAATTTTATCATAATCGACTTATGAAAGTTTTTACAAGATTTAGCTTCAGAACAAGAATTACAATTTTAAGCGTATTCTTTATAAGTATAATAACGTCTTTTCAATCCATTCATGCGCAAAATTTTGAACCTATAACAATAACAGGGGTAACCTCTGGTGCGGGTACAGATAATGCAATATTTAGTGCCACATCTCCCGGTATTCCATCGTTAGCTTTTATTAGGGCACAAAGATTGTCAGGAAATCAAACCGGTGCATTTTCACTTTCAGGAGATAATATCCAGTATGATCATATTGCTGGCCCGGCAGGTATACCTGATAATGTAAGTACTATTAGATATATTTTTTTAGAGGTGGATCAAGTGACTCCTATACCTGTAAATGATATTCGTATTGTAATTAATGATATCGATGGTCCTAATAATGAAGGGTTAGTAACAGATTGTATTTCTGGAGTGCGTTTTACAGCAACCAATACAACTACTAATATAGCCGTTGATAATATTCCACCAGATCTTGAAGCTACTGGTACAGCAACTGAAACTAATGGCCCCACGAGTCGCGTGATGTACGAATTTGCTAGGGTGAATAGTATTGATTTTGTGATTTATGCCAATGGAGGTTTTGTAAAGCAATTTGACCTTAATGATAATGATTTTGCAATAACAGTACCGGGATACTCTGTATGTTTAAACGATTTTGATAATGACGGTTTTGATTATACCCTTGATGCAGATAATGATAACGATGGTATCCTGGATATTAATGAAGCCAATGGTAATAGCCCGGATGGTGACGCAGATGGTGATGGATTACCCAATTATTTGGATGTGGTGGATAATACAGGATTGGACCCAAGTTATACTCCCGATGGTTCAACCACAGATTATACAGATGTAGACAGTAATGGTATTCCTGACGTGTATGACACAGACGGCGATACCGTGCCTAACCACTTAGATCTGGACAGTGACAATGATGGTATACCCGATAATGTAGAAGCACAACCCACGGTTGGATTTATTGCACCTAGCGGACTAGGATCAGGAATTACCGATGGCAATACCAATGGTGTTGATGATAATTATGAAACCGCACAAGGCGGAACCGATTTGGGTACTGGTGTAGATACCGATGGCGATGGCATACCAGATTTTTTAGACTTAAATTCTGATAACCTCGAGGGCGATGATACCACAGAAGCTGGTTTTACACCGGCAACAAGTACAACCGATACCGATGGTGATGGTATCCTGGATGATTATGACGATATCCCTGGACCCATCGTAACCGATGATCAAACTTTTGGAGCCATAGGTTTGCCTAATACCTTTAACCCGGGTACTACCGAAGTAGATTTTAGAGAAGGTGCTGCACCGGGTTGTGTGCCAGGTAATCTTAATCTTTGGGTCAAAGCCAATGCAGAAAGTTATGCCGATGGTGCCGCAGTAACTTCCTGGACCGATCAAAGTGGTAATAACGGTACAATGATACCTCCAGCGGTTGGACAAGCACCTGATTTTGAAAGTTCAGAAACTGACGCAAACTTTAACCCATATCTTGATTTTGATGATACCTCTAATGATAGACTTAATGGAGCAAACTATGGGTTGACAGATATAAGTACCACAGAATATCAAATATTCTTTGTGTACAATCAGGAGGTCACCAATGGAGATCCTGGTACTTTTCCAGACCTTTGGGATTGGGACGGTGCTGTTTCGAACGAGCGGATAGAAGCATTTAATGATGTTTTTTCTTATGCGGGTAGTGGTCCGGCAGTACGTGGCCAGTGGCATATTGGTGTGGCTAATGGAACTGCTGCTAATCCTGTTGGGGTCACCTCGGGTCGTGTAGATGGATTAGCAGGCACAACAGGTACTTATGAAAATGTCGTAACCCCCGGATTTCAAGGAAATGGAAATGTATCTATAGGAACAGCCGGGGAACTAGATGCAAATATTGCAGAAATAATATACTACGCAGTACCCAAAACAGGTATAGATTTACAACAAATAGAATCCTATCTCGCTATAAAATACGGGATCACCCTGGATCAAACTATAGCTACCAACTATTTAGATGGGCAAGGTGCTGTTATTTGGGATGCAACTGCCAATGCCACGTATAATAATGATATTGTAGGTATCGGTCGTGATGATTGCCAGGCATTAGATCAACAAAAATCAAAATCGGTAAATGCCAATGCGATTTTAACCATAGCTAATGGAGATATAACGACCCCTGTGGCTTTTGGCGCTGATCGACAATTTTTTATTGCAGGTAACAATAATGGTGCTGCAAGTTGGACAACCACAGGAGCGCCAAGCCAATTCAGATTATTGAGTAAAGAATGGCAGGTACAGGATACCAATGCAGTGGGAGCCATAGCACTAGAGTTTGATGTAGATGATACCGATTTTGATGTACCCGCTTTAGTAACTGGTACTACTTATTATTTGGTATATGATGCCAATAATAATAACGATTTAAGTGACGAAACCCCAATTGCACTTACCAATAGTTCGGGAAGCCTTTGGGAAACTACAGCTGCTATCGATTTTACCACTGGTACAAGATTTACTATTGCTACTATGGATATTGATACTGATGGTGATGGAGTACCTGATGTAACAGATCTTGATGATGATAATGACGGGATTACTGATTTTGATGAACAAGGATGCACTACCGCCAGCTCATCTAGCTTTAATCCCTTAGATGAAATGTGGCAGGATACTAATTTAACAATTACCGCTGGTAGATCTTATAGAATTAATCTTGAAAGCTCTTCAATAAATTTAGTAACTGCAAATGGAGGACCTTATGACGGGCAGCAATTTTATGCGGTGTCCTATGGCAACAATGTGGTATCTGATTATGATGGAAATAGATATAATTATAGCCTGGCAGCAAACAATGGTAATGCCTTTTTTGCAGTTGGTCCTCAAGGTAGTGGCAACATAGGCTTTGCCAACTTAACAGCAGCAGATTTTACAAACGGTTTAACTTTTGTTGGATTAATAGATACCAATGGCAATGGTCAATATGACAGCGCCGCAGGAGATGTAGTAATAGATAATGTCGATTTGCTTTCAATGACCCAAGGCCCTACAGGAGGGGTGCCTTTTATTGCACCTGTAAGTGGTGACTTTTATGTAGTCTACACAGATAGTGGATATTTTAATAATTCAGGAACACTAACATTTACTACAGAAATATGTGAGGCAGATGCAGATTTGGATGGGATCGTTAATTCTTTAGATTTGGATAGTGATAACGACGGGATCTACGATGTAGTAGAAGCTGGTGGTACACCAAGTGGTGCTACCGGTCAGGAAGGTCGTGCCGATGATAGCAATAACAATACAGATAATACAGGTAATAGTGGTATTCCTGATTCGGCAGGAGCTACCGGGCTTACCCCTATAGATACCTTAACCGATGGATCGTTTGATTTTCTCAATCTGGATAGTGATGCCGATGGATGTAGTGATGCCAATGAAGCCTATGCAGATCTAGATGCAGATGGTGGTGATGGTGGCGTATATAACCCCACAGGATTAGCAGAACCCTTAACAGTTGTAGCAGGTTCGGTTACAACTACTGGATTAGTTGCCGATGCAGCTTACGATACGGGTGCTGTATCTGCTGTTATTGATGCATCTGTAATGTCTGGTTGTGATGATGGCGATGGGATAGATGCGGCAATAGAAGATGCCGCACCCAATGGTGGAGATGCCAATGGTGATGGAATATTAGATTCAGAACAGTCTAGTGTAGCCTCAATACCAGATGCTACGGGTAGTGGTGATTATGTTACTCTTGAAGTTACAGGAGATTGTAGCCAGATTACTAATATGCAGGCATTTTTAGAAGCAGATTTGGCTTCGTTAGATGATAATTATGATTATCCAGTTGGTTTGATCGATTTTACATTACGATGTGGTAATCCAGGAGAATCGGCAACCGTCACCATATATTGGTATGGATTAACCGCCTTAGATTTTTATAGAAAATTCGGTCCTTTAGTTTCTGGTGGTGCTATTAGCGAATATAGTAACCTAAGTGTAACAGAAGGGACAACCACAGTCGGTACAAATACTGTTATTACCACGACGTATACACTTACAGATGGGCAACCAGGCGATGATACCACTAGTGATGGTATTATTATAGATCCGTCAGGGCCGGCATTAACCGCAGCTGGCGATGCCGATGGTGACGGGGTGATTAATTCAGCAGATCTAGATGATGATAATGACGGGATTTTGGATACTGCAGAGGGATGTCCTGATTACCCGATAACTGCCTACACAGGAACCCCGGGAGTTGATGTAAGTAATTTTACAGCCGATATGCAGTTTTTTGATTGGACCGTTGCTGAACTTTCTGGGCTAAATAACGCAGGAGACAACTTTAATAAAACGTTTACATTGCCTAATGGTACACCTGTACAAGTAACCGTTACACTAGATCAAATTAGTGCCGGTGATGGATTAAATGCTATTGATCTAGGTGCAACAAGGCCTGCCGGTGCCTTATTTGGTACAGCTGGAGGAAACCTGGAAGCAATTAGAAACACTTTAAGTGGTTCTCCTACGTCACTAACCTATGGTCTTACCTTTGCTTTTGATAAAGCGATTCCTGTATTTGTAACCGATGGAGAAGCATCATTTTTTGACACTAACGATCCAATTACCGAGGCAATTACAACCGCCACGACGAATGGTTCAGGTTTCCAGATTATAGATGCACTTAGACCTAGCCAATTAGATATCTCTGGTATTGGTACAGCATCGATTACTTATGCTCCTAATGCCACAGCCACTGCTGCTAATGGCGGTGGAGCCTATGCATTTTTCTCTATGGGAACCACCCAATTATCGGTTACAGTAACAACAAATGATAGTGATCTTCAAGGGGTTACGATTGGGGTGTTTTATCCCGATGCAGATGGTGATGAAATATTTAACTGTTTTGACTTAGACAGCGACAACGATGGTATCTACGATGTAGTAGAATCAGGAGGTACACCAAGTACAGCAACCGGTCAAGAAGGTCGAGCAGATGATACTAATAATAATACAGATAATACGGGTAATAATGGTATTCCTACCTCGGCAGGTACGGGTACAAACCCTACAGATACATTAACAGATGGTTCTTTTGACTTCTTGAACTTGGATAGTGATGGAGATGCATGCAACGATGTATTGGAAGCCGGCTTTACCGATGGCGATGATAATGGCTTATTAGGCACTGGGGTATTTGTAGATAACATTACAGGATTAACAGTGGATGACAATGGAGTAGTAACCTCAGGTACCGATGGATATACAGCTCCTGCTGATGCAGATGCAAATGGTACCGATGATTACCAACAAGTAGGTACAGCACCTACTGTGGTAACCGACCCTACAGATCAATTAATTGGAGCTGGGGGTACGGCTAACTTTACGGCTTCAGGATCCGCAACATTGATTGCCTATCAATGGCAACAAAGTACCAATGGCGGTGCCACATTCTTACCATTAACCGACGGTGTTAATGGGGATGGGGTAATCATTTCTGGAGCTACAACGGCTACCCTAACGTTGGCAGGAGTCCCAGCCACTTATGATGGGTATTTGTACCAGGTTATTGTAAGTGATTTAACCTATGTATGTACCACAGTTACATCTGCCAATGCATTATTGACGATAGGAAATGATGCTGATGGGGATACTGTGCCAGACTCCGTCGATATAGATGATGATAATGACGGTATTCCGGATCTTATAGAAGCCAATGGTAATGATCCTGATGGCGATGAAGATGGTGATGGACTACCAAATTACCAAGATACAACTGATAATGGAACCGGTGACGGATCCACAACCGATTATACAGATACCAATTTAGATGGTATCCCTGATGTATATGACACCGATGGTGATGGAGTACCCAATCATTTAGACCTTGATAGTGATAATGATGGTATCTATGATGTGATCGAGAGCGGTCAATTAGGTACTGGAGGAGCTCCGCAAGCAGCTGATATCGATTTTAATGGCCGTATAGATGGGGGAGCCACTAATTTTGGGGCAAACGGTTTATACAATGGTATTGAGGATAATGATTCTAGTACGGCAACATTATTGACTACCAATTCAGATTCTGATAGTGATGGTATTATTGATGCACAAGAATTAGATAGTGATAACGACCTGTGTACTGATGTTAATGAAGCTTATGCCAATGCAAGCGAAGATGGTGGAGATACTGGTGTGATAGGAAATGATGGTACAGTGACCACAGATCCAATAACTGGTATTGTTACGAATAATGGAGCAGATTATACCATAACGGTAGCTGATGCAGATAGCAACAGTGTGTTAGATTTTCAAGAAGAGATACCTTTTATATCAAATCAACCCATTAATTTTAGCGCACTTACAGGAGCAGCTGCTAACTTTTCAGTAGTTGTAGTCGGACCTGCACCTTTAGCGCAGCAATGGGAGGAAAGTACTGACGGAGGAGCTACCTGGAACCCACTTACAGATGGAGGAATTTATTCAGGAACCACTACACAAACTTTAATAATCAATCCAGTCAATGGGTCCTTAAATTTGAATTTGTACAGAATATCAGTAACTACTATTAATTATGTTTGTTTAGCTCGTACTTCAAATTCAGCGGCGCTATTGGTTGATGCCGATTCTGATGGGGATAGTATAGTAGATAGTTTTGATTTAGATGATGATAATGATGGATTGTTGGATACCGAAGAATGTGAAATCGGAGGAGGTTCTTTTGGTACCGTGCTAGTTGATGATGCAGATACCACTTTCGAAATTACAAGAGAAACTAATGCAACGAATTTGGCAAACTTCTTATTTAGAGAAAATTCTGATGCGACACTTGTTTCAGCAGTAATTAATGAAGGTGATGGTTCAGTCGCTCAAATAGGTACTTTTAATGATGGAGATCAAATTACAGATAATGGAGGTGGTACCAATGCTTTTGTAAATTTTAGCACAGGTATCATTTTTTCTACAGGAAATGTGTTAAATCTTGACAACAATTTAAGTAATCAATTTTTTGAAGATGAAATAGGTATACCACCATTCGTAACCGTAGGTCCGGCACTTGGAGAAGATGCGGTTGGTTTTGGAGGGAATGGTACCGATCCGGATTTTGCCGGAGCAACACCAGAGTTTGATGTTGCCAGTTTAGAATTTGTAATCAATGTAGCGGCTACTACTGTAATTACAGGAGAATTTGTATTTGCTTCAGAAGAATATAATGACTTCGTAGATCAGGGAGTAAATGATGCGGCCAAAGTATTTGTAAATGGAGATAATGTAGCATTAACCCCTGGTGGACAAACCTTAAGTATTGATACGGTTAATAATGGTGATGAAGCTGCATTTTATGTTGATAATGAAACTGACCCAACAGCAGTCAATATTGAAGCTGATGGATTTACGACCACCTTGAGATTTGCAGCGTTATTAAATCCCGGTAACAATACGGTTAAAATAGGTATTGCAGATAATGGAGATCGCTTTTTTGATTCATGGTTATTATTTAAAGGGAATTCATTTGCAGTATGTTTTGATAGAGATACCGATGGTGATGGTGTTGCAGATCGTTTAGATTTGGATTCAGATAATGATGGAATTTATGATGCTACTGAAGCAGGTCATGGGCAACCCTTTGATACCGATGGAAGAATAGTAGGCGCTGATACGGGTTCTGGATCAAATGGGTATTTCGATTTAGTAGAAACACCAGCAGAAAGTGGTATTCCTAATTATACACCTCTAGATGCTGATACAGATGGTACCCTGGATGCTTTTGAGTTAGATAGTGATAATGATACCTGTTTTGATACGGTTGAAGCTGGCTTTACCGATGATGATGATAATGGATTTCTGGGAGACGGAGTGCCCAGTCCAATCGCACCACAAGCACAATTAACGACAGATAGTAATGGAGTAGTTACCTCAGGAACTGATGGTTATACCGTACCACTTAATGATGCGGATACAAGTGGTACTCCAGATTATAGAGAAGCAGGAATAACTCCGGTAATTGGTACAAACCCTACCGATGTGTTGGCGATTGTAGGAAACACAGTGACTTTTGACGTTACATTAACTACTCCAACACCACCCATACCAGCTTGGTTTATATACCAATGGGAAGAGAGTACAGATAATGGAGCTACCTGGATCCCATTAACCAATACCGCACCATATTCGGGTGTCGATACCGAGCAGTTAACCATTACAGCGGTAACAACTTCACTTGATGAGAATCTTTATAGGGCTAGAGTGGCAGATGGAACTTTTCTGTGTGCAGAACAGATTTCAGCCGAAGCACGACTTGAAGTTGATATTGATACTGATGGGGATACTATACCAGATAGTGTAGATATCGATGACGATAATGATGGTATTCCAGATCTTACAGATTCATTGGGCGTAGATCCTAATACACCATGTTTACTAGCAGTACCTGTAATTCAGGGGGTTGTTCTCGATTCTGGATTAGCGGGGCAAGTTGGAGCAGTGTATCGAGCAGCAGATGCGCTTCCAACTCTTTTACCTGGAGTAGTAGATCTGTTATTTGTAATTGTTGATAAAACAGCTAATGCTTCCTTAATAAATATTGATGATGATGCAACTAGGCCTGCTAATTGGCAACCTATTATTAACAATACATTACCTACTGCCGGAACCACCGAATCTATTGAGTTTGAGTTGAGGTTTGTGCTTTCAGGAACAAATACATTATTTACGGTATCAAGATATGGAGGGATAGCCCTTGACGTTGATGGAGGAGTAGGAGATGAAATCATTGAGGTAGCTAGTTCTAATGCTTTTGCAACGAGTAGTCCGACCAATGTAAATACATTCAATGTTGGAGGTGGAATAGAGAGATTTACTTCTAATGGAGCTAATTTTGTTGATGGATCTGAAGATCCTCAAGGAATTTTCTTCCTAGGGTATACGCAAGGAACTACCTTAGATATTAGAATAGGAACACAAACAGCAGGCAATAAAAATTTCTTCTTCGAATTAGGGGAGTGTGGTGTCCTTAAGCTTAACAATCCATTATTAGAAATTCCAGATGGGGCAGATGTAGATAATGATGGGGTACCTAATCACCTAGATTTAGATTCAGATGGAGATGGTATTGCCGATGTTCGAGAAGCTGGGCTAATTAATGGTACAACGCTTGACGATACAGATAATGATGGTATTATTGATGGAGCAAATAATACAACCGTGGGAGCCAATGGATTATTTGATAATGCCGAAACCGGGCTAGATAGTAATACAACCAATTATATCACTGCCAATACGGATTTATTAGATTCGAATTTCGATTTCCTAGATTTAGATAGTGATCAAGATGGTATCCCTGATAATGTAGAGGCACAACCCACGGTTGGATATTTAGCGCCAAACGGAGCATCAGATCCAACAACAGGCTTTGATATCGCTTATGGCAATTTAGGAATTAACCCAGAGAATACCGATGGGCTAGCAGATACCATACCAGACTACTTAGATACAGATAGTGATCAAGACGGAGTTTTAGATGCTGTAGAAGGTTTTGATACCGATGCCGATGGGGTACCGAATGTAGTGCCCGCTGGAGCAGATGCAGATTTTGATGGATTAGATGATGCTTTTGATGGGACTCCCGGAACGGGTTATGGAGACCCTAATGGGAATCAGGTTGTTGGAAATCCAGCGACAGAATTGCCTGACACTGATGGTGATGCAACAACAGCTCCAATAGTAGATGTAGATTATAGAGATACTGATGATGATAATGACGGTATTTTAACCACAAACGAAAACCCTGATCCTGATGGTAATCCATTAACTAATGATGCATTGGATAGTGATAATGATGGTACCCCTGACTATTTAGATGTAGATGATTATGATGGAGATGGAATACCAGATACTGTAGACTTGGATGATGACAATGATGGTATTCCTGATTTGGTAGAACTTACAGGAAATGACCCGTTCTTAGATGAAGATGGTGATGGTATTTTGAATTATTTGGATACTACTGATGATGGAGTTGGAGATGGTTCGACTACAGACTATACAGACACTAATGGAGATGGTATACCAGATGTATATGATTTTGATAATGATGGAATGCCAAATCATTTAGATACAGACAGTGATAATGATAGTTGTGCAGATGCAGTAGAAGGAGGAGGTACATTTACCACAGCAGACCTAGATGGAGATAATAGTTTGGGTGATGCGGTAGCCACTACAGGTCCTAATATTGGTATTCCTACGGTAGCAGGATCAGGACAAGCTACGACGGTTGAGGTTACTTTAGTAGGTCCGGATTTGGATAGTGACGGTATTGCAGATGCTTGTGATACTACAGATGATCGTCTGGATACAGATGGAGATAATGTTGTTGATAGTCTAGATTTAGATGATGATAATGATGGGATTTTGGATTCGGTAGAAAATGACTTGTCTGCATGTACGACACCTTATTTTTCTGAAGTTTATGGGGTGCCCGCTGGAAATATGGTGAATGGTACACTTAATGAAAATGGTAATATAATCAATACTACATTATCAGCTCCGGGAGCAACATCATTTGTAAATATATCACCAATATTAGCAACATTTCCTGTATTTACTGAAGCTAATGGATTAGATGGGATTAGATTAGCGGGTGATGTTACCATTACTCATACTTTTGATCAACCAGTAATAAACCCGATTTTGGCATTAGGTTCTTTGGGAGGAGCCGTAGATGAAAGAACGATTAGCTTTAGTACTCCTTTTGTTGTACTGGATACTTTTGATGGAGGTAATTTAGGGACACCAGTTACTACAGCAACAACCGTTTCAGGTATCGAAGATGGTTTTGTATTACAGTTTGAAGGAACGTTCACAACACTTACGTATACAACAACGTCTACAAATCCGGTAGATGAATTTGATCAGGTATGGATTATCCCTAATCCTGTTTGCATAGATGCAGATGGCGATGGCATACCAAATGATATTGATATAGACAGTGATAATGATGGAATCCCAGATAATGTTGAGGCACAGCCAACCATTGGCTATATTGCACCAGGAACAAATGGCGTTGTAACCGCAACCGATGTGGGACCTACTGGAATTCCTTTGGTGTACAACCAAACCACAGGATTGGATACAACGCTACCAAGTGTGAATAATGATACAGATGGAATCCCAGATTATCTGGATTTAAACAGTGATGACGAAGGAGGAAGTGATACCACAGAAGCTGGTCTTACCGAATCAAGCGTTACGATTGATACCGATGGCGATGGTTTACTAGATGCCTATGAATTCCCAATAGTGGATGATAGCGATGTCAATGATAATTTTGATAATCCATCGACAGATTTACCAAATGATCAGGAAATTACAACACCCGAAGTAGATTATAGAGAAATCCCGGATTCTGATGGAGATGGTGTAGACGATCTCACAGATCTGGATGATGATAATGATGGGATATTGGATTCGCAAGAGGTATTAGGTTTTGATCCTACCGATGTGGCCTCCTGTACATTTAACGCCGCCAATTTTGATGATACCTTCCCGATACCAACTGCGGTAATTGATGGAGCAATAGTTAATATTGGAGGTGTAGAGCAAACTGTAGATATCCCGGCGACCTTTGTTGGAGATCAATATAGGTTTTATAATGTCGTAACCATTGATGCTTTGATCCTGGATGCTATTGTAGAAATTACGGCAGCAGATGCCAATATTACCACCTTTGATATCGACAATGACGCGACAGGTGATCCGAATGCATGGCAAGGAGAATATGATGTTCCTGCCGGAGAAACCGCATCTATGTCATTCCAGATTCGTTTTGTACTAGCGAACACCAATACTGTAGTTCCGCTAGATCGTTTTGGAGGTATTTTTTACGATATCGATGGAGCCAATGCTAATGAAAGTATTACGCTGACCAACCCAGATTTGTATGCGGTAGAAAATCCAACCTTGCTAAATGTGGTGGATAATGGTTCTAGTGTTACTTTTACTGGTCCTCTAACTACATTTCCAGGAGTAGTACTCAACACAGATATAGCAGCTTATTTTAACTACTATAATATTAGTACGTTCGATTTTTCAACGAGTGCTACGAATGTAACAGCAGCGGGTAATACCAATTTCTTTTCCTTAGTATTTGATCCGTGTGCTATAGATGCTTTTACAGCGCCAGACTATGTGATCAAAGAAGGGCCGGACTCTGATGGAGATAACAGAGATGATCATTTGGATAATGATAGTGATAATGATGGTTGTGAAGATGCCATAGAAGCAGAAGGGACTTTTACTGCAGGAGATATTGATGGGATTGGAGAACTAACTGGGGGTGTAAATCCAGCAAATGGTATTCCTTTGGTTGCAGGAGCAGGACAAGATGGCAATACAGACGTTGTTACCTTCGGTCCGGATAGTGATAATGATGGTATTGCAGATGCTTGTGATTTGGTCGATGATAGTGATGATTTTGATCAGGATGGGGTGCCCAACCTTACCGATCAGGATGATGATAATGATGGTATTCTGGATGTCGATGAAGGTGGTCCGGAGTGTAGGGATTCTGTGGTTTCTTCTTTGAATACTTCAGGATATACTACTAACACTGACCTTTCGGGAGCCCCAGGTTTTCCACTGGTCTTTGATAACGGAAATTATGAGTTCTCTGCGGCATTTTTTGATGGTGCAGCAGATTCAGGAACCCCTCAATGGGCTAATGGGGTACAGGTACGGACTGATTTTCCTGCGGTAAACGATTATATCTATGTGCAACCTAGAAATGTTGGCCAAGTAGCTTCTGGCGATTATGTAGAATATACTTTTGATTTTCCAACAGCATTAGATCAGTTCGAGTTCATATTTGCAGGCTTGAATAATGGTGATTATGGTGAAGTAAGAGCTTTTAATGGTGCAACCGAAATAACTATTACACCAGATAATTTTAGTGATTTTAATCCGGCATTAACCTCTGGGGATTGGGATGTGTCTGGAAATAGAGCAATAGGTAATAATACTACTGGAGGCGTAAGTGTCACATCCAATTTCTTCAGAACAATAATCCCAGGACCGATCACGAGAGTGATAGTTGCTTCTGGTAAAGGAAATAATAGTAACGGAACCGTAACAGCAGGTTTTCACTCCATTGTAGCTTGCGTACAAGGTACAGGGCAAAATAGTGATACAGATCTATTAGAAGATTATGTAGACAACGATAGTGATGATGATGGCTGCCCTGATGCTGTGGAAGCAGCGGGTAATTTTGTGATTACCGATTTAGATGGTGATGATAGCTTGGGTGATGTCGTAGACCCATTTACAGGAATACCTTTGGTAGCTGGAGCGGGTCAGGCAACGACAGCTGCAGTAACTGATCCTTTAGATTCTAGTGCTTGTTTAGACTCGGATAATGATGGTGTTTTTGACACC
>NZ_JAGJEA010000001.1 GCF_018100805.1 Aquimarina sp. MMG016 | reverse complement strand
CCGCTAGTTTGCAACTAGTGTGCCACGCAACAAAGCTATGTATATACTACCAAAAAAATATAACAAGCTGGTTTCGTTTTTTTGAAACTAGCTTGTTACTGTATTATTTACTCGATATCGCCACTAGTCACAGACTAGCGGGAGCGGGGAGCGGGGGTAAAGTTTACTTTACTTATTTTTTAAGAAGAATTCTTTTTAAGAAGAATTTAAAACAAAATAATACTATAGTTACTAAACCAAATATAATAAGCGTATTATATATATTATTTTGCTCTAATTTTTCACCATAGTTTTTTAACAAAACTCTAAGTAAAATAATAATATCTGTAAATAAGACTACTTTAAACAAGAAAGAAACTATGTTCAATATATTTTCCAAAACATCTTTTTTTTGTAACATCATTTTCCAACTCTAGTTTTATCCACTTTTTTTTCATTCATAGTTCTTTCGTCTACTTGTTTACTAATATGATTACTGTTATTACTTAAAGAAACATTTTTTGTTTCATTAGAAGCAAAGTCTCCTTCGCTGCCGCTAGTTTGCAACTAGTGTGCCATGTAACAAAGCTATGTATATACTACCAAAAAATATAACAAGCTGGTTTCATTTTTTTGAAACTAGCTTGTTACTGTATTGCTTACTCGATATCGCCGCTAGTCACAGACTAGCGGGAGCCCTTAGTTTAGTAGAGTTATTCACATAGAGATTATTTAACGAAGTTAATATTGATGTAAATGATTGATTTTCTTTTGTTTTTGCTTCTTTTTATTTTCTTTGTTTATAACCTCAATAATTGTGGATAACCACCCAACCGATAAGGGAGAATTAGGAGCGCTGCAAAGCTTTTAGGCTTATCCCCCGATTAAATCCTTTATCGGTTATTTCTGAACCAGCATCAAATGGAAATTCAGGCTACTAGGCCTATTATCAGGGCTTCGATTGTAATTCAGATTCTTGGGTTGATTATCTCTAAAAATCTCGCATTATGAAGAAACAAAATTTTTCTCACTTTATCGGTGTTGACATAGCTAAATTAAGCTTTGATGTAGCAATCATTAATAATTTAGATAAGATAGACTCTTATGTTTTTGACAACACTAAAAAAGGTATCAAAGCTTTTTTAAGGCTGCTTAAGAACCAGAATATTGATTTGTGCGATTGCCTTATTTGTATGGAACACACAGGTATATATGGCAAACTAATTATTACATCGTTAGTAGACAATAAAGCCAACATATGCGTAGAAATGTCTCTAAAGATTATGAGAAGTCTAGGTATTCAGCGTGGTAAAAATGATAAGATTGATGCTATCCGTATTGCTAAGTATGTAGCTAAAAATTATCTAGAGCTAGAATTATATCAACCTGTACCTGAAATCCTTGATCAAATTAAAACATTGATCACTATCAGGGAAAGATTGGTTAAGAGCAGAGCTGATTTAACCAAATACCCTAATGAACTTGAACATTTTGCTCCAAATCTCTCTAAGTTAGCTAAAAAGAATATCAAAAAATCAGTAAAGACGTTTACAGAGGAAATCAAAAGGATAGAAGAACAAATACATAAACTTATTTTGTCTGATGACAGATTACATAAAACCATTGACCTAGCTAGTTCTGTAACAGGAATAGGAGTGTTTACAGCGTTGTATTTAACAATTTATACAAACTTCTTTACAAGATACTCAAACCCAAAACAACTAGCTTGTTATTGTGGTGTAGTGCCTTTTGAACACTCCTCAGGAACAAGTATTCATAAAAGAGCAAGGGTACATCATATGGCCAATAAAACACTCAAAAAACAATTACACCTATGTGCACTGGCAGCTATGACCTATGATCCACAACTTAAAGCGTATTATACCCGAAAAGTAGAAGAAGGAAAATCCAAAATGTTGGTTATAAATAATATCAGAAACAAACTCGTACACAGGGTCTGTGCCGTAATAAAAAGGCAGCAACCATATAAAAAAGTTGCTGCCTAAATCATATGATATTTTAACAATTATTACTTGGTTTTACCATGGAAATCGGGGGGAAGAATTATTATACAAAAAGTCCTATTATTGGTTTACAATAATAGGACTAAGAATAAGTTGTAAAGCTTTTTTAGGATTAATTTAAAAAATGTAAACTTTTTTTAGGACGAGACAACCTTAACTTAATGACATTTCGATCGCACTATCGCGGGAAAATCTGTTATCATTATTTTATTTTAAAGTGTCGTTCTATAACTTTGTTCTTGCTTAAATAATCTTTAAAGCAATTTATACTAGAACCGGGATCTCCACTAATTTTTGAAAATTCAGATTCAAAATAATCTAAATCCATTTCACTCTTAAATTGTGATATATCCTCATCGAAAGAAAAGTAATGTATAAAACTTTCGTCAAGTTCTTTAATATTAAAAATAGCCTTAACAATATCAGTGTCTTTTCCATTCAAAAACAAATAATGAAGGGTTTTGCTCATTTGAACAATACCACTTCTTCCATGTTTATCACATATAACTATTCCCATAATAGGCTTATTGATTATCAAATAATGTTTTTATAAAATAGTTTTGTTGTAATGAGTTTTTAGGTACATCTACTCCTCCCTGCTCCTTGTTAGCGCGAGCGTCTCGCTCGTGCCGTTAGAGTTAAATCAACCCTAACAAATAACCATCACTATCAATTTCTAAAACAGTATGATCATCCTGATAATTTCTAGCGCTACTATATTTCCAATCTATAGTATTCTGATGCTATTGGATTGTTATGGATATAATCCTCCTTCGCTGCCGCTAGTTTGCAACTAGTGTGCCACGCAACAAAGCTATGTATATACTACCAAAAAAATATAACAAGCTGGTTTCATTTTTTTGAAACTAGCTTGTTACTGTATTACTTACTCGATATCGCCACTAGTCACAGACTAGCGGGAGCGGGGAAAAACAGCCACATTATATATAAATGTGACTGCTTTTTCTTATTTATTGTTTTACATACATATCGCTCAAAGTCGGGAGACTTTGCGCAACATTCTAACTTTTATTTTATCACTCTTTGCGGAGCGGGGACTTTGCGCAGCATTTCGCTTTTATTTTTAATCACTCTTTGCGGAGCGGGTTGATATTGTGTAGCTTCACTTTAGAGCATAAAAAAACAGCTACATTGCTGTAGCTGCTTCTTAAGTTATAATGTTGTCCTAAAATCAGTAAGCACCAATTTGGAACATTACCTTACCTAATATCTTCAATAATATCAAGCTTAAAGTCAGATTCAATTTCATCTCCAACACTTACATCTCTCATCAAGACTTTTACTCCCTCTCTATTCATAGATAAAATTTTTAGCTTAATTGACATGTCACTTGTATCTTTTAGCTCTGGCTTTGAAGTTATAAGACCTTTAATCAATAAATCAATACTGTCATTATAAATCCATCCACTATTCTCGGGATACGAGTATTGAGTTGCATTATTATTGCTGTTAACAGGCATTCTTACTAAGATAGTATCACCTGTCTTATATTTGTCATAATACTTAAATGCTCTTTTAACATTTTTGTCATTTAAGGCTTTGGATTTTGCAATAACAGCCTTTATTAACTTTAATTGACTATCTAAGTCAATTGATTTGTTATTGAGCTTTCTATGTAAAGAGGTGAAAACAATATTTGATATATGATCCTCATGATAAATACCCAATGAATTAAAATATTTTAGTAATGTTGAGTCCTTAGGGTTTCTTAGTGTTTTATTCCTAAAATACATTCCATACCCAAAATGAACATCACGTACAGCCGAGCTATCAGGTTTATTTGCAAACTCTTCTAATTGGTCTTCAGTCCAAGTAATTTCAATGTCTTCTAAAGCTTTGTCTAGGGGCATTTTCTTGCTTTCACACCCTAGCAAAACAGTAAGTATTAGTATCAATAAAAAATTACGCATATTATTATTTCTTTATGGTTTTGAGATTAACACTAGTTCTAATCCTTTCGGGCTGACCACCTTTATTCTTATATATTTGAAAATCCCCCTCGCTGCCGCTAGTTTGCAACTAGTGTGCCACGCAACAAAGCTATGTATATACTACCAAAAAAAATATAACAAGCTGGTTTCGTTTTTTTGAAACTAGCTTGTTACTGTATTACTTACTCGATATCGCCACTAGTCACAGACTAGCGGGAGCGGGGAAGCTTCGGTTATTAGACTCTTTGGATGATGTAGAAAAAGTATCTATTTATAATTTGATTGATTCCCTTATTTCTAAGAAGAAGCTAAAAGATAATCTTACCAACCTTATTTCTTCGTAACAGCATTGCATAAAAAAACAGCCACCGTTTGAGTAGCTGTTTTCTCAATCTTTCTAAAATACCTTAGTTATATTTATCTAAAGCTACTTTTAAAGAGCTCAGGATTTTATTTTTGACCTCTTCATTGACTTCTAACTCAATAATCTTTTGAGTTAATTTTTTTAAATCTATAAGGTCATTTATAGGAGATTCTAATTTCTCACAGATAGTTTCCACATTAATCCCAACATCATTTTTTGATATTATATCTATAACTGATTTAGGGTTTTTATCTAAAATCGCAAATAATACTTCATTGCTATACTCACCATATTCAGCATTTGAACTACAACTCTCATCAAAGGTTAATAAGAAGTTTTTAATATCCTTTTTATTAGCATTACCAATATTTTTTTGTAATACCTTTACATAATTGGTATTACAAAAGTAGGATGAATCTCGAGCAATAATATGCTTGGTTCCTGAGTTATCTTTAGCAACTTCAGTTTTTTTAAGATCTTTGTTTATCTCTGTTTTTGATTGATTTTCCAATGAAGGGTTAACATTTTCTTTCTTTTTCTCATTACAAGAAAATACTAATGTCAATAACAAAATGAGTAACACCGTATTGTTAATTGTTTTTTTCATTATGTTTTATTTTTAATATAACGTATCAGTTATTACCTTGTTGTGATGATTGCGTACTTGTTCCGTTATTAATCTCTTGCATTTTCTTTAGTACCTTTTCCGCTTGGATCAAAACTCCTTTCATCTCAAAAATAGCTTTGTATGCATCCCTTACTTCTTCGGTTCCTCTTACTACTTGAATTGTACCACTAGAATCACCAGTTGTTTCAGCTGTATTTGTCCAGTTAAAGTTTTCAAAAAATGAATCAACATCATCAGGATGGCAAGTAATACAAGCCTGCGAACCTCTACTATTATAGTTTCCATTGTCACTTGCTCCCGAGTGAACATTTTCATATTGTATAGTTACAGAATCTCCATTAGGTTTTGTGCCTGGAGATTTTCTATCCCCATTCTCATCCACAAGGTTTAAGCCTTTTTTAGTTTGACCGCTATGCCCTGATTCATTATTATAATCATGAGTTCCTTCATTTAGAGTATTATATGATGTTGAATTATCAGAGTTAGATTTAGAATTAGGATAAGTACTACTCCTATATGGACCGCTAACTTCTCCAGTGGTTTCATTTAGGTAATACATTTGAGCAGTATATGTTTTTCCTGCGGTTCCATTATCTTGAGGCCTTTTATCTAGGTCAACAATTAAAATCTTTTCCAACCCTTCTAATTCTACCGCATCTATGACTCTGTTTTCAGAAAAGTTATAAGTTCCGTTATAAACATAATCCTCTGCCAATGGATCAATTTGCCAGAACCTACCAATAGCAGGATCACTTACACGATATTTCCATTCATGAGTGTTTAGTCCTAAGTCTTCTGTAAATTCTTGATCTTGGAATGTTTTTAAATTGTTCTTGGTTCCCCTAACTATGTCGTTGTATCCTTTATGTTCGAGTCCAAAAGGATAGTAGTTACGTTCTTGTAAGATTTCGTGAGCATTGTCACCATCTCCATCCATGTCTGCATTGTTTCGAACTATATCTATTTTTCCATCTCCATCTTTGTCTGAATATATGATTCTTACATTATTCACTTGATCTTTAATCTGATATACATAATCATACTCATTAACAGTATTTGGTTCGATATACCCTTCGGGGTGGAATATTTGTAGTAATTCTCCATTTTTATAGATGTAATTTCCAGCATACTCTGTTGTTGTTAAAGAACTTCCCTCTGTAGCAATTTTCTTTAGTTTTGCTCCAGTGGCATCGTAAATATAACTAATATTTCCGTTAGCAGTGTTGGATGGTAAAAGATTATTTACGGTTACCTGAGTAGGTAGATTAAGATGGTTATAGCTAATACCTGTGATACCCTTATTACGATCGATGGTCATATTACCATTCTGATCATATACAAAATCATTATTGGTGTTAACACAATCAATAAATCCATAGTTATCATTACCACTATCTGTAACTTTCTGTAATTTATTACTTGTACCATAGTCATACACTAGATTATCCATATTCAAATAACTACTACTATTTTGCCATCCAAGACGTTTTAATCTAGTTATGTTACCATTTTTATCATAGTGTACACTAGTAAGACTATAGCGGTTGTTATTATCGGTTGCTTTGATTATTCTATTTAACGGATCATAACTATACTTATACCAACGTTGTTGGTTGTCATTCGCAGTTTTCCACTCAGTTTCAGCTATGTTACCATTAAATAGTGCTTCAGCTCCGTGTTGAGTGATATTGTAATTGATTTTAAAAGTAAACAAATCATCACCAATAGCATTCACATCATTGATACCCTTCAGCCATCCTCTGATGTTATAGGTATAGTCTACAGTTTGTAATGGTGCTTGTGCTGCATTACCTACTTTCTTTTGTGCTAATTGCCCTAGCTCATCGTATACATTGTGAGCGATTAACTCTTCTGTTTGGTTATTGATCTTCTGTTTTTGGGTCAATAGCCTACCCATATGGTCATACTCAAATTTGTCAACGGTCACAATGGGTGCATTGTTTCCTTTGGTATGGGTGGTTTTAGTTTCTAATACTTTACCTGCAAAATCGAGTTTGGTTTCTACTATATCGGTAGTGCCTAGATAATCGTTTTTACTGGCTACATAAATCGGTCTTCCTTTTGCATCATAATAAGTAACCGTTGTGATCCAATAACTTGTTTCCAGCACTCGTACTTTAGAACCTGTAGGTAATCCTTTTACATTGTTGGTAGTAGCTGCTCCATATACACTAGCAGGTTTATTAATTCCTGCACGATCAAAAGTGTAATCATCGTAGTAGTTGATGGTGTAGACTTCTGAAATATTAATAGGTTTTGCATCATTAGTGTAATATATTAATGTTCCGGCTAAGGATATTGCATTCTGAGTTTTTGTAACATATTGTTCATTGCTTTGATTCAAAACTGATTCCATATATGCTCTGTTGCCATTGTTTTGTATCACTCCTACATATGCTAATCTTCCAAAAGCGTCATATTTAGTAAATAACCATTCCTTTGGAGATTTGGATCTCTGAACTGCATCCTGAGTCATCACGGGTTGATCCAGTTTGTTATATACGATATACTCCCAACCTTTACCCGGTATTTTCTTTTCGATCAGTCGGTTACGCTGATCATATTTATATTGGTAACACAACTCATTTAGCTCAGTGGCATCTACTCCATTACTTACAGTAACTTTAGGAGGGATCACATACGTAAGATTCCCAAACTTATCATATACATAGTAGGTATCATGTGCCTCAGAGCTTGCTGAGCTTGTCGAAGCATAGGTACGTTTAAGGATCACTCTACCTTGTTTGTCTTTGTATTCTTTGGTGGTATGATTATCACCATCGGTGGGTTGCCAGTTTTCATCCTTGGTGATGGATACATAGAGTTGGTTAACTTCATAATACCCTTCTTTTACTAAACTAGGTGCTTCAGTATTATTAGGATCAGCAAAATTGACTTTAAAATACACTACTTCATTAGTGCCATTGGCACCCCAATCAAACTTGATGGTATGGTCACTATCGCTATTAGGGTTGGCTTTCCAGGCTGTACCCGGAGCTCCTTGTTCTAATACACGATTCAGTGGTGAATCTTCAAAAATACTTTCTGAATATGGATTCGTTGTATTTTCATACTTGGTAATATAATACGCATTGAGTTCTGCCAATGGATTGGTATAGATATCTCCATTTTGGGTTTGATCAGAAGCATAAGGCAGATACTGTTTGGCTTGTCTGCCTAGATCATCATACTCATAATGAGTGATAATATCCTTAGGTTTAGACTGCGCAATCAGCTGTGCAATGGGTTGTTGTTGGTCATCCAGTTGTGTCAGTACGGGGTTCCAGAAGTATTGTCGCACATTGGTATCTACAGCATAGTATAGATAGTTTCTAAACCTGGAAGTAGTGGTATTACTTCTCCATTTAAAATCGTTACCACTTCGCACTTTAGTACCATTACTATCATAGACTCCACTGATCCCAGAGTTTCCACCGGTATAGGTATAGGGATGTACTACCCCAACCATTAGGTACCAGGTATTCAATTGAGGCAAGTCTCCTGCCCAGAAATATGGATTGTTATTAGCTGCACCATTTAAGTTATTTACATTTTGGGTACCGTGATAGGTCTTTCCGTCCTGTGATCCGGTTCGTTTTACCCAAACCGCATATCGATACCCTACATTTTTATCAACAGCGATGTAATCGGTGTTCCATCCACCATCAGCACCACTGGCAGCATCATTCACACACTCCCAAAGTAAGGATTGTTCGCCAAAAGGGTTTTCTCCAAAACTACGTTGATTTTCTGTTGGCTCACCATTCCTATTGAATAAGGGTGTAGACCCACTACCCACAGTCCAGTCATCTCTCCAATCCAGGATATTGGTAGCTTGTCCTTGTCCACCGGCTCTAACCGCAACGGATTGTTTGGCCCTGCCCAGTCCGTCAACATAGTTGATATTGACAATTTTATCATCTTCCAGCACCTGGGATTGTTGCCCTTCTTTGACTTCGGTTTGATACGTGATGATTTTAACGTAGTTTTCATTATTGGATCCTCCATCGGTATCCGCTACAGGTAATACGGTGTAGTTTACTGTTCTGCTGGTACTCCAACATCCGGAACTATTATTTCTGGCTCTGAGGTAATAGGTGGTACCTGTGGTTCTGGTAATGGATACTGCGGAATTAGCAAGACTAGTTCCTGAGGCACTACTCTGCCAATACCAGGTAGTTCCTGATGGAGGGTTTCCTCTGGTTAAGAGAGTGCTACCGGGAGTATTGGTTGCTGTTGGTACAGATGGTGTAGCCGGTATAGTTTTTATACTATACGTTACGGTTCTGGCGGTACTCCAACACTGTGTGCTATTTTTTCTTGCCCGTAAGTAATAGGTACTCCCACTGTTTCGGGTAATGGATGTACTGGAATTGGAGGTACTAGTTCCGGAAGCAGAGCTTTGCCAATACCAGGTGATTCCGCTAGGGGGATTACTTCTGGTCAAGACACTACTTCCGCAGTTATTAGCTACCGTTACTGTGGATGGGGTAGCCGGTTTAGGAGCTTCATCAATTTGACCATCACAGTCATTATCGATCCCATCGCATAGTTCTGTGGCAAATGGGTGGATAGCAGCATTATTATCGTTACAATCTTGTTTGTTACTCACATAACCGCTGGTAGGCGAAGTGAGGTATGAAGAATTTGGATTTCCATACCCATCACCATCGGCATCTCTATAGTATTTTGTGGTTCCGCCACCACCAACGGGATCACTCCCGAATTGTGCATTGGCAGTATAAGCACATAAAACCAGTATGATATATATATAATTTTTCATTTGTATTTCCCCTAATTATTGTTTGTATTGATACTTGTTTTCTGAGATGATATTATCGTCCTGATCTTTTACGAATTCTAGTCGGTTAAAGTCATCATAGTGATACGTCATCGTATATCCCCTGGGGTCGGTAACACTGGTCGCACCAATCATAGGATCATAGGTATAGGACGTAATCAAAGCACCTTTTAAAAAGGGCTTAGCCCGTAAGGCATCAAATTGTGATCTCATAGCGTTTTCTGAACTCACAGCGTTTTCTGTATTGGATGCAGCTCGTATCTGATTAATTAAGGTGGTTACATCCGATGGCATCCCGGTATAGGTGGCATTTTCAATCTTGGCAATAGGGTAGGTATCGTTATATCCCCAGATGTAGATGATATGTGAACCATCAGCCTTGGAGACTTCCAGTGGATTGCCAGAACTATCGTATTTATGGTATTGGATGCGGTTTTTTATGTCTTCATTTCCTTTAGCCGTTTTTATGGCCTCCGGGAGAATGATTGCATTTCCCCAATCTTTAAATAGTGTACGCTGAGTAGATAATTTGGATAGGTCAGCTCCTACTTCTTCATAGGTTTCTACCTGTATAGGAGTAGCAGATTGGTTTTGGTATGCCCTTTTTAGTTTAGTAATCGCATTGTATTGAGTTTGGGTAAGATTACCACCCGGCAGACTCGATACACTGGTCACATCATCGGGGTAATATGTTTTAGTAACGGTTTGATTACCCTTACTATCAGTTACCTTGGTCCGTGTGGGTAGTCTATGAAAATTATTGTCATAATAGTATTTGGTGGTGGTCGTTATTGGATTTTCTCCATTGCGATCATAGGTCTTGGCCACGGTATTATCCATATAATAGCGTTCTGAGATATGTTGTTCCCGAACCACGGTCAAAAAGGTGGACACTTCGTAATCAAAATAGATATCGTGTTGTATAATAGAATTTACCGGTTTTCCATAGCAGGGATGGTTTCGATATACTGTAATGTTATTATTTCCGGGAGCGATACAGCTATACCCATTATCAATATGCCATTGATGGGTGTGTGTTGCACTACAATAGGCATAGGGATAGGTTTTGTTTACATCTTCTGCAGTACATCCATAATGGATTAAACCGGCTCTTATCGGGTTAAAATCTTTTTGTACTACATAACTATTTACCGTATTGGAATAGGTATTGTCCTTAGCATAGGTATTGATGGTTTGTTGCGCTTTGACAAAACTATTTCCTTTTTTGGTATATACAGTCACTTTTTTAGGAAACCCATTATTCACTGCATCTGCATTGTTTAATTGGAAAGGGATAAATTCTCCGGAACCCCAAATTAGCTGATTGGTAGTATTCCTGTTAATGATAAACTCGTGTTCTTCCATACCATATTTACCATCTGGATCTCCATTGCTGACGCATACGAACGGGTAATAGATCGCGTACCCACGTTGGTTAAACAACATATTGGCACTGTTACTGGATAGTGCTATATATTTACAATGCGTATAACTTCCCAGTCCGGTAACTCCTCCGGTAGATGAAGCTGTGGAACATGAATTACGCGTTTGATATTTGTTTTCAAATGTTATGGGTAACCCTCTAACTCCTGAAGAAACTCCTGGAGTGTCTAGTTTTTCGTAACGATAATATTTGCTATTGGTTTTTAGATTGTTATCATCTTTGGTATGCACCTCTGTAATACGTAATCCGGCTTGTACAGCATCTACTACTTCTGTTTCAGAACGGTGATACTCCAGATTAGCAATGTAATGTAGAGTGCCTGAATTGGTAATGTTAAAGGTATAACTGTTGTTTTTATTTAAGACAATGGTTTCATCAACAGGAACCGCTCTACTTACAGTTTTACTAAATACGGTACGATTTTCTGTATTATCATAAATACTGATTTGTCCTGTTCCGGTACAATTCGGGCAGCTATATCCTTCCAGATCCATATAAGCAACGACCCTAGTGGGATAGATACTGTTTTGGATATAATTATTTGGTAATGCAATGTTGATATTGTTAGGATTCAAACTTCCGCTATGTATCCGCTCTCTGGTCAAAGGATATGTAAATTGATTTTCGTTTATCCTGTTAGGTTCGTATACAAATTCATTATACCCCTTGGTAGGGTATGTTATTCGTTGTAACAAGCCTTTTTTGGCATGATCAGGAGAGGGTTTACGATCTGCTCCAAAGTTGTTAAAGATCGGATTATCATTTTTAGGAACTCTATGCGTATTAATTTTACCATTATAGTATCCCCAATAGTCCTGGGCCTTGGATAATCGACTAGGAAAATCCTGTTTGTCAATATAGCTAAGCTCATAAAATTGTTTGGGATCTTTTAGTATCACTTTGTCCAAAAAAGCTCGGGTATTGTTGGTAATAGTGTATTGTAAAGTAAAGTCTTCGATTATGGTATTGTTTGCATTTTTTATCTGAACCTGGTCTAGTAACCCAAAAGGAATATCCGGGTGTTTATTACTTGCAGAAAAGACAACATTTCCTGCTGAAGGGTTGTTGCTGCTAATACCTGTTAGGTTCACTCCATAAATAGACACCCTGGTTTCTGAAGTAGAAAGATTGCCTGGAGCGCAAGGGTTATCGCCATCACATTCATTTTCTTCTAATAGCTTGGAATAGGATTCTCCCTCTGCCTGAACAAATTGATAGTTGTTGCTGGTATAGGTAAAAGTAATCTCATCACCCAGGGGATGAATGATCTTAGTCATAAACCAGGAAGTCACGGTTCTGGGAGGATCATATGATGCTGTTGGTGGCACTAAGACATCACTACTTTCTATAGCAGTAAACTCATAAGTGACTCCATCCTGGGTAGTAATCGCAAAGGTTCGGTTAAATTGATAACCCGTAGTAGTAATCTTTAATAATGGATTATCTGATAGGATATGCACTCTGTTTTGGCGATCCAGAATAAAACGCCCCGAAGCTCCCATTACATTAAAATTATAAATATCATACTCTGTATCTACTCCTGACCCCGTACCATCAATATAAAAATCTAAGACTTTAGGGTTGACTGTATTGCCTCCCGCTGCCACCATTTCATCGATTTCTTTATCCGGAGCATTTCTCATTAACCCAGCTCCGGCACCATCATCATCTTCATCTTTGATTGTTCTGGTAATCACTCCACCGGCATTAAGGCTCCATCCTAAACCAACCCAACTGGTCATTTGATCCACACGTAGCCCATTAGAATTATAGCTCAGCGTAATAGGAACTGACAAGTTTTTGGTTTTATATTGATATAACGGTATGCTAACATTTGCCGTACCGGTAAACATTCCTACAGGAACTTCTCCATATTTTCCAAGCTCAAAAGCCGTGGGAGAGGGCGGAACAATAGTAGGTAAGTCCTGCCCAACAACAGTAATCCCTAAAAAGAATAGAGATAGTAAAAAAAGTTTTCTCATAAAAGATGTAATTAACTGACTAATTAAATATGGTTTATATATAGGTAGTGCCATTTATAGCAAAAATGTTACCCTACTTTTTTAAAAAAAGATGTTTTCCCTTCAACTTTTTTAAAAACAAGCGGCAAATCTAAGGGAAAAAGTAACGTGGAACAATAGACAGAACAGGGTGTTTTTCCCCTTTGTGCTTAACAATTTGTTAAGAAGTCGGATAGTAACGATCAACTACACAGAATTAACTTTTTTGTGATGAAAAATGTTAAACTTTAACATTTGGATAATGGTTTTTGATTTCTGTGTCCTGAGATGATGTTTCGGCTTAAAAAAGCTATAACAAAAAGCAAAAATATTTATGTATTCTGTAAATGGTCTTTTAAGGAAATATGATCCGGGATGTTCATTTTTTTCTTTAATCGTTTCCGAGCCATTTTTACAGCATGTGTAGAAACACTAAGTAATTGAGCAGATTCTTTGATAGATAGGTTGAGTTTCATCAAAAGGCAATGTCTAACGTCATTGGTAGACAAATCAGGATAACTGGTGTTTATCTGTGCCGTGATACCTGGATATTGTGATTCTATACGATCTTTTAAAACACTCAGGTCAGAAGTGGAAGAGATAAAACGCTCCAATCTTTTTTCGACATCTATGATTTCTTCTCTGTTATTATATTTTATGGCAGAGGATAAGTTCTTTTTGATATAAGATAACTTGTCTAACCTTTCATTTACTGATATCATAGTGGCTAGAAATTCTTCTTCTCGGGCTTTTAGATGGTTTTCGAGAATTTTCTTTTCGTTTTCTTTTAATAACTCAACCTGTAGTTCACTTTTATAATATTTTCTATATAAGATCCAGGATAGTAATATGAATAAAAGGCTAAAAAAACCGATAGCCAGAGAAATGATATAGAGTTGTTGTTTCTCATTTTTATAGGTAAGAATATCGTTATCCTTAGTAAGAAGATTATTTTTATATTCTTCTTCTATCAATTCTATTTTCCCTTCGGATATTTTAGAAATATCATCATTTCTGCTTTGATAAAGGCTATCAACCAAAGTACCATATTTTTCATAATAATGAGCCGCAGTGTCCCAGGATTCTATTCGTTTATGAATTGCTCCCAGGTTTTTATACGAAAAAGCAATGTCCATAGGGTCATCCGGATTTTTGACGATAACATTTTGAAAATGTGTTATGGCTTCTGCCGGATTATCTAATGAATTATAAATCTTGCCTAAAACCAATGCATTTGCTGCAGCATAGGCACTAAGTTCCGGCTTATTGTCAATAATACGTTGTGCTTTTAATGCCTTTTTTAATGCGATACTATAATCACCAAGATTGCGATATGCATCTGCTATAGAAGTCATGAGATAGCTGATTTCTCCTTTTTGATCAGAATTCTCAATGCTTTTTAGGTTTGCGCTCCACCAGTTTATAGCTTTTCTGAATTCTTTTTTATCAAAATGTGCCATAGCAAGATTAGAGTACAATTTGTACTTTAAATCTTTTTGATTAATTACCTCGGGATCTGCAAGTAATTCTTTTGAATATGCTAATACTTTGTCAGGTTCACCAAGAGCCAAATGACAACCCAGAATATTCATTTTAATAATCATTGCCATTTTTTTATCACCTTGCTTTAAATTGACTTTGTGTGATTTATGAAAGTATTTTAAGGCTTGATAATGTAAATCCTGGTTAGTAAGAATAGAGGCTTTATTATTATAAATATAGGAGAGTATGAATTCTAAATCCGGATGTCTTCTTATGATTTTTTCTCCTCTTTCATAAGCGATCTTAGCACTGTCAATCATCGAATTATTAGTGTAATAAACTCCAAGATTGACAAGGCCTCTTACTTCTCCTTTAGGATAATTCGCTTCTTGTGATTGCTTAATCAATTCTTTCAACTGATCACCATTACCAATAAGATCTTTTAAGGCAATATCATATAAACTATCTATTTGTTTGATTCGATTCTCAGGGTTATGTATATGCTGTCCAACAGCAGTAGTGCATATGGACATAGAAAAAAAAACGAGCATCCAGAATGTTAAATACTTCACGGTAGTTTTGGAGGTTAAATGGCACTTATTTTATTCTAACGTATAAAATAAAAAATAGTACGCTATATGTATTCTTTTTTTTATTCATGTACCCCTAATGTACCCTTTATAAACGTATAATCAAACGTTTAAATTAGAGAACTTTATGTTCTGAAATCATAAAAAACATTAAACTTAAAATTATACAATAATTATAAAGACTTTTTAAACCTATTCACACAAACTAACGCAAACTCCATCATGAAAACTCCACTACTCAGGCATACTTTATTGCCAACAATCTTATGGCAGGTCGTCTCTCGATCTTATAATTACTTCTTATGTATACTACTCGCAGTATCATACAATGATCCATTGATTAATTCAGTCAAACGAAGCTAGAGTTATCTAGATCACTTATTACCCAATAGTATTGATAACTGTTTCCTGGATTTTCAGGAAGCCATCTTTATCTCATTTATTATAACATAACTAATCATACCATGAATTTAAAAAAACACCTGTTTTTTATACTATTTGTATTGATCACAACAATACCTTCTTTATCCCAAACACCAACCCCTCCCAATGGAAAGAAATGGGAAAAGATCGAATCGATGTCTGACGAATTTAACGGCACATCTCTTAATACCTCTAAATGGGCAATAAATAGTCCTCAATGGGAAGGTAGAAGACCTGCCAGATTTGAAACATCATCTGTATCTGTTTCTGGCGGAAACCTAAAAATTACAGCTTCAAAGAAAACAAATCCATCTAATGGATGGACTCATAATGGAGGACTAATAAGATCCAAAACCAAAAATCTATATGGGTACTACGAAGCACGAATAAAAGCCAATAAAACTTTTATGTCTTCAACCTTTTGGTTAATCAACAAAAGAAATGAATTTACAGGCTGTGATTATAGAGTTACAGAATTGGATGTCACCGAAAATGTGGGGCGTAATACTGGGGGGCAATCTTGGATAGACAGAAATATAGTTACTTTAAATGCTAATACACATAGTAGAGGGACTTCTTGTAATAGCACTCCAGTTGGTATTAGAGGCAACAAGGCTGATATTGGTGAACCTGCCTATGCCGGATATCACACCTATGGAGTATGGTGGAAAAATGCAAAAGAATGTCTGTTTTATCTTGATGGTAGATTTGTGTTTAAGATCAACCCCGCTGCAGATTTTAGTCTTGCTATGTATCTAAGGATGGTCGTAGAAACCTATGATTGGAATCCACCAAAAGCAGGACAAGACGGGATGAATGATTCTGCGGCTAATCGTACTACCTATTATGACTGGGTGCGGTCTTATAAGTTAGTAGATGATAATGGAGGTGGAGATCCAGATCCTAACCCAACAAATGAAACAGTTTCTTTTAATAATGCTCCTACTGCAATTACACCCCAAACGGCTTATACCTTTAATGTAGACTATGAAGCTTCTGCCGATCGGGAAATCGTGGTAGAATTTTGGTCACCTACAGCTTGGATTGCGCAACAAAAGAAAACAGTTGCTAAAGGAAAAGGAACAACATCTATAACGGTTACACTGCCCTCAGCACCGACTTTGGGTTCAGGATATGTCTATAAGGTTCATGTCCGCCCAGTTGGTACCACCTGGAGAGAAGCAATTGATAGAGATCAAGTCAATAACGTAATCGTTGAAAACGAGGTTGTGATTGAAGATAAAATAGCTTTTAAAAATGCACCTACTTCAATAAACCCTGCAAACTCTTATACCTTTACTATGGAGTATTCTGCATCCTTGGATAGAGAAATAGCTGTTAGTTTTTGGAAAAATAATACTTGGGTAGCAAGCAAAGTAGAGCAAGTGTCCAAAGGCTCAGGAATTAAAGCAATTACTGTGAATTTACCATCATCTCCCACACCGGGGAATGGATATGCCTATAAATCCCATATCAGACCAATAGGAACCAATTGGCAGCAGGCATTGGACACGGATCAGGTGAATAATGTTACTGTAATTACAAATAATCCGCAGTTGATTGCCAATGGAACCTATTTCATTACTGCTACTCAAAATACACAAAGGCTACTATCCAGAAACTTAGAAAACCATAGTGCCAGAATGCACAACCCAGGAAGTTATAATGATCAGAAGTGGATCTTCAAACACTTAGGAGATAATATATATACTATAAAAAATATGGGAACCCAAAGGTTTTTAGAAGTACCATATGCTCTATGCAATAATGGGGCAAATGTAGCTACCTGGACTAACTCAAGTAATAATCATAAAAAATGGAAAGTAATCACCAATGGTAACGAAGTTTTTGGACTAAAACCTATGCATTGCCCAGATTTGGGATTGGATAGAGCTTCTGGAGCTATAGATGCTAATGTGCAACTATGGGATTATAGTAGCGCCAATAATAATCAGAAATGGAAAATAATTCCTGCAGCTAGTAATAGATCATTTGATAAAAATGAAAATATTGTTGGCCTGTACCCTAATCCCGCACGAGATATAGTAACCGTAACGGGTCATGACCTTGGAGAAAAGATTGTGATCTATAATCTTTTAGGAAAAACTATCAAATCTGTAGAGACCAAATCAAATGAAGAGCTCATCTCGATAACCAATCTTGAAGCAGGTATCTATATTATTTCGATAGGCAATAAGACAAAACTGCAATTAATCAAAGAATAAACTTAAATCACATAAACTATGAAAAAAATTATTCAATCAGCTATGATATTACTGTCATATCTGATTTGTAGCACAGCAACTGCACAATTCAATTATGGAGAAGCACTCCAAAAATCATTACTTTTTTATGAAGCACAACAATCGGGAAAGTTGCCTTCTTGGAATAGGGTTTCCTGGAGAGCTGATTCAGCATTAGATGATGGATCCGATGTCGGATTAGACCTAACAGGGGGGTGGTATGATGCCGGAGACCACGTAAAGTTTAATTTTCCAATGGCTTATTCAGTGACTACATTGGCTTGGGGAGGAATCGAATTTAAGGATGCCTATGCAAGAGCAGGGCAATTAAATATTCTAAAGAGGAATCTTCGATTTGTAACGGATTACTTCCTAAAATGTCATACCGGACCTCAGGAGCTCTGGGGACAGGTCGCAGCAGGTGGTATTGACCATGCTTGGTGGGGGGCTGCAGAAGTTAACCCTCAACCAAGAGAAGCATTTAAAATTTCAGGTGCTAATGGTGGTTCTGATCTGGCAGGAGAAACTGCTGCAGCACTAGCTGCAGTAAGTATTCTTTTAAAGGATGATGATCCAGCATATAGTGCTCGTTTGTTACAAAGTGCAATAGAATTATATGATTATGCAGATAGTGTAAGAGAAGCTTACTCTAATTCTATAACGGATGCTGCTGGTTTTTATCGTTCATTCAGTAATTATGAAGATGAAATTGTATGGGGAGCCGCCTGGTTATATAGAGCTACAAATGATAATGCCTACCTCGTTAAAGCGGAAGCAGAGTATGACAATATGCAACGAGAAGGTCAAAGCGCTACTGCTAAATACAAAGAGGCGTTCTCTTGGGATGATAAAGCCTATGGTACCTATGTATTGATGTCAATACTAACAGGTAAAGATAAATACAAGCAAGATGCGGAGCGAAACCTGGATTGGTGGACTGGTGTTGGAGTAAACGGAGATGTGGTTCCTACAACTCCTGGAGGTCTTCCTCATATTAGACAATGGGGAACCTTAAGATATGCGAATAACGAAGCGTTCTTAGCTTTGGTTTATAGCGACAAGGTATCAACCAATGCTGCACAACAGACTGCCTATAGAAATTATGCAAAATTCATGGCGGATTATACCTTAGGGGATAACCCAATTAATAGAAGCTTTATGATTGGTTTTGGTAATAACCCGGCAAATAAACCTCATCACAGAGGCGCGCATGGAGGATGGACAAACAGTTGTGATAAAGTACCTGATACTTCAAGTCATATCTTATATGGAGCTGTAGTAGGGGGACCAAAAAGCCCTGCCAACGATGGCTTTGTAGATGATAGATGTGAATTTATTGCGAATGAGGTGGCTTGTGATTACAATGCAGGAATAACAGGTGTTCTGGCTTGGATGTACGATAATTTTGGAGGCACACCATTGGTTAATTTTCCACCAGCCTCGTTAGGTATTCCTACTAGAGCAGAGACCAGAACCGTTTCAAAATTTAATAGTAATAACGCTTCTGGGAGTACCGTTCAGATTCGTGTTCAAAATAGAACAGCTTGGCCTGCGAGAGTTACAGATAAATTATCTTACAGATATTTCTTTGATATTTCTGAAGGAATTGCCCAAGGATTGACAATTGCAGACTACCAACCGACGTTGAACTCTGTACAGGGAAACAGTTCTATCACAATTGGAACTTGGGATGCTAGTAGAAATATTTATTACGCTGAAGTATCCTTAGTTGGTGAGCAAATAGCCCCAATTGGAGACCCGCAATTCAGACGAGAAACACAACTTAATTTTAGAGTATCTAATGGGGTACCTTATGACACTACTAATGATTGGTCAGCACAGGGGTTAGGAGGTAACGAGATCGAAAGCTCTAACATCCCTGTGTATGATAATGGAGTGTTAGTTTTTGGTAATGAACCTAATGGAGGTAATACGCCAATGGCTTCTTTTACAGCAACCCCTGAGTCTGGTGTTGCTCCACTCGAAGTATCATTTGATGCATCAGCATCTTCTGATCCTAATGGAGATGCTTTATCTTATAATTGGAATTTTGGTAATGGAGAAACCTCTACTACCGCTAATCCTATAATTACTTACTCAGCAATAGGATCATATTTAGTAACACTTACGGTAAGTGACGGAGAAAACATCTCTGCTGAAACTAGTACAACAATTACCGTGGAGGATGGTAATATTGCACCGGTTGCAGACTTTACAGCAACACCCACTGCTGGTATTGCTCCATTAAGTGTTGCCTTTGATGCCTCTGCTTCTTCAGATGAAAATGGAGATGCATTAACGTATACTTGGGATTTTGGAGATGGCAATACTGCTGTAGGGGTAACAACGAATCACGAATATGTTGCTGTTGGTGAATATTTGGCAAAGCTTACTGTAAGTGACGGGAGCAAACAAGGAACAAAGACAATAACTATTAATGTAACAGATGGTTCCCCGGTAGCTGCCTTTACTGTAAATGCAGATACTGGAGTTGCTCCATTAGAAGTATCTTTTGATGCATCATCTTCTATAGATCCCACAGGAGGAAATCTTACGTATAATTGGGATTTAGGAAATGGTCAGACGGCAAGCACAATAACCACCACTACAACATATACTACAGTAGGACAGTTTGTGGTAACACTTACCGTTACTAATGGAATAGGAGAATCAAATACTGCTACAAAAACTATTAATGTAACTGATGGAAGTGTAAGTTGTGCTTTTGGAACACCAATAGATACTGCTTTGCCATCTATTAATTCGGCTTTCGAAAATATATATGTTTTAGGTAATGGTGGTCCAAATCTAGATAACGTCACCAATTTTACAATTAATTGGGATTTGGCTAATAATGGATTGTACCAGTTCTCTATGAATACTAGTGATGGTAATCCATCATATTGGAATGATTTCTTGCCAAAAGTTACACAGAATTTTAATACTGCTCAACCCGGGATCACCATTACAAACTCAGGGTTTGCTGGATTAGATGGCTCATACTGGGCAACAGTTGATGCAGGGAATTTTGTGTTGGTTTCTAAAACCGGAGGATTTACTATTTATTTTAGTACTTCTGCTACCGCACCAGATTGTGATGGAGGAACAGTGGATCCTCAGGTAAATGGAGGAACCATTTCAGGAGGACCATTTATATTTACTGTTGGAGATGGTATTGCGGATAATGTTTCAGGAATAACCTTAACAGGTAACATTGGAGAAACTAACCAATGGGTTATCACAGATGATCAAGGTAAAATCCTGGGGTTACCAGCAACACCAGAAGCTGTTGATTTTGATGGTGCCGGAGTTGGAAGTTGTTTTATCTATAACATAACCTATAACGGAACCATTACAGGTCTTACTGCCGAAGGAACGATTGCGGCTTTAAGCGGTGAATTTGATCTTTCTAATAGTATAGAAGTAGTGAGAAACCCTGTTGTCGTAGGTGGAAATTGTTCTTTTGGAACTCCTATAGCTACTTCTCTCTCGAGTATAAATAAGGAATATAATTTTATTTATGTTTTAGGAAATGGAGGGCCAAACTTAGACAATGTAACTAAATTTAATATTAACTGGGATCTAGCCAATAATGGATTATATCAATTTTCTATGAATACCAATAATGGTACTCCGGATTGGTATAATGATTTCCTGCCAAAAGTTACACAGAACTTTAATGCTTCGCAACCGGAAATTACTATTACAGGCTCCGGATTTACAGGGTTAGATGGTGAATACTGGGTGACAGAAGATGCAGGCAATTTTGCATTAGTATCTAAAACAGGAGGATTTACTATTTATTTTAGTACTACGGCTACTGCACCTGATTGTGGTGGAGACACGGGTGGCAATACCAATCCTATTGCTGATATTTCTGCAACCCCGGTAACAGGAGTGGCTCCATTGGTTGTTACATTTGATGCTTCGGGTTCTACAGATGCTGATGGTGATACGTTGACCTATAATTGGGATTTTGGAGATGGAAATACTGCCACTGGAGTTACTGCAGAAAATACATTTACTACCAAAGGAGATTATGAAGTTACTCTTGTTGTTGCTGATGGAAATGGAGGAGAAGATCAAGCCATAATAACGATTAAAGCAACGGATGAGATTATCATTAATCCACCTACTGGTGATAATGCATATATCGATCGTTTTATCGAAATGAGAAATGAGTTTTATGACCCTGCAAATGGATATTTTAGTGCAGACGGTTCTCCTCACCATTCGATCGAATCATTAATTGTAGAGGCGCCAGATCATGGCCATGAATCTACCAGCGAATTATACTCCTATTGGTTATGGCTAGAAGTAATGAATGGTAGGGTAACAGGAGATTGGACTCCACTAGGTAATGTATGGGATAAAATCGAACAATTTATTATTCCGACTACTGCGGATCAGCCAACTAACGGAGCGTATAATCCATCTTCTCCGGCTGCATATGCTAGTGAATTCCCTTTACCGAGCGATTATCCGGCGCCACTTAATTTCAGTGCTCCCGTAGGTTCAGATCCAGTTTCATCAGATCTGACAGCTACCTATGGTGCTGATATATATCAAATGCACTGGTTATTGGATAATGATAATTTCTATGGTTATGGAAACCGAGGTGATGGAGTAAGTACTCCTTCTTACATTAACACCTTCCAGAGAGGAGAGCAAGAATCAGTGTATGAAACCATACCTCATCCATCCTGGGAGAGCTTCGATTGGGGAGGAGCAAATGGATTCTTACCGTTATTTATTGAAGATCAAAATTATGCCAGACAATGGAGATACACTAGTGCTCCTGATGCAGATGCTAGAGCAGTACAAGCTATGTATTGGGCACAAGTATATGCGAAAGAACAAGGAACTAGTTTAAGTAGTCTTGATTTGGATAAAGCATCTAAGATGGGAGATTATTTAAGGTTAGCGATGTTTGATAAATATTTTAAACCTTTAGGAGTACAGAGTGCGACTAGTGGAGCAGGAACCGGATATGATAGTGCGCACTATTTGATGTCGTGGTATATGTCTTGGGGCGGGTCTGCGGATCCAGCCTCTCAATGGGCATTTAGAATTAGTTCCAGTCATTGTCATTTTGGATACCAAAACCCCGTTGCCGCATATGCATTAACACAGGTAAATGAGTTGAAGCCAAAATCTCAGAATGGAGAAAGAGACTGGAACGAGAGCCTGAAAAGACAAATGGAATTCTATACCTGGTTACAATCTAAAGAAGGAGCAATAGCCGGTGGAGCTACCAATAGCTGGAATGGAGATTATAGCGTGTATCCTGCTGGTAAATCAACATTCTATGATATGGCTTTTGATACAGATCCTGTATACCATGATCCGGGAAGTGGAACTTGGTTTGGATGGCAAGCCTGGTCTATGGAGCGAGTAGCTGAGTACTATTACATTACTAATGACCCAATGGCCAAAAGCCTCATGGATAAATGGACTACTTGGGTAAAAAGTGAAGTAAAACTTATTGGAGATAATGATTTTGATATCCCTGCAACGCTAGAGTGGACAGGAGAGCCTGATACTTGGGATCCGGTAAATCCGGGGAGTAATAATAACCTGAGCGTAGTTGTTACTGATTATGGAAAGGATTTAGGAGTAGCTGCGTCGATGGCTAAAGCATTAATTTACTATGCTGCTGCTACAGAAAAATACGCAACCTTGGATACGGTATCTCGCGATCTAGCTAAAGAAGTATTGGACAGGATGTGGATTACCTATCGTGATGATAAAGGAGTCTCCTCTCCTGAGTCCAGAGGTGATTTCAAAAGAATTTTTGAAGAAGAAGTATATGTACCACAAGGATTTACTGGTACTATGGCTAATGGAGATGTTATCCAGCCCGGAGTATCATTCTTAGATATAAGATCAGGACTAAAAAATGATCCGGACTATGCCAGATTAAAAACAGCATATGATTCTGGTACAGATTTTACACAAAATTATCACAGAAGTTGGGCTCAGATAGAAGTCGCACTGGCAAATGCAGAATATGGTTTCTTCTTTGGGGAGACCACTAATGCACCTGCGCCGGTAACACAACAAGCAAATGTGTTAGTGAGTCCTAATCCGGCAGCGAATTATATTAATGTGTCCGCCAATAGTAGTAAAAAGAATAGTAATGGTAATACTAACCTTAGGATACGATTGATTGACTTATCTGGTAATGTAGTTAAAGTTAAAAACATAAAGAATACAAATCAGATACAGGCTCGTATTTCTGTAGAAGAATTACCTTCTGGATTATATATTTTAGAAACTTTTGATTTCGCTTCAAAAGAAAAATTCAGAAATAAAGTGATGATTAATAGGTAGTTTTTAATCCATAAAAGAGAGGGGTTATATACCTCTCTCTTTTTTAACTAACTAAAATAAGATGAAATGAAAAATACAATAAAAAGTATAAAGTGTATTTGTACTGCTTTGACCATACTATTAGTATTTGGTATGTTTTGCAAAGGATCAGCTCAGGAACAAAACTGGCTTTCAGTTTCCGGGAATAAATTATTTGATTCTACTGGAAAAGAAGTGAGACTTACCGGGGTAAACTGGTTTGGTTTTGAAACACAAAACTACTTTCCTCACGGAATATGGACCCGTGATATGAAAAGTGTACTACAACAAATCAAGGATCTCGGATTTAATACCATAAGAGTACCTTGGTGTAACGAAATGTTAAATCCAGGAGCTACGATAACCATCCCTTCCTATGGGTCTGATGGTTATACAGGCATATCTCCAATGAACGAAGAGGAAGCCACAGTGACTAAGCCCATTGAACTTATGGATATTTTTGTAAGATGGTGTCAGGAGAATGATATGAAAATTGTCTTAGATAATCATTCTAGGGCTGCAGATGGTTTTTTAAACGAAGCTGTTTGGTATACTCCCGAGTATTCAGAACAACGGTGGATTGATGATTGGGTTTTTATAGCTGATCGTTATAAGAACTACTCAGCTGTTGTAGCTATGGACCTGAACAATGAACCTCACGGATCTTCCTGGGGGAATAGTAATCCCGCTACAGATTGGAACAAAGCTGCAGAGCGTTGTGGTAATGCTATATTACAAACTAACCCTAATGTGTTGATAATCGTAGAAGGTGTAGGTGAATTTGAAGGAAATTCATATTGGTGGGGCGGACAGTTGATGGGTGCAAAGAAGTATCCTGTACAATTATCTGACCCCGGTAAATTAATGTATTCTGCTCATGAATACGGTCCGGAAGTAGCCCCACAAGATTGGTTCGAAGCTCCTAATTTTCCTCAAAATATGCCTGGGATATGGCAAGAGAACTTTCACTATTTATATGAAGAAGGAACTTCTCCTTTATTCGTAGGAGAATTTGGGATCAAAAATCAAGATGCCTTTGGTGGTATCGCCTATACCTGGTTTACTGAGTTTACTAATTTTATGGGTGGTATTTATTCCTGGACCTTTTGGAGTATGAATCCTAATTCTGGTGATACCGGAGGAATTTTACAAGATGATTGGACTTCTGTAAATCAATGGAAATTAGACGTCTTAACACCTCATTTGGCGCCGCTAATCCCTAATGTTGTGGGTGGCACAGTTAATCGACCACCTGTTGCCAGATTTAGTAATGATATAGCTTCTGGCGATGCTCCATTAACAGTTCAGTTTGATGCTTCCACTTCTTCTGATCCGGATAATGACACACTTTCATATTCTTGGAATTTTGGAGATGGTACTACCGCTACAGGAGTAGGAATATCACATATTTTTACTCAGCCCGGAAGTTATACAATTACGCTTACAGTAAGTGATGGATCTTTAAATGATACTGAAACAACGACAATTGTAGTTAGCAACCCCGATACTTCTGTAATAGTAACAGCAGATATTATTACTAGTGCTTCTGGAGGAGTAGCGCCAGCTACTATTTCTTTTGATGGTTCAGGCTCTTCAAGTTCTGATGGTAGTTCGCTGGCATATGCTTGGGATTTTGGAGATGGTACTATAGGAAATGGTGCTACAATATCTCATGAATATATCACCTCAGGCAATTATATTGTGACATTAACAGTGACTAATTCATCGGGGAATACTGATAAAGCAACTTCTTCCATTGTGATTACAGAACCTGGAAATGGTGGAGATTGTAGTTTTGGGGCTCCTCAGGTTGATCCATTACCAACAGTCGCAAATGTTGCTTATACAAAAATCTATGTTTTAAGGTCTGGAGGTCCTAACTTAAGCAATGTAACCAATTTTACAATTAATTGGGATCTTACAAATAATGGGCTATGGCAGTTTTCAATGAATACAAATAATGGCTCTCCAGATTGGTGGAATAATTTATTGAATAACATCACTGCTCAGAATTTTAATGCTGCACAACCAAGTATAACCCTATCCGGAACGGGATTCCCCAATCTTGATGGAGCGTATAACGCTACCCTAGATGGTAATAATTTTGTACTAGTATCTAAAACAGGAACATTTACTATCTATTTCAGTAATAGTGATATTCCTCCAGTTTGTAATACTTTAAATAAAGCACCAAAAGTTTCAGATGCTTTTAGGATTGAAGCATTTCCAAATCCAGTATCGGATATTGTTTATGTAAAAAGTAAAACTACTATGGATGGAGCTATCCTGAATTTAGTAGATATTACAGGAAAGATACTAAAGACTACAACCGTAAAATCTAATGCAGATGGGACTTCATTAGATATAGCGGATCTTAGACCAGGATTGTATTTTATCAAAGTATACCATAAAAGAGAAACTTTAACGAAACAAATCATTAAGAAATAAATTTATATAAGAACCAAAATCTACCCCTAGTTAACATCTAAATCATACGTTTAACTAGAATTTTTTAATTATGAATCTAACAAAATTCAAATTTTTAATTGCATTTCTTCTTTTAGGAGTTCTGGCAAAAGCCCAGACTCCCGAGGGAGAATTAAAGAGGTGGCATAAGGTCAGCCTTACTTTTAACGGTCCGAATACTTCTGAAACTGCGAACCCCAACCCTTTTTCAGACTATAGACTAGAAGTCACCTTTACGCATCAAGGAAGTAACAGAAGCTATAAAGTTCCTGGTTATTATGCTGCGTGCGGTAATGCAGAAAATAATAGCTGTACCTCAGGGAATAAATGGAGAGTACATTTTGCCCCGGACGAAACAGGAAATTGGAACTGGTCAGCATCTTTTACATCAGGATCCAATGTCGCGATCAATGGAGGTGGATCGGGTGCAGGTTTTATGGATGGAAGCACCGGAACTTTTAGTATTGCAGAATCTGATAAGTCCGGAAGAGACTACAGAGCTAAAGCTAAGGGTATGCTAAAGTATGTAGGTGAGCATTATCTAAGATTCGCTGGTACGAACCCAACAAGTCCTAATGGTCCATGGTTTGTAAAAGCGGGAGCTGATGCACCAGAAAACACATTGGCATATGATGATTTTGATGCTACTCCTAATAGAGGGAATAGACGTAAGTCCTGGAATCCTCATCAGCAGGATTACTTAGCTTCTGATGCAAGCGCCTATACCTGGAATGGTGGAAAAGGGACTGAATTACTTGGAGTTGTAAGATACTTGTCTAATAAAGGGTTGAATGCTTTTTCGTTTTTAACATTAAGTCTACATGGAGATGATGAAAATGTATTTCCACACCTGTTAAAAGTAGGAGTAAACACATACAACGGATACAATGATGGGCAGCAGTGGAATCAAGGAGTGCACAAAGATAGATTTGATGTATCCAAACTTGCTCAATGGGAAAAGATATTCGAGTATGCTGATAAGAAAGGAATGTTTATGCATTTCAAGACCTTAGAGACCGAAAATGATAATATCATGGATAATAATGGTTTTGGTCGTCAAAGAAAATTGTATTACCGGGAATTAATTGCTCGTTTTGGGCATCACTTAGCTCTAAATTGGAACCTTTCTGAAGAAACAACCATTCCGGATAATGTAGTAAAGTCTACTGCTAGTTATATTAAGCAAATAGACCCTTATGATCATCATATCGTAATCCATACCTATCCGAATCAACAAGATCAGAGATACAACCCTCTTTTAGGAAATAACTCAGTTCTTACCGGAGCATCTGTGCAAACGGATAAAAATAAAGTACACAATGATGTGAAACGATGGTTAGAAAAATCTCGTAACGCAGGTAAAAAATGGGTGGTTGCCAATGACGAACAAGGAAGTGCCAATATTGGAGTCGATCAAGATGGAAAGGAAGATAAACTGGTTAGACATAAGGTGCTTTGGGGGACACTTATGGCAGGTGGAACAGGAGTAGAATATTATTATGGCTACCAAACCGGAGAAACCGATTTGTCTGCACAAAATCATAGGTCCAGAAATAATAAATATTCTGATGCATCTAGAGCATTGCAATTTTTTAACAACAATTTACTTGGGAATTTGACAAGTATGGTATCTTCTGATGGAGTTACTTCGGATAACAATGATTATGTTTTAGCTAAGGCAGGCGAGATATATGCAGTGTATAGACCTAATGGTGGTTCTACAGGACTTAATTTGCCTAATGGAAATAACAAATATGATGTACAGTGGTATAATCCTCGTAGTGGAGGCAATTTAACTACTAAAACTACATTGGGAGGAAGTCTAGTTGCACCTGACAATAATGATTGGGTGGCATTAATCATAAAAAAAGGCTCTGGAGGAGGAGATCCGGATCCGGATCAATGCGCCGCTTTAGAACAAAATGGAGTTGTAGCTGTTGAAGCAGAACATTTTAAAAGTCAATCTAAAACCAATAAAAGAAAATGGTATGTTTTAGATGGTAGTTCTGCTACACCAACACCTGACCCAGATCCAAGTCATCACAATGGAGCTAGTAGTGGAGGTTATCTAGAAATATTACCAGATACAAGAGTTACTCATGGCGACCCATTAATTAATGGAGAAAACTTTAGTAATACTCCTGGTCAGTTGGCAATTATAGATTATAAAGTAAAATTCACTACTCCGGGTAAATATTTTGTTTGGGTACGAGCACATTCTACAGGATCTGAAGATAACGGAGTTCATGTTGGAATAGATGGAACTTGGCCTGAATCAGGTCAAAGAATGCAATGGTGTGCTGGTAAAAATCAGTGGACCTGGGAGAGTAAACAACGTACGGCAGCGAATCATTGTGGCGAAGCACAAAAAATCTTCATTAATGTTCCAACGGCTGGGATACATACGATTTCATTTTCTATGAGAGAAGATGGATTCGAGATGGATAAATTTGTATTGTCAAAAGCATATACTAAGCCTACCGGAAATGGCCCTGCCGAAGTATTAGTAGATTGTGGAGATGAAAACAATGGGCCACAAGTGGTCATGACTTCTCCTGCAAATGGAGCGGTATATCAACCCGGAGCAACAATACCATTAATAGCTAATGCATCAGATACTGACGGTACTATTGCCAAGGTAGAGTTTTTTGTAAATGGAAATTTGGTAGCTACAGAAAATATTGCTCCTTATAATACAACTACCACAATTGCTAATACCGGGAATTATACGATAACGGCAAAAGCTACAGATAACGATGGTGCAGTAACAACTTCTTCAGGAATAAATATTGAAATAAAAGAAGATACACCACCTTCTGATGTAATAGATATTCCAGGTAATTTTGAAGCAGAGAGTTTTATTTCAAAATCTGGAAGTGTACGTATCGAGAATACTCCCGGAACATCTAATAAAAACTTAGGATATATCAAAAACGGAGATTATACCGAATATGAGGTAAATGTAGATTCGGATGGAGAATATACTTTTGATTTTTATGCTTCCAGTGCTGGTGTTGGAGGAACAATAGAGGTTATAGAAGCTTCAAAAATCGTGGGTTCAATTACTATACCCGTTACAGGACAATGGCATAGCTATAAGAAATATACTTTAGATGTATCACTTTCTAAAGGTAACAAAACATTGAAGCTATTGTATAAAGGAGGTACGGGGTATCTGTTTAATATAGATAAAGTGGTTTCTTCTAAAATCGTTGCTGTAGAACAAACAGTTACTTTGTCTCCAATTCAGGATGCTTACCTTCAGGGGGCTACCAGATTTAATAATACTATTGTTAGGGTAGAGCAAAACAAAAGAACAGCATATCTGATGTTCGATCTTTCTTCAATTAACGGAACGATTACCAAGGCACAATTGAAATTTAAGGTTGCCTCTGATCCTGGTAACGGTAATCTTAACGTGAATAAAGGAACTTCTAATAATTGGACGGAAAACAACTTGTCTAATGCTAATAAACCTTCAACAGGGGCTTTATTAGGTAGTTTAAATACTACTTATGAATTAGGAAGTAATAAAATAGTAAACCTTAATACAGCTTCAATTTCTGGTAATAAGTTATCATTGGTTATGAATATGACTTCTGGAAATGATTTTGCTTTTGCTTCTAAAGAAAATGGAGCAAATACACCTCCTCAGCTGGTGATTACTTATAAAGAAGGAGCAAGGCAAAGAGAGGTATTGAAAGAGGATATGAATATTAAAGTCGATAGAAATCCTGTTCAGGATAAACTGGTCATTAGAGGAAACGATTTTCTGGATGGCGCTAGGGTTAGTTTAGTTAACATGAATGGTACTATAATAAAAACTATCCAAGTGCAATCAAGAGTGAAGGAAGTTGAGCTAGATACGGATGATCTTCCTGCAGGAATATATTTTGTTAAGCTTAATCACAAAGCTAAATCAAGAACATTGAAAATAATGAAGAATTAATTTTTAAACCATTTAGACACATATTGAAGGAAGCTATAGGCTTTGCAAAATAGCTTCCTTCTTTTTAACTAAGTTTTTTTTGCAAAAAAACAGTAACCCTACACTTTACACGCAAACTTTTCGCTTACCCATGGAATTAAAAGAATACAATCAAAAGAATAGGGGTTTTACCTTTGTGAAAAATAATATTCGAAAGCTTTGTCTTGTCGTAATATTAATTACAATAGGTTTAGCTATTAAATCATTTACACAAGTGTATGATGGTACAGCAGGCCCAAAAATGACCACACAAACCTGGCCCGCAGGAACATTTCTGGCCAATTTTCCAGAAGGGGATAGAATTAACACTTACCACCGTAACTATTTAATGATTAATGGTCAGGCAGGAACAGGTGTTTGGGACGTTTCTAATCCTACTGCACCAAAAAGAGTACAGTTTAGTGATGCCGCAAATAATGGTCACAGATGGTGGAAACTGGAAGGAGATTTATTTTATAGAGAATACTCTGTACCAGAAGTAGAAGGGACAGGATATAAATATCTAGATCTCTCTAATATGTTGGATAGGAAACCAGTCACTTCTTCTGATATTTTGTACACCGTAAGAGATGGACAATCTAATTATGATAATTTAGAAACGTTTCCTCACACTATTGACGGGAGTAGAGTTTTTGATATGAGAACAGGAGTACAGGTAGATGATATTCCTGCTACTGTTTCTTTACCAGATGTGGTAGTGCGTGTAGGAAACTATGTTTTTTATGCCCCACAGACAGGAGATATAAGTGTATTTGATTTTGGAGACCCGAATAATATTAAGTTTTTAGGATCTTTTGGTGGAGATATTCCTCATGAACAATACAGTACTGGAATCCAGTTATGGAGAAACTACCTTGTCTTTATGAGTGGTAATCAAGGACCGGATGCTTTAGTAGGATTTGATATTAGTGATCCTACTAATGTAAAAAGAGGATTCACTTTACATTCGGATCAAATTACTTTAGGACGATATATGATCTTTCAGGATGAATATGGATTTTCAGGAAGATTTGATAGAGGAGTAAAGTTCAATTTTGAAAAAATGGAGATTGAACAAGAATTCTTTCCTCCATCAAGTGATGAAACATTACAGTTCATAGATAATCAATGGATGCCAATAGGTCATATTCTTATAGCAAGTGGAGATGATAAAACGTCTATTTTTGCTCATCAGGATGGATTAGACACCAATCCACCAACGGTTGGGCACCATTTTCCTATTGCCGGAGCTATAAATCAACCACAAACAACTACATTAGGTTTTGTAATTAATGAAACACTAGATGACCTTACCTTAAATGATGAAACCATACAAGTAAGTCCTTTAGGAGGAACACCTATAAAAGGCGATGTAACCACAACGTCATATCAAGTCATCAATTATGCTCCAAGAGAAGCGTTATTACCAAATACTACTTATGAAGTAAAATTTATTGAGGGTGGAGTAAAGGATGCTGTAGGTAATGGAATGGAAGAATATATCTTCTATTTTACCACAGGTGGGGATACCTCTAACCAAGCTCCGGAAGTTACAAGTATAGATTTAAGTATTCCTTCTCCTGTAACTATAAATACTGCAATAGATTTTACAGCGAATGCTACTGATTCGGATGGAAATACGTTGACATATCGATGGGATTTTGGAGATGGTTCCCCAAAAACCGAATGGGTTGGTAAAACAACATCTCATACGTATACAGAAGCTGGTAATTACCTCGTTCAGGTTCAGGTTTCGGATAATAACGGAGGGTTTATAGTAGGGTCTCAATCTATTGTTGTTGTGTCTGGAACGCCTTCAGTATTACCTACACAATCAGGGCCAATCACCGTAGATACAACAAACAGAATTGTTTGGTCTGTAAATCCTGATAATAACACCGTAACGCTTATAAATGCAGATAACTTAACAGTTATTAAAGAAGTTGCGGTAGGTAAAGATCCGGTAAATGTAGCGCTAGACAGTGAAGGAAAAGCCTGGATTACCTGTCGTGATGCTGATGAGGTGTATGTGTTGAATACAGATGGATCATTAGTCACAAAGATTGCATTATCAAAAGGATCACGCCCATATGGTATTGTCTTTACACCGGATGGGAGTAGAGCATTTGTATCTGCTTTTGGATCAGGACAACTCATAGAGCTTTCACCAGTAACAAACACAATAAAAGGATCTTTGTATATAGGATCTACTCCGCGAGCCTTAGCAATTACGGGAGATGGAAGTAAGTTATTAGTTACTAGGTTTATTTCTGAAGATACAGAAGGAGAGGTTTGGGAAGTAAATCTAAATACCTTTAGCTTAAAAAACACAATTCCATTAGTTATAGATGATTTTACTGTGGATAATGGAAATGAAGGCAGAGGATTACCTAATTATGTTGCAGGTATAACTATTCATCCGGATAATACATCGGCTTGGTCAGTAGCTAAAAAAGATAATACGCTACGTGGATTAGCAAGAGATGGTAAACCTTTGACCTTTGATAATGTGGTGCGTACAGCTATTTCTCCTATTAATCTAACGACTAGTCAGGAGGAACTTGCCAAAAGATTAGATATAGACAATCATGGTCAACCGTCCTCGGCATTGTATACACCAACTGGTAATTACCTTTTTGTGACTATGCAGGGAAATAACAGAATTGTGGTCATAGATCCCAAGCGAAGATTAGAACTACTAAAGAAAGATGTGGGTAGAGCTCCTCAAGGGTTAGCAATAGACCAAACTACAAATCGTGTTTTTGTAAAAAACTTTATGGATCGTAGTATTTCTGTTTTTGATGCGTCAGATATGATCAATTCAGGAAGCAATACACTCCAAGAAGTATCAACTATAAATACAGTAACAACTGAAATACTATCTCCTGTTGTATTAAAAGGAAAACAAATTTTCTACGATGCCTCAAATTTAAAAATGGGAACCGACGGGTACATTAGTTGTGTAAGTTGTCATAGTGATGGTACACAGGATGGTCGTACCTGGGATTTTACAGATAGAGGGGAAGGGTTAAGAAATACAATTTCCTTGGTTGGTAGAGCGGGAACAGCACATGGTAGAGTACATTGGAGCGCGAATTTTGATGAGATTCAGGATTTTGAAAATGATATTCGTTTCCATTTTAATGGACAAGGATTCTTAAGTGATACTGACTTTAATGAAGGAACTACTGCCTTATCTCTTGGAGATGCTAAAAAAGGAAAGTCCGCAGATCTAGATGCACTAGCTGCCTATATAGAGTCGCTTAGCACATTTGACCCTAGTCCATATCGTAATGCCAACGGAACTTTAACTACTGATGGAGTCGCAGGAAAATCGTTATTCGAAGATTTAAAATGTAATTCGTGTCATGGTGGTGAAGCTTTTACTGATAGTCCAGCTGGTAAAATGCATGATGTAGGGACTATTGTATCAAACAGTGGGAATCGTTTAGGCAAAAAATTATTGGCATTAGATGTTCCTACCTTAAAAGATGTATGGGCTACGGCACCGTATTTACATCATGGTGCAGCAAAAACTCTGGCAGAAGTATTTACCAAGTACAATGCAAATGATGCTCACGGTGCAACATCTTCATTAAGTGTTACCCAGATAAAGCAGTTAGAAGCATATCTTAAACAAATAGATGGGTCATCAGTATCGCCGGCAACACAACAAACACTAAAAATGGCTTCTCCAATAGAGGGAACCGTTATCGATAAGGCTGATCCTATTACGTTGAGCATAGAGACCAATATAGAGGGCGTTACCAAGGTAGAATATTATGTAGATAATACATTAGTGAAAGAAGTAACTACAGCACCTTTTGAAGTCACATGGACTCCGATTATTTGGAAAACATATACGATTACTGCAAAAGTTTTTTATAACAATGGACATACAGCTTCAGTTACACCAGAGATCAATATTAAATATAAGAATACCATTGAAGTGATGTTTGTGGTTGGTGATAAGAATAATTTGACTTCTGAAGATCAAAGAATCAAATCACGTTTAGAACAAAAATTAGGGTTTAAGATCACCTTGTTTTCTGATGAAGAAGCGACTAGTCCACAATCAGCAAATCCGTTTGATTTGGTGTTGGTATCATCTACAGTAGATCCAAGAGAATTAGGAAATGACCTGGAAGCTGCCAGAGTGCCATTAATGACTTGGAATCCATTTATGTATGGTAAACTCAGGTTAACTACCGGAGAATTAAATACAGGGTATGGATTTACCAGTGAAGGGTTTTCAACAATCGATGTTGTTGATCCAACACATCCTATGGCTGTAGGTGCAGGAGCAAGTACATCTTTATACTCTATTTCACAAAGTCTGCCTTTTGGTAATCCAACAGCGGATGCGATAGTAATTGCCAAAGCGGGAACAAAACCAATTTTATTTGGTTATGAAGCTAGTCTTAATATTCCTTCAAGAAGGGTAGCTTTTCCATTAAGAGACCAGTTTATGCATTTGTTGACAGATGAGGGACTGAAAATGTTTGATGCAGCAGTGTTATGGACACTCCATGGTGGGGATGCAGATACTCCAATCGGTCCTTTGCCTGATGTATTTTTTGAATCTCCTCTTGATGGTGAATTAGTAAATACTCCATTGGAGATTAAATTTAAAACAGAAGGATGGTCGATACCATCTCAGCAGTACAAGCTAAGGTTCAGAATTGATGGACAAGATAGAGGTTTAGTCACAAGTGGAGGAATACTTACGGATCCTACTACCTTAACAGAAGGACCGCATGAGCTAACCTTACAAATGGAGCGTAGTGATAACTCTTTAACTGATCTGGGAGAAACTATTACAGTAATTGTTACCAAGGATCAATTGCCGCAAGACCCCACTGCAATTATTCAATCCCCAACAGATGGGAGTCTAATAGGAACTAGTTTCGATATTGAATTTTCTACCTTCAAATGGGATATCTCACCAGGAGGGCAGCATATAAAATATTTCATTGATGATGTTGAGCAAGGATCGGTTTTCGAAATAAAACCTATTCCTATTGCTAATCTTGCAGAAGGAAGGCATACAATAAAACTAGCTTTAGCTGAGGCAGATGGCACATTAACCGGTGATCCAACAGAAATAGCTATTACAGTAGATGAGCGATTTAATAATTTGCCAAATACACCATTTAGTGTAGCATATAGAGATAATAGTACATCTGCTGGTGCAGTGGAACTAAAGCCTGTTTTCCAGGTCATTAGTGAAGCCTTAGAAGCGGTGAATCTAGCAGATTTTACAATTAGATATTGGTTCACTCCAGAAAATGATGTCCCTATGGATTTTAATGTAGATTATTCTGCTGTAACCGGTACTACAGGAATTTTCAACACCACAGGAACACAACACTATCTCGAAGTTGGTTTTGGAGCTTCTTCAGGAAGCTTGGCTGCAAATGGAAAAACAGGTGAAATTCAAACTAGATTACATCATTCAGGATTCCAGGCTCACGATCAAAGTAATGATTTCTCTTATGATGGTGGTAAAAGAGCTTTGACGCCACACGTTTTAGTAACCTTATATCGCAATGGAGAGTTAGTGTGGGGATTAGAACCCACAGGTGTTGTAACAGATACTAATGGAAAACCTACAGCTAATATTTCTACAAACATCACACAAGGGATGGCACCATTAGCGGTTACTTTTGATGCTTCTGGCTCAACTGATCCGGATGGTGACACATTATCATATAGCTGGGATTTTGGAAATGGCGATACAGCAATAGGTGTGACAACATCTTATGAATTCAAAGATGTTGGGGACCAAAATATAACATTAACCGTAGATGATGGTAAGGGTAAAAGTGATACAGCCTCAGTAATCATCAAGGTGCTTAATCCTGCAATCGCAATAGAGGCTAATTTTGTAGCAACTCCTATTTCCGGAACAATTCCGCTGGTTGTTAATTTTGATTCGTCATCATCAGTATTTCCTGTAGGTAGTACAATTAGTTACACTTGGGATTTTGGAGACGGAACCTCAAGCAACGATGCAAACCCTTCACATACATATTCACAATCTGGATCTTATGTGGTAACCTTAATTATAAGTGATAGTATAAGCACAGATGTTTCTGATGTGGTAACTATTACCGCAAATGAACCTAATACACCTGTCGCTGAAGCCAATTTCGTATCCGATATTACTACAGGAATCGCTCCTGTCATTATTAATTTTGACGCTTCTACTTCGACAAGTACTGGTGGTGTTATCTCGTCGTATTCCTGGGATTTTGGGAATGGGACAACAGGTACGGGAGTGACAACTTCTCATGAGTTTAGTGTAGCAGGTGAATATATAATTACATTAACTATTGCTGATGAGGTAGGAACGACTGATACAGTAAGTAACACAGTAACTATAACTGAACCTGGCACTACCGGTGATTGTAGTTTTGGAGCACCACAGAATTCAGCTTTACAAACACTTGCAAATGTAAGCTATACAAAAGCACATGTGTTAGGTGACGGAGGACCTGATTTAAGTAATATGACCAATTTTACCATAAATTGGGATTTAGAGAATAATGGATTGTATCAGTTATCGATGAACACAAATAATGGTTCACCAAGTTGGTGGATTAATTTGATGTCAAGCATCACAAGTCAAACTTTTAATGAGACACAGCCTGGGGTTACATTCTCTGGAACTGGGATTCCAAATTTTGATGGGATATATGAGGTTACTGTTGATACCGATAATTTTGCATTAGTATCCAATAGTGGTTTTACTATATATTTTAGTAATAGTGCCACAGCACCTGCTTGTCAAAATTTAGTTAGAAGCCAACCTTTTGGTAAGAACACAAAAAGTGTAAGAGCATTTCCCAACCCTGTTATCGATGATTTAACACTACAAAGCGAACAAAACCTTAAAGGTTCGATGATTAGACTAGTCGATATTTCAGGAAAAGTGATGTCTACACAATTTGTTAATGATAATGTAAAACAGATACAGGTAAATATGGGTGCTTTAGAAGGAGGAATATATTTTGTTCAGATTCAAAATCGAAATAATATTATTGTCAAACAAATTATCAAATAAGGACAAAAATACTATTGGGCATTTTTTATTCTCACCCAATGCCCAATAGTACTATAAATTTAGAAAGAATCAAGGAAAGTATAATAAGTGAGGTTAGAGTTTTATAAGGTTAATTGGAATGGTAACCATAAAATTTATGTAAAAAAGAACAACTTAACTAAACTTTTATTATGAAAACAAACCTTAAAAAGCTACTTGCTTTGTGCTACATATTTCTGTGCACGAGTTATTATTTGTATGCACAAACTCCTGGTTTTGTATATACAGAAGGAGAAAAATTCATGTTGGATGGGAAACCTTTTTATTTCTCGGGAGCAAACGTATATGATTTTTTTACCTATGGATCTTCTAGTGGAGATATAGAAACCCAATTTATGGATAAGGATCGTATCGATGCCCATATGCGTACTTTGTATGAAAATGGAGTACGAGTTGTACGATTATGGGGATTTAGCCACGAAGATTGGCATGGGTTTGAACCTCAAAAAGGAGTGTATAGTGAAGGTCAGTTTTCACTCTTTGACTATGTAGTGAAATCTGCTGAAGCCAATGGTATTAAACTTATTGTAGCATTAGAAAACTATTGGAATGACTATGGAGGTATTAAAGATCGTCTAAAATGGGAAGGGATTGATGTACAAGGAGCTGGAACCCATGATCAAGGGCAATTCTTTACAAATCCTTCTGCAATACAAGGATTTAAGGATTATGTAGAGTATTTCATTACTCGTATTAATCATTATGATGGCGTAGCGTACAGGGATGATCCAACGATTTTAGCGTGGGAGTTAATGAATGAACCAAGATATCAGGGATTTGGAGATGATCTTACATCTGATACCTTAAGAGCATGGGTGGATGATATGGGGCAATTTATTAAATCTATTGATTCCAAGCACCTTTTAGGAACTGGATTGGAAGCACATGGCACGAAATATGGTTTTGGAGGAGATGAAGGAAATGATTTTATAAAAATTCATCAATCCCCATTTGTAGATTTTACATCAGCACATCCATACATCAGAGAAAGCTGGTCTAATTTTACCTTAGAAGAGACAATGGCTTTGATGAAGCAATGGGCAGATGAATCTCATAACATTATCAAAAAACCATTGTACGTAGGAGAGTTTAATGTAGAAATACAAGAGCGATATGAATGGTGGGAAGAGATGTATCGTTTTATAGAAGAAAATAAAATAGGAGCAAGTGCCTTTTGGTGGTTTCCAGACAATAAGACACCAAGGGATAAATTTGGAGTGTTCGAAGGTGATGTAGAAGTAGCAATATATAAAGAACATGCACTTAGAATGGAAGAAATGTCCGGAGGAGAATCTATTTACCTTTCATTAATGTCTCCTAAGTCTGGTGATAAATATGTTTCAGGTAGTGATGTTCATATCGAAGCAAACTTGATCAATGAAAACAGAACAGTTGCCAAAGTGGAGTTTTTTAGTAATGGTATTTTAGTAGGAGAAGATATTGCTGCTCCCTATGAATTTGACTTAAAGGGGTTACCTGATGGTCAATATCAGATCACTTCTGTAGCTACTGGAGTCAACGGTATAACAAAAGAATCTACGCCCAGAAACATCCAAATAGGAGGAGAAGGTGTGTTAAACTTAGAATATAAAGATGCTTCGACAGCAATGGTTAGCAATGTTATAAAACCACATTTTAGATTATTTAATAACTCATCACAAGATGTGCCTTATGCTAACTTAAGCATCAGATATTGGTTTGAAGCAGAGGATGATCTACCATTCAATTTTTATGTGGATTATGCAATGATTGGTAGTAATAATCTTAAGGGAGAAATAGTAAAAACAGAAGGTAAAAAATATTATCTGGAAATTACTTTTGATCCCGCAGCAGGAGTATTGGGTAGAAATGATGGTTCAGGAAGAATGGAACCCAAAATAGCGAATAGCGTATGGTCTAATACAGATCAATCTAATGATTACTCATATGATGGTACCAAGAAAGCATTTACAACCTGGGAAAAAGTTGGGTTGTATCTTAATGGGCAACTTATAAGTGGTATTGAACCGGGTACAACTATTGATGCTCCAACAGCAGTTATCTCAGCTTCTACAACCTCTGGTAATGGACCATTGATAGTTTCATTTGATGCTTCCGGTTCTACGGACCCTAATGGAGATGTATTGACATATAGTTGGGATTTTGGAAATGGCGATATCGCTACAGGTGTAATAGCTAGTTATGAATTTATAGAATTTGGAGATCAATTAGTTACTTTAACCGTGGATGATGGTAATGGAAACTCAGATAGTGAAACGATTACAATTACGGTAACAGATCCTAACCAGCCTCCTATAGCGTCATTTACGAGTAATGTTAATAGTGGAATAGCGCCTGTTTTAGTAACTTTTGATGCTTCTGGCTCAACTGACCCTAATAATGATCCATTAACCTATTCCTGGGATTTTGGTGATGGAAATACTGCAGTAGGTGTTACAACAACCTATGAGTTTACCACAGTAGGAGAATTTGATGTTTCACTCACTGTAAGTGATGGAAAATTAGAAGACAGGATTACTAGTAAAATAGTAGTTACCGATGGCAAACCTATCATAAGTTTGATAACGGATAGAACTTCTGGAATAGCACCATTAGAAGTTAATTTTGACGCATCTGCTTCTGTAGATCCAGGAGGAAATACATTAACCTATTCTTGGGATTTTGGAGATGGAAATACTGATGTGGGAGCAATTGTTACTCATGTTTTTAATACTGTTGGTCAGTATACGGTAACACTAACTGTGGATAATGGGCAAGGTAATATTAATACAGAATCTGCAGTAATTACAGCTCTAGAAGAACCTACAGTTTCTGATGTTTTGATATCTTATAGAGATGCAGGTAATGGAAACACCACAGATAATTCGATAAACCCACATCTAAGAATTATAAATAACGGAACAGAACCTATAACTTATAGTGATATTACTATTCGATATTGGTTTACTTCAGAGAATAATAGTGATCTTAATTTTTGGTGTGATTGGGCACAACTAGGTACAAATAATGTGCGTGGTACATTTGGTCAAGCTAATGGAATGGATTATCTGGAAGTTTCTTTTAAAACAGCTGCAGGAAGCCTATTAGCTTCAAGTAATTCGGGGGACATACAAGCTAGATTTGCAAAATCGAATTGGAGTAATTTTGATGAGAGCGATGATTATTCCTATAATACCTCTTTTACAAATTTTCAACCCAACGATAGAATAACAATGTATTTGAACGGAAATTTGATTTGGGGTATCGAACCGGTTTTAAACAAAATTGCCTCGGTGGGCAATCTTGATTCTTTAGGTATCAAAATTTATCCTAATCCAATAACTGATATCATTACTATTACGGGAGTATCAAATGGAGCAGGTATCAAAATATTTAATTCTACAGGTATATTACAAAAAGAAGTAGTGATAACAGATGATAAAAATACTATCAATGTTGGTGATTTACCATCAGGGTATTACATTTTAAATGTTCTGGAAAAGAATGGATCAAATAAAACTATAACCAAAAGAACATTGATCAAAGAATAATTGCTTTTGTACTTATTTTTAAATATGGGTTGTCAATTACAGACAACCTCTATTTATGTTTAAAACTATATATTAGTAAGAAAAACAGATTTTTGTTATGCTATTTTCTTAAGTTAGTACATTGATTATTAGGTTAATGTAAGTTGGTGCTAAAATTCATTATCTCAAAACCAACACTCCAATGTTATTCCTTAATAAATTTTTTGACTAAAGTTTTTCCTCTATAATCAAAAAATATGATTTCGATCATATACATCCCGGATGGTAATTCAGCTACATTGATGATATCATTTTTAGAATAATCAAATAGTTGTTTTACCAAGCTTCCGTTTCCATCATAAATCGATAAGCGGTTTTTTGATGGGGTTTCAGAAATCTGAATCTCATTTACTACGGGATTAGGATATAATTTTATAAGTTCTTCTTGAATTTCTCCAGGAAGCACGGTTAAAGTATTAGTGACGGAAGTAGCAGCAGAGTAATTTTTATTTCCAGGCTGATGAGCAGAAATAATAACAACACCTTCTCCGACAATAGTAGCTATATTACCTGAAATGGTAACCACCTCGGGATTAGAACTGGTATAGGTAATATCTAATCCTGAAGAAGCAGTCGCTTTCAGTTCAAATGTAGGATCTCCAAACCTAACGTTTGCTAATGAGTCGAAGGTAATTACCTGACCTGCAGTAGTAATCTCTAAGGTGTTAGATTCAAAAGTGATGTTGTAATTAAGATTAGCTAATGTTCCTAGATTTATGGGATAGATCCCTACATCTTCTCCTACTGCTCTTTCCAGGCTTCCGGTTAGCAAATCGTTGGAAAGTAGATTTCCATTGGTGAAACTATAACTTAATTCTGGATCTACAGTGCCAAACACTTTACTTTGACCCGCATCAGCAGTAATTGTAATGTTTTTTTGAAGTACTGTCAAAGTTTGACTAACGTTAACTGCTTCATAGTTTTGGTTTCCTTCTTGTATAACCACGATATTTGTTGTTCCAGCTCCAACAATAGTTATTGTGTTTCCGGACACGGTAGCTACATTAGTATTAGCACTGCTGAAAGTAACTGCTAATCCCGATGAAGCTGTTGCATTTAGATTAAAATCTGGATCTCCATAAGTTACATCGGCTAATGGATCAAAAGTAAGTACCTGAGTTGCTTTGGTAATTTCAAAATCGTTAGATACAAAGGCAATATTGTAATTCGGGTTGTTTAAAGTTCCTTGGTTAATAGGATACGTTCCTGCATCTTCTCCGGAGATTCTTTCTAAATTTCCATTCAGAACATCTCCGCCTACTAAACTACCTGAAGTGATAGAATAGGTGAATACTGGATCTAGATCTCCAAACACTTTAGATTGGTCAGCATCTGCTGTAATTTTGATGGCTCTTGGTATTACCGTAAGTGTTTGCTTCACACTTGTGGCAGTGTTGTAATTCTCATTTCCTGATTGACTGGCAGTAATAGTTGTTGCACCAACACCAACAATAGTAATTGTGTTTCCAGATACTGTAGCTACTGAAGTATCCGAACTGTTATAGGCAACTGCCAATCCAGAAGAAGCTGTTGCATTCAGGTTGAATGTTGGATCTCCATACGTTACGTCTGCCAATGAACCAAACGTAATATTTTGATCAGCCGGAGTAATTTCAAAGTTGTCGTCAACATAAGAAATCTGATAGTTCGGATTATCCAATGTTCCTTGATTGATTGGATACAATCCTGCATTTTCTCCGGAGGTTCTTTCCAAATTTCCATTCAATACATCTCCGTTTACTATACTTCCTGAAGTGATAGAATAGGTGAATACCGGATCTATATCTCCAAACACTTTAGATTGTCCAGCATCAGCCGTAATTGTGATGGCTCTTGGTATTACCGTAAGTGTTTGCTGCACACTTGTGGCGGTGTTGTAATTCTCATTTCCTGATTGACTGGCAGTAATAGTTGTTGCACCAACACCAACGATAGTTATTGTATTTCCTGTAATAGTAACTACGGAAGTATCAGAACTGCTATAGGCAACTGCTAATCCTGAATCAGCAGTTGCATTTAGGTTGAAATCAGCATCACCATAAGTAACATCAGATAAACTATTAAAAGTAATGATTTGATCTGCTTTAATGATTTCAAATTCATCACCAATATAGGTAATGTCATATTTTGCATTAGCTAAAGTACCTTGATTGATAGGATAGGTTCCAACATCTTCTCCAGCGATTCTTTCTAAATTTCCGTTCAAGACATCTCCGTTTACTAAACTACCTGAAGTGATTGAATAGGTGAATACCGGATCTAGATCTCCAAACACTTTATTTTGACCAGCATCTGCAGTTACAGTGATGGCTCTTGGAAGTACTATTAATGTTTGGGATACTGAAGTAGCGGCATTATAATTTCCGTTTCCTGATTGGCTGGCAGTGATGGTTGTTGTTCCCATACCAACAATAGTAACCGTATTTCCAGATACGGTAGCTACTGAAGAATCAGAACTACTATAGTCAATATCCAATCCGGCAGATGAGGTTGCATTCAAGTTGAAATCAGCATCACTATATACTACATCATTCAAGCTATTGAAAGTAATTGTTTGATTTGCTTTTATGATTTCAAAGTTGTCTCCCACATAAGAAATCTCATAGTTTGCATTAGCCAATGTTCCTTGATTGATGGCATACAATCCTGCATCTTCACCTGTCGTTCTTTCCAAGTTTCCATTCAATACATCTCCACTTACTAAACTTCCTGAAGTAATAGAATATGTTAATACAGGATCTGCATCTCCAAACACTTTGTTTTGACCAGCATCTGCTGTCACAGTGATGGCTCTTGGGAGTACAGTTAAGGTTTGAGAAACATCAGTTGCGGGTTTGTATTCTAGATTTCCAGACTGACTTGCAGTTATGGTGGTTGTTCCTACGCCTATAATAGTGACCGTATTTCCAGATATGGTAGCTACGTTTGTGTCACTACTGCTGTAGGTAATAGTTAATCCAGAAGAAGCTGTTGCATTCAAGTCGAATGTTGGATCTCCATAGGTTACATTTGCTAATGGATCAAAGGTAATATTCTGATCTAATCGATCATATTCAAAAGCTCCGATATCAATCGTAGCTGTAGTATTTAGATCTCCATCAATAATACGATCATTACCTCCTAATCCTTTGACTTCGGTATTTGCGGTATTATTACCTTGATCTATTAATGGGGAAGTGGCTTGTAAATAGAAATCCTTATTAGCACCATCTTTGAATAACACATCGGTAACGGTAGTTCCATCAATATTTCCGGTACCAAATGGATTTTCTCCTTTTACATAACTATAGGTTGCTGTTAAACTTCCCGTACTTGTTGTATTGAAATTTAATGAATGTGAACCATCTACAATACTATTAGTTAAAGATATGTTTCCTGTGCTTGCTCCAAATATTCCAAAACCTGAAGCAGCCGTATTATTCACTACGGTAGAATTAGTAAATAGTAAATTTTGTGTTCCTGTTTGGAAAGGATTTTCTACGGTTGCAATATTGTCATAAAATAAACAATTGATAAAAGAAGTGTTGCCAGAAGTACCTTCAGAATATATCACTGCACCTAATTGTGCCTGATTATTTCTAAAAATACAATTGGTAATCACTAAATTATTTGAATCAGACATATAAATTGCTCCTCCATTAGTGTCAGTTGTTCTATTGATGTTGGTTTCGATAGTTGCGTTTCCACCTTCTATAACAAAACCATTGAGTAGTATATTTTCTCGATTCTCGATGTTAATAATCGTTTCAGAATTTCCTGCATCATCTCCTGGTATGCCAATATCACCACTTAAAATCGTTGTATTGTTTACCCAATCTCTTTCAGATAACATGGTTTCTGTTCCGTTAAAACCTCCATATATTTTTATGTTATCAGGAATATGAAATGTATCCGAAGAATTTTTTCCGGGTACATAGGTTCCTTGTTGCACCCAAATTTCTTCAACAGCAGGACAACTTTGAGCGATTTTTAAAGCTTGTTTTAGGGTAGTAGACTCACTCCAGGAAGTTCCATTGGCAGAATCAGTTCCTGTCTCACTTACAAATAATTTGTTTGAAGGTAAGCTGTTGCAATCGTACGGAATAAATACATAAAGTTCATCACTATGTATCGCATCCTTGGCACGAAAGTATAATCTATTATTTAGTGCTGTTAAAAAATCTACACTAGAACCTGAATTTTGTCGAGGATTGATATCTGCCGCTATTCGGGTACCTGCTTGGGTACCATCGGTTTCCCACAATTCGTCACCATGAATGCCATCATTAGCTCTAAAATATAAACGGTTGTTAAGTGCTCCAAAATAACCAGGATATGAGGAAAAATTACCTTGGTGGATATTGGCTACTAGTTGAGTACCAGCCTCGGTACCATCACTTGACCATAATTCTCTTCCGTGGATACCATCATCGGCCGAAAAATAAATTTTGCCATTAAATACATATAAGTCTTCAGGAGTACTACCATTAGTACCCGGGTTAATATCTTTAATTAATCGATTCGTATCCGTTGCTGGGTCAAAAGCCCAAAGCTCACCACCAGTTGTAGTTGGGTCATATGAAAAATAATACAGTTCTCCGTTATAAGAAGTTAAATGGCGAGGATACCCAGATGCGGTACCTACTCCTGTTTCAAAAGCTATGTTACTGCCTGCCTCAGTACCATCAGTTTCCCATACTTCTGTTCCATCGTTAGGGGTAGCAGCTGCTAAATACAACTTGTTATTTACAACTACTATTTCATAAATATTTGCCACCCCTGAAGTTAACTTAAAAACATCAATCATTTGGGTGCCCGCTTTGGTGCCATCAGTTTTAAAAAGCTCTTGACTACCTGTTGCATTGTTATAAATTGTGAAATATAACATCCCTTGCAAAACGGTTAAATGATTAGGGTTCGAATAATTACTTCCATCAACAACATCCACAGCTAATTTTGTACCAGCAGTAGTTCCATCGGTTTCCCACAATTCATTACCGTGGATACCATCATCCGCATCAAAGTATACTTTGTTATTAAATAATGTTAAGTTTGATGGTCCAGAAGCATTGGATCCTGCCCTAATGTCTTTTAGCATTTGGGTTCCTGCTTCGGTACCATCACTTATCCATAATTCATTTCCATTAATTCCATCACGAGCACCAAAAAGTAGCTTGTTATTAAATGCTACAGGATCTTTCATCGAACTATTGCCTGTTCTTTGATCGATATAGCTTATTTGTTGGGTGCCACTTTCAGTACCATCGGTACTAAACAATTCCAGACCTGCATTTTCGTCTTCGGCAGAAAAGAATAATTTGTTATCAAATACGACTAGATCTATTGGGTTACTTCGATCTGGCCCCGGATCAATATCAACAGCCAATTTTGTTCCGGCAATGGTTCCATCGGTCTCCCACAATTCATTCCCGTGGATTCCGTCATCTGCGGCAAAATACATTTTGTTGTTATACGTCGAAAAATTTTGTGGACGACTTCCACTACCTCCTGTTCTAATATCGTAAAAAAGTGTGGTTCCTGATACAGTACCATCACTTACCCATAACTCATTACCATTGATACTTTCACTAGCCTGAAAATATAACTTTCCATTAAAAACATACAAGTGACGAGTATTTGATCCATATGCTCCTACTTGAATATCCTTAAACAGTTGCGTTCCTGCTTCGGTTCCGTCACTTACCCATAGCTCGCTTCCGTGGATGCCATTATCTGCCTGAAAATATAATTTTCCATTATAGACTTCGATATCAGCAACTCTAGTACCTCTGGAACCAGGATAAATATCTTTTACGAGTTGTGTTCCTGCTTCGGTTCCGTCACTTACCCATAATTCATCTCCATAAACACCATCATTTGCTTCAAAATATAACTTGTTATTGTATATTTTAAAATCATTAGGATAGCTGTTAGACGAACCGGGATAAATATCTTTTACCATAGTGGTACCTGCTTCGGTTCCGTCACTGGTCCATAATTCGACTCCATTAACACCGTCATTAGCACCAAAATAGAGTTTGTTATTAAATACAGTGAGGTTACCAACACCTCCGTTACCTGGCTGTGGATTGATATCAGCGACCAATTTTGTGCCTTCTGGGGTACCGTCGGTTTCCCATAATTCAGCACCTATATGAGCACCTCTGGCAGAGAAATAAAGTTTTCCGTTTAATTCTACAAAATCCTTTGGATTCGAACTATAGCTTCCCGTTCGAATATCTGCTAAAAGATGGGTGCCTGCTGTGGTCCCATCGCTAACCCACAGTTCTTCTCCGTGAATTCTATCATCAGCCAAAAAGTAGAGTTTTCCGTTATACTCTGTGATGTATTCTACATAGGCATAACCTGTAAAACTCTGATTAATATCTTTTACAAGTGCTGCATGTTGTGCAAAAAAACTATAACTTAAAAGAAATAGGAATAGGGTAAAAATTTGTCTCATAGATAAAGGGGCTTTAAACAATTTTTATGGTTTTCTATAGCTTATACAGGTAGGTTTTAAAAAACCCTAGTTTTATTTGGATTTTTTTCGATAAAAGAAAAAGATATGCAAAGGCATGCCAAAGAGTGATAACAACATAAGGGGTTTATTGTGTATGAATACTATAGATTTTGAATGCTGCAAAAATAGAAGAGGATACTATATTTTGCTAAAAATTCACCCCTACAGATACCCCTACAACATGGTCTTGGCTATGGATTAAGGATTGTTAGGTGTTAGGTTGGATGCAGAATAATATACTTTTGTTTTACGGTGTTATGGATAAACTTTTAACCAAAAATCTTTAAAACAAAAAAGTCCAACATTGCTGCTGGACTTTTCGCTCCCCCTCTTGGGCTCGAACCAAGGACCCTTTGATTAACAGTCAAATGCTCTAACCAACTGAGCTAAGGAGGACTATTGCTTTTGCAAATATAGAGTGTTTTTCTCTTTTTGCGAGTGCAAATATATACTATTTTTTATATCTCCAAAAAGATTTTTTGATTTTTTCTTCTATTTAAAAATTGCTCGGTAAATATCATTACCATTTGCGAATAATAATAAAGCGATAAGAATAACAAAACCAATCAATTGCGCATATTCCATAAACTTATCGTTAGGTTTACGTCCTGCGATGATTTCATATAATAAAAACATCACATGTCCACCATCTAATGCAGGGATTGGTAAAATATTCATAAACGCTAAGATGATAGATATAAAGGCTGTAGTCATCCAGAATGCTAACCAGTTCCATTTTGAAGGGAATAGGTTACCTATTGCTCCAAAACCACCTACCTGAGTAGCCCCTTCTTTGGTAAATACATATTTAAACTGTGCGATATAATCATTCAGCGTCCAGTATCCTAACTTCAGACCTTCAGAAATACTTTCTCCAAAAGAATAATCCACTTTATTGATTTTTACGGCCTCGGGATCTGTTGACACCATAACGATACCGACTTTTTTATCTTCCGTTAGGACTAGATCGATTTCATTAACTTGTCCATTACGTTCATAAGTAATAACGGCAGTACTATCATTTTTTCTATGATTATTCAGCGCATAACCAAAATCAGTTTGATATTTGATTGGCATTCCACCAATTTTTAGGATTTTATCAGTTTTTAATAAACCTGCTTTTTTTGCAGGGCCATCTTCATCAATAGAATCCAATTTAAACGGATATCGATAATCCATAGCTATCATTTGCCCGGATTTAAAGATCTGTGTTCCTATATCTTCTGGTAAATTAATAGTTTCTGTCGTTCCATCGGGATGTTTTACGGTAACTGTCCTGATATCACGTACTAATAGGTGTCTTCCGATATCAGTATCATCAAACATCTCTTCGCCGTTAACAGTAACTAACTTATCTCCTTGCTGAAAACCATAATTCTCTAATAACTTGGTAACTCCAAAACCATATTTAATGTCATCTCCTTTAGAATAATTTTGACCCCAGGAAAAAATGATAAGAATGTATATTAAAACTCCAAGAATTATATTTACAGTAACTCCACCAAGCATAATAATCAATCGCTGCCAGGCAGGTTTAGATCTAAACTCCCAAGGTTGTGGCGGACCAGCCATTTGTTCCTTATCCATGCTCTCATCTATCATTCCGGAAATTTTTACGTACCCACCAAGAGGTAACCAACCGATACCATAAACCGTTTCTCCTATTTTTTTCTTGAATAATGAAAACTTGATATCAAAAAACAGATAGAATTTTTCTACACGAGTCTTAAATAACTTGGCAGGAATAAAATGCCCTAACTCGTGCAAAACAATTAATATAGATAAGCTCAATAACAGCTGAGCAGCTTTTACAAAAAATGGACTCATATTAGGTCTGACTTCAAAATTAAATCACGCAAAAGTAACCTTTTACGATAGTTTATAAAAGAAATACCTGATGGAGATATAGGTTTTAGTATTTTTTTAATGAAATTAAGAAAGATATACTGCGCAATCCTTGTAATTTTGTGCATTATTAAATGACACAAAAATGCTTCAGTTTTTTGCAAAATATAAGTTTTTTGGGATAGTGCTCTTTGTATTATCTGCTATAATAATTTCTATAATATATTCGATTCTTAAACCAAAAAGAACATTGCCAGTTTATGAACCTGAAATGGTGAGCACGGAATTAGTTGATAGCACAGTCCAGTATATAAGAAAATATCATAAAATAGCAGATTTTAAATTGATCAATCAAAACGGGGAAGAGATAACCCAGGAAAATTATAAAGATAAAATCTATGTAGCTGATTTTTTCTTTACAACCTGCCAAACAATTTGTCCAATTATGACGGATCATATGAAAGATATTCAGGAGCGATTAAGAGATGATAACCAGGTTTTATTATTATCTCATTCTGTGACTCCAACAATTGATAGTGTGGCAAGGCTAAAGAAATATGCTATCGAAAAAGGAGTAGACGATGCTAAGTGGAATTTAGTAACTGGTGATAAAAGACAAATTTATGATCTCGCTCGCAAATCCTACCTGGCTGCCAAATCTAACGGAGATGGAGGGCCTTATGATATGGTGCATACTGAGAATTTTGTACTAGTAGATAAAAAGAAAAGAATACGAGGTTTCTATGACGGAACTAACCCTGAAGACATTGATAAGTTGATAGAAGATATTGAGGTATTAAAGAAAGAAGACAAGTAATTTGATCTTTTAACTAATTCTTATGGCTATTTAAGGGATTTGACTTTTCTAGTATACTTTTTTCTTTTACTTTTGTCTTGTTTAAAATTAATCTAAATAAATACTTGAATACTACAATTGCAAATCTCAAAAAAGGTCAGCGCGCCTTGATTAAGGAGATTACGTCAGATATCATTCCTCTAAAACTATTAGAAATGGGCTGTTTGCCTGGTAATGAAGTGCAATTGCTTCAGACCGCTCCTTTTCAATGTCCAATGTATCTTAATATAAATGGAAGCCACTTGGCTATTCGCAGAGAGGTCGCGGCTCAGATAGAAGTTCAAGTTATTTAAGGGAAATATATGGCTAAGCAAATTAAAGTTTCCCTTATCGGAAATCCAAATACTGGTAAAACATCTGTTTTTAATTTGCTTACGGGCCTTAATCAACAGGTTGGTAATTATCCTGGAATTACAGTTGAAAAAAAAGAAGGAATATGTAAGCTTTCCAGAGGTGTAAAAGCACATATTCTTGATCTTCCCGGAACATATAGTCTTAATGCTACTTCGCTTGATGAAAATGTAGTTATAGAGCTTTTGTTAAATAAAAAAGATAAGGATTTCCCGGATGTTGCTGTAGTAGTTAGTGATGTGGAAAACCTGAAAAGAAACCTTCTTCTTTTTACACAAATTAAAGATCTTGAGATTCCAACAATCTTAGTGATCAATATGGCGGATCGCATGAATCGAAAAGGCATTTCACTTAATATTCCATTATTAGAAGAAGAATTACACACTAAAATAGCATTGATTAGTGCCAGAAAAAATCAGGGGATTGATGATTTGAAGAAGCTGATAGAGTCCTATGGTTCATTACCCAAAACACCTTGTGCAAATGCGTTGTCCTTTGCACCTGAATATTTTGAAAGGTTACAAAAAGCATTTCCTAATCAGTCTTTGTATAAACTCTGGATGGTGATCACACAAGATGTGAACTTCAGAAAATTTGATAAACAAGATATTGATGTGACTCCGGATTTTAAGATTAAATCCGAAAGTGAGCTGAAGCGTCTTCAACAAAAAGAGACCATCAAAAGATATCAGTTTATCAATACTGTGCTGAAGAAGGGGTTGATGATTGATGAAAAAGCAGCTACTGGTATACGAGCTAGATTAGATAGAGTACTCACGCACAAATTCTGGGGATATTTTATATTCTTTGCTATACTATTGTTGATTTTTCAGGCAATTTATGATTGGTCTTCCTATCCTATGGATTGGATTGATGAAACCTTTGCATCGCTTAGTGAAATTACAAAATCAGCTTTACCACCTGGACCTTTTGTAGATTTGATTACAGAAGGAATTATTCCTGGGTTAGGAGGAATTGTTATTTTCATTCCACAGATCGCATTTTTATTTCTTTTTATATCAATCCTGGAAGAAAGTGGTTATATGAGTCGTGTAGTGTTTTTGATGGACCGAGTGATGCGAAAATTTGGTCTGAGTGGTAAAAGTGTGGTTCCATTAGTGTCTGGAACAGCTTGTGCAATACCAGCCGTAATGGCGACTAGAAATATTGAAAACTGGAAAGAACGTTTGATCACAATACTCGTAGTCCCATTTACTACATGTTCAGCGAGATTACCTGTATATCTTATCATTATTTCGTTGGTGATCCCGGATGAAAAAGTAGGCTGGATATTCAGTTATCAAAGTTTAACCTTGATGTTGTTATATTTTCTTGGGTTTGCTACTGCCGTTGGATCAGCCTGGATATTGAATAAAGTGCTTAAAATTAAAAGCAAATCATACTTTGTGATTGAAATGCCGGGTTATAAAGTTCCTATGTTTAAAAATGTTGTGATTAATGTAATCGAAAAAACTAAGGCTTTTGTTTTTGGTGCGGGAAAAATTATTTTAGCAATTTCGATTATTCTTTGGGTGTTGGCAAGTTTTGGTCCAAATGAAAACTTTGATAACGCTGAAGAGATTGTGACTTCTGCTAATACAAATCTTTCACAAGAAGAATTAGATCAAAAAATTGCATCATATAAACTAGAGTACTCTTTTATTGGGTACACTGGTAAAGCTATAGAGCCTATTGTGGCTCCTTTAGGGTATGATTGGAAAGTAGGGATTGGTATTATCAGTTCATTTGCCGCTAGAGAAGTTTTTGTAGGTACTTTGGCAACTATTTATAGTGTGGGAAGTGATGAAGAGGAAACGATTAAAAATAGAATGGCTGCCGAGATAAACCCTGTCACAGGAGGTCCTTTATTCAATTTGGCTAGTGGAATTTCTTTATTGCTGTTTTATGCATTTGCCATGCAATGTATGAGTACATTAGCTATCGTAAAACGAGAAACCAATGGTTGGAAATGGCCAATGGTTCAGTTATTTTCTATGAGTATAATAGCATATAGTGTAGCACTAATTGTATATCAGATTTTGAAATAAGTTTTAGTATCTTTATACGACAGAACTATTATGAATATTCTAATTCAAAACATATTGGTAATTGTAGTTGCATTAGCAGCAATTGGTTTTTTAGTAAAGAAGTTTTTTTGGAAACCTGCTTTATCTTCTTCTAAAAAGAAATCCTCAAAATCTTGTGGTAGTAATGATTGTGGATGTCACTAATCATTATAATCATAGCATATTATTTTGATTATAAAGTTGATAAAAAGCAATTCATTCAGGATTTGTTAGGAGGATTATCGTTCTGCTTATTATTAGTGCTGATATTTGTTTTTATGAAGTTTGTTTTAAATTTAGGATTCCTTTATACGATTTTTATGGTTGGAGGAGTAATTTTCCCTATTTCTTTGTTAGTAAAACAAGTTTTTAGAAAAGGTTGATCATTTATTAAACCAACTCAATTTTTTATTGCTACTAATCAAATACACTCCTATAAAAATTAGCACACAACATAATAGTTTGGGTATGGTGATATCTCCTTGGTATTGACTGTCTACAACCAAATATGATACTACAGCAACTAGAATCATAGCAACAGCAGGTTGTATGTATATATAGCTTCCTGAAACTGTAGGTTTAACATACTGTAGTGCAAACATGTTCAGTAGATAAGCTAAAAAAGTAGGTCCAACAATAACATAAAAAAGAGCAGTCCAATTAGGAAATGCAAAACCAGCAAAATCAGTAGTAACTAATTGCTTTATTCCGAAAGGAAACATAAAAATAAAACCAAAAAGAAAAACCCAACAGATTACAGTAATTGGTTTATACTTTTGCATTAAAGGTTTTACTAAAACTAAATAAAAAGCATAAGATAATGCATTAATAAAGACAAACACATTTCCTAACAATGATCCGGATCCTAATCCCGAATTACCAAGATAAATTAGTAATACTGCTCCCAATGCACCTAGAGTTACTCCCAGAATACGTTGAGTAGTCAATGGTTCTTTTAGTATAAAATAACTAATGATTACGGTAAAAATCGGAATGGCAGTAACGATAATAGAAGCGTCCACAGGAGAGGTAAGGCTTAACCCATTCATAGAAAACATTTGATTCATGCATACACCTAGTAAACCACATAATACTAAAAGCTTTAAATCTTTTTTATCTACTTTTTCTTTGATAAAATATTTAAGAATAAAAAATAGAATCCCAGCACCGCCAATACGAAGAAAAACTAATGCAGAAGCTTCGATTTTGTTAGGCATTAGTCCTTTGGCAATAAGATAGTTCGCTCCATAGATAATATTAACACTTAGTAATGCTACATGAGCTTTTGCCTTGTTAGAAATCATTCTGCAAATGAAGTAAATACAAATAGGTTGGTAATGATTACTAACATTTATTTAACGACTAGCTCAAGATAATAATTTTCAGGTGCGATTTTTTCTTTGTCTTTAGGATAAGGACTTACCGTATATCCATAAATAGTCTTTTTGTCTATGGTAAAAACCTCTTCCATACGCTTTGGATTAATGCCTTTTACTCCAAAAACGAGTTCTTTTTCTTCTTTTAGCGTATCGTTTTCATATATACCGATAATCAATTTTGCCTGCCCCGCCCATATACAATTAACACCAGATGGACATCTGGAATCTTCAGTTACACGAAGAAATTTTATGCTTGTGGAATTAAAATCCAAAGTTTGGCCCAATTTAAGCTTAGTGATGATTTTTGGTGCTTCAACTTTAGTTGAATCCTGAGCATTTATAGTGTTTAAAGATAGAATACAGAAAATTATGCAAATGATGTGTTTCATGTCTACTATTGGGATTATCGTTAAAGATATAAAAATCAATTTTCAAAATAGATCAAAATAGATCAGTTCGTTATATTTATGGTCAGCTATGCAAAAGAAAAAAGTAATTATTATTGGGGCAGGTATCGCAGGGTTGGCATCGGCGATACGATTACAAAACCTTGGGTTTGAAGTTGAAGTATATGAGGCAAACTCCTATCCGGGAGGTAAGCTAACTGAAATTCATAAAAATGGCTATCGATTTGATTGTGGCCCTTCATTATTTACCATGCCACAATTTGTAGAAGAGCTGTTTGAGGTATCTGGTAAAAAGATTTCGGAATATTTTGAGTATATAAAAAAAGATATTGTTTGTAATTATTTTTATGAAGATGGCACACGGTTTACTGCTTTTGCTGATCAGGAAAAGTTTGCAGAGACTGCCTCAAATATTTTCGAAGTTGAAGCTTCTCAAATTTCAAGATATTTTAAGAAAAGTAAACAAAAATATGATCTCACATCTTCATTGTTTTTAGAAAAGTCACTACACAAATTATCTACGTATTTTTCTAAAGATACCGTAAAGGCAATTACCAGGATTAATCATCTTGATGTTAATACAACATTACATGCAGTCAATAAAAAACAGTTTAAAGATAAACGGCTAATTCAGTTTTTTGACAGATTTGCAACATACAATGGTTCTTCTCCTTATCTAACGCCCGGGATTATGTCTATGATTCCACATCTGGAACAATATTATGGAACATTTTTTCCAAAAGGAGGAATGTATAGTATTACTAAAGGCTTATATCAGTTGGCGCTCGATATTGGAGTGACATTTTGTTTTGGAAATAAGGTGGATAAAATTTTGATTGAAAATGGCAAAGCCATAGGTGTGTTGTCACGAAGTATTACGATTGAAGCCGATATTGTAATTTCTAATATGGATGTAGTTCCGACATATCGGAAATTACTTATTGATCAAAAAGCTCCCGAAAAGACTATGAAACAACCTAGGTCGAGTTCTGCATTGATATTTTATTGGGGAATTAAGCATAGTTTTCCCGAATTGGATTTACATAATATTTTCTTTTCTGAAGATTATCGCAAGGAGTTCGAGTATATTTTTAGTAAAAAACAAGTTATACATGACCCAACAATCTATGTAAATATAACTTCTAAAAATGAATCTAACGATGCTCCTGATCATTGTGAAAATTGGTTCGTTATGATTAATGTGCCAGGCAATGAAGGGCAGGATTGGGATAAGATCATTGAAATATCGAAGAAAAACATCCTTAAAAAGCTTTCTAGAATTCTAAAAAAAGATATCGAGCCATTAATTGAAGTCGAGGAAATTCTAGACCCTAGAAAAATAGAGAGTAATACACAGTCTTATCAGGGTTCATTATATGGATCATCAAGTAATAACAAATATGCAGCTTTTTTGAGGCATCCTAATTTTTCGCAAAAGATTAGAGACCTATATTTCTGTGGTGGAAGTGTACATCCAGGTGGCGGAATTCCATTATGTTTGTTATCAGGAAAAATAGTATCAGAATTGATTCAGAATGAATATAGCTTATGAATTGGGATAAAAGATTAATTACTTCGGTTATTATTATCTGGTTATTCAATATATCAGGGATTATAGGAGTATTTTTAGGGTATGAAGATTGGTTTATGAGTTTAACTCCATTGAATCTTTTAATATATATAACTTTAATATTTTGGAACAATCGTCTTGATAAAAGGTTATTAACTGCTTTAACAATACCATTTTTTATAGGAATGATTACTGAAGCACTTGGAGTAAACTACGGATTGATTTTTGGAAACTATGAATATGGAGAGAATCTAGGGTGGAAGATTTTTGGAGTACCCTTAATAATTGGAGTAAACTGGGCTATTTTAGTATACTGTGCTTCTGTAATTGCCCAAAAAATATATTCTAATTTATTTATAACGTCATTAATTGGTGCTATATTAATGGTTTCTTTAGATCTTATTATAGAAGTTTCAGCGCCAAGATTTGATTTTTGGGAATTTGATAGGGGAGTAGTGCCGTTGCAAAATTATATAGGTTGGTTTTGTACTGCTTTTGTTGCGAATGTATTATTCCAGAAAGTAATCAAAACTGTTCATTATGGCATTGCAATTCATGTTTTTATAGTCATATTCGTCTTTTTTACCACTTTTTTGTTTATCTGATGCAAAAATACGATTATATCATTTCGGGAACAGGAGCTTCAGGATTAATGCTGGCATATCACTTGGTGTTAGATCCTTTTTTTGATAACAAACAAATTCTCCTTATTGATAAAGATGTAAAAAATCAAAACGACAGAACTTGGTGTTTTTGGGAAAAAGTTAATGCTTTTGATAATTATCAAAACTGGGATAACATCGTAAGTAAAAAATGGGATACTATTTTTTTTGGAAGCAAAGATTTTTCAAAACAAATTTCAATTTCACCCTATGAATATAAGTTAATCAGGAGTAAAAGGTTTTATGAGTTTGTATTAAAAAACATTATTAGCAAGTCTAATATTACAATCGTTCAGGAGAATATATTGAATTTAAAGGATGAAGGAGATATTGTTCAGGTGGAAACTGACAAAGCTTTTCATTTGGGTGATAAGGTGTTTAATAGTGTGCCGTTATCTTCGTCATATAAAAATCAACAGCAATACCCCGTTCTAAGTCAACATTTTGTTGGATGGTTTGTGAAAACTAACACTCCTTCTTTTGATCCTGAAACAGCCATTTTTATGGATTTTACAGTTGCTCAAAAGGGTAATACTCGATTTATGTACGTTTTGCCGCTTTCAGAGACCGAAGCGTTGTTTGAGTATACTTTGTTTTCGGAGACCTTATTATCTAAAAAGGAATATGAAGATGAAATTGAGAGGTATCTGGAAGAAAAGGGAGTTTCTGAATATAAGATAACTGAAAAAGAACAAGGCTCTATCCCAATGACCTGTTATGAATTCAGGAAAGAAAACTCTAAAAATATTCTGCATATTGGTACAGTTGGTGGTTGGACAAAACCTAGCACAGGGTATACTTTTCAGAATTCATCTAAGAAAGTTATGGAACTTGTCCAGTTTTTAAAGATGAATAATGATCTAACCAAATTCAAAAAAAGAACGAAGTTCTGGTATTATGATTTGTTATTTTTAGATCTTTTATATACAGAAAATCAGCACGGAGCTGAGCTATTTTCGAGATTATTCCGAAAGAATAAAATAACAACTATTTTAAAATTTTTAGATGAAGAAACCACTTTTTTAGAAGACCTTAAAATTATGTGGTCAATGCCAACTGGTAAGTTTTTAAGGATGATTTGGAAGAGGTTTTTTAAATAAACTGTATAACACAGATTTTTATTTATTCTAAAAAAAACTTACCACTAAAAGCGAAGCGCCCTCACCACTCACCACTAATCAGCTAATCCCTCTTTCTTTTTTAATCTGATCATAGGCTTTTTGTACTTCACGAAATTTTTCCTCAGCACCTTTTTTATAGACTTCATCCATATGCTGTAGCTTGTCCGGATGATATTTTTTTGCCATAGTTCTAAAGGCTTTTTTTACTTCGGTATCGGTAGCAGTTTTTTCGATTTCCAGAATTTTATAAGCGTGGTCTCCAGTTTTAAAGAACATTGCTTTTATACTCTCAAAATCCCTAAAATTAATTCTTAAGAAACCAGCTATTTTCTGAATTTCATTAGCTTCAGCCGTACTTACACTACCATCGGCATTAGCAATTCCGAATAAAAAGTGAAGAATCTGTAACCTGGAAGGATATCTGGTGTGTTGGTTTATGAACATACAAATTCGTTGTGCAGAAACTTCACGACTTTTTATAATTTCATTAAAGGTTCTAAAAGTGGCATTCGCTCGCTCTTTTCCATAAGCGCTCACAAAATACTGTCGAACATAATCCAATTCTGTTTGGTTGACACGACCATCTGCTTTAATAACAATAGAAGACAGAGAAAGTAGATTCAGTTCAAAATCCTTTGGAGTTACTTTGGGTTGCTCAGAAAAAACTTGTTTAAATCCACCACTGGTTTTTATATTAGTACTATCGAGAAGACTACCCAATATAAAACCTAGAATAGCTCCTGGGAATCTGAAAAATATACCTCCTAATATGGCGGCAAACCATTTGATCATGTCATAGCAATTTTTGGGTTGTAAAGATAACTGTATTTATTCAAAAGAAAATTTAGTTACATCATATTAGACACAAGTGCTTTAAAATTGTTACGAATGCTTCAATTTTTAACGTCAGTTTTAACTTCGTTTCATTGCTACTCCACTGTTATCCTATTGATATTTCGTATCTTTGCATGAAAATTTTAAAACAAAAAATAGTTAAGAAATATGTATCCAGCAGATTTAGTAAAACCAATGCGCGAAGATCTTACCAATATTGGGTTCGATGAATTACAAACAGCTGAAGCAGTAGAAACGGCAATAGCAAAACAAGGAACCACCTTGGTTGTTGTAAATTCGGTTTGTGGTTGTGCTGCCGCTAATGCGCGTCCAGGAGCAAAAGCTTCATTACAAAATGATAAAAAACCAGATAATCTAGTTACTGTTTTTGCAGGAGTTGATCGTGAAGCAACTGATAAAGCAAGAGGGTATATGATTCCATTTCCTCCATCTTCGCCATCAATGGCATTGTTTAAGGATGGAGAATTAGTTCATATGTTAGAACGTCATCATATAGAAGGTAGGCCAGCAGAAATGATTGCTGAAAATCTTAAAGATGCTTATAACGAGCATTGTTAAAAAACTACAGTATTTGTATGCGAAACTGAATTAAAAACCGTTTGCTATAGCAGGCGGTTTTTTATTTTAATAAAACTATTGGTTTCCTTGAAATAATGTAAGACCTTGCAGTACTGTAACACAAGTTGAATTTTAGTAATTGTAAAGAGAACATGGGGGCAATAGAAAAGATGCTTTCGTATCCGCTTTCAGTATTTTTTTATTTATTTTTTGGATTAACACTGTTGATTTTTCATCCGTTACAGTGGTTAGGGAAAAATTTAGGTGGAAGTAAAACACATAGAGGAGTTGTAAATATAATGAACTTATGTTTATTAAGATGTTTACATATCTTGGGAGCTAGGATTAGTTATAAAAATAAACACCAACTCCCTAAAGATCATCCTTTGATAATTGTATCGAATCATCAAAGTATGTTTGATATTCCTTTGATATCTTGGTATTTGCGTAAGCATAAGCCGAAGTTTATTTCCAAAATTGAATTAGGGAAAGGAATACCAAGTATATCTTTTAATTTAAGGCATGGAGGACATGTTTTAATAGATAGAAAAAATGCGAAGCAATCAATTCCTGCATTATCCAAATTCGGGAAATTTGTTAGTGAGCATAATTTTTCAGGAGTTATTTTTCCTGAAGGAACCAGAAGTAGAGATGGGAAACCAAAAGAATTTGCTACTACAGGATTAAAGATTTTATTTAAAAATGCTCCAAAAGCATTAGTAGTTCCAGTAACGATTAATAATAGTTGGAAACTATTAAAGTTTGGCAATTTTCCTCTGGGAATTGGAATGCATTTAACTTTAGAAATACAAGAACCTCTGTCAATTGATAGCATGGAAACAAATGATCTTTTAGAAACAATTGAAAAGAGAGTGTTAGAAAAAATAAGAACTTAACACACATATTATAATGGCTTTAGACAATATTAGATTAGAAGTAATGCAATTACTGGAAAAGAAAATCGATACTTTTATTGATAAATTTTTAATTCCAGTAGATAAAGTATGGCAGCCCACAGATTTTTTACCGAATTCTCAGAATGAAGACACCTTTTTTGATGAAGTAAAAGAATTAAGAGAATTAGCAAAAGAACTACCATATGATTTTTGGGTAGTTTTAGTTGGGGATACAATTACAGAAGAAGCATTACCGACCTATGAATCGTGGTTAATGGATGTAGAAGGTGTCAATCAACATGAAGACGGTAAGGATAATGGTTGGGCTCGTTGGGTTCGATACTGGACTAGCGAAGAAAATCGTCATGGTGATACACTAAACAAGTATTTATATTTATCCGGAAGGGTAAATATGATTGAAGTAGAAAGAACCACACAACATTTAATCAATGATGGGTTCGATATTGGAACTGATAGAGATCCATACAAGAATTTTGTGTACACAAGCTTTCAAGAATTAGCTACTAATATTTCGCATAGTAGGGTAGCTAAATTAGCGCGAGAATATTCTAATAAATCATTAGCCAAAATGTGCAAGATTATTGCAGGTGATGAAATGAGACACTACAATGCTTATAGCGAATTCGTAAAGAATATTTTCGAGGTAGACCCTAGCCAGATGATGATTGCATTTAGTGATATGATGAAACACAAAATAGTAATGCCAGCTCATTTTCTTAGAGAATCTGGTAATGCTATCGGAACTGCTTTCGAAGAATTTTCTTATGCGGCACAGCGTTTAGGAGTGTATACTTCTCAGGATTATATTGATATCATGCAACGTTTGATAGATAAATGGGAAATTGATAAATTAATAGATCTTACAGACGAAGCTGAGAAAGCTCGTGATTTTGTAATGAAGTTGCCGGCTAGAATGCAACGCATAAGTGAAAGATTAGTTGTGCCAGAAGAAATTTTCGAGTTTAAATGGGTACAACCAGCACTGGTAAAATAATTGCCCCCAGGTATGACTGAAGATCAGATTATATCTAAAACCATTGATTTTGTAAAAGAAACTCTAAATGGAGCCGAAGGTGGTCATGATTGGTTTCATACAGAACGAGTCTATAAGAATGCAAAATTGATCGCTAGAGATGAATCTGTAGATCAGTTTATAGTTGCATTGGGCGCCTTGCTACACGATATTGCTGATTCCAAATTTCATAACGGGGATGAAACTATTGGTCCTAAAGTGGCTAAGGAGTTTTTAGAAGAGCTGCCTGTAAAAGAAAGTGTGATCCATCACGTGATAAATATTATAGAGAATATTTCTTTCAAAGGTGGAAACGAAGCTCAAAAATTCAAATCTCCGGAATTAGATGTAATACAAGATGCGGATCGATTGGATGCTATTGGAGCTATTGGTATTGCTAGGTGTTTTAATTATGGAGGATTTAAGAACAGAGCTTTATATGATCCTGAAATTAAACCTGATCTAAATATGAGCAAGGCTGCTTACAAGAAATCTACCGCTCCCACTATAAATCATTTCTACGAAAAACTCTTGCTTCTAAAAGATAGAATGAATACTCTTTCAGGCAGGAAGCTAGCCGAAGAAAGACATTCCTTTATGGAAGAATTTTTAGCACAATTTTATAGAGAGTGGGAAGGTAGGCCTTGATAAAACGCCTACCCGTAGATATTTTTACACTCATTTTTATGGTTTTAAAAGTTTAATTAGTTCTACACTTGATTATTTCCATAATATTTGGATGTAAATCTAGTTAGAGAGCCGAAAATAAAATTGTTGTAGGTTTCATAAAATAACTGTTCATTTTTTGATTAGATAAAAGGTTCGATTTTTGATTGATGATGATTTTTTATATGAATATAGTAATGGCAAGTTCTATTACTGTTACTATTATATCTAGTAAAATCTTGGATAATGCTATCATAATTTAATTGTTTACGATTCCGTTGTTTATAGTTATTAATTTAGTTGAATTTCGGTTTACAAATTCTAAGGTGAATCGGTCTATGTCTTCATATCCTTTTACCTTATTAAGAAGCAATTCATTTATTCGGTCAGCCTCCTTTTTTAAATTGGCATATTTGCAATTTTTTAATTCGTATTCTACTGTTTCTGTTGATATTCCTTTCTCAGAAATTTCTAATCCTTTCACATATAGGAACTGATTAATTTGATCACATTCACAATTAGATTTAAGAACTTTTAATATAGCACTTGATTTGTCTTCTACTTTATTAAAGGTAAATATTGCATAGACTAATAAACCAGCCAGGATACCTAAAACGAATAAACCAATTTGTTTTCTCATTGTTAATGTCTTTAGTAATCTTTTTGTTTCACTGATTACTTGATCAAATTACCTTTAAAAAAATAGTAAATACAAGAAAGAGAACCCTGTTTTAAAGAATATGGGTTGTGTTTTGTTAATTTAAATATCTAAAAAACAGTATTTTATGATTTTTTATGAAAAAATTTCAACAAAAATAGTGGAGAACCCTATTTTTATAAATTTAGGGTGATTTACGTTTTATTATGCTTTGATTTTAGCCTTTTTATATAAAAAGAAGGAAGTAAACCGGTATGAATTTTAAAGTATTTAGAGAAAGAATCAGCACTTTTGTATCCTACTTCTTCTGCAATGGATTTTACAGAAAATGATCTGAATTTAGAATCGTTTTTTAGTCTTATAATAGCATAGTTGATTCTCAAATCATTAATGTAGGTATTGAAGTTTTTTCCAAAATGTGCATTGATAACCTTAGATAAATATGAAGTATTAGTATTTATTTTTTTGGCTACATTATATAGATTACATTCTTTTTTCAGATAATATTCTTTGGATTCTAAAGATGTAAGCCCATCTAGAATCTGCTCATATACCTCGTCATTGATGTCGATTTCGTTATTATGAGAATCTAGTTTTTTATCCTTAGTGTCAATAATAGAATTGCTAGTTGATATTTCAGGATCATCTGAGTTTTTATCAGTATTCTCATGAGTTTCAATTTTAGAAAGTAACTCATTGAATTTCTGTTTGTTTTTCCTTTTGGCTTTTTGAAAGAAAAACAGAATCATTATAAGGCCTGACCCAAAAACTGCTAAACCAATTTGTGAATAAGTAAGTGAATTCTTTTGCTTTCTTTTTTGATTCTCTAGTGTTTCAATTTCGTTTTTAAAATTCTTAAAAGTAGCATCGCGTACTTTTCTTGAAGCATTAGATTTTTTGGAATTAAGTTTACTAAGGCTTAGAATATGTTTTTCATAATATTCATTAGATTTCTCTAAGTTGCCTATTTTTTTATAGGATTGCCCTAGAAGTTTATAGCACCTGCTTAATTCGTCAGAATTAAAATATTCTTTATTTAATATTTTTAAGGACTCTAATAAAATTGTGATACTGATCTCATATTTTTTCTTCTCATAATGGCATTCTGCCATAAGATTTAGGATTTTACCCAGGAAAATAACATCGTTAGCTTGATTAGAAAGATTCTTTGCCTCTTCCAAAAACCGCAAAGCAATATCATAATCGTTTTTTTCCATAAACAGGATGCCTCGATGCATTAAAAGATCTATATGAGCATTGTCTACTTTTGCTAATTTTGTAATTGCCAACCCTTCGTCATTTGCCAAAAGTGCAGAGTCCAGGTATTGCATTTTGATATAGGCTTCACATATTCTGGCTTTTGTTATCATAAGATTACGTTTGGCTAGAAAAGGATCTTTTTTGGAGATTTCCGGTATTCGTGATACGCTAATTTTTAGGTCTTCTAATGCTTTTTTTGGATCTCCGGATCTTAACTTTACAAAACCCAAATTTGTATGTAATGCCCATAGGCCATAGAGATAATTTATATCTTTAGCTATTTCCAGAGCTTGATAATATGTCGTGGCAGCTTTATCATATTCTTCGATATCAAAGTAATGATTTCCTTTAAGCTTAATTAAATCAACCAGAACTTTTTGATCGTCTATGTTTTCTGTGCTTATTCCAATAGCATTATCCAAATATTCTATGGCGAGTAAATTATTACCTTTACTTAGATTGGCCATACTCAGGTATTCGAGCGCGTCAATCATGTTCTCATAGTCATTATTGGCAAAAGCAGTTTTGTAGAGGATGTTGCTTAGAGAGATAATTTTATCCACTTTGTTTTGATCCAATGCTTCCATTTCGGTTTTGATATCATCCGCATTTTTGTTTACCATGATATCTTCAACTTGAGCCGAAACGAGATAGGTTGAAAACAGAAAAAAGAATAAAATGTGCTGAAAATTCATTATGTTGCCAAGTACTCTTTATCGAGTAAAAATAGACAAAAAACATTCAAAACAATCGTAATTGGTCATCTTTATGGTATTGATGAAGGTGACAATTCAGTTTTACCTCATTTTCCATAGGAAAATGCTTCTTCCTGGCAATGTCGAATAATTGATGAATTTGATCTGCGATATTACCAGAGCCTGTCATTCTTCTTCCGTACTGACTGTCATTTAGATTACCATTATGACATTCCATAATCTGGTGAAGAATTTTATCTTTTCGATCTGGCAATGTATGTTCTAACCATTTGGTAAAAATCTTACCAATAGCTCCATTAAGCCTTACTATAGTATAACCAATACCAATAGCCCCTCGTTTAGAGATCTCTTTAGCTAGTGGTAGTATCTCATGACTATTGATTGAGGGAATAATCGGAGCCATCATCACACCTGTAGGAATTCCTGCAGAGGACAATTTTTCTAAAGTTTCTAGTCTTTTTTTGATGCTAGCCGTTCTTGGTTCGAGGATTCTCCTTGTTTCTTCTTGTAAAGAAGTGATCGAAAGATATACTTTGATCAAATTATCGTTAGAAAGTTCTGTGAGAATATCAAGATCTCTCTGTATTAAGGCATTTTTAGTAATAATTCCTACAGGGTGTTTGAGCTTTAAGAAAATCTGAAGCAGTTGTCTAGTAATTTTAAGTTTTTTCTCTATGGGCTGGTAGCAATCTGTATTGCCAGATAAAACAATAGGGTGTGTTTGCCAATTTTTATGTCGCAATTTTTTTTCTAAAAGTTCAGGGGCATTCTTTTTAACCAGAATTTTACTTTCAAAATCAATTCCTGCACCGTACCCCCAATATTCGTGAGAATTTCTGGCATAACAATATATACAGCCATGTTCACAACCTTGATAAGGATTTAATGAATAGGTCATTCCTATATCCGGACTGGTCACTTTATTAACAATAGTTTTAGGAAAGGTTTCTATATACGATGTCTTATAATCGTGTGCATTTTCCCCTTCTTTTTCACAATAGTTCAGAAAGTCATTTCTGGTCTCATAATGATTTTGAAAAAATCTATTATGTTCCTTTCCCTGAGCCCCTCTGCCTTTTATGTGTTTTTTTGATTTCAAAAAGTAGTTTTTTTACGGTTTAAAAGTAAAACTTTTGTTGGAAATATTCCAACAAAAAATGGAATATTTCCAAATAAAGAAAGTAATTTTGTAATAAGGAATAATTAAGAGAAAAATGAAGTCGGTTTTAGGTCAAAAAAGAAAGAGGTCAGGAATGAGGAATAACAGTTATGAATATGATGTTGCGCTATCATTTGCTGGTGAAAACAGGGAATATGTAGAGGAGGTAGCAAATATTCTTAAAACAAAAGGAATTTCTGTGTTCTATGATTTGTTTGAGGAAGCAAATCTATGGGGTAAAAATTTATATGAGTATTTGTCAGATATATATCAAAATAGGGCTAGATATACGGTGCTTTTTATATCTAGTTTTTATAACCATAAACTATGGACTAACCATGAGAGAGTTTCGATGCAAGCCCGAGCGTTTCAGGAGAGTCGTGAGTACATTTTACCGGCAAGGTTTGATGACACAGAGATTCCTGGAATTCTTAAAACAGTGGGGTACATCAGTCTGAAAAACAAAACACCAGAAGAATTAGCCGTTTTGATCGAAAAGAAACTTCGAAAAGATCAAAAGTTTTTCAGGAAAAGATGGTCGAAACTCTCTACTATGGTTAGCTCCAAGCCTTTTATTTTTACGATAAAAATAGTTAATGAAAAAGGTAAAATTGTAAAAAATGCAAAAGTGGTTTTGGTAGCTGACAATTCTACGTACTTAGAAGGTTTTTCTGATGAAAAAGGGTTAGCACATTTTGTAATCAGAACCCGTAAGCTATATCGAGTGTTAATTGCACATCCAAATTATCCGGCAGTACTCTTTAAAAACATCAACCCACGAGAAGATATTGAAGTTACTATCGAAAAAAATGAAGGCTTTGGCTCTGTAATCATAAATAAATCTGGACATATTCCTGGAATTTCAGGTAAGATTGAACCTACCGTAAAATCCCCAGAAGTTTTTGGGCTACTTGCAGACAATATTGCTATTGAAGGAGGGGAAACACAACCATATGATTTTGAGTTAAATAAATCTATATCGTTAGAGGATAATGCAGGAAATGTAATACATTTAACATTCAGATTCTTCCAAGGAAGAATCGCTTTAGTAGATTATTGTAAACACAAATCATCTTAAAACATGCAAAAAGCAATCATTTTTTTATCACTAATATTATTTATAGGGTGTAAAGAAAAGTCAAAAGAAGGTATTGAAGTAGCAGCAATAGAAACTTCGTCAGAAAAGGTTAAGAATCCATCAGAATCTTTTGGAATCGTAATTCATGGTGGAGCAGGGACTATTTTAAAAGAAAATATGACTCCAGAAAAAGAAACTGCTTACAAAAAGAAGCTGGAGGAAGCTATAAAAATAGGTCACACTATTCTTAAAAATGGAGGAACAAGTCTGGAAGCTGTGGAGAAAACAATAAATGTCCTGGAAGATTCGCCATTATTTAATGCTGGAAAAGGTGCGGTATTTACCAACGCTGGGACGAATGAACTAGATGCATCAATTATGGATGGAAGTAATCTCAATGCTGGAGCAGTTGCTGGGGTGAAAACGGTTAAAAATCCAATAAATCTAGCAAAAGAAGTGATGGTCAATTCACCACATGTGATGTTATCCGGAGCAGGAGCAGAGCAATTTGCTACCGAAAGAGGATTAGAAATTGTTGATCCAAAATATTTCTATACTGAAAACCGAATGAAAGCTTTAGAAAAAGTGAAAAAGAAACCAGATCATCCTGATGCCAAAAGTGCTACTTCGTTTTATGACCCTATAATCAAGGATTCGAAATTTGGAACTGTTGGTTGTGCAGCTTTGGATAAATACGGTAATATTGCTGCAGGAACATCTACAGGAGGAATGACAAACAAAAAGTGGAACCGTATTGGAGATTCTCCTATTATTGGATCAGGAACTTATGCTAATAATGCGACCTGTGGAGTTTCGAGTACAGGATGGGGGGAGTATTTTATTAGAGGACAGGTGGCTTATGATATTTCTGCTATGATGGAATATAAAGGAATTTCTCTACAGAACGCTGCCAAAGAAGTAATCCAAAACAAATTGACCAAACTTGGAGGAACAGGAGGTATAATAGCTATAGATCATAAAGGTAATGTGGCGATGGAGTTTAATACAGCAGGAATGTATCGTGCAACCATGAATGCCGATGGAGAACTTACGATTGGGATTTATAAAGAATAGCTATAAATTCATGAATTAATTAGAAGCCCTCTATTTAGAGGGTTTTTTTATGATAAAATATCTTACATTTATAAAGTCAACTAAATCATATCTTTTATGCGATTATCCAGAATTCTTTATCCGTTACTTTTTGTAACACTCATTTTATCATGTAAGAAAAAAGATGCTAAAGCTATAGCAGAAGCTAATGCTTCAGAACTTAATAAGTATCAGGAGTATATCTCTGATGTATCCTCAGGAGTAATTTCTGTGCATGATAATGTATTTGTAGTATTACAGAGTCCTGTAGCAGGTTGGGATGATAATCAGCAGTTATCAAAAAATATATTAACGGTTTCACCGAGAGTAAAAGGTAAAGTTATCGCTATAAATAATCGTACCATTTCTTTTCAACCCGAAGAAGGGTTTGATCAGGATTCTGATTACACCTTTAATCTTAATCTCGAAGATTTAGTAAAAGACCTTAAAGATGATCTGGATGAGGAATTTGTTTTTAGTGTAAAAACCTTAAAACAACGATTTGCAGTCATTACAGACAATATGCAATCGTATACCAAAGATTGGCAGTATATCGATGGAACGATCAGTGCAAATGATCAAATGAAATTCGAAATAGCTAAACAATTGATTACAGCTAGCCAAAAAGGTAAAGAGTTATCAATTGATTTTAGTGAGTCCCCAGATAAAAGTCGACAATTTAGTTTTAGAATAGATAGTGTTCAACGATTCGAAGATGATTCTGAAGTAGAAATTAAATGGTCAGGTAAAAAATTTGATATTGATACCGAGAATTCGGCTACTTTATTCATTCCTGGGAAAAACAATTTCTCAGTAATTAGTGTCTCAGTTGCTAATGTGGATAAACAATATGTGGAAATTAATTTTTCGGATCCATTAAAGAAAAATCAGAACTTTAATGGACTAGTGACTATACCCGGAGCAACAAACTTAAAATATACTGCTTCAGGTAATGTTTTGAAGGTTTATCCTAAAAAAGAACTCAAAGGAACATTAGAGGTAACCGTTTTTGAAGGAATCCGAAGTACGGATAATTATAAATTAAAGAATACCTACACAGAAAATGTGTCTTTTCAGCAACCAAAGCCGGAAATTCGATTTTTACAAAGCGGTGTAATTCTGCCAACTTCGGATAATCTAAAATTTAATTTCGAAACTGTAAATCTGCGCGCTGTCGAAGTTCAGATCCTAAAAGTATATGAAAATAATGTACTTCAGTTTTTACAGAACAATAATCTGAATGGTAATAATAATCTTAGAAGTGTCGCTCGGCCGATTGCTAAGAAGCTAATCAATCTACAAGAAAATTCTGCTTTGAACTTAAGTAAATGGAATGCTTTCGCTATTGATCTTAAAGAGCTCATTACGCCAGATCCCGGAGCTATCTATAGAGTAGAACTAAAATACAGAAAAGCATATTCTTTATATAAATGTGAGGGTCAAGCAGCTGATGATACCTCGATTGAAGAATTAGTAGATAATTATGATGAGGAAGCCCCGGAATCTAGTTTTTGGGATAGTTCTCAGTATTACTATGATGATGATTACTACTATGATTATGATTGGAATGAAAGAGATAATCCTTGTCATAATTCATATTTCAGAAATAAAAAAATAAGTGCAAATGTACTCGCATCTAATTTAGGTGTGGTTGTAAAAAAAGGGCTTAACCATTCTTATATGGTCGCAGTTAATGATATCGTGACGACCAGTCCTATTCCTAATGCCAAAGTAACCTTCTATAATTTTCAGCAACAAGAAATGGGTGTGAGTACTACGGATGCTGAGGGGATGACAGGTTTTGATGGTGATCGCCCTGCATATTTTGCTATTGTAGAATCCGGAAAACAACAAAGTTATGTAAAATTAAATGACGGTAATGCTTTATCAGTAAGCAAATTTGATGTTTCGGGAGTACGATTACAAAAAGGAATCAAAGGATATCTATATGGCGAACGGGGAGTTTGGCGTCCTGGAGACACCTTGTTTTTATCTTTTATGCTAAACGATAATGCAAATAAACTACCAAAAGGACATCCGGTTAAATTCGAATTAAAAGATCCTTATGGTAAAGTAGTTCATCAGGAAACCAAAAATGAAGGAATTAATAATTTCTATAAGTTCATTGTCAATACTTCTGATGAGGCACCGACCGGAAATTGGCAAGCCAAGGTTAATGTAGGAGGAGCAAGTTTTACTAAAACTCTGAAAATAGAAACCATAAAACCAAATCGTCTTAAGATTAAAACTACTTTTAACGATGAGGTTTTAGGAATCAATAATAATGTAAAGGGAAATCTGGAAGTGTTGTGGCTACACGGTGCGGTTGCCAAAAATCTTCAGGCTGATATTAATGTAAGATTCACACCAATGAAAACCAGTTTCAAAACTTTTCCTGGATATGCTTTTGATGATCCCTCCAGAAAGTTCGGAACTGAGGAAAAAGAGGTGTTTAATGGTAAAATTTCTTCAGAAGGAAAAGCTAGTTTTAATTTAAAACCCACTTTAGATAAACAAGCAGCCGGAATGCTCAAGGCTTCTTTTATTACCAAAGTATATGAAAATGGAGGGGATTTCAGTACCGATGTGATTTCTAAAGATTTTTCTCCATATGACACTTATATTGGACTAAATGTTCCAAAAGGTGATAAAGCGCGTGGGATGCTGCTTACTGATACTAAACACAACTTCGAAGTAGTATCTGTTGATGAAAAAGGAAACCCAAAATCAGTTAAAGGTTTAGAAGTATATGTATACAAGGTAAAGTGGAGATGGTGGTGGGATACCTCAGAAGATAATTTGTCTTCCTATAACCGAAGTTCTTATAGAGAACAAGTTTTTAAAACTAAAGTCAATACCAATAATGCTGGAAAAGCTGATTTTAATTTTGAATTAAAATATCCGGATTGGGGAAGGTATCTGGTTCGTGTTGTGGATCCAAATGGAGGACATGCGACTGGAAAAACAATGTACATTGATTGGCCTGGCTGGGCAGGAAGATCCAGAAAAGGAGATCCATCAGCCGCGACAATGTTATTATTTTCTACAGATAAGAAAACTTATAATGTTGGAGAAAAGGCTACGGTAACTTTTCCATCTAGTGAAGGAGGGAGAGCCCTGGTAACAGTAGAGAATGGAACAGAAGTGTTATATTCTGAATGGGTAATTCCTCAAAAGAATGAAACTAAGTTCGAGCTACAAATTGATGAACTCTATACGCCTAATGTATATATTCATATTACACTATTACAACCCCATGCATCTACTGCAAATGATTTACCAATTCGACTGTATGGAGTTATACCGATTTCAGTGGAAGATCCGAATACGAAAGTACAACCTAAGCTAACCATGCCCGATGTACTGAGACCAGAAAAAACTATAACACTAAAAGTGGGTGAAAATAATGGCAAAGCAATGACCTATTCGATAGCAATCGTCGATGAAGGCTTGTTGGATCTTACTAGATTCAAAACTCCAAATCCGTGGAATAGTTTCTATGCACGCGAAGCTCTGGGAGTAAAAACCTGGGATATATATGATGATGTAATTGGCGCCTATGGCGGAAGTATTAATCAAGTGTTTGCGATAGGTGGAGATGCTGAAGCTGGAGGAAGTAAATCCAAAAAAGCCAACCGTTTTAAGCCTATGGTAGTATACGAAGGGCCTTTTGAATTGAAGCAAGGTGAAACACGAGCACATCAGATTAAAATACCCAAATACATCGGATCTGTTCGTACAATGATTGTAGCATCTGATGCAGCCAAAGCTGCTTATGGCAGTACCGACAAGACAACTCCAGTTCGTAAACCATTGATGGTATTGACTTCGATTCCTCGAAAGATTACTCCAGGCGAAAAAGTTACGATTCCGGTAACTGTTTTTGCTATGGAAAACAAAGTGAAAAATGTCAATGTCACTTTAAAGCCTAATAAAGGATTTACCGTTGTTGGAGATGCAACTCAAAAACTTTCTTTTACGCAACCCGATGAAAAGATGGTATATTTTGACATAGAAGTCATTGAAGGAGCTTCTATTACAGATATTGAAGTGGTAGCTAGCGGAAATGGTGAAAAAGCATCTTACAGTATCCCAATAGATATTGTGAATCCAAATCCTATGACAACAGAAGTTAGTTCGATTGTTTTAGAACCAAATAGTCAACAGGAAATAGATTTTGCAGCCTTTGGAGTAGATGGAAGCAATAGTGCAACTATAGAGTTTTCATCATTGCCACCAATGAATTTTGAGGGGAGATTAAAATATTTGATAAGATATCCACATGGTTGTGTAGAGCAAACTACTTCAGGAGCTTTTCCACAGTTGTACTTAGGTGAAATATTTGATTTGTCTTCAGAAAAACAAAAGAAGATTCAATATAATATGGAAGCTGCTATCAATAGATTAAAACGTTTTATCCAGCCTAGCGGGGGGATGTCCTATTGGCCAGGATACAGTAATCCAAATGATTGGGGTACAACATATGCGGGGCATTATTTACTAGAAGCTAATAAAATGGGGTATGTACTTCCAATTGGTTTTAAAAGTAATTGGATTAGTTATCAGCAACAGCAAGCCAAACGTTGGAGAAGCGGGAATAATGATCTTGCTCAGGCTTATAGATTATATACCTTGGCATTGGCAGGTAGTCCGGATATGGCTTCAATGAATCGTCTGAGAGAAACTTCTGATTTGTCAAATAATGCTAAACTAAGATTGGCTGCAGCCTATGGATTAGCTGGGCAACAGAATGCGGCAAATAAACTATTGAATCTCGCTAATATCGATTTTCAACCTTCGATTAGAAAATATTATTATACCTATGGATCAACTACGCGTAACAAAGCCATGGCATTAGAAACATTGGTGTTGCTTGATCAAAAAGTAAAAGCACAAAAACTTGCTGAAAGCCTAGCCAAAGAACTTTCATCTAAGAGATGGTATAGCACCCAGACTACTTCATATGCATTGATGGCCATGGCAAAATATGCTAAATATGTAGGAGGAAAAGGAATTAATGTCAATTATACCCTAAACGGAAAATCCAATACCGCTAATACCAATAAAACGTTATCAACATCTGGAGAGTTGGCTATCCTAAAAGGTAACAAACTGGTGTTGAAGAATAATAAAGATAATACCATTTTTGTGCAATTGGCTACTAGTGGAATTCTTCCGGTAGGTGAGGAAAAGGTCATTCAGAGTAATTTCAAAGCAATTATTGATTATAAAACAAGGGATGGGAAAATTTTGAATGTAGCTCAGTTAACTCAAGGAATGGATTTTGTTGCAGAGGTGACCATCACTAATACTACAAATGATAAGGTTAAGGATATTGCATTAACCGAGATTTTTCCATCTGGATGGGAGGTAGTAAATACACGATTTACAGATTTTGGATCATTTAAAGCAAACAAAGTTACGTATACTGATATTCGTGATGATAGAGTGAATTTTTACTTTGACTTAAAAAGTAAGGAAAGCAAAACTGTTACGCTTTTACTAAATGCTTCTTATTTAGGGAAATATTACTTGCCGGGAATCCAATGTGAAGCTATGTATGATAACGAATATGTGGTGAGAACACAAGGAAAATGGATTGAGGTGGTGAATTAGATATAATAGTTGGCAGAGAATAATGATGATTTTGTGATTTCAGCGTAGCTGTAATCCAGAATAAGAAAATATTTTAGAAAAAATAATGATATTAGAACAAGCAGTTTTACAAATAAAACCAGATCAGTCAGAAGTTTTTGAAGAAACTTTTAAAGAAGCACAAAAGATAATCTCTTCTATGAGTGGCTATATTAAACACGATATCCTAAAGTGTGTTGAAGAAGATGATAAATACTTACTTTTAGTTGAATGGGAAACTATTGAGGACCACGAAGTAGGATTTAGGCAATCTCGGGAATACCAAGAGTGGAAAAAATTATTACACCACTTTTATGATCCGTTTCCAACCGTGCATCACTATAAGTCAATTTTGGTTTGATCCCAGCACTTAATATATGAACAAGGCAATACTAACGTTACTGTTTTTTAGCAGTAATATTATAAATGTTTTCTGTCAAAACACTTTGATCGAAGAACAAAAAGAAATAGTATCTATACTTACTGGCGAAACTAAATATCAAGGCAATACCTTAGAGAGTAGATATACTGAAGAAGAGAGAAAAATAGTAAGAACTTATCTTAACGAAAAGATTAAAAACCTTTCTCTAGAGGTCAAAGAACATTCTTATACATTTAAGAATCCTTATCCAGATAGGCAACCTGAGTCTTTTAATGGGGAAAATACATATACGATTATTCCTTCTACAACAAATAGCAATGAGTTCATAATTTTAGGAGCACATTTTGACTCTGTACAAAATTGTCCTGGAGCAAACGATAATGCTACTGGTGTAGCTATGGCATATAGTATTGCTAAAAAAATTAATGAAGTAAGCAAAAGAGATAAAAGTATCATATTAGTATTCTTTGATCAAGAAGAATGGGGTCTTATCGGTAGTCGAGCATTTGCAGAATATATCAAAAAAGAGGGATTTAATATACATTCAGTGCATACGATAGATCAAATGGGGTGGGATGAAGATAACGATAAAGCAATAGAATTAGAATTACCAACAAGAGAACTTGAGAAAATTTATACTACCCAGGCAGAGAAATTTAATATTCCCATTTATGTTACCGAGGTGAATTCTACAGATCATCAAGCTTTTAGGGAGGTTGGATTTAAAGCTATTGGTATTACAGAGGAGTATGAGCATAATGATACCACACCGTTTTATCATTCACATAAAGATACATATGAAACTATAAATTTTGAATATTTAGCTTCATCTACAGAATTAGTATATAACGTGCTGAAAAGTATTGTTAATACTAAGAATTAGAATGGGTATTTAAAATCGCCTGAAATCTTAGCGTTTTAGGTTCCGGTTTGAGGATTTCTCAAAGCAAGATTTTTAAGAATTGCCGCTTTGAGATTAATTTTATTTAATGGTTTGTTTAAAAGATCATTCATTCCTGCATTTAAACATTCATCTTGTACTTCACTTAGCTCTGAGGCTGTTAAAGCAATGATTGGAGTAGTATCATCAAATTTTCGAATTTTAATAGTGGCTTGCATTCCATCAAGTACAGGCATATTAATATCCATAAGAACTAGATCAAATGATTGTCTTTTTAATGCCTCTACTGCTTCAAAACCATTTTCGACCATTACACAATCACAACCAATAAGTTTTAATAAATTTTTAGTAACCAATTGATTGATTTTATTGTCTTCTGCAACTAGTATGTTTGCCGAGATAGTATTAGAGCTTTCCTGAGAATCAATATTATTATCTGTTATATCAGCATTTTCAGAAATTTCCAAGTCTAAATTAAAATAGAATTTAGAACCCACTCCTTTTTTACTTTCAAAATGAATTTTACTATCCATCATTTCCAGTAAGTTTTTTACGATAGATAAACCTAAACCTGTTCCTTGTTTATTATCATATACGGTTCCGGCTTGAGAAAATTCTTCGAATATATAATCTTTTTGATCATCAGGGATTCCGATACCTGTATCTTCTATTTCATATCTAATACAAACGGTTTTAGAGGTTATAGATAATAATTTGATCCTAAGCCAAATCTTTCCTTTAGAAGTAAATTTTATAGCATTTCCTATCAAATTAATTAGTATTTCAGATATCCGTAAGGCATCAATATCTAATTGATTGGGAATATTTTTATTATAATCAAATAGTAACTCATTTTCCTTTTTTTCAGACTGATATTCAAACGATTGTAATATGTTCTGAGACAATGAACACAGATTGGTTGGTGTTTTAATCAAATCAGTTTGCTCAGCATCTATTTTGCTTATTTTTAGAACTTTATTTACCAAATCAAGTAAGTAATCAGCAGAGAACTTAAGAGAGTTAAGAAGTTTTTTGTCATTTTTAGAAGTATTATTTTCTAATAGAAGAGAGGAGATCCCAACCACACCATAGAGTGGTGTTCTAAGCTCATGACTTACTGTAGAGATAAATTTTGACCTAACTTTACTAAGCTTTTCCGCTTGTGATTTGGCCTCATTTAATTCAATATTTTTAGATTCAAGAATTTTACTAGATTTCTTTTTTGATTCATAGCTTTTATAATAAAAGAATACGGCTCCAATTAATAAAACAAGACCAGCTAACGAAATGTAAATGATTATTTTATTATTCTTGGCTATATCTTGCAATAATGATTTCTCTCTTTCGGAGACTTCCAGTTTGCGTTCATATTCATCAACTTCAAATCGAATTTTGGCAATTTCAGTATTTTTTAATTTGGCATTTTCAAAAACTTTACGATCGTTTTCTTGCAACAGCTTAAGATCTACTACCGCTTTGGCATATTCGCCAATATCTTCATACATTTCAGATCTATATTGATATAAGTAACTTTTTCCTTTTGGCCAATAAGGCTGTCTTTCTAATATTTTTAGTGCTTCTTCATAGCTTTTTTCGGCTTTTTCGATATCTCCAAGATGGGCATAATTTCTCCCCTTAAGCATATACAGAGAACTTTTGTTGGCTTCTATACTATCTGGGACAAACTGATCAATACTATCTGACTCTTTGAGATGAATAGCAGCCTGATCATACCTGTTTAGATCCATATAAGTCCAGATAAGACTATTTAATGGGGTTTGATATCCAGTTTCCGGATTTTGCTTTCCTAATTCTATTGCTCTTTTGTAAAATACTACTGCGTTTTCAAGTTCATTATTATCATAATAGATATTTGCCAAATTATGTAGTATGTAAGGAAGAAGTTTTTTTTCTTTTGCTTGTTTGGTGTATTCTAAAGATTTTAAAAGGTGTTTTTTGGCGTTTTCATAATCAATTATTTCATACTGAATAATTCCCATCATAAAATATGAATAGGAGATGTAATAATCATTCTTTAATTTATGAGCATAATCAACGGCTTTGAATGCTTTTTCTAAGGCTTCATACATGTTATTTTTAGCTTTTAGGTCACTAGAAGCTTTTAATAATGCATCTATACTGTCATTTTTTATAAAGGCAGAATTATCCTGCGAAAAAAAAGTGAAAGGTAGTGCACATACAAATATGAATACTATAATCTTTTTCAATACAATTATTTTTTTCAAAAATTCATAGCCTTGATCAATCAAACATTTATGCTGACAATCTGTTTTATGATATTGTTCATATTATTATTTTGAGTTGATCTAGGGGGAAAACTTAATTAAAAAGGAGTTAAGAGGTTTATAATTTAATGAAATTATGGGATTTACTGGAATAAAAACACAATAAATTAAGTTTATTACGTAATAAAATAATCGGTTTTCTGTAATTGAGTAACAATTTTTCCCTGAAAATAATGCTTTGGAATAATGAAATTTGTTTAACACACGTGATAAGGTGGTATCAATTAATTTTAGTAGACTTACATAATTATTATATACTATTGTGTTTCAAAAAATTAAAAACTACATAAAATCTAACCCTAAACGGTTTATCTTGATGGGAATAATGCTTATTTGGTATTATTTTTCACTGCCCAAGCCATTATTTAAGGATCCGACAGCAACAGTTATTGAGACAAGAAAAGGAGAATTATTAGGCGCAAAAATTGCCAGAGATGGTCAATGGCGTTTTCCTGAAACAGATAGTGTTCCCGAAAAGTTTAAAAAGTGTATTATAGCTTTTGAGGATCAGCAGTTTTATCATCATTTTGGATTTAACCCTGTGTCAATGGCTGAAGCTATTAGGGATAATATAAAAGCAGGCAAAGTAGTTCGTGGAGGAAGCACAGTGACTCAACAAGTTATTCGCTTATCGCGAAAAGGAAAAAAAAGAACGTATTTCGAAAAGTTAAAAGAACTCATTCTAGCTACTCGATTAGAATTTAGAGCTTCAAAAGAAAGAATTTTAAGACTATATGCTTCTCATGCACCTTTTGGAGGTAATGTAGTAGGGATAGATATGGCAGCTTGGCGGTATTTTGGCTTACCTGCACATCAGTTATCTTGGGCAGAAAGTGCTACACTTGCAGTATTACCCAATGCTCCTTCTTTAATTTATCCCGGAAAGAATCAAATACGTTTAAAGCAAAAAAGAAATAGACTACTAAAAACATTATTAGAACAAGAGACTATTGATTCCTTGACGTATGAGTTATCTATTAGTGAAAGCCTTCCTCAAAAACCCTTTGGATTACCTAAAAATACACAACAGGTTTTAGATCTATTAGCAAAGAAACAATCCGGAAAGAGGTTACAAGTTACGATCGATGTACGACTGCAAAAACAGGTAAGTCAAATTGTCAAACAGCATTATGAAGTACTGAGGCAGAATGAAGTACACAATATGGCAGTTCTGGTATTAGATGTAGATACTCGTGAAGTGTTGAGTTATGTTGGTAATGCTCCTACGGATAAGAATCATCAAAAGGATGTAGATATTATTCAGGCAGCACGAAGTACTGGTAGTACTCTGAAACCTCTATTGTATGCTGCTATGATGGATAAAGGAGAATTGTTTCCCGAACAATTAGTGTCTGATGTACCTACGGTTATTGCTGGATATAATCCTCAGAATTATGATGAAAGTTTTAGCGGAGCGGTTCCTGCGAATCGCGCTTTAGCAAGATCTCTCAATGTTCCTGCTGTTAGATTACTTCAGCAATATGGATTACAGCGTTTCAGGGATGAATTAGATGCGTTTCGGATAAAAGATATAAAATATAGTGCCGATCATTATGGGTTATCATTGATTGTTGGTGGAGCAGAAGGTAGTCTTTGGGATCTTTGCAAAACTTATGCGGGTCTTGCAGGAACACTAAATCATTATCAAGCCACATCCAGCGAATATTTTGAGAATGAATTCACAGAACCTATTCTGTTAGGAGATAAAAAAGTGAATTTTGGTAAAAAAAATCGGCAAAAAACGCTTTTTGGAGCAGGTAGTATCTGGCTTACTTTTGAAGCTATGAAAAAAGTAAATAGACCTGAAGGAAATGAAGCTTGGGAGTTCTACGATTCTTCTAGGGAGATTGCCTGGAAAACAGGAACCAGTTTTGGTAATCGTGATGCCTGGGCGATTGGCACCAGTCAAAAATATGTAGTAGGAGTTTGGATTGGTAATGCTGATGGAGAAGGTCGACCTGAATTAACAGGATTGAACGCAGCCGCACCTGTTTTATTTGATGTTTTTAATTTAATGCCAAACTCTACATGGTTTCCAATACCACATGATGACTTAGTAGAAGTAACAATTTGCGAAACCAGTGGTTTTCTTTCTGGGACAGAATGTCCTAAAAAAGCACAATACATTCCTGTATCCGGAGCTAGTACAAAGCCTTGTCCTTTTCATCAACTAGTACATTTAGATGTTGCAAAACAATATCGTGTAAATTCTTCCTGTGAATCGGTAGCTGATATTGCCCATGAGCCTTGGTTTGTACTCCCTCCGCTACAAGCATATTTTTATAAAACAAATAATGCCGACTATCGAACCTTACCACCCTATCGACAAGATTGTATAAAAGAGACGGAAGATAGAATGGATTTTATTTTCCCTAAGGGAAATGGAAGCGTGTATTTACCAAAAGATTTTGATGGAAAGACAAACGAAGTAATCTTGAAAATAGCACATACTAATCCCGAAACTTCGGTGTTTTGGTATGTTGATAATCAATTTGTAGGGACTACCACTCAATTTCATGAAATGCCAATACTTCCCAAACCAGGCAAGCATGTAATTACAGTTTTGGATGAAAAGGCCAATGAATTAAAACGAAGAATCGAAATAAAGCAATAGTTTTTCTGGACAGTTTTAAAATCGAACAAAAACCTATTAAATAGTTGGCTAACAGCTGTTAAGGCTAATGGTGTTGGGCGTTCGAAATGTTAAATAGTCATAAATGACTAAAATTATTTTCAATTATGTAAAATAAATATTTATTTTTATGGAAAAAAGTAAGATGGCGACGAAAGAAAGAATACTGGATCAGGCTCTTAAGACCTTTAATAAATCAGGATATGGTGCTGTCAATTTATTTGAGTTAGCAAAATCTTTGGATATGAGCAGAGGTAATATGACTTATCATTTTAAGGATAAAGAGTCATTATTAAAAGAGCTAACAGAGCAGTTGTGGAATAAGTTAATTAATGTTAGAGAAGAGAAAAGTATACCTTCTTTTCAGAATTTGCACAATGACGCCCAACACTACTATAAATTACAAAAGGAATACTCCTTCATTTTTCATGATAATCAGGTATTAAAACATCCGTTGATTGCTCCTAAAATGAAAATACTTTGTGAAAAAATGATGAAAGATATAGAAATAGCGATTGCGTTTTCTATTCAATTGGGAAATATGAGGCCAGAACCGGTTCCTGGAGTCTACAAAAATTTGGTGCTCACCTCTTGGATGATGATGTTTTTTTGGCCTTCACAGCAAGCAATTAGAGGAGATAAAACAAAAGATGATGGGGAGAAGGTTATCTGGAGTTTGTTATTACCACATCTTACTGAAAAAGGATTAGCATCATTCAAGAAGTTTTTTGGTGATGATTATCATGCGAGTATGGGAGAAAAATTTGATCAGAATATGGATTCTTATTTAACGTTTTAATTTATATACTATGAGTAGTGTAAGTTTTCCAAATTATGATTCTCTTCCGGAATACTTCTATCATTGGGTTAAAGAAAAGCCTAACCACCCTTTTCTAAAACAACCATATGGAGATAAATGGAAAACTTTGACTTTTCTTGATGCCTACAATGAGGCATCTAGAATGACCAATGCATTACAAAAATTAGGATTAAAAAAAGGGGACCACGTCGCTATATATTCTAAAAATTGTTACCACTGGATACTTACAGATCTGGCTATTATGATGGGAGGATTTGTTTCTGTCCCGTTGTATTATAATCTTTCTGCCACTCAATTAGGTCAAGTTCTAAATCTTTCAGATGCTAAAGCGGTTTTTGTTGGAAAGTTAGAAGAATGGTCAGATCATGATCAGGAAATACCAGATAATACTCAAATTATACGATTTCCGTATTATCAAGGGAATGTTAAAATTACTCAGGGATTACCTTGGGATGATTTAGTTTCAGAAAATGAACCATTAGCTCAGGGATATATTCCTGATCCGGATGAGCTTTGGACAATTATGTTTACTTCCGGTACTACTGGAACGCCAAAAGGAGCAATGCATATACATAAGACTCCTGTGAACATTATTAAAGATGATAATGATAATGATTGGATTGGTATTGCGAATTATCCGAACCCAAAATTGTTGTCATACCTACCCTTAAATCATGTGGCAGAAAAGATTGGAGTTTATGCTGTGGCCTTGATGATGGCAGGAACTATCTCTTTTGGAGAAAGTATTGAAACCTTTGCCAAAAATCTGCAAGATACTCAACCAACTATATTTTTTGCAGTACCACGGATTTGGACAAAATTTTATTTGGCGGTGGTAAATAAACTATCTCTTAAAAAACAAAGATTATTATTTAAAATCCCTGTGCTGTCTGGAATCATAAAAAAGAAGATTCGTTATGGTTTGGGTGTGGCTAATGCCAAAGTAGTAGCTACAGGATCGGCAATAACTCCTGCGTATCTTAAAGAATGGTATAAACAACTTGGAATACATCTTATAGAAGCCTATGGTATGACCGAAGTTTGTGGCTCGATCACAAATACACCAATGAAAGATGCTCCGACAGATTCTGTGGGGAAACCAGTTCCGGGTTGTGAAGTAAAAATTGATCCTAAAACTGGAGAAGTACTCATGAAATCACCATATATGATGACGGGGTATTATAAAGACCCTGATTTAACGGGAAAAGTATTAAAAGATGGCTGGCTTCATAGCGGAGATAAAGGAACCTATGATGAAAATGGTTTTCTAAAAATTATTGGACGTGTTTCAGATGCATTTAAAACTAGCAAAGGAAAGTATATTACTCCAAATCCGTTAGAAGAAAAAATAGAAAAGAATGAGTTGATTGAACAAGTTTGTATTGCAGGGCTAGGAATACCCCAGCCTATTGCAATAGTGAACCTTTCAGAAGTAGCACAATCTGCTAAAAAAGAAGAAATAGAATCATCTTTAGAGAACACACTAGTTTCGCTTAACAGAAGTTTAGCTAATTATACACGGGTGTCTACGATTATTGTTGATTCTAAAGTTTGGAATACTGAAAATGCACTATTGACTCCAACACTTAAAATAAGAAGAGGAGAAATAGACAACCAATTTGGGAAACATTTTCTGGATTGGCATAACGACGAAAAGAATGTGATATGGCTATAGGTAAAACAGTTCTTGTAACGGGAGGATCTAGTGGAATTGGTTTTTCCATTTCTAAACACTTTGCCAATGCAGGATATCAATTATTATGGGTTTCTCTTGTAAAAGAAGAAATAGATATTGCCATATCAAAATTAAGATCAGAAATTCCGGATTGTAATATCGATTCACTTGTATTAGATCTATCATCATCAGACTCGGCAGTAAAAGTATACAATTGGGTAAAAGAAAATCAATGGAATGTTGATGTATTGATTAATAATGCTGGTTTTGGAACTTTTGGATTTAGTAGTGATATAGACATCGATCGTGAGTTAAATATGATTGAACTTAATGTGGTCAACGTATACAAAATGACTAGACTTTTTTTAAAAGATATGTTGCATAAAGACGAGGGAACTATTATCAATATTAGCTCTAATACTTCTTTCCAGCCGACACCAAAACTAAGTGCTTATGGTGCTACAAAATCTTTTGTGAATCATTTTAGTCGAAGTGTAAATGAAGAACTAAAAATTCTTAAGTCTAATGTCAAAATAATGTGTGTATGCCCAGCTGCCATAAAGAATACTAATTTCAGAAAAGCTGGTAAAATGGATAAGCTGAAAACTTTTAGTGGCTTGGCAACTACTACATCAGAAGAAGTAGCAAAAGACGTTTGGAACGGTTTTATAAAGCATAAAGACTTTGTTGTTAGTGGTTGGAAAATGAGAATACTGTATAGAATATCTGGCTTGGTTCCTTATGGAATTCAGCAGTTTTTAGTAAGAAAAGAAATTAAAGAAGTACAATAAATGAGGGCATTAAAATCTAATATTAATACAGCCAGTGCTTCCTTCAAAGAGAATAAAAAGGCGATGCTTAAATTAGTTGAAAAACTAGAAGAGTATTTAGAAGAAAGCCGTTTTCAAGGCAGCGAAAAATCCATAAATCGAGCTCGTAGCCGTGATAAATTATTGGCCAGAGAACGTATAGAACTTTTGCTGGATAGAGATAGTCCGTTTCTAGAGCTCTTACCTTTGGCAGGATTGCAGAATAAAGGAGGATTTGGAGCTGGTGGGACTAATGTATCAGGAATCGGAGTAGTACATGGAAAATTATGTATGATCAATTCTAATGTTGGTACCCGAAAAGGAGGATCGGTAGATTATGCAACGGTTTTTAAAGGATTTAGAATAGGTCAGATCACACGAGAATGTAAGCTCCCTTCCATAAATCTGGTGGAGAGCGGAGGAGCAAACCTTCCTGATCAAGCTAAGATTTTTAACTATGGAGGAGAAGGGTTTAGAGAGATTACAAGAAGATCAGAATTAGGAATTCCAACGATATCAGTAGTTTTTGGTAATGCCACAGCAGGTGGAGCTTATATTCCAGGAATGTCTGATTATGCAATTTTTCAGAAAAAAGCTGCAAAAGTATTTCTTGCCGGGCCTCCATTAGTGAAAATGGCAACTAATGAAGTTGCTACTGATGAGGAATTGGGTGGAGCAGAAATGCATAGTAGAGTTTCAGGAGTTTCGGATTATCTGGCAGAAGATGAATTGGATGCCATAAGAATAGCTCGAGAGATCATGGAATTCATTCCAGAACCTAACCCGCATTTGATCCCAGATTCACCGATTAAAGAACCACTTTTTGATGTTGATGAGATTCTGGGGGTAGTTCCTGTAGATATCAAGACACCTTTTGATGTTAGAGAATTGATTATGCGGATTACCGATGGTTCAGAATTTTCAGAATTCAAATCAGAATATGGTAATACAATGATTTGCGGTTGGGCAAAAATACATGGATATCCCGTAGGGATTCTAGGCAATAACGGAGTGATTTTCTCAGAATCAGCAAATAAAGGAGCACAGTTTATTCAGCTGTCGAACAAGAAAAATATCCCATTACTATTCTTGCAGAATACTACAGGTTATATGGTGGGGAAAGCGTATGAAGAAGGAGGAATTATAAAAAATGGAGCTAAGCTTATCAATGCAGTTTCTAATAGTAAAGTGCCTTCTATTACTTTGATGATAGGCTCTTCGTTTGGGGCAGGAAACTATGGTATGAATGGTAGATCTTATGAACCGAATTTCCTTTTTACCTATCCTAATTCCAAAATCGGAGTTATGGGATCGCAGCAACTGGCAGGTGTGATGAAAATCATTCAAAAGTCCTCTGCAGAGGCAAAAGGAATACCATATGATGAAGAACAAGCCAAAATGATTGAAGCTATGCTTATTGCCGAAGCAGAGGCAAAATCTTCGGCTTGGCATGCAACATCAGAGTTATGGGATGATGGAGTGATTAACCCTAAAGAAACAAGAAATTATTTAGGATTCTCTCTTGCAGTTTTATATAGTCAGGAAATAAAGGGAACAAATAGCTATGGTGTCTGGAGACACTAGGATTATAAAGATATATGAAGAAGATTAGTACCATACTGATTGCCAATAGAGGTGAAATTGCCTCTAGAGTAATCAGAACATGTAAGAAAATAGGAATTACCTGTGTAGCAGTATATTCTGATGCAGATAAAGATGCTCCATATGTTAAGCAGGCGGATATGAGTATCTACATTGGAGCTTCAGAACCGGCAAACTCCTATCTGGATCAAGATAAAGTTATTGCAGCCGCAAAACGTTCAGGGTCTGATGCAATACACCCGGGATATGGGTTTCTATCCGAGAATGCTTCTTTTGCCCGCAAATGCGAAGAAGCTAACATCATTTTTATAGGACCAAATTCCCAAGCTATCGAAGCAATGGGATCTAAGTCACAGGCTAAAACTATTATGGAAGAGTCAGGTGTTCCTGTAATACCTGGATATAAAGGAAAAGATCAATCCGAGGATATTCTAAAAACCGAAGCACTAAAAATCGGCTTTCCAGTACTACTAAAGGCTACCGCCGGAGGTGGAGGAAAGGGGATGAGAATTGTTTATGAAGAAAAAGAAATTGCAAATGCAATCATTTCTGCAAAACGCGAGGCTAAAAATGCTTTCGGAGATGATGAATTACTGATTGAAAAGTATATCGAATCAGGAAGACATATTGAATTTCAGATTTTTGGAGATCAGCAAGGTAATGTTGTTCATCTGTTGGAAAGAGAATGTACCATACAAAGGCGATATCAAAAAGTCATAGAAGAAAGCCCTTCTCCGATAATGACCGAAGAATTGAGAGCAACCATGGGGGAAGCTGCTGTTTTAGCTGCCAAAGCATTAAACTATGATAATGCAGGAACAGTAGAATTCATTTTTGATGATAAAACTGGAGATTTTTATTTTCTGGAGGTAAATACCAGATTGCAAGTTGAGCACCCGGTTACCGAAGCCATTACAGGTCTTGATTTAGTGCAGATGCAAATAGAATCTGCTCAGGGACTTCCTTTACAGATTTCGCAAGAAGATGTAAAAGCAGATGGATATGCAATTGAAGCCAGATTGTATGCTGAGGATGCAGCAAATAATTTCGCCCCTGTTACCGGAACCGTTCATCAATTTAATTTTCCTGATATAGAAGGGCTTCGGGTAGAATCTGCTATTGAGTCTGGATCAGAGATTTCTATGTTTTATGATCCGATGATTGCTAAAATCATTGTAAAAGATAAAGATAGACTATCAGCGCATTCAAAATTGGGCTATGCGCTTCAGCAAATGATTTGTTTAGGCACTGTAACGAATCAGTCATTTTTACAAACTCTTATTCAGCATAAGGATTTCAAAAATGGAGATTATAATACACATTTTATTGATGAACATATTAATCTTTCAGAAATACATAGCTTATCAAAAGTACGTATTCAAGAAATAGCAATAGTAATTACACTTCATAGTTGGCATGATAGAGAGAGTTCCAGAGGAGTTTTAAAAAGTCTTCCGTCAGGATGGAGAAGTAATTTTTATGAATACCAAAAAGAGATATTTATAATTAATGGGGAAAAGCTGATGGTACAATATAAATATGAAAACCAGAACTTTACATTGCTTGTAAATGATCAAGAATTTACTGCAGAAATAGTAGAGGTAGTTAAAGACAAAGCTCGTTTTAGCATTAATGGTATTCAGAAGGATTATACGGTATTTAGTGAAGGCAACGATTATTTTGTGCATACTGCTACTATTGGAAATGTTCAGATGACCAGACAAGATCGTTTCCCTGTAAAGGAAAAAGAAGTTGTAAAAGGAGGGTATGAATCTCCGATACCTTCTCAAATTGTAAAAATTCATGTTTCAGAAGGAGATAAAGTAAAAGAAGGGGATCCTCTAATTGTAATTTCTTCTATGAAAATGGAAAATATTCTTTTAGCAAACGAAAATGGAACCGTAGAAGAGGTTTATGTCGAAGAAGGAAATAATGTCGAAGCAGGTTTTTTACTCCTAAAAATTAATCAAAACTAATTATGGATTTTTTTGATAACAAACTCATTCAGGATGCGCTAGATCAAAGATTTGCCTTTATAAAACTAAAGGTTGAAGATCACATCTTGACACTTACATTAGATCGACCAGAAAAGAAAAATGCATTGCATCCACATATGGTACAAGAAATTGCTTTTGCTATGCAATTTGCTAAACAAACTAGTAATATTAGGGCTATAGTGATTGATGCAGAAGGAGATGTGTTTTGTGCAGGAGCAGATCTTAAAGCTTTTATGGGAATGGTTGGAGAATTTGATTCATCAATTCCACGAGCTAAAGGAGAAGTACTTATAGGCGAACTGTTTAATAAAGTTCATAAACCTGTAATTACCAAAGTCCAAGGGAAGGTACTTGCTGGAGGTTTTTTTTTCCTTGCAGGGGCAAATTATGTGATCTGTAATGAAGGAATTAAGCTAGGACTACCAGAAGTTAAGAGAGGTTTGTTTCCTTTTCAGGTAATGGCTGCGTTGCTGGAGATCATGCCAAAACGAATTGTTGTGGATTGGTGTATTCGGGGTTATGATTTGGATGTAAGTGATGCCAAAAACTATGGACTTATTACGCATATCACTACTCCAGAAACGATTGATAATACGATCAATACTTTGCTTAACGAAATCAAAGCAAATTCTCCTACTGCTATTAGACTTGGGTTAGAAGCTTTAGATACCATTAATAAGCAGGAATCTAAACACCAATACCTTATGGAAATGCTTCAGAAAACGGTTGGTTCCAAAGATGGTCAGGAAGGATTACTTGCTTTTAGAGAAAAGAGACAACCTGTTTGGACAGGAGAATAAAATAGTAATTTATCCGATAGGTAAGTTAACGTTCCAAAGCAGGGCTTTGAGAAATCTTTTTTCACCAGCGTAGAATTTATTTTGCGTTAAAAAATTTTGAAACCTTGGAAAGATTTTAGCAAAATAAATTCGGTTTTTAGCTATGCTAAAAAATGCCTTGAAAAAAGCGCCTTTTCTTTTGGTTCGTTTTCTTTGGGCGAGCAAAGAAAATGAACATAGGGTTTAGTCAAAGGGATATTTTTAAATTGTAATGAGATGTGTTTAATTGAAAATCAAATAAATAAAAATATTAGTAGTAGTTTAATAAACTGAAAAATTATGGCTTTTAAGAAAATGATTCTTTCTGCTGCGCTAACCGGAGCGGCGACTAACAGAACACATTGCCCTGATATTCCTTATACGCCACAGGAATTGGGGCTAGAAGCAAAAAGAGCTGTAGATGCAGGAGCTGCTATAGTTCATATACATGCTAGAGAAGATAACGGAATGCCGAGTTGGAGAACAGAAGTGTTCGAGGAAATTACAAAAGAGGTTAGAAAACACTGTCCGGATGTAATTATTAATTATTCTACAGGAGCAATTGGACTTTCTATCGAAGATAGATTGAAACACTTGCCTGCTACCAAACCAGATATGGCCGCATTCAATATGGGAAGTATGAATTATGCTATTTTTTCTAAAAGAGCAAAACAATTTATATGGAATGGTGTTTTTGAAAACTCTTTTGATGATATGATCAAAGTGGTAAAAATGATGAATGAGCATCAAATCTGTCCGGAAATGGAATGCTTTGATACTGGTCATATCAGAAATGCTGAACCACTTAAAGAAATGGGATTACTACCCGAGAATGCTTGTTATAGTTTGGTTATGGGTGTTATGGGAGGAATTCCTGCAACTCCAGAAAACCTATTGCACCAGATAAAACAAGTTCCTGAAGGTGCTTTTTGGCAATCTATAGTGATTAGCCGTAAGCAATGGCAACTTTCTGCCATTGCAGCTGCAATGGGAGGTAATTTTAGAGTAGGATTAGAAGATAACTTTTATTTACCTAATGGAGATATGGCAAAATCTAACGGAGAACTGGTAGAAGCAGGAGCTTCTCTTGCCAGAATGATAGGTCGAGAAATTGCATCGATAGAAGAAGCAAGAGAAATGCTTAATATTCCTAAAAAAGTAAAAGCTTAATTATGTTGAAATCAGGTACATTTAAAGATAAAGTAGCGCTGGTAACCGGAGGAAGATCTGGTATTGGATTTCAGATTGCTCAAGATTTTCTACAGCTTGGCGCAAAAGTTATTATTTGTTCCAGAAAGGAAGATCAACTTAAAGCTGCTGCTGATCAATTAGCCGAGTATGGAGAATTATCATATCAAGCTTGTGATATCAGAAAAACTGAGGAGATTCAGTCATTAGTTGCTATGATCAAAGAAAAATATAAGCGATTAGATATCCTTGTCAATAATGCAGGAGGACAGTTCCCTGCATTAGCAGAATATATAAACGATAAAGGATGGAATGCTGTGATAAACAATAATCTAAATGGTACTTTTTCTATGATTCGTGAGATGGCAAATGCCTTTTTTATTCCTCAAAAACAAGGTGTTATTGTTAATATTACAGCAGAAGTATACCGTGGATTTCCAGGGATGGCTCATACTGGAGCAGCTAGGGCAGGAGTAGAAAACTTGACTAAAACACTGGCTCAGGAATGGAGTGATTTTAATATAAGAATCAATTGCGTGGCACCTGGAATAATTGAATCTAGTGGATTGGATAATTATCCGAAACAGATTCAGGATATGTTTGAGGAAGCTCAAAAAGCAATTCCTTTGAAACGATTCGGAAAAGTAGAGGATGTTTCTAATGCAGTAACCTTTTTATCAAGCCCAATGGCTGAGTATATCACTGGAGTTTCTTTGATGGTAGATGGAGCTCAGCATTTAAGTTTTGATAAGATGGGCTTAGCCAATGTACTTAAATCATTTATGTAGTTATGGAATCGAAATTAGAAACAATTAAAGGTGGTGAGTTTTTGATCAAAACTAGTGATCCAAACACAATTTTTACTCCAGAGGATTATACCGAGGAGCAACACATGCTTCGAGATGCAATTCGAGATTTTATAAATAAAGAAATTGAGCCTCTTAAGGAAGTTTTTGATAGTAAAGAAGGTACAGAAATTGCTCCTGAAATACTTGAAAAGCTTGGTGAGTTAGGTTTTTTGGCTATCTCCGTTCCCGAAAGTATCGGTGGTATGGGTTGCGACATTAAAACTGATCTTGTTGCTTCTGAGGTTATGTCAGATAGTTTTTCTTTTTCACAAACATTAGGAGTTCAAAGAGGACTTGGTGTTAATACAATTCTTTTTTATGGAACTGAAGCCCAAAAAAACAAATACCTTGATGATATTCTCATAGGTAAGCTTAAATGTTCTTATTGCCTGACAGAACCCGGAGCAGGATCGGATGCTAATTCAGGAAAGACTAAAGCTACTTTGAGTGAGGATGGAAAGCATTATATTTTGAATGGTCAGAAAATGTGGATTACCAATGCAGGTTTTGCTGATATATTTTCTGTATTCTGTAAAATCGAAGGAGATGAAAACTTGTCCTGCCTGATTGTAGAAAAAGAATGGGGTGTAAAATTAGGTGTAGAAGAAAATAAACTAGGAATACACGGATCATCTACCAGGCAAGTATTTTTTGAAAATGTAAAAGTACCTGTAGAAAACCTTTTGGGTGAAAGAAATAAGGGGTTCAAGATTGCAATGAACGCACTTAATATGGGTCGTTTGATGATAGGTGTTGCAGGATCTGCAATCGGTAAAAGAGCTTTTAGATTAGGAGTACAATACGCTAATCAACGAGTACAATTTAAAAAGACGATTTCATCTTTTGGAGCCATTCAGGAAAAGATTGCCAAGATGGCTATTGATATTTACGCTATAGAATCCGGGTGGAATCGGTTGGGAGGTGATATGGATAATGTTTATGATGAATTTATTGTAGAAGGATTAGACCCACTTAGAGCTAAGCAAAAGGTGGCCCAGGAATTCGCTGCAGAATGTGCTATGATAAAAGTTTTTGGATCGGAGGTAGAGCAATTTGTGGTTGATGAAGCCTTACAGATGCATGGAGGAATGGGCTTCTCTGGAGAAAGTGAAATTTCTATCCATTATCGAAACATTAGAGGTAACAGAATCTATGAGGGAACTAATGAAATTAATAGATTAGTGATACCGGGTACCATCTTAAAATATGTACTTAAAGGAAAACTGCCATTAATTCAATCTGCTACGCAGGCCTTTCAGGATTTGCAATCTGGTAATCTAAAACCAGCGGATAGTAATAAATCATTTAAAGAATTTGCATTAGACTTTTTAGAGAATTGTAAAAAATCGGCAATACTTATTAGTGGTCAGGTGATGCAAAAATTTCAACAGGACATTCAGGAACAGCAGGAGGTGTTGTCGCGTTTGGCAGATATCATTACGCAAGTATACATTTTGGAAGGAGTAATCCTTAGAACACTAAAAAATCAAGAGAAGAACAAGGAAATACGAGAAGCTATGAGCTCTATATGCATGCATACATCAGCTGGTCATATTAAAACTGCTGTTAAAGAAGTGGTTTCAGCTTCTGCTGAGGGAGATATAGCACTAATGACTATTAAAGCAATCAATAAATTATTACAATTACCAGTGCGTAATATTATAGAAGACAGAAGAACAATTGCGACACATTTCATTAAGGAAAATCAGTATAAAATTTAAAAAAGCATACAATGAAGAGTTATTATTTTAGCGAAGAACATGAGCTATTTAGAGAAAGTCTGAGAGCTTTTTTAAAAAAAGAAGTAATACCTAACATTGATCAATGGGAAGAAGATCGTCTTATTCCCAGAGATATCTGGAAAAAAATGGGAGATATGGGGTTTTTGGGACTTTCCTATCCAGAGGAGTTTGGTGGATCAAATTTGGATTTCTTTTATGATGTAATATTTTGCGAAGAAATAGCTAAAGTATTTTCCGGGGGCTTTGCGATTACCCAAACCGTAGTTCAATATATGTCTGGGCCGTATATTCTAAAGTATGGTTCCCAAAGACTTAAAGAAAAATACCTCCCAGGAATTATTTCCGGTGAAGCCATTAGTTGTATTGGAATCTCAGAACCAACTGCAGGATCTGATGTAGCTAATATAAAAACTACAGCAATGTTAGAAGATGATCATTATATCGTTAATGGTTCGAAAACTTTTATCACTAATGCCGTTTATGGTGATTTTGTGGTATGTGTGGTCAAAACGGATTCAAAAGCTGGCCCTGAAGGGGTAAGCCTATTAATTGTGGATTTGGATAAAGAAGGTGTGAGTAGAACAAAGTTAAAGAAGCTAGGATGGCATGCATCGGATACGGCAGAGTTAGCTTTTGATAATGTAAAAATACCTAAGGAAAACCTTATTGGAGAAGAAGGTCAAGGGTTTTACTATTTGATGGGAGGCTTGCAAGTAGAAAGATTGGCAGGAGCGATATTAGGCTATGCCGCTTGTGAGGCTGCAATGGAATATACTTTGAAATATATGTCAGAGAGATCTGCTTTTGGAAGACCAATCAATAAGTTTCAGGTATTAAGACATAGAATGGCACAATTGGCCTCAGAAATAGAATCTTGTAAGCAATTTGTACTGCATTGTTCAAGATTAAATAATGACGGTAAATATGCAGTAAAAGAATGTTCTATGGCTAAATTACTAGCTACAGAATTATCAGACAAAACAATGACTCAATGTTTACAATCGTTTGGTGGTTATGGTTATATCGAAGATTTCAAAATAGCAAGAATGTTTAGAGATAGCCGTATTGGAACCATTGGAGGGGGAACATCAGAGATTATGCGGGAAATTATAGCCAAAATGGTTATCGATGATGTGTCATATAAAGAAGCAGAAAATAAATCAAACAATAATATAACTAAAAACAAGAATAGCGTTATGAGTAATTTGGAAAATGTATTATCAACAATTCAAGAAAAAGCAGGTAAAGCAGATAGCCTAAACAATACATTAAAGTTTAATTTTGGTGATGAGCAATTGTATATTGACGGAACTGGAGATAAAAACATCGTTTCTATAGATGATAAAGATGCGGATTGCCAGGTAGATGTAGGGTTTGATGATTTTATGTCATTAATCAAAGGAGAACTGAATCCTATGGGAGCGGTAATGAATGGTAAAGTAAAGATCAAAGGAGATATGGGAGTAGCTATGAAGCTACAATCCTTATTTGCTTAAAAGAGATAGTTTTAATGATTTTCAAAGATGAATTATGGCTACTGAACTTAATGAAACGCCAATTTCTGTAATAGAAGAGATATATGCTGAGCAGCAATCCCATTATAGATTTGTGGGAAAGACGAATGCAAAAGAGCGTATTAAGAAACTGAAGAAATTTCAGAAATCGATCTTAAAATTTCGGAAGGAATTGCAGGAGGCAATGTGGAAAGATTACAGAAAACCTTCAGCAGAGGTAGATCTTACCGAGATTTATCCTGTTCTTACCGAGATCAGATTTGCTATAAAACATCTACGAAATTGGATGGAGCCCAAAAAGGTTCCTGCTCCGATAACCATGATAGGTTCATCCTCTTGGATTCATTATGAGCCCAAAGGGATGTGCCTCATCATCGCACCATGGAATTACCCAATGCAGTTGTTGTTTGCGCCTTTAGTTTCCGCGATTGCTGCAGGGAATTCGGTTATACTTAAACCTTCAGAATTTACTTCTCATGCTGTTAGTGTGATGAGGTTAATTATTGAAGAAACATTTGAGAGAAAAGAAATTGCTATGGTAGAAGGTGGTGTAGAAGTATCCACCACCCTACTTAGTAAGAAATTTAGTCATATCTTTTTTACGGGAGCTCCCGAGATTGGTAAAGTTGTGATGTCTGCAGCTGCTAAGCATCTATCAAGTGTAACTTTGGAACTAGGAGGGAAGTCACCTACTATTATTGATGAAACAGCAGATCTTAAAGCTATAATTCCAAGAATTGCCTGGGCTAAATTTATCAATGCAGGGCAGATTTGTATCGCACCGGATTATGTGATTGTTCATGAGAGTAAAAAGGATGATTTTATTAGAGGTTTGACCCATCAGATTGTTAAGAACTATGGGGATGATGCTATAAAATCACCGGATTATCTTAGAGTTATCAGTTCTAAACATTTTGAGAGATTAAAAGGGTATTTAGAAAATACTATCCAAAAAGGCGGAAGTGTTGTTTATGGGGGTGCGTTGGATGAAGAGGATAGATACATCGAGCCAACTTTGGTTATGGATCCACCAAAGGATTCTGATCTAATGCAATATGAAATCTTTGGGCCAATACTTCCTATTATCTCATATAAAGATAAAGAAGAGGTTGTCGAATTGATTAATACTAAAGAGAAACCGTTGGCAATGTATTTATATAGTCGAAGTAAAAAAAATATCAAGTACTTCCTGGAAAACACTAGTTCTGGCGCTTCTTGTATCAACATGTCAGCAATTCATGTTGGTAATCCTAATTTACCTTTTGGAGGCATCAACAATAGTGGTATTGGTAAATCCCGAGGACATTATGGGTTTATAGAATTTACAAACGAACGAGCCATGTTTAAGCAAAAACTACCCAGTGCCATTGAGTTTATGTCACCTCCTTATACAGAATTTAAACAAAAGCTGATTGACCTGACACTTAAGTATTTCTAATTTTCCATTTTCTATCGAAGTGGAAACCCTTTTGCAGCCCACCAAGGGTGTACCTCAATAGTTAGGCGACCTGCTTTAACCATTGGATCAAGATTTGCAAGACTATCTGCCATTTTTTGGGTTGGAGTATTGTAAATTGTGATACCGCGAATATCTCCATCATCTCCAAAAGGCCCCGAAATGTCGGCATATCCTTCTTTATACATTTTTCCTAAGTGCTCCATATGCAGTTTTTGAAGGCTATCAGCTTCTTCTTTGCTTTGGGAACGATTTGCCCCTCTTTTTAAAAAGGCTATAAAATATTGTTGCATAATTATGGTGTCTCCGGTTTCTTTATCTATATATTCGAAAATCTGAAACCCATCTTTTTCTAATTCATCTTTAATAGATTTAGCTGAAGGTTTTGTCTCAGTAACAATATTAGGGGTAGTTTCGGCCTTTGGAGCAGGTATTTCATTAGGTTGTTTGCAAGACGAAAGCAATGTGAATAATGAAAAAATATATATAATCTTTTTGCGAAGAGATAAGTATAGATATTTCATGACGAACTATTTTAAGATAAATCACCATCAAATATAATCATTTGATGGTGACCTTATGTGTTTCTAACTATCTAGCGGTATATACCAACCCAAAGGAAAAAGCAGATTCTTTGTTATAATTTCTACCATCCAAAGTAGTACCGTAACTTGCAGAAGCTCCGAAATTGTTTTTATATATAGGAACGTAAAAATCAAATGACAGATTCGTAAAATCTACTTCAGTTTCAGGAAGAATAGCGGGACCACCTGCTTGTCCGAATTCAGGAGTTCCAATATCCAAACCAGACATAGAGTTTTGTATATCTAGTTTGGCATGCAGATAAATAAATTGATTATGATATCCAACTTTAGCACTATAAACTGTAGCATTTGGAATGTCAAAATCGCTACTATTTCTATAGCTGTATCCTAATTGAATCTCGGCAAAAATGTTAATAGGAGTTGAGTATTGAAAAATTGCTGCACCATTTACAGTAGTAGCTTTATTTCCTAATGATAATACTCCTGCTCCTTCATAATCACTAACCGGAAAGGTAACTCCTGTTGCTCCTCCTATACTTATGTTGGAAGAATTATTAAATTTTTTTCCTAAAACCTTAGCTTTTAGGAAAATGCCCAGATCTTGAACTCCATAGACTTCATCTACTTGTTGAATAGGGTCTGGAGCCCCGTCTTCGCTTTGAACAGTTATGTAAGGTAAATTCACTGTAGAAGATAACCAATCTGTTATGGCATATAAACCATAAATAGAGAATATCGAAGACGAAATTTCTCCCAATCCTGCTGGATTACCATCAGAGAGTTCTGATCCACGATAAAACTGATCGTAACTCTTAAAAGAATAACTGGATGCAACAGTAAATGTATTCTTTTTAGGGTAAAAACCATCTACCGGAATCTGTGCATTAACGTTTAAAAAAGGACAAAAAAATAATACTATCCCGACTAGGGATTTTTTAGGTTTGAGTAACATATTTTCTAAATTTGGTTAATATTAAGTCCCAATAGACGAATTGATAATTCATCCCTTACGAGAAAAATATGTTACTGTTTTGTTAACTGTGGAAACTAAATAAGTGGTTTACTTTTTTACCATAGAGAATAGGGAATTTTGCTCAATTGTGAGTTGTAATATCTATTATCTCCGGTAACTTCTTTTCCTAACCAATCGGGCTTGGAAAAAGTTTCATTTTCATTATTTAATTCGATTTCAGCAATGATTAACCCTTCGTTTTCGCCAAAGAATTCATCTATTTCATAAGTATGCGTTCCGGATTTAACTTCGTAGCGTGTTTTTTCGATAATTCCTTTCTCACAAAGAGGAAGAAGGGCTTCAGCATCAGTCACTGTGATTTCCTTTTCCCATTCAAAACGAGAAGTACCAGAGTTATTACCTTTTCCCTTAACAGTGATAAACGCTTCCTCTCCTTTGATACGAATACGTACTGTTCGTTCGGGATCAGTATTCAGAAACCCTTGTACAATACGATAGCTGTTTTGAGCTTCGGTTTTAAAGGCTTCAGCAGTAACCAGAAATTTACGTTCTATTTCGATCATATCAATAATTTGTCATTCCTGCGTAGGCAAGAATCTATTTTTCTTATAACAAGTTTATTAGAATCAAAATATAGCCTATCTCTCCCATTTTTCAATAAACTTTTCGTTTAATCTGATAAAGTCCTTATTTCTAGCCTTTTTAGAAAGCTCTAAGGATTGTTTTGCGACACCAATAGCTTCAGTTTTTCTGCCAAGATCTGCCAGGATTAATGCTTCTCTATACACTTGAAAAAATAATGGGTTTTTACTTTTTGTAGCCTTTTGGATATATATCAAAGCTTTATCAAGATCTTTTCCTACTTCGTGCAAATACAATGCTACCTGAAAATAATCAAAACTGGTTGGTCCTGATAGTGTTTTTTCGATATTAGCCATTGTTTTATTATGTACTTCTACTTTTAGAGGAAGCATAACTTTACTATTTTCCCAAGCAAAGACCAGTTGTGCACTATCCAAAGAAATTTGATCGATATAGATCATAAATGTTTCCATTGTATCTTTTAATGAATTGATATTAGCGGTAAATCTTGCAATAGGTTTACTATTGACATAAGAATTCCAATTGCTTGATTCATATGTATAAAAATAAACCTCCCAACTGGCTGTGTCAGGCTTAGTGAGTATGGTATAAGAGCCTTTTTCTAATGTTGTATCAAATATTTTAATATTGTCACTAAATGTAATTTTGGTTGCAGCGTTGGCACCTGTTCTCCATATTTCGCCATTTGGCAATAAACCGCCTTTTCCAAAAATGGTACGCTCTCTTTTACTTGGTCTGGAATATTCGATTTCAATACTGGTTAGTCCAACTGTTTGTATTGTTCTAGATGATGGGCTTAGGGCAGGTATTTGAAGTTGTCCGATTATTGGATTACTAAAAATAATTATGCAACTAATTAAGAGATATAGATTTCTTTTCATTTTTTTTATGGCTTATGAATTGTTTGTTCGTTTTTGATTGATGAATTTGTAAAATATACCTTGGGAGTCGATCCCATTAAATCTTTAAATGATTTATTAAAGGTGGTTTTAGAATTAAATCCTGCCTCCTGAGCTAGGCCAAAGAAGGTCATGCTTTTGGCTTTGTCCGTTTTTGCAAGTTCGATAAACTCTTTGATTCTGTAGTAATTGATATATTCAAAAAAGTTCATACCAATACGCTCATTGAGTAAACGTGCAATTTCTGGGTTACTTACACCAAGCATTTCTGCCAATTCTGATTTTAATAATTTTCTGTTGAGGTACGGTTTTTTTTCCTCCATTAAATGCTCTAATTGTAATTTTAAAGCTTCTAGTTCTGTGTTTGATAATTTAGATTGCGCATACTTTTTTGGAGTAATTATAGTAGTAATACTAAACAATTTAGGCTCTTTCATTCCATAAAAAGTAATAAACAGGATAATAAGGGCAATACTTATCCATATCACTTGCCAGCTTAATTTGCTAAGACCCACATATCCCAAAACCCAATAAACAAACAAGGTGAACCAACAAATTAAACAGAACCCTACTGCAATAAGAAAATTCATAAAAAATTGAGATTTTATGTGGTAGCTCAATTCATTTTTAAGATCCTTTTTGAATTTTAAAAATATCTTGAGACTCAAGGCCCAATAGGTAATGTTAAAAATCAGCCCTATCGTGATAAAAAATAGGGTGAATCTGAAGTTTTCCCCACTTTCTGTTCTGGCTTTTAATATCTCATCAGAAGGTAATATAAAAGCAACTGTAACAAATATATTATATACTACAGCAGGTAGATAATGAAACAGCTCTCTATAAGAGAATGGTTTGTTCAATAAACTGGATCTGGTAAACAAATAAATGGTGGCACCAAAAAGTAGGGTGGCAAATTCGGAGAAAATAACCCAGCGATAATTATCACCAAAATAACCCGAAATATACAATACACGTCCTGTCAATCCTATGGCTAAAACAAGTACCAGAAAAGCTACATACCCGTTGATGCTTTTTCTTTTTTTAGGAGAAAGCACATAAATAAATAGTAGGAATAAACTTTGAAAATACCCAAAATAAACTAATTGATTTAGGATGGACTGCATATTTGTTGGGATCTGTTTTCGAGGTTAATATACTAGTTTAATACAAATTGGTTTACATGTAATACACCATTATGGTTCATGGCAAGATTTTCTTTATAAAAAGCATCAAAATCTTCTTTACTGTCCCATTGAGTAATCACCAGTAGATCAGGGTTATGATAATATCCAATAGGTGATTTTCCGTTGGTAAGTTGTAGAATGTTTTTTCCTCCATTTGCCGTTGATTTTTGTAACCAAAGGTTTGTAAATTTTTTAAAAGATGCAGCATCTTTTTTCCAATAAGATGTGGCTACATTGTATTTGTTCTTATCGATTTTAAAAGAAATATCTTTTGGCATTTCATAATACGTTAAATTAAATATAGACCACATATTTCTTCGTTGTACATGAAAATCCGGAACCACATCTTCGATTTCTGAAATAAACTGTTCACGATTTTTTAAGTCATTCCATTTACCAAAAATAAAAGTAGTAGGTTGAATGTTTCCCTGGGTTGTTTCCTTAATACTAAATCCAGGTTGTGGTCGATAAGTTCTTTTAAAAGCTACAGGAAAAGCAGTCTTTTTGTATTTCTCAAAGTCTTTTTCGATATTTGGCTTATTGGTTAGTAAAAGAATATCCAACACTTCTCCCTTCTTAAAACTAAAGGATTTTATATTAGATTGAGCAAAAAGACTTAAGGAAAATAAAAGGGTACAGCATACCAGTGTGATTTTTTTTAATAGCTTCATAATTCTTTGTTTTTTAATAATAAATACTTTTGGACAAATGTAGAAGCTGTTCTGGATGTTTGGTAATAATAAGGGTTTAGAAAGATACGGATACGGTAAATGAACCAATTGTACTACTTTTTAAGGGCAATTTCTTGGATCTCATCAGAAATAATTCTTTTTTGATGAAACTTGTGGTTTGCCAACCAAACCATTGCTGAAACGATCGTTTCAGGGTTGATTGTTCGATATTTTTTGAAGGAACCAATCAGTAAAGGATTAAAAACTTTCATCAATTGTTTAAAAAAGTACTCACCAGGACGTTTTTCATAACGTTGCCCACCAATTAAAGAAGGTTGTAAGATATGCGTTTTTGGAATGTCAAATTCTAAAACCGCTTCTTCCATTTCGCCTTTGGTTCGATTATAGAATACACGACTTTTAGGATCAGCTCCTAAAGCTGAAATCACAATCAAAGTTGAAATTTTATTGGTTTTACATAGTTGGGCAGCACTTACAGGAATTCCATAATCTATATTGTGATATAGTTCTTTGTCTGGAGTTTTGGCATTGGTAGTGCCAATACAACAAAAAACTTCATCAGCGATAAAGTCCTGAGCATAATTTCTTAGTTGTAAAAGATCTACCAAATGTTCTTCGATTTTAGGATGTGAAATGTTTACACTGGATCTGGAAAACAGTTTAATTTTTTCATATCGATCATCATCCATTAATTTTTGTAACAGAATCCCTCCGGTTAATCCTGTTGCGCCTAATATGATTGCTGTTTTGAGCATTTTAGATTCGTTTGTTTTGTAAAGGTATATAAACACTATTATTACTTTAATGAAAGAAGCTCTAAATTTGTAATGAATTCACTTTTCTTTTGGAAGAACAAATACCACATAGAAAGATCATACACGTAGATATGGATGCCTTTTATGCTTCTGTAGAGCAAATGGATAATCCTGAGCTTAGAGGAAAACCATTAGCAGTTGGAGGAGGAGGAAAACGTGGAGTGGTTAGTGCTGCAAGTTATGAAGCTCGCAAGTTTGGTGTACGATCAGCTATGCCTGGTTTTACAGCAAGAAAGCTGTGCCCGGAATTGATTTTTGTAAGACCTAGATTTGATCGATATCAGGATATCTCAAAACAGGTACGAAAGATATTCTTCCAGTATACGGATTTGGTGGAACCGCTATCATTAGATGAGGCTTATCTAGATGTTACCGAAAATAAAAAGGGAAATCCCAGCGCGACTTTGATTGCAAAAGAAATTAGGCAACAAATTTTTGATGAAGTTGGTTTAACAGCTTCTGCAGGAATATCGATTAATAAGTTCATTGCCAAAGTTGCCAGTGATTATAATAAACCCAATGGCCAGAAAACTGTAAATCCTGAAGAGGTAATTGAATTTCTTGAAGACCTTGATGTCAAAAAATTCTACGGAGTAGGTAAGGTCACCCAAGCTAAAATGTACCAGATGGGTATTTATACCGGAAAAGACCTGAAATCGAAATCCGAAGAGTTTCTAACACAACATTTTGGTAAATCTGGTGGACATTACTATCGTATCGTTCGTGGAATTCATCTGAGCAAGGTAAAACCGAATCGCGAGCGCAAGTCTTTGGCTGCGGAGCGTACTTTTAGTGATAATATTTCTTCAGAGATTTATATGCTGGAGCGGTTAGAAAGTATAGCCGAAGAACTCCAAAAACGTCTGAAACGAAGCAAAGTGGCCGGAAGAACAATTACTTTAAAAATCAAGTATAGCGATTTTTCATTACAAACTCGAAGTAAAACATTACCATATTACGTAAGTGATGCCGATATCTTATTAGAAACGGCAAAAGAGCTGTTGTATCAGGAGAAGATGAAGAATTCTGTACGATTACTTGGGATTTCACTTTCTAATCTGAATACAGGTAAGGAAAAGAAAAAAGACACCAAAAAGGATGAGGTGGAAATTATTCAGTTAAGGTTTGATTTTTAAGTTTAAGGAAGATTCGAATTCTTCTGTGATCTCATCAGCTGGAACGAGATAGCATTTGAAATCTAAGGCATTACATATTTTTAAAAAGGCTGATAAGGACATATCAGATTCATTATTAAAGTAACGACTTAATGAGCTCTGAGAAATATTAGTTAATTTATGAAGTTGGTAATTGGTATATTGCTTCTGCTTCATTCTGGCTTTTAATGTTTCAAAAACCTCTACTTTTCTATTTTTTTTGACGTCTTCCATGTTTATAAAGATATTACTTCCAAATATGCAACATTACTTCCAAATATGCAAATTTTGATGTGAAAATGGGGATTTTTACCCATAAATCGCAACTTTATTGTTGATAATATTGTTAAAAAGTATTTATGATGTTCAATTTAGAATAAAAATTAACATTTAACTTTATTGTAAAATAGAAAGGAGGTGTATGGTGGATGAATTTTTTTCAAAAAGAGCCAAATAATGGAAACAAGATTTGGCTCCTAATTGCAGTCCTTACATTGGTTTTAGAATTAATAGTGGCGCTATATAATTTCAGAAACCTCTTCCAGTAAGGATATTTCTTAAAAATTGTCAACCTAAAGGTTGGCAATTTTTTTCAAAAATATAAATTAAAAATAACTAAAAAAACTCAGAAAATAAAATATAGTAGACATTATCACTAGATGTATAATGTTTGCTAAATTAGGCTTCAAATACCACACAAAATATCAGCCGCTCGTTTCAAAGTTTCATCTGTCTTCGCAAAACAAAAACGTAGTACTTTATCATCTTGTTGATTTAGATTAAAAACGGATACAGGAATTGAAGCAATTTTATGTGTTGCAGTTAACCTTTCGGCGAAAGCCACATCATTTTCATCTGTAATCGCAGAATAATCCAATAACTGAAAATAAGTTCCCGAAGTAGGTTTAAAGGTAAATCTGGAATCTTTAATCAAAGAAAGAAACAAATCTCGTTTTTCTTGATAAAAACCAGAAAGTGATAAATAATTCTTAGGAGTTTTTAGATATTCACTAAGTGCGTATTGCATCGGATGATTACTGCAAAATACATTGAATTGATGTACTTTTCTGAATTCTGTCATCAATTCTTTAGGAGCGAGACAATACCCCATTTTCCAACCAGTAGCGTGAAATGTTTTTCCAAAGGAAGCAGTTATAAAACTACGCTCGGCTAATCCCGGAAATTTTGCAGCGCTTTGATGTTCCTGATCATCAAAAATAATATGTTCATATACTTCATCACTTAGTAAAATGATATCAGTACCCTTTAATAACTTTTCTAATTGTAACATATCGTCCTTAGTCCAAATTGTTCCACTTGGATTGTGTGGTGAGTTGATAATAATCATTTTAGTTTTGGAACTAATTTTGGAAGCAACTTCTTTCCAATCTACGGTAAAATCAGGTGCTGACAATTGTATTGGAACAATCGTTCCATTGAATAATTCTATAGAAGGTTCATAAGAATCGTAGGCTGGTTTAAAAACAATGACCTCATCTCCAGGGTTTATAAAGGCAGCAATAACAGTAAATATTGCTTGCGTTGCTCCAGCTGTAATTGTGATTTCGGTTTCAGGATGATAAGATTTATGATATAAGCTTTCGGTTTTTTTAGAAATGACTTCTCGTAGTGATAGCAAACCGGGCATTGGAGCATACTGGTTGTATCCTTTTTGCATACCAATAGTAACTAAATCTATGAGTTGCGGGCTAACCCCAAAATTAGGAAAGCCTTGAGAAAGGTTAATAGCATTATGCCGGTTAGCCATTTGACTCATTATTGTAAATATTGTTGTAGATACCTCTGGAAGTTTGGATATGATATTTTGCATATGGTAAAAGTAAGATATTTGTAAAAATCAATATGTTTTTTTGTTGAATCTTAAGTTGATAACTCAAACGATTTCGTAATAAAGTTTAAACAAAAAGGATTTCATATTTTAAATTCATTATAAATACTATATAAAGCTAGTATAAATGTTGTTAAAAAGACCTGCGAGCCTTACTTTTGCTATCGAAATTTTTAAACATTTTAAAAAATGGGTGGATTGATAAAATCTTCAATAGCTAGAAAAGTAGCGATGGCACTTTCGGGACTTTTCTTAGTATTTTTCTTACTTCAACATTTTAGCATCAATTTTACGTCGGTCTTTAGTCCGGATATTTTTAATGAGATTTCTCACTTTATGGGGACTAATCCAATAGTGCAGTTTGCGCTTCAACCTGTGCTAATTTTTGCAGTGATTTTTCACTTTGTTATGGGGTTTGTATTAGAGCTTCAGAATAACAAAGCACGTGCTGTTAAATATGCTAAGTATAATGGAGGTGCGAATGCTTCTTGGGTATCTAGAAATATGATATACTCAGGATTGGTAGTGCTAGCTTTTTTAGGATTGCATTTCTATGATTTCTGGGTTCCAGAAATCGTTTATAAGTATGTAGAAGTAAATCCAGAAATTCCTACAAGATATTATGAAGAACTGGTGCATAAGTTCGAAAGTCCAATCCGTACAGGATTGTATGTGCTTTCCTTTGTGTTTTTAGCCCTGCACTTATGGCATGGTTTTGCTTCTTCATTTCAATCAGTAGGTTTTAATAACAAGTATGCCGCTGGCGCAACCAAATTTGCAAAAGCTTTTGCAATTGTTATTCCTGTTGGTTTTGTTGTAATAGCTATAGTTCATCATTTTAATCATTAAAAAACACCACTATTATGTCAATTTTAGATTCTAAAATACCTGAAGGTCCACTGGCAGATAAGTGGACGAAACATAAAAATACTATTAATCTCGTTAACCCAGCCAATAAACGTAACATTGATGTGATCGTTGTGGGAACTGGATTAGCAGGGGGAAGTGCAGCTGCTACATTAGCTGAGCTTGGATATAATGTAAAAACATTCTGTTATCAAGATTCTCCGCGTCGTGCTCATTCGATTGCAGCGCAGGGAGGAATCAATGCATCAAAGAATTATCAAGGAGATGGTGATTCTGATTATCGTTTGTTCTATGACACCGTAAAAGGAGGAGATTATCGTTCTAGAGAAGCAAATGTATATCGTCTTGCAGAGGTTTCCGGAAATATAATTGATCAATGTGTTGCACAAGGAGTGCCATTTGCACGAGAATATGGAGGATTGTTAGATAACCGTTCTTTTGGAGGAGTTTTGGTATCCCGTACTTTTTATGCTAAAGGACAAACAGGACAGCAGTTATTGCTTGGAGCATATTCTGCAATGAATCGCCAGATCAATAGAGGAAAAATAGAAGCTTTTAATCGTCATGAAATGCTAGATTTAGTAAAGATCGATGGAAAAGCAAGAGGAATTATTGCTCGTAATTTAGTTACAGGAGAAATTGAACGCCACTCAGCACACGCTGTGGTATTGGCCACAGGAGGTTATGGAAATGTATTTTTCTTAAGTACTAATGCGATGGGTAGTAATGTAATGGCAGCTTGGAGAGCACACCGTAGAGGAGCTTTCTTTGCTAATCCTTGTTATACTCAGATTCACCCAACTTGTATTCCGGTATCCGGAGATCATCAGTCTAAATTGACTTTAATGTCAGAGTCATTGCGTAATGATGGACGTATTTGGGTACCTAAAAGAATAGAAGATGCAGAAGCAATCAGAGCAGGTAAATTAAAACCTACTCAACTATCTGAAGAGGAAAGAGATTATTACTTAGAGCGTCGTTATCCTGCATTTGGTAACCTTGTTCCACGAGATGTAGCGTCCAGAGCAGCAAAAGAACGTTGTGATGCTGGTTTTGGGGTAAATAAAACTGGAGAAGCTGTGTATCTTGATTTTGCAGCGGCTATCCAACGATATGGACAAGAGAAAGCATTAACCTCAGGAATTCATAATCCATCTAAAGAAGAAATTACTAAACTTGGAGAAGAGGTTATTGAAGCTAAGTATGGTAACCTTTTCCAGATGTATGAGAAAATCGTTGACGAAAATCCATATAAAACACCTATGATGATTTATCCTGCGGTACATTATACTATGGGAGGTCTTTGGGTAGATTATAACTTACAAACAACAGTTCCTGGGTGTTATGCCGCAGGGGAAGCTAATTTCTCTGATCACGGAGCAAACAGATTAGGAGCATCAGCATTGATGCAAGGTTTAGCTGATGGATATTTTGTATTACCATATACAATTGGAGATTACCTATCTCACGATATACGTACCGGAAAAATTCCAACAGATACTCCAGAATTTGATCAGGCCGAGAAAGATGTTAAAGAACGTATCGAAAAGCTGATGAGCGGATCAGGACAGAACTCCGTTGATTATTACCATAAGAAATTAGGTAAAATCATGTGGAATAAATGTGGAATGTCTCGTAATGAGAAAGAACTAAAAGAAGCAATTGATGAAATTGCAGCTTTACGTGAAGATTTCTGGAAGAATGTAAAAGTTCCTGGCGCTGCGGATAGTATGAATCCCGAGCTGGAAAAAGCAGGAAGAGTAGCAGATTTCTTGGAATTAGGAGAATTATTTGCAAAAGATGCTTTAGATCGTAATGAATCTTGTGGAGGTCATTTTAGAGAAGAATCTGTAGAGCAATCAGGTGAGCAAAAAGGAGAAGCACTAAGAGATGATGAAAACTTTAAGTATGTTGCTGCTTGGGAATACAAAGGAGAGCCTAAAGATGCAGTACTTCATAAAGAAGATTTAGTCTTCGAAAATATTGAATTAAAAACACGTTCTTATAAATAAAAAGCTATGAATCTTACATTAAAAATATGGCGTCAGAAAGACGCTCAGTCCAAAGGAAAGATAGTAGATTATCCAATATCCGGAGTGGAGGGTGATATGTCTTTCTTAGAAATGTTGGATGTGTTGAATGAAGAATTGATTGGTAAGGGCGAAGAACCGGTAGTATTTGATCATGACTGTAGAGAAGGAATCTGTGGAGCGTGTTCTTTACAAATCAATGGAGAGCCTCACGGTCCTGATAGACTGGTAACTACTTGTCAGCTGCATATGCGTAAGTTTAATGACGGAGATACGATTTATATCGAGCCTTTTAGAGCAAAGGCGTTTCCTGTGATTAAAGATTTAATGATTGATCGTAGTTCATTTGATAGAATTCAGCAAGCCGGTGGGTTTATTTCTGTAAATACTTCCGGAAATACTATTGATGCTAATGCAATACCTATTCGTAAAGAGGATGCTGATGAAGCTATGGATGCTGCTACTTGTATAGGTTGTGGTGCTTGTGTTGCAGCTTGTAAAAATGCTTCGGCAATGTTGTTTACCTCTGCCAAAGTTTCTCAGTTTTCATTATTACCACAAGGTCAGGTTGAAGCAACTGAGCGTGTGATGGCTATGGTAAATCAGATGGATGAAGAAGGATTTGGTAACTGTACAAATACTGGAGCTTGTGAGATTGAATGTCCAAAAGGTATTTCTTTAGAAAATATTGCACGAATGAATCGTGAGTATCTAAAAGCGAGTTTAAAAGGGTAGTTCCTTTTATACTTGTAATAAAAGAACAAAAACTGGAGTCTATTTAAAGACTCCGGTTTTTTTGTTTTACAAAGTAAATTTAAGTGTATTTTGCTTTAGCTTAAATTAATGGAATACCTCTAGTTTGTTAATGGCTACACTTCCATAATCTGAGCTTTTAAAGCTTTTGCCTTTCATAGACTGCAGGTAACAGCCCGCTTTAAAGTAATTTTGTTTGGCTGCTGCTTGTTGAGAGGTAAATATGGTTCTAATACGATTTCCGCTATTATTAAGCTCATATAATTTTACTACACTATTCTGGTACGTTAGTTCAAAATATAGTTCTTCTCCTAGGTTAAAATTACCAACCGTTTTACCACCACCTTCAAGTTCTTCGGTTACATATCCATTAATTCGTAATTTAACAGAACCACTGGTTTGATTGGCTGACCCTTGACATTGTACCCGAATAACATCATCAAAAAAGTCAGTTTTATCATGTATCTGTCCAAAACATACTTTTCCAGAGCTTGGTAGACGATCCACTCGTACCCTCCAGCGCATGCGATGTTCTTTATTTGTTGTGCCATCCCAGAATATATTATTGCTGCCATTGGAGGTTAGTTCTCTTAGTTCCATTCTAGGGTTGCCTGAACCAGATGAGGTATCACTGCCAGCCCAAACCTGAAATGTTGCCCAATTATTATTAACAAAGAACCAATTTGAATTTGTATACGAAGAAAGGCTAGGAATAGCATCTACATAATTATTATTAGATATAGTGCCGCTTAATCCATTAAGTTTCCAATTTACTAAACTTAGTAAATCATATGGAGTGTCAGCTCCAGATCCAGGACCTGGATCTGGGTTTCCTCCACATAGTTCTACAATATCGAATTTTTCCCAGGATAAAGGGTTTGTACGGTTACAAGTCATGGGTTGGTTACCATTTTCTGAACTGATATATTTATTATTATTTCCTTTAATTGAAAATTTACCATTTCCAACATCGGTAAGGGTAAACTTCTCCCATGCTCCAATTTGTGTACGATTACAGGTGATGGGTTGGTTGCCATTTTCTGAACTCACATATTTACCATTGTTCCCCTTTAGAGCGTATTTTCCTCCGCCAACATTTACTAGGGTAAATTTTTCCCAGATATCTTGATTGGTACGATTACAGTTCATGGGATTTAATCCATTTTCTGAACTTACGTAATTACCATTATTTCCTTTTAAAGCAATGGAAGTGCAATCACCTAAAGCTTTGGCTGATACAATATCAGACTCGAGTATTTCATCTGATAATTCTTCATTTACACATCCTCCTAAAAGAATAAATGCAAAAGATAATAACATCATTAGTGGTTTGGAACAGGATCTGCGGAACAGATTCTGATTGATTGAGTTTTTCATGAGTACAAAGTTTGTGTTGATTTTTAGTTAAACATTAAATTGGTCAACCAATTTAATGTTTACAAATGTATAATTTAAATGTTAATAAACAGATGTTTATATAATTTTTTAAGTGTTAAAATGTAAAAATGGTAATTGAAAATTATTCAGATTAATAAAAAATTAAATTTGGATACTGTTTTTAAGTGTTTATATCATCAGAAAGCCCAAGAAGATAATGATGAGAAGGAAAAGGAATTTGATTATAATATGAAATAAGAATTTAGAGTACATAGATTTCATAATTTTAAATTAGAAGAACGTTTCAAACTCCCCAATTCATATTGCGAAGAAAACAAAGAATGGATTCTTTTAATTAAAAGATTTAGACTTAAAAAGGTTTTTTCAGAATGAATCCAATCCTACTTTAAAAGTATATGCTAAAATATCATTCACTTTATTAGATTCGATTACCTTCCCTTTAGAAATAGTTTCAAAATCATAATCTGGTTTTGGTAATTCCATTTGTTCACAAGCTTTAGAATAGTAAGCGGCTTTTTCGGGATGATCAGGATAGGAAGCATTAAATACTTCATTCCAATGATTAGTTTCAATAATCTTTTGAATTACACCAATACAATCTTCCAGATGAATAAGGTTTACAGGTGCTTTAGGATTTTTGACATGCTGCCTTTTGGATAACATAGTTGCAGGATGTCTTCTGGAATCAAATAAACCTGCGAATCTCAAAATCGTTGTTTCGAATTTGTTATGGTTTTGCAGTAATTGTTCTACTTCAATTAGTTGTTTTCCGCTATTTGAGGTTGCATTAGGCATTGTTTCTTCAGAAATCAAAGGAAATCCCTCCTGATCTGCAAAAACGGACGTAGAGCTCACGAAAAGCACGTTTTTTACATTAGATTTTTCGATATGTCGAATTAGACTTCGAATTTTGGCCACAAAATTAACTTCCGGGTTTCTTCGCAATCCGGGTGGGACATTAATAATTAGCAATTCGCTATCAGCTAAGAAAGATTGTACTTCACCCGCTACACCCGTTTCTTTAAGAATGATATGGTGTGGTTCGACTGTGTTGCTTTTCAGCTGTCTTAATTTTCGTAATGATGTAGTGCTACCTTTAACAATATGCCCTTTTTCGACCAAAGCTTTGGCAAGTGGTAATCCTAACCATCCAGTGCCAAGAATACTAATTTGTTTACTCATCGGTTTCTATTGGTTCAGGAGTTTGAGGAATAGTATCCGCGACTTTTTCAATTGCTTCGAAATCTATTTTTTTCTTCACCATTATGGCATCGTTGACAACAAAAGGTTTTGGAATCATCGTTTTAGGACGTTCTGCAATTTCGAATAAGTCATTTTTTAGTAAATCATATGATGCTTCATACATGATGATTTCAGGAATGGAGTCTTTATGAAACTGCATTCTGAGTTCCAAAGGTTCATTATCTCTTATGTAATAGGTTAGCAATCGATTTCTCCATCGTTTAGTAAATGCATTATAGGTGTTTCCATCATTATAACTAATATCTTTTGGATTAACTCCATTTGCCTGAAGACTTTTGAAATTAAAAGCTTTATCTACAAAAAGATCAATACGATTGATATCTCGTTGTGGGCGGATACAAATATCGATATACCTTATGTCTCCTTGTATGCTATCATAAGAGGCTTCTAAACGAGAAGATTTGATGTCTTTTAACTCTGTTTCGGTAACATAATTAAATCGATTCTGATATTTACTGTCGATAGTGTTTTGGTTGAAATCTTTAGCTATATTTTTAACACGATCAATATGTTTTTTTGTCCATGTATCTAACACATAATCGTAAGATGCCCAATAGGCTTTTCCTCTATCTTCGTTAACCAAATACACTAAACTATTAGGTTTTTGACGCTCTTCATTAAAATCCGAATAGAAGTGTGATATCACCAAACAAACTACTGCTAACCCAAAAGCAATTGTACCCAGTAAACTTCTTTTAGCATAATAACCAAAAACTGGTAATAACAGCACGCATAATAAAACGGTAAGAGCAGAGGAGACAAACAATATTTTTAATCCTAAAGCTACCGGAAAGGATGCGATAAAAGGCATCAGAATAAAAATTGCTGGTAGACATAGAATGACCATTAATATTGGAAAAGGTTTTTTCTGATTGATCATCACAAATAAGCATAGTAATGCTAATAATACTGGAATAATTAAATAACTTGCTCCAGGAAGATAAAAAGCAGCACATCCACAGATTAGAATCCAAAAGAACAGTGGTGCAATCATAATACTTGGGAGCTCTTCTTCTACTTTGTCAAAAATACTGTAAACCTTAAAGAAAGCTGCAAGACCGAGAAGAATAGCTGCTGCGATATAATAATAGCCATTATAAGTAAAACCGTGAGACATATCCTGAAACTCAGGGTAAACAATTATGATTAACTTCCATAAACCAAAACTAAGCACTCCTGCAAGTCCTAACGAAATGATAAAGGCTAAAAAACCACTACCAATCTCGCCTGGATTAATTCGTTTTCTTTTTCTACCATATACTATAAAGGTTATAAAAAGTAGCATAGCTAGTCCAATTGATGGATAAATCCAACCAAAGGGGTATTTTACCAATTTAAAAACAGGTGTATTAAAATAAAGGAAGTCTTGATCTGACTTCATATTAGTAAGATCAGCATCAGAAAAATGTGCTAACAACGGCATTAGGTAGCTTCCCTGATGTTCCAATGTATTAAGGTCGAGATTTTGCCAAGTGTCGTTAGCAGTGTGATAATCAAAATGATCATCGATAAATGCAAAATTAAACCCATTAATATCTCCGTGTTTTCTAAAAACGGTTAAATCTGTATCATTTGGTAACAACTTATAAATACTGTACGCTAATGAATTGGTCACAGGATATTGCGGATCTGCTTTCACAAATTCTTCGATCATTTTACCATTCTTACCATTGGTTTCCATCAACATATAAGAGTTTCCTCCACTTCCCCTGGCTTCAAAATTTAACACCAGACCTACATCTTTTATCCAGGGATGCTCAGAGACAAATAAATCAGCTCCGTTTAATCCTAATTCTTCTCCATCAGTAATGCAAATAATGATATCGTTCTTAGGTGTTTTTTTTTGACTTAGGTATGCTCTTATCCCTTCTAATATAGTAGCAACACCACTTCCTGCATCACTGGCACCATAGGATGAATGTTGGCTACTATCATAATGAGAGAGAAGAAGCAAAGCTTTTCCTTCTGATGATCCTTTGATTTTTGCAATTATATTTTGAGGCTTGCTTAGGTTTCCACCGTCACCGATAGAAAATCCTTCTTGAATTGTAGGGTTTAACCCCAATTTTTTAAGTTCTCCTACAATATAATTTTTTGTTTCTTCGTGAGCTGGGCTTCCTAAGTAATGTACTTCTTTAGAAATATTTTTTACGTGCTCGAGTGCTCTCATTGTAGAGAATTCCTGTTCTGGAGCATTGATTCCTGAAATCTCTCTTGGCATACTACTATAATAGGAATACCAAGCAGATACTAAAATTAGTATGAGAGTAATAATGGAAAGAATTTTTCGCATCAGTAAAGAGGTTTGTTAAGTTAGATTTTATGTGAAGAGATTATGTTTTTTACTCAATTTGTTTTGTTAGATTATAGATAATAACTCTGATTTTAACATTTTATTGGTTAAGCTAAAGGTAATAAAATAAGATTTTACTTACATAATTGTTAAAATTTGGTTTGATTAAGTAATTGGAAATCACTATATTTAAGATTCACTAAATCACTTATAATTATGGGAATAATCAGTTTTCAAGGGGCGCGATCGAAGGTAAAGAAGCAGAATGATACCCCAATTAAAGTTTCGGATTATATGACTAGAGACTTAATAACTTTTAGGCCTAACCAACCTGTTATGGAAGTTATTGAGACTTTGGTAAAACACAAAATTTCGGGCGGTCCGGTAGTAGATGAGAATAATCAATTGTTAGGGATAATTTCTGAAGGAGATTGTATCAAACAGTTAAATGAAAGTCGCTACTATAATATGCCAATTGATGATGCTAGAGTTGAGAAATTTATGGCTAAAAATGTAGAAACCATAGATGGGAATCTTAATATTTTTGATGCAGCTAATAAATTCTTGCAGACTAAAAGAAGACGCTTTCCTATCATTGAAGATGGTAAATTAATTGGTCAGATCAGTCAGAAAGATGTTATGAAAGCTGCACTGAAACTTAATAGTCAGCATTGGAGAGATCTATAGATTTCGGCGTTTCTTAGATTCTACAGCTTTTGGATCATCAGTGATGATTAGTTTATTGGCATTATCACCAGAAATAAATAAACTTTTAGAAGAATATCGATCAAAATTATGATCGGTTTCTTCCCATTTTCCTATACCTGAGACTGTAATTTCTTCTCCAATTTCGATAACTCCTTCGTGATATCGGATGGTTTTATTAAAACCAAGGAATCCAGTACTATTTTTTCCGTGTAATTTTAGATAGCTTTCCAGAAATTTTGGAGGATCATTCCAGGTTCCGGATCGATGTTCTATATCTTTAACGATATGTACCATTTTGATTTTTGGAGCAGTATTGGCTTTTATTATTGCTTTTTCTCCTGAAGATGCTATGATAAAATCAATAGCTTTCTCTTCTTTTATGATAGTATGCCAAGAAGAACTTTTACCGTTACTTCGTTTTTCTTCGACTTTGATTTGATAATAAACACATTCTCTTTTTCCGATTGGTGAGATAAGAGGTTTGTCAATAAGCCTGGCTTTTCCATTTACTTTCGCATATTCATTTTCTTTAATCAATTGGATTCTTTTGGTATCTACTTTTTTTAGTCTTCTTAGGATTCTGTTTTTGTTATTAAAATAATAAGAAACCATTGCTATAATAGCTATTCCAACAACGATTAGAATAATATAAATGTAATTATCATCGGTTATTTGGAATTTTTTAAATAATCCAAGCATATTAGCTATTTCGTTTTACAAGTGCATAAAATTCATTTTCTAACGGAAGATACCCTTGATCATACACAAAATAGTAGATGTTTCCGGTTTTGGTGGTATATATGCTCGTAAAATGTGTAAAATCAAAACCTTTGGCAATCAACTTGGTTCTGGTGGTTTTCGTTTTCTCGTTTGGATTTAACTCTCCCAAAATGCGATAGTTTTTGCGTAAACGGTTATTGATGTTTCTTACTAGATTTTTACTGTCTTTATTTAAGCTATTGTTAAAAGAATTTCGGCAATAATCGCTACAGAATTTTTTATCGGCACGACCTAGTATTTGATTTCCACAAACAGGACACTCTTTAGGCATTTTAGTATGATTTGAAGGTAAGATACGATAATTATCCGTTTACAAATGTTTAATTCTTAAAAGAAAATATCCTGAGCTAATCTAAAGGTATTTGAATGGGCTTCAATAATCGTTTTGATTTCGGGAGAATATCCTCCTCCCATAGAACACATTACGGGTATATTAAGGTTATTACAGGTTTGTAAAACGAAACGATCTCTTTCTTTACAACCAGTTATCGTACAACCTAATTTTCCTAATTTATCAGTTGTCAAAATATCCACGCCACATAAATAATAAATGAAATCCGGTTGTTGTTGATCAATAAGTGCAGGAAGTGTTTCTTTAAGAATTTTTAGATACTCTTGATCTGCAATTTGGTTAGGTAACTCGATATCGAGATCAGATACTTCCTTTTTAAATGGGTAGTTATTGGCTCCGTGCATCGAAAACGTAAACACAGAATTATCGCTCTGAAAGATTTCGGCTGTGCCATTACCTTGATGTACGTCCAGATCTACTATCAGTATTTTTTTTGCCAAACCATTTTGTTGAAGATACCGTGCTCCAATGGCTTGGTCATTTAGTAAACAAAAGGCTTCGCCGCGATCAGTGTACGCATGATGAGTTCCACCTGCAATATTCATAGCAATGCCGTTCTCCAACGCATATTCAGAAGCTTTGATAGTGCCATCAGCAATGATTACTTCTCGATCCACGAGTTCTTTGGATAAGGGGAAACCAATTTTTCTCACTGCTTTAGGATGTAGTGAAAGTTCCATTAGTTGTTTATAGTATTCCGAAGTATGAACGGCTAAAATTGGTTCAGAACCTGGAATTAACGGTTTGAAAAAGTTTTCTTCGACGCAAGTTCCCTCATGTAATAATTGTTTAGGCAACAATTCATACTTAATCATTGGAAAACGATGTCCTTCAGGCAAAGGATGTTTATATATAGGGTGATATGCTATTTTAAGCATGGGTTTATTCGGTAAACCTTGTCAAGGTAAATTTTTTATTCTTCTTGTGATATGCCCCATAGAACACTTCTTTCTCTATATTATAAACTGATATAATTGATTTCTTATCTTTTGATACATGATATTCTATGGTTTTATCAAATATATTTTTTGACAATTCAGCATCCGGGATATGCTTGTAATTTACATCAAAAATCCCTACAGAAGTAAAAGATGTACTTCCTATATATTTTTGTAGAGATGTAGTTGCTGGATTTACAGACTTATAAATGATAATAAATACAGCTCCTCCGATAGCTCCAACAGAAGCGGTAACAGCCGCCATAGCGGGGATCTCGCCACCCTTGCTCTTCTGGCTAACATGACCAGCTTTATATTCACAACTTCCAAATACGACATGGATCTTGTCATTTTTTTTGTAAGCAGATATCCCTAACTCTTCAGTCGATAGTTTCTTTAGAAAGCTTTTAGTATTGAGTTCTTTAATTTTTTCATTTCCCATCCGTTGTTTTTTTATGGGAGCATTCCTAAAACTAATATCCTGTTTTCTAGTAGCGGTATAAGAATTTAGTAATTCTAATGTATTTATATCTTTTACTTCAATCTTTAGTTCTTTTATATTGGCTACAATTTGTATCAATTGATTGTCAATCAAGAAAGAATTTGAAGAGGGAATTAGAATACTTTTTGCAATACCCGGTTTTTCGATATTAATAAGTTCAAATGAATAATCATCCAGGTTAATTTTTATGATTTGGGTATAGGATGAACTTTCATCTAGTGTAATATAAAGCTTTTCTTTTCTATGGTATATTTTGGTGTAAGCAGAGGTTTCTTCTATAGGAATTGGGAGATCTTGCTGAATATTACTAATGCTTAATATCTCACTTCCTCCATTAGAAAGAAGACTAATAGCATCAAATAATCGCTCTTTTTTGTTATGTATATCCAAAAACTCAAATTCTGATAAATCAACAACTTTCTTTTCTACCGTATAATCCTCATTAATATGATGAAATACCAAAGAAGAATTAGATCGATCAGCACTTAAAAGGATGAGTTTGTTTTTATATTCTAAATTAATTAGATATTCTAGTCGTTTCATATCAATATCCAAATCCCCTGTGTTCACTACATTTTCAGCATAATCAAACTCCATAAATGAGAATTTTCGCATATTTTTATTTGATAAGAATAGTGTACTGTGATTTTTATAAGTTTTACTTCCAACCACATTGGAGTATTTAGGAGCTACTATTGATCTTTTAAGTTCTGCAATAGTATTGTAAACACTATCAAATTTATAAGTATATACTGTTTGCTTATCAAGAAAAAAAGAGGTAAACGTTTTTTCTTCCTTATTAGGAGTAAGAAACATGTTTCGGATTTTTCTAATAGAATCTGTTTTGGGAGTAAAAGAAAATATTTCATTCTGAGCTTGCACCATGTTTAAAGACCCGAGAAATAAGAAAAATAACAATGGTTTTTTCATAAATTCCATTTAATATTTTATTTGAATTTGAATAGCTTGTATTGAGAATCATCAATATCATAATATCCGTAATGAATTTTGTTTTGGTGCAAAAATATATTTATTGCTAAAGGGTCATCTAAAGTTTCTTCGAAATAATCTACCATATCGTAGATGTTTTTTTGAATTGTTCCTTTAAGATGTTCAAAGTTTTTATCAAACCGACAGTTTATATAAGTGGATTTAGTATTGGAGTAGTTGCTGTATCCATAAAATGTAGGATTAAAACTCACCCATGCTGTACTGAAATCACCCATAGTACCACTAATCCCAAAGCTTGGTCCAAAACTGGGTGTAAAAGTTCCGCCTGATTGAGTCTCTTTAGTGCCACCTAAAATTACATTATATACTTTACCGGTTTTATATACAGAAATTCCTAAGTCAGCAGAAGATATTTTTCTTAAATATTTTGCTGTCTTTTCCATTTCCCGAACTCGGTTTTGAGTAAAAGCAGGAAACATTCCTCCACCTTCTTGTAGAATAGGAGAGTTTTTAAAAGTAATAGAATCCTCTTTAGTTATAGCATACTCTTTGATCACTTTTTCTGTGTTTAAATCCAATATAGAGAACTTCATTTTTTGGCTAGAACTAGCAATTTGAAAAAGTTTATTGTCAAAAATATAAGAATTACTCTTTTTGTACCCTTCTTCAGATTTTCCAGGCTTATTATATGTTTTAAATATTGGCTCAAAAGTATCTAGATTTATATTGCATAACTTAGTCTCCCTGTAATTGTAATCAAAACTAAATACTATTTGATTATCAAATTGATATAACTTATTTTCTTTAGAAGTTGTTTCAATTACATTAGGGTTTTGGGTTTCTATTTTGGTAATATCAATAAATGTGCTAAGAGGGTCTTTAGTATTTAGAAGAACTTTGTATGTCGATATTAATTTTGAATTATGATTTGTAAGTTCCAATCTCTTTAAAGAAATAACTTCCTTTTGAGGATTAAATTCTTCATCAAAAGTGTAAATATTTAGATCTGAAGAGTTTTTAGTAATAGTAATGAGATGAATTTTGTTTTTGTAATTAATACTCTCAACGTATTTTTCCTTTTTTAGTTTAAAATCTAACTCGATAGGTTTAGATGTATTGTTTTTAAAATCAAATATTTGTACACCAAACTTAGTGCTTTTAGTATTGCTAAAGAATAATGAATAATTTTTATCCGTAACATTATAACCTAAGATATACTGGTATTTTGAAGGAAGTACTTTTGCGACAATTTTATCTTTAATCTTGTATTCGGAATCCAGCAAGTTTGCATTAAATATTTCTTTCTCTTCCATTAACAACATAAGCTCACCTGTTAATTGGTTAGGAATGGCATAAGAATCTTTTTGAGAATATTTGTTGGATGAAAAAGCACCATCTAGTTCAAATACCTTTTCTTGAGAAAAAAAAGATGTTGAAGAGAAAAGAAATGTAAGGATATAACAGATGTTTTTCATACATTAATTCATTTTATAAATCACTTGCTATCGTGTAAATAGAAAGACTCGAAATGTCTGGTCGAGCGCAGTCGAGACCTTCAGCTATCTTCTGGCTTATAATTGTAATGTGTTGCATTTCTGCATTCTGATAAAATTTGAAGTAGGTCAAATTGATCATTTGCTAAAGCTATTTTTTTCTTAGCACTCCATTTCTTGATTTTTTTCTCAAAATAAATAGCCTGATTAATATCATTAAATTCTTGATGAAAGATTAACTTAACAGGTCTACGATAATAAGTAAAACAATTTTTGTTCAAGCCTTTTTGATGTTCTTCTAATCTTCTGACAATATTATTAGTAACCCCTGTATAGGTTAAACCATCAGAACATTGTAGTATGTATACATAATATAATTTCAACTTAAATTTTCATAGTTAGGTCTCGACTGCGCTCGACCAGACATTTTAAATTGTTTAACTTATCACTGCCCCAGGACTCACACCATCCTCATCAGGATTTAAGAATACTAGTTTTCCAGCAGGAGTTTCGGTCATAAGAATCATTCCTTCACTTTCTACACCGCGTAATTTTCTAGGAGCTAGATTTACCAAAACGGTTACTTTTTTACCTAGGACTTCTTCTGGAGTAAAATGCTCTGCAATACCTGAAACGATCGTTCTGGTATTGATGCCTGTATCTACTTTAAGCACAAGTAACTTTTTAGCCTTAGGCATTTTTTCTGCTTCAACAATAGTACCAACTCTCATATCTAATTTGGTAAAATCTTCAAAGGTAGCAGTATCTTTCTGTGGTTCTACTTCTTTGTTTTCAGCTTCGTTAGCCTTTTTAGTAGCTTCTAGTTTATCTAATTGTTTTTGGATCTCTGCATCTTCAATTTTAGAGAATAATAATTCTCCTTTTTCGATTTGATGACCTGCAGGAAGCAGTACTTCTTTAATTGCAATTTCATTCCAAGTAGATTCTGCATCAAGTGCAGAATGACAAAGAATAGATCTTAGTTTTATACTTGTAAATGGCAAAAATGGCTCTGATAGCGTAGCTAAAGCAGAAGCGATTTGTAATGCGACGTACATGATGGTCTTAGTTCGCTCTTCATCAGTTTTGATGAGTTTCCAGGGTTCTTCATCAGCTAGATATTTGTTTCCTAATCTTGCGACGTTTAATAGTTCCTGGCTAGCTTCTCTAAACCGATAACGTTCTATGGAACTAGCAATTACAGCTGGATATGCTTTTAGTTCGGTTAAAATTTGTTCATCAACTTCAGAAAAAGAGCCTGGAGTAGGAATAACCCCATCATAGTATTTATTGGTTAAGACAACTACCCGATTGATAAAATTTCCAAAAATGGCTACTAACTCATTATTATTACGTGCCTGGAAATCTTTCCAGGTAAAATCATTATCCTTAGTTTCTGGAGCATTAGCTGTTAACGCATATCTTAATACATCTTGCTTATCCGGAAATTCTTCAAGATACTCGTGTAACCAAACTGCCCAGTTTTTAGAAGTAGATAGTTTATTTCCTTCGAGATTTAAGAATTCATTTGCAGGTACATTTTCTGGTAAAACATAACTTCCTTCAGCTTTCAGCATACTTGGGAAAATAATACAGTGAAAAACGATATTATCTTTTCCTATAAAATGAACAAGTTTTGTGTTTTTATCTTTCCAATATGGTTCCCAATCTTTTCCTTCTCTTGCTGCCCATTCTTTGGTAGAAGAGATATAACCAATTGGTGCATCAAACCACACATACAATACTTTTCCTTCTGCACCTTCAACAGGAACGGGAATTCCCCAATCCAGATCTCTTGTTACTGCACGTGGACGTAATCCATCATCAACCCAGGATTTGATTTGGCCATATACATTAGTTTTCCAATCTTTTTTATGACCTTTTAGCACCCATTCTTTTAAGAAATCTTCATATTGATCTAATGGGAGAAACCAATGTTTGGTTTGTTTTAATGTTGGTTTTGCACCAGAAATCGTAGATTTTGGATTTATTAAATCTGTTGCGTTTAGTGAGCTACCGCAGTTTTCGCATTGATCCCCATAGGCTTCTTCGTTTCCACATTTTGGACAGGTACCTGTTACAAAACGATCAGCCAGAAATTGTTCTGCTTCAGGATCATATAATTGTTCAGAAGTTTCTTCGATAAACTTGCCGTCTTCATATAACTTCTTGAAAAACTCTGAAGCTGTTTCATGATGAATAGGAGCAGAGGTTCTGGAGTAGTTGTCGAAAGATATCCCAAAGTCTTCAAAAGATTTTTTGATAATCGAGTGATACTTATCGATAATTACTTGTGGAGAAACACCTTCCTTACGAGCACGCATTGGAATAGCAGCACCATGTTCGTCACTTCCGCATATAAAAGCAACATCATTGCCGGTGATTCTTAGATGTCTAGAGTAAATATCTGCCGGAACATAAACTCCTGCCAAATGACCAATGTGAATTGGTCCGTTTGTATATGGTAATGCTGCTGTAATGGTATATCTTCCTTCTGTGCTCATAATGACTAAAAAATAAGCGACAAAGGTAAGAAATGAACATAAAAAAACTGACTATTTCTCTAGTAAAGAAATAGTCAGTTTTTATTGAGAAATTATTACAGTAATAAATCTAAATTAAGAAATAATAAGAGACTTACTGTATTCAGTATCATTAGTTTGTATCAGGTACACATATTGGCCTGTACTTAATCGGGTTTTTGCTTCATCTTTTACATTGATACTATATGCTACTCCTTCCATCATCATTTCATTTCTTAGCGTAGCCACTTTTTGACCAATAATATTATATAAATCCACATTTACGTGCGCAGTTTGATTAGGAACTATATTAATCACAGGTTTATTATCATTAGTAGCATCAGAGTCATTTGAGTTAGTATAAGAAACGTTATGAACTAATCCATCTCCAGCTCCTGGAATGCTAGGATTAGTACCTGAACAATTAAACCCTAAGTCTAGCGACTCAAAAGGTCCACCATTAGTGTCTAATAATGCTCTGCCTACTGTATCTTCATCAATACATAGCCAGTCTTTCATTATCGTGGCGTAGACCCGTCTAAAATCCGTAGTATTAGTTACATTTCCTCCTCGGGTGAGATTATTCATATCAGGATGTTCTCCTGCAAAACCATTACCATTTAATGCTGTGCCAAAGAACATCATTGGAGCTGCAGTTCCATGATCTGTTCCTAACGACCCATTTTCTCTAAATCTTCTTCCGAATTCGGATATTGTGGTAGTTAGCACTTTATCATCCCAACCTGAAGCGGTAAGATCTGCATAAAAGTTACTTATTGCTTCAGAGAATGAATTTAATAATTGCTGATGTCTTTGAATTTGATTGTTATGAGTATCAAACCCTCCCAGAGTAACTAAATATACTTTAGTACCAAGATTTCCTTTAATTAATCTAGAAATAATACTTAATTGTCTACCCAAGCTATCATCCAGATACCCGCCAAAGTCAGAAGATCTCTCATAAGCTGCACTAATAACATCTGCATAGTTAAAAGTGGTATTTGTAGCTTCTCTAAGGAATCGAACTTTATCATCATATGTACAATCTTCTAGTCCGTCAAGATTATAGAATGTTTCGTTTTCGATAATCTGTAGTAATCTCCTGGGATTAGAAACCGCAAAAGAATAATCACTTTCAGGACCTTTAAAGATTAAGTTTCCAATACTTCCGATTTGAATAGATGGAGGACTGGCAGGAGGGTTAAAAAAATAGTCAGGATATATTTCTCCAAAATATCTCCCCATAAAACCAGTTCTATCATCTTCTTGTAAATTAGTATTAGCATAGATGTCTGATCCCTTAAAGTGGGAGAGAGAAGAGTCTTCATATCCAACACCGTGTACTACACGCATTTTACCATCTCCCCATACACCTTCTAGTTTATTCATGGGTTTAGGCATTGCAAATTCGTTCTGCTGCAAATTAATAAACTCACTAGGAGGTATTCGTATTAATGGTCTTGCATTAGCATAAACATCATAGTCGTATACCGGGATAATGGTATTAAATCCATCATTACCACCTTGTAATCTTACAAGAATAAGTACTTTGTCATCTGATGGGGCTTGGCTTAAAGCCATTGATAAGGGCGAAGGTCGAGAAACAGAAAGTGGCGTATTGGCCAACATCATTGATCCTCCTCCGGCAAGCCCTAGGGCTTGAAGGAAAGATCTTCTGTTCCATTTTTTATGATCTTCAGTATTACAGGAACCTTCTTTATTTACTTTTTTATATTTTGAGTGATTAGTTTCGCACATGATAATTCTTATTTAAGTTGAAATTCGGGGATATCTACAATAAAATTTAAGAGCGCAAGAAATTGCTCTGATACTTCTGGGCGGCTAAGTCTCCAAATATTTGGTTCAGTAGCCCCAGGTTCATAGTAACTAGGTGGAAAGGCATCAATATCCTTAAAAACACCCAAAATTTCATTAAAAATAACATCATCTTCTATCCCTCTAGGGAAAAAGTAATCAACAATTGCTCTAACCACAATATCTACTTCAGAGCCACTTAAAGTATCTGCTAGATTTCCATCAGCAGCAGTACCGATAGGTAATCCAATAATAAAATCTCTAAATTGTTGCTGGTTTTCTTCCCAACCTCGACTTATAGTAAATCGTGCACTTTCCCAACGGCCTATTAACAGATCAGGACTAATCCAATCTTCGTCTCCTTGCCATCCTTCAACATCTATTGGATTTAACACATCTTGTCCTAAAATACGTGATGAATCCCATATGAAATCATTCACATCAATGGTAGATAATGGAAATCCTAATTCATTATAAAAGCAAATAAGTATATCACAAGGGCTTTTGATGATTGAACCAATAGCATTCTGATCAAAGAAATGCTGACTTTTAAATAATTGTGTAAGTACGGGAGCAATATTATAATTGTTCGTAATGAATGTTTGTGCCATCTGCGCTACAATTGCATCATTACAAGAAGGACTAACAAAATATGTATAGAGTTTAGAACAAATAAAATTGGCAACCAGATCACCTCTTTGCTCAAATAATATTCTAATTACATCATCATAAGTCCAATTACCAGTTTGACCAAAAATAGTTTTAGTTTCATTACTAAACTGTGCAGGGTTAAATAAAATATCTCCCCAAGCAATATCATTGGTATCTACATATCCGGTTAAAGCTTTTGCAGTTTCTTGGATATCATCTTCTGTATAACCATTGTCAACACCAAGTGTAAAGAGTTCATATAACTCACGAGCATAGTTTTCATTAGGTCTATCTCTTATGTTTTCATCACCATTAAGATATACTAACATGGCATTTGATGTTCCTATGGCATATACAAAATCTCTAAAATTACCGAGTGCATTAAGCTGTAGTAAGTTATAATATTGAGTTTGATATGCTGGGCTTCGATAGGTGTCATCTTCCGTTACAAAATGGTTACTCCAGAAAAGTGTCATGCGTTCTCGAACCTTGTTTTGGGTCAAGTCGGCAATCATTTGTTTTTTCCATTCACGTCGATAGAAACCAGTGTCATTATCTGGATTAGCATCTTCAGCAGCTTCAAATTGATCTCTGTTCCAGGTACTCCAAATAGGTAAGGGAGTAGGAAGTAGGGTTAAAGCATCTTGAATAAGTGTGTCAATAAGTGTAGCAGGATTCTGTGATAGAGCAGCTATTACCTCTGATTTTGAGGCGCCAAAACCAATTCTTCGATATAAATGATGTATTTTACTAACATTCCATGGGTTTTCCGGTGTAGGGACATATTCGTCTAAGGAAGCTAGGTTACAATTAGTATCCGTCATCATAGGCGTTAAGATTTAATAGTAAAATTTAAGGGACAAATTTTGTACAATATACTAGTTTACAACGAAAACATTTGTTAATTAGTATCATAATTTTGAAATTTTAAGATATGTTGAAGCCTAATTTCATTAGGAAAGGAGATAAAATTGCCATAGTTTCTACAGCTAGAAAGATCAGTTTTGCAGAAGTTAAAGAGGCAGTAAACATATTAAACAGCTGGAATTTAATTCCTGTTTTAGGTAAAACTATTGGTATCGAAGATCATCAATTTGCGGGTTCTGATGAAGAGAGGGAGTCTGATTTTCAATCCATGCTTGATAACCCTAAAATTAAAGCAATATGGTGTGCCAGAGGTGGTTATGGAACGGTTAGGATTGTTGATAAAATTGATTTTTCGAACTTTATTAAGCAACCCAAATGGATAATTGGGTATTCTGATATTACAGTTTTGCATGCACACCTTCACAATCTAAATGTTCAGACATTACACGCACCAATGCCTATAGATATTCATAAAGGAACAAAGGAATCTATAAATGCATTCAAAGAAACTATTTTTGGAAAAAAAATAGAACATATCATTGCTTCTCATAAAAAAAACAGAGTAGGTAAATGCAAAGGACAACTTGTGGGAGGTAATTTATCTATTTTATATTCTTTATGTGGTTCTAAATCGTCTTTGAATACATCTGGAAAGATTTTATGTATAGAAGATTTAGATGAATATTTATATCATATAGACAGAATGCTGCAGAACCTAAAGCGAAATAATTATTTTGAGAACTTATCTGGTTTAATTGTTGGCGGAATGACTAAAATGCATGATAATAATGTTCCTTTTGGTAAAAAAGCAAAAAGAATCATTTTAGACATTGTAAAAGAATATGATTTTCCGGTAGTATTTAATTTTCCGATGGGACATATAGAAAATAACAGAGCTTTGATTCTGGGAGCTAACATTTCTCTGGATGTAAATGAGGATAAAGTCAAAATCGAGTATATATAATTATGGCAGAACATAATACATTAGGAAAAGAAGGCGAAAAATTGGCAACAGATTTTCTGCTGAAGCTTGGATATGAGGTTTTGGAAAAAAATTATAGATATTTAAAATCCGAAATAGATATTATCGCACAAAAGGAGGGCACAGTTATTGTTGTTGAGGTTAAGACCAGAAGTACCCCAGATTTTGGTAACCCCCAGGATTTTGTAAAACCTAAACAGATACAGTCATTAGTTAAAGCAATTGATCATTATGTCACAGAGAATGATTTGGATGTAGAAGTTCGTTTTGATATTATTGCGATTATTAAGAATAAGCTCGGAACACGAATTGAACATTTAGAAGATGCTTTTTATCACTTTTAACCAAAATTTCCTTTTAAAATGAACTATAGAAAGCTTGGCCATTCTGAATTGAAGATCAGTGAGATCTCTTTTGGGTGTATGTCGCTAGAGAACAATTATGAAACTGCTAGGGAGCTCATTCATGGAGCAATTGATAAAGGGGTGAATTATTTTGACACAGCAGATTTATACCAAAAAGGTGAAAATGAATTGATGTTAGGCAAAGCGCTACAAGGAATCCGAAATGATATTATTATTGGAACTAAAGTAGGTAACCAATGGCGAGCAGATGGAAGTGGTTGGAATTGGAATCCAACTAAACAATATATCATACAAGCTGTTGAAGAAAGCCTGAAAAGATTACAAACAGATTATATTGATTTATACCAATTGCACGGAGGAACTATTGAAGATCCTATTGATGAAGTTATAGATGCTTTCGAAATTCTGCAAAAAGACGGTAAAATTAGATATTATGGTATCTCATCTATTCGTCCAAATGTGATTAAGGAGTATGTGAATAGATCAAAGATTACTAGCGTGATGATGCAATATAGCCTTTTGGATCGACGTCCGGAAGAGGAGTGTCTGGATCTTTTAAGAGATAATAATATCGGAGTTCTTACTAGAGGAACCATTGCAAAAGGATTATTAGCAGGAAAACCACCTGCTGATTATTTGAATTATTCAGAATCCGAAGTTAAACAGGTGATTGATACCGTCAATAAATTATGTTCTAATGAAATTCTACAATGCGCAATAGAATATGTGCTTAAAAACCCAGCAGTAAGCTCTGCGATAATAGGAGTTAGGAACAAAAAACAATTAGAAGAAAGTGTAATTACAAGAAATAAGCTTTTACTCACAAAAGAAAAGTATGATTTTCTAAAAACAAATATTCCAGCTTATATGTATTCGAATCACAGATAAAAACTCTAAAAAAATGGTGTGTTGAATAGTATGAATGTACACAATCGGTCGAGTATGTATATAAACTTATTTAGATTTGAAACCTAATTCTTAACCAAATATGAATTCTTTCGGGATTATTGATTTAGTAATGTTTTTAGGAATAAGCCAGGGTATTTTTCTTGCAATTACGCTATCAGTAGTACATAATAAGAACAGATCGGCTAATAAAATTCTATCATTCATACTGTTTATTGCTACGATAATGCTTGTGGGAAGAGTATTTCATCCAAGATTTTCTGGTATATTCTTTTTTAGAGTTGCAGCTTTTGTGGATACGTTAATCTTTGTCTTTGGACCATTAATATATACATATGTGCGAAGGTTAACCTTTAACGAGTCGCCTGAGTATAAAAATCATTGTGGACATTTTATTCCAGCTTTATTACATTTAGCCTTTTTCTCCTGGACACTTACCTATTCTGCAGAAGAGATGAAGAATATGATCAATAATGGAGAATTCAATCTTATCTATTTTATTGTAGAAACTTTAGGCTTGTTGTCTAACCTATTTTATACCATCAAATCATACCGTTTAGTGTCATTTTATAAAAGAGAGGAGAAAAACAATCTTTCTTATACCCAAAAGGTAAAGGCGTATCTCACCGTTTTTTTATTCGGAGTTTCAATATTTATGATTTTATGGGTTATAAGTTATTCTAATGTATATTTTATGAGAATAAGAGAACTATCTTTTATTAGTTATAACTTAATTTGGATTTCTATTCCAATATTTATTTATATTGTTGGGTTTTTTAGCTTAAGACAACCTGAGATTTTTCGATTACCTAAATACGCAAAGAAAAAGAATACCAAAAGACGACGATTGGAAGGAGCTGAGCTTACCAAATTAAAGAAAGCTCTAGAGCAATTAATTGTAGAGGAAAAAGTATACCTAAATAATAGCCTTACACTAAAAGATCTTTCTGAAAAACTAAATACATCAACTAACAATATTTCTTGGTTGTTAAATAATATTCATAAGTGTAGTTTCTATGACTATATTAATAAATATCGAGTAAAAGAGTTTATTGAGAAAATTCAAAATGGAGAACATCATAGACATACACTCCTTGCACTGTCATTAGACTCTGGGTTTAATTCTAAATCTACTTTTAATAAAGCTTTTAAAGCAGAAATGAATGACACTCCTACAAATTATATAAGTAATTTAAATACAGCTTGATAAATTGGTGCGACGGTACCCAATACGTCGATTGATAGTGGTTTTTAGCAGTAGGTTTGAATAAATCTTAAAAAATCAAATCAATGAAAACAATCTTTAGAACTTTAAAAACTAATACATTTTTTCTTTTTGTATTAACATTATTGGCTGTTCTTATAACATCTTGTTATGGAGGTGATATCCCGGTAATTGAGATAACTGTATCAACTGTTGAAGAAGGAAACTTTTTTGATGGATTGGAACCAGATAGTAAAGGAAATATTTACGGTTCTGATTTTCGAGGAGACTCGGTATTTAAATTGGATAAATCCGGTAATGTGACTGTTTTTGTTAGTGGATTAAACTCTCCTAATGGTATAGGTGTTAATAATAATGACGAAGTGTATGTATGTGATAATTTTGGAAACGCCATTTTTAAATATGATCAGGAAGGAAATCAGCTAGAAAGTTTTGTAGCAGTTTCTCCGGCAGGAATTAAAAAAATTCCTGGTAGTAATGACATGCTTTTTGTAGAATATAATACCAACACTATTAATAGACTTAGTGAAGACGGTATTATTACTAAATTATTCGAAGGGGCTCCGGTTAATGGTCCAGCTGGAATTGCTTTTGATAGAAGGGGGAATACATATATAGGTAATTTTAATGATAGAAAAATTCTGAAGTATAAAGACGGAGAAGTCACAGAAATAGCTGAATTACCAGCTGGGGCAGAAAACACTAACTTTTTAGGTTTCCTTACATACGCCAAAGGGTTTTTATTTGCTACTCAACTAGGTGAACATAAAATTTACAAGATTAATCCTAATAAAGTAAATGACTTCGAAGTTTTTGCGGGAAGTATACTAGGAAATAATGATGGTGATTTATCAGAGGCTACTTTTAATTTCCCGAATGGTATTGTTGCAAGTCGGGATCAAAAAACCTTATATGTGTCTGATGCAGGAACGAATAATCTAAGAATTATATCAAAGGAATTAAAATATTAGCAATAAATAAGTATAGGGATTTTAATAGTAATCTTAAAACCAAATAATTATGTTACAATCAATTTTAAAACAAAATGGAGTAAAAGAACTAAATAAGGAACAACAAGAAACCATTAATGGAGGTGGAGGTTTAAACGACTTTTGTCACTCAGATCAAGAATGTTGTTATCCGTTAATCTGTGCAGGATGTTTTTGCAGACCTGTGGGAGGACCTTTTTAATTAATAATTTTAAGGCTAATTCAAAAACGAAAAAGATCGGAGTCCTGAAATTCCGATCTTTTTACTAATTACCATATTTACCAGGTCTTGATATCTAGTTTTTGGTTATGAATGTTTTTGCAAGCTTATATGAATATGTAAATAATTCAGATGTAGTACCACTTCGATTCATAAGTATGGATATGGACATGTTATATTCAGGAAATAAAATAAAGACAGAAGTCGAACCAGCAGCAGTACCCGCATGATGAATGATTTGCACCTTTTGATTATTATCAAATATTTCATCTGTAAAGCCCTTACGCCAACCAATTGCATAGTTTTGTTTGTTTATTTCTCCATTATTTAGCAGAACCGGTTTTAGGATAGTTTCTGTGGTTTTCTTATCCAGGAGTTGATTATTTAAAAGAGCATTTCCAAGTTTCACGAGATCTACAGGCGTGGAGACAAATCCACCTCCAGCCCACTTATTACTATTATTAACTTCAAAAGTTTCTTTGTATTGGTTTTCCTCCACGTCGTAAAATTTAGAAATATTTTTGGTGTGCATAGAGGATCTTTCACCTTCTATATGATCAAGACCTAAAGGATTAAAAACATCTTCTTTCATAAAGTTCAGAAAATCTTTACCAGACGCGCCTTCCAGCATAGCACTTATCAAAGTATAATTGTAAGAGCTATAGCTGAAATCAGTACCTGAAGGAAACAGTAGTGTAGAATTACTAAAGATTCCTACACTTTCCTGAACTGTTGTATACTCATCATTGTTCAGGTGTTCCCAAATAGGGAAACAAAGACACACACTATAATTTCTTATTCCAGAAGTATGTGATGCTAATTGCTTTAACGTTAATTCTGAAAGAGGATCGTTTGTGTAGGGTACAAATTCTCCAACTCTAGAATTCAGGTTTAGTTTTCCATCCTGCAGCAGTAAACCTATACCTAACGAGGTCACAGCTTTTGATGTGCTTCCGATTCTGAATTTTGTGTCACGACTTAGCTTTTTATCATTTTTAATATCCTTGTATCCAATAGCATTAGACCAAATTACTTTTCCGTTCATTCCAACCGCTACAGAAAATCCTGGGGCTTTAAGATGAGTAAACATTTCATTTAAAATATTATCAGCTTTTTTTGAAGTACTGTCCTGATGAGTTACAATAGGTTTTAATGTATTGATGTTCGGAAAAGAATTCCATCCGCTTGTATAAGTCATTATAGGTTCAAAAAGAAAATAGCTTACTATGATAATCGTTGTAATCATTGTAATCCAAACAATTTTTTTCATTTGTTTTTATTTGAAATTAGAGAAAAGAATTCCAATCAATGAATGCCAATTCAATGATACTTTTATAATAAATGAAGGAAGTTTATGGTTTATGAAGTAGCTAACTCTCCAAGCTTTACCTTAAGCATTTGAGAAACCTTATACAATAGAATGATTTCTACAATAATGGCTGCAGACCAGGCTCCAAGACCAATAAAACCAAGTATTACTGTAAGAAAAGTTGCAGCAGCAATAATTTCGAGTATGCCTGAAACCTTACCAAGCATCTGTAATGAGCCCCCTAATCTTAACAATGCAATACCAAATAAAATTCCAACAATACCAAAGCAAAGTGATTCTGTTACTAGCATATAGGTATGATCAATAAGATCGATATGAAGTGCTATAATGTCATATAGATAAAAAACAATAGCCATAACAATCATTATAAATGCAGAAATCTTTAAAAGATAATTTTGAAACAACTTTCCTGTGAGGATAATACCTCTAAAAAAGAAAATGTATGATACAATAACCAATAATTTTATGATAGTATAAGTAAGCTTACTAAACACATATTCATTATCACTTACGATTCTAAAATCTGCATACATTTCTGGGATAGTCACGAAAAAAAATACAATTCCAAATATCCAGGCCGCATTAAGATGTTGGATAAGATAGGTTGCCTCCTTAGTATCTTCTACATCTAGCAATAGTAATTGCTTAAACTCAGTAGTTGCTTGATGTTCTTCTTGTTTTAAGATGGAAAGATCATAATCCAGAACATCAAGAATGGTACGTACCGTATAAGATCGGGGAGTTACTTCTCCGGCTTCGATACGTTGTATGGTCCTGACACTGATATTACACTGTTCTACTAGTTCTTCCTGCGTCAATCCTTTGGATTTTCTAAGTTCAGAAATTTTTTGTCCTAATTCTGGCTGTTTCATGATGCTTTGATTTTTAGTTTTAATTCGATTAGAATTCTCCGCGGTAGAATCGTTAGCATTTGTTTTCATTTGCTGATACAATATTAGTTTTCAGAATTAGGCTCTCAAATTTTTTAGCTTGACTTTGACCCGACATTTGCCCGTCAAATCAGTGTAGACAAGGAATATCCGGTGTTTTCGTTTAATTGTGATTTTCTAGAAAGGTATGGATTTCATATAAATATTTTTCTTTTTGATCTAACCACCCATAGTGCCCACAGTCATCCAACAATACTAGTTTAGAGTTAGGAAAAGTTTCATGTGCTTTTTCAGCTGTTTTTTTATCTATAATATCTTGTTTACCTTGAATGATTAAAACAGGTTTGTCAAAAGTTTTTAACGTATAAGTACAATTATAATTGATTTTGCGTAAATCTTGAAACACAAATGCATTTATAGTTTGATTTCCTTGTGTTAATCTTTCTGCTATTGTTGGTACATAACTTTTATCAACCACATAAGCTGGTGCTAATGCTTTTCCTCTTTCTAATCTAGCGTGATATGTAGTATCTCCTTGATTGATTTTTTGTGTCCATTCTTGTAATCTTTTTGTTTCATCTTCAGAAAGATTTGCTGCAATGTTTTGACCTACATAATTCAATAATTCCAGATCTAATCCACCAGAAGCAGAAAGAATAAGGCTTTTAATACTTTCGGGATGTTTAGAAGCATAGTATGAAGCTAATATTCCTCCAAAAGAATGACCTAAAATGGTCCATTCTTTAAGCTGAAAGTATTGACGTAGTTTTTCTATATCATCTACCATCAAGTCCATAGTTATGGTTTCACTATTGACCAGTTTAACAGTTGAATTTCCTGTTCCTCGTTGATCATAGATTATAGCTTTGTTACTCTTAGAAAGCAATTGTGCAATGTACCGAAACCCTTTACTATTCATTCCCGGACCACCATTAATGATTAATAGGGGTTCTCCTTCTCCAAAAGTTTCATAATATATTTTGGAAGATTTATTTTCTATCAAACCACTGCTATTTTGACCAAGTAATATAATGGAATTGAATATCGAAAGAATAATTACACCTAAATGTTTCATGTTTTTAAAGTAGACTATCGTGAATATACGAATTTGTATACTTAGGCTATCAAATCTAATGCAATACGTGTTTTTTACTTTAGGCTCTTGATTTATGCGTAATTTTATTAAGATGAAATGTGCTCAAAATTGCTTGTATCTCAATTTCTTTAATCATTCCTGCTTCTTTTTATAAAACTAAATTTCTTACTTACATTTCTGACGTTTACGTTAAGTATTATAGTTCGAAGAGAGGTTAGAAATACATGTTACATCCAAGAATATATGGAAAATGATTTTCTGAATATTTAGAATGCTAGGATTAATTTTCGAATATTATATTCTGTGGTAATATATAGTTCCCCATTTTCTTCATCCAAAAATAATTCTCTAGGGTTAAATAAAGTAGCAGCAAGAGCTTCACCATCTAAATTACCAGATTCTCCGGTTCCTGCAATGGTAGTAACCATACCATCAGAAATTTTCTTTATTTTATGATTAATTGTATCTGCTATATAAATAGTGCCATCACTAGCTATTAGTACATCTTGTGGTAAATTAAACTGTGATTCGTTAACGGTTCCATCAATATCTCCTGCAATTCCACTTCCTGCTACGGTAGTTACTGTTCCATCAGGACTTATTTTTTTTATTTTATGATTTCTGTAATCTGCAACATAAATATTACCTTCAGAGTCTAAGCTGATATCTACTGGATTGTTAAACTGTGCTGTTGTACCTACACCATTAACATCTCCAGCTGCTCCACTTCCTGCTATAGTAATGACTTGCCCATCTGTTTGTATTTTTCGAATACTATTATTACTAAAATCAGAAACAAAAATGTTATTCTGATTATCTACTACTATTCCCATAGGATTACGAAAAGTAGCAACAGACGATAAGCCATTATCAAAACCAGCAACTCCTGTTCCTGCTATTGTAGTTACTGTACCTTCAGGTGTTATTTTTTTGATTTGATTATTGCCTTGATCCGAAACAATAATGTTTTCATCCGTATCAAAAACTATAAGACGTGGGTTCTTAAACATTGCCTCTGTTCCGGTACCAACCATATTTCCTACCGTACTACCTGCCAAAATACTAACTGATGTAAGATCAGAATCTATTTTTTTAATTTTATTATTTCTAAAGTCCGAGATATAGATAGTCCCTTGAGAATCTTTAATAATTCCGATTGGGGCATCAAAAGACGCTTCTTCTATTGGTCCTACAATATCTCCTGCGTCTACTTGTCCTGCAATAGTAATTAATTGAGCAGGAGTAAGAATATAATTAAATTCTGGTCCTTCTATTTCTTTTCCATCTTTAATAATTTTTATTTTTCCGGTAGATGCACCTCTGGGGACTATAGTAGTTATAGAAGTTTCTGTAATCGAGGAGATTTCAGCTTCAGTTTCATTAAAGAATAAACTTATTTTATCTACATCTGTTCCAAAATTAGTACCTGTGATGATAACTTCTGTTTCTGCTTTTCCTTCTATAGGATTTACAGTTTGTATTTCAGTGATTTTAAGTATTTGATTATCATCTAATTCTTTAGAACAACTTATATATAATAATGTTGTAATAAGTATAGAAAATACTGAAACAATTCTTCCTGTTTTCATTAGAGTTTTTAAAGTTTTAAGAGGTTTGATTGTATATAAATATTTTTAATAAAAATAATCTCTTTTAAAGAATAAAAAGATAAACGTAGTTCTTATGGCAATATTTTAGTGACAAATGTATATATCTTGTGGACTTTTGTTTTTGACTGGCTTACCAATAGCTATTCCTTGGATATTTGATATGTCATTTTCCAAAACGACCAGATCCCGTTATTGCATCCATAATATGGGTATTCCTATACCATAATCATTTTTTATTTTAGATCACTTTGTTAAGAGGTTGCAACACTTTTAAAGCGCTATTTACAGAATTTATATTCTCAAAAGTTAGTAATAATCTCAATCCGTTTCTAGTTTGTTTTTCTTTCATTTTACATTTATCAGGATTTTGCTGTACAAACTGTAGCACTTTGCTAAAAGCAGGACTTTGATAAAAATTAGATTGCTGATCACTAATAAAATAACCGATTAGTTTATTTTGTTTCATAATGACTTTTTCGATGCCTATAGAAGTTGCAATCCATTTAATACGTACAGAATTTAATAGATCAATTGCCTGATCCGGTAATTCTCCAAACCGGTCTACCAATCGTTTTTCATAAGCTTGTAGGTCTTTTTCTTCTTTGATTGCATTTAATTCGGTGTATAAATTCAACCGTTCGGTAATGTTATTGATATAATCGTCAGGAAACAATAACTCAAAATCAGTGTCAATCTGAGTATCTTTCAGGTATACTTTTTCCTTGGTGTCATCTTCATACAATTCGACGAATTCGTTTTCTTTTAATTCTTCAATTGCCTCGTTCAGGATTTTTTGATAGGTATCAAAGCCAATTTCATTGATAAATCCACTTTGTTCTCCACCTAATAAATCTCCGGCACCTCTAATTTCTAAATCTTTCATGGCAATATTAAAACCACTACCCAGATCAGAATGCATTTCTAAAGCGGTGATACGTTTTCTAGCATCATCGGTCATAGCAGAATAAGGAGGTGTAATGAAATAACAAAAGGCTTTTTTGTTACTTCGACCAACTCGACCACGCATTTGATGTAGATCCGAAAGACCAAAATTATTGGCATTATTGATAAAAATGGTATTCGCATTCGGTACATCTAATCCACTTTCAACTATCGTGGTAGAAACTAATACATCAAACTCTCCATTCATAAAAGAAAGCATCAGCTCTTCTAGTTTTTTACCTTCCATTTGTCCGTGTCCAATCCCAATTTTTGCATCTGGTACAACCCGTTGGATCATTCCCGCAACTTCTTTAATATTTTCTATTCTATTATGAATAAAAAACACCTGTCCACCTCGTTGGATCTCGTAACTCACAGCGTCTCGAATAGTTTCTTCACTAAATCTAATCACATTGGTCTCAATTGGATATCGATTGGGTGGAGGCGTGGTGATGGTGGACAAATCACGTGCAGCCATCAAACTAAATTGTAGTGTTCTCGGAATTGGTGTTGCTGTCAGAGTAAGTGTGTCCACATTTTCTTTGATCGTTTTCAACTTATCTTTTACAGAAACTCCAAATTTTTGTTCTTCATCAATAACAAGTAATCCAAGGTCTTTGAATTTCACATTTTTATTAACTAGTTGATGAGTTCCGATGATAATATCTACTTTTCCATTAGCAAGATCTTCAAGCGTTTCTCTCTTTTGTTTTGCTGTTCGGAAACGATTTACATAATCAACTACAACCGGAAAATCTTTCAGTCGTTCTCTAAATGTTTTTGCGTGCTGAAATGCCAAAATTGTGGTCGGAACCAAAATGGCTACTTGTTTTCCATTATCCACTGCTTTGAATGCTGCACGTATGGCTACTTCGGTTTTACCAAAACCAACATCACCACACACCAGTCGGTCCATTGGGCGTTCACTTTCCATATCTGCTTTTACAGCTTCGGTAGCGGTACTTTGATCCGGAGTATCTTCATAAATAAATGAAGCTTCTAACTCGTGCTGTAAGTAGCTGTCAGGATTGTATTGAAATCCTTTCTGTAGTTTTCGTTTCGCATATAACTGAATCAGGTTAAAGGCAATATGTTTTACTCGTGCTTTAGTTTTCTGCTTTAACGTTTTCCAGGCTTTGGATCCTAGTTTATATATCTGCGGGGGTTTTCCGTCTTTTCCGTTATATTTTGAAATCTTGTGTAATGAATGAATGCTCAGGTACAAAACATCTCTTTCGCCATAAATCAATTTGATAGCTTCCTGTTTTTTACCTTCTACATCTATTTTTTGAAGCCCACCAAATTTTCCTATTCCGTGATCGATATGAGTTACATAGTCACCAACTTCTAGATTCGTCAGTTCTTTTAGCGTAATGGCTTGCTTTTTAGCATACCCATTCTTCAAACTAAACTTGTGATACCGTTCAAAAATCTGATGATCGGTATAACAAGCAATCTTGTGGTTGTGATCGATAAACCCTTGAAAAGCTGAAAAAACAATGGTTTCATACTGTTTTACATCTAGATCCGCATCATCAAATATATCGTGAAAACGTTTGGCTTGTTGTTCACTAACACAAAAGATATAGTTTTTATAGCCTTCCTCATGATTCTCATTCAGATTACGGATGAGTAGATCAAATTGTTTGTTAAATGATGGTTGAGGTTTGGTGTTAAACTTAATTGCATAATCTGCTTTGGTCAAAGGACGGTTGCCAATCTCTACCAAGGTAAAATCTAACAACTGTTTTTTGATTAATTCAGAATTGGCGAAAAGCTCTTCGGGAGTAGCGTGTTTAATATCTTCTGATAATGTTTTGAAGGCTTCTTTAGCTTTTTCAAAGTTTTTATCAATTCTAGCAGAAAGGAGATCAATGTCTTTGGCAAAAACTACAGTTTTAGAAGCAATATATTTCAGGAAACTTTCACGAGTTTCTTGCATCGCTTTATTTTCTACGTTAGGAATGATCGTTATCTTCTTGATCTGATCAGTAGATAATTGTGTTTCTACATCAAAGGTCCGTATACTATCTACTTCATCGCCAAAAAACTCAATACGATACGGTTCGTCATTACTAAACGAAAATACATCTACAATCCCACCACGTACAGAAAACTCTCCAGGCTCTGTTACAAAATCAACTCTTTGGAAATGATATTCGAATAAGACTTCGTTTACAAAATCTAATGAAAGGGTGTCACTAATTGCTATTTTCAGTGTGTTTTTTTCTAGCTCTTTTCGTGTAACTACTTTTTCGAATAAAGCATCAGGATACGTAATAATCAGAGCTGGTTTCTTTCTGGAGTTGATTCGGTTTAAAACTTCGGCACGTAACAACACATTAGCATTATCCGTTTCTTCAATCTGATAAGGCCTTCTATAACTTCCCGGATAGAACAATACATTTTTATCGCCTAATAATTGTTCCAGGTCGTTGAGGTAGTAAGCCGCTTCTTCTTTATCATTAAAAACACATAAAAAAGGTTTGTCTGCTTTCTGAAAAGCGTTTTCGATAACAAAAGATAATGAGGATCCGATAAGTCCTTGCAGATGTGTTTTTGTTTCAGACTGGGCAATAGCATTCCCCAGTTTCTGCAATTGCGGAGACTGTGCAAAGGTTTGCGTGATTAGGGTTTTACTCACGTAGCAATGATTTTAGGGCAAATATAAGTGCAATACTAATTTCTGACAAAGAGATACCGAGTTTCTAGATGAACTGCACAATTAATTTTTCAAAATCTGCTTCGGTATTATAAACATTGCATGAAACTCGTATCGCATTTCCTCGATAGGATACAAAAATCTGTTCTTTTATTAGCTTGGCTTTTAACTCCTCTAGATTAATATGATCTGGAAGATAAATTCCAAAAAGATGATGTGCTCTATAGTTGTCATCTTCAATAAAACACCCAATATCTCTAAGTTTTTTGATTACATCTGATGAAATACGTTTACAGTATTCCTGAATATTTTTTGGTTGCCATTCGATTAATTGTTCAATGGCTCTTGTCATCATTGGTGTCAATACAAAGTTGCTAGATTCACCAACTGAGTACCTGGCTGCTTTCTCCTGATATCGATCTTCATATTGAGTAAGATTATTAAAATCTTCGCTGTTATAACGATTCATCCAGTTGTGTTCTATAGGAGTTCCATTATTAAAAGCGTCACTATAATATGCCATTCCCACAGAATAAGGACCGAGTAACCATTTGTAACCTCCACAAATCAAAGCGTCTGGTTCAATTTGTTGTATAGAAAAGGGAAAAGCTCCAACGCTTTGTGTGCCATCAATAATCAGCATAGCGTCGACAGCTTTGGTTTTTTCTCTAATGGTTATTAGGTCAAACAAAGTTCCATCTGCCCAATGAATCTGAGCCATAGCAACGACAGCGGTTTTTTTGGTTATAGCTTCAAGGATAGTTTTATTCCATGTTTTACCTCGATTTTCGAATGAAGTTGGTGGTTTGATGATTTTTATAGTTGCTTCGTTTTTCTTAGCGATTTCTTTCCAGATATAAACGTTACTTGGAAATTGTTCGTCTATAAGCAGAATTTCATTTCCTTTTTTAATCGGAATATTATTAGCGGCATTAGCAATTCCATAAGAAACCGAAGGAATAATCGCTGTGTTTTTATAATCCGTAGCGTCTATTAGGGTTGCAAAACGTTGTTTGAGAATTTCCCTCTGATTAAAGAAGTCTTCAGGTAAAATTTCATTAGGTCTTGCTTTTCGAGTTACCGAGTGCAAACCTATTTCGGTCACTGATTTTAATTGTGGAGACATATATGCTCCGTTTAAATAAGTGATATCTTCAGAAAGGTCGAAAAAATTCTTCTTATGGTGCATTTGTTGATTTTGGTAGGTAAAAAGATAGAAAAGATCTATAAATGATATTCAGAATTTGTTGTGGTAAAGTAAAGTTTATGTCTTTTTTAACGATTCGGTTTCGTATTTTGACAAAGATTATAGATTGTATACTATGGAAAATGATAAGGATATAAATTCACTTTTTAAAATGGGTGGTCAACCTACTACCAATATACTTTCTATTAATTCTAAAGAGGTAGTTAGAGAATTACTTTGGTTAGAGACTGGATTTACCCATTGTTATGGGATTGATAGGTTATGGTTAACAAATGAATGGATGCCAGATCCAATACTATTATACATATGCAAAGAATCCGGTGGTGATATCGATGTTTTCGAACGAATTTTTTATAATTTCTTGGATCCTAAGAAGAATATAAATTCACTGGTTACCATTGAAAAAGCAATCTCTCTTTTTACTCTAATGAAAAATTGGATCCAATCTGAAAAATATGATAAACTGGTCAATCTCATTAAAGATAAGCCTAATTCAGTTTATGATCATTTAATTTTTGATTATGTTCAGAAACATCTGTTGCAAAAAGATCTAATCAGGATAGTAGAATCCCTTAATAGTGATTTGCCAAAAAATAAGTTATTTATAGAAATCTGTTTTTAAAAAACGTTTCAAATTTTTATCAAAAATAATCCAATGTTTGATTCGGCTATTCATATCAAAGCAACGCTACAGGAAATAAAAGAGTCTACACTCCCTAGTTTACGTACAGTGATTACTGAGGATGATATGAGTAGATTTAATGTTGGGTTTGATCATTTTGCTAAGTTTATTCAGACAGTAAAGACGGCAAAGATTATTCAAAACGTTATTATGCTGTATGAGAAAAATGCTTTTGCAGAATTAGAGCAATGGAAAAAAGAAACTTTTCCGGAAAATGAACGTGATATTCCTATTCTTTTTAATACAGGAAATGATGATAAATTAAGGCTTTTTGAAAATAAAGAAAAATTGGATCATTTGCAGAAGCACGAAGATTTTGTGTCTTTTCCTTGGAGTGTAATTAGTTATTATGATTTGATAAAGAAAAAGGGGTTTTATACTAGAGATGTGGGATATCAAGCAGGAATCGTAAGTAAAATATTTAAAGATAAGTTTAGCGATAGGAAAAAAGATTCTTTTGCTCTTGAGAAAGATTTTAGATTCGTTTATGAATGTATTGATGCAACTCCACCATATGATTCCTGGGAAGATATAGATATTCGGAGGAAAAACTTTAAAGAATATTTTTTGAATAATTTCGAAGCAGGAGCAAGCTATCTTTATCTTGAGTAATCTAAAATACTAACTATGGATGTTTCCGGTAAAATAAAAGAATTATTAAAGAACCTGGACAGTATAGATGTTCATTCTTTAGACCCTCTTGGAGAAACTCATTTGATGAGTGCTTGTCGTCTGGATGCGGATGCAGCAATTGATTTACTAATAAAAAAAGGGGCTGATGTAAATTATTATAATGAGAAAAGTATTGGAGGGCCTGCAACCGCATTAATGTGTGCTGCAGAGACAAATGCTGTTAAAACCATACAACTGCTGATTGAAAACAAGGTGGAAATAGATGCTAAGCATAAAGTCAATGGAATGACTGCCCTTATGTTTGCTGCAAAAAATAACGCAAAAGAAGGGTTAAGTATATTAATAGAGTCCGAAGCAAATATGGAAACAAAAACTTTTGGTCTAATTGGTCCGGGACAAACAGCTCTTGTATTCGCAATTAAAGAAAGTAATAAAGAAATTGCAGATTTTTTAATTAAAAAAGGTGCAAAAGCAAAACCACTAAGAGCTGTGGATAGAAAAAAGATTCCGATCCCTATGATTAAGTGGTTGAAGTCTAAGGGAGCATTGTAATATATAATAATGAAGATCAATAGACAGGTATATTTTAAGACTAAAGATTTTGAACTAGTTTCTAATTATTTTCATAGATTATATGAGTTTTTTGAAAGTGATATATCATCCATAGATGAATTGAAATTATATTTTGTTACTAAAAAAACTCCTGAAGCTATTATTCAGTTAATTGAAGAAACCAAAGACGATCAATTGAATGCTTATTCACTATATTGGTTAAAAAAAATATTTCGAAGATATGCTCTGACCGAACTACAACTTGCAGAGTGTTTCGTGTTTTTGGAAGACCTAGAAATATGTTTGCTTAAAAGCGATATCGAAGAAAAAGAGTTTAAAGACTTAAAGCATAAATTTGATACGATTTATAAATTACTTTTTCCAAAAAAACAAAAGATACAATGTACAGTTTAATATTACACTTTTAGGTGGTAAGGATATGCTGAAAAAAACACCAATTATAAATTTTAAAAGGTATATAGTTTAGTTATATTTGCGGCAAATTAAACAAAAGTACATGATGTCAATATCTGATTTATTTGATAGTGGGTTTCAGAAGCGAAATCAGGATCATTTTGCAGCAATAGTTAGAGTAGCAATGAGCGATGGAGTAATTACTGATGAGGAAAAAGCCTTTTTGGATCGATTAGCTCGCAATCTCAATATTTCTGAAAATGATTACAAAGAAATTTTAAAAAAATATAATTCTCATCCAGTTAATCCTCCTACTAGTTATGATAGAAGATTAGAGAGGTTGTTTGATTTGGCTAGAATGGTATATGCGGATAATATTAAAGGGGTTGAACAGGTGACTTTATTAGAAAAACTAAGTGTAGGCCTTGGTTTTAGTACTGATAATGCAAAATATGTGGTTGATAAAGCCCTTAATTTGGTTGATAAAGGAGTTGATGTAGATACTTTTGCCGAAGAGATAAAAAATATGAATCGATAATTAATTATTGATTTTAGTTATAATAAAAAGCTGCCTATTTATTGGGCAGCTTTTTTTGCTATCTGTTTTATAATTTTATACAGCAGATCTTCTTGCTCAAATGGTTTAGCAATAAAATCATTCATTCCGGATCTGATACATTTTTCTCTAGCCGATTCATCAGCTCTACCAGAGAAACCGATAATAGGAATTTCTGAAATAAATTTATCTCCATAATTATTTCTTATCATTTTGGTGGTTTGATAACCATCTACTTTAGAAACTGTAAGATCCATTAAAACTAAATCATACTTGCGCCGTTCAATATATTTGATCGCTTCTTCACCATTAATTGCAATATCTACAAAATAATTACCTGTAGCAATCAATATTTTCATGATTAAATATTGTGTGATCTCCTCATCTTCTACAACCAGTATTCTATATTTTTTTTTAGTATCGGGAAGTTTGTATTGTTTCTTTTTTTTCTCCGGAGTTGTTTTTTTAGTGATTTCAAATTTAAAAGGAAGTTTAATATTAAAAACAGTTCCTTTATCCGGTTTGCTTTCTACTTTGATCTCTCCACCAAGTACATCAATCAGGTTTTTTACAATAGCTAGACCAAGTCCGGTTCCGGAAATTTGTTTATCGATATTAAAACGTGTAAAACGTTCAAATAAATGTGGAAGGTTCTCTTCCTGAATTCCTATTCCCGTATCTTCAATTCTAAAATTTAAACTTAATTTATTAGTACGTTGATAATTTTTGGTAACCGAAAAAGCAACTTTACCTTCTTCAGTAAATTTAAAAGCATTACTGAGTAAATTATTCAATATTTGATATACTCTTGTTCTATCTCCAATTAAAATTTCCTGAATATTACTGTCAAAAGTGGTTTCAAAAACAAGATTTTTTTCCTTAGCCATCTTTGCATAAGACTCCTTGAATCCTTTGATCAATTCTTTAAACGAAAAGCGTTCTTCTACTAGATTTAGTTTTCCTGATTCTATTTTAGAGATGTCAATCATATCATCAATCAAGGTATTAAGATGAAGACTTTCTCTTTTAATGATTCTGGCCAGTTCTTCTTGTTCAAAACTTAATTGTGTTCTTTCTAATACCTCTACAAACCCTAGAATACTGGTTAGTGGTGTTCTGATTTCATGATTAATATTGGCGATGAAACTATTCTTAAATTCTTCTTTTTCCAGAAGGTATTTGTTTTTTAACTCTAGTTCTCTCGCCAGAAGAATTGATTCATTTTTTTGTTGAGCAATATGATTTAGATCTTTATATTTATGGGTGTAATCATAAATAATGATCTCAATTAATTGAGGGTCAAGTTTTACTGTAAGGTCGCATATCTTTTCTACCTCTTTTTCTTCTATATGTATACAAGGAAAATTTAGCTCCAATTCATCATTTTTTTGAATTTCTTCTAAACTGATTAACATTTCGAAAAAAGGATGTGCATCATAAATAGATGTGCCTTTTTTCCAGTTAAAAAGATTGTGGTCAGTTTCCTGAATTACTCCCTCATAAGAAATTTTAGTAATCTGAACCTGTGGGTTAAATTGAAGCTTGTCTTTTTGATCCTTCATTATTCTATTTTGTTATTTCCTCTGCTAGATCTAAAAAGAAATCCTGAACGTTTTTATTAGTTTTGGCACTTGTCAAGCAATTAAATGGCACTTCATTTTCTTTGAGATTGGTGATCGCTTCTTTTTCATTTACAAGATCTAGTTTGTTTCCAATAACTTTTATGGTTACTTTTTTATATTCCTTGGATAAATAATCAATATCTCGTTTAAGATTTATGTAGGTGTCCGGTCTTGTAAGGTCAAATACATAAATAAAAGCATGAGAGCCTAATAGATATGATTTCCTTGTGTCTTGCACAGTGTCTGAGTGCCCCTCTGTATCCCAAATGATCATGGATAATTCTCTTCCATCTGGCAATGTAACTACTTTCTTTTTTATTTGTACGCCTAAAGTTACTTTGTAATCTTCAGAAAATTCGTTGTCAATAAAACGTCTAAACAAAGACGTTTTTCCTACACCGAAGTGTCCAATAAGCACTACTTTTTTAGACAATGTCATCAGTAAAATGTTTTTTTAATTTTTTTGTAAAAAGTGAACTGTTTTCTAGATCTCTAGTAGAAATATGATGCTGAGCAAAATCAATAATTTGATCTTCCAAAACTTCTTTAAACATCATGCTATATGCACCAGAGATTACGGCTGCAATATAATACGAATAAAAATTCTGAACATGTATTGTGTATAATTCATATTCAATAGTTTCTAAATTTTGATCACCTCCTTGAAAAGCATCTTCTACAAAACTTTTAATAGCGGTAAGCATTCCGGCTATCATTTCTTTGTCAATGGTGTTATCTGATAATGGGCTGTAATCAGCAATTAAGATTCCTGAATTTTTTTCAATCACGAACATTTGCATCAATCGGGGTTTAGCATAATCTGTTATTGCCAAATCTCCTTCGCTGACACCTTGTGCTCTTGCTTTAGTTTTGCGAAACCAATTTTTAAAAGAGAATGCTTTTCGAGTTTGTTTGCTAATATTCTCGCTCAATAGCTTCATTTCATGAGCGATATATTTTTTAATCATCTTACCAATGATAGGAAATAATGCTTCGACCACAGCGTCCTGAGAATTTTTAATCTCTTCTTTTAAGGCTTCGGTAATAGTAGGACCTAAGGTTTTAGGTATTTCCTGAACGAATTCTTCAAGTTTATCATCAATAATTGGATCTACTTTATGAGAAAGTTCCTGTTTCTGATGTACAATCTTGCTTAAATCCTCAAGTTTTTTGGCAATGGAATCCGCATACTCTTTTTCCTCTGTGAGAAGAAGATCTTTAAGAATCTTAAGTTTATCCTGCTCTTCCATGATTTTGGATGATTGGATTACTTCTGACTAATTTTTTCGCCAAGAGAAATCAAAAGATCTCCTAAAGTCTTTTTATCTACTTTTTTAGCGTCTAGAGTATCGGCCTTATCAGCTAGGTTATCCTCTAATTCAGTAATTCTAATATTAATATCTGTACTCAGATTGTCAATTGCCTGATTTAGTGCAGTACGAGTATCTTCGATATAATCTTCTAGTTCTTTCTTCTTGGATGCTATATCTTTTTTTACTTTTTCAAACTCAGAATTATATGCAGCAATATTCTCTCCAAATATAAGATTCTTGATTGCTTCAATTTTTGAAGAAGGATCATTAGTAGTCGTTTCTTCAACAGCTTTATTTTCTTTAGCCATTTTGGACAATTATTTAGTTCTTTTTTAAAATTAACACAAAAATGTCGAAAACAAGAGATTGACAGCTAATAAAGTATATTATCAGACCAAAATCTTAATTTTTCAATAGATTTAGATGAAGTTTAGCTTTAAAATTGTGGGGTATAATGTTATTAAGAAGTAAATATACAACTAATAGTTCAAAAAGTGAGATCTTAGACTTCTTGTATTATTCCATAAAAGACTCTACTTTTTCTACCATATTTTTACTTCCGCAAATAAAAGGTGTACGCTCGTGTAATTCTGATGGTTTGATATCCATAATACGACGATAACCGTCACTGGCTTTACCACCTGCCTGTTCAGCTATAAATGCCATTGGATTACACTCGTATAGCAAACGTAGCTTTCCGTTTGGTGATTTAGAAGTACTAGGATACATATAAATACCTCCTTTTATCATATTACGATGAATATCACTTACAAGAGAACCAATATATCTGGATGTATATGGTCGATCTTCTTTTTCTTCTTGACAGTATTTGATATAATCTTTGATTCCTTGCGGAAAATGAATGTAATTTCCTTCATTAACTGAGTAGATATTACCATCTTCGGGAAATTTCATATTAGGGTGTGATAAATAATAGGTTCCCAGAGCAGGGTTAAGTGTAAAACCATTTACTCCATGACCAGTTGTATATACTAACATTGTAGACGTACCATAAATAATATAACCAGCAGCAACCTGAAGGTTGCCTGGCTGTAGAAAATCCTCTATGGTAACCGGAGTCCCAGTAGGAGTAACTCTGCGATAAATTGAAAATATAGTACCAACAGAAACATTAACATCTATATTAGAGCTGCCATCAAGGGGATCCATTAAAACCACATAATTGTTACGATGATCATTTTTTTGACCTTTGATCGTTATAAAATCATCATTTTCTTCAGAAGCGATACCACAAACAATTTCTCTGTTTGTCAATGTGTTGATAAACGTTTCATTAGCAAGTACATCTAGTTTTTGTTGATCCTCACCTTGTACGTTGGTTTCTCCAATAGCACCAGTAATATCTACCAGACCTGCTTTGTTTACCTCGTGATTCACCATTTTTGCAGCTAAACGAATTGAATTGATTAAGCGAGAAAGCTCTCCGCTGGCATAAGGAAAATCTTTTTGATTCTCAATGATAAATTCTCCTAAGGTTTGATTCTTTCTTGTCATTTATGGTGAATTTGATTTGGTGCAAAAATATTATTTTTTAGATAACTATAACGTTTTCGGAAGTTTAAATTATTTTATCCTTTTCGAATTATAAAAACATAAGCATGTAAATGATAACATTAGGAAATTAACCTATTTCTAGTTCATATTTTATAGATTTGATAAACTTTAGATATGGATTATAAAATCAGAGATGCTGTACAGCAAGATATGACTCAGGTTCTGGAACTGATACAAGAACTTGCTACCTTTGAAAAAGAGCCAGATGCGGTAGAAGTTACTGTAGACGAGCTTATTAAAGAAGGTTTTGGAGAAAATCCTCTTTTCCATTGTTTTGTGGCAGAAGTAAATCAAGAGATTGTAGGGATTGCACTGGTTTATTACCGTTTTTCAACCTGGAAAGGACGTTCTGTTCATTTAGAAGATCTTATTGTTAAGGAATCTATGCGAGGAACTGGTTTAGGAAGCGCTTTATACGCAGAAGTTATGAAATATGCTAAGTCCAAAGGGGTAAGAAGAGTAGAGTGGGTGGTCTTAGATTGGAATAAAAATGCAATCGATTTTTATGAAAAAAGCGGAGCTACACTGTTAAAAGATTGGTATCTAGCACAGATGGATCAGGAAAACCTAAATACTTTTGTATCCAAACTATAACCTTTAAAAAATAAAATTTTAAGAATGAGGGTCTTTAAATTTGGGGGAGCATCAGTAAAAGATGCAAAAGGGGTAAGGAATTTAGTAAGAGTTTTACAAGAAGTGGGGCATTCTGATCTTGTGGTTATCGTTTCTGCTATGGGTAAGATGACTAATGCTTTTGAAAAGGTAGTAGATCATTATGTAGATAACTCTGATGAACTTGTTTTTTCGATTAATTCTATTAAAATATATCATCAGGAAATTTTAGAAGAGTTATTTTCAAATAAACAACACCCGGTCTTTGATAAGATAAAAAAGTTGTTCGAAGATTTTAATACTACGCTGGATCGAAATAAATCTACTCAATACGATTATATCTATGATCAAGTGGTTAGTTACGGAGAACTGATTTCGACAACAATCGTTAGTGAATATCTTAATGATCAAGGATTACATAATGAATGGTTAGATGCTCGGGATTTTATTAAGACAGATAACGCATACCGTGATGCTGAAGTGGATTGGGAGGTTACACAATCTAATATTACTAAAAAAATTAATAAAAAAGCGTTGAGTATAACCCAGGGGTTTATAGGTGCTGATTCTAATAATTTTACAACTACCCTGGGAAGAGAAGGTAGTGACTATACGGCAGGAATTTTTGCATATTGCATTAATGCGGATAGCGTAAGTATCTGGAAAGATGTTCCCGGAGTATTGAATGCTGATCCTAGAGTTTTTGATCAAACACAATTATTATTTCATGTTTCTTACGAAGAAGCTATCGAACTTGCCTTTTTTGGGGCTTCAGTAATTCACCCTAAAACTATTCAGCCGCTACAACGCAAAGAAATTCCTTTACATGTAAAATCATTTATAGATCCTTTAAATGAAGGCACTTCAGTAAAAAAAGGGCAGCCTTTAGATCCATATATCCCATGTTATATTGTTAAGAAAAAACAAGTGTTATTGTCTCTTTCATCCCTAGATTTCTCATTTATTGTTGAAGACAACATTAGTGAAGTTTTTAGCCTTTTTCATAAACATCACCTCAAGGTAGATCTGATCCAAAATTCTGCAATTAGCTTTTCGGTATGCTTGGATGATAAGTTTGATCATTTTGATCAATTGTTAGTTCAGCTGAAGGCAAAATTCAGAGTGACATACAATAAAAATGTGTCTTTGTACACCATTAGACATTTTACGGATGAAGCAATTCAATCTTTAGAACAAAATAAGGATATTCTTTTAAAACAAATTACTAGAGAGACATATCAAATGGTAGCTAAAGAATAAAAAAAATAATTGAATGATTTTGCTATATTTGCAGTTAGCTCAAATTATAATTAATGCCCATAGTCACAGCAAGAGAGGTAGCCACGGGGCTCAAATTAGATAAACTTGGTTTTATAGGTACCTTTATTGGGTGGCTTATTCTTAAAACGACCAGATTATCTAAAGTAAACCGTCATTATGACAAGATAAGTCATTTAGATGGTGCTGATTTTGTAAAGGCAGTTCTTGATTTATATAAAGTCTCTTTTGAGATTCCTCCTGAAGACCTTAAAAGATTACCAAAGGATGGTGCTTTTATTACATTATCTAATCACCCTCTTGGAGGTTTGGACGGAGTGCTTTTATTAAAACTGATGCTTGAACATCGAACGGATTATAAAATTATAGCTAATTTTTTACTTCATAATTTTGCTCCTTTAAAACCTTACATAATGCCTGTTAATCCTTTTGAAGACAGAAAGGAAGCAAAATCCAGTCTTAAGGGAATTAAAGAAGCTATTTTGCATCTTAAAGAAGGGCACCCGTTAGGTATTTTTCCTGCTGGTGAGGTATCTACACTTAAACAAGGACAAAATTATGTCGATAAGCCATGGGAACCAGGAGCTATGAGACTAGTAAAAAAAGCTAAGGTCCCAGTTATACCAATATATTTTCATGCTCGTAATAGTAGACTTTTTTATAGACTAGCAGCAATGAATGATACATTGCGAACAGCTAAATTACCTAGTGAACTTTTTTCTCAAGAAAATCGAGTTATTAAAGTTCGGATAGGTAACCCCGTTTCGGTCAAAGATCAAGAAGAATATACCAACATAGAAGACTTTACAAACTTCTTAAGGAAGAAAACGTATATGTTGGCAAATCCTTATGAGAAAAAGACATTAAGAGAATCTATTCCTCAGAATCTTAAATTACCTAAATCTCCTAAACAGATTGCATTAGAAGGTAATATTAACGCTATAGAATCAGAACTGCAATATTGTAGGGATAATGATAAGCGATTATTATATAGTAAAAATTACGAGGTTTTTTTGGCTCAAAAAAAAATCATCCCTCATGTGGTTCATGAAATAGGAAGACTGCGAGAGATAACCTTTAGAGCAATTGGTGAAGGAACGAATAATTCTATAGATCTGGACCCTTTTGATGATTACTATCATCATATGTTTCTTTGGGATAACAAGGCAAAGAAATTAGTCGGGGCATATCGTATGGGGATGGGCTCCAAAATTTATTCCGATTTAGGAATTGATGGATTTTATCTTCAGGATCTATTCAGGTTTGAGCCTGAATTGCATAAAATGATGAGCCAATCTATAGAGATGGGTAGAGCTTTTATTATAAAAGAATATCAGCAGAGACCAATGCCTTTATTTTTACTTTGGAAGGGAATAGTACATTGTACGCTTCGTTTTCCAGAACATAAATACCTTATTGGAGGAGTAAGTATTAGTAATAAGTTTAGCAATTTCTCTAAGTCTTTAATGATCGAGTTTATGAAATCTCATTACTATGATCCTTATGTTGCTCAATATGTAAGACCTAAGAAAGAATTTAAAGTGAAGCTGAAAGATGCTGATAAGGATTTTGTTTTTGACGAAAGCAAAAGTGATCTTAATAAATTTGATAAAATCATTGATGAGGTAGAACCGGGAAGTCTTCGTATTCCGGTATTGATTAAGAAGTACATTAAACAAAATGCTAAAGTAGTAGCCTTTAACGTTGATCCTTTGTTTAACAATGCAGTTGATGGATTAATGTATATCAGAATAGCCGATTTACCTGAAAGTACTGTAAAACCAGTTATGGAAGAATTCCAGGCCGAATTAGAGCAGAGATATTTTAAAAATGGAGATAAGTAAAGTAAACCAGATTTAATCTGGGAAATTCAAATATAAACCCCCAATACTAATTTTGAAAATAGTATGGATTAGTATAGTATTTGGGATTTATTATTTTAAGGTTGTTAAGAAACAGTTTTTAACACTTCTCTTTCCACAAAGCCCTTACAATATTCTTTAATCTGATTTCTGGTTTTGGTAAAAGCCTGGTGGATTTCTTCTTCCGTATCTTCTACTTTAGAAGGATCAAAGAAATTATAATGTAGTCTTTTTGCCTTACCAGGAAAGAAAGGGCATCTTTCTTTAGCGTTATCACAAACCGTAAGGATATAATCAAAGTTAATGTCTAGGTATTCTTCAAGGTTATTAGAGGTGTGATTAGAAATATCAATTCCGTCTTCTTTCATAATAGAGATTGCTCTGGGATTTACTCCATGAGTTTCTACACCAGCACTATAAATGGCTGCATTGTCTTTTGCAAAATGTTTCAGATAACCTTCTGCCATTTGACTTCTACAAGAGTTTCCTGTACAAAGCACTAAAATATTCATAAATAAGATTTTTGTGGTTATAAAATGGTTTTACTTCTTCGTTCTAAAATAGTATTATCATACCAAATACCGTGTAACTTTCCAATTTTTTCCCGATATCCGATTTCACGAAAACCTAAGGATTTATGCAATGCGATACTGGGTAGATTGTTACTAAAAATCCCAGCTTGCAAAGTCCAGAAACCACAGGTTTCACTTTCTTCTATCAATCTAGACAAAAGTAGTTTACCAAGACCAATATTTTGATGTTTTGGTGTTATATAAATGCTAACTTCTGCTACACCTTTGTATACTTCTCGTTTTGAAGTAGGGGATAAAGCTGCCCAGCCAACAATTTTATCCCCAACAATACTAGCTTTTAACCTACAAGATGTTATGTGAGAAGCATTCCATTGTGCCCAAGCGGGGACTTTAGTTTCAAAAGTAGCTCTGCCAGTTTCAATACCTTCTTTATAGATTTTGGCAATTTCATCCCAATCTGATTCGGTAAATGATTGTATTTGGATATTATTATTCATTTTAACAACAACCGCTTCCGGGAGCACAAGAAGTAGCTTCTGTCATTTCGGTTTCAGGTACTCCACAAGTTTCCTTTGCTTTACAGTCGGTGGGTTGTACTGCTAGTTTTATAATCAATTGCCCATCCTTGGTTCCAAAACCAGTAACGTGTAGTTGCGCAGTATGAAACATGGCATTACCATATTCAATTTTTACTGGAGCATCCATTTCGTATGCTTTCATTTGTCCAACTTTTTTAAGTATACCTAATGCCTTATATGCACTCATATAATTTGATTTTCCTAATTCACTAGGGCTTTCCCAAAGTTGGATCACGGTTTCTTTCCAGGAGTCGGTTCCTGCACCACAATCAACCGCATCCACGGTGATGTGTTTTACCTCTGTAATATGATAATTAGTTCCTACTAACATTCCAGGCGCATATTCGAACAATAATGATTTGCCTTGATGTTCTGCTAACAATGTTATAAAATCTGATGTATTCATAGTTTTGTTATTTAGGTTGATTTAACAACAATTATTTTTGGTTGTATTAAAAAATGAGTTTAAGTTTTCTTGTAAGGAGTTCCAGCGATCGATATCAATACAGTAGCACATGCTTTTACCTTCGATTTCGCCTGTAATTAATCCTATGCTTTTTAATTCTTTGAGATGTTGAGATATTGTAGCTTGTGCAAGACCAATTTCTTCTACCAAATCATTGCAAATACAGGCGTTCTGTTTACTAATGTATTGAAGGATTGCAATACGTGCTGGATGACCAAGGATTTTAAAAAACTGAGCCAACTCATTTTGTTTTTGATTAAAAATTTGTGTTTTGGTAATACCCATAATTAATATTTGTATATCGCAATATTACGATATTAAAACGAAATAAAAAAGTCAGAGGATAATTTTCTGACTTTTAAACTATTTTTAGAACCAAGGTTTTTTACCTACCTGGTATGTTTGATGGAATTCATCATCTGATTTGGTTAGATACATAATACCCTCAATTAAACCAACAACCCCCGAAATTCCTGAGGTAATTCCACAGGTAAAAAATCCTGCAATTCCTAAGATTAGCATTATTACTCCTTCTTTATTATACCCCAAAATAAATTTGTGGACTCCTAACCATCCAAAAATAATCGCCAATACGCCAACAAGTATTTTTTTGTTGTCTTGTGAATTGATTATTTCTTTAGCTTCTTCAGTAAATTCTTTTGCTGACTCTTTTATACTTTCTGCAGCTTCTTCGGCGCCTTTTTTGATGTCGTCCCCTAGACTGTTGTTTTCTTCACTCATATTGTTTAAAATGATTTATTAGTTGGTAGAAAATTACGAAAAAATATAATAAAAGGATGAGGCTTTTAACACCTTATCATATTTAATAAAGCATACTATCTTTTGTATCTATGATAAATCAAATTTTAATAAGCCAAATTTATTTTTATATTTGAAACATACTAACTAGATAAATTTATAATATGAATTGGTATTTAAAGGTTTTAAAAGAAAATTATGCAAACTTCGAAGGTAGAGCAAGAAGAAAGGAATATTGGATGTTTACCTTATTCAATGTTTTGATAATACTTGGTCTATATGTTCTTGCAATGGTTTTTCTATTTATGGAGATTAATGCTCTAGCTTCTGTTTTTGGGATTTTGTACGTGATATATGCATTAGGAGTGTTAGTTCCTGGTTTGGCTGTAGCGGTAAGAAGGCTGCATGACACAGGGAAAAGTGGCTGGATGATATTGGTAGGCCTTATTCCGCTTATCGGCGGTATTTGGCTTCTGGTGTTATATGTAACAGAAGGTGATAAAGGCGATAATGAATATGGTCCAGATCCAAAACTTGAAGGAGAACCTGCTACTACCATTTAATATGATATAGGTACAAGTGACATAAAAGCCAGCTTTTGCTGGCTTTTTCTTTTTACATGAAAGCTTTGTCTATTGGTTCCCAAAGTTCAATTTTATTGCCTTCAGGATCAACTATCCATCCAAATTTACCATATTCGTATTCCTCAATCTCACCAACAACAGTAACTCCCTCTTTTTTCAGAACGTCCAGTAATTCGACTAGATTTTCTACTCGGAAATTCATCATAAATTCTTTCTTACTAGGAGCGAAATATGTTGTGTCATCCTTAAATGGACTCCATTGTGTAGAACAATCATTCCCCTTTTTGTCTTTCCACCAAAAAGTACATCCATAATCATCTACCGGTAGGCCAAGATGCTTGCCATACCATTCCTTTGTTGCTTTTGGATCTTTGGTTTTAAAGAAAAAACCTCCTAATCCGGTTACTCTATTTTTCATTGATAAATTTATTTTATTATTCCCTTAAAAAAGGAACCTATTTTATTTCTTTTTTACATTGCTTTCATAAATATTGATCCATTCTTCGACTGTTATTTTTGAAGCTAATTCACCAATAAGTTTCATAGGAATCTGATCTATTTTTTTAAACCGAATACAACTTTTACCCATATCCAGTTTAGTTTTTACATATTTAGGATACTCTCCTACGAACCAATCCATCAATTCCTTATCCGCATAAATACCGCTATGATACACGGCAATAAAGTTCTTTTGTGAAGCAATATTCATAAAAGGTAGTGGCAGCTTTGGATCACAATGATACCCATCTGGATACAACGTATGTGGAACCACATAACCTATCATTTTATAATTAATCTCTTCAGAAAAACCTTTAGGGAGATTGTCTTTAATTACTTTTCTAAGCTCACTCATCACCGCTTGGCGTTCCTCAGGAATAGCTTTTATATATTCGTCGGGTGTTTTGGCTTCGTATTGCATAGTATTCAGTTGTTTATAATTTATTTGATTAGGCTGCTATTGGTTTACGCTGTAAGATTAATGCTGAAATTAATGAAATTATAAATCCGATGATTAAAACTGTAAAAGACATTAATAAAAAACTCATTATAGGATTAGAAAACAGCTCTTTTTGAGCTTCTAGTTCTGCTAACTTAGTTTCAAATTCTGCGGCGGGAAGTGAGTTTTTCATTTCTTCAACATAATGTGCATAATATTCTGTGGTAAAATCCGGATTGATATATTTGATATAAACCACATCAAGTATCCCAAAGGCCAAAGCCGCTATCAAAGATATTAAAACTCCGATGAGCAAAGCTTTTCCAAAAGAAACAACACCATTATTCTCTTTATCTCTAAAGTGCTTTATCCCAAAGAACACAAAAAGTAAGGATACCACCATGCTTGTGTATCCAATAACTTCCTGAATGGAATAGTCGAGGTTTTTTCCTAAAAACCATCCTCCTAAGGCCAATAGAACAATAGTAATGGCACTATAAACTCCGTAACGTAAAATTGTATTTTTCATTCGTAATTATCATTTAAAGGTTTGGTTCAAAAGTAGATTTGTTAGGTGTAACAGCACTCATACTAAAGTATGAATTGTTTAGCACTTTTGTACTAAAGCCCTTTAAAATGAGATGATTTGGAGTTCTTTAGCAATTTGTATGGCTTGTGTTCTTCGCTTGGCATCCAATTTTACCAGTAGATTGGAAACATGGGTTTTTATAGTACTTTCTGAAACAAAAAGTTTATCTGCTATTTCTTTATTGGACAACCCTGAAGCAATTTCGCATAATACTTCATATTCACGTTTGCTTAATCCTAATTCAGTAATTTTTTGATGATTGATTTCCTGAATAGGAGTTTTTTGTTGATGTAGTACTCTTTTATTAATAATGACTCCGATAATAAAGAAGATAACTGCAATAATGGCAATTATAATTTCTATAGAAGTATTGCCAGTCATAACACTATATTTACTAAGTTGAAAAAGTGCTAGTAAAGCAATAACTAAAGCTGCGAAAATGAATATGGTTTTCTTCACTCTATAAATGTAATAAAACTGAGATTTAATTGGAAAGTAAATTCAATTCTTGCATAAGGTTTTCCTTTGCTTGTTTTTCGAACAAATTGTGGAAATGATGTGTTTTAAAGATGCGAGGCATGTCTATAAAATGTTTTAAAACTTTAATTCTTCCTTTGGTATACATGAAGTCCGGGTAATACTTATATTCCTTTCTCACGTTCTTGAAGTACCTTATGTAATCTTTTTGAGTACTACCTAAAATAGCAAGATCTGCATCCGTAAAATAATTCACATCATTGTTTGCGGAAATTTGATGGCCTTTTGTTGCCAGAATGATTGTTGAACATAGATCGACTCTACTTTCAGGAATAGATAAACTTTTCAGAATTTCTTTAGCTTTTTTTGCACTCTGTACTTCATTATCATCTTTTAATACATTATAGATATAATCGTGATAAAATAAAGCGAATAAAATCATATCCCAATCTTTGACTTGGTCTTTGATCGCAATTAATTGATAGTATAAGTGTTCAAGATGGTTTATGTTATGATAGTGCCTACTTTTTTTACTATGCTTTTTGAGAATATCCTCCCAAAGGATATTAGCATACTCAGGATCTTTAGCGTACTTGGAAACTAAATTTATAAATACTTCCTTTAACAAAACTCAGCCTTAATTTTATCAACAATAGTTTGCGCCAATTTTTCTTTAGACTCCATTGTCCAACCGGCTACGTGCGGGCTTAGTATTACATTATCCATTTGTAGAAGTTCTTGTAAAGGTTTTGGTATTTTAGAAGAAAATAAATTCTCAAAAGAGGATTTTTCATATTCCAATACGTCCAATCCAGCACCTAGTATTTTTCCTTCCTGCAATGCTTTTACTAAATCCTCGGTTACTACACTTTTACCGCGAGCAGTATTGATCAGCCAAAAAGGTTTTTTAAAACTATGGATGAATTTAGTGTTAATCATCCCGATAGTTTTGGGTGTTTGTGGTGTGTGCAAACTTAAAACATCTGTTTTGTCGAATAACTCATCTAACATTACTTGTGTGGCATCACTATTTTCTACATCATCCAGAATATCGTAACAGATTACCTCGACATCAAAACCTCTTAACTTTCTGGCAAAAGCTCGTCCCATATTGCCATAACCTATAATCCCGACAGTTTTTAAATCGAGTTCTAAGCCACGATGTTCTTCGCGAAGCCATTTACCATCCCTGACACTCTGATTAGCTTTATTCAGTTTATTAAAAAGAGAAAGAATCATTCCTAGTGCGTGTTCACCAACGGCATTACGATTACCTTCAGGAGCATTGAATAGTTTTATACCTTTTTTTGATGCATATTCAACATCAATATTTTCTAATCCGGCACCTACACGACCAATAAATTTTAGGTTTTTGGCTTTATCAAGAAAAGTTTTGTCAATTGCAAAACGACTTCTAATAATGATACCGTTATACTCTGAAATTTTATGTTCTACTTCAGATTTGGTAGCCATATAATCTTCTTCATTTATAAAACCTAAATTGTTTAATTGATCAAGAAGCAGAGGGTGATTAGAGTCTAAGTGAAGGACTTTCATAAGCTTTTACAAATAATATGCAATTTAACTATTCTTAAACTAAATTAAGGAGACTTGGGCACCACTTTTAGCGGCTTTATAAATTGCTTCTACAATGCGGATATCCTTCATTCCTTCCTCACCTGGAACTATCACAGAAGTATTATTGATAATTGCTAATGCATCATTATCCATTTGCTGGGCTTGCTGATTAGGAATGCTTTGATTGAGCAGTGTTCCATCACTAGTTTTTCCTCTGATCCCACCATAAGCTTGAAATGGACTTAACCCATATGTGCCTTTTTCGCAATCTACTAGTAATTCATTCATTCCACCTCCAAAACTAGTTTTACAGTTGGCTATAGCACCACTTGGAAATTCCAAAGTAAAACTTGTGGTTTCATCAACTTCAGTATATATTTTGGGTCTTTTATTAGTGTGGGTCGCTTTTAGAATGGCTACAGGTTCTTCTCCTGTCACATATCTTGTAGCATTAAGTGGGTAGACTCCCATATCGTACATGGCTCCGCCACCCATGGATTTTTTTTGCTTCCAATGATCAGATCTGGAATCATAATACCCAGCTTCTGCTTTAACGGATTTGATCTTTCCATAAGGTTTTGAAGTTGCCCAACTCATAATTTTTTGGGTATTAGGTTCGTGTTGCATACGATACCCAATGGAGAGTTTTACCTTATTTTTATTGCACGCATCTATAATAGCTTGACATTCGGTAGCGGTCCTGGCCATAGGCTTTTCACACCACACATGTTTCCCAGTATTTGCTGCTTTAATTGCATATTCAGAATGCATTCCTGTAGGTAATACTATATAAATTATATCTATTTCAGGATTATTAGCGATGTCTTTCATGTTTTGATAATTGTAAACATTTTTATCAGGAATTCCATACTGTTTTTGCCACTTAGGAATTTTCCAAGGGCTTCCTGTTACAATACCAGTTAATCGACAGTGTTTGGTTCTTTGTAATGCTGGAGCCAAAAGATCTGTACTGTAATATCCTAAACCTACCAGGCATACTCCTAATTGCTTTTGACCTGAATTAGCGTATAAGTTGGAATAGGGCAGTAGACTATAGCCAAGTAAAAGACTTGTATTACGTATAAAATTTCTTCTATCTAAAGCCATGTAATGAAGTTTTAAAGTTCTCTAAACATTATGTATGCATCTACATATCCCAAGGAGGAATGTTTAAATCCTTTAGGGATTGTTCCTATAATTTCGAATCCGTACTTTTTCCATAGTCGAATAGCAGGAGTATTTGTGCTCACTACTATATTAAATTGTATTGCCTTATACCCAACTTTTTTGGCAAGCTCTAATGAATGTTCACAAAGCATTTTGCCAACACCTTTTCCTTGCGCATTAGGATGTACCATATAACTACAATTAGCAATATGGGACCCTAAATCTATTTGATTAGGTTTAATAATATAAGTGCCTAATATCTTATCATTTTCTTCTAGTACATAGGTCTGCATGTAAGATGCAAACCAAAGTTTAGAAAGCGATTCTTTTTTGGTTTTAGGATCAAAAACGTAGGTATCTCCAGTTTTTATAACGCTTTTAAAGATTTCCCAAATGGAGTCTTCATCGTCCAACCTGGCTTCTCTTATTTTCATAGAGACCACTTAGTATATACGTTGTTAAATATCAATATATTGAGAAACAGTTCGTTCAGTTTGAAGCTCACCAGTATGTTTCGTGCTTTGTTTTTCAAAAAGCAACACATGTACTTCCTCCCCATTTTTGGTAGATGGACAATGTTCAACACCTTTAGGAACAACAATAAGCTCTCCTGGATTAACTTCTACAGTATTATCTCTGAATTTCATAATCAATGTTCCTTTAACTACCTGAAAGAGTTCATCTTCTTCATCGTGTTTATGCCATACAAAGTCTCCACTTAGTTTTGCCAGATATACCATATTATCATCTACGGTAGCAATACGATGTGGATGCCATTGCTTATTGAATTTATCAAACTTATCTTTAATATTAATTGCCTGCATGTTAATTCGTTTTAAAAGAACAAGTTACTTATTTCAGTTGTGATGCGGGCAGGTCTTAACGTTTCTTTAGTCAGGAGACACCAGGTTGTTTTGGCAGAGGCCAATACTTTTTGAGTTGTTGTATTGATAATTTTGGTGTGACGCTCACTCTTTGCGCCACTATGATGATCAATCCAGGTCTTAAGTGTAATATTATCACTTTCGAAAGCCGGATGATGATATTCCAGATAATGATTCAATACCACCCATACATATTTATTTCTGATTTCCAGATCGGTTTTATACTCCCAATGTTGTTTTGCAATATCCTGTACCCATTGCAGATATACCACATTATTTACATGATTCATATCGTCAATGGCAGATGGTTTTACCGTGATTTGAGCTTCGAATACTTCAGGCTTCATAAATAAGATTGGTGTTTAAGTGTTTAAAAATAAGGTAGTTGAAGCTATAAAAAAGTTAAAATCATTCTTTACAAGTATAATTTAGTATAAATTTAATGCATTAACCTTTAAATTATATATTATATGAAAACTAATCTTTTAAACATTGAAGGCGTTACTATACTTTCTAGAGAAAGTCAAAGTAAAATCAAAGGGCAAGCAGGGGTAGACCTTTCCTTATGTGGTTGTGATTGCAGTGGAGCTGTAACAGGACCTAAATATTGTAGTGATTATATTGCTTGTCCACAGGTATATGACTGCTAAGAACTCACACTAAGAATACCACTATATCCAATTGTATGGTGGTTTTCTTTTCTTCTTAAAACCCTAACATAACCTTTGCAATATAGAAGAATAGAAAAATCCCGAAGATATCATTACTTGTCGTAATAAAAGGTCCTGTGGCAATTGCAGGATCAATGCCTCTTTTATCTAAAATGATTGGAACAAAGGTTCCAATCAATGCAGCTACAATAATAACGCAAAGCATAGATAATGCTATGGTAAAGCTGAATAAAAGATCCATACCATCAAAGAATCCAAATAAAATCACTAAAACACCTAAAGTGACACCGCTAATGAGACTAAGACTTACTTCTTTAAGTAACCTACTTAATAAACTACCTTTTACATTATCGTTTGCAAGCCCTTGAACAATAATAGCAGAAGACTGTACACCAACATTACCTGCCATCGCCGCGATGAGTGGTGTAAAGAAAAATAACTCCTTATATTTTGCGAGTGCATCTTCGAACCCTTCCATTATAAAAACACTACCTAACCCACCAAATAACCCTAAGATCAACCAAGGTAGTCGGGCACGAGTTAATTCTAGTACACTGTCATCTGCTTCTACATCCTGAGAAATACCAGCCGCAAGTTGATAATCTTTTTCAGCCTCATCTTTGATGAAGTCAACCATATCATCAATGGTCACACGACCCATTAACACATTATTTTCATCTACAACCGGAATAGCCTCCAAATCATACTTTTGCATAATTCGAGCTACTTCTTCACCTTCAGTATCAACGTTTACATAATCTACTTTTGGGATATAAACATCGCTAATTTTTGCTTTGGTGGGAGCTGTAAGTAAATCCTTTAGAGATAATCTACCTTTTAGCTTTTCATCTTTATCGACCACATAAATAGAATGAACGCGAGTTACATTTTTGGCTTGCCTTCTCATTTCGCGGACGCAACCAGCAATAGTCCAGGTTTCTTTTACCTTAACCAATTCCTTAGCCATTAATCCACCTGCAGTATCTTCTTCGTATGAAAGCAGTTCTTTAATATCCTCTGCGTGCTTTTCATCTTCTATTTCCGCAATTACCTCTTCTGCCAATTCATCAGGGAGTTCTGCAACGACATCTGCGGCATCATCCGTGTCCATCTCTTCCAGCTCTTCTGCAATTTCTTTTGCAGAAAGATTCTCTAGAATACGTTCCCTAAAATCTTCTTCAAGCTCCATCAAGGCTTCAGAAGTCTTTTCACTATCTAGTAACTTAACTAGATATGTCGCATCAGTTAGGTTGAGTTCACTAAGAATCTCAGCAACATCAGCAAAGTGAATTTCACTAAGCATATCGTGCAAGCTTTTATCACCTTCAGTTTTGATGAGGTGTTTTACTTGTTTTATAAGTTCTTTTGAAACCTGAAATTGCATAGTGATCTTTTAATAGTCCCGAGAAACGCTCACAAAGATAACCAAACAATTTAATTGGGTTTTATGGTAATGTTAAAGAAGTTAAGTTGAAGATTTTTCTATTATCGAAGCCAACTCGATAAATTGATTTACGGATAGTTGTTCAGGGCGTTTGGATAGGATTTCTAATGCTCTGATTTCATCAGAAAGTTGAAAAACCTTCAGGCTGTTTCGAAGTGTCTTTCTGCGTTGTCCGAAAGCTGTTTTGACTACTTTAAAAAATAGTTTTACATCACAAGGAAGTGTGTTGTTTTCTTTTCGTGTTAATCTCAAAACACCACTATCTACTTTTGGCGGTGGATTGAAAACTCCGGGAGGCACGGTAAATAAATATTCCGCATCATAAAATACCTGAGTTAGCACCGAAAGAATTCCATAAGTTTTACTTCCTTCTTTTTCACAGATACGTTGTGCTACCTCTTTCTGAAACATTCCTGTGAACTCAGGAATTCTATCTCGGTTTTCTATGGTTTTAAAAACAATCTGTGAAGAAATATTATATGGAAAGTTGCCTGTAATGGCAAATTGTTCTCCAGGAAATAAAGTTGATAAGTCAAATTTTAAGAAATCAGCCTCCAAAACCTGAAAAGATTTACTTTTTCTTATCGCTTCTGAGTATTCTAGCGGAAAACTGGTGTTAAGATATTCAATAGATTCTGTATCCAGATCCATAGCTGTAACATGAATATCTTTTTGTAGGATGTATTTGGTCAATACTCCCATTCCTGGACCAATCTCGATTACATTCTGATATCCTCGGAGTGTAAGAGTGTCTCCAATCTTTTTGGCAATGTTCTCATCTTTTAGGAAATGTTGTCCAAGATGTTTTTTTGCCTTTACCGCAGTTTTTTCATGTCTTTCTCTCTGAGGAGCATCTTTTTTGTGACTCTTCTTGGATTTGGAAAACATATTACGACGGTTTTTTTAAAGCTGTTATCTTTTCTTTAAGCGTATTTTCGATTTCGATACGATCTTTTTTTCTAAACCACGAAAGTTGCAAGTCTATTCTACTTCCTCCTGAAGTCATTATATAAGGCTCAGATCCGCCTTTAGACGAAAAAAAATCTTCTATTTCAGCATATTTTATATCCTGATTACCAATAATCACATAAGTATCTCGGAATTTGATTATAGGATTATTTGAAATAATTGTGAAATAAGACCCAACGAGAAACAAAATATTAACCAATATTATTACTGCTAATTCATACCAAGAACTTTTTAAGAAGTAGGCAATAATATCAAAAAATAAGCTTATTATGAATATTGAAAATAACACAAAAACAATCAATCCAAAGATTTTGATAAAATACAGTAATGTTGGTTTGTAGGTCTTCATTAGTGTTCGCTTACGATTTCCAGTTCAGTTCTGAAAGCAACAAACTTACCAGCAAAACGATTGGTCTCTGCTCGTAAACGCTCGGCATCTTCATCATAATATTGCTGAAGTACTTCTTTACTACTTGTAGTATATTGGATGGAGTAGGTGATACCACCCATTTCTTCTTCGACAAGAACCTTAGTCATTAGTGCTTTACTAAATTTTCCAGTAGCCAACATTTCAGGAATATGCTCAGTCTTCATCCAATCTAACCATTCGTTATGAACGGTTTCCTCAATATTAATAGTTACGTTGTATATGTACATTTTTAATAAATGAAATTCTATATTAGAAGTAGGCAAAGGTACAAAGAAGCTGAGATCTAAACTACAAACTAATACACTTCTAAAAGGTTAGTTAATAGCATCTCCCCGGAGTGTTCGGTATTTCTTTCGGGCATCCACAAAATAAATACTATCGGCGTGATTAAAAATGATTTTTTCGTAGAGTTCTTTGGCTTTTTCAGGTTCTCCGAGTTCATTAACATATAATTCCGCCAACCAATAATAGGCATCGTCTGCTAAGATATCATAGCCATAAAATTCTATGATTTTAAGGTAATTAACTTTTGCTTTTTCGAATTGTTTTTCTTTTTCATAAAGTTTGGCTTGTCGTAAAAAAGCTTCATCCTCTATTTTTTCACCTCTGTGATTATCTAATATCTTTTGGTATTCTGTAATCGCTTCTTCGTTTTTATTCTGGAATGCCAATAAATCTGCTCTGGCAAATATCTTTAATGCCGTTTGTGTAGAATCTTCAAGGGAGTTATCGATAATAATCAAACTAAGTTCCATGGCATCGTTAGCAATTAGTTGAGAAGTAGAAGATTTTAATACATCCAACTGTGTTTGTGCCCACGCAAAATCACCTTTATAATAACTGGTTTTAGCAACCTTGAATCGTGCATCCTGAGCAAGGAAATTATTTTTTAACACATTTTGAACTTGTGTATAATAAATCAATGCTTGATTAAATTTCTGATCCAGTACTAAAATATCTGCAATCTTCATTTTTACTCGAGAAGATTGAAATCTAGAAAGGCGTTCAGTTTTGATTAGTGATTTTAAAAAATTAATAGCCTCTTGTTTTCTATCCTGATTAAAAGCTAAAAAATGTGCATAATCAACTTGTAATCCTATTGTCTCTCGAGACCTTCCATAGGTTTCAAAGACAGTATTATACTGTTCATTAATGGCTTTGTATTCTTTTTTATTTCCATTATCTACTTTGGCCTTAAGAATGATCTTATGTGCTGTAAGTTTTATGTCATCAGATGCAGGATTGTCTAGTATGTAATTTAGTATTTCTGTGGCAGATTTAATATCTTTTGCAGCAATAGCTATCCTGGCAAGGTCAATAATTCCTTGTAATCCTTCATTTTTTCGTTTGTAAATTGCTTTTTCCTGTACAAAAGCTTTTTTGAATTCCTTTTGCTGAATAAAAAGCCAACTTAACATTTCGTTATAAAAGATGTCAGGATTCTGTTGTGACTTTTTGATCAATAATTTCCGGAAAATGGTATTAGCTTCATTTGTCGGGTCATCCGTAATGTATTGGCTAAAATTACGCTGAACAATATTAATATAATTAGGTTGTAGCTGAATCAAAGCTAAATAGCTCTGAAACATTTTCTCTAGTTTACCCTGTTCACCATAAATTTTTGCTAATTGAACATTAAAATTGGAACCGGGATTGTTGACCATTCCTTTTTCGTATATAGTAGCTGCTTCGTCCAGAAGATTATACTTTTCAAAAGTCTGCGCTAATGAATACGCCTGATTGATATCATTATTATTATAAGTCTCTATAGCCTTATCATAATAAGTTCGAGATTGATCGGTTTTGCCTTGTAACTCATAATGATGACCTAGTTCAACCAAAAGTTGTGCATTGTTAGGAGTTCTCTCTATACGTTGTTGGAGAACTTTCTCAGCTTTATCAAATTCCTCTAGTTGTTGATGTGATTCTACTAGGCCCAGGATATAGTTAAGACGATTCGGATTCTTTTTATATAATTTTTTGTAAACAGCTTGCGCTTTTTCATATTGTCCTTGCTGCATGTAGTTCTTTGCTAATTGTTCTGATTGCCCGAACATAGGTATAGCAAAAAGTAATATTATGAATAAAATGACAAAGCGCATTCTGCAAGTTTTTTGTAAATATAGCTTTAAAGTAACAAAGTTACAAAGAAGCTAAAACTCAAAGAACGAATGTCTTTGTAATAAAATCACAAATTTTTAAATACAACAACAGACCTAAACCTTTTAAATCAGATCAAATAGACTCTTATGGCTTTTGGGCTTAATCAATCCATTCAAATCCACAATAAGGAACCAAAACATCAGGGATTTTAATTCCTTTAGGGGTTTGGTAATTTTCCAAAATTCCTGCTAGTACGCGTGGTAAGGCTAAAGAGCTACCATTTAGGGTATGCGCAAGTTTCTTTTTGCCATCTGCAGCTTTATAGCGAAGCTTCAAACGATTAGCCTGAAAAGATTCGAAATTAGATACAGAACTGATTTCTAACCAACGATCCTGAGCAGTGGAAAATACTTCAAAATCATAGGTCAGGGCAGAAGTAAACCCGATATCACCACCGCAAAGGCGTAAAATACGATATGGTAGTTTTAATTCTCTAAGAATATCTTTTACATGGTCCACCATACCATCCAGTGCTTGATAGGAGTTTTCTTGTTTTTCGATACGTACAATTTCTACTTTATCAAATTGGTGTAAACGATTTAAACCACGTACGTGAGCTCCATAAGAACCAGCTTCTCTTCTAAAACATGGAGTATACCCTGTACAAGTAATAGGAAGGTCTTTTTCGTTCAGCAGTTCATCTCTAAACATATTAGTCACCGGAACCTCCGCTGTAGGGATTAAATACAGGTCATCTCCAGTTACGTGATACATTTGTCCTTCTTTATCAGGTAACTGACCCGTACCAAAGCCCGAAGCTTCATTTACTAAATGTGGAACTTGATATTCTTTATATCCAGCTGCAGTGTTTTTATCCAAAAAGTAGCTGATCAATGCACGCTGCAACCTGGCACCTTTACCCTTATACACAGGGAAACCCGCTCCTGTAATCTTAACACCGAGCTCGAAATCTATGATATCATACTTTTTGGCTAATTCCCAATGTGGTAAAGCACCATCTTCTAGTTTAGGAACATCACCTTCACGAAAGGTTTCTTCATTATCTTCATCACTTTGCCCATCAGGCACAGAATCGTGTGGGATATTAGGTACAGTATACAGCAATTCGGCAAGTTCTTGTTGTATCTCTGTTAGTTTGGTAGACAGTTCTTTAGAAGCTTCTTTAAGTTGCGCAGTTTTTTCTTTGAGCAAGTTTGCTTTTTGCTGTTCTCCATTTTTAAATAGCATCCCTATTTCTTTAGAGAATTTATTAGAGTCCGCCAACGTATTATCCAGTTGTGCTTGTGTAGCTCTACGTGTTTCGTCAAGAGTAATGATCTGATCTAAAACCGGTGCCGCATCAAAGTTACGTTTGGCCAATGCTTTGATATACGCTTCTTTATTTGCTATAATGTTCTGTACTACTAACATGATTGTGTTTTTGGGCGATGACCGGGCTATCTGCTTTTACTCCTCGATTATTCAACCCTCGAGAACACTTCGACAAGCTCAGTGTAAAATCTCAGGTTTCAAAATCTGTGGGGTAACCGCTACTATCCCTATCGCAATAAAGCAGCAAATTTAAAGAAAAGAGTTGTTTAAATAACTTGATTTATATGAGAAATTTTAATTCATGAAAGAACCTGAACAACTCTTTGGAGTTAGCGGATAATTATTGAACCAATATGTTTAGAAAGTAACTATCAAATAATATTCATAATAAGTTTTAGGTTTAAGATTTTAACTACTTTTATCGCCCTTAAATAATCAATACATGTCTTCACACAACATCTCAAAAAAAGGAGTTTTCCTTACATTAGCTTTTCTGTTTTCAGGGTTTTTATACTCACAAACTGCTGTGGGTACTACAAAAGCATCTGCACTATACAAAAAAGGAGATTCTTTATTACTTCATAATAAATTTGCTAATTCTGTAATAAACTTTCAGAAGGCTCTGACCGTTTATAAGGATAGCAACGAATGGGAAAAAGTAGCAAATTGCTACAATAAAATTTCTGAAGCTCAATGGAGTAATGTTCAATTATCAAAGGCATTGCAAACAGCAAATAAGGCATTGGAAATTAGTAGACAAAGACTTAGACCTAAAAACCTACAAGAAGCTAAGGCATTAGACAATATTGGTATTAGTCACAGGTTAAATGGGAAAGATTTACAAGAAGTTATAGGATACTATAAAAAGGCATTAGATATCAAAACTAGTATCCTGAAGGAAAATGATCTAGAGTTCTCTAATTCTTATTTTAATTTAGGATCCGTTTACGGAGTTAAAGGAGAATACGAAAAGTCTTTGGATAATTATAATAAGGCTTTAAATATAAGGAAAGAACATCTAGGAAATGAACATATCAAGGTGGCAGATGTTTATGAAAATATCGGAAAGATTCTGTACGAAGTTGGTAACTATGATGAGTCCCTCAAGTATTTTGAAAATGCTTTTGAAATTGCCAATAAAACATTAGATCAAAACGATTTCTATTTTGTGAAAATGTATAATAAAATAGGAATCATATATTACTATAAAAAAGCGTTTAATAAATGTCTTAACTATTATAAGAGAGCACTTCAGATAAGTATCCATAATTTAGGAGAAGATCATCCCGATCAAGCAAGATTAAATCATAATGTAGGTATTGTTTATTTTCAATTGGGAGAAAAAGAGAAGGCATTGTATTACATAGAGAAAACTATTGAAATTGGAGTTAAAACGTATGGGGAAGGTTATAGAGATTTGTTTTTTCCATATAATATGATGGGACAAATACATGGAGGCGAAAAGGGGATCTATTATATTAAAAAAGCACTGGATATATGTCTCAAAAATGTAGGGATAAATCATGTTAGGACTGCTGAAGTTTATGCCTCATTAGGCAAATTATATAGAGATGTTGGAGCCTATGACTTGTCCTATGAATTTTTAAATAAATCTTTGGAGATTCATATAAAAATTTTTGGAAACAGGAACGCAAATATTGTTTCTTCTTATAATTTACTTTCCGATTTATTTTTAAAACAAAATAGCTATGAAGAGTCTCTTAAATATTCAGAAAAGGCCATAGAATCGAATAATCAAAATCTGAATGAGTCGGTTTTAACACAATCAGAATTCGATGACTGCCTGTCTCCTACAAAACTATTAACATCGTTAGAAAGAAAAGCATATGCGCTGCAAAAGAAATATCTTGAGGCAAAGGATGTTAAAATACTTGATGAAAGTATTAAAACATACGATAAGGCGAAGAGGTTAATTGAAGTGCTAAGGAGGTCTTACAGCACCGAGGATAAAGTGACGTTTGCCAAAGACTCAAAAAAAGTATACAGCGGTGCCATTACTACTAAAATGCTAAAGTGTAAAAATGATCTAAATCAACAGTGCGTTGAAGCTGCTTTTTATATAGCTGAAAACAGTAAGTCTAATATCCTGAAAGAATTATTAAATGATGAAAAAGCAAAAGTTTACTCAGGATTGCCAGATGAACTTTTAGAATTAGAAAAAGAATTAAGAAAGGAACTGTCGGGAGCAAAATCTAATTTAATCAACAACAAAGATAGTGGTAACAGAAAATCTTTGGAAGCAGAAGTTTTGTTGATATCCAGAAGACAGGATTCTTTGATTAAAATATTAGAAGAAAAATATCCAAAGTATTACCAGTTAAAGTTTGAGAATCAACCATTAGCTGTAAGTAAGATTCAGGATAACCTATCTGTAAGTACCACTTTTGTTGAATATTTTCAGTCGGATGATGTATTATATGCTTTTGTAATTACAAAGAATAAAATTTCTTTGAAAAAATTGTTGGTTAATAGATTGAGTGAAGAAGTTGCAAGTTTTAGAGAAAGTATTTTATTAAAAAACACCAGAGATTTCAAAAATTTGGGATTTGAACTTTATAAAACACTAATTGAACCTATAAAAGATGATTTTGTTGGCAATAACCTTATTATAGTTCCTGATGAATCCTTATGGCATCTTAATTTTGATCTTTTATTGACCTCAGATCCAAAAACAGAGGATACTAGTAAGTTGCCCTATTTGATCAAAGACTTTGCAGTTAGTTATGCAAATTCGGCAGGCCTTTTATTCAATGGTGCAGATAAGAAAAGACCAATGGGATCAGAGGTTCGCAAAGAATGTTTGGCATTTTCTTTTGCAAATGAAGATTCTTTGGCTGTTGGCGACCAAATGAATTTTGAGGTATTAAGAAATGCTCATGAAGATTTACCCGGAACCAGAAGAGAAATCAAAAAAATAGCATCCATTGTTAAAGGTCGTTACTTTTTTGGGTCACAGGCAATTGAACAAAATTTTAAAAACAACCTTGCAAACTATAATGTTTTGCACCTGGCGCTACATGGAGAAGTAGATCATCAAAATCCCGAAAATTCAAGAATTTACTTTACCAAAACCAAAGACTCTATTGAGGATAATATTCTATACAGTCACGAATTGTACGCACTCAATATCCCTGCAGAATTGGCTGTGCTTAGCGCTTGTAATACGGGTATGGGTAAAATTGCTAAAGGTGAAGGGGTTCTAAGTTTAGGTACTGCTTTTCAATATGCAGGAACCAAAAGTTTGTTACTAACCGGTTGGGAAGTATCAGATAAGACCACTCCAGAGGTGATGCAAAACTTTTACGGCAACCTAAATAAGGGGATGAACAAAGCTGAAGCACTGCAAAAAGCTAAACTAAAATACTTGGAGACAGCTGATGTGTTTACCCAAGATCCGTTTTATTGGGGTGCCTTTTACCTTATAGGAGATTACACAGCTATAGAGTTTGAAAAATCCTTAGATATGAGTTGGATATTATATATGCTAATTGCGTGTATAGGACTAGGAATATTTCTATACTTCAAAAGAAAATCAGTTCGTTGATTGCTTTAATTGGATTGCTGATTTGTTATTATTTGGGATTTCAAGATATTTTTTAGCGGATTCAAGATCGTTGAGATCCAAATAAATTAATCCTTTGTACCAACGAGCTTCTTTTGATAATTTTCGGGTAGGATAGTTTTCCAAAGAATCTAGTAGCTGCAATGCTTTTTTAGAATTACTCATTTTGTGAATAGCGAGAGCTCGTATCAACAATGCATCTTCATAGTATAATAAAGAAGGATTATAATTTTCTAATGCTTCAATAGTAGACGAATAATCTTTTTGTTCGTAAGATTTAAACGCACTAATTACTACTTGTTTTGGATTTGATTCTGAAGTGTTCCTTATCTGGTAATCACTAAAACCAGCTTTTTTACCCCAAGCTTGTTGAGCAAGCTCGTTAAGGTTATTTTCTTGTAAAGGAAAGATAAAATACCAGGAGGAAATAAGTATCAAAACAGTGGCAGCGATGCCGGCAATCCATTTCCAGGTAGTTGTATTCGTAGAAACTGAATCTTCAGAAATCAATTGTTTCCATTTTTCATCACGTTGCTCTTGATTCGAATTGGGATAGGTGTTATCAACAAGATTTACGCTTTTTTGATACCTATTTACTTTGTTGGCAAATTCCATATCTTCTTGAAACCTTTGATCGAATGCTTTCATTTCCTTTTCGGAAAGTTCCAGGTCAAAATACCGGGTAATAAGCAATATGTCTTTATCCTGTATCTCTTCCATGTTAACGTTGTTTAGGGCTCATTAATTGATCAAATATTTCATACACCTTTTTAATAAGCCTTTTTTTACAATTGTATTTTGCCTGTACCAAAGCCTGGTAATTCTGAAACCCCAATTGCCGTTGCAAGTCTTTTAATTTTGTATTGGGATCCATTTCTGATTGCATTAATGTTTTACATTTCTCTGATAAAGTATCTAATGCTTGAGATAAAGCCCTTTTTTGTAACCACTCTACTTCCAGATTCTCCATAGGATCATCAGCGTTCAAATTATGTTGATCATTCAATTTATGATCTTCAGATAGTACCTCCTTTAATACGATAGAATTCCAGGGATGACGTTTTGAAATAAGCCAGTTGTTTTTACACATTACAAAAATATAGCCCATACTATTTTCAGGTATTTTTTCCTGACGAATTACAAATCGTTCCCAAAACTTCTGCATTGCAGCAATAAAAATATCTTCAGCTTCTTGCCGCGACTGTGTCAGAGATAGAAGTTTAGGTTTTAGCTGCTCAAAAAGATCTTTAAGAAAACGATCAAAGGGCAATTCATTTCCTTGTATTGCCTGTTCAATAATCTTTTCTAGCTTGTTTTTATTCATATAAGGGGTGATTTCTTTAAAACAATGTAGCTGTCGTTGATCTATTGATTACAAACAAATTTTACTACCAATTGTTTCAAAAAGCACAAAACTAATTAAAAAAGAGTTTGAAAAAAATCAAAAAACACCTGTTATGTTTTTTGATTCTTGCATTAATACCATGTAGACCTGTAGGATTTGAATAAATACACGGGAATACAAAGGATAACAAATCAAATTAAGGGTAATTGGAATTGACACAAACCTTGAGTGTCATAAAATGTTCAGGGACTTAATCATTTTTTAAAATTATTACTTATGAAAAAATCGTTGTTAAATTTAGGGACCGCACTTAGCAAATCAGAACAAAAACAAATTTCGGGAGGAAACTCATTTGTTTATCCTCTGGGGTATTGCCTGGCTCAAGGAACAAACCCTCCACAAGTTATTGCACAGGTACCTTGCAATGAAAAATGCCCTGATGGTTCTACGCCATTTTGTTACGTATTTGACGATGGTATTCGTAACTAAGTTAGTTAGTGTCTTTTGTAAAATTATAATTTTTTAAATCATCTTAATTATGAAAAAATCATTGTTAAACATTGGTAAAGCCTTAAGCAGAGATCAGCTTAAGCAAATTAACGGAAAATCTGGTGGGTATTATTGTCCTGGAGGAAATAGCCCTGCCAATGCACCGAGATGTCCGGTTCCTTGTTTTATGGGGAATTGCCTTCTTTAAAGTAGAATACTAAAATAATCAAGAATACACAAGAGTTCTGATACAGAACTCTTGTTTTTTATACCTCAATCACGATCATAAATATACGTTGCCTTATGTTGTATATTTGAATATATGATCACAGCTACCACCAGACGATTTTTGGTTTCTCTATTTACATGGATAGGTTTTCTATACAGAAACCGAAACACCCGAAAATATACGTTACTGCCCCTCGTAGTTATCGGATTGGGGTTTTTGATACCTCAAAAAATGATTATCCCAGTCAAAGGAGCAACTACCAAAGATTGGGATGACCATTCTTTTTGGGCATATCCCTGGGGAAGTTCGATCACACATAAAGGAATTGATATTTTTAAAGAAAAAGGCACTGATGTAATTTCATCTACCTACGGTATTGTTATCTATACGTATGAAGGTGGCAAAGGAGGGAAGACAGTTATGGTGCTTGGTCCCAAATGGCGGTTTCATTACTATGCTCATCTCGATGAGGTAGATGCTTTTCCATTGCAACCAGTCAAAACAGGAACCAAATTAGGCACTGTTGGTACTACGGGTAATGCTGTAGGTAAACCACCACATCTTCATTATGCGATTACGACTCCTTTTCCTTATTGGTGGTTACGAGATAGTGAAGCTGTCCAAGGTAATAGAAAAATGTTTCACCTGGATCCGGATATTTGGTTGCGAGAATAACCTTTATTCTTTTTGTTCTGAATCGTTTACTTCAGGATATTTAATGATCCATGGATTTGTAGCAAAATAATTCCAGGGGACGCTTGCAAGATCAACTTTAGGATCAATAAAATCTCTATGCTTTTTACCATTAACAGAAACTTTACTTTTTACATATACAGCCACATCTTTCCCTTTGGTATCGTATTCTTTTTTAAGACGCTGTGCAAATTGCCACATAGCATCCGGTTTAGTAGAAACCGTACGTAATTGTTTTTTAGATAAGTAGTCGTTTTTGTTTACGTACTTCTTTTTGGCATTTGGATCATTTTTATCAAGGATATAAAAATTTGTCATACCAGAACGACCTCTAAGCATCATCCTCCAACTCATCCTATGCCCTTCTTCTGTCCAAAGCACATCTCCTGGAATCACCCAATGGCGCAGAGGTAAGGCTATCTGTATAACAAACCAAATGGATGCTAAAATAAGCAATGGTTTTTTATAAGAAGGAACAATTATTTCATTATCACTGTAGAATTCTTTTTTCTTCATAAAGACCTGATGCATTCTTTCTCTGGAGAAGAAGAAAACTGTAAATGCGAGAGACATATATGGAAATATACCAATCTGGAATACTATAGAATTAAATAGATGAAAGAAGATACTCATACAAAAAGCTGTGAACCTAGTTTTTCTCCATAATAGTAATGGAACAATTAGTAGGTCAAACAAAATTCCGAAATATGTAATGCTTATATGTGACCAATGATGTTGTAACAATTGTCCTACGATAGGGTAATTAATTTTTCCTAACATTAAATTTTTTGCTACTGTATAATCTAACCAATCAGGATATAGCTTGGCCACAGACGCATAAGTGTATACGATCCATAGTTGAGCTATGATTAGTAGAACACACCATCTGGGCATCGCTATTTTTTTGAGTGAAGGTTTTCGTTTTACGTCTATAGAAAAGTAGTTACCAGCAGGCAAAACACTCATCATAATAAGTAATAGAAATAGTAGATAGTAGTGGTTGTTGTAAGAAGATTTTTGCATAAAATATACTCCTGCCCACATGATTGTGTAGGCAATGATGCTCCAGCGATATTTATAACCAATCATTACCAGAAGTCCAAAAACTCCCATTACCGCAAAGTAAAAATACATTCCGTTGCCAGGCAATGGTTGCAAAAAGTCTAACCCAATAAAGTTAAATGTAAATTCGGGTTCTATTAATGTTCTTTTGATCCATCCGGTAAAAATGGCTCCAAAAGCTTCGGCGGCAATAAGAAAACCAAAAAAAACTCTGAAGATAATCAGAGCACTATTATCTATTTGTGTGAACAACCACCGATTGATCATACTAATGAGTTTATATAATCACGAGAGAAGTCTTCATCTTGTTGCATGGCATCCTGTAAATGCTCTATGGAGTCAAACTTTTTTTCATCACGTATACGTTTTAGCATTTCGATTTGTATCTTTTTTTCGTACAGATTAAATGATGCGTCAAAAAAATGTGCTTCAATGGTTTGATGAGTACCATTAACAGTAGGATTGTTGCCAATATTCATCATCCCATAATAAGTTTTACTGTCTATACAAGATTTAATAATATAAACTCCGTTTTTTGGGATTAGTTTATAGTTTTCTGCGATATGTAGATTAGCAGTAGGGTAATTGAGTTTACGGCCTAGCTCTTTTCCTTTTACCACTCTTCCTGTAAGCATAAAATTATATCCGAGATATTTATTGGCCCTAGTGATGTCTCCATTCAGCAAAGCTTCTCGGATCTTGGTGGAGCTTACAGCAACATCATCAATATCTTGTTTAGAAATTTCTTCTACTGTAAAGTCATTCTGGATACCATAAGAAGCCAAATCAGTGATGTTAGAATTACGATTACGCCCAAATCTATGATCATATCCAATGATTACGTGTCTTACATCTAAGCAATCCACTAACATCTGCTGCACGTATTCTCCTGCAGTAAGACGAGAGAATTCTTTAGTGAATGGGTGAATGACTAAATTGTCTAACCCTGTTTTTTCCAGAATCTGAATTCGTTCATCAATGGTATTGATCAGTTTAATATTAGAATCTTGTTGTAAAACCATTCTTGGGTGTGGAAAGAAGGTGAGTATTACAGATTCTAAACCATTATTATGAGCGCTTTCTACAAGACGCTCAATGATTTTTTTATGACCAATATGCACTCCATCAAATGTACCAATGGTAACTACAGAAGGTGTTTGGTTGTCGTATGTTTTTGCGTCAGTGTAACGTTTCATCTGTTTGTTCTTATTTGTTTTCAGTTGTCAGATGGAATTCGTTATTGAACACTATAATAAATATTAATTTGAATGATATATCTCATTTCAATAAGTCTGATTTTGGTAAAATAATAAAGCTATTACTATAATACATTAGTGTATTAAAATGTTTGTTTGCGAATCAATTTTTGCCAGCTTCTTTATTAAATATAAAATTAAGGAAATACGATGAATTTTGGTATTTATTTTCCGTTAAAGGTATTCATGGTGTTTGATAACCCGGCAGTTGCAAAAGATTTGATGAGTGCAATGCCTTTTTCTAACCTTTCTGGCATTGTGGTTTCTTCTTCCTCGCTCCATTCTCCTAATACATAATCTACTTGCCTGCCTTTACTAAATTCTGATCCTACACCAAACCTAAACCTGCAATATTTAGAAGTGTTGAGTTGAGCTTCGATATCTTTTAATCCATTATGGCCTCCAGCACTGCCTTTTGCTTTAAGTCTAATAGTTCCGAAAGGAAGATTGATATCATCGGTGACTACCAAAAGATTTTCTATAGGAACTTTTTCTTTTTCTAGCCAATATCGAACTGCTTTTCCACTAAGGTTCATATAGGTGTTGGGTTTCAGTAAAATAATTGTCCTTCCTTTGAACTTATAAGTGGTGAGATCTCCTAATTTTTGAGTTTCGAAAGTAAGGTTTTCTTCTTTTGCTAAAGCATCCAACACTCTGAAGCCTATGTTATGTCGGGTGTTATGATATTTAGGGCCTATATTCCCTAAACCTGCGACAAGAAATTTTTTCATGAGCTCTTCTTGAGTTTCGACTACTGTTCTTTTTTTTGAAAATAATGTTCTAATTATAGAAAACATATGATTTCTTTTTGCGTGAGGGATAGCAGCGGCATCCTTTTTTATGCTGCCCTGAGTCTGCTTATCGGCATAGACTTGTTGAAGGGTAATCATAAAAAAGATACAGCGGATAGCCCGGCCGTAGTGTAACGGAGGACACGCCTAAATATTTTTTGTAAAAATAAAAAAAGCACTCTGAATATGGTTCAAAGTGCTTTTATAATATTCTCTAGTTAATAAGAAACTATGCTTCTGCTGCTGGAGCTTCTGCTGCTGGAGTTTCTCCTCCTTCAGTTTCTTCTTCTTCATCCTCGTCATCTGCAATAGCAACACGAGAAGTTTTCACCATACAAATTACAGTATTATCAGGGTGCAGGATAGTGAAATCATCACTTGCTACATCTGTAACATATAATTTGTTTCCTATTTTAAGGTTGGTAATATCTCCTTCGATTAGGTCTGGTAATTTAGAAGCAAGTCCTTTTACTGTAATACGTCTAAGATTGAAACGTAATACACCACCGTTACGAACACCTTTAGAGTTTCCTGTCGTTTTGAAAGGAAGTGAAATAGTGATCGGTTTATCATCAAAGATTTCAATAAAATCGATGTGTAAGATTCTATCAGTTACAGGGTGAAATTGGATATCCTGTAGGATAGCATTTATTTTTGTACCATTATCCAACGCTATTACCACGGTATGAACGTCTGGAGTGTACACTAAATTTTTGAACGCAATTTCTGGCGCAGCAAAGTGTACAACAGTGTCTCCACCGTATATTACACAAGGTACCTGTCCAGCATTACGTAAGGCTTTTGTCGCTTTCTTGCCTACGCTTTCTCTTTGAGATGCATTGATTGTTAATGATTTCATTTTAAAATTTATTAATTATTAATTTACATTATAAATTTAGAACTGATAGACTCGTTGTGATGCACCCTGTGCATTACATCTGCAAATAAATCTGCACAAGTTATCACTCTAATTTTATTACTTTCTTGTCGCAACGGAATAGAATCAGTTACGATCAATTCTTCTAGTTTTGAGTTTTCTAATTTTTCATAAGCATTGCCGGAAAGAATAGGGTGTGTACAGATAGCACGTACACTTTTTGCTCCTCTTTCCATCATTAGATCGGCTGCTTTGGTTAATGTTCCTGCGGTATCTACCATATCATCTACTAATACCACATTTTTACCTGTTACATCACCGATTAATTCCATATGAGATATCACATTGGCTTTGGCGCGTTGCTTATAACATATTACTACATCACTACTTAATGCTTTGGAATATGCATAGGCTCTTTTAGAACCACCCATATCCGGTGACGCAATCGTAAGATCATCGAGATTTAATGATTGCAAGTAAGGTAGAAAAATGGTAGATGCAAATAAATGATCTACCGGTTTCTCAAAGAATCCTTGGATTTGATCCGCATGAAGATCCATTGTAATGATCCTTGTTGCACCCGCAGTTTCTAACATTTTAGCAATCAGCTTTGCTGCAATAGGAACTCTTGGTTTGTCTTTTCTATCCTGACGTGCCCATCCATAATAAGGTAATACGGCTGTAATATGTCGTGCTGAAGCTCTCTTTGCAGCATCCAGCATCAATAACATTTCCATCAGATGATCAGAGTTAGGATGCGTTGATCCTATAATAAATACTCTTGATCCTCTTACAGATTCTTCAAAAGAAGGTTGAAACTCTCCATCACTATATGTTGATGTAATAATATTACCTAATTCGGCACCATAGGCAGTCACCATTTTTTCTGCTAGTTCGGTACTTTGACTACAGGCGAAAAATTTTGCTTCTGTTATAGCGGTTGGCATAGGTAAACTATTGTTTTGTAATGAGTTAAAACTTCTTTTCTGAAAACAAGGTGCAAATTTAAAAATTTATTTCAACTCTGACTCTTATTTTATTACTTATTTAGTGGTTTGGAATAAATATTTTTTTAATTTTGCCGTCCAATTCAATTAGGAATGCTCAAGTGGCGGAATTGGTAGACGCGCTGGATTCAAAATCCAGTTCCTTCGGGAGTGTGGGTTCGATTCCCACCTTGAGTACAAGAGTAAACAACCTTCTGATTTACAGAAGGTTGTTTTGTTTAAAATCAAATTTGATTTTGTTTTTTGGTTGTTTATAATTGACTGTGGGTTAAACATAGGTTAAACAATTGCGCGATGAATAATAAAATTAAAAATCTTACAAGGTCCTTTTGAAACCTTCGTGATTAAGGAGATTAGGGGAGGATCAACCTTATTTTGTAACCTTAATTCTTGTAAACTAAATGAAATCTCCAATCAATATCCATAGTGTAAATCAAAAAATCTATTTATCTGTCGGGATATATAGCGTTAAAGTTTTAGGAGGTTGGGGTGTAAAAGTTAATGACTTCTCTGTTTCTCTTCGAAAGATTGAGAATGGTGTGGTTATTAAATCTGAAGATACCTTTTGGAAATACCAATCTCATGCTTTCAAAAATCGAGCTAAGAAGATAGCAGTTTTAGACGTATACGAATCCGGAAATTTCTTGGTAGAATTTAAGAACTCAAAAAAATTAAAAGTAAGGCGATCAAATTTGATTTTAACGCGATTTTTTGAAAAGGAACTCCCAAATCAGGACTTAGAGATTTGTATTGGGTGCTGAGATAAAAGTACTTTCTTGAATATTACCTTTCACTGGTCTCTATAAATTCCAGTACTCTTTCTTTAGAAATATTAGCGTACTGTTCACTTATGTCACAGCCCTGGAATTGTCTACCGGTTTCTAGCGCAGCAATGGCGGTAGTTCCACTTCCTAAAAAAGGGTCAACAACCAAGTCACCGGGATTGCTATGTTTTTTAACAATTTCTCTAAAGAGATCTAATGGCTTTTGAGTAGGATGTAATCTTTTTCCCTTATGCCTTGGTATAGGATAACTATATATACCATTATCATATGAACCGTGAAAAGTAGGTTTACCTTTTTTGACTCCCATTACGGCAACTTCACGACAATTTGATAAATAGGTACTTTTCATATTTAGAGGAACAGGATTTGTCTTTTCCCAGATAACCATTCTAATCATTTTAAACCCGGCTTTGATCATTGCCTCTGACAAATGAGAAATTTTCCAAAGGTCATACCAAACTATAGCTGTACCACCATCTCGTAGCACTCCATACATATCTTTTGATAGTTGATCTAAATCAATCTGTTCTACATCCCAATCACCAAACTCCATATTTACAGAAAACCTTTTCACCCCTTTTTTAACGCTTGAAAAACCAGTTTTTCTGCTTATAGTGTACGGAGGATCAGTAAGTATTAGATCAACCGATTTTTTATCTAATCCTTGAAGAAACTCAGAATAGTCTTTCTGAAAAATTTGATGGGGTAATACTTGCATTTTTTCGAAATAACCTTACACTAAATGAATTGTTTGTTCAAAATTAAGATTATTATCGACTATTACATTTCTATATTGATTAATTCCATGACCTTTTAGAAAAGTTCTTATTGAATTGTTGTAAGTATCATTTATCGCAGGTGCGATAATGGTTGGTATAATTTGATGAACAGAAATGCCCGGAATATGAGCCTTTAACCATTTAATATATCGATTAACTTGTCCTGCTGTGTCTTCATTAGCTTCTACTGATTTTAATTCTATAAGATGAATAAACTTATTTAGTGTATTTTCTGAATAAACCAAGATGTCAATTCTTTGCATACCTGCACCTGCATATATTTCGTTGCCCAACCAAGTCACCTGCGTTTGAGGGAATAAATTATTGGTGAGTTCTATATTTCTTTTAATCTCTTGCATTAAATATGCCTGTAAATGAGATTCCCATTTTCGGGTGGAATGATTAATTAGATGAAGCAACCTTGGCCGAATATCCTGAAAATTGGTAGTGCTTTCAAGATATTCTTCGGTATAATCATTGGAATGAGCAAGCATTTGACTATTAAAATCATAATAGATAGGATACTCATGTAATATTTGACCGTGATTCCTCAAATCCAACATCTTCTTAATAATATCACTTTCGTGCGGTAGAAGCGGAGTACAACCTCTACTTCCGGTCATTTTCCTGTAAATTATACTCCAGGGAATATCGTGAACAGAATCAAAGTCCGTCATCTCATCCATAGCTTGCCACTCTGTTACTCCATTAGGATAAATTATCTTAGGTCTAATTTGTAGTCTATAAATCAAATTTCTATCAATGGTATTTGGAATATAAGCCCCATCAGGTTCATAAAATAATCTATCACTAACTACTTCAAAAATACCAAGAAATCTACCACCTTCTCGCAAATTATCATTAGTAGTTCTTTCTAAATAAAGTAGTATTTCATCTCCTGTGTGTACCCTACAAATATCCGCATACATTGAAGCTTGGCTATTTTCTGATGATGGGTTGATGGTGACATTATCCCAGCTACAATCATTTGGTTTATGAACACCTACAAAGCTATATCGTAAATGTATAGGTAATGTATCTTGCCCTACAATGAATAAATGCATATAAATATTTAGATATTTAGTTTATACTAGATTTTTGTTCTCCTTAAAGCCACTCAATTTCATCACCAACTTCTCCTTCTTCTATTTCACCTACATTAAATCCAAGCACCTCTGTAGCGATTTTCTTAAAATCAGTTTTCCAGGAAAGCCATTCATCTTTATCCATATTTGCTTCAAACTGGAGCCCTCCAGGTTCTATAGAAGCTAATACATATTTTTCATCTTCTTTAAAGCTAAACCAATGGGGTATACCATCATAGCCATTATCTTTTGTGCCGAAACCTAACCATCCTGGCATTTTAGAATATACTCTTTCTAATTTTGCAAGAATTTCTTTGGGCAAGTCATATCTGATGTTAAGGTTGCATTCATGAAATTTCATCATTTATTTGAACTTTTGTTTATTTAATTATCCATTACCTGCTCCATCTCCACTATCATTTATTAGATAGCCTAGATTTTTCAATTCTTCAAAATAAATTGTAAAACCATCCTCATCAGGATTTTTATTAGATGCTCTGAGATTAATACGCCAATCGTTAATCAAACCTCCATCAACATGCTCATAACCTTGTACTACAAAATATCTGTCCAGAGCTGGAGCATACAATTCTTGGTTTATTTCTATTTCATTTATATTGCCAATATTCCTCATGGGTTTCAATTTATCGGTTCATTGAACTTTAGATCTAACTTTGGTTTAACCACTAAGTAGGTTTTTTTCAAAAAATTAAAGGTTTAAGAAAAATTTTTGTCATCATCAAAATTATAATCGACATCGTATATATAAAAATGTTCTTCTGAAGGCATATTACTGTTAAGCAATACTGTCTTAAAAATACCGTTGGTAAACATACACAATTGTTTATCCCCATTTTCAATGGTATAGCTAACAATACCAGAAATTAATCTATCTTCATCAAATACCTTGCATAATGCTGTTATAGCATTGCTATACAGTTCCTGACCTCCTAAAGATTCTAATAAATACCAAAAATTGTCATTTGTAGTATTGTGAATTGCTAGTATCAAGCTTAAATTATTTTTTTCTTCCTCATTTTTGTTTATAATCTCAAGTAATTTAAAATAGAATTCGCTAGTTCTATGTACTTCATCATCCTCAAGCGCATAAGATATAGCCGAAGCCGGAATATAACGTCCTTCTGGAAAATTGAGATCTTCTATTATGGATGATTTGATATCGTTAAAAGTATCAATTTTATACATTCTTCCTTTGTACTCTGCAAGCATAGATGTATTATTCATTTCATTAGCCCAACGTTGAGCTTTAAAATCATCTATTTTACAATTCATAGCTTTCATAAAAGCCTTCTTATATAATAATTCTTTGTTCATTTTGAAATAAATTTAGGTTACTAATTATTTATTTGATGACGTTCAGGTATTGTTGTATAAAAGCTTTATCGTTAAGATTATACCTTATAAACTCCTGTTGTAACTGTTCTTCGGTGATGAGGTGATTTTTTGTTGTAGAAACAAAAGTATAAAGCTTATTAATGGAATCATGGAGTTTATCTAGGTTTTTTTGATCCATAACAAGCATGTTTTTTTCAACGCCTAATTTATCTTCTTTGCTACCATTGGGTTGAAGAGTTACAGCATATAAATCAGCACTAGTTAAGTACTTGCCATTAAACCAGGAGACCGAGGTTGACAATTGTCCCAGGTTAGCCTTACTGATTTTATTTTGAGATTTTTTATTAGACTTTGCCTCTAAAATAAGATTGTAGTTTTCTGAACCCCACAAAACATCACTACCTTCTCCAGATTCCTTTTCCGGTCTGCTTGATTCGAAACCCAATAAAACCCCTAAATTCTTGAGTGCTTCTTCAAACGATTCTGAAGTAGATAAGTCTTCAACATAGATCAAGTCATTTTGAATTTCGGAAATAAAAAGCAAGACATCATTAGAAGTATCAAAAGATTTAATGAATTCTAATGATTTTTTCACCTGTGGTTGCGTAACTTGCTTTTTCCATTGATTTTTCCCCATAAATGGTTCTAGCATACGATTACTCAAAGATTTGCTTTTAATTTGATAATCATTTGATCTGTCTTTATCCATTTGATATGTATAGCCACCCAAGACTTGGTTATACCAAGCTTTCTGTACTGGATCGATATCTTTTTTTAGTATTTCATGAACCTTTCTCTCTGCGTTGGTATACTCTTTATTAATAAATGAAAATACAGATTCTTTCTCCAGTTTATTGATTTCCAGTTTTAATTCTTTGGATGTAGATTCATCAAGTACTTGAGTATCCATAAAATTTCTGTAATACGTTTTCCAGCCATCTACCTGGGCAAGACAAGCATCGGCAGCAGAAGTAATTATTTTTTCAACATTATTATCATCAAATTCTTTATCCTTCATTAGATCCAACCCCATGCGAATTTGCTTTTGGGTATAATCGTTAAAAAACTTATGATTATCTCTGTAACGTAAAAATTTAAGAAGGTATCTTCCCATCAAATACACTACGCTAAAATCGTTGCCTGATCTTACGCTTCTACCCATCCCCTGTTCAATGGTCTGTGCGACATAATTAGCACTGGTTTCGTGATGAACATCTTCATAATAAATATTTTTCAATGATTTAAATTTAGGATGATCATGTATCACCAATACATTGCAGGAATCCCCGCTTAAATCAATTCCTTCATATCTATTAATAAAAACAACGCAATTTCCTTTGCTAGTTTTCAGTTTATGTATGATATCCTCTATATTTTCTTTATCTACGATTACTGCTTCCAAAGCCTCCCATAATTCTGCTGCTCTTCTATTAGGGACTAATACTACTACATTATGTCCATTATCTAAATGATGATTCAATATCGAAATTTCTGATTCTTGCGATATTTGAGGATAGTATCTTTTAGGAGCCAATATCAGACGTTCACCATAATCTTTTCTATCTGTAGGTATAATAGGATTCATAATCGATTCAATACTAAAATCTAAGTCTTTTAATATTGCATGATCATTTACAAAAGTTGCCGAAAGAGCATATTTATATGTAGCATTATTATAAGCTGAAATATTTTTTACATAACAAAGCTCGGGAGATATTTCCAATTTATTATGGGTAAAGAACAATTCGTATTGTTCATAATTATTATGAAATAAATCCCATTTAAATAGTAAAGTTTCTTTTTCCTGCGTGTATTGTACCAAAAGAGCATTAACACTTTCCTTTTTATCAAACCAAGCCCAATATGGAACTTTCATATAACAACCGTTCCCACCTTCCTTTAACATTTCATAAGAACCAACAGATTGTCTTTTGAGATCATCCTTAAATAATTTGAATAAATCACTATAAAGACTATGATTTTCACTAATTTTTATCGTGAAGCTATCTATTACACGTTGGACAATTCTATGAGCATCATCCAAAAGTATTGCTATGGGAACTATCCTATCCCGATCAAAAATATTCTTACCATTGAACATTCTATCCACTGTAGCAATCAGTATAGCTTCAGCATTAAGAAATTCTTCGGGAAAGTCTCTGTTAACATCCACCTCACAAGTCGGTATTCCTGACATTTTTGATTGTTCTATTACTTGAGCAACCAATTGTCGATCAGGGCATAAGTAAACTACTGGTTTTTTAAATTCCAACATCTTCGAATACAGCATCAAAAGACCAGTGAGTGTTTTACCAGCTCCAGTATTCATTTTGATTAAAACATTGTTAGAACCTCTTTGATGATGCCATTTTTTCAAGACCTCTTCTTGAGCAGGTCTTAATATACTATAATCATTTTGTTTGTCAAAAGAATAATAAAGTTCAATAGGTTCTATGGGCAGAGTTCGTTTTTCAAACTCTTTATTTTTCTCATCAAAAAAATCCATTACATATAATATTAGGTTAGTTGAATATTTAAAATATAGCTAATTGAGTATATCAACAGTTAATCGTTTATTTAAACTTTTAACGGTCACGTATAAGCAGTCGTTTTAATGCCGCTTATACAATGTTAGCGGCTTTTATTATATAATATTCCATCCATTTTCCTCTAATCCTGCACGATGCGCTTCAACAATCTCTTCATTAAGTGCAACGCACAATAAGTGCGTGGGTCGAGACATTCCAACGTGGGCAATCTTCAAACAAGCCTTTTTATAAGTATCTTTTTTATTCTGAGGCGGTGTGTAAGGTGTTCCAATAAGTTGATCGATTAAATGTTGACCACAAGATTTGTGATAAAAGGTTTCAAGGTAAAGCGTTACACGATGCGTCTCTCCTTTTACGGAATGAACAGTTCCTACCTCAATGGGGATCTGTCTCATCTTTTCCTGTTCCGAATAGAAGGTGTTTTTTGATTCTAATTGTTCTTCTGTCACCTCGACGACCTCTTCACTATCAATAAACGCATTAGCATATTTGTTTAACGTGAAATTGATAGCCGGGAAAAATATATCTTTTAAATAGGGGCGTATCTCCTGAATTACTTCTTCAGTTTTATTAACCAACAGTTTTCGACCCCAGATGGAAATTTTACCGTTGAGCGTAATTAATGATTCTGGGTGATGACGCTTTAAAAGCCCCAGAAATGATGTTCTATTGAAGTATCTCCGTCCTTTGGGTGTGTCGTGTTTTATATCCGCTAATCGAAGTATTTCAAGACAGCAATCCATCACCGTGTTGTAAACTTCTTTTGGATTCGTTGCTTCACAAATCTGCACAGCCGATTTTAATGTATCCAGTGATTTTTTCCTCACCATTACTTTGCTGAACGAAGGGAAGTAGCTACTTATGGTCAATCCGTCTTTTTCTTTCCCAACCCATCCAACTGCTTTAATTGGATCTTTCTGAGCATCACTGTCATCTAAACCCAACTTATGAATGAGGGAGACGAACCTCTCAAGCACTTGTGTTTCCTGTCCATTTCGATAGCTGATAATATGGGGTTGAATAGTTGCTTCCCCCGTGCCGGTTAGCTCAGAGTCACCATTCAACGCCACTGTTCTGAGAACCTTTGCAATAGGCTGTGAAAATCTTCTGGAACCAGTTATTTTTAATCTTTCTGAATCTTCCCAGGCGCTTTCAGAATTACTATCATTCAATATGGCCTGATTGGGATCACCAATCCGCTGAATAACAATATGCTTATCAAAAATCTCCTTGATGATCTCATCTTGATGAGCATAGGTATCCTGCATTTCATCAATGAATACATGGGAAAACCGGCTGGATATAGTTTGTTTAATCCTTGGGTAGTTCATTAAATACTCGTTGGCATAGAAATAGGCGTCATCAAAAGATAAATAGCCGTTACTTAAAATATCTATTTTTAAAGCTTGCAGGGCTTCATAAACTTGAGTTTCAGAATTCTCTTCCCAATTTTGGTTTTTAGGGATTTTTACTTCGATTTTATCACCACCGCATCCTTTTACTATAACAACCCCTTCTTCTGTCCTTTTCAAAGTCAGATTGCTTGCTATACCATTTGGTTGATGTAATAAAATCTTTGCTCGATTTAGATTTTGTCTACTAACATGGTTCACGTGGTAGGTAGTAAACAATCTCTTTGTTGCTATTTCTGAATCAATAGTCCTAGGTCGAAGTTTGTTTTTTCCAACGTAATATGGGATAGCCAAATATTTGTCAACAAATGATTGAATGGTGCCGAAAAAATTGGGATACTGAAAGAGACGATCAGCCTTGTTTCCCAGCTTTTTCCTTATCTCTTCAATAGCGACATTGGTATGCGTCAGAACACATATTCCTTTACCATTTTCGAATGGCATTCTTTCTGAAAGCAAATAGAGCTTTGCCAAAAGACTTGTTGTTTTCCCACTTCCCGGACAGGCTTCTACATCAATAGATTTGTCTAAACAGGATATAAATGCGTATCGCTCTCCCTTTTCATCTTGAAATGAACCATTTCCATTAAAGAAAATTTCTTCAACCCGTTTTATGTCATTTTCAGCTATCTCCATTTTCGGGTTTTGTCACGTGGTAAATTGCATCAACGATATACTTCAGCTGCGGATCACTTTTCAGAATCGGTTGCACCCGAGACTTGTACCGTAGTAGTATCTTGGACAACCATTGAGCGGTAACAGCTTTAGAGGCCTTCTTATTTTTAAGCCGCTGATATATTTTGAAAGCAATCTCGCTCTGACCTAACAGGGCAGCATCCCAATCGGCATATATTTCATTTGCTTTTCTGATCCTTTTTTTGGCCTCCTTTTCACTAATACCCTTAAAATTCTGATGAATTGATCTCGATTTTACTAATTGTGCAATGTAGGTAGCGTAATTGACCAATTTTGCCAACTCTCCCAAAGCGAGGTCATATTCCATTGTCCATAAAGTGGAATGAAATACCTTAACCTTTCCATCGGGAGAATCATAAGCAGCTCTCAGTTTATCTGATTCCGTTTGCACATCTGGTATCGCACCAGTAGTTTTTCGCTTTTTAGATTTTACTATACCGGCTGAGGGATTCACCTGTTCAATATCCAGATCAGTTAAAACAGCCACTTTTATAGGTAAAGAACCCTCAGGTTGCCGTTGGAATATTTTAGCGTATCTCAGAAGGGCTTTGCTTCCCACATTCACCACCGATACGCCATATTTATGTAATGGCCTTTCAAGTATTTCAGCAATAGCAGGAATCAGAATATTCTCGGCATCTCCTTCCACAAGAAGAACTCCTTTAGCGAAAAACAGGTTGGCTTTTGTTGCGTCCAGAAATCTTTCAAGAAAATCATAATCATCTTTTTCAAGACCAGTTTGGCCATGAGCTAACGAGTACGTCTGCCCATCCTGACACAGAATCAGATTGTCTAGATGTATTTTAGATGCAAGTGTGGTACTATGTGTGGTTAAAATAAACTGGTTGTTGAATTCCTGCTGCTTATCCTGAATGGCACTTATCACTCTGAGTTGAGCTTGTGGATGAAGGTGCGCCTCCAGTTCTTCAATAAGCGCCAACCTCAAGCCTTTGTGGTTAGTTCCTTGTAATAACAATAATTCTGCGGCAATAAATAGTTGATTCAAAGCACCAAGACCGGATCTGTTTTCTTCTAATTCCAATCCCAGTTTTCGAAGGATGCTATTCAATTCAGAACCAGAAATATTGAATTCTGGGTTTTGTGGGTCTTCAGAGTGGAAAAAATCATTTAAATGTTCCTGAACCCTTTGCTTTATTGGCCCTCCCCCTGGAGTGTTCGCTTCAATCCTGTATTCTTCATCTTGGTCAAGTGTTTCTTTTGAGAAGTATTCCTTTACCAAGCTGTTGGCCCTTAATATGTATTTCTCAAGAGTGTGTTCAACCTTTTTTTGATCCGCATCAAACTGATCCTTAAATAGAGGATCACTACTTAAAATTTGTGCCAGTCTTGATCTATATCCCGGAGACAATTCAGCTTCAGCATCTCTGAGAGGTTTAAGATAGGTCAATCTAAGTAGATCTTTAGCTCCCCCGTCAATAAAAGCACCTTCTTGGTCAACCCCAGCTCTTACATTATATATTACTCTGTTATTTCGTAAATAAGCGTATAGCCATACCCGGAGCTGATATTGCTTTTTATCATTGAAATGGAGCCACTCCAAAAAATGTCCTGCTTCCTGATCAGTGAAACCGGAAAAAAGACAATCAACCCTTAATTCTCGGCAACGTATATGTTGATTTGAGTAAAAATCACGTTCATCTATACGCTGATATTCTAAGCTGTGGGTACCGAGTAAGAATCTGATTGCATCAATGATCGCGGTCTTTCCAGAATTATTCTCTCCAACAAGCACATTCAATATAGGATTTAATGCAAGATCAATCCCTGGATTATCTGCTCGAATTTCACCGCTACTATCCGATGTGCCTATTTTCCTGAAGTTCCATATTTTAATATTTGATAAGTACATCTTGTATTTTAGTTGCCTTAACAATTGTATAAAACCTATGGGTTTTATTTTTTATTATATATTATAAACACCCCATACCCGAAGAAAACTTCGGACATGGGGTGGTTCTACTTTTTACGTTGCTTCTAAAGTAAGAAAATAAAATCAAAAGACTATTTTTTCCCTCATATTTTTATGTGTTTTTTATAAAACGTAATTTACACTTGCAATTTTTAAGAATATTACAAATAAGAGAGATTTAGATAAAAATGAGTTCATTTAAGTGTAAAATCGTAAACTTATAAAATGAACCATTTCATTGAACTTAAGGGACTTCGAGGTAGAATTTATGAGATCTCGCCGGATAGGCGGGATTAATTCAACTTACGGATTTGAGTTCGTCTTACAGACTTCTCAAATTCGAGTTTCATTAAAACGACAAGAGGGAGTACTAAAACGGTCAATTAAAGAAACCTACCCTCGAATAAGCAAAATTAGATTTAGAAACGAACTATTGACTTTTATATAAACTATCAGAATTTATAATTTCTTTACTGAAAATGTTGTATTTGATTCCTGTAATTCCGTATCTGTTTTTGGTAGTCACCGCATAATTATTTTTAAAAGTGTCATCCAATTTAATCACTTCTATATTAATTCCAGCATCGTATAATGGCGCTGTTCCCCCTCGGATAGTTTTACCTGTAGTACGCTGAAATATGACAATGAAGATAGTATTCGGATATTGTTTTCGTAAACGATCAAAATCTTGTGAGGGTAACCCTGTCTTATTCCAGCTATCTATAATGATCACATCGAAATTCTTTGTGGCAGCTTCAATGGTCTTATATCCATCAGGTAACTGATCTGCTCTGGAAATACGATTCCTGTTTTGCGGACTAAGGTATTCATTTTTCATTCTGGTAATCAAATCAGATTTACCACCAATCTCAAGGGTAAAAATGGCTACATTGTTTCCAATGCTTGCAAAGGCATCTGCTAATTGGTAGGTAAATCTTGTTTTTCCACCTCCCTGATCCCCTTCAATAGTAACAGCCAGTTCGAACTTTTCTAAATCCCCCAATAATTCTCCCATCTCTCCAGGTAATCTAAATGTTGGGGTATTGGTTGTGATAGGTTGCTGATCAAAAGAAGTGAATAAAGATTTTTTTGTTGATATGGTCATCGGAACACGATTTTCTTTGGGAGATATCATAGTATTTATACTTCCTAACCCTTCACTAGAATCTTGATTAGCTATTTTCTGAAGTTCAGATCGCCACTTACGATTGATGATGATATTGACGTGATCTACCAAGATCATTTCGTTGTATTGCCTGATCAGTTTATCTTGTACCTCTTCAATATGTTTAGCGTATACATCCCTTTTGGTGATTTCCTTTCTAGAGACTGCTTTTTGTAATGAAAGAATAAATTTTCTGAGTTCCTTTTTAGATTGGATGGTGTGATGCATATCCAAAAACGCCCGAATAAAGAATACAGAAACCATCGCATCTTGATTGTGTACTTTTCTATTCTCAAAAAGGTGAGCATTAAGTTGCTCCAGATACATATCAATGGTTTCTTTGATTTCTGGTTCTCGATCATAAAATTCCTTCGCCTCCAGAAAGAACTGATGTCCTTTTTGTAAAATATCAGGCAAATCTTTTATACGAACCTTAGAAATAGCATTATTATAATTAACTAATGAAATATGTTGTTTTTCCATTTGGTAATAATATCACAAGTGGCTCTGCCACATTCGGGTTGATTCGGGATGAGTTACGTTTTTACAAAAGATAAACGAAGTCGAAACGTCTTAGACTTCAGAAGCATAGCTTCACTTAAATTTTTGTTATTTCCATTTAAAGAAGTATTCATTTTTGTAATGTCATAATTCGCAGTAAAGACCTCTGTTTTCTTTTTATCTCTTTTCCCTTTGGTCACACTAACGGTTTGTTCTATAGACTGGCTATACCATTTATTTTTCTTTGAATATTTAAAAAGTATATCGGATGGATAACTACTAAGTAGAAACTTTCCTTTGATATTTGCTAACAAATTCAGCAAGCTGATGAAATCTTGCTTACTATACCCCTTATAATGCCCCATATCGGAATTAAAATAAGGAGGATCAATATAAAAGAAACTTTCCTTTGTATCCCTGCTTTTTATGACGGTAAGCGCATCATTACATTCGATATCTACCAAATCCAATCGCTCACAGATATCTTTAGTAAATCCATTTTTTTTGTTCAGTATGGTCCTGGAGACTCCATTGGTTTTTCGCTCATAGGCATAGCCTCCAAAAATACGGGAAGAAAAACTCATATTGGTCTGAATCCAAAATGCCCAGGCTTTTTTGACTATATCCTTTTCTGTAGGATCCTGAAGAATATCTTTTGCTTCGCTGTGCAACTTTCTACTATGCGGAGTAGACTGGATCATTTTCTGAAGTTTGGAAAACTGAAGTTTACATACTCTATAAAAATTAACCACTTTACCATCCAGATCATTAATCACTTCCACAGGACTTGGTTCTTTAGCAAAAAATACCGCAGCTCCTCCCACAAAAGGCTCACAATATAAGTTATGTTCTGGAATTAATGATAAAATATGTTTGGTCAAATTTTGCTTACCTCCATAATAACTAACAGGGGTTTTATTTACTTTTCCTAACCCATTTAAATATGAATCCATTTATATATCACCCCTTTTTATATGGTTGTTTTACTTTTTCTGCTAACCACTTTCTTACTTTTTGCTTTTCATTTCATTATAGTTTGTTTTTACAGAGGTAATGGTATGAAGGTTCGTGGATTTGATTTCGGGTTGATTCCTAATTGTGAATACCCTTAAGTAAATATTTTGTGGGTAAAACAAAACTTATAATATCTTTATAAAATGCTAACTTGAAATAAGTATGATCAACCATATAAGCCAAGATTCCCTTGTCTCACTAAGTAAAATAATTAAGAGGTATAGTCAAACTAATAACCTTTTTGACCAACAGTTTGATTCCAACAGTGCGTTTTCTTCTCTTCAGTATAATATAGTACCCGCGTTAGTAGAGATTTTTTTATCTGGGAGCTTAACTTTTTTAAAGGATACTGACTTAAAAAAAAGCATTAAACAATATAATAGTACCCAGGATGATAAAATCAATTTTGAAGAACTATTAAAGAAAGGCTGGATACGACTAATTAACAATGAAATCAGGGTAGCAAAAAAAATATATTCGTTGGGGAAAAATGGTTCAAATAGATCTGATCTAGAGTTAACAGAACAAGACAGTAAAGAACTTGATTTTATAAAATGGCTGCCAATAAACTTGGATAAAAATGTTTTTATTGATCAAACTAATATCAGTCAAATATTAGATAAATACAAAATCCCAGTAGATCATTTAATAAATAATTCTGTAGTCATTTCAAATGAAAACGGAACGTTTAAGTGGAATAATAGCAGTCGATTAATAGCGAATTTTGAACAAGAAATTACGGCCTTGCTATGGTCAAAATTGGAAGTTGAAAACAATGGCCTGGAGTCTTTTAAAAAGTTTATCAAATATCGATTACATATAATAAATCGATTCCCGGTTATACAAAATAAATACTTTAATAGAAATCAAAAGAAACTTCTTGTAACCTTGGTAGATGAATTGCTTACTAATGAAGGTGATTTGATCGACATAGGTTTTGAAAACCATAAAATTTTTCTTGATGGACATGCTACTCACTATCCTAACCTAGACGTTTCTGAACTAAAAATTAATAAAGAAGACGCATATACTATTTATAAAAGTTACGATGAGTTTCCTGGTAGTCTTCAAAATGATATAATAATTCAGGATAGTAGAATTGAATATTCATTAGCGATTCGGTTTTTGATCCTAAATGATTCAATACAACTAGACGAAACCAGAAAATTATTGAATCATCTAGATAAACCCTATGTTGTATATAAAATATTATACCAACTAAAAGGATATAGAGCACATTCCATTCCATATTTAATGATTGATGAAAAAAACTTTGCTCTTGCTTTTTATCTTATTAACGGTCTGGGGTTTGAAGCAGAAAAACCAGGAGCTTTTGAGAATTCGAATAGTTTAATTCAAGATAGCATATCAAAATTAAATAGTTTTCTGTTACTTTTATTTGAAGAAATCCTTAATGCTATAAGTTATTTGGCGTATCAAAACAATATCGGTAATTCAGCTACTCAAATAACAAGAATATTTTTACTCTTGTCAAAAAACACCTTTAAGTTCAACCGTAATGTCTATGATCAGAGTTTGACAATACACACCCTAAGCAAGGAGTTATATTCTGATTGCTTAAGGATTTTCCAAAATCAAAAAGTAAACCTAAAAAATCCAACTAAAGACTTTAATAGCTTATTTCAGCTTTTAGGACATGATTTAGTAAATAATATTTCGATAGAGTTACAACAGTTTAAAAGTATAAGTAGTATAATAATACTGCCTGTTTATTTGATTGATCTTTCAATCGAAATACTCAAAATATCTTCTTTGCATAAAACCACTGTACCCAATGGTTTTGATGATAAAAAAATTAAAAGAAAGATATTATCCACAATATTAAAACGCTTTGGGAAAATTTATAAAATTAAGAGCCCTAAAAAACTACAATATTCAGGAAAAACTTCCTTTATTAATACAAGTTTTCAGGTAGACGAATTTGGTATCGAAGTTATTGATTGGGGAGCATTTTGTGTACAATTATATAATTTTGATAAACTAGAGTCATTTTATAAGTATTTTTCATCAAAAAACTTTGATAATAAAATTAGTGACGGTGTATATAGTAATACTAACTTAGGAGAAGCTAAGAAATTAATCATTAATTTTAAAATTTTGATGATTGGTTATTTACAATTAACCAAAAACAACAATACATATTATGTTTCCAACCGACCTGGCACCATAGCTACAATCAAAAAAATTCTTTTCGAACAAATCAAATATTATGCACTTCATTACAATTCAGACATACACCTATCTAATGGTTACCTGGATATTTTTAATTTCAGGTATTTTCATTTAACAGGAAACCCATATTACAAACCATTACTGGATTTGTTTATGGGTATTATAAACGGTTTAGAAGATATTTCTGAGTCAAAGGAAATTTTGAATGATTTTTTCAAAAATAACCGGGACCTGGTAAGGCTTTTAAAAACAAGTAATTTAATTAAACATCCAGATTTAAAAGTTACTATTAATAGCCTTATTGACAAACAGAATGTCTCTGAGTTTGATACAATCTGGAGACCTGAGCTGGAAAATGCTTTGGTCGAATCGGTAAATTCTGATGATCATTATCTGAAGGCAGAAGAATTTTTGAAGAGATTAGAATCTCAAATGAAAAATACTTCAGGGTTTCATAAGGAAGAAAAACAAGACTTTATATATAGGGTTAAGCTTTTAATTGCGCTAAGAAAAAAAGATTTAGAAACCATAAAAAACTTAGAGTATCCAAAAATTAGAAATTTTTATTATAATCATCAACATCAAATCACCAATATAAAAGAACATTACATTGCCTTATATCACATTAACATTGATAATGATTTTAAAAGAGGGATAGAAATATTAATGGAGCTAGTAATTACAGAACCTGAAAATATTAACTATCAATTTGATCTTTATGAAGCAAAGACCCTTAATGCAGTTAAAGAGAATACTATAATCCAAACATCTATTGAGATAAGGAATGAATGGGAAAAGGCCAAAAGAGAGGAGCTACCAGAATTCAAAAATGACAACCTAAAAACTATTGAGTTAATTCATGCCTGCTCCCAAAAAAACACAATTTTGTTTGACACCCTGATTAATGAGGTATCTAAAACTTACCTTGAGGAGATAGATGTTGTTATACTATTTTGTGACTTTTATACTGAAAGGCAACTACCAGAAATGGCTTATAATTTGGTAGAATCAGCAATAAACCACAATAGTCAATTTAAAAAGCCTTTAGATAATTTCTTATCAATTAAATCGAGTTATGAATCCCCTAAATTAGCCAGTAAAATTAATAAAGCATTACAATCCTTAAATAACATTTCTAGAGAGTTTGTTCCTCTTTCCATTCCCGATAAACAAAACAATTATAATACAATAGATTTTTTTATTCTATTTGAAATTATAAAAGCAGTTAAGTTAATGCAAACAAAAATTGTAGCAGTTGAATCCATTAGAAATGAGAATAATTATAATGATATTATTAGTTCAATTCTAAGAAATAGAATCACATTATGGGGTTGGGATGTTAAGCAAGAAGAACGTTCAGGTAAATCTTATTCTAATGACGGTATAGGTAAAAATGCTGGTGAAGTTGATTATACCATTACAGATTCTAATGAAGATATTGCAATGATCGAAGCTTTTAGATTAAAAAATATTGAAAGAGGAAACATCCAAAAACATCTCAAAAAATTATATACCTACAATAAAAATCTTAATGAATATTATGTTTTAATATTTTTTAAGGGTAGAAATGGGTATGATCAAAGAGTTTGGGATGGTTATTTAGGAGAAGTTGAGAACACTAATTTCCCTAAACAATTGGCAATTGATAAAACAAAATTAACAGAAGACTTGTCAAACAAGTTTAAAAATATAAAGTCTATTAAAGTAGCACGTACATTTCACAAAAACGGCTCAAAAATTTATCACCTGATGGCTGATTTAACTTAACATACTATATAATTCTTAAAACCTAATTATGAAAATCGAAGTTTTTGAAAACATTAAAAAATTGTTCCCTTTTATTACTTTATGGATTTTACTATTAAGTGCCTGTAAAGAGCTAATATATTATAACGGTTTTGGTATTATGATTTTACATTATATGGAATTATCTGAACTTACATATCTGTTTTTGGATGACATCATGATTTGGGCTTTTTTCTTGATTTTACTTATTAGCTTTTCATTGACTAATAATATTGATAAAAAATTGAGTATTCAAAACCATCCTTTTAATCGGTTCTATACTTATGTGTTTATTTTTACTGTTCTATCAATTTTTGTAGTAACAGATATTCTGGAAGACTATGTGGAAAATATGAATTTATATTTTATCGCAATTACGATATTGATTTCTTCGTTTCTAATTTATTTATTACCAAGATTTAAAAATTCGTATATCGGTAAATTTGGTGTTCTAGTTCCCATGTCATTTGTATTGGTGTATTTTGTTGCAAAATTCAAGCAAGCATCACTTATGGATGGGTCCAGTGATTCGAAGTCGATAATTACGTTTGAAAGCAATGATGTTTATTCAAATTCCAATAGTTTTTATATAGGTCAAACCAAGGGATATCTCTTTTTTTATGATAAAGAGAAAGAAGAGTCAACAATTTATGCTAAAAACAAGATATCTAAGATGACATTTTCAAATTAACCATCTAAGGCTCTCCCAATCTTTCGAATAAAAATCGCACCACCTCAGGCCTGAGAAGCTTAGTACTTTTTTTATAACCAAACTTTTCTAATTCTTCTAAATAGGTATGTATCCAGGAAGAAAATGTTTTGGTGCATACATTATACAATGCTGCTAACTCATATTTATAATAAGCTCTTAACTTGGTAGGTTGTTCCCCTTCAAAATATACTCTTTTAGGCTGTAAAGATTTCATACTATTTTGCTAAGTTTTTATTCAGGAAACAATTATATACTTCTTTCCCTTCCCACATCGACTCAAGAGATTCTGTATCATCATCTACTTCATAAATAATAGTTTGTGGGTTTTCTAAAACATATGGAGCTTCGAATGTATCAATTGCCAATCCATATTGAGATGATATTTTTTCCAATGCTTTAATAAAAGCCCTGCATCGTTTTCTTTTGTCTCTTTGAAGTTTAATATTACATTTCATAGTTTTGTATTTTCTTTTTCTGGAATCAACTGCTCGCCTAGACAGGTTCCGATAAATCCACCGATCAGTATAAAAGGATAAGTTTCTTTAGGGGAGTACTTTTTAGCTATAATAAATCCAAGCATACTTCCAATGAGTATCCATCCTGCTTTCTGTGTGTTTTTAGATACTCTCATTAGTTCATTCTATTAAGTACGAATAATCCTCCGGCAGCTACCAATGATCCCCAAGCTGCAAGTTGTAACCTCCTTCTTCTCTCATCCCTAAAATCTACTAGTGTAACTGTAAAAGAATTACCATATCGTTTACGATGCCCGTTAGAAATCTGTAAGAATCGATCAAAATCTGTAGCATTGGCAAATACCAGGCATCCAGCAGAAAAATCATCAATCACTTTAGTGGTTCCTTGCCTTCTGGCACGATGGATATTAATCCCAAACTGACCTGTATCCTGAAATCCGGATTCAAACCATTTAAACAATCCTTTGCGCTTATAATTTCGAATTACAGTAACAGGTTTTGTTTGTATCAATGCATTATAAACCCCTCTATGTAATCCTATACTGTAGGCATCTATATATTGCCCTTTCTTTAGAAAAGCAGTTCCTTGAGGATGTATAGGGTTTTCCAGCCAGTATTGTCCTGGATCAGTTGTGGCTTTAAACATATGATATATCCATTTTCCTTTATCATTAGTATAGAAAACATGGATCTCATCATCAAAACGGTTGCTACCCATAAAACGACTGCGATATCCAACAATATTAAGCTTATAAGGCTCTCTATAAATCTTATACTCTTTGCTTTGTAATATTTGTAAACTCTTTGATAGCATCTTTTCTAATTTATGGTAATTTTTGCCTGTCAGTGCTATTGACAAAGTCCGATACTACCCATACTTGTTTTTTTAATCTTCGTTTTCGATAGACACCATCACCTTCCCGTGAACCATTATCATTGGTATTTCCTTCTACTGTGACAATCCATTTCTCACCCCACTGATCTATAAAACCGATATGAGCAGGACGGTTTTTGCTATTATACCATATCATAAATACATCACCTTTTTGTGGCGTTTGCTTTTCAAACTTACCACGATGATAGATGCGTTTACGCCTTAAAGCGAAGCTGGGAACCCAGGCACTTTGCGGAGCTTCTACTTCTGCATTCTGGTAACACCACGAAACGAACGCAGCACACCAAGCATATGACGGACCTAAATCTACACTTGCCAGATACATTTCTACATGAGATCCTCTGTTAGAACCTCCTGTTTCACGTACTCCCACCTGGGAATCGTATAGTTCTTTTACACATTCCCGTGTATGCTCTTCATCATTTTTAGTGCTTATTAGGCTCATAGAGCCCTGGCTAGTGATGCTACTGCAAACAAGAAAGCAAAGAATATAAAAGTGGATAATTTTAGCTTTTGCCATGGTGTAATGGTATTAAAATCGTTTCTAAAATGATGGTCTAAATAATGTTCTGAAGTGGGCCAGATGAGTTTCATCAGGATTCTTACAATGCCGTGAAGGACGAAAATTCCAATGATGGCGAACAAGTATACCTGGAATACTCCTGCATCATAGGTTCCTGAGGTTGGGTCAATCCATCGAAGGAATACTGCACTATGAATCCATAATATTAACCCAACTGCCAATGAGGACAATTCACGCCACACTTTAAAATAGTCACAGAATGGCTTTAGTTTTTCTAAAATGGGTAACAACCATTGTATTAGTTTTTTCATTGTTTTTATTTTTAAATGTTACACTTATAGTTATTTATTGATACCAAATGCCATCAATGATGGCTAGATGGAGGATAGGTTTCTGGTGGGGGCGAATACCGTTTCTCCGGATTGTGTTAGGATTCTGGTTGTTCCATTTTCCATTCCTGTGATATATCCCACTACCGTATTTGGAGCAAGTTCAGGAACGATAAAGGATCCATCTGTAGCTTTTAGCAAAGTTGGTTTAACTGCTATAGCGAGATTCCACTCATTATTGATTTGATTAGAATTTGTGTCAAAAGATCCTATGGATCCAAGTCCTGGAATAAACCATACACCTCGTGCATTTTGCTTTAACCCCATACGTCTAAACTCTGCTCTTATTTTTACTTTCTCCAGTTCTTTTTGTTTAAAAGTCACACTAAGTAATGCATTGACCAATGAAGTTACCCGAATCCCATTAATCCTAACCCCTTGAAAAAAGGTACTCACCGATTGGTACTGATCTACAGAATTTATTTTTTTAAGTTCACTAAGTACCCCAAACAGATTTCTTGTATTGGCAGCAGCTATAATTTCTCTGGAGATCGATGCTGCATCGAACCCTGAAGTAGTTGTTTTGCCTACTAAGCTTGTAAAAATACTTTGTGTAATTACTGAAGGAAAACCAGCAGCTCTAAGTGCTCGTTCTGTTCCTTTCCCGAAAATCCCATCCACACGACCACTTTTAAAACTAGTCTCTTTAATGATCATAGCTGCTTGTCCACCTTTTGCCAGGAGTGCATTTTGTATCATCGCTACTAAAGCACCTCGAGCACCTCTCTTCACCGGAAAGTTGCTAGCAGCAACGGGCAGGCTAGGTTTTGTGATGATATCTTTGGAAGGGGTAGTAATAGGATCATTGAAAGCACTTCGCTTTGCAGCTGCTTTATTTCTAATGTGATTATAAGCTAAATATCCTATCCCTAATGCTACTCCGCCACCAAGGCCAATCATCAAAATTTGCTTCTGGGTAAGTGGTTTGTTTTTATTTTTGCTTGGCTGTCCGCCTCGGACTTTCTTTCTTGTTTTGACCGCAGTCGTTGTATTTCGTTTCATGGGCCTTATCTTTTTGAGTTAATAATTTCATTGGCAATCGCAAACTCTTCTGTGGTGAGTTCGCTTTGTAGATCGGCTGCTAGATTTCTACCTTCTAAATCACGATAAGCGCGCTGAACTTTTCGCATCATACTGGCCGTTGGGATTTGTTCCAGCGTTCGAAACAAAGTTTCTTCATCGGTTCCCCATCCAAAAGCATTGTCATTTTCAAAAGCCATTACCAATCGAATGGCGAAATTGGCAGGGTTTCCTTCGTTTAGAGCTTGTCCTTCCCGGATATCTCTTTTAAACCTTCGCCATAATGCCCGTACTCCCCAAAAGGCAGCAACTCCCAATCCTGTGGCTAATAGTATATTTGTGGTTTTTCTACCAACTGTTACTTTCGATCTTTTCTTTATTGCCTGCACTGCAAGTGCTGCTGGGAGTGCCATAGTGTATTCTTTTTATTGATCTCTCGCTATGCGAGTTTCATTTTTACCAGGTTTCTAATAAAGGCATCATTAAGAAATAGCTGTTCCATCTTGATAATGCCTTTGGCTCCAAAATTTTTATTCATCGTTTCAAAAGCCTTTTGCACATGGCGGGCTTCTGTTTGGTCTTTTACTTCTATCTCTACGGTGATCGGTGTTTTCATATGTATTATTTTTATTGTAGTAATGAGTAGTCAGTATTAAGTACAAAGACTTATTTCTTAACACTGAATACTTTGTGCTAATTACTCTGCTTCTTTATTACCATTCTTTTTCGCCTCTGTTTTTCGTTTTAATTGACTTAGGTAATAAGTGATTTTTTGTATCAACCCCTGATCATCATTGATCTGTTCTCCTAATTGGATCATCAGTTGTATGACTTGTTCGAATTGTTCTTCAGTAAACACCTCACTAAGATGCTCTAATACCTGAAGTAAGTAGTTATTCTCCTGGTGATCATTAGTGTTTTCCGGTGTATCGCTGATACCCAGCCTTCCCAGGGTTCCTGCAATCCCTTTCATTTGATTGGGGTACTGTTTGGCTAATCCTGAAATTGCACCGGGAAGGAGGGCTTTTCCTAATTCTACAAAGCCTAATTTTTTCACCAGGGCTTCGATTTCCTTTTGGGCCTCATCGAGGCCTTCCTGTAATTTTTTTACTTTGGATTCAGATTCAGCATAGGACTTTTTAAGTTGCTCATAATCTCGTTTCTGGAGTTCTTCCTGAAGCATAGTATGTACCTTATGATGAACACCATTCAAGGTTTCCTCACTACTTTTGGATATTTCCTCCAGTTTTTCCTGAAGCTTTCTATTTTCCATCGATAGGCGTTGTATGGTCAGCTGATCTTTTACCACAGGATTCACTTCTTGTGATGTATTTGTAACTGGCAATTGTCTCACCATATCTTTTTCAAAAGATGTTTTTAATCCTTCTAACTTAGATTGTCCCTGGTCCATTTTATACTTCACATAAGCACTTTCATTGGTAAACCCTAACCGATCCATTTCAGCATACTGCAACTCATTTAATCGAACTGATCCTGGTTTTCTATTCCTTGCTTCCATCATCTTCCGTTTTTAAGATCACCTGTAAAAAGCGAATGGTTCGCTGGTATTTCCTAGTATTGATAATTTCAATACGGTCCCCATGCTCGTGGGAGTTTTCAATAATTCCTTGTGTATACCAATTATCATAGCGCCCATAATCTGATTTGACAATCAGCCCCCAAGCGATATAGGTTACCAACCAGATTTCATTATTTGCCTGAAACTTCAGCATCCCATTTGGTGGTATCATAAATTCCCTGTAAACAATGCGATACGAATCGTATCCTCGTTCTTTGGCTCTTCTGTCTGCATATTTCAGTGCAAATTCCTCACGCATCACACATTGTGTGTTTTGTTATCCCAGACCCATAGGGTCATTTGGCATTTCATTCTATTAGGGATAACTGGTTATTATTAATTTAAATGCCACTATGTGGCCTCTACGAGTAACCATACGGTTACTTCGTATGGATAGTTAGCTTGTCCTTCATCCTGATAGAAAGCGGTGATATAATCGGTATCACCTGATTCATCTACTGGCAACAATTGCTGGTTTTTTGGAACATCCGACAATTGTAATTGCATATCCGGAGTAAGTTCCTGTTCAATGACTTTTGAAAATGAGTCTTCCCAATGCAACTGCTGCTGCTTATAGAAAATTCCTCTTTTCTGAAATAGTGATAATGTTCCTAAAAGCATACTTGTATATTAAGTTGGTGGAAAAAATGTAATCAATGAAGACCCCGATTTAGGAAGTCTTTCACTCCAGAGATAATATTTATCAGGAGTACATTGTCCTTCTCGAGTAAACTCAAGGAGTATGGGATCCCCTAATTCCTCAGAAATACCATTATCAATAAAAAGGGGAAATCGATCTAAAACAGGATGTACATAGTACCACCATTGATTTGTGAATTCTCCATTGGAAAACCCATCAGGAGGGTAGTCACCATCATAAAAATCACCATCATTATCAGCTAAAAATTGGGTGTCCGTCATTTTAAAATCAGATATCCCATAATAGTACTTAGGAAGGAGCTCCTTATCCACACAGGATTTTTTTACTTTAGAAGTGACTAAAAGGGCATTGACTTTGGTAGTAGCGAATGGAAGTTTTGTCCCTGCGTTCAAAAATTGATTTTCCCTTTCGATTATAAATTTTATCGGGACAAACTTCCTCCGCACTATAACAGTGTCATAGGTACTTTTATTGTTTCCTCCTTTGATTATACACTTCATAACTATCAGTTATTAAATATCTATTGTGGATTTTTTGCTAAATACGGTCTACGACCGCTCTTGAATGAGGATGATAAGGGTTACCATATACCCACGTTCAAAAGGAGCACTACTATGATCTTTATCTTCAAAACGTATCTTTACGGAAAGGTCTCCCGGCAATACATCCCCCAATTCAAAGAAACGTTCCCTGGGGGCTACACTAAGTGAAGACATTAGTATCTTACTTTCAAAACCATCAGGAAAAAGTTCCTCCCCTCCAATTTCGATACGTTGTCTCCCTCGGTAATATAATCGGTCTGGATAATCAGAGATCAGTTGAATCCCTTTCACTAGTTTGGTATATTTTGGTAACTCAAAATTATCTACGGTAATCAGTCCATTTTGCTTTTCCACTTTAAAGGAAAATACTACCCTAGTCTCCTTGGTTTTCTCTTGTTCTTCAGTGTTCATCAGCTATTACATTTAGATTAGTTTTTTAATTTTTGCCCCGCACGGCTCTTGCCTAGGCTGGGACTGTTGCTGTACCTGCCAGTACCACTTTAATCAGTGCTTTTTCCGGGGCATCATCACCAAGTTCGATATTGAATTCAAATTCCTCATCATCACGGATAAAGCGTGGACTTTCTAAAAAGTAGGTTCCCAGATTCAGCATGGTATTGCCATCGGTAGCAAATTCCTGCATAGGGCGTTCATCGATAATAATCTTCTTATTCGCAATTAATGAGAACACTCCATTCTGCAATCCACCTACTTTTTTGATACTATCAAAATTGGTTTGTTTGATTACTCTTTTGAGTTCCGAATCACTCCCCGGAAGATCACCTTCAATCTCTGCAGCCAGTAGGATGATACGGTTGCATAAGAACAATCGATCCTTTTGAAGTTTTGCCTGGGTAACATTGGTGATCCCAATTTCCTTGGCATCCTGAGTTTCGAACATATCAATGTTTGCTTTGTTCCCTGCGAACTTGATAGCATAATACGCGGTATCTGCTAATTGTAACCTGCCTTCTTTAATCCCTGTGGCTACTTTAACCATCGCAGGATCATATTTTTTCGCCTGATCTCTTAAAGAGATATGGGCATTCACAATTTCTAAGAATTGTGATCTTGAACTTTTTTTCATTGTATTCATCGTTTTAGTATTTGAGTTTTTTAGTATTGGAGAGTTGAGTTTGTTTTTGTTAGAATAGATAAATATTTGATTGCTCAAATACTCACTTACTCACAGGCTCACCTCTATGCCACTGCATTGAGTTCAGAGATATCTTCAGCTCCGTTTAATTCCATCGTATCGATTCCACCGATATTTCCATCAAATCCATTAGCAAAGTCTTGCTGAATATCGATGGTAGGGAGTTGTTCTCCATTTTCAATCTTACGGATAATCTCATCCACTTCACCAGTATCAAAATCCCCTGTATCTGCAACTTCCGATCCCATAAAAACCAATGGGCGATCTTCAATATTTCCAAGTGCTAGTTTCTGTGCCATAGAAGGAGAGAGCTTATCGAGGTATAATTTTTTACCAATAGCTTTCAGGGAATTGATTGCCCGGTCTTTGGCATCGTCCAGATTATCTTTAATACCATCCACTCCGTTAATGGCTTGTGATTTTCTTCCGAAACCATTGGAAAATGCCATCCCTACTCCAGCGGAAGTGATCCAGTCTTTACCGTAGTAGGCTCCCCCGAATATGGTCAGCGCACCAAGTGCGAGGGAGTACCTTCCTACGGCAGATCCTGCCACCATTCCTAATACTCCTGTGCTGAGATGTTTCCCAACTTCCAGAAGACTACCTTTTGTATTTGCTTTTACTTTCATTTTAAATCTTGATTTATAGTTTCCGTGAAGACGGAAATCTCATGGTTACTACGTTATTTCTGTTTTACAATAATGCTTTTGGGACGAGTTTTTTTGGAGCTTTTCTTGTTGTGCTTTTTTTTCTACCTCTCCGGGTTCCGGAACCTTTGGTAAACCTTCCTAATTCATCTCTTTGTTGTCTTTTTTGCTTTCCTTGCCGAGGGTTTCTGGGTGTTCCGGATATAGGTTTAGAAGTTTTCTTTTTGTTAGATCGCATCGCAATGGCTACTCCTGTTCCTACCACCAACAATCCTGTTCCAATGAGAATGGGCGTTTTATGTTTTTTGAAAAAACTTTGTTTTTCAGAGGATTCCGTATTGGTATTTGAAGGCAATGCTTTATTCTGAACAACACTTTGTTGTGCAGGATTTCCTGGAATAGCAGGAGTAAAGTTCTGTACTGGAAACTGTTGTAATCTTGGATCTCCAAATCGTACAGGAGCAGGCGGTAATGTTGGTATTGGCTTTGGTTTTTGAAATAAGTCTTGCGCCTGCTGTTTTATCTGTTTACCTTTTGTAAACACATTACCTATCTTACCTACCAGTGCAGCCACAGCTGCTACCGCACTGGTTGCTGCAGCAATGGATGCACTGGATGCCACAGCACCTAATCCTTCTACCTGAATTTCATTATTGAGAAATGCTTCAACCACATCGGGATCAGACTCCACCACAAACTTTTCAAAAGGATCGTTATATATAGTTGGCTCATCATCTTCAAAAGGATTACCCAATCCAAAACCACTTAGGGGTACTTGTTTGTCTTTATTTCCTTTACCTCTTAGAATGGCTTTTTTCAGGTTTTTGGTTTTTCCGCCTGCCATATCGTAAATCTTCTCTGCCTTTTGAACTGCTTTTCGCATCTTGGCAAACTTGCGCATATCTCCACCACGTCTTCGGGCTTCGGCATCACTTAAATATCCAAAACGTAATTTCTCAGCTACTTTGAACATATTGATTTTCATTGCTAACAGAAATCCGTTTCTAAGCAGGATGGTAGCAGGATTTAGAAATCGGTTAAAAGTTTTTACAACGGGTTTGATGACTTTTTTGCCAAATCGTTTTAGGCCTCTTCCGATCTTTTTAAAGAAGCCTCCCAAACCATCAATCACATAGATGTTTTCATCCAGATCGGCATACATCACCACATTTCCTTCATCGTCTAATATCTCATAGGCTATATCCGGGGGGGCATCATTGATGCCATTTATTATCTCACTCATACTCTGAGTACCTGCAATATCCAGGGCATCTAATCCTGTGGCATCAAAGCCGTCTAATCGGTGTAATTCCATATCCTTTATCTATTTTGAGGTTATAAACCTCTTTTTTGTTTTAATTTCTGTTCGTATTATTATTTTTACCTCTCGCGTTGCGAGTTTTGCCTCTGGCGCTGCCAGTAAGGAGTTTTAGTACACCTATTCCTGCTGCAACTGATATCCCTGAAAGGATTAAAAAATTTAATAGATTAAAATCTTTTTCGGGGGGTAATGTCTTGATCTGCTCTCCATCATCGAGTCGAAAAGGTGAGGCTACCAGCCCATTTTTAAAAGATGATACTCCTTTAGTATTCCTTACAGGGGTGGTACATTGTATTTTCTCTGTCTTGGGAGGTATGACTTTTCGTAGTGGAATGGGTGATTCCTCTAAGGCATCTAAACTGATGTCTGCCATATCCACTCCACTCAATGTTCCTAAACCATCAATGGATATATTTTTACTAGTAGGGACAATGTCCCTTTTTTGGGAATAGGGGACTTCGTAATTAAACTGATCAGCTACACAATCAATGATGATATGTCCGTTCGAAGTTGGTACAATTGGGTATACATGTTGAAAGTGATGTTTTCCTCCATATTTGGTAATTCTCACTTTATATGGTATTCCAAGATTGGTCAGGATGCTTCCTATAAACACCGTATAACAATCACAATCCACTCCTGTAAACCGATCTGCCCAGGTACGAGAAGGTCTGCGTACTTGTTCTACACCTGTTTTATCCATTTTATACTGGATATGCTGATACACAAAATTCCAGATGTTCCTGCAGGTTTCAGTTATATGGTGACCTTTCAGTTTTTTTGCTAGTTTTTCTGTATCATTTATGGTCTCTCGCACTATGAGTTGCATCAGTTGAAGCGTATCCTCCAGTTTTGCTTTGCCAGGACCTATAATAACAGTATCCTTATGCACACTCTTTGGAAACAAATGGTCAAAGCTTTTGGTACTATTGATATGTCTTTTACTTTGTGCTTTCATCAGAGTTGTAGAGTCATAGTATCAGTTTGTTCATATGGCAATCCGTTGATTCGGGTGATGATCTGAGCTTGGATGTTCAGTTGGATAGGTTTTCCATTTCTTATCTGGTTTACCGCCTCGGTGCCCAGTATCTGGATCAGGGTAAGCCATCCTGCGGATTGGATATGCAGATCAAAATCTTTTTGACTGTTTTCGGGAATTTCAATGACTGCATTTTCCACTGTTGAGCTTCCCAAGAGTTTGTTTTTATGTAAAATTCTGACAAAAGGATGTTGTAGACGTAAGGCTACAGGATTAGGATTTTGTAATTGTACCATTGCTTTGAGTTCAATCCCTGTCAGGTTCACCTTATGGATCCGTACCCGAATACGGGAAGTGATATTGGTACTCGCTTTTTGCAAACGGGATAAATATCGTATCGAAAAAAAAGTGGCCAATCCACCAACGATCCATTTAAACATTTTGTACTGATTTTCAGTCAAAGGAAAATGTTTACAAAACAGCAGACAAACAAGCTTGTTTAAGCCTGTTTAGGTTATGGCCTTCTGTATAATTTATGGTAGTTTAGTGTTGTGCTAAGCACTTATTTGCAGCATTAGTAAACCTTTGGTTCTATAATTTAATGTGGGCTTAGATAAACCTAAATATTCGATATAATGGAAATGCGATTTTGGAGTAAAGCAGAATTAGCTACTCGATTTGGAATTAGTCGGGAAACTCTACGATTAAAATTGAAAGAAATTAAAGGGTTGGATACCGGACGTAGACAATTATTATACCCCTACGAGGTGCGAATGGTCTTTAAGGAATTTGGGATTAAATATTAAATCTATATTTAACATTTAATAGCCTAAGTTAGTTCGAACTCCAGGACCTATTGGAAGTCTTCCAAGATGACAAACCAAACCTTGATAAGCGAATGCATTAATTCTTCTATTATCTCTGGGATGTCCTCTCATATGTCCAAAGTAATAATGAAAACATTCGTGTATAAGCACACCAGGTTGATACTGTCCTTTTTCCTCCCAATAAGGGCTATAGAGCGCAATATAGTGTTCATTTGGGAATGCTGCTGCAGGAGTATGAAGTTGCATGTTACCAAAATGTCTTTCACTATTATTATCCGAGGTAGCAGCAAGATAACTTCGAGATATTCTTCTTACTCTAACTTCAGGAACAACTCTGGTTATTAATTGAACTCGTCGTAATAAAATATCTAAAAAAGTAGTAGCTCTCGAATTGAAGAATCTTCGTAATGCGAATTCCACATCTGAAGGAATACCGTGGTTTGTAGAACTATCCCTTTGCCTAATTGCTGCTTCCAACCTTATTTTGGTTCTGTTTAAAGCATGTACAGATCTATTTCTTACGGTTTGTATTTCCATAGTATTAAAAAGCTTATAAAACAACAAACCCATTTATTCTTAGAAGTGATCTCTAAGAATAAATGGGGTGTTTACAATTAATGATACAAGATACAAAGAAATGGAGATGCCAACAAGGGTTAAAACACCCTTATTCCATTCTTAAACTTAGCCAATTCTTTGCCATTAGTTTTATTCTCATAAATAATAGCAGTTTCCCAGGTTCCTTTAAAATGTTGTAATAGCATTTTTTCAAGTCTGCGGATGCCAAGGGCCTGATTAGGTTTTGATCTTTTATGTTTCCTGTCGAACGAATAAAATGTCCTGGAGTTTCCATCATTAAAGTATATAATGCATTTACTCAATGCTATATCTGGATTAGGATGTATCATGGTTTACATGTTTACCATTTTGTGTAAACTTTTTTCATATTGACTTAGTAAACGCTCATCTCTGTATTGTGCTAAGCGTTTTTGCTGTATTCGAAAGAGTTGTAAACGACTTTTATTTTTGTGTTTTCCTTCTCCTTTTTTATGATCCTGCCATTCTGATTCGGTTTTTTGAATCAGGATCTGATTTCTGATTTCTCGTTTTAGCAATTCCTGTTTTAGAAACCAATTGTGAGTTTTTCTAAAATCATTCTTTTTGTTTTCTGGATGAAAATACAAATGTGGTGGCGGTACCCATCGATTAGGGTTTCTGTCTAACCATCTGGCGACCATATCGATACGTTTATACAGGATTTCCTGATAACTTTCCCAATCTTTTTTGCTACCGTGTACTTTAAATTTTCGATATACGGAAGCCCATATGTTATTTAAAATCTCTGTTTCTTCCGGTTTACTTAGCATAGTATTTGGGTACAGGAGTAATCGGGTGTAGCTCCAAAAATCTCGCACCAGTTGTAATAAAAAAGCCGAATCTGCCTCTTTTGCATGTGTAGATTTTGTAATCTGTAGTTGCTTTTTAGAAGCAGAATTTCGACTTTCCCTGATGTTCTTGTATTGTTCTTGTGAGGTTCCTCTAACTAAGTTATCAGTGGACTTGTGAGCTGGCAAGCGAACTCCTTTTTTTGGAGTTGTTAACTTATTCACAGTGTTATTATTATTTTTTAGTTCTTGTTGTTCATGAACTAATGGGTGAAAATTTTTCACTTCGAGGTCACAGACCTCTTTTATTGTTTGAATATCAGTTTTAATATTGTTGGAGATCGTTGACAATTTTTTCGTCTTAAAAACAGTAGGATTAATCCATAATTCAATCCCTGATTTTCCTCTGTGGATCTCCTTGATAATAAACCCTGCTGCTTTTAATCGTTCCTTATGATTGATGATTGTTCTCACTGTACACCCTTTACAAGAAGCCAGGCTTGGGTTGAAGGTTTTAAACCCAGGGAGAGTATCTTTTATGTTTTGTCCCAAACTAATAGTCCTATTGAGTTGCTTGGCGTAAAGTCTTGTTATTAATTCTGCAGTAGCCCTATGGTTAGCATTTAGTCTTTCTTTTAGTTGTGGATGTTTTCTGTTATAATGATCAATAAACTCTTTTGTGGCGGTAAAGAGTTTCCCAAAATCATAATTAGACTTTACTATACCTTTACTTTCCATAGGATGTGTTTTTAATAGATTGTAATTCGCGTAAGGAGGATAATACTGAATCATAACAGAAAATATTATGATTCATCTTTTCTAAAAAGATATGACTATACCTATCTCCAAATTGCTTCTTAACATTTTTAAGATTTTGTATAGAATCCTTTCTTTGCTTTTTCAGAAATAATATTTGTTCTTCGAGTGTAAGCATGTGTATCAATATTTTTATTAAGAATATCTCACTATATGTCTGTTTAAATAATCCAGGATGCTTTTCTTGGAATATTTAATGACCCGTCCGGCTTTAGAAAACACAATCTCATCGCAATCTCTGAGTTCCTGTAATTTGGTTTTACTTTTGATTCCCAATAGCTTTTTAGCTTCCTCTGCAGAAAGCCAGTCATTGGCGGGATCCATATTGGCTAATGCTTCTTCTTTGGCTTCTCGAATCGAGGTTCGCATCATTTGCATAATGTCACTTTGTAATTTTTTGTAAGCCTCTGATTCAAATACAATAATTTCCATGTGTTTATTGATTTACTTTTGTTTCTAATAATTGAAGAAATTCTTTTCTGGGAATAGCAGTAAGAGGATTGAAATTTTCTTTAAAAAAAGAAGGAAGATTACCAGCTAATATATATTCCCCGAAGGGAATACTTTGTTGGTTATCATTACACCTTTTTGACGTTATACTTGTTTCCATTTTTTAATTTCTCTTCAATGTGGGTGTAAAGAGAATCAATAGAATCATACCAAAACAGTGGTACACATGTGTACCACAAATCAAATAAGTCTTAAACTGTTGTAATACAATTGATTAAATTTAAGTATAGAAGCAAAAATTGTAAAACTTAATGCTATATTGCACCTAATAGCATCAGTAAACGTGTTATAAAGTTGAACCCATATGCAACACTCTGCCTTAAAAATTTTAGTCAAAGCGTTAGATATTCCTGATGAATTACGAACATTTCTAAATACTAATAACATTGATAATCTGGAATCCGTAATCATATACAAGATTCATGAGATTATGAGTATGGAAGGATTCTCATATAGAATCCTATATCAATTACTGGATGTACTGAACTCTTATGACTGTCTTGATCTTTTAGAAGAGCGATGATTAAAGTTCTCCACGCATATTTTCTAAGGTATACAACATTTTTTTTAACATCCCTTCCACAGATAGTTTCGTGGCTTCACTAACAGAGTAATATCTATTACTTATACTTTCCTGAGAAATTACTTGGGATTTCTTTGTAATAAATGTATTCGATAAAAACTGAAACAGTTTCTTTTTTGGTCCCTTAAGAAGTCCGGTTTCAAAAAGCAGCCTGGCTATTAATGATATTTCTGAAACCGAAATATGTACTAGCTTCTTTTTAGGAGCGACCACAGCGGTTTTCGGAATATTCTCAGGAGAAGGTTTGATTAACTGCACTTCATTTTTAAGAAAGCTAATTTCCTCTCTGACCCATATCAGAAGCTGTTCTTTTAAAGAAGGAAGGTTAGGATTATATTTGTAACTGCTGGTGATAGATGTTGTAAGAATTTCTTTTTGAAAAGATCGCAAGATGTTTGTTTTTTCTGTTACCTCCAGTATATCTTCACTCATTTTTTTAAAATGATTAATAAGAAAAAAGAACATTTTAAAGGTATTAAACTCCAGACTGATAAGTACTTTATATAGCATCTCTAATGAAGGAGGGTTTTCCTTATGAAGTAAATTTCTTAAAACCTTAATATATACAGATAAATATTCTCTGTCTTGATAAGAAAAAGAAGGTAACTCATTTTTGTATATCTGTAAAAGTGGTGCACAAATGATGTTTTTGGCTAACTCAGGAATTTCCAAAGCTTTTATCTGACATAACATTAAAGATACTTGCTCTTTGTTCTTAAGAGTAAACCATAATTTTTGTTGGTGTGATATCTGTAGCGAACAGTCTAAATATTTATAGAAAATTTGTTCTAAGTAATTTAGAATACTATCCAATGACTGATATACCAGTTTGAAAATATCAAGATCCGTTTTTTGATCGGATATTTGAAATTTTGAATTATGGTCTTCTGAAGAGAAATAATTATTCTCTATAATTCGACAATAGTTTAGGAGTAAAGCCTGATAATTTCTCACAATAATTTCAGTCCTTCCTTGTTCGTGGTAAGACAGAAATATTTTTTCATGAAGACTGCGTTGCATTTTTTTCTGAAAATCAGAAAGTAATACTTCATAAAATAAGAATCGTAAAGAGGCTCTAGGTTTAGTATGTATATCTTCTAATGTAACTTCATTTTGTGTTAGTTTTTTAATGTTATTTAAATAGTATCCCTTTGTTTTTTGGTTGGTCAATGGATGTAAGTCCTCGTGAAATATCCTATAGAATATATCAATTTTTTCCATGGACGATTTGTGTTTTAGTTTGTTTTCCCTTTACGTAGTTTTTATGTCATAGTTCTTTTTAAATAGTTAAATGTGATATATTTTAATTAGAGATCTAGTAATAATAACCTATCAGTTTTCTTATTTTTTTTGGAAACTCTGTGTTGTTTCAAAAAAATCACCACTTTAGACACTTCAGGCGTATTCTCCAGGTTCTCCAGAAGCTTCTTTTTGGTTAATGGCAGTAATTCTAATGGAGCATATTTTGTCTTAAAATAATAAGTAGTAAATGGACTCCATTTCATCCAACCTCTTTTATTCTCTTGATAAATATGCAGCCAATCATTTGATCCAATAAATTCACAAAAATTACCATTAGGCAGGACAGTGAATTGAAACGGATCAACATCTCTACTGCCATCAAGCCCGGAGTTAATAATTTGTATAATACTATCTTTAGTAATGGGGCTTGAGGTATAGAATAATAAAATTTCCATTTTATGTAATAGATCAAATACTTCTATTTTTTGCATACCTTCAAAATGCTGCATTATTTTATATAATGAGTAGTTTTCATTTTTCATAATATTGTTTTTATAAAGTGGCAGTTTACCATTTGACCGATGATAATATAATCAATCGCCTACCTGATTACTACAACTAAGCCATAGGTAGTGCTGCCACTTTTGCTAATTGAAATTGCTTGTGGTATTATGTTGATGTAAATCTATTATTTCCTTATACTCAGATTGTATTCAGAAATCCAAAATAAACTGAAGACTTAACCGCAAGACTGAGATTTATGTCCTACGTTTAAAGATCAAACTATTTTTTTTAAACTTATAGTTATAAACAATCAAGAAACTAGACGTGATAAGGGTTTTGATCTTCGATATTTTGACTAACTTCTCATTTTAGGTTTATTATAACTTATTTAATAATAAGCTCTTTTAAAGTATATTTCATTTCAAAACCTTCATAGAACTCCATTTCTTGTTTGACCTCTAATGGGTAGTATTTATCAAGTATACTCTTAAACTTAATAATGGGATGATATGGTTTCTTAATCTGATCAGTAACATATAGCGTATAATAAGATAAAGCCTGTTCTGCACCTACCATACCATTGTCCAGATAAACCACATATACTCTATAACAATCATAGCCATTGATTTTCTTAATCGTTTTCTTATCCTCCCAAATCTTTAGTAAAAATTTTTCTTTAGTATAATATGTATCAAAATCTTTTATGGTTTGTTGTGATAAATGAGTAGAGTCATTTTTTAGATAATACCTTTTTATCCTTATAGAATCTTTAATAGACAAGGATACTTTTTGTTCTTTACTAAATTCATTAACCACAGCGTGGGCTAAAGAACTCATTTCTTCTAGCTCATCATATTTTTGTTTTAAACCAGTAGAATCCAGGCTATATAACAGTTGTCTATCAATTGATAAACTACCAATACGTATAAAACTTTCTGTTATTTTTTTATAATCCTTTTTATGAGTAGCATCAAATGAAACAAAGAACTCTTGTGAATACATTTGTACACTCAAAAATATAAACAGTAAATATGTGTAATTCTTCATTTTGTAAACTTTAAAATAAGGACTAGTAGTATCATACTAGTCCTTACTATTATTTTTAATTAAATGTTCTCATCATCTTTTATAGATTTGCCCTGTGCTACTGCCGCACTGTGGCGATGAAAATTGACTGGACAAGTGTGGAGAATATACTCTAAAATCCTAACTTGCCTAATAACCCCTTTTTCTTGGGTGGTTCTGGACTTTGATGTACCAAATCTTTAGGATAATATTGCTGATCGATAAAACTACTATCATCCAAGCCCATAATCTTTACTATTGCAGCAGCCTCGAAGCTCCAGTAACCATAATAAGTATTTGCTTTACTTTTATGACTATTATAAAAGCCCGAGTGTTTATGGTAAAAGTCTTTTTCTAAAAATTCTTTTACCAATTTGGCAGCCTCTTCTTTATCATTTTGTTCAGTAGCTCTACGCAGCTTATCGTACACTTTTAATATCACTGACTGATCTGTATCGTATTCCTCTGGTCGTTTTTGTACACGATCTGGGAAACGAGCTTTGATAATAAACTCATAAAGATTATCACTGATGTTATCTCGATCTATTTTATCTACTAAAATCTTAAAATCTTGATCAGATGTATTTAGCAAATATCCTAATGATAACATGCGTAACATTTTACCATGTGGCTCAACCGTATAACGATCTGTGTATTGAATTCCTAGATTAACTTTGGTAGTTTTTGCCTTCCAAACATTTAAGTCACTTAAAATTTTTAAATAATTGTCTTTTACTATTACCAAATCTAATCCTATAGAATAATCAGCAATAACTTTGCTTAAACTCTTATCAAAAATATCAAACTTAAAAGTATCGATCATTTCAACAGCTACTTTTCCTTGATCCAATAAAGAATGACCTCTCGATATTAGTCTTTCTTTTTTTTCTATAAACTCTGTAAAGTAAGTTTTATCTTTTAAACTATCACGCATAATTTTTAAGGATTAAATGTACCTAGTGGCCCTCCTCCTTGAGTTAGATAACCTGTATCACTAACGTATTTATAGGTTACCGATCCATCGGGAGCTACTTTTGCTAATACCCTTGTATAACCAGCAGCTAATATATCTTGTGCAACTTCCTCACCAACTGCATCTACTAATCTATTATCAGCTCTAATCCAAGCATCACTCATCTGCCTGTCAAGGTCGGTGGCCGGATTCGCAGGGTTTAACGATGCTGATCCTGTATATTTCCCTTCTACAATAAAATATTGACCATTCTTTTCATATACACCATCGATCCCATTATGACCATTGGCATTGATATCATCGATACGGCTTTGTAAAGGAATATAACCTTTTTCAGCCAAATCAAGGTCTGCACCAATCTCTCCAAAATTACCTTTTTGTTTATTGGTGGCGGTTGCAATATTATTGCTCCATTGGCTCATTACACTTCGCTGTCGATCATTAATCGCATCGGCTACGTTTCCTAATACTCTGGCTACATCATTATCTCCTCTAGCAATGACATTGCCCAACTTATCCTTGAGCAAAGTTACACCTCTTTCCTTAATAAGTGTAAACTTGTCTTTTAGCTTATTGGCAATCGCAGCAATCTCATCTGCATTTTTTGCAATTACTTCTATTGCTTTTACACCACCTGTAAGGACCACTACCTTACCTACAAATTTGGTTCCAGTAGCCGCCCATCCTGCAAAAGGAACCGCTCCCGCAAAACTTAACCCAGCATTAATTTGATCACCTTCTAATAGATAAATGGCGCCATTGGCTAAATCTGCAATTTCACCAACTACAGGTACTAATCCACCAACATCCAATAACAAATGTACGGGTTCACTAAGTACCTGCCAAAGTGCTGTGGCATAAATACGGGCATCTGACCAATTATCATTTCTGTGTTGCCATTTTACCACCGCGATCTGTGCAGATAGTCGAAATCCAAAAGCAGGGTCGGTAGTGTCTACATCAAAATATTGATTTAAGGCTTGATAATAAGCTTGATCGTAGGGGCCATTCAGCTTATTGGCTCTTAGGACATCTAATGTTATGTTTGATGCTTTAATCGCCTCATCACTGTTATTGCTTTCTTCTGTAAAATTGAGTAACTCATCTGCTTGTGATACGGTTACTTGATTTTCAGATAAGGTTTTAAGGAAGCTTTCAATAAGCCTCTTAGAGGCTGGTTTATCTCCTTGAACACGGCCAAATTCACTGATCTTTTTGGACAGGTTTTTAGCGTTTTGGGCATATCTATTTTTATAGATGATACTTAGTAACTCTGGCACATAATTAATCTGTTCTCCCTGAAAATACCAATTCTCTTGCTGGGGAGTAAGATTTACAAGATCCGAAAGCGCAAATACCGCGACCTCCTTTGGGCTTAAAAACGGAGTAGAAACCATACCGCCATCACCGCCAAGTCCACCTCCAATGGCTTCAGGTGCCCTACCAGAGTTAATACCACGAAACCCCCCAGTACTATAATCCACAAAAGTATACCCCACCGATAAGGGACCGTTTTCACCTCCGCTTTCGTTTCCTGGACCGCAGACCTCTCTAAAATCCAGAACATAGGAACCTTCTGTACCTCCTTGTTCAGCACAGGTACATTGCGTATCCCAAGGACCGTGACAACCACAACAACTACAATACTGGGTAAAGGAATAAGCCACTATTCGACAATTACTACTTTTTGCTAAGTCATTATTATTTTTATGAAACCGTACACTTCTTTTTTGTTTAGAAATAACCTCTTCGATGCTAGAGAGTATGCGTCTAGTATATGATAACTCTTGATCAGATGATGGATTGTCAATATAATTGTGATATGTATACCAATATATGGTTTGCTTACCTAGTTGATCCACAAGAACGAGGTTATCAATATCACGTGCTGATTTTTGTTTTGTTACCAGCGAAAAAGTTAAAGAGGTATACTCATTAGCCACTACCTTTCTTACCTTGGTAAGATCAATATCAAAGAGTGGAGTGGTTGTAGTCTTTTGTTTTTCTTCATGAGAATGCTTGTCTGTACCCAAATTGTTACTAGTAATGAGATCATGAAATAGTTTTTCTGATTTTATTTCTGCAGCATTTAATATAGTAACTGTATGTGGCACTATAGTAATGGTTTCCGTAGTTGGCTCTTCTAATCTTTCTTCAAGAATTTCTTCTTTCTCACAACCACTAAATATGGTGAGTATAAAAATTGTAACAAAGAAAGAGGCATGTTGCCTTATAAAATTTTTCATAATGTTTGTAATAATTTATTATAGTTACTTTTCCTACTCTGTTTGATATAGGCTTTTCGGTATCCGCCTTACGCTGCGCTGCGATTGATATAATTTCTATTTTTCTGTTTTCCTTTTTTTAAAGCATTGCTTTTTAATTCCCCTAGGTCATTGATCTTCCCCCAGAGGCAGACAGGTGCCGAAGTGGAAGGGGTGTAGAAGGATGTTTACCTCACACACTAACTCCTGACTCCTAACTCCCGATACCCGACACCTCACACCTGACACCTGATCATACTTACACCACTGCCAATTCATCATACACAGGATTTTTCTGGATCATACGTAACAAAGTTTCCTTAATCTCAAATTTCTTTTTTCTGGCATACCCTTCGGTATATCCATTGACCGTAGCGATCTCCCGCATGCTTTTTCCTTCAAAAAACAGCTGTAGTATAGTTCTGTTTTTCTCACTAAGATTATCCAGGTGTTTATGATATAATACGGTTTGATCTTTCTCAATTAGGGTATCAATTACAGATTGGGTATAATCTGGCTTTTGTGTTACTAGTTGATCATTATAGCGTACCTTATGTTGTATTCTTAACTGTTCACGCCACTTGTTTTTACAGACACCTATAAAAAAACTATGAATAGATATATCAATTTGTAGGGATCCATTTAGTAGTTTTTGGTAGATCAATACTAAGGAGTCCTGGAACACATCTTCCACATCCTGTATGCATCCTCCTTGTTTTAGGATATATTTACGGATATAGGGTAGGTTGTTTTTATAAAATGTTTTAAGAATCAAGCGATCCCCTGTAATGATTCCATCAATTATTTGTTGGTTTTTTTTTGTATTCATCTGTTTTGTTATTCTTGCCCTTCAATTTTTGCTCAGGATAAATTCTAAAATGAATCCATTCTCATTCTGAATTAATAATTCATCTGATCGGATCAAATATATGGGGAGAAATTAGTGGGACACAAGGAGAGTAAGTCTTGATTCTAGAATATTAGGGTCGAAATTCTAGAATTAAGACTACTGCTAATATGAATGTAAACTACTGATTGTAAAACAGTTTTTGATAAAAATTGGAAGGAAAAATAATACCTGTATCTTTGTGTCGTTTTAAACTAATTATGGGGAGAAAATTATTTTATATTGCTATAAACAGATTTATCTGTTTTGTTATTTTAGTACTTGCACAAGAATATACAGTGTATAGTCAACAAAAAAACCTTCCGTCTATAGATTCTTTAATGAAATTGGATTTTGAAGAACTTTATCAAAAACAATTCACCGAAAAAGATCCCTACGCAAATAAATGGTTTGCAAAAGCTTATTTACAAAAAGCAAAAGATCTCGATAGTATTTCTGAAATGGCTAGAGGGTATTTTTGGATATCATTTCTTGTTGCAGATAATTACGAAAAACAGATTATCTATATCGATAGTGGTATTGCTAAAGTAAAAAATACAGAGCACGTATTACAGACTGGATCAATGTGTAATACTAAAGGGATAATAATGCAGCAAAAAGGTGATTACAACAAAGCTTTGGAATATTATCTTGAAGGGTTACAAAATTCTAGAAAAATGAATTCTTTATACTATAAATCTATTTTTAACTCTAAAATTGCTACCTTAAAAAGAAAATTAGGAAAGTACGATGAAGCCAAATTCCTTTATAAAAAATGCTTACAATATGAAAAATTAAAAAAAGAAAGAGATGCAAAAGACTCATTATGGTATCTTATGAAACTCTCTGATTTAACGTCTACATATCTATTGGATAAAGAAATTGATTCTGCCCATTATTTTTATAACCAAGGAAAAAAATTATCTCAGAGTACTGATATTAAAGGGGTGTATACTTTAAACAAAGGGATATTTCAGTATTATGAAAAAGATTATGACCAGGCAATACTATCCATAAATCAAGGGATAGAGGAGTTTTTAAATTGTAAGTTTGGTGGAAGTTATGGATATCACAATTTAATTAACGGATATTTTTATCTAGGAAAATCCTATAATATATTGCGTCAACAAGAGGCAGCTATGGGTTATTTTAAAAAAATAGACTCTTTTGTACAACTATCTAATGATTTAATTTCTGAAGCTAGACCAGCATATCCTGAACTTATAAAATATTATAAGGCTATTAAAGATAATAATAATCAACTTTATTATATCAATAGGTTACTGTATAATGATAGTATATTTCATAGTAGGTATAAATCTACTACAGATAAATTAAATACAGAATTTGACACCCCTCTTTTGATTGCTCAAAAAGAAAATATCATACAAGAACTTAGAACCAAAAACTATCAATCCTACTACATTATTCTTATTTCGTTACTAGTAATTATTGCTATTACAGGTGTTCTCTATACAAGCCGTAGGAAAAATAAACAATATAAAGAACGTTTTGATAGTCTGATGTTGGATACCCCAAAAGAGGTTACCAAAACCAACGTTCCTACTGATCACAATACCACTACTATTGATATTGACGATGATGTAGTAAATTTGATTCTTAGCGAGTTAGAAGATTTCGAAAAAAACAATGGCTTTTTAGAAATCAAGCTTACCTCTGCAATGATGGCTAAAAACATGAATACCAATTCAAAATATTTGACCAAGGTGATAAAATATTATAGGGGTAAAACCTTTTCTCCTTATATCAATGATTTAAGAATTGAGTATATTATAGAAAGGTTAAAAACAGACAAAAAAATAAGGAATTATACCATTAAGGCATTAGCTAAAGAGGCAGGTTTTAATTCTAGCGAAGTGTTTTCGAAGTCATTTTATAAAAAAACAGGTATATATCCTTCTTATTTTATAAAGCAGTTAAGCTATTGAAAATCAAAGGATTTCAATGTTCCAATAGTCTTAATTCTAGAAACAAGACTAACTTTTATATAATATTACCATGGATCAATGTACATTTGCCTCAAAATAAAAAAATAGAAATGGAAATTAATTCAAAAAAATTACAGTTATCTAAAATTACAGTTTCAAAACTTAATAAAAGCAATATGAAAAGGATTAATGGTGGATCTTTTCCATGTGGAGGACAACGCACTAAAGATGAAAATGATCCTGAATGTGATGGAAGTAGAGTAGATTGCTAACAAGCATATTTTTCCATTATAAATAATAAGACTTTTTAGAGTAATATTATCTCTTGTTAATGGATTTGAAATTTGTTTTCAACAGCTATGATGATTTTCAAAACAGCAATTGTTTAAGTGTTTTTTGGGTATTTGGTAAAAATTAAATTATAATAGTTTGAACATATATACATTTAAAATGAGTGTTGATTATTTTAAAAAAAAAGGTATTAAGAAAATTAATTTTCTTAATACCTTTTTATTTCTGGTATTCACTTTTGTTTCCAATAATATTTTTAGTCAAAAAACCTCCTTATCTTTTCAAGAAGGAAAAGAAATGAAGGTGATAGGAAATGAAATACATGATTATACACTACCGCTTACCAAAGGTGATTTTGTGCAATTACATTTGCGACAAAAAAATGTAAACCTGCAGATTATCGCATCAATACCAGAAAAAGATACACTCCAGGGTTTTTTGGGTAACTTTAGACAAGATGGATTGGAGATCGTAGAACTCCCCATTAAAAAAAGTGATACTTATACCTTTAAGGTGTCTCCTTATATTTCCAAATGGCTAAAGGATTCGGCTAGACAAGCTTTTATAAAGAATATAAAAGGTGGTTATATTGTAGAAAAATTTAGGGTCTTATCCCCTAAAGAATATAAAGCACTAATCGCTTACAGAAAAGCACAACAAGATAGTGTGATCACTTGGATCAAAAAGAAATCAATACCTCTAAATAGTGTACGTGCAGAAACCGGGTTTAGTGATTTGGAGCATTTAAAACCCATATTACAAAATGTACGTATTGTGGGTATGGGGGAGACCAGTCATGGAACTAAAGAAATCTTCCAGATGAAGCATCGTATGCTGGAATTTTTGGTCAAGGAGATGGGATTTACCCTTTTTGGTATTGAAGCTAGTCATATAGGATGCCAACCTATTAATGATTATGTACTCTATGGCAAAGGCAGTAGCAGAGAGGCTTTAAACGAGCAAGGGTTTTGGATCTGGAATGTGGAGTCGGTGATCGATATGATAGAGTGGATGCATCACTATAATAAGACCGTGCCTGAAGTCAAAAAAGTGAAGTTTATTGGCATAGATACACAAACCGTAGGATTGGATTTGGCGTATAAAAATATCAGCGATTTTATAGACAAGACCGACCCTCATCCTTTACTAGAGGTACAGGTAGATTCCTTATTTCAGGATATTAAAACCATTACAGACAGAAGTGATTTATCTGATCAACGACAACAATTATATAGGGTGTTATCTTATCTCCATGTGAATGAGATGCGCTTGGTCTCTACAAGTTCTACGAAAGAATATCGAAAGGTACTGACTGATCTAAGGAAAATTATCCAGGGTCTAGAAACTTATAATCGTAAACTAGAAAAGAAAGCAGGTTTTAATATTCGCGATGAATATATGGCACAAACCGTACTGGAGGTACTAGAAAAAGAAGGTCCTGATGCCAAAATGATGCTATGGGCCCATAATACTCATATCAATAAAAATCCTGATGCGTATACCAATGGTAGTCAAAAACCGCTTGGCAGTGTTTTAGAAAAATACCTAGGGGACACAGCATATTTTGCCATGGGGTTTTCGACCTATCAAGGAACGTTTCAGGCCAGAAGTTACTTTAAAAAAGGAAAAGAATATGTATATGATAAAGTTGGTTCTTTTACAATATTTCCTGAAAAAGAAGGCAGCTTGGATTGGTATTTTATGCAAGCTGAGAAAGATAAGTTTTATATAGACTTTACATCATACCCTAATCACAATGCTATACATTCCTTTATGCATAAAGACATAAGTATGCATACTGCATTTTCCAATTGGGCTTTTGGGCGTACATATTCTCCATCGATAAAAATTGTTTCCAAAAAAGCTTTTGATGGGATGATTTTTATCAAAGAAACTTCAGCTTCTACACTTACCCCGGGAGGAGAAAAGGAGATAGAAAAACGGATACAAAACGGGAAATAATGGTTTTTAGTGACATAATTAAAAGAATTTTCATATTTCTATTGATTATTTCTTGTTCCAAAGAAGTAACTAGACCTCCACAAGCAATATCAATTAAGACAATTGATACCTATCATGGCCAAAAAATTGAAGATCCTTATCGTAATTTAGAGAACCTTGAGGATTCTACAGTCATTAATTGGTTAAAGCAACAAGGAACTTATGCATTTAATACATTAAATAGTATACCTGGGAAAAAGTCATTGATAGATAAACAATTATCATATGATACTAATACTGAATTCTCTATTAGGTTTGTTAGAGTTGTTGATAATGGTAGTTATTTTTATACAAAAAGTATTGGAACAAAAAGTATTGCTAAACTTTATTATCGTCAAAACTTGGAAAGTGATGAAATACTTCTTTATGATCCAACTTCGTATTCTGATAATGATGAGTACCATATTAACTATTTGCAACCAGATTGGAATGGCAAAAAAGTTGCTGTAAGTCTTTCCAAGAAAGGAGAAGAAGCTTCAGAAATTTTAATTATTGAAGTTGAAACGAAAAAAGTGTTACCTGACGTTATTAAAAACAGTAATCCTAGTTTTGGGGGAGTTCAATGGTTATCAGATAACTCTGGCTTTATTTATCTGCATATACCGGATGTAGATCCAACAGATAAAGATTATTGGTTAAATACTAAATCAGTTCTACACATTGTAGGAAGTGATTCCAAAGTTTTAACAGATGTTTTTTCTAAGTTAAGTTATCCTGAATTAGATATTAATCCTGAAGATTTTCCTATAGTATATAACTATAATAAGAATGATGGCTACTTATTTTCAATAGTAGGAGGAGTAAATTCTTTTTATGACAAGTATTATATAAAAGAATCTTCTGTTTTGTCTAAAAATGCTAAATGGAAATTACTGCATAAAGAATCAGATAAAGTAAAAAAGATTCTAATTGAAGGTAATGATTTTATATTTCTCTCTGCTAAAAATGCTTCTAACTTTCAGATATGTAGGACCTCAATTGAGAGCCCTAACTTTGATAATCCAGAAATTATTGTTCCGGAAAAAAAAGATAAAATAATTACAAATTTTGTGCTGGCTGAAAAAGGAATATATTTCACTACCAAGAAAAATGGTGTAGAAGCTAAATTGCATAGTTTAATAGGTATAGAAGAAAAAGAGATTAAACTTCCTAAACCTATAGGAGATATTCATATAACAGCTACAGGAATTAATAATGATTTAATTAGAATTTCAACAATTGGATACCTAACCCCAACCACAAATTATTTATTCGATATTAACACAAATCAATTCCAAACAGAGACCCTATTACCTGTAAATCAATACCCAGATTTTGAAGATATTGCAGTAGAAGAAATTGAAATTCCATCTCATGATGGAGTCATGGTTCCAGTCTCTGTTATTTATCAAAAGGGAATTAAGAAAAATGGATCTAATCCAACTCTGTTTTTTGGCTATGGTTCTTATGGTGGAGGAGGTAGTGTTAGATTTAACTCTAGTTTTTTAACTTGGGTGGTAGAAGGAGGAATTCTTGTATTTGCCCATGTTCGTGGTGGTGGACAAAAAGGAGTAGCATGGCATAAAGCAGGTCAGAAAACTACCAAGCCTAATACCTGGAAAGATATGATCGCTACTACTGAGTATATGATTAAAGAAGGCTTTACTAGCCCTGAGAAATCTGCAATATGGGGATCCAGTGCAGGAGGGATCCTTGCCGGGCGAGCGATGACTGAACGCCCTGAACTCTATAAAGCAGTTATCCTGACTTCTCCGGCTATGAACATGTTGCGATCTGAGATACAACCAAACGGGCAGAATAGTATCAAAGAGTTTGGTACAGTAGAAATCAAAGAAGAATTTGAAGCCTTGTTAGAAATGGATTCTTACCATCATATTAAAGAAGGTGTAGAATACCCAGCCACTTTGGTAACTGGGGGGATGAAAGATGGCAGAGTAGTAATCTGGGATCCGGCAAAGTTTGTAGCTAGGTTACAGGCATCTAATGCAGCAGATACTCCTGTTTTGTTTGGAGTTAAATTTGAAGATGGACATGCTGCGATGAACTCTACTAAAATGGATAGATATGAAATGTATGTCAATGCATTTTCTTTTGCACTTTGGCAAATGGGATACCCTGAGTACCAGCCTAAATAATATAAGCACTATTTAAAAGAGAAATTATATTTATGAACTACTTGAAAAGATATACTATCTATCTGCAATTTATTGCGGTTTTTCCATTTATACAGATCATTAACGGACAAGAATCTTCTTTACCCTTTCAAGAAGGTAAAGAAACCAGTGTCATAGGAAATGAAATACACGATTATACATTATCACTTACCAAAGGAGATTTTCTACAACTACATCTACAGCAAAAAAATGTAAATCTACAGGTGATAGCATCCATACCAGAGAAAGATACACTCCATGGTTTTTTGGATAATTATAGAAAAGATGGGCTGGAGATTGTAGAACTCCCTATTAAAAAAAGCGATACGTATACCTTTAAGGTGTCTCCTTATATCTCCAAATGGTTAAAAGATTCTGTTCGCCAAAACTTTATAGACAATATAAAAGGTAGTTATATTGTAGAAAAATTTAAAGTTTTATCTCCAAAAGAGTATAAAGCATTATTAAAATTTAGAAAAGCACAACAAGATAGTGTGATCAATTGGATACAAAAGGAATCCATATCGCTTACTAGTGTACAAGCAGAAACCGGGTTTAGTGATCTAGGGTATCTAAAACCTATATTACGAGATGTTCGCATTGTGGGTATGGGTGAGACCAGTCATGGGACCAAAGAAATCTTCCAAATGAAACATCGTATGCTGGAGTTTTTGGTCAAGGAAATGGGGTTTACCCTTTTTGGTATCGAAGCCAGTCATATTGGATGCAAACCCATTAATGATTATGTGCTATATGGTAAGGGTAATAGTCGTGATGCACTATCTGCCCAGGGATTCTGGGTCTGGAATGTAGAGTCCGTAATCGATATGATCGAGTGGATGTATCGCTATAATAAGACGGTACCCGAAGCCAAAAAAGTAAAGTTTATAGGTATTGATACCCAGACCGTAGGATTAGATTTGGCATATCACAATATCGAGGGGTTTATACAAAAAACAGGGCCGCATCCCTTACTAGAGGTGAAAGTGAATTCTTTGTTTCATGATATTAAAACAATTACAGACAGAAGTGATTTATCTGATCAACGACAGCAGTTGTATAGGGTGTTATCGTACCTCTATGTAAATGAGATGAACTTGATTACCAAAAGTGCTACACAAGAATATCAAGATGTACTCACTGATTTAAGAAAAATCATCCAGGGTGTCGAAGTAAGTGGTCGCCAACTGCAAAAGACGGTAGATTACAATATCCGTGATGAATATATGGCACAAACCATTCTGGAGATATTAGAAAAAGAGGGTCCTGATGCTAAAATGATGTTATGGGCCCATAACGGCCATGTTAAAAATGATCCTGATGCTTATGTTAATGGTAGTCAAAAACCGCTAGGCAGTGTTTTGAAAACATATCTGGGGGACACCGCATATTATGCGATGGGGTTTGCTACTTATCAGGGTAGTTTTAGAGCCAGGCATTATATAAAGAAAGAAAACAAATATGAGTATCTCAAAACTGAATCCTTTAAAATAATCCCCCAGGAAGAGGGTAGCCTGGATTGGTATTTTAGCCAGTCTAAGAAAGACTTGTTTTTTATAGATTTCACACCGCCTTCTTATGATCCTGCTGTACATTCTTTTTTACATAAAAACCTGAAAATGCATAGTATAGGTTCTGGTTGGACTTTTGGACGTACGTATTCTCCTTGGATAAGGATTGTTCCCAAAAAATCTTTTGATGGGATGATTTTTATCAAAGAAACATCAGCTTCTACACTTACCCCGGGAGGAGAAAAGGAGATAGAAAAACGAATACAAAACGGGAAATAGGAGGTTTGGAGTTTCTGGTTTTGGATCATAATGATTGAATTTGTCATTCCGGGCCTGACCCGGAATCCAAAGTATAGCAATGAGCTGTAGAATGCCAATACTAACCGATAAGCAAAGCTTCATCCCATTGGGTATCAAAATCTGCTAGATAAGAAAGTATTGCTAATCCTACACCGGCAATACCATCTAACAAGCAGTCTCTTGATTTCCAGGAACCTTCATATCCGAACAGGTATCCAGCATATCCATCAGTATGTGTTGCCATATCCAGTGCTACAGTAGCCCAATGCTCCGCAGTTTCTTTACATACAGTATCTCCGGTCTTTTTAAATACGTGTTGATATATATGCATAAGCCCAAATGCTCCGTGGCATAACCCGGCATCTTTTAACCCTACCTCTACGATATCTCGTCGTGAGGCAGAATGTTTTAATACATGTATAGCTTCTTGATAAAGTTTCTGATCATCTAAGACTTCTCCCGCTCGTAATAAAGAAATCCCAATACCTGGGTCTCCATAACACCACGCCAATCTGGAGTTATACCCCTTAGGCTCCTCTTCTGTGATCCAATTAGGAAATGAAGAAGTAAATTGTTCATTAGTGTGCTTGCAATTCAGCATATGATTGACTGCGGGCCTTAATAATGGTAGCGTGTGCTCAGAAAAATCAGGATACACCGAGAGCCTGGATAAAAAATTAATAATACTGGCTACTCCATGGGATAAACCTAGATTATAGCCATTAAACTTTTCTTCTCCTACCTTGATCTCTGACTGCCACCAGATACCTGTATCACTCTGTATAGCGGTATCCTTAAAAAAGGTTATGAGCTGGTGTATATATGTTTTATATCTTTTTTTTAATGCTGCTGAGGTGATGTTTTGATACCGTTTTAGAAAATAATACCCATACCCGGTGGCTCCGTGCAGAAAATCATAATAGCCTTTCTGTAGATCCTCATGCATTTTGTCTAACAAGTACTCATCGAGTTCCGGTGTGATTATGTCTTCCTGAAGCTCGATATATTGTTCTTCTTTTAACACTTCTAGTGCCCAGCAAGCTCCTGCAATACCATCACAAAAGGTTGGATAAGAAAACCCTTCTTGTATAAGACTAAAGGTTTCTGTGATAATATCAGAGCCTTTGTCATCATAGTGGTTATCATCCTTATATCTGGCATAGTAAAAATGGAAAAGCGCAATTCCCGAACTACCACCTAAAACTCCAATACTATTATAGCTATGTTTATGATGCAATAGTATTGCTGCGATTTCTTCTAGTTTATCTTTTAATCTGTTTTTTAAATCCATATTTTGTACCCTGAATATTGATCATTCTGATATCGGAACAATATAATTAAAATAGCTTCTATAAAGATTTGAAATCCAAAAATCCATATACTTTTTTTGATCAGTATTGTCTAAGGACATCTTTAGTAGGTCTAAATAAATTGCATATTATAGATAGTGCGTCAAAAATCAGAAAAATTTGGAAAGACCCAGTAATAAAGGAAGCTATATTTTTAGCATCTCCAGATTTATATGCCGAGATAGATAAGTCCATAATAGCAAATAACAACCTTCCATCTGATAGATTGCTATATGCATTGCTAAAATACATAACCCGTATCTCATCACGTTGTACGCCATTTGGGTTATTTGCAGGGTGTAGTGTGGGGAGGTTTGATAATAGCACAAATATTAAAATTGCACCCTCATACAATCATAAAAGACAAACCAGATTAGATATGAACTTTGTAGTAGCTTGGGCCCAAAACCTGGCTAAGCTCCCAGAGGTTAAACAACAATTACTTTGGTATCCTAATAACAGTTTATATAAAATCGGTGATCAATTTCGATACGTAGAATATATCTATAATAAGTTCAATCGCAGAGAACATTCATTAGAAGCTATTACCTATACCGAGTACTTAGAAACCATAGTAGAGAAAGCTAAAACGGGCGCCACTATTAAAATATTGGCTGAGCTTTTGGTTGATGATGAAATCACTATAGATGAAGCATTAGCTTTTATTGAAGAGTTGATTGATAATCAGGTATTGGTAAGTCAATTGGAGCCCACTGTAACAGGAGATGATTTTTTAATGCAGATACAAGAAGCACTCTCTGGATTAAAAGAAACAGAAGGTTTAGTAGCGTTTATTGAACAACTCTTTGAGTTGCTTAATGAACTGGATACACAAATAGGAAATTCAATAAAAAAATACAATCAAATAAGTCAGCTTATTGATCACCATAATATTTCCTTTGAGTTAAAATATCTTTTTCAAACTGATCTATATCCAAAATACATAAACAATGAGCTAAACAAAAAATGGGCATATAGGATTAAGAAATTATTACCTGTTTTTAATAAAATGACAGTTCCTCATAAAGATACTAACCTGGATCGATTTATAGCCGCTTTTACTAAAAGGTATGAAACTCGAGAAGTAGAATTAACGACAGCTCTCGATACAGAAATAGGTATAGGATATTTGCAACATCAAGATGCTTCGGATTCAACTCCTTTTTTGGATGGGTTAGATATTCCGCGTAAGGTACAGAAAGAGCAACAAATCGATTGGAATCCTTTTTGTAATCTATTACATCAAAAACTTAAAAAATCGGCATATACTATAGAAATAGAAGACACAGATCTAGAAGGTTTTGAAGAAAATTGGAATGACCTACCCGATACATTGAGCACGATGGCAGAACTGATACAGCTGGACGGAGAAGAAAAAATGATATTAGGATCTATCGGCGGGTCTTCTGCTACGAATCTTTTAGGAAGGTTTACCACTGGTAATCAAGAATTATTGTCATTAGTTAAAGAAATTACAGACACAGAAGAGCAGATGAACCCTGGTGCTATTTTAGCAGAAATTATTCATCTCCCGGAATCCAGAACAGGTAATGTCATCAGGAGAGAAACTTTAAGAGAGTATGAAATCCCTTATCTAGGCAAATCCAGTGTAGCTATAGAGAACCAAATTCCAATCGATGATTTGATGATATCCATAAAAGGTGGGAAAGTACATTTAAGATCCAAAAAACATAACAAAAATGTGCTGCCTAAGCTAAGTAACGCACATAACTATAGTGCTAATGCATTACCTATCTATCATTTTTTATGTGATGTACAAAAACAGAAATTACGATCCGGTGTAGGATTTAATTGGGGTGCAATGTTAGAAAAAAGAGCTTTTCTACCAAGAGTAATGTACAAAGATTTTATCTTATCAAAAGCCAGGTGGGTTATCAAAAAAGAAGATATCACTGGATTTCTAAATAAGGATAAGGAAATATTAATCGAAACTATTACAACTTGGAGAGCTTCATTACGAATACCTAAGTTAGTTCAGTTAGTAGATGGAGATAACACTTTGCTGATGAATTTAGAAAACTATAATATGATTAAGATGTGGCTAGATACTGTGAAGAAAAGAAAAGAATTCATATTAGAAGAATTCTTTTTTACAGAAGAATGCATTGTTAAAAGAGGAAATGAAGGATTCACCAATCAATTTGTAATCTCTTTTTATAATGAAGAAAAACTAAAGAACGCGTGAGTTGTGTCATCCCACACTTGATGTGGGATCCAAAATATTGTTGGAGTAATAAAATGAATTGCAAAAACTAATAATGAAACCCAAAAGAATATTCATACCAGGAGACGAGTGGTTGTATTATAAAATATACTGTGGTGCCAGAACTTCAGATTTGATATTGACGACGACAATAAAACCACTTATAGATACGCTAAAACAAAAAGGGTGGATAGACAAATGGTTTTTTATCAGATATAACGATCCGGATTTTCATATTAGAATACGGTTTCACGTAACAGACACAAAACATATCGGTAGTGTAATCCTGGCTTTTAATGAGAGTATTAAATCTTATGTGAATGATGACATCATATACAAAGTACAAACTGATACCTACATACGCGAATTAGAACGTTACGGCTCAGGAAACATAGAGAATTCTGAATATTTATTTCACCGCGAAAGCGAAATGCTGCTCCAGGCTATAGAACTCATAGATGATGATGATTTATATTTCATATTCATCTTAAAAGCGATTGACAGCCTATTAGAATCTTTTCATTATACTTTAGAAGATAAACTGAACTTAGCCAAAACTAATAAAGAATCTTTTTGGAAAGAATTTAATGGTAACAAGCAATTAACAAAACAGCTGGACAAAAAATACAGACTGCATAAAGAACAATTACTATCATTTGTGTTAGGTCTAAACCTGAATGCTAAACCATTATATCAAGTTCTGGAAGCCACTCAAAATACCTCTTCAGAAACTATACAAAATATACTTACCTATCTCGATAAGAGTCACAACTTATCAAAAAATCAATTAATTAGTAGTTATATTCATATGCTTGTGAATAGAGCTTTTCGATCCAAACAGCGATTTTATGAGTTAGTTTGTTATGATTTTTTATATAAGTATTACTTGATGAATATTCATCGAAAATAATAATCAGCTTAAGAGTTCTTTTCAATTTGCCAGATGAACATAAACTGTTTTTTCTTAACTAAGAATCTTATTCTCAAAGCTTATAAGAAAAACTTTCATATGGAATAGTTTATTGAGGTTCAATTATAACATTAGAAGTCAAGGACACTATCCAAGGCGTCATCCGCTTCTTTGTGAATGAAATTACCTTGATACCCTATTGTTGTGCTTAAATGAGAGTGTCTATAGAGTTTTTGAAGCATGTGTGGTGATATTTTATCTCCTGCTATATTTCCAAAAGAATGCCTAGCGATATGCATAGTAACTTTTTTGTTTATTTCTGCTTGTTCAGAAATTTGTTTTAAATAGTGATTAAATTTTTTAGTTGCGGTTTTAGATTTTATATATAAATCTTTTTCGTTATGTTCTTTAGCTTTTTTTAGTTCTGGGAAGATGAAATCGTTCTGGGATCTTTGATCTTCTTTGTAATAATCTAAAATCAGTTTTACCTTTAATGGTAGTTTCAAAGAATCTACCTTTTTGTTTTTGCTCATTTGATAGTATATTCTTTCATCTTTTATATCATTCCATTTCACTCTTAAAACATCAGATACCCTCATGCCAGCGAGATAAAAAGAAAATAAAAATATATTTCGTGTATGCCAAATTGTAGATTTTTCTGGTAGGTCCAGTTCTTCAATAGCTCGTATCTCATCTTCTTCCAATCCAATTTTTATAGTTTCCGGGAATTTTATTTTTACTTTATTTTTACCAAAAGGATAATATTTTTGTTCAACGATATTATCTTTAATTGCTTTATTAAATATTGTTCTAATCACTACGAAGCTATTCATTATCGATCTTTCAGATATTTTTTTTTCTGAGGTAACAAGATACATTTTAAACCTATTAAGCATTGGTTGGTTTATTTCTTCAAAACGAATGTCTTTATTTCCTAGAAATTTTTTGAATTTCTTTATTCTACCTCGATCAGCAATAACTCTACTATATTTTTCTAGTTTTAGCAGGCCTTCAAAATACTCTTCAGAATATTTAAAAAACAGTTTTGATGGTTTTCGGCCTTTTAAGGTTTCTGTTATCTGGGATGATGTATAGGTTTTTTTATTAGCCTCAAAATCTAAAATCAAATCATCAGCTTCAGTTAGCTTTTTTAATAGGTAATTATTTAACCTAGAAGCACTGTGGTAAGAATTCTTGACTTTGTTTTTTTCTTGATCCCAATGTTTTTCATCAATCCATTCTAAATATAAGTAGCTTGGTCTTCTATCTTTAATGATTCTTAAAACAATTGGATATTTTCCGTCCGACCTTTTTTTACTCTTGTATAAAACTATTCTGATTGAAGCCATCTACTAATTTTTAATCAAAGATAATCATTATGGGTTAAACATAGGTTAAACAAATTGTGAATTTTAAAAGCTTCAATAGATTTTAAGGTAGTCTTTTAAATCTTGATTTTATTAGTATTTTCAAAGGTTAAGGATTATTTGGGTTTGTTTCGGTGTATAAATCGCTGGATTCAAAATCCAGTTCCTTCGGGAGTGTGGGTTCGATTCCCACCTTGAGTACAAGAAACCTCTTTAATCTGTAGATTTTAGAGGTTTTTTTATAAAATTTAGTTTCTTGATTATTGGTCTTAAAGCGACACACCAACCAGCACGCCAGCTCCAATACCAGCAATACCTATTAATATTTTTTCAAAAACATTTTTTCTCCGTTCTCGTCTTGCATTCTTTTCTACAAGGTCAAGACTGGTGGAGGCTTTTTCAAGGCTGTTTATGGTATAATCTAATGCTCTCTGAGTATTGGTTAATGTAGCTTGAGTTCTCTTATAAACTTCTAAATCTAAACTATCTGATTCCCTGAAATTTATTTTTAACTTACGCTCTAGATCTATGTTTCTACTTAGTGTTTGAGTGTATTTTTCAATCAGATCTTTGGTCATTTTATCCTGATCAAGAGTGCTCAAATACACATTTTTTAATGCTGAAAAAGATTTTTTGTTGACTAGAAGAACATCTGTGGTACGAAAAATATATAAACTGTCTTGTTTTACTTTAAATGGCTCACCCACTCGATCTGCATAGGATCTGGGAATTTCAATAACTTTTAATGAATCTAATTCCTGACCGTGAGAAAAACAAACAGTTATTATAAAAAGAACAAGGAATAATTTTTTCATGATGTATTAAATTGAAGTATTAGATGTAATGTTCGGATATATGGTTGTTACTTATTTAGTCCAAGAAGACCATCTATTATTGCCCGGTCTTTGGCTAACTTATCATTGGTAAATTTTATAGAATCTTTAATACGCTGTAATTCTTCCCAATCTTTAGCATTTTTTCTTTTAAAATCAAATATTAAAGAGTCTCGTTTATGAATAATAAGGTCTTTTTGAGCTTTCATTTTTTGGAACTCTTTTTTTGAATTTTCCAGATCAGATTTCGTGGTTATCAAGGTTTCTTTAGAGGTCTTAAGTTCTTCTCTAGCATTGTCTAGTTCTGATTTTATGATTTTCCAGTTAGAACTAGAATTAAAAGTGAGATATCCAATGATCACCAAAAACAAGAGAGCCACAATCTGCAATATTGTACTTAGGTTGATATTCTTCATGAGTTAATTTTTATGTGTAATATTTCTTAAAATGTTATACAAGAATAATTGTTAGTGGTTAAGTATGTAAATTTAAGTATTTTATTTTCCAAAAATAGGGGGATAATATCCCTAAAAATGGGGATATAATTTTAAATAAGGCTTTTAACAAAAAATAGAATAAAAAATCATTGATATAATATACTCAAAAAAACTATTAAGAGATTTTGTTTACTAGTCAATTTTTTTTTGAATTTATAGGGTATAGATTTGAAGAAATTTCATACAATTTTGTAGTGTATTGTAAATTGAATTTTAAATTCCTGTAAGAATTTGCGTCTAATTTTTTCATTCGTCTATTTAATTGTACATTTAGTCCCAACCTCAAAAATGCAAAAATAACATGTCTGAATTTTGGTTTTACTTTAAACAAGGTCTTTATCATGTGCTGGATTGGAATGCGTATGATCATATTTTGTTTTTAATTATACTTACTGTAGCATATACTTTTGATAATTGGAAAAGAATACTAATGTTAGTTACTCTTTTTACAATAGGGCATACAGCATCTTTATTTTTGGCAGCTTTTAATGTTGTATCTGTAAATTCTAGATTAGTAGAGTTTTTAATCCCTATTACAATACTTGTAGGTGCTTTATTCAATGTGTTTACTGCTAAGAATAGTGCTAAGAATAATAAGATAGTGATCTTATATGTTACCACGGTGTTTTTTGGGCTTATTCATGGGTTAGGTTTTTCAAGTTATTTTAAGATGATCAGTAGTGGAGCAGGTTCTAAAGTATTGGCTTTAATTGAGTTTGCTTTGGGGATAGAAATTTCACAAATTATAATTGTTATCATTGTACTTATATTTAGTTTTATTGCTCAGACTTTTTTCAGGTTTTCCAGAAGAGATTGGATTCTTATCGTATCCTCAATTGTAATTGGAATGGTTATTCCTATGATTATCGAAAATAAAATTTGGTAATTTATTGTCAATTAGGGTTGTATTTGACACAATGACATAATATATTCGTATTATAATTAGTGTCAATTTTTCAGACGTAATGATATATGCCGAAACAAAAACAACTTAAGTATGATAAAGCTTATCTTAGGATAGCAAGAGAATGGGGAAAGTTATCCCACTGTGACAGGAAAAAAGTTGGTGCGGTTATTGTGAAAGATAGGATGATTATTTCTGATGGGTTTAATGGAACACCAACAGGGTTTGAAAACCCTTGTGAAGATGAAGAAGGATACACAAAATGGTATGTGTTGCATGCAGAAGCAAATGCAATCTCTAAAGTAGCATCCTCTACGCAATCTTGCAAAGGTGCCACATTATATATCACACTATCACCTTGTAAAGAATGTAGTAAATTAATTCATCAGGCGGGAATAAAACGAATTGTATACCAATTTGGTTACAAAGATAACTCGGGGCTAAAGTTTTTAGAAAAAGCAGGAGTAGAGATAGAACAGATTACAGATTTAGACAGTTAATGAGTTATTCAAAAAAATATACACCTTTACTTATTGGTCTGGCTATGGGTGCGGGAATCTTTTTAGGAAGCAAACTCGATTTTAGTAACCCATCAGCTAAGCTATTTTCATATAATCCAAAAAAGGAAAAACTAAACCGTCTTATTGACTACATTGATTATGAATATGTAGATGAGATTAATACAGATAGTATTGTCGATGTTACAGTAAATAGGATTCTTGAAAACTTAGATCCACATTCGGTTTACATTCCACCAGAAGAACTAGAGGGCATTACAGAAAGTATGCAGGGGGATTTTATTGGTATTGGGGTGAGTTATTATCCATATAGAGATACAATTTCTGTAATCAATACCATAAAAGGAGGCCCAAGTGAAAAATCTGGTATCAAGGCCGGAGATAGGATTTTGATGGCTGATAATGATACATTGTTTGGCGAAGGATTAATAAGAGACGGATTAGCTAATAAACTTAAAGGAGAGTTAAATAGCCAGGTACAGCTCAAGGTTTATCGAAAAGGGACAGGAGTATTTGATGTTATGGTAAAAAGAGGTCGCGTTCCTTTACAAAGTGTAGATGCGTCTTACATGCTCAATGAAAAATTGGGATACATAAAAATAAATCGATTTGCGGAGACCACGTATAAAGAATTTAAGAGAGCTTCAGATTCATTAAGAAATATAGGAGCAGAAGGATTAGTAATTGATCTTCGAGATAATGGAGGAGGTTTTATAGCACCCGCACTGAAGATTGCAGACGAGTTTTTGGAAGACGATACCTTGATTATGTTTACTAAAAACAAGAAGGGTGCGATCGAAAATAATTATGCCACCAAAAATGGAAGTTTTGAAGACGGTGATGTGTTTGTGTTTCTTAATGAAAATTCTGCCTCAGCTAGTGAGATTTTGGCAGGAGCCATACAAGATAATGATAGAGGTACAATTATAGGAAGACGTTCTTATGGAAAAGGTTTGGTGCAGCGTGAAATGTCATTAGGAGACGGTAGTGCAATACGATTAACTATCTCCAGATATTATACACCAACTGGTCGGTCTATTCAAAAGCCATATGAAAATGGAAATAAAGAATACTTTAATGAGTATTTAGAGCGTTATAAAAATGGAGAGTTACAAAACGCAGACAGTATACAGGTTGCAGATTCTCTAAAGTTTAGAACACCTGGGGGTAAAGTAGTTTATGGAGGTGGAGGAATTATACCTGATATTTTTGTAAGCAAAGATACTACAAGAGTGGGTGAGACCCTTAATTATTTGCTTCGTTCAGGACGTATGGGAGGGTATGTTTTTGAGGAATTAGATAAAAAACGAGATTTTTACAATAATTTATCTCAGGAAGAATTTAAAAATGAAGTAGTTATAGATGATGATTTTTCTGAAGGATTTCTTAAGTATATTAGAAGAAGAGGTGTAGAAATCGAACTTAGTAACTATCAAGAACAGTTAAAAAAATATTTAAAAGCGACAATGGCCCAACAAATGTTTGGCACAGATGTTTTTGAAAAAATTATTAATCAGGATGATAAAATGATCAAAAAAGTTTTATCACTCACAGAAGGTAAACTTATAAAAGACTAATATAGAAATATACCCCACCATCATGTTAGAATTAAAAGAATACCTGATCACAATAGCGGTCTGTTCTCCGGTTTTTCTGTTTATAATTGGAGTTGTTTTTAGATTACTTGATAATAGTGCGTCGATTTTTCTTAATAATGAAATCCTGGTCGACTCATCTTACGTTTCTGGTGAGGTAATAAAGGACTATATTGATAGTGCTAAAGACCCTAAACTCAAAAAATCACTTAAAAGAGCTTTGTTGTTCAGAAGGCTACATAACTTTTTTATGGTTTTGATGTTGATTTCTTTACCGCCAGTAATAATTACTCTTTTTATAGGCTTTTGATAAAGAACTTATTACTTGCCTTTTCTTTTTTCTTGAATAGCTCTGGAAACCAACAATATTAGCATTAACAATACTACACAAGCTGAGGCAAGAATACTTATAAGAGCAGTTTTACTATCTCCTTTCATAAGATTATTAAAATCTAAAATAGTTGCATTATAGATCATTAACCCTACGGCTATTACGATTAAAATGTAGATAAAATATTTCATTTGTTTAACTTAAAAAAAGTCCTTTAATATTAGTGGCAAATAATTTTACAGCAATTGCCAATAGGATAACACCAAAAATCTTTCGTACCACATTAATCCCTTGTTTACCCAGAACCTTTTCTATTTTTCCAGAAGATTTTAATACGATATACACAAATATGATGTTTATCACAATGGCGACAACAATATTTTCCGGGTGATATTCTGCTCTTAATGATAGAATCGATGTCATAGTACCTGCGCCAGCAATTAATGGAAATGCCAAGGGGACAACAGCTGCAGTTTCAGGTTCATCATCTTTATATAATTGAATACCAAGTATCATTTCCAGGGCCAAAAAGAAAATAATAAAAGCACCGGCTACGGCAAAAGAATTGACATCAATACCAATAAGATTTAGAATCTCTTTTCCTACAAAAAGAAAAACAATCATTAAGACTGCGGCTACAATAGATGCTTTTTCACTTTGTATATGACCTACTTTTTTTCTTAAGTCAATAATAATAGGAATACTGCCTACGATATCAATTACAGCAAAAAGAATCATACTCGCAGTAAGAATCTCTTTAAAGTTAAAATTCAACATAGATTCAAGGTTTTAGTTCGTTTAAAAGTAATTCTAAATTTAGGGCAAAAGTAGGGTAAATAAGTAAATAAATTGTAAAACTCAGAAGTATTGAATCGAGTTTATCTATTATCTTCGCGATATGTTTCAGTTAGGAAAAACAATTATTTCGGAAGACGTCATCCAGAAGGATTTTGTGTGTAATCTTTCTGCATGTAAAGGAGCTTGTTGTATAGATGGAGAAGCAGGAGCACCATTAGAAGAATCAGAAACTAAGAAATTAGAAGAAATCTATCCTGTGATTAAATCTTACCTAAGAAAAGAAGGGATAGAGGCTATAGAAAAACAAGGAATATATATTAAAACCTCACAAGGGGAGCTAGAAACGCCACTTATAAATGGAGCTGATTGTGCATATGTGATTTTTGATGAAAAAGGTACAGCAATGTGCGCTATAGAAGAAGCCTATAATCAAGGTGAGGTAGATTGGAAAAAGCCTGTTTCTTGTCATTTATATCCAATCAGAGTACAAGATTATACAGAATTTTCGGCCGTGAACTATCATAAATGGGAAATATGTGATGATGCCTGCTCTCTAGGTAAAGAATTGCAAGTTCCTGTATATAAATTTGTTAAAGAAGCACTAATCCGCAAGTTTGGAGAAGATTGGTACATGGAATTAGAAAAGGTAGCCAAAGAGTTTAAGCGATAATTTTGTTATTTTTATGTAAAGTATGTTAACCTCTTAGAGATACATTTCACTAACTAAAAAACCAATAACAATAATTATTATGAAAACTTTTAAAAGATTATGGCTGCTGCCATTGATTGTGGGTGCGTTTGCACTATGTACTAGTTGTGATAACCTTTCTGAAGCCGAAAAACAAGGCGTCTTTCTGGAACAGGATCTACACGCACTATACCTGAGGCAACAGATGGACAATACACAAAAAGAAATTGACAGGTTAGAAGGCAATGCTACTCATTCTGATGATATCGAAGAGCAATTACTACTACTAAAAAGACAATTAAAAGAATCAGAAGCTCAATTCAATTCTTTACAAAAGCAAGTAGAAAGTACTTCTCAGATTTCCGGATTAAGGCCTATACCAATAGTTGGGCCGTTTCCACCACCTCCAAGTCCTTGTAATTGTTTTACTCCGGTTATGTTGAGTAATATTCAACAAATATATATCGGTAAGGGTTCAAAAAATTTTTCTATTAGAATTGTTAATGAACAAGGGAAAGAGGTAGTTAGTTTTAGCGAACCAGCAGTTGTTAATAATCAAGGTGTAACAAGTATATCCGTCAATGAAGGAATAAATTTTAAAGGGAATGTTTTTTTAGAAATTAAGAAGTTTTCTGAATCATTTAATAGTGAAGTCAATTTCAAAATAAAAGGGGTATTTAACTGATAAACAGCTGTAAAATAATATTTAAATTAGCTCTCTATCATTTTAGAGGGCTTTTTTATGTATAAAAATATAATTTGGTTGATTTGTCTATTTGGTTTCATAGGCTTTTCTCAAAGCAAGGAAGAACAATTAAGCACTTATTTTCAAAAAGGGAGTAGTTTTTTATATTCTGATAAAGATAGTTTGAATTACTATTTCGATAAAAGTATAAAGTTATGTAAAGAGCTTAGTGATGTTAATAGTGAAATAATGATTTTATTTTACCGTGTGGGAGCTTATGGATATCATTATGATCTCGAATTGTTAAAACAAAATCTTGATAAGATTGATGCAATGATTAATGATAATCGGGTGTCAGGATTAATTAATGATGTGGAGGCAGTTACTAAAAACTATTTAGTACAAAAAGGCAATTATAATTTTAAGGTAAAAAACTATACTGGTGCAAAAGAAGTTTTTCTGCAATTAGAAGATATTTTATCTTCAGTAAGCACAGATAGTATGGCAGTTGATGATAGAACACTTCTTTTTAGCACCTATAATTATCTGGCCTCCATATCTGAACTCACAAATAAAAATGATTTAGCAAAAGAATACTTTTATAAAAGTTTTAGATTAGAAAAAGAAGGTGAAATACAACATGCAAATCTAAGAATACAAGGAACTAAAACAAGGTTAGCCAGAGTTTATGAAAATGAAAAAAGCTTTGTCAAGGCCAATGAATTATTACACGATGCATTAGCATTTTACTCTTCCGGCTCAGATAATCCCAAGATAAAAAACAATCTTCTTTCTGTTCATCAAAGATTATCAAAAAATTATCTTCTTCAAGATAGTATTCAGAACGCTATTAGGATACTAAAAGAAGGTGAGCAATATTATGCTAAAAATGATGCATTCGCAAGATCCGCAGATCTTTTATATGGAGATATTTACTTGTCTGATAAACAATTTATAAAAGCTGAAGAATATTATCAATCCTATCTTTCTGGCACAAAATTATATCGTAATGATCAAAAACATCAGGATATAGCAGAAGCACTTGCAAGAATAGGTAAGCTTTATACTAAACAAAAAGATTTTGATAAAAGCCTTGGGTATTATCAGCAAGCTTTGATGCAATTATCTGTCAAATTCAATAATGATGATTTTAACGAAAACCCAAATCCAAAAGAAGTTTCTTCTAAGCTGGAGTTAATTAAAATATTAAAACAGAAGTTAGAAGTTTTACATCAAGCATTTATTTCAAAAAATGATGTAAAGTATTTAAGGTCTGCTATTATAAATTCGTATGGTATAATAGAAACTTTAGATGTATTGAAGCCTGAATTCGAAAGTAAGGTAGATAAACAATTTTTAATTACTGAGATGTATCCGGCTTTTCATAGTATGGTGGAAATAGCATATGTTCTTTATGATCAAACTAAAGACAGAAAATATATCGAAGATGCTTTCCATTTTATGGAAAAAAGTAAGAGTACCTTACTGCTTGAAGCTGCTAGGAATGCCCAGGCAAGTTTGTTTGAAGGAATCCCGGAAAATATACTGAGCACAGAGCAACAGTATCGGGCCAATATTATTCATCTGGAAAAGAAATTATTTAGTAAAGGCAGAAACAACAAGATTTCTGATTCTCTTTTTAAAGTAAAGAATGAATACTATGGGTTTATAGAGAATATTGAACAAGAATATCCCAGATATCACGATTTAAAATATGATACTCAAGTTGTAGAGTTAATAGATGTTCAAAATTTACTTGACTCAGATACTGGTTTGATAAGTTATTTCTCTACTGACACAGATGTGTTTGCCATTACAATTCAAAAGAACTCTTTTGAGTTTTATAAACTACCTTTTGGTCATAAGATAAAAAATGAAATATTATCATTTTATAGTGATGTTTCTAATGTCAAATCCAGTAAACCCGAAGAGTTCTTGAAAACAGGGAATTCAGTTTATAAAAATATCCTTGAAAAACCTTTACAATATTTACATACTAAAACATTGATTATTTTACGAGATGATATATTGAATTATGTTCCTTTTGAAGCCTTGCCTAAAAATTCTGATCAGCCGAGTTATCTTATTCAAGATTATCAAATAAGTTATGCAGAGTCTGCTACATTATTGCAAGAATATCAAAAAGGACCTGATTCTAAACGTTATAATTTACTGGCTTTCGCGCCTAGTTTTGGAGAGGTAAATAGTAATGTACAAGAAGAAAGATCGGATTTCGGCCCCTTATTATATAATATGGAGGAAGTAAAAAACATAGCGAATTATTTTAAAGGAGAAGTGATTTTAGGTGATAAGGCTTCAATTGAGTTTTTTTCAAATAATTCTCAGCAGTATAATATTCTCCATTTTGCAACTCATGCGGCAACCAATGATGAGAATCCGGACTATTCATATTTGGCTTTTTCCGAAAAAGATAATAGTACCCATAATCTTTTATACGTTAAAGATTTATATGCTCACAGAGTAGATGCTGATTTAGTGACGCTAAGTGCCTGTGAGACGGGTTTGGGTAAATTGCAAAGAGGAGAGGGAATGTTAAGCCTTGCTAGAGGGTTTAATTATGCCGGAGCAAAGTCATTGGTTACCACTTTGTGGAAAGTAAATGACCAAACTACTGCAGAGTTAATGAATGATTTCTACAAAAACCTTAGTGATAATATGCCCAAGGATAAGGCTTTAAGAGAAGCTAAACTAAAGTATCTTGCATCTACCGATGATGATATGATGAAGCATCCTTATTATTGGTCTGCATTTATGATATCAGGTAATATGACACCCATAGGAAATCAAACTTCACAATTATGGTGGCTGTTAATGCTGGTTCCTATAGCAATAATTTTGATACGAAAATTGCGTAATTCTTAATCTAATTTTTTTAATAAAGCTTCTGCAGAACTTTGTTTAAACGACCCGGCTTTAACTATGTCTTTTAATAGAATAACAGATTTTGCTTTTTGATCTTTTTTAAGATAGGCTAATGCCAGATACCATTTACTTCTTAGCACCAATTGATCATTAAACTCGATATGTTTTTCGAGTAATGGGATTGCCTCTTCTGTCTTATCTAATGCCATCAATGAATTTGCTTGGTAGAGTAAAAAATGAGGTTTATTTGTCGAAGAAAATAACTCACCAAGTTGAGAAGCTGCAGTCTCAAAGTTTTTACTTTCATAAGAAGTAAAAGCAATTATTTCTGCATTATCGCTATTTTCCCCTCTAACAATAGGAGTTACCACATTACGATAAGGTTCAAAGTTTTCTGCATAAAGACTTTCTGGATTTGTTACAAAAGGATTGAAAATACTGAAAGCGCCGATAGCTACTATTAAGACAATAGATGCAGCTACGAGTAATTTTTTATAATTATATAGCGAAACAATTTTGGTATTGTTGTTAGCAATTTTGGTTTCAAAATCATTCATTACTTTTTTAAGATCTTCTCTATCCAATGAGCCAGAAACCGTATTTAGATCTTTTATAATCTCAAAATCATTTTTAAAATCGGGGTCAGTGTCCAATAACCTATTAAAGTTATCTTTCTCTTCTGGGGCCAATGTTCCTTGAAGGAACTTATCGATGAGCTCTTCTCGTTCCATTTTAAATAGGGGTTTTAATTAGTTCTTTTAGGGATTTTAAACAACGAGATTTCTGACTTTTTACCACATTTTTATTTTCATAACCAAGGGTTTCAGTAATCTCATCAATAGTTAGTCCCCTATAATAGAATAAGGTTAACATTTCTTGGCAGCGTTTTCCCAAAGCGGAAAAATGCTTACGTAGTAACTGCTGTTCAGGTGTTAGTTCAGGTTCTTCAAAAATTTCCGGTGTGTCGGACATGTCCTTGAAATCCGAATGATCTTCATACGAGACAGTGTTATTTTTTTTTCGTAGTCGATCATAAATCATGTATTTACCAATACTGAATAAGTAGGTTTTTACGGAGCTTTTCAGGTGATTTAGTTTTCCTTCTATAGCATGTTCACGTAGCGCTATAAAAGCATCCTGATAAACATCAATTAATGAATCGTCATCTAGATTGTACTTTTTTGCAAACTGTAAAAAAGATATGCGATACTCAGTATAAATTTTTTCTAGGGATCGATTATCGCCTTTTTTTAAGGTTAAGAGTTCTTCCTTCATACTTGATAAACCTGGTTGAGGTAGTAATTAGGTGTGTAATTATGTCTTAAAGTTAATCTTTTTTACTGAATCAAATAAAATAGATAGATGAAGCTTGTAGTATTTATGTTTTTAGATAATTATTTAGAGTAATTAAAAATGTTTGTTAAACGAAAAATAAAATAATGTCAAAGTTAATTGTTTTTCATTGCTAAATGTTAAAATTCACAAACAGAAACTACGGTTTTTCCGTAAGTTTTGATGGCTTAAAAAATGGCTTGTTTTATAACTGAAAAAACATTGTGAATAAGTGTGAAATTCATACTTGTGGGGTTTTTGTTTGGACTTAAAACTAAAGAAGTTGATTTAGTTTAAATTACTGATAATCAATGTTTTGATTTAAAATTTAAATATTACTTTTTTAAAGGGGGAATCCCCCCGTGTTGAAAACTTTGTTGAAAACGTTTATTAACTTTCTGTAAAACTTTTACCACATTTCTTGATCTTTGTTAGTCCCTAGGGGAAAGAAAAAAACACCATAATCGCAAAAGAAAATTAACATGAACTCGGTTGAGCCAATCCTACAAGAAAATAAAGATAGATTCGTAATATTTCCAATTAAACATCATGACATTTGGGATTGGTATAAAAAGTCAGAGGCTAGTTTTTGGACTGCAGAAGAAATTGATCTTCATCAGGACTTAACAGATTGGTCTACAAAACTTACTGATGATGAGCGCTATTTTATTAAACATATCTTGGCTTTTTTCGCAGCTTCAGACGGAATTGTGAATGAAAATCTTGCTGAAAATTTTGTGAATGAAGTTCAATATTCTGAGGCTAAGTTCTTCTATGGTTTTCAGATTATGATGGAAAATATACATTCTGAAACATATTCATTATTGATTGATACTTATGTAAAGGATGAAAAAGAAAAAGATCTTTTATTCAATGCAATAGAGAATTTCCCGGCGATTAAGAAAAAAGCAGATTGGGCACTGAAATGGATAGAGTCTGATTCTTTCGCAGAACGATTAATAGCTTTTGCAGCTGTAGAAGGTATTTTCTTCTCAGGAGCGTTTTGTTCTATTTTCTGGTTAAAGAAACGTGGACTGATGCCTGGACTTACATTTTCTAACGAGCTAATCTCTAGAGATGAAGGAGTACACTGTGATTTTGCAGTGCATTTGCACAATAAGCATTTAGTAAATAAAGTACCAAAAGAAAGAATCCGTGAGATTATTGTAGATGCACTTAATATAGAAAGAGAATTTATTACTGAATCACTTCCTGTAAGTTTGATAGGAATGAACTCTAAACTAATGACACAATATCTGGAGTTTGTAACAGATAGATTATTAGTAGAATTAGAATGTGAAAAAGAATACGGAACAGCAAATCCATTTGATTTTATGGATATGATTTCTTTACAAGGAAAAACAAATTTCTTTGAGAAAAGAGTTTCAGAATACCAAAAAGCTGGAGTTCTTAATAAGGATAATGAAGATAGTAAGATAAGTTTTGATGCGGATTTTTAATTAAAAAACCTTCAAAACAAACAATATATTCATTCTGAGCTAGTCAAAAACTGTTACTTCTGTTTGATTAGATTAGCTCAGTTTGATAAGGTTCTTCTAGCTAGAAGAGCTTATAGCAAAGGGCGAAAGTCAAACAATTATATTTTTATGTAAAGAATACTCTGGGTTTGAATAAAAACAGAGCGTTTCTTTTAGTACCCAATCGGGGGATTGGAGTAAATGTAGTTTTTGATTTTCTAGGGAAAAATAGTTAGACAAATTAATAGCATTTTCTTCGAGAGAAGAAATCAACAAAAAACCAAAAGACGTATGTATGTAGTAAAAAGAGACGGGCGCAAAGAGCCGATTATGTTTGACAAAATTACCGCAAGGGTAAGAAAATTATGCTATGGATTAAATCCGTTGGTTGATCCGGTAAAGGTGGCAATGAGAGTGATAGAAGGATTGTATGATGGGGTAACCACTAGTGAATTGGATAATCTAGCCGCAGAAATTGCAGCTACGATGACTATAACACATCCTGATTATGCAAAACTTGCAGCGCGTATCTCTGTCTCTAACTTACATAAAAACACAAAGAAAACTTTCTCTGAAGTAGTTACTGATTTATATGAATATGTAAATCCAAGAACAGAAAAGAAAGCGCCTTTGATTTCTGATGAAGTATATGATGTGATTATAGCAAATAAAGAAAAGCTAGACTCTACCATCATTTACAATCGCGATTTTGGTTATGATTATTTTGGTTTTAAAACATTAGAACGTTCTTACTTGCTAAAAATCAATGGTAAGATCGCAGAACGTCCTCAACATATGTTAATGAGAGTTTCAATAGGAATCCATCTTAATGATTTGGATGCTGCTATTGAGACTTATGAGTTAATGTCTAAAAAATACTTTACACACGCTACACCTACGTTATTTAATTCTGGAACACCAAAACCGCAAATGTCATCTTGTTTCTTATTAACCATGCAGGATGATAGTATTGATGGAATATATGACACATTAAAACAGACTGCAAAAATTTCTCAATCTGCTGGAGGGATAGGATTGTCTATCCATAACGTTCGTGCAACTGGGTCTTATATAGCTGGAACTAATGGGACATCTAATGGTATTGTTCCTATGCTTAGAGTATATAATGATACCGCTCGTTATGTAGATCAGGGTGGAGGAAAACGTAAAGGATCTTTTGCAATATATGTAGAGCCTTGGCATGCAGATATCTTTGATTTTCTGGATCTAAAAAAGAACCATGGTAAAGAAGAAATGCGTGCTCGTGATTTATTCTATGCGATGTGGATCCCGGATCTATTTATGAAACGTGTACAGGATGATGCAGAATGGACGCTAATGTGTCCAAACGAATGTCCTGGTTTATTCGATATCCATAGTGATGAGTTTGAAGAAGCATATTTGCGTTTCGAAGCAGAAGGGAAAGGTCGTAGAACCATAAAGGCAAGAGAGCTTTGGGAAAAGATCTTAGAATCTCAGATAGAAACAGGTACACCATATATGTTGTATAAAGATGCTGCTAACCGTAAATCTAATCAACAGAACCTAGGTACCATTCGTTCTTCTAACTTATGTACAGAGATCTTAGAGTATACTAGTCCTGATGAGGTGGCAGTTTGTAACCTGGCTTCTATAGCGTTACCCATGTTTGTAAAGAACGGAGAGTTTGATCATAAAGAATTGTTCAGAATTACAAAACGTGTAACTAAAAACCTAAACAAGGTAATTGATCGTAATTATTATCCGGTAAAGGAAGCTGAAAACTCTAATATGCGTCATCGTCCTATCGGACTGGGAGTTCAGGGATTAGCAGATGCATTTATCCAGTTACGTTTACCATTTACCAGTGATGAAGCTAAGAAGTTAAACCAAGAGATTTTCGAAACATTATATTTTGCAGCAGTAACTGCTTCTATGGAAGAAGCGAAGGCTGATGGTCCATACCAAAGTTATGAAGGATCTCCAATTTCTAAAGGAGAATTCCAATACAACTTATGGGGAATCAAAGATGAAGAATTGAGTGGTCGTTGGGATTGGGGTAAATTGCGTAAGCAAGTGCTTAAGAATGGAGTACGCAACTCACTTCTAGTAGCACCAATGCCTACAGCATCTACTTCTCAGATCTTAGGAAATAATGAGGCATTCGAACCATATACAAGTAATATCTATACACGCCGTGTATTATCTGGTGAGTTTATTGTAGTAAACAAGCACTTGTTAGAGGATTTAGTAAAATTAGGATTATGGACAGATGATCTTAAGGATGCAATTATGCGTGCTAATGGATCAATCCAGAATATTGATATCATTCCTCAGGATTTAAAAGAGCTGTATAGAACTGTTTGGGAAATGAGTATGAAAGATATCATTGATATGTCTCGTCATAGAGGATACTTTATCGATCAGTCTCAGTCTCTAAATCTTTTTATGGAAGGAGCTACGATGGCAAAATTAACATCAATGCATTTCTATGCTTGGAAGAGCGGATTAAAAACAGGGATGTATTACCTGAGAACAAAGTCTGCTGTAGATGCGATTAAGTTTACACTAAAAAGCGAGAAGAAAGAAGCACCACAACCTGAAAAAGTAGCTGTAGCTGCAGCACAGGTAATGGAGGCGCAAGTGGCTAAGGCAGAACCAAAAGCAGAGCCTGTTTCTCCAGAAGGAACAGCACTATCTCCGGATGAACTTCGTGCAATTATTGCACAATCTAAAGAAGCTGAAGGAGACGATTGTTTAATGTGTGGGTCATAGACCTAGATTTATATAGGGCAAAAGGGGGAGTTTCCTTCAAGGATCTCTCCCTTTTTTAAATGAAAGTAAGTTAATTAACGGATAAATAGATTATATAAGAATAAAGAAAAGATTGATGAAGAGATGTAAAACTAGGAAATAAAAAAGGGACGCGTGAACATCCCTAGCTTATATTCTTAAATTAAAATTCGGCTGCACACCTAAAATTTAATTAAGAAAAAGAAATGAGATTATCTCATCTCCTATTTTGTTACTCCAAATGTAGCATATTAGATTCTTCTAGACAAGCCAAAATGTTCCAAATAAGTTATCAACATTAACACTCTTTGTGATTAATTGATTTTACTGATAGCTGAAATTATTTTTTTAATAAATTAAAAGATATTTAAAAAATGGAATATAAAATTTCTGTAAATCAAATGGCGGATTTTTCAAAATCCTCGGAAGCAAAAAAAAGAAGTATAATTAGACAACAAAAAAAGCCTAGCACTTTTAAGGTTGCTTGGTATCAATTGGCGAGAGCTAGATTTAAGAAATCAATAGCAATGAATGGTGATTTGGAACCTATTTTTCAAGGTATTGAAGAACTGATTGCTCGAAACCCACAGAAACAAAGACAGGTAACTGATAGAGTAGTTTCGTTAGAAGCGATGCAAAGATTTATTGTATTAAAACTCCCCTCTTTGATAAAGGTTCCTTCGGAAATTATAAAGAAGGTTGATTCTAAGTCTATTATTATAAATGGAGTTGAAGTAATAGTTTCTCCAGACGTTATTTTTAAGATAAAACTGGATGGTAAATACTATTTAGGAGCTGTGAAAATTCATATTTCTAAGAACAATATCTTTAATAATAAACAATCTCGTTATGTGTCCAGTTCTATTTACAAGTATTTGAAAGAGGTTGTTGCTGAAGAAGATTGCGAGGTTCTACCTGAATTATGTCTTTCTATAGATGTTTTTGGGGAGAGGGTCATATCCGTTCCAAATAATCTTGAAAAGTGTATTTCTGAAATAGAGGTTCTTTGTGAAGAGATTAAGAGTATTTGGAATGCCGCCTCTTAGAAAATGATAAATTGTGTAAACATGAAAAGGGAAGTTTTCTTAGGATTACTTTCCTTTTTAGTATATTCGGATTTTCTTAAAAATATGATGAATTGGGAACAGCTCCTGTCCTTAAAAAGACAAGGAGATAAGAATAAAAGATTACGTAAGGAACAGGATGAAACGCGATTAGGTTTTGAAGTGGATTATGATCGTATTATCTTCTCTTCAGCCTTTAGAAGCTTACAAGATAAAACACAAGTAATACCATTATCTAAAACTAGTTTTGTACATACACGTTTAACTCATAGCCTTGAAGTCTCAGTAGTAGGTCGGTCCTTGGGTAGAGTTGTGGGGAAAAAGATTCTAGAAAAGCATCCACATTTGTCTACAATACATGGATATCAATTTAATGATTTTGGAGCTATTGTAGCGGCAGCCGCTTTAGCCCATGATATTGGAAATCCGCCATTTGGACATTCCGGAGAAAAAGCGATTGGAGAATACTTTAAAACTGGAAATGGAAAAAGATATAAAAATCAATTAACCCCAAAGCAATATCAAGACCTAATTGATTTTGAAGGAAATGCTAATGGATTTAAAATTCTTACTGAGTCACGAGAAGGAATCGAAGGCGGATTAAGACTTTCTTATGCTACGCTGGGAGCATTTATGAAATACCCTAAGGAATCTCTTCCTAAAAAACCAACCAAACACATATCACATAAGAAATTTGGATATTTTCAGAACGAGAAACCTTTCTTTGATAAGGTGGCCGAAGAAGTAGGTTTGCTAAAACATAAAATAGGAGAAGAGACTACGTATAGTCGTCACCCTTTAACTTTTTTGGTAGAAGCTGCTGATGATATTTGTTATACCATCATAGATTTTGAAGATGGGATTAATTTAGGATTGATTCAGGAAGAATATGCGCTTGAATATTTAATCAAGCTCGTAAAGGATAGCATTAATACGTCTAAATATAATAATCTGGTAACCACAGCAGATCGCCTCAGTTACTTGAGGTCATTAGCAATTAATACATTGATACAAGAAGCGGCAAATATTTTTATCGAAAATGAAGAACAGATATTATCAGGTAGTTTTGATAATGCATTGATCGATAGAAGTAAATACCAAGCGCAAATTGATGATATTATCAATATTTGTATCTCTAAAATTTATCAAAGTTCTGAAGTTGTCGAAAAAGAAATTGCAGGATATGAGATTCTGGCGACGTTGTTAGGTCGCTATTGTGAAGCTACAGAGAATCATAACCGATCAGAAAGTTCAAACTATGACAAGTTAATTCTGAAAGCTGAAGGAAAAAACTTCGATTATAAGAATGATAATTTGTATGATAGATTGATAAGTATCAGCAATTATGTTGCAAGTCTAACGGATGGTAATGCTTTATTGAAGTTTCAGAAAATTAAAGGGTTACAGATATAATATGTATATTTATCACATCTTCACATAAGTTTTGGGAAAATATTACATGTAAGGTATAAGGCTTATTTTATAAAATTTATAATACATGAGACGATTTTACACTTTGTTTATTGTGGTTTTTTTGGGTTTGAATTTTGTTCATGCTCAATCTTCTACTAGCCTTCAATTGATTAAAAACTATTTACAGGAACAAGGAATGTCTTCTAAAGATATTTCTGAACTTAAAATTCAATCCGAATCTTTTTCTAAAAGCCTGAAAGCTAATAATGTTTATGTAGTACAACAATATAAGGGTATTCCTATAAAAAATGCTGTCGGGAGTTTTGCAATTAAAAATGGAAAGGTTATTTCTTTTGCAGGTACATATATTAATGATATTTTTTCTAAAATAAACACCATAACATCTACCATATCTCCTAAGAGTGCTGTTAATAACGCTTCATTATCTCTTGGTCTGGGTGTGGCTAAAGGCATTAAAACTCTTAATAAAAAATCTGGAAGTAATAATGCTGTTTTAATGTCTAAAGGAAATATTTCTATTGATGATATTCCAGTAGAATTGATTTATGAGCTTAAGGATGATAAACTTGTATTATGTTGGGAGCTAAGTATTCACACATTAGACGGTAAGAACTGGTTTAATATTAGAATTGATGCTAATAATGGTAAACTGCATAGTATGAATGATTGGATTGTGGAGTGTACTTTTGATAGTCATATTCATAACCAAACAGAGATTAAAAAACCTTCTATATTATTGAAGTCAACATCAGAAGCTTCTAGTTTTATAATGGATCCTGTATATAATGTATTTCAGATTCCTTCTATAGAAAGCCCTAATCATGGTGGTAGGCAATTAATTTCAGGGCAAGAAGATGCTACTGCTTCGCCATTTGGATGGCATGATACAAACGGAGTTACTGGTGCAGATTTTACAACTACTACGGGTAATAATGTAATCGTATATGAGGATTTTAATGGAAACAATGGAACTGGACGTCAAGCTGATGGCGGTGCTAGTCTTCAATTTGATTTTCCATATGATCCGAATGGAGTGGTTGCTAATCACGAAAATGCTTCAATTACTAATTTGTTTTATGTGAACAATGTGGTTCATGATGTTTGGTATCAATACGGATTTGATGAAGCTTCTGGAAATTTTCAATTTAATAACTATGGAAATGGTGGATCAGGGGGTGATGAAGTCCGTGCAGATGCTATAGATGGCTCTAGTTTTAATAATGCTAATTTTGGAACACCACCAGATGGTTCTAACCCGAGAATGCAGATGTTTTTGTGGAATCCACAATCTGATCCTAATACACAGGTGTTTGTGGTTAATAATACTGCTGCTGCAGGATCTTATAGTATTGTAGATAATAGTTTTGATCCTGGACATGTAGATGCGCCAGAGTTTCCAGCGGGAATCACTGCAAATTTGGTTTTGGCAATTGATGATAATGCAACTCCAAACTTGAGTGATGCTTGTAGCTCTTTAATAAATGGAGCTGCTATTAATGGAAATATAGCTGTGGTAAGAAGAGGGGAGTGCAATTTTGATGATAAGGTTTTCAGGTGTCAAGAAGCTGGAGCTATTGCGGTGTTAGTTGTTAATAATGCGGCTACAGATCCAATTGCTATGGGTGGAGATAATGGAGCAATTACTATACCTGCGGTTATGATAGGTATGAGTGATGGAGAAGCTATTATCAATCAGATGACTGGTAACACAGTCAATGTTACATTATCAGATGCGGGATTGAATATACTGGCAACGGATGGTTCTTTTGATAATGGAATTATTATTCATGAATATGGACACGGGATTTCTAATCGCCTTACTGGAGGAGCTGTTAATTCAAGTTGTTTAAGAGCTTGTGTAGATTTTGATGCAGAAGGTAATTGTTTGCAAACAACAGAGCAAATGGGAGAAGGCTGGTCAGATTGGTTTGCTCTGATGATGACAATTGAAGCTGGTGATACAGGCGCAGATTCTAGAGGTATTGGTACGTTTGCTATAGGACAACCAGTAACGGGAGTAGGAATAAGGCCTTTTCCGTACAGTACAAATATAAATGTCAATCCGGTTACCTATGATATGACTAACGATGAAGTTAATTTTTCTGCTCCACATGGAGTGGGTTCAGTTTGGGCATCTATGTTATGGGATTTAACTTGGGCTTTGATAGAACAAGAAGGATTCGATCCTGATCTTTATAATGGAACTGGAGGAAACAATAAAGCAATGCAATTAGTTATTGATGGTTTGAAATTGCAACCTTGTAGCCCTGGATTTATAGATGGGCGTGATGCTATTTTGGCCGCTGATGAAGCTGCTAATGGTGGTGCTAATGCTTGTTTGATATGGGGGGTTTTTGCAAGACGAGGACTAGGTTGGAGTGCAACTCAAGGAGATACATTATTAAGGACCGATCAAACAGAAGCTTTTGATTTACCTCCTGTTGCTGAGTTAGATTGTTCGACGCTAGGAGTGGATGATGTTAATGAAGGTATTTTTAAGATAGAGCCGAATCCTTCCACTGGTAGTTTTAATATAAGAGTTTCTCAAAGTATTGGAAATAGTACCATCTCTATATTTGATATGAATGGAAGAATTATTTTTATAGATAAAGCCCAAATAGATAACATTTATAGAGTAGATACTAATGTTAGACCGGGAATCTATTTACTTAGAATTGAGTCAGAAGATGGATCAGCTATATCTACCTCTAAAATGGTGATAAACTAGTTTTGATCCGTCTATATCGTTAATGATTAAAGCTGAATGATAATATTGTTATTCAGCTTTTTTTGATTTGTACTGTTTCCTTTTTAATGCTGGGTGATTTTTTCCGTTTTAGAATAATTACAAAGTCTTTGATAAGAAAAAACCTGTCTAAAAAGTTTTTTTGACAGGTTAAGTAGAATGTCGACGTTATTTTATTTCTTAGTATAAGTTTCTATATAAACAAACTCTTCACCATCTTCTACTTCTTTATATTCGAATTTAAGTGTGGTTGTAGTTAATTCAATTATCTTTTCTGAATCTTGATCAAAACCACCATCGACAAGTTCTGTATTCAGGATATTGCCAGAGGATAGAGACCAAACATATTCGTTGCTAGTTGATAGTTCACAATCACTTCCATTTGATATATCCTCTATAAAAGTTGCACGGTTTTCTCCTTGTTCATTTACAAATAAGTTTATGGTGTATTGTACTTCGCATGCATCTAGTACTAGTGCAACTCCGTTTTCTGTTTCAGAAGTTAGTTTCCATGATCCAATTAGATTAGCTTCTGTAATTTCTAATTCCGTTTCAATTACAGGAGGTTCTATTTGGTCATCATCTTCTCCACAGGAAATAAATGAGAATGTGAAAATACACATTAAAATTAGTAGTAAATCAAATTTTTTCATTTGTTGTTTTTATATAATACTGAATCATTTTTTGATGTGACAAAATTGATAAATAAGTATGATTAGTAAGCTAAATATTTTCTCAAAATAGGCTTTGAGTTTCTAAAAATGTATTATGAATTTCTAAACTAAAATTTGATAGAGCTTATATATTTAAAAAACTAATGTAGGAGGCTCAGAATTGTTTCTTTGATCTTTGATGAAGAGATTCCACAAATATCATGTAATTGCTCTACAGTTCCTTGATGAATAAACTCATCAGGAACCCCTAGATTGATAATTTTATTGCAGAAATTATGTTGGTTTGCAAATTCTAGTATCGAAAACCCAAAACCACCTTTAATAACTCCATCCTCGATCGTAATAATAGTTTTATGATCTTGTAGAATTTGTTTCAATAAAGTAGAGTCCAGAGGTTTGATAAAACCAAAGTGATAATGACTTATATTTTCTTTAAGGGTTTCTAAGGCCTTAGTTGCATTATAGCCAATGCTTCCTGTAGAGATGATTGCTATATCAGATCCTTTTTTTAAGATAGTCCCTTTACCTACTTCAATTTTCTGAAATGGTTTTTGCCAATCTTTAATATGACCTCGCCCTCGTGGATATCTGATTGCAATAGGTTGTTTTAGTCCTAAAGAAGCTGTGTGTAGTAAGTTGCGTAATTCAATTTCATTAGCCGGTGCAGCAACGATCATATTCGGAATACAATTCAAATATGCAATATCAAAAATGCCATGATGTGTTGCTCCATCTGCACCAACTAATCCGGCACGGTCTATGCAAAATATAACCGGAAGATTTTGTAAAGCCACATCATGAATAAGTTGGTCATATGCTCGCTGTAAAAAAGTAGAATAAATTGTGCAAAAAGGAATCAATCCCTGTGTCGCCATGCCTGCAGCCAATGTAACAGCGTGTTGTTCTGCAATACCTACGTCAAAGGCTCGATCTGGCATTTCTTCCATCATATATTTCAGAGAACTACCAGTTGGCATAGCTGGGGTAATACCAACAATTTTTTTATTTATCCTCGCAAGTTCTAAAATTGTATGGCCAAATACATCTTGGAATTTAGGTGGTAATGAAGTACTATCTTTTGAGATCAAATCACCGGTAGTAGCATCAAATTTTCCGGGGGCGTGATATTTTACCTGATTTTCTTCAGCTTGTTTTAAGCCTTTACCTTTGGTAGTTATGATATGTAAAAGTTTGGGACCGGATTTAGATTTTAGTTGCTCAAATGTTTTGAGTAAATTAGGTAAATCATGGCCGTCAATAGGTCCGAAATAATCAAAATTCAAAGCTTCAATTATATTGTCGGTTTTAGGTTTAAAACCTACTTTAGCTTTAGTAAGATATTCTTTTAATGCACCAACACTAGGATCGATTCCTATTGAATTGTCATTTAGGATAATTAACATATTTGCATCAGTAACTCCGGCGTGATTTAGCCCTTCAAAAGCCATCCCGCTGGCAATAGAAGCATCTCCGATCACAGCGATATGTTGTTTTCCTAGTTCTCCTTTGAGTTTAGAAGCAATTGCCATTCCTAACGCTGCTGAAATAGAAGTTGAGGAATGTCCTACACCAAAAGTGTCATATTCACTTTCACTACGTTTTGGAAATCCGCTAATACCATTTAATTGTCGATTGGTATGAAATATATCTTTCCTTCCGGTTAGGATTTTATGTGGATATGCCTGGTGTCCCACATCCCAAACTAATAGGTCATTTGGCGTGTCAAATATATAATGTAAAGCAATAGTAAGCTCGATAACACCTAAACTTGCTCCTAGATGCCCTTCTTTTGTCGCAACAATATTGATAACAAAATCGCGTAGCTCATTAGCAAGTTGTAATAATTCGGGCTTAGAGAGTTTTCGAAGATCCGAAGGGTATTTTATTTGAGAAAGTAGCGATGTAGCCATAGCACAAAAATACCAATTTGTAGCGGTTCTTAATAAACTTTTATTTCCTTCAGAATACGAAGAATTTATTTACTAGATTTACTTCAAAATTCGATATTATGTTTGATCCATACGATGATGCTCATTTTATGCGAAAAGCACTTCAGGAAGCAGAATCAGCTTATGATAAAGGAGAAATTCCAATAGGTGCGGTTATAGTAGTGGCTGATCGAGTGATTGCCAGAGCACATAATCTTACAGAATTATTGAATGATGTCACTGCACATGCCGAGATGCAGGCAATTACAGCCGCAGCTAATTATCTCGGAGGGAAATATCTAAAAGAATGCACACTATATGTTACCATAGAACCTTGTCAAATGTGTGCTGGAGCTTTATATTGGAGTCAGATAAAAAGAATTGTTTATGGAGCTGTAGATGAACAAAGGGGATGCACTGTGATGGGTACAAAACTACACCCAAAAACCGAAATGATTGGTGGGATATTAGAAGAGGAATGTAGCGAAATCCTAAAACGGTTTTTTATTGAAAAAAGGAATCTGAATTAAAATACTGCAACGCTACTCTCTTGATCTGGTCTTTTTATGCATTAGATGATTTAGATGCGTAACATTACTTTTATTTTTGTACTATGTTTTGCTTTTGTCGGTTTTGCCCAGGAAAATTCAAAACTTCAGGGTAAGATTGTTGCAGATACGCTTCAGGTCAGTGTTATTCATATTATCAATACGACTCAGAAGTTAGGTGTTGTCAGTGATCAAAATGGATATTTTGAAATAAATGCAGATGTGGGCGATGTCATACATTTTTCTTCGGTAGAATATACTTCTAAAACACATAAAGTAAGATCAGAAGATTTGGATAATGACGATTTTGTTGTCAGGTTAGAGTTTTTCGTAAATCAATTGGATGAGGTAATAATTTCTCAATATTCTTTATCTGGAGATGTCAAAAAGGACTTAAAAATGATCCCTACCTATGAGCAGAACTTACCATTATGGAATGCTGCAGAACTAAAACGGTTAGGAGTAGAAGGATTTAATGATGCTCAATCTCCTGTAAAGAATTATGCACTGGGAGATGAAATGAAAGCAACCCCTATAGATCTGATGGGCTTGGTTGACTTAGTTAATAACACTTTTAGAAAGAAAAAAATATTTACAGAAGTAAGTGCAGAAATTACTGATTTTTATACAGAAGAACTTATTGTTGAAGAACTCAAAATCCCGATAGCTGAGTATTATAATTTTTTAGATTATATTAATGAGCAAGCCGAGATGCAGGAATTACTTAGGATAAAGGATGACTTGAAGATTTTAGAATTTCTTATGAGGCAAGCGATTGCATACAAAGTAGAATATAACATTAAGGAATAAAAAAACGCCACAAAAGTAGCGTTTCTGAAACTTAGTAATACTATATCTTAATCGTGAATCACACGCACTTGTGCAGCAATGATTCCCTTGCGTCCTTCTTCTTCTTGATACTCTACTTTGTCACCTTCATTTAATGCTTCGCCATTCAGACTAGTTGCATGTACAAAGATGTCTTTACCTGTTTCGTCGTTGGTAATAAAACCGTAACCTTTTGATTCATTAAAAAATTTAACTGTTCCTTCCATTGTAATAAAAAATAAAATTTAAGTAATAAAGGTAGCAGTAAAAATTTAATGAATCGTTATGAAAATGTGAATATTTAGAAAATTTAGTGCTTTTTTTTATCCAATTTCTTCTCGTAATCCCTCATTTTATTAAGGTTTTCTTCAGTAAGCATATAATCTTTTACTTTTTTATTTTTCCATCTATGATAAATGAAAATTGGCATTAGAATGAAAGAAGCAGCCAATATTCCTATTCCTACCCATTTATCTCCCGTAGCGTGATCTCCTGAGTTTTTAAAATAATAGCCGGTACTTACTGCTACAATAATTGCAAAAAATAGTATACGAATGATATATTTCATAATACTGGATTCACTTTTTTTAATGGTTTCAGAATAACTTATTAACAATCAAAGGTTTTCGTACAATAGTAAACTAATAGATTTATAAAAGATGCGTTTAAAAAAAACAATTACTATCAGTAGTTCAAAACATACTTCAAATCTAAACTAATTAAAGATTATATATAAATCAAACACAAACTAAAATTAAAAAAATCGCACAATGAGAAAAAAAATATTAATTGGGGTGATAACCATTCTTTGTTTGTCAAAAAAAGGGTATTCCCAATCTGATGTAAACCTACCCTTTGTTTGGGAAAATGCTACGATTTATTTTGTTCTTACGGATCGTTTTGAAAACGGTGATACTTCTAATGATTTTGCATATGGTAGGGCGCAGAATGGTCCACCTTTAAGAAGTTATGAAGGAGGAGATTTACAAGGCTTAATCAATAAGTTAGATGAAGGTTATTTTGATGATTTAGGAGTAAATGCTATTTGGATTACACCTCCTATAGAAAATATCTACGGTTCTATAAGTGCAGGATATGCTTTTCATGGATATTGGGCAAAGGATTGGACAACAATAGATCGTAATTTAGGAACAGACGATCTTTTTAAAATCTTTGTGGATACTGCCCATAAACATGGGATAAGAATACTATTGGATGTAGTATTGAATCATGTCGGGCCAGAGAACTCTGTTGATCAGAACCAAACCTGGCCAGATGAATGGGTGAGAAGGAGTCCAAATTGTAATTTTCAAGGACCTCAGGGTACGATACCTTGCGAACTAGTTGATAATTTACCAGATATTAGAACTGATTCTAATGATGATGTAAGTTTGCCTGGTTGGTTATTGAGTAAGTGGGAGCAAGAAGGACGTAGAACAGAACAGGAAAGTGAACTTAATGATTTTTTTACTAGAACAGGAAAACCGAGGTCTCCAAGAAATTATATTATCAAGTGGTTAACAGACTATGTTCGAAAATATGGAGTAGATGGGTTTAGAGTGGATACTGTAAAGCACGTAGAAGAATTTGTTTGGAAAGAGCTGGAAGCTGAAGGTATTATAGCCTTAAGAGAATGGAAGAGTAATAATCCAAATAAAAAATTAGATGATTTAGATTTTTGGATGACTGGAGAGGTGTTTAATTATAACGCTCCCAGTATGGGAAGAAGTTTTACAGGAGATGGTTTTAACGTGGATTATTATAGTAACGGTTTTGCTAATCTAATTAATTTTGAGTTTAGGTTTAATGCCAACCAAGGTTTAGAAAGTATTTTTAGTAGGTACGATAATTTGTTACAAAATCAATTGGGAGATGGCAAAAGCGCAATGAATTTTTTAACGAATCATGATACTGATCAGGTTTTTGACCGAAATCGAGAAAAAACCTTTGAAGCAGGTACTAAATTATTATTAACTCCGGGGCCGGCACAAATATATTACGGAGATGAGACGGCTAGGACATTAACTCCTGGTGGGGGCGCAGATGGAGATGCCACACTAAGATCTTATATGAATTTTAATGAATTAAATAACCCTAATTCTTTAGCTTCTCTAACGTTAAAACACTTTCAGAAAATAGGAAAATTTAGAAGAGAGCATATTGCGGTGGGAGCAGGAAAACATACTAAGTTACAGGATAGTCCATATACCTTTAAGAGAGAATACAATAAAAATGGTTTTGAAGATGAAGCTCTTGTGTATACTGGTAACGATAATGATTTTACAGGAGCGTTGAATGTATTTGGGATTTGGTCGGATGGAACAGAGCTACAGGATTATTTTTCGGGTACGTTGGCAACAGTTTCTAATGGAACCGTAACATTTGGGACGACTTTTGGACTGGTGTTGATAGGGAAGCCAACCTTAAGAATACTTGGTGTTGAAGATATAAATACATTGAGTCCTAGTTTTGTAAAAGCATGGCCAAATCCTTTTGCTAATTCAGTAAAAGTTTCTTTTTTGAGTTCAGCAATAAAGTTAGAGGATGTAGAATTAGAAATGTATGATCTTTTAGGTAAAAAAGTTATCGAAGATGGCTCATTAATGAATATTCAAGGAAATATAATTGAGATTAATACCCCAAATCTTACAAAAGGAATGTATTTAATGAAAGTGTCTTTTAATGCTCAAAACCAAGTTTTTCAGTTGATTAAAGAATAATGCTTAAATAATACATATAGAATTAAAGAAACCTGTTGGGATAAACCTCAATAGGTTTTTCTTTTTGTCAGACATTCTATAATTTGATTTTTTACATCAAGTTCAAATCTTTACCTAGTAAAATTAATCAACTTTCTGCGATAAGAAGTAAGTAATTTCGATTTTGAGATAAAACCGTGATATTTACCATCTTTGATTACCGGTAAATTCCATACTCCAGTATCCTGAAATTTTTTCATTACTGTTTTTGCATCATCTTCTTCAAAAACAATAATAGTAGTGGTAGTAGACATTAGCATCTCTACTGTTGTTTTGTGATACAAGGTAATATCGAACATAATATCTCTAATATCGTCAAGCTTAACAATGCCAATAAGATGATCCATTTCGTCTATAACCGGAAATAAATTTCTATTTGATTTTGCTACCGCTTCACTCAGTAATTGTTTTAAAGTGAAATTTGATTTAACCGAAATAAAATTGGTTTCAATACAGTCTCCCAGATTCATGAGAGTTAAAACAGTTTGATCTTTATCATGTGTTAATAAATCTCCTTGTTCTGCAAGTTCACGGGTATAGATGTTATGTTCTATTTTGTTTTTTGATATAATAAAAGATATCGCAGTAGTAATCATAAGAGGTACAAACAATTCATAACTGGAGGTGATTTCTGCAATTAGAAATATTGATGTAAGCGGGGCGTGCAATACACCTGCTATAAGTCCAGCCATTCCTAATAAAGTAAAATTAGCTTCAGAAACTTGAAAGCCAATACCTAGATTATTAATAACCTTAGAAACTACATTGCCTAAGGCGCTACCCATGACCATAGTTGGGATAATAATACCTCCTGACCCTCCTGCGGCAAAGGTGGCTGTCATAGCTACAGCTTTAAAAACAGTAATACCTGCTAATAAGGCAATAACTATCCAAATATTATCCGTCATATGATCAAATGGACTTTTACCAATAGCTGTAATGTGATCACCGTGTAATAGATCATTTATAAAACCAAGACCTTCACCATAAAGAGGTGGTATGAAATATAACATGATACCAATAGCAAGTCCACCGATCAAAAGACGATGTATTTTTTTTGAAAATCGGTCAAAGAAATGTAAAATACCAAAATACATTTTAGTAAAATATATTGAAGCAAACGCGGTTCCTATCCCTAAGATGATATAAAAAGGGGTGTCATAAATGTCAAATTTTTCTAATACATCAAATCGAAATAGCACTTCATCTCCTAGAAAAAAATAAGAGGTAATTATGGATGATACCGAAGCAAAAAGCAATGGTAATAACGAGGTAAGTGTGAGATCTAGACTGAATACTTCTACCGCAAAAACCAATCCTGCCAAAGGTGATTTAAAAACAGCAGATATAGCACCAGCGGCTGCGCAACCAATTAACAGGAAGCGAGTTTTAGTATCTAACTTGAATAAATTACTAATATCTGAACTTAAGGTAGAACCAGATCCTATAGCAGGTCCTAATAGCCCAACTGATCCTCCAAATCCAACTGTAATTGGAGCTAAAATAAGTGGCAGATATCCATTAATACGTTTGATCACCCCATCTTTTTTAGAAAGTGAATATAGTATTAGAGGTATAGCCGATTTTACATCCTTTTTGATGATAAACTTAGTAAAAATATAAACCATCAATAAACCGATGACAGGTATGATAAAATAGAAAGATGTTTGCCAAGAGATAATATCACTTTCTAAAACAACTTGGATTAAGTGAGTGATATTTTTTAATAAAAGAGATATAAGACCAGCGGTAAACCCTATAAAAATACTAAGAATAAGAATGAAGTTCTTATTAGAGATATTTCGGTAACGCCATTTTAATAATCGATAAAGCAATGTCTTCTTTTGGGGACTCGCCATATTTGGATTGGATCTTGATTTTAATAAAGGTATAAAAAATCCCGCTTTTGGCGGGATGTTTTATATTACAAATCAAGTTTGATATTTAATTCTTTGAGTTGCTCCTCATCAATATTTGCGGGGGCGTCGATCATTACATCTCTACCGCTGTTGTTTTTAGGAAAGGCTATAAAGTCTCTAATTGTTTCCTGGCCTCCAAGAATTGCCACTAATCTGTCAAAACCAAATGCAATTCCACCATGAGGGGGAGCACCATATTGAAAAGCATCCATTAAGAACCCGAATTGAGCTTTTGCTTCTTCAGGAGTAAATCCTAGATGGTCAAACATTAATGCTTGAGTTTCCTTATCATGAATACGAATTGATCCACCACCAATTTCATTTCCGTTTAATACCAAATCATAGGCATTTGCTCTAACATCTCCTGGCTTAGTGTCTAATAAAGGAATGTCTTCTGGTTTTGGAGATGTAAATGGATGATGCATCGCATGGTAGCGTTCTGTTTCTTCATCCCATTCTAATAGAGGAAAATCAACTACCCATAACGGCGCAAATTCTTCAGGATTTCTTAACCCTAATCTTTCTGCTAGTTCCATACGTAATGCGCTTAACTGTGATCTCACTTTATTGGTTTGACCAGAAAGAATACAGATAAGATCGCCGGCTTTGGCTCCTGTAGACTTCGCCCATTTAGCTAAATCCTCTTGATCATAAAATTTATCTACAGAAGATTTATAAGTTCCATCATCATTACACTTTACATATACCATTCCTAGAGCTCCAACCTGAGGGCGTTTCACCCAATCGATAAGTTTATCAATTTCTTTACGGGTATACGAAGCACCACCCGGAACAGCAATACCAACCACTAATTCGGCATCATTAAAAACTTTAAAGTCTTTATGTTGAGCAACCTCATTTAATTCACCAAACTTCATCCCAAAACGAATATCCGGTTTGTCATTACCATAAGTACGGACGGCCTCATCATAAGTCATTCTAGGAAATTCATTAATTTCAACTCCCTTAATATCTTTGATGAGATGATGAGTAAGTCCTTCGAAAATATGTAGAATATCTTCTTGCTCTACAAATGCCATTTCGCAGTCTATCTGAGTAAATTCAGGTTGTCTATCTGCGCGAAGATCCTCATCTCTAAAGCATTTTACAATCTGGAAGTATTTATCCATTCCCCCAACCATCAATAACTGCTTGAAAGTTTGTGGCGATTGCGGAAGTGCATAAAATTGACCTTCATTCATACGAGAAGGAACTACAAAATCACGAGCACCTTCAGGCGTGGATTTAATCAAATAAGGGGTTTCAACTTCTATAAAACCTTCTTCAGAAAGATAATTTCTTACCTTCATTGCTACCTGATGACGAAACATCAAGCTGTTTTTTACAGGATTACGTCGAATATCCAGGTATCGGTACTTCATCCTGATATCTTCACCACCATCAGTTTCATCTTCTATGGTAAAAGGAGGAACAAGAGCTTCATTTAGTATAGATAATTCTTTTACCAAAATTTCTATTTCCCCTGTAGGAATATTTTTATTTTTAGATTCACGTTCTATAACCGTTCCTGTGACTTTAATAACAAACTCTCTTCCTAAAGTTTTTGCTTTTTCTACAACATCTTTTGGTGTACGTTGTTCATCAAAAATCAATTGAGTGATCCCGTAACGATCTCTCAGATCAACCCAAATCATAAACCCTTTATCCCTTGACTTTTGAACCCATCCAGAGATGGTTACTTCTTTATTGATGTCTGAGGCGCGTAATTCACCACATGAATGACTTCTGTACATAATATCTGTTATTAAGGGAGCAAAAATAAGAAGTTTTGAGATAAATAAGTGGAGTTTCAATAAAAATGAAAAATCAAATTTTAATGTTAAGGCAACAGTATTTTGTTGAGGTTGTTGTATTGGTTTTGTGGTTTTTTTACATCTATGTTAAGGTTTTTACGTTTTTTGTACGAACAATCGTTAGTTTTAACATTTTTTTATAATTATCTTTTAATAGCTTTAGCGAAGCAAAAATTTAAACAAATCATTATGAGAAAACACACAAATCATAGCAATGGGCTTTTGCTATTGTTATTATTCATTTTTCCTGTGATGCTACTAGCACAGGAAACAATTACCGGAAAGGTAGTCATTCAAGGCTCTGGAGAACCCGCAGCCTTTGTCAATGTTGTAGAAGATGGCACTAATAATGGAACTGCTAGTGATATCGATGGAAACTTTTCTATAACAGTTGGAAGTTTACCAGCGACACTTAAGGTTTTTGCTTTAGGTTTTGCCGAAACTTCTGTTAACGTGCAAACTGCAGGCGATATTACAGTAGAGATTGCAGAATCCTCAGAATCTCTGGAAGAAGTTGTTATTACAGGTTTAGGTACTTCTATCAAAAGAGCTAACCTTGCCAATGCTGTAGCAACTGTTTCTGCTGAAGAGTTAGTTGGTAACACAGGACAACCAACAGTAGATGGGGCATTATATGGTAAAGTACCCGGTGTAAATATAGTTTCTTCTTCCGGTGCACCAGGAGGAGGTTTTGCACTTAGATTAAGAGGAGTTTCGTCCATAAATGGTCAAAATCAGCCGCTTTTTGTAATTGATGGAGTATATTATAATAACGACGAAATCCCTACAGGTCTAAGAGCTGCATCTGGGGCTAATAGAGGTAATGAAGAAAACTCCGCTAATAGATTAGCGGATTTAGACCCTAATGATATTGAAAATATTGAGGTGCTTAAAGGAGCTTCCGCGGCAGCAATCTATGGACAACGTGCAAGTGCAGGGGTTATCATAATAACAACAAAAAGAGGTAAAGGTGGTAAAACAAAGATTAGTTTTAACCAAGATGTTGGATTTGCAAAGATTGCAAACCCTCTGGGATTAAGACCATGGACAGCACAGTCTGTAGAAGATACATTTGGTGCAGCTGAACGTGTTTTATTTGAACAAGCTATAGCAAGTGGTGGTTTAATTGACTACGAAGATGAAATTTACGGAGAAACAGGTTTTATTACTGAGACCAGGCTTAGTGCTGCTGGCGGAAATGAAAAAACTAAATTTTATGTAGGTGGCTCTTATCGTGATGAAGGAGGAATTATTAAAAACACTGGTTTTGATAGGCTATCCATTAGAGCTAATATCGATCATAAAATTTCGAATGTTTTTGACTTCTCTATAAACTCTAACTATGTAAAAAGTAATAATAGCAGAAGTTTTACAGGTAATGAAAATGAAGGTGGATTGAGTTATGGATATAATTTAGCATTTACTCGACCTTGGATTAATTTGTTCCCTGATGCTAATGGTGATTATCCAAATAATCCAAATGCTAATGGTAATATGATTTTTGTTAGAGATCAGGCAAGAAATGAAGATGCTACTAACAGGTTTTTACAAGGCTATAAGTTGAATGTAAAGTTGTTAACAACAGATAATAATAGAGTTAGATTCTTAATTAGCGGGGGTCTGGATTACTTAGCAAATGAAACATATGTGTATGTTCCTGAGACACATCAAGCACAGATCGGAGGACAAGAAGGATTTATTGCCCAAGGAAAGAACAATATTATCCAATTTAACAATCAAGCAATATTTGTTTGGGATAATACATCTTTGGGAGGTGATTTAAACCTAACTAGTCAGCTAGGTACTGCTTATATTGATATTGAAAGAAACTTTTTAAATAGTCAAGGTTCAGATCTTACTCCTGGTCAAACCAATGTAGATCAATCAGTAAATCAAGTACTAGATCAATTTTTAGCTAAAGAAAGAGATTTAGGTTATTTTGGTCAAGTAGAGGCTAATTACAAAGATCAACTGATTGCGACATTAGGGTATCGTTTGGATAAATCAACTAGAAATGGAGACCCTAATGAATTTTACGGGTTTTCTAAAGCATCTTTAGCGGTGAATGTTGCTAATTTTGACTTTTGGAATCTAGAAGTAATGAATCAATTAAAATTAAGAGCTGCTTATGGTGAAGCTGGAAATCCGGCTACTTTTGGAGATACATTTACTAGTTTTGATTCTTCTAATATTGGTGGTAATGGAGGATTAACACCTAGAGGTCTAAGAGGGGATCCTGGTATTAAGCCTGAAACTTCAAAAGAATTTGAAGCTGGTTTTGATATTGGATTTTTGGATAGTAGAGTTTCATTAGAAGCTACTTATTATAATCGCCAAGTTGATGACTTAATTCTGACTAGGCAATTAGAATCATCCTCTGGATTTACAACAGAGACTACTAACCTGGCAGATTTAACTAATGAAGGTATCGAATTGGCGTTAAGTGCAGATGTCTTTGATAATGATACTTTTTCTTGGAATACAGGAGTTCAGTTTTATAAAAACACTTCAGAAGTTACAAGACTAGATGTTCCTGCGTTTGCACAACCGGGAGCTGGTTTTGGAACAAGATTTGGAACTTTCTTTATCGAAGAAGGGCAGCCTATTACACAAATAGTTGGTGACGTAGATGGGGTTCAAACTCAAATAGGTAATGTCGAACCCGACTTTCAGATGGCATTTAATAATCGATTTACCATATTTAAGCAATTAGATGTGTCCTTTTTACTACAATGGAAAGAAGGTGGTGAGAATTTAAACCTTACAAGGCTACTGACGGATTCTGGAAGGACTTCTGCTGATTTAGAAACACCTGAAGGACAAGCACGTCTTGCTTCTTCTGATTTAAGACGATTGATTGAGGATGCTGGTTATGTTAGATTGAGGGAAGCCGCAATATATTATAGATTTCCTTCAAAAACAATTACTAATTTATTAGGGGATAGTGTAGAAGGAATAAAACTTGGGATATCGGGTAGAAATATTTTTACAATTACTGACTATAGTAGTTATGATCCGGAAGTTTCTGTTAATGGTGGAGCAGGACTGTCGAGTGGGTTAGAGGTGACACCTTTTCCTAGTTCCAGACAGTTCTATTTTCATTTAAATGTTAATTTTTAAGATAGAGTAATCATGAAAAAAATATCAAAAATAAGTTTAAGATTAGTAATGGTCATGGCTTTTATCTTTACGATTTTCACTTCTTGTGAATTTGATGAAGTTGTGGACCCTAATGGACCAAGTATTGGAGGAGTTGAATCAGGAGCTTCTATTGATCAATTGAATCAATTAGCGGTAGGTTTGGAGTCAACCTCAAGAAATGGATTGGGTGTAGAGGTTACTGTAAGTGGAACAATGGCTAGAGAATTGTATTTGTTTGATGCTGATCCGGGAAATACAGGAGATGTATTAGGAGCTAATGGTGGTCGACTTAGTAATAGTGCTTTTTATAGTGTTTCGCAATGGAATGGTAGTTACCGATGTATTAAAAACGCAAATTTACTTATAGGAGCCGTTAATAATACAGAATCAGTTACTGCAGAGGAAAGAGAAGGATATATAGGATTTGCAAAAACTTTTGTCGCATATGAGCTTATTCAAGTTTTAAAATCATATGGAGTGGCAAGAGTAGATGTTTCAGACCCTAATAATTTAGGACCAGTTTTAGATTTTGATCAAGCTATTACAGTAGTGAGGAATTTGTTGGATGAGGCAAATACCAATTTGAATAATGCGGGAAGCTCATTTGCTTTTCCTTTAAGTAATGGTTTTGATGGATTTAGTACTCCTGCAACATTCGCTCAATTCAATAGAGCAGTAGCAGCAGTAGCAGCGATTTATGATGAGAATGGTAGTGATGCTTTGACCGCTTTGACTGCTTCATATTTTGATTTAACTGGAGATCTCGAGTTGGGTCCTAAACATGTATTTAGTCAAAGTAGTGGAGATCGTGCAAATCCTGTTTTTAGAGTGCCTTCCACACCTACATCTGCTAGTAATGGAGACCAGATTGTTGTGCACGATAGTTGGATCAATGAAGCTGAGGCAGGTGATACAAGAGTAACCACAAAAGCTGCACTAAGAACGGATCCAAGTGTTCAAGATGGATTAACTGGTACCCACGAAACTAGACTGTATGCTACTAATGTTGATCCAATTGATATCATAAGAAATGAGGAATTAATCTTAGTATATGCTGAAGCTAGCATTTTAGCTAACAATTTACAAGATGCAGAAGATGCATTGAACGTAATTCGTAATGCTGCTGGGTTAGCAAATTATAGCGGAGTGCAAACCGCTGCTGCTCTTACTACAGAAATGTTAAACCAAAGAAGATATTCTTTATGGTCAGAAAACCATAGAATGTTTGATTTAAGAAGATATGATTTATCTGATACATTACCGTTGGATAGAGCCGGAGATCAAGTTTTTAATGTACTACCTATTCCGTTATCTGAAAATCAATAAAATCTAAATTTTATAAAAATCAAAACGCCGCAATTACTGCGGCGTTTTTTCTTTCAATTTTACAAATCTAAATATCAGGTAGTTGCAGGGTTACCTGCAATGATACCTTCATCGTTAACTTCTTCGCTGATTTTGGCAACACTAGTTTTTCTAAACCGTACTTTTACCCGATGTACAATGAAGAATAGGCAAGGAACAATAATAAGTGTTAGGAAGGTAGCTATGATTAATCCATAGATTACTGCCCAGGCTAAAGGTCCCCAGAATATTACATTGTCTCCTCCCATATAAATTTTAGGATCTCCAGTATTAAATAAAGAGAAGAAATCTATATTAAATCCTATGGCTAAAGGAATTAGTCCTAATACCGTAGTGATTGCAGTTAATATTACTGGCCTTAAACGAGCTCTACCTCCCTGGATAATTAATTTCATAACTTCTTCATTGGGTAATAATTCGTTTTCAGGAACATCAAGCTCTACTTTTTTACGGTCAATAAGGAGCTGAGTATAATCCAGTAGTACCACCCCATTGTTAACCACAATTCCTGCAAGAGATATAATCCCCATCATAGTCATCATAATTACGAAAGCAGCTCCTGTAATCAGAATACCACCAAATACTCCAATAAAACTTAAGAAAATAGCAATCATAATAATTGTTGGCTTAGAAATAGAGCTAAACTGAAATATTAATAATAGCATAATCAATCCAAGCCCTGCAAAGAAGGCACCCATTAAAAATGCCATTTGCTTATTTTGCTCTTCAATCTGACCAGTATAATCAATTTTTACACCTCTTGGGGGTTTAGGAAAACTTGCCATTTCGGTTTGGATCTGAGATACTATTGCTCCTGCATCAGTATATCCAGGTTGTAAACCAGAATATACTGTTACTACTCTCTTAGTGTCCTTATGTTTTACAGCACTAAAAGAAGATGTGTTTTTCTGTTTAGCAACTGCAGAAACCGGAATTTCCTTAATTTGCCCAGATGCCTGATCTCTAAAGGTGATATTTTGATTAAATATAGCATTGGTGTTATATCTGTTTTCTTCATTAAAACGCACATAAATATCATAATCTTCACCATCTTTTTTATAGACACCAGCTTTTTCTCCAAAAATAGAACGACGTAGTTGATTACCGACCTGACCGGCAGCAACACCAAGTTCTCCAGCTTTTTCTCGATCTACTACTACTTGCATTGCTGGTTTCCCTTTATTAACATCTATTTTTAATTCCTCAATTCCTGGAATGTTTTTCTCATTAATAAAGTTTCGCATCTGTTCTGCGATATTGATTAACTCATCATAATCATTACCTTCAATTTCAATATTAATAGGGTATCCTGCTGGCGGTCCGACAGCATCTTTTTCTACCGAAATGGCTACTCCGGGATAAATTCCTTTTAATGCTTCTTGAACCTGTTGACGTAATACTTCAGAATCTTTTCCTTTTCTAAATTTATATTCGCGCATTGCAGCTATAATTTTAGCGCGATGCGGCATTTCTGCGTTACTTCCTCCATCAGTCTGAGGATTACCTGCACCTTCTCCGACTTGAGAAACTGCAGCTTCTACTAAGAAGTTATAATCATCTCCTTCAACATACTCCTGATCATTGATCACAGCATATACTCTTTTCTCAATATCCTCAGTAATCTTATTGGTTTTATCAATATCTGTACCTTGTGGATATTCGATATAAACAATAATCTGATTAGGTTTGTTATCAGGGAAAAATTCTATTTTGGTACGTTGACTGCCTACTGAAGCACCAAACATAGCAAAAACGATAAAAAGCAATAAGAAAGTGCCTGCAACAAACCCATAGGCTCTCCAACCTTTTAGTGCATAACTTAAAAAGTTTTGATATTTGGTTTCTAACCAAACTAAAGTCTTTCTTTGGAAGAAGTTTGCTGCTCCTTTTAATGCATATCGATACAACCAAAACATAATTGCCGTAAAGATCATTAAGCTTCCTAGACCTCGAACCTGTCCACCAAATATTAAGATAAAAGTCCCGAATCCTCCAAGTATAAGACTTAGACGGATAAGTTGCTTTCTGGTTAATACTTTTTCACCAATTTCCATAAATCTTGATACCAACATAGAATTGATAAAAATGGCAACAAATAAAGAGGATCCTAATACTACAGAAAGTGTTATAGGGAAATAAATCATAAACTCACCCATTACTCCTGGCCACATCCCAAGAGGAACAAATGCGGCAATGGTAGTTGCAGTAGAAATAATAATAGGAAACGCTATCTCACCAATCCCTTTTTTGGCAGCTTCAATACGAGACATACCCTCTTCTTCCATCAAACGATATACATTTTCTACCACCACAATTCCATTATCTACCAGCATTCCTAATCCCATAATTAGAGCAAATAAGATCATGGTATTCATGGTGTATCCTAATAAGGATAAAATCATAAAGGACATAAACATAGACATAGGGATTGCAAATCCGACAAATAGTGCATTTCTGAATCCTAAAAAGAACTGTAGAACACCTACTACCAATATAATCCCAAAAATAATGTTGTTTACCAAGTCATCTACTTGATTAATGGTTTTTGAGGATTGATCATTAGCGATACTGATATTAAGATCTGTTGGAAACACATTTTCTTTAGCATCTTCTACAATTAGATTTATCTTTTCAGCAGCTTCAACCATATTTTTACCAGAACGTTTTTTTACTTCCAGCATTACTACATTATCTCCAAATTCCCTGGCATATGTAGTATGATCTTCTTCTTTAAAACTAACCTTTGCAATATCTCTTAAATATACTGCTCCATCCTGGGATTTTACTACAAAATCATCTAATTCTGTAGGTCTATCAATTTCTCCCAGAATTCGTATCGTACGTCTTTGTCCACTAGTGATCATATTTCCGGCAGACATGGTTACATTTCCATTCTTGATGGTATTAAGGACATCATCAAAGCTTACCTTTGCAGCCATCATCTTATAAATATCAACTGCAACTTCTACTTCTTTTTCCTGAACTCCACGAATGTCTACTTTTTTGATCTCCAGAAGATCTTCAATCTCATCCTCGAGGTATTCTCCATATTCTTTTAGCTTGTCAACTGGATAATCACCAGTAATGTTGATGTTCATAATCGGGGTTTCCTCAGAAATACTTAAGTCAAAAACATCAGGTTCTACTTTAGCATTATTAAAGGTTGGCCAATCTTCATTCGCTTTTTCAGAATCAACTTCATCTTTTACTCGTTGTTTTGCCTCTGGAATGGTAAGCCCTTCATCAAATTCTACTGTGATAATCGCATAATCTTCCTGAGAAGTGGATACAATTTCGACTACATCGCTTACGTTTTTTAATTTATCCTCGAGAGGATCTACAATCAAACGTTCAACATCTTCGGCCGTATTTCCGGGATAAGGGGCACTTATGTATATTTTGGTTTCGTTAATCTCCGGAAAGTTTTCTCTTGGCATGGAGAAATATGCAGAAAGACCTAATACCAAAAATATAGCAATCATTACATAGATAGTTGTTGGGTTGTCTATTGCCCAAGAGGATAATCTAAACTCCTTATCTACTTTTTTGTTGTTATTAACTTTTTCCATAAGGCTTTAGTTTATGATTTCTACTTTTTGACCATCTCTTACACTTCTGGCACCTTCGCTAATGATATCATCTCCATTGTTGATACCATTAAGAATTTCAATCAAATCACCTTGTGTTTTTCCCGTTTGTACAATTACTCTTTTAGCTTCAGCTACATTTTTAGCATCTTTTCCTGAAGTAACATAGGTGTACTGATCACCTTCTGAGTTTTCAGAAATAATGCTCTGCGGGATTAAAATGGCTTTCTCGCTAGTGTAATCGTTGATCTTAACTTTAGCTGTAAGATTAGGTTTAATGATTCCTTCTTTGTTTGGAACGGCTACTTCCACGGTAAAAGAACGATTGTTAGGATTGATATAGTTTCCTACTTGACGAACTTTGGTATCTATAGTTTTTCCTAATACAGGAAAATAGACTTGAGCTTTTTTGCCAACGGTGATTGTGGCAATATAACTTTCAGGAACTTCGGTCTCTATATACATATCATCCAGATTAACGATACGAATTAGTTCTGTCTGATTACCAACGACGCTTCCTTGTTCTGCCATCACATTATCTACGATGCCTGAAAATGGTGCATTTACCGTAGTTTTGGCTAGTTGTCTTTTGATTTGATCAACTGCTTTTTGTTTTGCTTCGTATCCGGCTTTTTCTTGCAAGTATTTAATCTCTGAACCTATTTTTTGTTCCCATAACTTTTTTTGACGTTCATAGGTAGTTTTGGCTAATTGTGCTTCAACTTCTGCTTGTGAGAGTTGTTGGCTGATTCCTCCATCGTCAATTCTAGCTAAAATCTGACCTTTTGTTACACGTTGACCTTCTTTAACATATACTCGAGTTAAAGTTCCAGGGGTTTCAGGATATAAAACAATGTTCTTTTTGGTTTCTACATTTCCTTGTAATTCTAAATAATGATTAAACAAGGTGTCTTTAGCAGTTATTGTGGTAACTAAAGGAAGTTTTTGAACTGTGTCTAAAGAAGCAATCGCTTTATCCAATGTATTTAACTGGTCTGCAATTTCTTGCTGTTTATCAACAATCTCTTGTCTTTTGGCACGTATTTCAGTTAAGTTACCTTTTTCGATAACTTTATCAATAGATTTTGAAGTGTCTTGCCCACAGGATATGATAAGTATAGATATGGATACTATAGTAAGTAACTTTTTCATAGTGGTGATTAATTTTTTGGTGTATTTATGATCGTTTCTAATTCTGCTTTTTTGTTTATAATACCAAGCATAGCTTGTAATACTTCTTGTTGTACGCCGTATAACTGTAGTTGCGCTTGTCTTAGCTCTAAGCTACTTGACAGTCCTTCTGTATATTTAATTTGATTTTTGTTTTCTATTCTTTCGGCTAATGCAAGATTCTGTTTTGTGGTTTCATAAGTTTCTATAGCAAGCTGATAGTCACTAGCGGTAGAGTTATATTGAAGCTGTATTTGCTGTTGGGCTTCCATAAAGTCAGTTTTAGATTGCTCTAGCGCTATTTTGGCTTGCTGTGTTTTTGCGCTTCTTTTTAAGGAACTAAAGATTGGTATATTAATGCTTGCTCCTAAAATAGAAGATTGAAACCAAGGTGTACTATTTTCAAAAAACACAAAGTCATTATCAAAAGCCGCAGTACCGTAATTTATAAATGCAGATATAGAAGGTAATGCTCTACTTTTTTCCAGTTTTAATTCAAGTCTTCTTTGTTCGGTAAACAAATAGGCTAATTTGTAATCTACATTATTTTCTATGTTAAAATTAGAAGTTGTGGCTGAACGATCGATATTTTTCATTGTTAAGCTATCAAGATCATCTGATAAAACGGTGTTAGAGTTTACATCTACTCCTATAGTCAGATTAAACATCTGCAAAGCAATTTTTTCCTGGCGTTTTGCATTGTTTAACTGATTAGTGGTTTGAAGCAAAGTTATTTGTAACTGTTCTACATCTTCCTCTTCGTTTAAACCATTTTCGAAAGTTTTTTTAGCCTCATCATAATTCTTTTGTAAAGTTTTCTGATTGTTTTGAAGGATTTTTACACTTTCCTCAGAAACTAAAACACTACCATAAGCATTGATAACACTTTTTCGTACCTCTAGTTGTGCTTTTTCTTCTGAATCATTGCTGAATTGCAAAAAGCTTTTAGCAGCTTCGACCCCAACTAGGTAGGAACCGTCAAAAATAGTTTGACTTAATGTAGCTGTTGCTGTAGCTTGTTGTTTAACTCCAAAAATTACTGGAACGAATGTACCGGGTTCTTCACCTACTACCTCTCCAGGTAAAACAGTCACGGGTTGTTTTAGTTGATTTTGATAATCGATCTTGCCATCAATCTGTGGTAGACCTTCTGCAGTGGCTTCCCATTTTCTTTTTAAGGCTTTAGCAACATCACGTCGTGCATTAATTGCTTTGTAACTATTTTCTAATGCAAATTCTATCGCTTCATCCAAGGTGAATGAATATTGCGAGGAAACAGGAGTTTCCTGGGCAAAAGTTAATAATGAGAATAAGCAAAAGAAACAAAATGACCAAAGGTTGTTTCTCATAATTTATTGTTCTTTTGTTAGATTGTTTAAAATATTTAATCCTTTTTCAGTAGCAATACCTCGTATATGGTATTCTAGATAATCTGTCATCAATTTTGATACAGGGAATGCTTGTCTCGGAAACATTTCTTGATCCTTAATTCCTATCATTCCCACAAAATAAAATCTCGATATAATTTCGACATCTATGTTTTCTCTAAAAACCCCTTTTTTGATGCCTCTTTCCAGGTTTTCGATCACACATTCTTGCATGGCTTCAAATTGCTTTACCTTTAAATTGTTGTGTATTTTAGGGTAGTATTTCTGAAGCTGATATTGAGGCGATGTTTTTTCATCTTTTAGGTGGAACATTACGAAAGCTTTGATAGCATATAATTCTTCGATTGGTTCTCTTTTTTCTTCTAAAATGGCATCTATACCATCACTTATTGTACAAAATAGGTGATCGGTTGTAGCCTCTACTAGCTTAGTTTTGTTCTGAAAGTGAGTATAGATAGTTTTTTTAGAGATCCCCATTTCTGATGCAAGATCGTCCATAGTAACGCTCTTAAAACCTAAGTTTAAAAACATATCATTCGCTTTCTCTATTATTTTTTCTTTCATTAAGGGACTTAAATATTTCGTGCAAATGTACAAGAGGAAACTTTAAAAACATTAAAAGTTTCCTAAGTTTCACAGTTTTTTAACATAGATGTGGTAAACATTAATATTTGCTTTACATAAGAGGAAACACTTTTAAACTCTTTATTTGTGATTTACATACTAATAAGACGAAAACATAAATATTATTTGGACAAATGTTTTTAAGATAAGCTTTGTGATTTTTGTTTTACTTTAGCACAAAAAAAATTATTGTGCACACAATTTCTGACTATCAGGGTTATTTTTTAGAATATCTTTCCCAAAAAAACAAAACAAAAGAACCTAAAAACTTATATGAACCCATTTCATATATCCTCAACCTAGGAGGAAAAAGGTTAAGACCTACTCTAGTGTTAATGGCATCAGAGATTTTTGGAAGTTCGTATGAAAAAGCATTAGATGCAGCTTTAGCAATTGAAGTTTTTCATAACTTTTCTTTAATTCATGATGATATTATGGATGATGCACCCTTGCGTAGAGGTAAAGAAACCGTTCATGAAAGATGGGATATTAATACTGGTATTCTCTCTGGGGATGCTATGTTGATCAATGCATATCAACTCTTCGAAAGTTACGAAGGAGATACTTTTAGGGAACTAGCAAAATTGTTTACCAAGACTGCTATAGAAGTATGTGAAGGACAGCAATACGATATTGATTTTGAAACAAGAGACGATGTCACCATCCCTGAGTACCTAAAAATGATAGAATATAAAACGGCGGTTTTGGTTGGTGCGGCTATGCAAATGGGTGCTATTATTGCCGAAGCATCTGAAAATTGTAGAGAGTCAATCTATGATTTTGGGAGGTTGTTAGGATTAGCGTTTCAGCTTCAGGATGATTATTTGGATGCTTTTGGTAATCCTGAAACTTTTGGAAAACAAGTAGGAGGAGATATTATAGAGAATAAAAAGACTTTTTTATATCTTAAAGCGTTAGAATATGCTTCTAAAGACGAACAAAAGCAGCTGGAAGGATTATTTTCTTTAAGTCCGGAAGATCCAACAGAAAAGATACATACGGTGAAAAGCCTTTTTGAAAGTACAGGAGCCAAAGATCGAACCCGATCAGAAATTGAAAAATATACAGAAGAAGCTTTTGCAGTATTGGATGAGTTATCAATTGCTGATGAAAAGAAACAATTGCTAAAATTGTTTGGAGAAAACTTAATGAATAGAAGTGTCTAAAGAGTATAATCTTGTATCAATCCAAAAATTCGTAGATAAGCTATCTGGATCAGATCTGTATCCACAGTTTTTATTACAAATTCAGAAAGATTTGAATCGCTCAGGAATTGATTATAATATAAAGAATTCAAAGCCAAAAGACCTCTTTAGGGAAATACAGAGTCTTCTTGTCGAGAAGTTGCAATACAGTTTTAATGAGTATGTGAGTTTTTTGTATGCCGTTGATGTTTCTGAAAACGAAGTCAGGAAAGGCAATCTAGAAGATATTCAGGATATAGCTGAGTACGCCACATATCTAATTTTGAAACGAGAGTGGCAAAAAGTATGGTATAGAAACAATATGAATCCATAATCCTATACTAAGATCTATTTCTAGATTTTTTCTGAATATTTACGGTATTAAAACTTGGATCAGTTGTGACAATAAAACGTTCTCCTGTTCTCGTATTAAGAAATCTCCACCAATAACCGGTTTTTGTTTTTATAACCTCGGACCTGGCAATATCATTTAAAGAAAATTTAGTGTGTTTCTCAAGAACCTCATTGACTCTTGTTAAAGTTTTTGGAGAATTATCTATTATACCTGGTGGAGCATTTTTTATAGTAACTAATTTGGCTGCCTTGCGGTTGTATTTTTGTGAAGTAGAAGTTGTTTCTTTAGAACCCGAACAAGCAATTAAGTTACAAAATAAGATTAGTAAAATAAGGGGTCTCATAACATAGATCTTTGGGTAATAACAGTTTAAATATATAAAAAATAGAATAAATGAAGTGTTGAAACCTTCTGTTGGCGAGGGTTTTGGGGAATTTTCAAACTATAAAAGTGTGATACAAAATGGGGTTAACAATGTTTTTTTAAAAGAACACTCTTACAAAAGGAGCGTAAGCGCTGGCATATATACTTTTGTCCTCATCGTAGAGTACATCATATCTTAATCCGACACTTACAAAACCTACTCGATATCCAGCTCCAACAAATAACGCAGGGTACCAATAGTTTTCATCTATGTCAGGACCATTATCAAACTCTATAGTTCTATTCACCCCCATTTCCTCGAATTCTGCAGATAACTGTAATGAAGGAAAAGGATTGTATAAAGTAATGATACTTGCACCATAATTGGTAGCGGTAAAATTAAGCCCATCAGTATACCCAAAATTAACACCTAATCCCATGCTGAATTGGTTATTAAAATCATAGATGGCTGAAGGTGCAATGACTCCGCTAAAGGTATTTCCAGAAAATCCAATTCCAATATTTCCTCCAAATCTTACATGAGACCAAAAATTTTCTTCTTGTGCTTCTATTTTTAGTAAGGAAAACATAATAAAAGCGACTAAAATTACGATTTTCTTATTTTGAAGAGTGTATACTTTCATTGTTAAAATTCTAAAAAATTATTACATAAATATAGAAAATTCAATGTCTAATATATTGTAATTGTTGTATTTTTGTGGCGTTTTGTCATTAAAAGGACGATTGAATACTTACATATGGATAAATATTCATTTTTGAATGCGGCTAATACCGCATTTTTTGCAGATTTATATGATCAATATTTGCAAAGCCCGGATAGCGTAGAGCCTAGTTGGCGAGCTTTTTTTCAGGGTTTTGATTTTGGTGTAGAAAGTTCTAATGGATCAACAGAAACTGAATATGTTGAACAATCCGAAGGTACGGTAGTGGTGCCTGAGAGTGTTCAGAAAGAATTTCAGGTGGTTAGATTGATTGATGCTTATAGAACTCGAGGTCATTTGTTTACCAAAACCAATCCGGTTAGAGAACGAAGAAAATATACTCCAACACTAGCTATAGAGAACTTTGGGTTAAGTCAGGGAGATCTTAATACCGTGTTTAGTGCTGGAGAGATCATTGGTATTGGCCCGAATACTTTGAGTAATATTGTAGTTCATCTAGAAAAGATATATTGTGATTCTATTGGAATAGAATATATGTATATCCGTAATCCAGAAGAACGTGAATGGATACAAGCCAGGGTTAATTTTAATACCAATAGAACAAAGTTTTCTGCCGATCAAAAGAAACACATTCTCAAAAAACTAAATCAAGCAGTCTCTTTCGAAAGTTTTTTGCATACTAAATATGTTGGGCAGAAACGATTTTCATTAGAAGGAGGAGAGTCTTTAATTCCGGCGTTGGATGCTTTGGTAGAAAAAGCTGCTGATCTGGGAGTAAAAGAATTTGTAATGGGGATGGCTCACCGTGGACGTCTTAGTACGCTGACTAATATTTTTGGAAAGAGTCCAAAAGATATTTTTAGTGAATTTGACGGTAAGGATTATGAAGAAGCTGTTTTTGATGGAGATGTAAAATATCACTTGGGTTGGACTTCTAAAAGAACAACCGATTCTGGCAAAGCAATAAACATGAATATTGCTCCAAACCCATCTCACTTAGAAACTGTTGGTGCGGTTGTAGAAGGAATTACGAGGGCGAAACAAGATCGACACTATCAAGAAAATACATCAGAAGTATTACCAATAGTTGTGCATGGGGATGCTGCGGTGGCTGGTCAAGGTCTAGTATATGAAATTGTACAAATGGCTAAGCTGGATGGTTATAAAACTGGTGGAACAATTCATATTGTGGTAAACAATCAAATAGGGTTTACTACTAATTATTTAGATGCCAGATCTTCTACCTATTGTACAGATGTAGGTAAAGTGACTTTATCCCCTGTATTGCATGTGAATTCTGATGATGCAGAAGCAGTAGTACACGCGGCTAATTTTGCGTTAGATTTTAGAATGACTTTTAAGCGAGACGTGTTTATTGATTTATTAGGATATCGTAAATATGGTCATAATGAAGGCGATGAGCCTCGTTTTACACAACCTAAATTATATAAAGCGATTGCAAAACATCAAAATCCACGTGATATCTATGCCGAAAAATTGATTTCAGAAGGTATTATTGACAAGGATTATGTAACTAAACTGGAAAAAGAATATAAAGCTTCATTAGAGGAAGAATTAGAAGATTCTCGAAAGGTAGAGAAAACTGTCATTACCCCATTTATGCAAGATGAATGGGCAGGTTTTGAAAGAGTACAGGAAGACGAGATGATGGAAGTAGTGGATACCACCTACCCAAAAGATAAATTGACCAAGATTGCTGAGGTAATTACAAAACTACCGTCGGATAAAAAGTTTTTGCGTAAGATCGAAAGGTTGATAGATCAAAGACATAAAATGTTTTTTGAAACAGATCAATTAGATTGGGCTATGGGAGAATTATTAGCTTATGGTTCTTTACTGAAAGAAGGTTTTGATGTGCGCATGAGTGGTCAGGATGTAGAAAGAGGAACATTCTCACATAGACACGCTGTGGTTAAGGTAGAGGATAGTGAAGAAGAGGTATTGTTGCTAAACAATCTTAATGGAGATCAAGGAGATTTCTATATTTATAATTCATTACTTTCAGAATACGGGGTAGTAGGTTTTGACTATGGATATGCAATGGCAAGCCCTGATACATTAACAATATGGGAGGCACAATTTGGAGACTTTAGTAATGGAGCTCAGATTATGATCGACCAGTATATTTCATCAGCAGAGGATAAATGGAAATTACAGAACGGTTTAGTGATGTTACTTCCACATGGTTATGAGGGACAGGGTGCAGAACATTCTTCTGGTAGAATGGAGAGATATCTACAACTATGCGCCAAGGATAATATGTTTATTGCCGATGTTACTACACCAGCCAATATGTTTCATTTGTTGCGTAGACAGATGAAGGCTAAATACCGTAAACCGCTAATAGTATTTACTCCTAAGAGTTTATTACGTCACCCAAAAGTGCTTTCTAAAGTAGAAGATTTTACTGATGGAAGTTTCCAAACGGTGATTGATGATCCAGAAGCTAAAGCAAAAGATGTAAAAACATTAGTATTCTGTACAGGTAAGTTCTACTATGATCTTTTAGCTGAAAAAGAAAAATTGGGTAGAAAAGATGTGGCATTAGTGCGTTTAGAACAGTTATTTCCTTTACCGGCTACTGAAATGGATAAGCTCGTGAAGAAATATAAAGCTGATGAAGTAGTTTGGGCTCAGGAAGAACCTCGTAATATGGGAGCGTTGAGTCATATGTTGATGCATTATGATGATGCAAAAAACTTTAGATTTGCAAGTAGAAGACCTTATGGTGCTCCTGCTGCAGGTAGTGCTACCAGATCTAAGCGCAGGCATCAAGAAGTAATTGATTATGTTTTTGATAAAACCAAAAACAATCAAAGAAGATAAATTAGTAAGTAACGATTGATTAAAAAGTTTCCGAAGGAAATCATATAAAAGGATATAAATTCAGAATTATGGCTTTAGAAATGAAAGTCCCATCACCGGGAGAGTCCATTACAGAAGTAGAAATTGCTCAATGGCTTGTAGAAACCGGAGATTATGTAGAAAAAGACCAGGCAATTGCCGAAGTTGATAGTGATAAGGCAACACTAGAATTACCCGCTGAAGCAAGTGGCGTTATTACGCTAATGGCAGAAGAAGGTGATGCTGTGGCTGTAGGACAAGTAGTTTGTCTTATTGATACAGATGCCGCAAAACCTGTAGGAGGAGAATCAAAACCTGCTCCAGCTGCCGAAGCACCTAAAGTAGAGGAGAAAAAAGTAGAGGCTCCGGCGCCTACACCAGCAAAAACTGAAACATATGCTACAGGAACAGCTTCTCCCGCTGCTAAAAAAGTTCTGGCAGAGAAGGGTATTGATGCTTCTCAGGTAAAAGGTACTGGTCGTGATGGACGTATTACTAAAGCGGATGCGATAGATGCAAAACCGTCTATGGGAACTCCTGGACTTGGAAGTAGAGGAGAATCTCGTACTAAATTATCTATGCTTCGTCGTAAGGTAGCAGAACGTTTAGTTTCAGTAAAAAATGAGACTGCAATGCTGACTACATTTAACGAAGTAGATATGCAGCCTATTTTTGATCTTCGTAGTGAGTATAAAGAAACGTTTAAAGCTAAACATGGAGTGAGTCTTGGGTTTATGTCTTTCTTTACTCTTGCCTGTGTAAGAGCATTACAACTATTCCCTGCTGTAAATTCTATGATTGATGGAAAAGAAATGCTTTCTTATGACTTTCAGGATATAAGTATTGCTGTTTCAGGACCCAAAGGATTAATGGTTCCGGTAATCAGAAATGCAGAAAACTTAAGTTTTAGAGGAGTAGAGTCTGAAGTAAAGCGTTTAGCGATCAGGGCTAGAGAAGGTCAGATTACAGTTGATGAGATGACAGGAGGAACGTTTACGATTACTAACGGAGGAGTTTTTGGTAGTATGTTATCGACACCTATCATAAACCCACCACAGAGTGCAATCTTAGGGATGCATAATATTGTAGAACGTCCAATCGTAAGAGATGGTCAGATCGTAGTAGCGCCAATTATGTATGTAGCATTATCTTATGATCATAGAATAATCGACGGTAAAGAATCTGTTGGATTCCTAGTAGCGGTAAAAGAAGCATTAGAAAATCCGGTAGAATTACTAATGGATAATAATGTAACTAAAGCTTTAGAACTATAAATATTTGATAACTATCACATATAAAAAAAACCTCAGTTTTGTTAAAGCTGAGGTTTTTTTGTTTAAATAATTGACCCTATATTTTAATTATTTTGGAAGTATAAGTGTTATTATCTCCAAAAACTTTTATTAGATATAAACCAGAGTTTAAATTACTGATATTGATGCTGGATTCTTCATTATTTAACTGCTTTTCAATTATTTTTTTTCCTTGAATTGAATATAATTCCAATGTAGCATTAGCATTATTTTTAGGTAATTTAATATTTAAAAGCCTGCTCGTTGGATTTGGAAATACTTTAAATAACTCAGAAACAGGTTCAAAATCATCTACTGATAGAGTGATGTTTTTTTTTTGATAAAAATCTAAAGCATGCATTGCATAGACCAAAGGAGCGTTCCAGTTAATGGTGATCTCGTTTGTAGAATAAGAACACCAGTGATCTACATATTTTGAAGCTGGCAGATTCGATGGGAAACTAACCCCAGAGCCTGTACAATCTCCTGTGTCCGGATTGTTTTCGTTTTGTGGCCCGCCTACAATCATGCCTGGTATCGGAGCAGAAATACCATCTGCATCAGATATCCTGTGATGAGGTTCAAATACTTGTCTGTCTCCAAAACCGGTTACATAAGAGTAACCCGTTCCGTTTCTACCGAAGATGTAATCCATTGCTGTATAAGCTGCATCCAAATAGGATTCATCTTTAGTAAGCTCGTATGCTCTTATCAGTAAGATTAATTGGTTGCCTACTGCTCCATTACTTCCCCAATTATAATCATTAGAGGCCATAGTAATTTTCATAGGAGAAGAATTAACTCGGTCTTTTAGTTGATCAGCTGTAGCTAATAAGGTGTTATTGGCAGTAGTTACATTAATAGAGCTCTCTAAACTGGTTGCATATTGAGCTATGGAAATTAATGCTAGTGGATCACTATACGGCCAGCTTGGGGTTCCGCCTCCGATGGAATTTACATTAATATCATCTCGATAAGTATTTTCTCTGGTTGTGATAAATAATTCAACGGCTGCCCATCGAAATTCATCAGTAACATCACTATCTCCGTATACACCTGTTCCTATATCTGAAGGTTGTTGATAGTATACTGCAGGATTAGCTTTTGCCCAAGCATAAGCATCTTTTGCAGCTTGTTCTAGCTGAGCACTAAATCCTGGTCTAACACTTTCGTAATCAGAAAATATTCTTGATGCAACCGCTGTTACAGCTGCAAAATTTAAAGCGGCTGCGGTAGATTTTTGTACTACATATCTATCTAAATTATATGCAGCAGGCATGATTCTGCCCGAGAAGTTTTTAGCAGTCAATTTGTGATAAACTCCGCCATCACCACCTTCACTTTTAGGATCTTGCATGTTAAGCATCCAATCTAAGTTCCATAAAACTTCATCTAGTATATCTGGAAGATCTCCACCTTGTTCAGGGATATTGTATTGTAAGCTTCCCCATTCTGTTGGATAGTGTTCAAAAGCTGCTAATAAGGTATATGTGCTGATGCCACTGTTTACTACATATTTATTATAATCCCCTGCATCATACCAACCTTTGGGTGCTGAAATAATTGTTCCAGTCGGTCTCGCTGGACTAGCTGCAGACGAATGTACTAGGACTATATTATCAGGAGTTCCCGCTGGCCTAGCATATACACCTGCGTTTGCTGATTCTAGTGCTGTAGACGAACGATTGTAATAGTAATATTTAAATGCTTCTTCTCTTAGGTCTGCGTACCCATCAATACTTACTTTAAAAGTAATTTCTTCTGAGTCAATTTGAAAACGATATGTTCCTTCTGTATTTACCTCAGAAATATCTATGTTAGCGATATGTTCTCCAGAGTCACTCCATAAGGATGATGTGCCAGTAGTTCCTGATAATACCACATTGTCAGCATTATCTAGGATCGTATATGCTTCGTTACTAAAACTACCGTTTGCAGCAATACTAATAGTTTTACCTCTTCCAACTAAGTACACCACTTGATTATAACGAACATCAAAAGCAGAAGGAGGAGGTATTGCTTCTAATGGTTCTCCAAAAGAAATCCAGTCGATTTCTATTGTTCCTGAGTATCCCCCTTGGGCATCGTTAACAAAGAATACCAGTCTATTTATAACAGAGGAATCAACAGGACAAGGAGCGGTTGCCGAAGTACAGGTGCTTCCTCCAAAACCTCCATCTTGTAACTTTCCGGTATAATCTAATTCATAGATTTCAAAATCATTAGATAGCCGTATCGATGTACTATTGGCGTTAGTAACAAAATCATTTTCATCTTGTAAATCAATTCTAAAATTAGGATTACTCGTGCCCTTTGCTTTTATATATAATTTTGGCGTTGACGTAACGTTGGTGCTAGTATTGGTGCCATTGTTGTGAAAGTTATAAGAAAAAGCAGAATATGCAGTAGCGGATCCATTGGCATTTATTAGTAAATTGTCATTAGATAATGAAGCGGAATAAGCAGAGGTTGATTCTACAGTAAGTACGTTTTCATTAAAGTTATCACTGTAGATAACTTGACTATTAACCAACGGAACTATAAATAATAGAAAGGCAGTAGTAAATAGAATTCTTTTTTTCATTTTGGACAATTTTTTTGAAAATTTCAAAAGGTGATTTTAATGTTTTTAGCTTAAAATATTTAATACCTTTTTTAAATATGAAAATTAAACTATTATTGAACCTTCCTCAACATAAAATTTAAAAAATCACGAAAAATTACAATTAATTTTAAGTAAATATTTTTCGTTTATTTATTTTTTTCTTTTAAGGGTAAAAAATCTTTATGATAAAGCCATTTCGTTGTATGGAATGATTGTATCATAACCCTTTTTTCTAAAATATTCCATATCGGATAACGAGCCTGTTGCTAAAACAAAATCACCTCCCCACCCACCAAGGCTTTTAATGCTGCCTGAATAATCAGAAAATAAAATTGATTTTACAGTAGGTGTTTTAATGATTTTAGAAATAATTTCTTCGTGTTGATTGATTAGTTTCTCAAATTCATCAAGAGTCTCACAATTTAGTACACTTTGAGTAATTTCATTAGCTGTAGCTTCGGCTTTATCATATTCTTTTAGAGGAAGAGATTGATAATGTTTTATAGAGGCTTTACTGTCCTGCTTTTGATTTAAATAAATAAAAAAAATATTTTTCTTAAAAGGAGGGTCAAAAGAAACTTCTTTTATTATGGGTTGATCGCCACTACGTGTAAATAATATAGGTGTATCATGTTTAGCGCAAGCAATATCATAACCGCTACCTCCAAAGCTATTTTCTAATAATGTAAAAGGATTGACTTTAGCCCATTGGGCTATATTATTGATCAGGGTAGATGAGGAGCCTAACCCCCATTCGCGATGAAACTCTAATCGGGTCTCTATATTGTATCCTTTTTGATCCGCTAAAAAATTAGGATTTAGTTCTTTAGCAGCATTTAGAATTGAAACTAAGGTTTCTGTTATGCCAGGTGAACTCAGGGCATTGTTGTCATGATCCTGAGCTTGTTTAAGAATACCATCTTCTAAAATGAAGTTAGTTTTAAACCAACAATTCCCTTGTTCATCATAACTTTTCCAATTAATGGTATCTAAGTCGTTTTTTTCGATTAACAACCATTGTCCTTTTTTAGTAGGAATTGCAAGTGCATTGGTGCCGTCTAATACTAGATACTCAGCAGTGAGTAAAAGTTTACCGTGACTATAGAAAGATTTTTGCATTATTGTCTCAATTTCTCAATCTGAGTGACTACCTCACTATGAGTAACGGTGTTGGTTTTGAAATATTCTATTAGTTGTTTCTTTTCGTTGACTGTTGCATCAAATTGGTTTAGAATATTCATCAGATGCATTTTCATATGCCCCTGTTGAATTCCTGTTGTGATTAATGAATTAATTGCCGCAAAGTTCTGTGCAAGTCCGGCGACAGCAGTAATTTCCATTAATTTTCTAGCATTAGGCTTGCCTAAAAGTTGTAACGCCAATTTCACTAATGGATGTAAAGATGTTAACCCACCAACTGTTCCTAATGCTAATGGAATTTCAATAGAGAACGTAAATATATCATCTTTGATATCTGCGTGGGTAAGACTGCTATATCTTCCATTTTTTGATGCATACGCATGTGCGCCGGCTTCAATAGCTCTAAAATCATTTCCTGTTGCCAAAACTACAGCATCAATACCATTCATAATCCCTTTATTATGTGTTACTGCACGATAAGGTTCTGTTTCTGCGATACGGATAGCCCTGACAAATTTTTCCGCATATTCTAATGACGAAAGTTGAGCGCTATTAGGTAATTCGTCCACTTTACAAGAAACTGAAGCACTCACTAAACATTGAGGGACATAGTTAGATAGAATACTCATAATGATCTCTATTTCCTTTTCAGTATCAGAAAAGGAGTCGTAGTCTTTTGCTTCAGTTGTCAAAGTCTTTGCAAATTGTTCTAAACACGAATTGATAAAATTCGCTCCCATGGCATCTACCGTTTCAAAACTGCAATGTAATTGATAGTACCCTTCGATTTCATCCGTTTTATTTCGTAACTCAATATTGGTAATACCACCACCACGTTTCTCCATGTTTTTGGTGATATGTTTTACCTGTTCAATGAATTTCGGTTTAACCGAAATAAAGAATTGTTCTAGTTTTTTAGAATCTCCTTTATAGGTAAAATGTACCTGTCCTATCTTGGTGGTTGATAATACTTCGGCTTTAAATCCTCCTCTGTTTTGCCAAAATTTTGCAGCTTTACTGGCAGCAGCTACTACAGAACTTTCTTCGATAGCCATCGGGATGGTGTATCGTTTATCATTAATCAGGAAGTTAGGTGCAACTGAAAATGGTAAATAGTAATTAGAGATAGTATTCTCGGTAAACTCATCGTGGAGTCTCTGTAATTTTTTGTCCGAGTTCCAATATGTTTCTAAAATACTGATAGCATTATTATCATTACTAAAATGATGTTCTGCTAACCACTTAATTTTATCATCCTTAGAAAGCTTAGAAAACCCTGAAACTATTGGAGCCATTTTGTTAATTCATTTAATGCGCTTCAAAGATACTATTCTGTTTTGTGATATACATCATGCATTGCTTTCTGTAAAAGTGAAGTAACATTTTGATTTCTAGATTCTTTAATGTTTTGTTGTTAATATGTTAAAAATAATTGTTTTCATACTCCTGTTTTTATGGTATTTAACATCAATTGTTGTATTTTTCGCAGATTTTTTAGTATTCTTGGCGCTAACATTTTATAAGAATTACACGAAATGAGTTATGAAATTAGGGTTTGAAAGACTTGTATGAGTATTAGCGAATTTCACCTGCCTGCTGGCAAAGGCAGGTTTAACTTTTGAAAAATTAAAATATATGAAGGTAACTAGATTGTTTTTGGGAATTATCTTTTTCATAGGAGTAGGGATCTATGCTCAGGATAAACAATTTACTTTAGAAGAAATATGGGGAGGAGCATTTAGAACTGAAGGTTTTCAGTCGCTTCATTCTATGAAAAACGGAAAACAATATTCTGTTTTAGAACAAGGAGAGCATTCTACCATAGAAGTATATGATTATGCAACCGGGAGTAAAGTAAATACATTAGTTAACACTTCCCATTTAGATGGTTTAAAATCATTTCAGGCATATACTTTTAGTAAAGATGAGAATAGAGTGCTGTTGGCAAGCGAAGTAGAAAAGATATTCCGCCGTTCCACACGAGCAATCTACCATATTTTTGATATACCATCTCAAACAATTTTTAAGATTAGTGATAAAAAAATTCAATCACCAATGCTATCTCCTAATGGGAACAAGGTGGCTTATGTATTGGATAATAACTTATATATGTTGGATTTCACCACTGGACAAGAAGTGCAACTTACAGATGATGGAAAGAAAAACGAAATCATTAACGGAATTACTGATTGGGTATATGAAGAAGAATTTGCTTTTGTAAGAGCTTTTGACTGGAGCGCTGATAGCAATAAGATTGCTTTTATTCGTTTTGATGAAAAAGAAGTGCCTGAATTCTCAATGGATGTATATGGTACGGATTTATATCAACGACAAGAAGTATTTAAGTATCCAAAAGCGGGAGAAAAGAATTCTAAGGTTTCTCTTTTTGTAGCAGATCTATCTGCAATGGCTTTGGATGAGATCAAACTTGGTGATTATAAAGATTTTTATATCCCTAGAATCAAATGGACAACTAATCCGGATGTTTTGAGTGTACAGGTAATGAACCGTCATCAGAATAATCTGGATTTAATTTTTGTGGATGCTAAGACCAAAGCACCTAAAGTAGTACTTAACGAAAAAGATGAAGCCTATATTGATATCACAGATAACTTAACGTTTTTAGATGATAATAGTTTTATCTGGACCAGTGAAAAAGATGGATATAACCATGTGTATCATTATAAGGAAACAGGGGAGTTCATAAATCAAGTGACTAAAGGGGCTTGGGAAGTAACCTCATACTATGGGTATGATAGTAAGAATAAGAAAATATTCTATCAAGGTGTAGAGAACGGAAATATCAATCGTGATATTTACTCTATTACTCTTGATGGAAAGGATAAAAAACGATTAAGTACTAAAGAAGGATTCAATACTGCAGAGTTTAGTGCAGATTTTTCTCTATACATAAATAATTTTTCAAGTGCTACTACACCAAGAGAGTATACATTAAACAAAGCAGAAACAGGAGAAGTAGTTCGTGAAATCAAAAATAATAAGGCGATACTTGATAAGTTAGGGCAATATGATGTTCGTTCAAAAGAATTCTCTACGATAGAAGTTAATGGAGAAACATTGAATATGTGGATGATTAAGCCAAAAGATTTTGATCCCAAGAAAAAGTATCCATTGTTTATGTATCAGTATTCCGGACCAGGCTCTCAGATGGTTAGAAATTCGTGGCATAATCCTAATGATTACTGGTATATGATGCTTGCTCAGCAGGGATATATTGTGGCATGTGTAGATGGTAAAGGAACAGGGCTAAAAGGTGCTAAGTTTAAGAAAGCTACACAGAATGATTTAGGTAATCTGGAAGTTCAGGATCAGATTGCAGCTGCTAAACAGTTAGGAGCTTTAGAATATGTTGATGCATCAAGAATCGGAATCTGGGGATGGAGTTATGGAGGCTTTATGTCTAGTAACTGCTTATTTAAAGCTCCGGATACCTTTAAAATGGCAATTGCCGTGGCTCCGGTAACGAGCTGGAGATTTTATGATACCATATATACTGAACGATATTTGATGACTCCACAGGAGAATGCAAAAGGTTATGATGATAATTCACCGATCAATTTTGTTAACGGATTAAAAGGCAAGTTTCTTTTAGTTCATGGTAGTGCAGATGATAATGTACATGTACAGAATACCATGCGATTGGTAGAAGCATTAGTGCAAGCCAATAAGGATTTTGATTGGGCAGTATACCCTGACAAAAATCATGGGATTTATGGTGGTAAGACAAGGTTGCATCTGTATAATAAGATGACCAACTTTATTAAAGAGAACTTATAATTAAACAACTTTATAAATTTTACTAACTTAATTTTTTTATATGGAATTCAAATTTGGAGGTTCAGAAATAAACCAAAGAACCGTTTTAGGACATCCTTCAGGGCTTTTTGTTCTCTTTTTTACAGAAATGTGGGAACGTTTTTCTTACTATGGAATGCGTGCTTTGCTTGTTTTATTTCTTGTGGCTTCTATTGTAGATGGTGGCTGGGGATGGGAGCGAGATAATGCTTTATTGCTTTATGGATGGTATACTGGATTAGTATATATTACTCCAATTTTTGGTGGTTTGATTGCAGATAAAATAATGGGTTATAGAAATGCTGTGGTTTTAGGAGCATTATTAATGACTTTGGGACATGCATCTATGGCGTTTGAGGTTACCGCTGACTTTTTCTTTTTTGTTGGATTAGGATTATTGATTATAGGTAATGGGCTTTTTAAACCAAATATCTCTTCAATGGTAGGTCAATTATATAAAACTCAGGGGAAGGAAAAAGATGCAGGGTATACTATATTTTATATGGGTATTAATGCTGGGGCTTTCTTAGGAATTCTTTTATGTGGATATATAGGAGAAAAAATTGGATGGCACTACGGATTTGGGTTAGCAGGAATTTTTATGTTCTTCGGTATGTTACAATTCTATTTTGCACAAAAAATATTTGCTAAAATTGGTCTTTCGCCAAAGAAAATGGAAGACTTGGATGATGTAATAGAAGATTCTATAGAAGATGCTCAAGATGCGATTGAAGAGGTGGTTGATGAATCTAAAAAATCGAAAGTAGTCAGAGATAGACTAATTGTAATTGGTGTTTTCTCATTCTTTGTAATATTTTTTTGGTGGGCGTTCGAGCAGGCAGGAGGTTCTATGACTATTTTTGCTTCAGATTATACAAACAGAGTTCTTGAAGGTGATGGCGCAATGATCTTTAAGATTTCTAATGCTGTATTAACTGTAGTGCCGATGTTAATAATCACTTGGGTATTAATGTTGTTATTCAAACAAACATTTGGCAAGTACTCTTTATCAAACATTTTATTGGGAACAAGTTTTGCAATTATCTGGGGAATTGTGATATGGATGCTACAAAGGGAGTTTGCTGATGATAAAACGGAGGTAGCTGCTTCTTGGTTCGGAATCCTGAATTCATTCTTTATTATAACATTTGCGCCACTTTTTTCTAAAATATGGCAAAGTAAATATAATCCAACAGGTCCTGTAAAGTTTGCAATTGGATTAATGCTTTTAGGTTTAGGTTTTGGAATATTGGCTTTTGGTTCTATGGGAATACCATTAGGAGCTAAAACTGCATCTGTAAGCATGATTTTCTTAATTTTAGCCTATTTATTTCATACGTTGGGTGAACTTTGTATATCACCAGTAGGTTTATCGTATGTTAGTAAATTAGCACCTATTAAGCTTGTTGGTTTTATGTTTGGTATTTGGTTTGTAGCTAATTTTATCGCTAATTTAATGGCAGGTGTAACAGGTAGTTTTATTGATCCTATTGTAGAAGAATATGGAATGAGCATTTTCTTCTTAATGTTTACTGTGATTCCTGCAGGAGCTGGAGTTATAATGTTAATTCTTAATAAAACATTATTAAGAATGATGCATGGTATTAGATAAATAAAATAATATATAACTTTACTCGTTCCCCAAAACGAGTAAAGTTATTTTAAATAAGGAACGGTTTTTGTTTCCGACTCATAGATAAAACTTAAAAAAATGAAGAACCTACTTTTAACTTTTGGACTTCTGATGTGTTTTTTTGCCCAGGCACAGGAGATCAAATGGATGACAATGAATGAGGCTTTAGAAGCTCAGCAAAAGGAGCCAAAGAAGATTTTTATGGATGTATATACTGATTGGTGTGGTCCATGTAAATTGTTGGATAAAAGAACTTTTCATAATAAAGACGTGGTGGAGTTTGTGAATAAACACTACTATGCTGTAAAGTTTAATGCAGAAGGGACAGAAGAGATTAGATATAATAATTTTACCTATACCAATCCTAATCATAATCCAAACCGAAAAGGTAGAAACAGTCAACACTTTTTTGCTAACGCATTAAAAATTACGGGATATCCTAGTCTTGTTTTTTTTGATGAAAATGGTAAGTTGATTACTCCTGTGGTGGGTTTTAAAACTCCAAAACAATTGGAGATTTATCTAAAAATGGTTCAGAATAATGATTATAAAAAGCTAACCACAGCAGAAGCTTGGCAGGACTATGAAAAATCTTTTGTAGGCACATTTTCAAATTAATCTTAATTATCTTTTAAAATATAGAAACTCTCTTTTAATGATCTGATTAAAAGGGAGTTTTTAGTTTTGGTAAAAGGTAATAAATAGACAACTATTCTTGTTACCCAGAATTATTTAGTATCTTCAAACTACACAATTCACAATCTTCTTAATTATGATACGATCAAGTATTTTACTCATTAGTTTTCTAATGAGTCTTAGTCTTACCGCTCAGAAAAGACCTAAAATTGGTATCAATAAAAAAGCGGTAATAGCTGCTGTAGAAAAACAACAGGAAAAAATGATCACCATGAGTGATCAGATTTGGGCACTGGCAGAAATGGCTTTCGAAGAAAAAGAATCTTCCAAAATATTAGCCGATTATGCAGAATCACAAGGCTTTATTGTAGAAAGGGCAGTAGCGGGAATGCCAACAGCTTTTGTAGCAACTTATGGTAGTGGTAAACCTGTGATTGGAGTCTTAGGAGAATTTGATGCTCTACCGGGAATTTCACAAAAGGCAACCTCTGCTAAGGAACCTTTAAAAAAAGGAGCAGGAGGCCATGGATGTGGGCATAATTTATTTGGAGTAGGTAGCCTGGCAGCTGCAGTAGCTATAAAAGATCTTATTGCTGCTGGTAAGTTAAAAGGAACTATAAAATTCTATGGAACTCCGGCAGAGGAGAAGTTCTTCGGAAAATTATTTATGGCTCGCGAAGGGTTGTTTAATGATCTTGATGTGTGTTTAGACTGGCATCCTAGTGATGAAATCAAGGCTAATGTCCAGAGTGGATTGGCTTTAGTAGATTTCATAGTAGAATTTAATGGTCAAGCAGCGCATGCAGCTGGTGATCCATGGAATGGGCGTAGTGCTGTAGATGCTTTAGAATTGTATACTACTGGAATCAATTACTTAAGAGAACATATCAAACCAAGTGTGAGAATACATTATCACATTCAGCATGGAGGAGATGTAGTTAATGTAGTACCGGATTATGCTAAACTATGGGTTAGGGTAAGGGATACCAAAAGAGAAGATATGCAGCAGGTCTGGAAACGAGTTGAGAAAATGGCTGAGGGAGCTGCGATAATGGCTAATGTAGATTATAAAATTTCATTGGTATCGGGATTACACGAAGTATTAGTAAATCGAACTGGAGGGGCAGCTCTGCAAAAGAATCTAGAATATCTGGGTGACATTACCTATACTGATAAAGAGCTTGCCTTTGCTCATGGCATTCAGGAAGTCACAGGTAAGCCTAAAGAAGGTATAGATGCCAAAGTTCGACCCATGGAAGAAACCAAAGAACATCCTGGAGGAGGATCCACAGATGTTGGGGATGTAAGTTGGCTGGTTCCCGAAATACGTTTAGGAGTGACTACTGCACCAAAAGGTACACCCTGGCATTCATGGGCTGTAGTAGCTTGTGGTGGAATGTCGATAGGTCATAAAGGTATGGTTCATGCCGCAAAGGCTTTGTCAATGACTATGGTAGACCTCTATGAAAATCAAAAGCTAATACAAAATATCCAAATTGAATTCAAAGAGCGAAAAGGCGATTATCAATATAAAGCAATACTACCTGAAGGCCCTCCACCAATTCCTATAGGATCAAATTAAGGAAATAAACCTAGCAAAATTAAGATGTTTATTTAGGTTGAAATCACATTTTTAAGGGTTAATCGGTAATATTTGTGAGAATTTACTTTAAAATTATAGGTCTTTTCTTATAATTGTTATATTAGCATACAATTAATGTAGCGTATGTGCGTTACTGTTACGTAAACCAAAAAATAAGTACCCAAATCTGATTCAAAAGCTGTATTGCTTTGAAAATGTATTTGTTATATAGACAAAGTTTAAGATACTGTTTTGAATCGTTACTTAATTATGAGAAAACTTCTAGTCATAGCTGTCCCCTCTATGTTGTTGTTTGTTTTGCTAATATCTTTTATATCTGCAAATCATTCTGAATCTGAACCAATAGCTAGCATGCCACAGCAGATACAACAACCTACTGTACCCGAGATAACCATTCATAAGCCAGATCCTTATAAAATACTTTTAGCAGAAGCTATAGAAAAGTATTTTCAAAAAGCATTGGATAAAAATCAAATTGTTGGAGCTTCCGTTGCTATCGTTAAATGTGACTCTATTATATATGTAGATGGTTTCGGTAATAAGGATACCAAGTTGAAAGATCAGATTGATAAGAATACCATATTTAGAATAGGGTCAGTATCTAAAGGATTTGGTGGTATACTCACAGGTATCCATGTAGAAGATGGATTGATACATTGGGGAGATAAAATTATTGATCATATTCCTAATTTTCAGTTAGCAAGTAAAAAACAAACAGGAGATGTTACCATATCTAATGTGCTATCTCATACTTCGGGATTACCGTATCATAGTTTTACCAACTTGGTAGAAGATGGATTGTCGCTAACTACTATAGCAGGACGTTTTAGAGAAGTATTACCAATACAAAATCCGGGTTCGATTTATAACTATCAGAATGCTGCTTTTGCACTAAGTGGAGAAGTTATTGAACGAATTACAGGAAAACCGATGAGAGAAGTGATCAAGGAAAGAATTTTTGATCCATTACAGATGAGTACTGCATCTGCTAGTTATGAAGAGTTAGGGTTATCAGATAATGTAGCGATGCCTCATCAACGATTATATGGCAGATGGAGAACATTGCCTATTAATAAAAAGTATTATAATGCCGTTGCCGCAGGAGGAGTGAACGCCAGTGCAACTGATATGGCCAAGTGGATGAAATTCTTATTAGGTCATAATCCCGAAGTGCTAAGTGCTAAAGGAATACAGGAAGTTTTTAACCCACAAATCCAAGTAGGAGGTAGAAGGCAATATTATCAACGTTGGCCAGGTTATGTGAGCTCGCATTATGCACACGGATGGCGTATTCATAAATTTAGAGATGATCTTTCAGGAGAGCTTAATACTGTGATACATCATGGAGGACATGTGAACAATTATAGAAGTGAAGTTGCTGTTTTTCCTAATGAGGATTTAGGGATATGTATTCTTTTTAATAGCCCTACCAAATTAGCACGAGTAGTAATCCCAGAGATCCATCAAATTATAAAAGATGTTATGGATGAAGTGGAACACGTAGAATATGTTGCAGAAGATCTACAGGCTATCAACTTTTTTTAAAAGCATGAAACTATAAATCATAAGACTCCCTTTTCAGTATTTGCGTGAAAAGGGAGTTTCTTTTTGTGTAATACATATATTGTTAGTATAATATATTCAGTGCGTCTTTGTCAGAATTGGTGAACTCACCATCTTCGTTAGGTGTAAAACAACTTAGCATGATAGAATCTGCATATGGAGACCAGGGTGTTCCAGGTATCCAGATTGCTGCTGGGTTAACAGAGGGTTCAGCAGGAAGAGGGCCGTTATAACCACAGCTCCAACGATTATACCAATCCTGATGTCTAAACCCTACAGAATGCCCAATTTCATGTCCCATTACATGCTCAATCACATTAAGACTGTATGCAGGAACATCAAGCCCGGTATTGATACGAACATACCTGTTTGGCTTTCCATCAGCCGTTGGAAACCCTGCAGATCCTCCAGGACCTCCCGGAACTCGATAGACTACCATATCAGCTTGTGATTGATTAGTACCAAAGGTAAGTGTAAAATTAAGCGTATTAGGCAATGCATTATAATTGGCTACTGCCCAAATTAATGCGGTTCTCATTCTTGGAGTGAGTTCATATCCTGTACCTGTCCATCCTAGAATACGAATGTTTCTGTATCGTGGTGCCACGATATGATCAGAACGGTATTGCTTGCTATTAACCTCTAACGATCCCAGATCAAGATATTTATCCAAATCATTAACTGGTAAAGTAATATCTCCTGAAACGAGATACTTCTCTTTGGTTCCATCTGGCAAAGGAATTTCTTCGATGCTTACATCGTCAATATTAACCCCCATTTTAAATAATTTATCCAATTGCGCCTTACTAGGCTGTTGGATTGCCTCCTGCGGTTCTGCAACGGTAATATCTTCTTTCTGACAAGACACAATACATCCTGCAATTATAGCGCTAAGCGCTAGTAGTTTCAACTTTTTCATGTTGTTGTGGTTTTAAGAATACTAAATTCAGTTAGTGAAACTTCTTTTTGAGAACCCGCCCAAGGCGAGAACTCAAAAAAGATAGTTCATCCTAAAAACTAGTTTGTGATCACGTATATAGAAACAATAATTATTGGCGCCAGTGATCTGTTTCTTACCCCATAGATGGGTGATCTTTGTGATGCATTACTAATTTTTTGGGATACTGTATTGTGAGGGAATATCAACTAAAGCAAATCTATGCTGTTATTGATGTTGATGTCAAATATAGATTAGAAATGGTTTTTAGAAAAATAGTTTTTAGAAAATATAATTTTTCATCGTTATTAAAATACTGAAAATCAATTATTTAAATTTTAATACAGAGGGAAATGACTCTCAAAAAATAGTGTTTCAACTACAGGTTAAATAGTTAAAGACCTTAAAGAATGGGCTGGTGTTATCCGAGATGTTTCGACGGTAAAGCCATATAATCTCAGGACAAATATATGTACATGCGGAATTCTGGGTGGAGAGGAGACCTATGAGCTATATCTGTACGTTGTCTTAGTATCTACTGATGCTAATTGGTATGAGTTCTTGATATAACATAAATGTCAAATGTTTCATATAGAAAAACAGCTTTTTTGTGTAGTACATCTGGGTAAAAATTCTTTTTAACAAAATATCTGATATAAAAGGGAAAACACCCTAGTCAGGCTATTGATTTGTATCCCTGCTGCTCCTACCGTGTCCGATTGGGTGCTCCCGCCAGCCTCATTGCTAGTGAAGGTAAAGATATTGTCTTGTCCTAAAAAATGTGACATCAGTTAAAGAAATGGTCTTATCACAGAATATTTTCACATAATAAATATAAGATTCGGGTTTGATTTACTATGTAATTAAAAGATCATTTAGTATTTTTAAATATCCAACTTAAAACCTGTGTTTACATGAAAACGATATCTACCATCCTTGATGACGCTAAAACGACCCCAGAAGTTGAAACTACGTTTACAACGATACAAGAAGAACTAAACGCGCCTTTTGTTCCTAATTTTTTTAAGGTATGGGCTAGTGTTCCGGATACATTAAAAGGTATATTCCCTGTGATGCAACATATTCTAACAGAAGGAGTATTGGATCGTAAACTAAAGGAAATGATTATGATTGCGATCTCATCTTCTAGAGATTGTGTGTACTGTGAGATTGCACATCAAGTGTTTTGTAGTATGGCAGGTGGAGAAGAAGCGCAGATAGCATCTCTAAAAAAGAACGCAACTCTTCCTGAATCTGCGGATCCTATGGAGAAAGCCGCTATAGACTATGCGGTTCGATTGTCTAAAGACCCAAAATCCTCAAGTCAGAAAGATTTTGACCACTTAATGAAATTAGGATATAGTGAGCCACAAATTATGGAGATGATCGCCATGTCTGGGATGGGGGTTTTTTATAATCACCTGGCGGATGCTACAAAGATAAATATAGACGAAGAGTTTTCTGGCGTTACTACTGCTTAAGTTTTGTATATAACTATTATTTTAAAATATATGCTCCCTTTTTATCAGTGCGATGAAAAGGGATGTTTTTTTGTATGCAAGTCAGTTCCCATCGATGCATAAAACTTTTATAATTACTACCATCGGCAATGATCTGTTTAGGTTGTAAACTATTGATAACCCTATCCAGATGTATTTTTGGAGAGTTAGATAGTAAAATAATATCAGGCTTTAGTTTAGGAATGTTGTAGATACCAGAGCTGTCAATAATAAGGATATTTTTTTCTTTATATTGATAGCTATTCTTTAGGGGTTGGGTTGTTGTATACTCAGCGTTGTTTGTTATACAATATTCATCAAATAAGAAGTTTTTAGTTTTATCAGGAATGCTGTCTTTACTATAGATATTCAGTTTTTGGTTTTCTAGAACTCCTAAAGCGGTATTGCGCTGATGATGAAAAATGATAAGTTCTTCCGTTTTTTTATATTGATTTTTCTCATAAATTAAAATACAGAACAATAGTACAAAACCAAAGCCAATCTCATATAGTCTTTGGTAACTAAATTTCTTAATCGCTAGCATCGAAGTGATCAGTAAAAAGTACAAAAGCAAAAGTAAAATGCCGGAGAATGGGATTTTAGTAATTATAAAACTATTCTGATGGGCTACCCAGCCTACAATAGTATTCATTGTGTCAATAATGCTACCATAGGTTATTGCTAAAAAATCGGGTAATAATCCTAATGTAGCCCCAATAACAACGATAATTCCAATCCCCAGAATACCACCTAAAAATGGTATGATCAACAAATTAGATATAAAGAATAATATCGGAAATTGATGAAAATAGAATAAGGATAATGGTAATATTCCTAACTGCGCAGCTATGGTTACAGTAAATGTATCCCAAAGTTTCTTGTCTATGTAGCCTTTTGGCTCATAACGTTTTGCAAAAATAGGTTGTATCCAAATAATAGCAAATACGGCTAAATAACTCAATTGAAATCCAACCGAAAAAAGAAGTAAAGGATCCCAACATAGCAACAGAAACATAGATATAAGCAAGGCATTGTATGTGCTGGTTTTAGATCGGATATGCATCCCGATAGCAACAAAAGTAAACATGGTAACTGCTCTGAGTACCGAAGATGATAATCCAGCCATAAAGGCAAAACACCAAAGCAGGATAATGCTGAGGATTAATATAATAAGCTTTCCATGTTTTCTAAATCGCAACAGAGGTTTCAACAAGATGTTTAATAGGATCAAAAGAATTCCTACGTGTAATCCTGAAACAGCCAGGATGTGAATTGCTCCTGCATCACGATATTCGCTAAATGTTTCCTGGGAGAGATCTTGTCGTTGTCCAAGAATCAAAGCATTAATAATGGCTAGTTGCTCTGATGTAAAAGGATATTGCGAAAGCCTGTAATTAATATGTTTTCGTATTTGATCTGTAAGTCTATAAATCGATTTTTTGGGATTATGATGATCTATAAGTTTATCTGGTGTAATGGTTATTTGATGGAATATATATTGTGTACTCAGATATCTAGCATAATCGAATTGTTCTGGATTTAGTGGTTGGGGGATAGGCCTTAATTTTGTATATGAAGTATAAATTCCTCCGACATCCAGAATGTTTTGTGTGTTGTCTTTAGGGATTTGTAATAGTACATTGCCTTTAGTAATAGTGGAGTCTATAATGATAATAGAAACAACATATTTGTAATAGTATGCAGTAGGTTTTAATCTTTCTTTAATGTAAAATTGAATTCCTTTTTCTTTGACAAGATTTTCCTTTGTAAATAGATTGGTATAATGATTGGCATCATTTTTAGGGTTGTGAATTTGAACTAAAATAGCGCCAAAAGTGATAAATATCAATATGGTAGCCATACTAAAGGAAAATCCTTTACGGAATATTTTTTTAGAACGATACCAGAGTATACTTAAAAGTATAATAGCACTAAAAAAGGATATGAATAAAATATATATCTCGGTTGGAAAATAATAACCAAGTAATATACCAAGTAAAGTAGAAGCGACAATAATAAGAAATGGAATGTTAAGAAGTCTCATGAACTATAACTATTCATTTCTTTAAGGAATGTTTCGGAATCATTTATCTTACAGGTCTTCTTCCTCTTCGAGTTTGCCTCATTTCTCGGGATACAATATTTACTTTTCCAGTATCTATCTTGACAGTATAATCAGGGTTTGGACCATGTGGATCTACATCAAGAAGTTTATGTAAAGAAAAATTGGATGTTCTTCCAAAATTATATGTTTCCTGGTAACCTTCATGGGTTAATGCATCAATTCTTTTTCCATCATGACGTATAATCATTTCAAACTCTCCACCAATACCAGTTTCATTATCCGGACGAAGGAATTTTCTACTATATGGTTTCATACCTATAAGGCTTCCAAAATAGCTTGATGCAGGGGTATGATACCAGTTTTTATACCTTGGAGCTTCCTCCCAGAGGTTCCCTTTATTGTCTCTATATTTATTACTCACATAATGAGTTAAGGTGGTTACTTCTTTTTTTACGTTAAAATGATTTCTATTTAGATGATAATAAATAAACTGCTGCTCATCATATTCTTCCCCATTTACTTTGGCATCAATAACTTGTTTTACTGCTTCTGCATTTAATGGATATTCCATGAGTCTAATTTTTAATAAGATATCTCAAAGTTAAAGTTTTTTAAAACGATTTAACAATGGCTTTGAAAAAATAATTAAAAAAGAGAAGAGGGGACCCTTCTACAAAATTCTCCTAACTCCTGCAAAACACTTATTCCAATACTTTTCGTTAAGGCTGGAGATAGTAACTCCTTTTGAGGTTGAGGCGTGTATGAATTTAATTCCTTTGCCGGTATCAATGACTAACCCCACATGATTAATCACATTTTTACGCTTATTAGTTTTAAAAAATAATAAATCACCTATGGATACTTTTTTTAAGGAAATAGATTTACCCTGTGTAGACATCGCTTTGGAAGTTCTTGGGAGAATGACTTCCTCTTTTTTAAAAGAAGTATATACTAACCCCGAGCAATCCATACCTCTTTTAGTGGTTCCTCCATATTTATATCTAGTACCATTAAAAGTTTTTGCATAGCTTACAATGCTTTTGATTTTCTTTGGTGTTTTTCTAGATGATGCATAACTGGCATTACCAGTTTTGGATCTAGACGAGGTATTCTTACCTTTAGAACTACCACAGGAGTATAGTATGGCAGCAATTGAAATTAGTAGGAAAAGTGTTTTTTTCATTTTGGGGATGAATTTATTGTATTGTCTCTATAATTAGGCTGGCAGTTTTATCGCTGGCACCTTTGCCACCTAGCTTTTTTTCTAGATCGTAATAGTCCAAAAACATAACTGCACGTTTATAATCATCTATAATAATAGTTAATTCTTCTTTTAGTTTTTTAGTATTAAAATCGCTCTGAATTAATTCTGTAACCACAGGCTTATCCATAATTAGATTCACCAGTGAAATATATTTCAAGTTAATAATTCTTTTTGCAATTTGGTAAGAAATCCAATTTCCCTTGTAGCAAACTACTTCGGGTACTTTAAAAAGTGCGGTTTCCAGTGTGGCCGTACCAGATGTTACCAATGCAGCATTACTGAGGCTTAAAAGATCATAAGTTTGATTCATGACCAGATGCACACCTTCTTTTTTGATAAAAGGAGCATAAAACGAAGCATCCTGACTTGGCGCTCCCGCAATAATAAATTGGTAGTCCGGAAAATCATCTACTACACTGAGCATAACCTCCAGCATTTTCTTTATTTCTTGTTTTCTGCTTCCTGGAAGTATAGAAATAATCGGACGGTCATCAAGGTTATGTTGTTCCTTAAAGGTTTCAGGCATGATCTGCTTATGATCAGAAATTGCATCAATAAGAGGATGTCCAACAAATTCTACCGGATATTCATAAGTTTCATAAAAATCTTTTACAAATGGCAGAACGACATACATTCTATCAATAGTAGCTTTGATAGTTTTTATGCGTCCCGCTCTCGATGCCCAGATTTGAGGACTGATATAATAATGCGTATTAAAGCCTTTAGGTTTTGCCCATTTTGCTATACGCAGATTGAAACCTGAGTTATCAATAAAAATAAGGGCGTCAGGTTGATATTGTTCGATATCCTTTTTACAATGCTTAATTAACCCAAGTATTTTAAAAAGATTCTGTAGAATTTCTACAAACCCCATAAAGGCTCGATCTTTATAGTGAACAACTATGGTTCCTCCGACTGCTTGCATCAAATCACCACCCCAGAACCTTATATCTGCTTCGGGGTCTTTTTTGAGGATGGATTTCATAAGATTGGCGCCATGTAAATCCCCTGATGCTTCACCTGCAATAAGATAATATTTCATGTAACTTATCCTTTCTTCATATTAGCTAAACTTACTAACTGCAATACATACTGCTGCTATCAAAGTAGCAAGAAGCACGCCACGCGCACGATAGGGTTTATTTTGTTTTAAAAATAAAAAGAAGATAATTAAATTAAGAATTGCTCCAAGAGCAATAAGACTTCCAAAGGAATCATTTTTTAATGATGCTTCGATTGTTCCTGTAAAAGTTGAAACTTGCGGGCTTATTGCAGAAAAAATGAATACACATATCGCAAAACCTATAGAATTTGCGATTAAACCCGTTATGAAGCCAATAATTATCTCTTTTTTAATCATGTAATGTCCAGTTATTTAATTCTTGTATGTAATGATGAGCAGTAAGGTCAAATTGAGTTGGTACAATAGATACGTAACCATTTTGTAAAGCCCATTCATCTGTATCTTCTCCTTTATCTTCATTGATAAATTTTCCAGAAAGCCAGTAATATTTTCTTCCCATAGGGTTGATGCGTTTATCAAACTCTTCGACCCAATGTGCATTAGCCTGTCGGCAAATTTTGATACCTTTAATTTTCTCGGCTTCAAGACTAGGAATGTTGACATTGAGAACAACTCCTTTGGGTAATCCATTTTGAAGCACATTTTCTACTATAGTTTTTACGTACTTTTTCGAAGGCTCAAAATTTGCATTCATAGAATAATCAAGTAATGAAAACCCAATTGCTGGTATTCCTTCTATTCCTGCTTCTACCGCAGCACTCATAGTACCAGAATAAATGACATTAATAGCAGAGTTAGACCCATGATTGATGCCACTAACACATAGGTCTGGCATTCTATCCAGAATTTGACGAGATGCCATTTTTACACAATCTGCCGGTGTGCCGGAGCAACTAAATTCTTTTTGTGGAGCATTTTTGTCAATTACAATTGGATCACAATATAAAGTGTTGTTCACTGTGATTGCGTGACCCATACCACTCTGTGGACTGTCTGGTGCGACAACATAAACCTCACCAATCTCATTCATAACATTTATGAGAGCTCTGATGCCTGGGGCAGTAATACCATCATCATTAGTCACCAGGATTAGTGGTTTTTTTGGAGTCATTTTGTCAGTTTTTTTCATTCGTAAAAATACACTTTTTTTATACGAAATGAGTTATTAGAATTTAGAGATGCCTTTTGGTAATTTTTAGCTTTTCAATTCTTAAATAATAGTAAAAAATGATAAATATAAGGTAGACAAATGTTAAGTTCTGTAACAGTAGAGAATAGAATTAGTTCATTTAAGAAAAAATTAGTAATATTACCTGTAATTGGCACGATTTTTAATGTATTTTGCCTGAACCCCTAAATTTAAAACAAGCGTATGAAAAAGAGTTTTTTGATTGTGATGCTTACCGTTATAGTTTCGGCTGCTTCCTGTAGTTTTACCACTAAGATTGATGATGACCCGGATAAGGATAGGTTGCTGATTGATTTAATAAGTTATGTGTTAAGTAAAGGGCATTATGATGCAAAGGATATGAATGATGATTTTTCTAAGGAAGTTTTCGCAGATTATATCGATGCATTGGATCCTCTAAAAAGATATTTCTATAAGAGTGATATTGTAGAGTTTAAGAAATATGAAAAACTTCTTGATGATCAAATCAGAGATAAAAACATTACTTTTTTTAATCTTACCTATGAGCGTCTTCAGAAAAGAATGTTAGAGGCACGTAGTTTGTATCAAGAGATTTTAGAAAGGCCATTTAACTATGAAAAAGATGAATCTATTAATACGGATTATGAAAGCTTGTCTTATGCAAGTAATAAAGCTGAAATGAAAGATAGATGGAGATTGCAGCTTAAGTTTAATGCATTATCCAGCTATTATGATAAAGTTGACGAGCAAATAGATTCGCTTGCTAAAAATAAAGATTATGCTCGCAAGACCGGTGCGACCTTAGAGTCTGAAGCTAGAGAAACTACTAAAACTTCGTTAAAAGAATATTTTGAATTCGCAGATGATCTGGAAAGAAAAGATTGGTTCACAATTTATATCAATTCTATTGTAGAAGAGTTTGATCCACATACGTACTACTTTGCACCGCAAGATAAAGATAGATTTGATATTGCAATGTCTGGTAAATTAGAAGGTATTGGTGCTAGACTGCAAAAGAAAAATGATAATGTAAAAATTATCGAAATTATTTCTGGTGGACCCGCTTGGAGAGGTAATAGAGTAGAAGTTGGTGATTTGATCATGAAAGTAAAGCAGGAAGATGAGATCGAGCCCGTAAGTGTGGTAGGAATGCGTTTGGATGATGCGGTAAGCTTAATTAAAGGCCCTAAGGGGACTAAAGTTACATTAACTGTTAAGAAAGTTGATGGGACTACAGAGAATATTGATATTATTAGAGATGTCGTAGAACTGGAAGAAACCTATGCAAAATCTTCTATTGTAAATAAAAAAGATAAGGCTTATGGTATTATCAACCTTCCTAAGTTCTATTTTAATATGGAGGATTATAATCAGCGTAATGCTGCTAAAGATGTCAAGCAAGAAATTATTCGTCTTAAGGAACAAGATATGGAAGGTCTTGTGATAGATCTTAGAGATAATGGAGGGGGATCTTTACAAACAGTGGTGGATATCGCTGGATTATTTATTGATAAAGGACCAATTGTTCAGGTAAGAACCAAAGGAGAATCTCCAGAAGTATTAAGTGATAAAGATAGAAATATCCTTTGGGATGGTCCATTAGTAATCTTAGTTAATGAATTATCTGCTTCTGCATCTGAGATTTTAGCCGCAGCTATGCAAGATTATAAAAGGGCTATTATCATAGGAAGTAAACAAACCTATGGTAAAGGTACTGTACAGAATGTAATGGATTTAAACCGATGGATGCGTAGTAATGATTTTGGAGACTTAGGAGCTTTAAAATTGACTACTCAAAAATTCTATAGAGTTAATGGTGGTTCTACACAGTTAGAAGGAGTGAAAAGTGATGTAGTAGTTCCGGATCGTTATAGCTATATAGATATTGGAGAAAAAGATCAAGAAAACCCATTGCCTTGGGATAAGATACCAGCTGCAGACTATACAGCTTGGGATGGTTATATAGATTTTGAACAAACGATTAACAATAGTAAATCCCGAATGGCCAAAAATGCTCAGTTAAGTTTGATTGAAGAAAATGCCAAATGGGTACGAGAAAAAAGGGATGTTGATGTATATTCTCTTAACTACAAAAAATATAAAGCCAATATAGAGCTTAATGAAAAACAAGCAAAGCGTTTTGAAGCTATAGATGATTACACTACTACCCTTAGTTTTGAATCTTTGCCATACGAAATGGAGCTAATGAAAAAAGATACAGTATTGGCAGAAAAAAGAAAAAGATGGCATGAGAGTCTTAGTAAAGATGTTTATGTAGAAGAAGCACTAAGTGTTTTAGAAGACATGAAGATTAACAACATACGCCGATCAAAAAATCCGCTTACGCTAAAGAACTAACATGCTTTAATGCAAGAAATAAAGTCAAACTCTTTAACTAAACTAGCGCTCCAAAGATTCAAGAAGAATTTTTGGGGCGTTTTGAGTTTTTGGTTTATTGTAGCTTGCGCCTTGATAGCAATCTTTGCATATGTTATTGCTCCTGATAATTCGCAAAATGCCAATCAAATGCATTTGTCTATTCATTCTAAACCACCAGGTTTTAAAGTGACAATGCTAACCATTCCATCTAAGAATATATCAAATCAATCTTTTCTAAACCGTATTTTTAAAGGGATTAAAAATACCGATACTGAAATTCCTATTGATACATATAATTTTGAAGATGGGGTGTTAAAAATATCACCATATAGCGAAGGAGAGCTAATAGAAATTTCTAAAAGCATTGAATTGAGTGCTTTCCCTACAGGATTGACTACTGATCAGATTGGAGAAAGATACATTAAAGCCCAAACTTTTATATTAGGCACAGATAAGTATGGTAGAGATTTGTTAAGTAGAATGTTGGTAGGTATTCGTATTTCTTTCTCTATTGGTTTTGTCGCTGTTCTGATTTCTCTTTTGTTAGGGATTACCCTGGGAGCTATCGCAGGATATTTTGGAGGCAAAGTAGATGCTTTAATTATGTGGTTTATTAATGTTACCTGGTCTATTCCTACCTTATTAATGGTTATCGCTATAACCGTAGCATTAGAAAAAGGTTTTTGGCAGGTTTTTGTGGCCGTTGGTTTGACAATGTGGGTTGAGGTTGCCAGAGTAGTAAGAGGTCAGGTTCTAGGAATAAAACAGATGCAATATGTTACTGCAGCAAAAGCATTAGGATTTAATCATTTTAGGATTATTACCAAACACGTACTCCCTAATAGTTTAGCTCCCGTTATAGTGATCTCTGCAGCTAATTTTGCTGCCGCAATCCTTATAGAAAGTGGATTAAGCTTTTTAGGGATCGGAGCGCAACCACCTATGCCCAGTTGGGGGGCTATGATTAAGGACCATTACTCATACATTATTTTAGGAAAAGCATATCTGGCAATTATTCCTGGATTAGGAATTATGAGCCTTGTGATGGCTTTTATGCTTATCGGTAATGCATTAAGAGATGCATTAGACGTAAAGGGATAAAAAATATCCCCTGAAAGTATGTGAAGCTTCCAGGGAATATTCTGAGTGTGTGTGAAAAAAAAGAATGTTTCGATAATCTCGATCCTGATTATAAGCCCCAACCAGAATCGGATCCTTTCTATCCAGAGATGCAATGATGCCTAGATATGGCTACAGTCTCCCAGATATCCACCTTTCGGTGTTCTAGTGATACAACAACTATAATCATCAATTGAGGGTAGAGGAATTGATCCCTTAATAATGATTTTTTGTTGATCTCTGTCCAGTGTATAAACACTTTCCAGTTTTAGAGTTTTTGGTAATATATATTGGTTCAAGTTGGAATATTTTATGATATTTCTACTGGTTGTTCTTTTTGAGTATTCATTTCGTTATGATTTTCTGCTAGTACACTGATAAAATGAAAAAATTCATTATAGCTATACTTTTTAGGATATAAAGTATGTCCTATTAAAGAAGCTGGAGTATAATACAATTCATTCTGATCTGCCCATTCTGATTGCTTTTTAAGAACTTTCAAGTGTTCTGGTTTATTAGAAGGCTTATTATATTTATGAATCCACTTGCTAAACGTTCTGTCTTTAAACCAATCGTTATAAGCAGTTATAAAATTCTCTTGGCCTTCATCTGTATAAATTTCTAATAACCTCAAGCTGATTTGTGTTGCTTCATTATCTACATTATCAAGATTAACACGCAGCCTAATGATAATCTGCAATTGTTTGCCTAAAGACTTTATTACTCGCATATATCCTTCAAAAGCATCTTTACAATAACCGCACATAGGATTGGTAAGACTAATGATCTTAAATTCTGAATCGGGATTACCTAATATGATTTCGTGTTCAATACTTTGATTATCTTTTATTTTCTCGGAAATACTTAATAAATGATTGAATATCTGTCCGTCTCTTTTAAAATGATTAAGTTTTACGTTTTCAGATTTAAAATCCTTATTGTCTTTTATCTTTTCTTTGATAAATAAATATCCTAATGTAAATAATGAAGAAATCATTATAAAATTGGTAATAGTATAAAGGTTTATATCAAAGGATAAATTTAGCACCGCAATAACCGCTAATCCTACAGATATAGATCCCATTGCGATACATACAGCACACCACTTTTTTATTACTAATGCTTGTGAATAAAAAGAGTATAGTATAAAAGGAATCCCTATAAGTGCCGGAATCATTAGTATAGAGCTGAAACCAAAAAATATTTGATATAGTGATAAAGTACCAAAAAATACCATTCCGGCATCTGCTAATGAAAACCCTTTAAAAAGTTTGCCGCTATTGTTATTAATGACATCTCCACAGTTAGTTTTCCCCACGGATGTGCAAAATTGATGCATAGTTTGGGATTGTATCCCTAAACTTTCTCTAACGGCATAAAAGCTAAAAACTACTCCAGTAAATGACAATAGTAAAAAGACAATCTGACTAATATCCCATGATCTTCCAATAAATGTAAAAGCTAAGCTGACAAACACAACTAAAAGCAAGATGTTTTGGAGGATAGATCGATTAGAGAAAAGCTTTGTCTTGGTATTTAATTCAACAGCTATTACCTTAGGAATCCAAATTTCTTTAAATTCATCTAGTGAAAAGTTCTTTTGTTTTGAAGTGCTATGTTTAAGCGTGATTGAGTTGTTCTTTTTAATTACAGCGACAATTTCTTCGGCTTGATCAATTTTTATTAATGAAACAAAGCTTTCCGGAAGCTGGTCTAAGGCATCTATAGGAACTTCAACAGCAATATTATCTATGCTAAAATAGTCTAAAGTGTCTGTGATGGATTGAAAACTGGGATAATTAGGGTGTATCTGTAATTGTAATTCCAGATCCTTCTTATCATAATCTCTAATACGATTTTGAATTAAGACACTTTCAACAATTTTTTCAATGTTGTTTTTCATTTAATATAAGCCTATTTAGTAATATGGTTAATTTTTAGAAAGCTTTAAGGGTATGAGCAATCGGATTGCTTGGTTTGGTATTTGGTTAGTCAGGTTGCTTTCATAAATTAACCCGACTAATGTATAGCTTTAAAGAAGTAATTCATATATGGGCATATCTCAAAATTGAAATGGTTAAACCGTAATTTTAATATTTATTTATGTTAATTTTTTGTGTTAACTAATTGATATGCAGTTTTTAATGTGTTTTAGAATTACTTGTTAAATCTGACATTTTATTTATGTTAAAATTTTTAAATACTGTCCAAATATCTTTAAAAAATTAGCTTTATCCCTTTAATCTTAATATACATTGTTGGTAATTTGTTACCTATGCCATCAACAAAATTTTAAATTTGCAGCTAATAGAATATCTTATATGAAACGAAAATATATTTATCCCCTATTAATTATTATAGTGACAGTAGGGTTTTATTATTTAGAAGGAAATATAGAAAATAGTAAAACTGGTGATAGTGATGGTGTTAAAGATAGTGCTGAACTAAGTTTCTTTTATTTGCCGACATCCACTACTGGAGCAATTGTTACACATAATTTTTATTCGTTATCATACTCTGAAAAACATGAGCAAGCAGAATGGGTAGCGTATGAGTTAAAAAAAGAACATCTTTCTAAGAACGAGATCAAAAGACCTTATTTTGAAGAAGATCGAAAAGTGAGAACTTCATCGGCAGATTGGCGTAATTATAAAAAATCGGGTTATGATCGTGGTCATTTATGTCCTGCAGGAGACAGAAGATTTAGTCACGAAGCTTTTGAAGAAACATTTCTTACTTCCAATATATCTCCTCAGGATCATGAGTTTAATAGTGGTATCTGGAATAAATTGGAACAGAAAGTAAGATATTGGGCAAATAAATATAATGGTGTATACGTGGTTACAGGAGGTGTTTTGACAGATAACTTAGAAACCATAGGGTATGAACACGTTTCTGTGCCAAAATATTTCTATAAAATAGTATTGGATAAAGATGGTGATGATGCGAAAATGATCGCCTTCTTATTTCCTCATAGAGAATCAGATGAACCTCTTAATCGATTTGTGGTAGCTGTAGATAAAATAGAAGAACTTACGGGAATTGATTTTTTTACTTCACTTGATGATCCATTAGAAAACAAACTGGAGAGATCAACAGATACTAAAAACTGGAAGTTTTAGTCGATATTACCATTCATTTACACGATTGGCATCTAGCTTAATAAAGATAAATAATAGGATTGTAAATCCCCACAATCCCGATCCTCCGTAACTAAAAAATGGTAGAGGAATACCAATAGTTGGCATCAAGCCAGTTACCATACCAATATTTATAGCGAAATGTATAAATAATATACCAACTACACTGTAGCCGTATACTCTGCTGAATTGTGTTTTCTGTCGTTCAGCAAGATGAATAAGTCTTAATAATAAAGCAACAAATAAGACAATGATTAGTGTAGCTCCAAGAAATCCCCATTCTTCACCAACGGTACTAAATATATAATCGGTATGTTGCTCAGGTACAAAACCTCCTTTAGTTTGGGTGCCTTCTTTCCATCCTTTTCCGGTCCATCCACCACTACCGATAGCTATCTGGCTTTGATTGGTGTTGTATCCAATACCTTTTGCATCTACTTCCTTTCCTAATACAATATTAAATCGATCGCGATGTCTTTGTTCGAATACATTATTAAAAATATAATTTACCGAAAAGCAAAATCCTGTAATTACAATTAAAGCCAAAAGAAACCGTGACACTTTTGGTTTCTGTTTTCTTTTTAGGATTAAGTAAATAATAATTATACCAGTAATAGCTAACACTACCCACAATGGTTTAAACAAAAGAGTGAGTATGAACAATACTGTTGCAGAAGCTCCAATAATCAAATAACTAGCTGCTAATCCTTCTCTATATAATGGAAAGAAAAAAGCGGCATATACCAATGCACTTCCCGGATCAGGTTGCGGGATAATAATCAACGCAGGTAGGGCGATAATCAAAAAAGCCCGTAACTGATGGTTGATATATTTTATGTTGGTTTGCATGTCGCTTAAGAATTTGGCTAATGCCAAAGCGGTTGCAGCTTTTGCAAACTCTGAGGGTTGTAAACTGGCAGGGCCAAATTGGTACCATGATGTAGCTCCAGAAATTGTTTTTCCAAAAAGAAATAGTCCGAGCAATGAGAGTATAGAAATTACATAAATCAAACCTGCAAATTGTTCGTAGAATTTGGCTTCTATGGCCTGAGTCATAATAATAAGTACTAATGTCAAGACAATCCAGATGGCTTGCTTAGCATATACCTGTGAGAAATCGGTTAAAGAAAAGGCTTTGTCTTCTAGAGAAGACGAATAGATATTACCCCAACCAAAGCCGACAAGCAATATAAATAACAAAACAGTTAACCAATCTATAGTGGCAATAGTAGATTTGGGCATTATTGATTAATTTTAAAAGGTTCTCCACTATAAGGTTTAGCATACTCTTCTTCCAGACTATGAGTAAGTACCCAATCTTCCAGATCCGTTCTGGAGATCTCGCCATTAATATGTTTTTCTATCATAAGTGATGCAATACGTCCAGCATATCTAGCACCCCAATATCCATTTTCTACAAAAACGGCAAGTGCAATTTTTGGATTATTCTTTGGGGCAAAAGCTACAAAAACAGAATGGTCAGTAAGCTGAACTTTTTCTCCATTTATTCTAGTAAAGTTCTCAGCAGTACCTGTTTTACCACAGATGTCTATTCCTTTTACCTGTAAAAAGCTAGCTGTACCATTGGTATATACTTGATGCATTCCTTCTACAACAGGTTCAAAATGTTCTTTTTCTATAGTGGTTTGTTTAGGTATGGTATAATTTTCATTTTCGATAGGCTTTCCATCAATAGCCTTAATAATATGTGGAGTATAAAAATGCCCTTTATTTCCTATAGCGGCAGTCATATTTGCCAATTGGATTGGGGTAGCTAATACTTCTCCTTGACCAATAGCATTAGATATGGTTGCAGTAGAGTACCACTTATAAGTAGGGTAATTATATATTTTATTATAATATTCGGCGGTAGGAACTTTTCCACGACTTCCGGCTGCAAGGTCATTTCCTAAATAATTTCCTAATCCAAAACTCTGCACATGTTTTCTCCATGTTTCTACTCCCTCTTGTGGAGTGTCATATTTTTCTATGATTCTTCGATATACATTGGCAAAATATGCGTTACAGGAATTTGCAATTCCTGGGATCATATTTAATGGTCCTCTATGAGAGTGACAACCCAGTTTAGTCCCTTTTTTACCATAGTAATATCCCATTCTACAGCTAAAACTTTCTTTGGTGTCTACTATACCCTCTTGTAGTCCAATTAAGGCATTAATAGTTTTAAACGGGGAACCTGGGGGGTATTCACCTTTTACGCCTCTATCGAAAAGAGGTTTTGCAATAGTATCATAATACAGTTTTGTAAAATTAGGAGATCTTTTTCTACCTACCAATAATTCGGGTTTATAGGTGGGAGCAGTCACCATCGCCAAAATTTCACCAGTTGAGGGTTCTAAGGCGACAATACCACCACGTTTATTTATCATTAACTTTTGTCCATATGCCTGAAGATCTGCATCGATAGTAATGGTCAAATCTTTTCCGTTAACAGGTAAGGTGTCATATCGACCATTTTTATATGGCCCAATATCACGGTTAAAACGATCTTTTTGGATACGTTTAACACCTTTTAACCCTCTTAATTCTTTTTCATATTGTTTTTCTACACCATCAATGCCTATCAGGTCACCAGATAAATAGTATGGGTCTTTGCTAATGATAGCATCGTTTACTTCTCCAATATAACCCAATACATTGGCTGCATTCGTAGTATGATAATCTCGGAGCGAACGCTTTTGGATATAAAAACCTTCAAATTTTCGCATTTTTTCCTGCAGATAAGCATATTCATCTTTAGTTAATTGTGGGATAACGATAGAAGGTACTCTAGGAGAATAAACCCTAGCTTTTCTAAGTTGTTTTTTGAGTTTCTCTTTTGTGATATTTAGGATAGAGCAAAATTCTAGGGTGTCAAATGGTTTAAGCTCTCGAGGAATTACCATTACATCGTAAGAAGGTTGATTGGTAACTAATAGTTTTCCATTGCGATCATAAATCGAACCTCTTTGAGGGTAATCATAGATTACTTTTATAGCATTGTCTTCTGATAAAGATGCAAAAGAAGTGTTATAAATCTGCAAATAAAAAAGCCGTCCTACAAACACTAGACCGGTAGTAACGATGATAAGATACAACAACAATTTTCTCATGAATCACTTTTTCTGAACAATACCAAAGTCAACATAGTAATTACTATAGTGAACAGGCTAGAAAATAACGTTTTTTTTGCAATTAATAGTATGTGAGAAAAGTTAAATACTTCTAATGAGAAAAGTATAATATGATGAATGAATATCATAAGGGTAACATATATTAATCGCTCCCCAAAACTTACATTACTTAGTTTAACTGTTTGGAATTCGTAACTTAGGCCAAAGGCTGATCTTAAAATGATAGGACGTATATATGCAATGGTTACGGAAGCTGCTGCATGAACGCCCCCTGAATCTCCAAACATATCAATGGCTAAGCCTAAAACAAAGCTTAACACCAGAAAAAGACTCCTATTAATGGTGATTGGAGCTAACAGGATAAAAATGATATAAATATAAGGATTTAGGTATCCCAAAAAGTTAATGTGATTGAGTACCAGTACCTGAACTAATACCAGAATCATAAATCTGCTTATTTGTACTAATGCATCTTTATTCATTGCCGTTTTCTAGTATTTGGATTTCCTTTTTGTCATTACCCTTAATGGCATATACAAATCCAATATCGGTCATGTCATTAAACAATCTGACATCGATAAGGTAGTAGTTTTGATTTTGATCCAATTCATAATTCAGTATGGTACCGATACCTATTCCTTTAGGAAAAATAGTAGATCTACCATTGGTGATAATAGTGTCACCGACTTTAAGTAATGCTTGGCGTGGTACTGTTTCTAATTGTACGATATTAGGATCTTTTCCATTCCAGGTAAGAGAACCATATTGGTTAGATTTCTTAAGACCGGCATTGATTTTAGAGTTGCTGTTTAATATAGAAATTACTCTACTGTAATTTGCGGTTGTATTTTCGACTATTCCTATGATGCCTTTATCTGTAATTACCCCCATATCGGGTATAATACTATCTTTTTCTCCTTTATTGATCAGAATGTAGTTATCAATTTTGCTATAATCGTTTTTGTACACTTTTCCTCTAATAAAAGTGTAAGGCTTATGAAAAGAAAGTGTGTCAATGTATTTAGAGTTAGAAGAGTCTTTATCAATTAATAAACTTAATTGATTTCTAAGGCGTTCATTTTCTTCTAATAACCGTTGATTGTGACTTTTAAGCCCAAAGTAAACATTAATAGAATGTTTCCAACCATATAATCCACCTCCCAGAAAGTTAGTAGAGCTTATAAATTTACTTTTGTGATAAGAATGTGATTGAACAGTAAATATTATCGACAAAAATAAAAGTAGCAGAAATAGTAGGAAATTTTTGTTCCTTAGTAAGAAATTAATAATCTGCTGCATGGGCTAAGGGATACTAATTTTAAAAAGCATGTGAACTCTAAAAAAGCCACATCCTTGGTATTGTCAAATCAATTAGTGCATAATAACGTATAATTATAGATTTAGGTATATACTAATTCATATTTATTATAAAAAAGCACTATTCACTACTTAATTAATACACTTTTGTATCGGTTTATATTTTTTAAAGTGATTCCTGTTCCTCTTACTACTGCTCTTAAAGGGTCTTCTGCTATATAAACAGGAAGATCTGTCTTCTGTGATAAACGTTTGTCTAATCCACGCAACATAGAACCTCCTCCGGCAAGATATATTCCGGTATTGTATATATCAGCTGCTAGTTCTGGTGGAGTCTGTGATAGTGTCTCCATCACAGCATCTTCTATACGCAATATGGATTTATCAAGAGCTTTTGCAATTTCTCTAAAAGAGATCTGAACTTGTTTTGGTTTACCTGTAAGTAAATCACGCCCCTGAACATTCATCTCTTCTGGTGGTAATTCCAGATCTTCTGTTGCAGCACCAATTTGTATTTTTATCTTTTCTGCAGTGCGCTCTCCAACATATAAGTTGTGTTGAGTACGCATATAATAAATAATATCATTAGTAAATACATCTCCCGCGATTTTTACAGACTTATCACACACAATTCCTCCAAGAGCTATAACAGCAATTTCTGTTGTTCCACCACCTATGTCTACAATCATATTACCTTTTGGCTGCATGATATCTACACCAATACCAATAGCAGCTGCCATAGGTTCATGAATTAGATATACTTCTTTACCATTAACACGCTCTGCACTTTCTTTTACTGCGCGCATCTCTACTTCTGTAATTCCCGAAGGGATACAGATCACCATACGTAGGGCAGGAGTAAAGATTTTTTTCTTTAATGCGGGAATATCTTTGATAAACATGCTGATCATCTTCTCACTAGCATCAAAATCAGCAATTACTCCATCCTTAAGTGGGCGAATAGTTTTTATGTTTTCATGAGTTTTTCCTTGCATCATGGAAGCCTCTTTTCCAGCTGCGATTATTTTACCCGTCATAATATCCCGAGCTACAATAGATGGGCTGTCTACTACAACCTTATCATTATGAATAACCAAAGTGTTTGCAGTTCCTAAATCTATCGCAATTTCTTCGGTAAAGAAGTCAAAAAATCCCATAAAAAGTCAAAAAAGGGGGTTAAATTTCGTAAATGTAATAAAATTAATGTTTAAAATGACGAGTTCCGGTCATTACCATCGCAATTCCGTTTTCATCACAGTAATCTATACTCAATTGATCTTTAATAGATCCTCCAGGTTGAATCACTGCTTTTATCCCTGCTTTATCCGCTATTTCTACACAATCCGGAAATGGAAAGAAAGCATCACTTGCCATAACAGCTCCATTAAGATCAAAATTAAAAGAAGTTGCTTTTTCTATGGATTGCTTTAAAGCATCTACTCTGGATGTTTGTCCGGTTCCACTAGCGAGGAGTTGTTTTCCTTTAGTAAAAACTATAGTATTGGACTTGGTATGTTTACAGATTTTAGACGCAAACAACAAATCTTCAACCTGTTCATCTGTTGGGGTAACTTTGGTTACTGTATTCAGATCAGCTTTAGAATCAGTTTTTAGATCTTTATCTTGAACCAGAGCTCCATTAAGACATGAACGAACTTGCGTTTGTGGTAACTCGATATCTTTTTGAATCAAGATGATTCTGTTTTTCTTTCCTTTTAGTATTTCCAAAGCATCATCACTATATGAAGGAGCAATGACTACTTCGCAAAATAATTTATGAATTTCTTCAGCTGTAGTTGCATCAATTTCAGAATTACTGATCAATATTCCACCAAAGGCAGAAACAGGATCACCAGCTAATGCATCAACATAGGACTGCAGAACAGTTCCTCTCTGAGCTAAACCACAAGCGTTATTATGTTTCAGAATAGCAAATGTTGGTGCTTCACCTTTAAACTCATTCATAAGATTTACAGCGGCATCAACATCAAGAAGATTGTTGTAGGATAATTCTTTACCGTGTAATTTATCGAACATAGCTTCAAAATCTCCAAAGAAAAATCCTCTTTGGTGAGGGTTTTCACCATAGCGAAGTACTTTACCTTTAGTCTCACTTATTTTTAGAGAAGCGATTGCATGATCACTATTAAAATAATTAAAAATAGCAGTGTCATAATGTGAAGATACATTAAATGCTTTAGCAGCAAAACGCTTACGGTTATCCATAGAGATGCTTCCGTTTCCTTCTGTAATCACATCTAAAAATTCTGCATAATCATCAACTGAAGCTACACAGGTTACATCTGCAAAGTTTTTGGCAGCCGCTCTAATCAATGAAATACCGCCAATGTCAATTTTTTCGATAATATCCTGTTCAGAAGCTCCAGAAGCTACAGTTTTCTCAAAAGGATAAAGATCTACAATAACAATATCTATCTGGGGGATTTCATACTGCTCTAATTCGGCAACATCACTATCATTATTCTGACGATTAAGGATTCCACCAAATACTTTAGGGTGTAAGGTTTTTACTCTTCCGCCAAGAATTGAGGGATACGAGGTTACATCTTCTACCGGAACCACATTGATTCCTAAATCTTTAATGAATTTTTCAGTTCCGCCTGTAGAATAAATGGTAATACCAAGTTCGTCTAATTTTTTTACGATAGGAGCTAATCCATCTTTACTAAATACAGAAATTAGTGCGGATTTCGCGGTTTTTGTGTTGCTCATGAGAAATTTTAGTTAGTAAAACGCAAAAGTAGCAATTTAGTTACCAATTAACTAGCCCATTATGTGTAATTGTTTTAGATAATTTGTAACAAAATTATAAGGAAAACGTCCTATCTTTAGATGATCAAAAATCTGGTTCAAAAAATAGCACATGCTTATTTATCTAAGAGTACTGAAAGAGAGTTTTAATTTTGCAATTAATGCTCTTAAAAATAATAAGTTGAGAACCTTTCTCTCTTTGTTAGGTGTCACTATTGGAATCTTTTCTATTATAGGTGTGCTTGCTGCGGTAGATTCTCTGGAAAAAGAAATTAAAGGAAGTATCAGTTCATTGGATAATAGTACAATTTATTTAATGCGCTTTTCTTTTGGCCCATCTACAGTACCACAATGGAAAAGAGAACAGTTTCCAGATCTAGCTTATGATGAATATCAAAGCCTAAAACGTACAGTCCCTGATGTGCAAGCCTCTAGTTTTGTTCTTTTTGTAAATCCTGAAACTATCAAAAGTGGTGATAATAGTGTAAGTAATGTTAGCATTACACCCGTTACTAATGAGTATTATGATGTAGAGGAGTTGCAAGTAGTTAAAGGTAGGTTTTTTAATGAACCAGAATCAGTTTCTGGAACTCCGGTGATTGTTATTGGAGATGAAATTGCAAATAGCTTGTTTGGTGAAAGAGACCCTATCGGAAATAAAGTACGATTATACGGAAGAAAATTTACCGTTATAGGGGTGCTTAAGAAGGAAGGAGCAGGGCTTTTTGGAGATTCTAAAGATACTACCGTGTTTATACCAGTGAATATGGCTAGAAAGATTTTTGGAGACAATAATAAATTTGCAGTGCCTTGTATGATTCTAAAACCAGAGGATGGGGTAGATAATCCACAGTTTATCGCTACACTGAAAGAAAAAGTGAGAACAATGAGAGGGTTAAAACCTGACGAAATTGATAACTTTTTTGTAAATCAATTACAAGGCTTTACAGATTTTATAGATAATATCACTGGTACTATGTCTACGATAGGTGGTTTTATTGGGATGTTCTCCCTTTTAGTAGGTGGTTTTGGAATAGCTAATATTATGTTTGTAAGTGTAAAAGAGCGAACCAATCTGATCGGTATACAAAAAGCTTTAGGCGCTAAGAGAAAGTTTATTCTCCTTCAGTTTTTATTTGAAGCTATTATACTTGCTATTTTTGGTGGGCTTGTTGGATTATTTCTTGTTTGGTTGATTTCAATTGCAGCATCACAATTTACTGGAGATTTTGAGTTTATCCTATCTACATCCAATATGTTCTGGGGGATGTTTTCTTCTACTTTAATAGGGCTTATAGCAGGAATTATTCCAGCATTGATGGCTTCAAAGCTAGATCCTGTAGAAGCAATTAGAACTGGAATGTAATACTGTTACATAAATTTTGACAATAGAAACATTGTCATACATAAAGCGATTAAGATCATCGCCAATATTACAATCGGAACTAATTTCATTAGTATTTTTCTGTTTTTTTTGGGGCTCATTACGCTAACTATCATAGGGTAAAAGTATGGTAAATAAGACTTCTTGACAATAGGTGTAAATACTTGTTTATACGATAAATAACTTTACATCTTATTCTTTAAATTATCTTTTACCATTCCTGAATTTGTCAGCTGGATGAAGTTTATAGGTGTATATGAGGTTGTTATATATGGTATTAGGTAGTTATTATCCCTTGTCAAGATTTGGCTCCATTGGGTTACGAGATAATTTAGACTCTCAATAAAGAGATAAGCACGGGATATCTTGTATGGATGTAGGTTGTTCAAATAATAAGCCGAAGCTATTTTTATAACTTCGGCTTATGAATAGTATGTATATATTTTTATTGTATAACCATCCTTTTGGTGGCTTTGGCATTTACAGAATTTACCGTGATCAGGTACATTCCGGATTGTATGTCAGAGATATCAAAGGTATTAACTACACTTCCTGAATCCAGTTGTTTTGAATAAATCAATTTACCTGTAATGTCAAATACCTGAACGTTTTTAAGTTTTAAACTAGTATCTGCAGAAATATTTAAAACACCTGTATTAGGCATAGGATATATTTTTACCCCTTGTGCTAGTAATTCATCTTGTACACTCAGTGTACTGTTATAGGTTATGCTAAACTGCGGAGCTGCGGTATTGTCATTTCCGGCATTGTCAACGGCTACACTAGCTCCTACATCAACTGTTACAATTCCATTGGCTGTTGGTGTTATATCAACGGAATAAGTCGTTCCGGAACCAGAAAAACCACCAGATGCGCCATTACTAACAATTAAATCGTTAACGTCAAAACCTGTAACGCTTTCAGAAAAAGTGATTGTTATTGGGATAGGATTAGCTCCTGTTGGTCCAGGACTTTCTGTGGAAGTTATCATTACAGTTGGAGGTGTAATGTCAGCTATAGTAATATTAAAAGTTTGGTTTGCAGAAGTATCTGACCCACCGTTGGCAGTTCCGCCATCATCCGATATATTTACTGTGATAGTTGCAGTCCCTAATGCATCTGTAGCTGGAGTATACGTCAGGTTTCCAGAAGCATCAATTGCAGGTTGTACACTGAATAGTGCATTGTTATCATTAGAAACATTAAAAGTTAGCGTTTGTACAGTTTCTGCATCTCCATCATCAATAGAAGTCGCAAACATGTTTACGGTCTGAGCTCCAGAGTTTTCTCCAACCGATTGATCTGGTGATCCTGGCAAACTAAAACTAGGCGCATCGTTTACTGCATTAACGGTGATAGTAAATTGTTGTGTCGCAAACGTATCATCACCACCATTTGCGGTTCCACCATCATCAGATAGTATGACATCTACAGTTGCCGATCCATTGGCATTGGTAGCAGGAGTGTAGGTAAGATTACCAGAAGCATCGATTGCAGGTTGTGTGCTGAATAATGCATTGTTGTCATTTGTTACTGCAAAAGTAAGTGTTTGTGTAGCTTCGGTATCTCCATCATCGATAGAGGTTGCCCATCCGTTTACAGTCTGTGCACCTGGATCTTCATTGATGGTTTCATTTGCTCCAGGCGTAAAACTAGGCTCATCATTTACTGCGTTAACGGTAATGGTAAATTGTTGTGTCGCAAACGTATCATCACCACCATTTGCGGTTCCACCATCATCAGATAGTATGACATCTACAGTTGCCGATCCATTGGCATTGGTAGCAGGAGTGTAGGTAAGATTACCAGAAGCATCGATTGCAGGTTGTGTGCTGAATAATGCATTGTTGTCATTTGTTACTGCGAAAGTAAGTGTTTGCGTAGCTTCGGTATCTCCATCATCGATAGAGGTTGCCCATGCGTTTACGGTTTGTACACCTGCATCTTCATTGACGGTTTCATTTGCTCCGGGTGTAAAACTAGGCTCATCATTTACTGCAGTAACATTCAGTGTAGCTACATAATTTCCAGTACTATTTTCTGTGCCATCATTGACTTCAAATTGAAAAGATGTATTTACTGAACCGGCTTGTACGTATTGTAAGTTTCCGGCATCTAAATCTGCTTTAGAAACAGTTGAGCCATTAGAGAGCTGTTCACCTCCATCAAAAGTATCATCATTATCTGCATCAACATATAGCGTGCCTACCGGAGGGACTAATTCTACCAAGAGATTATCTAAAGGATCACTATCTGTGTCGTTATAACCAAAATCAGCTGTAACAAATGTATATACTTGGTCTTCAAATGGACCGGGAGATGCGGTAAAACTGGAGGCAGTGGGGATATTATTGTTGACTGTGAAATCACAAGCAGGCGGACTTTGAGTATAAGGAGTAGCGTTATCAAATTGCCAGTTTGAAACAGTGTTTAGTAAGGTTCTTAAGGAGTTTATATCTGTAAAATTACTACAATTAGTTGGATCAAACCTAGCATTATCCACTTCTGGGCTAATAGAAATTGAATTGACTCCGTCTGTAAACACTGAAGGTTTTGCAGAGGTAGTAGTTGAAGATGCATCTGTATCCCAATCACCATTCATTTGAATAGCAGCAACAAAACCAGTTTCATTTCCGACAGAAGGAATATTATTAGGATCATATGCAAATATTTGATCTCCGGAAACGGCAAAACTAAGTCCGGCTCCAGAAAGAGCTCCTGCAGAACTGCCATCTTGATCCAGTGCTTGAAATGGACTACGCGAAATTACAATTTGAGTACCTGTTGGATAATTACTACTAAAGGTTAAAGTGCAACTATTCTCTCCCGATCTAAATCCGCCGGCAGCAAACCAACCATTTTCAGTAAAACCCAAGGATTCACCGGAGGAGACATCTCTTAGCAAAACAATAGTGAAACTATCCTCTGGAGTAAGTGAGTTATCAGAGTTGTAAGCTGAAAATGCAATATCACCAAGAGAGAATTGGGAAAAAATACTGCTACTGGAGAAGAGGCACAGTAAAAAAGAGGATAATAGTAGTTGTTTTTTCATAATTACAGATTTATTAATCTATATAAAGGTATTGAATTTTCAATACCTTTATATGCTTTTTGATAAAGATTTTAGTTTCTTGAAGGATATATTCCCTGTAAACAAATAATATAATGCAGTCCTAAAGAAGGTTGTATATTGTTTAGAGGTTGATTATTTCCTGTGTTTAATGTATTAATGTTTCCTGTCACAGGTGAATTAAATGCTGCAAGTTTTCCGTCAGAGGCATTAGAAGGACCATATATTTTTGTGGTTACAGAATTGTCAGATGAGGCAACCGCTAGTATACTTCCATCTGATTCTTCGACTGTGGCCTCATCATTTATTACAGGAATAGAAACTGAGGCGTTTAAAGAATTAGTCGATCCATCTACTACTACCGCATGATGGTGTGCTGGTAAATTAAGGTTAGTAAGCATATTGGTTTCTGAGCCTACTTGTTGTCCCTGATTATATGATGATAGACCAGGTCCATGACCTGACCCAATTGCAGTCCGCCCTCTTAAATCCGGTAACGCAAAAGAAGTTCTGCCATCACCTCCATAAGTAGTTCCTATTAACGAAAACAGAGATTGGTTTTGTGAGATTGCTAATACTTGCCCGTTACAAAGAGCCCAGTTTCTTGGTGCCCAGGTTGGGCCCCATAATCTTATTTCTGAAATGTATCCGTCCATAATTTTTTGATTTAAAGATTAATAATTAATTGTTTAGTGATGCTTTATAGAGCAACTTCTTTTTTGATTTTTATGCTGGTTGTAAAGCGATGTCCTTGGCGTATACCAAGATTTACATACTTTATCCCGGTTAAGATCCCTGCATCAGTACTTATAATATTGATTCTGATCAATTGGCCATATTTACAACACACAAATAACCCTTCTTGCGGGTGTGCATGAATAATTTCTCCGGGAGTTCTTCCAAACAAAGGAGTTTGACTATCTACTGGTGAAACTTCTACAATTTTAATTGGAGAACCTTGATAATAGGTAGTGGCACCACCATATTTGGGATTACAAGCATTTATCAGGTTTTCTATTTCGTCTGCAGTGTGGGTTTCCCAGTCAATTGTTGTATCAGATAATGTTGGTCTTTTATTATAACTTGTCAGTTTTTCTGTAGGCTGAGGTTTTAGGTTTGTAGGGTTTTGAATAAGTTCGAGTGCTTTTTGACCTAAATCTTTTAGTATATAACTCAACTTAGAATTTAGCATTCCTAAAGTTTCTCCCGGAATGATAGATACTGGTTGTTCTATTAATATTTTTCCCGTATCCCAATTCTCGTCCATTTGATGAATCGTAATGGCAGTTTGCTGTTCTCCATTTTTGATAGACCAGAAAAGAGGATCTGGACCTCGGTTTTCCGGAAGTTTACCAAAGTGAATGTTTAGAAAACCATAGGTTGGAATGTTTAATACTTCTTTCGGTATTTTTAATGAAAATCCACAAACCAATACTAAATCAGGTGATTGATCTTGTAGCCAATCTTTGAATTGATCAGAGATGTTTTCTTTATTTATAGTAAAGGTTTCTAATCCTTTTTTCTGTATAGTACTCCGGAAATTGTTATTAATAGTTGATGCCTCAAAACATACTGCTTGAAGATATTTATACTGCAATAAGTTTTCGTACAATGATATACAAACAGGGAAACTACCAATTAATATTATTTTCATGTTTTCTATATTCCAATTCGATATGATCAAATCTAAATATAGAATTAGAGGAAAAAAATAGGTAAAACTACCTGATTATTTCAGATATAAACAATTTCGTTCGTAATCAATTACAGCTTTACCGCGTTTTAGGATGTCAGCTCCTATAATGCCATCAACAGGTTCGGCATGATGTGTAACTAATGCTGTGTTAACATGTGCAAGATCAAATAATACCAGGGAGATTCTTTTTTTAGACCACTTGCCAATTTGTATGGTATTTTTTTTGGAGAGCTGGGTAAGCATATCAGTGGCTCCTGCTCCTGCAGCTTTTACATCACTATCTTGAGCAAAGAGGCTGAATTTATCTACCGCTTCAAAACCTACACAGGAATTAGAGGCTCCAGTATCAACTATAAAATTGCCTTCTATACCGTTAAGTATAGCCTTCACCTCAAAATGATTAGTCTTTGTAAAAACAAGTTTGATTCGGTGATATTCTTTTTGGGATAATAGTTTACGTAGTGTGCTCATTTTTTATGTTGAAGAAACTTTCGTAAAAGTAGTATAATTACAATGAATAATAGAATACTAATTCCAAACCAAAGGAATTTTGAGGAAGAAGAATCCTGAATCTCACCGTAATATACAAATGCAGCCCAATAATAAGGGGATTTCTGAGCATTAGCAATATCTTTATGATTGAGGTAATCTAGTTTTGCGTTATGTAGTGATGTTGATTTAATCTTAGAGTTATTGAGATTTTTGTAAAAACCACCCATGAGTCTTGAAGTGGTTTTATCGTTTACCCTCCATAGAGAGAATAAGACATTCTCTACCCCTGCATATTGGAATCCTCTGCCAATACTCAATGGTCCTTCGCCTTTGGCTAATTTTCCGATACCGGTTTCGCAAGCACTTAAAACTACTAAGTCTGCAGAGATGTTGAGTCCATATAGTTGATTAACAAGAATATCCTGATCATTAAATTTTATAGAGGCAGGTCTGGAGAAACTTCCGGCTTCAGCGTGAGTAGAAAGATGAAGTATAGAGTGTCTTTCGATATGGTTAATAAAACTATTGTATGTTGCCTGCTTTTTTTCTAAAAAAGAACCATTAAAATATTGTTGGATAGTTTTGCTTTCTGCTAAAGAAAATGGTAGCTCCAGATCTGTACCTTCGAACACAGGGAAAACGCCGAGTACATTATTCTTTTTGGTGCCTTTTGAAACAGATCTCGTGTATTTACGAGCAGAAATTTCATAGCTAACCTCAGAAGACTTGAATAAGAAAGGCATGTTTTGAAAGTTTAAACTGGTAGTTTCTTCGGTAAGTAAAGCTTCAAAAGGAATAAAACTCAAAAATCCATCTGGGATGATAAGTAATTTTTCAGTGTCTTCCGGAATCTTTAGCATCTTGAAAACTTCAGCTGCATTTTTGGTAAATTCAGGAATATTATTGGTAATCTTAGATGCGTCATTAAAGTAGTTGATATAGTTTTTGACCACAACTTCTAACAGAGTTTTGTTTTCTATTCTTTTTATTTCTAAGTAATCTGACTGTATTATGAATTGATATATGTTCTGATTTCCGTAGAAATATTCGATTAATGTTCTGTCATCTTTTTTTAGCTTTTGCTGAAGATCTGGTATTGAAAGTTGCTGATCATCCTGAAGCATTTTTGGATATTCTTGCTGAAGTTTCTGAGTGACCTCTTTTAATCGAATGGATTTGGTGCTATGTTCTGTTGACCATTGTTGGATTTGAGCAATATTAGCTTGGTTCCCTTTCAGTTTTTCTTTTAATAATAAGGTTTCAAAAGTTGCTAGATCTGAAGTAAGCTTATCTTTCTGGGATACTAAACTGTCATTTTTATATCGTGACAATATCTTTTTGGAAACCAATGCTTCATTCACAAAAGGAGCTTTAGAGTGCTCTGCAACTAGGAAAGCCTTTTTAATAAAATCTTCATCTTGTAAATCTTTATAAAGAGAAAAAAGTAAATCGATATAGTCCTCGGTCCTATTACGATTTTGACTATGCTGAATAAGTTTGGTATCCTGAAGCGGATATAACTGGTTTAGTTTTGTGTTTACTTTAAAGGCAAGTTCGTATGCTTCAATTGCTTGCAATGGATTCTCAGATTGTTGAGAAATATAAACCTGAACATCCAGAGCTTTAAGAAGAATAGGATCTGCGATTAGAATTTCTTCGGTTGGAAGCCCTTCATTATTATATCGAGGTAGTAGTGCTGCATACAATTCGTTTAGATTTTTCTGAGCTTCAGTATGGGATGATTTGGATAAAAGGATATCGATATATCCCAATTGTAATTTGGCAATATCTCTTGATGAGGTATTTGGTAGTTCGAGTAGTCTTGATTTTGCTTTTAGTATATACTGTTCGGCATTGTTAAGATCATTTTTTTCTAAATACACAGCTGCCAAAATTTGATAAGCATTGATTTGATCAAGATCTATCTGTAGTACCTTTTGTGCAAAACGTTCTGCTTCCACCATATTGCCAGAGTGCATATAATTCGTAGCAATGTTAGTTAGCAGATTAATATTGTTTGGATCCATGGCTAAACCTTGCTCAAGAATATGAATAGCTTTTGAATACTTGCCTAAATTATTGAAAGTGATGGAGAGGTTGGTAATTGCAGAGATAATGATATCCTTTTGTTGAATCTGTTCTGCTAAATAAAGGTAACGGGTAATTGTGCTTTCGGCTTTAGGGAGATCCCCAATTTGGATATAGAGGTTCCCTAAAGGCTGTAAGCAGTTTTTAATAATATCATAATCGCTCAGTCCTTTTTCTTGGTATGTTTTCCAGGCTTTTTCATAATACAAAATAGAGGCTGTTTTGCTACCAAATAGGTTCTTGTAATATCCCAAATTACAATGGACAACGACCCAAGCTAATTGATCGGCTTTGGTAAATAATTTGTTTTGTTTACCATGAATCATTTTACTCAACTTCAATGATCCTGATTTAGATGGATTTTGTAAAAACAGATCTAATTGATCGTATAGATATTGTGAAGTCTTATGGGTTTGTTGTGCTCGAAGTTGAGTATTAATAAAAAACAAAAAGACACCTATGCAGAATATTGTTCTAAAACTTCCAAATCCCATAGAACTGAATTTGAGAGTTTGGCGTATCAAAATTATAAACATATCTTATGCCTACACTGGGACCAATTCTTACTGTTCCTATATTCATTCCAACAAATATCCCTGTTTGGAAATTAAGGAAATCATCTTTGATCTCTAGAGTTTCAAAAGAGTTAAGATCTGGATTAGGAATTAAAAGACCGGTATTTGGTTCTACAATAAAAGCTTCACCTGTGATTTCTCGATCGTTAGTGCTAGTCAGATCCATCTTTAATTGTATCCCAGCTCCCATAGCCAGAAAGTTATTGAGATTATAACGATAAGATGCTGGTATGGCATATATAGAAATGTTATCAAACTGATTCGATTCTGAAAACCGTACAAGATTTTGATTTCCAGAAGCATCTATACTTCGGGTTTCAAAATTCCGAAGCTCATCATATGTTGAGGTGGAGAATAGTAACTCTGCCTGATAATATCCACGATAAGATTTAAAAGGGGAGAGCGTAGCTCCAACAAAATATTCCTGTTGGTTGTCTAATTCGGGAACCCTGATATACCCAGCTTTGGCTCCGATTGAAATACCAGGCATAAATCGAGTAGTGGCATAATTGGTTATTATAGGTTCATTTTTATCAAAGTAGATTGCAGTACGACTTCGAGTCTTTTTTTTATGAAAGTTCTTACCAAATTTCATGGAGTATTTGACAAAACCTTTAGTAGAATCAATCTCCTCGACATTTTTCTGCTGACTCCCAGGAAGGTAAATCCTATTAAACTGAAATATGATTTTATCTTTTTTCAGTATCGTATCCAAACAACTATAATTTACTTCTCGCTCTTTTGGACAAATAGGACATTCAGGATACATGCCATCAATTTTTAACGTGGATTTATCAAACATCTCCGGTGTATCGGTTTCTAATCTAATGGTATTAGCCGGGCCTTCGCCATTATTCTGAAAGCGTATTTTGAATTTTAATCTTTTAAATCGTACTATGCGATAGTTCATCAACCACCCGTTTGATGACATTTTGTTAGGATCGTGAGAGGTTACAATCTCCATCTCAGTGTCTTTTACGGTATGGTTGTCAAAATTATCATCAGGGACATAAACACTTCGTAATGTTACAATAGCACTAGTGTCCTTGATCATTTCTGGAGTAGTCTTTAATGTTCTGAAAATATTGCGCTCTTCTCCAGGTTGCATATCGTCAAATGCTACAATTTGGTAATTGCGATATAAGGTTTTAGACTCTTCCAACGTAAGTGGAAGATTTTTTCTTTTAGTAGTATCCTGAGCAAACAATGTTTTGTTTCTAAGTATTGAATGTGAAGAAGAAGCTAGTAAAGTATGATTATCATTTTCCGGGAGAACTTCAGAAATAGCTTCTAAAGGAACAATTCTCTCACCATGATACATTCTAGTATCTTCTATCGTGAAATTGTTGTTTTTAAATCGTTCGTCGTTATAAAAAAGATACAATTTTCCACTTGAGACATAATTGTTAGTGTTCTTATAACTGGTGATAAAAACCATTTCTTGATCAGGAATGGGCTCACGGTTTCGTTTTAGTAATAAATCCTCATCTTCTTTAAAAGGAGATGGGTCATCTATAGAGGCTTCATCAGAAGCATCGCCAATTGTTACGGATATAGGTCTGCTATCAGGAGGTTTACCATTATCATAATTATTAGTCGCCCAAAGCTTTGCTTCATAGGTTCCTGGTTTCTTGAATGTATGTGCAGGGGTAGATTTAAAACTGTAATTACCATCTCCAAACTCCCAATAATAGGTATAAAAAGCTTTTGGTGCTCCAGCAACTTGATTAAGCGGAGGCATTTCTGCTCCATACATTACCTGGTTACCCTGAATATCATAAGAAATAGGTGCAACCCTGGGAATGGTGTCATTAGTAAGTATTTGCCCAAAACCTAATATAGGAAGTAATAATAGTACAAGAAATCCCCTCATGATTTTTGTTAGTTGCTATTAAAGATAAGTAAAAAGTTAAATTATGATTATTAATACCAAAAATTCCGGAAGAAGGAACCCTTCCGGAATATATACTGAAATATGTCTTAACCCCCGTTAACTTGTGGATATATTTCAGTATAATAATTTATGGTAATGCATTAATCAATGCTACTAATTCTGCTTCAGTTCCTACACTTGTAGTTCCAATTACTTCTACGTGATCCTCTTCTATTGTAGCTCCTTGTATTGCATATATATATTGACCATCCTGAACAGAAACGAAGATAAAGTGTACTTCTAATCCGATAGGAATTAATCCATAGTGTTCGGAGAATAATCCAGTTTCAGTATTATAAATATCTAATAGGGCTAATGCTGTTGGCTCTCCATTATAGGAAATATATACGTTAGAATTTGTGTCATCAAAACCTTCTGGAACATCTGCATATAAAATAGTTTTTGGCCTTGGGTCATTATACCATCTGTCAATATTAGTCCATCCAAAATTACTTAAGAAACCACCATATCCAGTTACACCTTGCCCATCAGCACCTTCTCGCTGCATAGGTTCTACGCCACCTTGCTCATCTTCTTCCCAAACGATATCACATTCCAAATCATCTCCATCGCAATCGTTATCCTGACCGTTAAAAAGTGTCATTTCATTATCAATCTCATCTGCAGGAGCAAATAGCTGAAATCCATTAGCTAGTGCCAATTGCTCTCCATTCTGAGTTGCATTGATATAAAATTCTCCTCCTGATTTTAGAGTTTCTACATCTCCATTTGGTCGTTTACCATTAGTAGGCATTTTAGTCAATAACATTTTAGCTTTGTTGTAGATTTCAATAAGTTCAATATCTACATTTCCTGTGACTGGATCTCCGTTTTGATCTACAAAACTATTGGCTGGGAAATAAAGAATAGTTCCTTCTTCACCATATACTTCTCCGGCCCCATCACTATTAAAGGTGAAAGTTTGTTTAGCTTCTTGACGATTTTCGAGGATTTCTGCTTTGTATTCTAATCCATCAAAGACTTGTGGAATAAAAATGTCATTGTCGTCATTTGTTTTGCAACTACTTAATAAAAGGATAGATAACCCTAAAAATAAAAAGGTCATCATTACTTTTTTTGTATTCCTACTATTGTTCAGTAATACAATTGTTCTATTTGTTGTTTTCATAATATTCTAATTTTATCAATTACAACATCATATCAACAGCTTTGAGTTTTTGTTACCCTTAATCTTGAAAGTTTTTTTAAATTAGATGCGCTAACCAAGTATTTATGGGAAACACCAAACTACACACAGATCAAAAATATATTGAAGCACTCTTGCAAAATGATACTGTAATTCTCAATGAGATTTATGAAAAATTTGCTCCTAAAGTAATTGGTTATATCAAAAAAAATAGTGGGGATGAGTCCAGAGCTCAGGACATTATTCAGGAGACTTTAGTTACCGTATATAATCAAGCTAAAGAAAAAGGATTACAGCTCACTTGTCCCTTTGATGCCTATTTCTTTTTACTGTGTAAGCGAAGATGGCTTAACGAAATAAAAAAATCTTCTAGTAATAAGGTAACAATTAATGAAGAGGTTGTATCTATGGATGATGAGAGTGTTCGTTTTGCAGATGAAACTGAGCTTTTTAATGCAAAACACGAATTATTTACTGAAATGTTTGATCAATTGGGTAAAGCTTGTAAAGAATTGCTAAAAGTGACTTTTACGATTAAATCTATGGAAGAAGTTGCTCAAAAACTTGGACAATCCTATGCTTATGTTCGTAAAAAGAAGTCCTTATGTATTGGTCAATTAACAGAATTAGTTCAGAATGCTCCTCAGTTTAATCAGATAAAAAATTTGTTATGACCCCAGAAGAAAAATACGAATTGTTTGAGAAACATTGCAGTCAGGAGCTATCCATAAATGAAAAGGCTAGGTTGGATAAGTTAATCAAAGATGATGTAGTCAAGAAAGAATTGCAGGTATATAAAGAACTACACGTTCATTTAGATACCAATTTTAATACTGAAAATCAAAAAGCGGCTTTAGCCAAAAACCTAAAAAAGGTTGGAGATTCCTATTTTGCAAAGAAGCTAGCGGAGAAAGAAACTAAGCAGGAAGTAAAGAAAGAAATAAAACATGGGGTAAAAGAAGAGATTTTTGAAGAACCTGTTAAGAAATCAAAAGTAATTAAACTTCCATCTTGGGCATATGCTATAGCTGCAAGTGTAGCAATAGTTTTTGGGGTATACTTTTTTAGCCAGGGTAATCCAACATATAATAACTTTGTTTCTATTCCTGAGTTATCTATTACTGAAAGAGGTAGCGCTGAAGAAAGTATTAAAAATGCCGAAACAGCTTTTAATACTAAGAATTACGCTAAAGCAGAAGAATACCTTACTGAACTACTATCAGAGGATGAAAAGAATGCCGAATATCAGTTCTACTATGGGATTTCATTACTAGAACAAGATAAATATGCTAAAGCATCCAGAGCCTTTACAAAATTGCAACAAGGTAATTCGGCTTATAAATACAAAGCACTTTGGTTCGAAGCTTTAAACAAACTAAAGCAAAAGAATTATGATCAATGTGCCGCACTGCTCCATAAACTTCCTAAAGAAGCAGAAGATTATGATCAAGCTCAGAAATTATTAGAAAAGCTGGATTAGATTCTTGGTAAAGGTTTGTTATTCAATTTGTTAATTAACAATATTTTTAGTAGAAAAAACGTTAATAAACAGTAATTTATATCAGGGAATTACTACTAAATTTTTGAATAATTAATCTAAGAAATCAGGTCATGGGAACAATTGATCATATTATGCATATTGAAAAAGAGCAAATAAAACATTTACACTTTCCTAAACAAGAAGTTTTAGATACCAAAAGAAGTAAAAGAGATAGATATAGAAAATTGCTAAGGGGATTAAGCTTAGGTAATCTGGAGCATCTAAAAGTAAAAATTGTGTTTGCAGATGATGAGGGAACAAAAGAAGTTGAAACTACGATTTGGGGGATAACTGACAAATCCGTAATATTAAAACAATCTACAATTATACCACTAGAAAGAATTATTAGTATTTCTTAGTGAAACACGATTTTGAGAATCTGTCTCAGACAGAGTGCTCAAAATTGTTAGTTGAACCTGCCTATCTTGTGGATGGCAGGCAGGCTAATCCCACTTTTTCAGCGGGATCTTGGTTTAATACATTTATTGAAGAAAAATCTTAAAAAAACAGAATGCAAAAGTGTAATAAGTAAAATCTAAATTTACTTACTTTTGCGGCATGATACTTACCGATACTCACACACACATATATAGTGAAGCTTTTGATGAAGATCAAAGCGAAATGATGCAACGTGCTATAGAAAAAGGTGTACAGCGTTTTTTTGTTCCAGCCATAGATTCTACGTACACACAATCTATGTATGATATAGAAGCTAAATATCCTAATCAGGTATTTCTAATGATGGGGTTGCATCCCACACACGTTAAGGATAATTATAAGGAAGAACTTAAACACGTGGAAGAGGAGCTGGGAAAACGCCTTAGAGGTGGTTTAGATAAAACTTTTTACGCAGTAGGGGAGATAGGGATTGATCTCTATTGGGATAAAACTACACTGCCAGAACAGCAAGAAGCATTTAGATATCAAATCCAATTAGCCAAAAAATACAAGCTACCTATAGTTATACATTGTAGAGAATCTTTTGAGGAGATTTTCGAAGTGTTAGAATCAGAAAAAGGAGATGATCTTTTTGGTATCTTTCATTGCTTTACAGGAACTATCGAAGATGCTCATCGTGCTATAGGATATAATATGAAGTTAGGAATAGGTGGGGTAGTCACTTTCAAAAATGGTAAAATTGATAAATTTCTGGATCAAATTCCTTTAGAGCATATCGTTTTGGAAACAGATTCACCCTATCTGGCACCAACGCCTTTTAGAGGGAAGCGCAATGAAAGTTCATATATCATGAATGTGGTAGAAAAACTTTCAGATATTTATCAGAAACCTATAGAAGAGATTGCTGAGGTTACCACAAGGAATTCTAAAGAAGTATTCGGGATTTAGATTCGATATATATGATTTTAATTTTGTTCATTTGTGTAATCTAATAGAGCACGTTTTGCGATGAGTACTTCACCAAACATCTTGTTAATATACACCGGAGGTACAATCGGGATGATCAAAGACTTCGAAACAGGAGCATTGATCGCTTTTGATTTTGATGAATTACTGCTCAATATCCCTGAGTTGAAACAATTAGATTGTACAATAAGTACTTTGAGCTTTAAAGAACCTATTGATTCTTCGGATATGAATGTAGATATGTGGAAGAATTTAGGTGATATCATCAATAGTAACTATGAAAACTATGATGGTTTCGTAGTGTTGCACGGAAGCGATACCATGTCCTATACTGCATCTGCTGTTAGTTTTATGTTTGAAAACCTGGCAAAACCTATCATTTTTACCGGATCCCAATTACCAATAGGTGATTTAAGAACCGATGCTAAGGAAAATTTGATTACCGCAGTTCAAATTGCTGCTTTAAGAGAAAAAGGAAAGCCTGTCATTACGGAGGTTGGACTTTATTTTGAATATAAATTACTTCGTGCAAACAGAACGACTAAGATTAATGCAGAGCACTTTGAAGCTTTCCAGTCTTTAAATTATCCTTCTCTTATAGAGTCAGGAGTTCATCTTAAAGTTAACAAGGCTTTTCTCCGTAAAGTAAATCGTCGTAAAAAGATGGTATATCATACCCATTTTGACAATAGTATAGTGATCATTAAAATGTTTCCTGGTATTAATGAAGATATTCTGAGACGTATTTTTTCTATAGATACTATAAAAGGTATAATACTAGAAACCTATGGCTCAGGTAATACAACGACCAAGAAATGGTTTACTGGTATTATTTTTGATGCCATAAAAAGAGGAATCCCGGTGGTTAATGTTACCCAATGTGCAGGAGGAAGTGTAGAGATGGGTAAGTATAGCACTAGTGTGGCACTCAAAAAAGCAGGAGTAATCTCAGGAAAAGACATCACAACAGAAGCTGCTGTGGCTAAGTTGATGTATTTGTTGGGAGAAAACTTACCGCTTAAAGTGCTTAAAACCATATATGAAACCTCATTGCGAGGTGAAATGTTAGAAAATTAACGCCTCAAATTTTAGTACTTAACATTTTTTTTGTTATTTGCCCAACCATTTTTTGGGAAAACATTTTAATAGAGAGGTGGCCGAGTGGTCGAAGGCGCACGCCTGGAAAGTGTGTATACGTCAAAAGCGTATCGAGGGTTCGAATCCCTTCCTCTCTGCATTATTATTAAAATTATAACAGATTTTATAATATTTTTTTATCTTTAACCCTTTAACTAATTAAAATTAAGAATCAGCGCAATGAAAAGACTATTTTCTATTCTGGCAATCGCAACAGTAATGGCTTTTGGAAACATACAAGCAGCTACTGCTCCAGCCCAGGTATTATCGGCAAATGTGCAATTATTGATTGCTCCTATAACTACGACAGCAGTACAAGATGATGTAGCTGCAGATACATCAGAAGAATTAACGTTCCATCAGGAATTGAAAAAACGTTTTATAGAAGGAGGCCCTAGTTTTATGGGGATCGTACTTTTATGTTTAATTCTGGGGCTTGCGATAGCAATCGAAAGAATCATCTTTTTAAATCTTTCTACAACTAACACTAAGAAGTTACAACAAAACGTAGAAGATGCATTGAGTAGTGGTGGAGTTGAAGCGGCTAAGGAAGTTTGTAGAAATACAAAAGGACCTGTTGCATCAATCTATTATCAAGGTCTTGATAGAGCAGACGAAAGCATTGATGCAGCTGAGAAAGCTGTTGTTGCTTATGGTGGTGTTCAGATGGGACAATTAGAGAAAAATGTATCTTGGGTATCTTTATTCATCGCTCTAGCACCAATGCTTGGGTTTATGGGTACAGTAATTGGTATGATCCAGGCATTTGATAAAATTGAAGCAGCTGGTGATATGCAGCCTTCTCTTGTAGCAGGTGGTATTAAAGTAGCACTTTTGACTACAGTATTTGGACTTATCGTTGCAATTATTCTTCAGATATTTTATAACTATATCGTGGCAAAAATCGATAGAATTGTTAATGATATGGAAGATGCTTCGATTACTCTAATCGATATGTTAGTTGCTTATAAAAACAAGAAGTAATTTCAGATAAAATCTAAAGAAGATTTAATCGAAATTTTAACCTTGTTTAATCGAAAGTAAAAAGCTTTCAAATTTAAAATATAAGAAACATGAAAATATCAAAAATAATAACATACGCAGTACTAGCGATAGGTGTCATAGGAGCGATCCTTTGGTATGTTATGGGTAGTTCTATCGATGTTTTAATGGATCAATATGCTATCACAGATGCTAAAGATCTAGTTAAAGATCAAGATGCAAGTGCATTTTCTGAAGCTATTGCTACTGTTGGACCAATGTATACTTTAACTTTAATTATATTTGTAATTACGGTTATTGCTACACTTATCTCTGTTTTTTCTACGCTAGCTAAAAACCCTTCTGGACTTAAGAATGTTCTTATCGGTGTGGTTGCTTTCTTAGTTGTAGCAGGAATTGGATATGTATTAGCAGAAGGAGTAGAGACTCCTATGAAAGATGGAGAAGTACTTTCTGAAGGCGGATCTAAATTGGTCGGTGCAGGATTGTATACATTTTACTTTCTTGCTGCTATTGCAGTATTGATGATGTTCACATCAGGAATTAAAAAAATAATAGGTAAATAATTATGGCAAAAAGATCAGCACCAGAAGTAAATGCAGGTTCGATGGCTGATATAGCCTTCTTACTTCTTATATTCTTTCTGGTTACTACAACTATCGAAACCGATAGTGGTATTAGTCGTAAGCTTCCGCCACCAATTGACTCTGAAGTAGAACCACCAGTTCTAAAGGAGAAAAATATCTTTGTGGTAGAAGTAAATAAAAACAATGATTTGTTAGTAGAAGAAGAGCCTATGGAAATAGGAGATCTTCGTGCTGCTGCAATCAAGTTTTTAGACAATGGTGGAGGATCAGGAGATGAAGCCTGTGATTACTGCCAAGGAGCAAGAAGTTCTTCTTCTTCGGATAATCCGGTAAAGGCTGTAATTTCTTTACGTAATAACAGAGAAACTAATTATTCAACGTACATCGCCGTACAGAATGAGTTAGTGGCTGCTTACACAGAATTACGTAACAGAGAAGCTCAGCGTCTTTATGGTAAAACTTTCGTTCAGATGGAAAAAGACCTTAAGGATGTAAACTATTCTGGAAATAAGGAGAAGCTTAAAGAAGATATTAAGAAAATTCAGCTTTTGTTTCCTGAGAAACTATCAGAGGCAGAACCTAAGAAATAAATTAATAACATAAAACAATTATATTATGTCTAAGTTCAAAAAGAAAAAGAGTGGTGAATTGCCAGCTATTTCTACGGCATCTTTACCTGATATCGTATTTATGTTATTGTTCTTCTTTATGGTAGCTACAGTAATGCGTCAGAATACGTTAATGATAGAGAATAATTTACCTCAGGCAGATCAAGTGGAAAAACTTGATAAGAAAGATTTAGTAATGTATATTTATGCAGGAAAACCTAGTTCTAGATATAAATCAAGTGCAGGTACTCAGGCTAGAATACAACTCAATGATAAATTTGCTGAGGTAGCTGATATTGCTCCTTTTGTTTTGGCAGAAAGAGCTGCAAAACGAGAGGAATTACTTCCATTTTTGACTACAGCTTTAAAAGTTGATGGAAAAACAAATATGGGATTAGTTGGCGATATCAAAAAAGAACTCAGAGAAGTTCAAGCGCTTAAGATTAATTATACTACAAGAATTGGTGCAGCTACAGAGAATAGATAATTTCTTATTGTAGTTACAAGTTTTTGAAACATAAAAAAATCTCACCGTTGTGGTGAGATTTTTTTATGTTTCGATTTTCTGAAGTATTTTTTTCATTCTTCTTCTTAAAAAAACAGCTGTTTTAATAATAATGGCATAACAATTGTTGCTGTTTTGTATATAACTGTGATCTATTTCAATGACTAATCTTCCAAAAATGATATTGAGAATAGTAGCTTTTAGCAGTTATATTTTACCATCATTATTTCTTCGTTAAGTAAAGGATATTAACTTTTAAGCTATTCTTCTTTAATATCTAAATATTTTTTAGTGTTTCAGTAAGTAATTAATAACCTAAATATATTTTTATGAAAACAAGGAGATTAGCACCATCAGTTAATGCAGGATCTATGGCGGATATCGCATTTTTATTACTCATCTTTTTTTTAGTTAGTACTACAATTGCCACAGATCAGGGGATTAGCAGAAAACTCCCGCCAAAGCTTAATGATACTCCGCCAATTACCATAAGAGAGCGTAATATCTTCAGGGTCGAACTTAACCAATTGAATGAATTATTGGTAGAGGGAGAGCTTGTTAGTCTTGAGGATTTAAAGGATAAGGCTATTTCATTTTTGGATAATGGTGGAGGAGTATCAGGAGAAGCTTGTAGTTATTGTAGAGGTTCTAAAGGGATAACCTCTTCTGATAATCCAAAAAAGGCTGTGATTTCTCTTCAGAGTAGTAGAGAGACAAATTATGAGACTTATATAGCAGTGCAGGATCAATTAGTCAGTGCGTATACAGAACTTCGGAATAGAGAAGCAATGCGGTTATACGGTGTTTTGTTTACTACTATGGAAGAAAACCTTAAAAGTGTTCATTATGATGGCGATAAAGCTAAACTTAGGGAGAGAATTAAGCATATACAAATGATGTATCCCGAAAAAATTTCTGAAGCAGAAACAAAAATGGAGTAGTAATTATAAAAATCAAATGATGTCAAAATTTAGAAAAAAACAAAAAGTAGCATTACCGGAGATATCCACAGCATCGCTACCCGATATCGTATTTATGTTATTATTCTTTTTTATGGTAGCTACTATAATGCGTAAGGATATTTTGATGGTGGAAAATAAATTACCAATGGCTGATCAGATAGAGAAACTAGAAAAAAGAGATTTGATTATGAATATTTATGTGGGAAAACCAAGCTCCAGGTATCTTGGTACAGAGGGCAGAATTCAGCTTAATGACAAGTTTGCGAAGTTAGAGGATATAAAACCGTTCATTCTTTCGGAAATAGCTTCTAAAAGAGATGGAGTCAAACCATTTTTGATTACTTCATTAAAAGTAGATAAAAAGACAAAAATGGGTTTAGTCAATGATATTAAAAAGGAACTAAGAGAGGTTGATGCTCTTAAGATTAATTATGCTACTATACAAGGCGGTACTACAAATAACATTCCGTAAGTTTTATCAGAAGTTAGAAATCCTGCCACTGGCAGGATTTCTTATATTTTACACCTCATTTTTTAAATGATCATGTGTTTTTTAACGAAATAGATTTATTTTAGTGTCTTGTATGAAACAATTACTAATATTCTTTGTTTGTTGCGTTTCCGCATTTAGTTCTTTTGGTCAGGATTCTATTCCTGTTACTGAGCCTAAAAAGGTTTTGGATTCCTTATATAGAGAAGATCAGTTTTATGTTGGTTTAACATTTAATTTGCTTGTTAATAGGTCAACAGGTATTGATCAATCGGGATTCTCAGGAGGTTTGCATTTAGGTTTTATTAGAGATATGCCAATTAATAAACTAAGAAACGTAGCTATAGGGTTAGGAGTGGGTTATTCTTTTAATACCTATGGACAGAATCTTTCTATAAATGTGGATGATACTAACGGTAACGGGGTGTTTGAAGCTTTGGATGGAAGCGATTTCGATACTAATCGTTTTACAACTCACTTAGCAGAAGTTCCTTTAGAATTCAGATGGCGTACCTCTGTTCCTGAAACACATAAGTTCTACAGAATATATGCAGGACTGCGATTCGGGTATTTATTTCATTTCAGATCTAATTTCGAAAAAGGTGATATCAAAGTACGAGAAACCAAGGTGGATGAATTAAATAGATTGAGATATGGTGCTACTTTTACCTTTGGTTGGAATACCTATAACTTTTCGGTTTATTATAGTTTAAATCCTTTATTTAATGATGATGCTAAAATTGATGGCGAAAGAGTAGGGCTTAATCCGATAAAAATTGGACTGACTTTTTATATTCTATAACCAAAAATTCACTAAGGTAAGCTGAGGTATAACTCCAACCAGAAACCCTAAAATCAATTCCAGATTGCTATGAGCTTTATAATGTAATCTTGATGTAGCAACTAGTCCATTGGCAATCATAAGCGCAGCGATTAGGATGGTTAGGTTCATGCCGAAATGGATACTTAAGGCTATAGTAAACATAGTTACACCCCCTGTTCCAATCATATGTAGACTAGCTTTAATATTAAAAAGAACAATAAAGATTGCGCTAAGTGATGAAAAGAGAATGCCCAGGAAAAAGAAATATAATTCGGGGTAGTTATATACATCAACAATCATTTTAATAACCAGAAGTAGTAAAATGGATTGAAGCAGCAAAGGGATTTTACGTTGTTTTACATTAGCTAAGTGAAAAGATGTAATCATTCCAGAGCTTTTGAGTATAAAAAACAGAACTATAGGAATTAGAACTGTCATAATTGTCAGCCCTATGATTTTGGACATCACTATATTTTCTGGAATAAATCTTGGAGCGGTTGTAAAATAAATAATTGAGCCGATAAGAGGCATCAATATTGGGTGTAAAATGTATGAAACGCTTTTTAGAAAAAAATTCATTAAATTTTCTTTCGTAATCTAGCTACAGGAATATCTAATTGTTCTCTGTATTTAGCTACAGTTCTTCTGGCAATAGGATATCCTTTTTCTTTAAGGATTTTGGCAAGTTTGTCGTCTGTTAAAGGCTTTTTCTTGTCTTCCTCACCTACTGTAATTTCCAGTATTTTCTTTATTTCTCTGGTAGAGACCTCTTCTCCTTCGACATTGGTCATGGATTCAGAGAAAAACTCCTTGATTAGCTTAGTTCCATATGGAGTGTCTACATATTTACTATTGGCTACTCTAGAAACTGTACTTACATCCATGCCGATCTCATCTGCAATGTCTTTTAGGATCATTGGTTTTAGATTTCGCTCGTCTCCACTTAAGAAATAACTTTTTTGATAGTGCATTATTGCACTCATTGTAATAAAAAGTGTTTGTTGTCTCTGTTTTACCGCTTCAATGAACCATTTTGCAGCATCCAGTTTTTGTTTAATAAACAAAACGGCATCTTTTTGAGATTTGGATTTTTCTTTACTTGCCTTATACCCCTGGAGCATATTATTATACTCTCTGGAAACGTGTAATTCCGGGGCATTGCGACCATTTAAGGTGAGTTCTAATTCACCATCAATAATTCTTATAGTATAATCCGGCACTACGTGTTCTACAATACGATTATTACCTGCATAGGCTCCACCAGGCTTTGGATTAAGGTGTTCTATTTCTTCTATAGCTTCTTTTAGTTCTTCTTCATTAATGTCAAATTTCGTCAAAAGCTTTTCATAATGCTTTTTACTAAAGTGATCAAAGGATCTCTCCAGAATCATAGAAGCTAATTTGATAGGAATAGTTAACTCTTTTCTATCCAACTGAATCAAAAGACATTCCTGAAGATTTCTGGCTCCTACACCTGCAGGATCCAGTTGATGAACTATCTTTAGGATATTTTCTATCTTTTCTTCTGTAGTGTATACGTTTTGGGTAAAAGCAAGATCATCAAGAATATCAGTAAGAGATCTTCTGATATAACCACTTTCGTCAATGCTGCCTACCAAAAACTCAGCAATCTCTCTTTCTTCTTCGTCTAAACGATAAGTATTAAGTTGGTTAACCAGGTGTTGGTGAAAAGTTGTCCCTGATGCATAAGGAACACTTTTATCTTCATCATCAGCACTATAGTTATTAGAGCTTAATCTATAGCTCGGGATTTCATCATCACTTAAATATTCATCGACATTGATGTCAGTTTCTATTTTTTCTGTCCCATAGTCATCGTCTGTATTTTCATTGCTATAAGCATCTTCAAATTCATCTGCTTTTTCTTTACCACTATCCAAAGCAGGGTTTTCTTCCATTTCTTGTTTAAGACGTTGTTCAAAAGCTTGTGTAGGCAATTGAATCAATTTCATTAATTGAATTTGTTGGGGAGAAAGTTTCTGAGAAAGTTTAAAATTTAGTTGTTGCTTAAGCATGAAAATATTGATATTCTTGAACTAACAAAAATAAACAAAAACGCTGTATTTAAGTTAGTACAAGATGGTTAGTTTACTTAAAAAAAGCTTTTAGAACATATCGTGCTGATAAGATTTTATAAAGCTATTTTTTTGCTTAATCAATAAACGCGCCAAAATCAATATTATTGGTTGTAAAAAATATATTTAGATGTTGAACAAGGGATAAAAAACTCCCGAATTAAGGCACAAATATCTTGTTCTTAATAGCATAGATAACTAATCCTGTTCTGTTTTTGAGATTTAGTTTTTCGAAAATAGAATCTCTATACCCTTCAATTGTTTTTGGACTTAAGCACATGTCACTGGCAATCTCTTTATAGGTTTTTTCCGTACATGCATGTTTTATGAATTCCATTTCTCGTTCCTTAAGAATTACTTTGTTTTCTTTTTTAGGGTTTAGTGAACCTAGTAACAGGTCGGTAACATTTTTGGTGTGATAAAAACCAGTTTCCTGGACTTCTACCAAAGCATTTTCGAGTATGCTTTTTTCGGTATCTTTTAAAAGATATCCTTTTGCACCGGCACGTAACATTTTAAGGATAGTTTTTTCATCTTCCTCTACAGAAAGTGCTAATACGTTTACATCAGGGTATTCTTCCTTTAGAGCTGCAGTGGTTTCTATACCATTCATTATAGGCATATTGATATCCATAAGTACAATGTCCGGAATATTCTTAGGGTCTTTAAAACGAGTTAATAATTCTCTGCCGTTTTTACAGATATATAATATTTTGAATTTTGCAAACCCTTCAACTAAACCGGCAAGTGCCTGAGATAACAAAATGTGGTCCTCTACAATTACTACTGAATATTTCATCTGTAAGTTTTTATTTTTTTATTGTCATCTGGAATTCGCCAATAACATTCTGAATTATATGGATATGGCTCATTTCCTGATTCTTGATTTGTGCGAACTGCTTATGCTTTTGTTTAGCAATTATAAAATTAGGTAACTTCTTAATAATAATAGGTTAATATTATAGAAGTTCCTTTTCCTTCTTCAGAATGCAGTTTTATATCTGCATCGATTAGTTTCCCTCTACTGATCATATTGCCTAGCCCAATACCTCGTCTAATTTTAGTGTTTTTGATATCAAAACCTACTCCATCATCTTTGGCTTCTATGATTAATTTTTCGTGGTCATATTGGGCGCTAACTTCTAATTTAGAGGCTTTAGAATGTTTCATGGTGTTGGTAAAAAACTCCTGAAAAATTCTAAAAATAATGATCTCTACTTTGTCATCTAATACCCTTATTTCTTTATTACTAGTAATTGAAGCTTCAACAAACTGCAATCTATTAAATCTTTCAACTTCTAATTCTAAAGCTTCTGTTAAAGATAGACTTTTAATAGCATCAGGGTTAATCAGCTTGGATAAAGATCGAAGCTCTGTAAGGCTTTTGGTAATTGTATCCGTAACTTCTTTTAATCTTTCAGGATCATCTCTAGCTACTTCTACCTGAATTTTTGCCAGCGTTAATAATTGACCAATATTGTCATGAAGTTCCCAACTGATATTACGTAGCGTTTCTTCACGTATCTCTATCTGTGTCTCTGCAATAGCACGTTCAAATCTCTTCTCCGCTTCTTTTTGATGTAGTAATAAACTATTCTTCCTTTTTTGAAAGATTAAAAAAAGAGAAATCAATAAAACTATAATTACTACAAGTACAATACTCGCAATTAGTACTGCTGTTTCTTGTCGCTCCATAAAAAACCAATAATAAAACAGATATACATTACAATACCTAGAGTTAGGTTCACTAGAAATAAGATAGTTGCATCTGCTAAGTCTTGATAATAATTCCTTATAATTCTAAAAGGAATATTACCAACATAGTATAATAATAACCCTACGCTTATCCAAAACAATAAGTTTTTTTTTGCGTGCAAAACTTTTTCAGAATTTAATACTTCTGAAAAATATAATATAACCGTAATTATCAAAAACAAAGCAGCTATGATATATGGAAATCTTTGAAATTCGATTAAATAGTTCTCAAAAAAACCATTTACTATGAATGAAAACAGATATATTAATGTGAAAGTTAATACAACGACTTTACTTTTTTTATTGCTTAAATATGCTCTATATAAAAGTAAAAGATAGGTGAAATTCACAACATAATAAATGTTATATATGATTGCATTATAGTGGGTGACTTTCTCTCTAAGATACATGCCAATAATATCATTTATTGTTACATACCAAAGAAGTAGTAAAAAGTACTTTAAGGCTGTGTTTTTATATTTATAAAAATAAATAACACCTATAATGGCTGCCATTAATTCAGTGAAAATTCCAATATATCTTAAAGTACCCAATACCTATTAACTTTATATTTTTAATTATCTCCAATTGGAGGAGAGCTTCCAAACTCATTTCCTAGCGTGCTGTTTAACTCATCATCAACAATAGCACTAAAATTAAATAAGCCTGCTTGTTGTAACTTAGATTTGCTGTACACGTTTCCAGTTCTGCTATCTAAACCAATTTTGTTAGTTAAAAATTCTACTTTAAAATCATCACTGATAGTATATCCTACTTGTCTAGTTTTACCTTCTATAGTTTTAGGTAAAGTTGGTGCAATAAAAAATGTCTGCCTTTTTGCATACCCTTTATTGTTTCTACGAACATAATCATCTGCATATACTCCAAAATAAAATCGTAGCCCTGATGGCTCAACACCTGCTTTTTTAGATATTCTGTTTATATATGCTAAATAATTTTTTAGGCTATCTAAATCATAAAACAATGATCTGGTAGCTTCAAAGGGTTTTCCATCCGGTCCTTTTCCAACTAAGGAATCAATAAACTTCACTCTTTTTCGGGCATAATTGTCATATAACTTTCTGGCTTGGACAGAAGTAATAATATTTTTGGGTTTACTGTCATTTACCTGGCCCAGTTGTTCCTGTAGTTCTGCAATCTGTTCTTTTAATTCTTTAATCTGTTTTATGTATTGTTCATTTCCATGTTCTCCAGTGCAAGAACCTATAAATAATATAAGTAGTCCTGCCAATAGAATTCTTAGGGTGTGGTTAGTTAGTTTTTTCATTTTGAATAGGTTTTTAAGATAATTTGTTTGTAATAAAAATAGTGTTATTCCTTAGTTATAAAAAATTAACAAGAAGTTTTGTTAAAATATAAAATTGTTACTCTTTGATAATTAGGTGTTTTGCAGGTGAAAAGCAGATATTTTCAGAAAAGCTCAAGTTGTACGAATAGGGGGAAACACCCCATGTTGAAAAAGGGTTTTGACTCTGTTGTATTTATGTAATAATCTAAGGATTTTTGTAAATCATAATATTCCAACGAAAAAAAACAAATCAAATTTTCATAAAAGATCATCTAAAAGGTTTTCGAGGATAAATTCTTACAGGATAGCAACTATAATTTTTCGATGTTTTTTCTACTAAAATTTCGTTGTTTGAAAACGTTTTGATAATAAAACAGAGGTTTTTTTGAATACTTGAAAGTCTCATTTTTTCTTCACTTAAATTGTTGTTAAGATTATCTTAAATCGAAAACGTTTTTTGTTAAAGTGTTAAAGAAATTGGAGCTATAAATTGTTACAGATATACTTCTTTCGGAACTTAAATATAGCTTAAAAATAGAACCTAAACTTTTCGAAAAGTTAAACCAACAAAAACCACAATCTAGTCTAACAAGCATTATTATGAGAAAATTATTAATTGTACTCGCCATTGCGTTCGGATTGTATTCTTGTAACCAGGATACAGATCAAATAGGTTCAGAGATTGAATCTATAGAATTAGCAGCAAAAAACAGTTCTGAAAATGTTAAGCTCCTTAGAGCTTGGACATCTAATAGTAGTAGCCCAGTGCAACAAAGATATGTAAGGCGCTTTGTTGTAAAGGTTAAAAACCTTGCATACCAAAAAGAAGTTGTTATTCATCAAGCCACTTATTCTGGAAATTGGGTGGATATTCCATTAACGTATCAACAAAGCATAGATAATAATGAAGAAATCTGGGTTGGTGAAGTAGAACCAGATACTGAGATCTATAATGATGAATTTGTCGTTAAATATACTGTGGATGGTCAAACTTACTGGGATAACAATAGTGGATCCAATTACAGTATGCAAACCAATATAGGAGCATATCTTGCTCCAGAACTAGAAGTATATGTTGATAGTTCTTATACTAGGTTTTCGGGTAGTTATTTTGGTATTAACGCAGATGTGAGAAGGGATTATGGCGCACCGGGAACGGTTGAAGTGGTTTTTACTACAGATGGTTGGGTAACTACAGAAAGAGCTTCTTTGAGCTATCAAAGATACTTTAGAGTAGGATATTCTAATTATATCCTTAGCCCTAATGAATTTGATATTGATAAATGGGAAACTTCTGTGAGAGTAAATCCAGATGTTAATTCAATTGAATATGCTGTGGTATATACGGTTGGAGATCAGGAATATTGGGATAATAATTACGGAAACAATTATACCATAAATAAATTAACATATTAAAATTCATAACCACAAATTATCATTAAATGAAAAAGTATTTATTTCTATTACTAAGCTTAGTCATCTTTTCTTGTACTACGGAGGATGATTTCATAACAAATCAAGAAGAGGCTACTATTGATCAGGTGTCTGCAAAAAGTACAAATGCGGTTAGCTTAATCAAAACATACAACTCATATAGTTTTTATAGAGGTTTTAATACCTGGAGAAGAGAGTTCACTGTAAGAGTGGCCAACATTGGTTTTGAAAAAAATGTAAGTATCTATCACGAAAAAGTTGATGGTTCTTGGGAAGAAATTCCATTGACATATAGTCTTAGTGTAGATGATCAAGCTGAAATTTGGACCGGAAAATATGAATATACAGGTTACACAGCAGACAAAATTTATGATGATGAGTTTGTTGTGAAGTATGAGGTAAACGGCACTACATATTGGGATAACAATAATAATGAAAATTATGTTGTAGGGGAGAAAGAGGTAGGATACCTTTTTACACAACCAGACCTTAATATAAGTGTTGATTCTGCTAGTTTATATCCTCACTATACTGGGGGTAACAGCTTTAACTTAATTGTGGATGTAAGAAATATAGATCCTTCTAAAGAAGTTGAAGTGGCTTACACTACAGATGGTTGGCAAACTATACAATATTTACCGTTAAATTTCACAGCACGCTACTATAGTGGTTATCAATATGTCTTGGTTAGCCCTAATCAATTCGGAATCGAAAGATGGACTGGTTCTACTATTGTTGATAGCTCTATTGATACTATCGAATATGCGGTGGTTTATAGAGTTAATGGTCAAGAATATTGGGATAACAATTATAACAATAATTACACGGTACATAAAACAAACTAAATATTAACCTTTTAAAACCACCACACAATGAAAAAGTACATTTATTTATTATTGAGTTTAGTTATCTTTTCTTGTTCAACAGAAGATGACTTTGTAGAAAATCAAGAAAGTCTAATTTCTAAAAGTGAAGTTGAGGCTACAAGCCCAAATCCAGTAAGCTTGGTTAAATCCTGGACCTCTTATGGTTCGTATAGAGGCTACACATCTTACACATTGAAGTTTACAGTAAAAGTTGCAGATCTTGCCTTTGATAAACAAGTAAGTATCTATCATGAGAAGTTAGATGGTTCTTGGGAAGAAATTCCATTATCGTACAGTTTTGATATAGATAACCAAAATGAAATATGGACTGGACAAAAAAGTCTAGGAGGGTATGGTGCATCTCAGGTTTATGCAGATGAATTTGTTGTTAAATATGATGTAAACGGCACTACATATTGGGACAATAATAATGGTGCTAACTATACTATGTCCGTAAGGGATGGTTACTTTTTTGCTGATCCTAATGCTAATGTAAGTGTAGATACTGATTTTGATAGTATATCGTATATACCTTATTATGATAAGAATTCAATGACCGTTACAGTAGATGTTAGAAATCTGGCACCTAACAAAGAAGTTGGAGTGCTATATACAACAGATGGATGGCAAACACAAAACTATTTTACACTTAATTATAGACGATACTGGAGTAATGGTCCATTTTTCTATATTCAAAGCCCAAACCAGTTTGATATAGAAAGATGGTCTGGAAGCGTACAAGTTGATAAATCAGCTAATACGGTGGAATATGTTGTTGTTTACAAGGTAAATGGTCAAGAATACTGGGATAACAATTATGGAAAGAACCACGTAGTTTCTAAATAGTTTTATAATTAAATAAAGGGGATTATTTAATTTACAAGTCCGCTTTGCATGAAATATCAGCAAAGCGGATTTTGTATTATAATACCAATTCCATTTTTATATTGCTTCTTTGATATGGAGAATCTTTTTCTAATTCAATTTCTATAAAACCATATTTACTATAGATGTGGATTGCATTCTTCAAAATTCTATTAGAATAGAGTACTACCTTAGTCCACCCTTGAATTTTTGAGAATTCTATACAAAACTCCATTAATTGCTGTCCAATTTTTTGTCCCTGATATTTTGGAGAAACCGCCATTTTTCCTAATTCATAAACTCCATCTTCTATTTTGATTAAAGCGAAGGTTCCGGCAATAGCTCCATCTATTTTAGCAAAGAAAATATATCCTCCTTGGTTAATAATGGTTTCTTCGCATTGTTCCAATAGGTCAACATCATGAGGTTCTACTACAAAATATTTCTCTAGCCACTCTACATTAAGATCAGCAAAGTCTTTTGCATACTTTGGATCAAAAGGTATTATTGTTGTTTTTTTTAAGGTTTTCATTGGATATTATTTAAATTTTCTAGTATTCTTTGACTTAATGACTTCTCTTTTAATTGATCTTCTATAAAGGTTAAATGATGGGTTAAGCTTACAGCACTTCCTTCGGTTAACCACTTTACCTGCTCATCCATTACTTTCCATAAAGGAATCATTCGTTGATGGGTTTCTTTTCCTTTTTTAGTAAGTCCAAACTGTTTCTTTCGTTTATCCACGTTGTCAGTTTTGTAGGTGACTAATTTCTTATCCGCTAGTTTTTTCAGCGCCTGTGTGATCGCGGGTTGGGTATACTGTATGGCTTCTTGGATTTCTGTAGTAGTGGCTAGTTGTTGATCGATAATTACCTTGAAAATTGGAAAAAGGTATGGGTCAAAGTCAATATTACAGGTATTATAAACCAATTGAATTTCTTTCATCATATGATCACTCAGTCTTTTTAATCTTGATCCTAACCCTAGCTCACCATATTGCTGTAATTTATCTTTCATAAGTGTTTATATAAGTACTTATGTAAAAATATAAAATTATTCTGAATATAGAAATATTAGGGTGAAAAAAACTCTTTAGGTTTCGTAATCGTGAAGAGTTTATAAATACTCTTTGTAATTATTAATATTAGATTTAGGTCAAGCCTGGAATGATAATCTGGAGTTGATTTTATGAAGTTTTACTTGTCATCCCAGCGTGGGCTGGGCCAAATAAAATGCTACAATCCTGTTCATAGATTCTAGATTAAGTCTGGAATGAGAAAGAGCTTACTTACTAACTTTTTTTAACATTCACTTTATCCATATAATATATATACTTGCTAAACAGGATCATTTAAGCGAATACCTGAACCATTTCCATTATATTTCCAAAACCCCTATTAACTTCTACTTTTTAAATTCTTGATACAAGGCTATTGCTTTCAGATAATTCTGTGCACCGTCTTTCGTCTGATCATGTATAAAACCATCTAATTGAGGATGATTCATTTTTATCCAGGTAACGATCTCATTTTTCTTGATATTCCAAAGTTTGAAATCAGAATCCATTTCTACCGTTTTTATTTTTGAAATTTTCCGATTCTTTATTTCAATTATCTCATTTGAGATGATAGGTTTTTGATTTAGAAATTTAATTCTAGTACATGTTTTTGAAACTTTGATTTCTACTTTTTCATCAATTTCTCGAATTTCTAAAATTTCATATTTGGGGGAGAATACAGAATCCCATTGAAAGAATTTATAATAATCATTTTTAGAAAAATTCATGTTATAATTTCCTTCAATAAGAACTATGCTGTCGCCGATAAATTCTGATAATTCTATGTAGTTGCTATGGTTTAATGCATTGTAAAACCCCTGTACTAATTGCGTGTTATCATTTTTTCTGGTACAACTGCTGAAAGAAAAAATAAATACAGATAAAATTATAGTGCTGATTATTGTTTTTAGTTTCATTATATCATTCTTTTTCCAACCCCTTCTTCAATACATCTTGGATTCCGGCCAAATGATCACTAAACTGCATCATCTGAGCTAATACCTGAGCCATTTCATTTTTATCACCAAAGCCTTTCAATTTATTATTCTTTATAAAGGTTTCTTTGATGGTTTCCCAGCGAATGATTTCTTCCTTAACGATAGTTTTTGTCATTTCTTTGTACTTCAATAAATTAGCTTCTGCAGCACTAGTCAAGGTTTGTGATTCATTCTCATAATGAGACAGGAGTAAGGTTTGTAATTCTTTCTCATTCATAATGGGTACTACTTTGGCGACCAGTTTACTCATATCACGATATGACCCTTGCAATTTAAAAGAGGGTTCAGTACGATAAGCATCTTCCATTGCTGCGGATTTGATATAGGTTTCGTTTACCTTCAATACTGTATTCCGAATCGTAACTACTTTTTCCAGCACAGCCAGATAGTCTTGCACTTCCTGTTTAGTATGATTTCCTTTTAGTTCGATCCCTTCCTGAGAACCAGTTTCAACAATCTCGATCAGTTTATAAATGTCTTCGAAATGTTTGCTGCTCAACTGATGTAATACAGGATTGGAGGTCATAGAGTTTTCGATCAGACTTAACTTAAATAAATCTGCAGTATCACCAATAATATCTCCCAGGTTATAAATATCTGCACGGTTAGCTAACATATCCGGAATCTGGAACTTCTCACCACTTTCGGTATATGGGTTACCCGCCATAATCACACAGAAACGTTTACTACGTAAATCATAAGTTCTCGGTTTACCGTTATATACTCCTTCAATTTTACGAGTACCATCGGCAAGCGAAATAAATTTCTGCAAAAACTCAGGATTACAATGTTGGATATCATCCAGATACAACATCACGTTATTGCCCATTTCGAAGGCTAGGTTGAGTTTTTTTAATTCCTCTCTAGAGGCTGCATTATTGGCAGCCATAGGATCAACCGAGGTTACCTCATGACCAATTGCCGGACCATTGATTTTCATAAACACCAATCCCAATCGATTGGCCATATATTCCATCAAAGTCGTTTTACCATAACCAGGAGGAGAGATAAGTAGTAGCATTCCCATACGGTCAGTGCGTTTGTTTTCACCTACGCTTCCTAACTGTTTGGATAAGTTGTCTCCAAATAGAGGGAGATATACCTGATCAATAAGTTTATTTCTAACAAAAGAAGAAAGTACTTTAGGCTTAAATTCACTAAGTTTTAAGTCTTCTTTTAATTCTTCGGTTACCTGGTGTTTTGCTTCGCGATAAGCTTCAAATGCAGGAACTTCTATGGTAGCAAATTGTTCTAATTTTGAAACGAAATTATGATAATTAAACTCAAAATTACCTTCAGTAATGGTTTGATGACTTCCCTTTAGTCCTTCTATGGTTTGTGAAGGATTAACATGAATTACTTCTGAAGTCGATTCGTCTTTAAATAACAAAATACTAACAACTTCGTGGGCATATTCGATCTGAGCTGGACGATGCATTTTGATATACGAGGTAATCCACTGCAAAGCCAGATTGATTTTGTCACTCCAATTGATGTCACCATTAGAACGAGGTTTGGTATCTAGGTCAAGAGATTTCTTCAATTTTGCAAATACCTTTTTCTTTTTGAGTTCAGCTATAAAAACATCACACAGCTCATTTGCAGTTTGACTAATACAAAAAGTATGATCGTTTTGTAATTCGTTAAACAGATATCTGGAAATTTCATTACTGAAACTCGTTTCAAAAAGGTGAGTGGTTTCCGCGAAAGCGAAAATATCTTCTTTTAAATTTGCTAACACCTTCTGGTATTCATTACTATCTGGGAAAATAGCTAATACTTCTCCTGAAGCTTTGATAGTGTCATTCCAATACGTTTGTTTTTCTATATGTAATCCATGCCAGAAATATTGTGCAAAAGCTCTAGTATTTGGCGCAAAACGAAGTAACCCTAAATCATGATCTTTGGTTACTAAAACTTTTAAAATTTTGGCTGCATCTACATCGTGTACACCTTTTATATATCCTTCGGCATAATTTTTACTACTTTCAGATTTTACAAGCTCAAGAAGTTCCTGTTCATTGGAATTCAAAAAGCTTTCTTTATCCGAAGTGTTGAAAATTTTATAAGCCAGATATGCTGATCTATATACTTCTGGATTTTCGGAAATGAGTTCTTGATCCCAATATTTCTGAGATTTTAGTAAGATCTCATTGTTGATTTCCTGGTAAAAGTCAGTTCCGGTAAGGTGATATGCTAGTGCACCGTCTTTGTAAACAATGGTTAAATCAAGAGGTTGTTTATTGACTCCAAATTTATGTTTTCCTAGTTTGATGATGTTTTCACCATCTTCATATAGATCTTGCTTGTCTTTTAGCTTACGGGTAGCATCTTCTTTAGCAACCTTAAGTGCTGTCTCAATAGCTTCTGCTTTACCAGCATCATCGAGTTCTTGCAGTTGCACAACAATATCCCGCAATTTATTGATCATCAGATCTGAAGCAAAATATCCATTGATATCTACTACAGTATCAAAACTCAATGCTTTTTTGGCAACTCCCTTTAAAATACGGTTCGCCGCATTTTCTAAAGCAACTGCCTTTTTGTTTCTGGCCTCAATCAAATTATTTTTACGAGCTTCGAAAGCATTGTATACTTCTTCACGTTTCTCGATGATCTGAGTGATGAACTCTTCAAAATCTGCAAACCTGCCTTCTAAATCTTCTAGTTGAACAGAGACTTTATTCAATAACTCATCTGTTTTTTCAGGGGTGCTGGCGATATCTAAATAGTTGATAATGCTTTGATCAACTAATTTTAGTTGGGCAGCAAATTCTGCAGTCGCTTCTTTGCTTCCCAAAGATTTAGTTTTGTTCTTAATTCCAGCTTTGAGCTGATTGATGGTGGCAAAAATCAGTGAGATATTATCAATGATCTTGGTAGAATGCGAAGTGTCTTCGATCTGTAGATTAGATACAATATCAATCAACATTTCCAGATCAATAGCAATCTGATTAACTTCCTCTTCAAGTTTTTTAGCATCTATAACTTTTTTGATCTTTTCAAGATCAACCTGTTTTTCTTCTACCCGTGCATGATAGGGTAGGAGTGCTTTATCATCTAATAAGAATTGAACGCAACGCTGAGAAATCTTTTCTGTCTGTTCTGCAATTTCCTTTTCCAGTTTCTCGATAAAACTCTTATCCACATATCTTATGTCGTTTAATCCAATTACTTCGCCACGAAGGGTTCGTAATTGTGATAATACCTGTACAAAATCATCTATAGATCTAAAAGAGCTGCTTTTGATCTTTCCGAATATGACTTCGGCTTTATCTTTAGTTGCTGCAGTGACGTTTGCTGCCGTTCTACGAAGTTGAACTACTTTTTCGAACTCATCGATAGCGGCATTAGCCGCACCATTTATTTCTGAAAGAGGAACATCAAGTCTAAAAGTGTCGTCTTCTCGAATCCAATAATAACTATCAATGACATCGTTAGAGAATTTGGCAATATCATCATATAAGCCATCGTAGCTATCCTCTTTATTTAATAATGTAATCAAGGCATGGCACTCAGCCATTGCTTTAACGATATCTTTATTGCCGATTTTATACAATAATGTATCCGTATGTTCAGAAGGCATTACATTACCTTTCATAAAGGGTGTTTGCCATATCTGAATCACATGGTGTTTGGTTTGCTCATCTTCAGTTTTGAAATAGCACAATTCACCGTTTTGAAGAATAGTAAATCCATTACAAATTATTGGTGTTTTTACTTCTTGCTCAATGACATTATATGACATCAAGGTGTATAACCCTTTTTCGCTTTCGTAGAAAACATATAAGAAATCTTCGCCATTAGGAGAAATGATTTTCTCCTGAAACTTAACATTAGAAACCTCATTGGTGAATAGTTTAAATTCACCAGATTGTAAGTAATATCCGTTGGGATATATGATCCCCTGATCATCAGGTAGGAGTACACAAGCATCTTTAATACATTCAATCTTTTTGACCTCCTGCATTTTGTGATTATACACGAAGTATCTTGGAGACTCTTGAAAAGGTTTTATTTCTAATGCAATCAGATTTCCGATATCTGCAAATCGATATTGTCCATCATCTAATGTTTGATCCGAAAGTTCTACGGGTTCATCCAGGATACCTTTTCCTTCATCTGTATTGTCCTCGATTTTAATGGTTAGATCTCCTCCAATCGTTTCTACAAATACTTTATCGAGAATGGAGATATGAGGATGTGCTCCATAGCGATGCATATCCCTAGTAACCTCTGTCCAATTGAATTCATGTTGTTTTGGAAATTGGAATTCGTGTTCACTGCGGTTATCTACATAAGTCAATGACCCTTCATTGATTAACCATTTGAACGTCTTGATGTCTGAAATGCTTTCACTTAATTGAAATACCATATGAAGGTAGTTTCCAACCACGGCAAATTTCGAAAATATCGTATTACGGTAGTATTTATAGAGATTGGTAAAATCATCGATAAATACGGCGTCGTTAATAAGATCTAACGGCTTTGCTGAAAAATGATCATTGGTATAGGTATAGACACTAAATACATCTGCCAATGTAATCTCGGTACGAAGTCCAAAATGCACATTATATCCAAATAGGCAATACTCGCCAATAGTAACAATATCCCTGGCGATACAGTTATTCTCAGTATTAATCCGGTTATTGGCGATGAGTTTGGTTTCTACACTGCCAAAAACTTCTTTTCGCGCATCATTAAGTTGGGTTAGACGGTTTTGGAGTTCACTCTTATGCTTTTGCAAACGATTCTGGATGATCTCGTATGTACCTCCGTCTAGTTGTATGTTGTTAGTGTTTTCTTCTTGCATGTTTTAAGTCGAATTTTCATTCGTTTTGTAAAAAGACTCAAGCATTATTTATTTAAGTCTTTTTATTTCTTTTATGGTCGTTCCATAATTCTTCTGGATTATCAATTGTCATTTCTACTTTGCCACAAGAACCACATACCTTAGCTTTTAATTCGTATTTATTTGATCCTTTGAATAGAAAAGCGTTTGGGTTTTTAATAGTTTCTATAGAAAGATTTTGTTTCATATAATCTGCAGCATTATCTACTATATTAAGCCCTTCTATAATTTTATCAGACCCACAATTTGTGCATTTAGGATTCATTTTTTGTGTGTTTTTTCAATTTTAGAATTCTTGGGATTTTCAGCATCATATATAATTTTAATCGAATCACCCACTTTTCCGGTTTTTGCAAAATACAAATCGTGTTCATGTCTTGAAACCTCTTGCGTTTTTATAAATTCTTTAGCATCTACAATATATTTGTATTTAACATGAATATTCTCTACTGTAGGTGAGAGTTCATTATCAATTCTATTTGTTGAAATTTTTTCAATGATAGCCGATGTGCTTGCCCCATTTTTTACCAGGTTCTCTTTTTTAGTATATGTATTGTATGTTAAGACACCAATACATGCTAATAACACTGCGATTAATCCAATAAATTTTCTATTCATGTTTTCTATGTTTTAAATGAAGTATATACTATTAATCAAGTGATCAATACTATAACAAATCCAAAACCAATCAATCTTCGTATAAATAATGCTTGTCGCTGCATTTTTAGTTTATTTCTGATTCCTTGTAATAATTCCTCAGACACTGGCTCTACTTTTATCCCTTGACTTTCTTCATCACTTTCAGTCCATCCATCATAGGCTTTTCGCTCTTTTCTTCTACTGTTTTTAAGAAGATTACTTAGGTTATGACCATATCCTCCCATAACTACACTATATATATTATGATGGCCGTAGTCAGAACTATCAAAAACACAGAAGCTAATAATTGCTTTTTAAAAACTGCTAATCTTTGTTTCTTTAGTTTGTCTCTGATTTCTTGTAATGTCTCTTCAGAAACAGGTTCTACTTTTATTCCTTGACTTTTAGTATCTGTATGTCCATTTATATGGCTAAAAGCGTCTCTTTTATTTCTTCTATCGTTAAACTTGATCGAAGCAATCATTGCTGCAATACTCATATTAAACCGTATTAAAAGTTAAACAATTCCCATCCTGAGCCTTCTCAGGATGAGAAGACTTTTATGGGTTTAAAAATGTGTCTATGATGATGTTCATAAAGTATATTATAATTGAAAATGAAGGGTGCGTGAACACCCTCACCTCAATCCTCTCCTTTGAGGGAGAGGAAGTCTTTTGTTACTTCAGTTTTTTGTCTGAAAGACCTAGACCACTTGCCAGATTATACAAATTGGTAAACAGATTATTCTCATCGGGATCTGTCGTTTTTTGCTTCAATTCCATAAGAAGATTAGCAATAGTTAGGTTCTTGATATCTTCTGATCCGATACCGTATTTAGTTGCGAATTCTTTGATTTTTTCTAAAAGGTTACCTTTTACATCTTCACTTCCTAGGATCGCATCTTTTACATCCTGAATATTATCAGAGTGTTGTACCAATCGATCAATTCCTTTGGCTCTGGTGATCTGACCCATAATTTGCTCAAAGAACATAGTCTCACCGCCTACGATATCAATATTAGCAGCTTTTAATGCCTCACCGATTACATCTGCTTGTGCATCTGCAATATCTTTTTGGATATTGATATGAGCTAAATCAACTTGTAATTCTTTATCTAAACGTAGCTTGAATTCTTCGTGTTCTTTTCCGACACCATCAAGCTTCTTCATTGCTTCAGCTTTTTCTTCTATTCCGGCAGCATCAGCAAGCGCTTTTTCTTTGATGACTTCGGCTTCTGCCATTCCTTCTTTGCGGATTGCTTCAGCTTTTGCTTCAATACCTGCAGCTTCAGCTTTAGCTTTTTTCTCAATTACTGTAGCTTCGACTAATCCTTCTCTTTCACGGGCATCTGCTTTTGCATGCATTACTTGAGCTTCAGACATACCAAGTGTAGCTTCTTCTTTGGCTTGAGCTTCTGCTAGGGTTTTACGAGCTTCAGCTTCTTTTTCACTAGCTTCTTTTTGAGCTTGTGCTTCGATATTGATCTCTTCCGCTTTTTGCTTAGCAGCTTCTTTTTCTGCCTCTGCGGCTTTGATAGTTTTAATTAATGATTCCTGTGCATCAGCTTCGGCAATGGTGATTTTTACTTGCTTCTCACGATCGGCAGTTTTGAAAGCCTCAATGTCTTTCATATTCTCTTGTTCTTCTACTACACCTTTCTCCAACATCACTCGATCTCTGATCACATCCTGTATATTCTTTTTCTCTACTTCTACAACTTTTTCTTTTTCAATCTGCGCCAACGTTACAATTCTTTCACGTTCAGTAGCTTCAAGCATTCTATCTTTTTCTACTCTTTCAGTTTCTACGGCGTCAGTACGTTGCTTATTTTTAGAAGCTACAATGATCTGTCGCTCCATGTTTTCTTCGGCAACTTTTACTTTTTCTTCTGTAGCAATACGAGCCGTTTCAGATTTTAGACGTTCTTCTTCTGCGACTTTTAGTATTTCTGCTTCTTCTCGGGATTTGATATTAGAGATTTCACGTTTTTGCTGCTCTTCTTTTTCAGCTAATTGTTTATCTAATTCCAGAATTGCCTCACGTGCTTCTACATCTTGTTTACGGATAACTTTTTCTTCATCACGTTTGATGAGGTTAGATTTTATATTCTGTGCAGCGGTAAGTTCAGTAATCTTTTTGATCCCTTCTGCATCTAAGATATTATCAGCCTTCATTACACTAAGCGAAGTTTGCTCTAAGTCATCAATAGCGCAGTCATCCAGAATATATCCATTAAGATCAGTACCAATAATATTCACAATTTCGTCTCTAAATTCTCTACGAGCTTCATATAATTCTACAAATTCGAATTTTTTACCTACAGTTTTTAATGCTTCTGAGAATTTAGCATCAAAAAGACTTCTTAGCGTATCAATCTCTGAAGCACGGTTACAACCAATGGTTTGAGCAACATTAATAATATCTTCTACAGATTTGTTTACTCTAACGAAAAAGGCTACTTTGATATCTGCCCGGATATTATCCTTACAGATCAATCCATTTATTCCAGTACGTTCGATCTCAATCTTTTTTATAGAGATATCCATGATTTCCACTTTGTGGAGTACTGGGATTACATACAATCCCTTGTCAAATGCAACCGCGGTTCCTCCAAAACCGGTTCGGACTAGTGATTCTCCCTGAGGAATCTTCTTATAGAAGATTGCGATTATTATAAAGTATAGTACAATTAGTAGTACCAATGCGACCACCACGATGATGGCTATATTTGCTATGTTGCTCATAATTTAATTAATAGTTTAATGGTTGAACGATATAAAGTTGTTTGTTTTTTACTTGATTTACGATCTCTACAGAGGTATTAGCAGGAATTTCTATTCCATCTTTGGATTTGACCATTACCTTAATAGGATCTGATTGAATTTTTATTTCAATTGTGGTAATTTTTTCTCCTGAAATGGTGCTTTGTAATACACCTTGTCTTCCTAATAATTCTAAAGCACTTTCTCCTTTGTTATTAAAGTTTGTAAAGAACCTTTTGAAGGGAGTGGTGAAAATTTTAGTTAAAAATAGTGCAGGGATAATACCTCCAAAGAAGAATACAAATCCAAAATCATTATCATAACTATGAGTAATAGAGGTTCCTGCCATTGTGATTGCCCACCAAAACAGTACAAAAAAAGTAAAGGTGAACATAAATGGCAACCCAACAAAGTTGAAAAAGATCAGGAATATCTGAAAGAAATTAAGTTTGCCACGACGACGGATTATATCTTCCTTTTTAACCTCTGTGTTGGATATATCTTGGACATCAAGATTAGCTCTGGCATCAAAATCAGATTCCATATCAACATCCGCATCTACATCAGCGTCAATATCTATATCAGCATCAAAGAAATCTAAATCAATACCTGATAAAGTAGTTAATAACCAGTATAGGATTAATAACCCAAAAAGAATAGTTAATGGTAGATTAACAGTCGAAATTGCTATGTCAAATAATTCTTTCAAGATAGATGGTTAGTTTAATAGTTAATTATCTCTTTTTTCAAAATCTTCAGTTTTCATTATTCTGATTCTTCTTACAATCAGATAAATTAAAGCTGCCAATACTCCAAACCAGATTAAACCGTGTATGATTACAAAAAAGGTTTCCATAATCTGGTTATTTAAGTTTTACCGCAGTACCGTATGCAAGTATCTCTGATGCGCCCTGCATGACCATTGATGTCGTAAGTCGTACATTTATTACCGCATCTGCGCCTAAATTTTGTGCATCACGTGTCATTCTCTGCATTGCTTGTTCCCTGGATTGGGCTTGTAGCTTAGTATATTCTTCAATTTCCCCACCTACAATATTTTTTAAGCCTGCAAAAACATCTCTACCAATATTTCTGGCTCTAACTGTACTTCCTCTCGCAATACCTAATATTTCATAAATCTCTTTGTTAGGAACAGTTTCTGTTGTTGAAATTATCATGGCTTATACGTTTTTTAATTTGTTTTCCAGAACATCTCTGGAGCACCCCAATTACTTGGTTTAGGCATCCTTATCCTTGATCCCCAATTGTTCTTTTAGCTTAGCCAAATCATCTTCTGCATTAACTTCTGTAACATCAATAGCTTTATCAATTTCATCATCAATAGATTTTGAAGCATTGGCAATATCTCCGTAAGCTTCGGCAAGTGCTTCTTCCTGATTAACTTTGTCCTTCATTCGCTCTAGCATAGTTACCGTACTTGAGCTATCGATCTCAGCCATTTGCTTGTTAAGATTTTTGGTAGCTTTTGAAACTTTTACTCTTGCTTTTAGGGTTTTTAGCTCATTTTCCCACTTGCTGATATTCTGTTTGATTTCCTGTACATTTTTCTCTAACTGATCTACAGATTTATCGAATTTTTCAGACTCCTCTTTAGTACGAGTTACATGCTGTAAAGACTCTTCTTTTTTTACTAAAGCTTCTTTAGCCAATCGATCAGCTTCAGAAACATCAAGATCTCCACCTTGCGCTTTTTTAAGGATAAGCATAGCTTTCTGTTGGTAATCTTCGGCTTTTGAAGCAAACTCTTCGGTTTCATTTTTGGCTCTTATGGCTAAAGCTTTTACTTGCGCTAGGGCTTCAAGGCTTTTTTCAAGATCTGTTTTCATATCGCGTATTCCTTGTTCGGTCATCTTGATAGGATCTTCCATCTTGTCAATTGCAGAATGTGCCTCAGCCTCACCTATTTTGAATAATCGTTTAAAAAAGTTCATAGTATTAGTATTTTGAAAAATTTATAATATGGTCTGAATATTCGCTTAATAATAAACCTAAGGAATTCAGAGAGCCTTCGAGTTCATTTAAATCTAAGTTGTTTACTTGAAGCGTATCTCTAAAGATTACTTTTTCACCGGTTTCATCCAATACAAAAGCCCCGTGAACGATATCTCTGTTTTTCTGAAGTAAGCTTCTATATACAACTTCGTTTTTATTTTTGATATTAAAAATATGTTGTTCCATAATTAGAATCGGTGGTGCGATCCCCAGAATCATGTTTTTGATTCCCTCATTTTCTTTGCTAATCATAATGATCCCTTCCCCTTTGTTTTCGTGGATAATATTATAATTAAGCTGCAATAAATAGTCTTTTACCAGTTGAAAATGATCTTGCATGAGATGGTTATTTTTGATTGATAATTAGTAATTGATTTTATGTTGTCTGACAGTGTATCAATATTACAAAAAGTCACATAACTTTTCTGCAATATCTACTGCTAAATTAGCGAGATAATATACAATGACTATCATGGGTATGTTGATTAAGTGATTAATGATTCAGTTAAATTGCTAAAAATTTTAGTACATCCCCAATTGTTCCTTAATGAAATGATAAAGTCAAAAAGTAATTCTACTAAAATTAGCATTATTCAAAAGTATTAGCTAATATTGTTAGTGTAAATGTACAATAAATTTTTATAATTGCAAATAAAATTAGCAAAAATGTCATTTTTTGGAAAAAACATTAAAAAAATACGAAGCGTAAAGGGATTAAGCCAGCAGGCTTTTGCAGAGCTTTTTGACCTGAAACGCGGTACTTTGGGAGCTTATGAAGAGGGTAGAAGTGAACCTAAAATTGAAACCATTATTAAAATAGCTAATTATTTTAGCATACAAATAGATGCTTTGCTAACTAATGAGCTAACTGTAAATGAACTTTTAAAGTTTAAGGGAGATCTTACTACATATGCAGAGGATGTAAAACGCGAACAATTTCCATTAATTCCATGTATTACAGATAATACATCAAGCGAATATGTTACATTATTCGATAAGGAAAATTTTATTAAAGAATTACCTACCATTCAATTACCTATTAATCCTGCAAAGGAGTTTAGAGGTTATACAGTTTCTAATCTAGAAATGACATCACACGATAATGGTTTCTATCCTAAAGATATTGTAATTGGAGAAAAGGTTCCTTCTCAAGTAATAAAAAAATTGAATAATGGAACTCTGGTTTTTGTTGTTGTGGATGATAAGTTAATTTTTAGAAGATTATATATCACAAAAAACAGTGCAGTATTACGAGCTGATCATAAAAATATTGAGGATGAAGAGTTTCCTGTTGCTGATATCAAAGAGATGTGGAGAGTACGCTATGTATTCTGTAAACGTATTCCTGAATTTGCAGATCAGATGCAAGATAAATTATTGATGATTGAACAGGAGCTCATGAAAATGAAAGATAAGCTTAAATAATTATATTAAGAGTTTTGACTACAGTAAGCCAGCTCTATGAAGTCTTTGTTTTATAAACGTATTAAATGGTTGAATAAAGTTTATGTATAGAAAACATAAATATAATAAGTAAAGATTATTGTATTTTTAAGTATTCTAAAATTTAAACTCTTTAAACTTTTAATATGGAAAATCACAATCAAGCAAGCACATCATCCCATGGTTCGAGTTACAATATAAATGGTGAAGGCATGTGTCCTTTTCTGAATGGAGCTTTAAAGCAGGGTGCTGGTGGTGGAACATCAAATAGAGATTGGTGGCCGAATCAGTTAAAATTGAACATTCTTAGACAAAACTCCTACTTATCTAATCCTATGGATAAGGATTTTAATTATGCAAAGGAGTTTAACGCTCTTGATCTTACTGCGATCAAGAAGGATCTTTTTGAATTAATGACGGATTCTCAGGATTGGTGGCCTGCCGATTATGGTCATTATGGTCCATTTTTCATTCGTATGGCTTGGCATAGTGCGGGTACTTATCGAATAGCAGATGGTCGAGGCGGTGCGGGTTCAGGAACTCAGCGTTTTGCACCACTGAATAGCTGGCCGGATAATGGAAATCTTGATAAAGCACGTTTACTATTATGGCCTATTAAACAGAAATATGGCAATAAGATTTCTTGGGCAGACCTAATGATTCTTGCAGGGAATTGCGCTTTAGAATCAATGGGTTTCAAGACCTTTGGTTTTGCGGGTGGTCGTGAGGATATTTGGGAGCCTGAAGAAGATATTTATTGGGGTGCTGAGACCGAATGGTTAGGAGATAAACGTTATGCTGGAGATCGAGAATTAGAGAATCCTTTAGGTGCGGTCCAGATGGGATTGATCTATGTAAACCCCGAAGGCCCTAATGGTAATCCAGATCCAGTAGCATCAGCCGTAGATATTAGAGAAACTTTTGGGCGTATGGCGATGAATGATGAAGAAACAGTAGCGTTGGTTGCTGGTGGTCACACTTTTGGGAAAGCCCACGGTGCGGCTGATCCCGATAAGTATGTTGGTAGAGAACCTGCAGGCGCAAGTATTGAGGAGCAAGGTTTAGGTTGGAAAAACACCTTCGGCAGTGGTTACGGTGACGATACTATTACCAGTGGTATAGAAGGTGCCTGGACACCAAATCCAACACAATGGGATAATGATTATTTTGATGTTTTATTCGGCTATGAATGGGAATTAACTAAGAGTCCGGCGGGAGCACATCAATGGAAACCAACTGCCGCATCATCGGCAAAAACCGCTCCTAAGGCTCACGACTCGTCCAAAACCCAAGATCTTATGATGACCACCGCAGATATGGGGTTGAAAATGGACCCTGTATATGCAAAAATCTCAAAGCATTTTCAGGAAAATCCTGATGAGTTTGCTGATGCTTTTGCTCGTGCTTGGTTTAAGTTAACACATCGTGATATGGGGCCAATTGCTCGTTATCTTGGTCCAGAAGTACCTAAAGAAGAATTGATATGGCAGGATCCAGTCCCAGTTTTGACTCATCAATTGATTGATGAAGAGGATATTGCAGCTCTAAAAAGTAATATACTGGCTTCTGGTCTGTCAGTATCTGAACTAGTATCAACCGCCTGGGCTTCTGCTTCTACTTTTCGAGGGTCTGATAAACGGGGAGGGGCTAATGGTGCTCGAATTCGTCTTGCTCCTCAGAAGAATTGGGAAGTAAACAATCCAGATCAACTTGCTAAAGTATTGGATATATTAGAAAGAATCCAAAATGAATTTAATACTACACAGACTGATAAAAAAGTTTCGCTGGCAGACACTATTATTCTTGCCGGATGTGCAGGTGTTGAAATGGCAGCAAATAATGCCGGTCATAAGATTACGGTGCCATTTACACCAGGACGAACAGATGCTTCACAAGAGCAAACTGATATAGAATCTTTCTCAGTTCTGGAACCCATGGCGGATGGTTTTCGTAACTACATTAAAGGTCAGTATGAGATTTCTGCAGAAGAGATGTTGGTTGATCGAGCACAGTTGTTAACACTTACAGCGCCAGAGATGACTGTTCTTGTTGGAGGATTGCGTGTTATTAGTACCAATTATGATCAGTCTAATTATGGGGTTTTTACAAATCGTCCAGAAGCACTCACCAATGATTTCTTTACAAACCTATTGGATATGAGTATTACCTGGAAAGCAACTTCTGAGTCCGATGAATTGTTTGAAGGTCGCGATCGTAAAACAGGCGAGCATAAATGGACTGGTTCTCGTGTAGATCTTATCTTTGGCTCTAATTCAGAACTGCGAGCAATTGCTGAGGCCTATGGTTCGTATGATTCTCAAGAGCGATTTATAAATCATTTTGTTGCTGCCTGGAGCAAGGTTATGGATCTTGATCGCTTTGATCTAGCTTAGTTTAGTACTCAGGAATATTTAATAATATTACAGGTGGTTTACAATAAACCACCTGTTTTTAATAATCAGAATTATTATATGGATGCTCTTTTTAATGCTATTCGATCCTCGGATTTAGAAACTATAAAAACGATTCTTGATAATAACCCAAATTTGGTATCCTCAAAAGATACAAGAGGGTCGACCCCTTTATTGTTGGCTGCTTATTATGGTTTGGAAGATGTTGTTAAAGCTATTTTGAAATACAATCCTGATATTAATGCAAAAGATGGAATGGGTAATACCGCTTTGATGGGAGTTTGTTTTAAAGGACATTATACTATTGCTAAAATATTAATAGATGCAGGGGCAGATGTAAATCAAAAGAATAACAATAATGCTACTGCTTTAATCTATGCGGCAACCTTTAGTCAAAAAGAAATCATTATATTACTACTAGAAAATGCAGCAGATATAAATATTAGAGATAATCGTGGTTATACTGCCGAGATGCATGCAAAAGATCAAGGGTTGGACTTTTCAGAACTATTAGACCTGACATCGTGAGTGAGATTGAAAAAATAGAAAGTATAAAATCTGTCAATATCAGATCCACGGACATCAAACGTAGATTGTTGATGTCATCTGATATGGTAGATGCTTTTGAAACTTTTTTGCAAGAAAATATAAGTGATGAAGTATTGGTGGTCAATACTAATATTGGGATGGAAGTTTATTACTACTCAAAAAATAATTATAGTGATTTTATTAAGGAAAGTGTTCTTTTGTATACCATAAAGAATACAGATCATTCAAAATTAAAATTCACTAATAATCAAAATAGAGAAGCAGTATATCAAAGTTTTTGCAAAGCCTTGATGACTTTCGCTCAATATCCTCAGATTTTTTTGGCGTATACTAAAAAGTTTATTCACGTAAAGCAAAAGAATAAATCTAGTATGCACGTAATACCAATTCTTAATAGTTTTTTCGAGGAAGTGTTTGCTTTTTTATCCAAGACAGGTAAAATTCCGCATTTCGAAAAAATAACTAAAGCAAAAAATAAATCTCCGAAATCGGATCCTGACAGTTTAATTATCCAAGATTTAATTTCGGAGATTTTATTAAAGAAGCATTATAATTAAGTAAAAAATTGCTTTGAAAGCTTTAATGCGAATTCAAAGTAGTAAGTTTGAACCTCTGCCTTTGTAAGCAGTCAAGCTCACCTCGTTATAAAGCTATTTTGTTAAAACTCTGCATTAAGTGGCGTTCTCGGGTAAGGAATTACGTCTCTGATATTACCCATTCCTGTTACGAAAAGCACTAATCTTTCGAAACCTAAACCAAAGCCACTATGTGTACATGTTCCAAAACGACGTGTATCTAGGTACCACCATAACTCTTCTTCAGGTATATTTAATGCAGCCATTTTTTCTTTTAGTACATCTAGTCGTTCCTCTCGCTGAGAACCTCCTACGATCTCTCCGATCCCTGGAAAAAGTATGTCCATAGCCCTTACTGTCTTTCCATCTTCATTAAGACGCATGTAGAACGATTTAATATCAGCTGGATAATCAAATAGGATTACAGGGCATTTAAAATGTTTTTCTACTAAGAATCTTTCGTGCTCGCTTTGTAAATCTGCTCCCCATTCGTTAATAGGAAACTTAAATTTCTTTTTCTTGTTAGGTTTAGAATTTTTGAGGATTTCTATAGCTTCAGTATAACTTACTCGCTTGAAGTTATTTTCTAAAACAAACTTTAGCTTATCGCGAAGTAACATTTCTGAACGTTCTGCTTGAGGTTTTTGTTTATCTTCCTGTACTAAACGGTTTTCTAAAAATTCTAAATCATCTTGGCAATTGTCCAATACATATTGGATAACATATTTTATAAAATCTTCTGCCAAATCCATGTTCCCATCCAGATCACAAAAAGCCACCTCTGGTTCAACCATCCAGAATTCTGCAAGGTGACGAGAGGTATTAGAGTTTTCTGCCCTAAAAGTAGGTCCAAAAGTATATACCTGGCCTAATCCCATAGCGTATGTTTCTGCTTCTAATTGTCCGGATACAGTAAGGTTTGTTTCACCACCGAAGAAATCTTCTTTGTAATCAACCTCACCATTTTCATCTTTAGGAACATTGTTTAGGTCGAGGTTGGTTACTTTAAAAGCCTCACCAGCGCCTTCTGCATCACTTTTGGTAATAACAGGAGTATGTACATAATAAAAGTCATTTTTCTGAAAGTATTCGTGTATCGCAAAGGATAACTTAGATCGCATACGCATAATAGCACCAAAAGTATTGGTTCGAACTCTTAAGTGAGCTTGTTCTCTTAGTTTTTCGAGCGTATGACGTTTTGGTGAAAGAATAGTAAGTTTTAGCTCCTCTGGATCAGCATCGCCTTCTATCTGTACACCAGAAACCTGTATTTCTACACGTTGTCCTTTTCCCTGGCTTTCTACTAATGTACCAGTTATAACAATAGCTGCACCAACATTAATTCTATCCTGAGTAGCTGCATCAACAACGTTATCATCTAAAACACACTGGATGTTTTTGATAGTAGATCCATCATTAACCGCTATAAAACGATCATTACGAAAAGAACGAACCCAACCTTTAACAGTTACTGGTTGTAATAGTTTATCACTTTGTAGAACTTCTATTACTTTAGTATGCTTCATTTTATGCTAAATTTTCTGAATTATATACATCTCAATTTTGTTGTCATATATCAATGACCAATTGAGATATTAAAAAGTGTTGTAAATTTTAAGGTAGCAAAGATAATTTTTTAATCTGATTGATACATCATCTTCTGAATTCAAAAAAAAAAGATCTATTCGAAAAAAGATGTTTATGTGTTTGGTTAAACTTTCAATAAATTATAATGAAAAGTTAAAAATCTGACGTTTTTTTGAAGTGCCAATTCTATAAAATAATCTGAAATACGGTTTTTTGCCCGTTTTTTTAGGGTTTTTTGAAATTTTTCTGATAAAAATTATCAAAAAACCGATTTTTATTTATTTTTTAAATATCTGAAAATCAAAATTTTATAAAGGTTTACAGGATTGTACTAGTCTAAATAATGTTAAAATTTTACTATTTTTTGGCAAAAGGGGATTTTTCCCCCCTACAAGCTATTTTAAAATACAAAAAGGCGCTGTATCTTGTAATTGCAATTATGACGATTGTGTTTACGTTAAGTTTAGTTCGATAGGTTTTGGGGTAATCTATCTTACAGAAGTCCCGTTAAATTTTTAACGGGATTTTTTATTTTATAATTTTATAGAAAAGTTAAATTTGGGGATTATTCCTCTTCTTCGCTAGGAATGATTTTTAAAGAAGGTTCCTTTAGGGTCTTTTTGTTAGCAATACTTCTTTCTAAAGAGAGTAGTAGAGAAGGCAACAATAATAAATTAGCTAACATTGCAAATAACAAAGTAGTAGAAACCAACCCTCCTAAGGCCTTTGTTCCTCCAAAACTGGATATCATAAATACAGAGAATCCAAAGAAAAGAACTGTAGAGGTATAAAACATACTTACTCCTGTCTCCCTTAACGCGGCAAAAACTGATTTTCTAATACGCCAGTGGTTAGATTTTAGTTCTTGTCGGTATTTTGCCAAAAAGTGAATAGTATCATCTACAGAGATACCAAAAGCAATACTAAATACTAATATAGTAGATGGTTTTATTGGCACACCCAGATATCCCATTAGACCTGCTGTCATAAGTAATGGTAGAAGATTAGGGATAAGTGAAATTAAAATCATCTTAAATGACCTAAACATCCAGGCCATAAATAACGCTATAAGTATTACAGCTAACCCAAGAGAAAAAGTAAGATTCCAAACGAGATAATTTGTGCCTTTTTGAAATATCAGTGCTCTACCTGTAAAGGAAACATCGTATCGGTCTTTAGGAAATATCTTTTCAATTTTAGGAATCAAGTTAGCTTCTATTCTCTCCATTTCCTCGGTTCCTACATCTTTCATAAAGGTGGTGATTCGTGCATACCTATTGGTAGAATCTATATAGCTTTTCATTGCTCCAGCTTCATTTCCGAAACTTTTAGCATATGGTAATATGAAATTTCTTTCCTGACTGGTTGGAATCTGATAATACTTAGGGTTACCATTGTAAAAGGTTTGTTTGGCGTACTTAACCAGATTGACAATGGAAATAGGTTTAGATAGCTCTGGTGTTTCCTCAAGTAACTCTTCTAACTGTTCCATTCTGCGTATTGTAGGCAGTTTCAGAACACCTTGTTTTCTTTTAGTATCAATGAAAATTTCTAATGGCATAATACCATCAAATTCATCTTCAAAAAACTCGATATCTTTAAAAAATGCAGCTGATTTAGGCATGTCTTCTAATAGACTGCCAGATACTTTTATAGTATAGATACCAATTATACTTACGATTAAAATAATTACAGAAGAAAAATATATGGTAATTCTTCTGGTCTTAACCATATGCTCCATCCAGTCTACCAGTCTTTCGATCCATCTTCTTCCCAAGTGTTTTAAGTGTCGTTCTTTAGGCTGAGGCATATAACTATAAATAATAGTAATCACTAACAAGCACAGAATGAATAACGCTATAATATTAAGTGAAGCTACAATACCAAATTCTTTTAAAAGCTTACTCTCAGTTAAAGCAAAAGTGGCAAAGCCAGAAGCAGTAGTTACGTTGGTCATTAATGTTGCATTACCAACTTTAGTAATTACACGTTGCAATGACTTGGCTTTGTTACCGTGTTTCTTGATCTCATGTTGGTATTTGTTGATTAGGAATATACAATTGGGTATTCCAATTACAATAACTAATGGAGGTATAATAGCAGTGAGTACAGTAATTTCATATTGTAAAAGTCCTAAAAGTCCAAAAGCCCACATTACACCTATGATAACCGCAGTCATGGATATAAACGTAGCTCTAAAAGATCTAAAAAAGAAATAAAAAATTAAAGAAGTCACTATAAGTGCAGCCAGTATAAACACCAGGATTTCATCCATGATGTTCTGAGAATTCATCGTTCTAATGTAAGGCATCCCCGAAACCTTAATATCCACATTGTACTTTTTCTCAAAATCTTTTACAGATGGGTTAAGCGTACCTTCAATAAACTTTTTTCTAAGGCTAGTATTGACAATACTCTTTTTTAAGTATAAAGCGCTTTGTATTGTTTGATTTTTATTACTAAAAACAAGACCTTCATAGAATGGAAGTTCATTAAATAGTTCATGCTTATATTTGGATACTTGTTCCTGTGTGTAATTCGTGTCTTTTATAAATGGGATTAGCTCAAATCGGGCAGGGTTATCCTCTTTTTTTAGCTTTTTTAAATCCGCGATAGAGATTACTACATCAACTTCTTCATATTGCTTAAAAGAATTATTGAAATCGTTCCAAGCTTTTAGCTTTTGAGGAGTAAATAAAGTACTATCTTGAATTGCCATAACAATTAGATTACCTTCTTCTCCAAATTTATCCAGAAATTTTTGGTAGTTGACGTTTATCTCATGATCATCGGGTAATAGATTGGCTTCAGTAAAGGAAAGCCTCATATGTTGCCATTGAAAACCTAAATAAACGGTAATCCCGATAATTCCAAGAAGTATTACTGCTCTGTTACGAAGTATAATTCCAGCTAGGGTATTCCAAAATCCGAAACTTAATAATTTTGCCATCCTTTATTTTCGTTGTGCAAATGTAATGATTTGAGTGCGTATTCACTTTGAATTATTGCAAAGAAACCATTAATTAGGCAAAAATTAAAGTTTTAAATAAAAAGTGAATTTAAAGGAGATGTTATCACTAAAATCCGATAGGTGATATGCTCCATATCGATATGCAAAACTTAATCCAAAACCGGCAAATAATTTATTAATTTCAAAACCAGATTCTTGATAACCATGTTGTAATGAATTAAAGTCAACTCCCTGGTGGTTATCTCTATTAGTAACATCACCTATGGCGTATCTGGAAATAAGAACCATCTCTGGTTTAAGCCAACTTGTAATTTTAAATGGTCTAAGTTGATGTCTTATTTGTAATGTGGCCAGTTTATCACTAAAAAACTCACTAAAAAACATGGTTTCAAAACTTCTCCTACCGGCTACAGAAAATCGTTGAAAAACAGTTTCTTTGGTAGGTGCATTTGGATAAGCATGATACAAATGAGTTAGTGGGATGTCACCTATGGCAATATCACCTTCCAGTAGAAAACTAGTCCTGGATTGATTTAACCTGTTGATCACATATTCGCCCTTGATTCCCATTTTACTATAACTAAAATTACTGTCCAATACATCTTTAAATCCTTGAGTATATTGTGCAGTTATTTTTGGGTAACCGTCATAAATTTCTTTAAAACCGTTGGGTGTTTTTAAAAACTCACTAAAAGGACTCCATCTAAGCGCTATAGTAGATTCAGCGGTTTTATATGATGAGAAAATATTGCCATTATTAAGATAGGTATAATTTCCGGTTTGGTCAATATCACTAACAGACAACTGTGTCTCTGAAAAAAGTTTTGGAGAAACCCTATGTTGTAGGCTGGTGCTCCAGGTTTTATGTTTATAATAGAAATCAATATTAACTAATCTGGGTTCGAATAAAGAGTATACTCTACGATCTGTAAGATAAAAGAAGCTTCCTACTTCTTTTAAATCATCTGTATAATTGAAGTTAAGCCAGGATTCTGAGTTTCTATTCAGAAGAACTCCTCCACCAAGACCATATTTAAATTTTCCATCTCTAAAACCATAAACTAAATATCCTTCCAGCCTGAATCGATTGGAGAGTTTTTCATTTGTTAAACCACCAAGTCCTAGTCTTAGTCCCTCAAAATTGTTATACTTAATCGGGTAAGTGAGATCAAAGTCAAAGAAGCCAACTGGATAATATCCTATATTAAAACTTTGGATAACATTAATCCGACGTTCTATGTTTTGGGCCTTTACTATACTATCAACAACCGGAAAAGAATTGAGATCTTTTTCTGTAATAGCACTAGTTCTATACTTTTTCCAATATTCCTCAGATCTTTTTGTAGCTTCGGGGTCAATTTCTATAGTAGCTAATCGACTTTTTATCTGAAGTTTGGGGTTTAATTTTACATCAAACAAATCTGTTTTAGAGACTAAAAAATCATTATTGCCTGTAAAACTTTTTTTGTCATTACTTAATCTTCCAACAGATATCTGTCCTCCAAATAAGCTAACTTTTTGTTTTCCTATACCAGGTTTAATGATTACCTCTTGATTAGAAGGGAACCATTTTTTGTTGTCAGCATAATATTTAAAATTATGAGTCGCCATTATATTCAGCTCTCCTCTAACCTCGGCTACGGCTTTTTGGAGAGCAAGTGTTTCCATGTCTAGATATAAAACCCCTTCTAAACTTGCTATTCGTTTAGCTCTACGAGGTTGAAATAAAACGACATAAGCAGGTCTTTCACTTTGCGTTGTGTCTAATACTTTATAATAATAATTTTTAATCGCTCTGTTTGATAAAGGGCCTGCATACTTATTGTCAAAAATGGTGTAATCTTCTTCGTATAGCGAATTAGATTGCACTTTAATGCCTAGAACATCATAAACTGGTTTTTTAAAACCAGTCATTCTAGTCGCTAAAACTGTTTCTTTTTCTTCTTTGCCCTTGTTAAACTTGTATTGGCTAATTTTTTCTGATAAAAAAGAATGTGTGTCATTAAAAATACGTTCAATTGCTACATTGGTAGTGTCTGGATTATCTATTCTAGCTTGATTGTCTTCGGTGATTTTGAATTTATTATAACTCTTATAACTATAACTCTGTAGTGCTTTTTGGGGATTGTTTAATGTTTTTCTTTTAATTGCTTCTTTAATAATATTTGTTGCAATATTTCCTGGAATATCTAACTGAATAGTTTCTAAACTTTCTTCTTCAGGAGTAAGTCTAACTTCTATTTTTTTAATATCTCTGGATTGAATTAAAAATGTTCTGGTTTTATAACCAAGATAACTAATAGTAAGTTTGATAGGGTATGCATCACATCTAATAACAAATTCTCCAATAGAAGAGGTTAATGCATAAGAGGAGTCGTTTCTTACTGTAGCAAAGGGTAGTGGTGCATTGGAGCTTTCGTCAATAACAGTTCCGGTAATGCTAATTTGGGATAGTAAGACGAAAGGAGTAAAAAGTAAAAACCAGAAAAATTTATTTCGCATTATCCGAATGAGTTCATTAAAAGCCGAAGATACAAAAAAAGTGTTTCTGACCAGAAACACTTTTTTTTATATGATATACAGTTGTCCAGGGATTAAACTGTCATGATTTCTTTTTCTTTTACAGCCAACATATCATCAATTTTTTTGATGTATGAGTTCGTCAATTCCTGAATATCTACTTCTGCATTTTTAGACATATCTTCAGATAATCCATCTTTTTCTAATTTCTTGATCTCATTATTCGCATTCTTACGATCGTTACGAACACCAATTTTAGAATCTTCGGCTTCAGCTTTTGCTTGCTTTACAAGATCCCTTCTGCGTTCTTCTGTAAGCGGCGGAACATTAATAATTACGCTCTCACCATTATTCATTGGATTGAAACCAAGATTAGCAATCATAATTCCTTTTTCAATTTCTGGAATAAGGGATTTCTCAAAAGGTTGTATTGTGATTGTTCTTGCGTCAGGAGTGGTTACATTTCCTACCTGATTTAATGGAGTGGGGGAACCATAATATTCCACCATAACCCCTCCAAGCATAGCGGGAGATGCTTTTCCAGCTCTAATGTTAAGTAATTTTTTTTCCAAATGAGCTACTGCACCTTGCATAGCTTCTTTAGCTGAGTCTATTATAAAATCTACTTCTTCCTTCATTTTTTTAGTTCTTTTCTTTGACCAATCAAAAAATGAGCCAATATGATAATTAAAGGTTTACTCTAGTTCCGACAGATTCTCCAGAAACTACTTTTAGCAAGTTCCCGTTTTTATTCATATCAAAAACTATTATAGGTAATTCGTTTTCTTGACTAAGCGTAAAGGCAGTGGTGTCCATCACCTTTAGACCTTTGCTTAATACATCATCAAACGAAATAAAATCAAATTTTGTTGCATCAGCATTCTTTTCAGGATCCGATGTATAAATTCCATCTACACGAGTACCCTTTAGAATCACATCCGCATTAATTTCAATAGCTCTAAGTACCGCAGCAGAATCTGTGGTGAAATACGGGTTTCCTGTTCCGCCACCAAAAATGACTACTCTTCCTTTTTCTAAATGGCGAAGTGCTCTGCGACGAATAAAGGGTTCCGCCACTTCATTTATTTTTACAGCGGATTGTAATCGAGTTGGAATACCAGAGTCTTCTAAAGCACTCTGTAATGCTAATCCATTAATTACAGTGGCTAGCATGCCCATATGATCTCCTTGTACGCGATCCATTCCTTTGCTAGCTCCTGCTACTCCTCTAAAAATATTACCTCCACCAATTACAATTGCTACTTCAACACCTCTTTCTGTAATTTGTTTGATTTCATTAGCGTATTCTGCCAATCTATTTGGGTCAATTCCATATTGACGTTCGCCCATTAAAGCTTCGCCGGATAGTTTTAGTAATATTCTTTTGTATTTCATTGCTTAATTGTAGTGTGGTGCAAATATAATGATATTCTTAATTTAGAAAATACTTTTATGGCAAAGGTATTTTTTTTGAATCTCTAAAGAAAAATCAAAATTAAAAAACCCCTGTAAAAAAGGGTTCTTTTCCCCCAGCCCTTGTATTGATTGGCTTTGAATTATGTTATACGTTTGCCACAGGAAAATAAAAAAAGGGGAAAACAAAAGATTTGAGGGGGATGAGAAATATTTTTGTAATAGCGATTAGATGTTTTTTCAGAGTTAGCATATTTATTAATAATATAATATGTTCATTCTAGACTGATTGGGGAGTCGGTCTTTTTTGGGGTAACATTTTAGAGGGGTCTAAAATGTTTAGAGAAAACACTAAATGCTGTGAAGAAAGTATTTTGAAAAATGAGGAAAACCCGCTTCTTATTCAGAAGCGGGTTTTGATCTTTTTCGCTCGGTGCGAAATTAATATGTATTATTATCCTAAAGCTACTCTTTCGAAAGCAACTACGGATATATCACCAAGAGTTTTTACATAATCAGCAACACTCTTCTTGTTGTCTTTAATAAAAGCTTGATTTACTAAAGTATTATCTTTAAAGAAACGCTTTATTTTACCTTTTGCGATATTATCAAGCATAGCTTCTGGTTTTCCTTCTTGGCGAAGTTGATCTTTAGCAATTTCGATTTCTTTGTCAATTACTGTTTGGTCAACACCATCTTCGTTTAACGCAACTGGGTTCATTGCAGCAGCCTGCATTGCAACATCTTTAGCAACTGCTTCTGCACCATCAGCACTTCCAGAAAGACCTGTTAATACACCGATTTTATTACCAGCGTGGATATAAGACCCTACAAAAGGAGCTTCTAAAACTCTGAAGTCACCGATTTCGATTTTTTCTCCAATTACACCAGTCTGCTCAGTTAATTTATCCTGTACAGAAATACCATTAAAATCTTTAGCAAGTAAATCTTCTTTTGAAGAAGCAGTTAATGCTAATTCTGCTAATTCGTGAGCTAAAGAAACAAAAGTGTCGTTCTTTCCTACGAAGTCAGTTTCGCAATTAAGAGAAACAATTACTCCTTTATTTTTAGCATCGTTAACTTTTGCAATTACAGCACCCTCAGTAGATTCTCTGTCAGCTCTGTTTGCAGCAACTTTTTGTCCTTTTTTTCTAAGAACTTCTATAGCTTTGTCAAAATCTCCATCAGCTTCGACAAGAGCTTTTTTGCAGTCCATCATTCCTGCTCCGGTTGCTTTTCTTAATTTATTTACTTCTGCGGCGGTGATCTTTGCCATATCGTTTAAAAATTTAATGTGTTTGTTTAAAAAAAGAAGTCGTTTAGTCAGTACTGCAAAAGTAAAGAACCAAACGACTTGTCATTTTATTTGAAAGTTAAATTTTATTAATGTTAAAACTTAACTACGAACTGTTTATTCTTCCTCTTGCTTTGCAGCCTCGGTTACTGCCGGAGCCTCAACTTCTACTGCTTTTTCAGGAGCAGCTTCAACTTTTGTCTTTGCCTTAGGAGCAGCTTCTACCTTTGCATCAGCCTTAGGAGCAGCAGCTTCTTTAGGAGCATCTTTAGCAGCTTTTCTTTCACTTAGACCTTCAATTATAGCGTCACTTACAAAAGTCATTACTTTGTCAATAGATTTAGAAGCATCATCATTTGCAGGAATAACATACTCTACCTGACGTGGATCAGAATTAGTATCTACCATTGCAAAAATAGGAATGTTTAATTTCTGAGCTTCTTTTACTGCGATGTGCTCGCGAGTGATATCTACAACAAATAATGCTCCTGGTAGACGAGTCATATCAGAAATAGAACCAAGGTTCTTTTCTAATTTAGCTCTTAAACGGTCTACTTGAAGACGTTCTTTCTTAGATAGTGTCATGAAGGTACCATCTTTCTTCATTCTATCAATAGCAGCCATTTTCTTAACAGCTTTACGGATAGTTACGAAATTGGTAAGCATACCACCTGGCCATCTTTCTGTGATGTATGGTTGGTTTGCTTTTGCTGCTTTTTCAGCAACGATTTCTTTAGCTTGTTTTTTGGTAGCAACAAAAAGGATTTTTCTACCAGATGCTGCGATTTTCTTTAAAGCTTCACTAGCTTCATCGATTTTTGCCGCAGTTTTATATAAGTTAATGATGTGGATACCATTGCGCTCCATATAAATATATGGTGCCATGTTTGGATCCCATCTTCTTGTCAGGTGACCAAAGTGTACACCTGCATCAAGTAATTCTTTTACTTCGATATTGTTTGCCATTTTTGTAATAGTTTACGTTCTGTTGAATTAGCAATACTCAAGTGGCTATCATTTTGATATGGCCTTGAATATTTAGATGCTAAACTAACCTCCCTAAAATCGGGGATAACAACAAATACTGTTTTAATAAATTAACGTTTAGAGAACTGGAATTTCTTACGAGCTTTCTTCTGACCGAATTTCTTACGCTCTACCATTCTTGGATCTCTGGTCAATAAACCTTCTGGTTTAAGGACTAATCTGTGTTCTGCGTCTAATTCGCATACAGCTCTGGATATTGCTAAACGTACAGCTTCTGCTTGTCCAGTGATTCCTCCACCATATACATTTACATTCACATCGTATTTATCCTCATTACCTGTTAGGGTAAAAGGCTGATTTACTTTGTACTGTAAAGGTGCTGTTGTGAAATACTCATTAAGGTCTTTTTTGTTTACGGTAATTTTACCGGAACCTTCCTTAACATACACTCGAGCTACAGCGGTCTTTCTACGACCAATTTTGTGAATAACTTCCATTACTTAAATTCGTTTAAGTTAATAGTTTTAGGCTGCTGAGCTTGCTGATTGTGTTCTGCTCCTGCATATACCTTTAAATTACGGAATAATTCAGCTCCTAATTTGTTTTTAGGTAGCATTCCTTTTACCGCTTTTTCTACTAAACGCTCTGGATTTTTGTCATACAATTCCTGAGCAGTAAGACTTCTTTGCCCTCCAGGGTATCCAGTGTGACGGATATAAGATTTATCTGTCCACTTTTTTCCTGATAAGTTGATTTTAGCAGCATTTGTAATAACTACATTGTCACCGCAATCAACGTGTGGGGTAAAGTTAGGTTTACGCTTACCTCTTAGTAGTATAGCTACTACAGAAGAAAGACGTCCTAAAGTCTGTCCTTCAGCATCTACGTGTAACCATTCTTTAGAAACGGTTGCTTTGTTGGCAGATACTGTTTTGTAACTTAATGTGTCCACACTAATTAATTTTTACTTATTAAACATTCCTTTCCTATATAAAATAGGGGTGCAAATGTACAATTATATATTTATATAGCAAACAGGTAGTTGATATTATTTTTTGGAGGATATCTGTTGGTTTTCAAGTAGATTGGTGTCGTTGCAAAATATTTGATGATTTTATATCACTACGTACAGTTTCTTGTTAATTTTTTATTAAAAATAGTCGTTAAGTGTGACAAAGTTTAATAATTCTTGTCATCTTCTATATATCAATCACTAAACTAATCACTATGAGACTAATTGTTCATCTTCTAGGATGCTTTTTGTTTTCACTTTTTATTACTGCACAAGATTCTACTCAAACTGTAAAAAAGAGAATTTATACTACTAAACCACTAAATGGAACTGAAGCCCCCACCATAGATGGAATTATTAATGAATCTAGTTGGGATCTGGTTGAATGGACAGGGGATTTCATTGAGAATCAACCGGATGAGAATACTTCGCCAAGTCAGCAAACTAAGTTTAAGATTGTCTATGATCAGAAATACTTGTATGTCGCATATCGCTGTTATGACACAGAACCTGATAAGATCGAAAAAAGATTATCCCGGCGAGATGGTTTCGCTGGAGATTGGGTAGAAATCAATCTGGATAGTTATCTAGATAAAAGAACAGGTTTTTCCTTTACTATTACCGCCTCAGGAGTTAAAGGGGATGAATTTATTTCTGATAATGGTAATAATTGGGATAGTAGCTGGAACCCAATATGGTATACAGCCACAAATATTGATGAAGAAGGTTGGACGGCAGAGGTGAAAATTCCATTGAGTCAATTAAAATTTGGTAAGAGTAAGGAGCAAATCTGGGGGCTACAGGTTAACAGAAGATTTTTTAGAAATGAAGAAAGGTCGGTTTGGCAGCGTATTCCGCAGGATGCTCCAGGTTGGGTAAGTGAGTTTGGAGAGCTGCATGGGCTTATTGATATCGAGCCTCAGAAACAGTTAGAGATTCAACCCTTTGTGGTTACTCAATATGATACTTTTCCTGAAGAAGAAGGTAACCCTTTTAGGGATGGTGATGATTTTAAGTTAAATGGTGGGTTAGATGCCAAAATTGGTATTACTAATGATTTAACCGTGGATTTAACTGTGAATCCAGATTTTGGACAAGTAGAAGCTGATCCAGCTGCTATTGCTCTAGATGGGTTTCAGATATTTTTTAGGGAGCAGCGGCCATTCTTTGTAGAAAACAAAAATATATTTGATTATCGTTTTGCTAATGGATTTGATAACGTGTTTTATTCCAGAAGGATTGGAAGAAGTCCACAAGGGTCTGTTAACCAATTAGATGGTGAATTTGTGGATCGTCCCAACAATACTACAATTCTTGGAGCAGCAAAATTTAGTGGTAAAACTAAAGATGGTTGGTCAATTGGAGTGCTTGAAAGTGTAACGGAAAGAGAGATTGCGAAGATAGAAGATGCAGCTGGAAATGAGAGAGAAGCTATCGTGGAGCCTTTGACTAATTATTTTGTAGGCAGAGTGCAGAAGGATTTTAATGATCGTAATTCATTTATAGGAGGAATTTTTACGGCTACTAATCGAAATTTAGGCGATTTTTTTGAGATAGATAGTGATAACCCTGATACAGATGAAACGTTTGAAGTAGCAGGTAGAAGAGAGAATAATTTAAACCTTCTCCGTAAATCAGCATACTCTGGGGGTTTTGATTTTAGGCACAATTGGAAGGATAGAAAATATTTCGTAGAGGGTAATATCATTGCTAGCCATGTGGAGGGTTCTAAAGAAGCTATTGAAGAAACACAGAGAGAATTGACACACAACTTTCAACGTCCAGATGCGGGTCATGTGAGGGTTGATCCTAATAGAACCTCACTTACAGGTACTGGAGGAAAAGTAGTTGGAGGAAAGTCTGGAGGTGGAAATTGGAGATATACAGGTGGTATTTTTTGGCGATCTCCGGAATTAGAGCTCAACGATATTGGGTTCTTGCGTCAGGCAGATGAGATTAGACAGTTTGCCAATGTGCGATATTTATTTCTAAAACCAACTAAATTATATAGAAGAGTTAATCTTTTTGCAGAACAGTTTACAACATTTGATTTCGACGGGAATTATAATCGGATTCAATATGAGTTTAATGGATTTATAAATTATCAGAACAATTGGTTTACCGAAGTTGGTTATGGACATAAACCAAGAATTTATACTAATACATTTTTGCAAGGAGGTCCAAGGTGGCGGTTTTCTGATGAGAATTTCATGTTTTTATTTTTTGGATCTGATAGTCGTAAAAAATTCAATTTTACTGTTGGGCACGTAAATACTTGGGCAGCTCAGAATAATTTTGCATTTCAGAGATATGTGTTAAGGCTTCGTTATCAGCCATTTGATGCTTTTAGTATGTCAATCAATCCTGAGTTTAGACTAAACCCTAATAAAACACAATACGTTACCGAAACTGATTTTAATGGGACACCAAGGTATATTACCGCTCGTATTGATCAACAAACATTAAGTGCTAGTATTAGATTAAATTATAATATTAATCCTAACCTTACTATCCAATATTATGGCGAGCCATTTATTTCCAGAGGAAGATATACGGACTTTAACTATGTAAATAATCCTGTTGCAAAAGACCTAAACGAAAGAGTAACATTGTATAATAATAGTCAGATCTCTTTTGCAGATGATGTATATTCAATAGATGAAGATGGAGGAGGGGTTGATTATACTTTTGATAATCCTGATTTTGCTTTTGTGCAATTCAGGTCTAATCTGGTATTACGATGGGAATATATTCCAGGATCTGAAATATTTTTAGTTTGGTCGCAAGGGGTTACAGGAGACGGAAACCCCGGGGATCATTTATTTAGAAGCCTTAATAACGAGATTTTGGATAAACAACCAGAAAATACATTCTTAATCAAAGCAACTTATAGATTTGTGTTATAAGAAGAATATATTTATCGACTTTAAAAATGCCTTTTTATATTGAAAAGGCATTTTTTTGTTCCTCTTTTTTAGGATTACTATTTAAAACGTATTTTGCAGCAAACTTATAGAATTACCGTATGAGATATTTTTATGTGCTGTTTGTTTTTGTTTTTTTGGCGAGTTGTACTACTTCAAAACCTAAAAAAGAAATAGTAGTTAAGGATAAGGTTTCGGAACAGCCTAAAGCTGATTCTTTATCATTGTTTCTAGAGCATTATGATAAATTTTTTACCACAAATTTTAATGTTTCAGAATGTCCTGGGGCTGCAGTAGTGATTGTTAAAGATTCTACGGTTGTTTATAAAAAGGGTTTTGGAGTGAAAAAACTACATACGCAGGATTCTGTTGATGTGAATACAGTGTTTAGAATAGCAAGTTTGTCAAAAGGGGTTACAGCTGTTCTTGCGGGTAATATGGTTGATCGTGGAGAATTGAAGTGGAGTCATAAAATAAAAGAAAAAGTACCATCATTTAGTTTAAAAGATAAAGAACAGGCAGATCGACTTCGGGTTAGTCATTTGTTATCTCATACCTCTGGATTGTATAAATATACCTATAGCAATCTTATAAGTCGAGGATTATCGATGGATCAAATTATAAGGCATTTTAAGCGAAAAGGAGTTGTGTCTAAGGAAGGTTCTGAATATGAATACCAAAATGCTATGTTTTCTGTGATAGAAAAAGTGATGGAGGAACAAACTCAACAATCTTTTGAAACGCTTGTAAAACAAAGAGTTTTTGATCCTTCGGGAATGATACATGCTTCCAGCTCTTATGCGAGTATAAAAAATAATGATAATGTTGCCTTACCACATAGCTATAATCATTATTCAAAAAAGTACAATCTTACCAGACTCCATAGAAATTATTATAATGTGGCTGCTGCCGGTGGAATTAATGCCTCTATTACAGATATGGGAGAATATCTAAAGGTGTTGCTAGGCAACCGGCCTGATGTGATTTCTGAAGCAAGTCTGAAAGATATTTTTAATCCTGTTATCTGTACAAGTGAAAAAGATACTTATGTTAATCTCTGGGAAGGGGTAACAGATTCGTATTATGCAATGGGTTGGCGTATTTTGGATTATCGTGGTCGAAGAATTATTTATCATGGGGGAAATGTAAATCAATACAAAACGCAGTTACTCATAGATCCGGATAATGGTATAGCTATTTGTGTTTTATTTAATGCACCTAACCCATTCAATGGTCCTGTGATGCCTACTTTTCTGAATTATTATGAGTTTTATAAAGAGCTTACTAAAAGCAAACAAAAAACTGCCTAAGTTTAATAAAAAAAAGGCAGTTTTGAAATATGTTTTTATGTTGCCAAAGCTTAACTTTTGAAATTAAACCGTTTCTTACTTTTAGAGCTATTCCCTTTTTGATCTTTAGTAATAATTTCTAGGTAATACACAGTATCATAATTAATACTTTGATTTTGAATACTCACGTCCTGGGTGTTACTCAAAATTGTTGGCGGATTATCAGAAGTGCCAAGCTTAACATCATACGCATCAATGTCATTGTCGAGATCAGAACCAATCCAGGAAATATTTATAGTTCCATCCTGATTATCTGTTAGAGTAATGGTTGCAGGAAAAGGAATGTGATTATCCGCTGTAATACCTTCAGAATAAAAACTCCAAGTCTCATTACTTGGTAAAGCTAAGGCGTCTAAAGTAGCTGTGACTTTCCAGGTAAACTGTGTTCCTTTTGGTAAGGCAATGTCTACAGAATTAGATGTAGCGCTAGCATTATAGGTTTGCCCGTTTTCATCACGTACTTCAATGTTATATGATGATGCATTTGCAGAATTATTCCATCTAAAAGGAATAGATACCATATCATTACCTACATCAGTACCTTCTGTACAAACTTCATTGTTATCCGGAAAAACCAAATCAAATGCTCCTAACACTATTGGAGCAGGGCCGTCATCTCCTCCGCTACTACACGACTGAAAGATAATGGCTATTATAATAAGTAATCGTATTAGTTTCATTTTTTGTAGATTTTAGTAGTAATAGTTTGGGTGCTTGTAGTAATGTGTACTAGATACATTCCGGTAGCCAAATTACTAATTGATAACTGTATTTGGGTTTCAGTTTCTTTTGGAGATGAAGATAAAACTACATTGCCAGTTATATCCGTAATTAGGATTTCGGTATTTTTAAAATTTCCTAACCCTGCAATATTTAAATAATCAGAGGCTGGAATTGGATAGATATTTAGGTCATTAACCATAATAGTTTCACTGAATTTTCCCTGACAAATTTTATCAGTTTCTACTGAAATATTATTTAATCCATTTTCTAAGGTGATAGCTACTTGTTTAATTCCAGTATCCCCAAAACCAAATTCATACATATTGTCGTTAACTAAAACTTTATAGTAGATGCTCCCAGAAACTTCTATAGTTGCTTTCTTAGAATCATAATCTACCTTGGCTTCAGAAGTTTTAAGACTCTCTGGAGCCTCAACTACTACAGTGTAGCATTGCTCAAAATTGGTAAACGCAGGAACAGTAATACATACTTCATAGTTTCCAACTGCAAGATTATCTAATATCAGGTCTTGACTAAAACTTACGTTATTTTCAGTTCTGTTTTCACCATTGCCAGTCAACGTAACTGTATATGTATAATCTTTTTCAAAAGAAATGGTGACTTCTCCATTCGGAACTCCTGGGCAAGAAGTGCTGGTTACAATTACCTGAATATCATTATTGTCAATATCCAAAGCTTGATCCAGAGAACAACCATTAGCATCTACAATTTCTCCTGCAGAAGTATTTGGACATATATCTATATCATTTGTAACACCATCATTATCGCTATCTCCAATCAATATTTGTAATGTAGTTATTTCTTTTAGCAAAGATAAATCAGTAACCACTGTATTGGTTATTACGCAATCATAAGCTCCCGCATCCGATAGTCTTACACTATTTATAGTGTAACTTGAATTAGTTGCTCCACTAATATTCACACCATTTCTTCTCCATTGATATCGGTTATTAGAACTTGTTGTTGCTTGTACTTCAACGGTGAATGTATCATCTTCGGTAAGGGTAATCGTTTCTGCAGTATCAACATTTTGCTGATTATCATAATCATACCTACCTATAACGGCATAATTACTATACGTTGGCTCCATATCATCAAATACAAACCTGTTAGATTCAATAGAAAACCAAGTTAGGTTTGTTGTAGGAATCGAAGGGATAATACCTGACAAATTATTGTTGCCTAGTAACACCTGATTTAAAGTTGGGATGCTGGAGAAAGAAGAAGGTATTTCCCCTTCTAGATTATTGTTTGTTAGAATAATTGAATTCAAACTTGTCAAACCTGAAAAGGTGTTTGGTAAAGCTCCTTCCAGATTGGTATTACTTAAATTTAAAAGACGAAGCTGAGTTAAATTTCCAATACTTGATGGTAGCTGGTATGGATCAAAGTTATTTGAAGAGATATCAATTGATCTTGTATTAACATTGGAAAAAACATTTGAAGGAGATCCCGTCAAGGCATTTCGGCTCAAATTAATGTTAACCAAATTTGTAATGCTACTTAGATCAGGAATTGAACCTGAGAAATCATTTCCTTCAATATTTATATTCTCCAATAAAATTAAATTGGTAATCCAATCTATAGTGCCTGTAAAACCACCATTGGATTCCAGGTTTATTAATGTTAAGTTTATTAAGTTTTGAAAGCTAGAAGGTATTCCTCCTGACATGTCATTGGCTTGTAAATTCAGTTGTTCTAAATTGGTTAGGTTGCCATAGGCGGTAGGTAAAGTTCCAATAAAACCGTTTCGCTGTAATAAAATCTCTCTTAAAGAAGGGATGTTACTAAAAACATCAGGTAAATTTCCAGTATAATTATTGTCACTAGCACTTATAGATTCTAGTTTGGTGAGGTTAGACATACTTGATGGAAAATCACCGGATAAATTGTTATCAGAAACTTCAATAGAGGTAAGTTCTACTAAATCCCCAAGTTCCTGAGGAAGAATTCCGGTTAAGTTTCGACTTTTAAGCGAAAGGATGATTACCTCATTTTCACTATTAAGAATAACTCCAGCCCATTCGTTTATGTTTTTGGATAAATCCCAGGGATTTACCCAGTTCGGGCCATCTGTGGCGTTATAAATAGCTAGTAAGGCATCACGTTCTGCTTGTGAGAATATGTTAATAGTAACCGTATTTCTATATAAAGTAAGACCGGATACATTAGGATTGGTTATTACACAATCATAAGCTCCAGAATCAGAAGCTGATAGGTTGGTTAGAGAAAGTGATGTTCCCATTTCACCGGGAATATTGACACCATTTCTTCTCCATTGATAAATGTTATTGGGACTAGAAGTTCCCGAAACTGTAATGGTATAATTCGTACCAACATCAAGAACTAAATCCTCTTCTGTATCCAGATTAGGTTGAGGACTGACAATAAAACTTGTAACATTACTGTCATATGTTGCATATTCTGCTTCAAGATCTTCAAATACAAAGCTATTGTTGTAAATACCATAAAGTGAAACCCCCGTAGCGCTCAAACCAGGAATTGTTCCTGAAAAATTATTATTCTGAAAAGTAACAATTTTAAGATTGGTAGGAGTAGACATTGTTGCCGGTATAGAGCCGGACAAATCATTATTTTCTACTCTAAAACGTTCCAAATTAGGGAAAGCATCAAATACATCTGGTAATGTGCCTGTTAATCTACTATTTCCGGCTTCAAACCATACTAATGATATTAAGTTAGCAATATCAGCGGTAATAGACCAAGGGTCCAAAGTGCTAAGATTTTCAACATTAAAATATTGAAGATTTGTCAAGCTCCATAATTGAGATGGTAAAACTCCTGTCAATCTGTTATTTCCTAAATTAAGTGTAGTAAGATTGGTTAGGTTGCTAATATCAGCCGTAATACTCCCTGTAAAACGATTGGATTGAATTTCTATATTTTCTAACCAGGTCATTGACCATATAAAAGTAGGTAAATCGCCAGAAAGGTTATTTCCTGATAACTGTAAATCAGTCATATTGGTTAGATTCACAAATGTACTAGGGATGGTGCCTGTAAAATCATTGTTGCTTAAGTCAATCTCAGTTGCATTAGTTAAACTTCCTAATGTTGTTGGGATATCTCCATCAAAATCATTGGAGCTTAGCAGTAATGATTCTAAACTTGATATAGAGCCAATATTTGATGGAATTGTTCCTGAAAAACTATTATTCTGTAAATTTAATGTTATTAATGAGCTTAAATTATCCAGGTTTGTAGGTAAACTACCATTAAAGTTGTTAGAAGATAGATTTAAGGTTTCCAGATTAGTTAAATCTGGAATTGATGATGTTAATGTTCCACTTAAATTATTTCCTGTAAGATTTAATAAAGTTAGTTGAGAAAGCAAACCAACTTCATCAGGAATATTTCCGCTAAACCCATTATTGGTCAATTGCAATGATTCTAAATTCGATAAGTTGCCAATTTCGGTAGGAATAGTTCCTGTAAGAAGAGGATTGTTTAAAATTTGTATGGATGTTAATTCTGTTAAGTTTTCAATTTCTTCAGGTAATGTGCCATTTAATCCTCTAGCAATAAGATTAAGACCAGTTACTTTGTTATTAGCGTCTACAATAACTCCATCCCAGGTAGTGTGGTCTTCGGATAAATCCCAGGGATTTGTCCAGCTTGCTCCATTAGTGGCATTATAAATTGCAATGAGTGCATCTCTTTCTGGAGTAGCCTCAGCGATATCAATTATTTTGATATTATCAATATAGACTTCAAAAGGATCTGCAATAAAAGATGCAAGACTTATCTCAAAATACCAAGTTTCCGTGACTGTTGGAGTAATAGTTTGGGTAACAGTATTCCAATTAAAGTCTGATGGAATCCTGCTAGAACTATTATTTGGATCAAGATCAGTGGCCCCGTAAGCATATGAGATAACCTGTTGCCCAAAAGAGGTGTTAGCATTTTTGACTTTATAATCAAAACTTAATTCATAGGTCTTACCAGCTTCCAAGGTATAGTTAGTTGCAACAATTTTAGGAGTTGTTGCTCCATCTACAAATAAGGCTCCACTGGAACCATTAGTAAACTCCACTTGGGTTTGAGTAATATTCCCTTCTTGTAAAGACCAGTTATTTAATTGATCCAATGTCCAATCCTCCAGAGATCCATTTTGGATCAAATTGGTTTGAGAATACGAAAATGTAGTTAAAGCCATAACGGCTATAAGTAGTAGTTTTTTCATACTGAGGCATTTGGGTGCGCTGCAAACATAGGGATTTTAAAAGTTATTAACAAGTAATTAAAAATAAATGTTAACAAATATTATGGCAAAACCGTAATTTTTATTTTTGAAGACAAACACACATAGTTTTTGATAAGTTTCTTATTTGATTATTCCTCATTTAATAATTTATTTCTTTTAATTTTGATTTGTAATAGGAGCTTTATTAATACGTTATATCCATATACTAAAACTAATAATTATGAAAATTAGAGTTGTTTTCTTATTTGTGGTCTCATTAGGATTATTCTCTTGTAGTTCAGATGATGATGCACCCTCGGTTATGGGGTCCTTGGTAGGAACTTGGGAACTTACCTCAGTAACGGGCGGAATACCTGTAGATCTTAATATGGATGGTACACCATCTACCAACCTATTACAAGAGTTACCTTGTTTTAAAGATACCCTTGTAGTAAATGATGATAATACATATAGTCAGGATGTCACTGATATAGATGTAAGTGTTGATACCTCTGGACCATTTCCTATTCCTATTGTAGAATGTACAGGTCTTATACTTATGGAAACAGGAACTTGGAGTCTGGTAGGTGATCAATTAACATTTACTCCTGAGGGACAGGATCCTACAATAGTCGCTATTATGCTAACTGAAACTACTCTTTCTTTCTCGGATACAGTAGAGGGATTAGGTCAGGTTGCATTGATGTTTACCAGACAATAATTTAGCTTTATAAGCTAAAAAGCGTTTCTCTACTGAGAAACGCTTTTTTTATTGGTAAAACTCTATTTTGAAAAACTCCGAAGCAAAGTAACTACTGGATTGTCAGTAGATTTTAAAATAGTTAGTTAAGCTAACTTCGCTTCTTGAGCAAAGTCTTTGGTTTAAAATCTTTTATAGAGTTTTAAATCTTATTTTCTTCTTCATCTTTTATCAACGCCTCTTGATGCCTCTTTTTTGCTAATAGATTTTTCTGATAACGACCTTGAACAATATCCACAATCACCAATACGATGATCACAAAATAGAATGTGGTTTTGCTCATAGGAGTGATTTCGTTGTGAAAAAGATGTAAATGTGCTAAATGACCCCCTTCTGATAACAGCATTATACCAACAATAAATAATATAAAAAGCCCTAATACCTCATACATTCTGTTTTTCTGTAAGAAATTAGAGACTTTATCAGCTAAGACAATCATTAAAATACCGCCAATAACAATAGCAATAGACATTAAAACTAGTTGAGGAATATATTCCATATGGCTGGTAAGTGCCATAGCACTTAAAATAGAATCAAAAGAAAAGACCAAATTCATAATCACGATCCATAAAATAATCTTTTTTGTAGAGCCTTTTTTCTTGTCTTTTTCGGCCGCTTCATGCTCGTGAAGTAGCATCATATGCCAAATCTCTTTTATAGCAGTATAAATGATAAACACACCACCAGCTAATACGATTATACTATGTACATTAAAATCAAATTCGATAAATGCATTGTCATGAAGGCTTACAAATGGATCCTGAAAAAATTGTATTAAAGACATTAATACAAAAAGTAATACTATACGTAGGATGATGGCTAGACCAACTCCCATTTTACGAACAAAACTTTGTTGGCTTTCTGGTGCTTTTTTGGATTCTAATGAGATATATAAAAGATTGTCAAATCCTAAAACGGCTTGTAATAATACTAACATGAAAAGTGTAAACAAGCTGTCAATAGTAAGAAGTTGTTCCATAAATTAATTTTTTAGTTTGTTCAATAAAAGCTGCAAATATATAATAATACAGCAGTACAACTAAAAATCAATGCACTTTTGAAAATTTAATAGAGTTAGTATTTGGTTTTCAAAACTTGTTTAATGCGCCTCCAGCCAATTATCACCTAATCCAAGATCCACATCTAATGGAACAGCTAATTCATAAGCACTTTCCATTTCGGTTTTGATTAAAGCTTTAATTGAATCAAGTTCTGGTTTGTAAACGTCAAAAACCAATTCATCATGAACCTGTAGCAACATTTTGGTTTTATAATTACCCTCTTTAAGTTTTTTATGAATGTTAATCATGGCAATCTTAATAATATCTGCTGCGCTTCCCTGAATAGGAGCATTGACCGCATTTCGTTCTGCTGCTCCGCGAACAACAGCATTAGCAGAATTAATATCTTTTAGGTAACGACGTCTTCCTAAAACCGTTTGTACATAACCATTATCACGAGCAAAATCTACTTGCTCACTCATGTAATTACGTAGTTTAGGGTAAGTTTTATAATAAGTATCTATCAGTTCTTTAGCTTCGCTACGAGAAAGATCGGTTTGATTACTTAGTCCAAAAGCAGAAACCCCATAGATAATCCCAAAGTTCACTGTTTTTGCATTACTTCGTTGTTCCCTACTTACTTCCTCGATTGGAACATTAAACACTTTAGCAGCGGTAGAGGCATGAATATCTTCTCCGTTTTTAAAAGCTTCGATCATCGTTTCCTCTTTACTCAAAGCTGCAATGATTCTTAATTCTATTTGAGAATAATCCGCCGCTAGCAAAGTATATTCGTCACTTCTAGGAACAAATGCTTTTCTGACCTGACGACCGCGTTCTGTTCTGATCGGTATATTCTGCAAGTTGGGATTATTAGAGCTTAATCGTCCGGTAGCTGCCACTGTTTGCATATAATCCGTATGAACGTGCTGGGTGTTAGGATTTATTTGAGTTGGTAGAGCATCCACATATGTGCTTCTTAACTTTGATAAACCTCTGAAATCTAATATATTTTGGATAATTTCATGATCTTTTGCTAAATAAGATAAAACATCTTCTGCAGTAGAGTACTGACCCGTTTTGGTCTTTTTGGGTTTATCAACCAGTTTCATCTTTTCGAATAAAATGACACCTAACTGTTTAGGTGAAGCGATATTGAACTCTTCTCCAGCTTCCGTGTAAATTATATTTTCTAAAGTTTGGATGTCTTTATCTAGTTCATCAGAAAGAGAAGCAAGAAATTCCTTATCCAGGTTAATGCCTTCAATTTCCATATCCGCTAAAACACGAAGTAAAGGAATCTCAATATCCTCAAATAATGATAAAGTATTAGCTTCATTAAGCTCCGGAGCAAAATGTTCTTTTAACTGAAAAGTAATATCTGCATCTTCTACCGCATATTCTGTTTGTTTGTCTATAGGTACTTGTCTAAAGGATAATTGATTCTTTCCTTTTTTACCGATAAGTTCTGTAATAGATACTGGTGTATAGTTGAGATAGGTTTCAGCTAGTACATCCATATTATGGCGCATATCCGGATTGATCAGATAATGTGCAAGCATTGTGTCAAATAATTTTCCTTTGACCTCTATGTTATATTTTGCCAGTACCTTGATGTCATATTTTAGGTTTTGACCAATTTTAGTAATGTTTTCAGCTTCAAAGAAAGGACGGATTTGTTCAATAAGCTCCTGAGCTTCATTTTGATCTTCAGGAAAAGGAATATAGAAGCCTTTTCCGGCTTCCCAGGAAAAAGCAATTCCTACTAGTTCTGCAGTAAGTGGATCAAGTCCTGTAGTTTCAGTATCAAAACAAACACTTTCCTGTTTTAATAAATTCTGTAGAAATAGTTTCATAGCCATTCCCGGGGCAATACTTTGATAAAAGTGCTCTGTATTGGCAATCGTTTTTCTACTGGAATATGAAGCTATTTCTGTAGAGTCTTCATTACCTCCAAATAATGAGAATTGACCTGCGCCGGCTTCTTGGGCTTTTTTCTTAGTAGTTGGAGCCGTTTTGTTGATCGTTGAAGTTTCTTCTCCAGAAAAAATCTTTATAAACTGATCTTTTAGCCTTCTGAATTCTAGTTCTTCAAAAATCTCTTGTACTTTTTTAGCATCAGGTTCAGAAAGCTCATAATCATTAGCATTAAACGTTACATCACAATCAATGATAATGGTTGCTAATTTTTTAGAAAGCAAACCTAGTTCTGCATTAGCCTCAACTTTCTCTTTCATTTTGCCTTTTAGCTTATCCGTATTGGCTAGAAGTTCTTCCATAGAACCAAATTCTGCCAAAAATTTCTTTGCAGTCTTATCACCCACGCCAGGAAGACCAGGAATATTATCTACAGCATCTCCCATCATCCCTAGATAATCAATAACCTGTTCTGGCCTTTCCACCTCAAATCTTTTTTGTACTTCGGGTATTCCCCAGATCTCAATGCCGTTACCCATTCTAGCGGGGCGATACATGAATATATTTTCAGAAACCAATTGGGCATAATCTTTATCTGGGGTTACCATATAGGTTTGATACCCTTCTTTTTCTGCTTGCTTAGCAATGGTGCCGATTAAATCATCTGCTTCTACACCGGCTTGTTCAATAATAGGAATATGCATAGCTTTCAGAATATCCTGAATTATTGGTACAGCAATTTTAATAGCTTCGGGTGTTTCGTCTCTATTAGCTTTATATTCAGGAAAAATTTCTAAACGATCCTTGCTGCCTTGTTTGTCAAAAGCTACTGCTAGGTGATCAGGTTTTTCTCTTTTAATTACATCAAACAGAGAATTAACAAAACCTAATACTGCTGATGTATCCTGTCCTTTAGAGTTTATTCTAGGGTTTTTAATTAATGCATAATAACCGCGAAAAATCAAAGCGAAAGCATCTAGAAGAAAAAGACGTTTTTGTGACATGTGTTAGTTGACTTTTAAAAAATGCAATATAAAAAGAAGATTGATCAAAATGATCATAAATAAGGTAATATCTAGAAATAAGAAATGCCGTCAAGAATTGACGGCATTTCGCCCCAAAATAAAATTGATAACAATGTTATCAATTGCTTTAAATGCGGTTATATATATTTTTTAAAACAATTTGTTTTCCAAGTAGATAGCCCATTTATAAGACATTATGGGCGAAGGTACGAATAAAAGTTTTACATTTTAAAAAAAAGTTATTAAGAATTATCGCTTTTTTAACATAGAAACCCTCAATTTTTTGCGCTTTAAAATGAAAAGACCGTTAATTTTTACTTAAATAGATAAACAATTGAAAAAGGTAGGATAGATTTGCTTAAAAAAGCAATCTTAAGAAATTATGCGCTGGTTAATCCCCATTATTATATATCTGCTTATAGAAATATATGCTTTTCAGGCTATACGAACAATTACCAAAAATCATTGGATTCAAGTAGGTTATTTTGTGATTTCTATAGCAATCATAAGTTATACGATCTACATTTTTGCAAACTATGATAGAAGTGTGGGGCCTACAAAGTATACACTTAGAGCTAGTGGATTGTTGTTGGTTACCATAGTTCCAAAATTGATTCTAGTATTATTTATGTTTGGTGAAGATATTATTAGAATTTGTGTAACAGGGTATAATTACTTGACAAATACTTTTTTTGAGGGGACTTCACCGCAATATTTGCCGGATCGTAGAAAGTTTATAAGTCAAATAGCTTTAGGGGTTGCAGCAATACCTTTTGCAGGTTTAATTCACGGAATTTTTAGAGGGAAGTATAATTTTAAGGTAATCCATCACGTTTTGCATTTTGATGATCTTCCTGCTGCTTTTGATGGATTTAGAGTAACACAAATTTCAGATATTCATTCAGGTAGTTTTGATGATCCTAAAAAGATTGAATATGCTGTTGATCTAATCAATGAGCAAGAATCGGACCTTTTGTTGTTTACCGGAGATATTGTAAATACAATGGCGAGGGAGATGGATAATTGGATTGATACCTTTAAACGAATAAAAACACCGTCTCACGGTAAATACTCTGTATTAGGAAACCACGATTACGGAGAATATGTTACCTGGGATAGTGAGGAAGAGAAAGAAGCTAATTTTCAGGCAATAAAAGATATACACAAAAAGATTGACTTTAATTTATTGCTTAATGATAGTGCTTTTGTTAAAAAAGATGGTGAACGTATTGCGGTAGTGGGAGTTGAGAATTGGGGACATAATTTTAAAAAAGCTGGTGATTTAGCCAAAGCTTCAGAGAAAGTTCAGAAAGAGGATTTCAAGATTTTATTGAGTCATGACCCCTCTCATTGGGAGTATGAAGTAAAGAAACACAATGATCATTATCATTTAACGTTAAGTGGTCATACCCATGGGTTTCAGTTTGGAATTGAAATACCGGGATTTGTAAGATGGAGTCCTGTGCAATATGTGTATAAACAATGGGCAGGAATGTATAATGAGATGGGGCGTTACCTTAATGTGAATAGAGGATTTGGTTTTCACGCCTTTCCTGGTAGAGTAGGGATTTGGCCCGAGATTACTGTTATAGAATTAAGAAAGGGGGCACAGCCTGCTTAATTCAAAGAAAATAGTATATTTACAATTGTAATAACTGCATCTTTTTGTAAGGTAAGGTTAAAACATAAAATTCTTAGAAATGTCAAAGTTTGGTGAATTAATTGGTCTTGAAGTACCTGTTTTATTGGATTTCTATACAGAATGGAATGAGCCATCAGTATCTATGCATCCCGTCTTAAAAGATGTTGCTGCCGCTCTTGGTGATAAAGGTAAAGTGATCAAGATCGATGTAGATAAGAATGAAGAGTTAGCGACTGCGCTTAGAATCAAAGGGCTTCCTACTTTAATGATATACAAAGGAGGAGAAATGGTCTGGAGGCAAAGCGGAGAACAGGATGCTAATACATTAATTGGTTTGATGAAAGAATACGTTTAGTATTCTATTTTATCAAAAACATATCCTTTCTCGGTAAAATAACTTAAAACTTCTGGTAATACTATTTTAAGATTTTTATAAGCTTTAATGCTATCGTGAAATACTACTATGCTGCCTTGTTTTGTATTTGTGATCACATTTTTTAGGCATTCTTTAGGGGATAGAGTATTATCCCAATCTTTTGATAATATGTCCCAAAGTACAATTTGATACCCTATTTTTTTAAGTTCACTGAATTTAGAAATACTTATTTGTCCATAAGGAGGGCGGAATAGCTTTTGATTATGACTTTTTGTGAGTTTTAAAATTTCTTTTTCGCAGCTTGTAACATTCTCTATATATGTTTTTATATCATTATCCCAAGCTTTGAGATGATGCATGGTATGATTTCCAATAGTATGTTCATCAGAAAGTATCTTTTTAAAAACTTCAGGGTGTTTCTGAATGTTATCTCCAATACAAAAGAAAGTAGCTTTGGCATTAAACCTTTGCAACTGCTCTAATACAAATTCGGTTACTTCAGGAATTGGGCCGTCATCAAAAGTGAGGTATATTTTTTTTTCATCTTCAGTATAAAAATCCCAAATATAGTTTGGATATATTTTTTTAATAATTCCAGGTGTTTTAGTAGGAATAAGTACTGACATAGAAATAAAATGAGCCTTAAACCAAGGCTCATTTTTTAGTTTTAATTGGGTATGGTATCCAAAGAATCCAAAGACTGTTCACTGTTTTGGAATTCTTTAATCAAATCCTCTTCTTGCTTACGAATGGCATCTTCATCATCATATTCTTCATCAGAAGAGTATAATCGTGTAAATAACCTTAGATATCGGTTAAATTCATCTGCTTTTTCTTCAATCATTTCTTTATCTTGATTGATTAGTAGAAGATCCACAACACTTCGATATCGCTCTACATTAGTAACTATTTCCTCAGCATAGTTATATTGGTCTTTAAGCTCCAAGCTACCAAAATAAGTAAGTTGTTCCTGATATTTTTTGGCAATTTTGTTCCAAAGTTCACGAGCTTTTTCTTTTTCACCTACTTCATAATACCCAGACACGTAGGGTTCTAATAAGGTGTAATACTCATAATACTCGATGGGCATTTTTTCTACACCTAAATCCAGAATTTCTTTAGCTTTTTCTTTTTTGTCCTCATTAATCAATGCTTCTACCAATCGAGCTAAATTGCTTCTATAAGTTATTGCATTTTTTCTGGTTTCAGGGTCGTGATAGATATCAGGACTTTCACTATTACCCCAATCCCAACTTTTTACATTATTATACATAACATCGGTATCTATACGCCCCATATCGAATGGGTTTCGTTTATCAATCTTAGTACGAATCGGTACTAGTTTGTAAGTTACACCATCTAATTGTAAATAATCTTTCATCCATAAGTAATCATCATCTCCAAAACTTCCTCCAGTAAAATAGATAGGTCTTTCCCAGTTATTATTGGCAATGATGTCTAACATCAACAAACGATTTTTAAATAGTAAATCACCTTTAAAATGAATATCTATATAAGGCACAATAAGATCGGCGTCTTTTTCCGGTACAATACCATTTCTTAAAACTGCTTCTTTATCTACTGGTATTCTTACGTGTTTAGTAGGAAAGGTATTGACTTTTTTACCGCTTTGCAGATCACCTTTGGTTCTTGGGTCATCGGTTTCGATCCATCGCATCCAGTTTTTAATAAGCATAGTGTCATTAGTAACCGGCTTATAATAAATTGCATCATTATTCCCAAATCTATAAAACTTGTGAGTTAGCTGTGATGGTATTGGTTTACCTTCATATGCCGCTCTCTTCATTTGATCAATGTACCAATCCGTGGCAAATAGACTAGTATTTACGGTTCTCACATCAGTGCGATACCCTTCAATTTCTTGAGCATACCATAAAGCAAAAGTATCATTGTCACCAATCGTAAATAGAATTGCATCTTGTTGGCAGGATTGTAAATACATTTTTGCCATGGCCTGAGCTGTATATCGGTTAGAACGATCATGATCATCCCAATTCTGAGCTGCTAATACAACCGGCACGGCTAATAAGCATACAGTAGTAACAATTGGTGCTAAGAGTTTTGGCTTGATTGAATTTTTGAGCAAGTCAAAAAGTGCATATACTCCAAACCCAATCCAAATGGCAAATACATAAAATGACCCTACCAATGCATAATCTCTTTCCCTGGGTTCGAACGGTCTTTCATTAAGATATATTTTTAAAGCCAAACCGGTAAATAAAAAGAAAATTAGTAAGACCCAGAAGTTTTTCTTGTCTCTAGTGGCTTGAAATACAAACCCTAATAGTCCTAATAATAAAGGTAAGAAGAAGTATGTGTTACGAGCTTTGTTTTTTAAAGCATCTCTCGGTAAATTATCCTGAGAACCCAAACGCATTTCGTCAATAAAAGTAATACCACTTAACCAGTTTCCGTTAAGGTCAGACCATTCTCCTTGAACATCATCTTGTCTGCCCACAAAGTTCCACATAAAATAACGCCAGTACATGTATCCGATTTGATATTCGAACAAGTATTTTACGTTATCAATAAAAGATGGTTTTTCTACATTAAGATAATTCCCGAAGGATCTTAAAAACTTGTCATAGTCGTCATTGTCAAGTTTGCCAGCCGCATATTCTCTTCTAAATTGCGTTACCGCATTAAGTAATTCATCTTCGTCCTGATATTCTGGTTTGATTGTGAACTTTATTGGACCGGTAAACTCCATATAGTTAGCAATATGCTCAGTGCTCCACATTCGTGGTAAAATAGCTTTATGAGCATCATCTATGTTTTGCTTGGCGTTTTTCCAATCATTTACGATGTCATACTTACCGGTAACTAGATTCTTTTCGTATTTAGGTTTATCATCTTCATATGGATTGTTTTCATCAAGTCCAGCGTAAATCTCTGTAAACTGGGGCCCATAGAATAAATGTGTTTCAGGATATTGTTCCAGATTATAATAAGCCAGAAGTTCTCTAGCATTGTTCGGGTTATTTTCATTAATTACTGTTCCTGCATTAGCACGTATTGGAAGCATAATCCAGCAGGAGAATCCTATAAAAATGAAAACGACACATAATAATATCGTGTTTAGCAGAGGGTATTGTTTTGTTTTTGTGTGTTTTATGGCAAAATAAAATGCAGCAGCAATTAATAATCCAACTATGATTGTACCTGAATTAAAAGGTAAACTTAGGGAGTTTACAAAAAATACTTCTGCCACACCAAAAAGTTTTAGAGTGGAGGGTAATAATAACTTAAAAATGAATAATAATATGAATACCACTACTACATTTGCTATAATGAAGTTTTTTACGGTAATCTCCTTGTAATTTTTGAAATAATACAACAACCCTATTGCTGGGATTGACAATAATCCCATGAAGTGAACTCCAAAAGATAACCCTACTATAAATGCTATAAGAATTAACCATTTGTTACCTCTTGGCTTATGCATATCTCTTTCCCAAAGTAATCCTAAATAGAAAAGAATAGATAATATGCAGGAAGCCATAGCGTATACTTCAGCTTCCACAGCATTAAACCAAAAACTATCTGTAAAAGTAAATGTAAGAGAGCCTACTAATGCACTTCCTAATACAGCAAGTGCTTTGGATTGAGTCATTTCTTCATCTTTGATGATAAGTTTTCTAACAAGAATGGTTATGGACCAGAACATAAATAGTATGGCAAAGGCGCTGGCAAAAGCAGATGTCATATTAACTACTAGTGCAATTTGTGTCGCATCAGGCGCAAATATTGAAGCAAATGCCCCAATCATTTGAAATAATGGTGCTCCCGGTGGGTGCCCTACCTGAAGTTTTGATGATGTAGCAATATATTCTCCGGCATCCCAAAAACTAGCTGTAGGTTCTACAGTAAGTGAGTAAACGCATAATGCAATTGCAAAAACGACCCATCCTAAAATTTTATTCCACTTTACAAAGTTGAATGTACTCATAAGTATTTACTGTTATATAACGTGTGGCGAATTTAGTAATAAAAATACTTTCCCTTCGGTTTTTTTAGCAAACGCTTAACAGAAGTTTATATTTTGGTTGTATAATAAGGAGTTGCAAAAAAATAAATTTAGATGTAAATTTTTAATAAAAATGTTTGCAGACCTAAAAGAATGTATTAAATTTGCACCCGCAATGACGCATTGGTCTATGGTGTAACTGGCAACACGTCTGGTTTTGGTCCAGAAGAGTCTAGGTTCGAGCCCTAGTAGACCAACATAAAAAGGAGTAACAAATTTAATGTTGCTCCTTTTTTATTTTGAAAAACATCTAGAATATTTAATGTTTTATTTTAAAAGTAATCACAGGTCTTTTGGCATGATTAACTACATCTTCACCAAGACTTCCGTTAATAAAGTGTGAGATTCCTTTTCTTCCGTGAGTACTAATACCAATCATCCCTGCATCCACTGAAACTGCAAAATTCAGAATACCCTTTTCTACAGTAATGTCGTTATATATGTTAAGAGAATGGACATCAATCGGCATATCAGCGATCATTAAATTCATTTTAGTCTCCGTTTCGTGGGTAGTTTTAAAACCATTAGCTGTATTGACCCATACTAAGTGAAGTTTTGCATCAATAGATTTTGCAAATTCGTTAGCAGCTAATAATGATGGTTTGTCTTCTTCATCAAAATTGGTTGCGTATACAAAATCGGTCACATTATAGATATCGCATTCTTCTTTAATAACTAAAACAGGCTTTTTTGCCATGCGAACCACTTTCTCCGCATTAGATCCAATAAACAGTTCTTCAAAACCTGTGGATCCATGTGATCCCATAATAATAATATCTACATCATTTTTGGCACTCGAATCAATGATGCCATGCATAACATCTTCAAAACTTACTGTTTCCACTACTTCAATGTCTTTTAGATAGTCTTGTTCCAAAACATCTTCGAATTTCTTGTGAGCTTGCTTCATAAAAAATATAGCTTCAGGTGCGGGTGCAGGTGCTCCAGAAGACATTAAGTCTGTCAAATGCATTGGTAATTCTAGGATATGCAAAAGATAGATCGTAGCATCGTTTTTTTTTGCGATTTGGGCTGCAACTTTTAAAGCACTTTCAGCTTGAGTAGAAAAATCGGTAGGGACAAGTATACTTTTTATCATGATAATGTGTGTTAAATATTGAATTAGAAGTTTTTAGGTTTTGAAAGAGTGTTAATAGGTTAATAGTGTTGTTGGATTATTTTAAATTTGTTTAAAATACAATCTAAGCATTCTTAAATTTACAAAATAAATTGATTCTTCACTAGATTTTGAATCTAAGATATTATTACTATCTTTGCACCGTTGAAATTAAAAAACCAGGATGAGGGGACGAGAAGTCCCCTCTTTTTATCTATTTATGTCATTAAAAGACAAGGTTCAGAATTTATTGGAAGGGGCGCTTACTGAAAATCCGTCACTATTCCTTATTGATTTTAAAATTTACCCGGATAATCGTATCGAGGTTATCATTGATGGTGATGATGGTGTTAAGGTAGAAGATTGTATTGCAGTTAGTAGAGCAATAGAGCATAATCTTGATCGGGATGAAGAAGATTTTTCTTTAGAAGTTATGTCTGCGGGCGTTTCTGAAGGAATACGACATATTAGACAATACAAAAAAAATGTAGGGAGAAAGCTTAAGGTTAAAACCAAAGATGATAAAATTGAAGGTGAATTAATCTCTGCTACAGATGATGCTATTACTTTGACTTGGAAAACAAGAGAGCCTAAACCGGTAGGAAAAGGAAAGGTTACGGTAACCAAAAAGGTGAGTGTCTTATATGAAGAAATTGTAGAAGCAAAAGTTATGATAACATTTTAATTATAGATTGATATGGAAAATATCGCATTAATAGAATCATTTTCAGAATTCAAGGACGATAAATTTATAGATCGAGTGACGTTGATGTCGATCTTAGAAGATGTATTTAGAAATGCTCTAAAGAAGAAATTTGGTAGTGATGATAATTTCGATATCATTATAAATCCTGATAAAGGGGATTTAGAAATTTGGAGAAACCGTATTGTAGTTGCTGATGGAGAAGTAGAGGATGGTAATCAGGAAATTTCATTGACAGAAGCACAAAAAATAGAACCTGATTTTGAAATTGGTGAAGATGTTTCGCAGGAAGTAAAGCTAATTGATCTGGGAAGACGTTCTATTTTAGCTTTACGTCAGAATTTGATTTCTAAGATTCATGAACATGATAATACGAATATTTACAAGCAATTTAAAGAATTAGAAGGAGAGATCTATACTGCAGAGGTGCATCATATTAGACATAGAGCAATTATACTTCTTGATGATGAAGGTAACGAAATCATTCTTCCAAAAGATAGACAGATACCATCAGATTTCTTTAGAAAAGGAGAAAATGTTCGAGGAGTTATCGAGTCTGTAGAATTAAAAGGTAATAAACCGGCAATAATAATGTCTAGAACATCACCATTATTCTTAGAGAAATTATTCGAGTCTGAGATTCCTGAAGTGTTTGATGGTTTGATTACAGTGAAGAAAGTGGTAAGAATTCCAGGTGAGAAAGCTAAAGTTGCTGTGGATTCTTATGATGATAGAATTGATCCTGTTGGAGCGTGTGTTGGTATGAAAGGGTCTAGAATTCATGGAATTGTGCGTGAATTAGGGAATGAAAATATAGATGTTATTAACTATACTAATAATGTGCAGTTATACATCACCAGGGCTTTAAGTCCTGCGAGGATTACCTCTGTGAAAATGGATGAAGAAGGAAGTAGAGCTGAGGTAATGCTAAAACCGGAAGAAGTTTCTAAAGCCATCGGTAGAGGTGGTCACAATATTCGATTAGCTGGTCAATTAACTGGTTACGAAATAGATGTGTATAGAGAAGGTGTTGAAGAAGATGTAGAATTAACTGAGTTTTCTGATGAAATAGATTCTTGGATTATCGAAGAATTTGCTAAAATTGGTTTGGATACAGCGAAAAGTATTTTAGAACAGGATGTGGCAGATTTAGTGAAACGTACTGATCTCGAAGAGGAGACTGTATCAGAGGTAGTTCGAATATTAAAATCAGAATTTGAAGATTAATAAATACAATTAATTTATATTTGAGCATTAAATAAAGAGGCATTTATGGCTGAAGCAAGAACAATGAGATTAAATAAGGTATTACGCGAATTCAATATCTCGCTAGATCGGGCTGTTGACTTTTTGAATTCAAAAGGTCACGAGATAGACGCGCGTCCTACCACAAAAATTTCTTCAGAGATCTATCAGCTCTTGTGTGATGAATTTCAGACGGATAAGAGTAAGAAGGTAGCTTCAAAAGAGGTCGGAGAAGAAAAAAGGAAAGAGAAAGAGGCATTGCGTGTGCAGATTGAAAGCGAGCAGGAAGAAAAACGTAAACGTGCTGAAGCTAGAGATGTCATAAAAGCCAAAGCTCAATTAAGTGGCCCTAAGCAAGTGGGTAAAATTGAGTTGAATAAAAAAGAGGAAGAGCCACAACCGCAGCCCGAAGAAAAAGTTGTAGAGCTACCTAAGAAGGAGAAAGAAGTAGAAAAGCCTAAAGAACCGGAAGTAGTTTCTAATAGACCTAAGAAAGTGGGTATTAAAATTACTAAAGAAGCACCTAAACAAGAGGAGAAAAAACCTGTTGTGCAGGAGAAAGCTCCTGAGGTTAAAAAAGATGAGCCGGTAGCTCCGGAATCAGAAGTTTCTGCAGAGCCGGAAAAGGTTAAGACTCAGTATAAAAAACTGGATGGCCCTAATTTTACGGGTCAGAAGATTGATTTAGCACAGTTTAAAAAACCTGTAAAGAAAAAAGAAGAGAAATCAGATAAATCTAAAGCTGGAGGAGATCCTAAAAAACGTCGTCGTCGAATTAGCAAGGAAGGTGCTCCAGGTTCTGGAGGAAGACCAGGTGGAGGTCAACAAGGTGGAAACCGTGGTGGTGGAAACCGTGGTGGTGGAAACCGAGGACGAGGTGGAGGTCCTGGAAAAGGAAGAAAGCCAGCTATTGTTAAGGAAGAGCCTAGTGAAGAAGAAGTACAGAAGCAGGTAAGAGAAACCTTAGAAAAACTTCAAGGTAAATCTAATAAATCCAAAGCTGCAAAGTATCGTAGAGATAAAAGAGATCAACACCGTCAGAAAGTAGAAGATGATGTTGCACAACAGGAACAAGAAAGCAAGGTGCTTAAAGTGACAGAGTTTGTTACTGTTTCTGAAGTTGCTACAATGATGAGTGTTCCTACGACTCAAGTGATTTCTGCTTGTATGTCATTGGGAATTATGGTGACGATGAATCAGCGATTGGATGCAGAAACACTTTCTATTGTTGCAGATGAATTTGGGTACGAAGTAGATTTTGTAACCGCAGATATAGAGGATTCAATAGAAGAGGTTGTAGATGCACCTGAGGATTTAGTAGATAGAGCTCCAATAGTTACTGTTATGGGTCACGTTGACCACGGTAAAACATCGCTGCTAGATTATATTCGAGAAGAAAATGTGATCGCAGGAGAGAGTGGAGGTATAACACAACACATAGGTGCATATGGAGTGCAATTAGAAAATGGTCAGAAAATAGCATTTCTGGATACACCAGGTCACGAAGCGTTTACGGCAATGCGTGCTCGTGGTGCACAAGTAACGGATTTGGCTATTATCGTAATTGCTGCAGATGATGATGTAATGCCACAGACCAAAGAGGCAATTAGTCATGCTCAGGCTGCAGGAGTTCCTATTGTCTTTGCAATTAATAAAGTGGATCGACAAGAGGCAAATCCTGATAAAATTAAAGAAAAATTAGCTTCCATGAACCTTTTGGTAGAAGATTGGGGAGGAAAAATTCAGTCTCACGATATTTCTGCTAAAACTGGTCAGGGAGTGAAAGAATTATTAGAAAAAGTCTTATTAGAAGCTGAAATACTAGAGCTTAAAGCAAATCCGGAAAGATTAGCTTCGGGTACTGTAGTTGAGGCTTTCTTGGATAAGGGTCGTGGATATGTATCTACTATTTTAGTGCAAACAGGAACACTTCGTGTAGGAGATTATGTTCTTGCCGGTAAGAATAGTGGTAAGGTAAAAGCGATGCAGGATGAACGTGGTAATAATGTTAAAGAAGCAGGGCCTTCTACACCGGTATCAATTTTAGGTTTAGACGGTGCTCCTCAAGCTGGTGATAAGTTTAGTGTGTTAGAAGATGAGAGAGAGGCCAAAGATATTGCTTCTAAGCGTGCTCAATTACATAGAGAACAATCTGTTCGTACACAACGACATATCACATTAGATGAAATTGGACGTCGTATTGCTCTTGGAGACTTTAAAGAGTTGAATATTATTCTTAAAGGTGATGTTGATGGTTCAGTTGAGGCATTGACAGATTCTTTCCAGAAGTTATCTACAGAAGAGATTCATGTGAATATTATTCACAAAGCTGTTGGTGCAATTACAGAGAGTGATGTGTTGTTAGCGTCTGCATCTGATGCAATTATTATTGGATTTAATGTGAGACCAGCAGGTAATGCGCGACAGGTGGCTGATAAAGAAGAAATCGATATCAGAACATACTCAATTATCTATGATGCGATCAATGATCTTAAAGATGCAATGGAAGGAATGCTTTCTCCAGTGATGAAGGAAGAGATTACTGGTACTGCAGAGATCAGAGAGACATTTAAAATATCTAAGATTGGTACTATTGCCGGTTGTATGGTTCAGAGTGGTAAAATCTTCCGTAATTCAGGAATTCGTTTAATCAGAGAAGGAGTTGTTGTCTATACTGGAGAATTAGCGTCTCTAAAACGTTTCAAGGATGATGTGAAGGAAGTGTCTAAAGGGTATGATTGTGGTATGCAAATTAAAAACTACAATGATATTAGAGAAGGTGATGTAATAGAAGCTTATCAGGAAGTAGCTGTTAAGAAGAAATTGTAATCACAATACATTCATATAAGCAAAAAAAAGACCGGTAAATTACCGGTCTTTTTTTTGCTTATAATATTATAAAATATATTAGTTCTTTTCTGGTTTGAAAGAAAAGGCCTCAACAAACACTGTTTTAATTTCTTTTAAAGCTCTGTCTGCTTCCAATTTGGTTCTGTAGTTACCTATCCACACCTTGTAATTTGGAGTTTCCCATTTAATATCTGTTTCCCATTTAGGAAAAGCTTCTTTTGCAGCTTTTTCAACTTCATTGGCCTTCACTAGATTTCCATAATAAAGCTGAATCCTGTATCGATCACTAAACTCTCCATCCTTATCCATTTTAGCTTTTATGTCTAATAATCTTTGAATTCTGGGGTCCTGGTTTATAGTCACAGTTGCTTCTTGGGGTTCAAACGTGATGTTTTCGGCAATAAAATTATTAACGATTGAGTCGGTTGGGTTAGTTTTTGGGGTTTCTTGAGCTTGTGTTCCAAGGATTCCAAAAAGGCAAAAACCGGGTAGGAAAATAAAGTTTCGTTTACTTAAAATTCTCATTACAAATTAATTTGCTGCAAAGTTATAGTTTAATAACTCAAAATTGTCAAAAAATATTATTTAGAATTATTATAAATTACCACTTAACAGTTCGCTAACATTTCCAAAATCGACTTATTATAGTACTTTTGCTGTCGAATTAAAAGTGGTGGTTTTTTGTGCTTTTTTCAAACGATAGAGTGAAAAAACCATGCCAAAGTTAAGACGATAATTCTACTTGATAATATGAAACAGGTGAAACACCGAAATTCAGCCTCTAAACTCCTACTTCTAGGAACTGTTTTTTTATTTACTTTTTTTAATCCTGTCTTTGCACAGGATGAAGCAGCTGTTGATGCTGCAGCGCCTACAGAAACTACTTCTGGTGGTGATGTGGCAAAAGGAGAAGCGTTATTCAAATCGCTTTGTGCTGCGTGTCACAGACGTTATAAAAAAATGACTGGGCCAGCTCTTTTTGGGGTTGCGGATAAGTACGAGAGAGAATGGTTATACTCTTGGATAAAGAATAGTGCTGCAATGATTGCTTCTGGTGATGCTAAAGCAATAGCTATTTACGAAGAGTACAACAAGACTGCGATGAATGCGTTCCCGCAGTTGAGTAATACAGACATCGACAATATTTTGGCCTATGTTATGGTTCCAAAAGCAGATCCTCCAGTAGGTCAGAAGATTATTGGTTCTGAACCTGTAGATCAGGGGATTTCTATGGATATTGTTTTAGGTTTACTTGCCTTGGTGTTCTTAATGTTAGTAACCGTTCTGTTTTTAGTGAATAAAACACTTAGAAATTTTGCAGAAGCTAATGATATAGAATTACCTGAAACAGAAGGAAGAACTCCAATCTGGAAAGCTTTTATTCAGAATCAGTTCTTAGTATTGGTTACAGCAATATTCTTATTGTTGGCGAGTGGATACTTTGTATATGGGTACTTTATGCAGGTTGGCGTTGATCAAGGATATGCTCCGATACAACCAATTCACTATTCTCATAAAATCCACGCTGGAGATAATAAGATAGAGTGCAAATATTGTCACTCTTCAGCTAGAGTTTCAAAACACTCAGGGATACCTTCTCTTAATGTTTGTATGAATTGTCACAAATCTATAAGTGAAGTGGCAGAATCCACTGCTACTGCAGATTATTCTAAGGAGTTTTATGATAAAGAGATTCTGAAGTTATATGATGCTGTAGGTTGGGATACAGAAAAGCAAGCATATACTGGTGAAACCAAGCCAGTAAAATGGGTTCGCATACATAACCTTCCTGATTTTGCATATTTCAATCACTCTCAGCACGTAAGTGTTGCGGGAGTGGAGTGTCAGACTTGTCACGGACCAGTGGAAGAAATGGAAATTATGTATCAGTATGCTCCATTAACTATGGGATGGTGTATTAACTGTCACAGAGAAACCAATGTAAATGTTGCAGATAACGAATATTACGAGAAAATTCATAAAGAACTTTCTAAGAAATATGGTGTTGACCAGTTAACAGCTGCTCAGATGGGTGGACTGGAATGTGGTAAGTGTCATTATTAATAAAAAAATGTTCGCTTAGGCGGAAATAAGTAAGAAGCTAATATCAATTATATATGTCATCAAACAAGAAATACTGGAAAAGTGTTGAAGAGCTAAACGAAAATAGCTCTATTGTTGAGACGCTACAACAAAATGAATTCGTTCAGGAGATCCCTACGGATGAGTTTTTAGGAGATAAATCATCTTTAGAGAGTTCGTCAACTACTCGTCGTGATTTTCTTAAATATGTAGGTTTTAGTACTGCTGCAGCTACGCTTGCAGCTTGTGAAGGACCAGTTAAAAAGTCAATTCCTTATGTGGTGCAACCAGAGAGAATCGTTCCTGGTGTGGCTAACTACTATGCTACTACTATAGCGGATGGGTATGATTTTGCTAGTGTTTTGATCAAAACTAGAGAAGGTCGTCCTATTAAAGTAGAGAATAATAATCTTGCAACTTCTAATGGAGAAGCAAATGCTAGAGTTCATGCTTCAGTATTGTCATTATATGATAGTGCTCGCCTTCAAGGGCCAAAGAGAAATGGTGAGGATGTTAGTTGGGAAGATTTGGATAAAGAGGTTGTTGCTCAATTGAATAACCTCCGAGGTAAAGAATTAGTGTTATTAACTCAGACATACGCCAGTCCTTCTACTTCAAAATTAATTTCAGAATTTAAAGCAAAATACCAAAACGTAAAACACGTAGTGTATGATGCTGTTTCTTATAGCGAGGCTTTGGATGCATACCAGATGATGTATGGAGAAAGAGCACTTGCAGATTATGATTTTGCTAAAGTAAACACTATTGTTAGTGTTGGTGCAGACTTTTTAGGAGACTGGCAAGGTGGAGGATATGATGGAGGTTATGCAACTGGTCGTATCCCTAAGAACGGAAAAATGTCTAAGCACATTCAGTTCGAAGCAAATATGTCTTTGGCTGGTGCTAATGCAGATAAAAGAGTTCCTGTAAAACCATCTGAGCAAAAACAAATATTAGCTGCATTATATGCTTATGTAACAGGTTCAGGTTCTAAAAGTTCACTAACTCCTGAATTAGATGCTGAGGTAGTAAAAGCTGCAAAGCAAATCCAAAAAGCAGGAAGCAATGCAGTTGTTGTTTCAGGTATTCAGGATGTAGATGCTCAATTAGTAGTTTTAGCTATTAATAAGCATATCAATAGTAAAGCATTTAATGAGAATACACCTCGCAAAATCCGTCAGGGTGATGCTAAGGCGGTTGCTCAATTAGTAAAAGATATGAATGCAGGAAAAGTTGGAGGTCTGTTGATCGCTGGTGTAAATCCTGCATATTCATTACCAAATGCTTCAGAATTTAAAACCGGACTGGAAAAAGTTGGTATTTCTTTAGCGTTTAGTTCACATAATGATGAGACTACTTCATTATGTAATTATGTAGCAACTACTCCTCATTACCTTGAGTCTTGGGGTGATGTAGAGTTTAAGAAAGGAAGCTATAGTTTAACACAGCCTACAATAAGACCTTTATTTAATACACGTCAATTTCAGGATACTTTACTGAAGTGGAATGGAAATTCATCAACGTATCATGATTATATAAAGAGTACCTGGACAGGTATTCTTGGAGGTACTTCGTGGAGCCAAGCGCTTCATGATGGGGTGTTAGTAACTCCTGCACTTCCTAAGGAAGAGTTAGTAGAAGCAATTGCAGCTCCAGAAGGAGATCAGATAGAAGAAGGAACTTCAGCATCAGCAGGACCAAATGTTGGAGCAGCAGCAAGAAGATTGTCTACTGCAAAATCAAGCGGGTTAGAGCTTACATTATATACTAAGACTGCAATGGGAGATGGTCAGCAAGCCAATAACCCTTGGTTGCAGGAAATGCCGGACCCTATTTCCAGAGCTTCTTGGGATAATTATCTAACAGTTTCTAAAGCAGATGCAGAGCAGTTAGGACTAACTAATGAAAATGTAGCGAATGGCGCTTTAAACGGAAGCTATGCAAAAGTTACTGTAAATGGAGCAGAAGTAGTTGCCCCGGTAATTATTCAACCTGGTCAGGCTCAGGGTTCTGTTGGATTAGCATTAGGATATGGTAAGACACAAGGGTTAAAAGAAGAAATGCAGGTAGGTGTTAATGCGTATCCTTTATATCAAAACCTAAATGCAGTACAGAATGTTTCTGTAGAAGCTGCAGAAGGAACACACGAATTTGCTTGTGTTCAGTTACATAACACGCTGATGGGGCGTGGAGATATTGTTAAGGAAACGACATTAGAGATTTTTAATACTAAAGATCATCACGAATGGAATGCAATTCCTGAAGTATCTAAAAATCATATAGAATATGAAGTAACTTCTCCAGAGGTTGATCTTTGGGATGAGTTTGATCGTTCAATTGGGCATCACTTTAATCTTTCGATTGACTTAAATGCCTGTACAGGATGTGGTGCTTGTGTGATTGCTTGTCATGCAGAGAACAATGTTCCTGTGGTTGGTAAATCAGAAGTTCGCAGATCTCGTGATATGCATTGGTTAAGAATTGACCGTTATTACTCTTCAGAAGATAGTTTTGCAAGCGATAATGAGAAGAAAGATAATATTGCAGGATTAGGAAGCTCTTTGTCAGAGTTTGGTGAGATGGAAAACCCATCTGATAATCCACAAGTAGTATTCCAACCGGTAATGTGTCAGCACTGTAATCACGCTCCTTGTGAGACTGTATGTCCAGTGGCAGCTACATCTCACGGTAGGCAAGGGCAAAACCACATGGCTTATAACCGTTGTGTAGGTACAAGATATTGTGCAAATAACTGTCCATATAAAGTACGTAGATTCAACTGGTTCTTATATAGTAATAATGATGAGTTTGATTATCATATGAATAATGACTTAGGTCGAATGGTAATTAATCCTGATGTTACTGTACGCTCCAGAGGAGTAATGGAAAAATGTTCTATGTGTATCCAGATGACTCAGAAGACTATTTTGGATGCTAAGAGAGATGGAAGACCAGTAAAAGATGGTGAATTCCAGACAGCTTGTTCAGCAGCTTGTTCATCCGGAGCAATGGTATTTGGAGATATCAACGATAAGGATAGTAAAGTAGCTAAGCTTACAAAAGATAATCGTATGTATCACTTACTAGAGCACGTAGGTACTAAGCCAAATGTGATGTACCAAACTAAAGTAAGAAATACTACAGAAGCCTAATTAACTAAATAAAGAATCAATTCAATTATAAAGGATTATGTCTCATTACGAAGCACCTATAAGAAAACCTTTAGTTACCGGAGATAAAACATACCACGATGTAACGGTGGATGTTGCAGCGCCGGTTGAAGGTAAAGCAAATAAATCTTGGTGGATTGTATTTTCCATCGCGCTTATTGCTTTCCTTTGGGGGATAGGTTGTATAATATACACAGTATCCACAGGTATTGGAGTCTGGGGATTAAATAAAACAGTAGGATGGGCCTGGGATATCACCAACTTTGTATGGTGGGTAGGTATCGGTCACGCAGGAACCTTGATTTCTGCTGTACTATTGTTATTCCGTCAAAAATGGAGAATGGCGATTAACCGATCTGCAGAGGCGATGACCATCTTTTCTGTTATCCAGGCAGGTTTATTCCCAATCATTCACATGGGACGTCCTTGGTTAGCGTATTGGGTATTACCGATACCAAACCAGTTTGGGTCATTGTGGGTAAACTTTAATTCTCCACTTCTTTGGGATGTATTTGCAATCTCTACGTATCTATCAGTTTCATTAGTATTCTGGTGGACGGGATTATTACCTGATTTTGCAATGATTAGAGACCGTGCAATTACTCCTTTTACAAAAAGAATTTATAGTATCCTTTCTTTTGGATGGAGTGGTAGAGCAAAAGACTGGCAACGTTTTGAAGAGGTTTCTTTAGTACTTGCAGGTTTGGCAACACCACTAGTACTTTCTGTACATACTATTGTATCCTTTGACTTTGCTACATCGGTAATTCCTGGATGGCATACTACTATCTTTCCACCGTATTTCGTTGCGGGGGCAATTTTTTCAGGGTTTGCAATGGTAAATACCCTTCTTATCATTATGAGAAAGGTATCTAATCTAGAAAACTATATTACGATTCAACATATAGAATTAATGAACATTGTAATTATGATTACAGGTTCTATTGTTGGAGTTGCGTATATTACCGAGTTGTTTATAGCCTGGTACTCAGGAGTAGAGTATGAACAGTATGCATTCTTAAACAGAGCAACTGGTCCTTACTGGTGGGCATATTGGGCAATGATGTCTTGTAATGTATTCTCTCCACAGTTTATGTGGTTCCCTAAGTTGAGAAGAAGTATTATGTTCTCTTTTATTATTTCGATAGTTGTGAATATAGGGATGTGGTTTGAGCGTTTTGTAATTATTGTGACTTCACTTCACAGAGATTACTTACCATCATCTTGGACGATGTTCTCTCCAACATTTGTTGATATCGGAATTTTCATTGGTACTATAGGGTTTTTCTTTGTATTATTCTTATTATATGCACGTACATTCCCAGTGATTGCACAAGCAGAAGTTAAAACAATTCTAAAATCTTCTGGAGAGAAGTATAAGAAGCTAAGAGAGGCAGGAATAGATCATAGAGATGAATTACCAAAGGTAAAAGCTGAAGTAACCAAAGAAGAAGCTGAAGCTCCTGCAGAGAAAACTGAGGCTAAGGCTGAAGATAGTAAGGAAAGTATAAGTAATCTACTTGGTAATATAGGAACCTTTGATCCCAATACCCAAACTGCAGATGACTTGAAGCAAGTTAATGGTATTGGTCCTAAAATGGAAGAGAAGCTGAATGGGATCGGAATCTTTACATTCGATCAGGTGAGTAAAATGACCAAAACAGAGTACGATTTATTAGATAGTATAACCGGATCATTCCCTGGTAGAGCACAACGTGACGACTGGGCTGGTCAGGCAGATAAACTTAAAAATAACTAGAAGTATGGCATCAAAAGTTATACATGCATTATATATAGATGATGATGTCCTGATGGACGCTGTAAAGAAAGTTCGTTCAGAGCATTATCAGATAGAAGAGATATATACACCTTTTCCAGTACACGGACTTGATAAAGCTATGGGGCTACCGCATACACGTTTGGCAATTACTGCTTTTATGTATGGTTGTGTAGGATTGACAGTAGCAATCTTAATGATGAATTTCATTATGATAGAGGATTGGCCTCAAAACATTGGTGGTAAACCAAGTTTTAGCTATATCGAGAATATGCCTGCTTTCGTACCAATTATGTTTGAGCTTACGGTGTTTTTTGCGGCTCACTTAATGGTAATCACTTTTTATATGAGAAGTAAGTTGTGGCCATTCAAAGAAGCAGAAAATCCTGATGTAAGAACTACGGACGACCATTTCTTAATGGAGGTTGATGCTGGAAGTCACGATGTAGATCAGTTGACGAACTTCTTAGGAGGTACTGGAGCAGTAGAAATTAAAGTAATAGATAAGGAAGACGATAACCATTAGTAATAATGAAGACTACTATAAAAATATTAGCAACGGCAATAGTGATTATTAGTGTTGTTTCATGTCAGGATGATGCGAAACCTAACTATCAGTTTATGCCTAATATGTATGAATCTGTTGGTTATGAAACTTACGGAGAATACGGAGTATTTGGTGAAACAGGTCAGGAAGCTATGTTGCCTGCAGAAGGTTCTATACCAAGAGGATGGATGCCATATGAGCTTGAAAACTCTGCAGAAGGTTATCAGATGGCCAAAGATTCTCTTAAGAACTCCATTAAATATACTAAAGAAAATGAAGAGGCAGGAAAGGCATTATATGATATCTATTGTGCGATCTGTCACGGAACCAAAGGAGATGGTAAAGGTACTTTAGTACAGAGAGAAAAAATTCTTGGGGTACCAAGTTATGATGATATAGGTAGAGCCATTACAGAAGGAAGTATTTATCATGTAATGTACTACGGAATTAACTCTATGGGATCTTATGCTGCTCAAACAAGCGAGCACGAAAGATGGCAAATTGTACAATATGTTGAAAAGCTAAAGGCGGATCTAGAAGGTAAAACTCCTCGTATTGATGCAGACCTAGCCGTTGTAGAAACCAAGGTTGAAGAAGAACATCAAGAATCAACAGAACAACACGATAACGCACACTAGTGCATAGTTAAAAGTTAAGAATAACGATATTATTAAGATATGTATACGCTATCAAATAGATTAAGATTATTTTCTTTCATTCTTATGATTGTAGGAGGAATAGGACTTATATATGGTTTCCTTTCTACACCAAAATCCGTAGAAGAAGTAAAAGAGATGATGGCAGCGCATGATGCGCACGGAGGTGGTCATGGAGATTCACACGCAAAAGCTGAAGCCGAGCATGGAGGAGAACATGCTGATGATGCTCACGGAGGTGATGCACATTATGAGCATACTTTGCATCAATTGCAGAATAAGCCTTGGGCTTCATTATATGTGGCGGCATTTTTCTTTTTTATGATCGCGTTAGGGGTTTTGGCGTTCTATGCAATTCAATTTGCATCGCAAGCGGGATGGTCTCCTGTGCTTTTTAGAGTAATGGAAGCCATTACAGCATATTTGGTTCCAGGAGGAATCATTATGTTTGTTATACTTGCCTTATCAGGATTCCATGTAAACCATTTGTTTGTATGGGCAGATCCAGAAGTGGTAGCTCACGATAAATTGATACAAGGTAAATCAGGATGGTTGAACGGAACTGGATTGATGATCAGAGCAGCTATCTTTTTAGGAGGTTGGTTATTTTACCGTCACTTTGCTGTAAAGTTCTCAAGAAAGCAGGATGAAGATTCAGAAGGAAACAAGTGGTATAAGAAAAGTTTCAAATGGTCAGCAGCATTCCTAGTGTTCTTTATCTATACAGAATCTATGATGTCTTGGGATTGGATTATGAGTTTTGATCCACACTGGTTCAGTACATTATTTGGGTGGTATGTGTTCGCAAGTTTGTTTGTGTCAGGTATTACTGTAATCGCCTTAATGACTATTTACCTAAAATCTAAGGGATATATGGATTTCGTAAATAATAGTCATATTCACGATTTGGCTAAGTTCATGTTCGGGATAAGTATTTTCTGGACTTACCTTTGGTTTTCACAGTTTATGCTAATCTGGTATTCTAATATTCCTGAAGAAGTAACATATTTCATTACACGAATTGAAGACTATAAGTTGCCATTCTTTGGTATGCTGGTAATGAATTTTATATTCCCATTATTAGTATTGATGAATAGCGATTTCAAACGTGTAAACTGGTTTGTAGTTATGTCAGGTATTATAATCCTTTGTGGTCACTATATTGATATATTTAATATGGTGATGCCGGCTACTGTTGGAGAATCTTGGTTTATTGGTTTAAGTGAAATAAGCGCGGTATTATTATTCTTAGGATTATTCTTGTTTGTAGTATTTACGGCATTGACCAAAGCTCCTTTGTTAGCTAAAGGAAACCCATATTTAGAGGAAAGTAAACATTTCCATTATTAATTTAGAATTGTATAAAAGAAGATAGATAAAAATGACTGTATTCTTAACCATAGTAGTTATAGCGCTTTTTGGAATTACGTTATGGCAAATGTCAAAAATTTTGAGATTGTCAGAATTAAACGGTGCAGATAACTCTCAAGTAGCTAATGACAAGGATAATAACTTACACGGTAAGTTAATGCTTGGCTTTGTAATATTCATTTACTTATTAACCATATATTGTTTTGTTCAATATAGAAGCTTCTTCTTACCTGAATCTGCTTCTGAACACGGATATGACTATGATCAATTGATGTTTATCTCTATGGTCTTGATTTTTATTGTTCAGATCATTACCCAGGGATTACTACACTATTTTTCTTATAAGTATAGAGGGAAGAAAGAAAATAAAGCATTATTTTTTGCTGATAACGATAAGTTAGAATTTATCTGGACTATTATTCCTGTAATTGTTTTGGCAGGATTAATAATCTATGGTTTATTTACTTGGTCAGATATTATGAATATTGATGAAGAAGAAGGTGATCCATTGATTATAGAGTTATATGCATACCAGTTCGATTGGAGAGCAAGATATTCTGGAGCAGATAATGAACTTGGTAAAGCCAATGTACGCTTTATAGAAGGGATCAATACTTTAGGTCTTGATGTTTCTGATAGTTATGGTAAAGATGATAAAATTGTAAATGAATTACATTTACCAGTAAATAGAAAAGTAATCTTTAAGATGAGATCTCAGGATATTTTGCATTCTGCATATATGCCTTTCTTTAGAGCTCAGATGAATGTAGTACCAGGTATGATTACAGAATTCTCTTATACACCAACAATGACTTCTGAACATATGAGAAACAGTGAGTTTATGGTAGAAAAGGTGGCTACGATTAATAAGATAAGAAAAGAGAAAAGTAAAAAGTTAGTTGCTGCAGGAGATGAAGCATTAGAAGAATATACATTTGATTATTACTTGTTATGTAATAAGATATGTGGAGCTTCACATTATAATATGCAAATGAAAATAATTGTGGAGTCTGAAGAAGATTATAATGCTTGGTTAAAACAACAACCAACGTTTGGAGAGCAATTATCAGCTCAGGCAAGTAATTAAGAGAAAGAAAGATTAATATATTATATTAAAAAAGAAATAGCGATATGTCAGCAATAGCACACGCAGATGATCACGCCCACGACGATCACGGACATCATAAAGAGACATTTATAACAAAATATATCTTTAGTCAGGATCATAAAATGATTTCCAAACAGTACTTAATAACTGGTTTGATTATGGGAATAATAGGGATTGCAATGTCTTTATTATTTAGAATGCAATTGGCGTGGCCTGATCATAAATTTACAATATATGAAGTACTATTAGGTAAGTTTGGTGCCGATGGGGTTATGGATCCTAGTATCTATCTTGCATTAGTAACGATTCATGGTACTATTATGGTATTCTTTGTACTTACAGCCGGATTAAGTGGTACGTTTAGTAATCTATTAATTCCTTTGCAGATTGGAGCCAGAGATATGGCTTCTGGGTTTTTAAATATGGTATCCTACTGGCTATTCTTTTTGAGTAGTGTGATTATGGTGTTGTCTCTATTTGCGGAGGCAGGACCAGCATCTGCAGGTTGGACAATTTATCCTCCGTTAAGTGCATTACCTCAGGCTATTGGAGGTTCAGGTATGGGGATGACGCTTTGGCTTGTTTCTATGGCAATTTTTATTGCTTCATCATTATTAGGTTCTTTGAACTATGTAGTAACAGTAATTAACCTTAGAACAAAAGGAATGTCAATGACTCGTTTACCATTAACGATTTGGGCATTTTTTGTAACTGCAATCATTGGTATTGTTTCCTTCCCGGTATTATTATCAGCAGCATTGTTGTTAATAATGGATAGAAGTTTTGGTACCTCATTCTACCTGAGCGATATCTATATCCAAGGAGAAGTACTACATAACCAAGGAGGTTCTCCAGTATTATTTGAGCATTTATTTTGGTTCCTTGGGCACCCAGAAGTATATATTGTATTGTTACCTGCTCTTGGTATAACTTCAGAGATTATAGCAACGAATGCACGTAAACCAATATTTGGTTATCGAGCGATGGTTGCATCGATTTTAGCAATTGCATTTTTATCTACAATAGTATGGGGTCACCATATGTTTATTTCAGGGATGAATCCATTCTTAGGATCGGTATTTACGTTTACTACTTTATTGATCGCAATACCATCCGCAGTAAAGGCGTTTAACTATATAACCACCCTCTGGAAAGGTAATCTTCAGCTTAATCCTGCGATGTTATTCTCTATAGGTTTGGTTTCGACATTCATCACAGGAGGTCTTACAGGAATTATCCTTGGAGATAGTACCCTGGATATTAATGTACACGATACATATTTTGTAGTGGCTCACTTCCACTTGGTGATGGGTATTTCTGCATTATATGGTTTATTTGCGGGTGTTTATCACTGGTTCCCTAAGATGTATGGTAAAATGATGAACAAGAATCTGGGATATATACATTTCTGGGTAACTGCAATTGGAGCGTATGGGGTTTTCTTCCCAATGCACTTTATTGGTATGGCAGGTTTACCACGTAGATATTATACAAATTCTAATTTTCCATATTTTGATGATTTAGCAGATACCAATGTGTTGATTACCGTTTTTGCTTTGATAACAGCAGCAGCTCAATTGGTGTTTTTATATAACTTTATCAGCTCTATTTTCTATGGAAAGAAAGCAACTCAAAACCCTTGGAAATCTAATACTATGGAGTGGACAACCCCAGTAGAGCATATGCACGGTAACTGGCCTGGAGATATCCCTCACGTACACAGATGGGCATATGATTATAGTAAGACTAGAGAAGATGGTGAATATGTGATCCCAGGACAAGATTTTGTCTCTCAAATAACACCACTACAAGACGGAGAAGAAGAAATGCATCATTAATATAGAATGTAAATTATTTATATAACAGAAGCCTTTTCATCACGAAAAGGCTTTATGTTTTTATAATCTCTAAGGTTAGAGAGGTTATTTTAGATATAAACTAAGATTTGTATAGCGCTAACTGAAGTAGTTCTTTGTTTTTTTTTGAATCCTACTTATTTTTTAGACCTCTTTATAAATCGATAAACAAAAATAAGAAGTCCCATTGCAATAAGGAGATATAATCCATAGGATTGAATAAAAGACGTTTTAGACGTAGTTAAGATCAAAGGTGTGGCTTTGTTGTATAAAACCGTAATTTTGTCTCCTTCGTTATTTAAAGGGCCAATAAAGGGTATGTGAAATAGCTTTACAGTACTAGATAAACTATCTCCCTCTTTGGTTACATAATCCACAGTAGCAGTTGCAGAAGATCGGCGACTACGTACTTTAAAATTTATTTCTGTAATGGTGGCTTCAGTTTCAATATATTCTGCAGTTGGTTCTTGTGTATAAGATACTATTGAAAAGCTAAGAAGAAGTAAAGAAAGATAGGTTTTAAATGTTTTCATAAGATGATTATTGGTATGTTTAAATATACTATAACCTTATTAAAATAGAAAATCCTCATACTGCCCTTGGTATCGAAACGGACAATCTGCGAATGAACCTTTAGCCAACTTACGAAAAAATCCATCATAGCAGCCTGGCTAGTTCGCTAAAAAGGTCTACCAGACCTTTTTTTAACGCTCCGCTCTCATAAATATCATATTCTACTGTCCAGGCTTTAATACCAACACTATCATACATTTCTACGGGAGTACTCAAGTAATTCGTTATGATAGAGTAGGTTTCATCTTTTATAATCTTAGCTTTGTATGATAAGAAAACTATTAGGCGTTAGGAAGATAGAAACACTAGATCCAAAAAACATTCATAATATTATTTACTGTGATTGATACTTTTTTAAGAAATTTTAAAGCTAGATTGACGTATAAATAGAAAATCGTTCTCTGTAGAGTGGTTAAATCTTATTATCGACTATTGGCATAAATTTTATCTAAAATAGGTGTCCAAGATTTTTTCTTTTTTTTCCTCATCGCTTCCTGATGACATAAACTCAATTGCTATTTTATAATCTTCTGGTATTTCTCTATTAAAAACTAAGTCTTTATAAGGGTCAACATTTTTGTTTAATAAATAGCATAGATAAAGTCTTTCATTTAAGGTAGGATAAACTGATAAGTTTGTCAATTCATTATTATCAATAGTATTATCGGCATTTAATTCTATACTTTCTAAGATAACAGAATCAATAACACCACTAGGGTGTGGTCTAGTTCGCATCTCAGGTGTTGGGCTCCACCAAAGGTCTTTTTTAACTAACGAACCTCCAGCTTCACCTCCTAATATAAGAAACTCAATTTCTTGTTTTGTTCCTTCCCATACTTTTACTTTTCTATTTCCACTTTTTTGGTGTATCCATACGTCAGAATCCTCTCTTTTTAGATCAGGGATAGCATCTTTAATTACAGTAATATTACTGGATTTTAGAAATTGTCTAGTTACTGCATTTACAAATAATGTATCAAAAATACCAACGTTTATTTTTTCCCAATCTTCATCTTCACGAAAAGCCTTATAAAATCGTATAAATGGTTCTTTCAACATCTGTGCTAATACAAATGTTCCTTTACGTGTTTCAATACTAATCACTTTACCTTCTTTCCAAGGTGTTGCTCTTTTTGCCATAAAAATTGAATAGTCTTTATTCTAAATATAGCTTAGAAATTAACTTAACTTATTCTATTTAACTAGCTAATTCTCCAAACAACTCTTTAATAATGCGCTTTTCTAGTTGAGATGCACGCCAAACTTTCCACTTCTCGTATTTTTCTGCTTCAACTTCTGAAATACTTCCAACAGTATTACCTCCTTTCCACAAACTCAAATCATCATATGTGCCTGCAACTAGAATTATTTCTGAATATTTAGAATCTTTTTCCTTATCATAATTTTCTTGCTGGTGAATTTTTTTCTACCTTTTTTTACCAATTCCTAAACCAGATGCTGATATTGGAGGAAACAAGCGATTAGATTTTAAAATATCTGATAAAGGTTCATTTAATACTCCTATATGATCAAAGACTTCTATCAGTATTCCTCCTCCTTTGAGGTCATCTATAATCCTGCAAAATGCAAACTCTTTTCCTTAGTCAGTAAATTTGTTTCGTGAAAAACTTTTTGTGTCTTTTTCTTCTGATAAAAACAGAGGAATTGCATAAATCTCCCCAATGGTTAAATTAGCTAATTTATTCATTACTTACATTTGATTTTAGATTTACCTTTTCCTTTAGCCTTATCATATTCTGCCTTAAACTTTTTACCTCTTGCATCGGTACGGGTTTTATCGAAAGAATTAACTTTGTTTCCTCTTTGTTTAGCTGTTAGTTCATCTTCGGATAAATCTTGACCTATTGTTGCCGTTTTTGTTCCGTGTTTTTCTATTAGATGTTGTTCTTTTCCTCTAGCTTCTGCATATGTCATATCGGTATTTGTATCTAATAATTGCATACTATCTCCATCTCTGATTCTTTCAGTGTCAATGTGTTGTCCTTCACGTACATCAGTATTATTGGATATACCTACAAAATAAGGTTCTTTGGCACCTTCTTCAAATAACCCATAAACTGAGAACCCTCCTTGATCGAGAGGAGTTAAACCCATTATATCAGTTAATAAGTTTACATTTTTGGTATAAGTATAAAGATTGTCACCACCACTAAGTTTTATAGGATCTCGGCTAATATATATACCCTCGTTGGCGAGTAATATCTAAACCTATTATAATACACAACCCAGTTTATGTATTCTCATACTGCCCTTGATGTGTAAAAGGAGTATTAGCTATCCTTTATTAATAAGTTTTTTGATTAAGTCTTTAATGAATGGTTGTACTTCTAATACATATTTATAAGTTTCACTTTTCAGTGTACAGATTATCTGATTTTGATTGATTTCAAGACTTAATATTTCATTTTTACTCCAAGGGTTTTGTTTTATTAGAAATAGTTTGTTGTCTTCAGAAATTATGGAGAGTGATTCTTTTAGATTGTAACCTTCATATTTATAACAATAAATTTTAGAAATATTTCCCGATGTAAAAATCATTTCTATTTTATCTTCATCGGAAGTAATATTAAAATTGTCCTTGTTAAAATCTACTAAAGTTTCATAAATAATACGATCATAATATTTATCACTGTTTAAAGTAAATTCAGTATTCTTATTTCTGTAATTCGCCTGAATAATTAATTTTTCAAAATTATCTTCAGTTCTTATTTCATCTATTATGACTAAACTTGGTTCTCCATTGGGGTTTTGATCTAATTGAAATTCTTCTTTTTCTTTATTAAAAGAGAATTTCAATTCTGAGACAAATGTTAATTCATTAATCTTAGGATTATACCTAATAGAAGATTCTTTAGGTTTAATTTTTTTTAACTGCATGTTCCATGTTTTTTTAATACATCCCAAGCGGCATCGGATTTTGTTTTATTGTTTCCAGGACCACTTCTTATTGCATCTATTTCAGCCTGAGCTATGCCAAATTTATCAGATTGAATTGTAATATGACCAGTTACTTGGTTGCTTTTTGTTACAGGTATAGTAACACTATTGGCACCACCTTTCTGTAAAACATCGAACATATTACCTCTGCAATTTGTACAAACTCCCACAGGTTTTGTGCCACCTGGATTGAAATCACCTACGACATCACTTATTACTACATCTTGTCCAGCTAATTTTCCAGCATCAGCAAAAGAATTTAATCCATTCATTTCGGCATGTCCAGACGGTGAACTATTAAAGACTTGCGAATTATCTCCTGCAGTAATTTTTGCACTTGCGCCATTCATAAAACCATCTCCCCATAATCCTTTAACATCCACCCAAGTATTTGTATCATGAACATAACTGTAAAATCTATCGCCACCTTTAAATTTTACAGGATCCTGAGATATATAAATGCCCTCGTCAGGCGAGTAATACCTAAACCTATTATAATACAATCCAATCTCTATATCTTCATACTGCCCCTGATATCTAAAAGGACAATCTGCCAATGAACCTTTAGCTAACTTACGTACTTTTCCGTAAATATCATACTCTACTTGCCAGGTTTTTTCACCTTTGGAGTTATACATCTCAACCGGTGTACCTAAGTGATCAGTAATGATAGAGTACGTTTCATTTTCGGTTATTTTAGCAGCCGGTTTAAAAGTACCTTCATCAAATACCCAGGTAATCAGGTTTTCAATCGGTTCTGGTTTGCTTTCTTTTAGCATACCAAATTCATCTACTACGAGTTCTGGTCTATCTTTTAGGTCATAACTCCATTCGTGTACTGGTACATTGCCGTCCCAAACGAAGCGAGTGATTAAACCCCTCTGTCCGCCACTGGCGGACATCTCCCCTTGCGAAAGGGAGAAGCTTTTTATAAGGTTTATCTTGGCAGTTCTTCTGCCGAGTGCGTCGTATTCGAACTCAGTTGTTTTGTTTTTAGGGTCGGTTACGGATTTCAACATTCCGTTACCATGCCACTCATAATCCCAATTACCTTTGGTAGTGATTTTGGTAATCAGGTTCCCTTCGTCATCATATTTAAACTTGTTTCCGTCAGCTTCTTGCAATTGCCCTCCAGTTCCATATTTTCGGTCTCCTTTACCTTCGGTTCTGTATAAATTACCTACTTCATCTGGGAGTTTATAATCAAACTGTTTATTCTCATATCTGGCACCAGCCAAGTTATTAAAGCTATCGTAACTATAATTTACAGTCCCCCTGGTTAATTCATCAACCATTTTGGTCAGTCGGTCATTTACATTCCAGTTGTAGGTGCGGTGACGCATTTCGCGGTTACCAGCCGTTACTTTATGTTGTATAGGCCTACCGGCTTGATCATATTCGATTTGATTGATCACCCCACCTGGTAGGACGCGTTCGACTTCCATACCGAGGCTGTTGTATGAGAATTGTGCAGACCAGATTTTGTTATTAACACCTCCCTGACCCTCCTCAAGGAGTGAACTTGTTGCATTTACTTCTTGAATTAATCCAAGCTTATTTCTAGTAAAATCAATATCGGCTCCTAGGCTACTGGTTACTTTAATACGATTACTTAAAGTGTCGTATTCGCTTTCCACGATATGACCATCCTGGTTTTCGGCAATGATACGCCCGGCTTCATCTCGTACCAGATGGACTTTACTGTTTTCGTTTATCGCTTCGATCAGGTTGCCGTTTTGATCATAGCTATAGGTTTCCCAGGTACCATCGCTATGTTCGGCACGAGTTATTCTTCCGTTAAGGTCATATTCGTATTCGGTATATTTATCATCCGGTCGATTGACCCTAAGTACTTTTCCTGCAAGGTCTCGATCATATTTTCTGGTTAGCCCGTCAAAACCAATTTCTCTAATAATCTCACCCTTATTATTACGAGAAAAACGATAAAACTCCTCGTGTTCATTGGTAATGGTATTCAGTTGTTCTTCAGTGTCATATTGGAAGAATACTTTTCTGCCTTTTTCCTCACGCATCTTCAAACTTCCCATTGGAGTGTACTCAAAATTGACTTCTCTGTTTTTTTGATCTATAGTCTGAGTAACCTCATCGTAGGCATTATATTTTAGCTTAATAAGATTATTATCTGCCTGTCGTATCTGATGAATACGATCTAGTTCATCATAAAAGAAATGTTGTTGATGATTTTCTGCATTTTGTGTATATAAGCATCGACCCCATAAATCATATTTCCACCTGGATTCTGCACCATTGGGTAATATTAAAGAATCTAGATTATGATCTTCATCATAAGACAGTAAGGTTATATTCCCTGCATTGTCTCGTACTTGGCCAATCAACCCTTCATCATTGTACTCAAAAGAAGTAACACCTCCATCTAATCCAATCACGGCGTGTAGTCTATCCTGATCAAAAGTACGCACTACCGACCCTCCTGTCGGATCTTTGGTCAATACCAATCTGTCTTTTTCGTCATATACAAAGCCGATCACTGATCCATCAGGTTGATGAAGCCCTGTTAGGTTACCGCGTTCGTCATAACTATATCCTGTGATATTACCTTCTTCATCAATATCTCTATAATTTTCCATATAGGGTGTATATTCATGAAAAATATGCCCACCCATAGGATCTGTAACCTGAGTACAAAGATTTTGATTATTAAAATAATAGGTGCTTTCTTGTCCTAAAGAGTTAGTAACCACATTATAGCCTTTGTTATATTCTATAGATCCGGACAGAATGCCTCCATCTCCCCAGGTTTCTATACATTTGGCCCCAGTAGTTTTTCCGTCATATTTCCAGTAAAATGCCTGACCATTACGATCTGTTTTTTTGATCATAAGGTGGTTTTCGTATTCCATGATGGTTGCCTCACCCAATGCATCAATAATTTCAATCAGGTCACCGTCTTTATTGTATGCATATTCTACCATAGTACGGGTTTCCCCACAATGCGTAGCAGTAACTTTGGTAATGTGATTTTCTTCGTCTAATGCTAAATCGATTACTCTGCCAACAGTATCAATAATTTGTTCTAATTGATATACTGCATTGTATACAAACTGAATTTTGAAACCTTCGGGATTGCTTAAGGAGGTTGGTTTGTAAAGTGTATCAGTATATTTAGTAAAGGTATAGGTTTGCTGAGATTGGTGATCGGTTACCTCATAGGTGTTACCATCGATAAAGGTAAGTGTTAGTTTTTCGGTTCTATTATATGAGGATTCATTTTCTACCACTAATAATGGGAAAGAAGTAATTCTTCCATCTGGTAAACGCATTACGATAGTGTCTTCATCATAATCTATATGTAATGCCAAATCATAATTACAATGCATACCATGTCCCATCATACCTTCATAACCGGAGTCTGAATACCAATTACGTTCCCAGCGAATAGGTATTTGTCCTGGAATGCTAAAATCAAGCCCTTCATATACCATGCGGCCAGTAACAAGATCTACTGGTTCGAAGCCCATCTTACACATTTTTTTACTTAGGCCTTCTGTAGCAGGAAATTTCTTTAATACTTTATGATTAAGTTTTGTTAGCCCTTTTCCAGCACCTTTCATTAACGCGCCAAAACCATACGACATAACTAGTGCCATCAACATACCCATCAAATCCGGAGCATATGGGCCACCAACATTAACAGGTTTACCCATGGGTAAAGGGACACTCATAGAAGAGGGTAAATATAAACTTGGGATCGGTTTCATTTTTTTACCCGGAGTTAATGATAAAGGCATTCCGATATCATTACAAGTCATGGTCATATATCCAGCAGGGGTAAAGTATGCATCTTCTGCACTTACTTTGGTACTTCCAAAAAAGTTCATTGAATCGTGACCAATCATGGGTGCCATGGCAAATGGTCCTCCCATTGGGATATGAATAACTGTACCTATCATACCAGCAGTACCGCTATTACCCTTAGGTACATTATTGACATTCACTGTAGATCCTATAATAGGAACATAATCCATTGGATCTACTACCATACCTATATATGGATGCGGTATGGGTACTGGAACACCAGGTGGTATGATTACAATGTGTATATCGATTCCTAAAACAGGGGTAAAATGTTTGCTTGCTAATAACATATCCTAGAACCAGTTTAAAATTGATAGACTTTTTTTCTCCATTTCTTTACGGTGAGCTTCTACATTTTCTCTCCATTCAGTACCTTCAACCTCGGACATAAACGTATGTGTCGCATCGCATTCGTCTTGCTTTCTCTCTTTTTCACAGAAATTATAATAATCAGCAGCTATATAAGCCATACAGGTAGATTTAATCATCTCTGGAGCTAATGTCGTTCCATATTGATATGATTTGGTTACTATATCCTGATATCTTTTTCGATCTCGTTTCTTAATCACGTTGTATCCTAACCACCAGGCTGATAATGCTTGAGGACCTAATCCATATTCTATAGCTACATCTGCCTGCTTACAAAATAGGTCTGCAGCTACTTCTTTTTCTTTTTGTAGTTGCTTGCAACTGGCTTGAAATCCATAATTCTGTATAATGATAGGCTTACAGGTTTCATCACCGGTTAGTAATCCTTGTTTGGCAATTGCCATTCCCTTTTGCAGTAATTCCTCAATAGCTTTATATTCTTTGAAACTAAAAAGCATTCCGGCATACACAACATGAGCTGTAGCAAAGGCAGATTTACTACCTGATTTTTGTGTCACTAGTAATCCTTTTTTACCCCATAGATGTAATCTATTCAGATTTTTTTTGGTAACGCTCTTAGACATCTCGATCATACATTGTCTAAACTGTACTTCTGGATCATTAGGATCCCCGGCAGCAGCTATTTTATTAATTGCTCCGTGCAAGTCCAATGGAACAGCTAATGTTTTAGCTATGTCACTATGAGTTTTTATGAGTTGATCAAAATGACGTTCTTCTACATAATCAAAAAACATAATTCTTACTTTATCAGGCAACCCAAGTTCGATCATATGATGAATCCACTTTTCGTAACTTCTAGTTTCTGCAATAGAATAAGGGTATAATGATAATGCCAAAGGTAATTGTGGATTAGGCATAGTTTTTTGAAAAGCATTCAGCATTTCTAATAATAATATATCATGATCTTCTTCTGAGTCTACCTTCTGTTCATAAGTCGTAACATCCCAGTTGAATTTTAGATTCCTAGCCGCCAGATCTTTTTGAAGTTTTTCATCTTTCTTGAAATGTGTGATCCAATCCTGTATTAGATTTTTGCTATGCGTCTCTTTGTCTTCAAAAGCTGTAAGTAATACAATGGGTACGTCCGGGAGTCCTCCATTTGGTGTAGACTCTAGTCTTAGAAAGCCTTCATATAATCTAGCCTGATCAGGTTTTATTAACCATCGTACCAGTTGTATATGATGGTGAGGGCTTACTTCATCTATCCATTTTTGCTGAATTTTAGTCACCAATTGCGCTATGGGATTATGCTCGTTGTTCATAATGTATTAACCGCAATTAAGATTCAATAATCCTCCTTTTACATTTGTCATGGCTGTACCATCAATATCAGTCATTCCGGTACTCTTTAATTTTAGTTCGGTTTTTCCTTCAATTAACGTGCTCGGTGCTCCAACTTCTACTTTAGCTTTGCTGTTTACAGTAACTTTAGAGCTTCCGTCATTTAGTATTTCTTTAGAAGTTACATTTACATTGTTCTTACCATCAATGTTTACAGTTTCTTCAGCATTAATATTGATTTCTTTTGATGCAATATTAATTTTTTCGGGAGCACTTATGGTTAACTCAGATTTTGCCGTATCCAAGACTATAGAATTACCACTACTATCCGTAATGGTAATACTTTCTTTTCCATCAGCATCTGAGAGTGAAATAGTATGACCACTTCGAGTTTTTATCGCTTTTGTATCATTCTTTTCTGATTTCCAATCTCCTGCATTGCTACCTCCGGTATAGAATGCTCCCATCACATAAGGACGCTCGGCATTACCACCTTCGAAGCCAACAATAACTTCCTCATCTTTTTCTGGAGTGAATTGAAATCCTTTGCCGCCTCCTGCATGAGGCGTGAGTACACGTAACCACGGAGTCATTTCTCCAGTCGCTTTTTGCCAAGGAAACTGAACTTTTATTCTGCTAATACCTTCTGGATCTGCATTATCCATTACTGTAGCTACTTGAGATTCACTTTTTGGATAAGCCATGATATCCGTATTAGGATATACATCAAGGTCTGCGGTTACTCCCACAAAACGATTTTGATATTTCCCATTTTCTGTAGAGGTATGAGAAACTTTTATAATTCTAAAACTACCGTAATCAGAATTTTCTCCTTTGATTTTTACTACTTGCCCAAGATTAACTCCTGGATTATCACTCTTGCCATTAATATGAACTTGCTTAATTTCTTCTGCTTTCTTTTGCTGTTCTACGTGCTTATCTAACCTCTTTTTAAGTTGTGGATCATAATAAGCATTTACATATACAGCAGTTTCTTTAGCAAAAATACTCATGCTTCGCTCACTAGTAAAACCATTATATCCATTAACTCCAGAGTTTACAGCAGAAGTAGCCATCTCATGTTGCTCATCTGTAAGGTAATCGTTGGTGAAATATTTAAAGTTATTAGGACTTGGATTAAGGTCTAGTGAAAATTCCTGTAAATCGTGACCATAACTCAATTGAGTAGCTTCGCCATCCTCCGGTTTACCAAATACCAGTGCTTTTCCATCATAAAAAAACCATTCACTGTACTGAGCAGCTAGTCTACTAGCATATTTATAAGCACTTTCGTTATGTTGTACACTATAGTGCAACGTTTCTTTGTTTTGAGGACTAAAAGAAGTCTCTAATTTAGACTGATCATATCCCTGAAATGTTTTATTTAGTATCTCTGATAACCCCACATCGCTATGAGAATCATAATGTGGACCATCATCAGCAATAATACTAGGGCTATGTGCCTTAATAGATATCAAGTCTCCACCTTGTTGATGGAATCCTTTGGTATTGTTTACGGAAGTCACAATGCCTTTGAACTCTAATTCTTTATAGCCCGAAGCTCCATCCAGAGAAGAAACTTTAAGCGTAATAATCTTACCTAAGAAATTTTTACTTTCTGAAGCAACTTCTCCTGAAGTTTTTTCCAAGACATCCATTCTGCACACTAACTCAAGAGTATGGTGTGAATTAATCTCTTGGTGCAGAGTTAAACGCTTATAAGCGTGAATTGGATTGCCTTCTATAAATATTTGTGTGTTGGATTGAAGAGCCATAATCTCTATATATTTTTATATGTTTTAATAACTTAATCATAAACACCATTGCATTAAACTACCTTAAAAAAAAATAGCATAAAAACAGGGGGCATACGGTTATATTCTGGTTCGACTTTTGGGGCTGTCAAATACGTTTTGCTAGCGAGGACAATAATTATCGAAGTTGTAAACAACTGATAGTTAACTGCAAAACCTATTATTTTTATTAGATACTATAAAAATAGTTAATTTTTTAAAGCTAAAGTAATGCATCATATTATTTTTGTATTTCCTACATAAAAAAGGGTGTATTCCCCCTGTTTAAATGTATATTCAACATTAGATACAGTTACAATAGAAATTGTTACCCATTTTAGAAATATTTTTGATTTTTATATCATTTGATTTCAATGTGTAATCCAAATTAATTGTATTTCTTATTCTATTATCTTTGTGAAAATTAAATTGGGATAGTTAACATAGTCATTGTTTTTTATGAACGAAAATCTGAATCCAACAAACGATAATTTTTCTAATGAAGATCTAGATATCGAGAGAGCCTTGAGGCCACTTAATTTTCAGGATTTTACTGGACAGGATCAGGTATTGGAGAATCTTCAGATTTTTGTACAAGCGGCAAACTTAAGAGATGAGGCTTTAGATCATACGTTGTTTCATGGTCCTCCTGGGTTGGGTAAAACTACACTTGCTCATATTTTGGCCAATGAACTAGGAGTTGGTATTAAGGTTACTTCTGGTCCAGTACTGGATAAACCGGGTGATTTAGCTGGGTTACTAACCAATCTGGATGATAGAGATGTATTATTTATAGATGAGATTCACAGGTTAAGTCCGATTGTAGAGGAATATTTATATTCTGCAATGGAAGATTATAAGATTGATATTATGATCGAGAGTGGCCCTAATGCTCGTACAGTACAGATTAATCTAAACCCTTTTACGTTAGTAGGAGCAACAACACGGTCTGGGTTACTTACTGCTCCAATGAGAGCGCGTTTTGGGATTCAATCCAGATTACAATACTATTCTACAGAATTATTATCTACTATTGTACAAAGAAGTGCTCATATCTTAAATGTTCCTATTTCTATGGAAGCTGCTATAGAAATTGCAGGAAGAAGTAGAGGAACTCCTAGAATTGCAAATGCTTTGTTACGTAGAGTTCGCGATTTTGCCCAAATTAAGGGTAATGGTAAAATAGATATAGAGATTTCCAAATTTGCGCTGAAAGCTTTAAACGTAGATGCACATGGGCTTGATGAAATGGATAATAAGATCTTAACCACTTTAATTGATAAGTTTAAAGGTGGTCCCGTAGGTATTACTACTTTGGCTACTGCTGTTAGCGAAAGCGCAGAGACTATTGAAGAAGTATATGAACCTTTTTTAATTCAGCAAGGTTTTATTATGCGTACCCCACGTGGTAGAGAAGTTACAGAAGCTGCTTATAAACATTTGGGAAGAATAAAAGGTGGAATTCAAGGAGGATTATTTTGATTAAAAATAAAATTATTTATTATAATGAATAATCTCCCAACAGTTTCTTTTTTTAAAGTGCTTAAAAATGCTAAGCGTATTCTTAAGAATCCTTTGCCTTTTCATCATAAGAATTTTGAAAAACATGGGGATTGCTTTAGAGTTAAGTTAGGCTTTGGTAGTAATAGCGTTATTTTTACACGTGATGCAGGTTTGGCAAAACATATGTTGCAAAAGCAACATCGAAAATATTATAAGTCTAAGTTGCAAACAGAAGACCTTGCACGTTATATTGGAGAAGGATTACTAACCGCTAATGGTGAAAAGTGGTTACGGCAAAGAAGATTGATTCAGCCTGCATTTCATAAAAAGAAATTAGAGTTGCTGGTGACTACCATGAAGGAAGTAATAGATCTTGAACTTCAAAAAATTACTTCAGGTCAAACCATTGATGTTTTTCCAATAATGAATGATTTAGCGTTTAAAGTAGTAGCTCGTTCACTATTTAGTTATACCGGAGAAGACAAAGTAATTTCCAGGCTACAGTATATAACCGAAAGCGCTCAAAAAACTCTGATTAAAGAAATACGACAACCTTATAAGCGATGGTGGTTTTATTTAAGTGGAAAAATGAGAAGTACTTTACAGCTAACACAGGAAGCACGAGAAATTCTTAACGGAATCATAGAGGAGCGCAAAAATTCTTCGATACATTATGATGACCTATTGGATATGTTGCTTAACTCAAAATACGAGGATGGGAGTGCGATGGATAATGAGCAATTGATTGATGAAATTTTAATCCTTTTCACAGCAGGTCACGAAACCACATCTAATGCGCTTACTTTTACCTTGCAACTGTTAGCGAAACATCCTGAAATTCAGGAGAAGGTATATCAGGAAACATTAAATCCAGAACTAGATCAAGGCTCTTTGTTAGAAGAAATAAGTAAACTGCAGTACACAAAACAATGTGTTGAAGAAGCAATGCGATTATATCCTCCAGCATACTTTTCTGATCGTGTGGCTATCGAGGATGATGAATATAATGATGTACAGTTTTCTAAAGGATCGATGATCCTGATTTCGTTTTTCGAAATACATAGACATCAAGATCTTTGGAAAGACCCTGAGGCATATAATCCGGATCGTTTTGCTCCCGATGTGGATAAAAAAGAATATGCTGATTATTATTTCCCCTTTGGATCAGGTCCAAGAATGTGTATAGGAAATAATTTTGCAATGTATGAGATGATCTTGGCTATTAGCAATATAGCCTCTAAATATAAAATTACTACCGAGATCAATCAAATTGCTATAAAACCTTTGATTACACTAAAACCTGATAATGCACTTCTGAAATTTATCAATCGATAATCAAGTACAAATTTTTTGAAAATCAAAAATTTGACACTTCTTTTCCTTTTATAAACTTTAGTTTTAAGAGCTCTACGATATAGTCCTGAGTGTCTTTAAATGAACAAGAATATAAACTCTTAAATCTAAAAACTTATCAAGTATGAAAATCTTAAATGTAAAAGGAGCAAAAGAAATTGACAAATCAGCTCAAAAGTCAATCAAGGGAGGGCGTGATATCGATATTTGGTGCCTAAAAAAACGCCTTTTTTATAGATAATCGATTTAAAGATGTACCGCCAGAAGCTGTAAAAATAATGTACTAAATGTTTACCCGATACAATCCCAAAACCTTTTGTAAGGGGGCGCATTCTTGAGGGAATAGGCTATATTGATGCGCAAGCACCACTAATGCTGTTTTGTAATTGGTGTGCACCAATATGATTTGTTTATAAATCATATTTTGGCCCCAGCAAAGAATCAGGATACGTTGATAGCGTATCCTGATTCAATATATAGAAGTTTCATATGATCTGAAGATAGTTTACTTTTGAAAAAAAAGTACTTCTATCCATTTGTTTTGAATTCTAAAGAAAAATATACGCAACTTATCAAAACCGAAGCCAAACGTTTAGGTTTTTTGTCTTGTGGGATCAGTAAAGCTGGTTTTCTTGAAGAAGAAGCACCTCGTCTGGAAAAATGGCTCAAGCAGCAGATGCACGGTGAGATGAGGTACATGGAAAATCATTTTGATAAACGCCTGGATCCAACCAAATTGGTAGAAGGTTCAAAAAGTGTGATTTCCCTATTGTTGAATTACTTTCCGACAGAAACACAAAAAGATCCCGAAGCCCCTAGAATATCTAAGTATGCTTACGGAACAGATTATCATTTTGTGATAAAGGATAAGCTCAAATTATTGCTACAATTCATACAAGAAGAGATAGGAGAAGTACATGGTAGGGCGTTTGTAGACTCTGCTCCCGTTTTGGATAAAGTGTGGGCAGCCAAAAGTGGACTGGGATGGATAGGAAAAAATAGTAACTTACTTACCCAAAAAGTAGGATCGTTCTATTTTATTGCCGAATTAATTGTAGATCTTGATCTTGATTATGACTTACCTGTCACAGATCATTGTGGTACCTGTACGGCTTGTATAGATGCATGTCCTACTCAAGCTATTGTCGAACCATATGTTGTGGACGGAAGCAAATGTATTTCTTACTTTACTATTGAACTCAAAGAAGAGATTCCTAATTCTTACAAAGGACAATTTGATGATTGGATGTTTGGTTGTGATGTTTGTCAGGATGTATGTCCCTGGAATCGTTTTTCAAAACCTCATAATGAACCACTTTTTAACCCTAAACCCGAGTTGCTGGAGATGACCAAAAAGGATTGGGAAGAGATTACACAAGAAGTGTTTTCCAAAGTTTTTCAAAAATCAGCAGTAAAAAGAACAAAGTTTTCTGGTTTGACAAGGAATATTCGATTTTTGGAAAAGGGGTAAGCTTTTTAATTGAAAATTTCATAATACAAACGCTTACATAGATAGTTTTAACAATTTTGTTTACTTAAAATTCATTCATCCTGCTTTAATCTTGTATATTCCATAAATTTTTTAACAAAAAATATAACGTTTTTGTTTTTGATCCCCCGAATCCTTTACTTTAAAAAATAATTATTTATTGGATTAGCATAAAAACACTTCACACACATGAATGGATTATCTTATATCGACATAACTGTCATTGTAGTTTATTTAATCGGAATTATTATTTATGGAATATCTAAATCAAAACGCGGTAGCTCTGAAGATTATTTTTTAGGAGGTCGAACAATGACCTGGCCAATTGTGGGGATAGCATTATTTTCTGCAAATATCTCTAGTTCTACGCTTGTTGGATTAGCTTCAGACGCGTATCAAACCAATATTAATGTCTATAATTATGAATGGTTTGCTGTTGTAGTTTTAATATTCTTTGCCATATTTTTCCTTCCTTTTTATTTAAGGTCGGGGGTATATACCATGCCAGAATTTTTAGAAAGACGATATGATAGCAGATCTAGGTACTATTTTTCCTTTATTACAGTTGTTGGAAATATTTTAGTTGATACGGCTGCAGGGTTATATGTAGGTAAAATTGTTTTAACACTTTTATTTCCTTCATTAGATTCAACTTTAATATTGATTATTCTTGCAGTTGCAGCAGCAGCATATACAATACCGGGAGGATTAAATTCTGTGATCCAAACAGAAGTAATACAAGCAATTTTATTAATTCTGGGATCGTGTTTATTGACCTATTTTGCTTTTGATCAATTAGGAGGAGGATGGTCAGGAATGATGGCTAAGCTTGATACAATGTTATCTGCAGGTGAGGTTAATTTTGGGGATCGAGCAGCTGAAGGAAAATTTATTCCCGCTAATTCTGATGAGGTATTTAGTTTAGTAAGACCAGATAATGATGAATTCATGCCTTGGTGGGGGTTATTAACTGGTGTTCCTTTATTAGGGTTTTACTTCTGGGCAAATAATCAGTTTATGGTACAACGTGTTCTGGGGGCCAAAGATTTAAACCATGGTAGGTGGGGAGCACTTTTTGCAGGGTTACTAAAATTGCCTGTTATTTTTATTATGGTGGTTCCAGGTGTTTTGGCATTACTACTTTTTAGTACCTTAGATATTTCTGAACTTAATTATGTATTAACTAATGGGGAAGTTTGTAATAATCTTGCGGATTGCCCTAATCTTACTTACCCGGTGTTATTGTTTCAATTATTACCTGTCGGAGTATTGGGATTAGTAGTTGCTGGTTTAATGGCGGCAATGATGTCCTCTGTTTCAGCTACATTTAATTCGGCATCTACTTTGGTAACCATGGATTTTGTAAAACAAATGAGACCAGATCTAACTAGTAAACAACTGGTAAGAGTTGGACAGATCACTACTGTTATTTTAGTAGTTCTAGCAATTTCTTGGGTGCCATTTATCGAAAGTGTTAGTGATTCGCTATGGACATACCTACAATTAGTTATTGCCTATACTTGTCCTCCTGCGGTCTCTACTTTTATCCTTGGATTATTCTGGAAACGTGCAAATGGAACAGGGTCAATTGTGAGCTTATTAACTGGTTTTTCTCTTGCCATTTTAATGATTCTTTCTCAAACTTTTGATTGGGTTCCTGAAGTAAATGAGCTGCATTTTTTGGCTAAGGCTACCTGGTTATTTGTTATTTGCGTAACACTGCATGTACTAGTGAGTTTAGCTACTAAACGACAGTCTGAACAACAAATCAAAGAATATACTTATAAAAAAGAAATGTTTGCAGAAGAATCAAAGGAGCTTGCTGTATTGCCTTGGTATAAGAATTACAGAACTTTGTCTTTAATTCTTTTAATTGTTACTACTATTGTCGTAGGGTTCTTTTGGTAATATAATTCATAAACTATGATTCTTGCATTTAGATATATTTCTGTAATTACTGTTTTTATGGTTTTCGTCAGTTGTAAAGAAAAACAAGAAGAGCAAAGACCAAATCATGTATCTATGTTGAATGACCTAATCAGTCAGGAAGATACTGATGGTGATAAAAAGATCACCATAGAAGATAAAGGTCCTAAAAAGTTTCAGTTTATTGATGTTAATGGAAAAGTTCATAGTGTAGACGGAACTTATCATTTGTCAAACCTGCTTCAGGAATTAGCAATTGCAGAAGAAGGAGATACTATTTCGATAGAAAAAATATCCGAAGCACCTTCAGATCGAATTTCGAGATTAATAAAAACTCGTTTTTGGGATAATTTAACAAGATCTATTGATAAAGAAGGGTTAGATAGAGTGCTTTCAGATACAAAATCTGACACTGATACTTTACGGTTATATATACCATCTAATGATAAAGAAGCGATTGCATATTTTAAATCTTTAGAGAAAGAAATTTCAAAGCTCGAAATAGTTGTTCTTCCGGAAGAAATCACACCAGATTATGTAAAAACGCTTAATAGTAAACCAGGAATCCTAAATTTAGCAAGTGAAAGCAATGATAATTACTATAAGGGTAAACCATTTGTAGTTCCAGGAGGAAGGTTTAATGAAATGTATGGTTGGGATAGTTATTTTGAATCAATTGGTTTACTGATTGATGATAGAGCAGATTTAGCTATGTCAATGGCGGATAACTTTGCATATCAAATCAAACATTATGGTAAGATTCTAAATGCCAACAGAAGTTATTATCTAACACGTACTCAACCACCATTTTTTAGTTCTCTACTTAAAGAAATATACCTAAATAATGAAAATGTTTCTAAAGAATGGCTTTCTGATAACCTAAAGATGGTAATAAAAGAATATGAAACGGTTTGGATGCAAAAAGGAGTTCGTTTGACCAATACTGGTCTAAATCGTTTTTATGGAGAAGGAATAGGGATACCTCCTGAAACCGAAGAAGGACATTTTGATTTTGTACTAAAGAAATATGCTGAAAAACATAAATTAACACTTGAGGGATTTACGAGAAAATATGATTCGGGTGAGCTAAAGGACAAAGAGTTGGATTTATATTTCACTCACGATCGATCGATGCGCGAAAGCGGTCATGATACTTCTAATCGACTAGATGATATATGTGTTGATCTAAATACTGTTGGATTAAATAGTCTATTGTATAAATATGAAGTTGATATTGCTTTTTTAATCAAAAATGCATTTGCTAATAGTTTTGATTATAATGGTAAACTATTTACTGCTGAAAATTGGTTGCTAAAAGCGGAAAAAAGAAAAAATTTAATGAATAAGCTGATGTGGGACGACACCATAGGAGCATATTATGACTATAATTTTGTCACTCAGAAACAACAAAAAATAGAATCAGCAACAAATTACTACCCTCTTTGGGCTGGTCTTTGTTCTGATGATCAGGCTTCCAGAATGGTTAAACAGTTATTCTTAAGTTTAGTTGAGAAAGGAGGTGTATCCGGAACTTCAGATATCACTAATAATATCAATCCTGATGCTCCTCAAAGACAGTGGGATTACCCAAACGGTTGGGCGCCTCATCAAATGTTGATTTGGAGAGGATTAGTTGCCACAGGATATGAAGTAGAAGCTCGTGAACTTATTTATAGGTGGTTGTGGATGATTACCAAAAATGCTGTGAATTACAATGGTACCATTCCTGAAAAATATGATGTGGTTCAATGTACTCATAAGGTATATGCAGAGTATGGTAATGTAGGAACTGAGTTTGATTATATCACGCCCAGTGGTTTTGGATGGATGAATGCTTCGTATCAGTTGGGGTTAACTTTTTTAAATGATGAATTGAAGGCTAAGCTTGATAAATTGATTGATCCTGATGAAATATTCAAAAAAATCAACAAATAATTATTGAATTTGTAACACATTAGTTAAAAAGACAACTTCTTTTTACTATTCCTGATTTTTTGAAAGATAACACCATATAAATTTCCGCATCTCAGGTAGACATGTACCTTTGTATAGGTATAGATAGTATTCGCACATTATATCTTGATTTAGTATGAGTATTGAAAGTAAAAGAAGAGAAGCTTTAGTATATCACGCAAAGCCTACCCCTGGTAAAATCAAAGTTGTTCCCACAAAAAAATACGCTACCCAAAGAGATTTGGCGTTAGCATATTCTCCTGGAGTGGCAGAACCTTGTTTAGAAATTGAAAAAGACACCTCTAATGTATATCGATATACGGCAAAAGGAAATCTGGTCGCGGTAATATCCAATGGTACTGCAGTTTTAGGATTAGGTGATATTGGTCCTGAAGCTTCAAAACCGGTAATGGAAGGTAAAGGTTTGCTTTTCAAAATTTTTGCTGATATAGATGTTTTTGATATTGAAGTAGACACCAAAGATGTTGATGCTTTTATAGAAACAGTTAAAAATATAGCACCAACTTTTGGTGGAATTAATCTGGAAGATATCAAAGCTCCTGAAGCATTCGAAATAGAAAGACGCTTAAAAGAAGAGCTTGATATTCCTGTGATGCATGATGATCAGCACGGTACTGCTATTATTTCTGCAGCAGCATTATTAAATGCTTTGGAACTAGCTGAGAAAGATATTGAAAAAGTGAAAATTGTAGTGAGTGGGGCAGGAGCAGCTGCTGTATCTTGCACACGATTATATAAAGCTTTTGGAGCAAAAGCTGAAAATATAGTAATGACGGATAGTAAAGGTGTTATCAGAAAAGATCGTGAAAACCTTACTAAAGAAAAAGCAGAATTCGCAACTGATAGAGATTTGCATGAATTAGAAGATGCAATGAAAGATGCTGATGTGTTTATTGGATTATCTATGGCTAATTTGGTTACTCCGGAAATGTTAATTTCCATGGCAGATAATCCAATTGTTTTTGCGATGGCCAATCCCGATCCTGAAATAAAATATGATCTTGCTATAAAAGCTAGAAAAGATGTGATTATGGCAACAGGGCGTAGCGATCATCCTAATCAAGTGAATAATGTATTAGGTTTTCCTTTTATTTTTAGAGGAGCCATGGATGTTAGAGCTACAGGAATTAACGAAGCTATGAAGATGGCGGCTGTTAAAGCTTTGGCTGAATTAGCCAAAGAACCTGTTCCTGAGCAAGTAAATATAGCCTATGGAGAAACCAGATTGAATTTTGGAAGAGATTATATTATACCTAAACCATTTGACCCAAGATTAATTGCCAAAGTACCTCCGGCCGTAGCTAAAGCCGCAATAGAAAGTGGTCTGGCAACTGAACCAATTACGGATTGGGAGAAATATGAAGATGAATTGCTGGAGAGAATGGGTAATGATAATAAGTTGGTCAGATTGCTTTTGGATAGAGCCAGAACTAACCCTAAACGAGTTGTTTTTGCAGAAGGAGATCATCTGGATGTCTTAAAGGCAGCCCAAACGGTAAAAGAAGAAGGAATTGCTTTTCCAATCCTATTAGGAAGAAAAGATGTCATATTAGAATTGATGAAGGAAATTGATTTTGATGCTACAGATATTGAAATCATTGACCCAAAAGCAGATGAAGAACTAGAGAGAAAAAACCATTATGCGAAGAAATATTGGGAAGCTAATAAGCGAAAAGGAATTACTTTATATGATGCTCAGCGTTTATTAAGAGAACGTAATTATTTTGCGGCGATGATGATTAATGAAGGTGATGCTGATGCTTTGCTTTCAGGATATTCTAGGAGTTATCCAACCGTTGTTAAACCTATGCTGGACCTTATTGGGTTGGCTAAAGGAGCAACGCGCATAGCTACCATGAACGTGATGATGACAGATCGAGGCCCTTTATTTATAAGTGATACTTCGATTAATATAGATCCTTCTTCAAAAGAATTGGCAAAAATCGCTCAAATGAGTGCCAGAACGGTAGAAATGTTTGGTATTAAACCTGTAATGGCAATGGTCTCATATTCTAATTTTGGATCTTCTAAACACCCCGGTGCTACTAAGGTTACCGATGCTGTAGCATATTTACATCGTTATTATCCAAATCTACTCGTAGATGGTGAATTACAGATGAATTTTGCTTTAAATAGAAAAATGAGAAAAGATAAATTCCCGTTTTCTAAGCTTAATGGACAAAAAGTGAATACCCTAGTTTTTCCTAATCTGGATTCTGCCAATAGTAATTATAAGTTGTTAAGTGAACTTAATAAAACAGAATCTATTGGTCCTATTATGATGGGAATGGCAAAACCAGTTCATATATTACAATTAGGTGCAAGCGTAGAAGAAATGATCAATATGGCAGCAGTAGCGGTAATTGACGCGCAAGAAAAAGAAAAAAGAGAACGTGAATTTGCTATGATGACTTGATAAGTTTGACGGTTTTCTTGCAAAACTTAACGCTAAAACAATCAGTTTAATAAGTTTTAAAACAATGTTTTTTGAAGCTTAAGATTCTGTCTTTTTATATAGTTTAATTTTATTACTTTTGAGTGCTTAACACTCAATTAACAAATGATCACACATATCAAAGGTAGGCTTATAGAAAAAAATCCTACCGACGTGGTAATAGACTGCAATGGGGTAGGGTACTTTCTACATATCTCATTACACACTTTTTCTTTAATTCCTGAAGGAGAAGCTTTACAGCTATATACACATTTACAAGTTAAAGAAGATTCACATACATTATTTGGATTTGCCGAAAAATCAGAAAGAGAAATTTTTAGACTCTTGATATCCGTTTCAGGAATTGGTGCTAGCACAGCTAGAACCATGTTATCCTCTCTGCATCCTAATCAAATTAAAGAGGCTATTGCTTCTAATGATGTTGCAACAATACAATCTATAAAAGGCATTGGAGCAAAAACAGCACAAAGAGTAATATTAGATTTAAAGGATAAAATACTTAAAGTCTATAATATTGATGAAGTTTCGGTGCCTCAAAGCAATACGAACAAGGAAGAAGCGTTATCTGCTTTAGAAACCCTTGGATTTAATCGGAAGCTAGCAGAAAAAGCTGTAGATAGAGTTCTTAGAGAAACCCCCAAAGAGACAGTAGAAAATATTATTAAACAAGCACTTAAAAATTTATAAAAGCATTGGGTCCATCAACTTATTTACGATTTATTTTTTTTAAAGTAATAATTTGTTTAATAGCACTTTCTAGTACTGGGATTTACGCTCAGGATACAGAAAAAGTACGTGATTCAACAAGTACTACCCATACACTAGGCGAAATATATTTACCAGATCCTAATAGTATAGTTGCTAAATATGAGTATGACCCTATAACTAATCGATATATTTATCGAGAAATGCTGGGGGATTTTAATGTTAGATATCCTCTATTCCTTACACCCAAAGAATATGAAGCTTTAGTTGAAGAAGAACAAAGACGTTCTTATTTCAAAGAAAAAATTGAAGCTTTTAGCGGTAAAACCGATGAGAGCGAGGGGAAAAGAAAGAATTTACTTCCTATTTTTTATGTAAAATCTAACCTTTTCGAATCGATTTTTGGAGGTAATGAGATTGAAATTATACCTCAGGGATCTGTAGAAATGGATTTAGGGGTTTTATATACCAAGCAGGATAACCCGGCTTTCTCGCCACGTAACCGAAGTAACTTTACTTTTGATTTTGATCAAAGAATAAGCCTTAGTTTGTTGGGTAAAATTGGTAAACGATTACAAATAACAGCGAATTATGATACTGAGTCTACATTTGACTTTCAGAATCAGATCAAATTAGAGTACACTCCTACAGAAGACGATATTATTAGAAGTATTGAGGTTGGTAATGTTACTATGCCTTTGAATAGTTCTTTAATTCAGGGGGCTCAGAGTCTTTTTGGAGTTAAGATGGGGCTACAATTTGGGAATACAACAGTTACTGGAGTATATTCTGAGCAAAGATCAGAAACCAGGTCGGTAAATGTTCAAGGAGGTGGTACTGTTCAGAATTTTGAGGTTTTTGCTTCGCAATATGACGAAAACAGACACTTTTTCTTAGCACATTACTTTAGGGATACTTATGATGATGCTTTAAGAAACTATCCTTTTATTAATAATAATATCCAGATTAATAGAATTGAAGTTTGGGTAACTAATAGAGCTACTAGTGCTCAGACATTAACTAATGCTCGAAATATTGTAGCATTACAGGATTTAGGTGAATCTCCAGTGGATGGTAATTTTGTAATTGATCCGTCATTGTTTAACAGACCTGCAGGGTCTTTTGCTGATAATACTAATAATGACCTGAACCCATTTGCTATTGGCCCTGGAGGGCCTATTACAGAAGCTGTTCGTCAGATTTCTACAGTGCAAAATGGATTTGTTGGTGCAACTTCTAATTTTCAAGAAGGGCTAGATTATGCAATCTTGGAAAATGCAAGGCAATTGACTTCAAATGAATATACTTTAAATACTCAGTTGGGGTATATTTCATTGAATCAGAGATTAAATAATGATGAAACACTTGCAGTTGCTTTTCAGTATACTGTCGCAGGGCAGGTGTATCAGGTAGGGGAGTTCTCTATTGATGGTGTAGATGCTACGGTTAGTGACAACCCAGATGTTAATGACCCTCAAAACCCACAAGTAGGATCAAGTAGGAGTTTAGTGGTAAAAATGCTGAAAAGTCCAATCACTAATGTGCAACTTCCGATTTGGGATCTAATGATGAAAAATATTTATAGTACGGGAGCTTTTAGGTTAGAACAAAATGACTTCAGGCTTAATATATTATATACTGACCCTTCACCACTTAATTATATTACTGCGGTTGAAGGTTCTACATTGCCTGCTGATGTAGATCAAACTACGTTATTGCAGGTTTTTAATATGGATCGTTTAAATCCGAATAGAGACCCTGTAGCTGGCGGTGATGGTTTCTTTGATTATGTGCCCGGACTTACAGTTGATACCGAAAACGGACGTATTATTTTTACTTCTGTTGAGCCCTTTGGAGAACATCTTTTTAATAAATTAGATGATCCAAATGTAACAGAAAATTATAATGATCCAGGTACGTACAACCCTAACCAAGCAGCATATGTGTATCGTGAATTATATACCCAAACCAATATAATTGCAGAGCAGCAGGCAGCAAATAAAAATAAATTTCAGTTAAAAGGTAGTTATAAGTCTTCTTCGCAAGATGGAGGAATTCCATTGGGGGCGTTTAATGTGCCTCAGGGATCTGTTACGGTTACTGCTGGAGGTAGAGTGCTGCAAGAGGGGGTAGATTATACAGTAAATTATCAATTAGGAAGAGTTAATATTTTAGACGAATCCTTATTGGCTTCTAATACACCAATTCAGGTTTCTACAGAAAATAATGCTGTTTTTGGTCAACAGACTAAACGTTTTACTGGTATAAATATAGAACACAAGTTTAGTGATGATTTTATTATTGGTGGTACATATCTTAATCTAAATGAACGCCCAATAACTCAAAAATCCAATTACAACTTTGAGCCTATTAATAATACAATTCTAGGGTTTAATCTTAATTATGCAACAGAAGTGCCTTTTCTAACCAGAATGGTGAATAAACTTCCCAATATAGACACAGATGTTCCATCTAACATTTCTGTTAGAGCTGAGGTTGCTCGATTAATAGCAGGAGCGCCAAAAGGAGCTGATTTCGATGGAAAGGTAACAACATATATAGATGATTTTGAAGGGGCACAAACTGCCATTGATGTAAGTTCTCCTTTATCTTGGGAATTATCCAGTGTACCTGCTGGATTTGGGAATCCTAGTGATCCCAATAGTCAGATTATTGTGGATGGAATCGAGTCAGGGAATAGAAGGGCAAAACTTGCCTGGTATTCTATTGACCCTATTTTCTATAGTAATTCCAGACCTAGTGGTATTGATGACACTGATTTGTCATTTAATGGTACGCGTAGAATTTTTAATAGTGAGATTTTTCCACAAACAGATATCGTACAGGGGCAGACTTTAGCTTTGTTTACTATGGATTTAAATTATATTCCGACTCAGAGAGGGCCATATAATTTTAGTGACGATGCACAGGATAATGTTTTGACTAATCCTGAAAATAATTTTGGAGGAATTATCAGACAATTGACGTCAACTAATTTTGAACAATCAAATGTAGAGTTTATAGAATTTTGGTTATTGGATCCTTTTTGGACCAATGGTGGGACACAAGAGGCGCTGACAACTTCTAATGAAGGAAGGATTGTGTTTAACTTGGGTAATATTAGTGAAGATGTACTGAAAGACGGTAGAAAACAATATGAAAATGGTTTGCCAGCAGCGGTTGATCCAACTTTTGTTCCGGGTGACTCAAGAGCTACCTCGTATAATGCACAAGTTCCTATAAATCAGTCTCTAATTTATGCTTTTGATTCTGATGGTGCTGCAAGAACAATTCAGGATGCTGGATATGATGGATTGACGGATGATCAGGAAAGAGAGTTTTTTCCGGATTTTGACACTAATGACCCGGCAGCTGACAACTACCAATATTATCTACAGGCCGATGGGAGTATTCAAAATCGATATCTAAATTATAATGGTGTACAAGGTAATTCACCTACAGATGTTGCTAATGATGATCGTGGTAATACGGCCTTGCCTACGGTAGAAGATGTGAACCGGGATAATACAATGAATACAATCAATAGTTATTTTCAATATACGGTGCCCATTTTTGAGGGTATGGGTATTGGCAATGATAGGGGTACGGGTTATATCTCTGATGTAATTGAAGATAAGGAGGTTAGTCTTCAGAATGGCCAAATTATCAGGCCAAGATGGGTTCGATTTAAGATTCCTATCAGTATTGAAGATACTAATCCAAATGATAATATTTTTAGAGGTTACGAAGCTATTAATGGAGCGTCAGATTTTAGATCCATTCGGTTCATGAGAATGTTTCTTACAGGTTTTGATAGTGCTGCATTATTAAGATTCGGGACACTTGATTTAGTAAGGGGTGATTATAGAAGGTATTTGCCGTTAGCTGCCGAAATTGATGCCGAGGGATTGAATGTGGATGATAATGATGTAATAGTTACTTCTGTAAGTGAAGAAGAAACAGTTAATTATGTTACACCGCCAGGAGTTTTTAGAGAACAATTGATAAATAATAACTCAGTTATTAGAGAAGATGAAAGATCATTGGCTCTTACTGTAAATGACCTAGATGGGGGTGATGCTAGAGGAGTGTATAAAAATTTTAATGTAGACATGCGACAGTATGAAAACTTAGAAATGTTTTTACACGCAGAAGAGTTACAGCTTAATGATCAATTGGATGATAATGAATTGGTAGCTTTTATCAGAATGGGTAATGATTTTACTAATAATTTCTATCAGATAGAAGTCCCATTACAGTTATCGCCTTTTGATCCTAATAATTCTAATCCTAACCCAGATGTTATTTGGCCATCTGCCAATAGACTAGAATTACCACTGTCGGAACTGGGAAGAATTAAATCTCAAATCTTGGTTAGAGGTACTTCTGCAGGAACTAATCCGGATGGTTCCCTTGCTGGTTTTGAGGTAGAAGGAAATAATGGGAATATAATTACCGTTAGGATGAAGGGTAACCCAAGTATAGGGAATGTACGAGTAATGATGGTGGGGGTTAAAAATTCACTAGAGGATGCTCCGGGTAATCAGCGTTCTGGTACAGTTTGGTTTAATGAGATGCGTCTAAGCGACCTAAAAAACCAAGGAGGTTGGGCCGCAGTCGGTAGTATGGATGGTAATATTGCGGATTTTGCTAATGTAAGTGCATCCGGAAGAATAAGTACTATAGGTTTTGGAGGTATAGAACAAGGTCCTAACGAACGTAGTATAGAAGATGTGATGCAATATGACCTGACGACTGATGTTAATTTGGGACAATTATTGCCTAAAAAATGGGGTATGCAGATCCCGTTTAACTATAGTAGAGGTGAAGAATTGATTACTCCGCAATATGATCAGTTTTACGAAGATCTGGAATTACAGGATAATATTGATAATGCAATAAATCAAAGATCAAAAGATTCTATTCTAAATGTAAATACAGAATATACAAAACGTCAAAGTTTTAATGTAATTGGTCTCAGAAAAGATCGGACTGGAGATGCTAAACCAATGCCTTATGATGTCGAAAACTTCACTTTTTCAGGAACTTATAACCAGACAGACCATCGTGATTTTGAAATTGAGAAAGCTTTAGATCAGAGTGTGAGGTTAGGCGGAACTTATGATTTTAGCTTTCAGCCAAAGGAAGTTGAGCCTCTAAAAAACATTAAATTCCTTGGTAAAAGTAAATACTTCAGTTTGCTAAAAGATTTTAATTTTAACTTACTTCCAACAAGTGTAAATGTCAGCTCTAATATTAATAGACAGTATAATGAGCAGACTTTTAGAGATCTCACCAGGGGGGAAGGGTTTTTAGAAATTCCTAAGTTAACCCAGCGTACTTTTCTATTTGACTGGCAGTATGGATTTAATTATAACCTGACCAAATCATTGAATTTTAACTTTACTTCTGCAAATAATCGTATTGTAAAGAATTTTATCAATAATGATGGAAGTATAAATGATAATATTGGTGTATGGAGCGGTTTATTTGATATCGGAGATCCTAATACGCATAGTCAGCAATTACAGGTGAATTATGATATTCCATTTAGTAAAGTGCCTCTACTGAAGTTTATGCGAGGAACATATACGTATTCTGCCGATTTTCAATGGACAAAGGGTAGTGAAGCTTTAAAGAACCTTGAAGGAATCCCCGATCTTGGTAATACGATTCAGAATGCTAATGTGCATACGATAAATGGATCTTTGGATATGAATACCTTATACAAGTATGTAGGATTGACAAAGAAAAAACCAGGAAGAAGAAAAGCTAAGAAAAAGAAAGGTAGTGCTAAAGAAGAAAAAGGAAAAGCGGAGCCTAAAGTAGCTTCTGCTTCTAAAGGCAAACCAAAAAGGGCATCTAATAAATTAAGCGTTGGTGCTAAAGCTTATAATACACTTATTGGATTGGTGACGGCTGTTAAGAAGGTAAATATTAATTATCAGCAAGATAACGGTATATTTTTACCTGGATATTTAAGAGAGCCTGGTTTTGTAGGGACTTTAAAACCTTCCTTAGGATTTACTTTTGGTAGTCAAGCTGAGATTCGTGATCTAGCTGCCAGAAATGGATGGCTGACGTTATATGATGACTTTAATCAACAGTATCGTGAGGTAGAAGGGAGAGAATTTAGGGTGCAAGCTTCTGTGGGCTTGTTAAAAGACCTTACGATAGATATTAGTGCTAATAGAAACTACCAAGAAACATATTCTGAAAATTATAGAGTACAGGATAATAATCCTTTGGATGATGTTTTAGAATATGGCTATGAGTCGTTGGCACCTAATACGTTTGGTAACTTCACGATTTCAACTAATTTGATTAAAACAGCTTTTAAGAAAAGTGATGAATTTACCTCTGAAACTTTTGAAGAGTTTAGGCAAAATCGACAAATAGTAGCAGATAGGTTGGCTACAGAGTTTTATGGTACTTCAGCATTTCCGAGAAGTGAAGAGGTGGAGCCTAATGGATATAGTTACCCTGTAGGTTTTGGTAAAACTAATCAAGCGGTACTTTTACCGGCGTTTTTATCTGCATATTCCGGTTCGAATGCAGAGAAGGTTAAAAAAGGAGCTTTTAGAGATATACCTCTTCCTAATTGGGATGTAAAATATACTGGACTGATGAGGATTAAATGGTTTAAGAAAAGATTTAAACGTTTTTCTATGGCTCACGGGTATCGTGCTAATTATACGATTAATCAATTTCAGACTAATTTAGATTTTGATAGTGATGCTGTTGATGCAATTGATCAAGCAGGTAATTTTAAGAATCCTTTCTTGTATAATAATGTCAACCTTACGGAGCAGTTTAGTCCATTGATACGATTAGACATGGAGATGCAAAATTCTTTCAAAATCCTTGCTGAATGGAAGAAGGATAGGGCATTATCTTTGAGTTTTGCGAATAATTTATTGACAGAGATAAGTGGTAACGAATATATTATTGGATTAGGATATAGATTGAGTGATCTAAAGATTTCAACAAAAATAGCAGGTAAAAAACAAATTCTTAGAGGGGATTTGAACTTCAGAGCAGATTTGTCATTACGTCAAAACGAAACCTTGATACGATATTTAGATATTGATAATACTCAGATTACAGCGGGTCAGGATATTTATGGAATAAAGTTTACTTCGGATTATGCTTTAAGCAAAAACCTTACGGCATTGTTATTTTATGATCATACATTCTCTAAATATTCTATATCTACAGCATTTCCGCAAACGACAATTCGTGGTGGTTTTACGCTGAGGTATAATTTTGGTAATTAAAAAGCCGTGATTATAATTTTTAATAAAATTTTGTTGGCTTTTCTTAAAATCTGATAAAATAGATTTATTTTCGTCTTCGATATAAAAACTTATAAATTTTATCACGGATGAACATTCCTTCAGAATTAAAATATACTAAAGATCACGAGTGGATCAAGATAGACGGTGATATCGCTACTGTAGGTATTACTGATTTTGCTCAAAGCGAGTTGGGTGATATCGTTTATGTAGAAGTAGAAACAGTAGGAGAAGAATTGGAGCAAGAAGAAGTTTTTGGCACGGTAGAGGCTGTAAAAACGGTTTCAGATTTGTTTCTACCACTAACAGGAGAAATTACAGAGTTTAATGAAACTTTAGAAGACGATCCTGAATTAGTAAATAATGATCCTTATGGAGAAGGTTGGATGGTGAAAATCAAATTTTCTGAAGCCTCTCAGGTAGAAGATTTATTATCTGCTGATGATTATAAAAACCTTATTGGAGCGTAAATTTCTGGCGATATTAGCCCTTTTATATACTGGTTTGATTACTTGGGCTTCATTAGCACGAATTATAATTAATCCAATTAATTTTAATATAAAAGGGAGTGATAAAATAGCTCACTTTTTAGCATATTTTATCTTTACACTGGTTTGGTTTATGTTTTGGTTTTTTTCTAAAAAATCTACAACTAAATTCAGTAAACATTTAGTCAAAGCTTCTGTTATTTGTTTTTGTTATGGACTTTTGATGGAAGTGCTTCAAGGATTGTTAACAACTTATAGAAGTTCAGAATGGTTTGATGTATTGGCTAATACAAGCGGTATAATTTTTGCTGTAATTATTTTGAAATTGATTGAAAATAAATTGATTATAATAAGGGAGCGCTTGTAAGTGTTCTTTAAAATGTAATACATCAAGCTATTTTAAAAAGTTAAAAAATCTGGTTTTTAACCTACATTTTTAGCTTTAGTTGGAAATTAATAAAGAAATTAGCTATTTTAGCAATCGTATAATAATATTTGTAATATGGAACCGAAGAAAAATCCAAAAGCAGATTTGTCTAAAAGAAGCATGCTGTTCTTACAGTTAGGTCTTGTTTTAGTTCTTTTTATCACTTGGAGAGGTATAGAGTGGAAAACCTATGATAAAAGCAATATAGATATTGGTCAGGTTAATCTTGATGAATTGGAAGAAGAAGATGTTCCAATTACACAAAATTTAAATACACCACCACCTCCACCACCTCCACCGCCGGCACCAGAAATTATTGATGTTGTAGAAGATGAGGAAGAAGTAGAGGAGACTATTATCGAATCTACAGAGACGAATCAGGAAGAAGAGATCGTAGAGATTGAAGAAGTAGAAGATGTAGATACAGACGAAGAAATTGCTGATGTACCTTTTGCAGTAATCGAGAATGTACCGGTTTTTCCAGGTTGTGAAAAGGCTGGAGGAAATGCTGCTAAGAAAAAATGTATGAGTGATAAGGTTAAGAAATTTGTTAACCGTAAGTTTAATACAGAACTTGGTAGTGAACTAGGTCTTTCTGGAGTGAACAGGATTTATGTTCGTTTTAAGATTGATAAGCAAGGAAACATTGTTGGAGTTCAGGCTAGAGGTCCTCACCCTAGACTAGAAAAAGAAGCTCAGCGAGTAGTAAAAATGTTACCTAAAATGACTCCTGGTAGACAGAGAGGAAAAGCAGTTGGTGTATTATATTCATTACCAATTGTATTCCAGGTACAAGATTAAAATATATTTTTCTTAAAATATCAGAATCCCGTCACGTTTCCGTAGACGGGATTCTTTTTTGGTATGCTTGTTGATCAGTTTTAATTGTAACGTTAAAACTAATATATTATGAGTAACAAGCATGACGCTAATGTACGAAAAAGTACATTGGTGAACTTTCAGATCGGACTTGTAGCAAGTCTATTATTTACTTACCTAATGTTCGAGGTGTATACTACGGATCCTGCGGTTTACAACCCTAAGATAGAAGAATCAGTGCCGCAGGAAGAGTTTGTATGGAATCAGGTTTTTGAGGTGTACAAGGAGCCTGAAGCGAAACCTATTGCTGAAAAAAGATCAGAGCCGGTGGTTAATCCCGATGATTTTAAGGTAATTGATGATAAAGATAAGATTGCTGAAGCAGAAGATGAATTTAAAAATGATCCTCCAGCAGAAGTTTCTACTCCAGTCAATACATCTGATATCGATGATGTGCCTGAAGCTGAAGAACCAGTTGATTTCCCATTTAATGTGGTAGAATTCGTTCCTGTATTTCCGGGGTGTGAAAAATTAGCGACTAATGAGGAGAAAGCAAGTTGTTTTTCTCAAAAGGTAAAACGTATTGTTTCTAAAAAATTCAATGCTGGTTTAGGTGAAGAGCTTGGTCTTAAAGGACTTCAAAGAATTTATGTTCAGTTTGAGGTGTATAAAGATGGAACGATCCAAAACATTCAGGCTAGAGGAACACATCCTATGTTAGAAAAAGAAGCCAAGAGAGTGGTGAGTAAGTTTCCCAAAATGACTCCTGGTAAGCAACGGGATAAAAATGTAACAGTAAAATATCAGTTGCCAATAGTTTTTAAAGTTGTAGATTAATAAGCAACTGTCACACTGAGCTTGTCGAAGTATAATCGGAGAAGATGTTTTTGTGGTCTTCGGTAAGCTCAGAATGACAGAAATAATTATTTAGCAAGACTCCGGTAAATTGTCTTTCGCATCTGTTCCGGATTGATGTAGCCACTACCAAAACCTTTGGAGTCATAACTAGCGGTTAAAGATGTATTTTTTATGATACTATCTTCTGATTTACCCGCATCAATTTCTTTTTGAACGGCAGCAGTAATGCCTTTCAGCATCGTCAAAAAGCTTTTTAAATCCTTTTTTGTAGCCAAGCTTCCATGTCCTGGGATAATTTTAGTATCATCGTTAGCGATCATTAAAGCTTTTTCCGATGCTTTTATGTATCCTTTAATACTTCCACCAGAGTTAAGGTCAATATATGGATAGCGGCCATTAAAAAAAGTGTCTCCCATATGTAAGACATTTCCTTTAGCAAAATAAACCAGAGCATCTCCATCTGTATGCGCATTATGTACATGAAATGCTTTTATGCTTTCGTCTTTAAAATATAATTGTAGCCCTTCGTCAAAAGTAATTACAGGTAAAGAAGCAGTAATTACATCACCTTTTTCTTTTTGTTTATTTTCCATTCTGGACCTTACGTTTTTTTGCGCAAAAATTGTAGCGCCCTGATCAGTCATATTTTTGTTACCTCCAGTGTGATCTCCGTGATAATGAGTGTTGATTACCATAGTAACTGGTTGGTCACTTATAGTTTTTAAACTAGAAAGAATTTTACCCGATAATCTAGCAAACTGATCATCAATAATAAATATTCCTTTCTCGTTTTTAAAGACACCAATATTTCCACCTTGTCCTGTCAGCATATAAATATTCTCTGTCAAAGGATCAATTTGAATCTTGACTTCTTTTTTTTGTGCAGAGATGTTAAACCAAATTAGAGATAATCCTAGGATAAATAAATTTTTCATATAAGTAAGTGTGTAGTTTATGTATTTAAAATTCAGTCGATAATAGAGTACAAAAATTACTGAGATTCAATAAAACGGCACCTGAAATGTTCTGTTAAAACCAAGTGTTTGGATCATTCAGCTTGTTAAAAGGTGAATTATAAGGAGTTATAAGTTGTCTAAAATGCTTTTAAGGTATATCTTTGCACAACTTTTAAAAAAGCTATTTAGAAAAGTGGAAAATTTGAGTGTGACCCAAGTAAATACTACAAAAATTTCTGTAATTCAGGATTTTAAAGAGATTACCAAAATGCGATTAGCGCTAAGTGTAGTTTTTTCTTCAGTCGCAGGTTATTTATTAGGTGTAGAAACTGTCTCGTGGAGTGCACTTTTATTATTAGCAATTGGTGGTTATTTTATGGTTGGAGCTTCTAATGCTTTTAATCAAATCATAGAAAGAGATCTGGATGTTTTGATGGATCGTACAAAAAATAGACCGATTCCTGCAGGAAGAATGTCTGTGAATACTGCTTTTGCAATTGCTACTATTTTTACAATTTCAGGTATTTCGGTTTTATATTTTATCAATCCACAAACAGCAATGTTTGGTGCGATCTCCATTTTTATATATGTTAGTTTATATACACCACTAAAAACTAAAACACCATTATCTGTTTTTGTTGGAGCAATACCTGGAGCGATACCTTTTATGTTAGGTTGGGTAGCAGCTACGAATGATTTCGGAATTGAGCCTGGTACATTGTTTATGGTTCAGTTCTTTTGGCAATTTCCTCATTTTTGGGCTATTGGCTGGTTCTTATTTGACGATTATAAAAAAGGTGGTTTTTTTATGTTACCAACCGGTAAAAGAGATCAAGGAACTGCTGTTCAGGTTATCATTTATACGGCTTGGACTGTAGTAACTTCCTTAATACCTGTGTTTGGTGTTACCGGAAAGTTGTATTTAACTCCGGTTTCAGGAGTTTTGATTTTGCTATTAGGAATAGTTTTATTGCGATCAGCAATTCGTTTATATAAAATAAGAGATGCAAAAACTGCTAAGCAATTAATGCTAATGAGTGTTTTGTATATCACGCTACTACAGATTATTTATGTAGCGGATAAATTTATACGTGTATGGATTTAACCCAGGGAACAACCCAAGAAAAAATTAATAGGTCTAAAAAGACAATGATGTTGTTTGCTATGGTAAGTATGGCGATGGTTTTTGCTGGACTTACAAGTGCATATGTAGTAAGTAAAGGAAGAAAAGACTGGTTGACAGATCTTGTTTTTCCTCAACCATTTATCTATAGCATATTTGTAATTTTAGCAAGTAGTATTACTTTTTACCTAGTTAAAAAAGCAATCGAAAATAATAACAGAAGTCTGGCAACTATTTTGTTGCTAACTACGCTTGCGTTAGGTGTTGGATTTATATTTCTTCAGTTTGAAGGATTTTCGGATATTGTAAATCAAGGATATCATTTTACAGGCCCGACATCTAATATTGTGTCTACGTTTATGTTTATCATTGTTGTAACACACATAGCGCACGTAGTTGGTGGGATTCTGGTACTTTTAGTCGTAATTTATAATCATTTTAAACAAAAGTATAAAAGTGGTCAAACCCTTGGTTTAGAACTAGGTGCTATGTATTGGCATTTTGTAGACTTTTTGTGGGTTTATCTCTTTTTGTTTTTATATTTCGTGAGATAATAAAATTCCTTACTTTTGTGGAAAATTTAACAATACCAAATTCTTTTTATGGAAACAGCTGTTACTAAAACAGGTACTGAAGATAAAATCTGGGGAGGTGGTAACCAGCCACTGAAGGTGAGTTATGGTAAGATGATGATGTGGTTTTTTATCGTTTCTGATGCACTTACATTCTCAGGATTTCTTGCCGCATATGGTTTTTCGAGATTTAAGTTTATTGATTCTTGGCCAATAGCCGATGAAGTGTTTAACCACTTTCCGTTTTTACATGGAGTAGATGCTCCAATGTACTATGTGGCTTTGATGACCTTTATACTTATATTTTCTTCTGTTACCATGGTACTAGCGGTTGATGCTGGTCACCAAATGAAGCAGAAAAAGGTAATTTTTTATATGTTCTTAACCATAATTGGAGGTGCAATATTTGTTGGATCACAGGCCTGGGAGTGGAAAAACTTTATCAAAGGAGAATATGGTGCCGTAGAAACAAAAGGAGGTCAAATTCTTCAGTTTGTGGATGCAGAAGGACATAGAGTTGGATTAAAAGAAATTGCAATTATTGATAATAATCAAGATAGAGCTCAGCACGAAGAACGAAATGGGTTGTGGTATGAAAGCGAAGCTACACTTCCAACATATACAATTGATGAAATCAGAGCTGGTTTTGCAAAGAATAAAGATCTTGTCATAAGAACACAAATACTTACTGAGAAAGGTGAGAAAACGGTATTATCAAGAGAAGAGTCTTTAAGAAGACTAACCAATGATGCAATCGGTATAGTAGAGGGAGCTAATCTTCGTCATAATGAATATGGAACTCCATTGTTTGCTAACTTTTTCTTTTTCATCACCGGTTTTCATGGTTTCCACGTATTCTCTGGTGTTGTAATTAATATTATCATCTTTATCAATGTGATTCTTGGAACCTATGAGAGAAGAAAGAACTATGAAATGGTTGAGAAAGTTGGTTTATACTGGCACTTTGTAGATTTAGTTTGGGTATTTGTATTTACATTCTTCTACCTGGTATAATTATTTAAAAAGATATTAAACAAAATATGGCACACGATACAGCACATCACGAATCAAATACAGGAAGAATCTGGAAAGTATTCATACTGTTATCTGTTGTAACAATAGTTGAAGTTATATTAGGTATTATAAAACCAGCATTTTTGGTTGAAACTACTGTAATCAGTATGAAATTACTAAACTGGATTTTTATTATACTTACATTGTATAAAGCATATTATATCACTTGGTCGTTCATGCACATGGAAGGTGAAACTAAAGGGTTGAGAAGAGCAGTGGTTTGGACGTCAATTTTCTTAATTTGTTATTTAATCTTCATTCTTCTTACAGAAGGAGATTATGTATACGAAGTGTTCAAAGCTGGACATAAAAGTTGGGATTTTTAACCCTTTAATGATATAAGTTAAAAGCTTAATAAAAGACGGTTCTTTTCGACCGTCTTTTTTATTTTTGCACAAGAAGTAAAACATATATAAAATGAAGAAATTTCTGGTTCTTGGTATCTTATTCGTATTACCCTTGGTTGCCTATTTATTTTTTGCTTCTGGAGTTCATAATTTTGCAAAACTTCCGGTTCTGAATAGTGCTGTGGGAGGTATTGAAAATTTTGAAAGCTTGTCTAGTGAAGAAATAACATTTAAAGATAAAATTACAGTTCTAGGCTTTTTGGGTAAGGATATCTATAACAAACAAGGAAATGCTTTTAACTTAAATCAAAAGATTTATAAGAAAAACCACGAATTTAGAGACTTTCAATTTGTGATGCCATTACCATATGGAAGTGAAAAAGCTGCTAAGGATCTTTTAGATGAATTAGATAATATTACTAATGTGTCTGAATGGAAATTTGTTTTTGGAACACCAGAAAGTATTATGGCGCTATTTAAAAGCCTTAAAGTATCGCATCAGTTAGACGATAACCTTTCAACGCATTATGTATATATCATTGATAAAAGCGGGAGCCTAAGAGGTAGGGATGGTACACTAAAAGAAAACGAATCAAAAGTGTATGGGTATGATGCCAGTTCGGTTGCTGATTTGGCAAATGTAATGACAGATGATGTAAAAGTTATTCTTGCAGAATATCGTTTGGCACTTAAAAAATATAAAGCTGATCGTACTGATGGCTTTCGGGAAAAATAATGTAAATAATTCTATGAAAAAGTATTCATACGTTGGTATATCCTTTGTTATATTAATTTTCGGAATCATATTTATTCCAAGAATTATTAATAGGGTAAAAACTTCTTCTGTAGTAAAAAATGATAGGATGAGTGCCAGCAATCCTGTTGCAAATAAAAAGTTATCATATATAAAGATTAATGATAAACCTAAAAAAGTACCTGAATTTGCATTTCTGAATCAGGATAGCATTTTGATTACTAACCATGATTATATTGGTAAAGTTTATATTGCAGAATTCTTCTTTACGAGTTGCCCTACTATTTGTCCAAAGATGACTAGGAATCTGGTGTATTTACAAGATAAGCTTAAAGGATACGAGGATTTTGGAGTAGCTTCTTTTACTATCAATCCTAAGTTTGACACACCTACCAGACTTAAAAAGTATGCTGAGAATTACAAGGTAACGAATCCGGATTGGCATTTTTTAACTGGCGATAGAGAAGATATCTATGATTTAGCAAATGCTGGATTTAATATTTATGCAGCAGAAAATCCCGATGTGCCGGGAGGATTTGAGCATAATGGATATTTCGCTTTAATTGATCAGGAAGGTTATATAAGATCACGGTATGACGCTTCCGGAAACCCACTTATTTATTATAGAGGTACTATAGGGGTTGAAGAAAGGGTAGATGAAAATGGAGAAGAAGAACAGATCACTATTTTGTTAGAAGACATCAAGAAATTATTAAAAAAAGATGAGTAATACATCAGCATTAGAGAAAAAATATAATAAATGGATAGTGGTATTATCTATTGTTATTCCGGGAGCTGTGGCAGCACTATTTGGTGTTAATCTAAGAAGAATGGGATTTGATGTAGAGCCATTAACATTTTTACCTCCAATTTATGCTTCAATTAACGGATTAACTGCTGTAATTTTGGTTGTGGCATTATGGGCTGTCAAAAACAAAAAAATAAAGCTTCATGAGCGCTTAATGAAAACAGCAATTCTTTGTTCTATTCTTTTTTTGGTAATGTATGTAGCTTATCATATGACAAGTGATTCAACTGCATTTGGGGGAGAAGGAGCAATACGTTATATATATTACTTTATACTCATTACACATATTGTTTTGTCTATAGTTGTGATTCCGTTTGTGTTGATTACGTTTGTAAGAGCATTGGCAGAGCGATTTGATAAACATCGCAAGATTGCCAGAATCACATTCCCGATTTGGTTATATGTGGCGATTAGTGGTGTAATTGTTTATATTATGATTTCACCCTATTATGTTTAAAAAAGTGTCATGTTGAGCTTGTCAAAGTACTTATGAAAATAAAAATATTTTACATATCAATCTTATTGTTGTTGATTTCCGTTTCAGCTGAAGCTCAGTGTGCTATGTGTCGTGCAGTTTTAGAAAGTGAAGAAGGTCAAGAAACTGCAAAAGGCATTAATAATGGTATTAAATATTTAATGATTATTCCATATATTTTGGTTGGAACCGTTGGGTATTTTATTTATAAGGAAAATAAGAAGGGTAGTAAAAAGTAATAGTGATTTTAAATTTAACATTTTCCTAACAAAATCTACTGTAACGAAATGACGGTATTGTAAGTCTTATCCTATAGATAAGATTGCACTAACCAATCCAAAATGAACCTCTATTGGGGAAAAAATAGTAGGTTAATTAAAAATCTGTTTTTTATAAGTCAGTGGGTCTTAACTATAAGTTTCTTGGGCTTTTTGCCTAAATAAATCTTAATCAAGCATTATGATTGAAATCAAAGACTTGCATAAATCTTACCAGATGGGAAGCAATTCGCTTCACGTACTCAAAGGGATTAATTTTAGTGTAAAAGAAGGTGAATTAGTTGCTATTATGGGATCTTCCGGTTCAGGAAAATCTACTTTGCTCAATATCTTAGGAATGCTGGATGAAGCAGATAGTGGAAGTTATTTTCTGGATAACGTTCCTATTAGGGGGTTGAATGAAACTAAAGCAGCTCAATACCGAAACAAATTCTTAGGGTTTGTTTTCCAGTCTTTTAACCTGATTAATTATAAGTCTGCAATGGAAAATGTTGCACTTCCATTATATTATCAGCGCAAAAAAAGAAAAGAAAGAACAGAAAAAGCAATGACTTATTTAGGTAAAGTTGGTTTAGCCGAATGGGCGACCCATTTACCTAGTGAACTTTCAGGAGGTCAAAAACAACGTGTAGCAATTGCGCGAGCCCTTGCGGCTGACCCTAAAGTGTTATTAGCAGATGAACCAACAGGAGCATTAGATAGTACAACTTCTTACGAAGTAATGGATATCATTCAAGGTATTAATGATGAAGGTAAAACAATATTGGTAGTAACTCACGAAGAGGATATTGCTAATATGTGTAAACGCATTGTGCATCTTAAAGATGGTGTTATTGTAGAAGATAAATATGTAGAACAAGTTAGGGCATCAAAGTATGTTTGATAGAGATAGATGGCAAGAAATATTCGAAGCCATAGGAAAAAATAAGCTACGTACATTCCTTTCCGGATTTACAGTGGCCTTAGGGATCTTGATCTTTACTATTCTTTTAGGGTTAGGAAATGGTTTGCTCAATAGTTTCCTGAGCAGTTTTGTTGATGATGCGCAAAATATCATATTTATTAGAGGAGGAAACACATCTAAAGCATATAAGGGCTTTCAGGAAAATAGAAGAATTCAATTTGAAAATGAAGATTTCGAATTTATCAAAGATAATTATATCGGAAAAGTAGAACATGCTACCCCAAGAATTTATCGCAATGGATTAGCAAAGTATAAAAAAGAATCTGGTAGTTATAGTATAAGAGCGGTGAATCAGGATCATCAGTATCTAGAGAAAACGATAATGATGAAAGGTAGATATCTTAACGAAGTAGATGTAGAAGAACGAACCAAAAATATTGTTATTGGTAGACTAATAGAAAAAGATCTTTTTAAAAATGAAGATGCACTAGGAAAAATACTTGATGTAGATGGTATAGCTTATAAAATAGTAGGTGTTTTTCAGGATAGTGGTGGAGACAATGAAGAAAGGATTATCTATATGTCTTATAAAACCGTGCAATTACTTTTTGGTAACAATGAGAAGTTGGACCAGATAAATATATCTTATAATATGGCGATGAATACCGAACAAGCCATTGCTTTTTCAAAAAAAATAGAAGAAGATTTTAAGAAAAAATTCAATGTAGCACCAGATGATCAAAGCGCTATAAGAGTAAGAAGTTTTGCAGAAGATATTAAAGAAACTATGGTAATTCTTGGCGGTATCTACGCACTCATATTTATAGTAGGAATAGGGACATTAATTTCAGGGGTCATTGGTATTGGTAATATTATGACCTTTAGTATAAAAGAACGAACTAAAGAATTGGGTATTAGAAAAGCACTGGGTGCTTCTCCAAGATCAATTATAGCCATGGTACTCCAGGAGTCTGTTTTGATTACTGCTATCGCTGGATATGTAGGTTTGATTTTGGGGATTCTGATCTTAAAATTGATTGGAAATAACTTAGAAGACTTTTTTATTCTGAACCCAAAAGTAGAAACAGGTGTTATTGTAGTTGCTACGATTACTTTAGTGCTTTCAGGATTGTTAGCAGGATATATTCCTGCAAGAAGAGCTGCAAAAATAAAACCGATAATTGCGCTAAGAGATGAATAAGTAAAAACACTTGTTATGAAATTTATATTCGAAAGGGATACCTGGCAAGAAATATATGGAGCAATCCGTAAGAATAAGATCAGAACCATAATTACAGTTATAGGTGTAACCTGGGGAGTATTTTTATTTGTAGTGCTTCTGGGTATGGCAAAAGGCCTAGATAATAGCTTTAGAAGTCAGTTTAATGATTTTGCTACAAATACTATGTTTCTTTGGGGGCAGCAAACCAGTATTCCTAATGAAGGTTTTAAACGAGGTAGAAGAATGCAACTAACACTTGATGATGTGGATGCTTTAAAATCTCAAGTGGATGATATCGAATATATTGCTCCTCGTAATGTTACAGGTAGATGGGGTACTCCTCCCGGTCAATTTGTTAGAGGATCAAAATCCGGCGCATTTCAGGTATTTGGAGATTATCCAACGATAGACAAAGTGTCTAAGAAAAAAATGTTCGATGGGGGGCGATTCATCAATGAAGAAGATATCAAATATGAGCGTAAAGTCTGTGTTATAGGAGAAGATATTTACAAGCAGTTTTATGATAAAGATGAAAATGCAATTGGTGATTTTGTAAAAATTAATGGAATTTATTTTAAGGTTATTGGAGTGTATAAACCAACCCAGCAAGGCTTTGAAGGTGATGATTCTATTTTCTTACCATTTACTACATTTCAGACAATTTTTAATCAAGGGAGAAATATTTCTTGGATGGTAATTACTGCTAAAGCTGATAAAAATATAGTGAATACTGAAGCCACTATAAAAACTTATCTAAAACGAATGCACGATGTGCACCCTGATGATAATCAGGCGTTTGGAAGTTTCAACCTTGGTGAACAAGTAGCAAAAGTCAATGGATTTTTATCAGGAATGCGTTTGATCACTTATATTGTTGGTATTGCTACACTGATTGCGGGAGTTATAGCTATTGGTAATGTTTTACTAATTACAGTGAAAGAACGAACTCGAGAGATAGGTGTGAGAAGGGCGTTAGGAGCAACACCATCAGAGGTTAGAGGTCAAATTATGTTAGAATCAGTTTTACTTACATTTTTAGCTGGATTAATAGGTTTCGTATTTGGAACATTAATTCTTTGGGGTGTAAATACTGCTATAGGTAATAATGATGACATTCCTTTACTAAATCCTACTGTAGATTTCTTTGCAGTAACAGGTGCTATGTTTGCTATCGTTTTACTGGGAACACTAATAGGTTTAATACCAGCTCAGAAGGCCGTAAGTATAAAGCCAATAGAAGCATTAAGGGAAGAATAATATAACAGTCAAAGTAATATAATCAATCAAAATGAAAAAAGTTTTTAAAATTTTATTAGTTGTAGTTTTTATAGCTTTACTTGGTTTTTCAGGTAAATATCTAATAAGCTCCAATAGTAAATCACCAATAGTATTCACCACAGAAAAAGCTTTTAGAACCTCTATAGAAGAGAAAACTGTAGCTACAGGAAAAGTGATACCAGAAGAAGAAGTAGAAATAAAACCTCAGGTATCAGGAATTATTGAAAAGATTTATGTGGAAGAGGGGAGTGCAATCAAAACAGGTGATTTAATAGCTAAAGTAAAAGTAGTGCCTAATGAACAAGCATTGAACAGTGCTAGAGGACGTGTTAAAAATGCACAAATAAGCCTTGATAATGCTAAACAAGATTATGATCGTAATAAAGCGCTTTTTGATAAAGGAGTAATAGCTTCTCAAGATTTTCAAAATATAAAATTACGTTATGATCAGGCAGTACAAGAGGTTAGTAATTCACGTAATGACCTGCAAATCATACGTCAGGGATCGACAGGTGGAGCACAAGCAATAACAAATGTTAGAGCTTCTGTTTCCGGAACGGTTTTAGAAATTCCTGTAGAAGAAGGTGATCAGGTAATTCAAAGTAATAATTTTAATGATGGTACTACGGTAGCAACTATCGCTGATCTTAATAAGATGATCTTTGAAGGAAAGGTTGATGAAGCTGAGGTAAGTAAACTTAAAATTGATATGCCACTTAAGGTAAGCCTAGGGGCGATCAGAGATAAAGAATTTGACGCTAAATTAAAGTTTATTGCACCTAAAGGAAGCGAAGAACAAGGTGCTGTGCAGTTTAAGATAGAGGGAGAAGTTTTTTTGGATAAAGAATATTTTATTAGAGCTGGATATAGTGCTAATGCTTCTATAGTTTTGGATACAAAAAATGATATTTTAGCAATTAAAGAAGCGTTATTACAATTTGATAAAGAAACAGAAGACCCTTATGTAGAGGTTCAAACAGGTGATCAGGAATTCGAAAGAAAAGATATAGAAATAGGACTGTCTGATGGAATCAATGTCGAAATACTTTCTGGTATTACTGAAGAAGATGATATCAAAGTATGGAATAAAACAGAACCTATAAAGAAAGAACCAGAGGGGAACCGGAATTAAGATAATTTGTTCTGAAATTAATATACACGAAATAAACAGTTTATGTTTAGTTTCCTAGAATCAATATGGCAAAATTAATTTTGTTAAGAAAAAATGTAACAACAGCAATCAATTATATACAAATAGGGTATGATGCGAATTAAAATTTCAATTTTATTTTTCACACTTCTTGGGGTAATGAGTTCTCATGCACAAGAAAAAAAATGGACACTTAGAGAATGTGTAGAATATGCTTTAGAAAACAATATCACCATAAAACAATCTGCTCTTAATTTAGAAGCATCAGAGATTGATAGGATTGATGCAATAGGTAATTTTTTACCATCACTCAATGCACAAGCTGGTAATTCATGGAATTCAGGATTAGTAAATGACCCAAGAACAGGTACTAATATTGATCAAACCATAAGGAGTTCTAGCTATGGAGGTTCTATCGGGGTGGATATTTTTAGAGGTCTAAGCAATTGGAAAAGATTGCAAAGAGCAAAAATCAATATGTTGTTAAATCAATACAACTTAGGCAAGTCTAAAGATGATATTGCACTTTTTGTTGCTAATAGCTATTTGCAAGTATTGCTTAATAAAGAATCCTTAAAAGTAATTGAAAAACAGCACGAGATTACATTAGAACAACTTAAAAGGACAAAAGATTTGGTAGATGCAGGAGTTTTGCCTCAAGGCGATCTTTTAGAAATAGAAGCAACTTCTGCGGATGAATTAACTCGTATTGTACAGGCAGAAAATGCAGTACTGATTGCTCGTGTAGGATTGGCTCAGACATTGTTGATTAAAGAGTATGAAAGTTTTGACATTGCAGAGCAAGATTATTTGATTCCCTCTGCGGATGTTTTGGATAATTCTATAGAAACTATTCGTTCAAGGTCGAGAGAAGCTCGATATGAAGTACAAATTGCGGAGCAAAACAAGCTATTGGCAGAGAAAGATGTTGAAATAGCGAGAGCTGCTTATTATCCTACGCTTACTGCTTCATTTGGAGCTAGTACCTTTGAAACTGGAGCTGATCAAGTTGCTAGGAATGCATCTGGAGATGTTATAATTGATGTTTTAGGAAATCCTGTTTTTACTGGACCTGATCCAATTTTCGATCAGTTTTCTGAGAATAGAAGTTTTAATTATGGTTTTTCTCTTTCAGTTCCAATATTTAACGGTTTTGCAACTAGAAACCAAGTCAAAAGAAGTAAGATTAATGTAAAACGTAATGCTTTTCAGTTAGAGCAAGCTGAGCTTGATTTGGATAGTAACGTATATCAGGCGTATCTTGATGCCAAAGGCTCTGCTGAAGCTTATGAAGCATCAGAGGTTGCTGTAAAAGCTCAAGAAAGAGCATATGAATACGCTAAGGATAGGTATGATGTGGGATTAACTAATGCATTTGACTTTAGTCAATCAAAATTTAGATTAGAAAATGCTCAAAGTAATGCCGTACAAGCTAAATTTGATTATATTTTTAAAATTAAAGTATTAGAGCTTTATTTTGGGATAAAGATTGCTGATATAAAATTATAAATAGTAGCCTTCTATTTTGGCTACTCTATAAAAGGTTGTAATTTCATACAACAAAAATTAACTGTAAAGTAAGCCATGAATAGAAAAACATTACTCATTGTTTTAAGTGTTGCTATCCTTTTAATTGTATTACTAGTTGCTGGTAAAAAAGCAGGTTGGTTTGGTAAAAATGGTAATCTTAAATCCGTTTCTATTACTAAGATAGAGAAGATTGATATTATCGAGACTGTTGCCGCTACTGGAAAAATACAGCCAGAAGTAGAGGTTAAACTTTCTTCAGAAGTTTCTGGAGAAATTATTGAACTACCAATAAAAGAAGGACAACAAGTTAAGAAAGGAGATCTCTTAGTTAGAATCAACCCTGATATTATTCAGGCAGGGTTAAACAGGTCTCAGGCATCTTTACAAAACGTAAGAGCGGGCCTTCAGCAAGCAGAGGCAAGTCTTAAAGAAGCTAAACTTAGCTATGAGCGTAATAAAGAATTATTTGATAAAGGAGTAATTTCTAAAGCAGAGTGGGATAGAGCGGTTTCTGCTTTTGAAGTCGCAGAAGCTTCTAAGCAATCTGCTTTTTATAGTGTAAAGAGCGCTCAAGCTACCGTTAATGAGGCTAAAGATAACCTGAGCAGAACTACTATTTATGCTCCCATGAGCGGAACAGTCTCTAAGTTATCTGTAGAACTGGGAGAAAGAGTAGTTGGAACACAGCAGATGGCTGGTACTGAGATTGTACGTGTTGCGAACCTTAGCAATATGGAGGTTGAAGTAGATGTTAATGAAAATGATATTGTAAAGGTTCAGATTGGTGATTCTACAATTGTGGAGGTAGATGCATATCTAAAAAAAGAATTTAAAGGACTGGTTACTGAGATTGCAAATTCAGCAGAAAGTGCTTTGAGTGCTGATCAGGTCACTAATTTTAGAGTTAAGGTTCGCATTCTTGAAGAATCTTATAAAGATTTATTAGAAGGTAAACCAGAGAGTTATTCTCCTTTTCGTCCTGGGATGACCGCCACGGTAGATGTTATTACTAACAAGAGAGAAAACATAATTGGAGTTCCTATTAGTGCTATTGTGATTAAGAGTGATACTTCTTCTACAAAACGAACTTATACCAAGGAAAAAATTGAAGATTCTGATAAGAAATTTGAATGTGTGTTTGTCAAAGATGGCGAAACTGCTAAACTTAGAGTGATTGAGACAGGAATCCAAGATGATAGTAATATAGAGATTACGACTGGTTTAAAAGAAGGAGAAGAAGTAATTACTGGTCCATACAACTTGGTAACCAAGATTCTGAAAACCGGTGATAAAGTTCAGCTAGAATCTAAAAAAGAGGCTAAGAAGTAATAACTTAATTGAGTTATCTTTGCCAAAATTTAATAGGATGGCTTATATACTTTATATCGAAACTGCAACTACCAATTGTTCGGTTTGTTTAGCTAAGGATAATGAAATTGTAGCCAGTATCGAGGATTATGATACTAAATATTCTCATGCAGAACGATTGCACAACTACATAGATCAGGTTATGAAAGAAGCAGAGGTTTTGTTTAAAGATCTTTCTGCTGTTGCCGTTAGTAAAGGTCCTGGATCATATACAGGATTAAGAATAGGAGTCTCTACTGCAAAAGGATTGTGTTATGCTTTAGATATTCCTTTAATCTCTATACCCACGTTACAATCTTTAGCATTGCAAGTTAATACTAATGATGGGTATATTGTTCCTATGCTCGACGCTAGGCGAATGGAAGTGTATTCAGTAGTTTTTTCGGGCTCTTTTGAACAAGTTAGAGAGACCAAAGCTGAGATATTATCAGAAGATTCTTTTCAGGATTATTTACAAGATGATAAAGTGTATTTTATTGGCAATGGCGTCGAAAAGTTTACTGAAATATGTGAACATAAAAATGCAGTGTTTATAAAAAAGAAATTGCCATCTGCTAATGAGATGGCAACACTCGGTTATTCTAAATTTTTAGAAAAAGATTTTGAAGATGTTAGTTATTTTGATCCGTATTACCTAAAAGACTTCGTGTCGGGCTAGCGTCTATACTTTTTAAAGCATTATATTTAGCAACTAGTCGTATAAGATCTTCTTCTTTTTTAAGTTTAATTTTTTCCTTCTTAATATATTTTTTCAATTCATCTTGCTTATCGGAAAAAGCAGATAATATTCCTTTTTTACTCATAGGTAACTCTAAGATTATTCCATTTTCTTCTAAATAAAGGGTTTTTAATACCTTTATTTTTCCAATAGTCGAAGTACCCATAGAATTCATGTCCTCGGGGTCAGTGATTTTAAGTTCGTATCTTTTGTAGATACGATATAAATCATTTAGTTCCACAAGTACAAAGTACCCATCTTTTCTAACTCCTCTTTGAGTTTTAAAATTACAAAAATAGTAGTAGTCACCATCTATTCTTGCATGAGTAGTAGGAGTTTTAACCAATTGAAATAATTTAGAGTCTTCAGTGAATTCTAAAGCATCAGTATATATGTTATAATTCAATTCAGCTTCGAATGTTCCGGATGATTCGTTTATTACATCAGCTTGTTTATAATCTTCAAATACATAAATAGACCCCGCATATTTATCAAATTTCGAAATCTTCTTTGAGGATTTCATCATGGTTGGAGGAAACTGCGCGAATAGTACAGATGTGGTCAGGAAGGTTAACAGTTGTAAGATTTTTCTCATAATTTTTGTGTATTGTCAAGACGAAAATAATAACAAATCAGATAAAAAGCAAAAATCATTATTTTGAATTTTAGATTTCATAAAAAAATCGCCCAAATATCTATAAAATCGCAATGGCTACATAATTTATTTCAAAAATAATGCCATCTCTAAAATAGGATGGCATTATATTTTTTTAAGTGAGAAAAACAGTAAGAGGAAGTAATACAAATTTTAGTTGCCTCTTGACCTATTGCTTAGAAGACTTCTTGACGGAGTATCATCAGAACTTTTTAGGGCATTGTATCTAGATACAAGTCGAATTAAATCCTCTTCTTTTCTAAGTCTTATTTTTTCTTTCTTCATATATTGCTTTAGCTCACTTTCTTTATCACTAAAAGTAGCTAACATATCCTTTTTAGACATAGGTAACTCCATAATCATACCGGCCTCTTCTATATAATATGTAGTAACCATTTTTAATTCACCTGCTTCTTCTAAACTAGTAAGATCATTCTTCTTAGGTTCTTTTATATCAAGAGTAAATCTTTTATAGATTCTGTATTTGTCATTTAGTTCGACTAATACATAATACCCATCTCTTTTTAAACCTCTCTGGGTTTTGAAATTACAATAGTAAAAATAATCACCATCAATTCGCGCATGTATAGTGGGAACCTTACGTATTGCGAAATAATTTGATCCGTCTTTATATTCTAAAGCATCACTGTATATGTTATACTTTAATTTGGCGTCAAAAGTTCCTGATCTCTCATCAATAACACTAGACTCTTTATATTTTGATTTCATATAAACAGAGCCATCATATTCGTCAAATGAAGAAATTCTCTGTGTAGAGGTCATTAAGGATCTAGGAAGTTGTGCAAATACACTAGTCGAAAATATCAACAATAAAAGAAGTAAAAGTTTTCTCATGTTATACTGATTTAGGTTCGATAAATGTATCAAAACATCGGATGAAGTGCAAGATTTTATAATTTTTAACGTTAATTTTTATGTATAATTAAAAAAATTATCAATAATACGATATAATTATTATTAAAATCTATTTTTTAACAAATTATCTTCATGTATTTTTACGGTAAAACCTTACTTTTTCTCTATTTTTTAGCTACGAAAACGTTTGATTTTGACTATTTTGGACATTTTTGTAATGTTGAGTTAGGTAGTTTTTCCACAGTTATGGGGAAATATTACCTTAAATTCTATGGTAATTATAATTCTCGTATATATTAAACTCTAATCGATAAGCTTAATAGCCTCTACTACGTTATTTACGGGATACTTACATGCATTATTTACACATATATATATCAACGTTTCGTTTGGAGAATATCTTCCTTCAAATAAGGGTTCATTAATCTGATAGGTGCTACTCGCTAATAATTTGTTAGGAATGTAATAATTATTTAGTTCTTTTAACTTGTTTTCTGTTTCGGCTCCAATAACAACAACTTCATAGAACGGGTATGAAAAATTGAGCATCAAATCTAACCAATTAGAGTATACTGAAGCATATTCTCGTATCTGCGGTTGTATATTATGTAGCATTTGTTTTGAAATACTATTATATTCAGGTTTATATTTATAATGAGATAAAAGAAATAGGTTCTTAGCCATTATAGAATTCGATGCAGGAATCACATTATCATTATATTCTATCGTTCGACTGACTAGTTTTGGATCTTTATCCGATGTGAAGTAGAATATGTTTTTTTCTTTATCAAAAAAGTGTTTAAAGGTATATGCTGCAAGTCCTTCTGAAATATCAATCCATAGTTTGTCTGAAGTAGACTCATATAAAGCAATAAAAGCCTCTATAACCGCAGCATAATCTTCTAGATAACCATTTATTGTACTTTTTTCTTCTTTATAATTATGATATAAAGAATAGTCTTTATTGAGTTGATTGTCTTTAATAAAGTTTGCATTTCGCAATGCAGCGTCTAGAAATTTCTTTTCATTAAATACACGATAAGCATCTAGATATCCTTTTAGCATTAACGCATTCCAGGAAGTTAATGTTTTATCATCTAATCTAGGTCTGGAACGTTCTTCTCGTTCGTTTAATAAAAGTTCTTTCCAGGTGTTAAGTTTTTGGTCAAGCTTTTCGGGCTTTATATTGTTTTTATTGCAAAACTCTTCAGTATTTTGTTTTCTAATCAACACATAATTTCCTTTTTCCCATAAACCATACGAATTGATATTATAATAATCAGAGAATAGTTCATAATCATTACCTAGCAAGGTTTTAAGTTTTTCTTTCCTCCAAACATAAAACGCACCTTCTTCTAATTCTCCTTCTGGTGTTAGACTATCCGCATCCAGAGATGAATAAAAAGCCCCTTCATTATTAGTGAGTTCTCTAGAAACAAATTCTAATGTTTCATATACTACATCTTTATACCATGGGTCTTTGGTTACCAGATAAGCGTCAGAATATAAACTGACCAATTGTGCGTTATCATATAACATCTTTTCGAAATGTGGAACATGCCACTTGGCATCTGTTGAATATCTTGCAAAGCCACCTCCAACATGATCATAGACTCCGCCAAAAGATATCTTGGTCAATGTATTAGTAACATACTCCATAAGTTCTTTGTCTTCTGATTGATGTGCGTATCTAAGTAAAAAGTGATAGTTGTTGGGCATCATAAATTTAGGAACTCTGTTGGTACCTCCTTTTTGATGATCAAAATGTTTACTCCAATCATTTACTGCTGAGGCAATGATTTCTTTGTCAAAATTGATTTCATCAGTATTTACTTCAATAATATCAACAGCTTTAATACCTTGCTCTAGCTTTTCTGCATATTCCAAAAGCTTGTCGGGCTGCTTTTGGTAGAGATCAGCTATTTGTTTTATGGCATCCATCCAATTTCCTTTAGGAAAATAGGTGCCTCCCCAAACGGGTCTACCATCGGGAAGTGTAATCATATTTAGAGGCCACCCACCACTACCGGTCATAAGTTGCACGGCATTCATATATACGTGATCTATATCCGGGCGCTCCTCCCGATCCACTTTTATATTAATAAAATTTGTATTCATTAATTCTGCTACTTCTGGATCTTCAAAACTTTCATGTTCCATGACATGACACCAATGACAAGCTGCATAGCCAATACTTACAATTATAAGTTTATTCTCATTTTTAGCTTGCTTAAGAGCTTTATCCCCCCATGGTTTCCAATCTACAGGGTTATGGGCATGTTGTAAAAGATAAGGACTGGTTTCGTGAATCAAATCATTAGTGTAGGTATGTTGTTCCATAGCCGGTTTGTTTTGACTAGTACATTGTGTCAATAAAAATATTGACAGTATAAAAAATAAATATTTCACTGAATAGAGATTTATAATCTCTAAAAATATAAAAAGCATCCCAACAATGTGGAATGCTTTTCATAAAGAATAAAGTATTTTTTTTAACTAATCTCAAAAGAGATTTTAAGATTTACCCGAAACTCTACAATTTCGTCACCTTTTACGATAGCTTTTTGATCAGATACCCAAGCAGACTTTATGTTTTTTACTGTTTTTCCTGCTTGTTTTATTCCGTTTTTAGCAGCATCGTCCCATCCTTTATCAGAACTTGCGATTACCTCGATAGTTTTAACAATTGCCATTGTGTGAATTTTTTAGGTTAAAATTTAACTATTATTTCCCTAAGATACGAGATACTTTGTTCTTTTCGAAACAAAAGCAGGTGTAATTTTAACAGTATTTTGGATGAAATTAAAGTTTTCTCGTCAAACTACCCATTTATTGCTTCTACAGATTCTACCTTATCCTTAAGCATCTCTTTTAGCATGTTTTCGATACCATTTTTTAAAGTAAATGTAGATGAAGGGCATCCACTACAAGCTCCCTGTAAGATTACCTTAACTGCTTTACTTTCTGGATCGTAAGAGTCAAATAAAATATTACCACCATCACTTGCCACAGCTGGTTTTATGTATTCTTCAATGATGTTAACAATATCCTTGGATATATCATCTAATTTTTCAAAATCAACATCAGCTTGTTTTTCTACTTCGGTTTTAGATACAGTAGCATTGGCGGTCAAGACTTCTTTACCCTGTTCCAGATAGTTACGTAAAAACTCTCTTAGTTCTATGGTGATATCATTCCAGTCTGCCATATCGTATTTCTGGATAGAGATATAATTCTCATCAATATATACCTCTTTTACAAATGGTAAGTGAAATAATTCTTGTGCCAATGGCGCATCTTTGGCATCATCAATGTTTTTAAATTCGTGACCTGTGGTGACTAATTTTTTATTAGCAACAAATTTTAAAACAGCTGGATTAGGAGTACTCTCAGCATAAATGGTGATCGGAACTTTTTTAGTCGTTTCAGCCTCGCTCACTACAGGTTGACCATTATTAAGATAATTTTTGATCTGTTCCGCGACTTCATCCTGAACATCAGACCACTCTACAATATCATACTTGTCAATAGCTACAAAATTCTGTGCAATAAAAACTCTTTTTACAAACGGAAGATAAAACAACTGTTGTGCAAGTGGAGAGTTTTTAGCTTGATCGATATTATCAAACTCATAACTAGTATGTTGGGTGAGAAAATAATTAGCTTCGAATTTAGTTATACTTGGATTCGAAGTTGGTTCTATTTTTATCTCAAAATTCTTTTCCATCATTTAATTTTTGGCAAATTTACTAAAAACCCGATCGATATCAGTATTGTCTTAGCTTTGCTAACAGTTTTTAACGATTCAAGTAGCGAAACAGGGTTAAATTCAGTTCTTATAAAAATTTATATATTTGATGCTGGCAGTATAATAAGTTTTAACTTAGAAAAAGAAATAGTAGGATTCTACAATATTAGAAGTTTTTCGCAGTTAAAGAATATTGTACTTTCTTTGTCCCCATGTTAACTATAAGCGCACCAATGAACTTGAAGCGATATTATTTGTTGTTGATCATTTTGATCTCTCAGTATACGTTCTCACAAGAAGGTATTCCTGTTTATGCAGATTATCTTTCTGATAATTTGTATTTATTGCATCCATCTATGGCAGGTGCTGCTAATGCTAATAAAATTAGATTAACTGCCAGGAAACAATGGTTTGATGTAGATGACGCACCAAGTACTCAGTCTGCCAATATTAACTTTAGAACTAACGATAAAGTAGGTTTAGGAGCAATTTTATATTCTGATAAGAACGGTCGTTTTAAACAAACCGGAGTGTATGCAACTTTTGCCTATCACTTATTATTTTCTAGAGATCGTACAGATCTTAATATGTTGTCATTTGGATCGAGTGTGGGATATATTCAATCTAATGTAGATTTTACAGGAATTGTTGATCCTGTGGTTAGAGATGCTAGTAATCGAAAAGATGGATATTTTAATGTAGATGTTGGAGCTTCATACCATTACTTAGAATGGTATGCCCATTTTACGATAAAAAATTTATTACCGACTGCTAGAGATCTTTTTGATAATACAGACTTTGGAGATGTCACCTTAAGAGATTCTAATAATCAACGTAGATATATTTTCTCTCTTGGATATGTATTTGGTTTGCGAGGTCCATGGAGTATGGAACCATCTATTATGTACCAATCTACAGATGAGACACAGGAAAGTACTATTGATGCTAATCTAAAAGTATACTACGATATGAAAATAGGTACATTGTGGGGAGGAGCATCGTATAGACGAAGTTTTGATGGAGCAGAATTTTCGCAAGATGGATTAGCTGTAGAAAGTCAAAAATTACAATATATAACTCCGTTCTTAGGGGTGAATTACAAAAAATGGATGGTAGGATATACCTATAGTTATCAATCTAACTCTGTTGTATTGAGCAATGGAGGTTTTCATCAGATTACTTTAGGTTATGACTTTGGTAAGCGCGAAGAGCGATGGAGTTGTAAATGCCCTGCTGTGAATTCTAAGAATTAAGAATAAAAAATGCCCTGATCAGGGCATTTTTTATTAGAGATAATAGCTATTCTGTTTCACTTCCTTCAAACTCTAATCTTTTATCATCTATAGCAACCAAAGATGACAATTCATATACGTTTTTATAACCATACCCATAAAGATTAATAAACGTAGGGATATTTAGAGCCATAGAAATCTTTTTGGTCATAAAATTAACCAAATCGCCATCAATATTGTTATTACAGTAGATCAAGATCCTTGTGGTTTTAGAAGGGATTGTCTTTGCTAATTTTTTGTCTGAAAACTCGGAAAAATTAAGGTGTATTGCTCCTATAAGATGCTTTCTATTATAAGCAGCTTCCGAGCGTGTGTCAAGAATAATAGTATTTTCTTCACTAGCGTATAGTATGAATTTATCCAGAGGGATTAATCTTTCTTTTCGATATTCTAAAACTTCTTCAGATATATTTAGAAAAGAATCATAGTCAACAAGTGATTTTGGTAATTTGTTTTTTTTCTGAGACATCATCGATACCGAAATAAATATTAAAACAATTAATTTATAATAGAATTTCATAGAGATATAACTTTTGAGTTTATTCGTCCCAGCTGAAGGATTTCTTTTCTCCTTGTTTTTTAATGGCATTTAACAAAGCTGCTTCTAAATTAGTGTCATCTTTTTTACGATTGTTTTTGATGTATTCTACACGCTTTTTATTCAATTCTTGTATTTTTTGTTGAATTTCTGCACGTTCTTTACTTTTGGTAGCAACATATTGTTTTAGTTCTGTCTTGGATTTGTTCTTTAATTCATTAGGTAGTTGTTCTTTTGCAACCTCTTCTATTTCGAAATCCTTATCTTCTGAAGCATCTACGAGATCCCAGCTTTTGTTTTTATAAAAGCCTGAACTTTTACTTACAGTTCTACTCACCGCATTAGCCGAACTATAAGATCTTGCATTACTATCTTGTTCTGCTTGTAAACTTCTTTTGTTTGCACCCTGGCTTCCGTAATAGATATAAGTGCCATTTAATTTATTATTCAATTTCAATATGATATCATCATATGGTGTAGCAATATGTATGGTTTTGTGATTGTGGTCTATAGCACTATATTCTCCATCAGTAATATCTGCTCCATGCTTCCATTTGGTATCCATTCCTTGTTTATAATTGCCACAGAAAATTGTGTTGATAGTAATACCTTTTTCCAGGGCATCTGTAGCAGCATCTTTGTAATTCACAGGACCTTGAGTAAAGGGTTCGTTTCCAGCGATGAAGATTAACTTTAGGTGATCATCATTTTTCTTCCAATCTAATTGGTTAATAGAGGTGTTGATGACTTTACCACAATACTCGTTTCCACCATTAGTGGTTAATCTAAAAAGCTCTTTTGAGATTTCATCAAGATCTTCAGAAAATGGTAAAACCTGCCTGATGTAACCTTCTTTAGACGGTAAACCATCATTCCCATATTCGTAAAGAGCGATTTGTAAGTTAATTTTATGGTTGCCACATTTAGCATAGGATAATTCATTTACAATCTCCCAGAGCTGGGCTTTGGCTTGATCAATAAGTCCATCCATACTATTACTAGTATCTAGTAATAATGCTACCTGAATATTACGTGAATTAGGATCGGTTTTAGTGGTGAAAATTTCTTGCACTTTTTCTGGTTGAATAGCTAGGTCATTTTTTGACTTGTGATTAGCATTACAGGAAAAGTGGATTCCGTTCAGTAATAATATACTCCAAATAAAAATTGTTCTCATGGCTTTTTGTTTTTTAATTCAGGTTAAAACTATATCCAACTTTTTTTGCAAAAAATCTATAATGAGGGAAAAGGGTAATAAAATGAGTGAATGCTATTTTTTGATTAGGGAAGTTTTCTTTTGAAGCTTAAAAAGTGTCTAAAAACCTATCGTAGCGGTATTACTGATTTTATTATCCGATAGAAATAGGTTAAGTTTACCTTATTGTAATTGAATGAAATGAGAAAAATAGGTTTCATAGTATTGTTTATCTGTTTACTACCTAATGTTTTTTTGGGTCAGCATGAGAATAGAAGGTTAGCTTCACCAGAACGTCCTAAACCTATGGTGATTAGAGGTTCTGTAAAAGAGGAGAAAACATATAAGCCCGTTCAGGATGTTGAAGTACAAGTAATGGGTGGAAGAACATACAGAACTAACAATACTGGGGATTTTAGAATTGAAGCTAGAATAGGAGATGAGATTATTATTGCTCATGATAGTTTTGAGACTATTATTTATAAAATTAAAGGCAATGATAGGATAGATGTTACGGTAAAGGAGAATCCTGTAGAATTAGAAGCAGCGGTTCAAAAGCGTAAGAAAGCCGCTGCTGCTTATGGAGCAAACTTGGCTGCTGCCAGAAATGCACTAAAAAAAGATGCTTCTATCAGTATAGATTATATTACCAGAGCTTTGGAGACTGTTAAAGATGATGATCCGTTTGCTGATGAAAAAAAGGCAGAATTGTTTGAAACACTGGCTGATATATATATGTATTGGAAACAACCTGACTTGGCAGAAAGCAACTTCCTTACCAGTTTGAGCAATAAATATAGTGCTGATGTAAAAATTAAATTAGGCAAAGCTCAATTACAAAGTAAAAATTATAATGCTGCGTTAAAAACATTCAATAATTTGAAGAAATCCAGATTGAATTCTTCTCAGCGCATTCTGGTATATGAAGGATTAGGAGATAGTTATAAAGGATTGAATGATTATAATAAAGCTAATGCTAATTATAGTAAGGCGCTATCAGGCAATCAAAAAAGGAAGAAGAGTGATAAAGTTATTCTGCTTAACTCTAAAATGGCTGAGGTTTTAGAACAACAGGGTAATGTAACAGAAGCCGAAGAATATCTTGATAATTCAGTTCAGCTTGCGGAACAAAGCAATAAGAGATCAGCAGCAAGACAACGAGCTAAAGCAGCAGATTTTTATAGTAAGAATAGTAGTTTTGATAAAGAAATAGAATTAAGACAACAGACCCTTAAGGATATTAAGCAAATAGAAACGGTAGCAGATTCTATAGGTCAGCCAGAGGAGGGTACTGAGGATAGAGCTTTGACCCCACAGGTCCAAAACTATAAGATAGCAAATGCTTTTGCAGCACAATCTAATTATGACGAAGCAATTCCTTATCTAGAGGAAAGTATAAAAGAAGCTGAATCTAAAAATGATTTAGTTGTTCAAAAAGATGCTACTCGAAAACTAGGAGAAGTATATCGAGAAAAAGGAGAATTAAAAAAGGCTTCAGAAGCTTTCGAAGAGTATGAAGTAATTATTGATAAGCTTTATATCCAAAAGGAACAGGAAATATCGCAGGCAACCCGTTTTAATCGTGAATTGGCCCAGCGAGCCAATCGTATAGCTACCCTCGAAAAAGATAGAGAACTAAACGAAACTAGATATCAATTGGCTTTTGCTGCACAAGAATTGGCAGATCAACAGAGCATAAGACAACAGATTGTAATCTATTCTTTGATTGGACTTACAGTTCTGTTACTTCTAGCGGGCTATTTGATGTTTCGTAATATGAAGCAACAACGATATGCTAATAACCTTTTGGCATTAAAATCATTGCGTTCCCAGATGAACCCGCACTTTATTTTTAATGCGTTAAATTCTGTAAACACTTTTATTGCTACTAGCGATGAACGTGCTGCAAATCGATACCTTACGGATTTTTCACTGTTGATGAGAGCTGTCCTAGAGAATAGTGAAGAAGATTTTATCCCGTTAGAAAAGGAAATTGAGCTACTTAAATTGTATGTTCAATTGGAGCATTTCAGATTTCAGGATAAATTCGAATACAACATAGAGGTAGATCCTGAAATTAATGTATCTGAATTTATGATTCCACCAATGTTGTTGCAACCCTACGTGGAGAATGCAGTTTGGCATGGCTTACGTTATAAATCAGAGAAAGGTTTATTGTCAATTAATTTCGAAAGAATAAATTCAGAAAGTATTCAAATTGTTATTACTGATGATGGAATCGGACGTAAAAAGTCTGTTGAACTAAAAACGATGAACCAAAAACTACAGAACTCTAAAGGAATGAGTAATATCAAAAAACGGATTTCAATTCTTAATGAGATGTATAAGGACAAAGTAGATGTTTTCATATCCGATCTTGATGATAATGAAGAAGGAACTCAGGTAAAGTTGATTTTAAAGAAAGATACATAGAACTAAAAAATATACTGTGAAGTTAAACGCAATTATAGTAGACGACGAAGCAAACAGCAGAGCTATTCTTAATAACTATTTAGGTAAATATTGTCCATCGGTAAATATTATGGGTGAGGCTGCTAGTGTGCAAGAGACATTAACCTTATTAGAATCAAAAGATCCGGATGTATTATTTTTAGATGTTGAAATGCCTTACGGAAATGCTTTTGATTTAATAGAACAGGTTCCTGATCGTACTTTCGAAATTGTATTTGTAACCGCTTATGATCATTATGCGGTAGAAGCGCTTAATGCTCAAGCGACATATTATCTTCTGAAACCAATTGCGATTGATAATTTAATCAAGGCGGTAGATCATGTTATCCATATTAAAGAACGTGAAATAGCATTGCAGGATGCGGTTTTGGTTTCTAAATTTTCAGCTGCAAATGGTAAAATCACTATTCCACAACAAGATGGTTTTGAAGTACTGGAGATTGCCAATATCTTATACTGCGAAGCTGATGATAATTATACCAAAATATTTTTGGAAAAAGGGCAGAAGCTGGTGAGTAAGACTCTGAAGTATTTTGAGGATTCTTTACACGATCAAGGTTTTGCACGAATACATAAAAGTTTTTTGGTCAACGTCAATAAAATAGTACGTTATAGAAAAGGGAAGGGAGGGAGTGTAGAAATTACTTCCGGAAAAGAGTTAGCAGTATCTTCTTCTAAAAAGGCTGCGCTTCTGGATTACTTTAAGTAAAAAGTTTAATATTAAAAATCTAAGGTATCAGCCAAGTAAAGGATGTTACTTTTTTGAAGAATATGCTGCAGTGTAGCAATATCTGAATTTGTATAAAAATGATGTTCTCCCATATTGGAATTTGTGCGTAAAAGATTGTTGGTAGCGAGGATTGCTTTGGTTTGCTTGGCAACTGCTTCTCCAGAATCAATGATCGTTACGTTTTCGGAAAGGATTTCTTTTAGAACCGGTATAAGATATGGATAATGACTACAGCCTAATACCAGATGATCAATGTCTTTTTGGATCATTGGTTTGATATAGGATTCTAGTAACGTATACATTTCAGGGCTTTCGATTTTACCACCTTCAATGAGTTCTACCAACCCTGTGCCTATTACCTCTATCACTTCAATATTATTAGCGTATAAGTCAGATGTTTTGGCGAATAATTCGCTGGATAATGTGCCTTTGGTAGCTAAGACTCCTATTTTTCTCGTTTTAGTGCGAATTGCAGCCGGCTTTATTGCTGGTTCTATTCCGATAAAAGGAATGTTATATGTCGAACGAAGCACTTTTATGGCATTGGTGGTTGCTGTATTGCACGCTACTACAATTATTTTGCAATTAAGTTCTAATAGTTTTTCAGTGTTTTTTATACTGAGTTCTATGATTTCCTCTTTACTTCTTTTGCCGTAAGGTGCATATTTACTATCTGCCAGATATATGGTATTCTCATTTGGTAAAAGTGTTGCAATTTCTTTCCAAATTGAGGTTCCACCGACTCCTGAGTCAAATATACCGATAGCTTTATCTTGCATAATTATTAGATCGTATGCTGTCAAAAATAAAAAAACAGTGAGTAGCTACTCACTGTTTTTTTATTTTTTATTAAGATTTTTTATCTTTTAGATACCTAAATCTTTTTTTACGTCTGCCATAAGATCTTTACCATCAGCAAGAATTACTCCTGTTCCAGTGGTAGAATCTAATACATATTGAAAACCTTGAGCTCTGGCAACTTTCTGAATAGAAACTCTAGCTTTCTCATATATCGGCTTTAATAATTCGATTTCTTTTTTCTGAATATCTTGCATCGCATTTTGTCTGTATTCGTTGATGCTTTTTTCAGTAGCTTGAATCTCTTGTTGCCTTTTTAGATTCTCTTCATCAGTTTTAGTTTCGGCTTCTTGAGAATACTGTTGGATTGTCTTTTGATATTCTAAAAACATATTTCTGATTTCAGCTTCATACGTTTTGTTTAGTTTTTCAATCTCTCCTTTTGCAGCTTTAAAAGCAGGCATAGCCTCCACAAGCTCTTGTGATGCTATATGCGCTACTTTAGACTGTGCGCTCACAAAACTTGAGGCTCCCAACATCAATGCACAAGCTACGAATAGTGTTCTAAATTGTTTCATTTCTAGTAATATTAAGTGTATATAAATTTATAATAGTTTTAAGGTTATTGATTCTCATCTCCTTCGGACGAGTCATCTTTATTAAGATTTTCTTTTTGCTTTTTTAATGCATTTATAGAATCTTTTCTTCTTTTTTGTGCTTCAAGAAGCTTAGCTCTTCTGGCTTCAAATTCTTTTTTCTTTGCAGCTCTAATAGAATCTCTCTGTGCTTTACGCTCAGCAAGTAATTGTTCTCTTTGAGATTGTTTTTTCTTTGCAGCAGCTTCTCTATCACTTACCTCATTTTCTTGCTCAGCGGTTCTTTTTTCTGCTCTCTCCAGGGCTTTCTTTTCTTTTCTGCTATCGAGTTGTTTTCTCTTAGATACTCTGCTAATTCTAAGTAAAACTTGATCGCTGATGTCATATCTGTCTGCAGAATAAAGCATTACTAAGTCAGAGGATCTGTCAAAAACGAAATCATATTTTTTATTTTTGGCAAGTTCTTGTACTGCTACAAATACTTGATCTTGTACTGGTTGAACTAACCTTTTCTTTTGGATGAATAGATCTCCATTAGGACCAAATCTTTTTTGTTGATATTCCAGTATTTCTTTTTCTTTAAAAGTAATGTCTTCTTCTCTTTCTTCAATAAGTTCTTTTGTCAATAGAACACGTTCATTATTGAGATCTTTTCTCATCTGTTCTACTTCTTTTAATTCTGCTTCAATTTCGACTTTCCACTTTTGTACTTTGGTTTCTAGATCAGCAGAGGCTTCATTGTATTCAGGTACATTCTCTAAAATGTAATCCATGTCGATGTAGCCAATTCTAATTCCTTTTTGAGCTTCTACAGAATTAGTAAACGATAACCAGGTTATCGTCATCATAATTAAAAGAACTTGTGTTTTCATAATTCAGTTTTGTTAATAGAAATAATCGTGCCAAAATTAAAACTGTTGCCCTATGATAAAGTGAGTTTCCCACCCGTTAGCTCCTGTGTTTGTTCCAGGAATAGGATCAAAACCATATCCAAAATCAATACCAAGCAATCCAAATGCTGGCATAAATATACGCAATCCTAAACCAGTGGATCTGCTTAATTGAAACGGATTAAATTCTTGGAAGCTATCATATGATGCTCCTCCTTCTAAAAAACCAAGCATATAAATTGATGCAGATGGTTTTAAAGTTATAGGGTAACGAAGCTCTAACGAATATTTATTATAAATTGTTGCCCCATCTAATCCAGAATTTATATCATTTGCTCTACTCGCAGGTACTAGAGATTGATTTGGGTACCCTCTAAGCGCTATATTTTCACTTTGGTTTTGCACACCAGTACCTAGTCCATCACCTCCTAAACGAAATCTTTCAAAAGGAATATTTCCTCTATTGCTATTATATGCCCCAAGAAAACCAAATTCAGCTCTGGTTCTTAGAACCAAAGGTTGTTTGCCGATATTCATAAGACGTGTATACCAAGTACCATCAAATTTTATCTTGTAATATTCTAACCACTTAAAACGTTCCTGATCTATTTCTGCGATTTCATCATTGATTTCAGTAAAACGTATGCTTTGCTGAGCATCGGCCGTGTTTAAGTTAGCTTGTTCATTGATTAAATTTTCTCTTTCATTAGCTAAAGCTTCGTAGTCATTTCCATCCCATAAAGAATAAGGTAAAGAAAACTTTGCTACCACATTAAATTCTGATCCTCCCGTTGGAAATATTGGATTAACAGATGTGTTATTTCTATTAAGACCTATTGTATACGCTAAATCATTAGATGATCCATTACCAAATGTAAATAATCTTGTATTATAATTTTTAAGATTATAATGTCTGATACTTATTGCTTGGGATAAAGTGAAATAATTATCAGGCCAGTTTAGTCTTTTGGCAATACCAATTGACCCTCCTGTAATTAAAAACTTACTATCCCTATCAACATCACGATTTCTACTATCAAATAGAAACTGAATAGTATGCGAAAATGAGGTAGAAAGCTGGAATGGTCTTTTACCCCCAAGCCAAGGTTCTACAAATGATAGGCTGTATGTTTGGAAAAATTGACTAGCCTGTGCTCTTACTCTGAGTGTTTGGCCATCACCCATAGGAAGAGGGCTATAAGCCTCTTTATTAAAAATGTTTCTTATAGAGAAATTATTAAATGCTAGTCCTAATGTTCCAATGAAGCCTCCTCCACCAAAACCACCTTGTAGTTCTATTTGACTGGCACCTTTTTCTACTACCGGATAATTAATGTCAATTGTTCCGTCTTGCGGATTTGCATTCTGGAATTGAGGTTCTAATTGTTCAGGATCAAAGAAACCAAGTTGTCCAATCTCACGAACTGTTCTTACGACAAGGTCTTTGCTATATACCTCACCCGGTCTGGTACGTAATATTCTATAAATTACGTGGTCATTGGTTCTATCATTCCCTGAAACAGTAATGTGATTAAAATGAACTAGTTTTCCTTCTCTGATTCGTATCTCAAAATCAATAGTATCATTTTCTACACTTGTTTCTACAGCATCAATAGAAGAAAATAAATATCCATTGTTTTGATATAGATTTGTTAGGTCATTAGCATCAGGTTTAGTATTATCTGCAATTTGTTTTTCTAATAAAACACCATTGTATACTTCTCCCTTTTTGATTACTAATTGCCTTGCCAATTGTCGATCTGTATAAACACTATTGCCTAAAAACGTAATGTCTCCAAAATAGTATTTGTTTCCCTCTTCTACATTAAGGTTTAATGATACACTATTATCATCTTCTACAATTAAGCTGTCTGAAACTATACGAGCATCTCGATATCCTTTTTCTTTATATTTAGATACGATATTTTCTTTGTCTTCCTGATAGTCAGCTTTTATGTATTTTGATCTTTTCCAGAATCTCCAAAACTTCTTTTGTTTTGTGTTTTTCATGGCACCTTTAACTTTGGCGTCAGAAAATTTAGAGTTTCCATTAATTGTAATACGATCCACTTTCACACGATCTCCTTTATCAATACGGACCACCATGTTTACTTTGTTAGTAGGTACAGTGTCTTTTACAGGAGTAGTGTTAATAAGAACTTTAGTGTTAAGAAAACCGTCTTTTCTATATTTGTTAGAAATGAAATTGCGAGTAGTAGTCAGAAGGTTTTCGGTTACTTTGGCCCCTTTAGTTAAGCTATTTTCTTTAAGTAGCTCTTCTGCTTTACGCTTTTTTATTCCTTCAATACGAACTTCTTTTAGCTCGGGAACTTCCTGGATGTTGATTTCTAGATCAGCAACTTCTCCTTCTACCTTAGTTATATAAAAATTAATATCACTAAATAATTCAAGGTCCCATAGTTTTTTTATTACACCACTAATACGATCTCCTGGTAAAAATATACGTTCACCTTTTTTTAGACCGGTAAAAGTAATAACGGTACTCTCATTATAGCTAGTTGTCCCCGTTACTTTTATTTCACCTATAATATAGGATTTTCCATTGGTTCCGGGTAAATTCTGCGCTGAAACAGATATTATATTGATTAAAAATACAAATAATACAAAATGCTTAATAGGTAATTTTTTTGCCATCTTTTTAACTAAGCTGCTCACTAGTTTTTCCAAATCTTCTTTCTCTTTGTTGATAATTGTATATGGCTTCAAATAAATCTGATTTTTTAAAATCTGGCCATAATATCTCTGTAAAATATAATTCTGCATACGCTATCTGCCATAACAGGAAATTACTAATACGTTGTTCACCGCTGGTGCGTATTAATAAGTCTACATCTGGCAGGTTTTTGGTATACAAATGCTTATTAATGACTGCTTCATTTATAAGATGTGGCGAAAGTACATTATTTTTAACTTTATTGCTTATTTCTTGGATAGTTTTTATAAGCTCTTCACGACTTCCGTAACTAAGTGCTAAAGTCAATGTCATTCGATCATTAGTCTTAGTGTTTTCAATAACTTCCAGGAGTTCTTTTCTTGCTTTTTCAGGTAAAGCTTCCAGGTTTCCAATCGCGTTAAGACGGATGTTATTTTTTTGAAGTGTTTTTATTTCTTTTTTTAGAGCACTTACCAGAAGCTTCATTAAGGTTTCTACTTCTAGTTTTGGTCTATTCCAGTTTTCTGTAGAAAATGCATATAGTGTTAGATATTTAATACCTATTTCTGCACTGCCTTCTACAGCTTGTTTTACCGCTTTAGTTCCATTTTCGTGGCCAACTGCTCTAAATAATCCTTTCTTTTTTGCCCATCTTCCATTACCATCCATTATAATGGCTACGTGTTCTGGTATATTGGAATTAAGGTGTTCTTTATCAATCATTTTCTAGAATGCACAATAGCAAGGTATTCTACCCCATGTATAGGATAGTGTTATTCCGGTAAATACATACCAATCATTATTATCTAAATTTCCAAATCCTTGACCAAAACCACTATTAGGGTCACTACCATCAAGGTTATCTGTAAATGTATATCTGGCTCCAATTTCTGCTCCAATTACAAAATCACGACCTAAAGTTTTCTTAATACCAATTACCATTGGAATGGCAAAATTCCATTGGTCACCGTATTCCGTAATTTGGTTACCATTATTCGTATCTACTGATTTTGCCTTATAATTAAAAGCTGTAATCCCAGAATATAAGTATGGAGTGAATTGAGACTCTCCATCATATAAGAACCAATCCCAAAAGTTGAATTCCATACCCACTGATAATTCTTTTACAGAATTATTAAAGCTTAGTCCTCTCTGTTTTCTTCTATCATCACCATTAGAGTCATCTGCATTAAGTTGTGCGTATAAAAATGATGCTCTAAACGCATGTCTCTTACTACGATTCCATTTTCCTATCGCTCCTAATGCAAAATCATTAGGGGCTATGTAGTATGAAGATCCTACATCTCCAATGTAATTAGAACCTCCAGCCATTATACCAACCTCATATGTTTGGGATGCGGCAGAATGTATAAAAAATAAGACGAATACAAATGATATTAAGTATCTCATAGATTTTCAAAAGTTTGCAAATATAACAATTAACTTTAGTACACAAGAATTTGATTGAAATTGTATGAATTAAAAAACACTATTTAGTAGATTTTATTGCCTAATTGCGTTTATCTTCTCCCCAAAGCATTTTTTTGCGCAAAGTTTTAAGGAAACTTTTATCTTGTAAAACCACCATATTAATCTTAAAAGGTGCTTTTTTAATAATTACAGTGGTTTCATTGGGTAATGTATGAATTCTGGAATCTAATGAAACTAAATATGAGTCTTCTCTACTGGATATCTGAAGCTTTATTTCCTGATTGTCCTGTATAACTAAAGGTCTGGCGTTAAGATTATGAGGAGCAATTGGTGTTAGTACCATGCTTTCTGCTTCTGGAATAATCACCGGACCCCCACAGCTAAGTGAATATCCTGTGGATCCAGTAGGAGTAGCAACAATCAAACCATCCGCCCAATATGAGGTTAAGAATTCATCATTAAGGTTCGTATGTACAGTGATCATAGAAGTAGTGTTTCTTCTACTAACAGCAATTTCATTCATTGCAAAATTTAATACTCCGAATTCTTCATTTTTAGGTAATGTCTCTATGGTAAGGATACTTCTGGAAGAAATGTCAAATTGTTTGTTTAAGATTAAATCTATACTATCCTGTATTTCTTCTTTCTGAATAGTAGCCAGAAACCCTAATCTACCTGTATTTATCCCTGCTATTGGTATCCCAAGATCTCTTACATAAGTTATAGTTTTTAGAATTGTGCCATCACCACCAATACTAAAAAATAAGTCATATGAATCGTCTAATTCTTCAAAAGTGCTAAAGTGGGAGTACGTTTTATCAATTTCGTCATGAAGATTAATCAATTCCAGAAAATTCTTTTCTATAACCACTTCGGCCTGATTTTTATCCAAGGTTTCCAGTAATTGCTGAATATATATACCCGAATTCTTGTGGTAAAACTGTCCGTAGATACCTATCTTCATTATGGATTTGTGTTTTCTGGTTGAATAATTCTCTTAGATATTTAGGTATTTTTCTAAATATTGAGATCTTTCCTTTAGGTTTGTTAAGAAAGTATCTTCGTGATGTCTTGAGACGATATTGTAACTATATCTTCTAAAGGTTTGCACTATATTATTAATATCAGTATCACTAATTTTAACTGTTATCTGCGCTACATCATTCTCCATATTTGAAATAAATAACCCTAATACTTTAGCATTGTTAGATTCTACAATTTGTGCTATTTCGCTAAATGAATAGTCTAACACACCTTTTTCTACAGTTAAAATATTACCCGGTTCGCTTAAGAAAGGAGTTTCGTTAAACAAATTCATAATATCTCCAAGTTCAAAAAAGCCTAGGTAATTATTATTGTCATCAAGGACAGGAATGATATTGGAATTGTTCTGTGCAAAAGACTCTAAAATATCTAGCCAGTTATCACCTTCTCTTACATAGAAACCTTCTAAGGCATATTGGTATGCTTCTAATGTTTTTTCAGTTTCAAAACATCTGATATCAGCTTCAGATATACAACCCAAGTATATTTTATCTTTCGTTACTGGAAAATGAGTATAAGTAAGCTCATTAAATAATAATTGAACATCAGCAACTTTTGCAGCTATGTCAACTGGCTCTATCTCGTTTACTATGTATAAGTTCGTCTTCATAATTCTGGGAGCTATATTATGCAAAATAATCAAAAAATATACAATCGAGGCGTTCCCAAGTTTGTATTTTTGTTTTTTTAAAGAAAGTATATCAAAAACTATGACAAAGTTAAGTGTTAACATTAATAAAATAGCAACATTAAGAAATTCTAGAGGAGGAGATGTGCCGAATTTGATTCAAGTGGCTAAGGATATTCAGCGGTTTGGTGGAGAAGGAATAACGATACACCCTAGACCCGATGAGAGGCATATTAGATATCAGGATGCTTATGATTTAAAGCCAATCGTAACCACAGAATATAACATAGAAGGAAATCCCATACCTAAGTTTGTGGATTTGGTATTAAAAGTAAAACCTACTCAGGTTACTTTAGTTCCTGATGCTGAGGACGCGATTACTAGTAATGCTGGTTGGGATACAAAGAAGCATAAAGGTTTTTTGCAAGAAGTTATTTCGGAGTTTAAAAGAAATGACATTAGAACCTCAATTTTTGTTGACCCTATTGTTGACGTTATCGAAGGAGCAAAGGAAACAGGGGCGGATAGAATTGAATTGTATACTGAAGAGTTTGCTTCAGAATATGCAAAAGGAAATGAAAAGGCTATTAATTCTTATGTAGAATGTGCTCAGAAATCTATTGATCTTGGCTTAGGAGTAAATGCAGGACATGATCTTTCTTTAGATAATATAAAGTTTTTTAAAGAAAATATACCTGGATTGCTTGAAGTGTCTATTGGTCATGCTTTGATAAGTGAGTCCATTTATTTGGGGCTGGAAAATGTAGTTAATATGTATTTGCATCGCCTTAAATAATTTGGATTTATGAAGTTACATGCTAATGTTATTGGAGAAGGAAACTCTTTCGTTATTTTACATGGTTTTTTAGGGATGAGCGATAATTGGAAAACTTTGGGGAAAAAGATTTCTGAAGAAAGTTTTCAGGTGCACCTCATAGATCAACGTAATCATGGTAGAAGCCCGCATAGTGATGAGTTTAGTTATGAAATTATGGCTGAGGATCTGGCCGAGTATTGTTCGGATCATAATTTGAAGAATATTATCTTGCTTGGACATTCGATGGGAGGTAAAGTGGCTATGTTGTTTGCGGTAAAATATCCCGAATTAATTAGTAAACTAATCATTGCAGATATTGGTCCAAAATATTACCCTTTACATCATCAGGATATTTTAGATGGATTAAGTGCTTTGGACTTTGAAGTTTTAAAATCCAGAGGAGAAGTAGATAAAGAATTAGATGCTTACATCCCTGATTTAGGAGTTCGAATGTTTTTATTAAAAAATCTGTTTTGGAAGGAAAAAGGGCAACTTGATTTAAGATTAAATCTTGAGGTTTTGGTTAAGAATGCTTCTCAAATAGGAGTTGAGCTTCCATTACATTATACCTACGAAGGAGAAACCCTTTTCTTAAAAGGTGAAAAATCCAATTACATCATTGAAAACGACGAAGTTAGGATTGGTAGGCAGTTTCCAGATTCAAGAATTCAACAAATTTCTTCTGCTGGTCATTGGTTACATGCGGAAAACCCTACTGAATTTTTGACTAAAGTATTAGGATTTGTTAAAAAATAGATTTAAAATACTATGTATGCATAATATTTTAATGATTTCGTTGGATAATTGGTATTTTCTACTAAATTTGGAACATCAATTTTACAAAATCCTAAAAAACAAAAACAATTCTAAATTAATTATGAGAAAACTTTTATTATTAGTTCTATTTGCCTCAACTACTATGGCTACATATGCTGGTGGGTATAGGGTTAGTGTCCAAGGACAGAGAGCTATGGCCATGGGTCATACTGGTGTTGCGGTGGTTAATAGTGCAGAGCTTGTATTTTTTAATCCAGCAGGTTTAGTGTACTTAGAGAATAAATTAAATATCAGTGCGGGAGCTAGTGGTATTTTTACTGATGTTATTTATCAAAATGAAGACCTTTTGTTGTCTTCTGAGACGGATAACTCGGTAGGAACTCCTCTTAATCTTTATGGGTCTTACAAAGTAAATGATTGGATGTCTATTGGTTTAGGGGTGTACACTCCTTACGGTAGTGAGGTTACTTGGCCAACAGATTGGCCTGGTTCTCATTTGGTTAATAATATTGATTTGGCTGCTATCTATATTCAGCCGGTTTTATCATTTAAACTTTCTGATAAATTTAGTATCGGTGGTGGTCCGATTTATGTTACAGGTTCGGTTAACTTTAATCGTAATGCTAGTAGAACATTAACCGATTTTGAAGGGAATCGTTCAAATATAACAGTTGATGATACAGGTGTTAGTAATTGGGGTTGGAGCGTAGGAGCTATGTTTAATCCAACTGAGAATTTTAGATTAGGATTTAGTTATCGTAGTGAGATTATCCTTGAAGCAGAGGATGGAGAAGCTGTATTTAGTAATTTTCCTAATTCTACAAGTTTGCCTGCTAATGGAACAACTACTTTTAGTGCAGAGTTGCCTTTACCTGCAGAGTTGACACTAGGACTTTCATATCAGTTCCATAAGAAATGGTTATTTGCTTTTGATTATAACAGACAATTCTGGGATGTTTACGAATCTTTAGATATTCAATTTGGTAATGGTTCTACCTCTCTTAATCCTCGTGATTATAAAAATTCATCAGTATACCGTTTTGGTTTACAATATCAGGCAACAGAAAAGATTGCGTTGAGAGCGGGTTACTATCGTGACGAGTCTCCTGTTCAGTCTGGTTTCTTTGCGCCAGAAACTCCTCGTAATGATTCTGATGGATATTCTGGAGGTTTCAGTTTTGCAATTACTTCTAAGTTGGCAATTGATGCTTCTTTCTTTTACCTGAGATTTGAAGAAGTTGATGAATCTTATGATTTTGCAACAGATCCTGCCACAGGAGCAAGATCATCTTTTGGAGGGACATATAAATCAAGCGCATTTGCGCCGGGACTTGGTTTAACTTATAAATTGTAATACTGATGATAAAGAATAATATAAAATACTTAGCGGTTCTGGCATTAGGTTTAGTGGCTTGCGAACCAGAATTTGACAATCCAATTGATGAAACAACTTCATTTACAAGTGGAGAAGCCGATTTTAGTAAATATGTAGCTTTAGGAAATTCGCTTACAGCTGGTTTTGCTGATAATGCATTGTATATTTCCGGTCAGGAAAATTCATATCCTAATATTTTGGCAAAACGGTTAGCTTTTGCTGGAGGGGGAGAATTTACCCAGCCGTTAATGAGTGATGATATTGGTGGTTTTAGCAATGATCCTCTTAGATTTCCTCCAAGACTAGTGTTGGAATTTGATGAGAATGGTGAAAATCCTAGCCCAGGTGTTTATGCTGGTGGGGTTCCTACTACAGATTTTACATCTAATTTAGGAAGCTCATTTAACAATATGGGGGTTCCGGGAGCTAGAGTATATCATCTTGGTTTCCCTGGTTATGGTACAGCAAATCCTTATTTTGGACGTTTTGCAAGTGCTGCAAATGCGACAGTTATTGGTGATGCTTTAGCACAAAATCCAACTTTCTTTAGTTTATGGATAGGTAATAACGATATACTAGGTTATGCAACTTCAGGAGGTGTTGGAGAAGATCATAATGTTACTGGTAACACAGATCCAAGCACCTACTCAGTTGCTGGTCTTGATATAACTAATAATAATACATTTGCGGGAACATATAGTCAATTAATTACAGGACTAGTAGGAAGTGGAGCTAAAGGGGTGGTGTTAAACCTACCTAACGTTACTTCTTTGCCGTTCTTTACAACGGTTCCATTTGCTCCTTTAAGTCCATTAAGCCCAACTTTTGGTCCTCAAATACCAACACTTAATGCAACATATGCGGGGTTAAATCAGGCTTTTGCTTTCATAGGAGTGCCTGAAAGATCGATCACTTTTTCTGAAACTGCTGCAAGTGCGGTAGTAATTAAGGATGAATCTCTTACCGATATTTCTGCAGCATTAACGCAGGCGTTAACTCCTACTTTTGGAGCTGGTTTAGCTGGGATTTTAGGTGCGCAATTTGGACAAGCGCGTCAGGCGACTGCAAATGATTTATTAGTGCTTACAAGTTCTGGTATAATAGGTGAATTGGATGAGGATAGAGCTGCACAGTTAGTTGGTTTAGGAGTTCCTCAAGAACAAGCTGGTCAGTTTTCTATAAATGGAGTGACTCTGCCACTTGATGATCAATATGTATTGATTCCGGATGAGCAAGCTGCTATAGAAACTGCTCGTGTAGCGTATAATACAACCATACAGGGTCTGGCTACGGCTAATGGTTTAGCATTTGTTGATATTGCAGCGGCATTGTCACAGGCTGCTAACGGTGGTATTCCTTTTAATGGAGGAGTAGTTACTTCTGCTTTTGCTAGTGGTGGAGGATTCTCTCTTGATGGAGTACATCCAACACCAAGAGCACATGCTTTAGTAGCGAATAGCATCATGGATGCACTTGAAGAAACTTATGGAGCTCAATTACCTAGAGTAGATATAGGTGATTTTGGTACTATTACATTAAGTAATGACGTGATTCAGCCTCCGTCGAATTAAAAAAACTTTTTAAATTATAAAAAAACCTGTCGCCTAGACAGGTTTTTTTGTTGCTCTAATTTTTTACTATCTTCAATATCTAAAATATTTAAACTATGAAGTTTTTATTAAAGATGGTATTAAGCGCTGTCGCAGTATTAGTTTTGGCAGAAATACTACCAGGAGTAAGAATTGACAATTACATTAGTGCTTTGGTAGTAGCAGTACTTTTATCGATTTTAAATACTTTTTTAAAACCAATATTAGTGATTTTTACACTTCCTGTCACTATCGTTACATTAGGATTGTTTTTATTAGTTATTAATGCCGCGATCATTCTCTTGGCAGATTATTTTATATCTGGTTTTGGAGTTAAAGGATGGCTTTGGGCATTGATCTTTAGCTTTTTATTATCCATATTTCAATCTATATTATATTCTATTTTAAAGAAAGATAAAAGTTAACTGTTTTTCAGGTAGTTAAAACTTTGTCGGGTTGTAAAAATGTTTTACTTTTGCAACCCGATTTTTAGTACAAAAAAGTAGAGATAATGAATATTTCAAAAGAGCAATTAGACGAATTAAATGCTGTAGTAACTGTAGATATAGCTAAGGCTGATTATGGCGATAAGGTAGAAAAAATCCTTAAGGATTATCGTAAAAACGCAAATATACCTGGTTTTAGAAAAGGTCACGTTCCTATGGGACTTGTGAAAAAGCAGTATGGTAAAGCAGTTTTGGTAGATGAAGTGAATAAGTTATTGCAGGATGCTTTAAATAAATATTTAACAGAAGAAAAATTAGACGTTTTAGGTAATCCACTGCCTAAAGAGCAGGATAATTTTGACTGGGACGCAGATGATTATTCTTTTGAGTTTGAATTAGGTTTAGCACCAAAATTTGATGTAAAACTTTCAGGAAAAAAAGCAATTACTCATTATAAGATTACTGCAACTGAAGAAATGATTGATAATCAGGTTAAAACTATTCAGAAGCAATATGGGAAATTGGTTTCTAAAGATGTTGCTGAGAAAGATGATTTGATTAGAGGGACTTTTGTAAATGAAGAAAAAGAAATTGAAAATGAAACTACAGTTTCTTTGGATAAAGTAAAAGGCAAAAGAAATCTAGATAAATTTATCGGAGCTAAGGTTGGAGATGTTCTTAAGTTAAAAACTAAAGGATTGTTTAGTGATGATCACGATTTGATCAGCGCTTTAAAAGTTGAGCGCGATGATGCTGAAGATTTAGATATAGAAGTTACATTTACAATAGCTGAAGTTAATACCCAGGAATTAGCTGATCTTGATCAAGAGTTATTTGATAAGTTGTATGGCCCTGGTAATGTAAAAACGGTTACAGATCTTAAGGATAGAATTAAGCAAGATGCAGAACGTCAGTTTGAGCAACAATCTGATCAGCAATTGCTTAATGACATTACAGAGTATCTTTTAGATAGTACTAAATTTGAGCTTCCTGTAGAGTTTTTGCAGAAATGGATCCAAGCTACCGGAGAAGAGCCTTTGACAGCAGATCAAGCAAAAGATGAGTACGAAAAAAGTGAAAAAGGATTACGTTATCAACTAATAGAAGGTAAAATTATTAGTGATAACAACCTCCAGGTTACTTTTGAGGAATTAAAAGATTTTGCAAAAGACTTAATCAAAGGACAGATGGCTCAATTCGGTCAAATGTCTCCAGAAGATAAAGAACTAGAAGATATTGCAGCCAGGATATTATCTAATCAGGATGAGGTGAAGAGAATTTCTGAGCAATTAATGAGTCAGAAACTGCTTACTTTCTATAAAGAAAATACTAAATTGAAAGTGAAAGAAGTGAGTTTTGATGATTTTGTAAAAGAAGTTTACAAATAGTTATACTTATAATTTATACCGAATTTTATACTTATATTTAGGGCGTTAAACCATCTTTTGGTTAGCGCCTTTTTTATAAAAATAAATTCAGGAAAAGAAACATATGGATTACGGTAAAGAATTCGAAAAATATGCTACTCAGCATCACGGGATTAATAGTAACTACTACAATGAAATCATTAGTAGTATGTATCCAACCAATATGACCCCAAATATTATCGAAGAACGCCAGATGAATATTGCTATTTTTGATGTATTCTCACGTTTGATGATGGATCGAATCATATTTTTGGGTACGGGTATCAATGATCAGGTGGCTAATATAGTTCAGGCACAATTGCTATTCTTAGATAGTGTAGATTCTACAAAAGATATTCAGATTTATATTAATTCTCCGGGAGGTAGTGTTTATGCAGGTTTAGGTATTTATGACACCATGCAATTTATAAAGCCTGATGTTGCTACAATTTGTACTGGTATGGCGGCGTCAATGGGAGCTGTGTTGTTGTGTGCCGGGGAGAAGGGTAAACGTTCTGGACTACCTCATAGTAGAGTAATGATTCATCAACCTCTTGGAGGCGCTCAGGGACAAGCTAGTGATATAGAGATTACCGCTAGGGAAATTTTAACACTAAAAGAAGAGTTATATAACATCATCGCGAAACATTCTGGACAAACCTACGACAAAGTATATGAAGATAGTGATAGGGATTATTGGATGAAAGCTGATAAGGCTCTTGAGTATGGAATGATTGATGAAATTTTGACTAGAGAATAACTAAGGATTGTTTGCAAATTCTTATTGTAAATAATTTAAATTAAAATGACTATGGCCAAGGAAGATTTAGAATGCTCGTTTTGCGGGAGGAAGAAGCCAGAAACAAATTTATTAATTGCAGGACTAGATGCGCACATATGCGATCGTTGTATAGTTCAGGCACATGGTATTGTGGTTGAAGAGGCTAGAGAAGAAGATGCGGGTGAACTTAGCAGTGAGCTAATGTTGAGAAAGCCAATGGCTATTAAGAAGTTTTTAGATGAATATGTTATAGGGCAAGAGTTCACTAAAAAAGTGATGTCTGTAGCTGTGTATAATCACTATAAAAGGTTGTTGCAACCTGTAACTGAGGATGATATCGAGATTCAGAAGAGTAATATCATTATGGTTGGGCAAACCGGTACAGGTAAAACATTAATAGCAAAAACTATTGCAAAGATGCTTAATGTACCCCTCGCTATTGTTGATGCCACGGTACTTACTGAAGCTGGTTATGTAGGTGAAGATGTGGAGAGCATTCTTACCCGATTACTTCAGGCAGCAGATTATAATCTAGAAAAAGCGCAAAGAGGAATTGTGTTTATTGATGAAATTGATAAGATTGCTCGTAAAAGTGATAACCCTAGTATTACCAGAGATGTTTCTGGAGAAGGTGTTCAGCAGGCTTTACTTAAATTATTAGAAGGTACAGTGGTAAATGTCCCGCCAAAAGGTGGTAGAAAACACCCAGATCAAAAATTTATTGAGGTAAATACAGAAAATATTTTATTCATTGCCGGAGGTGCTTTTGATGGGATTGAGAAGTCAATCCAAAAACGATTAAATATGAAGGCAATTGGATATAGTGCTTCTAAGAGTGAAGATGCTATAGAGAAAGATAACTTGTTGCAGTATATTATTCCTAAGGACTTAAAGGATTTTGGATTGATACCTGAGATTATAGGACGTCTTCCTGTACTATCTTTTATGAATCCTTTAGATGATAATACGCTTAGAGCTATTTTGACAGAACCTAAGAACGCAATTATCAAGCAATATAAAAAGCTATTTGAGATGGATAGTATAAAATTCTCGATCACAGATGGTGCTTTAGATTATATTGTGCAAAAGGCAGTAGAATATAAGTTGGGAGCGAGAGGTCTTAGATCTCTTTGCGAAGCTATTTTAACTGACGCTATGTATGAGTTGCCTGAAAGCGAAGAAACGGATCTAAGAGTTACTAAAGATTATGCAGAAAAGAAATTGAATAAAGCAACAATAAATAAGCTTAAGGCTGTTTCTTAATCGGTATTTCATTTCAAAATAATAATAAAAAAAACACCTTTGTATCAGCGATACAAAGGTGTTTTTTTTCGGTTGGATAGTTGGATATCGATTTTAATCTAATCTTCTTCTGTATACAATATTTGATCTTTAGTTTTAGCTATAATCTCTTCTGTACTTTTAATGACCAAAGCATCACTCTCTTTTAACTGAATGTCAAAACCATTTTGACAAATCAAAGCTTCGTAAAATGCTACTTTCGACCCTTCACTATAACATACCTTATCAATAGATACTGTCTTTTTGTCTAAAATAGTAGAATCATCTTTAGTGATAACCTTATTTGCTGTGTTGCCAGAATCAACAATAGTTTTCTCTTGTGCGGTTAAGCCTACAATTGATAATAATAAAACAAATGTGAACATTAGGTTTTTCATACTTTGGGACATTGATAAGATTATAACTATCTGATTCCAAATTTAATATGAAAATGAATTGCTAGAAAGAGATTTTTTAATTTTTAGATCAAGCGTTTTTTTTGACCGATGAAATACTCAAATTTTAACCAAATACAGAAATTCTTACGTATATTTTTTATGGTAAAACCGTAAAATAAAATTGTTTTCTGAATCAAATTAGGGGAAAAAACTTCTAATTCATAGTGTTGTATTGCAAATAGTTGTCTTAAGAATAAAAAGAATCAACCTTTTTGTTTAGTTCTAACAACTCTTCTACATAAACCCGGGTATTTGATAAACGTGGTATTTTATGTTGCCCCCCTAGCTTGTCTTTCTGTTTTAGCCAATCATAAAATAAGTTTTGTCTGGCTTCACGAACTGTAAGCATGTTTAGTGTCGTGTTATTATATCTTTTTGCTTCATAGTCGCTATTCACATTTTGTAAATGTTGGTCTAGGATATGAGTAAATTGAGTAATACAATCCGGACGCTTTTTGAACTCAATCATCCATTCATGAGCTCCTTTTTCTTTTCCATTCATAAAAATCGGAGCCGCCGTGTATTCAACAATTTCACAATTAGTTTCTTTTGAAGTCCTCTTTAGAGCTTCTTCGGCATTTTCTATGATTAACTCTTCTCCAAATACATTGATATGATGCTTGGTTCTACCTGATACTTTTATTCTATATGGGTTGATAGAAGTAAAGCGAACAGTATCCCCTATTTTATATCTCCATAACCCTGCGTTAGTAGTAATAATAACGGCGTAGTTTTTTCCTACTTCTACATCACTTAGCGGAATTACCTTTTCTTCTTCTGAACCGTAAGTGTCCATCGGAATGAATTCATAAAAAATACCATAATCCAGCATTAAAAGAAGTTCTGAGGAATCATTGCGATCCTGTATAGCAAAAAAGCCTTCTGAAGCATTATATATTTCATAATATTTAAACGAGTGTCTTGGGAGAATTTTTTTGTATTGATCTCTATAAGGATCGAAACTTACTCCACCATGAAAATATACTTCGAGATTGTTCCATATCTCAAAGAGTTGTTCTTTTCCTGTGGTTTCTAATACCTGGTTTAACAATACCAGCATCCAGGAAGGAACTCCAGCTAAACTGGTTACATTCTCTAGAACTGTCTCAATAACAATGGCTTTCATCTTAATTTCCCAATCACTCATTAAAGATACCTCGCTACTTGGGGTTGAGCTAAAGTCTGCCCAAAATGGCATATTGTCGATGATAATGGCCGATAAGTCACCAAAATATGTTCCATTTTCTTTGTATAGTTCTTTACTTCCTCCTAAACGAAGACTTTTGCCAGTAAAGAGCTTAGAGTTTTCATTGTTGTTGAGGTACATGCATAGTAAATCTTTTCCAGCAGCAAAATGACAATCTTCAAGTGATTCTTGACTTACAGGTATGAACTTGCTTTTGGCGCTAGTAGTACCACTGGATTTGGCAAACCATTTAATATTGGTGGGCCAGAATATATTGTTTTCTCCATGCCGACTTCTTTCGATCATAGATTCATAGTCTTCATAAGATCTTATAGGTACACGTTCTGCGAAGGTCTCATAATTATGAATTGAAGAAAAATCATATTGCTTTCCTAGCTCAGTATTTTTTGCTGTATCTAATAAAAAATGTAATAATTCAAGCTGTACTTCATTTGGATACTTAAGAAAAAGTTCCATCTGATGAAACCGTTTTTTTAAGAACCAGCTGGCAATAGAATTAACTAAAGGGATTGGCATTTTTTAATGTATCTTTGACTGAAATTAATAATGATTTTGTGTTTATTCAGCTGCTTCGCTGGAAACTAAAATAGTAAAAATTATTACATCTGCTTTTTTACAAGCTTAAGATATAACAAAACTTTATATGCAATACCAAGGTGTACTTACTAAAATGCAAACCGAAATCGGTGAGCCAATTCAGTATTATTTAGTATTTGAATCAGATTTTATCCAGGTCAATCAATTATTAGATAAAACGCTGAATATTTCATTTGTTGGATATCAATGTTTAGCATGCGGTGAAAATAAGAAAATCTATCGACAAGGGTATTGTTATGACGACTTTTATAACCGTCCGGAAGTAGGAGATTGGGTAATGCGTCCGGAATTAAGTACTGCTCACTTAAATGTTGAAGATAGAGATCTTGAGTTTGAAAAAAAAGTACAGCTGCAACCTCATATAGTATATTTGGCTAATTCCAGTAATATTAAAGTTGGAGTGACTCGAAAGTCTCAAGTGCCCACCAGATGGATTGATCAAGGAGCTCATGAGGCTATAGAAATTGTAGAAGTGCCTAATCGATATCTTGCAGGTATTACTGAAGTTGCGTTAAAGGATCATATTGCTGACAAAACTAATTGGCGTAAAATGCTTACAAATCAAGTTATCGATGAGGATTTGTTAACTTGTAGAGATAGGTTAAAAGAGTTTATTCCTGCAGAGGTACAGGAGTATTATATAGCGAATAATAAAGAGACTGAACTTCATTTTCCGGTACTGAGATATCCTGAAAAGCTCAAAAGCCTTAACTTAGAGAAAACACCTGAATATTCGGGAGTGCTAAAAGGAATAAAAGGACAATACCTGATATTCGAAGATAACACTGTTTTTAATGTTCGAAATAATGAAGGGTATGTGGTGAAATTAACAGTTTCTTAGTTTAGAATTTCTAGTTCCTGAATCTCTTTTCTTCCATAATCTTCACATTTTTTTAGGGTGTCATTAATGTCTTCAATGGTAGTTCTAGGATTGATTAAACACATTCTAAGTACAACCTGACCCTGTAATACTGTGGTCACTAATAAAGCTTCTCCTGAATCAACTATTTTTTTAGAAATACTCTGATTAATTTGGTCTAATTGTTTTTCTGATAGCTTATGATTAATAGGATGGTATCTAAAATTTATTATAGCCAGTGTTGCGGGAGAGGTAACCTCCCATTGTGCACTTTTTCGAAGAATAGCTTCAGTTTGTTCACAGAGTTCAATATTGTATTGTATGGCTTTTTTAAAAGATTCTAAACCAAATGTTTTTAAAGACATATAAAACTTTAACGCACGAAAACGGCGTGTTAGTTGGATGCCGTGATCATAAAAATTGATTTCTGATTCATTACCTTCAATATCTCTTAGGTATTCTGGTTTTTCGCTAAAAGTGCTGCTTAACCAATTATGGTTTTTTACTAAAAGGCAACCTATTTCATAAGGCTGAAAAAACCACTTGTGTGGATCTACTGTTAGTGAATCTGCTCTTCGAATGCCTTTTAACAGTTTTTTACCGTTTTTCGATAATATGGCAGCTGCTCCATATGCACCATCTATATGTAGCCATAGTTTTTCTTTTTCGCAGATATCGGCAATTTCATCCAGTGGATCTACGGTTCCTGTATTTGTTGTTCCAGCAGAGGCGATAATGCAAAATGGTTTTAACCCTTCCAGGCGATCTCTGGCAATTGCATTTTTTAATTTATTAAGCGATACTTTGAATTCTAAATCTGTAGGGATAATACGGATCTGCTCTTTTTTTAAACCAATTACTTTTATGGCTTTTATATTAGATGAATGAGCTTGATCAGATAGGTAAATAGTGGCTTTAGAAAAATCACTTTTGCATTTAATTCTTCTGGCCGTAACAAGAGCTGTTAGATTGGCCATAGAGCCACCACTGGTAAATATACCTCCACCTTTTTTGGTTGGAAAACCAAAAATCTTTAGTAACCAGTTCATAGTTACTATTTCTAATTGTGCAGCAGCAGGCGATGCAGCCCAACCACCGGAGAATATATTGAATCCAGTGGCAATAGTATCCGCCATTGCACTTATATAATTGCTGGGTCCCGGGACAAAAGAAAATGATTTTGGATGAGATACAATATTGCTATGAGGAATAACATGATCCATAACAAAATCTAAGACTTCGTTGGCAGGTGTAGGGTTGTTAGGGATTTCTTCGGTTAACAATACATCCATTTCTTCTCTGGAAGCTTGATTAACGGGCGTTTTAGAATTCTGGTTTTCGAAATGATTTACAATAAGGTCTACAATCTTATAACCATATTGTTGCATTTTTTCTTTTGGTAATATGAGCTTGCTATTCAAGTCATTTTTATCCATCATAACTTTATTTATCTGTAATAGAAAGCAAATGTAGGAGTAATCACAGGAATGTGCTCGGATAATCCATTAAAAAAACAGTATATTCTTATGATATAAAAGCCTTACGCTATTAAAAATTTAATCCCTTGAAAAAAGGAAAGTGTAATCAATGCTGTGCCAATAATTTTAAAGAGTTTTGCTTTGGATCCGCCTTGTTTCTGTGCCATTTTGTTTCCCCATCTGCTATAAAGGTATAATGTGCTTATTTTTCCCAAATATATGCCTAAAAAGAAAAGAATAAGTGCTAACAGTGATATTTGTGTATTGAGTTTAAAAAGATGTTTGTTAGTAAGTGAGATCGCTATGATCCAGTAAATAATTACCGGAGGGTTTAAAAATGCTAAAGAAAAACCGGTTAAGAATTTAGATTTTCTCAAATTAAGTTGTAGTCGTTTTTTAGGCGTTTCCAATTTAGATTTAACCATTAAAAAGTAAATTCCGATGAATAAAAACAGAAGTATAAATACAATCTGTATCCATTGATTTTGTTCAAAGAAACCAGAAAGTTCCATGCTGCAATGCAATGCGAATAAAGCTAAAAAAACTTCTCCTATGCCTGCTGCGGCAGCTATATATAAAGCTTTTTGTGTGCTCTCTTTTATGGTAGTATTAATTACTGCAATATTTACGGCTCCTAGTGGTAAGGCTCCTAATATTGCCGTCAATAGACCTAAAATAAGATACAATGTAATCATGTTGTTTTAGTAGGAGTAATAATAAAGAACTTACAAGCATTTAATTCGTTTATAAAATTAGAAGCGGCATTAGCCGCTTCTTACCCTAAGTAAATAATACTTCTAGCACAATTATTTATAATCGTGTTTTTTTAAAAATTTCCCTTTACACCAATTCTCATCTTTTTTATGATTTCTTCATAATATAAGATGGTCCAGATTATTTTTTCTGTATCTGCATAAGGAACTAGTTCTTCTATAGCTATTTTCGTAGACTTCAAAGCGTCTTCAGATGCTTCCTTAGTTTTTTTTAAAGTTTTGAGATGATTTGAGTCTTCTTTAATGCCGACATCTCCTAATCTAACTCCTGCTTCATTAGTCAATGATAAAAAGGGCAGTACAGTCATGATCTCTTTTACTCTAGAGTAATACAATGTTAATAAATCTCCTTTTTTCATACTTTCTAAATCACCAATGGTATGAAATCTATTTATTTGGTCTTTTTTTTGAAAAAAAATAGCTTCATTATTATTTTGTGCAAAGGTCATGTTCACTATTATGATGAAAATAAAGCTTACTAATAATTTATGCATAATGTAATTTGTTGTTCTGTTACGTTAGATTAGAAAAACAGTTCTTTCCTCTTTTTGGGGTTTAGAAAAAAGTATTGTTTAACTTTTACTGCATAACCATATATTTATTCAAAGATTGTTTTAGTTGAAATTTTGGCATCACTTTACTTTGTGGGTCATTAAATAAATCATTAACAGCTACAAAATCTTTAGTGAATCTGTTATATTTCAGAATATCTAAAACTCCTGTACTTGGTTTGTAATCTACTTTTACTCCTTCACTATGAATATTAAAGAAGCTATTATCCATAGTAAAAGCTTTTGCTATAAAAGCTAATGAAGTGTATGATTTGTCAAATTTTACAACATCAGAAAAACCTGAGATTTTAGAATTATTAATATAGATCATTGCTGCATTAGTGGCAGAAATTGCAGAGGACGTATGTGCATAATTACTCTTGTCTGATAAATTTACCAAAGTAGCATTAGTAACAGTGACATTTGTTAAAGCATTAGGTTTTGTATATCCCATATCCTTATTGAAACCATTTACTTCTAATGCATAAGAACCCTTTGGGCTTGTTATGTATGGATGACGAATCGCCATTAAGTTATCTAGATCTCCTTTGTAACCTTCTGATATCTGAAAATCATCATCTTCGGCTTTTAGAGAAATAAGGTTTAAGATGTCAATTTTTCCTCCATTAATGCTGTAGGAGTCTTGTGCGGAATAACTCACCATTATATTATCTATGATAGAAGAACTACCCACTCCATATAAAGAAAGTCCATTGGCTCCTTCTGCTCTTTTATTTTTGTTACCTGCAAATTCTATTCTTACATATCTCAGGATAGTAGTTTGTTCATCAGTATCAGTACCTCCGTATATTGAATATTGTGGATTATAGTTTCCTTTGATTATTCCACTTCCGGAAACGGTATTTACATTTCCCGAGCCGGCAATAGTAATTCCTCCCCAATCTCCACTGTTTCTCGATTTTGGAGCCTTGTTAGAGGTAAATACAATTGGATAGGCTTGAGAACCCGCAGCAATTAATTTAGAGCCTTTAGTTACGATTAAGTTAGCAGGATTCTCGTGATCACATCTAATCACGGTTCCTTCTTGTATGGTTAAGGTAGCGCCTGCAATCACATAAACGTCACCAGATAAAAGATATACGATATCGTTTCTTAAGAAGGTGTTATCCGCTATAACATTGGGAAGTTTTTCTTCTGCCTCCGGATAGTTTGTTTTGTTGGGCTCAAAATTGGTCCAACCTTTTGCCCATCTATAATCATGTTGATTAAAATCTTGAGCATTTAAATTAAGTGAACATAATGTAATAAATAGAAAGACTTTAGAAATCGAAGTTCTTAGTTTCATGAAAGTATTATTTTGGGGTTACTTAATCTGGAAGAAAATTCCTTCTTCCGTTTTCAGAAGTACTAAGTTAACATGCTTTGTTAAAACGTAATTACGTGTTTACCGTAAACTTTGTACGTTTGTCGAATTTTTAACTTTATTTAGCAAATTGTTTGAAGTATTATTCTTACTTATTTGCGAATTTAATAATTTGATTTCCAGTATTTTAGTATTTGTTCAACTAAAAGCTTTTGGCGATAAACGATAAAGTGGTTTTTTGTGTTTTTTTAGTTAAAATTGTTAAAATAGTGTTGAATTTTGTGTTAATTAACATAAAATACAGGTGTTTTTTTGAATAATCTGGAAGACTTTTCTGTCGGATTTTGACTAGTATAATAGTAAATAACAATAATTTTGTCAGAAAATTCGATGATTAACTTACACTTTTCTTATTGTTTTAGTATTCCGGTTTTTCTTAATTAAAACTTAGATTTTTAACTCTTCTTATTGATTTAAGGAAGTGTCTTTTTGTGTTTTATAGTAAAAATGTTGTGCTAAAGTCCTTTTATAATTTTTTAGTAGAAAGAAATACTTCGTAAATGGCCTAATGTATTTTTCTAAGCGTTGTCAGTTTTATAGGTTTTAGCCTTTTCTTGATATAAAACAGATCGAAGTAAGAAGATTAGCTTTTAGATTTCATAGTTACTTAAACAAAAAAAATCAGTCGATAAGACTGATTTTTAAAATAAAATGATGTGGTTATGTTTTAGAAATTTCCGTTGGTTCCTATTCGGATTTTTTTAATGACTTCTTCAAAATATAAGATGGACCATATAATTTTTTCAGTATCTGCGTAAGGAACAAATTCAGATATTAGATTACTGGTGTTTTCAGAGGCATCGGTTATAGTCTCATGATGTTTATCTAGTATTTTTAAATTACTAGAGTTTTCTTTTATTCCAAGATCTGATAAACTCACACCTGCTTCATTCGTAAGAGCGAGGTAAGGTATGATTGTTACAATTTCATTTGTTCTGGCTATATATAATTTAATTAGATCCCCTTTTCTTAAGGCTTCTAGCTCATCAATGGTATGAAATTTATTAATTAATGTTGTCTGGTCAAAAAAAACATTCTTTTGTGTTTGTGCGAAACTCATATTCGCAATAAACAAAGCAAATAATAAAACAGTAATGGATCTCATTTAAGTTAGGGTAATTAGTTTATCGTTAGTGTCACAAAGTTACTGCATTACGGTTTGATTATCAAGAGAATCTTTTATTGTAAATTTTGGATTTTTGATATGTAAAGGGTCTTTAAATAAGTCCTGAACATCTTTAAACCGTTTTGTGTACATATTGTACTTTAGAATTTGACCAATATCGTCATTGTCTGATTCATATGCTGCCAGAACAGTATTGCTATGAACATTAAACACACTATTTTCCAAAGAAAAAGCTGAAGATATATCTGAGAAAGATTGATAAGACTTGTCAAATCTTACAACATTAGCAAAACCTGAAATACGAGAGTCTCTAATCTCTATTTGTCCTAAGCTTTTAGATGAAATTGCAGAGGTAGTATGTATATAGTTAGTCTTGTCAGAAAGACTTATTAAAGAAGCGTTAGTTATTTTTATTGAAGATAATGATTCTGGGTTGCTCAATCCCTCCTTTTTATTATAACCGTCTATTTCTATGGCATAAGATCCGCTGGTATCAGAAATGTATGGATGTCTGATAGCTATAATATTATGTAAATCACCTTTAAAACCTTGTGTGAAATCAAAATCATCGTCCTTAGTTTTATAAGATATAAGATTTTTTAGATGAGCAGAGCCTCCATAACACTCAAAAGAATCATCAGCAGAATAACTGATCATAATGTTATCAATGATGGAATTTTTTCCCAGAGCATATAATGATAAACCATTCAGCTCGTTAGATTGGTTGATTTTTTGACCAGCATATTCTATTCGAACATATGACATTACCGTAGTTTCCTCATCATAATTCTGACCACCATACATGGAATGGTGTGGTAAATAATTGCCCTCTATACTGCCAAGTCCTGAAAAAGAATTTACTTTTCCTGATCCGGCAATGATAATACCTCCCCAATCTCCGGGTTTTCTGGATTTAGGTTTTTTGTCAGATGTAAATACAATTGGAGCAACTTTACTTCCTTTGGCAAACAATTTAGAGCCTTTAGTAATAACTAGACTTGTTGAGGTTTCAGAGTCACATCTTATAATGGTTCCTGCTTCAATAGTCAATATTGCTCCATTGGTTACATATACGTTTCCGGACATTAAATAGGTGACATCATTACTAATATAGATGTCACTATCAATAACATTAGGAAGTCTTTCTTCTGCTTGTGGATATTCCTCATGATTTGGATCAAAATTTGTCCAATTTTTCATCCATTTCATCTGATTGTCACTAAAATTGTTTTGAGATAAAACAAATAGAGGTGTGAACAGAAATACCAGAGGTAAAAAAGTCAATTTCATAGCGATGGTTATTTTGGGTGTAAAGTTATTACTGTATTTCACTGCTGAACATCAATACTTTACTAAATGGTTAATTCAGTTTTTGAGAATATATTGTATAAAGAACAACTGTTTTGTTAACAACAAATAGTTGATAATTCATTAAATTAAAATCCCAAAATACACGGAACAATGATTTTTAAAGGTTTTTTAATCGATTGTATTCAAATTAAAATTCTTACGACTTTTTTGTTTTTCCAATGGAAACTTAATAAGAAATGATCACAAATACTTTAATAGAATATTAATTATTTGTTTTTGTAGTATCTTTTTTCTTTTTCTTCTTACCAAATAATCCTCCAAGGACATCTTTTGCAGTATTTTTTAAAGCATCTTCAGTGTTTGGTTGGGTTGTTTTTGTGGAGTCAGTACTTTTATTAGATCCTCCTAATAGGTCACCCAGTACTTTAGTTCCTTCGCCAACGATTTTCTCTTTAGCTTTTTTCTTTTGTTTATCTACAATTTGTTGAGTAAGCTGTTTTACTGCTGTTCCTGTATTGAGATTAACTTTTGGATTTGTGAAATTACCTGTAATTCCAATTGGTAAAGCAACTTTCATACTATTAGCCTCTTGTTCATTTAATTGAGAGATTAGTCCTCCAACTTCGTTACCTAGATATTTCGCAGGGACATCAACAGAAACATTATAATCCATGTTCGTGTCAAAACCGTGACTGCCACCAGCAGTAACTTTGATGCCCTCTACTTCAAAATCAAAAGGTTTTACATTTACCTTTCCGTCAGCAAAGCTAAGGTTGGTTTTAATGTCTTTTAGGTTTAATTTATCTAAATCTATAAAGCTCATTTTTCCATCTAATTGTGAAATTAGAGGGGTTTGAGATGAATTTACTTTCGCATTTAAAATTTCTGCTAAAGCATTTCCTTTTAAAGAATTTAGAACTGGAGTTAAATCATCATTTAGATTACCTTTTAGATCGATTTTAGAAGATAAAACACCATTCAATGCTTTGGCTACAGGAGCTAGGTTTTGTAAAAGTTCTAAATTACTGAAGGATTTAACAATGTCAATTTTGCTTAAATCCAGATTCATCCCAAAAGTAGGGGTGTCTGTTTTGGTGGAAACATTGCCATTAAAAGCTAATCCTCCATCAAAAATATTAGAAGTCACATTTTGAAGATAGGCAGTTTCATCCTTTATTTTTACACTTCCTTTGGTGTTTTTAAGCTCCAGATTATCATAAATCACCTTTTTAGCATCAAAATTTAAAGTAGCGTCCAGAAAAGAAGGGATTTGTAAGGCTTCTGTTTCTGCGGTTTTGTTTTCTTCTTCAGTAGTTTCAGCTTCTGCAACCATAAAATCATTGACGGCAAAAACATCAGAATTCACATCAAAGTTTCCTTTAAGATCTTGCTTAGCAAATAAGAAGCCCATTAAGTTGTCAATGGTTCCTTGAGCTTTTAAGTCTGATTTACCGGTTTTTACATCGATCTGATCTAAAGTGATAGTCTCCGGATTGAAACTAACATTGGCTGTTGAGATTTTAATCTCATTGGGTAATTCTGGTGAAGCATAGGCAAAGTTATCTATACTTGCAGTTCCAGAACTTTTTACATTTTGATATTGTTCTTTTTCCAGGGATTGCATATCAAATTTAGTGCTTACATTAGCTTTTAGAACTCCATTAAGATCTTGTTCTAATTGCATTGGATATGCTTGATCCAGATTGGCTAGATTAAGAGTTCCATTAGCAGTTATATCCACGATCATGTTTTTGGTAAGATTTCGTAAGCTTCCCTTTGCAGCAAAAGTATCCTGGTCTATCTTGAAGGTAAGATTGCCAATTTTAACGTAGGTATCATCAACTAAACCGGTATCATTCTTGATCTGAGTATCAATATTAATATTGGTTACACCTTTTGGTAGGTCAGGATATTTAAAAGATGCATTATGAGATAGAATTTTGATGTCCATCTTTGGGATGTGGGTGTCATCTGATTTTCCTTTGATCTTACCGTCGATCGAGAAGTCACCACTAGTTTGTACTCCATCCAGGTTTTTAGCATAAGCTTCAGGGATTACTGCCAGAAAATTTTTAAAATCAGAAGTAGGAGTCTTAAAACTGAGATCCACATCTGTGTATTTTTCAAAAAGTTGAACAAACCCTTCGAACTCTAGTGGTAACTGATTAACCTGTGCTTTATTTTCTTTAAAAGCAAAGCGTTGGTTTTCAAGGTCTAATTCTAAAGATGCTTCTAATTGAATCTTGTTTTTGTTTAAGTATTTGGTGTCGTCCAGTCCAAAAGAAGCTTCTGATGAAGATTTAGTGTCCAAAATAATTGTTGAACCAGAAAGGCTTCCGTCTCCACTATGGTTGACATCAATCATCTCTAAAAATATTTTGCTAATATCATTTTTGTAAAGTAGTCGACTATTGTTTATTTCATAATGTTCTAGTGCAAAGGTGAACGATCCGCCTTCTTCTTCGGTGCTAGGTTCTGTAGGAGTATCACTTGGTTTTGTAATATCAAAATTGTTATTCCCTATAGAGTCGGTTTTTACTGCAATATTAGCTTCGTCAATAATAAATTTTTGCACACTAATAGCTTCAGTGGCATCTTTGAATAATTCATTAATAGACATATCCAAAGCTATTTTTTTAGCATACGCCAACGTATCGCCTTCAAAAGGAGCAAGATTTATAATAGAAAACTCATCAATAACCACTGATGCTTTAGGAAAACTTCGCATTAAACTAATATCAATTCCTGCAAAATCAACCTTAGCCTCCAGGTGCTCGTTTGCCAGATATCGAATTTTATCTTCGATAGTACCTTTAAACAAAAAAGGTAAAGAAATGATAGCTATAATGAGTAGAACTATTATAATTCCGAAGATTTTGAGGGCTTTTTTCATTGGTTAAGTTTATTTATATCAAAATAACGATTTACAAAGATAGTATGTTGCGTTTTTACAGTTAACTATTTGTTAGATTTTTATTAATGAAACTCTGTTTTAAAAAGTCGCGAAGCGCGAATTTAAAATAGTTGGTTGAACTAATCCCACATTTTCAGAAGGATCTTGTTTTAATATCTCGCCTCTTGATTCTTAAGTCCAGGATTTGCCTGGGGGTTACCTTTTAAACATCCAGGGCTAATTCACCTCCTTGTTTTAGTTTAAATCTTTTTCTTAGAGCATATACGGCAACGTATAAGATAGGAGTATCTAGAGCAGCTACCAATACTTTAAACAAGAACCCATTCAAAAGTAATACTCCAAAACGTTCCCATTCGATAATTCCTCCGGAACATAATAAAAGAAGTACAGTGAACGTATCAATAAATTGAGAAGAGAATGTGGAGAAATTATTTCTCAGCCAAAGATGTTTTCCTTTGGTAACTCTTTTCCAGAAATGAAATATTTGTATATCTATATATTGTGCAAATAGGTAGGCCATCATAGAGGCAAATACTGCAATGGCAGTGGCTCCAAAAACTTTATTAAAGATCTCATCATTTATGGGCGACCATGATGTTGCAGGAACAGATGCAGAGGCATAAACGATAAGTAATGAAAAGAAAGAAGCAAAGATTCCTGCAGTAACGATTTGGTTAGCTTTTCGTTTTCCAAAAACTTCGCTGATGATATCAGTAATTAAAAAAGTAATTGGATAAGGAAGAATGCCGACAGAAATTTCGAAAGTATATATGCCTAAAAAATCCCAAGAAAAGAATTTTTGGAAAATTAGATTGGATGCAACCAATGATGAAATGAACAATGCACCAAGGATAAGATAAATCCGAAAAGCAACTCGTTTGTCAATGGGGTTAAGTGAAGTTTCGTCCAAAATAGAATAGTTAATAATACTTCACATAAAAATAAGGCGAAGTGATTTTGTTTTGTTTAATTTGCTCTTAAAAATAAGGAGTTCTGACCAGAATCTAAATATCAAGTATTGAAAACATCTCATCTCATTCATATTTCATTAGGCAGCAACATGGGGAATCGTCTGGATTTTCTTCAAAAAGCTGTTCAGGAGATTTATAAAACCGTAGGAGATGTTGTTTCAATATCAAAAGTTTATCAGACCCCAGCCTGGGGATTTAATAGTGATGATTTTTATAATGCTTGTATAGCTGTAAAAACGTTTTATTCAACTAGCGAGGTGTTGGATATACTTTTGGGTATAGAAACTTCTCTAGGTAGAAATCGAACAGATTCAGAAGGGTATGATGCTAGAACTATTGATCTGGATGTTATTTTTTCTTCCGAAGGAATTATAGATTCTGAAAAGCTAAAGGTTCCACATCCATCGATTCAGGATCGAAAATTTGTACTGAAACCTCTAGCTGATATCGCTGCTGAAGTCGAACATCCAAAACTAAAGCAAACGGTGCTAGAGTTATTAGAAAAGACTACAGATACTTCTGAAATTACTCCAATCAAGGAGGTAATTCTAAACCCTAAAGATCAATACCATCTATCACGATTTCAATATTTAACTATCGAAGGTAATATCGGAGCTGGTAAAACAAGCTTGGCTCAATTAATTGCTGGAGAATTTAATGCAAAACTAGTGTTAGAACGTTTTGCTGATAACCCCTTTCTTCCTAAGTTTTATGAAGATATGGAGCGCTATGCATTTCCGTTAGAAATGTCTTTTCTGGCAGATCGTTATCAACGATTACAAGATGATATTGCTCAGTTTGATTTGTTTACTGATTTTGTAGTTAGTGATTATGATGTGTTTAAATCATTGATTTTTGCAAAAGTTACACTTCAGGAAGAAGAACTTGTGTTGTATAAGAAAGTCTTTGATTTAATGTATAAGAATCTTCCTAAACCAGGAATGTATATTTATTTATATCAAAATACAGAACGCCTACTAGAAAACATCAAAAAAAGAGGGAGGGATTACGAGCAAAAAATTCCTCCGGAATATCTGGATAAAATCAATAGAGGGTATTTACAATTCATAAAATCTCAACCTGAGTTTAATGTAAAAATTGTTGACGTGTCAGATCGAGATTTTATTTCTAATCGTTCGGATTATATCTCAATTTTAGAAGAAATTATATCTTGATTTACACTTGCTCCTGTATTTTTTTAGCTATCTTTTGAACTTCATCTAAAACTCTGAGTAAATTACCACTCCATAGCTTTTCAATTTCTTCTTCAGAATACCCTCGTTTTACTAATTCTAAAGTTACATTAAATGTTTCTGAAGCATCACTCCAACCTTCGATACCACCACCACCATCAAAATCAGAACTGATCCCAACGTGATCAATGCCTATTTTATCTACCATATAATCAATATGATTTACAAAATCCATAACATCTACTGCTGGTGGGAGATCATCCATTTTTTTAACTTTTTCTCTACGCACTGCCGCCATCTTACCTAAAAAGTCATAATATTTTTCCTTTTCTTCTATACTTAGCTTCATCACTTCTTCGCGTTCTAACCAGGTCACACCCATAGAATCAGCAATTTGTTTGGCGATTTCTATGTCTTTTACTACCCTTTTTTCAAATTTTTCGGTGTTTAGGTAAGACGTGAAAGCTACAGTTTGCACTACACCTCCATTTTCTTTTAGCCATTGCAACTGTTCATCATCCAGATTGCGGCTATGATCACATAATGCTCTGGCTGAGGAGTGCGAAGCAATAATAGGAGCTTTGGTCAATTCTATCATTTGACGCATAGATTCTTTAGAGGGGTGTGAAACATCAATCATAATTCCCCACTTGTTCATTTCAGCAATTACTTCTTTACCCAGATCACTTACTCCATTATGTAGCCATATCCCATCAGCTTCTCCTGTATTAGAATCACAAAGCTGGCTATGTCCGTTGTGCGAGAGTGACATGTATCTACCTCCTAGGTCATGAAACTTTTTTACATTATTAATATCTGTACCAACAGGATATCCGTTTTCAATACCGATCATTGCCACTTTCTTACCGGATTTATGAATTCTGCGGACATCATTAGAAGTAAAAGCCAATTCAATTTGATCGGGTGCAATTTCTTCTGTTAGTTTGTGTATAGCTTCAAATTTGGACATCGCAATTTCATGAGCTTTCTCATAACCGGATGTTGTTAAAGAATCCTGACCAGTATAGACAATAAACCAAGCTACATCCAGTCCTCCTTTTTTCATCTTAGGTAAGGTTACCTGAGAACTTAAGTCTTGAGTGTAATTGATAGAATCCGTAAAATTTTTGACATTGATATCGCAGTGGGTATCCAGTGTAATAATTTTATCATGGATTTCTTTTGCTTTGGCGATCACCTGGTCTTCAGATATGCTTTCACTTTTATTGTTTTCTTGTTTGCAAGAAATAAGAAGTAATGCAACTGTAATGAATATTGAGATATGTTTCATAGTTAAGATGAAATTGTGCGAGTTTAATTCACTTTAAACTTACAAAACAAATCCCAAACAACCACTCCTGCACTCACAGAGATATTTAAAGAATGTTTGCTCCCATACTGTGGAATTTCTATAACAGTATCACTTTCTGAAACAACATCCTGCTGTACACCTTTTACCTCATTACCAAAAACAATAGCATAGGTTTGGTCAGGTTCAGGATTAAAATCATTTAGCATAGTAGCATGTTCAGCTTGTTCGATGGATACTATTTTTATGTTTTGAGATTTTAAATCTTTAATCAATGTTAGTGTGTCTTTTTGATACTCCCAATCCACAGTATCTGTAGCACCGAGTGCTGTTTTCTGAATGTCCTTATGCGGCGGAGTAGCAGTGATCCCACAGAGGTATATTTTTTTGATTAAAAAAGCATCGGCACTTCTGAATACGGATCCAATATTGTTTAAGCTACGAATATTGTCAAGAATAATGATTAATGGTGTTTTTTTAGCGGTTTTAAATTCTTCTACGGATTTGCGATCCAACTCGCTGTTTTTAAGTTTTCTATACATTTTTTTGATGTGCTGTTTGCTTCAGATTTATTTCAAAATTTTGTCAAAGTTATCATTTTAAACTGTTTTTAATATGTAACACGCTCCGGATACTTAGGGGTGTTAGGTATTAATTTGCTTTTTCAAGTTTATGATTATATTATGAATACTTCTGATGGTGATCTTGAGCGATTTTTTTATTTACTTTTAAATCATCTAATCACATTTCATTTTTAACTATGATGCTTTCAGATATTGGGAAACAAAAATTAATAACAATTTTAAAAATATCCGCTTTTGCAATCTTTTTAGGAAGAGCTTATCAGCATATCTTCTGGGATGCTCCATACCGGGCATTTTTATGGGATGAAAGTGTATTACAGGGTGTAGTGGAAAACATTTTCGGGGTTACCTGGCACGATTATGTAACTAGTCTTTCTGTTGATAATGCGATTTCTTTTTCGGTTAAAGGGATAGGTGTTTTATATCTCCTTTGTGCTGTCGTAGTTTTAATTATTAAACCCAATATGAAGAAACTTGGTAAAGTTTTTTTACTAGGAGGGAGCTTTGGGCTTTTTATACTTGCCATTTTGTATTGTAAAGAGAAATTTTTTCATGTAGGACAGTTTTTTGAATATATGGTTCAATTCATCACTCCTGTATTACTTTATATGATGTTGTTTACTACAACTGAATTAAAAAAAATACGCCTTACTGCTTTAATTGCAATTGCCCTTACATTTAGTTGTCATGGACTTTATGCGATAGGATATTATCCCAGGCCGGGTAATTTTATTGATATGACAATCAATACATTGTCTATCGGTGAACCTGGTGCTCATATGATGCTTAAAATTGCTGGGGTTATGGATTTTGTAGTTGCGATAGCTATTTTTATTCCCAGAATTTCCTATGCCGCTTTAGTGTATGCATGTATATGGGGAGGACTTACCGCTTTAGCACGTTTAACAGGACATTTTCATGTCGAATTTCTATGGAATTCATTTCATCAATGGACTTGGGAAGTGTTGATTAGATTACCACATGCTTTAATCCCTTTATTTGTAATGGTAATTGATCGTCCAGAGATTCGATTTTTTAAAGGAAAAGTGTTTAGAAATAAACCTCAGACGATTTCATAAGCCCGAAAAGTTGATAATAATTACAGAAACTGTCCGAAAATGCATATAAACTATTATTCTGTCACATTTTCAGACAGTATTTTTTGAATCAAAATTATATTTATCTCTTTATAAACTTCTTGCTTATAACACCTTTCTCTGTTTTGATATTAATAAAATATATTCCTGATTGCAATTTGTAGGTATTATATGCTGTGGTTTCGGCATCTAATTCAACTTCTTGAATATGTTTTCCCATAATATCTCTAATGATCACACTGTTGTTTTCCGTTTTTGAATAGTTGGGGTTATTAATAGTTAATAATCCGGATTTTATGGGATTAGGATAAATCTTTAATTTAGAAGATAAATCAATATCATCTATACCCAGAATTCCTCCGGTATGCGGATTGTCAATAATGACAACATTCCCACCTGATGGATTCCATAGATCAATATTAGAAGGGAGTGTGAACAGATCATTGTCATTTAATTGTCCAACACTGTTCGCATTATCGACCTTAACGGTTCTAAGTTCGATTTTGTCTTGATCGACCCATAACCATTTAAATTGATTAAACGATCCTGCAGCTTTTGTCCAGTTCTTAGAGTCGTTAGCACTTCTTGTGGGAGCTCCCCAACAACCTTCACCTACATAAACAGCTCTTTTGGGATCTGTATCTGCTCTAATAAATCCTTCATCACTGCCCGAAGCTGTAGATGGTTTGATTGGCCAGGTACGTTTTACTACGTGAGAATCACTCTCCATGACCAATTGTACAGCGTGATCATAGAATGGTTTTGACCAGGCTTCGTACTGATCATTTTGCTCTGATTTTCCGGATTGGTGAGGTCTGGTTGCTCTATGATATTGTGCGACCGCCCAGAAATGACCGGCTGCATGAGCTGTCAAATCATTCTCAAGCCAGGTGCCCTGAGTACCTGCAGGAGTAACCTCGGTATTAAGGGTATATGTTCGTATCAAATTCCCTCCAAAACTTAAAGCATAATATTCTCCTCCGGCAGCGGTTGTGATATCGAATAAATCTCTGATATCGTTAGCACTTTCATGATTACCTCTGGCCGCTACTACCGGAATCATTCTTCCGTCAGATCCAATGGTTAATTGCCAATCATTAAACCAGTTTTGCCATTGAGAATTTGTGGAATCGTCTGTCATATCTCCACCAAACAATACTACATGAGGCCTTAATTTGGCAACTATTTTATTAGCATTCTGTCTTGGAGTCCGATTATTTCTGGAATCACCTCCTGCAACTATTGATAATCTGGTATTAGGATCGTCAGGAGCAGTTTTAAACCAAAACCTTTCAGAAACGCCTTCATTATCTTTAATTACAAAATAATATGCAGTATTGGGTTGAAGTCCTGTTAGTCTCGCAAAATTATTGTTCATCCCTTTTTTAGAAACCGTTCTATCTACAGTTTTAGAAGAAGGGTATGAGTTATAGTTAGTTCCAAAGTCTGTGGTGCCATAATATACTATAGGATTTGAGCCACTTATCTGGTTCCATCCAATAACCATAGTTGTAGCAGGGTCTTCTCTCCAGGTAAGGCGGTACTTTTCAGTAGAAGTCCATCCGATCTGAATTGCCATTATAAACATTAGGATGCCCAGAAATACATGTTTTCTTGCTTTCATGATTTGAGTAGATTTGTGTTGATATTACTTCAAAAATATGTATTTATTCTAAATTAAGTTTTTGATAGTAATCAATTTTATTTGGTTGTTTACCAGTGTGATACGAGTCGTTATATAAAACGTTTAGATATGATTAATAGTATTTAGAGAGCAAAATAATGAGCATAGGTACTGCTTGATTATTTTGTTCACAAAGAATAGCCATTGGTTTGCATTATTTTTTAATTTTAAAATTAGAATGTGAATAAATATGAATAACTCCTAAAAGCAACATTTCTAAAAAAAAAGGAGAATACCTACTTTAGCAAAAGTTATAAAACAGATGGTGAATGGCAGCTAAAAAAGAAAAGAAAGTGACTCCGTTGATGAAGCAATACAATGCGATTAAGGCAAAATATCCTGATGCATTATTGTTGTTCAGAGTTGGAGATTTTTATGAAACTTTTGGAGAAGATGCCATTAAAGCAGCTGCTATTCTGAATATTGTTCAGACGAAAAGAGGAAATGGTAGTGATCAGGAAACTGCCTTGGCAGGATTTCCACACCATTCTTTGAATACCTATTTACCAAAACTGGTAAAAGCCGGAGAACGAGTAGCTATCTGTGATCAATTAGAAGATCCTAAACAAACCAAAACTATTGTAAAACGTGGGGTGACCGAACTGGTAACTCCCGGAGTAGCTTTGAATGATGAAGTACTGCAAAGCAAAACCAATAATTTTTTGTGTGCCGTTCATTACGGAAAGAAAGCACTGGGTATTGCTTTTCTGGATGTCTCTACTGGTGAGTTTTTGACTGCTCAGGGTGATGTAGAGCATATAGATAAACTGATGCAAAATTTCAGACCTAGTGAAGTATTGATCACCAAGCCTAAAAAACAATCTTTTTATCATGATTTTGGGCAGGATTATCATTCCTTTTTTCTAGAGGATTGGGTTTTTAAAACGGATTATGCTCAGGAAACCCTGAATGATCATTTTGGTACAAAAACATTAAAAGGTTTTGGAGTTGATCATTTAAATGAAGGAATTATTGCTGCCGGAGTGATTCTTCATTATTTAGGAGAAACCCAACATCATAAATTACAGCATATTACTTCAATTCAGCGTATTGCAGAAGATCAATACATCTGGATGGACCGTTTTACGATTCGCAATCTAGAGTTATATCATGCTAATGCTTCAGGGGCAGTTACGCTTTTGGATGTGGTGGATAAAACTATATCACCAATGGGTGGGAGAACCCTTAAACGATGGTTAGCCTTACCTCTGAAGAATATTTCTGCTATACAGAAACGACACGAGGTAGTTCAGTATTTTTTGGATAACACGGCTTTACACCAAAAAATCCAACATCAGATTAAACAGATAGGTGATATCGAACGTTTGATTTCTAAGGTTGCCACAGGAAAAGTAAGCCCTAGAGAGGTAATCCAGCTAAAGAATTCTTTGGAGGCTATTGTTCCCATAAAAGCACAAGCTTCTACAAGTGATAATGAAGCGTTAAAAGTTATAGGTGATACTTTGCATGATTGTGAATTACTCCGAAATAAAATCAAGGAAACACTAAATGAAGATGCTCCTGTAAATATTTTAAAAGGAAATACTATTGCTGATGGGTATCTGGATGAATTAGATGAGTTGAGGTCTATCGCCTTTTCAGGGAAAGACTATCTAGATAAAATGCTGGAACGCGAAACCGAAGCTACCGGGATCACTTCCTTAAAAATAGCTTCTAATAATGTTTTTGGATATTATATCGAAGTCAGAAATACGCATAAAGACAAAGTGCCTGATACATGGATTAGGAAACAGACATTGGTAAGTGCAGAACGTTATATTACTGAAGAACTAAAGGAATATGAAGCCAAAATCCTTGGTGCTGAAGAAAAAATTCTTACTCTAGAACAGCAGTTGTTTAATGATCTGGTGGTGTGGATGAATGAATACATTAAACCTGTACAACTCAATGCTGCTTTGATTGGACAATTAGATTGTTTGTGTTCTTTTGCTCAGCTTGCTCAGGAAAATCAATATGTGAGGCCTTTTATTGATGAGTCTCATGATTTGGAAATCAAAAATGGGCGTCATCCGGTTATCGAAAAACAATTACCACCTGGAGAACAATATATCGCCAATGATGTATTGCTGAATCGAGACGATCAGCAAATGATTATGATTACGGGGCCTAATATGAGTGGTAAGTCTGCAATTCTAAGACAGACGGCACTAATTGTGTTATTAGCTCAGATGGGATGTTTTGTTCCTGCCGAAGAAGCCAAAATAGGTGTAGTGGATAAAATATTTACCAGGGTAGGCGCTAGTGATAATATTTCGATGGGTGAATCTACTTTTATGGTAGAGATGAATGAGACGGCTAGTATTCTTAATAATATCTCGGATCGTAGCTTAGTGTTACTAGATGAGATCGGTCGTGGAACCAGTACCTATGATGGAATTTCTATTGCATGGGCGATAAGTGAATTCTTGCATGAGCATCCTGCAAGGCCTAAGACATTATTTGCTACACATTATCATGAATTGAATGAAATGTGCGAGACCTTTGGTCGTATTAAAAACTATAATGTTTCTGTCAAAGAATTAAAAGATACGGTGCTTTTTCTGCGTAAACTAGTTCCGGGTGGTAGTCAACATAGTTTTGGTATCCATGTAGCAAAGATGGCAGGAATGCCACAGCAAGTATTGCATAGGGCAAATAAGATGCTTAAAAAGCTCGAAAAATCGCATAGTAGTGAGGAACTAACGGATAAAATCAAGGACATACAGGAAGATGATGAATTGCAGTTAAGTTTCTTTAATATGGATGATCCATTGCTGGAAGAAATCAAAGAAGAAATCCTGGATATCGACATTGATACGTTGACTCCAGTGGAGGCCTTAATGAAACTTAATGAGATTAAACGTATGTTAACCAGGAAGAAAGCTTCTCAAGTTTAGTGAAACTTTGTTTTGGAAAGTTGCGAAGCAACTCATTCAAAATAGTTAGTTGAGCCTACCTTTGCCGGCAGGCAGGCAAATCTTGTTGAAGAACGGGATCTTATCAGTGATGTGATTTTTTTAAATTTATTTTTTTGATTTACTGTAGGTTAAAAATATTTTCAATTCTTTTTTGCAAAAAGACTTTGGTATTACTAGAATTGTTTTAAATTTGCATCCGCAATAACGAATTGCAAAGTTCTTAAATTACTGCGAAAGTAGCTCAGGGGTAGAGCATCACCTTGCCAAGGTGAGGGTCGCGGGTTCAAATCCCGTCTTTCGCTCTGAGAAACTTATACCAAGCTGAAGTGGTGGAATTGGTAGACACGTTGGACTTAAAATCCAATGGGCTGTAAGGCCCGTACGGGTTCAAGTCCCGTCTTCAGTACTAACCCTCAAAATCCTTAGATTTTGAGGGTTTTTTATTTTAGTCTTATAGCTTATGATTTTTGTGTATGCATTGCTTAGTGAAGTAAAAGATTGGATTTATGTTGGGATGACTGATAATCTGGATCGTAGAGTTCTGCAACATAATAAAGGTTATAATAAGAGTACCGCTCCATATAGGCCCTTTACACTTCTTTTTAAGGAAGAATATCCAAATAGGATTGAAGCTAGGAAAAGGGAGAAATACTTAAAATCGGCAGCAGGCAAAAGATGAATTAGAAAAAATTTTATCAGTTAGTACGGGCCTGTCTAACTGGTGTTAGCCAGGTAGATTCAAGTCCCGTCTTCAGTACTAACCCTCAAAATCCTTAGATTTTTGGGGTTTTTTATTGGTCTCAGATTAGGGTAAAAACCCTGCGATTTCATTGCAATTACTTTAGTTTTTATAAACTTTTTTCGACCAGATTTGTCATTCCGCACTTGATGCGGAATCTACATTTCTAGCTATCTGAATAGATTCCTGCACAGGCAGGAATCCAAAAACAACTACAATGCTCTATAAGAAAGAAGTGCCAGATTATTACATTATTCAGTTAATAACAGGTGGATGATTCCCCACAATTTATTTTATTAGTATAATTTTTAAGTGTATTTTTAGATAGTTAAATATACCTCAGTATATTATTTGGATATACACATATAAGTACCCCATCTCAGAAATTTGATTTGCAAAAGGCGTAGTATAAAAAATTAAGGGAAAAAATAGTCTTTTGATTTTATTTTACTAATTTAGAAACAACAAAAATTGTAAACCACCCCGTGTCTGAAGATATTTCTTCGGGTATGGGGTGTTTATGTATAAAAAAATCATAGCATATAAAGGACATATATCCTCTATATAATTGTTATTGGGGAGTAAGATAGAAAAATGATAGAATCAATAGAAAAAATAGAAAACTTAGGTTGCTTCTCGAAATATGAAAAGCCAGAACAACTGAAAAGCTTTGATGTGGTCAATACTTTCTACGGTGCTAATGGTACTGGAAAATCTACATTAAGTAATCTTCTTTACTGCCTTTCAAAACATTGTCCTAATAAGAATGAATTGATTGAAGAGTATTTTGAAACGAATACTGAAATAGAAATCATAACCTCAGAAGGAAAAATTACTAAGAACAATATTTCTAAAATTAATAAGGACATTTATGTTTTTAATACAAACTTCATTACTGAACATATTTTCAATGGTACTGATGCAAATATCTCTTCGTTTGATGCAACTATCAAATTAACAAACAAAAAAATAGATGTAATTGATGCACATCTAAGAGTACTTAAAGCCAGATTAGATTACATTCAAGAAGTATCATCAAAATTAAATACGAAGTTTGATAACACTTGGGGCATCTATAAAAAAGAGTTTCAAGAACGAGTTGTTGGTCCAAGATTAACAAATGTTAAACCGGATATAACTGCAAATAGTAACGAAAATTTAGCTACCGCAAAATTAGAACTTGAACAACTATATCAATCTTATAAAAAGAAAGATGAAGAAAGTAATTCCCTTGATAAAATTTCACAAATCGAAATCCAGCTTCAAGGAATCAACAATGACCCGGAAATAGTTGATGTAATAAAAAGCATTCTCAAAACTAATGTTAAGGAAGTAACAGGTGAAAGAATCAAGAATAATATTGAATTAGCAACTAGAGAAATTGAAAAAAGGAACCTACAAGATGAGGTTCTCACTCCTTCAAATTGGTTTAGAAATGCAGGAAGGTACTTGTACTTATTTAAAGAAAATTCGAAAGAAAAATGTCCACTCTGCGATTCTGACATTTCTGATAGAATTTCAGATATCATTGATGAGTATTCAGAGTATTTCAATGACAATGCAACTAAACTATTAGACAGTATTCAGAATAGCGAAAATCACCTTCAACAGCTTTCTTATAAAAAAACAGAACAGGTTTTTGGGCTAATAATCGCTGATCTAAAAGACCTTAGTATTACCTATAACTACTCAAAGGCACTAATCACAAAGGAAAAAGTAGATATAGACAAAAAAAAATTATCTTCTTTACTAAGTGACAAAAGAAAGTCATTATCGGAAAAGGTTGATCATGAAGAATTAGTAGGCAGTGATTTAAATCAATATCTCTCACAAATAGATGATAGAATTAGGGAAATAAAAAAACTTATAGATTCAGAGAGAAATAAACTTGAATCAGTAAAGTTAGCGGACATCTTGAGTAAGTTGAAATCTAAAGTTGCAACTATTACAACTTTAGATTTCAATCAAGATCTCAACAAAGTATTAAAGCCATCGAAGAAATTAAATTTTCAATTAGCAACTCAAGCCAATAGGGTCGATGATAAAATCAAAAATGAAACTGATCTTCTAACTGCACAAAGAGCCTCAGAAGTTTCAAAACTTGATGCCGAATCAAAATTTGTAAATATTTATTTATCCTATTTAGGAATCGATCATTTTTCTATACAGAGAAACAAAGCAGCAAATGACAACTTAATTATAAATTATAAATCAGGTGGAAAACCGAAGAAAGGCCTAAAGGCAACATTAAGTGAGGGGGAAAAAACTTCTTTAGCTTTTTCCTATTTCATAAGTAAAATTAGAGCCGAAGTTTTAGAAGGAGAAGAAGATGGATTTAAAGGAAAAACTATTGTGATTGACGATCCGATTTCCAGTTTGGATGAAAATAGACTATTTCAAACTGCTAATTTAATTGATTCATTCTTCTTTTATTCTTTTCCTGAAGTCGAGAAATATCCAGAACAGGTTTTTTTCTTTAGCCACAACTATAGCTTTGCAAAATATTTGAATAACAATCTAAAAACCAATGAAAGAATTAGAGATAAGTGTAGAGATTTTTACATAAAAAAGGAGCGCCCTAAAATAGATTCACTGCCCTCTTCTTTAACCAATTACACGAATACTTACATAATAAAGTTGCAAGAAATAATGAATTTCAAGTCTAAAGGAATTCCGGAATACAATGTTGCAAAAAACTACCTTCCTAATTACATTAGAATCGTAATGGAAACATTTCTTTCTTTCAAACTTGCCACTATTAAAGATGACTTTAATTACTTGCCAACTTTTACTCACCTTATTAGGAAGATGGTCAGTCAATTAGGTGAAATTGATGACTATGAAATAACAGTTGGAGGAAATAAATTCAATAAACAAATGGCAATAGAAAGGTTAAACCATTTGAAAAGAATATCAGATCACGAATCACATGGAAGTATATCAAGTCTTCAAGAAATGAAGTATATTTCAGAAGCGGAACTCAAAAATTTTGCAAAATATACATTACAAGTGATTAACTATTTAGATGATATTCACTTAAATAAAATCAAAGGCATGACATAAAACCTAGCCGATAACAATGTGTATGAGATCAGACTTGCTATTGCTGCGTCCGCTCCATACACTAACCGTTAAAATAAAAGTTCAATAAATCGATGGAAGAAGAATTAAAAGAGTATTTCGAAAGTTTGAGAGAAGCTATTGATCATATAGGGAATAATGATGCAGATGTGGAATCTAGATTACAAATGGCTAAAACAGTTTTGTTATCTATGGCTGATCAAATGCAAAACTTAAGTACGGACATTAGAAGACTTAACAAAGATTACTATAACTTAGATTAAAAGTCTAATAAAACGATAATTATGCACCCAGTTAAAAAAATTCAATTCGAAATTGCTACCATACATGATATGGCTTACAATCCACATGTAGATAAATATCTTAAGGTTTTAGAAGATTTGATTAAAGATGGTTATATTTTAGTATTCTATATGGACGGAGAAGTTTCAACTACTATAAGGGATTTAAAGCATTTTAGTAATTTCAAAAAAAGTTTTAATCTATAAAAAAATTAATAAAACGATAAATTATATCTTAATTAAAGATGGTAACTTCTAAAAAAGAAAAACTAAAAGTCTATTGTGCAACTTGTAAAGTAGACACAATTCACGGCGTTTTAAAAGAAGTAGAAGATAATGGAGAAGCTCCTATGAGTTACTATCCAGAAGATTTATATTGGTGGAATTCTATGTACCAAATTATTCAATGTCTAGGGTGTGAAAGAATCTCATTTAGAGAAGAAAACTATAATTCGGAAGATGTTGACGAAAACGGTGCAATTTTAAATGAAAGTTTGTATCCAAGCAGAGATTTTGATTCAATAATTAATAAAGACTTTTATGCTGCTCCATACTCAGTAAGACAAATATATTATGAAACCATTGAATGCTATAATGGTAATTTATTGATATTATGTGCTGCAGGCACAAGAGCTTTAGTTGAAAATATTTGCAAGTCAAACGATATTGTAAAGGGAACAGTTTATTGGGAAGAAGATGGAGTAAAAAAGAGTAAGGTTTCTAATTCTTTAGGCGGTAAAATAAATGGCTTATTTGAAAAAGGAATAATATCAAAAAACAACTCTGATGCACTTCACGAACACAAATTTTTAGGAGATAAAGCAATTCACGAATTGAAAACGCCCTCTAAAAAGGATCTTAAAATAGCTATTGAAATTATTGAAACGATAATCGAAAGTATTTATGAAATACCTAAAAAGACGAGAAAACTAAAAAGGAATAGAGAAATTTAAAAAGTTCAATAAAACGATAATGTCTATTACTAATCTTACTGAAAAAAGAATGTTTTTTCTGATATTACTACTTATTACGTTGTCCGTATTTATGGATAGAGGACATCAGACAGGTATAAACAAAACACTTGGTTGGTTTTGGGACGCATCTAACTGGATTTATTGGTTTAGTTATTTCAATTGGATTGTATTAATTGGTTATGGATTTTTGGCTCTTAGGCGATATAAATCTAACAAGTATTTTTCAGGGATGCATTTGGTTCTTATATTATCCTCATTTCTGATCTATGAGTTGTTTTATTTCAGTGTCAATTGGATAGTTATTATTAATACTTGTATGATAATCATTTTCATAATAAACTTTATCATATCTGTATTGGCTAAGAGAATGTATTAAATAAAGTAAAGTTCAATAAAACTGATTGTATAAAAAAATAAATACAAGAATAATAAGGGATTTGTCCTTTGTTAGATTACATAAATAGATCTGTAGATAGAAATGAATGTAATTGAATCATTTTTTAAAACTTACTATTCCAAAATGAAAGAATTCTATTTGGAATTTGAAGCCGAAGAATACGGACTTACACAAGATAATTATTGGGAAAAAGTAATGAAACCTAGTGAAATTGGTGAAAAAGATTTTAAACCCATCGAACGTAGGCTTAATTTATCATTACCCACTCCTTTTAAGGAGTTCTATAAGTCATATTATTCACTTGAAAAAGATTTTGATACCGGAGGGCTTTTCATAGCCGGAAATAGAGAGAATAGTAAATTATCATCTCTGTCTGACTACTTTTTTAATATTGGATTATCCTCCAATATTTTAGGTTTAGGGTTAATTCCATTCGGCCTGTATAACGATGAATGGTATATATGTTTAGACATGAATGGAGATCAAAATAATCCTCGGATTGTACTTTTCGAAATGAGCAACTGTGGAGCAGGAAAGGATGCAATATCGCATCGACCTTGGTTTTCAAACTTCAATTCCTTTATCAGATGTATTACGGACTATCAAGAAAATGGAAATTGGGATAACTTCAAGGAGTTAGATCCTGGAAATAATTACTTAACAGCTTACGACTATTGGAAAAACTAAGCAACAACCTAACGCCCTATAAAAAGCACATTAAAACTCTGACTAGCGAAATAATAAATTAAAAATTCAATAAAACGATAATTTTGAGTAACAAAAGGACTCCCCCGCTCCCGCTAGTCTGTGACTAGTGGCGTTCTGAGTAAGAAAGTAACAATAATTACAAATAAAAGCTATCATTAGAAATATGATAGCTTTTTGTATTTTGCTAAAATGAGTAGAAATTATAAGTTTCATAATACATCAGGACTGTATTTTGTAAGTTTTGCAACTATATATTGGATCGATATTTTCACTAGAGAACTATACTTATCATTGTTAGTAGAAAGTTTAGTGTATTGTAGAAAAGAGAAAGGAATGGAAGTATATGCATATTGTTTTATGCCTAGTCACGTACATTTGGTTTTTCGATCCACAAATGATGATCCTTCGGGTCTTATCAGAGATTTTAAGAAATATACTTCCAAAAAAGTAATTAAAGCTATAGAAGAAAATTCACAAGAAAGCAGAAAAGAATGGTTATTGTGGATGTTTGAAAAAGCTGGCAAAAAGAACCCCACAGTAACTAAAAGGCAGTTTTGGCAGCAACATAACAAACCAATAGAGTTATGGACCGACAAAGTAATTCAACAAAAAATCGACTATATCCATAACAATCCGGTAGCATCGGGTTTTGTTACAGATCCCATAGATTGGAAATATAGCAGTGCTAGAAATTATCAGGATGATCATACAGTTTTAAAAATTGATAGTTATGGTTATTTATTAGGATTAACCAAAAAATGATGCCACTAGTCGCAGACTAGCGGTAGCGAGGGGAGATGGACGTAATGTAAAACTAGAATATGTTTTAAATAATGAATTCAATATTCAAACAGAATATATTGGATGTTTACCTTCTCAATTCGAAATATGCTATAACGAAAAAATGGATGAAGTGATTTTTAAAAAATATGGGAATAAAATTTATAAAGAAGCTATGAAAAAAGCGAAAAAACTAAAAATAAAAGATCTAGAAAAAAATTAAACTATCTACAACACTATCAAAACATAGTTGCCCTTCGTGACAACGATGTTTGTTATATTTAGCGTTACAACCAATTGTATCTTAACGAACATATGAGAATAACATTAATTACTTTATTTATTATTTCTACAAATGTTTATTGCCAGCAGAATAAATCTGAAATTCTGGAATCTAAATCTGGCTCTGAAAATCAATCTCTAGATAAAATTTCTGAAAATACTGTTTTAACTCTAACAGCCTATTTCCCAGATCTCGGTGAATTTGGAGGTCACGAAGAAGAAATATTGATCAAAAGAAAGAAAAATGAAGTTTTAGAGGCCACAATTTTGGAATATAATCGAATTTGTAATAGTTGCGAAAAAGTAGAAGAACTTAAAGTTGTAAAAAATGAAATTCTAAGTATTGACAAAAAGGGTGAAAAAGCTATTTTGAATTATCTTAATAAAATATTTTTGGAGAGCATGAAAAATAATCATTTACCTAGTCATGCAATGAACAGATATTTTGCCAAAATGGAAAGTCATCTAAAGTTACCTGAATTGGATTATAAGTACACCTGTTTTACGATTAATTTTGAGGATACTAATGAATGGGGTGAATTTAAAAAGTTAAAAGAATTATTAAAAAAATAAATGTTGTTAACATTATATAAGGGAACATAGCAACTAAGTGATCAATCGATTGGTTGTTGTATTTTTGGTAAGGCGCAATGCCTGCTCTATGAAAAAGTTAGCAACCAATGCGCAGAAAAATCAAAAAACAAGGTAACATTTTGCCCCGCTACGACACATATATTAAACATTGTGTTTAATCAAATAATACATATGAAAATTACATTAACAATTCTTTTCTTTTTTTTATCTATAAATTCATTTTCTCAAAAAAAAATAGTTTTTGAGAAACTCAATTTAAGCGACAACATTAGGTTAATTGGAATGTATCCTCATTACGATGAAGAAAAAACATTTGAAAAATATAATTTTATATTAGAGGATCTAAGAACTATAGATTCAATATCCAAAATAATCGTAAAAGGAAAAGAAGTAAAAAACCAAGCAACAAGAAATGAGTTTCATATTAGGCTTTTAGAAGGAGATAAGATAATTAATGTTTGGTCATTTAATCCTCAGTATTCGTATATACGAACCGAGAGCAAATCTTATGAGTTTAATGCTGAACAAATACTAAATATTGCTCAAAAATTTGGATTCAAATATACCTTTAGTAAAAAGAATTATAGTTCTCCAGAACAATTTGATGAAGACTATAAAAAACTAAGAACTGACGAAAAGTTACTTTTTGTATATAAACCTAATTTCAAATTCGAAGGTGTTTTTAATATTAAATTTCCAAAAACAAAAAAGTTTAAACACCCAAAGGCAATCTCAGAGTATATAAGAAAAAAGATTTTGAACGGTCGAAAGCCCAGTGAATATAGACTCTACTATACCGCTAATGAATTTAATATAAAAAATAAGGATCAATTTACTATGACTATAGAATCCGACTATGGATTATTTGAAAATTTTGAAGAAAAAAAAGCTGAAAAAGGAATTTGGACAAAAAAGAATTACACAGCAACAATTTTTATAAAAAACTAAACACAACACTATGTAAAATGCGTTTTAACGCATTTTACATTAAACGTTGTACAACATATGAAAAAACTCTTCCTGACAATATTATTTCTACATTCAATAATCGGATTTTCACAAAATGAAAAAGAAAATGAAGTTCTGATTAAAGGAATTGTATTATCTGAAGTAAACGGAAATCCTTTAAAAAATGTTTTTATAATGGTTAACTCAACTGGAGGGATAACAAATGAAAATGGACGTTTTAAGCTTAACTATAAGCCTCGTAAAAATGACAGCCTTATAAAGATTAGCTTTTCCGATTTAGGCTATAAAACAGTAGAAAAGATAATTGACGTGAGAAAAGTAACTGAACAAAATTTTGACATTGTTCTCAAGCCAAGATTTGGAGTAAATCGACAACAAGCTCTTGATCATATAAAGATTGGTGAAATTAATATACTATTATCTGGCGGAATAGCTCCAGTAATCTATCAGTCTGACGAAAAATTCTCTAAAAAGTACAAGCTAAAATTCGTTGAATTTGGATGTGAAGCAGTTTCTGAGGAAAGCCTTTATGAATACAACAAAATCGTTTTTGAATATCTTGACAAAAAGTATGGGAAAAAGTGGCGCAAAGAAATACGTGAAGATGTAATCGGATTAAAAAAATAATAAAACAGCAGACAACATTGTGTAAGATTGCATTGATAAAATAGTTTGCCTTCGCTATCGCTTCGCAAAACGATTTAATCAACGACGCTAAAGCTCTCTTACACCTATCATTAGCATTCATTAAAAACTATATTTCATTAAAGTGAGGAAAATTCTAATATTAACGTTCATAGTTTTATGCAATTGTAGTTATGGACAAGTAGCCATAATAAAAGATAAGGATGGCTATACAAATGTTCGGAAAGAGCCAAATATTAATTCAAAGGTCATATACAAGCTAAAAGACTCAGAAGTATTTATATATGAGGATTCGGATACCGCGGAAAATTCTAATTGGATAGCTGTAAATATTTTTAAGAATAAATTTTCTATAGAATCAGGCAATGATCAACTATTATTAGGGTACATCCATAAAAGTCGTTTATATCCACTAGAAAAACTAAAAGCGTATAATGGGAATCGTTTTTCTTTCAGTTATAAGCTTCAAAAATTTGATTTTGAAAATAAAATCACTAATTATGATGGAAAATATGTAACTAAAATTAACGGTAGAAGGTTTTATGGTACTGACGGAAATATTCCCAAGATTCAAGTTAGTCAAATCAATGCATCAGTGGATGGTAAAAACATAAATATTCCTGATGTTCTTTTTGAGGATATTTTTGAATGCGATAATGATTTCGTTATAAACAAAAACAAAGAGGATTATATAATACATCAATGGAATAGTGATGGTGCTGGCGGATACTTAATTGTTTGGGTTTTAGATAAGAATAAAGTAAAACAACGACTGATATTTATCCCTTAAAAAACGAAATACTAATATTATATATGAAATCAGAGCAATTTTGTACAAGATCGAAAGGTCATTTTCTTTTTGCAAAGGTGCTAATTTTTATAAGTTCTAAACGAAATAAAAATGAGCAGATAGATCAATTGGTTCAGGTGTGCTTACCTTGCTTCGATTCATATATTTAGCGTAAAAGTTCAAATAAACTATAAAAACCTTACTTCATGATGTATAAGATTTTGGGCGTTGTTATAATAATAATCTGCTTATTTGTATACTTGGCATTGTTATCAATTTTACCTGAAATTTTTAAACTTGTGATTATGGTGATAAAAACTAACAATGGCTATCATTGGGGAGAACTTTCGGCATATGTTTTTATAACTGGGATAATTGGAGTTGGAAATTATTACCTTCTTAAATTTGGTATAAAGCTTTCTAAAGTATAAAATTTATTAAATTAATAGTTCAAATAAACGATAAGAATGATCAAAATAGTTTACACTTTTATTTTACTAATATCAACCGGAGTTTTGTCTCAAAGTTCTCCCTTAAATGGAGTCTTTAACATTAAGCTAAATATAAAAGGCACACTAATTATTAATAACGATATATCAATTGAACTGAGTAAAGGATTAGATTCAACTGAAGTAAAAATTTTCAAGAATCCAAAGATACACAACAAAAGAAAAAATAATAATCAAGATAGTTATGAAGAAAAGGACTTTCATAACATAAAGTATATATCCAATTCTTCCTTTAAAAAAATTCAAACATTACTTGAAAACATACAAATAAATAATTTGACGAATAATTTTACCATGGGAACGGATGGTACGGTTACGACCGTAGAATTTGGTAACCTTTTTAATTCAGTAATATTTAACTTATGGGAAGTTAACTTGCCCCATAACACAAAGGACATGTCCAGAATAGAGATGGTAATTTCTGAAATATTGAAAATAGGAGAAGTTGATCATAAAAAAGTCTATTATTAAGTAATCTATTAAAATTTCTAAATTAGAGTAAATGATCAGCAACATTATATGATAATCTTTAAAACAAAAGTTCAATAAAACGATAAATAGAATATTTCATTAATATAAAAATGCATAGAACATAAAGGACATGTCCTTTATTATATTATTGTAGGCAATCTTAAACCAAACCGTATAATTTATGGACGAAACTTTACGAATTTATTGGAAGCTTTATAACGAGATATTCTCTAATGAAATAATGATTCATAAAAGCCATAATTTACTTAGAAAATTTGAAGAGGAATTCATTGACGGACCAATACTTGAATTAGGTTGCGGACAAAGTAATTTTTTGGTAGAGTTTTCAAAAACTGGAAAAGAAATATTTGCAATTGACAATGAAGAGTTTCAATTAAATCTATTAAAAAAACGAATTGAATCATACACTGGAAAAAATGCTGGAAAACTGCATTTATTGAATATTACAATTCCAGAGCAAGAAATTCCCCAAGAGATTTTTTCTTTAGTAATTGCATCTGATTTTTTACATTTTTTCTCAATCAATGAATCTAAAAAAATCATATCTCAGATAATTTCAAGAACACAAAAAGGTTCTTTAATTTATGTCAGAGTTCATTCAAAATTGCATTCTTATAGTGATTCCTCAGATCCAGGAGTGCGCGAGTATTATAAACATTTTTTTACAGAAAAAGATTTTACCGAACTGTTTGACGAAAAACATTTCGAAAGAATGATTTTCTCTAATACAGTCCAGAATATTAGATCTAAGTTTACAAGAGAAATGCAAACAAAGTGGACAGAAAAAGTATTAGATGAATATCAAATTTTTGATCCACAAGAAAGACAAGCACAGTTTGAAGAAAATAAGAAAGAATTAAATGTTGGATTTTTAGAATGTGTTTATAGACGAAGATAAAAACAACATATAACATTTCGTATGTGATCAACACATACCGTAACGTCAAAAGTTCAAATAAATGATAATTCATGGAAAGTCATATAAAATTATTCCTCAAACCTTTTGTTGATTTCTTAAATCAGGAAATTAGTAACATCAAACATAAGTATAAAACAGTTAAATGTTATTATTCATACGGTAATGAAAATAAAGTTAAGAGTATAGATTATAATTCAGGTTATTTAGATGAACTTATTCAAAAATCGACTGAAAACAATGTTAGAACGGCTATTATAGATATAGATATTGATGTACTATCTCCTAAAAAACAAAGGTTAGCTGAAATAAGGTTTAATCAAGAGCTAACATTTAATGGAAAGGAAGTTATACTCAAAGCCCATAGTTTAAGACTCGATGAGCCTTTTATTATTGACTATGATATGATGAATGATAAGGGAGCGAAAGAATTGGCAAAAGAATATTTTAAGAAAGTAATTGCAGCTAATAACCTTATAGAGGATTAAATGTCCAAATAATAGATTGAAAAGTTTAAATATACTATGATTGAAGAACTACTTGATTTAATAGCAGAAATAATTAAGAGCAAAAAGAGGTTATCAGTAATACTTGCAATTTTAATTCTACTTTTATTTACAGGATATTTAATTTACACTAAAGTTCAATAAAACGATGAAAACTATAGAAAAATTAAACGATGCAATAAAAGAAAAAATGGAAGAGCATGGTATTAATAAAGATACCCCCATTAGAGTAGATAGTATTCCCTTCGAAAGGGGAAGTACTCAATTAGAAGAAGGTGTATATTTAGATGTAGAATTAGAAGATGTTTATAATCCATACACCAGTGAAATTGAAAAAATAAAAATAATTGTAATAAAATCTAAATCTCAAAAATACGAAGAACAAAAAGAAAAACTAGGTTATAAAAGAACATCTATTTCTTTAAAAAACAAAAAGTCTAAATAAACGATGAATTATCAAATGGATTTTGAAAAATCAAATAGCACTCTAGGCAGAGCCAATTTCCGAGTTGAACCCTTAAGAAGGGACAACTGGGAAAAACTACTTGAACTCTTTGGAGAAAAAGGAGCTGGCGCAAATTGTTGGTGTATGCATTTTCGGTTACATAAATCGGAACATGAAGAAGGAAAAGTTAATGGTGGAAATAAAAGTGCGTTCAAAAAGTTGATTTGGGATGGTAAACCAGTTGGACTTATTGGATTTTACGATGATATTCCTGTGGCATGGTGTGCACTATCCCCTAGAGAAGACTTTGTCAGATTACAAAGATCTAGGGTACACAAACCAATTGATGACAAAAAGGTTTGGTCAATACCTTGTACCTTCGTTTCCAAAGAGTTCAGAAAGCATGGGATTTCGGTCGAGCTTTTGAAAGGAGCGGTGGAGTATGCAAGACAAGAAGGCATAAGAATTTTGGAAGCTTATCCAACAATTCCAACTCAAGATAAATTTCCTGATGGTTTTTTATGGATAGGTCATTACAAGTCATTTGAGAATGCAGGTTTCGAAATTGTTGATAGGACGTCGAAACATAGACCAATGGTAAGGTATTATATTTAGCATTGAAGTTCAATAAAACGATGGTAATTGTCGTACTTTTTATTCACTAGATAAAAGTCATCGAAATGCTAGACCCAACAAAACCTTAGGATTAAAAAGATTGGGAAAAATGCTCATGCAACATTTTAAAAGAAAGTGGGAAACGGTTATTATTTATGAAAACCTACCAAACGATAGAGAAATTGTTAAATATCGGGAGGGTGTTAGAGTACATTAAGTAAATTTTTTATAGATTTTGATTATAACCATTTATTATAAATAAGGCATGTTTGGGAGTAATTATTAATTACTCCCAAACATGCCTAACCTAATGACATCACAAAGTTGTTACACTGCTATTGTTAAGTACAATAAATATTACAAAAATACCCGTAATATACTGTAATTACGCCATCTCTACAGACTAATTCAAAAACAGCTCTATCAAATAGAGGATCGCTGGGGCAAGCCCTACCAAGAACGCAGTATGGTGTTGGAAATAGTGTGCAGGTTGCTTTAAGGTTTTTGTTTGTAGTAGGTTTATGTATACTTAGCGCTTCAAACTGTTTGACCGATAAGACACCATTAAGTTTTTCGGCATCAAGTAATTCTCCGTCTTTAAGTTTTGCTCCAATATCCTCTAAAAGTCCTTGAGATTTCAGATAATCTGAAATTCTATAGTTCTCTTTAAGCAATTCATGTTCTTTCGCTGATAATTGATTAAAATAATTGTGTTTCTCTTCTTCGGTTTTACTTTCAAAACCTTTTGGAGGTTTCAAATAGACAATATTGTCATTTAATTCTGGCGTAACAGAAATTAATTCTTTGTCGTTCTGATTTTCAATTTCATCAGATGCTACTTCATCTTTACTACAAGATAATACAAACATGGATATCATTACTAAACCTGCTAGGTTTAATAGAGATGATGTGAATTTAAAATTTTTCATAATTTGGTTTTAAGATTAAATATTAACTATAATTAAATTACGATCTAATCAGCTAAGAACAGTTTCGATGTGGATAAACTGTAGTATTTTGTTGTTTTTCGTTTGAAAATCAGTGATGTATGTAAAGTGGTAATTAAATTTTCCCCTATTTTTTGTTTTGTATACTAAGAAAATGTGCTTTGGATAGAAATAGAAGAATTACTGATTTTTTTTGAAAAAGTATAATAATGGGATTATATTAATCATATTTGGAGAAGCATAAAAAAACTTAGTAAAAAAAGAGTTCAATAAACCGATGAAAATTTTCTACTGGATTGTAACTATTATAAGCGGCGTGATTTGTTCATTTGCAATCCTTTTTATTATCGCAGGCATCACATGTAAAGGAGAGCAATGCATGGTAAGAATATTTAGTATGATAGCGATTCCTGTATTAATACTATAAGGAATTATATTTTTTATATACGTGAGAAGATTAATAAAGTTTAGAAACAAAAACAGTGTTTAAAGTTCAATAAAACGATGAATGCAATTTTAGAAATAATTGAGACCAGGAACTTATATTCACATCTAATACTATTTAAATTATATTTAGATTCAAAAGGAAGAATAAATGATATTTATAATGGAAATCTTGATTCCGAAATTTCAGAATTATTAGGTGACGAATTTAGTAAAGAATATTTATACAATGCTAAACAATGGTTAAATAGCAAAGGTTATACTAAATACATTGGTTCTAGAGCTTTATCAGAATATGGCAGAGATTATTTAGAAAGTTGGATATTGAATTTTGAGAAACTCGAATCAAAAGACAAAGAGATTTTAAAAGAGAAGTTGCCAGAAAAAGTGTTTAAATATTTTGGTATTGCAGCCGATGCCTATACGGTAGGTACTTTTATACAAACTCTACAATTATTATAAATTTAATAGAAACAAAAGTTCAATAAAACCGATAATTTTGAGTAACAAAAGGACTCTTATTAACATTAATAGTTAGATTACTGAAAAAACTCAAAATGATTAAAATTTAAGTGTAGCCTTCCCTAAAAGTAGCTACAGTTAGAATCAAAAAATAAACAAAGTATAACTTTAAAAAAGGAATCATGAAAAAATTAAGTTTAGAAAGTTTGAAAAAGAATAAATTAACCAGAAAATCATTAAATACAATATATGGAGGTGGTATAGGTACTGATCTTAGTAATGAACAACGTCTTAAAGTATCAAGGCAGAATGCAAATTAATTACAGAAATTAAGTTTTATGATACTTCCAACTTTTAGGGCATTGTAATCTACATCTAGGCTCAGACTTAATTATATATAAAAGTTAAAAAAAGATATTATCCTAGATAGAACAAATTAGTCGGGGACATAAAACCTATTTTTTTAGTAATTTAGAAGTAACGTAAAAAATTATAACTAAACCCCATATTCAGTTTAACTCTGAGTATGGGGTGTTTTGTTCAAATAAATGATTGCCTCAATGACAATTCTAAAGATTATAGTATACATAATAGGAAGTTTGATTTTATTGGCCATTCTGTTTATAGGATTAATCAAATTGCTAGTCTATTTAGGAGATCGGGGTGCAGAAAGAAAAGGAAGAAAATATTGTGAATTGCGAGGATACACATTTAAAAAAGTAGAGGCATTTCCTAATCATTATGGATTATATTTTAAGAAGGGCGGGATGCATTTTTATTCAAGTTTTCATTATGAACGAAATGGATCATTAACTTGGATAAAAGGTTCTCCTGAAGAAAAAATAGAAGCTCGATTAAGAAAGAAGGAAGAAACAAAAAGTAAAACAAAAGTTCAATAAAACAAAGGTGGTTTTGGGTTTTGTCATTTAGCTAATTCCTTAGATGAATTTCTTGACAAATGCTATCTAGAACGGTAATAAATATTTTATAATTTTACCCAGCCTGCTTTTATAGCATAGAGTACGAGCCCAACCCTATTTTTTACATTTAATTTTTCAAAAACTTTTTTTCGATATCCATCCACGGTTTTTGGGCTTAAACACATTTTATCAGCAATTTCATTATAAGTCATTTCGGTACATGCATATCTGATGAATTCTTGTTCTCTTTCTTTTAGTTCATGAAATTCTATAATGCTTTCGTGTTTTGAGACTTCATTTTGAATAGAATGAATTACTTTACCAGTAACAAAATCGGTATAATAAGATCCTTTATTAAAAATGGATTGAAGAGCTTCTCCTAATTCTTTAGGTTCTACATCTTTACTTAAATACCCTTTTACTCCCAATTTTATCATTCTTAAAATAGTTTCTTCTTTTCCTACCATACTAACAACTAGTACTTTTACCTCTGGAAAATTTTGGTGTAACCACGAGACACTTTCAAAACCATTCATTTCGGGCATGTTAACATCCATTATGATAATATCTGGTAGACAACTATTATTTATTTTTTGTTGAAGTTCAACACCATTATTTGCTTCAAACATAATAGAATAGTCGTGATTCAATTTATTGATAAGACTTACTAATCCTTTACGAAATAATTTGTGATCATCTACAAGAGCAAGTTTGATGGTAACATCCATAGTTAAGATATTTATAGTTGAACTTCAATTATTATAGTCGTTCCTTCATCTATTTTTGATTTGATTTTAAAATCGGCATTTATTAATCTAGCACGGGTATTCAAATTAATCAAGCCAGACCCTCCTTCTTTCAATTTATTTTTTAAATCAAAACCAATACCGTCATCGTTAAAAACTAATGTAAGTTTTTTTTCAGTTTTAGTAACATCAATAGAGATGCGTTTAGCTTTACTATACTTAATAGTATTATTTAGTATTTCTTGAATCATGCGATAAAGTATGATTGTGGTATTAGAATCTATATCTGGGAATTCACTTGGTTTAGTTAACTTAATTTGGAAATTCTTTATTTTTTTTAACTGTTCAACTTCAAATTCTAGCCCTTTTGAAATTCCTAATTGAACAACTCTTTCACTATTAAGACTAATTGATAGTTGTTTAATATCCATTATCAATTGTTTCGTTAACTCTTTGATATTGTCAACTTCTTGTTTGGCAGTATCTTCATCTTCAAAAGACAATAGGTTTAGATGAATTTTAATAAGACTTGCTACTTGTCCTAAGTTATCATGTAACTCATAACCAATTTGTTGCAGAGTTTGTTCTTTTATTTCTAATCTTGATTGAAGTAGGGTTTTTGAAAACTTATCATTTAATGCCTTTTTCTCGTCATGGTATTTACGTTCCTTATTTTGATAACGAATTATCGATAGAATAAAAATAGTAGCCAGAAAAATCATTAAAACAACTCCTCCAATCACAGAGTAGAAGACTTCGCTGACTTCTTGTGACGTATTGAACATATAAAAGAATAGCATAATAAGATGTAAAAGATAAAATTCAAGTTTAAGTTTATATTTCTTCTTAATTTGTAAGCTAATTCTGTTCTAGCATCAACAAGATAGTTATAAACACCGTTGTAAAAAAACACTCCTGAATATAAAATTATTATTGCGGTACATATCCAAAATATAGGTAATTGTATTAATTTCACCTTTTTATTAAATTCCAAGTTGAAGAGTAATAGCGAACTCCAAATAATCAAAAAACCAATACCAAAATTATAAATAATACCAGGATAATCTTTACCGAAAGAATAGTAGAATATTGAAAAATATAGAGCAACTAAAACATAAATGATAAAAGAAAAGTTAATTAGAGTTTTTACCAATTTGACTTTTAAATATTTTTTCAAAAAAACACTTAACATTATATACTCAAAAGGAATATAAAAATAATGAATAGGACTAGGAGGAGCGTGAACAGCTTTGTAATTACTGTTGATTAAATCGACAGATAATTCACTACAAAATCCAACAATTAATAATATTCGTAAGTAAATAAGCCCCCGAAAGTGATCTTTGGGAGCTATTAGACTCAAAATAATTGCGCTTAGCAATAAAATATAATATATGATATCTGTGAAGTCGAACATTAGCTTAATATAACTTGACTGACAAATTCTTCTTTAGAATCTATCATTTGCAAAATTTCAGACATAGTTTTGCTTTCTTGCTTTACTTCGTATATCAAAAGGTTTTTTGGAAGAGTATCCTTTGAGGATTTTTCTTTTTCTCCGATTGGCTGCCCATTACGGTCTACACCAAATAACACAATGGATTTTTCTTTTCTGTAAACGCAGTTTACATACCTTATGCCTTCACATCTTGGTTGGGATAAAATATGAAGTAAAGTATCTCGTCCGTATATCCCGGATACAATTTCATTATGTGGGTCTAAAAGTGCTGTCTCCTTTTGTTTTTCCCTGGGAACAAAATGTTTAAAAAGTTCATGAACTTTATTTTGTCTGTTGTAGTATGCTTTTACGACTTTTCTAAATAGTCTAATTGTAATAGGCATTCCTGATCCAGAGATCGTCTTATTATCAGGTATAGGGTAATTAATTGGTGTAATATCATTAGGATCATCCTCTTTGTTACCAACATCTTTACCTGGGATAGTTATAAAATTCTTTAGTTTTTTTTCATTGTGATTTGTGTTAAGATCATTCATAATATATGTTATTTTAATTATACAGCTCTAAAATAATAAACATTTCATTATCAAATCTATACAGGTTTTAAATACCTTGTTTTTCTCAAAAAAAACAGGAAAAACCCTTACGTAAATTTCAAGCATTCTCCTCTTGATTTCTATTAGCATTTTAGTGCAATTTTGATACCGTAAAAATTGTATAAAAACAATAATGGGTTATTAATTAAAAAGTAATGAATCATGACAAAACAACTCAAAAAGTACATCGTAACCTTCCATGAAGGTAATGTGTCAACAAAACAGGTACAAGAAATTCTTGGACTTAGTAAAAGAAATTATAAAGAAGGCAATAGCTTTTTAGCTTCGGACGAAGAAATCATGGACGAAGATGTTGTCAACTTTGAAGAATTAGGTGTCGCTTCTGTAACGCTAAGCGAATCAGAAGTTTCTAAATTAGAAAAAAATGATCGAGTTATGGCCGTAGAAGAAGATATAGAAATGGGTATTCTCGAAGTTGAAAATTATATAGAAGATGATATAACTGTAAATATTAATGGGGGTGATATCTTTTTTAAGGAAGATTTTCAAGAATCTGAGGGCTTTGAAAATGAATTCGAAAATTATGACTACGATATAGTTCAGGAACCAGAAATTGACAATTATTACTATCCTGAAGAATATAATTTAGATTCTACAGATTTTCAAGATGGTGCAGAAAAAACCATGAATTTTGTATTAAAATCACTTTTGAATAGTAATGGTGCAAGTGAAAACATAAGTGGTCCAACTACACCAACACTACCTAAATTTCCGATAAAAAATCCGCGTTTAAACCCATTAAAACCTATTAAACCTTTTCCATTTTTTAGATATAAATACATTCCAATACCATGGAATATACATGCTGTTAAAGCAACTAATGCATGGAGAAGAGGTATTACGGGTAGAGGTGTAAAAGTAGCTGTATTGGATACTGGTATAACAAGACATCCTGACCTTTATGTTAGAGGAGGAGTTTCATTTATTCCGGGATCTACAAGTTATTTAGACAAGCATAGCCATGGAACGCATTGTGCTGGTATTATTGCAGGAAGAAATAATAATGGAGTAGTCGGGGTTGCTCCCGGAGCTTCTTTATATGCTGTAAAAGTTTTGAATGATAGTGGAAGAGGAAATATGTCCTGGATTATAGCTGGGATGAATTGGTGTGTCACTAATAGAATAGATATAGCAAGTATGAGTTTAGGAGGAGCTAGCGCGCCAATAGTAGCATATGCCCAAGCGGTTCAAAGATGTCAAGCAGCTGGGGTAACTATTGTTATCGCTTCTGGAAATTCTTATGGTTCTAGTTTCCCGTGGGTATGTTCTCCTGCTAATTCAATCCTTCGCGGAAGTGCTCTTGCAAGCCCAATAGCAGTAGGGGCTACAGATTTTAAAAATAGAATTGCGAGATTTTCTAGTAGAGGAGGAAAAACTTCACAATGGAATCAAGTGGATGTGGTTGCACCTGGAGTATATATAAATTCTACGGTTTTAAGAAATGGTTATTGTTCAAAATCAGGAACTAGTATGGCCTGTCCACACGTTGCTGGAGCAGCAGCATTAATTAAGCAACGATTTAGAAATTTAAGTCCGTTGCAAATTAAATATAAATTACAAAGGAGTGCATTAGATCTTGGAAGGCGGGGTTATGATAATACTTATGGATCTGGTATTATTAATTGTGATAAAGCTACACTTTAATAAGTAATTTGAACAAGGCATTTAGCACTAAATGTCTTGTTCAAATATTCATTCCAGAAGAGTTAATACCCCTAGGTTTTAGATAGAAGAGATCGTTGAGATTGATGGAATATTGAATCTCAGAAAAGATTATCAAGTTTTAATAAAAAAATAAACGATGAAACATAGTAAAAATTTAACATTGATTTTAGTTCTATTTTTCATAACTCTAAATGCTTCTAATTGTGGATTGGTAGAGAACATGGATCATAGAAAAAGTAAAGTTCCGTCTTTCTTCGGAGAAGAATCAATAAAGCTTCAGGAGGATATAAAAAAGACAACTGAAAGTATAAGGGTTATAGAAGATGCTTTAAAATTGAAGAAATTTGAAATTTATCCCAGAGGTGGTGGCAGAGGAAGCACAAGTAATGGAATGGAAGGTATCCTAAATGAAAGAACGCTCAAGGCGTTATCAGACGTTGAAAAAACTGAAATAATAAAAAATATTGAAATGGTATTAATAATGGATGATGATAAACTAAATGAAAAAGAAAAAAAATTTTGGAGAGAATACCTTGATGTTGTGCATGAAAGTTTAGAAAAAAGCCAATAGATAAAAAAGTTCAATAAAACGATAGGAAATGGATGATCTTTATGTATGTATTTCAATTTGCTAGGAAAACACATCCTGCTTTGCAACCATTTGTTGTTCCCATTCTTATAATTTGTTGTATCGTAATAGTAATTACATGGCTTAAGATTAACAAAAATGTAAATGATGAAAACAAAAAAAATAACTATTTGATCAACCATTCAGGAAAATCTAAAGAGGAAGCTTTGAAAGAAAACAAAATGTTGTTTAAAATGCTAAAAGACAATGGTCCATCGAAAGTTTCTAGTTATTTTTTTCAAAAATTTGATTTAGAAGTAGAACCTACATATTACCATATTAAAAGCTATTTGGAAAACACAAAAAAAATAATAAATCAAAAGTCTAAATAAACGATGAAAAACAAAACAGGAGTTGTGAAAAATTGTATCATGTTTATATAGTTTTAATTATTCAACCTGATAGTGCGGAAATGTTTTCCGTTGGGTATAGTAAACTAAAAGTTCAATAAACCAATGAAAGAAAAGAAGAAAACAAATTGGGTGAGTTTAGCAGTAGGGATTGCTATGGGTATGATTTTATATAAACTTATTTTCGATGTTTTGTGGCATCAATTTTTCTAAAAAAAATTCAAATAAACGATCTGTTTGAGGACAGTCGAATATTATTAATTATCAGAATGATAAAGTTTCTAACTGCCCTCAAACGGTTCGGTTTACATACTGAGTGAACAACTTTTATGTTCTAGCTTTTAGACATCGGTAACGCATAGAAAAGTACCTGGGTATTTTACACAAGGAACGTTGGACCCTGCTTTGACGGAGCGTTGTTCTTGTTTATTTAAAACCTGAACATTTTGTGATTTTAACAGTTTTTCTAACATAATATATGGTATTATAATTAATAATACTTTAAATTATTATTTTATGTAATAAAATATTGAATGATGAGGATGTTTGTTTAAATTTTGTGGACGAACAGATAATTTTGGAGGGAGGATTTGTGCTATTGTGTATACAATATTGAGAATAATAAAAAGTATGATAATAGTTTCTACCCGAGTCGGATAGGTATAATTTCTAAAAGTCTTTTTATTAGTAACTTGTGTGTCCTACGAACTTGCAAACTTCACAAAGCTATATTTGGTTGATTTATTTCTTGTTAAATTTAGGGATATTTCCCAAAAAAAAGTGTTAGTAGACTTCGTATATTTGGGTGAGAAAACAAAACTATTACAAATCGTAATTTATGAGTTTAGCCAGTGCAGCAATAAAACTTGGGGAAAATAAAACTATCATGGATTCTTATTGGAATTTTCATACTAAAAAACAAAATTGGTTTTTTTCGCCTAATCCTAAATTAGCTGGATCAACACGAAAGCCTAATTCATTTGCTTCTTGGAATGATTGGAGCGCTTTATCAAGTTCACAAAAAAGTACTTTATCTTCTCTATCCGGATTTCATTATACTGCTAGTAATGTGAAAAAAAATAACGACCATTTAGCTAGACTAAAGAAAGCTTATCAAGAATGGGACAGTAGATTGTATAGCACATTTTGGAGCAATTCAGGTTCACATAAAATATGGTTATGTAATGTTTTTGTTGGAGATTCTATATATTTATATAATCAACGAAGTTTTACTGCTGCTAATCGACATTACTATGACCCAAGACAAATACTTAATGGTCAAACTTCATTAAAGAAAAGAATTGGTTATGAAGAAACTCAGCCTGGCGATATTGTAGTAATAGGTACAGGACATGTAGAAATCATCACAAGTTTAGAAAATCATTTTATAGCTGATGATGGCTTTTGTTCTGTTGGAGCGGGCAGAGGAGAAAGAGGAAACAATGGCGATGGTAGAATAAGGTGCGATGGTGCTTTTAATCCACGTGAAACTAGAGAACTAGACAACAAAAACAATACATATTTCTATATATAATGAATAATGTTATAAAATTCCATGTTCTTTCCTGTATATTTAATTTATTGATTATCATTTTAGTAGGTGAGATTAATTTATTCATTGTAGATTTATTTGACCCAATGATATTTATAAAAAGAGGAGGAAGTTTTGATTTTATATGGGTAGTATACATTTTTGGTTTGTTTTGGGCATTTACTTTTATTATTTATGTGCTCAAAAAACCGTCCTTACATCTATATTTGTTTTTTATAATAGGATTTATTGTAATGCTTTTAAAAGTTTTAATTAACGTTTATCATACGGGGTCAGATTTCTTTTTGTTTTTTATCAATGGGTTGTCTGAAACAATGGTCCTCATTATACTTTCGTCTATAGGTATACATTTCTCACAATTACTTATTGGAAAAAAAATAATACCACTTTTGTATAAAGTTCAATAAAACAATGTATTTCAAAAAATCTACAATGGTATTGAGTATATAATTTGATTCCTTTAGGAAATTTTTTTGTATCCCTCAAGGTTAGTAACTCCCCAATTCTCTAGCTCTTCCTCGCTCCATAGTTCTGGAAAGAAAATTCTTCTTTGATACCTTGGATGCATGTATTTGTGCCAATCGCTTCCTCCTGTTGCTTCTATATTTACGTTACCTGAGTCCAAATACTTTGTCGCTGTATTGTAATGGTGCATGACCCAATCAATATTTACCGTATGATCATAATGGCGCATGGCATTCATTAAATCTTTATTTTTCTGATAATCCTCCGGTAGCTGTTTAAACTTGGTCCAGAGGTTAACTGTATTGTATTCCTTCATCCACGCAATCAATTCTATTTTGTATTTGTCTTCAAAATTGATCATCAATTTGCTTTTCTTTCCTGTATTATGGTCTTTTCCTGCTGCTTGCCAATACATATGATTAAATGCATGTTCATAAGGTGTATCTCTATTAATAGTTTTTCTAAATCGATAATCAATCAAATTAATTAACTCTGTAGATGCTATTTCTATTTTGCGGTATTGCACAGATTGAAAACCACTTGCAGGAGTAAGTGTTGTTCTAAACTTCATATACTGATCAATTTCCATACCCTCGCTCATAATATCAAAGGAGTTAGATAACATATCAAAGTATCTACTTACTCGCATTAAATGCATTATGAACATTTTAGGTTCAATATTCTTAGTCTTAGAAATCTGATTCATTTCCCATAGGATCATCTTAAATACTAATTCATTGATCTGATGGTACATGATAAATACCATCTCATCAGGTAATTGTGTCCTTTTGGTTTGTAATCCCAACAATGCATCAAGTTGAATATAATCCCAGTATTGCATGGGTTCTGCATATAACAACCCGGCCAGGTGTATATTGGGGTCTTGACCCATTGTTGTATATTTTTTATCTATTGCTTTTAATAATTCTTCTCTATTCATGTTTCCTTTTAATTAACTAAATATTCTGCTAGGGATCGATACGATTTTATTACGTTATTTTTGACGTAACTACGTGAACCGTCAATACTATCTTTTAAAAACAAAGTAATTATGAAAATGGAGATTTTATATTAATATAGTTAGCAACGTCATATAATAAATGAATAGATAAGTTTATATTATAATTATTAGAATACATTATTGCCTCTTAAATTTTTATGTACTAAACTATTAATTTATTTCGTGAAATTAATTAGTTAAGTTAGAAAGATGGTTTCTTATTTTTTATCCCGGTTCGATCAAATGTTTATCAAAAAAACATGGAGTCCATATTTATTATTCCTATTTTTCTGAAGAAACGATTCATGATAAAAAAATTAAACCATTTTCAGGATTTCTAACCTACTAAGTCTTAAAAACAATAAGCCTATATATACATTAAAGCTTAATGGTAAAAAAAGATCGTCATTATGGGCGGATCATTTTTTATTAGCCCAGTCACAGTTATCCTCAGCGAAACGAATTAAAGAATTAAGTGGTGCAACGTATGAAAAAACTAATATTATTTAGAAGTTTTTATTTTGATCAAAATATCTCGTTATTCCTGCTAATCAATTTTAACAAAAACTGTTAACAAAACTCACCAAAACACCTAAAACCCACCCTTAAGGGTAGGGTAGCGGAGCTCAAACCTATGATCAGGGTAGTCAAAACCTCGGTACTTCGAAACTCTGAGCATCATGCATCCGAGGGTAAACCATCGATTAGGGTATCTTTACCCTTCGATCAGGGACTATCAAACCATAGCTTGGGGTAGTCTAAACCATCGATGACCCTAGTCCAAACCTCGGTAACACCTAGCAAAAACCATCGACCATCGAAGCTTTGATAGCCCCTATACCAAGCTCCAAGGGTGGGTTAGCCACTCTTTTGGGTACCCTAAACCTACATTCGATTGTTATTTTTTTAACAAATTATACCAGTAGAGCACCAAACAACAGATTTATAATCCCTTATCTTAGACAGTTTAAGAAATTCTGCTCTTGACAGTATGCTCCGCGAATAGCTATGCCATGATATTCTGTTTTCATATGAATAAGCTACTATAAGTGTAGCATAGTGTATACGCTTGGTATGGTGTTTCACCTGGTTTTGATAATAAATTGATCCTTTAAATTCATCTTTTTAATGTTAAATTGTTAAAATTTGTGTATTTCATCGATTTTATTTGCATTTTATCTTATTTTTTTCATATATTAGTATTGTAATTAAAAAACACCGATGTTCTTAAGAGATAGTATTTTGATGATTATGACGATAATAAGATCTATACGATTTTTTTAGAATATCAGGGACCAAATTAGATGTGAGGACATTAGTTATAAGACCCTAATCTACCAACTAAAGAGAGTATCTAATTAACCCCAAAAAGTACCCCAAGTACTACATAATAATATACCCCAAAAAAGATGAAAAGCCTTCCATAATTGTGGAAGGCTTTTCTTTTTATATTTACTTTTTAAAACGTTGAACAGTAACCGGCAACTATTTAATATTGTTAACATTTTTTTAATTATTCGTAAATGCTTGTTAATACGATACTAATTTTTAGACAAAAACGTTTGCAAAACTTGTTAGCCAACTATACATTATGATAAGTGAATATTACTTTTTTTAGATATAATCATTGATAATGAATGTTGATTTGGTTGATGGTTTTAAGATAATTTTGTTTTAAGATATAAAGAAATAGAGCGTATTTTCTTTTTGATGTTTTGATCAAGTTATTTATAAAATAGAATCTTACAAAAAGACATGACTAATCTTTTTGTATACGATATAACCTCAATAGAGGATATACTAAAATTATACAAACTCAACCCAACCCAACCAATGTGCCGCTACATACTGCTGTCTGTTTTTTTCTCAATTTCCTGTTATGCCCAAAATACTAATATTTCTAACACAACAATAAATACTTGTGATGCAATAATATATGATGATGGAGGGCCATCTGGAGATTATACTGAGACTAATTATACTATGACCGTATGTGCTGCAACGGGTACTGACCTATACTTTACCATAAATGCATTGAGATTAGGAAGTAATACTTTTGGTTCGGATACTGATGATTTAATTATTTATGAAGGTAGTGATACCACCGGTGCTGTATTATTTGACTCTAACACGAATTCTCCTCAAAATATATATGATACTAATGCAACTTGTATAACCATTCAGTTTATTGCTATTTCTCCTGGGGTGTTTGAAACTGAAGTAGCCGATGGTTTTGAGATAGTGATAAGTTGTACGATACCGGAGACCTGTAATGATGGGATATTAAACAATGGAGAATTATTTGTGGATTGTGGTGGTCCTAATTGTACTCCTTGTATTAGTACAGATGTTTGTGAGGGAAGCATAGTTTCTAATGGTGATTTTGAAACTACAATTAGTGTCGTTTGTGGTGCCGCTCCAGACACAGGATTCGGAAGCACTAATCAAATACCAAGACTTTGGTACGATCAAACCCCGGTAGAGAATTGGTTTGGTACCGCTATAAGAATTGATAATGATATTAGTTTTCCTACTTCAGATTATTTTGCTAATTGTACGAATACTGGATCAATAGGTTGCATGGATGGATCTGGGTCAGTAGGATACTGGGCTCATTTTAGTGGAGGACAACAATCAGAATATATTCAGACATTATTAAATGAACCTCTAGAAGCAGGAGAAGAATATTGTATTTCTATTAGAGCTTCTACAAGAAGAGGAAGGACAGAAGGAGGGGCAGATACCGATAAGTTGGCTTTTTGGTTTCATAATAACACCTATGCTTCAGGAAACGGATTTGTCGAATATGATAATGATAATGGTGGACAAACTTTTATGGGTACGGGCTCTCTTGTAAATGGTTCCCCTCAAGTCATTAATCCAAGTGGACAAATGATTACAGAGGAATGCCAGGATTTTAACTATAGTTTTTGTGCAGATGGCGGAGAGCAATACTTAATGGTTGGTAATTTTACTCCTGGAGATTCAGATTCAGGACAGGCTGAATATGTTTCTGTGGATAATTTGGTGGTTCGTAAATCTTGTCCTTTAAGTTTTGATATGGTCATAAATGATGGCGGAGGAACAACTAATTGTACAGGGTCTTGCATTACGTTAACGGCAGCACCTTCTAACCAGGGTGGAGGTTGTGAGGTTACCAATGATTTTACGTATCAATGGTTAGAAGACGGTGTCATATTGCCTGGTGAAACCAATGATACTATAGAAATCTGCCCGAGTGGAAGCAATGTTACCTATACCGTACAGGTTACTTATAATGCAGGATGTAGATCAATAACACTTCCATTTGATTATGAGGTGAATTGCTGTAATTCTAATGCGGGAGGTGATGGAACATTGGATAACTGTTCATCTGATACTATAGTAAATTTATTCGATTTATTATCAGGAACCCCGGATACCGGCGGAATATGGAGCGGTCCAAGTGTACTAACTAATGGAGATCAAGGAACCTTTGACCCTTCGATAAATACATCTGGGATATACACATATACTGTTAGTGGTACAAACTGTTCTGATGCCGCCAATATAGAGGTAACAATTAATGATACTCCTGAATTAACTATAGAATCTATAAACTGCTCTTCAGATGGTTCTACCTATAATGTTGCTATTACACCAAATCCTAATACGGCTAATATCACAACTAGTTCAGGAACTGTATCGGGTAATGCAATAATAGATATACCATCAGGAGTAAATATTACTATTTCACTGGATAACAATGGATGCAATGATTCTTTTGATATTACATCTCCTGATTGCGGAGGCTGTGGGGTGATAAACAACCCTACTAATCCCAATAACCCAACAATTTGTGAGGGAAGCCTTTCTATAGAACTAACCGTCGAAGTTCCCGCAGGAATTGAAGTGAATTGGTATACCTCGGAGACAGAAGTTACACCGGTATTTACGGGTATTCCTTTTACCCCTGCTCAAACAGATCCTGGGGAGTATACATACTATGCAGAAGCATTCGAAAGTGCAACGAGTTGTTCTAGTAATCGTATTCCGGTCACATTAACAATTTTGGCTAATCCCATAGTGGATGTTGTTACTGATATAGAAGTTTGTGAACGCTATATTTTACCTTCCTTAACCGTTGGAAATTATTATACAGCTACTAATGGAGGTGGTTCACTTCTTAATGTTGGAGACGAGATTATTACTAGTCAGACCATATATATTTATGCGGAGTCGGGTACCACCCCTAATTGTAGCGATGAAGCTGTATTAAATATTACAATAAATCCACTGCCAAATCCGATTGCCCCAGTAAGCGATTCTGATCAGTTTTGTGGAAGCTTCCCTCTGCCACCGATAATTGCCGAACAAAGTTATTTTACCGGACCTAATGGTACAGGTAATCAATTAAACCCTGGAGATCTTATAGTTTCTAGTCAAACGCTGTATTTACAAGAAATTAGTGCAAGAGGCTGTATCAGTGAAGTCGAATTCTTTGTCAATATAACAAATGAAGGAGAAGTGGAATTACCATCAGGAGGTATTTGCATCGATGCTTCTGAGGATGATAGCTTTATTGTTTTGGATACTTTTTTAAGTACTGATGACTATTCTTTCGAGTGGACTTTTAACGGAACTATAATCCCTGAAGAAATTGACTCAAGTATTATAGCCACGGAACCAGGAGAGTATATGGTAACCTTTACTAATAGTTCTTCAGCTGCTTGTTCAGGAGTAGCAACTACTAGTATTGAAGCGATAACTGGTCCTGAAGATTTAATTTTGGAATTGTCTTTTGGTCAGTTTGCAAATAACAACAGTATTATCGCAACTGTGATTGGTTCCGGACAATATGAATACAGTTTAGATGGAGGCCCTATACAGGATGATAATGTTTTTCAGAATGTATCACTTGGGCTTCATCAAGTTACGGCATTTGATAAAAATAATTGTGGAGAGATCACAAGAGAAATTTTTGTTATAGGTTTTCCTGATTTTTTTACACCCAATAATGATGGTAATCATGATTATTGGAATGTGATAGCTGATTTTGACATACCGGATATGGATATATTTATATTTGATCGATACGGAAAACTTCTCGCACAAGTAGACCCCAATGATCCTTTAGGTTGGGATGGAACGTATAACAACATAAATCAGCCGGCAACAGACTATTGGTTTACCGCTCAATACAAAGATGGTTCTGCAAGCTATCGAGGTCACTTTTCATTAATACGATAAAGCACAAACTTTTCTTACTTAACACACAAAACTAAAATGAAATTTTTAACGGGAATATTTAAAGTTTGGGTCGTATTATGTTGGGGAGTTACAACTGCACAAGAAGGTTTACCTATATATTCTGATTATCTAACAGATAATTATTACTTATTGCACCCATCTATGGCTGGGGTTGCTAATTGTTCGCAGATACGTTTAACAGCACGTAAAAATTGGTTAGGTCAGGGTGAATCCCCTGGATTAGGTACAATAAATTATAACGGTAGAGTAGGAGATCAATCAGGAATTGGTGTAATTGTGTATCAAGATAAGAACGGATATTATTCCCAGACCGGAGGGTATCTGACATACGCCCATCATTTAATGTTTTCCAGAAGCGAAGCGGATCTTAATATGCTTTCCTTTGGTCTCAGTGCAGGTTTAATTCAGTACAGGCATGATCAAAGTAGTTTTGTAGCGGATGGGGACTTATTGGTATCAGGGTTTACACTAAGTTCAAGTAATTTTAATATTGATTTTGGATTCTCTTATCATTTATATAATTTCTATGCTCACGTAACTGCTAAGAATATACTAGAAAACTCAGGAGTTAATAAAGATTTACAAATCACTAGTAACCTAAGGAATTATCTTGTGTCTATTGGCTATGAAATAAGTAAACGCAATAGTGACTGGACCTTCGAACCTTCTGTTCTGTATTCATATCGAGATGGAATTAAACAATCTTCTATAGATTTTAATATAAAGGCATATCACGATATGGATTTTGGAAAATTATGGGGAGGCTTGTCTTACAGAAGAAGTTTGGATGCTGTAGAAACTTTTGACGGAACGGATTTCAAAAGCCAAAGTCTAAATTACATAACTCCTTTTATAGGAGTTAATTTCAAAAAACTTCTGATAGCATATACATATTCATATCAATCAAATGATGTAGTTTTTAATAATGGAGGCTTTCATCAAATAACTTTGGGTCTTGATTTTTCTTGTAGACCGAAGAGATATGCATGTTACTGCCCTGCTGTAAATTGAATGGTAGCTTCTTAATCATGGATAATCAAAACATATGGTGTTATTGATAGCTTTACTAAATACTATTTTGAATTTCATATCAATAATGATAAGTGTTTTTTGTTTTCTGTTTTAGAAAAGGGAAAAACCCCCTATAAAATCAGTTAAATCCCTGGGTTAGTTTCTTGTGTTTGAGGAAATAAATATTGAACTTTATAACAACAACCAAAACCAATATTTTTTCACACTAAACAAATCACTCTTATGAACCTAAACACTAAATTTTCTGCACCTTCGGGGGTGGATGAACGAATCTTCTTTTCAGAAATTTCAAAGATATTTACTACCTGTGAGCTCTCAAAAAAACTAATCATTGGGATCTACTTGATTAAGGAAAATAAGTTTTTGTATTGTAATAAAGTTTTCGAAAAAGTTTTTGGCCATAATGCTCAAAGATTGATCGATGAGGGGTGGGATTTTTGGTATTCTATTATAGCTCCCAATGAGTTATCCATGATTAAGAATAAAGTATACAATTTTTTCTCTACACCATTAGTTCGTGATATATTAACACTGCAATATCATATTATAGACTCGGATGGGAATTCGATTAGTCTAAAACACGAAATCCTGGTGTATAAGCTAAAAGGGAAAGTATTCGCCATAAACTATTTTTTTGATGAGTCCGAAAAAGAACAAATAGAACGTTGTCTACAGGTTCATGGAGGGCATAGAGGAAGTGGTTTTTTTAAAGATCACCTGATGACAATATCTTCTAGGGAAAAACAGGTTTTAAAACTTATTGCCGATGGCTTCTCTTCTAAACAAATAGCTGATAAACTTTTTATAAGTAATCATACAGCTATATCGCATCGTAAACATCTCATTCAGAAATTTCAGGTAAAAAACACGGCACAATTAATAAAAGAAGCGTCAAAAGTGTTAGAACTTTGATTTTAAGAATTATTTAACCTGTTGTTAACGAATTATTTATAAGAATAAAATCACCATTTTTAGGGATTGTATTACTAGATTATTTTTTGAAAATTTGATACTCTTGACAGTTCAGTTAAATCAACTGAAAAGAATGCGAAACAATTTTAGTGGCAATTTCTGCCTTGTGTAATCTTGATTTGTCTCCCCACAAATCATTCAAAAAATAGTGCTTGTTTTTATGATTGGGATGGCCCTAAAATTACTAAGGGATGAACTGAGTGATTATGTTTTCCGAAATAGAAGACCGGGAGATTCAATTACTCAGGATGATATTATTCTACATAATATCGCCTTAATGGATAGTGATAATCAAGGTGACTTAAATAATAAAGTTGTCATCACCCTGGTAAATACTGAAGAAGAAAGTACATTAAAAAATAGAAGTAATGTTCTTAAAACCTCTAATGGTGTTAAATATATAGAACCTCCGGTTTTTTTAAACCTATATATACTAATATCGACAACATTGGGTCAGGATCTGCAGGATGCCTATGAATTTGCATTACATAGACTTTCGATTGTTGTCCAGTTTTTTCAGACTAAGAAAAGTTTTACAGTAAAAAATTCTCCTTTTAATACAATCTCTAATGATACTAATATCCCTGAAGAGAAAAAGGATGAAATAAGGCTTAATGTAGAACTGTATACATTAACCTTCGAACAGATTAATCATTTATGGGGTTCCTTAGGAGGTAAACAAGTACCCTTTGCAATGTATAAAATTAGACTAGTTAAGATTCAAGAGAACACTAGAACTATTGCTCCGGTTATTGAAGAAATTAGAAATGATTCATTTGTAAATAAAAATAACTAATATGAGCTACACGATCATTTTTAAAAGGCTATTCGAAGTTCATATACTACATGATTATTTTTTAACAACGGCTGACGGAGTTTCTTTTTTTAATAAAAACGAAGCTGAAAAAGAAAATTTAATTACGAAAAAACTTGATCTGGATGCCTATGATGTTAAGAATTTATTTGAGATAGAACCAGTAGGAAGCACCAAACAAGTCTTAAGTAACTATAAATTGGTTACTGCTAAGACTTCCTTGGGCTTTATGGTAGGAGTTCAGATAACCGTAGAAAATAAATTAGGAGTAACATTATATAAACCAAATCTAAAGATTGATGATGATGTTAATCTTACCTTCTCGGTAAAACCTAGTGCCTCTTTTTTTAAAAGTATCACGAATATTAGTCTAAGATCTTCACTTCCTTCCATCTATTATTTTACCAATAAAGACAAACAAGTGTTTGATGAAACTACGGTACCAGCATATACATCACTTCCTATTTCTAATCAAGCAATTGTTCATGAAGATGGTCGGTTATATGAAATGGGGGCATTGATAGATTTCTCAGGGACAATTAGAGAGGCAGTTCAATATACAGATGGTAGTGATGCTAATCATTGGGTTGATATTGATGATAAACGATATGTTAATGATGCTGATAGAATATTGTTGCCACACGAGTTTGCTTATAGATTTCAATTAACGCAAAATGCCACAGACGTAGAATTTGTATTACTAGATCAAAGCGATAATGAGATAAAAACTATTACTAAGACAAATCCTGCCGAAATTTTGGATAGTGTTTTATTGAATTTTGTAAAAGTTGATGAGAATGATAATATGTCTGATGATATTCCTTCTGGGTTTTACAAATTAAAAGTCAGAATAAATGGCGGCCCGGAAATAGTGCATTCCATTTATCTAAATAATGATCTTTATGACAAGAATTATTTTGCGATAATAGATATTCGAATGGATGAAAAAGACTCACCTTTCAGTCTTATAGATAATGAAGGATTTCTCAAAACACGAATTGATGCCGCAGATCAAAAAATAAAACATCCGGTTTTTGAAATTAGATTTAAAAATAGAAGTACCTATTGGCGATACAATAAAGAAGGAGATTTTAGTCCTGCAGAAGTAACCGCTACATCTTCGTTTTTAGATCATGAACCAGAAAAATTAATATCCCAAAAGCCTAAAGCACTAACCGCAGCCCTTGTTCCCTTCCAGAACGGAAGTTCATTGATGTTACCGCATCCCAGAATGCCTTCCATCAAAGTGGAGAAAGATAGAATCTTCTCAGAGATCTTTATTAATCAATCAAACAGATTATTGAATAATTAAATGGAACTTTTTATAAAAATGATATTATGAATTACAAAACACCAGGAGTTTATATAGAAGAAATTCCAAAACTTCCGCCATCGATCGCACAGGTGGAAACCGCTATTCCTGCTTTTATTGGTTATACAGAAAAAGCCAAGGATGAAAGGACAGGAGAAGAGTTGTTGTTAGAGCCAAAAAGGATACGTTCTTTGTTAGAATACGAGCGACTTTTTGGGATGCCAGCTGTAGAAGAAGGATTATCAGTGGTAATCAATGGCCTGGCTACTCCGCCTATTATACAAGCAGCTATTGATCCAACAAAGGAATCAAAGTATAAAATGTATTATGCTCTTCAAATATTTTTTGCAAATGGGGGAGGACCTTGCTGGATTGTTTCCGTAGGAGATTATCAAACTAAATTAGTTGATGATGGTGCGCTTACTGATGGACTTAATGCAACGGAGAAAATAGATGAAATCACGCTATATGTTTATCCTGACGCGCAAGGTTTGGATAATGCAGGAATTTTCTATGGGCTCTTTAATCTAACCGTAGCAATGTGCGAAAAGCTGAAAGATCGCTTTACAGTAATGGATATTTGGATGGATTCTGCTTTAGAACCTAATTCCATAGACAATGTTGGCCCTATGAGGTCAATAACCGGTTCTGAAGAAAATAAGCTGAAATACGGAGCTATATACTTTCCTAATATAGAGACTACCTTAAATTACTATTACGGAGGAGAAGGAGATGGGGATGCTAATGTAATAATTGATGGAACAGGAGTATCTGCAGGTGACCTAGCTTCATTAAAATCCGAAAATAACACGTTGTATTTTCAGGCACAGAATGCACTAAGAAACTTGCCGATGCAAATGCCACCATCTCCGGCAGTGGTAGGTAAGTATGCTGATGTGGATAATTCAAGAGGAGTCTGGAAAGCACCTGCTAATGTAAATATAGATCTTGTACTAAGACCTTTGTTGAAGGTTACAGATGAGGAACAAGAAGGGTTAAATGTTGATTCCAATTCTGGTAAATCTGTAAATGTGATTCGCTCATTTGTAGGCAGAGGTCCTTCTATAATATGGGGAGCTAGAACACTTGCGGGGAATAGCAATGAATGGCGTTATGTTTCTGTAAGAAGGTTCTTTAACATGGTAGAAGAGTCAGTAAAGAAAGCAACTATCCAGTTTGTTTTTGAACCAAATGATCTTAATACCTGGACTAGAGTAAAATCCATGATCGATAACTTCTTGGTACAGCAATGGAGAGCTGGTGCCTTAATGGGAACCACTCCAGAACAAGCATTCTTCGTGAAAGTTGGATTAAATGAAACTATGGACGAAGTGGATATCTGGGAAGGTCGAATGATCGTAGAGATAGGAATGGCAGTAGTAAGGCCAGCAGAATTTATCATTTTAAGGTTCAGCCATAAAATGTTATCTGAATAAATCAATAAACATTAAAAATATTTAATATGGCCAGTAAGAATAATAACGATGGTAGTAATCTTCGCAATGCTGATACAGTGATATGCGAAAGCCTACAGGTCGTTAAAAGCGATATGAAGACCGCAGAGAGTATGTATGATGCAAACGAGATACTCAGACAATCAAAAAGAGCAGCTCGGAGATATAAAGTATGTGGTCTCGATAAAGCCGAAGAATCTCATGGAGTATATCAGGATATTCTAAGTTGTGTAACCATCGGAAGCTATAAAAAGACTCAAATCATTCAGAGTAATGTAGATGAATATATTACGAAGGATGATGAAATCGAAACACTAATCAAAGACACTTCTAAACTGCTTAATGAAATGCGTGTTAAAATAGAAGATGCACATAATGCAGCTTGTGCTATGTCCAATTGTTTTGAGAATAAGATTTTACCTAAGACAGGAAAATCCACAAAAGATGGTGAAAAAGCAGATGTTCATGGGGATTTGCACGATATTTTGCAAAAGACCAAAGATCTTAATGAAAAAGGACAAAACGCCTTTGAATCTGCGGTAGCCATAGCTGGTGTTCAGACATTTACCAATACCCATAGCCTTAAAGAGTTTGCTACAAACTTAGCAACTGCTATGAAAAACTTCAAAGATACTGTAGAGAGTAATATAGCATCTACTTCTACAGAAGTAGTACAGTGTAGAGGTGAACTTACCACTATTGAGGAAGAACTTGCACAAATAGTTTGTGATAAAAAGGCTGAAGGTGTTAAAAAAGAAGGCCTGGAAGGTGTTAAGGATTTTGTTTGCGAAGGAAAATACAGTTGTGATTTATTGAATGTATGTAGCGAAGTTGTGAACTGTTATGATTCTGATTACGGAGGTTATGATGTAAGAAAAAAGCATCGACATCAACACAGACAAACTAAAGACAAGGATTAGTATTTATCAATAATTAGAAAAAATAATACTCATGATAGATTTTTTAAGAGACAATGCATGCTGTTATGATAGCGATAGTAGTGATCCGGAAACCAGAGACTGTCTGGATTTATGGAAAGAACAATTAGAGCAAGTAAGTATAGAATGCACTAAAAAAAGCGCCACAACTGCCAAGGATGAGGAGGAATACCAAAATTCTCTAGGATGGCAAAACAGACTTAAAAACTGGGAAGAGATAATTAAAGATACGGATGAAAAAGCCGACATTATTGTAAACGAACTAAAATTCTTTTTAGATCAAACCACAATAGTATGTAATAATTCAGAAGTTGCCACAGAAGAACTGGGTAAACTCTTTGGGTTAGTCAAATGTATTTTTGATTGCTTTTTTACATACGAAAATAATAAACCAGGCCTAAAAGATAAAATCAGTGATTTTAAGAAAGCCGTAGAATGCCTTAAAAATACAAGTGATGAAGATAAGGCGGAGGTAATTGCGTGTATAGAAGACTATGAACAAAAAATAATCTTGGTTTGTGATATGCTGGATGCAGTTTTGACCAAACTTATGGAAACTTTTAAATGTGCCAATCTTTTATGTAAATCAATATGTGGAGATGGAGGTTTAGAAGATAAAATAGAAGGTCTACAAAGCATCTTTAAAGAAGGTAATGATATGGATGACTGTGGTGATGATCATGATGGTCATAATGGTAATGGAGATGATGACGATGATGACGATAAAGCCAAAAAACGCAAAAAGAAACCACGTCATGATCATCATTATTCATATCCGTGTGATGATACAGTTGTAAAACCAATGCCTGTATTCCCGATTAGTGAAAGTGATTATTATAAAAATATCGAAAGTGACCTAGCTAGAGCAGTTCATAAAACTATTGAATTGAAAGATGATTGGGTATCAAGTAAAGAACAAAGTGATAGATGTTTGTCTCAAAAAACAAGCCTTATCGAAGCTATCAGCGCGGCAGAAGCGGCGGAGAAAGCATAATTATTTTTTAAAATTAAAATAAAAACTAAAAAGAAAAAATATGGCAGCAATAGGAGATTATCCACTACCAAAGTTTCATTTTCAAGTAGAATGGGGTGATGGTTTTCGTATCGGATTTACAGAAGTTAGTGGATTAGACTTTGAGACAGAAGTTATAGAATACAGAGAAGGAAGTAATAAGAAGTATAATAAAACAAAACAACCTGGACTTACTAAGTACAGTAACGTTACCCTAAAAAGAGGAACATTCCAGGGTGATTTTGACTTCTTTACCGAGTGGCAAAAAACCTATCAATTTCAGGAAGGTAATAACACAGGTTCTGTATATAGACGTCCAGTGACTATCAAATTATTGGATGAAAATCATGAACCAATTATTACCTGGGTACTGGAGAACGCTTGGCCAAGTAAAGTTCAATCAACAGATCTTAAAGCGGACGCTAATGAAGTAGCAATCGAAACTATGGAGTTAGTTCATGAAGGGTTAAAAATCCAGGAGGCTAATTAGTGTTTTTATAAATATAGGATCAGTTTAGATGTATCAAATAGTAGGTTTTCATTTCAGAGTGTCTTTTCAAAACTTGCCTGAAGGTAAAGATGTTGATGTACAGTTTCAGTCAGTATCAGGATTAGATGTTCAAATCGAAAAAGAATCCTTAAAAGAAGGAGGTGAAAATAGATTTGAACACAGTCTCCCTGGTAGGCGTAAGTATACAACATTAACGCTAAAAAGAGGAATCATTAAACCTAAAGATTCAGGTTTAACCTCTTGGTGTCAGGATGCTTTTCAAAATTTAATTGTTAAACCGATTAGTAATGTAAATGTAGAGCTGTTAAATGAGGATCACGATACACTTATGCATTGGCAATTATCACATGTATGGCCTGTTAGTTGGAAAATAACTGAACTCAATGCAGAAAGAGGAGAAGTGCTTATTGAAACCTTTGAACTCAACTATAATTATTTCAAGCTCGTAGCAGCAAGTTAAAAAAGTAAAATTATGCCATTAGAAATTCGGGAATTAATTATCAGGGCTACTGTAAATCAAAGCGGTAATACAGGTGGTGCAAATAATGCATCTGGAAATAGTGGCAAGGAATCTCAAATAGATAGAATTGTTGAGAAGGTTTTTGAAATATTAAAAGAAAAATCTGAAAGATAATGGAGGATAGTGGACAATTAGCAAAGATTACAATTGAGGCTTTTGACAATGAAAATTTTGCAGCTAGTTCAAAATCGGATATTACACCTAATCCAATTTATTTACCCATAAACCCTGAGAGTTTTACACAGAATTTTAAAGTAGAATTTAATCAGGAACAAGGACAAGGTAATCAGAGTACAGACTCAAGATATTCTGGTACTAAACCAGAGGAACTAAAGTTGGATTTCATTTTTGATGGTACCAACAGTATTCAGGGGTATAATTCTAAACTAGATAAAAATTTTGTTAGAGACCAGACTTTTGAAGAATCACCATTGTCTGTAAAAGAACAACTAAAGATTTTCATGAATACAGTTTATGATATGAATGGAGATATTCATAAACCACATTTCTTGAAAGTGAAATGGGGTGATGGTTTTAAGTTTCAATGTATTCTATCTAACCTGGATTTAAATTATACACTTTTTCAATCTAATGGAGAACCATTAAGAGTTAAAGCAAGTGCTACTTTTTTAAATTACATCGCACAGGAAGAACGCGTTGCACGAGAAAGAAAAAGCTCACCGGATTTAACCCATGCCAGACAGGTAAAAGCTGGAGATCGATTAGATAATATGGTATATGATATATATAATAATAGTAAATATATTACTCAGGTTGCAAAGGCAAATGGTTTAACATCCTTCCGTAAAATTACCCCAGGGCGAGAATTGGTTTTTCCGCCAATTGATAAGACAAGTTCATAAAATGATAATTGTACAAATTCCATCTGACTTAAAAAAAGAGATAACGGATGAATGATAGAGAGATACCAGTAGAAACAACTCATAATGTTACAACGCATGATATTATTATCGATGGTCAAGTAGTGGATCAGGGATATCAAGTGTTATCTATTTCTATTTCAAAAGAAATAAATAGGATACCAACAGCTAAGATTATTCTTAGAGATGGTGATTCTGCAGCAGAAACTTTTAAAATTAGTGAAGAAGAAGAGTTTTTACCTGGAAAGTCAATCGCAGTTAAACTTGGGCGTGATAGAGAAAACGAGCAGTTATTTAAAGGTATTATTATAAAACATGCAATAAAAGTATTACAAAGTGGAGAAACACGGCTAATTCTTGATTGTAGAGATGAAGCTGTAAAGATGACCCTAGGAAGACATAATTTTTACTATGAAGAGCGCAAGGATAGTGAAATTATGGAAGAAGTTATTGGTAGATATTCAGGATTAAGTAAAGATGTAGAAGCAACTAATCTTAAACACCTGGAAATGGTTCAATACCATACAACAGATTGGGATTTTTTACTAACTCGTGCAGAGGCAAATGCTAAATTGGTAATGGTTGATGATGGAAAGATAAATGTAAAAGCACCAGAAACAAATGAAGATGCCGCAATAGCGGTTTTGTTTGGGTCCACACTTATTGATTTCGAAGCAGAAATGGATGCCAGAAACCAATGGAAATCTGTGGAAGCTAAGTCTTGGGATTATGGAGGGCAGAACTTGTTTCAACATACCACTGATAGTGTTCCAATCAATGAATTAGGAAATGTTGATGGTCAAAACCTTGCTGGATCGATTAGTCCCTCAACATATGAACTAAGACATTCAGGACAAGCCATTGAAGAAGAATTACAAGAATGGACAAAATCTACTATGCAACGAAGTAGATTGTCTAAAATACGAGGTAGAGCAAAGTTTATTGGTTTTGGAGAAATCAAACCTGGACAATTAATAGAATTACAAGGGGTAGGCAATAGGTTCAATGGTAAAGCCTATGTTTCTGCAGTACGACACGATATATATGAAGGATCTTGGTTTACTCAAGCACAGTTTGGATTAGATCCTGATTGCTTTGCTCATATTAATAAAGATGTTACTGATATACCGGCATCAGGATTGTTACCCGCAATTAACGGATTACAAATTGGTAAAGTTGTACAGTTACAGGATGATCCGGAAGGAGAAAATAGAATCCTGGTTCGATTACCAATTATAGATAATTCTGCAAGAGGCGTATGGGCCAGAATAGCAACTTTAGACGCTGGTAGTGCGGATGACGGAGTAGCGGGAAGAGGTTCATTTTTTCTACCAGAAATTGAAGATGAGGTTATTATTGGTTTTATAAATGACGACCCTAGAGATGCGGTTGTATTAGGAATGTTGCATAGCAGTGCTAAACCAGCACCTATAGAAGCACAAGATGTAAATCACGAAAAAGGTTTTGTAACCCGTTCCGGGATGCGATTACACTTTCATGATGATACCAAAACGATCACTATAGATACTCCTGCAGGGAATAGTATAACCTTAGACGAGGATACTACATCTATTACTATACAGGATCAAAATGATAATATAGCCAAGTTTGACCCTAATGGAATCGAAATTAATAGCCCTGGTGATATAAAAATTGAAGCATCAGGAAATATAGATATAAAAGCAGGAATGAATATGACACTTGAAGCGACACAAATTTCTGCTACGGCTCAGGCCAGTATGGAAGTTAAAGGAGCAACAACATCAGTTTCTGCAGATGGAATAACAGAAGTAAAAGGATCTTTAGTCAACATAAACTGATAAAAATATGCCACCAGCAGCAAGAATAGCAGATATGCATACTTGTCCACAATCAACCGGACCAGTACCCCATGTAGGAGGACCAATAACAGGGCCTTCAGTGCCAACAGTATTAATAGGAGGAATGCCTGCCGCGGTAGTCGGTGATTTGTGTGTCTGTGTAGGCCCACCAGATAGTATTGTCAAAGGTTCATCTACTGTATTCATAGGAGGCAAACCAGCGGCACGACAGGGGGATACCACAGCGCATACAGGAGTTATTGTTCAAGGGTTGCCAACCGTAATGATAGGAGGATAAAAAAATGATGAATACAAACAAAGCATATTTGGGTACAGGGTGGTCATTTCCACCGACTTTTGATAAAGAAAGTGAAACTGTTGAATTGGTAAGCGCAGAACAAGATATAGAACAAAGTCTTGAAATATTACTTTCTACAAGTTTAGGAGAACGTGTATTGCAACCGGAATATGGATGTAATTTGAAGGATTATCAATTCGAGAGCATGGATAGTTCCTTAATAGGTTTTTTAAAAGACCTGGTAGAAAGAGCAATCTTGTTCTATGAACCTAGAATACTATTGGAAAGAGTAGATATTACTGAGGCAGAATCCTTTGAACTAATAGAAGGGTTATTAAAGATCACAGTTCATTATAAAATAGAAGGCACAAATTCAAGATATAATTTTGTATATGATTTCTATTTAAGAGAAGCCGATCAAGGGATATAAATAAGCATAGATGAAAAAACCATCAAACATATCACATCCCTTAATTAATAGAACAGGGACGAGTCAAAGAACCAGAATCATTGAAGCATTGGATTCTGATTCAGTGCCAATTGATGGAAAAACATTGGCAGATCAATTATATATTATTAGTAAATATGCGCAACAAATTAACTATTATGAACTTATAAAAGATGATATTCAAGGAGAGTACCAAGAGATAGGAAATTGGACTTCTTTTTTTCAAGGTAGCTTACCTTTTCAGTTAGCGGTTTTAGGAAAAACTTCGATCAATGCAATTGAAACCGAATATAAAACACTTTATCAGGAATTAAAAAACAATCCATCTAAGCAAGGATTAGAGTCTCTTTTGATTTTTATTGATAATAAATTTATTATTCCTGTAGACCGATTATACGACAATACAGAAAAAGAAGAGAACAGTTTTGCTACTTCTCTTTTAGCAATTATTAAATCATCATTTGTAGAACCTCTTAAAACTTTTATAACTGTTTATAATGCTAGTGCTACTTTTTTGTGTGTCACTAAAAAGAGTTTTTCGGATTTTTTAGTATCACCTTGGATATTAAAAGTTGAAGATGTTTATGCTTATGATGTTTGCATACAACGGTCAGAAAAAGGAAAAGAGGAAGCATATCTGATTGCCGCAGAAACGATCAATTCTATATTTTATCAATTACTAAGTGGGTTTCAGGATATTATTAGTGCTGCACCTAATTTTATCGAAGAAGCACTTCGTCCTTTACAGGAGTCCTTACAAGAAAGACATCAACCACATTTAGGCTTATTGTTTACATTTTTGGAGTTGTTTAAAAATCTTCAGGGAGATATAAATAATTTAGGGGAAAAGCACCTGGATTTTTTCTATCAACAAGTATTAAAAATTGCTCCAAAAGAAGCAGAGCCTGATAAAGCTCATGTAATTTTCGAGATTGCAAACCATTTGGATGAATATTTATTAAAAGAAGATTTATTACTTAAAAACGGTAAAGATGTTAATAATGAAGATATTCAATTTGGACTTGATCAAGAGATAATTATTGATAAGGCTCAGATAAGTGATCTAAGAACCCTTTCTCTTAATAAAATAATTGATGATACCTATATCGAAGGAGTATATATGGCACCAGTTGCTAATTCGGCCGACGGGTTAGGAGAAAAATTCAAAAAAGATCAATCAGTTAATTGGCCAACATTAGGCTCAAAATTTAGTAAGAATACAGAAAGTAATAATCTTACTATAAAAGAACATCCTAAGGCAAGATTAGGGTTTGTATTATCATCACCAGTGCTTCTACTGCAGGAAGGGGAAAGAAATATAAAAATTCTTCTTGGCTGTGATGTTTTAAATAATGATGGAGCGTTAACTCCTGCAGAGATAAATGAAATATTAAATGATATAAAAACAAAACTGGTCGTAGAAAATGAAAAAACTGTTTTCAATATAAATGACCAAATTCTTGAAGAATGTAATTTATCATTAACTGCCAAAAAATATATTTCAAGCTTATTAGTCAAAAGTAACCCATACAAAATAGAGGAAAATGATTTAGAAACTTTCTTTAAAGTTGAAGATCCAATTAGTTGCCAGTTAATTTTTGATCAGAATGATGAAGCAGAGTTAAGAAGGTGTCTTAGAACGTTTGATTCAACTCGTGAGACAAAAAATGTTTCTTTATTCAATGTATGGTTTAGTGGAGAGAAAGATTGGATTCCTGCAACTCCTACATTACAAATATATCTACCACCAGAAGACGAGTTGACACTACCAGGTCAAATTGAATTTGAACTAAATGTTGATTTAGATGCTGGAGATCCTGCAATAGTATTTTATAATGAAGAAAACTTAAAGGAAAAATTTGACTTAAAAACCCCTTTCCCCTTAGTCAGGATTGAAATCAATGAAGATGTAGAAATAGAATGCAATGATTTGGGTAAAGGAGATGATGCGTGTTGCCTAAAAAGAAGTCAATCTAACGGAGAAAAATTCTTGTCACCATATCACTTTTTAAAACAGTTAAAATTGGTTGATGCCAAAATTGATGTAAAAGTCTGTGGAGTTAAAAATCTAATAGTACAGAATGATGACAACTTACAAGATGTTAACAAACCTATTCAGCCTTTTGGTCCAAGGCCAAAAGTTGGTGGATTATATCTGGATGAAAATGAAGAAGAGAAATGGTTTGTTGATGGTGGAGCAAACTTTTATATAGGTAGTAAAGAGATTTTCTGTAAAAACTGGCAAAAGTTCTGGATCAATACAACCTGGAAAGATAAACCTCTTGATTTAAAAGAGCACTATGAGCTTTATAAGGACCCTGAATTTGAAGATGGTAGTACTGAAATTGAGAATGGTAGTTTTAGATTTCTTACAAGTATTTTAGAAGACGGAACTTGGAAAAAAGACCTCACTCCAAAATTAGTAGATGAAGAGACGCGCCCCGAACTTTTAAGATTGTTTGAAAGCTATGATTTAGCAAATGATCCAAATCCTTGCTTGACCCCAAAAGATCAAGCAACTTTTTGTCATAGAATGGAAAGGACTTTTACTCCTGAAAATCTTTATAATCCAAAATCAATGCCAATTGAGCCTTTAGAACCATTAACAGTCAATACTAGAAAAGGTTTTATAAGACTTACACTAGCAGGAGTTAGTTTTCAGCATAACCGTTTTACGTTTGTATTGACTCGTCAGTTGTTGGCTCTCGCAGGTTTGGTTGATCCTAAGTCTATTTCAGATGCTTTACAAGAATTAGAAGAGGCTAAAACTTTAGCAACGGAGACAATAGCAATTATTGATAGTATAATCCTGGACATGGAAGGGGTTATTGGTTTGTTAGAAAACCTTAAGACACAAATGGATGGAATTCCTTTGGTAAATACAGTATTACCTGATTTATTACCACTCATCGATTTATCTCTTACGATCCAAAGTTCTCTATCTCAGGCAAATGACTTTCTAATAGCAGATCCTCCAAATCCTGCTGCCGCTCAACCCCTATTAGCAGATGGATGGAATAATGTGATCAACCTAAATGCTTTGTTGGGATTGTTTGATCAAGCACTTAATGATTTTGAAGATGATCTAGAGGAGTTTAATATAGAAACTTTGGCAAACTTCAGAGATGAAGTAAAAGATAATATAGATATTATCATAGGAAGACTAGACATCATTATCGGTCGTATGAATAGTAGTGATACTGAGAATCCTGGTATTCGGTTAAAAGTGGAAATGATATGTACAAAAATAGAGTCAGTACTTGATAAGTTTGATACTACACTTGATTTGGGTCTCCCTAAAGAGCCTTATACACCACTTATAAGAGCATTATATATTGATTATGAGGCGATCGCTAGTAAAGATGATATTGAGATAGTACATTTATATCCTTTTGAGAATACTTCAAAGCTTGAAGATATTGAGCAAAACCCTACGCTCTTACCTTTTTTTGATGATGAAGGAACACTATTTATTGGGATAGAAAATCTAAACCCAGGAGGAAATCTTTCCATACTATTTCAATTAGCAGAGGCAACGGCAAATTCTGAAATAGATCGTGCAGATCTCGATTGGTACTATTTAACAAACAATAATTGGGTAGCGCTATTGCCTGAATTTAATATCATTTCTGACGGGACAAACGGGTTAACAGTTTCAGGAATTGTTACAATAGCATTACCCGGCGATATTAACAAGATCGGTAATACGGTAATGCCAGATAATTTACATTGGATTAAGGTTTCTACTCCTCAAAATGCTAAAGCGGTTGCAGAAACTATTGGTATACATACACAAGCTGCAAAAGCTTCAGCAAGGTTTAGTGAAGGTAATGATACTAGTAGATTAAATAAAGCATTAGAAGCAGGTAGTATTAGTAAATTATCTGAAGGAGATTTTAGTGTAAAAAAAGTTGAACAACTGTATCCATCATTTGATGGTAGACAGCCAGAAGATGAAGGACACTTTTATATTCGGGTAAGCGAACATCTTAAACATAAAGGTAGAGCTTTGATGCTTAATGATTATGAAAAGGTTGTTTTAGAAGGTTTTCCTGAAATTTATAAAACTAAATGTATTAGTCATACTATGGGGCTTTCGGCAATAGAATATCATCGAGACTTAGAAATTGCCCCTGGATATATTGTGATTACTGTAATACCTGATTTAACAAAACTTGTATCCGGAAATCAATTAGAACCTAAAGTACCTGTTAGCCTTTTGGAAAAAATAGAAAACCATTTGCGCAAAAAAATCTCTCCTTTTGCAAGAATTAGGGTAATGAATCCAAGGTATGAATATGTTAATGTCGACATTAATGTGCGTTTGTATCGCGGGAAATCCCAAAATTTTTATAAGCAAAAGCTTAAGGAAGATATTACTAATTTATTAGCGCCTTGGTTTTTAGGAGACTCAGAAAAAATTGCTTTTGGAATGCCAGTCCTATTCTCCGACGTAATTGGTTTTGTAGAACAATTGGACTATGTGGATTTTATTACAAGTTTGGAATTGAGTACAGAAGGTGGGCAAAGCGGATCAGAAATAAAACCACTTACTGCTAGGTCTATATTGACAGCTGGACAAATTTGTGTTGTTATTGATGAAGAGGATTGCCCAGATACTGGTCAAGTAAATATCCCTTCACTGGAGTACGAGTCTATAAGTAGTAACAAGTCATCTGAATTAAGTTGATATGGCAGAAGTAGTGAATAATAATATAACCGTTATTAATCAAAATGATCCGGATATTCCTGAGTATTTAGATTTTGAAAAACTTAGAAAAGAAGGTTTAGAACATATAGGAAGTCTATCAGGAAAGATATGGACAGATCATAATACGCACGATCCGGGGATTACCATTTTAGAAATGTTGGTATATGCCTTGATGGATCTGGGCTACAAAACAAATCTTCCTTTCGAGGATCTAATTGCCGTTCAGAATAATAGCGAAGATGATAATTTTTTAACCCCGTTAGATATACTTACTATTAATCCTGTAACCATTACTGATTACAGAAAATTATTACTAGAAGTTAAAGGAGTTAGAAATGCTTGGTTAGAACCAGTACGACAAGAGCGGGACTTATTCCTGGATGGATATAGTAATACTTTGTTTTGTGATGGAGGAATAATAGATGTCAGAAAAGAATCTAATGATCTAAAAAGAAGGAATGGATATCAAAAAATTGAACTGAATGGTCTTTATCAAGTCTATATAGAAAAAGATAATGAAGTAGTTAATGATAATCTTGAAGATGATATTAAAACATTGCTGTCGCAACACCGAAATTTATGCGAAGATTTTGTTGGTATAGAAATACTGGCTCCTATAGAAATTGGGGTTTGTGTCGAGGTTGAAATACATGCTGATTTTGAGGCTGAAAAAGTATATGCCGAGGTTTTTACCAAAATAAAAAATTATATCCAACCCGAAATCAAATATTATACCCTTCAAGAGTTACTGGATAAAGGTAAAACGATCGATGATATTTTTGCAGGAAGACCATACTTAGAAGAAAGCTTTGGTTTTGTGGATACTGAAGAATTAGAAGGTTTTGATAGGCGAGATAGAATTTACTTATCAGATCTTTATCATACGATTTTGAGTATTGATGGTGTTAGAAAGATTAAAAATATAGCTGTTAAAGGAAACTCTGGGCTTATTAAAATTTCTGAATGGGAATATAAAATAGAAGAAAATAACGTGCCTGTTTTTTCTCTAGAAAAAACATGTATTGATTTATATAATGTTAATGGCTCTCTAAGGGTGGATAAACCCAAAATACATAGAGCTTTCTCTATCCTTAAGCAGTTTGAAATGCCTATGGATAGTCTAAATACAAAAATACCCGGTGGAGTATGTAGGGATGATTTAGAAGAATACTTTTCTATCCAGAACGATTTCCCGGTGGTCTACGGAATCGGAGAAGATGGATTACCAGAAAGTTCGACATTACTTCGTAAAACTCAAGCATTACAATTAAAGGGGTATTTGATGTTTTATGATCAGATGCTTGCCAATTATACTTCTCAACTATCTAATATCAGGTCTCTGTTTTCTCTAAAAGTCGAAAAAGAAAGAACCAAAGAAGAAAAGCGAACATATTTCACACAGATCCCTGATTCAATCCCCAATTTTGAAAAGCTGTTAAGGTTTTATGATAATGGAGATTCTGTTTCTGGGGGTTCATTATTAGCTGTTCCTGTGGCCAATGATGAAAAATGGAAAGACGTTCTAGATCAATTAAAAAATAACTCTAGTATTGAATTGACAATAGATAATTACTGTAATGATAACAATGCATTGCTGGAATTATTTAGTGTACCATCTGCAGGATTGAGAACGATATATATAAATCAATTAGTTGATTCATTCTTCAATAATAATTTTAATATAGAAGTTTTAGCAGATCGCAGAGGATACTTTTTTGTGATTCAAGCTACATTACCAAATGATATTGTAATAGTTGGAACAAGAAGATATTCTTCTAGTATCGAAGCTCAACAAGAAGCTAAAAATATTGCTTTCATAGCTTCGATGAGTAAAAATTATAATCTAATTACTAACGCTTCAGAAGATCTGACAGCTGATCAACATTATTTTGGTATCATCTTTACTCCTTTGTCTTACATTGATATAATTCAGGAATTGACAGAGAATAAGGATGAGTATGTGATTAGACGTAAGCAGTTTTTAGATCACTTGTTAGCTAGATTTGGAGAAGAATTTACTGATTATACTATTTTACAATATCAAAATAAAATCAATACCCAAAACCATGTTCAAGATGAAATAGATGATCAGTCAAAATATATTAATGAATTTGCAGAAGTAAGTCGTAATAGAGGAAAAGCATTTAACTATTTGGAACCATCTTGGAACACAGATAATGTGTCTGGTTTTGAAAAACGAATAGCACTATTATCCGGAATAGGAAATTATCAGCGTCGTAACTTATGCAATTTTGAAGTGATTCAGAATTTCAGAATTATATTAAAAGATTGGTCTGGTAATGTACTTTTTAAAAGTAACAGAGGTTATGAAAATATAGAAGAACTTCACGGAACGGCTAGAAAAATACTAGGGCAATTACGTAATCCGGAATCATACAAGCGATTAGAAAAAGACCTCAATGGGTTTGATCCAAGTGCCATACATCGAATATTCTCTGAAAAACCAGCTGATGAAAATATTATTATTACCAGTCATAATTATCATCAGGAGTTAAGAAATACTCATGATGAAGTTGTAGTACTTAGTAAGAGTACTAAGATGAAATCAGAAAAGGCGGCAATTGATAAAAAAGATGTTTTTATTACAGACATTAATAAACAAAATTTGATTGTTGATAAAGAGGATAAAAAAGAATTTAGATTATTACCTCTGGAGAAAGAAAATAGTTATTTAGATGTTAATGCATTACCCTGTAATATAGAAACATTAATAACGTGGAAATGGCATGTTAATGATAATAATGCTAAAGAAAAAACTACTAGCGAGCAGGTATTCGAAGAGTATGACGAAGCCTGGAATAATATGGTTCGTGAAGCGAAACTGGGTAATTACCTTACTACACATGAAGCTGGTGTAAAATGGCGACTCGGTATTGATGAAAATATATCAATCCTTGGATTAGATTGTTATCCTGATGGCTATAAAGCTGTTACTGCTTGGCGACAAGCAAAAGTTCTGGGAAGCGCAAAAACAAATTACTTTTTAGAAAAAGAAGAAGATTTTATTAGGGTAAAACTTAAAAATGAAAAAGGAAATGCCATTGCTATTTCCAATAAAATTGGCCTTGCTGATTGTAATATAGATACCGTTATTGAGGATTGTGTAGCTGTTTTTAGTAATAGAATTACAAAACCTGAATATGATAATGAAAAAGACAAGTTTGGTTTTCAGGTCTTAGGAAAAGATAAAGTTCAAATACTCAAAAGCTATTGTGTATATGGTTCTGAAAAAGAAGCACTGCAACAATTAGAAACAGTCTTTAAATTTGGAGTAAGTAAAAAGAATTATTTGCTGTCGGGAGATCAAGGTAATCCGGAATATAATTATATACTTCTTGATCAGTATAATTCGTTTTTGGCTTTACCTCCCGATCATTTTGAAACAGCCACAGATCGTAGCAAAGCATTAAACGTAGTGATGCGTTATTTCAAAAATAATACACTTCCGGTGTATGTTAGAGAACAACCGAGAAGATATATCTGGTCATTGTTAAAAGATGAAGAAAAAGTATTGAAGTCACAGTCAGAATTTTCTTCAAAAGCCAGAGCACAAGCAGATTTTGATAAAACAGTACAGGTTGAAGCACAAAAGCCTAATAATGAGATTTTTGTGCCTTATTGTTACGATTTTGCTATAGTTGCAACTCCTTCTCAATACAAGTTCATCTATGGTATAAGTAATGAACAAAATGATTTAGAACCACTATTCATAAGTACAAATACTTTTAAAACAGACGAGAATGCTTCAACTGCATACACAGAGTTTGTTAGAAATCTACCAGGAGTAATATTCAAGGTTTCTCCTAGAAGTGACAATGAATATGGATTGTATCTTTCAGGTTCTGAGACTCCATTAGCTGGAGGGTATCAAAAAGAAAAACCATCACTGGAAAAAGCAAGGGCTTTAGTTAGTTATATTTCAAAAATATATACTAAAAAACTGACCCCAAGAGAAAACTTTGTCACTCAGGAAATGGTAGAAAATCAAAGTGGGGGTTATGAATGGAGACTTTACAAGAAAAATGCTCCTTTAGCTATTAATCCGAATACATTTTCTGAAGAAGCACAAGCCGAAAGAATTAAAGCAATTATTTGTGATATTATTCCTCCAATAGATTTAAGACAATGCCCTAAAAAAAGTGTAGTTGTTTGTCCAGAAGGAAGCCCTAATCGATATCACTACCAAGTGGAGTTTAATGATATTTATAATAAAGAATTCATATTAATAAGCTATGTAGGATATGGTAGTGCATTAGAAGCTGAAGAGGCGTGGAGTAAACAATGGCTGGATGTAATACAGCTTGCTACCCATAGAGAAGAATATACAAGTTCAGGGAAAATAAATGTTGAGGAAGTTTATAAAGATCCCGAATCAAAATCATGTGATAACGAGTCTTTTTTAGTAGTAATTCCTAAGAAGATTAGGGATGCTGTTGAAGCAAGTGGAGATGATATCGTTAGTCATTATTGTCGCTCAGCAAATTTATATCCTATTTATACAGCTTCAGAAGAAAATAATACTGGGGATCTCACTTATAAGTATAGAGTTGTAATTCCGCAGAACACTATAGTTATAGGAGATAGTCCTAGAAGAGCAGAAGATGATCATTTTAGAAACATAATATGGGAGAGTGAAGGTTGTTATGATAATGTTCAGGAAGCAATTGATGCATACATCTATTTTTATAATCTGGCCGGAACTTCTAATAATTGCAGGGTATTCTGCGATAAAGGAGATTTTTATGTTGGTTTGGTAGAGGTTTTGGCAGAAAGTAGTCAGGATTTTGATGCTCCAGAAAAAGCTTGGGATGATGTATTCTCAGATGACAACCAGGATAGTTGCGGTAATTGTATTCCGGGCGGAGTTAGAGAATTTATATATGCAGCAGAAGATGATAAAAATTATATAACTATTTGTGAACAAGAATGCTGGAAATTTAAGGTAGTTTCACCAGGTTATTTTGTAGTAGATCATAGTTGTTATTATGATTCTAAAGTTATCCGAGATGATCAAATTAATCAATGGGTTTTAAAATTAAAAAACCTTAACTGGGATGAATATATCACTGGCAAACCATCTGATGGTGGAGGTACTCGTCCAGGAAGTGATTTTTTATTTTGGATTGGATATGGCTATTCTGAAGAAGAATTTTGTGATTTTATGTTTTGTCTTCGAGATAGTTTAAATATTTGTGCCACAAAAGATGATGAAGCCAGAAATCAAGCTATTAAATCATTTTTAAAAGAAAAGTATAAAGACGATACCAGAGTATATAATTTAATTGATCAATACGATTTTAAGCATGATGTTGTAAAAGATCTGGCAAGCCACTTTCCTATATATAAAACAGATAATGGATATGGTTACCGATTATATGACGTAAAAAATGATATAGATATAACCCCAGATGGCTTACAACCTTGCGGTTGCGAACCAGACGTTGCAGGAGAAATTAAACCTTGTAATGATCCATATCCTTTTGTTAGTAGTAATAATTATTCATGTCGCACAGAGGCACTACAGGCATTTTTAGAGTTTTGTATATTGATTAATGATACAGATAGATCGTATTCGATAGAATGTATTTCGAAATCTGAGTATGGCCCATATTCTTTCCAAATAGTAGATAAAAGCAAAGAGTTGGCATATCATCCGCAACAATATGATAGTTTGCAGGAGGTTAAAGATGCTATTGAAGTTACAAAGGATTGTGTAACAGATGTAGGAATGCATTTATTAGAACATATTTTACTTAGACCTAAGCCTGGTACTATATGTGGAGAAGGATATGATTATGATGGAGAAGGTGAATATAACTATAATAGTTGCCTACTTCCAGTCTGCCCGGATTATGATTGTTGTATAGAATGGCAGCTTGATTTGGATGAAGGTGATCCATGTTCAGGTACGGATAACGCACCAAAGATTAATTATATACCTGGTAGTGATCCATATTCTTTTTGGGCAACTTTGATATTACCAGCCTGGAGTAAACGATTTAGAACCCAGGAAAAAAGAGAAGCGTTTGAAGATTTTTTGTATAAAGAAGTACCAGCTTTGGTTGGATTGAATATTTTATGGCTTAGTCCAAGCAACTTATGTAAGTTTGAAGATGCATATCATAAATGGTTATTATGGTTACAAGATCCTGACCCTGATAAGGATCGTAAACGATGTAACCCTAACGAGACGCTTCCCTATTGTTTAGTGTCAAATTGTATTAGAGATTTAGAGTCAGAACCCCCTTGTTCTTCTATTCCCGACGAAGGCGGAGATTGTAACTGTAACGATGATGGAAAAATTATTCCTGAAGAAAGTTCTGGAAGTATCTTCTGGGGTAACTGTACTGATATTTTTGATCAAAACTATGAACAGGCTTCGGTTTCTGAAGTGTCAATTAAAGATGAGGTAGCTAAAGCTGATCTTGAAAAATTGAAAACTGAAAATAAAGAAAATACGAAGGCTAAACAAAAAACAAAAGAGGAATCAGAGAAAAAGCCTACAGTAAAGAGTGCTAGAAAAACAACTAAGAAGAAGGTTACAAAGAAAAAGATCACACATTCAAAACCAAAAAAAGATGATTTAGCTGTAATCAGAAAAAGAAAACCAAAATATATCTCTAATGCTCAAGCTATAGCAAATGATAGTATGAAAAAAACCAAAAGTTATGATAGAGCTATGTTTTTTCTTCAGAATATACCTACGATTACAGAGTACAATAAACTGGTTGACTTTTTTGATAGATATAGTTTGCAAAAGGATAACGATCAAAATTTCATGGTATTAATAAAAAATGCGACTTGGCATTTATTTGATAAACTAGTTTTAGACGAAAAAGAAGAAATAAGTAAAGAAAATATCGATCATCTTCAAAAAAGACTTAAAAACCTTAAAGATAAAGGGTTGTCATTAAAAGAATTAGATAAAGAATGGAACAGTGCCGCATTAGGTGCCAAGGCAAATAAAAAGCCTTTAGCACAACTAAAAAAGATAGTAAAGTAGTTTATGATGCAGAAACATCTTATTGGAAAACAAATTCTAGAATTAGAAATTAATTCTTCCAAGGATGCCTATGCCATTCAGCAAAAGATGAGTCAACTGGTTCAGAAAGAACTATCTCCTGCTTTGAATAAACTTTTTGACACTCTAGTTGATAAAAACACAATGATTCTATTGGATAGTATAGAGGTTGATATTGGTGATATCAATTTAGAAAATGGGGATTTTAATAAAATAATTGACAAGATAGTTTTACTCTTAAAAGAAACCATAGAAGATAAATTAAAAAACATCGATAGTAAGAAGAATATAAAAAAACCATTTAACAGAAAACAGATTCAAAAATTTTTAAATGGTGATAGAAATGAATTTTTGAATAAGAAAACTTCTGAAGTTGAACAGAAATATACAAATGGAAGTTTATATGATAAAGAAACAAACCATATAGAAAGGAGATTACCAAAAGAAGCTATTAACCAACCCCTTAGAAGGTATTATTTTGAAGCGTGGTTACATTGGTTAGGGAAAGGTGTATTACCATCTTATGTCATTCCACCAGAAAATGATTGGATAACATCAGTGTTAGAAACCTTAGGGTTAGATATAGATGCAGTTACGATTTTAGAAAAAAAACTAAAGAAATCATCAGTAGCTTCACAAAGATTGATTCTACAACATTCATCGCAGGATTTAAAATCTATTGTAGAATTGTATACCGGATTTTCTCAAGCAAGTCTATTAAAAGTATTTGATGAAATCGAGCAGATATTTGTTAGGCATAAATCAATTGTTCAAGATAGTTTGCTAATAAGCTTCAGAGAGTTAGAAATCAAAATATGGAAAGAAATCTTTGAAATAGTAATCTTTAAAAGACAAAAAATAAATACAATCTCCATAGTAAAAGAAACGATAAATCAACTGGTATTAGAGAACGTAATAAATGGTATTCAATTACAAAAAATAGTTAAAGAAGAAGTACAGAAAAAGAAAAGTAAAGACTATGCTACGTTAATCGAAATATTTGATAAAGATACAATTTATGAAGAAGTGGAGGATGGTGCGGCAATCAAAGATGAGATTGAAAATAGAAAAGATTCATTAAAAGAGGAAACCGTTGAAGAAGATATTATTTCTAATGAAGAATTAGTGTCGCCTCAATATTTTAAAAATGCAGGAATGGTATTACTTCATCCTTTTTTAAGTCATTTTTTTAAAAAGCTAAATCTTATAGAAGGAAAAGATTTTATAAACCATGTAACCAGAAGCAAAGCCGTGCTCCTTTTACATTTTTTAGCAACTGGAGAGGAACAACCAAAGGAATATGATATGGTGCTATCAAAATTCCTTTGTGAGATGCCTACAAATATTCCATTAGATCATACTTTGATTATAACTGAGAAAGAAAAAGAAGAATCAGATGCTTTATTACAAGCTGTTGTAGAACATTGGGGAGCTTTAGGTGGAACATCACCAGATGGTTTACGCGAAGGTTTTTTAAGTAGAGAAGGGAAATTAGAAAGAGAACAAACAGGATGGAAATTATATATAGAACAAAAAACTCTGGATATTTTATTAGATAAACTGCCTTGGAATATAAGTATCATTAAACTCCCTTGGATGAAAGAAATGTTAAAGGTAGAGTGGAGATAAAAAATAAAAAATAAACTGAAGACTACTGAATCAAATAAAACAAGTTCTGCACAACCAATTGTTCAGGCCAAGCGAGAACCTTTCTTTAATAAAGATGGGAAGGATAGTTTTTTCTCTAAACCTAGAGAGTCTTCACAATCTTTTTTTAATCCTAATACAATTCAACCAAAACTTACTGTTGGGCAACCTAACGATAAATATGAAGTTGAAGCAGAAACTGTAGCAGATCGAGTAGTAAGGCAATTAAATAATCCTGCCACATCTTCAAGTACCCCAGAAACTTCTAACACTGCAAATTCGATAAATTCTTTTTCAACCATACAAACAAAACCTAAAATTGATGGAGAAGAAGAATTGCAGAAAAAAGAAGAAGAAATAAAAGAAACTGAAGAAAGCTTACAGCGTAAACCTATTTTTGAAAGTAATGCAGAACCAGAGCCGGAAATACAATCTAAGTTAATAAATGCACCTTCTATTCAGGCTTCTAAAATAGCTGACCAGTCAGAAGAAGAACTACAGAAAAAAGAAGAAGAGCTTGAAGAAACAGAAGAAAATATTCAAACAAAATCAGATGATGCTACAAAAAGCGCTTCTCCAGATTTAGAAAGCCGTCTTAATGATAGCAAAGGAGGAGGAAGTCCATTGTCTTCTGATACTCAGGAAAGCATGGGGTCTGCGATGGGAGCAGATTTTAATGATGTTCGAGTTCATACAGGAAGTAATGCAGTGCAAATGAGTAAAGAATTAGGAGCCCAGGCATTTACTCATGGTAGTGATATTTATTTCAATCAAGGTAAATATGATACTAATTCTACTTCCGGAAAACATTTATTAGCACATGAATTAACCCACACAGTTCAGCAAGGAAGTTCGGTGCAAACTAAAATGATTCAGAAAAATGGTGAAACTACACAAACACCAAGTACAGGAAGTACAGAAACTACTGAAGATGTAGTTACCCCAACCCATGAGTATACTCATCCCGAAAAAGGATCCATAAATACCCAAAGCAAAACGTTGACTGTTCCAAACCTTTCTGTACCGACTTTTAAGGCAGGTTTTGGTCCATCAACACGTTTTACTATTCCAAAAGGAGGTTTTCCAAGAAATAATAACCATCTCCCTGAATGGGAAAGAGATGCTATGACCGGAGGGACTTTTACAAGGAGATTTACAAGTTATGCAGCCAGTTCTAATGCACCCAATCTCTCATTCAATGGAGAACAGATATTTTATTTGGTTCTTAAAGGAGGGTCAAGAGCACAGCGCAGAGAGGCCGGTCATCAACAAGAAGGAGATTCAGGTGTGATCTTTGGAAGTATAGATACGATAAAACAAAGAGCATCTAGACCATACTGGGATAGACGAGGTCAGTATATTCCTCATGATGTAGATCACAAACGAGAGATACAATTAGGCGGTGCAGAAACTGATACTTCTAATATGTGGATGTTAGAATCATCGGCCAATAGATCCTCAGGATCACATATCAATAATTCTAAACAAAGGAAAGTAGAAGAATTAATACGCTTAGGAGGGCCCAACTTAATTAATCCACCATCATCTTATGATGACGTAAAAACTAACTATGATGTCGTGGTTGAGAATGGTGTTAGAGCAGATTCTAGTATGGATGGAACTGGAAATCCTCGTCAAAATTGGGAAATGGATAGAATTAAGGATGGACATCATCTCCAAGGATTAAAATTTCTTACAGAATCAGAGGTAGATGCAGCAGGATTAAGAGGAAGCCCTGATGAATTGTTATTGTTTACTAATCAGACAGGAGGAAGACCTATTAGAATTCCTTGGGATGAACAAGCACAGGCTAGTGGTAGGAAAGATGGACTAAATGCTCCAATAGGTAGACGTGGTGGTGCAATGATTATAATTAATACTGTAACATATAATTCAACATCTGGAGAAGGAAATCAAGGAGGAAGCGGCACTATTGTTTGTACTGCTTTTCCGGGATCTAGGGGAATGATTAGAGAAAAAACAAACTTGGCGTATGATGTTCGTCCTATAGCTGGGGTATCTTATGGAGGTTATATTACCAGAGATAGTGTACTACAAGCGGCATTGCACGCTTTAGAATTTAAACATTTGAGCCCTATTACGCTAACAGAAGCTTCATTAGATGATAATATTGGATTGAGAGCAAGAGGGCAAGTAATGCCATCCATTCCATTATTGAGTGACGCAGGGATCGAACTCGTAATTGATGAACAAGGAGCTAGATTGCGTAAACTGTTTACTAAAAATGACTATAATTTTCCTTCTCCTTTTGAGGTAACAAATTCATCTCTTGAAGTTTTTGCCGGAACTGAAGGCTTCGGAATTAATGGAGAGATGAACTTTAAAATAAATCACGTTGGGGAAGGGTTTCTTAGAGGTAATTTCTCTACCGAAGGAGGTTTTGCTTTAGCCGGTGGGTTTAATTTTGATTCAGAGCTCTTCGATCCCGCTAGCATAGAGGTGTCTTATGAAAATGAAGTGCTAACAGTGACAGGTTCTATAGGAATTCCTGAAGGAAAAGTAAGAGGAGTAAAAAGTGCAACCATTACTGCTACGTATAGCGAAAATACGTTTACGGCAACTGGAGAGGCAGAATTAGATATTCCGGGTATCCAGAGAGGCTCAATGACTGCAACCTATAATGATGAAGGATTCTCTATTGGGGGTGAATTCCAGTTAAGAGATGATGTTCCGGGAATACGAAGTGGAAGTGTTTCTGCTACCGTGAGCAAGCAAAATGGCGAGGAAGGGTATAATGTTATGGTATCTGGTACAGCTCAACCTGATATCCCAGGGATCAATTCACAATTGACAATAACGTATGATAATGGAGCTTTGACGATAGAAGGATCCGCAGCATATAGTAGAGGAATGCTAAGCGGTACGGTAAATGTTGGAGCTACAAATAGAGCTATTGGAGATGATGGTCAACCATCCGGAGAACCTGATGATACTATGAGAGTATATGGTGGTGGAAGCTTGACGTTAACCCTTACACCTTGGCTACAGGCAACTGCAGGAGTTAAATTTCTGCCAAATGGAGAGATAGAAGTTACAGGAAGAATAGGATTGCCAAATACTGTAGATGTATTCGACCGCAAATCAATTGATAGAAACTTATTTAGAGCGCCAGCGATAGAGATTCCAATTTTTGCTATACCATTAGGTCCAAGAAGTATTGGATTAGTAGCAAGGATCACAGGTGGCTTAGATTTCTCTGCAGGTTTTGGTCCCGGACAATTAAGAGAACTATTTGCTGAGGTAACATATAATCCTGATAGAGAAGAAGAAACTACTATACACGGTAGAGGGGTTTTTGCCATACCTGCAGATGCAGGCCTTACCTTAAGTGGAGATCTAGGATTAGGGGTAAGTATAGGTATTGCTAGTTTGACGGGAGGGATAGAAATAGCTGGTACTTTAGGATTAGAAGGAGAAGCCTCTGCAGCAGTGGATGTAAATTGGAGTCCACAAACGGGCTTGGCAATAGATGCAGAAGGAAGAGTCACCGTAAATCCTAAATTTACTTTTGACATCAATGCATTTGCTAGAGCAAGCTTGGATCTATGGATAACAGAAATATCCGAAACCTGGAGGTATAATCTTGCATCATTCTCTTGGGGGCCAGATATCCAATTTGGAATTGTGTTCCCAGTAAGATATAGAGAAGGAGAACCTTTTGATATGTCGTTTGATGATATCGAAGTGATTTATCCTGACTTAGATATTATAGATATGGCAAAAGGACTGGCAACCAATGTTAAAGACCAAATTTTTGACTAATAAAGATTGAACTTATGAGTACACAAGTAGAGTTGTTAAATAATGAAGGCGTTAAGCATTTTTTGAAAGGCAGTTTTGATAAGGCTAAGAATAAATATCAGGAAGCTTTGTCAATATCACCAGATTATGCAACTACTTTGAATAACATGGGTATGCTTCTACTTCAGGAAAAAGAGTATGAAAAAGCAAGAAAGTTATTCAAGAGAGCAATAAAAAAAGAGGAAAATGCTACGTATGTATTGAACCTTGGACACACTTTTGCAAATCAAAATCTGCTAAAAGAAGCAGAGGATAATTATATAAGAAGTATCGAGTTAAATCCTGATTCACTTATGTCATGGAAAAGCCTTGCCTCTTTATATCAATACCAAAAAAAGTATATAGATTCTACACGAATATGGAGTAATGTTATTAATAAATATAGTACTGATCCACTTTATAAAATTGAACTGGCAAAGGATTTAATTGAGCTTAGAGAATATCAACAAGCTTTGGATATTCTTTCAGAGGCTTCAAAACAAGAAAATTATCAAGATATCAGCTGGTATTACATTGCACTAATTCACTTTCACCATAAAAATTTTGGGTTATCGGAGATTGCTATAAAAAACAGTTTAGCAGTTAATCCAAGTTCTTCAAAAGTTAGGTCACTATTAGCATCTATTTATTTGGGAGCATCTAAGCTTGAAGAAGCGTTAGGACAATGGAATCTTATTCTAAAAGAAAATCCCAAAAATCATAAAATTAGAACTGACAAGGCAGTGACCCTATTAGCTTATGGGAAGAGAAATGATGCCTTAAAAGAGTTAGATTTAGTTTTAGCTGATAGTAGAAGTGATTATAAAGCATTGTTTTATAAAGCTTTAATATTGATAGAGAGTGGTGTTAAAACTCCAGAAGTTAAAAATTATCTCAAAATAATAATTAATAAAAATAATGCCTTTACAGAAAAAGCAAAGAAATTATTGAAAAGCATAAATAACTAGTTACTTATGGATATAGCAACAGAAATTTATAATGATATCATAAAAGAAGAAGGATTCTTTTTTAGAGGGGTTCCATTAGGAGCAAGTTTGGATGAGGTAAAAGAACTTGAAGGGTTTGATTATGAAGAAGTTCTAGGTAGTCTTCCTCATTATGAGTATTTTATAGAAACAGGAGAAATGGAAGAAATCATTATTTATTATGGTTTTAAAGAAGGTGAAGATACTATAAATTCTATCGATTTGTTTTTGTATGCATATCCAAAAATTTATTGGGAAGATTCCGGGGGTGAGATAATAACCGATTTCTTTAAATTAACGCAACAAGGCAAGTTAGAGGAATATTCAAAGCATTTTGATGGAGCAAAAAATAAAATTATTCAAAGATTAGAGGATCAATTAGGAAAACCAGAGATAGTTGAAACGGATAATGTGTTTAATCAGCCTTATCACAAATTCAAAAAATATATGTGGAGGGGTGATAACAAGGTGTTTCTTTCTGCAACTGAGTATATTGATGATTCTAAAGGAGATAGTGTTCGAAATGTTTTACGTCTTTTCCTTACTAAGGATTAAAACTGTTATATCGCTATATAAAGTTCACAACTTCTTGAAAAAAACAAATAATAAAAAAAGTAATACAAAAGAATAAAAATATTAAAACAGATGGCAACAGATGACAATTATACACCAACAGAAGTCCAGATATGGAATCGATTGACCTGTGACGCTATACACTATGTTGGGATGCCACCAACGATAGCTGCCAGAGCATTAGCTATGGTACATACCGCTATGTATGACGCCTGGACAATATATAACGATGGAGGATGTGAAGTAAGTACTACAACAGGTAGCAGTTTTAAACAGCACGAAAGTCAATGTACCCAACACAATAGAGAAAGAGCTTATAGTCATGCAGCATATACTGTATTGCAAGAGTTATTCTGGTTGGATTTACCTGCAGAGAAAAAAAATATGTTTCGAGACTTTATGTGCGAATGTGATTTTGACCCGGATGATAAAAATCTGGAGCCTAATAACCCAGCAGGATTAGGTAACCTATCGGCTAAACTGGTTATAGAATGCCGTGCCGGAGATAATTCTAATCAATATGCTACACTAGAAGATGGGCGCTATTCGGATTTCACAAATTATCATCCGGTCAACCCTCCAGTACCACAACCACTTAAGTATGAGGAGCGTTGGCAACCACAATTGGTCAATAATAAGCCACAAGACTTTTTGACAGCGCATTGGGGGTTAGTAAAACCTTTTGCACTAAGCTGGCCGGGACAATTCCGTCCACAATCACCAGCTTCATGTAACAGTAAAGACTATAAGAGGCAAGCAGAAATGGTTTTAGAATATAGCGCTTGTTTAACTGATGAACAAAAATTGGTAGCTGAGTTTTGGGCAGGTATGCACGAGGATAAGTTTGTAGATTCTCCAAAAGACGGAGACCCAAATAGAACTGCAACTCCACCAGAACAATGTTGTAGACAAGCAAGATATCTATCCAGAATGTATGGGTATAAAAATGCTTTTGATATCAAAATGTTCTTTGCGCTGTCCAATGCTTTATTAGATGCTGGTATTGCAGCCTGGGATTGCAAGGTGTATTATGATTATGTAAGACCAATTTCAGCTATTCGAGACATATATCGTGGAAAAACTGTAGAAGCTTGGGGTGGACCTTGTGAAGGAACCAAAAGTATTGAAGGGGAAAACTGGATACCATATATTCCGACACCACCTTTTGCAGAATACGTTTCAGGGCATAGTACGTTTAGTGCGGCTGCAGAAGAAGTATTATCTAGTTTCTGTGAAAGTGGTAAATATGGAGAGTATGTGACTATACCCAAAGGAGGATCTAAAATAGAACCTGGTTGTACACCTACCGAAGATGTTACTATAGAATGGGATACATTAAAGGATTCAGCAAGTGAAGCTGGTATTTCCAGGTTGTATGGAGGTATTCATTTTAAAGATGGAGATATGGAAGGTCGTAAACTAGGAAATAAAGTAGGATGTGAAGTATGGGATAAAGTATGTCAATATTTTAATGCAGAATTAGGGGGAGATCCTAGAAGATAGGAAATTGTAGAGTATAAGTATACATTGCGGTTATGGGAAATAATAGCTAAATTGTATTACAAATTCTCCAAGCAATAATCATAATATGAAAGTAATCTCAATCGCTAATTTTAAGGGAGGAGTAGGTAAAACAACTACAGCGATCAATTTGGCAGCAGGACTTAAAAAGAAAGGTAAAAAAGTGTTGCTTGTTGATGTTGATCCACAATCTAATCTTACACAGTCATTGGGCATTACAGAAGATATTAAGGATTCTGTATATACTGTGCTGAGAAAAGAAGCTTTTGGAGAACAAACAAAAATCACTGATGTTTTAATGACTGCTTCTGATTTAGATTTAATACCCTCATCACTGGATTTAGCAGGTGCAGAGTTAGAGTTAGCAAGTGTATATGGCAGAGAGCAAATACTCTCACAACTGATAAAGCCTTTGAAAGGATATGATTTTATATTCATCGATTGCCCTCCGTCAATGAGTATGTTAACTATTAATGCTTTGGTAAGTAGTGATTATGTAATGATTCCGTTACAAGCAGAATTTTTACCATTAAAAGGTCTAAGAAGCTTTCTTAAACATTTTGAATTGGTAAAGAAACTAAATAAACGAATCGAGTTATTAGGTTTTGTATTAACAAAGTATGACAAAAGAAAAAAAATGAATCGACAGATCAAGTCAGAACTTGAAGAGGAGTTTTCTGAAGATTTGATTTTCAAAACATATATACGAAGTAATATTTCCTTAGCAAATGCTCAGGAGAAGGGTATGGATATTTATTCCTATGATAAAAACGCTAATGGAGCAAAGGATTACAATGATTTGACAAAAGAGTTTTTATCAAAATTTTAGTTAAACAAAAAAATCTTAGAACCTATGAAGAGTGCATTTTCCAGTCGAAGAAACAAACTCCCACATAGTAATGAGGGCAAAGAAAATAGAGAAACACCTTTTTTCACTAAGGAAGGTAAAAAACCATTTTTTAATGTTGCCAATGGAGGAGAAGTTCAGACCAAATTGGCGGTTGGACAACCAGGTGATAAATATGAAAAGGAGGCAGATAGCATGGCTGATGCTGTGGTAAACAATTCAACCAAACCTAATGTTCAAAATAAAGAGATAAGTTCTATTCAGAGAGAATCATTGGCAACACCGCAGGAAGATGAAAAATTAGGAACTGCAGAGCAACGAATGGAGGATGACAAGTTAGTACAAGAAAAACCTGAAATTCAACAAATGGAGAATGAAGAGGAGATGGTAAGTACCATGAAAAATGAAGATCCAGAGGATGAAATGGCAAGTAAGATGGAGGAACCAGAAGATAAGGAGATGGTGAATAAAATGGATCAACCTGCTGAGGAACAAGAAGAAATGGTAAATAAGAAGGAAGAGCCAATAGAAGAGGAAAAAGTACAAAAAATGGAAAATGAAGAAGAGGAAACAGTACAGACCAAAAGCAATTCCAATGCTAATCAAACAGCAAGTACAGGATTATCTAATAGGATTAAAAATAAAGCAGGTCAAGGCAGAAGAATGTCTGAAAATACACAATCAGAAATGGAAACCTCTTTTGGAAGCGACTTTAGTGACGTAAATATACATACAGATCAAGATGCTGTTACAATGAATAAGGAATTAGGTGCGCAAGCATTTACATATGGAAAAGATGTATATTTTAATTCTGGGAAATATAGTCCTGAATCTACTGAAGGTAAACATTTACTTGCTCATGAATTAACTCATGTAGTGCAGCAGAATGGAGCAGATATTAAGAGACAACCAGGAGAAAAAGATTTAAAGTCTCCACGTTTTAGAGGGGATTCTACATTAGAAAATGTATTAGATAAAAAGGAATATTTAAAAAATGGAAGTTCAGGTTCTTCTGTAGAAAGGTTGCAGCAAGGATTGGTAGACGCCGGTTTTAAACTACCTAAATTTGGCGTCGATGGTAAATTCGGCAATGAGACCAAAACGGCGGTTAAAAAGTATCAGAAAGCAAATGCTCTAGTAGTAGATGGTATAGTAGGAAGCCAGACTATGGGAGCATTAGATCTTTATTATGCAGTGGATAGAGGAACTGATCCACTACCACCAATACCAGGCAGTAAAGAGGCGCAGTTGCTGGCAATTCTTAAAAAAGGAGATAAAATGAGTAAAATAGAAGCAAAAAATGCTCAAAAATTGATGTTCGAATTGAACGGAGATGATTTTAAAAGAGCATTAAAAGCGGCTATAGATGATCCTAATTTTTTCAGCTGGCTAGGGAAACTAGGGATTCTTGGGATGTTATCTCAACTTTTAAAATCTTCAACGGAGGTGGTAATCCCAACCACATTGTTGAAACCGGCTACTAATGTAATTGACGCGGACTTTACTCGGGCTAATGAAATTTACAACCCTCACGGTATTGAGATAGAAAAAGGAAATTCAAAAACCTTAAGTGAAGAAGAATCTAAAAAAGTAATAGGTAATAATTTGATTCTAGATGAATTTACGGGTTCTTCCGCCACGGCTGAAGAATTAGAACTAATTAAGCATAACCGTATGAAAGGAAGAATGACAGGATATTGGGTTCCGGATATGCCAGACTCTAGAGGTGAAGCATTGATAAAATCTGATTTAGGAAATATGCCGGATGATCGTACTTCGGTAGTTGTGAACTCTAAAGCAAGAGCACAGGATACTTTTGCTCATGAGGTTGGACATGCACTTGGTTTAGATCACCCATCTTCTGATGATCCTAATAATTTAATGACTAGAGGAGGAAAAAGGAAGATAACAGGTCCAGGAATTGATCAGCTTACCCCAGGACAATTGACAACAATACGAAAAAGCTTATTTATAGAAATAGGTAAAAAAGGAGTTGGTAAATGAAAATTACTAGGATCAATAGTCTTATTTTATTGATTTTGTCTGTAGGCTTTGTTCAGTGTCAAACTAAAAAAGAAATAAAAAAAAATCAGCCAATGAATTCTGATGGAGATTTCTGGCATGCCATAACCACTAATAATAATCAAATATTTGTTGCAGGTGATATGGGAACAATGGTATGGATAGATACTGAAAACGAAGTAATAAAAAAAGCTAAAACGGACTTAGATAGACCATACATAGCAACATTAAATAATGGATTTGTAGCTGTAGGGCAATGGAATACAAATTTATTAAAGTGGAATTCCAAATACGAGAAACAACTATCCATACGATTATTTGATGGATGTATTACAGCATTGTCAACATCAAGAAATGAGATTTATGTAGCAGGAGCAAATAAGGACAGTACTTTTTCGGATACTATTAGCACAAAGCATAAGGATTACGTAAGGTTACTTCCAGGAAGTATTTTCAAAATTACTGAGGATGGAGTTTCTTTGAAAATTGATATCAAATCAGAGGGACAAATAGTAGATCTTGTTTCTGATGAAAATTGGATTACTTGGATAGATAACAAAGAAAAGAATAGTCTAAAAATAAAATTCAAAGATACTGAGAAACAATTTATTAACCCTAATGGTGATATTAACGCCCTTTGTAAAATAGACAAAACTTTATACTATTTGGATGAAAAAGGCATTGCACAACTAGATCCAAATAATATGGAGTATACATACTTATATGATTTCAATTTAGATTTGAAGGTATTGAAGATGATAGGTCACAAAAAAAGGTTCTATTTGATGACTAGCGAAGGAGTTTTTTTAATTCCAGGTAAAATAAAAATTAATAAAGGAGAATTTCAACCTGCTGATATTTCAATGTATAATAATGATGTGCTAATAATTAAAAAGGATGGTACTATTATACGAATTGGGAAAAATTTTGAACCAAAAGAGTATTCGATAAATTAAACATGAAAAATAGCCTTTAAACTATATGAGTGCCAGTACAGAATTCAATTATCTAAAAGAATTAATAGAACATCGTCTTGATAGTTATTTTAATAATGAAAACAAAAACTTAAAACAAGAAATACCTGTATTTGGCAAATGGGAGACAATAGTGCCAGATATAATTAAAGAGGCAAACCTTACTGATACTGAAAAAACAATATTACTTCTAGCTCTAAGCCCACATGTAGATAGTGGTTTTCTGGATGCTGTTATTCAGAATAAATTACAATCTACTGGTGATTTTCCAAAACTAGGAGGTGTTCGTGGTAAGAATTTTAGAGGATTTCTACCAACAGGAGAGACAGCTTCGTTTCTTATAGCAGAGAATGATTTTGAAAAAAGAAAAGAAGTTCAAGGTGTTTTTAATTCTGAACATTTTTTTGCAAAAAATCATATTCTTTGGCTGGAAGACCCTCCTGAAGGAGAGCCAAAAATGAGTGGTAAGATTGTTTTATCATCAGAATATGCCGAATTGTTCATATTAGGGAAAGTAAGTAAGCCTGCATTCAGCATGAAGTTTCCTGCAGAGATTATAGAAACCGAAATGACCTGGGATGATTTGGTATTAAACGAAGAAACACATTCACAAATCCAGGAGTTGCAAACTTGGATTACACACGGAAATACATTGCTTCATGAGTGGGGGATGTATAAAAAACTTAAACCAGGATATAGAGCTTTATTCTATGGTCCACCAGGTACCGGAAAAACGTTAACGGCTTCTTTGTTAGGTAAGCATACTGGTAAAGATGTATATAAAATAGATCTTTCTATGGTGGTTTCTAAATTTATTGGTGAAACAGAGAAAAATTTAGCAAACCTTCTTGCCAAAGCAGAAAAAACGGAGAATATTTTGTTTTTTGATGAAGCAGATGCCTTATTTGGTAAACGAACCAATGTTCGAGACGCACACGATAAATATGCCAATCAAGAAGTATCTTATTTATTACAAAGAATAGAGAACTATAATGGTTTAGTAATTCTTGCATCTAATCTAAAAAGTAATATAGACGAGGCCTTCGTAAGACGTTTTCAATCTATAATTCATTTTCCTCTTCCTAAAATGTCTGAAAGATTACAAATCTGGAAAAAAGCTTTTCCTTCTAAAGTTCGCCTGCATTCAGAAGTAGATCTTATTCAGATTGCCCAGCGATATGGATTATCGGGAGCAGAGATTATGAACATAGTTCAATATGCTTGTTTATGTACTTTAAAAGCGAGTAAAAAAACAATTTATCAAGCTGATATTGTTGCAGGAATTCAAAGGGAATTCCAAAAAGGCGGTAGAGTGATGAGGTAATAATAATCTTTGCCAATTATTTTTCTACAAATTAGGTACTAGATTAGATCTATATTTTTTTATGTTTCTATTTATCTAACATCAAACGTTTCCTAGCCTAAAGAAGTATCTTGAAATTTACTTAAACGTTTGAGAAAAATACGTATTTGTATTTGTATTTATGCTTTAATCTACTGTACTTTAGTTGTTTATGTGTATTTTTTTATTTCGAAAAATGTAATCCTTACGATACTTTTTTTACTGTTTTTAAGTGCTATATTCCAAACTTTTTTTGAATGAGATTTCATAAAAATTAATTTAGACAAGTGAAATTTTACGAGATACTCATTTTTAATACTATTTTTTTAACATTTTAAAAGCAGTCTTATGAAAAATAACTTTCTGAAGTTTTTTTACTTAGGAATCTTCATGATGATTAGTCAGGGCTATTCCCAGAGTGTTTCAGGGACAGTTACAGAAGACAGGGGGATGCCAGTTCCGGGAGTGAATGTAATTGTCAAAGGAACAACCAACGGGACATCTACAGATTTTGATGGAAAATATACAATAAACAATATAGACCCAAGTGCTGTTTTGGTATTTAGCTATTTGGGATTCCAGACCAAAGAAGTTTTGGTTAATAGAAAAACAACAATAGATGTACAATTACAATCTGATGCAGAGGCTTTAGGTGAAGTTGTGATTTTAGGTTATGGTCAGGTACAGAATAAGAAAACGCTGTCAACAGCAATTTCAACAATTTCACCAAATCAAATCGAAGAATTACCAATTCAGAGAGCTGAAGGGGCTTTGCAAGGAACCGCACCGGGAGTTGTAGTGTCACAAACATCAGGTTCACCAGGTTCACCGCTTACAGTAAGAATACGTGGAGTGGGTTCACCTAATAGTTCATCTCCACTTTATATTGTAGATGGTTTACAAGTTCCTAATTTAGAATATCTTAACCCTAATGATATTAGTAAGATATCTATTCTGAAAGATGCAGCTTCCGCAGCGATTTACGGGTCTAGAGGAGGTAATGGTGTTGTGTTGGTTGAAACTAAAAAAGGAAAAAAAGGGAAATCTAAACCAGATATTACTGTTAAAGGATTTTATGGTATTCAGAGCTTGGGAAATAAGCCTGATTTAATGAATAAAGATGAATACATTGATTACTATAATGCTGGAGTAGCAGCTGCCGGAGGTGATCTAGCACAGGGTTTTAGAGGTGCTTTTACAGATGAAGAGAGTGCATTGTTACCAGATACGGATTGGTATGATGTGCTTTTTAATGACGCACCGGTACAAGATATATATGTATCTCTTACCGATGGAGGAGAAAAAATAGCCTACGCTGTATCCGGAGGAGTTTTTGATCAAGAAGGGATTGTAGGAGGAGAAGGAAAATCTGAATTTAACAGAAGTAATATAAGAGGTAGTTTAAACGCTGATATTACTGATAATCTTAGTGTAAGTTTATCAGCAGATTATCAGAAAGTTGATCGTTACTTTTTAAGTGAAAATAATGGAGGTCCTGGTAATGCACTGATGAATTTTATTACCGCAATTCCTGCAATTTACCCTGTATTTGCAGAAGATGGAGAAATTTTTAATCCAGGACGACAAAACCCTAATCCATCCTATAGAGGTGTGCCTCTTAATGTATTAGGAGCGGTAACTAACCCTATTTGGAGTATTGATATACAGAATAACCAAGCAGAGCAAGATATCTCTGTTTTAGGAGGGGCTTTAAACTGGGAACCTTTTAAAGATTTAAAGCTTACGGCAACCTATTCATCTTTTAGTCTATCAGCTTTAAATAGAAGCTTTGTGCCTACAATATCAATCCCTAGTCAGATATTTAACAGTGGTCCGTTTGGAAACTATTCAGAGTTTAGCACGGAGTTCACAAACAGACAATATGGATGGACTGCGGATTATCTTTTTGGAGGTTTAGCTGATAAAAATCATTATTTAAAAGTTCTGGGAGGGTATGAAGTTGTAGAAAGAAGCTTAACCAATGGTAGTTTGGTATCAGACCCTGGTGAGTTTTTGACAAATAATTTTGATGATGTTAATTTTGCCTTATCTACAGATATTACGGATGCATTAGTTTCACCATTAAGAGTTCAAGAAGTTGGATTGGTTTCCTATTTTGGAAAAATAGATTATAACTATAATGAAAAATATTTATTAAGCGCTACGCTTAGAAATGATAGATCATCTAATTTTGGAGAAAATAACCGTTCCGGTTGGTTCCCATCTGCCTCTGCAGGTTGGGTGATTTCTGAAGAGAACTTTCTTCGAGATTCTAATACTATTAATCTTTTAAAACTTAGAGCTAGCTGGGGTATTAGTGGTAATGATACATCACCCCGAGCTTTAGCTTATCAATCCGCCGTTAGTACAGCAGCTGGGTACGGAGGAGCACAAGGAAGAGTTCTTACTGGTTTAGCAAACCCAGACTTAAAATGGGAAGAGTTGGAGCAGATTAATTTTGGTTTTGATCTAAATGCTTTTAATAATTCTTTAGCGTTGACAGTAGAATATTATGATAAAGAAACATCTGATATTTTATTAGCTGCTAATACCCCATTAACTTCAGGATTAAATCCTTCGGTTGTAAATGTTGGTAGTGTAAAGAATTCAGGATTAGAAATATTATTATCATATAGAAATACATATACAAGTGGATTCTCTTGGAATGCTTCAGTAAATGTTGGGTTTAATGAAAATGAAGTAACCAATCTTGGTAATGAGGGTCAGGCTATTGGAGGTGGATTCACTGCACCATTATTTGCAGATAATATTACATTAACAACTGTTGGTGAGCCTATTTCTAGTTTTTATGGATTTAAAGTTGAAGGAGTTGATGCGCTTGGAAATTTAGTGTTTGCGGATTTAGACGGAAGTGGTAACGATAAAACTATACCTAATGCCGGTGACAAAACTTTTATAGGAGATCCATTCCCGGATTATACATATGGTATTAATCTCGGAGCTAGTTATAAAGGTTTTGATGTATCAGCTTTTCTGTTTGGTTCTCAAGGAAATGACATTTTTGATGCTACTATTCGCTATGATGCAATTGGTTCTAATAGACCAGTTTCTTATGCAGAAGCCGGAGCACCAAGAAATATAGCAGCAACCAGCTTAACTAATGGTGAAAATTTGGTATCAGACTTTCACGTAAAAGATGGTTCTTATTTAAAGATAAAGAATGTGTCAATAGGATATAGTCTTCCAGAAAGTGCTATAAGTGCTATTGGCGCTGAGAAAGTAAGAATTTATGTATCGGGTCAAAACATATTTGCATTTACTGATTATGATGGGGTTGATCCTGAAATAGGAGAAAATACCATTGATAGTTCTTTAGATATTGGTATAGATAGAGGATTCTTCCCTCAGGCAAGACAATTTTTACTAGGATTCGAATTTAACTTTTAAAATATAGCATTGAAAATGAAAAAGTTCAATCAATTAAAATGGATAAAGAGCAGTATTGCTTTAATAGCTGTTCTTATTGCAGCGGCTTCTTGTAATACAGATGATGTTTTAGATAAATTACCTGTTACAGAAATTACCGCGGATAATGCATTTAATACAGAAAAAGACGTTCTAGGATCTTTAACTTCTGTATATGACCCTCTACAGTGGCAATTTGTAAATGGGGCGCATACATTTCCTCAGATGTTTCAAAGTATACGATCTGATGATGAGCATTCTCAACAAGCGGCTTTCTGGGCTATTGGTGCCAATTTTGATCAATTCAATACGATTTTGCCAACCAATGCTAGTGTCGCAGGGGTATGGAGTAAATGGTATCAGGGAGTGGCAAGGGCTAACTTTACAATTAAATTGGCCAATGAATTTCCAAATTTCGAAACGGATGGTTTAAGGGATAAAATTATTGGTGAAGCAAAGTTTTTAAGAGGGTTGTACTATTTTGAGTTAGTTCGCCTTTTTGGGGGAGTTCCACTTTTTACCGAACCAATTACTAGTACAGAAGATGAGTTGTTTAAACCTAGGTCTAAAACAGCAGAAGTATACACTCAGATTGAAAATGATCTAAGAGATGCAGCTGATGTATTACCTATGAAAGGAGAAACTGATCAATGGAGAGCTACTTCGGGAGCAGCTCTAGGAATTTTAGCAAAAGTGCATTTATATCAAGGAGAGTATTCAGATGTAGTGAGGCTTACAGAGGAAGTCATGACTCATGGATATTCATTAGAAGAGAATTTTGGAGATAACTTTAAGTTAAATAATGAATTCGGGAAAGAATCGCTTTTTGAAATTAATTATGTAGATGGTTTAGTCGGAGGTGGTTTTGAAACACCAACACCTATACAAGAAGGCTCCGGTTCCTGGAAGTTTATGTTCATGTTTATAGATAGTTATGAGTCATTTGGTAATATGTTACCCAGAAGAACTCTGGTAGAGTTTTTTGACGACAGTGATTCCAGAAAAGAAGCAACTTTTATTTTACCAGGATCTAGAACATTTTCCCCAGGTTTAGAAGCAAGAGGTTGGGATCCGGCACCAGCTAGTTTCCCTTTTGCTATAGGAAACGATGCAATGAGTAGAAAGTTCTTCTTAACCTTTGAAGAAGTAGATGGTTTACTTTCTCCTTTTCAATCTCCTTTAAATGAAAAAGTATTGCGTTATGCAGATATATTATTAATGCATGCTGAAGCATCTCTGATGGGTGGCGGCGGTGATGGTTCTTCATCATTTCAGCAGGTAATTGATAGAGCTTATGGTCCAGGTAACTCTGCTGCTCCCGCATATGATTTACAAGGAATCAAAGATGAAAGAAGAAGAGAGTTAGCAACTGAGGGATGGAATAGATTTTCGGATTTAGTGAGATGGGGTGATGCTAAACAAGCTATTGATGCAGTAGGAAAAACTTTTACCATAGGAAGAGATGAATTGTTACCAATTCCTCAAGTAGAGATTGATGTTTACCCTCCAGGGATGTTGGAACAAAATCCTGGATACTAATAATATTAAACAAATTAAAATGAAAAATATATTTCAAATAAAATCACTTTTTAAGTTAGGAGTTTTTACTCTGGGCTTATTATTACTTGCTTCTTGTGAAGACGATAGTGCAGAATTTAATTTTCAAGTACTTCCTTCTTACCATGATGGTATCCAAAACCTGGATGAGACTGGAGTAGACTGTGGTGGTGGTAGTGGTGTTGCCTGTCCAAGCTGTACTGATGGTATTCAGAACCAAGGAGAAGAAGGTGTAGATTGTGGAGGGCCTTGTAGTAGCAAGTGTGCCGATGCTACCCCGAGAGCTGATGAATTAGCAACAGGTGGATTACCTTATTATTATACATTTGAATCTGGAGAACCACAATCAGGTAAAGTGATTACTCCTAGATCTTCTAACCCTGATGGTTCGGCTTACAGCCAAGGCGTAACTATATCTTATGGGGCGAGTGATCCGGCAGGCAGTGATGATGCCGTAGGTTTTGTGGTTAGACCAGAGAATGGACCATTTGGTGGTTTTGAAGATTTTAAATTTCAATTTTCTAACCAACCAATTGATTTTTCTGTATATCATAAGTTTACCTTAGATGTTTACATTCCTTCCTCAAACAATTTTTCAGGTTCTTTACAACCCAAAGTAGAATTGATTTTACATGATAATGTAGATGGAAATTTCTGGCAGAGATGGACTATAATTACTGTTACAGTTGATGAGTCGGATTTTGACTCATGGGTAACCTTGAAGTTTGATGGAGAGAATGCTGCTGCCGCGGATACCGGTATACTATTACCTGTGAGTAATAATTATGATAATATTACATTGCGTTTTGGAGGAGATGGTCATCAAGAACGAGGAGAGTTTTATATAAAAGATTTTAAACCGACTACAAGTTTTGTTGCGCCGGGAACTCCTAGAGCAGATGCTTTATCATCTAGTGGATTACCTAGATATTTTACGTTCGAAGCGGCTGATGCATCTTCAGGTCTTAATTTAGAACCAAGGACTGTTAATTCTGATGGTAGTGCGTATGGGCAAGGGGTAGATGTAACATATGGAGTAGCAGACCCTGCGGGAAGCGATGACGGTGTTGCTAGAGTATACAGACCAGATGATGGAAGATTTGGAGGTTTTGAAGACTTTAAATTCCAGTTTCAAGATATGCCAATTGATTTTTCAGAATATTTTAAGTTTAAAATTGATGTATATATTCCATCAGGACAAGATTTCTCCGGAGCGTTAACCCCAACAGTTGAGTTAATATTGCACGATGATAACCCTAACTTCTTTGAGAGATGGACCATTATCTCTCAAACCGTAACAGAGTTCGATACTTGGGTTACGTTAGAATTCGATGGCATAAATGCAGCTGCTGCAGGATCGGGGACATTATTACCTAGTAATGGAACTTATGATACATTTACTTTAAGATTTGGAGGAAGCGGTCATACAGTAGCTGGAGAGTTTTTTGTAAAGGATTTTGTGCCTTTTCAATAAGTAATAAATTGTCAAAGGAGAAAGACCTTCTTCTTTGATTTTAATATCCATTAATTAATGATAAGAGTTAATACATATTTTTTTGTTTACATCGTGGTTGGAGTTCTAAGTATAGCATGTTCTTCTGGCGATGATAGTCCCACCCCACAAGCAACTTGTAGTGATGGGATCCAAAATGGTACTGAAACAGGTATAGATTGTGGAGGGAGTAGTTGTTCAAGCTGTTCTACTGGAGTTGTGATTCCAACAAGTGGATTCGATGCACCCAATTCATATGAAGGCTATAATATGGTATGGAGTGATGAATTTAATGAAGAAACTCTGTCTTCAGAAAAATGGTCATATCATCTAGGGAACGGTTGTCCGGATTTATGTTTCTGGGGCAATAGCGAGCTTCAGTATTATACGAATAGTAGTAAAAACTTGTTTTTCGAAGAAGGAAATTTAGTTATTGCTGCTAGACCAGAAAGTATGGGAGGGCTAGATTATACCTCTTCAAGAATACATACTGATAATAAGTTTGAATTTCAGTATGGGCGTGTTGATATAAGAGCTAGTATGCCTTCTGCTAAAGGTTCATGGGTAGCGTTATGGCTTCTTAATCATAATTACACTATTAATGATCCATCAGCTTGGTGGCCTAATGGAGGAGAAATAGATATTATGGAATACCTGGGAGAAGATCAAACCGAAGTTTTTGGGACAGCTCATTATGGGGTTGATTTTAATAACAGAAGATTTAATTCTAAAAAATATAGTGCGACATCAGAGAACTTTGATAAGATATATTATGTGTTTTCAATTGTGTGGGAAGAAAATAAAATTACTTGGCTAGTCAATGATGTAGAATATCATTCTATTACCCCGGCTCAAACAGGAGGACAACCTTACCCATTTAATGATGAGTTTTATCTGCTAATGAATCTTTCAGTTGGAGGAAATTTACCAGTGGCACCATTAGTTTCTGATTATCCGGACTTCTTAATAATAGATTATATCCGAGTATACCAGAAGAACTAATATTTAAGTAAACATAGTGTTTGAATAAAAGCCAGTCAATTGTTTTTAGCAAAAGGGAGGTTTTCTTTACGTATTTGAGAATAGCTCCCTTTTTATTGGGTTTAGATGTTGATAATCTTGATCTTATGGTTATTTACGAAAACATTACAGTACAATTTTCGATGATATTTATGTATAAAGTTTTGTTTTAGAATAAGAAATAGAACTTTTACACTAGAATTAAATTACACAATGTATTATATAGGATTCGACATAGGGAGCTCTTCAATAAAAGCCGCATTAGTTGATACTAATACAGGTAAATCGATTGCTTCGATAAGTGAACCTGAAGAAGAAATGGATATTGTTTCTGTTCGGAAAGATTGGGCAGAACAAAATCCGGATTTATGGTGGAAAAATGTTTGTAAAGCTTCAAAAAGGTTACTTAAAGAGAATACAATTAACCCAAATCAAATTAAAGGAATCGGAATCTCGTACCAAATGCACGGTTTGGTATTATTAGATAAAAATGGAAGGTTAATTAGAGATTCAATTATTTGGTGTGACAGTAGAGCGGTAGAAATAGGTAATAAAGCTTTTGAAGAAATTGGAGAGGAAAAATGTATGACCAATTTGCTTAATTCTCCTGCTAATTTCACTGCTTCAAAATTGAAATGGGTAAGAGATAATGAGCCTGAAAACTATAATAGAATTCATAAGTTCATGCTTCCCGGAGATTATATAGCATATAAGTTTACTAATATTATTAATACGACAAGATCAGGTCTGTCCGAGGGAATTTTGTGGGATTTTAAAGAAGGCAAACCCGCAGAATGGTTATTAAAACATTATGATGTTGATTCAGATTTGATACCTGAAGTCGTAGATACTTTTAGTAGTCAATCAGAATTATCACCCAAAGGAGCTGAAGAAAGTGGATTAAAAGAAGGAATTCCTATTTTATACAGAGCTGGTGATCAGCCTAATAATGCGTTGTCTCTAAATGTGTTTAACCCAGGAGAGGTTGCAGCGACTGGTGGAACATCAGGAGTGATCTATGCAGTAACTGATAACCTTTCTGTAAAAGAAGGTATAAAGATTAACAATTTTGCTCACGTAAATCACAAAGACCAAAAAGCTAGTATAGGAAAACTTTTATGTATTAATGGTGCAGGGATTCAGTATAGGTGGCTCAAGAATAATCTTAACCTAGAGACTAATTCATATCAAACTATGAATTCGCTTGCTTCAAAAGTGTCAATAGGCTCTAATAATTTACAACTTATACCTTTTGGTAATGGGGCAGAAAGAATGTTTGACAATAAAACATTAGGAACGCATATCTGTAATCTAAACCTTAACAAACATATAAGATCACATATTTTTAGAGCTGCTCTGGAAGGAATTGCATTTTCATTCGTATATGGGATGGAAATCTTGAAACGTGATGGAACCGAAATTAAAGTCATAAGAGCAGGAAATGATAATCTTTTTCGGTCAGAGATTTTCTCTAATACAGTAGCAACATTAATTAATCAAGAAATTGAAATTTATAATACCACTGGAGCGGTAGGAGCTGCAAGAGCATCTGGATTGGCAGATGGTACATTTAAGGATTTTGGTACAATGATCACCAAAAATGATCATGTAATGACCTACCATCCGCTCCAAAACCAGGAAGATTATAAAGAAGCATATAAAAATTGGAAAAGAGAATTAAATAGAATTTTAAAAAATAAATAAGATATGGCCTTAATCGTAGATACAGAATATTTTAAGGGGATTGATGATATAAAATTTGAAGGTGCAGGTTCAGATAATCCTTTGGCATTTAAATATTATGATCCGGAAAGAGTAGTAGCTGGTAAAACTCTAAGAGAACATTTTAAGTTTGCCATAGCATATTGGCATACCTTCTGTGGTTTGGGAGCAGATCCTTTTGGCCCCGGGACTCAAAATTTTGCCTGGGATAAATCTTCAGATCCAATTCAGGCAGCCAAGGATAAAGCAGATGCAGCTTTTGAGTTTATAACTAAAATGGGATTTGATTACTTCTGCTTTCATGATTACGATTTAGTACAGGAGGCTCCAACATTTGCTGAATCTGAGAAAAGATTAGTAACTATTGTTGACTATATAAAACAAAAAAAAGTAGAATCTGGAGTAAAACTTCTGTGGGGTACAGCAAATTGCTTCTCTAATCCTCGCTATATGAATGGTGCCGCTACCAATCCTGATTTTAATGTATTAGCGAGGGCTGGTGGACAGGTAAAGTTAGCTTTAGATGCTACCATAGCTTTGGATGGAGAAAATTATGTATTCTGGGGTGGAAGAGAAGGTTATATGACCTTATTAAATACCGATATGAAAAGAGAATTGGATCATATGGCTCAATTCTTAACTATGGCAAGAGATTATGCAAGAGGCCAAGGTTTTAAAGGTACTTTTTTTATTGAACCAAAACCGATGGAACCTTCTAAGCATCAGTATGATTTTGATACTGCTACCTCTATTGGCTTCTTAAGAGAATATGGGTTAGATAAAGATTTTAAAATTAATATCGAAGTTAATCACGCAACATTAGCTCAACATACATTTCAGCACGAAATTGAAGTAGCTGCGGGAGCAGGAATGTTAGGAAGTATAGATGCTAACCGTGGGGATTACCAGAATGGATGGGATACGGATCAGTTTCCTAACAATATTCAGGAAGTTACTGAAGCTATGCTGGTATTCTTAAAAGCAGGAGGTCTTCAGGGCGGAGGTGTTAATTTTGATGCTAAAATTAGAAGGAATTCTACAGATATGGAAGATGTTTTTCTAGCACATATTGGAGGAGCAGATACATTTGCTCGGGCTTTGATTACTGCAGAAAAGATTATCTCTTCTTCACAATATGATAGTTTGAGACAAAAGCGTTACAGCTCATTTGATTCAGGAAAAGGAAAGGCTTTTGAAGAAGGAAAATTAGACCTGAAGGATCTTTACGCGATTGCTCAAGAGAATGGCGAGTTATCATTACAAAGTGGAAAACAAGAACTTTTTGAAAATATAATTAATCAATATATATAATAATAGAATATGAATTCAATATTAGAAGCAGGGGATTGGTGGATTTTAGGATTATACTTTGCAGCGCTTATTGGAGTTGCGGTATGGGTAGTTCTGAAAAAAAACAAAAATACCGAAGATTACTTTTTAGCAGGTAGAAACGTAGGATGGTTTGTTATTGGTGCCTCTATCTTTGCTTCTAATATTGGCTCAGAACATGTGGTAGGATTAGCAGGAACCGGAGCAGAATCAGGAATGCCAATGGCCCATTATGAGTTGCATGCCTGGATTGTTTTGGTACTGGGATGGTTATTTCTTCCTTTTTATATGCGAAGTAAGGTGTTCACCATGCCTGAATTTCTGGAGAAACGATTCGATAGTAGATCAAGATGGTTTCTATCTGTTTTTTCGTTGGTAGGATATGTGATTACCAAAGTCTCCGTTACAATCTATGCTGGAGGAATTGTAGTTTCAGAATTAATCGGGATACCATTTTGGTATGGGGCAATAGGAATTGTAGTATTCACAGGTATTTATACTGTAATAGGTGGAATGAAAGCTGTGATTTACACAGAAACATTACAAACCATTATTCTTATTGCAGGTTCAGTTATTATTACAGTTTTAGGATTGCAGGAAGTTGGTGGCTGGGGTACATTAAAAGAAACCGTAGGATCTGATCATTTTAATATGTGGAGACCAATCAGTGATCCCGATTTTCCCTGGACAGGCTTACTGTTTGGAGGTACAATAGTTGGGATATGGTATTGGTGTACGGATCAGTATATCGTTCAGCGTACATTAGCGGCAAATAATATTAAAATAGGAAGGAGAGGAGCGATATTTGGTGCGTACCTTAAGATTTTACCAATTTTTATATTCTTAATTCCAGGTATTATAGCATTTGCTTTAGCTAAACAAGGAGTGTTAACATACGAAAAAGCAGATGAAGTATTTCCTATTTTAGTAAAAACACTTCTGCCAGTAGGGCTTAAAGGATTAGTAGCAGGAGGATTGATGGCTGCATTAATGAGTTCCCTGGCCTCAGTATTTAATTCGTGTTCTACAATTTTTACGATTGATATTTATAAGAAATTGAAACCTTATACTGCTGAAAAGAGATTACTCAACGTGGGAAAACTAGCTACAGTAATCATGGTAATAATGGGGATTATCTGGATACCTATTATGGAAAGAATTGGTGGAGGAGTTTTATACCAATATTTACAGAGTGTACAATCTTACATCGCACCTCCAATTACCGCAGTATTTCTTTTAGGTGTATTATGGAAGAGAGTAAATGCTAAAGCAGCCATAGTAACCTTGTTTTCTGGTTTGGTCATAGCTGCATTCAGAATTACAGCAGAAATATTTAAAGATAATTTATCAGGAATAGCATATCAATTTGCTACCATAAACTTTGCGCATATGGCGATTTTTATGTTTATAATTTCTGTGATGATATGTATTACTGTCAGTTTGGTAACCAATCCACCAAGTTATACTGCAATTAGTGGATTGTCTTTCGGTACGTTAACAAAAGAACATAAAATAGAGAATAAAGAAAGTATTTCACTATCAGATATTATACTATCAGTTGTATTGGTATTAGTAGTGATTACAATCCTATCATATTTTGTAGGATGATAACAAAAGGCAGTATAAAGTTTAAGGGATAAATACATGAAATTTTTTATAGATACCGCAAATTTAGATCAGATTAAAGAAGCTCAATCATTAGGGGTTTTGGATGGAGTTACAACAAACCCATCATTAATGGCCAAAGAAGGTGTGAGTGGTAAAGAAAATATATTAAATCATTATCGTAATATATGTGATATCGTAGATGGAGATGTTTCTGCAGAGGTCATAGGGACTGCATTCGATGAAATGATAAAAGAAGGTGAGGAATTAGCAGCATTACATCCTCAGATCATCGTAAAAGTACCCATGATCAAAGATGGTATTAAAGCTATAAAATATTTTACGGATAAGGGTATAAAAACAAATTGCACCTTGGTTTTTTCTGCTGGTCAAGCATTATTAGCTGCAAAAGCAGGAGCGACTTATGTTTCTCCATTTATTGGGCGATTAGATGATATATCCACAGATGGTCTAGTATTGATTCAGGAAATCAGACAGGTTTATGATAATTATGGTTTTCAGACAGAAATCCTGGCAGCCTCAGTAAGACATACAATGCACGTGGTGAATTGTGCAAAAATTGGAGCAGATGTAATGACGGGACCTCTTTCGGCAATAGAAGGATTATTAAAGCACCCATTAACGGATAATGGGTTGAAGAAATTTTTAGAAGATGCACGAATGATGCAAGTATAATATTGCAAACAAAAGGTATGGACAATCATTTAATAGCTGAAGAATTTTGGAAAAAAGGTTTTGTCGTTTTCGAAAACTTTTTTGAGGATACTTTGATGGATAAGTATAACAATAAAATACTCAATCATTATGGTGTGAACCCTGATTGGGAACATACGGATGAGTTTATCTCCAAATCTGCTGTTGAAGTGATTCCTTGGTTTCCGTATAGAGAAGGGAAACCATATTTTGATGAAATTGATAAGGATAAACATTTTAATGATATTACTGATCTAATTCTGAAAGATGGTTGGAAAAACTTATACTGTATGATGATGTTTTCTAAAGGAGGAAGTATTGGTCAGGCTTGGCATCAAGATTGTCGACCAGATAACAAAACAAAATATAATCTCAATAGACTAGTCTATACTCATGATATTACTGAAGAAACCGGTGGGGAAATAGTAATTTTTCCTGAAACACATAAAGCAGGAATGTTACCAGCTGGGATCCCTAATGAAGACATTGAAGGGCAGTTAGTATTTCGACCTAAAAAAGGAACGGTAATATTCCTTCATGGACATTGCTGGCATAAAGTGATGCCTGTAAAAAAAGATAGGATTTCATCCAATTTTAGAGCAGTGCCAAAAGGCACACCAGAAGATATAACAGACATCTGTGTGTATCGAAATATGCTGTATAAATTTTCGAGTAGTGAGGTCATAAAAGAACGTAGCTAAATGTTTAGATATTTTATTTCCTTAATAACTGTTTGCATATTTTCTATTTCTTGTGTTAAAGCTCAGAAAAGAAAGGATATTGTCATTAATACACCTTCTAAAGTAGCGGTTAAAGAAATCGATGGTCAGTATAATTTTTATGTAAATGATAAAAAATTAGAATTAAAAGGAGTAGGTATTAATTATGCTGATGGTCATGATTTTGAAGCCTTGCATCATGCAGGTGGAAATGCTTTTAGAACTTGGACTGTAAAAAATGCTGAGGAAGAGCTAACTGCGGCCAAAAAATATAATTTCATGGTAGCTATGGGCATCAGTATCGGAAAAGAATTATATGGTTTTGACTACAATGATACTGAAGCTGTTGCTCAACAATTCGAAAAAGTAAAAAAAATCATTAAAAAATATAAGAATCATCCTAATGTATTGTGTTGGGTAGTTGGTAATGAGTTGAATTTGTTGTTCAATGAAGACGGATCATTAAAGCTTGTGAACCCTAAGGTATATGATGCGATGGCAGATATTGTGGATTATATACATCAGGAAGATCCAAATCATCCGGTAACATTAACATTTGCAGGAGTGATCGATGAACATCTAAAATCAGCTTTAGAGCGTTGTCCGCAGATGGATATAGTATCAGTTCAGGTTTATGGTGATTTAGAAAATGTGGAGGAGCGTATGAATAATACAGGCATTCAAAAACCATATATGGTTACCGAATTTGGACCCAGGGGATTTTGGGAAATGCCAAAAACATCTTGGAATAGAGAAATTGAAGAAGTTAGTGGGCCCAAGGCTGATGGTATTTTACATCGAATACAAAAAGGTCTTTTAAATAATAAGTCGGGGAAATGTCTAGGAGGTTTTGCCTTCGAGTGGGGTCAAAAACAAGAACGTACACCAACCTGGTACGGGATGTTTCATAAAGACGGAAGTAAAACAGAAACCATAGACAACCTAACCAAACTATGGACTGGAAAGCATCCCGAAAACCGGGCCCCTAGAGTAGATTCTTTATTGCTGGATGGTAAAAAAGCAATCGAGAATGTATCCTTAATGCCAAACCAAAAGTATACAGCACAAGTTTTTGCTTCAGAACCGGATAATGATACATTGGTGTATAAATGGGTAATTTCTAAAGAAGTAATCACTAGAAGTCAAGGGGGAGAAATGGAAATAGAGCCTCCATCGGTTACTGTAGAGGTTTTAGATAAGCAAAAAGGAGGTTTTACGTTTGTAACTCCCTCAGAGGGAGAATACCGAATTTTTGTATACATATATGATAATAAAGGCAAAGCAGGAGGAGGAAATATTCCATTTTTGGTTAAAAATTAATTAGGTTAATGAAGGAATTAAGAAAAATACATTGGGGGATCATTGGTTTAGGCAACATTGCACATCAGTTTGCAAAAGATCTTGCATTGGTTTCTGATTCCAAATTGCTAGCAGTGGGTTCCAGAACTTTAGAAAAATCCCAAAACTTTGCAAAGCAATATGAAGCTTCAAAAGCTTACGGATCATATGATGAGTTAATGGCGGATACAGATATTGATATTATATATATTGCTACTCCACACGATTCTCATGCAGATTTGACCATAAGGTGTTTGGAACACGGAAAACATGTACTGTGTGAAAAACCAATAGCACTTAACTATAAAGAAGCCATACGAATGGTAGAGGCTTCCAGAGCAAATAACAAGTTTTTTATGGAAGCCTGTTGGACACGTTTTAATCCGTCTGTACGGCAGACCCTGCTAAAGATTAACAATCGGGAAATAGGAGAGGTTAAATATATTAATGCTGATTTTGCTTTTAATGTAGGCACTCCTCAAGGAAGAATAATAGACATAAAAACCGGAGGGGGTTCACTTTTAGATATGGGGGTATATCCATTATTTTTGGCCTATGTTATTTTAGGATCACCTGATAAAGTGCTAGCTTCTGCTAATTTTTATGAATCAGGAGCGGATAAACAAACCTCCATGATTTTACAGTATCAAAATGCTCAGGCAGTTTTACATAGCAGCTTTGTATCTTCATCTAATATGGTAGCCACGATCAGTGGAACCGAAGGAAGAATTTGTCTGAATTCCATTTGGCATGAAACACAATCCTATTCAGTTATTAAAAATAATCATAAAGTAGATTATCAATTTCCTACTAAAGGAAAAGGATTTACATATGAAATTGAAGAATGTCATCAATGCATTAGAGATCAAAAAACAGAAAGCGAAATTTGGTCACACCAAAACAGCCTTGATCTAATTAAAATTGTGGATGAGGTTAGAAATCAAACAGGATTAAAATTTCCGAAGGAAAATAGAATATAATTTAGATTAGTATATGAGAAAATCAGTATTTGTAGCATTTGTAGTTTCCTTAGGCGGTTTTTTATTTGGCTTTGATGCAGGTATTATTTCTGGAGTGATGTCTTATGCAGGTCCAGAGTTTAACCTTGATGATATGCAGGTGGGCTGGGCAGTAAGCTCGCCTTCTTTTATGGCAATGTTTGCTATGATATTTGCTGGTTCATTAAGTGATTATGTGGGTAGGAAACGAATACTGATAGTTGTTGCCTTTTTATATGCTTTATCAGCAGTTTTATCGGCATACGCTTCATCCTATGAAATGTTATATATAGCCCGAATGATAGGCGGATTGGCCTTTGGTGCGGCTCTTATTTTGGCACCTTTATATATCGCAGAAATTTCTACAGCCGAAAACAGAGGAAAGCTAGTTTCTATACAGCAATTAAACATTGTACTTGGGTTTTTTGCCGCTTTTTTAAGTAACTATTATTTTAATAGCGCTAATTCTTCGGGAGAAAGCACGTTCCTAAATGATGAAAATGTTTGGAGATGGATGCTGGGTGTTGAGTTAATTCCGGCTATTCTTTATTTTATACTTATGTTTTTTGTTCCAAAGGGTCCCAGGTGGTTGTATTTAAAGGGAAAAACCTCAGAAGCAGAAAAAGTACTCATTGGTTTACATGGCAAAGCCAGAGCAGAGATCGAAATAAGTTCAATTAAAAGTTTTAATGAAGAACAAAAGAATAAACCAAAAGTTACACTAAAAGAATTTCTGAAACCGGCTTTACGTTTTATAGCTATTGTAGGATTAGTAATAGGTGTTTTGCAACAGGTAACAGGAATCAACGCTATATATTTTTATGCCACTTCTATATTTAAGCAAACAGGAATTGGAACTGATGCCTCATTTGCTTCAGGAGTATTGTTAAGTTTGACGACAGTTCTTTTTACCATAGTAGCAATCTTTTTAATTGATAAAATAGGAAGGAGACCACTAATGTTGATAGGTATGGCAGGTATTGCAGTTAGCCTATTGCTATGTGCCTACGGATTTAATCAGGCAACTTATGAATTAACTTCAGAAGAAATTGTACAATTTGAAATTGCAGATAAAACAAAGTTAGAAACACTTTCAGGAAAGATTTATGACAATGATCTGGATTTTAAAAATGATATGAAATCCGCTCTTGGAGCGCAGACGTATGCTAAAAATGAAGGTGCCATTTTGGAAGCTGCTACTTCAATGAATGCTACATTAGTGCTGATTGGTATTTTAGGATTCATAGCATGTTTTGCATTTTCATTAGGGCCTGTAATGTGGGTAATGTTGTCAGAGTTATATCCTAATAAATATAAAGGGTTGGCCATTGGAGTAATAGGCTTTATAAATGGGCTTGCGAGTTGGTTTGTACAGCAGGTATTTCCTTGGGAGTTATCGAATTTAGGGAATGCTATGAGTTTCTTCATATTTGGAGCAATTGCACTGGTAGGTTTCTTTGTGTTACTAAAAGTATTACCGGAAACCAAAGGAAAATCATTAGAACAGTTAGAAAAAGATGTCATTACAAGCGAATGAGTATGATTCAGAACCCAATATTAAAAGGTTTTAACCCTGATCCATCGATTATTAGGGTTGGAGAAGACTATTATATTGCTACTTCTACGTTTGAGTGGTTTCCAGGAGTGCAAATACATCACTCAAGAGACCTCAAGAACTGGAAGGTTATTGCTCAACCTCTTAATCGATTATCTCAGCTAGATATGAAAGGTAATCCGGATTCTTGCGGAGTCTGGGCACCGTGCTTATCTTATGATAATGGAACCTTTTACTTGGTATATTCTAATGTCAGGTCTTTTGATGGAGTATGGAAAGACACACCCAATTATCTGGTGACATCAGATGATATTACCGGAGAATGGTCAGAACCGATTTATTTAAGTTCCAGGGGATTTGATGGGTCTATGTTTCATGATAGTGATGGGAAAAAGTACTTTTTGAATATGCTTGTTGACCACCGAAAAGGTAAATTCTTTGGAGGCATCGAATTACAAGAGTATGATGTTGATCGAAAGCAGTTAGTAGGAGAAGTACACTATTTACATTCGGGGACATCATTAGGTTGTACTGAAGGGCCGCATATTTTTAAAAGAGACGATTATTATTATTTATTACTTGCTGAAGGCGGTACAGAATATGGTCATGCAGAGTCCATAGCCAGATCAAAGTCCTTATTAGGACCATACGAGTTACACCCTGATACCTCTATTATTAGTTGTTCTGATGCTCCATCACACGGACTTCAGAAATCAGGGCATGGAGATTTCGTAGAAACATCGGATGGACAATGGTATTTTGTGTTTTTAGTGGGTAGGCCTCTAACAGAGCGAGGAAGATGTATTCTAGGCAGGGAAACCGCTATTGAAGAAATAGAATGGAAAGCCAATGGTTGGCCGTACCTTAAAAGTGGATCAAAGTTACCACGGTTAGAAGTTCCAGGATTAGACGTAGAGGATTTTACATTTAAAAAACCTGATGAGCGAAATGATTTTGATGCAGAAGCGTTAAGCTTGGATTTTCAGTCTTTACGGATTCCTAAAGAAGAAAGCTGGATAAGTCTAAAAGAAAGAAAAGGATTTCTTAGGCTTAAAGGAAAAGAGAGTCTTAGTTCCACACATAAACAAGCTTTAGTTGCCAGGCGAGTGCAACATTTTAAGGTTGAAGCATCAACTTCAATTGAGTTTGATCCAAAAGATATTCTCGAAATGGCAGGATTGGTATTTTATTACAATACAGGTCATTATCATTATCTACATGTAACCTCTAATTACAAAGGAACAACAAAGTTATTGAGAATCATTTCATCAGACTATTTTGAGATGTCCGAACAGGTTCAGGAAGTTGATATAACAGGTCAAGATAGTATTGTTTTGAAAGGAATTTTAGATCAAAATATATTACAGTTCTATTATAGTGTTGATAGAGGAGATAAATTCTATACGATAGGAGAAATGCTAGATGCTAGTATTTTATCAGATGATTATGTGAGAGATCGTGATGAGCGATATAGGCCAGCATTTACAGGAATGTTTGTAGGAATGTGTTGTCAGGATTTGGCATATAACAGAAAACATGCAGATTTTGATTGGTTTGAATATAAGGAGATAGACTAAAAAAGATAGATGATTATGTATAAAAAGATAATCTTAGGATTGACATTTCTAAGTGTTTTAGGTTGTAAAAATAAAGTAACACCAAAAATCACTTCTGTTCAAGAAATTAAAAAAGAAGAAGTAGAAACACCAAAAAGAAAACTAGCCAAGTTTGAACCTGAAGAAGGAAAAGTGATACTTTTTGTAGGTCAGGAGCTTGAGGCTGTTGGTGGATTAGAGAAATATAATGATGGGTATTTAGATCATTTTGATAGACCTGCTGGTTGGACTACATATACTAATATAAATCCGGGAGAAGATTCCTTTGGAAGAATTCAAGAAGGTCTGGATGGTATATGGGAAACCCATGATTGGGGTGATAACGATTATAATGTAAGTCTACAATTGGCGGATGATGATTATAAAGATATGGCTTTGGCAATTGGGCTTCAGTTTGTAAATCATGAAGAAAAAGTGGCTGATGGAACACATGATAAATACATCAATAAACTAGCAGATTTTTTACTGACTTTAGGAAGAAGGCCTGTATTTCTTCGTATCGCTTATGAGTTCGATGGAGAACCCTGGAATCATTATGATCAGGAAAGTACTATAAAAGCATACAAGAGAATGGTAGATATGATTAGAGCTAAAGGAGTAACTAATACAGCTTTTGTCTGGCAATCCACAGGGTTTATGTCTCCAGAGGAAGGGCAACTAGAATCTTGGTATCCTGGTGATGATTATGTGGATTGGTTAGGTTTTTCATTTTTTAACCGTTGGGAAGACCAAAAAATGATTGAATTTGCGCGTAAAAAAGGAAAACCTGTATTTATAGCTGAAGCTTCTCCAACCATCTCTGATGTGGATGCCAAAACAACAGGAAATACCATAGAAACACAGCTAAGTAACCCTGAACAGGCTGAGGAAGCTTGGCAAAAGTGGTTTATTCCTTTCTTTAAAACTATTGATGAAAACCAAGATGTTGTAAAAGCTGTTCACTATATCAATTGTCATTGGGATTCACATCCTATGTGGTTTGATAATCCAACTTTTAAGAAAATTGATGCAAGATTACAGTTAAGTGATTCTATAAGTGATCGCTGGAAAAAGATTACATCAGATCCTAAATATATTAAGTCTTCTCCTGATTTGTATGATAAATTATGGAGAGAAGCTAAATAAAGAAAAGTATTTTGAAGACATTTAAACGAAAAGTAAAACAAAAATCCTTTGGTTTTCATCACCAAAAAGAATTAATCATACTATATCTGAAAAATGATAACGGGGCAAGATTATGCATCACCAATTTTGCTGCAACAGTTATGAGCCTAGAAATTCCTAAGAAGAATGGTGATCTTCTTAATGTTGTAGTTGGATTTGATTCGTTGCAAGATTATATAGAAAAATCTAAAACTAAGGAATCTAAGTTTTTAGGAGCTTCTATAGGAAGATATGCAGGTAGAATTTCTAATGAAAAGATTAATATTAACAATGTAGATTATCCACTTTACCATGAAGACGGGGTACATTTACATGGAGGTAGAAAAGGTTTTGATGAAAGAGTATGGGATATTGATTATATCGACGAGGATGAATTATTAGTTTCCCTTTCCTATCTAAGTGAGCATATGGAAGAAGGATACCCTGGGAACCTTAGGGTTAAGGTAACGTATCAATTGACTACTGCGAATGAGTTAAAAATTACTTATCAAGCAGTTTCTGATGAAGATACCGTGGTGAATCTTACAAATCATACATATTATAACCTTAATGGCAAAAATACAATTACAGATCATACTCTTCATCTAAATTGTACAGACTACCTTGAGGTAAATGAAAAACAACTACCAACAGGAAAGATATTACCTGTTAAAGGGACAAAGTATGATTATTTAGATCCCCAAAAGCTAATTAAACTTAGTGAATCAGGAATTATAGATGATACTCTAATTATTAATTCTGAAAAAAATAACAAAGCAGCCGCTATTACTTCTATGGAAAGTGGTATCAAGATGGAAGTTCATACTAATCAACCAGCAATAGTTATATATACTCCAGAAAAATTTCCGGATTGTAATTATAGAAAAGGTGCAGAGTATAACAGATTTCCTGCAATATGTTTCGAAACTCAGAATTACCCTGACGCACCTAATCAGACTCATTTTCCATCCGCTCTTTTAAAAGCTGGAGAATTGTATGAGAATAAAACTATAATTAAGTTCTGTTACCTGGATTAATATGGTAACGATATAGTAGTTTCTCTTTCTATAAGATTTGTCTTTATAACTTTAGTGGTATGCGAAGTTTCAGATTCTTCCTGCTCAATTCTTTCTATGAGCATTTTTGTAGCTGTCTCTCCTAAATAGATTCCGTGTTGACTAATAGTAGTAATAGCAGGAGTTACATATCTTGGTAAAACACCATTGGTAAAACCAATTATAGAAATATCTTCAGGAACGTTATATCCCTGGGATTTTACCATAGTCAATGTACTTATAGCAGAATCTTCTTCTAGACATAACATCGCATCTACCTTTCTTGATCCCAATAAAATTTTTAGTGATGTGTCTATATCATTAAACCCATTAACTTTTAGAATTAATGCATCGTCAATAGGTATATCGGCTTCTTTTAAAGCTTTCTTATAACCTTCTAAACGTAGTTTACCAACGCTTAAATTATGTATTGTAGAAACTATAGCTATATTTTTACAACCGCTTTCAATGAAATGATTAGTTGCATTATAAGCTCCTTCTTTATCATTAACGATGACTTTATCACATTCAATTTCTTCTGTTACTCGATCAAACATAACCATAGGAATTCCTTGATTAATTGCATTCTGAAAATGACTGAAGTTTTGCTTAATTTGAGTCTCTTCTGCTATAGAAAGAATAAATCCATCCAGCACAGAATTTTTAAGAAGTTCCATAGCACTTACTTCTTTTTCGTGAGATTCGTTAGAAATACAAGTAATAAGGTTGTAACCTTTTTCGGTAGCCACTTTTTCTATACCAACAAATACTTTAGTAAAAAAATGGTTCAGGATGTTAGGAATAATAACTCCAATAGTTTTGGTTTTTCTATTCTGTAGATTTAAAGCAATACTATTAGGTTTGTAATGATGTTCTTTGGCATATTTCTGAATTTTCTCTTTAGTTTTAATACTGATTTCATAACTATCATTTAATGCTTTAGAAACCGTGGCAATAGAAACGCCAAATTCATTAGCTATATCTTTTAAAGTTATTCTTTTCTTTTTTTTCATGCCAAAATATAATTTGAAGAAAAGGGTTTGATAGACAATGTTTATCAAACCCTTTTGCAAATTTCAGGGCAAATTATACCCAATAAATAATTACTTCACTTACTGTAAATTATTATTTATTTGAGTTATATCTCTGGGATGCTGCGTTTACACCAGGTTGCCAAGTTCTAGTAAAGTTTGCCATATTGTCTTGAACTAGCTGAGGTAAGTCTCCTGCATATTTATCTAGTGCACCATCACCTAGGTATAATCCAACATATGCTAATACATCATCTGTAGCAAGTCCACCATTGATGGTAAAGATTGGTTCAAGGTTTAAAATTTGACGAGGGTCAGAACCTTTAGCTTGACTAGCTTCATTTCTTGTTAAAATACCATCATTATTAGTGTCAAGTAAATTTGTGAATTCAATAGCAAATTCATCACCTGTTTTACCATTAATATTAATATTTATGAATAGTGCTTTCATATATATAAGGAAATCACTTTTTGTCATCGTAGGGTTAATAGATGGAACATTTCCTTGATAACCACATTGAGCAATAAATTGATCGTCAATATTGATACCTAAATTTCTTTCAATATCTAGAACAGCTTCTTTTGTGTTACAAGGGTTACTAACAACTCCTTTAGAACTTACAAATAGGCCATCACTGTTCATACATCCACTCCCGTTAGCGACAACAGTTACACAAGCCAAATTGTTGGGGTTGTAGTTGTAATCACCACAAGGTGTTCCTCCACCGTCGTTTCCACCGCCATTATCATCTCCGCCATCATTTCCGTTGCCGTTTCCATCTTCATTACAACCACCGGATTGAGCCTGATTAGCATCTGCCCAACACTGACCACATGCAGAATAAGGGTGAGAAGAAGGACAATTGTTATTTTGATTCCCTCCATTATCGTTTCCTCCACCAGTATTACCACCTGTATCACCACAACCACCAGATTGAGCTTGGTTAGCATCAGCCCAACATCTTCCACAGGCTTCATATGGGTGAGAGCTAGGGCAACTGGCTTTTCCTTCGGAATTAATAACTTTAGATACTGATGTATCTAGTAAAATTTCTTCATTTTCGCAAGAAACTACCATTGAGACTAATAATAGTAGCGCTGAGAAAACGGTTAGATTAAGTACACGTTTCATTTCTATCAATTTTTAATGTTTACTAAAAAATTCGTTTATTTTTGGCCGTAATAGTTTATGACTATAACGTTTGAGCTAATTTCAATAAAAAACTTCTGCAATTAACAATTAATAATACTTTAGCAGTTCTTTGTCGCTACACTTTTACCACGCATTTTGGTTAAAACGCAGTTTTACAGCATTTTTTTTAAATTAAAAACTGTTTTTTTGCTAAAAACATACGATAAATGAGATCAGTGTCAAATAGTTTAGTATCATTGTTCCTTCTTACATTCTTGTTAAATTGTAACTCTGAAACGAACGTAAAAAAGTATTCTGAAGTACAATTAGGGTTAAAAAAATATGTCAGTACAGGAGGAGAAGTTAGCGGAAAGCTGATTTGTCCTAAAACCGTAAATGATGTTATTGTAAAATTGAATAGCTTGGATCCAGTTGCTAAAGTTGGAGAACCAGAGATGACTATTAAAGGGGTAAAGAAGTTTATTGACGAAAATAATATTATAACAATTACTGAATTACTAAATAATCTTCCTGAGCATTATAGAAATAATTTTTCTTTAGTAGAGACTACTAAAGGAGAAGGGCAGTCAAATTTAAAGTTTCCTAGAATTGTTTTATTTGGTCCAGATGGTAAGTTTTTAGCAAATATTAGTACTAAAGCAGATGATCCTAAATATGATCTATTAGATGTTGCGGAGTTAGATGATGAAACCGGTGTTTGGGAGTTCTCACAATTCGATTTCACTGATAAAAAACCTAAACTTCATACTAACCCAGAATCTTGTATTAGATGTCACGGAGATAAGCCTAGGCCTGTCTGGGGCACAAATATGGATTGGCCGGGAGTTTTTGGAGATAATGAGGCAGCAGGGCCTAATGGTGAAGCTTTGTCCTATAAACACGTATTAAGAATGAGAGAGATCATAGAGGGTAAAACATTTTCTGATCGATTCGATTTTCTTACTTGGACTGATCAAGAGTTAAAGTCTGGGGGTATTCGACGTATTGCTAATAATGCTTTTGGAGCTGAGTTACTCATTTCTAATATGGCCATAGGTACTGCTACTGCAAAAGGAGTTTTTATACGAATGAAAAAAGAAAATCCAAAAAAATATCTAGCCATTAGAGAAGAATTGTTACTGCTAGGGTATGAATATATGGTTAATGGTATTTTAAGTGATCAAGAAAAAGAAGATTTAGAAATATTGATTAGCAGTTATGGAAGTTCAGGGAATGATATTGATAGTATGTTACGAGTTTTAGGAATAGATACAAAAGAGGCTTTTTCTCTAAGTACTCTGGCTAAAGAAGAAAAACCAAAAACAGACTGGAGTCTGGGAGCTGGAGATTTGTATGAATTGGTATTGCTTCAGGTATTAAATGATCTGGCTCAAGAAGATGCAGAGGTAAATACAATATTAGAATCGACACCTAATACTCCCCAAATTTTTGGATGCGAAAACCTGGGTGAGAATATAAAGGAAGTAGTAGAATTTAAAATGTTACATATGTTCTATCTATCTGGTAGTGCGAGATATGAAGTTAACAAGGTCTATTATCCTCAGGATGTTGAAAATATTAAAGAAAAGGTATTTATACCAGTTTATGAAAAGCTATTACCTTATCTAAAGAAGAAGGCTAATATCGACCATAACTCTTAAAAAGATTTCTTCATTACATTATAATTGAAAAGGGCCTTGAAATAATATCAAGACCCCTTTCGTGCAGATTAATATAAACCATAAAACACTTTTAAAATAGCATAGTTGAGTTTGGCTTTCTTTTTAGTTAATAATTAATCGTTCTACGCTTTTGGACTTCCCCTTATTTAATGTGGTTATTAAATACATTCCTTTTTCAACTTCATTGATATCTATTTTGATTTCTTCATCAGAAGAATCCATCGGGATAGATTTAATAATCCTTCCGTTAAGGTCACTAATCAATATTCTAGAAACATTTTCACTTTTTATAGTAAACATTCCTGATGAAGGGTTAGGGTATATTGATATTTCCGCAACATTGTTTTTAATCAATTGGTTACTTGCAGAGAATCGCGATTGTAATAATTGACTGTTAAGATTACTACTACCGTGTAACCATACGGGTTTGCTAACTTCTGTGTTCCAGTTATTGGCAATTGTAGTATTTACATGAACACCGGCTCGACCCCAATATCCATTTGCCCTATTTCCTTGTCCGAATAATGCGGTATCATCTTCCCAATTAGCGTTAATATAATGTACTTGTCTGATAACATCCTTATTATTGTATATATACTCAAAGAAAGGAGCAAACCACTCATTCCAGATCTGACCTGCAGACATGCTTATACAACCTTGAGCAGCAGTGCCATCCCATACATTAGAAATGTTACAATCGGTTGTGTTTACAAGATCATAGCCTTGCGGTGTAGATTCTGCAATATACACCGGTTTGTTTTTGCTTCGTGCAAAGGATACTACCTCATTAGCTTTTTCTCTTTGAGTGGGAATTCCGGGTAATACGGTCGTGCCTTCATCAGGAGTTACGAACCAAGATATCCCCATCCAGTCTACATAATCATCGCCTGGATACCAGCTTTGTATATCTCCAAAATTACCTTCTCCAAACTGAATATCTAATACATCATCAATAGGAGAAGCTGAAGATTGCCATACATAAGCAACATTGGTTACACCTTCTGCTCTCATAACATCAACTACACGTTTATAAGCATTGATATAATTACTTCTGTTTTCATAACCAACATTCCAGTTACCATCGAATTCGTATGCTATTCTGAGATAAATGGCTCTGTCGCTATATTTTTTGCAGAAGGAAGCTAATCTTTTAATATGATTATCCCACTGCCCTTGTCCTACTTGCGCAAGACAACCTTGACACCAGTAGTTAACTCCATCAGCAGTAGCTTCTCCTTCTGTCATACTTAACCCAATAGATAAACTAGAGTTTGGGTATGCTAAGATAGAACTACGAGCATTTAGCGGACCTGCTCCCCAATCTACATCAATCGTAGAACCATTACCATGTGTTGCTGTTCCTCCATTAGCAGTTTCTCCAAGAGCACCATATTGCGGAAACTGGGTGTCCAATAAACTATAAAAAGCAATATAGGTAGTTGTTCCACCCATTTCTGGGAATCCACGATCTCGCACACCACCATCATTATAATCTTTTACTGTTTTAAGATCCTGTCCTAGAGTTAGTAAAATTTTATCGTTAGGAGGAAGAAGTTTAGCACTAAGGTTGCTACTTGGTGCACAAGGTTGACAACTACCACCACAATCTACCCCTGTTTCATCTCCATTCTGAATGCCATCATTACAAGTTGGAGTACTGGTATTATCTATAATTCTTACATTTCTAAAATAACTAGTATTACCAGATCCATTATCAAAATCATTTACCAATACCAGATACATATCATCGCCTGTATAATAATCACCAATAGGAATACTGAATGATACATAACCGCTAGGAGTATAGTTATCAAAATCACGATTACCCCAGTTTTGTGTTCCATACACTTGGAATATCTGAGATGAGGTTAATGAGTTATCACTATCAAAGCCTATTCCGTGTATTTCACCTTGAGAAGTGCTTTGAAATTCAAATTCTAAAATGGTGTTTGCAGTAATAGTATATTTTGTATTTGTTCTTCTCCAGGTATTATCTGTAAGAACTGCGGTAGTTCCTCCATCTCGAATAGAAATATTAGCTGCATTATCTTGATTAGAAAAAGAAGAAGTGTCAGTTTGTTCAAAATTTATACACTCTGAGCATCCTCCGGTATCACAGCTGTTAGTACAAGACCCACCACAATCTACACCAGTTTCATCCCCATTTTGGATACCATCATCGCAAGTCGGAGGAGTAATGCAAGGTTCGCAGTCACCACCACAATCTATTCCTGTTTCGTCTCCGTTTTGTATACCATCGTCGCAAGTTGGCGAGGGGTCATTACAGGTTTCTGTGCAACCTGCTGATTGAGCCTGAGCTTCATCAACCCAGCATCTATCACAAGCAAAAAATGTAAAACCATCAGGGCAATTTCCAGAACAGTCAGTGCCACCTCCACCGTTACCGGCATTTATAGTTACTACTCCGAGATCTTGGGGACATTCATTATTACCCCATCGTACATATAGTTGGTAAGTTCCAGGTGATAAATTAGACACTGTAGTCGATCCACTATTGTCAGGGACGTTATATGGGTATGTAGAGCCTCCATCAATACTAAATTCTATATTTGTTCGGTTTGCAGTATTTGGAAAACTAAAGGTTATACTGCCATCATTTGCTCCCTGGGAACTTTCGTTAGTTTTGCTTACTGTTGCGGTTGGGATATCATCTCCTGTACATATCCCGGGGTTAGTAGTTCCAGTTGTTATAAAATTTAGATAATCCACGTTTAGTGCTACATCTCCATTTTTGTTAACTACTTTAAATGAAGCTCCAGAAGGAATATTTATATTAATTGTTGCTGTGGTATATGATCCTACCCAACTACCGTTTGATGTGAAATTAAGGTCTCCTACATCTTGTCCATTAACTTCAATTGAAATTTTTCCGGAGTTTTGAGAGGTGTAAATTAATTCTACCTTTTCAGCTTTAGGGCTACTAGAAATAGTAAACCCATTTCCGGTACCATCTAAATATGCAACTCCATTTCCACCACTGGCGGCTCCATCACTATAATATTGTGCTTGACCAGAAAGGGTTCCGGCCTCAGCCTCAATTTTTACAGTTACATCACCATCAGGTGTTGGACAAGGAGCACAGGTTCCACCACAATCAACCCCTGTCTCATTACCATTTTGGATGCCATCGTTACAAGTTGGAGTTGTTGTGCATGGCGAACAGCTGCCCCCGCAATCTACTCCGGTTTCATCGCCATTTTGTATGCCGTCATTACAAGTTGGAGTAGGAGGTCCACTAGTGATCCCAAGGTCATTTAAAAGATTAGGCCCACCGTGAAGAAAATTCCCATTGTTGATATAATTATTCCAGCTGTTAGAAATTGTATTATTGGCTTCAATTCTGGTGTCTCCCCAGAAACCGTTACCAGCATCTGGCCATCTCCACTGAGGTTGAGATTGCCAATCAGCATTAATATAAGCTACAGACCGAATTACATCTCTGTTATCATCGATAAAGGGAATAAGCTGATCTCTGAAGAATTGATTCCATATCCCTTGACCACCTATCTGTTGTGGTGATCCAGGGTTGTCAAATGGATGGAATGTTCCTTGATCAAATTCATGATACTGTGCAGAAACTTCTGCCATCATTATAGGTTTGTTTCTAGTTCTGGCAAAATTTAATATGTAATCTAAGTTGTTTCCGTTAAAATTAGCATCATAAAAGAAAAAAGAGAGTCCTACATAGTCAACGTATTGATTTCCGGGATAATAATTGTCTATTCCGTTAGCAGGAGTAGCCCCCCAAGTTGCAGATTGCCATACGTAAGCTACGTTGCTCACCTGCTCTTGATTCAGATAATCAACAATATATCGATATGCGTTTTTGTATTTATTAGCATCATAATTGTTCCAAGGCCCATCAAATTCATATCCGATTCTTAGATAAATTGGCCGAGGAGCATTTTTTTTGGCAAAAGCAGCAAATTTATCCAGTTCATTGTCGTGTTGACCATTTACAATTTCGGTTAGACCGTTTGGATGATCTTCACCCTGGCCATCAGCTTCTTCTACCATCCATAACCCAATGGCAAGTACAGAATTAGGAAACCTATCCAATGCAGCTTGGGAACCTATATCTCCAGCACCATAATTAGTAATGCTATTAAGTCCTGCCATAGAGTATATATCTGTGTACATGGTTACTCCAGCTGGTGTTGGAAACCTTCCGCTATTTACATAACCAGCTACAGAACCTAGATCCTGACCTATGATCAACATAGTTTTGCCATTAGTAGGAGCAAATTTTCCTGGGATGGTACTTTGTGAGGATAAATTTGCGTACCCAAATAGTAGAAAACTAGATAAAAGTAGTACGCTTTTTAGTTTGGTAGGCCTAAACATAATATTGAGTTTTAATTGGTATTAATTCAGATAAATGATCGATTTTTTGACGACACAATAAAATTATGGCTCATTTATTAGAAACTAAATAAATAGAATACTTTAGAAACACCAGTTGACTACATTTTTACTACGCAAAAATGCATTTTTAATGTTTTAGATTTGAATTAGAAGTTTTTTGTTTAGAAACGTATAATATAATCGGTAAGATTTATGGAGGTGTCTAGATTCATTTTTTTTCTTAATCTAAAGCGTAAGGATTCGACTCCTCTATAAGAAATTCCCATTAGCGGTGCAATTTCTTTGCTAGAAAGATTTAATTTTAGATATGCACAAAGCCTAAGTTCTCTATGATTTAAATCAGGATATTCGTCTTTTATTCTTTCTAGGGAATTATCGTGGATTTGATTAAAATGAGTTTCAAAATGTTTCCAATTACTATCACCATTAATTTGATCCTCCAGAGATTTTATAACACTTCTTAGATGCTTTCTGATTTCTCCGTTAGAGTCTGGATAAATTTCATCCAGAGATTTTTTCATTTGTAACAACTGGTTGTCCATCTGTACCATTTGCATGGCTGAAGAAGCTAATTCTTTGTTTCTGGATTCTAGATTTTCTTTAAGAAGCTTATTGTGTTTTTTTATTTTATCATTTTTGGCTTTCAAACGTTTTTCTTCAAATTTGATTTCCTGAAGTTCAATTTCCTTTTGATGAGCAATTTTTAGTTTTTCAATACCTTTTCTTCGTTGTTCATTTTTAATTCGTAAAATGGAATAAATTATCAATATAGTCAGGATTCCATACACAAAATACATGGGAAAAGATTTATACCAAGGAGGACTAATCTGAAATTTATATGAAGCTTCTTTACCAATTTTATTATAAATGTTTTTTGCTCTAACCTTAAAAGTATATGACCCAGCTGGCAAGAAATTATATTCTTTTTGCACTTCTGTTCCCCAATTACTCCAGTCTTCATCAAGTCCTTCGAGATAGGTTTGGTATTGTACCGAATTAGGGGATTCATAAAATAGAGAAGCAAATGAAAAACTTAATTTGTTCAAGTGAAAAGGGATTGGTTTCGGTACTGAATCTTTTCGGATGCCAGTAGCATAATTTTCTACATTACCATAAACAATGGAGTCTTTGATTTTGATATTTCTGAGTAAAGTATTGAATTCCTTATTACTATTAGAATTAAAGTCTTTACGGTATACAATCAATCCGTTTTTTGAAGTAAACCCCAAGTCTCCATTGTTAAATTCTATAAATTTTTCAAAAGCAGGTATGAGTTGAGTTTTTAATCTTTGGAATGGTACTCTTTGGATTGAATGGGAACCATTTGCTTTAAAGTCAATAATTCCGATATCATCATCTCTGTCATACCCTTGAACAAAAAGCACCTTGTTATCTGCAATATTTTGTAATCTTCTGACAAGGTTATGATTGGTGAGTATACTGGTGTATTTACTATTAACTACCATTGAATCTGTTTTTTGATTATAGTTATATACTCCTAATTGTGTACCAAATAATTGAATGTCATCTATATTCAACAGACTAATAAATAGATTGCTAGGAAACCCTTTCTGTTGATCATAAAGAGTAGTTTTTGTTACTTCGGTATAGTCTGAGTTGATTTCTAACCTGTAAACACCTTTATAGCCGTGAGATATCCATATGTTATTATTTTTATCAATAGTAACTTCACGTGCAGTTTCATCAAAACCCTTAATTTTATTTCTTACGTTCCAAGTTTCATCTTCTTTTTCATAGATGATAATTCCATTATATGTACCCTGAAGTAAAAGATTTTCTTGACTAGGAAGCTTTATAAAATTCCATCCACCACTAACCTGACTAATAGGAGTGGCTTTATTATTTTTTATAACGAAAGATCCATTGTGAGACCCAATAAACAATTCATCATCTATAATTGATAAGTTCCATATTTGGCCTTCAATACCTTCTACTCGTTTAAACTTATCTTCATAGTTTGATATTGGCCATTTATTATAATAAAGTCCATTAGATGTAGCTACATACACCGTGTCTTTAATTTTTTTAGTATCATAAGTAGTTCCATAAATACCATCATTTTCTGATAAGGTATAGAATGGTGATTTTAGTTCTATATAACTAATACTTCCTTCTAATGTTACCCATAGGTTTTCGGATTCATCTAAAAATAAATCGATAACATTATTACTTAACAACTCATTGTCTCTATTTAGTTTTTGTAATACCTTGCCTTTTTTATCAATGAATAATAGTCCATTATTAGTCGTCCCTACACAATAGACTCCATTAGGTAATACTATTGCAGATGATATATTGGTGTTCAGGAAATCAAAATTTTCTCTATTTCCCCATGGTTGGAGCGTATTGTTTTCTAATACATGAATTCCATTTTTATGAGTGAAAACTAAAAAGGAGTTTTTATTATATGGAAGAATACGTTCTATGGTATACGTCGAAGAAAATATTCTTGATGTTTGATCATCAATAATTATACTTATACTATTCGAATTATCAATAAAGTAAACAGTGTTATTAATTTTGGTGGCATATTTAGCCCCTTTGTCATTATGGATACATTTTATGGTGTTTTTGGAGATATCATATTTGATAAAGAAATTATCAGTACAGAAGTAAATATTATTTTGAATTTCAAAAACTCCCCATACTTGCGAAAAATCCATACATGATTCGGGTAATATGGAGTTTAAAGAGTTGTAATAAATCTGATCAAAGTTGTTTTTTTGAGTATAACCTATCTCATTATTACTCCCTATATATATCCTAGAGCCATAGGATAATAAAGAATTGATAGATGAGCGATTCTGTGGTTGTAGTAATATTTTCCAGGAATTACCAGTATATTCCAATAAACCATACTCGTTAGCAAAGTATAGTAAACCTTGCGTATCCTGAGTAATATCAAATGTTTTTGGAGCTGCTTTTCCAATATCATTATTAGAATAATTTCGTACTTCAGAAACCTTTTTCCATTGTTCCTGAGTTAAAACAGATGATAAAGGAAAAATTAGAAAATAAAATACAATCTTAAAATATCGTGCTTTTATGTTTGAGGATAATGACATGTTTATCTATAATACTTATGGGTTATCAAGCTGGGGTTTATAAACAGATTTTTAAGAGATAAACTTTTGTTTTGAGTGATTTCTAATATTAGATAATAATAATTTTTAAACCTTGTTTTTTATTAAAATAATATGAATTTAACAAAAAATTAGTGAATTGTAAAAATGATAGGATAAAGTTTATCTAAGTCCAAAAGGCAATAATATCTTGTTTAATTCTTTAAAACTTAAGCATGATCTAGTATTCAGTATAGTTAGAATGGCACGAAAACGTTTTAGTGATTTAACAAAATAAACTAAAATCTATGATTCTAAGATCAGTATTAAAACCTGATGATGATTTGTTTATTATGTTTTTATCGGTAAAAGAATACTTTAATCGAAGATTAACCTTTTTAATAAATTACATTTTGTTCTTTAATAAGGATGGAATCATAATTTCAGTCATATTCTTTTAATGTTTTATTTGATAGATATTTTGTTATGAAAGAAGGTCTGGATGTTTCTGATATAAAATTGATTATACATAATCTAGTTACTTTTATCGTAACTGAAGGAAAAGATTATGTTGACGATAGTAAGAAACGTGATTATGTTTTAGCATATATCCAGGTTTTGTATAAAACGATAAACAGTATAGACGAAGAGGAGAAAATTTCTATAATAGAACATATTGTAGATGATATTTCTAAGTATTTGCGCTAAAGAAAGTAAAACATTTTAAATGTGAATAGTTCTTCGATCAATTAGAAGGACTATTTTTTTTGCTATAATAACTTTTATATATTAACCGTTTATATTCCAAATCTATTTAAAAGTGAATGAGCAAGAACATATTGATCGTCTGAAAAGGGAAAATAAGCTTCTACAAGACCAACTAGATAAGATAAATAAAGGGAAACAGAAAAAAAGAAAGTTTCGCTGGTGGTTATTAAAAAAATCCAGTACTCCAATTCTGGGCAATCGTCTTAAAAGAAGTATTAATAGTGCTATTACTGAGTATAAAGAATATAAGACGGTGTCTGTAGATACAGTATCTGATGTGTCTTCAAATATTATTTGGAGAATTACCCGTATTGGGTTGTTTGCGTTTTTCTTTGCGGTATTACCATCTACGATACTTGTTGTTCAAACATTATTACTAAAGAATCAAAATGATTTAGTAACCAATCAAAGTGATTTGGTAGAATCACAGCGTAGATCATCATTGGTTTTTGTAATGGATAATGTTTTAGGAGATCTAAATGAAGAACTGAAGTATAAAGGCGTTAATTCTAAGAATAACATAAGTAATACATTACAAGCAAGGATAGTAAGTCTTTCTCTCGCAATGAAACCATATAGATATAGTGAAGAGGGTAAGCTTATTAAAAAGAAGATTAGTCCTGAACGAGGTCAATTATTATATAGTTTAGTTAAGAGCGACCTAGGGGAACAATCTTTGAGTGACGTTTTTTATGCAGGAGATTTTGAATACAGCGATTTAAAAGGAGTAACCTTGGGAAGAGGATTGTACTTAAAGTACGCTCGTTTAAATCACTCAGACCTTACCGAAGCTAATATACCTGCAGTAAATCTAGAGAGTAGCGAGCTTAGAGAAGCTGAAATGCATAAGGTTAATCTTTCGGATGCCAATCTAAAAAGGTCTAGATTAATTAGAGCTAACTTAAATAACGCTGAGTTAGCTGGAGCCGATTTAACTAATGCTAATTTATCGGGTGCAGATTTATCCGATGCAGATCTTTCTGAAGCAAAACTTTGGGGTACCAAATTAATTGATACAGATCTTTCTGATGTGATATTAGATAATGCTATTGTACATCGACAAGATTGGATTGCTTATGTAGCAGATTCTCTGGACCTAAAAGGTTCCGGTAGAATAGAAGACACCTATAGGGTCAAAAAACAAGGTAAACAGCAGTTCATTTTGGTGGCTAGGTAGTACTTATCTTTTTTTGGCCAAAAATTAATCCATGGATTTTTGTTACTAACCAATTTCCAGCCGGGAAATAGATCGCAAAAAACAAAGCCATTCCTAAACTAAAGTTTTGAGGATTAAAAAATTGATCAAGAATATTATTTGGATAGACATATGATGATTGTATCCAATACCCTAAAAACTCCAAAATTCCCATCGCAACTAGTCCGTAGGCATATTGATCAAAGAAATTGTATTCTCTAAGCATTATCGAAATAGGAACCATATAGAGAATATAACAAGTGATAACCTGCCACCAATAGGTAAATCTAGCGATTTCCATTTCGGCACCAAATTGATTCATACCGAGCCCCCACAGAAAATAAATTATAACATATGTAATAATCAAGGTTTTTGGAGTCTCTTTGAGTTTGCTTAGGTTTGTTAATACAATTTCTTTCATTTATGCGGCTATTTTAACAATCATACGAAACCAAGGCTTCTTAATAATTTCATATTTTGAGATATTACTTTTTTGTATGATATTTTTTAATTCGTCATCAGTAAAAGCTCTTTGAATCGCTATTAACCCATCTTTTTTTGCTATTTCCGATATCGGTAATGTAAAGCTGGATATTCTAAAAAGATAGTATGGTATTTTACTCCTTCTTAATTCACTAAAAATAACATGTTTTATCTTTTCTGATTTTAATTTATCCAAAAAAATATGTAAACCCTGATTCGTAAAGTGATACATAAAATGACTGCTGATGATTAGGTCACATTGCGGTATCATAAAATCATTGCTTAGTATATTTTTTGTAATAAAATTAATATGTTTTGGATCCGGATTATTTTGGGAAGCATATGCGATGCTGTTAGGATTACCATCTATACCTGTAAAAGTTACATTTATATTATGTTTTTTTAGTTTTGATGAAATCTTATAAATACAATCTCCACCACCACATCCTAGATCTACAATATGAATATGTTTATTATTAGGCTGTGCTTTGCAATATTTTAGTACGGCTTTACTAAGTTGCCTGTGATTTCCAAAAATAGAATTAATTAATTTTAGACTTGATAAGGTGTTTTGTAGAACTTTTCCTGAAAGGGATAAATTGTCAAGTTGTTCTAGAGTATGAAGACGAATTTCCGGGTTCAAAATGCTTTATAAATTAACTTTTCAAGTGTTCTTAGTCTTTGTAATAATAATAACTTTACAACAAATAAGGAAATTAGATAGTCAATTATGAATATTAACGAAGTTATAAGAAAGAGAAGATCGGTTTTTCCAGCACAATATAATGGTAAACCTATTGCTAAGGAATTTATCAAAGTGTTATTAGAAAATGCGAATTATGCCCCTACTCATAAATTAACCGAACCTTGGAGATTTAAGGTTATTCAGGGAGAAGCTAAAGATAAATTAGGAAAGTTTTTATCGGATACTTATACAGATATTACTTCTGATGAAAAGTTTTCTCCTTTCAAGTATAAAAAAATAATTGATAATTGTAAATCTGCTAGTGCAATTATTGCGATATGTATGCAACGTGACCTAAAGGAACGTATTCCTGAGTGGGAGGAAATAGCTTCTACTGCAATGGCAGTTCAGAATATGTGGCTTACCTGCACAGCAAATCAAATTGGATGTTATTGGAGTAGTCCTAACTTGATTAATTATATGGATGACTTTTTTGAATTTGATGAGGGAGAGCGATGTTTAGGGTTTTTCTATTTAGGAACCTATACTCTTGATGAAGAAATACCTGATTCTAAACGTAGCTCTATTGACGAAAAGGTAGCATGGATGCAATAAAAAATAAAAACCATACGCCAAGGACGTATGGTTTTGTTTAAGTCTGTTATGACTTGATAATTCCTATGGATATTACTGCTGAGTCATTTTAGCAGTTAATTCCTGAATTTTCTTAGACTTCTCAGTCATATATTCAGTCCATTTTTGAGCATCTTCTCCAGTTAATTTTCCTGAAATCTCCTGAGCTTTAGTTGCTAGCTCTTGACCTTTTGTGCTAAGTCCAGCAAATGCAGTCATATCTTTACTTTCTACGATTTTTTCGTATTCAGTAAGATACTCTTCGTATGCATTTACATACTCTTGGACAGCAGAGTCACTAAAGTTAGGTATACCGTTTTCGGCAACTTCTTCTACTTTTTTAGCAACTTCTTCTGCTTTTTCAGCTACTTTCTCAGCAACTTCTTCTACTTCTTCAGCAGTTTCTTCAGTCTTTTCTGAAGCTTGTTTACAAGAAATAACCGTTAAAAACATTAGAGCTAGAGCTCCTAAAAAAAACTTTTTCATAATTGATAGATTAGTTATTGGATATTAAAACGTTAAAATACATACTTTATTTCATAATTGTATTTTTTCTATAAGATATTTCCAATAACGTTTTGGAAGGTGTTGTTTATGAAGTTTAATGTTTTTTCTAGACTTAATATTTACATTATGATAATAAGCGCTCCATAGTTTTTGAAAGTCTTTTTCATTCTCGGCATATATACCTGAACTAACTTTGGTAAAGTTTTCAATAACTATAACTTCTACTGTTTTTAGATCATAATAGATACCATAATTTCGTTTTACATCATAGATTAGCCATTTTTGATCTGCATATCTGTCCTTAAAATGACTTATAATAAGGGGTAATACATTAAAATCAGGTTCTACTGTAGCCACATATAAATTGTCTGTAGTTAGTTGAAAACGTACAAATGCTTCCATTCTATGTTTTTCTCGACCCACCATTCGACCTACTTGGCTAATTTTTAGAATATCTTTATTACTAAAATCTATATTCCTGTTCGTTTCTTTGGTAAAAATGGTTTGCATATAGCTTAAAAGAGTGTTTTCTACACCTTTGATTTCGCTTAAAAATGCTTTAAAAAGCTCTCTTTGCTGATTAGAAGAGGTTTTTAGTTTAAATCCTTTCCATACACGTTGTGCCTTGTGTTTTTCTGTGATAACAAGTTCTGTTGTAGAAAATAATTGATTGTCTTTTTGAGATTCTTTTTTAATGTTAGGGTATGATATTTTTAGATCATATACCATAAAAACGCAGCATAAAAACCCATCAAAACTTCCATCATATAATAAAACGGTTTGAGGATTCATAAATGTTGAATTTTAAGAAAAAAGACTTAGTTGGTTACTGAAATACTTTTTGTATTTGCTATTGGAAGTCTTTAATATTTTGTTCTTTAAATGAATAGGGGATATGTCTTTTTTATAAAAATCTTTAGAATTACAAGTAATGAAATATTGAGCTCTATTTAGTGATATGCCTATTGCTTTAAGGTGAGTCCAATCTAGATTTCTGAATTTTCTTGCATTCAGTATTTTATAGACTGATTGCATTCCGATACCGGGAACTCGAGCAATTGTTCTTTTATCAGCCTTATTAATATCAATAGGGAATAAATGAGGGTTCCGTAATGCCCAACTCAGCTTTGGATCAATATCTAAATCAAGATTCTTATGTGAGTCATTCAATATTTCGTTAACAGAAAATCCGTAAAAACGAAGTAACCAATCTGTTTGATATAATCTGTTCTCTCGTAACATTGGCACTTCTGTGCCTAGAGAAGGGAGACGATTATCTGATAATACAGGTACATAACCTGAATAATATACTCTTCGCATATTAAACTTTTTATAATAATATGTTGCTGAATACATGATATCCCGATCACTTTCTCCTGTTGCTCCAATAATCATTTGAGTACTTTGCCCAGCTGGAGCATATCTAGGTGTACTTTTGATAATTTTCTTTTCTGATGTATACCGTATGATTTCGTTTTTAACCTTTTCCATAGGTTTGATGAAATCTTCATGTTTTTTATCTGGAGCTAAGAGTTTTAGACCTGAAACAGTGGGAATTTCGATATTTACACTTAAGCGATCTGCATATAACCCAGCCTGTCTCATCAGTTCATCACTAGCACCAGGAATAGATTTTAGATGGATATAACCATTAAAATTTTCTTCTAAACGAAGCTTTTTAGCAACGGCAACAAGCCGTTCCATGGTAAAGTCTGCATTTTTAAATATTCCTGAACTTAAGAATAATCCCTCAATATAATTTCTACGATAAAAGTTAATAGTAAGATCTACAACCTCCTGAATTTTAAAAGCAGCTCGTTTAATATCATTACTTTTTCTAGTAACACAATAAGCACAATCATAAATACAATGGTTAGTAAGTAGAATTTTTAACAAAGAAACACATCGGCCATCTTCTGTATAGCTGTGACAAATACCCATACCGGTATTGTTACCAAGTCCTTTATTGGGATTTGATCTCTTACCTCCGCTGCTAGCGCAAGAGACATCATATTTTGCAGCATCAGCAAGAATAGAAAGTTTTTCTCTAATTCGATCAAACGACATAAGGGTGTTCAACTGAAGTTTTGATATGATTTTTAACAGCTCTAATGATTTCTTCGATATCTGTTAAAACTTGGTAGTCTGTGAACCTGAAAACAACAATCCCTAATGAATGAATGTGAAGCTTTTTTGGCAAGTCTTTACTATATACATCAGAAAATTCGTGTGCATATCCATCGATCTCTATAGCAATTTTATGTTTAGAGCAGTAAAAGTTAAAATTGTAATTCCCAATTTTCTGGTTTTGAAGAAACACAAAACCTTTTTCTATTAGTTTTTGTTGTAGAATTTGAACTGTAGAAATAGAATTGTCAAGAGAGTGTTTAATTACTTTTTCGGGGATAGGTTGATGCAAAATGATTGTTGAAGACATATTTTGGCTGATTTTGATTAGTAATTTTTCCAAATTTATGGAAATATTCCATTAAAATAAAAATCAACAACTGTTAAAATTGGAAATATTCCAAAAAAATGTATCTTTGTTAGGTAATTATCCCAAACAATCGTTAAATAATTATTATCTATCTATGATTAAAAATTAAATTGGAATTATATGGATAATTTAACTGACCAAACCATTAAGCGATTTAAACAAATTCGCGAAGAGAACCATTATACCCAATCTGATTTTGCAGAAGTTTTGCAGATTAAGAACTCGACTGCAGATATTGAGAGAGGGAAGACAAAGATTTCCGGTAAAGTTGTTACTCGATTATTACAGGAATTTAGCATCAATCCACTATGGCTATTTGGCGAAAGTGAACAAAAGAATATAGAGCTTCATAACGGTAATGTAGCCCCAAAAGTTGTTACAGTAAATTCTGAGAACAATGAGAATATAATTTTGGTTAACGTTAAGGCTGCTGCAGGATACCCACATAATGTACAAGATTTAGATTGGTACCAGCAGTTACCGGCGTTTGATATTCCTTTGCCGGAATATAGAAATGCAACGTATAGAGGTTTTCAGGTAGAAGGAGATAGTATGTTGCCTGTACTAGAGCCACAAGAGTGGGTTATAGGGAAGGCTGTTAATAATCTTTCTGAAGTGAATAGCAATACTATTTGTGTAGTAGTACTAGAGGATAGTGTAGTGGTAAAAAAAATCAGAAAGAATGAAGATGCCTCTGTTATTACACTAATCTCTCTGAATTCTGAATATTTACCATTCAATATCAATGCTCATCAAATTGTTGAACTATGGGAGGTGAATAGTAAGCTAAGTTTTAATATTGATGCTAATTCTGATATGACAAGTATCAAGCAATTACAGGAAGCTATGCAGGCTTTGACTTCTGAAGTAAGAAGTTTAAAAAACTAATCTATAAAACCTGATTTTCTTGCATGATCAATTGCTTCTACTGAAGTATTGACTAATAAAATAGGTGTTGTAGTAAAGGAATCTATAATTCTTTTGATACGTTTTTCTTTTCTGCGATGCTGAACATTTCTTAAATATATAGCTAAAATTTGATCTGGATATTGACTTGCGATTTTGGTGTATATGTCTGCGTCTTTTTCTCCACTATCTCCGATTAAAATAAATTTTAGATTAGGATACATTTCTAATAGACTTAAGATCTCAGATTGCTTATGAGGAAGTTTGGGTTTTGGTGTTTTGTCAAATGGTGTTCTAAAATCCCTCAATAGAATAGGACCTTTTGGAAAGCTATGTTTTTTTAGAAAAGCATTTAAGTAGTCATAAAGATTCCAGGGGCTGTTGCTAACATAAAAAAAAGGGTTTATAGGCATACCATTTTTACCCAAATGTAATTTCTTATAAAAGTCTACTGTGCCTTCAATAGGAAGGCGTTTGTCATAATTTTTAAAAAGTGTATTCGCAACTACTCGCCATTTTAGAACAGAAGCTACACCGGTATGTAATATGGTATCGTCTATATCACTTATGATACCAAATTCAGCCTGATTTGATGGGATTAGCATTTGACTTGGAAAAAGGTTTTGTTGACTTATCTTTTGAGATATTTGATTTTCTTTGTATGAAATGGTATAAGATAACCAACCTTCATAATCTACGAATTCATTAAGGTTGGGGATTTCCAGGTCAAACTGATAATATCCCTCTTGATCAGTAGTGGTTTCGAATTTTCTTCCATCGGATAATTGTAATTCTATTTCCGCTTTACGAATTTCATCACTTTCTAATTGTTTGTAGATATTTCTTAGGGTTTTAAAAGTCCCCTGATTTGTACTAAAATCTACATTTTCATCTTCCAGAGCTCTTCCTGTAGCACGAAAAAGTGTTTTGGTGCCATAACCAAGATATGCATTGATTCGTAAAGCTTTTTTCCTGAACATGAATTGTTATTATTTCTTAAAAATATAAAACCTCGCTCGAAAGAGCGAGGTCATATACTAAAAAATAGTGATTTTTTTATTGAATAGAAGCTTTGATGGCTTCAATCTCTGCTTTTACGTCTGCTTCTGAACCTTTTAATTCTTTAACCACTTGTTTCGTTTTTCCGTTTTCAGAGGTTTCTATGGTTACTGTCGCAGTAGCGATTTCATTTTTCTTACTCATCTTAACTTCTATTTTTCTTTCAGAAGTTTTTTCAGCAGATTGTACAACTTCTATCTCGTTCGAAGCTACAGCTGTTTCTTCAGTATGCCCGCCTAAAATTGGAGCAATTACTAAACCTATCAAACAGGTAAGTTTAATCAAAATATTCATAGATGGCCCTGAAGTGTCTTTAAAAGGATCTCCAACGGTGTCCCCTGTTACTGCAGCCTTATGAGCATCAGAACCTTTATATGTCATTTCTCCATTAATCTCTACCCCGGCTTCAAATGATTTTTTAGCATTATCCCAAGCACCACCAGCATTATTTTGAAAAATAGCCCATAATACACCACTCACAGTAACTCCGGCCATATATCCTCCTAACATTTCGGCAATTGCTAATGTGCTCATTCCAAATAATAATGGAACGAATGCTATGACTAATGGAAACCCAATAGTTAATAATCCTGGTAGCATCATTTCTTTTAAAGATGCTTCAGTAGAGATGGCAACACATTTGTCATATTCTGGTTTTCCGGTACCCTCCATAATTCCTGCAATATCCTTAAACTGGCGACGAACTTCTTGTACCATTTCCATAGCAGCCTTTCCTACAGCATTCATTGCTAAAGCAGAAAATACAACTGGCACCATACCTCCAACAAATAACATTGCTAATACAGGCGCTTTAAAAATATTAATCCCATCAATTCCTGTAAAAGTTACATATGCTGCAAATAAGGCTAAAGATGTTAATGCTGCTGATGCTATAGCAAACCCTTTTCCTGTTGCTGCTGTTGTATTACCAACAGAATCTAAAATATCTGTGCGTTCTCTAACGATAGGTTCTTGCTCACTCATTTCTGCAATTCCACCTGCGTTATCTGAAATAGGTCCAAAAGCATCAATTGCTAGCTGCATTGCTGTAGTAGCCATCATTGCAGAAGCTGATAGTGCAACTCCATAAAAACCTGCAAAAGCATAAGATGCCCAAATAGCACCTGCAAATAATAATACAGAAGGGAATGTAGAAATCATACCAGTCGCTAAACCAGCAATAATGTTGGTTCCGGCACCTGTGCTCGATTGTTGTACAATTTTTAGAATAGGTGACTTACCTAATCCGGTATAATATTCAGTTACAGAAGAGATCACAGCTCCTACTACCAAACCGACTAGAGTTGCATAGAAAACACGTATAGCAGATATTTCTATTAAACCTTCACCAAAGAATTCCATTTTCATAGTCTCAGGAAGCATCCATTTACATAGCGCAAAACAAGCTGCTGCTACTAGGATGATTGATGTCCAGTTACCAATATTAAGTGCTCCCATTACTTGAGCTTCTTTAGCATCGTTGCTTTTAATTTTTACCAACATTGTACCAATGACTGAGATGATGATCCCTGCACCAGCAATAGCCATGGGTAATAAAATAGGCCCAATACCTCCAAAAGCATCAGAGATAGCACCCCCCATATCTTTAATTACATAATTTCCTAACACCATAGCTGCAAGTACTGTAGCTACATAAGAACCAAATAAATCTGCTCCCATACCTGCAACATCACCTACATTATCCCCTACGTTATCTGCAATAGTTGCAGGATTACGTGGGTCATCTTCTGGAATACCTGCTTCTACTTTTCCTACTAAATCTGCTCCTACATCTGCAGCTTTAGTATAAATACCTCCACCAACACGAGCAAATAGTGCAATTGACTCAGCTCCTAAAGAGAAACCAGCTAGTGTTTCAAGTACAATAGTCATATCCATTGTGCTAGTCCATTCTCCACCCATAAAGAAGTAAAAAAAGAATATAAAGAATGCTGTTAGGCCTAGTACGGCCAAACCAGCCACTCCAAGTCCCATTACTGTACCTCCACCAAAAGAGATTTTAAGTGCGTTTGGTAAACTAGTACGAGCTGCTTGTGTAGTTCTAACATTAGTTTTGGTAGCAATTTTCATTCCTATGTTTCCAGCAAAAGCAGAGAATACAGCTCCAAAAATAAAGGCTATTACAATTAGCCAGTGGGTCGTAGGAACCACAAAGGAGACTATAGCAAGTAAGATGCTTACTATTACAACAAATATCGCAAGTAATTTATATTCTGCGCTTAAGAAAGCTAAGGCACCTTCATAAATATGATCCGAAATTTCTTTCATTTTGCCATCACCGGCATCTTGTTTCATTACCCAAGATTTTTTAATAAGCATATAAACTAGCCCTAGTAATGCCAAAGCAATTGGCATATAAATCATATTTGATTCCATTAAAAGTGTTTTAAGTTAATTAGCTGCTAAAAGTAGTAAATTCATCTAAATATAAAAAGCGCAATATTTTTGAATAAATATTGCGCTTTTTTAAGATTTTTAGAACTTAATTTAGTATATACTAAATAATCCTTTAGGTTTATCTTCTAATTCATCAAATCGCTTTACACAAGCTTTGATAATTTCTTTAGCTTCATCAATATTACCCCATCCACCAACGTCAACTTTCTTTTCTTCTAAATCTTTATAAACTTGGAAGAAATGTTCTATTTCTTTAATTAGATGTGGATTCATCTCTTTTAAGTCAGCTAATCTATTAGCTATTGGATCGGCTACAGGAACACAAATAATTTTTTCATCAGGCCCTTTTTCATCTGCCATATGGAATACTCCAATTGGTTTTACCTCTATCACACAACCAGGAAAAGTAGGTTCTGTAACCAACACTAATACATCTAACGGGTCTCCATCAAGTGCTAGGGTTTCTGGAATAAAACCGTAGTCTGCGGGATACATCATAGACGAAAAAATCATACGATCATAACGTATTTTTTTAATGTCAAAATCGTATTCGTATTTATTTCTACTCCCTTTAGGTATTTCTATTAGTACGTCAAAGCTGTCTTTAGTAGCTGCACTCATAATTTGTTTTCTTTTTAATGGGCGGCAAAGATAGGTATTACAAGGGGTTAGTAAAAATTTATCAAAGGAAATTATTAGATTTTCACTTAATTCTTAATTTCTAGATAAACTATAACGTTTTCAGGGAAACGATACTTACAAAAAGATAAAGTTTTTTTAAAAATAGAACCCAAAAGATCCGGTTACTCCAAAATCTCTAGCATCAGGATTATCAAAATAGTTTCCTCTAAAGTGAAAATCTATTCTGAAAATCTTGAAGATGTTTCCAACACCTAGACTATACTCCCAATATATTTCTTCATTCGGAGTTAGAAGCAGCTCTTCAGATGGAGCACTTAGTATTCTGTTTGCATCAGATAATTCACCCCACGCTCCTCTGATACCAACCAATTCTCTTAAATTTAATTTCCGCAGTAATGGTATTCTTGAAAATATCCTTCCATTGAAGTTGTGTTCCAAATGTAATGTGGCATAGGTATCAGTTACAAATTCATAGAAATTAAGTAAGGGGAAGGTGTTGTAAATAGATAAATAAGTTTGATTACCAGGGATAACACTTAATAATCCGAGTGGGACATCACCAAATGTTTTTCCTAATTCCAGAGTACTGTTTAATCTTCCAAAACCACCAATATTCCATGGTTGCTGATATAAGAATTGTACTTTTTGATACTCAAAATCACTCTCTATAATATCTTTTAAACCTACACTATAATTAAGGAATAAAGTAGCGAAATCACCATCATTCACGGTTATTTTATCTACACCATAGCCTGTGGTCTTTCTTCCGGGAAAATAAGCAATAGAAGTTGCTATTTCTGTTTGTTTTATTTTTTGTTTTAGTTCTCCGGTTTCAGGATCAATAAAATCTAAACTAAATCGAGATCGATCCGCAGGTTTTAATGTTCTAAATGATCCTGTAACTCCTACTGTTAGATTTTTTCGGGGCTCTAATTGCATAGAGAGCGCAGAAAGATTGATTGATGTTAAGCGGTCATTATCTCCTGTGGCAATAATAGAAGAGGATGCAAGACTTCGACCTTCTACATCATTGGTATTCGTTAGGCTGGCTCCAAGCTGTTCTACATCTCTTCGGTTTCCAGCAGAAACAATAAGTCTAGATTTTCTATCCACTAAATATTTTCCTGATAGCCCATATTTAAACTTATTATCTTTAAAACCGTAAGCTCCATACCCTTCAATTCGCCATCTATCATTAGCAGTAAAATACGTTCTTCCACCAGCTCGTAGTCTCCATCCTTCAATATCATTAAAACCAACAGTAGAAAATAATGGTCCGAAATCAAAACCATTAAATTCTATATATCCTGTAGCTAATATGGTGCCTATGTTGTAAAGGCGTTTAAAGGCTTTTACCGTTCTTAAAGTATCCAGTAATTTATAAACCTTTTTCTCGTCTTTATTTAATTCTTCCATTCGTGCATTTTCCCAAAAAGCATCGGCACGATTATAGATATCCTGATCATAAGGGTCTACCTGACTTTGGTAGAATTTTTTACTCTTTTTGATATCAAATTTATAGTTGTCATATAAGGTAGTACGTTTTCCATATACCCCACGAGATTTTTCTTTTTTGCTAAATGCAAAATCAGATTGAAAATAATCTTTAGTGATTAAGAATATAGAATCATTCAATACATCAAACTCTTGTTCAATATATAAGTCTTTTACCCAGTTGATGTTAGCGCTTTTAGTTACTTCTAGATTGATATCTTTGATTGCCCAAGTAGAATCATTTACCCAAAAATCTCCTTTAAAAGTAAGTTCATTCTTTCTTCGGGGATAATAGACAATATTATAACACCATTTGTTGTCGATATAAGCACTATCTGTAAGCACATAATTATATACGTCAATACCTGTACGCGATAATGGGCTAGTGAAACTTTTGTCAAAGAATTTTAGATAATTATTATAAATATCATAGTCAGAATACAAATCCTTTATAAAGGCTATTAGTGTTTGATTATCACTAAAACCTGCATTTTTGTTACCTGTTAATACTTCTTTAAGCTCATTAGCTTCATTGTCACCATACACTTTAGAAATGGCTTCATTAAGGAATATAGGAAGGTATGTCTTTCCTGTAATTCTGGAAGTGTCTATATCTTCAAAAATAAATTCCATACCATTAAAAATCCTGCTATTTACCAAAGCACTATCAATGGTATTCAAGTCAAATTCTAGTTTTTCGTACTTATCATATTGATATTGCTTGAATTTTTTTACCCCGTTTTGTCGTCGGTTTTTCCAGATTTTCCTAAGTATATCAATGGCTGGATTATTCTTTTTAGAAGTTTTACCTTTAAATATAACGACTTCATCTAATGCAGCAGCTTCTTCTTCAAGAATAACCTCCATGTTATAAGTAACACGTTTGGTAAGATTAACGGTTTTAGTTTCAAAACCTATAAAAGAAACTTTAATACCATTATGGTTTTGATCAGATTCCATATAGAATCTACCATTTTCATCGGTAATTGTACCGACTGTAGAATTTACAAAAATGATATTTGCAAATGGTATGGGTTGTTTATTGCTATCGTATACTTGACCTCCTGCTTTGGTTTGCGCAAAAATTGATATATTTCCTAAAATAAATAAAACTCCTAAAACCCAATATCTCATCTAATAATTTTATAAATGTATAATAATTGATGTAAAGCTCATATGGTTCATGCAATTTTCAGACCACTTTTTTCTTTTTGAAAATTAAATCTGCAAATTAATGAAACGCAAAGAAATAGGCTTCATTATTATTTATACATTACTTTTTTGACAGCTTTAACAACATCTACACTATTAGGAAGCCACTCTTCTAATAATACCGGAGAATATGGAGTGGGGGTGTCTGCAGTATTAATTTTAATGATGGGGGCATCTATATAGTCAAAAATGTTTGACTGAACCTGATATGTGATTTCTGAAGCGATATTGGCAAGTGGCCAAGCCTCTTCTAATATGATAAGTCGATTTGTTTTTTTAACCGAAGTAAAAATAGCTTCAAGATCAAGCGGGCGAACCGTTCTAAGATCAATGATCTCACAAGAAATATTTTCTTTGGCTAATTCATCTGCAGCTTTATATGCCTCTTTGATTATTTTTCCAAAGGAAACAATAGTAACATCATTACCTTCTCTTTTAGTTTCGGCTACACCTAATGGTATAGTGAATTCTCCTTCAGGAACTTCACCTTTGTCACCATACATTTGCTCACTCTCCATAAAAATTACTGGATCGTTATCTCGTATAGCAGATTTTAGTAACCCTTTTGCATCCTTAGGATTAGAAGGGATGACTACTTTAAGACCAGGTGTGTTTGCAAACCAATTCTCAAAAGCCTGAGAGTGTGTCGCTCCTAATTGACCTGCAGAAGCCGTTGGACCTCTGAAAACAATTGGGATATTAAATTGACCTCCACTCATCTGCCTCATTTTTGCCGCATTATTGATGATTTGATCAATTCCTACCAAAGAGAAGTTAAAAGTCATAAACTCTATGATTGGTCTATTGCCATTCATGGCACTTCCTACACCTATTCCAGAAAACCCCAATTCAGATATAGGAGTATCCAGAACACGATCCGGGCCAAACTCATCTAGCATTCCTTTACTAGCTTTATATGCTCCATTATATTCTGCTACTTCTTCACCCATTAAATATATGGATTCATCTCTTCGCATTTCTTCACTCATTGCTTCGCAAATCGCTTCTCTGAATTGTAGTGTCTTCATTGATATAAATTATTTTGTGCTACACGAAAGGCAAAAGTAGCAATTAATAGTCTTTACTGATGGTTGAAAATTGAAAAATTTATTATGCGTGCATAGTAAATTTGACTTTTTATTTGTACCTTCGCATTTATTATTAAATTCTCAAAAAATACCTATATAAAATGAAGATATTAGTTTGTATTAGCCATGTGCCAGACACTACTTCCAAAATTAATTTTACGGATGGGGATACTAAATTTGACACTAATGGAGTACAGTTTGTGATCAATCCTAATGATGAATTTGGGTTAACACGAGCAATGTGGTTTAAAGAAAAACAAGGAGCATCTGTAGATGTTGTCAATGTTGGTGGAGCAGAAACCGAACCTACACTTAGAAAAGCGCTTGCTATTGGTGCGGATAATGCTATTAGAGTAAATGCAGAAGCAACTGATGGTTTTTTTGTAGCTAAGCAATTAGCAAAAGTTGCTCAGGATGGAGGATATGATTTAGTAATTGCAGGGAGAGAGTCTATTGATTATAATGGAGGTATGGTGCCGGGAATGTTGGCAGCTTTGATAGAGGCTAATTTTATTAATACATGTATAGGACTTGAAATTGAAGGTGATACAGCTACTGCAATTCGTGAAATAGATGGAGGAAAGGAAACTTCTACAGCTAAATTACCTCTTGTAATTGGTGGGCAGAAAGGATTAGTAGAGGAGAGTGATCTTCGTATTCCTAATATGCGAGGAATTATGATGGCTCGTAAAAAACCGCTTAGTGTTGTAGAGCCTGTAGATACAACAGCAGAGACTAAGGCAGTACAATTTGAGAAACCAGCTCCAAAAGGAGATGTGAAATTAGTTTCTCCGGATAATGTACAGGAACTTATAGATTTATTACATAACGAAGCAAAAGCTATTTAAAAAAATATAAAAAAATATGTCAGTTTTAGTATATACAGAAAGTGAAGGAGGGAAATTTAAAAAAGGAGCCTTCGAAGTAGCGTCTTATGCCAAAGGAATTGCCGATATGCTTGGTACATCTGTTACTGCGGTAAGTGTTAACGGTGGCGATAGTAATGAACTGGGAGCCTATGGAGTGGATAAAGTACTAGAGGTTAAGAATGATAAATTAAATACTTTTAATGCAAAAGCTTATGCGGATGTTGTAAAACAAGCAGCAGAAAAAGAAGGTGCAAAAGTGGTAATTGTAAGTTCTAGTGCCGATAGTAAGTTTATGGCGCCTTTATTAGCAGTGCATCTTAATGCTGGGTATGCAACCAACGTTGTAGCATTACCACAAAGTGCTTCACCATTTACTGTAAAACGTACAGCATTTACAAATAAAGCATTTAATATTACTGAAATTTCTACAGATATAAAAGTAATAGGATTATCTAATAATGCTTTTGGACTTAAAGAAAATTCTGGAGCCGCTTCTGCTGAAGCGTTTGAGCCATCTCTTTCTGATGCTGATTTTGGAGTTAACGTAACCTCTGTAGATAAGGCAACAGATAAGGTGTCCATTGCAGATGCTGATATTGTTGTTTCTGGAGGTAGAGGTCTTAAAGGACCAGAAAATTGGGGGATGATTGAAGATCTTGCAGAGGTACTTGGTGCAGCTACAGCTTGTTCTAAACCAGTTAGTGATATGGGGTGGAGACCACATGGTGAGCATGTAGGGCAAACAGGTAAGCCAGTAGCAACAAATCTTTATATCGCTATAGGGGTTTCTGGAGCTATTCAGCACCTAGCGGGAATTAACGCTAGTAAAGTTAAAGTAGTCATTAACAATGATCCTGAAGCGCCTTTTTTTAAAGCCGCAGACTACGGAATCGTTGGAGATGCCTTTGAAGTTGTTCCTAAACTTATTGAAAAATTAAAGGAATTTAAGGCGAATAACGCATAATTTTCATAAATTGTGCCCAATCAAGGGCTGTTTGAACCTAGGAAAAAGTCCGATTGTTCAAACAGCCTTTTTTTATTGAAAAAATATGAGTTTAGTTCGTCTGAACATAAAAGGAATATCGTATAGTCAAACCCAAAATGGAGCATACGCACTAATTTTAAGTGAGGTAGATGGGGAAAGAAAATTACCAATTGTAATAGGTGCTTTTGAAGCGCAATCTATTGCAATTGCTCTAGAAAAAGAAATCAAACCTCCAAGACCATTAACTCATGATCTTTTCAAGAACTTTGCAGATCGGTTTGATATTGTGGTGAAGCAAGTAATTATTCATAAGTTGGTTGATGGTGTATTCTATTCCAGTATTATTTGTGAAAGAGATAATATAGAAGAAATCATCGATGCTAGAACTAGTGATGCTATTGCGTTAGCTTTACGTTTTCAAGCACCTATTTTTACGTATAAAAATATTTTGGATCAAGCAGGAATCTATCTAAAAGTAAATCCTAAAAAGGAAGACGAAGATGATCCTGAAAGCTTATTGGTAGATGAATTGGTCTCAGAGGATTTAGAAATGGTCGGAAAAGAGACAAGTTACAAGGATTTATCTCTTGAAGAGCTCAATCGCATGCTTGATCAAGCTGTTGCAAATGAAGATTATGAACTTGCAGCAAGAATTAGAGATGAGATTTCTAAAAGAGAATAACCTTCCTCATCCTATGATTTACTTACCTTATTTTTAATGATTTTTAGTTTTATGAAGAAAGGATTACTTACCTCACTGTTCGCAATATTCTTGGTTGCAACGATATCTGCACAGTCCATAGAAAAGAATTGGATGTTAGAAGAGGTTAAAGGAGAATCTCAAGGGATTTTTGATGCAGGAGAAGATGATTATTTGCATTTAGACAAAGGAATATTTTCATATTCTTTTGATAATAATAAGAGGGTGTTAAAAGGTGATTATATTAAGCAAAATAATGTCCTGATTTTTTTTCCTGAGATAGCGGAAGATTCTTTAATTAAATATAAAATTAATAAGATAACAGATTCAACTTTGGTGCTGACTAAAAAAGGAATCTCTTATGAGTTAAAGGCGAGTAAAAATGCTGCAGAGACTGTTGTCGTTAAAACAGAAACTAATAAAGAATTAATTCCTAATCAAGGATTTTCTTTTAATAGTTTGTGGAGAGGAGTGTTAGGAATGATTGTACTTTTGATTATAGCTTATTTATTTAGTAGTAATCGAAAAGGGATTAATTGGAAAACAGTTGGGTTAGGTATTGGGTTTCAATTAATAATTGCCATTGGAGTTTTAAGAGTGCCGTTTATTCAAACCATATTTGAATGGGTTGGAAGCCTATTTGTTAGTGTTTTAGATTTCACTAGAGCAGGAAGTAAATTTTTGTTTGAAGGTTTGGTTGTAGATATGGATACCTTTGGTTTTATATTTGCTTTTCAAGTATTGCCAACTATTATATTCTTTTCAGCCTTAACCTCTTTATTATTTTATTTAGGTATTATTCAAAAAGTAGTAAAAGGTTTGGCTTGGCTGTTAACGAAAGCACTAAAGATATCTGGAGCAGAAAGTTTAAGTGTAGCAGGGAATATATTTTTAGGGCAAACAGAAGCACCTCTATTAATTAAAGCGTATCTAGAAAAGATGAATAAGTCTGAAATGCTATTGGTTATGATCGGTGGCATGGCAACTGTTGCGGGAGCTGTATTGGCAGCTTATATAGGGTTTTTAGGAGGAGATGATCCTGTTTTGAGACTACAATTTGCAAAACACCTATTAGCTGCATCAGTTATGGCAGCTCCAGGAGCAATTGTTATTTCTAAAATACTATTTCCTCAAACAGAAGAAATTAATACAGACGTATATGTTTCTTCAGAAAAAATAGGATCTAATATTTTAGATGCTATAGCAAACGGAACAACCGAAGGCTTAAAACTAGCTGTAAATGTTGGCGCTATGTTATTAGTGTTTGTGGCTTTTATTGCTATGCTGAACGGTATATTAAGTTGGGTTGGAGATATTACTTCTATAAACACTTGGATAGTATCAAACACAGCTTATCCAAGCTTATCTCTTGAGCTTATTTTAGGCTATCTTTTTGCTCCATTAATGTGGTTGATTGGAGTCGCCAAAGAAGACATAGCTTTAATGGGTCAACTTCTAGGAATTAAGCTTGCAGCTAGTGAGTTTGTTGGTTATATACAATTAGCAGATTTAAAGAATGTAGCAAATACAACACATTTAACTTATAACAAATCTGTTATCATGGCTACATACATGCTTTGCGGTTTTGCTAATTTTGCATCTATCGGAATTCAAATTGGAGGAATAGGTTCGTTAGCGCCCGGTCAGAGAAAAACACTTTCTGAATTTGGTATGAAAGCTTTACTCGGAGGTACAATAGCCTCTCTTTTATCTGCTACTATAGCAGGAATGATAATAGGGTAGCTATTTTTTTACTAATAATATAATTTAATAAAATGGTTTATAACTATTTTATAATCTTTAGTTTATAACAGATCTCAAAACCTATTTTTTGTATATTTGACTTTAGCATAATTTTTTGTTAACAAACAGTCAAAATAAATTTGTCAGAGAAATATGAAGCAATATCTTGATCTGGTGCGTCATGTGCTAGAAAATGGAAATGAAAAGGAAGATAGAACAGGTACAGGTACAAAAAGTGTGTTTGGATATCAAATGCGGTTTGACCTAAGTGAAGGTTTTCCCATGGTTACTACAAAAAAACTTCACCTTAAGTCAATTGTTCATGAATTACTTTGGTTTTTAAAAGGAGATACTAATATCAAGTATTTACAGGATAATGGTGTTAGAATCTGGAATGAATGGGCAGATGAAAATGGAGATCTTGGCCCTGTATATGGTTATCAATGGCGTAATTGGAATGGTGATGAAATAGATCAGATAAAAGAAGTTGTAGAGGCGTTAAAAAACAATCCGGATAGTCGTCGTATGATGGTTTCTGCCTGGAACCCAAGTGTATTACCAGATACGTCAAAATCGTTTTCGGATAATGTAGCTAATGGAAAAGCAGCACTTCCTCCTTGTCATGCTTTTTTTCAATTTTATGTTGCAGATGGTAAATTATCTTGCCAATTATATCAGCGTAGCGCAGATATATTTCTGGGGGTTCCATTTAATATAGCATCTTATGCTCTGTTTACAATGATGATGGCTCAGGTGTGTGGATATGAAGCAGGAGATTTTATTCATACATTTGGTGATGCACATATCTATAATAACCATATAGAACAGTTGAATTTACAGTTGTCCAGAACTCCTAAAAAATTACCGAGAATTATATTGAATCCAGAGGTAAAGGATATTTTTGGCTTCGTTTTTGATGATTTCAGGTTAGAGGACTACGATCCGCACCCACATATTAAGGGTATGGTGGCAGTCTGACTTAAATTTAATACGATACTATGAAGAAACTATTACTAATCTTTACAATAATGATTTCCATACCTTCTTTTGCTCAGGGTGATATAATTCTGGCTAAGGAAAATGCGAATGATAAAGGTATTACGCCAATATGGCCAAAATGTGATAGATCAAGATTTTCACCTGCTAAATGTTTTGATAACAAACTAAGAGATCATATTGTAAGAAATTTCCAATATCCTGATGTAGCGGTAAGTCAAGGATTAAGCGGAACAGTTACCGTTGAATTTATAATTAATAAAAAGGGTAAAGTCGAGGTTCTTGAAGTTACAGGAGGGCATAGATATCTTCAGAGAGAAGCAATTAGGATTATTAGGGCAATACCAAAGATGGAACCTGGTAAATGGGGTAAGAAACCCATAGCAATAGCATATACTGTTCCTATTACATTCGAAAAGCCAAGATAGATAACATTATTTAACATTGGATTAACTTCGTTTAAAGTTAATAAAATATAAAAATTAGTAAATTTGAGTGTATTCGTAAACCGATTACACTTTTTTTTTATGATCATTACTGATAATTTAATTGCTTCATTTTTACAAACACGCTCTCATACTGAAGAAATTTGCGCTCCTCTAGAAACAGAAGATTATGTAGTTCAACCCGTGGTTGATGTTTCTCCTCCTAAATGGCATTTAGGACATACTACCTGGTTTTTTGAAGAATTTATTTTGGATAAGTATGCAAAAGGTTATCAAAGATTCCATCCCGAGTATGCTTTTGTGTTTAATAGCTATTATGAAAGTATTGGTAAACGAGTGGTGAGAACAAATCGAGGAAACCTTTCTCGTCCAACCGTTAGTCAAGTGTATGAATATAGGGATTATGTAACATCTCATTTACAATCTTTTCTAGAAGAAAACGAAAATAATGAAATATGGAAATTAGTCGAGATTGGTATTCATCATGAAAAACAACATCAAGAATTATTACTGACAGATATTAAATTCATATTGGGTAATAATCCACTTCTTCCTAAATATAATGACACCTTCTCAGAAAATCCTGTTTTTGGAAAAACTACAGAATATATAATTATTGAAGAAGGTATATATAAGATTGGGTATTCAGGAAATGATTTTTGCTATGATAATGAATTAGGTGTGCATAAAGTATTTCTTCAAGAATATGCTATTGCTAATGCAATGGTAACCAATGAAGAATATCTTGAGTTTATTAATGATGGAGGTTATAGCGACAACTTACTTTGGCATGCAGAAGCTTGGGATTGGATTAATAACGAGAAGATTAGTGCTCCTTTATATTGGCATTTGGTTGATGGAGAATATTATCAATATACTATGCAGGGATTAAAGCCTTTGCTTTCGCATGCTCCTGTTACGCATATATCATATTATGAAGCCTTTGCTTTTGCGCAATGGAAAGGAGAACGTTTACCAACTGAATTCGAATGGGAAGCTGCAAACCAATTTTTTGATTGGGGAAAGCGATGGGAATGGACAGAAAGTGCATATCTTCCTTATCCTAATTATGAGAAGGCTCCAGGTGCACTCGGCGAGTATAATGGTAAATTTATGGTAAACCAAAAAGTACTTCGTGGAGGATCAGTAGCCACACCTCAAAATCATACAAGACCAACATATCGTAATTTTTTTCACCCTAACCTTAGATGGCAATTTACAGGATTGCGATTGGTGAAAGATATATAACTCTATTTTTAGATGAATTGTAAAGACCAAAAAGTTTCTGTGTCCACTTTTGAAAAAGAAGTGTGCGAAGGACTATCTGCATTCCCAAAATATTTATCGTCCAAATTTTTCTATGATGAGGTAGGAGATGAACTTTTTCAGCAAATCATGGAATTACCAGAATATTACCTTACTCGAGCAGAGTATGAAATATTTGAAACTCAAAAATCTGAAATCATTAGAGGCTTTGATTCGGATAATGAAGGTTTTGATCTTATTGAACTTGGCGCTGGTGACGGGAAAAAAACTAAGATTTTACTCAGAGAGTTGTTAGATAAAAATCACGATTTTACGTATAACCCAATTGATATTAGTGAGAACGCCATTGAAGGATTAGTAAAGAATCTGGATCTGGAAATGCCTAAGGTTATAGTGCAAGGTCAGATAGGAGAGTATTTTGAAGTTTTAGATCGATTGAAGCATATCAGTGATCGCAAAAAGGTGATTATGGTATTAGGTTCTAATATTGGTAATTTATTACACCCTAGGGCTATTCAATTCCTAAAGAAATTATGTAATGCCATAAATCCCGGAGATTTACTTTTTATGGGATTTGATCAAAAGAAACACCCTCAGAAAGTTTTGGATGCTTATAACGACAAAACTGGTGTAACGGCAGCTTTTAATAAAAATATTCTGGCAAGAATCAATAAAGAGCTTGATGCTAATTTTGATTTAGACAAATTTATGCATTGGGAAACGTATGATCCAGAAAGTGGAACCGCCAAAAGTTATTTGGTAAGTAAAGAGAAACAAACAGTAGATATCAATAGTTTATCTTTAGAAGTTCATTTTGAAGCCTGGGAAAGCATCCATACTGAGATTTCTCAAAAATATGATGATGATATTGTTAAATGGCTGACAGAAGAATCCGGATTAGAAGTTGTACAATCTTTTACAAATGAAAATCAAGAGTATAAGGATTATTTAATTACAAAGGCTACTAAGTAGTTACAAAGTAAAAACTTTAAAAAAAGAACAGATGAAAGCAATATGGAATGGGCAAGTAATAGCTGAAAGTAATGATACTAAAGTGATTGAAAACAATCACTATTTTCCTCCTGAAACTATTAAAAAAGAATTTTTTAAATCTACTGACACGCACACCAATTGTCCTTGGAAAGGTGTTGCGTCATATTATACTGTAGAAGTGAATGGTAAAGAAAATAAAGATGCAGCTTGGTACTACCCGGAAACGAGTGATTTGGCAAAACAAATCAAGGGTTATGTTGCCTTTTGGAAAGGTGTTGAGGTTGTAGACTAAAATCCTGCAACCTCAACATTTTCTATTACTTTTTATAAAACCAATAAACTGTTATCAGCAGCTGCATAGTCATTCCACTGATATCCGTCAGCTTCAGACTCATTGGTCCATTCACCGTCCACTACGTATTTAAATTCGAATTTATTATCTTTTGGTAGATCAACGGTTCCTTTAAAAGTTCCGTTTTTTAGTTTTTTTAATACTGTAGCCTCTGTACTCCACTCATTAAATTCTCCGGCTACGCTAACACTATTTGCTTCTTTTGCTGGAACTGTAAAAGTAACTTTACAAACAGGTTTTGATTTTAAGTATTGCTTGGTAATTGCCATAATTTAGTTTAAAATTAATTATTGGTTAACAAAATTCAAAACTAAATTACTACAAAACATTAAATCTGAAAAGCGTGAAATGTCGGATTATCAGTAATTTAATCAACATTTAACAAATAGATATTAACGATAACGATGTAGTGCAGAAAGTAATTTTTCAACATCTTCTTTTGTGTTATAAAAATGAAGACTAATCCGAATTCCAGAACCTCTTACTGAAGTGGTAATATCATTTTCTGAAAGGTAGTTGAATAATTTTTGATCACCTTTTATATTAAAAATTGAACTATTATTTTGTCTTTGTACAACATCTTCTTCAAGTAGATCTAACTTGCAAAGTTCCGTTTTAGCATAATCAGCTAATTTTATTATTTTTTCTTCAATCGTTGATAGCCCAATTTTGGATAAAAAATTTAAAGAAAATTCCAAACTTCCAAAGTTGAAGGTGTCTAGATGTCCACACTCAAATCTTGCTTGTAAACTAGTGTATGAAGGATCATAATCTGCTTCATTTGCAGCGTTTTTATACGAATTAGGTGTGATCTGATCTAGTATTTGATCTTTAAATAATATAAAACCATTACCATAACCTCCTAATAACCATTTGTATCCGCTACATCCAAGAATATCAATTCCTGAACTGTCAAAATCAAATACTCTTGTACCACAAAATTGAGTTGCATCGGCAATTATTAAGAGATTAGGATTTTTAGATTTTAATTTTCGAAGGAAATCTAGATCTATCACTATACCATTTACATATTGAACCAAACTTAAAGCGAGTATATTAGGTTTGTGTTTTATGATAGCTTCTTCAATATTTTGTTCTAAAGTAGCATTGACTTTTGCATAGCAAACGGCATAACCTTTATTAGCAAATGCAAAGTTTACCGATGGATAATCCTCGTCTAATAAAAGTACTTTTTTATTTTTTTCAATACCATTTAATATAGTATTTAAACCTAATGAAAAATTAGGAGTTAATACGGTGTTGTTTTGTTTACTACCAAAGAATGCTGAGATAGTCTTGCGTATACTATTTAGAAATGCCTGTTGCTTATTCCTAAATAAGCTACCTCCAATTAAAAAATCAAGATCGTGCTCTTGTCTGAAATCTAATAAAGAATTGTATAATAATCCGGATGAAGCAGTGTTAAGGTATGTGTTCTTGGTTAAAATCGGGAATTCTTTTCTTAAATTCTTCATATGTTATATTTGGCTTTTTTACAAAACCTTTATATTTACTCGGATATAATAATTAGACATTACTAAGGTACTATTAATATGTTTTCAAAGAGAAAAGATACTCCTCAAATCGATCCCTTACAAAGGGAATTATATGAGCATGCCCGAAAGAGAGTTATCCAGAAGAAGCGTTTATTCAATCACTTCATTGTCTTTGTTGTGGGGTCTATCTTTTTCGTAGTTCTTAATTTGATATTTGGATTAGGTGCAGAGGTTACTTTTTTTGGTGCTAAATGGTCTTTTATAGCTATTATTTGTTGGGGGTTTTTATTTGTATTGCATTTTTGTAATGTATGGCTGTTTCATTCTTTTATGGGTCAGGAATGGACAGATCGACAGATGGAACGCCTGATTGTAAAGCAGAAAGAGGAAATTGCATTAATTCAAAGAGATGTCGATCTAATGTATCCAAAAGAAGAATTAATCAAAAAGAAAGAAGAATTTATCAAAGCAAAGCAGCCAGTCACTATAGAAGAAAAGAAAAAACCTAAGCAGATAATTACTATGATTGCCGCTGCTGGAGAGAATAATGCTTTAGGAAAAGATAATGATCTGGTATGGCATTTGCCAGATGATTTTAAACGATTTAAGCAATTAACTACAGGTCACCATATTATTATGGGTAGAAAGACGTTTGAATCTTTTCCAAAACTATTACCCAATAGAGTTCATATTGTGATTTCACGTAATAAAGACTATCAAGCAGAAGGTGTAATTGTGGTGCAAACTATGGAAGAAGCTTTAGAGAAATCAAAAAGCGATACTAATCCCTTTATCATAGGTGGAGGTGAAATTTATACATTGGGGTTAGAATATGCTAATTGTATTGAGCTAACCAGAGTTCATGGGGAATTTGAAGCAGATGCATTTTTTCCAGAGTTTGATGCTGAGGTGTGGGAGTTAGTTAAGGAGGAATTTCATGATAAAGATGAAAAGCATCAATATCCTTTTACGTATTTGACTTATAAGAAGAAGTAATGATTTCTTCTGAACTCATAAAACACTTCGAAACACTTCTTTCAGAAAAAATTATATCTACAGCGCCATTATCGGGTGGAGATATTAATGAAGTATATATATTGGTAACGTCTACACAGAAGGTAGTTGTTAAAATCAATAGCGCTTCTCAATTTCAAGGAATGTTCCAGGCTGAGGCCATCGGGCTAAGAGAACTCAAAGATTCTAAAACTTTTATTATTCCAGAAGTACTGCATTATGGAGAATTGGATGACGTATCTTTTTTGTTATTGGAATATATAGATTCAGGAATGCAAAGTAATGACTTTTGGAAAGTATTTGGACAACAATTGGCAGCTTTACATCAAAATAGTAGGCCATATTTTGGTTTAGAAACCGATAATTATATCGGAAGCTTACCACAATATAATACAAAGCAGGCTTCTGCTTCAGAGTTTTATATTACTCAGAGATTAATACCACAATTTAAGCTGGCAATTCAGAACGGATTCTCATTTTCTGATGTAGATGTTTTTTATAGAAATATTGAAAATGAAATCCCTAATGAAAAGTCAAGTTTAGTACACGGAGATTTGTGGAACGGTAATTTTATGGTTGATGCTTCAGGAAAACCTTCTTTGATTGATCCGGCAGTTGCATATGCTCCTCGGGAAATGGACATTGGGATGATGCATTTGTTTGGTGGTTTTGATAATGAATTGTTTGAGGTGTATCATGAAGTTTTTCCGCTTGACGGAAATTGGAAAAATCGATTGCCGATATGGCAACTATATTATTTATTAGTACATCTTAATATATTCGGAAGTTCTTATTATAAAAGAGTGAAGAGTGTATTAGATCTTTACTCATAACAAAATCTTTACAACTTTGATTCTTTGTGACTTTATAACTAAGAATCACTACTTTTGTTAAAATTTTAAACACACAGTACATGAACGCATATGTATTTCCAGGTCAGGGGGCTCAATTCTCAGGAATGGGGCTGGATCTATATGAAAACTCAGAAATTGCTAAAGAGTTGTTTCATAAAGCTAATGAAATTTTAGGTTTTGAGATCACTAAAATTATGTTTGAAGGTTCTGCGGATGAGCTGAAAGAAACCAAAGTTACACAACCTGCTATATTTTTACATTCGGTAATATTAAGTAAAGTATTAGGTGATAGTTTTAAGCCTGATATGGTTGCAGGACATTCTTTGGGAGAATTTTCTGCTTTGGTAGCTAATGGGACATTAAACTTTGAAGATGCACTTCGCTTAGTATCTAAAAGAGCTTTGGCTATGCAACATGCATGTGAATTGAAACCTTCTACGATGGCGGCGGTTTTAGGATTAGAGGATGCGGTTGTTGAGCAAGTTTGTAAAGAGATTGATGGAGTAGTGGTAGCTGCAAACTATAACTGCCCCGGACAACTAGTGATTTCTGGAGAAGTAGAGGCTATTGAAAAAGCTTGTGAAGTAATGAAAGAAAAAGGTGCTCGTAGAGCATTAGTCTTACCAGTAGGAGGGGCGTTTCATTCTCCTTTAATGGAACCTGCAAGAGAAGAGTTGGCCGCAGCAATTGAAGCAACGACTTTTAATACTCCAAGTTGTCCAATATATCAGAATGTAACTACCACAGCAGTCACAGATCCAGAGGAGATTAAAAAGAATCTGATTGCTCAGTTAACGGCTCCAGTAAAATGGACACAGAGTGTGCAAAATATGATTAAAGATGGAGCGACATCATTTACAGAAGTTGGCCCTGGAAAAGTGTTGTCCGGATTAGTGAAAAAAGTAGATCGTTCTATGGAAACGATTTCTGCTTCTATCTAGAATACATTATCTTATAACATAAAAAACCTCATAGGTCTAACTTATGAGGTTTTTACTTTTTTTCTCAAAGTTATTATTCTTTAACTCTCAATTCACCTTTCATGAATTTATCGATATAGGTAGCTATTTCTTCACCTTTTTCTTCTTGTAAAAAGTGCCCTGCATCTTTGATTGTAATTTTTTGTTGCTTATTACTCGATGGAATTAGTCGGTAAAAGAATTTTTCAAGTCCGCCTAATACTTTGTCTTTATCAGAGAACATAATCAATGCAGGTTTATTCCAAGTTGAAAGTACATCTCTAGCTTTTTGAATAGGTTTGACCGCTGGATCATTTGGGGTCGATGGAACCAATAACGGAAAAGCAACAGCTCCGCCTTTATGTTTTTTGTTGGGAAACGGAGCGTTGTATGCATCAATTATGTCTTTTGATAGTTTTTTATAAGAAGCATATTGTACAATACCTCCAACAGGTAACGAAGGGTGATATTTTGCAAACATTCTCCATAACTTAAAAGGAAATGACATTTTCTTTCCCGTAGGAAGAAAAGTATTTAAAATCACCACTCTTTTAAACAAATCAGGATATTCTGCCAATAACGGTAGGCCCAATAATCCTCCCCAATCTTGCACTATAAGTGTAATATCTTTGAGCTCAAGCTTATGAATAAAATTGTCTAAAGATCTAAAATGAAGATCAAATGAGTAGTTTTTTCGTCCCACAATTTTATCCGATTTGCCAAATCCAATGAAGTCCGGAGCTATAAATCTATAATCTTTAAGGATAGGTATAAATTTTCTGTAAAGATAGGACCAGGTAGGTTCGCCATGAAGTGCTAAAATTGTTTCTCCTTTTCCTTCATCGATATAATGCATTTGCATCCCTTCAAAATCTATAAAATTCTCTTTGTATGGAAAATCTTTAATGAACTCAAAACGATTGAGGTCAGGTTTTACAATCTGCATAACTTTGAACTATTAATTTTTGTAAATATGATAACTTATGATGAACTATAAATGATAGTTCAACTAGTTTTGTTTATCATTATTAGCGTAGATAAGGTCTAAAAAAGAACTTTCTATCTGCCATTATTTTCAGTTTGCTCAGCCTTAAACTGTGTTTCTAAATAGATTTGTTTCCATTTCCCATCTATATAACTGCCGACTTTAAAATTATAAGTGTTTTCATTTACATATTCCCACATATCCGTAACCAAAGATTCACCATATTGATATTGGTAAATGATATTTTTACCTTCAGCTTTGATAGTACCTTCGGTAACACCTCCAAAAATATCAAACTCCCAGAATTTAATGGTTTTGGTTTCTGCATCGTATTTCCGGATTCCATGATTACGAAAATCATACTCAGTTTGTTCTTTATTGGTAAAGCCTTTGGATTTTGCAATAACCAAAGTATGATTTAATTCATATAAAAAGATGATTTCTTGCTTAAACTTGCTGTCATCACCCCATTTGCCTTCGGCTTTCCATAATTTACCAGTAAGGGGTTCGAATATTGAAAGATCTGATTCTTGACTCCAGGATGAAAAAGAGATTAAAGTCAGTAGTATATATATGGCATATGTTTTCATATAATAACTTTTTAAGATTATGATTTGAACAACCATAGTATGGCAGTGGGGAAGTGTTTTTTCCAAAATGCCTCATTATGTTCTCCTTCAGGATCAATAAGAACGCTAATGTTTTTTTTAGGATGGGTAGCGGTAACAATCTGGTCATACATTTTTTGGGTATTGGTATGCATGTTAGGACCTTCTTTTTTGCCAACAAGCAAATATAATCGACTGTCATGAGGTACAGGGTTATCTTTTGTAAAACTGAATACTTCTTCTGAAAACCAGTAAGATGGGGAGAAGATTCCAGCTTTGCCGAATATCTCAGGATATTTATAAATGGCATAGTGCGAAATTAATCCCCCCATAGAACTACCCAGTATAGCGGTATGATCCTTATCTGTCAATGTTCTATAGTTTGAATCAATATAAGGTTTGATGGTTTTAACAATAAAATCCATATAGGCTTCACCCTCAGGGTTGCCAAACTCTTTGTTCTTCCAGGGACTTAATTCATTCATTCGTTTTTCTCCGCCATTGTCAATGCCTATGACAATAAGTTCTAAATTTTGGGTTTTTGCAAGCTTGTTTAAACTCTCATCTATTCCCCATTCTCCTGCATAGGCAGTTGCGTCGTCAAACAAGTTTTGGGCGTCGTGCATATAAAGTACAGGATATTTAGAGTCCGATTTTTCATAATTAGGTGGCAGATAAATCCTGATTTGACGTGAACGATCTAATCCCGGCATTTCGAATTCTTTTTCTAATACAGTAACATTGGGTTGTGCTGTAGCTTCTTTCTTTGTTGTTTTTTTTGTTTCAACTGTTGAAGCAGCTTCTGTTTTTTCTTTTTGTGGTTTGCAGCTTAATATTGTGATAGATAAAACGATTAATAGGAAGTGTCTGATTTTCATTTAATTTAATTTTGATTGAAGACTTTATTTTATAAGGTAATTTAATCTTTATTTTTAAAAACTAGATCAGTGTTCACGTTATGATTTTTAAAAACGACTAGTAACATTTTGTTAGCTTTATCCCAAAACTGACCAGACTCTTCTTGCTCAAGTTCTGTGATAGACGAAACTACTTTTAGCTCTTTGTTATTTGACACTAAATTCTTAGGTGATTCGATTCCATGAAAAAATAACTTATAGCTTTTCTTTGAAATTGCTCCTTCATAACTTCCTCTGACTTTATGTATCACAAGTTTATTGTCGATTTCGGAGTATTGGATATTAGTTTTCCTATGTTCGCCTTTTGTTCTATATTTTTCACTTACACTATCATCTTCATATAATGTAAATTCAGAATCTTTACCAGTATATATATGAATACTTAATTCAGATGGGTCTAAAGTAAATGTGCTCTGAGCATAGTTGTATTTAGGGATTATAGATCCTTCTTTTACAAATAGTGGCAACTCTCCAAAAATTGCTTTGTGTTGAATAACTTGACCACCACCTGTAATATTATCTGTCCAGTAATTATACCATTTTTGACCAGGTGGTAACCATATATCTAGAATAGAATTATTAGGTGAATATGATGGTGCTACCAAAAGTTCATTTCCCCACATATACTGTAAATCGTATTTCCACGCTTCGGGTGTGTTTTGATAATCGATTACCATAGCTCTTGACATTGGAGTTCCTGTTTGGTGAGCATGATATGCATATGTATAAATATAGGGTATCATTTCATATCTCATTTTTCCGTATTTGAGTGCTGCATTTTGACCTGTTTTTGATCTGTCTAGTGGCCAACGTTTATTTTCTCCCATACCGTGGGGTCTCCAGATTGGTGTAAAACTGCCAAAAGCCATAGCCCATTGCACATAAAAACTATCGTCCGGTCCAGGAGGTCTAAAACCTCCTGCATCATGATTAAAATATGGAAAACCTGCTAAACCAGATGTTTGTAATGATCTTATGGTGGATTTCATCCAATCCCAATCACATTTGATATCGCCTATCCAATGTGTTGCATACCGCTGTGCTCCGGCAGACATAGATCTTACCCATACATAAGGTCTTTTTGATTCACCAATTCCGGGAGTTGTTGTATTATTTTTGTTGTCCCACCCTTCTTGTACTATAGCTTTAGAAATAAAATATGGGTAATAGTTTTCATTTTCTGCCCAACTTCTTCCATTGGCACAGATAATACTATCGTTTAATTCCCATAAATCATCAGTTTCATCAATCCATAAAGCATCTCCAGGATATCCTAATTTAGGATCAAATGTCTTTTTCCAAAATAATCCCCATATCCACTTACGAGTTTCCGGATTAGAATAATCCGGGGCGCTATTACCATAATGTTCAGTATACTTTTCTGCTTCCGGAATGTTGTATCTTTGTTTCCACCCTTCACATAAGGCAGCATTATTTCTGTTGAAATCAAGGGTTACAGTGACATTGTTTTCTTTACACCAGGTTGCAAATGCCTTAGGATCCGGAGTTCGATTAGGATCCCACTCGAACCAAGAGTCAGACCAAGCACCTGAACCAGCTCGCCATCTATTATCATTGACTAAATGATCCAGAGGGAATCCGGCATTGCGATGTGCTGTGATTTTATTTTTCCACCATTCAACTCCATTGTGTTTTGGATCTCCTTTATCCGAAAGTTGTAGTCCAAATATCGAGCGCTGAGGTAATCTAGGTCTACCGGTCAATTGTGTATAACTGTTCAGTATGCCTTTGAATTCTGGTCCAAAAACGAAGAAATAATCCATTTGTCCTTGAAACCCTTTGGTGTCAATATTGAATTGATATTCATTATCTTTTCCAAAATTAAAGTCGTGTTGAAATGTGCTGTTTAAAAAAATACCATACCCTTTATTAGATAGATAAAAAGGCACTGTCAATACACCTTGTGGAGCTCCCCAATCTACCAGCCCATCTCCATAATTGCAACTAACCCTTTTCCCCTTCAGGTCAATCGACTCGACTCTCCCAAATGATTGATACCCCATCCCACAAAAGTGTTCTATGTTATCCAGTTTAAAATCATTAGATATCTTGTTTTCTTTCCAGGAAATTCCATTTTTCTCGGATAGTAGTTCTCGATTTGACTGGTTGTCAATAATTTTAAACTTCATCGGAGATTTCCGCAATTCGATCAGAAGTTTCTTTTTTGATCCAACGTTGATTAGGAATAGATTGTCCTTTTCTTCTATTTCATAAGTACCTTTACGATTATGATACTCTACCATTTCATAATGATCATCAGGAAAAAAGGATTCATCTTTTTTTACCCATTGAATTCTAATGATATCATTAGCATAAAATTGAAATCTTAATTTAACACCAGTATCTGACTCAAACGTTAATTCGTGATTACTTTTCTCATAAGTTTTAAAATCTCCGCTTTGAGCTTTTGATTCATTAGTTAATGAGCAGGTAATAAATGAAATTATTAATAAAAGGTGCTTGGTCTTCATTTGGATTTTTTGATAAAGTAATTTTTATTAAGAATATTGGTATATTTTTATTCTTTTTTTATTTCATACCAAAGTTCTACCATTCCATCTTTATATGCAGTTACGTCTTTTAAGTGTAACCTCTGTTCTTGTCCAATGTAGTCAAAGAAAAGTGTTCCGTCACCTAGAATAATTGGCATGATAGATATTATTATATCATCTGCCAAGCCTAAGCGGATAAAATCCTTGGTAACCTTGGCACCTCCTACTAACCAAATATTCTTGTAGTCTGGTTTTAGCTTGTTATTTATTAGATTATGAAGATTACCGGAATACAGTACGACACTTTCTCTATCTACATGTAAGCTTCTATCCGTTAATACAATTACCGGAACGTTACCATAGGGCCATCCAAGTTGCAATGCATGTTCATATGTCTGAGATCCCATGACATAACAATCTATTTTTTTGAGAAACTCATTTATATCTTCTTCTGATAGAGTGACTCCTTTCTCATAGTTATCTGCTGATTGAAGCCAGGAAACACTTCCATCTTTTTTAGCTATAAAGCCGTCAAGACTTGATACCATATGAATTGTTACTTTGGCTGGAGCTTTCGTCATTTCTCAATGGGTGATAATAGCTGTGTGTTAATCCTCTAAGTCTACCTCTTATATATTTTCCCTTCTTTCATTACAAACACTACGTTTTCCATAGTATTAATCTTTTGCGTGGGGTCATCATTTACTGCAACAATATCAGCTATGAAGCCAGGCGAGATTTGTCCTAGCTCATCTTGTATATTTAGGATTTTAGCGTTAGTAGTCGTGGCACTTTGAATGGTAGCCATAGGTGGCATCCCTGCTTCAACCATAAACCCAAATTCTTTTCCGTTTTGACCGTGTTTAAATACTCCTGCATCGGTTCCAAAAGCAATGCCCACCCCTTTTTTATAGGCTTTACCAAAAGTGTTCTGGATTTTAGGACCAATATCCAATGCTTTAGGCACAATAATAGCTGGATAATATCCATCAATTTTGGCTTTATCCGTTACTTCTTTTCCTGCAGTGATGGTTGGTACTAAATAGGCATCGTGTTGCTTCATCAGATCCATAGTTTTTTCGCTCATCAATGTTCCGTGCTCTATTGTTTTTACACCTCCCAGGATTGCACGTTGCATTCCTTCGTCTCCATGGGCATGTGCAGCAACATGAAAACCATAGTCTTTGGCAGTTTCACAAATAGCTTTGATCTCCTCTACTGTAAATTGTGGGTTAGATCCACTTTTAGCAACACTAAGTACTCCACCGGTTGCAGTAATTTTAATTAGATCAGCACCATTTTTATAACGTTGTCTTACCGCTTTTTTGGCATCTTCCACGCTATTTACAACGCCTTCTTTTGGCCCAGGGTCTCCTATTAATGATTTTTTACCTCCATTTGTGGGATCTGCATGTCCTCCGGTAGTTGCGAGGGATTTACCAGCTGTAAAAACTCTTGGGCCATCAATCTTACCTTGTGCGATTGCTTTTTTTAAAGATATATTTACTCCACTTCCTCCTAGATCTCTTACTGTAGTGAATCCGGCCATGAGTGTTTTTTTTGCAAAACCGACTGCATCAAAAGCCAGATCAGCTTCATTATCAGTATATTTTTTTAGATAGGCCTTCGGATTAGTTTCACCCTCAAGGTGAACGTGCATATCAATTAACCCTGGCATTACAGTTTTGTCCTTAAGATCGATCGTGATATCATCTTTTTTACCATCGACGTAACCGTTTTCGATTTTCAGAATTTTATTTTCGGTTACCACCACAGTTTTTTCTGTAAGAACCTTTCCGTTTTTGGTATCAATTAATTTTCCGCAATGTAGATATGTGTCTTGTGCAAATAGAGTAGTGCTTATCAATGCGAAAAGCAGCGCGTAAAAGAATTTCATCATGATTTGTGTAAATGTTTAGGCTAAATATAGCCTAATTGGGTGAGTTGTTCAAGTTTCCCTTCTAAAAAGGAAGTTACTTTAATAATTCCTCCAAACCTTCTTCAATATACTCTGGTATGGCATTTACTTCTATAATCTCATCAGATAAATGTTTTTTCTTTTCCTGAAGCTGAATAATTTTTTCTTCAATACTATTTTTAGTGATAAATCGAGTAACCATCACGTTATTGGTTTGACCAATACGATGCGAACGGGCGATGGCCTGTTTCTCAATAAATGGGTTCCACCAAGGATCTAATAATATTACATAGGAAGCTTTGGTGAGATTGAGCCCAACACCACCCGCTTTTAGAGAAATAAAGAATAAGTTAATGTGATCGTCTTCCTGAAAATGGTTGACAATTTCTTCGCGCTCTGAGGTAGCAGTTTTTCCGGTTAAGGTAACATATGATATACTGTTTTGACGACACCAATTTTCATATAAGCTAAGGTGTGAAACAAAAGAGCTAAAAATCAATACTTTTTTATTTGCTTTGACCAGCGTTTCGAGATAATTGGTAACATCTTCGAATTTTCCGGAAGGATCATGAATTTTGGCATCTAATAAAACAGGATGATTAGCTAATTGTCGTAGTTTGGTAAGGGTATTGATGATATTTATTTTATTAGTTATTTGACCATCAATGCCTAATAATAAATTTCTAGCGGCAGATTTTTCAGATTCATATAGCTTCTCCTGTTTTGGAAGCATTTCAGTATAAATTATCTGTTCTGATAACTCAGGAAGATCTTTGGCAACCTGTTCTTTAACCCGTCTTAGTATAAAAGGCTCGATTAATGTTTTGAGTTCTTCAACTTTTTCAATGTCCTGGTGCTTTTCGATAGGAATTTTAAAATGATCCTTAAAAAAAGCAAAGCTTCCTAACATTCCCGGATTGATAAATTGCATCTGTGACCATAGGTCAGATAATGAATTCTCAATAGGAGTACCACTTAACGAAATTTTGTTTTGAGTGTTAATCTGATTGATTGCCTGAAAAATCTTAGAATCTTTGTTTTTTATCTGTTGACTTTCGTCAATAATCAGGTAATTAAAACTGAATTTTTTCAATGCCTCAATATCTCTGGCTATTGTGGTGTAGGTAGTAAGAATTATATCATAAGTTTCTATATATGGAGTGATTTTTTTACGATCAGCTCCAGTATATTTTACAATATTAAAATGAGGTGCAAATTTTAAAATCTCTTGTGCCCAGTTGAATACCAAAGATGATGGAAGTACAATCAAGGCTTTTAAAAAGGTTTTGACTTCTAGAGGGTTACTAAACAGGTCAAACTGTATTTTTTCTACATTTTCTTCTGTGGGTTGCAATTGTTCTTTGGCAAAAACTAATGTAGCGATGGTTTGTAATGTTTTTCCTAACCCCATATCATCAGCAAGGCAAGCACCTAGGCCATTGTGATAATGTTTTACTAACCACTGGACACCTTCTAGTTGGTAAGGTCTTAATGTAGCTTTTAAATCTGATGAGGCGTGATAGGATGTTTCCTGAATTTCTTCGATCGAAATTTCTTCTGGAGGAATAATATCTTTGAGTACCGTGTAATTACTTTTATTTAGTATGATATTCTCTTCTTCTACTTTACCAAAGTCAGCAAGTTTTTTATAGCGTGTCATCCATTCCTGAGGAATAATAAAAAGAGAATTATCATCTAAAGGGAAAAAGCGATCATTTTGTCTAATATGCTTAATAAATTTGCTAAAGGCAATCTCTTGACTTCCGATTGTGACCACTCCTTTTATATCAAACCAATCCTTCTGTTGGTCGTTTTGGATTTCGATATGATGCGGCTCGACGGAAATTTGCTTATCTAAAATCTCCGGCAACTTAATTTTAAACCCTTCAGCTTTTAGTTTAGAATTGTGAGTTTTTACCCAATCAATAATTGCAAAGGTATCATCGGTTTCAGGAATTTCTAGTAATAGATTGTGATTAAGAGTAAGTCCTTTGGTAACTAATCGATTTACAATTTCCTGTTCTAGTTCTGAATTTCTTTTTGTTTGAATAATCTGTATTTGGTCTTCATTTTCAAAAAATACATCTGAAGTAGTAGTTTTATGGCTATTAAAATCAAAAGAGCAGTGCTCGTATATAAATACTATTTTGGCAACGTACTTATTTTGTATGAAATCTTGTACGATCTCAATCGAATAGGAGATTAGATTTTGATTATTAATGATCTCAAATCCATTAGCTTCAACTTCTATATTCTTGATAACAGGGACAATTACTTTTTCCAGATAAGTTTTGATATGTTTCTGCTGAATGGTTATTTTTTCTTTGTTCAGAAAAGGTTTTAGCTTATTGGCATTTAAACCCTGGATTTGAAATAGATTTTGATTTAGAATAATCCACGAAGGTTCATTCAATAAAATTTTAATATCGTTTTTAGAAGGAATATATTCTTTTTCTTGATGCTGAAGCGTAAATGCATACTCAATGCCTTCTTCCGTTTTGGTAAACTGTAATATAGGCTCCAGAGGAATTTTATTTATCTGAAGCCTGAAATTTTCTACAGGTTCTTTCCTTTTGGCTTGATAACTTATTGGATACTGATGTTGATGTACAAGATTATAGAAGGTAGTTAGTTTACGAGTTACAAAACTTAGAATGATCTCTTTGATCTTAGGATCTTTTAATAATTCTTGTAAAGAGAGGTTTTTTCTTTTCTTTTTAGGTTGAAATCGTTGCTCTAATGCTGTAGGTCTTAATACTGAACAAATCTCTAAAAGCTGTTCGTGAGGAGTTTCTTGATAAGGTAACTTGAAACTTTCTAAAGTCTCAGCAGTAGCCTGCTTTTCGATGTATTCTAATTGGTTGTTTCTGTAGGATACAATAAAAGCTTCTGGTAAGCGAGGAATTTCGGAAAATGTATGTTCAACAATATTGTAACAGATACAGGAATGATCCATTGTTAGAGCAGGTTAGGTTAATTGGGGTAATAAAAAGTAAATTTTTTTATAACATTAAGCGAAGTCAAAAAAGCATTTCTACTTCGCTTAATATTATAGTAGTTTTTATAAAAACTATTGATTTACAAAATCAATCACGGTTTTAGTGATAAAATCAATTTGCTCATCATCTAATTCTGTATGCATGGGTAATGAAATCACTTCTTTTACCAATTGATTGGTTACAGGAAAATCAGCTTCATTATACCGATCATCCTGATATGCTTTTTGGTTATGTAATGGAATAGGGTAATATACACCACACGGAATTCCGTTATCATTTAGGTGTTTTGCTAAAGCATCACGATCAGAATTTAATACTCTTAGGGTATATTGATGGAATACGTGGCAGTTACAAGTATCACAAATTACATCTTCGCGAGTGGCACAATCATTACCTTTTACTTTTGGAGTTACAATATTTTTAACACCTTCAAAAGCTTTATTGTATTTTCTAGCTGCTGCTCTTCTTGCATTATTATAATTATCAAGATTAGGGAGCTTAGCTCTAAGTATGGCAGCCTGAATAGAATCCAGCCTAGAATTTACACCTACCACATCGTGATGATATCTTACATACATTCCGTGATTTACAATTCCACGTATGGTATGTGCTAAATCATCATCATTGGTAAAAATGGCCCCACCATCACCGTAACACCCTAAATTTTTTGAAGGGAAGAATGAAGTAGAAGCAACGTGACCTATCGTTCCTGTTTTGGCAACTTTTTTATCATTGAATTTATAACTTCCTCCAATACCTTGTGCATTATCTTCTATTACATATAGATTATGCTCTTTGGCAATAGCCATAATCTCATCCATATTAGCTGCTTGGCCAAATAAATGAACCGGAACAATAGCTTTCGTATTTGGAGTGATCGCTTTTCTAATAGCATCCGGATCAATATTAAAAGAATCCTGTTCCACATCTACCAATACTGGTGTAAGCTGTAATAAAGCGATTACTTCTACAGTAGCAGCAAAAGTGAAGTCCGCAGTAATCACTTCATCACCTGGCTTAAGACCTAATCCCATCATGGCTATCTGTAAAGCATCGGTTCCGTTAGCACATGGAATCACATGTTTTACATCCAGATACTCTTCTAATTCTTTCTGAAAACTATGTACTTCAGGACCATTAATAAAAGCTGTAGAGTTAATAACCTCAAGAACAGATGCATCTACTCTTTCTTTAATATGTGCATATTGACCCTTAAGGTCAACCATTTGAATCTTCTTCATAAGATGTGTTTTGTAACCCGACGAAAGTACAAAATAATGATGCGATTGCCAATGTGTAGCTCAGGCAAAATGTGTTTTTGGATTCAATTTACCTGATCTACCTGTTGTTGTGTTTATTCTTTGATGAATTTTATGGTTTTAAAATCATTGATTTTTAATAGATACATACCTCTACTTAGTGATTGTACTTGTGCTGAAATATTATATTGTGTACTTTGATTCGTAGTTTTTATCGAAAAATTGTTAATTGCCTTTCCGGTAATATCATATATGTTTATCGAAAGCTGATTTGGTAGTGCGTATCCAAATAGATCTATTGACGCTTCATTTTTAACTGAATTTGGAATAATCTTAATTGATTTTTGAGATGTTTTGATCAGATTTTCATCCTTGCTTTCATTTAAACTCCTTTTAATGTCACCTACGACGAAGCCGGAAATGATACTTCTTTTGAAATTGTCTTTACTTTCAGAATTCAAAAACAAGCTATAAACACCTTCTTCCAGATTTTTAGTTTCAAAATAAAAACTATCTCCTTTTTTATCAAAAGTAATAACCTCAGGATCATTTTGTAATGGAGTACCATCAATTTTGGAAGTTTTGATAATAACACCACGAACTTGAGTATTGGTAAGTAGCTGAAAGTCTTTTTTATTAGAATTTATATCAACTTTTAATGTTGGGTGGTCGTTATTGGTTAATTGTTCTAATGACATTGTGATTCCATTATTCTGTTTTACAAAAGCTGCAAATCGAGAGTCGCTTTTTAGGTTGATGATATTTTCTGAGAATGTAATAACAGTTTTATGAGCTTCTCTGTTATAGATTTCTGAAGTATTTAGTTTTTTATAGTTTTTATCTGAAATTTGGAAGCCGGCTGAAGGGTTTTCGTGAATAATTTCAGCAATAGCGAAATCAGAATTTTTATCTAGATGTATTTGATCATATTCATTTTCGGAATGAATTATATAATAATTACTTTCAATTTTGGAATTATCAAATTTATCAACAACAGCACTTTTTTGAGAACGGTTTTCGAGATAAGGTTTTATATACGACCAGCTAAACTGCCCCAAGCCAACATCCAAGTGATCAAAAATAGCTCTAGAATCGTTTTTACTAAAAACATATTCTGCCCCTGGTCTTAGTGTGCTGCTGTAAGGGGACACTCCATCGTTTGTTCCTTGGACCGGTAGTAAAATACCACCAGTTATTAGGAAAGCGGGAGCAGCTATGGTTGACCCATTATAAAAACCTGAAGCACCTAATACAACAAATTTTTCGGGTTCATTATCGGGATGATTATCCAGGTAGGGGCGTACTACATTTCGGCAATAGTATGTGGTCGAGGTTCGTGCACCTTCATTCAGACCAGTAAGTCGCCAGGCCCAATTTAACCAAGGCATCTGAGAAATATCTGCAAGATATGTTCCCCAAAATGGGGTTCCTAATGCAAACGCTCTGGTTACTTTGTCTTTTTTTCCGTATTGAAACATAGCGGCTTCCGAAGCTTTTCCTCCATTACTATGTCCTACTAGATAAACTTGTGGTACATTGAATTTTTCTGTAATAATATCGATAGATTCGGCTAGTAATTCGCCGTTTACCCATATTCCTTCACCTCTGGTGGTGGCCACAAAAACAGCTTGATACCCTTCATTATATGTTTCCTGATAAAATGAGTTGTCGATTAAGAATTGTCCTTGGTTAAGGTCAATATATCCATGGTTAAAAACGATTACTTTTCCATTATAATTAGCAGGAGTAGCTCCATAATGGATTGTTGATTTTATTAAAGGTCCAATAAAAAAAGGACTTAATTGGTCAGGAGTAGGAAGTTGAACTTCTTTAAAACTTTGAGCACAAAGAATCATGCATGAAAATAATGCAATTAGGGTAGTTTTTAGTTTCATAAGTATTGAGTTTGTGTGAATAAGAGTATTAATTTATTAAATTTTTAATACAAAAACTTTATTTTATTTAAAGTATTTAATCTTTAATTATTGAATTGATAAATTTTGAAAAGATCTTCTTTTGAAATTTTTAGATCTTTTTTTACAACAAAGAGCTGTATTTTAGCAATTCATAAAAATCATTGCTTTTGGGCTTTTTATACAACATTTTTATTTCATTATTTAATAGTTTACTTCCTGTAATTGGATTATTCAGTCCAAAACTTAAATTATTTGTCAACGGAAGAAAAGAAGTCTTTAAAACTTTAGAAAAACATTTTCCCGCTCAGGGCTGTGTCTTGTGGTTTCATTGTGCATCTTTAGGTGAATATGAACAAGGTGTTCCGGTGATGGAAGAACTTAAAAAGAAATATCCTGATCATAAATTGTTGGTGACTTTTTTTTCTCCCTCAGGCTATGAGGCTAAAAAGAACAGTACGCTTGCTGATATAATTGTATATCTGCCTATAGATACCAAAAGAAATGCCAGACGTTTCGTGGAGCTAGTTCAACCCGAGTTGGCAGTGTTTGTAAAGTATGAGTTTTGGCCTAATTATCTGAAAGAGCTTCAATCCAAAGGTATTCCAACAGTATTTATATCATCGGCATTTAGAGAAAGTCAATCATTCTTTAAATGGTACGGTGGATTTATGCGAAAAGCATTACAAACTATTGATCATTTCTTTGTGCAGGATAAAGCTTCTGAAGAGCTGATCAAAAAGCTAGGTTTGGAAAATGTAACCTTAAGTGGAGACACTCGTTTTGATCGAGTTAGTCATCAGATCGAAATGGATAACCATGTAGATTTTATTACTGATTTTGTAAATAATAGACTGTGTATTGTGGTTGGCAGTTCTTGGCCTGAAGATGAGAGTGTTTTTATTGATTTTGTAAATCAAGCTTCAGAAGATGTTTGTTTTATTATCGCTCCGCATGAAATTAAAGAAAGTAGTGTGAATGCTTTAAAACAAAGGCTAATAAAGAAAACCGTTTTATATACCGAAAAGGACGGTAAAGGTTTAAAGGATCACCAAGTGTTTATAATGAATACTATAGGTTATTTATCACGTGTATATAGTTATGGTGATATTGCCTATGTGGGTGGAGCTATGGGTAATTCGGGCCTTCATAATATTCTGGAACCAGCTACCTTTGGAATACCTATTATTATTGGTGAAAACTTTGAAAACTTCAGAGAAGCAAAACAGTTGCAGAAGTTGGCAGGTTTATTTTCGGTTAGTAATACAGAGGATTTTTCGAAAATTATGAATAAGCTTATTGGGGATAAAAAGTTTAGAGAACGCACGGGAATGATTTCAGGACATTTTATCAATAGTAATACTGGAGCAACAAATATGATTGTGAAGTATTTATTTCAGAAAATTAAACTGTAACTGCATGACGCAAATATCTTCTGAAAGGAAGCATTTCTTTATAAACTTCAATTACTTTTTTTTCGAAATCTTTGCTTAAAACTTCTTCTTTGGTTAACGGGTGAATAACAGCGAGAGTTTTATATTGTAATAATTCTATGTGCTCGTGACTCATAGAATATCCTTTAGGAGCTTTTTTTAGAGAATCTCCGTCATCATATAATTTGCCGAACGTTTTCTGAAAACTCTTTTTATTGATGATTTTCTTAAGTTCCTCTCCATTATAATCAATAGCTTCACGAATACTATTAAGAATTTTGTTGTCAGGTTTCCAATATCCGCCAGCCAATTCGCAATCATTAACTCCAACCTGAATATAGAAATCTCCTTGTTTTGACTTTTGATCTAATCCTGCAGCAAAATGATCTTTATAAACAGGTTTGTTTGGATGAAAAAGAAGGTTGTTATTAATTCGATTGATGCCTTTTTTACCAGGAGTTGGATAATAATCAGGATCAATAGTTGCTAATTTGGTATCTAATCGATCTAGCCATTGGATAAATGAATTACGTAATGATTGATATTCTTTACGATTAGCATCCATCCAGTCTTTATTGTTATTCTGCTGTAAACCTTCAAGGAACTGAAATAAAGCTTTGAAATCCATAAATAATAGGGAAACTTAAAATAAACCGTGTAGTTCAGCTTCGATACGATTGATAATGCTACCAAGATCTTCCGGGTTATCTACGAAATTAAGGTGATCTACATCAACAACTAATAGATTCCCTTTGTTGTAACCATGAGCCCAAGCTTCATATCGTTCATTAAGTCGGCTTAAATAGTCGATACTAATAGTATTTTCATATTCTCGCCCTCTTTTATGAATCTGAGATACCAGATTTGGAATACTGCTTCGAAGGTATATCAACAAATCCGGACCTTCAACTACGCTTTCCATTAAATCAAATAAGGATTTATAGTTTTCAAAATCACGATTGGTCATTAATCCCATTGCATGAAGGTTAGGCGCAAAAATGTATGCATCTTCATAGATAGTACGATCCTGAATAATATCCTTACCGCTTTCACGAATTTCTAATATCTGTCTAAATCGACTATTAAGGAAATAAATTTGTAGGTTAAAAGACCAACGTTCCATTTTGTTATAAAAATCCTCCAGATATGGATTTTCCAAAACATCTTCAAACTGAGGCTCCCATTTATAATGTTTGGCCAATAATTTAGTCAATGTTGTTTTTCCTGCACCAATATTTCCAGCAATAGCTACATGCATAGTTGATTTATTTTTTTGGGGATGTTAGATCAAAACTGTAAATCTTACTTTGGTCGTAAATATAAAGGATTTCGTTAGTAACATAAAACTGTTTGATATGAATTTCTGGAAGATTTATTTTTTCTGATTTTTTGCCTTGTATATTATAATAGTAAAGCTGATTATCTTTTTTTATTACCAAATCATTATTTGTCATTTGAAAATCTAAATACTCTTCATTTGGAAACCGATCGATTAAACTCCCGTAAATATTAAACTGTAACAATTCTTTTTCGGTTAACGCCCAACAATAGTTAAAATTGCTTCGCAGTATGTTGGCGAGATCATTTATAGGTTGTGTGATAAGCAAAGTCTTACGCAAGTCAGTGTCAAAAAGCTCAAATCTTTGTGTATTACTATCAAATATCCATACACTATTGTCATTGGCAGCAGAGACTTTAGTTACGTTTTTGAAATCAGTCAACGTATTAAAATTTATTCTATCGATCTCATTAAAATATTTATCGATTAAAATTATAGTATTAGAGTCTTCATAAAAAAGTACAATCTTTAAAGGATTTAAGATTGAAACACTGCTTAATTTTCCTAGAATAAAATCACCGTATTGCAATTCCTGATCGTTCCATTTTTTATGGAAGATGTTGTTTTCTGAGTAATAAATAGCTCCAAAAGAATCTACTCCCCAGAAATGATCTGCTTCTAATGAAAACATTTCGTTAGCTTTAGCAAGCTGCTGACCGAATGAGTTAAAATTGAAAATGAGAAGAATAAAAAATAGAATGAATCTTTTCATACTCCACCAAAGTACAAAAATAAAGCCGTTTTTAACAAACTAATTTATAACCATATCCACGTACATTGATGATTTGTATGGTTTCGTCTTTTTTTAGTTTTTTTCTAAGTTTTGTAATAAATACATCCATGCTCCTACCATTAAAGAAATCATCGTCACCCCAAAGTTTTTTTAGAATCATAGAACGATCTAACACTTGATTTTTGTTTTTTGCCAGATGAAATAACAAATGTGCTTCTCGATGCGTAAGTTGTTGCACTTCTCCTTGATAATTAAGTAGTTGTTTTGGGAAGTCAAAAGAATATTTACCAATTGACAGGATTTCAGCATTTTTTTGAAGTTTAGTACGTTGCAAAAGATTGTTAATTCTAACAATCAATTCTTCCATACTAAAAGGTTTTTTTAAATAATCATTACCTCCAATGGTAAATCCTTCCACTACATCTTGGGTTTGTGATTTTGCAGTTAGAAATATAATTGGTATTGAGTCATCTTCTAGCCTTATTTCTTTAGCGAGCGTAAAACCATCTTTTTTAGGCATCATCACATCTAGTACCAACAATTTTGGCATAATCTCTTTGTATAAGTCATACGCTTCCTGTCCGTTTGTAGCTAGATGAATTTTAAACCCTCTGGTCTCTAGACTTTCTTTAATGATTTGCCCTAATGACGGTTCGTCTTCTGCTAATATTATTTCGGTGATTTCAGCCATTGGATAATTTGATTTTAAAATTGGTCTGACCTTGGTCCAACACTAATTCTATAGTTCCTCCGTGCTTTTCAATAATGGTTTTTGTATAATATAATCCGATCCCAAAACCTTTTATATCGTGAGTATTTCCTTTAGGAACTCTATAAAATTTTTCAAATATTTTATCTTTTTGTGCTCGGGTTAATGATGTACCATTGTCTTTTATTTCTATAACAATATCAGAACTAGTGTTGCTAATACTTACTTCAATCGTATCTCCACCATATTTAACAGCATTATCAACTATATTATTAATTGCATTTTCAAAATGAAAGCTATCTACTTTTTTCCAAATACTCTTGTGTGTGGTATGAAATTTAATTTCCTTTTCTGAAGCATTTGTCTGATACCTGTTGGCAATAGTTTCTGTCAGGTGGATAAGGTTTAATTCTTCAAGATTTAACTCCAATTCTTCACTATTCAGTGTAGCTGTTTCTAGTATTTTTTCTACCATAGTGTTCAACTTTCCTAATTGGTTAGAAGACATTTGAACATATTTTTTAGTTTTTTCGGGATCATTATCTTGATTAAAAATTTGGATGCCTTCTAAAGCTGCACTGATGGTAGCAATTGGAGTTTTAAATTCATGAGTGATGTTACTAATCAGATCATTTTTTAACTCAGCTAATTGTTTTTGATGCTTAATTGTCCTTAGCAAGAATAGTAAACAACCAATTACTGCGCTAACCAATAAAAATGATAATATAATTCCAAAAAGACTTTTCTTTAAAATTGTAAGAGTGGTATTTGTAAAAAACAACTCTAAAGAACTACCCCTTGGTAAATAAGAGGATTTTGTTTTAGTACTAAGTGTAGAAGATCCAATAACAGACTCATTAAATGTATAAGATTCTCCTTTATTACTAGAAAAAGATATTCCATGATAGATATCGATAGCTTTACGATTAAGTTCATTTTTTAGAAGGCTATCTAATGTATTTAGCTCTAAAGAATCTTCTGTAATAGATATTACAATTTTTGATGTCAAAAGCTCAAATGCTTTTTTTTGTCGGGTACTGTCTGTTTTAATCTTGAAAGAAAAAGGGGCTTTTGTAATTTTAGAAGGAGAAGTGTCTAAAGAATGCATGTGAATTCGATCCATGCTGTCTACTTCAACACCTCTAAATATGGAAACACGAGATTGATCTGTACTATCTGAAAAGGTAAAGCTTCTAAAATCTACATTTCCTGAATCGACTTTCTTAATAAAATTCGTAAAACTCTTCTTTTTTAAAAACCCTTTTAGATTTGAAGAATCTGTAGCAAATCCAATAGTGTTTTTTTTAGCTAGATTTATGTAGTATTGATCCACGGCATTATCCAAACTGGTTTGTACTTCATTAATTAATTGTTGTTTTCCAGCTTGATAATTTTTAAAGTTCCAATATACCTGAATAGCTAGTGTAGTAAGAATCACAACTGTTATAAAGTATAATATGTTTTTATAGCTTTTTTCTTGCATACCCCAAAAGTACTATACTAAAATGACATTAAACAAATCGGTTAACACTCGTTAACACTGGTTAACGGTTTGCTTAGCACTGAGTTTTCATATTTGTACAGTACAAATCAAAATAACTAAAAAAACAAATGAAAACATTAGTCATTCTTTTATTCATGCTACTTAGTTCCATAATTCTTAACGCTCAAACTACATATTACAAAAACCATAAAGGAAAGATAGTAAACGAAGAAACAGTAAAAAATCAAAAACAAAAATTGTATGATAAATTGATTAAACTACATAAAAAGACAATTGTAGAAATTGATATAAAGAATACTGAAGTTAAAGAAGATTCTATAATTCATACTTATGGTATTAGTGTGAATCTAAATGGAGAAAAAATGATGAAAACAAAATTAAGATCGCTCAAGGGGGAAAATATGTTGGATTCTCCTTTAATAACATTAGATGGTAGTCATATAAATATTGGTGATTTAAAAGGGAAGCCAACTTTATTGAATTTTTGGTTTACAAGTTGCCCTCCTTGTATTGATGAAATGCCTGAGCTTAATAAACTGAAAAAACATTTTGGAAAAGATGTAAACTTCGTTGCGATAACCTATGAATCTAAGGAAAAAGTTGAAAAATTTTTGAAGAAACATAATTTTGATTTTGTTCAGGTGGTGGATGCAAAAAAGTATACAGATGAACTAGAAATGAAGGCTTTTCCTAAAAATGTAATTCTAGATGAAAATGGAATCGTAAAGAGCATAGAAGGAGGAATCTCTTATGTAAAAACCGATGATGGAAAACTAAAAATGGGAGAAGCAACTGCATTAAAAAATAAACTAGAAAAACTTTTAAAATAATTAATTATGATACGATTTATGATAGTATTAATGCTTTTTTTAATAAAAAGCATATCTGCACAAGATTTTCAAGGTGTGGTTACTTATAAGACCAATAGAAAAATGGATCTAAAGCTCGAAGATTCTAAGATGAATGCTGATATGCAAAAACAGATCCAAGAAATGATAAAAAAGCAATTTCAAAAAGAATTTACTTTGACATTTAATACTTCAGAGTCAATTTATAAGGAAGAGCAAACTTTGGAGGCTCCGCAACAGGCTATTGGTGGTGTTAGGGTAATGGTAGCTGGATCCGGAACTTCGGATATATTATATAAGAATATCAAAGAAGAACGTTTTTCTGGCAAAAGAGAGATGTTAGGTAAAGTGTTCCTGGTTAAAGATCAGTTGGAAAAACTGGATTGGAAGTTAGAAGATGAAACCAAAAAGATTGGCAACTATACTTGCTACAAGGCTACTGCCAAAAGGATGGAGCAACGTGTAAGGAGTATTACTATTGATAATGATAAAAAAGAAGAAACTCCTGCAGAGGAAGAAGAAATAACAATAACTGCTTGGTATACTCCAGAGATTCCAGTGGCAAATGGACCTGGTAATTATTGGGGGTTGCCTGGGCTGATCTTAGAAGTAAATAATGGAGAACAAAGCATGTTGTGCAATAAAATAGTGCTGAATCCAAAGAAAAAAGTGGAAATCATCGAACCTACCAAAGGTAAAATTGTTACCCAAGAAAAATTTGAGGAGATCATGCAGAAAAAAATGAAAGAAATGCGGGATAGGATGTCTCATCGTGGTGATGGAGAAAGTGTAAGAATAAGAATAGGGGGATAATACTTTCTTGATAAAAGCATCTCATAAAAGCTCATCATTAAGTTTTTAGGATATAATTAACTTTAAGCTATTAAACCGTTCTATCATATTTGTGTCCAATAATCTAAAACCCCCTCAATATGAAAACTGTTTTCACATTCATTTTGATATTAGAAACTTGCCTAACTTTTGGACAGGATTTTCAAGGAAAAGCGTATTACTTCAGTAAAACAAGCCTGGATATGAATTTTGGTGGACGACAAATGCCTGAAGATCAGAAAAGGGCAATCACTGAAAGAATGAAATCTGTTTTTGAGAAAACCTTTGTTCTCACTTTTGATGAAAGTGCTTCTGTCTATAAAGAAGAAGCTCAGCTTGAAACCAATGATTATTCAGGAAGATGGAATGTTATAATGTCTGGTTTGATATCTAATAACTATTTTAAAAATATAAAGTCAGGAGAATTTGTTGACCAACGAGAATTTTATGGTAAGAATTTCCTTATCAAAGATACATTGACAAAGTATACATGGACTATGGTAAATGAGACTAAGAAAATTGGAAATTATACCTGTTTTAAAGCTATCACAACCAAAAGTCTCAGTGAAGAGATGGATTTTAGAAGTATTCGACGTAAAGCAAGAAAATTACGAAGACAACGAGAAAATGAAGGTGAAGAAAAAACGTCGGACTTGGAAGACGAAAATGAAATACCAAACGAAATTGACGTAGTAGCTTGGTATACACCAGAAATTCCTATTAATCAAGGACCTGGAGAATTCTGGGGATTACCCGGTTTGATCCTGGAAATACAACAAGGTAGTACAACACTTTTGTGTAATAAAATAGTATTAAACACCAAGGAGAAAGAAGAAATCAAAAAACCTTCAAAAGGAAAAGAGGTATCCCAAACAGAATTTGATAAAATCGCTAAAAAGAAAATCGAAGAAATGGCAAATCAATTTAGTTCTCAGCGCCGTGGAGGTTTTGGCGGAATTAGAGGAAGAAACTAGAGTTATACATTTTCCTTAAAATCAATTAAAAAATGAATAAAAACATATTTATTCTGATATTCCTTTTCGGAATGTCACTGACAACTATTGCCCAAAAAGTACAGATTTCCGGATTTGTAAAAGACTCTTTAGGAAACCCTCTGGAAATGGCAAACGTAATTGCTTATAAAAAGGTGGATAATGCGATGATGGGCTATGGTATTACTAATAATAAAGGAGAGTATAAAATTTCGGTTCCAAAAGATGATACCTACCTACTTAAAGTTAGTTTTATAGGTCTTTCGGCGGAGCCTAAATCAATTACTGTTACTTCGGATGATGTATCGGTGAGTTTTGAGATGAGTGCTAAGGAAAATAACCTAGATGAGGTAGAGATTGTTTATGAAATACCAGTTGTTGTAAAAGGAGATACATTAGTTTATAATACAGACTCTTTTACTTCTGGAGAGGAGAAAAAATTAGGAGATGTATTAGAAAAATTACCAGGGATAGAAGTAAATGATGATGGAGAAATTGAAGTAGAAGGCAAAACCGTTTCTAAAGTAATGGTAGAAGGCAAGGATTTTTTTGATGGTGATTCTAAATTGGCAACAGAAAATATTCCTGCTGATGCGTTGGATAAAGTAGAAGTGCTTAGAAATTATGACGATGTTAATCAAATGCGAGGATTGCGTAATTCTCAGGATCAGGTTGCTATTAATATCAAGCTCAAAGAAGGAAAAAAGAATTTCTGGTTTGGTGATGTTATGGCTGGTTCAGGAGTTGGAGAGACAGAGCGTTATATCGTAAAACCAAAACTGTTTTACTACAGTCCCGATTATAGTATCAATATCATTACGGATTTTAATGATATAGGAGAAGTTCCGTTTACTCGCAGGGATTATTTTAATTTCACAGGAGGTTTTAGAAATCTTGGACGTGGAGGTACATCTTTTAATATTACTACAGATGACCTGGCTTTTACCACGCTTCAAAATAACAGAGCTAATGAGATTGATACTAAATTTGCCGCGGCCAATTTTAGTCTAACCGCTAGCAAAACACTTGACGTTAGCGGTTATGGGATTTTTAGTGATACCAAAACCGATTTGATTACCAATACCCGAACCATTTATATTGATGACACTCCTGATCCGTCAGATAATACTGTTGAAGAAACATTTGATAATACATTACAGTTTAGTAAGTTAGGGTTACTTAAGTTAAGCGCTATATATAAACCAAATACAAATTTTAGATTAGATTATGACATTTTCGGAAAACTTTCAAAACAGGAAGAAGATGGAAGATTTTTATCACTAAGAGAGAATATTTCAGAAAATATAGAAGAACAATTGGAAAATACACCGTTTTCCATTCAGCAAAACGTAAATGCGTATTATACACTTAATGATAAAAATATTTTTTCTTTTGAAGCTCAACATTTATTTCAAGACGAAGATCCATTTTATAACGCTATAAGAGATGAAATTCCTTTCAGAGGAATCTTTACTGAAATAAATGACCCATTAGATCCTGATCAGGACACTTTTAATCCGCTTCAGGAATCAGAAAGATATAGTGTTAACCAGGATAAAAAAGTAAAAACCAGTAAACTTGATGCTAAACTTGATTATTATTATGTTCTTAATAAAAAGAGTAATCTCAATTTTACTTTAGGAACTATTATGAGTACTCAAAATTTTGATTCAGGGATATTTCAAATTCTGGATAACGGAGATCGTGTTGATTTTGAAGATGAGGAATTTAATAATGATGTTAAATATAATTTTACTGACCTTTTTGGAAGCTTACATTATAAATTTATTACCGGGATCTTCACTTTCAACTCTGGGATTAGTTTACATAATTATAATCTAAAGGATGAGCAACTTCGTACAACCCTAACACAAGATGATTGGACAGTGTTGCCTGATCTTTTTATTCTAGCTCAATTAAAAAAGAGCGAAAGTCTTCGTTTCAATTATTCTATTACCGCAGAATATACAGATATCAATCGTTTGGCTGAAGGATATATTTTTAATAATTATAATTCCTTGACACAAGGAAATCGTAATCTAGAAAATGCATTGTATGATAATTATTCGTTAAACTACTTTAGTTTCAACATGTTTAATTATACTAATATTTTTGCTAATATAAGTTATAGTAATCGCCGTAATCCCATTAAAAACACAAGTGCGATCTCTGGAATTAATAGGGTAAATACGCCAGTTAATTCAGACCTTGCTGATCAGATATTTACGGCTTTCGGAAGCTTCAGTCGTACGTTTGGAAAAATCAAAGGAAGCCTGAATGCAAATGTAAATTGGTCAAGCTTTAACAATATAGTAAATGATTTGCCAAGTGAGAGTGTCAGTCTTACACAAACTTATCGTACCGAGTGGTCCACTAATTTTAAAAAAGGTCCTAATTTTGATTTGGGGTATAGTATTACAGTTAATGACTATGATAATAATGGGGCTGAAAGTACATTTTATACCAGTCGTCCATTTGCGCAATTAGATTGGTCATTTGCCAAAGGATTTTTATTAAAATCATCCTATAGTTATTACAATTATAGAGATGCAGAAACTACACTGAATGAATATAGTTTTTGGGATGCAGATCTGTTCTATCAAAAACCAGATAGTAAATGGGAATATAAATTTTCTGTGACCAATCTTCTAAATACAGAAAGTATTAATAGCGATAGCTTTAGTGAATTGTTTAACAGTACTTCAAGTTATGTAGTACAACCTAGATATTGGATATTTTCCATTAAATATAATCTATGATAAAATTGGAAGTAGAGCTTTGTTAATCTTATAATAAAAACTAGAGTAGGTTTTTGTATTCGATTAATTTTAGTTCAAAATCAAGAAATCAAGATGAAAACTATAGTATGTAAATTTTTGTTGATATTACTTTTTGTGTCCTGTAATCAAACTAATGATAATACGTCTAATGATAAGCAAATAAAATTGAAAACAAATATGGAAGTTATAGAACAACAAGGCGTAATTACAAAAGTAAGTACTAAAAACTTTGAAGAAACATATAATTCATTAAAAGAAACTATTGCTGATAATCCCAATTTAAAGATTATAGCGGAATTAGATCACCAGGGCAATTCAACTTCTGTAGGATTAAAATTAAATCCAACACGAATTATCATGTTTGGCAATCCAAAATTGGGTACACCTTTAATGCAAAGTTCTCAAACTACTGGTTTGGATTTACCACAAAAGATTATGGTATGGCAGGATGACCAGGATATGGTAAAGGTCTCATATAACAATCCTGAATATTTAAAGCAGCGTCATGGGATTGAGGAGAAAGATGAAGTACTAGAAAAGATAAGTGAAGCACTCAATAAGATTACCAATGTTGCTATAGGATTATAAATTATTTTCTGAACATTGTCTAATAAAATAATTGGATTAATAGGTTCGGACTCAAAATCTATACAATCATCTAATCCTGCGAGTCCACCTTTTTGGTAAATAACTTTTCTTCTATAGTTATAGATTTGTATTAAGGTATCTTCCGGTTAAAGCAGATATTTATCCAAAATACATTTTCATCTTTGTAAATATACCTTATAATTAGTTTCCCTGCTGGAGTAAGGTCTGATTCAAATGTTAGTTTGATTTAACCAATCCAGATCTTCTAATGGATGGATCTAAGATTCCGCAGATTTTCCAATAGTATTGTCATTGCTACACGATATAAAAATGCAATAACTATTAATATAATGGCAGCAATATTATTTTGGATGCTTTTTTTGAGATCATTGTTGTTGTGTTTTAGTGTATTTATAGGATGAAGTAACTATAAAAAGGTTGCTTTTATTTAATTATATCTAAATTTAAGAACATGCTAAATTCAAAATAAAATATCATTATTGTTTTAAAAATCAGTATCTTATATGAGTGTAACCAATAAATCTATTTGTCATGCCAACAATAAAGTCATTAAACAAATGGGCTAATGCGCATACTTATTACCCACTTGATCTTTTGCGAATTGCACTTGGAGTATTTTTATTTCTAAAAGGAATAAATTTCCTGAGTAATAGCCAGATATTGGTAGATCTTCTTAAGCCAGTTCAGAATTTGGCTGGTGCAATGATTGTTATACATTATGTTGCTCCAGCACATTTAATAGGAGGGATATTAATTGCTTTTGGATTGCTTACTCGTTGGTCTGTAGCTGCTCAGATCCCATTGCTTATTGGGGCTGTTGTGATTAATTTCGTAGGTGAAATGAATGTGGCAAATTTAGTCATTGCCACTGTGGTATTTCTATTATGTATTTTCTTTTTCTTGTATGGGTCTGGAAAACATTCTGTTGATTATTATCTAAAAATGCAGCAATAGAGTATAAAAAAAAGGCTTCAATTCTGAAGCCTTTTTTATAACTAATTCTGAAGTTTAACTTTGATTGGTCCTCCACTAGAAACATAGCTCCCACCAATTTCATCAATGTTAATATCTAATTCATCTCTAGTGCTAATAGTGTTAATATCTACTTTGAGTTTATCATAAGTTTCAATGTTTTTGATATTTACATCAATTTCATCTGAATTAATGAGTTTAACTGTTATAGAACCATCCTCATTAACAGGGACTAATTTGTAACTATTTGGGTTATTTATTTCGTTAGCGTATGCTCTTGGTATTATTTCTAAATCTTTAATAGCGATTATAGTTAAGCATATAGCAATAATAGTGAGTACAGTTTTAGTATATGTATCATTTTTCATAATAATGGTTTTTAAGTTTTATAAAAGATATCAAAAATTGGCCCATGATTATAGTATTTGCCTTGTGTTTAACTTAATAATTTAAAGCAAATAAACTACTGAATTGATTTTCAGTATTTAGAGTTGTTAAAGAGAAGTTAAAGATTGATAAAAATTAGTTAGCTTTGCACGCTCAAAACAATAAAGCGATCCAAAACAGGTTTTTTGGACCAAAACTAACTGACCCCAATCATGACTAATCAAACCAACAGATTGTATTTCCTGGATGCGATTCGTGCTTTTGCAATCGTAATGATGTTGCAAGGGCATTTTGTCCAGGCGCTACTGGAAGATACTTATAGAGATAGAACAAGCGTAATATTTAGTGCTTGGGAGTATTTTCGAGGAATGACTGCCCCCACTTTTTTTACAATTACTGGTTTTATATTTACTTTTTTACTTCTTAAACAAAGTAGTGCAGGGCTCAATAATCCAAGAATACTAAAAGGTGTGAAAAGAGCTATAAAACTTGTTTTTTGGGGTTATTTGCTCAGATTGAGCTTTTTTGCAGTTTTTAGAGGAACCCTAAACTCTTCATTTTTCTATGTGGATGTATTGCAGTGTATTGGTACTTCTTTATTGTTGTTGATAGGGCTGTATCTAATTTTATATAAATATAGTAAAAGGCTATTTCAGTATACAATATTAGGTATAGGTATGTTAGTATTTATAATTCAACCACTATATGATACTGCAATTTTAGAATTTTTGCCAGAAACAATTGCTAACTACTTTACCAATAAATATGGTTCGATCTTTACATTATTACCATGGTTTGGATATGTGTGTTTTGGAGGATTTTTAGCTACGATCTTTTTGAGATATGGAAGACAACAAAAATTTTATCCATTAATAATTACTTCTTTATTATTATTAGGATGTATCCTCGTTTTTTACTCATCAGGAATTTTGATGTTATTGCATGATGCTTTTAAGATAGAAGTTTTTAAATCAGTAGCATATAATAATTTTTTATTCATAAGATTAGGAAATGTTTGTATTCTTTTTTCAATTTTTATGTTGTTGAGAAACTACTTAACAGGTTCTATATTTACTAAAATTGGAGGTAAAACATTATCTATTTACATTATTCACTTCTTTGTGTTGTATGGAAGTTGGTTTGGATTAGGATTAAATCGATTTTTTTACAGAGCCTTAACTCCAACCGAAGTTGTGTTAGGAGCAACCTTGTTTGTAATAGGGGTTTGTGTTTTAGTAGTTAAATACTATAAATATGAAACCGAGTTCCTACTTTTTGTAGAGCAATTTAAAAACTACATATTTCAGAAAATTAAGTTTTTAATGTCCAACAATTTAAAACCAAATCTTATTAAAGAGAAGATGATTGAAAAATATCAAAACTTTCGTTTTGGTAAACGTTAAACTATATTAGGTTTTACCAATCTGTAATCTGTGAATTATTTTCTTGTAAAGGAATAAATAAGAAGACAGTATCGATAACTTTTGATATACGAACATTGTTTTTAGTGAGTCTCTTTTTATTTTTGTGCATTTCTTTTTTAATATCTGCCCATTCTTTTTCGGTATAGATTATAGCAGTTTTTTTGAACTTGTCTTGCTGTAACAGTTCTTTTTTATTAGTTGCTTGAAGGTTTGAGTCAGAATTCGTTAAGATTTCTGTTGAATCATTAATCTTCAAAGGTTCTTTGGTTTTTTTATCGCTTTGTGCATAAAATACTTGACAATACAAAAACAGGGATGTGATAATAGCAATTTTCATTTTCATTTTTTTTAATTAAATGACATCAAATGATGTGAAATTAATCATCTGATTATCAATAACTAAGATAGGTTAATAATATGAATTATGTAAGAGGGAAAAACCCCTTTTTTTGTGGTTTATTTTCCTTGTATTTTTATGTTTTCTCTTAGAAGTTTAATTTTTAATTCTAAAAAATGAAAAAAAAGACCGCTTATAAATTAAGCGGTCATTGTGTAGTTGTTTGTTTAGATTTTACCAACCCGATAATTGGGTTCTGTTATTAGAATAAGAAGGGCTGATAAAAACGGTATCTAGAACTTTAGAAGTATGAATGATATCTCCATTATTAGAAATTCTTTTCTTAGCCTTGCGCATCTTTTTTCTAATTTTTTTCCATTCTTTTTTACTGTAGGATTGTATATTACTAGATCTATTTTCTAAGCTCTTTACAATTAAGTTATCAGTTTTTACTTGTTCATCAGCATTATAAGAACCTTCTACAATTTTTGTGTCTACAATTTTTATAGATTCAGTACTGCTCTTGTATTCTTGTCCGAACGAGATATGGATAATTAACAAGAATACAGTGGGGATTAAAATTTTTAATTTCATTTCCTGAATTTTACAATTTAATTTTTTTTCAGCCGAAAGATATCGCTATTAATAACAATAACTTTAATTATTTAGTATTCGTAGGTTATGAGGTAGTATTCGATGATTCTCAATTTTGTAACAAACCAAGGAATCTAGAGGCTAGAAATTAGATTTTAGGCAAAAATACTTCAAATAAATAAGAAAACTTAAATGTTGAACGCTTTTTTTACTGCTTCTACATAATCCAACTTTTCCCAAGTAAATAGCTCCACTTCTTTTTCTATTTTACCAGAATAAGGGCTTTCAAAAACTTTAGTAACTGTTTTAGGTTCTTTACCCATATGTCCATAGGCTGCAGTTTCTAGATAGATTGGATTACGAAGTTTTAATCGTTTTTCTATAGCTGCTGGTCTCATGTCGAAGATTTCTCCAACTTTCTCTGCGATTTCTCCATCAGTTATGCCTAAAGAACTTGTGCCATAAGTGTCTACAAAAATCGAAGTAGGTTCAACTACACCAATAGCATAAGATACTTGCACCAAGGCTTCATTGGCCACTCCTGCAGCAACAAGATTTTTAGCAATATGTCTAGAAGCATAAGCTGCAGATCTATCTACTTTACTAGGATCTTTTCCAGAAAAGGCTCCACCACCATGAGCACCTTTACCACCATATGTATCCACAATAATCTTTCTACCTGTTAATCCAGTATCACCATGTGGACCTCCAATCACAAATTTTCCGGTTGGATTGATATGATAAGTGATTTGATCATTGAATAATTCCTGAACATATTTTGGCAATTGAGCAATAACTCTTGGCATTAGTATAGAGATAATGTCATTTTTAATCTTTGCCAGCATCACATCATCATCAATATCAAAATCATCATGCTGAGTAGATACTACGATTGCTACTATACGTTGAGGTATATTATCATCACTATATTCAATAGTTACCTGGCTTTTAGAATCTGGTCGTAAGTAAGGAATTTCTACACCTTCATGCCTTAATTTTGCTAGTTCAATTAATACTTTGTGAGAAATATCAAGAGCTAGAGGCATATAGTTTGCAGTTTCTTTAGTCGCATATCCAAACATCATACCCTGATCACCAGCACCTTGCTCTTCTTTTGTGTCACGATCAACACCTTGATTGATATCCTGTGATTGTTCATGAATCAAAGAAATTACACCACAAGAATCTCCACTGAACTGATACGCTCCTTTTGTATATCCTATTGTATTAATAACATCTCTGGCAATATGTTGTACATCGAGATAAGTAGTAGATTTCACTTCACCTGCTAATACAACTTGCCCTGTCGTTACTAGCGTCTCACAAGCTACTTTTGAATCAGGGTCAAAAGCTAAAAAGTTATCTAATAAAGCATCACTAATTTGGTCTGCTACTTTATCCGGATGTCCTTCAGATACACTTTCTGAAGTAAATAAATATGCCATTCTTTATTGTTTTATTAGAATATAAGACGGAATTGCGGAGTGAAGCTTTCGATATTTTTGCGAATCGAACTGCTTTAGCATTTTTTTGGGTTGCAATCAGTCAAATCTATCCCTTAAATATTTCGGCAAAGGTAAAAAAAATGACAATATTCAAAAGTATTTAACGTATGATTAATTTTTACTGAATAAATCACTTGTTTTAGGTAGGTTTTATTCGAATAAAACAATTTTTATAATAAACAGCTTACCGTTTAAAAATAATTATTAGCTTTGTCCTCAAGTTTCTTATACATTTTAGTTAGTTATCAAGAAAGGTGGAGGGAATAGACCCTATGAAACCTTAGCAACCCTTTATTCGTAAAGAAGGTGCTAAATTCTATCCGATTTTCATTTTTGATTTTAGGAATAGATAACTCGATCCAATTATACTCGCTGTAATTGTCGTTTCCTTTCTTTTTAATTTTCTATGAACATACACTAAAGCAGTGTTTGATGTATTTGAGTTTTATTAAACCTAAAATTTAAATTAGAAAATTATGAGCACACAAAAATTTGCTACAGAAGCTTTACACGCAGGTCATGATGTAACCACTAATGGAGGAACAAGAGCTGTTCCAATTTATCAAACCACATCATATGTTTTTAATAATGCAGACCATGCGGCAAACTTATTTAACCTATCAGAATCAGGGTATATATACACCCGATTAAACAATCCAACCAACGATATCCTAGAGCAACGCTTAGCTGCCCTTGAGGGAGGTATCGCAGGCGTTGTCACTGCTTCGGGAACAGCAGCAATTAATACAACACTATTAACACTTCTTAAAGCGGGAGATCATATAGTGGCTTCTAGTAGTTTATATGGAGGGACTTACAATCTTTTAAGTGTTACTCTACCTAGATTTGGAATCAGCACAACTTTTGTAGACCCATCAGATGCAGAGAATTTCAAAAATGCAGTACAAGAAAATACGAGAGCATTTTTTGTAGAGTCCTTAGGGAACCCAAAACTGGATGTTCTGGACCTGAAAGCAATTTCGGCTGAAGCAAAAGCTTACAAAGTACCTTTAATTGTAGATAACACGGTGGCTACGCCAGCATTATTGAACCCTATAGCACATGGGGCAAATATTGTCATCCATTCCTTAACAAAATATATCAGCGGAAACGGAACATCTCTTGGGGGTGTAATTATTGATGCTGGAACATTTGACTGGTCAAGCGGTAAGTTTCCAGAATTTACAGAACCTTCACCAGGATATCACGGTTTAGTGTATCATGAGGCGTTAGGTCCAGCTGCATTTATTGCTAAAGTAAGAATAGAAGGGTTACGTGATCACGGAGCTGCTTTAAGTCCATTTAATGCTTTTCAGATTTTACAAGGGTTAGAAACTTTAGAAATCCGTATCAAAAAACATAGTGAAAATGCTTTAGAACTTGCGAAGTGGTTACAACAACAGGATGAAGTAACTTGGATAAAATACCCTGGATTAGAAAATGATCCATATAATACTCTTGCAAAAGAATATTTGCCAAAGGGACAAAGTGGTATTGTAACTTTTGGAATAAAAGGAGGTTTTGATTCAGCTAAAACTGTTGCGGATGAAACTAAAATCTTTTCACTATTAGCAAATATTGGAGACTCTAAATCATTGATTATCCATCCGGCAAGTACAACGCATCAACAATTAAATGAAGAGCAACAGGAATCTACTGGGGTTACTAGTGACTTAATTAGACTATCGGTAGGGCTTGAAGATATTGAAGATTTAAAAGCAGATTTGAAAGCAGCATTTAGTAAGGTAAAAGAAAAAGTAAAATAAATATGTAACCCTTTTCGTTCCTGCTGTTGTTACTGATTATGTATTAGTGTGCGCTGGAATCTTATAGAAGTTAAATTAATCTATGCTCCAAACAATCCAGATATCGAATTATAGAACGTCAAATGGTCAGATATTAGGTTTAATTCCATTGACCTATGAGGTTTTTGGTAAGGAATTATATTCTGCTCCTATTGTATTAGTAAATCATGCATTAACTGGAAATTCCACGGTTTGTGGAGAAAACGGTTGGTGGAATGGATTGATAGGAAAAGGTAAATGTATAGATCTAGATCGGTATACAGTTTTATCTTTTAATATTCCGGGTAATGGTTATGATGGAGTAGAGGAGCATCTGATTGCGGATTATAAAGTATTTAATGCTAGGGATATTGCTTCGATTTTTGAGATTGGGTTAAGGAAATTGAATATCACTGAATTGCATGCCGCAATTGGAGGGTCTGTTGGTGGTGGAATTGCTTGGGAATTAGCTGCGCTAAGACCAGATCTGATCAAACATTTAATTCCAGTCGCTACAGATTGGAAATCTAGTGATTGGCTAAAAGCAAATTGCCTAGTGCAAGAACAGATTTTGTTGAATTCTAGTAACCCGGTTCATGACGCTAGATTGCATGCGATGCTAATCTATAGATCTCCTGAATCTTTCAAACAAAAATTTGATCGTACTTACAATAACGAAAAAGATATGTATAATATCGAAAGTTGGCTTTTTCATCATGGTGAAAAATTAGATCAGCGATTTACACTTTCTGCTTATAAAGAGCTGAATTATGTTTTGGCCAATATAGATATTACTGAAGGAAGAGGAGATTTTAGAGCAGTTGCATCAAAGATTGCATCAAAGATTCATATTATTAGTGTGGATTCTGATGGTTTTTTTACAGCCGCAGAAGATAAAAGAACATTCCATGAATTAAAGGGAATAAATAGAGATGTTACTCACGGTATTATTAATTCTGTGCACGGTCATGATGCATTTTTGATAGAGTTTGAGCAATTAAGTGAGTTGTTGAAAGATGTTTTTTAAAGGAAAAAGAAATGAAGGTATTAAAGTTTGGAGGGAAATCACTAGCTAACGGAAAAGGAATTAAGGCCGTTGTTGATATTGTCGAAGATAAAATCAAAAAAGGAGAGAGGATCACTGTTGTGTTATCGGCTAGAGGAAATACTACAGACGAGTTAGAAGCTATTTTGGATAAAGCATCAAGGAATGAGAATTATCAAGATCAATTAAAAACCTTTAAAAAATATCAATTAGAAACTTGCGAAGGTGCCGATTATACTGAAGAATTTAAAACTTTGGATAAGTTGTTTGAAGGAGTTTCTTTACTAGGTGATTATAGTAAAAGAATCAAAGATCAAGTACTTTCTCAGGGAGAAGTAATGTCTGCTAAGCTTTTGACCAAAATACTTAAAGAAAAAGATATCAAAGCTCATTTTACTGATAGTAGAGAGTTGATTATTACTGATGAACAATTTGGTGATGCTCAACCGTTAGATAAATTATCTAAAGAAAATGTAATAAAGCATTTTCAAAAATATAATGGTTCTACAGTAAATATTGTAACTGGTTTTATCGCTTCTAATACAAAAAAAGAAACCACTACCTTAGGAAGAAATGGGAGTAATTATACAGCATCATTATTAGCAAATTATTTAGATGCGGAAGAATTGCAAAATTTCACTCATGTAGATGGGATCTATACAGCTAATCCAGATCTTGTTCCGGAAGCTAAAAAGATTGAAAAACTATCTTTTACAGAAGCTAATGAACTTGCTTATTTCGGAGCAAATATTTTGCATGCTAAAACAATTATTCCGTTAATCGAAAAAAATATTCCACTGAGAATATTAAATACTTTTGATCATACTAATGAGGGTACTTTAATTACTGCTGAGACTAGCGAGAAAGGAATCAAATCATTATCGGTTTTAGAAAATGTTGCACTAATTAATTTAGAAGGAAGAGGACTTTTAGGAAAAGTTGGCGTGGATGCTCGTATTTTTAGGGCATTGGCACATAAAAATATCAGTGTGAGTATAATTTCTCAAGGCTCTTCTGAGCGAGGAATTGGCTTAGTAGTAGATGCTGATAAAGCTAAAGAAGCCAAAGCTGTCTTGGAACAAGAGTTTGAACCTGATCTTTATAAAAGAGATGTCAGTGTCATCACTATTGAAGAAAATGTGTCCGTGATTTCAATCATTGGTCAGGATTTGAGTACTTTTCATAAACCATACAATGCGCTAATTAAAAATCAGGTAGTTCCTTTGTTATTTAACAATACTGTAAGTGGTAAGAATGTGAGTTTGGTAGTAAAGAAAGATCAATTAAACCGAGCTTTAAATGTGATTCATGGAGAAATATTTGAAATTTCTAAAAAAATCAATATTGCAATTTTTGGACATGGACTGGTAGGAGGAACTTTGATCGACCAGGTATTGAACTCTGTAGAGCAAATTGAAAAGCGTAAAAAAATAAAACTAAACATCTTTGCAGTAGCTAATTCTAGGAAAACATTATTGAATAAAAACGGAATTGAAACAGATTGGAAAGATAAAATTGGTTTAGAAGGAATTTCATATTCAATAGAAGATATAGTGAAGTTCGCAGATGCAAATCATCTGGAAAATCTAATTGCTATTGATAACACAGCGAGTGAGGGTTTTACTTCTAATTACATTTCATTGGTGGAGCATGGGTTTGATTTAGTATCATCTAATAAAGTTGCTAATACATTAAGTTTTGAGTTCTACAAGGAACTAAGGTCAAAACTCGAAGAAAACCAAAAACAGTACCTGTATGAGACCAATGTGGGAGCAGGATTGCCTTTGATTGATACGATTAAATTATTACATCTTTCAGGAGAAAATATAACTAGAATCAAAGGAGTTTTTTCAGGAACGTTAAGTTATTTGTTTAATACGTTTTCTGCAGAAGAAAGACCTTTTAGCGAAGTGCTTCAAGAAGCTATTGATAAAGGTTTTACAGAGCCCGATCCGCGTGAGGATCTATGTGGAAACGATGTAGGTCGTAAATTATTGATTCTTGCCAGGGAATTGGATCTTAGTAATGAGTTTGAAGATGTACATATTCATAATTTGATTCCTGAAAATTTGAGAGAAGGATCAGCAGGGCAATTTTTAGAGAAATTAATAGAATTAGATTCAGTATACGAAAAGGTTAAAGAAGCACAAAAACCTAATCATGTTTTGAGATATATTGGTGATCTTTGGGGTGATCTATCCCAGGAGAAAGGAAATCTGGATGTGAAACTGGTTTCAGTTCCAGAAAGTAGTGCGTTAGGACAAGTAAAAGGTTCCGACTCTATATTCGAGATTTATACAGAGTCGTATGGAGATCAGCCTATTGTTATCCAAGGAGCTGGGGCTGGAGCTGCAGTTACGGCGAGAGGAGTCTTTGGAGATATATTACGATTGGCAGAAAAAGGATGAATAATTGCGTTAGGGATTGAAGCGGCATCCTTTTATAATCTGTCTCCCTGAGCGGAGTCGAAGGGTGTTGACAGATTATAAAAGATATAGCAGAAAGCCCGACCCCGAGATGTCACACTGAGCTTGTCGAAGTGCAGTCGAAGGGGAACGCCCAAATAAATAATAATGAAGATACAGTTAAAAAGAATAGACAACGATTATCATTTTGAACTAAAAAATGAAAGAGGCCATGTAACGCACATTGATAGCAAAGCAGAAGTTGGAGGCCACGATTTGGCACCGAGTCCAATGGAATATGTGTTAATGGGTGTAGCTGGATGTAGTGCTATTGATGTGATTTCTATTCTTAAAAAACAACGCCAGGAAATCTCAGATTATAGAGCAGAAGTGGATGGAACTCGTGTAGAAATAGACGGAGCAAAACCTTTTAAGAATATTACGGTTACAGTATTTCTTGAAGGAGAAATAGCTCCAGAAAAAGCTAAAAGAGCGGCGCAATTATCATTTGAAAAATATTGTTCAGTATCCAAAACTTTAGAACCAACAGCTACTATAGAGTATAAAGTTGTGGTTAATAATGAAGTAGTATGAGTTTAGAAAGCAAACATTTTGAAACACAAGCGGTAAGGACACAAACCGATAAGACACAGTTTTTAGAGCATTCGACACCGATGTATCTTACCTCAGGGTTTGTTTTTGAAGATGCTGAAGAGATGCGAGCTGCTTTTGCAGAAGAGAAAGAGCGCAATTTGTATAGCCGTTTCAGTAACCCTAATACAACCGAATTTGTAGATAAAATCTGCCAGATGGAGGATGCAGAAGATGGTTTTGCATTTGCGACAGGTATGGCTGCTGTGTTTTCTACGTTTGCAGCATTATTGGATGCAGGGGATCATATTGTATCAGCTAGATCAGTTTTTGGATCTACACATACTTTGTTTACTAAGTATTTTCCGAAATGGAATATAGAGACTAGTTATTTTGCAGTTAATGAAGTAGATAAAGTAGAAAGCCTGATTAAGCCTAATACCAAAATCATTTATGCAGAATCTCCGACCAACCCTGGTGTGGATGTGTTGGATCTTGAATTACTGGGAAAAATTGCTAAAAGGCATAATGTACTTTTGGTAATTGATAATTGTTTTGCAACACCCTATTTACAAAATCCAATTAAGTTTGGAGCTGACCTGGTGATTCATTCTGCGACCAAATTGATTGATGGTCAAGGAAGAGTGCTAGGAGGAGTTACCGTAGGTAAAAAAGATCTGATAAGAGAAATCTATTTATTTTCTCGAAATACAGGTCCTGCATTATCGCCATTTAACGCGTGGGTGTTGTCAAAAAGCTTGGAAACCTTGGCCGTTCGTGTAGATCGCCATTGCGAAAATGCTTTAAAATTGGCAGAGTTTCTTGAATCTCATCCTAAAGTGAATTGGGTAAAATATCCTTTTCTAAAATCTCATCCGCAATATGAAGTTGCTAAAAAGCAAATGAAATTGGGTGGAAATATTGTAGCTTTTGAGGTAAAAGGAGGTGTAGAAGCTGGTCAAACTTTTTTTGATAGTATAGAAATGTGTTCAATGTCTGCAAACCTCGGAGACACCAGAACCATAGTTACGCATCCGGCATCTACAACACATAGTAAGCTGGCAAAAGAAGATAAATTAGCAGTTGGGATAACCGATGGAATGGTAAGATGTTCTGTAGGATTGGAACATGTTGATGATATAATTGCTGATATTGAACAGGCTTTAAAAGAGATATAATAGATCAAAAAAGCAGAGAAACTTCTCTGCTTTTTTGATCGTTTTTTTGTTTTATTGTTTTCCGAATGCGAAGAAAGTCATTCCTGTAGAAACCTGTGTTCCTCCAGGTAAAGGAAATGTTTGATTTAGTTCTTTTTCTAGAAATAAGAGTTCTGAATTCAATCCAGTTATTTTAAAAGATTCTTCAGTTCCTTCTACTTCAAGAACTAAATCTCCATCTTTAATTTGCCAATTACCTGATGCAGCAAAACCAGGTGTTGGAATTTCTTGTGTGGTTGGTTGCTGATTAACAATGGTATTGGTTAAAACGGTTGTATATCCTCCATCGCTCTCAAATGTTTCGGGGTTTTGATTAAATGTAAGGGAAGTTTCGAAATCTTTTCCAACAGAAAAAAATGTTGAATAAAGAGTTCTCTCTTCATCAGTTTCTATAAAAGTTTGACCATTGTTAACTCTAAAGGCAATTAATTTCCAAGTGCCTGGCAAGGCGGTTTCATCAATTCCAATTGGAGGGTCATTATTATCATCATCACTACATGAAATAAATAGAGCAGTTGTACAGAACAAAAACAAGACGAGTTTTTTCATCATTATAAATTATAAAGTTTTTGCAAAAATATTAATAAATGGTTGGGATTTCCCACCCATTTAGGGTGTTTTTGATATGTTATGTATAGAGGGTGAAATGTAATATTTGTCTATAATGATTAATAATCTACTAACTTACTAGGGTTTTTATTAATAATATCATAATTCTTCTCTTTAGTTGTAAGATTTAATGTTTTGGGTGACTAAAAAACAAATTTTATATATACATTTGTTCAATACTCTACTATTCCGATAGGGTAATAGAATTAAAGATTGATATGATTGTAGATCAAATGATATTAGACAAAGTAGCTTCAAAGAAAACAACTTTTGAGGACGATAAATCTTCAGAAAAGCCAATCCGTAGTATTGCAAAAGCTGTTAGTTGGAGGGTTATAGGTACTCTAGATACGCTAATAGTTTCTTATGTTCTTACAGGAGAAATCGTTTTAGCTACTTCAATAGCATCTGTTGATTTTTTAACCAAAATGGTTCTATATTTCTTTCACGAAAGAATATGGAATAAAGTAAAATGGGGAAGATAATTGCATTTATAAAAGGAAATAGGGGTACATCCTAAATTTAAGTTGATAATGAGTTGGACTGAACAAGAAATACAAAATTTAAATAAAACATTGGCAGATAAAACACCATTAGAAATTGCTCAATGGGCTGTTTTAAATGCTAAGAAACCTGTTGTGACTACTAATTTTAGACCATACGAAGCAGCTATCCTTAATGTAAGTGTTGGTGCACTTAAGGATATTCCGGTGATTTGGTGTGATTCTGGATACAATACTCCTAATACCTATAAGCACGCAGAAGAAGTGATCCAACAATTAGGGTTAAATGTAAAATTATATGTGCCTAAGCAAACTACTGCGCATAGAGATGTGGTCATGGGAATCCCTGATATTGATGATCCTAAACATAAAGTATTTACTGAACAGGTAAAGTTAGAACCTTTTAAAAGAGCAATGGCTGATTTTACTCCAGATGTTTGGTTTACAAATTTAAGAAAAGGACAAACTGCGCTAAGAGATTCTTTAGATATTTTGAGCCTGGGTAAAGATGGCGTGTTAAAGGTAAGTCCTTTCTATTACTACAGTGATGCGGAATTGGATGTATATCTAAAAGAAAATAATTTACCAAACGAGTTTAAATATTTTGACCCAACCAAAGTGTTAGAGAATAGAGAATGTGGGTTACATACTAACTAATAAATTACAACGAACGAAGCATGGAAATACTAGAAAAGAAAGTAGAGCAACTAAATGGATCAGCGGGCAATCTTGCTGGTAATTCAGTTCTTAAAGTAAATGCATTGGAGAGTGAAGCTATTTATATTTTTAGAGAAGTAGTAGCTCAATTTGAAAAACCTGTTTTACTATTTTCTGGAGGAAAAGACTCTATCACCTTGGTGCGATTAGCGCAAAAAGCATTTTATCCGGGAAAAATTCCTTTCCCATTATTACATATTGATACCGGACATAATTTTCCTGAAACTATAGAATTCAGAGATAGATTGGTAAAGGAATTAGGAGTAGAGTTGATCGTTCGTAACGTTCAGGATTCTATCGATCAGGGGAAAGTTGTTGAGGAGAAAGGAAAATATGCCAGTCGTAATAGTTTGCAGACTACCACACTTTTAGATGCTTTAGAAGAATTTAAATTTGATGCCGCAATTGGTGGTGCTCGTAGAGATGAAGAGAAGGCAAGAGCTAAAGAACGTATTTTCTCAGTAAGAGATGATTTTGGGCAATGGGACGAAAAAAATCAACGTCCTGAATTGTTTGATCATTTGAATGGAAAAATTGACTTAGGTCAAAATGTACGTGTATTTCCGATCAGTAACTGGACAGAATTAGATGTGTGGAGTTATATCGAAAAAGAGAGAATTGAGATTCCGTCAATTTATTTTGCTCATAAACGTAAAATATTTGTTAGGGATGGAATGATCTGGTCTGCTGAGGATGATGTGGTATATCGTGAAGATGATGAGCTGATAGAAGAAAGAATGGTTCGTTTTAGAACAGTTGGTGATATGTCTTGTACGGCTGCAGTGTTGTCTGATGCTACTACTATTGAAAAAGTAGTAGAAGAAATTAGAGAATCAACTATTTCAGAACGTGGTGCTCGTATCGATGATAAAAGATCAGAAGCAGCGATGGAAAAACGTAAACAACAAGGATATTTTTAAGGAGTTGATAGTTGTCCGTTGTTAGTTCATAATTACTAGCAGCAATCAACAGTCAACCATCAACAAAATTAATAGGATGGAAGTACTAAAAATAGCAACAGCAGGAAGTGTAGATGATGGTAAGAGTACCTTGATAGGTCGTATTCTATACGATACGAAATCATTAACGACTGATAAGTTAGAAGCCATAGAGGCCAGAAGTAAAGCTAATGGTTTTGACTATCTTGATTTCTCATTGGCAACTGATGGTTTGGTAGCAGAACGTGAACAAGGAATTACGATAGATGTAGCACATATCTATTTTTCGACAAAGAACAAGAGTTACATTATAGCTGATACTCCAGGGCATATCGAGTATACCCGTAATATGGTGACTGGTGCGTCTACATCGCAAGCCTCCATTATTTTGGTAGATGCTCGTAAAGGAGTAATAGAACAGACATATCGTCATTTCTTTATCAATAACTTATTGAGAGTAAAAGATGTGATCGTCGCAGTAAATAAAATGGATTTGGTAGATTTCTCTCAAAATAAATATGAAGCTATCAAGGCTGATTTTGAAGAGTTAATTGCTAAGAGTGAGTACAAAGAACAAAACATAACCTTTATCCCAGTAAGTGCTTTACAGGGAGATAATGTAGTTTCAACATCAGAAAATACACCTTGGTATAATGGACAAACACTTCTAGAACATCTTGAAAAATTGGATGCGCAAGATGTGTATGAAAAGTCTCAAGTACGTTTTCCGGTGCAGACTGTAATTCGTCCTAAAAAAGATGAGTTTCATGACTTTAGAGGGTATGCCGGAAAATTATACGGAGGCGATCTTTCTGTAGGAGATGAAGTCACGATTTTACCATCTTTGACTTCGTCAAAAGTGAAAGAAATATTTTTCTTTGATCAGCAATTTGATACTGCAGGAAGAGGAAGTTCATGTACAGTCACTTTAGAAGATGATGTCAATGTAAGTCGAGGAGATATGATTGTAAAATCATCCGAAAAACCAAGAGTTGAAAAACAACTAACAGCTACCGTATGTTGGATGGATAGCAAAGATCTGAATCCCGGAGCTAATTATTTTGTGCAGAGTGGTAGTAACCGAATTCTTGCCAAGGTAAAAAGTATTCATGGAACTATCGCGACAGATTTTTCTGGAGAAGACACTTCCAAAAATTCATTGCAACTAAATGAAGTTGGTAAGGTTCAGATTCAATTAAGTAAACCCTTAGCATTTGATGCATATAGTAAAAATAAAGCATCAGGGTCCTTTATATTAATAGATTCACAAACTAATAATACATCTGGAGTCGGATTCATAATGTGAAAAATATGAATCGATTTTTTGAAGAAAACCACAGAAATTTTTAGATAAAAAAAATAGCATACAAAAGTCATAACTACGTCCTTTTCTGAAGGGCAGCAACACGAAAAAAATGCAAAGTTTTAGAACAGAAATAGAAAACCCAATTGTCCAAAAAGACGTTATAGAATTAGCTAACAAAATAGAGCAGTTTCATAAGGGTAAGATTGATGAAGAGAAGTTTCGTAGCCTTCGTTTGGCTCGTGGAGTATATGGTCAACGTCAGGAAGGCGTACAGATGATCCGTATCAAACTTCCTTATGGAAAAGTGTTGAGCAATCAATTAAGGCGTATCTGCGAAGTATCAGACGAATACTCAAGAGGACGTTTGCATATTACAACTCGTCAGGATATTCAGATTCACTATGTTGATCTTAATAGAACACCAGAGCTTTGGGCCGAGTTGGAGAAAGATGATGTTACGCTTCGAGAAGCTTGTGGAAATACTGTTCGTAATGTAACAGCTTCAGAAACAGCCGGAATTGATCCAAAAGAACCTTTTGACGTATCGCCATATGCGGATGCTTTGTTTCGATTCTTTTTACGAAATCCTATTTGTCAGGAAATGGGGCGTAAGTTCAAGGTGTCTTTTTCAGGAACTGATGAAGATACGGGATTGTCATATATGCACGATCTTGGTTTTATTGCCAAAATCGAAAATGGCGTTAGGGGTTTTAAAGTGATGTTAGCAGGGGGATTAGGTTCGCAACCCAGACATGCCGATGAATTATATAGCTTTTTACCTTCAGATAAAATTATTCCTTTAATGGAAGGAGTATTAAGAATTTTTGATCGTCATGGCGAAAGAAAAAGTAGAGCTAAAGCTAGAATGAAATTTTTAGTAAAAGATATCGGTTTAGAAGCTTTTAAAGAATTAGTAGAAGCAGAACAAAATGCTATTGCTCAAAAAACTGTTGCAATTGACGCTGAAGCTTATAAGATATCTGTTCCAGTTTCGTTGGAAGCTCCAAAAATAGAGATCAAAGATCAGAAAGCTTTTGATCTATGGAAGTCTACTAATGTAATTCCTCAAAAGCAAGAAGGTTATGTAGCAATAGGTATTAAAGTGCTATTAGGAGATTTTTATACCGATAAAGCGAGGTTATTAGCGGATTTAGTAGAAAAATATGCAGCTGGTGAAATTAGACTATCATTACGTCAGAATATTTTGATTCCATTCGTAAAAGAAGATTTAGTGCCATTTTTCTATCAGGAATTAGGAAAGTTAGGATTTGCTGAAGCAGGTTATAACAAAGCTGTAGATATTACAGCTTGTCCCGGAACTGATACTTGTAATCTGGGAATTGCTAGTAGTACAGGTATTGCTGAAGAATTGGAACGAGTTCTTAAAGAAGAATATCCGCAATATTTAGAGAAAGAAGACTTAGTAATTAAGATTAGCGGATGTATGAATGCCTGTGGACAACACAATATGGCGAATATTGGTTTCCAGGGAATGTCAGTAAGAACTAAAGATAAATTAGTTGCTCCGGCACTTCAGGTGCTATTGGGGGGTGGTAATCTTGGTGATGGGAAAGGTCGTTTCGCTGATAAAGTAGTGAAAATTCCTAGTAGAAGAGGGCCTGAAGCATTACGTAGAATCCTAAATGATTTCGAAGCGAATGCAAATAGTAAGACGTTTGTAGAATATTATCAAGAGAAAGGAGAAAAATACTTTTATAATTTTCTTACGGATTTATCCAATGTCGATAATCTTACTCAAGAAGATTTTATTGACTGGGGAACTGAAGAGGAGTATGTAAAAGCAATTGGAGTTGGTGAATGTGCAGGAGTAGTAATCGATTTAATAGCCACTTTGTTTTTAGAAAGTGAAGAAAAAATAGATAATGCTAAGATTTCTTTTGAAAACGAAGTCTATTCTGATGCGGTGTATCATGCTTATAGTTCTTTGATAAATTCTGCAAAAGCATTATTATTAGCAGAAAATAAAAAGACCAATACTCATGCGGGAATAATTCGTCAGTTTGATGAAGAATTTGTATCAAACGGAAAGATTGAGTTAGAAGGTACATTTGCTGATTTAGTATATCAACTTCAAAAAAATGCTCCTACAAAAGATTTTGCTTTAGATTATATCAAAAAAGCAGGACAATTTTTACAAAAAGTGCAAGAGTTTAGAGCCCTTGAAGTGGAAAACGTATAATATCTTTACAATCTTATAAATCGTTGAAAGGTAATAGAATAAAATAATAAAGATGAGTACTAAAACACCAAAATTGACAGTAGTAGGAGCAGGCCCGGGAGATCCGGATCTGATTACGCTCAAGGCTATCAAAGCTATAGAATCAGCTGATGTGGTGTTATACGATGCACTTATCAATGAAGAGTTATTAAACTATGCTCCAAATGCCGAAAAGATTTTTGTAGGTAAACGAAAAGGATGTTATGCATACCAACAAGAGCAGATTAATGAATTGATTGTAAGCAGGACTAAAACTCACGGTCACGTTGTACGGTTAAAAGGAGGAGATCCCTTTATTTTTGGACGCGGAGCAGAAGAAATTGATTATGTACAGCAGTTTGATATAGAAACCGAAATGGTTCCGGGTATTTCTTCAGCATTGGCGGTTCCTGCTTATCAGGGAATTCCATTGACAAAAAGAGGGTCGTCAGAAAGCTTTTGGGTGATTACTGGAACAACCAAATCTCATAAATTATCACAGGACGTTTGCCTGGCAGCAAAATCTAATGCAACTGTGGTAATTTTAATGGGAATGAGCAAGTTAAGTGAAATAGTTAGTATCTTTGCAGCCGAAAATAAACAGGATGTTCCAGTAGCAATTATTCAAAATGGAACTACCAAAAATGAGCAGTTTGGATTTGGAACAATAGCAACTATAGAAAATGTTGTTTTAGATAAAAAACTATCCTCTCCGGCAATTATTGTGATTGGGGAAGTGGTAAATCAAAGAGCTAAACTGGCTTCGATTTATAAAGAAGTTCAAGAAGAAATCGTATCTTGATTGTTTAGGATACTATAAGGATGGAAGAGAGAAATAATTTATATCCGGTTTTTTTAAAAGTTAAAAACCTCGAAATCCTAATCGTTGGAGGAGGAAATGTAGCCGAAGAAAAACTAACGTTCTTAACAAAATCTAGTCCGGATGCCAAAGTAACCATGGTATCACCAATGTATCGAGAGGATACGATTACATTGGCGAATAGATTTGGGGTAGAAATGATAAAAAAGAAATATCACAGACGTTTTCTGAAAGGTAAGCATATTGTGATTGCTACTACAGACGTTCCGGAAGTCAATGTACAAGTGTATAAAGACTGTAGGAAAAGAAGTAAGTTGGTGAATGTAGCAGATAACCCACCATATTGTGATTTTTATATGGGTGGAATAGTAACCAAAGGTAATGTAAAAGTGGCTATTTCGACTAATGGGAAGTCGCCGACTACAGCCAAAAGACTACGTCAGTTTTTTGAGGAAGTAATTCCTGAAAATATTGATGATTTAGTCAAAAATTTAAATGAATATCGAAAAACAATAAAAGGTGATTTCGAAGAAAAAGTGGAAACACTAAACGAATTTACTAAAGGATTAATAGGAAAAAAAGAAGTTGAGAAATGATAAAGACTGATATTTTAATCATCGGAGCGGGACCAACAGGGTTATTTACTGTTTTTGAAGCAGGATTACTGAAGCTAAAAACACATCTTATCGATGCCTTACCGCAACCGGGAGGGCAATGTTCAGAGATATATCCTAAAAAACCAATTTATGATATTCCTGGGTTTCCTGAGATATTAGCAGGAGAATTAGTTGATAATCTGATGGAGCAAATCAAACCTTTTAATCCTGGGTTTACCCTTGGTGAGAGAGCAGAAACTATTGAGAAATTAGAAGACGATACTTTTTTGGTGACTACTAATAAAGGAACACAACATAATGCGCCGGTAGTTGCAATTGCAGGTGGGTTAGGTTCATTTGAACCTCGTAAGCCACCTATTCCTAATATTGCTGATTTCGAAGATAAAGGTGTTGCTTACATCATTCGTGACCCAGAAGTTTATAGAGATAAAAGAGTGGTAATAGCAGGTGGTGGAGATTCAGCATTAGACTGGACGATTTTCTTGGCAGATGTAGCTAGTGAAGTAACCTTAGTACATAGAAGAAATGAATTCCGAGGTGCCCTTGATTCTGTTGAAAGAGTGGGAGAGTTGACCAAATTAGGAAAGGTAAACCTGATTACTGAAGCTGAAGTAAAAGAGCTAAAAGGAGATGATCATGTTACTGGTGTAGGTATTAAACACAAAACAGAAGGTGATATTCATGTAGATACAGATTACTTTATTCCGTTATTTGGATTGTCACCAAAATTAGGTCCAATAGGAAATTGGGGGTTAGAAATCGAGAAAAATGCTATCAAAGTTGATAATTCTTATGATTATCAAACCAATATTCCGGGAATATATGCAATTGGTGATGTAAATACTTATCGAGGAAAACTTAAATTAATCCTTTCAGGTTTCCACGAAGCGGCTATTATGTGCCAGAGTGCGTATCAAAGAATTTTCCCTGACAAGAAGTATGTAATGAAATATACTACAGTTGGAGGAGTAGAAGGATTCGATGGTACTAAGAAAGAAGCCAAAAAAGAAGTAGTAAAAGCTATAGTATAAATTTTAGTATATTAAAAATATCCTCGCAAGCAATGCTGATTACTTTCAGTATATTTGCGAGGATTTTTATAGTATTAAGGTAAGAATTATGTCAGACGTTACCATAAAAATAAAAGATAGAGAAGGAGAAATGCACGAGGTGCAAGCTCCAACAGATATGGCAATGAACCTTATGGAAGTTTGCAAAGCATATGAGCTTCCTGTAGAAGGAACCTGTGGAGGTATGGCTATGTGTGCCTCTTGTCAATGTTATATTTTATCTGATCACGAATTGCCAGAAATGAGTCAGGATGAAGATCTAATGCTTGCTGAAGCATTTTATGTAGAAGATAATAGTAGACTCGGATGTCAAATCCCAATTACTCCAGAACTTGATGGTTTAGAAGTCGAATTAGCTCCTGAATCATAGTATTTACTTTTTTATTTCAGAATATTTCACAAGATTTCTGAGAGTTTCGTTTATTCAGTGCATACTTAAAAGGAGATTGTTTAGATCTTTTTTTTCAAAATCTAATACTTCTTTTTAGTTAGGGGATTAGCATTGTTTCATCACTAGATTTCACTCATATTTAATTTTATCTTCTTCATAAGAGGAAAGACTGTTAGAATGTTTTTTCTTTTAATTTCACAACCTCTTATTAACAAAAATCCCAGTGTCACTTTGTTTATAAAAGTAAACATTTTTACATGGGGAATTTACCTTTTTATTTTGGTTTGTTAACCTCCTCTAGTATAGGTTTCTTAACTATATAAGATTAGATAATGCTGATCTATTTTTGCAGAGTTATGATGTCCGGGCTATCATAAAGATAGAGCTCCTTCAGAGACGGGAGTTCTAAAAGATAACTAACATTTTACTAATCTTAAAACCATTAAGAAATGAAAACTAACATCTTTAGATCGAAATTTTGGATTTCGATATTTTTAATAAGCAATATCATTTTATTTACTAATTGTGAGCGTGATTTAGACGTTGTGGAAAATGAAATTGTATCGCAAGAAAATATTCAAGAAAAGGAATTCACTACAGAACTTGCTTTTCCTAATAGATCAGGGGACATAGTGGATATTAATTTAGAAGGACAAAATGTAAAAGCTGAGAAAATCGATGAATTCTACGTTGTAGAAGGAGATATGCTTTTTACAGACAAAAGTCTTCAGGACACGGGGAAAAGTACTGGGCGTAAAAGTAAATATTGGCCTAATTGTACTGTATATTATACTATAGAAAGTAATCTTCCTAATAAGCAGCGGGTATACGATGCAATTAACCATTGGAGGCAACACAGTAATTTTCAGTTTGTTTATAGAACTAACCAGCCAAATTACATAAATTTTAAAGTAGGGTCGGGTTGTTCTTCTTGGGTTGGTATGCAAGGAGGAAAACAAAACATAAATCTAGCAGCAGGTTGTTCTACAGGTAGTACGATTCATGAAATTGGACATGCTATTGGATTATGGCACGAGCAAAGCCGAAAGGATAGAGATAATTACGTAACCATTAAATGGGGAAACATTCAAGCTGGTAAAACACATAACTTTCAGACGTACATACAAAGAGGGGAAGATGGTGACGAATACTCTCCAAATTTAGATTTTAGTAGTATTATGATGTATGGTCCAAAAGCATTTTCTAAAAATGGTTTACCAACAATTACAAAAAAGAATGGTAGCAGTTACTCTGTACAACGTAGTGGACTTTCATTTTGGGATAAGCATGGAATCAAAAAAATGTACAAAAATATTTGTGGAACTATTGAAAATATGTCCGGGTATTATAAAGCTAATGACGGAGGACATTATTATGTTCGTCAAATAGGTACAAATGTATATTGGTTTGGGGAACACCCGTCAGGTACGTGGGCAAATGTGTTTAAAGGAAAACTCGATGGTAATATTGTAAATGGGCAATTCTATGATGTGCCCAAAGGAAAAATTAAAGGATATGGGTCATTGAAACTATCTGTAAATTCTACGGGAACAAAAATCACAAAGATTAGCGGAAGCAATTTTGGTGGGTCTAGCTGGACAAAAACGACAAAACCAGCTTATTTACCGCCGACTAGACCACAAGGTTTTGGAACCAGAAATAATATTAATGACCTTACTGCTAGATGGTATGCCAATGATGGAGGATTCTACTATATGAGACAATTAGGAAATACAGTCGTTTGGTTTGGTGAAAGACACTTTACATCTGGGCGTCCTTCCTGGTCCAATGTAGCGGTAGGTACACGATATGGAAATACCGTTTGGTTAAGTTGGGTAGATGTGCCAAAAGGCTATGCAGGTAATTCTGGAGTGCTAGGCTTAAAAATTGATAACGCTAATAAATTAACTAGAACTTATACTTCTGGAAGTTTCGGAGGATCAAGCTGGACTAGATAATTCGAAAATAAATAGCATATATTTTAACAAACCTTCAAAGATTTAGAAATCTTTGGAGGTTTTTTTTGTTTTGCTTGCAAAACAAAAGGCTATGCCTTTTATTTGTAATCAAATTAGTAGTAAAAACTGCTAAGTTCATAAATGTATTATAATTGTTATCAAGAAAGGTGGAGGGAATAGACCCTGTGATACCTTAGCAACCCTTTATCAATTAAAGAAGGTGCTACATTCTATCCACACAATGTGGAATAGATAACGAAGACATATGGCTCGCCTATACTTCCATTTATTTTTCTTGATATAATAAAACATTGCTTTTTTAGAAAGGAAATTAATATTTATTTTCCCTTTGAAGGAGGGTAAAGAGATGATTTTCATTCTCTTTAGAACAGTTTTGTATGAAAGACATAAAAAAAATACTTGAAGAAAGAATTCTTGTTCTCGATGGAGCAATGGGAACGATGTTGCAACGACATAAATTTACCGAAGAAGATTTTAGAGGAGAACGGTTTAAAGATTGGCCAATTCCGGTACAAGGTAATAATGACTTGCTGAGTATAACGCAGCCAGAAGCCATCAAAGAAGTACACCGATTGTATTTTGAAGCTGGAGCAGATATTGTAGAGACTAATACGTTTTCGGGCAGTACAATTGCCATGGCTGATTATGAGATGGAAGAGTTAGTATATGAGCTGAATTATCAATCTGCAAAAATAGCAAAAGAAGTAGCGGATGAATTTACTGCCAAAGAACCTCATAAACCCCGTTTTGTAGCTGGATCCATAGGTCCTACTAATAGAACAGCTAGCATGTCTCCGGATGTAAATGATCCTGGATTCAGAGCGGTTACCTTTGATGAGCTAAGAATAGCGTATAAACAGCAAGTAGAAGCTTTAATCGATGGAGGAGCAGACATTCTTTTAGTGGAAACCATTTTTGATACGCTTAATGCGAAAGCTGCATTATTTGCTATTGAAGAAGTAAAGGGTGAAAAAAATATAGATATTCCAATTATGGTAAGTGGAACCATTACTGATGCTAGCGGTAGAACACTTTCCGGACAAACCGCAGAGGCTTTTTTGATTTCTGTATCACATATTCCAATGTTGTCGATAGGATTTAATTGCGCATTAGGAGCTAATCAATTAACTCCTCATTTAGAGGTGTTAGCCCAAAAAGCAGATTTTGGAGTATCAGCTCATCCAAATGCGGGATTACCCAATGCTTTTGGAGAATATGATGAAACTCCAGAACAAATGGCAGAGCAGATCAAAGAATATATGGATAAGAGCCTTGTGAATATTATAGGAGGATGTTGCGGTACTACTCCGGAACATATAGAGGCGATTGCAGAATTAGCTAAGAATTATAAACCAAGACAGGTAGGAGTTGTAGTATAATGAGTTTAGAAGAGAAAAGAAAATATCTAAAACTTTCTGGTTTAGAACCAATGATTGTTTCCGCCAATACCAACTTTATTAATGTTGGAGAGCGGACCAATGTAGCTGGGTCACGTAAGTTTTTGCGTTTAGTCAAAGAAGAGAAATTTGATGAGGCATTAGATATAGCAAGACATCAGGTTGAAGGTGGAGCACAAGTAATTGATATCAATATGGACGATGGTCTGATTGATGGAAAAGATGCAATGGTAAGATTCTTAAATCTAATTATGGCAGAACCTGATATTGCCAGAGTGCCCATTATGATTGATAGTTCTAAATGGGAAATCATTGAAGCTGGTCTTCAGGTGGTTCAAGGTAAATGCGTTGTGAATTCTATTAGTTTAAAGGAAGGCGAGGAAGAGTTTATAACACATGCTAAAGCGATAAAAAGATATGGTGCAGCAGTAATTGTTATGGCCTTTGATGAAGTGGGACAAGCAGATAGTTACGAACGTCGAATAGAAATCTCTAAAAGATCATATGATGTTCTGGTGAATAAAGTAAAATTTCCTCCAGAAGATATCATTTTTGACCTGAATATTTTTCCCGTTGCTACAGGGATGGAAGAACATCGAAGAAATGCTATTGATTTTATTGAAGCAACAAGATGGGTTAGAGAGAATTTACCTCATTGTAGTGTAAGTGGAGGGGTAAGTAATGTCTCTTTTTCTTTTAGAGGAAATAATCCGGTTCGTGAAGCAATGCATTCTGTATTTCTATACCATGCCATTAAAGCCGGGATGAACATGGGTATTGTAAATCCTGCTATGCTTGAAGTTTATGATGATATTCCTAAGGATTTGCTTGAGCATGTTGAAGATGTAATTCTGGACCGTAGAGATGATGCTACAGAAAGGTTATTAGATTTTGCGGAGACTGTAGTAGGTACTAACAAAGAAAAAACAGCTGATCTTTCCTGGAGAGAGGAGCCACTACAGGATAGGATAACTAGAGCATTGGTCAAAGGAATTGACCAATACATTGTAGATGATGTAGAGGAGGCAAGACAAGCTGCTGATAAGCCAATAGAGGTAATTGAAGGAAACCTGATGACAGGAATGAACGTAGTAGGGGACTTGTTCGGATCTGGTAAAATGTTTTTACCACAAGTTGTAAAGTCTGCAAGGGTAATGAAAAAAGCCGTAGCATATCTTTTGCCTTACATAGAAGAAGAAAAAAAGAAGAACCCTAAAGCAGCTCAGGGAAATGGATCGGCGGGTAAAGTTTTAATGGCTACGGTCAAAGGAGATGTACACGATATTGGAAAAAATATAGTTTCGGTAGTCCTTGGCTGTAATAACTATGAGATTGTAGATCTTGGTGTTATGGTGCCTCCCGAAAAAATTATTCAAACCGCAATTGATGAACAAGTAGATATTATTGGACTAAGCGGTTTAATAACACCTTCGTTAGATGAAATGGTGTATTTAGCGAAAGAAATGGAGCGTAAAAACTTTAACATTCCATTATTGATTGGTGGTGCTACAACCTCCAAAGCGCATACGGCGGTTAAGATTGATCCACAATATCAAAATGCTGTAGTTCACGTAAATGATGCCTCAAGAGCGGTAACCGTAGTTGGAGATTTATTAAATAAGAGAAGTAACCAAAAATATGTTGGAGATTTAAAAGAAGACTACGAAAAATTTAGAGAAGGTTTTCTAAAAAGAACAAAACAAAAAGAATATCTGACTATCGAAGAAGCTCGAAAGAATAAATATACAATTGATTGGTCTTCATCTGAAATTACAAAACCCCATACATTGGGAATTCAAGTAATTGAGGAATTTGACTTAAAAAAACTTGAACCATATATCGATTGGACTCCATTTTTTAGGTCTTGGGATTTACACGGTAAGTATCCAGCAATTTTGACTGATGAAATAGTCGGTGAACAAGCTTCCTCTTTATTTAAAGATGCTCAGGAGTTATTACAAAAGGTATTTGATGAAAAATTATTAGGAGCGAAAGCAATCTATGGTCTTTTTGAAGCCAATACAGTGAATGAGGATGATATTGAGGTGATTTCGGATAGTGAAAAGTTTGAATTTAAGACACTCCGACAGCAATTAAAAAAACATGCAGGGAAACCTAATTTTGCATTAGCTGATTTTATAGCTCCAAAAGAATTTGGTAAGCAAGATTATATAGGATGTTTTTGTGTAACAACAGGATTCGGGACCAAAGAGCTAGCAGAACAGTTTGAAACTGACCACGATGATTATAATTCAATTATGATAAAAGCATTGGCGGATCGTTTAGCAGAGGCTTTTGCAGAATATCTGCATAAGAAAATACGCAAAGAAGATTGGGGTTATGCTAGTGATGAACAATTCACAAATGAAGAGTTGATTAAAGAATCTTATAAAGGAATTCGACCAGCTCCGGGATATCCTGCTTGTCCTGATCATTTAGAAAAGCTTACGATTTGGAAGCTACTTCAAGTAAAAGAAAAAATAGGGGTAGAGCTTACAGAAGGTCTTGCAATGTGGCCAGCAGCATCAGTGTCTGGTTACTATTTTGCAAACCCTGAGGCTAGGTATTTTGGACTAGGGAAAATAAAAGAAGATCAGTTGAAAGATTTTGCAGAAAGAAAAAAAATAGATTTTGAGTATGCAAAAAAATGGCTTAACCCTAACTTCATAGAATAAACATTATTTCTATTCCCTCCTTGAGGAGGGTTAGGGAGGTGTTGCGTGAGGGATAGAAGCAAGCTACCATGTAGCGCGGATAGCCCGACCGAAGTGTAACGAAGGGCACGTCAAAATAAATAAAATACCATCTAAGAATTATAAACTTAAAAATGAAAGTAACAGACCATATAAAAAAAGCAAAAGGAAAAACACTATTCTCTTTTGAATTAATACCACCACAGAAAGGAAGAAGCATACAGGAACTTTATGATAATATTGATCCTTTGATGGAATTTAATCCTCCTTTTATAGATGTAACTACATCTAGAGAAGAATTTATCTATATTGATAGAGATGGTCTTTTGGATAAAAAATTGACTCGTATGCGACCTGGAACTGTGGGGATCTGTGCTTCGATAAAACATAAATATAATGTGGATACTATTCCACACGTGTTGTGTGGTGGATTTACCAAAGAAGAAACAGAATATTTACTTGTGGATTGTCATTATTTAGGTATTGATAATGTGATGGCTCTTAGGGGTGATGCAATGAAAGAAGAAAAATATTTCAAACCAACAGAAGGAGGACATTGCTATGCGAATGAATTGGTAGAACAGATTGTGAATATGAACAAAGGACAATTTCTTCATGAAGTAATTGAGAGTGATAATCAATCTGACTTTTGTGTTGGTGTAGCAGGTTATCCCGAAAAACATATGGAAGCACCTTCTATGGATTCAGATATTAGAAGATTAAAAGAAAAAGTAGATGCTGGAGCTGATTATGTGGTAACTCAGATGTTTTTTGATAATAAAAGATACTTTGCTTTTGTAGAAAAAGCCAAAGAAGCTGGGATTGATGTGCCTATAATTCCTGGTATAAAACCTGTTGCTGTACAACGTCATTTACAGCTATTACCTCAAGTATTTAAACTCGATATGCCTGATGAATTAGTAAGAGCTGTAGAAGGTTGCAAAACAAATAAAGCGGTTAGAGAGGTTGGGATTGAGTTTGCTATTCAGCAGTCCAGAGAGTTGATGGAATATGGAGTTCCAGTTTTACATTATTATTCGATGGGGAAGTCTGATAATATTAAAAAGATAGCAGCAGAGGTATTCTAAGCAAACCAAGAAGATATTTAAAAAGGTATTACTACATTTGCCGGAATGAAAAAAAGACTTTGTTTCATACTGGTTCTTCTTAATTGTATTGTTTATGCTCAGGAAGATAAAAAGTATTATAGTTTTGATGTCAATAACTTCTATGGTACTATCCTGAAGCATAATCCAGATATATCACATTTGATAACTGGTCATCCATCTGGAGTTATTGTTTCTGCTAATCGAAAAACTTTTGGCAATAAAGAATGGCAACGATTATATAATTCTCCGGATTACGGCGTATCGTTTATTTATCAGGATTTGGATAATGAGTTTTTAGGAGAGAATTTTGGGCTCTATGCACATTATAATTTTTATTTCTTGAAAAGATCATTGATGTTGAAAATAGGCCAGGGAATTGCATATACTACTAACCCATATGACCAGGATGAAAATTTTAGGAATGTGGCTTACGGTACGCATTTGTTAAGCTCTACTATTGCATTTCTGAATTATAGAAAAGAAAATATTATAGGCGGTTTGGGCTTGCAAGCAGGTATGGGTGTTATTCATTATTCTAATGCTAATTTCAAAGCTCCAAACAAGAGTACAAATACATTTGTTTTTAATATTGGGGCGAATTATAGATTAGATAGTAAATTACCAGAATACATCGAAAAAGAAAAAGGAGCAGTCAAGGGAACTGAGCCAATCGGTTTTGGTTTTCTAGTTCGTGGAGGGATTAATGAAAGTGATGTTGTGGGATCTGGACAATTACCTTTTTATACAATTGGAGCTTTTGCTGATAAGCGATTAAACAAAAAGAGTGCAATTCAATTGGGAGCAGAATTGTTTTTCTCTGAAGCACTGGAAAGATTTATCGATTTTAGGTCAACCGGTGATTTTGATGATGGAACAACCGGAGATGAAGATTCTAAAAGGATAGGGCTGTTTTTAGGTCACGAACTAAGGATCAATAAATTATCAGTATTGACACAATTGGGGTATTATGTATATTATCCTTATGATTTTGAAGGACAGGTATATAATAGAATAGGGTCAAGATATTATTTTAATAAGAATATATTTGGATCTGTTACGGTAAGATCACATGCAGCAAAAGCAGAAGCAGTAGAATTTTCAATAGGATATAGATTATGAAGAAGTTGTACTACATCATATTTGCAGTAGTTTTTTTTAGTTGTGATACTGAGAATGCTCCTGATTGCTTCCAAAGAACAGGAGATATAGTTACTAAAGAAGTTGAGGTTCCTGATTTCACAAGAATACTGGTGAACCCTAATGTAGAATTAATTTTAAAAGAAGGATCAATAACCAAAGTTGTTATTGAAAGTGGAGATAATCTAATCGATGAGGTTTCAGCACGCGTAGAAAGTAATCGATTAATTTTGGATAATACCAATGACTGTAATTTGGTAAGAAGCTTTAATCAGACAAAGGTGTTTGTGACGGCTCCAAATATTACTGAAATTAGAAGTGCTACACAGTTTGATATTTCTTCTGATGGTGTATTGACATATCCTTCATTAAGATTGTTATCAGAGGATTTTAACGAAGATAACGATGGTAACCTTACAGGAACATTTCGCATACATGTCAATAACCAAGAGATTCGCGTGGTGGCTAATAGTATTGCTTCATTTTTTATCTCGGGAGAAACAGAGAGGCTTAGTGTAGGTTTCTTTTCTGGTACCGGAAGATTTGAAGGAGCTGATCTAATAGCTCAAAATGTAACTTTTTTTCACCGGGGGACTAATAAAATTATAGTGAATCCTCAGCAATCGATTAAAGGCGAAATTCGTAGCACAGGCGATGTAATCTCCGTTAATAGACCTTCTATTATTGAGGTACAAGAGTTTTTTACTGGTCGACTCATATTTCAATGACTTGTCATCTTAGCTTAGGCTGAGATTTTTTACCGTCTAACCTAATTTAGTTAAAGGGTTTGTGGTTAATTCCGTAGATAAACTTTCTAAATCTTCATTAAAGGTTGTGGTAAAAGCATATAAATACTGTGGTTTTAAGAGGGTTGGTTCTTTGGGATTATTCATACATTTATAATTCCCTCGTAAACAATCTCTTTAAGGACAAATAGAATGAAAGAAGGTCAAAAGATTTTAGGAAGTTCCTTAATGGGTAAAGAAGAAAATTACCTGAAAAAAGAATTATACAGCCTAATAAAAAAAGATAGTGGATTATTTGATTTTTTGCAAGAAGCTGCTTTGGATGGATTATGGTTTTGGGATTTAAAGGAACCAGAAAACGAGTGGATGAATGCCAAATTTTGGACAACACTAGGTTATGATCCCAATCAAATGCCTCATAAAGCATCTTCCTGGCAGGATATTATATTTTCTGAAGATTTAAAGCATGTCTATGCCAATTTTGCAAAACATTCTGAAGACCCTTCTTGCCCTTATGATCAAATTGTAAGGTACCGTCATAAGTTAGGACATACGGTCTGGATTCGTTGTAGAGGAATTATATTAAGAGATGATTATGGCAAGCCAACAAAGATGCTAGGTGCACATACTGATATAACCGAAATCAAGGAAAAAGAAGAGGAGTTAAAGTTAAAATCAGCTTTTTTTAAACAGGTAATAGATGGCACAGATTTAGGTACATGGCAATGGAATGTTAAAACCGGGGAAACTATTTTTAACGAACGTTGGGCAGAGATTATTGGCTATTCATTAGAAGAATTGAAACCTATTTCAATAAATACCTGGATGAATCACGCAGATCCTAGAGATTTGGAAAAATCGAATGCACTACTTCAAGATCATTTTTCTGGAAAAACACCCGTATATGAATGCGAAGCAAGAATGCTGCATCGTCATGGGTATTATATTTGGGTTTTAGATAAGGGTAAAGTAGTGAGTTGGGATAAAGATGGAAATCCTGAATGGATGGTCGGGTCACATCAAGAAATCACAGACAATAAAAAAGATTATGAACGTAATAAATCATTTATTCAACAAGCACCTACTGCAATAGCTATGTTTGATGAAGAAATGAAGTATTTGGCTGCTTCTCAAGAGTGGTTTAATGTTTTTAAAATTAATGATACTGATATAATTGGAAAATCTTATTATAGTGTTTTACCAGAAATAGGTAACAGGTGGAAAACTAGCCATGAGAAATGTCTGCAGGGTGAAGTAATTAAAAATAATGAGGAGCAAATTAAAAATGTAGATGGTTCGACACAATGGTTATCATGGGAATTTAGCCCTTGGTATACATATGAAAATGAGGTTGGAGGGGTTATTATCCACATGTCTGATATCACTAAAATTAAGCGAGAAGAAGAATTAAAATCATTGTTGGCCGTTGCAGAAGATCAAAACAAAAGACTTCGGAATTTTGCTCATATTGTTTCGCATAATCTAAAATCACATTCTGGTAATTTCGAAATGCTATTGGATTTGTTCGTTCAGGAAAATCCTGGAATTGAAGATGACGAAATTATAAAGTTATTTAAAACTGCGTCAGAACATCTTTCGGAAACGATTACACATCTTAATGAGGTTGTTCTTATGAATACTTCAGTAGATGAGAATTTAACGGTTTTAAATCTAAATGAAGCAATTGATAAAACTATGGAGAGTGTTTCAGCTTTAGCAATCGAAAATAATGTCACTATTAAGAATGAAGTAGGAACAGATGCTAGAATATTAGGTATTCCGGCATACTTAGATAGTATTCTACTTAATTTTATTACTAATGGAATTCGATATAGATCTGATCATAGAGATAGTTACGTTATTCTTAGTTCTTATACAGAAACAGGTTATACTGTTCTATGTGTTGAAGATAATGGATTAGGGATCGATCTAAAAAAGCATCGTTCAAAGCTATTTGGGATGTATAAGACTTTTCACAATAATAAAGAAGCCAGAGGTATAGGGTTATTTATTACGAAAAATCAAGTCGAAGCTATGGGAGGAAAAATTGAAGTTGAAAGTGAAGTAGATAAAGGTACGATCTTTAAAATTTATATGAAGCATGAGGAAAATTGATATAGCGTGTATTATTGATGATGACCCTATTTTTGTATTTGGGGTTAAAAAAATAATGGAACTTATTGGTTTTTGTGAGAGCGTTATGGTGTTTCGTAATGGAAACGAAGCTCTAAATAATTTAAAAGCTATTATCTCTGCTCATGAAAAATTACCGGATGTTATTCTTTTAGATTTAAATATGCCAATACTTGACGGGTGGCAGTTTTTAGATGAGTTTATTAAAATCCCGTGTAAAAAGAAGATAATGATTTATATTGTTTCTTCATCAGTTGATCCAGAAGATACATTAAAAGCCAAGTCCTATGAACGGGTGAGTGATTATATTGTTAAGCCTGTTACTGTTCAAAAGTTAAAAGATATTTTAAGTGATATTCAGGAGGTAAGCTAAGTAAGGGGCATTATGTCTGTTTAATAATCAAGAAGGTTTAGTAAGCTCTCTAAACAGGCTTTCTAAGTCTTTATTCTTTCTAGATAGCTGAAGAATTTTTAGTTCATTATCGTGAGCAAAATCAAAAACTGCTGGACGCATATCTGTAGTAGTATTAAAAGTAAGTTCATAAACGAATCCGTGAATGTTTTTTATAGAAGTCGTATGAGGTAATTTTGAAAGAAATGCTTCTTCCACTCGATAATCAAATTCTACTTCAACAATCTGATCAGTTTGATCAATCATTTCATTAAGATTTTTATCTGCTACAACTTCACCTTTATGAATAATAATTACACGGTCGCACATAGCCTCTACCTCTTGCATAATGTGTGTAGAAAGAAAAACCGTTTTTTCTTTCCCTACTGACTTGATTAACTCTCTAATTTCAACTAATTGATTTGGGTCTAGTCCTGTGGTAGGCTCATCCAAAATCAGAACTTTTGGATCATGCAATAAAGCACAAGCTAGGCCTACACGTTGTCTATATCCTTTAGATAGTTGACTGATTTTTTTATTAGCTTCTGGAGTAAGTCCGGTCATTTTAATGATTTCCTCAATTTGGGATTTAGAAATCTTATATACTTGAGCATTAAAAGCTAAATATTCTCTGACATACATTTCCAGATAAAGGGGATTATGTTCTGGCAGATATCCTACGCTTTTTTGTACTTCATTTTGTTGAGAGTTAATGTCAAAATCATTTACAGAAGCTTCACCTTCTGATGGGTCCAAATACGTAGTTAGGATTTTCATTAAAGTTGATTTGCCAGCTCCGTTTGGTCCTAAAAAACCTACAATTTCACCTTGTTTAATTTCAAAAGATATATTGTTTAATGCTTTTTGCTCGCCATATAGCTTAGTTATATTGGATACTGAAATTGACATGAAAAATTGTTTTTTATCAAAAATAGAAAATTAGGCTTTGTATACTAACGAGTTTTGGATGTAATTATGTTTTATTTAAATATAAAATTCTGAAGTGTGTTTAATTTCTTTTAAAACAAAAGTACTGTTCAAAACGCCTATGTTTTCAATTTTAGAAAGCTTCGTTTTGACAAAATCGTGATATTCTTCAAGACTTTTCGTATGTATTTTTAGAATGAAATCAACCTGTCCAGCCATATGATAGCATTCTTGTACTTCCTGAAGGTTCTGAATTTGTTCTTCAAATTTTTCGATAAATGCTTCATTATGATATCGCATAGAAACCTGGCAGATCGTTGTAATAGATCGATCGATCAGTTTTTTATCCAAGATTGCTACATACTTTTTGATGAACCCTTGTTTTTCTAACCTTCTAATTCGTTCATATACTGGAGAAGGGGTTAGGTTTAGGATTTTTGCAATTTCTTTTGCTGTTTTCTTGGAGTCTTCCTGTAAAATTCTAAGTATTGTAATATCTATTTCATCCAATTGTTCCATAATAGTGTCAAAAAAATTACTTCAAAAACTACTTTTAAATATGTTTAAAAGTAAATATAGCTTTATTATTTGTTTATAAAAGTAAAAATTACTTAATTTTATATATAATTCGGCTATAAAATCTATATTATTTATTTTAGTAAGTAAATAATGCTTTTTGGTATGGATACAGAAACAGTAATATTGGTAATTGGAGCAAACGGACAATTAGGTTCTGTTTTGACAAAATCTCTTCAACAAAAATTCGGTTTAGAACGAGTAATAGCCTCAGATTTAAGGTCAATAGATGATTTTCATGGAATTTTTGAAGTCATTGATGCTACGAACAGAAATAAAATTGAGGAAGTAGTTATACGGTATAAAGTAACTCAGATTTATCATTTGGCTGCAATTCTTTCCGCCAAGGGAGAAGAAAACCCATTGCAGACCTGGGATATTAATATGAAGACATTCTTTAATGTTCTTGAAGTTTCTAGATTAAATCAGGTTGACAAGGTGTTTTTCCCAAGTTCCATAGCTGTTTTCGGAGAAGAAGCTCCTTTGAATGATACGCCAAATAATGCATACCTAAACCCTTCAACAGTTTATGGAATCAGTAAAGCTGCTGGTGAAAACTGGGCGCAGTATTATTTCTTGAAATATGGGTTAGATGTTCGTTCGATCCGTTATCCTGGTGTTATTGGTTATCAATCGTTACCAGGTGGGGGAACCACAGATTATGCAGTGGATATCTATCATAAAGCAGTTTTAGAAGAAGAGTTTAGTTGTTTTCTGAATGAGGATGCAACATTGCCTATGATCTTTATGGATGATGCGGTTAGAGCTACTTTAGAGTTAATGGATGCTCCAAAAGAAAGTGTTAAACTTAGAACTTCATATAATATTGCAGGAATTAGCTTTTCTCCTGCAGAAGTCGTTGCAGAAATTCGTAAATTATATCCTGATTTTAAAGTGATATATGAACCAGATTTCCGTCAGAATATTGCAGAAAGTTGGCCAAAATCAATGGATGACTCTGCAGCAAGAAATGACTGGGGCTGGAAGCCTCAATTTGATTTGGAATCGATTACAGAAACAATGATTCAAAAACTAAAAGAGAAGTATAAAAAAGGATCAAAAAACAGAGAGGTACTAATGTTCTGAAATTAAGTTGATTTCAGAATAAAGAATAATAATAAAGTAAAGAATAACAAACTTATGTTTTCAAATATAAAAGAAGATCTGCAAAAAGAATTAGATGAAATAAAAGAAGCTGGGCTTTATAAATCCGAAAGAATAATTACCACTCCACAAGGAGCTGAAATTGATACTACACAGACAAAAGATGTGCTCAATTTTTGTGCAAACAATTATTTAGGCCTTTCTTCACATCCAGATGTTATTGAAGCTGGTAAAAAGGCAATTGATTCTCATGGATATGGATTATCTTCTGTACGATTTATTTGTGGAACTCAAGATATTCATAAAGAATTGGAGCAGAAGACTGCAGAATTCCTCGGAATGGAAGATTGTATTCTTTACGCTGCAGCTTTTGATGCTAATGGTGGAGTTTTTGAGCCAATATTAGGACCTGAAGATGCAATTATTTCTGATGCACTAAATCATGCCTCTATTATTGATGGTATCCGTTTATGTAAAGCGAAACGTTTCAGATACGAGCATAATAATATGGTAGATCTGGAAAAACAATTACAGCAAGCAGAAGATTCTAGGCGTAAGCTTATTGTTACGGACGGCTCTTTTTCCATGGATGGTACCATTGCTCAATTAGATAAAATCTGTGATTTGGCGGATAAATATGGTGCAATGGTTATGATAGACGAATGTCATTCTACTGGGTTTTTGGGTAAAACCGGGAGAGGTACCCATGAATATCGCAATGTAATGGGACGAATAGATATCATCACTGGGACTTATGGTAAAGCTCTTGGAGGAGCTTCAGGAGGATTTACAGCAGCAAGAAAAGAAATCGTAGATATGCTTAGACAACGTTCCAGACCATACTTGTTTTCTAACACCGTAGCGCCTTCTATTGTAGGAGCATCTATCAAAGTATTAGATTTGTTAAGTTCTTCAACAGCACTTAGAGATAAATTAGAAGAAAATACTAAGTATTTTAGAAAGGAAATGACCAAAGCAGGGTTTGATATTTTGCATGGAGATCATCCTATAGTCCCTGTAATGTTATATGATGCAAAATTAGCTCAGGAATTTGCTGCTAAGTTATTGGATGAAGGTATTTATGTAATTGGCTTTTTCTACCCTGTAGTGCCCAAAGGAAAAGCTAGGATTAGAGTGCAACTATCGGCAGGACATGAACGTCATCATCTAGAAAAAGCAGTTGAGGCCTTTATTAAAATAGGTAAGGAGCTGAATGTGATTTAGATACGAACGTTTGTTAGCGGTTGAAAACATAGAAAATTGATAATGTTTATTAGGTTTTGTTTGTGATTTTTCATTTATAAACCGATAAAATTCAAAATTTGATGATAATGTCTTTGAATAGATGAAAAAAACTGAAATTTATTTTAAATAGAAATAGTTTTATATAATTTAGCAACCTATTAAATGATAACAATGAATAGTTTATTTACTTGGAACCGATTTTATTTTTTCTTCTTTTATTTTAAAAGTAAGGTCGGGATCACTATGTAAACAACATTTTAAAACATATAGTTAGAATCCCGATAGCAACATCGGGATTTTTTTTTGAAAAGAAAATTTAAAACGTTTGAGTAAAAAAGTAGCCATACAAGGAATAAAAGGATCATATCACCACGGTGTTGCGCAAGCATATTTTGGTAATGATGTAAGTGTGGATGAATGTATGTCGTTTCAAGAATTAGTGCATAGTTTAGAACAAAATAAGAGTACTGATGCGGTAATGGCTATAGAAAATTCTATTGCAGGATCGATCATTCCTAACTATGCGTACATCGATGAACACGATCTAACGATTAGCGGAGAATATTTTTTACCTATACACCATTGTTTGATGGCGTTAGATGGTCAGAAAATTTCAGATATAAAAGAAGTGTATTCTCATCCTATGGCATTGTTACAGTGTAAAGAATTTTTCAGAGGTTTACCACATATTAAATTGGTAGAGGATGCAGATACAGCTGATGTAGCAAAAAGAATTCATGAACAGCAATTAAAAGGTGTAGCTGCGGTAGCAGGTGAAACAGCTGCAAATATTTATCAGTTAAATATTTTGGCAAAGGAAATTCAAACTATAAAATCGAATAGCACTCGGTTTTTTATTTTGAATACAAGAGAAGATTCCGGAGTAGATAAAAAGGATATCAATAAAGCATCTTTAAAGTTTTTATCAGATCATAAAAGAGGGAGTCTTGCAACAGTGTTAAATGTGATGAGTGATTGTAATCTGAATTTAACCAAAATACAATCCTTGCCAATTATTGATATGCCTTGGAAGTACTCATTCTTTGTTGATGTGACTTTTAAGGATTATGGAGATTATGAAAAAGCAATTTCGATATTAAAAATTATGGCTTTAGAATTAAAAGTATTAGGAGAATATAAAAACCAAAACGGATGAGCATTCAAACAGCTAAGAGATTAGAGACGGTGGAAGAATATTATTTCTCTAAGAAATTGCGAGAAGTAAGAGGTTTGGTAGCTTCAGGGAAACCTGTTCTAAACATGGCTATAGGTAGTCCTGATCTCGATCCGCCTAAGGAGGTTGTTCAGGCAATTAAGGATGCTGTTGTTGTTGATGGAGCTCATAAATATCAGAGTTATCAAGGTTTACCAGAGTTGAGACAAGCTATTGCTGATTTTTATAAAAATAAATATGAGGTTACCTTAAATCCAGAAAACGAGATTCTTCCCTTGATGGGGTCCAAAGAAGGGATTATGCATATTTCATTAGCTTATCTTAATGAAGGAGATGAGGTTTTAGTACCAAACCCTGGATATCCCACATATACTTCAGTGACAAATTTAGTTGGAGCTAAGCCAATATTTTATGATTTAGTCGAAAAAAATGACTGGGAGCCTGATTTTCATAGTCTTGAAAAACGAGATCTCAGTAAAGTGAAAATAATGTGGATAAACTATCCAAATATGCCTACTGGGGCTTCAGGAAATGTTGAACTATTTAAAAAACTGATTGATTTTGCTAAAAAACATAGTATTCTATTGGTAAAGGATAATCCATATAGTTTTATTCTTAATGATAGTCCTATAAGTATTTTATCAATTGATGGGGCTGAAGAAGTAGCTTTAGAACTAAATTCTCTAAGTAAAACCTTTAATATGGCTGGCTGGCGAGTGGGAATGGTAAGTGGAGGAGCTGATAAAATTGAAGCTATTCTAAAGGTAAAAAGCAATATGGATAGCGGGATGTTTCAAGGGATACAAAAAGGAGCAATAGCTGCTCTAGGTATTTCTAATGGATGGTATGATAAAATGAATACCATTTATAAAGAAAGAAGAGAGTTAATATGGGAATTAGCTTCAATGCTTGGTTGTACTTTTGATAAAACGGCTAAAGGGATGTTTGTATGGGCTAAGTTATCAGAAGGTATAGATTCAATATCTTTTATAGATAAGATATTATATCAGAATGATATTTTTATTGCTCCCGGAGATATATTCGGAAGTAATGGTAAAGGTTATATTCGTTTCTCACTTTGTGTAACTAAAGAAAATATCAGAGAAGCTATAGAACGACTTAAGAATAAAGAATTACGATTTGCGAGCGGTGAGTTCGTAAATCAAAAATCGTAACTCGCAAATATAAATGAAGGTATTCGTAATTGGAATAGGGTTAATAGGAGGATCATTTGCTATAGATATTAAAGCAGCTTTTAATGAAGCTGAGATTTATGGAATTGATAAAAGTGAAGAAAACCTGGATAAAGCTTTATCTCTTGGGATTATAGATCAAAAAGCTGACCTTGAGGATTTAGATAAAGCTAATGTTGTGATCACAGCAATTCCTGTAGATGCAACAGTAAAGGTTTTACCTAATATTTTAGATAAGATTGATGATGAATGTTTAGTTTTTGATGCAGGCTCTACTAAGAAAAAACTTTGTGATGTTATTAGTGACCACCCTAAAAGGCGAAACTATTTAGCAGCACATCCAATTGCAGGTACCGAGTTTTCAGGACCACAAGCTGCCATCGCAAATTTGTATAGAGGAAAAACCAATATTATTTGCGAAGTAGAAAAAACGGCTTTTAAGTTACAGGAACGAGCAATGGAGATTTTTACACGCTTAGGGATGCGAATTCGTTATATGGATCCAGCTTCTCATGATATCCATATAGCTTATGTTTCGCATTTATCGCATATCAGTTCTTTTATGTTGGGTAAGACGGTGATTGAGAAAGAAAAGAATGAGCGAGATATTTTTGATTTAGCAGGCAGTGGTTTTGCATCTACTGTGCGTTTGGCAAAAAGTTCACCAGCAATGTGGGCGCCAATTTTTAAACATAATAAAGAGAATGTGATAGAAACTTTAGATGAATATATCGCTAATCTTACTCAGTTTAAAAAATTAATGGAAGCTGATAATTTTGAAGAAATTTATAAGGAAATGGAAGATACTAATCATATCAAATCAATCCTTAAAGGAATAAGTTAAAAAATAGAAATAAAACATAAACGATAGAAAATAATAAAAAATGGAGAATAAGAAAGAACTTAGAAACTGGTTGGATGAATACAATTTAGATCATCCATTAGTAATAGGAGGGCCTTGTAGTGCAGAAACCGAAGAGCAAGTTGTAAAAATAGCCCATCAATTGAAAGATTCTGATGCTACAGTGCTAAGAGCTGGAATCTGGAAACCAAGAACAAGACCTGGAAATTTTGAAGGAGTAGGAGCACTTGGATTGAAATGGTTGCAAAGAGCCAAAGAAGAAACCGGGATGAAAATAGCTACTGAAGTAGCAAATCCTCATCATGTAGAGTTGGCGTTAGAACATGGAGTAGATGTATTATGGATTGGTGCTAGAAGTACAGTTTCTCCATTTATAGTTCAGGATATTGCAGAGGCGTGTAAAGGAATTGATAATCCTGTTTTGATTAAGAATCCAATCAACCCTGATCTTTCATTATGGTTAGGTGCTGTTGAACGTTTTTATACTTGTGATGTTAAAAACCTGGGGGTGATTCATAGAGGATTTTCTACTTATGAGAAAACAAAATATCGTAACATTCCTGAGTGGCAGATTCCAATTGATTTGCAGAATCGTTTTCCTGATTTGCCTTTGATTTTGGACCCTTCTCATATTGCAGGAAATAGAGAGTTGATATTCGATTTATCTCAGACTGCATTGGATCTTAATTTTGATGGATTAATTGTAGAAACACATTACGACCCAGATAATGCATGGAGTGATGCTGCACAACAAATTACACCAGACACATTAATTCAACATATGAAAGACTTAAGAATTCGTAAAGAAGTTGGAGTGGATGAAGCTTACCAAAGAACCTTAAGCGAACTACGCGCAAAAATTGATGTAGCTGACAATCAATTGCTAGATGTTTTATCAAAAAGAATGAAAATCTCTGATGAGATAGGTAAAGCAAAAGCTAAACAAAATGTAGCTATTCTTCAGTCTAAGCGTTGGAATGAAATTCTAGGAAAAATGATTCTTGAAGGTGAAGAAAAAGGACTGAGTGAAGAATTTATTTTAAGAATATATAAAGCGATTCATCAAGAGTCTATTAATCACCAGAAAAAAGTGGCTAACGCATAGTATGCACAAGATTTATTTGCATCTTTGTGTTTATGACAGGTACTGTATATAAATCTACCGGAAGTTGGTATATCGTGAAAACCGATAATAATAAGGTATACGAATGCCGTATAAAAGGTAAGTTTAGAATAAAAGGTATAAAAAGTACTAATCCAGTAGCTGTTGGAGATCTTGTTGATTTTACTTTAGAAACTAAAAATGATCAGGAAACAGGAGTTATAGAGCATATTCACGAACGCCAGAATTATATCATTCGTAAGTCCGTGAATTTATCAAAACAAACCCACATTATTGCTTCAAACATTGATGTGGTTTTTTTGTTAGTAACACTTAATAACCCTCCGACATTTACGGCATTTATTGATCGGTTTTTAGTTACAGCAGAAGCTTATGGGATTAAAGCTATATTACTTTTTAATAAGATTGATACTTATGACGAAGAAGAGCTTTTAGAAATAAAATATCTGGCTGCATTATATAGAGAAATTGGATATGAATGTATAGGTATTTCTGCCAAAACAGGAAAAAATGTAGATAAAGTAAAGGAGATGATGATTGATAAGGTGTCTATGTTTTCAGGCCATAGCGGTGTGGGTAAGTCTACTTTGATCAATGCTCTAGAGCCTGGATTGTCTCTAAAAACCGCTGAAATCAGTGATCAACACCAGCAAGGCCAACATACCACAACTTTTGCAGAGATGTTTGATCTCAGCTTCAATGCCAAGATTATAGATACTCCGGGGATAAAGGGTTTTGGAATAGTAGATATGGAGAAGGAAGAATTAGGAGGATATTTTCCAGAATTTTTTGAACTGAAACCAGAATGCAAATTCAATAATTGTTTACATGTTAATGAACCTAAATGTGCTGTGAAAGAAGCACTAGATAATGAGGAAATTGCTTGGTCTAGATATAAAAGTTATTTGCAAATGTTGGAAGGAGAAGAAGAACACTATAGAAAAAACACTTATGATGAGGAATAATTTTTTAAAATAAGGGGTAACAAAGCGTGATCAAATGACACATACTATATAAAAATAACAATGTTTTTTCTTATAATTTGATGATATTTTAATGAGAGCAGTGATTCAAAGAGTTTCTGAAGCTTCGGTAAAAGTAGAAGATAAAGTTGTTTCAAAAATCAATCAAGGACTTCTTGTCTTACTAGGGATTGAAGAGGTAGATACAGGAGAAGATATTAAGTGGTTGTCGGGAAAAATAGCAAGATTAAGAATATTTGGAGATGAAAACGGAGTAATGAATAAAAGTATATTAGATGTAGATGGAGAAGCTATAGTCGTTAGTCAATTTACGTTACACGCTAGCACTAAAAAAGGAAATAGGCCAAGTTATATCAAAGCCGCAAAGCCTGACATAGCTGTTCCTCTTTATGAAGATTTTGTAAAACAATTAGAAGTAGATTTGAAAAAAAAAGTAGGAACAGGTATATTCGGTGCCGATATGAAAGTATCATTACTTAACGATGGCCCAGTTACCATAATTGTTGATACCCAAAACAAGGAATAACAAACCACCCCAAAATAAATTTTATGCAAAAAACAATACAACTGATCTTAGTTGCAGTATTTCTATGTGCTTCAATAAAAATTTCTGCGCAGGATAACATTAATTTACAATCCATTATTATTGATTCAACACTTACCAAAGATGCAAATGCTGTGGTAAGATCAGAAGAAGTTTTAATAGAAATAAACTCCATCAATTCTGTAAGAGTAAAAACTAAAAGAATTGTTACCGTACTAAATAAATTTGGTAAAGGCTATGCAGATTCTTTTGAATGGTATAGTCCATCTACAAAAATAAAGAAACTACAAGCTACTATATATGATGGTTTCGGGAAAGAAGTAAAGAAATATAAAAAGAAAGATTTTAGTGATAGAAGCGTTTATGACGGAATTTCATTAATGAATGATGATCGGATGAAGTATTTTGAGTATACTCCTGTAGATTATCCATATACCTTAGTTTTTGAAAGCGAAGTGGAAAAGTCGTCTTCAGCTTTTATTCAGTCTTGGAAACCAGTTATTGGATATCGACTAAGTGTTGAGGAATCATCATATAAAATTTTAAATCCTACAAAGATACCTTTAAGGTCTAAGGAGACTAATTTTGGAGGCTATGCTATTGGAGTAAATAAATTAGATAGTGAAATTTCATATTCTATTAAGGGAGTAAAAGCAGAACTTCCGGAAGTGAATAGTCCATCATTTTATGAGATTTTTCCAAAAGCTATGTTAGCTTTAGAAAATTTTGCTTTGGAAGGAGTTGAAGGTTCTGCTACAGATTGGAAATCTTTCGGAAAATGGAGATATGACAATCTTTTAGTAGGTCGTGATCAATTGCCTGAAGAAACAATTCAAAAGATTAATAAGTTAGTCTCTAATGTAAATACTAAAGAAGAAAAGGTAAAGTTGATTTATGAGTATGTGCAAAATAAGACAAGGTATATTAGTATTCAGTTGGGTATAGGAGGCTGGGTTCCTTTTCCTGCGAGTGATGTGGATCGATTAGGATATGGGGATTGTAAAGCATTAACAAATTATACCAAAGCTTTATTAAGTACTCAAGGTATTCAATCATATTATACTGTGGTTTATGGCGATAGAAATAAAGAGGATATAGACTTTGATTTTGCTTCAATGCAGGGTAATCATATCATTTTAAATGTTCCAAATGAAGAAGAAGATATATGGTTAGAATGCACAAATCAGACTTTACCTTTTAACTTTATTGGGGATTTTACTGATAACAGAAATGTATTGGTCCTTAAGCCAGAAGGAGGGGAGATTAAAAGAACTAAAAAATATGGACCAGAAGAGAATATTCTTCATACCACTGCTACAGTAAATCTAACAGCTGATAAAGCCATGAATGCTACTATTCGAAGAAAATCAAAAGGTTTAGTATATAATTGGAAATATGGTATTCAGTTCAAAACCCCAAAAGATCAACAGTTACATTATAAAGAACATTGGGGTTATATCAATAATTTGGAGATCAATTCAATTAAGCATGGGGATGATAAAGATGCCATTAAATTTACTGAAGACCTAGAGGTCTCTTGTTCTTCATATACAAAAAAGGCTGGAAGTCGATTACTTGTTGCTCCTAATTTGTTTAGTTGTGATCAGAGTAACTTGCCAAAATATGAAAATAGGCAGACTCCATTAGTGATTTCCAGAGGGTATATAAATACTGATGAGTACGTTATTAACATACCAAAAGAGTATGCTATTGGCAATTTGCCAGAAAAGAAATCTATTGAAACAGAATTTGGAAGTTATACTTACGAATTAGAAAAAATAAATGAATCTCAGATCAAGTTTAAAAGGTTTCTAAAAATTATAGATGGAACTTTTCCTAAAGAAAAGTATGAAGAATACAGAAAGTTTAGATCTGAGATTAAGAAAATTGATAAATCCAAAATAGTACTAAAACAACAATAAAATTAACTGATTAATAAAATGAAAATTTTAAATAAAGTAATATTAGTAATCACTCTAATATTAACCACTAATACTTTTGCTCAGGACTATAAATTTGGTAAGGTATCCAAAGAAGAATTGTTAGAAAAATCTTATCCATTAGATAGTGCTGCAAATGCGGTAGTGCTTTATGAAAACAAGAAAGTGTATTATGAATATAATCCTACCGTAAGATGGTTTCTCTTAATCACTGAAGTGCATCGAAGAGTAAAACTGTATAACAAGAATGGATTTGATTATGCTTCAGATGATTTTTTATTGTATAAAAATACAAAGGCTGAAGAAAAAGTAAGTGACCTGAAAGGGATAACGTATAATATAGATGGGGATAAAATTATAAAGACCAAATTAAAAAAAGAAGGAATATTCGAAAATGAGTTTTCTGAAAATTATGATCAAATTAAATTTACGATGCCCGATTTAAAAGACAATTCGGTTATAGAGTATAAGTATAAAATAACTTCTCCATTTGTATATAATATAGACCGGTTAGTTTTGCAAGATCAGATACCTATTAAAAAGTTAGAAGTTAAAGTTGAATTGCCTGAATATTTTAATTTCAAAAAATTCACTACTGGATATTTACCTATAGATTTAAAAGAAACACCTTCGGATGGAAGTTTTATGTATACTCCAAATAGGGCAAAGTTTTTTGATGTTGAATCAAGATCTTATGGTTCTACAAAACCTAAAGAAAAAACTAGAGCAGTAGACTATAAGATTAATGTTAACACAATTTTATCAACTGATATTCCAGCATTTAAAAAAGAACCTTATTCAGGTAATACAAGTAATTATATATCTTCCCTAGTATATGAATTGCAGTTTACGAAGTTTGGGAATTCAGTAGAAAACTATGCCACCTCCTGGGAAGAAATTATTAGAAAGATATACTCGAATGCTAATTTTGGTGGAGAATTGGATAAGACTAATTACTATAAAGATGATGTCCAAAAATTGATTGGAGGTGTGAGTGATCCTGTAAAAAAAGCAAGTTTGATTTACAATTTTGTAAAAAGCAAAATGAGTTGGAACGGTAAACATAGTGCGGTAAGTAGAGCTGGAGTGCGAAAAGCATATAAGGAGGGAACTGGTAATGCTGCGGAGATAAATCTTATGTTAACCTCGATGTTAAAATATGCAGGAATAAAAGCTAATCCCGTATTGGTAACTTCCAATAGTAAGGTCGTTTCTTTGTTTCCTACATTAGATGGATTTGATTATGTGATTTCTCGTGTTAAATTACCTAATCAAGGTGCAGTTTATTTAGATGCTACAGATAAATATGGTGAGCCTAATGTGTTGCCTACAAGAGTGATACAAGGAGTAGCAAGGGTGATAGAAGAAAATGGAAAGACACAAAACATAAATCTTCGCCCAAGAAACCCATCTCTAAATAGAAATAGTATACAATACGAGATGGATGTCGATGGTATGGTAAAAGGGAAGTCAAATATCTATCATCTTGATTATTTAGCGCATAGTTTTAGAGAAAGATATGGGATATATGACCAAGGATCTCATATAAAAAGAATAAAAGAAAAGTACAAAATAACTGAGTTGTCCAATTATGAAATAAAAGGCACAAGTGAACTGGGAAAACCTGTGAATGAACGGTTCGAATTTATGCTTGATGATCAGGTAGAGGTCATAGATAATGAAATGTTCTTTTCTCCTCTATTATTTTTAAGTCATAAAGAAAACATATTCAAATCTGATGATCGAAAATACCCTGTGGATTTTGGACATGGATTTTCTAATATGTATATGGTCAATATAAAAATACCTGAAGGCTATGAAATTATAGAACTGCCGGAATCAGGAGGATTTAAATTACCAGATGATATGGGGTCTTTTTCATTTAATTCTAAATTAGTGAATGGAATGATTCAAATTTCGGTTACAGAAACCATTAATTCTCCAATTATTCTTCCAAGCTATTATCCTGTAATAAAAGAATACTATAATCAAATTATACAAAAGGAAAGTGATCAGGTAGTACTTAAAAAAATATAACTATGAATATTCAAACCCCACAATAAGCATTTGAATGGATAGATTAAAATTATTGGGTTTGATATTTTGATAAATTAAAGAACAGCCTTAAGTATAATAGACTAAAATAAGAATACACTAAAACAACAATAAAGTTAACTGATTAATAAAATGAAAATTTTAAATAAAGTAATATTAGTAATCACTCTAATATTAACCACTAATACTTTTGCTCAGGACTATAAATTCGGAAAAGTGTCCAAAGAAGAATTGTTAGAAAAATCTTATCCATTAGATAGTGCAGCAAATGCGGTAGTGCTTTATGAAAACAAGAAAGTGCATTTCGCATATATTAATAATCAGTTTCAATTGGTAACTGATGTGTTCAAAAGAATCAAATTGTATAATAAGAATGGTTTCGATGAAGCAAGTGAACAGATTTATTTGTATCAAGGGAGTAATGATAGAGAAAAAGTTAGTGGATTAAAAGCAATGACTTATAGTTTAGCGGGGGATGAAATTATTGAAACTAAACTAAAAAAAGATGGAATCTTCGAAAGTGAATATTCAGAGTATTATAATGAAGTGAAATTTACTATGCCAGCGCTTCAAGAAGGATCAGTGATTGAGTATAAATATAAAATCACTTCACCTTACATAAGAAATATAGATAAAATTTATTTGCAGCAGGATATTCCTATTAAAAAGATTGATATAGAGGTTGAAACTCCTGAGTATTATAATTTTAAAAAATATACCAGGGGGTATCTCCCAATTAGTTTAAAAGAATCTACAAAAAACAATAAGTTAAAAGGTAGAAGGGTAGAGGGTTCTGTATATGTTATAGATTATATATCTAATATGTACTCAATTAATTCTTCTGATATTCCTGCATTTAAAGAAGAGCCTTATTGTGGTAATCTTGAGAATTATCTATCGTCTATAGTTTTTGAACTGCAATTTACTAGGTTTCCTAATAGTGGCACGAAAAGCTATTCAAGTACTTGGGAAGATGTTGCCAAATCTATTTATGATAACCCTAGATTTGGTGATGAATTAAAAAAGAAAAATTATTTTAAAGAAGATATAGATCAATTGATTACGGGTATTAATGATCCTTTAAAGAAAACAACATTGATTTTTGATTTTGTAAAGAAAAAAATGACTTGGAATGACAAGTATAGAGTCGTTACTAGTGATGGTGTAAAAAAAGCGTATAAAGATGCTGTGGGTAATTCTGCTGAGATTAATCTTATGCTAGTTGCAATGCTTAAATATGCTAAGGTCAATGCGAACCCTGTATTAGTTAGTTCTAATAAAAGAACAATATCGTTGTTCCCTACACTAGAAGGTTTTGATTATGTAATTGCTAGAGTGAAGTCTGGTAATACTACAATGTATTTGGATGCAACAGATAAGTATGGTGAACCAAATGTGCTCCCGGATAGAGTTATACACGGATCTGGTAGGGTTTTAGCAGAAAATGGAACCTCACAACTGGTTAATTTTAGACCTGGTAAAGCATCTAGAGTTCAGCGGTCAATTATGTGTCAAATTGATTCTGGAGGTGTTATTAAAGGTAAGCAAAGTACAAGCCGATCATCGTATTTAGCTCATAGTTTTAGAGTTAGACACGGAGAAAAGGACAAAGAAACTCAGATTAAAAGAATTAAAGAAAGGTATGAACTTGATGATCTTAATGCCTATGAACTTAAGGGAGTAAATGAGTTAGGTAAATCTGTGGCTGAGCGTTTCGAGTTTACTCTAGAAAATGAAGCAGAAGTTGTTGATAATGAGATTTTCTTTTCTCCTTTGTTGTTTCTAAGGGATAAAGAGAATATATTCAAATCAGAAGAGCGTAAATACCCGATAGACTTTGGATATGGATATGCTAATACGATGATGGTCTCTATAAAAATACCTGAAGGTTATGAAGTTGTAGAAATTCCTGAGGGCTCAGCATTTAAACTACCAGAAAATATGGGTAAGTTTGTATATAGAACAAATGTAATAATGGGTAATACTATTCAGGTATCGGTTACAGAAACGTTAAATGCACCTTTTATACCGGCAGAATATTATTTAACAATAAAAGAGTTTTATAATCAGATTATTCAAAAGGAAAGTGACCAAGTTGTTTTAAAGAAAGTATAATTATGAACATTCAGAATGCACAACAAGCCGTAGATGAGTGGATTAAAAATCACGGTGTTCGATATTTTAATGAGTTGACTAATATGGCCCAGCTTACTGAAGAAGTAGGAGAGGTAGCAAGAATTATAGCACGACGATATGGGGAGCAAAGTGAAAAAGAAAGTGATAAAAATAAGGATCTTGGCGAGGAATTAGCTGATGTCATGTTTGTTGTATTATGTTTGGCTAACCAAACAGGAGTGAATCTTCAGGAAGCTTTTGATAAAAAACTAGATTTAAAGACGAAACGAGATCACGATCGTCATCATAATAATGAAAAGCTAAAATAATGCTCAAAGCAATCATTTCGTCAAAAAAATATTGGAAATCAGTACTTTTTATAGGTGTTGGTTTTATTATGATTTTCAGTCTTATTGAACATATAATGCAATATGGAGGATTAGCCTGGGAGATCTTTATTGAAGAGAAAATAAGTAATGGTCGTTGGTTGAGATATCTTGTTTCCAGACTTATGGGGGGATTGATGTATGGAATGATAATGGCGTATTATTTTGAATTAAGAAAGCACAAATCAAATCGATAAAATGAATCTTAAATTACCCCGTATTTCTAGTATAGAAAATAGCACATTGCAAATCACAGGGTCTAAAAGTGAAAGCAATAGATTGTTGATTTTACAAGCACTTTATCCTGATGTTAAAATTAAAAACTTATCTAACAGTGATGATTCCGAGGTCATGCAAAAAGCATTGGTCAGTGATGACATATTAATTGATATTCATCATGCCGGCACTGCCATGCGTTTTCTTACTGCTTATTTTGCAATAAAAGAAGGAAGAGAAACAGTACTTACAGGAAGTGAAAGAATGCAAGAAAGACCAATTAAGATTTTGGTAGAAGCATTGCAGCAATTAGGCTGTGACATCTCTTATGAAAAAAATGAAGGCTATCCTCCGATCAGGATTCAAGGAAAACAACCTTGTACAAATAAGGTATCTCTTAAAGCCAATGTTAGTAGTCAATATATATCGGCATTAATGCTTATTGCCTCGTCATTGCCTAATGGATTAGAAATTGTTTTAGAAGGTAAAGTTACTTCAGTTCCTTATATCAATATGACGTTAAGCTTACTTGCTGATATTGAAGTTGAAGGAACTTTTGAAAATAATAAAATAAGTATCAAACCTCAAAAAGGACTTGTTTCTAAAAATGTTGTTGTGGAGTCAGATTGGAGTTCTGCATCCTATTTTTATAGTATTGTAGCTTTAACAGCAAGTAATTCTGTGACATTAGGAAGCTATAAAAAACAAAGTTATCAAGGAGATTCTGCCTTAGCTGAAATTTATAGAAGTCTAGGAGTAGAAACTACCTTTGATAACGATACAATTACTTTATCTCGGATTCCAAATGCTACTCAGAAACTACCAGATGTTCTAGATTTATCGAATTCACCGGATATAGCTCAGACCATAGCAGTTACATGTTTTGGTTTAGGAATAGGGTGTAACCTTACAGGTTTGCATACACTAAAAATTAAAGAAACAGATAGATTAGAGGCACTAAAAACTGAAATCGAAAAGTTTGGAGGAAAAGTTCATATTACAGAAGATACTTTAAAATTAGAACCTTCCTCAATTTATAAAGAGGGTGTTTCTGTGGCTACTTACAATGATCATCGTATGGCTATGGCCTTTGCACCACTTGCATTAAGAACTTCATTTCGGGTGAATGATGCAGATGTGGTATCTAAATCGTATCCTGATTTTTGGTCAGATTTAGAACAATTAGGTTTTAAAGTATTGAAAGCATAAAATTTATATGTCGATTTACTTGACAACCCCTATCACGAGATTGTATATTTGCACCTTCAAAAAATAAACACTGATGAAGTTATCACATTTCAATTTTACCCTTCCACCTGAATTGCTGGCAGAATATCCAGCAGAAAATAGAGACGAAGCTCGTCTTATGGTTCTAAATAGAAAAGAGCAGACTATTGAACATAAAGAGTTCAAGGATCTTATTGATTATTTTGAACCAAACGATGTGATGGTAGTTAATAATACTAAGGTTTTTCCTGCCAGATTATATGGTAATAAAGAAAAAACCGGAGCTAGAATTGAAGTGTTTTTATTACGAGAATTAAATTCTGAAACACGTCTTTGGGATGTATTGGTAGACCCAGCTCGTAAGATACGTATTGGTAATAAGTTATATTTTGGAGATGATGAAAGTTTAGTGGCAGAAGTTATAGATAATACTACTTCCAGAGGGCGTACACTTCGTTTTTTGTATGACGGTTCTTATGATGAGTTTAGACAGAAACTTACTGATTTAGGACAAACTCCATTACCAAAGTATATTAAGAGAGAGACTGAACCAGAAGATGAGGAAAGGTATCAAACTATTTACGCTAAAAATGAGGGTGCTGTAGCAGCTCCTACTGCAGGATTACATTTTTCAAAACATCTAATGAAGCGTTTAGAAATCAAAGGTGTTGATTTTGCAGAAGTTACACTTCATGTAGGATTAGGAACATTTAATCCTGTGGAGGTAGAGGATCTCTCTAAGCATAAAATGGATAGCGAAGAAGCATATATTACGGCTAAGGCTGTAGATACTATTAATAGAGGTATCGAGCAAAAGAAAAGAGTTTGTGCCGTTGGTACTACAGTGATGAGAGCTTTAGAGAGCTCAGTTTCATCCGAAAGAACATTAAATGAATTCAGAGGATGGACAAATAAATTTATTTTCCCCCCTTATGATTTTAGTATTGCTAATTGTATGATTACCAATTTCCATACACCAAAATCCACATTACTAATGATGGTTTCTGCATTTGCAGGACATGATTTTATTAAAGAAGCATATGAACAAGCTGTAAAAGAGAAATACAAGTTCTACTCTTATGGTGATGCAATGCTAATTATATAGGTAATTTAGCAACGATTGAACAACATATAGACTCCATTTTTATATCAAAAAATGGAGTTTTTTTATAAAGTTTTCATAATTAACAGGTTAAATTTATTTTTTATAAAAAAAAAACTATTTTTGCCCCTGTTTTACGGTTAAACCGTAATCTGATTATGTATTTTATCGATAAATTATGTTTTTTGTCGAAAATGCAATTATAGTAAAACAAATAAAATGTAATTTTTGGCTACTAAATTCGTTTTTTTGTCAAGCCTTAAAAATGAACGTTAAAAAAAACCAACTTATGAAAAGAGTATTATACTTTTTTATAGTATTAATGAATACTGTTTCATTTTCTCAAACTAAAGTAGGAAATGTACAATTTAATGATGTAGATGTTTTTGGAGAAACAGAGTTAATGCTTAATGGTGCTGGAGAGCGAGCGAGATTATATGCTGCAGCTTTATATCTTGACCTTGATTTTAATCCTGATGATCTAGAAGATGGGATCAAAGTAGCGGAAAAAGATGCTACTATGGCACTAACCATCAAAATTACCTCCGGAACACTTACAATTGACGAATGGAAAGACCTTATTCGAGTAGGTCTGGAAAGAGCTACAGATGGTAATAGCTATGTTTTTGAAGAACAGATCAGGGATTTTTTAGGTCTAATGCCTAATAAAATTAATAGATTTGATATATTCAAGATAATGTACAAAAAAGGAGGTACAATATATCTTTACAAAAACAGAACTCTTCTTGGGACCGTAAAGAGTATAGAATTTAAAAAAGCATTCTTTAAGATTTGGTTTGGAGAAAATCCGGTTGATGAAGAGTTAAAAGAAGATCTGTTAGGAGGTACTCTAAATACTAATTTGGTGTTAGGTAAATGGAAAACTTTTGATAAAAGAACTGGAGTAGCCATTAATATAGTCCAAATATATATGTTAGATAAGATGGTATATGGAGCTATTGAAAGAATGTTACGTAATTCTGAAAGAGATGATGTCTGTTATGAATGTCAGGGAGAAGACAAAAATCAAAAGGTAGAAGGTTTGGTGATATTGAAGAGATTAAAGTCTAAAGGAGAAAATAAATATATTGGCGGAAAATATACGAATATAAAAGATGGTAAAATATCGGACTGTCAGATATGGGTAGAAGAGGATAAGCCCGATGTTCTTAAAGTAAAGTATAGAGGCGGAGGAGTTCAGGAATGGAAAAGAGTCAAAAAATAATTGACGACTTTATATAATATATAAAACTCCCGGTGGCAACATCGGGAGTTTTGTTATATGCTAGTTATAAAAAGAAAGAGTATCAATTATATAAGTAGAGATCATTTATCTTATTACTTTTGCATAAATATGAAGGCTAAGAAAAAGGATATAAGAGCATTGACCAAAGAGCAGTTGAGACGGTTTTTTGAAGAAAGCGGAGATAAAGCTTTTAGAGGAAATCAAGTCTATGAATGGTTATGGAGTAAAGGTGCACATAGTTTTGAGGATATGACTAATATTTCCAAAACTACTCGTCAGATGCTCGAAGATAACTTTGTTATCAATCACATTCGTGTAGATCAAATGCAGAGAAGTAGTGATGGGACGATTAAAAATGCAGTAAGACTTCATGATGGGTTAATCGTAGAATCTGTTCTAATACCGACTCCGACCAGAACAACAGCGTGTGTGTCTTCTCAGGTTGGGTGTAGTTTGGATTGTAAGTTTTGTGCAACAGCAAGATTAAAAAGAATGCGAAATCTCAATCCTGATGAAATTTATGATCAGGTTGTAGCCATTGATAATGAAAGTAGATTATATCATAATCGACCACTATCTAATATTGTGTTTATGGGTATGGGCGAGCCATTGATGAATTATAATAATGTATTAAAGGCCATAGATAAAATCACATCTTCAGAAGGATTGGGGATGTCTCCAAAAAGAATAACGCTCTCTACTTCTGGAGTGCCCAAGATGATTAAGAAAATGGCTGATGATGAGGTGAGATTTAAACTTGCCGTTTCTTTACACTCGGCAATTGATGAAGTGCGAACATCCATTATGCCATTTAATGATACATTTCCACTTTCCGAGCTAAAAGAGTCTTTAGAATATTGGTATGCAAAAACCAAAAGTAGAATTACTTACGAGTATGTGGTATGGGACGGGATTAATGATCGCAAAGAAGATATTAATGCCTTACTTAAATTTTGTTCTTATGTGCCTTGTAAGGTTAATTTAATTGAATACAATCCTATTGATGATGGAGAATTTCAACAAGCATCAAATAAGGCAATTGATAATTATATCAAAGCATTAGAATCCAGAGGTTTTGTGGTTAATGTACGCCGTAGCCGCGGAAAAGATATTGATGCAGCCTGTGGTCAGCTTGCTAATAAGTCATAAGTGGTTATTAGTAACGATTTTCGATTATTTTTAATAAAGATTTGCACTATCTTCGCATTATCGAATAAAACTGAATCAATTACTTCATATTGAAAGTCGTAGAGCAAATAAAACTACCGATCATTGATGAGATGGAGCTTTTTGAACAAAAGTTTACACAATCAATGTCATCCAAGGTGGCACTTCTAAATAGAATTACACATTATATTGTAAATCGAAAGGGTAAACAAATGCGCCCTATGTTTGTTTTTCTAGTGTCTAAAATGGTGTCTGGGGGAGAAGTAAATGATAGAACCTATAGAGGAGCTTCAGTAATCGAATTGATACATACAGCAACGCTAGTACATGATGATGTAGTGGATGATTCTAATCGCCGGAGAGGCTTTTTTTCCATAAATGCTTTATGGAAAAATAAAATAGCTGTATTAGTTGGGGATTATTTATTATCCAAAGGCCTTTTACTGTCTATTGATCATGGAGACTTTGATCTCTTAAAGATTATTTCTGTCGCAGTTCGTGAGATGAGTGAAGGAGAGCTACTTCAAATCGAAAAAGCCAGAAATCTGGATATCACAGAAGATGTATATTACGAAATCATACGTCAGAAAACGGCAACGTTGATTGCAGCCTGTTGTAGTTTAGGAGCCTGCTCTGTAGATCCTGATTCAGACGCGGTAGAAAAGATGAGAAAGTTTGGCGAATTGATAGGGATGGCTTTTCAGATCAAAGATGATTTATTTGATTATGGTGATACTGCAATAGGAAAACCTACCGGGATTGATATTAAAGAGCAAAAAATGACACTTCCATTGATTTATACTTTAAATCATTGTTCCAAAGAAAAAAAGAAATGGTTAATTAACTCTGTAAAAAATCATAATAAGGATAAAAAGCGAGTAAAAGAGGTTATTGATTTTGTAAAGATTAGTGGGGGACTTGAATATGCTATTAAAATTATGCATCAGTTTAAAGAAGAAGCTTTAAGTATCTTATCAAATTACCCTGATTCTGATTATAGGTCTTCTTTGGAATTGATGGTAGATTATGTTATTGATCGCAAAAAATAATTATAATTAGATTACGATTCTCTCTCTTTATTTCCAATGATTTTTTTATGGTCAGGCAACCTTTTTGTTTTTAATCTCGTCTATATTTAAAGTGAGATTTTAATCCTTTGAATAATCAGTTTAGAAAAATAAAAAAATATGATAAGAAATTTATGTTTATTTGCCCTCATTGTATCGTTGTCAAACTGCGGCTCAGTAGAGAAATACAATAAGCAGATTAGTAATTTGCACAGTGTAGAAGAAATTCATGAGGATATTGATTATGCTTATCACAAATTACAGAAACTACATCCTGATTTATATTGGTATACAAGTAAGGACTCCTTAGACAAAAAAATAAGTGATTTAAAAGAAAATATTAAAAAACCTATATCTAGTATAGAATTTTATAAGCAGTTAGCTCCTGTGGTTAGTAATGTTAAACAAGGGCATTTGTCTATTTACACTCCACAAAGAAGACAAACAAAAGCTGAGATAAAGGAAAAAGGAAAAAGAAGTTATCCGTTTAAACCATTAGCATTTAAAGGTATAGATGATAGGTTATATATTAAAGAAAATTACGGAAAGGATAGTACTGGTTCCCTTGTTGCTGATGTAGAAGTGTTATCGATAGAAAATGAAAAAGTAAGTGATTTGCTTACAAATTTTAAAAAATTACAAGCTAGCGATGGCTATAATACCACATATATTCCAGAATATGTAGTTGCTAGGTTTGGTGCCTTATATACTTATACTCATAAACAAAAAGACAGTATTTTATTAAAGTTGAAGAAGGAAGACAGTATATATTCTTATTACATAAGCGCTAACTATAATAAAAAAAATGAGTCACCTATAAAGAATGTAACATCAGTTACGGGAGCAAAAGAAATAAGTAAAGCGGATAAAAAGGAAGAAAAAGCAAAGCGTAAAAAAATCATAAAAGAGCAATATAAACACGGTTATAATAAATATACAAAGAAGAATAATCGGGATTTTAGCTTTATAACCCCAAATGAATCAGGAAGTATTGCTTATATGAAGATAAGAAGCTTTACAAAAGGAGTGTATAAAGATTTTTATAAAGAGAGTTTTACCAAAATTGACTCCTCTCAATGTAAGCATTTGGTTATTGATTTAAGAGGTAATTATGGAGGTCGACTAGCTGAGATTGATGAGCTTTATTCATACCTCACTGATAAAGAATATATTTTTTTAGAAGAATCTAAGATGACTAAACGTTTAAGTTTTTTATATCCATATTTTCATAGTAGATCCTGGTTGAAAAAATCGGCAGTAGTAGCGTTTTCTCCTCTTATCGCTACATATCAACTTTTTAAGGTCAAAAGATCAAAAGGTGATCCTTATTTTAAATTTAAATATAATAAGCTAAGAAAACCAAAGCCTAATTCATACAAAGGAAAAATATATGTCCTGATTAATGGCGAAAGTTTTTCTGCTAGTAGTATATTATCAACTCATCTAAAAGCAACCAAACGAGCCACTTTTATAGGTCAGGAAACAGGTGGAGCGTATAATGGTACGGTTGCAGGTTTTTTTACAGGGATAGAACTTCCTAATTCCAAAATAAAAATGAGGGTCGGATTACTAAAAATTAATACCCCTCATACTATGGAACCAGATGGATATGGTATTAAACCTGATGTTATAATTACCAAAGAACTTAGTGATAAAGACCAAGAACTGGATTGGGTGATAAACCACGTCAAAAAATCGAGTTAAATATTTTTTAACAAGCAGGTGTTTCTATTTGCTTGATTTAAAATGAATATAGAGGGATTAGTTTGTCTAAATAAAAGATTTCTTAATATTTTTTTTCTTCAGGCAACCTTTTTTAGTTTTATCTCGTCTATGTATATATAAGATCTTAATTAATTGATTTTTAACATTGAAAATAATTCAATTTTATAAAAACGAAAGGCAGCTTATTCGTCAGGCAGCAAAACAGCATCGTGATGCTCAGCATCGGTTGTATGAAGAACATGCGCCTAAGATGTTAAGTGTATGTAGGCAATATATAAAAGATATTCATTTTGCTGAAGAAGTAATGCTAAGCGGTTTTCTAAAGGTTTTTACAAACCTGGAAAAGTTCAAATTCCAAGGAAGTTTCGAAGGGTGGGTAAGAAGAATTATGATTAATGAGTCAATTTCATTTTTAAGAAAAGAAAAACAGATCTTTTTTACTGAAGAAGTAGCAAGTTACAAAGAAGAATCCTGGAATAATATCAATATAGAGTTAGAACTAGAGCAGATCCAGGAATTGATTGATAATTTGCCGGAAGGATATAGGATGGTGTTTGTATTGTATGCTGTTGAAGGATACAAGCACAGCGAGATAGCTAAGATGTTAGAGATTTCTGAAAGCACTTCAAAATCTCAATTGTTTAAAGCTAGAAAGATGTTACAGCAAAAGGTAAACCAACAAAATAGGATTAGTCATGGCGCCATTGAATTTTGAAGATAAAATAAAGGATAAGCTAGACCAACGCACAATAAAACCCTCAGGAAATTCTTGGGATAAATTAGCTTCAGCCTTAGATGAAAGTGAACAAAAAAAAGCAAATAAAAAAATCTGGTGGTATGCGGCGGCAAGCTTGGTAGGAATTCTAATTTTGAGTTCAGTGTTTTTTACCAATAGGTTTTCCGAAGAAAAAAATAGACAAGTTGTTGATCATAAAATAAAAGAACCTACTAAACAAATATTTAATAATACGGATGTGGTAGAAAATAAAGATCAAGAAAACAAATTTATTGACCCTAAAGAGCAGGTGCTGGAAAAGAATGAAATAAATAAGAAGACACAACAAAGGGTTGTGCAAACTCCAGAAAAACCTTCGGTTTTAAATAAACAGGAAAAAAAGAAAGGCATTCAAAATATTAATAAAACTACTCCGAGTATAATTAGTAATATATCTGAAAATGAAGGAATAGTAACTGCTATTACAGAAAACCTGGAGAAAGAAGAAGTTATAAAAAATCAAGAGTTGCCTGTGAGCAATAATGTTATAGATGATAAAATAGCTAGTGTAATTGCACAAGTACAAGAGATACAGAAGAATAATGGTGAAGTAACTAATGACGAGATAGATAAGTTGCTACGTCAGGCACAAAGAGAAATAACAACAAATAATATTTTAAAATCTAATAAGGTTAGTGCATCTGCTCTGCTTCAAGACGTTGAAGAAGAATTAGATGAAACTTTTAAAGACAAGGTTTTTGAAGCGCTTAAAACCGGTTTTCAAAAGGTTAGAACTGCCGTTGCAGAACGAGAAAATTAAACATTCATCAATCAATCTTGTAGATTTCCTTCAGTATACTCTGAAGGAAGCTACAAGAAATCAAAAATCAATACGTAAAATGAAGACTATAGCTACTATTGCCATTTATTTGGCCTTGGCATTTTTTGCTCAATTTTCAAATGCCCAAGAGAAAGAAAATATTACTAAAATTGAGCAGTTACAACAACAAAAAGAACAAGTAGTAACACTAGAAAAAGAAGCGCTCAAAAAAGAAGTAGAATCGATTAATGATAGACTTGCAACTAATCAAATAAGTAGAAAAGAAGCTCAGACTTTAAAAGAAGCGGCTGCTCAGAATCATGCGCTCAATATCGAAAATGCCGTCGCGATCATTGATAACAGAATTGCATTATTAGAACGTAATGGTACTGAGACTATAGGAACCGAAGACAGTAAAATAACTTTTGGTATTGGGAGTAAAAATGATGAAAATGGAGATGTGTTATTCGGGATTAATATTAAAACTGGAAAAGGTAGTGATACAAAGAAAGATATTGTATATGATAGAAGAACATCTTCTGGTATTATGGTTGCTTTTGGAGTCAATAATGCTATTGTAGATGGTCAGTCACTTGATGATTCTGATTATAAAATTGCAGGAAGTAGATTTTTTGAATTAGGATGGTTCTGGAAAACCAGGGTATTTAAGAATACTAATTTTATGAGAATTAGATATGGTATTTCATATCAGTCGAATGGTTTGAAACCTACAGATAATCGGTATTTTGTAGAGAATGGTAATCAAACTAACCTAGAGGAATTTAGAGTAGAATTGGATAAGTCTAAATTCAGGATGGATAATTTGGTAGTACCATTACATTTTGAATTTGGCCCTTCTAAAGTAAAAGAAACCGAAGATAAAATACGATACTATACTGCACGAAAATTTAAAATTGGATTAGGTGGCTATGTAGGGGCTAATATTAGTACACGTCAAAAATTGAAGTATAAAGAAAATGGAGATCGTATAAAGGATAAGATCAAGAGAGATTATAATACAAGTGACCTGATTTATGGTTTAAGTACTTACATAGGATTTGGTGACACCTCATTATATCTTAAATATGATTTATCTCCAATCTTTCAGGATGCTATTGTAGAACAAAATAATGTATCTCTGGGATTACGATTTGACTTATAGTTATAACGTTAATCAAACATAATATTAGAAAGAGCGATGTTGGAGAATATCGCTCTTTTATTTTTGCATTACTTCCAAAGTTTACAGATTTATAAAAAGTTATTATCACTATAGTTATTGATGATTAGAGGAAGGGTTTTTGGAGAGTTGAGAGTGGTTTAATATACTTTTTATAAGAACTATAAAACCTTAAACATGTTACGGTTTTTAAGTAACTAATTGATTTCGAGTATTTTGCTACAATTATTTTTTTGTTTCTTATTTAAATACCCTTATATTTAATCCTGTCATAATTGAAATAATTCTTTCTTTTTTTTGATAATGTTCATGTTTTTTCAAATGTGAACTATGATACGGCTTATACTAAATTTTTAAACATAACAATTAATCAAACTTTCACACAAATGAAAACAAAATTCTTTTATGTAACACTTTTTGTGTTTTGTAGTTTGGGGCTATTTGCTCAAAACAAACAAACAAAAGCAACCTTTTTGTCCCAGGCAACCAAGGTAACCGAAATCCCACCTTTATCTCAAATGAAAAATATCATTTCAGCAAAAGGTTTTGACCATAGTGCTCCACCTAAAAGGAGCGGTGCTAATACATTTGTTTCAGGAAAAGGTATTCCTGCTTATGGAGAAAATGACCCACTTATAATGCAGCAAAATAATGTAGCTAAAATGGCTGTTAGTACTGAGGTTGCTTCATTTGATGCACATATAGGAACTGTTTTAAATGATGCAACTGGTGCCATAGGGCCTAACCATTATGTATATGCGTTTAACTCAGGGTTTGGTATTCTGGATAGAGCAGGAAATGTATTGGTTCCTGAGGCTTCATTAGCTACACTCTTTCCTGGTCAAAGTGATGGAGATCCTATTGTTATTTATGATAATTTTGCAGATCGATTTTTGATTACTCAGTTCAGAGGGGTTTCCAGTAGTGTAGATGGTTTCTTAATAGCTGTAAGTCAGGGACCTGATCCGGTAAATGATGGTTGGTTTACATATGAATTTGTTACACAAACCTTTCCAGACTACCCTAAGTTTTCAGTTTGGTCTGATGGGTACTATATAACAAATAATAAAGATTCAGGCTCAGCATCCACTTCTGAGGTGGTTTATGCTGTTGAAAGAGATAAAATGTTAGTAGGTGATCCTAATGCGCAGATTGTCGGATTTCCACTTCCGGGAATTTCAACCAGTGGTTTTTATAGTCCAGGGGGATCTAATGCTACGGGTACCACATTACCTCCTGTTGGAGTTGGTCATACAGTATTGTATTTACAAGATGATGCTTGGGCTGGAGTCTCTCAAGATCACATAAAAGCCTGGACAACCAATGTAGATTGGGCTAATACATCAAATTCTACAATATCTCAACCACAAGAAATTATCACAACTCCATTTGATAGTGTGTTTGATAATGGTTCTTTTCAGAACTTAGATGAACCAGGTAACGGGCCTGATATAGATGCTTTACAAGCTACGATGATGTATATGACCAATTATCGACGTTTTGGAACACATAATTCAATGGTGCTAAATTTTGTAGTAGATTTAGATGGTACCGATAGTTTGGCAGGTATTCGTTGGTACGAATTAAGACAAACAGCAGATGGGCAACCTTGGACTATATATCAAGAAGGAACATATGTACAGCCTGATGGGTTGAGTGCATTTTGTGGTAGTATTGCACAAGATGCTCAAGGAAATATAGGCTTGGCCTATACCATAGTAAGTAGTACAGTATTTACATCATTAAGATATACTGGTAGATTAGCTAGTGATGCACTAGGAACAATGACCCTGGCAGAGCAAGTTTCCTCCAATGGTGACGCTCAAAATAATAGAGGGGATGGACGTTATGGAGATTATGGACAGATGACTATTGATCCATTGGATGATATGACCTTTTGGCATATTAGTGAGTATATGAAGGGGCCTTCTCCCAATGTAAGAAGAAGTCACGTCGTAGCATTTAAGCTTCAGCCAGACACTCCTGATACAGAAGCTCCCACTGCACCTGCTAATTTGAATGCTTCTGGTACAACAGATGTATCTACATCACTTAGCTGGGATGCATCTACAGATAATATAGGAGTGACTGCTTATGATGTATATCAGGATGGAGTTGTGGTTGCTACAGTTGCAACCACCTCTGCTGATATTACAGGGTTATCGCCTAGTACATCATATGATTTCTCTGTGATTGCAAAGGATGCCGCTGGAAATGAATCATCAGCAAGTGCTATATTAACAGTAACTACAGAAGCTCCCGATACAGAAGCGCCAACGGCACCAGCAAACCTTGTAACATCAAATCTTGCTGCTAATCAGGTGACAATAACTTGGGATGCATCAACAGATAATGTTGGAGTTACAGAATATGACGTTTTACAGGATGGAGTTGTAGTTGATACAGTAACAGGAACTAGTGCAACAGTTACAGGCTTAACTCCGGAAACTACTTATGCGTTTACAATTGTGGCAAAAGATGCAGCGGGTAATGCTTCTGCGCCAAGTAGTCCGCTTAGTGTTACTACACCTGCAGCAACAGGTTGTCTAAATGGAGTAGCTACTCCATATAATGAAGGCTTCGAAACAGGTATTGGTGCTTGGACACAGAGTTCTGGAGATGACCTGGATTGGACAAGGGATGCTAATGGAACACCTTCAAGAAATACAGGGCCATCAAGTGCAGTCGAAGGTTCATTTTATCTATATGTCGAAGCTTCAGGAAATGGAACAGGATATCCTAATAAACGTGCAATAATAACCTCTCCTTGTATTGATTTAGGTTCTGCAACTTCAGCTACCTTCTCGTTCAAATATCATATGTTTGGGGCAAATAATTTTGGATCCTTAAGTGTAGAGGCTAGTAATGATGAAGGAGTAACTTGGACTAATATCTGGAGTAGAAATGGAAACCAAGGAAATTCTTGGCAAACAGCAACAATAGATTTAGCAGCTTATTTGGGAACCGGAGTGCAATTAAGATTTAATCGTTTAACAGGAAGTACTTGGAGAGCAGATGCTGCTATCGACGATATTTCAGTTACGGCTGATGGTGGTCCAGGTGGATCTGATTGTGCTACAGGAGATCTAACACTTAGCATTACATTTGATAATTACCCTCAAGAAACTTCTTGGACTTTAGAGGATGCTGGTGGAGCGACAGTGGCTTCAGAAAGTTATTCTACAGCTAACCCAGATGGTTCTACAGTTACAGAAACTATTAGTGGATTGTCTTCTGGAAATTATACATTTACAATGTCCGATTCCTTCGGAGATGGTATCTGTTGTGGATTTGGTAATGGCTCTTATACATTATCTAGTAGTGCAGGAACTATTGTATCAGGAGGAGAATTCACGAGTTCTGAAGCAACTGATTTTTGTGTAGAAAATGCAGCCGTGAGGTTGAGCACATTTGATTTAAATGATGATGATGATTTATTTAAGCTATATCCAAACCCTGTTTCTAGTGGTGTCTTAAATATTTCTTTAGGAGAAAAATCAATTCAGAGTTTAGAGATTTTCTCAATGTTTGGTCAGTTGGTTCGTAGTATAGATAACCAAGGAACAAAACAACAATTAGACGTTAATGGTCTTTCTAAAGGAACTTATTTTTTAAGAATTACTGTAGAAGAACGTGTAATTACAAAAAGTTTTATTATTGGAGAATAATTTTTGATCCAATTTAAAATTGGTTTAAGAGGCTGTCTATATGGACAGCCTCTTTTTATTTCTGGTTTGAGTTTTGGGATTTATATTATTTTTGTCCTAGGTTTGTTGATTACTGCAAGTTTTTAAAATTAAATAATACTAATTAACCGATAATGATCCATAAATCGACTTTAGATGCTGTTTTTGAAACTGCCCGATTAGAAGAGGTAATTGGTGATTTTGTGCAATTAAAAAAAGCAGGTAGTAATTTTAAAGGGCTCAGTCCTTTTAGTGATGAACGAACACCATCATTTATGGTTTCGCCGGTAAAACAGATCTGGAAAGATTTTTCTAGTGGTAAAGGCGGTAATGTGGTGGCTTTTCTGATGGAGCATGAGCATTTTACATATCCTGAAGCTATAAAATATCTTGCCAAAAAATATAACATTGAAGTTGAGGAGACTGAACAGACAGATGAACAAAAGGAGCAGGCTAATGAGAGGGAAAGTATGTATCTGGTTAGTGAGTTTGCAAATACTTTTTTTCAAAACTCATTACATAAAACCGAAAAAGGTAAAGCAATAGGGTTAACATATTTTAAAGAAAGAGGGTTTACCGAAGAAACTATAAAAAAGTTCGCATTAGGATATTCACCTGATTTATGGGATGCTTTTACATCTGAAGCTATAAAAAAAGGATATAAACTAGATTATCTTGAAAAAACCGGGCTTACTATTGTTAAGGAAGAAAAACAGTTTGATCGTTTCAAAGGTAGGGTAATGTTTCCTATTCTATCGATGTCCGGGCGTGTGTTAGGTTTTGGCGGAAGAATTCTAACAAATGAGAAAAAAGCTGCCAAATATCTTAATTCACCAGAGAGCGATATCTATCATAAAAGTAAGGTTTTGTATGGGATTTATCATGCAAAACAGTCTATAGCCAAAGAAGATAACTGCTATATTGTAGAAGGGTATACAGATGTTATTCAGTTTTATCAAACTGGTGTACATAATGTAGTTTCATCTTCTGGTACTGCGTTGACCCCAGATCAAATTCGACTCATTAGCAGGCTAACTAAAAATATTACTGTTTTATTTGATGGAGATGCAGCAGGAATGCGAGCATCAATAAGAGGTGTTGATCTCATTCTGGAGCAAGGAATGAATGTAAAAGTGTGTAGTTTTCCCGATGGTGAAGATCCGGATAGTTTTGCAAAGCAAAACACTCTAGAAGAGCTAACTTTGTATCTAAAAGAGAACGCACAAGATTTTATTCGGTTTAAAGCCTCAATACTTCAGAAAGAATCCCAAAATGACCCTATAAAAAAAGCAGAGCTGGTTAGGGATATGGTAACTAGTATTTCCAAAATTCCCGATGTGATCAAACGTGAAATCTATGTGCAGGAATGCTCTCGTATTATGGATATTTCTGAAGAAGTATTGTTTAATACATTAGCACAGATCCGAAATGTAGATCATAAAGATCAGCGTAAACAACAAAAAGAGGATAAAAAGAAACTCGAGGTAGTAAAACCGGAAGCCAAACAAACTCCTAAAGTAAATGAGCAGTACGAGCTAGAACGCAAAATCATTGAAATTCTAATACTCTATGGACATCGAGAGGAGGAGTTTGAAGATTTAGTTTTAAAAGAGAATGATGATGGAGAATTGGTTATGGAACCTGAAATACATACATCTAAAGTTTTTGAAAAGATATACCTCGATTTGCAAGACGACGAAATTGAGTTTGCTAATGATGGTTTTAAAGGAATATATACTGTTCTGATAGAGCAATTAAATCAAAATAACGATTTTAAGGTCGAAAATTTCATCAATCAAATCGCTCCTGAATTGGCTTATGAGATTACTTCGATTATCATGAAAGAAGAGCAATATGCCCTAGCTAGATGGCATGATATGGAGATTCATGTAAAGCAAAAGGATTATACCGTTTCTCAATATGTAAATGATATCATTCTTAATTTAAGGAGGTATTTAATTGGCCAAAAAGTAAAAGAGCTCTCACAAGAAGTGAAAGCTCAGGATGCTGATAAAGAAGATAATCAAGAAACCCTTCAGGATATCATGGATTACCTTTCTTTAAAAAGAATATTATCAGAGAAGCTAAACCGTGTGGTTTAGCTTATATGCAATAATCTAGATTGGTGAATTAGGTCAGCAAGATTATCTACCTTAAGTTTTTTCAGCAGACGAGTTTTATACGTACTTACTGTTTTTTCATTAATAGATAAAGTAGTTGCTATATCCTTGTTTCTTTTTCCAGAAGATAAAAGATTCAGAACTTCTATTTCTCTAGAAGAAAGCTTTTTATATTTCACGACCATATTATTCTCACTGGCATTACCATTAGCTAGTTGTTGAGTCAGGTTGTCATTAAGATAGATTCCTCCTCTAGCAACACGCTCGATGGCTTTTCTAAGTGTTTTTGTAGCAACGGTTTTAGATAAATAAGCAGAAGCCCCGGCTTTAATAGCACTTAGAGCATACATTTCTTCAGGATGTGAGCTAAAGATAATGACTTTAATACCTGTGAATTCTTTCTTGATGGTTCGTAATGCCATTATTCCATTGATCTGAGGTAGATCCAATTCCATAATGAGTACATCTGGGGTATTGGCTTTTAAAATGTCATACATCTCGTTTCCATTACTTACTTTCCCAATAATCTCATATTCTTCAGAATTGCGAAGTAACGAGACTATCCCTTTCCTAGTAATCGGATGATGATCAGCAATTAGTACGGTTGTCATTCTTGTTTACGATTGTTAATGTGTTAGTTTATTAATTTTAAAGAGTTTAACATCTCTAGGCTAGGGGTAACTTTTTATCTCCCTGCAAAATTAATAAGAACTACCTCTTGTAAACTTTTTTTTATGAAATTATCGATAAAGTGTTGATTATAATAGATTAACGGGTATTTTACACACCGGAATTGGTATCATTTTATGTTGATTTACCGTATTTAAGCGATTGTAAATGTGAAATACCTCCTTTTCTCTTCCTGTAAAATCATCTAAATTTTTCCCCTGATCTTTCATTTTCATGGCCCATTCTAATTCATCATAACTTGCTCCAATTTGATCTTCATCACTTCTACTATCTCCAAATAATCCATCGGTTGGTGCAGCAATAAGAATAGATTCTTGGACTAATAATGCCTTTCCTAATTCGTATACTTCACTTTTTAGTAGATCGGCAATTGGGCTTAGATCTACGCCACCATCGCCATATTTGGTATAAAAACCAACTCCGAAATCTTCAACTTTATTACCGGTTCCAGCAACTAAGTACCCTTGTGTTCCGGCTAAATAATACAACGCGGTCATTCTTAAACGCGCTCTGGTATTAGCTAAGCTTAAATCAAGTTTGGCTTTTGAATCTGTACTGGGAGCCACAGTTTTAAACTCCTCAAAGACAGAAGTGAGATCTATTCTTTCATCAGAAACATTAGAAAATCGTTTTTTTAGCTGTGCAATATGTTCTTGAGCTCTGGTTACTTGACTAGGAGCTTGGTGAATTGGCATTTCTACACAAATTGTGTTCAATCCGGTTTTAGCACATAATGAAGAAGTAACTGCACTATCAATCCCACCACTAACGCCAACAACAAACCCTTTGATATTTGCTTTTGTAGCATAATCCTTTAGCCAATTTACAATGTGGTCAATTACTTTTTCTGTATGCATATTATATTATTTATCGTTGTTATAAATTTGTAATTTGATATATTAACTTTGCGATTATAAAATTAATAAAAAAAGATGGCGTTCTTCAATAGTAAAAATTATTTAGAAAGATATTATAATTTAAGAATGGATATTATTAGATTTTCAAAGTTTGCTATTGTTTTTTGTGTTTTTACATCTTGTGTAAGCGAAAACAAACTGGAAAAAGAAATTACAAAAATCCCGGTAGAAGTTAAAATAGAACGTTTTGATCAATTGTTTGCTAAAGTAACAGAGGAAACACTTCCGGAGTTAAAAGAAGGCTTCCCTTTTCTATTTCCTAAACAATATTCGGATAGCACATGGATTAAAAGGGCTAATGATACACTTCAGATCGAAATAAATAGAGAGGTAAAAAAAACGTTTCCTGACCTTTTGAGTGAAGAAGAAGACCTTCGTTCTTTGTTGCAACATATAAAATATTATTTCCCTGAGGTAACTGTTCCTAGGGCAATTGCAATTACATCAGATGTTGATTATCGCAATAAGATAGTGTTGTCTGGTAATTTGCTTATTATTTCTTTGGATACTTATTTGGGTGAAGACCATTATTTTTATGAGGGTATTCAGGCATATCTAAAACGAAATTTTAAGAAAAGTCAAATAATGCCCGACATAGCTACAATGTATGCCAAACAACTTGTAGAATTACCTAAAAATCGAACTTTCTTAGCTAACCTTATTTACTACGGAAAAGAGATGTATCTAAAAAAAATATTTCTACCCAATCAGTCTGATGCTGAGAAAATGGGATATTCTGATGAGCAATATGCTTGGTTAGAAGCCAATGAAGAACAAATATGGAGGTATTTTATAGATAGACAGTTATTGTATAGTACAGGTAACAATTTGATGCCTAGGTTTTTATATCCAGCACCTTTTTCTAAGTTTTATTTAGAAGAGATAGATAAAGAGGCTCCTGATCGAGTAGGTCAATATATAGGTTGGAGGATTGTAGCTTCTTATATGAAAAATAACAATGTATCTTTGCGGCAATTATTAATGGCAGATGCTGAAACAATTTTTAACACTTCAAAATATAAACCCGCAAGATAATGGCAAGTACACATAAATCTGAAATAAATATAGATATAGAACTGGATGAAAATCGAGTTCCCGAAAAATTACAATGGACAGCAAAAGATGGTGGTGTAGAAAATGAAGAAACAAAAGCTTTATTGTTATCTGTTTGGGATAGTAAAAATAAAGAAAGTCTTCGTATTGATTTATGGACTAAAGATATGCCTGTGGACGAAATGAAAATATTTTTTCATCAAACATTAGTTTCTATGAGTGATACTTTTCATCGAGCTACGCAGGATGAGAAAATGTCTGCAACGATGAAAGATTTTTGTGATTATTTTGCTGAGAAATTAGAGCTCAATAAAAAGTAATGTTTTAAGTATGATTTGATTGAAAAATGTTAGCTAGCTAACATTTTTTTTGTTTTAAAAAAGTTACTTTCCAATAGAAATATTACACAAATATTCTTATTTATTAACTAAATCAAATCTAAAATGAAAACAAAATTACCAGGCGTAAACGTATCTCTGAAGATAGTTTACGCTTTTCTTTTTTTTATTGGAACAGTTTATAGTGGCTTTGCGCAGGCAAACCCTCGTTTGACAATGGTTTATCCCGTAGAAAATTCGGCAACAGTTACATTAACCAATTTTGGTGACTCTGCAGTTGATTTAAATGATTATTGGCTATGCTTACGCCCGGGAACTTATAGGCAATTAAAATCATTAACTAATGCTAGTGGTGATTTAAATGTAATGCCTTCTGGTTCTGTAACGGTTTCTTATAACGTAGAAGTAGGTGTAGCAAGTGATGGATTATCGTTATATCTTCCTAATACACCTTCTGATGGAGGCTTTGGGATTGCTACTAATTTAATTGATTTTGTTCAATGGGGAGCAGCTGGAAATATTCGTGAGCCTTTAGCTGTAGCTCAGGGATTATGGACAGAAGGGGATTTCATTGTTGGACCAGGGCCTTATACCTATGCTGGAAATGGCACACAGAATGGATTAGGTTTTTGGTCTGCTTGTACAGCAGATGGAGGAGAAATTACTAGTGGTCCATTTAGTTTTACAGTAGATGGTATTCCTGATAATGTTAGTGGGGTTTCTGTTTCGGGTAGTTCTGGGAGTAATGCTAGTTGGGTGATTACCGATGATCGTGGTACAATATTAGGTTTACCTCCAACGGTAACAGCTTTAGAAGGAGTTGATTTTGATGGAGCTGGAGTTGGTACTTGTTTAATCTGGTATATTCGATATGAGGATGGTTTAGAAGGTTTGGAGCCAGGAAACAATGCCTTGACTGATCTAGATGGATGTTATGATTTGTCAAATTCGATAGAAGTTGTTCGTAATGAAGCAGTAGATGGAGGTGAAATAGAAGGAGGTCCGTTTACATTTTGCGTTGATGGTGAGGTAGATAATGTGAGTGATATATCATTATCAGGTAATGCAGGTAATAATTCGACTTGGGTGATTACTGATGACCAAGGATTGATATTAGGACTACCGCCAACAATTGAAGCAGTAGAAGGAGTTGATTTTGATGGAGCTGGAGCAGGTGTATGTTTGATTTGGCATTTGAGTTATGAGGATGGATTAGAAGGACTAGAGCCTGGGAATAATGCATTGACCGATTTATCAGGGATATATGATTTGTCAAATTCTATTAGTGTAACACGTAATGATCCTGATGGAGGAGAAATTACTGGTGGTCCATTTAGTTTTACAGTCGATGGTATTCCGGATAATGTTAGTGGGGTTTCTGTTTCAGGTAGTTCTGGGGGTAATGCTAGTTGGGTGATTACCGATGATCGTGGTACAATATTAGGTTTACCTCCAACGGTAACAGCTTTAGAAGGAGTTGATTTTGATGGAGCTGGAGTTGGCACTTGTTTAATCTGGTATATTCGTTATGAGGATGGTTTAGAAGGTTTGGAGCCAGGAAACAATGCCTTGACTGATCTAGATGGATGTTATGATTTGTCAAATTCGATAGAAGTTGTTCGTAATGAGCAAATTGAGTTAAATGCTGTTGTTTTTCCTAATCCAGCATCTAGATTTGCATACGTGATTATAAGAGGGTTAAGGAATAGTAATTTAACAACACAATTGTTTGATATGTCAGGAAACCCTGTTGATGTAGAAATATTTCAAAGAAGGAATTTTGTACGAATTAATGTTGGTAATTTGCAATCTGGAGTGTATTTGGTTTTGGTTAATGATAGTATTACTGGAGGTTCTGCAGTTAGGCAAATTGTGGTAAGGAACTAGGTTAAAAATATTTTAACTTTTGAAGAAGAGTTGTAGTGATTAATTACAACTCTTCTTATTATCTTATTTGTTTTAATGAGAGCACTTATTTTCGTGTATAACGCAAAATCCGGATTCTGGAATAAGTCAATAGATATGGTACATAAGATCCTTAGTCCGTCTACGTATTCTTGTGATCTATGTAGCTTAACACATGGTAATTTTTCTGAAAACCAAATCTGGAAAGAATTCAGAGAAAATTCTAACTATGATTTCGCTTTTATATATAAAGATGAGTTTTTAGATAAATATCAAATACCAAACTTGAAGCTTCCTGTAATTTTTGAAAAAGATGAAGGAGATTTAAAGCTTTTGATTGATGATGAAGAATTATCAAAATTAACTTCAGTAGAAAGTTTGATTTCTCTTGTTAAACAGAAAACAACTTAAGAATTCTTAAGTTGTGCATTAATTTCATCTATGTAGTTAAGTACTTCATCTTTTCCTAATCCAGATGAAGAGGAAGTGATAAAATAATTTGGCATTTCTTCCCAATACTTTAGCATTTCTTCAATGTAGCTATTGATTTGAACGGGTAATTTATTTTTAGATAGCTTATCTGCTTTAGTAAAAATGATAGAAAATGGAATTTGATTTTCGCCTAACCATTGCATAAATTCCAGATCAATTTTTTGTGGTTCATGACGAGAATCCACTAGAACAAAAGCACTTACTAGTTGAGTTCTTTTAGAGAAATATGAAGTAATAAATTTCTGGAATACTTTTTTTGCTGATTTAGAAACTCTGGCATATCCATAGCCAGGTAAATCTACTAAAAACCAATTTTTATTGATTAAAAAATGATTGATTAGTTGAGTTTTTCCGGGTCTTCCAGATGTTTTGGCTAAACTTTTACGATCTGCGAGCATATTGATCAATGAAGATTTACCAACATTAGACCGTCCTATGAAAGCATACTCAGGGAGTTTGTCTTTAGGACATTTGGCGACATCGCTGTTACTAATCACAAATTCAGCGCTGCTAATTTTCATTGTTTTGTCTGTATAATTTAATAGTTACGCTCCTGTAACCAATTATGCAATAGTTTGTTGAATTCTTCAGGATGTTCCATCATTGCTGCATGTCCACATTTGTCAATCCAATATAGATCAGAATCCGGTAATAATCGGTTAAAATCATCAGCTACCTCAGGTGGAGTTACGTTGTCATTCTTTCCCCAAATAATACAGGTAGGAGTCGCCATATTAGGTAGGTCTTTAGCCATATTATGTCTGATAGCACTTTTAGCGATAGCTAAAGTTCTTATTAATTTGTTTCGATCATTGACAGTTGCATAAACTTCATCTACAATTTCTTTCGTTGCTATAGCAGGGTCATAAAACACATTCTCAGCTTTAGCTTTTATATATTCATAGTCACCTCTTTTAGGGTAACTTTCACCCATAGCACTTTCGTATAAACCTGAACTTCCTGTTATGACTAACCCTTTTATTTTTTCAGGAAACATTTTTGTGCATAGCAGTGCAATATGTCCGCCAAGTGAATTACCTAATAAAATCACTTCTTTATCATCATAGCCTAAATGATCTATAAAGTCTTTCAGGTATTTGGCGTATGTGCTAACCTTAGTTTTTACTAAAGATAAAGTATATATGGGAAGTTCCGGAATCAATACTTTGTAACCTTGTTTAGGAAAGTATGAGCCTACACCTTCAAAATTGCTCAGCCCACCCATCAATCCGTGTAATATGATGATTGGCGTGCCTTCCCCTGAATCTAGATAACTAAATTTTCCGTCTTTTTTTAATTCGTGCTTCATTAATACTTCTTACAAGAATTAAAAGCAAATATAGCATTTTCATAATTAGTTTGGATATTTTTTATTAATACTACAGAGCTAATCTTTATATTTTTTTTCATCATTAATTTTTAGGTACTCTGATATCATCAAAACCAGCCTTTTACAAGCTCTGATACATGGTGTTGATAAACGAAAATTGGTTTTTTTTAATGAGTTCAAAACCAATTTTTTGAAGACAACTTATTAACAATGTGGTATATTGTGGTAAAAAGTGGTAAATTTTTCAATATATTTGACTAATTAAACACTTAGGGAAATAGAGTGGTAAATCTAATCGGCACATACGAATGTAAGGCAGACGCCAAAGGACGTCTCATGATGCCTATTGCTTTTAAGAAGCAACTTTCACCTGTGTTACAAGATGGATTTGTGTTAAAAAGAGCTGTATTTCAGTCATGTTTGGAGTTGTATCCAATGGAAGAATGGAATCTTTTGATGCAGAAAATAAATAAGCTAAACCGCTTTAAAAAGAAGAATAATGATTTTATCAGAAGGTTTACTGCTGGTGTAAAAGTAGTAGAGATTGATGCTGCTGGTCGTCTTTTGATTCCAAAAGATTTAATCAGTTTTGCAGGTATAACAAAAGAACTAGTGTTGTCATCCGCTGTTAATATCATTGAGATCTGGGATAAAGATCAATATGAAAAAGCAATTGATGAGACTGCTGATGATTTTGGAGATTTAGCTGAAGAAGTAATGGGATTTGACGATGCAACAGACGGAATATCATAACCCGGTTTTACTCAAAGAAACCGTAGATGGATTAGCAATGAAACCTGATGGGGTTTATGTTGATGTGACATTTGGTGGAGGAGGTCACTCTAGGGAGATTTTGAAAAGATTAGGACCACACGGGAAGTTGTTTGCCTTTGATCAGGATCAGGATGCCTTGGATAATGTGATTGAAGATGATCGATTTACACTGATCAATGAGAATTTTAGATTTATTAAGAGGTTTTTGAGATTCCATGGTCAAAAAAAAGTAGATGGTATCCTTGGTGATTTTGGAGTTTCATCGCACCAATTTGATGTTGCAGAGAGAGGTTTTTCAACTAGGTTCGAAGGAGATCTGGATATGAGAATGGATCAGAATAAAAAATTATCCGCCTACCATGTGATTAATGAATATGAAGAAAATGATCTAAGAGCAGTGTTTTTTAATTATGGAGAGTTACGAAACGCACCAAAATTGGCAAGAACAATCGTGGGAGCGAGAAAAAATGACCCTATTAAAACTAGTGTAGAATTAAAGGAGGTGTTAAGCCCTTTTTTACCAACACATAGAGAACACAAAATATTAGCTCAGATTTATCAGGCAATTCGGATTGAGGTTAATCAAGAGATAGAGGTGTTGAAAGAGTTTTTGTTGCAAACACCGGAATTGTTGGATGTAGGAGGTAGAGTTAGTCTTATATCATATCATTCTTTAGAAGATAGACTGGTAAAAAGATTTATAAGAAGTGGAATGTTCGAAGGAGAACCGGAAAAAGATATGTACGGTAATATTTCGGTACCCTTTAAAAAAGTTGGGAAACTAATAGTTCCAACTGCAGAAGAGATTGCAATAAATAATAGAGCACGAAGTGCTAAGCTTAGAATAGCAGAGAGAATATGAAGCAGACTATTTATGATATATTAAAAGGAAAGTTTCTAATTGCAGATGATGCAATGAAGAATTGGAGAATGTTGCTTTTTCTTTCCTTTTTAGCAATAATAATGATTGCAAGCTCTCATAATGCAGAAAGTAAGGTTCATAAAATAGCAAAGCTAAATAATGAAGTCCGCGAGTTGAGGACTCAATTTGTAGACGGCAGAACAGAGTTGATGCAGTTAAAAATGGAATCGTCAGTAATTTATAAGATGACGCGAAAAGGAATTAAAAGGCCTACAACACCTCCTAAAAAAATAATAGTAAAGAATTAAAAAGTTTTGGCAATAAAAGAAAAAAACATATTAAACAGGTTGTATTTCATTGCTGGCTGTATGTTCTTCTTTGCTGTAGCTGTTGGAGTGAAGTTGACTAATATACAGTTTGTTGAAGGGGATGAATATCGAAAGAAAGCTCAGGAAAGAGTTTTTAAAACTTTTGATATTCCGGCCAATAGGGGTAATCTATATGATAGTAAAGGCAATTTGCTAGCTACTTCTGTGCCTAAGTATGATATTCGATTCGATGCAGTTACTGTTACGGATAAAGATTTTAGAGAACACATAAAACCCCTTTGTGAAGCACTTTCTAAGGAGTTTCATAAACCAATATCTTATTACGATAAAATTATAAGAACTGCTAGATCTAACAAAAATAGATATGTGTTGATTCGCAGAAATTTGGGATATTCTCAATATATGCGTGTTAAAGAGTTTCCACTATTTAAGCTTGGAGCTAATCGTGGCGGGCTTATAGTAGAGCAACGTACAGTAAGAGAGCATCCAATAGGTAAGATTGCTGAACGTACCGTAGGGTATGAGCGTCGTGATGATCAAGGGTATTATACCAGAGTTGGTCTAGAAGGTGCCTATGGAGCATTTCTAAGAGGAAAAGATGGAAAGCGTAAAAAACAAAAAATTGCTAAAAATCAATGGAAACCAATAGGTGATGATAATGAAGTAGAACCTCAGGATGGATATGATGTAGTTTCTACTATTGACGTAAATATTCAGGATATCGCACATCATGCTTTACTAGGTCAGTTAGAAGAATTCGAAGCTGAACATGGAACAGTAGTAGTTATGGAAACTAAAACTGGTGAAATTAAAGCAATTTCAAATTTAGGAAGAACCAAAGCAGGTAAGTATTACGAAAAACTCAATTATGCAGTAGGAGAATCCCACGAACCAGGATCTACATTTAAGTTAATGACTATGGTTGCAGCTTTAGAAGATAGAGCGATTGATTCTAGTCACGTAGTAGATACCGAAAACGGAAGAGTAAAATTTTATGATAGAACTGTAAAAGATTCTCGTTGGGGTGGTTATGGTAAAATATCAGCAGCAAAAGCTTTTGAAGTATCTTCTAATACAGCTTTTGCTAAAATCATCAATGAAAAATATAAGGATAATCCTAGAAAATTTGTGGATCGATTGATCAATATGGGGCTAGCAGAGCGATTGGGATTGTCAATTAAAGGAGAAGGGGTTCCTAAAATCCCTTATCCTGGAGATAAAGATTGGTATGGTACAACACTACCTTGGATGGCGCACGGATATGGTGTTTCGCTTACTCCTTTACAAACATTAGCATTTTACAATGCAATTGCTAATGATGGCGAAATGGTAAAGCCAAGATTTATTAAAGAAGTAAAAGCTTGGGATCGTAGTAAAGAAAGGTTTGATAAAGAAGTCCTAAATGCTGCTATATGCTCTAAGAAAACAGCAAAGATTGTTCAGAAAATGATGCTTAATGTAGTGAAAAGAGGAACTGCTGATAATATTCATACAGACAATTTTTTGATAGCAGGTAAAACAGGTACTTGTTGGGGTAATTACGGAAAAGATAAAGAGAGAGAATATATTTCCTCATTTGCAGGCTATTTCCCTGCTGATAATCCTAAATATTCAAGTATTGTAGTAATTCATAAGCCCAATAAGGAAAAAGGGTACTATGGTAGCACAGTGGCAGCTCCGGTTTTTAAGACTATTGCGATGAAAATCTATAATGATATACCAGTAGTTGATGAGGTTTCTTCGTCTATAGTAGAAAGCCCAACTGTGATAGAAAGTTATGAAGATTACTATACAAAAGCGCAAAAGTATAAAACCATAATGCCTGATGTGAAAGGGATGCCTGCAATGGATGTGATTTCATTGTTGGAAAATATGGGACTTAAAGTAGAAGTAAAAGGATCAGGAAACGTAGAGAATCAAAGTATAGAGCCAGGAACCAAAGTACAAATAAATCAAACCGTCAGATTAGAATTATCGTGATTGAGCTAAAAGACATATTATATAAGGTTGCGATTAATGCTGTAGTAGGTAATACCAATGCTGCTATTAGTAAAATCGAATTTGATTCTCGTAAAGTAGTAGATGATAGTTTGTTTGTAGCAATTGTTGGAACACTGTCTGATGGACATGAGTATATTGAAAAAGCAATCAACCAAGGTGCGATAGCTATTATTTGTGAAAAGATACCTGATGTTACTGTTGATGGGGTAACATATGTAGAGGTAGAAAACACGCAGTCAGCATTGGCGATGATGGCTTCTAACTATTATGGTTCACCTTCTGATAATCTAAAATTAGTTGGTGTTACAGGTACTAATGGTAAAACTACCATAGCTACTTTATTGTATCAATTGTTTAAAAAGGCTGGCTTCAAAGTGGGGTTACTGTCTACGGTAAAAGTTTTAGTAGATACAAAAGAATATAAAGCAACGCATACAACTCCGGATTCTTTGACCATTAATTATTATCTCAAAGAGATGAATGATGCAGGGGTTGAGTATTGCTTTATGGAAGTAAGCTCTCACGGGATTCATCAAAAGCGAACCGAAGGTTTGTCTTTTGCTGGTGGAATTTTCACCAACTTATCTCATGATCATTTGGATTACCATAATACCTTCAAGGAGTATCGAGATGTAAAGAAGTTGTTTTTTGATGGTTTATCATCCAAAGCATTTGCGATCGTAAATAAAGATGATAAGAATGGAGCTTTTATGCTTCAGAATACTAAAGCAAAACAATATAGTTATGCTTTGAAATCCTATGCTGATTTCAGAGGGCAAATATTAGAAAATAGTTTAGGGGGATTATTGTTGAAGCTGAATGATCATGAAGTATGGACTAAACTTATAGGAAGCTTCAATGCTTATAACCTGTTGGCAATTTTTGCAACTGCAGAATTACTGGGTCTGGAAACTCTTGAGATTCTTCAACTAATCAGTGATTTACAAAGTGTAAGCGGAAGATTTCAATATTTAATTTCGGAAGGGAAAATCACCGCTATTGTTGATTATGCACATACACCTGATGCATTAAAAAATGTTTTAGAGACCATTAATGATATAAGAACCAATAATGAAACTCTGATTACGGTTGTGGGGTGTGGCGGAGATAGAGATAAGATGAAAAGACCGGTAATGGGTAATATCGCTGCAAGACTGAGTAATAAAGTCATTTTTACTAGTGATAACCCCAGAACAGAAAATCCTGATCAGATTATTGAGGATATAGAAAAAGGGGTCGAACCGCAGGATTATAAAAAGACATTATCTATAACTGATAGAAAACAAGCTATCAAAACAGCATGTCAGTTAGCAGAAAAAGATGATATCATTTTAATTGCTGGAAAAGGTCACGAAACCTATCAAGAGATTCATGGAGAACGAACTGATTTTAATGATTTTGAGATTGTTAAAGCAGAATTAAAAAAAATGAATAAATAAGGTAAAACCTATGCTATACTATCTATTTGAATATTTGGAAAGTGAATACCAGTTCCCTGGAGCTACACTGTTTCAATTTATAACGTTTAGAGCTGCGATGGCAATCATTTTGTCTTTATTGATCTCTACAATTTATGGTAAGCGAATCATAGGTTTTTTACAAAAAAAACAAATGGGTGAGAGTATCCGTGAATTAGGTTTGGATGGTCAAGCTGAAAAAGCAGGTACTCCAACAATGGGTGGAGTAATCATTATTCTGGCGACATTGGTTCCAGTGTTGTTATTTGCAAAGTTGGATAACATATATGTGATTATGCTTATTGTTACCACATTATGGATGGGTGTAATTGGTTTTACAGATGACTACTTAAAAATCAGGAAGAAAAATAAAGAAGGATTAGCTGGGAAATTTAAGGTTTTTGGGCAAGTAGGTTTAGGACTTATCGTTGGTTGTACCATGTATTTTCATGATGATATCCAAGTACGTCAAGAAAGAGTTTTTGATGATTCATTAGGGATTGTTATTTCTAAAGAAGATCAATCTGATTTTAAACCAGCTGTTAAATCAACAAAAACGACACTCCCGTTTTTTAAAAATAATGAATTCGATTACGCTAGTTTGATTACTTGGATAAGTCCAGGTCTGGTAAAATATGCGTGGTTAATTTTTATTCCTATTGTGATTTTTATAGTTACTGCAGTTTCTAATGGAGCAAATTTGACAGATGGTATAGATGGATTGGCAGCAGGATCTTCTGCTATCATAGTATTGACTTTAGCCTTGTTTGCATGGGTATCGGGTAATATCATTTTCTCAGATTATCTCAATGTAATGTATATACCTAATTCAGGTGAAATGACAATTTTTATAACTGCATTTGCAGGGGCTTTGGTTGGATTTTTATGGTATAATACCTATCCAGCACAGGTGTTTATGGGAGATACAGGTAGTCTGACTATTGGGGGAATAATAGCAGTTATTGCAATTGCTATTCGCAAGGAGTTCTTGATACCTATTCTTTGTGGAATCTTTTTTATCGAGACCTTATCAGTAATGATGCAGGTGAGTTGGTTTAAGTATACTCGAAAGAAATACGGAGAAGGTAGGCGAATATTTTTAATGTCGCCTCTACATCATCATTATCAGAAAAAAGGTATTCACGAAAGTAAAATTGTAGCAAGATTCTGGATCATAGGAATTTTTCTAGCAATTATAGCAGTAGTAACATTGAAAGTGAGGTAGAGTGAAAAGATTAGTGGTTTTAGGCGCAGGAGAAAGTGGGGTAGGAACTGCTATTCTAGGTAAAAAAGAAGGATACGAAGTTTTTGTTTCTGATAAAGGGACAATTACTGATCATTATAAGGAGGTTCTTAGAAATTTTGAAATCGAATGGGAAGAGCAACAACATACAGAAGATAAAATTCTGAATGCGGATATGGTAATGAAGAGTCCTGGAATTCCAGATAAAGTGGATTTAGTTCAAAAACTGAATGGAAAAGAGATTCCGGTAATATCAGAGATCGAATTTGCTTCTAAATACACGTCTGCAAAGATCATTGGAATAACTGGTAGCAATGGAAAGACTACCACTACAATGCTAACACATCATGTATTGAAGAATGGAGATTTAGAGATAAGTATGGCTGGTAATATTGGGGATAGTTTTGCGATACAAGTAGCAGAAAATGATACTCCATATTACGTGTTGGAGTTGAGTAGCTTTCAGCTGGATGGTATTATTGATTTTGCACCTCATATTGCAGTGCTAACCAACATTACACCGGATCACTTGGATCGATATGAATATAAGTTTGAAAATTATATCGCTTCTAAGTTCAGGATCACAATGAATCAAACTGAGGGTGATTATTTCATTTATGATGCTGATGATGAAGTGATAGTTCATTATTTAGAAAAACATCCTATTCGATCAAAATTATTGCCTTTTTCATTAAATAAAAAGGTAGAAGAAGGGGCTTATATAGAAAACGAAAATATAAACATAACAATAGATAACAACAAATTCACCATGCCAACATCAAATTTAGCTTTAAAAGGAAATCACAATGTAAAGAACGCTATGGCCGCAGCCACAGTAGCACAATTGTTGAAAATTAGAAAAACAACAATCAGAGAAAGCATGGAGAATTTTCATGGGGTAGAACATAGATTAGAGGATGTATTGAAAATCAACAATGTACAATACATCAATGATTCTAAAGCTACTAATGTTAATGCTACTTTTTATGCATTGGATGCTATGAAATCGGCTACAGTTTGGATTGTCGGAGGTGTGGATAAAGGGAATGATTATACAGAGTTGTATCCTTTGGTAAATGAAAAGGTAAAAGCGATCATTTGTCTAGGGGTTGATAATAGCAAGATCATTAACGCCTTTGGTAATTGTATAGATAATATTGTAGAAACACAATCTATGAAAGAAGCGGTGAAAATTGCATACAAAATAGCAGAGCGTAATGACAATGTGTTGTTGTCTCCTGCTTGTGCAAGTTTTGATTTGTTTAAAAATTACGAAGAAAGAGGAAGAGAGTTTAAAGAAGCAGTAAGAGAATTATAAAAAATAAGAATAATTAATATCAATTAATGGCAAAAATATTTGCAAACATAAAAGGCGATAGAGTGATATGGGCGGTAGCGGCATTGTTGGCTTTGTTTTCGTTTCTACCCGTGTATAGTGCTAGTAGTAATTTAGCATACCTATATGGTGATGGTAATACGTTTGTGTTTTTGGTAAAGCATTTTGCTCATTTAGTATTAGGATTTTTGATAATGTATGGTGTGCATAAGATACCTTATCATTATTTCAAGGGGCTTTCTATAATTATGATACCTGTCATAATTGTGCTGCTGCTGGTGACTATGGCTCAGAATACAACAATAGGAGGAGCTAATGCAAGTAGATGGATTAGGGTGCCGTTTGTTGGAGTTACTTTTCAGACATCAACTTTGGCTGCCGTGGTTTTGATGGCTTATGTAGCAAGGTACTTGTCTAAAATAAAGGATAAAACGGTTACGTTTAAAGAAACCTTGATTCCGCTTTGGTTACCCGTGTTTATTGTCTTGATGTTGATTTTACCAGCGAACTTTTCAACCACGGCGATCATTTTTTCTATGGTTATTATGCTAGTGTTTCTAGGTGGTTATCCTTTTAAATACATCCTTACCATATTAGGCTCCGGATTATTAATACTTACCTTCTTTATTTTATTTGCAAAAGCATTTCCTGGAGTATTTCCAAACAGAGTAGATACCTGGGTAAGTAGGGTTGAGAACTTTACTGACAATAAAGATACGCAAGAGGACTATCAAATAGAACGTGCAAAAATAGCTATTGCCAGAGGGTGGATATTTGGTAAAGGGCCAGGAAAGAGTGTACAGAGAAATTTTCTTCCCCAATCCTCTTCAGATTTTATTTTCGCAATTATTATTGAGGAATGGGGCCTTTTTGGAGGTGTTTTTCTATTGCTTTTATATCTAATGCTGCTTTTTAGGTTGGTGATTGTCGCTCATAAGAGTGTGGATACCTTTGGAAAACTCTTGGTGATTGGAGTTGGTCTTCCTATTGTATTTCAGGCATTGATTAATATGGCGGTTGCTGTAGAGTTATTCCCGGTAACGGGGCAAACACTACCATTAATTAGTAGTGGAGGAACATCTATCTGGATGACTTGTTTGGCAATAGGGATTGTACTAAGTGTAAGTAGAAATAGAGAAGCTATTATAGAAAGAGAGCAGAAAGACGAAGAAAAAAATTTTAATAACGAAGTAGAAAGCCCATTAGAGGTGTTGAGTGAAGTGATATGAGTAAACAACCAAGAATCATATTGTCCGGTGGAGGAACAGGAGGTCATATCTATCCTGCTATATCAATTGCTAATGAATTGAAGAATAGATACCCTGAAGCTTCAATCTTATTTGTTGGAGCCAAAGACCGCATGGAGATGCAAAAAGTACCTCAAGCGGGATACGAGATTGTTGGATTATGGATTAGTGGTATCCAGAGAAAATTTTCATTGAGCAATCTTTTGTTTCCATTGAAGCTGATAAGTAGTCTTTGGAAATCAAAAAAGATCATTAAAGATTTTAATCCTGATGTGGTAATAGGTACGGGAGGTTTTGCAAGTGGACCATTGTTGAAGGTTGCGAACTCTAAGGACGTTCCGACAGTTTTACAAGAACAGAATTCGTTTCCTGGGATTACTAATAAGTGGCTGTCAAAAAAGGCAGATAAGATCTGTGTGGCATATGATCATATGGAACGTTTTTTTCCTGAGGAGAAGATTATTAAAACCGGTAATCCTGTTCGTCAGGACCTATTAGAGATAGATACTAAAAGAGATCTGGCAATAACTAAATATAATCTTGATGTAGAAAAGAAAACTGTTTTAGTGTTAGGTGGAAGTTTAGGAGCAAGAAGAATTAATCAATTGATTGAGCAAGAACTTGATTTTTTTACTAAAAAAGAAATTCAAGTGATCTGGCAGTGCGGCAAGTTGTATTACAAGGAATATAAGAAATATGACAGTAAGAAAGGTATACAAGTTCATGAATATATAGATACGATGGATTTAGCTTATGCTGCTGCTGACGCTATTGTTTCTAGAGCAGGAGCGGGTTCAGTTTCAGAATTATGTATAGTTGCTAAACCTACGTTGTTTATTCCTTCGCCTAACGTGGCAGAAGACCACCAAACGAAGAATGCAGAAGCTGTTGTGGAGAGAAAAGGAGCCAAAATGCTTAAAGAAAGTGAGTTGGAGGAGAGGTTTCAGAAAACAGTTACTCAGCTTTTAGAGTTAGAAGCCATGAAAATAAAGCTCGTACTTAATATTAAGAAGATGGCTTTGCCAAATGCAACTTCTGATATCGTAGATGAGATTGAAAAATTAATAGAAAAAGGTTCATTGCAGAACTAATATGAATAAGAGTTTAGAAGAAATACAAAACATTTATTTTATCGGTATTGGCGGTATCGGTATGAGTGCTCTTGCGCGTTATTTTAAATTCTTGGGAAAGAAGGTGGCAGGATATGATAAAACACCTAGTCAGATTACTGTAGATTTATCCGAGTTAAATATTGAAATTCATTATGAAGATAGCGTAGATAATATACCTGATATATTTCTAAATAAAGAAGAAACATTGGTAGTCTATACTCCAGCTGTTCCAAAAGACCATAATGAGCTTAGCTATTTGATAGATAATGGATTTAGTGTAAAAAAACGGGCAGAAGTATTAGGGATTATCACTAAAGATGTATACACTCTTGCAGTAGCTGGAACACATGGCAAAACAACCACTACAGCTATTTTGGCTCATTTACTTAAAGAAAGTGGAGCTAAAGTAACTGCTTTTTTAGGTGGAATTAGTGAGAATTATAATTCTAATTTGATTTTAGAAGGAAATGAGGTTGTCGTAGTAGAAGCTGATGAATTTGATCGATCATTTTTACAGTTATACCCGGATATTGCTGCGGTTACTTCTATGGATGCTGATCATTTAGATATCTACGAAAAGGCAAACGCATTAGAAGAATCATTCATGGAGTTTTCATCAAGATCAAAAGATCATTTGTTAGTGTGTAACGGACTACCGCTTTCAGGGATTACTTTTGGAGTAAATGACGATTCAGATTACTGCGCTCAAAATATAAAAATAAACAACGGGACATATATTTTTGATTTAAAAACTCCACATAAACTCATTAGGGATTTGCATTTAAACCTGCCAGGTAAACACAACTTGTTAAATGCTGTTACAGCCTTTGCTATAGCGATGCTATATGGCTCCCCAACCAACACTCTAGCAAAGGCTTTATTTTCTTTTAAAGGAGTTCAGCGTAGGTTTAGTTATAAGATTAAAACGGATGACTTGGTATATGTTGATGATTATGCACATCATCCTACAGAGATTAATGCTTTGCATCAGGCGGTGAGAGAGATGCACCCTGATAAAAAGGTGTTGGCAATTTTTCAACCACATTTATATAGTAGAACTAGAGATTTTGCATCAGATTTTGCTAAAAGCCTCAGTCAGTTTGATCAGCTACTGTTATTGGATATTTATCCTGCTAGAGAATTACCAATAAAGGGTGTGACTTCAGATTGGTTACTTGGTATGGTAGATATTAAGGATAAGAAATTAGTATCTAAGAATGATCTGACAAAAGAAATATTGAATAGTGATGCTCAGGTGGTGGTAACGATTGGAGCAGGAGATATCGGAGAAGAAGTAAGTAGTATAAAAGAAGCATTATTAGCATGAGAGGGAAAATGTTGACATATATAAAATTTATAAGCTTAACTGGATTAATTGTTTTTCTTTTTGCATTTACAAGCAAGCGAAATGAGGGAAGAAAAATACATCAAGTTCAGGTGGAATTTGTTCAGGAACAGAATCCTTATGTAAATGAACAAGCGGTTAATAAATTGTTAATACAAAATCCAGAACAGGTGACGAGCGTAGGTAAAGAAATTTTAGTTTTGAATACTGTAGAGAATGAGTTGGATGCACACAAAATGGTAGAGGATTCTGACGTGTATCTTACTGTAAACGGAGAACTTAGGGCGAGAATAAAGCAGCGCACCCCAATTGCTAGGGTGGATGCGATTACACCTTTTTATGTAGATGTTACCGGTAATATGATGCCGTTATCTACTAATTATTCTGCTCACGTACCATTAGTTCATAATGTTTCGGAACGAGAAGTTTCAGAAATTTATCCATTGTTGAGAAAGATTCAGGATGATGAGTTCTTAAAAAAACACGTGGTAAGTGTATATAGAAATAGTAAAGGGGATTATGAACTGGGGTTACGAGTATATTCGTTTGCAGTAGTTTTTGGAAAAATAGAAGAATTAAATAGTAAGGTCAAAAACTTTAAAGCTTTTTACCAAAAAGCATTAAAAGATCAAAGTTTGGATCGATATAAAAAAGTCAGTTTACAGTTTAGTAATCAAGTGGTGTGTACCATAAAATAATGCCAATATGAAACCAGAAGTAAATGATATAGCGGTAGGATTAGATATAGGAACAACTAAGATTGTTGCTATGGTCGGCAGGTATAATGAATATGGCAAGATGGAAGTGCTGGGTGTTGGTAAATCCAAAAGTTTAGGAGTACACCGTGGAGTGGTAAATAATATTACACAAACGATACAGTCTATTCAACAGGCTGTTCAGGAAGCCGAAAGTGTTTCAGGACTAAAAATTAATGATGTTACCGTGGGTATTGCAGGGCAGCATATCAGAAGTTTACAACATAGTGATTATATCACAAGACCTAATGCAGATGCCGTTATTGATGAAGATGATATCGATAAACTATGTAATCAGGTACATAAACTGGTGATGTTGCCAGGAGAAGAAATATTACATGTATTACCTCAGGAATATAAAGTTGATGGTCAGGCCGAAATTAAAGAACCTGTTGGGATGTATGGAGGAAGGTTAGAAGCGAATTTCCATGTAGTAGTAGGGCAAGTTACTTCTATTCGTAATATCGGAAGATGTGTCAAAAGCTCAGGATTAGAGCTGTCTGATGTTACTCTGGAACCTTTAGCTTCTGCCAATGCAGTATTAAGTCAGGAAGAAAAAGAAGCAGGGGTAGCATTAATTGATATAGGTGGAGGTACTACAGATTTAGCAATTTTTAAGGATGGAATTATCCGTCATACTGCTGTAATTCCTTTCGGAGGAAATGTAATTACCGAAGATATTAAAGAAGGATGTTCTATTATCGAAAAGCAAGCTGAATTGCTAAAAATTAAATTCGGTTCTGCCTGGCCAGGAGAAAATAAGGATAATGAAATTGTTTCTATCCCTGGACTAAGAGGAAGAGAACCAAAGGAAATTACACTAAAGAATTTGTCTAAAATTATTCACGCTCGAGTAGTAGAGATTGTAGAACAAGTTTTTTTAGAAATTAAAAATTATGGGCACGAGTCACCAAAGAAAAAGCTGATTGCCGGGATTGTTTTAACAGGTGGAGGAGCTCAGCTGAAGCACCTTAAACAATTGGTAGAATATATCACTGGGATGGATACACGTATAGGATATCCAAATGAACATTTAGCAGGAAATAGTGATTCTGAAACTACAAGTCCGATGTATGCTACGGCAGTTGGATTGGTAATGGATAGTTTGGCATATATGCAAAAGCAGAAAAAAGTAGCTGTTAAAGATACTACCGCAGAAAATCAACTGAAACACCAGGAGGTTAGTAATGATATCGACGTCGATGAGGTGGTGGATGAAGAAGTAAGAAGGGAAGTTAATGCAAAACCAAGGAGAAATATCCTAGAAAAGTGGACTGAGAAGTTCAAAGAATTCCTGGATAATGCCGAATAGTTTTGATAGGGGGATATATAAAAGAATAAAAGTAAGAGAACCAGAAAATTAGCAATTATGAGTAATAACGAAGAGTTCGAGAATATTTCGTTTGATTTACCCAAAAATCAATCAAATGTGATCAAAGTAATTGGTGTTGGTGGCGGAGGTAGTAATGCTATCAATCACATGTTCCAGCAAGGAATCAAAGGAGTTGATTTTGTAATCTGTAATACTGATGCACAAGCATTAGAAAACAGTCCTATACCTAATAAGATACAATTGGGAGTATCTTTAACAGAAGGCTTAGGAGCAGGAGCTAATCCCGAAGTCGGAGAGCAATCTGCTGTAGAAAGTTATGAGGAGATCAAAACAATGTTGGATACCAATACAAAAATGGTATTTATAACTGCAGGTATGGGAGGGGGAACCGGTACCGGAGCAGCACCTATTATTGCTAAAATGGCAAGAGAATTAGATATTCTTACTGTAGGTATTGTAACGATTCCATTCCAGTTTGAAGGAAAAATGCGTAATGAGCAAGCACAATTGGGTGTAGAAAAGTTGCGTGCTCATGTGGATTCTTTGGTGGTTATCAATAATAACAAACTAAGAGAAGTTTATGGTAACCTCGGTTTTAAAGCTGGTTTCTCTAAAGCCGATGAGGTACTTGCTACTGCTTCTCGTGGTATAGCCGAAGTTATTACACATCACTATACACAAAATATTGACTTACGTGATGCTAAGACAGTTCTTAGTAATAGCGGTACAGCAATCATGGGTTCTGCTAATGCCTCTGGTGCTAAACGAGCTCACGATGCAATTGTTAAGGCGTTGGATTCTCCATTGCTTAATGACAATAAGATTACCGGTGCTAAAAATGTATTGTTACTTATTGTTTCTGGTAAAGAAGAGATTACTATCGATGAGATTGGTGAGATTAATGACCATATCCAGCAAGAAGCAGGACACGGGGCTAATATCATCATGGGTGTTGGAGAGGATGAGGCTTTAGAAGATGCTATTTCTGTGACTGTTATTGCAACTGGGTTTGACGTAGAACAACAAGATGAAATCGTTAATACGGAAACAAAAAAAATCATTCATACTCTTGAGGATGAGCAGAAAGCTGCTACTCATGATTTGATTCCTAAATCTACTGGAAAAGTGACTCCAATATTAACTCCAATACCTAAGAAAGAGGAGATAAAAGAAGAGCCTAAAATCATTAAGCATGAATTGATTGAAGATGACGAAGAAGTTAATGTTGAAGAGTCACTATTGATTCCGACAACTGATTTTTTAAAGAATATTGATGTAGAATACGAAGTAGTAAATCCTGTTGTTCCGGAAAATGATTTCGTGATTATTAATGCTCAAGATATCATTAAAGAGATTGAAGTAAAAGATGCTGAGGAGGTTGAAGCTGCAAATGCGGCTAAAAAGAAAGAAGAGGAAGATCAGTTTACTTTAGCTTTCGATATGCCAGTAAATGATGCTCAGGATGTGTCTGAAGAAGTTGCTTCGCAGAACATAACTCCAATTCAGGAAGAAGAGGAAGAGAAGCCGATTATTTTTGATTTAACCGAAGATATCCTGGATGTAGAAGTTAATGATCCTATAGAGGTTATTCCAACAGGCGAAACTGTTTCAGGAGGTGTTCGTAAATATAGTCTGGAAGATTATATGGAAGAAGAAAAAAGGCTTACCGAAGCTAAATCAGCAGAAGTGATGGAGGAAGAAGAAGAGATTGTTTTCGAAAAGAAAACAATTGCTCCGACTCCAGAAGAAGAGACACCTGAAGCAGATGTTGATCCATTAAATCAGCCTATTTCAGAAACGCTAAAAGCTAGAGCGGCAGAAAGACGTGCTAAAATGAAGGAGTTCAACTATAAGTTCAGAAATAATTCTAATATCGATGATATCGAAAAAGAACCGGCTTATAAACGTGCGGGAATAGATGTAGATGCTAAACCAGAAGATTCTGGTTTATCTAGAACATCTATAGGTACTGATAGTAATGATGATATACAATTGCGAAAAAACAATTCGTTCCTTCATGATAATGTGGATTAGTTTTTTGGCATAAAGCCAGAAACCATAAAATAATTGTATAAACCGATAATCTAAACTAAGATTATCGGTTTATTTTTTATCTTCGCAATCCAAAGATTAAAATCTATTAATTATGAGTTTACAGCAAAAAGTGATGACCTCAATGAAGGAGGCAATGAAAGCAAAAGACACCAATGCTTTAACATCGTTAAGAGCTATAAAATCAGCTATTTTGTTGGCTCAGACAGAAAGTGGGGCAAAAGAAGAACTTACAGAAGATCAAGAGCTAAAACTATTACAAAAACTGGTGAAACAACGTAAAGATAGTGCTACTATATTTACAGAACAAGGTCGAGATGATCTTGCACAACCAGAATTAGATCAAGCTAAAGTAATCGAGCAGTTTTTGCCGGAGCAAATGAGCGAGGAAGAGATTGAAGCAGTAGTTGCAGATATCATTGCTAAAACCGGTGCTGCAGGAATGAAAGATATGGGTAAGGTTATGGGTATGGCATCTGGACAATTAGCTGGTAAAGCTGATGGAAAAACGATTTCTACAATTGTAAAAAGTAAATTATCATAGAATATAAGACCTGTCAGGTTTCTAAAACCTGACAGGTCTATAAATAATATATTATAAACCGGCCGTGTGGCGCAACTGAATAGCGCATCAGATTTCGGCTCTGAGGGTTGGGGGTTTGAATCCCTTCGCGGTCACTCGAGAGGACAAGTGAAATTTTCACTTGCCCTTTTTTTTATTTAGTTTCTGATAATCAGTATTTTAAATGAATTTTTGTGAAATTTGTTTAAATCTTAATTTAACAAAATAAAATTTAATTAATTGATTTTTAGTAATATAAGGGGTTTGAATCCTTTCAGAGGTCACTTTGTGAAAAAGAAGTTGAGTATAGCCTATTGTAGAAAAGTTTTAGAAAGATCTGGTAAAGAAAATCTTACCGATGAGCAAGTTGAACGTATCCGAGATGCTCTATATGTAATCGCTGATGTTCAGATAAATCATTCTAAATCTAAGAATGGTTTTGAATAGCAGATTCAGAATAATTATAAGAAAAGGATACATTATTAGCGCCAACCGGCCCTTTATCGAACTTTTGGATCGCAGTTCTAACTTAATTCTCTCAAAACCAATTGATTTACAAAAAGTCTGTTTTACATAGTTATTATTGTTTTTTTACTAGTATATTTAAATAATAACGAACCTGTGACCTTCGGGCTATGAACCGAATTTCTTAATTTCACAACCCTTGGTTTATTAAGCTTTTATGATTTTGGAGTACACAAACACCTATATATACCTACAAAAGGGTACGGCAAATGGGTACTCTGTTATGGAGTACCTATTCAATACTTTTTACTTAAAATTACTATTTCATTCATACAAATATTTATCAAAACATTGAAGTAATTTTCCGATGCAGAAATTAGCAAAGATGTTAGGTGGTAAGTAAATCAATACTTTTTACTAAATCTCATTTTATTGAGATACAAATAAAGTACAAACCTTACCTAATTATGCTCCAGTGGTTCCAATAATAATCAATAGGATTGTCTAAAGTACCTGTATAAATTACTGTTTTACCACATTAAATATGTGTTTTAAACTTTTTTGTAATGGGGAATTTATACTTATATTTACAATGTTAATAAAATCTTAAGAAGCTAATCAGTAGTAATTATTAGATAGATTTAGAAAAGAAAATTATTGAAAGAAATTACTTTACCCCAATTACATTCCTCTATTATAGAGTTGTTTTTTTAAAGGATAATTACTCCTAGCGACGGATTGAAAAAATGATGAACCTACTTTATTATGGATTCTTCCATATACAGTTTGAACACTATCAAACTAAATTAAGTATGATTATATTTTAGTATCCAATTTCGAAAGTCTTTTTAACAGGTATACACTTTAATTATATGATTAATATATACTATTAAAAAACAACCCCGCAATTGTGTGACTTTGGCGAGACAACAAAAGCAGGGCCTGAATAACGATTAATTTATAAATAAATCAACCCTTATGCGCATATCTATATGTGATGAGCTTGTTAATTGTACGAAAGATAAATTTTTACTTTTTACGGTGAAGATCTTCTTCTTTCAAAATTTTAACAATTGTTTAATTTTATTCCCAATTTCGAAATATAAGAATTTTAATGCTCTTTTTACGGAAAAGCGTAGGTTTTTTACGGATCGATACTTCATTTTAAAAACTTCGAAAGGTTCTTTTATAAATCATGTTTATACTTTCTTTCGCTATTGTAAAAAGACAATAGCTTCTTTCATTTCTAAATATAGGATAGGTATTGGTTCTTTAGACAGAACAATATCTACACATTCTACTTTTATCAAATACTAAATGCTATGAAAATCAATACCCAATTTTTAATGCGACCAATACTATTTTTTCTTGCAATTTCTTTATATACCCTACAAGGAAATGCCCAAACGGACCTCTGGTGGACAGGAGCCAATAACAATAATTGGTCTGAGGGTCCTAATTGGAGTACAACCGATCCTGCCTTGGGTCCTGCAACTCCGGCAGTATCTGCTCCCAGTGGTGCTGTGGATGTACATTTTAATAATGGTAGTTTTCCCAATGCTGCTGCGTATACCATTTTGGTAGATTCTGACGTCAACTGTAAGTCGTTGTTATTTGAAGGCGATGGGAATGCTACATCCATTATATTGAATGGAGGAGGTGAGCTTTCTGTATTTGGTGATTTGATCTTTTTACCAGAAGCTCCGGGTTCGGTATTAAATGTAATACTGACGAATAGGATTGTAATGACAGGTACAAGCACAGGGAATCTTGTAGATTTTCAGAATCAAAGTATCGGAGCAGATCTTGAATTTGATGGTATAGGAGCTAGTTGGATCTTTCAATCACCTGCACAAATTTTAGATGACATTATTTTAACCAATGGTACATTAGATTTTAACAGCCAAAGCATAACTTTGAATGCTTTCTTGTCTAACGAGGGAAATTTAGGTAAAAACATCCTATTTGACAATGCCATCCTTAATTTTAGAACAGGAAACGGTGTTGGTATTATTGGTGAGTTTGCCACACTCTCTGGTAATCCCGAGTTTTTATTTGATTTACCTACTACTGGTGGGAATGGGAGTATTAGAATGGGAACCACAGGAGCAACACCTACGCTTTCTATAAAAAAGATACGCTCAGAAAATGTGATATCGCTTTGGCTTGATGAAGAAAATGATGCCTTTTTTGAAGATATAGAAACGGGTGGAATTAATGTAAGGAATAGCGCGCCTGTTGATATTGGGAACCTTTCTTTAAAATACGGGAGTCTCTCTCAAAGAACCGGTATCGGTGGAGCAGCAACAGCCAGAGTGGATAATCTAACCATAACTGGAGATGGTTGTCTCACGCATTCTTTTTCATTAGTTAATTTAGACTTTGATACAAGACCGACCTTAGAAAGATTGAGTCTTTCTAACTCTGATGCTTTTATAGCAGGAGTTGCAGCAGCTCCCCCAATTACGGTTACAGGTAGTTTTGATAATGGCGGTAATGATAACTGGGATATTGTAGGCCCTATTACCAAAAACTATTATTGGATCGGAAACTCTGGCGATTGGAACACGCTTACCAACTGGTCCAATACTTCTGGCGGAACACCATTAGATCCCTTATCAGATTGTTTACCAAGTCAGGCAGATGATGTGTTTTTTGATGCCAATTCTTTTAATGCTGATGGACAAGCCATGAATATTGATGCAGCAGCGATTTGTAGAAATATGACTTGGCAAGGTTTGGACCAGATTGCTATTGATTGGACAGGCGTGGCTAGTTTAGATCTTTGGGGAGATTTGACCTTAGATAAAAATATGGTTGAGGATATTAGTTATGATCAAATATTGAATTTAAGAGATGCTGTGGAAGGCTTGTTTGATTTCCAGAGTGGCGCGGACAACCGTAATATGCCTAATGTATTTTTATTTTGGCCAGATAATAATGTAACATATCGACAACTTTCTGATGAAGTATATGTGGGGTATATACGAAGTATGGGGCGAAACAATAGTAGAGTATACGATATTGGTGGTAATCAAAATTCTTTTAGAACCCGATTGGGCATCAGAGATGCAGGTACTATTAATATGGAAAATGCCAATCTCTATAATGAAGGTTCATCTACAGCTATAACTGGTTCTGGTATTAATATAATTTCTGATGCCGACTCTCATTATTACTCCACTAATCCGGGTACAATCATTCATTTTAGGGGAAGTTCATTATTTCCTGATTTTACACAAACAGAACCTACGGCGACTATAGAATTTTTTCAGAGTAATTTTGTTTCTACGGGAGATGCGGTGTTTAATGGATCTTTTGATGGAGCAACAAGTAATAATGGTGCAACAGTTACTACAGTAGCGGGTAAACTAACCCTTTCTGCAGGAAATACCCATCAGTTTTTAGGAAACATTACAGCAAACGAAATTGAAGCTAAAGGCACCTCTTGTGGAGATGGACCTATAATAAGAAGCAAAACAGGAGCCCAAATAGATCTAGATGTACCACAAGGTAATGCCGATTTTCAATTCGCTACTATTAGCGACCTGAACTATGTTGGTGATACCAATCCTCTAGATCTAGATGGTCAAGAGGCTACCGATGCCGGAAATACTAATAATATTGATTTGGGAGGCATCGTATCCAATGTATATTACTGGCGTCCTAATCCCGATGACAATAGCTATTCTGGCAATTGGAACAATCCAAAATATTGGGCATTAAATAAGGCCGATACCAATGGTCAAGCTACAGCGGCAGGCTGTGTGCCCAAAGCACAAGACAGCGTAGTGTTTGATAATCAATCTGGTAATGGTAGCTTAGTGAATGTGCTATTAGATGACTCACAGGCCGTAAAAAGTATTACATGGGTCAATACTGGTGCAGATGCCATCCCAGCAAATATGAATTTTGAAGTAGCGTCTACAGGAGTTCTGGATATCAAAGCCAATCTAAATCTTGCAGATGCCATGACTACCGCATGGGGTGGTGCTACTAATTTTAATGGAGCCGATACCACTCGTATTGATACCAGAGGAAAAGATGTAGGTGGTTTGGTAACCTTCCAAAACGGCGTTAGTATTCTACAAAGTGATTGGAATGGAGACGCTAACATACAGTTAGATAATGGTGAGCTAAACACCAATGAAAATGATCTTACCATCAACAGCTTTTTTTCAAGAACTACAGATGCCAGAAAATTGATCATAAAAAATAGTACTATAAATATCACAGGAGTGGAATTGACAGTCGCTGGTAATAATGGTTCACCAAGGACAAGCTGGATCATACAAAATGCACAAACATCCCCACTAGAGTTTGATGGCGAAAACTCCATCATAAATATTACGGCACTTATAGGAGAAAATAATTTTTATGGGGATGGACTTACCTATAATTCTGTAAACATTAATCCCAGTGATGGTAGTACTGCACGAGTCATAAATTTTTATGGTGAAAATACGTTCCTAGAAAATTTAGATGTAGTGGGTACGGGGAATTTTTTTGATAGTTTCACCGTGAATAAATTTAATTTGTCAACGGATGTTAATCATGAATTTATAGCGGGTAATACCACTACTTTTTTAGAAGAAGGAAACCTGGAAAAGAATGGTGATTTATCAAAGTTTTTAAATTTAAATTCTTCCATCAATGGAAGCTTACACAATTTTGTGAAAGCAACTGGAGGTAATATCTTTATCTGTAATCTCAACATTGTAGATGTACAAGCTACAGGAGTACCGTTCAAAACGAATGACGTAAGTACTTATAATGGGCTAGCAGGTGCTGCAGCGGCACCGCCTACCCCAACTGCCTGGGATTTTACCGCAGCTTCAACACCAGCAACCATAGATCTTACAGATCCTGCAGATATACACATTAACTTAGGAGATGATGCGCTAATAAATTATTCGATTACAGGAAATGACACAGGACCATATCGCGCAACACTCGATGTTGTAGGCATATCTACCGAATTCGAAATATTAAGTGTAGGAGACCCCACTACCGGTGTTTTTGACCTTGAACCATCTGCCACAGATGACATTGAGGTAATCAATTTTGAATATTTTGACTGCCCAGGGAGTTTTAATGTAGGTTCAGGTATTGGTGAAATCACACCAATAAAGATACCATCGGTAACTGGTAAAACCTTAGCCGCAGATGGCGCTACAGAAACTTATCCTTTCAACAATAAACAAGGATTTATTTATGTGATGGATGGCGCTGATCGTACAGATTTAGTTAATTTTGAAACACGTCTTCCACAGGTAGCCATACAAGATGGATTAAGCGATACGGATACCGATATTTTGGGCGATGTAACTGTAACAACCACTATTGATCCTACAAATATTGACAACAGTCCTTTTGTATACCTCACTCGTAGATGGGAAATTACCAATACAGGAGCCAATAGTGGCGCCAATGTGCGATTTTATCTAACACAAGCCGAATTAGTAGCCCTAAAAACGGCAGCTAATAAGCCTAGTGTTCCAGACTTAGAATTCTTGGAATCCTTATCCTTATTCAAATTAGCGAATGGCGCAACGCCGGGTGCAGGTGTCGATCAAACACAACAACCACGACTTAATGCAAGAGTTGCTACAGAAATTAGTGCTACAACTTATGTATACGAAGCTTTCATAGACGGAATTTCAGGGTCTTACGCTTTAGGTACTTCTATCTCTCCAGGTGGAGTTGCATCCAGTATCAAATTATGGATCAAAGCCTCAAAAGATGTAACCGATACAGCCGGTGAAGTAACCAATTGGGCAGACCAATCTGGTGCTGGGGTTGATTTTGTCAATACTGGTTTGGCAACAGGAATTACATCTGGGCCTACATATAATACAACAACCAATCTTTGGAACTATAACCCAACGGTTTCTTTTGATGGAACACAAGGTTTATACGAAGCTACCAAATCTGTTTTAGATCCGAATAACCTATATACAATATGGTTAGTAGTACAAGGAACTCCCGCAGGCGTTGTATGGTCTCAAGAAGCAGATTTAACTTTACCGACAGCGGGTACAAACCCTTCTATTACGGTAGATGGTCAAACGGACCAAGTTAATTCTGCTGCAGCAGGAGGTGCAGATAATGCATTAACAGGTGGTTTGGATGTCACAGAACCCACACTCATTGTGGCCAGTAGAAATGACAGTGGCAGCTTTAATTGGACACTAATAAATTATAGAAACGGTACTCAGGCAAATACGGCTACTTTTACAGGAGAATTAGAAACTGTTTTAAGTGCTATGTCTCTGGGGTATCGACATAAAACAGATAATACCTCAGAATCTCCTTTTATAGGAAGCCTTGCAGAAATGATTGTGTATGGTCAGGTACTTTCTGAAGCAGACAATATCAAAGTAGCTACTTATTTAGCTCAAAAACACGGAATCACATTATCCCATGATTATGTAGCTAGTGATGATGTCACTTTATTTGATACTGATGGAATAGATGCCACCTATGCTAACGACATCGCAGGTATTGGAAGAGATGATCAATCTTGTCAAGACCAGCGTCAATCCAAATCCAATAATACAGATGCAATTATTGCGATGGGATTAAGTGCTATCGAAACCACAAATGCTGCGAATACTACGGCATTTACCAACGATCAAGAACATCTATACTGGGGTAATGATAATGGAGCAGTTACTTGGACTGCAACTGGTGCACCAGAAAACTATCAAGTACTTACCAGAACTTGGAAAGTTAAAGAGGCCGGAGCAGTAGGTGCAGTAAAAGTTCAATTTGATGTAGCAGATGGTGATTTTGATGTACCAAATTTGATAAGCGGAACAGCTTATTTTATTGTAGTAGATACCAATGATGATGGTGAGCTTTCGGATGAAACACCAACGGCTTTAACAAACGTTTCAGGAGATCTTTGGGAAGTAGATGTAGATTTTGCCAATAATGCTTTGTTCTCGATTGCTACTTCTTTTATAGATACAGATGGAGACAATATTCCAGATGTAACAGATGTAGATGATGATAACGATGGAATTTTGGATACTGAAGAAGATAATTGTGATATCAATAGAACAATTGTTACCACAACAATAGCGTCAGGTTCTGGAGATCCTCAAGTATATACTGCTACAGATGGTTCTACTGTAACTTTAGAAAACCTAACAGATAATCTTGTAACTAATGATGTCGGTTTAGGGTATCGTTTTGGAACATCTAATGGTACTATTGATAGAGATTATCGAATGACTTTTTCTGCTCCTGTGAATGCGATAATATTAGATCTAAGTTTTGTAAACAACAATGTTGACGGAGAAGAAGCTCTTAGAAATTTTGCTATTAATGGTGGTGGAAATTTATCGATTACTCATACCGATACAAGTACAGGTGTGTCAACAAACTTTAATAGTGGTGTTTTTTCCGCAGATCTAGGTGGAGCCGATGCCAGTACAAGTGGTTTGTTAAAATTTGTAAGTAACTTGCCATTTACAGAGTTAACATTCACTTTCGATTTTATAGATACCAATGGCGGTGGTGGTGCGAATAACCCTTTCGGAATTATGCTTGGGGAGATTTGTATCTTAAAAGATACAGATGGAGATCAAATTACAGATAGTTTAGACTTAGATTCAGACAATGACGGAATCCCCGATAATGTAGAAGCACAAACCACAACAGACTATATAGCACCAACAGTAACCACTCCAGCGCAATACATTACAAATAGTGGTGTAAACAATGCTTATTTAACCACCAATGGAGGTAATCCTGGACTTGATCCTGTAGACACCGATAACAATGCAACGGAAGATCTGCCTGATTATTTAGATACAGATACAGATGATGATACGGTATTAGACATCGCAGAGAATGGAGATCCCGACAATGCCATTGTCACATTTACAGATGATGATGGGGATGGTATTGATAATCTTTTTGATACTGTAGATAATACCACAAATTGGGATGTTAATGATAAAGTAACGACAGGAGATATTGCCAATTTACAATCCAGTTTTGGAGATTTTGATAGTGATGCTGCCCCAACTCCAGTGCCCCTGGATAGTGATTTATCTTTTAGGGATAATTGTCAAATTAATGTTGGTGTTATTGCCGGAGACCAAAATGTTTGTGCCATCGATGATCCAGTAGCTTTTACTGTCAATACTGTAACCAGCGTGGATTCTGGTACGGTAACCTATCAATGGCAGAGCAGTACCACAAGTGCTACAGCAACCGACTTTGCTAATATTACAGGAGCAACTAGCGCAACCTATGACAGCCCTACTGTTACACAAGACACTTGGTTCAAACGTATAGATACAAATACATTGAATGGCGTTTCCTGTTCTCTGGAAACCAATGTTGTAGCAATCACAGTACAGATACCACCCGAAGCAGGAACAACAACAGACTTTGCTATTTGTGCAGGAGACACAGTGACCTTAGCACAACTAAATGCTTCCTTAAGTGGAGCCGATACTGGTGGAACCTGGACTCCGACACTCGCAGGTGCAGGTGTCTATACCTATACAGTA